>JAWKKG010000010.1:0-23152 GCA_041393395.1 bacterium | reverse complement strand
GCTTCTTCCGTCCTGGTTGGCGCCGTCCCAATCCACGACATACGCTCCGGGTGCTGCAATCTGCTGAACTCGTCTCAGAACACGTCGCCCGGCCACATCGTAGACCTGCAGCGACCATTCGCCCGTGCGGTCCGCAGGAATCCGAAGATCGAGGCGCACACCACCTCGGTTCGGATTCGGAAACGCAGTCCCCAGCGAAAACGCGCGAACTTCGTCGAGGCTTGTGGGCCGATCTTCCGGTCGAGTCGGAGCTAGCCGACGCCTGGTCGCCGCCGACGAGTCGGGGGCGGGGACCGTGGAATCGCACGCGATCATCTCTTCGTTCCCGGGAGTCACGAAGTTCGAGATGTCGAATGTCGAATCCGGCGAGTAGATGCGGCTCACAATGGAGTCCGCATTACCGAAGAGCGCACCGCTCCCCAGCCAGTAGTTGTAGGTCGCATTGAGGACCTTGGTCGAGTCGGTGTCGTTCTCGAAGATGAACCGCGTGAGACTCTGGTTCACGTCCAGTCGATTATCTCCGCGCAGGAAGTTCGAGGGGCCGAGCTTCACCTTCTCTGCGTCCGAGGTTCGGAGCGCGAAGAGCGCTGTGTCCGGCTCGAGCGCCTCGAACCTGTTGTACTTGAAGCGCAGCGAGGTGCCCGTCGGATCGGAGTCGCGGTAGATGTCCACGCCGCGATCGCACCCGATCACGTGGTTGCAGGTGATCTGCACGTCGGCGGACTGAAAGAAGTCCATGCCGAGTTCGGCCCAGTCGTAGATGCCGTTGCGCAAGATCTCGATGTCCCGGTATCCGTCGGCGCCGCACAGCCAAGTCGCCTCCAGGCCGGTGTGATCGACTGTCTGGCTGCTTGAGGGGCCTTCAATGAGGCATCCCTCGATGCTTAGGATGCGAGGCTCGTTCGTGGTGGATTGGCAGAACGTCTTGCTGAACTGAGCGAGCACGCCGGTTCCCGCCGTCAGGTCATCAAGGCCGGTCAGATCTACGGTGGATCCCTTCACGATCGCCTCATCAGTCTCATCAAGAAACACCCCGAGATTGCCGGCCTCTGAGTCCAGCGCGCTCCCGCGCTCCACGACCACATCCTCGACCCACAACCCGTCCCCGATCGACTTCTTGGCCCAGAGGCCCGTCTCGGCGAAGTCATGGATGCGGCTGTTCCAGATCCGCACGAAGTCCGGGTAGTACGTGAATACCGGGTTCGCGGCGTACCCGATCGACGTGTACTCGATCCAGCTGTTGACGGCGGCAGCGCCGAGCGTGAGGCCGCCCCAGTTGTCGCCGCCGGCGTCGCCGGAGTCGGGCCGGAGGAACACCGAATCGCCCTCGGCGCCCAGGGCCTCGAACGTCGCGTCGGCGACCAGGTCCGACTTGCCCGAGGTGCCGATCCAGGTCGCGTCGTTCGTGGAGGCATTGGCCGCCACGACATGCGTGCCGGGCCCGAGCGACCATGTTCCTCCGAACGAGGTGTCGACGTGGCCGCTGCAGGTCCCGCTGCCGAAGTGGCCCGCGGGTAGGAAAACGTCCGTGCTGTCGAGGTAGATCTCCCGGTCGTTGGCGATCTCGGAGAACGTGACGTCCGCGAGCCGGGGAGCGCCGAAGTTCTCGAGCGAGATCCCCTTCTCCCCGAACTCGATGTGCGTGTCGTGGATGTCGGACACCGGCTCGAACGTTCCGAAGTACCCGTAGGCGGTGTCCTCGCATCCTGAGAGGTCGAAGATCGCTCCGCCCCAGGTCCCGGCCGCGTGACCGGGACTGCTCAAGAGAACCGGGGCACTCGAGTCGCCGTCGGAGATGAACCGTCCCAGGACCTTGAGTTCCGCTCGGCTATCGTCGCGCTCCCCACGCCGGAGCGTGCACGTAGTCCTCGGCGCGGGCGAAGGACAACGTCGTGCCCTCCGGAAGGGACAGGGTGGACGTGGAGGGGACTTCCAGATCCCCTTCCAGGAAGTAGACGCCGGCGCTCGCGGTGGTCGTGGTGTTGGCCGAGAAGCTGAAGCCCGAGAACGTGCTTCCCGTGCGGTACCAGCCCTCGGTGTCGCCCGATGCGACTGTGTGCACCGTCCCCGACGCCGCGACTGCCGTGGGTCGCTTGGCATCTCCCGGGAGGTCCGGGAACACCTCCATCGTCGGGCTCCAGGTCGTTGTATCGGTCGGCGTGCTGTTGAAGCGGTGCATGAGCCGCCTCCGGCCGTCCACGATGTCTTGCCAGAACACGTGGAACGTCGAGCC
This sequence comes from bacterium, assembly GCA_041393395.1. Taxonomy (GTDB): domain Bacteria; phylum ARS69; class ARS69; order ARS69; family ARS69; genus JAGQIB01. The sequence goes on along the minus strand of JAWKKG010000010.1, from coordinate 20,919 downwards.
GTCGACCGCCACGGTCGGCTGACCGGAGTTGATGGAGTCGCCGACGGCGGATAGTCGGAATGCCTCGGTGGTGAGCGGAGGGTACCAAGTGTAGGGGTTCGTACTCGCGTCCAGCACTCGGACACCGATCGTCTGCTCCTGGGGAGCGCCCATCGAGGCGGGATCCTCGAGCCGTGTCCACGCGAGACAGAACACGTCTCCCGATCCCGCGGAATCGTCCTGCGACTCCGATCCTTCGCCAGCGAAAGGCAGAGTGAAGCACCCGTCGACCTGCGTGAACTCGTCGATTTCGGTCGGTCCGGTGTCGAGTGTCCACGTTCCGGAACTCGGTGGCGTTCCAGACGCGTGGTACATTCGAAAGACTTTGTCCTGCCCTCCCGTGCAGGGGCCGCCATCGCTGCCGTAGATGTGAACCACACCATCGCCGCCCACGAGAACGGAGCCGTAGGCAGCCGATGGATAGAACTGTGTCGTGACATACGAAACGGACCACGACGAGATGGGATCGTGCAGCGATCTCATGGCGTGAGTGGCCCACGATACCGTGGCATTCGAGGTGTCAGCGCTGCTGAACACGACGTGCAGCGTCGTGTCGGTTGCCGATTCGTGTATCGCCATGCGGGGTGACACGCCCAAGAGAATCAGGTGCGGAAAGTTCGCCGGATTCCAGGATGCGGTGTCCGCGGACGTCTTGTAGCCGATGTGGACCATCGTCGAGTCGATGTAGTACTTGGCTTCGTGGACGACATGCACGTCATCGTTCGAGTCGACCACGAATCGAAAGTCCGTACTGTGGCGACCGTTTTCATCCCAGGTTCCTGTGGGGTCGGGAGCGAATACGTGCCGCGACCACGAAGAGTTGTCGTAGGTGTAGTGCACCCCGCGTGCGAAGTTCATGTTCTCGCCGGCGACCCACTCGCGGCCGATGAGATGGAGATCGACGCCGCCGCGCCCGAAGGCGATTTGCTTCGCCAGTGTCCCTCCCCAACCGGAGACAGTCGACGTGGGCTGCTGGTACGGCTCGTAGCGATAGTCCGAAGCCCGAGCGATCGAGATCACGAGGACCGCCAGTGCGGCTACGATCGCGATCACGCGCGAGAACGACTGGTACGGATGAGCGCTCGGTCGGTCGTGCCTGGTTCGTTTCACCTCGACACCTCCCGGCAGCTGACGGAACCCGCGCCGAGGAAAGCGCGGGTCGGCGCGGGGGCTGCGCCTCTCACATCAACGACGGGACCATCCTGCCCCACCGGGGGGGGGGCGAGATCAAGAAAAAAGTTGTATCCTCGATCGCTTATCCGAGCGCCGGTTCCCGCCGCGACCGACGCCGGAACACACGGCGAACCAAGAACGCGACCGCTACCAGGAAACCGATCGCGATCAACGGTGCGAGGATCGCGAGCACCGCGCCCAGGATCGCGCCGGCGGACTCCAGCGTGGAGAAGATCGGATTCGCGAGACCGCCGGTCGTCGCGGTGGAACCCGTGCGCGCGATCGCGGTGCCGCCGTGCAGCAGGCCGGCCGCGCCGCCGCCCGCGATCACCGCGATCGTCCATTTGAGGAACGGTGACATGTCCGTCACCACGCTCGCGGTCGCCAGGATGCCGGCGATCACGGTGACGGGGGCGGCAATCACGTCGAGCGCGTGGTCGACCCACGGGATCCAGTAGGCCACGATCTCGAGCGCGGTCGCGAGACCGAACGCGATCAGCGCCGGCGTGGTGCCGATCCATTCGAAGCCGGAGGCGAGGCCGAGCAATCCGGCGCGTGCCGCGATCGACATCACGAGAAACGGCGCGAAGATCCGCAGGCCCACCGCGGCGCTCAGTCCGATCCCCACGAGGATCGCGAGCACGGTCTCGAGGGTGGTGGCGTCGGTCATGGAGTCCTCCTCGGGCCGCTCCGCGCGGCGTTCGGGCTGCCGCTACCAGAGTACGCCGGAATCGCCCGAAAGTTGCGATCGCGTCGCCGGCCGGCCCGCGCGGCCCACCGGCTCGCGCGGCCGCTACTCGCCGCGGAACTTCGCCTCGCGCTTTTCGAGGAACGCCGTCATGCCTTCCTTGATGTCGGACGTCGAGTTCAGCACGGTCTGCGCCACGACCTCGAACTGGGCGCCGAAGTCCTGCGGGACGTTCGCGGAGGCCGCGAGCGCGAGCTTCGCGAGGCGCAGCGCGACCGGGGCCCGCGACGCGATCTTGCCGGCGAGCTTCTCCGCCTCCTCGAGCAGGCTCGCGCCGGGCACCACCCGGTTCACGAGGCCGATGCGGAGCGCGGCCTCCGCGTCGTGGATCGTGCCCGCGAGCACCATCTCCTTCGCGTTGCCGAGGCCCACGATGCGCGGCAGGCGCTGCGTGCCGCCGGCACCCGGGATGATGCCGAGGCCCGTCTCCGGGAGGCCGAGCTTCGCGTGGTCGGCCGCGAGCCGGATGTCGCACGCGAGCGCGAGCTCCAGGCCGCCGCCGAGCGCCCAGCCGTTGATCGCGGCGATCGTGGGGAAGGACACCGCCTCGAGCCGGGCGAACAGACGGTTGTTGCCGGCGGCGAGCACGTCGAGGTTCGTGCGCGCGAGCAGCGTGCGCACGTCGGCGCCGGCCACGAACACCTTGTCGCCGCCCCCGGTCACGATCAGCACCCGCAGCTCGGGATCCGCCTCGAGCTGATCGAGCGCCCGGTGGAACTCGGCCACGGTCTCGGCGTCCAGCGCGTTGCGCGCCTCGGGGCGGTCGACGGTCAGGCGGGCCACGTGGTCCCGGGTCTCGAGTCGGAGCTTCGTGAATTCCATGGGTTCCCCCGGGTTCGAATCCTCGGTCGACCGGCGACTCTAGCGGAAACGTGCGGAGACGACACCGCCGGTTTCCGGAGACGCGCCGACGGGTGACACCGTAGGGCGCGAGGATGCCGCCGGCGGGCGTCTCAGGTGGTCCGGAGGCCCTGTCCGCCGGTCGCCTGCACCCCGCTCGGGGGCCCGGGTCTTGCGGAACGCCCCCGCATGGACGACGTTTATCAGCGGGCCGGCAACGACTGCGGCCCGGCCGCGCTCGCACACTGCCTGCGCCGACTCGGCGTGCCGGCCGCCTATCCGGATCCGGCCTCGCCGCTGCGGCCGGGGCTTCGTGGCTGCCGCCTCGAGGATCTCGCGACCGAGGCCCGGCGGTGCGGACTGCACGCGCGGGCGCGGCGCGCGGATCGACGTCGCCTGCGATCCCTCGCGGTGCCCGCCCTGCTGCACGTGGACGGCAACCACTTCGTGGTGCTGGAGGGGCGGGAACCCGGAGCCGGCTGGGTCGTTCACGATCCGGCCCGCGGGCGAGCGCGCTGGACCGCGCGGACCCTCATCCGGCGCTGGACGGGCTGGGTGCTGGAGGTCCGGACGGCCCTCGGTCCCGTGGTCCCCGAGCAGGCCCCCGAGTGGTAGGATGCGGAGCGTCTGGAGGCCCGATCCATGTGCTGGCATGCGGATGAACCGTTTCTGACGTCGGCGGCGCTCGGCGAGACCGCCGCGGGCGCGCGGAACCTGCCCGGGTTCCTGTGCTCGCAGCTCGTCCCCGGCCCCGTGCTCGTCCTCGGCTGCTCCGAGGTCGTGCTCCGGGCCGCCCGCAACCACGACGTGATCGCGCTGGACTGGAGCAGCCGCCGCCTCGCCGCGCTGGAGTCCGTCTCGCGCGAGCGCGGGGTCACCGTGCGCACGATCTGCCGCGATCCGGAGCGCCAGGAGCTCGGCATCGGGCGGCGATCCGTCCGCAACGTCGTGTGCCTCGACGGTCTCGATCGCTTCCGCGACGACGTCGGCGTGCTCGAACGCCTGCAGGCGGTGCTCGCGCCGGAGGGGCGGCTCGTGGTGCGGGTCCGCTCCGGCGACTGGGTGCGCGAGCAGGGCGCCCGGCTCACCACGGTGCCGCGTCGCTACGATCCCGTCTCGCTTCGCGAGTCGCTGGAGGAGGCGGGGCTTCGCACGCTCCGGCTCCGCCACTGGAACGCGCTCGGCGTTCCCGCCGCGCTCTGTGATCGCGTCCTGCGGAAATCGGATCGGACCCCGACCGAGGAGCACCACTGGTGGGACGGCGCGCTCGACGCCTGGTACCGCCAGGTCGAGAGCCGCGTGGGCTTCCCGACCGGCGTCAGCCTCGTGGCGGTGGCGACACCCTATCTGGAGAAGTCGCGGGTCCGGCGGGACGTGCGGGCCGCGATTCCGGCCCGGCGGCGCGCCCGCGAGGCTTACACGCCGACCCCGTGCGCGCGCTAGGACCGAGCGGGATCAGGACCGGTTGAACCGGTCCTTGATCCGCTTCATCGTGAGGTAACGGTGCTTGGCCGCGGCGAACTCCTTGCCGCGCCCCTTGCCGCGCAGCTCGTCCACGAGCGACTCGGCGGACTTCACGTCCACGTCCTGGATCGGCTTCGCGGAGTCGGTGAGCACGGTCACCTTGTCGTCGGCGACCTGCACGAACCCGCCTTCCACGAACAGCTCCTGCGTCCGGCCGCCGGACGTCACCTTGAGCACGCCGACTCCGAGCTTCGCGAGCAGCCGGGCGTGTCGCGGCAGGATGCCGATCTCGCCGTCGTGACCGGGAACGGTGACCCGCTCCGCTTCCACGTCGAGGATCGCCTTCTCCGGCGTGACGATCGTGCAGTGCAGCGCCATGTCGACTACGCCTTCGCCTGGAGCTTCTCGGCCTTCGCGACGGCTTCCTCGATCGTGCCGACGTACATGAAGGCCTGCTCCGGAAGGTGATCGAACTCGCCGTCGACCACGCCCTTGAACGAGCGGATCGTGTCCTCCAGCTTCACGTACTTGCCCTCGAAGCCGGTGAACTGCTCGGCCACGTGGAACGGCTGGGAGAGGAAACGCTCGATCTTCCGCGCGCGCTGCACCACGAGCTTGTCGTCTTCCGAGAGCTCGTCCATGCCGAGGATCGCGATGATGTCCTGCAGATCCTTGTAGCGCTGGAGCGTGATCTTCACGCGCTGAGCGACGGCGTAGTGCTCGTGACCGAGGATGTGCGGGTCCATGATGCGGCTGGTGGACTCCAGCGGATCCACGGCGGGGTAGATGCCCTTCTCGGCGATGCCTCGGGAGAGGTTCGTCGTCGAGTCGAGGTGGGTGAACGCCGTGGCCGGCGCCGGATCCGTGTAGTCGTCGGCGGGCACGTAGATCGCCTGGATCGACGTCACCGAGCCCGTCGTCGTCGACGTGATGCGCTCCTGGAGGTCACCCATCTCCGTGCCGAGCGTGGGCTGGTAGCCCACCGCGGACGGCATGCGGCCGAGGAGCGCCGACACCTCGGAGCCGGCCTGCGTGAACCGGAAGATGTTGTCGATGAACAGGAGCACGTCCGCGCCTTCCTGGTCGCGGAAGTGCTCGGCCATCGTGAGCGCGGAGAGCGCCACGCGGAGACGCGAGCCCGGCGGCTCGTTCATCTGGCCGAATACGAGCGTGGTCTTGTCGATCACGCCCGACTCCTGCATTTCGAGCCAGAGGTCGTTGCCCTCACGGGTGCGCTCGCCCACGCCGGCGAACACGGAGAAACCGCCGTGCACCTGCGCGATGTTGTGGATGAGCTCCTGGATGAGCACCGTCTTGCCCACGCCGGCGCCGCCGAACAGACCCGTCTTGCCGCCCTTCACGTACGGGGCGAGCAGGTCCACGACCTTGATGCCGGTCTCGAAGATCTGCGTCTTCGGCTCGAGGTCCTTGAACTCCGGCGCCTGACGGTGGATCGGGAGACGGCCCGTCTGCGCGATCGGACCCTTCTTGTCGATCGGCTCGCCGAGCAGGTTGAACACGCGTCCCAGCGTGGCCTCGCCCACCGGCACGGACACCGGAGCGCCCGTGTTGTGGATCGGCATGCCGCGCACGAGTCCGTCGGTCGAGCCGAGGGAGATGGCGCGGACGCGGTTGTCTCCGAGGTGCTGCTGGACCTCGCACGTGAGCACGGCCTTCTGGCCGTCCACTCCCACGACGTCGACCTTCAGCGCGTCGTAGATCTCGGGGAGCTGCCCCTTGGGGTACTCGGCGTCCAGCGTGGACCCGATGACCTGTACGATCTTTCCTTCGACCATCACTCGCTCTCCGCGGTTTCGGGTGCTCGCCGTACTACTTCAGCGCTTCGACGCCGCCCATGAGCTCGGCGATCTCGTTCGTGATCTGAGACTGACGCGCCCGGTTGTACATGCCGGTGAGCGTCTTGATGAGCTTGTTCGCGGCGTCGGTCGCGTTCTTCATGGCGACCATGCGCGCCAGGTGCTCGCCGACGAGCGCCTGGAGGAAATCGTTCCAGACCGTCGTGCGGAAGTACGCCGGAAGGAGCTCCTTCATCAGGGAGTCCGGATCCGGGGAGTACAGGTAGTTCGCCTCGCGACGCGGCGCGCCTTCCGCCCCCTCGGCCTCGAGCTGGATTCCGCCGAGCGGAAGCAGCGTTTCGGCCACCGGAGACTGGCGGCCGGCCGAGAAGAACTTCTGGTACACGATCGTCACGCGGTCGATCTCGCCGTCCGAGTAGCGACGGATGAACTGGTCGGCGAGCTCGTTCACCTTCGCGAACGTCATCTTGTCGCCGAACTGGTCGTACCGGCCCGCCATCTGCTCGTTCTGGTAGCGGAAGTACTGGATCCCCTTCTTGCCGACGACGTGGAGCTCGACGTCGACGCCTTCCGCCCGCTCCTGACGCAGCCGCGCGCGGGCGAGCTGGTTCAGGTTCGTGTTGAATCCGCCGCACAGACCACGATTCGCCGTGATCACCAGAATGATCGAGCGCTTGACCGGCCGCTCCTCGAGCAGCGGGTGCGAGATCTCGGCGCCCGCGGAGGAGAGGTCCGCCATCATCTCGCGGAGCTTCTCCTGGTACGGGCCCGAGTTCGCGATCCGGCCGAAGCTCTGCTTGTACTTCGCGGTGGAAACCATCTCCATGGTCCGGGTGATTTTCTTGGTATTCCGGACCGACTTCCGCCGCTTCAGCAGGACTTTCGCCTTGGCCACGTCTGGCTACCTCCGTTCGGATTCCGGCTAGACGCGGTGAGCGGACATGAAGTCCGCGATGACGTCGGTGGCGATCTTGCGGAACTTCTGCTCGTTCTCGCCGTCGATGACCTTGGCGGCCTTGATGGCGTCGCGAACCTCCGGGTGCTGGTCGCGCATGGCCGACACGAGCTCGGCCTCCGCCTGACCCACGAGGTCCGTCGGAACCTTGTCGAAGAAGCCCTGGCTTCCCGCGTAGATCGCCATGACCTGATCGACGACCGGCACCGGCTGGTACTGGTCCTGCTTCAGCAGCTCCACCATGCGGGCGCCGCGATCGAGCTGCGCCTGCGTGGCCGGATCGAGCTCGGTGCCGAGCTGCGCGAACGCCTCGAGCTCGCGGAACGCCGCGAGGTCCAGACGGAGCGTACCGGCGACCTTCTTCATGCCCTTGATCTGCGCGTTGCCACCGACTCGCGACACCGAGATGCCGACGTCGACGGCGGGGCGGATGCCCGCGTTGAACAGGTCCGGGATGAGATAGATCTGGCCGTCCGTGATCGAGATCACGTTCGTGGGAATGTACGCGGAGACCTCGCCTTCCTGCGTCTCGATGATCGGCAGCGCGGTGAGCGAGCCGCCGCCGAGATCGTCGGACAGCTTCACGGCGCGCTCGAGCAGCCGCGAGTGCAGGTAGAACACGTCGCCCGGGTACGCCTCACGACCCGGCGGGCGGCGGAGCAGCAGCGAGAGCTGACGGTACGCCTGCGCCTGCTTCGTGAGATCGTCGTAGATCACGAGCGTGTCGCGACCGGCGTGCATGAAGTGCTCCGCCATCGCGCAGCCCGCGTACGGGGCGATGTACTGGAGCGGGGCCGGATCGGACGACGACGCGTTGATCACGACCGTGTAGTCCATGGCGCCGTGCTGCTTCAGCGTGTCCACCACGCCCGCCACCGTGGATTCCTTCTGTCCGATCGCCACGTAGAAGCAGAGGACGCCCTCTTCCTTCTGGTTGATGATCGTGTCGATCGCGATCGTGGTCTTGCCGGTCTTCCGGTCGCCGATGATGAGCTCACGCTGACCGCGGCCGATCGGCGTCATCGCGTCGATGGCCTTGATGCCGGTCTGGAGCGGCTGCTTCACCGGCTGGCGATCGGCGATGCCCGGCGCGATGATCTCGAGCGGGCGCGTGCCTTCCTGCTGGATCGGGCCGAGGCCATCGAGCGGCTGACCGAGCGGGTCCACCACGCGGCCGAGTACGCCCTTGCCCACGGGCACGGACAGGAGCCGGCCGGTGGCCTTCACCTGCATGCCCTCGGTGATCTTCAGGTAGTCGCCGAGAATCACGGCGCCGATCGAGTTCTCTTCGAGGTTCATGACCTGGGCGAAGACGCCGTTCTCGAACTCCAGCATCTCGCCGGCCTTGGCATTCGACAGGCCGTGGATCCGGGCGATGCCGTCTCCGACCTCCAGCACGGTGCCGGTGTCGGAAACGTCGAGCGTCGACCGGTAGCTCTCGATCTCCTGCCGAATGACCGAGGCGATCTCCTCAGCCCTGATCTTCATTGCCTGTTCTCCTCGAAATCTGCTGGCGGAAGCGGCGCAGCCGGTTCCGCAGACTCCCGTCGTAGACCATGTCGCCGACGGTCACGACCGCACCGCCCAGAACGGCGGGGTCGACCTCGGCCTCGAGTTCGACCGTGCGGCGAAGGCCGTCGGACAGGGCCTTCCGCATCTCTTCCCGGAGCGAGTCGGACATCGGGGTCGCGGTACGCACCGTGACCCGCGCCCGTCCCGCGAAGTCGTCCGCCATGCCGAGGTACGCGGCCACGATGTCGGTCAGCGCCGCGAAGCGGCCCTTCTCGACGACCAGGGACAGCGTATCCGTGACCAGGTCGGACGCCTTGCCTTCCAGCGCGGCCCGCAGATGACGGACCTTCGTGGCCGGCTCGATCACCGGACTGCCGAGAAACGTCGCCACGTCGCGGTTCTGGTCGACGAGCCGGCCGAACTCGCGGAGCTCCGCGCCGACTTCGTCCACCGTCGACCGATCGCGGGCGATCGCGAACAGCGCTTCGGCGTAGGGACGCGCGACGGGATCGACCAGCATCACGCGTTCTCCCGGCCCGCCGAACCGACCTCGGACTTCAGCTCCTGGATCAGGTCACGCACGAGGCGCTCCTGATCTCCATCGTTCAGCGAGCGTCCGAGGATGCGAGTCGCGAGCTCCGTCGAAAGGTGACCGGCGAGATCCCAGATCTCCGCGGTCGCCTGGTTCTTCTGTGCGTCGATCTCTCGCCGCGCGCGGTCCTTGAACTCCTCGGCTTCCTTGTCGGCGGCGGCGCGGATCTGATCCCGGACGTGCTGTCCGTCCTTCCGCGCCTCCTCCAGAATCGCGCGCACCTCGTCCTGGGCTCCGTCCAGCATCGAACGGTGCCGCGCGAGGAGCGCCTCGGCCTCGGACTTCGCCCGCTGGGCCTCCTCGATGGCGCCCGCGATGTTCCGCTGGCGCTCGGCCAGCGAGGACATGAGCGGACCCCACGCCGTCATGCGGAGCACGATCAGGACCACCACGAACGTGACGATCGTCCAGATCAGAAGCCCCGGATCGACGCTGAAGAGGTTCGGCGATCCTTCGTGAGCCCCCTCGGCGCCGTGCATGTCGCCGTGCCCTTCCACCGCTTCCGCCGCGTGGGTGTCCGCCGCGACGTCCGCATCATGCGGATCCGCGGCGAGCACGCGAGCGGGCGCGGCGAACAGAGTCACGCCGACCACGAGCGCCAGGAGCGCCAGACAGTGCTTTCTCAAATCGACTCCTCCCGTCCCCGGCGGACCGGGGCATTCGCGACGGTCAAGGAGCTCTTTAGAACTTCGCCTGGATCATGAAGCAGATGGCGCACGCGAACAGCGCGACACCTTCGATCAGCGCGGCGGTGAGGATCATGCTGCCGCGAATGTCACCGGCGGCTTCCGGCTGACGAGCGATGCTCTCCACAGCGCCCGACGCGATCTTACCGATGCCGAGACCGGCTCCGAGGGTGGCGATACCGGCACCGATGCCGGCGCCCAGCATGGCGAGTCCTTCCATGGATCCTTTTCTCCTCCGAAGGAGTGGTGGTGACGAAACGGAACTAGTGTTCCGGATGGGCGGCCATGCCCATGAAAACAGCGGTGAGGAACGTGAACACGTAGGCTTGAAGCAGCGCGACGAAGATCTCGAGCATGTAGATCGCGGTCGCCGCTGCGACCGAGATCCCGGCGGCCAGGAAGTTCTTGAACAGGAAGATGAACCCCATGAGCACCATGATCACGATGTGACCGCCGTTCATGTTGGCCCAGAGTCGGACGGCGAGCGCGAACGGCTTCGCCACGAGCCCGACGAGCTCCACCACGAGGAGCAGGGGCCAGAGCCACCAGGGCACCGGCGGCACGATCGACGCGAGGTAGTGGCCGAGTCCGTTCTCGCGGATGCCGGTCACGTGAATCGCGAAGAACGAGCAGAGCGCGAGGCCGGCCGTCACCGAGAGGTTGCCGGTGGCCGTGGCGCTGCCGGGAATCAGCCCGAGCAGGTTGCAGAACAAGATGAAGAAGAAGGTCGTCCACAGGAACGGGACGTACTTGTCCGCCTTGTCGTGGAAGTTCGGCACCGCGAGCTCGTCCTTGATGAACAGCAGGACCGGCTCGATCAGGTTGCGCAGGCCGCGCGGCACGAGACCCTTCTGACGCGAGATCGACGTCAACAGCACGATCACGAGGAACGCCGCCAGCCACATCAGCAGGACGTGCTTCGTGATGTCGAGGCTGATCGCCTGTCCGAAGAGCGTGAAGTCGGCGACGTGGAAATACGGCTCGCTGTCCATCAAGTGATGGAGGATGTCGATGCGATCCGGATCGTGTCCCGCGGCGAGGATCATCGAGCGGCACCTTCCCTCGGTTGGGCTCCGAGCGGAGCCTTCAGATCGGTCTCGGCGGAGCTGCCGGCGGCATCACGGGTGCCGGATCGCGCGAACAGGAACGCCTCGACCAGGATCAGTACGAAATAGAACGTCACGAGCCAGAGCACGAAACGGGACGGATCGAGATCCGTGGCCGCCATCAGAGCCGCCATCGCCCCGAAGAGAAGTACCATGCGAACCATGAATCCGCCGACCACCAGCTTCGTGGCGAAACGATCGGGGCCGCGGAAGGCGAAGCGGGCCACGTAGTAGCCGGCCACCACCGTCGCGAGCCCGACCCCCGCGCCGATCGCCATCATGACGACCGCGTCAGCTCCCCCCACGAGACCCGTCGGAATCGCGAGGATCGCGGCCATCCCCAGGCCCGTGGCCGTGAGAATCGCCGGGATCCGCGCCCCTCGATCGTTGTGTCTCGCGGTAGAGGACATAGAACCCGATTCCCGCTCCGAGGAACATTCCGGCCAGGGCCAGAAAGGACCCTGTGCCGAGCTTCCGGTCGAGGCGATTCCCCAACCAAAGCGAGCCCAGGATGATCAGCGCGAACTGGATTCCGAGATGGGAGTACCGGACGAGGTCGGACGGCCCCTTGGATTGCGACATGGGGACCTCCCGGGCTCGTCACGGGCGCTCGCCCTCGGTCGGCTTCCCGCCGAGCGTCCGCCAGGCCCTGCGACTGACACCCATCCCCACACCACGCAACCGGCGGAGCAGCCTAGGTTCGGCAGGGGAGCGGCGCAAGTGTTTTTTTTCACAAGGCCTGCGACGGGAAGGTATCGACTGCCCCGGGAGTCGACCACCCCGCTCGGGCCGGCGTGTGCGGTTTCAGCGGCTCCGATCGTTTCAGAAACTGAGCCGAACAAGGTGAGCAATGTAGCGCAGGGATGGATTACAAAGCGCAACGTTGCGCAGCGATTTGGACCTAACGTCCGTTCGGTTTCTGTCGATCTTCATGGTCGCGGGTCTGGACCACGAAGAACCGACTGTGGTAGAGTCCGCGAGTCCAGTGGAGTCGACTTCCCGGGTCTACCGGGGCGAAGCCAATGGGCGACCGCGAAAGTTGTTGGGAATCAAGAGGTTCCGAGCAGCGGCGGTCTGGCTCGGGCAGCACGGTTTCCGGCACGCCATCCGGGGGGGCACCCCGGGGGTGGAACCGGAGCATCAGGTGGGTCAGCTGGGACGCGGTGGCGGGTACTCGAGAGAGATTTCCCGCAGCGCGATTTTTCCCCCGCCCCCTACTTGAACGGGCGGTCCGGCTCTGCTACAGTCTTGAGTGCGCATGGGCCCCGGGGCTCTTGTGTAGACTGCTTCCGAATTCGGAGGAATCCCAATGAAGCGTATCCTGACGATTGCTTTCGCCCTCACGCTCGTGGCTTCGAGCGCGTTCGCTCTCGACTACGGCTGGTCGATCAGCGGCAGCAGCACTGACGCCACCGTCAACACCGGTGACCTCGCTGCCGGCCTTCCGTCGAACGTGTACCTGTGGCTGAACTGCACCACGGTCGACGGTATCTCCGCCATGGAGGCGCGTGTCGACGTGCAGGGCCTGCTGTTCCTCAGCTTCACCCCGATGAACGGCGCTCTGAACGCCGGCGCCGGCCAGGAGCTCCTGCTCGCGGTCGGTGGTTGCCCGACGGATCCGTTCCTCATCGGCTCGATTGGCGTTCTGAACCTGGGTACGGGCGGCTCGCTCTGCCTCGTCCCGTCGACCGCGAACGGCTTCAACGTGTCCGTCGATTGCGATCCGATCGCGCCGACCACGCACGAGAACGCCGTTGCCGGCTTCGCCACGACCGGCCTGACGTTCTGCGACAACAGCGGCGACTGCGTCGTCTCCGTCGAGGACACCAGCTGGGGCAACATCAAGGGTCTGTACCGCTAGTTCGCGGTCTCGATCCGAGATTCGGAAGGGCCTTCCTTCGGGAAGGCCCTTCTTTTTTTGCCCCGCCCGACGTGGCCCCGGGCCGCTCGGGCCCGCCGCGAGGCGGTCTCTTGCGCTTCTTGCCCGGTTTTCGCTAAGGCTGCCCCGGGGAAAGTGTCGATCCCTCCAGGAGACCCGCGATGGCGGCTCGTGAAGTCACGGGTCGTGCGGGATTCCGGAACGCTGGAGGGAGACCGCCTTGCGAAAGATGCTACCGCTCTTGGTCCTCGCGTCGATTCTGTCCGTGTCCGTCGCCCGCGCCGCGGACTACGGCTGGCACATCAGTGCGAGCAGCACGGATCCGTTCGTGAACACGTCGATTCCCCAGTCCGGACTCGGCACCATCTACCTGTGGCTGAGCTGCACCACGATCGACGGCCTCGCGTCCGTCGAGTTCGATCTGCAGAGTGCGGGCTTCATCATCACGGGGTTCACGCCCATGAACGGCGCGCTGAACGCCGGGGACAACACGCACCTGCTGCTCGCGGTCGGCGGCTGCCCGCGCGAGAACTTCCTGATCGGGAACTGGGGATTCTTCGATCCCACGGGGCTCGGCGGCAATGCGTGCCTCGTCAACTCCGCCGCGAACGGCTGGAACGTCTCGGTGGATTGTGACACCGTCAATCCGACGACCCATCCGAACGCCGTCGGAGGCTTCGCGAACGACGGCAGCACGCAGTGCGCCACCGATCTGTGCACGGTTGCGGTGGAGTCGGAGACGTGGGGCGGCATCAAGACGATGTTCCGCTAGTCTCGATCACCGAAGATCGACAAACGAACGGAGCCGGGAGGGGTGCCTCTCCCGGCTCTTTCGTTGTCGAGACCTCGCGGCTCTCGCGCCGCGGGGCTGGCTACGGATGCGCCCCCGGCATCACCTCGCGCAGACCGTGGACCAGCATGCGCTCCACTCGTCGCAGCTGCTTCGCGTGCCACGCCAGGTCCGAGCTGGACCACAGGAAGACGAACGTCGCGGGGATGGACTCGGTGGACCGGCCGCGCTGATTGCGATGCCCGAGGACCTCGATCATCTCCTCGGCCCCCCACGTGTCGGGGCGGGTGCGATCCAGGTCCGTCCAGATGTCCCGGAACCCGAACAGGAGTTCCTGGATGTCGTGCATCGCGGCGCCGTGACGGAGCACGTAACGGACCAGGCGCTCGGCCTCGGGCAGCTCCGCGAATTCCTCGATCGGGGCGAGCTTCGGGGCGCGCCCCGGCTTCTGGAAGCTCTTCGGCAGGACTTCGAGGGAGTGCTCCAGGCCGTGCTGGCCGAGCCACCGAAATGTCCCGCGAATGGGGCCGCCGTCGTAGCCGGCCGCCCAGGCCGCGGCGTATTCCTCGGGGCCGGAGCCATGCGGCGGCGGACCCCACGGGGCCTCGACCTTCTCGAAGCGCGAGAGCTGGTAGATGTCCTTCGGTAGCGGCTGCTCGAGGAACGCCGCAACCAGATCCGCGCCCGTCTTGTAAGCCGTTCGGGTGCCGGGCATCTTCGCCTCCTCCTTGCGGGGGCGGGCTCCCGGAATCCGGAAGGCCGCCTCCGCGCGGTCCAGGCGAACGCTGTGGATAACCCAGATTCCCACGTGGACGCGGCTCCGGCAAGCCCCAAGGGCGAGATGGGGCCGGTTCGGGGGTAGGAGGGCGATTCCGTGCCGGCCGGGAGGGCCTGGGCGGGTGTCCGGGAGGCCGGGCCTCGATCGGCCGGAGGCGCGGTGCTCGCCCCGGCCGCGGGGCGTCCGCCCGTCGCTGGACCGGGGCCGTCCCAGGGACTAGATTCGAGGGCCCTAACGCGGAGGAGGCGCACCATGGCGACGATCGAGGGACACGGACCGGAGGCGCTCGAGGGCGTCGCGCGGGACGAGGGGCCGGGATACGGCGACTTGCAGGCGATGCTCCCGGAGGAGCCGATGCGCCGGGAATGGGTCGCCCGCCGGAAGGGGGACTCCGTCCGCACGCAGATGCACTACGCGCGCCAGGGCCAGGTCACCGAGGAGATGTGGGTCGTCGCGCAGCGCGAGGGGCTCGATCCGTCGTTCGTGCGTGACGAGGTCGCGCGCGGACGAATGATCATTCCTGCGAACGTGAACCACGAGAACCTCGTGCCGATGGGTATCGGCATCAACGCGCGTTGCAAGATCAACGCGAACATCGGGAACAGCGCGGTCACGTCGAACGTGTGCGGTGAGCTCGAGAAGCTACGCCACGTCGTGAAGTACAAGGCCGACACCGTGATGGATCTCTCCACCGGCGGCGGCATCGACGAGATCCGCGCCGAGATCATCCGCCACAGTCCGATCCCGGTCGGCACCGTGCCCGTGTACCAGGCGCTCGAGCAGGTCAAGAAGCCCGAGGCGCTCACGGCCGACGGCCTCGTCGACATGATCCGCCACCAGGCGGAGCAGGGTGTCGACTACATGACGGTCCACTGCGGCATCCTCCGCAAGCACCTGCCGCTCGTGGATCGACGCATCACCGGCATCGTGTCGCGCGGCGGATCGCTGATGGCGATGTGGATGCTCGCGAACCGTCGCGAGAATCCGTTCTACGAGCGCTACGACGACATCCTCGAGATCTGCCGCGAGCACGACGTCTCGCTCTCGCTCGGCGACTCGCTCCGCCCGGGCTGCCTGCACGACGCCTCCGATCGCGCCCAGTTCGCGGAGCTCGACGTCCTCGGCGAGCTCACGCAGCGCGCGTGGGAGAAGGACGTGCAGGTCATGGTGGAGGGGCCGGGCCACGTTCCGCTCGATCAGATCCCGATGAACATCGAGCGCCAGATCGAGGTGTGCAAGGAGGCCCCGTTCTACGTGCTCGGCCCGCTCGTCACGGACGTCGCGCCCGGCTACGACCACATCACGTCGGCGATCGGCGCCGCCGTCGCCGGCCAGCACGGCGCGGCGATGCTGTGCTACGTGACCCCCAAGGAGCACCTGGGCCTGCCGAAGGCCGAGGACGTCCACCAGGGCATCATCGCCTACCGGATCGCCGCGCACGCGGCCGACGTGGCCCGCCAGCGCCCGGGTGCCCGCGACTGGGACGACGCGATCTCGAAGGCCCGCTACACGTTCGACTGGAACGAGCAGTTCCGGCTCTCGATGGACCCCGAGGTCGCCAAGTCCATGCACGACGAGGACTTGCCGCACGAGGCGTTCAAGACGGCGGAATTCTGCTCCATGTGCGGGCCGAAGTTCTGTTCGATGAAGATTTCTCAGGCGGTCGACGAGTATAATCGGAACCTCAAGTCGGGTAATGTAAGCCCGCAGGAGGCGGCGTCGGCGGCCAAGTAGGTCCGGCGCGAGCCCCAGTCCCCGCCGGGGGTACCGATGTTCACCATGCGTTTTGCCGAACGCGCCGTTGCTCGCGCCTGCGAACTGGCTCGACCGGCTCCGATGCTTCGGTCCGGACTTCCGCTGCGACGGCCGATGCTTGTCCTGTCGTTGCTTGCGCTTGCCGGGTGTGGCACCGACTCGGACCGTGTTCCGACCGCTCCGCAGGGAATCGTCACGGATCTCACCGATCCGGCGGCTGTGTTGGAGGGGCATGCGGAGGCGCTAGGCACCCGCGATTTTGCAGCGTACGCGGCGCTCCTCGAGATGGCGCCCGGCTCGCGCGCCGAGGCCGGGTTTCAGTTCTACCCACCGGGCGGCGATGAGGACTTCCCGTGGACTCAGGGAGAACCCTGGGCCCGTGAAGAAGAGCTCGAGATTGTTGGACACATGTGCGACCCGGCGTTCGTGAGCTCGGCGACCGGGGCCTCGATCAAGTCAATCGACGCGGCCGTCTCGATCCTCTCCCAGGAGACGCTCGCCTCGGGCGAGATCCGCGTGACGGCGAGGTTCCTCGTCACCGTGCTCTGGGGCACGAACGATGGCGCCCGTTGCGACAGCCCGCTTCTGTTTCTCCTCGCCGAGGACGGCGATGGGTTCCTTCGCATTCGCGAGATCCGCGAGGGCACCGAGTTCGGCCGGGTGGGGAGCCTGTGGTGGGCTGGCCTCAAGGGGCTGTTCCGCTAGTTTCTTGCTGACTCACTTTCTATCGCGGGAGCGTTGCATGAAGTCACCGACCCTCACCGTCGCGCCGGCGTTGCTTGCCGTCGCGCTTCTGGCCGGTTGCGGCAAGGACTCGGAAACCAACCCGAACGTCCCGCAACCGGATCCGACCGATCTCACGGTGCCGGCCGAGGTCGTGACCGCGATCGAGACGGCGCTCAACGAGCTGGACGTCGACACGTACGCGGCGCTCCTCGAGGAGACGCCCGCCACGCGCGCGGAGGCCGGGTTCCGCTACTACCCGCAGTCGAGCGATGTGCAGAATTTTCCGTGGATGTTCCCCAACGGCTTCTGGAGTCGCGACGAAGAACTCGACATGATCGGGAACATGTGTGATCCGGAGTTCGTGAGCGACGTGACCCAGGAGTCGGTGGACTCGATCGACGCTCAGATCACCGTGCTCTCGCAGCAGACGTTGCCCTCCGGCGAGATCGAGGTGACGACGTCCGCCACCATTACCGTGCTGTGGGCCGCGCAGGATGGGGCGCGGTGCGACGCGCGCCTCATGCTCTTGCTGGCCGAGGACGCGGACGGCTTTCTCCGGGTTCGAGAGATGAGTGAGCTTCCGCTCTCGGGGCGTGTGGAGTCATCGAGCTGGGCCCCTATCAAGGCCCTCTACCGTTCGTAGAGCCCAATTGCGCCCGACGGAACGCAAGTCCAGGAGTGATCGATGAGTCTCCGACACGTGACCGTCTTCTCCGCCCTCGCGACGACGTTCCTCCTCGGCGGCTGCGGCACGGACTCCGACGAGATCCCGAACGTTCCGCAGCCGGACCCGACCGAGCTCACGGATCCGGCCGAGGTCGTGGCCGCGATCCAGGCGGCGCTCAACGAGCGCGACGTCGACACGTACGCGGCATTCCTGGAGGAGGCGCCGATCGCGCGTGCGGAGGCCGGCTTCCGCTACTATCCGCAGTCGATCGATCTGCTGGACTTCCCGTGGATGACCGGGGATTCGTGGAGTCGCGACGACGAACTCGCCATGATCGGGAACATGTGTGACCCGGGGTTCGTGAGCGACGTGACCCAGGAATCGGTGGACTCCATCGACTCCCAGTTCACCGTTCTCTCGCAGCAGACGTTGCCTTCGGGCGAGATCCAGGTGACGACGTCCGCCGGCATCACGGTGCTGTGGGCCGCGCAGGACGGGGCGCGATGCGATGTGATCCTCGTGCTCCTGCTGGCGGAGGACTCGGAAGGATTCCTGCGCATCCGGGAGGTGAAAGAGCTTCCAATCACCGGGCGCAGCGTGGAAGAGACGTCGTGGGCCATGGTGAAGGCGCTCTACCGGTAGTGGGCTTCCGTTTCGCTCGTCCCGTTTGCGGCTCGGGGAAGGACCGATGAGCTTCCGACACCAGGCGACCTGTTCCGCCCTCGCGGCGACGTTGCTTCTCGCCGGCTGCGGGACGGACGACGGCCCATCGCCCAATGCGCCACAGAACCCGCCGACCACGGACCTCACGGTCCCCGCCGAAGTCGTGAGCACGTGGGAGGCAGCACTGAACGCGCGGGATCTCGAAACGTACTCGGCGCTGCTCGAGTCGCCCGCTGGGTGGCCGGCGCCGCGCGCCGATGCCGATCGAGACGAACCCCTCCCGGTGCTGCCGGGATTCCGATTCTACCCTCAAGCGTCGGACCTCCTGGACTTTCCCTGGATGCGCAGCGAGTCGGGGAGAGGACGAGGAACTGCGGATGGTCGGCCACCTTTTCGATCCCGCGTTCGTGAGCGACTGGACGAGAGAGTCGATCGACAGCATCGAGGCCCAGGTCGCCCTGCTCTCGGAGGAGGTTCTCGCCGGCGGTGAGATCGAGGTAACCACGTTGTTCGACGCCGTCGTCCTGTGGGCCGGACAGGACGGTGCGACGTTCCACTCGCGGCTCGTCCTGCGCTTGGTCGAGGACGAGAGGTTTCCTGCGGATCCGGTCGATGAGGGAACTGCCGGTGGTCGGAGGCCGCGGCGTGGAAGACACGTCCTGGGCGTCGGTCAAGAACGCGTACCGCTGACCCCCGCGAACCCTGCGGGATCGCCTTCCCGGTGCTATATTGGCCGAGCCGTCGCGGCCGCGGCGGCCGGTCCACCCCTGCCGCACGCGCGACACCCGGAAGCGGAAGATCTATGAAAATCAACAGCTTGGGGCGTTGCCGCGCCCTGCTCGTCGTGTTGCTCGCCGCGTTCGCGGCCGGCTGCGGGAAGGACGCCAAGACCCCGGTCGGACCCGAGCTCCCGGACATTTCGACCCCGCTCCGGGCGATCACGGCGCTCAAGGACGCCTACGGCCGCCGCCAGCTGGACGACGCGCTCTACCTGCTCGCGCCCGATTTCCGATACGTGCCGGATCCGTCGGCCGACGTGCCGTTCCTCGCACCGGGCGAGACGTCGTGGGACCTCGATCGCGAGACCGCGATCCTGGAGCGACTCCTCGTTCCGGAGCGCATCACGTGGCTCGATCAGGTGCTCCTCGAGTTCGACGTCGCCACGATCTCGGACTCGACGGGCACCGACGACCTCGTGCTCGTGACCGGCAACGCGGATCTGCTGCTGCTGGAGGGTACCGACCAGCTCGTGCAGGCGAGCTCCAACCTCGAACTCGTGTACCGCGAGGACGCCGACGGCAATCACTTCCTCGTGGAAGTCCACGAGACCGCGATTCCCACGTTCGAGTACGCGGTGAGCGAGGCGAAGTCGGTCGTGGAGTCGCCGCCGATTCTCGAGACGGGAGAAGCCACCGAGGTCACGGCCACCACCGCGACGCTCAACGCCACCGTGAATGCGGCCGGCCTTCCCACGACGTGGTGGTTCGAGTGGGGCGAGACCACCGCGTACGGCAATCAGACCGCGGTGCAGTCCGGCGGCGAAGCGGACTCGTTCATCCCGCGCGCGGCCGGCCTCACGGGTCTGACGGCCGACACCGAGTACCACTTCCGCATCGTGGCGAACAGCGACTGGGGCACCTCGACCGGCGACGACGCCATGTTCCAGACGCAGCCCTAGCGAATGCGCGCGGTCGTTCTCCGCAAGCACGGCGGCCCCGAGGCACTCGAGCTTGCGGACATCGCGCGCCCGGAGATCTCGGGCGATCGGGTTCTCGTCCGCGTGGCGGCGTGTGGCCTCAATCACCTGGATCTGTGGACGCGGCGCGGACTACCCGGTCGCGAGATCGCGTTCCCGCACGTGCTCGGGAACGAGCCGGTGGGTACGGTGGAGGAGCTCGGACCTGAGGCACGCGGCGTCAAGGTCGGCGATCGCGTCGTCGTCGCTCCCGGGTATCTCGATCGCTTCCACGCGAATCGCTCCGGGTGGGACGCCTCATTCCCCGACTACCGCGTACGCGGCCACCAGTCCGCCGGCGGCTACGCCGAGTTCGTGAGTGCGCGCGCGGAGAACCTCGTCCGCGTCTCCGATCGCTGGTCCATGGCGCAATGGGCGGCGACGCCGCTCGTGTTCCTCACCGCCTGGCACATGCTCGTGGGACGCGCGCGCACGCAGCCGGGCGAGACGGTCCTCGTGATCGCGGCCGGCAGCGGCGTGGGCTCCTCGGCGATCCAGATCGGGCGCTGGCTCGGCTGCCGCGTGATCGCGACGGCCGGCACGCAGGAGAAACTCGCGAAGGCCGCCCAGCTCGGTGCGCACCACGGCGTGAATCACTACGAGGAGAACTGGCCGGCCCGTGTTCGCGAGCTCTCGGGCGGCGGCGTGGACGTGGTCGTGGAACACGTCGGCGAGGCCGTGTTCTCGAAGGCCGTCACCGCGCTCCGCTACGGCGGCCGCCTCGTCACCTGCGGCGCGACGACCGGCCCCGCCGGCTCCGTCAACCTCACGCACCTGTTCGCGAAGCAGCTCTCCGTCCTCGGCTCGTACATGGGCGACTTCGCCGAGCTCGAGCGCGTCCTCGCGCTCCTGGACGCCGGCCTGTTGCGCCCCGTCGTCGATCGGGTGTTTCCGCTGGAGGAAGCGGCCGAGGCGCACCGGTATCTGGAGTCGAATGCGCACTTCGGCAAGGTCGTGTTGGAAGTGTAGCTGTGTCGGCCTCGAGTCGAAGCCG
>JAWKKG010000009.1:0-48590 GCA_041393395.1 bacterium | reverse complement strand
AGGAGGCGGTGTCGTCACCGACCGGCTGGGCATCATCAGCCCCGCCCCCTCCGGCGCGAGTCCGTGACGCGCCGTTCCCCACAATCTTGATGAGCCAAGGTGGCATCGCTGCGAACGAGAACTCCGACTGCCACTCGTAGGTGCCGCCGCAAGCGTGCACGGACGGGGGGGCTACGATGTAGCCATTGTCGCCGCGGACCCGTCGGCATCGCTTTCCCTCCCCCCTGTCGAACTTCTGCCACATCTCTGTCCTATGACTTGACCTTCGCCCGAGTTCGCCGGCCCCGCCTCGCGGGCCCGGCCTCGCCCCCGGAACGGAGGACGGAACATGAAGCAGCCCCCCGCGCGACGTTGCCCGCTCGCTCTCGGCCCCGCCCTCGCCCTCGTGCTCCTCGCTTCCGCCGCCGGTGCACAAGGCCTCCCCCCCGTGCCCGTGCCGCTCCAGAACCCGATCACGGAACCGAAGCGCGTCCTCGGAAAGATCCTGTTCTGGGAGGAGCAGCTCTCCACGAACGACCTCGTCGCGTGTGGTACGTGCCACCGACCCGCCGCGGCCGGCGGCGACCCGCGTCTCGCCCGGCATCCGGGCCTCGACGGCACGTTCTTCACGCCGGACGACGTCCTCGGCTCCCTGGGTCTCGCGCGCACGAACGCCGCCGGGCAGCCCGTGAGCGACCCGATCTTCGGCTTCGACCCGCAGGTCACGTCGCGCGCGGCGCCGTCGTTCCTCACCGGGCAGTTCGCGCCCGAGCTCTTCTGGGACGGACGCGCGGGGAACGCGTTCGAGGATCCGGAGACGGGACAGATCCTCATTCCGATCGGCGGCGCGCTCGAGAGCCAATCACTCGTGCCGATCCTCAGCGACGTGGAGATGGCGCACGAGGGCATGCTGTGGAGCGAGGTCACCGGCAAGCTCGGCCCCGCCGTCCCCCTCGGCCTCGCCTCCGATCTCCCCGCCGACGTGCAGGCGGCGCTCGCGAGCGGCCCGAGCTATCCGGATCTCTTCGCCGCCGCCTTCGGTGATCCCGCCATCACCGCGAGCCGCATCGCGTTCGCGATCGCGACGTACGAGCGCACGCTCGTGCCGGATCAGACCCCGTGGGACGCGTTCGTCGCCGGCAACCCGGGCGCGCTCACGCCGGGCCAGCAGCAGGGACTCGGCTTCTTCCAGAACTCGCCGTGCTCGATCTGCCACCAGCCGCCGTTCTTCACGAATCACACGTTCCGGAACGTCGGGCTTCGTCCCGTGGCGGAGGACGTGGGCCGGCAAGGGGTGACGGGGCTGCCGCAGGATCGAGGCCGCTTCAAGGTGCCTTCCCTGCGCAACGTGGGGCTCAAGACCCGCTTCATGCACAACGGTCAGCTCGTGAGTCTGGAGGACGTCGTGGGCTTCTACGCGAATCCGGCGCGCCAGTTCCCGGACAACCGCGATCCGCTCGTGCCGGTGCCGGTGCCGCCGCAGGTCGTGCCGGCACTCGTGGACTTCCTCCGCAACGGCCTCACCGATCCGCGCGTGGCGGCGGAGACGTTCCCGTTCGATCGGCCCACGCTCCGCAGCGAGAACCCCGCGAACGACGCACCGATGATGGTCGCCGGCACGAGCTTCCTCACGGTGGAGCCTGCATTCCCGAATCCGCTGCGCACGTCCACCACGCTCCGCTACTCACTCGGGCGGCCCGGCGACGTCCTCGTCTCGATCTTCGACCTGCAGGGGCGTCGCATCCGCTCGCTCGTGAACGACCCGCAGGACGCCGGCGGCCACGCCGTTTCCTGGGACGGACGCGACGATCGCGGGGAGTCCGTGGGGTCCGGTGTGTACTTCTATCGTGTGGCCACGGGATCGGCGTCGGAGTCGGGGCGCGTGGTGCTCTCGCGGTAGAGCGTAGGGGATCGGAGCACCCGATCCCCTACGTCCTCGAACGACTGCGGATCCGGATCAGTACGGACAGGAGTTGCAGGACATGTGGCACTGTGACGCCGGACAACCGAGGTTCGTCTTCAGCGTCGTCATGTTGTCCGTTCCGGACGGCAAGAGATCCGTGGTGTCGTCGTAGCCGCCCATCGGAGCGCGGAGCTCGTTCCGCGTCAGATCCCGGACCACTTCACGCCGCAGCTTGAGTCGAATGCGTTGCATGAGAATCTCCCTTCGTGATGTCTGGTTGGCCGGGCGGTCGCCCGGTCACCGTTCCGCATTGCAATCAGCGTGCCACGATCGCGGTCTCATCAGTACGGACAGGAGTAGCACGACAGGTGACACACCGTGGGCGGGCAGTTGGCTACGGTGTTGAGTATCGTGATCTTCTCGGTGGTGAGCGGCATCATCCACGTCGTGTCGTCCCAGCCGCCCGCGGGAGCGTGCAGCTCTTTCGTCGTCAACTCGCGGACGACGTCTTTCCGTAGCTTGAGCGGAATGCGTTTCATCGCGAACTCCCTTCGCTGTCGTCGATTGACCGAGTCTTCGCCCCCGGTTCCCCTCCTGCACAGCAATGGCCATGCCACGATGCAGAATGCTCTCGGGGCCGTCCCGGGGAGTGAAAGGCTGCAGCGAGCGCCCGCCACCGAACATCGAGTGTTCTCGAGCGCACGATCGAATCTTGCGGGATAGCGATGCGCCTGGGGCGTTCTCCCGCACGATTGGGCCGCCCACCGCGGGAACCGGTTTCTCGAGCGGCTCGGGAGTGATTGGTCCACATCCTGCATGGAATCTGCCTCGCCCACTCATCCTCCCGCCACCGCGGCGGCTCTCCGAGAGGCTGTCCGCTCGCGCGAGGGACTCTCACCGAGGAGCGGTGGGCGCGCAGGAACGAAGGAGAGACGACATGCAGCGAACTCGCAACTGGCCCCGCGCCGTGAGTCCGATCGAAGCGCGCCTGGTCATCGGTGGAGTCGAAGAGGATCCGCCCCCGACGAACCCCGCCGGAAGCCCCAACGGCGACGAAGAAGACCACGACAACTCGATCAACGAACCCTCCTGAGAGGCCGGTTCCTTCTGATCGAGAACATGTTCCAGAAGCCCCACGACACGTCGTCGTGGGGCTCCCGATCCCGGAGGGTACCTGCCATGTCGACCCCGTCGATGGAAGACGAGGTCCTGCTCGCGGAGGGCGACGCGAGCGAAGCCCTCCGCTCGGTGGAAGAAATCGTCGCAGCCCTCCGGGAAGAGACGGGCACGACCGAGTGCTCGCTCCGGCAAGGGTCCGCCGGTCTCGCCCTCGGCTTCCGGTATCTCGCCGCCCTCCTCGGGTCGGACGAACTCGCCCGGGTCGCCGACCAGCACTGGGAACAGGCGGTGGCGACACTCACCACCCGCGGCGGAGATCTCGGGCTATTCGACGGAGCCACCGGCGTGGCGTGGGTGACCGCCCGCCTCGAGTCCCTTCAACGGGCAGAGCCGGACTTCGATCGACACGTGGAGATCGAGGAGGCTCTGCTTGATCAGCTCGACGTCGGGCAGACAGAGCAGGAGTACAACTTGCTCGACGGCCTGGTCGGTGCCGGCGTGTACGCGGCCGACCGACCGGCGAGCCGCCGTTCCCGGCGCATCCTCGAAAGAATCATCGAGCACCTCCGGGCCACGGCAGTCCGCCACTCCGGTGGACTGGCCTGGTTCACGTCGCCGGCTCTGCGCCCTCCGCTCGTTCGGGCCCGCGTCCCCCGGGGGTTCTTCGATCTGGGGCTCGCGCACGGCAACGCGGGCGTGGTGGCGTTCCTCTCGCGCTTCGCCGTCGAGTTCGACCCGACGCCCGTCGAGGACCTGCTGACCGGCGCGGTTCGATTCCTCCTCGCGCAGGAGTCCCCCCTGGCCGGCTCCCCCTACCGGCACGCGAGCTGGCTGGTCGACGGGGACCTGCGCTACGGTCGGCGAGTGGCCTGGTGTGCCGGGGACCTCGGAGTGGGGCTCGCGTTGTTGTACGCGGCCACGGCGATGAACCACCCCGAATGGAGAGCGCGAGCGCACGAGACACTGAGTCGGATGGCCGCAGTCCGCGGTGCCGTCGCGGGGGTGCTCGACCACGGACTCTGTCACGGCACGGCGGGTGCCGGACTCTGTTTCCAGCGCGCCTGTCGCGTGTCCGGCGATCCCGACCTGCGCGACGCCGCCCGCTACTGGTTCGCGCGAACGCTCGAGAGCCGCGAGCGAGGACCGGACACGGTCGCGGGCTACGGCGCGCGCCGCCGTGTCATCGCGGCCGACGGTCGCGACGAACTCGTCTGGGCGCCGGACCGCGGTTTCCTCACGGGAGCGATGGGGGTCGCCCTGGCGCTCGGGTCCGCCACGTCGAACGCGATCGACGGCTGGGATCGTTGCCTGCTGCTACCGACGCCGTAGCTTCCACGCGAACGCGGCCAGGTCGCATTCGAACGACCGGGCGACGCGGCACCGACCGGATCGTCCCCCGTCGAGCCGATCCTGGCCGGTGACCGCGACGCGCCGGTTCCCACGACGATCCGGGCGGCGTGTTACTCTCCGAATCGCCGAAGAAATCGTAGCGCGATCGGAACCGGGCCATGTCTCAAATCGATCTCAAATCCTCCGGAGACGGCTCCGTACCGGAGCGCCCGTTCACTTATCGGTTCGGGCGCTTCGTGGTGGACCCCGCGGAACGCGCCGTGACGCGCGACGGCGTCCGCGCGCCGCTCACCCGCAAGGCGTTCGACACGTTGTGCGTGCTCCTCCACAACGCCGGACGGACGGTCTCCAAGGAGCAGCTCTTCGAATCGGTGTGGCCCCAGACCGTCGTGACCGAGGCGACGTTGACCCAGAACGTCTACACGCTGCGCAAGCTGCTCCAGAGCGAAGCGGGCGGCGATCGCTGGATCGAGACGGTGCCCGGCACCGGCTACCGTTTCGTCGGCGAGGTGGAACGTCTGACGAGCGAGCCGGCGTCGAAGGGGGCGGCCACCGTCCGGTCGGTGGCGGTCCTCCCGTTTCGGGCCCTCGATCCGGGAACCCGGCACGAGCAACTCGGAGTCGTGCTCGCTGACGCCCTGATCACGCGCCTCGGCTCGCTCGGCGATGTCGCCGTGCGGCCCTCCAGCGCCATCTTCCCCTACGCGGATCGCGCGTTCGATCCCGTCTCCGTGGGGCGCGAGCTCCAGGTCGACGCGGTCCTCGTGGGAACGCTCCTCGGCGCCGGCAAGCGTCTCCGCGCGAACGTCCAGCTCGTGGACGTGCGAACGAACACGCCACTGTGGGCTGAGCGTTTCGACGTTCCGTTCACGGACGTCCTCGCCGCCGAGGACGAGATCTCCGAGCAGGTCGTGGCCACGATCTTCCGGGCGGCTCCCCGCCCCGGCTCCCGCCCGTCGCGTCGCCCGCGCCGCAACGAGGCCGCCTTCCGCGCCTACGCCCGCGGTCGCTACTTCTGGAACAAGCGAACCGCCGAGTCTCTGGACCGCGCGATGCGGTGTTTCCGCGAAGCGCTCGGGATCGACGCGGACCACGCGGAGGCGCACGCCGGCATGGCGGACTGCCACGCTCTCTACCCGATCTACGCGGACACTCCGACCGCGGAGTCTCTCCCGCAGGCCCAATCGGAGGCGACCCGCGCGCTGGAGCTCGATCCGGACATCGCCGAGCCGCACGCGTCGCTCGCGTACACGCGCTTCCTCTGGGACTGGGACTGGAAGAGCGCCGAGGCAGGATTCCGCCGCGCGCTGGAGCTCGATCCGCACTACGCGACTGCGCACCACTGGTACGCCACGCTGCTCTCCGCGCGCGGCCGCCACGACGAGGCCATCGCCCGCATGGACCGCGCGCTCTCGGACGATCCGCTCTCGCTCGTGATCCACTCCGATCTCGCGCTCGTACTCTACTTCGCGGGCCGCCCGGAGGAGGCGATCCGGCAGTGCGACCGGACGCTCGATCTCGACCCCGCGTTCTCGTATGCCTACTTCGTGGCCGCGCTGGCGCTGGTCGCGGCCGGTCGATCGCACGAGGCGGTCGACGCCGCGCACACGGCGGTCGACACGTCGGGCGGGAGTTCCACGATGCTCGCGCTCTCCGGCTACGCGCTCGCCGCCGCCGGCGACACCGCGCCCGCCGAGCGGATCGCCGACCAGCTCGAGGACGAGGCCGGACAGGCCTACGTGCCGGCGGGGCGACTCGCCCTCGTGCACGCCGGACTCGGTCGAACCGAGGAGACGCTGCGGTGGCTGGAGCGCGCCTGCGACGAGCGGTCCCGGTTCGCCGTGTTCCTGAACGTGTGGCCGGCGTTCGATCGCTTCCGCGCGGAGCCGACGTTCCTGCGACTGCTCGCGCGCTCGGGCCTCACGGACTGACCCATCGAGTGACCGATCCGCGAAATCCCCGAGACGAAACGAGGGGCCGGTTTCCCGACTCCTCGTTCGCGACGACCGGTGCGGCCTGTTGCCCCTATCGAAGCCGCGTGATCTTCCCCCGATGCTCCGCGTCACCCACGCGCAGTCGATAGAAGTAGATCCCGGCCGCCACGCGATGGCCCGTCGACTCGCGGCCGTCCCAGAGCAGCTCGTGGTCTCCGGCCGGTAGACGACCGGAGTGCAGCGTGCGCACGAGACGACCCGCGACGTCGTAGACACGAGCGTCCACTCGCTCCCCGGCCGGCACCGCGAACGAAAGCGTCGCCGCGCCGCGCGTGGGATTCGGGAAGACGAACGGAGTCGCCCGGCGTTCCGCGACGGCCGGCGCGTCGACCACGAGCGTCGCCAGGCAGTCGGAGATCTCGGACGTCGACCCGTCCGGATCGGTCGCGGTCGCCGTCAGCTCGCCCGCCCAGAAATCGACCGGCAGGGAGAACGTGGTCGCGCCGGCGCCGTCCGTCGTGACGGTCCCGGCGCCGAGCCACACGAGGCCGTCGCCGGTGCCCGTGCCGGGGCAAGCGTCGCTGCCGTAGACGTCGATCGTGTAGGTCGTGAACGCGCGGGAATCGAGTGTGCCCGCCACGGTGACGCCGTTCACGAAAATGGAACCGGTCAGCTGCGGCGAGTTCTGGAATCCGTTCGCGCCGGCGTCGACGTCGAGCGCGTCGTTCGCGGAGAGGCCGTCGCCGCCGAGATCGATCGCGGGGCCGGCATTGCCGGCGATCGAGTTGCCGCGGATCGCGTGACCGGTGCCCGCGAGGACCGTGACCCCGGGGCCGACGTTGTTCCGGATCGTGTTCGCGGAGCCGAGCTCTCCGCCCCCGACGAGGTCCCGGGACCCGGAGGAGATCAGCACCCCGCCCGCGCCATTCCCCGTCAACGTGGTCGAGGCGAGCACCTGATCGTCTCCCGCCAGCACCACGCCGTAGCCGTCGAAGTTCCGGATCGTGAGATCGGTTACGTAACTCCGCGGCGCCGTGAGCGTGAGTCCGTCGCAATCCACGCAGCCCGAGCCGTCGAGCGTCACGGGAGGTGCGCCTCGGGAGCGCCTGCCGCCGCCGCCCAGCCCGCGGATCTCCGTCCACTTCCCGATGACTGGATAGTCCATCTCCACGGCGATGATCTCGCCGGAGATCGCGGAGAGATCGATCACCACGAGCTCCGAGGCACTCGCGTTCGCCTCCGTGATGGCCTCGCGGAGCGTACCCGGGCCCGAATCGGCCGTACTCGTGACCCGAAACTCCTCGGGAAGGAGTGAAACCCGGTAGTCCACGTGAACGTTGCTCTCGCCCGCCTCCAGTTCGATCTCACCGGAGAGGCTGCTCGGAGGGAAGTAGAACACCCAGTTCGGCGGCAGGTTGGCGCTCACCTCGTAGGAGCCCGCGGGCACACCGGTGAACTCGTAGACGCCCTGCTCGTCGATGGTGACGGTCGCGAGCAGCTCGCCCTGGTACTCGTTCAGATCGACCGTGGTGCCGGCCGGGATCAGGTCCATCTTGTCGGGGTCGCCGGAGTCGTTGCGATCGGAATAGACGTAGCCGCCGATCGTTCCCGTTCCGGCCGTCGTGGTGCACTGGAGCTGCACCGTTCCCGTGCCCACCACGACCTGGACGGTGGTCGCATTGCTGCCCGAGGTCGTCACATCGTCGAACGTGCCGGTGACGGTGGTCGAGGTGTACGGATTGTAGGTCTGGTTCGGGGTCGTCAGCGGCTCCTGGAAGCGGACGTCGAGCGTGCCGCCGAGCGTCCCCGCCTGCGTCACCTCGATCGTGTCGATCTCACCCGTGTCCTTCGCCTCCAGAACGACCTGAACGGTCGGAGGGAAGGCCCAGGGGCCTTCGAGCTTCAGGTTCCCGATGTCGCCGTCGCCCTCGCCGGGCGAGATCGTCCCGCCGAGGTCGAGGTTCCCGTTCGTGAGGCGCGTGAGCTTTCCGTTGCCGCGCACGACGCCGCCGGAGCGCAAGAACGTCGTCGCGAACTGGAACGCCGCCTGCCCGTTCTCGCGCACGAGCAGCGTGCCGAAGATCTCGCCGCCCTTCTCGTGGCGAAGCGATGCCCCCGGCTGGACGATCACGAGCCCGGTCGGCGTGACCTCCACCGGGATCTGCAGCCGATGCGCCGGCAAGCCCGTGCGAGCGACGTCGAGGGTGCCCTCCACCACGACCTTCTCGATCTGCGCGCCGTTGCCGTCGTTCACGATCACGAGCCCGAACGCGGTCTGGTCGACGACGAGTACGGCATCCACGGGTACCCGTGCCTGGGCGCCGTTCTGGAGCACAAGCGATCCGTTCCCGAGCTTGGAGCCCGTGGCGAGATTCACGGTCGCGCCGTCGATGCGCGCGGCGGTGGCCGGACTCGCAGGATTCACGACCACGGGCGCCGTGAGGGACCCCGGTCCCTCGATCCTGCCGCCGTCCATCCGGATCGCACCGGCGCCCTGGTTCGAACCCTCCACCGACAGAGTGCCGCGGAGCTCGACCGGTGCGTTCAATGCCGAGACGCCGTCGAGATGAACCTCGGCGAGGGGATCGACTCGCGCCGTTCCCGATCCCTCGATGCGCGCCGTCGGTTCCACGTAGTGGTAGCCCTGGACGTAGCGGATGAAGGCGTCCACGCCGAGGTCGACTTCCCCGCCGAGCGTGCCCGATCGTTCGAGCGACAGGCCCTGGCCGTCCTGGATGTCGACCCGCGCTCCGTTCGGGAAACCGTAGTTCGTTGCGATGCGCGGCGGCACGCTCGCCGTCTGCGATACCGTCAGGTTACCGGTCACGGTGAGGCTCTCCGGCGGGCCGACGCCGTCGTCCGAGATGAGGAGCGCGGTGTTCAGATGAGCGATGAAGAGCTGCACCGCCAGCAACTGCGCGCCGTTCTTCAGGAAGACGTTGCCGTTCGTCCACACCGCGTTCGCGGCGTTGACCGTGACGCCGTCCAGGGTCGTGGTGAACAGGCTCGACGAGTGCGCGATCTCCGCGGTGTCGGTCACGGTGATCTCGTCCGAGCCCTGGATCGTCGTCGGCTCGATGACCCCGAATCGACTCACCGAGACCGGCGTGTCGATCCGGACCGGTCCCGCGAAGCCGAGAAACGTGTCCAGGATCGACGACGCGATCTCGAGTACGGTCTGATCCCCGAGGGCGGTGACGCCCGCCGAGGTCTCGCCCGGAGCGTCCTGGACCAGGCCCTCGAGGTAGTGTGTGCCGTACCCGAGCTGGAAGCCGGTGGCTTCCCCGAGCTGCGCGATGCCGGTGGTGGAGATGCCGCTGCCTCCGCGGAAGAACGAGGTCCCCGAGGTCTGAGCGTAGGTCCCGCCGATCTGCGTGGACATGCGGTAGGTCACGGACGTGCCGACCTGCGTGTCTCCGTCCAGCATGAACGCATAGACGTCCGTGATGTCCGCACTCGGGTCCTCACCCGTGATGGGAACGGCGGTGTGACCGGCGCGGCCGGCCCGCTCCTCCCCTTCCACGATCGTGAACGTGTGGCCCGCGTGATGGTGGAACGTCGCCCCCACGCTCGTGTCGAAGTAGATCGTGCTGTGCTCCCAGGTGACGTCGCAGTCGGCGTCGAGGTTGCGGGCGAGCACCTTGTCCGGACCCTCGAGAAGAACGAGGCCGCCGTTCGCGGTGAACGCGCCGGTTCCCGCCACGGTCCCGCCGCCCCACGACAGCAAGCCCTCCACGGTGAGATCGCCCGGCCCGTCCAGCGACGCGTCCCCGAGCGAGAGGTCGCGCGTCGAGGCGGCGACGTCGACGACGATCGAGGGGCCGCCGTCGAGCACGACGTCGACGCCGGCGGTCGGCACGCCGTCCGGATTCCAGTTCGCCGGATCGCTCCACGACGAGCCGTCGCCCCCGCCGTCCCAGAGGGTCTGGGCGGCGGTCGGGCCGATCCAAAGCAGGGGGATCGCGCCGAGGAGCACGCGGGCGAAGTGCGACACGTCGAAGCCTCCGGTTCGGGATTGCCGTCGCGGCCCACTTCGGACCGCATGTGCCCCGAAACTAGGGATCGACGCCCGCTTTCGTCCTCAAACCGGAGCCAAAGGTCGATCAAATCGATCTCAAAGGTCGGCGCGGGGGTGCACGGGCGCGCGCTGAATTCCGCCCCGAGCCCTGCCGATCAGCAGAGGGAGTCTTCCCCCGGAGAATCGACATGGGCCACCTCGCGACGATGATCCTCGCCACGATCGGCAGCGCGATCGGCTGGTCGCTCGGCAAGCACGTGGGCTTCGGAACGGCGTTCTTCGCGAGCGTCGTGGGCACGGCGGTCGGCGTATACGTCTCGCGCCGCTACCTGCGGAACCTGCTCGGCTGACGCCCCGCCGCCGCCCCCGCGGTACACCGCGGAGTCTTCCGGCCTTCCGCTTTCCTGACGCCCCTTTTACCCTCCGGCGTGCCCGCCCCGGGCGAGAATCGTCTCGCCCCGTCCTCCCGCCGCGCGAAAGGACCTCGATGCGCCGGTCTTCTCTCGTCGTCCTGGGTGCGGCCCTTCTCGCCGCTCCCGTCGCTCGCCCTGTCCACGCCCAGGACGCCCCCGTCGTCGTGGTGACCGAGGCCCGTCTCGATCCCTTCCCGCTCACCGTGGAAGCGATCGGGACGACCCGGGCGAACGAGTCCATCGAGCTCCGCCCGCGCGTGACCGAGGCCGTGCGCGCCATCAGGTTCCAGGAGGGCCAGCGCGTGACCGCGGGCCAGGTCCTCGTGGAGCTGGATGACGCGGAAGCGCTCGCCGCCGTTGCCGCCGCGAAGGCGGCCCTCGTGGAGTCGACGGGGCAGCATCGACGGGGCCAGGAACTGTACTCGAACGAGCTCGCCTCCGCATCGCAGCTCGAGCTGCTCGAGGCGCGACGCGACGCCGACCAGGCCGCGCTCGACGCTGCCGAAGCCCGCCTCGCCGACACCGTGATCCGCGCGCCGTTCGCGGGCCGGGTGGGGCTGCGACGCGTGAGCCCGGGCAGCCTCGTGTCGCCTTCCGTGGTGATCACCACGCTGGACGACACCGAGACGGTGAAGCTCGATTTCGACGTTCCCGAGACGGCGCTCTCGCTGCTCCGCGAAGATCTCCCGGTGCGCGCGCGCAGCGCGGCCTACCCGGACTCCGTATTCGCCGGCCGCGTGCAATCGGTCGACACGCGGGTGGATCCGGTGAGCCGCACCATCACGGTGCGCGCGCGCATCCCGAACGCCGAAGGCCTGCTGCGGCCCGGCATGTTCCTCACGGTCCGCCTGCTCCGCGACGACGTGAACGCGCTCGTCATTCCCGAGGAGGCGATCGTGCCGGAGCGGAGCGAGCAGTTCGTGCTCGTGGTCGCGGACGACGGCACGGTGGAGAAGCGCGCCGTAACGCTCGGCCGCCGCCGTCCCGGCGAGGTCGAGGTCCTGCGGAGCCTCGCGGCCGGAGAGCGCGTGGTCGTGGAAGGCACGCAGAAGGCGCGGACCGGCGGCAAGGTCCAGGCGCGCCTGCGCGCGGAGGCGGCCCCTTGATTCTTTCCGACGTCTCGATCCAGCGCCCCGTCTTCGCCACCGTTCTCTCGCTGCTGCTCGTGATCCTCGGGCTGGCCGCGCTGTCTCGCCTCCCGGTCCGACAGTATCCCGACATCGATCCGCCCGTGGTCTCGATCGAGACCCGCTACCGCGGCGCCTCGGCGGACGTGGTGGAGACGAAGATCACGCAGGTGATCGAAGACCGGATCGCCGGCCTCGAGGGGATCGAGAAGCTCACGTCGTCGAGCGCGGACGAGCGCTCCGACATCCGCGTGGAGTTCGGGCTCGGCCGCGACATCGACGCGGCCGCGAACGACGTCCGCGATCGAGTGGCACGCGTGCTCGAACAGCTTCCGGACGAGGCCGACGCGCCCGAGATCGCGAAGGTCGACAACGACACGCAGGCCGTGATGTTCCTGAACCTGACCTCGGACCGGATGAGCGGGCTCGAGATCACGGACTACGCGGACCGCTTCCTCACGGATCGCTTCGCCACCGTGCCGGGCGTCGCACGCGTGCGCATCTCGGGTGCGCGCGAGTACGCGATGCGGATCTGGCTCGACCGGGAGGCGCTCGCCGCGCACGGACTCACCGTGGCCGACGTGGAGTCCGCCCTCCGCGCCGAGAACGTGGAGCTCCCGGCCGGCCGACTCGAGTCGACCCAGCGCGAGTTCACGCTGCGCACGAACACCGGCTTCACGACCGCCGACGACTTCCGTCGCCTCGTCGTGGGCGAGGGCGCGGATGCCCAGCTCGTCCGGCTCGCCCAGGTGGCGGACGTCCGCCTCGGCGCGGAGAACGAGCGCAGCGCTGCCCGCGCAAACGCGATCCCGGCCGTGTCGCTCGGGATCGAGCAGCTCTCCACCGCGAACACCGTCGAGGTCTCCCGCGGCGTGCGCGCCGAGATCGAGCACATCCAGAACGATCTCCCGGAAGGCATGCGCATCGAGCTGAACTACGACCGCGCGGAGTTCATCGAGGCGTCCATGAGCGAGGTCGTGAAGGCGCTGTTCTTCTCGATCTTCCTGGTGCTGGTGGTGATCTACGTGTTCCTCGGGAACTTCCGCGCGACCGCCGTCCCCGCCGTGGTGGTGCCCGTGTCCGTGGTCGCGACGTTCATCGTGATGGGCGCACTCGGCTACACCGTGAACACGCTGACGCTGCTCGGGCTCGTGCTGGCGATCGGTCTCGTGGTCGACGACGCGATCGTGGTGCTCGAGAACATCTACCGGCGGATCGAGGACGGCCAGCCGCCCCTGCTCGCCGCCCTCGAGGGCGCCCGCGAGATCGACTTCGCCGTCGTGGCCACCACGCTCGTACTGGTGGCGGTGTTCATCCCGTTGTCGTTCATCCAGGGCGACGTGGGGCGCCTGTTCGCCGAGTTCGGGATCACGCTCGCGGCCGCGGTGTGCTTCTCGAGTGTGGTGGCGCTGACACTCACCCCGATGATGTGCTCCAAGCTGTTCCGCGGACACGAGAAGCCGGGCGGGATCGGGGCCCGGGTCGACGCGTTCTTCGACTGGCTCTCCCACCACTACGAGCGCTCCGTCCGCTGGGTGGCGGATCACCCGTGGCCCTCCGTGATCGGCTCGCTGGTGGTGTCCGTGCTGGCGTTGGTGCTCGCGCGTGCGCTACCCACCGAGTACGCGCCCAAGGAGGACCGCGGCGTGTTCTTTCTCACGATGCGCGGTCCCGAGGGCGCGAGCTTCGAGTACACGGACCGGCATGCGCGCGAGATCGAATCGATCCTCATGGAGGAGGTCCGCGACGGCGACGCCCTCCGGATCCTCACGCGGCTGCCGGCGAGCTTCGGGTCGACCGGCGAGGTGAACTCCGCCCGCGTGATCGTGATCCTGAAGCCGTGGGGCGAGCGCAAGTCGAACGCGGAAGACGTCGCGGCGCGCATCCGCGGACGGCTCGCGGAGATCCCGGGTGTGCGCGCCGTCGTCGTCACCCCGCAGAGCCTCGGCATCCGCGGCGACGGCCGTCCCGTGGAGATGGTCCTCGGCGGTCCGGACTACGCGCAGCTCCGCGAGTGGCGGGACCTCGTGCTCGCCGCGGTGGACGGCATGCCCGAGCTCGTGAACGCCGACAGCAACTACCAGGAGCGGAAGCCGCGCATGTCGGTGCGCATCGATCGCGATCGCGCGGCCGCGCTCGGTGTGTCGCTCTCCGCCGTGGGCCGCACTCTGGAGACGATGCTCGGTTCCCGCATCGTGACCACGTACGTGGACCGCGGCCGCGAGTACAACGTGATCCTCCAGGGAGAGGACGAGGATCGCTCGAGCCCGGACGACCTGCAGAACCTGTACGTCCGCGCGGCGAGCGGCGGCCTGGTCCCGCTCGCGAACCTGGTGACGCTCGAGGAGGACGCCGGCCCGAGCGAGCTGTCGAGGTTCGACCGCATGCGCGCGATCACGATCGAGACCGGCCTCGCGGATGGCGTGACCCTCGGCGAGGCGGTCGAGAAGCTCGAGGCGAAGGCCAAGGGGATCCTTCCCGCCAGCGCGCGGATCACCTGGGACGGCGAGTCCCGCGACTTCCAGCGCACGGGGTCGAGCCTGCTGATCACGTTCGGACTCGCGCTCGTGATCGTGTTCCTGGTGCTCGCCGCGCAGTTCGAGAGCTTCGTGCATCCGGTCATCATCATGGTGACGGTGCCGCTCGCGCTCACCGGCGCGCTTCTCGGCATCCTCCTCTACGGCGACACGATCAACGTCTTCACGCAGATCGGCGCGATCCTGCTCATCGGTCTTTCGGCGAAGAACGGTGTGCTCATCGTGGAGTTCGCGAACCAGCTCCGCGACCGGGGCCTCGAGATCGGCGACGCCGTCGTCCAGGCCTCGGCGATCCGCCTCCGTCCCATCCTGATGACGAGCGCCTCCACCACCTTCGGCGCCCTTCCGCTGCTCCTGGCCTCCGGGGCCGGCGCGGAATCCCGGCAGCCGATCGGTATCGTCATCGTGTTCGGGGTGACGATCTCCGCGGTCCTGACCCTGTTCGCGGTGCCGGCACTGTACGCGGTGCTGGCGCGATTCACGCGGAGTCCTCAGTACGTGGCGCGGATGATCGCGAAGCTTCGGGGCGGGACGCCGGGCAGCCCCCAGACCCCCGAGGGCGCTCCCGGCCAGTAGTCACCCCGGTGTGAAACTCCGGCCTCCCGCTCGTTCTCCTTCTCGAAACACGGGCCCGGCCGAGCCAGCGCAGACCCTCGGTCGGGCCCTCGCACCCCTTCCCGATCGGAGAGCGTCCCGTGGCGAAGTCCCTTCAGCGATTCGTGCTCGACACCCTGCGTTCGCCCCTTCTCGACGAGATCAACTTCCAGTTCGGGAACCTGCGGGTCTACCCGCAGGGGCTCCGCCGCGACGTCGCCCGGCTCGTGGCCCACCGGCACATCGAGGTGACCTCCGACCCGACACGCGTGTACGGACCGGGCGCCACCGTCGACGGCGGCTGCTTCGTCGTGGACACGCCGCGCGGCCAGCGGCACCCGCTGTTCGTGAACCCGCGCTGGACGTTCGATCGCGGGGGCCATCCGTACGTCCGTCCGCTCTCCGAGTACGAGCGCGCGGAGCTCTGCGGCACGATCGTGCACGAGGCGACGCACGCGCTGCACGACTACCAGCGCCTCGGTCGGATCCGCCCGACGGCCGCCGAAGGCGCCGCCTACATGGCCGGAGCGATCGCGCGACGCCTGTTCGGACCGCGTCCCGCTCCCGCCGTGTCGAACCCGACCCTGAACGGCATCACGTACTCGCTCCACCTCGCCGACCGGTATCTCGCCGCCGATCGGCACTCGCGCTACTTGATCCCGACCCACGACGTGGTGGAGCTGGAGCGCCGGGTCTCCGCGGGATCCGAGAACCGCTACATCTTCAACGGGATCTGATCGGGACCCCGCATCGCGTCATCCTGCGGTATCGTGCCCCTTCAATCGACCGAGGAGGGCCGATGGCGCTCAAGACCGTGATCTTCTACGGATCCGTGCGGACCGCGCGGCAGGGCATCCGCGCTGCCCGCTTCATCCGGCGCGCGTGCGAGGAGCGAGGCCACGACGTGACCCTCGTGGACCCGATGGAGGTGAATCTTCCGCTGCTGGATCGCATGTACAAGGAGTACGGACCGGGTGAGGCGCCGGCGAACCTGCAGCGCCTGGCCGACGTGATCCGCCCCGCCGACGCCTTCGTGATCGTGTCCGGCGAGTACAACCACAACGTGCCGCCGGCGCTCTCCAACCTGCTCGATCACTTCCTCGACGAGTACTTCTGGCGACCGTCCGCGATCGTGTGCTACTCGGCGGGCGCGTTCGGCGGCGTGCGCGCGATGATCGCGCTCCGCTCGATGCTCGCGGAGCTGGGCATGTCGTCGATCCCGTCGATCCTGCCGATCCCGCGCGTGCAGGCCGCGTTCGATGAGGACGGGCAGCCCACGGATCCCAAGACGCGGCCGCGCGCCGACCGGTTCCTGGAGGAGCTGGAGTGGTACGCGCACGCGCTCAAGGCGCAGCGGGAGAAAGACCCTCGCCGCTGAGCGAACGCGAGCGGTGATCAGATCATGAACGCGAGCGGGATCAGCACGCAGTACCCGCCCACGAGCAGGATCGGCGCCGCGGTGACACTTCCCTGGGAGAGAAGCACGTAGCCGAGCACGACGGCCGCGAGACCCGCGAGGAGCGTGACGATGTTCCGGCGCTCCCACCGGATCCGGATGACGGAGCGGTCGCTGGAGATCGCGCCGGCCGCGGGCTGCGCCGCGCGGGAGCCGGATTCCGGTTTCGACGTCTTCTTCGCCTTGGCCACGGTTCCCTCGGTCGAGAAATCGAAAGTGGTTGCGGTTGCGGGCATACTAGCAGGGATCCGGCGGACCGGCGTCCTCCGAGTCGCTTGCCGCCGCGGTCGCGAGAGCGGGCGCGCGCGACGCGGCCGCGGGGCTAGCCGCCGCTCCCGAAGGTCTTCAACCCCTTCGGGCCCGGAAGGATCTCGTTCAGGCTTCCCGTCCGGTACCCGTCCAGGTCCAGCGCCACCCACCGGTACCCGGCCGAGCGCACCGCCGCCGACAGCCCCTCGCGGATCTCCGGCTGCATCGCCCGATCGATCTCGGACGGATCCAGCTCCAGCCGCGCGAGGTCGCCGTGGTGCCGAACCCGGAGCTGCCGGAATCCGAGCGCCCGGACCGCCTCCTCGGCGGCCCCCACCCGGGCGAGCGCCTCCACGGTGACCGGCGTGCCGTACGGCAGCCGCGACGCCAGACACGCGAGCGCCGGCTTGTCCGCCGTGGGCAGGTCCCACGCCCGCGACGCCTCCCGGATCTCCGCCTTGCCGAGCTCGGCCTCCACCAGCGGGCTGCGGATGCCGCGCTCGCGGCGCGCCTTCATGCCCGGACGGTGGTCGCCGAGATCGTCGGCGTTCGTGCCGTCGATGAGGAAACCGAGACCCTCGCGCACGCGGATCGGCTCGAGTCGGTCGAAGAGCTCGGCCTTGCACCAGTAGCAACGATCGGGACCGTTCGCGACGTATCCCTCGGACGAGAGCTCCTGCGTGTCCACGATCTCGTGGCGGACCCCGATCCGGGCCGCGAGATCCTCGGCCTCTCCGAGCTCGCGGGCGGGCACGGCCGGCGAGCGCGCGGTGACGGCGAAGACGCGGTCTCCGAGCGCCTCCTTCGCCGCCCGCAGGACGAACGCGGAGTCCACCCCGCCCGAGAACGCCACCAGCGCGCCGTCCATCTCGCGGAGGATCGTGAGCAGGCGGTCCACTTTCGTCGTCGTTTCCACGCGTTCCTCCGGTGCGGCGATTCTCGAAACGATAGGGACCCGGCGCCGGGAGGTCAACTCGGCCCGGCCGCGGGCATCCGGCCACCGGGATCCGACCTCGGCGGTCCAGCCCGACGGCGCTCCCCGTCAGCCGGCGTCGCGGGCCGCCGCGTCGCGACGTTTCCGGGCCTCGGCCACGGCACGATCGTGCTCCGCCTTCGTGCGCGAGAACACGTGGCCCCCGTTCCCCGAGGCGACGAAGTACAGGTCGTCGCACGGCGTGAGCGGCTCGAGCACCGCGCGCAGGGCCGCGCGTCCCGGGCTCCCGATCGGCCCCGGCGG
Organism: bacterium; assembly: GCA_041393395.1. GTDB lineage: Bacteria > ARS69 > ARS69 > ARS69 > ARS69 > JAGQIB01. The sequence goes on along the minus strand of JAWKKG010000009.1, from coordinate 30,674 downwards.
CAGTCCCTGGTTCTGATAGGTGTTGTACGCGCTCTCGATGTCGAGGTGCTTGTAGTACAGGCGACCGTCGAAGCGGCCGATGCCGTAGCGCACCGTGGGATCCGCCTGCAACCGCATCCCGCGGTGCAGGCGATTCAGATACACCGCGGCCACGCGGGGCTTCTCGTCCGCGAGCGGCGTCTCGGCCTCCACGATCGACGCGAGCGTGACCACGTCGTGGCGATCGAGTCCTTCGGGCTGCGGCAGGCCGGCGAGCTCGCCCCACTCCGCCTCGAAGCGCGCGACCAGCGCGTCCACCACGTCGCCGGCCGACACGCCGTCCTCGAAGAAGTACGTCTCGGGAAACAGGTAGCCTTCCAGGCTCTCGCCGCGCGCACCGACCCCGGTCACGCGCGCGGGATCGGAGGCGGCCGCGATCACTTCCTCCGCGGGAACGCCGAGCGCGGACTCCACGTCCTTCGCGATGTCCAGGAGACGTCGCCCCTCCGGCACCGTGAGCCGGAGCAAGCGCACCTTGCCTTCCTCGAGCCGGGTCAGGAGTTCCCGCGGATCGAGCCCGCGCAGGAACTCGTAGGTGCCGGCGCGGATCGCGCGGTCCCGTCCCGTCAGACGCGCGAGCAGACGGAAACGTCGTGCGGAGACCACGAGGCCCTCCGCCTCCAGCCGACGCGCGACCGGCGCAAGGCCCTCGCCCTTTGCCACGCGGATCGTCACCGGCGCCTCGCCCGGCGTCGCGGGCGGTGTCGCGAGCAGCGCCTGCGCGCCGAGCCACGCGGCCAGCGCCGCGCCCGCGATCACGGCGATCCAGACTCCGATTCCCTTCACGTCGCCTCTCCGTCGCGCGCGTCGAGCCAGTCCTGCAGGATGAGGATCGCGGCCGCGCGGTCCACGTCGCCGCGATCGCGCCGACGTCTCCCGCGGCCCGTCTTCGCGAGCATGCGCTCCGCCTCCACCGAGGTGCAGCGCTCGTCCTCGAGATCCACCGGCAATCCCGTGCGCGTTCGCAGCTCCTGCGCGAACTCCCCCGCCGTCCGCGAGCGTTCGCTCGTCGAGCCGTCGAAGTGGAGCGGATCGCCCACGACGACCTGGGTGGCCGCGGTCTCCTCGATCACCTCGAGGATCTTTCGCCACGGCCAGGTCGCGCCGTCGCGGCGGATCGTCTCGCGGCCCTGGGCGATCGTACGCGTGGGATCGGAGACCGCCACCCCGATTCGCCGATCGCCGAGATCGAACGCCACCACCCGCCCGCTCAAGCCGGCGCCCCGTTCGCGCCGTTGCCGTCGCGCGCGCCGTCTTCCGCGATCGAGAGCAGATGGCCGTCGCGCTTCACGAGGATGAGCGTGAGGTCGTCGTCGGGCGGGCGCCCCTCCTGGAAGCGCTCGACCTCCGCGAGGACGGCGCGGTGCAGCGCCGACGCGTCCGACTCCCGATTCCGCTTCAGCGTCTCCAGCAGGCGCACCTCATCGAACATGTCGCCCGCCGGATTCGACGCCTCCGTCACGCCGTCCGTGTAGAGCGCCAGCAGATCGCCCGGTTCGAGCTGCACCGTGCTCATCTCGTACGACGCCTCGGGGAAGATCCCGAGCAGGAGCCCGCCGTCTTCCAGCAGCTCGATCGAGCCGTCGCGCCGCACGAGGACGGGCGCGTTGTGGCCGGCGTTCGTGTAGCGGAGCCGCCCCGTCTCCGGATGCAGCTCTCCGAGGAAGAACGAGATGAAACTCTCGGCGCCCGTGGTGCGACAGATCTGCTTGTTGACCTCCTGCACGACCGCTTCGGTCGACTGGCGCGAGAGGACGCGCCCGCGCAGGCACGCCTGCAGGTTCGACATGAGCAGCGCGGCGGGGACGCCCTTGCCGGAGACGTCGCCGATGGCGATGCCGACCTCGCCGTCCGGCATCGCGAGGAAGTCGTGGTAGTCGCCGCCCACGAACCGGCTCGGCTGGTTGCTCGCGTGGAGCTGCCAGCCGGTGAGCGCGGGCGGCGTTTCGGGGAGAAGCTGCTCCTGGATGCGCCGCGCGGTGGCGACCTCCTCCTCGAGCAGGCGGTTCGCCATGCGTTCCTCGTGCATCGCGGCGTTCTCGAGCGAGATCCCGACCTGGCGCGCGAGCAGCAGCACGAGCGACATCTCCTCGAACGGGATCCGGGTCTCGGTGACCTTCTCGCCGAGAAAGATCACGCCGACGACCTCGTCGTCGTGCGCCGGGTCCGTGCGTGCGCCGCGCAGCGGGATCACGTGCCGGACGCGCAGCGCCGTCATCGCCTCCGCCACCTCGTCGCGATCTTCCGCGCTCTCCGGCAGCTCCGAGAGCTCCGCCGGCGACAGCGGATCGCGTCGCCCCTCCAGCGCGTGGAACACGACGTTGCCGAGCAGCCAGGTCCGCGCCTCCCCGTCCGTCTCGGGACCGCCGGCCGACTGCACGATCCGGATCGTGCCCGTGCGGCGATCCCGCACCGCGACCGCCGCGATGTGCAGCACCATCTCGCGCGCGATCGAGTTCGCGAGCGTGCGCGCCATCTCGTCCGGACTCAGGCGCGACGCGACGTCTTCCGACAGCCGCGCGAGCGCGTTGCGGAGATCGGAGCGATCGCGCGCGTAACCGCGATCCACGAGCCGCTCGATGCCGGCGAGCACGGGCTGGAGCAGGAACAGGCTGAGCACCAGGAACGTCGTCTCGAACACGGGAAGCTGCTCGCCCACGAGCCCGGCCGACATCCGGTCGATCTGCTTTCCCACGAACAGGTACGCGGCCACGATGACGCCGGAGGCGAGGCCGTACACGAGACCGCGGCGCACGATGAAGCGCACGTCCAGGAATCCGAGCCGCACGATGGCGACCACGATGAACGTCGCGCCGATCAGCAGCGACACGGTGATCAGCGGCAGCGCGGTGTTCCGTCCGATCGGCAGACCGAACACGGCGGGCAGCAACGCTCCCGCGGAATAGAACACGAGCGCGAATCCGAGGCCGCCCTGGATCGTACGTACCTGGGCCCGGAGCTTCGGATTGCGCGTGGTGCGCGCGCTCCGCATGAGGATCGCCACGCTCGCCACGGCCATCGCGAGGTTCACGAAGGAGAAGAACCGGACGTGCGCGCGCAGCAGCACCTCGAGCGTGTAGCGCATGAGGCCCGAGGCGTCGCCGAACGGGCCGGGCAGCTTCTCGGCCCAGGTCGGCCACGGCAGGGCCACGCCGCCGCCGCCCACGACCACGAGAATCACGTGGGCCACGTGCGGCGCGAACAGCAGCCAGTCGATGCCGCGGAACTTGCGCAGGATCCAGTTCTGGGTCGGGAACACGAGCGCGAACAGCAGCGTGGCCGGGAAGAAGAACTCCCAGAGGAACGCGAAGCGGGCGAACACGTCCTGGAACGGCGCCGCCGACGTGGTGCCGAGCGCCGCGACGTACTGGAACGCGCCCAGGATCGGACCCAGCCCGCCGAACACGAGCATTCCGGCGACGGACAGGTTCACGCGCTGGCGCGGGTTCTCGCGGAGGATCACGAGTCCCAGGAAGACCATGAGCGCGCCGCACGTGAAGTACGCGGTCGCGAGAACGAGCTCGAAGTTCATGGTCGCTCCGGGAGCCGGTCGGCGGCTCGGAGGCTACGGGGCCGGCTGTGCGTGCTGCGGGAGGAACTTGACCAGCCGGCACCTCGTTCCGTCGGCCCCGAACTCGTACTGCACTTCGTCCATGAAGGACCGGAGGATGTGGACTCCCCGGCCCCGGGCCGCGAACATGTTCTCCGCCGCGAGCGGGTCACGAACGGCGTCCGGGTCGAAACCCTGCCCCTGATCCCGGACCAGGATGATGAGCCGGTCCGCCTCCCGCCGGAAACAGATCTCCGTCGGTCGCATGGCCTCCTGCTGGTTGCCGTGCTCGATCGCGTTCGTCCCCGCTTCCACCACGGAGATCGCGATGGCGTTGCGGGCTTCCTCGTCGAACCCGATCTGATCGACGACCTCCTCGGTGACCGAATTGATCACGGAGAGCATCTCGATCCGACTCGGCACCTTGAGGCAGATCTCCTGGCCGACGTCCAAGGGCTCCCCCCGTTGAGGACGCATTCTCGGGACCGGACGTTTCGTCGATACTAGCGGATCCGACGCGACCCGTCGAAGGGGCGTTCCGGATCGGCCTGATTCGAGGACGAGGGGCCCCCGGGCGAGGGCGCGCTACCCGAGTTCGTGCAGCGCCTCGAGGCAGGCGGCGAGATCCGCCGGCAGCGGACTCCGGCCCACGATCTCCCGCCCCGTCCACGGGTGCACGAGGCGGATCTCCCCCGCATGGAGCGCGGGGCGGCTGATCCGGGCGAGCAGCTCGTCGGCCGCGCGCCGGACCGAGGGCGCCACCCCCACGAGGGCCCGCTTGCGCCCCCCGTAGCCCGGGTCCGCCACGAGCGGGTGCCCCCGGTGGGCCAGGTGCACTCGGATCTGGTGCGTCCGACCGGTCTCGAGCTCGACCTGGACGTGCGAGGCGAGTTCGCTCGCGAACACCACGGTCACATGGCTCCGGGCTTCCTTGCCGCCTTCCACCACGCCCATCCGCTTGCGGTCCCGGGGGTGCCGCGCGACCGGTGCGTCGATCGTGAACCGCTCCGGCTCCACGCGCCCCCAGGCCACGGCCTGGTAGATCCGGTGCAGCGTGCGGTCGGCGAGCTGGCGGGACAGGCGACGGTGCGTCTCGTCGTCCTTCGCCACCACGAGCAGGCCGGTGGTTCCCTTGTCGAGGCGATGGACGATGCCCGGCCGCAGCCCGCCCCCGACCGACGAGAGCCGGGGGAACCGGTGCAGGATCGCGTTGACGAGCGTGCCCGTGCGCAGCGGGCCGGCCGGGTGCGTGACCATGCCGGCCGGCTTGTCGATGATCGCGAGCCGGTCGTCCTCGTACTCGACCCGGATCGGGAGATCCTCGGCCGGGAGATCGGTCGCGTCCGGGGCCTCGGGGCAAGCGACCACGATGGAGTCGCCCGCCGTCACCTCCGTGGACGGCTTCCCGGGACGACCGTTGACGAGAACGCGACCTTCTCGGATCCAGCGCGCCACGGAGGAACGGGACTCGCGGCCCTCGAGCTCGGCCGCGAGCGCCCGGTCAAGCCGGGTCGCCCTGGTTTCCCGGATCGTGAGTACGAGCGGAGAGCTCATGCTCGGACCCGTCCGCCTCGGCGGAGGGCCCCTCCTTCCGGAACAGGTGGATCGCGAGAAGTCCCACGCCGACCGAGACGCCGATGTCCGCGACGTTGAAGATCGGCCACGAGAAGCCCGCGACGGACACGTGCAGGAAGTCGACGACCTCGCCGAGCCGCACGCGATCCGCGAGGTTTCCGAGCGCACCGCCCAGGATGAGCGCGAGGGCCCAGCGCGCGGTGAGCGTGCGCTCCGATCGCGTGTAGTAGAACAGGATGAACGCCGAGACCACCACCGTGACCACGATGAACGACCAGCGGCCGCCGAGCTGCAGCCCGAACGCCGCCGCGTCGTTCAGCACGTACGTCAGGCGAAAGAAGGTCCCCACGACCTCCATCGACTGACCGAGGATCATCGTGTGGACGATCCACTGCTTCGTGATCTGGTCGATCACCAGGACCAGCGCGGCCACGAGATAGAAGATCGGGCCGGCCGGACGGTCTCCGTTTTCCATCAGACCCTCTTGAGGGAGAGAACGGCCGGTTCGCCGTTCAGGTTCCATTCCTCGCGGGTCTCGCCCGGACCGTCCGTCGTCTCCAGCCGGACCGCCTGCGTCTCCTGCCGGATCAGCTCGGAGAACCGCTCCACGGCGCGCACGAGCGGCTCGGTGCCGCCGAGCCGGATCTCGATCCGGTCGGTGACGGCGAAGCCGGCCTTCTTGCGCATGAACTGCACCTTGTTGACGATCTCGCGCGCGAAGCCTTCGTCTCGGAGCTCGTCGGAGATCGCGAGGTCGAGCGCGACGGACCAGCCGACCTCGCGCTCCAGCACCATGCCGGGCGGATCATCGTGCTCCACCTGGACTTCGTCCCGGCGGATGCGGTGCGTCTCGCCCGCCACCGCGACCTCGACCTCGCCGTCGCGCTCCAGCGTGGCCACGGCCTCGGTGTCGAGCTCGCGGATCGCCGCGGCGACCGACTTCATGGCGCCACCGAACCGCGGACCGAGCACGTCGAAGCGGGGCTTCGCGCGCAGCTCCGTGACCACGGCGCCCGGCTCGAGCGAGAGGCAACCCTTCACGTTCAGTTCGTCCAGCACGATCGCAGCGAGCTGGTCGTCCAGCGGCTCCGCCTCCGCGGGCGGCACGATCTGCACCTGGCCGAGCGGCTGGCGGGTCTTCACGTTCGCGCGGTTGCGGCCGGCGCGGCCGAGCCTCACCACTCGGCGCACGTCTTCCATGCGGCGTTCGAGCGTCGCGTCGCGGGCGGCGGTGTTCGCCTCCGGCCACCCGGCGAGGTGCACGCTGTCGCCGCCGTCCAGCGGACCGGTGAGACCGAGCCAGATCCGCTCCGAGAGGAACGGCGTGAACGGCGCCATCAGGCGCGCCACCGTCTCCAGCGCCTCGTGCAGCGTGGCGTACGCGGCACGCTTGTCGTCCGGCAGGCCGGCCGCCCAGAAGCGATCCCGGCTGCGTCGCACGTACCAGTTCGAGAGGTCCTCGATCACGAACTGCTCGATCGCGCGACCGGCGCGCGAGATCTCGAGATCCGCGAGGTCGCGCGTGGTCGATTCCACCAGCGCGGAGAGCCGCGACAGGATCCAGCGATCGAGCGTGGGACGCTCCGCGAGCGCCGGCGCGGCGGATCCCGCCACCCAGCCATCGAGGTTCGCGTAGCGCGCGAAGAACACGTACACGTTGCGGAGCGTGTCCAGGATCTTGCGGGCGACCTCGCGCACTCCATCCTCGCTGAAGCGCATCGCGCCCGCGGGATTGTTCGTGACGGTCATGAACCAGCGCAGCGCGTCCGCGCCGCCGAGGTCGATCGCGTCCCACGGATCCACCGTGTTCTTCAGCGACTTCGACATCTTGCGACCGTCCTCGGCCATGAGCAGGCCGGTGACGAGGCAGGACTTGTAGGCGACGGAGTTCTGCACCAGGGTCGCGATCGCGTGCAGCGAGTAGAACCAGCCGCGCGTCTGATCGATGCCCTCGCAGATGAAGTCGGCCGGGAACTGCGACGCCTGCTCGGCCTCGTGCTCGAACGGCCAGTGCCACTGCGCGAACGGCATCGCGCCCGAGTCGAACCACACGTCCATGACCTCGGGGACGCGACGCATCGTGCCGCCGTGTCCGTCCGCCCAGGTGATCTCGTCCACGTAAGGGCGGTGCAGGTCGAGATCCGAGAGGTCGCGGCCGGCGCGCTCGGAGAGCTGCTGCACGGAACCGATCACCTCCCACTGCTCCGGATCGCGATCGGAGACCCAGACCGGCAGCGGCGTGCCCCAGAACCGCTCGCGCGAGAGCGCCCAGTCGACGTTGTTCTCGAGCCAGTTGCCGAAGCGTCCGTCACGCACGTGGCCGGGCACCCAGCGAATCTCGCGGTTCAGCTCCACGAGCCGGTCCTTCACCGCCGTGGTGCGGATGTACCAGGCCTCCCGCGCGACGTACATCAGCGGATCCTGGCCGCGCCAGTTGAACGGATACGTGTGCTTGTACGTGGCCTGCCGGTACATCAGGCCGCGCGACTTCAGGTCGCGCGAGACCGGCTTGTCCGCGTCCTTGAACCACAGTCCCGCGAACTCGCCCGCGATCTCGGTGAAGTTGCCCTCGTCGTCCACGTGCTTGAGGCGCGGCAGCCCGTGCCGGTTTCCGGCCTCGAGATCATCCGCGCCGAACGCGGGCGCGATGTGCACGAGTCCGGTGCCGTCCGTGGTGGTCACGAACTCCTCGGCGATCACCGTGTACGCGTTCGGCCGCTCGCCCGAGAGGTCGCCCCAGAACGGGAACAGCGGCTCGTAGCGCTTGCCCACGAGGTCGCGGCCGCGGACCTCCCGCTCCACCTCGACGTCTCCCTCGAGCACGCCGAGCAGGTCCTTCGCGAGGATCAGGCGCTCCTCACCCGCGCGCGCGACGACGTACGTCACGTCCGGATGCACGGCGAGCGCCGCGTTGCCGGGCAGCGTCCAGGGAGTGGTCGTCCACACGAGGTAGAAGAGACCGGGATCTTCGGCGGCGCGGAACCGCACGAACACCGAAGGGTCCTCCACCTCGCGATAGCCGAGCGCGAGCTCGTGGTCCGAGAGGACCGTGCCCGATTTCGTGGAGTACGGCACCGTCTTGAAGCCGCGGTACAGGAGCCCCTGGTCGTGGATGCGCTTCACGAGCGCCCACACGGACTCGATGTACGGGTTCTTGAGGGTGACGTACTCGCGCTCCATGTCGACCCAGTACGCGATGCGCTCGGTCAGACGTCGCCAGTCCTCGAGGTACGTGAAGACCGACTCGCGGCACTTCTTGTTGAACTCCTCGATGCCGACCCTCTGCTCGATCTCGCGCTTGTTCGAGATGCCGAGCTGCTTCTCGACCTCGAGCTCCACCGGCAGGCCGTGCGTGTCCCACCCGCCGCGACGATCCACGTAGCGGCCGCGCATCGTCCAGTAGCGGCACACGAGATCCTTCACGGTGCGCGCGAGCACGTGGTGGACGCCCGGCTTGCCGTTCGCGGTGGGCGGGCCCTCGAAGAACACGAAGGGCTTGGCACCGGCGCGCTCGGCGAGCGTGCGCGCGAAGACGTCGCGCTTGCGCCACTGGTCGAGCAGCGCGACCTCGGTGTCTCGCGCCGACGCGGTGACGTCGTCCAGCGGATAGAGAGTCTCGGTCTCCTGGGTCACGCTTCCTCCCGGATCACCCCGGTCAACAGCGCCGCCACCTTGCCGGCCGCGGCACGTGCCGCCTTCACGACCGCCTCGTGGCTCACCGATTCGGCGGCCTCCGGGAACGCGAGGTCCGTCACCACCGAGAGCCCGAGGACCTTCAGTCCTCCGTGCACGGCGACGATCGTCTCCGGCACCGTCGACATGCCCACGAGATCCGCGCCCGCGAGACGCAGGAGGCGCAGCTCCGTGGGCGTCTCGTACGTCGGCCCCGCCACGGCGGCGTACACGCCGTGCTTCAGCGAGAGGCCCGTCTCCCGCGCCACGCGTTCCGCACGGCGCCGGAGCTCCGGATCGTAGGCCTTCGACATGTCCGGGAAACGCGGACCGATCGAATCGTCGTTCGGACCGATCAGCGGATTGTCACCCAGGAGGTTCAGGTGATCCGTGATCAGCACGAGGTCACCGACCTCGTAGGCGGGATCGATCCCGCCCGAAGCGTTCGTCAATCCGATCCAGCGCGCCCCGAGGCTCTTGGCCACGCGGACCGGGAACGTCGCCTCGGACAGTTCGACGCCCTCATAGTAGTGCACGCGCCCGTGCAGGACCAGAACCGGCACGCCGGCCAGGTTTCCCGCCTCGAGACGTCCGGCGTGGCCCGCCACGGCGCCACCCGGCGAGCTCGGGAAGCCGGGGATCTCGGCGTACGGAACGGAGACGGAGTTCTCGAGCGCGATCGCGTCCGACAGGCCGGACCCGAGCACGAGCGCGACCTTCGGCTCCCCGATGCCCCGGGCCCGGAGAAACTCCCGGGCCTGTTCGAGGCGCTGCGCGAGCTCGGCCATCAGCCCTCTTCGGAGCGGGACTCGTCTTCCGAGCCGGCCGCGGTGAAGAGACCCTCCTCGCCGAGGTACGAGTTCACGGGCGGGCGCGGCATCTCGCCGGAGTCGCTCGCCCCGGCGGGGTGCGCGGGCGAGGACGCCCGGTGGAAGGGCGACACGGGCTCGTGCGTGGAGGAGAGACTGCGATCGATCTCGTCGAGCACGCGATCCACGTCGCTGCCGTCCGGATCGTAGCTCTCGAGGCTCGCCTCCAGGATCTTGAACTGCGAACGCAGCAGCGCGCGGAAGCGCTCCGCGTACGTGATGCGCTGGCGGCGGAGATCGTCGATCGCGGCGCGCAGCCGCGCGACCTCCTGCCGCGCCCCGCCGACGATCTTCTCCGCCTCGACCTCGGCGCCCTTGATCACGATCTGCGCCTCGCGCTCCGCCTGGCGGAGACGTTCATCCGCGACCTTCTCGCCCGCGACGAGCGAGTCGCGCAGCGTCCGCTCGAGATTCCCGTACTCGCCGATCCGCGCGTCGAGGCGATCGAGCTGGTTCTTCATCTCCTCGTTCTCGAGGATCGCCTCCTGCAGGCTGTCCGCGACCAGGTCCAGGTACGCCCGCACCTCGGCTTCGTCGAGCCCGCGCATCGCGCGGCGCGCGAACGAGTGATTCCGGATGTCGACGGGTCCGATCTTCATGGTTCCTCCTAGCCGAGCCTGCGTGCCCAGTCCGCCAGCGAATTCGCGAGGAACCCCTGGATCAGGATCTGCACGATCAAGATCGCGATGAAAGGCGAGAAGTCGAGTCCGGCGATCGGCGGGACGATTCGCTGGATCCTCTCGAGAAACGGGTCGGTCGCCTGGTAGATGAACCGGACGATGGGATTGTACGGATCCGCGTTCACCCACGAGCAGATCACGCGTCCGATCAGGATGAACACGTAGAGCTGCGCGAGCGTGCTCACGAGCTGAGCGATCGCGAGCATTGCGTTTCCGGCCACGAACATCTCTCCTCCCTCGTCCGACTATCCGAAGATCGCGGTTCCCACGCGAACCAGGGTCGCGCCCTCTTCCACCGCGATCTCGAAGTCGTTGCTCATGCCCATCGAGAGCTCGGGCAGCGCCGCCGGTCCCCCGGCCGCGTCACGCAGCGCACGAAGCGAGCGGAACGACTTCCGGATCGCTTCCTCGTCCTCCGTGAACGGCGCCATCGTCATGAGGCCTCGGATCTCGAGCCCGGGGAGTCGCCGGATCTCCTCCAGCGCCGCCTCCGCCGCCGCGAGCGGCATCCCGGTCTTCGAGCCCTCGCCCGAGGTGTTCACCTCGAGGAACCCCCGCACCGCCCTTCCCCTCTCCTCTCCCAGATCGGCCAAACGCGCCGCGAGCGCAAGCGAATCCACCGACTGGACGACCTCGAACAGCTCCACGGCCCGGCGGGCCTTGTTCCGCTGGAGGTGCCCGATGAGGTGCCACTCGGCGCCCTCCACCCCCGCTTCGATCTTGGGCGCCGCGTCCTGGACCCGGCTCTCCCCCAGCAGACGCGCCCCCGCGGCCACTGCCTCCCGGATCGCCGGCAGGGCCGAGTACTTGGTCACGGCGCAGATCCGGATCTCCTCGGGGGCCCGGCCCGCCCGCTCCGCCGCCGCGACGACCCGCGCGACCACGCCGCGCCAGTTCTCGCCGACCGAGCTCACTCGGCCAGGGCCGCGGCCCTCGGGCGCTCCGTCGCGGCCGCCGGATCGGGGGTCCAGCACTCGCGGCAGCGCGCCTCGTACGCCTCGGCCGCTCCCACCAGGACCCGATCCTCGGTTTCCACCAGTCGCTGGGTCCGGTTCGCCGCGCGCCCGCACACGACGCACACGGCCATCGTCTTGGTCACGCTCTCCGCGATCGCCATCAGCTGGGGCACGGGCTCGAACGGGCGGCCGCGGTAGTCCTGATCCAGGCCGGCCACGATCACCCGGCAGCCGCGATTCGCGAGCTCCTCGACCACGTCCACCAGGCCGGCGTCCAGGAACTGGGCCTCGTCGATCGCCACGACCTGGGTCTCCGGCTGCACGAGCCGCAGGATGTCCTCGGCCGAGTCGATTTCACAGGAAGGGATCCGCTGTCCGCTGTGCGACACGACGTGGTCCCGCGCGTAGCGGTCGTCGACCGCCGGCTTGAACGCTTGCACCTGCTGGCGCGCGATGCGTGCGCGCACGAGGCGACGGATCAGCTCCTCGGACTTCCCGCTGAACATGCTGCCGCAGATGACTTCGATCCGGCCTTCCCGGGCCGGACGGAGGTCCGCGGACAATCGCGAGCCCGGCATCCCCGCCTCCCCTCGTAGCCCGGCGCAGCGGGCCGGTACGCTGGCTTTCGTGGCGTAGGCAGGCTAATTCCGGCCCCGACGGGTGTCAAGCGAGCCCCCGGACGGCGGTTCCGGCGCAGCCAGGGCCACGGATTCCAGCGCCGTGCGCAGATCCGCCGGGACCTCCTCCAGCGTGAAATCCTGCACGCGCGTGACTGCCTGCGCGATCACGATCCGGGCGGAGTCCTGCGGCACGCCGCCCCCCTCGCCCGGAATGACGGCGAGGTCGTACCGCATCCGGAACGCGTGGGTGCGGATCTCCTCGCACTGCACGAGCACCTGCAGTCGATCCAGGTAGTGCACGCGACGGAAGAACCCGCCCTCGATCTTGATCACCGGGAACACGAGGCCGTCGGTCACGTAGCGGCGATAACTCCGCGCGCTCCGGTCCGTGACGAAGTCCTCGAGCGCACAGTGGCAGAAGTGCAGCAGACGCGGGAAGTAAACGATGCCCGCGGCGTCGATGTCGTTGAACCGGATCGGGAACGTGCACGCGTACGGCGTGGTCATGGCTCGAGTTACTCCCGGTCGCGCGCGGAAGAGGAAGACGAGTTCGCGATGAACAAGGAGAAGATTCCCATGAGGATCGCGCCGAGCATCGCGGATCCGAACCCGGCGACCGCGAACCCGGGCACCACCGTGGCGGCCAGCGCGAACAGGAGTCCGTTCAGCACGAGATAGAACAGCCCGAGCGTGAGGATCGTGAGCGGCAGCGTGAGGATCAGGAGCACGGGACGCACGACCGCGTTCAGGAAGCCGAGCACCAGCGCGCCCACCACGAGCGCCGCCGGCGACGACACGGTCACCCCGGGCAGGATCCAGGCCGTGAGGGCCAGCGCGAGCGAGCTCAGCGCCCAGTGAACGAGAAACGAACGCATCAGGCGGCGTGGCGGTTCGGGGCCGCCGACTCCGGGGTCGAGCGACCGGACTTGCGCGGCGCGGCGAGCGGACGCGCGTCGCGAGCGAGTTCGGCGAGAATCACGAAGCCTCCGATCACGACGGGAACGTAGAGGGCGAGCGTGCGCCACCACAGGGCGAAACCCGCGGCGGAGGCGGTTCCGAGCGCCCCCGCGAGATACGCCGTCGTCGCGCCTTCGGCCAGGCCGCTGGCCCCCGGCGTCGGCGCGAAGTACAGCGCGAGGACCAGCACGAGCAACGCACCGATCATGTCGTCGAAGTGGCCCGCCGGACAGTACGCACGGAAGACCACGATCGTGAACGCGAGCTTCGCGCCGTACACGAGCGCGGTCAGCGGAATCGTGGCCGCGGTGTGTCGCGGATGCTCGCGAAACAGCTCCCGAGCGATCTCGAGCGAGTCGTGCAGGAACTTGCGCGTCTGGAGGACCGCGCGCTTGACGCCGCGCGAGGAATCGATCGAGTCCTGGGTCGGCGCGAGCTGTCCCCACCGGAGGAGTGCGAGCAACGCGATCGTGAGCAGACCCAGCGCCGTCACCGTGGCGGTCGTGGAGAGGCGCAGCCATCCGGGCAGCGCGTCGTGGAGTCCGATGCGCGCCACGAGTCCCGCCAGCGCGAGCACGGCGATCGAGGCGAGGAAGTTGATCGTTCCGATGGCGACGCCCGCCCGCCACGGCAGTCCCGCCCGGTTCAGCACGTAGAGCTGCGCGGCGCCGCCTCCGGCCTGGCTCGGCGTGAGCCCGGCGAGGCAGGTGTTCGCGAGACTCGCACGGACGCAGTCCCGCAACCGGACCCGGGGGGAGATGCGGTGGGCGAGCACGTGCAGCCGGAGACCGGCCGCGAGAACGTCGATGACGGTGACGAGGAGCGCGACCGCGAGCAACGCGGGCTGCGCCGGACGCGCGGCGGCGAGGTCGAGCGCGCCCCCCCGCGACAGCACCCCGACCGCCGCCCCCACGATCGCGAGCGCGAGCGCCAGGATCAGCGCCGAGAGGAAACGTCGCGGTCCGAAGTCGAAGGTGCGGCCGGGACCGGACTCGATTTCCTGCGGGTTTTCCAAGCTCGCCTCCGTGGGCCTCGGACGCTAGCAGACCCTCGTGCTTCCGGCGACCTCGGGCGATCGGTTGCCCGCCGCCCGTCCGTCCCCGCCGGCCGCCCTTGACGCGCCGTCGCCCCCGCTCGAATCTCGTCGGACGCCGCCGCGAGTTCGTCGACCGAAGGCCGAAGCTCGTGGGGCCAACCCCCGAATCGGGACCCGGATCCCGGCGGAGCCGCCCATGCGCGTCCTGATCGTCCGGACCGATCGCATCGGGGACGTCGTGCTCGCGACGCCGCTCATCCGAGCGCTCCGCAAGTCGTTTCCCGAGGCCCATTTGGCGGCGCTCGTTCGACCATACTCCGAGCCCGTGCTCCGCGGGAACCCGCACCTCGATCAGATCCTGCTGGATGACACCGAGGGGCGACACGCGGGCTCCGGCGGCGCCTGGCGTCTCGCGCGCGACCTCGCGTCTCACCGGTTCACGCACGCGCTGCTGCTGCTGCCCACGAAGCGGCTCGCGTACGCGCTGTTCCTCGCGGGGATCCCGCGACGGATCGGCGTGGGCCGACGTCTCTACCAGGTCCTCACCGGCATGTCCGCGGTGCGCCGGTTCTACGATCCGCTCCGCAGCGAGGCCGACTACTGCCTCGATCTCGGCCGGCGGATCGGTGCGACCGACGACGGCCTCGCCACCGAGGTGTTCCTCACGGACACGGAGCGGCGACTCGGCGAGGAGATCCTGAGTGCGGGCGGCATCGCGCCCGGCGAGCCGATCGTGGGCCTCCATCCGGGCAGCGGCGGCTCCGCGCCGAACTGGCCGCCCGAGACCTGGGCCCGCCTGGCGTCCGTGCTCGGGGACGATCCGGACGTCCGGATCGGGTTGACCGGCGGCGAGTCCGAGCGCGCGCTCCTCCCCGCCTTCGAGGGACTTCGGTACGTGGACCTCGTGGGACGCCTCGACCTTCGCGGAACGATGGCGGTGATCGCGGCCTGCGACGTCTTCCTTTCCGCGTCCACCGGCACCATGCACCTGGCGGGCGCGCTCGGCGTGCCGACCGTGTCGCCGTTCTGCCCGCTGCCGGCGTGCCATCCCGACCTCTGGGGCCCCCACGGCAACGTCGCGCGGAATCTCCTGCCCCCGCCCGGCGCGTGCGGCCGCGACTGTCCCGGCGATCCCAAGCGTTGCCGGTTCGAGGGGGGGCCCGCCGTCGAGGAGGCCGTCGCCGCGGCCCGCGAGATCCTCCGGACCTTGCCCCCCGCATCCCCTTGATCGCGGAGGCGGGGCGCCCGATCATCGGAGCGTCCCGGTATCCGCGGAGGAAGTTTCCATGTGTCGTTGGCTGGCGTACGGCGGCAACCCGGTCCCGCTCGAGGACCTCGTGTTCCTGCCGGAGCACTCGCTGATCCACCAGAGTCTCGAGGCTCACGCGAGCCCCACGATCACGAACGGCGACGGCTTCGGCGTCGGCTGGTACGACGAGCGCGGTCACGCCGCGCTCTACCGCTCCGTGCAGCCGGCCTGGAACGACGTGAACCTCCGCGAGGTCGCCTCGCACGTTCGCTCCCGCATGTTCCTCGCGCACGTGCGCGCCACCACCGGCACCGCGGTGCAGCAGACGAACTGCCATCCGTTCCGCTACGGGCGCTGGCTGTTCTGCCACAACGGCGAGATCCAGGGACTCGAGCGCGTGAAGCGCGAGCTCATGCTCGCGGTGGATCCCGGACTCTTCCCGCGGATCGAGGGCACCACGGATTCCGAGATCATGTTCTACCTCGCGCTGTCGTTCGGGCTCGAGCGCGATCCGCTCGGCGCGATCCGGCGCATGGCGGGACTCGTGGAGGAGGTCGGCGGTGCGCACGGTCTCTCGTGTCCGTTGCAGATGACGCTCGGTCTCGCCGACGGCGAGCGCATCCACGCGGTGCGCTACTCGAGCGTGCACGCCACGCGGACGCTGTTCGTGAGCCGCCCGGCGGAGCAGCTCCGCGTGCTCTACCCGCGCCTGACGTCGGTGTTCTCGAGCGAGGCGCGCGTGGTCGTGTCGGAGCCACTCGCGAACCTGCCGGAGGCGTGGGAAGAGGTGCCCGAGTCCACGTTCCTCACGATCGAGAACGGCGCGATCACGTCGCAGCACTTCGAGCCGGAGTACTCCGGCCAGGGCGCTCGAATCTAGCGAGTCACGATTCCGGCGACGGGTCGCGACGTTCCGCGGCGGGGCCAAGGTAGTCGCGTCCGATCCAGAGCTCGGCGCGCTGCACCACCACGCCGAGACGTTTCACCTCGATCTCCCGCGCGAGCGCGAACGACGCGAAGTGCGGCGACGCCTTCCGGATCACGTCGTCGCGGCCCTTGCCGGGGCGCGGGCGGACGACGCATACCGCGTTGCCGCCGCGGAAATCCGCGGGCGACGTCCAGTAGTCGAACGCGAGCCCCGCCTCCCCCACGACGTTGCCGCCCAGCACCGGCACCCACGGGTCGCGCGCTTCCCGGAGACCGCGCAGCCCGTGCGCGACGTGGGCCGCGATCTTGTGCGAAGTGGCGAAGTAGAACGTCGGCGGGCCCTCGTCGCGGAGCGCGCGCCCGACCTCGGAGGTCTGCTCGGCGATCTCGCGCCAGCCCGCCCAGTCGTCGTTCCAGGCCCACGGCACCCAGCGCGCGGCCGGCCAGAGCAGGAACACCCCGAGCGAGACCACGAGCAGCCGGCGCCCGACGCGCGCCGCGCGCGGGTACCGCGCCGCCGCCGATTCGACATCCATCCACACGAGCGCCCCGAACGCGACCGAGAGGTACGCCGGCATGAGCCAGTTCAGCTTCACGTACGTCCACGGCGACTGGACGAGCATCACGAGCGGCAGCGGCAGCCCGAACCCGAGCACCCAGTACGCACGGACGTCCCGACGCGCGCGGCGAGCCCACGCGACCGCCGCCACCGCGAGCGCGCCGAGCACGATCGGCGTCAGCGCCAGGAACTGGCCCGCGAGAAACGTCGCGGCGCGGTCCACGCGGGCCTCGCGCTCCACGTGACTCTCGGACTGGAACGCGAACGACGCCCACTCGTGCGTGCGGTTCCACTGGATCACGGGCGCGAAGCACGCGGCCGCGAGCAGCAGCGCGAGCCAGGGACCGGGGCGCAGGATCTGCCGACGCAGCGCCGGATCCATCGCGAGCACGATCACTCCCCCGACCCCGAGGAACACGGCCGTGTACTTGGAGAGCAGCGCGCCGCCGGTTGCGAGCCCCACGAGCGCCCACCAGCCGAGGCCGCCGTCGCGCGCGCGCCAGAGCGAGTACAGCGCCGCGGTCCAGAAGAACAGTAGCGGCGCCTCGGTCATCGCGAGCGTGAGGCCCACCGCGAACAGCGGCACCGCGACCGTCGCCGCCACCCAGAGGCGGCGCGCGGCGAGTCCGGCTCCCCAGGCCCGCAGCAACGCGAGTCCGATCCACGTCGTGCCGAACGCGAGCGCCCACGCGCCGGCCCGCAGCCCGAACGTGCTCGCGCCGAACAGCGCCTTCCCCGCCGCGATCGACCACGCGACCATCGGCGGATGATCGAAGTAGGACAGGGCCGGGTGCGCGGCGTACTCCGCGTAGTACGCCTCCTGCGCGAGCGGCGGCGCGAGCGCGGACACGAACAGGCGGAGGAGCCCCACCAGGATCACGAACAGGGCCAGCGTTTCGCGCGGCGCGGGCCGCGCGGCTGCCGGAGACCCGACCACGGCACTCCCCTCTTCCAAAGGACCTCCGGGAGTAACACGACCCGCGAGGCCGGCAAAGCCCGGAAACCGGCGGAAACCGAGGCCACATTCCGGTACTCTCCCGGCAGCCGGGCGACGTCTCCGCGAGGCGGCGTCGCTCCGAGACGCCGCCGCCCCCGAGGCTCATCGCTCCGAGGCCGCGTCGCCTCCCTTCCCGATCCGGAATCCTGACCCGGAGGACGCCCGATGAACCCCCGCGCGCTCCCGCTGCTCGCCGCCCTGTCACTCGTTCTGCCTGCGCTCGCCTCCGCCCGTCCCGCGGACGCGCCGGCCGCCACCCGCTGCGCCGTTCCCCACCTGCGCGCCGAGATCGGCGAGGCCGCCTGGGCCGAGCCCTCGCTGGCCCGCTCCGCCTGCGACCAGACGCCGGTGGGACCGCCCGCGAATCCCACGATCGGGAGTTCGTGGGACTGGTACCTGTGGCGACTGGCCGGATTCCCGGTGGCCGACCTCCGCTCCTGCACCGTGCGCGGCATGGGCGATCACTGCTACGTGGTCGTCGAGGACTCGCAGTGGAACGTGAACATCGATCAGACCCGCGTGGACACGATCGTGGACTTCTTCGAGAACTCGAGTCTCGGGAGCACGCCGAACCAGGGGATCTGGGACCTGAACACGGCCGCGTTCGGCGACCCGCCGGACAACCTGGACCAGGACCCGCGCGTGTACATCCTGTACTACGACTTCGACGTGAGCTCCGACGGCTTCTTCTGGTCGTTCGACCAGCAGTGCGACGACGTGGCGCAGTTCCACTCCAACGAGTGCGACGTGATCTACATGAACTGCAGCGACTTCGATCCCGCCGGCAGCTACCTGCTCGCCGTGCTCGCGCACGAGTTCGAGCACCTGATCCACTACAACTACGACGCGAACGAGGCCGGCTGGGTGGATGAGGGACTCGCCGAGCTCGCGATGTGGTACTTCGGGGATCCCGACAACATCTCGCAGTTCAACACGCAGCCGGACCGTCAGCTCACGGTCTTCAACGGGAACTGGTACGACTACATCAAGAGCTACCTGTGGACGCTCTACTTCTACGAGCGCTACGGCGGCACGCCGTCCATCCGGGCACTCGTGGCCGAGCCCGCGAACAGCATCGCCGGCTACGACGCCGTGCTCGACGCGCAGCTCTACTCCGAGAACTTCGACGACGTGTTCTCCGACTGGGTCGTGGCGAACTACCTCGATGACCCGTCGATCGGCGACGGCCGGTTCGGCTACGTGGGCGAGACACTCCCGGCGTTCCAGCCGTTCATCACCGTGAGCACTTACCCGATCGGCCCGAACGCCTCCGGCGTGAACCACTGGGCCGCGGACTACGCGCGCTACCAGTCCGCGAGCAGCCCCACGATGACGTTCGACGGCAGCGACACGAACCTGTTCGCCGTTCGCGCGATGCTGTTCGAGCCGCCGGCCACGACGCAGGTCGTGGACATGCCGCTCGACGCGCTCCAGGCCGGCCTGCTCACGCTGCCCACGATCGATCCCGCCGACGAGGTGGTGATGGTCTACGCGAGCAAGTCGACGGCCGGCGGGACGGCGTACCAGTACGGCGCCTCCGAGGCGCAGGTCGACGCGCCCGAGATCCCGACCGGTTTCGCGCTGCAGCTCTCGGTGGCCGGACTGCCGACCTCGGATCCGCGCGTGCGCTTCGCGCTGCCGGCGGGCGCGCCCGCGTCACTCGACATCGTCGACGTGTCCGGCCGTCGCGTCCGCACGCTGGCGCAGGATCTGCCGGCCGGCGCCGGCGAGATCGTGTGGGATCGTCGCGACGACGCGGGGCACGCGGCGGCGGCGGGCGCCTACTTCGTGCGGCTCGTGCAGGGGGACGAGTCGCGCGTCGCGAAGACGATCGTCGTCCGGTAGCGGATCCGGGAGCGGGTCGCCCGATCAGCGGGCGGCGAGAGCGATCTCGTACGCCTCGAGCGTCTTCTCCACGGTGCGCTCGAGGCGGAACCGCTCCGCCGCCTCGCGACGTCCCGCCGCGCCGAGCGCCGCCGCGCGCGCCGGGTCGGAGATCAGCCACTGCAGCGCCTCGGCGAGCGCCGGCACGTCGTCCTTCGGCACGAGGCGACCCGTCTCCCGGTCGCGGACCTGGTAACGCGTGCCGCCGACGTCGGTCGCGAGCACGGGGAGCCCGGCCGCCATCCCCTGCATGACCGCGAGCGGCGCGACCTCCACCGCGGACGGGTGGACCAGCAGCCCGGCCGCCTCGACCTCCGCGTACAGCTCGTCGTCTGACACGAATCCGAGGAAGTCGAAGCGACCCTCCAGGCCGTTCGCGCGCACGCGTTCCCGGAGCGCCTCCAGGTAGCCGGGGCGATCGGGCGGGCCTACCCAGCGCACGTGCAGGTCCTTCCCCGCCGGGCCGAGTCGCGCCACCGCGTCGATCAGGTTCTCGGGGCGCTTGTGGGTGAGCAGCCGCCCCACGCAGACGATTCGGGTGACGGGACGCGCGGCCGGATCCGCCGGATCGACGGCCGGCATGTCGAAGAAGCGCCGGTCCACGGCGTTCTCGATCACGAGCAGCTTCGCGTGATCGCCGCGCCGGCCGAGCATCTCCTTCACCACCGGGTTCGGCACGATGATCGTCTTCGCGCGGCGGAGACTCTCGTCCTCGAGCCGGCGGAAGACCTGCATGCGCAGGTAGTTCTTGAGGCCGCCGGCGTCGCGCGCCTCGTTCGTCTGGAAGCCGTTCACGGTGGGGACCCAGGGGATCCCCGTGTCGGCCGCCGCGAGCGCCTTGGCGCCGATCCCGAACGCGTGGATCACGTCCGGGGCGAGGCGCCGGATCACGTCGGCCGTGCGCCGGCGCTCCGCGTACCGGAACGTGAGGTTGCCGAACTTCGTCGGGTGTTCCCCGCGGTGGATCGTGACCCCGTCGTGGACGACCGGATTCGGCCCGTCCGGCACGGAGCCGTGGAAGCTCACCACGTGCACCTCGGCCCCGGATTGCCGGGCGAGCGCCGACGCGAAACGTCGCGTGAGCTCCTCGATGCCGCCGTGCGGCCGATCGGGTCGAAGCGGGTACTCCGCCAGCAACGCGACCTTCATCGGGCCGTTTCCACCGGGTTTCTCCTGGGACGGGCGGCTCGCGCCGCGGGGAAATCCGGTGAGTGTACCAGCGCTTCGCCGGAACCGTCTAACGCGGGCCCGCGCGAGCAGCGGCTGCGGCCCCCCGAAGGCGCGCCCCCGGCGCGGCCCGTCTACCGGATCCGGATCACCCGCGCCTCGCCTCCCTCCTGCCGCGGGTCGAGGGGACGGACCCGCGCGAAGTACACGCCGGGAGGGACGGCGAGCCCGGCCGCGTCGAGCCCGTCCCACTCCACGACGCCCCCCGCCACGCTGGGCCAGTGCCGCAGGCGCCGCCCCGCGACGTCGTAGATCGTGAGCTCCGCGTCGCCCGCGCGCGGCAGGTCGAACCGCACCCGATCCCGGAACGGATTCGGCGCGCAGCGCAGCCCTCGCGGCGCGGGCGAAACTCCCCCCACATCCACGCTCGCGGGCTCGATGACCTGGAGGATCTGGTCCGCGGCCACGGCCGGAATCACCTGCACGATTCCCGAGGGCCACTCCACGCGCAGCGAGTCGACGGTCGTGGCGTCGCCGCAGCCGAAGTGCGCGCGGAGCGGAGCCTGGAACTCGAACGACGTCGGGCCGGCGGTCACGCGACGGGTCTGCATCACGGGCTGGCCGCCGATCGTGGCGAATGCGCGAATCACGGCGCCGACGCCGGTGCGGTTCGAGGCCGTGCCCTCGAGGTCGACTTCGAGCCAGTGGTTCGTGCCGCCTTCGTTGCGGAAGAGGTAGTTCCGTCGCGGTCCCGTCGCCACGCCGTACGTGACCGCGTAGAGGTCCAGATCGCCGTCGTTATCCAGGTCCGCCCATTCCGACGCCTGCGGCCGCGGAATCACGTCCACGATCTCGCCGACGTCGGCGATCGTCATCGCCACGAAGTTGCCGTCGCCGTCGTTGCGCCAGAGGTCCGAGGCGGCCGGCGTGATCGGCGCGTGCGGCACGAACAGATCGAGATCGCCGTCGTTGTCGTAGTCGCCCCAGGATCCGCAGCTCGACGTGACCCCACCCTGCACGAGCGGGATGCCGAG
The DNA here is from genome assembly GCA_041393395.1 of bacterium. GTDB lineage: Bacteria > ARS69 > ARS69 > ARS69 > ARS69 > JAGQIB01. The sequence continues at coordinate 8,903 of JAWKKG010000009.1, read as the reverse complement.
GATGCGGGTGAAGGTCCCGTTCCCCTCGTTCCGGAAGAGGCGATCGATGGAGACCGTCGGCAGGAACCCGTCGAGGTCGCCGTCGTTGTCGTAGTCACCCCAGCACATCGCGAAGTCGAGGATGGTCCCCTCGTCCGTGAGGCCCGTCGTCGTGTCCGCGGCGAACGACAAAGCCGTGCCGGTCTCCACCAGCAGGTTCCGCCACATCTGGTTCGGCGCCTGGTGATTGACGACGTAGAGATCCTGGTCGCCGTCGCCGTCGTAGTCGATCCAGCTCTCGATGCAGCCGGTCGGCGTGGTGTCGAGGAACGGCAGGCCGGTCAGCTTCGTGAAGGCCGCGGAGTCGTTGCGGTAGAACAGGTCCAGGCTCTGGAAGGCGCCGGGGATGAACAGATCGAGATCGCCGTCGTTCTCCACGTCCACGAACGTCGCGCTGGAAGAGGTACTGCTGTCCGCGCTCGTGGGGACTTCCACGAACGTCGCGCCGTCGTTGCGGAACAGCAGGTTCGGAAGCGCGTTCAGGAAGTTTCCGTTCGCGTCGACGTCGCCGAACGTCGCGCGCAGGACGTCGAGGTCGCCGTCGTTGTCGTAGTCGCCGAAGATGCCGGCGCGCGGAACGCGAGGAGACGTCGTCGCGGGCGGGTCCGTCCAGGCGGTGAAGATCTCCGCCCCCTCGTTGCGGTACACGTAGAACCCGTCGTCGCTGCCGGCCATCAGGTCGATGAAACCGTCGGCGTCGAAGTCCCCGAAGGCGCCCGAGTAGCAGCGGTACGAGTCCTCCACGTGGGGGCCGGTGTCGCGCACGCGCACGAACGTCTGCGCGCCGGCGAGCGTGGGACCGAGGAACGTCGCGGCCAAGGCGACGAGCGAGAGTCGAGGAACGGTCTGCATGGGGGCCTCCGCATGGCCGGCGGCATTGCCGGGTCGGAGGCGAGCTTCCCGCGACGGTCGGGACGCCGTCGTCTCAGCCGGTCGGATGGGCCCCGTTTTCCGCGGGTATCGCCGCGGCCGGCACGAGGTCGCGGATCACGTCGTGGTCCAGGCGACCCTCCGCCCGGAATCGCGACGGCGTGAATCCCGTCCGCGCCTTGAAGATGCGATTGAACGACGCCTTGCTGGAGAAGCCGGAGTCGAACGCCACCGCGAGAATCGTCTCTTCGCCGTCGCGCGCGTCCACGAGCCGGCGCGCGGCCTCGCGCACGCGGTACGAGTTCACGAAGTCGAAGAACGTCGATCCGAACGCGCGCGAGAACACCTGAGACAGATGGTGAGCGGGAATGCGGGTATTCCGGGCCAGGTCCGCGAGTCCGAGGTTCGGATCCAGCCAGGGCTTGCGGGTCTCGAAGAAGTCGAGGAGGCGCACCGCCTGCTCCTCGAGCACGGAGTCGTCCAGGAGCGACTTTCGATACTTCGTCTCGGGGGCGTTCGGGGAGGACGACGGGGACGACGCCGGAGCCGAACCCGAAGCCGGAGCCGGAGCCGCCGCCAGCACCTCCGGCTGATGGAGAAGCATCTCCCCCACCGCGAGAATGGTCGCCGCGAACGCGAACGCCAGTGCGTACTCCACGAGGTTCAGATGCCGCCCCGTGATCCGCATCACGAGAAACGTCGCGATCGCGAGCACGACGATACCGCCGAACAGCGCGACGAGGATCCGGATCCATCGCGCGCGCGCCACCGCCGCTCCGGACTGCGTGTCGCGGAGTCCCCTCTCGTAGCGCCCGAGCGCGCGCGCGGCGGCCGCGACGTAGATCGCGGTCTGCCCGAGCTGGACGAACGACATCCCGTAGCCACCGAGTCCCGAGAGGTTCCGACCGGGTGTGGCGAAGCCCGTGTGGACGAAGGCCGCGTAGTACGGCGCGAGATCGACGGCGGCGAGCGCGGCCGGAAGGAGGTGCGGCAGGAACCGGGCGCCGGGCGGATCCTCGCCGGCCAGGAGGCGGCACACCTGCCAGAGCACGGGCCCGATCAGGAAGAACAGGGGAAAGCTCAGGAACGTCACGGGCGGCGTGTACACGCCACGGAGCATGGCCACGAACTCGCCCACGAAGACGGTGGCGATCGCGAGCAGCAGAACGAGCCAGCGCTTCACCCGCGGGTCCCCGCGCCGGAACACCGTGGAGACCACGAGGAACACCCCGAGGAACGTGGTTCCCGAGAGCAGCCAGAACCAGAAGCCCTTCAGAGACCATCCCTCCGGAAACGGGAGTCGCCCGCGCGAGTCGTCACTGTGCGCCGGGAGGCCGCGTTCTGTCGACTCAACCGGCCGGATGAGCCGTGAATCCGGCCGGCCGGCCCGAGGTCTCGACGCCTAATCCTCGGGGCCGAGCACCCGGGAGAGCATGCTGTCGTACGCCTCGCGGGCGGCGGACTCGGACAGGCGCGCTTCGAAGCGGGCGGCGCTCCACAGCTCGAGGCGGTCCCGCACGCCGACCACGTTCACGGAGCCTCGCTCCGCGAGGCCGAGGTACTCCCAGAGGATCCCCGGAATCGAGACCCGGCCGGACCGATCCAGGAGGACGGGTTTCAGCAGCGGGTGCGTGTACTGCCCCTCGATCAGCCCGTGCGCGTCCAGCCACTCCGCCAGCGCCTCGTACGCGACGAGGTCGACGCCGTGGGACTCCGCGGCCCGACGGGCGGGCCCCGTGAATCCGGTGGTGGTGAGGATCACGTTGCACTCGGGGACGAGCCGGTCCCGGATGAGCTCGGCGAGCCCCATCGCCCGCAGGACCTGCGCGATCCCGACCTTGCGGCGCGAACCGCGGTACTGCTTGCACTCGATCACGGTCGGCGCGCCTCCGTCCGCTTCGTCGCGGCACAGGAGGAGGTCGATCTCGGCGTCCTGGATCCTCACGTTGGACTCGACCCGCAGCGAGAACGCCTCGAGCGTTTCGCGAACGAGACGCTCGAACTCGCGACCGGAGAGGCGGGCGATGCTGTGCTCGTGGGCGGCGAGCTCCGTGGCGAGCAGATCGCGCGCATCCATCACGGCCCGCGAGAAGTTGCGGGCCCGGTAAAGCGCGGTGGAGGGATGAACACGGTAGCTCCGGACGATCCGCCGGAGCTGACCGTCCCAGCGGATCTCCCGCACCTTCTGGAGCGGGTCCACCTCCTCCGCCCACGGCTCGAGGCACACGATGCTGCCGTCCGGATGCGGAGCGAGTACGAACCCGACGTCTTCCGCGGGCACCGGCGCGCGATCGCGGAGCCCCTGGCGAAACGTGGCCGGCATCACGAGGCGGCCGCGCGCGTCGGGCTCGTGCACGTGGGTTCCGAGGTACACGGCGCGCAGGCGTTCTCGGTCCACGGGCGGCTCCCGTCTACGGGGCTCCGAGTCCGAACACCGGCGGCAGCCCGCTCGGCACGCGCACCGGCACGCTCAGCAGGAACGGATCGAGCGCCGTGCCGGGATCCGTGAGCGACCGCAGGAACGCGACGAGCGCGTCGACCTCGTCGTCCGTGAGATCGAGCGGATCGCGCAGGACCGGCTCGAGCATGTCGTCGGTCACGAGCGGGTGCCGCGGCGCACCGCCGGAATCGTAGAAGCGGACGACCTGCTCGAGCGTCTCGAACACGCCGTCGTGCATGTACGGCGCGGTGAGCTCCACGTTGCGGAGCGTGGGGGTGCGGAACGCGTAGCGGTCGAGCGGGTCGAGCGTGTGCTCCTCGCGGCCGGCGTCGTCGCCGGGGAGCACGACCTTGCCGGTGCCCTCCTGCGGCACGCCCTGCACGATGAAGCGGAAGTCCGAGAACATCGGGCCCGAGTGGCACACCGCACACTTCGCCTTGCCGAAGAACAGCTCCAGTCCCTCGAGCTGCTCGGCGGTCAGCGCATCGTCGTCGCCGTTCACGTAGCGATCGTACGCCGAGTCGCGCGTGACGAGCTCGCGCTCGTACGCCGCGATCGCGCGCGCGTAGGTGGAGGAATCGATCGGGCTGAGGCCGCGCTGCGCTTCCTCGGGAAACGATTGCGTGAACAACGCCACGTACTCGGGAATCGCGCGCAGCCGCACGAGCACGCTGTCGAGCGCCACCGCCGACGCTTCCGCGTCCGTGCCCGGGTAGGCGTCGCCGCGCATCTCCACGCGCGACGTGATCGGCTTCGTGGCCTGCACCTCGAGGCCGCGCACGCGTCCGTCCCAGAACTGGAAGCCGGTCGCGGTGACGTAGCCGGTCTCGTCTCCGTTGAACGCGGTGTTGAACACGGTGGGCGTGTTGCGCGGCTCGAGCGCGATCGGCTCGTCCGAGATCGACGACCGTGACACGGAGCGCGCGGGCCCGAGGCCCACGCCGCTCGTTCCCGCTCCGAACTGCCGGCGATCCGCGAACGCGAAGTCCGGGTGATGGCACGTGCCGCACGCGACATCCTGCTCTCCTCCGAGGATCGGGTCGAAGAACAGCAGCTTGCCGAGCGCGATGCGCTCCTCGCGACGCGGGTTGTCCGGCGGATACGGGATCTCCGGCAGCGTCTCCAGGCCGAGGCGGGTGCGGGGATCGTCCGGCGTGGGCGGCAGCGGGCTCGAATCGTCGCCGCAGCCGGCAAGGGCCAGGGCGAAGACGAGTCCGATTCCGGGCGCGAGCAGTTCCGTACGACAGCGCGAGATCCGCATCCCGTCTCCTTCCCTTCGGATCCGCACAGAGTCCCCGAGCCGGCCCGCGCCCGTCAAGGACGAGTCCCTCGTCAAGAAGTCGTCAAACGCCGCCGATCGCGGGCCCCCGAGTTGCGCCGGCCGTCCCCGGGCGCTAGACTCCTCCCCGTCGTGCGTCCCGGGCGCGAGATCGCCCCGTGTCCCCCGGGCGCCCGCACGAGTTTGCCCCGGCCGAGGCCTCGCCTCGAGGAGCCGACACGACATGAAACGGCTCCTCCGCAACCCCACCGGCGGCCGCCTCCCCTTCACCTGAGTACGCCACTCGCGGCAGCGTGTCTGCGTGCTCCATCCGGCCTAGGTCGGCCCCGGCGTTCGTGTCCCTGCCGCATCAATCCAATCGGTTCGATTGATTCGTCAGGTCTTTGCCTCGTTCTTCCACCGGGAAGAAGAAAAGGGACACGAACATGAAGAAGATCTTCGGCTTGCTGCTCGCGGCCGCCCTCGTCGGCGGTCTCCCCGCGTCCTCCCTCGCCGGCGGCTGCGGCTGCGTTCCGGTCTCGCTGCCCACCGGCGATCAGTTCCTCGCCCACAATCCGGGCGCGCTGCGCATCGGCTGGTCGCTCATGTACTCGGACACGAACCACTACTTCGTCGGCACCGAGCGCCAGGACGGGCCCGGCCAGACCGAGGAGACGGTGGCGCCGTCCACGCTCGGCCTCGACAACACGCTGAGCCTCGAGTACGACCTCGAGCACAATCTGTCGCTCGCGGTCGAGATCCCGATCGTGCACACGGAGCAGGCGCGCGAGTTCGGCGGCGTGTCCGGCACCATGGAGGCGAGCGGTCTCGGCGACGTGCGCGCACTCGCCCGCTACTGGTTCCGCAACGAGCCGGTGGGGCTCAGCTTCTGGGGATCGGTGGGCGTGCGCCTGCCGACCGGAAAGTCCGATCGCACGTTCCGCGCGCAGAATGACATGATCGTCACGCAGGACCTCGCGGCGCAGGACGGCACCGGCAACGCGGCGGGAATCCTGGAGCTCGGAGGCTCCCAGTTCTTCGGCGGCCGGTACGGACTGTCGTTCCAGACGCGATACATCTTCACGCCGTCGGCCACGACCGTTCCGAACTTCCGCTACGAGCTCACCGGCAACGGCGAGCCCATGAACTCCGACTCGGATGCGCTCACGGCCCGCGTGAGTCTCGCCACGCCGCTCGGCACGAACGGCGGCGCCATGGAGGACCTTTCCGTGCGCGCGCTGTTCGACCTGGCGTGGATTCCGTGGGACGACCTGTTCGGCGACACGGTGGGCTTCCGTCGCGCGGGCATGATCCTGGCCGCGGGTCCGGGTCTCTCCTACACGCCGATCCAGCGGCTGACGTTCTCGGCCGCGGTGCCGCTCACCCTGTACCGCAACGTGCAGCGCAACGGCGGCAACGTGCAGGAATGGACGTTCCAGTTCGGCGTGGCGTTCGACTCGGTCGGCATCTAGTCGTGACCGGCGCCCCGTCGAGCGGCGAGGGTCCGTGGGCCGCGTGGCCCACGGACTGGTCCTTCGACTCCCGTTTCGACGGCGGCGACATCGGCTGCGGCGAGATGATCCTCGACCTGCGCCTCCACTTCCGTCCGCTGGCGGCCGGCACCCGGGTCGCGATCTCGGCGCGGGATGCCGGAGCCCCGGTCGAGATCCCGGCCTGGTGCCGGATCACCGGCCACGTCCTGCTGCACTCGCAGCACCCCTACTACCTGGTGGCGGTCCGACCGGACCGCAGAGAGGAATCGTGAGATGAGCCGGAAGTTCTGTGTGTCGATCACCCAGTGCGTGTCGGATGCCGACAAGGCGACCGTGGGCTTCGTGGTCGCGAACGCCGCCCTCGGCAGCGAGAAGGACACGATGGTGTTCCTGTCCGCGGACGGTGTGTGGGCCGCGGTGGGCGCGAAGTACGGGAGCATCTCCGCCGGCGAGCCGTTCGCGCCGCTGAAGGACCTCGTGGACAAGTACGTGGCGGGCGGCGGCAAGATCCTCGCGTGTGCGCCGTGCCTCAAGAAGCGCGGCCTCGCCGAGGGCGACCTGATCGCGGGCGCGACGCCGGCCGGCGGCGCGGCGCTCGTGGACTTCCTGTCCGACGGCACCCCCTGCATCTCGTACTGACGTCATGAGCGATTCCGAGAACCTCGAGGACCTGCCGCCGGTCGACCGCGTGTTCGACGGCGGTGATCTGGACTGCGGCTCCGGCCTGGTGCTGCTCATCCGCGACAACATGCTCCAGGTGCCGGAAGGCGGCGTGCTGGAGATGCGCTCGCGCGAGCCCACCGTGGCCGCGGACCTGCCGCCGTGGTGTCGCATGGTCGGTCACGAGTATCTCGGAGCTTCCGTCGTGCGGTCGGGGGACGGGATTCCCGCCCCCGCCGGCACGGCCCGGTACTTCGTGCGGCGGGGCGCCGGCGTCGCGCCGGAGGAGGACCGCCGCGCGCTCGAGGAGGATCGCGAGAAGGCCAAGGGCTACGAATGGCGGCTGCGCATCCGGTCCACCGGGCACCTGGAGAGCACGGCGTACTGCCGCAACTTCTCGTTCCAGGCCGGGCAGCCGGCGAGCTTCGAGGAGAAGGACAGGCATCCCTCCTCGGTGGAGCTCCTGCTCGGCTCGCTCGGCACGGCGCTCGCCACCGGCTTCGCCACGGAGGTCGCCCGCGCCGGCCTCGACGTGGACGACATCGAGCTCACGGTCCGGGGCCAGCTCGGCAATCCGCTGGCCCACCTCGGGCTCGGCGAGGGGGATCCGGGATTGTCCCGGGTGGACGTCCGCTGCTTCGCGTCTACCATGGACGACGAGGCGGCCGTCCGGGCCGCGTGGGCGCGGACCGTCGAGCGATCGCCGGTCGCGGTGACGCTCGCCCGGGCCACGGAGCTCACGCATCACCTCGCGATCGTCTAGGTTCGCGACCCAGGAGGACGGACCATGTTCGAGGTCACCCAGGTCGGCAGCTGGCCGCGTTCGCGGGAGCTGCTCGCGGCACTCCGCAACCAGCAACGCGGCCGGATCACGCGCGAGGAGTTCGACGCGGTCGCGAGCCGCGAGGTGGAACGTTGCGTGCAGGCGCAGCTCGAGGCCGGCGCGGACGTGATCGTGGACGGCGAGCAGCGTCGCGACAACTTCTACTCGTTCGTGGCGACGAAGCTGGACGGCACGAAGCTGCTCTCGCTCGCGGACCTGCTGGACACCGTGGAGGACAAGGCCGCATTCGAGGAGATGCTCTCCACGCTCGACGTGCCGGCGTCCTCCATCAAGAACCCCACGTGCGTGGGCAAGCTGTCACGTCGCGAGCCGCTCGCGGCGGACGACGTCCGCTTCCTGCGCACGCTCACGGACAAGCCCGTGAAGGCCACTCTGCCCGGCCCCTACCTCCTCACCCGCTCCATGTGGGTCGGCGCGCTGTCCAGGGCCGGCTACTCGGACAAGACCGAGATGGGCGAGGACATCGTGAGCATCCTCGCGGACGAGCTCGCGGAGCTCGCGGAGATCGGCTGCGACTTCGTCCAGTTCGACGAGCCGGTCCTCACCGAGATCGTGATGTCGGAGGAGTGCGATCGTCGCACCTTCATGTGAGCCACGCTGGCGACCCGCCGGGACGCGGGTACGGAGCTCGAGTACGCCGCGGATCTCCTGAACCGGATCCTGGACGGCGCGCGCAAGAAGATCGGCCCCGGCGTGCGGTTCCCGCGCACCGGCCTGCACGTGTGCCGCGGCAACTGGAGCCGCGACGAGAGCGTGCTGCTCACCGGCGACTACGAACCGCTCGTGCCGGCGTTCCGGCGCATGAACGTCGACCAGTTCGTGCTGGAGTACTCCACCCCGCGCGCGGGCGAGATCGCGATCGTGGGCAAGGCCCTCGGCGACCGCGAGATCGGCCTCGGCGTGGTGAACCCGCGCACCGATGACCCCGAACCACCGGCCGAGATCATGAAGCGCGTGGAGGAGGCGCTGCAGTACTTCGCGCCCGAGCGTGTGTTCCTGAACCCGGACTGCGGGTTCGGGTGCTTCGCGAACCGCTGCGTGAACGATCACGTGCACGCGGCGGCGAAGGTCGCGAGCATGGCGGAGGCGGCGAGGGGGTTGCGGGAGCGGTGGGGGTAGTGTAGGGGACAGAGAAATGGGAGCACGTTTCGGTTCGCCTCCACCAAGGATCGTGACCAGCCACCAACGGCCTGGAAGTCCCCCGATCACGTAGACACCTCAAGAGCCAGCTTTGAGGCTTCCTCGAAAGCCTCGGGACTGACGTCGCCGAGATGGCTGTGACGACGCCTGCGATTGTAC
>JAWKKG010000008.1:0-330054 GCA_041393395.1 bacterium | reverse complement strand
CGGGGACCGGCAGCCACCTGCCCGCCCGAAACGTCCCGAACGCGGACTTCCTGTCGCACGAGTTCTACGGAGCCGACGGGGACCCGATCGCTCGGCCGACCTCGGAGATCATCGAGAAGTTCCGCGAGATCACGGGGATCGGCGAGCGGCGGTGGGTGCCCGATGACCTCGTCACGTCCGACATCGCCCTTCTCGCGGCGGAAGATGCGTTGCAGTCGTCCGGGATCGACCCGGAGAGCCTCGACCACGTGGTCGTCGCGCACAACTTCGGCGACGTCCGGGCGGACAATCGACGTTCCGACTTCGTACCGAGCCTCGCGGCCCGCGTGAAGGCGCGGCTGGGGATCGAGAACCCGTCGGCGGTCTCCTACGACCTGCCGTTCGGCTGCCCCGGCTGGCTCCAGGCCGTGATCCAGGCCGACGGCATGCTCACGGCGGGACGCGGCAAGCGGGCGCTCGTGATCGGCGCGGAGACTCTCTCTCGCGTCTCGGATCCGCACGATCGCGACAGCATGATCTACGCGGACGGCGCCGGGGCCGTCATCCTCGACACCGTCGAGTGCGACGCGCCGGTCGGGATCCTATCCCACGCCGCGCGCTCGGATACGGCGAGGCACGCGCACCTCCTGAGCATGGGACCGTCCTACAAGCGCGACTACGCCGAGAACACGCTGTTCCTGAAGATGCGGGGTCACAAGCTATACGAGTACGCTCTCCGAACCGTGCCGCAGATCATCAAGGATTCGCTCGAGGCGGCGGGGGTGTTCCTCGGTGACGTGAAGAAGGTGCTGCTGCACCAGGCGAACGCGAAGATGGACGAGGCGATCGTGCAGCGCCTCTGCGCGCTGTGCGGGATTCCGACCGTGGGCGCGGATATCGTCCCGATGACGATCTCGTGGCTCGGGAACAGCTCGGTGGCCACGTTGCCGACCCTGCTGGATCTCGTCCTCAAGGGGAAGCTCCCGGGGCACGGCCTGGCGTCCGGAGACCTGGTCGTGTTCGCATCGGTGGGGGCGGGGATGAATGCGAACGCGGTGACGTACCGCGTGCCCTGAGCGGGACCGCCGATCCGGATCTTCCGAGCTCGCCTGGTCCAGAGTACCTGCTCTGAGGCAGGAGGGCCGGGGTTCGCCTCTCCAGGGAAGGAGCGTCACGTGCCGCTGCAGGGAAGTGCCGCCGTGTACGCGACGGCCGTGTCGATCGGGATGCTGCACGGCGTCGAGCCGGGACACGGCTGGCCGGTGGCCGCGGTGTTCGCGCTGCGCCAGCGGCATCGTTGGTGGTACGGCGTCTGGGCCGCCCTGATCCTCGGGATCGCGCATCTCGCGTCGTCGTTCGCGGTCGTCGCCGTGTACGCGGCCGCCAACCACGTCTGGAAGCTGGACTCGTTCGGTTGGATGAACTACGTGGCCGGGGGACTGCTCCTCTTGATGGCCATCCACCAATGGAGGACCGGTGGACACCATCATCATCACCACCACCACCACCACCACCACCACGATGACCACTCCCCCCACGATCACGAGCACGAAGACTCGAGCAAGGGCCGATCCTTCCAGAGCCTGCTCGGGCTCGCGGGATTCGCGTTCGCGCTGGGTTTCGTGCACGAGGAGGAGTTCGCGATCATCGCGCTCGCGGTGGGAAAGGCGAATGCCTGGTTGGTCATGGGGGTCTACGCGGTCGCGGTCGCGCTGAGTCTCGTGCTGCTGACGGTGCTGGCCATTGCGACCCTCAATCGCTTTCAAGACCGGCTCAAGAAGTACGAAGATCGGCTCCCGCGCGTGAGCGCGGTGGTACTCGGCGTGATGGGGCTTGCCTACTTGTTCCGGGTCTTCTGAGTCGCCCCGGTCGCGTCGCCTCGCGACTCCCCGATCGTTGGGGTCCACCCGGATAGCGCCGTTCTCCCCGAGCGCGCGGTCATCCGCTCAACGACTCCGCGCCAGCAGCTCCGCCACCTCCCGCGTCCGCGCATCGTCGACGCCGAACGCCGCTTCGTAGCCGGAGAGCGCGCTCGCCAGCAACGGCGTCGCCTCGTTCCGGCGGCCGGACTCCAGGTGGGCGCGGCCGAGCTCCGCCGCCGCCTCCGCCACCCGGCGGTGCGTCTCCGGGTACTCGCCGGACAGGAACGCGTGAGCCTCCGCCGCGCAGCGAGTGGCCGAATCCCAGTCGCCCTCCTCACCGACGGCCCGGGCGAGGAATCGCTTGGCGACGGCCGTGTCGACGTGGTCTTCCCCGTAGAGCTCGCGGTAGATCGACAGCGCCCTCTCGTAGGCTTCCCGCGCTTCGGGCCACGACTCGCCCTGCGCGCGAGCATTCCCGACGCCGATCCACGCGTACGCCACGTCCGGATGCGCGGCACCGAACTTCTCGGTGCGCACGTCCACGAGCCGCTCGAACGTGCGGGCCGCCTCGTCCGACTGACCGAGGCGGAGCGCGACCACGGCCAGATTGCCGTCGATCGTGAGCAGGCGCGCGTGGTCGGCGGGGAGGTGGCGTTCGTAGAGCGCGCGCGCCCTCCGGAGCTGCTCCTGGGCGGTGGCGAGGTCCTGCCGGATGAACGAGACGATCGCGAGGTCGTTCACCGCCGACGCCACCTCCACGTGATCCTCTCCGAGGAACTCGAGAGTCATGGCGAGCGACTCGCGAAACAGCGCCTCGGCCTGATCGAGATCGCCGCCGTCCCGGAGGATCGTGCCGAGGTTGCGGATCCCGATCGCCAGCTCGGGATGCCCGTTCGGATAGAGCCGACGTCGCATCTCCACCGACTCGCGCGACAACCGCTCGGCTTCCTCGCGGTCGCCCGCGACGTGTCGATTCCAGGCGAGCCCGTGCAACACCTCGGCGATGTCCGAATGCACGGCGGGTCGAACCTCCTGGTAGATCGCGAGTGCCTCGCGCAGGCTCGCTTGCGCGTCGTCCAGCGCTCCGCTCTGGCGCTGCACGAGCGCCAGGTCCTGCAGGGCTCGGGCGACCTCGGCCGAGCGAGGTCCGTGGGCTTGCGCGGCCGCGGTCCGGGACCGCTCGTACCAGTCCGCCGCCTCCGCCAGTTCACCCAGCCGTTCGGCCGCACTGCCGAGGTCCGCGTACGCGCGCGACATCGACGCCGCATCCGCCCCGGCCGCCTCGTGAATCGTGAGCGCGCGCCGGAACAGGGAGTCTGCGTCCCCGTAGCGCGACTGGGCGAGCCTCGCGCGGCCGAGATCGCCGAGGCTCTCCGCCACGAGCGGATGATCGGGACCGTGCAGTGCGAGTCGGCTCTCGAGCGCGCGCTCGTGCAGTTCCTCGGCGGCCGGGTACTCGCCGAGGCGGTCGTAGAGACCGCCCACCACCCGGAGCAGTTCGCTTCGCGACTGCGCGTCCCCGACGAGCTCCGTATCGAGCCGTGCGGCTCCGCGGTCGAGCAGTTCGCGGGCCGTGATCTCCCGTCCCGGTGCCGCGTTCGGATCCGCATCCTCGAACAGGCTGACGAGGAAGCGGGTCACTCCGGTCGCGCGTTCGGCGGCCTGTTCGGCGCGCTGCGCCTGCCACGACGTCGCCACGGCTCCCCCGATCAGCGCCAGCGCCACGGCTCCGGCGGCGGCCACCGCCAGCCGGTTCCGCGCGACGTACTTCCGTGCTCGGTACGTGAGCGACGGCGGCGCGGCCCGCACCGGCAGCCCGCGCCGGAAGGCATCGAGGTCTTCGAGAAGCTCGGCGGCGCTCGCGTACCGGCGGTCGGCCTCCTTGCGCAGCGATTTCTCCACGACGTTCGTGAGATCACCACGTAGTCGTCGGGAAAGGCCGGCGGCCGAGAGGCGACGTCGGGCCGCGATCTCGGCGCGCTCTCGTTCGGGTGTGCGCGCGAGTGCCCGCGTGATCGGCGCGGGCTCCGCCTCGAGAATGGCGCGCTGCCAGCCGACGAGCGACCGGTCTTGCGGCGTGAGCGGAAGCGCTCCGGACAGCAACTCGTAGAGAATGCCGCCGAGCGCGTACACGTCGGTGGCGGTCGTGATTCCTTCGCCGCGCACCTGCTCCGGAGCGGCGTACTCCGGGGTGAACACGCTCGTGCCCTCCTGCGTCAAGTCCGGGCGCCGCTGGTCCGGGTCGAACAGCTTCGCGATGCCGAAGTCGAGGAGCTTGGGCTCACCCTCCGGGGTCACCAGGATGTTCGACGGCTTGAGATCCCGGTGCACCACGAGGCGCTGCTGGGCGTACGCCACGGCGGCGCAGACCTTTCGGAACAGATCGACCCGCTCGTCGACGCCGAGACGCTGCTCGTCGGCGTAGCGCGTGATCGGACTCCCCTCGACGTACTCCAGGGCGAAGTACGGCCGTCCGTCACCGGTAATGCCGCCGTCCAGGAGCTTCGCGATGTTCGGGTGATCGAGGTTCGCGAGGATCTGGCGCTCCTGCAGGAAGCGCGTCCGGATGGCGCCGACGTTTCGGTCCGAGCGAATCAGCTTGAGCGCGACCTGCTGGTCGAACTGGCCGTCGGCGCGCTCCGCGAGGTACACGGTACCCATCCCGCCGGCGCCCACCGGCCGGACGATCCGGTAGGGCGGGATCTCGGTCCCCGGAGCGAGCGTCTCGTCGGGATCCGGAGGCACGAAGTCCGCCGCCACGTCGCCGACGGAACGCTCCAGGATTCCCTCCCGGGCGTCGGCGCGCAGCATCGCGTGTACTTCGTCCCGGATGCGTGGGTCTTGCTCCGCGGCCGTGACGTACGCCTCCCGCTGGTCCGGCGGCAGGCCCACCGCCTCGTCGAACAGCGACTCGATCCGGCTCCACTCGGACGGGGAAGGAGTGCTCACTCCGCGAGCTCGCTGCTCAACCGCGAGTACAGCCAGGCGCGCGCCTTGCGCCAGTCCCGCTTCACGGTGCTCGCCGCGACGCCGAGCGCGTCGGCGGCCTCGTCGACGTTGAGCCCCGCGTAGAAGCGCAGCTCGACGACGCGCGCCAGACGGGGATCCATCGCGGTGAGCCGCTCGAGCTCGCGATCCAGCGCCACCAGCTCGTCGGCGCGTTCCTCGATCGAGAGAGTGCCTTCGTCGAGGACCGTGTGCGTCACCCCGCCGCCGCGCTTGCCGGCGAGATAGCGGCGGGCGTGGTCGATGATGATCTGTCGCATCGACTTGGCGCAGAGCGCAAAGAAGTGCCTCCGGCACGTCGAGCTCACGGCGCCGTGGCGAACGAAGCGCAGGTAGACCTCGTGCACGATGGCGGTGGTGTCGAGCGTCTGGCGCTCGTTGCGGGCGAGCTGGTGGTGGGCGAGCGCGTGCAGCTCGGGGTAGAGCAGATCGAAGAGGTCGTTCAGCGCCGCCGGGTCGCCGTCGCCGACTGCCTGGAGCAGCTGGGTGATGCCGGGTTCCGTCAACGCTCGGCTCCGGACGATGCGAAGGGGGCCGGGGAGTCCGGCAATGATACACCGGATCCCCGCGGCCCCCCGGGCTGGACTCAGGGCAGCAGAGTGATCTTGCGGGTGATGGTCTCCGCTCCCGCCTGCAGACGCGCGAAGTAGACGCCCGCCGCCGCCGACAGTCCCGTCTGATCCTGGCCGTCCCACCGCGCCGTGTGCCGTCCGGCTTCGACCGATCCGTCCACGAGGCGGGCCACACGGCGACCGCCGAGATCGTACACGTCGAGCGTGACGTGTCCGGCGTCGGCGGGCACGTCGAACGCGAGCGAGAACGGGCCCGACGCCGGGTTCGGGCGCGGCGCCGCGAGCGCGAGCGCCGTCGGGAGGGAAGTGACCGGATCCACGCCCACCGCGGTCGCCGGCTGCAGGATCACGTGGTAGGTCACGCCCTTCGAGATGTTGCCGTGGTCGGGCTTCCACACCACGAGGCCGAAGCGATCGTTCTGCGTCGCGGTGAACGTGACCGTCTCGGGCCCCCAGCCGCGGAACGCGTCCGTGTACGCGCCGGGCAGCGCGTCGTCCTTCGCAAAGAGCCCGGTCGCGTTGTTGTACACCGAGATACCGATGTCGGAATCGCCGAAGATGGGATTCACCTCCACGGTCCAGTCGCCCGCGTCCACCCACAGCTCGTGGATCCCCACGATGCCGGTCGCCGGAATCGTGAAGGCGCCGTGGACGCCGGGCGTACTGATGGTTCCGAAGCTGCCCTGGAACTGGACCCGCTTCGGGTCGCCGGCGCCGCCGAACCAGAGCACGCTCGCCCAGCTCGTGCTCGGGCCGTAGGTGGTGCGGTCCGCCAGGACGAAGTCGACCTGGCCGGGCCCGTCGGATGACCACACCTCGTACGCGCCAAAGCCCTGCTGCGGCGAGTTCAGCGGGAGCTCCTGGTTGAACCGAATGTCGAAGTCGTCGAGGCCGTCCGCCGGGAGCACCGCGAACGCGTGCCAGTTCTCCGAGTAGCGGTCGCCCTCGAAGCCCTGCGCGTTGTACCACCCGATGCTGCCGGCGGTGGAGAGCGGATCGGCGGTCTGCACGGTCGACTCGCCGACGTCGAGCTTGAGACCCTCCCAGATGAACTGACCCTCCCAGTGGTTGTTGGTCTCGTCTCCCTCCAGTTCGACGTCGAGGTAGTCGGCATCGAGCTGAACGGTGTGCCGACCGCCCTTCACGTACCGTGACACGTTCGTGCAGTACTGCCAGCTCCCGGGGGCCTGTCCCCCTCCGAGGCACGTCCACAGGAACTCGTCGTCGAGCGTGAGTCCCGTCACGGCTCCCGAGATGGACCCGAACAGCGAGCCCGGCGCGATCTGCGACGCCCAGTTGAAGAACGTCTCGTGGCCGCGGGCAGGATCGCTGCCCTCCGGCAGCGCCAGGGGAGAGAGGATGGCGGAGCCGAACGTCGCGTTGCCGGTGAGGCGAGGGACCGCCTCCCCGGTCCATCCGGCGGGTCGGTTCGGTCGCCAGTCGGGCTCGAGCGCGTGGATCGCGGCCTCGAGGTCCGGCATCAGCCCCGTCTCCTTGGTGGACGAGATGTCCGGCGTGCCGCCCTCGACCACCCAGCTCCGCATCGCCGCCGGCAGCATCGTGTAGCCCCAGCGCTCGCGCATGTATCCCTGCAGCGACGCGCACGCGCCGGTCACCATCGGCGACGCGGACGACGTTCCGCCGAACGAGTTCGTATAGCGCTGACGGCAGTCCGCCGGATTGAACAGGTCTCCGTAGCCGGTGGTCACGACGCTGCCGCCGATGCCGTGCGCATCGATGCGGCTTCCGTGGTTCGTGAAGCAGCTCGCCGCCTGCGAGTACTCGGTGGCAGCCACCATGATGGCGCCGGAATCCCGGAACCAGCGCTGGAACCGGTTCTGATAGACCGACCAGTCGAGATTGACGCTGCCGTTGCCCGCCGCCTCCACCACGATGATGCCATTCGCGGTCGCGGTCTGGATGGCGTCGAACGCGGCCTGGTCCCATTCCACCGGGACGTACTCGAACTGCGAGCAGTTGCACGGGCAGCTCGTGCCCGTGTCCGGGCCGCCGATGTGGATCTCCAGCAGCATGATGTCGCCGGGGGCGAGGAAGGACGTCGCGGTGGAGATGTTGCTCCCCCACGTCGGCTCCGAGTCGAAGTCGAACATCTTCATCGCGATGTCGGGCGTGATGCCCTTCACGCCGTTCGCGTTGTCGCAGGCGCCGAGGATTCCGAGAACGGCGGTGCCGTGATTCTCCGCGTTCGCGCTGAAACCCGTGTTGCCGTTCACGATGTCGCCGGCCGTGATGTCGAGGTCCTCGTGATCCACGCACCAGCCCCACTCGAGATCGGCGACCCAGAGCGAGTTCCCTGGCCCGTCCGCGCCCGGGTGGTACGCGTGCGCCCAGTGGGCGTTCACGCCTTCCGGCGGCGGCCCCAGGAAATCCGCCGCGTCCTCCCAGTCGGGCGTGTTCGGCAGGAAATCCCCGCAGAACGGCGGCTCGGCAATCGCCTGCAGGTAGGCGACCTCGATCGCGTCGAGCGCGAGGAGCTCGTTCGCGAGGTCGACGCCCCGGACGGATCCCGCCGGGAAGCGGGCGAGATACCAGTTGTTGAGGTCGGGGAGCACGCGTCCGGAGAGCGCCTCGCCGGTTCCCCGGTCCGCGTCGAGAATCGCCTCGCCCGTGCGGAACGCGCGCAGCAGCTCCTTCTCCGGGTAGCTGCCGAGCACGGTCTCCCACTCCGCGGACGACCGCGCTGTGGACTCGAGTCGTCCGCCGCGCAGACGCACCGGAACCTCGTCCCGGAACTTGAACATCACCATCGTGGGGTCGACGCGATCGTGAATCTCGACCTCGGCCGGTTTCTCGAGGACTCGCCGCGGCTCCGGAATGCCGGGCGCCGCGGGGAGCTCGAGCCCGAGCAGCGCCCACTTCTCGAGGTGGCTCTTCGGACCGCGATCCTCCTCCCGTAGCTCTCGGGAGGGGACGAGCGCAGCGCGCCCGTCGGCATCGACGAACGTGTCGCCGACCCGCTGCAGCTCGCCGAGGGTGGACGGAGGCTGACCGGTGACGGGCACGCGGAGGCGGGCCTTCTCGTGGGCCGACTTCTCGGCCCGGAGCTGCGCCTGGACGGCGAGCCGGTCTTCGGCGCCGGGCGCGCCGGCCGCGGTGGCGAGGGTGAGAATCAGGGCGCCGCCCAGCGCCGACAGGGTCCTCGGGGACATGGGAAACCTCCGGAAACGGATGGGGGAGCGCTCGCGGACACGGGCGAGATTCGCCCCGGTAGGGAGTCTCTCGTGCCCCATACGCAGCTTCCGGAGAAACCGGGTCATCAGGCCGGGCGGTCGGCCGAGAACCCAGGCGGTTCCGGATCGCGGACGACTGCAGGCGCCCCTCGCCGGCGGTTGCGTCGCGAGTTGACCGCGGTCCGCCCTCGACCGAGATTCTCGGGATGCGATTCTCCACCTTGTGCCTCGCGCCGATCTTGCTCGGTGCGAGTCCATCCGCCGCCGACCCCGAGGACCCGAAGCCCGCGCCCCGCCCCTCGCGGCCGGTGGCCATGGCTCCCACCTGAGCGGGGTGACCGGGCGAAGGCGCTCCCGTGGGGGGCGCGGGCTTGCAGACCACGTGGGTACTCTCCCAGCGCTACGTGGACACCGACGTGGATCGCGCCCGCTGGCGAAGCACCGCGAACGTGCGGGTGCTGTCGTCGCTGCAGATCGGGGTGGAGTTCAACGCGATGGCGGAGGAGGTCGGCCCGCTCGTCACCTGTTTCCTGACCACGGAGCGGGGGCGCCGTCCGGCCGTGTTCCTCGGCACGAGCTCGGATCGCATCGGCTCGCCGCCGGGCAAGCAGTCGTACTACCTCACCGCGGCGAAACGCGCGCCTGATCTGCCCGTCTCGGCTTACGCCACGCTGAACTACTCGGAATGGGACGAGGCGCTCAATTTCCCGTTCGGCGCGACGTTGGATCTGGGGCGCGGGCTCGCGGTCCAGCCGATGTATGATGGTCGGAAGACGCACCTGCTGCTCCACTACGCGCGATCGCGCGCGGCCGTGTCCCTCCTGTGGGTCTGGCTGGAGCGCCCCGGCGTGTCGGTTTCGGTGGGATTCTGATCCGGGAGGAACGGTCGATGAGGTGGAGACGATTTCCGGCGCTCGCGATCCTCGTGCGGTGGCGCTGCTCGCGCCCGCGCTCGCGACGGCCGGCGACAAGGCGAAGGCGGTATGCCGCACCTGCGAGGTCCGCGGCGCCGGTCACGGCGAGGAGGACGTGAAGGCCACCCGCGACTTCGAGGGCAGGACGTACTCGTTCTGCTCCAAGCAATGCGCCGAGACGTTCGACTCGTTCCCCGCCGGCTTCGCGGTGCATCCCGTGCCGCGCGACGCTCCCTCGGTCACGGTGCGAACTCCGGACGGCGAGAAGATCGAACTCCGCGAGAAGGGCGACGTGACTCTCGTGGATTTCTGGGCCACGTGGTGCGCGCCTTGCCGGAAGGCGATGCCGGAGGTGGCCGCCCTCGCGCGCGAGTACGCCCCGCGTGGCCTGCGCGTCGTGGGCGTATCGATCGATCAGGACGAGAAGGCCTGGAAGAAGTTTCTCGAGAAGAACGAATTCGAGTACACGATGGCGCGCGACACGAAGGATGCCTGGGAGAAGTACTTCGTGGCGGTCATCCCGGCGATGGCGCTGATCGACGCCGAGGGTCGCCTCGTGGGTGAGTGGCGCGGCACGATCGACCTCGCGACCGTGCGAGCCGCGATCGACTCGGCGCTACCGGCGGAGGCTGCGGCGACGGAGACTCCGTGACCGGCGCCAGGTCGTCCTCCTCCGCCTCGGCCGAAGGCGGCCGGGTCGGGCTCCTGGGCGCGATCGCGATCGGCGTCGGCGGGATGGTCGGTGGCGGCATCTTCGCGGTGCTGGGCACCGCGGTCGGTCTCGCCCGCGGCGGCACGCCGATCGCGTTCGGGATCGCGGGGCTGCTGGCGCTCCTCACGTCCTACTCCTACGCGAAGCTCTCGGTGCGGTACCCGAACGCGGGCGGCACGATCGTGTTCCTCGATCGGGCCTTCGGGATCGACCTCCTCACCGGCTCCCTGAACCTGGCGCTCTGGCTCAGCTACCTCGTGACGATCGCTCTCTACGCGGCGGCGTTCGGCTCCTACGCGCTGACGTTCCTTCCGGAGCCGTCGCCGGTGTGGCGGCACGTGCTGGTCAGTGCGGCCATCGTGCTGCCGGCCGCGATCAATGTCTTCAATTCCGACATCGTCAGCGAGTCCGAAACGGTCATCGTGGTCCTCAAGCTCGCGCTCCTCGCCGTGGTGATCGGGGCGGGCGCCGGCTCCATCGATCCGTCGCGGCTCGCACCCGCGGCCTGGGCGGGGCCGGGACAGCTCGTCGTGGCGGGGATGGTGATCTTCGTGGCGTACGAGGGGTTCGAGCTCATCGCGAACTCCGCCGCCGACGTCCGCCATCCGAACGTCACGTTGCCGCGGGCGTTCTTCGGATGCGTCGCGTTCGTGATCGCGCTGTACCTCCTCGTGGCGATCGTGACCGTGGGCTCGATCGACGGCGAGACGATCGCGCGTGCCAAGGACTACGCGCTCGCGGCGGCCGCGAAGCCTGCGCTCGGGAAGACCGGCTTCGTGCTCGTGTCCGTTTCCGCGCTCCTCGCGACGTTCTCGGCCGTGAACGCCACGATCTACGGCAACGCGCGTCTGGGCTTCACGCTCGCGAAGGACGGAGAGCTTCCCGCCGAGCTCGGCCGGAGGGTCTGGAACCGACCGCTCGGCGGCGTGACGTTGACGGCCGCGCTTTCCTTGCTGCTCGCGAACACCGTGAACCTGCAGTCCATCGCGATTCTCGGGAGCGCGAGCTTCCTGCTGCTGTTCGCGTTCGTGAACGCGGCCGGCTGGAAGCTGGCGGGGGAGATCCGGGCCCGACGTCTGATCTGCGGAATCGCGTGCCTCGCGTGCTTCGG
Source organism: bacterium (assembly GCA_041393395.1). Classification (GTDB taxonomy): domain Bacteria; phylum ARS69; class ARS69; order ARS69; family ARS69; genus JAGQIB01. Next base: position 318,707 of record JAWKKG010000008.1, on the reverse strand, counting down.
CGCGCTCCTCGCGCTCCTCGCTCACACCTTCCGGGAGTCGCCACGCGACCTGCTCGTGTTCGGCGGGATGCTCCTGGGGGCGGTGGGCTTCGAGTGGACCTACGCACGGGTGACCGGGCGCCGTTTCACCGGGCTGCGGGCGGAGTGATCCTCGCACTGTCCGGCTCCGGACACTCATCGTCCGGAGTCGGACGGTCGCGTCGCCGGAATCGCCCAGAATGACCCCGAGAAGGGCCTTGCGCTGGCATGACCCTTGCGGCCCCCCTCCCGGACCCGAGCTCCGAACCTGAGCGCCGGGCTGGGAGACACTCCGTGGATCGACCCCTCAGCGACGCCACCCTTCGCCGCCGACGCCTCCGTCGCGCGTCGTTCGCGATCGGTCTCGCCGGTCTCGGGATCGCGTCGATCGTGTTCGTCCCGGGCTGGATCCGGCCGTCTATCTCGCTCTCGCGGATCCGCACCGCGGTGGTCGAGCGGGGCGTGATCGAGGCCACCGTGACCGCGACGGGGCGGGTGGTGCCGCGCGTGGAACACGTGATCACGAGCCCGATCGACTCGCGCGTGAGGGACATCCTGCACGATCCGGGCGACGACGTCGTGGCGGGCGAGGCGATCGTCGCGCTCGACACCGCCGAGACGGAGCGCGCATTGCAGAAGCTCGACGAACAGATCGCCCTGCAGGAGAACGAGCGTCGGCGCACGCGGCTCGGTCTCGAGCAGAAGATCGCGGAGCTCGAAGGGGGCCTCGCGATCAAGGATCTCGAGATCGAGTCCTACCGGATCGACGAGGACAAGAGCCAGCGCCTGCTCGACGAGGGGCTCATCACCGAGGACGTGCTGCGGGGTGCGAAGACGGACGTGAAGCGTGCCCTCATCGAGCGCGAGCAGCTCGAGCGAACGGTCGAACTCGAACGCAAGACCGCCGACGCCCGTCTCCAGGGCATCGATCTCGAGGTCAGCATCCTGCGGAAGGACCGGGCCGACGTCGCCGACCGGCTCGCGCGAGCGACCGGCGCGTCCGAACGCGACGGCGTCCTCACGTGGGTGGTGAGCGAGGCCGGCGCGGCCGTGGCCCGCGGCGCGGAGATCGCGCGTGTGGCGGATCTCTCGAGCTTCCGGGTGGAGGCGTCGCTCGCGGACACGCACGCGGAGCGGGTCGCGGTGGGCCAGGACGCCACCGTCCGCGTGGGCGATGCGCGCCTCCGGGGGCGCGTGAGCACGGTGTTCCCCGCGGTGGAGAACGGCACGATGACGGTGGAGCTCACCCTGGAGGAGCCGTCTCACCCGGCGCTGCGCCCGAACCTCCGCGTGGAGGCCGACCTCGTCCTCGATCGCCACGAGGACGCGCTGTTCGTGCCGCGCGGCGCGTTCGTGAACGCCGACGGACAGCGGCAGGTCTTCGTCGTTCGCGACGACTCGGCGATCCGCACCCCCGTGGAGTTCGGGATCCTGAACTTCGACACCCAGGAGATCGTGCGCGGCCTGCAGCAAGGCGATCGCGTCGTTCTCACGGACATGTCGGACTACGCACACATCAAGGAGGTACGAATCCGATGAATGGTCCCCTCGCCACGACGTCCGGGGCGCCGGGCGTCTCGACGTCCGGGCCCGCGGCCTCAACCGACGCGTTCGCGGCGATCCTGTCGAACGCGGAGAAGGTCTACCGTACGGACCGGATCGAGACGGTAGCGCTCAGCGGCGTGAATCTCGAGATCCGAAGGGGAGAGTTCGTCTCCGTGATGGGGCCGTCGGGTTCGGGCAAGAGCACGCTGCTGAACATCCTGGGACTCCTGGACACGCCCACGAGCGGTCGTCTCGTGCTGGCCGGCCACGAGATCGCCGACCTCGGCGATCGGGAGCTCTCCCGCCTGCGCAACGAGATCGTCGGCTTCATCTTCCAGACGTTCCACCTGATCGCGGACCTGAACGTCATCGACAACGTCGAGCTTCCGCTGCTCTACCGCGGGACCGGCGGCTCCGAGCGACGTCGCCTGGCGGGGGAGGCGCTGGAGAAGGTGGGCCTCTCCGCGCGCATGCACCACTTCCCGCATCAACTCTCCGGCGGGCAGCGCCAGCGTGTGGCGATCGCGCGCGCGATCGTGGGGCGGCCGCCGATCCTCCTCGCGGACGAGCCCACCGGAAACCTCGACAGCCAGATGGGGACCGAGGTGATGGAGATCCTGGAGCATCTCAACACGGAGGAGGGCACCACGATCGTGATGGTCACGCACGATCCGGCCCTCGGCGAGCGGACGGCGCGAACGATCCGCATCTTCGACGGGCGTCAGGTGCACTGATGTTCGCGAACTATCTCAAGGTCGCGCTCAAGGTCCTCGCCCGCCGACGCTTCTTCACGTTCATCAGCCTGTTCGGGATCAGCTTCACGCTCGTGGTGCTAATGGTGCTGACCGCGATCGTCGATCACGTGCTGGCCCCGAAGCCGCCGCAGGTGAACATCGACCGGACACTCCGGATCTCCTACATGCTCGAGTCCGGGGAGAACGTCGAGTGGAACGGCGAGCCGGGCTTCGGACTTCTGGACCGGTACTGCCGAGACCTGCCCGGGGTGGAGATGATGTCGATCGTGGGCGGGACCTCGAGTGTCGTGGGCTATCCGGAGGGACGTCGCACGGACCTGAAGCTGCGCCACACCGACGGCGTCTACTGGGACGCGTACGACTTCCGCTTCCTGGAGGGCGCCCCCTACACGCGGGAGGACGATCGCGTCGGGCGTCCCGTGGCCGTGATCACCGAGGCCGCGAGTCGCGAGTACTTCGGCGAGAGCCCGGCGGTCGGACAGTCGATCGCGCTCTCGGGGCGGACCTACGAGGTCCTCGGCGTGGTGGCGAACGTGAGCCCCGTGTACGACCTCGCGTACTCCGACGTATGGGTCCCGATCGGGACCATCCCCGACCCGTCGTTCCGCGAGGCCCTGATGGGGAGCTTCGAGGGGGTCCTCGTGGCGGAGTCACGCGACGCCTTCCCCGCGATCCGCGACGACTTCGCGGCGCGTCTCGAGCGGGTCACGTTCCCGCCGGAGGACGAGTTCTCGAAGCTCGAGGGGTTCCCCATGACCCCGATCGAGACCGTGGCCGTGAAGTTCTTCTCGGATCGGCCGTCCCGGAACGCCTTGCGGAAGTTCACGGGGATGGTCGCGGCTCTCGTTCTCGCGTTCATGCTCCTGCCCGCGATCAATCTCGTGAACGTCAACCTGAGCCGGATCTACGAGCGAACCTCGGAGATCGGCGTGCGAAAGGCGTTCGGGGCGTCTTCGCGTCACCTGATCCATCAGTTCGTCCTCGAGAACGTGGTGCTGTGTCTCGTGGGCGGGGTGATCGGACTCGTGCTGTCCGCCGCGGTGCTGGCGGCGGTGAACGCGAGCGGCCTGGTTCCGTATGCGCACTTCACGGTGAGCCTTCGCGTGTTCGTGGTCGGGATCGCCCTGGCCACGTTCTTCGGCATCCTGTCGGGTCTGTTCCCGGCCTGGCGCATGTCGCGCGTGCACCCGGTGGCCGCGCTGAAGGGAGAGACGGGATGATCCGACATCTGTTCCGCCTGGTCTGGAACCGGCGCAAGCGCAACGGACTCGTGATGGTGGAGATCCTGGTCTCGTTTCTGCTGCTCTGCGGGATCTCCACGATGGGCTCCTCGTTCCTGCTGAACTGGAACGAGCCGATGGGCTTCGATCGCCGCGACGTCTGGGCGATCTCGGTGAACTCGGGTCCCTACCACTCGCTGAACGAGGACGCGAAGCTCTCGGTGCGCCGTCAGTTCGGACGGATCGAGGAGGCGGTGCGGAACCGCCCCGACGTCGTGGCGGCGTCCATGCAGACGAACGTCCCCTACACGAACTCGCGGTGGCGGACGACGTTCGAGGTGAACGGCGAGCAGGTCCAGGTCGGCGTGCTGCAGGCGACACGCGAGATGCCGGAGGTCCTGCGCCTCGAGCTCGTGGAAGGCGAGTTCTTCGGCGAGAACGGCGGCGGCGAAGAGGAACCGGTGCTCGTCACGCAGGACTACGCCCGAAAGCTGTTTCCGGACGAGAGCGCGGTGGGTCGGTTGATTCCCCGGAAGGAATCGGACGACGGGGATTCGGTCGAGGACGACAATCCCCGGCAACGGATCGTGGGCGTGATCCGTCCGTACCGCGGGCGCGGCGAACACCGCGCGTCCGAGCCCCAGATCGTGCGGCAGATCGACTGGGAGACGTTCCGCGGCTTCCCGCCGCGCGATCTGCTCGTGCGGGTGCGGCCCGGGGCTCCGGCCGCGCTGGAGGAGGAGCTGCTGCGAACCGCCTCGGCGATCGCCCCCGGCTGGAGCTTCACGCTCACCCGGATGGACGACATGCGGACCCGGCTCCTCCGCGAGGCGATGCTGCCGCTGCTTCTGTTCGCGGTGGTCGCGCTCTTCCTGATCCTGATGGTCGGGCTCGGCCTGATCGGGGTTCTCTGGCAGAGCGTGATCCGGCGCACGGACGAGATCGGAGTGCGACGGGCGATGGGAGCGACGGCCGACGGGGTCCGCCGGCAGCTGCTCGGCGAGCTGCTGGCGCTGACCTCGATCTCGGTTCTGGCGGGATCGGTCCTGTACCTGCAGCTTCCGTTCCTCGGCCTCCTCCAGGAGCCGGGCAAGGTCGTCGCCTGTGCCCTGGGATCTTCGTTGCTCGTGATGTACGGTTTCGTGATCCTCTGCGGTCTCTATCCGAGCTGGCTCGCCACCCGGATCGAGCCGGCCCGGGCTCTCGGCTACGAGTGAGTGCATGTCGACCACCGGAACGATCCTCGTCATCGACGACGACGACGCCGTCACGGCTTCGCTCGCCCTGCTGCTGAAGCAGTCGGGCTTCGCGTCCGCGTGCGTGGCCACACCGGGGGAGGCGCTCGAGCAGCTCGAGTCGCGGAGTTTCGACGCGGTTCTCCAGGACATGAACTTCACCCGGAAGACCACCGGCGAGGAAGGGCTCGCGCTGCTGATCGCCATTCGCGAGCGGCGCCCGGACGTTCCGGTGATCCTGATGACGGCCTGGGGATCCATCGAGCTCGCGGTGGAGGGAATCCGGGCCGGCGCGCAGGACTTCATCACGAAGCCTTGGAACAACGCGCAGATGCTGCTCGCGATCCGCACCGCCCTCGGTCCCGGTCGGCGCGGCGGGGTGGAGGAGCCCGGCGCCGATCGCGAGGAGCTCGCGAGTCGATACGATCTCTCCGGCGTGGTGGGGGAGAGCCCGGCATTCCTCCGCGCGATCGGCCTCGCGGCGAAGGTCGCGGCCACCGACGCCTCCGTCCTCGTGACGGGGGAGAGCGGCACCGGCAAGGAAGTCGTCGCCGAGTTCCTGCACCGCAACAGTCGCCGTCGCGACGCGCCGCTCGTGAAGGTGAACCTCGGCGGCATTCCGCGGACCCTGTTCGAGAGCGAGATGTTCGGGCACCGAAAGGGCGCCTTCACCGACGCGCACCAGGATCGTGAGGGTCGCTTCGCGCGGGCCGAAGGCGGCACCATCCTGCTCGACGAGATCGGAGAGCTGGACCCCGCCTGCCAGGTGAAGATGCTCCGCGTGCTCCAGGAGCGAACGTTCGAGGTGCTCGGGGACAGTCGGCCCCGCCCGCTCGACGTTCGGGTGATCTCGGCCACGAACCGGGACCTCGAGCGGGCCGTTCGCGAGGGCCGCTTCCGCGAGGATCTCTACTATCGAATCAACCTGATCACCATCCGGCTGCCCCGACTGGAGGAGCGGCGGGGGGACATCCCGCTCCTCGCGCGGCACTTCGCACGACAGGCCGCCCGCGAGTACGATCGTCCCGGACTGACGATCCGCGAGGAGGCGTTGCGTTGGCTCGCGGCCCGGCCTTGGCCCGGACACGTGCGCCAGCTGCGGCACTTCGTGGAACGGACGGCCCTCGTGGCGGAGCGTTCCGATCTCGGCCTCGAGGACGTTCAGCGGACCGGGATGATCGACGAAGCTCGCAGTGCCGAGGTGTCCGGCGACTGGACGCCGCCGGTCGGGCAGGTGACGGTGGAAGAGATGGAGCGGGCGATGATCGTGAAGAGCCTCGGACATCACGAAGGGAATCTCAGCCGGGTCGCGGAGTCGCTCGGCCTGAGCCGCGCCGCCCTGTACCGTCGTCTCGAGAAGTTCGGTATCCGGACTTGAGCCGGAAGACTCTCTCGTATGTCTATCTGATCGCCGTCCACGTCGTGCTCGGGGGAGCCGTGCTGTACCTGCTGCGCGGCCACCCGTACGCGGTCCTCGCGTCCGAGCTGATCCTGGGCTTGTCGCTCGCGCTCGGCGTCCGCCTGATCCGGCTGACTTTCGAGCCGCTGGAGGTGCTCCGCGCCGGGGTGGATCTCCTGCAGTCGAAGGACCTCTCGTCGCGGTTTCGCGAGTCCGGCAATCCGGAGATGGACGGGCTCGTTCGAGTCTACAACCGCATGGCGGGAGAACTCCGCGACGAGCGGATCCGGCACGAAGAGCAGGAACACTTCCTGCGACAGATCCTCGAGACGGGCGCGACGGCTGTGATCACCCTCGATCTCGATCGGGAGATCGTGCAGATCAACGGGAGTGCCGCCGCTCTGCTGGACACGTCGCCGGCGGTCGCCACGGGCCGGCGGCTGGCGGAGCTCGAGGCCCCGTTCGCTCATTGTCTCGACCGACTCCCGCTCGGCACGACGACCGTGCTCCCGCTCCACGGCCGACGTCGTGTGCGCGCGCATCGCGGGACGTTCTTCGATCGGGGATTCCGCCGCGAGTACTTCGTCCTGGAGGAGCTGACGGAGGAGCTGCGGCAGTCGGAGAAGGCGGCCTACGAGAAGCTCATTCGAATGATCTCGCACGAGGTCAACAACACGGCGGGCGGGGTGACGAGCCTGCTGGATTCCTGCTTGAACTACGCCGATCAGATCGGACCGGACGATCGTGCCGATTTCCGCGACGCGATCCGCGTGGCGACGACTCGCACCGCGCGCCTCAACGATTTCGTTCGGAGCTTCGCCGACGTGATTCGCCTCCCGCCGCCGACGAAGGAGCCGTTCCGGCTCGCGGAGATCGTCGAGTCGCTCCGGATCCTGCTGCGCGACGAGTGCGCGGAACGACGGATCGAGTGGATCACGGAGGGCCGTCCGCCCTCGGAGGCGATGCCGCTCGACGCCTCGCAGATGGAACAGGCGCTCCTCAACGTCTTCCGCAACGCGCTGGACGCGATCGGCGCGGACGGTGCCATCCGCGTTCGCTGGGAAACGCGCGGGTCTCGTCTCGCCCTCGAGATCGAGGACACCGGCGGCGGCATCCCCGCCGACGTGGTCCCGAGCCTGTTCTCGCCGTTCTTCACGTCGAAACCGACCGGGCAGGGGATCGGACTCACGCTCGTGCAGGAGATCCTGATCGGCCACGGACTGGACTTCTCGCTCCGGGACTCGGGGCGGGGGGGAGCGGTGTTCGCCATCCTTCTTCCGTAGGCGTCGACGGGAGGGTCGGCCGGATGCTTCACGCCCTACGGCATCGTCTTCGTGACCGTCAGGGGCGATACGTCGGCCGGGAACTCGGTCACCGACCTCTCCGGTCGGTGCGTCTCCCACCAGGCGCGCGCCTCGTCGGCGTTCCACGACGACCCGCCGTCGTTTGCCTCCGCCTCCCGGCCCGCGAACTCCAGGCGTCGCGCCAGCTCCTCCGCGGACGCGGGGCGATCGTCGGGCGACTTCGCGAGGCACGCGAGCACGAGCGACTCGAGCGACGCCGGCACCGGGAGCTCCGTGACCTGGGACGGAGGGATCGGCGGATCGTTCACGTGCGCCAGCACCGTGGCGAGCGCGCTGTCCCGTTCGAACGGCGCGCGGCCGGTGAGCAGCCAGTAGGCGACGCATCCCACGGAGTAGACGTCGGCGCGGCCGTCCACGGTGTGCGCCCGCGACGCCATCTCGGGTGCGAGATAGGCCGGCGTGCCGCCGACGAACCCCTCCATCGTGAGTTCGGCGGCACCCGTGTTCTCGCGAAGCCCCACGCTCACGAGCCCGAAGTCGAGCACCTTCACGAAGTCGTAACGCAGGCCGTACCGGCACACGAAGATGTTCGCCGGCTTGATGTCGCGGTGCACGAGACCCGCGACGTGCGCCTCCTCCAGGGAGTCGCACACCTGCCGCAACAGGAACACCACCCGGGAGGCGGGCATCGGCCCGTAGCGGGCGACCCCGGTCTGCAGATCGATGCCGTCCAGGAGCTCCATCACGTAGTAGAACGCGCCCGCTTCCGATACGCCGAAGTCGTACAGCTCGACCGTGTGCGGGGAACGAAGACTCGCAGTCACGCGAGCCTCGCGCTCGAAGCGCGGGAGCGCCCGGTCGCGCGACGTTCCGCTTCCCGCGAGCTCCGGACGGATCAGCTTGATCGCGGCGTCCCGCTGGAGCAGCGCGTGCTTCGCGCGGTACACCTCGCCCATGCCGCCCTGGCCGAGCTTGCCCTCCAGCGTGTACTGCCCGAGTCGCAGCGCCTCGCGCACCTCGCGCTGCAGCCCGAAGATCACGTGCGACGTCGCCGAGGTGGCAAGAATGAACGCTCCCGCGATGAACCGGAGGCCGTCCTGCACGTAGGGATCCAGCGCGTGCAGCGAATCCCGACTGAACCAGAAGAAGCAGAGCATCGACACCACGCCGATCAGGAACGTCCGGATCACGGGGCTCGGCACGAATGCCGCACGCACGCTCAGCAGCAGCACGATCCCGAACAACGCGAACGGCGGTCCGAAGTCCTCGATACCGTCGACCATGGTGGCTTTCGCGATGTGGGCGTAGACGAGCACGAGCCCGAGCGTGACGGCGGTGTCGATGGCGATGAGCGTGATACGACCCGGACGGGTGAAGCGCGTGAAGGCCCAGGCGGCGGCCATGACGAGTGTGACCGAGTACCGGAGCGCCATCGCTTCCGCCGGGTAGGCGGCCGTGGGGACGCCGAACAGCAGCGGGCCCAGCCAGTCGCTGACGTAGGCCAGGAGGTCTACCGAGAGCATCACGAGGAGATACAGGCGCACGCGTCGGCGGAGGCGGTCCACGTCGGCGAAGATCGTGCTCCAGTTCGTCGCGTGGAGAAGCTTCTTCAGGGGGCGGCCCACGACGGCTCCGGCGAAGGGGATTCGACGTCGCGACGGCGACGCCCTCGAGACTCTCGAATTACCACACTTTGCCACGAATTCCGAACCCGACTTCGTCCTATATTGCGTCCGACGGCCCACGTCGGGCCGGCTGCCCCCGTCCAGCTCTCCGAGGAGTCGTGCCATGGAACGACGTGATGCCCTGAAGACGATGCGGTGGGCGATCGGTGGTCTGTCGATCGCCCGCCCGATCCGGTCGGCGTCGGCCGCGGAGTCCGCGCGGGATCTTTCCGGGCGAGGCGCCTGCTGGATCACGCCGGACGAGACCGAGGGCCCGTTCTACTTCGATCCCTCGTTGATCCGGAACGACGTCCGGGAAGGCTTCGCGTCGCTCGAGGCGGCGGGGGAGCGAGCGGCCACGAGACTGGTCCGAGTGCGGTGATCGTTGGGTCCCGGCCCGTGCAACTTCCGCGGCGGGCCGGGACGTTCTCTCTTCGTGATCCCCCATCCGGAGAGAGAGTCCGATGAACTTTGCCGCTGCCGGCCGGCTCGCTCTGCCGGTACTGCTCGCGACCCTGGGACCCTCCGTGGTCGCCGCCGTCCCGCAGGTGTACTGGATCGACGCCGACGGCCCGACCGTTCGTCGCGCGAACCTGGACGGGAGCTCGATCCAGGACGTCGCCCCGACGGTCTTCAACACCGCCGACGTCGCGTTCGATCCGGCCGAGGGATACGTCTACTACTCCGCGCCGAACAATCCGCCCGCGATCCGTCGCTGCCTCCCCGACGGGACGAGCGATGAAGTCCTGGTCGCGCTGGAGAACGACACGCTCCCCTGCGGTCTCGCCCTGGACCACGAGCTCGGCAAGATCTACTGGACCGAGCGCAGCGCGAACCGTGTCCGGCGGGCGAACCTCGACGGAACACAGATCGAGACCGTGATCCCGTACGCGCACTACCCGTTCGGGGTCGCTCTGGATCCGGCGGGCGGGAGAGTGTACTGGACCGAGCAGTACGGTCACCGGATCGGGCGGGCGAATCTCGACGGGAGCGCGCCGGAGGAGATCGTGGCCGTGACGAATCCGTACGACGTGGAGCTGGACCTCGCGACCGGCAGACTCTACTGGACGACGTCCACCGGCTACGTCCAGCGGGCGCCGCTCGACGGGGGCGCCGTGGAGACGGTCGTCGACGCGAGCGGGAACCTCCTGACGTTCCTGCATCTCGATCCGTACCTCGGCAAGATGTACTGGGGAGACTACTCGGGGCAACGGATCCAGCGGGCGAACCTCGACGGCACCGGGACCGAGATCGTCGCGAACGTGTCCGCTCCCTACGGGATCGTCGCCACGCCGACCGTCTGGCCGCAAGACGCGATCTACTTCACGGACTACGGATCGGACCGCGTGCGCCGGGTGCGACTGGATGGCTCCGACGCGGTCGACCTCGTGACGACGGGACTCTCCCTTCCGCAGGGCGTCGCCACGGATCCCGTGCACGGAAAGATGTACTGGTGCGACGCGGGAACGGATCGGATCCAGCGGGCGGACCTCGACGGCGCCGGCGTGGAGGACGTGGTGAGCGGACTGCAGATTCCGGACGGGCTGATCGTGTGTCCGATCACGAACAAGCTCTACTGGACCGATCGGGGGACGGATCGCATCCAGTGCTCGGATCTGGACGGGTCGAACGTGCAGGATCTCGTGACCACGGGCCTCTCGAGCGTCAGCGGAATCGCGATCGACCCGCTCGACGTGAAGCTCTACTGGGCCGAGAACGCATTCCCCGGCTCGCTGCACCGCGCGGACCTCGACGGAACGAACGTGGAGACGCTGCCGGTCGTGACGTCGCATCCGGCGGCCGTGGCGATCGACGTCGCCGGGCGTGCGCTCTACTGGACCGAGGCGGGAAAGGTCCGACGCTCCGCACTGGACGGGTCCGCTCCGGCGGATCTCGTGACCGGACTCGGCCTGCCCCGGCACCTCGAGATCGACCACGCCTCCAGCCGACTGCTCTGGACCGACGACGTGGCGGGCAAGATCCAGAGCTGCGCTCTCGACGGGACGCAGCTCGAGGACCTGGTTGCCGGGTTGGTCAGTCCGTACGGTCTCGCGCTCGGCCCCGCGTCGGAGACGGCGACCTCGGCGCCCGACGTCGCGCGGCGGGGTGCGTCCGGGCTCGTCAACACGCCGAATCCGTTTCGCGCGAGCACGACCCTCCGGTTCGCGATCTCCTCGTCGAGGCCGGTGTCGCTCACCGTGCACGACGTCGCGGGGCGGAGGATCCGGACGCTCACGCGCTCCGAGCCATTCCCCGCGGGCGAGCATGCCGTCGTCTGGGACGGCCGCGACGATGCCGGGAGATCGGTCGCGGCGGGAGTCTACTTCGTGTCCCTGGGAGGAGACGCGCGCCGGCGAGTCCGCGTGGTGAATCGGCTTCGCTGACGAGCATCCCGAGCCGCCGCCGGGGCCGCACGCGGTCGGTGATCCGACTCAGTCCAGCGTCTGTCGGTAGCGCTTGATGCCCACCGTCATCACGATCAGCACGAACAGTCCGATCGGCCACAGTTCGGGCAGGATCTGGAGGAGTCCGTTCCCCTTGAGCAGGATGCCTCGAACGATCCGCAGGAAGTGGGTCAGCGGCAGGACCTGCCCCACGACCTGCGCCCATTCCGGCATCCCGCGGAACGGGAACATGAAGCCGGAGAGCAGGATCGAGGGGAGGAAGAAGAAGAACGCCATCTGCACGGCCTGCAGTTGATTCTGCGCGAGCGTGGAGAAGGTGACTCCCACCGAGAGGTTCGCCACGATGAACGGCAGCATCACGGCGAGCAGGAGCGGGATGCTGCCGACGATCGGCACGTGGAACAGGTAGCGCGCGGCGAGCAGGATCAGGAACACCTGGATGTAGCCGACCAGTACGTACGGTACGATCTTCCCGATCATGACCTCTCCGGGGCGCGCCGGTGTGGAGAGGAGATTCTCCATGGTGCCGCGCTCCCGCTCTCGCGTGATCGCGAGCGACGTGATCACGACCATCGTCATCGTGAGAACCACACCCATGAGGCCGGGGACGATGTTGTACTGCGTGACGATGTCCGGGTTGTAGAGTCGGTGGGTGCGGAGCTCCACCGGACCCGGGGTCGCCCGCAGTCCCTCGAGCGGGCCCACCAGATCACGTCGAAGCACCGTGTCCAGCAGGTTGCTCACGGCCGCCAGCGCGTTGCCGGTCGCGGCGGGGTCGGTGGCGTCGGCCTCGAGAAGCAACTGCGGGCGATCCCCTCGCAGCAGATCGCGCGAGAAGTCCACGGGAACGTGCAGCACGAACTGGACGCGGCCTTCGTCCAGCAGCGAGGCGATCTCCTCTTCGGACTCCGCCTCGCGCACGATCCGGAAGTAGTCGCTGTTCTCGATCCCCCACACGAGCGTGCGCGAGAACGGGCTGTTGTCGGCCGAGTACACGGCCGTGGGGAGGTGCTTCGGGTCGGAGTTGATCGCGAATCCGAACAGGATCAGCTGCATCATCGGGATGCCGACCATCATCCCGAACGTGAGGCGATCGCGCCGCATCTGGATGAACTCCTTCGCGACGATCGCCCGGAAGCGTGCCCAGCGAAAGGCGCTCACGAGTACTGGTCCGTACTGCGGCTCATGAGACTGATGAAGACGTCTTCGAGGCGGGACTCGACCGGTCTCCATTCGTAGGAATCCGTGAAGTACGGGGCGAGGCTCTCGCGCAGCGCGTCGGCGTCCCGCCCGCTGACGTGCAGGGCCGTCCCGAACGCGACGACCTGTTCCACGCCGTCCAGCCGCCGGAGCTCCGGGGCGAGGCGGTAGAGGTGCGGACCGGAGACCTCCCAGGTCGTGAGTCCCGCCTTCGTCACGACTTCGTCCACGCTGCCGCGCGTGAGCAGCTTCCCGTACGCGAGGTAGGCGATCCGGTGACAGCGCTCCGCTTCGTCCATGTAGTGCGTGGTGATCAGCACGGTCATGCCGTCGCCGGCGAGGCGGTGGACTTCTTCCCAGAAGTCGCGGCGCGCCTTGGGGTCCACGCCCGCGGTCGGCTCGTCCAGCAGGAGCAGGAGAGGGGAGTGGATCAGACAGGCGGCCAGCGCGAGCCGCTGCTTCCAGCCGCCGGAGAGCTCGCCCGCGAGCTGCTTGCGGCGTCCGTACATGCCGAGTCGATCGAGGCTCTCACGCACGGCGGCGCGACGCCCCGGCAGACCGTAGATCTGCGCGATGAAGTCCAGGTTCTCCTCGAGCGAGAGATCCTCGTAGAAAGAGAACCGCTGGGTCATGTAGCCGACGTTCTTCTTGATGTCCGTGGCCTGGGTCAGCACGTCGTAGCCGAGGCAGGTTCCACGGCCGGCGTCGGGCGTGAGGAGGCCGCACAGCATTCGCAGAAACGTGGTCTTGCCGCTGCCGTTCGGACCGAGGAATCCGTAGATCTCGCCACGGCCGACCTGGAGGGAGATGTCGTCGACCACGGTCAGGGAACCGAACCGCTTCGTGATCCCCGAGACGTCGATCACGAAGTCCTGGCTCACGGCGACTCGACCTCGAGTCGCACGTCGAGCGGCTGGCCCGGACGCAGGTTCTCCGCGACGTCCGGCGGGAACGTCGCCTCCACCATGTAGACGAGCTTCGACCGGTTCTGCTTGCTGTAGATCACGGGCGGCGTGAACTCCGCCTCGGAGGAGACGTAGGAGATCGTCGCCTCGAGCGGGCGGTCCAGACCGTCGAGATGCACGGACACATTCCGGCCCGGCGCGACGCGCGCCAGCACCGGCTCCGGCACGAAGAAGCGCGCCTTGCGGTTCTCCGGCGGCAGGAGCACCACCACCGGCCGTCCCGCGCCGACCCACTCGCCGACGTCGTACAGCGTGTCGTCGACGAACGCACTCGCGGGCGCCGCCCGGTGCTTCTGCTCCACGGACCACGCGGCCTGCGTGTGGGAAGCCTCCGCCTCGGCGAGGCGAGCTTCTGCGGCGCGTACGGCGTCCGTGCGTCCGCCGAGCCGGGCCGTCTTCAGGTCGGCCTCTGCCTGGGCGAGCTGCGCCCGATCGGCGTCGCGTTGCGCTTCGGCCTGCTCCAGCTCCTCGTCCGAGATCAGGGGATCCTCCGCCGCGTGCAGCCGCTTCGCTCGCTCCAGTTGCGACTCCGCGAGCGTGAGGGTCGCCCGGGCGCGGTCGCGCTGCGCCTCGAGGGCGGCGATCTCGGACGGCCGGAGACCCTTGCGCACGTCGTCGAGCTGGGCGCTCGCCTCGGCCACCGCGTGCTCCGATCGCCTCAGCTCGGCCGCCTCCACCTCGTCGTCGAGCTGGAACAGGGACTGCTCCGCGGACACGTGATCCCCGCGGGCGACGTCGAGGCTCGTCAGCGTCCCCGCCAGCGGCGACGCGACGTAGACGTACTCTCCCTCGACGTAGCCCTGGTAGGTGCCCTCGTTCGAGTCCCCGCAGCCCACGAGCATCGTCAGGGCGAGGAGACCGCAGAGCACCGGGAATCGCTTCATGAGCGTCCGCCCTCGCGCCACCCGGTCGGCGGCGCCGGGGCGAAGATGCGCGCCGCCGGACGTGCCGTCAACTTCGGGACCCGCGTGGCCCGTTCCGGCCCGGACCGGCGCATGGACATTCAGCGACGGATTCGGCCGCGGCGTGCCGAGTCCGCGGAGTCCGTCGTCTCCCCGCGAACCGGAGGCCCCCCATGCGCTCTCACTCGATCTTCCCGGCCGCCGTGGCGACGTTGCTGCTCGCCGCGAGCCCCTCGATGTTCCCGACCGTCGCCGCGGCGGCGGACGCACCCGCCACGGGAGAGGCCCGCGCGGTGACCGAGGCCGAGCGGGACGCCCTCCCGGCCACCCCCGGCCCCGGTGAGGTCCGGTACGGACCGATCCAGGCCCGCGATCCGGAGGTTCGCGCCCAGATTCGGCGACTCTACGACGAACAGGCGACCGCGGCGGTGGACACGGAGGCGCGGCTCGCGCAGCTCGTGGCCGACCTGCAGGCCGCGCCGCGCGGCGAAGCGCAGCTCGAGATCCAGCGGCGGATGGAGGAGGCGAAGCAGGCGCTTCTGCTGCGCTCGACCGAGCTCGGTCTGGAGATCGCGATGCTGAACGAGGACGCCGCCCGCGTGGCCGACTTCGAGCAAGCGCTCGATCGGTTGCGGAATCCGGAGAAGTATCGTCCCGCGCCGGCCGACCCCGCGATCGCCCGCGAACGCGCCCGTCAGCTCGGGCTCGAGAAGTAGGGGGGCGCCATGAGAACGACGTCTCAACCCGCGGCTTCGGCGCGGTCGTCCCTCGCGACCGTGCTCGCCGCGATCCTCGTGGCCGTCACGCCAACCGCCCGTGCGCTCGAGATCGCCGAAACGCGCGGGGACTTCTACTACGACTCGAACGGCGAGCTCGTGGGACACCGGAACGCCGACCTGCCGGAGGGCTGGGAGCGGCGTCCCCAGAGTCACGCCGAACAGCTCCGCGCGATGGGGATCACGTTGCCGCCGGCGGCGCGCGCGCTCACGCCCCGCACGCTCCCGGTGAAACCGGACCGGGTCGACGGACGGCGCGAGCTCTCGCGCGACAAGATCATCGTGAAGTTCGTGGACGACGTTCCCGTGCGGCTGCGTCAGGGCACGCTGCGCGCGGACGGGAGTCCGCTGCCCGAGGTACAGGACATCCTGGCGCGCTACCCCGACGCCACGCTCCATCGCGTGTTCGACACCGAGGAGCGGATCCTGGACGAGAACCGCGAGACCGGACAGCAGATGTCCGGGCGAGCGCTCGCCGACCTCAACAACCTCTACGTGTTCACGTTCGACACGCCGAGCGAACGCGGTCCGGACCTCGCGAACGAGTTCCTCGCGCTGGATCTGGTGGAGCTCGCGTACCTGCAGGCGCCGGGTGAAGCCCCGGGCCCGTGTGCGGACGCGGCTCCGGCCACCCCGAACTGGGATGCGTCGCAGACCTATCGCGACCCCGCGCCCACCGGCCTCGACGCCGACTACGCCTGGGCCTACCACCCGGGCGGCAACGGCTACGGCACCTCGTACTGGGTCGCCGATCTCGAATGGGACTGGTGCTTCGGGCACGAGGATCTGCCGGTCTTCGCGAGCGACGTGCTGAACGGCGCGAGCGGCGGATCGGATCCGGCGCACGGCACGGCCGTGCTCGGCGAGATCGGCGCCTGCAGCGACGGCTTCGGCATGACCGGCATCTCGCCGGACGTCACGCTCAAGATGTGCGACTTCGATTCGGAGCTGACCTGGGCCGCGAACATCCAGGAAGCGGACGCCTGGCTCGTTCCCGGTGAGGTGATGCTGCTCGAGATCCACATTCTCGGGCCGAACTCCGGGCTGACGTGCGCGTGCAACTGCGCGCAGTTCGAGTTCGTTCCCGTGGAGTGGGACCTCGCGAGCTTCCTCGCGATCCAGACCGCCACGGCGAACGGAATCATCGTGGTGGAGGCGGGCGGCAACGGTTCCATGAATCTCGACTCGCCGATCTACGGCGGGTGGTTCGGCAACGACTCCGGCGCCATCCTGGTCGGCGCCGGGGTGCCGGGCAGCCATTCGCCCGAGTGCTGGACGAACTACGGCAGCCGCATCGATCTGCACGGGTGGGGAAGCGGGATCTTCTCCACGGGCTACGGGGATCTCTGGCTCGGGACCGGCGACTGCACGCAGAGCTACACGGCGGGCTTCGGCGGAACGTCCGGCGCGTCGCCCATGATCGTGGGGGCGGCGGCCGACCTCCAGGGGATCTCCAAGGCGAAGTACGGGATCACTCTGTCACCGGCCCAGGTTCGCCTCAGTCTCAAGATCAACGGGACGCCGCAGGGCTCGCCGATCTCCCGGAACATCGGCGTGATGCCGAACCTGCCGTGGGCGATCAACTGGATCGAGCCCGACGTGGTGCCGTCGGCCGTTCCTGCCGGCTGGTCCTACCCGATCCTCCCGCGCTCGTCGACGGACTCGAACTTCGGCTACGCGCCGCTGCAGGCGGGCGCGCTGCCCGGCAACGTCGCGGGGACCTACTGGAACTGGACGGAGTCGAATCCTTCGTACTCGTACACGCCCACGATCAACAATCCGCGCGCGGGCGTGGTCATCGACGATGCCTGGATCTGGTTCTGCTACAACACGAACATGAATCCCGGCGACGTCCAGTGGTGCGGCAACATCGGCCCGGACATCGTGAAGGGAGGCCGTCACACGATCCTGAACCGCGCCGACGTCTTCGGCGAGGAGGACGAGTGGAACGAGGACAATGACTGGGCGCGTCAGTACATCTGGTCGGGGCTCGCGCTCACGAAGAACGTGCCGGTGGTGCGCTCGTGGGATCCGCCGCGACAGTCGACGGGATCCGGGCCGTACTACAACTCCGAGGGCTTCTCCGGCACGACGGCGTCGTACTGGACGGCCTTCGCCGTGCTGCCCTCGGATGCTTCCTCGGACTTCGACGTGTACCTGAACGCCGAAGCCCCCACGAACGTGCCGCAGGCCGGGTTCGGAGCGGCGGTGGCGATCTCCGCGGCAAGTCTCGACCTATCCGATTTCGTCATCGTGGACCGGAACGTCGTAGGGCCGGGAACCTACTATGCGAGTGCGGTGAACTGGTCCGGATTTGCGAACAAGATCGTGGAGTACGACTCGGATCAGGGCGTGATCGCGAATCCGGGGACGAACGGTCCGTACGATCTCGGCGTCGGTGAGATCGTGGACCTGCACGAGATCTTCCTCACCGCCGGGGTACCGACCCGCATCCAGGTGCAGTGGCTGTCCGGGAACGCGGACTACGGGCTCTCCGTGCACCAGGATCCCACGGGCTTCACCAGCAAGTGGTCGGCCGTGGCGTTCGCGGACAACGCGGGGCCGGCGCAGGACGAGTGGGTGATCGTCGACCGCACCGGGTGGCACGGGATCGCGGTGTGGAAGCGGGCGTCCGCCGATCTGAACCAGAGCCTGGCGTACAACCTGATCACGTCGCCGCTGATGAACCTAGCTCCGACGACCCCGTTCGGCTGGTACGGTCCGATCGTTCCGCGGAACACCACGGACTCCACGCCGGACTACGCGCCGCTCCCCGCGGTCCTGTACGGCAACCAGCCCACCACGTCGTACAACATCGCCACGGTGAACCAGGGACCCGGGGACAGCGGCCCCGCCTGGCAGAATCATCTGTTCGTGGACGACGTGTGGTACTGGTACTTCCTCGGCGGCGTGTTTCCGCAAGGATTCACGGGCCGGTGGATCAATACCCTGCAGGGTCTGGATCCGTTCAGTATCGTGCGCGGTGGGCGGCACCACCTGCGCGTGGAGACGGACGCCTACGGGGAGCAGGCGGAGTCGATCGAGTACGACAACCGCGTCGTGGACTGGTTCTCGTGGAGCCCGTTGCTGCTCGAGCCGGACGCGCCGGTCGCGCGATCGGGGGGACCGCTCAAGGACCCCGCGGGCTGGGGACCGGAGTGGTCGTGCGACGGATTCTCCTCGGACTTCCGCTCGTACTGGACCGCGGTCAGCGTCCTGCCGTTCGCGATGGATGCCGACTACGACGTGCGCGTGCACGACGCCTACGTCGGCAGCAAGGACGGCTTCAACTCTCCCCTCACCTGGTCCGGAGACGCGGCGGACGGCGCGGTGGACTTCGCGATCGTGAACTACAACGTGGCCGGGACGGTGCCGGACTTCTCGGTGCTGAACTGGAACGCGACGTCGACACCGTTCGTGGTGGAACGATCCGAGGCGCCCGTGTTCGTCGCGAGTCCCGGCACGTCCAGCTACGGCCCGTACACGATCGGCAACGGGGAGATCCTGGATCTGTACGAGGTCTGGGTCCCGGCCGAAGCAGTCGGCCTGCCGGTCCACTTCTCGATCGCCTCCGAGGGAGGCGACGCGGATCTGCAGCTTCGCTTCTTCGACGGATCGCAGCCGTACCAGGTCAAGCTCTCGGCCTGGTACTCCGAGAACTCCGGCGGTCCCGGGGAGGACGAGCATCTGCCGCCGATCACGTTCGCGAACCCCGGCTACCACTGCCTTGCGGTGCACAAGACCGATGCGAACGACCTGATCCGCACGGCTTCGTACCGGCTCGTGATCGCGGTCGGAGCCTCGGCGGTGGACGCGCCGCAGGTGGAAGGGGCCCCGGCGTCGTTCTCGCTCGGTGCTCCGCGTCCGAACCCGTCCGACGAGGAGACGTCGATTCGCTTCGATGTCCCCGCACGGGGCGGATCGTTCCGGATCGCGGTGTACGACGTGAACGGACGAAGGGTGATCACTCTCGCGGACGGTGAACGCCCGGCCGGCCGGTACGAGACGACGTGGAACGGACGAGACGCGCAAGGGGAGCGCGTGGGCTCCGGCGTCTACTTCGTCCGTCTGGAGGCCGGAACGGTCCACGAGACGAAACGGATCACCCGACTGCAGTAGCGCGCAGGCGCAGCACTCGGTTCCGGGGCAGGGGACGCGGTCGATCGGCCGCGTCCCCGCGCTTCAGAATCCGAAGGCGCGGACCACGAGTCCCCCCAGCACGATCGCGAGGCATCCCCAGACGATCCATCGCTTCGGGCCCGGGCCGTGCGAGCCGTGCGTGTGCCCGGCACCTTCGGGGCGCCCGGACGCGACGTGCGCCCGATGCGCCCGGATCAGGACGATCGTCACACCGATCATCGCGAAGTTCAGCCAGGCGGTGTAGTCGAGCGCGAACCGTGTGACGTGGTCCAGTGTCCGACCGCTGTCCGGCGTGATCCCGAGCGCGCCGAACGCACCGTGGAGGAGTATGGTGGTGACCACGATGCTGACCCACATCACGCCCGCCATCGTGAGCGCGAGGCGCCAGCCGTAGTACTTGGCCTGGATCGACACGAGGGGCGGGACCATCAGGTCCGAGTAGATGAAGCCCATCACGCCCGCGAATGCGACGCCGTTCGAGTGGAGCACGGTGGCGAGCGGGATGTTGCCCATGCTCCCGATGAAGGTGGCCGCGGCCACGAGTGGAGCGACCGCGGCATTCTCGAGGACGACGAGCCACGACGGGAGCTCGCTCTCCCGGGCGAGGAACACCCACTCCCAGACGGAAGCCGGCACGAGTGCGGCGAGAATCCCGGCCACGGTGAAACCGATCACGATCTCCTCCCACACCATCTTCCAGTCACCGACGAAGCGACGGCCGACCCGTTGCCAGCCCTCCCGACTCCGGATTCTCTCGCGCCAGTCGAAGTCCTCCGGTTCGGGGGCCGACTCGCGTTCCACCTTGGCGCGTGCCGCGCGCTGCCAGGCGGTCGGGCAGACGAGCGCGAAGAGCGCGGTCGAGGTGGCGATGAGCACGAGCCCGCCGAGGAGCTCCGCCGCCAGGAACCGGCCTCCCAGGAAGATCACGATCAGGACGCCGAGCTCGATCACGAGATTCGTCGAGGCGAACAGGAACGCGAGCGCGGCGACAAGATGTGCGCCCTTGAGTACGAGGGACCGGGCGGCGGCGAGGGCGGCGAACGAGCAGGAAGAGGACGCCGCACCGAATAGTGTCGCCCAGCAGACGCTCGCGGGAGAGGCCGTGCCGAGTCGGCGGGCGAGCCGCGCCTTCGGAACGAACGCCTGGATCATCCCGGAGATCGCGTAGCCGAGCACGAAGGCCCAACCGGCCTTCCAGAAGAAGCCCGCGGCGTGGACGGAGATGTCCGACCAGACCTGGAGCCAGCTCATGCCGCTTCGTCCGGCTGCGGCGAGCCGCGCGCTTCGCGGCGGAGAGCGGGCTTCAGCAGCAGCGGCGCCACGATCGTGGTGGTGATCGCCATGACGACGACGGCGGAGAACAGATGACGGATCCGCGGCGTCGCGGCGTTCTCGAACAGACCCGCCTGCAACGCCACGTCCGCGACGATCAGCTCGACCGCCCCCCGCGAACTCATCGCGATTCCGATGGCGAGCGCGCCGGCGCCGGAGTGTCCGGCCAGGCGGGCGCCGGCGCCGGCGCCCACGACCTTGCCGGCGATCGCGATCCCGACGACCAGCGCGACGAAGCCGGGAACCGCAGTCAGCGCCGAGGGCTCGAGATGCAGGCCGACCGACGCGAAGAAGATCGGGGAGAAGAGTCCGTTCGTGAGACCCGAGAGCCGGGTCTCGACGTCCTCGTAGAAGGCGTCGTCCACGAGCGTGCGGCTGAAGTATAGGCCGGCCACGAAGGCCCCGATCAGGAAGTGCATGCCCAGACGTTCCGCGAGCAGCGCGAGCGCGAGCCCGAGGACGAGGAGTGCGGAGAGCTCGAGTTCCGGCGATCGCGCTCGAGCCACGGCACGCGCGACGACGGGGAAGATCCAGCGCCCGGTGGCCGCGGCGATCAGGAAAAACCCCACGATGCGTGCCCCGAGGGCGGCGAGGGGACCGGCCTCCGGCAACTCGCCCGTACGCAGGAGCGCCGTGAGCACTGCGAGCAGAACCAGGCTCAGCACGTCGTCGAGCACGGCGGCGGAGACGATCGTTCGGCCGAGGCGGGTCTCCAGGCGACCGAGGTCCAGGAGCACCTTGATCGCGACCGGCACCGCGGTTACGGCGAGAGCGGTGCCAAGGAACAAGGACTGCGCGAGCCTCCGGGGGGACTCCGGAAAGGCGACGTGAGCGAGCACGAACCCGCCGACGAAGGGCACCACCATGCCTCCGATCGCGACGAGTGCCGCGCCTCCGGATGCGCGGACCAGCCGTGACATGCGCATCTGCACGCCGGCGTGGAGCATGAGGAAGAAGACCCCGAGTTCGGTGAGCGAGAGGAACACCTCGTCGTGGGGAAGATCGGCGAGGACGGGGAAGGAGCCGCCCGCATGCCGCACCGCGACTCCGAGCGCGATTCCCCCGGCGAGTTCGCCCACGAGCGAGGGCTGTCCGAATCGGACCGCGATCTCACCGAGCACGCGCGAGACGATCAGGAGTACGAGCAGGGTCCAGAGCAGATCGATGGGCGGCTCCTCGGAGGGGGGGGCGGCGCCGTCCCGTTCCGGAGGGGAACGGGACGCCCGGCGCCGGAATGGCGCCGGGAGGAACTACCAGTACTTCGGTCGGCCGTAGTAGTCGTATACGTGCTCCTCGTACCGACGGTTGATCGCGGCTCGCGGGTCGAACTCCGGCGCGTTCTTGATCTGATCCCGGGTGAGGTCGACCGCGATGTGTTCCTCGGACCAGCTCAGCGCCGAGATCCACTCGGGAGCGATCAGCGTCTTCTTGCCCGGCAGGAGGTTTCGCGTCGCCGCCACGAAGTAGCGAACGGCCCAGGTACCGTCATCCACGATGAAGTCGTCCACGTGACCGAGCTCGCCGTCCTTCGCCTCGATGTGGTAGCCGACGATCTCGTTCACGCTCCGCAGATGCGGGTCGGTCGCGGTCGCGGTCACCGTGGCGGTGAGTTCGCGAGCCGCGGTCGCCGCTTCCGGGGAAGCGTTCGCGAATCCGTAGGTCGGGTCGGTCCACCAGTTGAACCAGCCGTAGAACGTACGCATCCGCTCCTCTTCGTGGCGGGACACGGGCACGTCCTCCGAGATCGGCGGCGAGCCCTCGATCGTGTCCTTGCTCACGGTCACCGGAATCTTGTGCAGGTCCCAGTCCGCCGGGCCGAACACCTCCGGTCCCACCAGAACCTTGCGTCCGGTGAGCCAGCCGCCCGTATCGACCACGACGTAGCGCAGGAACCATCCCGCGTCGTCGAAGTAGAAGTCCTTCGCCTTGCCGACCTTCCCGTCGATCGCTTCCACGGCGTATCCCGTGAGTTCCTTCAGGCTGCGCAACATGTCACCCTCCTTGCTGGACTTTCCGTTCGTTTCGTCCTCGGGACCGCTACTGCACCTGCAAGCGATTCATCACCAGAGTGGCGCCGGCGTCATACGCCTCGTCCTGCGCGGTGTCCCACGCGACCCAGGTGTTCACGGTTCCGGTCAGTGTCGCCACGCCGTCGGTCACGACGACATCCACGTCGTGGTCACTCACGAACGGGCTCCACCACAGCTGGTTCTCGATGTCCTCCGTGATCTGAGCGTCCGACTTCCAGGCCTGCGGCTCCGGCGCGTACCAGTCGGGGTAGGTCGGAGGCCAGGAATCCACATACGGATCGAACGCGGTGGCCCGGGTGTCGACCTCGAGCGCGTTCAGGACATCGATCACGCCGGGGACCCGGGCGGTGACCTCATCCGCGCGTGCGCGCGCGAGATAGGTGTCGACTCGACCGGAAAGGCGTGCCACGCCGGCGGTGACGTCGACGCGCACGTCGAACGGGGAGACCCAGGGGTCGCGGCGCAGTGCCGCCAGGATCTCCGACTCTAGGGCGGTCTCGCGGGCACCCGCGGGCTCGTTCACGGCGGCGATCCCGTCCCGGGCGACCTTCAGGCCGTCGTTCACGGAGATCACGCCGACCGTGTGGCGTGCGGTCGCCTCGGCCGCGCGCTTCGCTTCGAGGTTCTCGACGTCCCCGGTCAGCGAGACCTCGCCCGAGCGTACCTCGATCGTCACGTTCTCGGAGGGGACCCGCGGATCCTGGCGCAGCGCCATGCGCAGGGCGTCGGCGATCTCGGAGTCGCTCACCTCCGCGACCCGCGAGTCGCGCTGGTCGTCGTCGCGAGCCCAGGGCTCCACGAGAAGACCGGCGTCGTCCACGCCTCGAACGCCCTCGGTCCAGGCCTCTTCTCGGGCCTCGCGCTTCTCGGCCGCGCTGCCGACGATCCCGCTCAACTGGACCTCACCTTCCTCCACGTCGACGGCGACGAGGGTGGCATCGATCCTCGTGTTCCACACGAGGGTCTGTGCAATCTCCTCTCGGATCTCGCGGTCCGGTCGTGAAGACGGAAAGGAAACCTCGAGATCGTCGTGGAGTTCCGTGACGCCGCGCACCCCCGCGGCGACGGTCGCGGCGAGTTCCCGTTCCCTCCAGGACTGAACCGTGCCCGAAAGCGTGACGACGCCACCGTCCGAGACCGAGACCGCGATCTCGTAGGAGTCTGTGGCCGGATCCATGAGCAGCGCGGCGAGGACGTCGCCACGAATTACCGAATCGGTAATCTTTTCCGGCTGTTCCACGTCGAGGCGATCCACGACGGAGCGCACGCCCTTCACCGTTTCGGCGATGCGAACCGCACGTCGTCGCGCGAGCAGGTCGCGCACTGTCCCCTCGAGCGTGACGACGCCTCGCTTCGTATGGACGTCGATGCGGTCGAGAGGAACGGCTCGGTCGGTGCGGTACTGGTTCTCCACGGCGCCCGTGACCTGTACGTCCGAGCGGGAGTCAGGATCTTCGGCCCGCGTGTTGCCGGGCGCGATCGACACGACGGCCAACGCGATGAACGGCAGCATCCTAATGCGCACGCGCCTCATCTTGTCCTCCTTTCAAGGCAGGGGAGCGAGTCGGGTCCAGCACTCTGGCGTCCCGCTTCGCTCCGGTCGCTCTTCTCATCGACGGACGAGAAAGGCGCAAGACGCGTGCCATGGCGTCCGGAACGCGTCTTGCGTCCCTTTCGAGACATCCATCCGCGAATCGAATCGGGGGAAGAGTTGAACTGGACTTCCGTGCTGGAAGTGGCGCACGAGCGGATCCAGGAATGGATCGAGAGCTTCGTGAAATCGTTGCCGAACCTCGTTGCGGCGCTGTTCGTCGTCGTGGCGTTCTACTTCGTGGCTCGAATTGTGCGGTCGCTCACCGAGCGCCTGTTCCGACGTCTCAGTCATTCGGTGGAGATCGGCCACCTGCTCTCGCGCATCGCGTACCTGGCGGTGCTGGCGGGCGGGACCTTTCTCGCGCTGGAGATCCTCCAGCTCGAGAAGACGGTCACGTCGTTGCTCGCGGGCGTGGGAATCGTCGGTCTCGCGCTCGGTTTCGCGTTCCAGGATCTCGCCGCGAACTTCATGTCCGGCATCCTGATCGCCGTCCGGCGACCGTACGAGACCGGCGACGTGATCGAGACGCACGACGTCATGGGCACGGTCGAGGAGACGACGCTCCGCGCGACGCGCATCCGCAACTTCCGGGGGCAGCTCGTGCGCGTGCCCAACCGCAAGATCATCGAGAATCCGATCACGAACTACTCGCAGTCCGGAGTGCGGCGCGTCGACGTGGACGTCGGGGTGGCGTACGGCGACGATCTCGAGGTGGCGCGGGACGCCGCGCTCGACGCGGTCCGCGAGCTCGACCTGCGGAACGAAGAGGACCCCGTGGTCTACTACGAGCGCTTCGGGAACAGCGCGATCGAGTTCTCGGTGCGGTTCTGGATCGACTACCCGCACACGAACTTCCTGGAGGCCCGAAGTCGCGCCGTGATGGGCGTGAAGCGCGCTCTGGATCGAGCCGGCTGCACGATTCCGTTCCCGATCCGTACTCTCGATCTCGGGGGGCCGGTGGGGGTACCGGGGCTGCGCGAGATCCTCGGCGGGGGCGAGGGTCGGCCGAACGGACACGGGGGCGAGGAGGCGAGAGGGGAGGTCGTGGATGTCGGGAGCGACCGGGAGAGAACGGAGGGTGACAATGAACGTGAGTGATGCGCTCCTGGAGACGTTGCAGGACGCGGGCGCCGAGCGGCTGTACGGCATCCCCGGCGACGCCATCAACGAGATCGTCGACGCGATCCGGCGCCAGGATCGACTGCGCTTCGTCCAGGTCCGGCACGAGGAGGCCGGCGCGCTCGCGGCGAGCGCCGAGGCCAAGCTGACGGGGCGACTCGGTGTCTGCGTGGGGACCGCCGGACCGGGTGCGGTGCATCTCCTGAACGGTCTGTACGACGCGAAGCTCGACTCCGCGCCCGTCCTCGCGATCACCGGTCAGGTGGAGACCCGGTTTCGTGGGTCGCGTTACCACCAGGAAGTGGATCTCCATGCGCTCTTCCACGACGTCGCCGTATTCAACGAGACGATCATGGATCCGGCCCAGATGCCCCGTCTCGCGGTGGAGGCGTGCCAGGCGGCGCTCGGGCGCCAGGGTGTGGCCCATCTGTGCATCCCGGCGGACGTGGCCGGCCGCGGTGTGCCGTCCGGCGGCTCGCGTGTTCGCTTTGTCTCGAGTCGTTCGCGGTCGGTGCCTTCGGCCGAGGAGCTCGACCGGGCAACGTCGCTGCTGGCGGACTGCCGTGCCCCCACGATTCTCGCCGGCTGGGGCTGCCGGGACGCGAAGCGGGAGCTGCTCGCATTCGCGGAGTCGCTTGCCGCGCCGATCGTGACGACGTTGCGAGCGAAGGACCTCGTGCCCGACGACCATCCGCTCCACGTGGGCGGCCTCGGTCTCCTCGGGACGAAGGGGGGGCTGGAAGCGGTGGAGCATTGCGACCTGCTGGTGCTCGTCGGAACGGACTTCCCCTACCTCGACTTCTACCCGGACGGGGTTCGGGCGATCCAGATCGACGTCGACGCCGCGCGACTCGGCCGACGTCACCCGGTAGAGGTCGGGCTCGCGGGGCACGCGGCGCCGACGCTCGCCGCGCTGACCCGGGGCACCCGAGCGGCGGGCGGCCAGGCGCACCTCGCCCATGTTCGCGCCGTGGTCGAGAGAGAACGACACGGACGGGAAGAAGAGGAGAGCCCGGCAGATCCGCCGTTGCGCCCTCAGGCGGTGGCGGCGGCGGTGTCGCGCCACGCGCGCGGTGACACGATCTTCGTGTGCGACACGGGCGCGGTCACCGTGTGGGGCGCGCGTCACGTACATCTGCACGGGACCCAGCGGTTCGTGCTCTCGAGCAGCCTGGCCACCATGGGATTCGCCCTGCCCGGTGCACTCGGCGCGCAGCTCGCGTTCCCGGAGCGGCCGGTGGTCGCGATCGCCGGCGACGGTGGACTCGCGATGCAACTCGGAGACTTCCTCACCGCGATCAAGTACCGCTTGCCGGTCAAGATCGTCGTCTTCAACAACGCGAAGCTCGGTCTGATCCAGATGGAGCAGGAGGTCGCCGGCCTTCCGGAGTCCGAAACGGACCTGCAGGATCTCGACTACGGTGCGTTTGCCGAACTCTGTGGCGGTCGCGGCGCGCGGGTTCGGACCGCGGAGGAGCTCGAGAGGGCGCTCACGGAAGCGTTCGAGTCCGGGGAGCCGTGGATCGTCGACGTCGAGGTCCACTCCGACGAGCTCACGATGCCCCCCCGAATCGAGGTGGGACAGGCGCTCGGATTCGGGATCGCGAAGGTGAAGGAACTCCTCCAGCCCGCGGCGGAACGATCGGGAGAGGGCCGCTAGTCGCGCACTCGCGGCGACGGCGGGAACGCGGTATCGTGCGGCCGCGAGTTCGGAGCGGGAGCGAAGCTGCATGACAGGATTCGAGAGGGCGAGTGGATCACCCGCACTGCGCGTGTCGGGAGTCAGTCTCGCCCTGAACGTCACGCTCGCCGCCACGAAGATCGCGACCGGCGTGATCGGAGATTCGTACGCGCTGATCGCCGACGGCATCGAGTCCACGATGGACGTCGTCTCCTCGCTCGTCGTGTGGGGTGGCCTCCGCGTGGCGTCCCGTCCGCCGGACGAATCGCATCCCTACGGGCACGGCAAGGCCGACTCGCTGGCGGCCGCCCTCGTCGCCCTGCTGATGCTCGGGGCCGCCGCCCTGATCGCGGCGCAGAGCATCCACGGGATTCGGACGCCGCATGCGGCGCCCGCCTGGTACACGCTGGCCGTTCTGGCCGGCGTCGTTCTCCTCAAGGAGGGCATGTTCCGCTGGGTTCAGCGGGCAGGAGCGGACGTCGGGAGCGGGGCGCTCCGGGGAGAGGCTTGGCACCACCGCTCGGATGCCATCACGTCGGCGGCCGCGTTCGTGGGCATCGGCGTGGCGCTGGTCGGCGGGCCCGCATTCGCGATGGCCGACGAGTGGGCCGCGCTGATCGCGTGCGTCGTGATCGCGTACAACGCCGCGCGGCTCCTCATCCCCGCCGTGAACGAGACGATGGACGCCGCCGTCACCGGCGCCACCGAGCGACGCGTCCGCGAGGTCGCCGGGGCCGTGCACGACGTGGAGGACGTGGAGAAGTGCCGGATCCGTCGCGCGGGGACGGGACTCCTCGTGGAGATCCACATCGAGGTCGACGGGGATCTCACGGTGCGACACGGGCACGACGTCGCCCACGACGTGAAGGACGCCCTGCTTGCGGCGGGTCTCGGGGTCGTGGACGTCGTGGTGCACGTGGAACCGGTCCCGGTCAAGGCCGGCGGTGCATCCTCATCTCCTGGCACGCCTTGAACTCCGCGTCCGGCGTGAACGCGAGATCGAGCGCCATCACGTACTCGTCGCGGGACACGAAGCGCAGGCGTATCTGCGCGCGCACGCCGCCGGACCCCTCGGAGTCCCGGTGGGCGAACAGGATCTCGCCGCCCGGGTCGGGGGGAAGTCGGATGTCGTACGTGTTCACGTAGCCCTCGGACAGGAACTGACGACACACGAACGCATCGTGATCGCGGTCGTGACTCACGTACGCCACGTCCTCGTGAACCTCGCCGCCCCCCGTGTCCGTTCTCACGGTGGACCGGGTC
Source organism: bacterium (assembly GCA_041393395.1). Classification (GTDB taxonomy): domain Bacteria; phylum ARS69; class ARS69; order ARS69; family ARS69; genus JAGQIB01. Next base: position 290,160 of record JAWKKG010000008.1, on the reverse strand, counting down.
CGGAGCTCCAGGAAGTTTCCGTCGATCACGAAGGCCCAGTCGTGGGTCACGTCCGACTCCGAGCCGAAGCCGGCTCCCACGCCGACCCAGTGCCCCTCGAGGAGGCGGAGGGGGCTCCATGCGTCCGGAGGTTCGGCGTCGACGATGTTCGCAAGCAACACGGAGGCGACGACCCCGAGCGCGCTCCGGAGCCAACGCTTTGGGCGGGCAGGTCCGTGCGGAGTCCTCGCTTGACCGCAGTTCGACGGTCCGATAGCTTTACCCCACCGGCGCTCCCCCACGGTCCAGCGGCGATGCCGCGTCGAGGAATCCGTGTCCACCTCGGAGCCGCCCGTTCCGGCCACCCCGGAAGGCCCGTCAACGTACTCGCCGCCCGAGCGCCCCGGGTCGTTGCTTGCGTTCGTCATTTTTCTCGGTCTCCTTCTGGGCTTGTTCGCTCCCGTGCTGCGGTCGGGGCGCCTCCTCGCCTCCGGCGACGGCACGGCCTTCTTCTATCCGGCCTATCGAACCACGGAAGCGCTCTGGGACCCGAACGAATTCTCCGGGTTTCCCGTCGTGGGCGACCCCGAGGAGATGACGTGGTACCCGCCGGCGATGATCCTATCGCGCATCCCCGGGACCTGGAACGCCTACGTGATCTCCGCGTTCCTCCTCGCGATGTTCCTCATGTACCGGTTCGTACGCGAGCTCGCGGGGGCGTGGGCGGGGATGGTCGCCGGCCTCGTGTACGGGCTCGGTGGCTTCGCGATCTGGAACCTCTCGATGATTCCGATCGTGCACGCGCTGGGGTGGCTTCCGGGGATCCTGCTCGGGATCGAGCGATTGCGCCGTGCGCCGTCCCGGCGGTGGATCGCGTGGACGGCGGCGAGCGGCGGTTGCTGTCTGATGGCCGGACATCCGCAGACTTCCGCCTACGCCGGGCTGGTCGCGGCCGCGTACGCGCTTCTGGCCGTTGCTTCGCGATCGGGAGAACGTCTTCGGGTGCTTCGGGACCTGAGTGCGGCCGGGTTCCTCGCCCTGCTTCTCTCGGCCGTCGTGTGGATCCCGGGCGAAGAACTCGCCCGACGATGCTCGCGCGCCGACATGCCGCTCGGCTATTTCGAGTTCTTCTCCTTCGCTCCTGATCGGTGGACCGAGTTCTTCCTCCCGGATGCCCCCGGAACGAACAACGATCCCGCATTGCAGCGCGCCGGATGGAACGATCGCGATCGAGACCCGTGGCGGCTGCGCACCGGCATGACCTATGTCGGATGTCTTCCGCTTCTCCTGGTTCCGTTCGCGTTCGGATCTCGACGTCGCGGGGTTGCGTGGTTCGCCGCGGCGGTCGTCCTCGTGGCCGCGGGCCTCGCCATGTCGGGCACGATTCCTCACGGGGACCTCGTGCACCGGATCCCGCTCCTGAACCGGTTCCGGGTGCCGGCCCGGCACGCATTCGAGATGCAGTTCGGGCTGGCGATGCTGGCGGCGCTCGGCGCGGCGCGGCTGCGGGCTTCTCCTCCGAGCGCAGCCACGCGCGCCCTGTGGATCGTGGTGTTCTCCGGCGTGTTCCTGCTCGCACTTCGTGCCGTCGCTCGAAGGGCCGCCGAACAGGGCGGGGACGAGGCCGTCCGCGCGTTTGCCTCGACGGCCGGCGTTCAGGTCGCGCTCTGGCTCGCGACGTGCGCGGTCGTCGCGTGGGGTGGACATCGACGCTGGCTGAGCTGGGCGCTGCCGCTCGTACTCGTCGCGGACCTCGCATCCCACGCGTGGTTCGGCCTCTGGCGGGAAAGCTCGCCGAGTCCCGCGGACTTCGAGATGCCCGAGATGGTGGCGCCCTATCGGGCGACGTTGCACGAGCAGGCACAGCGGGCGACCACGGCCGTGCGCTTGCACCGGAATCGATCGACGATCCCGGAGAATCGCCACCGTCTCTGGGACCTTCCCGGCGCCCACGGCTACAACCCGATGTGTCTGCAGCGCTACGCCGAGTTCTACGGCTACGACTCGTTCGGACGCGTGAAGCGGGCCGTCAAGGACCGTCACTCGCGTGCGCTCGATCTGCTCGCCGTTCGCTACGTGTTCGCCCCGGCCGATTGGCGACAGGCGATTCCAGGACTCGAACGGGATCCCGAACGCTGGGCTCTGGTGGAGACGGGTGACGGAGTTCGAGTGTACGAGAATCGTGCCGATCCTCCGCGCGCCTGGGTGGTCGCTCAGTGTCTCGTGCTCACCCCCGAGGAGATCCTGCGGGCGGTGCACACGTCGCGATTGCCGGGCGGAGCCTCGTTCGACCCCTGGGGCGTCGCGCTCGTCGAGGAGCCCGTCGCGCTGACTCCGTCGCCGTCGGCCGGCTCGGCGGACGTTCGGGTGCTTTCCGTGGCCCCGGGGGCCATCGATCTGGAAGTCCGGGCGGATGGGACGGCCTTCCTCGTGGTGAGCGAGGTTCACTACCCCGGCTGGGAGGCTCGCGTCGACGGTTCCGCCGTCCCGATCCACCGGTGCGACTACGTTCTGATGGGACTGGTCGTGCCCGCCGGAGAGTCCCACGTGGAGCTTCGGTTTCGTCCGAAGTCCTTTCGTCGGGGCGCGGCGCTCTCGCTCGGCGCATGGTCGCTCGTGCTCGGACTGGGATTGGCTCCGCGCCGACACGTCGAACGCGCGGGCGCCCGGCAAGGGATGCTCGGATGAGCCGGCGGGGCGCGTTCCTCGGGGTACTTGCGCTCGCGCTCGCGTACGTCGTCTGGACCGCATGGGTCCTGCGGGTACCGGCAGATGCGAGTCATACGTTTCCCGATGGCGTCCTCTACCGTTTCCAGGCCAAGGCGATTGCCGCCGGCCACCTCGTGGCGCCGGCGCCGCCGGTCCCCGAATCATTCCGGTTTCTCCCCTGGCTTCGGATCGAGCGCGGTCACTGGGTCGGAGCGTCGTATCCCGGGTTCTCGCTCGCACTCGCGCCGGGGGAACTGCTTCACGTCGAGTGGCTCGTGAATCCGATCCTCTCGGGCCTCCTGCTACTCGCGACGTTTGCGCTCGGGCGCCGCGCCGGGGGAGACGCGGTCGGAGTCGGGGCCGCGCTCCTGCTCGCGTGCGCACCGATCCAGTTGCGCCTCACGACCACGTACCTTACCCACGTGTTTGCGGCGCTCCTTCTCGCGACCACCGCGTTGCTCCTGACGTCGCGATCCGATCGACCCGGCCTGCGGGGCGTGCTCTCCGGTCTCTGTCTCGGTTGGGCGCTTGCGAGTCCCCGCGCGTACTCCGTGGTGTGGGTCGCGGGAGCACTCGCGCTCGGTCTCCTCCCGTTCGCGCGCGGATCGCACCGGCGTCCGGCCCTGCTCGCCGGACTGGCGACGGGCCTGCTGCCCTGGCTCGCGTTCGTCGCGTACTGGAACCATACGATCACCGGATCCGCGTTCACGAGTCCCTACGCGCTCTGGTGGCGACAGGACTTCCAGATCGGATTCGTGGACCTGCCGCACTCCCGGGCGATCGGCGGCGGCCGCGTGGTGGATCGCTTCACGCCCGAGGTCGCCTGGATCGCGACCCGACGGCTGCTCGCGATGGTCCCCGGGGCGCTGCTTCCCTGGCCCAGCGCGATCGCGACCCCGACGGCGGTGGCGGCGGCCGTGGCGGCGATCGTGCTTCGTCGTCGCGCGGTCGTTTGGATCGGCCCGTTCCTCGCGCTCGTCGCCGGGTACTTCATCTACCCGGGAATCCTGGGGCCCGCGGCCTGGTTGCTCGGGCCACGCTTCTACTACGAGGCTTTTCCCGCCCTCGCCGTGCTCCTCGCGATGCCCCTGGCCTGGCTGTGGCGGGGCGGCCGGGTCGGTCGGATCGTCTCGGGAGGCACGCTGGCCCTCGTGGCCGGAGCTTTTCTGGTCGGCGCGGCCCCGGACCACGTGCGCGCCGTCCGGGCCGCCCACTCGAATCCGTTGACGGACAGCACGCGGATCCTCGAGCGCTTTCTGGCATCTCTGCCGCGGGAGCGCCGGCTGGTCTTCGTGGACGTCTCGACCTACCAGCTCGCCTCGGCCGCGGTGGTGGGGAACCCGGATCTCTCGGGGGACTCCGTGGTCGCCATCTACCGGGAGCCCGAGCTGAACGCCCGTCTGGCGGCCCATTTTCCGGATCGGACGCTGTGGCTCTTCCGGTGGGATGGGGCGGCCGCAGCGCCTCGCCTGGCCCCGTACGACCCCGCGACGGATCAGGAGGGGCCCCCGGACCGCTTCCCGTACGACCGGAGGCGTCTCGGGGGCAGCCGAAGGGCGGCTGGGAGGGATCCTCCCGGCAATCTGGGCCCTCCGGAGGCCGCCCCGGCCGGAAAGGCGACCGCGGAGTGACCGCCTTTCTCAAATCTTCTCGTTTCCCTTGTCAGATTCCCTAGCCGAGGCGGACATCCTGACCGCGTCGTCGAGGTCCGAAAGAGCCGGAAACCGGCTCCGAACCGGCCCGAGAACCGGGAGCCGATTGACTTTCGACCCGCGAGCTTGCTAGGCTCGTGTTATCGAAAGCGGACCTGCCAAGGTGGGATCGCGGTCCGGGTGTGCCCGGATCGGGCCCTCGGGTCGCGGAAAAAAAATGCCGGCCCGGTATGTGCGGACGGGGGTCGTTCGTCCGTTTGACGTGGTAGGAGGCCGCATGCTAAAGTGGATTTTGAAATGGCCAGGGAAGGGGGGTGCTGCACCTAGACTCGCTTGATTCCGCTGCAACGTTCTTCCTGATCTAGGGAAGACGCCGTCCCGTGATTCTTGTTGGTCCATCGATACTTCGTGCTCGGAGGTAACAGATGCGCAAGTCCCTGGTCCTGGCGACGCTGCTCGTCCTCGCGGTCGGCGCGGACGCGCTCGCCGGTGTCCCTTCTCCTGCCAACTCGTCCGTCCGCCTCGGCGGTCAGCCGCTCGCCTGTCAGTACCGCTTCCGTGCGGATGGCGGCCTGGACAAGATGACGGTCTTCGTCACGCTTCGTGACGCGTTCGACGTGCCGGTCGCCAACTGCGCGACCAGCGTTGCCGCCACGAATCAGACGCTGACGCTCGGCAACTGCTGCCCGGCTCAGATGACCACGAACATCCTGACCGGCAACGGCAACACGAACGCGAACGGTGTTGCGCACTTCGTCGTCAATCAGCTGTCGGGCCGCGGCTCCGCGGATCTCGAAGTGACGGCCAGCTGCGTCGGCAACATCCTGATCTCGACGACGAACTTCAGCTACACGTCGCCGGACCAGAACGCGTCGAACGAGGCCGAGCCGGCCAGCTCGACGAACATCGTCGACCTCGGTGCTTTCGCGGCGTGCCTGCCGCCGGCGCCGTACTGCGTGACGTCCGACTTCAACTGCGACGGCACGGTCAACGTCATCGACTTCGGTTTCATCGGTGGCGGTCTGTCCCACGGCTGCGGCGCCGGTACCTGCCCGTAAGCCGACCGATCGTGGTTCGAATCGCGGGGTGCCCCACTCGGGGCGCCCCGCTTTTTTTTTGCACTGTCCGACCCCGGGGTTCCGGGGTGTGAAGAAGTCCGTTTTCGCCTTGCGTCGGTTGACACCTCGCGGAGCCGTTCCTAGAATGCCGCGGACATCGGGAGATTCCGGCTTGGTCCGCCCAGGGCCAGCCCGGCGCATCGAGCGGTGTTGGGCAGGTTCGATCATTCGACCGCGAGACGTGCGAGATTGCACTCGCGGTCCTCAGGGGATCCCCGGCGGGGGAGGAGGCGGTTTCTCATGAAGAAGTTGCTTACGGTTGCGGCGCTGGCTCTGCTGGTGCCCACGATGGCGAGTGCCGGCGCGAACACCTACGGGTGGAGCGTCAGTGGCAGCAGTTCGACCCCGGACAACAACATCGGCGCCCCGAGCGGCACCCCTGGTCTGGTGACGCTCTACTGCTGGATGGAGTGCACGTCGAACGGTGGCTGGTCCGCGGCGGAGTTCGATGTGGCGGCGACCGGTGCGCTCTCCGTCGTGGGTTTCACGCCGATGAACGGCGTTCTGAATGCCGGCACGGCCACGGCGCTGCTGATCGCGGTCGGCGGTTGCCCCGAAGGCCAGTTCCTCGCGGGGTCCTGGAGCATCTTCGATACGGGAACGGGCGGCACCATCTGCACGGTCGACTCGGCCCAGAACGGCTGGCACGTGTCGGTGGACTGCGACCCGGTCAACCCCACGACGCACACGAACTCGCGGGTTGGTTTCACGAGCGACGGTTCCGCCCTTTGCGAGAACCAGGCGAGCCCGTGCATCGTTCCGGTCGAGGAGACCAGCTGGAGCACGGTCAAGGCCCTCTACCGCTAGTCCGAGTCGGACCGCGTGGCGAGGTGCGGGCACGTGCCCCTCGTCGGTCCGTCGAGTCCTGCCGGATCGCCCCGCTCCGGAGCGGAGTGATCGAAACCCCGCAACCGGCCCCCCGTAAGACGTCGCCCCGGCCACCGGCCGGGGCGTTCGTCCGTGACCCCCTTCGCGCGGGACACGCGTCGTTGACGCGACCGTTCGACATACTTAAAGTCAACAGGTGGTCGCCCCGCCGCCGTCTCCCTTGGGAATCCCGATGAAAACCTCTCCGTCGTGGCCCACTGGGCGCGTCCGCCGGTCCGTGGTCGAGTTGCTCCGCAGTTGCCTGGCGCCGCTGTTCCTGGCGTGCCCCGCCGTGGCGCTCGCGTCGCCGCTCGCCCGCGTGCTCGAGTCGGACGCCGAGCACGCCGTCGTCGAGATCGCTCCCGGAGCGCTCGCCACCGAGACGGTGGAGGCGGAGGGCCGCCGCTACGTCCGGTTCCGGGTCCGCGATCTCGGGCTGACGGACGAGACCGGGACCCCCGAACTTCCCGTGGGCAGCCTCTCGCTCGCCGTGCCGCCCGGAACTCGACCTGTCCTGAACGTCATCTCCGCCTGGTGGAGCGAGCCGAAGCCGGGCGCCGTCGTGCCGGTGCCCGAGCGGGTGGGGGTTCGTGGCGGTCCGCTGGAGCCGAGCCAGGTCGTCGAGCGCGAGCCGCGCGAGGAGCGCGCGTACCTCGAACACACGCAGTGGCCGGAACAGCCGTTCCGTCTTTCGCCCGTGCGCGGTCTGCGCCATCAGCGGGTGGTCGCCGTGGAATACCACGCGGCGATGGCGGAGGTGTTCACGCGCACGTACCGCGTGCTCGAGAACGCGCGCCTCGAGGTTCGGTTCGTTCCGGATCGCGCATCGCGCGCACTCGAGTCCCTGCGTCCGGCCCCGCGCTCGGAGCTCTGGGAACGAACGAACAAGGCGGTGCTCGCGAACTCCGGCGACGCGCGCACGTGGGGGCGGGGCGGACTCGGCGACGGCCCCTCCGTGGGAGATGCTCCCTACGGTTCCGGCGACCAGTGGCGCGTCCGCTTCGCGGAGACGGGGATTCGCGAGATCCCGTTCGAGAACCTGCAGGCGGCGGGATTCCCGAGTGGTGTCGCCGTCACCCAGCTCGACGTCTATCAGCGGTCGTTCGATCTCGCCGCGGTCGACGATCCCGGCACCGTCGCCACGGACCTGTTCCTGACGTTGCCGGTTCCGGTCGAGATTCGCGACCGCGACGGAAACGGCACCTTCGGCCCCGGCGACGGCATCGTGTTCTGGGCCCGATCGGTGCGTGATCAGTGGATGACGTCCGGCTTCGAGAACGAGGACTTGTTCGACGCCACGAATTGCGTGTGGATCCGCCTCGCGGCCGGAGGAGCGCGCATGGTGCTCGATCGTCCCGCGGGCAGTCTGTCCGGAACCGCCGCCGACTCGCTCGTGTCCACGCCCTCGGACGTCTTCCGCGAGGAAGATCGCCGCTACACGATCTATCCCATGGACTTCGGACCCGATCGAGGGGGCTTCGAGACCGACTTCTACTACTTCAACGATCACCGCGTGACGTACGACCTGCCGGCCCCGCACACGATCCCCGATACGTTCGACATCGTGGATCTCGTGCCCGGAACGACCGGCACGCTCCTGACGCGCACGGTAGGAACCGGGAAGCCGAACTTCCAGTTCTTTACGAACGTCCTCGATTTCGCGCTGAACGGGACCTCCGTGGGGAGCCGGCAGTTCTACAACGCGAACTGGTACACGAACACGGGTGGCGCGGCCGAGCCCGAGAGCACCTTCGCTTCGTATTCGATTCCGGCCGGCCGGTTGGTGAACGGCACGAACGACTTCCTGCTCACCGCCCGCACGTACTCCGGCAACGGGACGTCCTCGCCGTACAACGTGGTGCGGTTCCTGTTCGACTGGTACCGCGTGACGTACTCGCGCGCGCTGATCGCGCGGTCCGAGGAGTGCCGGCTCCGCACCGACCAGGGAACCGCGGGGAACAATCTGATCCGCGTGCGGGACTTCGGGGGAAGCGACCTTCTCCTCTTCGACGTCACGGATCCGGCGGCTCCGGCGCGCGTCGGCGTCGCGCCGGCCCAGATCGTGGCGGCCGGCGGCGGCCGCTTCGACCTGCGATTCGATCACGACAACGCGGGTGGGAACGGCGAGTACGTCGCCCTGCGGGACGGATCGATTCCGGAGATCCCTTCTGCCGACATCGCGCTGCGATCCACTCCGTCGCTGCTTGGCGGCGGTACCGGCGCGGTTTACGTGGCGCTGGCGCACGACTCACTCCTGGAAGGGGCGCGCGACCTCGCGAACTGGCGCGCGGAGCGCTTCCCCTCGCTCGCGGTGGCGGAGTCGGAAGTCTGGGACGTCTTCCACAACGGCCGCCGCGACCCGGAGGCGATCAAGGCGTTCGCGGCCTACGCGCTCCATCGCTGGGCGACTCCGATCGAGTTCCTGTGCCTCGTGGGCGACGCGAACGAGGATCACCGGAACCTCGGCTCGGTGGCGATGCCGGACCTGGTGCCGAGCCACAGCCTCTGGGCTGCCTACGAGGGCGCTCCCGAGGAGTCGGATCAGTACTACGCGGAGCTCACGCGGGACTCCGAGGGACGCTGGGATGACCTGTCCGACATCTACGTCGGCCGGCTCGCCGTCAACGACCTGGAGGAGCTCGCCTGGAACCTGCAGCGGATGCAGGCCTACGAGGCCGGGACGGGGACGAGTCAGCAGTGGCGCCGCCGCATCCTGTTCCTCGCCGACGACGCGCTCTCCGGCAGCCTCGGCGGCGGCTTCGGCGACGGCTACGGATGGAAGGGGCCGAGCGAACTGGAGTTCGAGAACGTGAGTCGTTTCATGGCGGACTCGCTGCTCGCGAATCACCCGGAGGAAGAGCTCGATCCGGTGGTGTTCGCGATCTCGGACTGGACCCATCCCTGCGACACGGCGTGCGACTCGTTGCCGGACGGACAGTGCGGGATCTGGTGCGAGTGTCGCAATCCGCAGTGGGAGCTCGAGTACTCCTGCACTCGGGACACCGTGCTCGTGCGCGTGCTGCCGGTCCTGCGGGAGCGCCTGAACGAAGGCGGCCTCGTGTGGAACTACCAGGGGCATGCGAACAAGTTCTTCCTCGGGCACGAGGAATTCTACCGCGACGACAACATCGGACGACGGGACGTCGAGGCGTTGCGCAACGAGGGCAAGCCTTTCGTGTTCCTCGGGTTCGCCTGTCACCTCGCCGAGTTCGATCGCTACGACGAGCTCACGCGCGAGGACTGCATGGCGGAGAAGCTGATGAACGTCCATCAGTCCGCCGTGGAGGAACCGGCGGGGGCGGTGGCGTCGTTCGCGAGCTCGGGTTACGAGTTCCTGACGCCGAACCTCGGCTTCAACATCCACGTGATGAACGCGTTCTACTACCCGGAGCGCGCCCTGGACCCGAACGAGCTCGACGGCGGCGGTGTGGGGCTGCCGAGCGGTGGCGGTCCGGGCTACGCGTGGACGCTCGGCGAGTCCACGACCCGCGCGCGCCTCCTGTACCAGGGGGACAATCCGGGCTCCGCGGGGAACACGACGAACAACCGGCAGGCCGCGCAGCGATACATCCTGCTCGGCGACCCCGCGCTTCGACCCGACGTGGCCAAGCCGGAGATCACCGTCACCATCGACGGGGAACCGGTCCAGAACCCGGGGCTGCCGTTCTTCGTCAACGACTCGAGCTACCCGAACGGGGCGGAGATCCGCTTCGAAGCGGCCGACAGTCGCGGATTGACGATGCGTCTCGTGGACTCGATTCAGGGAGTGATCCCCTCCTCGGAGTACACGCTCACGACGATCGACGAGACCACCGACGGCGTGGTCCAGCGTCAGCGGCTCGACTACTTCGCGACGTTCCGCTCCGACGAGTACGACCTCCGGTTCGAGGCCCAGGACGCGAACGGCAACGTCTCCACGTTCGTCGTGCGGGTGCAGCGGCAGATCGCCTTCGAGTTCATCGAAGGGCCGTACGTGTATCCCTCCCCGTTCACGGATCGCATGAACCTGGTCTTCACCCTCAAGACGCCGGCCGTCTCGGGTCGGCTCGAGATCTACACGATCTCGGGTCGGAAGGTCCGCACGGTCGACGTGGGTTCGCTCTCGGCGAATCGCCAGGTCGACATCCCGTGGGACGGCCGGGACGACAACGGCCTGCCCGTCTCGAACGGGACCTATCTCCTGCGCTACGTGCTGGAGGACGGCGACGGTTCCCTCTCGGACGCGATCCCCGTGAGCCGGATGAGGTAGTTGCGGGATCGGCGGGGGCGGCTACACTGCCGGAATGGACTCGAATCTCTTCCGGGAGCTGGCCGCCCTCTCCACCGAGGGTGTGCTCGACGCCTCCCGTGAACTGGACACGCTCTCCACCCTCGAGGTCGTTCGGCTGATGAACGGCGAGGACCGCCGCCTGGCGTCGGCGGTCGAGGCCTGCCTGCCCGAGATCGCGCGCGTGGCCGACGCCGCCGCGGCGAGCTTCGCGCGGGGGGGACGTCTCGTCTACGTCGGCGCAGGGACGTCGGGGCGCCTCGGCGTCCTCGACGCCGCGGAGTGCCCGCCGACGTTCGGCACGGACCCCGCCGAGGTCGTCGGCATCATCGCGGGCGGTCGGGAATCGATGTTCCGGGCCCAGGAGGGAGCGGAGGATGACGCGGACGCCGGCCGTGTCGCCATCGACGACGCGCGCGTGAGCTCGGCCGACACCGTGGTCGGCATCGCCGCGAGCCGGCGAACGCCCTGGGTGCGCGCGGCCCTGATCCGCGCCCGCGAGATCGGCGCGTTCACCGCGCTCGTCACCTGCAATCCCGGTCCCGTCGGCGACGCCGCCGACGACCCCGACGTCGTGGTGGCGCCCGACACCGGCCCGGAAGTGCTGTCCGGCTCGACCCGCCTCAAGGCGGGCTCGGCGCAGAAGATGTGCCTCAACATGATCTCCACCGCGGCCATGGTGCGGCGCGGCAAGACCTACGGCAATCTCATGGTCGACCTCCGCCCGGGCAGCGCGAAGCTCGTCCAGCGTAGCCGCCGCATCGTGATGCAGGTCACGGGCGCGGAATACAAGGAGGCGGAGCGCCTCCTCGCGGCGGCGGGCGGCCGGGTGAAGATCGCGCTCGTGATGGCCCTGCGCGGGGTGGACGCGGCCGAGGCCGAGCGTCGCCTCGCGGCGGCGGGGGGCTTCGTGCGCCGGGCGATCTCGTGAATCTCGCCCCGATCGACTGGGCGATCCTCGCCTTCTACGTGGTGGTGATGCTCGCGATCGGCGTCGGCTTCGCCGGCCGTGCCTCGAAGAGCGTGCACGAGTTCTTCCTGTCGGGGCGCACCCTGCCGTGGTGGATCGCGGGCACGTCGATGGTCGCGACGACGTTCGCCGCGGACACCCCGCTCGTCGTCACGAGCTACGTGCGCAAGGGCGGGATCGGATCGAACTGGATCTGGTTCAACTTCGCGATCAGTCACCTTCTCACGACGTTCTTCCTCGCGGCGCTCTGGCGACGCGCGAAGGTCACGACGGACGTGGAGTTCCTCGCGATCCGCTACTCGGGGACGGGCGCGCGGACGCTCCGCACGGCGAAGGGGATCTTCTACGCGTTCGTCACGAACTCCGTGGTGATGGGCTGGGTGATCCTCGCGATGTCCACGATCATCGTGCAGGTGTTCGGGCTGCCGGAGCGACTCGACCTGCTCGGATGGTCCGTGTCGTCGAAGGCGATGGCCATCGGGGTGGGGCTCTCCGTGGCTCTCGTCTACGCCTCGCTGTCCGGACTCTGGGGCGTGGTGCTCACTGACCTGATCCAGTTCGCGACCGCCATGTTCGGATCGTTCGCACTCGCGTGGTTCGCCGTCCGGGCCCACGGGGGTCTCGGCGCGCTCGCGGCACGTCTCGCGGAGGTCTCCGCGGCGAACGGTCGCCCCGCGGTGGAGATGGCGCCGCTCTCCCTCAGCGGAGGGTTCGACCTCGGCAACCCGGCGTTCGCGTCGGCGTTCTGGGGATTCCTGGTCGCGATCCTCGTGCAGTGGTGGTCGTGGAAGTACTCGGACGGGGGCGGGGTGCTGATCCAGCGGATGAGCGCCTGTCGCACCGAGAAGGATTCGGTGCTCGCGATGCTGTGGTTCACGTTCGCGAACTACGTGCTGCGTCCCTGGCCCTGGTTCCTCGTGGCGCTCATCTCGTTGCTCGTGTTCCCCGATCTCGAGAACCACCAGGCGGCCTACCCGATGATGATGAGAGAGTATCTCGGTCCGGGCTGGCTCGGACTCATGCTCGCGGCCATGCTCGCCGCCTTCATGTCCACGATCGACACGCACATGAATCTCGCGAGCTCCTACTTCGTCGTGGATCTCTGGAAGCCGTGGCGCGGCGACGCGATGACGGAGCACGAGGGGGTCTGGGTCGGCCGCATCTCCGGAATCGGTTTCCTCGTCCTCGGGGGAGCGATCGCGATGGTGAACGACTCCATCAGTTTCCTGTTCGAGTTCCTGCTCCGCCTCGTGGCCGGGGCGGGACCCGTATTCCTCGTGCGCTGGTTCTGGTGGCGGGTCAACGCGTGGTCCGAGCTCGCGGCGATGGTCTCTTCGCTCGTCGTGGCGACGTTCCTCACGCTCTCGAACGCGCACCACTGGCTCCCGGTGGAGGTCCCCACCTGGAGCGTGTTCCTGATCAACGTGGCGGTCTCGGGTGTCATCTGGGTCACCGTGGCGCTGCGCACGGCTCCCGACGACCCGGACGTCCTCCGGGCCTTCGTGCGCCGCACCCGCCCGATCGGCTTCTGGGGGCCCTACGCCGCGGACAAGGGGCCCGGCGGTCTCGGCGCGCGGGTCCTCACGGTCCTCGTCGCCGTGGCCGGGCTCTACGCGTGCCTGTTCGGGGTCGGGCGCCTCCTTCTGCGGGAGCCCGGCGGCCTGCTCTTGACCGCGTTCGGGGTCCTCGCCACGATCGGGGTCGCCTGGAAGGCGGCGACCGGTTTGACCGGGGAGGAGGAAGCGGGGTGATCGCGCGACTCGCGGAGAAGAACTCGCTCACGATCGTGGGCCTCATGTCCGGTACGTCGATGGACGGCGTGGACGCGGCGGTGTGCGAGATCGGCGGCCCGGCCGAGGCGCCGACCGTGCGCGAGATCGGCTTCGTCACCGATCCGTACCCGGAGAACGTGCTGCGGCGACTGCGGCAGGTTTCTTCCGGCGACACGCACTCCGCTGCCGAGTTCTGCCGCCTCGATCACGAGATCGGCGAGGCGTTCGGGCGCGCCGCGCTGCGCGTTCTCGCGGAGTCGTCGATTCCGCGCGAGCAGGTGGACCTCGTCGCGTCGCACGGTCAGACGATCCACCACGAACCGTTCCGACGGGAGACCTGGCAGCTCGGCGAACCGAGCCGGATCGCCGCCGCCGTGCGAGCCCCCGTGGTCTCGGACTTCCGGCGCGCGGACCAGGCGGTCGGCGGGCACGGCGCGCCGCTCGTGCCGCTGTTCGATGCGTTGCTCCTGCGCCACCAAAAGCGGAATCGCGTGCTGCTCAACATCGGCGGCATCGCGAACCTCACGGTGCTTCCCGCCGGTCACGGCTCCGAGGGCGTGTTCGCGTTCGACACCGGTCCCGGCAACGTGCTGATCGACGAGTTCGTGGCGCGCGCGACCGACGGCCGACGTCGCCTCGACGAGGACGGTCGCCTCGCGGCGGCGGGGGAGATCGACATGGATCTGCTGTCGGGCTTCCTCGAGCATCCGTACTTCCTGGAAGAGCCCCCGAAGTCCACCGGTCGCGAGACGTTCGGGGCGCCGTTCGTGGCGCTCACGCTCGCGGAGTGGGCGCGTCGCGGCGACCGCATCGAGGACGTGGTGGCGACGTTGACCGAGTTCACCGCGCTCTCGATCACCGAGTCGATCCGCGAGTACGTACTCCCGCACGTCGCGGTGGACGAGGTACTCGTCTCCGGCGGCGGCGTTCACAACGCGACGTTGATGGCCCGCATGCGGGCCGACCTCGATCTGCCGTTCGATTCGCTGCAGGCGGCGGGCTTTTCGCCGGACGCGAAGGAGGCGCTCGCGTTCGCGCTGCTCGGTCGCGAGACGATCTGCGGTCGCGCCGGCAACGTCCCCGGCGCGACCGGTGCGCGGGAGGCGGTCCCGCTCGGGAACGTCACGTTGCCGCCGGGATGGCGACCTTGATCGATCGCCCGCGCCTTCTCCGGGCGCGATCCGGGACGGGCCGACGCGGTGCGGCGGGCGTCTGCGGTGTCGCGCTCGCGCTCGCACTGAGCGCGTGCGGTGGCGGGACACCGCGGTACACGTCCGATCCCGCGGCGGGCTCCGAACGGCCGCCGACGGAGGAACCGCGGCGAGGGACGCCGACCCCGGTGTCGCCCCTGACCCGCGACGAGCGGGCGATCGGCGGCGACGTCCTCGTCCGCGTCGGGATCCACTGCGCACCCGGCGACGTCGAGGTCGGATCCACGGCCGGCGTGTTGCTGTTCGAGGACCCGGCAGGTCGTCTGCTGGCGGCCGAGCTCCCGGCCACGGAGACCGTCCGCGTGGAATGTGACGGCGATGGCGACACGGTGCGTGCGCGCAGCGGGATCCGCGGCGACGTCGTGCAGCGCGCCCCCACGCTCCGCTTCGAGTCCGCCGCCGACGGACGCGTCGTCGTGGCGGGGCGCGAGCTGCGCGGGCGGATCGCGGTCTCGGCGAGGGCGGGATCGCTGTTCGTGGCGAATGAACTGCCGCTGGAGGACTACCTGCGCGGCGTGGTGCCGCGCGAGATCGGTCGGCGGCCGGCCGCCGAGCGCGAGGCCGTGGCGGCGCAGGCGATCGCGGCGCGCACGTATACCATGCGCCGTCTCGATCAGTACGGCTCGCTTCCGTTCGACGTCTTCGGCGACGTCCGCGACCAGGTGTACGAGGGCGTCGGCGGCGAGGATGCGGTCGCGGACGAGGCGATCCGGGAGACCCTCGGGCTCGTGCTGGCCGACGATCGCGGTCGGCTCCTCGAAGCGTATTACTCGTCGACGTGCGGCGGCGTGCGCAGCGACATCGAGGCGGTGTGGCCATGGCGCGAGTCCCACGAGGCGCTGCGGGGCGGCCCGGACGGCCCACCGGGTGCGGAGTGGTGTCGCTCTTCACCGCACTTCCGCTGGACCGAGACCTGGACCGCGAAGCGGCTGAACGAGCTGGTGCGCGAGAACGTCCCGGCGGTTCTCACGCTCCCGCCGGGATCGGTGCGTGGGACGCTGAAATCGGTGCGGGTGCTTCGGCGCGGGCCCTCGGGGCGGGCGGCCGAGATCGAGTACTGCACGACCGAGGGAACCTGGGTCGTGCCGGGCGACCGGAACCGTTGGATCCTGCGCCGGCCCGACGGAGGGATCCTCCGCAGCGTCCAGATCGAGCTCGAGTCGGACCCCTCGGAGCCGCCGCGGATCGTCGCGCATGGAGCCGGCAACGGTCACGGGGTGGGGATGTGCCAGCACGGAGCCATGGGGCGGGCTCGCGCCGGACAGGACTTCCGACGGATTCTCGGCGACTACTATCCGGGGGCCGAGGTCCGGCGCCTCCGGGGCTCCGATCTGCCCGCGGGCCGTTCGGGGGCGAGCTAGCGCGGGCTCCCGGCCGGCAGCGACGGCCGTGTTCGGGGGTTGAACGTCTCGCGGGCGGGTGGTATGTTCCTTGGGCTTTCGCGGGCCCCTTTGCACCAGGGGCCCGCGAAATCGCGAAGGAATCGAGTTGGGCGGGGGTCGTAGTTCAGTTGGTTAGAACGCCGGCCTGTCACGCCGGAGGTCGCGAGTTCGAGTCTCGTCGGCCCCGCCATTCTCGGGCCCCTGGCGACCCCGCCGGGGGCCTTCGCATATCGTCCCGAAGAGGGGCGGGGCCGCCCCGACCCCGGAGGCGCGGATGAGCGACCACCCGCTCCGCGGAATCCTCGCGATCGTCCTCCTGGCGCTCGTGGTGTACGCGCCCCTCCGGCAATCCGACTTCCTCTGGGACGACGCGCTCTGGCTCCAGAACAGCCCCGTGACCCAGGCCCCCGACGGCTGGGCGCGGGCGTTCGTCGAGGCCGATCGGTTCGACTACTACCCGCTGACGTCCCTGGCATTCTGGGCGGAGTGGCGCCTGTTCGGCGAGAACCCGCTCGGCTACCACACCGTGAACGTGGCGCTTCACGTGCTCGGAGCACTGCTCCTGTGGCGTCTCCTGCGCCGCCTCCGGGTTCCCGGTGCATTCGTCGTCGCGGCGCTGTTCGCGGTCCATCCGGTGGCGGTGGGAAGCGTCGCGTGGATCGCGGAGCTCAAGAACACGCTGTCCTTCGTGCTCCTGGTCGGGGCACTGCTCGCCTGGACCCGGTCCGGCGAGGAGGGCGGTGCCTGGTACGGGGCGGCGCTCGGCCTGTTCGTGGCCGCGCTCCTCGCGAAGGCGTCGGCGGTGGTGTTCCCGGCGGTCGCGCTCGCGCTCGATTTTCTCGTGCGGGGTCGTCTCTCCCGGCGCGACTTCGCGCGGATCGTTCCGTTCGTGGCCCTCGCGTTCGGATCCGCGCTGTTCGCCATGCGGCTGCAGGCCGGAAGCGTGATCGGCAATCAGCCGCTGCCGGTCGAGACGTTCGCGGAGCGGCTCGGCATCGCGTGGCAGGCCGTTCTCCTCTATGCACGCAAGGCCCTCGTGCCGTATCCACTGCCGATCGTCTATCCGCAGTGGGACTCGCCGCCCGTGCGGGTCGCGGTGACGGGCACCGCGATCGCGGTCGTCGTGTTCGCGGTGTTCGCGTGGCTCGCACGCCGTGGTCGCCGGGGACCGCTCGTCGCCGCCGTCGTGGCGATCGTGGCCCTCGCGCCCACGCTCGGATTCGTGCCGATGTACTACACGCTCTATGCGCGGGTGGCGGATCACTGGGCGTACCTCGCGCTGCCCGCGTTCCTCGCGCTGATCGTGGGGACGATCGCGACGTGGGCACGCGTCTCCGGCCCGACCGCCCTGGCCACCGGACTCGCCGTCGTGGCGCTCGCCGGTTCGACCGCGCTCGCGCACCGGCAGGCGGAGCGTTACCGCTCGCCGGAGACGATGTGGCAGCATGTGCTCGACGTCGATCCCGCGTCGTGGGTCGCGCATCACCAGGTCGCGATCATCCACGCGCGGCGCGGCGAGCTGGAAGTCGCGGAGCAGCACTTCCTCGACGCGGTGCGTCTCCGCCCGGACTATGCGCTCGCGTACCGCAACCTGGGACGCCAGTACGAGGGGATGCAACGCTGGGGAGAGGCGGCGGAACAGTACCGGCGCGCGATCGAGGTCTATCCCGAGTACGTGGAGGCGCGGTTGAATCTCGCATCGGCGCTGCTGCAGACCGAGGACGCGCCGGAGGCGCTCGAGGCCGCGAGCTGGGTGATGGAGCGTCACCCGGAGATCGCCCGCGCGCATCTTCTGGTGGGAGTGGCACGCGCGCAGCTCGACGATCCGATCGGGGCACGGCAGGCGTTGGAGGACGCGGTCCGGATCGAACCGAACGACGTCCTCGCGCACTGGACGCTCGCGAAGATCCTCGTGCGCCTCGGAGAACTGGAGGCCGCCGAGTTCGAGGTGCAGGCGGTCCTGCAGCTCGACCCGAGCCATCCCGAGGCGCCGGGAGTGCTGGCCGCGCTCCGGCAGGCGCTCGGGGAGTCCGGATCGTGAGCGGCGGGTCACGGCTGCGGGGCACCCTCGCGGGCCTTTCCGCGATGCTGTTCGGGCTCGTGCTCGTGGCGGTCCTGCTCGAGATCGGACTGCGGGTCTATGCCGCGATCGAGCCGAACGTCGACGTGGAGTTCACCCGGTACGCGCGCGCGATGAAGGCGCACACCGACTCCGGGGTCCGCTTCCTCCACGAGGCGAATGCGCACGGAAGATTCTTCGGGGTCGACGTCGACACGAACTCGCACGGCTTCCGGGACGTGGAGATTCCGGCGGAGAAGTCGCCCGGCGAGGTCCGGCTCGGAGTCCTCGGCGATTCGGTGACGTTCGGCTGGGGCGTACCCTACGGGCAGCGTTTCACGGAGCTCCTGGAGGAGAAGTGGTCGGCCGCGACCGGTCGCCCGTTCGTGCTCGTGAACACCGGTCACGGCAACTACAACTCCGTGCAGGAGCTGGCGATGCTGCGCGAGCACCTCGCCGGCCAGCCGCTCGACGGCCTCCTCCAGTTCTGGTACATCAACGACGCCGAGCCGACGCCCGAGTACCGCTCGCCTCCCTGGTTCGCACGCTCCCGTCTCGCCGTGTTCCTCTGGGGCAAGGCGGATCTGCTGCGACGACGGGCCGGCGCCGCCGCGACGTTCGTGGACTACTACCGGGACCTCTACGACGAGACCGCCCCCGGCTGGCCCGCGTTCCGGGATGCGATCCGCGGCACCGGCGACACGGCCCGCGAACGCGGTCTCCCGTGGGTGTTCGTGATCCTCCCCGAGTTTCACGGGTTCGCGGCGGACGGCCCGTTCCGCGACGTGTACGATCGGGTGGCGCGCCTCGCGGCGGACGCCGGCGCGATCGTGGTCCGGGTCGAGCCGGCGTTCGGGGACGTCGACCCGGCGACCATCCGCGTCGCCACGAACGACGTCCACCCGAACGCGCGGGGTCACGCGATCATCGCGCGGGCCGTGGCGGAAGCGGTGGACCCTCGCCTCTGGACGGAGGACGAACGATGAGCGGAGCGAGGAACGGTTTGCGACGAGTCGTGATCGTTGCGGTCGTGGTCGCGCTGGTCGTGCTCGTGGGGATCGTCGTGCTCGATCACTTCGGGGCGCAGCCGCAGCCGTTCCAGTACCTGCTGCACTGAGATGATGAGTCGCGGTCCGTCGCTCTCCGGTCCCGTGGTCGCCGTACTCGGCGTCCTTCTCGCGCTCCCGCTGGTGGAACTCGCGGTCCGCGTCACGGGCCTCGCGCCGGACCTGCGCTTCATCGACGTGACGAACGACGAGTCCACGGTGTACCGGCGCTCGGAGAATCCGATCCTCGGGTTCGAGCTCAAGCCGGACTGGCGCGACGATCACGCGGACCTCGCCCGCAGCTACCCCTCCACGAATTCGTCCGGTCAGCGCGACGTGGAGCGCACGCTCCAGAAACCGCCCGGAGTCACGCGCATCCTGGTGCTCGGCGCGTCGGTCGTGGAGGGGGTCGGCATCCGGGATCTCTCGGACACGATCACGCAGCGACTGGAGAATCGTCTCGGCTCCGGGACCGAGGTCCTGAACTTCGGGGTGAGCGCCTACTGCACCCGCGCGAAGGTCGAGCTGCTGCGGGTGAAGGGACTCGCGTTCGATCCGGACGTCGTGGTGCTCTTCGTGACGCAGAACGACTTCCGCAACTTCAACTACGCGGCCTTCCGCCTGGGCTCCGCCCGGTCGCGCCCGCCGGCCGTCGATTTCGCCTACCGGCACTCCGCGGCGTTCCGGGCGCTCGCGGTGCGGCTCGACTGGTTCGAATACCGCACGGACGTCGACCCCGAGGGCGTCAACCACGAGGCGATCGGCGAGAACAACGTCGTGGACGGCTTCCGCCTGTTCGCGGAACTCGCCCGGCAGCAGGGTTTCCGTCCGATCGTGGCGATCTGGCCGCGCTTCACCGACGATTCGGTCGAGGATCCGGCGCCGCTCCCGGGTACGGACCGGCTCGTTTTCGAGGAGCTCGCGGACGCAAACGGGATCGCGAGCTTCCGTTTCTCGCCGGGCTTTCGCGAGGAGTGGCGACTCGCCGGCGGGCCGGAAGGTGCCCGCCGACGTTTCACGATCGGCGATCGCGTGCATCCGAATCCGTACGGGGCGCGCGTCGCGGCCGACATCCTGGCCGCGGAGCTGCCGGGGGCGCGCCCGGTGGGATCGGCGCGGGAGCCGGCGCCGGCAGCCGTGGAGCTCGCGCGTCGGCTCGGCGGCGAGTTGCCGGGAGCGAGCGGAGCCGCGGATCAGCGTCGCGACGTGAACACCGGCAACGAGCTCCTCGCCCAGGGACGTCTCGACGAGGCGATCGCGGCCTACCGGGCCGCGGTGGAGGCCGAGCCCCGGCTCGCCGAGGCGCACCACAATCTCGGCGTCGCGCTGCGCAGTCGCGGCGATCTCCCGGACGCCCTGCGGGAGTTCCTGATCGCGGTGCAGCTGGAGCCCGAGCTCGCGGAGGGACACCGGAACGTCGGCGTGACGCTCCTGCAACTCGGCCGGGCGAACGACGCGAGACGTCCGCTGGAACGCGCGCTCTCGCTCGCGCCGGAGGACGAGCTCACGCGTCGTGCGCTGGCGGAAGCGCTCGCGGCGAGCGGGACGGAACCTGGACCAGCAGATCCTCGTCCGGGCTCCACGCGCTGAGCGCGCCGCCGTAGGCGCAGCCCGAGTCCAGGCACAGCACCCGCTCGGTCCGATCCGCGCCGCGCCGAGCCCAGTGCCCGAACACCACGAAACGATCGCCGCGGTAGTAGTGGTCCCACGGGAGCGAGTCCTCCGGGCATTCCGCCGGCGCCCCCGTGTGCTTGACGCGCGCGCCGTCCGGGAGGCAGCAGCGCGCGAGCAGCGCGAAAAGGGCGTCCGGGTCGGCGGCCCGCGCCACTCCGTCCGCCCGTGATGCGAACGCGGCGGCCTGGGCGCGGAGATCGGTCCAGGCGGGATGAAGCGCGGCATGCACGAGGGCGACTCGCGGCCAGACCACGAGCACGGGGCGTGCGCCGAGCCAGCGGAGCAGCTCCGGCGCGTCCGGCGCGGCGAGCAGCTCGTCCAGCGTGTCGTCGGATCGGCGTGACACGACTTCCGCCGCGGCCCGCACCACGTGCAGATCGTGGTTTCCGAGTACGGAATCCGCACCGATCTCGCGCCAGAGGCGCAGCACCGCAAGCGAGTCCGGCCCGCGGTTCACGAGATCGCCCGTTCCCCAGAGTTCGTCGCGGCCCGGGCGGAATGCGATCTCCCGCAGGAGATCCTCCACTTCGCGAACGCATCCGTGAACGTCGCCCACGATCCATCGCATGGCCGGCGGACCTCCCCCAAAAAGAAGGCGCCCGGGATCGAGACCCCGGGCGCCGGTGATGATGGTGCGGTTCGTGCGTTACGGCAAGAGCGTCATCTTCTTCGTGCGCGTCTCGCCGTTCACGGTCAGCCGCGTGAAGTAGATGCCGGCCGCGACCTGACGGCCCGTGGTGTCCCGACCGTCCCACTGGGCGCGGTGCACGCCCGCATCCTGCACGCCGTCCTGGAGCACCGCGACCGTGCGGCCCGCGACGTCGTGCACGGTGAGCGACACGTGGCCCGGCTTCGGCAGTGCGAACTCCACCGACGTCGAGGCGTCGAACGGGTTCGGGCGGTTCTGCGAGAGCGAGAGCGCGCGCGGGAGTGCCGTCGGCAACTCCGGCGTGTCGGTCGGGCCGCCGAGGTTCGCGAGGATCCGGAACTCGTCGATCGCCGCCTCGACCACGGAGTCGATGCCGGAATCGGACGCCTGGAAGCGGAGCCGCACCAGGTTCGGCGTGGCGAAGTACGCGAGCAGGTCGAATTCGTACGGGACCCAGGCGTTCGTGGAGACCGTCGTGTTCAGGACGCTCGTCCACGTCGAGCCGCCGTCGTTGGAGACGTCGACCTTGATCGGATCGTGGCCGGGGGAGAGGCCCGTGTCGTTCGACAGCCAGTAGTCGAACTTGACCTTCGCCGCGGTCGAGCCGGACACGTCGTACACCGGCGAGAGGAGCGAGGTGACGCCGTTGTCGACGTCGTTGCAGCCGTTCTCCTGCGGCATGACGCAGGAGCCGGTGCAGTTCGGCGGACCGCACTGCCCGGTGATCCAGGCCATGGTTCCGCCGGGCGTCGTCTGATCCCCGGGCTGGGCGAGCGTGGCGACCGGATCGGCCAGCTCCCACTGGCCCTTGGTGGCCGTGTCGCCGGCGACGCCCGCGGTCCACAGGCCGGGACCGGACTCACCGCCGTCGTAGTCGAACACGACGTCGAACGAGTGGAACACGGAGGGCGCGTTGTCCGGGTTCGTGGTCGCGTTCGCGTTCGTGTCCGCCGCGTACACGTAGTAGTCGAGCTCCGCGAAGTTCGACTGCGCCGGGATGTGCGCGGAGAACTCGTTCGGTGTCCCCGTCGCCGCCATCGCGAGCGACTGCCAGCTGCCGTCGTTCACGCGGTAGAACACCGTCGGCGAGGTCGGGTCGAGGGTCACGCCGACGCCCTGGATGTCGGCCACGACGTCGAAGCCGAGCGAACCGTTCGTCGTGTGGCCGAGCTTCTGATGGTTGATGAAGACACCCACCGTGATCGCCGGCCAAGAGAAGTTGTGGTTGTCCGCGCCGAGCCGGAAGAACTCGTGGTGCGGCGTGCCGTTGTCGAGGTTCGAGTCGTCGTCATCCGCGAGGAACGTCCACGTGACCTGGTCCTGCTGGTTCAGCGGCTGGCCGAGCCAGCGCGCGAAATGCCAGCCGTCCCAGGCCGCCTGGTCCGCCTCGCTCTGCGGAAGCGCCGCGAGCATCGCCTGCCACGAATCCCAGTAGAAGCCTGCGATGATCTGCCCGCCGTAGTGGCCCCCGTCGTTGTCGGACGGCCACTGCAGGTCGTTGTCCGCGTTGCGGATTCCGGCGGAGCAGTTCGTGAAGCCGATCCCCACGACGGAGGTGCGATCGATGAAGTTCGCGATGACGTCGGAGTTGCCCTCGTGCATGTCGCCGGTCGGGAGGTTGGCGCCGTGGATCGCGTAGACCTCGGCGGAGACGCCGTGCCCGTACTCGTGGTAGATCACGTTGCCGAGCTCGCCGGTGTTCGCCCAGCTGCCGGAGGCCGCACAGAAGTTGATGTTGCGGCCCGCGATCGAGTACCACGCGTTGCCCGGGCAGATGTTGTCCGTCCGGCCCACGGTGGCGATCATCGGGTGCGGAAGGTTCACGGTGTCGAACGCCGTGTCGATGTCGATCATGAACTGGTGGGCCCGCTCGGCGTGGAAGTAGGTGTCGATCTCATCCTGCCGTGCGTTCGCCGTCGTCCAGGTGATCTGAAGGGGCGTGCCCGGAGTGGCGGAGCCGCTGAACGACGCGTCGGCGCCGAGACCGGAGAACCGGTTGACGTTGAAGTTCTGGCCGTTCAGGGCGGCCGTCACGGTGACCGGGGTGCTGCCCGCGTTCGCGATCACGAAGTCGCCGTTCTCGTCCGTGAGGTCGTTCGAGCCGCCACTCACGTTGACTCGGACGTTGCGCATCGGTCGATCGCTGGTGCCGTCGCAGTAGGAGAAGTCCTGCGTCATGCCGTCGACGTTGCCGACCACCTCGATCGGGCAGATCAGGTTCTCCCGCGCGAGGATCTCGCCGGTGTTCGCGTGCACGAGGGACTCCCACACACCGAAGGGCTCCTCCGCCTCGAACTGAGTCCGCCAGGCCGGCGCGAGCATCCACTCGCTGTCGCCCGGCACCGGCACGAGCCAGAGCGCCGTTTCCGTCGGCCGGTCGGTGCGGATCGCCGTGCCGAGATCGGAGGCCGAGTTCGCGAGCGCGTCCTCGCCCGAGATCGAAGCGCGCGCGATTCCGCTCTCCTGTGCAGGGAAGAAGGACGAGCCGGTCGCGATCACGAAGCCGTCGTCACCCAGGGCGACGAACGCCGACGCGTGCCAGACCGGAAGGCCGGTCTCCCGCTGCTGGAAGTGAACGACCCACTTGCCGCGGGCGTGGACCACGGCGCGCGTCTCGAAGTTGTCGGCCCGCAGGCCGAGCGCCTCGGACTGGCTCAGCGCGAACGAGATCGCGAGATTCTCGGCCTGCGCTTCGGTGGAGATCCGGTTCGCGAGTCGGATGCCGGAGCCGTACGCGAAGTGCGCGGTTCCCGTGCGACGATCGGTCTGCATCTGCCAGTTCGAGGGCAGCGCGATGGAACGGCCGAGGGCGGATTCGGAGACGGGGCGGAACGGCCTGGCGTGCGACGTCGCTTCCCACGCGAGCGGGAACACGAGGCGTTCCTGGGCCGGGACGCGCTCGACGGCGAAGCCGGGCGAGGCGAAGAGCCAGAGGAGCGGCAGAACCGTCAAGGGGCGGGCGATCCGCATGCGGGTCTCCTTCGGGGCGTCGAGGTGGCGGTTCGGCCCGGAGCGACCGCGCCGGGCATCTCTCGGATCTTACCGGATCGGGCGGTCCGTTTGAATCCGCCACGGAGCGAAGGCTCGGGAGGCCGGGGGTTCATCCCCGTCAGGGCGTGTCCGGACCCCGATCGAGGTCCGATCCCGGATCGGGGCTGGGATCACGCCGGTCGGGTCCTTAGAATCCCTTCGAGCTTTCCGGTCCCCGTGAGGGCGGGGACCGGCTCGGGCCGAGAGGCGAGGAGGAACCCATGGCCGAGGTGGAAGTCCGCGCGCCGGGAGCATTCTGCTGGGTCGAGGTGGCATCGCAGGATGCGCGAAAAACCGTTCCGTTCTATCGCGATCTGTTCGGCTGGGCGGTGCGCGAGGCGCCGATGCCCCAGGGCACCTACTACCTGCTCGAGCGGGAAGGAAACGAGGTCGCCGGTCTCTACGATCTGATGCCGATCCAGCGCGAGCAGGGGGTGCCCGCGCACTGGCTCCCGTACGTTCTCGTGGCGAGCTGCGACGAGGCGCTGGAGCGGGCCGAGGAGTTCGGCGGCAAGGTTCTCATGGGCCCGCACGACGTGATGGAGCACGGGCGCATGGGCGTCATCCAGGACCCGACGGGCGCGGTGCTCGCGGTGTGGCAGGCGCACGAGCCGTCGACCGCACCGATGGGAGTCCCCGGCACGCCGTGCTGGTTCGAGCTCGTGTCGCGCGACAAGGTGGAGGCGACCGCGTTCTACTCCGCGCTGTTCGGCTGGGAGCTCGAGACATGGGACGAGGGGATGGACTACACGCTGTTCAAGAACGGCGAGATGTCGGTGGGCGGGGCGATGCAGTGCCTGCCTGAGATGGGGGATCTTCCGTCGCACTGGATGACGTACGTCGCGGTGGAGAACACCGACCGGGCGGCGCAGCGGGCCGCGGAGCTCGGTGGCCAGATCGTGCACCCGCCCACGGACATTCCGAACGTGGGACGCTTCGCCGTGATCGCGGACCCGGACGGTGCGATCTTCTCGCTGATGGCGTTCGCGTCCGCCTGAGGCACGCGGGGGGCACGCGCACGAGAAAGCCCCCCGGTCGGTGACCGGGGGGCGGTACGCGCCGGGCGTCGTGTCGTGGTTCGGGGGCACGATCGACCGGCCCCGGCGCGACTCTAGCTGTCGTACTGGAACACCTTCCACTGCCCGCCGACTTCCACGAAGGTGCTCGCGATCGGGATCCGGACCTGCCGCTCGTTCTCGTCCACCGCGACGATGACCACGCCGCGGTAGAGATCGAAGTTCGTGAACGGCGTGAAGCCGACTCGATACTCGAGCCCCACGAGCTGCAGCTTCTGTCCACCCCACGACTCCAGGCCCTCGCGGATGCCGTCGCGGCACTTCGCGTCGTGGAATGCCCAGCTGTCGCCCGCCGAGATTCCGGTCACGGGCCGGCTGGCCGGCATCTCCGGCCAGAAGATCTCGTCGTACTCGCGACGCTTCACCTGGAGCTCCGTCAGCAGGTCTTCCGCGTCGAACAGCAGCGCATCCAGCACCGCTGCGGCAAGCGTCTCGGCCGAGGGGTACGTCGGATCGTCGAGCGCGAGATCGCGCGGCGTGACGTCCCGGTAGCCCTTCCGGTATGCGTCGCGCTCCGGGTCCTCGGGTGGATTCTGCGCCCCTTCGAGGATCGAGTGCCGCGCAGCCTGGGCCAGGGTGGCCCGGGGGATCGCCGGATCGTAGGGCTGCTTGGCCGCGATGATCCGGTCGGACTCGGAGACTCCCTCGGGGGCGGCCACGGACGACGCGGTCGAGGCGTCGCGAGCCGCGGTCACGGACTCTTCGCCGTGCAGGCTGCACCCCGTCCCGGCCAGGACGGCCGGGACGAAGGCGAGCGCGAGAAGGACGGTTGGTCTCATGATGAGTTCCCTAGTTGCTGGAGCCGTAGCCGAGCGAGAGCCCGAACGTCCGTCCGAGATCCCGAACCTCGGTGTCCTTGTCGCCCTGCGTGTAGCGCACGGGCGAGTCGAGCAGGTTCTCCACCGAGAACTTCAGATTGACTCCCCGCCGATCGTACGAGGCCGTCCAGTCGAGCGCGTGACGCGGCTCCTCCCAGATGTTCGGCGAGGAGAGCACGCCGATCGCGTCGATCCGGCGCCCGAAGACGTTGTACTGCACCGAGGAGGACACCGCCCGGTTCGTGGACACGAACTGCAGACCGGCGTTCACCATGTAGGACGACTGGCCGGTCAGCGGTCGGCTGTTGTCCGTCTGCTGACCGAGCGACTCCGGAAGCTTCGCACTCGAGTCGATCAGCGTCAGGTTCGCGGAGGCGCCGAGACGCTCGAGAATGCCGCCGCCCAGCCGGGCGAGCGCGAGTCGCGATTCGAACTCCAGCCCGGACAGCTTGCCGTCCTTGGTATTGACCGGCTGGTACAGCGGATCGTTGGATCCCGTGGCCA
This sequence comes from bacterium, assembly GCA_041393395.1. GTDB lineage: Bacteria > ARS69 > ARS69 > ARS69 > ARS69 > JAGQIB01. The sequence goes on along the minus strand of JAWKKG010000008.1, from coordinate 263,377 downwards.
CGAACACCGCGTACTCGATCGGGTCGCCGAGATCCTTCGTGAACGCCGATACGGCGAGCAGCTCGTCCGCCGTGGGGAACCACTCCAGGCGCAGGTCGAAGTTCGTCAGCTCGGCCTGCTTCAGCTCCGGGTTGCCCAGGAACTTCCGGTTCCGATCCGAATCGTCCCACTCGCCGTTCGAGAGCTCGCGGAGATCGGGTCGGTTCAGGGTCTTGCTGAAGCCGGCCCGGAAGTTCACGTTCTCCGTGAGCGAATAGCGCAGGTTCGCCGCGGGGAGGATGTTCGTCTCGTCGATCACGCCGAGGTCGGGCTCGTACGTCTTGGCCCAGAGGCGGTGGACCGTGGCCACTTCCTGGCGGGCCGCCTCGTGGCGAACACCGCCCACGAGAAGCAGCTTGCGGGTGATCGGGAGCTCCGCCATTCCGTAGAACGCCTCGACGTCCTGGCTTGCCGTGTAGCCGTCGACCGGTCGGGTCCACTCCACGAGCGCGAACTGCGAGATCGGGCGGCCGCCGATGTTCTCGTCGGCGAGGATCTCCTCGATCGGCGCCCGATCGTCGATCGTGTTGCCGGAGGAAGGCGACTGGAACCAGAAGCGTCGTGCCTCCGACGAGCGGTCCTTGTTCTTGTGCGCGTAACCGACCTTGAACCGGCTCTCGCGGCCCTTCAGGTCGAACGGCATCTCGAAGTCGGCCCGGGCGTTGCGGTCCACGTCGGTCATCGACTCGAACGATCGGTTCGGCGCCTTCGCGGCGGCACCACCGGCGAGACGCCAGTCGGGATCCGCGTCCGTGCCGACGTTCTCGTACTGGAACGAGCGCTGGTCCGGAACGTCGCGGGTGGCTTCCGAGTAGTCGACCCGCCACTTCAGCTCCGAGTTCCCGAGGGCGCGGAGCGTGTGGTCCATTCCGACCGTCGTGGCGAGCAGGCCGCGCTCGATGAAGCGGAGGCGGGTCTGGCGCACCGTCTCGTCGTTGTCGATGGAGCCTTCGCGGAACCGGACCTCGTCGTGGGACGTGCGCGTGTAGTTCGTGGTGAAACGCAGCGTGTTCGCGCTGTTCACGCGCAGGGCGCCGTTGACCAGGCCGCCGAGCGAAGTCTCGGTGACGGAGCGGGCGGCCGCGAGGTCGTCGGCCAGGATCAGCGGATCCCCGTTCTCGTAGCGGCGATCGAGGTAGTCGTACTGCGAGAACGAGTTGCCCTGGCTCACGCTCGCGACGAATCCGAGGTCGCGGCCCAGGAAGTCCACGAGGTTGCCGTACGTTCCGCTGAAGGAGTACGCGGGGTGACCGGACCCCGTCGACGGACTCCAGACCTTGCTGAAGGACCGTCCCATGTCGCGGACCTCGTCCGCCGTGAACGGCCCCGGGTTGATGATCGAGCCCGGCGTCTTGATGAGATCGTCGTGGGCCAGCTCGTCGATGAGGGAGGGGAATCCGCGCGTGCCGTCGTCGAAGCCGAGCCAGTCGCGGCTGCCTCCCGAGTAGGTCCGGAAGTCGGAGCCGGTCACGAGGGCGTTCGCGCCGCCCTTCACGCGGAACGACCACGTCTCGTTCGTCGGGAAGTCCAGCGTCGTCACGTTGACCGCGCCGCCGCCGAACTCCGCCGGCTGGTCCGGCGTGTACGTCTTCTGGACGACGATGTTGTCGAGCAGGGAGGACGGGAAGAGGTCGAGCGGCAGGACGCGGCGGTTCGCCTCCGGACTGCCGACGACGGACCCGTTGAGCTGGGCCGAGGAGTACCGCTCGCCGAGGCCCCGGACGTACACGTACTTGCCGCCGACGACCGAGAGGCCCGTTACGCGGTTCACTGCTTCCGCCGCGTTCGAGTCCGTGCCCTGACGGATCTGCTGGGCGGAGATGCCGTCGCTCACCGCGACCGCCTTCTTGCGTCGGGCGAGCAGCGAGGCCGACGTGTTCTTGAGCGCCTTCGCGGTCACCGTGACGGTCTCGACCTGCAGGTTCGCGGGCGACAGGCGCAGATCCACGACCTCGAAGCTGCCGTCCGTCACGATCACGTCCGTGACCTCGAACGGCGAGAAGCCGACGTAGTTCGTGGTGAGCCGGTAGGTTCCCGGCTCGCAGGCGAGGCGGAACGACCCGTCGCCGTTGGAGATCGTGTTGCGCGGCAGCGCCGACGTGTCGTCGGGCGCCACGTCGGTGCGGACCGCGGTCACGTTCGCGAAGCCGAGCGTGGAGCCCGTCTCCATGCTGATGATGCGACCCGTGATGCCGGAATCCGCGAGGGCGGAAAGCGGAAAGAGCGCGAGTGCGAAGACTGCCGCGATCGCGTGCCGGAAAGTCGAAAGGCCCCCGAACCGGGCCGCTGAACAGCGACTCATCCTGACGATTTCCTCCGAAGGTCGAGAGATTCACTCCCGAGGTGAAATGGGACCGGAGTCCCGGGGAAGGCGCATCGAGGCGGGACCGTCCGGAGACGGCCCCGCCCGTGACGAGCGTCGGTGCTAGCGGACGAGGACCAGCTTGCCCGTGGTCGGGGCGCCGGCCGCATCCAGGCGATAGAAGTAGGTGCCACCAACGAGGCCGTTCTCCGGAGTCCAGTCGATGCTGTGGGGTCCGGCGGAGAGGGACGCGTTGACGACGCTCGCGACCCGACGGCCGTTGACATCGAAGATGTCGAGCGCGGCGTGTCCGGCCTCGGGCATGGAGAAGGAGAACTGCGTACGGGCGACGACCGGGTTCGGGAACGTCGAGACCGCGATCCGGTCGTGTGCGCGGACTTCCGGCGCCGCGGTGTTGCAAGCGACACCCGGGAAGGGGTTCAGGCCACGAGCGACGGTGGCGTCATCGGAGATGCGCACCGCTTCGTTGTTCGAGAACGCGATGATCGAGTTGAAGAACTGGAAGTCGGTACCGCGACGGAAGTGCACGCCGTACGTGTCGAGGCCCGCGCCGTTCGATCCGAGGAACGTCGCGTTCGCGACGACCGGGTTGGAGCGGCAGACCGCGTCGAAGCCGAACTCGTTGTTGTCGGCCTCGATGCACTTGTCGGCGCCCGCCTGGTTCGGGTAGCGCTGCGCGACCACGTTCTGGATCGCACCGCGGAAACCCATCTGCCAGTCGTAGCAGTCGTCGCCGCCACCGGTCGCGACCGCGTAGCGCAGCGTGACCTTGCCGCCGAACCACTCGAAGCAGTCGTCCTTGCCCTGGTGGGCCTGGAGGTAGCGGAGGTGCGTGCCCGCGCCGACGCCGTTGAACGTGAAGGCGTTCAGCTCGTTGTCCACTCCGATGTCGACGCCGGCGTAGCCGACGATGACGTACTCCATGGAGCCGCTGTTGTCGCAGTCGTCGGTGCCGCAGAAGTCACCGGCGTTGCCCTCGGCGATGCAGGACGCGCCGCCGAGGCAGTCGGCGCAGTTCGCCACGGCGCGACCGTGGATCACGAGGCCGCCCCAGCCGCCGACGATCGGGGGCTCGAGGTCGGTCGTCATGATGATCGGGTTCTGGGCGGTGCCGTTCGCGAAGATCTGGGCGCCGCGGTCGATCGTGAGGTAGCCGTTGCTGGCGTTCTCGCCGACGCAGAGCGTGCCGGCCTGGATCGTCAGCGTGGCGCCGTCGGGAATCGTGACCTTGCCGATGAAGGCGTACACGGTGTCGGCGTCGAACACGATGTTCGAGACGGGCTGGATGCCGGAGAGGATCTTGATCGGGCGGGTCTCCCAGCCGGCCGGCTTGATCGACGTGTTCTCGCCGGTGACCGTCCAGCCGGCGGTCCAGTCGGTGCCGGCCGGGTCGATCGCGCCGCGGTAGCAGAGCTGCTCGATGTCGAGCGTGGCGCCGCAGCCGTCGCAGGGATCCGAGTTCTGCTGCACGACGATGGAGACGTCATCGATGGCGCCCGACGCGATCGAGGTCGGATCCGGCTGCCAGTCGAGGTTCGGATACACGGGGTTCCAGCCCGGGCCGGGGTTCACGCCGAGATCGTTCAGCGGACCCGTCGCGTAGCCGGGATCGGGCAGCGTGGGGTCGTAGCGAAGGAATCCACCGTTCAGCCAGGTGATGATTCCGTCCATGCAGTCCTGGGCGGAGGCCTGCGACGTGAGCAACAAGGCGAGGCCGAAGCCGGCCAGGACCTTCGTGCGAGCGGTGCCGAGGGTCATGATCGAGAGTCCCTCCTCGAGGGTTCCGGAGTGAGCACAGGGTGTGTTCCCGGGGAGATGCCGCGCGACGTGCCTCCCCGGGACGGCCGGAAACTAGGGGGGACAAGAGATGATTCGATGAAGACGGATTGAAGTTCCGGTCGCGCGGAAGGAGGGGGCGCGATCCGTCCGCATCGGGGGATGCGAAGATCGGAACAAGACAAAATGAAGGCCCCGCTCGCGCGGGGGCGAGCGGGGCCTGCGGCCTTCTTCTGGAGGTGGCGAGCTAGACGGCCACGCGGTCGAATGCGGCGGTGAGCAGACCGGCGAAATGCTCCGCCGTCGTCCCCTCGATCTGGTGACGCTGGATCACCTCGGCCACCTTGCCGTTCCGGAAGATCGCGACCTGCGGCGAGCTCGGCGGGTACTCGGAGAAGAGGTTCCGCGCGTACTCGGTCGCCTCGAGATCCATTCCCGCGAACGTCGTGGTGAGCTTCGCCGGCACCTGATCGTGCGAGAGTGCGAGAGCGAGCCCGGGGCGCGCAATGCCGCCGGCGCAACCGCAGACGGAGTTCACGAACAGCAGCACCGTTCCCTCGGACTGCTCGACCTGGGCCCGGACGTCCTCCGGGGTCCGGAGCTCCTGGAAACCCATCTGGACCATCTCGCGCCGCATCGGCGTCACGATCTCTTCGGGGTACCTCACGCGTGTCCTCCCTCGGCCGGGGCCGTGTACTCGATCAGTCGCCGGAGCGTCGCGATCTCCTCGCGCGGCACCCGGATGCGATCCGTGTTCTTGAAGACGCCGAACTTCGCGGAGCGCGCGAGATAGGCGCTGCGATCCGCGTCGCCGTCCACGTCGCGGACATCGACGTCGTTCAGCAGGACGCCCGCGTCGCTCTCGGAGTGGTAGCGGCCGATGTAGACCCGCGGGCCGCTCGTCTCGATGACGACCGTGATTCCGTGAAGCGGGTGATCACACGTCTTGCCCATGCGTCCTCCTGCGTCGGCCCGGAATCTACCCTCTTGCGGCACTCTCGGCCACGTCCGGGCGGGAAACCCGTGTCCGGACGCGAGGTTCCGGCGCCCCCGGAGGAGTAGTGGAGCACGGATTCCACTGATCCGAGCGGGACGACGGATTCCGACAGCCGAATCCGTCCCGAATCCGTTGGGCCGCTCCGGCACTCCCAATGCCAGGAGCTCCCCCGGTGGTCGCGACCACGGATGCCGGGAACGGCCAGCCGCGGCCGAGCGTGCGCTGGCGCCGCCCGAACCGCGGGATCGAGTCCAGAGACCGTGCTGCGGCGCGGGGAAGGAGACAGCATGACCTCGACCGCCGACGCACCCCGCCGCAACGAGCCCCCGGAGCGCACTTCGCCGGGAGCCGGGCCCGAGTCCTGGATCGAGCGCTTCGAAGAAGTTCGTCGCGCGACCGAGACGCTGTGCGAACCGCTCGCGCCGGACGACTACGGCGTGCAGACGATGGACGACGTCAGTCCGATCAAGTGGCACCTCGCCCACACGACGTGGTTCTTCGAGACGCTCGCTCTGGAGCCGCACGCGCCGCGCTACCAGGCGGCTCACGCGCAGTACCGGTACCTGTTCAACTCCTACTACAACACGCTCGGCCGTCAGTACTGCCGACCGGACCGCGGTTTCCTCGTGCGGCCCACGACCGAAGAGGTGTTCGAGTACCGCCGGGTCGTGGACGCGGCGATGCGGGAACTCCTCGCCGGCGCGGACGAGACAACCTGGCGCGCCCTGCGTCCCGTCGTGGAGATCGGGCTGCATCACGAGCAGCAGCATCAGGAGCTGATGGTCACGGACCTGAAGCACGTGTACGCGTCGAATCCGATTCCGCCGACGTACCGGGCTCGCCCGGCGGATCCGCCGCGCGAGGTGCCGCCGCTTCGCTGGCTCGGCTGGCCGGAGGGCGTGCGCGAGATCGGAACGTCGGCCGCGGACTTCCACTACGACAACGAAGGCCCTCGCCATCGGGTCTTCGTCCCCGCGTTCGAGCTCGCGTCGCGCGCGGTCACCGCCGGCGAGTATCTCGACTTCGTGCGGGACGGGGGCTACGAGCGCCCCGAGCTCTGGCTGTCGGACGGCTGGGCCGAGGCGCGACGTCGCGAATGGACCGCGCCGCTGTACTGGGCCGAGCGCGACGGCGCCTGGTGGATGGTGACGCTCGCGGGCGAGCGCCCGGTAGCGCCGGCCGAACCGGTATGCCACGTCAGCTTCTACGAGGCGGACGCGTTCGCGCGCTGGCGCGGCGTGCGACTGCCCACGGAGGCGGAGTGGGAGACCGCGATCACCGGGAGGGAGGACGCGGCGCGCGAGTGCTCGAACTTCGTGGAAGACGGACGCTTCCACCCGGCGCCGGCCGAGGCGATGTCGGACGCGCCGTCCCAGATGCTCGGCGACGTCTGGGAGTGGACCGCGAGCCCCTACGTCGCGTACCCGGGATACCGGCCGCCGGCCGGCGCGCTCGGCGAGTACAACGCGAAGTTCATGTGCAACCAGATGGTATTGCGCGGCGGCTCGTGCGCGACCCCGCGCTCGCACATCCGTGCGACCTACCGGAACTTCTTCCCGCCGTCGGCGCGCTGGCAGTTCAGCGGCATCCGCCTCGCGCGCGATCCGGAGGATGCGTGATGGACCAGCGACCGGGAGCCGCGATCGAGTCCGTGCCGGACACGGAGGAGTTCCTGAACGACGTGATCGCCGGGCTCTCCGCCACGCCGCGCACGTTGCCGTGCAAGTACTTCTACGACCAGGAGGGCTCGCGCCTGTTCGACGCGATCGGCGATCTCGACGAGTACTATCTCACCCGCACCGAGATCGCGATCCTGGAGGCGGAGATCGAGGATCTCGCGCGTCACGTCGGCGAGGGCTCCGTCCTCATCGAGTACGGCAGCGGGTCGAGCCGGAAGACGCGCCTCCTTCTCGACCATCTGGAGTCTCCGGCCGCCTACGTTCCGATCGACATCTCGCGCGAGCACCTGCTCGACGCGGTGGTCCGGCTGCGCCGCCGCTACCCGTCGCTGCGGATCTCGCCGGTGGTGGCGGACTACACGGCGCACTTCGCGCTGCCCCGTGACCTGCCCGACGCCCGGCGGGTGGCGTTCTTCCCCGGCTCGACGATCGGGAACTTCGCGCCGGAGGAGGCCCGGGCATTCCTGGCGAGGATCGCCCGGACGGTGCGGGCGGGTGGGGGACTCCTGATCGGCGTCGATCTCAAAAAGGACGCGGGGACCCTGGAGGCGGCGTATGATGACGCGTCCGGCGTCACGGCCGCGTTCAACCGGAACGTGCTCGTGCGCATGGTCCACGAGCTCGACGCCGAGCTCGACCCCGACCGGTTCGCGCACGCCGCGACCTGGAACGAGGCCGAGGGGCGGGTCGAGATGCACCTCGTGAGCGAAGGCCGTCAGGTCGTTCGCGTCGGGGGCGTCGACTTCCGGTTCGAACCGGGGGACCGCATCTGGACCGAGAGCTCCTACAAGTACACCGCGGACGGTTTCGCCCGCCTGGCGGCCGGCGCCGGTTTCCGCGTGGAGAGGGTATGGACGGATCCGCGGCAGCGATTCAGCGTGCAGTACCTCGTGGCCTCTCCGCCCTTGCGCTAGCGGTCCTCGCGACGGGGATCGGAGTCGCGCCGACCGCCGGCGCGAAGGACTGGAACGTCGCGGATTGCGGCGCTCCGTACGACACGCTCCGTTTCGCGGCCGAGGAAGGCACCTGGATGTCGCTCGACGTGCACCCGTCCGGCGACCGGATCGTCTTCGATCTGCTGGGCGACCTGTACGTGTTGCCGATCGAGGGTGGACGAGCGGAGCGCCTCGCGGGCGGCGTGCCGTGGGAGATCCAGCCGCGCTGGAGTCCCGACGGCGAGAAGATCCTGTTCACGAGCGATCGCGGCGGCGGCGAGAACCTCTGGCTCATGAACGCCGATGGCACGGGCGCCGCGGCGATCACCAAGGAGACCTACCGACTCCCGAACAACGGCGTGTGGCACCCGTCGGGGGCCTGGGTCGTCGCCAAGAAGCACTTCACGAGCACGCGGAGCATGGGTGCGGGCGAGCTCTGGATGTGGCGGGTCCCCGAGGGCGGCGACGGCGTCCAGCTCACGAAGCGCAGGAACGACCAGATGGACGCGGGCGAGCCGTGCATGTCACCGGACGGCCGGTACGCCTACTGGTCGGAGGACATGTCCCCCGGTTCGAGCTTCGCGTACAACAAGGATCCGAACTCGCGCATCTACATGATCCGGCGACTGGATCTGGAAACCGGCGAGATCACGAACCTCGTGGACGTCGTGGGTGGTGCGGTGCGTCCCGAGATCTCGCCGGACGGCGCCACGCTCGCGTTCGTGCGCCGGGTGGATGACCGCAGCGAGCTCTCGCTCTTCGACTTCGAGACGGGGGCGATCCGTCCGCTGTGGGACGGCCTGTCGCTCGACCAGCAGGAGACGTGGGCGCTGTTCGGCGTCTATCCCGGTTTCGACTGGACGCCGGATGGTCGCTCGATCGTCCTCTGGGCGCAGGGCGGACTGTGGCGCGTGGACGTCGCGACCGGCGCGCCGACGTCGATCCCGTTCCGCGCGGACGTCGAGCTCGCGGTGGCGCAGCCCGTCCGGTTCTCCCCGGACGTGTCGTCCGACACGTTCCCGGTGAAGGTCATCCGCTGGCCGCAGCCCGACGGGCGCGGAGGGTATCTCTTCCAGGCGCTCGGGACGCTCTGGCGTCGCGCGCCCGGCCGCGAACCGAAGGCGCTGTTCGACGCTTCTTCCGAGTTCCGCTTCGCGCCGCGCCTTTCGCCGGACGGGAAGCGCATCGCCTACGTCACCTGGGACGATCGCACCGGCGGCACGGTCCGCACCGCGTCGATCGATGGCGGCAAGGAGCGCCCGGTCTTCGCGCGCGCGGGGCACTGGGTCAGCGCCGCCTGGTCCCCGGACGGCCGCTCGCTCGTCGCGCAGCGCGGTACCAGCGATCGCTATCGCGGCCGCCTCTGGGACGAGGACCCCGGACTCTGGATCGCGCCCGTCGACGGCAAGGGAGAGCCGCGCCTCGTCACGCGGGAGGGCTCGAATCCTTCCTTCAGCGCGGACGGCCAACGGATCCGTTTCCTGCGGAAAGACGGGGACCGCACCGTGCTCTCCAGCGTGGATCTCCTCGGCTCGGATCGCCGGGACCACGCGACCTCGGAGTACGCCCGCGAGCTCGTTCTCTCTCCGGACGAGAAGTGGCTCGCATTCGAGGAGCTCTGGCAGACCTGGGTCTGTCCCTTCCCGGAGCAGCCGGCGGCTCTCGACGTGTCGGCGAAGATGAAGGCGGTCCCGGTGGCGCGTCTGTCTCGACACGGCGGCGGCGACCTCGTGTGGTCGGGGGACTCGCGCACGATCTACTGGGAACTCGGTCCGGAGTTGTTCGCCGCCGACGTCGACTCGGTGTTCGCGGCCGCCCGGGACGCGGCTGCGAAGAAGGAGGCGGCGAAGCCCGGAGAGGACGAGCTCCCGAGGGACGAGTCCGCCGGGGAAGAAGGCGGGAAGGATCGCGACGGCGAGGACCCGCCGGAGGAGCGTCCGGGCACCGACGTCCCGGTCGCGAACCTCGGCTGGGACGAGCCGGCCGACGTTCCGGCGACGGATCTCTGGATCACCGGCGCCACGGTCCTGCCGATGGACGATCTCTCGCGGATCGAGAACGGCGTCGTCCACGTGGTCGGGAACCGGATCGTGGCCGTCGGCGCCGCGGGTTCGTTGACGCCCCCCGCGTCGGCGCACGTGCTCGACGCCTCCGGCCACACGATCCTTCCGGGCTTCGTGGACGTGCACGCGCACACCGGTTCGAGCAATCAGCGCGTGTACGCGGAGCAGAACTGGGCGTTCCTCGCGAACCTCGCGTACGGCGTGACCGCCACGCACGATCCGAGCAACGACACGCAGATGATCTTCGCGCAGTCGGAACTCGTCCGGCAGGGACGTCTGCTCGGTCCGCGCGTGTGGTCCACGGGCACGATCCTGTACGGTGCCGAGGGCGACTTCAAGACCGTCATCGATTCGATCGAAGACGCGGACTCCGCGATCCGACGGACCGCGGCGTGGGGGGCATTCAGCGTCAAGAGCTACAACCAGCCGCGTCGCGAGCAGCGACAGATGGTGCTCGAGGCGGCGCGCGCGCTCGGCGTCATGGTCGTGCCGGAGGGCGGTTCGACGCTGCAGAACAACCTGAACCACCTCGTCGACGGACACACGACACTGGAGCACGCGATTCCCGTCGCGCCGCTCTACGATCCGGAGCTGCGTCTCCTGTCGCGCTTCGGTTCGGGGTACACGCCGACGCTCGGCGTGGGCTACGGCGGCATCTTCGGCGAGAACTGGTGGTACATGGTCGACGACGTCTGGCGCGTCGAGCGGGTGGCGCGCTACGTGCCGCGGTCCGTACTCGTGCCGCGCGCGCGTCGACGCATGAAGGCACCGCAAGAGGACTTCCATCACTTCGCGCTCGCGCGCACCGCGGCCGACGTGTTGCACCGCGGCGGGAACGTGGAGGTCGGAGCGCACGGACAGCTGCAGGGACTCGCGGTGCACTGGGAGATGTGGATGTTCGAGCAGGGAGGCATGACGCCGCACGAGGCGTTGCGCTGCGGCACGTGGATGGGAGCCCGCGCCCTCGGCCTCGAGGACCAGATCGGCTGCGTGCGCCCGGATCACCTCGCGGACCTCGCGATCGTGGCGGGGGATCCCACGGAGGATCTGCGCCGCTCCGCCGACGTGACCTGGGTGATGGCGAACGGTCGCCTGTTCGACGCGGCCACCTTGACCCAGATCGAGCCCGCGCGGCGCGAATTGCCCGCCGGGCCGTTCGTGGAAGAGGTGGTGGCGCCCCGCCCGTCCTGCCTGGAGCCCTGAAAGGCGACGGCCGGCCGCCAGGAAATCCGCCGGCCGGGGGGAACCTGACCCGCGGGTCCGAAGTAGACGGGGAGACGCCTCCGCCGAGCATCCGATCGGCGGTCCGTCGCCCCGGCTGGACTTCCCCCGCTCCGGTGCCGTCACCGGGAAGGACCGCCCGCATGATCCGCCCGCCACGCCTGTCGCCGCCTCGTCGGCGCGTCGCCTTCTCTCATCCGATTCTCGGCGTCGCCCTGTGGGCCGGCGCCGTTCTCGCGGGGCCGACAGCCGCCGGTCCCCCGGGGACCGCCGCCACTTCCGCTCCGTCCGCGGAGACGCCCGGTTCGATCGAAGCCGCCGACTTCCGGCTCGAGGACTACCGCGGCAAGTACGTGTATCTGGACTTCTGGGCCTCGTGGTGCGAGCCCTGCCAGCGCTCGTTCCCGTGGCTCGCGCACCTGGAGCATCTCTACGGAAAGAGCGGTCTCGCGGTGATCGCCGTGAACGTCGACCACGACCGCAAGGCGGCGGGGAAGTTCCTCGATCGACACCCGGCCGCATTCCCGGTGGTGTGGGATCCGAAGGGCGAGATCGCGAAGGCCTGGAACGTCGAGGCGATGCCGAGCGGATTCCTGATCTCGCCGGAAGGGGAGAAGCTCGCGGAGCATCGCGGCTTCCGGGACGGCGATGCCTCGGCGATCGAGGCCGAGGTCGCGGCGGCGCTCGCGAACCAGGATCGGGAAGACTCCCCGGGAGCCGGATCGTGAGCGCGCCGCGCCGCCGGCCGCGCTCGCTCGGGCGGATCGCGCTGCTCGCCCTGGTCCTGTGTCCCGTGCCCGTCGTGTCGGGCTGCGCGACGCTCGGGGTGGAAGCCTGGGACCGCGATCAGCTCGCGCGTCCCGAGATGAAGCTCGGCGCCAACGCGACCGAAGACGCGATCGACGATCACATCTACTTCAGCAAGGAGGCCTCGAGCGGCGGTCGGGGATTCGGCGGAGGCGGATGCGGATGCAACTGAGCCGTCCGTCTTCCGAGCTGCGTTCCGGGCTCGCGGCGGCGACCGTCGCGCTGCTCGGAGTGGCGCCCGCGCCGGCGCGCGCCACGGAGGCGACGTCCTCGGCGCTGCTGTACACCGAACCGAATCGGGTCACCGCGTTCGAGACGCGCGCGGACTTCACCCGCCAGCTGAGCCGCGAACGCGTCCTGCGCTACAGCTTCACGCTGGACGCGTTGACCGGCGCCTCGCCGAACGGCGCCCTCCGGGCCGGCGTGCCGCAGACGTTCACGGGCCCGTCCGGCACGGCGACGTATCGCGTCGCTCCCGGGCAGACTCCGCTGGACGACTCGTTCCACGACACCCGTTACGCGGGCTCACTCAGTGTCGATCTGCCGGTCGGCCGCCTCACCACGAGCACGCTCGGACTGAACCTCTCCACGGAGCGCGACTACTTCTCGGCCGGTGTGAGCGCACGGCTGGCGCGCGATCTGTTCCGCCGCAACACCACGATCGCGATCGGCGTGTCCGGGTCGGCGGACCTCGTACGACCCTTCGGGGGCACGCCGGATCCTTTCGGCCTCGTGTCGGCGAACCTCGCGGAACCGGAGGACGTGATCTCGACCGGCCCGTCCGGCGGCCTCGGCCGTGACGACGGCGAGGAGGGCGAGGGCGTGCCGCAGGGTTCGGAGGGCAAGCAGGTCGCCGATGCCCTGTTCGGCATCACGCAGGTGCTGAACCGCACCACGATCCTCCAGCTCAACTACTCGGTCAGTCGTGCCACCGGCTACCTCACGGATCCTTACAAGCTGATCACGGTGGCGGCCGCGCCGGGCACGGCGAACGCGGGCGATCCCCTCGACTACCGCTACGAGAGCCGACCGGACACCCGCTTCAAGCAGTCGCTGTACGCCGAGAGCAAGCACTCGTTCGGCCGCGACGTGCTCGACGTGTCGTACCGCCGCATGTGGGACGACTGGGGAATCCGCTCGCACACGTTCGAGGGCCGGTACCGCCTGGAAATCGGCGAGCACACCGCGCTGGAGCCGCAACTTCGCTGGTACACCCAGACGGCGGCCGACTTCTATCGCCACAGTCTGATCGACGGCGAGTCGCTGCCGTCGTTCGCGTCCGCCGACACGCGCCTCGGTGCGTTCGACGGGTGGACGGGCGCGGTCAAGTACTCCCGGCGGCTGTACTCCGGTCATGAACTTGGTGTCCGGTTGGGCTACTACGTGCAGAGCGGAGACAGCTCGCCGCCCGACGCGTTCGGGTCGCAGGTCTCGCAGGATCTGTTTCCCCGGGTCACGGCGGTGATGACCCAGGTGAGCTATTCCTTCGCCTTCTGATCCGACGCGTCCGCCCGGAGCGGGAGCCGACCCGGCCGACGAGCCGCTCGGCCTCCGCCGCGGCACTTCGCTCCGCCGCAGCGGGGCGGCCTGGCGCGGGACGTTCGTCGCGATGGCGAGCCCGTGCGAGATCCTGATCGAGGATCGGGATTCCCGACGCGCGAGCGCGCTGCTGGAGACGGTCTCGAGGGAAGCCTGGCGCATCGAGGCGAAGTTCAGCCGGTACCGCGAAGACAGCGTCGTTCAGCGGATCAATCGATCCGCCGGCCGCCCCCTCGAGTTGGATCCGGAAACCGCACGTCTCCTGGACTTCGCGGCTCGGTGTCACCACCTGAGCGGGGGATCGTTCGACGTCACGTCGGGCGTGTTGCGTCGGGCCTGGCGATTCGACGGATCGGATCGCGTGCCGGACGCCGCGCGCATCGAGGAGTTGCTGCCGCTCATCGGCTGGCACCGGGTCGAATGGACGTCGCCGCGCCTCGTCCTCCCCGCGGGCATGGAGATCGACCTCGGCGGCATCGGCAAGGAGTACGCCGTGGACCGTGCCCTCGAGCTGGCGCGCACGGGAACGCGGGAGCCCGTGCTCGTGAACTTCGGCGGGGACCTCGCGGTCTCCGGCCCCCGTCGCGACAGCCGCCCGTGGCGGGTCGGCATCGAGAGTCTCAAGCACGCCGAAGACGCCGAACGGGAGCTCGAGCTCTCGAGCGGCGCGCTCGCCACCAGCGGCGACGCGAACCGCTTTCTCCTGCGGGACGGCGTGCGTTACTCGCACGTGCTCGATCCCCGCACGGGCTGGCCCGTCCCCGAGGCACCTCGGTCCGTCACCGTGCTTGCGGGCAACTGCACCGAGGCCGGTCTGCTCGCGACGCTCGCGCTGCTGCAGGGCGCGAAAGCCGAGGAGTTCCTGCGCGAGCAGGGCGTGTCGTCCTGGTGCCTGCGATGACGACGGGGCGTGGTTCGCGGCGGCAGGACGAGCTGCGAGCCTCGCGGTCCGCCTAGAACACGCGCCGCAAGCCGACGTTCGCGGTCCAGCCCGCCCCGGCGCTGTACCCGAACGGGAACACGGTCCCGATCGTCTCCAGCTCCAGGCGCGGGCTCGGCCGGAACTTCGCGCCCACTCCGACCTGGGTGTACATGCCGAAGCCGCCGTCGTCGAGCCGCTGCGGAGCGATCTCGAGCGGCAGGGTGAGGGTCACCTCGCGCTGCGGTACCCAGTGCAGGATCGCCTTCGCGGGGAACGAGAGCACGTCGCCGCCGTCCTCGCGCCGCTCCGCGCGGATCCCGAGCTCGTAGTAGCCGTAGACGTCGGGTCGGTGGAAGCGGTCCATCTGCGCGCGCACCGTCACCGCGCCGACGTCGAGCGGAATCGTGGAGTCCTCCACCGTGAGCGATCCGTCGAGCGGTACCTCCACGCCGGTCTCGATCACGAGATCGGAGGACGTGAGCGGCGCGACCTGCGCCCGGAGGAAGATCGTGGAGAGGGCGAAGCGGCTGCTCTCGTCCGCGAGCGCGCGGGTGCCGTCGTCCAGGCCGCGCAGCACGAGACCGCCCTGGAAGTTCACGCGCGGGCGATACCCCCAGCGCAAGGCCACGTCGCCCGTGTACCAGGTCTGCCGGGCGCCGACGTCCACGCGCTTCGCGTCGTCGTCGAAGTACGCGGTCTGCGTGTACACGTTGTGGAAGGTCTTGATTTCCCACTCGCCGGGCAGGAGCAGTGCGGCCGGAGAATCGAAGGCGAGGTCGCGCGCCGCGGGGAGCCCCGTGTCGCCCGCCGGCGCCGCGACGTTGACGGACCAGTCGTACTCGAGCGACGAGATCTTCCCACCGGGGAGTCCGTCGCCGTAGCGCGCAAGGAAGCCACGGACGCCGCCGGCGAGTGTCTCGAAGTCGTCCCGGTACCACTCGAAGAGCGGGGAGAGCTCCAGCCCTCCGGACGCGGTCGGGCGCGCGATGTCCGGCGACGCGAGGGCGGCGATCGATGCCTGGGTCAACGCCACGTCGAGATCGGCCAGGTAGTACGCGCGGTCCCGGAGCGGCGGACACGATCGCGCGGCGCACACAAGCGCGAGATGGATCCGCGGGTCCGCGTGTGCGTCGAGCTCCTCCAGCTCGATCCGGTCCAGGGTGACGCGTCGATCGGCGATCCAGGCGTACACGCCGTGGAAGAAGCCCGCGATCTCCTTCGGAGAGCGAATGGGCCAGTGCTCCGCCACCGTGCGAATCGCGAGGAAGTTGTAGGCATCGATCCAGAATCCCGGCTCGAGGCGGGCCGGCGAGTTCCGGAACAGTCGGTCGAGTTCTGCGACGCGATCCGGAGAGGCCGCGACCGCGGCGTAGTCGACGTCTCCGTTCCGCGTGAAGTCGCGGAGAAAGCGGGTCCAGACCGCGGGGAGCTCCTGGGCCGGGTCCGGCGCCGCGGAGGCGGAGGTCGGGAGCAGCGTCGCCAGGAGCAGCGCCGTCGCGGCGCACCGCAGCGCGAGCCGCCGCCTCGGGCGCGGGAGGAATCCGTGTCTGCGCATGCCTTCCCCTCTCTGATTCGATCCGGTCTGGTTCGATCCGGTTCTCGTCCGATCCGCTCGGACTTCTTGACCACCGTGCGGCGGCTCTGTTAGCGTGCCCTCTCCGGAACTGCAACCCCCGCCCGTCTTTCCGGAGTTTGCCCAAAATGTCGCGAATCCGCCCGATCCCGGCCCACCCGACCGGGACCCGCCCGTCGGCCGCGCCCCGCGCCGCGCTGGCCCTCGAAGACGGGACGGTCTTCTCCGGCCTCGCCTACGGGGCCCTCGGCCGCGCCGCCGGAGAGGTCGTCTTCAACACCGCGATGACCGGCTATCAGGAGATCCTGACCGATCCTTCCTATCATGGCCAGCTCGTAGCGATGACCGCGCCCCAGATCGGGAACACGGGCGTGAACGAGGAGGATCCCGAGTCGGCGCGTCCGCACGTCGGCGGGTTCATCGCGCGCGAGTTCTCGCGACGCCCGTCGAACTGGCGCGCGACCCGAGCGCTGGACGACTGGATGCGCGAATGGGGCGTGGTGGGAATCCACGGGATCGACACGCGTCGTCTCACGCGCCTGCTCCGTGAAAAGGGCGTGCAGCGGGGGATCATCGCGAGCGGCGACGCGCTCGTGGGTCGCGACGATGCCGCGCTGGTGGCCGAAGCGCGCGCGCTGCCGGACATCTCCACGATCGACACCGTGCGCCACGTGACCGCGAGCCGACGCTACGAGTACCGCGGGGATCGTCGGCCGGGCTTCGCCGCGCCGGAGCCGTCGCTGCGCGTGGGGCCGCTCGTCGCGGTGCTGGACTGCGGGATCAAGACCAACATCCTGCGTCGCTTCCGCGAGCACGGGGTGCGCACGCTCGTATTCCCGGCCACGGCCACGGCCGACGAGATCCTGGAGTCCGGCGCGGATGGTCTGTTCCTCTCGAACGGTCCCGGCGATCCGGAGACGACCAGCTACGTCGTGGAAACCGTCAAGGCGCTGATGGGGCGCCTTCCGATGCTCGGCATCTGCCTCGGGCACCAGATCCTCGCCCTCGCGAGCGGTGCGAAGACCTACAAGCTGAAATTCGGACATCACGGGGCGAACCACCCGGTCGTCTGTCACGAGACGGGACGGATCGAGATCACGTCGCAGAACCACAACTACGCCGTGGATGCGGACAGCGCCGCCGAGCAGGGCTTCGAGGTCACGCACCGCAGCCTGTTCGACGGCACGGTGCAAGGGATGTGGCATCCCGATCTCGGGTTGTACTCCGTGCAGTATCACCCGGAGGCCGCGCCCGGCCCGCACGACGCGGCCTACCTGTGGGAGCGCTTCCTCGACCATCTGCACGGGAGGGCTGCCTGATGCCGCGTCGCGACGACATCCATCGCGTGCTGCTGATCGGCTCGGGGCCGATCGTCATCGGGCAGGCGTGCGAGTTCGACTATTCCGGGACCCAGGCGTGCAAGGCGCTGCGCGACGAAGGGTACGAGGTCATCCTCGTGAACTCGAACCCGGCCACGATCATGACCGATCCCGAGGTCGCGGATCGCACGTACGTCGAACCGATCACGCCCGAGGTCGTGGAGCGGATCGTGGCGCGCGAGCGGCCGGACGTGATCCTGCCCACGATGGGCGGCCAGACCGCGCTGAACGTGGCGGTCGCGCTCGCGGAGCGCGGGGTGCTCGACCGCTACCGCGTGCAGCTCATCGGCGCGAACCTCGAGAGCATCCACAAGGCCGAGGATCGCGACCTGTTCAAGCAGGCGATGCAGAAGATCGGGATGGATCTGCCCGCGTCCGGTATCGCGCGCTCGTTGTCCGACGCCCACGCGGTCGTGGCGGAGATCGGCTTCCCGGTGATCATCCGCGCCGCGTTCACGCTGGGCGGCACCGGCGGGTCGACCGCCTACAACGTCGAGGAGCTCGAGGAGTTCGTGGCGGCATCGCTCGCCGCGTCGCCGATCGGGGAGACGCTGATCGAGGAGTCGATCGCGGGCTGGAAGGAGTTCGAGCTCGAGGTCGTGCGGGATCGTGCGGACAACGTCGTGATCGTGTGCTCGATCGAGAACGTCGACCCGATGGGCGTGCACACGGGAGACTCCATCACGGTGGCGCCGGCCCAGACGCTGACCGATCGCGAGTACCAGCGCATGCGCGACGCCGCGATCCGCATCATCCGCGAGATCGGCGTGGAGACCGGCGGCTGCAACGTCCAGTTCGCGATCAATCCCGAGGACGGCCGTCTCGTGGTGATCGAGGTCAACCCGCGCGTCTCGCGGAGCTCGGCGCTCGCGTCCAAGGCGACGGGATTCCCGATCGCGAAGATCGCGGCGAAGCTCGCTGTCGGCTACACGCTGGACGAGATCCGCAACGACATCACGCAGGTCACGCCGGCCTCGTTCGAGCCGACGCTGGACTACGTGGTGGTCAAGGTGCCGCGCTGGAACTTCGAGAAGTTCCCCGGCGCGGACGATCGGCTCGGCCCGCAGATGCGCTCCGTGGGCGAGGCCATGGCGATCGGTGAGACGTTCCGGTCGGCGCTCCAGAAGGCGTTCCGCTCGCTCGAGATCGGTCGCGCCGGCCTCGGAGCGGACGGCCGTCGCGAGGAGATCGACGTCGCGTCGCTCGACGAGGCCGGTCGCCGGGCGGAGCGCGAGCGAGTCATCGGACGCCTGCGGGCGCCCCGACCGGATCGACTGTTCCGCGTGCGCGACGCGTTCCGCCTCGGTCTGACCCTGGAAGACGTGCATGAGATCACCCGAGTGGACCCGTGGTTCCTCGATCAGATCCTCCAGATCGTGGAGAACGAGGACGCGATCCGGGAAACCGCGGCGCACGGCGGACTCGACGACGCCACGTTGCGACACGCGAAGTCGGAAGGTTTCTCCGACGCGCAGATCGCCTGGCTCACGGACTCCACGGAGACGGAGATCCGCGAGCGACGCTGGGCGGCCGGCATCCGCCCGGTGATGAAGACGGTGGATACCTGCGCCGCCGAGTTTCGCGCCCACACGCCGTACCACTACAGCACCTACGGCGACGAGTCCGAGGTGTCTCCATCCGATCGCGAGAAGATCCTGATCCTGGGCGGCGGGCCGAACCGGATCGGCCAGGGCATCGAGTTCGACTACTGCTGCGTGCACGCGGTGCAGGCGCTGCGCGAGGCCGGGTACGAGACCATCCTCCTGAACTCGAATCCGGAGACGGTCTCCACCGATTACGACACCGCGGACCGGCTGTACTTCGAGCCGCTCACGCTGGAGGACATCCTCGAGGTGGTCGAGGCGGAGCGGCCGAAGGGCGTGCTCGTCCAGTTCGGCGGCCAGACGCCGCTTCGACTCGCGCTGGGTCTCCAGGAGGCGGGCGTGCCGATCCTCGGAACGTCGCCGGACGCGATCGATCGCGCCGAGGACCGCCGTCGCTTCCTGGCGCTCGCCGCCGATCTGCACCTCACGCTGCCGCCCAGCGGCACCGCGCGCTCGCAGGAGGAGGCGAAGGAGGTCGCGGAACGCGTCGGATTCCCGCTGCTCGTGCGTCCGTCGTACGTGCTCGGCGGGCGGGCGATGCGCATCGTGTACGACCACCCGCAGCTCGCGGAGTACATGGTGGAGGCACTGGACGCCTCCCCGGGTCTGCCCGTGCAGATGGACTGGTTCCTGGAGGACGCGTTCGAGTTCGACGTCGACGCGATCGCCGACGGCGAGCGTTGCGTGATCGCGGGCATCATGCAGCACATCGAGGAGGCGGGAATCCACTCCGGCGACTCGGCGTGCGTGATCCCGCCGTACCGGATCCGATCCGGCGACCTCGAGCTGATGCGCCGCCAGATCGTCGACGTCGCGCGGGAACTCGGCGTACGCGGACTCCTGAACGCCCAGTTCGCGGTGCAGAACGGTGTCGTGTACCTGCTCGAAGTGAACCCGCGCGCGTCGCGCACCGTACCGTTCGTCTCGAAGACGATCGGCCGCCCGCTCGCGAAGATCGCGGCCCGGGTGATGGCGGGGGAGACCCTGGAGTCGCTCGGGTTCACCGAGGAGCCGCGTCCGCCGCACGTCGCGGTGAAGGAGGCCGTGCTTCCTTTCCAGAAGTTCCCGCAGAGCGATCCGTTCCTCGGTCCCGAGATGAAGTCCACGGGAGAGGTGATGGGGATCGCGGACAGCTTCGGCCTCGCGTTCGCGAAGAGCCAGATGGCGGCCGGGGACGCGATTCCGATGGCCGGCAATGCGTTCATCTCCGTGAACGATCGCGATCACACCAGTGTCGTGCCGATCGCCCGCGAGCTCGCGCGCCTCAAGTTCGACCTGTGCGCCACGCGCGGGACGGCGATGGCGCTGGAGGCGGCCGGCCTCCGCTGCCGGACGATCCCGAAGATCTCGGAGGGGCGCCCCCACGCACTGGACCTGATCGCGAACGACCAGATCGACCTCATCATCGCGACCCCGCTCGGGAAGGTCTCTCGCGTCGACGAGACGGAGATCCGCAAGGCCGCGATCCGCAAGCGCGTTCCGGTCCTGTCCACGCTTTCGGCGGCGGCGGCGGCGGTGCGCGCGGTGCGGGCGCTCTCCGATCGGCCGTTCGAGGTCCGGAGCCTGCAGGAGTACCACGACCCCACCGGGCCGGGGGAGGAGGCGGATCTGTTCCGCTCCGTGGAGCCGGTGGAAATGCGCAAGTCCTGACCCCGGCTGCCGAGAAGGGCCGAACGCGGACCGGGGTGCGGGGCGGTCGTGGTTCCGACGGACCCGCGACCTGCGGGGCGGACCGCTTGTCAGGCGGGCGACGGGTCCTCTAGACTCGTTGCCCGTCGCTCTCCGAAATCACGGATTCGCCCCGAGGCCCACCTGACCGGAGTTCCCATGAACGAGCCGCAAGCGTCCCCCGAGTCCGTCCGACCCCGTCGCGTGATGATCACCGGGGGCGCGGGCTTCCTCGGCATCAACCTCGTCCGCCACCTCCTCGCGAAGGGCGTCGACGTGACGTCGCTCGACATCGCTCCGTTCGACTATCCGGAGCGGGACCGCGTGCGGGTCGTGGACGGGGACATCCGCCGGCGCCAGGACGTGGACCGCGCGCTCGACGGCGCCGACATGGTCGTGCACGCGGCCGCGGCGCTGCCCCTGTACTCGCCCGAGGACATCCGCTCCACGGACCTGGACGGGTCGCGTGTGGTGCTCGAGGCGTCGCTGGCGGCCGGGATCTCGCGCGCGGTGCACGTGTCGTCCACCGCGGTCTACGGCATCCCCGATCACCACCCGCTGCTGGAGACCGATCGCCTGTTCGGCGTGGGGCCGTACGGCGAGGCGAAGGTGGAGGCGGAGTCCGTGTGCGCGAGCTTCCGCGAGAAGGGGCTGATCGTTCCGATCGTGCGTCCGAAGTCGTTCATCGGTCCGGAGCGGCTCGGCGTGTTCGCGCTCCTGTACGACTGGGCCAAGGATGGCCACGGCTTCCCGATGATCGGCTCCGGCAAGAACCGGTACCAGCTCCTCGACGTCGAGGACCTGTGCGAGGCGATCTGGCTGTGCCTCACGTTGCCGGCCGATCGCGTGAACGACGTCTTCAACATCGGCGCGAAGGAATTCAAGACGATGCGCGAGGACTACCAGGCGGTCCTCGATCGCGCCGGGCACGGCAAGAAGATCGTTCCTTTTCCGGCCTGGCCCGTCATCCAGGCGCTGCGCATCCTCGAGGCCTTGAAGCTCTCGCCGCTCTACAAATGGGTGTACGAGACCGCCTGCGAGGACTCGTTCGTGTCGATCGAGAAGGCCGAGCGCGTTCTGGGGTACCGGCCCCGGCACTCGAACCAGGATGCGCTCCTGCGGAACTTCGAGTGGTACCTCGCGAACCTCGACAGCTTTGCGAACGCGTCCGGCGTCTCCCATCGCGTGCCCTGGAAGCAGGGCATCCTCGCGGTGTTCAAGCGCTTCTTCTGATCTTCGTCCCGGAATGTCCGGTTTTCTCGCTCCGGTCGTGAACGCCGCCTCCTCGCGCTGCGTCTCACGCTCGGAAGCCGGGGACGCGCCCCGGCGGGATACCGGTGGAACGGAGGTTGGACCATGCACGGGACGAAGTGGAGCCGGGTGGCCGTAGCGGCTGCAATCCTCGGGCTCACGCTGGGAATCGCGGGGAAGGCATCGGCCGGCCCCGACGACCGCAAGCTCGATCGCCAGATCCGGCTGTTCGAGACGATCGTCGACGACATGCTGGTCGAGAGCCCGAACTGGCTCGTCCAGGGCCGTCACGACACGCGCGGTCGCTACCGCGACGGCAAGGGGGCGCGGTTCACGTTCGACGCGTCGCTCGTGAACCAGGGGTGGGGAGGCGGCAAGTGGTGGAAGTTCTGGCGCGACGGCCACGATGACGGCGTCGTCATCATCGACATGGATGATCTCGAGGATCTGGACAAGGACGAGATCGACTCGCTCGTGCGCAGCGAGAAGCGGTCCGGGGAGCGGCGGAAGGCGCGATCGATCGAGCGCGGCGAGCGCCTCTACGAGCGCGGCAAGGCCGAGCTGTTCGACACGATGATCTCGTTCGCCGAGATCCTGACGTCCGTGCCGGACTCCGAGACCCTGGAGGTCGTCGCGTACCTGGACGACTGCGACTACTTCTACGAGAAGGACCTCCGCACCCTCACGGTGACCGCGAAGATGTCCGACCTCCGCGCGTTTGCGGCCGGCCGGATCGACGAGGAGGCCATGATCAAGCGCCTCACGATCGACGAGTCGTAGCCTCGGACAGACCCCCGGAGGCTCTCGCGGCCGCTCCCGGCACGCCCGGGGGCGGCCGCTTTGCGCCCGACCGTCCCGCGCCGGGCTCGCCGCTTCCGGCCCGTTTTTTCACCCTGGCGGCAAAGGAGCACTTGCAACGATCCCGGGGGCGTTCGCAGAATATAAGGGTCATCGGGACTCGACCGTGGACCTTCCGCTGGGGAGGCCCGATCTGACGCTTGGAGGAACGTCCAGCAATGAAACGACTCTTCTTGATCATCGCTTTCGCCGCGGCTCTCGCCGTTCCGGCGCAGGCTCTCGAGCGCACTCGTGAGCTGGCCGACGACGGGGACCGGGACGACTGGGCGGCCGGTGCGACGTGCACCGTTCTGTATCACAACACCTGCACGGGCTGGGTCTTCAACTGGTCCGGCTGGGCTGCGGAGTCGCTGATCGGTCAGGTCGTCGACACCTGCTGCCCCGGCGGTTCCGATCTGCTCGCGACGGACATCCGAGTCCGCGTCGGCTCGCCGGCGGGTTACGGCTTCACGGGTTCCATCGCGGTCTCCGCGGTCGACGCGAATGACTGCCCGACGGGTTCCCCGATCTTCTCGCAGCCGTACCTGCCGGAAGGCGACGGCTGGCAGCTCGTGAACTGGGGCGTGCCGGTTCCTTCCCGCTTCGTCGTCTGGATGACGCTCGGGCCGGCCGATTCGAACCCGGTGTCGTTCCGCACGGACCACCCGTCCGTCGGCCCGTCCGGTCCGGAGGCGTGCGGCACCTGCTATCCGGGTGACCGCGTGAACCACTCCTTCACCTACGGAACGGCCACGAGCCCGACCTGCCCGGGCAGCCCGTTCGACGATCCGAACTCCGTGTGCCACGCCGAGCTCCAGTGGGAGCAGCACCTGGCGTGCAGCGTTTCGGTCGAGGACGAGAGCTGGTCGAAGGTGAAGTCGCTGTACCGCTAGTTCGCGGTTCGCGATTCGATCGCGGCGGCGCCGTCCTTCGGGGCGGCGCCGTCTTCTTGTGCGGGGCGGCTCGCGAGCTCGGCGAGGTCCTCCTCCAGTGCCGCGCGCATCCCCGCGGAGCTCGCGAACGAGATCGCGCGTTCGAGGACCCGCCGGGCGCGTTCCGGATCGCCGGTCTCGGCGAGTGCGCGCGCGAGCACTCGAAGGGTCGGGGGGCTCGCGTGGCCGAGCGGTGAGGCGTCGCGCTCCACGTCCGAGGCGCGACGCGCGGTCTCGACCGCGCGCCTCGCGTCTTCGGGGTCGCCCGACTCCAGCAGCAGCTCGGCGAGCAGGACTCCGGCCTCCACGCTCCCGGGATCGAGAACGACCGCGCGCTCCGCCGCGTGACGGGCCTCCGCCGCCTCGTTCCGGGCTCGGGCGATGCGCGCACGGAGCAGCTCCGCCGCGGAGAAGGTCGGACGGGCGGCGAGCGCGCGCTCGACGGCGGAGGCGGCGGCGGGAAAGTCGCCGAGCTCGGCGGCCGCCATCGCGCGGTGGAGCCACGCGTCGGGCAGCCCGGGATCCAGGCTCGTCGCACGGGTGGCCGCGGGGAGCGCCTCCTCGAAGCGGCCCTCCCGGAGGCGCACCGCCGCGAGGCAGTTCCAGTTCTCGGCGGACTCCGGGGCCTCGCGCAGGGCTTCGTCGAGCTGGGCCTCGGCCGCCGAGGCGTCGCCCCGCGCGAGCAGCTCCAGAGCCACCAGCCGACGGACCTCGGAGGCGGAATCGAGGCGGGTCGTGGCCGGGTGGGTCGGGTGACTGACCGCGACGATCCCCGCGGCCACCGCGACCGGCACGATCGCGCGGGCGATTCCCGACCGGCGCCGGAAGAGCTCGCGCACTCCCACGGCCGCGAAGGCCGCCGCGATCGGCGCGAGAGGCAGGCGATAGCGGGCGGCGGGGAAGAAGGCGACGATCGTCGCGCCGTAGAGCAGGGCGAAGGCCAGGAGTCCGGCCGCGCCGCGGTCCCGGCGCGCCGACGCCACCGCGCCCAGGCCGGCGAGCGGGAGCAGGAGCGATGCCGGCCACGCGAAACCGCCCGCATGGAACGTGAGTGCCGCGAGAATCGGGGACCATGAGGCGTGAGTGTCGAGATCGAGGTTCCGGGGGATCTCGCGTGCCGCGAGGAGCTGCCACGCCTTGCGGAGAAGGCCACCGGTGAACGCCCCGGGCTCTTTCCGCGCCCAGTCGACGACCCGCCCGCGGAACCACGCGTCCATCGCGACGGGATCGGTCGCGCCGGCCAGCGCGGCCTCGCGCTGCAGCTCGACCCACTCGGCGCCGGGCCGGATCGCGAGCGTGCGGGCCGGCTCCGGGTTGTTGCCGATCCAGAGATTGATGCCTGCGTTCGTGGAAATCGGGACGAAGTGCGACGAGGTCCGGAAGTTGTGCCACGTCACCGGCGCGATCGTGGCGGCGCACGCCACGGCGACCGCGATCGTCGTTCGGGTCGCGCGTCCGTCGCGGGCCCGGACGTCGTGGATCAGCGTGAGCGCGGCGAGCACGGCGACCACCGCGAGGCTGTTCGCCACCGTCAGCGAGGTCGCTCCCCACAGGATTCCCGCGAGGGCGCCGAACGCGAGGCTCCCCAGCCGGCGCGCCCGCCACGTCGCGAGGATCGCCAGCGTGCCGAGAAACGTCGCGAGCCCGGCGGGGAGGAGTTGCTGCTGAAAGAAGATCAGCGGTCCGTGCAGCGCGACGAGCACACCCGCCAGCAGTGCCACGCGTCGGTCTCCGGAGAGCCGACCGCCGAGCACGGCGGCGAGTCCGGCGACGATCGCTCCGAGCACGATCTGTACGAGCTTCGCCGCGAGCACGTTCGGACCGAACAGCCGGTACACGACTCCCAGGAACAACGGGTACAGCGGCGGCTGGAAGAAGGGACCGTCGGGTGCGATGCCCGCGGCGTACGCGATCGCCTGCTGGTGATAGGTCGCGGCATCGATGATCGGCGTGAGGAACGTGGGATCGTCGCGCAGCTGCAGCAGGACCAACCCCTGCACGACGACGGACAGCACGACCGCGATCGCGAACTCGCGCCGCGGGGGAGGCGTGTCCGTCACCGGGCGCAGGCGGCCTGGATCCGCTGGACCGCCTGGCCGAGATCGCGCGGGATCATCTCCTGTCCGTGCTGCCACTCCGCGACGCGTCGGTCCGCCTCCGCGCACTGGCTCGGATCGAGCTCCACGAGGCGCGCCCACACGAGGACGCGTGCACCCAGGATCGCCTCCCGGCGCGCGCTGGTCGGGAACGTCGCGAGGAAGTCGTCGAGCGATCGCGCCGCATCGCGCACGGTCGCGAGATCGTCGGAGTCACGAGCCTCGGCGGTCTGCAAGTCCGCCAGCGAGAACCACGCCTCCTCGCGCACGGCGTTGCCGGGAAAGTCGCGCGCCAGCAATTCGTAGCCGGCGCGCGCGGTCGCGAGATCGCCGCCCTCCCGCGCCTCGTGCGCGCGCCGGAGCGCCCGGATCGAGATCGTGGAGTCCGGAGGTACCGGAGGGGCAGCGAGCATCCGCGGTGCGCCCTCGTCGCGGAGCACCGAACCGGAGACGGCCTCGAGCGATCGCGCCTTGCCCTCGGCCTCGGCGGGCGGGGTCGTGGCGGTGAGCCACTGGCGCACGTCGTCGGAAGTCGAAGTCGCGGTGTCGGATTCCTTCCCGTCCTGAGAGAGTGCATCGACGTCCCGGGAGTCCTCGTCGAAGGAGGGCACGTCGACGTCTCCGGACTCGTCGCCCGGGTTGTGCGTGTCCACGTTTCCGGCCTCGTCGGCCGCGGGAGAAGCGTCGCGACGTGCCGCAGCCTTCGTCGGCGCGTCGGCCGGACGGGAAGCGGATGTCGGTTCGGGGGTCGGAATCCCCTCGGAGATCTCGGTGGTCCGAGCCCGATCCGCGCCGACCGCGGGCGCCGGAATCTCCTGCCCTTTCAGATACCCGAGCGCCCGGAGCCGCTCCTGCACATCGGAGGAGCCCTCCGCCGAGCGTGTTCCTTCCGCCTTCTTCTGGAGCAGGTCGTCGGGGGCGGCCGGCGCGGGAGAGTCCGCTTCCGGCGACGCGGGCAGGGGCCCGCGGGGGCGATGCGCGTCCTGGGAGAACCACGGCCAGAACAGTCCCACGAGGACGGCGGCCGCGACCGCTCCCGTGCCCAGGAACCAGGCACGGCGCGGGGTCCGCCGTGCCGCCGGCGTGGGCTGCGCCGCGGGGGCCGCCGCAGTGACCGCGGCCTCCGCGCGTGCGAGCCGCTCGGCCTCGACGTCGATCGCCGCCTCCACGCGCGACGCGAGCCGCTCCCACTCCGGTTCGGTGCGCGACGGGGCGGAGGTCGCGAGTGCCGCGTCGGCCTCCTGCCATGCGGTCACGGTCGCGCGGCAGTCCTCGCACGTCGCGAGGTGGGCCTCGACCGCGCGCGCGTCCTCGGGGCCGAGCTCGCCGTCGACGTAGCCCGCCAGTCGCTCCTCGAACTCGTGGCAGTTCGCGCTCACGTTCGCTCCTCTTCTCCCGCGTGCTCCGCGAGCCGCTCCTTCAGCCGCTGGCGCGCGCGCGCGAGGCGTGACATCACCGTGCCGATCGGGACATCGAGCGTCTCCGCGATCTCGCGATACGCGAGTCCCTCCACGGATCTCAGGTGCAACGTCACGCGTAGCTCCTCCGGCAGGCTCTCCATCGCCCGGTTCACGTCGCGCACCAGCGCGGCCCGCGCCGCGTCCTCCTGCGGCGAGGGACCGTCCCACGGGATCCGTTCGTCCAGCTCCTCGCGCTCCGCCGCGGACCTCGTCCGCTCGACCATCGTCTTGGCGCGATTCGTCGCGATCGTCATCAACCACGGAACGAACGGGCGCTCCGGGTCGAAGCGGTCGAGCGAGCGCCACACGCGCACGAACGTCTCCTGGACCAGGTCGTCGGCGTCATCCGCGTTGCGGAACCAGCGAAGCCCCAGCGCGAAGACCCGCCGCTGATGACGTCGCAGGAGCCGCCCGAACGCCGCGCGATCGCCGCCGCGAGCCCGCGCGATCAGGTCGCGGTCGGTCGGCTCCGCGTCCGGCGGGAGGGCGCCCGATCCGTCCTTGTGAGGAGAGTACCCGGATTCCGTCATCGCTATTCCCCGCCGCCACCATAAGCGCGGCCCCGCGAATGGTCGAGGTCGCCGGGAATAAGCCGCCGGCCTGCGAGGTAACCCTCTCGAACGCCGGACCACGGGCCGCGACGCGTCCGTTCCCGCCCGCCGGCCAACGACGGAGTCAGCCATGATCCACCAGCTCGCGCCAACCCGCCGCCGGACCGGTCTCTGGATCGCCGCCGCGGTCGCACTCGCCACCTGTCCCACGGGCTCCCCGGCGGAGCCGACCCAGCCGGGGCGCCCCTGCGGCGATCCCGACGATCCCGGCACGGGGCTCCTGTTCACCGAGATCGACGGCCGCACCGTCGAGTTCCCCCTGAAGCACACGTTCGTGCACGCGGACGTCGCGGGCGCGGTCGCCCGCGTGCGCGTGACGCAGACGTTCGGGAATCCGTACGAGGACACGATCGAGGCGGTGTACGTCTTCCCGCTGCCGCACGAGGCGGCCGTCTCGGACTACGTGATGACGCTCGGGGATCGCGAGATCCAGGGCGTGATCCAGCGACGCGAGATCGCGCGGCAGATGTACGAGAACGCTCGCCGGTCCGGTCACGTGGCGGCGCTGCTCGAGCAGGAGCGGCCGAACATCTTCACGCAGTCGGTCGCGAACATCCTGCCCGGGAACGAGATCGAGGTCACGCTCACGTACGTGGAGACGCTCGACTACGAGGCCGGCACCTGGGAGCTCGTGTTCCCCACGGTGGTCGGGCCGCGGTTCAACCCGCCGACTCCCCGCCCCGACGTCATCACGGCCGGGTTCGACGAGCGGCTGCTGCCGTTCTTCGGCGGGGGGGAGAAGCGATCGTCGCGCGACGCCGTGGAGAACCCGCCGTACCTCGCGCCCGGCGTTCGCTCCGGTCACGATCTCGAGATCGAGGTCGACTGGGACGCGGGCATTCCGATCGAGGAGCTCACGAGTCCCACGCACCGGATCGATCGCCTGGCGGACGGCGACACGCACCGGCGCATCAAGCTGCATCGCTTCGACTCGATTCCGAACAAGGACTTCGTGCTGCGCGCCCGCGCGCGGGGCGAAGGCCCCGACACCGGCGTTCTCGCGTACGGCGACGGGGAAGACGGCTACGTTTCCGTGCTGCTGCATCCGAAGCTCGACCTCACGCGGCGCGACCTCACGCCGAAGGAGATGATCTTCGTGCTCGACTGCTCGGGCTCGATGTCCGGCGAACCGATCGCGGCCGCGAAGGCGCTCGTGCGCCGTGCGCTCACGAACGTCAACGAAGGCGACACGTTCCAGATCATCCGCTTCTCGTCCGGCGCGTCCGGCTTCGCGCCGCGTCCCGTGGCGGCCACGCCGCGCAACGTGAAGCGCGGCCTCTCGTACCTCGATTCGCTGAACGGAACCGGCGGCACGATGATGATCGAGGGAATCAAGGCGGCCCTGGACTTCCCGCGCGACGACACGCGCCTGCGAATCGTGATGTTCCTCACCGACGGCTACATCGGCAACGAGGACCAGATCTTCGCCGCCGTGCGCGACAGGATCGGCGACGCGCGCCTGTTCTCGTTCGGCGTGGGCAGCTCGGTGAACCGGTTCCTGCTGGACGGCCTCGCGGAGGAAGGCCGCGGCGAGGTCGCCTACTTCCTGCCGGGGTCGTCGGTGGAGGAGTCCGTGACGAAGTTCTACGACCGGTTCCGGAATCCGTACCTCACGGATCTGCAGCTCACCTGGGATGGCGTCGACGTGGACGAGGTCTACCCGACGCGCATCCCCGATCTGTTCGGCGGCAAGCCGCTCGCGGTGTACGCGCGGGCCGACCAGGGAGGACGTGGCACGCTCGTGGTCACCGGCAAGCTCGCCGGTCGGCCCTGGTCGCAGAAGGTGCGCTTCGACGTCCCGCGTCACGAGGGGGGGAACCCGGCGGTCGCCACGCTGTGGGCGCGCGCGAAGATCGGTGACCTCGAACGACGCCAGCGCGGGGCGGCCGACGCGTCGACGGTGGAAGAGATCACTCGCGTCGCGCTGAAGCACCGGCTCGTGACGAGCTACACGTCGTTCGTGGCGGTGGAGGATCGACTCGTGGTCTCGAACGGTCAGACCGAGCGCGTGCAGGTTCCGGTGGAGATGCCGGAGGGCGTGAGCCACGAAGGCGTGTTCGGGACCGGCGCCCGGCAGGAGATGTATGCCGGCAAGAGCCTGGCGGCGTCCCCTGTTCCGGGAGCGATCCAGGAGCGACTCCGCGGCCTCGGCTACATCGGGGGAGGGAGTGCCGCTGCGCCGCAGAGCAAGACCGCGCCGTCCACGAACGAGAGCGACGTCGCCGGGCGGGACCGTGAGATCCGGGCCGATCTCCCCGTCGCCGACGAGGCGAAGCGGAGGGCGCCGGAATCCTCGTCGCTCCTCGCGACGCTCGAACTCGTGCGATCGGAGATCGGTGTGGGGGATCGGCTCGAGATCACGATCACGCTGGAGAACGTCTCCTCGGTTCCGATGACGGCGCCCGATCCGACGTGCTTCGCCTGGGACGACGGCTCGATGTTCCTGAAGATCGTCGACTCGGCCTGGAACGAGACCGTCATCGGCACCGCGCCGACGCCGGGGAACCGATGCCAGTACGTGGCCAAGGTGCTCGCACCGGGCGAGAAGGTCGTGCTGAAGCTCGTGCTCGGCCCGGACCGGGTGCCGGCTCTTTCGCGGGCGGGAACGCTCCACCTGCGCCTCGAGGGGCCCCGGATTCGGGGCGCGGCCGACCGGTGGACGGTACGGGTCCGGTAGCGGCTCCGCCCGCCGAATGAGGGGTGGGGTGGGGGACGGCGGGAATCCGGGAAAGCCCGGATTCCCGTTCGTCGTGCGGCGGAGTAGCGTCCCGGGTGCTTCCGGACCGTGGGGGAAACCGCGGCCGGGACGGAGGAGTCATGAGCGTCCGCCCATTCAGCTCGTTCGAGCTCGCCCAAGCCCAGTTCGACCATGCCGCCGCCCGCATCGACCTCGAGCCCGCGCTGCGGGAGCTCCTGCGCGAGCCCCTGCGTGAGTTCTCGTTCGCGGTGCCGATTCGAATGGACGACGGGAGCCACCGGATCTTCCGGGGCTATCGAGTCCAGCACAACGACGCGCGCGGCCCGTGCAAGGGAGGACTTCGGTTCCATCCCCAGGAAACGCTGGATACCGTGCGCGCCCTCTCCATGTGGATGACCTGGAAGTGCGCGCTCGTGGATATCCCGCTCGGTGGCGCGAAGGGTGGGGTCGTGTGCGATCCGCATCAGCTCTCCACGGGGGAGCAGGAGCGACTCTGTCGCGGCTGGGTTCGACAGATCGCGCGGAACGTCGGCCCGAACATCGACGTGCCCGCCCCCGACGTGATGACGTCGGCCCAGCACATGCTGTGGATGCTCGACGAGTTCGAGGTGATCCACGGCGGTCGCTTCCCCGGCTTCATCACCGGCAAGCCCGTCGGCCTCGGCGGCTCGCAGGGACGGACGGAAGCGACCGGCTTCGGCGTGGTGTTCACGATCCGGGAAGCGCTCAAGGAGATGGACGTCCGGATCTCGGACACGACGGCGACGGTCCAGGGGTTCGGGAACGTGGGACGCTACGCCGTCCGCCTGTACACCCAGCTCGGCGGCACGGTCCGGTCCATCGCGTGCTGGAGTCAGGCGGACCAGACGACCTACCTGTTCCGCAAGCGCACCGGCATCTCCCCCGACGAGATCGAGTCCATCGCCGACCGGTTCGGGGAGATCGATCGCGCCAAGGCGCTCGACCTCGGGTACGAGGTCCTGCCGGGCGAGGACTGGATCGCGGAGGAGGTCGACATCCTCATTCCCGCGGCCCTCGAGAACTCGCTGCGGGGCGACAACGTGGAGCGGATGCGGTCCAGTGTGCGGATGATCGCCGAAGGCGCGAACGGTCCCACCACGCGGGAAGCCGACGCCGTGATCGACCGGCGGGGGATCCACGTGATCCCGGACTTCCTCGCGAACGCGGGCGGCGTGACCTGCAGCTACTTCGAACAGGTTCAGAGCAACACGAACTACTTCTGGGGCAAGGACGAGGTCCTGGGCAAGCTCGACGTCAAGATGACCGCCGCGTATCTTGACGTGAGCGCGCTCGCGCGGCGCGAGAAGCTGTCGATGCGCGAGGCGGCCTACATCATCGGAATCACCCGCGTGGCGGAGGCCTGCCGGGAACGGGGCTGGATCTGACCGCGGGCGCGGGCCGCGGGGAGGAAGACCGCTCGTGGACGGAGCGCGGTTGCCACCGTTCGATCGCCGGTTCCTGGAATCGGATCAGATCGCGAGCGCCATCGGCGACGGAGAGGTCGGCGGGAAGGCCGCCGGCCTTCTGCGCGCGAGCGAGCTGCTCGGCAGCGCGCCGCTCGACCTGCCGGACCGGATCTCGGTGCGGATTCCCCGGGTCGTCGTCCTCACGACGGACGCGTTCCGCACGTTCGTCACCGCGAACGATCTCGGCGACTGCTGGCGCGGCGACCCTCTCGACGCTCATCTCGCGAACGCGTTCCTCCGCGCGGAGTTGCCCGCATCGATCGTGGGGGACCTCCGTACGCTGATCGAGGGCGAACGTCGTCCGCTTGCCGTTCGCTCGTCTTCGCTGCTCGAGGACCGCGCGCACCGTCCGTTCGCGGGGGTCTACGCCACGAAGATGATCCCGAACTCGGATCCGGATCCGGCACGTCGATTCCAGGCGCTCACCGAGGCGATCAAGCTCGTGTGGGCGTCGACGTTCTTCCGGGAGGCGCGGGCCTACCGGGAGACCGTCTCGCTGGAGGAGGAGGAGGCGATGGCCGTCATCGTGCAGGAAGTCGTGGGCCGTCCGCACGGGGATCGCTTCTATCCGGACGTCTCCGGTGTGGCGCGCACCTGGAACTTCTACCCGTTCGGCTCGGCCGCGCGGGAGGACGGCGTGGTCAGCCTCGCGCTCGGCCTGGGCAAGCACATCGTGGACGGTGGCGTCACCTGGACGTATTCGCCGGCCCATCCGAGGCAGCCGCCGCCGTTCGGATCGACGGCGGAACGCGCGCGCGGGACCCAGGTCGAGTTCTGGTCGGTCGGAATCGGCCCGCCGCCTCCGTACGACCCCGCGGCGGAGGCGGAATACCTCGTGAGCACGGATCTGACCGCCGCGGACTACGACGGGACGCTCGCGCCGCTCGCCTCCACATGGGATCCGCAGTCGGATCGGCTCGTGATGGGCGCGACGGGTTCCGGCATCCCGATCCTGGACTTCGCCCCCCTGCTGAGCGGCCGGGAGCTCGACCTGAACGGCGCCGTTCGCGCCGTGATGTCCCGCTGCCGCGAAGCGATCGGTCACGACGTGGAGATCGAGTTCGCGGCCACGCTCGACGGGAGCCCGCGGTCGGCCGAGTTGCGTCTGCTCCAGCTCCGCTCCACGGTCGTTCCTCGCGACGCGGTCGACCTCCCTCGCGATGCGGTGGAGAACGCACTCGTGGTGGCGAGCCCCGCGCTCGGGCACGGTGCCCGGACCGGTCTGCGCGACGTGCTCTACGTGAAGCCCGAGGCCTTCGATCGCGCGGCGAGCCGGCGCGTCGCCGGCGACATCGCTCGATTCAACGACGAGCTCGCCGCCGAGGGTCGCGAGTACGTGCTCATCGGGTTCGGCCGGTTCGGCTCCTCGGATCCGTGGCTCGGGATTCCCGTGGACTGGGCGCAGATCCGCGGAGCCCGCGTCATCGTGGAGACGACGCTGCCCGAGATCATGCCCGAGCCGAGCCAGGGATCGCATTTCTTCCACAATGTCACGAGCTTCGAGGTGTTCTACCTCTACGTGCGGGAGGACCACGACGGACGCGTCGACTGGGACGCACTGCGCGCGATGCCGGCCGTCCGCGAGACGGAGCTCGTGCGCCACGTGCGATCGGAGCGACCGATCACGGCGGTCGTGGACGGGCGGGAGGGACGTGGCCTCGTGTACCAGGGGGATCGATGACCGACGAGACGCCGCCCGGAGCCGATCCGGGAGCGGACGCACTGCTCCGCGCCCTGCGGGAGCGCGCCAAGGAGCTCAGCTGTCTGTACCGCGTGGGGGAGGCGATCTCGTCCGCCGAGCCGCGGTCGATCGTGCTGCAACGGGTCGCCGATGCGCTCCCGCCGGGCTGGCAGTTCCCCGAGGTCTGTGCGGCGGAGGTGACGGTCGACGATGTCACCGCCGTGAGCGCCGGCTTTCGTCCGATGCCGTTCGTCCAGCGCGTACCGGTGGTGATCGACGGGGAGTCGGTCGGGCAGCTGTCGGTCGTCTACCTGGAAGAGCGTCCGGCCGCGGACGAGGGGCCGTTCCTGCGCGAAGAGCGGAAGCTCCTCGAGGCGGTGGCCGAGCGTGTCGCGCACTACGTGCAGCAGCGCCGGCTGCTCCACGCGCTCACGAGCTACGAGCGTGCCGTCGCGTCGGCGAGCGAGACGGGGCATCGCGAGTGGGGAGTGATCCTCGACTTCCTCGAGCGTACGGATCCGATGCTGCTCCGCCGCATCACGCGCAAGATGATCAATCACCTGTGCTGGAACGACGTCGAGGAGGCGCGGGGTCTGCTTCGCGAACTCCCGCCGGTGGCCGAAGAGGGCGACGACCTCGGCGAGAACCGGCCCGCGCGGCCGGGCAAACTGGCGGACGTCGGCGTGCTCACGCGTGAGACCTTCCAGGTCGCCGCCCGGCACCTGAGCGAGAACGAGATCCTCACGTGTATCCAGCGCTGGATTCGCGAGGACAAGACGAGCTTCCTCGCGACGACCCTGGAGCGACAGGACACGTCTCTCTCGGAGGTCATCGAGGCGCTCGATCGGTTCCGCTCCATCTCCGCGGTGGAGGACGAGCTTCCGCCGCCGATCCGCTCGGTTCTGCGGGTCAATCTGCTCCGCCGGTTCTTCAGCGATCAGCTGGAGTTCGTGAACGCGGCCAAGGACCACGTGACGGTGGATGACTTTCACGCTCTTTCCCAGCGGGTCGTGACGACGACCCATTCCCGCGGGAAGCTCGGTGGGAAGAGCGCGGGGTTGTTCCTTGCGGTGCACGTGGTGCGGTCGCTGGCCGGAACGCCCCGCGGACAGGGGCTCGGGACGTTCCGGGAGCCGAGAACCTGGTATCTCACGTCCGACGGCCTGCCGGCGTTCATCCACTACAACAACCTCGAGGATCTCTGGGCGCGGAAGTACATGACGCTCGACGAGATCCGCCAGGACTACCCCCGGATCGCTCCGCTCTTCAAGGGTTCACAGTTTCCGCCGGAGATCGTGAAGGGACTGTCCCTCGCGCTCGACGACCTCGAGGGTACGCCGTTGATCGTGCGCAGCTCGAGTCTGCTGGAGGACCAGGTCGGCGCCGCGTTCTCGGGCAAGTACAAGAGCCTCTTCCTCGCGAACCTCGGATCGAAGCGCGCGCGTCTCGCGGCCCTGCTCGACGCGATCGCCGAGGTCTACGCCTCGACGTTCGGACCGGATCCCCTCGAGTACCGCGCCGAGCGCGGCCTCCTCGACCTGCACGAGGAGATGGGCATCATGATCCAGGAGGTCGTCGGACGTCGCGTCGGCCGCTACTTCCTGCCCGCCTTCGCGGGGGTGGCGTTCGGCACGAACGACTACCGGTGGTCTCCGCGCATCCGGCGCGAGGACGGTCTCCTGCGGATCGTGCCGGGCCTCGGGACGCGGGCCGTCGACCGGCTGAGCGACGATTACCCGATCCTCATCGCGCCGGGACAGCCCGAGCTGCGCGTCAACGCGACGCCGGACGAGATGGTCCGCTACGCGCCGCGCAAGATCGACGTCATCAACCTGGAGACCGGCGAGTTCGAGACGGTGGAGCTCGCCGGCCTGCTGCGGGAGGCCGGATCCGAGTATCCCCGCATTCGCGACATCGTGTCGCGGTTCGAGGGCGGCCACCTCTCGCGTCCGCTGGGCATCGGCCTCGACTTCGGGGCCGGCGACTGGGTCGTGACGTTCGACGGGATCGTGCGGAACACGGACTTCGTGGCTCGGATGCGGGAGCTGCTCGGGGTGCTGCAGGAGAGCATGCAGCACCCCGTCGACGTCGAGTTCGCGTCGGACGGAACGGACCTTTACCTGCTGCAGTGCCGGGCGCAGTCGTACGCGAGCGACGAGGAGCCGGCTGCGATCCCGCGCCATCTCGATCCGGCGCGCGTCCTTTTCACCGCGAACCGGCACGTGCCGAACGGTCGGGTCCGGAACGTCACGCACGTCGTGTACGTGGAGCCGAGCGCATATCACGAGATCTCGGATCTTCAGCGACTGCGCGAGGTCGGGCGGGTCGTCGGGCGATTGAACCGGCTGCTGCCGAAACGTCAGTTCATCCTCGTGGGCCCGGGGCGGTGGGGAAGTCGCGGCGACATCCGTCTCGGTGTTCCCGTGACCTACTCCGACATCAGCAACACGGCGCTGCTGGTCGAGGTGGCCCGCGCCTCCGGCAGCTACGTTCCGGATCTCTCGTTCGGCACGCACTTCTTCCAGGATCTCGTGGAATCCGGCATCCGCTACCTGCCGCTGTACCCGGACGAAGAGGGCAACGTCTTCCGGGACTCGTTCCTGGCGGGCGGCCGGAATCTGCTGCCCGAGCTGCTGCCCGAGTTCGCGCACCTCGCGGACGTCGTGCGGGTTCTCGACGTTCCGGAACGGCGGCAGGGAGAAGTGCTCGAGATCCGCCTGAACGCGGATCTCGACCGGGGCGTGGCGTTCTTCACGGCGCGGACGGAGGGCGGGATCGCGGTCCCCGCACCCGTCCGCCCCCCGGGCCCGCGGGAGGTCACTCGCGGGCTCGAGTCGGAGCGCTCGGAAGACCACGTCCGGTGGCGGATGTTCATGGCGGAACGAATCGCGCTCGATCTCGATCCGGAATCGTTCGGTGTGGAGGCGATGTACGTCATCGGCAGCACCAAGAACGGAACGGCCGGGCCGGGCAGCGACATCGATCTCCTGGTGCACGTGTCCGCGGGCGCGACCCCGGACCAGGTAGGGCGGGCGAGGTCCTGGTTCGAGGGATGGAGTCGATGCCTCGCCGAGATCAACTACCTGCGCACCGGCTACCGCACGGACGACCTGCTGGACGTTCACTACCTCACCGACGAGGACCTTGCGAGGAAGACCAGCTTCGCGGTCAAGATCGGCGCGGTGACGGATCCGGCCCGGCCGCTCACGCTCGGCACGCGCTCGTCCGGATCGGGCGGGACGAGCGTCGCCTAGATCAGCTCGCGCGCGGCGCGTTCGGGATGGTCGGGGTCGAAGCGCACCAGCGCGAGTTCCGCCCCGTCGTGGGCCCCCGAGAGCAGGATCGTGTCGCCGATCCGGTCCTGCCAGCTCCCCGTGAGGCGGGCGGATTCGTGGATGTGTCCGTGGAGCGTGAGGCGCGGCTGCCACGTTTCCACGAAGCGACGGATCGCGATGCTGCCGACGTGGACGTCGAGCGGGACGTGGTCCACGACGCGACCGTCGAGATCGGCGCGATCGAGCCGGGTCCGGTACGGCGGAGAGTGGAAGAGAAAGATCGCCTTCGAGGGATGGAGTCCCGCGCGCAGTCGCTCGAGATCTCCGGCGATGGTCGTCCATCGGGCCTCGGCCTCCGGACGGTCCACGCTGCGGACGCCCTCTTCCGGCGAGACACAGCCGGGGTCGACGTAGCGCGACGTGTCGTAGCGTTCCCAGTCCTTGAGCGCGAAGGGCGTGGGAGGTACGAACGAGTAGCCGGTGACCGTGTAGGGGCCGAATGCGGTCGTGCGGTCATGCGCGTAGGTCCAGAGGCTCTCCGCCTCGATCTCGTGCACGGCCGGCAACTCCGCGGCGGGATCGTCGTTCCCGAGAATCGCGAAGACCCGCGGGTACGCGTCGCCGAGCTCGGTCCGCAGCCGGTGCAGACGTGGCCCCAGGTAGTCCCGGAGAAAGTCGTCGGGCGCGTCGGGGCCGGCGAGGGACCCGAGGGCGGCGGGCGGCAGCAGGTCGCCCCCGAGGAACAGGCCCGTGGGGCGATCCCGGGCCACGGCCGAAAAGAGGGACTCGTAACGGGACAGGCGACCGTGCAGGTCGGCCGCGAACAGACACGTCGACACCGGGTTTCACCTTCGTGGGAGTCGCGCCACGGGCGTCGTGGGCCGCGAGTCCGACGCCCACGATGGTGGGTCCGTCTGCGGAATCGGACAAGTTCGGTTGCCCGAAGTCGGCCCCGGCGTTTCAATCCGACAAGCCCTCCGCGTCGCCCCGAACCCCGGAAAGAGGGAGCTTCGAATGAGAGTCTCGAGGAAAGTCCCGATCCTCGGCGCGCTGCTGGCCGTCGGTTGGCTGGCGGCCGGATGCGCCGGGCCGCAGGTCACCACGGACTGGGATCGGGCCGCGGACTTCCGTGCGTACCGCACGTTCGCCTGGGCGCCGAGCCGGGCCACCGGCGACGTGCCCGGCGAGTACGACATCCTGGACAAGCGGATCCGTCGGGCGGTCGACGCGGAGCTGCAGGCCCGCGGGATGACGTCGGCCCGGTCCGAGAAGTCGGCCGACGTGCTCCTCGTCTACCGCCTCCACACCCGCGATCGAATCGACGTTTATCGGCACTATGGCTGGCGATTCGGTCCGCGCACGGTGGCCACGCGGGAGAAGGAAGGCACACTCGTGCTCCAGGTCGTGGACGCGCACCAGCAGGCGGTGGTGTGGGAGGGTCGCGGCACCGACGTCCTCCGGCCGTCGGATCATCCCGACGAGCAGGTGGGCAAGGTCGTCGCGAAGATCCTCGAGGGCTTCCCGCCCCAGTAGGTGGCCGACTCGCGGCCATCGCGGCCATCGCGGCCATCGCGGCCATCGCGGCCATCGCGGCCATCGCGGCCGTGGCGGCCGCGGCCCCGGTGGCGGCGGGGGAATCGGCCCCGGAATCGCGTCGTCCGTCCCAGAATCCGGGAATCCGCTGGCGCGCGGTCGCGTCGGCGCGGCAGAATCGAACCGTTCGGCTCAATCCTCCCGGTCCGCCGGGAAGAAAGGAAATCTCTCGATGCAGCGACTTCTGATGGCCTCCGCGCTCGTCACCGTCCTGGCCCTGCCGGCCGTGGGCGTGGCGGGCGCCCCGGAGACCTTCGCCGACGCGAAGGCGCTCGCGGCTTCCCAGGGGAAGCCGGTTCTCGTCGACTTCTTCGCCACCTGGTGAGGCCCCTGTAAGCGCTTCGCCCGGGCGGCGGAGTCGGATCAGGACATCCAGAAGGCACTCGGCGACGTGGTGCTCTTCAAGACCGACGCGGAGAAGGGCGAGGGAATCGAGCTCGCCAAGGAGTACCTCGTCCAGGGCTATCCCACGTTCGTGCTGACGAACGCAAAGGGCGAGGCGCTCGACACGTGGAGCGGATACGGCAAGGAGCACTTCCTCGAGACGATCGGGACTGCGGTCGCGGACCCGACGACGATCGCGGAGAAGACGGCTCGCTTCGGGAAGTCGCCGAGCGCGGCCGACGCGAAGAAGCTCGCCCGTTTCCACGGAACGCGCGGGGAGTACGTGGATGCGGTGCGCTTCGCCAAGAAGGCGGGAGAGATCGCACCGAGCGCGGAGAATCGCTACGACGAGTTCTACTACACGGCGTATGCGTCGATCCGCGGGAGCGAGGACTTCTCGCTGGAAGACGTCACGGCGGCCGCGGACCAGGTCGTGCGAGCGAAGGACGTCTCGGGTGACACGCTCGTGGAGCTCGCCGACATGATGAGCTACCTCGGCCAGAAGAACGAGCAGCCGCGTCTCGTCGTGCCGTATCTCGAGCCTGCGCTGAAGGCCACGAAGGGCACCACGGATCCCGGGCTCGCCCAGGCGCGCCAGGGGATCGAGATCGAGCACGCGCTGCTCGTGCTGAACGACAAGGACAAGGCCCTGGAACTGAAACGCGCGTCGATGCCGGAAGGATGGAAGGACGACGCCTCCGGATTGAACTCGTTCGCGTGGTGGTGCTTCGAGAAGGACGTGAATCTCGAGGAGGCCGAAGCGCTCGCGCGGCACGGAGTCGAGGTTGCGGCCGCCGGACGTGAGAAGGCGATGATCCTCGACACGGCCGCGGAGATCTGCAACGCGCGCGGCAATTGCGACGACGCGGTGGAGCTGATCCAGCGCGCGGTGTCCGAGGATCCGGACAGCGAGCACTATCAGAAGCAGCTCACGCGCTTCCAGGAGATCCGCGCCGCCAAGGCGAACTGATCCCTTCCCACCCTGGCGTTCTGGGAACGGGGGCCCTCCGGGTCCCCGTTCTTTTTTTCCGTCCGCGATCGACCGGCGCCCGCCGATCGAGGGCGATCGCCCCCGGACCCCGCGACCCGCCGAAAGTCGACCGGGGGGTCCGGTTGCCGGTCCGCCGGGCCGCTGCTAGATTGCGGCGGCATCGGAGGTCCCGTGATGGCGCAGACCGTACTCGAGAAGATCACGCAGTCCTTCGCGGTCGGATGGCCCGCCGGCCGCGAGGTCCGGTCCGGGGACATGGTCCGGATCCACCCCTTCCACGTGATGACCCACGACAACACGGGCGCGGTCATCCCGAAGTTCCGCTCGATCGGCGCCCGGAAGATCTTCGACCCCGCGCAGCCCGTGTTCGCGCTGGACCACGACGTCCAGAACGAGAGCCCGGAGAACCTCGCGAAGTACGCGAAGATCGAGGCCTTCGCGAAGGAGCAGGGGGTTCGGTTCTATCCGGCCCGGAGCGGGATCAGCCATCAGATCATGGCCGAGGAAGGGTTCGTGTGGCCCGGGACGTTCGTCGTGGGCTCGGACTCGCACTCGAACCTGTACGGTGCGCTCGCGGCCGCCGGAACGCCGGTCGTGCGGACGGACGCCGCGGCGATCTGGGCCACCGGCGAGACCTGGTGGGAGGTGCCGCCCATCGCCCGCGTCGAGCTGACCGGCGAGCTCCCGGAGGGAGTGGTCGGCAAGGACGTGATCATCTCGCTGATCGGGACGTTCCGGAACGACGAGGTCCTGAACTACGCGCTCGAGTTCGCCGGGGACGGCGTGCGCCACCTGAGCATGGACCAGCGCATGACGATCGCGAACATGACGACCGAGTGGGGGGCGCTGACCGGCATCTTCCCGTTCGACGACGTGCTGGAGCGGTGGCTGCGCGGCCGCGCGGCCGCGTTCGCACGCCGGGGGGACCGGGAGCCGCAGCTCACGGATGCGATCGTGGATCGGCTCGTCGCGGAGCGAGTATCCTCTGATGGCGCAGCGGTTTATGCGAAAGAGATCACCTTTGACCTGAGCCGAGTGGTCCCCCACGTGGCCGGGCCGAACGAGGTCAAGAAGATCACCTCGCTGCCGGATATCGAGCAGCAGGGGATCGCGATCCAGAAGGCGTACCTGCTCTCCTGCGTGAACTCCCGGCTCGAGGACCTCGAGGAGGCCGCCCGCGTGATCCGGGGCCGGAAGGTCGCGCCCGGAGTGCAGTTCTACCTCGCGGCTGCGAGCGCGGCGATCGAGCAGCAGGCGCGGGCGAGCGGAGCCTGGTCGGCGCTGCTCGAGGCCGGCGCGAGGCCGCTTCCGCCGGGATGCGGGCCGTGCATCGGACTCGGCGAGGGCACGCTCGAAGACGGGGAGGTCGGGATCTCCGCCACGAACCGGAACTTCCAGGGGCGGATGGGCTCGCGGAGCGCGCAGTGCTATCTCGCCAGTCCGGCGGTCGTGGCCGCGTCGGCGGTGGCGGGGAAGATCGTGAGCCACCGTCCGTTCGAGCGACGGGAGCTCGTGAGCTCGATCCGGACCGGACGCGCGGCGGAGCCGGCCGCGGTCGAGACCGAGATCCTGGACGGATTCCCGTCCCGGCTCGCGGGCGAGCTCCTCTGGCTCCCGAAGGACAACATGAACACGGACGGCATCTACGGGAAGGACGTCACGTACCGCGACGATCTCTCGCCCGACGAGATGGCCACCCACGCGTTCCGCAACTACGACCCGGACTTCCAGCAGATCGCGAAACGCGGGGACCTCGTCGTGGGCGGCGCGAACTTCGGGTCCGGATCGAGCCGCGAGCAGGCCGCGACGGCGATCCAGTTCTTCGGGATCCCGTTGCTCATCGCGGAGTCGTACTCGCAGACCTACAAGCGCAACGCGTTCAACAACGGGTTCCCGCTCATCGAGTGCGCCGAGCTCGTGGACTTTCTCCGCGAGCGGTTCGCGAGCGACTCGCGCAAGACCATCCGCACCGGACTGGCGGCCGAGGTGGACTTTCGTGCCGGCACGCTTCGCGCCGGGGACCGGACGTTCCGGTTCGCGCCGCTCGGCGAGGTCCCGCAGCAGCTCGTGATCGCCGGTGGCGCCGAGAAGCTCGTGCGTCGTCAGCTCGAAGGAATCGCGGAATGACGGCCGGCGAGGCCGGTCCGCGCGGGGCCGACGTTCGCTCCGACGTGTGGATCCGGGTGGAACCGCGGGACTCCGGCGGCATCGAGACCCACGTCCGCTCCAAGGTCGAGCTGCTGTACGGCGACCACCTGCGCCGTCAGGTCGCCGACGGCCTCGCCGCCCTCGACGTGACGCACGCCCGCGTGGACGTGGAGGACCAGGGCGCCCTGCCGCTCGTCATCGCGGCCCGACTGGAAGCCGCGGTCCACGCGGCCGGTCTCGGCACCGGTCGCCACGTACTGCCCGATCCGCGCAACGCCGGCCCTTCCGCGCGGGATCGGTTCCGTCGATCGCGTCTCTACCTGCCGGGCACGAACCCGAAGTTCATGATGAACGCCGGCCTGTACGGCGCCGACGGCGTGATCCTCGACCTGGAGGACAGCGTGGCCCCGCGCGAGAAGCCGGCCGCCCGCCCGCTCGTGCGCAACGCGCTCCGCTTCCTCGACTGGGGCGGCGCCGAGCGCATGGTGCGCATCAATCAGCTGCCGCTCGGCCTCGAGGATCTGCCCTACGTGGTCGGGCACGGCGCGCAGATGATCCTGATCCCGAAGACC
The DNA here is from genome assembly GCA_041393395.1 of bacterium. Taxonomy (GTDB): domain Bacteria; phylum ARS69; class ARS69; order ARS69; family ARS69; genus JAGQIB01. The sequence continues at coordinate 220,836 of JAWKKG010000008.1, read as the reverse complement.
GAGTCCCAGGAGCAGGTCGTGGCCGTGGCGGAGGCGTGTGCCCGCCTCGACGTGAGCGAGTCCCCGCCGTGGCTCATGCCGATCCTCGAGAGCGCCAAGGGAATCTTCGCGGCGGAACGGATCGCGCGCGCGCATCCCACGGTCGTCGCGTTGACCCTCGGGCTGGAGGACCTCACCGCGGACCTCGGCGCGAAACGCACCGACGAAGGACGCGAGTCGCAGTGGGCCCGGTCCGTCGTGGTCGCGGCCGCGCGCGCGGCCGGCATCACGCCGATCGACACCGTGCACTCCGACTTCGAGAACCTCGACTCGCTTCGGACGGCCGTCGCCGAGGCCCGCGACTTCGGGTTCGAGGGCAAGGGCTGCATCCACCCGCGGCAGGTCCGCGTGGTGAACGAGGGCTTCACGCCTGCGGGCGAGGATCTCGCGCGCGCGAAGCGGATCGTCCTCGCGTGGGACGAGGCGGAAGCGGCCGGACGCGGCGTGGTCTCGCTCGGCTCGAAGATGATCGACGCCCCGGTGGTCAAGCGGGCTCGCCGGGCGGTGGAACTGGCGGTGGCGGGAGGCACTCTCCCCGCGGACTGGAAGGAGCGGGAACATGCCGGCCACGCGTGATCTCGTGACGAACGCCGCGGGCCGAGAGGTTCCGCGGGAGGTGAACGGCCGGGAACGCGTCCCGTACCGGGGGGTGGGGAAGCACCTGCCGGACGGCCGCAAGCATGGCCCCCGGATCCGCAGTTGCGCGGACTACCCGGCCGACGGCGACAAGCGCGCTCCCGATCTGCGCACCGCCCTGGAGCGCGCGAACCTGCACGACGGCATGGTCATCTCCACGCATCACCACTTCCGCAACGGCGACCTCGTGGCGAACGCGGTGATGGACCTCGTCGCCGAGATGGGCATTCGCGACGTGACCTGGGCCCCGAGCGCTTCGTTCCCGTGCCACGCGCCGATGATCCGTCATCTGGAGTCCGGAGTCCTTCACCACATCGAAGGCTCCATGAACGGGCCCCTCGGCGACTTCACGTCGGCGGGCGCGATGCGCGGCACCGGGATCCTGCGCTCGCACGGTGGCCGATGGCAGGCGATCCAGGACGGTGATCTGCCGGTCGACCTCGCCGTCATCGCGGCCCCGACGGCCGACGCGTTCGGCAACGCGACCGGCGATCGCGGCCCCTCGGCGTGCGGCCTCCTCGGATTCGCGCTCGCGGACTCCGTGTACGCGGAGCACGTCATCGTCGTCACCGATCACCTCGTCCCGTTCCCGTGCCTGCCCTGGCAGATCCAGGGCAACAACGTGGACCAGGTCGTGGTGGTGGATCGCGTGGGAGATCCGTCGCAGATCGTCTCCGGGACCACCCGCGTGACGAACAGCCCCGATCGCCTGCTCATCGCGGAGCACGTCGCGCGGTTCTGCGAGGCGGCCGGCATCGTGAAGCAGTCCTTCAGCTTCCAGGCCGGGGCGGGGGGCATCACGCTCGCGTTCGCGCTCTACCTGGCGGAGCGGATGCGCGCGCGCGGCATCACCGCCTCGTTCGTGCGCGGCGGCAGCAACCAGTACCTCGTGGACATGCTCGAGGACGGGCTCACGCCCGTGATCCTGGACGGCCAGACGTTCGACCTCGAGGGCGTGCGCTCGATGCGGGAGAACCGCGGCCACGTGAACACGAGCCCGTTCACGAGCTACAACTACCACGGCAAGGGCAACTTCGCGTCGATGGTCGACGTGACGGTCCTCGGCGCCACCGAGGTCGATCTCGACTTCAACGCGAACGTGGTCACGCACTCGGACGGTCGCCTGCTCCACGGGATCGGCGGGTGGCAGAACTGTCTCTTCGCGAAGTGCACGATCCTCGCGCTGCCCTCCGTGCGCGATCGAATCCCGGTGATCGTCGATCGGGTGACCACGCTCGTCGGTCCCGGCGAGCTGATCGACGTCGTGGCGACCGAGCGAGGCATCGCGATCAACCCGCGCCGTCAGGATCTGCTCGACGCCGTGCGCGGGAGCGGCCTTCCGATCCGCGATCTCCGCGAGATCAAGGAGGACGTGGAACGCCTGTGCGGCGGCCCGCCCGCACCGCCGAAGCTCGCGGACGACGTCGTCGCCACGATCCACTGGGTCGACGGGACGGTCATCGACGCGGTGCGTCGAGTCGAGGGGCTCACGGCTCCGCGCGCGTGAGCATTCACGAGTTCCTGACCGGAGAGAACGCGTTCGCGCTGCGGCGTGCGCTCGCTCCCGGCGACGGCGAGACGTTCGATCCGATCCGGATCGCGGCGGCGTTGCGGCGAGAGCTCCCCGCGGAGCCGGCGCGCGCGCTCGCGGAGCAGATCGAGCTGGAGAGACGAGCGCGGGCGAAGTTCGAGCGACCGGAGCGGATGCTGTTCGAGCGGGAGGCGCTCGAGCAGGCCACGTCGCCCGGCTGTGCGCGCCATCACGCGCGAGCCGCGTCCCCGGGCGCTCGCGTGGTGGATCTCGGCTGCGGGCTCGGTGCGGACTCCCTCGCGTTCGGGGCGGGCGGGCATCGCGTGATCGCGATCGACCGCGACCCGGCGCGAGCGCGACTCGCCGCGCACAATCTCGCCGTCGCCGGCGCGCGCGCGATCGTCGCCGTGGGCGACGCGACGGCGCTCCCCGCCCGCGGCGACTTGCTGTACGTCGATCCGGATCGCCGGCCGCGGGCGCGGGGGCGGGTGTTCTCGCTGCGGGAAACGTCGCCCGACCTCGACGCGATCGAGCGGTGGCGCGCGCACTTCGCGCGCGTCCTCGTGAAGGCGCCGCCGGCGATTCCCGACGAGGAGATCCCGGTCGACGCCCGCGTGGAGTTCCTGTCCGAGGGCTTCGAGTGCCGCGAGGCGATGCTGACGCTCGGAGGCGAGCGCGGGCGGGCGGCGGTGCGCACCGAAACCGGGGAGCGGCGCGAGGTGGAGCCCGGGCCGCGTGCGCCGATCGCGACGGACGGCGCGTTCCTGCTGGATCCCGATCCGGCGCTGCGGCGCGCCGGCGGCGTCGACGCGTTCGCGCGCGAGATCGGCGCCGCCCGGGTGGCCGAGGACTCGACCTACCTGTTCGCGGATCGGGCCCCGGACTCTCCCTGGGCACGCGCGTACCGCGTGCGGACCATGGCGCCCTTCCGGGCACGGGATCTCGCCCGGGCGCTTGCCGCCGACCCGCCGCGCGAGCTCGTCTTCAAGCAGCGCGGGGTGAAGATCCCGGAAGCGTCGCTCCGGAAAGGAGCTCCGCGTTCGCCGGACGGGCCCGCGATCACCGTCGTGCTGTTCGCTCGCGGCGCGAGCCGCTGGATGGCGATCTGCGACTCGCCGTCGTCGTCCGCGTGACTTACTCTCCCGGGAATCGAACCGGGAGGGAACCATGCCGTCCGTGACCGCGAATCCGAGCCAGGCGCTCGCGCAGCGCATCGTCGATACCGTTCGTGTGCTCTCGATCGAGTCCGTGCAGCGGGCGAACTCGGGGCACCCCGGCCTGCCGATGGGTTGCGCGGACTTCGCGACCGAGCTGTGGTCGCGCTGGCTGAACGTCGATCCCGCGTGGCCGGAGTGGCCCGGTCGCGATCGCTTCGTGCTCTCGGCCGGACACGGGTCGATGCTGCTGTATTCGATGCTGCACCTCTCGGGGTTCGAGCTGTCGCGGGCGGAGATCGACCGCTTCCGGCAGTGGGAGTCGAGGACGCCGGGGCACCCGGAGCACGGCTGGACGCCGGGAGTCGAGACCACGACGGGTCCGCTCGGCCAGGGTCTCGCGAACGCCGTGGGTCTCGCCGCGGCGGAGCGCCACGTGGCGGCGCGCTTCCCGGGCCTGCCGGACGGACCCGCCGGTCACCGCACGTGGGTGCTCGCGGGAGACGGCGATCTCATGGAAGGCGTCGCCTCGGAGGCCGCGTCCCTCGCGGGACACTGGAAGCTCTCCCGGCTCGGAGTGTTCTACGATTCGAATCGCATCACGATCGACGGCTCCACGGATCTCGCGTTCAGCGAGGATGTCGGCGCGCGTTTCGAGGCATACGGCTGGCACGTCGTGGGCCCGATCGACGGACACGACCGCGACGCGCTCCACGCCGCGATCGCGGCCTGCGTGGAAGAGACGTCACGCCCGAGCCTGATCGTGGGGCGCACGCACATCGCCCACGGCAGTCCGAACTTCGAGGACAGCAACAAGGCGCACGGCGCGCCGCTCGGCGAGGCGGAGGTGCGCCTGATCAAGGAGCGCCTCGGATTCGATCCCGAGAAGCCGGTGGAGGTGCCGGCCGAGGTCCGCGAGTTCTTCGCGGAGTGGCGCGCGACGCGCCGCGAAGCGAGCGACGCGTGGCGCCGTCGCGAGGAATCGTGGAAGAAGACGCAGCCCGCCGAGCATGCGGCGTGGCATCGAGCGCTGGCCGGAGAGATCGACGGCGACCCGCTGGCGGCCGCGAAGGTGCCGGCGGCGGGGGAGAAGATCGCCACGCGCTCGGCCGGGGGCAGCGTGTTGCAGGTCGCGGCGGCCGCGGTGCCCGAGCTCCTGCCCGGCTCGGCCGATCTGTTCGAGTCCAACAAGACGGCGATCGCGGGAGCGAAGCCGTTCTCGGACCGCGATCCCGCCGGCCGCAACGTGTTCTACGGGGTGCGTGAGCACGCGATGGGCGCGATCGCGAACGGTCTCGCGCTGCACGGGGGCGTGCGACCCGTCACGTCGACGTTCCTCGTGTTCGCGGACTACATGCGGCCGCCGATCCGGCTCGCGGCGCTGATGGAGCTGCCGGTCGTGTTCGTGTTCACGCACGACAGCGTGTGGGTCGGCGAGGACGGTCCCACGCACCAGCCGATCGAGCAGCTCGATTCGCTCCGCATCATTCCCGGCGTCCACGTCGTGCGCCCGGCCGACGCGCGCGAGACGATCGCCGCCTGGCGTCACGCACTGCTCCGCCGCCACCCGACCGTGCTCGTCCTGACCCGTCAGAATCTCCCGGTGCTCGAGCGCGCCGCGGGGACCCCCGAGGTGGGTCTCGCCGGCGTGGTGCACGAACCCGCGGGGGACCCGCGTCTCGCGATCGTGGCGAGCGGGTCCGAGGTCGCGCTCGGCTTCGAGGCGGCCGCGGTGCTCGCGAAGGAAGGAATCCCGGCGCGCGTGATATCCGTGCCGTGCCTCGAGCAGTTGCGCGAGGCGCCCGCCGCGGACGTCGATCGACTGCTCCTGCCGGACGTGCCCCGACTCGTGGTCGAGGCCGCCACCGGTTACACGTGGGGCGAGTGGGTACGTCCCGGCGACGGTTTCCACGGGATCCGCCGTTTCGGCGCGTCGGCTCCGGGGGCGGTCGTCGCGGAGAAGCTCGGGCTCAGTGCCGAGGCGGTGACGGCGGCGGCGAGGAAACTGCTCGGCTGACGTTCCGCGGGGGGCGTCAGGCGTCGGGCGACGCCGCGGCCCGCTCCAGGAGCACGATTGCGCCCGCTTCGTCCGACTCGCGCCGGAACACGGCGTCGAGGTGGGTGAGGCGCAGGATCTCCTGCACGCTCGGGCGGATCCCGAACAGCACGATCTCGCCCTCGGGGCGCACCGTCTTGAGCAGGCTCACGAGGGCTCCGAGACCCGAGCTGTCCATGAAGTCGACCTTCGAGAGGTCCACGGCGAGCAGGCCGCCCGTCTCGGGCAGGGCCTCCTGCACTCGTGCCTTGAACTCGTCCGCGATCTCGGCGCCGATGTGAATCTCGTCGACCCGGGCGAGGACGATCTCCCCCTTGTTCTCCACGGAGATGTTCACGCGCCCTCCTGCGGCTCGGAATCGGGTTTTCTCGGCCGGAGCGGCCTGCTCCGAGAATCGGCCGGCGCGGACGGGGGCTTGAGCGCCGTCTCTCCCCGCCAAGAAACCATCGGACCGCTAAATCCTCCGTCGCTTCTGGTCGATCTCGGAAGCGGAAAGAGAGGATTCGCCAGCCATGAGACAACCCGCATGGACCACCGCCGACCTGGAGGCGTTCGTCCCGGACGAGGCCGCGAGCCGCCTGATCTCGCGGGCCGTCGCCGCCCGCTACGGACTGGCGCCGCTGTCGGTGGAGGACAAGTCGATCACGCTCGGGATGAAGGACCCGAAGGACCTCGAGGCGCTCGACTACGTCCAGATGGTCACCGGCCTCAAGCCGCGCGCGGTCGCGGTGGAGGACGCGCAGATCCGGGAGCTGATCGATCGGATCTACGGCGCCGCCGACGGTCCCGCGGCGGTGAGCGAGGAATCGGTCGAGGCGCTCGCGGCGCAGGCGACGCGGAACATGAAGGTCGAGGCGGACGGCACGGTGGAGATGCCGGTCGTGCGCCTCTTCGATCGTCTCATGAGCGAGGCCGTTCGGGCCGGAGCGACGGACGTGCACGTGCAGCCGCAGGAAGACGAGCTCCAGATCTCGTTTCGTGTGGACGGCATCATGCGCGAGACCCACCGCCTTCCGGCGGAGATCGCGCTGCCGCTCGCCACGCGGATCAAGGTCGTCGCCAGTCTCGACATCTCGGAACGTCGCCTGCCGCAGGACGGAAAGATCTCGGTGTTCCTCGCCGGCAAGAACGTGGACCTCCGCATCTCCACCATGCCCACGGTACACGGGGAGAACGTCGTCATCCGTGTTCTGCAGCAGGGAAAGATCCGGCTCGGGCTCGAGGATCTCGGCTTTCGCCCGGACGACATGGCGCGTCTGCGCGACATCTTCGGACGCCCCCACGGGATCGTCCTCGTCACCGGCCCGACCGGCTCCGGCAAGACCACGACGCTGTACGCGGCGCTCCGCGAGGTCGACACGTCCACGCTGAACGTGATGACGCTCGAGGATCCCGTGGAGTATCGCCTGCCGCGCATCCGGCAGTCGCAGATCCACGAACGGGCCGGCATGACGTTCGCCCGGGGACTGCGCGCGATCCTGCGCCAGGATCCCGACGTGATCCTGGTGGGCGAGATGCGCGACAAGGAGACGGCCGAGATCGCGGTGCGCGCCGCGCTCACCGGCCACCTGGTCCTCTCCACGCTGCACACGAACAGCGCGATCGGGACCCTCACGCGGCTGCGGAACATGGGAACGGAGCCCTTCCTGGTCTCGGCCACGCTCGCCGGCGTGATCTCGCAGCGACTGGCCCGCCGCGTCTGTCCTCATTGCCGGGAGGAGCGCGCGGCGACGGAAGCCGAGAAGGCGTTGCTCCGGATCGAGTCGAACGAGCCGGTCTCGGTGTGGGAGGGCAAGGGCTGTCCCCAGTGCGGCGGGTTCGGCATGAAGGGCCGGATCGTCGTCTACGAATTCCTCGCGATCGACGAGACGCTGTCCGAAGCGATCGCGCGTGACGCGGACGCGGGCGAGATTCGACGTCTCGCCGAGCAGAACGGGTTCACCGCGCTTCGCGAGCACGCGACCCAGCTCGTGCTCCGGGGCGAGATCCCGGTCTCCGCGATGACGCGGATCGTGGCCTAGGAGAACGATGCCCACCTTCGCATTCACCGCCCGCAACGGCGCCGGACAGGTCGTGCAGGGCAACCGCGCCGCGAACGACGTGAGCGCGCTCCGTCGCTTGCTCGCCGCCGAGGGTGTCCTGCTGGTGCGCTCGCGGGAGGCGAAGAAGGTCGGCGCGGTCGGCTCGCTGCGTCCGCTGCCGGTCCGCGAGCTGATCGTATTCACGTTCCACATGCAGAACGTGCTCGACGCCGGCGTGCCGATTCTTTCGGGACTCACGGATCTGCGCGAGGAGACCCGTCACCCGGCGCTCCGGGCCGTCATCGCCGCCGTCATCGATCGCCTGAACGGCGGCGAGACGTTCGCGCAGGCGCTTGCGCACCATCCGACGATCTTCGATCAGCACTACGTGAGCATGGTCGACGCGGGCGAGCAGTCCGGTCGGCTGCCGTACGTGATGGAGCGTCTCGTCCAGCTGCTCGAATGGCGGGAGGAGCTCCGGCGAAGCATCCGTGACATGACGACGTACCCGATCGTCGTGCTGGTGGCGCTGGTCGGCCTCGTGGCGCTCGTGCTCGGCTTCGTCTTTCCGCGGTTCATGGAAGTGTTCCAGCGGATCGATTTCGAGCTGCCCTGGCCGACCCGCGTGCTGATCGGCGCGAGCGACTTCATGCAGTCGTGGTGGTGGGCCGTGGGCCTCGGGGCGGTCGTCGCCTGGATCGGGTTGACGCTGTTGCGTCGCGTCGATTCGGTCCGGCTCAAGCTCGACGCGGCGTTGCTGCGCGCCCCGATCGTGGGCCCCGTGGTGTCGATGGTGAACTTCGGTCAGGTCGCGAAGGCGCTCGCGTCGTTCCTCGACGCCGGGATCGCCCTGCCGCGCGCGCTCGAGCTGATCTCCCGGATGGTCGGCAATCGTCGCGCCGGTCGGAGCGTCGACGAGGCCCGGACGTCGATCCTCGCCGGTGAGACGCTCACGGAGGGGTTCCGCGCGGCCGGTCTGTTTCCTCCGCTCGTGCTGCGCATGGTTCGCATGGGCGAGCAGTCGGGGCGGCTCGTGGAGGCGCTCGGGAAGGTCGGCGCGATCTACGACCGCGAGGTACCGGTCCGCACGAAACGACTGCTGGATGCGTTGAGTCCGATCCTCACCGGCGTGATGGGGGGGATCCTGCTGTTCGTGATCCTGTCCGTGTTGCTCCCGCTGTACCGCATGTACCAGGAGATCGGGACTCACTACTGATGGAAGCGAAATCGAACGGGGCGCGGGGTTTCACGCTCATCGAGGTCATCGTGGTGGTGGCCGTCATCGCGATCGTGGCGTCGATCGCGGTACCGCTCGCGGCGGTGATGGAGGATCGTGCCCGCCTCCAGGCCACGCGGGAGGAGCTCGGCCATCTGTCCGATGCGTTGCTCTCGTACTGGGAGGACCGGGGAGCGTTTCCGGACTCGCTGCCGCAGCTGGAGAGCGCAGGTTACGTGTCGGGTCAGACGGATCCCGAGGGCTACCGGCGTGACGCGTGGCACCGCGACTACACCTACGCGCGCGCGGGTCTGTCCGCGACGCTGGCGAGCTCGGGCCCGGACTTCTCGTTCGGCACCGCGGATGACGTGGACCTCGTCGTGACGGCGGCGGCGGTCGCGCGCGAAGAGACGCGAGACGAGGTGGCCACGATCCACGTGGCGCTCCGGAACTACGAGACCCAGCGGGTGCCGGCGCTGCTGCCGGATCTCCCGCCGCACTGGGACGTGCAGGGCGTGACGCCCGGAGCGTTCGCGGAGCTGGTGTCGGAGGGACTGCTTCCGAACGAGATCCGGTTCCTGACCGACGCCTGGGGCAGCACGTACGTCTACGGCGGTACGCCCGCGGACTACGTGACGAGCCCGAACCTGTAAGGGGATTCGATTGATCGGGGAGAAGACGCGGCACTGGATCGGAAGTCTCCGTCGGAGCGGAGCGGGGGCGCGGCCGGCGCTCCCGATGCGTCCGGAGCGGGCGCGAGGCGGCACGCCCGTCCCGCGCGGCCGCGATCCCGTGCTCGGCGTGGAGATCGCGCGCGGAGGGCTGCGGTTCGTGGAGATCGCGAACGTCGGCGGGCGCGCCACGCTGCTGTCGCACGGAGAGGTGGCCTACGGATCGAGCGAGGACCTGACGGCCGTGCTCCGGATGTTGCCCGAGGAATACGGGACGCGCGCGAAGGATCTGCACCTCGTGGACTCGACGTCGCGGGCGAACCTGCGCATTCGCAGCATGCCGCGCATGCCGCGGGCGGATCTCGCCCAGATCGTGGCGGGCGAGGTCGAGTCGGAGTCGGAGCTCGCGGGCGAGGCGCTCGTCGGCGACTGGACCGTGCTCCACGAGAAGCCCGGCGAGCTCGAGGTGCTGATCGGGCGAACGCCGGCGCGCGAGCGCAACGAGCTCGCCGCCGCCTGTGCCGCGGCGGGCTTCCGGCTGCAGCTCGTGACGAGCTCCTCCGTGATCCTCGGGCGGCATCTGATCGCGACGGGCGAGGTTCCGGCCGGTGAGATGGTCGGCCTGCTCGACATCGGCCGCGCCAAGATGAACATGGCCCTCGTCACGCCGGAGAACGTGCGGCTCGTGCGCGAGGTCTATCAGGGCGTGTCCGGACGCTTCCTCAGCGACGAGGACGATCTCGCGGACCTCGACGCGATCGGCGCCGGCCTCGACGAGATCGTGGGCACGGTGGAGCAGATCCGCCGCACGCTGCAGCAGTACCAGGAGCACTACCCGGGCTCGCACCTCCATCACCTCGTGATGACCGGCGAGACGACGCGGATCGCGCGGATGATCGGGTTGCTTCAGCACGACCTGCAGGTTCCGGTCCGCACCTACGATCCGTCGGCCTGGCTCGGCGACACGCGGCCGGAAGAGCTGATCCGGATCGGCGCCACGTACGCGGTGCCGTGGGTTCTCGCCACGACGCCGGCACGCGACATCCCGATCAACTTCGCGGAGGGCGTGCCGGATCTGCGGCCCGTCAAGACGGCGCGTTTCGTGGGAATCGCGGCGGCCACGGGGATCGTGGCGTTCGCGACCCTCGGGCTTCTGGAGCAACGTCGCCTCGATCAACTCCGGTCGGAGCTGGCGCGGGCGGAGGAAGAGAAGTCGTTCGTGGAGGCGGAGCTCGGCATGCTGGCGAGCGTGCAGCGCCTGTGGGAGGGCTGGGTCTCTTCGCGCGCGACGGGGGCGGGACTCCCCGCGCCGGATCTGCGTCCGTACCTGGTGGAGATCGAGCGCGCGCGGCCGGAGAACGTCGCGTTGACGGAGGTCGCGTTCCTGCGGAACGACGGGCGCTGGACGCTCGACGTGCACGCGCTCGCCCACTCCGATCGCGCGGTTTCGACCCACGCCGCGATGGAACGCTTCGTGGAGGCGCTGGTCGCGAGCTCGCTCGTGGAGCGGGCCGACATGCTGCCGATCCGCTACGTCGACGACGAGAACGTGCTGTACCCGGATGAGCTCGAGTTCGGTCTCTCGCTGCGGGTGCGCGCGATCCGGGCGGACTGGTGGTCCGGTGGGCGGCCGTCGGCCGAACCGCGGGAGGTGCTGCCATGAACGTGCGTCGATTCACGTGTGACGTTCGCATCGTCGGCGTCGTGGCCGGGGTGCTCGTGATCGTGGCCGCGCTCGGCGCGTCCCGCTGGCTCGGGTGGCGCGCGGAGTGCGCCCGCACGGATGCTCGCATCGAGCAGGTGCGCGCGGAGACGGCGGAGCTGTCGAGCCGCCTCGACGACGAGCGACTGCGACGCTCCCGGCTCCCGGCGTCGCAGCGGGGCAACGGTCCCGGCGGCATCCGGGCCGCGGTCGAGGACTTGTTCTTCGAGGGGCCCACGGCGGCGCGGTCCGCGATGGCGCTCACCTTCGAGGCCGACGCGGCCGGCTTCACCCACTGGCGTTACGAGTCCGACGAATCCGCGGTCGTGGACCGGTTCCCGCCCGAGTCGGATGCCATGGAGGCGACGCCGGTCCGGAGACGCGTCGATCTCGTGCGGTGGCCCACGGAGTTCCGGCTCGAGACCGACTGGACGTCCACGGTGGCGCTGCTCGAGCGACTCGGCCGCGCGCGCCCGGCGTTCGGTCTCGAGACGTTCCGGGTGGAACCGCACCGGGACGAGACCGGGGCGCTCACGGATCGCCTCGTCGTTCAGGGTTCGATCGCCACCTACTGGTTCGTCCCGGAGGAGTGACGTGGAAACGGATCAGAAGAAGCTGCTGCTCGCGGTCACGGTCCTCGTGCTCGCGCTCTCGATGCTCGCGTTCCAGGTGTTTCGCCGCATCGACCGAGACGCGCGGAGAGCGTCCGAAGTCTCGGATCCGGGCGTGATGATCGAGGAGGCCGTCGCCGCGACCGCGGACGTCGGGATCGCCTGGGCTGTTCCCGGGGATCTGAACGAAGCGCTCGCCGTGAACCCGTTCCTTCGTCCACCGGGGGCCGTACGTCGAACCGGTGGCGGTTCCCCGGCCGGCGCGACGTTCGTCGTCCGGGGCATTCGTACCGGCCCCGTCCCCACCGTCATCATCAACGACCGGATCCGTCGCCTCGGCGACGAGCTCGCCGGATGGCGAGTCGTCGCCATCGAGCGGGACCGGGTAACGCTTCGGAGCTCCCATGGCCGCACGATTCATCTGGACGCTCGCTAGCGTCCTGCTCGCGGCGGGACCCACGATCGCCGCGGGCACCGTCGATCTCGAGTTCCCGCCGGTGGATGCCCCGGCGCCGCCTCCGGCTCCGTCGGAAGTGACCCGGTCGTTCTGGGCGAACCCGCGCTCGCGGACCGCACCGCTCGACGTTTCGTTCCACCGCCTCGACGTCGTTTCCGCGCTGCGCTTCCTCACCGGCGAGCAGACGAACGTCGTCGCCGCGGACGACGCGCTCGATCAGCCGGTGACGATGAGCCTCCGCTCCGTGAATCCGGGCGAGGCGCTCGATCACCTGTTGTCCTCCCTGGATCTCGGCGCCCGCGTCGAGGGCAACACCGTGTTCCTCGAGAAGAGCGAGTCACGCACGTTCCGGATCCCGCTCGTTCTCCAGGCGGAGTCCCGGGTCTGGGAGGAACTGCAGCAGGGCGTCTCGAGCCTGGCCGGGGACAACGCGCTCGTGGCGTTGAACCAGTCCGGCGGCGTGCTCACCGTGGCCGATCGACCGTCCGCCCTGGATCGTCTCGAGGATCACCTGGATCGAGTCGTGATCTCGCTGCTGCAGCAGATCGAGATCGAGGTCGAGATCCTGGAGGCCAGCTATCAGGTCGACCAGGGCGCTGGGGTGGACTGGACGCTGTTCAACGGAATCCTGGATCCGGACCTCGGCGTCTCGGGGGCGCTGTCCGGCGCGTTCGCGACGAGCACGCCGACCGATCCCCGCGAGGTGTTCCAGGTCGGGCTCGTGAAGGCGGACAAGTGGCGCACCGTTCTGGACGCGTTCGAGGACGACGTCCGCGTGGATCTCGTGTCGCGACCGCGCATGACGGTGATGTCGAATCAGCCGGCGCTGTTCGCGCTGCGCGAACGGATTCCGTACCTGCAGAAGACGGTCAGTCAGGAGGGTGGCGTCACCCGCACCGACTTCGAGATCGTGTTCGACGAGGCCGGGGTGGAGCTGAGCGTGGTGGCGTCCGTGACCGAGGGCGGGGAGATCCAGATGGAGGTCCATCCGAGGATCTCGGCCGTCACCGGTTTCACGCCGATCCTGCCCGACCTCGGCTCGCAACCCGTGATCGATCTGCGCGAGACGAAGTCCCTGGTCCGGCTCGCCGAAGGACAGGCCACGGTCCTGAGCGGCATGCTGCAGGATCGGGAGCGCAAGAATGCCACCGGGATTCCCGTGCTGATGCACGTGCCGGTGCTCGGCCGACTCTTCCGGCACGAGACGACGTCCAGCGAGAAGACGGAGATCATCATCGTGTTGACGCCGCGGTTCCGGAAGGAGCCGGCCGTGCGATCGCTGGAGCGCTACGATTCGATCGCGGAAGCGGCGGTCGACGCCGGTGAGGACGGCCCGACGATCGAGCTGGCCGCGTCGCGGGCCCGTCGCGCGCGGGAACGTCTGGTCGGCGGGGACCTGACGGGCGCGGTCGCGCTGGCGCGGGCGTCGCAGCGCGTGCGCCCGTCGTCGTGGTGGACCCTGAACAATCTCGGCCTCGCGCAACGTCAGCTCGGGCTGCTCGGAGAAGCGGAACAGTCGCTGCGTCAGGCCACCCGGGCGTCGAGTCCTCCCGCTCCCGTCGCGCTGCTGAACTACGGGACGCTGCTGCTGCACCGCGGACGCGCGGACGAGGCCGCCGAGTCGCTCGAGCGGGCCGCGTCCCTCGCACCTCCGGGAGACGTGCGACGCGAGGCGCGCCTGGCCTGGGCACTCGCCGCCGAGCTCGCGGGACGCCCCCGCGAGGCGCTCGAGATCCTGGAGGCGGTGGATCCCACGGGCGATGCGGCGGGTCGGATCGAGGCGCGTCGGGCGCGTCTCCACGCGGAGCTCGCGTCGGCGACGACCGAGTAGCCGCCGTTCCGGGGACAGCGTCCCCTCGGACAACGCAGCCTCGGGGCGCGGTCCTTCCGGCGGCGCTCGGCCCGTGTTAGGGTCGAGCGCTTTCGCAGGGAGGAGACGCGCATGAACCAGCGACCCGGAGACATGAGGGCGCTCCACGACGGCCGCGAGGATGGTCTGGAGCCCGTGCGGCCGCTCGAGATCGGGCAGGCGGCGACGGTCGACGATCTCGTCCGCGAGATGAAGACCACGTCCTTCGGCGGCCGCTCCGTGGGCGAGGCCGCGGAAGTGCTGCAGGCGATGGTCGAGGACGAGGACTGCCTCGTGATCGGCACGTTCTCCGGCGCGATGACGGTGGCCATGATGGGCCACCTTCTCGTCGACATGATCGACGCCGGGATGCTGGACGCGATCGTCTCCACCGGCGCGCTCATGGCACACGGCTTCGTGCAGGCCGCCGGATTCAGCCACTACAAGTACGACCCGAAGATGAGCGACACGGAGCTCTACGAGAAGGGCTACAACCGCGTCTACGACACGCTCGAGCTCGAGTCCAATCTCGACGACGTGGAGAAGATCCTGGCCGCCGCTCTGCGCGACGTGGACCAGGAGACGATGTGCAGTCGTCGGCTCCACGAGCTGCTCGGTGACGTTCTCCTGCGCCAGGACCTTTCCCGCGGAATCCTGCCCGCGGCCCGCCGTCGCGGTATTCCCGTCTACGTTCCGGCGTTCACGGACTCGGAGCTCGGCATCGACTTCGAGGTCTCGAACCGGCGCCGGCTCGCGGTGGGGAAGGAGCGCCTCCCGTTCGATCCGTTCCTCGATCTCACGCACTACGCGGATCTGTGTCGCAGCAAGCCGAAGCTCGGGATCTTCACGATCGGCGGCGGCGTGCCGCGGAACTGGGCGCAGCAGGTCGGACCGTTCTGGGAAGTGCTGGACAAGCGCATTCCCGGCACGGGTGCGCTCGTGCGGTTCACGTACGGCGTGCGCATCTGCCCCGAGCCCGTGCACTGGGGCGGACTCTCGGGCTGCACGTACTCCGAAGGCGTGTCGTGGGGCAAGTTCGTGCCGCGCGCCGAGGGCGGACGTTTCGCCGAGGTCTACTCCGACGCGACGATCGCTTGGCCGCTCGTGGCCGGAGCCGTCCTGCAGAGGCAGCGGGCGAAGGGCGCCTGATCGCGCGGACCGCTACTGCGATCGCGTGATCACGACCGCGGTCGTGTCGTCGGCCCAGGGTCGGCGCTCGCCGTACTCCAGGGCGGCCGCGAAAAGCTGCTTCAGGATCTCCGGGGCCGGGCGGCCCGCGAGCGGCGCGAGGATCTCCTCGAAGCGCTCCTCCCCGAAGAGATCGCCGTGCGGGTTCGCGCGCTCGAGCACGCCGTCGGTCACGATCACGAGCGAGTCCCCGCGATCGATGTGCGCGAATCCTCGCCGGTAGGACGACGACGCGAGCGGTCCGAGGATCGTGCCGCCGCGATTCAGGCGACGCAGGCCGCGCTCTCCGAAAAGCCAGGGGGCGGGATGACCCGCGTTCACGTAGAAGACGTTCCCGTTCACCTCGAGCTCGGCCAGGAACAGGGACACGAACCGGGTGGACAGCATGCTCCGCGCGATCACGCGATTGAGGCGGTTCACGAGCTCCGTGATCTTGAGCGCGCGCTCCGAGCCCATGCGGAGCCCCGTGACGACGTCGCGGGCCAGGAGCGCGGCGGCGAGACCGTGGCCACTCACGTCGCCCACCGCGACGACGGACGTCTCGTCGTCGCCGCTGACGAAGTCGTAGAAGTCGCCGCCCACCGCCGTGGCCGCGATCGACGACGCCGCGATCGTGTAGCCCGGCAACTCCGGTACGGCGGCCGGCAGCAGGCTCCGCTGGATCTCCGCCGCCTGCTCCAGGTCGATCTGCATGTCCTGGAACTTGATGCGGTAGTGGATCGCGTTGCGGAGCGTGTTGAGCGCGAAGTCCACGTCGTCGCGGAGCCAGCCGCGACGGAGGCGGAACGCGAGCACGCGCCGCGGCTCCCCGTCGATCAGGAGTCCCGCGGTGTCGGGGGCGCCGAGCTCGCCGACGGCCGCGGCGCTCGCGGTCAGCTCGTCGAACAGATACACGCCGTGGTGCAGCACGCGCTCGAGCGCGGCGTCGCCGCGGACGAGAGATTCGGCGCCTCCCTCCGAGGAGGCGCTCGGGATGAATTCGCCTTCGTCCTCCACGTAGAGGCGGCCGCTCTCGATCCCGAGCGGACTGCCGAAGCGCTCCACGATCTCGCTCACGATCCAGGGGAACCACTCGGCGTAGAGCCCTCCGCCCTCGACCTCGCCGAGAAGGCGATCGAGCTCGCGGTAGAAGCGCTTCGGCTGGAAGGAGGTCGGCACGTCCATCAGGATTCCTCGAGAAGCGCTCGGGCGCGGGCGAAGGGAACGTCGAACATCGCCTCGGTGAGGCGACCGGTCTGCGTATTCTGACGGCTCGGGTGGTAGCTGGCCAGCAGCGTCACGCGCCCGTCTCCGGCGCGGGTTTCGGCGCCGTGCGCGAACGCGGGGCGGTCCGCCCACGACGATCGCCCCGCCGCCGGCCAGGCGCGGAGGACCGCGTCGAACGCGAAGCGCCCGAGCGCGAGGACGACCCTCAGACGCCGAGCGCGGCGGATCTCCTCCACGAGGTAGGGAAGGCACGCGTCGCGCTCCGAGGGTTGCGGACGGTTTCCGGGCGGAGCGCAGCGCACGGCGCAGGTGACCGTCGCTTCGCGGAGGGCGAGCCCGTCGCCGGCGCGCACCGATTCCGCACGATTCGCGAACCCGTGCGCGTGGAGCGCGCGGTACAGCCAGTCGCCGGACGAGTCGCCGGTGAACACGCGTCCGGTGCGGTTCGCTCCGTGGGCGCCCGGCGCGAGTCCCACCACCAGGAGCCGCGGCGAGCGCGACCCGAACGGAGGGACGGGCCGACCCCAGTATTCCTCGCCCCGGTACGCGCGACGTTTCACGCGGGCGACCTCCCGGCAGTGCGATCGCAGCCGCTCGCACCGGTCGCACGCCACGATCCGCTCGACCAGAGGATCCGCTTGCGCCATCATGATCTCCCTTTTCCGAAGGCCCCCGGTGGCGGGGAGCAGGGAGGATGCCATGTCCGATGCGGCCCGGCGAGCCCTCGTCGACGAGCTCGAGCGCGCCTTTCTCGAGTTTTCGGAGTTCGTACGCGAACTCCCCCGCGATCTCTACGACACGCCGGTTCCCGGTGAGGAAGGCAGCGTGCGCAACATCCTCGGACACGTCGTGCGGGCGGGGTACGGCCACGTGGAGTACGTGACGGAGCTGGCCGGGCGGCCGCTGCCGGAGCGTCGCTTCCGCGATCCCGAAGGCCTCGACGATCCGGAGACGTTCGTGGCGGCCCTGCTCGACGTCGGCCGGTTCGCGCGCGAAGCGCTCGACGGCGTGCCGGACGCGGCGCTCGAGGGTACCTTCACGTCGCGCTGGGGCCAGGTGTACGACGGCGAGCAGATGATGGAGCATGCGACCTGCCATCCCGGCCGGCACGCGCGCCAGTTGCGTCGCTTCCTGGACGGCGAACTCGAGTAGTCGACCTGCCGCGTTCCCGTTTCGCGGGAGCGGGCGGCAGGAACGGTCCCCGAGCTACATCGCCGTGACGTTGAACCCCGCGTCCACGTAGTGGATCTCGCCGGTGACTCCGCGCGAGAGGTCGGAGAGGAAGTACAGCGCGGCCGAGCCCACGTCGTCGATGTCGACGTTGCGCTTGAGCGGCGCGCGCTCGGCGGCGTCGGCGAGCATGCCCCGCAGGCCGGACACGCCGGAGGCCGCGAGCGTCTTGATCGGGCCGGCGGAGATCGCGTTGACGCGGATCTTGGCCGGGCCGAGATCGAGCGACGCGTAGCGCACCGAAGCCTCGAGGCCCGCTTTCGCGATGCCCATGACATTGTAGTTCGGCATCGCCTTCACGGAGCCGTAGTACGTGAGCGTGAGCAGGCTCCCGCCGTCGGTCATCAGCGGCTCGGCGCGGCGTGCGAGCGCGAGGAACGAGTACACGCTGATCTCCATCGCCTTGAGGAAACCGGCGCGCGACGTGTCGATCGTGCGCCCCGCGAGATCCTCGCGGTCCGCGAACGCGACCGAGTGGACGAGGAAGTCGAGCTTGCCGAGCGAGGAGCGGACCTCGTCGAACGCGCGGTCGACCTGCTCCTCGTTCGTCACGTCCATCTCCACGAGGACGCGCGATCCGGCCTCCTCGGCGAGCGGCCGGACGCGCTTCAGCAGCGCGTCGCCCTGGTAGGTGAACGCGAGCTCGGCGCCCGCCGCCGCTGCCTGGCGCGCGATGCCCCACGCGATGGACCGCTCGTTCGCGACGCCGACCACGAGTCCCTTCTTGCCCGCCAACAACCCGTTCGTCGTCACGTTCGCCTCCGCGGTTCGCTGCGTGGATTCCGTTGCGTGATTTCCGCCTTGTCCGGAACGCGGAGGATCGCAGGGAGCGCACGGAAGCGCAAGTCAGTCCTCGAGGCGCTTCGGCTCGCGACGGATCCCGAGCCGCGACAGGCGCCGGTCCGCGAGCAGGCGGCCGCCGTTCTGGCAGCGGGGACAGTAGTTCGTGTCGGAGTCGGCGAACGACACCACGGCGATCGTGGAGTCGCAGGCGGGACAGGCGTGCCCCGTGCGTCCGTGGACGGCCATCCGCTTCCGCCAGAGATCCTGCTTCACCGGCAGGGTCCCGGGGGCACAGATCCGGCGGATGGTCTCGATCCACTGTTCGAGGGACTCGCGCATCGACGTGAACAGCCGGTCGAGAGCGGCGTCGTCGAGACGCGACGTGGTGCGGAGTGGCGAGAGCCGAGCGGCCCACAGGATCTCGTCCGCGTACGCGTTGCCGATGCCCGAGAGCGTCGCGGGATCCCGCAGCGCGTTCTTGATCTGCCGGTTCTCGCGACGGAGGAGCGCGGCGAACTCCGGCGCATTCAGCGTGGGGTCGAACGGCTCCCGTCCGCGGTCGATGCTGCCCGGCAGCGGAGCGGCGGGGTCGAGCACGAGCACGCGCGCGCGCCGCGTGGTGCCGGCTTCCGTCATCTCCAGCAAGTCCGAGTCCGCGAAGCGGAGCGCCAGGAGTGTCCGCCGCCGATGCGGCGTGAACGCCGCGGCGTCTCGCCGGTGCAGCCGGCCCGCCAGCATCAGGTGAATGGCGACGGTGGGAGCGTTCTCGAAGTCGACCAGGAGATGCTTGCCGCGGCGGCGGAATCCGGCGCAGCGGGCGCCCACGATCGCGGTGAGCGGCGGTTCGACCGTCCGGAGCGCGAACGGCTCGTAGAGGCGGGCGGATTCGACCACGGCGCCGCGGAAGAGTTCGTCCAATCGCTCGCGGTAGATCTCGAGCTCGGGCAGCTCCGGCATCGCGTCCTCGTGTGGGGGCCGACCTCGGGGTAGGATACCAGCATGACGAACGGACCGCCGCGCGGCTGGCGCGGCCTGCTCGCCATCATCGGCCCGGGGGCCGTCGTCGCCGCCACGGGAGTCGGGGCGGGCGACCTGGTCGCGGCCGCGAAGGCCGGCGCGACGTTCGGGCTGCCGGTCCTGTGGGCCGCCGCGTTCGGCGCCGTCCTCAAGTTCGTGCTGGCGGAAGGCGTCGCGCGGTGGCAGCTCGCCACGGGCACGACGCTTCTCGAGGGCTGGCTCGACCGCTTCGGGCGACCCTTTGCGTGGTGGTTCCTGACCTACCTCGTGCTGTGGACGTTGATCGTCGCGGCGGCATTGATGTCCGCGTGCGGGCTCGCGGCACACGCGCTGTTCCCCGCGATTCCCGTGGCCGGTTGGGGTGTGATCCACGCGCTCGCCGCGTTCGCGTTCGTCTGGTTCGAAGGGTACGGGGTCTTCGAGCGGGCGATGAAGTGGGCGATCGGCCTGATGTTCGTGACGATCGTGGGCAGCGCACTCCTGCAACCGCCGCCGGTCGGGGAGGCGCTGCGCGGTCTCGCGATCACCGTGCCGCCGGGCTCGACCGTGCTGCTCCTCGGTGTGGTGGGAGGAGTGGGCGGCACGCTCACTCTTCTCTCCTACAACTACTGGATGCAGGAGAAGGGGTGGCGCGGCGCCGGCTGGATCCGGGCGGTGCGCGCCGATCTCGGGGTCGGTTACGCGCTCACCGGCGTGTTCGGCGTGGCGCTCACTTTGCTGGCCGCCACGGTCCTGCATCCCCAGGGAATCCGGATCGAGGGATCGCAGGGTGTGCTGGCGCTCGCGCAGGTCCTCGGGCAGCGCTTCGGCGGACTCGGCGAGAAGGTGTTTCTCGTGGGGTTCTGGGGTGCCGTCGCCACGTCCGTCCTCGGGGTGTGGCAGGGCGTGCCGTACCTGTTCGCGGATTTCGTCGACAAGCTCCGTTCCGGGGAGAATGTCGGCGTGGCGACGCGAGGGAAGATCTATCGCGGCTATCTGGCGTTCCTGACCTTTCCGCCGATGCTGATCCTGGCGCTCGGCAAGCCGGTCTGGGTCGTGGTGGTCTACGCGGCGGTCGGATCCCTGTTCATGCCGGTGCTCGCGGCCACGCTGCTCGTCCTCAACAACCGCCGCTCCCACGGGACCCTGCGAAACGGCTGGGCCACGAACCTGGCGCTCGTCCTGTGTCTCGCGTTGTTCGCCTTCCTGGCCTGGCAGGAGCTCCGCGCGAAGCTCGGATGAGGGGGCGGTCAGCCAGGGGTGCCGGGGAGCACCGTTTCGGGGTCTTGGCGGCTTCTCCGCGGGGAGGGAGGCGGCTTCGGAGGGGCGGCCGCCGTCGTCGGCCGGCCCGTTCCCGGCCGGTGGACGGGCCGGGGAAACCGCGCTACCCTCCGGCGCTCTTCCGGAGGATCCTGGGAACGGGATTCCGGGGCCTCGCCCGGCGAGGCGGGAGGACGCGTTGCTCGACATCCGCACCATCCGCGAGGAGACCGATCGCGTGCGCCGCGGCTGCGCGGCCAAAGGCATCGAGGTCGACCTCGACCGCATCCTGAAGCTCGACGAGGAACGCCGCCGCGCGCTCGTCGATGTCGAGACGCTGCAGCGCGAGCGCAACACGCGCTCCGAGGAGATCGGCCGCCGCAAGAAGGCCGGGGAAGACGCCTCCGAGGCGCAGGCCGCGGTCCGCGAGATCGGCGACCGGATCCGCGCGCTCGACGAACGCCGCAAGGAGGTCGAGGAGGCGCTCAACGCGACGCTCCTGACCGTCCCGAACCTGCCGGACGACTCGGTGCCGCCGGGGCGGACCCCGGACGACAACGTCCCCGTGCGGGAGCACGGCTCGGCTCCGTCCTTCGATTTCGAGCCGAAGCCGCACTGGGAGCTCGCAGAGGCACTTGGCCTGCTCGACTTCGAGCGGGGCGTGAAGCTCACGGGCTCGGGCTTTCCCGTCTACCGGGGCTACGGGGCGCGGCTGGAGCGCGCGCTGGTGTCGTTCTTCCTGGACTGCGCCAGGGACGCCGGATACCTGGAGGTCCTGCCGCCGATCCTCGTGAACGAGGACAGCGCCACGGGGACGGGCCAGCTGCCGGACAAGGAGGATCAGATGTACGTCGTCGGGCGCGACGACCTGTATCTGATCCCGACGGCCGAGGTGCCGATCACGAACCTGCACCGCGACGAGATCCTGGCGGGGGAGTCGCTGCCGATCAAGTACGCCGGCTTCACTCCGAACTTCCGGCGCGAGGCGGGCTCCCACGGGCGTGACGTCCGCGGCCTGAACCGGGTCCATCAATTCCACAAGGTGGAGCTCGTGAAGTTCGTGGAGCCCGAGACCTCGGACGCGGAGCTCGAATCTCTCGTCGCCGATGCGGAGAAGATCTTGCAGGCCTTGGGGTTGCGCTACCGGGTCCTGCTGATGTGCGCCGGGGACATGGGCTTCACGCAGGCCAAGAAGTACGACCTGGAAGTGTGGGCCCCCGGGCAGGGCCGCTGGCTCGAGGTCAGCTCCTGCTCGAACTTCCGCGACTTCCAGGCGCGACGGATGAAGATCCGCTACCGGGGCGAGGGCAAGCCGCAGCTCGTCCACACGCTGAACGGGTCCGGCCTCGCCACGCCGCGGACGTTCATCGCGGTGCTCGAGCACTACCAGCGCGCGGACGGATCGATCGAGGTCCCCGCGGTGTTGAGGCCGTTCGTGGGAACGGACGTGATCGGAGGAGGGAAGTCGTGACCGACGGGCTGCCTCCGGGCGAGAAGGAACGCGTGAGCTTCGCCGCGGTCGTCCTTCTGCTGCGCCAGATGGCGCATCAGCTGATCCAGGACGGGCGGCCGCAGGAGGCGCGTGGGTTGATCGACGGGATCGACGCGATCCGCGCGAAGACCCGCGGGAACGTCACGGACGAGGAGGCTCGCTTCCTCGACGACATCGTGTACGACCTCCAGATGAGCTCGGTGCGCGGCTCGGCGGGAGCCGGCGGTGCGTCCGAGGACCCCGAATCGACCCCGGAAGGGGAGGGCGGCGGATGACCCTCGGACGCCCCTCCCGGTTCGGCGTCCCCCTGCTTCTGGCATCTCTGCTCCTCGCCGACGTCGCCCGATCGCTTCCCGCGAGCGCGGGGGGCACGGGGCTCTGGGACGTCCGCGCCGCGACGGTGCCCGTGGCCGGCACGTTCGGCGTCCAGTGGGCGTTCTCGGCCTACCGCATCACCCAGGACAAGGTCGAGGGTACGCCGGCCGATCGCGATCTCGTGGACGGTGGGCTTCAGATCGCCTGGTCGCCCCGCTCCTCGTTCGAAGTGTTCGGGACCGTGAACGCCGCGATGTCGTCCTACGACGGGGACCGCGTCATCTCGCCCCGCGACGGTCGCCTGGGCGGCAAGCTCCGCCTCGGAGGCTGGCGCCGGCTCGATGCGGCGCTGCTCGCCCACGTGAATCTCCCGTTCGGGAACCGGACGCGTGGTTTCTCCACCGACTCGTTCGACCCCGCGGTCGGCGCCGCGGTGTCCTGGCGTCTGCCGGACTCGAACACGCTCACGGCGGCGTACGTGCACTTCAACGTCGGCTACCAGTCCCATGGCGACGATCGGGGTCGCGCGTTCGAGGGCTGGCCGCCGTACTACCTCGAGCCGGTGTACCCGGGCGGGGACAAGGACCGCCTCGACCTTCGCGCTGCCGTCGAGCTGCGCGGCGAGCGCGCGACGTTGTTCCTCGAGCTGCTGCTCGACCGCATCGCGAACGATGCGCTCGCGTGGCGTGAGGGTCCGCTGTTCCTCACGCCGGGTTTCCGCTACGCGCTCGCCGACGAAGTGTCGTTCACCGTGGGCAGCAAGATCACGCTCGCCTCGGATGACCCGAGCACGACCCGGTATCGGCCGCCGAACGAGATGTACCCGGACTGGCAGCTCACGTTCGCGTTGACCTGGTCGCGCGATGGCCGCGACGTGGACCGCGACGGCGACGGGATCCCCGACTGGCGCGACGGCTGCCCGAACGAGCCCGAGGATCGCGACGGCTGGCAGGACGACGACGGCTGTCCGGATCTCGACAACGACGGGGACGGCGTTCACGACCGCTACGACGGCGCGCCGAACGACCCCGAGGACTTCGACGGCTTCGCCGACGCGGACGGCATTCCCGATCCCGACAACGACGGCGACGGCGTGCCGGACACCCAGGACATCTGTCCGAACGTGCCGGAGGACCTCGACGGCGTCGCGGACTCGGACGGCTGTCCCGAGAAGGACGCGGATCGCGATCGCATCCTCGACGAGAACGACAAGTGTCCCGAAGAGCCGGAGGATTACAACGGCATCGACGACGAGGACGGCTGCCCGGACAGCGTGGGTCTCGGATCTCCGTTCCTGCTGCCGGGGGTGGCCTGGGAGGGACAGAAGGTCGAGCCGAAGCCCGCGAGCTACTACGACCTGAACGAGCTCGCGGAGAGGCTGAACGGCGAGCCGGCGTTGCTGGTGGAGCTGCGGGTGCATTCCCCGGGGCCGGACGAGAGCCACGCGACGCGACTCGCGATCCTGCGGGCGGAGTACCTGAAGGCGTTCCTGGTCGCGGCCGGCGTGGAGCCGCACCGGGTCGTGGCGCACGGGGACGCGGAGCCCTCGATCTTCGATTCGCCGTTCGAGGGAGTGCAGCGGATCGACGAGCCGCGCGTGGAGGTCGTGCCGCGCACCGGGCGCGGCATCGCGGGGAAGGGCGAGCGGTAGGTCAGCCCTCGTCGGCCTTCGCGCGCTCCCACACGGAGTCCATCTCGTCGAGCGTCATCCGCCGTCCCTGCTCGTTGACGGCGCGCTCCACCACGCGGAAACGTCGCTCGAACTTCTTGATCGTGCCCACGAGGACTTCCTCGGGGTTGCGGTTCAGGAACCGGAGCAGATTCACCACCGCGAAAAGAACGTCGCCGAGCTCGGAGACGGCGTGTTCGGTGTCGCCCGCGCGCCAGCTCTGGCGAACCTCCTCCATCTCCTCCTCGACCTTCGCGAACACGGGCTCCTCGTGTTCCCAGTCGAACCCGATCGCCGCGGCCCGCTCCTGGACGCGCCGCGCGCGCATCAGCGCCGGCAGCGAGTGCGGGATCCCGTCCAGCACGGAGTCGCGGTCCTTCTTGCCTTCCTTGCGCTTCTGCTCCTCCCACACGCGCTTCGCGTCGCCCGCGTTCTCCGCCGCGAGCTCGCCGAACACGTGCGGGTGGCGGCGGTAGATCTTGTCGTACGCGCCCTGGATCCAGTCCCGCACGGTGAACAGGCCCTGCTCCTCCGCGATGACCGCGATGAACAGCAGCACGTAGAGCAGATCGCCGAGCTCCTCGCGGAACTCGTCGACGTCGCCCGAGCTGTGCGCCTCGAGCGCCTCGTAGGTCTCCTCGAGCAGGTGGGGCTTCAGGGTCTCGATGGTCTGCTCCGCGTCCCACGGGCAACCGCCCGGGCCGCGGAGGCGGAGCTCGAGCTCCAGGAGTCGCTGGAAGGCTGCAGACGGCATCGGCTCTCTCCTCGCAATCCCGCAGCGTACCGGGCGGTTGCGGGCCGGGCAAGGCTGGTGCGCCCGGGCGGGAGGGCCGCCGGCGCGCGGTGCCCGTCGGCCGTCTTGCCCGCGGCCCGGGCGTTGCCTATGCTGCCGAAGGCGCGGATCTCGGGGGAGGAAGGGGAAGTGACGTGGAACGTCTGAGCACGTGGGTGGAAGTGGACCTGGACGTGCTGGCGTCCAATCTCCGCCGCCTCCGGGAGCTGGTGGGACCGCGGGTCCAGCTCCAGCTCGTGGTCAAGGCCGACGCCTACGGCCACGGCGCCACGGCCGTCGCCCGGGTTGCCCAGGAGCAGGGCGCGCACTCCGTCGGCGTGGCCACGATCGACGAAGGGGTCGAGCTTCGCGCCCACGGCATCGGCGTGGCGATCGTGGTGCTCTCGCCCACGCTGCCCTCCGAGGCGCAGCGGGCGGTGGACCACCGCCTGACCCTCACGCTCGGCAACGTGGAGACGGCGCGCGCCCTCAGTGCCGCGTCGGCCGCCGCCGGCGTGCTCACGTCGTATCACGTCGAGATCGATACGGGCATGGGGCGTTCCGGCATCGCGCCGAGTCGTGCGGTCGAGTTCCTGCGTGCCGTGTCCGAGCTGCCCGGCCTCCGGCTGGAGGGCGTGTTCACACACTTCCCGCGCGCCGATGCGGGGGACGGCGGCACGCAGGTCGAGCGGCAGATCGAGGATTTCCTCGAGGTCGCCGACGCGCTCCGCGCCGCCGGCATCGACCCCGGCCTGCTGCACGCGGCGAACTCGGCCGCCCTCGTCCGGCATCCGCGCACGCGGCTCGATCTCGTCCGGCCCGGCATTCTCGCGTACGGCCTGCCGCCCTCGGAGGGAGTCGCGCCGCCGCCCGGGATCGCGCCGGTGATGCGCTTCGTCACCCGGCTCGTGCACGTGCGCGAGATGCCGCCCGCGCATCCGATCAGCTACGGCGGCGACTTCGTCACGCCGGAAGCGATGCGGGTCGGCACCGGCGCCGTCGGCTACGGTCACGGTTACCCGTGGGCGCTCTCGGGGCGCGGCGCCGCGTTGTTGCGCGGTCGGCGCGTGCCGATCCTCGGCCGCGTGACCATGGACACCACGGTGTTCGATCTCCGTGGCGTCCCGGAGGCCCGGCTCGGCGACGAGATCGTGCTGTTCGGCCGTCAGGGCGACGAGGAGATTCGCGTGAGCGACCTCGCGAGCCTGTCCGCCACGCTCCCGTACGAGATCCTGATCGGCATCGGGCGCCGCGTTCCGCGCGTGTACACGCGCACGGGCCGCGCCGTCCAGACGCGGACCCTGCTCGGTCTCTCGAGGTCCCCGGAGGAAGCATGAGATTCCGCAAGGCGGCAATCGTGGTGCTCGACGGCGTGGGCTGCGGCGGGGCGCCGGACGCCGCGGCGTTCGGAGACGAGGGCTCCGACACCCTCGGCCACACGGCCGAAGCCGTCGGAGGGCTCGCGTTGCCGAACCTCGCGTCGCTCGGCCTCGGCAACGTGTCGACGATCCGTGGCGTCGCGCCGGTCGACTCGCCGCGCGCGTCGTGGGGACGGCTGCGCGAGGCCGCCGCGGGGAAGGACACGACCACGGGTCACTGGGAGATCGCGGGCGTCGTGCTGCGCTCCGCGATGCCGACCTACCCGCACGGTTTCCCGGCGGAAGTGATGGCGGAGTTCGCGCGCATCGCCGGCGCCGAGGCGCTCGGCAACCGGCCGGCGTCCGGCACCGCGATCCTCGACGAGCTCGGCGCGGAACACGTCGCGACGGGGCGGTTGATCGTCTACACGTCTGCGGATTCCGTCTTCCAGATCGCGGCGCACGAGGAAGTCTGCCCGCCGGACGAGCTCTACCGTGTGTGTCGTGAGATGCGCGCGGTGCTGCAGGGACCGCATGCGGTCGGGCGCGTGATCGCGAGACCGTTCGTGGGGGAGCGGGGGCACTGGGAGCGAACGAACCGTAGGCGCGACTTCTCGCGCGAACCGGACGGCGTCACGATTCTCGACGCGCTCGCGCGGGCCGGCCACGCCACGGTCTCGGTCGGGAAGATCGACGACATCTTCGCGCACCGATCGATCTCGGAGTCGCACCACGTGTTACCGAATCTCGAGTGCGTCGACGCGACGATCGCGGCGCTCGACGCCCTCGACACGGGACTCGTGTTCACGAACCTGATCGACTTCGACATGCACTTCGGCCATCGCAACGATCCCGCCGGGATGGCCGGCGCGCTGCGCGATCTCGACGCCCGGGTCCCCGACCTGCTCGCCGCCGCCGCGCGCGACACGATCCTGCTCTTCACGGCGGACCACGGGAACGACCCCACCACGCCGAGTACGGATCATTCGCGCGAGGAGGTCCCGCTCCTGGTCTGGACCGGCGGCGAGGGCCGGCCGCTCGGAACCCGGACGACGTTCGCCGACGTCGCCGCGACGCTCGCGGAGAACTTCGGGGTGGCCGGGATCGCGGCCGGCACGTCGTTTCTCGCGGACTTGCCCGGAAACCCGTGAGCGCCCACAATCCCGCCATGGAGAACCTCCTCGAGGCCGCCCGCGCCGCGGCCCGCGCCGCCTACGCGCCCTACTCGCAGTACCCGGTCGGGGCGGCGATCCTCACGGCCTTCGGGGAGATCGTCTCCGGCTGCAACGTGGAGAACGCTTCCTACGGTCTGTCGATGTGCGCCGAGCGCACGGCGGTGTTCGCCGCCCGGGCACGGGGGCTCGTGGACGGCTCGACCGCTCCGCTGCGCGCGGTCGCGATCCACGCGCCGAACGGGCCGGCGCCGAGCCCCTGCGGGGCCTGCCGTCAGGTGCTGGCGGAGTTCGGCGGCGACGACCTGCCGGTCCTGATCGACGGCCCCGACGGCACCCGGGAAACGACGCTCGGCGCGCTGCTCCCCGAGGCGTTCCGGCTGCGGGAGGCGCCGTGAGCGCGGACGAGCGGACCATCGCGGAGGTCGTGCGTCGCGTCCTCGCGGCCGTCGATGCGCGGGAGGGGCGGGCGGGAACGACGCCGCCGGCGGCACCGGGTGACGCGAAGGTGGTCGCTTCCCCGGCCGGCGTCCCTGCGCCCTGGCCGCCACGACGGATCGCGGTCGGAGCGGACCACGGCGGCTTCGAGCGCAAGGAGCAGGTCCGGCAGTGGCTCGTGGCCGCGGGCTACGAGGTCGTGGACTGCGGCACGAGCGGCCCGCAGTCCGTGGACTACCCGGATTTCGCAGCCGCCGTCGCGCGTCAGGTCGCGGCCGGGAAGTGCCAGGCCGGCGTGATCGTCGACGGGGCCGGCATCGGCTCGGGGATGGCCGCGAACAAGATCCGGGGGGTCCGCTGCGCGGTGGCCTGGAATATCGACAGCGTGCGGAACGCGCGCGAGCACAACGACGCGAACGTGCTGTCGTTCGGGGCGGGCTTCGTCCCGTTCGCGCTCGCGCGGCGGATGGTGGAACTGTTCGTGCGCACGCCCTGCGGGGGCGGACGCCACGAGAAACGGGTCGCGAAGATCATGGAGCTGGAACGTTGAATCGCGAGGAGCTGATCCGGGTGATCACCCGGGAGGTCGTGCGCGCTCTGGAGGAGACCGACGGAACCGCGCCGCCTCCCACGTGCGCGGGCGGCGGCGCGCGGTCCGCGCCGCGGGCGGGCCTCGTGGATCTGTGCGAGGAGCTCGGCATCTGCCGCATCGGGTCCGAACCGGGAGAGCTCCCGTCGCCCGGTCTGTCGCGCTACATCGACCACACGATCCTGAAGCCGGACGCGCCCCGTTCCGAGATCGAGCGGATCTGCGCGGAGGCGCGCCAGTACCGGTTCGCGAGCGTGTGCGTGCAGCCGTGGTGGGTTCCGCTGTGCGCGGATCTGCTGGAAGGCAGTGGCGTGCTCGTGTGCACGGTGATCGGCTTCCCCCACGGGATGAACAAGCCGGAGACGAAGGCGTTCGAGTCGCGGCGTGCGGTGGAAGACGGCGCGACGGAGCTCGACATGGTCGTGAACATCGGCGCGCTCAAGTCCAAGGACTACGGCACCGTGGAGCGGGACATCCGCGCGGTGGTCGAAGCGGGGCATCCGCGCGCGACGGTGAAGGTCATCCTCGAGAACGCCTATCTCACGGACGAGGAGAAGGCCGAAGGTTGCGCGCTCGCGAAGGCGGCGGGTGCGGACTACGTGAAGACGTCGACGGGTTTCGCGAGCGGCGGCGCCACCGTGGAAGACGTCGCGCTGATGCGCCGTGTGGTCGGACCGGAGATGGGCGTCAAGGCGGCCGGCGGCATCCGGGACGCCGACGTCGCGCGGCGCATGATCGACGCGGGCGCCACCCGGATCGGCGCGAGCGCGTCGATCGCCATCGTGACGTCCCCGCAGACGACGAGTCGATGAACGTTCCCGAGATCCTGGAGCGCAAGCGGGACGGACGCGAGAACGAGACGGACGAGATCGCCGCGATCGTCCGCGGCGCCGTGGACGGGACGATTCCCGAGTACCAGATCTCGGCCTGGCTCATGGCGGTGCTGTTCCGCGGCATGAGCCCGCGCGAGACCGCGGACCTCACGCGCCTGATGATGGAGTCCGGCGACGTCTGGGCGCACGAGGATCTCGGCGGGGTGCCGCTCGACAAGCACTCCACGGGCGGCGTCGGCGACAAGATCACGATCCCGCTCGCGCCGCTCGTGGCGTCGGTGGGCGTGAAGATCCCGATGATCTCGGGACGCGGCCTCGGTCACACCGGCGGGACCCTCGACAAGCTCGAGTCCATTCCCGGGCTGCGCACGGACCTCGACGCCTCGGAGTTCCGCGCGACGCTTCTCGACGTCGGCTTCGCGATCGCCGGCGCCTCGCGCCAGCTCGCTCCCGCCGACGCGAAGCTCTACGCGCTGCGCGACGTCACGGGCACCGTTCCCTCGATCCCGCTGATCACGGCGAGCATCCTTTCCAAGAAGTACGCGGCCGGGGTGGAGGCACTCGTGCTCGACGTGAAGAGCGGCTCCGGCGCGTTCATGCGCGAGCGCGCGGCGGCCGTGGACCTCGCGCGCGTGCTCGTGGCCGTGTCGCGGGCCATGGGCAAGCGAGCGGTCGCGCTCGTCACGCGCATGGACGAGCCCCTCGGACTCGCGGTGGGCAACGCCCTCGAGATCCGCGAGTCGCTCGACGTTCTCCGCGGCGAGGGCCCCGAGGACATCGTGGACCTCACGCTCGCGCTCGGCGCGGAGATGGTCGTTCTCGCCGGGCTCGCCGGCGGAAGGGACGAAGCGCGCACGCAGCTCGAGGCGTCGCGGCGGGACGGCCGCGCGCTCGCGACGTTCCGCCGCTGGGTGGAGCGCCAGGGCGGGAATCCGGCCGTGGTCGACGACGACTCCGTGCTCCCCGCGGCGCCGGTCCGCCGGGACGTGGAGAGCCCGCTCGACGGAGTGCTCGTGCGTTGTGACGCGCGCGAGATCGGCTTCGCGGCGAACGCGCTCGGCGCCGGTCGCACGAAGGTCGGGGAGAGCGTCGATCCCGCGGTGGGCATCGTGTTCGCCCGCAAGACGGGTGATCGCGTCGCGCGCGGCCAGACGATCGCCACGGTTCACGCGCGTTCGGAGGCGGCCGCCGCGGCCGCGGCCGCTCGTGTCGTGTCGGCGTGGGAGATCGGAGAGGCCGCCGCGTCCCGGGATCCCCTGATCCTCGAGACGCTCGAGTAGCTGCGCATCCGGACGCAAGAAAGCCCCCGGGGATTCCCGGGGGCTTTTCTTCGAGAGCCTGCGTCCGGCGCGGCCTATCGCGGAAGGTCGGTCAGACCTTCACGCCCTTCGCCCGCATCTCGCGCACGACCTTCGCCAAGCCTCGCTTGTCGATGATCTTGATGCCCTTGGCCGAGATCCGCAGGCGAATCCAGCGGCCCTCTTCCTCGAACCAGAAGCGCTTGGACACGAGGTTCGGCTTCCAGACGCGACGCGACTTGTTGTTCGCGTGGCTCACGTTGTTCCCGGTACGCGGACGAATGCCGGTCACCTGGCAGACTCGACTCACGTTGGCCTCCCGCCCCCGGAGGGGCCCCCGTTTCGGGGTTCGGTGCTTGGGCTTCGCCCTACTTCATCTTCTGTTCGACGAACTCGACGTGCTTCCGTGCTCTCGGGTCGTACTTCATGCACTTCAGCTTGTCGGGATGCGTTCGTCGGTTCTTCGTCGTCGTGTAGAAGTATCCGGTTCCGGCGCTCGACACGAGCCGGATCTTCTCTCGGATCGCCTTGGCCACGGTTTTCCTCCCGCTGGACAATCGGCCGAGGAAGATACCGAATCCTCGGGCCGGGCGCAAGCCTTGGAATCAAACGGGAAGGGCGCCACCGGCGGTCCCGGGTGGATCAGGGCTCCAGGTCGTCCCCGGCGTGGTCCCGGGCGGCCCGGTCCAGCTCCTCGAACGAGATGGCCCGGTCCCAGGGGTCGAACGAGGCCTCGGCGCCGTGCACCGGGCAGCGCACCTTGGGCTCGTCGCCCTCCACGAAGATTTCCGAGTACGTCTCCGGGCACGCGGGGGTCGCCAGGACGCCGGAGGCGGTGCAGACGGTCCGCCAGGTCACCCCGGGGGGGACCGGGAACTCCTCGGGGCTCGTCCCGTCGAGGGCGGTCTTCATGGTCTCGATCCAGACGGGCAGGGCGGCGGCGGTCCCCGTCATGTCGCGGCCGAGGGAGCGCTTCACGTCGAAGCCGACCCAGACGCCCATCGTGACCTCCGACGTGAAGCCCACGAACAGGGCGTCCGCGTAGTCGTCCATCGTTCCGGTCTTGCCGCCGGCCGGGCACGTGATGCCCTTCCAGCGCGCCGAGGCGCCCGTGCCCTTGTCCATCACGTCCTCGAAGATGGAGGTCATCACGGCCGCGACGGGGGCGGCGAGCGCCTCGTGCGATTCCACGTGGCCCCGCTCGAGCGTGGCGCCGTTCCGGTCCGTGACCTCCCGGATCGACCACGGGCGGTTCAGGATGCCGAGGTTCGGGTAGACCGTGTACGACGAAGTGATGTCCAGCAGGGTGACCTCGGAGGCGCCGAGCGCGGTCGACGGGTAGGGGTTCAGGCGGCCCGAGATCCCGCACCGGCGCGCGACGTCGATCGCGGCCGGGGGCCCCACCGTGAGGATCATGCGAACGGCCGGCACGTTCACGGACTTCGACATCGCGGTCCGCATCGTCATCGGGCCCTTGAAGTCGCGCTTCGTGTTCTCGGGCTTGTAGACGTCGCCGTTCGGCATCGGAACTTCGAGCGGCTCGTCCAGGATGATCGTGGACGCGCCGATGCCGTCCTCGATCGCCGCGGTGTACACGAACGGCTTGAACGCGCTGCCGGGCTGGCGCCGCGCCTGTACCGCACGATTGAACTTGCTCTCCCAGTAGTTGCGTCCGCCCACCATCGCGAGGATCTCACCCGTGCGCGTGTCGAGCGCAATGCACGCGCCCTGCACGTAGGGCGACGTCACGAAGGGCTTGTCCGGTGCCACCCAGCTCGAGTCGCGCACGACGTCGTAGCGGTTCTTCCGCTCGAGCCAGCGGAGCTGCTCCTCCAGGGCCGCTTCGGCCGCCTCCTGGATCCGCCAGTCGAGCGTGGTCACGACGTGGAGGCCTTCGCCGTACAGACGATCCGAGCCGTACTTCTCCACGAGCTGCTGCCGCACGTACTCCACGAAGTAGGGCGCCCGCATCGTGGGCCGGCTGCGGTCCGCGAGGACGATCTCCTTCTCGCGCGCGGCGGCCGCGTCCTCCGGCGTGATCGCCTTCCAGTCGACCATCGCCCCGAGCACCACGCTCTGCCGTGTCTTCGCGTTCTCGAAACGTCGGCGCGGATCGAACAGGGTGGGGTTGCCGGGCAGTCCGGCGAGGAATGCGCACTGCGCGAGGTCCAGCTCGGAGAGATCCTCGTCGAAGTATTCGCGCGCCGCGGCCTTCACGCCGTACGCGCCGTTCCCGTAGTAGATCTGGTTGAAGTACATGCCGAGGATCTCGTCCTTGGAATAGATGCGTTCCAGGCGGATCGTGAGCAGCGCTTCCTTGATCTTGCGGGTCACCGTGCGTTCGTGCGTGAGGAACAGATTGCGCGCGAGCTGCTGCGTGATCGTGCTGCCGCCCTGGGAGCGCCGTCCGGCACGGAGGTTCGCGAGCACGGCGCGCGCGAGCGCGGGGAGCTGCACGCCCCAGTGATCGTAGAAGTGACGGTCCTCGGTCGCGAGCACCGCCTTCACGAGTGTCTCCGGTACTTCGGACAACGGCACCACGAGTCGGTCCTCGGCGAACAGGTCGCCGAGGACGACGCCGTTGCGGTCCACGATTCGCGTGTTGGATGGGGGCTCGATCTTCTCGAGGTGCGCGGTGGACGGCAGCTCGCTCTGGAACCGGAGCAGCGCCGCCACGAAGCCGCCGCCGCCCAGGAATACGACGATCAGCGTGAAGAACGCCCACAAGCGAAAGAACTGACGGACCCGGCCGGAGGGACGCGGGCCCGGGCGTTCACGGTCGGCTTCGCTCATTCCCAACCTCCGCCGTCTTCGGGACGGCCCCCCGACGAACCCGCCGTGACAACCCCGCCGCGCGGGGAAGGGTCCCCGGCCTCACCGGCCCGGGGACCCCGTTCGCTCCGCATGGACGCGCGGAATCGTCAGCGCGTCAAGACGGTCCGCTGCTGACGCTCCCCGGCCGGGGAAACCAGCCGGAAGAAGTAGACGCCCGAGGGCACCGAGCGCCCGGCGTCGTTGCGGCCGTCCCACTCCACGGAATGGGCGCCGGCGGCCGCCAGGCCGCGCGAGAGCGTCCTCACCCGCCGGCCACTGACGTCGTAGACGACGAGCGAGTGATCCGAGGCCGTGGGCAGCGAGAAGCGGATCTCGGTGCTCGCCGCGAACGGATTCGGCGTGGCGCGCGCGAGCCGCAGGCTCGTGCCGTCTCCCAGCTCCGCGACCGCGGTCGACGCCGAGACGACCAGCTTCTGTTCGGCGGAATAGTAGCCCCAGTCTCCCTCGGCGTCATGCCCGCGGACCGTGAACCAGTAGTCGCCGTCCGCGAGACCCGTGACCGGATACGAAGTGCCGACGATCGAGGACGACAGCACCGTCTCGGTGGTCCAGTCCTGGCGCGGAAACACGTCGTCGATGTAGATGCCTTCGTTCTGCACGCCGCCGTCCGTGAAGTAGCGCACGCCGAGTCGCACCGGCAGCCCCACGTAGGCCGCGAGGTCGAACGTCATCTGGACCCAGTTCGCGGAGCCGGTGATGCCGTTGTCCGCGTTGTTGCCGTTCGGGTCGCTCATCGTGGTGTTCGTCCCGGCGAGATTCTCCCAGGTGCGACCGGCGTCGGTCGAGCACACCGCGTACGCGTAGTCCCAGTCCGTCTCGATGCTGTACCAGGCGCGGAACGAGAACGCGTCGCCGGGCTGCACCACGTAGTCGTGCTGCGCGTAGGCGATGCGATTCAGGTTGTCGCCGGCGCCGGAGTACAGACTCCAGGATCCGGCGAACTTGCGGGCCGTCGAACGCGTCCAGCCGTTCGTGAAGATCGCGCTGCCGGCGGACTCGAAACCGTCGGTCGCGACGGTCGGACCCTCCTTCATCACGAGCTCGTACTCCACCGGCATCGTGTCGGCCGTGGTCGGTGCGCTCCACTGCACGAGTGCGTCGCCGTTCGGGCTGTCCGGGATCGCCGAGAGTGTCGGCTGGCCGGGAGGCGCGAGGCGCTCGGGACGATCCGCGTTGTCCAGCGCGATCCAGGCCGGCTCGATGTTCTCGGCCACGAGAGAGGGAATCTGGCTTTCCGGCGGATAGAACGCGGAGCCGACCTCGGGCGTCATGCCGTAGATCCTCGGGTGCGACGGCGAGTTGTACAGCCAGTCGTTGACGTCG
Organism: bacterium; assembly: GCA_041393395.1. Classification (GTDB taxonomy): domain Bacteria; phylum ARS69; class ARS69; order ARS69; family ARS69; genus JAGQIB01. The sequence continues at coordinate 186,136 of JAWKKG010000008.1, read as the reverse complement.
CCGTTCGTGATGTAGATCGCGCCGACCGCCGGGTTGCCCGGGAGGTAGCCGTTCGTGGCCGTCGCCTGGGCGCCGTACTCGCCGAACAGATCCTGGTCGGGGGAGAGCCCCGGCTTGTAGCCCGGTCCCCACAGCCAGAGATCGCCGTACGAGTGGTAGGAGATGCTGAAGCGCAGGTTCGAGTGCGCGTTCACGAAGTTCTGGATCGCCTGGACTTCCGGCTCCGAGGCGGGGGAGGGGCCGCGGTACGTGAGGCTGCTCGGGGTGCCGCTCGAGCCGTTGTTGTCGTGCCCCCACTGCCAGTCGTGGTTGCGGTTGATGTCCACGCCGAAGGAACCGCCGCCGTTGTTGCGGCGATTCTTGCGCCAGTTCGTGTCGTTGTTCTCCACGTAGACGTGACCGTCTACGTTCACGATGGGGATGAACCAGATCTCGCGCTCGTTCACCCAGTCGGTGTAGCGCGCATCCGAACCGTAGTTCATGAGCAGGCTGTCCGCGAGGGCGAGCGGGATCTCCACCGCGATGAGCTCGCGCGCATGGTATGTGCCCATGTAGAGCACTCCGGGCTCGCCTTCGTCCGTGCCGACGTTGTCGGAGATCTTCATGGCCCAGATGTCGCGACCCTCGTGCGAGGTCCCGATGCTCTGCACGGAGCAGATCGACGGATACGTCGAGGCGCGATCCTGCATCCTCGCCGCCATTTCCGCGTAGGTCGTGTAGTTGCCGATCAGGGTGCCACGTCGCGCCTTGATCTCGCGGAGATTCGCGTACACGTCGTCGTCCTCGATCGTCACGCGGTCACCGGACGCGAGGAGCTCCGCGAGCTGCGCGTCGTCGACGAGGATGTCGAACGTGTTGCCGTGGATGTGGATCACGTCCCAGCCGGAGTCGCGCAGGGCCACGAAGCGGTCCTTCGTGGAGGGCTCCACGCGGACGAGGATGTTCGGTCCCTCCACGTCCGATGCGGCCGTCGCCGGGGGCGGACCCGCGATCGTCGGGAGGAGGAGGGCGGTGACGGCGAGTGCGAGACGCGAGCTCATGGCGGGCCTCCGGAAGATGGGCGGGCGAAGGAACCCTTCGCTCGATTCGATCGTGAGGAGAGATCTGGTCATTCTATCGCACGCGGGACGATCGCAGGGGGAGAAGGTCGCCGGGGAGGTGCGTGCCCGGCGGGGGCGCGGGTTCGTTCCGGTCGCGCGGAACGGCCCGGAACGGATAGAATCCGGGGCTGATCCGCGCGCGGAGGGGGGCGCGGGCGCCACCGAATCCCAACGTCGAGGGGGCCATGTCGTTTCCGTCCGTCGAGGAGCAGCTCGCCGTCATTCGCCCCGGTCTGGAGGAGATCCTGACCGAGGAGGAGCTGGTCCGGAAGCTCGAGGAATCCCGGAAGACGGGTCGGCCGCTCCGTGTGAAGCAGGGCTTCGACCCGACCGCGCCGGACATCCATCTCGGCCACACGGTGGGACTCCGGATCCTGGAGCGCTTCCAGCGCCTCGGACACACGATCGTGCTGATCGTCGGCGACTACACGGCGCTCGTGGGCGACCCGAGCGGACGCAACGAGACGCGCCCCCGCCTCACGCGCGAGGCGATCCTCGAGAATGCCGGGACCTATCAGGAGCAGTTCTTCAAGGTCCTGCGCCGCGAGGGAACGGAGGTGCGTTTCAATGGCGAGTGGTTCGCGAAGATGGGGCTCACGGACATCCTGGAGCTCGCGTCACGCTTCACGGTGGCGCGGATGCTCGAGCGGGACGACTTCGAGAAGCGCTTTCGCGAGAACGTGCCGATCAGCTTGCACGAGTTCCTGTACCCGCTGATGCAGGGCTACGACTCGGTGGAGATTCGCGCGGACATCGAGATCGGCGCGACCGAGCAGACGTTCAATCTGCTCGCGGCGCGATCGATCCAGCGCGACTACGGGATCGAGCCGCAGATCGCGTTGACCTACCCGGTGCTTCCGGGCGTCGACGGAGTGCGGCGGATGTCGAAGTCGCTCGGGAACTACGTCGGCGTGGACGAGGCCCCCGAGCAGATGTACGGGAAACTGATGTCCATTCCGGACGACGTGGTTCCGACCTACGTGCGCCTGGTCGCGGCGTGGGACGCTCCCGAGCAGGAAGCCGTTCTGCAGCGCTTCACGCAGGACCCGATGGGGGCGAAGGCGTCGCTGGCGGGACGAGTGGTCGAGGTGTACCACGGCGAAGCGGCAGCGGCCGAGGCGCGCGCGCACTTCGACCGGGTGGTTCGTCGCAAGGAGGAGCCCGAGGAGATTCCCGAGCGGGTGATCGCGCCGTGGGACGCCGGCTTGTGGCTGCCGCGACTCCTGAAGGAGACCGGGCTCGCGCCCTCCACGAGCGAGGCTCGGCGGCTCGTGCAGGCGGGAGCGGTCTCCGTGGACGGGGAGCGCGTGGACGATCCGGCGAGCGAGCTGCCGGCGCAGACGGGGCGGGTGTACCGTCTGAAAGTGGGCAAGCGGAAGTTCCTGGACGTGAGAATCGGGGGTTGAGGCGGGCCTTGGCGGAGACCGAGCGCGACTTTTCTCGCGGGGTACCCGCTGCCGGGAGCTCGAGCGCCGGCTCGGGCCGCCGCGCAATCCGTTGTGGGTCAACGGGTTGTCGATTTCTTGCCGATTCGTGAATTTTCTTGGGCCCCAGGGTTGACGGGGGTAGGGGCGGGTGCTATCTTCCCGTCCGCGCTGAACGAGAAACTCGGCGCACGATCTTTGAAAATCGAGAGACTGACACCGTCCTGATGCACGAGATCAGGCGGGTACGCACTCGCGCGTTCCGTTGATCGTGCCTTTTCCCTTCGGGGAGGAGGTGCGGGAGGGATGTTCGAGGCGACCCAATTTTTCCTTGAATCCGTGTGGATTCAGTACCGTTTTCGTCGCCCCGAGAACCGTTCGCGGTTCGAGCTGGGTGACCAGAAAACAACCACCACGGAGAGTTTGATCCTGGCTCAGAACGAACGTTGGCGGCGTGGATTAGGCATGCAAGTCGAACGCGAAAGCTGGACTTCGGTCCGGCCGTAGAGTGGCGAACGGGTGAGTAACGCGTGGGCAATCTGCCCTGGAGTGGGGAATAACCATCCTAACGGGTGGCTAATTCCGCATGTGACCGTTTCTTCGCATGGAGAGACGGGGAAAGGTGGGGATCTTCGGACCTGCCGCTCCAGGAGGAGCCCGCGTCCCATTAGCTTGTTGGCGGGGTAACGGCCCACCAAGGCGACGATGGGTAGCCGATCTGAGAGGATGACCGGCCACACTGGGACTGAGATACGGCCCAGACTCCTACGGGAGGCAGCAGTCGAGAGGCTTCGGCAATGGGGGAAACCCTGACCGAGCGACGCCGCGTGCGGGATGAAGGCCCTCGGGTCGTAAACCGCTGTCAGGAGGGAAGAATCCCCCTGGGTTAATACCCCAGGGGTTGACGGTACCTCCAAAGGAAGCTCCGGCTAACTCCGTGCCAGCAGCCGCGGTAATACGGAGGGAGCGAACGTTGTTCGGAATCACTGGGCGTAAAGGGCGTGTAGGCGGTCTGGCAAGTCAGAGGTGAAATCCCACGGCTCAACCGTGGAACTGCCTTTGAAACTGCTGGACTTGAGGCCGTGAGAGGAGACTGGAATTCCCGGTGTAGCGGTGAAATGCATAGATATCGGGAAGAACACCAGTGGCGAAGGCGAGTCTCTGGCACGGTTCTGACGCTGAGCCGCGAAAGCTAGGGGAGCGAACGGGATTAGATACCCCGGTAGTCCTAGCCGTAAACGATGGGTACTAGGTGTTGGCCGATCGACCCGGTCAGTGCCGCAGCTAACGCGTTAAGTACCCCGCCTGGGGAGTACGACCGCAAGGTTGAAACTCAAAGGAATTGACGGGGGCCCGCACAAGCGGTGGAGCATGTGGTTTAATTCGACGCAACGCGAAGAACCTTACCCGGGCTTGACATCCTTGGGACAGCCCCAGAGATGGGGTTTTCCTTCGGGACCCTTGGACAGGTGCTGCATGGCTGTCGTCAGCTCGTGTCGTGAGATGTTGGGTTAAGTCCCGCAACGAGCGCAACCCTTGCCCTTAGTTGCCAGCGATTCGGTCGGGCACTCTAAGGGGACTGCCCCGGAAAACGGGGAGGAAGGTGGGGATGACGTCAAGTCCTCATGGCCCTTACGTCCGGGGCTACACACGTGCTACAATGGTCGGTACAAAGGGTTGCAATGCCGCGAGGTGGAGCTAATCCCAAAAAGCCGGCCTCAGTTCGGATTGGAGTCTGCAACTCGACTCCATGAAGTCGGAATCGCTAGTAATCGCGGATCAGCATGCCGCGGTGAATACGTTCCCGGGCCTTGTACACACCGCCCGTCAAGTCAGCCGAATTGAGTGCTCCTTAAGAGCTTGCTCTGACCCGCAAGGGGGGAAGGGCTCCAAGGAGTGCTTGGTGAGGGGGACTAAGTCGTAACAAGGTAGCCGTATCGGAAGGTGCGGCTGGATCACCTCCTTTCTAAGGAGCAGGAACGGTTCCTTCTACGAAGGAGCTCGCTTCCTAGGTCGACGCCTGGCTCATGCCAGGCGGTGTCAGTTCTCTCGAGTCTTCGTGTGATCGCTCCCGGCCTGTCGTTCCGCGGGGTTCGCCCCCGGTCGCGCCCTCGTCGCTCCCGAGCTTCGCTCGCGGGGTGCTGGCGCGCGGGACAGTGGGCCTATAGCTCAGTTGGTTAGAGCGCACGCCTGATAAGCGTGAGGTCGGTAGTTCAAATCTACCTAGGCCCACCATTATCTGTGGCGCGCGAGCTTCGTGGGCCACGATCGATCGAATTCGCGTCGCCTCTGCTTCGTGAGAGGCAGGCGTGTGGATTCGTCGGGTGGCGGGAGCGGCTTTCGGGAACTCTCCGCGGCGCCGGTCGGCGTCTCTCGGGGTTTCGGAAAGCGTTGAGGGCACACGACGTCGAGTCCGGTACGTACTCTGTTCTCGGGGCTGTAGCTCAGCTGGGAGAGCATCGGCTTTGCAAGCCGAGGGTCACCGGTTCGATCCCGGTCAGCTCCACCATTCTTCGAGCCGGCCGGCGCAAAGTGTCCTCTCCTCGTGATCACACAAGTGAACTCGCTGGCATCCGTTTCGTGTCCGTCCTTCGGGGTGGGGCGGGGCGGTCTCAAATGCCGACCGCTTCGGCGGTTCGTTCTTTGACAATCAAGGCTGACATATATCGGGTTTTTTTGAACGCCGAGAGAAACTGTCACGAGGGATGTTCGCATCCCGAATGGCAGTCGATCGAGCACGGATCAAGCTACTAAGAGCAATCGGTGGATGCCTTGGCGTCGGAAGGCGATGAAGGACGTGGTAAGCTGCGATAAGCCTCGGGGAGCTGCAAACAAGCCTCGATCCGGGGATTTCCGAATGGGGAAACCCACCTGGAGTCATGTCCAGGGATTCCCACACTGAATCCATAGGTGCGGGAAAGCCAACGGGGGGAACTGAAACATCTAAGTACCCCCAGGAAGAGAAAGAAACCTCGACTCCCTGAGTAGCGGCGAGCGAAAGGGGACCAGCCCAAACCGGTTGCGTGTACGAGCCTGCACGCGCTGCGCAGCCGGGGTTGTGGGACGTGTCGGGCTCTCGTGCGGGAGAGCCGAGGAGTTACCAAGTCCCGATCTAGCCGAACGGTCCTGGAAAGGCCGGCCACAGCGGGTGATAGCCCCGTAAGCGAAAGATCGAGGACCTCCTGACAATGCTCCCGAGTACCGCGGGACACGTGAAATCCTGTGGGAACCTGCGGGGACCACCCCGTAAGGCTAAGTACTCTCCGACGACCGATAGTGAACCAGTACCGTGAGGGAAAGGTGAAAAGCACCCCTGGCGGGGAGTGAAATAGTACCTGAAACCGGTTGCTTACAAGCTGTGGAAGGCGATCCGGAGTCTTCGGATTCCGGTCAGCTGACCGCGTGCCTTTTGCATAATGATCCAGTGAGTTACTCGAGTGTGGCGAGGTTAAGTGGAGGAACCACGAAGCCGTAGCGAAAGCGAGTCTGAATAGGGCGACCAGTCGCACTCGGTAGACGCGAAACCGAGTGATCTACCCATGGCCAGGTTAAAGCGCATGTAGTAGTGCGTGGAGGACCGAACCCACTAACGTTGAAAAGTTAGGGGATGAGCTGTGGGTAGGGGTGAAAGGCCAATCAAACTCGGAGATAGCTCGTTCTCCCCGAAATATTTTTAGGAATAGCCTCGTGTGTTTCGTTTTGGTGGTAGAGCACTGACTGGGCTAGGGGCCTTACCAGGTTACCGAACCCATTCAAACTCCGAATGCCATTACGTGAAGCGCGGGAGTCAGGACACGGGGGATAAGCTCCGTGGCCGAGAGGGAAACAACCCAGATCGCCAGCTAAGGCCCCAAAGTCAGGGCTAAGTGGATTGAAGGATGTGGGTTTGCATTGACAACTGGGATGTTGGCTTAGAAGCAGCCATCATTTAAAGAAAGCGTAATAGCTCACCAGTCAAGTGGACCTGCGCCGATAATTGCCGGGACTCAAGCCCTGCGCCGAAGCTGCGGGACCCTTCGGGGTCGGTAGGGGAGCATTCTGTAGCTGCGAAGGTGTGTCGCGAGGCATGCTGGAGCAATCAGAAGCGAAAATGCTGGAACGAGTAGCGATAAAGCAGGTGGAAACCCTGCTCACCGTAAGCCCAAGGTTTCCTGAGCAAGGTCAATCCGCTCAGGGTTAGTCGGCCCCTAAGACGAGGCCGAAAGGCGTAGTCGATGGGAAACGGGTCAATATTCCCGTACCGCCGCCAAGACGTTTGACCGATGGGGTAACGCAGAAGGGAAGGTCATCCTCCGACTGGAAGTGGAGGTCCAAGCATGTAGGAAGGTCCCACAGGCAAATCCGTGGGATCAATTCCGAGGTGCGACGGCGAGGAGCTTAGCTCCGCAAAGTGACTGGCACCACGCTGCCAAGAAAAACCTCTAAGGGAGTCAAGACGGCGACCGTACCGCAAACCGACACAGGTGGGCGAGGAGAGTATCCTCAGGTGCTCGAGAGAACCGTGGTTAAGGAACTAGGCAAAATTACCCCGTAACTTCGGGAGAAGGGGTGCCCCAGCTGGTGAAGCTCTTCGCGAGCCGAGCCGGAGGGGGCCGCAGCGAAGTGGCTTGCGCGACTGTTTACCAAAAACACAGGTCTCTGCTAAGTCGATGAGACGACGTATAGGGACTGACACCTGCCCGGTGCCGGAAGGTTAAATGGCGGAGTTAGCGAGATTCGTCTTGCGAAGCCCCAAAATGAAGCCCCGGTAAACGGCGGCCGTAACTATAACGGTCCTAAGGTAGCGAAATTCCTTGTCGGGTAAGTTCCGACCCGCACGAATGGTGTAACGACGTAAGCACTGTCTCAACCACGGACTCGGCGAAACTGCAGTCTCGGTGAAGATACCGGGTACCCGCGGCAGGACAGAAAGACCCCGTGCACCTTTACTGCAGCCTGGTATTGGAACTTGGCATTGCCTGTGTAGGATAGGTGGGAGGCTTTGATCCGGGGGCGCCAGCCTTCGGGGAGCCGTCCTTGAAATACCACCCCTGCATTGTCGGGTTTCTAACCGCGCGCCTTGAAGCAGGTGGCGGAACAGTGCCAGGTGGGCAGTTTGACTGGGGCGGTCGCCTCCCAAACAATAACGGAGGCGCACTAAGGTTCCCTCAGCGCGTTTGGCAATCGCGCGAAGAGTGTAAAGGCATAAGGGAGCTTGACTGCGAGACCTACAAGTCGAGCAGGTGGGAAACCAGGTCTTAGTGATCCGGCGGTTCCGAGTGGAAGGGCCGTCGCTCAACGGATAAAAGGTACGCCGGGGATAACAGGCTGATCTCCCCCAAGAGTTCACATCGACGGGGAGGTTTGGCACCTCGATGTCGGCTCATCGCATCCTGGGGCTGGAGCAGGTCCCAAGGGTTTGGCTGTTCGCCAATTAAAGCGGTACGCGAGCTGGGTTCAGAACGTCGTGAGACAGTTCGGTCCCTATCCGCCGTGGGCGTCAGGAGGTTTGAGGAGATCTGTCCCTAGTACGAGAGGACCGGGATGGACGAACCTCTAGTGTACCAGTTGTGTCGCCAGATGCATTGCTGGGTAGCTATGTTCGGCAGGGATAACCGCTGAAAGCATCTAAGCGGGAAGCCCACTCCAAGATGAGACCTCCCTCCGCAAGGCTAAAGGGTCCTCGGAGACTACGAGGTTAATAGGCGGGAAGTGTAAGCGCAGTAATGCGTTCAGCTGACCCGTACTAATCACCCGTGAGGCTTGATCATATTCTCGATCGAGCTCTCGAGCGTTCGCCCGATATGTGTCGTCTTGGTTGTCAGTTTTCTCCGGTTCGATCGCTGCGCCCTCGGCGTCCAGGATCAGGACCGGTGAGCAGGACCGGTGCGGCGGGGTCTTCGGGCCCCGGCGCCCAGATTTCTCGGCGGCTATGGCGGAGGGGTCACACCCGTTCCCATTCCGAACACGGAAGTTAAGCCCTCCAGCGCCGATGGTACTGCCCGGGCCACCGGGTGGGAGAGTAGGTCGCCGCCGGGATTCTTTTCGAGGGGGGACACGCTTCGCGTGTCCCCCCTCTCTCTTTTGCTGTCTCCTCCTTCGCTGTCTCGCTCGGGTTCCGGGCGCGTCGCAGCTTGTGCCTCCGGGTGACCGCGGGTCGCTGCCGCACGACCGATGAGCCCGCTCGCCGAGTCGCCGAGTCGCCGAGCCGACGAGAGCGGCCCGCGGATCGACGGGCGCTTCCGGGCTGCGGGTGCGGGAAGCGACGTACGGGACTTCCGCAGTGCGGCTCGTGACGCGACGTTGCCGGCGGTGGTCGCGTTGACGCGCGCCGCGCGTGCGACGTATCCTCGCTTCCCTGCAACAAACCGATCCCCAATCGGGCGTCCGAGCACCTCCAAGGAGGTATCCGTTGAAGACTTACGCTCCCTCCGATATTCGGAACGTCGCCTTGGTCGGTCACGGCGGGGCCGGCAAGACCACTCTGGCCGAGTCCCTGCTGTTCCGCGCCAAGGCGACGTCTCGGATGGGTCACGTCAGCGATCAATCTTCGGTACTCGACTACTTGCCGGAGGAGCACAAGCGGGGAGCCACGGTGGGGCTTTCGCTCGCTCAGTTCGAGTACCGCGGCAAGAAGGTCAACCTGATCGATACGCCCGGTTTCGCGGACTTCGAGGGCGAGAAGGTCGCCGGCATGTATGCCGCGGATTGCCTTCTCGTCGTGGTCTCGGCCGACTCGGGCGTCGGCGTGGGAGCGGAGCTCGCCTGGCGTCGTGCGCGCGCGATGAAGCGCCCCGCCGCGATCGTGGTGAACGGGATGGACAAGGAGCACGCCGACGGCATGGCCGCGCTCAAGTCGATCCGCGAGAAGTTCGGCAAGAAGGCCACGGCGATGCAGATCCCCATGGGCAACGGTCCGAGCTTCAAGGGCGTCGTGGACATCCTTCGCGACCAGGCGCTGACGTTCAAGGACGGCGAGTCGGACAAGGGGCCGGTGCCTCCGGAGCACGCGGAGGCCGAAGCCGAAGCGCACGCCGCGCTCATGGAGAACGCGGCCGAGAGCAGCGAGGAACTCCTGAACAAGTTCTTCGAGGAGGGGGAGCTCAGCCAGGAAGAGCTCATCCGCGGGCTGCACGACGGCATCCTGCAGGGTGACCTGTTCCCGGTGTTCTTCTGCTCCGCGCTCGAGCTTCACGGAATCAGCCAGGTTCTCGACGGGATCGTGGATCTGCTGCCGAGTCCCGCCGACCGTCCCGGCATCACGGGCGAGGGCGGTGGCCCGCTGAAAGCGGATCCGAACGGTCCGCTCGCGATCCAGGTGTTCAAGATCGCGGCGGAGACGCACGTGGGCGACATCTTCTATCTCCGGAACTTCTCCGGCACGGTGAAGGCGGGCGGCGAGGTCTACAACGTCCACCGAGACGAGCCCGAGAAGGTCGGCCAGCTCTTCTCGGCGATCGGCAAGGCCCGCACCGAAGTTCCCGAGCTGTCGGCGGGCGACCTGGCGGTCGCCGTGAAGCTCCGGTCCGCGCACACGAACGACACGTTCGGCACCAAGGGCTCGACGTTCAAGATCCGTCCGATCCCTTTCCCGTCGCCGGCGATCGACTTCATGGTGCACACGAAGAAGCAGGGCGAGGAGGACAAGATGGGAACGGGGCTCGCGCGGCTCGTCGCGGAGGACCCGACCCTCTCGTTCCACTACGAGGAGGAGACCCACGAGTCCATCCTGTCGGGCCTCGGGGAGACGCACCTCGAGCTCGCCGTCCAGCGCCTGCACGAGCGATTCCACGTGGACGTGGAGCTCGCGAGTCCACGCATCGCGTTTCGCGAGACGATCCGCGGCAAGGCCGAGGTCCACGCGCGGCACAAGAAGCAGACCGGCGGTCGCGGCCAGTTCGCCGACGTTCACCTGCGCATCGAGCCGTTGCCGGAGGGCCAGGGCTTCGAGTTCGTGGACGCGATCGTGGGCGGCGTGATTCCCGGCCGTTTCATCCCGGCGGTGGAGAAGGGCATCCGCGAGGCGATGCCGCGCGGCGCGATCGCGGGCTACTCGATGGTGGACTTCAAGTGCACCTTGTTCGACGGCTCGTTCCACGCCGTGGATTCGTCGGAAGCGGCGTTCAAGATCGCCGGGTCGATGGCCTACCGCCAGGCGGCCCGCGAGGCGAAGCCCACGATCCTCGAGCCGTACCTGGACGTCACCGTGGTGATTCCGCAGGATTACATGGGCGACGTCATGGGCGACGTTTCGCAGCGGCGCGGAAGGGTGCAGGGCATGGAGGCCGACGCCGGCGACCAGGTGATCCACGCGCAGATTCCCGCGGCCGAGATGCAGCGGTACGCGATGGATCTGCGCTCGATGACGCAGGGGCGCGGCCGCTTCGAACGCAAGTTCTCGCACTACGAGGAGCTCCCGCGTGAGCTCCAGGAAAAAGTGATCGCGGAGGCGAAAGCCGAGGAGGAGGTCGCGAAGTAGATGTCGGGCCATTCCAAATGGGCGACGATCAAGCGCAAGAAGGCGGTCGTCGACGCGAAACGCGGCAAGATCTTCACGCGGTTGGCGCGTGAGATCATTACGGCGGCCCGGTCGGGGGGAGGCGATCCGAGCGCGAATGCGCGACTCCGGACCGCCATCGCCGCGGCGCGGGCGGAAAACATGCCGAACGCGAACATCGACAAGGCGATCAAGCGGGGCACCGGCGAGATCGACGGCGCCGCCTACGAGGAAGTGACCTACGAGGGTTACGGACCGGGCGGCGTCGCGTTGTTCGTGGACGTGACGACGGACAACCGCAACCGGACCGTCGGCGAGGTGCGCCATGCGCTCACGAAGCACAACGGCTCGCTCGGCGAGAACGGCTGCGTGGCGTGGATGTTCGAGCTCAAGGGCTCGATCGTGATTCCGGCCGAGGGGCTCGGCGAGGACGCGATGATGGAGCACGTCGTGGAGTCGGGCGCCGAGGACTTCTCGCCGGAGGGCGAGGGCGAGGACGCGATCTGGCAGGTCACGACGGCGCCCGCCGAACTGTTCGCGGTCAAGGAGGCCCTGGAGGCGCGGGGCGTCGCCGTCCGCAGCGCCGAGCTCGTGCGCATCCCGCAGAACACCGTGAAGCTGGAGGGGAAGGACGCGGAGACGATGCTCAAGCTCATGGACGTCCTGGAGGACCTCGACGACGTGCAGCGCGTCTCCGCGAACTTCGACATCCCGGACGAGATCCTCCAGAGCCTCGGAGGCTGACGTTGCTCGTGCTCGGCGTGGACCCCAGTACCGTCGCGACCGGCTGGGGCCTCGTCGACGGGGACTCGCGCGCGGCTCGCGCGGTGGAGTGGGACGTGATTCGCCCTTCGAGCCGGCTCGCGCTGCCCGAGCGCCTCGCGACGATCTACGAGGCGGTCTCCGAGCTCCTCGCGCGGAGTCCCGCCCCCGACGTGTGCGTGCTCGAGTCCCCCTTCGTGTCGAAGAACGCGAAGACCGCGCTCGCGCTCGGTCAGGTGCGCGGGGTCGTGGTGCTCGCCGCCGTGCGGCGCGGCATCCCGCTCGCCGAGTACTCGCCGGCCGAGATCAAGCGGGCGACGGTCGGCTATGGTGCGGCGGGGAAGGAGCAGATCGCCGCGATGATCGCGCGCATCCTCGCGATCCGGGAGGCGCCGCCGTCCGACGCCGCCGACGCCCTGGGTGCCGCCTGGTGCCATCTGTCGCATGCGGCCCGGCCGTCCCGACCGGTGCAGGTGATGCCGTGATCCATCACGTGGAAGGGACGCTCGTCGCGGTGCGTCCAGGCAAGGCGATCCTGGAGCTCGCCGGGCTCGGGCTCGAGATCCTGATCACCGAAGGCACCGCCTCGCGGCTCGGGCCGGCCGGGCTGCGCGCGCATCTGCTCACGCACCTCGTGGTGCGCGAGGACGCGTGGATCCTGTTCGGATTCGAGGAAGAGGAGGAGCGGGCGCTGTTCCGGTTGCTGCTCGGCGTCCAGGGGGTCGGGCCCCGGCTCGCTCTCGCGATCCTTTCCGCCCTGGAACCGGAACGACTCCGATCCGCGGTGGCCGAAGGCGACCTCACGGCGCTCACCGGGGTGACGGGAGTCGGCAAGAAGACCGCGCAGCGCGTGATCGTGGACCTGCGGGACAAGGTCGGCCTCGTGCCGAGCGGAGACGCGGTGCCGGGCGCGGGCACGCCGGTCGCGGCGATCAAGCCGCCCGCAGACGACGTCGTGGACGCTCTCGTGGCGCTCGGATACTCTCGCGGACAGGCGCGTGAAGCCGTGGACGTCGCGCGCGGCGCGGCCACCGCGGAGGCCTCGACGGAGGAAGTGCTGCGCGAGGCGCTCCGTCGACTCTGACGCCGACTCGGGCGCCGGCCCGGCTCCCGCCCGCAATCGTCCGAACGCCGAGCCACCCAACGGAGTGAACATGAGCACCAGGCATTCGGATCCGGCCCTCGCGCCTCACGAGGCCGACCTCGACCGGGGATTGCGGCCCACGTCGCTCGAGGAGTTCGTCGGGCAGCCGCAGTTGCGCGAGCCGCTGCGCATCTTTCTGGATGCGGCGCGCGGGCGCGGGGAGGCGCTCGACCACGTCCTCCTCGTGGGCCCGCCCGGGCTCGGCAAGACCACGCTCGCGCACATCCTCGCCTACGAGGTGGGCGTCGAGGCGCGCGTCACGTCGGGTCCGGTGATCGAACGGGCCGGCGACCTCGCGGGCATCCTCACGAACCTGGACGAGCGCGAGGTCCTGTTCATCGACGAGATCCATCGCCTCAATCGCACGGTGGAGGAGTACATCTATCCGGCGATGGAGGACTTCCGGCTCGACATCGTGCTCGACAAGGGGCCGGGCGCGCGGTCGATTCGCCTGCATCTCGCACGCTTCACGTTGATCGGTGCGACCACTCGCGCCGGCATGCTCACGAGTCCGCTGCGCTCGCGGTTCGGTCTCGTGGTACGGCTGGACTTCTATCCGGCCGAGGATCTCTGTCGCATCCTGCACCGTTCCGCCGGGGTTCTCTCCTGCGAGCTCGACGAGGAAGGCGCGTTCGAGATCGCCCGCCGCTCGCGTGGCACGCCGCGCATCGCGAACCGGCTCCTCAAGCGCGTCCGCGACTTCGCGGAGGTTCGCGCCACGGGTCGCATCACGGGCGACGTGGCGTCGGATGCGCTCGACCTTCTCTCGGTGGACCGCATCGGACTCGACGAGATGGACGTGCGCATTCTCGGCACGCTCCTCGGCAAGTTCGGCGGCGGACCGACCGGCCTCACCACGATCGCCGCCGCGGTCGGCGAGGAGCCGGAGACGATCGAGGAGATCTACGAGCCGTACCTCGTGAAGGAAGGTTTCCTCGAGCGCACGCCGCGCGGGCGGGTCGCCACGGATCGGGCGGCCGACCATCTCCGCATTCCGCGACGGAAGGGGACCTCCGTCGCCGCGCCCGACCTGTTCGACGCATGACCGGAGCGAGCGCTTCGGCCCGCGAGCGGAACTGAACGTGCGCGCCGACGACTTCGACTACGACCTGCCCGAGGAGCTGATCGCGCAGGAGCCCGCCGCACGCCGGCGGGACGCGCGTCTGCTCCACCTGCCCGCCGACGGACCCGTCGCGCATCGGGTTTTCGCGGAGCTCCCCCGCCTGCTGCGCGCGGGCGACGTCCTCGTGCGCAACGAGACCCGGGTGATCCCGGCGCGCGTCCACGTGCGGCGCGAGAGCGGCGGGGCGGTGGAAGTGTTCCTCGTCCGCCACGAGGAGGGACACTGGCGTGCGATGCTGCGGCCGGCGCGGCGCCTGCGCGTCGGCGAGACTCTGATCGGAGAGGACTTCTCGATCCGGGTCGACGAGATCGGGGCGACGTGGTCCGTGGTCCGGATCCTTCCGGCGCATCCGTACTCGGAGGCGGACGTGCTCGCGCGCCACGCGCGGGTCCCGTTGCCGCCGTACATCCGGCGCGAGCCCACCGCCGCGGATGCCGAGCGCTACCAGACCGTCTTCGCGCGCGACGAGGGGGCGGTCGCGGCACCGACCGCGGGCCTCCACTTCGACGACGAGTTGCTCGCCGAGATCGAGGCCGCGGGCGTGGCGATCGCGGGTCTGGTCCTGCACGTCGGGCCGGGAACGTTCCAGCCGCTTCCGGACGACACGGATCTCGCCGACCACCGTCTCGATCCGGAACGCTTCCGCCTGCCGGCCGAGAGCGCGCGTGCGATTCTCGAAGCACGCACTCGCGGCGGGCGCGTCGTGGCGGTGGGGACGACCGCCGTGCGCACGCTCGAGACGTGGGCGGCCGCCGGCTCTCCCGAGACCGGTCTGGCCGGAGAGACGGAGCTGTTCATCCGCGAGCCGTTCCGGTTCCATGCCGTGGACGCGCTCGTGACGAACTTCCATTTGCCGAGGAGCTCACTCCTCTGTCTCGTGGCGGCGTTCGCCGGTCGGGATCGCGTGCTGGCCGCGTACCGGGAAGCCGTCGCGCAACGGTATCGCTTCTATTCGTACGGTGACGCGACGTTCCTCGAGAGGAAACCCCGATGAGCTTCTCGTTCGAGGTCGAGGCCCGGGACGGCGCGGCGCGCGCCGGACGACTGCAGACTCCGCACGGCGAGGTCGCGACGCCGGTGTTCATGCCCGTGGGTACGCGCGCTTCCGTGAAGGCGCTCTCCGCCGCGGACCTGCGCGCGGCGAACGCGTCGATCATCCTCGGCAACTCGTACCACCTGTACCTGCGTCCCGGCGCGGACGTGGTGCGGCAGGCCGGAGGGCTCGCCGCGTTCAACGCGTGGCGGCGCCCCACGCTCACCGACTCGGGCGGCTTTCAGGTCGTTTCCCTCTCGGCCCTCTGCGAGATCGACGACGACGGCGTGACGTTCCGCTCCCACCTCGACGGCTCACCGCACCGCTTCACGCCCGAGTCCGTGGTACGCCTCGGCCGGGATCTCGGGCCGGACATCATGATGCCGCTCGACGTTCCGCCCGTGCCCGACCGCGGAGCGGCGGAGACGGAGCGCGCGAATCGCCTCACCCTCGACTGGGTCCGCCGGGCGGTGGCCGAGCTCGCCCGGACCGAGGGGACCTCCGCCACGGGGCGGCCGCAGACCCTGTTCGGGATCGCCCAGGGCGGTTTCACGGCCGCGGCCCGCCGCGAGTCCGCGGCCGCTCTTGTGGACCTGGATCTCCCCGGATATGCTGCCGGCGGTCTGTCGATCGGGGAAGAGAAGGACCTGACCCGGGAGATGCTCCAGGTCACGCTCGACTCGCTGCCGGCCGGAAAGCCCCGCTACCTCATGGGGGTCGGGACTCCGGAGGACATCGTCGACGGAATCGGACGCGGCGTGGACATGTTCGACTGCGTGCTCCCCACCCGGAACGCACGCAACGGACAGGCGTTGACGTCCCGGGGCCCCTTGAACCTGCGGGGCGAGCGGTTCGCGCGGGACTTCGGTCCCCTGGATCCGGATTGCGGCTGCGAAGCGTGTCGGGAGTACTCCCGCGCCTACGTGCGACACCTCGTGAAGACCGGGGAGATGCTCGGGGGCCGCTTGCTGAGCCTCCACAACGTGACCTTCTATCTCGATCTCGTGGCGCGACTGCGCGAGGCGATCGTCCACGGGACGTTCGAGCGCGCGCGCGCCGACGTCGTTTCCAAGCTGGGAGAGAACTCGCGATGAACGAATGGCTGTTGTTGATGGGCGGCCGGCCGCCGGCCGGTGATCCGGGATCGTCGGGCGGATTCCTGTTCGTGGTGCCGCTCCTGATCATCATGGTGATCTACTGGGTGATCCTGATCCGTCCCCAGCAGAAGCAGGCGCAGACGCACCAGAAGCTGCTGGACTCGCTCAAGAAGGGCGACGAGGTGGTGACGGAATCCGGTCTCGTCGGCACGATCGCCTCGCTTCAGGACGACTGGGTCGTCCTGAAGGCGGACGACAACGTGAAGCTCCGCTTCCTGAAGTCCAAGATCATCACGACCACGGCGGCGATCGCGGCGGCGAAGGAACGGGAAGGGAAGAAGAAGTAGTGGCGGTCCGAGAGATCCGGAAGTACGGCGACCCGGTGCTGCGCGCGAAGGCGAACCCCATCGCCGACGTGGACGAGGAGATCCGCGCGCTCGCCACGGACATGCTCGACACGCTCGCGAAGGCGGAGGGTGTGGGCCTCGCCGGCCCGCAGGTCGGGGAGGAGCGGCGCATCATCGTCGTCCATCCGCCGCCGCCCGCGGACGACGAGGAGCGTGAGGAGCCGCGCGTGTACCTGAACCCGGAGATCGTGGAGAAGCGCGGCCCGCAGGAGACGGAAGAGGAGGGCTGTCTCTCGATCCCGGGGATCTACGAGACGGTGCGCCGACCGCACGGCGTGCGCGTGCGTGCACGCAGCCTGGAGGGCGAGGACCTCGAGTTCGATGCGGAGGGTATGCTCGCGAGGATCTTCCTGCACGAGATCGATCACCTCGACGGGGTGCTCTTCATCGACAAGATCGGGCCGATGCGGCGGGCGCTGCTCAAACGTCGGCTGAAGGAGATGGCCGAGGAGTGAGGGTCGTCTTCTGCGGGACTCCGGACATCGCCGTTCCCTCGCTCGAGTCGATCGCCGCGCACGACGCGTTCGACGTGCTCGCGGTCCTCACGCAGCCCGATCGTCCCGCGGGCCGCGGGCGAGCCCCACGCGAGAGTCCGGTGAAGGAGGCCGCGAAGCGACTCGGATTGCGGGTGGAGTCGCCCGACCGCGTCCGCGACGTGCGACCGTGGCTCGAGGAGCTCGCGCCGGACGCGATGGTCGTGGTGGCGTACGGACACATCTTCCGCCGCTGGCTGCTGGAGTTGCCGCGATACGGCTGCGTCAACGCGCACTTCTCGTTGTTGCCGCGCCACCGGGGCGTGGCGCCCGTGCAGTGGGCGATCCTCGACGGCGATCGCGAGACCGGCGTCACCACGATGAAGATGGACCGCGGGGTCGATACCGGCCCGACGTTGCTCGAGGAGCGCGTGACGATCGGAGCGGAGGAGACGGCGGGGGAGTTGCTCGCGCGTCTCGCGCCGATCGCGGGCGGCCTGCTGGTGCGCACGCTCGACGGTCTCGCGCGGGGAACGCTGGAGGCGTCGCCCCAGTCGGAAGAGGGCGCCACGTACGCGCGCAAGCTCGAGAAGGAAGACGGACGGGTGGACTGGTCGCGCCCGGCGGCCGAGATCGCCCGGCAGGTGCGCGGACTCTCGCCCTGGCCGGGGGCCTTCACGACGTTCCGCGGCGCGGGATTGAAGCTGCACGAGGTCCGGGTCGCGCCCGCCTCCGGGTCGTCGGAGCCGGGACGGCTCGTGCACGACGCCGGGCGCATCCTGGCGGAAACCGGAAGCGGTCGACTGGAGTTGCTTTGCATCCAAGCGGAAGGAAAGGCGCGCCTCCCGGCCGAAGCGTGGTGGCGCGGGGCGAGACCCGAGGCGCGGGAGCGTCTCGGTCGCGAGGTGCTTTGAAGCCCGCGGCATCCGCGCGCGAGGTCGCGATCGAGACGCTGCTCGCGTGGGAACGCTCCCGCGAGACGGCCGACGCACTGCTGGCCGAGCGTCTCGATGCCTCGCGGCTCGCGCCGCGCGACCGCGATCTCGCGGCGGAACTCGTGCGCGGAGTCTTCCGGTGGCGTGGCCGCCTGGACTGGCAGCTCGCGTCGCTCGTGGATCGTCCCGTGGAGTCGCTCGATCCGCCGGTGCTCGCCTGCCTCCGCCTCGGCCTGTACCAGCTCGATCGTCTCGACCGGATTCCCCGGCACGCGGCGGTGGACACGTCGGTGCAGCTCGCGAAGCGTTACGCGCGACGCGGCGCGTCCGGTCTCGTCAACGCGGTGCTGCGTCGCGCGCCCGAGGCGTTGCTCGCGCTCGTGGAACCGGACGCCTCGGAAGATCCCGTCGGTCATCTCGCGGCCCGGACGAGCCACCCGCGCTGGTTGCTGGAGCGGTGGGTCGCGCGTCTCGGGTTCCGCCGAACGCTCCAGCTCGCCGCGGCGAACAACACCAAGCCCTCCTTGACGCTCCGGGTCACCTCCGACAGAGTCGACGCCGTCGATCTGCTCGCGGATCTCGCCGCGCGCGGCGTGGCGGCCGAGCCGGGACGTTTCCTGCCGGACACGGTGCGGCTGCTCGACGGCTGGACGCCGGCGATCTCGGAGTGGCTCGCGGACGGCACCGTCGTCGTCCAGGACGAGGCGGCCGGACTCGTGGCGTACGTGGCGCGGCCGGCCGGCGGACTTCGCGTGCTCGACGTGTGCGCGGCGCCCGGCGGCAAGGCGGTTCGTTTCGCGGATCTCTGCGGCGACGCCGAGATCGTCGCGGCGGATCGGTCGGCGCGGCGGCTCGCGTCGCTCCGGCAGACGCTCGCCCGCACGGGGGTGCCCGGCATCCGGCTCCTCGTGGCGGACGGGCTGCAGCCCGCGACGCGCGGGGGATTCGGACGCGTGCTGGTCGACGCGCCGTGCACGAACACCGGCGTGCTCGGTCGCCGACCGGACGCGCGCTGGCGGCGAGGACCCGAGGACGTGATCCGTCTCGCCACGTTGCAGGGGGAGCTCCTGGACGCGGGCCGGGAGCAGGTCGGTCCCGGAGGATTGCTGGTGTACTCGACGTGTTCGCTCGAGCCGGAGGAGAACGAGCACGTGGTTCGCGACTACCTGGCCCGGCATCCCGGGGACACGATCGTGTCCGCCGCCGAGGTGCTTCCGGAGGAGATCGTGGAGAACGGCTGTCTTCGAGTGGAGCCGCACGAACACGGGACGGACGGGGCCTTCGCGGCCGCGATCCGACCGGGTGCGCGCGGTCTCTCGGTGATCGCGCGATGACCCGGCCGCTGCTCTGGCTCGCGGCCGCGGCCGCGGCGTTCGTCACCGGGCTCGCGATCTTCCATTTCGGGATGCTCGCGTTCGTGCACTCGGGCGCCGAGTCCAAGGTACCCGATCTCGTCGGACTGACCGTCGCCGAGGCGCGCGTCCGGCTGGAGGAGGCCGGGTTCAAGGGCGTCGAGGAGCGTCAGGAATACTCGCTCGACTTCGGGGAGGGCGTGGTCAGCGGGCACCGGCCCGCGTCGGGCATGCCGCTCCGGCACGGCCGCAAGGTCTGGCTGACCGTTTCTCTCGGGCTGCGGCGCGCCCCCGTGCCGAACGTCGCCGGCATGTCCTACCGGCAGGCGGGCATCGCGCTCGAACGGGGCGATCTCTCGGTCGGCTCGGTGGCGCGCGTCCACCACGACTCGGTGCCTCGCGGGTCCGTGATCGCCCAGGACCCGCCGGCCGCGGCCCCGCTGCCGGAGGGCGCCCGTGTGGACCTGCTCGTCTCGCTCGGGCCGGACCCGCGAGAGTGGATCATGCCGGATCTCACGGGACGCCTCACCGAGGACGTCGAGGCGGACCTCACCGGTCACGGCCTGCGGGTCGGCGCGAAGACCGTCCTGCTCGATCGAGCGGTTCTGCCCGGGACCGTTCTGGAGCAGGATCCGCCCCCCGGCCGGAAGGTCGAGGCGGGGACCCGGGTCGATTTGGTCGTCTCCTCCCGCCACTAGGCCGCCACTGGGCCGCCACTGGGGCCCCCTCGGGCCCCGAAAGCGCCGTCCGGCTCATTTCCCTCCGCGCGTCGGCCGATGTCTCCGGCGAGGGGAGGATCGGATGTCGGACTACGGATTTCTGGTCGTGGCGCGCCACCGCGACGGCCGACTGGTGCGGGGAACGTCCAGCGACTTCCGCCCGGATCGCACGCTGCTGTCGATCACGGACGAGCTGGGGGAGCCCCACCGCATCGACATCGACGAGCTGAAGGCGCTCTTCTTCGTGAAGAACCTGTTCGGCAACCACTCGCACGACGAGCGCAAGACGTTCCGCTACCGGGATGGTCAGGGGCGCAAGGCGTGGATCGAGTTCACCGACGGTGAGGAGCTGGCCGGCTGGGTCGACGACTACGACCCGAAGCGCACCGGCTTCTTCCTGTTTCCGACGGACGCGAACTCGAACCTCGAGAAGGTCTGGGTCGTCTTCCACAGCACCCACCGCATTCTCTTCGACGAGGACGCGATCGCCGCGTCCGAAGCACACGAGCGCGCGGTCCCGCAGCGGCGCACGCAACGTGGCGGGCCGGATCGCTGGGACGAAATGCTCGGACTGCGTCCCGAGGACTACCGCAAGCCGCGCCTCGTCGCCGCCGAACCTCCGCCGGTCGAGCCGAAGCCCAAGAAGCGCGACTCCGGGATCTTTCTCGGCGACTGGTGACCGCGCTCGTTTCTGACCCATCCGCGGCGTGATATCTTGCGGGGTGCCGAGGAGGTGCCCCGATGTCCGTCGTTCAGGTCGCGCCGTCGCTGCTCGCCGCCGATTTCCGTTCGCTCGAGCGGGCCGTTCGTCTCGCCGAGGACGCGGGCGCCGATCTCCTGCATCTCGACATCATGGACGGGATGTTCGTGCCGAACATCTCGTTCGGTCCGGTCGTGGTCGAGGCGGTGCGCGAGCTGACCTCGCTGCCGCTCGACGTTCATCTCATGATCGAGGAGCCGCGACGCTACGTCGATGCGTTCGCGGACGCGGGGGCCGAGTACCTCACGGTCCACGTGGAAGCCTGCTCGGATGTCTCCGAGACCCTGACCGCCATCGCCGAGCGCGGGCTGAAGCCCGGGATCACGCTGCGGCCGGGCACGCCCCTCGCCGACGTCGAGCCGTTTCTCGAGGCCGTCTCGCTGGTGCTGATCATGACGGTCGAGCCCGGCTTCGGGGGGCAGTCGTACCGGACGGAGCAGGAGGCGAAGCTGACCCGGGCGCGGGATCTGCGGGCCGCGGCCGGGCACGACTACCTGATCGAGGTGGACGGCGGGATCGGGCCCGCGACCGCCCGGCGGGCGGTCGCCGCCGGCGCCGAGATCCTGGTGGCGGGCACCGCCTTCTTCGGGGCGGAGGACCCGGCGGGCCTCGTGGCGGAGTGGCACGCCCTGGAGCGCCTCCGGGCCCGCTGAGGGCGTCCGGGCCGGAATGCCCGCCGGCCGAGGCATCGCTCCCGGGCCCTTCCGGCCCGGCTCTGCCCTTGATCCTTCCGTCACCCTCCGGTATCGTCTCCGGTTCCTGTGGGGTGAATCCGGGAAACCGATCGACGCGCAGCCGAGGCCGTCGTTCGGGTGATCTCGCGTGCTCGTCGCGCGGTCTCGGTGCGGTATCGGAAGGGGCGTCATGTTCGAGGACCTCACCACCCGCCTCGAGGGGATCTTCAAGGGTCTCCGCGGCCGGGGCGTGCTGACCGAGGATCTCGTCCGCGAGTCCCTGAAGGAAATCCGGCGCGCGCTGCTCGAAGCCGACGTCCACTACAAGGTGGCGAAGGAGTTCGTGAAGCGCGTGGAGGAGCGCGCGGTCGGGCAGGAGGTCCTGAAGGGCGTCCGTCCCGGCCAGCAGGTGGTGAAGATCGTCCACGACGAGCTCGTCGATCTGCTCGGCGGATCGGTCGCTCGTCCGAGCATCGCGGGCACTCCACCGGTGCCCGTGATGCTCGTGGGACTGCAGGGCTCGGGCAAGACGACGACGACCGCGAAGCTCGCGAACTGGCTGAAGAAGCAGGGGCGCGCCTCGTACCTCGTTCCGGCGGATCCGTACCGGCCGGCCGCGCGCGATCAGCTGATCAAGCTGGCGCGCGCGAACGGCCATGCGGTGTACGAGGGACCGGAGGAGGATCCGGTCGAGATCTGTCGTCGCGGCCTGGAAGGCGCGCGGAAGGCCGCCGCCGACGTGGTGCTGTTCGACACGGCGGGTCGTCTGCACGTCGACGATGCGCTGATGGAAGAGCTCTCGGCGATCCGGAGCGCGGTGAAGCCGCGTGAGGTGCTCCTGATCGTCGACGGAATGATCGGGCAGGACGCGGTGACGGTGGCGGAGACGTTCAAGGAACGGCTCGGCTTCGACGGCGTCGTGCTCACGAAGATGGACGGTGACGCACGCGGCGGAGCGGCGCTCTCGATCGCGCGGGTGACCGGAGTGCCGCTGAAGTTCCTCGGGGTCGGCGAGTCGGCGGATGCGCTCGAGCCGTTCCACCCGGATCGGATGGCGTCCCGCATCCTCAGCATGGGCGACGTGGTCACCCTGGTGGAGCGGGCGCAGGAGACAGTCGCGGTCGAGGAGGCGGAAGACCTCGCCCGCAAGCTCCAGCGGAACGAGTTCGACCTGGACGACTTCCGCTCCCAGCTGCGGCGGATCCGCAAGATGGGGCCGCTGAACCAGATTCTCGGGATGCTCCCGGGGATGCCGAAGGAGGCGCTGAAGGAAGTCGAGAAGGACGGCGGGCGCTCGATCGGCCGCGTGGAGGCGATCATCAACTCGATGACGCCCGCGGAGCGAGCGAAGCCCGGCCTCCTGAACGGCAGTCGGCGCAAGCGCATCGCGCGCGGCAGCGGGACGTCGGTACAGGAAGTGAATCAGCTGCTGAAGCAGTTCCAGGACATGCGGCAGATGATGAAGCAGATGTCGAAGTTGAAGAAGGGCAAGCGGGGCAAGATGCTCGCCCGCCTGCCCGGGATGCGGTAGCCGGAACTTCCGGCACGAAGCCGGCGCGGCCGGCGAAAGAACGAGGAGGAAGAGTTGGTCAGACTGCGTTTGGCGCGGATGGGGAACCGGAAGCGCCCCTACTACCGAGTCGTGGCGGCGGAAGAAGCGCATCGTCGCGATGGTCGGTTCATCGAGATCGTCGGGACGTACGATCCGCTCGCGAAGCCGGCGAAGGTGGATCTCATGCCGGACGTCGCGATCAAGTGGTTGTCGAACGGCGCCCAGCCGACGGACACCGTGAAGCGGTTGTTCGCGAAGGCGGGCGTGCTCGCGCAGTGGCAGGCCGTGAAGGCCGGCGGCGAGATGCCGACGGATCGCGTGAACGATTCCGTCGAGCGCACGCGTCCGCCACGTCCGTCCAAGAAGACGGCCACCCGGATCGCGGAAGAAGAGAAGGCGAAGGCCGAGGCCGCCGCGAAGCCGGCGGAGGAAGCCGGCGCGGGGGCCTAGTCCGGGTTGTCGACGGAGGACGGGGATCGGCTCGTCGTCGCGGAGCTCGGACGTCCGCACGGCATCCGCGGCGAGGTGACCGCCCGTCTGTTCGGCGTGACGCCGGAAGAGCTCTTGGCGCTCTCCCGTCTCACCCTCCGTGTACCGGAGGCAGACGGAAAGCCGCGGCGGGTGAGGGTGCTGGACGTGCGGCCGCGCAAGCTCGGCTGGATCGTGCGCGTCGACGCGGCGCGAGATCGCGGTGCGGCCGAGGCGTTGCGAGGTGCGGAGATCCTGGCGCGACGGCAGGATCTCCCGGCGCGGGAAGACGGCGAGTGGCTCGTGGCCGATCTCGTCGGACTCGCGGTGGAGACCGAGGACGGCGAGGCGCTGGGAACGCTGGCGGAAGTGATGCTGCTGCCGGCGAACGACGTGCTCGTGGTGCGGGGCGAGCAGGGTGAGCTCCTGCTCCCGTTCCTGGAGGACGTGCTGGTGCGGGTCGACCCGGGCGAAGGCCGGATGGTGGTCCGGGTTCCGCCGGGGTTGAGAGAGGTCTCCGCGGAGTCGTAGCTCCGCGCGGCCGAGGAAAGCCGGGGGCGTCGATGAGGATCACGGTCTTCACGATCTTCCCGGAACTGATCGAGGCCGCGTGCGCGCCCTCGATCCTGGGAGCGGCGATCGAGCGCGGATTGCTCGACGTTCGAGCCGTCGATCCCCGGCAGTACACGGAGGATCGCCACCGCAAGGTGGACGACATTCCGTTCGGCGGCGGCGCCGGCATGGTGATGATGGCGCAGCCGATCGCGACCGCGCTGGACACGGCGCTCGCGAACGAAGAGTCGCGTCCCCGGATCGTCTTCCTGACGCCCGGCGGCGTGCCGTTCCATCAGGATCTCGCGCGAGATCTCGCGCGCGAGGAAGCGATCTTCCTGGTGGCGGGGCGATACAAGGGAGTCGACGACCGGGTCGTCCGGGCCTACGCCACGGACGAGATCTCGATCGGAGACTACGTGCTCTCCGGGGGAGAGCTGCCGGCCCTCGTCGTGATCGACGCGGTGATGCGGCTTCTCCCCGGAGCGCTCGGAGACTTCGCGAGCGCGGAAGACGACTCGATCCACTCGGGGCTGCTCGAGGTGCCGCAGTACACGCGGCCGCGGGAGTTCCGGGGGGCGGCGGTGCCGGAGGTCTTGCTGTCCGGGCACCACGAGAACATCCGCCGGTGGCGGCGGCGACAGGCGCTCGCGCGGACGCTCGCGCGGCGACCCGAGCTGCTCGCGCGGGCCGAGTTGACGGCGGAGGATCGCAAGCTCCTGCGCGAGATCGAGGCCGATCTCGATGCGGGCCGGGAGACGGAGGCGTCCGGAGGGACCGCGTCCGAGTAGGCAGGCGTCACGGGAAGCGAGAAGAAGAAGGAGAAGGACGATGGCGGATCTCATTCGGGTGGCGGAGGCATCGGGGCTCCAGTCGGAGCTGCCGGATCTGCGCCCCGGCGACACGGTGAACGTGCACGTGCGCGTGCGCGAGGGAAACAAGGAGCGCATCCAGGTCTTCAAGGGCGACGTGATCCAGCGTCGCGGCAGCGGCATGCGCGAGAGCGTGACGGTGCGCAAGATCTCGAACGGCGTCGGCGTGGAGCGAATCTTCCCGATGCACTCGCCGTCCGTCGCCCGCTTCGAGGTACTGCGAAACGGTCGCGTTCGCCGCGCGAAGCTGTTCTATCTGCGCAGCCTGACCGGGCGCGCGGCGCGCATCCGCGAGAAGCGCTCGAACTGACGTCGGTGCCGAGCGACCCCTACGCGATGGAGCGCGAGATCGCGCTCCAGGTGGGCGGTGCCGTTGCCGGCATCGACGAGGTCGGTCGCGGCCCGCTGGCGGGGCCGGTCGTCGCCGCGGCCGTCGTGCTCCCCGAGTCCCCTCGGATCGAGGGGCTCGCGGACTCGAAGGTCCTGACGGAGGCCACGCGCGAGCGGTTGTGCGCGGAGATCCTCGCGTGCGCGACGGTCGGCATCGGCTGGTCGCGGACGCGCGAGATCGACCGGATCAACATCCTGCAGGCGACGCACCGGGCCATGCGGCGAGCCGTCGCCCGCCTCGAGATCGCGCCCGCCCACCTGCTGGTGGATGGGCGCCCCGTTCCCGGGCTCCCGCTCGAGCATACGGCCGTCGTCAAGGGAGACGCGAAGTGCGCGTGCATCTCCGCGGCGTCGATCGTGGCGAAAGTCGTGCGCGACCGGTTCATGGCATCGGTCGATCGCCGGTTTCCCGCCTACGGCTTCGCCTCGAACCGCGGCTACGCCTCCGAGGAGCATCGGCTCGCGCTCGCGGAACGGGGGCCGTGTCCGCTCCATCGCCGGAGCTTCTCGCCCGTCGCCCTGACGGCGCAGGGAACCCTGTTTTGAGGACGTCTCCCGCGCGCGGACGATGGGCCGAGGACCGGGCGGCGCGCTGGCTCCAGGAACACGGTGCCGTCGTGCGGGATCGCAACGTGCGGCTCGCCGGCGGAGAGATCGATCTCGTGGTACGGGAAGGCGACGTGGAGGTGTTCGTGGAGGTCAAGGCGCGGCGGGGCAAGGACGCACTCGCGGCGGTGACACCCGACAAGCGCCGCCGCCTCGCCGCCGCCGCCGCGATGTGGATCGCCCGTCACGGCCTCGCTCCGGGCGGCTGTCGATTCGACGTGGTGACGGTGGAGGGAGCCGGCACGGACGCCGTCGTCTCGAGACTCCGCAACGCGTTCGAGTCGCCGCTGCGGTTCGGAGTCTGACGCGCCATGAAGATCGTCCTCGCCATTCTGCTCGGTATTCTCGCGCTGAACGTGCTGGTCGTACTCGCGATCGTGGGTATTCTCGTCGCGGACCACTTCAAGGCCCGCCGGAGGGAGCGTCGGAATGAAGCAGCTCAGACCTGAGCGGATCGTCCCCGTGTTCGTCCTGCTCGTGGCACTCGTGCTCGGGACGGGATGCAGCAAGAAGATCGATCCGCGCCTGCAGGAGGGCTACGACCTCGTCGTCGCGAACAAGATCGACGAAGCGGTCGCGCTCGCGAACGCGCTTCTCGCCGATGATCCGAAGAACGCGGAGGCGCGCAACCTGCTCGGCCTCGCGCTCTACAAGTCGGGCGATGCGGAGGGATCCGTGCGCGAGTACCGGCAGGCACTCGACATCGATCCGAGCTACGCCGAGGCGCACTTCAACCTCGGGAACTCCTTCAAGCTGCTGGAGCGTCCCGCGGACGCGGAGAAGGAATTCCTGGAGTCGATCCGGCTTCAGAAGAAGTTCGTGCTCGCGCACTACAATCTGGGCGTCCTGTACCAGGATTCGGGGCGGATCGATCCGGCCGTCGCCGAGTACGAGCGGTGCATCGAGTACGACCCGCAGTTCTATTTCGCGTACGTGGCGCTCGGGAACATCCGCTACCAGCAGGGAGACTTCGAGGGCGCGATCACGAACCTGTCGCGCTCCCTCGAGCTCGATCCCACCGCGAAGCAGCTTCGCGTGGTCCTGGGGAACGCGTACATGCAGTCCGGGCGCGCAGACGGCGTGCAGCTCGCCGAGAACGAGTACCGGGCGGCGGCCGGCATCGATTCCGAGTACCTCGACGCCGTGTACAGCGTGGGCGTCGCGCTCGCCGCGCAGAACCGGAACGAGGAAGCGAAGGAGTGGTTCGTGAAGGCCCGCGAGCTGTCGGCGGACAATCCGAAGAAGGATGCGATGCGTCAGCAGATCGCCCGCTTCTTCGAGCAGTTCGGCGAGGACTCCACGTCCGAGTAGCCCTCCGAGCCGACGTTCGACCGGCGCGAGCGCCGGTGTCATCTCTCCCCGAACACCGCGACTCCCCGGGGGAGAGTATTCATGTTGGCCACCGTGCTCACGGCGGCGCTCTCGGGCGTCGACGGGCGTCTCATCCACGTCGAGGCAGACGTGACGCCGGGACTTCCGCACACACAACTGGTGGGTCTGCCCGACGCGGCCGTGCGGGAATCCAAGGAGCGGGTCCACGCGGCGCTCCGTCATTCCGGCTTCGAGTGGCCCGTTTCCCGGATCACACTGAACCTCGCGCCGGCCGAGCTGCCGAAGGAGGGGAGCGGCTTCGATCTGCCGATCGCGCTCGCCCTGCTCGCGGCCTCCGGACAGGTCCCCGCGCGGTCGCTCGCGGGCAATCTCTTCCTGGGCGAGCTCTCGCTGGACGGTGCCGTCCGGTCCGTGCGCGGCGTGCTCTCGGCGGCGTTGCTCGCGCGCGAGCGCGGGCTCGGAATCGTGGTTCCCGCCGCGAACGGGGCGGAGGCGGGTTCCGTGCGGGATCTGCCGGTCGGCTGTGCGACGACCCTGCGCGAGCTCGTCGCGTCGCTCGCGACTCCCGGGTTCCTGGCCCCGGGAGAAGGGCCGGCGGTCGGCTCCGAGGCGGACGTCGGTCCCGATCTCGCCGACGTGAAGGGGCAGCCCGCGGCCCGGCGAGCCCTGGAGATCGCGGCAGCGGGGGGCCACAACCTGCTGCTGATCGGACCGCCGGGCGCCGGGAAGACGATGCTCGCGCGCCGACTGCCGGGCATCCTGCCGCCGCTCTCGCCGGAGGAGTCGATCGAGGCCACGCGCATTCACTCGGTGGCCGGACTGCTGCGGGACGGGCGGCCGCTCGGCCGGGCGCCGTTTCGCGCCCCGCACCACACGGTCTCCGACGTGGGGCTCGTCGGTGGCGGGAATCCGCCGCGGCCGGGTGAGGCGAGTCTGGCGCACCGGGGAGTGCTCTTTCTCGACGAGCTGCCGGAGTTCCGGCGGTCGGCGCTGGAGTCGCTGCGCCAGCCGCTCGAGGACCGATGGGTGACGGTGGTCCGCGCCGGCCGCTCGGCGACGTTTCCCGCCGCGTTCCAGCTCGTGGCCTCGATGAACCCGTGCCCGTGCGGTCACGCGGGCGATCCCGAGAGATCCTGCGGGTGTACGTCGAGCGATGTGCGGCGCTACCGGGGGCGCGTGTCGGGTCCGCTGCTCGATCGCATCGACCTGCACGTGCGAGTGCCGCCCGCGGATCTCTCGCGCATCACGCACGACGCGCCGGAGGAGCGCTCGGCGGACGTCGCCGCGCGCGTGGCCGCGGCGCGCGAGCGGCAGGCCGCGCGCGGTGAGGCGGGGCGTCCACTCCGCAACGCGGATCTCGCGGGGCGAGATCTCCGAAGGGCGTGCCCCTTGCCCGCCGGTGCGCGCGCGGTGCTGGCGGAAGCACTCCGGAGGCGCGGACTCTCCGCCCGGGCGCTGCACCGGGTGCTGCGGGTGGCGCGAACGCTCGCCGATCTCGAGGGAGTCGATTCCCTCGGACTGACGCATCTCGCGGAGGCCCTGCGCTACCGGGTGCTGTCGGAAGAAGGTCCGAATCCGCTCCCGCGGCTGGACACGAAGCCGGGACCCGCTAGGATCGCGGAATGAGCACGATCTCCGTTCCCGATTCCCGCCCGAGAGCCCCCGCGCCGGAGCGCCGTCCGTTCGTCACGACGAGCGGACTGCTGCTCGCCGCGGCCGGGTTGCCGCTGCTGCTCGTGGCCCGCGTCTTCGGCGGCGTGCCGGAACTCGACACCGCGTGGGCGTACGCTTTCGCCGCGGTGGCGGCCGGGCTCTTCGTCGCGTCGGGCATCCTGCTGCCGCGCCGCCCGCGGGCCGGCCGCATCGTGTCGACGTTCGCCATGCTCGCGACGCTTCCGATCATTCTCCGTCCGATGCTCGGTTCGCCGGCGGCGACGCTCGCGGTCCTGCTCGTGGTGTCGGGCGTGCTCGGGCACGCGTGGTACAGCGGCCCGTCGGTGGATGCGCCTCCGCCGAGCCGTTCGCCGCTCGTGGAGGGGCGCACCGTGGGGCTCGCGCTCGGGGCCCTCGTGCTCTGGGCCGGCGCGGTCGTGTCGCCTGCGCCGCCCATTCCGTCGCTCCTGGCGACGTTCGGGGTCGGCCTTCCGCTCGGCTCCGCCGCCGTTGCCGGAATCGTGTGGCTGCTGCGCCGGTTCCGCGAGTACCCGCGTCGCGCGAGCGCGCTCGGGGCCGCCGCCGTGCTTGCCGCGCTGCTCGTGGCGCGGCCCGAGGCGCCCGCCTTCGCCCGTCTCACCGGACTCGCCTTGCTCGCGGCCGGCGTGGCGGCGCTCGTTCCGCGCACGCACCGGGCCCGAGACGACTGGCGCAGCTTCGGGGAGCTCTGGATCGGACATCCGGAGCGCCTGTTCGTGGGAACGTTCTTCATCCTCTGCCTGCTCGGGACGGTGGTTCTCGCGCTGCCGCGCGCGGCGGCCGACGGTCGGAGTATCGGCCTCCTCGACGCGGCCTTCACCGGCGTGAGCGCGGTGTGCGTGACCGGCCTCGCCGTGCGGGACACGCCGGTCGCGTTCGGCGGATTCGGGCAGGCCGCGATCCTGGCGCTGATCCAGCTCGGCGGCCTCGGCATCATGACCTTCTCCACGGTGCTGTTCCGCCTGCTCGGCCGCCGCATCAGCCTGCGCCACGAAGCCGCGGTCGCGAGCCTGGTGAGCCCGGACGATCGCAGTCGTGTGTTCTCGGCGACCCAGCAGCTCCTCCTGTTCACGTTCGCGTGCGAGGCGGTCGGCGCGATCCTGTTGTTCCTCGCGTTTCGCGGCGGGGGAGAGACCGCCGGCCCCGCGGCGTGGCGCGCGACGTTCACCGCGGTCTCCGCGTTCTGCAACGCCGGGTTCGCACTCCAGAGCGACAGTCTCGTGGGCTACCAGAGCCATCCCGTGGTGCTCCACGTCGTGGCGACACTCATCATCCTCGGGAGCCTGTCACCCGCGGTGGTTCTCGGCCTGCCGCGGTTCTTCCGGCGTCGCGGACGCCCCGTGCCACTGCAGGCGAAGCTCGCGCTCACCGGCACCGCCGTCCTGCTCGGCGGCGCGTTCCTCGCGATCCTCGCGTTCGAGTGGAGCCAGTCGCTGGGGGGGCTCGGGTTCTGGGATCGCCTGCACAACGCCTGGTTCCAGTCCGTCACCCTGCGCACCGCGGGCTTCAACTCGATCGACTTCACGGCCGTGCGTTCCGCGACGCTTTCGGTGATGATGCTGTGCATGTTCATCGGAGGTGCGCCGGGGGGTACGGCGGGCGGAATCAAGGTCACGACCGCGGCCGTCCTCCTGCTCCTCGTGGCCCACGGGATCCGCGGCGGATTCCGGGTGACGGTGTTCGGGCGTCGCATCCCGGCCTCCGTCGTGAGTCGAGCGACGGTCGTGACCGCGCTCGGGGCGCTCTCGGTGCTGGGCGCGACGATCGCGCTCCTCCTCACGCAATCGATGCCCACGCGGGACGCACTGTTCGAGATCGTCTCCGCGCTCGGCACGGTCGGACTCTCGACCGGCGGCACGGCCCAGCTCGACGGCGTCGGGAAACTGATCGTGCTCTCGTGCATGTTCGCGGGCCGCGTGGGTCCGCTCACGCTGCTGCTCTTCCTGCATCAGCGGACGCCGCCGGTCCAGGTCGAGCGTCCCGAGGAAGAAGTCCAGGTCGGCTAGACCGGGGAAGGGAGTGACCATGAGTCGGCAGGCCACGGTGATCGGGCTCGGCCAGTTCGGGATGTCCGTCGCCCGGGCGTTGACCGAGCGAGGGGTGGAGGTGCTCGCGGTGGATCATCGCGAGGAACGCGTGCACGCCGCCTCCGCATTCGTGGCGGAGGCCGCCTGTCTCGACGCGACGGACACGGACGCGCTCGCGCGCACGTCGCCCGAGCGGCGCGACGTCTGCCTCTGCTCGATCGGCGACGAGGCCCGCGAGGCGTCGATCATCTGCACGGCGCTGCTCCGTCAGATGGGGGCGCCCCGCATCATCGCGCGCGCGAACAACGACCTGCACGCGCGAATCCTGCGTCTGGTCGGTGCTCATCTCGTGGTGAACCCCGAGCAGGAATACGGCGAGCGCTTCGCGAACCAGATCCTCCACCGGGAGATCGTGGCCCAGATGCCGCTGGGGCCGGACCTCTTCGTGACCGAGCTCCACGCGCCGGCCTCGCTCGTGGGGAAGACGCTCGCGGATCTGTCGCTGCCGAAGAAGTTCGGCGTCACCGTGGTGGCGATCCGGACCGGCGGGGGCGATGTGGTCGCCGTACCCGATCCGCTGGCGCCGATCGGCCCGAGCGACGTGATCATCCTCGTGGGCAAGGAAGGCGCCGTCTCGCGTCTCATGGATCGGAGCTGAGCGTGGAACTCCGTCGAGAGCTGTTCCTCGCGATCGGAGCGGTGATGCTGCTCAACGTCCTGCTCGCGTTCGGCGCGATCGGTCTCTTCGTGCGCATGGGACCCGCGATCGAACGCATCCTGTCGGACAACGACACTTCGATCGCCGCGGCCGAGGACGTGTTGACGATCCTGGCGAACGCGCACGGCCAGTCACTGGACGAGTCCCAGGACGTGCTCCTCCGCGACGCGTTCGAACGGCTGCGCGGCAACGTGACGGAGTCGGGCGAGAACCCGGCTCTCGGTCGCGTGGCGGACGACCTCGACGCGCTGAGGCGGGGAGATCCCGCGGCGACGTCCCGCGCGGTCGCCGCGCTCCGCGAGGTCATCGACGTCAACCGGAGCGCGATGCGGCGAGTGGACGCGGAGGCCCGGCGACTCGGCGGCGCCGGGGCCTGGGCCGCCGTCGGGATCGGCTTCCTGTCTTTCCTCGGCAGCCTGTTCGTGATCGGCCGCGTGCGACGCCGGGTCGTCGCCCCGCTCGTCGAACTGCACGAGGTCCTCACCGAGCACGCGCGAGGAGACGTTCACCGCCGGTGCCGCACGAGCAACGCTCCGGTCGAGCTCCGCCGCGTGCTCGAAGCCGTGAACCGGCTCCTCGATCGACGCGGCTAGCGCGCGTCTCCCGGTGTGCGCGCGACGTCCTCGTGCACGCGGCGCTCGTACGCGGCGAGCAGTTCCCGCGCGACCGGCCCCGGACGTCCGGCCCCCACGACCATGTCGCCGAGTCGAGTGACCGGCGCGACCTGGATCGTGGTTCCGGTGAGGAAGACCTCGTCCGCGGCCTCGAGGCGTTCGCGCGCCAGTGTCTCCTCCGCGACCTCGTAGCCGGCGGCTCCGGCGCATTCGAGAACGACGCTCCGGGTGACCCCGCCGAGGATGCCGCTCCGCAGCGGCGGGGTGGCGATCCGGCGACCTTCCACCAGGAACACGTTCGCGGCCGCGGCTTCCACGATGTCCCCGGACTCGTTCGCGAGCAGGACTTCGGCGGCACCGGCCGCGCGCGCCTCGTCCCGCGCGAGCAGCGAGACCTGATAGTTCGTGGACTTCACGCCGGCCAGCGCGAAGTCGGAGTGGCGCAGGAATCGCGAGTACACGACGCGGATCCCGCGGCGCCGCTCTTCGTCGAGTGCCTCGTCGTACGGATGGGTCGTCACGAGGACGGACGGGGCGCCCGCGCTCGAGAGGTCCAGCCGTCGGGCGAGCCGGCCACGCGTGATCGTGACGCGCACGATCGCGGCCGACAGCTCGTTCGCGTGCAACGTCTCCCGGATCGCCCGCCCGACCTGAGCCGCGTCGGGGATCGGGAGCCGCACGGCCGCCGCCGAGCGAGCGAGACGTGCGAGGTGAGCGTCCCGCGCGAAGACTCGTCCCGAGTACGCGCGCATCGTCTCGTACACTCCGTCGCCGTACAGGAAGCCGGCGTCGAACACGGAGACGCGCGCGGACTCGGCCGGCACGACGGCGCCCTGCCAGTGCACGTAGGGTGCGTTCACCTAGAGACCTCCCGCCGACGGACTCTCCAGCGACGTGTCGAGCGCGAGGGCGAAGGCGCGGGCCTTCCACTGGAGCTCGCGCCACTCCGACGCCGGATCCGAGTCGATGACGATACCGCCGCCCGCTCCGAACGAGAAGACGCCGTTCGCGTGGACCCCGGTCCGGATCGCGACCGCGAAATCGGCGCTGCGATCGAATCCGATCCAACCCACGGTGCCCGTGTAGACGCCGCGGGTCGTGGGCTCCAGCTCGCGCAGCAGCTCGGTCGCCCGACGTTTCGGCGTGCCGGTGATCGAGCCGTAGGGGAACAGGGCGTCCAGCGCGTCGAACACGTCCCGCCCCGGCGCGAGCTCGCCCACGATCGTGGAGACGAGGTGATGGACGTGGGGGTACGACTCGCAGGTGAGCAGCTCGGGCACGCGAACGCTCCCGATCCGGCAGACGCGGCCGAGATCGTTGCGTTCGAGATCCGTGATCATGAGGAGCTCGGCGCGGTCTTTCGCGGACTCCAGCAGGCGGCGTGCGAGTCGCGCATCTTCGTCCGGATCGATCGCGCGGGGAGCCGTTCCCTTGATCGGACGCGTGGTGAGACGTCGGCCGTGCGCGGCGAGCATGCGTTCCGGCGAGCACGAGATCACCGTGCCCTCGTCGGTCTCGAGATACGTCGCGAACGGTGCCGGGTTGTCGCGGAGCAGGGTCTCGAACAGGGAGAGCGCGTCGCGGCGGGTCGGCACGTCGAAGCGGACCGTGAGGTTCGCCTGGTAGACGTCGCCGCGACGGATCGCCGCGAGCACCTCGCCGACGCGTTCCGCGTGCCCCGCCTCGTCGAGGCTCGCGACCGGCAGCGGAAGGGAGCCCGTGTCGGAATCCTCGCCCTCCGTCGATCGCGGGGCGGCCGAGGCGCCGCGCAGTCGTTCCTCGAGCTCCTTCGCGCGCCGGAGCGCCAGCCGGGAGTCGAAGCTCCCGGACTCGTCGAGCCCCCACGACACGATCTCCACCGTGTCCTCGCGGAACGTGGCGAAGGTGTCGTACACGCCGAACCAGGCGAGCGGGCCCGGCGCGGGGCGCGGATCGAGCGGCAGGTTCACGCGTGGGTAGCCGAACTCGTAGCCGAGCACCCCGAGTGCGCCGCCGGGGAACGCGCCGTCCGCCGTGATCGATGGAACGCGGGGCAACACCGTCCGGAGTCGTTCTTCGAGGGATGGTGCATCCCCGCGATCGGTCCGGCGCCGGGACACGATCGTGCGCGGCTCGGCTCCGATCACCTCGGGACGTCCGGGCCCCGCGAGTCGGAATCGGTGCTCGGTCGGCAGGGTCCGGAAGCACGCGCCCACGTCGGCGGGCCGACGGAAGGAATGGCGACGCGGAATCGACATCGACTAGATCCGGCGCATCGGCACTAGGGCCCCGCCTGCTCGCGCAGCCCGGCGAGCTCCTCGGTGGCCACCGAATCTCCCGGCGCGAGGCGGAGTACGTGCTCCCAGTCCTCGATCGCGCCCGTGGCGTCGCCGGTGGCGCGGCGCGCGTGGGCCCGCAGGCGGAGAAGGGGCTCGCTGTCGGGCGTGCGCAGGAGCCCGTTCGAGAGAACGCGGAGCCCCGCATCCCAGTTCTCGCGCGAGAGCCAGTAGCGGGCGAGCGCGTCGGACGCGAACTCCCGGGCGTCGGGGCGCTCGAGCGCCCGCTCGAGCCACTCGAGGCCGAGGTCCTCGCGCCCGAGGGCGAGTGCGGTCTGGCCCGCGTTCAGCAGGAAGTCGGAATCGTCGCGGAGCGGCGTGTCGTCCAGCGCGCGGAACTCCGCGAGCGACTCCTCGTAGCGGCCGGCGAGGCCCAGCGCCGTCGCGAGCTGGAAGCGATCCTCGAGCGCGCCGCCGGTGAGCGCCACGATCTCCCGACGGAGCGGAATCGCCTGATCCGCGCGTCCCGCCGTTTCCCACGCTTCCGCGAGACTGCGACGCGCGCGGAACGAGCTCGGCATCGCGCGAACCGCAGCGTCCAGCTCGGGGAAGGCCTCGCCCACCCGGCCCTGCCGCAGCAGGAGCGCGCCGAGGTGGTAGCGAGCTTCGGGGTAGCCCGGGGTGATCGCGAGCGCCTCGCGGAACTCGCGCTCCGCCTCGGCGTCCTCGCCGATGCGGGCGAGAACGTTCGCGTACTGGAAATGAACCGGCGCGACGTCGGGATTGCGGATGCCGAACGGATCGAGGCGGGTCACCACCACGAGCGCGATCACCGCCGCGAGCGCGGCGAGGCGTCGGGGGGGACGGACCCCCGGCCCGACGATCGCGGCGCCGCCAGCGCCGGCCAGCACGAGGAACGCCGGCCAGGCCGGAATGCGGTAACGCGCGCAGACGAAGAAGAGAATCGGCGATGCCGCGAGGGCCGCCGCGTAGGCGAGCGTCGGCAGGAGCGGTCGCCAGCGGCGCGCGGGGCCACCGACGAAGAGACCCACGAATGCCAGCGGGACGATCCAGCCCCAGTCCGGCCACGGCCCGCGGAGCCAACCGGTCCGATCACGGAGCCAGTAGAGGTCCCGGTTGTTCCGGATCTCGTACGACTGGAAGAAGAGCGCGGTCTTGCGCAGCAGACCGCGCGCGAAGTCGCCGGGGGAGTCGCGGAGATACTCGAGCGCGAGCGCGCGGAAATGACGGTCCTGCTCTCCCGGGCCGGGGCGGTGGCCGAGCTCACGCGTCAGCAGGGCCTCGACGTCTTCGTTGCGCCAGGAAGTGAAGCCGGGCAACGTCGCGCTCACTCCGTCCGCGCCCGGATGGTTGCCCAGGTAGAGATTGATTCCGCCCTGCCACGAGAGCGGGATCCACTCTCCCGAGAAGTGGTGGTTGCGAATCGCGATCGGCGCGATGACGATCGCGGCGGCCATCGTCACCGCGAGCGCGTGCGGGAGGCGTCGCGCCGGGCCGAGCAGAGCGAGCGCCGCCGCGACCGGCACCAGCAGCGCGAAGTTCGCACGCGCCACGCAGGCGAGCCCGATCCACAGCCCCGCGACGATCCAGCGTCGGATCGACGGTCCGGAGAACGCGCGATCGAGCGCGTCCAGCGAGAGCGCGCCGAGCAGGAACGCGAGGGTGACGATGAGGAGCTCCCGGCCGAACAGGAGGAGCGGCCAGGCGGTCGCGGCGAGTCCGCCGGCCACCAGACCGGCGGTGCGCGAGAAGCGGCGCCCCGCCATCCGCGCGACGACGACGGCCGCGAGCGCTCCGAGGATTGCCTGCAGAACGCGCGCGACGCCGAGGTCGGGACCCGGCAGCCCGAACGCGAGCGCGAGGAACCAGGAGTAGAGAGGCGTGCGGAAGTAGGCCGTGTGCTCGGGGCTGCCCCACACGTCGCCGGCGGCGATCCCTCTCGCCCAGTCGACGGCGTACTCGGCGTCGAGCATGGGCACGCGCACCACGGGGTCGCCGGCCGACGTGGCCAGCAGGATCAGGCGAAGGGCCAGGGCCACGAGGAAGACGACGGTCGCATCCCGTCGCGCGAGGCCCGGGCGGGGGGACGGCTCGGTCAAGGAGCTCTCCGGCTCGGGTGGGGGGCGGTCGACGCGGTCGAACCGGCCGGAGAGGAGGATAGGAAGAGCCTCGCTTCGGCGCAAGCGGTGGTCTCCGCGTCGGTTGCTGGCCTCCGGGCCCCTTGCTATAGTGCCGACCGGAATCCCGGTGTCGCGCCTGCTGGCCCAAGGCGCCCGCCCCCGAACACACGAAAGGGAGTGCGAGATGAAGCGTCTTCAGGTGGCGGGCTCTCCGTGGCGAGCTCTTTGGCTCGGGATCGCCGTCCTCGTGGTGGCGGGCTTCGGCCCCGCGTCGGCGGCGACGTGGAAGGTGGGGCGCGCTGCGGGCAGCTGCGACGGCCCGTGCAACTACGACGACACGTCGGACGGGATCCAGCTCTCGATCCAGTACTGTCTGTCCCGCCCCGCGACGTTGCCCGGCGACACCGTGCTCGTCTATCCGGGCGATTACATCCGCGGGGGAGAGGTGCCCTCCGGCGTCGTGATCCGTGCGGTGTACGGCCCGGACACCACGCGGATCGTGGGGTCGGCGAGCGGCGAGGCCGCATTCCTCATCGTGGCCGGCAATCCTTCCACGAAGATCGACGGAATGGGCTTCACGTTCGACCACAACAACGCCCTCGGCGGAGCGATCGCCGCGTTCGTCTCGGGTGGAACGATCACGAACTGCTTGTTCGACGGGTGCCGGGCGTCGGTCGGATCGGCGATCTACCTCCAGTTCTCCGACATGATCGTGGAGAACAACCTGTTCGTGGACAACGAGACGGTCGCCGGCGGGGGCACGATCGCGATCGCAGGCGGTTCGCCCACGATCCGGAACAACACGTTCGCCCGCAACCGATCTCCGTTCGGGACGGAGGGGGCGTCGGTGTACGGATCGGTCTCGTCGTTCGTGCTGGATCGGAACGTGATCTGGGGCTCGGATGGCGGTCAGGCGGTCTACTGCGCCGGAACGAATACCCCCACCGTCACGTGCAACATCTTCTGGGAGAACGCGTTCGGATCGTTCGGCGGGTCGTGTGCGGACTCTGTCGGCTTCAGCGGGAACACGTCGGTGGATCCGTTCTTCTGCGATCCGGATTTCGACGATTTCGGATTCTGTGCGGATTCGCCGGCCCTGATCGGAACGTGCGGGACCATCGGGTATGCGTCGCCCGGCGGGAACTGCGCCGCCTGCAACGTCGTCTCCGTGGCGAATCTGGAAACCCGATCCTGGGCCGGCGTGAAGGCCCTCTACCGCAACTAGAGAGCGTTTCGGGCGATCGTCCGGTCGGCCGCCCCCGTCCCGGGGGCGCCGCCGGTCCCTTGACACTCGACGGGGGCATCCCTAACCTCGCTGCCTCGCGGGGCCTCGTCCGCGCGGTTGGACTTCCCGGAAGCACCGGAGGGATCACCTCATGTCGCGCTCGTCCGCCCGGGGGCTGCTCGCCCTCTCCATGCTGGGCTTTCTCTGTTCCTGCGCGGGAACGACCTCGCGCTCCGGCGGTCGCGACAAGATGGCCGAGATCGGGGACCCGGAGGCGGCGATCCAGGCCGCGCAAGCTGCACTCGCCGCGAACCCGGAGGACTCCGCCGCGAAGTTCCGCCTGGGCCTGGCGTTTGCGAAGCTCGCCGACGCGACGGCGCCGGGCGAGCCCCAGAAGGCGCTTCGCGATTCGGCCCGCGTGGCACTCGAGTCGGTGGTCGAGGCCGAACCGAAGAACGTCGAGGCCCGTGTGCACTACGGACTCGTGCTCGAGGACCTCGGACGATTGAGCGACGCGGTGGCCCAGTACGACGAGGCGCACGAGATCGCGCCCGAAGATCCGGTTCCGCTCGTGAACAAGGGCGCGCTTCTGTACTTCAACGAGAAGAAGACGTTCGAGGCGAAGGAAGTGCTGATGCAGGCGCTCGCGCTCGATCCGGACAACGCGAACGCCCACTTCAATCTCGGGGTGCTCTTCGCGGACGCGAACATGTTCCACGAAGCGAAGGTCGAGTGGGAGCGCGTGATGAAGGTCGCGCCCGAGGGCACTCCGGCTCGCAACCTCGCGGCCGAGAACCTCGAGCGCGTGAACGCGCTGCTGGCGGGGAACACGGCGGCGGACTCCGGGGTGAAAGCCCCGGACGACGGACACGGACACTAGATTCGGCTCGGCGCGCTACCCCGCGGGAGTCGGGGCGCGCGTCCGGTTCTCGCGGGCCCGTGCCTTGACAGTCCCGTGAAACCTCCCGCAAGGTACTGCTTCAAACGCGGCGAGTACGAGCGCCTGCTCGTTCCCCCAGACCCCACCGCGGAGGATGAGATGACCACGAATTGGAAGCGCGGGGCGTTCGCCGGCCTCCTGCTGGCCGCAGCGGCAATCGGCGGGTGCGGCGGCTCGAACTCCGGTGGACCGGAACTCAGCGCGGTCGGGGAGACGCACGTCGCGACGCCGTTCGAGCAGGCGATGATCCTCGGCGACCAGCAGCGGGACAGCGGCAACCTCACGGAAGCCATCGCCGCGTACCGGAACGCGATGGAGATCGATCCCGAGAGCAAGGAGATCTATCCGCGTCTCGGCTATGCGTACATCGAGGCCGAGAACTACGAGACGGCGGTCAAGGTCTACGAGCGCTTCGTCAGCGTCGCGCCCCAGGACTGCGAGGCCCACGCGGGACTCGCGTTCGCTTTCCTCAAGGCCGATGAGCATGCGGACCGGGCGATCGTCGAGTACGAGACGGCACGCGATCTCTGCCCGGACGCGGCGTCCTCGCACGAGAATCTCGCGAAGGCTTACGTCGTCGCGAAAAAGACACCGGAGGCGATCGAGGCGTACCGCAAGGCGATCGAGCTCGCGCCGACGAACGTGGCGCTCAAGGAGCAGATCGCCGAGCTGTACTACAAGGAGAAGCTCTTCGCCGACGCCATCACGGTGTACGAGAACATCCTTTCCGATCCGGCCCACGGCAAGGACGACGCCTGGGTCAACTGGGCGAACTACCGACTCGCGTACATGTACAACAAGGCCGAGTCTTGGGATTCCGCGGCGCGATACTACCGGGCGGTGGCCACGGCGTCGGGAACGGTGGACGCGGACGTGCGCAACCGGTCCTGGCTCGGCCTGGCTCGCGCGCTCGAGGAGGCAAAGGACTACTCGGCCGCGATCGACGCCTGGGAGCAGGTGCTTGCGGCGAACCCGAACCGCGCGCCGTACTACTACAAGCTCGGGGAGCTGCTCAACGACATGGGGCGCTACCAGGAGGCGATCGAGCGCGTGAAGACGGGCCAGGGGCTGGACGAGTCCGGCTGCCCGGCTCACGGCTACTGCGTCGTCGGGGTGGCGTACGAGAAGCTCGGCGGTCTGGAGAACTACAAGCGCGCGGAACGGGAGTTCAAGAAGGCGCTCGCGTGCGGGGATCCGGACTGGGACGAGTACGCGAAGAACCAGGTCGAGCGCCAGAAGCAGCTCGTGAAGATCGAGGAGCTCAAGCGCCGGAAGGCCAGTCAGGACCGGCTGGACTGACCGGAGGTTCTGCGCGCACCCACCGCCGAGTGAGTACGAGAGACGGCGCCCGGGGGACGACTCCGGGCGCCGATCGTCGTTGTCCCGGCGCGCGCCGGACGGACTCGCCACGGTCGACGTCGGGTGTCGTTTTCCGTCCCGTGCGCGCCGACCTCGCTTGCCGCCCGCGTCCATTCCGCTATTCTGGCTCCGAGACCGGGATGCTGAACCCCGAGCCAAGGAGAGGCCGATGAGCTCCCCCGACCGTGAGAACGTCGAGGAGTTTCTCAAGAACGTGTTCCGATCCGGACGGCAACGCCCCACGCCGCGCATTCCGATCGGCCCGATCGTCATCATCCTCCTCGCGCTGGTCGCGCTGCGCACGACCTTCTACACGATCGATCCGGAGGAGGTGGGGGTCGTTCTGCGCTTCGGGGAGTTCGTGCGCACCACGGAACCGGGACTCCATCTGCGCCTCCCGTTCGGGATCGAACGAGTGACGAAGGTCCCGGTCCAGCGACAGCTCAAGGAGGAGTTCGGCTTTCGCACCGTGGCGGCCGGTCAGCGCAGCCAGTATGCGCGCGACGCCCGCACGGCGAACGAAGCGCTGATGCTCACCGGCGATCTCAACATCGCCGACGTGGAGTGGATCGTGCAGTACAAGATCTCGGATCCGGTCGCCTATCTGTTCAAGGTTCGCGCGTCGCGGGAGACCTTCCGGGACGTGACCGAGGCGGTGATGCGCACCGTGATCGGCGATCGCTCCGTGGACGAAGTGCTCACGGCGGGCCGACAGGAGGCGGAAGACGAAGCGGTGCAGATGCTGCAGGATCTCTGCAACCAGTACGAGCTCGGCGTCGACGTGCAGTTGATCGCGCTCCAGGACGTGAACCCGCCCGAGCCGGTGAAGCCGTCGTTCAACGAGGTGAACCAGGCCGAGCAGGAGCGGGAAACTCTCATCAACCAGG
This sequence comes from bacterium, assembly GCA_041393395.1. Taxonomy (GTDB): domain Bacteria; phylum ARS69; class ARS69; order ARS69; family ARS69; genus JAGQIB01. The sequence continues at coordinate 145,027 of JAWKKG010000008.1, read as the reverse complement.
CGAAGGCCGAGCTGAACCGCGAGATCCCCAAGGCGGAGGGCGAGGCGAAGGCGCTCGTGGAGTCCGCGCAGGGTTACGCGATCGATCGCGTCAACCGGGCCGAGGGTGAGGCGTCGCGATTCGTCGCGGTGTGGGATGAGTACCGGAAGGCGCCGGACGTCACGCGTCGGCGGATCTATCTCGAGACGATGGGTGAGGTCCTCCCGCAGGTCGGGAAGACGGTGATCGTCGACGAGTCGGTGCGGGGCGTTCTCCCTCTCCTCGATCTCGGGGCGTCGCTCGGCAAGAAGGAGGGCAAGTGATGAAGCGGCTTCCTCTGCTGGTCCTGGCGGGTCTCCTTCTCATCCTGGCGTCTTCGGTGCTCTTCGTCGTTCCGGAGGGTCAGCAGGTCATCGTCACGCAGTTCGGCAAGCCGGTCGGTGACCCGATCAGCGATGCGGGCCTTCACCTGCGGATTCCGTTCATCCAGAAGATCAACCGCTTCGAGAAGCGCTGGCTCGCGTGGGACGGCGACGCGAACCAGATGCCCACGCTCGACAAGCGCTTCATCTGGGTCGATACGTTCGCGCGCTGGCGGGTCGTGGATCCGCTGCTATTCTTCCAGCGCGTCCGAGACGAGCGGGGCGCGCAGACCCGATTGGACGACATCCTGGACGGCGAGACGCGCAAGGCGATCGCGAACGTGAACCTGATCGAGGTCGTGCGCTCTTCCAATCGGGAGTTCGCTCTCATGGCGGGGACGATCGCGGCGGAGGAGGTGGACGCGCCGCCGCCGATCCAGGTCGGCCAGGCCGCCATCGTGTCCGAGATCCTGCAGAAGTCCTCGGAAAAGACCCGGGAGTTCGGGGTCGAGCTCGTGGATCTGCGCTTCAAGCGCGTGAACTACGTCGAGGACGTGAGGAAGTCGGTCTACGACCGGATGATCTCCGAGCGCCAGAAGATCCGCGACAAGCTGCGCTCCGAGGGCCTCGGGAGAAGCGCGGAGATTCGAGGGACGAAGGACAAGGAGCTCAAGCGTATCCAGTCGGAGGCGTATCGTCGGGCGCAGGAGATCCGCGGTGCGGCGGACTCTTCCGCCACCGCGATCTACGCCGGGGCCTACGGGCGGGACGCGGAGTTCTATTCGTTCCTCCGAACGCTCGAGAGCTACCGGAGCGCGATCGGAAGCGACGAGACGCTCGTCCTCTCGACCGACGGCGAGTTCTATCGATTGCTGAAGGGCAGCGGCAAGAAGTAGGCGATCATGCGAGTGCTGGTGGCCCTCTCGGGCGGAGTCGACAGCTCGGTCGCCGCGGCGTTGCTCGCGGAGGAGGGCCACGAGCTCGTCGGGCTCACGATGAAGAACTGGTGCTACGGCGAGAGCGACGGCGACGACCGCTCGTGCTGCTCCCTCGAGTCGATCGAGGCGGCGCGGGCGGTGGCCGATCGCCTCGGTTTCCGCCACTACGTGGCGGACTTCGAGGAGCCGTTCGCCCGTCACGTGATCCGGCCCTTCGTGCAGGACTACCTCGCGGGCCGCACTCCGAATCCGTGCGTGGAGTGCAACTCGAAGGTCCGCTTTCCGGGGCTCTGGGAGAGGGCCCGGGCGTTCGGCTGCGACGCGGTCGCCACCGGTCACTACGCGCGACTCGACCCGAGCGTCACGCCGCCCGCGATCCGGCGCGCGGTCGATCTCGGGAAGGATCAGAGCTACATGCTGTGGGGGATTCCCGGTGACGTTCGCGCCCACCTCCGTCTGCCGCTCGGCGACCTCGAGAAGTCCCGGGTGCGGGAGCTCGCCGAGGAGCGCGGGCTGTCGACCGCGCGACGGCCGGACAGTCAGGAGATCTGCTTCGTGCCGGATGGAGACTACGGCGGCTTCCTGGACCGCAAGACGGAGGGGGAGCCCGCGCTGGCGCCGGGCCCGATCGTGACCCGGACGGGGGAGGTCGTGGGAACCCACCGGGGGGTGGCGCGTTACACCGTCGGGCAAAGAAGAGGGCTCGGGGTCTCCCTGGGCTATCCGGTGTTCGTGGTGGGTCTCTCGGCCGGTGCGAACGAAGTCGTCGTGGGACCCGAGGAAGAGCTGGTGGCGACCGTGGCGACGCTGCGGGACGTAACCTGGCCGGCGGCCGGAGGCGATCGTCTCTCGGTGCTCGTCCAGTTGCGCTCCCGGCATCGCGCGGCGGCGGCTCTCGTCACGCGTCAGCCCGCGGGCGGCGTCCGTGTCGAGTTCGAGGAGCCCCAGCGCGCGATCACGCCCGGCCAGTCGGCCGTCTTCTACGAAGGCGATCGGGTGGTGGGGGGCGGGATCGTCGCGGATTTCTCGGGCACCGCACGGGAGGGTTGACACGGGATCCCGGGTCGGTAAACTGCTCGGCTCCGGAGGAGGGATGGCCGAGTGGTCGATGGCGGCGGTCTTGAAAACCGTTGAGCCGCGAGGCTCCGTGGGTTCGAATCCTACTCCCTCCGCCACCGACCACGGAGGCGGAAGGAGGCCCACGGACTCTCCGAACCGGAGCGAGTAGGCTGGAGCGATCCTCGGGGGAGTGTCCCGCGTGCCGGAACGGCGCTCGGTCGACTCTTCCGGCGACGCGAGGCCCGTTCGGAGAGGTGCGAGAGTGGCTGAATCGGGCCGCCTGCTAAGCGGTTGGGGAGAGAAATCTTCCTCGAGGGTTCGAATCCCTCCCTCTCCGCCACGGATTTGACGGCAGCCGACAACGGCTTCGTCTCGAGGGAAGTGCGGCGATTCCGGGCGTTCCGAGCAATCGGGCGAGTGACCGGAGGCGCCGAGCGGTACGAGAGACCCGGCACGACACATCGGATCTGGCTTCGCGCCCATAGCTCAATCGGATAGAGCGTTTGGCTACGGACCAAAAGGTTGGGGGTTCGAGTCCTCCTGGGCGCGCCAGCCGTTTCTCTCGTCTCCGGGGTCGAAGAGCACCCCGGTCCTGCCGTCCCTGGGACCGCTCCCTCGAGGAGAACACCATGCACTTGGCTTCCACCCGTGCCACCCGTCCCCGTCCGGGGTTCCGGGGCTTCGTCTTTCCCGCGCTGTTCTCGCTCACGCTGATCGGGTCGGCTCCCGCGGGAGCGAAGACCTGGGCGGCCTCCGAGTGGGTCGCGATCCAGGACGCGCTGGACTCCGCCGCCTACGGCGACACGGTGCTCGTAGCGCCGGGGACCTACGACCGTCTCGTCCTGCGGAGCGGGATCACGCTCATGTCGGAAAAGGGTCCCGAGGACACCATCCTGCGAAACGGTCGCTTCTGGGTCGTGAAGGCCGAGGGCGTGGACAGCACCGCGGTGATCGAGGGCTTCACCCTCGACGGCATCAAGGCCTCGGAAGGCGTCGCGTATCTCGAAGAGTCGAGCCTCACCATTCGTCACTGCGTGATCAAGAACGGCTGGAGCGGCGTGCGCGCGCTGTACTCGAAGCCTCGGATCGAGAACTGCACGATCCGCGATTGTCAGAACGGCGTCTATCTCTACGAGTCGGAAGGGGTCGTGCTGGAGAACGACATCCAGCTCTGTCTCACGGCGATCAACGTCGTGTCTTCGCGGTCGCGAATCCTCCGGAACACGATCACGCGCAATTCGTACGGCATCCAGGTGTCGGACCACTCTCAGCCGGCGATCGGCGGCAGTATCGCTTCGGCGAACCGGGTCTGGAACAACGCGGCGGTCGCCGTCAAGAACACGGCGTACATCACGCGCAACGCGGTACGCACGATGCAGCCGATGACCCTCGAGGTGCCGTTCAATTTCTGGGGCACCGATTGCCCGGACAGCTCCATGTTCCAGGGGCCGGTCGAATACGCTCCCTGGGTGGACGAGTCTGGAACGCGCTCGCTCCGCAAGTGTGGTGCGCCCGCCGGGGGGAACTGAGCTGCGCGCGGCGATCGGTCTGTCGCTCGCGCTCGCGCTCGCCGCGATGCTCGGCGGTTGTGACCGGAAGCCGGAGCACCGGGTTCTCGTGATCGGTCTGGACGGCGCGACGTTCGACGTCGTCGATCCGCTTCTGCGCGAGGGTTTGATGCCGAACCTCGCGCGGCTCCAGGCCGCGGGATCGAGCCACGTGCTCCAGACGATCGTGCCCGCGATCAGCCCGCCCGCGTGGACGTCGGCGACGACCGGGGTGAACCCGGGGAAGCACAACATCTTCGATTTCTTCCACCTGTCGAAGACCGGCCCGCAGCCGCTCCTCACGTCCGCACTGGATCGACGCGCCCATCCCGTCTGGCACTTCCTCAACCAGGACGGCTGGCGCACCGCGCTCATGAACATCCCGATGACGTTCCCGCCGGATCGCGTGGATGGCTTCTTCATCTCGGGATTCCCGTTCGGTGCGGCGACCTCCGGGTACACGTATCCGTCGGCGCTCGAGTCGGAGATCCAGCCCTACCCGCTGGACCTGTTCGGGGAGAGCATCCGGGCCGGGCACGAGGGGCAACTGCTCGCTCACTTCCGCTCGACGTTCGACCGGCAGGCGCAGGTGGCGGAGCAGCTCATGGCGGAGAAGCCCTGGGATCTGTTCTGGATCGTCTTCACCGGCACGGACAAGGTCATGCACTTCTACTGGAAGTTCGCGGATGAGGATCATCCGGAGTACGACCCCGAGCTCGCGCAGCAGTACGGAACGGCCATCCGAGACATGTTCGTGCGCGCCGACGAGGAGATCGGCCGCCTCGTGGCCGCGGCCGGTCCCGACGTGGACGTGCTCGTGATGTCCGATCACGGGATGGGACCGATCTACCGGGAGCTGCGCCTCTTCAACTGGATGAAAGAGAAGGGCTTCCTCGGGTCGCCGGCGTCCGGCGCGGAGATCGAGGCGTTTCCGCCCGGGCCGTTCTCGGGACTCGTGCGCGTGAACGAGAAGGGACGCGACTTCCGCGGCGCGATTCACCCCGGAGCGGAGGCCGAAGACGTCGCCCGTCGGGTGCGACACGGACTCGAGCAGCTGCGGGATCCGGACACGGGCGAGAGATTCGCCGAGCGCGTGATGACACGCGAAGAGGTATTCCACGGGCCGTACACCGAGAATGCGCCGGACGTGCTGTTCCAGGAGGCCCCCGGGCTGTTCGTGGGGCGTCGCCCCCAGGACGGATCCCCGGACCAGAATGACGTGTTCGGTCTGCCGAGCTATTCGTTCTCGGGGTTCCACCGACCGACCGGGATCTTCGTCGCGTCGGGGCCGCGGTTCGCGCAGGCGTCGGGCAGGGATACGCTTTCGATCCTCGACGTCGCGCCGATCCTCTACTGGCTCTTCGATTCCGCGGAACCGTCCGATCTGGACGGCGAGGTGCCGGACTCCGTCGTTCGCCCGGACTCGCTGGCCGCCCGGCCGCCGCGCGTGGATCCGGGGCGGCTCGCGGTGATCCCCCCGGACGAATCGTTCCTCTCCGACGAGGATCGCGAGACGCTCGAGTCACTCAGCTATGTCCAGTGACGAGGTCGTGCGTCGACGATCCCGGATCGTGCTCGGGATCGCGCTGTTCGTTGGACTGCTGCTGCGGATCGAGTACTTCCGCGAACTGATCCTCTCGCCGTTCGGCCGACACCTCATCCTGGACGCCCAGTGGTACGACGGCGCGGCGCGGCTGATCCTCGGCGGAGGGGAGCTCGATCCCGGCCGCGCCTATTTCCGCCCGCCCGGCTACCCGTTCTTCCTCGCGGGGCTGTACCGCGTGTTCGGCGCGCACGTGGACGTCGTGCGGGTCGTGCAGTGGCTCCTCGGGCTCGTCCACGTTCCGATCTGCTGGGCGATCGCGCGCCGCACGCACGGGGAGGCGGTGGCGGCCGTCACCGCCGTGCTCGCGGCGACGTACGGCATGTTCGTGTACTTCGAGGGCGAGATCCTCACCACCGCGCTCGGGACGTTTCTCGGCACGCTCGCGGCTTGGTTGTTGCTCGAGGGCGACGCGCGGGACTCGGTGCGCTGGACGGCGGCGGGCGGTCTCGCCCTGGGAGTCGCGTCCACGATCCACGCGACGGCTCTCGCGGTCGCGCCGGCCGCGTTCCTGTGGATCCTGTTCCGGTCGCGCCGACGTTTGCTCGCCGCCGTCGTCCTCACCCTCGCGACGTCGGTGCCGGTACTTGCGGTGACTGCGCGGAACTTCCTGGCGGGCGGGGAACCGGTACTGCTCGCGACACAGGGCGGGATCAACTTCTTCGTCGGCAACAATCCGGAAGCGGACGGCAAGTCGGCGCTCGCCCCCGGCCTCGCGGAAGCCGATCAGACACTCCGGTCCGACTCCGAGTACCGCGACACGATCGAGATCGCGGCGGAGACGCTTGCCGCTCGCGCCCTCGGGCATCCGCCGACTCCGGGGGAGATCCATCGCTACTGGATGGGGCAGGGGCTCGCATGGATGCATGATCATCCGAAGGAGGCCGCCGTGCTCCTCGGGCGAAAGGTGCTGTACTTCCTGAACGGGTACGAGATCAGCAACAACCGCGACCTCCGCGACCAGGCGAGACGTTTCACGCCGATCCTTCGCGGTTTCCTGGTGCAGTGGTCGATCCTCGCTCCCTTCGGGCTGCTCGGTCTGTTCGTGCCCGGAATCGGGACGCGCCCGCGCCTGCTTCTCTTCGCGTGGCTGCTCGCCTACGCGGCGGCGATCGTGGCTTTCTTCGTGTGCGCCCGGTATCGGCAGCCCGCGATCGCCTGGATGCTGCCGTTCGTCGGCGCCGGGATCCTGCAGTTCTTCCGGGCCATGCGCCACGCGGTGGAGCGACCGCGACGGTTCGCGTTCACACTCGCCGGTCTCGTGGCGGCATTCCTGATCACGAATCCGCGCTTCGTCACTGCGACGGGGCTCGCCGACGTGACCACCGACCGCGACGCGCCGTTCCATCGCTACAACCTGGCGGTCCTGTACGAACAGGAGCAGAACTACGATCGCGCGATCGAGGAGTATCGCGCCACGATCGCGTCGGGCGTGCCCGATCCGCGCGCGTGGTTGAACCTCGGCAACACGCTCGCGCGGACGGGCCGACTCGACGAGGCGCGCGACGCCTACCGCGAGACGTTGCGCATCGCGCCGGACTACGCGGTGGCCGTGCACAGCAACCTCGGCATCCTCGCCGCGCAGCAGGGAGACTGGCGCGAGGCGATCCGACGCTTCGAGGAGGTCCTGTCGAGAGATCCGGATCACCGCGGCGCGCTGCTCTCCGCCGGCGCCGCCTACCTCACGGTCGGGCGATTCGACGACGCGATCCTCGTGCTGCGGCGCGCGTTGACGCTCGGGTACGGCCCGGAGACCACGATCCGACGCAACCTCGCCGTGGCGTACCTCGAAGCCGGGCTGGTGGAAGACGGCACGCGCGAAGCCGAGATCGCCTACGAGCGCGCGCCCGACGAGGTCGCGAACGTGGTCGCCCTGCTCCGCGCTCGCGCAGCCGCCGGAGATCTCGACGAAGCGGCGCGTCTGGCTGCCCGGGCCCGGGAGCTCAAGCCCGGGGCCCCCGACGTGGAGCGGGCACTGGAGGAGGTTCTGGGCCCGGCGGAGGGTTCGCCCGCGAGCGAGGCGGAGGACGAGGATCTCGCGGACGACGACGGGACGGACGACGGGACCGGCGACGACTCCTCGGACGAGCCGTGACACGGGGCGGATCCCCCGCGATTCTTGACAGGTCCCCGAGCCCTCCCGTACTTTCTCGGGTGCCTTGGAGCGGTTTCGGAGGGTTCCCCATCCACGGTTCGCCATCGGACGAGACCTGGATGGAGGCGGCGGTGGCGCTCGCGGAGGAAGCGGGACGCGCCGGCGAAGTGCCCGTCGGAGCCGTGATCGTTCGAGCGGGCCGGGTGGTCGGCCGCGGACGGAACCGGATGCGCGAGCGAGCCGATCCCACGGCTCACGCCGAGATGGAGGCCATCTCCGCAGCTCGTGTCGAGACCGGATCCGCCCGCCTGGATGGGGACACGCTCTACGTCACGTTGGAGCCCTGTCCCATGTGCGCCGGGGCGATCGTGCTCGCGAGACTCGCGCGGGTGGTGTTCGGGGCCTGGGATTCGCGATTGGGAGCCATGGGCTCCCAATTCGACGTTCCGGGGGCCGGCATTCTCGGTGAGGTCCGGGTCCGCCCCGGGGTGCTGCAGGATCGTTGCTCGCTTCTCCTGTCGGAGTGGTTCGCGCGCCGCCGCGGTGGTGAAGCGTCCGGCGACGGCGGAAGTGAATGACGATCCCTGGGAGAGGTGCCAGAGCGGTTGAATGGGGCGGTCTCGAAAACCGTTGAACCCGCAAGGGTTCCGAGGGTTCGAATCCCTCCCTCTCCGCCAGGATTCGCGGTCCCGCCCGGTCGTCGGGGCGAAGGCCGTTCGGAGAGATGCGAGAGTGGTTGAATCGGCGCGACTGGAAATCGCGTGAGCCGGAAACGGTTCCGAGGGTTCGAATCCCTCTCTCTCCGCCACTCACGCGACGTTTCCGGAATCCGGCGTTCCGAGCCGGAGCTCCCGGAAGCGCGCAACACGGCGCAAGACATCGAACCCGTTCGGGTGTAGATTCGCGCCGTCGACGGTCGCGAGACCGTGGCAGTCGGAACAAGGTGGGGATGTAGCTCAGCTGGGAGAGCGCCTCGTTCGCAACGAGGAGGTCGGCGGTTCGATCCCGCTCATCTCCACCATTCTTCTCCGGTCGCGGCGGCGACCGCAACCTCCGAGAGGCGCCGTGCCGGGTCCCGGGCAACGGGGACTCGTGAACCGCGTCAGGGCCGGAAGGCAGCAGCGCTAAGCGGTGGCTCCCGGGTGCGTCGGGGTGCCTGGCCGGCGCCTCGCGGAGGCACCTGACTGTCCGGCGCGACAACCGGTGAGAAGGGAGCACGCGCCGCGATGGCCTACCAAGTCCTGGCCCGCAAGTGGCGGCCGCAGCGCTTCGCCGACGTCATCGGCCAGGAACACGTCACCACCACCCTCGTCAACGCGATCCGGACCGAGCGCCTCGCGCACGCGTTCCTGTTCTGCGGACCGCGCGGCGTCGGCAAGACCACGACCGCGCGCATTCTCGCGAAGTGTCTGAATTGCGAGAAAGCCACGAACGGTCCCGTCGAGGAGCCGTGCAACGAGTGCGGCACGTGTCGCGAGATCGGTGCGGGCACGAGCCTCGACGTGCTCGAAATCGACGGCGCGAGCAACCGCGGCATCGACGAGATCCGGGACCTGCGCGAGAACGTGCGGTACGCGCCGAGCGGCGGCCGCGCGAAGGTCTACATCATCGACGAAGTGCACATGCTCACGAAGGAAGCGTTCAACGCGCTCCTGAAGACGCTCGAGGAACCGCCGCCGGACGTGTACTTCGTGTTCGCCACGACGGAAGTGCACAAGGTGCCGGCCACGATCCGATCGCGCTGCCAGCGCTACGACTTCCGACGCATCGACACCGTGACGATCGAGGAGACGCTCGCCCGCCTCGCGGAACGTGAGGGCTTCGAGGCCGAGCCGGAAGCGATCGCCGAGCTCGCGCGCCAGGCCGAGGGCGGTCTCCGCGACGCGGAGAGCCTGCTCGACCAGGCGGCGGCGATCGGCGGGGGCAAGGTCACCGAGGACGGAGTCCGGTCACTTCTCGGCGAGGCGGAGGACGAGATCTACCTCGCGATCGTCTCGGCGTGCGCGGAAGGACGCACGGTGGACGCGTTCACGCGTTTGTCCGAACTGCTCGATCGCGGCATGGATCCGGCGCGGGTCGCGCTCTCGCTCACGCAGACTTTGCGTGATCTGCTCGTGGCGGCGGAAGCGGGAGAGGCGGCCGGTGCGCTCGGCGTGCGCCCCGATCGGGCGGAAGAATACCGTCGACTCGCCTCCGGCGTTTCCGGCGCGAAGCTGACGGCGTTGCTCGCTCTCGCGAGCCGGACGGTGGCCGATCTCCGGCGAAGCGCGCGTCCGCGCCTCGCACTCGAAGTGGCGCTGGCCCGGATGGCGAGGCTCGAGGATCCGGGGGAGATGGCGGAGCTCGCTCGGCGCCTGGATGCGCTCACGTCCGGGCTGCCGGTGCCGCCGCCGTCCGCCCCGGCCCCGAGTGCACCGCCGGCCGCTCCGACGGCGCGGACTCCGTCCCGTCCGACCGCGCCGGCGCCGACCGCGGACACCGAGCCGGGCCGGGCCGCGAGCCGCTCCGCCCGCGCCGACGCGCCGAAAGGCTCCTCCGCGCGCCGAAGCCGTCCCGCCGGGGACGAGCCGCGCGCGATGGGCGGGTCCGGCGGGTCCGGGGGAGCGGTCCCCGAGACCGCTTCTTTCGAAGGCCCGTCCGCCGAAGAGTGGGAGTCCGGCGTCGCGACGGCGGAGATGCCGCCGCCGCCGGAAGAGGCGATGTTCACGGAGCGCCCGGCGGCCGTGCCCCCCGCGGCGACGGTCGTCTCGGGCGAGGCGGGCCGGCTCTGGGATTCGCTTCTCGCGCGTCTGCGAACGCGCAAGCGGATGCTCGCGTCGTTCCTGGAGCACGGGGCGCCGGGCGCGCTGGACGAAGAGAGTTTCTGCGCGGTGTTCGACAACACGTACTACGAGGGCATGGTGCAGCGGCGGGAGAACCTCGCCGTGATCCAGGAGGAGCTGGAGTCGGCGGCCGGCCGCAAGCTCCGCTTCCGGGTCCGGACGGGCCAGGTGCCGATCGCGCCGGGGACGGGTTCCGCGGACCCGGGCGCCGCCCCCCGCGGGCCGCGTGACCTTCTCGACGACAACCCCGGGCTGCGCCGGATTGTGCGCGACCTCGATGGCCAGATCTTGCCAGGTGGCGATTCCGCAGGGAGTTAGAGCGTGAACATCCAGAAAATGATGAAGCAGGTCCAGAAGGCGCAGGAGCAGATGCAGGCGGTCCAGGCCGAGCTCGCGAACAAGACGGTGGAGGCCACGGCCGGCGGCGGCATGGTCAAGGTCGTCGTCTCCGGAGACGGCACGCTCCATTCGATCACGCTCGACCCCGAGGTCGTGGACAAGGACGACGTCGAGATGCTGCAGGACCTGATCGTCGCGGCGATCAACGAAGCGAAGCGTCGCGCGTCGGAGATGGCGTCCGCGGAGATGCAGCGCGCGGCCGGCTCGCTCGGCCTGCCGCCCGGCATGATCTGATCCGCCCGTGGAGCCGGAAGCGCTGGCCCGTCTCGTCGAGGAGTTCGCGCGCCTGCCCGGGATCGGGCGGAAGTCCGCGCGACGTCTGGCATTCTGGGTCCTGAAGACCGACCAGGCCGGGGTGGATCGATTCGCGGATGCCCTGCGCGACGTGAAGCGGAAGATCCGCTTCTGCGACACATGCTGGGACGTCACCGAGGACTCGCCCTGCGCGATCTGTCGGGACGCCCGACGCGACGAGGCGCTGCTCTGCGTGGTGGAGGAGCCCTCCGACGTCCTCGCGATCGAGGCCACCTCGGAGTTTCGCGGCCGCTACCACGTCCTCCACGGCGTGCTCTCGCCGCTCGACGGCGTGGGCCCCGACGATCTCAAGATCCGCGAGCTGCTCGCCCGCGTGCGGGAATCCGCTCCGCGCGAGGTGATTCTCGCGCTCAACCCCGATACGGAAGGCGACGCGACGGCGTACTATCTCCAGAAGCTGCTGGATCCCGTGGGGTGCATCGTCTCGCGAATCGCCCGCGGGATTCCGGTGGGAGGCGATCTGGAGTTCGCGGACACGGTCACCCTGTCGCGCGCGATCCAGGGAAGGGAGCGGCTGCACGGATGACTCTCGCGACCCGTCTCACCGTCGGTCGGCTCGTGGCCGCGCCGGTTTTCGCCGGGCTGCTGCTGCGCGAGTCCGTGCCCGCGATCTGGTTCGCGTCGGCCGTGTTCGTCGCCGCGGCGATCACGGACCGGATCGACGGCTGGCTCGCTCGGCGTACGAACACCGTCACGCCGCTCGGTCGCATGCTGGATCCGCTCGCCGACAAGCTCCTCGTCGCGGCCGCGTTCGTCGGGTTCCGGCTCATTCGCGTGCCGGGCGTGGAGTGGTGGATGGTCGGCGTGATCCTCGGGCGCGAGCTGCTCGTGACCTGGCTGCGCTCGCACGTCGGCCGGCGGGGCGTGGTGATCCACTCGTCTCCGTTCGCGAAGTGGAAGACCACGGTGCAGATGGTCGTCGTGCTGCTGTTTCTCGCGTTGATGTCCTACCGCGCCACCGCCGACGAATCCCCGACCTACTGGAAGCAGTTCGGCGAGCCGGCCACGACGTGGCTCTTCGTCGCCATGGTGGCCACGGCGGCCGTCACGCTGCTGTCCGGACTCGACTACGTGTTCAAGAACCGCCGCGAGGTCTTCGGCGGCACGGGGCGCGCGTGAGGCCGCTGCTCCGCTTCATCGCCACGGGGGCGTACACGGGCTTCTTCCCGTTCGCTTCGGGGACCGCGGGCAGTCTGCTCGGGCTGGCCCTCTGGCTGTGGCTGCCGCTGCCGCTCGGGCAGGACGGAACGTTCGCCTGGACCACGATCGTGTTCCTGGTCGTCGCGGCGGGGATCGGCGTGCCCGCGTCGAAGCTCGGCGAGGACGAGTTCGGCGAGGACGCGAGCCCCATCGTGTGGGACGAGGTCGTGGGGCAGTGGATCACGGTCGTGGCGGTGGCGCCGTCGATCGGTGCGGCCGGGCTCGGCTTCGTGTTGTTCCGCCTGTTCGACATCGTGAAGCCGTGGCCGGCCGGGAAGAGCCAGGAGTGGACCAACGGCTGGGGCGTGATGGCGGACGACGTGTTCGCCGGCATCTACGCGCGCATCGCACTGCACTTCCTGCTGCCGCTGCTGCCGGAAGTGCTGCGTTGAGCGAGGCTCGGGTCGGTCGCATCCTGCTCGTGGGCGACGAGCTGCTGGGCGGCACCATCTCCGATCGCAACGTCCGCATGATCACCACTGCGCTCGCAAACGCGGGCGTCGTGATCGATCGCGTCGAGTTCACGCGGGATGATCGCGCGGTGATCGCGCAGGCGATCCGACGCCTGGCCGAAGGCGCGGACGTGCTCGTCGTCACGGGAGGACTCGGTCCCACGTCGGACGATGTCACGCGCGACGGCGTGGCCGATTGCCTGGGCGTGCCGCTCGTGGAGGACGCGGCGGCGCTCGAGCGCCTCGCCGCGTTGATGGCCGCGCGCGGGCTCGGTGCGCCGTCGGAGAACGTGAAGCGGCAGGCGCAGTTCCCGCGCGGCGCCTCGATCGTCGCGAATCCCGTGGGCTCGGCCGCGGGCTTCCGGGTCCGGGTCGGCGGCTGCGATCTGTGGTCGCTCCCCGGCGTGCCGATGGAGGCGTCGGCGATGATCGACGCCGTGGCGCGCGCGGTCGGGCGACCCGACGTGTCCTGGGAGCGAACGATCGCCACCGCGGGCATCGGCGAGGTGCGCGTGGCCGAGCGACTCGAGGAGGGCGGCTTCCGGGCGCCGCCGGGCGCGCGACTCGCGTTCCTGCCGGGCCCCGGTGGGGTGCGGGTGCGCGTCTTCGCGCCGGGCGGCCTCGACGCGGAAGTCCTGGATGCCGCCGAGTCGGAGGTTCGGACCCTGCTCGGCGACTGGGCGCTGCCCGGCCGCTCGATCGAGGAGTCGGTGGTCGCGGCGGCCCGCGCACGCAATCGATGGCTCGCCACGGCCGAATCCTGCACGGGTGGGCTCATCGGGGCTCGAATCACCGATGTTCCGGGTTCGTCTTCGGTGTACCTTGGCGGCGTCGTGGCGTATGCGAACGAGATCAAGGCGGGGCAGCTCGGCGTCGATCCCGCGCGGATCGAGAGCGAAGGCGCCGTCTCTGCGGCCGTCGCCGAGGCGATGGCCGTCGGCGTTCGTGAGCGCTTCGCCGCCGCCGGCAGCGCGGGAAGCACGATCGCTGCGATCGGACCGTCGGGAGCGGTGCTCCCGGTGCTCGGCCTGTCGGTCACGGGCGTGGCGGGCCCCGGAGGCGGTACGGCCGAGAAGCCGGTCGGGACCGTTTGGATCGGCTGGGCCGACGATCGGGGCGCCGGGGCGAGCTCGTTCCGCTTCCCGGGGCCTCGCGAGATGGTCCGCGAACGAACGGTCAACAAGGCGCTGGAAATCGCCTATCGTCGGCTGGTGGAGTCGGACGGGTGACGAGCCCGGGGTCCCCGGGACCTCGGCCGGAATCGTCCCGGTCGAATCCGGTGGGGCCGAATCCCGCGGGGCCGAATCCCGGGGGATCGGGCCGGCACCGGAGACTCTTCGTCGCCGCCTGGCCGGACGCCGGTGCTCGTGGCGAGCTGGAACGGATCCTCGAGCGGCTTCGTCGGTTCGACGGAGACGTGCGATGGGCTCCGCCCGGCAACCTGCACGTGACGTTGCAGTTCCTGGGAGACGTTCCGGACGTCCGGGGTGAAGAGCTCACGGAGCTTCTCGCCCGGGCGACGCGACCGGCAGCGCCCTTCGCGTGGCGCCTGTCCGGACTCGGGACCTTTCCCGCGCGCGGCGACGTGCGGGTGGTGTGGACGGGAGTGGCGGAAGGAGCACGGGAGCTCGCCGCCCTCGCGTCGCGACTGGAACGAGAGCTGGCGGCGCACGCGTTCGTGCGTCCGTCGGATCGACCGTTCCGGGCGCATCTCACGCTCGGACGTCCGCGTTCCCCCCGGGATCACGGCGCGCTCCGGGATCTCCTCCGCGAACTGCGCTTCGAGGGAAGCGAGCGGTTTCTGGAGGAGGTGACGTTGGTCGAGAGTCTGCTCTCGCCCCGGGGAGCAGAGTACCGGGTGGTCGCGCGGCTCCCGCTCGCGACTCCACCCGAGGATAGGAGGAGGGCTTCATGAAGGGGATGACCACCACGCGCGGTGCGCAGCAGCCGAACCGCGAGAAGCAGCTCGATCTCGCCGTCGGTCAGATCGAGCGGCAGTTCGGAAAGGGCGCCATCATGCGTCTGGGCGACCCGCGGCAGACGGAGGAAGGCATCCGTGTCGTGCCGAGCGGTTCGCTCTCGCTGGATCTGGCGCTCGGGATCGGCGGCGTGCCGCGGGGACGGATCGTGGAGGTGTTCGGGCCCGAGTCTTCGGGCAAGACCACCCTCGTGCTCCACATGATGGCGAATGCGCAGCGGCAGGGCGGCACGGCGGCGTTCATCGACGCCGAGCATGCGCTCGACGCGAAGTACGCGCAGGCGCTCGGAGTGAACATCGACGATCTCCTCGTCTCGCAGCCGGACACCGGGGAGCAGGCGCTCGAGATCACGGACATGCTCGTCCGCTCGAACGCGGTCGACATCATCGCGATCGACTCGGTGGCGGCGCTCGTGCCGCGCGCGGAGATCGAGGGCGAGATGGGCGATCACAACGTCGGTCTGCAGGCGCGCCTGATGTCGCAGGCCATGCGGAAGCTGACCGGCTCCGTCTCCAAGTCGCGCACCTGCATCATCTTCATCAACCAGATCCGCATGAAGATCGGCGTGATGTTCGGCAACCCGGAGACGACCACGGGCGGTAACGCGCTCAAGTTCTACTCTTCGATCCGCCTGGACATCCGTCGCATCGGTGCGATCAAGGAAGGCACGGCGGCGGTCGGCAACCGCACGCGCGTGAAGGTCGTGAAGAACAAGCTGGCGCCGCCGTTCCGCGAGGCGGAGTTCGACATCATCTACGGCGAGGGCATCTCCTACGAGGGCGACCTGATCGATCTCGCGGTGGAGAAGAACATCGTGGAGAAGTCGGGCAGCTGGTTCTCGTACGGAGCGGATCGGATCGGACAGGGGCGCGAGAACGCGAAATCGTTCCTGCGCGAGAATCCCGACGTTCTCGCCCGTCTGGAGCAGGAGGTCCGGACCGCATACGGCATCGTGTCGGCACTCCCGGCCCGGAACGGAGCCGAGGAGACGGAAGAGACCGTTGCCGCGACCGCGGAAAAGGACTGACGGAACCCGGGAAGAGCGGGCGGTGAAGGCGCCGCCCGCCTCTCCCGTGGAGGCGGCGATCGCCTACCTCACGCCCCGCCGACGTTTCGAGCAGGAGGTCCGGGCGTACCTCGGGCGACTCGGCTTCACGGAGCCGGTCGTGGAGGAGGCGCTCGTGCGTCTCGCGGAGCTCGGCCTCGTGGACGACGAGGAGACGAGCCGCGCGTGGATTCGCGACCGCGGCCGTTTCGCGCCGCGCGGACGGGGGCTGCTCCGGCGAGAGCTCGCCCGCCGCGGTGTGAGCGAGGAAACGGTCGAGGCGGCGATGGCCGAGGAGGTGCCGCCGGAGACGGAAGCGGATCTGGCGCTCGCCGTGCTCGAGAAATCCGCGGGCAAGTGGTCGGGTCTCACGGCGCCCGTGGCGCGACGTCGCATGTGGGGTGCGCTCGCACGGCGCGGGTTCCCACCCGACGCCGTGCGCGAGGCGATCGGCCGGTTCGCGGAAGCGCGGGGCTTCCCGGACGAGGGTTCGAACGACTAGACAGTCAATACACGGGGGCGGCCCCGCGAGGTCGAAACGAGCATGAAGACAGCGGAAATCCGGAACACGTTCCTCGAGTTCTTCGCGGAGAAGGACCATCGGGTCATGCCGAGCGCGTCGCTCGTGCCGCCGGATGACCCGACCCTGCTGTTCGTGAACGCGGGGATGGTCCCGTTCAAGGACGTGTTCACGGGACGCGCCCACCGCGAGTGGCCGCGCGCGGCGAGCTCGCAGCGCTGTCTGCGCGTGTCGGGCAAGCACAACGATCTCGAGGAAGTGGGGCGCACTCCGCGGCACCACACGTTCTTCGAGATGCTCGGCAATTTCTCCTTCGGCGACTACTTCAAGGAAGAGGCGATCGCGTACGCCTGGGAGCTGCTCGTGAAGCGGCTCGGCCTGGATCCGTCGCGGCTCGCGATCACGGTGTTCGGCGGCGCCGACGGCATTCCGGAGGATCTCGAAGCCGCGGGACTCTGGAAGAAGGTCACCGGGTTCGGCGACGACCGGATCCTGCGTTTCGGCATGAAGGACAACTTCTGGTCCATGGGCGATACGGGCGCCTGCGGCCCCTGTTCGGAGATCCACTACGATCTCGGCCCGGCGCTCTCCGGCGAGGTGAACAAGGGCGATCGCTGGATGGAGATCTGGAACCTCGTCTTCATGCAGTACGACCGCGACCCGGAGGGCAAGCTGCACCCGCTGCCCGCGCCGTCGATCGACACGGGCATGGGGCTCGAGCGCATCACGTCGGTCGTGCAGGGCAAGCTGTCGAACTACGACGGGGATCTGTTCCGATCGCTGCTGGACCGGATTGCCCGCCTCGCCGGCCGCGAATACGCCGGCGACGCCTCGGACGACTCGGTGTCGCAGCGCGTCATCGCCGATCACGCACGCGCGTCGGCGTTCCTGCTCGCGGATGGCGTGCATCCGGACAAGACGGGCCGTGGCTACGTGCTCCGCAAGGTCATGCGTCGTGCGGTGAGCCACGGCGTGCTGCTCGGCATCGATCGCGAGTTCCTGGCCGAAGCGTGCGACGGCGTGGTGGAGCTGATGTCGGACGCGTACCCGCTGCTGATCGAGCGGCGCGATGCGATCCGCGACGGCGCCGCGCGCGAGGAGCGCCTGTTCCGGCGCACGGTGGAGGAAGGGATGCGGCGGATCGACGAGCTGCTCGCCCAGCTCGGGGACCGCGACGTGTGGAAGGTGGGCCCCGAGGGCGAACGGGTCCTCCGGGGCGACGTCGCGTTCCGGCTGTACGACACGTACGGCTGTCCGCTCGAGCTGACCGCGTCGGTCGCCGTGCGCAAGGGGTTCGAGGTCGACGAAGGCGGCTTCTACGCCGCCATGGAAGAGCAGAAGGAGCGCAGCCGCGCGAGCTGGAAGGGCAACGCCGCCGGCAAGCAGGGTCTCGACATCCTGGTGCGCGGGTCGGAGTCGACGCCCACGACGTTCACCGGCTACTCGACGCTCGCCGACGAATCGGTCGTACGCTCTCTCGCGATCGTGGATGGCGACACGCTCCGCCCCGCGGAGCGCGCGGGCGAGGGAGCGAGCGTCGCTCTCGTGACCGTGGCCACGCCGTTCTACGGCGAGTCGGGCGGCCAGGTCGGCGACCGGGGCGAGTTCCTCGCGGACGGAGCGCGCGTCCAGATCGAGGATACGCAGAAGCTGGCCGGCGGCGCGGTGTTCGTTCACTTCGGCACGGTGGAAGACGGGGAGATCGGGGCGGGCGCCCGCGTCGCCCAGCGCGTCGACGTGGAGCATCGGGCACACGTCACGGCGCACCATTCGGCGACCCACCTCGTGCATCACGCGCTTCGCGAGATCCTCGGACCGCACGTGCAGCAGAAGGGTTCCTTCGTGGGCCCCGATCGCCTGCGCTTCGACTTCTCGCATCCGGAGGCGGTGACGCCCGACGAGCTCGCGCACATCGACGAGCGCGTGAACGAGATGATGCGCGCGAATCACGAGGTGACGATCGAGACGATGCCGTACGCGCGCGCGATCGAGGCGGGTGCGCTCGCGTTCTTCGGCGACAAGTACGGCGACGAGGTCCGCATGGTCACCATGGGGCCGTCGCGGGAACTCTGCGGTGGCACCCATGTCGGCCTGACGGGAGATCTCGGCTTCCTCGCGTTCGCTTCCGAGGGCTCGGTGGCTTCCGGCGTGCGACGCGTGGAGGCGTTCGCGGGAACGTCGGCGTGGGCGGCGGCCCGATCCACGCGACAGCGCCTGGACCGTCTCGCGTCGCTGCTGCGATCCACGCCGGAGGACGCCGAGCGCCGGCTCGAGGATCTGCAGAACGAACTGCGTCGCCTCAAGCGACGGGTAGACGAGCTGGAGCGGGAGGCGGCCGGCGGCGCGGCCGAGGACCTGGCCGCGTCGGCGCGGGAGGTCGCGGGGCATCGCCTCGTCTGCGGACGCGTTCCGGTGGAGAGTCGAGATGCGCTGCGCGATCTCGGCGACTCGCTCCGCGGTTCGGGGCCGAAGACCGTCGTGGTCCTGGCGGCCGAGCTCGAGGGCAAGGTGGCCCTCGTGGCGGCGGTCTCCGACGACGTCGTGAAGGGGGGCCGCGTGAAGGCGGGAGATCTCGTGGGCCGGGTGGCGAAGATCGCGGGCGGCGGCGGGGGCGGGAAGCCGCACCTCGCGACGGCCGGCGGCAAGGACCCGGCGTTGATGGGCGCGGCCTTGGACGCCGTGCCGGGAATCCTCCAGGAGCTCGCGGGGGCGTGATGCTGGACCTGCACTGCCACATCCTGCCGGGGGTCGACGACGGCGCGGTGGATCTGCCCGACGCGCTCGAGCTCGCCCGCGATGCCCTCGCCACCGGCGTGCGGGCCGTGTTCGCGACGTCCCACCTGTGGGAGAAGCTGTTCGACACGTCGCCGGAGCACAACTACGCGGAGTGGAAGCACCTCGTGCGCGAGTTGAAGCGCGCGGACATTCCGCTCGAGGTGTTCCCGGGGGCGGAGAACTACCTCGCGAGCGACGTCTCGGCCGCGGAGTTCGCGAAGAAGGCGGTACCGCTCGGCGAGAACGGAAAGCACGTGCTGTTCGATTTCTCGCTCCGCCAGATGCCGCCGCACGTCGGTGACGCGGTCGACGCGCTCGCGCGACGCGGCCTTACCGCGGTCATCGCCCACCCCGAGCGGAACGCGGATCTGCAGCGGGATCCGCGACCGGTCGCGGACTGGATCGCGCGCGGGGCGCTGATCCAGATCAACGCGCCGAGCCTGGTGGGAATCCACGGCGAGGCTCCGGCGACCGCGGCGGCGGATCTGCTGGAACGCGGCGCCGGACACCTGCTCGCGTCGGACGCGCACCACCGACGTCGCCGTCCGTTCTGCCTGGATCGGGGGCGCGAGATCGCGGCCCGGATCGTGGGAGCGGAGGAGGCGAAACGCATGTGCGAGGACCGGCCCTGGGCGATCGCGCGCGGCGAGGATGTCGACGTTCCGCGCGACGTGAACCTGGAGTCGCGGGCGCGGGGCGCCCGGTTCCTGCGGAAACTCTTCGACAGCTGACCACCGTTCGCGGTCCAAGGAGTGTGACTTGAAGGCGTTGATCCTTTCGGGCGGCAAGGGCACACGGCTGCGTCCGATCACGCACACGAGCGCGAAGCAGCTCGTTCCCGTGGCGAACAAGCCGATCCTGTTCTTTGCGATCGAGGCGATCCGGGACGCGGGCATCCGCGACATCGGCATCATCGTGGGCGATACGGCGGCGGAGATCGAAGCCGCGGTCGGTGACGGCTCCGCGTTCGGCGTGAAGACGACCTACATCCGGCAGGACGAGCCCCTCGGGCTCGCGCACGCGGTGAAGATCGCCGAGGATTTCCTGCGGGGCGACACGTTCGTGATGTACCTCGGCGACAACTTCATCAAGGACGGCATCGGTCCGCTCGTCCACGAGTTCCAGGCCGAACGCCCGAACTCGCAGATCCTCCTGGCGCGGGTTCCGAATCCGTCTTCCTTCGGCGTGGCCGAGATCGTGGGCGGCAAGGTCGTGGGCCTCGAGGAGAAGCCGGCGCGGCCGAAGTCCGACTATGCGCTGGTGGGCGTGTACATGTTCGATCCCACGATCTTCGAGGCGGTGAACGCGATCCGCCCGTCGCCGCGCGGCGAGCTCGAGATCACCGATGCGATCCAGTGGCTCATCGACCAGGGCAAGGACGTCCGCAGCCACGTCATCAAGGGATGGTGGAAGGACACGGGCAAGCTCGAGGACATGCTCGAGGCGAACCGGGTCGCGTTGCTGTCGTTCGACCGTCACGTCGCGGGGAGCGTGGACTCCACGTCGCGCATCATCGGGGAGGTCGTGGTGGAAGAGGGAGCGACCGTGGTGAACTCGGAGCTGCGCGGGCCGCTGATCATCGGGGCGGGGACGGAGATCCGCGATTCGTACGTCGGGCCGTTCACTTCGGTGTCGCGCGGCTGCGCGATCATCGGCTCGGAGATCGAGTTCTCGATCGTGCTGGAGAACAGCCGCATCGAGCATCTCGGACACCGGGTCGAGGGCAGCCTCATCGGCCGCAACGCGCGACTCGTGCAGGGCGAGACCCGGCCGCGCGCGTTCCGGTTCATGGTGGGTGACAACTCGGAGATCCAGGTCCCGGGATGAGTCCTCGGATCGTCTACACGGGAGCGGCCGGGATGCTCGGTCGCGAGATCGGGCGCGTCGCCGCCGAGCGCGGGATCCCGGCCGTCGGATGGTCGCGGGAGACCTGTGACCTGACCGACGCGGATCTCGTCGCGCGCTCGTTCGCGGCCGGCGAGCCCGAGGTGGTGATCCACGGGGCCGCCTGGACCGACGTCGACGGTTGCGAATCGGATCCCGCGCGGGCATTCCTCGAGAACGGCCGCGCGACGGCGAACGTCGCGGCCGCGTGCCGCGCGACGGGAGCGCGCCTGATCACCGTGTCCACGGACTACGTGTTCTCGGGCGACGCGCCGGCTCCGTACCGCGAGACCGACCGGCCCGGTCCGCTCTCGGTCTACGGCTGGTCGAAGCTGATGGCGGAGGAAGCGACGCTCGCGCTCGGCGAGCGGGGCGCCGTCGCCCGCACCGCGTGGGTGTACGCGGAGCACGGCCGGAACTTCCTCCTCACGATGTTGCGCCTCGCGGCCGAGCGCGAACGGCTCGGGGTCGTGGATGATCAGCACGGGACTCCGACCTACGCAGGCGATCTCGCCACGGCGCTGCTCGAGCTGGCCGCCGCCAAGCCGTCCGGCATCTATCACGTCACGAACGACGGGGCCACGACATGGAACGGATTCGCCCGCGCGATCTTCGAGGAGACCGGAAGCTCGACCGCGGTCGACGCGGTGACGAGCGACGCGTTTCCGCGCCCGGCACGTCGGCCCGCGAACTCGGTGCTGGCGCGAACCCGACCGGACGGTCCGCGGCTCGCTCCCTGGCGCGAGGCCCTGGTGCGGTGTCTCGCGCGTCGCGCGTCGGCCGGGGTCGCGTGAGGCGTCTCCTCCTCGGCGGCGCGATCGCGGCCCTGCTCGCCGGGTGCGGGGAGGAACCGGAGCCGCCGCGTCCACCGGCGCCGCCCCGCGTCGTCGGTCCCGCCGTCCGGAGCAGCATCGACGCACGCGGGATGAACCTGCTCGTGATCCTCTCCGACACGCACCGGGCCGACTTCACGTCGCCGCAGGACGGGGGCCGTCAGCTCACGCCCACGCTCGAGCTGCTCGCGCGCGACGGGATCCGCTTTCCGCACGCCTACACGATCACGCCGACGTCCGCTCCGTCCTACGCGTCGTTGCTCTCGGGGCTCCATCCGGAGCACCACGGGCTCTTCTACAACGAGCAGTCGCTCTCCCCGGAGATCCCGTTGCTGTCGGAGCAGCTGCGGGCGGACGGCTACACGACCGCGGCCGTGATCGGGAACGGCTACTGCAGCGCCCGCTACGGCTTCGATCGCGGTTGGGATTGGTGCTGGAACGGTCTGGACGGCACCGGGAGCTACGGACCGGGGCTCACCGACCGGGCGATCGACTGGCTCGATCGACGGGATTCCTCCAAGCCGTTCTTCCTGTTCACGACGTACATGGAGTGCCACGTTCCTTTCCTGTTCGAGCCGGTCCCGAACCTGCTCGTGGAGCGGAACGGCGAGGCGATGGGGGCGGTTCGCGCGGAGAACGGTCACGGGAACACGTCGGTGCCGATCCGGTTTCCGCCCGGGGAGTCCGTCCTGGATCTCCGGGTCCTGGAGAACGGCGTCGTCGCCGCCGACCCGCAGAACCCGAGCCAGATCCGTCTCGCGTTGATTCGCTTCGGTGACGCGAGGGTGCAGGCGGAATCGTTCGAGGGTTTCGACGAGGGCGACGGCTACTTCCGCCGGATCGATCGCCACGCGAAGATCCACGTACGCAACTCATCGAGCGATTCTACCAGCACGGCGTTCGTGTTCCGTGCGGTCAAGGACTACTCGAACGAAGAGATGCAATCGAACTACGAGCGCGGTGTGCGTTCGATGGATCGCGAGGTCGGGCGCCTGCTCGCGGCGCTCGAAGCGCGCGGGCTGACCGAGAGCACGGTCGTCGTGTTCCTGGCGGATCACGGAGAGATGCTGGGCGAGCACGACGCCTGGGGCCACCTCAAGGAACTCTACGAGGAGGACATCCGGATTCCCCTCGTCCTGCGGATTCCGGGCGGGCCGCGCGGCGGGGTGGCCGACCGCCCCGTCGATCTGACGGACGTGCACGGAGCGCTTCGACGCCTGCTCGCCGAGACCGGGGAGTTCGACGCCGAGGCGCAGCGGTTCTTCCCGTTCGACGACGGAGCGCGCACCACCCCGATCCGCGTCGCGGCGTATCCGCCCGAGATGGTGGATCGTCGCTACGCCGTGATCTGGAGGGGCACGAAGCTTCTCGTGGACGCGGACGAGGATCGGCGCGAGATGTACGATCTCCGCATGGATCCCCAGGAACGCCGCAACCTCTGGGATCGGCGCGCGGCCTCTCCCGAATGGCACGAGATGCGCGGGCTCGTGGAAGCCGGCGCGCAGGCACTTCGCGTCGCCGAGACCCTGAGCCTGGACGGACTCTCCGAGGAGGCGAAGGCCCAACTCGAGGCCCTCGGGTACACGAATTGAGATCCACGACCGGTGACCGCTGGCTGAAGCTCGGGCGATTCGCCCGGCTCGTGGCTCGCGGCAACTTTCGCGAGGCGGGCGCGTGGGCGTCCCGTGTCGCGCGGGCGCGCGTCGAGCGCGTCCGGTTCGTTCTCCGCTACGGCCTGGCCGCGCTGGACGCGAACGAGGAGGGATCGGGACTCCCGTACACGCCGCCCGACGTCGGCCCGTACCCGGAAGCCCGTTCCGAGTTGCGACGGCGGCTGCAGCGTTTGCGCCCCGCCGCGCCGCCTCTCGTCTCGGTGATCGTGCCGTGCCACGACTACGGCGATCTCGTGGCGGAGGCGGTCCAGAGCGTGCTCGATCAGACCTGGCCCCACGTCGAGATCGTGGTGGTGGACGACGGTTCCACGGACCCGGTGACCCTCCGCACGCTGGAGCGTCTCCGGGGCGTCAGCCACGTGAGGGTGATCCGCCAGGAGAATCGCGGACTCGTCGGCGCGCGCCGACGGGGCGTCGAAGAGTCGCGCGGCGAGCTCCTCCTCTTCCTCGACAACGACGACGCGCTCGAGCCCGAGGCCGTCGAACTGCTCGCGGCCACGCTCCTCGAGAATCCGGACGCCGCATTCGCGTGGCCGGATCAGCGGTTCTTCGGGGATCGTGATCTCGTGTGGGAGACGCAGGAGTGGTGCCCCTGGGATCTGCTGTGGTCGAACCACCCCACGGTCTGCGCGCTGATCCGGCGTGCGTGGTACGAGCGCGCCGGCGGCTACGACGCCGGGTTCCGGCACGGCTGGGAGGACTGGAACCACTGGCTGTCGGTCGCGGAGGCGGGGGGGCGCGGGATCCGCGTCCCCGTTCCGCTGTTTCGTCACCGCCGGCACGGCCGCACGATGACCCACACCGCGGCCGAACGGGGTCGCGAGCTGCGCCGAGCGCTGCGCGACAGGCACCCGTCGCTCTACGCGGCGGACGCGCTGCGTGCCTGCAAGGCGGCGACGCGTCCCGCGATCAGCGTGGTGATTCCGTTCTGCAACGCGCACGGGTGGCTCGAGGAGACGCTGGCAAGCCTCGAGATCCAGACACTCCGCGACTTCGAGGTCGTGGTCGTGGACGACGCCTCGGACGCGCCGGAGTCGCTCGCATTGCTGGAACGTCTCGGTGATCGCTCGAGAGTTCGAGTGCTGCGCCGGACGGAACGGGGGGATGCGGCGGCCGCGCGCAACACCGGAGCGGAGGCGGCGCGCGGCGACCACCTCGTGTTCCTGGACGCGGACGACCTGCTCGAACCGACCGCGCTCGAGAAGTTGCTCTGGGCGAAGCTCCTCACGCCGCGCGTCGGATTCACGTACGCGGGGGTGGTCCATTTCGGTCGCGTGGAGGCGAAGTGCCTCGAGCCGTACGACCGGAAACGTCTCGCCCGGGAGAACTTCCTCACGAGCTTCGCGTTGATCCCGCGCGAGCTCTATCTCGACGTCGGCGGGATGGACGAGACCGTGCCGGACCTCCACGAGGACTGGGACTTCTGGCTTCGCCTCGCCTCGCTCTCCATTCCCGGCCGACTCGTCCCCGAGCCGCTGTTCCGCTACCGCCGTCACGACGCCGGGCGGTCGGCTCGCGTGGATCGCGGGCGCACGCCGGAGTCCGTTCGATCCGAGCTGCGCCGGCGGAACCCGGTGGCGTTCGGGGATCGGGCGCCCCAGGAGCTGCCGCCGTGGTACCGGCCCCGCCCGCGCCCGACCGCGGGCCCGGTGGCGATGCTCGCACGGGAGTTCTCGCGTCGCTTCGCGCTCGAGGACTCCTCCCCGCGCGAGTCGTACCGGCGTCCGAACGTTCCGGATCCGCTCGGCCTGACGCGACCATCGGATGAGCGGATCGGCGTCCTCTATCTCGTTCCCCACCTGACGGTGGGCGGCGCGGAGAGAGTGGACCTCGACATTCTGGAGGGTCTCCCGCGGGACCGGTTCCGGGTCGTGCTCGTGACCGAGCTCGCCGGAGACGACGCCTGGCGCGATCGATTCCAGGAACGCGTGGACGAGCTGTTCGAGCTCGACGCCCTCGGGGGCGACGAGGAGGGTCGGGGCGCGTTTCTCGAGTATCTGGTGATGTCGCGCGATCTCTCGATCGTGCTGAACCGGAACACCTCCGTCGGCTACACCGCGCTCGGGCGGCTGCGTGACCTGACGAACGAGCTCGCGTGCGTGGACATGCTGCATCTGCACAACTCCGGCGAGGACTGGGTCCGGATCTCGGCCGAGCACCACGACCGACTCGATCGGCGCTTCGTGATCACCGAGGATCTGCGGGACTACGCCTGCGCGACGTACGGGATCTCGCCGGATCGGTTCGAGGTCGTCCACTGCGGGGTGGATCCCGCGAAGTTCCACCCCGATCTCCGGGATCGGCGCGAGCTGCGATCCGCGCTCGGCCTCGGGGACGAGCCGCTCGTCGCTTTCGTGGGCCGCCTCGACGAACAGAAGGACCCGCGCCGCTGGGTGCGGGTCGCGGCGGCCGTCGCGGCGGCCGATCCGTCCGTGCGGTTCGCCCTGATCGGCGACGGTCCGCTGCGGGCGACCCTGGAACGGGAGATCTCGCGCGGTCCGCTGGCCGGTCGCGCCACGCTCCTCGGGAACCGCGACGACGTCGCCTCGTTGCTCGCGGATGCCGACCTGCTGCTGCTCACGTCGCGGTACGAGGGGCTGCCACTCGTGGTCTTCGAGGCATTCGCGGTGGGCACGGCGGTCGTCGCCAGCGACGTCGGCGGGACGCGGGAATGCGTGACCCCGGAGCTCGGCCGCTTGCTGGCGGTCGACGCCTCGGATCGGGAGTGGGGGGAGGCCGTCCGGCACGAGCTCGCGACCGCGCGGGATCCGGCGCGGCGGACCGCGCGCCGCCGGCAGGTCCTCGATCACTTCACGGTGCAGCGAATGCGTGCGACGTGGCGCGAGGAGCTGACCGCGCTCGCGGCCGGACTCCGCCCGGAGCGCCGGCGCGACGACTTCCTCGACCGGCTGCAGCGGTCAGCCCTGCTGCCATGAGCGATACGACGGCCGTGATCCCCTGCTGGAACGCGGGGGACACGTTGCTCGACGCCGTCGCGAGCGTGCGGGCCCAGACGCTTCCGGTGGCGGAGATCGTGGTCGTGGACGACGGCAGCACGGAAGCCGGCACCCGGGAGGTGCTCGCGGCGCTGGCGAACGAAGCCGGAGTTCGCGTCTTGCGTCAGCCGAATGCCGGACTTCCCGCCGCGCGCAACGCGGGGTTCTCGGCCGCCACCACGGAGAACGTCGTTCCGCTCGACGCCGACGACCGGCTGCACCCCCGGTTCCTCGCGCGCTGCCGGGCGGCCCTCGTCGCGCATCCCCGCGCGGGATTCGCGTACACCGACATCCGGTTCTTCGGGGAGCGCACGGGCGTTCACCGCCAGCTGCCCTACAATTTCCACGACGAGCTGTTCCGGAACCAGATCTCGGTGTGCGCGCTGATCCGCCGGCGCGCGTGGGAAGCGGTGCACGGCTACCGCGAGGACTTCCGCGACGGGGCGGAGGACTGGGAGTTCTGGATCTCGCTCGGGGCTGCCGGCTTTCACGGCGTGCGCGTGCCCGAACCGTTGTTCGAGTACCGCGTGCGGCGCGGCTCGATGTCGACCCACACGGAGAAGGTGCTGCCCGAGATCACCGCTCGTATCCGCGAGGTGCACCGCGATCTGTACGCAACCGAACGTCTCGCGACGATTCGCGACGAGTGGAAGGGACGCTGGAATCCCCGGGATCCGGCGGGCTGGATCGGACGGGTGCGCCATCGAATCGAGCGGATCCGGACCGGCGGAGGCGAGACGTGAGCGGCTGGCGCCGCCTCGCGCGCGGAATCCGGCATCGCGTCCACGCGGGGCTCACCGGCCGCGCGACCTGGCGTCCGCGCGGCGAGGCCTCGGCGCGCCGCGACGCGGCGGTCGCCTGGTGGCGCGCGACGCCGCCCCCGGGTTCTCCGTCCGCGCGGGTGGTGGTCACCTGCCACGACGACGGGCGCTGGCTGCCGGACCTGCTGCTCTCGCTCGCCGGTCAGACGCGAGAAGACTTCGCGGTCACGGTGGTGGACGACGCATCGAGTGATCCCGAGACGCGGGATCTGATCGCGACCCTCGAGGGAGGACGTCGCGGAGAGATCCGGCGACTCGCGGAGAACGTCGGTCCGGCTGCCGCCCGCAACGCAGGGATCGTCGGGTCCGAGGAGCCGACGATCGCATGCGTCGACGCCGACGATCTCGTGAGTCCCCGGTACCTCGAGGCCACGCGGGCCGCGCTCGACGCGAACCCGGCCGCCGCGCTCGCGTACTTCGACTACCGGAAGTTCGGGGCGGTCGAGGACCTCGTCCGGGTGCCCGCGTGGAACGTGGATCGGCTCCTGGCCGACAACTTCGTGGTGGTCGCGGCGCCGTTTCGTCGAACGGCCTGGGAGCAAGCGGGCGGCTTCGACGAGACACTCCGCATGGGCTTCGAGGACTGGGATCTCTGGGTCCGTTTCGCGGCGGCGGGCTGGTCCGCCGTCCGCCTCCGGGAGACGCTCTTCTACTACCGGCAGCGGGAGGGGAGCCACTCGCGCCACCTCGCGGACGTTCGCGCGGAGGCGCGGCGCGAGATGCGGCGCCGTTACGAGTCGGCGCGTCCCAGACCGGACTCGTAGGCGGCCACGACTTCCTCCGCGGAGCCCTCCCGGATCGATCGTCCGTGCCGGAGAAGAATTGCGCGGTCGCAGAACGAGCGGACCGTCGCCAGATCGTGGGACACGAACACGATCGTCTTGCCGGATTCCCGGAACCGCCGCATCCGGTCGAAGCAGCGCGCCTGGAACTCCGCGTCGCCCACGCCGAGGACCTCGTCCACGATGAGGACGTCCGGGTCGACGTCGGTCGCGAGCGCGAATCCGAGTCGCGCGCTCATGCCCGAGGAGTAGTTCTTCACGGGAACGTCGATGAAACTCTCGAGTCCGGCGAACGCCACGATGCGGTCGAACTTCCCGCGCATCTCGGCCTGCGAGAATCCGTAGAGGGCGCCGGCGAGGTACACGTTCTCGCCGCCCGAGAGCTCCGGATTGAACCCGGCGCCGAGGTCGATCAGCGTCGTCACCCGGCCGTCGATCTCGATCGAGCCCTCGGTGGGACGCAGGACGCCGGCGAGCAGACGCAGTGTGGTGGTCTTGCCGCTCCCGTTCGCGCCGATGATGCCGAGCGCCTCGCCGTGCGCGACCTCGAACGAGATCCCGTCCAGCGCGCGGAACTGCTCGGGGCGCGTGCGCTCACCCCGCAGCGCGCGGATGAGCGCCTCCTTCAGCGACAGGCGGGACTCCCGCACGAGGCGGAACTCCATCACGACGTCGCGGACGCGGACCGGCGGAGTCGAGGAAGAAGCCGTCTTCACGAGATCCTCACGACAGGTAGTGGAGGAACAGGTGTTCGCGCCGCCGGAACACGGCGAGTCCGATCGCCAGGGACGCGACCGCGAGACCGCCCGCGATCGCGAGGTCGGACGCGGCGGGGATCCGTCCCTCGTAGAACATCTGGCGGAACGGCTCCACGAAGTACAGCACCGGATTCAACCGGAACACCGCCCGGGTTTGTTCGGGCAGCATGCTCAGCGGGTAGATCACGGGCGTGAGATAGAACAGCGCGGTGAGGAATACCTCCACGATCTGCGCGACGTCGCGAAAGAACACCGTCCACGTCGAGAGCACCAGCACGACGCCCGTCGTGAAGGTCCACAGCGCGAGCAGGCAGTAAGGCAACGCGATCAGGCCGGGCTTCGGAGGCACGCCGAGCACGATCATCACGAGCAGCAACGGGACGAGCGCCAGGAGCAGGTTCACGAGGTGGCTCGTGACGAGCGCCACCGGAAAGATCGCCCGGGGAACGCGCACGTTCCGGAGCAGGCTCTCGTTGTGGACGATCGTGAGCGACCCGCCCACGACGGACTGGGCGAAGAAGTTCCACGGCAGGAGCGCACTGAGCACGAAGACCGGGAAGTGCTCCACCTGAACGCGGAGGACGTGCGCGAACACGGCCGACAGGATGATCATGGTGAGCAGCGGATTCAGCATCGTCCACGCGAAGCCGAGGACGCTCCGCCGGTAGCGGAGCTTCAGCTCCTTGGCCACCAGCAGCCGCGCGAGATCCCGGTATCGCCACAGCTCGGACAGGGATTTCCGCAACCGATCCTCGCAGGAAAACGGGCCTCCGCAGGAACGCGGGATGTTAGCAGAGCGCCGCCGGACCGTCGCCCGGCGAGGCGCGTCCCGGGCCGGGGGCGGCGGACGGCAGGAGCGAGCGCCAGACGTCCCGCGTGATCTCGGCCGTGCGCCGCCACGAGAACGCCTGCGCGCGGGCGGGGCCGGCGGCCCGCACGCGGTCGCGCGCGGCGTCGTCCCGCTGCGCCAGCCGGAGCATCGCGGCGAGGGAGTCGGGGGTGAGGTCCTCCGCGAGCAGCGCGGCGTCGCCCACGCCTTCCCGGTGCGCGGGCAGCGCGTGGGCGACCACGCAGGCGCCGCAGGCGGCGGCCTCCAGCGGCACGAGGCCGAAGCCCTCGGCCAGCGAAGGGACGAGCACCGCGCGTACGGCCGCGAACAGAAGCGGGAGATCCCGATCGGCGACGTCGCGGAGGATCGTGGCGCCCGTGTCCTCGAGGGCCGGTCGGAGTCGCGCCGCCGTGTCGTCGTCGCGGGCGGGCACGAGCAGCGGGCCGTGGGCGCCCGCGAGGCGCCACGCGTCGATGCCGCCGCGGAGATTCTTGTGCGGGCGGTGCGACGCGACCAGGAGCACGGCGTCGGGCGACACGCCGCGCTCGCGCCGGAAGCGCTCGACGTCGGCGGGAGCCGGCGGACGGAACGTCGGCGAGACCGCATTCGGCGCGACGTGGATCCGGCCGTCGGGGACCCCGAGGCGTCGAACGAGATCCGTACGCACCGCCTCCGAGACCGTCAGGATCCGATCCGCTCTCGCCGCGCGCCGGAGCATCCGGTTCGCGTAGATCCGGGCGGGCAATGACGGAGCCCAGTCCAGGTGGATCAGATCGTGCACCGTGACGGTGACCCGGGCGTTGCGCACGAGCGGGCGCACGTAGTGCGGAAAGTGGACGATCGCGAGCGCGTGGCGGGCGGGCAGATCGCGGAACGCGAACAGCTCGCGCAGGGAGTACAGCGGCGCACGCACGGTCGCGCGCTCGAAGCGCTCGGGGGAAAGGCGCCGGGAGAGGTCCTCGGGCAACGCGCGCTCCGGGTCCGGCGGCAGGAACAGCACGTAGCGCTCCGGCCCCGGAAGGTCGGCGAGCCCTTCGAGGAGACCGGCGAGGTACCTCCCGATGCCGAAGTCCCGGATCTTGCGCGCGTCGATACCGATCGTGCTCATCGCCCGTTCCTCCGGGCCTGCTCGTATACGTCGAGCGTGGCGAGCGCCGTGCGTCGCCAGGTGAACCGGGTCACCCGCTCGAAGCCGCGCCGGATCAGCTCGTCGCGGTACGCTCGGTCCCTCGCCACGCGACGCATTCCGTTCGCGATCGATTCGGTCGAGTGCGGATCGATCAGCTCGGCCGCGTCGCCCGCCACTTCCGGGATCGAGGACAGTCCGCTCGCCACGACCGGAACCCCGCACGCCATCGCCTCGAGCACGGGCAGGCCGAACCCTTCCCAGAAGGTGGGGAACACGAAAGCCTCCGCGCCCGCGTAGAGTGCCGGCAGGTCCTCCGGTTCCACGTACCCGGTGGTGATGACCGAGCCCGCGAGCTCGGCGGCGTCCAGCTCGTGTCGGAGGTCGGTGCTCTTCCACGCGATCTTGCCCGCGATCACGAGCGCGGGCACGTCGGCTTCCCGGCTCTTGAGCAGACGGTAGGCTCGGAGCAATCCCGGCAGGTTCTTGCGCGGCTCGAGGTTGCCCACGAAGACGTAGTACGGCGCGCGGATCCCGAGACGATCGAGCACGCTCCGCGTATGCGGCTCCGCGGGCGCGTGGAACTCCGCCGAGACGCCCAGAGGAACGCAGTGCACACGCGCCGGGTCCGCCGGGAGCCGGGACAGGAGATTCTCGCGGACGCTCTCGGAATCCGTGATGACGCGGGTTGCGCGTTCGACCGCGTGCGCGATGAGCCAGCGCATGTACAGACCGTACTTCAGCGGGATCGTGTTCCGGTGGGTGTACGCGACGAGATCGTGGATCGTCACGACGGTCGGGATCGAGCCCCGGATCATGGGGATGAGGAACGCGGGGCCGTGCAACACGTCGGCGCGCGCCTCGCTCGCGTGGCGCGGCAGCACGAAGTGCTCCCACAGGTCGCCGAGCGGGTGATTCTCGTGCGAGAAGGGCGCCTCCTCGAGACGAAACCGGGAGTCGAGCGACGTGTCTCGGAGTCGCGACGCGCCCCGCACCATCAGCACGAACTCGTGGTCCGCGTCGAGCGCGGCGAACGCGCGCACGAGCTCGAGCACGTAGTTGCCGACTCCCGAGAACTGCACGCCCACCGTGCGGGCGTCGAGCAGGACTCTCACGGCCGCCTCCAGACGCGCGGCGCGAGGCGCGGCCGGGACCGCAGATCGAACGCCGGCGGCTCCACGTGCGGCGACAGGGCCGGCGGCGTGAACGCGTCGGATTCGAGGGAAGCGGACCAGCGGTCCCCGAACCGGCGGATCTCCTCCGGGTCGAGGTGGGGATCGCGGGTCGCCGTCTCGTGGTGCACGAGTCGGGCGGCCGGCTCGTAGAAGATCGATCGGCCGAGCTCGCGCAGGCGCAGACAGAAGTCGACGTCGTTGAAGGAGACGGGGAAGCGCGCCGAGTCGAGGCCACCGACGAGCTCGAAGTCCCGGCGGCGGACGAGCAGGCACGCGGCGGTCACGGCGCCGACTTCGCGCGCGACGTCGGCGGGGAGCCCGGGCCAGGCTTCGCCGAGGAGCTCGCCCCGGCCGACGTGCGTGGCCACGGTACCGTGACCGAGCAGCATGCCGGCGTGCTGAACCCGGCCGTCCGGATACGTCAGGTACGCACCCACGGCTCCCACGCCGGGCAACGCGAGGGCCGCGACGAGACGATCGAGCCAGTCCTCCGACGTCGGTTCCACGTCGTTGTTGAGCAGCAGCAACGCGTCACCGCGGGCGGCGCGCGCGCCGTCGTTCACGGACGCGGAGAAATCGAACGGCCCCTCGCGACGCACGACGCGCGCCATGCCGTCGCGGGCGGCGCGCTCCAGGAGCGCGCGGGCGTCGCGATCCGTCGTCGCGTGATCCACGAGAACGATCTCGAGCGGACGTCGCACGCGAGCGAGGGCGTCGAGGATCGACGCGAGAAAGTCGGGTCGATCGCGCGTGGGGACGATGGCACTCACGAGCTCCACCGGGTCGACGTGCGCCCGCGGCGCCGTCACGTTGCGTTCCGGGTCCACCCGGGAGACGTCGATTCCCTCCGCGGCCAGGTGCGCGCGCACGGCGTCGAACCGCGTCGACGTCGGGCCGAACACGGGATCTTCCGCGAGCGGTGTCCGCGTCAGCGCGGGGAACGGCACGTGCGCGATCGAGGGGGCGGCGGCGAATGCGTCGAGCACGACCCGGGTCCAGTTCCCGGCGTCCGGAGCCGCGCGGACGACTTCGCCGGGGATCGCGGTGGCCGCCCCGGGATACTCGCCGGGCCAGGTGCGGGCGAGCCACGGGCTCGGGCCGGGCTTGAGGCGCGCCTCGAGTCCGTGCGCCGTGCGACGATCCTCGTCCGCGTACGCGACGGCTCCCGGTCCCGCGGCGGCGAGCGCGGCGGCGAGTCGCGCGAGCGCGCCGGGCCGGAACGTGTCGCCGGCGCCGACCGCGAGCCAGTACTCGTCCGGCCGGGCGGCGGCGGCGTCGCCGGGGATCGCGAGCTCCCAGGGGGCGCCCGCGGTCGCGAGCGATCGCACCGTGGGGTCCGCCGCCGTGCCCTCGCCGCGCACGACGACACGAAACGTCGGGCATCCCGTCGCCGGCACGGGCGGGATCGGCTCGGCTTCCGCACGGGCGACCCACGCCTCCCACTGCACGGTGGAAGACCGCCGGGCGTCGCGGCGCGCGCGCCACTGGCGAAGCGCGTGCGGCAGCGCCTGCCAGCCGTCGGTGCGAAGGCGGCGGTGAATCGATCGGAGCGCTCGGTGCGCGGTCGTCTCCATGGCGTTCAGCCTTCCCGCAGGCGGGCCGGGCGTCAAGCGGGGGATGGCGCGACCGGCGCGAATCGGGGATGCTCGGCGGCCGACGGGAGGAAACTCATGAAGGTCGCCCTCGTGCACGACTGGCTGACCGGGATGCGCGGCGGCGAGAAGGTCCTGGAGGAGATCTGCCTCCTCTATCCGGACGCGCCGCTGTACACGCTGATCCACGTCCCGGGCGCCGTGTCGCCCGTCATCGAGAAGCGGGAGATCGTGACGAGCGTCCTCTCGCGCGTCCCGGGAATCGCGCGCCACTACCGGAAGTTCCTGCCGCTGTTCCCGTCGCTCATCGAGCGATTCGATCTCGGGGGCTGCGACCTCGTGGTCTCCACGTCGTCCTGCGTGGCGAAGGGCGTGCGGGTGCCCCGGGCGGCGCGCCACGTCTCCTATGTCCACTCGCCGATGCGGTACGTGTGGGAC
Source organism: bacterium (assembly GCA_041393395.1). Taxonomy (GTDB): domain Bacteria; phylum ARS69; class ARS69; order ARS69; family ARS69; genus JAGQIB01. Next base: position 111,030 of record JAWKKG010000008.1, on the reverse strand, counting down.
CGCTACGACGACTACTTCGGACCGGGGCGGGCGGGTCCGCTCGTCCGCGCCGCGATGTCCCTGGCGCGCGAGCCGCTGCGCCGGTGGGATCGGCGCAGCGCGGCCGGCGTGGATCGGCTGCTCGCGAACTCCACGTTCGTGGCGACCCGCATCCGGAGGTACTGGAGTCGCGAGGCGGAAGTGATTCCCGCACCGGTGGATACCGAGCTCTACCGCCCGAGCGCGGAGGCATCCTTCGGCGAGTGGCTCGTGGTGTCCGCGTTCGCTCCGTACAAGCGCGTGGATCTCGCGATCCGCGCCGCGGAACTGGCCGGCGTCGGCCTCACGATCGTGGGACGAGGTCCGGAGGAATCCGCGCTCCGGCAACTCGCCGGACCGCACGTCCGGTTTCTCGGCTGGGTGGACGATCGAGAGCTCGCCGCGATCTATGCCCGGTCGCGGGGTCTCCTGTTTCCCGGAGTAGAGGACTTCGGCATCACTCCACTGGAGTCGATGGCCTGCGGGCGTCCGGTGATCGCCTACGCGGAGGGGGGGGCGCTGGAGACGGTCCGAGGCGCCGCCTGGAGCGGAGATCCGACCGGCGGCGGGGAAGCGCCCACGGGACTGTTCGTCCGGGAGCAGTCGGCCGAGGCAATCGCCGCCGCGATCCGATCCGTCGAGTCCGGCGAGATCGAGATTCGCCCCGAGGACTGCCGGGCCCGTGCGGAGGAGTTCTCCCGCCCGCGCTTCCGGGAGCGGCTGCAGGCGATCTTCGAGGAAACGGCCGCGGGACCCGTCCAGAAGGCCTCCTCGCGCGCCGAAGGTTGACAGTGTGAGGGCGAATCCCGATTCTGTGCCGTCGGGTCGTGCTCGGCCCGCGGTGTCGGCGGCCGCCCCGCGCTCGTGCAGCGCCGTAATTCCCCCGGAGGACCGCCCCTTGGACGTCGATCGGATCCAGGCCTCGGTCGTGGAATCGGCCCGTGTCCTGAACGCGCTGGCCGCCACCGCCCCGGCCGTGCGGGAGGCCGGTCTCGCGCTCGCGCGGGCGGTGACGGGCGGCGGGAAGATCCTGCTGTGCGGGAACGGGGGCAGCGCCGCCGACGCTCAGCATTTCGCCACCGAGCTGACCGTCCGCTACCTCGCGGACCGCCCCGCGATCCCGGCGATCGCGCTCACCACCGACACCTCCGTGTTGACCGCCGCCTCCAACGACCTCGGCTTCGAGCGTGTCTTCGCGCGCCAGGTCGAGGCGCTCGGGCGCCCGGGCGACGCGCTCGTCGCGATCTCGACGTCGGGCAACAGCGCGAACGTGCTGGCCGCCGCGCGTGAGGCGCGCGAACGGGGCCTGGTGGTGGTCGGGCTCACCGGGCGTTCGGGAGGACGACTGCGGGAGCTTTCCGACCACTGGATTGCCTCGCCGAGCGATCACACGCCGCGCATCCAGGAGGCGCACCTCGTGGTGGAGCACCTGCTGTGCGAGATCGTGGAGGAGAGCGTGCGGGAGGCCGGGCGATGACGGCGCGCACCGAGGCCGCTCCCGTCGCGCCGAAGACGGGGGCCCGACCGGCCGCGACGGGCGACGTCGCCACCCGGCGTCGTGTGCCGTCCACTCCGCCGACCACGCCGACGCCGGCCCCCGGACTCGGGCGGGGGCTGTATCCCGCGGTGCTCGTCGCCGCCGACGTTCTCTCTCTCGCGGGCGCCGTCGCGCTGACCTGGTGGTTCCGATTCGCGAGCGGCATCCTGCCGACGCCGCTGGGCGTGCCGTCGCTCGGCCCCTACGTCGCGACCCTGCCCGTGCTCGTGCCGCTCGGGCTCGCGGTGTACCACGAGGCGGGGCTGTACCGACGCCATCGTCCCTCCGGACTCGCGCGTGACTTCTTCGCCGCGGGTCGTGCCGCCCTCACGCTCGGACTCGTGCTCGCGGCCGTGGCGTTCTTCTACCGCGACTTCTCGTTCTCGCGGACGTTCCTCGTGATGTACGTCGTTGCGCTCGGCCCGTTGACGGCGGTCACGCGCCGCGTGGCCACCCGAGTCCAGCGATCCCTCCGCGATCACGCCGTCGCCGTCGAGCGTCTCGCGATCGCCGGGGATTCCTCGATCGGGGATCGGCTCGCCGAGAACATCGCGTCCCGCCCGGCCAGCGGGCTCGCGCTCGTGGGACGGCTTCGAGGCGAGGAGTGGTCGCCGCGGGACGAGGATTCCGCCGCTGCCCTGCGTCCGCTTCGTCTCCGCTCTTTCCTGCGGGGACACCGGGTGGATCGACTGCTGGTCGCCGATCCCGATCTCACGCACGAGGAGCGACTCGATCTCGTGGAGGTCTGTCACGAGCTCGGCGCGCGGTGCGAATTCGTCCCCGACCTGTTCGAGGTCATGACGGGGCGGGTCCGGGTCGACGAGATCGACGGCATCCCGCTCGTCGGCTCGCGCCTGCACCCGCTCGACCGGGTGGATCGCGTGAAGAAGCGTACGCTCGACCTCGTCGGCTCGGCCGCCGGGTTGCTCGCGCTGTCGCCGCTGTTCGCTCTGCTGGCGTTGCTCGTGCGGCTCGACTCGCGCGGCCCGATTCTCTTCCGCCAGCGACGTCTCGGTCGCGACGGCACGGAGTTCGACATTCTCAAGTTCCGGACGATGCCGGTGGACGCCGAGCAGGTCACGGGGCCGGTGCGCGCGACGAAGGGCGATCTTCGCCCCACGCGGATCGGACGCATCCTGCGTCGGACGAGTCTGGACGAGCTGCCGCAGCTCTGGAACGTGTGGCGGGGACAGATGTCGCTCGTGGGGCCGCGGCCGGAACGGGCGGTGTTCGTGGACGAGTTCCAGCGCGACATTCCGCGCTACCTCGAACGTCACGGCGTGAAGTCCGGCATCACGGGGTGGGCGCAGGTGAACGGCCTGCGCGGGGACACGTCGATCGAGGATCGGACTCGTTACGACATCTGGTACGTGGAGAACTGGTCGGTCGGTCTCGATCTCAAGATCCTCTTTCTGACCGCGGTCCGGTTCCTGTTCCACGAGGACGCGTACTAGGCGCGGAAGCTGGCGGAGCTTGCGAATTCCGGGCGGAGCTCGGGGGAGGCGGCGTGAAGAACTTCCTGTTGATTCTCGTGTGCGTCGTGCTCGGCGTGTGCGGGCAGCTGCTGCTCAAGCAGGGCATGTCGAGCGATCCGGACGCGGTCGATCGGATGGGGGAGGTTCTGCCCCGGCTGCTGCGGGCGGCCGTGAATCCGGTGGTCATCGCGGGATTCACGTTCTACGCCGTTTCGGCGGCGCTCTGGCTGATCGTGCTCACGCGGGCGGAACTTTCCTGGGCCTACCCGATGCTCTCCATGGGATACATCGCGGTGGTCGTGCTCTCCCGCGTGTTCTTCCAGGAGCCCGTCACGGCGACCCGGTTCCTGGGGACGCTCGTGGTCGCCTTCGGCGTCTGGTTGATCTCCCGCACGTGAGGTGCCCGCGTTGAAGCCGATCATCCTGGGCGTCGCGGGCGGCAGCGGGTCCGGCAAGACCACGGTGGCGCTGCGTCTCGCGGAGAGCCTGTCCGGACGTCGCGTGGTCATCGTGCACCACGACTCGTACTACCGGGATCGCGCGGATCTCTCCCCGGCCGAGCGGGAGCGCCTCAACTTCGATCATCCGGACGCGTTCGAGAACGAGCTGCTGCTCCGTCATCTCGTGGAGCTCGGCGAGGGCGGGGCGATCGAGCAGCCGATCTACAGCTACGAACGCCACGCGCGGGAACCGCGCACGCTCACCGTGGGGCCGGCGCATGTCGTGATCGTGGAGGGAATCCAGGTGCTCGCCGTTCCGGAGCTGCGCGAGCGCTTCGACATCAAGCTCTACGTGGATTGTGATGCGGACGAGCGCCTCGCGCGGCGCCTGTTGCGCGATCTGCACGAGCGGGGGCGATCGGTCCACTCGGTCCTGGATCAGTACCGATCGACGGTGCGGCCGATGCACCTCCAGTTCGTGGAGCCCTCCAAACGATGGGCGGACGTCGTGATTCCGCGCGGCGGGCACAACCAGGTCGCGATCGATCTGATCGCGTCGAAGCTGCGCGAGGTGCTCTGCGAGCTCGAGCGCGAGGTGGAGACGGCGTGAGCGCATACCTCTCCTTGATGCGACCGAAGCAGTGGATCAAGAACGTCGTGGTGCTGGCGGGCGTGGTCTTCGCGGGACGGCTCGCGGAATTCGCGTTCGTGCTCCCGGCGATCGCGGCGTTCGCGGCGTTCTGCGTGCTCTCGAGTGCGGTGTACGTCTTCAACGACGTCGTCGATGCGGACAAGGATCGACGCCACCCCGAGAAGAGGAACCGTCCGATCGCCGCCGGACGGATCTCGCCCGGGGCCGGCCTCGCGTTCGCCCTGGTGCTGGCCGGGGCCGGGCTCGGGGCGGCGTTCTGGCTCGGCCCGAGGTTCGGCGCGGCGGCGGTCGCGTACCTGATCCTGAACCTGGCCTACTCGCTGGACCTGAAACGTCGGGTGATCTTCGACGTTCTCTCGATCGCGGTCGGGTTCATGATCCGGGCAATCGGCGGGGTGGAGGTGCTCCGGGACCTGGATCCTTCGGTCGCGCTCTCCCACTGGCTGTTGCTCTGCACGTTCTTCCTCGCGCTGGTGATGGGCTTCGGCAAGCGCCGGTCGGAGCTCGCGCTCCTCACCGGGGATGCCCGGGAGCACCGCGCCGCCCTCGGCGACTACTCGGTCGAGTTGTTGGACGTGTTCATCCCCATGGTGTCGGCCTGCGCGATCATCGCGTACTCGGTCTACACGATCTGGCCGGCGACCCTCGTGAAGTTCGGGACCGACAAACTCGTTTACACGGTACCCTTTGTCGTGTATGGGTTCTTCCGCTACCTGTTCCTCATCCGGGAACGGGGCCTCGGGGGGAATCCTTCCGAAATCCTCTTCCGAGACGGGGCGCTCGCGGCGAGCGTGGTGGCCTGGATGCTCGCGATCGTTTCGATCCTTTACTTCGGATGAGTCGGGGTGGAATCGGGGTGGACCGCGTGCCGCCGATCCGGAACCGAGTCGCGACCCCCCGGGCGACCGTCACCTCGTCGGCCCCGACGCGACGGCGCGCCGCGCCCGACGCCGATGCGGTTCGTTCTCGTCACGGGGTGACCGCGGGGAACGCGAGTCCGACTCAGACCAAGTCCCCGAAGTCGAGCCCCACCCGGTCGAAGTCCGCCAAGAAGAGTCCCGCCCAGAAGAAGCCCGCGAAGCCGGCCCGGAAGACCGGCGCCTCTTCGGCCAAGGCCGGCAAGAAGACGCGCGGCAAGACCCCATCGAAGAGCACGGGCAAGGGGGCTCCCGCGCGCTCGGCGACCGCCGAGAAGGCCGCGGACAAGAAGTCGGCGAAGGTCCCGGCCGCGAACAGCCCGGCGGCAAAGAAGACGAATCCCAAGAAGCCCGACCCCAAGAAGCCGTCGAAGACGACGACGGCGACGAAGACGATGACGGCGACGAAGACCACGGCGGCCGCACCGGCGCCACCCGGTCCCGAGGTGTCGCGCGCCACGGCTGCGTCGGCGAAAGGCAAGGGGCGGAAGACTCCCGCCGCGCCGGTGGCGCGCCCGCTCCCGACGCCTTCGTGGGAGCCGGCGGAGAAGGGACCGAAGGTCATTCTCGAGTCGCCCGCCAAGATCAACCTGAACCTGGAAGTGCTCGGGCAGCGCGGCGACGGGTACCACTCGATCCGCTCCATCCTCGTGCCCATCTCGCTGCACGACACGATCACGATCGCACCGGGCGGCCGGAAGCTCTCGTTCCACGGCGGGCAGGGCGCGCCGAAGGACGAGGGCAACCTGGCGTACCGCGCGGCCGTCGCGCTCGCCGACCATGCCGGCGGCGGGCGGGGCGTGGAGATCCGGATCGTGAAGCGGATCCCGATTGCCGCCGGACTCGGCGGCGGGAGCTCCAACGCCGCCACGGTGCTCGCAGGGCTGAACGAGCTCTGGGGACTCGGCCTCGACGGGCCGACGCTCGAGAAGATCGGATCGACCCTCGGATCCGATGTACCCTTCTTCCTTCGCCGCGGGATGAACGTCGCGACGGGACGCGGGGAGGTGCTGGAAGCGGTTCCGAACCGGTTGCGACTGGAGGTCGTGCTCGTGAACCCCCCCGTGAAGGTCAGCTCGGAGTGGGCGTACGCGAACGTCCCCGAGGAGTTGACCCGCTCGGGGAGCTCCACGAGTATGATCAAGGTGGCGCTCGCTTCGGGACGCGTGGAGTTGCTGGGTCGTCACCTCTCCAACGACCTGGAGCCCGGGGTGCGGGCGAAGCACCCGGTCGTCGGTCAGATCGCGAAGAAGCTGGAATCGGCCGGGGCACTCGGCGTATTGATGTCCGGGAGCGGACCGACCGTGTTCGGCATCGCGGCCGACGCGGAGTCCGCGGATCGCATCGCGGAGAAGCTGTCCGGCGACAAGTGGAAGGTGTTCCGGGCGCACACGCTGGGCTGAGCACGCACCCGCCAGTCGGGCGTCCGGATCTCCGGCGACCGTCGAGGAGATGCATGGAAATCACCGACGTTCGGGTTTCCCTCCGGGACGAGGACAAGCTGAAGGCGTTCGTGACCGTCACCTTCGACGACTGCTTCGTGGTGCGGGGCGTCAAGGTGATCGCGGGCCATCAAGGTCTCTTCGTGGCCATGCCGAGTCGCCGCAAGGCGGACGGTGAGTTTCAGGACGTCGCGCACCCGATCCACCAGGGAATGCGCGACCGACTGGAGAAGGCGGTGCTCGCCGCCTATCACCTCGCCGCGGAGGAACACTCGCTCGATTCCACGGCGGGGTAGCCGGCGGGGTCCCTTTCCGTTTCGATGCGGGCCCGACGCCGGACTCCCAGTCCGGCATTCGACGGACGCTGCGGGCGTTCCGTGCTCCGGAAGACCCGCGGCCCGGCCCCCCCCAAGCGACGCTGGGGCGTCGTCAAATGGTTAAGACACCGGCCTTTGGAGCCGGCATTTGGAGGTTCGAATCCTCCCGCCCCAGCCAGCCGTCCCCGGTCCGGCGGTCGGCGGCAGACCGCCCGTTCCCCTTGCATACCCCGGACCCGGCCGGTAGACTGGGCGGCCGTTCTGCGCCGGAATCCGGAATCCACCCGGACGGGCGTCAGCGCGTCGAGTCCCCTGTGTCCCGATCCATCCGGAGGTGGGTGGTTGTGAGCGAGCCCATGGCCGCCGACAATCTCGTTCTCTTCTCCGGCACCGCGAACCGCGGGCTCGCCGAGGGCATCGCCCGCGCCACCGGCGTGCCGCTCGGTGACGCGGAGATCTCGCGGTTCTCGGACGGCGAGATCTTCGTTCGTCTGAATCAGAACGTCCGGGGTGTCGACGTCTTCATCGTCCAGCCCACGATCCCGGGTCCGAAGGACAGTCTGATGGAGCTGTTCCTCTTGCTGGATGCGGCGACGCGAGCGTCCGCCTCCCGGGTGACCGCGGTGATCCCGTATTTCGGGTACGCGCGTCAGGACCGCAAGGACCAGCCGCGGGTCTCCCTGGCAGCGAAGCTCGTGGCAAACCTGATCACCACGGCCGGAGCGGACCGGGTTCTCACGATGGATCTCCACGCGGCCCAGATCCAGGGCTTCTTCGACATCCCCGTGGACCACCTCTACGCCCAGCCCGTGTTCATGGACTGGTTCAGCCACCTGGACCTGTCCTCGTTCGCGGTCGTGGCGCCGGATCTGGGCAGCGTCAAGATGGCGCGGGCCTACGCGAACCGGCTCGGTCTCCCGCTCGCGATCGTGGAGAAGCGGCGGCCCAAGGCGAACGACATCGAGGTGATGAACGTGATCGGCGCGTCCGAGGTGAAGGGACGCCATCTGCTGATCATCGACGACATGATCGATACCGGCGGCACCCTGATCAAGGCGGCCGAGAAGTTGAAGGAGGCGGGCGCGCTCGACATCTACGCGTGCGCGACTCATGCGCTGCTGTCGGGCGGCGCCCTCGAACGCCTCGAGCGCTCGCCGGTTTCGAAGCTCGTCGCCACGGACACGATTCCGTTGCGAACGGAGTCGTCCAAGCTCGAAGTCCTGTCCACGGCGCACGTGTTTTCCGAGGCGATCCGGCGGATTCACCGCAGCGAATCGATCTCGATCCTGTTCGACCACTGAGACCACCAAGACGCGCGCGAAGGCGCGGAAATCCGAGGAGATCATGAAGACGATCGCGATCGACGCGAAGGTCCGCGAGCGGATCGGCAAGGGCGGCGCCCGCACCGCCCGACGGGAAGGACAGCTGCCCGGAGTGCTGTACGGCCAGGGCAAGAAGATCGCTCTCACGGTGGATCACAAGGAGTTCCTCACGGCATTCCACGAGGCGGCCGGAGAGGCCCTGGTCTTCGACGTGACGTTGCCGGGCCAGCCGCCGCTCAAGAGCATCGCGCGCGAGTTCCAGCGCGATCCGGTTTCGCTGGAGTTCATGCACGTGGACTTCCTGCACATCGACATGAGCAAGCCCGTGCACGTGATGGTCACGGTGCACCTCGTGGGCGAACCGGACGGCGTGAAGAATTACGGCGGCATCCTCGAGCACTCCGCGCGCGAACTCGAGGTCTCCTGTCTTCCGTCGAACATCCCGTCGCACATCGAGATCGACGTGTCCGGCATGGCGGTCGGCGACTCCATCCACGTGAGCGACATCAAGACGGAGAACTTCGAGTTCCTCGAGGAGATGGAGCGCGTCGTGGCGCACGTCGCTTCGCCGACGGTGGAGAAGGCGGCCACCGATGAGGACGGCGGTCCGGTCTCGGCCACCGTGCCGACGGTCGCGGAGACCCAATCGAAGGAGGAAGGCGAGTCCTGAGTCGCGACCCGGCTCCGGATTTTCTCGTGCTGGGTCTCGGGAATCCGGGCGATCGCTATCGGGACACCCGCCACAACCTCGGCTTCCTGCTCGTGGAGCGCATGGCGCAGCGGCAGGGTGCGAGGTTCGAGAACGGGCCCGGCCCTTCACGGATTTGTTCCTTTACCGTGGCGGGCCTTCGGGGGATCCTCGCCCAGCCTTTGACCTGGATGAACCGGTCGGGGGTGGCTGCCAGGAGTCTTCTCGCTCAAGCCGGGGGACCCGAGGTCTCGCGGTTGCTGGCGGTGACGGACGATCTCGACCTTCCGCTCGGGCGCATTCGCTTCCGGCGCGGGGGAGGGCCCGGAGGTCACAACGGGCTGAGATCGATGATCGAGGAGTTGGGGACCCGGGACTTCCCGCGTCTCCGGATCGGGATCGGGCGACCCGAGAGCGACGGTCGGGAAGACGTCGTCGACTGGGTGCTCGAGCCCTTCCGGCCGGAAGAGTGGCCGGTCGTGGAGGAATGCCTGGCCCGCGCCGAGGACGGCGTGGCCACGTTCCTCGAGGATGGGATCGAGGCGGCCCAAAACCGCTTCAACACCGGCTGAGTCGATCGGCCGGACAGAACGTGATCGACTTCGTGATCAATCGGGATTTATCGGGACAAACGGAGGGAGCACACCACCCATGAGCGAGTGGTTGATTCCGGCGGCCGGGGTCCTCGCGCTCGTCTTCGCGTTTTTCAAGGCGAGCTGGATCAATCGGCAGAGCCCGGGCAACGAGAAGATGGTCGAGATCGGCAAGGCCGTTCGTGAGGGCGCGATGGCGTTCCTCTGGCGGGAGTACAAGGCGCTCGGGATCTTCGTGGTCGCGGTCGCGGTGCTCCTCTTCCTGCTCTACCGCGGACAGGGCAAGGAGCTCATCGCCCTTTCGTTCGTGGTCGGCGCGCTCTGCTCGGGCCTGGCGGGCTTCATCGGGATGCGCGTCGCCACGGCGGCGAACAACCGGACGACGGAGGCGGCTCGCAGCAGCCTCAACGCGGCCTTGAACGTCGCGTTCAGCGGCGGCACGGTCATGGGCATGGGCGTGGTCGGTCTCGGCGTCATCGGACTGTCGCTCCTGTGGATCTTCTACGGCGGCGGCGCGGCCACCGGGTCGGAGCTGGAGCGCGTGATCCAGCTCATCTCCGGCTTCTCGCTCGGAGCGTCCTCGATCGCGCTGTTCGCGCGCGTCGGCGGCGGCATCTACACGAAGGCGGCGGACGTCGGCGCGGACCTCGTGGGCAAGGTCGAGGCCGGGATTCCGGAAGACGATCCGCGCAACCCGGCCACGATCGCGGACAACGTGGGTGACAACGTCGGCGACGTCGCCGGCATGGGCGCCGACCTGTTCGAGAGCTACGTCGGCTCGATCGTCGGTGCCATGGTGCTGGCGACCGCGTTCGGTGCGGCGGCCGGCGCGTACGTTCTCCTCCCGATGGTGCTGGCGGCGGCCGGGATCATCGTGTCCATCGTGGGGACCTTCTTCGTGCGCACGCGCGAGGGCGGCAATCCGCAGGCGGCGCTCAACACCGGCACCTTCGGCGCCGGCGCCCTCATGATCGTCGTGTCGTGGTTCGTGATCCAGAAGGTGCTCGAGACGGCGACGCCGGGCCTCGGTCCCGACCCGGCGCACGTGTTCTACGCGACGATCGCGGGACTCGTCGGCGGCATCCTGGTCGGCGTGCTGACCGAGTACTACACGGCCGAGTCCAAGAAGTCGGCGCAGGGTATCGCGAAGGCTTCCGAGACCGGCTCCGCCACGAACATCATCGCGGGCCTCGGCGTGGGCATGCTTTCCACCGCGCTGCCGGTCACGGTGATCGCCGTGGCGATCGTCGTCTCGCATCAGCTCGCGGGCCTCTACGGCATCGCGATCGCGGCGCTCGGCATGCTCGCGACGACCGGCATCCAGCTCGCGGTCGACGCCTACGGCCCGATCGCGGACAACGCGGGTGGCTGCGCCGAGATGGCGGAGCTTCCCAAGGAAGTGCGCGAGCGGACGGACAAGCTCGACGCGGTCGGCAACACGACGGCGGCCATCGGCAAGGGCTTCGCGATCGGCTCCGCCGCGCTGACGGCGCTCGCGCTGTTCGCGTCGTACCAGGCGCTGGCGGGGGTCCAGACCATCGACGTCTCCAAGCCGAACGTGATGGCCGGACTCCTGATCGGCGGCATGCTGCCGTACCTGTTCTCGGCGCTCGCCATGAAGGCGGTGGGTGAGGCGGCCTTCGACATGATCGAGGAGGTCCGTCGCCAGTTCCGGGAGATTCCGGGGCTGCTCGAGGGCAAGGCGCGCGCGGACTACGCCCGTTGCGTGGACATCTCCACGGCCGCGGCGATCAAGCAGATGATCCTGCCCGGACTCCTCGGCGTGCTCACGCCGGTCGTGTTCGGACTGGTCCTGCGCGACAAGGAGATGCTGGCCGGCGTGCTGGCCGGCGTCACGGTCTCCGGCGTGTTGCTCGCGATCTTCATGTCGAACGCGGGTGGCGCCTGGGACAACGCGAAGAAGTACATCGAGCAGGGGCACTTCGGCGGCAAGGGCTCCGCGGCCCACAAGGCGGCCGTCGTGGGCGACACCGTGGGCGATCCGTTCAAGGACACGGCCGGCCCGTCGCTGAACATCCTCATCAAGCTCGTGTCGGTGATCAGCCTCGTGCTGGCGCCGATCCTGGCCGGACTGACGCCGCTCTTCTAGCGTCGTCGCACGGCTCTCGTTCGCAGGAGGGGCTCCGAGAGGGGCCCCTCCTCGACTTTCCGGCCTCCGCCCGCGGGCGCTGGGTTCCGCGGTGGGAGTCGCCGTGGCCGGGGTGGCCGGAAACGTCGCCTTGACCCGGTCGGGGACCGTCGGTAGACTCCCTCACTTCCCCGACCAGGGATAAATCGCATTGCCGGCTCCGCGGGGAGGAGCCGTTCCGGGAGGAAACCGCGCGTGCGCCAATACGAAACGACCTTCATCCTGGCTCCGACCCTGGACCAGGACGGAGTGCAGAAGGAAATCGAGTCCGTGAAGCAGGTCATCTCCCGCGAGGGGGGTGAGGTCACGGCCGAGAAGGACTGGGGACGCCGACGCCTCGCGTACCCCATCGAGGACCACTCCGAAGGCGTGTATCACATTCTCCGTTTCAGCCTCGAGGGCCCGAAGCTCGGCGAGCTGAACCGGCATTTCCGTCTGAACGAGAACGTCTTGCGCGCTCTCGTCATTCGTGACGAAGGGACTCCCCTGGAGTACGTGGGACAGTCGAGCGAGTCCGAGGACTACGGAGACTCCCGCGAACGGAGGCACGGCTCCCGTCGGGATCGCGACAGCGACGACGATCGGGACGACAGCCGCTCGCGTCGCCGCCGCAACGACGACGACGACGACTCCGGCGAGGGAGGGGAGGACGACAATTGAGCCGCGAACTGAAACTTCCGTCGCTGAACAAGATCATGATCGCCGGGAACTGCACCTGGGATCCCGAAGTCCGGTACACGCAGAGCGGCGCCGCGATGACCCGTTTCGGCATCGCCTCGTCGCGCTACTACCGGGAGAAGAGTGATTCCAGCGACTGGAAGGAAGAGACGTGCTTCGTGAACGTCGTGACGTGGGGCCAGCTGGCCGAGCGTCTCGGGGACCAGCTCCAGAAGGGGAGCGCCGTGCTCGTGGAGGGTCGTCTCCAGAGCCGTTCCTGGGAAGCGGAAGACGGTCAGAAGCGCACGACGATCGAGATCAACGCGGATCGCGTCCAGGTCCTGGACCGCCGCGGAGAAGGGGGAGGTTCGCCCGCGTACGCCGGCGGTTCCTCCGAGAGCGCGGGCGGCGGAATGCCTTCCGACGACCTGCCGTTCTGACCTTCGCAACCAGACGGTGAGCCATCGCGCGGCGGAAGTGCCGCGCGTCGTTTACGAGGAGAATGATGAGAGATCGACGTCGCAAGGTGTGCCGCTTCACGCAGGACGGCATCGAGATCGTGGACTACAAGGATGTCGAGCGTCTGCGGCGCTACGTCACCGATCGCGGCAAGCTCGTGCCGCGGCGCATCACGGGAACCAGCGCGTACCACCAGCGGGGCCTCACCCTCGCCGTGAAGCGCGCCCGGTACCTGGCGCTGTTGCCGTACACGAGCGATCACTACCGGTAGAACGCACTCGGACCGGGAGGGACCGGTGGGGTCGCCGGAGGAATCGACGCTGCACCCGACGAGACCTGCGGTGCCCCCACGGCTCTTCGCGCTGACGGTTGCGGTCCTGCTGGCCGCGGCGGTCGCGGGACTCGGAGGAGCGGAGGCGGCCCTGGCGCCGTTGATCTCTTTCGCGATTCCCGTGGTGGGATTCGGCTGGGCGGCCACCCGTGGCCTCCCGGCGGCGGTCGTAGCGATCGCACCGGCGGTGGCCCTGGTCGGGTTCTTCGCACCGGCCGCGTTGCCGGGCGTCGCCGCCGCGGGGGTCGCGACCGGAATCTGGATCGGGGTCCGGAGGGCGCGTGGCTCGGCGTGGCGGGCGGTGCTGCTCGCGACGCTTCCTTTCGCGCTTTGGACCGTGTTCCTCGCGGTGAAGGGATACGACCCGTTCCCGGCGGACTTCCGGACGTGGTTCGACTCGATCGTGGCGGAGTCCCGGTCGAGCTGGCCGCCGGAACGCTGGGCGGAACTGGAGGCGAGCACGGAGTCGGCGCTGGCGTTCGCGCGCCGGACCTGGGTCGCCTCGGAAGTGACCTGGTTTGCGGCCCTGCTCGCGGTCGCGGCCGGGCTTGCGCGGCGACTCGCGCCTCACGGCGAGTGGCTTGCGCGGGAACCGTTCGTGAGGCTCGAGGTCCCCGACGGCTTCGTGGGGGTCCTCATCCTCGGACTGGCGGCGGTCCTGTTCGGGCAGGGGGTCGTCGAGACCGTGGGCTGGAACCTGGTGTTCGCGTCGGCGCTGGTGTTCGCCGCGCGAGGACTCGCGATCCAGTGCTTTTGGATGGATCGGGGACGGTTGGGCATCCTGGCACGCGTCGCCTACTTCCTGGCGTCCGTGCTGCTCTTCCTTCCCGTGTTCGCATTCGTGACGTCGGCGCTCGGGTTGTTCGACGCTTGGTTCGACTTCCGGCGGCACCGCGACGAAGGCAAGGGATCGAATCCCTTTTCGATGTTTCAGCAGTCGTCCGGTGACGACCAAAGGGGGGCGGAATGAAAGTCATCCTCACCGTCGACGTTCCGGAGGTCGGGTCCCGGGGGGATCACCTCGACGTCTCGGCGGGCTACGCTCGGAATTTCCTGCTGCCGCGTCGGTTCGCGGTGCCCGCGACGTCGGGCAATCTCGCCACGATGGCCGAGGAGAATCGTCTCTCCGGTCGGCGTCAGGAAAAAGCACGGCAGGAAGCGCGCAAGGTCGCGGGTTTCCTCGGCGACCACGAGATCTTCACCACGCTGAAGATCGGGGCCGAGGGCAAGGCGTTCGGCTCCGTGACCGCGAAGGAACTCGCCGTCCTGCTGCGGCAGGCCGGTCTCGAGGTGGACCGCCGTCGGATCCGTCTCGACGTTCCGATCCGCCGTCTCGGCGTCTTCGAAGTTCCGATCCACATCCACTCCGAGGTCGACACGGTGGCGAAGGTGTTCGTCGATCGGGAGTCGGGCTCGAAGGACGGCGCCCGGGCGGCACAGGCGCTCTGGGACGCGGCCGAGACGGCGCGACTCGAGGCCGAGCGGGTGGAAGCCGAGGCGCGCGCCGAGCGGGAGCGCGAGGCCGAGGAAGCAGCGCGGCAGGCGATCGAGCGCGCCGAGGCCCGTCGCAAGCGCGAGCAGGAAGAGGCGGAGGCGCGGGAAGCCGCCAAGACGGCGGCGGCGTCCGGCGCCGAGGGTTCGGACGGAAGCTCCGACTGAGCGCCTCGATGGTCTCGCGCACGTTGATGCTGGCGCTCGGGGGGCTCGCGCTCCTCGTCGCGCCCGGCTGCGGCTCCCGGCAGTCCGCCTCGGAGGGCACTCCGGGGCGGAGTGATCGCGATCCCGGCGCCGTCCTGGCGAAGGTCGGCGATCGGAAGATCCGCGAGTCCGATCTCGAAGCGCGGCTGGAGCAGGTTCCGGTGCTGGCCCGGGGCGAGTTCAGCTCGCCGGCCGGCCGGGAGCGCCTGCTGCGCCAGGCAATCGAGGAGGAGCTCCTCGTCCGCGCCGCGCGCGACGAGGGGCTCGCGAAGGACCCCGCGATCGCCTCCGAGATCGATCGCTCGGAACGCTCGATTCTCGCCCAGGCGTATCTCGACCGAAAGCAACGCGAGATGACGGCGATCACGGAGGCCGACGCCCGCGCCTTCTTCGACGCCCACCGCGACGAGTACTTCCAGGAGCGGCTCGTCCGCGTGCGACTCTTCCAGAATCGCAACGAGACGATTGCGAAGCGCGCGCGGGAGATGGTCGTGGATGACCACCTCCCGATGGATCAGGTTTGCCGCCGGTTCTGCGAGGATCCGCGCCTCATCGACGGCGGCGGTGAGCTCCCGGGGTGGATCCGCAAGGGCAAGAGCGCCGCCTGGTTCGGCAATCACCCGCGCTTCCACGAGATCGTCTTCGCCTTGCCCGTGGGCGAAGTGAGCGAGCTGTTCCAGACCGTGCTCGGTTGGCACTTCGCCGTCGTGGAAGAGGAGCGTCCCGCCCACGAGATGACGTTCGAGGAGGCGCGAGCGGACGTCGAGGGGCGGATTCAGCGCGAACGCAGCACGAAAGGTCTCCCGGAACTTCTCGACGAGCTGAACGAGCGATACCATGTGGAAGTGCTCGAGACGGAGCGGGACGCCGAAGCGGTCTTCGCCGAGGCGCAGTCGGCGAGCGACGCCCGTCAGGCGGTTCAGCTGTACGAGGAGTTGATCCGTCGCTGGCCGGACGATCCGAGAGTTCCCGAAGCGCTCTTCATGGCGGGCTTCCAGCGCGCGGAGACGCTCGGTGACTCGACCGGCGCGAACGGGGCATTCCGCCGGCTGCTCGACGAGTTCCCGGACTCGGAACTCGCACAGAGCGCCCGCTTCATGCTCGAATCGGGGGGCGAGGGTGCGCCCGAGTTCGAGCCCGAGGAGTCGCCCGCGAGGGAGGAGTCGACCCCGTGATCGAGATGACCGTGTCGGGACTCGCGATCGACGATCGCACGCAGACTCCGGTCGTGATCCTGCGGGAGCGGGAGGGGCAGCGGATGCTCCCGATCTGGATCGGTCCGTCGGAGGCCAGCGCGATCGCGATGGAGCTGACGGGGCGGAAGTTCCAGCGACCGCTGACCCATGATCTCCTCAAGACCGTGATCGATGGTCTCGGCGCGAAGGTCCCGAAGGTCGCGATCGTCGATCTGCGCGAGAAGACGTACTTCGCCAAGGTCTATCTCGAGAGAGACGACGAGGTCCTCGCGATCGACGCTCGTCCCTCGGACTGCATCGCGCTCGCGCTTCGAACGAAGTCTCCGATCTTCGTCCGCGAGGAGCTTCTCCGGGCCGATGACTCGGCCGAGGAAGCGAACTACGAGCAATCCATGGAAGAACTGCAGCGCCAGCTCGAGGAGATGGACCCGGATGAATTCGGCAAGCTCTGGTCCTGACGCGCCGCGCGTGGCTCGTCGATTTCGTCGCGTCCTTGCTCCCGTCGTCGCCGTGGCGCTGGCCGGTTGCGCCGGCAACGCGCCGCGCCCCGATCTCACGGCGGAGATCCCCCCGCACGAGGAAATCCGGACTCCCGTCGATCGGGGTTTCGCGGGAGAGGTGCGCACCCTGCTCGTCTCGGATCCGGCCGCGGCCGAGCAGCTCGTGCGTGATCGCCTCGCGGCCGGCGATGCGGAGTCGCCGGCGGAGCTCCGACTGCTCCTGGGGGATGCGCTGCGTGCACAGGGACGCGACACCGAGGCGTTGCTGCAGTACTCCCGGATCTCCGGGATGCGCGGGGCCGGCCCCCAGGTCGCGCGCGCGTACGACGGAATCGCCGAGCTCCGACGCCGGGGCGGCGACGAGGCGGGGGCGGTGCTCGCCGAGTTGCGCGCATGGGACGCGTCGACGACCGGCGAGAGGGACGCGCGCGAGCGCCGCGTCGTGGCGAATCTCGAACGACTTCCGCTGTCGGACCTGAACGAGCTCCGCCGCTCGGCGGGCACGCTCGACGCGGGGGCTCTGGTCCGTCGCGTGGCTGACCGCCGCGCGGCCGGCGAGGGGGCCGTGGTCTGCCTGCTCGCACCGCGCAGCGGCAAGTTCGAGAAGTTCGGCGACGCGTTCACGCGCGGAGCGCGGATCGCCCTGCGGGATCGCTCCGCTCCGTCGCCGGGCGTGATGGAGCTTCCGGTTCGTCTCGTGGAGCGCGACTCGCAGGGAGACGTTCTGACCGCCACGAACGAGGTGCGGTCCGCGATCACGAACGACGATGCGCTGGCGGTGATCGGGCCGCTCCTGAGTGTGACCAGCCTGGCCGCGGGGGCCGTGTCCGAGTCCTACGGCGTTCCGCTCATCGCACCCACGGCCACGGATCCCGCGATCTCGCAGCTGGGCCGCCATGTCCTCACGCTGGCCCCGGATCCCGAGGAGCTCACCGGTCCGCTGGCGGAGTTCGCGGTCCAGACCCTGGGCAAGCGTCGCTTCGGCGTCCTTCTGGCCCGCAGTGCGGACAACGAAGCGTACGAGCGGGCGTTCCGCGCCGCGGTCGAGTTCGCCGGAGGCGAGGTCGCGGTGACGCTGTTCTACGAAGTCGGCGAACGCGACTTCCGGCGATTGCTGGAGCGCCTCGACGACGAGGCCGTGGACGCCGTCTACGTGCCGGGCGCGGCCGCGGACCTCGAGGCGCTCGCGGCGCAGCTGGACTTCTACGAGTTCGACAAGATGATCCTCGGGCACGGCGGCTGGACCGACGCGAGGTTGCTCGACCCCGCGAACGTCGCGCTCGAGGGCGCGATCTTCGCGGTGGAGGCGGCCGACCATCCGGAATCCGCGTTCCGGCTGCGGCTCCGGGAGCTGGTGTGGCAGGAGGCGCAGGAGGAGGTCACTCGCTTCCACGTGCGCGGCTACACCGCGATGACCTCTCTGCTCGCGGCGATCGACGCGGGGGCGCGCACCGGCGACGAGCTCGCCACGACCCTCGCGGCGCGACGTTTCTGGCCGACGCGTCCCGAGTCGGAGGAAGTGATCCTCCTGACGTTCCGCGACGGGGTCCTCGGCCCCGCGTCGTGGGCATCCGGTTTCGATCTCGTTCCGAAGGTCGCGCCGACGTCGGAGGAAGAGACCGACGGCTCGTCGAAGGAATCGAAGACCGGCGCGATCTCGCGCCCCGCGGGAGATCGCACGGAAGGATAGTCCTCGATCCCCGGAGTTCCGGATCGTCTTCCGCGGGCCACCGCCCCCGGGAGCGCGCTGGGACCGATTTTTCCTCGACAGAAGCCGCTCCCGGGCGGTTCCCTGACTCCGGTGATCGAATCGGAGGCGTCCTGCCGGGAGGGACTGTCGTGGCCAACGGAACCGGACGAGCCCACTGGGGAAGCCGCCTCGGCTTCGTCCTCGCGGCGGCGGGCAGCGCCGTCGGGCTCGGCAACATCTGGAAGTTTCCCTACATCACGGGCGAGTACGGCGGCGGTGCGTTCGTCCTGTTCTACCTGCTGTGCATCCTGGTGGTGGGGCTCCCGCTCATGTATGCCGAGCTCATCATCGGCCGTCGCGGAGGCAAGGACCCTCTCGGCGCGCTGCGCGCTCTCACCGCCCACGCGGGTCCCGGCGCGAAGGCGCTCAGCGTCTTCACCGGCATCCTCTCGGTGGCGGGTGGGTTCCTGATCCTGTCGTTCTACTCGGTCGTGGCCGGGTGGGCGATCCACTTCCTGCTCGTGTCCTTCGGCGTGTTCCCGCTGGGGGAGGGAGGGGCCGGCGCCGCGTTCGGCGCGCTCGTGGGTGATCCGAAGCTGTCCTCGCTTTGGCATACCGTCTTCATGCTGCTCTCCATCGTGGTGGTGGCGCGCGGCGTGCACGACGGCATCGAGCGCGCGTGCTCGATCCTGATGCCCGCCCTGGTGGGCATTCTCGTGCTGTTGCTCATCTACGTGGGCATGCGGGGCGGTCTCGCCGAAGCGGTGACGTTCCTGTTCCGGCCGAACTTCCACGCGCTGAAGCCCGAGGGCATGCTCGAGGCGCTGGGCCACGCATTCTTCACGCTCTCGCTGGGCATGGGCGCGATGATCACGTACGGCTCGTACCTGTCGCGCGACTCGACGGTCGTGCGCGACGGCGTGGCCGTCGCGGTGCTGGATACGGTCATCGCCCTGCTCGCGGGACTCGTCATCTTCTCCGTCGTGTTCGCCGCCGGGAAGGAACCCGGCCAGGGCCCGGGTCTCGTGTTCGTGACCCTGCCGGATCTGTTCGCCTCGATGCCGGGCGGGATGTTCGTCGGAGCCGCGTTCTTCTTTCTGCTGATCTTCGCGGCCTGGTCGTCGGCGATCTCGTTGCTGGAGGTCGTGGTGACGTTCTCGATCGACGAGTTCGGGCTCACGCGACACAAGGCCGCATGGGTCTTCGGCGCCGTCATCTGGGGTCTCGGGCTCGCGTCCGCGTTCCGCGGTTCCGTGCTCGACTTCCTCGACAACCTGACCACGCGCTACATGCTGCCGATCGGAGGCATCGCGATCGCGATCGCGGCTGGATGGCTCGTGAAGAAGGCGGATCGCGAGGCGGGCTTCCGCGACCTCGGGGCGAGCGGTCCCTTGCTCGCGGCCGTCTGGACCGTGATCATCCGCTTCGTCTCGCCCGTCGCGGTGGGCCTCGTGGTCCTGCAGAAGATCGGGGTCCTGAAGTTCGGCGGATGAATCGTTCTCGTGCTTTCCTCCTCTTGGCCGTCGTCGTCGCCGGGCTCGGCGGCTGTCGCGCGTCGTCACCCGGCCCGGAACGCGCCGTGGTCCTGGGCGCGGTGCTGCCGCTGACGGGTCCCGCATCGAACGCGGGCGAGGCCGTGCGCACGGGGCTGGAGCTCGCCGTCGCCAGTCGCGAGGGGAGTCCGCGCTGGACGATTCGGGCCGTCGACGGCGGCGGTGACCCGATGCTGTCCGTGCGTCGCGCGCGCGAGCTCGCGGCGGATCCCGAGGTTCGGGCCGTGGTCGGCGGGTGGTCCCCGGCGACCGCGCGCCCGCTCGCGGCGGCGCTCGAATCGGCCGGGGTCGCCTTCGTCGCACTCTCTCCGCTCGCGGCGCCGCCCGGGTACGAGTCGCGGATCGTGAGCGTGCATCGCGCGCCGGCACTGGCCGCGGCCGCCGCCCGGTACGCGCGGGAGAGACTGGACGCCGGGGCCGCGGCGGTGGTGCGGGATCCGGCGAGCGCGACGTCGATGGCGATGGCCGAGGAGTTCTCGTTCGAGTTCGCGCAGCGCGGGGGCGAGATCCCCTGGACGCTCGACCTCGACGAAGACGGCGAGCCGATCCGGCCGGCCGGCCGCGAGCCTGAGCTCGACGTGCTGTTCGCGGCCACGCCGTACGTGTCGGCGGCGGCGGCCGCCGCCCGGGGCGATCGGCTCCGCGGTGTTCCGATGCTGTTGATCGACGGGTGGGATCACGAGGGGGCATCGGCGGCCGCGGCGGACCACGTCGTCTTCCGGTTCTCGTTCTGGTCCGCGGAGGACCCCTCGCCCGAGGCCCGGAAGCTCCGCGGTCTGCTCCGCGACGCGGACGCGGCGCCCACGACCGCGTGTGCGTTCGGCTGGGACGCGGTCGCACTCGTCGCGGAGGCGGCGCGTGTGGCCGGGGTCGAGCGCGAGGGGTTGCGCTCGCTCCTCGAAGGCGGTCTCGATGCGACCGGGGCGACCGGCCGCCTCGCGGGCGGTGGCCCCGCCGGCGTCACCGAGTCCGTCGCGGTGTCGCGCGTGCAGCCGGATCGAGCGGAGTTCCTCGAGCGGCTCGAGGTCAGGATCGCTCCCCGGCGAGCGGTCGCGGATACGGCCGCGAACTGATCGCGGCCGGCCCAAAGCGCCGGAAACCCGCGCCTCGCTTGACGCTCCGGACGGACGCTGGCACCATCGCCCCACGGCCTGCGCACCTTTCCCCGGCCCCGAGCGAGCGCCCTTTGCAGGAACTTCTCCGTCAGATTCCGTCCGTCGACCAGGTGCTGGCGGACCCTTCGCTGCGCGAGTCCCTCGCGCGCGAGCCGCGCCCGGTCGTGGTCCGGTTCGTGCGTGACCGCCTCGACGAGATCCGGCGGGAGATCCTCACGCGGACTCCGCGGGACTCCGACGGCCGCGCGGCGCCGCCCACCGCCGGAACTGTCGCGCAGGAAGTGGCGGCGCGTCTGTCCACTCGCGCGCGCGGCCCGCGCCGCGTGCTGAACGCGACCGGCGTCGTGCTCCACACGAATCTCGGCCGCGCCCGGCTCGCTCCGGAGGCGGTGGAAGCGCTGCTCGACGTCGCTCGCGGTGCGTGCGATCTCGAGTTCGAGCTCGAGACGGGCCGGCGAGGCTCGCGCGGTCGGATCCTCGAGAAGCAGCTCGTGCAGATCACGGGCGCCGAGGCCGCGCTCGTCGTCAACAACAACGCCGGGGCGCTCGTGCTCGCGCTGAACGAGCTCGCGCAGGGGCGCGAAGCGATCGTGTCGCGCGGCGAGCTCGTGGAGATCGGCGGCTCGTTCCGCATCCCCGACGTGATGGCGCGCGCGGGCGCCCGCCTGGTGGAGGTCGGGACCACGAACCGGACCCATCTCGCGGACTACGAGCGGGCGATCGGCCCGGATACGGCGCTGCTCCTCAAGGTCCATCGCTCGAACTTCCGGCAGGACGGCTTCGTCGCCGAGCCGGGACTCGCGGAGCTCGTCGAGCTCGGTCGCCGCCGGGGAGTTCCCGTCCTGCACGACCTCGGTTCGGGCGCGCTCGTGGACCTGCCGGTGGCCGCCTCCGAGCCGAGCCTGGCCGAGAGCCTCCGGGCCGACGTGGACCTCGTGACGCTTTCCGGGGACAAGCTCCTCGGCGGCCCCCAGGCCGGGATCCTGCTCGGGAAGCGGGCGGTCCTGGACCGGCTACGCAAGAATCCGCTGGCTCGCGCTCTGCGGGTCGACAAGTTCACCATCGCGGCCCTTGCGGCGACGCTCGATCTCCTGGAAGATCCGGTCCGAGCGAGGGAGCGCGTGCCCGTGCTGCGGGCGCTCGAGGCCTCGTCCGAGGAGATGCGCCAGCGGGCCCAGGCGATCGCGCGCGGGCTCGCCGGCATCGCGGATCTGCGGACGGAGGTCGTCCCCACGCAGGGCGAGGTCGGCGGCGGTTCGGTGCCGGGAGCCCGGCTCGATTCGTTCGCATGCGCGCTCGTCCACCGGGAGATGGCGGCGGCCGCTCTGGCGGCCGCCTTGCGGCATCTGCCGCTGCCGGTCGTCGGAAGGATCGAGGAGGAGCGGGTCCTGCTGGATCCGCGCAGTCTCGATCCCGGAGAAGACGACGAGTGCGTCCGCGCGATCCGGACACGGTTCGGCGGTTCGGGAGGAGGGGAAGGATGGACACCGTGACGGGCTTCGCGACACCCGAGGAAGCCGCGCTCGAACTCGAGATTCCTCTGCTGGGTACGTTGCCGCCGCCTCTCGTCGAGGATGGCGTGATCACTCCGATGTTTCCCGCCGACGAACGCGCGCGACGCGAGTATCACCGCGCGGCGGATCGACTGCTGCTGTCGCCGCACGGGCGCGGCGCCTCGGTCGGATTGCTCGGCGACGTATCGTCCGCGCACCGTGCGGTCGTCGCTTCGTTGCTCGGTGCGTCGGTGGCAGCCGAGCGCACCGCGATCCTCGTCGACGCCGACGTGCGCGCGGCGCACCTGTCGTTCGACGATCGGGACCGCGCGCAGGAAGGACTCGTGGACGTCCTGCGCTACGGCGTGCGCTCGCCGCGTGTCGTCGCGCCGACGCAGACGCCGGGCCTGAATCTGCTGCCGGTCGGTTCGGGCACGACGGACCTCGAGGGCACGTTCGGCTCGGACGCGGTGCGTGCGCTCTTCGACGAGCTCGCGCGGACGGGCGATCTCGTTCTCGTGAACGGTCCCGACCTGCGCGACACGCGCGCGGCGGCCCGCTTCCTCGCCGAGATCGACGCGTGGATTCTCGTGCACGAGATCGGCACGTCGGATGCGGCGAAGACGCGTCGGCTCCGCGACACGTTCGGCCGGGAGAAGTGCGTGGGGATTCTCGCGATCCTGCGCGACGAGCCCGCGGCGGCGCCGCCCCCGGCCGTTCCCGTCCCGGAACCGATCGCGGAGGTGATCGCGGAGGAGCCCGCATTCGCGTCCGAGCCGGAGGTCGCCGCGTCGGCGCCGCCGGAAGAGGAGCCGCTGATCGTCCACGGCGCGACCTGGCAGGAGCCCGAGGCCGTCGAGCCGCCGGCGCCGCTGGACGTCGCCCCGGTGGAACCGGAGCCGCTCGAGCTCGAGTCGGCCCTGCCGGTCCCACCGGCCGCAGTCGAACCCGTCGCTCCGTCGCCGCGCCCGACTCCTCCGCGCCCACCGACGGCCGAAGTGCCCGTGGCGAGAGCCGCGTCGCTTCCGGAGATGCCGGCGCCGCCGCCGATCGCCGAGGAGGCGAGCGCGGCCGCTCCGGTGGACGATGCGATCGAGCGTGCGCTCTCGGCCCTCGACGATCCGGCACCGATCGAGGAACCCGCGAGCTCGCGCGGCCGGGGACCGTGGATCGGCGTGGCGATCGCGGCGGCGCTCGTGCTCGCGGCCGTTCTCGGCTGGAACCTGATGCGCGGGCGTCCGGCGAAGACCGAGGTCGCCGCGGCCGGCCCGCGGCCGACGGAGAACGCGCGCCCGCCGGTCGGGTCGAACGTGCAGGACGCCGTGCCCGCGGAACTGTCGGAGACCGCCGCGGGCTCGACGGACGCGTTGCCGTCGGCGGACGGGGACGGACCTTCGCCGGAGATGACGGCGCCTCCGCACACCGCGCTCGACGACGCGGTCGAGGAGGCGGTGGCGCGGGGCGAGGCGGGTCTGCCGGTCGGCGTCGGGGATCTCGATCCGCGCCTTCCGTCCGACCGGAACGGTCCCGCCGGTTCGCCGACGGAAGTCGACGAGTCCCGTGCGGTTCCCGTCGAGGAGCCGGCGGCATCGACGTCCGCGCCGGCAACGACTCCGGACGTGTCGACCGCTCCGGCCACGCAGGCACCGCCGCCGTCGCCGGCGGCCATTCCGGCCGGACCGCGGTTCGGCGTGCACCTCACGTCGCAGACGACGGAGGCGGGAGCCCGCAAGGACGCGGCCCGCTTCGAGCGCGCCGGCTATCCCACCGTCATCCGCCACGTGGAGATCCCGAAGAAGGGCTGGTGGTGGCGAGTCTACGTGGGACCGTACGGAGATCGCGCCGAGGCCGCGAGCGTCGCCGCCGAGCTGAAGCGCAAGAACATCACGGATTACACCCAGATCCATCGACTGCCGGCGGAAGACGCCGAGTAGTCGCGTTCGGGAATCGGGTACGGAGGATCGATGAATCTCAAGAGCCTCGAGCTGTTCGGTTTCAAGTCGTTCATGCGGAAGCTGGATATCCACTTCTCGGACGGCATCACGGTGATCGTGGGACCGAACGGCTGCGGCAAGACCAACGTGACGGATGCGTTGCGCTGGGTGCTCGGCGAGGGCAATGCGCGCACGTTGCGCGGCACGAAGATGGAAGACCTCATCTTCAACGGGACGCGTGACTACAAGCCGCTGAACGTCGCGGAGGTTTCGCTGACCGTCGACAACTCGTCCGGCGTCCTGCCGATCGAGTACTCGGAGGTCACCGTCACGCGTCGCGTCTACCGGAACGGCGAGCCGGAGTTCCTGATCAACAAGGTGCCCGGCCGTCTGCGCGACATCCACGATCTGTTCATGGACACCGGTCTCGGAAGTCGCGCGTACTCGGTGATCGAACGCGACATGGTCGAGATGGTGCTGGCCGATCAGCCCGAGAAGCGGCGCGAGCTGCTGGAAGAGGCGGCCGGCATCATGAAGTACAAGATCCGCGAGCGGCAGGCCCGTCGCAAGCTCGAGGCGACCGACGAGGACATGAATCGCATCGAGGACGTCCTCCGCGAGGTCGAGCGCCAGGTGCGCGCGCTCAAGCGGCAGGTCGGAGCGGCGCGACGTTTCCAGGAGATGCGCGACCGGCAGCGCGAGCTCGAGGTGGCGCTCGCCGCGGTGGAGCTCTCGCGCACCGCCGAGGAGGCGATGCAGCTGGAGACGTCCGTGTCGGAGAGCATGACCGAGCGCGACGGCGCGGCCAGTCACGTCGCGGCGCTGGAGGCGGACATCGAGAGTCGCCGGCTCGGCATGGCGGAAGCGGATCGCGCGCTGTCCGACATCCAGCGCGAGGTCGACGCCGTCGGCGAGGAGACGCGCAAGCTCGAGAGCGAGAACCTCGTGCGCCGCGAGCGTCGTGAGGCGCTCGTGGAGAAGTTCGAGCGACTCGGCCGCGAGGTCGAGGAGCTCCGCGCCCGGCTCGCCGCCGCGGCCGAACGTCGCACGGAGCTGGACACGGAGCACACGGCCTGCGAGGAGCAGCTTCGCGAGCTGGAGGTCCGTCTCCGCGAGTCCGAGGAGTCGCTCGCGAACGTCGAGTCGGATCTCGACGGACGGCGGCGGCACCTCACCGAGTCGCGCGAGGCGGGGCAGGAGGCGGCGCGTGAGCTCGCCCGGCGCCGCGCCGAGCTCGCGAACCTGGATGCGCACCGCGAGCACCTCGAGGATCGCGACCTGGTTCTCGCGGAGGAACTGCGGGAGATCGAGCGTTCGGTGTCGGGCCTCGTCGGTGATGCCCAGGAGACCGGCCAGCGGGTCGACGCGATGCGCGGTCGTCTGCAGGAGATCGCCCAGCGGATCTCGGATCGCGAGTCGCTGCGCGACGACGTGGATCGTCGCCGCGACGCCGCCCGCCGCGAGGAGTCGCGCCTCGCCGCCGACCTGGAAGCGGCCCGCTCCGGCCTCGACATGCTGCGCGGCCTGCAGGAGAGCTGGGAAGGATTCGGTCAGGGCGCGCGCAGCCTGCTCTCGCGCAACAGCTCGCAGGTCCGCTCGCTCGCCGACGGCATCCGCCTGTCCCGGAACGATCTCCTCCGGGCGGTGGACTCGGCGATGGATGCGGCCGTCCAGTTCGTGACGGCGCCGACCTCCGAGGTCGCGGTCCAGCTGGTGCGGTCGCTCGAGGAAGGGGAAGGCCAGGTCACCGTGGTGGACGTGGCCGGATTCGCCCGCGCCGCCGCGGACGCTCCGATCCCGCTGCCGCAGGACGGCTCCGTCATCGGTCGAGCGAGCGACTTCGTGGAGGCGGACGGAGAGCTTTCCCCCGTGCTCGAGCGGCTCCTGATGCGCAGCGTGATCGTCGAGACGCTCGACGACGCGGTACGCCTCGCCGGGCGCCCCGAGACCCGCGGGCTTCGCTTCGTGAGCCGTCACGGAGAATGGGCGGAGTACCCGGGCGTCGTCCACGGTGGCAAGAGCGCGTACGGCGGAGAGTCGTCGATCCTCGGCCGCGCCGAGCGGATCCAGGACCTGACCACCCGCGTGGCACAGCAGGAGATCGCGCTCGGCGAAGTCCGGGCCCTCGAGGAACGGCTGTCGGGCGAGCGCGAGAGCCTCGCGGTGGAGCTCGACACGCTGCACCGCGACCGCGACGCGACGCGCGAACAGCTCTCGGAGCAGGATCGCCTGCTCGAGCGGTCGCGCGCGGCCCATGCCGCCGCGGAGAAGCGCCTCGCGTCCGTGACGGACGAGCGGCGCGCGCTTGCCGCGCGCCGGGAAGAGGTCGTCCGTCAGCGCGACGTGCTGGGCAAGAACCTCGACGAGCTGGAGGAGACGCGGGCGCGACACGAGGACGAGACGCGTCGTCGCGAGACCGAGCTCGTCGCCTCGGGCGAGGATCGCGATCGTCTCCAGACCGAGGTGCACGACCGCAAGCTCGAGCGGCAGCGGTTGCGGGCCGAGCTCGAGCGCCTCGATCTGGAGCGTTCGCGTCTGGAGGAGAGCCGCCGCGCCGACGAGGAGGGGATCGCGCGGCGCCTGGAGGACATCCAGAACACGGAGAGCACGAGCGAGACCCTGGCGCGCGAGATCGAGGAATCCTACGCGGCGTTCGCGTCCCGCGCGGAACACCTCGAGGAGCGGCGGCGCGTGCGCGACGAGGTCGCGCGCGATCGAGCCGGCGTGATCGACGCGTTGCGCGAGGTCGAGTCCGAGCGCTCGAAGTGGCAGCGGCTCCGCGACGAAGCGGCCGAGCAGTTGCACGAGCAGCAGATGCGCCACCAGCGACTCGAGTCCGCGCGGACGGAGCTCGTGACGCGCGTGCAGCGCGAGTTCTCCACGAACCTCGCCCTGCCGGACGCCCTCGCCGCCCACGGCGCCCTGCTCGACGCGGACGACGAGACGCTCGTCGCGGCGACGCACGAGCGCGACGAGCTCACGCGTCAGCTCGAACGCATGGGCGCCGTCAACCTGGTCGCGCTCGATCAGTACGAACGCGAGTCGAAACGCTACGAGTTCCTGAAGGCGCAGAAGGACGATCTCGACCAGGCGCGCGAGAAGCTCCGCCGAACGATCCGGAAGATCAACCGCAAGGCCCGGACCATGTTCATGGAGACCCTCGAGCAGGTCCGCGCGAACTTCGCGCAGACGTTCGGCACGCTGTTCCCGGGCGGTCAGGCGGACGTGCGCCTCGTGGGAGACGAGGATCCGCTCCATGCGCCGATCGAGATCTTCGCGCGTCCCCGCGGCAAGCGGGTCGCGAACATCTCGCTGATGTCGTCCGGCGAGCGATCGCTTACGGCGGTCGCGTTCCTGTTCGCGATCTACCTCGTGAAGCCGAGCCCGTTCTGCATCCTGGACGAGGTCGACGCTCCGCTGGACGACGTGAACATCGGGCGTTTCCTCGACATGCTCAAGAAGGTCGCGGAGAAGACCCAGTTCGTGATGATCACGCACAACAAGAAGACCATGGAAGTCGCGAACTACCTCTACGGCGTGACGATGGAAGAGCCGGGAATCTCGAAGCTCGTATCGGTCGAGCTGGGTCGGGCGGCCGAGCTCGCCGAGCCGGAGTCCGGCGACCGCGAGGACGAGCTCGTGCTGGAGGGATCTGCTTGATCGGATCGATCGGCCGCGGACTCCGGCGTCTCAAGGAGAGCCTCGTCCGCACCAGCGGTCGGTTGACGACGGGCGTGCGCTCGATCTTCGCCGGCCGCGATCAGTTCGACGAGGAGATGTGGGAGGAGCTCGAGGAGCTGCTGATCTCCGCCGACGTCGGCGCGGTGACGGCCGACGAGCTCGTGGAGGAGCTGCGGCGGCGTTCGCGCAAGTGGACTCGTCCGGATCCCGAGGACGTGCTCGTGGCGTTGCGCGATCTCGTTTCCGAGCGGCTCGGGGGAGACGAGCCGGAGCCGCTTCGTCTCGACGTCGACACTCCGCCGGCGGTCGTGCTGGTCATCGGCGTGAACGGCGCCGGCAAGACCACGACGATCGCGAAGCTCGCGGCGAAGCTGCGGGCCGAGGGACGCAAGGTGCTTCTCGTCGCCGGCGATACGTTCCGCATGGCGGCCATGGAACAGCTCGCGACCTGGGCGGAGCGGGTCGAGGTCCCGATCGTGAAGGGCCAGGAGGGGCAGGATGCCGCCGCCGTCGTGTTCGACGGGCTGGAGGCCGGGCGGGCGCGCGGCGTCGACGTGATCCTCGTGGACACGGCGGGCCGCCTCCACACGAAGTCCGGCCTCATGGAGGAGCTCAAGAAGGTCCGCCGCGTGCTCGAGAAGCACGCGGGCGCCCCGCACGAGACGCTGCTCGTCCTCGATGCCACGATGGGCCAGAATGCGCTCCAGCAGGCTCGGGTGTTCGGCGCGGACCTCGGGATCACGGGGCTCGTTCTGGCCAAGCTCGACGGTACGGCGAAGGGCGGGGTCGTCCTCGCGATCCAGCGCGAGCTCTCGGTGCCCGTGAAGTTGATCGGCGTCGGCGAGAAGGTGGACGACCTGCAGGTGTTCGACCCCAAGACCTTTGCTTCCGCGCTCGTCCCGGTCGCGGAGCCGACGTCCTAGGAGTTCGGCGTGGAGAATCCCGAGCAGGATCCGGCATCCCCCGCGTCACCGCCCGCGGCGCTGCGGCGCATCGAGGAGCTGGAGCAGCAGCTTCGCGCGACGGACGCGGAGCGACGGAAGACGCGGGACCAGGTCGAGCAGCTGTTCCGGGTCAGTGCCGCGATCCTCGTCACCTCGGAACTCGAGGAGCAGCTCCGTCTCGTCGCCGGCGGCATCGTCGCGGCGTGCAACTACCGCCGATGCATGATCACGCTGTTCGACGACGAGTGGCGCGTACGCATGCGAGCGCACGCCGGACTCACGTCGGAGGAGGCGCGTTCGCTGGAGGAGGCGCCGGCACTCTCGCCGGAAACGCGGCGCCGGATCCTCGATGAACGGTATCGCATCGGCAACTCGTACTTCGTGCCGCACGAGTCGAAGCTCGGCGAGCAGCTCTCCGGGGTCGGCGTCCGTACGAGCCGCCGGGAGGAGGACTTCGTCGACTGGCATCCCGAGGACTACCTGTTCGTGCCTCTCCGCGGGCAGGAGGAGAAGGTCCTCGGCACGATCTCCGTGGACGATCCGGACGACGGGCGACGTCCCACGCCGCAGAGTCTCCGCGTGCTCGAGCTCTTCGCCCGCGAGGCCGCGTTCGCGATCGAGCAGAACCAGCTCATGCGGGAGCTGCGGACGGCGGAGGGCTATCTCGAGAACGTCGTCAAGAACTCCCGCGACGCGATCATCACCACGGACACCGAGGGGCGCATCGTGGTGTGGAACGCGGGCGCGACCCGCATGCTCGGATGGACGGCCGAGGAGATGATCGGCCAGTCGGTGCTCAAGGGGTACGCCTCGGAGCGCGAGGCGCACGAGATCATGCGCGCGATCATGTCCGGCGAGCACGACGAGCCCGGCCATCTCGAGAATCGCGCGACCGTCCTGCTCTCGCGCGAGGGGGAGCACATCCCGGTCTCGCTCACGGCCACGGCCCTCTACGACGAGGCCGGCGCGTTCCTGGGTACGGCCGGAATCTCGCGCGATCTCCGCCCCTGGAAGCGGCTGGAGCGCGAGATCGCGGCCGCGCAGAAGGCGCAGACGCTCGGCGAGGTGGCGGCCACGCTCTGTCACGAGATCAACAACTTCCTCGAGGAGATCCTGTCGGCGGGCCACGTCGCGCTGCTGACGCTCGATCGGGGCGACGTGCGCGAGATGTACGAGCAGGCCGGCAAGGGGAAGATGCTGCAGAAGGAGATGGAGCGCCTCGCGGTGATCTCCAAGGAAGCCCTGAAGATCGCGGCGTTGACGAACCAGCTCCAGACGATCGCGCGCGGCGGTGTGTACAAGACGACGGAGTACGTCGGCGAGATCCAGATGATGGCGATCCCCGAGAAGACGGGGAAGACGAGCGGCCGCATCCTGGTCGCGGACGACCGCGAGCACATCCGCGAGTTCCTCCGCGACTTTCTGGTCCTCCAGGGCTTCGAGGTGGACGTCGCCGAGGATGGCCAGCAGGCCGTCGACATGGCGCGTGCGTCCCACTACGATCTGGTGCTGTCCGACATCAAGATGCCCGGGAAGAACGGTTACGAGGTCTTCCAGGGCGTGCGCGACTCCGATCCGTCCACGCAGGTGATTCTGATGACGGCGTACGGCTACGACCCGTCGCATTCGATCGTGAAGGCCTCCGAGCGCGGCCTCACGGACGTCCTGTACAAGCCGTTCCAGATGGGGAAGGTGCGCGACGCGATCGTGCGGGCGCTGGCCGAGCGGAAGACGAACGGCAAGGGACCGGCGGCGCCACCGTCAGGGCCGTGTTGAGTTCCGGGCGGGCGCAGGCGTCCACCCCGGTCGCACTTCGACTGCTGAAGCGCTGCTGGCTCGAGATCGGTCTCGCGCTGCTCGTCGTGGGTCTGTTCGCGGACTACCTGTTTACCGATCGCCTCCTCTACGGGAGCGACTCGATTCCGAGCGGCCTGTTCTTCCGCACCCTGCTCGTGGACTTCGTGCGGCAGTACGGCGAGCTGCCGCGCTGGAATCCGTACATCCTCGGCGGTCTGCCCTTCCTGGATGCGACGCACGGCGACACGTTCTTTCCGTCTTCGATCCTCCATTTCCTGTTCCCCGTCTATCGAGGGATGGGGCACAAGCTGCTGCTGCACATCTTCCTCGCCGGCGCCTTCGCCGCGTTCTACCTGCGGACGCTCCGCCTTCGTCCCGGCGCCGTGGCGTTCGGCGCGGTCGCCTACATGCTGTCGCCCGTCTTCGTGAGCTATCTGTTCGCGGGTCAGGACGGCAAGATGTACGTCACGAGCCTGTTTCCGCTGTTGCTGGCGCTCCTCGAACGGGCCATGCGGGGCGGTGCCTGGCGGACGCACGTGGGACTCGGCCTCGCGATCGGCGTGACGATCCTCTCGGCCCAGATCCAGATGGCCTACCACGCGCTCTGGTTCGTGGGGGCGCTGTTCGTGGTGCGCCTGTTCCTGCCGCTGGAGCGAGGGGAGACCGAGGCGACGCCCGACGTCGCGCGGCCGGGTTTCGTCCGCTCCGGGGCGGGCTTCGCGCTCGCGATCGCCATCGGACTGCTCGTCGCCTCGATCCAGCTCTTTCCGGCGGTGGCGTACGTCAAGGATCCGGCCGGCTTCTCGGTCCGCTCCACGAAGACCGACTACGAACACGCGTCGTCCTGGTCGCTGCATCCGGAGGAAGTGGCGTCCCTCGTGGTCCCGGAGTTCTGCAACGCTCCGCGCGGCTACTGGGGCCGGAACATCTTCAAGTACAACTCGGACTACGCCGGGATCGTGGTTCTGCTGCTCGCCGTCCTCGCGATGCGGCGCCGCGACGCGACGCGCTGGTATCTCGCCGGCATCGCAGGGTTCGCGATCCTGTACTCCCTCGGTGGTCACTTTCCGCTTCATCGGCTGTTCTACTGGTTCGTGCCGCAGGTGAAGCTGTTCCGGGCGCCGCCGCTCGTGATGTTCGGGGCGGCCTTCGGTCTGTCCGCCCTCGCGGCCCATGCGGTCCACGATCTACTGGAGGAGCGAGCCCGCCGAGGTGCGAAGGGCGGGCCCGAGAAGATGTCGGGATTCGCGGCGGGCGCCCTGGCGGTGGCCGCCGCGCTCGCGCTCGCGGGACTCGGCGCGGGGAGCGTGTACGCCGCCTGGAACACCTTTGCGCCGCCCGCACCGGACAAGGTCGCCGCGCAGATCGCGAGTGTGCCGGCCTTCCGCACCGGGGCCCTGGTTGCCGCGTTCCTGCTCGCCGCCTCCGCCGTGCTGGTGGAGACGAGGCGGCGCCGGCGTATCGCGGCGACGGCGTTCGTGGTGGGACTCGTCGCGTTGACGGTGGTGGACGAGTGGCGGGTGGACCGGCGGTTCAAGACGGTGATCGAGCCGGAGCGATTCACGGAGCCCGGGCAGTTGCTCGGAGAGCTGGCCCGTGCGAGTCGGGAGGAGAAGTTCCGCGTGGCTCCTTCGATTCCGGCGCTGACCCAGAACGAGATGGGCCTGTTCGGCATCGAATCGACGTTCGGATTCCACGACAACGAACTCGCCTGGTACCGCGAGCTCCGCACGGCGAAGGAAGCCGAGAACCTGTTCCGGGCGGACGATCGCGGGTTCCCTTTTCTCCAGCTCCTGAACACGACCTGGATCATTCACGACCGCAAGGACCTGCCGAATCCTCTCCCGGTGGCGGGCGCGCGTCCGAGGTTCTGCCTCGTGGAGCAGTGGGAGCTCCTGGCCGATCGCGCCGACGCTCCGGCGCGAATCGCGGACCCCACGCGCGACATCCTGCGGACCGTCCTGCTCGAGGAGGATCCCGGTTTCCCGTCGAATCCGGACGCCGACGGGGCGCCGGGCACGGTGGAGGACTACGAGTACGACGGCAACGTGATTCGCGTGGTCGTGTCCGCGTCGCGGCCGTGTCTCCTGGTCCAGGCGGAGAACTGGTTCCCGTACTGGCACGCGACGTCCGGCGGCGAAGAGCTTCCGATCCTGCGCGCCGACGGCGTCGTTCGCGCCATCCCGCTCGGAGCGGGGCGGCACGAGATCCTGCTCTCGTATCGCTCGGAGCCGTACCGGCTCGGCAAGCGCATCACGCTCGGGACCGTTCTCGCGTCGTTCCTCTTCCTGGGATTCGCCGCGGCGCGCGGGAGGCGCCGTTCGTGAGCGGGGGCAGAAAATCCCCCGTGCTCCGGATCCTGGGGGGCCTCGTCGCCGCGGCACTACTCGGCCGCGCGTTCTGGGAGGCCGCGGGCGAACTTCGCTCGTTCCCGATTCACCCGTCCGTGTTGCCGGCGCTCCTCGCCTTGCTCGGCATCTTCGGAACGTTCCTTTTCACGATCGTCACCTGGCAGACCTTGTTTCGCGACCTCGGCGTGCGACTCGCGTACCGCGACGCCGTCCGCCTCTGGTCGTTCTCGAACATCGGCCGCTACCTGCCCGGAAAGATCTGGCAGGTGGTCGGGATGGTCGTCGTCGCGCGCGAGCTCGGCGTGCCGGGGGGGCTGTCCGCGGCCGCGGCGTTCCTGAGCTTCGGGTTC
Source organism: bacterium (assembly GCA_041393395.1). GTDB lineage: Bacteria > ARS69 > ARS69 > ARS69 > ARS69 > JAGQIB01. Next base: position 77,731 of record JAWKKG010000008.1, on the reverse strand, counting down.
ATGGTGTCCTCGGGCGCGCTGATGGGCCTCCTGTTCCTCCAGGGCGCCGCCTTCGTGCACCCGTGGGTCGGGTGGACGGCGGTGGCGCTCGCGAGCGGACTGCTCGTTCCGATCGCCTGGCCGGGATTGTTCAATGCCGTCTTCCGTCGGCTGCCGTCTTCGCTCGGGTGCTCGCTCGTGCCGGAGATCCCGCGTGGGGCGATCGTCCGCTTCGCGGTGCTCCAGTGTCTGGCGTGGGTCGGGCATGGTGTCTCGTTCTACGTGTTCGCCCGCGCGCTTGCGAGCCCGCCCGTCTCCGAGCTGGCGCGCTTCGCCGGCTCCTACTCGCTTGCGTACGTGGGAGGTCTGGTCGCGCTGTTCGCCCCCGGAGGGCTCGGGGTGCGAGAGGGCCTGCTCGGGGTGATGCTCGGAACGGTCGGGCTCGGCGACCTTCCGGTGCACGTCCTCGCGGTCGCGGCGCGGTTGTGGGCCATCGGGGCCGAGATCCTCGTGTTCGCGCTCGCGATGTTGCTCCGCCCCACGCGCGGTCCGACGTCTTGAGAGTCGTCTGGGCGACCCAGGTCTACCCGCGCCGTCGCGGCGACGTTCTCGGCGGATTCCTCCATCGGCTCGCCCGCGAGCTCCCGGCCCACGGCATCGAGGTCACGGTGGTCGCGCCGGAGGCGGAAGGGGCGCCGGCGCGCGAACGTCTCGACGACGTGGATGTCGTGCGCTTCCCGCTCGCGTCGCCCGCCGCCCGCTCGCTCGCGTACACCGGCGAGATGCACCGGGTGGCGACGCGATCGCCCCTCGCGGTTCCGGAGTTCCTCCGCGCGTTCCGGCGGGCGATCTCGTCGGAGATCGCGAAGGCGACGCTCGTGCACGCTCACTGGTGGATTCCCACCGGACTCGCCGCGATGGGCTCCGCGCGCGCGGCGGGCCGACCCTACGTCGTCTCGCTCCACGGCACCGACGTTCGACTGCTCGAGCGATGGACCATCGCCCGACCGTTCGCGGCACGGGTGCTCGGACGCGCGCGTGTCGTGCTGCCCGTGTCGGAGTTCCTCGCCGAACCCGTCCGACGCTGGGTTCCGCCCGAGCGGCTGACCGTGTTGCCGATGCCCGTCGACGCCGACACCTTCTCCGCGCGCTCCGCGCCCCGCACGGACGAGCTGCTCGTCGTCGCGCGGCTCACGAAGCAGAAGCGCGTCGACGTCGCGCTCCGCGCTCTCGCCATCCTGCGGCGGACCGAGCCACACCGCACCCTCCGCATCTGCGGTGACGGTCCGGAGCGCGATCCGCTCGCCACCCTCGCCCGCGAGCTCGGCCTCGAGGACGCGGTCTTCTTCGACGGACTCGTGCCCGCGGAAAGGCTCGCCGGGCTTCTCGCGAAGGCGGCCGCGCTCGTGGCCCCGTTCGAGCGCGAGGGCTACGGCCTGGTGGTGGTCGAGGCGGCGCGGTGCGAGTGTCCGGTGGTGGTGGCCCGCTCCGGGGCCCTGCCCGAGGCGATCGAGCGGGATCGCGCCGGATGGTCCTTCACGCCGGGAGATGCGGAGGATCTGGCTCGCGCGGTGCGCGACGTCGATGCATCGGCCCCGGAGCGGTCCGAGCGGGTCCGGCGTGCGCGCGAGCGCGCCGACCGGCTCACCGCGGCGCCGCTCGCCGCGGAGCTGGTCCGGATCTACCACGGGATCTCCCGGTCTTGACGTCTCCGGAGCCGCTCTCTAGATTCCAACGCCAATCTGAACGCGATCCTCGGGGCGGGGTGCAAGTCCCCACCGGTGGTCACAGCCCACGAACGACGGAGCGGCGGTCGAACGCCCCCGTCGCCGACGCGGTGGAACTCCGCGGCCGACCGTCACAGTCGGGAAGGGAGAGGGCGCGATCTCGGGCGGGAGGGCCGTTCGCGCGGTCGTCCGGCTCCGTGTCGTGCTGCGCTCCCCCGGGGGTCCCCTCCGGGGGTTTTTCGTGAGCGCAGCCGAACCCTCCGACCGCGAGCTGATGGACCGGGCGCTCGCCCTGGCGGCGCGGGCGCGGGGGCGGACGGCCCCGAACCCTCTCGTCGGTGCCGTGGTGATGCGGAAGGGAGAGGTCGTGGGCGAGGGCTGGCACGTGCAGGCCGGCACCCCGCACGCGGAGGTCGTCGCTCTCGAGGCCGCGGGGGACCGCGCCCGCGGCGCGACGATGTACGTGACGCTCGAGCCGTGCGCCCATCACGGGCGGACCGGGCCGTGCGCGGAGGCGGTGGTCGCCGCCGGGATCGCGCGGGTCGTCGCCGCGATGGAGGACCCGGATCCGCGCGTGCGCGGGGCCGGGTTTCGTCGACTGCGCGAGGCCGGGGTGGAGGTCGTCGTCGGCGTCGGCGGCGAAGAGGCTCGACGTCAGAACGAGGCGTTTCTCTGGCGGGTGCGTACCGGGCGGGCGCTCGGGGTGCTGAAGGCCGCCGTGACGCTGGACGGACGCCTCGCCGCCGACGGCGGCGACAGCCGGTGGATCACCGGAGACGATGCGCGCCGGGCGGTGCACGAGCTGCGGGACGAGTACGACGCGGTGATGATCGGACGCGGTACGCTCGATCGGGATGATCCGCGACTCGACGTGCGGATCGAGGGAGAGCGTCGCGATCCGGTAGTCGTGGTGCTCGATTCCCGCCTGCGAGGCGCCGCCGATCGTCAGCTCTGGCGACGGGCGGCGGCGGGAGCGCGGGTGTGGGTCGCGGCGATCGCGCCTGCCCCGACCGACCGGCGGGCCGCGCTCGAGAAGTTCGGCGTGGAGGTGCTCGAGCTCCCCGAGTCGGACGAAGGGGGAGTCTCGATCGAGGCGACGTTCGAGGAGTTCGCCCGGCGCGGGCTGAACTCCGTTCTCGTGGAGGGCGGGGAGCGGACCCACACGGCGTGCCTTCGCGCCGGCGTGATCGGCCGCGCGCACGTGTTCGTGGCGCCGCGCATCCTCGGCGGCACCGACGGTCCGCATCTCGTCGGAGATCTCGGCTTCCGCCGGGTCGCCGATGCGCTGCGCCTGGTCGAGGTCGAGCACCGGATTCTCGGCCGCGACGTGGAGATCGCGGGAAGGGTCGTTCCCGGAGAGGAGGTCTGACTTGTTCACCGGCATCATTCGCGAGCTCGGCACGCTGCGGGAGATCGTCGCGTCGCCGGACGGCGCCCGCCTGACGGTGGCGGCTCCGCAAGCCGTGGGATCTCTCGTCCCCGGAGGCTCGATCGCGGTCGATGGGACCTGCCTCACCGTGACGGCGCTCGGGAGCGGGACCTTCTCGGCCGACGTCGTGCCGGAAACGCTGAAGCGCACGCGCCTCGAGGATCTCCGGGTCGGCGCGCACGTGAACCTGGAGCTGCCCCTGCGGGCCGGCGATTTCCTGGACGGTCATCTGGTCCAGGGTCACGTCGACGGGGTCGGCGAGGTGACGGCGGTGGAGCGTCAGGGGGACCAGTGGTGGGTCACGATCCGCCCCGGCGCGGATCTGGCGCCGCTCCTCGCCGAGAAGGGCTCCGTCGCGGTGAACGGGGTCAGCCTCACGGTGGCGGAGGCCGAGCGCGAGACCTTCTCCGTGGCGCTCATCCCGACTACGGTGGAAGTGACGAATCTGGGTGAGTTGGAGCCGGGGTCTCGGGTAAACCTCGAAGTCGACGTGCTCGCGCGCTACGTGGCTCGCCTGCGGGAGATGGGCTCATGAGCGGCCTCGCACCGCCGGAAGATCCCGTGCGCGGGTCGGACGGCCGGAAGGCCGGGAAAGAAGGGGAGCTGGCGTTGGATCCGATCGAGCTTGCCATCGAGGACCTCCGGTCCGGCCGGATCGTGATCGTGGTAGACGACGAGGATCGCGAGAACGAGGGCGACCTCGTCCTCGCCGCGGAGCTCGCGACCCCCGAGGCCGTCAATTTCCTGACGCGCTACGGCCGCGGGATCCTCTGCGCCCCCCTCGCGGCGGACCGGGCCGACCGGCTGGAGCTCCGTCTGATGACCGACCGGAACACGGCCAAGATGCAGACTCCGTTCACGGTGTCCGTCGACGCGGTCGAGGGCACGACGACCGGCGTGAGCGCGGCCGAACGCGCGATCACGCTCCGCAAGCTCGCCGATCCGGAGGCTCGTCCTTCGGACTTCGGAATTCCGGGTCACGTGTTCCCGCTCCGCGCGAAGGAGGGCGGGGTCCTCCGACGGGCGGGGCACACGGAGGCCGTCGTCGACATGTGCCGCCTCGCCGGACTGGAACCGGTCGGTGTCCTGTGCGAGATCCTGAACGAGGACGGCACGATGGCCCGTCTGCCCGACCTCGTGCCGTTCGCGAAGGAGCACGGTCTCACGATCGTCTCGATCGAGGACCTGATCGCGTACCGCCGCAAGACGGAGCTCCTGGTCGAGCGCCTCGTGGAGACGCCACTCCCGACCGACACCGGCGCGTGGACGATGTTCCTGTACTCCTCGCGCGGCGAGGAGGACCTGCACGTCGCGCTCGTCAAGGGCGATCCCGACCTCCTGGGCGAGGGGGAGCCCCTCGTCCGCGTGCACTCGCAGTGCCTCACCGGCGACGTGTTCCACTCGCTGCGCTGCGACTGCGGCGACCAGCTGCATCGCGCGATGGAGGAGATCGACGCGGTGGGAAGCGGCGTGCTCCTCTACATGCGGCAGGAGGGACGCGGCATCGGACTCGCGAACAAGCTCCGGGCGTACAACCTGCAGGATCGCGGTGCCGACACGGTGTCGGCGAACGAGATGCTCGGCTTCCGCGCGGACGAGCGCGACTACGGGATCGGAGCGCAGATCCTGTTCGATCTCGGCGTCCGCAAGATGCGTCTGCTCACGAACAACCCGTCCAAGCGCATCGGCCTGGAGGCCTACGGGCTCACGATCGTGGAGCGCGTGGCCATCACGATCGAGCCGCGTCCGGAGAACCGCCGGTACCTCGCCACGAAGCGGGAAAAGCTCGGCCACCTTCTGCCCGAGTTCGACGGGGAGACGTCGTGACCGCCGGTTTCGCGGGGGCCCGGGGCGAGGGCCGTCGCTTCGCGGTCGTCGTCGCGCGCTTCAACGACTTCGTGACCGCCCGCCTCGCGCGCGCCGCCGTCGCGACGCTGCACGAGCACGGCGTGGCCGAGGCCGACGTGGAGGAGATCACCGTGCCGGGCGCGTTCGAGATCCCCCTGGCCGCCCGTCGCGCGGCCGGGTCGGGGCGCTTTCACGCCGTCGTGTGCCTGGGCGCCGTCATCCGGGGCGAGACCCCGCACTTCGACTTCGTCGCGGCCGAGTGTGCCCGGGGAGTCGCGGATGCCGGGCGCGATTTCGGGCTTCCGGTGATCTTCGGGGTCCTCACGACCGATAACTCGGAACAGGCGATGGCCCGGGCCGGAGGGGCGGCGGGCAACAAGGGCCGGGATGCAGCGCTCGCCGCGCTGGAGATGGCCGAGCTGCTCGCCCGCTGGCCGGCCGAGTGGCCGGAAGGAGCCCGCTGATGGGACGCCGTCGGCTCGGGCGCGAGATCGCGTTCAAGGCTCTCTACCGGATCGATCTGCTCGGGAAGGCGATCGAAGACGCGATGGCCGACGTCGCCGGCTCCGGCCGGGACGCCGAGTCCATCCGGTTCGCGGGGGACCTGCTGGAGACCTGTGCCGCCCACCGCACCGAGGTCGACGGGGTGCTGGAGGGCGCCTCCACGCGCTTCGGGCCGGATCGGATGGGGGTCGTGGACCGGTCGATCCTCCGGTTGGGGGCCACGGAGATCCTGTACTGGCGGTTCGTGCCGGATCAGGTTTCCATCGACGAATGGGTCGAAATCGCGAAAAAGTATGGGTCGGATGAGGCATATGCACTCGTGAACGCGGTACTGGATCGGATCTCCCGCGAACGGGCCTCCGGAGTCGACACTTGATCGCCGTGATCTCGGACATCCACGGGAACCTGGAGGCGCTGGACGCCGTCCTCGACGACGCGAGTCGCCAGGGAGCGACCGACCTCGTCTGTCTCGGTGACGTCGTGGGCTACGGCGCGGATCCGAACAAGTGTCTCGAGCTCGTGCACGCGAAGGCGCGGTTCCTCGTGCTCGGGAATCACGACGTCGCGGCGCTCGACCTCTCCGCGGCGGAGAATTTCAACGACGTCGCGCGCACCGCGATCCAGTGGACGAACCAGGAGCTCACGTCGGCGAACCTCCAGGTGCTTCGCGATCTCGACTTCGAGCGCGTCGAGGGAGACGTCCGCTACGTGCACGCTTCCCCCGACGAGCCGCCTTCGTGGCACTACATCCTCACGGAGCAGGAAGCGTGGAACGCGTTCGGCGCGTGCGACGAGTCCGTGTGCTTCGTGGGGCACTCGCACGTTCCGCTCCGCGTGTTCCTGCGCAAGGGGCGCCTCGTGGTGCTGGAGGAAACGGTCGTGGAGGTCGGCCCCGAGGATCGCGCGCTGCTGAACGTCGGCAGCGTGGGGCAGCCGCGCGACGGGGACTGGCGCGCGAGCTACGGCCTGTGGGACCCCGAGGCGCGCCGGCTGATCGCCCGTCGCGTGGAATACGACCTCGAATCGGCCGCGCGCAAGATCCGGGAGGCGGGCCTCCCCGAAGTTCTCGCGCGCCGGCTCGCGATCGGACAGTGACTCGCGCGTCGTGACGCCGCGTCGCATCCTCCTCGTCAACTGGAACGACCGCACGAATCCCTGGGGCGGGGGAGCGGAGATCCATCTGCACGAGCTTTTCGGACGGCTCGCCGCCCGCGGTCACCAGGTGACGTTGTTGTGCTCCGGTTACCCCGGCGCGGACTCCCGCACCGAGCTCGACGGCATGGAAGTCCTCCGCGTCGGCGGCCGCTATACGTACAACTTCGTCGTTCCCGGCGCGCTTCGACGTCTTCAGCGCGAGCGCGAGTTCGACGTGGTGGTCGAGGCGTTGAACAAGATCCCGCTCTGCACCCCGGTCTACTCGCGGACGCCGGTGGTCGGGATCGGCCACCACCTGTTCGGGACCACGATCTTCCGCGAGGTCCCGCCGCCGATGTCGCTGTACGTGTACCTGAGCGAGCTCGCGGTGCCCTGGGTCTACCGGGACACGCCGATGGAGGTGATCTCGGCCTCGACCGCCGCCGACTTCGCGGCCCGGGGTCTCTCGCCGGATCGCATCCGGGTGGTGTACGTTGGAATCGATCGCGAGCAGTACCGGCCGTCCCCGGAGGATCCCAAGGAATCGGCGCCGACGTTTCTGGCGCTCGGCCGCGTTCGCCGCTACAAGCGGCTCGATCTCGTGATCGACGCGGTGGCGCGACTCGCGCCGGAGTTCCCGGACGTCCGCCTCGTGGTTGCGGGCAGCGGCAACTGGCTCGACCCGCTCCGAAAGCACGCCGAGCGGATCGGCGCCACGGATCACGTCGTGTTCGAGGGACGGGTCGACGAATCGCGCAAGGTTTCGCTCTACCGGCGGGCCTGGGCGCTCGTCATGACGTCGCCGAAGGAGGGCTGGGGATTGACCTGTCTCGAGGCACAGGCGTGCGGGACCCCGGTCATCGCGAGCGATTCGCCCGGCCTGCGGGAGGCGGTACGTCATGGCCAGGGCGGTCTCCTCGTCCCGCACGCGGACCGCGAGGAGCTGACCACCGCGATGCGAAGGATGATCGCGGACGAGGGCGAGCGGGAGAGATTGCGCCAGGGCGCGCTCGCGTTCGCCGACGAATTCTCTTGGGACCGCGCGGCCGACGAGACCGCGGCGGTCCTGGAATCGGCGATCGCCGGCGGGAGACGAGCATGAGAGCGATGATCACGGGCATCACCGGGCAGGACGGTTCGTACCTCGCCGAGTTCCTGCTCGAGCGCGGCTACGAGGTCGGCGGGGTCGTGCGGCGGTCCAGCAGCGAGCGCTTCGATCGGATCGACGCGATCCGGGACTCGGTGACCATCTTCCAGGCGGACATCCACGACCAGACGTCGATGATCAGCGCGCTGCGCGAGTTCCGTCCGCACGAGCTGTACCATCTCGCCGCGCAGTCGTTCGTTCCCACGTCGTGGGCGCAGCCCGTGCTGACGGGCGAGTTCACAGGCCTCGGGGTCACGCGCGCGCTCGAAGCCGTGCGTCAGGTCGATCCTTCGATCAAGTTCTACCAGGCTTCCTCCAGCGAAATGTTCGGCAAGGTGCAGGAGATCCCGCAGACGGAGCGCACTCCGTTCTGGCCGCGCAGCCCGTACGGGGTGGCCAAGGTCTACGGGCACTGGATCACGGTGAACTACCGCGAGAGCTACGGGATCTTCGCCGCCTCGGGGATCCTGTTCAATCACGAGTCGCCGCGCCGCGGACTGGAGTTCGTGACCCGCAAGATCTCCCGCACCGTCGCGAAGATCGCGCTCGGCCGGGCGGAGGAGCTGCGCCTCGGCAACCTCGAGGCGCGACGGGACTGGGGCTTCGCGGGCGACTACGTGAAGGCGATGTGGTTGATGCTCCAGCAGGAGAAGCCCGAGGACTACGTGATCGCGACGGGCGAGACGCACTCCGTGCGCGAGTTCGCGGAACGCGCGTTCGCGCGCGTCGGGCTCGACTGGGAGAAGTACGTCGTCGTGGACCCGGCGCTGTACCGACCGGCCGAGGTCGATCAGCTGATCGGCGACGCCGGGAAGGCGCGCGAGAAGCTCGGCTGGACGCCCGAGGTCTCGTTCGACGAGCTCGTGAACCTCATGGTCGACGCGGACGTCGCGGCGCTCGAGCGCGAGACGTGCGAGTCCTGATCGTCGGCGCGGCCGGATTCGTCGGACGACATCTCGTGGCGGAGTGCGTCGGGTCCGGCGACGACGTGACGGGTACCTACCTCGCCGACGCGGCCGCCTCGGCTCCGGACGAGGCCGGGGTCCGCTGGCTGCCGCTGGACCTCCTGGACGAAGGGTCGATCGATCGGGCCCTGGAGACCGCTCGCCCCGAGGGAATCGTCCACGTGGCGGGGCAGGCGAACGTGTCCGCGGCCGCGGCCGATCCGATCGCCGCGTTCCGCGTGAACGCGGAGGGCACGGTGCGGCTCTTGAACTCGGCGCAGCGCCACGTGCCGGCGGCGCGGGTGGTGGTGGTGACGTCGGCCGAGGTGTACGGCGCGGTGCCGGCCGAGGAACTCCCGGCCGCGGAGGACCGGCCACTCGCTCCCCGAACTCCGTACGGCGTAGGCAAGGCGGCGGCCGACTTCGCGGCCGAGCAGGCCTGGGTGGTGCGACGTCAGCCCGTGATTCGGATGCGCCCCTTCAATCACGTGGGCCCCGGGCAGCGGCTCGGCTTCGTGGCCCCGGATTTCGCGCGCCAGATCGCGACCATCGAGCGGGGCGAGCGGCCCCCCGTGCTGGAGGTCGGGAACCTTTCCGCCCGGCGGGACTTCACCGACGTGAGAGACATCGCGCGCGGTTACCGGCTCGCGCTCGAGCAGGGCCGCCCGGGGGCGGCGTACAACCTGTGCTCGGGACGCTCGTGGGCGATCGAGGAGATCGTCGAGGAGCTGCTCGGTCGGGCGCGGTGCGAGATCGAAGTCCGACCCGATCCCGCGCGGATGCGTCCGTCCGAGATTCCGGAGTTCCGAGGCGACTCGACCCGGGCCCGCGAGGAGCTCGGCTGGGAGCCCCGGATCGACCTGGCCCGGAGCCTCGGGGAGGTACTCGAGGAGTGGAGGGAGGCGAGCGCCTCGCCGGCGGCCGGCCGGACCGCCGATGCACCCCCGCCGATTGACGGGGTGGGGCGCGTTCCCTAAAGTCCGTCCCGCGGCCGGCGGAACAACGTCGGCCGTTCGTCTGCGAACCCGAGCCCGAGCCCGCCGATGACCCCCGTCGACAGCCCCTCCGCCGCGTCTCCCGAGCTGGATTCGGCCGCGCGGGAAGGTTGGAATCGTCTCGCCGGCGCAAAGCCCACCGGGACGGACGTCGGCAACCGGGTGATCGCCGTCCTGGTCGGCCTGTTCACGTTCGCGATCTACTGGATGACGCTCTCGCCCGACGTCTCGTTCTGGGACTCCGGCGAGTTCATCGCCACCTCGCACTCGCTCGGAATCCCGCATCCGCCCGGAACGCCGCTCTACGTGCTGTTGGGGCGGGTCTTCTCGATCGTGTTCGCGGGCGTCCTGCACGTCGCGTCGGTGGCGCAGGCGGTGAATCTGCTGAGTGCCGTGCCCGCCGCGATCGCGGCGGTCTTCCTGTACCTCGCGGTGGTGCGGGTGGGGAAGAAGCTCTGGAACGACGGCGACCAGTCCACGTTCTGCCTGCCCGCGGTGGTGGCCGGCGTCACCGCGGCACTGTTCGCGTCGTTCGCGAACACGAACTGGATCAACTCGATCGAGTCGGAGGTCTACTCCGTCAGCGGCATGTGGGCCATGGTGTCGGCGTGGCTTGCGCTCGTATGGGCGGACTCGGAGCCGAAGGACGAGCGACTGCTGGTCCTGATCGCCTATCTGCTCTCCCTGAACATCGGTGTCCATCTCGCGACGTACCTCGCCGCGCTCGCGATCCTCCCGTTCGTGTTCCTGCACGAGCGCCGCCTCGCGATCCCGGTGAGCTTCGTGGTCGTGCTCGCCATGGCGAAGGACCTGCAGTTCTTCCTGCTGGTGGTGGCGCTGCTCGTCCCGGCGACGTTGCAGCTCGCGCTCGTCCCCGCGGAGTACGAGCGCCGGCACCGGGCCACGTTGCTGGGCGCGCACACGGTCGCCACCCTCGTGGCCCTCTGGGCGGCGACCGAGCTCGATCCGTCGCCCCTCAAGTGGGGCCTCGCGTTCGGGGCGCCGCTGCTTTCGTTCGCGGTTCCCTGGATCGCGTTGCCGCCGCCGAAGAAGCTCGAGAATCCGTTCCTCGACCTCGGCTTCCTGCTCACGCTCGTCACCGTCGTCGGGTTCTCGTGCCATCTGTACCTGCCGATCCGTTCGGCCCTGAACCCCGCGATCAACGAGGCGCAGCCGGACACCTGGCAGCGGTTCTGGGAGGTGATCCTCCGGCAGCAGTACAAGCCGAATTCGGTGCTCGATCGCCAGGCGACGTGGCTCTACCAGTTCGACCACATGTTCTGGCGCTACTTCCGGGAGCAGTGGCGGCCCGAGTTCCTGTGGTGGGCGCTCGGCATTCCGGGTCTGCTCGTGCACCTGAAGCGGGAGAAGAAGTCGTTCGTCCTGTTCGGCCTGCTGTTCCTGTGGACGTCGTTCGCGCTCGTCGTGAAGATGAACTTCACCGACCACGAGGTCCGCGAGCGTGACTATTTCTTCTCGCCCGGCTTCTTCTATTACGGCGTCTGGATGGGAATCGGACTCGGGTGGGCCTGCTGGCTCGTGGTGCGCGGTCTCGCGGGCGCCTCGCGGTTCGCGCTCGGCGGGGCGGCGGTGGCGATGTCGCTCCTGCTCGCCCTGTGGCCCGTTCGCGCGGGCTGGGATTCGCACGATCGGACCGGGAACTGGATCGCGCACGACTACGCCTACAACATGCTCTCCGCGCTCGACCCGAACGCGATCATCTTCACGAACGGCGACAACGACACGTTCCCGCTGTGGTACCTGCAGGAGGTCCACGGGTTCCGCAAGGACGTGCGCGTCATCAACCTCAGTCTGCTGAACACGCCCTGGTACGGGGAACAGCTCCGCGACGAGGATCCCAAGGTCCCGATGCGCTACACGACGGAGCAGCTCTACGGGCTGCGTCCGTTCCAGGATCCCAAGACGCGCCGGATCTACTGGGTGAAGGACATCGTCACGAACGACATCCTGAACGCGCGCTACCAGGGAGACGCCACGAACGACTCGAACCCGGACCGCCCCGTGTACTTCGCGGTCACCGTCGACGATCTGATGGGCTTCGACCCGTACCTGAATCTCGAAGGCCTGGTGTTCAAGTTCGATCCGGACTCGTCCAAGAGCTTCGACACGATGAAGCTCGCGGAGACCGGTCCGCGGGACTTCCCGGACGGCGAGCCGGAAATCGTGGACAACGTGAACCTGCCGGTCACGCGTCGCAATCTCGAGGAGCTGTACCGCTATCGCGGGCTCCTCGGAGACGACGGACAGCTCGATCCGAACGTCCACCGCGACGACAACGACCAGAAGCTCACCACGAACTACGCGGCCGCGTGGGCGAAGATGGCGCTCGCGTACCGGGGTCTCGGGGACATGGATCAGGCCGTGTACTGCTACCGGAGGGCGTCCGAGCTGGCGCCCCAGTACGACGTGATCGCTTCCGGGCTCGGCGGCTTCCTGCTGGAGGCCGGCAAGTTCGACGAGGCGCGTGTGTTCTACGAGAAACGCCGCCAGACCCACCCCGAGGACATCCGGGTGTACTTGGGGCTCGGATACGTGGCGCGGGAGTCCGATGACTGGGAGGGAGCGCTCCGGTACTTCCTGGAGGGGCTCCGGATCGATCCCAGGAATCCCGACGTGATGGCGGGTCTGTTCCAGGCCTACTCGGAGCTCGATCGCTGGGATGAGGCGGAGAACGTCCTCGTCACGTGGCTGAAGCACTTCCCGGACGACAAGTCCGCCCGGGACATGCTCCAGAACGTGCGAAACTACCGGGCCGAGCTGGCCAATCGCGCCGGTCCTCCGGCGGCGCCGCAGGGCGGAGGAGACGAGAGCAAATGACGGGCAAGCGCGTGGTGGTGACGGGAGCGGCGGGTTTCATCGGTTCCCATCTGTGCGAGCGTCTCCTCGAGCGGGGAGACGACGTGATCGGGATCGACTGTTTCACGGACTACTACCCGCGCGCGCAGAAAGAGCGGAACCTCGAGGGGCTGAAGGGCCGCTCGGGATTCGAGTTCGTCGAGGGCGATCTCACACGCCTCGACCTGCGGGATCTCTTCTCTCGCCGCACGATCGTGTACCACCTGGCCGCGCAGGCCGGCGTGCGCGCGAGCTGGGGCTCCGAGTTCGAGACCTACGTGTCGTGCAATATCCGCGCGACGCAGCGGATCCTGGAGGCGCTCAAGGAGCGCTCCGACGTTCGTCTCGTTTTCGCGTCGTCGTCCTCGGTGTACGGCAAGACCACCGTCCTGCCGACGCCCGAGGAGATCATCCTCGCGCCGAACTCGCCCTACGGAGCCACGAAGGCGCACTGCGAGCATCTCTGCGCGCTGTACCGCGAGAACTGGGGGCTCGACTACGCCGCGCTGCGCTACTTCACCGTGTACGGGCCGCGGCAGCGACCGGACATGGGCTTCCACAAGTTCCTCCGGGCGATCATGAGCGGCCGCCCCCTGGACGTGTACGGCGACGGGAGTCAGAGTAGGGATTGCACGTACGTCGGCGACATCGTGGAGGCCACGATCCAGTCGGGCGATACGCGAACGAACAGTCAGGTTTTCAACGTGGGCGGCGGGTCGCGGAGGTCCCTGCGTGACATTCTCGAGATCATGCAGGAGATCACCGGAACCCGGGCTCAGATCCGGTATACGGACAAGGAGCGGGGCGACGTCCCGCACACGCACGCCGACATCTCGCGGAGTCAGAGCGAGTTCGGCTATAATCCCCGGACTCCGGTCGAGGAGGGCCTCCGGCACGAGGCCGCCTGGCTGGAGCAGCTCCTCCGCCAGGAGGAGTCCCGGACCGAAGCCCAGGCCGGCTGACCGAGGCCCCGCTGTCCTCAGGCGGTCGCCCGGCCGCCGGAGCGAGGGACCGGTTCCGTTCCCGCTCCCGAAGAGAGGCAGCGAGTGAGAGTCTTCATCGTCAATCCGTCCTTCGGGGACGGCTTCGTCAAGACGGCGCGCTGGTTCGCGAAGTCGCGGGGCCGGGTCCAGCGTCATCCGGATTACCTCGCGCGCGCCACGGCGGTGCTCGAGGCGGCCGGTCACGAGTGCAAGTTCCTGGATGCTCAGGCGAAGGACATGCCCCCGCAGGAGACCACGGACGCGATTCGCGCGTTCCGACCGGATCTCGTGGTGGTGTACGCGACCACGCCCTCGATCCTTTCCGATCTCGAGCATACGCGGCTCGCGCGCGAGGCCACCGGCGGCGCGCTGACCGTGATGGTGGGATCGCACGTATCCGCCGAGCCGGAGGACACGCTGCGCCGCGGGGCGGGCTATCTGGATGCGGTGACGCGTCGCGAGTACGACTACACGCTGCGCGAGGTCGCGGATCGCGGGACGGTGGAGGGCGTCGCCGGGCTGTCGCGTCTCGCGGACGGCGACGTCGTGCACGAGGCCGAGCGGCCGATGATCGAGGACATGGACTCGTTGCCGTTCCCGGCGTGGCACCACATCGACATCATGGACTACCACGACGCGGGCAAGCTGTACCCGTTCATCACGCTGATCGGCGGCCGCGGGTGTCCCGCGAAGTGCACGTTCTGTCAGCTGCCGCAGGTGATGTACGGACACCGCTACCGCACGCACTCGCCGGCCCGCGTGCTGGACGAGATCGAGTACGACCTCGATCTGTTTCCGAATCTCCGCGAGGTCATGTTCGAGGACGACACACTGACGCTGTCGACGCACCAGGATCGCCTGCGCGAGATCTGCCAGGGCATCATCGACCGCGGGCTGAACCGCAAGATCAGCTGGAGCTGCAACGCGCGTCCGGATCTCACGGATCTGGACACGCTGAAGCTCATGAAGGAGTCGGGCGCACGGATGTTCTGCACCGGCTTCGAGTTCGGGAACGATGAGATGCTCAAGCGCATCAAGAAGGGCATCGGCACGGAGAAGATGCGCGAGTACGCGCAGAACGCGAAGCGCGCCGGCATCCGGATCCACGGCTGCTTCATGATCGGCGGACCCGGCGAGACCCGCGAGACGGCGATGCAGACGATCCGGTTCGCGCAGGAGCTGGACATCGACACCTGCCAGTTCACCGGCGTCGCGGCCTATCCGGGGACCTCCTACTACGAGTGGGCGAAGCGCAACGGCTACGTCGTCGCTTCCGACTGGGGTGACTGGGTCGACGAGGACCGCGAGCAGCGCGGCGTGGTCGACGTGCCGGGCCTGTCGATGCGCGAGATCGAGGAGCTGGTGGACCTCGGCCTCAAGAGCTTCTACCTGCGTCCCAAGCAGATGAAGACGATCGCGGGGAACATCCGCAACCTGTCCGACGTGAAGACGAAGCTCCACGGCCTCAAGAGCTTCGTGGATTACTTCGGGAAGTCGCGCAAGGCGGCGGGGGAGCGCACTTGAAGATCCTGTTCGTCGACACGCCGCCGACGCTGGACTGGACTCCGGAGTCGCACTTCACGAAGGGCGGCCGACGTTTCCCGGCGCTCTCCGTGACCGGCGAGATCACGTACAGCTACCTCAACCTGCAGGCGGCGGCGATCCTCCGCGATGCGGGGCACGACGTCGCGTACATCGACTGCCAGGCCGAGGGCGTGTCGTACGACGAGCTCGTGCCGAAGGTCGTGGCGCACGCGGCGGATCTGCTCGTGCTGTACGTGGAGCAGATCAAGATCCACGTCGACAAGGCGCTGGCCGCGGCCGTGAAGGAGAAGACGCAGACGCGGGTCGTTTTCGTGGGACCGTTCGTCACGCCGCTCGGCACGCAGGTCGTGCGCGATACGCCGTGCGTCGACGTGGCGCTCCGCGGCGAGTACGACGAATCGTTGCGCGAGCTCGTGGACGCGATGGCCGCGGGCGGCGACTGGCGCGCGATCGAAGGCAGCTCGGTGCGCCACGAGGACGGCCGGGTCGAGGAGGTCGGCGGCTACCGGCACGTGGCGGATCTGGACGCGTTGCCGTTTCCGGCCTACGACCTGATCGACTTCTCCAAGTACCACGAGAGCGTGTTCCGCCGGAAGCCGGCGGCCACCATGATCACGAGTCGCGGTTGTCCGTACCAGTGCATCTACTGCTGGTTCCCGCAGACGATCTACGGGCACAAGTGGCGCTACCAGTCCGCCGAGCGCGTCGTGGCGGAGATGGAGCACCTCCACCGCGAGTTCGGCGTTCGCGAGATCCGCGTGGACGACGACATCTTCGAGCTGAACCGCGAGCGGGTCATGCAGGTCTGCCGCCTTCTCCAGGAGAAGAACCTGGACCTGACGTGGTCGCCGCAGTGCCGACCGGATCGCATGGACCTCGATCTCCTGAAGGAGATGAAGAAGGCGGGCTGCTCGCGCATCCTGTACGGCTGCGAGAGCGCGAGCCAGGACATCCTCGACAAGATGAAGAAGAACATCAAGGTCGAGGCGATCGAGAACGCCACGCGCTGGACCAAGGAAGCCGGCATCGACGTCCACAACTGCTTCATCCTCGGCTTCCCGTGGGACACGCAGGACACCGTGGAGCGGACGATCGAGTACGCGTACAACCTGAACGCGGAATTCTGCCAGTTCGGGATCGCGACGCCGCTGCCGGGCACCCGACTCCTGGCCGAGGTCGAGAAGGAAGGTGCGCTGGTCTCGGGCGAGGACTGGTCGCAGCACGACGGATTCTCGAAGGCGGCCGTGAGTTACGAGAAGAACGGCAAGGGCGGCCTCACGCAGGATCAGATCGAGGACTACGCCACGCGCGCCTACCGCGAGTACTACCTCCGTCCGCAGTACATCGGCCTGATGGTCAAGCGGGCGTTCCGCTCGCGCGACGACTTCGCGCAGACCTGGCGCCTCGGCAAGGCGTTCCTCCGCCGCAAGGCGCTCGGCTGGATCTGAGGCTCGATCAGTCGGTTTCCTCGCGGCGCGTCGCCGGCGTGTCGCGGCCGGCGAGCGCCGGGGCGATCAGGGCCAGGGCCGCGCCGCACCCCAGGGACAGCGCCGTGTGGAAGAGCGCGAGCGAGAACCCGCGCGCAAGCGGCACGCCGAGCCCGCCCAGGACGAGCGCGCTGATTCCGTCCTGGGTCCCGAGCGGCAGCAGGGTCAGAGTCCCCCCGAGAATGGCCGCGCCGGCGACGGTCGCCGCCTCGATCAGGTTGACGGCCGCTCCGCCCCCGCGGAGGATCGCCCACAGCGACACGTACTGAAGAGTCCAGAACAGGATTCCCACCGGAACGAGTCGGACGAGCCGACCGCGATCGAGCAGCAGCGCGCGGAGCTGATCCGCGAAGCGAGCCGCGCCCGGGCCGACGCGCGGCAGCGCGGCGAGACGCGGCCGGAGCCAGGCGAGCAGGGCGGGGGCGCGGAGGAACCCGAGCAGCACGAGGACGAGCGCGACGGCCGCGGCCGGGAGCGCGCTCCGGACGGCGAGCACCGAGCCGGCGGTCCGGGCCGCGGCCGGGAGGAACGTCGCCAGGAGTGTGAGGAGCTGGAGGCCGCGCTCGGCGGCGAGCACGGACAGGGTGCGGGACAGAGGCAGACCGGAAGCGCGGGCGGCGAGCAGGGCGGCCACCGGTTCGCCCGACTTCGCGGGGGCCACGTGCCCGAGCACGAATCCGATCGCGAGCGGACCGGCGAGTCGCCGGTACGGGGGAGAATCGGCGCCGATCAGGACCCGCCACGCGAGGATCCGCACGGCGAGGGATGCATAGTAGGCAAGCACCGACACCGCGATCGCGGCGGGCGCCACGGAACGCCAGGTGTCCGCGACCTCGCGGAAACCGACGACCTTCACCAGCGCGAGCACGATCGCGAGGGAAGCCACGATGACGAGCCAGCGACGCACGGGTTCACCTCCGGGCGCCGAGAGTAAGCGATTCGGGGCCGGCGGCAAGATGTTCGCCGGCGTCGGGGCCGGCATCGCGGCCGGGCTCGTGTCCGCGCTCGGAGACGGCCTCGCGATCCTGCTCGAGAATCCGAGGTCGTTCGCGTCGCTCGCGTCCGGGATGCGATTCCTCGCGACGGCGGGGTTGCTGCAGGGGATGGCGGGCGCCCTGGGGGGGCTGTTGCTCGCGGGGGTCCTTCGTCTCCGTCCGTCCCGCGTGTTCGGGTGCGGCGTCGGCTTCGCGATCTTCGCGGCTCTCGGCGTCCGCGCGCACGTGCGCTTCCTGTTCGGGGAGCCGCTTCTCGCGCCGGCCTCGCTCGCCGCCAACGCGGGGATCGCCTTGGTGGCGATCCTCGGCGGCGTGCTCGCGACCCGGATCGGGCGACGTCTCGACGAGGGCGGACTCGTTCCGTTCGCGGCGCTGTCCGCGGCGACGGCGATCTCGCTCGCGTTCCTGGCGAGCGATCGCGTCGCGCGCGAGCCCGCCCGCGCCCCGGCCGATCCCGGCGCGCCCGACCTCCTGCTCGTCACCCTGGACACGACGCGCGCGGATCACCTTTCCGGCTACGGCTATCCGCGCGGCACGACGCCGGCCATCGATCGTCTCGCGCGCCGAGGCACGACGTTTCCGGTGGCCCACGTCCCCGTGCCGCTCACGAATCCGTCGCACTGCTCACTCTTCACGGGCCTCGAGCCGGACGAGCATGGCGTGCGCAACAACGGGACGGCGCTGCCGGACACGATCCCCACGTTCGTCCGGGATCTCGCGGCCGCGGGCTACGCGTGCGGCGCCTTCGTGAGCGGAATCCCGCTGAAGCACGGCCTGTCCGGACTCGCGCCGGGCTTCACCCACTACGACGACGTGTTCTCGCCGCTCGAACGCGCGCATCCGATGACGACGAGTCTCGCGGTCGTGCGGGTCGCGAATCGGGTGCTGCCCGGAGACCTGATCGAGCGGCGCGCGCGGGACACTTGTCGCGCCGCGATCGCGTGGCTCGAGGAGACCTCCGGGCCGCGCTTCCTGTGGGTGCACCTGTTCGACCCGCACAGCCCCTACGATGCGCCCGCGTGGCGACGCGACCGCTACGCGCGCGATGCTGCGATGACGGCGGAGGGGCGCGCGGCGAACGACTGGCCGATCGCCGACTACGATGCCGAACTCCGCGAGACGGACCGCTGGCTCGACGTTCTCCTGCGGACCTTCGAACGCGAGACGGCCGGCCGCGGCGTCGTGTGGCTGACCGCGGATCACGGGGAGGGACTCGAACAGCACGGGGAGCTGACGCACGGCACGCAGCTGTTCGAGGAGGATCTGCGGGTGCCGTTGATCACGTCGCGGCGGGACGCGAGGGAAGGGGCCGGCGAAATCGCGCGCGGGAGCGTGTTCTCGACCGCGCTGCCGGAGCTGATGCGCGAGACGGACTGGGTGGGCGTGTTCGGCACCGATGTCGTGCGCGCGAACACCTATCCGCCGGAAGGACGTGGTCGTCTCACTGCGGTGATCGGGCGTCTCGCCGACGGGCGGTGGGGCAAGCTCTGGATCGATCGCGTGCACGGTGAGGAACGGGGTTACGATCTGGACTCGGATCCGTCCGAGCGGCGACCCGTGACTCCGGATGCGACGTTCGAACCGCTGCGCGCGTTCGCCGGCGACGGTGAGCCCGAGGCGGGGCACGAGCTGGATCCGGAGACGGAACGTCGCCTTCGCTCGCTGGGGTACACGCATTGAGGATCCTCCTGATCTCGTCCGTGGAGCACCAGTCGGGGAGTGCCCTGCGCTTCCGCGGCCTCGCCGGTGCGCTCGCGCGACGCGGCCACGACGTGCACCTGCTCGAGCCGGTGCCGGCGGGGACCGTGCCGGAGACTCCCGCCGGGGTGCGACGTCAACCGTGTCCGAGGCTGCCCGGTCGGCCCGAGGGACAGGCGTTGCTCTGGGTGGCGCACGGCGCGGCCGCCGTCCTGCGCGTGAAGCCCGACGTGTGCTGGGCACTGAAGGCATTGCCGAACTCGTGGTGGCCGGCGCGCCTCGCGGGCTGGCGCGGGAGCCGGGTGGCGGTCGACCTCGACGATCTCGACTGGGGCTACTACCCGGACGGCTGGGCGCGACGCTTCCTGCGCGGCCGATTCGATTCGGCCCTCCGCCATGCCGACGACGTGACCGTTCACACCGAGACCATGCGCGCGCGCGCGGACGCGGTGCGGGGTGGCGGGCGCGCGGCGGTCTTCGTGGATCAGGGAATCGACGTCGCACGCTTCGCGGAAGCGCGGCCCGTCTCGGGGCTCCGCGAGCGGCTCGGACTCGGCCCGGGGCCGATCCTCCTCTACGCCGGGCACCTCGGTCCCGCGTCCGACCTCGGCCCGCTGCTGCCCGCGCTCGCGCGGGTGGCGCGGGTGCATCCCGCGGGCCACCTGCTCGTGGTCGGGGACGGTCGCGAGCGGACGCGGCTCGAGGCGCGCGCGGGGCAGGAGCTTCCGCCCGGCTGGGCGCGCTTCGTGGGGACGGTCGTGCACGCGGAAGTGCCCGCGTACTTCGCTCTCGCCGACGTCGCGTTGAACTTCCTGGAAGACACCGAGGCGAACCGTCATCGGGCGTCGATCAAGCTGCGCGAGGCGCTCGCGGCCGGCGTGCCGGTGGTGACGTCGCCGACGCCGGACGCACGACGTTTCGCCGCGTGGGTGGAGATGCCGGTGGGAACCGGTCCCGACGCGTTCGTGGACACGTTGCTCGCCACACTCGCGCGCCCTGAGCGCGATCGCGCACGCGCCGGCCAGGCGTGGCTCACGGAGCATGGCACGTTCGACGCTGCCGTGCGCGATCTCGCGGTCCGGTGGGAGGAGGGATCGTGAGCGGGCCCGACGTCTCCATCGTGATCGCGGCCTACAACGCGGCCGCGACGATTCCCCGCGCGGTGGCCGCCGCGCTCGCCCAGGACTTCGACGGTACCTTGGAGGTCGTGGTCGTGGACGACGGCTCCACCGACGAAACGCGCGCCGCGGCGGAGCGTGCCGGAGCGCGGGTCGTGTCGCAGCCGAACGCGGGGCCGGCGGCGGCCCGCAATCGCGGGTTCCGCGAGGCGCGCGCCGACGTGATCCTGTTCACCGATTCCGACTGCGTGCCGCACGCGGACTGGGCGCGTCTTCTCACCGCCGGGCTGGACGAGGACGTTCATGTCGTGGGCGGCTCCTACGGCATCGCGAATCCGGGTCGCTATCTCGCCGAGCTCGTGCACGCCGAGATCCGCTGGCGGCATTCGCGCCTGCCGGATCTCGTGGAGTTCGCCGGCTCGTTCAATCTCGGGGCACGGCGCGCGGCCCTGGAGGCCGTGGGTGGCTTCGACGAGTCGTTCCCGGCTCCGAGCGGCGAGGATAACGATCTCTCGTATCGCCTGCGCGACGCCGGGTTCGCGATCCGGTTCGTGCGCGATGCGCTCGTGGATCACCACCATCCCGAGAAGCTGTCCCGGTACCTGCGCGAGCAATCGCGTCACGGCTACTGGCGGATGTTCCTGTATGCGGCCCATCCGGGGCGCATGCGGGGTGACGGCTACGCCGGACCGCTCGACTTCGCCACGCCGCCGCTCGCGGTCGTCTCCGTGGCGTTCCTGCTCGCGGCGCCGTTCTTGCCGGTGGCCGTGGCGTACGCGCTGTTCGCATTCGCGGTCGTTGTCGCGCTGTCGGAGATCCTGGCGATGCAGGTCGCACGTTTCACGCGCTCGGCGTCCTCGCTCGGTCTCGCCCCCGTGGCGACCCTGCGCGCGTATGCCCGCGGCTGGGGTCTCGTGCGCGGCCTGCTGGCGGGGCTGGCCCGGGTGCGGGGAGGCGCGCGATGAGGACGCTCGCGATCGTCCCGGCCTTCGACGAGGAGGGTTCCGTGGGCGGAGTGGTGCGGGATCTCCGCGCCCTCGGTGGGGTGGACGTGGTCGTCGTGAACGACGGATCGCGGGACGAGACGTCGCGGGTGGCGCGCGAGGCCGGCGCCGTGGTGCTCGACCTCCCGTTCAATCTCGGAATCGGAGCCGCGGTGCAGACCGGTTACCAGTGGGCGCGCGACCACGACTACGACGTCGCGGTCCAGGTCGACGGGGACGGACAGCATCTCGCGTCCGAGATCCCGCGCCTGCTCGCGCCGATCGCCGCCGGCGCCGCCGATCTCGTGCTCGGTTCGCGCTACGTGGAGCGGACCGACTATCGCGCGTCGCGTTCGCGTCGGGCCGGGATGCTGATGTTCTCGGCGCTCGTCTCGGGCGCCACCGGGCGTCGCTTCCACGACACGACCTCCGGCTTCCGCGCGGCGAGTCGCCCCGTCATCCGGTACCTGGCGCGGCACTATCCGCAGGACTACCCCGAGGTCGAGGCGCTCGTCCTCCTGTCGCGGGCCGGCTTCCGCGTGACGGAGGTCGCCTGCGAGTTTCGCGAGCGGTTGGCGGGCCAGTCGACGATCACGCCCGTCCGCTCGGCGTACTACGTCGTGAAGGTGAGTCTCGCGATCCTGCTCGGATTGCTGCGGTCCGTGCCGGCCCCGGAAGATCCCGCGGCATGAAGGCGGCGGCGTTCGTCGCGGTGATCGGCGCGGCCCTGCTCCTGCGGGCGCTGTTCCCCTCCGCGGATCCGCCGGTGCGACTGTCCTGGTCGAACGGGCTGTTCACCGATCCGCCGTCGATCGTGCTCGGCGCGCGCGACGACGTCCGGTTCGGTGACTGGCGCGCCGGTGGCGAGCGCGGGCACGCGTTCTACCCGCTGTGGAACGGGATCGCGCGGATCGCGTTCGGCCGGTTCGGTCCGACCCGGGACGTGCTCCAGTTCACGGGCGCGCTCTGGGCGACGATCGCGGTGCTGGCCGGAGCGCTCGCGGCGGGGCGGGCCGGCGTGTCGCGGCTCGGCGCGGCGGTGACGCTCGGCGGTTGCGCCTGGCTTGCGGAGTTCGGGCGCATCCCGCTGCCGGAGCACCTGGCGACGGCTCTGCTCGCGGCCGCGGCGTGGTTCGCGCTCGGCGAACGTTCGCGCGAGTACGCGGCGGCGGGCGTACTCGCCGGCGTGGCCGCATGGTTCGCAAAGCCCCAGTCCGTGTTCTTTCTGCCGGCCGCGGCGGCGTTCCTGGTCGTTCGCCGCGGCAGTGCGGGCCCGCTGCTCGCGTTCGGCGGGGGGATCGGCCTCGCGACCGTGCTCTGGTTCGCGACGGTGGCTCCGTGGGCTCACCGCGACCTGCTCGATCAGTGGCGCGAGGCCGGGACGCTGTACGGGGCATTCGGTTCCGCGGGAGAGCTCGCGCTCGCGCCGTTCCGCGCG
This sequence comes from bacterium, assembly GCA_041393395.1. Taxonomy (GTDB): domain Bacteria; phylum ARS69; class ARS69; order ARS69; family ARS69; genus JAGQIB01. The sequence goes on along the minus strand of JAWKKG010000008.1, from coordinate 54,921 downwards.
TTCCGGACGTCGTGGGTGTTCCACCGGATGCCGTTGCTCGGTGCGCTGGGAGCGACGTTCGCCGTCGCCGCGGTGGCGCTGCCGGGCGTCCGGCGGTCCGCGCACCGGAGCGGCGTGGCGTTGTTCGGGTGGTGGTTCCTCACGACGTGGATCGGTGCGTCGCTGCTTCCGTATTCCGCGCCGCGGTACTTCGTGCCGGCCGTCTTCGCTCTGATGCCGTGCGGGGTCGCGGCGATCGCGGGTCTTGCGCGATTCGGAGCGCGAGCGGCGTCGCCGATTCCGACCTGGTTCACGGGCGTCGTGGCCTGGGCGGCCGGGGTGGCCGCGATCGAGGCGATCGCGCAGTGGTCCACCGAGCTGACGGACTCCGTGCTTTCGCCGGGCACGCGGCTGGCGGCCTGGGTGACATCGTTCGGTGACGGATGGGCGAGTTTCTTCGCCGCCGTTCCCGTCGAGGTGGGCGTCGCGGCGGCGTTCGCCGGGCTGGCGCTGGGTGTCCAAGTCGTCGCGCGGTCGCGAATCGCGGTGACGGGTCGGGTTCCGGTCCGGTTCCTCGTGGTGGCGATCGGTCTGGTGCAGCTCGGACAGCTCGCGTGGTTCTTCTCGCAGCGAGCGGATCATCTCGCCCGGGCGGCCTGCGGGTTCGACGTCGCGCTGCCCGCCGAGGCGGTGGCGTGGGGAGGACTCGCGCCGGCGCTCGCGTTCGACGGCCCGCGCGTCGCGAAACCGCAGTTCGGTCCGGCGACCTGGGCCGAGGTAGTGGCGACGGACGCGACCCATCTCGTGCTCGCGGTCCCCGGCGAGCTGGACACCGCGACCCGCGAAGGGTGGCTCGACTCGCTGCAGTGGATCGCGCGCTGGCCGCTCCGGGGTCCCCACCTCGCCGCGGTCGACGTCTACCGCGTGCGCGGCACGGAGGATCGGGTGCCGCCGTCCGAGCTGGAACGCGCGGTCGTCGCGCTCGAGGGGGAGGACTGGTCGGCAGCCCGGGAGGCGCTCGCCGCGGCGCCGGACGACAGCCCGGACGTGTGGCGACTGCGCGCGGTGGCCGCGGTGGGCGAGGGCCGGTTCGGGGACGCGGAAGCGGCGCTGGGAGAGGTGCTGGGCCTCGAACCGCGGTCGTCCGAGGACTGGTACCGGCTCGGCAACCTCCGCGCGGCCCGCGGCGACGCGGAAGGGGCGAGCGCGGCGTGGCGGGAAGGGCTCGCGATCGACCCCTTCCACCCGGATCTCCGGGCCACCGGCGTGGGTTCGAGCCGGTAGTTCTCCCGGCCGCCGGCACGAGGGAGGCCGGGGTTCGGGCGCCCGCCGGCGGCGCCGCGGGTGGCTGGTCCCGAGGGGATCTGGTACGGTCATCGACTTGCGATGCCCTCCGGAAACACCACCTCGGGGAGCGGGCCGGCCGCCCGGCGAACGGGGGTTCCGGACGAAGGATCCGAGCGATCGGGAGGAGCCGTGGACCGCGTCCAGTGGGTTTCGATCCTGGCCAGTGCGGGCCTGCTCGGTATCGTGCTGGAGCTCGTCCGTCGCCGTCGCCTGCAGGAGCGCTACTCGCTGCTCTGGATCTTCACGGCGACCGTTCTGCTCCTCCTCTCGCTGTGGCGCGGGCTGCTCGACCGGCTGGCATTCCTGGTCGGGATCCACTATCCGCCGTCCGCGCTGTTCCTGGTGGGGCTCGCGTTCTTCCTCGTGATTCTCCTCCACTTTTCGGTGGTCCACTCGGAGCACGCGGAGCGCGTGAAGGAGCTCGGGCAGCGCCTCGCGCAGCTCGAGCGCCGTCTCGAACGCGCCGAGTCGGACGAGTCCGGAAGGGGCCCGGCTTGAGCGGTGCTCCCGACGGCACGACGTCGCCCCGACGTCGCGCGAGCTCGCTCATCCTGCTCGCGGTCCTCGTGGGCTTCGCGCTCCGGATCGCCTGGCCGTCCTCGGATCCGCCCGCGCGGTTCTCCTGGTCGAACGGCGTGTACACGGATCCGGCCGTGATGGTGCACGCCGCGCGCAACGCGATCCTGTTCGACGACTGGAGTCTCGACTACAACCGCGATCTCTACGTCTTCCCGCTGATGAACGGACTGACCTGGGCCGCCTACTCGATCGCGGGCGGACCGGGTCGGGTCGCGACCCTCGTGCTCGCGGCGCTCGCGGGAGCCGCCACCGTCCTCGCGGTCGCGTGGGGAGTCCGGCGGGTGGCGGGGGATCGGGCGGGCGTCACCGCCGCCTGGCTCGGCGCCGTGGCGCACTTCGCGGTGATGTTCGCGCGCGTGCCGATCGCGGAGAACGTCGCCGTGATGATGCTCGCGTGGGCCGCGGTGGCGGCGGTCGCTGCGAATCCGGCGGCGCTCGCGGCATCCGGCGCACTCGCCGTGGCGGCCACGCTGTTCGGGAAGTACCACGCGGTCGGGTGGCTCCCGGGCCTGCTCGCGTTCGTCCTGCTGAGACACCGGGATCGACGGCTCGTCGCCTTCTTCGGCGGGGGCACCGTCGTGTTCCTGGCCTGGGTCGGGTTTCTGTTCCTGCCCCACCGCGCGGACATCCTCGCGCACGTCGCGCAGCAGTCGGTGGGCAACCACGGGCCGATCCCGCTCGCGACGTCGCTGCTGGAAGGGCTCGGTGAGTTCTTCAACTCCGTGCGACGCAGCTGGATGTTCTACCGGATGCCCGTGATCGGGACGCTCGGCGGACTCTTCGTGTTCTGGACCGTCGGGAACTCGTCCGCGCGCACGTCGCAGGTGAGGAGCGGTGCCGCCGTGTGGGCGTTCGTGTTCGCGTCGCAGTGGCTGTACTACGGCGTGCTGTCCTACAAGGCGCCGCGGTACTACGTGCTGCTGTGGCCGTCGCTGGTGGCGGGGACGGCGTTCGTGCTCGAGTCGCTGCGCACGCGAGAGCCGTTCCGGTGGCGCGCGCCGACCCGTCTCGACGAGCACCTCCCGCTCGCGGCGTGGCTGTTCGCGTTCTGCTTCACCAGCATCGACGCGATCAAGCACTGGGCGTCGATCGCGCTCGAGTACCTGCAGCGCCCGCCGGCGAAACTCTCCCCGGCGACGTTCGACGCCGTGCTCGACGTATTCGGCCACGTCGACACGTTCCGGCAGGGACTGTTCTGGGGCGGCGTGTTCGCGATCCTCGGCTACCTCCTCGTCCTGTGGAATCCGGAGATCGTCGGCCGGATGCTGAAGCGAGAGGAACTCCCGGCCACCGCGCTCCGCCGGTTCGCCACCGGAGCGTTCGTGCTCGCGCTCACGGTCGGCGGCGTCCAGTGGATGTTCTGGGCGGCGCACCGCACCTCCTATCTGGAGGACGTGAAACGGTCGCTCCCCGCGATGATCGGTCCGGACGCCGTCGTGCTCGGTCCGCTCGCCCCCGTGCTGACCCAGGACACTCGCCTGCACTGCCTGCCGTACTACGGCCCGCCGGGCGAGCGGGGACTGCTCGAGAAGTACGGCGTCACCCACGTGACGATCGGCGGCAAGGGGGACCGCGAGGTGCTGGAGTCCCGGTATCCGGGAATCGTGGACTCCTCCACCACGGTCCAGGTATGGCCCCTCAAGACGCTGTTCGCGAACACCCTGGAACTGAAGCGTCTGCCCGCCTCCTGGCGGGGGGTGCCGCTGCATCGCTACGCGGAGACGACGTTCGAGCACGCCGCCGACGCCGCCCAGACCGGCCAGTGGGAGGCCGCCCTCCGCCTGTTCGACCGCTTCCGCTCCGAGGGGGGCGCGGATCTCCCCGAAGTGCTCTCCCTGGAAGGCGTATGTTGGTTTAAACTGGAGGCTTACGACGAGGCGCGGAAACGCCTCGAAGAGGCCATCCGTCGTCGCCCGGAGGACCCCCTGAACTACCGAAATCTCGCCATCCTGGAGCTCAAGCTCGGCGATCGGGCCGCGGCGCTCGAGAACCTGCGTACCGCCCTGCGGATCGACGACTCGGACGAGAGCCTCGTGAACATGGTGCGGGAGCTCTCCCGATGAAGCTGCTGTCCGTGATCATCCCGGTCTTCAACGAGGAGAAGACCCTGGAGGAGATCGTCCGCCGCGTGCAGGAGGCGCCCTTCCCGCTGGAGAAGGAGCTCCTCATCGTGGACGACGCTTCCGTCGACGGAACCCGGGCGATCCTCGAACGCCTCGAGGGCGGCAACGTGCGCGTCTTCCGTCATCCCGTGAACCGGGGCAAGGGCGCCGCGATCCGCACGGCACAGGCGCACGTCCAGGGGGACCTCGTGATCATCCAGGACGCCGATCTCGAGTACTACCCGGAGGAGTACCGGCTCCTGGCGGAGCCGATCCTGGACGGCCGCGCCGACGTGACGTACGGCACGCGGTTCATCGGCACGCACCGTGTGTTCCTGTACTGGCACTACCTCGGGAACCAGTTCCTGACGTGGATCACGAACGTGCTCTACAACACGATGCTGTCGGACATGGAGACCTGCTTCAAGATGTGCCGCGCGGAGATCTTCAAGTCGATCCCGCTCACGTGCAACCGGTTCGGCATCGAGCCCGAGTTCACCGCGAAGATCTTCAAGCGGGGCTGCAAGGTCTACGAAGTCCCGATCTCCTACAACGGGCGGGGCTACGAGGAAGGCAAGAAGATCACCTGGCGCGACGGCGTCGCGGCGTTGTGGTTCCTGCTCAAGTTCCGGTTCACGGACTGAGCGAGCGGAGGTTTTTCGAATGTCGCAAGCGATCGGGCTGGCCGTCGTCGGGACGGGGTACTGGGGCCCGAACCTCGTACGCAACGCGGCGGGAGCCCCCGGGGCGAACCTGACCGCGATCTGTGATCTCGACGCGGATCGCCTCGCGCGGATCGGTCGCCTCTATCCCGGCACCCGACAGACGCGCGACTTCGCGGAGGTCCTCGCGGCCGAAGACGTGCAGGCGATCGTGATCGCCACGCCGGCCGCGTCGCACCACGATCTCGCGAAACGTGCAATGGAGGCCGGCAAGGACGTCCTCGTGGAGAAGCCGCTCGCGATGACGGTCGAGGAGTGCCGCGACCTCGTGGCCGTCGCGAAGGCCACGAACCGCGTCCTGATGACCGGTCACACGTTTCTCTTCAACGCCGCCGTGGCGCTGATCAAGGAGCGCGTGGACTCGGGCGAGATCGGCGAGCTCCTGTACGTGTACAGCAGTCGCGTCAACCTCGGACGCGTGCGCCAGGACGTGAACGCGCTGTGGAACGTGGCGCCGCACGACATCTCGATCGTGAATCACGTGCTCGGCGAGGAGCCGATCCGGGTCACGGCGACCGGCCGCGCGTACCTTCAGCCCGGCATCGAGGACGTCGCGTTCGCGGTGTTCGAGTATCCGGGGGGAGCGCTCGCGCACGTCCACTCGAGCTGGCTCGATCCCTCCAAGGTGCGCAAGACGACATTCGTCGGCACGCAGAAGATGATCGTGTACGACGACATCGAGTCCGAGGGGAAGGTCAAGATCTACGACAAGGGTGTGCGTCGCACCGGACCCGAGACGGAGTACGGCGAGTTCCAGCTGCGCCTGCACTCCGGCGACATCTACATCCCGAAGATCACGTTCACAGAGCCGCTCGCCGAGGAGATCGGGCACTTCGTCCGGTGCTGCCGGGATCGGTCCCGCCCGATCAGCGACGGCCGCAACGGTCTCGTCGTCGTGGCCGCGCTCGAGGCCGCCCAGCGCTCGATCCGTGAGCACGGTCGTCCCGTGGACATCGAGCTCGACGCGTGAGCGGAGCCCCCGTCGTCTCCGTCATCGTCCCGGGCTTCAACGAGGCCGGGAACGTCGCGACGCTCTTCGCGAAGATCGACGAAGGGCTCGCCGCCACCGGCTTGCCCGGGGAGACCGTCTTCGTCGACGACGGGAGCGTGGACGACACCTGGGAGCGCGTCGTGGCGGAGCGCGACCGGCGCGAGAACGTCCGCGCGTTCCGGCACCGCCGCAATCTCGGTCTCTCGGAGGCGTTGAACACCGGGTTCCGGAATCTGCGCGGCGATCTCATCGTGTTCCTGCCCGCGGATCTGCAGTCGGACCCGGCCGAAGACATCCCGAAGCTCGTGGCGGAGCTGCAGGCCGGCAACGACGTGGTCGTCGGCTGGCGCATCGGGCGTCGTGAAGGGAAGCTGTTCGTCTCGCTCGTGTACAACTTCCTGTGCCGGCGACTGTTCGGCATCGACGCGCACGACCTGAACTGGATCAAGGGCTTCCGGCGCGAGGTGATCGACACGATCCACCTGCGCTCGGACTGGCATCGCTACGTGGTCGTGCTCGCGGCGGGCAAGGGCTTCCGGGTGAAGGAGATCCGGACCAACTACTACCCGCGGCACTCCGGCACGTCGAAGTTCGGTCGCAAGCGGATCCTGCGTGGGCTCCTCGATCTCATCGTCGTGAAGTTCGAGATGTCGTTCCGCGACAAGCCGATGCTGCTGTTCGGCTCGTGGGGGCTCGCGTTGCTCGGACTCGGAGTCGTGCTCGGTCTCGCGCTGGTGGGCCAGAAGCTGCTCACCGGCACCGGATCCCGCCCGCTGCTGTTCCTGGACATGCTGATCGTGATGGTCGGTGTGCAGCTCCTCGGTCTCGGTTTCGTGGCGGAACAGATCGCCTCGCTGCGGGAGGCGCTGCGGGCACGGACCGGCGGAGGGCCCACTCCGGAGGAAAGGGGCGAGGTGCCCCCGGAGGGCCGTTCGTGACGCACCTCGGGGCGGGCCGGAAATGCCGCCCGGACCGCTTCCGGGTTCCCGGCGGGCGTGCTAAGATGTTCACCGGTCTGAGGTTGGACGGTTCGCACGGTCTCCGCGCGACGCGGTCCGGGTCCGGGAGGACCGGGGCGGCTCGCCTCGGCCCGCGCGAGCGGTCCGTCCGGGCAGGATCCACGCCGGCTTCGGCCGGGATCGCGAGCCCCGCAACTCCCCCCGAGCGCAGCGCGTGAAGATCCTCGTCGTCATTCCGACGTACAACGAGCGGGAGAATCTCGGGGACCTGCTGCCCCAGGTTCTGGACCTCGATCCCGACCTGTCCGTTCTCGTGGTGGACGACAACTCGCCCGACGGCACGGCCGAGGTCGCCCGCGAGTTCGGCGAGCGGACCGGCCGCGTCCATGTGCTCGGTCGACCCGGCAAGCTCGGTCTCGGCTCCGCGTACGTCGCCGGGTTCCGGTGGGCCCTCGCGAACACGGATGCTCGCTTCGTCTTCGAGATGGATGCGGACTTCTCGCACGATCCGAAGTACCTGCCGGAGATGGTCCGGCTGGCCGAAGAGGAGAACGTGGACCTGGTGGTCGGGTCCCGCTACATCGGGGGAGGGGCGAACGTCGTCAACTGGCCGATCAGCCGTCTCATCCTCTCGTACTCGGCGAACGTGTACGCGCGGATCGTCACGGGACTGCCGTTGACGGACTCGACCGGCGGCTACAAGTGCTTCCGGCGGGACGTGCTCGCGACCATCGATCTGGACCGCGTGCGCTCCGACGGCTACGGATTCCAGATCGAACTGAACTTCAACGCCTGGAAGAGCGGGTTCAAGATCCGCGAGATCCCGATCGTCTTCGTCGATCGCCACTCGGGCACGTCGAAGATGAGTCGGAAAATCATCTACGAGGCATTCTGGCTCGTATGGAAACTCCGGTTCACGTCCCTCTGGGGCGGAGCGAAGGCGAAGCGGGAAGACCGTCCGCGGTGACGCGGCCGGAGATCTCGATCGCCATCGTGTCCTACAACACCGCGGAATACCTGCGCCGCTGCCTGGAGACGCTCCGGCAGTCCGGCACGAAGCGGGCGTTCGAGGTGATCGTGGTGGACAACGCATCGGCCGACGGTTCGCCCGACCTCGTCCACGGCGAGTTCCCCGACGTGCGCCTCATCGCGAACCGGGACAACCTCGGCTACTCGCGCGCGGTGAACCAGGCGATCCGCGCGGCCGCCGGCACGTACGTGCTCATCCTGAATCCCGACATCGAGGTGATGGAGGGATCGATCGACGCGCTGGCGGAGCACATGGACCGGAACCCCGAGACGGGCATCGCGGGCGGCAAGCTCCTGAATCCGGACGGCACCCTGCAGTACTCGTGCCGCACGTTCTACACGTTCTCCACGCTGCTGCACCGGCGGACGCCGATCGGCAAGCTGTTCCCGAACAGCAAGGTCGTGCGCGACCATCTGATGCTGGACTGGGATCACGACTCCGTGCGCGAGGTCGACTGGATGCTCGGCGCCTGCCTCATGGTCCGTCGCGACGCGATCTCGGACGTGGGGCTGATGGACGAGCGCTTCTTCATGTACTTCGAGGACGTGGACTGGTGCTACCGCATGAAGCAGCACGGATGGCGGGTGGTCTACGTTCCGGACGCCACGATGAAGCACGTGCACCGGCGCGAGAGCGCGAAGGGCGGAATCAACCGGCGACTGCTGGCGCACCTGAACAGCATGTTCCGCTTCTTCGACAAGTGGAACACGCTGCTCTACCGGGCCCGCAAGGATCGCGATCGCTGGCTCGGCGCGTTCCTGCTGGCCGGGGATCTCGCGGCCGTGAACGTCGCGTTCCTCACCGCGTTCCTGCTGCGGACGATGCTGCAGTCCGTGCTGCATCGCCCCGTGTTCACGCTCACGGCCTACGAGCCGTTCCTGCTCCTCGCGAACCTCGTCGTGCTGTCGATGTGCGCGCTGCTCGGCCTCTACCGGCGTCCGTCGGCTCGTGACACGCTGGACGACGCGTTCGACCTCGCGCGCGGACTCGCGTTCGCGGCCCTGGTGCTCATGGCCAGCACGTTCCTCACGCGTTCCGAGCTGCACAGCCGCTTCATGGTCGCGACGTTCCTGCCGCTCGCGTTCGCGTTCATGCTCGCGAGCCGCGCACTGTTCGGTGCATTCGCCCGAGCGCTGCGTCGCGGCCGGTTCGACGTCACGCGGGTGGTGGTGCTCGGGGAGCGCGACGCTGCCCGCGAGATCGCGACCCGGCTCGAGGAGCGGCCGGAGCTCGGCTACGAGGTGGTGGCGTCGCTCTCCGATCGCCCCGGCGAGGAAGAGCGTCGCTTCCGCGACTTCTGGGACGCCGACGGCATCGGCGAGGCGATCCACCGACACCGGGTCGGGGAAGTCCTGCTCGTGCGCCCCACGCTCGGCGGGAGCGAGCTCGCCCGCCTGGCCCTGCTGTGCCGCCGGGATGGCGTGCGCGTGCGCGTCGTGTCCGGTGTCGCCGACGTTCTTCCCGGACACCTCCCGGTGGGGCACGTGCTCGGCCGACCGGCCGTCGACGTCGGGGCCGTTGCGGGGCGTCCGCTCGGGCGCGCCCGGCGCCGCGTCTTCGATACCGTGCTGGCCGCGCTGACGTTTCCGTTCCTCGGCCCCGCGGGCTGGGCTCGCGCCACGCGGCCCCCGCGCGAGGACGAGCCGCACGAGCGCGTGCGCGGCTTCGCCGGGACGACGTTCCGTCGCCGCCTCGCGGGCGATCGCCGGCTCGCCGACTCCATCGGCCACGTCTTGCGGGGAGAGCTGGCGCTCGTCGGTCCCCGGCCCGCCGCCCCGGAGGAGGTGGAAGCGCGCGAGGAGCTCGCCGTCCTCTTCGATCTCGTCCGCCCGGGCGTGACCGGACCCTGGCGGCTCTGGGCGGGCGAGGGCCTCACGCGGGAGGACGAGGTTTCCCTCGCGTTCTCCTATCTGCAGAACCAGAATCCGTGGGAAGATCTCAAGATCGTCCTGCGCACGAGAAGCCCCCGACCCCAGACCTCGAGGAGCCATCGTTGAATCGAATCACCAGGGCGGCCTGTGCCCTCGCCATCGGGGGACTCGTCGCGACGGCCGGGGGCGTGGCCCACGGTCAGTGCGATCCGAATGCCGGCTGGCGGGTCTATTCCCCGACCGGCGACATCTCCGAGATCCTGGTCGACGGCGAGATCGCGTGGGTCGCGGCCGACGGCGGCATCATCCGGATCGACCTGAGCCAGATCGCCACCCAGAACCCCGAGCAGATCAAGATCACGGACAAGGATGGGTTGGCGTCCCCGCTCGTCACTTGCATGACGCGCGACGGGCTCGGCAATTTCTGGGTCGGCACGCGCGAGAACGGGATCTCGATCTTCGACCGCTTCGGCGGGCACCTCATGAACCTCAGCTCGTTCGAGGAGCTGTGGTCGGACCGCGTGATCGCGCTGGACGCCCATGGGGACCGCGTGGTCGCGGTGTCGGTCGACGAGTTCTCGTCTTCCGGCGCGCGGATCGGGGGCGGGTACGTGATCCTGACGGTTTCCGCGGAGAACGGTCTCACCGTGGAACCGGCCAGCGGCAACAGCGTGGAGGTGGCCCAGGCGGTGCTGATCGAGGAGCAGGGGATCTGGTTCGGGACCAGCGGACTCGGTCTCTACTATCGCGACGAGACGGTGGCGCCGGCGGCATTCACCCAGGTGCTCACGGCCAGCGACGACGGGCTCCTTTCGGACAACGTGAAGAGCCTGGTCCGCGCTCCGGTGTTCGGTCAGTCCGGAGAGTGGCTCTGGATCGGCACCAGCGCCGGGATCCAGGTCTACGATCCGGGCAGCGGCACGCTGGATGTCTTCCCGGTGCTCAACGGTCAGAACATCATCGACCTCTGGCGGGACGGCGGCACGATGTACGTCCTCTCCGAGATCGGGTCGTCGCGTGATCTGTACACGATCGACCTGAACGCCGCGCCGGCCGCGCTGGTCATCCCGCGATCCGATTGCCTCGCGGCCACGGACTACGTCCCGCGTGACGTCGCCGTGGACTCGGCCGGTCGGGTGGTCCTCGGAACCCGCCAGCAGGGTTTCTCGGTCCGCGACGGCCTCACCTGGAGGTGCCCGCCTTCCCTCGGTCCGCACTCGCCCGGCGGCGCGGACCTCGCGTACTCCGAGGAGGGCGTGCTCTACTTCTGCACCGGCGATCAGAACCGCACGAATCCGATCACGAACGGGATCGGCATCTTCGACGGGGCGACCTGGTCCTCCCTCACGCGCGGCGACGGCATCGCTGCCTCGAACATGGTCGACGTGGAGGTCTGGCGAGACGGAACGGTCTGGTTCGGGTCGTCCGTGAGTGCGGCGCAGGGAGGCGTCAACCGGTACCACCCCGACAGCAACGTGCTCGAGGCCTACAATCCGGAAGCGGCGAACGTCGCTCACCGCACACTCGGTCGCAACGTGTACAGCATTCGCCAGGACGCGAACGAGAACCTGTGGATCGTCTACGGTCAGTCCGGCGGTGGTCTCTCCGTGGTGGACGCGCAGACGGAGCAGATCACGAACTACCCGTTCTCCACGATCTTCAGCGGGACCTCCGAGCTGCTGCGCGACGTCGCGTTCGACTCGCGCGGCTACCTGTGGATCTGTTCGAACGACCAGAACCTCTCGCCGGCGCAGCTCTACGTGATCGACACGAACGGCACGATCCACGACCTCGGTGACGACCGCATCGCGAACTACAGCATGTCCACCGAGGTCGAGGACGTGGGCGAGCCGTTCGCGATCGCGATCGACTCGAACGACCGGATCCTCATCGGCGGCGCCGAGGGGCTCGCCTACGGAGAAATCCTCGGGGGGAACTCCCTGGGCGCGTCGTGGAGCCAGATCATCCCGAACTCGGCGCAGTCCGGGGGACGACTTCCGCCGCCGTACCGGGCGATCGAACTGGACTGGGACGAGAACTGGTGGCTCGGCACGGAATCGCAGGGGCTCGTTCGCGTGACGAACGACCTCACGAAGTGGCAGTGGTACGACCAGCTCGAAGGATGTCCGCTCCCGGACCAGTCCGTGGGGGGGATCTTCTCCGAGGACGACGCGAAGGTGATCTGGGTCTCGGCGGCCACGGGCGGTCTCGCGCGGATCGATCTCTCCGCGGCGGCGAATGCCGCGGACGAGAATCGCCGCGACGTGCAGGCGTTCCCGAATCCCTGGAATCCCGAGCAGGATGGTCTCCTCGGGTTCGCCGCGCTCCCGATCGACGTTCCGCTGGATCTGCGCATCTGGACGACGGCCGGCGAGCTCGTGTTCGAAACGCTGGGTTCGCTGGGAACGCGGTCCTGGGACGGCACGAATCTCCGCGGCATCCGGGCCGAGGCCGGCGTGTACCTCGTGACGGCCGTCTCTGCCGACGGAGAGAACACGGTCTGGGAGGGGAAGGTGGCGATCCTCCGATGAAGGTGCGCGTCCTCGACGGTCACATCCATTGCGGCGACTGGAAGCCCGAACGGGAGGGCTGGCCGGGCGCGTCGATCGCGGAGATTCGCGACGCGCTCGATCGCTCCGGCATCGAGGAGGCCGTGCTCATGCCGACCGACGTCGGCGACAACGCGGGCCTCGCCCGCGCGATCGAGGAGTCCGGCGACGAGCGACTGCACTTCTTCGCCTGGCTGAATCCGCATGCGCCGGGGGAGACACTCCGCTTTCTCGAGGAGTCCTCCGGTCGGATCGCGGGATTGAAGATCCACCCGTCGCTCGAGCGGCTGCGCGTCGACGACCCCGGCTGGACCCCGTTCTTCGAGGTCGCGGAGAGGCGTCGCTGGCCCGTGATCGTGCACTGCGGCCGCTGGCAGGAGATGGCGAGCTGGAAGTTCTGCGTGAACGTCGCGGAGCGACACCCGGAGGCCCCCGTGATCATCGCGCACATGGGCGGGGACCTGCCGACGTTGCAGCAGGAATGTGCGCGCGAGCTCGCCGTTCGCCGGTTGCCGAACGCGTACCTCGGCACGGAGTCCATCCGCGAGTACTACTCCCTGCGCTACGCGCTGGATCTGCTTGGTCCTTCGCACATTCTCTTCGGCAGCGACTATCCCCTCGGCTGGCCGGGCGCCTACCTGCAGGTGTTCGAGGGAGCGCGGCCGAACGACGAGGAACGTCGTCTCGTGCTGGGAGAGAACCTGCGGGGTCTCCTGGCCGCGCGACGTCTCGATTGACGCGACCGGCGGAGGCGGCGTGAAGATCCTCCACCTCTGCGACCAGAACTGGGTCGGCATGGCGAACGCGTTCGTGGACGCGCACCGCCGTCACGGGCACGAGTCGCGCCTCGTCACGCTGGTCCGCTGCGTGAACGAGTTCGAGGAGGACATCTGCCTCGACCTGCCGTTCCTGCAGGGAACGCCGCTCCACATGAGCATGAAGCGGGCGCTGGATCGTCTGCACGGGCACCGTCCCCGCGCGGCGGAGGTGGAGACCGGCGGGGCGCCCGAATGGCGTCCCCGCAGCGGACTCGAGGCGACGTTCTTCCGTCTGCGCGAAGAGGTGCTCTGGAAGGGACGGATCGAGCGGGCGATTCGCGAGCACGGCCTCGACGACTTCGACGTCTACCACCTGGAATCCGGCGTGGGCTTCTACCGTGACGCGCGATTCCTGCGCGAGATGAAACGTCGAGGGAAGCGCATCGTGGCCTACTACCTCGGCACGGATCTGCGCGACCGGGGTGTGATTCCGGCGATTCGCGAGCTGTCCGACTGGAACCTCACGTGCGAGTGGGACCACCTCGCGCTGGATCCGAGTCTCACGTACTTCTTCATTCCGTTCGACGCCTCCCGCTACGAGTGGCGCGCCCCGGCGACCGACAAGCTCCGGATCGTCCACGCGCCGCGGAACCGCGCGTACAAGGGCACGGATCTCCTGATCGAGGCGGTGGAGCGGGCGCGCCGGGAGGTCGAGTTCGAGTTCGACCTGGTGGAAGGCGTGACGCACGAGGAGGCCGTGGCACGAAAGCGTCGCGCGAACCTCCTGGTGGATCAGGTGGGAGATCACCGCGCGACCGGCTACGGCATGAACTCGCTGGAGGCGCTCGCGATGGGGATCCCCTGTCTCACGTCGATGGTGCCGGACCTCGCCACGTTCCTGGGGGATCATCCGTTCGTGCTGGCCAACCCGGAAGCGCTGGCGGACCAGCTCGTCGAGCTCGCCCGCGAGCCGGCACGGCTGGCCGAGCGTTCGCGGGCGGGACGGGCGTGGGTCGAGCGCACGCACGGCGCCGACGCGATCGTGGAGAAGATCTACGCGACGTACCGGGAGCGGGGCTGGATGGACGCCGAGGGACGCGCGATCCCCGGAGGGAAGGCGTCTTGATCGGCTCGACCGCGAGCGTCGCGCGACAGACGCTCGCGTACGCGACCGGATCCGTGGTGGGGGGGATCTCGCGGGCGGTCCTGCTGTTCGTGATCGCGCGCCGCCTGGCGCCCGAGGACTTCGGCGTACTGTCGCTGCTCCTCGCCACGACGAACTTCCTGCATCTCGTGTTCGAGGCCGGTCTCGTGACGGCGCTCATCCGCGCGCACCACCGGACGGAGAACGAGGACGAACGTCGCCGGCTTCGGGTCGCGATCTTCCGCGCGCTGCCGGCACTCGACCTGCTGCTCCTGATCCCCGTGCTGATCGCCCGGGAGGGAATCTCCCAGATCCTGTTCGGAACGCCCGCGCACGGGGGCGGCGTCGCGATCGCGGCCGGCATTGCGTTCTTCGCCGCGCAGTTCCAGCTGTACCTCGGACACCTCCGGGCGCTGGACCGCGCCCGCGACTTCGCCTGGATGATGGCGGCGAAGGGCGTGATCTCCCTGTCGGTGACCCTGTACCTCGTGTTCGGGCGCGGGCTCGGGATCGAGGGATTCCTGCTCGGCAATCTCGCCGGTCCGGCGACGATCGCCCTCGTGGCGATTCCGCGGCTGCTGCTCCGGGCGCGCGGCGCGGGGGGCGGCGCTCCACCGCGGCTCCGGCCGCTGCTCGCGTTCGGGTTGCCGCTCGTTCCCTCGGCGCTCGGCCTCTGGGCGCTGAGCTACCTGGACGGATGGCTGCTCCGCGTGTTCGCGGATCTTCATGCGGTCGGCGTGTACAGCTTCGCGTCCGAGATCTGCCTTCCGCTCGCGCTGCTCGTGACGTCGATCCAGCTCGCCTGGCCGTCGTTCTCGTTCTCGCGCCCGCGGGACCGCGACGGCGCCGAAGGGATCGCTCGCGTGTATCGGCATCTGTTCGTGGTGGTCGCGGGCGGCGGACTCGCGATCGCCGTGCTCCGGCGCGAGGTCCTCGTGGTGCTCTCGGCGCAGGCGTTCGACGCGTCGGTCCGGGTGATTCCGTGGCTCGTGCTCGCGACGGTCCTGTACGCGGCGTCGCAGGCGTTCTCCACCGGACTCCAGATCGCCGGCGACACACGCCGGCTGCCGTTCCTGGTCGGGGCGGCGGCGCTGACGAATGCGGGACTGAACGCGTGGATGATCCCGATCTGGCGCGAGTCCGGGGCGGCGATCGCCACCGTGATCACGAACGTGCTGCTGTGCGCCCTCGTGCTCCTGGAATCGCACCGCCAGTATCGGGTTCCGTTCGAGGTCTTCCGGCTCGGCCGGACTTTGCTCGCGGCCGGGGCCGTGTTCGCCGCCGGCGAGCTCGTCGGCGACGTTTCCTTTCCGGCGGGTCTCGCGATCCGCGTTCCGCTGCTCGCGCTCTTCCCGCTTCTCCTGCTACCGTTCCGGGCGGTGGCGCCGCAGGAGCTCGCGCGACTCCCGAGCGTCGTGGCGCAGGTCGCGCGGAGGGCGGCGTGAAGCTCACGGTGGTGGTGCCGACCCACGGTCGCCGGGATCTCCTCGATCGCCTGCTCGCGAGCTTGCGCGAGCAGCGCGACGCCCCGGCCTTCGACGTGGTGATCGTGGACGACGGTGTCGATCCCGCGCTTGGCGAGCACGTGGCCGCGCAGGAACTTCCGTTTCCCGTCCGTGTCCTTCACCACGAGACGAACCGGGGGCGGAGTGCCACGCGCAACACCGGACTCGCCGCGGCGACGGGCGACGTCGTCGTGTTCCTGGACGGGGACATGCGGGTGTGCCCGGAGTTCCTCGCGGCGCACGCCGCCGCGCACGCGGTAGGCGACGTCGCGCTCGGGAACATCGTCACGGCGCCCGAGGTCCGGAGGAACGCCTTCGTGGAGTACATCGACTCGCGTGGAGTGAAGAAGGTCGCGAACGGAACGGAGATCCCGCCGCGCTACTTCATGACGGGGAACTCCTCGGTGGCGCGCGAGTTGACGGCTCGGGCCGGGGGATTCGATCCCGAGTTCGACGAGTACGGGGGAGAGGACACGGAGATGGGCTACCGACTCGCGGCGCACGGCGCGCGCTTCGCCTACGCGGAGCGGGCTGTTTCGTGGCATCTCGATCTCAACTCGGTGCCGCGCATGGCGGAGCGGCTGCGGCGCTATGGAGAGCGCATGCTTCCGATCCTCGTCCGCAAGGTTCCGGAATCCTACCGCGAGCTCCGGCTGGGACTCATCGACGGGGATCCGTCGGCCGGCTCGTGGGTGTCACGCCACGCGGCGCGCCTTCTGTGTCGCCGTGCGTTCTGGGCGCCGGCAGCGTGGATCGGTGAGCGTCTCCCGCGCGGGATTCCGGCGGCGCCACTGTTCGACTTCGTGCGGGCCGCCGCGTACCTGGACGGTTGGCGACACCGCGCACGCGGAGGCAGGGGATGACCCGTCCTGCGCTGCTGATCGCCTTGGCCGCGATCGCGCTGTACGTGGCGACGCTCGATCACTACTTCGTCTCCGACGATTTCCTGAATCTCGAGCGGAACCTGTTCCAGACGGTGGGGCAGGGGATCGGACTGTTCAGCACGACGAACGTGGACTTCTACCGGCCGATCCCCCGGCTGCACTTCGGCGTGCTGGGGGGATGGGCCGGCGGGTACACCACGGTGTGGAACGTCGTCGCGGTGCTGCTGCACGCCTGCGCCTCCGTCGCGGCGTTCCTGCTCGCCGCGGATCTGCTCGGACGGGAGAATCGTCGCGCGGCGCGTTACGCGGGTCTCGCGTTCGCGCTGCACTTCATTCACGTGGAGCCGGTGGTCTGGGCGTCGGGCGTGACCTCGCTCTACGTGGGGTTGTTCCTGTTCCTCGCGTTGCTGTGGTTCCGTCGCGCCCGCCGTTCCGGTCGGGCGCGCGACGCGGTTCTCTCCGTGATCGCGTTCGCGGGAGCGCTGATGTCCAAGGAGACCGCGGTCGTGTTCGTGCCCCTGCTCGTGCTCACGACGTGGTGGTGGCCCCCCGCGCGTGCCGGCGGCGCGCCGTCCCGGCGCTGGCCGACGTTCGCCGAGTCCGTGCCCTACGCGATCCTGCTCGCGGCGTACTTCGCGATCGTGCTCGGGATCGACCGCGGCGGGGACGCGTCGCCGTATCGGATGGCGATCGGTGGACATCTGCTCAAGAACGTCGCGTTCTTCCTGCTCGGGGGATTCGTTCCCGTGCGCATGTGGGAGATCCAGTCGTTGTGGGCCGAGGCGTCGGGTCTCGGGGCGTTCCTCGCGGAGCTCGTGCGGCGCCCGCACCTGTTCCTGCCGCTCCTTCTCGGCGCGGCCGCGCTCGTCGCGGCGTGGCTCCGGGGCGGGCGCGACGTCCGCGGCGCGTTCCTCTGGATCCTGGCCGCGTCGACCCCGTTTCTCGCCCTGCCGGGCAGTGGCGAGCGATTCCAGTACGTGTCGTCGCTCGGCGCTTGTCTCGTGCTGGGGCTCCTGGCCCAGGCGCTGCTCCGTCGCAAGGACCGGATCCCGGGCGGGATCCTGGCTGCGCGCGGCATCGTCTTGGCCGGGCTGCTCGTGCTCGTGGCCGGGGCGGTGGATCGGCAGGCGGACTGGGTCCTGGCCTCCCGCTGGACGAAGGGCATCGTGGCGCGCTGGAGCTTCTTCCAGAGCCTGGACCCGGAGGACGCGCTCGTGTTCCGGGGGATTCCGGACTCGTGGCGCTCGGCCTGGGTGTTCCGGAACGGATTCTCCTCGATGGTCCGGCTGTACTGGGAGGGGCGCCCCTACTGGCGGGAGGGCGAGGCGGCTCCGCCGGGCCATCCGCCCGCCCGCTCGATGAGCGTGGCTTTGCGGACGGACGGGACGATCGTCATGGCTCCCTCCCGCGACGCGAAGGCGGCCGTCGGCGCGGTGGGGCCGTCCCCGGCTCCCCCCGCGGTCTCGTCCGGCGCCGGGGACCGGCCTTGACACCCCCGGACGCGGTTCCTATAGTCCCCGGGTCGCAAGTGGCGCTTCCGTGGGAACTTACCGCCCGCGCCACTTCCGCCGCCGGCCCGCCTCCCGCACCCCGGGAGAACCGGGGGCCGCGCCGAGAAACGCACCGGTCGCTTCGGAAAGACCGGGAAGAGGAGGCTCCTTGGCTCGTCGCTTGATCACGGCTCTCAGCCTCTTCGGCCTGCTCGGTCTCGTCGTCGCCCTTTCCGGCTGTCCGCTCTCCTTCGACAAGCAGGCGGGCGAGAACACGAATCCGATCACGTTCTTCGACAGCACGCCCGCGGACACGACGTTCCGGAACGAGGCGTTCTTCCGCTGGATCGGTACGGATCTCGACAGCGACGTCGTGGCGTACCAGTACCAGCTCGTGGAAACGGACGAGGCCTTCTTCGAGAGCGGGGGACAGGCAGGCACGGTGATTCGTTCGCTGGATCCGCCGGGCGGTCCGGATGACAACTGGACGCCGCGGCAGACCGACCAGTTCACCACGTTCTCGGATCTCGACGACGGCTGGTACGAGATGCGCGCGCGGTCGATCGACTCCGAGGGAGCGTTCAGCGAGACGGCGCGGTTCCGCTTCTACGTGTTCTTCGACGACGTGCCCCCCGTGCCCGTGATCGGCGACTACGACGAGTTCGGCGAGATCGACCAGATGTGCGGCCGCATCGGCCAGACCACGTCGTACGTGTTCTTCATCAACGCGTCGGACGACAGTCGCCTGCAGACCACTCCGCGGACCGCGATCGAGTACTCCTACGAGCTTCGAGGCCGAAGCCAGAACACTTGCACGTCGCACCTGTCGGACGGGTTCACGGACTGGACCTATTTCCCGAGCGGCTCCGATCCGCTGATCGTCGGGAATGCACCGCCCACGCAGTACTCCGACCTGTTCGACTCGCAGTGCCTCTGGGATTTCACGCTCCGCGCCCGCGACCCGGCCGGCAACATCGGTACGGTGAGCTGCTGCATCACGCGCGAGGGAAGCTGCAACTAGTTCGTGCTTCGTCACGGAATTCCTGTTCATTCTCCGTGGCCCTCGAAGTCCCCGATTTTCTCGCTCCTCCTCAGCGTATCTGAAGATACGCTCTCGTCGGCGCTCGTCGCCGGGAGCATCGAGGACCGACGGAGAATGAACAGGAATTCCGTGACGAAGCACTAGGCGACGACACCAGGGCCCCCGCGAGGGGAGCCCCGATTCCGCGAGGGCGACCCAGAGAGTGGGTCGCCTTTTCTTTTTGTGGCGCTCCTGGCCGCAAGGGGGCGCGTCCTGCCGATCCAGGTGCTCCGGCTCCATGGCCTGGCGGCCCCGCTCGGTCCCGGGCCCGGGCGTTTGGCCGGCCCGGGGGGGGGCGAGCCCCCGAGATCGGGGCGGCGGGTGGAAGGTGGCGGAAAAAAGTGTGGATTGGGGTCAGAATGGGGGTTGCAGTGGGTCAAAGTGGGGCAGTAATCTGCGCCTGGGCAATCCATGGGGACGACGGGGAGGGACTCCCCGTGGCGGGGGCGGGGACGCTCCCGGGAAGGGATCGGTCCGGTGGCTTCGTTCCGCGGTTCTTTCCGGCACAACCTGGACGTGAAGGGCCGCCTGGCCCTGTCCAAGGCGTTCCGGCAAGTGACCGGGGTCAAGACGGAGACCGAGAAGCCCTACCTGGTCCTCACCAAGGGTCTGAACGAATGCGTGTGGGGTTTCACGGCCGACGAGTGGCCCATCTACGAGCAGCAGCTGCGCGAAAAACAGTTCCAGGGGCAGGAAGCCCGCGACTTCGTGCTCGAGATGATGCTGCACGTCGAGGACGTCCCGGTGGACGGGGCGGGCCGGATCCTGGTCCCGCCGGCGCACCTGGCGCTGGCCGGTCTGGAGAAGGGGAAGGAAGTGCTGGTCCTCGGGATGATCGACCACGTCGAGCTCTGGAATCCCGAGACGTACGAGTCGCACGTGAAGAAGTCCCGCGCCGCGAGCTCCTACGAGGAGAAGGCGAAGGAGCTGTTCTCGCGGCGGGGGTGACGGTGACGGGAACGGGACGCCGGATGGACCGGCGTGCGAGGGAGTAGGGCCGGTCGCGCCCGGGTGGGGAGGATGACGTGATCGGGATGACCGTCCACACGACGTCTTCGTGGACCGGGAGGACGACGGTGAGACTTGCACACGACTCGGTCATGCTGGAGCGGGCCGTCGATCTGTGGGCCTCGTCTTCCGCGCGACGCGTCGTGGATGGAACGGTCGGACGTGCCGGCCACTCCCTCGCATTGCTGGGCCGCAACGACTCGGTTCGGCTGCTGGCCCTCGATCGGGATCCGCAGGCCGTGGAGTTCGTCGAGCGCCGCTTCTCCGGCTTCGATGGTCGCGCCCAGGTTCTTCACGGCTCGTACGCCGATCTTCCGCTGCATCTCGCCGCGTGGGGCGAAGGTCCCGTCGACGGAATCCTGCTCGATCTCGGCGTGAGTTCGCCCCAGCTGGACGACGCGTCCCGCGGCTTCAGCACGCGCACCGACGCGCCGCTCGATCTCCGCTTCGATCGCGCGCGGGGCGCCTCGGCCGCCGAGTGGCTTGCCGACGTCGACCTCGACGAGCTCACGCGCGTGCTGGCCGAGTACGGCGAGGTGCCGCGTCCGCGACGCGTCGCGCGCGCGATCCTCGACGCGCACGCCTCGGCCCCGATCGAAACCACGGGCCGGCTCCGTCAAGTCGTCGAGGGGGTTGCGCGCCGTCCCGGCGAACCTCCGGCGAAGGCGCTGGCCCGTGTCTTTCAGGCGATCCGGATCGCGGTGAACGACGAGCTCGCGCACCTCGACCGGTTCCTCGCCCAGCTCGATCAGGTGCTCGCGCCCGGGGGCCGCATCGTCATTCTCTCGTTCCACAGCCTCGAGGATCGTCGCGTGAAGCACGCCTTCCGCGAGGCGGCCCGCAACTGCGTCTGTCCACCGGAGCTGCCCGTGTGCCGGTGTGGCGGCGATCGCGCGTGGCTGCACGAGCTCACTCGTCGTCCGCTCACCGCGGACGCGGAGGAACTGGCGCGCAACCCCCGTGCGCGCAGCGCTCGCCTGCGCGCGGCGGAACGCGTCGGGGAAGGGGCGGGATCGTGACCGAGACGAACCGCGCGGAGAGAGCGGGAGAGGCCGCGAAGGTCGCTCGCCGTCATCGACGGGAACGGAAGAGGGTGCTGGGGTGGACGGCCGCGGCCCTTCTCGGTTTCCCGCTCCTCTTCGCGGCCGTCTGGTGCCGGATGGAGGTGTGCGAGGAGCTGCGTCGGCAGGACGAGCTGCTCGCCCGCCGCGACGCGCTGCAGCACGCGCGCTGGAAGCTCACGGGAGAGAAATCGCGACTGTCGACCTGGGAAGAGCTCGAGCCGCGCGCGAAGGCGCTCGGTCTCCGCGAGCCGAAATCGCAGCAGGTCGTCTGGATCGCACGGAACGAATCGGAGGACCGGCGATGAGAAGGAAGAAGGCGCAGCCGAAAGGCGACCGCTTCCTCGGCCGGAGCCTCGTCATGCTCGGGGTGGCTCTCGTTCTCGGAGGCCTGGTCGTCGCGCGGCTGGTACAGGTCCAGGTCTTCGAGGCGGAGCCCCTCCGGAATCAGGCCCGCACCCAGCAGCAGCGCAAGATGGCGTTGCCCGCGGCGCGCGGGTCCATCCTCGATCGCGACGGCGAACCGCTCGCGATCACCCTGCGCGCGAGCCGGCGTGGTGACCTGCCGGAGGAGCGGATCTATCCGCGCGGCGAGCTCGCCTCGCAGGTGCTGGGCTTCGTCGCGCGCGACGGTCTCGGTCGCGAGGGCGTGGAGCTGGCGTTCGAGCCCGAGCTCCGCGGCCGCGACGGTTTCCGGATCGTGAGCGCGAACGCCCGCGGCCACCTCGCCACGATGCCCGGCAACGATCTCCGTTCGCCGCGCGACGGTTCGCACATCGTGCTCACGATCGACCCCACGATGCAGGCGGTGCTGGAGCGGGAGCTGGAGCGGGTGGTGCGGTCGACGGGTGCGCTCGCGTCCACCGGCGTGCTGCTCGATCCGCGCACCGGCGACGTGCTCGCGATGGGCTCGTTCCCGGACTACGACCCCGCGAAGCCGGGCAGCGCGCCCGCCGATCATCGTCGGCTCCGCGCGCTGGCCGATCTGCTCGAGCCGGGCTCGACGTTCAAGGTCGTGACCGCCGCCGCGTGCCTGGAGGAAGGGCTCGCGTCCCCGGGCACCCGCGTGGACTCGTACGAGCGTCTCGAGCTCGCGGGCGGAACGACGTTGCGGGATCGCAAGGACTTCGGTCGCGTCTCCCTCGAGGAGACGATCGTGCAGTCGATCAATACGGCCACGGCCCAGTTCGCGCGCAAGCTCGGTCCGGACACGCTCTACGACTACGCGCGCGCGTTCGGGTTCGGCTGCATCACCGGGATCGAGTTGCCGGGAGAGGTCAGCGGAATCCTGCGCCGGCCGGCGAACTGGTCGGGCCGCTCGCTCGAGACGGTCTCGATCGGACAGGAAGTCGCGGTGACGCCGCTGCAGCTCGCGTGCGCGTATGCCGCGGTCGCGAACGACGGCGTGCTGTTGACGCCGCGGGTGGTGCGTGAGGTTCGTTCCGCCGAGGGACGTCGCGAGCGGACGTTCCCCGTGCGTCGTGTCCGGCGGGTGATGTCGCCGGAGACGGCGCACGAGCTCACGCGCATCCTCACCCAGGTCGTGGAACGCGGGACGGGCGATCAGGCCGGCATCCCCGGCGTGAGTGTCGCCGGCAAGACCGGCACCGCGCAGTGGTTCGACGCCGAGACCGGCGCGTACGACCGGAGTCGTCACGTGTCCGTCTTCGCGGGTTTCGTTCCCGCCGACGATCCGCAGATCGTGGGCGCGGTGGTGGTGGATCGACCGGCGGGCGCCGGGGACGGCGGTCTCGTGGCCGCGCCCTGCTTCCGCCGCATCGTGGAAGGCACGCTGCTCGCGCAGCGCGCCCCGATGATCGCCCGGGCGGACAGCCCGGAGCGGGAGGAAGGGTGAGCGCGGGCATCGTGGAGAGAACCGGCAGGTCGGTGGCCGAACTGGCGAACGGGATTCCCGGGCTCAGGGTGGTGCGTGGGTCCGAGCGGGACGTGAAGCGAGTGCGTCTCGACTCGCGGGCGGTGGAGCCCGGGGATCTGTTCGTCGCGGTGCGGGGCGCACAGTTCGACGGCATGAAGTTCGCGAACGAGGCACTGGCGCGGGGGGCGACGGGGGTGGTGGCGGATGTGGATGCGCAGCCCCCCGCGACCGGTGCTTGGCTCGTGGCGGAGCGTCCGCGGCAGGCCGCCGCGCTGCTCGCCGCGCGCGCGTTCGGCGATCCGTCGCATCGACTCGACGTGATCGGTGTGACCGGCACGAACGGGAAGACGACCACGACGTTCCTGCTGCGCTCGATCTTCGCGGCGGCGGGGCGTCGGCCGGCCGTGCTCGGCACGCTCGGTGCGTTCCTGCCCGGCCGCGAGCATCCGCAGGAGCGGACGACGCCGGAGGCGCCCGAGCTGCAGGCGTCGCTGCTGGCGGCGGCCGAGGCCGGCGCCGACGTCCTGGCGATGGAGGTGTCGTCGCACGCGCTCGATCTCTATCGCGTGGACGGCACGCGCTTCGCCGCGTGCGCCTTCCTCAATCTCACGCCGGAACATCTCGACTGGCACCACACGATGGAGGCGTACGCGCAATCGAAGCGCCGGTTGTTCGCGGATCTGCTCGGCCGGGGGGACGCGCGCAGGGGACCGCGCGCGATCCTCGCGGCCGGCGATCCGTGGAGTGACGTGGTCGGAGCGGGACACGCCGCCTTGCGCTTCGGTCTGCAGGACGGAGCGGACGTCCGCGCCCGGAACGTGGAGGTGCTCCGAGCCTCCGTGCGGTTCCGTCTCGAGACGCCGGACGGCGCAGCCGACGTGCAGCTGCCGTTGCCGGGCGAGCACAACGTCAAGAACGCGCTCGCGGCCGCCGGACTCGCATGGACGCTCGGCGTCCCCACGGAACAGATCGCGGCCGGCCTCGACCAGGCCACCGCGCCGCCGGGACGGTTCGAGCGGGTCCACGCCGGCACGTTCGACGCCTGGGTCGACTATGCACACACGGAAGACGGCGTGCGTCGCGCGCTCGAGGTCGCCCGCAAGCTCGGCTCCGGTCGCGTGATCGTGATCATGGGCTGCGGCGGCGATCGGGATCGCGGCAAGCGCGCCACGATGGGCGGTCTCGTAGCGGCGCTCGCCGACGTGGCGGTGTTCACGTCGGACAACCCGCGCACCGAGGATCCCGTCGCGATCGTGGAGGAGATGCTCGGTGGCGTGGCGGACCGTGCGAAGGTCCGGATCGAGCTGGACCGGGAACTCGCGCTGGCGTGGGCCGTCGACGCGGCGCGACCCGGAGATGTGGTTCTCGCGCTCGGCAAGGGGCACGAGCGCTATCAGGAAGTCGCGGGGGTGAAGCACCCCTTCGACGAGCGGGCGATCCTCGCCCGGCTCGCTTCCGGGCGGGACTCCGCCGGAACGGCCGGGAACCGGGGAGACGCATGATCGCGGAGGTGGTCGTGGCGGATTGGACCGCGGGAGAGGTCGCGGGAATGATCGGTGCGACGCTCCTCGGCCGCGCGGAGGCGCACTTCGCCGCCGCCACGACGGACAGCCGGGAGTCCCGACCGGGTGCGGCGTTCTTCGCACTCGACGGGGCGAGGCATCGGGGCGTGCAGTTCGTCCCGGCCGCCTTCGGGTCCGGCTGTTCCGTCGTGGTGGTGCCGAACGACTGGACGGGAGAGATCCCGCCCGGACGCGCCGCGCTGAAGGTGGCCGATCCGATGGAGGCGCTCGTCGCGCTGGCGCGCCGCGTCCGCGCGACGTGGACGTGTCCCGTCGTGGCCGTGACCGGCTCCGCCGGCAAGACGACCGTCAAGGAGATGACCGCGCACGTGCTCGGCGGTCTCGGCGACGTTCTCCGCTCGCCCGGCAACTTCAACACGATGGTCGGCCTCGCGCGCACGATCCTGGACTCGCGCGAGACGCCGGACGTCGCCGTTCTGGAAGTGGGCGCTTCGGCGCTCGGGGAGATCGCGCGCCTCGCGTCGCTCGTACGCCCCGCGGCGGCCGCCGTGACGAACGTGGCGCCCGCGCACCTCGAGGGTTTCGGGTCGATCGCGGGCGTGCGCACCGAGAAGCTCTCGCTGTTCTCGGATCTTCCGTCCGACGCGCTGCGTCTGGTGGATGGCGACGATCCCGAGCTCGTGGCCGCGGCCGAGAAGTACGGCCGGGTGACGCGGGTCGGTTTCGCCGAGGACAACGATCTCGCTCCGCGCGACCTGCAGCTCGACGCCGCCGGCCGCGCGACGTTCCTCTGGCGCGAGCACCGTCTCGTGCTCTCCGTGCCGGGGCGGCACCAGGCGAAGAACGCGCTGTTCGCGCTCGCGTTCGCCGAGTCGCTCGGCGTGTCGCCCGCGGAGGCGGTCGGCCGGCTCGCGACGTTCACCGGCGTGCCGGGTCGCCTCGCACTCCTGGAGCGGAACGGCGTCACGATCGCGGACGACAGCTACAACTCGAATCCGCGCTCGGTCGACGTCGCGCTGTCGTGGCTCGTCGGAGCGGCGACGACCGGCCGACGGATCGCGGTGCTCGGCGACATGCTCGAGCTGGGCACGGAGTCGGAGGACTTCCATGCCGAGCTCGGGGCGAAGGTCGCGGGCCTCGGGCTGGATCTCGTCGTCTTCGTGGGATCGGAGTCGCGCGCGGCCTTCGCGGCGCGGCCGGCCGCGGGCGGGGGCGAGTGGCATCACGTGGAAACGGCGGAGCACGCGAGCGAGCTGCTGGCCGGTCTCGTGGCTCCCGGCGACCTCGTGCTGATCAAGGGCAGTCGCGGCGTCGGACTCGACCGCGTGGTGCGCGCGCTCGCGCCGGCGGGGGAGGGCGCCTGATGCTGTACGAGCTCCTGTATCCGCTCCGGGACAACGTCTTCTTCTTCAACGTGTTCCGCTACATCACGTTCCGCGCGGCGTACGCGGCGATCACCGCGTTCCTCCTCTCGCTCGCGCTCGGCCCCTGGGTGATCGCGAAGCTGCGGCAGTTCGGCGCCGTGAAGCACGTGCGCCAGGAGGGGCCCGAGGCACATCAGAAGAAGACCGGCACGCCCACCATGGGCGGCGTGCTCATCCTCGCGGCGATCGCGATCCCGACCATCCTGTGGGCGGATCCCGCGAACCGCGAGGTGCAGGTCGCGCTCGGCGTCACGCTCGCGCTCGGCGCGATCGGCTTCCTGGATGACTACCTGCAGACGGTCCGCAAGCAGAACCGCGGCCTCGTGGGGCGGGCGAAGCTGTTCGGCCAGATCTCGATCGGTCTCGTCGTCGGGCTCGTCGTCCTGCAGCTCGTGCCGCGCGAGGCGGCGACGTCCATCACGGTCCCGTTCTTCAAGGAACGCATGCTCGATCTCGGCTGGCTGTACGTGCCGTTCGTGATCTTCGTGCTCACCGGCGCGTCGAACGCGGTGAACCTCACCGATGGTCTGGACGGTCTCGCGATCGGCATCACGGTGTTCGCCGCGATCGCGTTCGCCGGTCTCGCCTACGTTTCGGGTCACGCGAAGTTCGCCGACTACCTGCAGATCCTGTACATGCCGGGGGCGGGAGAGCTCTCGATCTTCTGCGCCTCCCTGTTCGGCGCCTCCGTGGGATTCCTCTGGTACAACTCGCACCCGGCCGAGGTGTTCATGGGCGACACCGGCTCCCTCGCGCTCGGCGGCGCGCTCGGCATCGTGGCCGTGCTGCTCAAGATGGAGTTCGTGCTCGCGATCGCGGGCGGCGTTTTCGTGGCGGAGGCGCTGTCCGTGATCCTGCAGGTCGGCTCGTTCCGGCTGACCGGAAAGCGCATCTTCCGGATGGCGCCGATCCACCATCACTTCGAGCTGCTCGGCTGGAACGAGAACAAGGTGGTCGTGCGCTTCTGGATCATCGCGGGGCTGCTCGCGGTGCTGTCCCTCTCCACGCTCAAGCTGCGATGACGGAGACCCTGACGATGAACCGGACGCGCTCCCGCGGACCCGCCCTGAACGGCGCCACGGCCGTGGTGCTCGGCTACGGCCGGAGCGGCAAGGCGGCGGCGGCCCTCCTCGCGCGAGAGGGGGCGCGGCCGCGCGTCACGGACACGAAGGACGCCACAGCGCTCGCGGTGGCCCCGGGCTCGGTGCCGGGCGGCGACGCCTGGCTCGGGCGCATGGACGAGGCGGTGCTCGCCGGCGCGGATCTCGTCATCGCGAGTCCGGGCGTGCCGCCCACGAACCCCGTGCTGGCCGCGGCATTGCGCACCGGGCTGCCCGTGCACTCCGAGCTCGAGCTCGGGTGGTGGCACGTCGACGCGCCGACCGTCGCGATCACGGGCACGAACGGCAAGACGACGACGACGGAGCTGGTGGGCGCCATGGGGCGCGCCGCGGGCCGTGAGACGGCGGTGGTGGGAAACGTCGGCACGCCGCTGTCGGAGATTGCGGGTACGTCGCCGGACCTGTGCGTGGTGGAGATCTCGAGCTTTCAGCTCTTCCTGTGCCGTGAGTTCGCGCCGGAGGTCGGCGCACTGCTGAATCTCACGCCGGACCACCTCGACTGGCATCCCGATCACGAGCACTACACCGAATCCAAGGCTCGCCTGTTC
This sequence comes from bacterium, assembly GCA_041393395.1. Classification (GTDB taxonomy): domain Bacteria; phylum ARS69; class ARS69; order ARS69; family ARS69; genus JAGQIB01. The sequence goes on along the minus strand of JAWKKG010000008.1, from coordinate 27,369 downwards.
GCGCACCAGCGCGCGAGCGACACCGCCGTCCTGAACGCGGACGATCCCGACGTGATGCGCCTCGCGTCGCGAATCCCGTCGGCGATCTGGACGTTCTCGACGCGGTCCGAGTCGCGGCCCGGAACCTGGACGGATGCGGAGCACCTCTTCCTGAGCGACGACGCCGGAAGCCGCTCCGTCCTGGCCCTCGCCGACTGGCACCTCGCCGGCCGGCACAACGTGGAGAACCTGCTCGCGGCGGCCGCCTGCGCTCACCGTATCGGTCTGCCCGACGCCGCGATCGCGGCCGGCGCGCGGAGCTTCGCCGCCATGCCCCACCGCATGGAGATCGTGCGGGAGGCGAACGGCGTCACCTGGATCAACGATTCCAAGAGCACGAACCCCGGCTCGCTCGCCGCCGCGCTGGATCCGGAGCGGCCGACGCTCCTGATCGCGGGAGGCGTGACGAAGGGCGTGGACTTCTCACCGCTGCGGCAGACCGTCGCCGCCGGCGCGCGCGTGGTCTTCCTGATCGGCGAGGGAGCGCCCGCGATGGACGTCGCCTGGCGGGGTGCGGTGCGCACCGTCGTCGCGGGGGATCTGGAAACGGCGGTCGCGCTCGCGGCCGCGGAGGCCGGCCCGGGAGAGCGTGTGCTGTTCTCGCCGGGATGCTCGAGTTTCGATCAGTTCAAGAACTACGCCCACCGGGGCGATCGGTTCCGCGAGATCGTCCGGGAGAGAGTCACCGAAGGGGGGACGCGATGACCGCGGGGAAGGGGCGAGGCGACCGGGTGCTGTCCGGCGTCGTGCTCACACTGCTCCTGCTGGGGAGCGTGACGGTGTTTTCGTCGAGTACGTCGATGTCGGCCGCCTGGTTCGGCTCGTCGACGCGCATGATCGTCAATCATCTCACCAAGATCGTGTTCGGTCTGGTGCTCCTCGTGGCGTTCTCTCAGCTCGACTACCGGGTGATCCTCCGCCACCGTCTCACCGCGCCGCTCGTGGGCGTCGCCGTGCTGCTGCTCGCGATCACCTTGATCCCCGAGAACCCGCTCGCGGTGACGAGGAAGGGCGCCACGCGGTGGCTCCACGTCGGCTTCATGGTGATCCAGCCGGCCGAGATCGCGAAGCTCGCGCTCGTGACCTACATCGCCTCGATTCTCGCCCAGGGCGAGGGCCGGGTGCGCGACTACAAGCGCGGCTTCGTGCCGATCGTCACGGTGCTCGGGATCTTCGCCGTGTTGCTGATGATGCAACCGAACTTCGGCAACGTGCTGTCGCTCACGCTCATCACGGTCACCATGCTGTTCCTGGGGGGCGCGCGGATGACCCACCTCATGAGCTCCGGCGCGGCCGCGATGCCCGTCCTCGGCGTGATTGCACTGCAGAAGGGACACGTCGTCCGCCGGTTCACGGCGTTCCTGAATCCGGACGCGGATCCGATGGGCGCGAGCTTCCAGCTGCACCAGTCGCTCGTGGCGCTCGGCTCGGGCGGGATGTTCGGTCGCGGGATCGGCGCGAGTCGTCAGTCGGATTTCTTCCTCCCCGACTGCCACACGGACTTCGTGTTCGCGGTGCTCGGCGAGGAATTGGGGCTTCTCGGCACCGTGGCGATCGTGGCACTCTTCGGCCTTCTCGTGTGGCGCGGGCTCGTCATCGCCCGCGGCGCCCGCGATCTCTTCGGCCGCTACCTGGCGGTGGGGATCACCGCGATGATCGGCATCGTGGCCTTCCTCAACGTTGCGGTGGTCGTCGGTCTCACGCCGACGACCGGACTCCCGCTCCCGTTCCTCAGCTACGGGGGCTCGGCGATGCTCGTGAACCTCGCCGGCGTCGGGATCCTGCAGTCGATCGCGGCGCGGTCGTCCGGGACGTCCGGAAGGGTGCGAACGGCGATCCGGTAGCCGCGGGACGCCTCGAAGCGCCCCGGGAACGTCCCCGGCGGAGGAAGTGACCGCCGCAGGGCGGTGGGGCCCAACGGCCGGGAGTGGTGGGGTGGGGAAGGTCCTGATCGCCGTCTCCGGCACCGGCGGACACGTCTATCCCGGGATCGCGGTCGCGGAGGAGCTCGTGTCCCGCCGCTCCGACCTCTCCGTTCTGTTCGCGACGGCGCGGGGCAAGCGCGCGGTCGAGTGGATCCGCCGCGCCGGCTTCGACGTGAGGGAGGTGTCCCTCGCGGGGTTCGCCCGTCGCCCCGGAGTCTCCTGGCTCGCATTTCCGTTCCGGCTCGTGGCCGGGGCATTCGGATCCTTCGCCCTGCTCTGGAAGGAAAGCCCGCAACTCGTCGTGGGGACGGGGGGTTACGTGTCCGGCCCGTTCGTGGCGCTCGCGACCGCGCTCGGCATTCCGACGCTCGTCCTCGAACAGAACGCGCGGCCCGGCGTGGCCACTCGGCTCGGCTCGCTCTTCGCCCGCGAGGTGCATCTCGCCGACGGCTCGGCCCGGGACGGTCTGTGGCGACGTGGCCGCGCGGTGGTGAGCGGCAATCCCGTCCGCGCCGACGTCGAGCGCGGACAGCGCGACCGGTTCCTCGCGTCGCACGGGTTGCCGACCGACCGACCGCTCGTGCTGGTGATCGGCGGCAGCCAGGGCGCGCGGGCGCTCACCCGCGCCACGTTCGACGCCGCGCGACGCCTCGGCCCCGATCCGGGCTTCACGCTGCTCGTGCAGACGGGCGAATCGCTCGCGGAGGAGGCGAGGGCCGCGGCGGAGGACCTGCCGTCCTGGGTGCGCCCCGTGCCGTTCCTGAACGACATGGGCGATGCCTACGCCGCGGCCGACGTGGCCGTCACGCGCGCGGGGGCGATGACCCTGGCCGAGCTGTCGGCGGCCGGCGTGCCGGCGATCCTGGTGCCGTACCCGTACGCGGCGGCGGATCACCAGACCGACAACGCGCGTCGCCACGCCGAGCACGGCGGCGCGGTCGTGATGCCGGAGCGGGAGTTGACGGGAGACGCGCTGGCGGCGACGTTGCAGGGAATCGTGGGAGACGCGGCGCGACGGCAGGCCATGGCCGACGGCGCGCGCCGCGCCGGGGCTCTGGGTGCTCGCGAACGGATCGCGGACGCCTGTGAACGGTGGTTGGGCTGAGAGGGGGGTGGCCTTGTTCCACAAGATCCGGAAGATCCATTTCGTCGGCATCGGCGGGACCGGCATGTGCGGCATCGCCGAGGTCCTCGCGAACCTCGGCTACGAGGTGTCGGGGTCGGACCTCGCGGACGGGGACTCCGTCCGTCGGCTGCGCCACCACGGCGCACGCGTCGCGATCGGCCATGCGGCCGAGAACCTCGGCGACGCGCAGGTCGTCGTCGTGTCGAGTGCGGTGCGCCCCACGAATCCGGAGGTCGTCGAGGCCCGCGAGCGCGGCGTCCCCGTGATCCCTCGTGCCGAGATGCTGGCCGAGCTCATGCGGATGAAGTTCGGCATCGCCGTCGCGGGCGCGCACGGCAAGACGACCACCACGTCCCTGACGTCGCTCGTGCTCGACCAGGGCGGCCTCGATCCCACGATCGTAGTGGGCGGTCGCGTGCGCGCGTTCGATTCGAACGCGCGACTCGGGCAGGGACAGTACCTCGTGGCCGAGGCGGATGAGTCCGACGGCTCGTTCCTTCGTCTCACGCCGACGATCGCGGTGGTGACGAACCTGGATCGCGAGCATCTCGATCACTACGGCTCCTTCGAGGCGATCGTGGACACGTTCGCGGAGTTCGCGAACCGGGTGCCGTTCTACGGCGCGGCCGTCGTCTGCGTGGACGACGAGCGGGTGCGCGAGTTCCTGCTGCCCCGCCTCGAGCGCCGGGTGATCCGCTACGGACTGTCCGAGGAGGCCGAGGTGCGCGGTACCGACCTCCGGCGCGAGGGCGCGCGCACCGTGTTCGAGGTTTCCGTGCAGGGTGAGCCGCTCGGCGAGATCCGGCTCGGTGTGCCCGGTGACCACAACGTCCGCAACGCCCTCGCCGCGATCGCGGTGGGGCTCGATCTGGGTCTTCCGTTCGACGCGATCCGTCAGGGGATCGGAGCGTTCAACGGGATCTCGCGCCGCCTGGAGGTCCGCTCCGACGCGGATGATCTCCTCGTGGTGGACGATTACGCGCACCACCCCACCGAGATCGAGGCCACCCTCGCGGCGGCCCGGTCGTGGATGCCGGACCGCCGCCTGGTGGTGGTGTTCCAGCCGCATCGGTACTCGCGCACGCGGGACCTCGGACCGGAGTTCGGCCCGCCGCTGGCCCGGGCCGACCGCCTCGTGGTCACGTCGATCTACGCGGCCGGCGAAGATCCGATCCCGGGCGTGTCCTCCGAGACCGTGCGGGAGGCGGTGACAATCGCCGGTGGGCCCGCGACCACGCTCGTGGAGAGCTGGGAAGATGCGGTCGACCTCATCCTGCCCGAGACCCGTCCGGGGGACGTGGTGCTGACTCTCGGCGCGGGCGATGTGTGGAAGGCAGGTGATCTTCTCGCGGCGCGCTTCGCCGCGAGTCAAGCCGGAAGCGTGAACGAGCCGCGGCCGGCGCAGGTTCCGGGCCGGGGGGCATGACCACGACGACGCTCGCGCGCGAGCTCGAGGGAATCGCCGGGCTGAAGGTCCGGGTGGACGTTCCGCTCGGCCGTCTGACGACGTTCAAGATCGGCGGCCCCGCCGCGATCCTCGTGACGCCGGAGAGCGAGGACGCGCTGCGGCAGGCGATGGCGCCCATCCGGGACTCCGGGATCCCCGTGCTCATTCTCGGCAACGGCTCGAACCTGCTGGTCTCGGATGCGGGCTTTCCGGGACTCGTGCTGCGAGTCGGCTCCGCGCTGGGCGGGGTGGAGCCGGAGGGTCCGGACCGTCTGCGAATCGGGGCCGGCACGCTGTGGAGTCGCGTGCTCCGCTTCGTGATGGCGGAGGGCTGGACCGGCCTCGAGTTCGGCGCCGGGATTCCCGGGACGCTCGGCGGTGCGATCGCGACGAACGCGGGGACGCGGGGCGGCGAGACGGCCGACTCGCTCGTGTCGATCCGCGGGGTCGGGCCGGACGGTGCGGTGCTCGAGATCGCGCGCGCGGATCTGCCGTTCGTGTACCGGCGGTGCGAGCTGCCGGACGGGTTCGTCGTGACGTCGACGCTGTTCGCGGCAGGCCGCGAGGATCCGGAGAAGGTCGCGGAGACGGTGCGTGGGTACCAGGCGGAGCGACGTCGCGATCAGCCGGAGCGCGAGCCCTCGGCCGGGTGCGTGTTCAAGAATCCGCCGGGTACGTCGGCCGGCAAGCTGATCGACCAGGCCGGCCTGAAGGGCCTGGCCGTCGGCGGCGCGATCGTGTCCGAGGTGCACGGCAACTTCATCATCAATCGCGGCGAGGCCACCGCGGACGACGTGTTGCGTCTGATCGATCAGGTGCGGGCCGGCGTGCGTCGCGAGTTCGGGGTGGAACTGGAGCTGGAGGTGCGGCGGTGGGGATTCGGGGATTGAAGCCGCGCGGCAATCGCGCGCGGAAGTCGGGCGTCCGGGCCAAGGAAGAAGCCCCGGCCCGCTCTCGCGGGAAGAACCGGCGGGCGCGGGGAGCGCGCAGCCGGACGACGTCGGGCCGCGCGAAGGCGGGAGGGGCGACGTCGGGACGGACCCGGTCGCGGCGCGCGCTGCCGCGTCCCGGGCGCCGGACCTGGATCGGCGTCGGGATCGCGTTGCTCGGCGCGCTCGCGATCTGGCTCGGCCACGAGACGGTGGAACGACTGGTGGCGCACCCGCGCTTCGCGGTCCGCACGGTGGAGATCGAGGGGACGGCGCGCACGAGCCCGGAGGATCTCCGGGACCTCGCCGACGTCCACCCGGGCGATCCCTGGCTCGCGCTGGATGCGGATGCGGTCGAGCTCCGGGTCACCGGGCACCCGTGGGTGGCGGCGGCGCACGTTCGCCGTCCGTGGCCCGGCAAGGTCGTCGTCCAGGTCGAGGAGTGTCATCCGATCGCCCGCGTCCAGATCGCCGGTCGTCTCTACGGACTGTGCGAGGATCTGCGGGTCGTGCCGGGGGCGGACCCGGCGCTGCCGTTGCTCTCGCTGGAAGGGCGCAAGATCGACCCGGAATTGCTGTCGCGCGCGGTGGCCTACACCGAGGAGCTGCAGCGTCGCGGGCTCGCCGAGCCGCTGGAGGTCCGGGTGGGGCCGGCCACCGACCACATCGAGCTGACGGCGCGAGGCTTCGAGGCCGCGGTCGACCCGGTGATTCCGCCGGCGCTCGTCGCGAGAAACATCACGTCCTTTCTCGAAAAACTGGACGCGGAGGGGGCCAGTCGCGGTACGCTGCGCCTCATCTCGGACGGCACGGCGGTGTGGAAGGCCGCCTAGGTACTGGCGTCCGGGGCTCGGCGAGACGAGACCGGCATCCAGATCGGCAATCGGGGGCGGGGGAGACGACGATGGCGAACGACATCCTGGCCGGACTCGACCTCGGAACGACGCGCACGACCGCGATCGTGGCCGAGCCCGGGGAAGACGGCGAGCTCAAGATCCTGGGACTCGGGAGCGCGCCGTCCCGCGGCATCAAGAAAGGCGTCGTGGTCAATCTGGAGCGGACGATCCAGTCCATCCAGGAAGCGGTCGCGGCGGCCGAGAAGCAGGCCGACGTGGAGATCGGGTCGGTCACGCTCGGCATCGCCGGGGATCACGTCAAGAGCATCAACTCGCGCGGCGTGATCGCGGTCCGCAATCCGGACGGCGAGATCACGCGCGGCGACGTCGATCGGGTGATCGAGGCCGCGCGCGCGATCGCGCTGCCCGGGGATCGCGAGATCATCCACGTGCTCCCGCAGGAGTTCACGGTGGATGACCAGGGCGGGATCCACGACCCCGTGGGCATGAGCGGGGTGCGGCTGGAGACCGAGGTCCACGTGATCACGGGCGCGAGCACCCCGATCCAGAATCTGCTGAAGTGCGTTCGCCGGGCCGGGCTCGACGTGGAGGACGTCGTCCTCGCTTCGGTCGCCGGCGCCGAGGCGGTGCTGACCCACGACGAGATGGAGCTCGGCGCGGTGCTCGTGGACATCGGCGGAGGCACGACCGACGTCGCGGTGTTCGCGGAGGGCGGTCTCAAGCACACCGCGATCGTCGGGGTCGGCGGCTCGAACGTCACGAACGACATCGCCATCGGGTTGCGCACGCCGCTGGCGTCGGCCGAGGAGATCAAGCGCGCCCACGCGTCGCTGCTGCCGATCGAAGGCCGGGACGAGCAACTCGTCGTGCCCGGCGTGAACGGGCGTCCCGAGCGTTCCGTGAGCCGGGACATCCTGAACTCCATCGTCCGACCCCGCATGGAGGAGATCCTCGCGTTGAGCTACCGCGAGGTGAAGAAGACCGACTACTGGGACCTGCTCGCGGCGGGCCTCGTGCTGACCGGGGGGGGCGCGCTGCTCGACGGCACGCTCTCTCTCGCCGAACACCTGTTCAACCTGCCGGCGAAGCACGGCGTGCCCCAGGGCACCGTGGGCTTCGACGAGGACGTCCGCTCGCCCGAGATGGCGACCGCGGTCGGGCTCCTGAGCTACGCGCACCGTCACTCGTGGAGTGGCGGATCGTCGCTGGCCGGCGGTCGCCAGCTGTTCGAGCGCGTGACCGGCTCCGTACGGAGATGGGTCTCCGAGCTGTTCTAGTCTCGATGGTCCTCGAACGGCCGGCTGCGATGCACGGATACGCGCCGCGGATCGAACGTCCTCGGAGCTCGCTTCCTGCGGCGGATCGAGTGATACGCCTCGGAAGCGAGCCCCTGCGGGCGTCCGAGCCGCGGACGTCTCCGTGATCTCGCCACGGCCTTTCGAGGACCATCGAGACTAGGTCGCTTGGGGAGCGGGGCGGTTCGACCGGAGCGCGGGATCCTCTTCGATCGCCCGGCGGCGCGCGGACGTTACCGACGATCGACGTTCGGGTCTCCGCGTCGCGGTCCATCGCCGACGTCGCGCGCGTCGTGCCGCTCCGCGCGACGTCGGTCGCTGCCGTTCGTCCGTTTTTCTGCGCATGAACGTTCGATTCCCCTGGTCGACCGGCGCGAACTCTGCTAATGCGGAGTGTGGTGTGGATGGGATGGGTCGCGCCCGCGACCCGTGACGTGAGGGGGAATCAATGCCATTCGAACTCGTCGAAGAGCCCGTGAGCCTCGCCAGGATCCGTGTCATCGGATGCGGCGGGGCCGGCGGCAACGCGATCAACCGCATGATCGAGGGCGGCCTTTCGGGCTGCGACTTCATCGCGGCAAACACGGACATGCAAGCGCTCGGGGCCTCGCTCGCTCCGACTCGTCTCCAGATCGGAACCACGGTCACCCGCGGACTCGGCTCGGGGGGCAATCCCGAGGTCGGCCGGCGGGCGATCGAGGAGAGCCGCGAGCTCGTGTCCGAGGCGCTGGACGGCTCGGACATGGTCTTCGTCACCGCCGGCATGGGCGGTGGGACGGGCACCGGCGCGGCCCCGGTCGTGGCCAGCATCGCGAAGGACCTCGGCGCCCTTACGGTGGGCGTCGTGACGAAGCCGTTCGAGTTCGAGGGACGGCACCGCGGCCGGCAGGCCCAGGACGGGCTCGCCGCGCTGAAGGAGAACGTCGACACGCTGATCGTCATCCCGAACCAGCGTCTCCTGTCGATCGTACAGCGCGACACGCGTCTGTCCGAGGCGTTCCGCCTCGCGGACGACGTCCTCCTCCAGGCCACGCGGGGCATCTCGGATCTGATCTCCGTGCCCGGGCTCGTGAATCTCGACTTCGCCGACGTCCGCAGCGTCATGTCCAAGATGGGCGACGCGCTGATGGGGACGGGAATCGCCGAGGGAGAGAACCGCGCGGCCGACGCGGCGCGCCAGGCGGTGACCAGCCCGCTGCTGGAGGAAGTCTCCATCTCCGGCGCGAAGGGCGTGGTCGTCAACATCACCGGCGGCGACGACCTCACGCTCACCGACGTCAACGACGCCACGAGCATCATCTACGATGCGGCGGGCGACGACGCGAACCTGTTCTTCGGAGCCGTGATCGATCCCGCGTTCGAGGGACGGATCCAGGTCACGGTGATCGCGACGGGCATCGGGGAGTCGTCGAAGGGATCGGAACGCGCCCGGCGCACCTCCGCCCCGGAACCCGTGGCGATGGCGCCGGCGGATCTCGAGCGGCCGGCGTACCGACGAGTGGAGGCCGGCCAGGAGCCCGCGCCCGTGAAGCGCGTGATCCGGACCTTCATCGACGACGATCTGGAGACGCCGACCTTCCTCCGGAAGCAGATGGACTGACGGTGCGAGGTCGACCGGCGGCGCAAGCCGCCCGGTCGACGCAAGGGACGGGCTGACTCCTCGCGCGCACCCCTCGTGGTCCACACCCCCGAGGGCAAGTGTCTTCGGGTAGCGCGTTGAGGAGTCGCCCGAACTCTTTCTCGCAACCCCTTGCCGGGACAGGGGATCGGCCGTGCCAGCGATTGCACCTTCCGATCCCCTCACGATCCTCCCCGGCGTCGGTGCGAAGCGCGCCGAGCGCCTCTCGGTACTCGGGCTGGCCACCGTGGAGGACTTGCTGCGCTTCGCGCCGCGTGCGTACGAGGAGCGCGGCGAGCCGTGTCCGATTCGCGACGCGGGGGGCCGCGAGTTCGCCGTCGTGCGCGGCACGGTGGAGAAGCACTGGGTCCGGCGGGGACGGGGCGGTCGCTCGGTGCTCACCGTCACGCTGCGGGACGATTCCGGAAAGATCCAGGCGCTGTGGTTCCACGCGGGGTTCCTCGCGAAGAATCTCGCCGTCGGTCAAGCGCTCGCGCTCGCGGGCAAGATCTCGCGCGGCTCGCTGATCCAGCCGGAGATGGCGCGGCTCGCACACGAGAACGAGCCACTGCCCGATCGCCTCACGGGCATCCGGCCGCTCTACTCGCTCACCGAGGGCCTGACCCAGCGCCAGATGTTCGACCTCGTGGAGGCGGCGCTTGCGGCCGCCCCCGCGATCCGGGATCCGCTGTCCCCGTCGGCGCGGGCTGCGGGTGACGTGTGCTCGCTCGCGGACGCGATCGTGTTCGCGCATCGGCCCGCCTCCAGCGAGGACCTGGAGCGCGGCCGGGCGCGGCTGATGCTCGAGCTCCTGGTCCCGGTGGAGATCGCGATGCGGCGACGGCGCGCGGCGCGGGACGCCCGGCGCGCCCCGGCCGCCACCGGCGACGGCGGCGGCGCGGCGACGTTCGTCCGCGGTCTTCCGTTTCGGCTCTCGGAATCGCAGCGCTCCTCGATCGACGAGATCGTGACCGACCTGCGTGCCCCGCGGCCGATGATGCGCATGGTCGTAGGCGACGTGGGCACCGGGAAGACGGCGGTGGCACTCGCGGCGGTGGAGGAGGTCCGGACCGGCGGCCTCCAGTGCGCGATGCTCGCGCCGACCGAGATCCTGGCCCGCCAGCTGTTCCGGCAGGCCCGCGAGCTCCTGCCGCGGGCGGAGGACGGCGTGGTGCTGCTCACGGGCAGCCGCTCGGCGGCCGCGAACGAGGAGGCGCGTCTTCGCCTCGCGACCGGCGCGGCCGACGTCGCGATCGGGACGCACGCCCTGCTCTCGGACACGACTCGCTTCACGCGCCTCGGGCTCGTGGTCATCGACGAGCAGCAGCGCTTCGGAGTGGCCCAGCGCCAGAAGCTGCTCGAGAAGGCCGAGACCCCGCATTGCCTCGTCCTCACCGCGACGCCGATCCCGCGCTCGCTCGCGCTGCTCGGCTTCGGCGACGCGGACTGCTCCACGCTCGACCCGCGACCGGACGCGCGCGGCGACGTGATGACGCGCGTGCCGCCGCCGGCCAAGCGCCGCGACGCCCTGAAGTTCGTGCGCGAGCGGCTCGAGGCCGGCGAGCAGGCGTTCTTCGTGCGCCCCCGCATCGAAGACGGCGACGAAGGCGGCGCGCTCGCGCTGTACGAGGAGCTCGCGGGCGGCCCGCTCCGGGGATTGCCGATCGGGCTCGTCCATGGTCGCCAGGCGGCCGAGGAGCGTGACGAAGTGCTGCGGGCGTTCCGCGACGGCGAGCTGCGGGCGGTCGTCGCGACGTCGATCGTGGAGGTCGGCCTCGACGTTCCGGGCGCCACCGTGCTCTGGGTGGAGGAGGCGGAGCGCTTCGGGCTCGCCCAGCTGCACCAGCTCCGCGGGCGAATCGCCCGTCGCGGCCAGAAGGGGTATTGTCTGCTGTGGGCGGGCCGCGAGGCCCCGGAAGAGTCCCGGGAGCGTCTCGAGGTCCTGGTCACCGTCGACGATGGGCTGCGCCTCGCCGAGATCGATCTCGCGACCCGGGGCCCGGGCGAGTTGCTCGGGGTCCGGCAGAGCGGACGCTTCGGGGTGTTCGCGAGCCGGCTCGGCTCCGCCGACCTCGCGTCGCTCGCCGAGCGGGCGGCCCGCGTCGCCGACGTGATCCTGGAGGAGGAGCGATGCGCCGCTTCGTCCTGATGATCGGTCTTCTCGCGCTTGCACTCGCCGCCGCGAGCGCTCCGGGCCAGCCGGCGGCGGATTCCGGCCCGCGCGTCCACGTCGTGGACTGGGACGACGCGATCACTCCGGTCACGGTCTCCTTCCTGCGCGCCGCGCTGCGCGACGCCGAGGCGGACGGCGCGTCTGCGCTCGTGCTCCGGCTCGACACGCCGGGCGGACTCCTCGATGCGACCCGGGATCTGGTGAGCGACATGTTCGAATCGCCGCTCCCGATCCTCGTGTGGGTCGCGCCTTCGGGGGCGCGCGCGGCGTCGGCGGGCGCGTTCCTGACGATGGCGGGGCACGTCGCGGCGATGGCTCCCGGCACGAACATCGGCGCGGCGTCGCCGGTCACGATCGGCGGCGGCGGGACCCCGGACTCCACGATGGCGCACAAGATGTTCAACGACACGGCCGCGTTCGCGCGCACGATCGCCGAGCGGCGCGGGCGGAACGTCGCGTGGGCGGAGTCCGCAGTGCGCGACGCGGCGTCGATCACGGAAACGGAGGCCGTGGCCGAGGGCGTGGTGGACTTCGTGGCGGACTCGCTCGAGGACCTGCTCGCCCAGGCGGACGGTCGCGAGGTCGAGGTCGCCGGCGAGACCGTCACGCTGGACCTCGCGGGAGCGGTGTTGGACGAGAAGCCGCTCACGCTCCGGTTCCGGCTGCTGTCGATCCTCGCGAACCCGAACGTCGCCTACGTGCTGATGATGCTCGGGATCTACGGGATGTTCTTCGAGCTCCAGAACCCCGGCTCGATCTTCCCGGGCGTGGTCGGCGCGATCTGTCTCATCCTCGCGTTCTGGTCCCTGCAGACGTTCCCGCTGAATCTCGCCGGGCTCCTGCTGATCGCCCTCGCCGCGGTGCTGTTCCTGATCGAAACCCAGGTGCCGAGTCACGGGTTACTCACCGTGGGCGGCGTCGTGGCGGCGCTGCTCGGGTCGTTGATGCTGTTCGAGTCCCCGGAGCCGGCGCTGCGCGCCTCGCTCGCGGTGATCGTTCCCATGGTCCTCGCGATGGCCGCCCTGTTCGGGGTGGCGGCCGGCCTCGCGGTCCGGACGTTCGGGAGGAAGGTCGTGACCGGCCGCGAAGGCATGGTGGGACTGGTCGGCGAGGTCAAGTCGGCGCTCGATCCCAAGGGGGCCGTGGACGTACGCGGGGAGCGCTGGAACGCCGTCGCGAGCGGCGGCGAGGCGATCCCGGTCGGTACGGAGGTCGAGGTGGTCGCGGTCGAAGGACTGCGGCTGACGGTCCGAAGGTCTGATCCCAGCGCGTCTCGCGCGGAAAGGCGGTCGTGATGCCGTTCGGAGGATTGATTCCTGTTCTCGTCCTGCTCCTGTTCGTGTTCACGAACATGGTTCGCGTGCTGCGCGAGTACGAACGAGGGGTCGTGTTCCGCCTCGGCCGCCTCGTGGGTGTCCGGGGGCCCGGCCTCATCCTCCTCGTCCCGTTCATCGAGAAGATGGTCAAGGTGGAGCTGCGGACGATCGCCTTCGACGTTCCGCCGCAGGACATCATCACCCGCGACAACGTGTCGGTGAAGGTCAACGCGGTGCTCTACTTCCGCGTGGTCGATCCCGGACGCGCGATCATCGAGGTCGCGGACTACATGTACGCCACGTCGCAGCTGGCCCAGACCACGTTGCGTTCGGTGCTGGGCCAGGCCGACCTGGATCACCTGCTCAGCGATCGGGACAAGATCAACGACCAGCTCCAGGACATCCTCGACCGGCAGACGGATCCCTGGGGGATCAAGGTCGCCATGGTCGAGATCAAGCACGTGGACCTGCCGGCCGAGATGCAGCGGGCGATGGCGCGTCAGGCCGAGGCCGAGCGGGAACGTCGCGCGAAGATCATCACGGCGGAAGGTGAGTTCCAGGCGGCCGAGAAGATCGCCCAGGCGGCGGCGGTGATCGGTCGGGAGCCCGCCGCGCTCCAGCTCCGGTTCCTCGGTACGCTGACCGAGGTCGCGGCCGAGCACAACTCGACGATCGTGTTCCCGGTTCCGATCGACCTGATCAAGGCGTTCGCGGATCGCGGGGGCCGAAGCGCGAGCTAGGGGGCGGAGCGCTTGCTCGAGTCGATCTGGGAGGGCATCCGCGTCGGCGGAGGCTGGAGTCTGTTCGGGCTCTGGACGCTGGCGTTGATCGCGACGTGGAGCGTGATCTTCCTGTCCCTGCCGGGGGGCTGGATCGCGTTCGCGCTCGTCGCTCTCTGGGACGGGGCGCACGGGTTCCACGCGATCGGGTGGCCGCGTCTCGCGTTCTTCGCCGCGCTGCTGATCGTGGGCGAGGTGGTGGAAGCACTGCTCGGGTCCGTGTACGTCGCGAAGAAGGGGGCGTCGAAGTGGGCGGTGGCGGGCACGTTCGTGGGCGGTCTCGTGGGCGCGGCGATCGGGTCCGGGGTGTTCCCCGGGGTGGGCACGCTCGCCGGCGTGTTCCTGGGGGGCTTCGCCGGGGCCGTGGGAGGGGAGCTCATCCACGATCGACGCCTGGAACCCTCGTTGCGGGTCGGCGTGCACGCCACGATCGGCCGCATGCTCGCGGTCCTCACGAAGTCCCTGCTCGCCGGGGCGGGCCTCGCCGTATCGTTCCTCGCCGCCCTGCGCGCGATGACCGCTCCCGCGTGAGGTCGGCGTGAGCGCCGGCGCGCAGCTCGAGCTCCCGTTCGGCGCGGGGGAGGAGTCGCCGGAAGCGCTGCGCGCGCGCGTGTGCGCTCGATCCCGCGAACTCGTCGCCGCCGCGCGCGCGAAGTGGCCGGAGCGACGGATCCCGGAACCGCGCGTGGAGTTCGGCCTCCGGGGGCGGGCGGCCGGCGACGCCTGTCCCTCCACCGGTGTCACCCGCTACAACGGCGATCTGCTGGTGCGCTACGGCGACGTGTTCGTCGATCGCATCGTGCCGCACGAGGTCGCGCACATCGTGACCTGGGCCGTGTTCGGGCGCGTGAAGCCGCACGGACGCGAGTGGCGTGCGGTGATGGCGTTCTTCGGGGCCGATCCGAGCGTCACGCACGACTTCGAGACGGTGCCGGCGCGACGGGTGCGGCGATTCCGGTATCGCTGCTCTTGCTCCACGCAGCACCTGCTCGTGAAGCGCGCCCATCTCCGGATCCGGCGCGGCACGGCGGAGTACCGGTGCCGAAGGTGCGGGGAGCTGTTGATCCAGGTCGAGGGGTAGGGCAGTTGCCCGTCGATCAGATGGTGATCTCTTCCAGCAGATAGCGCTCGAACGCGGCCTTCTCGATGGCCTTCTCGAACGCCTCCTCGCCGCTGATCACTTCCTTCTTCACGAGCTCGTGCAGGCGGGCGTCCAGGCTGCACATACCGTCGCGCGCGCCGGACTGGATCACCGTGGTGAGCTGGTGGGCGCGGCCCTTGCGGATCATGGCCGCGCAGCCCTGCGTGTTCACGAGGATCTCGGGCACGAGCACGCGACCGGTGCCGTCGGCCTTGCGGGCGAGCTGCTGCGACACGATCATTCGCAGCGACTCCGCCAGCACGGCCCGGATCTGGTCCTGCACCCGGGCGGGGAAGACGCTCACGAGCCGATCCACCGTGCGCACGGCGCCGGTGGTGTGGAGCGTGCCGAACACCTGCACGCCGGTCTCGGCGGCGGTCAGCGCGAGCTCGATCGTCTCGAGGTCGCGCATCTCGCCCACGAGGATCACGTCCGGGTCCTCGCGCAGCGCGTCCTTGAGCGCGTCGCGGAACGAGGGCGAGTGCGCGCCGATCTCGCGCTGCGTCACCACGCACGAGTGGAACGGATGGATGAACTCCACCGGATCCTCGATCGTGATGATGTGACCCTTCCGGGTCCGGTTCACGTGATCGATCATCGCCGCGAGGGTCGTGGACTTGCCGGATCCGGTCGGTCCCGTGACCAGGGTGAGGCCGCGTGGGTTCGCCACCATGGACGCGACCACTGCCGGCAGACCGGCGGCCTCCAGGGTCGGCACCTGATCCGGAATGACCCGGAACACCGCCGCGATCCCGCGGACGTGCTGGTACACGTTCGCCCGGAAGCGGCCGAGGCCTTCGACCTTGTAGGCGAAGTCGACGTTCTGGTCCCGGTCGAGGCGGGCGCGCTGCTCATCCGTCATGAACTCGGACAGGATGCGCAGGATCTCGTCGGTGGCGAGTTCACGGAATCGCACCGGCTCGAGCTTGCCGTGAATGCGCACGCGCGGCTGCTCGCCGGCGACGACGTGGAGGTCGGAGCCTCCCTGCTTCACGGTCAGCTCGAGGAATGCATTGATGCGACTCATTCGGCGACCTCGGCGGCGGGGGCTCCCACCATCCCGAGAAGATCGGTGCGGGACACGTGCGGGATGAACTCCCGCTTGTCCGTCGCGCGGAGGAAGGCCTCGTCGGGATCGACCTCCCCTCGACGAACCAGATCGAGGAGCGCCTGATCCATCAGCTGCATGCCCTGGCGGCGTCCCGTGGCCATGTTGCTCGGGATCTGGAACGTCTTGCCGTCGCGGATCAGCTGCGCGATGGCGGGCGTGGCCACGAGGATCTCCACGGCGGCGCGCCGGCCGCGGCCGTCGGCCGCCCGTACGAGCTCCTGCGCGATCACCGCTTTCAGGCCGTCGGCGAGCGTCGTGCGCACCTGCGCCTGCCCGTCCGGCGGGAACGAATCCACGATGCGGTCGATGGTCTGAGCAGCGCCCCGCGTGTGCAGGGTGCCGAGCACCAGGTGGCCCGTCTCCGAGGCCTCGATCGCGAGGGCGATCGTCTCGGAGTCGCGGAGCTCGCCCACGAGGATGACGTCGGGGTCCTCGCGGAGCGCGGCCCGCAGGCCGGCCCGGAAGGAGGTCACGTGGGTTCCGACCTCTCGCTGCACGACGAGCGACGCACGGCTCTTGAACACGAACTCGATCGGATCCTCGAGCGTGATGATGTTGAGGGCGCGCTCGCGATTGATCTCGTCGATCATCGCGGAGAGTGTCGTGGTCTTGCCGGTGCCCGCGGAACCGGTCACGAGCACGAGGCCGCTGTTCAGCTTCGTGAAGCGCGACACGACCTTCGGCAGGCCGAGATCGGCCAGACGCGGCGGGCGATCGGGCACCACACGGCAGACGGCGGCCACGCCGTTCGAGTGGCGGCAGACGTTCACGCGGAACCGGCCGACCTCCTCGGACGAGTACGAGAAATCCGTCGCGCCCCGCTCCTCGAACTGGGCCTTGTGATCGTCGCCCATGATCTCGCGGACCAGCGCCTCGGTCTCGTCGGCCGAGAGGTCGCGGTACTTCAGCGGCACCAGGTCGCCGTCGAGACGGGCGAGCGGCGGCAGCCCCACCGTGAAGTGGATGTCGGAACAACCCTGCTCGCGTCCGAGCTGGAGGAAGGCGTCGAGGCGCGCCACGGTGTGCTACGCCTTCACGCCGGCGAGCTCCTCCAGGAGCTCGGACGAGCTCTGGGGGCGAGCCTTCGGATCGAGTGCCATCGTCCGCATCACGACCCGGGCGAGGTCGGCGGGGATGTCCGTGATGTCGGTCAGCGGCTTCGCGTCGCCGTCGAGGTGTCGGAACAGCACGTTCATCGGGTTCTCCCCGTCGTAAGGCAGCTTGCCGGAGAACATCTCGTACATCATGATCCCGAACGAGTAGAGGTCGGAACGGTGATCGACCTCCTCGCCGCGGATGAGCTCGGGTGCCATGTAGTGGGGCGTACCCACGAGATGGCCGGTACGGGTCAGGCGGTTCTCGGCTTCGCGCGAGGCGGCGGCGAGGCCGAAGTCCACGATCTTCACCACGTCCTGGTCGCCCACGAGAACGTTCGCGGGCTTGATGTCGCGGTGGATGATGCCCGATGCGTGGGCCGCGCTCAGGCCCTCGCAGATCTGACGGCAGATGTACACGCCGCGATCCGGCGGCATCTTGCCGAGGTCGTCGAGCACGCGCCCGAGGTCGCGCCCCGGGAAGTACTCCATCGAGATCGCCCGGGCCTCGCCGAGCTCCAGCAGGTCGTGGATGCGGATGACGTTCGGGTGCGAGATCTTGCGCGCGAGCTTCAGCTCCTGGACGAAGCGCGCCATGCTGGCCTCGTCGAGCGTGAGGTGGTAGCTCAGCAGCTTCAGGATCACGCGATCGTCGACGGCGGTGTCCTCCACCAGGAAGACCGTGCTGAACCCGCCGGAGCCGATGCGCCGGACGACCTTGTAGCGATCGAGGAGGACGTCGCCGTCCTGGATCTGCTCGGCCCGGACCGTCCGCCGCGCGTGACGCGACTCCGGCGCGGGGCCGTGCTCGGGCGATTCCAGCGGGTTCGCGTCGAGCGACTCGAAAGGCAGCGCCGCCGCGCCCGCGTGCGGCTTGATCTCCATCGGCTGCAGGCGGGTCTTCTCCACGCGGATGCCCTCCTGACGCAGCGCTTCCTCGAGCTTGACCTGCAGCGTGTCGGACTTCGAGACCTTCTGGAGCTTCTTCAGGGAGTCCACGACCTCGCGGCGCAGCTCCTCGGGCGTCTCGGCTTCGAGCGCCCGCACGAGGTCGGCCACGGCGCCGGGGTCCCCGATCTCTCCGAGCGCCCGCGCGCAGAGGCCGGCGGCCTCGGCGTCCCGCAGCAGGAGCTCGCCGAGCGGCTGCACCGCCCGCGGGTTCTTGCTCCGGGCCAGCGCGTCGATGGAACGCTCGCGGACCCACCAGTCGTCGTCCTCCAGCGCGTCGATGAGCGGGCCCACCGCCCGGTCGTCGGTGACCGTGTTGAGGATCTCCACGGCGTAGCGGCGGATGTGGACGTCGTCGTCCTTGAGGAGGCCGAGGATCGCGTCCACGACCTTCTCGCCGCCCAGGGTGCCGAGCGCGTCGGCCGCCCGCACGCGCACCCACCAGTCCGCGTCGCGCAGCGCGCGCACGAGATCGTGGATCGCCTCGGTCGTCGCCACCTCGTTCAGGACTTCCACGGCGGCGCGTCGCGACTGCTCGGATTCGTCCTGGAGGACCTCGATCAGGAACTTGACGGAGTCCGGATCGTCGATCGCGATGAGGGCGTCGATCGCCGCCGCCTGCACCGTGAGATCGCCGTCCCGGAGCGCGTTCGCGAGGAACGGCACGGCGTGCTTGGCCTTCAGGACGTGGAGCGTCTTCACCGCCTGCAGCCGGACGGCCTTGTTGCGGTCCGAGATGATCTGCGACAGGGCCTTCTCCGTCTCCTCGCCGGGAAGCTGGGCGAGCAGCTTCGCCATGTGCATCCGGATCCACCAGTCGGTGTGCTCCAGCTGCGCGAGGACCAGCGGGCCCACGCTGTCGTCGACGAGCTCCTCGAGGAGTCGGAACGCCACCGCGCGCGCGTCCCGTTCCAGATCGGGGAGCGCCGGCAGCAGATCCATCGCCTGCAGATCCTCCGCGCGTGCGCGCAGGATCGCCTCGAGCGTGGACTTCGGCACCGTCTTCTCGGAGAGGTAGGGCAGGAGATCGCGGGGGTTGTAGGTCTTGGTCCGCTCCAGGACCTCACGCACTCCCGACCTCACGTGCCGGTCGGTGTGGGTGAGGGCCTCCACGAAGTCCGGCACCGTGTCGGCGTGGAGCAACCGGCCGAGCACGTCCTGGGCCGCGGCCCGGGCGCCGTCCACCGAGAGGAGTTCGAGCAGAGCGGGAATCGCATTCGCGCCCGTCTCCACGAGGGCATGACGCGCCTCGTCCAGAGACTGGGGGGAAGCCGTCGCGGCGGACCGGAGGGTCCGGAGGTGCTTCCCCTGGCGGAGGCGGTCGACGATTCCCACGGGCCGCTAGCCCCGGAAGAACAGGACCGCAGCGATCCCGAAGAAGGTTCCGAGGACGAAGGCACAGCCGACGGACGCGAGGTACACCACGCCCGAGATGCCCTTCTTCGCGGGGACCCGAGGCAGTTCCCGCCCCGACGACGGGGACTCCGAGTCACCGCTCTTGGCCTTCTTCTGCATCTGCATGAGCGACTCGGGATCGAGGACGGTCGTCCCCTCGAACACTCCCGGGTTCGCGTTCCCGCTCAGGAGGCTCTGCTCCCGCCGGTCGGACTCGACGCCGATCCAGAGGGCGAACTTCCCGATCTGCACGACGTCGTCGTGACCGACGAAGTCGCGCTGCACTGCGTTCTCGTTCAGGTACGTGCCGTTCGCGCTGCCGAGGTCCTCGATCTGGTATCCCCCGGCCGTGCGCTCGATGCGCGCGTGCGAGCGGGAGATTCCCGCATTGTCGAGGAAGATGTCCGAGGCGGGATCCCGTCCGATCGTGACTTCCTTCTTGTTGAAGGTGTACGAGCGAATGGGTCGTCCCTTCAGCGACAGACGAATCTTGAGCAGGTTGGGCATCGCCTCTCCGTCCGTCCGGGGCGTTCGGGTTCTCGTTTCGTATCGGACGGGGCGGGGCCCTGCCTTCAGTCTGATTTGCGGGGACTTCGCCGATCTTGGCCGGTTCTTGGCGGAGGGGCCGAGCCCTCGTAGGGGGCCGGGCCGGCACCCGGGGGGAGCGGCCGGGGCGGTCGGAGAATCCGCGCCCCGGATCGGGCCCGGCGGCGCGAATCAGGCGGTGCGGATCAGCCGGGACGGATCAGGCGGGACGCCCGTCGACGCGCTCGAGCGCAGCGACCGCGGCGTCGCGCGCCGAGCGGATCTGCTCCTCGGAGCCGGCGAGCCACATGCGCCCGAACCGCCCGATCGAGGAGATGTGGACGATCTTGATGTCGGCGCCCTTCTCCGCCTCGTTCGCCGCGAGATTGATGTACGCGGCGGGGGCGACCTCGAGCACCAGCATCGTGTCGCCCGGCACGATCATGGAGCCGCGCCGGAACCGGTTCAGGAGCTGCGCCTGGTACGGGTCGACGTTCGTGATGACCTGGAGCGAGGCGATCTCCGGTTTCACCCGGTCCGCCTCGGTGAGTCCGAGGCGCTCGAGGACGGCGTCGCCGGCCTGCACGACCTCCGCCTGCGAGGGGGAGTGGACCTCGAACATCCCGAACTCACGCTCCACCACCTGCGCGCCGGGTCGGGCGCGGGTGCCCTTCACCGCCACGTCCACGACCCGGAACACCTCGTTTCCGGGAGCCATCTCCACGTAGAGCGAGGCCATCCCCTCCACGGGGAGATCGCCCTGCGTGATGGTCCCCACGAAGGCGGCGTACTGGGGCTGCATCTGGTCGAGGAAGACGAACGCGCGGAGCTGGAAGTCGCCGGCCAAGATCGCGCCTCCGAGATCGGGTGATCGCGGGGCATCGTCGCATGGAGTCCGGGCCTCGTCCAGACTGCGAGTGCCTGCATTTCTCCTGGGGAAACGGGCGCCTCTCGTGCGAAAAAGGCTTGTGTTTCGGAGCGTGTCGAGCCAATTTCCCGCTGCCGGTCACGACTCCGTCTCGATTCACCGCTTTCCCAAGGAGGTAGTGCGGTGGCGATGGCCAAGTCCCGGGCACGGGCGAAGTCCAAGTCCAAGTCCAAGACGAAGCGGAAGACGAAGGCCAAGGCGAAAGCCAAGCCGAAGGCCAAGGTGAAGAAGAAGGCGAAGGCGAAGACGAAGGCCAAGGCCAAGAAGAAGACCAAGGCCAAGGCGAAGTCGAAGCCGAAAGCCAAGGGCAAGGCGAAGACCAAGGCCAAGAAGAAGACCAAGGCCAAGGCGAAGGCCAAGCCGAAGGCGAAGGCCAAGAAGAAGGCTGCGAAGGCCAAGGCGAAGTCGAAGCGCAAGCCGAACGCCGCTTTCATGAAGGCGCTGACCCCGGACGAGGCGCTCGCCGCCGTCGTGGGGAACAAGCCGCTGCCGCGCACCGAGATCACGAAGAAGCTCTGGGACTACATCAAGAAGAACAACCTCCAGGATCCGGTGAACCGTCGCAACATCAACGCCGACGACAACCTCAAGAAGGTTTTCGGCGGCAAGAGCACGGTCAGCATGTTCGAGATGACCAAGCTCGTGGCGAAGCACGTCTCCTGATCCTCGGGAGCGCGACCGGAACGAGAGTGGCCCCGGGGACTCGTCCCCGGGGCCTTCTTGCTTTCGGTGCGTTTCGTTCTCCGGTCCTTCTCGGCGACGCGGGCGCGCCCCCCAACCGGCCGGGCCCCGCGTCAGGCGCCGACGAACTCCGGGCGCTTGCGGCCGAGACTCGAGAGTCCCTCGTAGGCGTCGCGCGTCTGGAAGATCTCGTCGAGGTGTGAGAGCTCCATCTCCAGGCCGCGTGCGAGCGGCACGTCGGCGCCCTCGCGCACGAGTCGATCCGCGATGCGCGTCGCGACCGGCGCCTTGTGACGGATGCGTCCCGCCTCCTTCGCCACGCGCGCGTCGTCGCTCGTGGCCTCGCCGCGCAGCAACGCCTCGACGTCGGCCGACGCGAAGAACTCCGCGAGCGGCGCGAGCGCGGACGGCACCGCGCGCGACGCGCGGGACGGCTTGCCCTGCGCGTGCAGCTCCGCGATGCGCGCGTCCATGCGATCGAGCGGCACGATCTCGTCGACGAGGCCGATCGACTCCGCCGTGCGCGCGTCGATCGGCGTGCCGGTCAGCACGAGCCAACGCGTGAGCGGGACTCCGATCCGTCGCGTGGTCCGCTGTGTGCCGCCGAGGCCGGGGTAGATGCCGATGCCCGTCTCGGGGAACCCGAGGCTGCCCTTGTCGGTGGCGAGGATCACGTCGGCGCACAGGGCCAGCTCGGAGCCGCCGCCGAGGGAGAGACCGTCCAGGCGACAGATCACGAGCTTGTCGCTCTCGTCGATGCGGCGGAACAGCGCCTGGCCGCCCTCGGTGAATCGCCGGATCGCGTCGATGCGATCCGCCTCGATGTTCTTGACGAAGTACTTGATGTCCGCGCCGGCCACGAACGCCTTGCCCGCGCCGCGCAGCACGATCGTGCGCACGGAAGGGTCGGCGTCGGCGGTGTCGAAGGCGCGGGCGAGCTGATCCACCACCGACTCGTTGAGCGCGTTCAGCGCGTCCGGCCGGTTCAGCAGGATCTCCGCGACGCCGTTCTCCCGCGTCAGCGTGACGAGCTGGAAGACGAACGGCCCCGGCCGGTCCGCGAGCAGGGCGGGGACGGCGAGGTCCCAGCGCGCCGCGAGCTCGGCCGCCATGGCCCGCGCCTCACCGACGCCGACCCGGTTCGCGAGCTCGAACGGCCCCAGTGACCAGCGCAGTCCGACCCGCGCGCCGATGTCCGTGTCCTCGATCGAGGAGACGCCCTCCTCCACGAGGGCCGCCGCCACGAAGAACGTGACGCCGAGCAGGCGGCGCCGCACCGCCTCGAACCGGGACTCGTCCGGCGTTCCGTCCAGCGGCCAGAGCTCCCGCTTCTCGACCTGGGCCGCCAGGCGCGGCGACGGGGCGTAGAACGGGCCCAGTCGCTCGCCGAGGGTCGTGGCGGCGTGCAGCGCGATCGGCACGCCCGTGACGTTCATGAGCTCGAACGGCCCCATCCCGATCCGGAAGGCGGCCTTGGCCGCCGCCTCGATCGTGGCGATGTCCGCGACACCTTCGTCCAGCAGCCGCACGGCCTCGTTGATCCAGGGGACGAAGAACCGGTTCACCACGAAGCCGGGGGAGTCCGCCGAGCGGATCGGGGTCTTTCCGGTCGCCTCGGCGAACGCCCACGCGCGCCGGAAAGACTCGTCCGACGTCTTCGATCCGCGGATGACCTCCACGAGCCGGTTCTTGGCGGGGTGGTAGAAGTAGTGCAGCCCCACCACGCGGTCCGGGCGCTTCGTGGCGGCCGCCACGTCGTCCACCGTGAAGCTGGACGTGTTCGTGGCGAGGATCGTCCGCTCCGAGCAGACCGCGTCCAGGCGTGCGAACAGATCCTTCTTCACGCCGAGATCCTCGAACACGGCCTCCACCACGATCTCCGCGTCGCGCACGGCCGCCGGGTCGCCGCTGGCGCGCACGCGCTCGAGGATCGCGTCGGCCTGCGGCTGCGCGAAGATGCGGCGCTCCACGGCCTCCGAGAGCAGCGTGCGGATGCGTTCGCGACCCTTCGCGGCTGCTGCGGCGTCGAGGTCCACCAGCGCGACGGTGAAGCCCTCGGTCGCGGTCTTCTGCGCGATCCCGCTCCCCATGTTCCCGGCGCCGATGACGCCGACGAGACGTTCGCTCACGATTCCTCCTGGGATGGCGTATGGGGTGGAAGGTAGGACGGTCCCTGCCGCCGATCAAGCGGCGGGGCCGGGCCGGCGAGTGGACGGCGAGGAACGGCCGGCGGGCGGTGGGGGGACCGGCGGTCAGGACGCGAGGCGCATCCGGCGTTCGACCCCGGCCTCGGCGTGCTCGAGGTACAGCGCTTCGAGCCGGCGGGCGATGTCGGACCAGGCGAAACGCTGCGCCTTCGCCCGGCCCGCGCGCGACATCGCGGCGGCTGCGCCGGGATCGGTCAGCACCCGCACGACGTTCTCGCCCAGCGCCTCCGCGTTCCGGTTCGGGAACAGGAACGCCTCGCGTCCGGCGTCGAGCGTCTCGCGGTAGCCCTCGATGTCGCTGGCCACGATCGGGACCCCGGACGCCATCGCCTCCAGGTGGACGATGCCGAAGCTCTCCTGGCCCGTGGACGGCGCCACGAAGACGTTCGCGGCACGATACGCGCGCGGCATCTCGTCGGGCGGGAGCTCGCCCAGGAACTGCACCGGAAGGGGCGCCTGCCGCGCGAGGCGCCGGTACCAGGCGCCGAGCGGGCCGCCGCCGACGACGAGCACGCGGGCGTCCGGAACGTCGCGGGCGATGCGCGGCAGCGCACGCAGCAGCACGCGGAAGCCCTTGCGCGGATAGAACCGCGCCACGAACAGCACGGTCGGCCGATCGGGCTCGCCGAGATCGAGCGGCGGCGTGCGGGGATGGAAGCGCTCGGGGTCCACGCCGTTCGGCACCACCACGTAGGGCTCGTCGAAGTAGCGCGAGGCGAAACGTCGCGCGGCCTGGGAGACGGCGATCCGCACGTCGATGCGCTCGGAGTACGGGCGCAGCCACGGCCGGGCTGCCCGGTACGCCACGCCGCGGCGGGCGGACGCGTGGAACGTGCCGACCACCAGGGTGCGCGGACGCGCGCGCTCGATCGCGAGCAGCGGAAGGGTGGGGCTCAGCGGCTCGTGCACGTGGACCACGTCGTAGTCGCGGGCCTCGAACAGCTGGCCGATCTCGTCCCCCAGGCCGCGCCCCACGGCCACGTTCGCGAACGCGCCGAGGTGCGGCACCAGGATGTTGCGTCCGATGCGGTACACGCCGGGAGTCGGGGCGTCCGCCTCGGGATAGTGGGCGGTCACCACGTCGACTTCGTGGCCCAGGCGTCGCAGCTCCACGCTCGTGTGGTGCACGTGCTCCGACACGCCGCCGGCCTGCGGGTAGTACGGCTGGGTGACGACCGCGATTCTCACGACGCCCTCCCGAGCACGGGCGCGCGACGTTCCGTCGCCGCGTCGCGCGTCGACCCGGCCCCGCGCGTCCGCGCGGCTTCCGGGCCGTGGCCGACCGGTGCGAAAAATCTCCGGAAGAGCAGCCACTGCGCGGGATCCACGGAGAGGATCGTCTCGAGGGTGCGGCCGATCTCCGCCGTGGCTGCGCGAATGCCGGCCTCGCCTTCCGGCACGGGAATCTCGGACCGGATCTCGCACCGGAACGAGCCGTCGGGGAGGCGGAACGCGAACGCGGGGAAGAGCGGCGCTCCCGTGCGCTGCGCGAGTCGCGCCGGCCCCTCGGGCAGGATCACGCGGTGTCCGGCGAAGGCGACGGGGTGGCCGCCGCGGTAGACGTCGCCGTCGGCGAGCAGCGCCACGACGGAGTTCGCCGCCAGGGCGCGGCGCAGCGCGCGTCCGCCGGCGACCCCGGAACTCACGATCTCGATTCCCTGGGCGCGCTGCTGCGCGCGGATCCGGTCCGTCCAGGCCGACACCAACTGCACGCCCGCGACCGCGACCACGGGATGGCCGAGCCGGGCCAGACGCGCGCCGCCGATCAGCCAGTTGCCGGCATGGGGGACGGCGAGAATCGCGCCCCGGCCGGCCGCCCGGGCCGCCTCGAGGCGGTCCAGGCCCTCGAACCGGAACTCCGCCTCGGGGACGTCCGGCCCGCGCAGGAACTCGAACACGAAGCGGGAATAGTGGCGGAACGCCCGTCGCTCGGCGTCCGGGTCCGGCTCTCCCGTCAGGATCCGCAAGTTCTCGGCGAGAGCGGCCCGGCGATCTCGGGCGCACGTTCGGTGAAGGTCCGCCGAAAGGTCGGCGATCCGATAGCCGATGGAAAGCGGGAGGGCCCGAGCCAGGCCCTGGATCGCCGGTAGCAGCAAGGAGTTCGCCTCCGCGGGGCGGCCCGCTCGAAAGAGTCGGGCAAAACTCGCAAGAGGCCTCCGGGCTGTCAAGCGAGGGGGATCCCGTTGCAGGCTGCGGTTCGTTCGCATCCTGCACGGTGCCGAACGCGACCCGAGGGGTAACGCCCGCGGGTCGCGCCCGGAGGATCCCTCCCGGAACACCATGCATCGCAAGCGCTTCGGCGCGAACGATCAGGATCCGGACAGGGCGCTGATTTTCGGCACAGCCCTTGCGTGATGGAGAGGCCGGGAAAGTCCGCGGGGAGCGGAACGTCCAACCGAATCAGGGAGAGCCGAAGATGGTGGTCTTCAACTACACCGGGAGGGAGCTGAGCGGGAAGATCGTCTACTACGGCCCCGCCCTTTCGGGAAAGACGACGAATCTCGAGCACATCTACGGAGCCACCCCCGCGAACACGCGCGGCAAGATGGTCTCCATGAAGACGAAGGCCGAGCGCACGCTGTTCTTCGACCTGCTGCCGATCAACCGCGGCTCGATCGGGGACTTCAAGGTGCGCTACCTGCTCTACACCGTGCCGGGACAGGTGTACTACAACGCCACGCGGAAGCTCGTGCTCAAGGGCGCGGACGCGATCGTGTTCGTGGCGGACTCGCAGCGTTCGCAGCTCGCGGCGAACATCGACAGTCTCCGCAACCTGCGTACGAACCTGCTCGAGTACGGAATGTGCCTCGACGACCTGCCGTGGGTCATCGGCTACAACAAGCGCGACATGCCGGACGCGATGTCGGTGGAGGAGCTCGACCGCGAGCTGAATCCGTACGGCGTGCCGAGCTTCCCGCAGGTCGCCACGACCGGCGAGGGCGTGTTCGAGGCGTTCGAGAAGGTCGGCGAGATGCTGATGCGCCGGCTCGAGACGCAGCTCAAGGGCGACAAGCGCGAGGCTCGTCCGGCCGCGCCCGCCGCTCCGTCGCTGCCCGCGCCGCCGCCGCTGCCCGGAACGTCGGCGCTCGATCCGAACGCGATGGCCGAGGTCCGTGACGCGATTCACGGCGGACCGCCGGCGCCTCCGGCTCGCCCGGCGGCTGCGCCGTCGAACCGCGACCAGTCCGGCCTGATCATCCAGCACGGCTCCGAGGGACTGAGCCCGGTCGCGACGGCGGCACCGCCGGCCCGCGCGGCCGCGGGGACGTCCTCCGTGATCACGATCGAGAAGTCCGTCGTGGTCCCGGTGTCGGCCGCCGAGCTGCGATCCGGCCGCCCGATCCGCCTCAAGCTGGACGTGCAGATCCAGCCCCAGGGCTAGCGCCGGATTCGCGGGTCGGCTTGACCGTACTCGCGTGCCGTCGTTAGTCTCGCCGCGGCCTGTCCGTTCCGGAGGGGAAGCGGTGTTCGGGAAGATCTTCAAGGGCCACCCCACGGCCTCCACCTCGGCCCCGCGTGACGTGGCCGAGGCGGAGCGCCGCGTGCGGGGCCGGGGCGCGCGCGAGCCCGACAACTGGAAACGTCTCGCCGACGCGTGCGCCGACCACGGCGATCTCGATGGTGCGTTCAACGCCTACCGGCGCTACGCAGATCTGAGTCCCGATGACGTCGACGCGGCGCTCGCCTGCGGCATGGCCGCGCGCAAGGCCGGCGCGCTCCCCGAATCGCTGGACTACTTCTCGCGTGCCCTGGCGCTCGCCCCCGAGCGCGCCGACGCGCACACCCAGTACGCGAAGGCGCTCGACCTCGCCGGTCTGCTCGAGGAAGCGCTCCA
>JAWKKG010000007.1:0-361322 GCA_041393395.1 bacterium | reverse complement strand
GTTGGGCGCTCGCGGTGCGTGTACTAGGCGGTGCCGGAGACAACTTCGCGGCGCAACCGGCGGTGGGCGCTGACGGGTTCAGACATGCGCCTCTGTCCAGCCTCCCCGTGCCGCAGCGCACCTAGCTCGGCCACAACAGCCACCAGAGCACCTACTGACACGGCGGACCGCGGGAGGACACGATGTCCCATCCTTGCCTGTTCCGAAAGGGCCCGAAACCCCCTGGGGTTCCGGGCCCTCGAATTGGTGGAGGCGGTGGGAGTCGAACCCACGTCCGAAGCACTTTTCCCGCAGACATCTCCGTGCGCTTTCCGCCTATTGATCTCGCCTCACGAAACTCCGGCGGACGGGATGTCCGTGAGGCCAGCCTCGGTAAATCTTAGCGCCCTTCCGCCGATGCACCGGTCGGGCGAGCATCCCGCGTATCGACAGTGGCATCCGCCCCCGCGGGCTTGAACGGGCCACTGCTGGCTAACTAAGCAGCCAGGGCCAACTCGTGGTCGGCAGTTGTAACGTTACCCGTTTTTAACGAGGCCTCGGGTGCCTCGGCACGCAGTCTGTGGTTCCGGAACCCCGTCGAAACCAGTCGCCCCCTCTTTCCTTTCCGGTCCTGCTCTCTGGATCGATCGCGCCGGGCCGGTTCTTGACCTCGCGCGCTCGACCCGGATCTCGACCCTCGGATCTTAACTCATCCGATGCGGCCGGCCTTCGCCCGGATTCGCGGCCGGGACGAAATCCCAGAGCGAAACCGCGGACAGCCCGGAACCCCGTACCGGGACACCCCGGGACGAAAAACCCCGGTCGAACGGCCCACGGGGCCGGCTCGCCGGGGATCAGAAGTGGTGCGCCGTCAGGGAATCGAACCCCGAACCCACTGATTAAGAGTCAGTTGCTCTGCCAATTGAGCTAACGGCGCACGCGGAGCGGGAAGATACCGTACCCGCCCGAAATGCGGCAACCCCGGAACCACGGCCGGGGGTCGAAAAGGTCGCCGGGACGGCGGTTGGGGTGGGCGACGGGGCTCGAACCCGCGACATCCTGAGCCACAGTCAGGTGCTCTGCCGACTGAGCTACGCCCACCGTCCAACCACGTTCCGTCGCCGGATTTCCTCGCCTCGCCCGACGACGGGCTGGCGCGCCCGGCAGGACTTGAACCTGCGACCCACGGCTTAGAAGGCCGTTGCTCTATCCAGCTGAGCTACGGGCGCTCGCCTGGGTCCCGCCGTTCGCCGGGCCACGCCCCGGAGCCGCGCGCGGCGATCCCGGGGGGTGGTCGGGGCGAGAGGATTCGAACCTCCGACTCCCTGCTCCCAAAGCAGGTGCGCTACCGGACTGCGCCACGCCCCGAAGCCCCCAAGCCACGCGACCTTACCATCTCGGGGGCCGCCCCGGGAGATCCGCCGGTGGCGAAACCGGCGCGGTAAGGTAGCGCGCCTCCCCCGTCGCTGTCCAGACCGGCCGTTCGGCGCGGGCGGCCCGGGCCTCTCGCCGCCACTCTCCACACTCGGCTTGCGGCCTCCCCGGCCGAGAAACTACGCTCCGGTTCCCCCCGGCCCTCACCCCTGTCTCACGCGGAGATCCGCTCTCACCGGAGGGTTCCATGCGCGCCCCGTTCCTCCTCCTCCTGCTGCTGCTCGGTTCGCTCTCGTCCGGAAGCGCCCTCGCCGCGACGTTCCTGATCCGGCCCGACGGCACCGGAGATCTCCCGACCATCCAGGACGGCATCGATGCCGCCGACAGCGGCGACGTCATCTCCCTGGCCGACGGCACGTTTCGCGGACCCGGGAATCGAGGAATCGACTTCCACGGCAAGGGCATCACCGTGGAATCCGCCTCCGGCAACGCGAGCGATTGCGTGATCGACAGCGAGCTCGAGTCGCGCGGCTTCTACTTCCACTCCGGAGAGAGCGCGAACGCGACCGTCCGCAACATCACCATCACCGGGGGCTACGACTGGACCGCCGGGGGCGTCTTCGCATGGAACGCCTCCCCCACCATCACCGGGTGCGTCATCGAGGCGAATCAGTCCAATGGAACCTGGGGCGCGGGCATCGCGTTCTTCGGCCCGGGCGGACGACTCGAGGGGACCACGGTACGGGGAAACTGGGGCGCCGGAGAGCCCGTGGCGGTCCAGGCGTACAACGCGAACGTCACGATCGAGGATTGTCTCATCGTGGCCGCGCACGGCGGGAGCGGGCTCAACGTCCGCAACGCGACGACCACCGTTCGCAATTCCACGGTGGCGATGAACGACGTGCATGGAATCGTGGCCGCGAGCAACGGTCACGTGGTCGTGCAGAACTCCATCGTGGCGTTCAACGCCTGGAGGGCGGTGAACTGCACGTCGAACGGGTCCGTGTCGTTCTCGTGCTCCGACGTGTTCGGCAACGGTCTCGGCGACTGGGTCGGGTGCATCTCCGGCCAGGACACGATCTCGAACAACCTCGCCGAGGACCCGCTGTTCTGCAACCTCACGACCCTCGACTTCCACCTCAGCGCGCAATCGCCCTGCGCTCCGGCCCAGAGTGTCTGCGGTCTCGTGGGGGCGCTCGGCGTCGGCTGCGGACCGGTCTCCGTGGACGCCGCGAGCTGGGGACGCGTGAAGCAGATGTACCGGTGACGATGGGCCGATCCGTCCCCTAGACCCGCCCGGCCTCCAGCGCCGCCCGGAACGGCGCCCGGGCCGCCTGGATCGCGCGCCCGCGGTGCGACAGCCGCGCCTTCTCGGCGCGCGTCATCTCCGCGAACGTCCGCTCCTCGCCCTCCGGCAGGAACAGCGAGTCGTAGCCGAATCCCTCGTGCCCGCGCTCGGCCCAGAGGATCGCGCCGCGGCAGCGACCCGTGATCGCGAACTCGCCGCCGTTCGGGTCCGCGAGCACGAGCACGCACACGAACTCCGCCCCGCGCTCCGTCACGCCCTTCAGCCGGCGCAGCAGCTCGGCCCGGTTATCGGCATCGGTCGCGCTCTCGCCGGCGAAGCGCGCGGACCGCACGCCGGGAACGCCGTCCAGCGCATCCACGCACAGCCCGGAATCGTCCGCGAGCGCGAAGCAGCCGGTGTAGTCCGCGATCGCGCGCGCCTTCTTGCGCGCGTTCGCCTCGAACGTGTCGCCGTCCTCCTCGACCTCGGGCGCGTCGCGGAACACCGCGAGCGACACCATCGCGAGGTCGATCCAGGCGAACGCCTCCACGAGCTCATCGACCTTGTGCAGATTGCGCGTGGCGAGCACGACCTTCCCGGCGCCGCCTGTGATCTTCCCGGTGCTCACGACTTCTCGAGTGCTCACGCGGTCGGCGCCTCCAGGCCGAGCGCGGAACGCTGCGCCTCGACCAGACGATCGATCCCGAGGCCGGCGAGCTCCAGCAGACGATCGAGCGCCGCGCGATCGAACGGCTCGGACTCGGCCGTACCCTGGACCTCCACGAACTTCCCGCCCGCCGTCATCACGACGTTCATGTCCACGTCGGCCGCGGAGTCCTCCACGTACGGAAGATCGAGACGCGGCTCGCCGTCGATCACGCCCACACTCACCGCCGCCACGAGGTCCTTGAGCGGCCACTTGGAGATGCGGTCGTTCTTGCGCAGGTGCTCGCACGCCTCGAACATCGCCACACAGGCCCCCGTGATCGCGGCGGTGCGCGTCCCGCCGTCCGCCTGCAGCACGTCGCAGTCCAGCGTGATCGTGCGCTCGCCGAGCGCATCGAAGTCCGTCACGGCCCGCAGCGAGCGGCCGATCAGGCGCTGGATCTCCAGCGTGCGCCCGCCGCCGAGATTGCGACGCGAGCGATCCGTGGTGCTGCGCGGCAGCATGCCGTACTCGGCCGTGACCCAGCCGCGACCCTGACCGCGCAGGAACGGCGGCACGCCGTCCTCCACGCTGGCGGTGCACAGCACCCAGGTGTCGCCCATGCGGATCAGGCAGGAGCCCTCCGCGTGCTTCGTCCAGCCGAGCTCCAGGCTCACGCTCCGAAGCTCGTCCGCCGCGCGTCCGTCGGGTCGACCCATGCTCGTCTCCTTCGCCCGCCCCGGGCGACGTTTATCGGAAGTCCGCCGTGCGCAGCGGATGCGAGAGATCCGCGTGCCCGGCGAGCGAAGACACGACATCGCCCTCGATCAGGATCCGCACCGCGTCGACGCCGGGGAAACTCGTACCGATGGTGCCCACGATGCTCCGCAACGTGGCGAACTCGGCCTCGGAGCCGCCCGGATGATCCGAGCGCAGGTGCTCCGAGAACGAGATCGTCAGCTCGCCCTCGCCGTCCCAGAAGACGTTGCGCACGATCGTGGCCGCGGGCACGGGGCGCGCGCCCTGCTCGGAACCGGCGATCAACGCCTCGATCGCCGTGCGCACGTCGCCCTCCAGCGAGTCCTCGCTCACGATCTCGCGCGACTCGCGCGCCACGCCGCCCCGGAACCCCGGGAACAGGAGCTCGATCGTCCGCGTGCCCTTCAGCGACATCGGCGGCACCGCGAGCGACGCCTCGTCCTCGCGGTTCAGCGCGACGAACATCGCCATGCCGATCGCGATCAGGAGCGCGAGCGCCGCGCCGATCTGCCAGCGCTTCACGGCGTCCCTCCCGCCTCGAGCTGATCCCGCCACGCCGCGATCGCGCGCGCGACCGCCTCGGCGAACGCCGCCTGCTGATCCGGCGACGTGAGCCGCGCGGCGTCGACCGGGTTCGTGAGGAATCCGCACTCGAGCAGCATCGCCGCGCAGCCGGTACCCGCGAGCGGCGCGAACTCGGCCCGACGTGTCCCGCGGTTCGGCAGCGCGAGCCGCGTCTCGAGCGACTCCGCCACGAGCTCGGCGCACAGGTCCTCGTCGCCAGTGGTGCGCGCGGCACGCTCGCCCCACGCGCGGAACGTGCCGTCGCCGGTGCCGCCGCCGGCCGACCGCGGCAGCCCGATCGAGAATCCGGTCATCGCGTCGTCGAACCATGCGTTCGCGTGCACGGAGAGGAAGAGATCGGCGGACGCGGTGTTCGCGCGCGTCGCGCGGTCGTCGCCGGACAGGAAACGATCGCCGTCGCGCGTGAGGACCACGGTGAAGCCGGCGTCGCGCAGGCGGCGCGCGATCTCGCGCGACATCGCCAGCGTCACGTCCTTCTCGAGCGCGCCGCCCGCCGAAACGCCCGCGTCCGACCCGCCGTGCCCGGCGTCCACCACGACCACGCGCGGCGCCATCGACGGCGCCACGCCCTCGTAGCCCGGCAGCGGCAGCTCGCCGCCCGGCTCCCGGAACGTCACCAGGATGCGCGGCGGCGACGTGCGGGACATGGTCTCCGCCGAGACGTCCTCCACCGCGAGCTCGAACGTCACCACGGCCTCGCCGCCGTCCTGCCGGGTGGTCACGTTGCGGACCAGCGTCCCGCCCGATCCCGCGGCGCGCGTCCCGGGCACGAACACGCCGCCCGGAATCCGCAGCTCCGCGCGCGTCCCCTCCACCGAGATCGTGGCCGCGAGCGGATCCGCGAGGCGCAGCTCCGCGACGACACCGTTCTGGCGCGCGGACACCTCGATCGCGCGGATGTTCGGGTCGCTCGAGTCGACCCGCAGGCGCAGCGACACCGCATCCCACGCGACCGCCTCGGGCACGATCGGATCCACCACGTCGGTCACGAACGACATCGGGACGAAGATGCGGCCGTCGATCCAGCGCACCGGCGCGTACAGGTTCGTGCCCTGCTCGTCCACGTAGACGTACGGGCTCCCGACCGTGAGCTTGAGGCGGCGATCGCCGAACCGCAGCACGAGCTTCTCGATCTCCGCTCGCCAGAACTTCGTCCCGCGGAAGATGCGCGCGACCTCGTTCACGTCGACGTAGTCCACGCCTCCGGTGCGGTAGACGTCGAGGTGTCGCGCCCCGGACCGTTCCGGCGTGACGACCGAGCCGTCGAGCTTGTCCGGCTCACTCGCCGCAAGCGCCCCCGCCGGCCCGAGCGCCGCCAGCAGCAGCGCCCCCGCCAGCAGGACTCCTCGGCCCCGTCGCCCGGTCATTCGTCCCCCTTCGTTCGACGCGACAGCGCGCGGTCCATGTCGCGCTGCGCCTCCCGCTTCGCCGTGTCCTCGCGCTTGTCCCAGTGCTTCTTGCCGCGCCCGAGCGCGAACTCGAGCTTCGCCCGGCCCTTGCTCCAGTACAAGCGCAGCGGGACGAGTGTCAGTCCCTTCTGCTCGATCTGGCCGCGCAGCCGTTCGATCTCGCGGCGATGCAGCAGGAGCTTCCGCGCGCGCGTGGGCTCGTGGTTCTCGCGATTGCCGTGCGAGTACTCGGGAATGTGCGCGCCGATGAGCCAGACCTCGTCTCCGCGAAGTCGCGCGTACGCCTCGGCCAGGCTCGCCTTCCCCGCCCGCAACGACTTCACCTCGGTCCCGGTCAGCACGAGGCCGGCCTCGAACGTCTCGAGGATCTCGTAGTCGTGTCGCGCCTTGCGGTTCGACGTGATGAGCGAGGGGCCGGACTCCTGGGCCATCGATCTCGTTCCCGGTTGCGAGGACCGTGCAAGATATCATCCGGGCCGCGGGCTGGCGACGCCGGGGTCGGAGGGCGCGGCCCGACCCGGGTCCGGGCTACTCCGCCGGCCGGCCGGGCACGATCGACCCGGTGGGTCCGGCCGGCTCGAACTGGTCCGTGGTCTCGATCCCCACCAGCGTTCCCGTGAGCAGCCACAGGAGCCCGATGATCTCCGAGTCCCCGAAGTTCCACTCGACGAGCCCGTTCACGAGGAGGCCGATCAGGATCGCGGGGTACGCCGCGACCAGCCCTTCCTCCCAGAGATTCCGGATGCATCCCCGCGGGGCGCACCGCGCCGTGCGGAACAGCGCGACGATCAGCCACAGGAACACCGCGAGCGCCGGCAGCCCCATCGCCACCGCGATCTGCAGGTAGGCGTTGTGCATGTGGCTGTGCGGCTTCACCGGGCCGTACGGCGTGTCGAACTCGCGATCCATCTCCTCCTTCGGGATCACGAGCCCCACTCCCGTGAGCGGATGCTCCTTCACGAGGTCGATCCCGGTGCGCCAGATCGCCACGCGCTCCACGTTCAATCGGTGATTCGGGTCCACGATGGATGCCGCGCGATCCCGCAGCGCCGGCGCGCCGAACACGAACACGGCCACGACCACCGCCCCGAGCGACAGCAGCAGCAGCCACCGCTTGCGGAGCAGCCACGCCACCCCGGCCGCGAAGCCGAGCCAGCTGCCGCGCGTGTACGTCGCGATCAGGGCGACGAGGATCGCGAGACCCGAACCGGACAGGAATCCCACCCGTCGCGAGTGCGGGTCCTTCGCGGCGGCCAGCAGCTGCGCCACGCAGAGGAGCCCGACCATCATGAGGATCCCCGCGACCGTCATGTAGAAGCCGAACACGCCGTGCAGGCGCGCCTCGAGCCCGCCTCCGTGCAGGAAGTGGTCCACGAGCCCCCACACGGACACGACCGCGGTGGAGCCGATCAGCACCGCGAGCAGCGGGCGCAGCGCCCTCCGGACGGACGGCAGCGCGCCGAGCGGAATGAGGACGAGCAGGGCGAGCTTCTTGAGCTTCTCGGCCGAGCCGCCCACGTCGAGCGCAAAGGCCACCGCGAGGAGGTGAACCGCGATCCAGGCGAGCAGCGGGAGCGCGAGCCGATGGCGTCCCAGCCGCGCCATGGCGGCGCGACACGCGGGGTCCGTCAGCGCCGCCAGCAGGGCCAGCGACAGGCTGACGTGGGCGCCCGCGATGCTGAACGGCGTGAAGAGCGCGAAGAGGCCGAGCAGCCAGGGGACCGCGCGGCGCCCGAGATTCGAGATGGCCATCCCCCGGAGCGTCCTATGCGCCCTCCCGGCCTGTCAACCGCCGGGGTCTCCCCGGCCGAAACGGGCCGAAACGCGAAAGGCGGCCCCGAAGGGCCGCCTCCCGAGAACTGGTGCCGAAGGTGGGATTCGAACCCACACGGGGTTGCCCCCACACGGCCCTGAACCGTGCGCGTCTACCAGTTTCACCACTTCGGCGTCTGGACGGAGCAAGATAGCCGATCCGCCGCGGACTGGAAAGACGCGATTTTCGTTCGCCCGGCGAGGCCGGGACCGCCGCAGCTAGGCGCGGACGACCCGGGTTCCGGCCATCATGTCGTGCCAGGTCCGCTTCTCGCCGTCCCAGATCATCCACAGGAAGCCGAGGCAGAAGAACAGCGACGACGGGATGTAGCCGAGGTACCGGATCAGCGACTGGACCGCCGTCGGCGGGCCGCCGTCCGGCCCCACGATCTGGATGCCGAGCAGCTTCTTGCCGGGGGTCGCGCCGGACTTCGACCAGAACCACAGGAAGTACACGAGCGGCAGCACGAAGCCGATCGCGCCACCGATGAGCGAGCCGGCACCCGGGTCCCCGCCGGACATCGCCGAGAGGACGCCGAAGGGCAGCGCGCACGCGATCACCACGAGATTGAGGATGATCCCGTCCAGCAGATGGGCGCCGAGACGTCGCCCGAAGGATGCGTAGTCCGAGGAGCCCGCGAAAGACGTCGCGGCGGCCGCCGGGCGAGAACCGGATTTCACGGATCCCTGGGTCGCCCGGTGGCAGTCGCGATGATAGACCTCGACCCCGCGAGCGATCGCGGAGCCCTGGCGGAGCTCCCGGGGGGTAACCTGCTCGTCGCACACGGCGCACGTCTTCATGATCCTCTCCCGGTTGGACGTTGATCGGGGCGGTTCGACCGTCGTCCCCTTTCCCGCATCGACGGGGCGCCGCGGATCCTTGAGGGACTCCCCGTATTGACGGAAGGGCCCCGGGACCGGAACCTCGGCCCGGAGAAGGAGGAAAGCCCTTGTCGACGCTGGTGAACGGGCTCGTCCCTTGGCTTCCCATCGCACTTCTTGGCACCACGCTGGCGTACCTGGCCGATTTTCGGCGTCGGGACACCCGTCTGGTGCCCCTGACCCGGGTCCTCCTGGCCGTCTCCGTGGCCCTTCTCGCGCTCCGGTTCGCGGCCTTCGTGACGACCTTCGGCCGGCCGCCGCTGGCCGCCCCGGCCGAGGGGCTCGGGACGATCGGCTTCGCCCTGGCGCTCGTCTACGGGATCCTGGAGGCGCTCCACGGCGACCGCTCGGCGGCGGTGCCCCTGCTCGGCGCCGCGACGTTCTTCCTGGCCGGCGCGGTGTTCGCACCACCGCTCCAGGGGCCGGTCACGAGCGAGCTCCTGAGCCAGCCCTGGTTCGGATTCCACGCGATCACGGCGATCCTCGGCTACACGGCGTTCGCCGTCGGGGCCGTGTACGCCACGCTCTACCTCGGGCTGTACTCCGCGCTGAAACGTCGGCGGTTCGGGCTGTTCTGGGACCGGATGCCCCCGCTCGACGTGCTCGCGCAGATGGCGATCCGCTCCGCCACGCTCGGCTTCGTGTTCCTGACGCTCGCGATCGTGGCCGGTTCGTTCGGCTGGGCCCGCGTACTGGATCACCCCGCGTGGGAAGACCCCAAGGTCCTCGCGACGACGGCGGTGTGGGTCGTGTACGCGATCGGGCTCTCGCTCTATTACTTCCGGGGCTGGCGCGGCATCCGGTGCGTGGGCATCACGCTCGTCGCGTTCGTGCTCATGATCCTGTCCTCGTGGATCGTGCCGCTGCTGCTCGGCTCGGCCCACGGTGTCTCGGGTCTGTCCTGACATGCGCCTCCTGGTCCTCGGCCTCAACCATCGCACCGCGCCGGTCGAGCTGCGCGAGCGCGTGGCGTTCCTCGGCGACGAGGCGCGCGACGTGCTCACGACGCTCCGCGCGCACGAGGCGTTCCAGGAGACGGCGCTGCTCTCGACCTGCAACCGCACGGAGCTGTACGTCGCCACACCTTCGCCGGACGACGTCGTCGCGCGGTGGCGCGAGCTCGTGCGCGCGCGACGTCAGGTCGACCTCCACGACGACGTGCTCTATCGCCACGAGAGCCGCGAGTGCGTGCAGCACCTGATGCGCGTGGCGAGCGGCATCGATTCGATGGTGCTCGGCGAGACGGGAATCCTCGGCCAGGTCCGCGACGCGCACACGCTCGCCACCCAGGAAGACACGCTCGGTCCGCTGCTCGGTCGCCTCCTCCCCACCGCCCTGCACGCCGGCAAGCGCGCGCGCACGGAGACCACGATCGGCGAGGGCGCGGTGTCGCTCGCGAAGGCCGGCGTGACGCTCGCGCGCAAGGTGTTCGGAGATCTCTCCAAGCGCCGCGTGCTCGTGGTCGGCAGCGGCGAGACCGGCGCGCAGACCGCCGCGCACCTCGCGGAGGAGGGCGGCGCGCGCATCACGTTCGCGAACCGCACGCTCGAGCGCGCGGAGAAGCTCGCCAAGCTGCACGGCGGCACCGCCATCGGACTGGACGGCGTGCTCGGCCTGCTCGGCGAGGTCGACCTCGTGGTGACCGCGGTCGGCGCGCCGGACCCGATCCTCACCGTGGCCCAGACCACGGCGGCGCTCGAACGTCGCAAGAAGGGACGCTCGCTCCTCATCGTGGACCTCGGCGTCCCCCGCAACGTGGAGCCCGCGGTCGGCGAGCACGAGGCCGTGTTCCTCTACTCCGTGGACGATCTCGATCAGCTCGTCACGCTGAACCTCGAGAAGCGCAAGCGCGAGGTGCCGAAGGTCGAGCGGATCGTGAACGAGGAGACGAGCCGCTACGAGGAATGGCTGACGTCGCTCGGCGCGACGCCGGTGCTCGTCGCGGTACGCGAGCGTGTGGAGTCGCTGCGTCAGGAATCGCTGGAGAAGTTCGCCCGCTCGCTCCCGGACGAGGAGCGCGACCGTCTCGAGAAGTTCTCGCGGGCGCTCACGAACAAGTTGCTGCACGGACCCACGACGTCGCTCCGCGGCTGCGACCCTTCCACCCGGGAGGGTCTCGCGCGACTCGAGTGGACGCGCCGGATGTTCGGCCTCGACGGCCGGGAAGGGGACGCCGAATGAGACTTCGCATCGCGACCCGGGGATCGGACCTGGCGCTCTGGCAGGCCCACACCGTGGCCGGACTGCTCCAGGCGCTCGGCGCGGAGACGAGCGTGGAAACGCTGTCCACGCGCGGCGACCGCGAGACCGGCGCGCCGCTGTTCGCGCTCGGCGCCACCGGGCTGTTCACGGCCGAGGTGGATCGCGCGCTGATCGAGAAGCGGGCCGAGGTCGCCGTTCACAGCCTGAAGGACCTGCCGCTGAAGTCGCCGCGCGGGCTCACCCTGGTGGCGATCCCCGAGCGCGGCCCCACGGAGGACCTGCTCGTGACGACGAACGGCGAGCCGCTCGCGCAGCTGCGGCAGGGGGCGCGCGTGGGAACGTCGAGTCCGCGGCGGGCGGGCTACCTGCGCGCCACCCGACCCGACCTCGAGATCGTGACGCTCCGCGGCAACGTTCCCACGCGCGTGAAGCGCGTGCTGGACGGCGAGGTCGACGCGACGGTGCTCGCGCGGGCCGGCGTGGACCGCCTCGAGATCCCGCTCGAGCACACGGAAGTGCTGCCGCTCCTCCCCGCTCCCGGCCAGGGCGCGCTCGGCATCGTGGTCCGCAGCGACGACGAAGACGTGCTCCGCTTCGTGCGGCAGCTGGATCACGAAGAGACGCGCGCGGAGGTCACGGCGGAGCGCGCGGTGCTCGGCGGACTCGGCGGCGGCTGCTCGCTGCCGCTCGGCGCGCGGGCTCGACGCCTCGACGGCGAGTGGAACGTCGCGGCGGAGCTGTGGGGCGAACACGGCGAGCACGCGTTCGACGAGCGCCAGGGCAAGGACTGGATCGCGCTGGCCGCGGAGATCGCCACCACGCTGCACGCGAGCGGCGTGGCGCCGGAGCGGGAGTCTTGACGTTGAGCGGACGCACGATCCTCGTCACCCGGGACGAATCCCCGGACGGTCCGCTCGCGACCGCGCTGCGCCGACACGGCGCGACGGTCGAGCTGCTGCCGGTGATCGAGACGCGTCCGGAGGAGAACGGTCGGCGCGCGTTCGCAGCGGCGCTCGCGAAGACCGGCCAAGGCGACTGGCTCCTCGTGACGAGCGCGCGCGCGTGCGAGGGCCTGCCGCCGGTGCCGGACACGGTCCGCGTGGGCGCGGTGGGGCCCGGCACGGCCGCGGCGTTCGAGCGCCGGGCCGGCCGCGCGCCGGACCTCGTGGGCGACGGCGGCGGCGAAGCGCTCGCGCGCCTCGTGCGGCGGGAGGCCGGCGCGGCGCTCGCGGGACGCACCGTGCTGTGGCCGGCGTCCGATCGCGCGGACCACGCCGCGATCGCGGAGCTCGAGGGGGCGGGCGCGCGCGTCCGTGTGTTCGCGACGTACGAGGTCGCGGCCCGCTCCGGCGCCCGCGACGAGCTCGCGAGCCGGTTCGGTCGCGCGGGCCTGGACGCGGTCGTCGTCACGAGTCCGAGTGCGGCCCGCGTGCTGGCCGACGCGGGGCGCGGCTGCCGCCTCCCGCCCATCGCCGCCATCGGCGGCACCACGGCCGACGCGTTGCGGCGCGCCGGCCTCACGGCCGGGATCGTGCCCGACGCGCCCGGCTTCGAGGCCCTGGCCGAGGCGCTGGACCAGTTCTTTTCCGCCGGGCCCTGACCGCCGGCCGCATTCGGATTACCTTTCGTCGCAGGAGAGCCGCATGGACCCGATCCAACGCCCCCGCCGACTCCGGGCCAACGAAGCCTGGCGACGCCTCGTGCGCGAGACGCGTCTCTCCGTGGACGATCTCGTGCTGCCGCTGTTCGTGCACGAGCGTGACGGACGCGCGCCGATCGCGTCCATGCCGGGGTGCGATCGGCTCTCGATCGAGGAGCTCGTGCGGGAGTGCGAGGAGGTCCATCGCCTCGGCATCCCGGGCGTGATCCTGTTCGGGATCCCGGATCACAAGGACGAGACCGGCTCCTCCGGCACCGACCCCGAGGGCATCGTGCCGCGCGCGATCCGGGCCGTGCGCCGGGCCGTGCCGGACCTGCTGGTCTGGGCCGACGTCTGTCTCTGCGAGTACACGAGCCACGGCCACTGCGGCGTGCTCAGGGACCGCGACGTGGACAACGACGCCACGTTGCCGCTGCTCGCCGCCGCGTCGCTCGCGTACGCCGCCGCCGGCGCGCACGCGGTCTGCCCCTCGGACATGATGGACGGCCGCGTGGGCGCGATCCGCGAGACCCTGGACGCCGCCGGCTACGGCGGCACGCCGATCGTCTCCTACGCCGCGAAGTACGCCTCGGCCTACTACGGCCCGTTCCGCGAGGCCGCGGACTCCACGCCGGCGTTCGGGGATCGCCGCTCGTACCAGATGGATCCCGCGAACTCGCAGGAAGCGATGCGCGAGATCGAGCTCGACCTCGCGGAAGGCGCCGACGTGATCCTCGTGAAGCCGGCGCTCGCCTACCTCGACATCATCCGCCGCGCCGCCGACACCTTCGACGTGCCGATCGCCGCGTACGCCGTCTCCGGCGAGTACTCCATGCTCAAGCATGCCGCCGCCGCCGGCCTCCTCGACGAACGACGCGTGGTGCTGGAGACGTTGACCGGCATCCGTCGCGCCGGCGCGGACATCGTGCTCACCTACCACGCGAAGGACGTCGCGAAATGGCTGTCATGAACGAGAAGACGCTGAGCGCCGCGCTGCTCGCGCGCGCCGAGAAGGTGATGCCGGGCGGGGTCAGCTCGCCGGTGCGGGCGTGGAAGGGCG
Organism: bacterium; assembly: GCA_041393395.1. Lineage (GTDB taxonomy): Bacteria > ARS69 > ARS69 > ARS69 > ARS69 > JAGQIB01. The sequence goes on along the minus strand of JAWKKG010000007.1, from coordinate 347,687 downwards.
TAGGCGGCCACCCGCCGTTCATCGCGGAGGCGCACGGCTGCCGCATCATGACCGAGGACGGCGAGGAGCTCGTGGATTTCGTGGGGTCCTGGGGGCCGATGCTCCTCGGCCACTCGAACGAGGGAATCGTGCGCGCGGTGCGCGAGGTCGCCGGCTCCGGCACGAGCTTCGGCGCGCCCACCGCCCTCGAGGTGGATCTCGCGGAGCGGATCGTGGAGCGGGTGCCCTCGGTGGAGATGGTGCGCTTCGTGAACTCCGGCACGGAGGCGACGATGAGCGCGCTGCGCCTCGCGCGCGCGGCCACGTCGCGGCCGATCGTGATGAAGTTCGCGGGCGCGTACCACGGGCACGCGGATGCGTTCCTGATCGAGGCCGGCTCCGGCCCCGCCACGTTCGGCACGCCGACCAGTCCGGGCGTGACGGAAGGCGTGGCGCGCGACACGCGCAACGCCCGCTTCAACGATCCGGATTCCGTGCGCGAGATCTTCGCCGCGAACCCCGGCCAGGTCGCGGCCATCATCGCCGAGCCCGTCGTGGGCAACTCGGGCTGCATCCCCCCCGATCCCGGATTCCTCGCGTTCCTGCGCGAGATCTGCGATCGCGAGGGCGCGCTGCTGATCCTGGACGAGGTGATGACCGGTTTGCGCGTGGCCCGCGGCGGCGCGCAGGAGCTGTACGACGTGCGACCGGACCTCACGACCCTCGGCAAGGTGATCGGCGGCGGCCTGCCGGTGGGCGCGTACGGCGGACGCGCGGACCTCATGCGGCAGATCTCGCCGGACGGCCCCGTGTACCAGGCCGGCACGCTCTCCGGAAACCCGCTCGCGATGGCGGCCGGCCTCGCGATGCTCGACGGCATCGACGCCGACCCGGAGCTCTACCCGCGCCTCGAGCGTCTCGGCGCGCGGCTCTCCGCCGGCATGCAGAACGCGATCGACGATCTCGGACTCGGCGATCGGCTCGCGTTCCAGCGCGTCGCCTCGATGTTCTGCCTGTACTTCGCGCCCGGCCCGGTAAGGAACTGGGACGACGCGGCCCGCGCCGACCGCGACGCCTTCTCGCGCTGGTTCCACGGACTCTGGGAGCGCGGCTACGCGATCGCGCCGAGCGGATTCGAGGCGGGCTTCCTCTCGTCCGCCCACGGCGAGGCCGAGATCGACGGCTTCGTGCAGGCGGCCCGTGAATCCCTCGCCGACACCTTCGGAGGCAGCCGATGACCACCACCGGAACGCTCGCGAACGACCGGCTGCTGCGCGCCGCGCGCGGCGAGACCCTCCGTCCCCGGCCGATCTGGATGATGCGCCAGGCGGGACGGGTGCTGCCCGAGTACCGCGCGTTCCGGGAGAAGCATTCGTTCCTGGATGTCTCTCACACGCCGGAGCTGTGCGCCGAGGTCACCACGCAGCCGGTGGATCGCCTCGGCGTGGACGCGGCGATCCTGTTCTCGGACATCCTCACGCCGCTGCCCGCCCTCGGCATCGACGTCGACTTCAAGCCGGGCCCGGTGCTCGCGCGCACGCTCTCACGAGGTGCCGGCGTCGAGACGTTGCGGCGGGCGGATCCCGCGCGCGACTGGAAGTTCCTCGACGGTAACGTCCGCGCGACGCTCGATCGCCTGGCCGGCCGTGTCCCGCTGATCGGATTCGCGGGCGCCCCGTTCACGGTGGCGTGCTACGCGATCGACGGCGGAGGCTCCAAGCACTTCTCGGAAACGCGCGCGTGGATGCACGCGGACCCGGACGGGTTCCGCGCGCTGCTGGAGTTCCTCGCGGACGAGCTCGCGCGCTGGCTGCAGGTCCAGGTGGATGCCGGTGTGCACGCGTTCCAGCTGTTCGACTCGTGGGCGGGACTACTCTCCCCCGCGGATCTCGAGCGCTTCGCGCTGCCGGCCGCCCGGCGCGTGCTGCACTCCGTGAAGGTGCCGGCGGACTTCCCCACGATCTACTTCGCGCCGGGAGCCGGCGGGGCTCTCGACGTGCAGGCGATGCTCCCGGCCCGCGTGCTCGGCATCGACTGGCGCGTGGACCTCGCCGAGGTGCGACGCCAGTTCCCGGACCGGCCGCTCCAGGGGAACCTGGATCCCGCCGTGCTGCTCGGCCGGCCGGAGACGATCCGCGAGCGCGTGGGCGCGATCCTCGACGTTCCCGGACCGCACATCTTCAACCTCGGACACGGCATCCTGCCGGAGACGCCCGTGCAGAACGCCGAGCTGCTGGTCCGCCTCGTGCACGAATCCGGAGGTGACGCGTGAGCATCCTGCCCGACGCCGAGAAGATCGCCGAGCTGCTCGCCCGGTACGATCGCCCCGGGCCGCGCTACACGTCGTATCCGACCGCGGTCGAGTTCGACGATTCGTTCGGCCCGGAGGCCTACGAGGAGCGCCTCGCGACCGCGCGCCAGAGTCGCGATCCCCTCTCGCTCTACTTCCACCTGCCGTTCTGCTCGCACCGGTGCGCGTTCTGCGGCTGCCACGTGATCATCACCACGAAGCACGACGTGGCCACGGACTACCTCGGGGTGCTGCACCAGGAGGTCGACCTCGTGGCGGACCGCCTCGGGGAGCGCACTTCCGTCCGTCAGTACCACTGGGGCGGCGGGACGCCGACGTTCCTGAACGTCGAGGAGATGGAGGCGCTGCACGAGAAGGTGCTCTCGCGCTTCACGATCGAGAAGGACGCCGAGGTGGCGATCGAGGTCGACCCGCGTGTGACGTCCGATCCGCAGCTCGAGCTGCTCAAGCGCCTCGGGTTCAACCGCATCTCCATGGGCGTGCAGGACTTCACGCCCGAGGTGCAGGACGCGATCACGCGCTGGCAGACCGAGGAGCAGACGGTCCGCATGATCGAGAAGTGCCGGAGCCTCGGCCTCGATTCGCTGAACATCGACCTGATCTACGGGCTGCCGAAGCAGACGCCGGACGCGTTCGTGAAGAACCTGGACCGGGTGATCTCGCTCCGCCCGAACCGGGTGGCCGTGTACAGCTACGCACACGTGCCCTGGATGAAGGCGAACCAGCGCAAGACCGTGGAGGCGATGCTCCCCAAGGCCGACGTGAAGCTGCGGCTGTTCGCGGAGACGCGCGCGCGCTTCGTGGACGCCGGGTACGAGCCGATCGGCATGGACCACTTCGCGCTGCCGGACGACGAGCTCGCGGTCGCGGCCCGGAACGGCGTGCTGCACCGGAACTTCATGGGCTACACCACGCGGCCGGCCCCCGACATGATCGGGTTCGGCGTGTCCGCCATCGGCGACGTGGCGAACGCCTACGTCCAGAACGAGAAGGTGATCCCGGCCTACCGCCGCAAGGTGCAGGAAGGCGTGCCGCCGACGCTGCGCGGGGTCGGCCTCTCGGACGAGGACCGCATCCGCCGCGAGATCATCATGTCCATCATGTGCAACTGGCGCGTGGACAAGGCCGGGCTGGAGAAGCGCTGGGGCTTCGACTTCGCGGAGAAGTTCGGGCCGGAGCTCGAGGAGCTGCGCGAGGAGGAACGTCGCGGGTTCGTGCAGCAGGATGACGCGGAGATCCGCGTGGTGGACACGGGCCGGATCTTCGTCCGCAACATCGCCATGATCTTCGACGAGAGACTGCGCCGCATGGAACGCGAGGGTCCGGTCTTCTCGCGGACGGTGTGATGGACACGATCGTCGTCGGGGGCGGGATCGCGGGGCTGTCGGTGGCGCGGGAGATGCTGCGCCGCGGCCACGACGTGATCGTGCTCGAGGCGCAGGAACGCGTCGGCGGCAACGTGCAGACGTCGAGCCTGGACGGCGCGCTGATGGAGCACGGCCCGCAGGGCTTCCTGGGCGAGCGGCCCGGCGTGCTCGAAGCGGTCGACGAGCTCGGACTGCGCGACCGGCTGCTGCCGGCGTCGGACGCGGCCAAGACGCGGTATCTGCTCTCCGGCGGCAAGCTCGTGGCGCTGCCGCTGAGCCCGGTGGCGTTCCTGCGGTCTCCCCTGCTTTCGTTCCCGGGGCGGCTCCGCGTGCTGCGCGAGCCGTGGGCCAAGGGGGCGCCCGATCGCCCCGAGACGATCCGCGAGTTCGCGGCGCGCCGCATCGGCCCCGAGGCGGCGGACAAGCTGCTGGACGCGGTGGTGACCGGCATCTTCGCCGGCGATCCCTCGCGGCTCTCCGTGGACGCGTGCTTCCCCAAGATGAAGAAGCTCGAGCGGGAGCACGGCGGGCTCATCCGCGGCATGATGGCGCGCAAGAAGGCCGGCGGTCCTTCCGATCCCGCCGGCTCGCGACTGCACTCGTTCACGGGCGGCATGCGCGATCTCGTGGACGCCACCGCCCGCCCGCTCGCGGGTCGCATCCGTACGGGCACGCGCGCGGTGACGCTCGCGCGGAGCGGGGACGGCTGGCGCGTGACGACGGACGGCGGCGACCGGCTGGACGCGGAGCGCGTGGTGATCGCGTTGCCTCCCTCTGCGGCGGCGGGAGTGCTCGGTGACGTCGCGCCAGACGTGGGCGCCGCGCTGCGGGAGATTCACTCCGCGGCAGTGGCCGTGGTCGGCCTCTTGTACCAGCGATCCGCCGTGGGCCACCCGCTCGACGGCTACGGCTTCCTCGCGGCCGGCGGGCGCGAGCCCGTGCTCGGCTGCCTGTTCGAGTCCAGCGTGTTCCCGAATCGCGCGCCGGCCGGGCGTGTGATGCTGCGCGCGATGGTCGGCGGCGCGCGCAACGCCGAGGCGGTGGCGCAGGATCCGGAGCGCATCGTGGCGCAGGCCCGCGGGTTCCTCGAGCCGCTGCTCGCGATCGGGTCGGAGCCCGTGGCCACCCGGTGCGTGATCTGGCCGGCGGCGATCCCGCAGTACGACGTGGCCCACCCCGCCCGCGTGGAGCGGATCCGCCGCGCGCTGGATGCGCTCGACGGCCTCGATGTGGCGGGATCGGCCTACAGCGGCGTGTCGGTCAACCACCTGGTGGCCTCGGCGTCGACGGTGGCGGATCGCCTCGAAAGCGCCCCCGAACCGGCGCTCCGGGCCGGCGGGGCGTGACATTCGACCCCTCGCTCCAGAACTCTCGCCGCCTCCGCGGACGCAAATCGCGTGAACCGGGGGACCGCGCCTGCTATCCTGGGAGCTCGTGAGGGAGGCCCCTCCCCCCGGTCGGCCCTCGGACCCGCATGCCGGGAGGTCGCCATGCGTGCCCTGGCTGTTCTCGTTTCAGTTGGAGCCGTTCTGCTGTCCGCGTTCGACGCGCTCGCGTCGGACCTCTGCATCGTGCCGTCGCCGAACGGGATCAACGGTTCGGTCGACTGCGACCAGATCAATCCGCAGCTTCACGACAACGCCGCCGAGGGCTACACGCTCTCGGGCTATCCGTGCAGTTCGGGAATGTGCCTGAAGGGTCCCGACGACTACGGCTGGTCGATCAGCTCCAGCTCTACCAACTCGAACCTGTTCTCAGGCCCGCTGTCGTCGAACATCGACTACCTGTACCTCTGGCTCACGTGCACCACGACCGACGGCGTTGCCGCGATGGAATGCGGTCTCGAGTCCGACAACACCGTCTTCGTGCCCCTCGCATTCGAGCCGATGAACGGCGCCCTCAACGCGGGCACCGCAACCCACCTCCTCCTCGCGGTCGGAGGCTGCCCGCGGGAGCCCTTCCTGATCGGACGTATCCTCGTGCTGTACCTCGGTCCCGTCTCGGTGGAGTCCGAGAGCTGGGGCGACATCAAGGCCATGTATCGCTAGGAGGTCCGCCATGCGCACATCGCTCGTTGCCCTCGCCGCGGCCGTTCTGTTCGCCACCGGCGCACTCGCCTCGGATGTCTGCATCGTCCCGTACCCGGGAAGCGGCTACAACGCCACCGTCGACTGCGATCCCGTGAATCCCCAGATCCATGACAACGCCTGGATCGGATACTCGCTCGCAGGCCCCCCGTGCCAGCAGGGTATCTGCGGTTTCGTGGGTGAGCGCGGCGCAAACCAGTACGGCTGGTCGATCAGCGCCAGCTCCACCGATCCGTTCGTGAACTCCGGCACGCTGCCGGATATCGTCAGCAATCTCTATCTCTGGCTCCACTGCGCGACGTTCGATGGAATGTCCGCCGCCGAGTTCCAGGTCGAGACGGACGGCTCCGTCTTCCTCCCCGTTGCGTTCACGCCCCAGAACGGCTTCCTGAATGCCGGCACCGTGACCCACATCCTGGTGGCGGTCGGCGGCTGCCCCTCGGGTCCCGTCGTCGCGGGCATGTGGACGGTGCTCTACTTCGGTCCGGTGTCCGTGGAATCCGAGAGCTGGGGCAACATCAAGGCGATGTATCGCTAGGAGGACCAACTTGCGCAACGTACTGAGACTGCTGACGCTCCTCTCGACCGGCCTCGCCGTGTCGGCCGCGGGCGCCTCCCAGATCTGCATCGTGCCGTCGACCGCGAACAACTTCAACGTCACCGTCGACTGCGATCCGTTGAATCCCCAGATTCACGAGAACGCCGCGACCGGCTACTCGACGGACGGCTTTCCGTGCACGTCCGGCTTCTGCGGCCCGGTCGCGGGCGGTGGACTCCAGGACTACGGCTGGTCGATCAGTTCCAGCTCCACCGATCCGTTCCTGCACTCGGGGCCCCTGGTGCCGGGTCTCTCGAACCTCTATCTCTGGTTCGAGTGCACGATCAACTCGGGCTTCGATGGCTGGGCCGCCGCCGAGTTCCGCCTCGAGAGTGACAACAGCAACCTGCTGATTCTCTCCTTCGTCCCCATGAACGGCGTGCTCAACGCCGGAACGGGAACCGAGGTGCTGATGGCGGTCGGTGGCTGTCCCCAGGCGCCGTTCCTCGCCGGATCGCTGCTCGTTCTCTACACCGGCCCGGTGTCCGTGGAGTCCGAGAGCTGGGGCGACATCAAGGCGATGTATCGGTAGTCGATGTATCGGCCGATCGAAGCGCGGGAGGTTGGGAGCGCCCGAACCTCCCGCGACGACTCACCCGCGACCCCTTCGGGGCATCGGAATGGTGGTGACCCCGAGCACGGCGTTTGTGAGCGCGCCGATGGTCCCTCGCTCGGAAGAGAGGAAGCGCCCGCCGGTCTCCCCGCCGGACGGCATGAGCACGAATCCGTAGTTCGCTTCCCGGCCCTCCGCGATCTCGCGGAGGATCGGCGCCACGTCGAAGCGAAGCACGTCCCGCGACTCGCCGGCCGGAAGGCGGACGATGTCGTAGTTGTCGAGATTCCAGTCTCCCCCGGGACGAACCCACGGGCTGTACCAGTCCGCGGCGGCGCTCCAGCTCCTGCCCGCGGCGTAGACGTAGAGATTCAGATCTCTCTCCCCGACCGCCTGCCCGACCGGCAGGACGAGCGTCGCGGACTTCACGAGGCGCCCCCGGATGGCGGACAGGTCGTCCACCCGGAGAAGGAGACGCGCGTCTCCGTCCTCTCGCGCGATCCAGTGAACCGTCTCGACGGGAAGATCGAGGGTGGCGGCTCGCGCCGGGATGCCCAGCGCGATCGCGAGCAGGACGAGCAGTGCGGTACGCATGGTCACTCTCCTCCTCGGTAGAGGCTCTTGATCCGACCCCAGCTTGTGGCCTGGATCGAGACCAGGCCGCAGCCGACCGGCCAGGCGCCGATCTGGCCGCACGACGGGATTCCGCCGGGAGCGCAGGGGGACTGCTCGGCGACATGGAAGTCGTTCGCGTCCGGGTTGCAGAAGAGCGGGTCAGCTTGGAGGTCGGTGGGCTTCGGCGTGTAGTTCTGGAAGTTGCCGCCGGGGTTGTCCCAGAAGACGTTGCAGCCGCCGTAGGGTTGTTCGGAGAAGAGCGTCAGGTAGAGGCCTACTCCATCCCCACACCCGCCGATGATATTGCGGGCGAACTCTGCGGGGACGGTAGTGCCGACGCTGACTCCCCTTCCTCCGACCAGCGGATTCGCGTAGATCGTATTGTCGGTGAAGTGGACGACGCCATCGTCCCCGTTGAAGAGGTAGATCAGGGAAGCGGCGGGAGAATCCGAGCTGTTGCCTACGAACGTGTTTCGCCGAATATTGCCGCGGGCATTCCCAGTGCTGAGGCACCAGCCGGAAACGTTGGCCGGACCAAGGTTCCCCTCGAACCAGCAGTCCTCGATCTCCATCGGGTGGTGGTCAAGGAGAAGAAGAACTCTCCTGGTCTCGTTGTTGATGAATCGACACCTTCGAACCTCACCGCGGTCACCTCCGATTCCGACGGATTCGATCAGCATCTCGCCGACATTCTCCTCGAACAGGCAATCTTCGATCGTCCATCGCGCATTGAAGGCGTCCAGGCCCGTCGGCGTCGAGTACTCCGGTGGTGCCGGCGTCGAGTCCTGACGGCGGAACACGCAGTTCCGGACAAACCCGTTCACGTCGTCGGCCTTGATCGCGCAGGCGTTCTCTTCGAAGACGCAATCTTCGATCGTGAGGTCGAAGTAGCCCTGGGCATAGAGGCCCCAGTACGGGAACCCGCCGCCCTGGCAGGTCAAGCCGCGAATCTCCACGGGCTCCGTCCCACCCAGAACAATCAGGACGAGCGCGCGCGCCCCACCCGGTGAAGGCGGCCCCTCGAGTATGGTCTGTTCCGGACCGGATCCGATGAGAGTGACTCCAGAAGGAATGAAGCCGTTTGCGGGTACGGTGCCCACGATCGTCGGTCGCGTATCCTGCTCGGTCCACGTGCCAGGCCCGACGAAGACCGTATCCCCGGCGGCGGAAGCATCCAGACCGGCCAGGACGGTCGGGTAGTCCTCCGGGACTCGGATCGTCGCGGCGTCAGCTACCGGGCCCGAAGTCAAGCAGGCGAGTACGGTGGCGGCGACGAATCTCCTCATCGGATCACCACCGCTTTCCGGACGAACGACCAGGAATCTCCACGCGCGACCAGGAAGTAGATGCCGGAGGCCACCGGTCGCCCGCTGTTCGTATCCTGCGCCCATGTGATCGCGTGCCGACCGGGCGGGAGTTCGCCGTCCACGATCGTCGAGACCAGTCGACCGGAGACGTCATAGACGCGAACCGAGACCTTCGATCTGTCGTGGCCGGGAAGTCCGAGATCGACCCTTGTCCGATCACGGTCGTTCGCGACCTCGAACGTCGGCACGTTCGGTGCCGGCTGTGGGCCGCTGTCGACGACGCTCTCCGGTCTCTGCAGGCGGGACTCGAGTTGTTGGCTCCCGCTGCAATCGGCCGCAACGGTATCGAAGTCGGCGATGTTCACCAGCAGGGGTTCGATCCCGTCGATTCGAGTCCGAACATAGAGGCTGTCTGCTTCGCCAAGAATCTGATCGGCAGCATCCCGCCACACGGTGTGACGAGCGTCGAGCACCGACGCGGTGTAGTCCTCATGGTGAACGTAGACGCCCGTCGACACTCCCTCCACTTGAATCTCGTTCGACGTCGCGAACACGCCGCCGTCGTAGAGCTTGAGCTTCGAGAAATCGTCGGCCCAGACGCCGGCATCGTCGCTTCCAAGAATGAAGTTCGTGCGTAGGCGGACGGGTCCACCGCTGGTCTCCGAGATGTTTCGGCTGTGAGACACGCCCCTCTTGTTGTCGACCAGGTCGTTGCACTTCAGTCTCGTATCGGCACACTGCAGAAGGTCGACTCCGTTCTCGTACCAATCTTCGACCGAGTTCTCGTAGATCCGAACGTGCCGCTTTCGGCATCCCCAGGTCACGGTGATACCCGACCCAAGCTGATAGTCAGAGTTCTGCTCGCCCTTCCCGGTCAACGTGTTTCCGATGACGAAAACAGAGTCCTCGGGCGCTTGTGTCGAGTCCTCAAGATCGGCGCAGTAGTTCTTGGTCCACTCAACCTCGATTCCGGAGATCTGGTGCCAGCCGATCGTGTTTTCCTCGATCTGGGGAATCGCGGTCAGGCTGTGGATCCCGAGCAGCGCCCCATCTTCGACTGCCCCAACGCCCTCGCTTCCCTGCACGGCGTTCCGGCGGTAGTAGCCGCCCGTGCCCCAGTCGAAGATCCCGGTGTCCGTGAAGTGATGGAGATTGGAATCCTCCACGAGCGCCGAATCGGACGCGACGAATGCGAGCGGATTCGTGCAGTAGCCAATGGAAGCGTCGCGAAGAACGCCCTTCGAATGATACTGATCCCACCGAATCGTGATCCCCGCCCAATCGCCGCGGTCCGGGGTTGTTGCTCCAGAGGTGAACCAGACGCTGTCTGTCGCCGCCGCGCCGGTCGGTCGATGGCTACGAAGAACACCGTCGACCGCGAGCTCGACTCGCGTCGTGTCCTCACCACCGCCGCCGGCGTCGCTCGTCGCGAATGACACCGTCGTGGGAGCAACCAGATCCCACTCCCCGGTGGCTGGGATGCGGGTGTCCCGATCCGCGTGGATTCCGGCCTGGAGCGGTGATTCGAACGTCGGCTGGATCAACGTGCACGCCAGCGAATCCACCTGGATCCCGAACGTGGGATAGTCGACTCCCGTGTGCTCGATGCGGCTGATCGACATGTCGGCGGTATCCCGGAAGAGAATGCCTCCCCAGGTCCCGCTCGTCTCCTCGCTGGACGTGAGCACGACCGGCTCGGACTCCGTCCCCTGGGAATCCAGGAAGCCGTCGATCACCAGCTCCGTGAGGCCGGACTGGTTTCCGATGTTCAGGGTGTCGGTGTTCGCCTTGACGATCACCTGCGCGCCCTGGTCGATCGACAGGGTGCCCGCGGGCGCTACGTAGAAGTCCCCGGCGAGCTGGACGAGACCGCTCCACTCGACATGGGCGTTCGCCGCCACGGTGTCCGGCTCCTCGTCGTAGAACCGATACCACGGTTGCCACCAGTCATCGGGATCGGCCTGCGCGAACAGGGAGTACGTGAACATCGTGCGATAGTCGCTCCGGGCGAAGCCGACGTTTCGGGCGGCGGTCGTCCGGTCCGCGGTGACGTCGATCGGGGGCGACCAGGAGCTGGAAACGAGCGGAGTCGACGACTCCCGGTAGAAGATTCCCGCGTACTCGTCCACCGTCGGGCGCCGGATCGTCCCCGGAGCCGGCGGGCGCATGTACGTGAGGTGATAAACGCCATCGGACGTCCGGTCGATCTGCCCCGCGACTGCGCGCTCGGACTTGTCCGGAGACCCCACGACCGGCGTCGCCCACGTGATCGACGAGTCCACCGCACTCACCGTGAGGCGGCTCACCCAGATCTCGCCGTTCGAGCGAGTGTAGTTGTCGTCGTCCGGAGCCGAGTAGGCGACGTAGAACTCGTCGTCCCCACCACCGCGCGCGGACACCACAGGGTCGATCTCGATCTCCGTTAGAGGCGGAGGCACCGTCACGGCGAACGAGTCTACCACCGTGTCGACCCACCCCGAGCCGTCGGGGTAGACGTGATGAAGCTGGAGCCAGTAGGGATCTCCGGACTTGTCCAGGTACTTCGTAACCTGGTGCGGCCGCTCGAACGAGTCCACGAAGACGGCACCACCTCCCAGGTAGGTCGAGACCGTGTCGGGCGTCGACCAGGTTCCCCCGGAGCCGGAGACGCGTTTCCGCCGGTAGTTCAGAGTCGTTACGTAATCCTGGCTGAAGGTCACGTGCAGAACGGAGCTGTCCGGGAACTCCTGCAAAAAGACCTGGGGCGTATGGGCAGAGCCCGTCGAACTCGAGATGAGCTCCTGCGTCCAGGTGTTGGCGCCGGTCCGCCGCGACAGGGCGACCTTCGGCCCGACCCCGTTGTCCCAGTACTCATGCACAACCAGGATCTCATCATCCGGGAGCACCACGATGTTGAAGTCATTGCCTCGATCGGTGCTCGGGAGGATCTCCTCGGGAGTCACCCAGGCCATCGAGTCGGGATCGAAGTACGTGTAGAGACCCGTCGCAAACTCCCCGTTGCAGGACTGCCCAGACGTGTCTCCTAGGCACTTGCGCACGATCTGATGAAACCAAGGATCCCCCGGATCCGTGCCGCGACCTGCGGCGAGGTTGTTCTTCGCGTAGCCGCCGGCATCCGTGGCGACGTAGGTGAGCGGTGCTTGGCCGGACCACACCCTCGCCGCCTCAGCCGCGGAAGCCAGGCCGAGCGCGCAAGTCAGCGCGGCCGCGAGAGTGAGTGAGTGAGACGGACCTTCGTGCGCGTCATCACGACCTCCACGTAGTGCCGCCACCGGGGAGAGGAGCCGGGCCGGTTCGACTCGCGACAATGCAAGGATGCCGCATCGTGGGGTCCCGATTCAAGCGCGATTGCTTTTGTTTGCCAGAAGTCGGCGATCTCTCTGAAGTGTGGCGTCACGCTCCGACGCGAATCATCGCGATCCGGGAGAAACCGCCGCCGGTACTGCCTGAGCCGGTAGAGGACCTACTCGAACCGGATCCGCTGCGCCGACACCGTGAAGCACTCCCCATCCGTGTAGATGTGGATGTCCCCGCGCACGCCGGGCAGCGCGCGATCGCGGTTCGGGATCGCGCGGTCGGACGCGTAGTAGTCCGCGCCGAGGTTGCGCACGCGCTCCAGCACGTAGGGGTGCATCACGCCCGGGTTCTCGAGCACGGAGTTCGTCACGAGCGCCACCTGCGGCGACGTGATCGCGAGGAAGCGCTCGCTGTTCGAGTCGTTCGAGCCGTGGTGCCCGAGCTTGTGGACGGTGGCCTGCAGGAACTCGTGCGGCCAGTGATCCTCGAGGAACTGCTCGGTGGCGAACTCGCCGTCGCCCATGAGGAGCAGCACGAACGCGCCGTACTGCACGCGCCAGATCATGGAATCGTTGTTCTGCACGCTGCCGAGGTCCGGCGGGGCACCGTTCGGGTACAGGAAGTCCTTCCGCCCGGCCGCGAGCAGGTCCACCTGCACGCCGGCGCCCCAGTTCAGCGCCTCGGGCACCTCGAAGCTCGAGGAGCTCGCGCCCGTCTCGAGGTAGAGCGGCGTCATCGTGGACAGGCGCTGCACCTCGTCCTGGAGATCGGCGTACGGGTTCTCGGTGGTGTTCGGCGTCTTGTTCAGGATGTCGAGGAAGTACGTCGCGGGGATGTCCGCGCCCTGGCCGCGCGCGTTGAACACGCCGGGGCGGCCGGAGAAGTCGTCGCCGTAGTAGCCGCCGATGTGATCGTTGTGGACGTGGGTCATGGACGCCACGTCCAGGTGCGTGATGCCGCGCGACGCGAAGAACTCGCGGACGATCTGGCCGTCCTGCGGGTGGCCCGCGTCGACCAGGATCTTGCGGCCGTCCGGCGACTCGAGGTACAGCGCGTCGCCCCAGCCCACGTCGATCATCACGAACTCGAACAGGGGTTCGGTGACGACGTCTTCGGTGGTGAACGTGGGCGTGCTCTCCACGAACTGGGAGGCCTCGTTCCCCGCGCGGTCCGTGAGCCGCACCGCGTACGCGTACTCCGTGGTGGAGGCGGGCGCGAGCAGCCGGACCGAGCCCGACGTCTCGTACGCGCGGCCGATGGAGTACGAATGCTGGTGGAGCGCATCCGCCGTGCTTCCCCACTCCACGACCGCGTGCACGGGCTCGCTCGCCTCCCAGCTCGCCACGACGGTCCCGTCGGCGCGCGTGGAGACGGAGAAGCTCGTGAGCTGCGGCGCCTCGAAGTCGGCCGCGGCGTCGAAGACGTTGCGCTCGTCGTCGGCGCACGCGCCGAGCCAGAGCACGCCGACGAGACACGAGTAGAGCGGGATTCGGCGGTGCATTCGAGGCCTCCGGGAATGCGAGCGGGGTTGCGGGCCCGAGACCCTAACCGGCGGCTCGAGCGGTGTCAATCCGGGTGCACGCACGCCCAGCAGCCCGCTCGAACGCGGTCTAGTTCTGACCACGCGCGAGGTGAGGTGCCGTCTTCCGGTAGCTCACGTCGATCGTCGCGCCCGTGAGCTCATCCAGGCCCTCCAGGTCCGCGGCCGGCATTCCCACCCCTTCTCCCGGGTCGATCGTCAGGATGAAGCCGCGGTTCGGAACGTCGTGCTCCAGGATCTCCTTGGCCAGGATCGTGATGTCGAAGACCGCCTCGCCGCCCCCGCCCGCCGCGATCTCCGCGCGACCGTGAACGAGATCCTCGAAGTCGCCACCGGCTCGGCTCCAGCCGCTGGTCCAGCCCACGGCCCCGCGCGACCAAGCCGTCGTCACCGGGTGAACGCGGAGCGTCATCGCGCGGGAAGCCTCGAAGAGTGGCAGCGGCACGCGGAGGTAGGCGCGACGAACTGCCACGTGCTCCTCCGGCACCGAGAGATCCGCCGTGAACAGCACCCGGCCGACATGGGTCTCCGGCTCCGTGATCGCCGTCACGTTCCCGATCGAGCGCTCGATACTCGCGGCAAAGAGCGGTGTGGCGAGGAGACTGACGAACGTCGCGGCTGCGAGAATCCGAGTCATGGTCTCTCTCCGTTTCGATAGGAGCTCTTGATCCGGCTCCAGGACGACGCCTCGACCGAGACGATCCCGCAGCCGGCACCGAATGCACCGATCTGACCGCAGCCCAGACTCCCCGGCTCCACGCACGGGGAGTTCTCCCGGACGGTGAAGTCGTGGTTCTCGGGATCGCAGAAGAGGGGATCCATCTCGCGATCCGTGGGGCTCAGGGGAATCCCGATGCCCTCGGGGTTGTCCCAGAAGATGTTGCAGGAGGTGGAGACGCTCGATCCCGCCTGTACGTGGAAGGCGGGCACGCCCGTGGACTGGACCACGACGTTCCTCTCGAAGAGCACACCCGGCGCGTAGATGAACACCGCGGAGCCCCCGCCGGACTGGTAGGTCTGATGGTTCCCGAAGAACGTGTTGCCGCGGATCTCGCATGTTCCATTGTCCTGAACGACGAGCGCGCCGCCGCGACCGGTTCCCCCGTCGATCGAGTTGTTGAGGAACGGGCAGTCCTCAATCAGCTTCGGCCCGTAGCCCGTGAACGACAGGGCCCCGCCGGCATAGGCCGAGGCGTGGTTACCCTCGAACCGGCACCGGCGGACAATGGCGCCTTGGTCGTAGCGGTAGATCGTGAGCCCCGGGCCACCAGCGTTCGACCAGTTATCGAGGAATAGGCAGTCTTCCACGAGCGCCGACTCGCCCTCCCCGCCCGACACGCCCAGAAGGTAGGCACCGCTGTTCCCGCAGTTCTCGAACGTCGACCGAATCAAGTTGAGGTGACCGCCCGAATGGATGAGGCCGCCGCCGGAGTTCGCGAAGCAGTTCACGAACTCGCAGTCGATCACGTCCACGTTGCCGTTGCCAGCCAAGCCACCGCCGGTGCTGTTTCCCGCGTCCAGGTCGCGGAAGATGCAGTCGCGATACGTCACCCTACCTACGTCTCCTATGAAAGTCCCCGCTGATTGACCGGTGCTCCGGTGATCGTGAAACCCTCGACGGCAGTTGCCGTGGAAGGGAGGTGAACGCACCACACCGTGGCAGCCTGGCTGGCCCCCAATCCCTGCATGTCAATCGTGGTTACTTCAGGTCCGGATTCCGATCGCAGAACCACGCCATCTCGCATGAACGCACAGGATCGCGTACTGAACCCGTCCAACCGGACATCGGAGTCCGTATAGGTGCCCGGAGCGACCAGCACCGTGTCGCCCGGGGAGCTGGCGTCCAATGCGGCGTTGATCGTCGGGAAGGAACCTGGGACCTCCAGCGTCGCACCCGATGCCCCCACGCTCCAGTGCACCAGAATCGCACTGCCGACGAACACTATGCGCAAGCAAGGACTGGGCATGATTACCTCAACAGAGTCACCTTCCGGGTCTCGTCGAAACCTCCCGGACCCCGCAACTTCAGGAAGTATACACCGGACGCCACACCGATTCCGGATCCATCCCTCGCGTTCCAGATCACCTCGTAGCGCCCCGGCGCCGAAATGTCCTGCTTCGCCGCGTAGACGCGCCGCCCCGACACCTCAAACACTTCGAGCGAGTACACGCCCAACCACTCGATCGGGACCACCAGATTCAAACAAACCGTGCCGGCGGCAGGATTCGGATAGCCCGGTCCCAGCACGCGAACGGATTCGCTGCGGACTGCCCCGGGGCGAGGGATGTCCGCGGGACCACCTCTCGGCGCTCGACGGCTGGATCCTCCCCCGCCGGGAGGCGCGGGCACGTTTGCGTCGCATTCGAACGAGTCCGAGTACGCGATCCGAAATCCGGTGATTTCGTAGGTCGAATCGCTCGACACGATTCGGCTCTTTATCTGGGTCGAGTCGCTCAACAGCCCGGCGGCGATCCAGTAGTTTTGTCTCGCGTTCAGAACGTTGGCGGCGTCGCCATCTTCTTCGTAGATGAACTTCGTGAGATTCTGATTCACCTCGAGACGATTGTCCCCTCGCAGTGAATTCGACGGGCCGAGTTTCGCCTTCTCCGAATCATTCGTACGGAATGCGAAGAGCGTCGCCAAACTCGTCAAAGCCTCGATCTTGTTGTTCTTGAACCTCAGCGAAGTGCCCGTAGGCTCCGAGTCGCGGTAGATGTCCACGCCTCGACGGCAACCGAGGATGTGGTTGCAACTCACCTGCACGTCCGCGGTCTGGTAGAAGTCCATCCCCACACCCTGCCAGCCGTAGATGCCGTTCTCGATGAGCTCCACGTCCCGATCGTCGTCGAGTCCGCACAGCCAGTTCGAACCGAAGCCGATGTAGTCATCGCCCCCCGTCGTCGGCCCGACGATCAAGCAACCGCCGATCCTCAGGAGCCTCGGGTTCGGCGGGCTCGACTCGCAGAACGACTTGCTGAACGCCGCCAGGATGCCCGTGCCCCCTCCGGACGCGTTGAGATTCCGCAGATCCACAGTGCTTCCCAGCACCTTCACGTTGTCCGCCTGATCGAGATAGATGCCCAGGTCGCCGAAGGCCGCGTCGATCCCGCTTCCGCGCTCGACCGTCGTACCCTGGATGTACGCGCCCCCGACGTCGCCGCCGCTCCCGGCCACCCAGATCCCCGTCTCCGCGAAGTGGTGAACCCTGCAGCTGTCCAGCGCGGTGGCCGAGTCCGGGTAGAACATGAACACCGGATTCGCCGCGTATCCGATCGATGCATGGCTGAGACGGCTACCGGCCGCGTACTCCGTCAGCGTGAGACCTCCCCAGTCTCGACACGTATCGGGATGGGCGACCTCCGGACGAAACCAGGCCGAATCGCTCTCGGTTCCGATCACCGTCAATTTCGCGTAGGGGATCAGATCGACCTTCCCGTCCTCGCCCCAGAACACGGCGTCCTGGCTCGTGTCGGCCACCGCGTTGGCAGCGACCACTTCTGTCCCCGCCAGGAGATCCCAGGTGGCGGGGTCGGGCTCCACGTCACCCGAACACGTGCCGGACTCGAAGTACCCGTACGGTAGGAACACGTCCGTGCTGTCCAGGTAGATGTGCCTGTCGCCCGCAATCTCGAAGAACGTGACGTCCGCGAGCCGGGGGGCACCGAAGTTCTCGAGCGAGATCCCCTTCTCCCCGAACTCGATGTACGTGTCGTGGAGGTCGGACACCGGCTCGAACGTCCCGAAGTACCCGTAGGTCGTGTGTTCGCAACCCGAGAGGTCGAAGATGGCGCCTCCCCACGATCCGGCCACGTGGCCCGGACTGCTCAGGATGACCGGAGCGCTCGCATCCCCGTCGGAGATGAGCTGACCCAGGATCTTGAGCTCGGCCCGGGTGGTGTCGCTTCCCACTCCGGGCTCGTTCTCGTAGTCATCCGCGCGGGCGAAGGACAGAGTCGTTCCCTGGGGGAGCAGGAGTGTGGACGTCGAAGGGACCTCCAGATCCCCCTCCAGGAAGTAGACCCCGGCGCTCGCCGCGGTCGTCTCTCCGGCCGCGAAGGTGAACCCCGAGAAGGCACTCCCCGTCCGGAGCCATCCCTCCCCGTCGCTCGTTCCGACCACGTAGGCGGTGCCGGACATCACGACCGCGGTGGCGCGTTCCATCCCGTCGCCGAACTCCGGGTAGACCTCCATGATCGGGCCCCATGCACTCGATCCCGCGAGGTCAGGGTTGTAGCGGTGCATCAACCGGAGTCGCCCGCCCACGCGCTCCTGCCAGAACACGTGGATCGCCGAGCCGTCCACGGTCAGGAACGGCTGCCCCGAGCGGATCCCGTCATCCTGCTGGCTCAGGATCTCCGGAGGGGAAGACAGGTCCGGCATCCAGGTCCAGTTCGCTGGGTTCGTGCTTCCGTCCGTGTCGAGCGTGCGAAACGCGATCACCTTGTCCTGGAAGCCGTTCGAGTCCGCTGTGTTCAGGTGCTCCCAGACGTAGTGGAGCTGATCGCCGATCCGGGTCGACGCGGACTGAGGAACCTCGCCGGTTCCGGTCAGTCCTTGCGAACCGGCCCCCGCGGTGAACGCGTCGATCACGGTGGGGCCCGAGGTGAGGGTCCAGTTCCCGCCAGCGGTGGTCGGAGGGAACCCCGCCACGTGGTACACGGTGTCCGGTTTCGCCCCCGAAGCCAACGTCGTGTCTCGGTCCGACACGATATGGACGAGACCGTTGTCGTCCACCGTGATCGACCCCGCCGCATCGTGGGTGAGGAACTTGTTCGTCACGTAAGTCACCTTCCACGAAGAGTCGGCGACTCCCTTCGTGGCATGCGTGGTCCACGAAGCACCGTTGTCGTTGGGGTTGTTGCCGGCGAAGATCACGTGCAAGGAATCCGTGGACACGCCCTCGTACAATGCAAGCCGCGGGGAGCTCCCCTTCTGAATCATGTAGGGATACGTCTCCGGAGCCCACAGAGCCGAATCCCCGCTGTTCTTGTACCCGACCCACACGAGCGTGTCGGCGTAGTACTTCGCCTCGTGGACCACGTGGATCTCGTCGTTCGCCCGCACGACGAATCGGAAGTCCGTACTGTGCCGATCTTCGTTGTAGCTCCCGTCGGGTTCCGGATCGGGCGTGAAGACGTGGCGCGACCAGGAGGAGCCATCGTAGGAATAGTAGACTCCGCGCCCGTAGTTCCGGTTGCTCTGCTGGTTCGGCGCGTACTCTCGAACGATCAGGTGGAAATCCGGACCGCCCGTCGATCGTCCGGGTTCCAGTTGCTTCGCCAGCGAACCGTCGAATCCCGACGCCGTCGTGGTGACCTGGGTCGCCGGCTCGTACCGGTAGTCCGAAGCCCCAGCCACCCACGTGAGAAGCAGCAGCCCCGCCAGCGACGCGGCGGCGATGCGAGCGGCGAGTCCGGCCTGCGCGCCCGTTCCCTCGGAGTCCGTTCGTCCCATTTCCGCACCCTCCCCGGCAGTTGCAGGGGCCCGGAAGGTGGAGGCTCCGAGCCCGGCGCGGGTGGCGCGCCTCTCCGCAAGTGCGTGGCGGCATGCTGCCAGACTCAGGGGGGGGGGGGGATCAAGGGGAAACTTGCGGGGCCCAGGATCGGAGAGAACATCCGAACCATCGGGATCCAAACATCCGGTCGGTGCGGAGAGGACCACGGTCCCCGGCCCGCTAGCCTTCCGGAGGCGAGACCACGGCCGTGGACTCCGCGGCCCCGGCCGATTCCATGCCCGCCTCCGCCGCACCGCCGACCTCCAGCACCTCGCGCAGCCAGCGGCCGATCTCGTCGTGCCGGTGGATGCCGAGGACGGCCTCCGCGCCGCGCCCCCACGCGCGGATCGGCACGAGCTCGCCCGTGTGCCCGTGCACCTGGCTCGACGCGAGATGGTCCTCGTACGCGATGAACGAGATGCCGAGCCGACGCGAGATCGCGTCGCCGAGCGCGGTTCGCCGGTCGTAGCCGCTCTCCGCCACGAGCAGGCGGTCGATGTCGCCGGAGGTGAGTCCGGTCTGCCGCGCGCCCTCGTCCAGCACCGGCAACGCCTTCGCTTCCAGCGCGCGCGGCGTGCCACGCCACGGGCCCGAGAAGATGCGGGTCTCCATGCGCTCGACCGACATGCTCACCACGTCGAGGCTCTCCGGGTGCGCCCACTCCAGGAACGCGGGGCTGTCGGTGGCGTGGTCCGCGAGCAGGACCACGAGGGTGGAGTCGAGATCCACCTCGCAGAGGATCGCCGAGATCGCGCGGTCCAACCGCAGACCATCATGCGCGACGCTCGGGCCGTCGTGGTCGTGACACGCGGTGTCCGTGTGCGACTCCTCCACGAGCAGGAACCAGGGTCGCCCTTCCGCCCGCAGCCGGCGAATCGCCGCGCGCGCCATGTCGGCAAGCTCCGGCTCCTCCGTGCGGTCGAGCTCGTGCGGCAGGTGGCCGGCCGCGTACAGGCCGATCACCGGCCGGTCGACCGGCAGCGGATCCGAGAACTGGAGCTGCACGGCGATGCTTTCCGCCTCGGCGCGGGCGAGCCAGTCCACGTCGTCCGCGCGACGTGTACCGCCGCCGTCCTTGCCCACGAACCGCTCGCGCCCGCCGCCGAGCGCCACGGTGCAGCGCGCTTCCACGAGCTGCGGCACGAGGTCCTCCTCCGCGTCCCAGCGATCGGAAACCGTGCCGTAGAACGGCGCCGGCGTCGCATCGGTGACGCGCGCGGTGGTCACGAAGCCGAACGGCCGGCCGGCCCGGAGCAGCGTGCGGCCGAGCGGCTCGGCGCCCGGGCGCCCCACGTGGTGGATCGAGACGAGCTCGCCGATCGACCACGCGGAGGCCGCCGCGGCCGAGTCCGTCACGAGCGCGTCGCCCGCTCGCGTGTCCAGGAATCCGAGACGCGGCGCCGTCTCCAGCGCGAGCTCCTGCCCGCGCGTGCGCGCGAGCCCGCGCGCGAGGGTCCAGGCGCCCACGCCGAAACCGTCGCCGACCACGAACACGACGTTCGGCGGTCCCGGCACGGGCTTCGGCGCGGGCGGCGGCGCGGCCTCCTTGGCGCAGGCCCCGAGCAGCAGCAGTGCGATCCCCGTGGCCACGAACCGACGCATCACTTCTCCCCCGTGTACGGAACGCCGAGCGCTTTCGGCGGGCGCGATCTTCCCACGAAACCCGCGAGCGCGACCATGGTCAGGATCCAGGGAATCATCTGCACGAACTGGGTCGGCACGCCCTGCCCCTGCAGGCGGATCTGCACCGCCTCCGCGATCCCGAAGAACAGGCACGCGGCGGCGGCGCCGAGCGGGCGCCACTTGCCGAAGATCACCGCCGCCAGCGCCAGGTACCCCCGGCCGGCCGACATGTTCTTCACGAACTGCGACGCGGACAGCGCGAGGAACGCGCCGCCGAGTCCCGCCACCGCGCCCGCGAGCACGACGGCCGCGAACCGCGTCCGGATCGGATCCACTCCGAGCGACTCCACCGCCTCGGGGTGCTCGCCGGTGGCGTGCAGACGCAGCCCGAACCGCGTGCGCGCGAGCAGCAAGTGGATCACGGGCACGGCGACGAGCGCCGCCGCCACGAGCGCGACGTCGAAGCCACGGGTCGGAAACGTGGGCGTGTTCGCGGACGAGCCGTACAGCACGCGCATCGCGAACTGCGTCACGCCGAGCACGAGCAGGTTCAGCGCGACACCGACCACGATCTGCTCGCCGCGGAAGAGCACGCAGAACGTCGCATGGAGCAGGCCCACGAGCGCGCCGCCGGCCGCCGCTCCGAGGATGCCGAGGATCGGATTCCCGGTCGCGTGCGTGACGACCGCCGCCGCGAACGCGCCGGCCAGGAGCTTGCCCTCGAGCGCGATGTTCACCACACCGGAGCGCTCCGAGAGCACGCCGCCGAGCGCCGCGAACAGGAGCGGCGCGGCCAGCCGCAGCGCGGAGACGAACAGGTCGAGATCCACTACCCCTCCCTCCCCGCGGCCAGGCGCCGGCGCAGCACGTGATCTCCCGCCACCACGAACAGGAGGATCGCGGCCTGCACCACGAAGCCGATCTCGCGCGGCACGTCCGTGAACAGGTCGATCTCGAGCGACGCCGCGTTCAGCGCCCCGAACAGGAGCGCCGCGATCACCACGCCGCCCGGCCGCGCGCGTCCGAGCAGCGCCACCGCGATCCCGAGGAAACCGATCCCGCCGGTGAAGTTGTCGAGGAACCGGTACCGGAAACCGAGCACCTCGTTCGCGCCGGCGAGCCCGGCCACCGCTCCCGCCACCGCCATCGCGCCCACGATCGTCGCGCCCACCGGCAGTCCCGCCGTGCGCGCGGCGCGCTCCCCGAGCCCGAGCGCGCGCACCCGGAACCCGAACGGCGTGCGCGCGAGGATCCACGCGAGCGCGAGCGCGGCGGCCAGCGCCACGAGCAGCGCCGCGTTCGCGGGACTCTGCGCCGGCAGGGGCGTCCACTCGCCGAGCCGCGGCAGGTGCGCCGCGAGGGGAATCGCCGGCGTCTGCGGGATCATCTCCCCCGGCTCCCGCAGCACGTGCACCACGAGGTAGCCGGTGAGCGCCGACGCCAGGAAGTTCAGCATGATCGTGTTGATGACCTCGTGCACGCCGAGACGCGCGCGCAGGAAGCCCGGGATCGCGCCCCAGAAGGCGCCCCCGATCGCCGCCGCCACCACACACAGCGGCACGAGCACGAGCGCGGGCGCGGCCGGCAGCGCGAGCGCCACGAGCGTGGCGACGAACGCGCCCACGAGCACCTGTCCCTCCGCCCCGATGTTGAAGAGGCCGGCGCGGTACGCGAACGCGACCGAGAGCCCGGTGCACATCAGGCCCGTCGCGCTGAACAGGATCGTGGCGAGACCCTCCGCCGTGCCGAACACGCCCTTCGCGCAGACCTCGGCCACCACGAGCGGGCTCTCGCCGATCGCGAGGATCAGCAGCGCGCCGAACAGGAGCGCCGCCGCCACCGAAGCCGCGGGCGCGAGGACGGCCGCGCCGAGGGAGCGGAGCGTCACGCCCGGCCTCCCGTCATCGCGAGCCCGAGACGTTCCTCATCGGCCTCCGCGCGCGGGTACTCGGCCGCGATCGCGCCGTCGTAGATCACGAGGACGCGATCCGCGAGGGCGCGCACCTCGGAGAGATCGGCCGACACGAGCAGGACCGCGCCGCCCGCGTCGCGGAAGGCGAGCAGAGCGGCGTGCACGGATTCCGCCGCGCCGACGTCCACCCCGCGCGTCGGATGCGCCGCGAGCAGCAGGCGCGGCCCGTCCTCCGTCTCCCGCGCGAGCACGACCTTCTGCTGGTTGCCGCCGGACAGCGTCTCCAGCGCGAGGTCCGGATCCGCCGGCCGCACGTCGAACGCCTCGATGCGTTCCCGCGCGTGGGCCGCGATCGCGCCGCGGTCGAACGTGCCCGCGCGCGCGAAACGCTCCTCGTGTCCGAGCAGCAGGTTCTCGGCGACGTTCATCGCGGGGATCACCCCCGCCCCGAGTCGATCCTCCGGCACGTGCGCCACGCCGAGCCGCCGGATCGCCCGCGGCGACGCGCGGTGCACGGACTCGCCGCCGATTTCCACGTCGCCCGTGAACGGAACGAGTCCCGCCACGATCTCCATCAGCTCGCGCTGCCCGTTCCCCTCCACGCCCGCGATGCCCACGATCTCGCCGGCCCGCACGTCGAGCGAAACACCCCGCAGCCGCGACGTTCCCCCGACCCGCACCTCCCGCGCGTCCCGCACCGCGAGCACGACCGGACCCGGCTCGCGCGCGGCGCGCGCCCGGGGCGGCGCGGGATCCCGCCCCACCACGAGCCGCGCGAGCTCGCGCTCGTCCGTCGCCTTCGCGTCCACGGTATCGATCTTCGCGCCGCGCCGGAGCACCGTGGCGCGGTCTGCGTGCCGCCGCACCTCGGCGAGCCGATGCGTGACCACGATCACGGTCGCGCCCTCCGCCGCGAGGCGGCCGACGGTCGCGTACATCGCCTCCGCCTCGGCCGGCGCGAGGACCGCCGTCGGCTCGTCCAGTATCAGGAGCCGCGCGCCGCGCATCAATACCTTCACGATCTCGAGCCGCTGCCGCTCGCCGACCGAGAGGTCCGCCACGCGCGCGTCCGGATCGAGCGTCAGCCCGAAGCGACGTGAGATCTCGGCGAGCTCCCGGCGGGCGCGCGCCCCGTCGATCCAGCCGCCCCGGGACGGCTCCCGGCCGAGCACCGCGTTCTGCCACACGGTGAGCGTATCCACGAGCATGAAGTGCTGGTGCACGAGCCCCACGCCGGCCGCGACCGCATCGCGCGGGCCGCGCGGCGCGTACGGGGCGCCGAAGAGTTCCAGCGTTCCCCCGTCCGGCGCGGCGGCGCCATAGACGATGCGCGCGAGCGTCGACTTGCCGGCGCCGTTCTCGCCCACGAGCGCGTGCACCTCGCCCGCGCGCACTTCCCAGTCCACGGAGTCCAGCGCCAAGACGCGCGGGTAGCGCTTCGTCAGGCCGCGCACCACGAGCGCGGCGCCGGAGCCGCCGGGCGCGGTCAACGTCGGCCGGCGTCCGCGGGAACGTCGATCTCGCCCGCCACGATCGAGTCCGCCAGGGCCGCGAGGTACTCGCGACGTTCCCGCGGGACGAGCGCCTCGTTGTTCTCGTCGAGCGCCCAGCCCACGCCGTTCTCCGCGAGGCCGAACTCGCGCAGGCCGCCGCGGAACGTCCCCGCCGCGACCTCCTGGATCGTGGTGAAGATCGCCACGTCCACGCGCTTCACCATGGACGTGAGCACGGAGCCCGGCGCCACGCCGTTCTGGTTCGCGTCCACGCCGATCGAGTACTTGCCCTGCTCGCGCGCGGCCTCGATCACGCCGAGTCCGGTGACGCCGGCCGCGTGGTAGATCACGTCGGCGTCGCGCGCGATCTGCGACAGCGTGATCTCCTTGCCGCGCACCGGATCCGCGAACGCCTCGGGCCGTACGCCCGCGTAGCCCACGAGCACCCGGATGTCCGGCCGCACGTGGGTCGCCCCCGCGCGGTAGCCGGCCTCGAACCGGTGGATGAGCGGCACGTCCATGCCGCCCACGAAGCCGATCACGCCGGTCTCGCTCGTGAGCCCCGCGAGCGCCCCCACGAGGTAGGAGCCTTCCTGCTCGCGGAACACGAGCGACACGACGTTGTCGAGATCGTCGATGCGCCCGTCCACGAGCACGAACTTCACGTCCGGGTACTCCGCCGCCACCACGCGGATCGCGTCCGTGAACAGGAAACCCACCCCGATGACCATGTCGTAACCGCGCCCCGCAAGCTTGCGCAGACCGGTCTCGCGGTCCGCGTCCTGGCCCGGCTCGAAGTCCGTGAGCCGCACGCCGAGCTCGTTCACGGCGCGCGTGGCGCCTTCGAACGCCGAGTCGTTGAACGACTTGTCGCCCTTGCCGCCGACGTCGAACACGAGCCCGACCTGGAGCGTCGGCTTCGCTTCGTCGCCGCTCTTCGCGGCCGTCCGTTCCGCGCTTTTCTCACCGCAGCCGGACGCGAGGAGCGCGAGAACGATCGCCGCCCCGCCCGCGAACCGCGTGCCGATCTTGCTCATGACTTCCCTCCGAGGTCCGCGCGCGCCACGAGCCGTTCGGCCTGCGCCCGCGCGGTGCTCACGACTTCCTTCTCGTCGAGGCCGAGCACCGTGCCGTCCTCGACGCGGATCGTTCCCGCGATGATCGAATGCCGGACGTCGGTTCCGCGCGCCGAGTACACGAGCGCGGTCACCGGATCCGCGGTCGGCGCCGCGTGCGACGTCTCGAGGTCCACCGCGATCAGGTCCGCCGCGCGGCCCGGCTCGAGGCAACCGATCTCGTCCTCCCAGCCGAGTGCCTCGGCGCCCGCCCGCGTGGCGAGCGTCAGCACGTCGCGTGCGGTGAGCGACCCCGGACCCGAACGTCGCTGGGCGAGGCGGGCGGCGGAGCGGAGCTCGTCGAAGCCGTCCAGCAGGTTGTTCGCCGGCGCGCCGTCGCTGCCGATCGAGACGTGCACACCCGCCGAGCGCAGCCGCGCGAGCTCGGCGATGCCGGAACCGAGCTTCAAGTTCGTGTTCGGGCAGTGCAGCGCGCGCGTCCCGGTCGACGCGAGCATCCCGATCTCTTCCTCCGAGAGCCACACGCAGTGCGCGAGAGCCGTCCCCGGGCCGAGGAATCCGAGGTCGTGCAGATGCTCCACGTTCCGCCGCCCCTTCGCCGCCCGCACGACGTCCGCTTCGTCCTCCGCCTCCGCCGCGTGCGTGTGCAGCAGGTACTTGCCCTTCGCGAGCTTCACGACCTCGCGCAGCAGCACGTCCGAGCACGAGAGCACGAAGCGCGGCGCGAACGCGTACCTGAGACGCCCGCCCGCCCCGCCGTTCCAGCGCTCGGCGAGGTCGAAGCTCTCGCGCAGGGAATCCAGCGTGGTCTCGAGCAGCCCGAGCGGCACGCCCTCCCCTTCGTCCATCATCGCCTTGCCGCTCGCCGCGCGCAGGCCGGTCTCCTCCAGCACCTCGAACACCACGCCGTGGTGATGCGTGGTGCCCATGTCGAGGATCGTGGTGGTCCCGGTGCGGAGCAGCTCGTGCGCGGACAGTCGCGCGGAGGCGCGCAGGCTGTCCGGATCGTGCGCCGCCTCCAGCGGCCACACGCGCGTGCGCAGCCAGGGCAGCAGGCGCAGATCCTCGGCGAGTCCGCGAAACAGCGTCTGGCAGAGGTGGACGTGGGTCTGCACGAGGCCGGGCAATACGGTGAGGCCGGTCGCGTCCAGCACGCGGGCGTCGCCGGCGCGCGCCGAGAGGTCGCCGCCGACCGCCGCGATGCGGTCGCCGTCGATCAGGAGATCCCCTTCGACCGATTCCCAGTCCGGCCCGCCGAGCAGGATGCGACGGGCGCCGCGCACCCACACGCGCGACAAGATCAGTCGCCTTCGGCGAGGAACGTCTCGACCAGGCCGCCCTGCAGGTTGTCCCCCACGGCGACGCGCTGGATGCGGCGGCCGGCACGACGCAGGATCTCCTGCGCGAAGCGCGCGGCCTGGGCCTGCTCGCCGATCGGCGCCTTGTTCACGTACACCACGACTTCCATGTCGCCGGGAATCTTCGTGAGCACGCCCTTGGGGTGCGTGATCAGGGTCGCGATCGCGCGCGGGTCGAGGCGCTCGCCCCAGGCCACGCCCACGAGATCCTGGATGACCTCGGGCCGGTGGCAGCTTTCTTCGTTCAGCGGGAGCTCGAATCCGTCGGCGCCGACCACGATCACGCAGTGCGTGGCGCAGAGCGGAAGGACCGGTTCGCCGAGACGGTGGCCCTTGATCGAGCGGCCGCGGCTGCCGTCGGCCTCCACGACCACGACGTCCCAGTTCAGGCGCGAGAGCAGCTGACCGAGATACTCGGACGGCAGTCCCACGACCTTGTCCCGCATCACGGAGCGGCCGAGGAACGACACCGGGATCCGCGACGGCGGACGCTGTCCCTCGAGGAACGCGTCGATCCAGCCGGTGGAGGAACCGGTGGTGGCCTCGTCGCGGTAGCTGCGCCAGGTCTCGCCGGTGACGTCGCGGTCGTCCCACAGCAGCACGTCGCGCATGTCGTTCAGCTCGTCCAGCTTCATGCGCGCCGTGGTGGTGGCGAGCACACGGTGGCCGTCCTGCGCCGTTTCCTGCGCGAGGCGCACCAGCGTCGACGTCTTCCCGCCGCCGCCGATGAGCGCGACGACCGACGCGGCCCGGATGCCGAGGGCCTCGCTGAGCGTGAGGTAGGCCGCGGCCATCAGACTCTCTGGAGGAGGTTCTCGATCAGGCCGAGGGCCTTCTCGATGTTCTCGAGCGAGTTCGCGTACGAGAAGCGCAGGTAGCCTTCGCCCTGCGGGCCGAACGACGTGCCCGCGAGCGACGCCACCCCGGCCTGCTCCAGCAGTCGATCCTGCAGCTCCGCCGACTTGAGCCCGAGCGCCTTCACGTTCGGGAACGCGTAGAACGCTCCGGGCGGAGTGACGCAGGAGATCCCTTCCAGCGCGTTCAGTCCCGCGACGATCCGATCACGCCGCCGCCGGAACTCCGCGACCATCGCCTTGACGTCGTCCTGCGGACCCTGCAGCGCCTCGATGCCCGCGATCTGCGTGAAGCTCGCGGTGCACGAGTTCGAGTTCGTCATCAGCCGCGCGACGTGCGGCACGAGATCCGCCGGCATGATGCCGTAGCCGAGCCGCCACCCCGTCATCGCGTAGGTCTTGGAGTAGCCGTCGATCACGACCGTGCGATCGAGCATGCCGTCGAACTGGGTGATCGACTCGTGCTTCTGTTCGTACGTGATCTTCGAGTAGATCTCGTCGGCCAGGACCCAGAAGTCGTGGCGGTTCGCGAGCTCCGCGATCTGCGCCAGGTCCTGCTTCGTGAGCATCGAGCCGCAGGGGTTGTGCGGCGAGTTGAAGATCAGGAGACGGGTCTTGTCCGTGATGCGGGCCTCGAGGTCCGCGAGATCCACCCGGAACTCGTTCTCCTCCTTGAGCGGCAGCGGCACGGGCTTCGCGCCGAAGAACGAGATCACCGACTCGTAGATCGGGAATCCGGGGTCCGGGTAAATGACTTCGTCGCCGGGATTTACGAGCGCCAGGATCGAGTAGAAGATGATCGGCTTGGCGCCCGGGGTAATGACGACGTTGTCCGGTCCGATCTTCACGCCGCGGTCGGCCGAGAACCAGCTCGCGATCGCCTCGCGCGCGTTCGGCTGCCCGGCGGACGGGCCGTAGTGGGTCCAGCCGTGCCGGAGGGCCTCCACCGCCGCCTCCACGATGTTCTTCGGCGTGTCGAAGTCCGGCTCACCGATCTCCAGGTGGACGATCTCCCGCCCCTTCGCCTCGAGCGCGCGGGCTCGGGCCAGGACCTCGAACGCGGTCTCCGTGCCGAGACCCTTCATCCGCTGCGCGATACGATCCATGGGGCGAAACCTCCCTCCGGGCGAGAGCGTCGAGGAGCGGCGGGAGCATAGCATTCGCCCGCGGGCGTGCCTAGCGCCGTCCCCCGGCCGGAGAATCGGAATCCGTGTACCCGAGCGCCTCCAGCTGCGCCCGGAGCTCCGGATCGATCTCGGCGCGCGCGTGCCCGGCCGCGCGCGACGACCAGTCCTCGAGCCCCGCGGCCAGCGCGGCCGCGGCCGGCGGCGGCGACGCGAGGCCGTTCAGCTCGTCGGGATCCGTGCGACGGTCGTAGAACGTGCGCTCCCGCCGCCAGGGCGTGTCCACGATCGACCATTCCCGGGTGCGGAGCACGCGCTGCTTGTACGTGTTCGCCCAGCCCTGGGCCGGCTCCACGTCCCACGGCATCGACGCCTCCGCGAACACCGGCAGGTCGCGACCGCCGCCCGCGAGGTCCACGGAGTCGGTGGCGGGATCCTCCCCTCCGCCGAGCGCGGCCAGCAGCGTGGCGTGCAGGTCGATCGTGCGCACCAGGCGGTCGCTCACGCCGGCCCGGAACTCGGAGGTGCCGGTGAGCACGAGCGGCACGCGGACGTCCGCGGGATAGACGTAGGGACCGTGCTTGAAGCGCAGGTCGTGCTCGCCGAGGCTTTCTCCGTGGTCCGACGTGATCACCGCGAGCAGCGACGGCTCGGCGAGAATCTCCGCGAGGAACGGGCCGACGACCCGATCCAGTCCCGCGATCTCCGCCACGTAGAGCGACTCCAGGTGATCCCGCGCGTCCGGCGGCAGCAGCGACGGATCGTCCCACATCGCGTAGAGGAAACGCATCGAGCCATCCGCCGGCCCGGAGTAGCCCGTGTCGTACACGGCGCGATCGATCGGATCCGGCGCGTAGGGGAAGTGCGGCTCGAACAGATGGACCCAGAGGAAACGTCGGCTGCCGGCGCGCGATCGCCACCACTCGCGGGCGCGCGCGAGCGTGTCCCCGGCGCTCCGCCAGGCCTGGTCGCCTTCGACCGCGTGCGGCACCTCGAAGTCGTATCGCTCGAACGCGCGCGCGAGCCCGAGGCGCGGATCGAGGGCGGCGCTGGAGACGAACGCTCCGGAGTGAACGTCGGCGAGCGAGTCCGGCAGCAGCGGAACGTCGGCGGCGAGCGGCCAGCCGTTGCGCGGCACCCCGTGCTCGCTCGGCCAGCGCCCCGAGAGCATCGTGGCATGCGACGCGAGCGTGGTGGGCACGCAGGAGTATGCTTGGCTGAACTGCGTACCGCCGCGGAAGAAGCGGTCGAGCCACGGTGTGCGCACGCCGGGGTGCCCGCCGGCCCCGAAGTGATCCGCGCGCCAGGTGTCGATCGTGAGCAGGAACGCGCTGTCGACGGCGGGCGCGGCCGGCGGTGGCGTCGCGCGCTCGCAGCCGGCGAGCGCAACGGCGATCGCGATCGCGAATGCGAGTCGGCCGGGGCGGGCACGCGGTCGGCGGAGGCATCCGGGCTTTCGGTTCAACGTCGGCTTCCTCGCAGGCTAGTCGGCCGCGATCGTCGACGCCGCCGCCCGCGCCGTCAACGCGAACGACCGCGACACGAGCAGGTCGCCGGTCGGCGCCCGACCTCGTTCCCAGCGCACCGAAACACCGGCGTTCCATTCGCGCCAGGGAAACGTCGCCTTCCCGTCGCACCGCGCCGGTCGGTCCCGCGCAAGGATCCACTCGCCGCGCAATCGGGCGCGAACGCCGGTGCGATAGACTCGCAGGCGCGCTTCGGTATCTCCCGCCTCGTCGCGCTCGCCCTCGATCGCGACCCGCACGCCGCGCGACGCCCGGGTCTCGAGACGGACCCGACCCTCGACCTGGCCGGACTCTCCGTTCACCCGCGCGAACGTCCCCAGTTCCCCACTCGACGTCCGCCGGTTCCATTCCGCGCGGACGGTCGAGGCGCCCGACCGCGCCAGACCCGCCTCGACGTTCCAGAGCCCTCCCCCGACCGCCCCGCGGGCGCCGGCCCGCACCCGGACCTCGTCCCCGAACTCGATCCCGAACGCTCCGGCCGGCCCCCGCGCCAGACACGCCGCGTCGACCTCTCCCTCGTCGAACGACACCTCCACCCGGTGGCGACGTCCACTCCACCGCGCGCCTCCCGAGATCGCTCCCTCCTCCGCCCGGAGACCCCCGGTGATCCCCGGCCCCGCTCGCCGGATCGCAAGCGTCGCGCCGCGTCCCGGGCGGCGGGCGAGCGCCCACGTGGCCCCGCCGCGCTGCCACGCGAGGCCGTCGTACTCCCCGGTGGCCGCGAGCCCGACCCGCGGGAGACCGGGCTCCGAGAAAGACGTCGCCCGCGCGGGGGACAGCTCGGGCGGCAGCCGCAGCGCCCCCACGACCCAGCGCGCCGCGGGACCGCGGGCCTCCAGCCCGATCCGGGCGTCGCCCGCCTCTCTCGCCACGGCCAGGAAGGAGAGGTCTCCGATCCTTCCCCGGCAGCTGGTCTCGCCCCGGGCCTCGGCCAGCGATCGGCTGCGGTGCGTGAGCGTCGCCTCCGGCCCCGGCCCCGTCCCCGGCCCGGCCAACGCCGGCCCCCCCGAGGCCGCCACGACAGCGGCGACCCGGGCGACCCGGACGAGACTCCGAAGCGGGGGTCGAGCGGACAGAACGGCCTCCTCGGGCCCCCAGGGTCCTCCGGAACCGATCCGCGACCAGCGTCGCCGTTCGTTGACACCTCAAAACTCCCCTCCGGATGGCCGAAGAAAGCGGGAGTGACCCGAGGCCGGACGAACGGCCTCTTGGAGGAGGTCGTCCCCCTTTGCGCATCCGGCAGATCGATCTCGACGGCTACGGTGGCCTCTCCGGCAGCTTCTCATTCCCCACGGACGAGCTCGGGCTGTGGTGCGCTCCGAACGAGAGCGGCAAGTCCCAGCTCGCCGCCGCGATCTGTGCGGCGTTGTACGGCGAGGTACCCGTCCCGGGCCGCGCCATGCCGTCGGGCTGGCTCATGCTGCGTCTCGAGACGGACGACGATCGCTCGCTCGTGGTCGCGCGTGATCTCGAGGACGGCTCCGTGCAGGTGACGGATGCGTCCGGCGAAGACGTCTCCGAGGAGTTCGTCTCGGACGACGCGAACGAGATCGGTGAGATCCTGCTCGGGCTGACGCGCGAGGAGTTCCGGGAGATCACGTGTCACGATCTTCCCGCCCTCGCGACCACGGTCGGCAACGAGACGCTGCGCTCGCTGCTCACGCGGGGTCGCGGCTGCGTCCGATTCTCGACGCCGCGGCCGCCGTCGCGGGATGCGATTCCCGCGCCACGTACCGCGACCGCAGCGAAGAATGTCGAGCCGACGTTCCGGGCCACGCACGAAGCTCCGGCCGACGTCGTCGAAGACGAGAATCCCGTCGAGACCGCGCCGACGTCGGGACCCGACGCGATCGATCGCCTGCGCGATCTGAAGCGTCGCCTGGAGCAGGTCGAGGCGGAGTTCGATCGGGCGACCGACGAGTACCGTCGATCCGACACGCATCGACAGGAGTTGCAGGCCGAGGCGGAGCGCCTCCAAACCCTGTCGGGAGCCGAACCCGGCGACGTGGAGAAGCTCGACAGCCTCCTCGCGTTGCTCGACAAGATCCAGGGTCGACGCCGCAAGCTGCGCGCCGAGGAAGAGGAATTCCGGCGCGAGCTCGCGACTCGCGACGTGAACGCGGAGAACATCGAAGCGCTCGAGACCGAGTTCGCGGCGTACTCCGAGGACGATCGACGTTTCCTCGGCGGCTACCGGCAGTTCGAGACGATCCTCCGCGGCAACCAGGCTCTCGTGCGAAGCGAGAGCCGCCTCGACGACTCGCGCCTCGCGGAGCTCGATCAGGCGCGAGCGAGTGCGATGCGCCTGGCGTCGATTCCGCTCGGCGTGGCGATCCTCGCGCTGGCGGGCGCGATCCTCGCTCAGATCTTCCCCGCCCTGCCGGTGCCCGCGCTCGCGTTCATCGCGATCGCCACGATCGCCGGCGCCGGCGGAGGCTACCTCTTCTATCGCGCGAAGAACCTCCGGGAGGACGAGCGCGACGCGCTGCTCGAGACGGCGGAGCGCAAGCAACTGCAGATGGACATGTTCGCGCAGGAGGAAGAGGAAGCGACCCAGCGTCTCGCCGAGCTCGCGGAAGCGCGGAAGATGGAGTCGCCGACCGAGCTCGTCGATCGCTACCAGCTCTGGGCGAAGGCGAAGGGAGACATCCGGCAGCTCGAGAGCTACACACGACGCGGCGGCGAGATCGATCGCGAGCTCGTGACGCTGCGCGAGAAGCTCGCGTCGTTCGCGCCGTCCGAGAATCCCGACATCGATCCCGAGCAGCTCGCCGAACGCCTCGCGGACTACCGCCGCTTCTTCGAGCTGAACCAGGATCTCGCGCGCGCCGAGGACACGGCGACCGCGCATGAGGAGAAGCTCGCCGAACTGGAACAGGTCCGGAACGACTGCCGCGAGGAGATCGCGGCGGCGCTCACCGCCGAGGGTGTGGACGCCGACTCGGATCTGGACGAGGCGATCGAGCGCTACGCGCGTCGCGTCGCGGATCGTGGCGACGGGACGACGGCCGTCCGCGCGACGCGTCCCGAAGCACCGCCCGCCGCCCCGGAACCCCGGGAGATCGCGGGCCCGCGCGAGATCCAGCTCACCGACGAACCGGCCGAGGCCCCGGCGGAGCCCGTCGAGGTTGCCGCGTCGGCGCCCGACCCGTTCGTCCCGGAGTCCGCGACCACGGCCGAGCCGGAGGTCGACGATCGCTGGCGTTTCAAGGTCTCGGCCCGGGCCGAGGAGATCGCCCGCCGGCTGCTGCCGGAGGTCCGGGAGCTGGACGTGGACGAGGGTCTGGAGCCCCGTGTCCGCTTCTCGGAAAGCGGGCCGCTGGTGCCCTGGAGCGAGCTCCAGCCGCACCTGTCTTCCGCGGTCACGGACCAACTTTGCCTCGCACTCCGCCTCGCGATCGTGGAAACTGTATGCTCGGTCGGCGAACGCGTGCCCGTGCTGCTCGACGATCCACTGCTCCGCGCCGATGACGACCGTCATTCCCGCGCGATGCAGTTCCTCGTCGAGGACGCCCGGAGCCGCGGCCAGATCGCGCTCCTCACGGCACACGAGGTCCGGACCCGTTGGTTCCTGCATCGACATCCGAAACTGAAGGACCGGGTTCGCAGCCTGCGCGGGGAAGGCTTCCTCGCGGCCTCGCCCTCGCCCTCGCGCTTCTAGCCGCGACGCCGGTCGCGCACGCCGCGCCGGACGTCCAGTGGAAGCGGGCGTTCCTCGCCGGATCGATCGGTCGCAACCCCGGCGTCAACGAATCGCCGCTGCACGCGCAAGGTCCCGATCAGGTCGAGGTCTACCTGGTGGTCGAGGGCGAGCGCGGCGGCCTTCCGGTTTTCTGCACCCCGCTCGATCGGCTGAAGGTGGACGGGCGGGCGATCGCGTCACGCCTCCTGATCACGCCCGCCGACGCCGGTCTCGCGAACGCGCCGGTGGAGTGGATCTCGCTCCAGGTCGCGCCGAACCTGACGGAGTGGCGCCGCACGCGACTCGACGGTTCGCAGGACGGATGGACGATGCCGATCGGCCCGCTGCCCGATCCGGCGGACGGCATCGAGCCGGCCTTTGGCACGCTGCGCTGTGCGGCCTCGGTCCGGCTCCCGTCCGGGCGTACCCTCGACGCGAACGGCTACCAGCCGCGACCGGAACACACGAGCCCGGACCACGCTCCCGGCTACGCCGTCATCCGTTCCCGACAGTTCTCGGTCGACGGCGAACTCCTCGGATTCGCGCGCGTTCCCGTGTGCGATCGCGCGACGCCGGCCCACGCGCGCGCTCACGTCGCCGCGACGCGCTGCGGGCTCGTCTACGCCGCGTACGAGGAACTCACGGACTCGCCGTTGAACGGCGACTGGAGCGAGCCGCCGACGGCCGCGTCGTGGAGCTGGCTGTTCGAGACGATCGAGGAAACGGTGATGCGCCGGCAAGTGCCGGGCGCCGCCTGCGTGAGCGGCCGCGGCCGCGGCGTCGCGTGGGCGGACCGGACGCGCGCCGGCGGCCAGGGCCTCGTCCGCGGCGACGTGCTCGTGTGGAAGGAAGGCTGCATGGTGCTCGAACGGGACGACGGGGACGGCTGGCTCTCGAACGGTGACCGTGTGTTCCAGGGGTTCGACGGTGAGCTCGCCGCCACGGTGCTGGAGGATCTTCCCGTGCGACGGGGCGCGATCGTCCGCCTGAGGAATTTCCAGGAGCTTCGCAAGGGCCTGACCGAGGCCGGCTACGGCGAGCTCGGCTTCTCGTGGACATTCGGCCCGGACGTGCAGGCCGCCGTGCGGTCGTTCCAGGAGGACCACGAGCTGCCCGTCACGGGAATCCCGGACGACGCCATGCGGGAGGCCCTCGACGAGTTCCTCCGCTCCCTCCGCGCCGCCGACCGACCCGCCGCGTCCGGCGCGGGCGATTGAGGGCGCTCGCCGCTCCCGACTTCGACACGCTGCGGGCGTGCCTCGCGGAAGAGATCGCGAACGCCCAGCGCGACGACCCACTGCGCTCGGTCGAGGTCATCGCTCCCGGCGAGCTCGCGGTCTCGGAGCTGCGACGCGACGTCGCCCGTCGACTCGGCGGCGCGTTCGCGATCCGCTTCCGCTCCTTCCCGCGCTGGATCGACGACCTCGCCGCCGACGCGATCGCGGCGGCGAACGGACGGCGACTCGGCGAGGCGGGCCTCGAGCGACTGACGGCCCGCCTGCTCGACGAATCCGCGCTCGGATCCTCGCGCGGCGGCCCACTCGTCCGCGCGCGCGACCAGGGCGGACTCTCGCGGGCGCTCGCGTCGTCTCTCGGGGATCTCCTCCAGTCCGGTCACGACTCGGAATCGCTCGCGGACTGGCGCGACGCGAACGACGCTCTGCGTCGTGATCTCGCGCGCAGCCTCGCGGCCGTCGAGGACACGCTCGCGAACGAGAGACTCTGGGATCGTCACCGCGCGGAGCGGACGGCGACGGCGACCGTGACCACCGGCCCCGCCACGGACGACCCGCTCCTCGTTTTCGGCTTTCACGACCTCACTCCGGCCCAGCGCCGGCTGTTCGCGGCCTGCGACGAACGACGCCCGGTGACGCTGCTGATCCCGGGCACGGGGCCGCTCGACTCACCGGAGACGGGCGAGTCCGCGGTGACGTCGCTGCTGGAGTGGGTCGGGTCGCGCGGCGGATCGGTGGAGCCTCGGCCGCGAGTCGCTCGCGGGACCTTCGGTTTCGAGGGCGGCATGTTCGAGTCGATGCGGCTGACGGATCCCGGGCCGCGACTGGAACTGGCCCCCGCGGCGACGGCAACGGAAGAAGTCGCGTGGATCGCGCGACGGATCCGGCGCGAGCTCGACGCGGGCCGCTCCCCCTCGGATTTCCTGGTGACGACGTCGACGGCGGGACCATCGCCGCGCACGTTCCGGCGCGTGTTCGCGCGGGCCGGCATTCCGCTGTGCGATCGCGCCGGACTGCCGGCCGCCGCGACCGACTCGGGTCGGCACGCGCTCCTTCTGGCTCGCGGCGTCACCGGCGTCCGCGACAACGACCGCCAGGCGCTCGAGTTCGTGCTGCCCGCCGGGGCAGATGACCCGGCCGCCGCCCGCGAGGCGTTCCTGCGCGCACGCACCGCGGCCGAACGGGTCGCGGCGTTCCGGGAACTGTACGTCGCACACTTCGGAGACGAACCCTCGGCCGCGGTGGGCTCCGCGCTCGAGGACGTCGCACGAGTTCACGACACGCGACCGCTCTCTCTCGCGCGCTTCACGCCGGCCCTCGCCGCGGCCCTCGCCGTGACCCGCGATCGGGATCTGCCGGATCCGGACCGCGTGCTCCTCGTGGCGCGAGATGCCGCGCGCTTCCTGCGACGGCCGGTGGTGTTCCACCCGGGACTCGTGGAGGGCGCCTGGCTGCGTCCGGCGCGCGAGGATCCCCTGCTGCCGGACTGGGTGCGCCGCGAGCGGAACGAGGCCGGCGCGCACGAGGGTCGCGAGCTGCGCGTCGCCGAGGACCGGCGGGACGAGCGCATCCTCCTCGCCCGCTTCGCGCTCGAGGCGGCCACGGAGCGCACGGTGCTGTCATTCGCGTACCGGGAGCGGGTCGGCACCGAGATCCGTCCGCCGTCCGTGTTGCTGCAGGACCTCGCCCGTCGCCGGAAGGTGGCGCTCGACCCGGCACTCCTCCGAAACGCGGAGCCCGAGGCTCCGTTCGACGAGCTCGATCTGCACCAGACGGCTCTCGCGCGGAACCCCGATCCCGGCGACGCGGAGCTGCGTCGGTTCGCGTCGCTTCCGGGCGGCCGGCATCTCCCGGCCGCGCTCGCAGCCGGCGACGCGCGCTTCGGTCCCGAGCTGACGCGCTGGGACGGCGTGCTGCCCGAGGGACGTGCCCGGGAGCTCGTGCGCGAGCACATCGCGGATCGTCGGTGGAGCCCGAGCTCGCTCGGCCGGCTCGCGAACTGTCCGTTCGGTTTCCTTCTCGACCTGCTGAAGCTGAGTCCACCGCAGGAGTCGGAGAACGACTTCACTCATCTCGAGCGTGGCAGCATCTATCACGATCTCCTCGACGCGACGATCCGTGAGCTGCGCCGGCGCGAGCTCGTCCCGCTCACGCGCGATCGACTCCCGGCGGCCCTCGACACGCTCGACCACGAGATCGAGAAACAACGCGCCCGGGAGATCGCCCCCCTGCCCGACGCACGGCGCGTGGGACGCGAGGCGACGCTCGCCGCGCTCCGGAACGACGCCGCGGTCCTGCTCGCGCGCGAGGCGTGGCGCGCGCCGTCCGAGCGCACCACGATCGTGGCGACGGAAACGAAGTTCGCGGACGAACCGCGTCATCCGGTGCGCTTCCCGCTGCCGGACGGCGAGGAGCTCCCGCTGCGCGGCCGCGTGGACCGCCTCGATCGCGACGCGAACGGCGAGCTCGTGGTGATCGACTACAAGACCGGCGCGCGCCGCGTGAAGGACCACACATTCCGCGGCAAGCGCGACGACAAGCACGAGGTGGAGTTCCAGGCGCCGATCTACCTCGAGGTCGTGCGCCGCACGCGGGAGGAACGCGCCGCCCGCGCAGTCCTCTACCACGCCACGATCGGCGAAGGTTACGAGGA
This sequence comes from bacterium, assembly GCA_041393395.1. GTDB lineage: Bacteria > ARS69 > ARS69 > ARS69 > ARS69 > JAGQIB01. Next base: position 310,002 of record JAWKKG010000007.1, on the reverse strand, counting down.
GGTCGTGTTCACGGCGGCCGATCTCGAGGCGGCTCGCGCCGAGCTCGGGGAGCTGCTGGCCGGAGCGCGGGACCACGCCCTTCGAGGCTGGTTCCCGTGCACGCCCGGCAGCCGGTGCTGCCACTCGGATCTGGAGTCGGCCTGCGGGCCCGCCGTCGTGGCCCGGTTCCTCGCGAAGACCGACCCCGAGCTCGCGGACTGGATCGCCCGGGTGCGCGGCGAACGACCGGAGCCGCGGAAATGAAACCGGCCGACGCGGAGACGCGCGAACGGATCGTGGAGGGGATCGGCACGACGTTCGTGGTCGAGGCCGGGGCCGGCACCGGCAAGACCACGCTCCTCGTGGACCGCGTGACGGAGCTCCTCGCGCGGGGAGTACCGGTCACGCGACTCGCCGTGATCACGTTCACGCGCAAGGCGGCGGCCGAGCTCGTGTCCCGCCTCGGGGAGCGCCTGGCGGCCCGGCGCGACGACGGCGAGGCGTGGGCCGATCGCGCGCTCGCCGACCTCGACCTCGCCGACATCGGCACCACGGACGCGTTCTGCCAGCGCATCCTCGCGTCGTTCCCCCTGCCGGCCGATGTCCCGCCCGGCTTCGCGATCGCCGACGAGATCGCGGAAGTGGCGCTGCGCGAGGAGGCCTGGTCGCGCTTCCTCGACGACCTCGGTCCGGAAGGGGCCGTGTGGCTGGAACGACTCCGCACGCTCGGCGCGAGCGCGATGGGACTGCGCGGCCTCGCCGACTCGCTGCTCGAACACCGCGATCTCGCCCCCGCGCTCGAGGAAGTTCCCGCGAGCGCTCCCGTCCTCGTCGATGTGTTCGCGGCAACGCTGGAATCGCTGCGATCGCTCCTCGCCCTCTGCTCCGATCCGGGCGACCGGCTGTTCACGCACCTGCGAGACCTCGTGAACGAGGGCGAGATGGCGATCACGCTCGGTGGGTCCGCGGGCGAGCGGCTGCTGCTCTCTCGCCGCATGCCCGGCGGATTCAAGACCGCCAAGAACGTCGGACGCAAGGAGGCCTGGCACGGCCGGAAAGACGCCGTGATCGCGGCCCTCACGGATCTCGACCGGGCGCTGAACCGGGCGTTCGAGGGAAGGCAGGCCGCCGAGATGCACGAGCTCGTGCGACGCCTGCGCCAGTACGCCGCGCACTACGAGAGTCTCAAGCGCGCGCGCGGGCTGCTCGATTTCCGGGATCTCGCGTGGCGAACCCGGGAGCTGCTCACGCGCCGCCCGGACGTGCGGCAGCGGGTCGCGTCGCGCTACGACGCGATCCTGCTCGACGAGGTGCAGGACACGGATCCGCTGCAGATGGAGATCGCGTTTCTCCTCGCCACGAACGAGCCGGCGACCGATCCGCTCGCCTCGCCCGTCGTTCCCGGCCGACTGTTCCTCGTGGGCGACCCGAAGCAGTCGATCTACCGGTTCCGGCGCGCGGACATCGAGCTCTACGAGCGCGCCAAGGCGCGGCTCGCCGCCCAGGGCGAGGCGCCGGATCTCGTGGCGAACTTCCGCTCCGATCCGCGAATCCTCGATCTCGTGAACCGCGTGTTCGACGGCTGGATGACGCCGCCGCCCGAGGGGGACTGGCAGGCGCGGTACGTGCCGCTCGTGCCGGCGCGAGCGGCCGACGACGGTCCGGGCGCGGGACCGGCGCCCGCAACTTCCGCGGGGCAGCTCGATCTCTTCTCGGCCGCGCGCGTGGTGGAGGCGCCGGCGGGCCGACCACCGCGCACCGCGCTCCTGCTGCCGGACCCGGCGCGGCTCCCGGCCGACGGAGTGCCGAGCGCCGACCTCCGGGCCGCGGTCGAGCGCGACGCCTGCGCGCGACTCGTGCGCCGCATCCTGGGCCTCGACGGCTCCGCGCCCTGGCGACTCGGCGAACGAGCGGCCCGCGCGGAAGACATCGCGGTGCTGGTGCGCAAGGTCGCCTGGGGCGATCTCCTGCTCGAGACGCTGCGACGCGCCGGCGTGCCGGCGTCGCTCTCCGGCGGCCGACGTTTCTTCGCGCGCGAGGAGATCCGCACGCTCCGCATCCTGCTCGAGTCGATCCTCGACCCCGCGAGTCGCTTCGCGCGCTTCGCCGCGCTCCGCTGTCCCGTGTTCGCGCTGCCCGACGACGATCTCGTACTGCGCTTCGCGGACGACCCCGGCGAGTCGTCGCCGCGGCTCGCCGACGCCGAACGTCGACTCGACGAGCTCGCCGCGCTCGCGCGTGTCCTTTCCGTCCCCGAGCTTCTCGAGCGCCTCGCCACGGACACCGCGCTGCTGCCCGTGTTCGGATTCCGACCGGACGGTGCCGCGCGCGTGGAGAGTCTGCAGCTGCTGCTCGAGGCGTCGGACGTGCTCGGCGACGCGGGTTTCGATTCCCTGCCGGAGTTCGTGCGCTGGCTCGGCTCCCAGGAGGAGGGACGGCCGGGCCCCGGCGACGACGAGCCCGGCGATCTCGGCGGAGTCTCCATCCTCACGACACACAAGGCGAAGGGGCTCGAGTTCCCGATCGTGATCGTGGCCGATCTCGCAGGGCGCGTGTCGTCCGCGACCGACGTCGTGCCGGATCGCGACTCCGGTCGCCTCGAAATCCGGCTCGCGGGGGCCGGGCTCGAGACGCCGGGGTTTCGCGCGGCCCGCGTGCTCGAGAGCAACCGCCAGGCCGCCGAGGAGATCCGGCTGCTGTACGTGGCGATGACCCGCGCGCGGGAGCACCTCGTTCTCTCCTGGCCTCCCGCGAAGGACGGCCACCTCGGGCCGGACGGTCTGCCGGAGCGGATCGGTGTGCCGGCCGGAGTCGCCGCCGATCCGGGCGGCGCACTCGGCACGTTCCGGGCCGGGGATCTGCCGCCGCTCCCGGTGCCGACGCCGCGCGTCGAGGCGTCCGACCGGGAGGGGGGAACGTTCCCGCCCCCGGTCGGCGCCCCGGTCCCGTCCGCCGTTCCCTCTTTCCTCGCGCCCGATGGCGACTCCGCCAACGAACAGCAGGCCAAGGACTTCGGCACTCTGGTTCACGCCGCGCTGGAAGTCTGGCGAGCGGATCTCTCGGCCGAATCCGCGGTGCGCCGGGCGGCCGTCCGCCACCCCGAGCTCGCGGCGCACGTGGGCGAGGCCGTGGAACTCGTGGAGCGCGTGCTGCGGGATCCGGCGTTCGAGCCGGTCCGTGCCGCGGTGGCCGGCGAGCGCGGACGACTCCTCCGCGAGGTGCCCTTCCTGCTCGCGAACGCGCCGGCCGACGCGGCCGCGGGCACGATCGACGCGCTCCTCGAGGAGCCGGACGGCGCCCTGGTGATCCTCGACTGGAAGACGGGGCATCCCCCGGCGGCGGCGGCCGCGCGCCAGGCGGCGACCTACGCGAACGCGGTGGAACAGCTGACGGGCCGAGCGCCGCGCGAGGTCCGGTTCCTGTTGCTGTCCCGGAGCCCGATCGGCGTGCTCTCGCTCGCGCCGGAGCAGATCTCCCCGGCCTAGAGTCCCCCGCCCGAGCCGCCGACTCCGAACTTGCGCGCGCGGTAGCGCATCGTCTTGTACGAGAGCCCGAGCAGTCGCGCCGCCTCGCTCAGGTTCCCCCCCGCGCGCCGCACCGCCTCGCGCAGCAGTCGTTCCTCGATCGCGGCGAACGACACCGGGCCACCGTCGAGCAGCGCCTCCGGCGCGAGCGGGCCGTTCCACTCGACGACGGCGGCAGCCCGCGGGCCGGCGCCCTGTCCCCGCATCGGGGACGGCAGATCGTCCACGTCGAGCGTCTCCCCTTCCGAGAGCGCCACGAGCCGGGCCACCAGGTTCTCGAGCTCGCGCACGTTCCCGGGAAACGGATACGCCTCGAGGAACGCGATCAGCTCCCGGGAGAAATCGGGCGCCGGCAATCCCAGGCGATCCGCCGCGCGATCCCGGAACGCGAGCGCGAGCGGGAGCACGTCCTCCCGTCGCTCGCGCAGCGGTGGCAGCTCGACCGCGAGCACGTTCAGGCGGTGGTACAGATCGTCGCGGAACGTGCCCTCCTCCACGAGAGTGGGGAGCGCGCGATTCGTCGCCGCGAGCACCCGGACGTCCACCCTTCGCGGTCGACCGCCGCCCACCCGCTCCACCACCCGGTCCTGGAGCACGCGCAGCAGCTTCGCCTGGAGCACGAGCGGCATCGATCCGATCTCGTCGAGGAACAGCGTGCCGCCGTCCGCCTGCTCGAATCGTCCGGCGCGCGCTTCCGTGGCGCCCGTGAATGCACCACGCTCGTGCCCGAACAGCTCGCTCTCGGCGAGCGCCTCGGGAATCGCGGCACAGTTCACGGGGACGAACGGGCCGGACGCCCGCTCGCTGCCCGCGTGGAGAAGGCGTGCGGCGAGCTCCTTGCCGGTGCCGCTCTCCCCCGTGACGAGCACGTCGCTGCCGGCCATCGCGAGCTTCTCGAGCATCGCCACGAGCCGCCGGGTCACCGGGCCGGGACCGAGGATGCGCTCGCGCACGTCGGAACGGAGGCGCTCGCGCAGCTCGCGATTCTCGCGTGCGAGGGCGGCACGCTCGGCCGCGCGCCGCACGCGCTGCACGAGCTCGTCGCGCGTGAACGGCTTCTGCAGGTAGTCGAACGCGCCGTCCTTCATGGCCTCGACCGCCGAAGCCACGGTGGCGTAGGCCGTCATCATCACCACGAGCAGGCCCGGCTGGAGACGTCGCGCCTCGCGCAGCAGCTCGTGGCCGCCGAGCTCCGGCATGCGCAGGTCCGTGAGCAGCACGTCGGCGGGGTCGTCTCCCTGCAGCCGCGCGAGAACCGCCCGTGGCGAGTCGAACACCTCGACCCCGAAGCCCTCGTCCCTCAGGATCTCGCCGAGGATCTGGCGCTGCGCCGCCTCGTCGTCCACCACGAGAATGCGAATCACGGGGCCTCCGGCAGGATCACGGTGAACGTCGTGCCGCGGCCGGGTCCGGACGCGAGCTCGATGCGACCGTCGTGAGCTTCCACGATCGCGCGCGCGAGAGCGAGCCCGAGACCGGTTCCGTCGGGGCGACCCGACCAGAACGGCTCGAACACGCGCGCCTGGTCCGCCTCGGGAATCCCCACGCCGTCGTCGGCCACGATCACGCGGATCGCGTCGCCGCGCTCCACCCGCACGTCGACCCGCCCGCCCGGCGACGTCGCGTGCAGGGCGTTCGAGACGAGATTGTTCCACACGTTGCGGAGCCTCTCCGGATCGCCGACGACCATCGCGGCCTCCGTGTCGCACGAGAGCGTCACGCCGCGCGCGGTCGCCTCGCTCGCGAAGACGTCGACCGTGCCGCGGACGGTGGCGGCGACGTCGACCTGCTCGCGCGCGATCTCCCCTGCGTGCGAGTACTCGAGGAACGCGCTCACGAGACGTTCGAGGCGACCGAGCTCGCCCTGCACGACGTCGACGTAGCGATCGAAGCGCTCCCGCTCCTCGCCCGCGGGCGGCGCGTTCTTCACGCGGAGCTGCTCGAGCGTCAGGCGCATCGCATTCAGCGGGTTGCGCACCTCGTGCGCGACGCCGGCCGCCATCCGCCCCACCGACGCGAGGCGCTCGGATTCCGCGAGCCGCGTCTCCAACCGGCGCGACTCGCGGAGCCGCACGACCATCGCGTTGAACGAGCGCGTGAGGCCGCCGATCTCGTCCTCGCGCCGTGGCGCGACGTGCACGTCGAGGTTGCCGGCCTCCACCTCGCCGAACGAGCGCTCGAGCTCGCGGATCGGGCGAGTGAACTGGACCGCCACCGCCACGGCACCCGTCGCCCCCACTCCGAGCAGCCCGGCCAGCCACAGCCAGCTCCGCCGCCGGCCGCGCTCGAGCTCGCGCGTGACGTCGCTCACGGGGAACACGAGCTCCAGCGTGCTGGCCCGCCGCCCCGGGACGCTCACGTGCACGCGCAGCCCGTCGTCTCCGTCCCCGGCGAGCGCGGAGTCGCCGAACGCACGGAACAGGACCTCGACGTCGCCGGTGTCGTTCGACGCCGCGGTGAACCGGTGCTCCTGCAACGTGGCGAGCGCCGAGTCGCCGCGCACGACGCGCACGTCGTGGTTCCAGATCAGCTCGCGCGTCTGGCCGACCCGTTCCGCATCCTGCTCGAGCTCGGCGAGCAGGGCCTCCACGTCGGTCGGCACTTCGCCGCGGAGGAACCGGCGACGTTCCCGCGTGGAGTCGCCGGCCGCGACCACCAGCACCATCTCGACCTGCGACGAGTCGCCCGGGAAGAACTGCGGCGGCCCGCGCGAGAGCCACTCCCGCGTGTGGTCGGAGAGCGCGCGGGTGGAGACGTCGACCCGGTCGCGCAGCTCGCCGAGCCGATCGTCCACGGCGCGCCGCTCCCGCTGCGTGAGCAGCGCCTGGAGCGCCACCACGGCGACCAGCAGCAGGATCATCATCGCGGCGAGACGGGTCTTCAGGGTCATGCGCTTCCTCGGGACGGGGCGGGCCGGGCGGCCCGCCCGCATCATACGCGAACGATCAGGCCTCGGACGACAGAACCACCCGGTGCACGGTGGGGTAGTCGTCTTCGTCGTGCGTCACGGTGTACAGGCGGCCGTCGGCGCCGAGCGTGATCCAGTCGACCTCCTCCGGCAACGTGAAACGTCGCACCCAGCGACCGTCCTTCGACCACTCGTCCACCACGCTGCCGCCCCGCGCGAGCTCGCTCGTGAGCACCCACACTCGACCGTCCTTCCACGCGAGAACGCCGCGCGTCGCCGCGTGGTGCGTGGGCATGAACTGCTTCAACGACTCGGGATCGAGCGAGATCTCACCGGCGTCATGGTCCGCCCACGCCTCCACGTCCTCCGTGCCTCCCCCGCCGCCGCCGTCGTCCCCGCCCGGACCGGAGCGACGAATCATGATGACTTCCGGGCCGCCCTCCCCGTCGTCGTCGTTCTTCGGCGGCGCGAGCTCCTCCGCCGTGAAGGCTCGCCGCTCGAGCGGACGCGTCCACCGCACCGGCTGCGCCTGCCCCTTGGTCCAGAGCTCCAGATCGTAGTCGCCCTTGGGCGCGCGCACGAACGCGTTCGCTCCGTTCATCGCGAGTCGCGGCGCGAGCGTCTGGACGCCGATCTCGAGCTTGATCACACGGCCCGGCGCCTTGCTGCCCGGACCGGCGCTCCAGGCGAGCTTGCCGTCGCGGCCGTAGACCTCGACCTGCGCCGGGCCGTACTCGTCGTAGCCCACGAACAGGCGACCGTCGTCCGCGAGCGCCAGGTCCGCGACCGACGTCGGCGCGAGGAGGTCCCAGCGGAGCTTTCCGTCCGGAGCGAACACCGACACGCGTCCCTGTCCGAGGTCGTAGACGGCGTACTCCCCGCCGGCGTTCACCGCGAGGCGCGACGGGATGCGGAACTCGCCGGGGCCGTCGCCTTCGGCGCCGTGGGTCGCCACGAACTTGCCCTGCGGCGAGAAGACCTGCACCCGGGCGTTGCCGTTGTCGAGAACGTACATCCGGCCGCTCGCGTCGGCGCCGAGCGCCACCGGTCCGAACTTCTCGTAGAACGAGGCGTCGTCCGACGCGTCCGGACCGCCGAGCGAGAGGTCCGTGGAGAAGCGGTAGCCGCCCTCCTTCTCGGGCCGCTCGGCCGCCACCGCGGCCACCGTGAGGCCGAGCGTCGCCGCCAGGCCGAACCACAGGAGACTCCTCATCATCTTGCCACTCCTTTTGTCGACGGAAGGTTCATTCGCGGAAGGTTCGGGGGAACGGTCGCGAACGCTCCCGGCAGACCGCGCGAGCGGTCTCCCCGGAAGCGCGCGAGGGGAACGAACAGACAGGGGATCACCAGCAGGGTGAACAGCGCGGCGGCGGAGAGTCCCGCGATCCCCGCGAGCGCGAACGCGCGCCAGGTGCCGGCGCCCGTGCCCCCGCCCTGCCAGACCAGCGGCACGAGTCCGGCGACCGAAGTCGCGGTCGTGAGCAGGACCGGTCGCACGCGCTCCACCGTGGCGCGGCGAGCGGCGTCGCGCCGGCTCGCGCCGCGCCATCTCAGGTGTCCGGCGCGATGCACCAGCAGGAGGGCGTTGTTGACCGCGATGCCCGCGAGGAGAATGAGCCCGACGTACGCCGTGCGATCGAACGTCTCGCCCGAGAGCCAGAACACGAACGGAATCCCGACGAACGCCAGCGGGATGCAGAGGGTGGCGATCAGGGCGAGCGAGACGCTCTCGAACAGCGCCGCGGACACGAGCGCCACCAGGCCGACCGCGAGCGCGATCGACAGGTTCAGATCCCGGCGTTCGGTGCGCGTGAGGAACAGTCCGAGCCCGTCCTCCAGCAGGTATCCGGTAGGCAGCTCCGTGTTCTCCACGATCGAGCGCGTGAAGCGATCCCCCACCCGACGCGGACCGCGATAGTCGAACGAGATCGAGCGCTCGTAGCGCTGATCGCGTCGCCGGATCTCGCCCGGCAGCGCGCGTTCCTCGATCGACGCCACATCGGCGACCGCCACCGACGGACCGCGCGGAGTCGGCACTCGGAGCGCCCGGAGGTCGGCGACGTCGAGCGTCTCGCCACCCGTGAACCGCACGCGCGCCCGCAGCTCTCCGTCCGGTCCGGAGAGACGACGCGAGTCGAGCTCGTCGGCCACCGCGGGGCGCAGGGTCCGCACGAGATCCGTCGCGGTGAGACCCACGCGTGCGAGCGCCTCGCGATCCGGGCGGATCACGAGCTCCCGCGCGTCTTCCACGAACAACCCGGACCCGTTCGGGTCCACGTCGCGCACGCGTGGTTCGCGACGCAGGCGCTCCGCGATCGCGAACGAGAGATCACGTACGCGCTCGTACTCCGGCCCGGTCACGCGCAGGAGATACGACGGCGACACGAACGAGCGCGCGCGCTGGAACCCGGGACCGCTTCCGCTCACCGAGACGTCGGCGCCCGCGATCGTGGCCGCCACCTGGGTGAGTTCCTCCTGCAGCGAGATCGGTGCGAGCGTGCGCGCGACGGCGGTCGGAAAGTCCACGGTCAACGTCGCGAGATCCGCGCGCACGAGCACGTCGACCGAGGAGATCCAGTCGTTGCGGTAGAACTCGTGACCGAGCACGCGATCCTCGAACCGGCGCAGCAGGGTGTCCGCGTGCGCGAGATCCGTACCCGGAGGAAAGCCGAGCGACACCCGGAGTTTCGTGTCCGCCTGCGGCGCGAAGATCGATCCCTTCGGCACCTTCTCGGCAAACACCCACAGGCTCGCGCCGAGCAGGACGGCGGAGGCCAAGATCGGTGCGATCGGCCGACGCAGGACGGCGCGCAGCAGCCGATCGAACCCTCGCTCCAGGCGACGTTTCCCCGCGGACCGCGCGCCGCCGCCGGCCAGCGCCCACGCCGTCGCGGCCGGGACCACGGTGAGCGCGACCCCGAGCGACGCCACGAGCGACAGCACCACCGAGAGCACGAACGGCGCGTAGACGTCGCGGAGCTCGCCCTCCAGGTAGAGGAACGGCGTCATCACGACGGCGGTCGTAGCCGTGCCGGCGAGCAGCGGGAACAGCACCTCGCGCGCGGCCGCGATCGTCCGGAGATTCCGCCGCCCCGCCGACGCGACGCCGCGCGCCCGGTGCGCGACGTTCTCGAACAGCACGATCGCGTTGTCCACGGCGAGCCCGATGGAGAGCGCGAGCCCGGAGAGCGTGACCAGGTTGAATCCGAGTCCCGCGAACCGGAACAGAACGAAGGTCGCCACCGCCGAGAGCACCACGGCGCTCATCACGACCAGCGGCGCCCGCCACGCCCGCATCGACAGGACCAGCACCGCGAGCACCAGCAGCGCCGACACGCCCGCGCGTCCCGCCAGATCCCGCAGCTCCCGGCCGATCGACTCGCTCTCGTCGTGCACCACGTCGATGCCCGTGCCGTCCGGAAGCGATGCCGCGAGCTCCTCGAGTCGCCTCCGGGCCTCGCGCGCCACCGTCACCACGTTCGTACCCGGCTCGCGCTCGAGCACGCCCTGCACGGACGGTCGCCCGTCGAGACGCGCGAGCGTGCGCGGCTCCTCCCACCCCTCCGTCACGCCGCCGACATCCTCGATCGAGCGGCGCGGGCCGTCGCCATCGAGCGGGCGATCGCGCAGGGCTCGCGCTTCCGGCGCGGGGCGCTCCACCACCACCGGCACCCGGCGCCCGTCGCGACGGATCACGCCCGCCCCGCTCGTGCCGCCCACGCGATCGAGCAGCGCCACCACGTCGGCCGGCGAGACGTCTCCCCGCTCGACCGCGGCGCGGTCCACGTCGACGCGGAGCTCCCGTGCGCTGCCACCGTACGCCTGCGTCCCCGCGACTCCGGGTACGGCGGTCAGCGCCGGGAGGATCCGCTCGTCCAGGAGGTCCCGCAGCGCCTCCGGCGGCAGGTCCCCCGTCATCCGGAACACGAAGAACGCTCCGGGATCGATCTGTTCGGGAAGCACGCGCTGGAGATCGGGCGGATCGAGACCCGGGGGCAGCGCGTCGCGCAGACCCGCGAGCGCGTCCGACGCCTCGACCTCCGCGAGGTCGAGATCCGTGCCGCGCACGTACTCGACCTGCACGAACGCCACGCCCGGCAGCGAGAGCGACGAGATCTCCTCCACCGCGCGAAGACGACCGAGCGCGGCCTCCGCCCGCGACGTGACGAGCGCCTCCATCTCCTCCGGCGACGCCTCCGGCCACACGAACCGCACGACGAGTCGCGGCAGCTCCACGTCGGGAGCGAGGCTCAGCGGAATGCCGGGCAACGCGGCGAGGCCGAGCGCCACGCCGGCGATCGCGATCGCGGCCGTGCCGATCGGCCGACGCACCGGCCACGCGAGCGCCTTCATCGCTTGCTCCCGCCGAGTCGCACGAACAGGACCGGCAGCACCAGCAGCGTGAGCCCCGTCGCCGAGGCGAGTCCCCCCGCCGCCACCGCCGCGAGCGGCGCGCGCAGCTCCGCGCCGGTGCCGAACCAGAGCGGCACGAGCCCGAGGACCGTCGTGAGCGTGGTCATCACGATCGGACGGAAGCGCCGTTCGCTCGCGAGACGCACCGCATCCTCGGCCGAGAGACCTTCGTCCGTGTAGCGGCGGAACAGATCCACTTCCAGAATCGCGTCGTTCACGGCGATGCCCACGAGCACGATGCCGCCGATCGCCGCCATCGCGCTGAGCGACGAGTTCGTCGCCCACAGCGCCAGCGCCACTCCGGGCAGCGCGAGCGGAACCGCCGCGAGCACGAGCAGCGGCAGGCGCACGGACTCGAACTGCGCGGCCAGAATCAGCAGTACCAGTCCGGTCGAGAGCGCGAGCGCGCGCCCGAGCCCGGCGAGCGTCTGCCGCATCTCGCGCCACGCGCCGCCGAAGCGCCAGGTGACACCGGATGGAAACGTCGTGCCCGCCGCGGCCGCTTCGAGCGCACGCCGCACCTGATCGGCCTCGCGCAGCGGTCCGTTCCAGCGGATCGAAGCCACGCGGGCCTGGTCCTCGCGCAGTCGCGTGGCCGGCGCCTGCTCCGTGACGACGTCGACGAGCTCGGACAGCGGCACGGTGCGCGCCCCGACGGCGACCGCCGCCCGGAACGGATCGTCCGCCGGCGCGTGCAGCACGACCGGGACCTCTTCGTCGAAGCGCGTGAGACGGGTCGCCGTGTGGCCCGACGTCAACGCCTCCACCGCGGCGAGGAGATCGTCCTCGGTGAGACCGAGTCGCCAGAGCGCCTCGGGTCGCGGGCGGAGCCGCAGGCGCGGCTCGCGTTCCGCGGCGACCACCGTGAGCGGGAACGTGGCGGCCGGCAGCATCGACGTGGCGCGCGCGGCGATCGCGTGCGCGATCTCCTCGCCGCGCCGCTCGTCCGGATCCGCGACGTCGAGCGTGAGCGTGGCCGCGCCGCCGCTCAGCAGCGTCGCGAGCTCGGGCGCGTCCGGGATCTCCACGATCGCCGCCCCCGGCCAGTCCTCCGCCGTGGCCGCGAGCGCATCCACGACGTGTCGGCGGACCTTCGCGTCGGGGCGCGCGAGCCGTACCCGCAACGTCCCGTGGTTCGGACGGCGCGCGTCGTCCCCCGGATCGATGGATCCCGTGTCACCCGCCGTCGTGAACACCGACTCCACGCCCGGCAGGATCGCGACCCGCTCCTCCAGCGCGCGGGCGAACCCGTCCGTGGCGCTCGCGTCCACTCCGGCCGGCAGCGACAGGTCGAACTCGAGATGCCCGGTTGCCACGGGGGGAAGCATCTCGCGGGGAAGACGCGCGATGACGAGCCCGCTCGCGAGGACGAGACCGGCGACGACGGCGAGCGTGAGCGTCGGCCGGCGGAGCGCGAAGTCGAGCGCCACGTGGTGCGCGGCGAGCCCGGGAGTGCGCGGTCGTTCCTCGAGCGCGCCGGCGTCGCGCGACGCGAGCAGCGGGAGCAACGTCAGCGACACGATCCAGCTCACCAGCAGCGACACGCTCACGGCGATCGCGAGGTCCCGGCACAGCGCGCCGAGCGCGCCCGGGACGAAGGCGAGCGGCACGAACACGGCGCACGTCGTGAGCGTCGACGCGAGGACCGGCCACGCGATCTGGCCCGCGCCCTGGACGGCGGCCACCGCAGCCGGCACACCATCGCGGCGGAGTCGGTCCACGTTCTCGAGGCAGACGATCCCGTTGTCCACGAGCATGCCCACGCCGAGCGCGAGACCGCCGAGCGACATCAGGTTCAGGGATACCCCCGCGAAGTCGAGTACCAGGAACGTCACCACGAGGGAGACGGGCAACGCGAGGAACAGGCGCAACGGCGAGCGTGCGTCCCGCAGGAACGCGAAGAGCACGCCGAACGCGAGCAACCCGCCGAGCGCCGCCGACTGCCCCACCCCGGTCACGGCGCGGCGCACGAACGGCGACGAATCGGCCACGACCTCCACGTGCACGGCGGGGAACTCCGCCGCGAGAAGCTCCACCTCCTCACGGGCGCGGCGCGAGACGTCGAGCAGGTTGCGCCCGGCCTGCCGCCACACGAGCACGCCGACGGCCGGCTCGCCGTCCAGGCGCACCCATCCCTCGGGCGCGGCCTCGCCCTCCTCCACCCGCGCGACGTCGCGCAGGGCGAGCGCCGGCCCGCCCGCGCGCGAGAGCGTCACCCCGGCGACGTCGGCGGCGGTGGCGAGCTCGGACTCCACGCGCACCGGGAAGCGCAGGCCGCTGCGGCGCAACGCGCCCCCCGACGTCGCCACGCTCGCGCTCCGGATCGAGCGCGCCACGTCCGAGACGTCGAGGCCGGCGGCACGGAGGCGCTCCTCGTCCAGCGACACGGTGATCTCGGGCTTCGGCGCGCCGACGACGAGTGCGCGCGCCACTCCGTCGAGCTGCTCGAGCCGGGGCACGAGGATCTTCTCGGCCCAGTCCGCGATCGCCGCCGCCTCCGGGGCCGCGATCGCAAACACGAGCGCCGGGCTCTCTTCGCCGGCCCCGCCGAGCACGAGCGGGCGCTCCACGTCCGGCGGAAACGTCCATCGCACCGCGTCGAGTCGCTCGCGCAATCCCACCAGCGTCAGCGCCGGATCCACGCCGCGATGCAGCTCCGCCGTGAGCGCCACGCCGCCGGACACCACGCGCGATCGCACGCGCCGCACGCCGGGCGCGGACAGCACCGCGTCTTCGGCCGGGCGCGCAACCGCCTCCTCGATCTCGGGCACGCCGGCCGTCGGCCAGCCGATCCAGATGCGCACCGCCTCCGACCGCAGATCCGGCAGCAGCGACACCTCGAGGCGAGCGAGGGACACGACGCCGAGCAGCGTCGCGGCGAGGAACAGCATCGACGTCGCGACGGGGCGCCGCACGCTGAGCGCCGGGAGTCTCATCGGAGACGGACCTTGACCGGCGCGGCGTGCGCGAGCGTCTGATGGCCGTCGACGAGGACGGTGTCGCCGGCCGCGAGACCCGAGGTGATCTCGACCAGAGTGCGCGACTCGAGACCCGTCTCCACGTACTGCCACTCCGCCCGCCCGTCCGTCGCGCGGAAGACCAGGAGGCGACGATCGCGCTCGAGCAGGGCCTCGCGGGGGACCGCCAGGCGATCCGCGTGCGAGACGGCCGCGATCTCCACGTCGGCGTACATGCCGGGACGAACTCGGCCGTCCTCGTTCGGCAGCACGACGCGCGCGAAGCCCGTGCCCCGTTCCGGATCGAGCTCCGGTTCCAGGGCATCGATCGTGCCGGTGAACGTCTCGCCGGGATACGCGGGAAGGCGAGCCACGGCGGGCGCACCGGCGTGAAGACGCCCGAAGTCCGCTTCCAGGACCTCCACGCGCAGACGGGCCGGCCGGCTCGCCACGAGCGTCAGCGCGGGACGCGCCGCGTCCGCCCACTCGCCCACGACGACCCGGACGTCGCCGATCTCGCCGTCGAAGGGCGCGCGCAGCGTGCACTGCGCGAGGTCGTACTCCGCGCGCGCGAGCGCCGCCCGCGCCTCCGTGATGCCGTTGCGATCCTCGATGAGACGTCGACGCTCGGCCGACAGCGTGGAGTCCGCGAGGCCCAGGAGATCGAAGTCGGAGAGAGCACGGGCGAGGCGGGCGCGGGCCTGATCGCGCGTGATCTCGAACGTGCGGGGATCCAGGGTGAGGAGCGCCTGTCCGCGCCGGACACGATCGCCCTCGGCCACCTCCACGCCGGTCACGACGCCGCCGACCGCGCACGACAGTTCGGCCCGCCGGTTCGCCTCCACGCGCCCCGTCGCGCGCACGTCCTCCACGAAGTCGCCGCGCTGGACGACGTAGCCTTCCACCGGCAGGGGCGCGAGGCGCTTCGCGGTCGAGTCCGCACCCGCCCCCACGTCCACGACGTCGGCAGGTTCCGACGACGCCACGTCGGCTTCGCCGGCTTCCGCCCGCGACTCGCCGCGGGAGCACCCGGAAACTGCGAGTGCCGCGCCGAGCACCACCAGTGCCGCGCGCGCTCCCGACCAGGGGGCCGGCGTCGCGCGTGAGGTTCCGTTCCGCTCTTCCAGGCGAGTCCGCATCATGCGGTCGCCCTATGGAAGTCCCGTGCCAAACGGGAAAGGGGGCCCGCAGGCGCCCGTGAGGCGTTTTCGCCCGTCCCGGAAGGTCCACTCCCCATCCGGGGAGCCCCGGATGGGGAATCCGGAGCCTCGATTCCCGTCGCCGATTCCCGGGCGGCGGTCGGGCCGGAGACTAGCGGACGAACTCGACGCGCGCGTCGACGCCCTCGCCGGAAACCCGCGCGACGTAGGTCCCGGCCGGCGCTTCGGCGCCGTTCGTCGAGATCCCGTCCCAGACCACGAAGCCGGCGCCGGCCTCGAGCGGCAGTGCCACGACCGCGATCGGATCGCCCCCGACGGGACGGATCTCGATCGAGACTTCGGGGCGAGGCTCGGAAAGGCGAACCCAGAACACCGTCTGCGCGAGGTCCGGAATCGGATCCGCGGTGAAGTCGACCACCACGATTCCGTGCACGACTCCGGGGGGGGCGGCGGCGGCCACACCAGCCCGGTCGGCTCCCGGATCGGCGACCGACGAAGCCGGGACGACCGCGAGCGAGGTCACGAGGAGAAGCAGGGTGCGATGCATGAAGTACCTCCTGCCCCCGAGCATACTCGACCCGTCCCCACCCGCGGGGCGCTTCCCCGCGCCGCGACGTTCGGAACTGGTCAGAACTCGGCAGGCGCGAGCGATCCCCGGGTTTCCTGACACCACGTTGACACGTTCGCGACCGGGTCCCTACGATCGTCGTTCGCCTCGACCCGGAAAGGGAACCCATGCGGTCCGTACTCGTCACCGGCGGCGCCGGCTTCATCGGCAGCCACCTCGTCGACCGGCTTCTGGCGCGCGGACACCGCGTCGTGGTCGTGGACAACTTCTTCCTCGGGAAACGCGAGAACCTCGCGGACGCGCAGGCCACCGGCGGCGACCGCCTCGTGATCCGGTACGAGGACGCAGCCGACGCGGTCGCGATGCGCGAGATCGTGGAGCGGAACGAGATCCGCGATGTCTACAATCTCGCGACGAAGGCGCTCGAGTACTCGTTCGACAACCCGCGCGGCGCGTACGAGGTGAACACCTCCATCGCGCTGACGCTTGCGGAGCTGCTGCGCAAGGGACACTACGAGCGGCTCGTCCACACCAGCAGCTCCGAGGTGTTCGGGACGGCGATCACGCGACCGATGGGCGAGGATCATCCGCGCAACCCCACCACGACCTACGCCGCCGGCAAGGCCGGCGCGGACCTCGCGCTCCAGTCCTACCTGCGCTCCTTCGATCTGGACATCCGGATCGTGCGCCCGTTCAACAACTACGGGCCGCGCCAGAACGCGGGCGCGTACGCGGGCGTCGTGCCGAAGACGATGGAGCGGCTCCTCCACGGGCAGCCGCCGATCCTGCACGGCGACGGGTCGCAGGGGCGCGACTTCGTCTACGTGGAAGACGTCGCGGCCGGCCTCGTGGCCGTGGCGGAGTGCCCGGAGGCGCGTGGCGGCGAGTTCAACATCGCGTCCGGCCGGGAGACGTCGATTCGCGAGCTGCTCGAGAACATGGTCGAGCACGCGGAGTTCCGCGGCGAGTGGATCCGCGAGCCGCGACGCACCGCCGACGTGGACCACCACATCGGCGACGCCTCCCGCCTCGCAAAGGTCGTCGGCTTCACGCCGCCCACGAGCATCCGCGAAGGCCTGGCCCGCACCTGGGACTGGTACTCGTCGCGCTCGGGCGTCTCCGGAGTAGCCCGTTGATCCCGCTCGCGAAGCCCTGGTTCGGGCCCGAGGAGGAGGCCGCCGTCGCCGAGGTGCTGCGCTCCGGCTGGGTCGCGCAGGGACCGACCTGCGCGCGCTTCGAGGACGAGTTCGCGACGGCGGTCGGCGTGCCGCACGCGATCTCCGTCTCCTCGTGCACGACCGGACTGCACCTCGCGGTGATCGCGTGCGGCGTGAAGCCGGGCGACGAGGTGATCCTGCCGTCGTACACGTTTCCCGCCACGGCGAACGCGGTGCTCTACGAAGGCGCGGTTCCCGTGGTCGTGGACATCGAACCCGGCACGCTGAACGTGGATCCGGAGGCGGTGGAGGCCGCGATCACGCCGCGCACGCGCGCGATCATCGGCGTGCACCTGTTCGGTTTCCCCTGCGACATCGTGCGACTCGAGGAGATCGCCGCCCGCCACGGGGTCTCCCTCGTGGAAGACGCGGCCTGCGCGATCGGGACCCGCGTCGACGACCGGATGGCCGGCGCCTTCGGCGACGTCGCGGTGTTCTCGCTCCACGCGCGCAAGGTCGTCACGTGCGGCGAGGGCGGCGTCCTCACGACCCGCGACACGAAGCTCGCCGAACTCGTGGGGAGCCTGCGCACGCACGGCGCCGATCGCGACGCGGGGCGGCGGCACGCGGAAGGACCGGCCCCCACGCACGCCGAGTACGTCCGCCTCGGCTACAACTACCGGCTTTCGGACATCCAGGCCGCCGTCGCGCGCGTGCAGCTCGAGCGTCTCGAGGCATTCGTCGCGGAGCGCGAGAAGATCGCCGCGCGCTACGATGCCGCCTTCGCGGACCTCGAAGGTCTGCGTCTGCCCCCCCGACGCGCGGGCTGGCGGCACTCGTACCAGAGCTACGTGGTCGTGCTCGAGGCCGACTCGCCCGTTTCCCCCGCGACGTTCATGGAGGAGCTCGCGCGACTCGGCGTCTCCACGCGCGTCGGGACGTACGCGGTGCACCGACAGCCGTACTTCCGGGAGCGATTCGGCGACCGGAGCCTCCCCTTCACGGAGGAGGCCGCGGATCGCTCCGTGGCGCTCCCGCTGTTCTGCGGCCTGCCCGAGTCCGATCAGGCGCGGGTCGTAGAGGCCGTAAGGACGGTCTGGAGCGGTGTCAAAAGCACCTGATTGACGGTTCTTCCGCACGGCTGATACCATTCTCATCCGCGCTTCCGGGAACGCCGCAGGGAACGGCAGATCGGGGTCCGGCCCGGTTTTCTCGGGCCGAATCGCGCATGTCGACCCGCGGGAGTCCCTCACCGATTGCCGCCACATCGAGCCTTGCAGCCGCGCGGAGGAGTCGTTGGACCACATCGTACTCGGGCTCTACGACGGGCCGTCCGGCGGGGCGGCACTGTTGCGGGACGGCGCCCTCCTCGCGATTGCGGAAGAAGACCGCATCTCGCGCCGGACGGGTGTCGCGGGGCTTCCGCGTGCGGCCGTCCAGACGGTGCTCCACGCGACCGCGTTGCCGCCGGATCGCATCCGGGCGGTCGTGGTCGCCACCGAAAGCGCGACGTACGCCGAAGGAGTCGGCGGGGAACGTCGGCTGCCGCTGCTCGTCCGCGTGTCCGAGTCGATCCCGTCGCCCGCGCCGCTCGGGCGCATGATCCGGGACTCGTTCGCCGCCGCCCGCCGCCGCCGCATCGACGAAGCGCTTCGTTCCGAGTTCGGAATCTCGTGCCCCGTGCGCTTCCTCGACCATCACCTCGCGCATGCCGTCGGCGCTTCGATCGCGAACGGGTGTCCGGACTCGCTCGCGATCACCATGGATCGCGGCGCGGACGGCATGTGGGCGTCGGTCATCTCGTTCGAGCAGGGACGACCGCAGCGGATCGCGGGCGATCCCGGCTCGGCGTCGGTCCTGGCCTTCCTGGAGTGCGTGGCGGACCAGCTGTCCGTTCCGGAAGGTCCGGATCGTTTCGTGCGACTCGAGGAGCTCGCGGCGCGGGGCTCGCACCTTCACTACGAACAGCTCGCGCCCTACGTGACGTTCCACGAAGGATTCGTGCGCGTCGACGAGTCCGTGCTCGGGCGCAACGCCACGATCATCCGCGTGCGCACGTCCGCGCGGAAGGAAGACGTCGCGGCGAGCGCGCTCACGGTCGCCGGCGAGGCGGTGCGCCGGTTCTGCACGCACTGGTACGTGCGCTCGGATCACGAGCGACTCGCGCTCGGCGGCGACCTGTTCGAGCTGCCGTCGATGGTGCGTGCCGTGCTCGAGGCGCCCGAGGTCCGAGGCGTACGCGTCGCCCCGGCTCCCGGCGACTCGGGCCTCCCGCTCGCGGCGGCGTTCGCCGCTTGCCTCCCGGACTTCCTGCCCGCACCGCAGCCGTTGCCGGACGGAGATCTGCCGAGCCCGTTCGTGGGCATTTCCTACACGGACGAGACGATCGGCGGCATCCTCGCGCGCGAGAGTGCCGAGTACCACCTGCGCGAGGACATCCATCAGGATGTGGCCCGAATCCTCGCGGAGGGGCGCACCATCGCGCGCTTCCACGGCCCCGCCGAGATCGGCAACCTGGGGCTCGGCAACCGAGCGATCCTCCGGTCGCCCGAGGGCGAGTCGCTCCGCAAGGGACGTCTCGGTTTCGCGCTCCCGTCGGGCGCCTACCACGCGATGTGCACTCGCGAGGCGTTCGCGGATCTCTTCTACGCCGACGCCGAACCGGCCGTGCTCCGGAACCAGCCGGTTCCGGTGGAGCCGGTGGGCACGTTCCCGGATCGCTTCCCGGATCTCATGGGTTTCGGCGGCAAGGTGCGCGTGCACGTCGTGGATGAACGCACGAATCCGGATCTTCACCGCGTGCTCACGGAGTTCGCGGAGTGGTCCGGAGTGGCGCTGCTCGCCGCCGCCCCGTTCCGCCTGCCGAACGAACCGCTCGTGTCCTCCCCTCGCGACGCGCTGCGGACGTTCCGGCTGCTCGGCGCCGACTACGCCGCGATCGGTCACTACCTGGTCCGCGCGGACCACGAGCCGGCGTCGAAGACGCTCGAGCCCACCTCGGTCCGCGGGTGACCGGAGTCCCGACGGCGCTCGCGCGTCGATCCGAGGTTGTCGACTCGCCCGTTCTCCGGGCAATCTCCCGGGAACGTCGGCGCCGGAGCGGTGCGCGCCGCCGGACCCTCGAGGCCAGGCCCGGGAGTGACCTTCCGTGATCCATTTCCAGCGCGTGGGCGCCGACGCCGTGGGCGAATGGGACGCGTTCCTGGACGGACCGACCGACGGCACCCTGTTCCACCGCCTCTCGTTTCTGTCGTATCACCCGGAGGGTCGTTTCCGCCTGCACTGGCTGGAGGCCCGTCGCGACGATCGACTGATCGCGGTGTTGCCCGCCGCCTCCGAGGAAGAGCCGGACGGTCGCGTGCTCGGATCTCCCTACGGCGGGAGCTTCGGCGGGATCGCGGCCGGGCCGATCGGACCGGCCGCGCATCGCGACGTGCTGGGCGCCCTCGTGACGTACGCCCGCGAAGGCGGGTTCCGCCGGTTGTGGCTGTCGTCGCGGCCCGCGCCGTACCGCATCCACGGCGACGGTGCCGAGTTCGCGCTCGCGGCGGCCGGCGGCAAGATCACCGCACGCGAGATCACGCACGTCGCGGACCTGCGCGGCGGCGAGGAGGCCGTACGCGCGCGGATCCGCGGCACCTCGCGACGGGGCGCGCGCAAGGCGGAACGACTCGGCACCACGGTGCGCAGCGGCGACCGCAGCGATCTCGACGCGTTCTGGACCGTACTCGCGGAGGACCGCGCGCGCCTCGACGCGACTCCGACCCACACCGCGGCCGAGCTTCACGACCTCGCGTCGAAGCGTCCCGACGACTTCCGCCTGTGGGTCGCGGAGAACGGCGGCCGGATCGTGGGCGGGAAGCTCGTGTTCGTCGCGACGCCGCGCATCGCACTCGGCTTCTACACGGCGCGACGCGCCGTCGACGAAGCGGAGCGTTGCACGAACCTCCTCACGGAGCGGGCGATGCTCGATCTCGCGGCCGAGGGGTTCGAGTTCCTGGACTACGGGACGTCGTCGATCCGGGGCGAGCTGAACCCGGGCCTCTCCGAATTCAAGGAAGGCTTCGGGGGACTTCCCTACCTGCGGGAGACGTGGCGGCTCGATCTCGACTGAGTCCGCGCACGCACCGGTCCGACATCACTGCCGGTGAGCGCTACTCGGCGGCCGACGGTGGCTTCGCGTCGAACGCGCCGAGACGTCGCGCCTCGGTCGTCAGGGCCGAGAGATCCTTCGTCGCCCCTTCGTCCGCGTACTCCGCGTCGAGGATCTCGACCTGCCCGCGGCCGGCGCCCACGAGCCACCGATCCGTCGCCGACGCGACGCGGCCCGGACCCGGCCCCTCCCCCGGGACGACGCGCACCTTCCACACCACGACGCGTCGGCCACCCAGCGACGTGAACGCGCCCGGATACGGACGCGTGAGACCACGCACCCAGTTGAAGAGCGCGCGCGGTTCGAGCGTCCAGTCGATCGCACCGTCGTCGGGGCGGCGCTGCGGTCCGTACGTCTCCCCCGATTCCGGCTGCCGCAGGCGCGGCGCGGTGCCGTCGGCGAGACCGGGCAAGTGGCGGGCGAGCAGCTCGACCGCAGCGTCGGCGAGGCGCGCACGCACGCTCGCGGCGTCGTCCTCGTCCGTGATGTCGAACGGATTCTGACCCACGAGATCGCCCGTGTCGGTGCCCTCGTCGAAGTAGAACAGCGACGGGCCGGTGCGCGGCTCGTCGCGGATCAGGGCCCAGTTCACGGGCGCGAAGCCGCGCAGTCGCGGCAGCAGCGAGCCGTGGATCCCGAGGCAGCCGCGCGGCGGCACCGCGAGCACCTCCGGCGGCAGGATCCACCGCCAGCCGATCGCGAACAGGATGTCCGGCCGCAGCGCACGCAGCTCCTCGATCGCGGCGCGCGTCCGGAAACGTCGGCCGCGAAGACGGGGCAACCCCTCCTCGTCCGCGATCCGCGCGACGTCGTCCTGCCAGGTCTCGTGCGGACCGGGATCGAACGTGCCCACCCCGACGACGTCGTGGCCCTGGTCGAGCACCACGCGCAGACACCGTGCGCCGATTTCCTGGCTGCCGAGAAAGACGACGCGCACGACGCGCTACCGCTTGGCGTCGTCGCGGCGGGGACGGATCGCGCGCGCGGGATCGATGCGCGCCCAGTCCTCCTCGGGGATCTCGAGCTCCTCACCGGTCTGCGGCGCGCGGACCTGGATCCGCCCCGCCTTGCGACCGATCTCCTCGACCACGCGGCCCAGGCGGGACACGTAACCGACGATCGCGCCGGGATTGCCGATGACGAGCGCGTGCGGCGGAACGTCGCGCGTGACGACGGCGCCCGCGCCGATCATGCAGTACTCGCCGAGCGTCACGCCGCACACGATCGTGACGTTCGCGCCCACGGAGGCGCCGCGCCGGACGAGCGTGGGCACGACGTGCCACTCCGGGTCGAACGCCCGCGGGTAGAGATCGTTCGTGAACGTCATGTGCGGGCCGAGGAAGACGTCGTCCTCCACGGTGACGCCGTGGTAGATCGAGACGCCGTTCTGGATCTTCACGCGATCGCCCACCCGCACCGTGTGGTCGATGTACACGCTCTTGCCCACGATGCAGTCGCTGCCGATGACCGCCTTCTCACGAATCTGGACGTTGTTCCAGATGCGCGTGCGCGGGCCGATGACCGCGCGCGAATCGACGTCGGCCGTAGGGTGAATGATGGGTCCGTCGCCGCTCATGGCGTTTCCTCGATGGGCACGGCCGCACCGTTGGAGCGGATCGAGCGCTCGATCGCCTCGAGCACCTCGAGCACGCGGATCCCGTTCGCGGCGTCCGTGCGGGGGTTCTTCCGGTCGCGCACGCAGTCCAGGAAGTGCTGCGCCTCGGCCTTCAGCGGTTCCCCGAGCTTCAGCGGGGGAATCCGGATGTCGCCGATGCGCTCCGAGATCGCGTCGTGGAAGCTCTCGTAGTGCTCGGTGGTGTCGATGCCCTTGTCGATGATGCGGATCTTCTCGGAGGGCTCCATGTCGTCGAACACCGCCATGCGGCGATTCCCGACCACGGTCACGCGCCGCACCTTGTGCGGATCGAGCCAGCTCACGTGCACGTTCGCCACGATGCCGCCCTCGAACGTGATCGTCGCGAACACGACGTCCTCGAGGCCGGGCCGCAGGTACGTGCCTCCCTGCGCGGAGACGTGCAAGGGCTTCGCGTCCGTGAGGAACCGGATGACGGAGATGTCGTGCGGCGCGAGGTCCCACAGCGCGCTCTCGGCGGCGCGCACCTTTCCGAGATTCACTCGCGTCGTGTACAGGTAGTAGAGGTCCCCGAGCTCGCCGGAACGGACCATCTCCCGGAACTGCATCAGTCCGGGATGGAACTCCAGCAGGTGCCCCACCATGAGGACACGTCGCTTCTCCTTCGCCTTCGCCGCGAGCTTGCGGCCGTCGGCGGCGGAGAGCGCAAGCGGCTTCTCCACGAGGACGTCGAGACCCTCGTCCAGCAGGCGATTCGCGATCGCGAAGTGCGTGGAGGCCGGCGTCGCGACCACCACGGCGTCGGGCCCGGCCGCGAGGAGCTCGTCCAGCGAGCGGAAGGTCTGCAGTCCGGGATACATCGCGCGCGCGGCGTCGAGCGCTTCCTCGCGCGCGTCGACCACCCCGAGCAGCCGGCAGTCGGGCAGGCCGGCCAGCACGCGGACGAAGTTCGGGCCCCAGTAGCCGAAGCCGATGACCGCGACTCGAATCATGCCTTCCCCGGAGCTGAAGATGCCATTCCGCGCGTTCCGCGCCGATCGGCCATCCGATCATCGTAGGCTGCGGGGGAGCACGCCGTCAACGCGGCCGGCGGCGCCTCCGCGGCGGGGAGTCGCGACGGATCAGGGCGTCCGGTTCGGCGCCGGTCGCCAGTCCCAGCTCGCGAACCGAGCCGCGCGTCGCTCGTCCACCTCGCGGACGCCACCCCCGAGGGCCTGGCGGTTGCCGATCGAGACGAAGGCCGTCCAGTCGCCGTCCAGTGTCGTGTGGAAGGAAAGGCGCGCCACACGGAGACGGTCGATGCCCACACCGACCCACGAGATCGGGTTCTCGCCGTCTCGCCAGACGGAATCCCAGGAGAGGTAGCCGAGCCCGGAGCGCTGCCAGGCGGCGCCGCCGTTCCCCGTGCGAGGTGCGCCATCCACGGTCTCGAAGACGTTCTCCACCGTGGCCGCGACGCGGAAGTCGCGCGAAAGGAACGAGGTCCAGCCGAACGTGCCGTCGAGGCCGGAGTCTTCGCCGCGGCGGTACTCGAACCCGAGACCGATCGACGATCGGCGACCGATCGCGCGCGGCGCCGAGATCGCGAACGTCCAGTCCGGACGGCCGGGCACGTCGCCGAGGTTCTTCTGGAATCCGTACGTCGCGCGGTCGGTGCCGGCGGCGAGGTTGAGCGTCGTCACCTCGCCCGGCTCGAGCCCGGACGACCAGCCGTCCTCCCAGACGGCTTCGCAAAGGACGGAGGAACCCGCGCTCAGGATCGCGTTCGCCGGGTTCGTCCACACGACCCGCGCCGAAGGCTCCACCGCGATCGGCGAGTAACGTCCGAGCATCGCGCGTTCCGCCCGCGCCAGCGACGCGAGCGCGAACGTCGCCACGAGCGCGACACCGAGTCCGATCAGCCTCCGGTCCATCATGCCTATCCCTTCGCCAGCTCCCGGTACGAGAGCATCTTCGCCACCAAGCGCGCGGTCGCGAATTCGGAGACGTGCGACCCCGCGGCGGGCGCGAGCTCCACGACGTCCATTCCCACGACCGTGCGGCGCGCGAACACCTCGCGCAGCAAATCGAGCGCTCCCCACCACGTCAGGCCGCCGGGCTCGGGCGTCCCCGTCGCCGGAATGATCGAGGGATCGAGACCGTCGACGTCGAACGTGACCCAGACCTTGGCTGGCAACGTCGCCACCAGCGCGGCCGGGGAGAATCCCGCCGCCCCCGCTTCGCGCGCGGAGATCAGCGAGACCTTCCTGTTATCGGCAGCGAAAGCCGCTTCTTCTGCGGAATAACTGCGAACCCCCACGATGGTGACCCCGCCCCCGTCCACGAGACGCCGGCAGACGCAGGCGTGGCTGTGGTCCGAGCCCTCGTAGGCGTCCCGCAGGTCCGCGTGGGCGTCGAGGGAAAGGAGGCCGACCTCCCCATGAGCCCTGCGGGCGGCCCGCACCGGACCGATCGTGACCGAGTGCTCCCCTCCCAGCACGAACGGCACCGCCCCCCGGGCGACGAGCGGCGCCACCGCGGCCTCGAGCCGGGCCGAGTAGGCGACGGGATCCTCGCCGGCGGCCTCGACGGCCGGCAGGACGGCGTACGACAGATCCTCCAGCCGGATCCCGGTCTCCTCGTCGCGCGTCTCGACCTGGCAGGACGCCTCCAGGATCGCCTCCGGTCCGCGCGAGGTTCCGCCCCCGTAGGAAACGCTGCCCTCGAACGGGGCGGGCAGGAACACGACTTCCGCCCGCACGGGATCGCCCCCGGAGCGGGTCGGGACTCCCCCGAAGTTCGTCATGGAGCTTCCTTTCTGGCCCCCGGGGGGCCGAGGTGGACGGGACGCGCTCCCGGCGCCCCCCGGCCGGGGCGGGGTCGCTTCCGCTTCCTCCGCGCCGGGGGACGGGATCATCCCGCGAAACGCCGATCTCGGGTAGAGTTCCGTCGAACCGAGCGGGAGGCGGGCTTGTCGGTCCGCGCCCCGCGTTGATAAGATTTCGGAGCCCTTCCGCCCCGGTGGATCCCTCGATGAGATCTCTTGCAAACGGTCGCCCCGGCCCGCTCCGGGCCGGCCTCGCGCTCGCGTTCCTTTCCTTTGCGGTCCCCGCCGGCGCGGCGACCCGTTTCGTGGACCCGGTACGGGCCGGTACCGTGGGGCCCCCGTACTACGCGACGATCGTCGAGGCTCACGCGCTCTCGACGTCCGGTGACACCGTGGCGGTGTCGAGCTCGGGCTCCCCGTACGTGCACACGGCCGTGCTCGCGCTCAACGACGGCGTCGTGTACCAGGGCGGCTACGGACCGGACTTCGAGGGCCCGAATCCGGCGTCGTTCGAGACGACGATCGAGCTGCAGCTCGCGAGCGGGGACAGCGCTTCCGTCGTCGAGGCGATCGGGACCGGATCGGAGACCCTGTTCGCCGGCTTCACCCTCACCGGAGGCGCGACGTTCAACGGGGGCGGCATGTTCTGCGGTACCGGCGCCCCCACGATCCGCGACTGCATCGTGCGCGACAACTACGCGAGCAACTTCGGCGGCGGAATCATGATCGGCGCCGGGTCCTCGGCCTTCATCTACCACTGCGAGCTTCGCGGCAATCAGGCGAGACGTCGAGGGGGCGGCATCATGGTGGCCGTGAACTCCCCCGACGCACGCATCGAGTTCTGCACGGTCGAAGCCTGCTCGGCCGCCGTCGCGGGCGACCCCGAGGGCGGCGGCGGCGGCATCTACGCGACGTCGCCGGTGTCCATCACGCGAACCACGATTCGCGACTGCTACTCGGGTCTGGACGGCGGCGGCGTGCTCGCCCGGGACGCGGACGTGCAGCTCGGCACGAACTGGCTGTTCGACAACCGCGCCGCCCGGTTCGGGGGCGGCATCTACGCCGACGGATCCTCGGGTCGGATCGGCGGCTGCCAGATCGAAGGCTCCTCGGCCGGCGTCAGCGGAGGCGGCGTGTACTTCGAGACCGGCACCTGGCGGATCGAGGGATCGTTCCTGCGCGGCAACAGCGCGGAGGGAACCGGCCTCGAGGAGGGCGGCGGCGCGATGTTCTTCGAGCGGTCGACCGGCGCGGTCGTCCGCAGCAACGAGATCGTGAACAACACCGCCCAGGAAGGCGGCGGGATCCGGATCACGGGGCCGAACTTCCGCTCCATCCTGTCCGTGGAGATCATCTCGAACACGTTCTTCGGCAACGGGGCCACGAACGCGGAAGCGGGCGGCTCGCTCCACGTGGGCCCCACCGGAAACTTCGCGGACCTCATTTACAACAACATCTTCTCGCACCAGACGGACGGATCCGCGGTGAGCTGCTTCGGAGCGTTCAACCAGCCCGTCCTGCGCTACAACTGCGTCTTCAACGACGGGGTCACGAATCGGGATCCCGAGTACGACGGCGACTGCGACGACCGCACGAACATCAACGGCAACATCAAGGGCGATCCTCGCTTCTGCGACGCGACGACCTCGCCGCCGAACCTGAAGCTGCAGTTCTTCTCGCCCTGTGTGGGGACGGGAGAGAACGGCGCGGACATGGGTGTCTACCCGGAGGGCGACTGCGTGGCCGTGCAGGTGGAACCCATGACCTGGGGTCGATTGAAGGCCTCCTGGCGTTGACGCGCGAACGACCCGTTCCCCCCGCCCCGATTCGGCTGCTCGCCGGTGCCGCCGCGGGTGCGGTCGCTCTCGCGTTGCTCGGCGGCCTCGAGATCGTGCTCCGGCTCCGGGCGGACCCACCGCTGCTGGTTCCTTACCGCGACCTCTCATTCCTCGCGACCGGCGGCGCGATCGCGGGAGCCGTCGTCGGTGTGCTCCGCGGCGTCCATCCGCTCCGCTTTCTGTCTCCGTTCGGGATCACGCTCGGCACCGGCATCGCGCTCACGCTGTGGCTCGACTCCGTGGCGGGCGGCGTGGTCGGCTCGGCCGCCCTCGGCGCCGCGGTCCGGGGCGCCGGCGCGATCCTCCTCGGCGCCGCCCTCGGACAGCTTCTCGGCGGCGCGCTCGGCCGGCTGGGTGCGGCACACCTCGCGCCGAATCCCGCGCGCGACGCGTTCCTGGTGGCGATCCTCGTGGGCATCGGACTCGCGCCGCTTCGGAGCGACCGCACCGCCTCCGAAGGACCGAACGTGCTGCTGCTCACGATCGACACGCTGCGCTCGGACCGACTCGGCTACGCCGGCCACCCGGGAGGCATCAGCCCGGCCCTCGATCGGCTCGCCCGCCGCTCCCTCGCGTTCGAGCGTGCCACCACGCCCCTGCCGCGCACGCTGCCCGCCTTCGTCTCGATCATGACCGGCCTCGTTCCGAGCGGCCACGGCGTGCGCGACAACTTCCACTACGCGCTCGGAAGCGCGCCGATCACGCTCGCCGAACGCCTGCGCGACGCGGGCTGGGCGACCGCGGCCGTGAACTCGAATCCCGTGCTGTCCCACGACAGCGGCGTGTACCGAGGGTTCGAATCCGCGAGTGATCGCGGTGACGACTGGGCGCGCCTCCGCACGATCCGGGGACTCCAGCGCCTGGTCACGCTCGTGCGGATGCGACAGGGGGATCGCGCGCAGATCATCACGGATCTCGCGATCTCCTGGCTCGACCTCCGGCCGCACGGACGCCCGTTCTTCCTCTGGGTGCACTGGCTCGCGCCGCACATGCCCTACGAGCCGACGTTTCCCTACGACCGCACCTTCGACCCGGACTACACCGGCGCGCTCGGCGGGCGGCTCGACTACGGCGAGATCTCCAAGGGCGACATGACCTATCGCAACCCGCTCTCCCCTCGCGACGTGGAGCACGCGAAGCACCTGTACGACGGCGAGGTCGCGACCGCCGACCGCGCACTCGCGCGCCTGCTCCGGCGCCTCGAGGAGACGGGAGACCTGTCGCGCACGATCGTGCTGTTCACGTCGGATCACGGCGAGAGCCTGGACGAGCACGGGTACTTCTTCAATCACGGCGACTACGTGTACGGTCCGGGCACGAACGTCCCGTTCCTGCTGCGGGTCCCGGATGCGCGCTCCGGGCTGTCGCGAGACATCCCCTCCCTCGTCGACGTCTTCCCGCACCTAGCGCGCAGCGCCGGCGTGCCCACGCCGCCGGATCTGGACGGCGACGTCAGCCGCCCGGAGTCGGTCCCCCGCTTCGGGGAATCCGGATTCTGCCGGTTCCCGGACCTGAATCCCGATCTCGGCTACCTCCTCCCGGTGGAGCTCGCGCAGAATCCGGACCTGATCGAGGACTGGCGCGGCGAGTGGGAGGCGCAGGCGAACCGTGCGAAGCAGCGCTACGTCGAACAGGCCGGATACAAGCTCGTGCTCACCCCCCGCCCCGACGGCGATCGCACGGAGCTGTTCGATCTCCTCCGCGATCCGGGCGAGACACGCGATGTGGCGGCGGCGCACCCCGAGACCGAGCAAATCCTCGAGGCAACGGTGCGGGGTTGGATCGCGCGCGGGGACAGCCTCGGTGCGACCGCCGAGGTCCGCGAGATCGACGAGGATCTGCGCGAGAAGATGGACGCGCTCGGCTACCGGGGGAAGTGACCCGGCTCGTCGCCGAGCTTCGGACGCCCCGACATCGACCCCGTGTCCCGCGTCTTCGCGGCGAGCAGCGCGCGACCCCGCGCCACGGAGTGGCGGCCGAATCGATCCGCGATCGCGTCCTCCGCCGACTCGAGCTGACGTGTCTTCTCCGCGCCGATCCCGGTCCGGTGCCCGTCGTCTCCGAAGAGGTCGAGCGCCAGCTGGGGCGCGTCCACGAGATTGGCCACTCCGACCCCGATCAGGCGCACGGCCGCTCCGCCGCGATCGATCGATTCGAAGAGTTCGCGCGCGACGTGAAGGATGCCGTTCGTTTCGCAGGTCGGTGCGGAGAGCGTGCGCCGGCGCGAGAGCGTGGTGAAGTCCGGCAGGCGGAGCTTGAGGAACACGGTGCGGCCGGCCACTCCCTGGCGACGCGCCCGGCGGGCGACCTGCGCCGCAAGCGCCGCCATCACGCCGAGCAGCACCTCGGGATCGGAGACGTCCCGCTCGAACGTCGTCTCGTGGGAGATGCTCTTGGCCGCGTGCTCCGTGACGACGGGCCGATCGTCGCGACCGTTCGCGAGCTCGATCAGGCGCGCGGCGTCGAAACCCGCGCGCGCCGACAGGCGCTCCGGATCCGCCGTGGCGAGATCCTCCATCGTGCGGATCCCGGCGCGGACGAGGGCGTCGTGCGTCCGCGGCCCCACGCCCCACAGGCGGGCGAGCGGCAGCGAGCGGACGAACGCCACGACGTCCTCGGGCGGCACCACGGTGAGACCGTCCGGCTTCTCGTGATCCGAGGCGAGCTTCGCCACGAACTTCGAGACGGACATTCCGACCGAGGCCGTGAGCGAGAGCTCCTCCGCGATGCGCGTGCGGATTCGCTCCCCGATGACGCGCGGCTCGCCGAGGAGCCGCTCGGCTCCCGTGAGATCGAGGAAGGCCTCGTCGAGCGACAGCGGCTCCACGTACGGGGAGAACTCGTGGAAGATCCGGTTCAGCACCCGCGACGCGACCTGGTACTTGCGCATGTCGCCGGGAATCACGAGAAGGTCCGGACAACGACGGAGCGCCTGCGCGGTGGGCATCGCGGACCGGATCCCGAAACGTCGCGCCTCGTAGGAGGCGGAGCTGACGACGCCGCGGCGATCGGCAGCCCCACCCACCACGAGCGGGCGGCCGGCGAGAGACGGATCGTCGCGGACCTCGACCGATGCGTAGAACGCATCCATGTCGACGTGCGCGATGACTCTCGGCCAGGCCATCAGTGCTCGATCATCCTCCAGTAGACCTCGGCGTCCCAGTCCGGACTGTTGTCCGCATCGTGGCACTGCGAACACGCCTGCATCAACAGCTCCCGCCCGTACGAGCCGTCCCGGCTGTGGGTGCTCCCCTTGCCGTGACAGACCTCGCACTGGACGTTCACGAGATCGGCGGCGCCGCGGATCGTGGGATCGTATCCCGCCCGATCCCCGTGCCCGGTCACGTGGCACGAGTAGCATTCCGGCAGGAACTCCTTGTTCCGCTCCTCGAGCGTGCGGAACGCGGTCGAATGCGGGGTCTCCGTCCAGACCTCGTACTCCCGCGCGTGGCACTGGGCGCAATTCTGCGCGCCGAGGTAGTACTCGCCGTCGGACGAGCGACGGGTCGTCTGCAGCACGGTTCGATCCCGCATCGCCGCGTTCAGATTCGACTGGAACTCGTCCACGATCTCCAGCACGTCCGGATTCTCGGCGACGGACCGGTGCAGACCGATCTCGTCGGCGATCGCGCCGGCCGGGCGTTGATCCGGTCCGAGCACGAGTTCCGCGAGGCCCACGGACTGACCCCGGTTCGCCGCACTCACGAACACCGCCCCCGTGTTCTCCGCAAGCGTCCGGCCGCGGCCATCGCGCACGTCACCGGCGACGACCACGTCCACCCCCCCGCCGATCGCCTCGATCAGCTCCTTCGACTCGGCCACCGACAGGCGCGTGAGCAACACGATCACGTCGGCGCGCCGGCGAAGATCGGGGAGCACCGCGCGAAGCGCCTCCTCGAGGGGACGGGCCCGCAGCCCCGCGTCTTCCCAGGCCGGAGCCATCGCGTCCGTGATCCGGGTCACGGCGGTGATCCCGATCCGGACCCCGCGCTTCTCCACGACGCGCGACGCCGGCAGCAACAGCCGCCCGGTCTTCCGGTCCTCCAGATTCGCGGAAACCAGCGGAAGCGTGCCCGGGAGCATCTCCCGCAGTACATCCGGGGACAGGCGGATCTCCCCGTCACCGAGCGTCACCGCGTCGTATCCCATCGTGCGCATCATCTCGGCGAGGAACACCGCGCGCTCCTCGAACGTCCCGGCCTGCACGCCGGTGAAGGACCCCGCATCCACGAGGACGAGGCGGTCCGTGAGATTCCGCAGGCTGTCGACCACGCTGACCCGCCGGGCCAGCCCCCCCTTCGGGTTCTTGCTTCACCCGCAGGGAGCGACTTCGCCGTTCGTGTCCGACGTCGAGACCACGATCAGATCGGGCCGACGTCCGTCCTCGAACGGGTCCGTCGCGTGCCAGTCGCCGTGGATCTCACGCAGGAGCGCGTCGAGCTCGGCCTGCAAGTCGTCCGACGTGGAGTCGGCGGCCCCCGGGCTCGGCGTCTGCGCGCCGGCGGCCAGAGTCAACGTCGCGAGCGCCGCCAGGGCCAACGTCGCGAGCGAGAGAGACGGTCGCGCCAAGAAGCTTCCTCCGGGTTCTCGGGTCCCGAACCGGGACTTTCCTTCCGTATCGGCTCTTCCGGGGCCAACCCGATCGCCGACGCGGGGTTCCGCGGGAGTCCGGGGCAGTCTACCAGAATCGCCTCGGAGCGGACGCCGGTCCCCCGGTGCGTAAGCCTTCTTTGACCGGCGGCTTGACTCCCGCACCGGCGCGTGGTTCCTTAGCGATCCGTGCCGCGGAAAAGCCGGGGCACGAACATGCCCGGGTGCACGGGAAGCCGGTGAGAGTCCGGCGCGGCCCCGCCACTGTGAGCGGCGACGCTCTCCGCACGAGCCACGGCCTTCGGGCCGGAAGGCGCGGAGCAGCGGATGACCCGCGAGCCAGGAGACCGATTCGGGCGCAGTTTCACGGAACCGCCTTCGAGGGTGAGGCCGGTGACGACGATCCAGGCGATCCTGTGCCCGCCGTTCGCGGGCGCCGCGCTTCGGGACCCGATCGGGTCCCCGGGCATCGCTCGGTCCGGATCGTGGCTCCGCCTCCTCGTCCAGGCCAGGAGGGGGCCATGGCCCGCCCGGTCCGACGAGGAAGCCGCGCGACGCTGACGCGCGCCTTCCTGCTCCACATCGCGATCTTCTCGCTGTCGTCGCTCGCGACGGCACCCGTCACGTCCGCCTCGCCGCCCGCCCGGCGCGCCTACGTCGTGTCCGCGAACGACGCCGCCCTCACGCGCGTCGATCTCGACTCGGGGGACGTGTTGCCGCACGTCGCCACGGTCGGCGCGCTCGCGAACCGCATCGAGGTCGACGCGGAACGAATGCGCGCGCTCGTGGTGAACTCCGGCTCCGACGACGTGACGGTGTTCGACGCCGGCACCGAGAACGTCCTCGGCGTGTTCGAGCTGCCCTCCGGGGCAAACCCGTGGGCGGCCGAGATGGCCGGCGGGCGCCTCTTCGTCTCCGCGCTGCTGCACGACCGTGTGTACGAGATCGATCCCGACACCGGCTCGATCCTCTCCTCGATTCCGGTCGGGCGCGCGCCCGAGGGTCTCGCGGTCGCCGGTGGCTTCCTGTTCGTGGCGAACACGGGCTTCGACTTCGGCGACTTCTCGTTCGAGCCGGGGACGGTTTCCGTGATCGACCTCGCGACGTCGACCGTGATCGCCACGATCGACGTCTCCCTCAACCCGCAGGAGTGCGTCGCCACGGCGGACGGCGCGGTGCACGTCGTGTGCACGGGCGACTTCGGCGGCGTCGCGGGCGCGATCGACGTCATCGGCCCCGGGTCGTTCGCCGTGAGCCACACGTTCCCGGTCGACGGCTATCCCGGCTCCGCCACGTTGCATCCGTCCGGCACCGTCTTCCTCGGCGTGACCACCCCGACGTTCGCGAGCGAGATCCACGGGTACGACGCGAGCTCGTTCGCGTGGCAGTTCGACGCGACGAACCCGTTGCTGCCCTCGTTCGACTTCTACGGAAACGTCCGGACGACCTCGGCCCTCGAGTTCCTGGTGCCCGACTTTTCCGGAGATCTCCTGCTGGCGGAGAATCCCGGCGATCCCGGCACGCCGCGCGTGTGGATCGTGGGCGACGGCGCGATCGACGTCGCCGTGTTCGAGGGCGAGTCCCCGGTTCCCACGTTCATCTCGGGACTTTCCGGCGAGGCCACCGCCGACGGGGTCCGCCTGGCGTGGCGGGCGGCGGTGGACGCCGATGTCGTCGAGGTGATCGTGGAGCGGCGCACTTCCTCCGGCGCCTGGCGGAATCTCGCCGTCCTCGCGCCGACGCGCGAAGGCGCCTGGCTCGATCGCGACGTGCTGCCGGGAAACTCGGCAACGTGGCGAATCGGCGCGCGGGGACAGGCGGGCGACGTGCAGTGGACGTCACCGCTGACGGTCGGGCGCCCGGTGTTGCCGGAGAGGCTCGCGCTCGAGCGCCCGTTCCCGAACCCGGCGCGAGCGTCCACCCACCTCGCCTTTCGGATTCCCGCGCGCGCGGACGTCACCGTCGACGTGTTCGATGCCGCCGGTCGCCGCGTGCGCACGCTCGCGCGCGGCGCCCGCGACGCCGGCCGACACGAACTGGTCTGGAACGGGCGCGACGATACGGGGCAGCCCGTCGCGGCCGGCGTGTACCTGATTCGCGTGGACGCGAACGGAGACCGCGTCGCCGATCGGGTCCTGAGGACACGATGAGGACGCTCCCGATCGCACTCGCGCTCCTCGTCACGTCGCCGGCCTGGCCGGGCGCGACGCCGGCGCGCGCCGACGACCCCGCCGCGATCCCCGATTCCGTGTGGACGTCGCTCCCGTGGACCGTGCTGCCGCGGATCGAGGTCCGCGGACGCGCGCCGGTCGACGCACTGGGCCCGTTGCCGCTCGCGTCGACACGACTCGAAGGCGCGGATCTCGATCGCTACCGCGACGACGACCTCGCCACGCTGCTCGCTCCCGTCACCGGGCTGAGACTCGCGAGCGCGGGCGGCCCCGCTGCTCCGGCGCGCCCGTCGCTGCGCGGCTCCACCTTCGAGCAGGTGCTCGTGCTCGTCGACGGACGCCGCCGCAACGTGGCACAGGGTGGCGGCGTGGATCTGTCCGACATCCCGCTCGCCTCGGTCGAATCCGTGGAGATCGCGCGCGGTGGTGCGTCCGCGCTGTTCGGCGGCGACGCGATCGGCGGCGCGATCCAGGTGCGAACGCGGGCCCCGCGTCGAACGTCGTGGCGCGTGCACGCGGAGGCCGGCTCCTTCGAGGAACGCACGCTGCTCCTCACCGGGACCACGGAGCTCTCGTCGCGATGGAGCGGCCGCGCCTCGTATCGCGACTTCGGCACCCGAGGCGATTATCCGTACCGCGACGACGCGCGCGGAACGGAACGTCGCGTTCAGAACGGCGACGCCACGGAGCGCCACGCCGAGCTCCGCGCGGACGCCGACCTCGACGCCTGGTCCCTCCGCCTCGACGCGAGCGGCCTCGACGCGGAGCGCGGCGTCCCCGGCAGCGAGGAGTTCCCGACCCCCTCCGCCCGCACGGCCGACCGGCAATGGACGGCCGGCGCCCGGCTCGCGCAGAACGTCGCCCGGCCGTGGCGTGCCACGTTCGACGCGTCCTGGCTCGGCCGCTCGCACGCGTACCGCGAGCCCGCCGCCGCATTCGGACCGATCGACGAGTCGCATCGCAACCAGCGGGTCGAGTTCGAGTCCGCACTGGAGCGGATCGCGACGACGTCGAAGATCCGTCTCGCGGGCGGCGGCTCGGTCGACTGGCTCGACAGCACGACGGACGGAGAGCGCGCCCGCGCGACCGCTCATGTCCGGGCGCGCACGACGCGCGACGTCTCGTGGCGCGGCACCTGGCGCGCGACGCTGGCCGCCCGAGTGGACGCCGTCGAGGGGTTCGCGCCGTTCGCGGCGCCGCGCGTCGGACTCGAGTACGCCCCGGGCGAACGCTGGCGCTGGCGGGCCTCGGCCGGAACGTCGTGGCGCGCCCCGACGTTCGACGATCTCTTCTGGCCGGCCCGCGCGACGGCCGCCGGCAATCCCGACCTCCGGGCCGAGCGGGGTCGGGACGCGGATCTCGGTGTCACGCTGCAGGGACTCCCGCGCGAGACGACGGTCACGGTCGACGCCTTCCTGCGCGACGTCACGGATCTGATCCAGTGGTCTCCGGGCGCGAGTGGCGTCTGGCGGCCCCACAACATCGGTGGCGCACTCGTCGGCGGTGTCGAGGCCGAGTGTCGGTCTCGCTTCGAGCTCGGCGGGCGACGTTCCCTCTCACTCGCCCTGTCCGGCGCCTGGCTCTCCACGCGCGACACGACGGGCGAACCGAACGTCGACGGGCGTGAGCTCCCCTACCGCCCGCGCCGAACGGGCGCGATCGACGTCCGTCTCGATCTCTCGGCATTCGCGCTCGAGTCCACCTGGCGCGCGATCGACGACGTCTATGTCACGCGGGCGAACACGAAGGCGCTGCCCGGCTACGTGCTCGGCGACGTGCGGCTGCGCACGGTCGCGGTGCACGACGTCGCCGCCGACCTCGGCGTACGCAACGTGACGAACGAGTCCGCCCGCGACTTCCGCGACTACCCGCTCCCCGGACGCACGTTGTTCCTGGGGCTCAGCTGGGCGCGGGGGGACGCGTGATGCGCGCCGCCGGCCGGGCGCTCGCCGTCGCCGCATCGCTCGTGCCCGGCCTCGCGCTCGGCGCCGGCTTCGGACCGGAGACGAACCTGTCGGTCAGCCCCGTCGATTCCGAGACCGGCCTGTCGCACCGGGCTCTCGCGTGGGATCGATCCGGCGGGTTGCACGCCGCGTGGTGCGAACGGGACTCGCCGGGCTCGCAGTACCGCATCTGGACGAGTCGATTCACGGGCACCTGGAGCGCGCCGGTACTCACCGTCGACTATCTCGCGAGCGATCCGGGGGACCTCGGCGACGACCTCGGGGCGAAGTTCCCCGCCCTCGCCGTCACCGCGGACGGAGAAGTGCACGTGTTCTGGCACGACTACCGGATCGGCGGCATCGACAACGCCGAGATCTTCACGAAGACCCGCAGCGTCAACGGCTGGGATCCGTCGCAGGCGGCGGACGTGCGGCTCACCACGACGGCTCACCCCGAGTCGAACGGCGACAACGGCTACGTTCCCGTTCCCGTGGCGACGGCGACCGGCGATCTGCACGTCGCGTGGTACGACTTCCGCTACGACGGTCAGAATGCGGAGATCCTCGCGAAGGCGCGTCCCGCCGGGGGCACGTTCGATCTCACGCCGGGGGACGGCGCCGACGACCGCGTGACGAACGACGCGGCGCACTCGGAGCTCGTGGACCTCGCGGCCGACGATCTCGGCCACGTGTACGCGGTGTGGCGTCACGTGGACGGCGGCGCGACGATCCGGTTCGCTCGGCGGGACGCCGGCACGGGCGCGTGGAGCGCACCGGCCGTCGTCTCCACCCAGGCGACCGTGGCGGGAGCCCCGGCGATCGCGGTCGACGGCGGCGGTACGGTCCACGTCGTGTGGCCGGACGGTCGCGATGGCGGCCGCGCGCTGTTCACCCGCACGCGTACCGCGGGCGGCGTGTGGAGCGCGGAGTCCCGCCTCACCCGCCCCTCCGACGGCGCCGACGAGCCCGCGCTCACAGCCGATCCCGCCACCGGAAGCCTCCATCTGGTCTGGAGCGACGGGCGCGTCAGTCTGCTGAATCGCGAGGTCTTCCACCGCGAGAAGACGTCGGCGGCGGCCTGGGACACGACGTACGCGGCGGACGATCGCATCTCGAACGCGTCCGGCGCGTCGACCCGGCCCTCGGTCGCCGTCTCCGGCGGCCAGGTCGCAGTGCTCTGGAAGGACTCGCGCACCGGGCAGAACGACATATGGGTGCGCCTCCGGCCGGTGGAAGCCGTCGATGTTCCCGCGCCGAACGCACCGGCACGCCTCGCCGTGTCGCCGAATCCGGCGCGCGGACCGGTTCGCGTGCTCGTCCCGACGGGCGACGCGGTGCGCGTCTTCGACGTGTCCGGGCGGACGATCGCGCGCGTTCCGATCGCGGGCCAAATCGGCGTCTGGGACCTGCGCGACGGATCGGCCCGCCGCGTGCCGACGGGCGTCTACTTCCTGCGCACGGCGGATGGAACGTCGGCCCGCGTGACGGTGCTGCGATGAACGTCGGGTTTCCGGTCACGCGTGGCCCGCAATCGCTGGTTCTGGTCCTCGGGCTCACGCTGCTCGCAGGCTGCGCGTCGTCTCCGACCGAACCGGATCCGCCGATCGATCCCGATCCCGAGGGGACGCCCCGCGTGCTCGTGGTCAACTCGCAGTCGGAGACGATCAGTCGTCTGGAGCTCGACACCGGCGAGTTGACCGTCCAGGCCGCGACCGCCGGCACCTGGGTGAACCGGATCACGCGACACGGCAGCCGGCTCCTCCTTACGAACTCCGGCGCGAACGAGATCGCGCTCCTGAACGCGTGGGATCTCGCGCCGGCTGGCGCCGTCGACCTCGGGCCGGGCGCGAACCCGTGGACCGCGGTGGGGACTTCCGTTTCCCAGGCGATCGTCAGCGACTGGCTCGCCGGCGACGTTCGTCGGATCGATCTCGCGACACGGTCGGCCGGCCCCCCGCTCGCCACCACGCCCGGCCCGGAGGGTCTCGCGGTGACGGGGTCCATCGCCTGGATCGCCTGTACGAACTACGTCGGCGGCAACACCGGCTACGCGGAGGGCCGGGTCGACGTGGTCGATCTCGACGCGTGGTCCGTCGTGGCGTCCGTCCCGGTGAACACGAACCCGCAGGAGATCGCGGTGGCCGCCGACGGCCGGCTGCACGTCCTGTGCACGGGAGACTACGGGCTCGAGGAAGGATCCGTGTGCGTCGTCGATCCCGTGACGCGCGCGGTCGCGCAGGAGATCCCGCTGGGCGGAACGCCCGGCCGCCTGCTCTTGGCGAGCGACGGAACCGCCTGGGCCACGGGCTTCGCGGGAGGCGTGCGACGCTACGACACGTCGACGCTCGCGCTGCTCCCCGCACCTTCCGACCCCACACTCGGCGAGCCCGGATTCACCGGCCTCGACGAAGACGAGGTCACGGGAACGATCTGGATCGCGAATTTCGACGCGGATCTTCTACTGTCCGTGGATCCGGTCGCGGGCACGGTGACGGACGCGTGGATCGTGGGCGACGGTCCCGTCGACGTTCTCGTGGTGAGGCCGGCGGCCCGCCGATCACCGAGGACCGCGCGCGGGAGATCCTAGCGCGGCGCGCCGTAGGGCCAGAGCGAGTACTGAACGGAAACGCGAACGTTGAAGTTGTGGATCGTTCCGTTCACGCCGTCGAGGCCGAGGCCCCACACGCGCCCCTGCGTCACGTCGGGCTCGACGAATTCGCGATTGAGCGAACTCATGTCCGCGAACCGAACGACGTCCTCCGCCTCGACCACGACCCCCCACTTGGGACCGAGCGAGGCGCGGAATCCGCCTCCGATCGACGCGACGAGGTCACGCGAGTTGACCGAGAACTCGGGAAGCCCGGACGCGGTGTTGCCGTTGATGCCGACGGCGTCCTGCACCTGCACGATGATCGGCACCTCGCCTTCGAGCTGCACGGTGATGATGTCGCCGATCGAACGCTGCCGGAACATGCCGGTACCCACCGTGAAGAACGGAGCCATCCAGCGGTTCAGCACCGGGAACTCGTACCGCAGCGAAGCGAGATACATGTCCGAGCGCGCCGTGGTGAACGCGGACTCCGCGCGCGAGTCGGAGCCGGCGAACTGGAAGTCGGTTCCCGCCAGGATGAGACCTTCGAGGTTGAACTCGCCGGGGTCGGACGCGAGCGCCGGATACTCGAGACGATACCGGCCCGTGGAGTGGTACCACGAGGCGAAACCGTAGAGATCCCGGCGAACGCGATAGCCGACGCGAACGCCGATCAAGGGCGAGGTCACGACGTCGAGCGCGCCACCGGATCG
Source organism: bacterium (assembly GCA_041393395.1). GTDB lineage: Bacteria > ARS69 > ARS69 > ARS69 > ARS69 > JAGQIB01. The sequence goes on along the minus strand of JAWKKG010000007.1, from coordinate 270,937 downwards.
CTCCACGACGGTCCCGCCGAACGTGCTGAAGTCGGCCGCGAAGCGGGAATCCGCCAGCTTGCCCTGCGCGAGGAACCCGGTCACGAGCTCGCCCGACCAGCGGTGTTCCGCCGTCTGTGCGCGGGCCGCCGGGGCGAGCAGGAGCGCACCCAGAACCACGAACGCCGTTCCCGCCCATGTCTTTCGCGCCAACGGTCGTGCGGCGATCCCGAGCGGGAACTTCGGACACTTCACTGGGCACCCTCCGGCGTTCGGCCTCGGATCAGGACCGCGACACTTTAGCCCAAGCCCGGAAGGTCCGCAACCGGAGGCCGGACAGCGGTTTCCGACGCCCGGGAGCGTGCTATCCTGCCTCACGGTGGAACCCCGTCGGTCGCCCGGCGGAACCCGGGAGGGGACCTTGAAGGCGGCGAAAAGCTGGCGAATCGCCCTGCCCGCGTTCGTGGCCCTCTTCCTGGCTCAGGTAGGCGCCGATCTCGCGCGCACCGCCGGCACCTGCGACGAGCTCGCCGCCCACCTCCCCGCCGGGATCCTCGCCTGGAAGAGCGGGACGTTCTCCGGCGGACTCGCGAATCCCCCGATCGGCCAGCGCCTCGTGGCGGCCGGAGCGATCGTCGCGGGGACGGCAGACCACCCCCTCGCCACGTCGCCGCGCGACCTCTGGCCGGCCCGGCTGCCGGTGGTACTGCTGGGGCTCGCCACGCTGCTGGGCTCGGCCGAGGCGGGACGTCGGATCGCCGGTCCTGTCGCCGGCGTCGCGGCCGGCGGCGCCGCGGCACTGAGTCCGAACCTCGTCGCCCATTCGCAGCTCGCCACGCTCGACGTTCCCGTCACCACGTTCTCTCTGCTCGCCGCCCTCGCGGCGTGGAGCTGGGTTCGCACGCAACGGAACGGTGCGCTTCTCGCGTGGGCGATCACGGTCGGGACCGCGTGTCTCGTCAAGTTCACGGCGTTCCACCTGCTGCTCGCGGTTCCCGTCGGCGCACTGCTCGTACCCGGCGCACGGCTCCGTCGCGCCGCCGCGCTGTTCGGCGCCGGCGTGCTGGGCGTGACCGTGCTCGCGTGGATCGCCTACGGATTCCACGACGGTGCGTTCTTCCTGTGGCCGCGCGGGCTGTACGAAGGGCTTGCGGAGAAGTGGAGCCACGGGCGGGCGGGACACCTCGCCTATCTGCTCGGCGCGCGCAGCGAGAACGGATTCCCGCACTATTTCCTGGTCGCGGTCGCGGTGAAGACACCCCCCGCCCTCCTGCTCGCGGCGATCGTCGGGGTCGTCGCGTCGGCTCGCAGCGCGGTCGACGGCGATCGACGCGGATTCGTCGCGTTCCTCGTGCTGCCGGCACTCTGGATCTTCGCTGCGATGTCGCTCGTGCACCGCGTGGACATCGGACTCCGCCACGTCCTGCCGGTCTACCCCGCCCTGTTCGCGCTCGCCGGAGTCGGGTGGGCATCACTCGCCGGACGCGGGCGCGCAGCCCGCGCGGCCGCGCTCGTCCTGCTGGTCGCCGCCGGGTACTCGGCGGCGACCGCCACTCCCCATCACCTCTCCTACTTCGCGCGCTGGACCGGCGGACCGGCGCGCGCCGATCGCCTGCTGATCGACTCGAACCTGGACTGGGGCCAGGACGAGGACGCATTCCGCGCGTGGGCGCGCGGCCGGAACCTGACGGTGAATCCAATCCGCCCGGTGGCGGGCGTCGTCGCCGCGAACGTGAACGCGATCCGTGGCGCCCTCTCACGCGACGATCTTCGCCTGCGCTGGGTGCGGCACCTGTCCGTGGAGCGGGCCTTCGGCGCCACGTGGCGCGTGTTCCGGGTCGACGAGGCGGTGCTGCGGCGTGCGGCCGAGCGCGATCCCGTGGCCGCGCTGGACTACGCGTGGTGGCTCGTGGGAGTGGGACGCTCCGAGGAAGCCGCGGCCGTGCTTCGAGCGAACGACCTCTCGTCTCACGAGAGATACGGTGCGGAGTGGTGGCGCGTGCGCGGCGAGGCGGCCCTCGCCAGCGGCGATCTCCCGCTCGCGATCGACGCGGCGCGCCGGGGCGCCGATCCGGACTTGCTCGCGGTCGCGATCCACCGACGCGAGGTGGCGAACGGCAACGACGCGCCGCCCGAACCGCGCGAGGGCTGGACCGTGGTGGCCGCGCTCTCGCGACGCGGCGAGCGCGAAGAAGCGGAACGGCTCGGTCGGCGCTGGTTCGATCGAGACGTCTTCGCGCCGACCGGGCGCCTCGACGTGGAAGAGGTGCGCCGGCTTCGCTCCCTGGGTCTCGAGCGCGAGGCACTGGCGGTGGCGGGGCAGGCCCTCGCGGTCGACCCGGCGAGCGAGGACTTGCTCTGGGCCTACGGAGAACTGGTCGTGCGTCGCCGGCTGGGTCTCACCGAATACGAGTGGCCGCAAGTCGACTGGACGAACGTCGCGCGGGTGCGGTGAGGAGACGCGCCGACGCGAGAGCCCGGGGCCGCGGCGAGATCAGAAGCGACGCAGGATCTCGGACCGCAGCTCGGGGGCGAGGAACGGATTCGAGCGACGCTCGTCGCCGATGGTCGTGGACGGGCCGTGTCCCGGCCAGATCGTGACCTCGTCTCCGAGCGGAACCAGCACCTCGTCGATCGAGCGGAGCAGCGTGGGCAGGTCGCCCCGCGGCAGATCGGTGCGGCCGATCGAACCCGCGAAGAGCACGTCGCCGGAGATCGCGAGCCGATCGTGCACGAACGCCACGTGTCCCGGCGAGTGGCCGGGCGTGAAGTGAACGTCGAGCGTCACGTCGCCGAAGGTCCAGGAGCGTCCCGGCACGAGTTCCTCGTCGGGCGGCGGGGGCGGCGTGAGTTCCAGTCCGAACATCGCGGCTTGCTGCGGAAACGCGTCGAGGAGGAATCGATCGTCCGGATGCATCCAGATCGGAATCCCGTAGCGCTCCTTCAGCGCCGCGTTGCCGGCGACGTGATCGATGTGTCCGTGCGTGTTCAGGATCGCCACGGGCGAGACGCCGAGTTCGTCGAGGCGGCGGAGCAGGATCTCCGGTTCGTCGCCCGGATCCACCACCACGGTCGCCCCCGTGCTCTCGCAGCGGAGCACGTACGAGTTCACCTGGAACGCACCCATCGGGTACTGCTCGACGATCACCAGAAGCCCCCGCACAGATCGCGATCGTCCTCGGGGCCGGAGTTCGGGGCGGCCCCCCCGGGGTTCCGCTCCTCCGCCGCCTGGCGGACCGCCGCCCGCCGGGTGGCACACGGCTGACAAAGGCCGTGGAACACGACGGGCCAGCGACCGAGCGTCCAGCCGGTCTGCTCGGAAACCTCGCGTCGCAGATCGCGCACGTCCTCGAGGTCGATGTCCGCGACGAGACCGCAGGAGATGCAGCGCAGGTGCTCGTGCACGTGCGACGTGCCGTCGAAGCGGGACGGGTTCGCTCCCCCGCTGAACTCCCAGATCAGACCCTTTTCCTTCAGAATCCGCAACGTGCGGTAGATCGTGGCGAGGCTGATGTCCGAGAGCGCCTGTCGCGCGTGACGGTAGATCCACTCCGCGGTGGGGTGATCGTCGCAGGAGCGGACGAGATCGAGCACGACCTCCCGCTGCGGTGTGCGGCGGAGACCGACGTGCTTCCAGTCGACTTCATCGGAGGGCCGACGTCGGGTCGGCAGGGGTCGGCGAGCAGCCATCGTTTCCTCGAGCCCGTCGAGCAGGGCGGTTCGCACGGGGCGAACCGCCCGATCGGCTCGACTAGTTGAGGTGCGCCTCGAGTCGCCGCGACAGATTGCCGTTGCGCAGGCGGAGAAGCGCGCGGTCCTTCAGCTGGCGAATCCGCTCCTTGGAGAGATGCAGCTTCTCGCCGATCTCGCCCAGGGTGTACGGCTCTTCGCCGGTGAGACCGAAGTAGAGATTGATGATCAACTCCTCGCGCTGCGACAGCGACTCGACGGCCTCGCGGACGTCGGTGCGGCACTCGGTGCCCTCGAGTCCGAGCTCCGGCGAGATGTCGTCGGTGTCGTCCGCGATGCGGTTGAGCGGCGCCTCGCGATCCGGATCGTCGTAATCCGTGACCATCGAGAATGCACGCACGGAGGACATCGCCTCCTCGATCTCGCGACGCGGACGGCCGATCGCCTGCGCCACTTCCTCGAGGGAGGGCGCCCGCTCCAGCTTCTTCTCGAGCGACTCCTCCGCACGACAGACGTCGCGCAGGGTGTCGCGGCGGCTGTGCGGGTAGTGCACGAGGTGCAGCTGCTCCGCGAGCGCCTTGTTCAGATTCCGCCGGATCCACCAGACCGCGTAGGAGATGAACGCGCAACCCTTGCGCTCGTCGAATCGGCGCGCCGCCTCGTACAGGCCGAGATTGCCTTCGGTCACGAGGTCGGGGAGCGGGATCCCGCGATTCATGTAGCGCTTCGCGATGTTCACCACGAAACGGAGGTTCGCCTGCACGAGCTCGTGCACGGCGGACTCGTCGCCGCCCCGGATCCGCACGCCGAGGGTCCCCTCCTGCTCACGCGTGAGCAGCGGGATTCGTCCGATTTCCCGAAGGTACATGCCGAACGAGTCGTCCAGCGGAGCCGTACTGCGAACTTTCGTGGCGCTCATGATCCCTCCCACTGCGATCCAATCGCGCGCTCCGGCCGTCCTGCCGGCCGGATTTCCCGGTGCTCCGCCGGCCGGCTCTGCCGGCTCGCGCGGGGGCGGGGCCGGTCGAGCGGCCCGCCGCGGACTCCTCTTGGTCCGCCCTCGATGTCTCTTCAACCCACCGACCTGAGAATCGTTCCTATTAACCGCATCTTGCGACTCATTGTCAAGTGACTTCTGTCACAAGGTTCGGCAATCCCGGACTCGACGCGCAACTCGTTTCATTTCAATTGGTTCGGAACGCGTCGATCCGGGTGCGGGACCACCGCTCGAGGCCTTCTCCGGGAGTCAGGATCTCCCGGTCTTCCTCGATCGTGGGCGTGAATCGGCCCGGCGGCAGATCCTCGTCCACGCGGAACCGGCCGTAGGAGACCTCGAGACGTCCGCCCTCGGGATCGATCAGCAGCGTCCGGCCGGGCGTGGCCCGCCCCGAACGGACCCCCCAGTCGCTCCAGACCACCTGGCCGGCCCCTCTCTCCCAGCGCGACGGGAGACCGGTCTCCGGCGCGATCTCCAGTCGCCCCCAATCGCCCGAGACGACGACGAGAGAGTCGGAGCTCGCCAGCGTCGACGCGGCGATCTCTTCCGGCGTCAGCCGGGGATCCCCGAGCAGCGCGGCGAGCACTCGGTCGGGTGAGAGAGGAAGGAGGTCCCACGCCGGATCGGAACGGTCGCCGAGGATCCCGAACTTCTCCTGCGGGAGGTCGAGCCACACCGTGCCGTCGGCCGCGACCACGAGGTCGAAGATCGCGAAGAACGCGAGCGACGTTCCTCTCAGGCGCACGAGTCCCGGCGACTCGAACGAGACCGCGCCCCGGCAGGACTGCGGCTCGGTGTCGGCGTCCGGCGCCCAGGAGATCTCGAGATCCGCCCGCAGGGTGCGCAGGGAGTCGTTGCGCCCGGACACGATCCGCACCCAGTCGGCGGCGGTGCGCGCCCCGCCCGACGGCTCCGCCAGGCGAGGCGGTGATCCGGCGCACCCCGCAGCGAGGGCGGCTCCCCCCGCCAGCGCCGCGCCGAGCACGAATCGGCGGACCTTGCTCATCGCCAGCGCACCTCGCGCCGGGGTCGGCCGACGGCGAACAGGGGAAGCAGCAGCAGTCCCCCCGCGAACCCGCCCAGGTGCTCGAACCAGGCGACGTGCCCGGCGGGCCCCCCCCCGAGGGAGACCATCCCGTTCAGCACTTGCAGCGCGATCCAGATCCCGATCACCACCGCGGCGGGTACGCGAACGATCCGCACGATGAAGATGAGAAAGATCGCCGACGTCACGGACGCGCGCGGGAAGCGGAGCAGGTACGCGGCCAGCACGCCCGAGATCGCACCGCTCGCGCCGATCGTGGGCAGCAAGGAGTGCGGGTCGGTCAGCCAGTGCGCGGCGTGCCCCGCGAGGCCACACGCGAGGTAGAACGCGAGGAAACGCACGGAACCGAGCACGTCCTCGACGTTGTTTCCGAAGATCCACAGATAGAGGAGATTGCCGCCGAGGTGCAGCAGACTTCCGTGCAGGAACATCGAAGTGAGCAGCGGAAGCGGTGCAGCCAACGACGCCTCGGCGGGCACGAAGCCGAATCGCAGCACGAGGGCATCCGGATCGGCGGCAGTGATCTGCAGGACGAACGCCGCGGCATTGACGACGAGGAGGGCGATCGTCACCCACGCGGTGCCCCGCGTGGGATTGTCGTCTTTCAAAGGCAGGAACACGTGTCACGCCCCGCGGCCGGAAGGATGTCCTCCCGGCCGAACCGGGCGTCGCCCGGCGAGTTTGCCGGGAGTGCAACCTAGCGCGTGAACGTCGTGGACTCCACGATCAGCATCTTCAGACCGAAGTTCAGGAACGCCACGTCGATCGAGTAGCGACCGCCCGGCAGCTCCCGCCGATCGATCACCCGGCCGACGTCCCGCCAGGTCTGGTGGTAGATGAACTCACCGATCTCGTAGGACTCCTCCGGCACGTAGGTCCGGAACTCCTCGGGCGCGGGCTCGCCGAAATCGCCGAGGTCCCGTGCATTCCGCAGAGAGTCCGTGTCGGGATCGTACTCGCAGCACACGAGCGCGTTCGTCTTCAGGCAGTTCAGCCAGACCAGTCCCGACTCGTCCGGCGGACGGAGCACCTTCATCTTGCGGCGCTTCCCGTCTCTCGGGCTCACGACGAATCTCGTGTCGCGAACCGGAGCCTTCTCGACAACGGTCGCCATCAATCCCCTCCTGCTCCCGAAACGGCGGCCTGCGCCGCCTGCCGACCAGGGTGTGAATCCCCGGTGAAAATCGCGTAGAATCAAGCAACGGGAGCGATTTTTGTCAAGCAGAAAGTAATTCAAACAGTCGGCTCTCGGTCGCGATCTCTTCCGAGGGCCCGCCGCTTCCTTCGCGCAGATCTCGCGTCGCGAATCGGAGTGCGCTGTTCGGATCGTGTCTGGACGAGAATACCCGTCGAGCACTGCTGAGGCCAACCCATGGCGCCCGCGGGAGTTCCCATCCTCGGCCCCGTTCGTCACACGACGGCCGGCAAGGAAGGACCGGCGGAAAAGACGAAGGGCGGAGCGCTCGGCGCCCCGCCCTCTTTCCTGCCTCTGTGCGCTGGTCCTAGGCCGCCTTCGCCTTGCGACGACGCTTCACGCGACGCTTGGCCTTGGCCTTGCCCTTGGCCTTCGCCTTGACCTTGCGCTTCCGCTTGGCCTTGGCCTTGCCCTTGGCCTTCGCCTTGCGCTTCCGCTTGGCCTTGGCCTTCGTCTTGGCCTTGGCTTTGGCCTTGCGCTTGCGCTTGGCCTTCGCCTTGGTCTTGGCCTTCGCCTTGACCTTGCGCTTCCGCTTGGCCTTGGCCTTGGTCTTGGCCTTCGCCTTGACCTTGCGCTTCCGCTTGGCCTTGGCCTTCGTCTTGGTCTTCGCCTTGGCCTTCGCCCTGGAGCGAGCCATCGCCATTCTGGAGTACCTCCGAAAGGACTGTTACTCACGCCGACCCGCAACGCGGGTCCCGTTTCCGGAAACGGCGCCCCCGGGAACTAGCCCGAGGAGGAAGCGCCGCGTGACACCCGCCCTCGGACGGGCATCATCTCGCGCTCCCCCGCGTTTTCCGGTCCAGCATCCGCTCCACCACCGAGCGGAACTCCTCGAGATCGAAGGGCTTTCGAACCCGAACCACCGATCCCGTCGGTCGATCTCCTCGCCGACGATCCCGGCGCGAACGATCGGGGTCCGTCGTCATCAGGACGACCTGAGCCGCGGGACGAACCCGACGCATCCGGTCGACCAGATTGCCTTCGATCGGCTCCGGTCCCTCGATCGGCTCCTCGGTCGCGATGAGTAGATCGAAAGGGATCGACTCGAGCTTCCTCAGGGCCTCCGGTTCGTCGCTCGCGGTGTCCACCTCGTACCCTGCCTCGCGCAAGTCGAGCGCCAGGGCCCGGGAGGTCACCGGTTCGCTGTCGATCAGGATCAGTAGTCTCTTCGACATCCGGGTCGATCCTCGATGCGGCCCGGTCACTGTCCTCTACGGCGCGACACGGCTCGCCGCGTTCGCACGAACCAAACCCTTCAGCTCTGCACGACTCGTGCCATCGCGTCACTCTTGCGCAAACGACGCGACGTTTCCCTCATCGGCGTTCGTGCGATCCGGGTTAAGTCGCGTTTCACGAACATCTTGAGCGGAATCGTGGAATGCTCCACTCGAAGCGGCGCGTGCACGCCGAAGTGGACGACGCGCGATGCGCGTACCGCACGTCCGTCAAAAGATTCGACAGTTGGAGCGCAGGAGGCGTCTAGTTCTTTGACGCGGTTGCGCGTTCCTCGGACTCGTCCCACGACTTCAGCTTGTTGAGAAGCGTCTGTCGCGTGATACCGAGGATCTCGGCGGCGCGCGTTCGATTGCCGTCGGTTTCGGCGAGCACCCGCTCGATGTGCTCGCGCTCCACGTCGGCGAGCGCGCGCGCGGCGCCCACGAGTCCGCGTGCCCGCGTGAGCGACGAGCTACCGCGCACCTTCTGGGAGAGATGGTCGGGGAAGATCCGATCGCACTCCTCGAGCAGCACGATTCGCTCCATCGAGTGACGGAGCTCGCGTACGTTGCCCGGCCAGGAGTAGCTCTCGAGACACTCGAGGGTTTCGGGAGCCAGCCCCATGTCCTTCCCCGTCTGGCGGCCGAACTCCTCCACGAAGCGGGCCGCGAGGAATGCGATGTCCCCTTCCCGTTCGCGGAGCGCTGGCAGATAGATGTTGATCACCTTGAGTCGGTGCAGCAGATCGGACCGGAACTCGCCGGCGTCGCTGGCGACGTCCAGATCCTTGTTCGTGGCGGCCACGATCCGCACGTCGACGGCGCGATCCTCGCGGCCACCGAGCCGGCGGAATCGGCGCTCCTCGATGAACGTCAGCAGCTTCGCCTGCGCGGCGGCGCCCGCATCCCCGATCTCGTCGAGGAACAGCGTGCCGCCGTCCGCGACCTCGGCCAGGCCGCGGCGCGTTTCCTGCGCGTCGGTGAACGTGCCGCGCTCGTGGCCGAACAGCTCCGCCTCGAACAGGGAGTCGGGGATGGCCGAGCAGTTGAGCTTCACGAACGGCGCCGCCGCCCGCTCCGACTCGTAGTGCAGCGCTCGGGCGACCAGTTCCTTGCCGGTTCCCGTCTCGCCCTGGATCAACACCGTGCGAGCGCCGGACCGAACGACCTTCCGGATCGTGTCGCGCACTTCCTCGATATGCTCCGAACGACCGAGGATCCGGGAGAGTCCGGGCGGGCCCTCGGGCCGCTCTTCGGCGGCCCGAGCCTCGCGCATCCGGGAGGCACGCAGCGTCTGGCGGACGCAGCGCACCATCTCGTCCAGGTCGTACGGCTTCTGGACGTAGTCGTCCGCGCCGAGCTTCATCGCCTGCACGACGTCCTGCACGTCGCCGTAGGCGCTGATCATGATCGTGACGGTGGTCGGGCAGCGCTGCTTCAGGTCCCGCAGGACGTCGAGGCCGGAGGCGTCGCCGAGCTTCAGGTCCACCACCGCGACGTCGGGGCGAGCTTCCTCCGCCGTCCGGAGCGCCGCGCGCCCGGTGGCCGCCGTGCGCACGGAGAATCCTTCCTCCTCCAGCGCGCGACGCAGCGTCGTCCGAACGCCCGATTCGTCGTCGATGACCAGGACCCGATCGCTCATTCGGTCTCCTTCCCCGCGCCCACCGGCACGCGCTCCTCGGCCCGATCCGTCGCCCGACGCTTCTCTTCCTGCTCCTTGGGCCGCGCGGCCGGCGGCAGCGGCAGGATGACCGTAAAGCGGGCGCCGCCGTCGGCGTTGTTCGACGCCGAGATCAGCCCGCCGTGCGCACGACAGATCCGCTGGCTGATGGAGAGCCCGAGGCCGAGCCCCTTCGCGGACGCCGAGATAAACGGCTCGAAGATGTCCGCCGATCGCCCTTCCGGAATTCCCGGCCCCGTGTCGCTGAAGGCAAACCGGACGCTGTTCGGCTCGGACCGGTTTGAGCGCGGCGAGAGCCAGCTCGAGACGCGCAGCGTCCCGCCCTTTCGGCGCATCGCGTCGCGGGCGTTCATGATCACGTTGAGGAACACCTCCCGGATCATGTTCGCGTCGACGTTCAGCTTCGGGAGCTCCTCCTCGAGATCCGTGACGAGCTCGATCCCCGCACTTTCCAAACTTTCGCGCGCGAGCGCCAGGGACTCCACGAGAATGCGGTGCACGTGGCACAGCCGGCGACGCGGCGCCGGCGGCCGGGCGTAGGCCAGGAAGTCCGAGATCACCGCCTCGATCCGGTCCAGCTCCTTGATCGAGGCCGTGAGACTCTCCCGGTTGCCGTCGTTCGTGTCCAGGTGCTTGAGGACGTACTGGATCGTGGTCCGGATTCCCGTGAGGGGGTTCCGGATCTCGTGCGCAATGCCGGCCGAGATCGTCCCGAGCGAGAGCAGACGTTTGGTCTCGGCCCCGAAGCTGCCGATCCACTCCCCTTCTTCCGCATTCCGGAGCACCCCCACACAGTGGACGCCGCCGCCCCCGGGCGCGGCCGTCGCCGTGTAGTCGGACTCCAGGAAGTTCACGTCGCCGGTCTTGGACGTGATCAGCGTGGGCAGCGTGGAACGCTCGGCCCGCTCCCGGAGGATGGGATCGAGGGGGCAGCCGCCGTCGCACAGGAGGCCTCCGTCCACGTCCTGGCAGCGGAGGATCTCGGCGCACGGACGCCCGATCGCTTCGTCGCGCTCCCAGGCGAGCGTGGACTCGGCCGACGCGGAGAACTCGACGACGCGCTTGTCCGAGTCGATGACGACGATCGCGTCACGATTCGCCCGGAGGAGCGCGCCGAGCACGCCGGAGTGCAGATCACGCTCCAGCATGGCGCCGATCTTGTGCCGGTTCTTGCGGCGGCTCTTGCGACGCGCGGGACTCATCCCATCCCACCCGAATGATCACGTCAGTGAAGGCACGTCAGCTGGCAGGCCTCGCGAATGCCGCACGTTAGGCGACTTCGCGAGCGTCGGTCAACTCGAATCGGCAGGGAGACGCGACGTGCCGCGACGCCTCCGCGTCACCACGACCATGCCGATGGTCGCGCACGCGAGCGGCAGCGCGAGCGCCGGCGTCGTCACCCGCGCACGGAACTCGGCATCCGACAGCAGACGGGGACGTTCCACCGGAACGATCGGAACGGCCACGTCCGTATCGTCGCGGAGGAGCCACTCGATCATCGACACCGCGAGCGTACCGTTGCCCGACAGTGCGAAGTTCCCGTTCCCGGCGAAGTCCGAGTCCCCGACGACCACGAGATCGGCGCCGCTCTCCTGCTCCACCCACACGCCGAGCGCTCGCGCCGCGGCAACGTCGTCGCCTTCCTCCCGCGCCTCGGCGCTCGTCTCGAACAGTACGGTGGCGCGCGCGGCGGTCACGTCGAGCGCTCGCGCCACCGGGAAGAACGTCGGCACGACTCCGCCGACGGGTCGCAGCGCGTCCGTGATCGCGTGTGGCGCGTAGTCGGTGACGACCGGCACCGAGGCATCGGCGCCGAACAGACGCGTCCGCGGGTCGAGGACGGCGCGGTGCCCGGGCGCGATGCCGCGCTCCGCGAGCCAGCTCTCGAGTCGCGGCAGCGGGGCCGGATCGAGCCAGACGAGTACGGCGCCCCCAACGTCGAGGCGACGCGCGAGCCAGTCGAGCTCGGCCGGAGAAGGATCGAGCCGCGGCCCGGCCAGCACCACCAGGTCCGGAGCCTCCGGCGGCGTCTCCGGATCCCGGGGGGCGAGGACATCCGTCCGGATCCCCTGTTCGCCCAGCGCCGCTCCGAGTCCCGACAGGCCGTCGCGCCCCGGGTCCTGCGGAGACTTCTCGCGGTGTCCGCCGACGAACGCGACGACGGGATTCCGCGGGCGCAGGATCCGCCCCAGAGCCGCGGTCAACGTCGATTCCGAGGCGTTCCGCACGAGCTCCGTCCGGTCCCCGGCGCGCACGACGAGCGTCCGATCCCCCGCTCCCGCCTGTTCCGCTTCGCGCGGCTCCGACTCCGGATCCACGAATCGCCACCGAACCCGGGCACACTCGCGGGAGTAGGACTCGAGCAGCCCCGAAACGTTCGCACGGGCCGCGTCTTCTTCCCCGCCGCGACGGAAAAACGCCACGATCTCCACGTCGCGATCGACGGCAGCCAGCCGCTCCCGGGTGCCGACCGAGAGGGTGAAACGGCGGTCGGCCGTCCAGTCGGACGCGTGATCGGTGCGCTCCGCGACCGCGAGCACGACCGCCCCCGCGGCCACGACGATCAGAAAGCGTCCGGCCGACGCGAGCGGCCCGGTCACGGTCGCACCCGCCGGGCTCTGAGCTCCCAGGTCGCGAGAGACGCGAAGGCGATCGCCACGACGACGAACCGCGCGCCGGACGCGGAACTCGGTGCGCCGCGTGCGAAAGACTCCAGCGCGGCGCGGAAACCGACGGCGGCGGCGGGCTCCCAGAAGCGATCCGCGAAGAAGAGAACGAGCAGCGCGCCGGACGCACCGGCCGCGGCCGCCGGGAGGCTCTCGACGACCGCGGAGACGAAGACGCCGAGCGAGACGGCCGCGAGCCCCAACCCGAGCACGCCGAGCGTGCCCGACGCCACGACCATCGGCTCGAACGGAGCGATCCCTCGCACTGCCGCGGGAAGAGTCGCCGCCGGTACCACGAGCGCGACCACGAGCGTCGCGAGCGCGGCGAGCTTGCCCCGCACGAGAGCGCCCTCGGAGAGCGGCAGGGAGGAAAGGAGCGCGAGCATGCCGGTCCTCCGCTCGTCCGCGATCGAACGCATCGTGAGGAACGGCACGAACAGGACCAGCGAGAACGCGAGTCCCACGAAGTAGGGCTCGATCACGGAATCCGCGTAGGTCAGCGCGGGGACGGCGCCGCGCGTCGCCGCCGCGCGGCAGTCGACCTGCCAGGCGGAGAACAGATTCCGCCACGCGAGCCCGTTGAACAGGTGGTGGGCGGTCAGGACGACCCACGCGATCGGCGACGTGAACAGGAGCGAGAGCTCCCGGCGCCAGACGGCGGCGAACGCGCTCATCGCGTGTGCTCCGGGGCGGCGACCAGTTCCAGGAACGCCTGCTCGAGCTCGCCCGCCGCGCGACCGAGCTCCAGGACATCGACACCGGCGCCGACGAGCGCGGCCGCGAGTGGCGCCCGCGGATCGACGTCGGCGTCGCAGGCGACGAGCAGAGCGAGTCCGCGCTCGTCGCGGGATACGTTCTCGACTCCGCGCACGCCCGCGACCTCCGTCAGCGTGCGGCGCACGCGCTCCTCGTCGCCTCGGACGAGCACGCGAAGGCGTCGGCCGCTGGGACGCAAGTCCTCCGGGCGCCCGGATGCCACCACACGGCCCCGGTGCAGGAGGACCACGCGATCGCAGAGCGCGGCCGCCTCCGGAAGCAGATGCGTGGAGAGCAGGACCGTGCGACGTTCCCGCTCCCGTTCGAGCAGACTTCGGATGACGGCGAGCTGACCGGGATCGAGGCCGGAGGTCGGCTCGTCGAGGAGAAGCACGGGCGGATCCCCGAGGCGCGCGGCGGCGAGTCCCACCCGGACCCGCTCTCCCTTGGAGAGCGCATCGACGCGATCCGACTCGCGTCCCCCGAGACCGACCGACGACAGCTCCGCGCGGATCGCGACATCGAGGTCCCGAACGCCGCGAACCCGTCCCAGGAACGCGAGGTACTCGCCGACCCTCACGCCCGATGCCGTCGGCGGGTGCTCCGGCTGCCACCCGACGAGAGCGCGCACACCGCCGTCGCGGACTTCCCGACCGTCGATCGTCACGGATCCGGAGGTGGGCGCCGTCGCGCCGGCCAGGATCCGAAGCGTGGTGGACTTCCCGGCGCCGTTCGGCCCGAGGAAGGCCGTCACGCTGCCCCGAGGCACCGAGAAGGAGACGTCCTCCAGGACGGCGCGCCCTCCCAGGACCTTGCGGAGCTCTCGAACCTCGATCATCGGAGGTCACCCGTCCCGGGGGCGTCGGCCACCCAAAGAAAAAGGAGGAGGGCCGGGGCGGCCCTCCTCCAGGAATCGGCAATTCTTGGCTCTTTTTGAGTCCGATCAATAATCGTCGTCGTGCATCCCGCCGCCGACGGGCGCCTTGTCCTTCTCCCTCACCTCGGTCACGACCGCCTCGGTGGTCAGGAGCAGGCCGGCGATCGACGACGCGTTCTGGAGCGCGGAGCGGGTCACCTTGGCCGGGTCGATGATGCCGGCCTCGAACATGTCCACGAGCTTCCCGCAGGAGAAGTCGTAGCCCTTGTTCTTGCCCGCGGCGAGGATCTCCTGGGCGATCAGACTGCCCTCGAGACCCGCGTTCGCGGCCAGCTGCCGCACCGGCTCCTCGAGCGCACGCTGGACGATCCGGACACCGGTCGCCTCGTCGCCCTCGAGCTTCAGCGCGTCGACGGCCTTCATCGCGGCGAGCAGCGTGATGCCGCCGCCGGCCACGACCCCTTCCTCCACCGCCGCGCGGGTCGCGTGCAGGGCGTCCTCGACCCGGGCCTTCTTCTCCTTCATCTCGACCTCGGTCGCGGCGCCGACGTTGATCACCGCCACCGCACCGGCGAGACGCGCGAGACGCTCCTCGAGCTTCTCCCGGTCGTAGTCCGAGGTCGCCGCCTCGATCTGCTTCCGGATCTGCTGGGCGCGACCCTCGACGTCGGCCTTCTTGCCCTTGCCCTCCACGATGACGGTGTTCTCCTTGTCGATCGTGATGCGCTTGGCCTGACCGAGATCCTGCATCTGGATGTTCTCGAGCTTGACGCCGATGTCCTCGCTGACGACCTGGCCGCCGGTGAGCACCGCGATGTCGCCGAGCATCGCCTTGCGACGATCTCCGAACCCGGGCGCCTTCACCGCCGCGACCCGCAGCACGCCGCGGAGCTTGTTGACCACGAGCGTCGCGAGGGCCTCACCCTCGACGTCCTCCGCGATCACGAGCAGCGGTCGGTTCGACTTCGCGACGTGCTCGAGCACCGGCAGCAGGTCCTTCATGCTGGAGATCTTCTTCTCGTGGATCAGGACCAGGGCATCCTCGAGCACCGTCTCCATCCGCTCCTGGTCCGTCACGAAGTACGGCGACAGGTAGCCACGGTCGAACTGCATCCCCTGGACGAGCTCGAGGTTCGTCTCGATGCCCTTGGCTTCCTCGATCGTGATCGTGCCGTCCTTGCCGACCTGATCCATCGCCTCGGCGATGATGTCGCCGATGACCTCGTCGCCGTTCGCGGAGATCGTGGCGATCTGGCGGTACTCGGCCGTGGTCCGGACCTTCTTCGCCATCTTCTTGATGTCGGCGACGACGACTTCCACCGCCTTGTCGATCCCGCGCTTCAGCGAGATCGGATTCGCGCCCGCGGAGACGTTGCGCAGCCCCTCGCGGTAGATCGCCTCGGCGAGAATGGTGGCCGTCGTGGTGCCGTCGCCGGCGACGTCCGAGGTCTTGGACGCGACTTCCTTCACCATCTGCGCGCCCATGTTCTGGTACGGATCCTCGAGCTCGATCTCCTTCGCGACCGTCACGCCGTCCTTCGTCACGTTCGGGGCGCCCCACTTCTTGTCGAGCGCCACGTTGCGTCCCTTGGGGCCGAGCGTGACCTTCACCGCCTTCGCGAGCGTCGTGACACCGCGCAGGATCTCCTGACGGGCCTCCTCGCGGAACTTCAACTGCTTCGCAGCCATTCCGGACTCCTCCCTACTTCTTCTTCTGGACGGTCGCGAGGATGTCGTCCTCGCGCAGGATCACATAGTCGTCGCCGGAGATCTTGACCTCGGTCCCCGTGTACTTGCCGATCAGCACGCGGTCGCCCTTCGTCACGCCGAGCTGCACGCGCTTCCCTTCCTTGTCGAGGCGCCCCGGACCCACGGCGACGACCTCGCCCTCCATGGGCTTCTCCTTGGCCGTGTCGGGGATGATGATCCCGCCCCGCACCTCTTCCTTCGTGTCGAGCCGACGGATCAGGATCCGGTCGGCCAGCGGTCGCACGTTCATCGCCACTCCTTCGTCCCAACGGGGATGACGTGCCCGGCTCCCGGGCACGGAAATGCTCCGTCCGCCCGTATTGCGAAGGACGTGCCAAGAAACACCAACCCCGGAACTCGTTGACATGTCGTCGATTGCGAAGGTCGTCCCGATCCGCGGGTCTCCTCACTGCCACTGCGTCAGCTACAAAGTGCCAGCCTGACAGATTCCGAGACGCCAATCGGGGCAGATGTCAGGACACGACGGCCGCGAGATACAAGAAAACGGCGGCCGGGGCTGAAGCCCCGACCGCCGGTCGGCGAGGAACGAGCTCGGAGACCCGAGGCCGGCGAGGGCCCCCGGGTTCCCCGCGCGACCTTACGGAGTGACCTCCTGCCAGAGGTACAGCTTCGACACCAGCGGCGCGAAGGGCGGCTGACCGGACATCCCGGACAGCGACGGGTCGTAGCCGTAGTCACGGTACGGCGGCGAGTACTCGGCGTGCTTCACCCAGGCGACCTCGTCCGCCGTCATGCCGATGTTCCGGACGTTGTCGGCCATGTTCGCGAACTGCATGTGCACGACCGAGCCGCGCTTCATGAGCGTCCGCGAGCCTCCCCACGACTCCAGCATCTGGTCCGTGTTCGCCCAGCCGTCGCCGGCCGACGGATCGTCCGGGCTGCCGTCCCCGTCGAGATCCGCGAAGTTCGCCTCGTGCACCACAGGAATGCCGTCCACGAGCGCCGCGTTGATGACCGTGGTCCCGTTCGAGGCCTGCCGTGTGGACTTCGGCGCGTGCGTGAACGCCGGATCGTCGCTCCAGGCGTCCGACAGATGCCAGATCCGGCCGGCCGAGATCACGGCCGCCGCCCGCTTGTTCACGGAGTTGAAATCGCCCTTCGTGTACACGGAGTTCGCCGACACGATCGTGAGATCGTCCGCGAACTCGCCCGCGTTCACGAGGCGGATCGGCACCTCGGCGTAGAGGAGACCGTTCGCCGGCCAGTTGCCGGTCGCCCGCAACTTCTGGACGTCGATCTCCTGCACCGTCACGTCCTGCTCGATCGACTTGTTGTAGAACGTCTTCTCGGTGACGGCATCGCCGAGCCAGGCGCTGATATCGTTGCCGGCGTTGTCGAACTGGGCGTCGCCGGCCCGCAGTCGCAGAGCCGCGTGCTGGTCGTAGTAGCCACCCGGTTGCAGGGTCTCGACCGGCGGCGGATCCACGCTCACGGCACCCAGCGAGCCGTCCTTCACGACGCCTCCCCAGAGCTCGAGCGCGCCGTCGATCGAATCGCTCGGGTTGTCGTTCGTCCAGTCCGCGTGCTGCGAGTCCATCGCGCTGCCCGGCGAGCCGCCGTCCATCTCGACCCAGTTGCCGTCCCGGTCCTTGATCAGCACGGTGTTGCCGCTGTACATGTCGCGGCCCCAGGCATCCGTGGTGCGGATCATGTCGCCGGTGGCGGTGATCTGCGAGCTGTCGATCCGGAGCGTGGTGCCGTCCGGACGGAAGAACATGTTGCCGTTCGCGTGGACCCGACCCTGGATGAGCTGATCGACGCCACGGGTGAACTCCGACAGGTCACCGTCCGAGTACAGCGCATAGCTGAACGCGGGCTCGGTGTAGCCCTGGATCTGCAGACGTCGCTTGAACGAGCCGACCTGGCCGATCACGTCGATGACGTACTCGTCCTCGTCCGGATCCGTCGAGGCCGGGGCGAGCTTGAACCGGAACTGCTCCGGCAGACCGCTGCCCGTGAGGCTCGCGTCCGCGTCGCCCGGATTCCACTCCCAGACGATCCAGCCGTCGTTGCGCTCGTCCGCGAGGCCCTGGTCGCCCGAGGTGTCCCGCACGAGCGCGCCGTTCGTGAACGCCGTGGGATTCAGGACGCTCGCGGTCGCGATCGACCCGTCCCCGTTGTGGGTCCGCCCGCGGAAGTTCGACGACGCGAACTCCCGATAGGCCGCGTGCGCGCCGGACTCGGCCACGTACAGCGCCTGAGCGGACTTCTCCTGGTTCGTCGCGATCTTGCCCTCGGTGTTCGAGAGGACCAGGAAGGTCCCCCCGACGAGCGAGAACAGGGTCAGCATGAGCAGGGCGATCACGAGGATCGAACCCCTCTCGTCTCCGATGCGGCCCCTCATGGGCCCGAGGTTCTTCATGATGTCCACCCTCCTTACTGACACGTCACGAAGATGACGTAGTTCGTGCCGACGGCGCCGCTATACCCCTGCGCCTTGTTCCCCGAGTAGGTCTGGGTACCGGCATCGATGTTCTTCTGCCACAGCGAGAGCGTACTCGTGCCCGCGTCCGTCACACCGACCGAGAGCCCGGTGTTCGTGTAGTTGTTCCGGATCCAGTCCGGCGGCGTGCCGCGCGGGTCGTACGCGATCCAAACCGACGCGGGAGTCGGATAGCTCACGACGAGCGCGTGCGAGTTGCCGAGGTTCTTGTCGTTGTTCGGGTTGCGGATGATCGTCGCCCCGTCCAGCTCGCTCGGCAGGTATGTGAGCGTGTAGGTCCGATCGGTGTAGTAGATCTGGCCGACTCCCGCGTCCGTGATCACGTCGTACGGATTCGCGCTGTTGACCGAAGTGATGTCGATCGTCGTCAGATCGCAGTTCCCCGCGAGCGGAACGTCGTACGGTCCGCACTCCGCCAGCGGCGACCCGAAGCAGGTGATCTTCAGGTTCAGGGTCGTGAGATCGATGTCCGGCGGAGCCGAACCCGGATAGTCCCAGAACCAGATCTCCACGTCGGCGTGGTCGTCCGGCGCCACGTCGTACGGATTCCAGAAGCGGACCGTGTCGCCGGAGGCGTACTCCGGCCAGGTCGAGTAGCTCCAGACCACCGTACCGTCGATCAGCATGTAGTACGGATAGACGACGTTGTTCTCCCACTGGAGCTTCATGGAATCCAGGTGGTACGTGTCCACCCGGCTGAAGTTCGTGAGGCGGAAGCGGAGAATCTCCCCGTACGTACCCTGGATGTCGCCGGTGTCGCCATCCTCGATACCCACGCACGAGACGCCGAGCCCGGAGTTGTCCACGTAGACGTTCAGCGTGTCGGACGACTCGCAGCCGTTGTCGTCCACGGCGACGGCCACGAGCGTGTGGGCCCCGGAGGTCTCCATCGTGGTCATCCAGCCGGAGCCGAAGTCCCCGAACTCGTACGGAGCGGAGTAGTCCACGTAGTCCACCGTGCCGTCGATGCGGAACTCGACACGGTCGATCGTCGTCGTGGAACACGGCGCCGCGGAGACCACCCACGGCACCGTTCCCTCGAGGATGTCGTAGTTCGACGGCGTCTCGGTCGAGACCACCGGCGGGCACGCACAGCCCCAGGTCGGCGTGGCGCTGGCTTCGTCCGAGCGCTCGCTCTCGTTGCCGCAGACGTCGTACGCGGTGACGACGAAGTAGTAGTCGTCGCCGGCGAGCAGGCCGCCCACCGTCAGGAACACCACGTCTCCGGCGTCCACGACGTCCGTGTAGTTGCCCGAGTTCGTGCCGTAGTGCACACGGTACCCGAGAACGTCGGACTCGCTCGCCGCCGCCCACGAGATCTTGATCGTGTCGCCCAGGCCGATATCCCAGGCGGTCACGTTGACCGGACGGACCGGCGGCGTCGTGTTGTCTCCGCAGTACTGCGGGACCGCCGCCTCGAGCGCCGTATAGCCGCCGAGGTGACCACAGCCGTCGAGCGCCGCTACCTGGAACTCGTACTCTTGACCGTTATCCAGACCGTATACGGAGTAGTCCGAGACGTTGCCGACGAGGAGCGTCGAACCGCCGCCTCCCCCGGCCTCGCGAAAGAACACCTGGTATCCCACCACATCCGTGTCGGGCACCGGCGTCCACGAGAGGCGCACGAACTCGTCGCCCGGAGTGGCCACCACGTCGGTCGGCACCTC
The DNA here is from genome assembly GCA_041393395.1 of bacterium. Classification (GTDB taxonomy): domain Bacteria; phylum ARS69; class ARS69; order ARS69; family ARS69; genus JAGQIB01. The sequence continues at coordinate 250,957 of JAWKKG010000007.1, read as the reverse complement.
GGGGAACGTCACGTCCTGGTCGCACGGGACCATCGTGATCGTGATCTCGCTCGAGTACGGACTCTGGTTGCCGCAGCCGTCGATCGCGCTCACCGAACACGTGTGGATCGCGTTCTCGTTGAGGCCGGAGAGAACGATCGAGGTCGCCGACGTCGAGTCGGAATGGATCAACGCCGGATCGACGTCATCGTGCCACTGCACGATGTACCGCGCCACATCCCAGCCGCCGGATGCGGACCAGGAAAGCTGGATCTCGTCGTTGCCGACCACGCGGCCCGTGAGGTTCGCCGGGGTCGCCGGCGGCGAGGCGTCGGCCGGCATGCCCGAGACCTCGGTCGCGTAGCCGGACGCGTTGTCCGCCGAGTCCAGGGCCTGCAGGTTGAAGTAGTAGGTCTGGCCCATGTCCAGACCCGTCAGCGTGTAGGACGTCGAGTTGCCCACGAAGATCGGCGAGGCACCCTGCATGGCGTCGGTGCCGTCGTACGGCGAGCCGCTCGATCCCTGGCTGTAGAAGAGGTAGTAGCCGGCGAGGTCCGTCTCGCTGTTCGCGGCCCAGGACAGCGTCGCCGTGCCGCAGGCCATCGTCGCGTACAGGCCGGTCGGCGGGTCGGGCGGCGTCACGTCGCCGCCGGTCGGAACGCTCTTGCCGAGATTGCGGCAGCGAACCCGCGTCGACATGCCCACCTGCCGGGCGTCGTGATCCGCACCGCCGGCCTGCTCCCGCATGCCGGTGCCCGTCGCGAAGAGGACGATCTCCACTTCCTGCACAGCCGCCCGCGACGCCACCACGGTGCCGCCCGAGCCACGGTAGACGAAGCCGAGCGAGTCCACGCCGACGGCGATCTCGTCGATCGCGACGCCGGGCGTACCGTCGTCGAGCGGAGAGCGGACGAGCAGGAGTTCGGAGGTGTCCCCGTCGCCGTCCTGGTCCGTCGTATCCAGGAAGAACGACCGGATCTGGTTCGTGGTGTTCGCGTCCGAGAGGAACGAAACGCGATCCGAGGCGATCGCGTTGAATCCCTTGGCGCCGCGGAGTTCCTTCGCGATCCAGTTCAGCGCCGCGCGGGCGTTCTGCTGGCCGTCGATGTTCTCCGTGCCACGGGCATATGTGTTGTTCGTCGTCGTGAAGATCCGGAACAGTCCGAAGGACAGGAGCGCCACGATGACGACCGAGATCAGCGACTCGACGAGCGTGAAGCCTCGCTGGTCCGTCCCGATTCCGGATCGGAGATTGCGGTTCATGGTGTGGACTCCTTTCTCACATTCCGGAGTCGGAAAGGAAAGACGAGAGGGAGACAGTGCGGACGCCGCGGTTGTCGTTCCAGGTGACGACGACGTCGACCTGCTTCATCCCCGCGACGGGGACGTCCTGCTGGACGCTCCAGGTCCGGTTGAACATCGTCTCCATGTTGTCCGTGCCCCCGACGGCCGGGGTCAGGCTGTTCCACGGCATGCGCTTGATCTCCTCGATCTTCGCCTGGGCGTGGAACGTCGCCCGGGACTCGAGGTCGCCGCGGCTGACCTTCTGCATCGCGATCGGGAACAGGCCGGCGAGCGACAGGATGCCGACGCCGAGGATGGTGATCGCGATCATCAGCTCGATGAGCGAGAAGCCACGCTCGAGGCGATTCGCCCGCGTCGTGCCCCCCTGGGGCGTCGTCATCGCAAGTTCTCGGTTCATCGTGGACCTCACGGGGTGGTGACGGTGATCTTGCCGGTGGACGCGAGCACGTCGACTTCGCGCGTGTTTTCCTGATTCGTGATCTGCACCGAACCGGATGCGTTGCACGTTCCGTCGGGGCGGAAGATCACGCGGTTCGCGCCGAAGAACGCCGCGTTCTGGAGAACGGTGCGATCCGGCATGTCGAAGTTCGTGCGGGAGTCATCAGGCCCCATCATCGAGTCGCTTCCTTCGTCGTCCCAGACCTGGTACTGGTTCTGGGCGATCCGGAAGGTCACGATGTAGTTGTTGCCCTCGGCGACGGCCTTCTCGCGAGCGAGCCGCATGTGGGTCGCCAGCTGGTTCGTCGCGCCGTTCAGCCGCTGCTGATCGATGATCCCCTGAATGCTTCCCCACGACGCGGCGATCATCAGACCGAACACGGTCAGGACGATCATCAGCTCCAGCGTGGTGAATCCTCGGTTTCTTTGGCTCATCTCGATTCGCCCCTTTCCCTTCTGCCGACGGATCATGGAAGTTCCGTGCCAGCCGCCGGCGAGGCTCATCGGCGGGCAGAAGTGGGGAACTCTCGGCTTCTCTTGCGCTTTCTCTCGGGGCCGCCCGGCGATCCCGGGCGGGGCGTTACCGCGCACGGATGGGAGCATTACGATTCCGTAAGGTCGACGCGCCGCGGTAAGCTGCGGCGTCCTTCGGCGCGGGAGAGGCCCACTTGGCACGCTTCGGAGTCAGCTACTTCGGAATCCGGGACCCACGACACGCGAACGCCGACCTCGACGAGATCGCCGAGGCCGGATTCCAGGCGGTCACTCACACGTTCTCGGAGCACGATCTCCGCTACCACGAAGCGGACGTGGCCCGGCTCGTGGAGGAGACGCGCAAGCGCGGACTCGAGGCGTCGCTCGATCCGTGGGGCGTCGCCGGGCTGTTCGGCGGCGAGGCGTACCCCGAAATCGCACTCACCCACCCGGAGGCACGGCAGGTCGACGCCGAAGGTCACCCGGTTCCCGCGGCGTGTCCGTGCGCACCGGCGACCCGCGAGCTCCTCTCGCGCTGGACCCGGACCGCGGTCTCGTTCGGACCGGACATCCTCTTCTGGGACGAACCGCACTGGTACCTGGGTGCGCTCCGCCCGGGCCCCTCCGCCCCATGCTGCCGGTGCGTCCACTGCGCCGAGCGATGGAGAGAGCGCACCGGAGAGACGACGTTGCCCGCGGAAGGTGCCTCGGAGTTGACCACTTTCCGCAACGACTGCCTGCGCGACGTTCTCGAACGAGCGATCCGGGAGGCCGGCGACGCGGTCCGCCACTCGCTCTGCCTCTTGCCGCGCGGCGAGTTCGCCCGCGCCGGCTCCGACGAGTGGGAGTCCTTCGCCTCGCTGCCCGGACTCTCGCGGCTGGCCACGGATCCCTACTGGATGGATCGCCCGGTCGTTCCGGCGGAGTTCGTTCGCCCGCACGCCGAGACGCTCCGGCGCGTGTGCACGGAACGCCGGCTCGAGATGGAGGTCTGGTTGCAGGGAATCCGGCTTCCCGCCGGCCGGGAGTCCGACCTCGCCGCGGCGACGGACGTCGCGATCGAGTGCGGCGCGGAACGCATCGCATACTGGAGCTACCGCGGCACCGCCGGCATGTCGTGGCTCGCCTGTGAAGATCCCGAGGCCGCCTGGCAGACGATGTGCAGCGCGGTCCGCCGCCACGGCGGCACCCCGTGAGGCTCCCGGCTCCGGCGCTTGGCGCCCTGTGTGGTCTGGCGGTCGGGGTCGGGAGCGCGCTCGCCCACCCGATGGGGAACGTCTCGATCAGCCACTACGCCGGGATCGAGATCTCCCCCGCCGAAGTTCGCGTGAAGTACCTCCTCGACTACGCCGAGATGCCCGCCGCGCCCGAGCTCGAGCGCGTGGATCCGAACGGCGACGATCGGGTCGTGCCCGAGGAGCGCGCGGCGTACCTGGAGGCGAAGACCGTCGAGGTCCTGCGGGAACTGCGGCTCGAAGTGAACGGCAGGCCCCGCGAGCTCCACTCCGAGTGGTCCGCGGTGTCCTTTCCTCCCGGCGAGAACGGGCTCTCCACCGTGCGGATCGCCTGGGACCTGCGGGCGCCGCTCGCGACCGGAGAGCTCCTCCCCCGCAACTTCCTCGTGTGGAACGACACGAATCACGAAGGGGTCGGCGGGTGGAAGGAGATCCGGATGACGGCGCTCGACGGACTGGGGATCGCCCGGGCGTTTCCCCCCACGGCTCCGAGTGCCGGCGAAGCGCTCGACTACCCGGAGGAGCGACTCTGGAGTCCGCCGACCGACACCAAGGGCTGGTGCCACTTCGGCGCCGGGCTCACGCCGGAAGTCGGGCCGGTCGGGGACGCGACGAACGCGTCAACTCCGCCCGCGGGCGGGCACGCCTCGCGAGCCCGCGGCGGGCCGACCCGGATCGCGCTCGGCGCCGCGGCGCTCCTCTTCGTCGTCGGATTCCTTGCCCGACGATCGGCAAAACGACGCCACGGCTGACGAAGCCGCAAGAGGATCGACCACGATCCAACGAAGCGGGCAACCCTTGAAGCCCTTGGGGTGAAACCAGTTACGCGCCTCGGGGTCTCGACATCGGGGGCAGGGGTTTGCTACAGTCGTGGTCAGGCGGGCGCTGCCCACTCGGTGTTCGTTCACGATTCCCGGTCCGCCCTGTGGCGGTTTCTGGGAAGGGTACGCGAGGCCCGTGAAGCACGTTTGGGGTGGCCCCGCCTGCTACCGACCTCCCGCGAGCCACATCACGTCCACGGTGTCCGCGGCCGCGACCCGACCGACGCCCTCCGGCAGGATCGCGAGACCGTCCGCGTGAACCAGCGACGTGAGATTCCCGGACCCGCGCGGCCCGACCTCGCGCACCACCGGACCCGCGCCTTCGAACCGGACCGCCACCCGCGCGAAGTGCCGCCGATCGACCGGCCCGGTGATCTCCGCCTCGACTCGAGCGCGCAGGACCGGCCGCTCGGGATGGAGATCTCCCTGCAGGGCCCGGAGCGTCGGCCGCACGAAGTTCTCGAACGCGACCGACGACGAGACGGGATTCCCCGGGAGCCCGAACACGAGCGTCCGGCCGCGCCGCCCGAACAGGAGCGGCTTGCCGGGGCTGGACGCCACCCGCCAGAAGCGCTCCTCGAATCCGGTGGCGGCCAGCACCGCGCGCACGAGGTCCCGATCCCCGACCGAAACGCCTCCGGACGTCACCAGCACATCGACGTCCCTCGCCCGTTCGAGCGCGGACTCGAGGTCCGATTCGGAGTCCGCTCCTACTCCGAGGACATCCGGCAACGCACCGGCCTCCCGAACCTGGGCCGCCAGTGTCCAGTCGTTGCTGCTCCGGATCTTGCCGGGTGCGAGCGGCGCATCGGGCGGCAGCAGCTCGTCCCCGGTGACGAGGATCGCGACACGCGGTCGCGCGTGAACGTCGACGACGGCGTGTCCGGCCGCCGCGCACGCGCCGACGTCGGCCGGCCGGAGCCCGCGCCCCGGCGCCAGCACGGTGGCGCCCCGCTCGACGTCTTCTCCCACACGTCGCAGGTTCGCGCCGACCCGCACCGCCCGACGCACGAACACACGGTCCGCCTCCCACTCCGTATCCTCGAGCATCACGATCGCATCGGTGTCCCGCGGTGCCGGCGCACCGGTCATGATCCGGATCGCCTCGCCGGGGCCGGGACCCGCCGCGCCTTCCTCTCCCGCGGCAATCGTGCGACGGCAGACGAGTCGAACCGGATGCTCTTCGCTCGCCGACGCGACGTCCGCCGCGCGCACGGCGAAACCGTCGACCATGGATCCCGCGAACGGCGGCACGGGATCGCGGGCGACGACCGGCGTCGCGAGTACGCGCCCCCAGGCCTCACCGAGGGGCACTCGCTCGATCGCGAGCGGAGTGATCTCCGCGCGCACGAGACGTTTCGCCTCGTCGAAAGGGACCGGCGCGGGAGCGAAGAGCTTCATGTCGTCGGCGGCGCGTCGAGCCCGCGGCGCGCCCACGCGAGATACGGCTCGTTCGCCTCCACCGCGAGACGGAGGATGGCCGGCGTTTCGTACGGGTGGGATTCTCGCAGCCGCGCCTCGACCGCTTCCGCGAGCGTGTCGAGTGTCTTGAGCACGACTTCGATCTCGGACTCGTCGGCGAGTTCGCCGGCCCAGCGGTAGATGGAGCGGATCCTCCGGAAGCTCGCGCACGCCACGAGTCGGTCCTCCACGAGCGACCGGGCGAGCAATGCTGCATCCTGTTCGGTGGATACCGTCGTCACGATCTCGACGAGTCGTCCCGTCGCATTCATCACGTTCTCCTTCCCCGGAGCCGGCGGGGGTTCACGGATTCGTCTCCAGCTCGGCGCGAGCCGCGCGCGCCGCCGCGCCTTCGGGTTCGAGTTCCACGATGCGACGCCAGTATCCTCGCGCCTCGTCCATCCGGCCGAGTCGACGACACAGCCCGGCTGCGAGTGCCAGCGCTCCCACGGCCCGCGGCCGGTTCTCGATCGCCTCCTGGGCGAGCGCGAGCGCGGCATCCACCTCCCCGCGCTCCGCGAGCAACGTCGCGAGCCGGACCCGCGCCGCCACCGAGGACGGATTCGCACCGAGGGCGCCACGCAACGCCTCCTCGGCGGCGGCCGGGCGTCGCCGCGCGATCTCGGCGTCGGCGAGATCGAACCACACCGTATCCGGATTCGGCCCGAGGGACAGCGCACGCTCCAGCGCGCGGCACGCTCCTTCCGCGTCTCCCCCGCGCAGGAGCGTGCTCCCGAGATACTGCCACGCCATGCGGTTGCCCGGATCGTCGCGCACGAGCGCCTCGAACGCCGACGTCGCCGCCGGGAGATTGCCGGCCTCGAGCAGCGTGATGGCGGCGTTCGTTCGATCCTGATCCCGCACGCGGTCCCACGCGTTCGCGCCGGATCGGAATCCGTCGTCCGGCTCGGCCGACGCGGTGCCGCCGCCGGCGTACCCGAGCGCCTGGAGCGCGTCGATCTCGTCCGGGGACAATGCGCGCTCCTCCGCGGGCCACGCGCGCTCGCGCTCGCGCTCCCATTCCTCCTCGAGACGATCACGGAGCGAGCGCACGACGTCGGGTCGCGCGGCCGCGAGATCGTGGAGTTCCGCCGGATCCGTGGCCGGCTCGAAAAGGCGAAGGTCCGCGTTCTCCACGAGGCGCCAGCCGTCGAGCTCGACGACGCGACTGCCGCGCCAACCGTGATTGAACCAGGGGTACAGCGTCTCGCCGAGGATCGCCGAACCGACGGATTCCGCAAGCGGCGGCGCGGCATCGGGCAGCGTCGACGCATCGATCCCGGCGTACGCCAGCAACGTCGCCGGAATGCTCCCGCTCGCGACCGGATCGAGCCGGATCGACGCCATCACGCCCGGTCCGCGCAACGCGATCGGCACGCGGAGCGTCGCGAGATGCGCGAGGACGCCGTGGGTCGATTCGCCGTGTTCCCCGAGACCCTCCCCGTGGTCCGAGGTGACGAGCACGAGGCGTTCGCGCCCGCGCCGACGTTCCAGCGCGTGCAGCAGCACGCCGAACTCGCGATCCGCGTGAGCGATCTCGCCGCGGTAGGCGTCGAGCGGCGCCCGGTCCCAGGGAAAAGGCGGACGGTAGGGCGCGTGCGGATCGAAGAAGTGGACCCACAGGAAGAGCGGCCGCGCCGCCTCCGGTGCCCGTGCTCCGTCGAGCCAGCGGAGAACCCGGGTCACCGTGACGTCGGCCGAGCGCTCGCGCAGATGCGCGTCGGCGGCCTCGTCGTCGCCGCCGAGAAACGCGTCATAGTGATCGAAGCCGCGATCGAGTCCGAAACGCGCCGCGAGCGGAAACGCGCTGACGGCCGCACCGGTCGCGTAGCCTGCATCGCGGAACGCCTCCGCCACGGTGCGCGCCCGCTCCGGTAAACGAAAGATCCCGTTGTCCCGCACCCCGTGGACCACCGGCGGCACGCCGGTGAGGATCGTCGTGTGGGACGGCAGGGTGACCGGCGCCGCCGCCCGAGCCTCGGGGTACACCTCCCCGGTCCGGGCGATGCGGTCCACCCAGGGCGTCCGCGCGACGGGGTCGCCGGTCGTCCCCCAGCGATCCGAGCGCAGGGTGTCGAACGTGACGAGAAGGACGTCCGGCGGGTCCGCGGGGGGCCTCTTCGCGCACCCTCCGAGGCGACCGGCCACCAGGGCCACGAGCACACACGCGATCGCGAGCCGCGCGAGGCGGGGTCCCCCGGATCTGGGCTTCAACCGGTCCTCCTTCCCGCGCGGGGCCTGTCCGCCCCGGCGACAGCGACGTCGATTGTCGCTTCAACCCGTTGTGTGAGCAAGGGTTACACCCGGCGGAACTTGACACGCCGCCGTCAGGTTTCTATCATGTTATGGAGCATTTCCCCACCCCTCCGGCAAGGAGCCAGGCCATGAATGCCCGGATTCGACGGGCCGTCGGCCTCGTCCTGCTGATCTCCGCGTGGGTCGTCTTCACGGCGGCGCCGGGCCCCGCCCGGACGCTCGGCCTCGAAGACGTCATCCGTCTGCACTCCGCCGGCATCTCCGACGACATCATCATGTCCGAGGTCATCGTCACGGAGTCGACGTTCCCGCTGACGGTGGACGAGATCCTGCGGTTGAAGGAACTCGGTTTCTCCGATCGACTCGTGAAGTTCCTCGTCGACACGACGCTCGACGTGGACGGGACGGACATCGGAGAGGACCCGCAGTACGCGACGGACGATCCCGACTACGAAGACGAAGGGTACGGCACCCTCTGGGAGAACGTGATCGTCGAGGAAGCGCCGACCACGACCTACTTCGCGACGCTCGATTGGAGCTATCCCGTCTGGTACTACGACGTCTACTGGTGGGACTACTGGTACTCGGGTTGTGGGTACTCGCCGTACTACACCCCCTGGAGCTGGTCCATCGGCGCGTACTACCCGGGCTGGTACTCCGTGAACTGGTGCTGGGCCCCGGCGAGTTGGGGCTGGCGCTGGCATCACGGCTACGGCTACCACCACGGATCGTACTACCGGGGCTACGGGAGCTGCTGGAACGACTACGCCTACTGGAACGGCTACGATCACCGGTATCGCGGTCACGACGGTCGCGGCGGTCGCGGGCTCTCGGACTACAAGGTCAAGACCCGCTCCGGCGGCGGCACCGGCAAGCTCGTGTATGCGGACGCCGGCCTGAAGGTGCGCGACGTCTCGCGCCTCACGAAGACGCAGGTCGTGACCGCCGGCGATCGCGTGAAGACGAAGCGCGTCCTCGCCGCCGATACGCGCAACGGTCGCATCGACGGCAAGACGAAGGTGCCGGACCACCGGCCGGTACGCGTCGGCGTGAAGAGCAGCGTGCCCACCCGGGGAACGGGCGACGTCGGGCGCCTCCAGCCCACGCGCACCGACGTGCCCGATCGTCGCAAGGTCTCCATCCGCCCCACCACGCGGAAGCCGGCCGCACCCGACCGTCCCCGCGTGACGCGGACGCCGACCCGGGAGACCACGCCGCCGACCGAGATCGGCACACCGCCTCCGACCCGGGAGCCGCGGACCGGCGAGGTCAAGGAGCAGCCGACCCGGCCGACGAAGCCGTCGCGGGATCGCCAGGTGACACCGACCCGCCCGGCTCCGAAAGAGACGCCGAAGGTCGATTCGTCCCCTCCGAAGTCGAAGCCCAAGCCTTCGCGACCCGCACAGGTGCAGCCCAAGCAGCCGACCCCGAAGAGCGACACGCCGCGGACCGAGCCGGCGAAGCCGGCACCGCAGTCGTCGCGCGCCGAGGTCCGACCCCGGCCGTCGACGCCGAAGTCCTCGGCGGACCGCGGCAATTCGTCGCGGAGCGGCCAGCGCAGTGGTGACAGCCGCCGCTCGAACGACGGTCGCAAGAACAAGGGGCGCTAGCGAATTCTCCCGAGGAGGCCGCCGAGGCCCCCACGTCTCGAGCCCCTCGCCGCGATGCGGCGGGGGGCTTCTTGCATCGGGGATGCACCGAGCGTGCGCGACTCCGCCTCCACCGGCGAAGTACGAGCATCGCGGCGGCGCCCGATCCCTACCGATGGATCGAGAACGTCGCCCGGCGGGAGACCGTGAGGTCCCGGAGAAGATCCCGCACCTTGATCGTGAGATCGTAGACGCCTTCGTCCAGGGTTTCGGACTCGAGCGAGAGCGTCTCCTGTGCGGTACGTCCGAAGGACCGCCCCCGGTACGTCAGCGCGACACCCGGTGCGACGCGACCGCGCGAGCTGCCGAACCAGCCCCCTTCGCGGGGTTGCCGCGGGCGCACGATGAAGTGGATCTCGTACTTCGAGAATCCATCGTCGCCGAGACGCAAGCCGTAGACTTCGAAGTACAGGTGAAGATCCCGTTCCGGCGGGAAGTCTCCGAGAGGAAACGGCACCACCCGGTACCGTCCCTTCACGAACGTCGAGTCCCGATCGTGGCCGGCCGGAAGCACGTCGAGCGCGACCTGGAGATCGGAGACGCCGAACTTCTCCGCCGGGTAGGCCGGTACGTCGACCTCGAACTGACGGATCCCGAGATTCCCGCTGCCGAGATCCCTCACCACGAGGGCGAGACGGTACATTCCCGGATCGACGTAGAGAGTGGACTGATCCACCACGAGCACGCCCTCTCGATCATCGACGTCCGAGCGTACGTCGGCGGTTCGTCGCTCCAGGTGCGTGACATCCCGCCAGTCGGGTGTGCGGACGGCAATCTCCGTCTCGAGCGTGGCTGCGTAGGCGCCGAGTCCCGGCGCGTAGTCGAGGTCCTTCCCCAGGAACGCGGTGTTCACGTCGACCCGCGTGCGCTCGGACGTGGAGTCCGCGAACGTCTGCACGTCGAACACGTAGTCCAGCGGCTGACCGCCGTAGTCGTGCAGGTACGCCCGCGGCCGCGTACGCAACCCCATCTGACCGCGCTCGAGCATGGTGCGGAGCTTGTCGAGCGCGAACTGCTCCTCGGCGTCGAGCGGGGCGGGCCCCTGGTTCCCCACCCCGGCGGGAACGTCCGAGTCGGCGGCCAGCGCGGCGATGTCCCGATCCACGTCCTCGATTCCGATGCGGCTGCGGTACGCGTCCAGGAAGTCGCCCTGGAATCGCGCGTCTTCCATCTCGTACGCGTGTCCGAGCCAGTAGTAGACCCAGATCTCGCGCGGCGGCACGAGGCCGCGGCCCTCCACGATGTCCGCGGGAACGACACGCCGCTCGTCGGGAACGCCGTAGCGAAGCAGCAGCTCCCCGCGACGATCGAACCCCGGCGCCTTCTCCCGGCCGAAGTGGCTTCGCGCGTACGCAAGGCGTCGGTAGTGATCGACCCGGCGCTCGTTGACCGAAGTGGTGGGCGTGGGGTCGAGCTCGGCCCAGAGCTGACGCAGGACGTCCGGCCGCTGCTCGCGCGGTGCGTCGCGGAAGCGATCCAGGCGCACGGGATCCAGCACGAACTGCAGGTGCTCGCAGGCTTCGTCGTCGAAGGTCTCGAGCGCCGGCGCGACCTCGTCGATGTCGATCCGGTACACGGATCGAGGGTCGCCGGCACATCCGACGAGGAGCAGGCCGGCGCCGACGGTCAACAGGGCCAGGGAGGGACGGGACATCGCGCGTCTCCGGAACGACGTGAGCGCTCGCCTCACTTTGCCCCGACGCCGCCGGTTCGTCGAGGTCCCGGCGACGATTGCCCGAGCTCCCGGAGCCGCCCGGACCGACGGCCCGGGCTCCGGAAGGCGCCTAGAAGTCCACTCCGATCGAGAAGTAGTTCATCGAGCCGCCGATGCGCCGCTTGAGGTCGGTGCGCTGCGAGATGTCGTACTTCAGCGCGAAGTACCCGAGACCGAGGCGGAATCCGAGACCGTAGCCTGCGGTGGCATCGTCGAGAGCACCATGCCGCACCATCCGCTCGTCGTCGTAGAAGGCGGAACCGACGTCGAAGAACAGGACGCCTCCGACCCCGCCGAGACCGACCCGCAGCGGCCACCCGAGACGCAACGTCTCCACGAGCGGGAAACGAAGCTCCGTGTTGATGAGCGCCACGTTGTGCCCGATGAACTCGCCGTAGTCCACGCCGCGCAACGTGGTGGGGCCACCGATCCGGAACAGCTGCGGCGTGTTTCCGTTGCTCGTGCCGCCGATGAGACGAACCGCGAAGGACGAGGTCCGACCGAGCGCGAAGTAGTGCCGGTAGTCCAGGATCGTGGTGTTGAACTGGATGTCACCGAACGCCTGCTCGGACGAGATCCGCGCCCGCGTCCCGTGCACCGGGCCGTAGTAGCCCCACACCACGTTGTCCTTCACGAACGCAAGCTCGCCGCCGGCGTAGTAGCGGGTGCCGGATCTCGTCTCCTCCGTGAGCACGTAGTTCGACTCGAAGCTCTGCCGGAACACTCGCTCGTCGATCGCGACCCCGCGCAGGACGAACTCGACCCGGTTGAACATCGAGAACGGATGCGAGATCAGCCCCTGGACGCCACGGTAGATGTTCGTCTCGAAGCCGACCTCGTTGCTCGCCGTGTAGAGGCCGAAGTCGTTGCGGTACTGGTAGGCGGCGAGGCCCCAGTTCGTGCGATGCGCCAGGTTGTAGTACCCGAGGAACAGGTCCGAGGACTCGATCGATCCGTAGATCGAGGCCCCGATCTGGATCACGTGGTTCGACAGGATGTCGGAGATCGCGACCTGCGCGGTCCCGGCAAAGCCCACGTTCGACGCGAAGAACGGCGCCGCGCCCACGAAGTCCGGCGCCCACTTGAGCTTGTAGGGCCGGATCGAGAGCGAGTCCGTGTCCGGCAACCGATAGCGGGTCTCCTCGATCACGCTCGCGAGCGTCACCTGTTGCCCCGAGCCGGGCTCCTCCACCGGGTCGAATCGGCGACGGGCCGGGCGGGCCGGTTCGTTGCGCGTACCCGGACCGGCGACCGTCACGAGGCCGCCCGAGGGCTCCAGCAGGTCCGTGAGATCGTCCTCGGACGGGTCGAGAGAACCGGGCTCCGTGGAGTCGGGCTCGTACGACGCGGTCGAGGCGTCGACCGGGCCGAACAGCGCGTCGAGCTGATCCGCCTCGGCCACGGGACGATTCGACCGGACCAGCGTCTCGGGTGCGGCCCAGGGGACCACCGTCTCGCGTTCCCGGCGCGCGATGCGCTCCAGCGGCTCGACGACCTCCACCTCCTCGAGCTTGGAGAGCGGGTCCTCGATCTGGTAGAGCTCCCAACCTTCGCCCATGAACGTCGTGAACACGATCCGGTCTCCGGACCGAGCCCACGAGAACGGCGGACTGGACTCGGTGATCCCGGTGACGCCGGTGATGAGGTTCGTGAGGCGGTACAGCCGATCCGTCTCGAGCGACTGGACGTACAGGTTCGAGATCCCGTCGCGGTCGGAGACGAACGCGAGGTAGTTGCCGTCCGGCCCCCAGAAGGGGGCGATGTTCTTGCCGGACTGTCCCGCGAGCAACTCGATGTTGCCCGACTCGAGCTCCAGGATTCCGATCTTCGGCTTCCCGAACACGAGATTCTCGAGATCCGTGTCGTCGCCGCGATCCGTCACGAACGCGATCCGGTCGCCGTTCGGTGACCACTGCGGATCGCGCACGAGATACGGGTCATCCGTGATCCGGACGAGCTCGCGCGTGCGCAGGTCCACGAGGAACAGGTCGGACTTGCCGGCCTCGACTCCCACGAAGGCGATGCGGTTGCCTTCGGGGTCGAACGCCGGAGAGTAGATCGCGCCGAAACCGAAGGACAGCCGGTCCAGGACCGTGCGGGAATCGACGTCGAGAACGTTGAGAACGTCCTCGCCCCCGCGCTTCGACGGAAACGCGATGCGCGTGCCGTCGGGCGACCAGCCGATCGCCGTGTAGAGGTAGCGCAACGACTCGAAGTCGGAAGAGCGCTCTCCCTCCACGAGGCGCCCGAGGAACGATCCATCGATCGCCGAAGACATCACGATGTCGGTCGAGAATCGCCCCTGGCGGATGTAGACGACGCGCTCCCCATCCGGCGAGATGGCCGGCGCGACGTTCATCGACGAGAAGTCCCGGTTCTTGATCAGCCGCCGGCCCTGCTCCTCCGGACGATTGAGATGAACGATCTGCGGATAGTACTTCCGCCGGACGTACTGTTCCCACTCGTCGTTCATCGCCCGCAGGTCGAGGCCCAGCGTCTTTTCGAACGCGACGTCGACGGAGCGGTAGTAGACGGTCTTGCGGAGCAGCTCTCCGATCTTGTCGTCGCCGTAGCGCTGGCCGACGAAATCGAAGATCGCCTGCCCGATCCGGTAGACGCGGATGTCGAACACCCGGTCCATGTAGTGGAGCGGGATCAGTTGCCCTTCCAGCGCGGACCAACGGAGCCACATCTCCGTGTTCGCGTCGATCCCACCGATCGAGAGGTACTCGGCCATCCCTTCCATGAACCAGAGCGGGGGCTGGAAGGAGAACGGATTCACGTCCCCGCCGGAGTTGAACATCAGATCGACCTGGAACGCGTGCACCAGCTCGTGCGTGAGAACGTGGTCGAACTCCCCGTACGAGCCCGTGAACGGAAGGAACACACGCCGCTTCGCGTACTCGGTGATGCCGCCGGTTCCCTCCCCGATGAGGCCCGGGGTGATGTTCGTCTGCTGGAAGTCCGTGTGCGAGGCATACACGATGACCGGGACCCGGTCCTCGATGTCGTGGTTCAGGATCTTGGACAGCCGCGCGTAGCCCCGCTCCGCCATGCGGGCGGCGTGCAGCGCCGACTCCTCCTCACCCTCGTAGTAGTAGATGTCGAAGTGGTCCGTCTCGATCGTGTACCAGTGGAAGTTCCGGTACTGGACCTTGTTCTTGCCGAACTGGGCGAGGGCCGGCGACGCGACCGCAAGGATCGCGAGGATCACCGGCAGGGCGAGCCGTGGGGCACCGCGGAGCCAAGTCTTCATTCGTTCCCTGCGGGTCGGGGCGGGTTCGACCGGTACGCGACGGAATCGGGGGTGGCGCCGCGGCACGTCACGAGTGTAGCAAACCCTCTCCCGGCGCGCAAGCGTGGACACCCGCAAATCTTTGTCACAAAACAACTTGCCGGCACGACTGATCAACCTCCGGCGGAGTGCGTCCGCTTGCCCCGGGCCAGCACGTCCCACAGCGACGGGAGCAGCTCCGGCGGGCCGGCCGTCAGCTCGCCGGCAAACAGGTCCAGCTCGGCGCCCCGGAAGTCCGTCACCCGTCCCCCCGCCTCCTGCACGATCAACGCGCCGCCCGCCATGTCCCAGGCCTTCAGCTTCAGCTCCCAGAACGCATCGAACCGTCCGCACGCGGTCCAGCACAGGTCGATCGCCGCGCTTCCGAGGCGTCGCACCGCACGCGCGCGCCGGATGAAGTTCGCGAAGTGGTCGAGGTTGTTCACGTCGGAGGTCTGCACGTCGTAGGGAAACCCCGTGACGAGGACGGCGTTCCCGAGCTCGCGGCAGCTCGAGACGGCGATCGGATCGCCATTCCGGGTGGCGCCGTATCCGCGCGCCGCGGAGAAGCACTCGCCGCGCGACGGATCGAACACCACGCCGACCTCCGGCACTCCCTCCACCACCCAGGCGATCGACACGCTCCAGATCGGAAGGCCGTGCGCGAAATTCGTCGTCCCGTCGAGCGGATCGACGATCCAGGTCGCCCGGGCGTCGACGGCACCGCCGCCTTCCTCCGCCAGCACGGCCTCGCCGGGGAACTCGCGGCGCAGCTCCTCGAGGATCCAGTCCTCGGCGGCGCGATCGGCATTCGTCACGAGATCGACCGAGCCCTTGTGCTCGATGCCCAGCGGACCGCCGAAGTAGCCGAGCAGGAGATCTCCGGCACCGCGAGCGATTCGCTCCGCGATGAGCCGCCTCGAAGGGGAGTCCATGCGCGACAAGCTAGCACGAGCCGCGGGGCCGCGCGGCAAAAAGAAGGAGGCCGAGCCTCGCGGCCCGGCCTCCCGTACTACCTGATGCTTGCGAAAGCTACTTCAGGAGAACCGCCTTGCGGGTCGCGTTGAAGTCGCCGGCAACCATCTTGTAGAAGTAGATACCACTCGAGACACGCTCGCCGGCATCCGAACGACCATCCCAGTTGCGGACGTAGGAGTTGGCCTCCAACGACTCGTTCACCAGGGTGCGCACCTTCTGACCGAGGATGTTGTAGACCTCGATCGAGACGTGCGAACGGCTCGGAACGCTGAACGCGATCTCGGTGTTCTGGGCAAACGGGTTCGGGGAAGCGGCGGCGAGGTCGAAGCCCGCACCGTTCGCAACCACCGGAGCATCGACGCCGTTGTTCACGCCGACGTAGCCCATGTTCCACATACCGAAGTCGCCCACGAACGTCTTGGCGAGCAGCGTCGCACGCGAGGCATCGCTCACGAGGGCGCCGAGGCCGAAGCCGGAGTGGATGCAGACACCAGTCGGGATCCCGCTGGCCAGACGCACGTTCTTGATGATGGCCGCACGACCGTTGTCGTTCGCACCACCCGCACAGTACGTCGCCAGCGTCGTGATCTGCTGGTTGGCACCGGCCGGAGCCTGCGTCAGACGGTCGAAGGCACGACGCGACGGGCACTCACCGTAGATACCGAGGGTGACACCGTCGAGGCTCGTGCCAGCGGCACCGCACATGTTCAGCACACGGTTGTCGGTCTGATCGTCCGCGATGTTGGCGAACGAAATACCCATGTACTGGGACAGGAACTGGATCGTCGAGTCGGCATCGTTGCCGCCCGTGCCCAGGAACTTGGCGACTTCGTCACCGTTGCTCCACAGGTGGCCACCCTTATCCAACCAGGCCTTCAGGTCGATGCGGGTGGTGTCCGCGAAGCTGTAAGCGTCGAAGCTACCGTTGATCCAGATGACCGCGTCGTAGACGGGGTTCGCGGTGTCGTCACCGATGCCGCCAAGGTTCGGCTGCAGCGAGGAGATCCGCGGCTCGCACTGCACGCTGGAGCCCGCACCCTGGACGTCATAGATGTCCCAGGCCGGGTTGTCTTCCGGCGTCGCGATCCCGTACACGAGGCCGAGAGCACGCTCGACCATATCCTCCGGCTGATCGAAGACCGGATCGGAGAACGCGCCGAAGCCCGCACCGCCGACCGGATCGAAGCCGGTGGAGTTCTCGAAGTCCACGAAGTTCCGGCCGTAGTCGTCGACGATGAGAATGCGCTCATCGAGATCGCCCACGGTGCGGTTCGCGAACGGCAGAACCTCGAAGCGGAAGTACGCCGGCTCCGGATCGGCGGCGGCCCGCGGGAAGGTCGCGCTGTTCGTGTTGTTGTCGATCACCTTCACGTAGTACTCGACCGTCGTGCCCGGGCACCAGATACGGCCACCCGCCGGCGCGCAGAAGTCCTCGCCGGAGTTGTTGCCGATCGTGGTCCGGTACGTACCGGCACCCGCCGTACCGAGGTTGTCCGGCTGCGAACGGTTCATGGCCTTGTTCTGCCACGCACCGAACACCGGCGGATCCACGGTGGAGACGTGCCAGTAGATCCGGCAGTTCGTCGGGTTGAACCCGTCGAAGTCCGAAACGTCGACGTTCAACGAGTCGGACGAACCGAGCTGGGTCCCCGGCCACATGCCCTGCGCGGAGTTCTGCAGGAACGGCGTGTGGGCCGGATCCACGTACGAGTACGTGTCGGCGAAGATGTCGATCGAGCGAGCCGTGAACACGGTCGCCGAACCGTCGAACGAGCCGATCGAGACGTTGTCGATCAGCCACTGCACGTTGCCGTGCTTGCCCCAGCTGAAGTCGCCGGTCGGCTGGCTGATGTCGAGCATCTCGTAACCGAGCTGCAGCGAGTCGATCGTGGCGGCCATGTAGGGCGACAGATCCTCGCCGTCGTTCATGTTCCAGAACTCGCAACCCGCGAACGTGATGAAGCCGTCGAAGTCGGTCCAGAGCGACCAGCCGTTCGAGGCATCGTACGTACGGATGTGCGTGTTCACGTAGTCATCACGCTCGTCGGGAGCGCAAAGGTAGTTCGAGTACTCCATCACGCCACCCGTCCAGCCGTCGCAATCGATGACCGGGGTGACGAGGAACATGCTCATGCCGTTGGCGTCGCCAGTGCCCGGGAACCCGGACGGCGGACGCGCGGTGTACATCCAGTCGTCCGAGAAGTTACAGGTGGCACCCTTGTTCTTGTAGTTCGGATCGAACTCCATGTGCCAGCTGTCCCAGGTGTTGCCTTCGAGACCACCCGCGGTCCAGGTGATCGTGCCCGGCGCACCACCGTTCAGCTTCAGGCTGGCACCGGTCTCGATGCTGCCGTCGCTGAAGTCGTCGGTGACGACGTTGCCCGTGGAGGCGAAGGTGACGCGAACGTCGTCGATCCGGGCGATACCGTCCGTGTCACCACGGCCGTCCGCATCGGACCAGGCGCCGTCCGAGAAACCACGCCAGCGGAGCTGCATACCACCGGCCTGCGCCGGCATCGGGAACGTGACGTCGTTCAGCCAGACGGAGTTTCCGTAGTACGGAATGTTTCCGCCGCCGAGGTCGGCCTGGTCGGACGAACCGAAGTAGTCGTCACCGCAAGCGCGACCGGTACCGCCGTTGTTCGAGTCGGGGTTACCCGACACCGCGTTGAAGATCGCCGGGCCGTTCGGGCCGGTGACGAGCTCCCACTTGGCGGTCGTGTTGTTGAAGTACTCGAGGTACAGGTAGTCGTAGTTGCACTCGGTGTCGTAGTTCAGGTCGAACCGGATCGTGCCACCCGTGGACGCGTTCTGACCGGTCATGGTCAGCGTCAGCGAGTAGTTCCAGTCGTCGCCGTAGCCCTTCTTGAAGATCCAGAAGGCGACATCGGTGCAGCCCGGGTTCGTCCCGAGGCTGTCGCAACCACACCACGCGCTGTAGGGATCCGTGCCCTGGAACGGGTTCGGATCGAGCGTGGAGGCGTGCCACTTCGAGGACGGCGGGATCGGCGGCGCGAACTTCGACCAGTGATCCCACGTCTCGTGCTTGCTGCCGGTGTTCTGGCCCACGGGAACGTTCGGCCACGTCGAGTCGCCGTTCGCGCCTTCGAAGCACCAGACCTCGGCCTGGCTGTGCGTAGAGTTGGCCGTGTCTTCCGGCGCGCAGTTCTGGCCGACCGAAACCCAGGTCGTGCCCGCGGAAGAACGGAAGAAGAGCGGAACAGAAGAGTTGGTCGCAGGGTTCAGCTCACCACCGCGCCACTCTCGGCTCCTCGGACGCTCGGCGTACGCAGTGGTCGCCACCATGGCGCCCAGAGCGAGCAGCAGAACGCCCGCGGAAAGGCGTTTCGTCATTTGCGCAGACCCCCTCAGGCTTTGCAGCACAGGATCAAGATGAGCGTTGGGGATTCGGAGAAACTGCCGCTCATGCAGTCTCTCCAGACCGACGAAGCAGCCGCACCTCCTTCCCTGGTGTCTTTCGGTCCGGGACAGCACTACAGTCGGCAACTCTAGCAAACGCGGCCCAGCACGTCAATCGAGGGGGTCCCGGACATCGGACCCCGTCGGCAGGACCGGAGGGCCCGAGCTAGAGGCTATGCTTTCTTCCCACAAGCTCCATGAACTCGGCCCGGGTCTTGGGGTCGTCCCGGAACGCGCCCAGCATGCAGCTCGTCACCGCCACGCTGCTCTGCTTCTCGACGCCGCGCATCATCATGCACAGGTGCTGGGCTTCGATGACCACCCCCACCCCGTGCGGGGCGAGAGCCTCCTCCAGCGCATGGGCGATCTCGGCCGTGAGCCGCTCCTGGACCTGGAGCCGGCGGGCATAGATCTCCACCAGACGCGCCAGCTTCGAGAGGCCGACGATCCGACCGGCCGGGAGATAGGCGATGTGGCACTTTCCGAAGAAGGGCAGCAGATGGTGCTCGCAGAGGCTGTAGAGCTCGATCTCGCGGACCATCACCATCTCGTTGCACTCTTCCTCGAAGAGCGCCCCGCGGAGCGTGGCAAGGGGATCCTCGGAGTAGCCCGAAGCCAGGTGACTCCAGGCCCGCCCCACGCGATCCGGAGTGGCCCGCAGACCTTCTCGGTCCGGATTCTCCCCGATGCCGGTGAGAATCGTGCGGACGGCCTCGCGAACTCGAGGCTCGTCGACGGGGGGCCGGCGGGTACCGGCGTCAGCGGAACGGGTGCTCATGGAATTCGGCCCTCTCGCGTTGGGACGTCGTCTCGCATTCGAACGGCGGGAAGATCCCGACCGGGGGCACGGTCGCGACGACCTGGTGCGCGAAGATAGGAAGGCCGGGGGCTGCGGTCAAACGACCCGCGCGGGCCGGCAGTCCGGTGCCTAGTCGGACGCGCGCCGGGCAGCTTCCGACTCCGAGAAATCGCGGAGCGTCGCAAGTGGCAGTCGCGGTGAGTACACCGAGAGAACGCGAGCCCCCCGGGTGCCTACCGGACGTTCGAGGGTCTCCGGGCCGAGCACGAACGCCGTTCCGATCGGAGCGTCGCCCTCGCCGTCGGCCAGCCGGACGCGGCCGTCGAGCACCGTGTGCGACTCGACTTCCAGGTCGTCGATCTCGCGTCCGAACGTCGAGCTGGCGGTGAACTCCCGCAGCACGAGACAGAAGGCCGGCTCGCTGTAGAGTTCCGTGGCCACGAACCCGCGGGCCTCCAGCGTGGGCGTGTCGGAGGCGGCGCGCTCCTCGCGGGTCTCGGCCTCGACCGCGACGATCAGCGTGCGCAGCATGTCGAGCTTTTCCGAGGCGGACAGCCGGCCGCTCCTTCCCCGCGCCTCCGCCTCGCGCACGAGAACGCTCGCCTCGATCCCGAGAACGGACGCGATCCGTCGCGTGACCTTGAGGCTCGGAACCCGCTGGTTCGCCTCGATCTGGCTGATGTAGGCCGGAGCCACCTCGACCTGCTTCGCGAGCGCGGTCTGGGTCAGACCCCGCAGATTCCGGTAGAAGCGAATGTTCTCGCCGATCTTCTTCAAGGGCCCCCCCGAGATCCGTGGTGAGCGGTTTTCGGAACGCGGACCCGGGCTACCGCCCGAACCCGACGCCGATCGCCTCTGCCGCGCGCACCTCCTGGCCATCCGGCTTGACGAGCTTCGACTTCCCGACGACGTCCTTCAACGCGACGCTCGTGATCGATTCGTTGCGCAGCGCCACCATGTGGCCGAACCGCCCCTGCTCGATGAGCTCGACCGCTCCGACCCCGAATCGCGTGCCCAGCATGCGATCGCGGGTGGTGGGACTGCCGCCGCGCTGGACGTGACCGAGCACCGTGACCCGACACTCGACTTTGAGGCGCGTCTCCAGCAGACGGGCCACGCGCTCGCCGATGCCGCCGAGTCGCTCGAACCCGGTCGGACTGTCCTCCGCCGTGACCGCCACGGTCTTCTCGCCGCTCTTCGGGGTGGCGCCCTCGGCGACCACGACCAGCGAGAACCGCGCGCCGCGTGCCTCGCGGGCGGCGATCTTCTTGACCACCTCTTCCGGCTCGAACGGGATCTCGGGGATCAGGATGACGTCGCCGCCGCCGGACACGCCCGCCTTCAGCGCGATCCAGCCTGCGTCGCGCCCCATGACCTCGATCACCATGACCCGCTGGTGGCTGGCGGCCGTGGTGTGGAGCCGATCGATCGCCTCCATCGCGGTCTGGCAGGCCGTGTTGAAGCCGAACGTCACGTCGGTCCCGGGAACGTCGTTGTCGATCGTCTTCGGGATCCCGACCACCGGGAGGCCCTTTTCGAACAGCCGGTAGGCGATGCCGAGCGAGCCGTCGCCGCCGATCACGACGAGGCCGTCCAGGCCGAGCGTCTGGCACTTCTCGATGACTTCGCCCGATCGGTCCTCGCGGACCCAGCCGCTGTCCGTCTGCTTCGGGAACCGGAACGGGTCGCCGCGATTGCTGCAGCGGAGAATGGAGCCGCCGGTCTGGAGGATGCCGCGGACGTCGTCCTTGCTCAGGGTCCG
Source organism: bacterium (assembly GCA_041393395.1). GTDB lineage: Bacteria > ARS69 > ARS69 > ARS69 > ARS69 > JAGQIB01. Next base: position 229,392 of record JAWKKG010000007.1, on the reverse strand, counting down.
GATGCCGTTCCGGGTGAAGAACCCCTCGAAGCCGTCCTCGACCCCGAAGACCTCCCATCCCTTGTTGATCGCGGATTTCGCCACCGCGCGAACGACGGCGTTGAGCCCCGGGGCGTCTCCTCCCCCGGTGAGGACCGCAACCCGGCGGGGCCCGGTCAACTCGTGGCCTCCCGCGCCACGAGACCGCCGCCCACGGGGTCGAGTCGGGCCAGGAACCGTTCGAGTCGGGCCCGGGACCGCTCGCGCCGATGAACCATCCAGCCCTGGCGCTCCTCGGACAGTGCCATGATCGCCTCCCGGAAGTTCCGGAGCGCGCCCTTCCGCTCGAGGGCGGAGTAGAGCTGATCCTGGACCTGCCCGTCGGGGAGCGAGTCGACGAAGTCCTCGATCTCCTCGTAGGCCTCCTGGAGGCTCATCGAGGGGAGCCGGATCCACCGTTCGGGCGACTCCGCCACGTCGAGGTACTGCTTTCTCGTCTCATCCGTGGCCTCGGAAAAGACGAAAGTCCAGAGAGCGCCGGTTCCGACCTCCAGGAAGTGTTCCCGGTCCGGGTCGTGGTCGTCCAGCGCCTGAGAAATCGCCGTGAGATCGAACTCGGATGCGTTCATGGACACCCCGCGAATCGCATGGAAGAATTCCCGCGCCCCGCGCGATTCGCGCGGAGCCCGTCCGTTTCGATCCCGGCGGGTGCGTCCGGGTCGAATGCGGCCGCATGCTAGCCCGGTGCTTCGGGACGGTCAAGCGCACGGAGAGGTTCGCGAGTGAGCGGTCGACCCAGGGTGGGGCTCGCCTTGTCCGGCGGTGTCGCGAAGGTGATCGCGCACGTCGGCGTCATCCGGGCGTTCGTCGAGGCCGGCGTGCCGATCGACGCGATCGCGGCCACGAGCGGTGGCTCGATCATCGGGGCCTACTACGCGGCCGGAGTCTCGATCGAGGAGATGGAGGATCTCGCCGCCGAGATCTCCTGGAAGAAACTGACACGGGTCCGCATTCCGCGCCTCGGGCTCCTCTCGAACGAGCGCATCGTGGACCTGATCGAGAATCGACTCGGCAAGATCCGGTTCGAGGACCTGAACATCCCGCTCGCGGTGGTCGCGGCCGACCTGACCACGGGCCGGAAGGCGGTGTTCACCGAGGGCGAGATCGCGCTGCCCATCCGCGCGAGCTGCTCGATCCCGCAGCTGTTCTCGCCGGTCGACATCGACGGCCACCTCGTGGCGGACGGCGGCCTCGTGGAGTACCTCCCCGTGGAGACGCTGCGCGACGTGCTCGGATGCGACTTCCGCATCGGAATCAATCTCGGGGGCGTACGCAACTGGCACATGAGGGATCCCAAGAACATGCTGGAAGTCGCGCTTCGCGTGATCGGGTTCGTGTCCCAGCGGAACGCGCGCGCCTCCGAGGAGGCGGCACACACGGTCGTGCGCCCGAATCTCTCCGAGTTCGGCCCGTACGATCTGCACCGCGCGGACGAGCTCGTCCGTACGGGCTACGAGTTCGGCCGCAGAGCGGCGCCGGAGATCCTCGCGAGTCTCGATCGCCTCGTGGAGGCGGACGGCGGCACCGAGCCCGCGGACTGGACGCGCGTCGTGCGCTGGCTGCGTGACCACTCCCCCATGAAGCGGAGGGCGTCCTGATGCCGACTCCCGTGATTCTCGGCGCGGTGCGGACCCCGATGGTCCGCGCCGACGACGCGTTCCGCAAGATCCCGGCGAAGGAGCTCGCACGACGGGTCATCCGGGAGCTGCTCGACGGTTCCGGCATCGCTCCGACCGAGGTCGACGAAGTGATCCTGGGCAATGCCGGCACCCCGGCCGACGCGCCGAACATCGGACGCGTCGCGGCCCTGATGGCCGGCGTGCCCGAGTCGATTCCGGGGCTCACGGTGCACCGGAACTGCGCGTCCGGTCTCGAGGCGATCGAGCTCGCCGCGGACAAGGTCGCGGCGGGTTCGGCCCGGCTCGTCGTGGCGGGCGGCACGGAGAGCATGAGCCGCATCCCGATGCAGCTCCCGCCGGAGGCGAACCACTGGTTCATGCGCTGGGCCAAGGCGAGGAAACTTCCGGCGCGCCTCGCGGCGCTGCGGGCGCTGAAGCCGCGCGAGATGATGCCTCGTTCGGCGATCGTGGAAGGACTCACCGACCCCGTGTGCGGACTGAACATGGGGCGCACGGCGGAGAATCTCGCGCGCGAGTTCGGCATCTCGCGCGAGGAGCAGGACCGTTTCGCACTCGAGAGTCATCGTCGCGCCTGCGCGGCCCGGGAGTCCGGCCGCTTCGGCGACGAGATCGCGCCCGTCTACGTCCCGCCCGACTACGAACGTGTCGTCACGGAGGACATCGGGCCGCGCGAGAACCAGACGATGGAGGCACTCGCGAAACTCCGCCCCGTGTTCGAGCGACGCGACGGCACGGTGACCGCGGGGAACTCCTGCCAGATCACGGACGGAGCGGCCGCAGTCCTCGTCGCATCGGAGGAGTGGGCGATCTCCCACGGGTTCCGCCCCTTGGCGCGCGTGCGCGGGCACGCGACCGTCGGCCTGTCGCCCGCCCGGATGGGACTCGGGCCGGCCATGTCGATCCCCGTGGCGCTCGACCGGGCCGGCGTGTCGTTCTCCGAGATCGCCGTGTTCGAGATCAACGAGGCATTCGCCGCCCAGGTTCTCGCGTGCGGGATCGCGCTCGCATCCGATCACTTCGCGCGCGAGGAGCTCGGACGTTCCTCGAGCGTCGGCGAGCTCGATCCGGAACGCGTCAATCCGAACGGCGGCGCGATCGCGCTCGGCCATCCGATCGGCGCGACCGGCTCCCGACTCGTGGTGACGTTGCTGGCCGAGCTCGTGCGCCGCGGCGGCGGACTGGGAGTCGCCACCCTCTGCGTGGGGGGCGGCCAGGGTTCCGCTCTCGTTCTGGAGAGAAACGCATGACGGACCTCGAAGCCCGCACTCCGCCGCTGCGACTCGAGCCGCGGGAGGACGACGTCCTCGCGATCGTGCTCGACCGGCCGGGCGCGAAGGTCAACCTGATCGACGAGGCCTGGCTCCACGCGATGACCGCGGTCCTCGACGAGATCGAGCGCGCCCGGCCCGCCGGCATCGTGCTGGTCTCCGCGAAGCCCGGGAACTTCATCGCCGGCGCCGACGTCTCGCTCATCGCCTCGCTCGAGACCCCGGCCGACGCGGAACGTCGCGCGCGCCAGGGGCAGGAACTCCTGTCCCGCCTCGAGGACCTGCCCGCGCGGAAGGTCGCCGCGATCCGTGGCGCCTGCCTGGGCGGCGGACTCGAGACCGCGCTCGCCTTCGACTGGATCGTGGTGGCCGACGACGACCGCACCGTGCTCGGTTTGCCCGAGGTCCGGCTCGGCATCCTTCCGGGATTCGGCGGCACCTGGCGACTTCCGAAGCGGACCGGCATTCTCGCCGGACTTCCCCTGGTGCTCACGGGGCGGACTCTCCGGCCGCGGCAGGCGGAGAAGCTCGGCCTCGCGGATCGTCTCGCGTCGCCCGAGCTCGTCGAGCGCGTCGCGATCGCGATCGCAGCCGGACGGGAGAAGCCGAGGCGTCGCCGTCCCGTGCGCGCGCGAATGCTCGACTTCTTTGCGGGCCGCACCCCGCCCGGACGCGCGCTCCTGCGGAACTTCACCGAGAAGAACGTCGCCAGGGAGACCGGCGGCCACTATCCCGCGCCGCCGCGCATCCTCGAGCGCGTCCTGGACGGCTACGGCACGCCGCGCGGCGCCGCGATGGCGCGCGAAGCCGCGGCCTTCGGCCAGCTCGCGGTGACCCCGGAGGCGAAGAACCTGCTGTTCCTGTTCACGGGGAACGAGGAGCTCGCCCGTCATCCGTGGACCGGACGACCGGCGCCGGCCGACGCCACGACGGCCCGCGCCGCGGTGCTCGGCGCCGGCACGATGGGCGGCGGGATCGCGGGATCGCTCGCGGGCGCCGGCATCCAGGTCCGGCTGCGGGATGTCGCCGTGGAATCCCTGCGGGTCGGACTCGCCGGCGCGGCCGGTCCCTTGAACCGACGGGTGAAGAAGCGGCGGATGAAACCGCGCGAACGGGACGCCGTGATGGAGCGCATCTCTCCGACCACCGACCTCACCGGACTCACGAACGTCGACGTCGTGATCGAAGCCGTGCCCGAGATCCTGGAGCTGAAGCAGAAGGTGTTCCGCGAGGTCGAGGGCATCGTGCGCGACGACACGATTCTCGCCACGAACACGTCCTCGATCCCGATCGACGCGATCGCGCACGGCATCGAGGCGAAGGAACGTCTCGTGGGACTGCACTTCTTCAATCCGGTGCACCGGATGCCGCTGGTGGAGGTCATCCCCGGCGCGCGTACCCGCGACAGCGTGCTCGAGGGCGCCGTGGGGCTCGTGCGCCGGCTGAAGAAGTCGCCGCTCGTCGTGGCGGATCGACCGGGCTTCCTCGTGAACCGGCTGCTCCTGCCCTACCTGAACGAGGCCGCACTCGCGGTGCAGGACGGCTGGCCGATTCCCGCGGTCGACGGCGCGTTGCTGCGCTTCGGCATGCCCATGGGACCGCTGCGCGTGCTCGACGAAGTCGGACTCGACGTGGCGGCGAAGGTCTCGCACGTGCTCGAGGACGCGTTCGGCGAGCGGGCCCGCCCCGCCCCGCTGATGCAGCGGCTGCTCGAAGCGGGTGCGCTCGGCACGAAAACGGGGCGCGGGTTCTGGATCGGGAGCGGACGCGAGCGCACGGCGAACACGAAGGATCTCGGCGGTCTGCCGGCCGCCCCGGCGCCGCCCGACGAGGAGATCGTGGAGCGACTCCTCAGCGGCATGATCAACGAAGCGGCGCGCTGCCTCGCGGAGGGCGTCGTGCGGGAGCGCGACCACCTCGATCTCGGCACCGTGCTCGGCGCCGGTTTCCCGCCGTTCCGCGGGGGGCTCGCCCGCTGGGCGCTCTCGCTCGGCGAGGACGAGGTTCGACGCCGTCTCGAGACGCTGGCCGCGCGCTACGGGGAACGGTTCGCGCCCTTCGAGGGACTGGGCGAGCTCTTCCGGAACTTCTAGCCCGTCACCGGTCGCCGGCTTCTCCGCGCTCCCGGAACAGACGTTCCCACTCGTCGAGCGCGAGCCCTTCGGGCGGCGGGGGCTTTCCGCCCGGGGGCGGCGGCGGTGCCGCACCCCGGCGACGCGGCGGGCGCAGGCCTTCGTCGGGATCCACCACGATTCCCCCGGCGCTGCGCACGCGAGCCGCGAGCTCGCGATCCCGCGTGACCACGCGCGTCTGGCGCCTCGGGGCCTCGCGCACGAGCTGCACGATCAGATCGTCGGCGCTTTCGGGAGACCGGGCGAACAGGACCTCGAGCCCCGGAGCGTGCTCCCGACGCATCCCGCGCCCCGGTCTTCCGTCGAACACGACCACGTAGGGCTCACCGGCGCGCCGGATCGCGTCGATCCGACGCAGCAACTCCTGCCGCGCGTCCTGCAGCGAGGTGCCGTCGTCGCGATCCCGGAACAGCAGGTTGTACCCGTCGACGACGGTCCGGATCACTACCAGATCTCTCGGCGGTCCTTCACGTCCCAGAACTGGATGACGCCGCCTTTCTCGCCCATCACCTCGAGAATCCCGTCGTTGTCGATGTCGAACAGGCTCATCGGGTAGCCGAACCCCTCGACGGCGTACTCGATGCTCAGCGTGTTCGTATCGAGGACGTAGCCGTCGTCGGTGATGATCTCATCGGTGAGGTCTCCGTCCACGTCGGCGACGAGGATCACGCGCGGGTCCACGAAGTCGCGACCCACCTTGTCGCGGAAGAACTCCACGCCGTCGTAGTAGTGGATCAGGTTGTCCGCGCACACCACGAGCTCGAGGGCTGCGTCCCGGTCCACGTTCGCGATCGCCATCGCGGAGATGGTCTCGAAATTCTCCTCCACGGACTCCCACAGCAGCGTGTACTTGATCGTCTCCCAGACGTAGATCCGCGCGCCGGTCGTGAACGTGATGATCTCGGGGCGGCCGTCGCCGTTCAGGTCCTCCGCGAACACCGCCTGCGCCGCCCCCTCCAAGGGGAAGCTCTTCCAGGTCTCGCGCAGTCGCCCACCGTCGTAGAGGTACTGACGGATCGTGTTCCTCGAGTCCGCGTAGACGAACGAAACCTGGTCGGGTTTCTCGGTCCACGGGAACGGAGCGAAAACCTGGTAGACCGACGAGAGCAGATCGGTCTCGAAACGCAGCGCGTCGACGTCGTCGTCCTGGGCGGACGCCCGGGGCGCGGATCCGAGGACGAGGGCGGCCGCGAGCAGGAAGGCGGCGCGGGCAGTCGTGAGCATGATTCCTCCGGTGGCGCGGAGAGGGGTTTCGGGACGGGAGATGGTAACGCGCGCGGGACGCCGGCACGAGGCCGAAAAACGGACGAGACGGCGCGGCTCAGCGCCTCCGTCGCGACTCCGGAATCCACCACTGCGGAAGGGACCGATAGTAACCCCGGGGATCCGGAACCGTTCCCCGGATGCGCTCGTTCACGCCCCAGACGTCGTCCAGGCGGAAGAGGAACGTGTACGGCTGGTCCGCCACGATCAGCTCCTGCGCGCGCCACCAGTCCGGGCGCGCCTCGTCGAACGTGCGCGCCGAGAGGGCCCGGTCGATGGCGGCGTCCACCTCGGGGTTCGAGTACCCGGTGTGGTTGAACTTCTCGTCGATCGACTTGCTGTGGAAGATCGACTGGAGGTCGGCCTTCAGCGCCACGGACCAGCCCACGAGCACGGCCGATCCGTACGAGTGGTCCACCACCGAACCCCACAGGACGTTCCACTCCAGCGTACGAGGCTGCACCTTCACCCCGATCCTCTGGAACATGCTCTGCAGCATGACCACGGCGTCCATCCGGATCTGATTGCCGAGGTTCGTCTTGAGCTCGAACGAGAACGGGACGCCGTCCTTGTCCAGCACGCCGTCGCCGTCCGTGTCGGTCCAGCCCTCTTCGTGCAGGATCTCGAGCGCCCCCTGCGGATCGTACGGCAACGCCGGGACGTTCGGATCGTAGGACCACAGCATCGGGTGCACCGGACCGTTCATCGGATGCGCGTAACCGTAGCAGAGCGCGTCGATGATCGCGTCGCGATCGATCGCCATGCCGAGCGCGCGACGCACGCGCGGCGACTCGAACAGCGGGTTGCCCGAGTACCAGCCGATGTACGTGTAGTTCCGGCCGGAGTAGGCCTCCACGCGGATCGCGTCGAGCGCGTCGAGCCGCGCCGCCTCGTGCGGCGGGAGCTGCGGGCAGATGTCGATCTCGCCGCTCTCGAGCTGTGCCACGAGAGACGACGCGTCCGGGATGACGCGGAACACGACGCGGTCGAGATACGGCCGTCCCTGGAAGTAGTCGTCGTTCGCGACGAGCTCGACCGACGCCTGCGACTCCCATTTCCGGAATCGGAACGGGCCGCTGCCGACGGGATTCCGCGCGAACTGCGATCCCGCGAGCTCGGCGCGCGGCAGCCCCTCGAGCAGGTGCTTCGGGAGGATCACGCCGACCGAAGCGTCGAGGATCTGGTACGGGTACTGCCGGTCGTACCGGAACGTCACGGTCGAGTCGTCGTCGGCCACGCATCCGGTGATGAACTCCTTCCAGGATCGCGCGGAGTACCCCACCACCGGGTCGGTCAGCAGCTCGTGCGTGAAGACGACGTCCTGCGCCGTGAGCGGCACGCCGTCGTGCCAGCGCGCGTTCGTGACGAGGTGGAAAGTGATGGAGAGACCGTCGGCGGCGACGTCCCAGGACCGCGCGATCTCGGGCTCCGCCGACGCGAGATCGGGGGCGAGCCGCGTGAGCTGCGAGAACACCGCGCTGATCACGTCGCTCGCGATGCTGCTCGTGGACGTCGCGTCGAGCAGGTTGTCCGGCTCTGCCGTCACTCCGATCACGACCGTGCCGCCGGCCACGGGTTCTCCGTAGTCGGCCGAGCTCGGCGCGCGTTCCCCCGTGCCTCCCCCGCAACCGGCGGCGAGGAGCGAAACGGCCAGGAGCGGGACGAAGCCTGCGATCGGTCGAGCCATGAGTGTTCCTCCGGGTTGGCTTGGTCAGCGCCGGAGCGCGACCTGATCGAGTTCGGCGCGGAGGGCGGCCGTCGCCGCCTCCGGATCCTCCGCCCCGACGACCGAGGCGATCACGGCGACTCCACGGGCCCCCGCGCGGAGAGCGGCGGCCGCGTTGCCGGGAGCGATGCCCCCGATCGCGATCACCGGCAAGTTCGTGGCCGCGACGATCTCGGCGAGGCGCTCCGGTCCGAGAGCAGGGCCGGCGGCGGGCTTCGTCGACGACCCCCAGAGCGGCCCGACCCCGAGGTAGTCCGCGCCCGCGGCCTCGAGCTCCCGCGCCCGTTCCGGCGTCCGGGCGGATCCGCCGAGGCGTCCTCGCCACTGCGAACGGGCCTGGGCGAGCGGCAGGTCTTCCGGGCCGAGATGCAGACCATCGGCATCGATCGCGAGGGCCAAGTCGAGGCGATCGTTGATGACGAGCTGGCGACCGGCCGCACGAACGATCCCGCGCAGGTCCCGGGCGACCACGAACAGCTCCGCCTCGGACAGGGACTTGTCCCGCAGCTGGATCACGTCGGCGCCCCCGGCAAGCGCGGCGCGCACGATCTCCCGGTGGTCGCGGCCGCGCGCGAGATGCGGGTCGGTGAGTACGTGCAGCTCGGGCCGACTCATCGCAGCAATCTCTCCCTCGCCCGCTCGTACGCGCGGCGATACGTGACGGCCGTGCGAAGGGCCGGACTCGTGTCCCCCCAGACGATCCGGAGGGCAGGCTCTTCTCCTTCGACGAACCCGAACCGCGCTCGTGCGATCCGATCGCCCGGCGCGATCCAGCGCACGCAGAGCGTGGGGTCCGCGATCCGCTGCGCGAGCGCCCCGAGCCGATCGCCTTCCTCCGTGCCCGGCACCGCGTCGCAGACCACGAGCGGCGGCGGCACGCTCGACCGGAAGGCCGCACGTCCGAGCTCGCCGAGCCCGACTTCGCCGGCGGGGAGGCGATCGCGCCATGCCTCCAGGCCCGCCACCGCCAGATCGTGCCACTCCGCTTCCGCCGTGACCACCGAGAGGTCCGTGAGAAATCGAAGGGCCGCCCCCTGGAACTCCGGCCGATCGGGTGCGGACAGCACTTCGTCGGGGAGATCCGCATCGATCGCCAGGTCGCGCAGGGACCCGTCGTCGCGCCGAAAGCGATCGCGGATCGCGCGTGCGACCGCCCGCGCGGCGTCGAGCGCCGAGGGATCACCCGTGATCGCGTGCCACGCCAGAAGACCGGATCCCACGTCACCCTGGTCCCGGAGATTGCCGACCCGCGGGGAGTCGAGCTCGCGGCAGGCGGCGCCCGTCGCGTCGAAACTGCCGGGACCCAACGCGGCCGCCGCCGTGCGCACCGCCTGCGAGAAGCGCTCGTCGCCGAACGCGCGGAAGTAGTGCGAGAACGCTTCGACCAGGCGCCAGTTCGCCCCGACCGGAACGTCGGCGGAGCGGGGCGGCGCGCCGACGAGATGGCGCGCCTCCGCCCCCCGCGCATACCACTCCTCGCCCGTCATCACGAGCGAGCCGTCGGACGGGGCATACACGTCCGCGGCGAGCGAGCCGGAGTACAGAGTGGCGGCGCGCGTGCGGAAGCGACCGTTCAGGCAGCGAACGATCCGCAGCGCGTCGGCCCCGAACTCGAGACGCCCCGACGTGGCGAATCGGCACGCGAGCGCCTCTCCCGCCACCGCGTTCGCGCGCAGGAGCTTCTCCCGGTGGACGACGCCACCGTCCGCGGTGGCGAACGCACGATGGAATCCACCGTCGGACCGATCGAACAGCGGCGACGCGAGGAGCGTGCCGAGCGTCGTGTCGAGCACGTCGGCGAGACGCGGATCGCCCCGCCACGCTCCCCATTCGTTCAGGAACATCAGGGGGGAGAGATCCACGTCGGCGTGCACGGAGCCGAGCGGGCTCGTCCCGGCGAGCAGACGCTCGAGGAGTTCCCGGGCGATGACGTCGTCCGGCGGGCCGATTCCGGGATCGAGCACGGCACCGGGGCGTCGACCGGCGGCCGGCGGCCGGTCGGCCGGATCCGCGTACTCCTCCAGCCAGTACACGAGCTCCTCCGCCTCGGGCGGCGGGAAGCTCGCGAACACGCGGCCGTGCTCGTCCAGGAAATGAACGGCCGGGAGGAGTCCGCTCTCCAGCGCCCAGACATCGCGGAGCTCGGGAAACCTCGACGCATCGGCGCGTACGGCAATCGCCCGGCGCGCGAGCGTCGCGGCCAGCGTGGAGTCGGCGAACAGGTGCCCGGGCCACAGGAAGTGATCGCGGTTCCACGGCGCCGTCGACCAGAGCATCACCGGCAAACCGGCGTCGCCCGCCTCGCGAAACGCCGCGCGGCCGAGCGGCCGCCAGGCCGGTTCGTCGGCCCGCGCCGCACTCGCGAACATCACCGCGGCGAAAACGAGGATCGGCGCCCCGGGCTGCAACCCGAAGCGCCGACAGGAAAGCGCGGAAACGAGCAAGCGGATCAGATGAACGAGCGGATCCAGCTTCCGAGGAACTCGAGCCGGCCGATCAGGAGCGAGATCCGGGCCATCACGGTGTAGCCGAAGCTCGCGCCGAACGCGACCATGAGCACCCAGATGCCCGCGCGCGAGGCGCGCCCGAAGGCACCGGTGTGCTCCTTGGAGAAATAGAAGTAGATGAGGCCGCAGATCACACCACCGAACACGACGAGGTTGGACACGGAGTACATGATCCACTGCAGCCAGTTGTCCGCGTGGGTCGCCACCAGGGGCAGCGCGAGCGTCTTCTCGACCTGCTTGATGAAATCCGACACCAGGTACCGCGTGAGGTTCGATCCCGCGGTGTAGCCGATGATGAACGCCATGGACCAGCGCGAGAACCACGCGATGGACGGGATGAGTCGAGTGAGCAGGATCAGCCCGAGAATGAGCGGGATGATGTACACCAACTCGGGTTGCTGACCTCGCGCGGCCTCGATGATGTTCTCGAACGAACCCGGCGCCAGCTTCGCGAGCAGGTTCGGAACGATCTGCTGCCAGAAGCCCTGCACCATCCAGTAGGCGGCGGAGACTCCCACGAACAGATGCTCCGCGAACTTGTAGAACGGGTTGTCCTTGTACAGGAAGCTGAAGATCATCAGCGTCAGCAGCGCGCCGACCCACAGCTGGACGGTTGACCAGTCCATGTCAATTCCCCCGGGTCACTTGCGCCGCCTCCCGCGCTGCGCGAAATACGAGATGTTGCCGAGCAACACGAACGACACGATCACGAGATGCGCCACCGTCTGCGGGAACATCCGGATGAGCGCGACCTGGGCCGCCTCGCCGAACTCCGGGTGGTTCTCCACCAGCAATGCCTCGTACTCGGCGGCACCCGCGAGTCCGCCCAGGAGTCCCACGAGCTGCGTGGGATAGTACGGATAGAGCAGGGGCGCCTCGACCGCGGTGACGCCGCCGCCGACCGGCGTGCCGGTGGGATCCCCCGCGAACTGGACCCATTCCTTCAGACCGGGCTGTCCCGACCCGATACCGGCGATGAAGTCGAAGTCCTTGATCGTGCGGATCGTCGACATCATCGGGATCTGGCCCACGGGACGTGCCGCAATGTCCCCCCAGCCCACATCCTGCGTGTACTGGTTCCGGAAATCGGACGTCAGCGACTGGATGAGCCCTTGATTGCCGACCTTGTATCCGAGGTTGAGATAGTCCTCGCCGTACGTCTTGCCCGGAAACCCGGGAACGATGACCGTCTCGAACAGATTCGTGATGAGCGGCGGCCCGGTCGCCCAGATGGTCATGACGTAGAGCTTGAGGTCCTTGGACAGCGCGTGACGCGCGATCGCATGGGCCATCGGGTCGTTCTCGGGCACGGTGCTCGGGCCGTAGTCCAGAGACAGCAGGAGCTTCGAGCCCGGCGGGAGCGCGTCGATCGCGGTGTAGAGATTGCGCACGATCGGGCTCGGCTTCACCGGCGCCGGCCTCTGCAGCAGCAACGGGATGGTCACGGAGACGGCGATCAGCAGGAAGATCCAGCGGCGATCGAGCCGCCCGAGCGCCTCGAGGAAACCCATCAGTCACCTCCCCCGAGATGGGACCGTTCGATGCCGAGAATGAGGCGCAGCGAGTTCGAGATGATGCCGAGCGCGATGCCCATCTGGATCGTCCGCTGTCCCGCGAGATTCGGGAACGACATGATCCAGGCCGACAGGTTCGGAATGTGCAGGTACTCCGAGAACGGCTCCGGGATCCACGCGGTGAGGTACCCGCCCACGAAAGTCCGCCCGATCAGGATGACGAACGCCGCGATCAGCAGCACCGTGGCCTCGGGCGTCTTCGCGCGGAACGCGCGGTAGCTCGCCGACGCGACGAAGAACGCCAGGAGCGAGAACATCGTCGCCTGGCACGGCGTGAACACCGACTGGTAGAGCGCGTCGTAAAGCAGCCGTCCGTCGGCGAGATCATAGGTCCAGTGGAATGCGCCGCCTTCGCCGGTCCCCAGCTTCAACAGGCCCGCGAGGAGCATCACGAGGAACCCGACCACCGTGACCACCGAGTAGGTCCACTCGTGATCCCGGCGGGAGATCTTCGTGAGGTGCACGCGAAGGAGATTGCCACCGCCCAGCACGAACGCGAACGCGGCGATGATGTTGAAGAAGTCCGGGATCAGGCGATCCGCGGAGGCCAGGAACGGAGCCGGCACGAAATAGGCTGCGATGAGCAAGCCGCCCACCACCGCCGTGATCAGGATCGGTATCGTCCGTTTCAATGGGAACTCCTCGGGCCTCTAGCCGCCGGACCAGAGCCAGTGGATCTTGTCGTTCAGCCACGTGATGACGGGCCAGCCCATGAAGCCTTCGGCCGTCGTGAGAATGCCTCCCACGAAGATCGAGACCATCGCCACGGCCTTCCCGAAATCCTGGCCTTTGAGAGAGCCGAGCATCTTCTCATCCTGCGAGAGATACGCGCTCGCGGCGAAGAGCTCCTCGCCGATCAACGTGTAGTCGCATGCCGCCACGAAGAACGGCAGCTGCGTGGGCATCGCGGTACCCGCGACCTGGATCGCCCCGATGGAATTGCCCGTCTCCGCGAGAATGAGTGACTCCGCGAAGAACGCGCCGAGGTAGAAACAGGTGGCCGGCTTCTTGCGGACCATCAGACCGTCGACGTGAGCGACGAAACCGAACTGCTCGTCGGTCACGTAGTAGATGCCGTCCTCGCGGTAGGCGTCCGGACGTCCGGCCGACAGGTAGGACTCCTTCACCGTCTCGCGGGCCGTGCTCATCACGAGCGAGCGGCTGCAGGGCATCACGAGACTCGTCTCGTACTCCGCGATCAGCTTCGAGATCGAGCCGAGGATCGTGAGGCCGGCCACGGTCTGGACGTTGTCCATGTCCTGGATTCCCGCGACGTAGAGCACCGGCTGCCCCATCTCCGTGGCGCGTCCGACGGCCTCCGTCACGGCATCCATTCCGGCGATCTTCCGGATGTACATCTTCTGTCCGGCTTGCGCGCGCATGATGTTGAGGGCGATCGAGCCACAGACGATCAGCATGATCACGAAGGAAGAAATGCGCGTCTTGTTGAACCACTGGAAGTGCGACTCGGCGCCCGCCGTTCCCGACTCTCCGACGCCGCCCGGACCGAACGAGACGACCTTGTAGTCGTAGCGCACGCCGTTCTCGGGAACCCGATCGCGGAACGAGTTCTGTCCGGGCGCCGCGATCCCGACCTCCTCGAACGGCGCCCCTCCCTGCGAGCGCAGGACGCGATAGCCCTGCAGAACGTCGGCGTTCGCATCATCCGGCGAGAGCTGCCAGCTCACGACCAGCGCGTGTCCCGCGTCGTTCGGAGCATCGATCGCCGCGACGGAGGCCGGCGGAGCGGGCGGAGGCACGACGACCTCGGTCACGACCTCGGGCGAGGTCTCCTGGGCCGAGGCGGCCCCGAAGGGAGATGCAGCGATCCAGGTCAGGGCGATCAGTGGAGCGACGAGTCGGGCGGCACGAGATCCCGCCCGCAGAATTCCGGAGATCTTCATGCGGCGATCTTCATCGGAATGGATACTCCTTCCTTCGTGCGGCTGACGGGCAGGGGCGGTCGAGGGACCGTCACCCGCCACGCGTTTCTCTCGGCACGAAGCCGGAGCGGTTCGTAGCGTGCACGCGTTCCGGCGGGGGTGTCAAGCGAAAGCCCGCCACGTGAACGTCGGCGTTGACCGTGTCCGCGCGCTCCGCCATTCTCTTTTCCATTGCGCAAGTCGCGCCGTCCCCGTCGATTCCCTCCCGTCGGGGATGCCCGGAGCCGAAGAATGCGCGTCCTCCTGTTCGACATCGATGGAACGTTGCTCCTCACCGGAGGAGCGGGTTTCGTGGCGCTCCGCCGCATCTTCGCGGACCTTTACGGCGTGGAGGACGCGGTTCGGGACATCGAGTTCCACGGACGCACGGATCCGCTCATCCTGGATTCCATCGCGGAACGTCACCTCGGCCGGCGACTCTCGATCTCCGAAGCCCAGCGAGTGGAGGACCGGTACGTCGCGGAGCTCGGCCCGTGCCTCGACGCGTCCGAGGGATTCCTGGTGCTGCCCGGAGTGATCGGGCTGCTCGAAGCGCTCGGAACCAGGAAAGACGTCGTGCTCGGGCTCGCCACCGGAAACTGGGAGCGGGCGGCCCACGCGAAGCTTCGTCGGGGACGTCTCGACCGCTGGTTCGACACGGCCGGCGACCTGCCGGCCGGATACGGCTCCGACGCCGCCGACCGGGCCGAGCTCACGCGCCTCGCGGTCCAGCGGGCCCGGGGGATGGCCGGCCCGGGCGCCGAGATCCTCGTGATCGGCGACACGATTCACGACGTCCGCGCCTCGGCGGCGGCGGGGGTCCCCTGCCTCGCGGTGGCCACGGGGAACGCGACCGAGGCCGTTCTCGAGGCCGAGGGCGCCACCTGGACCGTTCCGTCGCTCGAGAGCCCGCGCGTAGCCGGGATCCTGGGGCTCTAGATCTCGCCCTGCCGGCCTCCGCCCGCCTCGGTTTCCCCGGTTCCCCCGTTTGACCCGCCCCTGCCCCGGTGCTAAGGTAGAACGGTCATTCGGGAGGCCAGTCCCGAGGAGACCGACATGCGACTTCGTGCTCTCGCCCTTGCGCTCGCGCTCGTCATTCCGTCGTCCGCTCTCGCGGACACGGTCATCGTGCAGATGACGACCGATCCCTCCCAGGGATTCCAGCCGCGCTTCGTTCCCGCCGACGTGACGATCCAGCCGGGCGATACCGTGCGCTGGGTCAACACCGACGAGTTCTCACTCGAGCACGGCACGTGCAGCGGCACGGGCAGCAGCGACCCGCTCGCCGGGCAGCTGTGGCAGTCGCCTTCCCTTCCGTACGGCCAGTGGTTCGAGCACACGTTCGACGACCCGGGCATGTTCGAGTACTTCAGTGTCCCTCACGAGTTCGCCGGAATGTTCGGCGTCGTGCGCGTCGGAAACTCCACGGACATTCCGGACATCGAGGACTCGACGTGGGGACGGACCAAGGCCCTGTTCGAGTCGTTCCTGCCGCGCGACTAGCTCTCGTCACCTGCTCTGCGCCGTCGACCGCGTTCCTCGCGACGCGTCCGCGCGCGTCTGCTAGTGTCACCCGCGGTGCTCCACCCTCCCCATCGACGTCTCGCGCCGAGGTGAACGTTGCCGTCCGCTTCCTCCTCCCGCGCTCGCCCGAAGAAGGCGTTCGTGCCGAAGGTCGATCCCGATCCGAAGCGCGCGAAGAAGGTGCTCGACCGCCTCCGCAAGGAGTTCCCGGACGCGAAGTGCGCACTCGATCACGAGACCCCGCATCAGCTTCTCGTCGCCACGATCCTGTCGGCCCAGTGCACGGACGCGCGCGTCAATCTCGTGACCCCCGCCCTGTTCGCGAAGTATCCGAACCCGAAGGCGTTCGCGGCCGCGCGAATCGAGGAGCTGGAACAGGACGTCAAGTCGACCGGCTTCTACCGCAACAAGGCACGCGCGCTGCTCGAGATGAGTCAGGACATCGTGACACGCCACGGCGGCGAGGTCCCGCGCACGATGGAGGAGCTCACGGAGCTCCGCGGCGTGGGCCGCAAGACGGCGAACGTGATCCTCGGCAACGCGTTCGGGATTCCCGGGCTGGTCGTGGACACCCACGTGACGCGACTTTCCAACCGCCTGGGATTCACCCGCCAGAAGGACGCGGTCAAGATCGAGTTCGAGCTGCGCGAGATCTTTCCGCAGAAGCTCTGGACGCTGTCTTCGCACCTGTTGATCCTGCACGGACGCAAGACGTGCGGCGCCCGACGCGCGGAGTGCGCAGAGTGCGCGGTGCGCGATCTGTGCCCGAGCGCGGACCGGGTCTGAGCGCGCCGCCCCGCGGCGGGGCGCTTGTCGCCCCTTCGCCCCGCCCTTAGAATCCGACGCCCGAACGGAAGCTGCGGCCCCCGTCGCGCCGCTGCCGCCCCGGTTTCCCGTACGACTTCCCGCCGTCGCGGGGTCGCGCCCCGAGGAGGTCCGATGCACGCTCGCCTGGGAATCACCGTCAATCGGTTCATCTACAACGAGCAGCGGGAGTTTCCCCAGGCCTCGGGAGAGTTCTCCGAGATCCTCGCGCAGATCGCGCTCGCGTCCAAGATCGTGAGCCGCGAGGTGAATCGTGCGGGACTGAGCGGCATCCTCGGCGCCGTGGGCTCCACGAACGTGCAGGGCGAAGAGCAGCAGAAGCTCGACGTCTACGCGAACCGGCACTTCATCGACGCGCTGTCCGACAACTGTCACGTGTCCGTCATCGCCTCGGAGGAAGACGAGGACCTGATCCACACGGATCGGGAGGGTCAGCATCGCCCGGGCAAGTACGCGGTGGCGATCGACCCGCTGGACGGGTCGTCGAACATCGACGTGAACGTCTCGATCGGCACGATCTGGTCGATCCACCGTCGCGTATCGCAGGCGGGCCCCGGCTCGGCCTCCGACGTGCTCCAGCCGGGCATCCGCCAGCTCGCCGCCGGCTACGTCCTCTATGGTTCCAGCACGATGCTCGTGTACACCGTCGGTCGCGGCGTGCACGCGTTCACGCTCGATCCCTCGATCGGGGAGTTTCGCCTCTCCCACTACGATCTGAAGATGCCGGAGCAGGGTTCCATCTACTCGATCAACGAGGGCAACTTCCCCTACTGGGCGCCGGAAACGCAGCAGTGGGTCCGCGCGCTCAAGGGCAAGGAGAACCCCGCCGGCAAGCCGCAGTCGCTCCGCTACATCGGTTCGCTGGTGGCGGACTTCCACCGGACCCTGTTCAAGGGCGGGATCTTCGCCTACCCGCTGGATCACAAGGACCCCGAGAACCCGCGCGGCAAGCTGCGGGTCCTGTACGAGGCGGCACCGATCGCGATGATCGCCGAGAACGCCGGCGGCATGGCATCCACCGGCACGCAGCGGATCCTCGATCTCGTCCCCCGCTCGCTGCACGAGCGGACGCCCCTGTTCGTGGGGAGCCGGAAGGACGTGCAGTTCGCCCAGACGTTCCACCTCGTGGAGAAGGCGGCGGGGTGAGGACGCGCACGATCCTCGGGCTGTTCGCCCACCCGGACGACGAGTCGATGGGCCCCGGCGCCACGCTCGCGAAGTACGCGGCGGCCGGGCACCGCGTGGCCGTCGTCACCGCGACCAGCGGCGGCGCGGGACGACTCTTCCGCGAGCGGCCGCCGGATGCGGAGGGGCGCGCCGAGCTGGAACGCGTGCGGCGGGAGGAGACCCGGGCCGCGGCCGCGATCCTCGGCATCGAACACCTCGGGTTCCTCGGCTGGCCGGACGGCGGCCTGCGCGGCCTCGACATCCTGGAGATCGAGGAGGAGTTCGCGGCGATCATCCGCCGGGAACGACCCGACGTGGTGATCACGTTCCACGGCTCGGGGATCTCCTACCATCCGGATCATCGGGTCGTCACGCTCGCGACGGTCGGCGCGTTCCAGGGGGCCGGACACGCCGACTGGTATCCGGATGGTCCGCTCCGGGAGCTCGCTCCCCACGCCCCGGAGCGCCTCTACCTCTACACGCCGTTCCGGCGGAGCATCGTTCCGGACTGGCCGCGCCGCGTGTACCCCGCGGACGACGCGGAGATCACCACCGTGATCGACACCGCCGCGTTCGCAGACACGAAGTGGGCCGCCATCTGCGCCCATGCCAGCCAGCAGTTCGGTCCGCCCTTTCGCGCGCTCTACGACGCCGGACTGTTCACGGAGGAACACTTCGTCCGGTTCCCCGAGCGACCGGTCGGCGCGGGACGAGGCGAGCACGAGACGGAGCTCTGGACCGACGCATGACGTCTGGCCGTCCTCGCGAAGGCCTGCTAGATTCGCCCCATGCGTCGTGACGATATCGTCTGCCTGGTCCTGGGAGGAGGTCGGGGAACCCGCCTCGACCCGCTCACGCGGTACCGCTCCAAACCGGCGGTGCCGGTCGGCGGCAAGTTCCGCCTCGTGGACATCCCGATCTCGAACAGCCTGAACTCGGGCGTTCGCAAGATCTTCGTGATCACCCAGTTCAACTCGGCCTCCCTGAACTGGCACATCTCGCGCACGTACGCGTTCGACATCTTCAGCCGGGGCTTCGTCCAGCTCCTCGCGGCCGAGCAGACCACCGCGTCCAGCGACTGGTTCCAGGGCACGGCCGACGCGGTGCGGCGCTGTCTGCACCACGTGCGCGACTTCGCCCCGCGCGACGTCCTGATCCTCTCCGGCGATCAGCTCTACCGGATGGACTTCGGACCGATGATCCGCCAGCACCGGGAGACGGGCGCCGCCGTGACGATCGCCGCGAAGCCGGTTCCGGAGGACCAGACCTCGCAGTTCGGGGTGATGAAGATCGACCCCGACCGGCGGGTGCGGGGCTTCGTGGAGAAACCGAAGTCGGCGGACCGTCGCGCCGGCTACGAGCTCCCGAGCGAGCTCGGCGACCCGGACGACGTGGGCTCGATGTACCCCGTCTCCATGGGCATCTACGTGTTCCGGTGGGACGTCCTCCTGAAGTTCCTGGAGGGTACCGACTACACGGACTTCGGCGGCGAGGTCATGCCCGCCGCGGTCCGCAGTCACGAGGTCGGAGCATTCCTGTTCCGGGGCTACTGGGAAGACATCGGAACGATGCGCGCGTTCTACGACGCGAACCTCGCGCTGGCCGCCTCCGATCCGCCGTTCGTGTTCCACACGCACGGCGCGCCCACGTACACGAGTCCGCGGTTCCTCGGGGCCACCCGGGTGGAAAACTGCCGGATCGTCGAGGCGATGATCACCGACGGCTGCTACCTGCACGGCGAGGAGATCCGCCAGTCCGTGCTCGGCGTCCGCACCGTGATCCAGCCGGGCGCGAAGATCGTCCGCTCGGTGATCATGGGCGCCGACGGGTACGAGGGCGATCTTCCCCGACCGCCCGGCGACCCCCTGCTCGGCGTGGGGCGTGACTGCCATATCGAGGGCGCGATCCTCGACAAGAACGCGCGCATCGGCGACGGCGTACGGATCACGCCGAAACCGATCGGCACGTACGAGGACCATCCGTACTACTACGTACGGGACGGCATCGTGGTCATCCCCAAGAACTACGCCGTTCCTCCAGGAGCGGTGATCTGAGCGGTTCCGAAGACCCGTCGGTCCCGTTCGTCGACGTCGTCGCCGCGATCGTCGTCCGCGGCGATCGCGTTCTCGTTTCCCGGCGCCCGGACGGCGTACACCTCGGCGGACTGTGGGAGTTCCCCGGCGGGAAGATCGAACCCGGCGAGACCCCGGAGGCGGCGCTCGCCCGCGAGCTCCACGAGGAACTCGGAATCGAGGTTCGCGTCGGGCGCCTTTGGGGTATCCTCGTCCACCGCGACACGGAACGCGAAGTCCGACTGCGCTTCCTGTTCGCCGAGATCCTGAACGGCGAGCCCCGCCCGATCGAGGTGGACGAAGTTCGCTGGGCCGGAGCGGCCGACCTCGGAGAGCTCGAGTTTCCCGAGGCCGACCGGCCCCTGGTCGCGGCCCTCGTCCGCGCCGCCCGGGAGGGCAAGCCACTTTCCGACCTCCCCGCAGTTCGAGGTGAAATCTGACGTGAGCTCGATCAGCCGTCGCCTGGCCGAATGGACCCACGCCCTCCGCTACGACGACCTCCCCGCCGACGTCGTCGCCTGTGCCAAACGTTTCCTGTTCGACTCGATCGGATGCGCGCTCGGCGGCTACCGCTCCGAAGACGTCCACATCGCGAGCTCCGTCGTGTTCGAGTCCGGCGGACATCCGCAGGCCGCCCTGATCGGTTCCGGCCGGCGAGTCTCCGCCATCGACGCATCGTTCCTGAACTCGCTGATGATCCGTGCGCTCGACTTCAACGACATCTACTGGAAGCAGGATCCGTCGCATCCGTCGGACATCATTCCCGCCGCCCTCGCGTGCGGCGAGCTGAACGACCGCGACGGTCGCGATCTCCTCGTGGGCATCGTGATCGGTCACGAGATCGAGATGCGCCTGTGCGAGGCCGCGTTCCCCGGCATTCGCGAGGTGGGCTGGCACCACGGCACGCTCACGGCGTTCGCCTCGCCCTTCGTGGCCGCGAAGGCGCTCGGGCTCGACGTGGACCGCACCGTGCACGCGGTCGGCATCTCCGCCTCCCACTCCGGCACGTTCGGCTCCGTCACCGCGGGCAAGCTCACGATGATGAAGAACACCGTGGACCCGATGGCGTGCCGTTCGGGCGTCGAGGGCGCTCTCCTCGCGCGGCGGGGCTACGAGGGGCCCGAGCCGATCTTCGAAGGCCGCGAGGGGCTCGGCCATTGCATCTCGAAGGACTGGAAGTGGGACGTGATGACGGACGGGCTCGGCGACTCGTACCGCATCCTCCAGTGCTCGATGAAGGGCGCGCCCGTCGAGGCGCTCATCCACACGCCGCTCACGGTCGTCCTGTCGCTGCGGGAGGAGCACGGGCTGCGCGCGGACGACGTCGCCGAGGTGGAGGTCCACACCATCGCCCGCGCGGCCGAGATCCTTTCGGATCCGAGCAAGTACGATCCGAAGACGCGCGAGACGGCCGATCACTCGCTGCCGTACTGCCTCGCAGTCGCGATCGCCGACGGCAAGGTCACCACGGCCTCGTTCGAGCGCGAACGCATCCTGGATCCGAAGCTCCGGCCGCTGCTCGGCAAGATCCGCGTGATCGCGAATCCCGAGTTCGAGTCCCTGTTCCCTCGCCTGCAGCCGTGCGAGGTCACGATCCGAACGACGGACGGGCGGGAGATCTCGGGGCGCATGGACTACCCGATGGGCGACCCGCGGAATCCGATGACGGACAAGCAGATGGACGACAAGTTCGACGCGCTCGCCGGCCCGTCGCTCTCCCCCGCTCTCATCGCCCGGGCGAAGGCCGCGATCGACGACACCGAGAATGCGCCGACCATCACGGAGCTGATGGAGTGCTTCGTGGCCGATCGGTGATCCGGCCCGGAGAAGTGGAAAGCTAGGAAGACGAGCGGCGGCGCGGGGTCCCCTGCGTCGCCGCTTTCATGAGCGCGCACGAGTCGCACGCCGCCTTGCGCGCCCGTCGACGTCGCCAGTCGCGCACGAGCCAGGCGGCGGCACCGAGGACCGCCGCCGCGACGATCGCCTGCTGGAGCGCCGCCGACACGTCGGCTACCCGAGTCCGAGCAGGCGGCCACCCTGCCACACGGCGAAGGACGCGAGCCAGGCGATGCCGTTCATCATCCCGATCATGAGCAGCGGCCACCGCCAGGTGTTCGTCTCGCGACGCACGATCGCGACCGTGGACATGCACTGGCACGCGAGCACGAAGAACACCATGAGCGAGACGGCCGTGAGCGGCGAGTAGGCCCGTTCGCCGGTCTTCGGGTCCGTGGTGGTCCGCAGCTTGTCGCGAAGCGAGTGGAATCCGTCGTCGTCGTCGCCGAGGTTGTACACGGTGGCCATGGTCGACACCATGACCTCGCGCGCCGCGAACGACGTGATCAGCGCGATCCCGATCCGCCAGTCGAAGCCGAGCGGCTCGATCACCGGCTCGAGGAACCGACCGGCGCGCCCGGCGAACGAGTTCCGCAGCGTGAGCCCCTGCAGCTCGGCCGTCAGGGCGTGCACCCGGCTGGTCTGTCCGGCCGCCTCCGCCCGCTCGATCTTCGTCTCCAGCGCGCGCCCCTCCGGCCCCGGCCCCGGATACGAGGCGAGGAACCAGAGCACCACGGACACGGCGAGGATCATCGTGCCGGCCTTCCGCAGGAACAGCCAGCTCCGCTCGCGCACCGTGAGGAACACGGAGCGCCAGGACGGCATCCGATACGGCGGCAGCTCCATCACGTACAGCGGCTTGCCGCCCCGGAGCGCGGTGCGCTTGAGCGCCCAGGCCACCAGCACCGCGGTGAGGATCCCGAGCAGGTACATGGAGAACAGGACCAGACCCGGCAACGTGAGGAAACCGACCCAGATCTTCGGGACGAATGCGCCGATCAGCAAGGCATACACCGGCAGACGCGCGGAGCACGACATGAACGGCGCGATCATGATCGTGGTGATGCGATCGCGACGGTTGTCGATCGTTCGGGTGGCCATGATGCCCGGAATCGCGCACGCGAACGACGACAGCAGCGGGATGAACGCCCGGCCGGAGAGGCCGACCCGTCCCATGATGCGGTCCATGAGGAACGCGGCCCGCGCCATGTAGCCCGTTCCCTCCATGATCGAGAGGAACAGGAACAGGATGGCGATCTGGGGAACGAAGATCACGGTGGCGCCGACCCCGGCAATCACGCCGTCCACCAGCAGCGAACGCAGCGGACCGTCCGGCAACGCTCCGCCGACGATCCCGCCGAGCCAGCCGATTCCGCCGTCGATCAGGTCCATCACCGGCGAAGCCCACTCGAACACGCTCTGGAAGATCGCCCCCATCAGCAGCACGAAGAGGATCGGCCCGAAGATGCGATGCGTGAGCACGCGATCGATGCGCTCGCGCAGGAGATCCGGACGTGCCTCGCTCTGCCGGGAGACGGCGAGCTTCATGACGTCTTCGACCGCTTCGTACACACCGGTCGCCTCGTCCATCCGCCATTCGGGATAGATTTCGTCCAGCCGCCGCCGGAGGATCTTCAGATCGTCCTGGACCTCATGCGGGGCGTAGCGCGCGATCGCGTCGTCCTCGCCGTCGTCCAGCAGGAGCGCGATCGCGAGATCGCGGCGTCCCGCGTCGGAGAGAAGGCCGCGGCGAGGGAGACGCTCGGCGAGGTGATCCAGCACCCGCTCCACCTGCGGCGGACGCGCCCGGAAAGCGACGGTGGACGGCTCGACGTCGCGGTCCATGATCCGGCGCAGACTCCCCACGCCGATCCCCTTCGTCGCCGAGATCGAGACCACCGGCACGCCGAGACGTCGCTCGAGCGCGAGCTCGTCGATCGCGATGCCCTGGGCCTCCGCCGCGTCGATCATGTTCAGGGCGAGCACGACCGGGCGACCGATCTGGATGATCTGCAGGGCGAGGAACAGGTGGCGATCGAGCTGCGTCGCGTCGACGACGAACACGACCAGGTCCGGCGACGGCGTGTCGTGGTTCAGACCGAACAGGACGTCGCGCACGATCATCTCGTCGGGCGAGCCCGGGTGCAGACTGTAGGTGCCCGGCAGGTCGAGCAGATCGACCCGCCGTCCGGACGGAAGCGTGACGAGTCCCGTCTTCTTCTCCACCGTGACGCCGGCGTAGTTGCCGACCTTCTGGCGGAGACCGGTCAGCCGGTTGAAGAGCGTGGACTTGCCGGAGTTCGGGTTGCCGAGGATCGCGACGAGCGGCCGCGCCGCCTCCGGGTCCCCGGCGAACGTCGTGCCGGTGGTCCGGGGGAGTGGGTGGATCTCGGCGATCTCAGAGGGATTCGACATGGATCCGCCGGGCCTCCGTGCGACGAAGCGAGAGGTGCGTGCCCCGCACGACGACCTCGAGCGGACAGCCGAGCGGCGCCCGCCGGACGAACCGGATCGGAGTTCCGGGGACGAGCCCGAGGTCGAGCAGGCGCCGCACCGATCCGTCGGCGCCCACGACCCACACGATCGATCCCGTCTCGCCCGGCTCCATCTCTTCCAGTGTGCGGATCATGGGGACGGAAACCACGCGCATCAGGCGCCCCCGACCTTGCGATCGGGTTCGAAGGTCTGGACCAGGCAACGATCGCGACAGATCTCGCACGCCTCGACGCAGTGGTTCGCGCACGGCTCGCCCGGCCGACTGCAGGCCGCGCGAAGCTTCGCCGCGGCGCCGTCGTCCTCCGCCAGCAGCATCGTGAGCCGCAAGAGGCGGCTCATGGCTTCCGGACTGACGAGGTGCTCGATCATGCACGCGTCTTCCGACGCGATCGCCTCGGGCACACCGAGGACGTCGCGGAAGAACAACGTGAGCAGATGACGGTTCGACTCCGTACGCGTGGCGAGCGTGCGCCCTTCGTCCGTGAGCTCCACGCATCCGTAGCGCTCGTGATCCACGAGTCCGCGCGCCTGCAGCGAACGGAGCATGGAGGTCACCCCGCTCTTGGACACACCGAGGCGCTCCGCGATGTCCCCCACCCGCGCGTAGCCCTTGTCCTTCTTCAGGCCGGCGACGGCCTGGAGGTAGTGGGCCATGGAGTGCGAGACTTCCTTTTCGTTGTACCTTTTCCAGACTTCCATGGCGTCCTCGAGGGAGCGGCCGGGGCCGGAGGCCACCGATCCGGCCCGAACCCTGCCGGGCCCGGGCCCGGATAAGGGGGCCTCAAGAGAGTTGACTGAACTTAATTCCTGATCGCCGGGGGGGCAAGCCCCGCGGAATCGCGGTTTTCCGAAATCCGGGACTTTCCCTCGGAAGGCCGGGGTTCGGAGGCCCTCCGGGCCAGATCGACGCCCGCCCACGCGGCCGGGCGGCGGAGCACCGTGTCCGTGGGGTCGGCTGCCGCCAGGCGGCGAAGGGCCGCGGCCCGGGACGACACCGCGTAGCAGTAGACGCAGCCGAACGCACAGGTGTCGTACGCCCCGATGTCCACGGATCGCACGCAGCCGCAGTCCTGCCGCGTGGGGGCGGGTGGCAGGACGGCCACGCCTTCCGTGCCGGCCGGATCGGGCCGCGGTCCCGACACGCACGACGACCGGCCGATCCCCGGGCCGAGGAGCCCGTCGTCGCAGCAGGACAGGAGCATCATCCCCCGATCGGCGGCGAGTGCGGCGAGGTCGGCGGCGAGCGCGCGTTTCGACTCTTGGTCCGGTCGGTCCACGGGCCCGACGTTCGATCGTGCGAGATTCCGCTCCGTCTTGCCGTAGAAGTCCACGAACGAGAACGTGCAGCTGCGGGTGACGCCTTCGAGACCGCGAGCCAGCCGTGCGAAACGTCGCCGGTGACTCTCCGCCGTGCGATCGGGCCCGAGCACGATCGGATCGTACCGCCAGCGCACCGCCTCGGGCCCGAGCCGACGCGCGAGCTCCGCCGCGCACTCGATCGCCCGCTCGACCGGCGGCGAGTGCGTCTCGAGATCGCGATCCGCCCCGTTGATCGTGAACTGGAACGTCAGCGAGTAGCCGGAATCCGTGAGCGGCACAACGTGCGGCAGCAGCGCCCGCGGCCACCGCGTCCAGAACACGATCCCGTGCACGTCCTCGGGCGCGAGCGAGACGCGTCGCACCCGCGCGGAGTACGGGTGGATCACGTGGCAGAAACCCGCCCGCAGCCGACGGAGCATCCACTCGGTGTGAAAGGCCGGAATGTCGGTGCGGCGGCTCGCGCTGATGATCTCGCGAGAGCCTTGGTCGGTGGTCATGACCGAGTATGGTCGACCGGCGCGTCGCCCGCCAAGTCGGAGGACCGGGTCAGGCCCCCGCGGCGCGCCAGCCGCGCGTGGTCCGAAGAACCCGACCGAGTCGCTCCAGGCGATCCAGGTGCGCCTCCGCCTGCCGCCGCGCCAGTCCCGGATCCGCGCCGGGGGTGTCCGCGTACGCGCGTCGGGTGATCGCCGGGAGAGACTCCTCCCCCGCCTCGACCGCCGCCAGGATCGCGGCCTCTCGCGCCGCCCGATGCTCGAGCAGCTTCGCGATCGCGCGCGGCGGATCCAGGAGCGGCGGCCCGTGCCCCGGGAACAGCGTTCGGGCGGAGCAGTCGGCGAGTCGACGGAGCGAGTCGAGATAGAGATCGAGGCTGCCGGACGCGGTGTCGACGAGGATCGTGGAGACGCCACTCACGAGGTCGCCCGCGAAGAGGCTCCCCCGCGTCTCCTCCAGCACGGCGACATGTCCGGCCGCGTGCCCCGGCGTGTGCAGGATCCGGAGTCGTTCCCCGCCGGACAGGTCGATCCGCTCGCCGTCGACCAGCACCCGCCCGCGTGCCGCTCCCGCGCCGCGCGCGAACGTCTCGGCGTGCGCCCACACCGGAAGCTGCCATCGCTCCGCCACGAAAGACACACCACCCGTGTGATCCGAGTGATGATGCGTCACGAGCACCGCGTGGGGTACGCCGCCTTCCGCCCGCCGCGCCTCGATCTGGCGCTCCAGACGCGCGAGCTCGAGGGGATCCGACGCCCCGGGATCGATCACCACGAACTCCCGCGCCCCCGCGAGGTAGCAGTTCGTGTGCGTGGCCGGCGGCAACGTCGCGGTCCGCAGGAGCACCATGTGGATGTCCGGCACGAACTCGATGCGGGGACCTTGCTCCGGACGCTCGACGTTGACGTCGCGCAACCGTGCGGCGATCGAGGCGGCGTCTCCCGACGAGTCCTCCGCGAGACACCGCAGCATCGGCACGAGCGGCGGCGCCACGCGGATCTCGAGACGTCGCCAGCGCTCGAACAGCGCACCCGGCTCCGCCCACGCGAGATCGATGAGCTCGGAGGACTCGACCGGACCGGGCTCCACCGGCCGCTCGAACGGGGCGAGGAACATCTTCGTATCGAATCGCCGCGGACCGAACGGCGGAGTCTCGCGCCAGCCGGCGGGAAGCAGGGCTTCCGGCGCGATGACGAGCCCGGTCTCCTCGGCCAGCTCCCGGCTCGCCGTCCGCGCGAGCACCTCCTGCTCGTCGGCCGAGTCGGGATCGCCGTCCGCGGGCTCGATCACGCCTCCCGGAAACGCGAAGAACCCGCCGAGGAACCGCGATTTCGGATGACGGCGACCGACGAAGCACACGAGCGATCCCGTGGCGTTCCACGAGACGGGAATAGCCACCGCGCTCTTGATCAGGGGCCGACTCAATGCGTGGCGATCGCGCTCTCGCGCGGGAGGCCGAGCTCGGCACGGAGGCGCGCGTAGCCGGGCTTCAGGACGTCGTAGATCACGGCGATGCGCTGGTTGTACGGGAGGAAGGAACTCTTCATCCCGTTGATCGCGAGCTTCTCCAGATCCTCGAATCCGAGACCGTACTCGCGCGCCGCGACCTCGTACTCACCCGTCATCGTCACGTCGGACATGAGGCGGTTGTCCGTGTTCAGCGTGACCCGGAAGTGCTTGTCGAAGAAATACCGGAACGGGTGCTCCGCGTACGTGTTCGCGGCGCCCGTGTGCAGGTTCGAGGTCAAGCAGATCTCGATCGGGATCCGCCGATCCAGGATGTAGCCGGCGAGCGAGCCGATTCCCGCCACGCGGCGTCCCTCGAACATCAGGTCCTCCTTGAGACGCGTGCCGTGACCGATGCGATGCGCGCCGCAGTACTGGACCGCCTGCCAGATGGACTCCTTCCCGAACGCTTCGCCCGCGTGGATCGTGATGTTGAAGTTGCCACGCTGGATCAGATGGAACGCGTCGAGGTGCTCCTTGGGGGGGTGCCCCATTTCGTCGCCCGCGAGATCGAACCCCACCACGCCGCGGTCGCGGAACGCGAGCGCGAGCTCCGCCATCTCGAGGCTCGTCATGGGATCCATGCTGCGCATCGCGCAGATGATCACGCCGTAGCGGACACCGTGACGCTCCCGGCCGCGCTCCAGTCCGCGCAGGACCGCCTCGACGACCTCGTCGTACTTCAGGCCGGCCTGGGTATGGAACAGGGGCGAGAACCGGGTCTCGATGTACGCGACGCCGTCCGCCGCGACGTCTTCGATCATCTCCTCGGCCACGCGCGTGAGTGCCTCCGGATGCTGCATCACCGAACACGTGGCGCCGAATCCCTCCAGGTACTTCGCGAGGTTGCCGACCATCGCCCCCTCGTGGAACCACTTCTCGAGCGCCTTCTCCTCGGTCGTGGGCAGCTCGATCCCGTAGTTGCGCGCGAGCTCGATGACGGTTCGCGGGCGCAACCCGCCGTCCAGGTGGTCGTGCAGAAGCACCTTCGGCATGCGGCGGAGAACGTCACGGCTCAGCATTTTCGAATCCCTCCGGGTTCGGCGGAGCATACGGAGGAGCGCCGACCCGGGCAAGGTCGGCGGGGGCGCCTACTTCAGACCGAGCAGGGCCCGGAACACGTGTCCCGCGATCGCCGGGTTCTCCCTCAGTCGACGCACGGAGTACGCGTACCACTGCTCGCCGAACGGAACGTACACCCGGAGCGGATGCCCCTTGGCCACGATCTCGTCCCGCAGGGCTTCCCGCACGCCGAGCAGCATCTGGAACTCGTAGCGCCCCTGGACCGAGGGCCCGATCCGATCGAGCAGCCGGTACGCTCCCTCGACCAGCTTCTCGTCGTGGGTCGCGATCGCCACGTGCGAGCCCCCCTCGAGCAGGATCTCGACGAGCTGAAGAAAGCTCCGCCGGATCTCCTCCGGGTCGTGGAACGCGATGTCGATCGGTTCGCGGTAGATCCCCTTGCAGACGCGGACTCTCGCCCCGGTGCGAGCGAGCTCGCGGACGTCGCTCTCGCTCCGGCGCAGGTACGCCTGGATCACCACGCCGACGTTCGGATGGACCTCGCGAACGTCCCCGAAGATCCCGAGCGTGTCCGACGTGGTGGACGAATCCTCCATGTCGATGCGGATGAACATCCCCACCCGTTCCGCCGTGGCGGCGAGCGTGCGGAGATTCTCGGCGCATCGGTCCCGGCTCAGCTTGAGCCCGAAGTGCGTGAGCTTGACGGAGACGTTGCCGACCACGCCGGACGAGTGGATCCGCTCCACCACTTCCTGATAGAGCTGCACCGTGCGCGCCGCCTCGTCGAGGTGGCGGATGTTCTCCCCGAGCACGTCCATCGTGACGGACATGTTCGCGGCATTCAGCGAACGCGCGGTCGCCAGAGCGGAGTCCAGGGTCTCGCCCGCGATGTATCTCTTCGCGACGAGACCGACGACCGGTCGCGGGAGCCGCGGCACGAGGCCGGCGACGGCCCGATCGAGGGCGTTCATGCGAAAGGGGTCCTAGTCCTCGGCCGGAGACGGATCGAACTGATCGGCCTTGTTCTCGGCGCCCTTCCAGTCCTCGGAGTCCGGCAGCGGATCCTTCTGCTCGGAGATCGTGGGCCACTCCTGGGAGTACCGTTCGTTGATCTCCTTGTAGTGCGACCACTTCTCCGGAACGTTGTCCTCGGAATAGATCGCTTCCACCGGGCACTCGGGCACGCAGAGATCGCAGTCGACACAGATGTCGGGATCGATCACGAGGAAGTTCTTGCCTTCCTTGAAGGCCTCGACGGGGCAGACCGCGACGCAATCCGTGAACTTGCAGCGGATGCACGGCTCGGTGACGACGTAAGCCATGTTCGACTCCTCTTCGGCTCTCGGCGTGGTCCGGGCCACTCGCACCCGGACGGGCAGTTCCCGGGCATTCTATGCAGGTGACGCGAACGGGACAGGAAAAAACACACGGCCGACTCCGGAACTCGGAGCCGGCCGTGGATCGGGCACGCGAGACGCGGCGCCCGGCGGGTCAGTCGAGGACGACGACCTTCCGGACGGCGTGGCCCCCGGGGGCGGACGCCCGCAGGAAGTACGTGCCGGCCGCGACCCGTTGACCGCCGTCGTCCCGGCGATCCCAGGTGACCCGGTGGAATCCCGGAGGTCGGGATCCCTCCATCAGCGTCCGGATCCTCCGCCCCCGTACTCCGAATACCTCGACCCGGACCTGCCCTTCCTCGGGAATCGCGAGGGTGAGCTCCGTGCGATCCGCCACGGGATTCGGACTCGGCAGCGACAGGGAGAAGGCCGACGGCCCCGGACCGGTCTCCGGACTGTCCACCGGGGCGTCCGACACCGTCAGGTACACCATGAGGGTGTCGTCGCCCGTGAAGCTCGTGGTGTTGAAGATGACGCGCTGGCAGTAGCTGCCGTTCGCAAGGCCGGCCGTGTTGATCGTGGCGATCATGGGATCGGTCCCGCCCGGCCAGATCCCGCCGCTGTCGGCCTCCATCGTCACCCAGCCGAGAGGCGAACTCCCGCAGGCCTCGTATCGCACGGACCAGGTCGCCGCGAGACCGCCGAAATTGTCGACCTTGCACGTCCAGGTGCGAATGTCGTCGGGCTCCATATCGGCGACGATGCTCGGCCGCGTCATGATGAAGTGCGGGTTGATCTGCTCGCGGAGCGGCTTCTCCTCGATCGCCCAGTACGCCTTGTCCACCGCCACGTTGAAGAAGCGATCGTGAATGCCGGAGGGCCAGTAGACGTCGAGCGTGTCGATCAACGTCGCCGCTCCGAGGCCGACGTGAATCGTGTGCGAGTTCGCGTAGCAGTTGTCGCTCTCGCCGAGCCGCCAGCGCCAGAATGTTCCCGCCGACGTGACGAAGCGCAGACGTGCGCCGATCCCGGATCCGTTGCTGTCCAGACCGCGGAGATCGAACTCGGCCCAGTGATTGCCGTTCGGCATGTTGCCGAACAGCTCCCGCGGCCCGACTCCGAACGGCGGATGCTCGGCACCGTTGTCCACGAACAGGTCCAGGAAGCCGTCGCCGTCGACGTCTCCCCAGGCCGCCCCGTCGCCGAGGCCGCGCGTCGATCCCTGCACGCCCTCGATCGCGGCGACGTCCGTGAACGTCCCGTCCCCGTTGTTCCGGAGCAGGCGGTTCGGCTGGTTCCGCACCTCCACGTTGCCGGCATTGACCACGTAGACGTCGATCCAGCCGTCGTTGTCGTAGTCGCCCCAGGCGGCGGTGAGCGAGTTCTCGTCGGAACCGTTCACGTCGAATGCGCCGAGAACCTCGCTGAACGTCCCGTTGCCTTCGTTGCGGAACAGGCGGTTCGTGAAGTCGGCGAGGCTGAACGGCGGACGGGCGGCGAAGTCCGTCGTCGCGAAGGCCGACATCGAACCGTTGGTCTTCAGGTCTCCGCCCACGAGCAGGGGCTGCGCGCCCGTGCCCCCCACCGTGAGGTGGACCGTATCCCCGAAGATCTCCGGCGTGATCCACAGGAAGAGGCCCTGGCTCCCGCCGAGCATGGCCGGAGGTTGCCCGGTGAGTGCGGACGTCGGCAACGTGGCGGGGAACGTGTTGATCGAAGCCCCGGTGGAACCGTACCAGCAGGTGATCGGGTGATAGTCACTCGTCTGCGCGTCGATCGTGACGGAATTCCCGTTCGTGTCGAACCGGACCGACTTGAAGACCCCCGGGTCGCACTCCACGTAGAAGCGCACGGAGTCGCCCTCGACCGCGGCGTAGTCCCACATCGAGCGGTTGCCACTCGCCGTGAAGAGATCCAGGTCCCCATCGTTGTCGTAGTCGGTCCAGGTCAACCCGTTCGCTTCCCGGAACGGCTCGAAGATCCCCGGGAAGACGTCGTCGGTGGCGAGATTGAAGGTGATCGCGCCGTCGTTCCGCCAGAACTCCCCGGCCTGATACGGCGGATTCGTCGTGATGAGATCCGGATCGCCGTCCTGATCGAAATCCGCGCTCGCGCAGTGCAAGCGCGCCGAGCACCACGAAGACGTGTTCGGGAAGCGAGCGAAGGTCTCGTCTCCGTTGTTGACGAACAGCACGCTCGGTCGCAGGAAGCCGTTCCGGTAGTCGTTCGCCACGAAGATGTCGAGATCGCCGTCGTTCTCCACGTCGAGGAAGGTGATCTCGCGACCGCGCCCCTCGGTGTCGTCGACACCGGCCGCGACCGCGCCGTCCTCCAGGATTCCCCCGCCGCGGTTCCAGAAGAACTCGTTGTCCTGCTCGCGACCATGGATCAGGTAGTTGTCGGGCGTGCCGTCCTTGTTGAAATCCGCCCACAGCTGATCGTGACGGTCGGGCTCGATGTTCGGGTAGTAGTGCGACGTCACGCGCATCGGCGGCGTGCCGAGATTGTCGTAGAAGTCCTGACCGAGCCAGTGATTGTTCGCGTAGAAGTCCGTGTCGCCGTCGCCGTCGAAATCGACGAAGCCGGCGGCGTAGCTCATGCTATCGCCCGAAGCGACTCCCCACAGATCCGTGACGTCGACGAAGGTCGCCGTCGCGGGTCGGGCCGCAACGAGAAGGAAGATGGCGAGCGCGAGGTGGACACGGGGATCGAGCGCCGTCACTGGGGAACGGCGGCTGCGAAGACCGGACAAAGAGTCACTCCTCAGATGTCGAACTCCGGGGCGGGCCGCCTGGTGTCCGGCCGAACTGCACCGAACCGGCCCGAACAGTCTATCACGTGGGGGGCGGCCCCTCAACCACCGCGGAAGACCACCGCGGAGTCGGGAAAAGAGATGCCGGCAGCATCTCAACTTCCGCAAGGCTCGGCAACGCAGGGGAGATCCCGGCGAACGAACGCTCGAGAGTGCCGGAATCGGTCAGCGGTACAGGGACTTGATCCCGCCCCAGCTCGTGGCCTGAACGCTCACCGGATGGGCCGGCGTGAGCTCCACGTTCCAGGACGCGCCGTACCCGATCGGAACCCCACCTCCGTAGATGGAGACCGCCGCCTCGAAATTCCAGGCGCGGCTCTCTCCGAGTCCCGCGAACTCGGTTCCGCCCTCGAACAGCAGATCACCGGACGCCGTGACGATCCCGAAAAAGTCGCGAATCTCGAGCTCCGTGAGGGTGGCGAAGAGCAGCGCCTCCCCGTCGTGGAAGGTCGACGGCACGAGCGCGTTCGGCGGATTCGGAAGGAAGGCGGAGTTGCGCTCGGAATCCCACCGGATCTCCAGCACACCGAACGTGAGTCGATGGATGCGAATGCCGGGCGCCGGCTCCTCCAGATCCCAGACCACGGGCCCCGTCAGGGTCCACGTGAGCTCGCCCTCGGTCGGCAGGGGGATCGGGGACTCGCTGTCGGCGGGGTCGATCGTCCCCACGAGTTCGATCGATTGACCGTACTCGGGAAGCCCGACGGGGAAACCCAGTCCTTGGCCGCGGAGCCATTGCTCCGGCGACCCGGCCCGTGAGGTGCCGGCAACCGTCAGCATCGCGCCCGCCGCCACGGCGAGCGCGAGACCCCGGCGACGGATGTGCCGCGCGCCACTCATCGAGCCTCCCTCGGGCGGATCCGCGAGAGAGGACACGCGGGTTACGCCACCCCCGACTCTAAGAAACAGCCGGTGGCAACGTCAAGACGGGCGGCCCCGATCCCCTTCGGGGGGGCCGGCGGCCGCCGACGCCTGAACCTGCTCCCGGAGGAACTCGAAATCTCGGGCCACCTCCCCCCGGAGCGAGCCGTTGTGGAGCGCCGCGGCGGGGTGATACATCGGGACCACCCGGAACCCCCGGACGTCGTGGGTCCGGAGCCGCAGGGTGGTGATCCCCTCTTTCGTGCCCAGCAGGAGACGAGACGAGAAGTTGCCGAGCGTGCCCACCACCCGGGGACCGATCGCCGCAATCTGCTCGAACAGGAACGGCACGCACGTCTCGATCTCGGCCGGCCGCGGATCCCGGTTCTTGGGCGGGCGGCACTTCAGGACGTTCGCGATGTAGATGTCGGAGCGCGCGAGCTCGATCGACTCGAGCATGCGATCGAGCAGATTCCCGGCCGCGCCCACGAACGGAACCCCGCGCTCATCCTCGCGTGCGCCGGGCGCCTCCCCCACCAGGACGATCTCCGCGTGCGGATTGCCGGCGCCGAACACGAGATGGGCGCGCGACGCGTGCAACGGGCACCGCGTGCAGTCGCCGAGCTCCGTCCGCACTCGTTCCAATCGGGGATTCGTCACGTCGCCTCCACGGTGATGACTCGATCGAGCGGCCAGATCCGCGTCGTGCCTGCGTCGACATCGTAGCCGACCAGGCGGTCCGGGGCGGAGTCGATCCGGTACGGCACGACCGCGATGCGGCGACCCCGTCCGCGGGCGGAAAGATACCCGAGCCGCACGACGTCCCCCGTCAGGATCGCCTCCTCGAGGAGATCGAGCTCACGCGCCCCGAGGACGACGAGTCCGGGCAGGCGGCCTCGCCTCCAGTGCGCGGGGCGGCCCACGAGCAACACCTCGCGCAAACTCAACCCATCCTCCTCCGCTCGCTCGAGCAGGACCGCGAGGAGTTCCGCCGTCGCCAGCGCGTCGTCGAGCGCCCGGTGGGCGCGTTCGCGACGGATGCCGTGCGTCGCGCAGAGCGAGGTGAGGTCGTGCCGCTCGATGTCGGGGAAAAGGCGACGGGACAGTCGGACGGTGTCGACGGCCGCGAGCGCGGGCATCTCCAGCCCCGCGCGGAGGGCGCCCTGCTCGAGGAACGCGCAGTCGAACCTCGCGTGATGGGCCACGATCACACGTTCCTCGAGGAACTCGAGCAGCTCCGCGACCCTCGCCTCGAACGGCGGAGCATCCCGCACGTCGTCGTCGACGATCCCGTGCACGAGACTCGACGCCGCGGGGATGGCGACGCGCGGAGCGGTGAGCGCATGGAACGTCGCGCCGATCACACGCCCGTCGACCTGGACCGCCCCCGTCTCGATCACGTCGCAGGTGCGCGGGTTGAGGCCCGTCGTCTCGAAATCGAGCACGGCCCAGCGATCCGTCGGCGGGCGGTCGTCCAAACCTGGGCCTCCGTGGCGGCGGCGACGTGAAAGGCGTCGCGCGTGGCCGGTGACCATAGCAGACCGGGGCGCCACGGGTCGCCGAGCCGGGAACGTCGCCGGTGCGCCGCGACGTCGCCTCCGCGGCCGGCGGTGTTTTGACAGTTGCGGAGATCGGACGCTTTGGCCATCGTGCGCGGATGGATCCCCGGACCGTCCAGATCAGCGTCGTGATCGCGTACCTGTTCGCCCTCCTCGCGGTCGGCGCCTACAAGGTCCGCCGGATCCACACCCATGCCGACTTCACGCTGGCCGGACGCGGCCTCTCGACGTTCGTGCTGTTCGGGACGATGCTCGCCACCTGGATCGGCACGGGCAGCGTGTTCGGCAACTCGGAGAAGACCTACGAGACGGGCCTCGCGGCGTGGATCCTTCCGGCGGGCGGCGTGCTCGGGATCCTGGCGCTGGCGCCACTCGCGCCCCGGGCGCGTCGCTTCGCGGGCTACACCGTGCAGGACATTCTCGAGGCGCGCTACGCGCCCACGGCCCGCGTGCTCGGCACGATCACGCTCGTGATCGCGTACGTCACGATCGTGTCGTATCAGTATCGCGCGGGCGGCGCGGTGATCCACCTGCTCGCGCCGAACGTCTCGGTGGAAACGGCGACGATCCTCGCCGCCGCCTTCGTGATCCTGTATACCGCACTCGCCGGCATGGTCTCGGTGGCCTACACGGATGTCGTGAACGGAATCGTGATGCTGGCGGGATTCCTCGTCGCACTACCGCTGCTGTGGAGCCGCGTCGGCGGGGTCGAGGGGATGAGCGCCGCTCTGCCGGCCGAACATCTCCGGTTCCTCGGACCGATCGGCTTCCGTGAGGCGATCGCGCTGACGTTGCCTTCGTTCCTCCTCGTTCTCGGCGACGCGAACATGTACCAGCGATTCTTCTCGGCCCGGACCCCGGAGGTCGCCGCGCGCGCGGTGCGGACACTCGCCCTCGGCGTCCTGTTCCTCGAGATCGCGATCATCCTCGCGGCGTGGATGGGCTCGGCCCTCGCCCCCGGCCTGGACGCGCCCGGTCGCGTGCTCGCGGTCGTGGCGCGCGACCACGTTCCGGTCGCGCTCGGCTCGCTGCTCCTCGCGGCGATCGTCGCGATCGTCGTGTCGACGGCGGACTCCTACCTGCTCGTGCCCGCGACCTGCCTCGTGCGCGACGTCTGGCAGCGCTTCCTCCGCCCGGACGCGGACGAGCGGGAGCTCGTAAGGGTGTCGCGCGCGGTCGTGGTCGTGCTCGGAATCCTCGCGTGGACGCTCACCAAGCTTTCGGACCGGTTCCTCGCGGTGGCGCTCTGGGCGTACACGATGTACGGCGCAGGCATCACCCCCTCCCTGCTCGCGGCGTTCCTGTGGCCGCGCGCCACGAAGCAGGGCGCGGTCGCGTCGATCGCCACCGGCATCACGCTCACGATCGGCTGGGAGCTCCACCCGCTCGTGCCGGGGATCGATACGGTCTACGTCGCGCTGCTCGGCTCCGTGACCGCGCTCGTGGGGGTCAGTCTCGCGACGCCTCCGCCGGAACACGGCGGCCGCCTCGAAGCGTCGCCGCGATAGCAGCGCCCGTCGCCACCACCCCGAGCGCGACCGCGAACGGGGCCGTCGCGCGGCCCGTGATCGACGCCGCGGCGCCTCCGAGCAGCGGCAACGTCGAGCTGCCCGCGCCGAGGATCGTCTCGTGCCAGCCCGCCGCGCGCCCGCGCCCGGTCGCGCGATCGAGACTCGCCTGCAACGACGCGTGGTACGCGAGGCCGATCGCGAGCCCGAGCGGCAACGTGGCGACGAGCCGCCCCCCGAGCGACGTCGTCCCCACGAAGAGACCGAGCCCCACGACGGCGAGCGCCAGCGACGCGAGGAGCGCACGCGGCCCGGTCGCCCGCCGGCCGTGCGCCGCGAACGTGAGCGTCTGGACCAGGAACACGGCGCCGAACACGAGACCGAACTCGGCCGGCCCTCCTCCCTGTTCCCGCAGCAACCGCGGCGCGTGCATGTTGACGGTTCCGACCACGCCGTACGCGAGCGCGTTCGTCATCCACGCGAGACGCAGGAAGGCGGACGAGAACCGGGGCGGGCGCGATGCGATCGCGGAAGCGACGTCGCGGGACGCGGCGGCCGGGACCGCGGCCTCTGCCGCCGGGCTCGACGACGATCGGAATCGCATGAGCACGAACGCGATGAGGACCCCGGGCAGCGCGGCGCAGGAGAGGACCGCGACCGGCGAGAACGCCGCCGTGAGCAACCCGCCGAACACGATGCCGGATCCCTTGCCGAGACACCACGCGACGTTGAAGCGTCCGATCGAGCGCGAGAGATCGTCCGGCCGCGCTTCGTCGGCGAGCGCGGCCTGCAGCGGGGACCAGTAGAACCCGAGCGCGAGGCCGGCGAGCGGAAGCAACGCGAACAGGAAGCCGAGCCGGCCCGCGAAGGCGAGTGAGGCCGCCACGACCGAGAACGCGAGGCCGGCCCGGCGAACGAGCGCAAGGCGCGGGACCCGGTCCGAAACCCGTCCCCCCAGGGAGGCCGACACCATGTACCCTGCCGCGTACAACGTCGGCAACAGGCCGAGGGACACCGGTCCCGCTCCGAGCTCCGTCGCCCGGAACGGGAGAGCGGCGAAGACGAGGGCGAGCGCCGTG
The DNA here is from genome assembly GCA_041393395.1 of bacterium. Taxonomy (GTDB): domain Bacteria; phylum ARS69; class ARS69; order ARS69; family ARS69; genus JAGQIB01. The sequence continues at coordinate 191,901 of JAWKKG010000007.1, read as the reverse complement.
TCCTGCAGGAAGGCGGCGAGGAGGAACGGAATGGAGCGCACCGCGGGATCCTATTCACGCGCCCTGGCGGTGGCAATCGCGCTCGTGGCGCTCGGCGCCTGCGCGAAGGCCGAACCCCCGGGGCTCGTGGAGCGCGTACGGGCCGGGCTCTCGGCCGGTCGCCCGATCGAAGACGTCGGCGCGATTCGCATGGTGACCACGGTGGAGACCGCGGATTCGGTGATCGGCCGCGGCGAGGTCGTCGCGTCGCGCTCCCCGCTGCGTTACCGTGAGATGATCGAGGTGGCCGGTGTGCGCCAGACCGCGACCGTGATCGGAGACCGCGGCTGGTACGAGGATCCGAACGGGCGCGTCCGCGCCGTGTCCGGGGACGAGCTCGCCACGTACCGGCTCGCGCACGCACTTCTGTTCCAGACGTGGCTGGACGATCCGGAGCCGGCCGGGTTCGAGCGCGTCGTCGAGGACGACACCGTGCGTTTCGTACCGCGGGAAGATGGCGCGACGAGATCCCTCGGTTTTTCCGACTTCGATGGCGTGCTCCTCCCCTCGGAACTGCGACAGCGCCAGCAGGGCACCGAGGTCGGCACCACGTTCGAGGACTGGCGCGTGGTGGACGGGGTGCGGATTCCGTTCCGATCGGTGCAGCGCACCGGCGATTCGCGCTTCGATCTCGCGATGGTCACGACGGAAGTCGAGGTGTCGGGCGATCTCCCGGCCGACGCGATCACGACGCCGGTCGAGGGACATCCCGAAGACGCCCGGGTGCTCGATCCCGTGGCGTCCCGCACGATCCCGATCGAGCTCGTGGGGAACCTGCCGGTGGTCGAGGTCGACGTCGGCGGGCGGGGCGGTCTCCTGTTCCTGATCGACTCCGGCGCGGGCGCCACCGTGGTGGCGTCGTCGCTTGCCGAGGAGCTGGATCTCGCGTCCCGCGGCACGCTCGAGGCGCGCGGCGGAGGCGGCAGCGAGGCCGCCTCGTTCGTGGACCTGCCGCCGGTGCGTCTCCCCGGCGTGGAGGTGGACGGGCAGACCGTGGTCACGCTGCCGCTGGACGGACTCGCGGAGACGCTGGGCCGACCGATCCGGGGAATCCTCGGCTGGGACTTCCTCTCGCGCTTCGTGGTCGAGCTCGACTATCCGGGGCGACGCCTCGCGCTGTTCGCCCCCGGCACGTACGAACCGCGGACGGGCGCCTCCCCCGTTCCGCTCCGCGTGGAAGCGAACGTGCCGCGCGTCACCGGCGCAATCGACGGACACGCCGGCAGCTTCCTGCTGGACACCGGGAACGCGGCGCGGCTGTTCGTGCACGCGTCGTTCGCGCGGGAGATCGGCCTGATCGACCGGGCCGAGGAATCCGAGATCCTCATCGCGGGCATCGGCGGCGAAGAGGCCACGATGGGAGCGGTCATCGACCGGCTCGATCTCGGCGACGTCTCGTGGACGCACGTTCCGGCCACGCTGCCGTCCACCGACGTGGGGATCCTGGCGCTGGACGAGGCCATCGGCAACGTCGGCAGCGCGCTCTTCGCCGACGCCGTGGTCGCGCTCGACTACGACGAAGGCGTCTTCTGGATCTGGAGAGCGGCCTCCGCCTCCGACCGGTAGGGATCGGCGTCGTTCAGACGGACCGCGCGGCGGTACATCGACTGCGCCTCCTCGGCGCGGCCGAGTCGCTGGAGCACGATCGCGTACAGATATCGGCCCGTGCTCTCGTCCCGAATGGAGAGATACGAATCGAGGTCGAGTGCGCGCGCGAACAACTCGGCCGCCTCCGACAGGTCCCCGGCCCGGAGACGCGCCGTCGCGAGCGTGCCGACCGAATAGGAATCGTCGGGCTGCCGCTCCACGGCCCGACGCGCGAGCCGCTCCGCTTCCTCCCGATCCCGCAGCGGCGGCGGCGCCTCCTCGAGGAGAATCCACGCGAGGGTGTTCAACGCACGAGCATCGTCGGGATCCTTCTCCAGCAGGGTCCGACAGTCGCGAATCGCCGCTTCCCAGTTCTCGACCTGGATGTGGTATCGGACACGCATCAGGAGGGTCTCGGGGTCGCCCGGCGACGAGCCGAGTCGGTCCTCGAAGTCCTCGTACCGGTGGCGGAAATTCGCTTCCAGGAGCGCCACCCGCAGGTCTGGGGGCAGAACCGGTCCGTCGGGTCCCCGCGTGCGGACGATGTTCACACCCGCCGCCGCGAACGAGACCACGAGTAACGCGAGCGACAGACTCGCGATGAGGCGGGGTGGCGCCGGAACCATTCCCGTGCGCGCTTCGTCGAGCGCGTCGGGCGAGAACACGAGCGCGAGCAAGGCCCCGCCCGCGAGCCCCCCGACGTGAGCGGCCATGTCGATGTAGGGGAAGACGACCCCGATCACCAGGTTGAGTACGACCCACGGCAGGAGCGCGGTGCCCATGACCCAGGTCACTCGCTTCTCCAGCATGCTGCGCCAGCGGAACGCGAACACGAGTGACGCCCCGAGCAGCCCGAAGATCCCGCCGGACGCTCCGACCGAGAGAGGATTCCAAAGGAGCGCGCTCGCGAAGCTGCCCGCGATCCCCGAGCCGAGGAACAACGCGAGCAGCTTCCACGGGCCGTAGAACGCCTCGACGTTGCGACCGAGCACGAACAGCGCGTACCCGTTCAGCAAGAGATGCAGCCAGCCGGCGTGCAGGAACATCGAGACGACGAGACGCCACCACTCGCCCGCCCACACGAGCGGGCGGAAGTTCCCGCCGAACGCGACCAGCACGGCCATGTCCGCGGGCCCGCCGGCGATCAGACTCATCGCCCAGTAGACCCCGATGCCCGCGAGGATCGCGCGCGTCGCGACCGGCGGGAACAGGCGAACGGGGACGAACTCGTTCCGGGACACCGGGGGATCCGGCGGCAGCGCTTCCCGCGTCAGGCCCGCTCCCCGATCTCGTCGGCGGCGGACCCCGGCACGGGCGGCCGCTCGTGCGGCACGAGCGACGCGACATGCTCCTTGGAGACGAGAACCGGCCCGTCATCCGTCTCGAGCGCGAAGAAATTCTGCGGGAAGTTCAGGAAATCGGAGACGCGCGAGAACTCGTCCGGCAGATCCATCGCGATCCGCCCGACGAGCACGCGGTCCGAGTGGAGCTTGACCGTGACCCGCTCCTCGCGGAACACGGCCGCGCACTCCTTGCGCACGAGGTCCGCGGTGACACCCAGGCCCGGCTCCACCAGGACCACCCGCTCGCGGTTCACGACCTCGACCGTCCCGTCTTCCTGCTTCAGCGGGAACCAGACGTTCTCGTCGTTCGTCTTGTCGAGCAGCGTCTGTTCGCCGCGATGAATCACGTCGATGAAGTCCAGGAAGACGGTGCCGCGGAGCACCTCCCCCGTCTCCAGATGCAGGACGATTCCGACTTCGCGCTTGGGAATCACGTGGCTCACGGCACTCCCTCCGAGTGCTTCATAGATCGGACATTCCGTCCCGATTGTCCAGGGAAACGGATTCCTGGGGCTTCCTGGGAGCCTCTGAGCAAAACTCGGCAGGTCGAGCGCGCCTCGTTCGGGGCCTTCAATCGGCCAGCCTCCAGTGCCGATGCCCCGGAGAGCACCCCGGATCCGACCTCCCTGCCTGCGGACGATGCCTTGGCCCGAATCGACGCCATCTTCGAAGCGGTTCACGCGCAGGGCGCGTCGGACCTCCACATCGCCACCGGCGCGCCCCCCATGGTGCGTCGCCTCGGCGAGATGGAGCCGATCCGCTACCAGGAGCTCAACAAGGAGCTCACGGAGATGCTGCTCCTGGAGATCATGGGCGACGCCGAGCGCGAGAAGTTCCAGCGCGATCGCGACGTCGACTTCTCCTACGAGATTCCGGGCAAGTTCCGGGTCCGGTGCAACGTCTACGAGGAGAATCGCGGACTGGCCGGCGCTTTCCGCCTCCTGCCTTCGTCGATCCTCACGCTCGAGCAGCTCGGCCTGCCGGCGTACCTCGCGAACCTGACCGAGGCGCGCAAGGGACTGATCTTCGTGACCGGACCGCCGGGAAGCGGCAAGTCCACGACGCTCGCGGCGATGCTCGACCACATCAACAACCGCCAGCGTCGGCACATCATCACGATCGAGGACCCGATCGAGTACGTGCACCAGAACCGCCACTGCCTCATCAACCAGCGGGAGGTCGGGAAGCACACGCCGTCGTTCGCGAAGGCGCTGCACGCGGCCCTGCGTGAGGACCCGGACACGCTCCTGGTCGGCGAGATGCGCGACTTCGAGACGATGAACCTGGCGCTGACCGCCGGCCAGACGGGCCAGCTCGTTCTCGCCACGCTGCACACGACGTCGGCGTCGGAGACCGTGGAGCGCATCGTGGATTCGTTCCCGCCGGACATGCAGAGCCAGGCGCGAGGAGCTCTGGCTTCGTCTCTGCGCGCGGTCATCTCGCAGCGGCTGCTGCGTCGCGCCGACGAGCGCGGTCGCGTGGCGGCGGTGGAGGTCCTGCTCGGCAACAACGCGGTGAGCTCGCTCATCCGCGAGCGCAAGATCCACCAGATCCCGAGCGTGATCCAGACCAGTCGTCGCGACGGCATGCAGCTGATGGACGACTCGCTGCAGGCGCTCGTGAAGGCGGGCATCGTGACGAGCGTCGAGGCGCAGCGGTTCACGAACACGAAGATCGTCCCCGGGCCCGCCGACCGACCGTCGCCGCGCGCGACCACGATCGAGACGGGCGACGCGACGGCGGCGGCACCGGCCGCGCCTCCCCGCTCCTAGGAGCGCCCCGTGGAGCTCTCCGGACACACCCGGTTCCTGTCCCTGTTCGATCTCGCCCAGGTGCTCTCGGTGAACGAGGCGACGGGCATGTTGAAGGTCGAGCGGGACGAGGGTCGCGCCTACCTGTACTTCCAGGACGGCACGATCATCAACGCGATGGACGACGAGCATCGCGAGGGAGAGGACGCGGCGAAGCGGGTCTTCTCGATGAAGGACGCCGAGTACAGCTTCGCGTCCGATCTGCCGAGTGTGGCGAGGCGCATCCAGTGCTCGACCCAGAATCTCATGATGGAGATCGCCCGCCAGCTCGACGAGGAGTCCGCGACGGAAGAGGAGCTGGCCGGAGGCGGCGACTACCAGCGCGAGGCCCTCCAGGCGACGTCGCTCCTGAGCGAGCTGTTCACGCGCTTCGACAGCGAGTCCAAGGTGCTCGCCCATCGCTCGCCGGAAGGCTTCGGAGTGGCGGAGCTGCTCGACGCGATCAAGGACTCGCCCGACTCCACGCTCTTCCTGCGCGCAGAGGCGTCGCCCGAGGTCCAGGTCGCCGGGCGCGTGATTCCGCTGAGCGACAAGCGCCTGGATCCGCGCGCGTTCGAGAACCTGCGCGATCACCTGGTCCGGAGCGCGGTGGGCGGCATCGATCGCGCAGACGGGCGGCCCGAGGAGTACGTGCTGCACGTCGGACCGGAGCAGATCTATCGACTCGAAGTGCTGCACGGCGGGCTGACCCAGATCGTCACGCTGCGACGTCTTCCTCCGGCCGAGCAGCTCGCGGCCGCGATGCCCTGGGCGCCGGAGACGCTCGCCTCCGTGCTCGACGAGCCCGGCGCACTCGTCCTGCTGGTGGCGAACGATACCCGGACGCTCGAGAATGGCTTCGAGGCCGCGTGCGCGCACCTCCTCCTGGCGGGCCCGGGCCCGTTCATGGGCATGGCCCGACGCTGGACGCCCGGCCTGTCCCGGGGTCGCGCCTCCGCGATGCTCCTGTCCTCGAACCGGGCCGAGGACCTGGAACGCGCGAGCGAGCTGATCGATCGTGTGAGTCCCGCCGTGTTCGCGGTGGAGGACTGCGATCGACCGGAGTCCTTCCAGCTCGCGCTCCGGGCCATGCGCCGCGGGGCGCGCGCGATCGTGGGCGTGTGCGCCCGATCCTCCGCGTTCGCCCCCCACCGCATCCTGGACGAACTCGCGCCGACGGAACGGCCGCGGTTCGTGCGCTACCTCGGAACGTGCCTGAGCGGCATCCTCACCGTGCGTCCCGGCGGCACCGGGCGGGCGTGGGCCGTCGAGGAAGCCACCCGCATCGCGCTCATCGGCGGCGACGTCGAGCCTCTCGTGACCGAGATCGTGAACATGGAATCGGAACGGAGCGCCTAGGACTCCGCCGTCATCACGAACAGCGGCTTCCCGAGCAGATCCTGGTAGGAAGGTCGCAGACGATCCGGCCGGTAGAACCGGCTCACGTCCACGATCTTCTTCGTCTCCGTGATCACCGAGATCGGCACGCGATCGTAGCAGCCGTTCCGAAGGCTGATGAGCACGCCCGATCCGCCCGAGAGCACGGTGTCGAGCGCGAGATTCCCGAAGACCATCGGCACGATCGAATCGAGCGCGTCCGGATCGCCGCAGCGCACGAGGTAGCCCAGGCGCTGACTCACGACGTTCACGCGACGTCCCCCGTTGAACTTCGGGGACAGGGCCTTCAGGTTCGAGGCGATCTTGTCGCCGATGCCGCCGAGCTTCTTGTGACCGAACTGGTCGCTCTCCTCGCCCTCGAAAGACATGACGCCTCCGTGGATCGTGGCACCCTCGGAGGCGAGCACCACGGCGTAGCGGCTCGGGTGCTGGCTGCGATCCCTCGAGAGGAGCTCGGCGAGGCGCTCGATCTCGAACGGCGACTCGGGGATCACGCAGCGATCGGCGGCTCCGGCCATGGTGGGCAGGATCGCCGTGAACCCCGCGTAGCGGCCGAACACCTCGATGACGAGAAATCGTTCGTGCGAGCCCGCGGTGGTCCGGAGCGCGTGCGTCAGCTCGATCGTGCGCGTGACGCACGTGCTGAAGCCGATGCAGTAGTCCGTGCCGGGCACGTCGTTGTCCATGGTCTTCGGGATCGCCACGACCTTGAGACCTTCCTCGTGCAGGCGCGCGCCGTAGCTGAGCGTGTCGTCGCCGCCGATCGGGATCAGCGTGTCGATCCCGAGGAACTCGAGGTTGCGGAGCACCTCGGGGGTGACGTCGTTGATCTCGTCCCGGTAGCGATCGGCGAGGTGCGGCGGCACGTTCGAGAGCGGCAGGTGACTCGGCCGCGTGCGCGACGTGTGCAGGAAGGTCCCGCCGGTCCGGCCGGCGCGGTTCACGATGTCCTCGGTCAGCTCGCGCACGCAGTCCGAGTTATCCGCGCCCTTCTCCGGCACGCAGTCCACGAGTCCCGCCCAGCCGCGACGGATCCCGAGCACTCGATAGCCCTCGCGCAGCGCGCGGTAGGTGACGGCGCGAATCGCCGGGTTCAGACCCGGAACGTCGCCGCCGCCCGTGAGAATCCCGATCGTGCCCTTCTTGCTCATCGTGCGTCCCTCCCTCTTCCGGCGCGGGAAGATACACATTTTGCCGCGGTCGCGCAGCCCGGGGTTCCCGCGAGCCGAGTCGTGGCGCGCCGCAAGGCGCGATCAGTTCCCGTTGCGGCCGGTGCGGGTGGTGGCCCCGAGGCGAAGTCCCGCCTCCACGGACGTCGGGCGGAAGGCGTCGGCCCGGACCTCGGCGTAGACGGCACGCCATTCGCCACGCGCCCACCACCCCGAGCCGGTGCGCCGAGCCCAGCGCCAGCCGCCTTCGACACGTCGCCAGTGCCAGGCGCCGATCGGCTCCGCGGCCCAGCCCGCGCGGAACTCGGGACTGTCGGCCGCGAGGGCGAGATCGCGATCGGATCGAACCTCGGCCGCGACTCGCCCGGCCACGAACGTGCGCGAGTTCCAACGCGAGAACGCCGGCAGCGGCGGACGCTCGAGCGCCAGCAGCAGCGACGGGGACAGCACGACGTCGTCCCGACCGTCGTCGAGGCGCCCGCCGACGTCCACCGACAGGCGCACGGCCGGGCGCGGCGGAAACGAGTACGCGCCCGTCCCGAGCATCGCCGTTCGCATCAGCGCGAAACGGCGACTGGCCTCGGCCGACGTGGGGTCCGGTCGCACGGGGACCGGTGGCGTCGCACCGGCGAGCGCGGGGGAGCCGACCTCCCCCATCACGCCGAGCACGCGAGCCGCGATCGCGGCGTGCGTTCGCGGCGAGGGATGCAGCAGGTCCGGCGAGAACCACGGCGAGTCGATCGCGTCCCACTCCGGCTCGCGCGCCAGCTCCTTCAGCAGCGCCCCGAAGTCCACGACCGTGGCGCCGAGCCGGTCCGCGATCGCCCGGATGCGGACGTCGTACTCCCGCACCAGCTCGCGCACCGCCGCCACGTCCGCCGGCGCGAACGCCTCCCGGCCCCGCTCGAAGCGATCGTTCCGGAAGTGCACGAGGAACGCCGACGCCACACTGCCCGTCTCGAACGGCTCGCCGTGCTCGTCGCGTGCGCCGGGCGGCAGGGGGCGCCAGATCGGAACCTCGGTCACGTCCGGCAACGTTCCGAGCAGCAGGTGCGACGGCGGCGTCCCGGGGGCCAGCAACGCCCCGAGGCGGCGCGCGAGCTCCTCGTAATCGCGCGCGAACTGATCCGGGGTGGGCGGAGAGGCCGTGCCCACGAGCCGAAACGCGGACAGCAGATCATTGGCGCCGAGCCACAGGATCGCCCAGTCGAGGTCGCGGGCGGACGCTTCCGCGGTCTCGATCGCCGTCAGTCCCTCCGGCAGCAGCAGCGGACCGAGGATCGACGCCGTGGACCCGACGCCGGGGTCCCGGCTCGACTGCGTGAGCGCTTCGTGCACGGTCTCGCCCGGCACCGCGACGATCGAGCGAGGTTCGCCCGCCACGAAGCGCGAATCGCGATCAAGCACCCACGGGAGCGCGCTCGCAACGAAGCGCCACGCATCGAACCCCCAGCCGTCGCGAGCGAGGCGTGCGAAATCGGCCGGTGCCGGCGACTCCAGCCGCGGGAGATCCGGCGGTTCACCGAGCGCCGCGAGCACGCGGTTCGCCCACGACTCGCGGGCCGAGTCGTCGGAGAGCGAGAGGTACGACACGCCGGCCGTGATGCTGTCGCCCAGGATGATCACGTTCTCGTGTGCGCACACCGTCGGCCCTGCCGCCAGGCATCCGAGCGCCACGGTGATCCCGATTCGCAGTCGCATGCCTCGAACCTACCGCAATGGGCGGATGCCCGGTACGATCCCGGCAGCCGAGGAGGAACGATGTCGATCCCGACCCGAGAAGAAGCCTGGGCCATCCTGACGGAGTACACGCAGAGCGACGCTCTGCTGAAGCACGCCCTCTCGGTCGAGGCGGCGATGCGCGCCTACGCGAGCCGGTCGGGCGCCGACCCGGAGCTCTGGGGCGTGACCGGACTGCTTCATGACTTCGACTACGAGCGCTACCCGTCGCTGGAGGATCACCCGTTCCGCGGATCGGAGATCCTGACCGAACGCGGCGTGTCCGAGGAGATCCGCACCGCGATCCTCGGCCACGGCAACCACACGGGGGTGGCGCGGGAGACGCCGATGGCGCGGACGCTGTTCGCGGTCGACGAGCTCTGCGGCTTCCTCACCGCCTGCGCGCTCGTCCGCCCCGGCAAGCGAGTGGCCGACGTTCCGGTCAAGTCCGTGAAGAAGAAGATGAAGGACAAGGCATTCGCGCGCGGAGTGAATCGCGACGACATCCTCCAGGGCGCCGAGGAGCTCGGCGTGGACCTGGACGCCCACATCGAGTTCGTGCGGGACGCGCTCGCCGGCGTCGCGGCCGAGCTCGGGCTCGAGGGCGACGGCTCGGCGACCTAGATCCGAGCGGCCCGGCCTTTCAATCCATGCCCTCGTCCGCTTCCCCGGGCGAAACCTCTCCGCGGGCGCGGGCCTGCAGCCGCTGCGCCCGGCCGTCCTGGGGCGCGAGCTCCACCGCTTCGTCCGCGTAGCGCGCCGCCGCGGTGGAATCCCCGATCGCGAGCGCGAGCCGGCCGAGGTGAATCACCGGACTCGCGTACAGCGAGTCCAGGGAGCGCGACGCCTCGAACGCCTGCACGGCACCCTTCACGTCACCGAGCTGCATCGAGCACAGGCCCGCGTTGTTGAGGGCGGCCGCGCTCTCCTCGCCGCCCGCCTCCGCGATCGCCACGAACGCGGCGCGCGCTTCCTCCAGTCGGCCCGCCCGGAACAGCTCGCTCGCCGCCATCATCGGCGACGGTTCCCCCGCCCCCGCCTCGGCCGCCCGCAACTCCTCGATCGCCTCCCCGGGACGCCCGAGTCGCTGCAGCACCTCGGCCAGCTTCGCGCGACTGACGTCCCAGTCCGGGTCGATCGCGATCGAGCGACGGAACAGGCGCTCCGCGACCTCGAGGTCGCCCGCCTGCGCGGCGAGGGTGCCGAAGTTCACGTAGTCCACGCGACGGCTCTGGAGCCGGGCGAGGAACGGGTCACGGAAGTTCGCGAGCACGAGCAACGCCACGAGCCCGGCGCCGAGCGCGACGCGGCGCCAGATCACGGCGTGACGGAAGACATCGAGGGAGACGCGCCCGCCGGCGGCGGCCAGGAGCAGAAGGCACGGCACCACCGGGTGCCGGTACTCGCTCGACATGTAGAACACGAGGCAGGTCACGATCGAGACCGCGATCGGCAACGTCAACAGCGGCTCGCGCCAGCCGCCCGCGAGGAGCCCCACGATCGCGAGCGGCAGGATCCAGCCGAGATGCAGCCGGAGGATCCGCAGGACGGGCGCCTGGTCGATCGCGAAGTAGTACGAGAGGTTCGTCTGCGACTCGGTGGCGTGGAACCAGAAGCGGAGCTTGCGCAGGAACAGGCGCGCGGTGCGTCCCGGCTCGGTCGTCCAGGCGTGCCAGGTGGCGCGCTCCCAGTACCGACTCGACTCCGCGAGCGTGAGATCCCGCCCCGCCCGTCGCGACGCCTCCAGCCGGTAGTCCTCCGCCTCGCGTTCGGGCACGGGATTCCCGAGGAACGCGGGCTCGGAGTAGATGCCGGTGGCGCCCTCGTGATTCCCGGCCCACAGCACCATCCCGCCGTTCGCGGTGACGGGCACGAACGCGCCCGACTGCGCGACGTTCCGGACGGTGACCGGCGCGACCACGGCGAGCGCCACGAGCGTCATCACCGCCGCGGCCCCACGCTGCGCGCGGCCACCGCGCGCGAGCAGGATCGCGAGCCCGACCAGCAGCAGGAGATGGTTCGCGCGCCCGAGGATCAGCAGTCCGAGCAGCACGCCGAGCCCGGCCGCCCGGGGCCACGAAGGACTCGTACGCTGGCGGGCGGCCACGAGCAATGCGGCCACGGTGAGGAACAGGAGCAGGCTCGGCGTGAGGAGCGCACCGTCGTAGAAGACGGCGGGACCGAAGACGGCGAGCAGAACGCCCGCGATCCACCCGTCGCGCGGGCGACCGAGGGCTGCGCCGAGCCGGACAGTGAGCCCGCAGGAGACGGCCCCGAGAATCGACTGGATCACGAGGACCGCGAGCTTGCCGCCGTCGCCCGCGCCGAACGGCGCGTAGATCACTCCGAGGAACACGCCGTAGAGCACGTTCATGAAGAACGGGCCCTCGGGGAATCCTCCCCCGGTCGCGAGGCGCCGGCCGACCGCGTCGTAGAACGCGGAGTCGATCAGCAGGTAGCGGAACAGCGGACCGGCGTGGATCGTGGCCAGGTGGACGAGCCGGACTCCGAGCGCGGCCGCCACCAGCGCGGCGAGCCGGACGTTCGGCGAGCGCCACCGTTCCGTCCCGATCACGGCGTCTCCCCGGCCACCACGAACACGTGGGCCAGGATCAGCGGCGGCGCGAACTCGCCCACGACCCGGAGCGTCACCCGGGCGGGCTCGGTCCCCCGCTCCAGCGTGGCGATCGCCTGCTCGTGGAAGCGGCCGGCGCCGGGGGCCCGGATCTCGACCCGATCGGACGGCCTTCCATCGATCGTGATATCAACGACTTGTGTGACTCCGCTCACGGATCGCACCAACAACGTCGCCGGCCGCAGCGGCGCCCGCGCGACCTCGAACGAGACCGTGTCCAGGAAGCTCCGTCCCCCGTCCGTGATCGGGTTCGGGTCGGAATCCACGGGGGCCCGGCGGACGAAGCTGCCCGCATCGCCGCCGCCCTCGCCGTTCGTCCACGCGAACGAGTGCGCCGACTCGGAGTCGACGTCGGCCACGTCGAGCCGGTCGACGAGATCCGGATTCGCGAACCCCGCGACGGACGTCGCCGCCGGGAGATCGCCGCTTCCCGCGGCGGACCAGTCCGCGCGGTACAGCACCTTCTCCGCGTCGACGACCGAGGGACTGAGCAGGCGGACGCTCCCCTGACGATTCAGGAACGCGGCGGCCTCGAAGTCGAACCAGTTCGGGAAGATGCAGAACCAGCCCGGACGCCGCGCGGCCGGCAGCGCCTCGAGCTTCTCCCACAGGACACCGGTGCCCTGGCCCCACAGTCCGGCGAAGCCCGGCGTGGTGAGACCGATCAGATCGAGCGTGCGGCGGCCGGAGAAGTACGCGATCGCGCCCGCGTCGTTGATCGCCACCACGTCGTCCGGCCCGAGCGCCTCGGCGAGCGACTCCCCCACCCGGATCTGCATCCCGTCGATGTCGCGGCAGTTGTCGCCGTAGGCGCCGGCGAAAAAGAGCACGGAGACCACGCCGCCGAGCGCCAGCCACGCGCGGAGGCCGACCGTGATCCGCGCGAAACCCGCCTTCACGTCGCGCAGGATCCGCGCGAGGCGGCCGGTGCCGATCGCGACCCACACGAGGAACAGCGGGAGGATCGGCATCTGGTAGCGCGAGAAATGTGCGTCCGGCTCCTCCACGAGACTCGTCGCCAGGAGGATCGCGGCGATCCAGCCGAGCGTGAGTAGACCGGGACCGGCGCGGCGCTCGCCGAGTTCGCGCGCCACCGCCGGTAGCACACCGACGAGGAACAGCAGCCCCGCCCCCGGCACGGTCCACAGCGCGATCGTCTCCGAGTCGTACGCGTAGAGTCCCTGTCCGTCGACGACGGGGCCGAACCCGGAGAAGAGCCCGCGCCCGAGCGAGGCGGCCCGCAGGATCGCCACGCGGAGAACGTCGAGCAGTTCCGCGTGCGGCGCCGCGAGGAGCGACTTCGCGACGTAGCCGGTGGAGCGCGGATCCCCGGTGGCGAGCGCGTACACGGCCGGCTGGAAGAACACGCTGGCCAGTACGAGCAGTACCCACGGCAGCCCGTCGCGATTCTTCTCGCGCGCCGCGTTCCAGATCCAGGCCACGGCCACGATTCCCGCCAGCAGCGCGCCCTCGGGACGGACGGCGCCGACCAGGAACGTCGCGGCGGCGGCGGGGCCGGTCGGCCGGGCGCCGCCGCGCACGAACTCGCGGAACGCGAGCAGCAGCGCAAGGGCCACGAGCGGGATCTCCATGCCGCTCCACACGCCCCACTGGAACGGCCCCGCGAGCAGCACGAGCGCGGCCGCGAGCGGCAGCCCGAAGATCGGGAGCTCCCCCGGTCGTTCGCTGCCGGGCTTCCGCGGGGCGAGCGCGTCCTGGGCGTCGGCCGCGACCTTCAGGGCGAGGGCGAGCGTGAGGCCGCCGAGCGCAAACGCGAAGAAGACGATCGACTTGCCGCCGAAGCCGAGCAGCGAGCCGACCGACAGCAGCGCCATCCACGGCAGACTCGTGCTTCCGGTCGTGCGCGCCTCGCCGGCCTGGTACGAGAGCGGATGCCCCTCGGCCGCGCGACTCGCGTACTGGAAGTAGATGAAGGAATCGTCCAGCGGCAGCGACGGCCGCCCGCCGGTCGCGTGCAGCATCGAGATCAGGAACAGGAGCCCCACGAGAAACGTCGCGAGGAACGCGCGCCGGTACGTCATGGGTTCGCGATCCGCTCCGTCCAGCCTTGGCCGAGGCCGGCCCCGAACCGGAGCGCCGTCGCCTGCAGCGCCGCGATCGACTTCGTGTCCTGGAGCTCCTCGCGTCCGATCTTTGCGAGCGCCTCGGTCAGCGGCATGCGGTGCACCTCGATCACCTCGTCGGCCTCGTGCTCGAGCGGAGCTTCGGTCAGCTCGCGCGCGAGGTACAGATGGATGATCTCGTCGCAGAAGCCCGGTGTGGTGTAGATCGAGCCGAGCTTGTCCCAGCGGGCGGCCGCGAGGCCCGCCTCCTCCGCGAGCTCGCGCTGCGCGCACTCCAGGGGGTTCTCGCCCGGCTTGTCGAGCTTGCCGGCGGGGACCTCCCACAGCCAGCCGCCGACCGCGTGCCGGTACTGGCGGAGGATCGCCACCGTGCCGTCCGGAAACAGCGGCACCGCGGCGGCCGCGCCGGGGTGGTGCATGACCTCGAGCCGCGTGCGGGCGCCGTTCGGCAGCACCACGTCCTCGATTGCGAGGTTCACGACTCGTCCCTGGTAGATCTCTTCTCGCATGCGTCGCCCCGCTCGGAATGGAACTGCCCCGGGCGCCGGACCCGATGGAACGGTCCCCTCGATCGCCGGTGGATCCCCCGGACGGATCGGCACCGGCCCCGATTGACCGGCGCGAGAGCCGTCCTTACACTCTAGGGCAACGGCCCGGGTTGCGCCCCGAAAGATCGGGCCCACCGGTCGCCCCGACCGGGACCGAGCCGCCCGAACCTCAGGATCACCGATGACCCGATCTCATCTCCGTGCGTCCCGCGCGAGTTCGCGCCGGATCCTCCGCGCGACGTTCGCCGTCGCCGGCGTCGCCATCCTCGCCACGGCCGGCGGCGGCTGCGGCGACTCGACCGGCCCGGATCGTCCCGACTACGACTCGATCGACCCGATCGTGTTCTCGCAGCACGTGCAGCCGATCTTCTCGATGAGCTGCAACAGCGCCGCCTGCCACAACTCCACGGACGCGGCGTTCGACCTCGTGCTCGAGTCGTACGACACGCTCAAGCGGGGCAGCCGCTTCGGCGCCATGGTCGTCCCGTTCGAGCCGCGGTGGAGCCATCTCTATCTGCACACGACCGGCGACATCGAGCCCCGGATGCCGCTCGGCCGCGACGCGCTCCCCGACGACGAGATCCGGTTCCTCAAGCGCTGGATCGAGGAGGGCGCGCGCGACGACGACGGTTCCACGCTCGACGACGGCACGACCCGCAAGGCATTCGTGGCGTGCCAGGGCGAGAACGACGTCGCGGTGGTGGACATGGATACGGGGCGGCTCGCGCGTCTGTTGCCGATCGAGCAGCCGCACTCGGTCTACGTCGATCAGACCCGACGTCGCCTCTACGTGACCCGCTTCGAGAACGCCAGCGACAACCTCCACGTCTACGACGCCGACGACTACGAACTCCTGCAGACCCTCCGCGTGGGCACCTACCCGGCGCTGATGGAGGCGACACCGGACGGGACGCAGCTCTGGGTCTCGAACTTCCACACCGGCCCCGGCGACGAGCACAAGGTGCACGTGCTCGATGCGGAGACGCTCCAGATCCTCGCGATCTTCAACCCGCAGGGGCGCCTGCAGCCGCACGGCCTCGCGATCTCGTCGGACGGCGAGCGCGCGTTCGTCGCGAACATCCAGACCGACGACGTCTCGGTCTTCGCCACGAACGCCGGTCGCGGCCTTCCCACGATGCTGGACGAGGACATCCAGCTGCCGGACGTCGGCGTCGCGCACGCGCCGCAGCAGTGCGTCCTCTCGCCGGACGACACGCGCCTCTACGTGAGCGCCCAGGGGACGGATCACGTGTACGTGTTCGACGCTTCCGCGGTGGACGACCTCGGCAGCACGCCGGTCCCGCTGACCGGACAGGTCGCGGTGGGCGACGGCCCCTGGCACCTCACCGTCTCGCCGGACGGCACGCGCCTGTGGGTCGCGAACTGGCTCGAGTCCTCCGTGTCCGTGATCGACGTCTCGAATCCGGACGCGCCGGTGGAGATCGAGCGGCTGTCCCCGATGCACCCGGACGATCCGGAGCGCGCCGTGATCCTCCGCCCGATCGGGATTGCGTTCTCGCCGGACGGCAGCGAGGTCTGGGTCACGAGCGCGAACGACGACAACCAGGGCGGTGGCCACCATCCGGCCCCGGACGGCGAGAAGAACCCCGGCACGGTCGTCGTCTTCGACGCCGCGACCCACGCGATCAAGTCCGTGGCCGAGGTACCGAATTTCGCGCGATTCGTGAGCTTCCTGCCGTGAAGTCGTTGATTTCGCGTCGATTCACGATCCTGGGAGTGGCGACGGCGCTGGCCGCCCTGACCGGCTGCGGCAAGGACGATCCGACCGGCCCGGACGGCAGCGACACCGTGACGATGACCCTCGCGGGCTTCCCGCCGTTCGCCCAGGCGGACGCGACGTTCGAGCTGTGGATCTCGTTCGCGCTCACGGAGCCGGGCCGTCATTCCGCGGCCGCGTCCGCCGGTCGCTTCCGCATCGACGGGACGGGCCAGGTCGTGGGCGAGGACTGGCAGCCGACCACGTTCGGCGTGGATCCGGAAGACGAGAACGTGCCCACGAACGCGAGCGGCGAGATCCTCTGGCAGCTCGCGGTCGACGCTTTCGTGACCCTGGAGGTCCGCGACGCGGATGATCCGGCGCCGCGCACGGTGGGTCTGCTCGGCGGATCTTTCCTCAACGGAACCTCCGCGATGAGCGCGAGTTACGCCGACGCCTTCAATCGTGACTTCACCACCGCTACGGGCTTCGCCCAGCTCGCCACGCCGACCTCCGCGGACTCCACCGACGAGAACGAGGGGGTCTGGTTCGCGCTGCCGGACGGAGCGGGGCCGTCGCTGTCGCTCCCGGACGCGCCGGCCGGCTGGATCTACGAGGGGTGGATCTCGATCCCGCAGGTGGGGCCGCAATCGCTCGGCAAGTTCCGGAGCTCGGGTCTCCCGGACTCGGACGGCGCGGGCCCGCTCGCGACGTCGCAGCCATGGCCCTACCCCGGCTCGGACTTCCCGTTCGGGATCACGGGTCAGCCGCTCGGCATCGGCAGCGTGTTCGTGACCCTCGAGCCGGCCGACGACGAGGACGGTGCCGGCCCGTTCTTCCTCGAGATCCTCGGCGCGCCGATTCCCGCGAGCCAGCCGGTGAACGAGATCTTCGCGCTGTCGAACGTCGCGGACTTCCCGACCGGGACCGTGCAGATCCCGTTCAACCCCTAGCGGCGACGGGTCGGGGTCGGCCCGCGGCGAGAGCTACGGTCCGAGGTACACGACCTTCGACGTCCGGCTCTCACCCGCCGTCGTCAGTCGCACGAAGTACACGCCCGCCCGCACCGGCGCTCCGGCCTCGTCCCGAGCGTCCCACCGCGCCGCCATCACACCCGACGCCAGCGGCAGCGTGCGCACCTGACGGCCCAGCACGTCGAACACCCGCAGCTCGCCGGACGGCGCCCCCGCGAGATCCAGCCCGATCGGCAGCTCGCCCCGGAAGGGATTCCGCGCCAGCGTGAGACGCGGCGATTCCGCATGGTCCTCGGCCAGCCCCGGACGCTGCGCCGCCGGCACGCGATCGCCCGGGCAGTGCGGATCCGCCGAACGCGGCGACGCCCCCGCCGACGAGAACCCGATCCACTCGAACGGCCACGACTGGAGCTCGCCCGGGCAATCCACCGCGACCATCATCCCGTTCGGGGAGTCCGTGAACGCCAGCGTGCCACCGTCGTCCCACACCGTGAACTTCCCGAGCCGCACCGACTCCCCCACGGGACAGCCACCGAGCGCGATCATCGGCGCGTCCGGCGGACCGAGGCTCAGCATCCCGTCCGCCGGCTCGAACCCGAGCACCTGGATCGAACCCTCCACGCCGGCTTCGAACGCCGACAGCCCGCGATCCAGACAGCCCGCCCACAGGTGTAGATCCCGGAGACCGTGGGTGGGCTGGGATTCCGTGGCGAAGGGATCGGTGTCGCTCGCGCTCAGCGTGAACGTGAGACCGTCGCGAACGAAGTGGGCGGTGTACCGAACTCCGTGCTCGATCACTCGTGTGAACTCCGCCTCCCGAACGTCGGGTGCCCCCGGGAGCTCGTCGGATCCTGTCCAGTGCGCGAATCGCCATCCGGGATCGGGCATCGCGGCGAAGTCCACGCGCGTCCAGCGCGGAACCCAGTGAGAGCCTGGCGTGGCCGTGCCGCCACCCTCCACCTCGACCGTCACCTCGTACTCGTAGCGGAAATCGGCGTGCAGGCCGATCGCGATCTCCGGCACGACCAGCTCGAAGGCTCCGGCCCGTTCCGGATCCCAGCCGTGGAACGACCAGCGCTCGCCGGGCTGTGTCGGGACGTGATTCGCCTCCAGATGATGGACGGAGCCGGGCTCCCACTCGAAGTGCCCGGACGCCGGTACGGATACACCGTCGACCCGAATGGACGGGAGGTCACTGCCGTAGACCGAAGTACCGACATAGACACTTCCGGACGGGCGCAACCGGGCCACCGAAGCGCCTCGATGCCACTCCCGCGTGAACTCGCGCAAGTCGACGAGCCGCCCCCTCCCGTCGACGGCGATTCGGATCGGTTCCCCAGGGCCGTAGGGCTCCATCACGAAGCCGCGCGGCCCGCGGAGGACTAAATAGCTGCCCCCCAGCGATCGCGTGCAGAACCCGCCGTGCGCGCCGATCGCGAGCTCGGCCGGTTCGGTGCTCTGCCACCAGCCGCCGTAGTAGTAGTCGTCGGGGCCGAACACCTCGGCCGGCTCGCCCGGCCACAGCCGGACGACTCCGTACCAGAGCGGCACGAGGAAGTAGCCCTCCGGATGAGCCGCGACGGACCGCGTGGGGCAGTAGTCGGTTACGGGATCGGCCCCTTGCCTCGGCTCGCGAAGGAGCCAAGTCTCCCAGCTGTCGATCACCTGCCCCTGTCGATCGAAGTGCGTCACGCGGTCTCCGCAGACGACGACCCCGCCCCAGGGTACGGCGGCCACGTCCTCGGGTTCCAGAGTCGGCGCGGTCGAGAAGCTGCCGTGCGGCTCACCGGTTGCGCCGAAGAACGACAGCGTCGCGCTCGCTTCGTCGAGCAGGACGATCTCGCCTTCCGACGTCACGGCCAGATCGGTCTCGGTTCCCCGCGGGGTCGTCCACTGTGACACGATCGTTCCGTCGCCCTCGAACACGGTGACGAATCGATCCGGCGTGGAGACAGCGCAAAGCACATACACCCGGTCGCCGGCGTCGCCCGCGACGTCGACCGGGTAGGAGATCCCGCCCGGAATCGCGGAGGGAACCGGAATGTCCCAGTGAGCTTCGAGCTCCAGCTCCGCGCGGGCCGGCACGACGAGGCACGGGATCGCGACCAACGCGAAGCTCAGCTGTCGGTACCAGGGCATGACTCACTCCTTCACGGCGCGTCGACGGGGACGTCTGCCCCTCCCCGCCTCCCTCTGTTATCGTCCCCGGCCGAACCCGGCTCCAGACGACCCGGCGGCCCCGTTGCGCCGCCGACGTTCCGGACCGGTTGCTATGCACCGCCCGTGCCAGTCCGCAAACGAGCCCGCCGCTCGCCGCCTCGTTCGTCCGCTGCACACGGCCCTGCGCCGCGAAAGGACACGTCTCCATGCCCGCAAGTGCCTCTCCCTTCGACCTTTCCGGCCGCGTCGCTCTCGTCACGGGGGGCGGACGCGGCATCGGGCTCGCGATTGCCCAGGGTTTGGCCAGGGCCGGGGCCGCGATCGCGGTGGCGGAGATCGACCCCGCGCGCGGGCAGTCCGCCGCCGCCACATTGCAAAGTGCGGGCCACCGCGCCGCCTTCGCGCCGACCGACGTGACGGACCCGGCCTCGCTCGAAGCCGCGTTCGATCTCGCGGCCCGCGACCTCGGCGACGTCGACATCCTCGTGAACAATGCGGGCATCAGCCAGCGCACACCGGCCGAGGATTACTCGCGCGAGGACCTGCGGCGCATGGTCGCGCTCAACCTGGACGGCGTGTTCTTCGGCATGCAGATCCTCGCGCGACGTTGCATCGCCGCGCGACGTCCCGGCGCGATCGTGAATCTCGCGTCGTTCGCGGGTGTGGTGGCGGATCCGAACTCCGCGCCGTACGCCGCCACGAAGGGCGCGGTCGTGCAGCTCACGCGCACCTGCGCGGTGGAGTGGGCGCGCCACGGCATCCGCGTGAACGCGATCGGCCCCGGCTACATCCGCACCGAGATGACGTCGCCCGCGCTCGGCGAGCCCGACACGTACGCGAAGATCCTCGAGCGCACGCCGCTCGGGCGCGTGGGCGAGCCGGACGATCTCGCGGGGGCCGCCGTGTTCCTCGCGTCCGACGCGTCGCGCTACGTCACGGGCCACGTGCTCATGGTCGACGGCGGCTGGACCGCGATCTGACCGTCGGCCCGCCGGCCGCTCGGGCCCGTCGATTTGCGGAACGCGTCGCCGACCTGCGATAATGAGTTCACTGCCCCGCTCCGCATTCACTTCGCAACGGGAGAAGGTCTCGTGAGACTTCGCTCGCTCGCCGCGCCGGCCCTCACACCGGCCCTGGGGCTGCTTCTCGGCCCGCTCACCCTGTCCGCTCCGGCCCACGCCACGAACGTCCCGGCCCTGCAGCGCCTCGCCGCCGAGCTCGCGGCCCGCCGCGACGCCGGCCGCGGACCCGCGTTCCAGGCGCTCCTCGCCTCACCGCGCCCCGGCCCGGTGGGCGCCGCGGACCGCGACGTCCAGATCCTCTACCTCGACGCGCGCGGCTTTCCGCGCACCTACGCCACCGACAACGAGATGGCGGCCGAGACCGTCTCCACGGACGAAGCACATCCCGGGGGCTCCAGCGGCCTCGGCCTGACCGGTTCCACCACGGTCCCGGGCGAGCTCGCGATCTGGGACGGCGGCGCCGTCCGCACGTCGCACCAGGAGCTCACCGGGCGCGCCTCGCAGGAGGACGGCGCCTCGAGCTTCTCCAATCACGCCACGCACGTGTCCGGCACGATGATCGGCGAGGGCGTGGACCCGACCGCGAAGGGCATGTCCTACGAGGGCGAGCTGCACTGCTACGACTGGAACAGCGACGACTCCGAGATGGCGAGCGCCGCCGCCCAGGGTCTGCTGATCTCGAACCACTCGTACGGCTTCATCACCGGCTGGTACCAGGACTCGCAGGGCGACTGGTACTGGTACGGCGACCTCGACGTGGATTCGAGCGAGGACTACGGCTTCGGCTACTACGACTCGAACGCGCAAGCCTGGGACGCGATCTCGTTCAACGCGCCGAACTACCTGATCGTGGGCTCCGCCGGCAACGACCGCAACGACTTCGGTCCGGGACCGGGCGGCACGCACTACCACTGGGACGGCAGCTGGGTGCAGTCCAACGACTCGCACGACGCCGACGGCGGCGCCACCGGCTACGACACCGTGGCGTGGCTCAAGAACGCGAAGAACATCCTGTCGGTCGGCGCAATCAACGACATCCCCGGCGGCTGGACCTCCGCCGGCGACGTGGTCATGTCGACGTTCAGCGGCTGGGGCCCCACGGACGACGGCCGGATCAAGCCGGATCTCGTGGCGAACGGGGTGGGGCTGCGGTCGTCGATCGCGAGCAGCAACACGTCGTACGCGAGCTACAGCGGAACGTCGATGGCGTCGCCGAACGCGTCCGGCTCCGCGAATCTCGTGGCTCAGCACTGGAAGGTGACCCACGGCGGCCCCGCCCGTGCCGCCACCCTCAAGACGATCCTGTGCTCCACCACGGATGAGGCCGGTCCGGATCCCGGCCCCGACTACATGAACGGGTGGGGCCTGCTGAACACGGCCGCCGCCGCGCTGCTCGTGCAGGCGGACGCCGACGCGGCAGCCGGGACCTCGCACGTGATCGAGGGCACGCTCGCGAACGGCGCGACGGACGAGTACTTCGTGACGATCGACTCCCCGACCGACATCCGCCTCGGCCTCGGCTGGACGGACCCCGCGGGTACGCCGCCCGCTCCCGCACTCGATCCGCCGGACGCGATGCTCGTGAACGACCTCGACGTGGAGTTCGCGGTGGTCGACGTGGTCTACCAGCCGTGGGTGCTCGATCCGTCGAATCCGTCGGCGGCGGCCACGAACGGCCGCAACTTCCGCGACAACCTGGAGCAGATCGAGGTCGCGCTCGTGCCCGCCGGCGTGCACCGCATCCGCGTGTACCACCAGGGAACGCTCGCGAACGGGTCGCAGGACTACTCGCTCGTGTGCTCGGCGCCGATGAGTCTCACGAATCCGTCGACGGCGGCGCCGGAGCGCGTGGCGAACGCCTCCGACACGCGGGTCGCGCCGAATCCGTTCGCGGGCGAGACGTCGATCTCGTTCACGCTGGAGCGCGAGGCCGCGGTGGCGACGGCGATCTTCGACGTGGCGGGGCGCCTCGTGCGCGCGACGTCGGCCGAGCGGCTCGCCGCCGGCCCGCACCGCCACGACTGGGACGGCCGCGACGAATCCGGCCGCGACGTGCCCGCGGGCGTCTACTTCGTGCGGATCACGGCGGACGGCGAGACGCGCACGCAGAAGGTGGTGCGACTCGATCGCTAGCGCGGTGAGTGCCGGCTAGCCCGGCGCGGCTAGCCCAGCGCCGGGCCGATGGCGTCGAACAGGCGGTCCAGATCGTCGTCCGAGGTGTAGTGGACGAGGCTGACCCGCACGACGCCGTCGGCCGGCGCGATCCCCATCGCCTCGCAGAGCCGGTACGCGTACATGTGGCCGGAGCGGATGCCCACGTCGGCGGCGTGCGCCGCGGCGCAGATCGCCCCCACGTCGCGACCCGGCGCGAGGAAGCTGACCGTGCCCACCCGGTCCGCTCCCGGGTCGAGCCCCGGCCCCACGATCCGCGCCCCGCGCTCGACGAGCCACGCGAGCAGGCGCGCGGTCAACGTCGCCTCGCGGCGCTCCATGGGGGCGAACGCTCGCTCCAGGGTCGCTCGATCCGCTGCCCCGGACCCGCCGAGCCACGCGAGATAGTCCCTCGTTCCGAGCAGCGCCGCACACGACTCGTGCGGCACGCCGCCGAGCTCCCACTTGTACGGAAGCTCTTCCTCCGGCACGAAGAAGTGGTTCGGGCCCACGAGTTCGGCGATCGCGTCGCGGCGGCCGACGAGCGCACCGAGGTGCGGGCCGTAGACCTTGTACGTCGAGTACGCGTACCAGTCTGCACCCCAGCCCGCGACGTCGATCGCGCGGTGCGGCGCGTACGCCACACCGTCCACCACGACGCGCGCGCCGCGCGCGTGCGCGAGGCGTGTGATCTCGCGCACATCGACCACCCCACCGAGCAGGTTCGACACGTGCGGGAACACCACGAGCGCGGTCCGGTCGTTCAGCAGGGACTCCAGTGCCGCGAGCGAGCTCTCCCCCCGCTCGTTCACGCGCCACCAGCGAATCACGGCGCCGGCGGCCTCGAGCCGCACCCACGGCCCGACGTTCGCCTCGTGCCCCGCCTCCGACACGATGATCTCTCGGCCCCGCACCTTCGGCGCGTACGCGCCCGCGAGCACGTGCAGCAGGACGGTAGACGACGAGCCGAGGATCGGCACGGCGACGTCGCGGCAGTTCGTGAGCGTCGCCACGAACTCGTGTGCCGCGTCCACCGTCTGCGTCGCGACGTCGGAACGCCGGTAGCCGGCGCCGAGCTGGACGTAGGATTCGCGGAAATACGTCGACACGCGCTCGATGACGTCGCGCGGCACCTGCGATCCGCCCGCGTTCTCGAGGAACACGGTGCCGGTCGCGAGCGCCGGAAACCGCGCGCGGATCTCTCTCTCCGTGCGCCCGCTCACGGCTGCCCGGCCGCGATCACCGCCCGCACCGATTCTCCCTGCGCTTCGCGGAGCGCGCGACACGCGGCGACCGCGTCCTTCTGGCGGGTGATCGCCCGCGCGGCGCCCGGGATCGACCGGGCCTCGTAGTACGCCGCGAGGCGTCCGAGCCGCTCCTCGGAGCAGCTCCCCGCGAGTCGCAGGAGTCCCATGCGCGACGGTCCGGGGACGCGCGCCGTGATCTCGTCCGCGTGCGCGAGCGCCCAGTCGACGACTCGATCCCGCGCGTCCTCTCCCGCGCCCGCGAGCTCGCTCGGGATCGTGAGCACCTCCTGCGGCGAGAGCTTCTCCTCCAGAGTCCACGCGAGCGCGCGTTCACGCACGACCGGATCGTGGAAGGTGCCGAGTGTGCGGAGCCAGCGGGCACGCCGCCCCGGATCGGATTCGTTCCGCCATCGGGCCGCGATCTCCTCGAAGAGAGCGGAGTCGCCGTCCCGGACGGCGAGCTCGAGCACGGTCCGGGCGAGCGACGGATCGACGGCCGCTTCGTCCTCCAGGAACGCGCGACCGAGACGCGCCCCCTCCCGGCGGACCTCGGAGTCCTCCCCCCACGTCCCGAGCAACGTCATCAGCTGCGGACGGACGACGGCGACCTTCGGGTCCTCGTCCGCGACCGGCACCCAACCGATGCGGTCACGCGCTCCGCGGAGCGTCGTTCGGGCCCAGAGAGCGAGCGCGCGATCCTCCGGCTGCTCGCCGAACACCGCATGCGCGCCGTTCATCGCCGCGATCACGGCGCCGAGGACCTGCGGGTGCGGGTCCGCGGTCATCGAGTCGAGCGCCCGGATCCACTGCTCGCCGGAAACCTCCCCCGCCGTCATCAGCGCCTCGAGGTTGCCGAGCAGCTCGATGCGCTCCCGCGGGCTCTGCGCGGACTCGCCGGCCGCCAACAGCGTCGCCAGATCTCGGGGCGGAATCGACCAGCGGTAGTATCCCGCCGCTCCCGCGTTCGGGCGAACCCAGACCGGATCGCCGGGCAGATCCACGTCGAGCCCGGACGGTCCGAGCAGCACGGAGCGGCGCTCGACACCCCCCTCCGCGTCCGCCCACGCGAGCGTCACCGGGACCTGCCAGGAGAGCGGCGGCAGTTCCACCCCGGCCGTCGCGAACCGCGTCTGCGTCAGACGCACCCCGCCCGGGATCCGCTCCACTCGCACGAGCGGGAAGCCCGGCTGCTCCAGGAAGCCGCGCATCGCCGCCGACACCGGGCGCCCCGAGCTGCGATCGAGCGCGCGCCAGAGATCGTCGGCCGTCGCGTTGCCGCGGGAGTGCTCCGACAGATACTCGAGCACGCCGCGACGGAACGTCTCCGCTCCCATCCACTCCTCGAACATGGCGAGCACGAGCTTGCCCTTGTTGTAGGCCACGCCGACCCCGTCCATGAGGCGATCACCGGGCCGGACCTCGCGCCGGATCGGCTGCGCCGACGGCCGGGCGTCCCGCTCGAGGTGACCCTGCACGCCCTGCAACTCGTCCTCCAGGAGCCCGAGTTCCGGCACGATCCCGTCGGTGATGCGGTCGCCGAGCCAGTCCGCGAACGTCTCGTTCAACCAGAGGTCGTCCCACCACTCCATCGTGACGAGATTGCCGAACCACTGGTGCGCGACCTCGTGGGCGGTGACGCGCGCCCAGGCGCGACGTTGTCCCGCGGTCAACGTCGCGGGGTCGTGGAGCAGGATCGTGTCGCGGTACGTGATCGCGCCCGGATGCTCCATCGCGCCCGGCCAGAACTCCGGCACCGCGATCAGATCGAGCTTCGCGAACGGATACGGACTCTCGAACCACTGCTCGAGCGCGCGGACGACGTCCGGAGCGTTCTCGGCGGCGAACGTCGCGAGCGGCGCGAGTCCGCGCGGCGTCACGATGCGCATCGGCGGTCGATCGAGATCCACGTCGACGAGATCGAACGGACCCACCGCCACCGCCACGAGATACGACGGGAGCGGCGGCGTCTCCCGGAACGTGGTCGTGCGCCACTCCCCCTCCGTGGTCTCGGACTCGACCGGCGCATTCGCGATCGCCACGTCGGTCGCGGGAACGGTGAGCGTGACACGCCACGGAATCTTGAACGCGGGTTCGTCGAAGCAGGGAAACGCCTCGCGCGCGTCATCGGCCTCGAACTGCGTGAACGCGTAGGCGTCGCCGCGGGACTCCACGCGGTACAGACCGATCGCGGTGGTGTCGTAGGGGGCACGGAACTTGACCGTGAGCCGCGCGGGACCGGGCGCAAGCGGTGCGGCGGCCCGGACCTCCAGCACGTCCTCGAACGGCGCGGACCACTCCACGTCGGTGAGCGTCTCGCCGGCGACGAGCGTGAGCCCTTCGACGTCGAGGCCCTCCGCGTGAAGCACGATTCGATCCGACGCGCGGCGGACCTCGAGATCGATGCCGACCCAGCCCGAGTACGATCGCTCCCGCGGGTCGAGCCGGAGCTGGACGTCCTGACGAACCGGCACCACATCGGTGGGCAGACGTTCCGTGGTGCGCGCGGCGTGCGCGGGCACGTGCGTCGCCGCCGCCAGCGCGACCGCGAAAAGAAGGATCCGTTTCACTGGCCGCAAGCCCTCCCGGTGCTGCGTCGGTCCGCCCACCCGGCGAGGCGACCGTCCGCGGTTCGTGTGATCGCCATCGCGCGGCCGAGCCCGGTCCGCTCCTCGACGACGTACCCGAGGTGCTCGAGCGAGCCCCGCGTCTCCGAAGAGAGCGCGAACGGCTCCGCGTAGATCTTGTCCGGCCACCACTGGTGATGAAAGCGGGGAGCATCCACCGCTTCGCGCACGTTCATGTCGAACGTCGTGAGGTTCTGCCAGATCTGAAGCAGCGTGGTGATGATCGTGGAGCCGCCGGGGGCGCCCATCGCGAGCACGAACTCACCGTCCTTGCGCACGATCGTGGGCGTCATGGAGGACAGCGGCCGCTTGCCCGGCGCGATCTCGTTCGCGGCCGACCCCACGAGACCGTACTGATCGGAAGCGCCGGGCTTCGTGGTGAAGTCGTCCATCTCGTTGTTGAGGAAGAAACCGCCGCCCGCGACGACCGCGCCACAGCCGAACCAGCTGTTCAGCGTGGTCGTCACCGACACGACGTTTCCCAGAGCATCCACGACGCAGAAGTGACAGGTCTCGCCGAGTACCGGTACGCCCTCGGGGTCCGCGGGCGGCACGGTCGCCTCGCCGGCACCCCGCGGGTCGCCGGGAACGACGTCGGCCGAGCGGGCGATGCCCGCGGCCGGCAGCAGCTCACGGCGCGCAGCCAGGTACTCCGCGGAAAGGAGCTCCGCGACCGGCGAGTCGACGAACGCGGGGTCGCCGAGCCCCCGACTGCGATCCGCGAACGCGAGCCGCTCCGCCTCCACCACCCGGCGCACGTGTTCGGCCGAGTGCCAGCCTACTCCGTCCAGCGCGTCCGGCCCGAGCAGCCCGAGGATCTCCGCGATCACGATCCCACCGGAACTCGGGAGCGGCGGCGTGAGGAACTCGTTTCCGTCCACGACGAAGCGGAACGGTTCGCGGAAGACGGCCCGGTACCCGGCGAGATCCGCCTCCGTGATCAGTCCCCCGTGCTCGCGCATGTCGGCGGCGATCGCACCCGCGACGTCGCCGGCGTAGAAACCGTCGCGGCCGAGCGCCGCGATCGCCTCCAGCGTGCGCGCGAGATCCTCCTGGACCACCACGTCGCCGAAGCGGAACGGCTCGCCGTCGCGGAAGAAGATCGCCCGCGTCGCTGCCGAGCGCGCGAGCAGGTCCTGGCGACTCGCGAGCGCCGTCTCGAACAGCGGCCCCACCGTCACGCCGTTCCAGGCGGCTTCGATCGCCGGCGCGATCAGATCCGCGCGAGGGCGGCTGCCGTAGGTCTCGAGCAGACGCAGCAGACCGTCCACCGTGCCGGGGACCCCGACCGCGAGTCGGGTCTCCGTGGAGGCGCCCGGCACCGGATCCCCGCGTTCGTCGAGGAACAGATCGCGGTGCGCCGCGCCGGGCGCGGTCTCGCGGAAATCGAGGACGAACGGGGGACCGTCCGCCGGGAGACCCACCGCGAAACCGCCGCCGCCGAGGTTGCCGGCGAGCGGGTGCGTGACCGCGAGCAGGAAGCCGATCGCGACGGCCGCGTCGAACGCGTTGCCACCGCGCGCGAGGACCGCGAGGCCGACGTCCGCCGCGCGCGGCTCGGGCGCCACGACCATCGCGTGCCGCGCGATCACGGGATAGACGGCATCGCGCGCCGGGGCGGCACTCGCGAGGGCGAGCGAAGCGATCAAAAGGAAGGAGACCGGACGACGAAACATGTCCGGCAGAGTAGCACCCCGGAGCGAGACCCGGCGACGGCCGGGTCCGGCTCCAGGTTCCGCCGGGCCCCACGGCCCGGTTCCTGCCCCGGGACGAGGTCTAGTGCGCGAGCACCACCGGACGCGAGTAGGCGATCCCGGCCGCCCGCAGTCGGTAGTAGTAGACGCCGGCCGGGAGGCGGACACCGGCGTCGTCGCGGCCGTCCCACACGATCTCGGAACGTCCGGCCGGACGCTCCTCGTTCACGAGACGACGGACGAGACGACCGCCCACGTCGTACACGGCGAGGTCCACCCGGTCCGCGTACTTCAGCTCGAACGAGAACCGGCTCTCGTCCGTGAACGGATTCGGCCAGGCGTGCGGATCGCCGAGGCGGTGCGCCACCGGCGCGTCCGTCGGGGCCGGCGAGATCGGGAACGTGTACCAGCCGGCCGGCGCGGATCGCGGCATTCCTTCCTGGCGGCCGGAGGCGTCGGCGGCGAGCACGTAGTAGTCGACGTCCGTGGCCGCCCCCGGGGCCGGGATCGTGCCCTCGTACAGATCGCCGCCGGTCGCGCTCATCGCCACCGTGTTCCACACGTCGGCCGCGAACCGGTAGTGCAGTTCCACCGCGGTCAGGCCGGTCTCGCTGCGGTCGTCGACCTCGGCCACGATCGTGACCGGCCCTTCCTGCGCGTCGCGCACCGGCACGTGCGCCACCCGCAGCATCTCGCGGTCCATCACGCCCTTCGCGCGGCAGTGCAACGCGTCATCGGTCAGCCAGCCGCTGTACGCATAGCCGCGCACATCGTAGCCGGGCATCGCAGCGCGGTACACGTCCAGAGCCGCGGAGTCGCGCGTGGCGTTCGCGAACATCGGCACGCACACGTGATCGTTCATGATCAGGCTGTTCGTGTAGGAGGCGGGCTCGCCGCCCGAGATCAGCTGGCAGAAGACCCGGTGCACGCGGTAGTTCCGCCCGGTCGACGCCGGCAGCGACGCGATCAACGTCGCCCGCTGCTCGAGCGCGGCGTACGTGTAGTGCGTGCTCACCGTCTCCTTGATCAGGATCGACTCCTCGTCCAGGAACTTGCCCCACGTGTCGATATGGTGGATCCCGCCCGCAGCGATATCCTGCACGACGTTGTACTGATCGATCCCGTAGTAGTCGTTCATGAGCTGGTCGACCTGGGTCGACGTCAGGCCGTTCGCGGAGAGCGCTTCGTTGTACACGAGATCCGTCGACATGCTGAAGTGCGCGCCGTCGGTCATGTAGTTGCCGCCGGTGTGCCACATGTCGTGCCGGTAGTACGGCAGACCCTGCTGGATCGCGAACTCGACCGGAATCAGGTCGTCGTTCGGGCGGGCCGGGCGGTTGTAGACGTGGTCGATGATCGCGCAGTCGCCGTTCCCGTCGAACACGAACCACGGGCCGTAGTCCCGCGTCCAGATCGAGTTGTTCGGCTTCACGAGGAACTGCACGTTCGCGAGGTTCACGCCGTTCGCGTTGAACGCGTTCGTGGCATTTGTGAGATTCGCCGAACTCACCACCACGTGCAGCGTGCCCCAGTCGTCGAGATCCTGCAGCAACGTGTACGGCAGCCCCAGTGGATAGCGGATCAGCACGCCCGTGAGCGGCTCCCACTCCCCGCAGTTCCGGATCGGAGCGGCGGGCGGGGGGTCCGCGCGCAGCCCGCGGCCGATCGGCTGCTGCCCGCTCTCCGCGAGCCGTTCCCACTCCAGGCGGGACTCGGCGTGCGGCAGGAGTTCCTCGATCCCGTCGACGTCGCGCTCGGCCAGGGCCGGCGCCGACGCGAGCGACAGGGACAGAGCGACGAGAGGCAGCAATCGGAGGCGGGACATGGGCGGACTCCCGGGAAGAGGCGCGAGGCGACAGGTGGAGCCAGGATATCACGTCCCCCGCCCGGGGCGCAGGGACGCCGGGGAACGCCCCTCAGCCCTCCGTCACGACCTCGGCGGGGCGGCTCTTCTTGCCCTGTTTGCCCTTGCTGAACTTGCCGGTGGGCGGGGCCACCACGGCGCCGGGGCACTCCTCCGGTGGCGGCAGGAAGCGGTCGAAGCCGGCCTGGCGGAGCGCCTCCACGTGCTCCCCGAGCAGGATGATGTCCTCGTAGGAGACGTTCTCGTCGTTCACCGCGTCGCGTGCCATCTGCTTGATCGAGTCCGCGAACTGATCCCCTTCCATCGTGGGGCACTTCGCCCAGCCGATGAACTTCACGAACGGCTTGCCGTTCTTCTTGCGGTACTCCACTTCGTACGGATAGCGACGGCAGATCGTGGGACGCACGCCGTATCCCTCGCAGCGCCCGGTGGCCGGATCGTAGAAGTGGCAGTTTCCGTCCGGCTGTTTCGCGAGCTTCGGCATCTCGTCGAAATCGTCGAGCACCTTGCCGCGCTTGTTGCGCTTGAACGTGTACTTGCCCACGATCAGGTGCTCCAGCCCACTGTCGACGAGATTCGCCACGTCGCGGAGTGACAGCAGGATCCCGGACTCCGGATCGTCGTGCACGCAGCAGCGCTCCGTGCAGTTCGGACAATCGGGCATGATCCACTTGTCGCCCTTGTTGCGAACCTTCACCTTGTCAGGGTCGAGGAAGTCGTCCGGATCGACGAACTGCTCCGAAAGAGCGTCCAATCTCGTCGTCAACTCGCCTTGGACCCGGGTGTCGAGATCGGCCACGTCGTCCTCCCCTGGCGCCGCGACACGGTCGCGGTGGATCTGCTAGATTCGAGCCGCGCGGGATCGTTCCCGCGCCCTTGCCGACGAACCAGTGTCGGGAGAAACGCATGGATCGGCAACTCGAAATCTCCTCCGGCGGCGTCGTATTCCGACGCGACGAGTCCGGATTCGAGGTCGCGCTGACCCAGACCACGCGCGGACCGATGTGGTGCCTGCCCAAGGGGCGCGTGGAGCCCGAGGAGACTCTCGAGCAGGCTGCGCTCCGCGAGGTGCGGGAAGAGACCGGTCTCGTCGGCGAGATCCGCTGCAAGCTCCGCCCGATCGAATACTCGTATCAGGCCCGTTCGGACGAAGGC
Source organism: bacterium (assembly GCA_041393395.1). Lineage (GTDB taxonomy): Bacteria > ARS69 > ARS69 > ARS69 > ARS69 > JAGQIB01. Next base: position 160,981 of record JAWKKG010000007.1, on the reverse strand, counting down.
CGGCGACGCGCCGTGGACAAGACGGTCCATTTCTTCCTGGTCGAGTTCCAGGGCGGCTCCGTGGACGACCACGACCACGAGGTGGCCGACGTCCGCTGGTTCCCGCTGGACGTGGCCGGGCGCCTGCTCCACCACGCCGGGGAGCGGGACGTGCTCGCCCTCGCGAAGCGTGCACTGGAGAACGGCCACTCGGACTAGTTCCCGTCCGGTGAGGACCGGCCCGACGCGTGCCGATCAGGCGAGTTCGGCCGCCGCGCGCAGAACCTCCTCGACGTGCCCCGCCACCTTCACCTGGCGCCAAACTCGGCGCACGATCCCGTCGCGATCGATGAGGAACGTGCTCCGCTCGACGCCGAGGAACGTCTTGCCGTACAGCGATTTCTCCTTCCGCACGCCGTACGCCAGCTGGACGCGGTGGTCCGTGTCCGCGAGCAGCGGAAAGTCGAGCTCGTGCTTCGCGGCGAACTGCACGTGCTTCTTCACCGGGTCCGGGCTGATTCCGAGCACCACGACGCCCGTCGTCTCCCGCGCGGCGCGCGCGTCCCGGAAGTCGCAGGCCTCGGCCGTACACCCCGGAGTCAAATCCTTCGGATAGAAGAACAGCACCACGGGCCGGCCCCGTAGACTCGACAGCGTGACCTCGCTTCCGTCCGTCTGCGGAAGCGTGAAATCGGGGGCGGGATCCCCCTCCCGGAGCGCCTCCGCCCGCGACGGAGCCGACCCGTGCTCGCTCGATCCCTTCTTCATGGGGTTCCTCCTTGCGGTGGGGCGAGGGTCGCGGAAAACTGAGGGGCTCACGCTACCCGTTCGGAGGCTCGATGGGAACGACGACTCGACGCGCGTCGCTGCTGCTGGCCCTCGGGGTCGGCCTGGCCGGCGCGCTGCGGGGCCTCACCCTGCCCGCCACGACTGACGCCGGCTTCCTGCTGCTCGGCGCCGGCAACGCACTGCTGCGGGGCACGGTGGACGCCTACGCGGTTCCGCCGGGCGGACTCCACTCGCCACCGCTCGGCGCGGTCGTCACCGCCGGGTTCGCGCTGTTCGTGGACTCCCCGGAGGCGAAGATCCTGCTCGCCGGAGCGGTGCTGCTCGGCATCACCGCCGCCCTGGTCGCGGCCGGCATCGCCCGGCGGGCCGGCCTCGTCGCGGCGCTCGCGGCCGCCGCCTTCGTGATCCTCCCGCCGACGTTCGCCGCGGCCTTCACCCGCCGTCCGGACGCCGCTCTCGCGGCCGGCCTGGTCGCCGCGGCGCTCCTCGCTCGCCTCCGCGGGGTCCCGGGGGGCACCGCCGCGATTCCGGCGTGGATCGGCACGCTCGCGAGCCCGTGGGCGGCGGGCTTCGCGGCGCTGCTGGCGATCTCCGATCGCGATTCGTGGCTCCGGCCGGCGACCTGGATCGGACCGCTCCTCGTGGCCGCCGTCCTCCTGGTCCTCACGAATCTGCTGCCGGAGGGAGCCCGCTCCGAGTTCCTCGTCGCCACGTTCGGCCCCGTGACCCTTCCCGGGCCCGGGATCGCCTCGACGCTCGCGACGATCCGGTTCGAGTGGCTCGGCGGGATCCTCCTGCTGGGTCCGGTCATCCTCGGTTTCCGCGGGCTGCCCCACGAGATCCGCGTCGCCTGGCTGGTTCCGCTCGGGCTCGCACTCCTGCTCGCCGGCCCCGGCGAGTTCCGCGGCGCCACCGCCGTGTTCGTGCCCCCCGCCGCGATCGCGGTCGCGCTGGCCGCCCACCGCTGGCCGGACGCTCCGTCGGCCGGCCGTGCGCTCACCCGTCCGCTGCTCGTGGCGCTGTCGATTCCCCTCCTGCTGTTCGCCGGACAGCACGACTTCGAGAAGCGCCGCCGCACGAGCGAGCGCGTCACGTCGGCGCGCGCTTCGCGCGTCGCCGTGTACGTCGCCGAGCATCTGGACTCGCCCGGGCCGCTGCTCGCGAGCGAGCCGGGAACGGTGGCGACATTCTCGGAGCGCGCCACGATCCCGCTCCTCCGCGGGGATGAGCTCGCCGCACCGTGGCCGCTCGCGGTCGTTTTCGCGCGCGGATTCCTGCCCACGATCGGTGCCGAGCGGCGACTGCTCGAGGACCCGCGCTTCTTCGCCGGCTACGCGCCGGAGGAGTTCACGACCGCCGAAGGCCGACCGGACGGAGTGTGGCGTCTGGTGCGGGACCCCGCGGCGCCGGTTCCGCCGGACTACGCGCGCGATCTCGCGGCCGCCTTCGCCACGCTCGCGAGTTCGCCGGCCGAGGCGTTGCCGGCGTTCGCCCGCGCCGCGGATCAGGAGCCTCCCGGGTTCGGGCTCGCCCACGAGCAGCTCGGAATCGCCCTCGAACACACCGGACGCCCCGCCGCGCTCGACTCGGCCGGCGTCGCATTCGAGCGCGCCATCCGGGATCCACAGGTGGTGCGCGCCCGCGGCTATCTCGCGGATCGACTGCTGTCGCGGGGCGAGATCGCGCGCGCCGACACGCTTCTCGCGCAGGCGCAACGTCTCGCACCGGACCTGCCGGCGATCCAGGCGACATCCGCCCGCCTGTTCGCGCTCGCCGACGCGGGCGGTCCCGCGCTCGAAGCCGCTCAGCGGGCAGCGCTCGCGGCGCCGAACGATCCCGTCATCCTCGTGAACTACGGCACCCTGCTGTGGGCTTCCGGTGAGCACGACGGGGCGCGCACCGCGTGGGGACGCGCCCAGGCGATCGATCCGCAGGTCGTCCGGTTCCTGGGCAAATGGGAAACGGCGGCGGACTCGATGGTCGCGCCGCCGCTCCTCCCGATCTTTTCCCGCGCGGGGTTCCTCACGGATGCCCCGCGCGGGGATGCGTCCGACCGCTAGCGCAGTCGGATCATCTTCCGCTCCGCCTCCTCCGCGCCCGCGGCGAGACGGTAGAAGTAGACGCCCGACGCGACGCGATCGCCCTGATCGTTCGTGCCGTCCCAGGTGATCTCGTGACGACCTGCCGGCCGGGCGCCCGCAACGAGCGTGCGCACGCGGCGGCCCGTCACGTCGAAGACGGCGAGCGAGACATCGGTCGCCGCGGGCAGCGCGAACGCGATGCGCGTGTCCACTCCGAACGGATTCGGCTGGTTCTGCGCCAGCGCGAACCGATCCGACGGGAGCTCGAGCGGCGCGTCGGTCGCGGCACCGTTGACGAAGATCGCGAGCTCCGTGGCCTCGCCCCAGTTGCCCGCGGCGTCCTGACCACGGACCCAGAGCGAAGTCGTGCCGGGACTGAGCAGCGACGTGTCGACGTTCGCGGAGACGTCGACCGTGGACGACGAGAACACGCCGGTCATGGCGGTGCCGGTGCCGGCCGGCGCGGGCGAGCCGCCGGTGCTCCACTCGGCCGCGACGACGTTGCTGCCGCCGGTGAGCACGTCACTCACGGTGGCCGCGAGCGCGATCGGCGCCGGCTGCACGGCGGGGTTCGGCGTGATGCCCGGCGAGCCGGCGATCACCACGGGGCCACGCGTCTCGTTGCCCGGAATCGCGATCGTGAAGTCGGCGTCGGAGGCGTCCGCGCCGCCGAGGCTCGGACTGCCGTCGTCGTCCACCACGACCCGTACGCGATAGCGATCGCCGGTCGGCAGGGCCGACACGTTCCACGAGTACGGCGACGTCCCCGGCGACGCGGTGATCAGATTCCAGCTCATGCCGCCGTCGTCCGAGTACTCGAGGCGGGTGGCGGCGAGGTTGCGGCCGTTGCCGGTGTCCGTCGACGCCGTCCACGCGATCGACACGGGACTCGTCGTGAAGTTCTGTCCCCCGTTCGGCGCGGTGACGGTGGCGTCCGGATGATCGCCGCCGATGAGCCAGATCAGCGTGCGATCGAGCACGTCGTTCCGGACCGAGTTGTTCGGGCTGGCGGCGTTCAGGTTGATCCACTCGAAGAACATGCTCGCCGTACGCGTGGTTTGTCCGCCCCAGACGCCGTTGCCGAGCGTGCCGAGCGGTCCCGAGGACTCCCACCGGACTCCGACGTCGCCGGCGATCGCGTCGTTGTTCCGCCACAGCGGCGTGCCCGTGCCGGCGCCGTTCAGCGCGGTCACCTCGTCACCCGCGGCCCCGGACCGGAACGGCGTGTACGAGACACCGGCCGTGTACGGGCCGGAGATCGGGTCCCCGACGTAGCCGAGGGTGAGCGACCAGGTGGCGGGATCCGAGTTGTAAGCGCCGTGCCAGTAGTCCTGCAGCCACTGCAGACGATTCGCGCTGTAGAAGCCGGACGTCAGGTTCGAGAACGCCCACGCCACGTCGTGCGAGACCCACGCGATGCGCGCACCGCCGTCGTGGAACAGCGCGAGCGAGTCACGCTCCGCGCGCTCGAACTGCGGGTACTTCTCCCAGCCGACCTGCCACCAGACGGCCTTGTACGAGCGCAGGCCGGAGTTCGAGTCGCCGATCTCCGGATCGTCCGCCTGGGCCTTGTTCCAGACGTCGTACGTCCAGCCCGTCGACGCCATGGCCTGGTGGTAGTAGTCGAAGTTCAGCGTGGTATTCGGATCGGAGTTCACGAGCAGCACGTCGGGACGCTTGCCGGTGGTGAACCGGTAGTGCATCCCGCCGAAGTCGTCACGCACCTCGTTGCCCTCGTGCGTGGACGAGAGGACGTCGAAGTAGTACGTCGTCTCGGGCTGGAGTCCCTTCACCTCGTGCGCGTGGCTGGAGACCAGCGACGCGTCCTCGGTCGAGAACGTGCCGAGCCCCGTCGTCGTGCCGTACTCGATCCGCGACGTCGCCAGCACGTCCGTCGTCCAGGAGACGAGAACGGAATTGCCGGCCGGGCTCGCCACGACGTCCGTGATCTCCGGATCGTCGGCCTCGACGGTGGCGGTCGCGATCGTGGTGTGCGACGGGTTCGCGTCCACGTACGTCACCGTGATGACGTCGCCGTCCGCAACGGAGAGCTGACCGTTCGCGGTCGGCGCCGAGAACGTCAGCGGCACGGAACCCTCGTAGACGCCGTTCGAACCGGTGATCACGATGTTCTCGGGCGTGCTCTCGGTGGTCGACTCCACGGACACCGTCACCGAACCGCCCGCGTCCGTGTCCTCCACCCGGATCCCGAGCGAGGAACCCGGCGAGTACGAAGCGCGATCGAGCGCAAGCACGCCCGCGTCGCCGCCGAGCACGCCGGACACGACGATCGCGTACGGGACCGGCCCGAACGGCACGTTCGCGCCTTCCACGCGGATCGTGTAGTGACCCACGGTCGGCGTGGCGCGTCGCACGCACTCCTCGACGTTGACGCCGTCCTTCGTGCCGCCGGTGATCGACTGGCCGCCGGAGAACACGTTGCCGAGCCAGGTCGTGGCTCCCTGCGTGACGACCAGGTCGAGGTCGTTCACGAGGTTCGAACCGGCGGCCGGCGTCGACGCCGGATCCGGCCACACGAGCGAGATCTTGAGGTCCTCGGTCGAGCCGGAGACGTACACCTCGTACTCGCGCACCTCGCCGGTCGCGATGCCGTCCGGCTCGTCCGCCATCACGGTGCGGCGCGTGTCACCCGGGAAGAACAGGATGTCGTCCAGCAGGATCCGGCCCCAGCCGATGTTGTTGTCCGGGAACGTGAACGCGGCGAAGTTGTCGTCGCCGGAGTTGATCATGAGGGCACGGAGCAGGGCCGCCGAAGGCGTGAACGCGTTCGCGGGCACCGGCGCGCCGGTCGGGTACCAGCCGTCCATGAGGTACTGCCGCACGAGCGCAGCGGAGCCGGCCATGTTCGGCGACGCCATCGAGGTGCCGGAGAGCGTCTGGTAGGCGGTGTCGCTCGTACCCGAGGCCGAGACCACCGACTGCCCCGGGCAGCACACCGTGGGCTTGCGACGGCCGTCGTCCGTCGGCCCGCGGCTCGTGGAGCTGTAGATCAGGTTCGAGGACGTGCCGTTCTGCGTTCCACCCACGGAGAGAATGTTCTTCGCGGCGGCCGGGGACCCGACGGTGTTCGTGCCGCCCGCGTTCCCGTTCGAGAAGCAGATCAGGAAGTCCTGATGGTCGTAGGCGAACTGGTCCGTGGTCATGCAGTTGATCGTGTAGGCGCCGCCGTCGTTGGAACCCCAACTGTTCGTGGAGATGCGCGCGCCACCGGCGACGTTGCCCTCGTACGCCGGGCGGAAGTAGTCGTTCAGGTCGCCCGGCGTGATGATCGAGTTGTCCGTTCCGCCGCCGTCGAGGAAGTAGATCTTCGCGTCCTTGGCGAGACCTTCGCGGTTGCTGGTTCCGATCCCGTCATCGTTCCCGGCCGTCGTGCACGAGGTGTGCGAGCCGTGATAGGACGCTCCGCCCGTGTCCCCGAAGACGATGTTGCCGTTCGTCGCGGCGCGCTGGTACGCGATGATCTTGCGATGCGTCGGGAAGTCGCCGAAGTCCGTGATCGGCACGAACGAGTCGACGAACATCTGATGCGAGGTCCGGATGCCCGAGTCGCCGACCATGATGATCTGGCCGCTTCCCGTGATGCCCTGATCCCAGATCTTGCGGTTGTTCGAGATGTTCGTCTGGTCGACCCACTGCACGTTGTTGTTGTCGACCGTGAAGATCTCCCGCGGCTCGACCCACTGCACGTCCGGATGCGCGGCGAGCATCGGCAGAAGCGCATCGTCGAGATCGGCACGCACGATCCGGTTGCGATCGTTCACCGAGACGTCGCCGATCGTGCCGCCGAGCGAGCGGACGAAGTCCGCGACCCCGGCGGCGTCCCCGTCGTCGAAGAGCAGGATCTGCAGCGAGGAGCTGCCCGTGGAGCGCCCCACCGGGAGCTCACCCGAGAGGCGGTAGGCCGGCTGGTACGTGCCCACCCACTCCACGAAGGGAAGGCTCTCGACCGCGGCGCGATCGGACGCGTCGCAGCGGACGAGGAACGCGGAGTTCGGGACGAAGAACGCCACGCGGGCGCCCACCGCCTCGAAATCCTGCACCCACTCGGACCGGATCGGCGAGGCCACCTGCACGATCAGCGAGATGCGCTCGCCGGGGGCGGGGACGGCCTCGAGGGCCAGGCCGCGCGGGAGGGTCGGTTCTCCCCGGCGGGTGTCGAACTGCAGTCCGTTCGCGAGGCGGATCTCGGTGGCCAGACTCTTCGGCGCGGGAACGAACCGGGTCCGCCCGACCTCACGCAGCTCCGGCGCGTCGGGAATGCGGTCCGACGGTTCGCCGGGGCCGGAAGTCGGGAGCGAGGCGCGGGACGCGGCCGGGATCAGCAGCGCGCACGCGGCCAGGAGAGCGGTGAAGCGTCGCATGAGGCCCTCGGATGTTGGGGATGAGCACCGACGGACACGAACGGGGCAAGCCCTTCCATCCTATCAGTGACCGGGCCGAGGGTTCAACGACACCACGACGGAGAGGCGCGTGGTCGCGTCGGCGCGCCGAGGGCGGCGTGCGCTGACCCTGCCCGCCCGCGCCGAGGCACGACGATGAGCCGAGGGCGGCTAGCTCCGGTCGGGAGCGGCCGGCACGCCGGGACCGGGGCCGACGGGACCCGGGGTCGGCCGGGACTCCGCGGCCGCCGTGGCGCCGCGACCCTCGTCGACCGGGCGATCCGCGAGGTGCGACGGGATCCGCACGAAGAACAGATGCAGCAGGAACAGGACGACGACCGCCACGAGCAGGTTCACGAAGGTCGCGCGAGAGCCCGTCGCCGCGATCGCCGCGGGGCCGACCGAATCAGGTTCCCGGTCGGACCGGGACGGGACGAACCGGTGTTCTCGCGTCATGACCGCCTCCCCAGGACGTGGGGCCCCGTTCGCAGGACGACGCTCCATGTTAGAAAGCGGGCGCGGCGCCCTGCAACCGCCACTTCCGCAAGGATGGCGACGTTTGCCTCCGCCTTGACGTCGTTTGCAGAGGTTTTACGTCGCCGGGCGGTTCTCGGACACGCCGATCGCGTCAGAGCAGCGAATGCGACTCGCCACCGTCCACGGCGAGCGAGACGCCGTTCACGACCGACGCGGCCTCCGAGCAAAGGAACGCGACGACGGCGGCGATCTCCTCGGGGCGTCCGAGCTGCCCGCGCGGGATGTTCGCGCGCCATCCGTCGAGCACGGATTCGGCGGAGACGCCGCGCCGGCGGCCGGCCGACACGGCGAGATCCTGCAGCCGCTCCGTCGCGGTGTAGCCGGTACAGACCGAGTTGACGGTGATGCCGTCGCGGGCGAGCTCGCGCGAGAGCGTCTTCGCGAGACCATGCACGGCGGGGCGCATCGCGTTCGAGAGCAGAAGACCGTCGTGCGGCTCCTTCGCCGTGATCGACGTGAGGTTCACGATGCGTCCCCACTTCGCGGCGCGGAGATGCGGCAGCGCCGCGCGAACGAGCCGATCGACCGATCGGAACGTGAGCGTGACCGCGCGCTCGAAGTCGGACTCGTCGAGCGAGTCGAACGTCCCGGACGGCGGCCCGCCGGCATTCGTGACGAGGATCTCGAGGCCGCCCAGCGCGCGCACCGTCGCGTCGACGGCGGCGGCCGGCCCCCCGGGCGACGAGACGTCGGCAACCACGGCATGGACGTCGCCGCCGGTCGCCTCGCGGATCGCGGCCGCGGCCGCCTCGATGCGGTCACGATCGCGCGACGCGACGGCGACCCGACACCCTTCTCCCGCGAGCGCCGACGCGCACGCGAAGCCCAGCCCGGCGCTCGCGCCCGTCACGAGCGCCGCCCGATCCCGAATTCCGAAGTCCATGACGCCTCCTTGCGGCTGTGCTAGCGTGCCAAACGCCCGCGCGACTCGGCAAGACCGGATCGCCGGACGTCGTTCGCCGCGCTTCGTCCCCTGGTTTCCGGAGGTCCGACGGATGATCGAGCAAGTCGTGAACACGCTCAGCGGGTGGGTCTGGGGTTGGCCGTCCGCGTTTCCGCTGATCGTCGCGCTGCTCCTCTCCGCCGGCCTGTTCGTAACCCTCCGGCTCGGGTTCATCCAGGTCCGGGCGTTTCGCCACGCCTGGGACGTGGTCCGCGGTCGCTACGACGATCCCACCCACGCCGGGGACATCTCCCACTTCCAGGCGCTGACCACGGCACTGTCCGCGACCGTCGGCATCGGCAACATCGCCGGCGTCGCCACGGCGATCCACTACGGCGGTCCCGGTGCGCTCTTCTGGATGTGGGTGACCGCGTTCTTCGGGATGGCACTCAAGTACGTCGAGTGCACGCTGTCCATGCAGTACCGCGTGTTCGACGAGAAGGGCGAGGCCGCCGGCGGCCCGATGTACTACATCGAGCGCGGACTCGGCGAATCCTGGAAGCCGCTCGCGATCGCGTTCGCGTTCCTCGGCGTCAGCTGCAGCTTCGGCAGCGGGAACATGAACCAGGCGAACACCGTGAGCCTGTCGGCCTCGGTCGCGCTCGGCGCGCCCGCCTGGATCACCGGCGTGATCATGGCGGCGCTGGTCGGACTCGTGATCATCGGGGGAATCCGGCGGATCGGCGCGGTGTCGTCGAAGCTCGCCCCGGCGATGTTCGTGCTCTACTCGGTGGGCGGCGTGATCATCCTCGCGAAGCATCTGGGCGACATTCCCGCGGCCTTCGCTCTCATCGTGCGTGAGGCGTTCCAGCCTACGGCGGGGCTCGGCGGCACGGCGGCCGGCGTGTTCATGACCACCCTGGTGTGGGGCGTGAAGCGTGGTCTGTTCTCGAACGAAGCGGGCCAGGGCAGCGCGCCGATCGCCCACGCCGCGGCCAAGACGGACAAGCCCGTTCGCGAAGGCGTCGTGGCGATGCTCGGGCCGTTCATCGACACCATCGTGATCTGCTCGCTCACCGGTCTCGTGATCGTGCTCACCGGGACGTGGAACGCGCACCAGGTCGGCACCGGCGATCTCGGTGCGGTGACCGTCCACGAAGTCGATTCGGCGCCCGCGGCCGGTGATTCCCCCGTGCTCGCCCCTCTCGCCCACGGGACCTTCTCCGTCAACGGCGGCGTACCGCAGGGCATCGCGTTCGAGACGAACGACGGCTTCATCGTGGACGCGCGACTCGTCGATTCCGTCGGCGAGCCCTGGAATGGTTCGCTCGAGGTCGACCTCGGCGCGCTCACCCGCGTGCCGGACGGCGTCCAGTGGTCCGGCGGCGCGCTGCAGAACTCCTCCGCCCTCACCACCTGGGCCTTCGAATCGGAGCTCGGCGCGCTCGGAAAGTGGATCGTCACGCTGTCCGTGTTCCTGTTCGCACTCTCCACGACGATCTCGTGGTCCTACTACGGCGACCGCTGCGCCGAGTACCTGCTCGGCATCCGCGCCGTGCCCGTGTACCGCTGGCTCTACGTCGGCTTCGTGTTCCTCGGCGCGATCCTCGCCCTCGAAACCGTGTGGACCTACGGCGACATGGCCCTCGGCCTCATGGCCGCCCCGAACCTCCTCGCGATCTTCCTGCTCAGCCGCAAGATCAAGCAATCCACGGACGAGTACTTCTCGGTGAAGCACCCGTACCTCCGCTGACCGAAAGCGTCACGCTTTCGACCCAGGATCTCCGACGCCGGCCGTTCGATGGCACAGCCATCGAACGTCGCCCACCCTTCACTCACGACCACCCCCGAGAGTCGCGTCTCTGGATTCCTGGGGATTTCTCGGTGCTCCTCCGGCTTTCCGGCGATGAGCGACGACGAGAGCGTATCTTCAGATACGCCGAGGAGGAGCGAAGAAGTCGGAGAGCCGGAGGAGCTCCGAGAAACCCCAGAAATCCAGAGACGCGACTCTCAATACAACTGGTAGTTCGCCCGAACCCTCGCCTGATCATCCGCGACCCACGACGCGATCCGGCCCCGGAGACGGTCCGCGAGATCGAGGTCACTGACGCCGTTCCGCGCCGCATCCTCTCGCGTGAGCGCGAGTGGCGGCCCCCCGTCGGGAGCGAACACCACGCCATCCTCCGCCGGTCGGATCCGGATGTGCTCCTCGCCGAGCTCGTGGTCCAGCGCCCACGCAATCGTGTCCACGGCTCGGGCGGCACGCTCCTCGTCGTAGCCGTCGAGCAGGAGAAGGCGATCATTCAGGTAGCGGATCTCGGTGGCCACGTTCCCGTCGGCATCCAATCGGTGCCAGCTCGGCTGGGAGACGTCGGTCACGAGCCGGCGATACACCGGGACCTCGAGCTCCTCGAGTCGGTTCTTCGCCGCGAGCACACGGTCCCGGGTGAGCGGATGCGTGTTGTAGATGCCGAGCGCTTCCTCGTAGAACTTGCCGGACGTGCTCGCGAGACGCTCCATGAACGTCAGGAACCCGGCCGGGTTGTAGTGCGTGCGCGTCATGTACTCGATGCCGTCGTGATCCGCCTCGATCTCCGCCTCGACCGATCCCGGATTCAGCACCGCCGCGGCCACGTGGTTCGCCGCCGCCGACGCCAGGATCGCGCCCTCGGGGGCTCCCTTCACCACGGCCGTGGCCTGGGCCACGAGCGTCGCGAGCTGGAGGAGCGTCAGGCGTTTCGTCGGCGCCTCGCGCATCCGGCGGATCGCGTGCTGGTCGACGTTGTGCGCGACCTCGTGGCAGAGCACGCCCGCGAGCTCGTCGTCCGACTCCACCATCTCGAGCAGTCCCTTGGTCACGTAGACGTGACCGCCGGGCAGGACGAACGCGTTCACGCCCGGAGTATCCACGATCCGGACCCGGTACTCGATTTCCGGACGCGGGCTCGCGGCGGCGATCTCGTCGACCATCTCCTGCAGCTTCGCGAGCGCCTCGTCGTCCTCCACGAACTCGAAGCCGTCGTCGATGTCCTTCGCCGCTTCGTCGCCGAGCTCGATCTCTCGCGGTGTGCTGCCCGGCGGCAGCGCACTCGCAGGCCCCGGCGCGGCGATTGCCCCGGCCATCAAGAGTGCGAAAACAGTCCCCGCGGATCTCACACGAACACTCCCGTCTTCTGTCCGGCCGGGCGGGGACTCGCCCCGCACCGGTCCGCCCATCGCCGCCCGATCGCGCCGGCAAGGTAGTCACGGCCGGGACACGCTGTCAAAGTCCGTCCCGGAGCGCGGCGGCCGGTTCGCGGTCCGGCTTCCCTTCCCGGTCGGACGTCGGCGCTTTCCCGGGAGCCTCCGGCCCGATATGCTTGGAACCGGTGCCCCCGCCGTCAGGTTCCCCCTTCGACCTCCGCATCTTTCCCCACGCGAGGAGCGAGACGTTGCGCCGTGCCGAAACCCTGGGTGAGCTGAAAGCCTCCGGCTGGCGAAGCCGGCCGGTGAAGCAAGAGCTGCGCGAGAACCTCCTCGCGGCCGTGCGGGAAGGCCGCGAGCTGTTTCCCGGAATCCGCGGCTACGACCGCACCGTCATCCCCCAGATCGTGAATGCGATCCTGTCGCGACACGATTTCATCCTCCTCGGACTCCGCGGACAGGCGAAGTCCCGGATCCTTCGCCAGCTCTCGAGCTTCCTGGACGACCGGATGCCGATCCTGGCCGAGGGCGACCTGAACGACGATCCGTATCGCCCGGTGAGCGAGCGCGCGAAGCGATCCGTCGCGGAACGCGGCGACGACGCGCCGATCGAGTGGATCTCGAACGAGGCCCGCTACGCGGAGAAGCTCGCCACCCCGGACGTGACGATGGCCGATCTGATCGGCGACATCGACCCGATCAAGGCCGCCAAGGAGAAGCGTACGTACACGGACCCGGAGATCATCCACTTCGGGATCATCCCGCGGACGAACCGTGGCATCTTCGCGATCAACGAGCTGCCGGATCTGCAGCCGCGAATCCAGGTCGGCCTGCTGAATCTCATGCAGGAGAAGGACGTCCAGATTCGCGGGTTCCCGATCCGACTGCCGATCGACGTGCTGATGGTCTACTCCGCGAATCCGGAGGACTACACGAACCGCGGCAACATCATCACGCCGCTCAAGGACCGCATCGGTTCGCAGATCATCACGCACTATCCGCGCTCGCTCGACGAGGCGCGCGAGATCACCGCGCGCGAGGCGTGGACGGAACGCGAGACGGAAGTGAAGGTCCTCGTACCGGACGTGTTCCGCGAGATCATCGAGGAGACCGCGGTGCAGGCGCGATCCTCCGAGTTCGTGGACCAGGCGTCCGGCGTGAGCGTGCGCCTCACGATCACGTTCCTCGAGAACCTGATCTCGAACCTGGAGCGCCGCGGACTCGCGACCGGCGACGAGAAGGTCTATCCGCGCGTCGTCGATCTTCGGACTGCCCTGTCCGCAGTCACCGGCAAGATCGAGCTCGTCCACGAGGGCGAGCAGGAGGGCGCCGAGAAGGTCGCCCGCCACATCCTGGGCAAGGCCGTGCGCGAGGTCTTCCTCCGTCGGTTCCCCGGCGTGCATCCCAAGGGGCGGCGGCGACGCCTCTTCGAGGAGGAGACTTCCGCCTCGGGCCGCGACGAGCCGCGTCCGTCGTCGGCCGGAATGGAAAGCCCCAAGACGTACGAGTCGATCGTGCAGTGGTTCTCCGGCTCGCGCACGCTCGAGCTCGCCGACGATACGCCGTTCGCCGAACACCTCGAAGCGCTGCGATCCGTTCCCGGACTCGAGGAGTGCGCGCGGACCCACGTCAAGGTGGAGACCGCGGGCGAGCTCGCCGGCGTGATGGAGCTCATCCTCGATGGCCTGCACCAGTGCTCGCTGCTCGCGAAGGAAGACACCGACGGCGCCGCCGGATATCGCGACATGATCGGCGCGATGTTCCGCCAGATGGAGGAGATCGAGTGATCGGCGGGAGGGCATGTCCGTGAACGTCCGCTACTCGGAGTGGCAGGAGTGGATGACACGCGAGCTCACCACCCAGCGTGATCTCGAGAAGCTGTTCAACTGGCTGCTCATCGCCACCGACGGCGACGTGGAGGAGGCGCTGCGCGCGCTGGAGCGCCTGAACGAGCAGTACGGCTTCTTCGACGAAGGCGGCACGGCCGAGGACTTCCGGAACCGCCTGCAGCAGGACGGCGTGGTGTCGGAAGGCGCGGACGGGAACCTCGCGCTCACCCGAAAGGGCGAACGCGGCATCCGCCGCGACGCGCTCGACCGCATCTTCCACCGGATGCGCGCCGGCGGCGCCGGGGATCACCGCACCCCGGCCGCGGGTTCCGGCGGCGAGAACCTGAGCGAGATCCGGGAGTGGCGCTTCGGCGACGCGCCGTTCGACATCGCCGTGAATCCCACGCTCGAGAACGCGTTCCGACGCACGGGGCTCGACGACTTCTCGCTCGAGGAAGACGACGTCCGCGTGCACGAGCGTGAGCACCTGAGCGGCTGTGCGACCGTCCTCATGATCGACATCAGCCACAGCATGGTCCTGTACGGCGAGGACCGCATCACGCCGGCCAAGGAGGTCGCGCTCGCGCTGCTCGAGCTGATCCGAACGCGCTATCCCAAGGACAGCCTGCACGTCGGTGTGTTCGGGGACGACGCCACGGAGATCCGGGCGGATCGTCTCCCCTACCTCACCGTGGGGCCATACCACACGAACACGAAGGCGGCGCTCCGGCTCGCGCAGCGGATCCTCGCCACGAAGAAGCATCCGAACAAGCAGGTGTTCCTGGTCACCGACGGCAAGCCGAGCGCGATCTTCGAGGAGGGGCGTCTCTACAAGAACTCCTGGGGACTCGACACGAAGATCGTGAACAAGACGCTCGACGAGGCGACCGTCTGCCGGCGACGCGGGATCACGATCTCCACCTTCATGGTGGCGAGCGATCCGCATCTCGTGAGCTTCGTGGAACGACTCACGGAGATCAACCGGGGACGAGCGTACTACACGGGACTCGACGATCTGGGGCGATTCCTGTTCGTGGACTACGAGCGCAACCGGCGACGTCGCACGTACTGACGGCGACCGGCTACCCGCCGATCGAGGACATCGTCCGATCCGGCTTCACGAAGTCCGGCCGGCCGATGCGGTGCCCCGGCTCCTTCTTCGCGACGGCGGCGGTGACGAGGTCGGCGATCTCGGCGTCGCCGGCTCCGCCGCGGAGCAGCGCGCGCACGTCGTGCTCCACCACGGAGAACAGGCAGGTCCGGAGCTTCCCCTCCGCGGTGAGCCGGATGCGATTGCAGTGATCGCAGAACGGCTCGGTCACGCTCCCGATCAATCCGATCTCCCCCGCTCCATCCCGCCAACGCCAGCGCTGGGCCGGCCCGGCGCCGTCGGGCTCGCCGACCGGGTCGAGCGCTCCGACCTCCGCCGTGAGCAGACGCAGGATCTCCGCGTTCGCCACCACGCGTTCGTCGCGCCAGGCGTCGCCGCGGCCGATCGGCATGTACTCGATGAAGCGCAGGACGAAACCGTGCTCCCGCGCGAGGCGCGCGAGCGGCACCACCTGATCGAGATTGCGATCGCGCTCGATCACCGCGTTGACCTTGATCGGCGCGAAGCCGGCGTGACCGGCCGCATCCAGACCCGCGAGCACGGACTCGAGCGCGTCGCGACGCGTCATCTCGCGATATCTCTCCCGGTCCACGGCGTCGAGGCTGACGTTCAGACGCGAGAGCCCCGCGGCCCGGAGCGGCGCGGCGAGGCGGTCGAGCCCCACCGCGTTCGTCGTCATCCCGAGATCCTCGATCCCCGGCACCTGCACCAGTCGGGCCACGAGATCAGGCAGCCCCTTCCGCAGGAGCGGTTCCCCGCCCGTGAGACGGAGCTTCCGGATGCCGAGCGGCGCGACCACGCGGACGAAGCGCTCGATCTCCTCGAACGTGAGCACCTCCGAGCGAGGCAGCCACGTCATCGTTTCCTCGGGGAGACAGTACGAGCAGCGCAGGTTGCACCGATCGGTGACGGAGATGCGGAGATTGACGATCTCGCGTCCGAAGGAGTCGATCACGACTCGCGCACCTCCTGCGGCCGGCCGGCGCCGCGGTCGGCCTCCGCCACGGAGAACCCCGGCGCCCACTCACGCGATCCGTCCGCGAAGTGCTCTCGCTTCCACACCGGGACGACCTCCTTGATCCGATCGATCAGGAGGCGCGCCGCGGCGAAGGCGTCGGCGCGATGCGCTGCCGACGCCGCGACGATCACGCTCGCCTCGCCGACCTCGAGCAATCCGGTCCGGTGCACCACCGCGACCCGATGGACGCCGGGCACGGCGAGTCCCTCGCGCGCCACGTCCGCGAGCTTCGCGAGCGCCAGCGGCTCCGCCGCCGCGTACTCGATGCGCAGCACGCTCCGACCCTCGTGGTGATCTCGCACGACACCCGCGAACGACACGACCGCGCCGGAGGCCGGCGTCCCCACGAACGTCGTAAGCAGCGCCTCGACGAGCGGGGCGTCGGTCAGCGACACGTACATCGAATCCGACACGTCAGCCTCCCGACACCGGCGGAATCACGTGGACGTCCGATTGCTCGAGGACCTCGCGATCGGAGAGATACTCGCGGTCGTTCGCCAGGGCGGAGCTCGCGAGCAGTCCGGCCAGCGGCGGGCACGCGGCGGCGAGCGCCCGCTTCAGGTCGGCGCCGGTGGCCGGATCCGGCACGTCGAGCCGAACCTCTCGCGCCTCCGCGACGTCCGCGGCGCGCGCATGCAGTGTCACCCGGAACTGCATCGAACCTCCCGTGTGCTCACCGGATCGCCGGGGCGGCCCGCTCGTGCCGGCGGATCACGGACGATCGCCGGTCCCCGCGTACGGATTCACGACCTTCGAATTCCATGATAGGGGCGTCCCTCCCTGCCGGACAAGCCGAGCCACCCCGAGCGGCCGCCCGAATTGACCGGAAACGGACCCGCAGCTAGGGTGCCCGGACCACGTGGGGTCGGGCTTGGATCCGGGAGACGGAGGGAATCGTGCGCGTCGTCGAGCTCGAGGGGCTGCGGAGCTTCCAGCCGGACAAGATGCGAAAGAGCAACGTGTTCGAGACCTCTCGGTTCTTCTGCGACCTGTACTGCCTCGAACCGGGACAGTCGCAGGCACCCCATGCCCACGCGGGCGAGGACAAGGTCTACGTCGTGCTCGAGGGCGAAGGGACCTTCCAGGTCGACGAAGAGTTCGAGGCCGTGGAGGCGGGCTTCGCGGTGCTCGCACCCCGCGGCTCGATCCACGGGGTGGCGAACGAAGGACCGGACCGTCTCGTGTGCCTCGTGTTCATGGCGCCCCATCCGAAGCCGCCGGCCGACTGACGGGTGGCAGATCCGCCTGAAACCGACTTACTACCGACTGACGCCCGGGCTGGCCGTCGCCCGCGACGACGGATAGGATGGCCGGAACCGATCCAAGCCGGAGGAGCAGCGTGGCCACATCCCAGTTCGTGACGGAGGTCGGACAGGCGGACTTCCAGGCCGCCGTCCTGGACCGATCGAGCCAGGTCCCCGTGGTGGTGGACTTCTGGGCGCCCTGGTGCGGTCCCTGTCGCCAGCTCGGCCCCCTGCTCGAGGAGCTCGCCGAGGCCGCGAACGGGCGCTGGATCCTGGCCAAGATCAACTCCGACGAGAATCCGAATCTCGCCGCCGCCTACGGCGTGCGCGGGATCCCGTACGTGCTCGCCTTCGTGGACGGCGTCGTGGTGGATCACTTCACGGGCGCGTTGCCGCGTCCCGAGGTCGAGGCGTTCCTGCAGCGCATGATTCCCACGGAAGCGGACAAGCTCGCGCGTGAAGCGCTGGCCGCCGCCCACGACGGCGACCGCGACCTCGAGTACGACCGCTGGTGCCGCCTGCTCGAGATCGAACCCGCATCCGAGATCGCACGCGTCCGCCGGGCGCGTCTCCTCCTCGCCGCCGGCGACGTGAACGGCGCCCGGGAGGACCTGGATCACGTGCCCGATCATTCGGAGTTCTTCGCGGACGCGCAGAACCTCCGGCGGTTCGCGGAGTGGGGCGAGCGCGTGCATGCGGCCGGCGGCGCGGAGGTCGTGCGCGAACGCGCGGCGGCCGAGCCCGATCAGGTGGCGCGACGCTTCGACTTCGGCTGCGCGCTCGCCGTGCAAGGCGACTTCGAGGGCGCGTTGTCCGAGTTCCTCGAGGTCGTCCGGCGGGATCGCGGATTCGAGGAGGACGCCGGCCGCAAGGCCATGGTGGCGCTCTTCGGCGTCCTCGGCGATGAGCACGATCTCACGAGCCGGTTCCGACACCTGCTCGCGATGGAGCTCTACTAGGTTGCTCGCGCCCGGCCGGGCTAGCGACCTCCGTCCTCGAACTCCACCGTCTCGAACATCTGCGGTCCCCCGTCCAGCGTGCGGTGGACCGGGCAGCGTCCCGCGATCTCGGTGAGGCGCGCGCGCTGTGCGTCGTCGAATCGCCCGCGGATGACGATACGCGAACGGATGACGTCGAGGCGTGCGTCACCATCCTCCTGACACTCCCGGCAATCGCGCGCGTACTCGCGACTGAAGTCGTACTCCGCGCGCACCGACTCCAGCGGCCAGCCCTTTCGATGCGCGTAGAACCGCAACGTCAACACGGTACACGCGCCGAGCGAGCCGAGCAGGAGCTCATAGGGGTTCGGGCCCTGGTCCGTACCGCGCGCCTCCGCCGGCTCGTCCGCGACCCACACGTGCGAACGCGCCTCCAGGCGCGTCATCGTTCCTTCGCCGAGCTCCACCGTGACCTTGGACACACCGATTCCTTCCGCTGGGGACACGAAGTCCCGACACCATCGCGCGGAACCCGTCGGATGGAAAGAGCGGAGCGACGCCTTCCGCTAGCGGCCGAGGCTGGCGCGCAGGAAGTCGACGAAAGACTCGAACAGCTCATATCGCTGCCGCCCCCGGTTCGTCTGCATGAGGACGCGCGTGAGCTCGACCGAAGGCTGGGAGGACGCCGGGGTGGCGTACGAAGGCTTCTCCGCTTCCCGGCGCTGGGCCTCGGCGAGCCCGCCGGAGAGGATGTAGCCCGCGATGCGCTCCAGCTCGTCGGCGTCCAGCCACGTGCCGTGGTCGTGACACACGTCGACCACCACGCCGGACGTCTTGTTCCAGTTGCGGCGCAGCATGTGCGCATGACACTGCGGGCATTTCCGGTAGCGGACTTCCACGTTCATCGGGTTGCCCCGCCCCTCGCGCGGATTCGGAGCGGGCACGCCCCCTTCCAGCGAGCTCTTGCGCGCCGCGACCGCACGGTTCACGAGCTGGTCGAACAGCGCCGACGTGACCCACAGCCCGTTGCAGGCGGGACACTCGCTGACGATGACGTCGCCCACGCCCCGGTCGATCAGTCGCTTGCCGCAGTCCACGCACTCGAGCGGCGCCCCCGTGCCCGGCACGGGCTGTGGCGCGAACTCCAGACCGCAGGCCGCGCAGTAGCGCGCGCCCTCCGCGTTCCGCGCGTAGCACTCCGGGCAGAGCAGACTGAGCTTGTCGCGATCGCGGATGATCTCGGCGCGACAGAACGGACAGCGATCGTGCCCGGGATCGGCCGGAGCGCCGCACGACGCGCACCGTTCCACCGGCGCATCCACCGGGGGGCGGGTGACGTTCTCGACCGGCGCTCCGCACCGGCACGTAAACGAGTGCCCGGGCGGCACGTGAGTCGTGTCGTACTGGGTTCTGCAGGCCGTACAGGCGACGAGACGCAAGTCGTTCCCCCCGATCCGGTTCTGTATCGGCGACGCGGCGGGCCCGCTTGAACGGTCGTTCGCAAATTCGTTGCCGGTGCTGAACGAACGTGGTGGAATCTTGCATCTCTCGATCGCCGGGGTTCGGTGGAATCCGTCCTCCGAACGAGCAACACGAGCGCGTGCTATACTCGATCCGCCTTTCGATGGAAACCGTCGAAGTTGATGGCCCCTCCCGAGGAAACTGGATGAGTCGCCACTCGTGGCGGTCCGTGCTCCTGGTCGGCGCGCTCGCCGCGACCGTCGTCGTCGCTTGCGATCTCGCCGTGCAGCGAGTCGTCCCGATCCAGCACCAGAGCGAAGTCGAGGACGCGATCGCGGAGCTGCGTCGCTCCGACCCCACCGTGCTCGTGCTCGGATCGAGCCACGCGCGGACCTGGGAAGTCGTGGGCGAGGAGGTCGCCCGCCGCACCAACGGCGCGACCCGCATCCTGGCCGTCCCCGTGGAGTTCGGGAAACTCCGCGTCTACGACTGGGTGCTGCGCCACCGGATCCTCCCGCTGCTCGACGACCTCGGCCCCGACGGCCGTCCCCGGCGCCCGTCCGTGTCGCACGTGATCCTCGTCACCGAATGGTGGGACTCGCTCGACGACGGCACGCCCCCCGCGAACCTCCCGTCCCGTGCCTGGACGTCGCGTGACTTCCTCGAGGACGCGACGAAGCACGGTCTCGTGGCGTACAACCGGAACTGGCTCACGTCGCGCTGGCTGCGCCTCACGCGCGGATCGATCCTCGCGCAGGACCGGGGCTACGGTCGGGTCACGAAGGGCTTGGTCCGGGCGATCCGCGGAGACGATCCGGAGTCGGAGCGACAGGACACGATCTTCCGGGTCCGGAAGTGGCAGCGCATGATCGAGGCCGGCGCCGAAGGGGTCTGCGCTCCCGAGGACATGGCCGCACTCGCCGACATGATCTCCATCCTGGAGGATCGCGATCTCGACGTGACGATCGTCCTCTACCCGCGCAAGCCCGCCACGATCACGCCGCGCGCGGAGGAGACGACGCTTGCGACCTACGCCCGCGAGGTGCGCCGCGTCGCCGGTCCCGCCGGCGTGCCGGTCCACGACTGGTCCACGCAGAACCCGCTGACGGACGCCGACTTCCGGGACGACTTCGACCACGTCACGCCCGAAGGGAACCGTCTGCTGACCGAGTGGATGCTCGACGGGGATCTCCGCTGGCTCGTCGCGCCGGACGCCGGAGACAACGTGACCGCGGACGCGAAGCCCGCATTGGGAGGTCGCTCGTGAGCCTCGCCGGAGTCGAGATGGTGTTCTTCCTGCCGGTCCTCCTGCTGCTGTACTGGATCGGGCCGCGTCGGATCGGCTGGCAGAACCCCCTGCTGCTTCTCGCGAGCATTCTGTTCTTCGCGAGCTGGACACCGCGCCTGCTTCCGATCCTCGCGATCTCGATCCTGGTGGACTGGATCCTCGGCCGCGCGCTCGACGCCGCCCCGGAGGACGCGAACCCCACACCCCGACGGCGCCTGCTGTTCGGCACCAGTCTCGCCTTCAATCTCTGTCTCCTCGGGTTCTTCAAGTACGCCGGCTTCTTCGCCGCGTCGCTGAACGATCTCTTCACGGCGATGGGCCTGCCGCCCTCCCTCCCCGTGCTGCGACTCGTGCTCCCGATCGGGATCTCGTACTGGACGCTGTCGAAGCTCGCCTACGTCGCCGACGTCTACTGGGGTCGCCTGCGCGCGTGTCGCTCCCTTCTGACGTTCGCGCTCCACGCTTCGTTCTTCCCACAGCTCATCGCGGGACCGATCGTCCGCGGACAGGAGCTCCTGCCGCAATGGAGTCGTCCGCGCCACCTCACGCCGAGTCTGGTGGCCGGCGGCGCCTCCGCCTTTCTGCTCGGGTTCGCGCTCAAGGCCTGGGCCGCGGACTGGCTCGGGATGGCCATCGCCACGCCGATCTTCTCGGAGCCGCTGATCTACTCGCGCGGCGCCCGCTGGATCGGACTGCTCGCTTACGCCGGGCAGATCTTCGGGGATTTCGCCGGCTACAGTTTCCTCGCGATCGGGGTGGGACGTTTCTTCGGCGTGGAGCTGCCCCTGAACTTCCGCTACCCGTTCCTGTCGCGGAGTCTCCCCGAACTGTGGACGCGCTGGCACATCACGCTGAACCGCTGGCTGTTCGACTACATCTACGGTCCGCTCACGACCGGCGAGTCGTTCTTCCGCGGGAGATTCGAGCTCGGATTCCTCGTGGTCTTCCTCGCCTCCGGTCTGTGGCACGGCGCGCAGTGGACGTTCGTGCTGTGGGGACTGCTGCACGGACTCGGGCTCGTGGTGCACTTCCGCTGGGACGCGTTCTACAAGTCGCGGTGCCGGCGCGACCGGAAGTGGGTCGCCGTCCGGCGCGGCGCACCGTATGCAGTCTCGGCCTGGGTGATCACGCAGCTCTTCTTCGTGCTCACGCTCATTCCCTTCCGCACGCCCACACTCGCCGCGGCCGGCGAGTACTTCCGGCTCCTGTTCGTCCGGGGAGGCCACGTCGGGCTCCCGATCGGAGATCTCGAGTCGCTGGCGAACTTCCTCGCGATCGCCGCCTTCCTGTTGGGCTATCACGTCCTCGAGCTCGATCGCCTTCGGGGTCTCCGGGATCGGGTACTCGGCCTCCCCGCACCGGTCCGGGGCATCGCCCTCGGTCTCGTGATCGTGTTCTTCCTGATCTTCGTGCCCGTGGGGCTCGGCACCTTCATCTACGCGGAGTTCTAGCATGACCGATGCGAACGTACGGCAGGTCGTGATCGACTGGCTGGACGACAACGTCCACTTCGGCGAGGCGGAGTCGCTCATCACCGACGACGAGATGTCGTTCCTCGATCACGGCATCCTCACGAGTCTCGGCTTCGTGCAGCTCATCGTGCACCTGGAGGACACGTTCCGCATCAAGCTGGAGCGCAAGGACCTCACGCGCGAGAACTTCGACAGCCTCGCGAAGATCGTGAAGTACGTCACCGCCCACCCGGGCTACCGCGCCACCGCATGATCGCGCGCGGCCCCGTCGTCTGGACGCCGGACCCCGCGGCGGCGCGGAACTGCCGGCTCGCCGCCTTCCGGGCGTTCGCGGCGGCGCGGGTGGGACGTCCGCTCGACGGGGACGACCTCGACACCTGGGCGCGCACCGAATGGCGCGACTTCTGGACCGCTTTCCTGGCCTGGGCCGATCCCCTCCGCGACGGTGCGGACTCGCCGGCCTGCAACGGCGACGAGATCGCGACCGCGCGGTTCTTCCCGGGCCTGCGGCTCAACTACGCGGAGAACGTGCTCCGCGAGATCCCGGAGGCCGAAGACCGGCCGGCGGTCATCGCCGCGGACGAGACCGGCGCGCGGGTCGAGCTCACGAGACGCGAGCTCCGCCGCCGGGTGATCGCGACCGCACGCGGCCTGCGACGTCTCGGACTGGTGCCCGGGGACCGCGTCGTCGCCGTGGCGAACCACGACGCCGACACGATCGTGGCCGCGCTCGCGACCACCGCGCTCGGCGCCACGTGGTCGTCCGTGGCGCCCGACCTCGGGACGGAGGCGGTACTCGCGCGCTTCGCGCCGCTGGCGCCGCGCCTCCTGTTCGCGTCGCGCGGGACCCAGCAACACGGGCGGGTCGTGGACCTCGAGGAGCGGGTGTCGGCCCTTCGAGCCGGACTGCCCAGTCTCGAACAAGTCGTCCGCCTCGGCCGTGGCGAGCCGGCGCCGCCCGCGCCCGGCGACGAGCCCGACCTGCCGGCACTCGCCGACGAAGGCGATTGGTCCTGGCCGCGTCTCCCCTTCGATCATCCGCTGTTCATCCTGTTCTCCTCAGGAACGACCGGACCGCCGAAGGGCATCGTGCACGGCGCCGGCGGCACGTTGCTCGAGCACCTGAAGGAGCACCTCCTCCACGAGGACCTCGGCCCGGCAGACCGACTCCTCTTCCAGACGACGGCCGGCTGGATGATGTGGAACTGGCAGCTCAGCGCCCTCGCCACGGGAGCCGCGATCGTGCTGCGGGAAGGCTCCGTATCGTTCCCCGAGCCGGACTCGCTATGGCGCTTCGTGTACGAGGAACGGGTGTCCGTGTTCGGGACGAGTCCCGCGTTCCTGCGGTACACGGAAGAGATCGGTCTCGTGCCCCGCGATCGATTCGTGCTGGAGCGGCTGCGCGTCATCCAGTCGACGGGCTCCGCGCTCGCGGAGGAACAGTTCGAGTGGGTGCGTGACTCCGTGAAGCCGATCCCCGTGCACTCGATCTCCGGCGGGACGGACATCGTCGGCTGCTTCGTGCTCGGGCATCCGGAGCGAAGCGTGCGCGCGGGCGAGAGTCCCTCCCTCTCGCTCGGGCTCGACGTTCGCGCGCTCGACCCCGCGGGAACTCGCTGCGCGCCCGGCGACGCGGGTGAACTCGTATGCGCGAACCCGTTCCCCTCCCTCCCCGTGGGGCTGGTCAACGATCCGGACGGAGTCCGCTTCCGTCGCGCGTACTTCGAGGGCTTTCCGGAGGTCTGGACGCACGGGGACCACGCGGTGTTCTTCGACGACGGCGGCGCCCGCATCCTCGGCCGCTCGGACGGGATCCTGAACGTCCGCGGCGTGCGCATCGGTCCCGCCGAGATCACCCGGATCGTGGACCGCTTCGAGGGCGTGCGCGAGTCGATGGCGATCGAACAGCGCGCGCCGCGCGAGCCCGGCGGGTCACGGCTCGTGCTGCTCGTGGTGATGGCGGAGAACGTCGCGCTCGAGCGGCCGCTCGTGCTGAAGATCAAGAAGACGCTGCGCGACGAGGCGTCGCCGAACCACGTGCCCGCCGTGGTGCACGCGGTGGCGGCGCTACCGGTGACCCGAAACGGCAAGCGATCGGAACGCGCCGCGCGCGATGCGGCGAACGGCGATATCGTGGCGAACGAGTCGGCGCTCGCGAATCCGGAGTGCCTGGGCGCGATCCGGGAGATCGCGCCCGAGCGACCGGGCTAGCCGCCATGCGTCACGGAGAGAGGCTGCCCCGCCTCCCGGCCGGCCTCGACATCATCGAAACAGATCCTTGACCCGGCCCCAGGTGTCGTCCCGCGTGGCGTCCGTACAGGAGAGCTGGACGTCCATGAGAAGTTCCGCGTCGCAAACCGGATCCGAGAACCGCTCCCCGGGGCAGAGCGGAGAGTCGACGTCGCCGTACAGGAACGACCGCGTGACCCGATCGGCAGGAAAGCAGTTCCCACAGGCGACCGGTCCGGTCGGCCCCCCCGACGGGCGGTCGGTCGAGAACCTCACGGGGGTCGGCAACCCGTGGAAGGGCGCGATCGTAACGGAAAACAGGAACCGATCCGGCACGTCGACGCCCCAGGTCAGCATGTTCCAACCCGAGCCAGGCAGGAACGACTGGGACGCGAGCGGCGTTCCGACCGGACAGCCGACGTCGTCCACCGCAAACAGCTCGGTCGTGCCGGTGTAGCCGCGCCCCGACGGTGCTCCGGTGGTAAAGAGCACCCAAGATGTCGAGACCTCACAATGCTCGGCACACCGATCGAAAACGACCCCGAAGCGATCGTCATTGCTCGGCTGCCAGACCCAGATCCATCCCGTGCAGATGTTGTAGTAGGAGATCGAGCACGTCGCGCCCGCGGCCCAGTCGTGCCGATCCGGGGCGAGCGCTCCCGAGCGCTCCATCGCGGCCGAGGGTGGCGAAACAACCGCAACCAGCGTGAGTACGAGCCACAATCCGAGGAAACGGCGAAGCGAACTCATTCCCACCTCACCAATCGATCACCGGTACAGGTGCTTGACCCTTCCCCACGAAGACGGCTCGACGTAGTCGAAGAACTCCCGGTGGAGCACGAACATCAGCTCCGCCACGCAGACGCCGTCGTCGAAGGGCTCTCCCGGGCAGATCGGATCCGCTTCACTACCGTACATGAACGAGTGAGTCGATCGGTTGCTCGGAAAACAGTTCCCGCACGAAGTGGGGCCGGACGGGCCGGCGGCCGGATGATCCGTGCCGATTCCCACGAGGGCGGGGATGTTCTCGTTCGATCCGAACGTGAACGTCAGAAGGAACGGTGTCTCCGGTGACCACAGGTTCCATGAGAGCTGATTCCAGCCGGTCCTCGGGATGAACGCGACTCCGGCGAGCTTGGTCTCCGGACAGCCTGGGAGTCTGCCGTCCACACTCCGAGTTCGGACGTGTAGCCGTAGCCCGCAGGAACACCCCACGGAAAGTAGTAGTCGACCGACTCCAGTACGCGGTCCCCGTCGAACCCACCCGGGACGCGGACACCGACGCGGTCACCTTCCCCGAAAGAAGACCAGATCCAGATCCACCCGGTGCATATGTTGAAGTACTGAATCGCGGTAGAGGAACGAGTGGCCCAGGCGTCGTCTTCTTCCCGGTAGCGTGCCGCGGTGCGCTCGAGCGCATCGGCTCCGAGCGGAAGGGTGGTCGCGACCGTGGCCAGCAACACGAGGAGGGAAGTCGGAAGCGTGTGAAGTCGTTTCATCGATGCAGCTCCCCGAGGCGATCCTGCGACGCATCCGGTACGCCGTCCGCGCGGTACTCCGAGATGCGCATCGAGAGCCCCACGTCAGAGACCGAGTCCGTAGATCATAGTCAACCCTCCGGGCCGTTACAAGCGCGATCGACTCGACGCAATGGGCTCCGACCCGTCGATCGCCCCCCGCCCCCGACCGTTGTCGTGCCCGGGTCGTCGCGCCTACACTCGCCCGAGGCCCGCCTCCACCGTGAGCCGGGATGCCGACGCCTTCGATCCGGACCGACGATGACCGACGATCACGAGTCACGCGCCGAGGAGATCTTCCAGGACGCCCTCGACCGCCCCGCCGCGGAGCGGGCGGCGTACGTCGCGGCGGCATGTGGCGACGATGCCGCACTCCGCCGCGACGTCGAGTCCCTGCTCTCGCACTTTCAGGCCGCGGGGACCGGCTACCTCCGCCCCGAACGCGCCGAGTCGACCGACCCGCCCGCGCCGGAGCGCATCGGACCGTACCGCGTGGTCCGGTTGCTCGGGCGGGGCGGCATGGGACGGGTCTGGCTCGCGGAGCAGGAGGAACCGCTGACCCGCCGGGTCGCGGTGAAGGTCGTGGCCGCGCTCGGTGACGATGCGCGCGGGGTCCGGCGGTTTCTCGAGGAGCGGCAGTTTCTCGCCCGGCTGAGCCACCCGAACGTCGCGCAGGTGCTCGACGCCGGCACCGACGAGGCCGGAACGCCGCACATCGTCATGGAGTACGTGGACGGCGAACCGATCACCCGGGACGCCGATGCGCACGACGCGTCGATCGAGGATCGGCTCCGACTCTTCCTGGCGGTCTGCGCCGGCGTCGAGCATGCGCACGAGCGCGGCGTCCTGCACCGCGACCTGAAGCCCTCCAACGTGCTCGTGGCCCGACCGCCGGGCTCCGATCATCCGATCCCGAAGGTCATCGACTTCGGCATCGCCAAGGAGCTCCACGAGAGCGCGGTCACGCGCACCCTGCGCGGAGAGCTCGTAGGCACACCGGAGTACATGAGCCCCGAGCAGATCGCCGGCGGCGACGTCGGCACGCGAAGCGACGTCTATTCGCTCGGCCTCCTCCTGTACGAGTTGCTCACCGGCGCGCTGCCGTTCGCCGACCGCGCCGGTGACACGCCGGTGGTGGAGTACCTTCGACGCGCTTCCACCGACGAGATCCCCCGCCCGAGCACGCGCCCGTCGCAGCTCGGCGACCGGACCGCCGAGGTCGCGCGCACCCGCCGGCTCGAACCCGCGGCTCTCGCCCGGCGGCTGCGCGACGACCTGGACTGGATCGTGCTCAAGGCGGTGGCGCGCGACCCGCAGGACCGATACGGGTCCGCGTCCGAGCTTGCGGACGACGTGCGCCGCCATCTCGAGCGCGAGCCGATCCTCGCCCGGCCGCCGAGCCGGCTGTACGTCGCGCGACGCTGGGCGGCGCGCAATCCGGGGCTGGCGGTGGCCGCGATCGCGGCGGCGGGAGGTCTCATCGTCGTGACCGGGTTGTCGGCGTTCCATTCGAGTCGACTCGAGCGCGAGCGGGCGGCGGCGGAGCGGGAAGCCACCGTCGCGCGGACGACCCGCGACTTCCTCGTGGAACTGTTCGAGGCGGCCGATCCGGACGCGGAACCCGGCGAGCACGTGACCGCCGTCGACCTTCTCGCGCGAGGTCGCGAACGCATCGCGGACCTGCCGGACGACCCCGCGACGCGCGCTGCGCTCCTCACGTCCATGGGGCGAGTCCACGCCGCGCTCTCCCGACTCGACGACGCGGACTCGCTGCTCACGTCCGCGATCGACGACGCCGGCCGCCCCGGCGTCCCGATCGAGACCGGCGTCGATGCGCGCGCCGCTCTCGCGTCCGTGCGCCTCAATCAGGGACGGCCGGAGGAGGCCGAGACCCTGCTCCGGACCGCGATCGGGATGCTTCCCGACGGGCCGGAGCAAGCGGACTCTCACGCTCGACTCGCGATCCGGCTCGCCGAAGCGCGTCAAAGCCTCGGTCACGCGGACGAGGCCGAGGATGCCCTGCTCGACGTCGCGGGGAGGGAAGACGTCGCGCCCTCCCTCCGCCTCGAGGCGCAGGAGTCGCTCGCCGTGCTCTACCTCGCCGTCGGTCGCCTGCCGGAGGCCGATTCGATCGCCACCCGGAACTACGAAGCGCTGGTCGAGCGGCTCGGTCCCGATCACGGAGAGACGCTGAAGGCGTTGACGACTCGCGCCCACGTGAAACGAGTTCTCGGAGACGGAGAGGAATCGCTCGCCCTGTGGGAGGAAGCACGCGATCGAATCCAGCGCGTGCGCGGCCCGGACGATGCGCTCACGCTGCAAGCGCAGAGCGGCTACCTGAATTCGCTCGGGCAAGTGGTCGGCTTCGACGATCCCCGCCTCGTGCCCGGATTCCGGGACCTCCTGGAGCGATCGCTCCGCACGACGGGCGACCGTTCCCTCGCCTCGCACGCTTCCGCGGTGAACCTCTCGTTCTGCCTCGAGAAGGCGGGACGCGCGGCAGAAGGAGTGATCCTCCTCCGGGAGACGCTCGCCCGCGAACGGGACGTCCTCGGTCCGGACGCGCCGAACACACTGCAGACGCAGTGCTATCTCGCATCCACGCTCGGCGTTCTCGAGAAGCACGCGGAGGCGACCGCGCTCCTGCAAGACGCCGTCGAGCGTCAGACTCGAACGCTCGGCCCCGACCACACGCAGGTCTCGTACTCCCTGTTCGAGCTCGGAGGCCTCTACTCGAAACAGGAACGCTGGAAGGAGGCCGCCGACGCGTTGTCTCGCTGCTACGACGCGCGAGTCGCCGCCGAGGGCGCCACTCCGCGCACCGCTTGGATCCTTCGTTCCCTCCTCCACGCACTCCTCGCGGACGGCCGTCGCGCGGAGGCGAGGGAACGTCTCCGCGACGCCGTGGCGCGACAGACTCCGGAGGACGACCTGCGAAGCGACCCCGCGCTCGCGGAGCTGTTCGAGGAGATCTCCGCGCCGCCCACCGACGGATGAGGCGCACCGAGACGGACCGACAACGCCGGACCGTGCTGCTCCTTTGCGCCGTGCTCCTGATCGGCACGTTCGCTCTGTACGCGCCCACCTGGGACGATCCCTGGCACTTCGACGACCTCGCGGAGCTCCTGTGGCCGGGAGTGACGAGTCTCGCTCCCGAGGTCCCGGCCTCGAGCTACCGGGGACCGGTTTCGCTGTGGACCTGGGCGATCCAGTACCGGTTCGTCGGCGACGCCCCACGCGCCTATCACGCGCTGAATACCTTGATCCACGCGATCAACGCGTTGCTCCTGTTCGCGCTCGCCCGACGCTGGCTCTCCCCCGCCGGCGGACGCCCGCGGACCGCGCTCGCGGCGTTCTGCGCCGCGGTCTTCGCGGCGCACCCGCTGGCGACGCAGGCGGTCGCGTACGTCACCCAGCGATCGACGTCTCTGGCCGCGCTCTTCTTCCTGCTCGCGATGCTCGGATGGGAGCGCGCTCGCGACACATCCTCCGGATCCCGAGCGGCGTGGCTCTTCGTCCTCTGGGCGGCCGGCGCTCTCGGAGTCGCCACGAAACACGTCGTGGTGCTGCTGCCGGTCGCGATCCTGCTGCGCGAATGGCTGCTGCCGCCGCGCGCGAACCTCCGACGTCTCGGCGCGGCACTCGTGCCGATCCTGCTCCTGTGCGCCGGACGCATGATCCAGCTCGCCCCGCGCGCCGCCCAGCCGCTCGGACAGCTCGAGGTCGAGTCCGTGGCGACGGCGACGGCGAGCGCCGCCCGCGCGACCTACCTGCTGACCCAGCCGAAGGTCTGGCTGCTCTACGCGCGTCTCGCCCTGTGGCCGACCGGCCTGAACCTGGACCACGACATCACGCGCGTGACCACGGCCGCCGGCCCCGCGTTCCTCCTTCCGGCCGTGGTTCTCGTGTCGATCCTGATCCTGCTCGTGCGACTGCGCCGACGACTTCCGGTCCTCGCGCTCGGCGGAGCGCTCGCCGCGCTGACCCTGCTCCCGAGCTCGAGCCTCGTGCCGAGTCGCGACCTCGCGTTCGAGCACCGCGCGTACCTTCCGCTCGCCTGGGGTCTGCTCGGTCTGGCGTCGCTCGTTACGTCGCTGCCGCGGCCCCGAACGCTTCGCGTGGCGCTCGCGGCAACTACGATCGTGGCGCTCGCCGTCACCACCCACGCGCGACTCCAGGTGTGGGACAGCGAACTCGCGCTCTGGTCCGATGCCGCGCGCAAGTCCCCGGACAAGGCCCGTCCACAGTTCCAGCGCGGCCTCGCCCTGCAGACCGCCGGCCAGCTCGACGCCGCGCGCATCGCGTACGAGCGGGCGCGGGAGATCGCTCCGGACGATCCGCTCGCGTACAACAACCTCGGCAACGTGGAGCGGGCGCTGGGGAGACCGGACGAAGCGGTCCGGGCGTTCCTGCGGGCGGCCGAGCTCGCCCCCGAGTCCGCCGAGCCGCACGTGAATCTCGGCAACGTCGCGTTCGATCGCGGCGACTTCGCGGCCGCGCGCCGACACTACGGCGACGCGCTCGCCCGGGACCCGGCGTCGGCGATCGCGCACTACGACCTGGGCAAGGTGCACGAGCGAAGCGGGCGACCGGATCTCGCGATCCCGCGGTACGAGGAGGCGGCGCGACTCGAGCCGCGCAACGCCCAGTTCCGGAACGACCTCGGCGCGGCCCGGCTCGCGATCGGCGACGCGGCGGGCGCCGTGCGGGACCTGCGGGAGGCGCTCGCGCTGGCGCCGGAATCCGCCGTGGTTCGGTACAACCTGGCGATCGCGCGGGAGGCCGCGGGCGATTCGACGGGCGCGGCCGCGATGCGCGACCGCGAGCCCCTGCCCGGAGACCGCTAACGCGACGACCGCGACCGGCTCCCTACTCCCCGAGCCAGCCGAACTCCTCGAGGTCGATCCGCCCGCGCCGATCGATCGTGACTCCCTCGCCGCGCAGCTTGCGACGCTGGCGCGCCGCACCGTCTCCCGCCGAGCGCTGACTGATCTCGCCGCGCGAGTTCACGACGCGCTGCCACGGGACGTCGTCCGGGCAGGAGCCCATCGCGAAGCCCACGATTCGCGGCGTGGTGCCGACCATGCGGGCGACCTGACCGTACGACACGACCCGGCCGGCGGGCACCTGCCGCACGACGTTCCACACCCGTTCGTGCACGGAGAGGCTTCGCGCTTTCGCCGCCGCCCGCGCAGCCACCCCGGGGCAGGACGGCCCGGACGCACGAACGGCCCGGGAGTCTCCCCCCGGGCCGCCTCGCTTGCTTCCGGCTCGCGCCTTGCCGGTCACCGGATCTCCTTCACGTCCACGCCCATCTTCTTGGCCATGTCGCGGAGGACGGTGCGCCCGATCACGATCTTCTGCACCTGGCTCGTGCCCTCGTAGATCTGCGTGACCTTCACGTCGCGCATGAGCTTCTCCACGGGGTACTCGCGCGAGTAGCCGTAGCCGCCGAAGATCTGGACCGCGTCCGTCGTGATCCGCATCGCGTTGTCCGAGCAGAACAGCTTCGCGATCGCGACTTCCATGTTGTTGTCCAGCCCCTGGTCCACGCGCCACGCGGCGTTCCACGTGAGCAGACGACCGGCCACGATGTCGCGCTGCATGTCGGCGAGCAGGAACTGCACGGACTGGTGATTGCCGATGGAGGTCCCGAACGTCTTGCGCTCGATCGCGTAGCGGAGGGAGTGGTCCAGCGCGTTCTGCGACACGCCCACCGCGCCGGCCGCGATCGCGGGCCGCGTGTGCTGGAACGTACGCATCGCGGTGTAGAAGCCGGTACCCTCCTCGCCCAGGAGGTTCTCGGCCGGGATCTCCGCCTCGTCCATGTTGATGTCGCACGTGTACGACGCGCGCTGCCCCATCATGTCCTCTTTCTTGCCGAGGGACACGCCGGGGAAGTCCTTCTCCACGAGGAAAGCCGACACGCCGCGATGCTTCGCGGCCGCATCCGTGGTCGCGAACACCACGAACCAGTCCGCGACGCCCGCGCCGGTGATCCAGCGCTTGACGCCGTTCAGGATGTACTTGTCGCCCTTCTTCACGGCCGTGGTCTTGAGGCTGGCCGGATCGGAACCCGCGTCCGGCTCGGAGAGCGCGTAGGCACAGTGGACCGGTGCGTCGGCAAGCATGCCGAGGTACTTCTTCTTCTGCGCGTCCGTACCCGCGAGCTTCGTGGGCACGATGGCGAGGTTGTTCGCCATGATGGAGAGCGAGATGCCCATGCAACCGTGCGCGAGCTCCTCCGCGATCAGGCACTCGTCGAACGCGCCGAGTCCGATCCCGCCGTACTCCTCGGGCAGGATGCAGTTCATGAGGCCGAGCTCCCACGCCTTCTTCGCGATCTCGTGCGGGAACTGGCCTTCGCGGTCGTGATGCTCGGCCACGACCGGCGTGATCTCCTTGTCGGCGAAGTCCCGCGCGAGCTTCCGGATCTCCTCCTGCTCGGCGCTGAGCAGGAAACTGGGGCCCTGGGCGGCGGTCGGGGCGGACGTCGTGGACATGGAAGCTCTCCTGGACCGGGCCGCCGGCTTGGCCCGATAACCGATTGATTTACATGGACTTGTGGGCACCGAACATTGCTTGAAGCATACCCGCCGGTCCGGTTTCGGTCAAGAACGCGGCCCGGAATCCGCCCTCGGCCCCCGCGGAGGCGCCCCCGCCCAGCGCGTGACGATGCGGCGGGCCGGGGACGAGAGCGCGCGGGCCGCGGCGGCGAGCGGTGCCTCCCAGGCGAGCTCCGCCCCGTCGGTGCCGCGGGCCGCGCGGGCGGCGTCGCGGGCCGGCGCCGCCGCCCGGATCTCCAGCGAGATTCGCCGGTACGTGATCGCGTGACGC
The DNA here is from genome assembly GCA_041393395.1 of bacterium. Taxonomy (GTDB): domain Bacteria; phylum ARS69; class ARS69; order ARS69; family ARS69; genus JAGQIB01. The sequence continues at coordinate 128,185 of JAWKKG010000007.1, read as the reverse complement.
AACGTGCCGAGCACCTCTCCGGCCTGCACCGGGAACGGAAGGAGCGACGCCGCATACCCGAGATCCGAGGAAAGATCGCCGCCCACTCCGGTGAAGGCGCCCGGCAGATCCCACAGACCGGGCAGAAGCTCGTCCTCGCGGCGACGGCGAAGCAGCACCCGGCCCTGCGCGTCCGTGACGAGCAGAACCACGCGCCGCACGTCGACGTTCGCGCGCTTCGGCGGCAACTGCGGCAGCTCCGCGATCCGATTCTCGAGGCGCGCCACGCAGAGCTCGGCGAGCGGACACTCTTCGCAGCGGGGAGCGCCGTTCGGAAGGCAGACGAGCGCGCCGAGTTCCATCTGCGCCTGGTTCACGTCACCGGGAACGTCTTCCGCCACGAGGTCCGTCGCGATCCGCCACAGCACGCGCGCGGTCGCGGCCTTGGAAACGTCGCCGGCGACGCCGAACACGCGAGAGAGCACCCGCGCGACGTTGCCGTCCACCAGCGGCGCCCGCTCCCCATGCGCGATCGAGCGAATCGCGCCGGCGGTGTACCGCCCCACGCCGGGAAGCGCCCGGACGTCGCTGTCCGCGCGCGGCACCTCGCCGCCGAACCGCTCCACCACGGCGCGCGCTCCCTCGCGCAACATCCGCGCCCGGCGGTAGTAACCGAGCCCGCTCCACGCCTCCAGGACCTCCTCCTCGGAGGCCGCGGCGAGCGCGGCGGGATCCGGAAAGCGGGCCAGGAACCGCGACCAGTACGGGATCACGGTATCCACGCGGGTCTGCTGCAGCATGATCTCGGATACCCAGACGTTCCAGGGCGTGGGGTCGCGGCGCCACGGGAGGTCCCGCGCCGCACGCCGGTACCAGTCGATCAGGCGTCGCCGCACGCCGGCCACGGCCGGGGGGCGCCCCGACGAGCCGGCGACACGGACCGATTTCTCTCCCGCTGCGTTCGTCAACGAGCTGCCCTCCCCGGGGCAGTCTAGGTGGCCCGACGACTCCCGAACAGCATCCACCGGCCCTCCGCGGGGAGGGCCGCCCCGGGGCGGAGTCGAGCCGAGGCGGTCGGGGTCTCGTAAGGTCCGCAAGGTCCCGGTATGATCCTCCCCTTCGACTCCGGCGCGGGCCCCGGCCCGGCGCCACCCCCTCGCGAGGAGACCCATGACCGAACACGCCGCCCCCGCGCACCCGTCGCTCGCGCCCGAGGACCTCCGCTGGTACTGCGACCCCGGTTCCCTGCCGTTCGCGGACACGACGGAGCTCGAGCCGCACCGCGAGATCATCGGCCAGGCGCGTGCCCTGCGCGCGATCCAGCTCGGACTGGAGATGGACTCTCCCGGCTACAACATCTTCGTGACGGGATTCGTGGGCACCGGCCGCAACACCACGATCCGCTCCGTGCTCGAGCGCCTCGATCACGATCGCGAGACTCCGCCGGACCTCTGCTACGTACACAACTTCGTGGATCGGGATCGGCCCAAGGCGCTCGTGGTCCCCGCGGGCCGCGGCCGACGTCTCGCCGCGCGCATGAAGTTGCTGCTGCGCCGGCTCGAGCGCGACCTGCCCCAGGTGTTCGAGAGCGAGGAGTACCTTCGCCAGCGCCACGCGATCGTGGAACGCTTCAAGACACGTCAGCGCGAGGGCATCCAGGCGTTCGAGAAGAAAGTCGAGGCCGCCGGCTTCGCGCTCGTGCAGGTCCAGGCCGGTCCGATCGCGAACCCGCAGGTCGTGCCCGTGTGGAAGGGCGAGCCGAAAATCCTCGACGAGCTGGAGACCGAGGCCGCCGAGGCCGGTTCGCCCACGAGCGACGAGCTGAAGGAGATCCACGAGAAGCTCAAGCCACTCTCCGAGGAGCTGCAGAGCGTGGTGCGCGAGGCCGTACGCATCGAGACGGACATGCTGCATCGGTTCGCGGAACATGCGCAGAGCACGGCGGGCCCCGTCACGGCGCGCGGCGTGGAGATGGTGCGCGAGGACTTCCGGGAGTGCCCGGAGGTGATGGCGTGGCTGGATCAGGTGGAACGCGACGTGCTCGCGCACCTGAGCGAGTTCGTGGGCAAGGCGGAAGGCCCCTCGGCAGAGGAAGTGGAGGAGGACGCCGCGTCGGACGCGGAGACCCGGTACGCGGTCAACGTCGTGGTCGACAACTCGGAGGCCAAGGGCGCTCCGGTCGTGGTCGAGAACATGCCGACCGCGTCGCAGCTGTTCGGCCTGATCGATCGGGTCGTCCATCCGGACGGCGAGGAGCCGATCGATCACACGAAGATCCGCGCGGGCAGCCTCCACCGCGCGAACGGCGGCTACCTCGTCCTCAACGCCACCGACGTCTTCTCGGAGTCGGCCGCGGTCTGGAACGCGCTCAAGCGCACGCTCCGCACCGGGCGCCTGGAGATCCCGGCCGCGACCCAGGGCGTGTTCGGCCCCGTGGCGCTGAAGCCCGAGCCGGTGTGCATCTCCGTGAAGGTCGTCCTCATCGGCGACGTGAACACCTACTCGGTGCTCCACGCGTACGACGATGACTTCCGCAAGATCTTCAAGGTCCGGGCGGACTTCGATACCGAGATGCCGAACGGCGCGACCCAGCTCGTGGACTACGGGCGCTTCGTCCAGCGCCTCGTGGAGGAGGAGACGCTCCCGCCCTTCGATCGCACCGCCGTCGCCCGCATCGCGGAGTACGGCGTGCGGCTCGCCGGGCGGCGCAACCGCATCTCCACGCGTTTCAACCTGATCGCCGACGCGGTGCGCGAGGCCGCGTACTTCGCGCGGCGCGCGGGCGCGGAAACGGTCGACAGCGATCACGTCCAGGAGGCGCTCGACGCGAAGGACGATCGCAACGCGCTCGCGATGGAGAAAATGCAGGAGCTCATCGAGGAAGGCTCGATCTTCATCGACGTCGACGGGATGAAGCGCGGCCAGCTGAACGGCCTCGCGGTGTTCGACGCGGGCGAGTTCGCGTTCGGTCTGCCGTCCAAGATCACGGCCTCCGTCGCCATGGGCAACTCCGGCATCATCAACATCGAGCGCGAGGCCGAGCTCTCGGGGCGTACCTACGACAAGGGTATCCAGATCCTCTCCGGCTACATCCGCCAGAAGTACGCGCAGGAGAAGCCGCTCACGCTGTCCGCGTCCGTGTGCTTCGAGCAGTCGTACCACGGTGTGGACGGCGACTCCGCCTCGTCCACGGAGATCTACGCGATCCTCTCGGCGCTCTCGGGATTCCCGCTGCGGCAGGACCTCGCGGTCACCGGATCCGTGAATCAGAAGGGCGACGTGCAGCCGATCGGGGGCGTGAACGAGAAGATCGAGGGATTCTTCGACGTCTGCGTACGGATGGGACTCACGGGACAGCAGGGCGTGCTGATCCCCGCGTCGAACGTGGCGGAGTTGATGCTGGCCGAGCGGGTCGTGCAGGCGGTCCGCGACGGCCGCTTCCACATCTTCCCGGTCCACACGATCGACCAGGGCATCGAGATCCTCACGGGAGTCTCGGCCGGGGAGCGCTACGGGAAACGTCCGTATCCGCGCGGCACGGTCAACGGCCAGGTCGACCTGCGGCTACGCGAGATGGCGCGAGCGATGCGCGACTACACGTCCTAGGCGGGTCCTCCGGCCGACGCCGGGGTGCGGGACCTACCGGAGCCGCACCAGGCGCTTGTGCTGGATCTGGCCGCCGCTCTGGGCCACGACCCAGTAGACGCCGGCGGCGGTCTCGTGGCCGGAGACGTCGCGCCCGTCCCACGTCACCTGGCCGCTCCCCGCCCCGGCGGCGAGGCTCCGGACGAGGCGCCCGGAGACGTCGTGGATGCGCACCGAGGCCGGAGCGGCGTCCGGCAGGCCCACGAGTCGGATCGAGGTCGCGCCCCGGGCCGGGTTCGGGGAAACGGAGAGCGTCCAGTCGGCCGGCGCGGCGGCGGTCACGGTCGGCGTGTCGGTGGGCTGCACGAAGTCGACCCAGACCGGGCTCGCCCAGAACATCCGGTCCGTCGCATCGCGCACCCGCAAGTAGTAGAAGCTCGACGTGCCGGGCACGACCGGATCGGGATCGACGAACTGGAACGTCGTGTCGGCCGACGTGCACGCCACCGAGAACCAGCTCGGGTTGCCGTCCTTGTTGATCTCGATCACGGAAACGGGTTCGTCGGCGTGCATGGAAACGAAGATCGTGGGCGGTGTCGCCGAGAGCGTCTCGCTTCCCTGCAACGCGCCCGCCACCCGGAACTCCAGGCCCGCGCGCTTCGTGCGCGTCGTGCCCGACGTGCGTCGCGCGTACAGGCCCTCGAAGATCGCGTCGCGGGAGCGATCCTCCGCGAGCACGCCGACGTACGCGGCCTTGATGTCGTGATCACTCGCCGCGAGCAGGCCCACGCGCATTCCGAGAGCGAGCGGCACGGACACCCAGCCCGTGTCGGGCGCGGTCACGCAGCCCGTGAACTGCCGCGGACAACCGGGATACTCGAAACTCTCCCGCGCCGCCTGGTACACCTCCATCAGACGCAGAGGCGCCGGCAGCACCGAGGGGTTGCCGTTCGCGAGGTGGTACCAGTCGATGGTCGCGTCGCCGCCGCATTGAGCCATGGTGTGGGGCACCGCGATCACGTCGCGACCGGCCTGGGCCGCGTACATCGTGTGCCAGCTCGAGATCGCCGGGTACGCCGCCGTCGACTCCTCGAACTCGTCGACGCTCCGGTACAGGCAATTCTGATCGCCGCCCGCCCCGCCCCGCATCGAACGCTCGTACGCGGGGAAAAGCCGGAAGTGATCGGGCACGTCCAGGATCGTCGCCCACTTCACGACCCACGCCCACTCGGCCTTGCCGAACTTCTCGGCGTGATCGGAGGGCGCGAGGAAGTCGTACTTCAGCCAGTCCTGGGCGTACATCACGTTGTCCTGGTACGGCGGATCGGAGGTGCCGTCCCAGGAGAGATCGTGACTGTGTCGGTGATTGTCGCCCCAGAGCAGATGCAGGGTGCGATCTCCGTCCTGCACCGTGAAGTCCTCGCGCGGTGTGGGCGAAAGAGTCGGCGGCGTTCCCGGCGAGCCGATCGGAACGAGCGTCGGCGCGGGCGACGACGAGTTGTCGAGCGGCACGCCCCGGATCACGAGATTCAGGTCGTGGCCGAAGCAGTTCAGCACCGTATCGAGCACCGGCGTGCGGTCGTCGGCCGTCCACGCGACCCACATCGTGTCGCCGACCGCCACCGCCCGCGGCGCTTCCCAGGCGATCGACGTGCGAAGCTCGGCGAACTCGTTCGGCGCGGCCCAGGTCGATCCCCGGAAGTTCGTGCCGATCGCGCCGAAGTACCGGTTCGGCACGGAACCCTCCGTGAGGGAACCGACCTGCTTCTGGAAGATCCAGACCCGGTGGCCGGCATCGATCGCGAGCTGCAATCCGGTGCCGAATCGATCGTACGCGGGAATCGGTCCACTGTAGACGTAACGCTGATAGCCGAGCTGCTCCATGTTCAGCAACGGGTACCGCTCGTCGGCGTCGAGCCCGGCCGGGTGGAACAGGGTCGTTCCGTCGTAGGCGAGAACGCGCGGCGATCCTCGATCGTAGAGCGCGGGGAACTCGTGCTGGTTGAAACCCGTCCATCCCTGATTGACCTTGATCCAGGCGACCCAGAGCACGCCGGCGGCGTCGTCCCAGGCGATCGTGGGATGCAGGTTCCGCGCGCGGTAGGAGTCGGTGAGGCTGACCTCCGGCGTCAGCGCTCCCCCGTCGAACGTTCGACACGAGAGGTTGTACGGCTGGTTCTCGTACGACGACCACACGATCCAGGCCCGATCGGCGCCCCACACGATCTGCGGATCCCGATCGTTGAGCGCGGACGCCGAGATGACGACGGGCGCCGAGAAGCCGGTCGAGTTGCCGGTGGAGAGCAGGATCTCGTAGTCGTCCTCGCGCCAGCCCTGCCACACCACGACGACGCTGTCGTTGCGGGCGATGCACATCATCGGAGCGAGGTCCGGCTGCGCCGGATCACCGAGCGTGAACGTCTGCGAGGTGACGGCGTCGTTCCAGCGGACCCGGATCTGCGAGTCCGTGCCGTCGTGCTCGGCCCAGCAGATCCACCGCTCGTCCGACGGGGCGAACGCGACCTGGGGCGTGTAGTAGTCGCCGCCCGAGGCCACGATCTCGGGCGCGGTCCAGCCCGACGAAAGGCGCTGCGAGAACGCGATCTCGTCGAATCGCCCGGCCGAGCCCGTGTCGGGCGCGGTCGCGATCCAGAGGGCCGCGGGACCGCTCGGCCCCGCAACCAGGAACGGTGAGTGGTCCTCCCGCTCGGCGACGCCCAGCGTGTCTGCTACCGCGTGGGCCCGCGGCGCGGTCGCGCCCAGCAATCCCACGGCGAGCAGACAGGCGGCCGCGCGCGAGAACACGGCACGAACACCGGAATCTGCAAGGATGAACAAAGGGGTACTCGCTCCGCGCTCGGAATCGACGTCAGGCCGAAATGGTTCAGGGACGGACGAGGGGAGAGCCAAGAGGAGTCTAGGGACTCGACGAGCGTGCTGTCAACGGGGCGCCGGAGGGACGGCGGGACGTTTCAGAGATTGCGGGAGCGTCCCCGCCGTTCAGGGTGCACGTCGGCCTCCAGGAAGTCCCGGAGCGCCTCGACGGTGGACGGGAAGGCGAGTTCCCGCCACGGCAGGTCGGCGTCCGGGAACGCTCGGGCCTCGAGACTTTCCGATCGGCAGTGCGGCTCGCCCGCGACGACGTCCGCGCGGTAGATCACGAGGATCGCCGTCTGCCCCGGGTAACTGTAGATGCCGAGAAGGTCCGTCAGCCGGACCTCGCATCCCGCCTCCTCACGCACTTCGCGGACGGCCGCCGCCTCGACCGTCTCGCCGCGATCGACGTACCCCCCGGGGAAGGTCCATCGCCCGTAACCGGGCGGGATGGCCCGCCGCATCAGGAAGATGTCTCCCCGCCAGCGGAAGATCGCGCACGCCGCGACCTTCGGGTCGCGCCAGTGGACATGACCGCACGACGAGCACGTCGGCGGTTCCCCCGCGAGCGGCGCGCCGCACCGGATGCAATGCCGCTCGATCAAGCCGCCCCGGCACCGTCGCGGAAGCCGCGCTCCAGGTACAGGTGGGCGGCGCGCGTCATGACGTCGAGACCGAGCGGGAGCGCGCGTTCGTCCACGTCGAAGCGTGGATGGTGATGCGGGAACGTTCCCTGGGGGAGCGCGGATCCCACGAAGAAGAAGCAGCCCGGCACGGTGGCGAGCACGGTGGCGAAGTCCTCCCCGCCCATCGTGCGCTCGCTGTCGATGACGTTCTCCGCGCCGACGACGGACGCGGCCGCCTCGCGCACGATCTCGCACATCCGCGCATCGTTCACGAGTACGCGCGTCACGCGACGGATCGACACCGTCCCGCGCTCGCCCGTGATCTCCTGCAGCAGCCGGTGCGTGTCCTCGCGCACGCGCTCGTTGAACGTGCGGATCGTGCCCCACAGCGTCACGGAATCGGGGATGACGTTGAACGCGGATCCGCCGTCGAACCGCGTCACCGTGACCACGGCCGCGTCGAGCGGGCTGACGCGGCGGCTCACGATCGTCTGCAGGTCCGTGACCAGCTGCGCCGCCTTCACGATCGGATCGTCGGCGAGGTGCGGCACGGCGGCGTGACCGCCGAACCCGCGGACCTCGATCACGAACTCGTCCACCGAAGCCATGGCCGGTCCGGTAGTCACGCCGATCTTGCCGACGGGGAGCGAGCTCCACACGTGAAGCCCGAGTGCCGCGTCCACCCCATCCAGCCCGCCTTGTTCCGCCATCCGATCCGCGCCCTGGCCACCTTCCTCGGCGGGCTGGAACCCGAACGAGATGCGACCGGCGAGATCGGCCTTCGCGAAACGCTCCGCCACCATCATCGCGATCGCCGTGTGCGCGTCGTGGCCGCAGGCGTGCATCACGCCGTCGTGCGCCGAGCGATAGTCGACGTCGTTCTCCTCCACGATCGGGAGCGCGTCCATGTCCGCCCGCACGTAGAGCGTACGACCGCCGGCGCCCCGCGACGCGATCACGCCGGTCTTCGCGACGCCGTCGCGCACCTCGTAGCCGAGCTCGCGCATCCGGGTGGCCACGATGCCGGACGTGCGAACCTCCTGGTAGCCGAGCTCCGGATGACGGTGGAAATCGCGGCGGAGACGCACGAGTTCCGCCGTCTCCCGTTCGGTGGCTCGTCCGATCTCGGTGATGCTCATGGCTTCTCTTCTCCTCCGATCGGCGACACGGTCGCCTCGGTTCCGTCCGCGAGCACGAGACGCGCGTCGTGCGTCGCCTGCTCCTTCGCGACCGACGCGAACGCGATGGGGACCCCCTCGCGGCGGGATGCGGTCGTGATGCGCCCGACCGGAACGTCGCCGGCGAGCAGTTCGGTGCCCGGCGCCGGAACGTCGGCGCCCTCCAGCGTCAGCCGCACGAGGTGACGTTTCACGCGGCGGTAATTGTACAGCCGGGCCACGACTTCCTGGCCGAGATAGCAGCCCTTCGCGAAGTCGATGCAGCCGGCCAGTCCGACCTCGAGCGGCAGGGAGCGATCGTCCCACTCCGCGCCGAACGCCGGGCGGAGCGTCTCGATCCGGATCCGCTCCCACTCGCCCGGCGCCGCGGGCGGGACGTCGGCCGTCGCCGCCGCCGCCCCCGGACCGAACACGTGCGTGACGACGTCGCCGTCGCGGGCGATGGTGAGGCCGGGGGCGAGCTCGGCGGGAGCTTCGCCCGCGAGCGTCACGACCTCGTCGCCGGACTCCTCGATCTCCACGTCGTCGGCGATCACGTAGCGGCGCAGACTCTCCGCCACGACCGCCGCCCGCTCTCCGGTCACGATCAGCACCGTGTCGTCCGGGCGCGCGACCACGAGCAGACGGTCCACGACCCGGCCCGTGCGCTCCAGCAGCAGGGTCGGGCGACTCTCGCCCGGCGCCAGCGACGCCACGTTCGCGGTCGTGAGGCGATGCAGGAACGACAGGCGGTCGGCCCCGGTCAGGCGCAACGCGGCGAGCCCCGCATCGCAACGAACGAGGGTCACTCGTCTTCCCCCTCGTACTCCACGCGGTTGCGGGCGGTCTCGTGCAGCTCGATACGGGCGAGACGCGCGCCGGTCCCGGCCTCGTCGGTCGCCCGCGCGAGCGGCGCGGTCAGGCGACGCCACGCGACGCGCGCGATCTCCTCGGCCGTGGGATTGATGCCGGCGAACTCGGGCAGGTCCTCGTTCAGGTGCTTGTGATCCCAGCGATCCACGACCTCGGACTCCACGATGCGATCGAAGACGTCGGCCGGCAGCAGTTCGCCCGCGTGGCCGGTCCGGCCCGCGAGCGTGACCTCGAGCACGTAGTTGTGGCCGTGTCCGGCCGGGTTGTTGCACTTGCCGAACACGAGCACGTTCTCCGTGTCCGACAGGGATGCCGCGTGCAGACGATGTGCCGCGCTGAACTCGTACGATCGGGTGACTCGCATTTCCTCTCCGGTCCACGTGACGATGGGCGATCGCGCCGCAACGAGCCGGATCCGCACCAGCGGTCGGTCGGCCAGCTTTCCTCCCAGGAGATCCCAGATTCCCTGCGCGAGCTTCTCCGCGGTCGGCAGTTCGGGGGCGTCGGCATCGGAGCCGTCCAGGCGTCGGCCGTTCAGGCGCTCCACCACGCGTTCCCGCAGCTGCTTCTTCACGTCGGTCAGGTTCACCACCATTCCGTGCTCGCTCGAAACGTCACCCGCGAGGGTGGCCTCCAGATCGAACGAGAGCGGGATCCAGCGCCCGTCCTCGTCGCGCGCCACCGCCTCCACCCGCTCCACGCGCGTGACCCGCATCACCGACTCCGACGCCAAGGTCGGGCGAGCGCGGCCGGCGCGCCTGCCACGCCGCGCGGAACGATCGCCAGCACCACGAGGGTGAGCACGTAGGGCAGCATCTGGAAGAACTGATACGGCACGCCGCCCCCCGGTCCGACGTGGCCCTGGAGGCGCACCTGCAGCGCCATCGCGAGCCCGAACGTGAGCGCCGCCGGCACCGCGAGCAGCGGCGACCAGCGAGCGAAGACCACGATCGCCAGCGCCACGAACCCGCGGCCGGCGGTCATGTTCTCCACGAACGTATCCGAGTATCCGATCGAAAGGTAGGCTCCCGCCGCCCCCGCGAACGCGCCCCCCACCAGCGTGGCCAGGAGACGCACGACCGCGGCCCGTCCGCCCGCCGCCTCGACCGCATCCGGATTCTCGCCCGCCGCCCGCACGAGCAGTCCCGGCGACGTGAAACGCAGCGCCACCATCACCAGCGGGGCCAGTGCGAACGCCGCGTAGCCCACACCGTTCTGCGAGAACAGCGCCGGCCCGATCCCCGGGATCCGTGCGAGGTTCCCGAGCGGCCACTCCGGAAACGACGCCACGAGCACCGTTCCCGTGTCCGTGGTGAGCGCGCGGAACAGCACGCCGGTCGCTCCGAGCGCCAGCACGTTGATCGCCACTCCGGTCACGATCGGATCGAGGGCCCAGCGGACGACGAACAGCGAGAACACGGCAGCGAGCGCCATCGCGGTGACGACGGCGAGCGCGAGCCCGATCCACGGATCGCCCGTCAGCCAGCTGCCCACGAACGCCGCGAACGCGCCGGTCAGCATCATTCCCTCGAGGCCGATGTTCAGCACGCCGGAGCGCTCCGCGATCATCTCGCCGAGCGTCGCGAGGAGGATCGGGACGGTGATGCGGATCGTGGCTTCCAGCAGGCCGCCGAACTCCATCACTCCCTCCCCCGCGCCGCGAGCCCCACCACGAGCGTGGCGAGGATCACGATGCCCTGGATCACGAGGACGAGCACCTGCGAGACGTCGGCATCCTGCTGCAGGCGCGATCCGCCCGCCTCGAGGGCGCCGAACAGCAGCGCGGCCGGGATCAGCGCGAGCGGCCGGAGACGCGCGAGCAGCGCGACCGCGATCGCCGTGAATCCGTAACCGGGAGAGACCTTGTCGAACAGGCGACCGAGAACCCCGAGCACCTCGATCGCTCCCGCGAGACCGGCCAGTCCGCCCGAGATCGCCGCGGCGCGCATCACCGTACGCGCCACCGGCACTCCGGCCCACTCGCAGGCGCGCGGACTCGCGCCCACCATGCGGATCCGGAACCCGGTCTCCGTCCGCTCGAGCAGCACGTGTGCGAACAGAACCAGGGACAGCGCGATCGCGAGCCCCGCGTGCAAGGTCGTGCCGCCGCCGAAGAGGCGCGGCAGCGCCACCGAAGACGCGACGGGGTTCCCGATCGGCTGTGCGCCCGACGTCTCCTGCAGCGGGCCGTGCACGAGCCAGGAAAGCACGTAGAGCATCACGAAGTTCAGCATGATGGTGGAGATCACTTCGAGCGCGCCGCGCGACACGCGGAGCCAGGCGGGAATCCACGCGAGCATCGCCCCCGCGAGCGCGGCGAGGACGAGCACGAGCGGCAGGTGGATGATCGTCGGCCAGTGCGACCACGTCCCCACGGAACCGGCCACGATCGCGCCCGCCATGAACTGACCTTCCGCACCGATGTTCCAGAAGCCGGCGCGGAACGCCACGGTGATCGCCAGACCGGTGACGAGCAGCGGGATCGTCTTGGTCCACAGGTTCGAGAACGCCCACGCGGATCCGAACGCGCCGTTCCACAGGGCCTGTCCCGCCGCGAGCGGGGATCGGCCCGCGAGCGCCACGAGCGCCGCGGTGATCGCGAGCGCGGCCGCCAGGAGCAGCAGCTGTCGACTCCACGCGCTCTCCAGGAGTGTCCGGGCGCGCATCATGGGTGCGCCCCCACCATGAGCGCACCGATCTCCCGGCGCGATCGCGCGGGCGACTCGTGCCACGTTCCGCGGTGCAACACGGCGACTCGATCGGCCCAGGCGAGCAGTTCGTCGAGCTCGGCCGAGATCACGACCACGCCGCAGCCGTCGTCCGCGAGCGCGCGCAGCGTGCGGAGGGTCGAGTCCGCGGCCCCGATGTCGAGGCCGCGGGTGGGATGCAGAAGTACCAGCATCTTCGGCGCGCCGGCGAGCTCCCGCGCGAGAAGGAGCTTCTGCTGGTTTCCGCCGGACAGCGATTCCGCGAGCGCCTCGGGGCCGGGCGCGCGGACGTCGTGACGTTCCATCAGCGCGACGGCGCGCGCGTCGTGCACGCCGACGTTCACGAGCAGGCCCTCGCGCGCCCACGGCGCGCCGAACTCCCGCAGCGCGAGGTTGTCGCGGATCGACGCGGCCCCCACGAGCCCTTCCTCCCGGCGATCGCCGGGCAGCACGGACAGGCCGAGCCGCCAGCGCTCCTCCGGCGTCTGACCACGCAGCTCCTTCCCGGCGAGTCGGATGGAGCCTTGCGTCGCGTGGAGCACCCCGGCCAGCACGGCGGCGAGCTCCTGCTGTCCGTTGCCGTCGACCCCCGCCACCCCCACGAGCTCTCCGCGCGCCACGCGAAAGCTCACGCGCGCGAGTCCGGGGCCGAACCGATCCGCCGCGCGCGTGAGATCCCGGACCTCGAGCAGCGCGGGTCGCACCGGCGCTTCGTCGGACGGCGACGGCGGCGAAGTCTCCGCCGGCTCGCGGGTCACCGTCGTTCGTCCGGCGCGCGCCCAGGATGTCGCCCCGTCGCCCACGATGCTGCGCGTGAGGAGCGGCACGTCGGCCTCGTCGCGGCGGCAGGTCGCCGTCACGCGACCGCGACGCAGCACCGTGACGCGGTCCGCGATCTCCAGCACCTCGTCGAGCTTGTGCGAGATGAACAGGACCGACGTGCCCGCGGCCACGAGCGCCCGGACTCCCGCGAACAGTCGATCGACCTCCTCCGGCGCGAGCACCGCCGTCGGCTCGTCGAGGATCAGCACCTCGGGGGATCGCGCGAGGGCCTTCGCGATCTCGACGCGTTGCTGCGCGCCCACCGGCAAGTCGCCCACGCGGGCGGAGAGATCGAGATCGAGACCGAATCGCTCCGAAAGCTCGAGCAGTCGCACGCGCGCGCGCGGCAGGTCGAGCGAGAAGCGCGGGCGATCGGGATGGGAGAGCCAGACGTTCTCGAGCACGGAGAGCGCGGGCAGCAACGTGAAGTGCTGGTGCACCATGCCGACGCCGGCCGCGAGCGCTCCGGCCGGCGAACCCCACGCCACGTTCCGGCCGTGCCAGCGGATCTCGCCGGCGTCCGGCGCGAGCGCCCCGAACAGGACGTTCATGAGCGTACTCTTGCCCGCGCCGTTCTCGCCGAGCACGGCGAGCACCTCGCCGCGATCCAGCTCGAGATCGACCTGGTCGAGCGCGACGACGGGGCCGAATCGCTTGCCGAGCCCGCGCGCTTCGAGGATCAACGCGCCAGCACGTCCACACGACCGTCGGCGATCCGCGCCTCCAGATCGGCCACGAACTCCTTCGTCTCCCGATCGAGCGACGCGCTCACCTCGGGCGCCAGCGCCACGCGCACGACCCCCTCGGCCACCCCCATCGACGTCGCGGCGGGGCGGTACACGCCGTCCTTCACCTGCCGCGCGATCGCGAGGTACGCGGTGGGAACGTCGAGGACGGCGCTCGCGTAGACAGCGCCCGGCACGACGTCCGCCTGGTCCTTGTTCGACCCGAACGCCCACACGCCCTCGTGCGCCGCCGCAGCCTGAAACACGCCGAGCCCCGCGCGATCCGCGTTCTGGAAGATGAAGTCCGCGCCCTGCGCCACGAGCGCCTCGGCGAGCTCACGGGCCAGGGTCACGTCGTGCCAGTTTCCCACGTACTTCGTGACGACCCGGATGTCCGGACGCACGCTGCGCGCCCCGTTTGCGAAGCCGCGGAAACCGGGCACGAGCGACGGAATCTCCTCGCCGCCGATCAGCCCCACCACCGGCGCCTCGGAGAGCCGCGCGGCGAGCGCGCCGAGCACGTACGTCGCCTGCTCGAGCGTGAAGTGCACCGCGCCGACGTTCGCCGCCGCACGATCCCCCGCGATCACCACGAACGTCGTCTGCGGAAACTCCGCCGCCACCCGAAGGGTGGCGTCCTGGAACTCGTACGCGTGCGCGAACACGAGCCGCGTGCCCTGCGCCGCGAACTGCCGCAGGTTCTCCTCGAACTGACTCTTGTCGAGACTCTCGACCTTCGAGACCTTCGCGCCGAGCTGGTCCCGGATCGCGAGCACTCCCTCCCACGCGCTCTGGTTCCAGCCGTCGTCGGAGACGGGCCCCGTGAGCAGCACGGCCACGCGGAAGTCGTTCGACGAGCGCGAGCCGGACTCGCATCCCGCGCCTCCCGCCAGGACGAGGAACGCGAACAGGATCGGAAGCCAGCGGACGCGGACGGACGGACGGGCGCGATCGGTGGTCATCGCGGCACTCCTTCGGGGCAGAGATGCCGCGGATGTTCCAAGCGCGAACGGGAGGTGTCAACCCTACCGCGGGTCGCGCGCCGTTTCCGGGAGGGGAGCCACCGGCGCCGCGTTCTCCCAGTAGGAGCCCTGCGGGGTGCCCTCGCCGCTGTGCTCGGCACGCCGTGCCCAGGCCTCGAGCGCGCGCGCGTACTCGTGCCGGGCCTTCTCGCCGAGCTCGTGCGGCGGATCGCGCTCCTCCACCGACACCCGGATTCCGCGCTCCTCGAGCCAGCGGTCGGCCTGGGAGCGCGGCACGAGCGGGCGAAGCCCGGCGCCGTCGGCCGCGAACACCTCTTCCACGCCCTCGGCGGCGGCGATGCGTTCCCGCACGGATCGCTCGGCCGCGAGCCGGAACCCGTCCCCGTCGCCGTCCATCCACCACGCGGTGCACGCCCAGCCCACCACGGCCTCCCGCACGTTCGCGGGCACGCTGCCCTGCACGACGTTCTCGAGCGTCTCGCGCGCGTCCTGCGCGCTGAGCCCCTCCTCCACCCCGCGCGACACCGACTGCGGCGTGAGCACGTACGACCAGAAGCGATCGAGCGAACGGATCTGCGCGATCGCTCCGATCGAACGGTGCTGTTCCACGGAGGCATCCTCCGGCAGCAGCAGCTCGAAGTTCGGCTGCACGTAGGCGCGCCCGCTCTTGGGCTCGTCGCGCTTGCGGCGCGCACGCTTCGCGTCGTGGAGAGTGGACCAGGCGTCGATCGCGCTGTCGGTCGCCGAGGCCACGGGCTCGCCGTCCGGATCCGATCCCGTGTACACGAGACCGAGGTCCGCCAGCAGGTGCACGCATACGGAAACCCAGCCGCGACCGGGCACCTCGGGCGGCGCCTCCGTCTGCGCACGCACGCGAAGCATGTGGAAGTGCGGGCGCATCGCGCGGTAGCGCACCGACTCCGTGAGCGGAGCGAGCGGGATCCAGCCGGCCTCGCGCCAGTCCACGAGCGCCTCCAGCACGAGCGGGATGTTCTCGTAGTGATCCTTGAGGAACGAGAGCAGGAGACTCTGGCGCTCGATCTCCGGCCGTCTCGACCAGTCCGCCCAGCTGTCGAAGTCCACGTAGAGACGCTTGCCGCGCTTCTCGAGGAAGCCGAGCCGGCGGAGCAGTTCGATCACGCGCGCGATCCGCCCGCGAATGACCTTCGGCGACATGGACCCGGCGGCGGGCTCCGAGAGGTACGAGACGAAGAAATCACCGAGCGTCTCGAGATCCCGTTTCCACACGCGATCCTCCTCGGCCATCACGCGCGGCGGCGTCTGGTGCACGTGAGCGAGCAGCGCGACGACCAGACCGTGCACGGACTGCCGCACGGCGCTGGCGCCCGGAATCACGTCGTGCGGGAGACGGGGTGGCCGCCCCGAGATCCGGTCGCCGAGCAGATCCGCGACGCCGTCCGGCAGGTACGCCGTATCGCTTCCGATGAGGAACGTGAGGTGGCGTCGACGCAGCTTGCTCAGCGTGCGTCGCCACTGCTCCGCGGAGCGATCTCCGCGGGCGGCGAGTTCGCGGCACAGCCAGTCGCGCGGAGCGATGCCGCCGACCTGACGCAGGACGTAGAGCGCCTCCGCCTCGACGTCGTCGATCGCGTCGGTCAGCGTGCGGCGCGCGTCCGGCGACTCGAAATGCGCGACGAGCGCGTCGACCATCTCCGCGCGATCGTAGCCGCCCGTCCCGAGGTGGTGGCGATAGATCGTCCGGAGATGCTCGAACACGACTTCGTGCTCGAGGAAGTCACGGAGCGTTCTTTTCACGTGGCGACTCGCGGCTCCCGCTCGGGCTCGGCCCGGTCGAGTTGTCCGGCGAGTCCCTCCGGCGATTCGAGGTCGATCACTTCGTACTGGTACCCCTGCTCGGTGAGAAACAGCTGACGTTTCAGTGCGAACTCCTGCTCGGAGGACTGCGAGGTGACGAGAGAGTAGAACCGGGTGTCCGCCTCCTTGGGGCGAAGGATGCGGCCCAGACGCTGGGCTTCCTCCTGGCGCGAACCGAACGTTCCGCTGACCTGGATGGCGACGTTCGCCTCCGGCAGATCCACGGCGAAGTTCGCGACCTTGGACACGACCAGGATCCGGATGTCACCGCTCCGGAACCGGTCGTACAGCTTCTCGCGTTCGGACGACGGAACCTGGCCCGTGATGAGCGGCGCGCCGGTCGCCTCCGCGAGGGAGCGCAGCTGATCGAGGTAACCGCCGATCACGAGGATGTGATCCTCGGGGTGCAGCGCGAGGATGTCGCGGACCACGTCTTCCTTGTTCGGGTTCTCGGCCGCCACGCGGTACTTGCGCCGCTTGTCGGAGGCGGCGTATTCGGCGCGGAGCTCGTCCGGGAACGGCACGCGGATCTCCAGGCAACGCGCCTCCGCGATCCATCCCTTGGACTCGAGATCGCGCCACGGCAGCTCGTAGCGCTTCGGCCCGATCAGCGAGAAGACGTCCGTCTCCCGGCCGTCCTCGCGCACGAGCGTCGCGGTGAGACCGAGGCGACGTCGCGACTGGATCTCGGACGTGGCGCGGAAGATCGGCGCGGGCAGCACGTGAACCTCGTCGTAGATGATGAGGCCCCAGTTCTGCCGGCGGAACACTTCCATGTGCGGGAAGCCGCCGTCCTTCTTGCGCCGGTACACGAGGATCTGATACGTCGCCACGGTGACCGGCCGCACGTCCTTCGACGTGCCGTCGTACTCGCCGACGTCTTCGGGCCGCAGGCTGGTCTTGTCCAGGATCTCGCGGATCCACTGCTTCGCGGCCACGGTGTTCGTCGCGAGGATGAGCGTGCTCACGCCGGCGCGCACCATCGCGCCGATCCCGACCACGGTCTTCCCCGCGCCGCACGGCAGGACCACGATCCCCTGCCCACCCTCCGGACTGCCGTTCTGCCAGAACGCCTCGACCGCCGAGCGCTGGTAGCCGCGCAGCCCGAACTCGCGACCGTCGGCCAGGCGCTCGCCGAGCGACACGTCGAGGTCGGCGCCGGCTTCGAAGCCCACGAGATCGCGCGCCGGGTAGCCGATCTTCGTCAGCGCGATCTTGATCTCGCCGCGGTCGACGACCTGGCACCGCCGGTGGGTCGGATCCCCGTTCGGACCGTCCAGGAGGAACGGCGCCACGGTCGGGTCCAGGAAGACCTCCTGGGCCGCGCGCTCGTCCCGGACCACGAGCCCGATCGTGCCGTCGCCCTCCGGCAACAGCTCGACGAGTCCGTACCGGTCCATCTGCGTCCGGATCTCGCGCGACAGGTTCGGAGGGATCGGGAAGCGGCTGAAGGCCTCCAGTCGCTCCAGGACCTCTTCCGCCTGCAGGCCGGAGGCCGAGGCGTTCCACAGCGACAGGGGCGAGATCCGGTACGTGTGGACGTGCTCGGGGGACTTCAGCAACTCCGCGAACGGCAGAATGGCCTCCCGCGCCTCGTCGGCGGACGGGTGGCCGACCTCCAGGAGGAGCGAGTGGTCCGACTGGACGATGAGGGGCTTGTCGGTGGTGTGGGCCATCGGCGGTCCCTTTTGTCGGTTTCCCGCATTGTCGTGCAATGCCGGAACACAACAGGCTAAACGCCCGCCCACCTCGGAGTCAAGCCGCGCGCGGGGCGGCGCGTGTCGCGCGCGTCGAAGCCGTTGCGATCCCTCACGTTCCGGGAGACGCCAGCCGATCGGTGGACTAGGATCCGGGGCGATTCCGAGAGGGAGAGGAAGAACGCGTGAATCCCGAGGCCACCATCTCGACCCGCTCGTTGAGACTCGTCACGCAGGAGCGGGACGGAATCCGCCGCGAGCGGGAGCCGGTTTCGACCGGTGTCCCGGTGGCCCGCGGCCTCGTTCGCGTGCCGGATCAGGTGGTGCTGCGCCTGGAAGACGGCACGCCCTGCCCCGTGCAGTGCGAGATCACGGATCGCTGGCCCGACGGCAGCGCCCGCTGGCTCCTGCTCGACTTCGCGGTCGACGTCCCCGCGCACGGTGAAGCGAGCTGGCGACTCGACCTCGATTCCGATGCGCCCCCGCCCCGCCCCGCGACCGCCGTGCGCTGCCGCGAGATCGAGAACGGCGTGTTCGTGGAGACGGGCGCCGCCTCCTTCGCGATCGACGCGGGACCGTTCCGACCGTTCCGCTCCGTCCGCGTGGACGGCGTCGAGCGCGTCGACCCGTCGCGCAGCGGCCTGCAGATGGAGGACGCCGGCGGCGGCAAGTGGACCGCCGTCACCCACGACGTGCGCGTGATTCGATCCGGTCCGATCGCGTCCACGGTGGAGGCACGCGGGACGTTCGAACGCGACGGCCTGCCGGGACCGCTTCGATTCGTGGCGCGGATGCGGTTCGCCGCCGGCAGCGCCTCGGTGAAGCTGGATCTCGAGATCGTGAATCCGCGGCGCGCGGCACACCCGGGCGGTCACTGGGAGCTCGGCGACGCGAACTCCGTGCTCGTCCGCGACCTTTCACTGCGCCTCGCCGAAACGCGCGGCCGGCGCGTCTCCTGGTCCGCCGACGCCTCCACGCCGCTCGCCGAGGCGAGTCGCGGCGCCGTGGAGATCTACCAGGACTCCAGCGGCGGCCCGAACTGGAACAGCCGCGTCCACCTCGACCGCGATCGGAACATCCCGGTTCGGTTCCGAGGCTACCGGCTCACGGTGGACGAGGAGGAACGGACCGGTCTGCGAGCGACGCCGCGCGTCGCCGTCCACGACGGCACGACCGGAGTCGGCATCTCGCTCCGTCACTTCTGGCAGAACTTCCCGCGCGCGCTCGGCGTGCGGGACGGCGTGGCGCGAGCCGGACTGTTCCCGCAGGAGTTCTCCTCCGCGCACGAGATCCAGGGCGGCGAGCGGAAGACGCACGAGATCCACCTGCACTTCGGACGCGAGGCGCTCGCACCGGCCGGCGACTTCGCGCGCGCGCCGCTCGTGGTCGCGCCGGATCCCGCGACGTTCGTGGCCTCCGGCGCGGTCCCGTACCTGACGCCGCGCGAGGGCTGCGCACAGACCCTCTGGCACGCGCTCGCGGACCAGGCGATCGAGGGGCCGGACTCCTTCGACGAGAAGCGCGAGCGTGTCGACGAATGGGGCTGGCGCCACTTCGGCGAGATCTGGGCCGACCACGAGTCGAAGTTCTGGAAGGAAGACAGCGCCTTCATCTCGCACTACAACAACCAGTACGACGTCGTGAACGGCGCCTTTCTCCAGTACGCCCGCAGCGGCGACGTGCGCTGGTTCCGGATCATGGACGAGCTGGCGCGACACGTCGCGGACATCGACATCTACCACACGGACGAGGACAAGCCCGCCTACAACCACGGGCTGTTCTGGCACACCGTGCACTACGTCGACGGGGACCTCTCCACTCACCGGTCCTACCCGCGCAAGGGCTCACCCGGCGGCGGCCCCGACGACGAGCACAACTACACCACCGGGCTCATGCACTGGTCGTTCCTGACCGGAAACCCGATCGGCCGTGAGACCGCCTGCGCGTCCGCGCGCTGGGTGATCGACGCCGACGATCCGAACGGCACGATCCTCCGCTATCTCGATCGCTCGCCGACCGGCCTCGCGACGAAGACGCGTGACTTCGATTTCCACGGCCCCGGCCGCGGCGCGGGCAACTCGATCAACGCGCTCCTCGACGGCTGGCGCCTCACCGGCGATCGCACGTACCTCGACAAGTGCGAGGAGGTGATCCGTCGGACCGTGCATCCCGAGGATGACCCGATCGCGATGAACCTGCTGGACGCCGAGAACCGCTGGTCCTACACCGTGCACCTCCAGGCGCTCGGCAAGTACCTCGACGTGAAGGCGGAGGCCGGACAGCTCGACGACGGCTACGCGTACGCGCGCGCCTGCCTGCTGCACTACGCGCGGTTCATCGCGGAGCACGAGCGGCTGACGCTGGAGCAGCCGGAGCGACTGGACCACCCCACCGAGACCTGGGCCGCCCAGGACGTGCGCAAGTGCGACGTCCTGCTGTTCGCGGCGCTGCACGCGCGGGGCGAGGAACGCGAGCGGTTCCGGGAGCGCGCGGACTGGTTCTGGACGCGAGCCCTCGCGCAGCTCGACGAGCACGAGACGAAGCGCTACATGCGCCCCGTGATCATCCTCATGCACTACGGGCACGTCCGGGCGTGGTTCGATCGCCACCCGAACGCGACTCGGCCCGAGGGACCGTCCCCGACCGTTCCGCCTCGCGTGAGGTTCGTCCCCCAGAAGGTCCGCGCGGTGGCGAAGCTGAAGCGGATCGTGATCGGCGGCGGCGCGCTGGCGGCGCTCGGAATCGCGGCGCTCGCCTACCGTCTGATCGCCGGCTGACCCTCGGACGAATCCTCGAACACCTCGGGCACGCCACCGGGCGGGACCGCGTGCGGTCGATCCTCTCCGCGGCCTTCGCCGTCGTCGTCTCGGCCGCGGCCGCGGTCGCGCCACAGGATCCACGACCACAGCACGAACGGCAGGACGAGCGCCCAGGCCGACGCATGCGCGACGTCCCGGGGCGTCGCCCCGCCGACGTCCAGCGCGGTCCCCGCGATCCAGCCCACGGAAGAGAACACGAGCGTCATCACGCCGAACTCCACCGCGAACACGCGCCCCAGGAACCGCGGGTCCGTCTCGCGCTGGAGGAGCGTGGTCGAGAGCACCCAGTTCGCGCCGCTCGCGATCGCCGCCACGAAGTACGCGAGCGCCGCGAGCTCGGGCGAACCCGCGTGGCCGAGCGCGAAGTACGAGATCGCCGCCACCGGGTAGGCCACGAGCACCATGCGGCGGAGCGTCCGCGAGCGGTCACCGAAGATCCGGATCAGGCCGAGGCTTCCCACGAGCGCGCCGAGACCGCGTGCCGCGTACAGCAGCCCGACCCAGAGCGGACCGCCGCGACCCGGAAAGACGCTGGTCCCGAAGATCGGGATGAGCGTGATCGCCGCGCCCCCGAAGCTCATGAGCGGCTTGAGCGCGGCCAGCGCCGCGACGTGGCCGTTGCGGGCCAGGTGCACGAGTCCCGCCACGAAGGAGCGGTCCCGCGCCGACGCCTCCGCCCCCGGTGCGGGCAGTGGCGGCATCGCGGCGAGGAACGCGGCCGAGACCAGAAACGTGACGCCATCCAGGACGAGCGCGCGATCGGTGCCGAAGCGATCCGTGACCACACCGCCGATGGCCGCGCCGAGCGCGAGCATCACGGACCAGGTGGCGCCCGAGAGCGCGTTCGCGGTGGCGAGATGCTCCGTGATCTGCGGGAGCGCGGCACGCTGCGCCGGGATGAACACCCCGGACGCGATGACCATCGCCACCAGGCACCCGTACAGCACCGGCAGGTTCCCCGCGTGATGCGCGACGACGAGCCCGACCACGAGTACGGCGCGCACGAGATCCGAGGCGATCATGAGACGGCGGCGGTCGAAGCGATCGACGAGCGGCCCCACGACGGGCGTCACCAGGAAGATCGGCAACGTCTTCGCCACCATCACGCCCGCGAACGCGCGACCGCTCCCGGACAGCTCGTTCACGATCGTGTAGATCGCGATCGTGTTGAACCAGTCGCCGAGGAAGCTCACGATCTGGGCGGACCACAGCAGGCGGAAGGAACGGTTCTCGCGGAGCAGCGCGCGGTAGCCGGCCATCAACGTCGCCTCGTGGCGTACACGACGCCGGCGAACACCAGCAGCGACGCGACGACGGTCCGCGCCGTGATCGCCTCGTGCAGCCACACGGCGGAGATGGAGGCCGCGATGACCGGCTGCAGGTACACGAACAGCGCGACGCTGGAGGATTCCACGCGGGCGAGCGCCCAGAAGTTCAGGAAGTAGGCGATCACGGTGGGAAAGAGCACGGCGTAGGCGATGAGCCAGAACGTCGACGGGGGCAGCGATGCCCAGTCCACCGCGGACAGCGCCCGAGTGCCGTAGGCGGCCGCGCCGAGGCTGCCGAACGCGAGCACGCCGGCCGTGGCCGCGACCGGCCCGAGACGTCGCGTGACGCCGCGCGAGAGCACGAGAAACAGCGAGAAACTCGCCGCGTTGCCGAGCGTCAGCAGATCCCCCTGCCAGAACTCGGACCTCGCGCGCACCCGATCCACTTCCAGCAGCACCAGCACGCCGGTCAGCGCGATCGCCACGCCGACCGCGGTCCGCAGACGGAACGTCTCGCGCCGGAGCAGCACCGCGAACGTGAGCGTGAGCACCGGGATCATCGTGTTGATCACCGCCGAGTGCGACGGCACCGTCCGCGCCATCCCCTCGATGAACCCGATCTGGTTCAGGATCACGCCGAACACGGACAGCCCCGCGAGCTCCAGGAGATCGCGGCCCGCAAGCCGCACCGGCTTCGTGGCCAGGAACACGGAGACGAACACGAGCGCGCCGAGCATCAGGCGCAGGGCCACCCAGGCCGAGGGCTCGAGCGTGCGCAGCAGGACCTTCGTGACGGGATAGTGGACGGCGAACATGACCTGGACCGCGACGAGCGCGGTCAGGACCTTGCGCCGCTCGTCCTCACTCACGACACGGGCGCTTCCACCGGGGCCTCCGGGCCGCGCTGACGGATCCAGTCGCGGAAGCGAGCGGCGGCGCGCAGCGGGGTCTCCCCCTCCTCCACCACGACCTCGCGGCCGTGGACGATCCGCAGGCGGCACTCCAGGTCCGGCTCCGCCACGGCGGCCGGCCGCGAGTCGGAGAGTTCGTAGTCCTGCCGCGCCTGCTTCACCGCGTGGTCCGTGGGGCGGCTCACCTCCTCCACCAGCGCGTCGGCCGAGAACGGTTCGCCGGTCATCTCCGCCACGAGATCCAGGAAGCCGCGACTGTTGCCGGGCCGCCAGTAGATCTCGGAGAGATCGCGGCCGATCGCGGGGTTGTCGAGCAGGTGCCCGTACTTGCGACGGAAGTGCGCGCGCGTCTGGTGGACCGCCATCCGCGCGAGGACGTAGCCGTGGTAGTACGCGGACGCCTCCCACGACAGCAGGTGCGGCACGGACAGCACGGGGCGCGGCGACCCGCCGGGCAGGCCCGCGATGCGCGCCTCCGTCTCGCGCAGGATGCGCAGGATCCGTTCCGGCGTGAGATCCGCGTCCGGCGTCTCGTACACCGCGCGCTCCGCGTAGCAGATGATCAGCATCTGACGGATCGCCTGCGCCTCGAAGGGCTGCGTGGAACGGATCTCGCGCTCGATCACGTCGAACGGCATGGAACGGCCGGAGCCGTCGAGCGCGTAGCGCGCGCGCCAGTCCGCGTCGCCGAGCATCTCGTCGCAGAACATGGACTGCGTCTCCGCGAGCGCCACGGACGTGGGCGCGAACTCCTGCGAGAAGCACGGCGCCTCCATCACCACGTTCGAGAAGTGCGCCGCGTGGCCGCCTTCGTGGAACAGCGTCTGCGCGGCCCGGAGGCCGGCGCCCGAGGCCTGCGGCAGCGCGTTCGCGGTGAAGTTGATCTCGGCCGGGAGCCACTCGCCGCGTCGCACGAACGCGGGACCGGGGCCGTGCATGAAGCCGTTCTCGTACTTGCCCTTGCGATCGAGCAGATCGAGCGTGAGGCGGGCGTTCCGGAAGCGGATGCCGAGTCCCGCGAAGCTCCGCGCCCAGCGCTCGAGCGCGTCCTCGAACCGGAAGTACGGATCGCGCTCCTCCTGCAGCTCGCCGCCCTGCGTGTGGTACTGGAAGTTCCAGGGCTCGAGCGCCTTCTCCCCGTGCTGCGCCCGCAGGGCCCGGAGCTCCTCGACCGCGCGGGGGCGCGTGCGTTCCTCGAGCTCGTCCAGGTAGCCGAACAGCCGGCGCTTGTCGAAGCCCTCCGCCCACTGGACCTTGTAATCGTAGTAGTCCTCGTAGCCGAGACGTCGCGCGAACCGGTTGCGCAGGCGCACGATCTCCGGCCATCCGTTCGCGAGCGCGAACGTCTCGATCGAGCGCAGCCCCTCGAAGCTCGCGCGCCGCACGTCCTCGTCCGGCGACGTGCGCACCTGGTTCCCGAGGACGATCGAGCTCGCGGGCTGCCAGGTCCCCTGCGCGTCGCGCCAGCCGAGGTCCATCCGGCCGCGGCCGCGCTGAAGCTCCGTCTCCTTGTCCATGATCTCGCGCTGGAGACCGCGGGCCTCCTCGTCTTCCACCTGGTTGCGCGCGAACATGAGGATCCAGCCGTCGAGCACCACGTTCTGGGACCGATCCGCGACTCCCTTCTCCTTCCAGCCGCGGACCGCCTGCAGGTTCTCCGAGCTGCCCAGGAACTCCTTCAGCTCGAGGTCCGCTTCCATCAGGTCGTGATCCCGATCCGCGATCCCCATGCGCGTCTCCCAGAACGCGGTCTCTTTCGCCCGGTGACGGGCGAGGTAGCTCTCGCTCAGGTCGTCGAGGAAGCGCGCGAGGTCGGACATGAGGTCGCTCCGGGGTCATTGGATGGAAGGGCGCGGCCCGGGAAGGAGCCGCGCGGGCGGTTCGGGCGGGCGAGTCTAGCACCGGCCCTGCGGGCCCGGAACCCCGGGCCGAGTGGAACCCCCGGGCCGACGTGATATACTCCTCCCGTCTGTCGGCGGCGGCCCGGAAGCGGGATCGCCGCCCCCGGGTGCGGCCCGGCGCCGGCGGATCCTCTCCGACGGCACCTCCCTGTGGCGCCCTCCCCCGGTCCGATTCCGATCCCCCCTCGCGCGCTGCCCGCGCCGGAGGCCCCGATGCGTCGTGTCCTGCTGCTCGCCCCGCTCCTGCTCCTCCCGACCGGCGCCGACGCGAGGCCGGCGAACGGCGTCGCCGTCGTCGCGACCCTCGCGGACGATCTCGCCGCGGGTCGGATCGATCACGAGACCTGGCTGCTGGAGTCGTTCCGGTACGGCTTCGCGCCCGAGCGCTCGGCCGAGCGCTACGTTCCCGCGGAGCGAACGCTGCTCCGGTGCGGCACGCCGCTGGTCCGCGAGTACGTCGCGGAGCGCGATCGCCTGAGCGCGTCGACGCGCGCCGAGATCGACGGCTACCTCACGCGTCCCTCGGATCTCGGGCGGGCGGTGTACGTCTCGCCGAGCGGGCACTTCACGCTCACGTACAGCACCACCGGCACGCACGCGGTCCCCACCACGGACGTCAATCCCGCGAACGGCGTGCCGGACTTCGTGGAGCGCTGCGCCGAGTACATGGACACGTCGTGGGCGACGGAGATCGACGGGCTCGGCTTCACCGCGCCATTCGTGTCGGGCGGCAGCTACGCGGTCGGCTTCGAGAACATGGGCTTCTACGGGTACACGTCTCCGGTCGGTCCCACCACCGAGATCGTGCTGCACCGCAACTTCATCGGCTTCCCGTCGAACACGGACCCGGACGGCAACCAGCTCGGCGCGGCCAAGGTGACCTGCGCGCACGAGTTCAAGCACGCCTCGCAGTACACGAACAACTTCTGGAGCGAGGGCGGCTGGGTCGAGCTCGACGCGACGTGGATGGAGGACATCGTCTATCCGAACACGAACGACTACTGGAACTACGTGAACAACAACGGACCGAACGTGCTCGGTCAGCCGTGGACGCCGCTCGACAACGGCGGATCGGGCTCCTACGAGGACTGCCTGTGGGAGCACTACCTCTCGAACGCCCACGGCAACGCGATCATGGTCGAGGTCTACGACCAGCTCGCGGCGCATCCGAGCTGGACGATGCAGCGCGCGTACCAGGAGGCCCAGAGCGTGTTCGGTACGAGCTGGGAGGAGTCGTATCCGCGCTTCCTCGAGTGGGCGTGGTTCACGGGATCTCGTGCCGAGGCCGGCCTCGGTTTCCCGGACGCCCCGAGCCTCAAGCGGATGAACGTCCGCGCCACCGTATCCGCGTATCCGTACACGCGTTCCACCACGATCAACCAGCTGGCCGGCGACCCGTACTGGTTCAACCCGCCGACGTCCCCTGTGGGCTCCCCCGTGGTGACGTTCGACGGCGACGACGCGCTCGACAAGTTCACGGTGTCGGTCCTCATGAAGGACGGCACGGGCGCGATCACGATCGCCCAGCCGGCGCTCGGGGCCGGCAACACGTTCGCGTACACGGTGCCGTTCGCGTGGACGAACCTGACCTACGTGGGCGTGATCGTGACGAACAGCAAGCGCTCGGGCGGACTCGTGCCGTACTCGCTCGTGGTCACCGATGAGGCAGCCTCCACGGACGCCCCGGCGCTCGGCGAGCTCGCGAGCACGCTCACGCTCGGTGCACCCTCCCCGAACCCCACGCGCGGCGCCACGCGGCTCGACTGGACGTTGCCGCGCGCGTCGCACGTGACCGTGCGCGTCCTGGATCTCGCCGGCCGCAACGTCCGCACGCTCGAGGACGGAGCGCGCGAGGCGGGTGCGGGGGCCGTGACCTGGGACGGCCGCAACGCGGCCGGGCGCGCGGTGCCGGCCGGCGTCTACTGGATGCGGGTCGAGACGGCGGAGGGAAACGTCGCGCGGCGGGTGACGGTCCTGCGCTAGGTCGCGTGGCCGGGGCGAGACGGGATCTCGCCCCGGCCCTCTCGATCCTCCCTACCGATACCGGGACCGGACGCGCGCCCACGATTCCCGCTCAACAGGGTAGATGATGCACCTTTCGTAGCAGATCTCCGCCGGATCGAGGTGGTTCCAGCCCTCCACCAGAAATGTCCGGGGGTCCCCGAAGGGTGGGATCGCGACGCGATTCTCTATGCAGATGGTCGCGGGCACGTCCGGATCGAGGTTGTGGACGGTGATCTCTGCCAGCTCCACACCAGGATACGGATTAGGCTCCATCGGGGAGCCGAAGTCGAACACGACGTCCGGCAGAGTCCCGGAGATCGTGAGTGTCGGGTAGATCGGGGTGACTTCGACGACCTCCAGAGCGCCGCGAGGATAGGTGAACGTGAACTCGAGTCGTGAGTAGAGGTCGCCCGAGCAGCGTGCATAGAGCTTGAGGGTTCGGTACTCGGATGGATCGCTGTCCCAGTTCACCCACGGCTCGCTCCAGATAGAGATCCCCAATTCGTCGACGGGAGAGCCTGACCGTGCTGCGGGTTCGACGGCCGCAACGGCGGCTGCAAGCGGGAGCAAAGACAGGAGTCCGAGCATCTCACTCCCCCCCGAAGCGGGCCGGTCGGACCGGCGTCTCGCGATACTGGACATCGACATGCGCCGCGCCGACCGCGACGAACCCGGGAAGATCCTCGGGTGGTAGACCAAGCCCCTCGCGTGGGTCGACCGTGAGAAGGAACCCACGATTCTCGAGGTTCCCCGCCACGATCTCCTTGACCAGCATGGTCACATCGAAGCTCAACTCTCCAATGTGTCCGCGGCCGAGTTCCGCGCGGGCGTGGAGGCGGTCGTCGAAGTCGCCGCCCGGACGCTGCCAGCCTTCGTCCCAGGATACGGACCCGGGCGACCAGGCCGTGCTGACGGGGTGAACCCGGACCGTCAACGCCCGCGAGAGTTCGAGGTTCGCGACAGGGATCTGGAGCGTCGCGCGCCGTACGGCCAGCCCCACCGGCACCTCCGGCAGATTCAGGTCGGCGTGGAAGAGCACTCGCCCGGCACCGGACTCGTGGACGATCGCGGTGACGTCGGACACGTCGCCCCGGTGGTCGCGGGCAGCGGCCGGCAGCGTGAGCATGAGAACGAGCGCGGCCGGAACGGCCCATGGCGTCGCTTTCATCGGGTCACTCCTTCGCGGAATCGGTTCTTGATCCGGGCCCAGGTCTCGGCGTCGACCGAGATCGGGTCACAGCCCACCCCCAACGCTCCGATCTGGCCACAGCCACCGGAGGAGTCGGGAAGGCAGGGAGAGTTCGACTGGAGCGTGAAGTCCTCGAGCGTGATGTCACAGAACAGCGGGTCGACTTCGCGATCGGTGCCGTCCAGAGGGACTCCGATTCCGACCTCGTTCTCCCAGTACACGTTGCACGAGGGAGACCAGGTGGTCGAAGTCGAGATCGCGAAGTTGCCGGAGGATGCCGCGACGATGTTGTTCTCGAAGACGGCGGGCGCCAGAAGGCGGACGGCGGCGCCGCCGCCTTGTGGGTGCGACAGGACTTGCGAGTTCCCATAGAAGGTATTGCCGCGGATCGTGCAGGGGCCGTTGCCGGAGACGTAGATCGCTCCTCCCTGCGCGCTACCACCGACGCAGGTGTTGTTCACGAAGATGTTGTTCTCGATGAGCTTGTCTCCGAAGTTCCCCCACACAATGGCTCCACCTTCCCCGGCGGCGGAGTTGTTGCGGAACACACAGTTCTGGACCACTCCACCGTTCGCATGATTGTAGATGTGCAGTGCGCCCGCGAACGACCCGGAATGACAGTCCTCGAACAGGCAGTCCTCGATCAGGCTCGAGCTCGGGTACGGGTCGGGCTCGTCCGCGAGGTAGACAGCGATGTTCCCACAGTTCCGAAACGTGCAGCGAATCAAGTCGATGTGACCGCTGACTTGACGGATTCCGGCCCCCGCAGATCCGGCCGTGCAGTCGACGAAGAGGCAGTCGATGACCGAGATGTTCCCGTCAGCAGCGATTCCCGCCCCGAACGCGTTCTCTTCGAGGTCCCGAAAGACGCAACGTTCCACCACGAGATGATCGGACAGGATGTCGTAGATCCCCTTCCCGTCGATCCCCGCGGTTCCGGTGATCGTGAAGCCTTCGATGCGGGTTTCGCCGGGGAGCTGCCACGCCCAGATGACATTCGACTGGGGGCCGTCGACACCGTCCATGTCGATCCACGTCGACTCGGGGCCCGCCTCCGAGAGCAAAGTGACGCCGCCCACGAGGAAGGCGCAGGACCAGGCGGGGTACGTCCCGCCAATCCGGACCTCCGCATCGGTGTACCGACCCGGCGCCACGAGGACCGTGTCACCCGCCACGCTCGCGTCCAGACCCGACTGGATCGTCGGGTACTCGGACGGCACGCGGTGGGTGGCGGCCCCCGAGACGCCAAACGCGAGGACAAGGTGGAGCATCGAGGCCAGGAACACTACGCGCGTTGCGTGGCCTCTCATGGCAGGACCGTCCCCTTTCGCGTCGGCCAGATTGCCGCGGGGTCGCCGGGAGCGATCCAGCGCACCGGGTAGGCGTGCCACGCAAGGCGAGCACGCACCCTCGGACACAACCCGACAGAAAGAGCCTAGCCGGCCCACTCCGCCGATTTCAAGAGAACAGCAGCGCCGCTACTCGGACCCGCCGCTCAGAAACTTGTCCGGCCGCTCCGTCACCGCCTCCATGTAGCGGTGCCCCCAGCCCGACATCACGATGTGGTTGATCACCCGGGCGTACTTGCCCACCGGGTGCTTCGTGTGCCAGATGCAGTGCGAGCCGCTCTTGAACAGCGCGGCCGCCGTGGTCGGGTAGTAGTCCACGAGCGCGTCCGCGGCCACGACGTTCCACGAGTCGCGGAAGTCGTCGATGTACTTCTCCGAGTCGTTCGAGACCATGTACGGCAGGTGCGTGAGCAGCCCGTCGGGCACGACCCACTTCACGAGGAACGTCTTGAACAGCCCCGCACTCTCGCGCGCATCCTCCGCCTCGAGCGGCACCCCGCGCTCCTCGCACGCGTCGATGAACTCGTCCAGCGTGACCACGAGCATCGAGATCATCCACGGCTTCGCCTTCCAGTCGTTCGCGTTCGGCTGCGTGACGTACGCCTTCGTCTTCGCGTGCGACTCCCGTACCACGCGCTTCGCGGCCTCCAGGTACTTGTCGTTCCCGGTGTGCAGCCACGAGTCCGTCATGAGACCGAGCGCGTTCGCGGGGGCGCGCTCCTCGCCGTCCGTGTTCGAGATGCCGGGCATGTTCGGGCCGTTCATCACGCGCCAGTAGGTGTTCTCCGCGACCTCGCCGAACGAATCGAGCAGCAGCGGATCGCCCGTGAGGTAGTACCAGGCGAGCAGGCCGCGCCCCGTCTGGTGCGCCATGTTCGGCGAGAACACCGAGCGGTGCCGCGACTCCTGGCCCGAACCACCGTGCTTCACGTGCTGGAACGCGGCGCCCTGCATCCATTGCAGCGGCCCCTCGTGAATGTGGTAGATGTCCACGCTCGCGAAGTGGCGCGCCCCCGTCTCGCCGAGGTAGTACCAGTCGTGCGACGTGGCGCTGTTGCCCATGGTGCGCAGCCGCTGCTTCGCGTACGTGAGGATCGCCTCGTACTCGTTGTTGTGCGTCTGAAAATCCGTCTCGAGCACGCCGCCGTCCCAGTCGCGCTGGTCCTCGCCGTGCTCCCGCGGATTCCGCCAGTGCGGGCGGTTGCGGTTGTCGCGGAGCCCGATCGCGCCGGCGACGTTGTTCCGCTCGTAGTCCCCGAACATCGCGGTGTTCACGGGTTCCAGCGCGCCGAGCGCCCGCGTGCCGCAGGCCCACTCCGCCGGCACCTCGAGTACGGGCGGGTCCTCCGGGCCGGGACCGAGCACGATCTCCCAGCCGAACTGCTCGCCGGGACGCAGCTCGATGGGGCCGGGCGCGAGCGACACGCCGCCTTCGATCGGCTCGCAGCCGTTCTCCTTGGACCAGCGCACGCGCGCGGAGTCCTCGCCCGTGAGGAGCGCGATCCGCGCGAACGGGATCGTGCCCTCGCAGCCGAGCACGTTGCTCGTGGGCTGGTTGCCGTTGCGCGTGGTGCCGGTGGGACGGGGATTGCGGAGCGTGAGGCGAAGCCGCGCGGGCGCGCTCCCCGGGAAGGAGGTCAGCCGCGCCGTCCACGCGAGCCCGCTCGGGTGCACGCCCTCCGCGCGCTGGCGCACGGACAGCCCCGACTCGCGCTCCACCGTCCAGCGGGCCGCGCCGAGATCCGCGGCCACGCCGTCCACCATCAGCCGGAAGTCGCCGCCGCGGATCGCGCGCGGCTTCACGCCGGGCGCCTTCGGCCCCTCGCCGGGTTCGAGCCAGCGCGTGCCGCCTCCGCCGTACATCTCCACGAACAGCCAGCGCACGGAGCCGTCGCCCCACTTCGCGAGCGTCTCGGCCGTGACGAGCTCGCCTCCGGTGGTGCGGACCGGATCCTCGGGACGCAGCACGCCGCGCGGGAACGGGATGCCACCGGACGCGTAGCTCCCCTCACCCCACACGGTGACGGGCACGCGCCAGTGTCCCGGCGACGCGGACGGCTGCGCCCGGCCGGCGCCGGGATGGAACCCGACGACGGCCAGGATCAGCGAAAGAACCAGAAGGATGCGCCGAACCGTCAATCTTCCTCCCGCGGGTCGAGGTCTCAACCCTGGGAAACGGTCTCCGGTTCCGGCGTGGCGCCGCTCAGCGCCTCGATCGAGAGGACGTCGCGCAGGTCGGGATGGATCCAGTGGCCGTTCTCCCGCACGAGCTGCCCGTCGAACCACACGTTGCCGCCGCCGTAGCGCTCCGTCTGGATGCAGACGAGATCCCAGTGGATCGCGGAACGGTTGCCGTTCTCCGCGGTGTCGTAGCACTGGCCGAGCGCGGTGTGGAAGGAGCCGTAGATCTTCTCGTCGAACAGCGTGTCCTTGATCGCCTCGTGCAGGCCGGGATTCAGCCCGAACGAGAACTCGCCCATGTACGACGCGCCGGGATCGGTGGCGAAGATCTCGCGCAGCTTGTCGACGTCGTTGGACGCCTCGATGTCCACGATCTTGCCGTCCTGGTACGTGAGGCGGATCCAGTCCCAGCTCGTGCCCGCGTACAGCGCGCCCGCGTTGTACGTGATCACGCCGTTCACGGAGTCCTTCACGGGCGCGGTGAAGACCTCGCCGTCCGGGATGTTCATGTGGCCGTCGCACTTGACCACGCCGATGTCCTTGATCGAGAGCGTGACGTCGGTGTCCTTCGCGGTGAGGCGCACCTGGTTCGTCTTGCGCATCAGCTCCGCGAGCGGATCCATCGCGCGGGAGAAGCGCTCCCAGTCCAGGTTGCAGACGTCGTAGTACAGATCCGCGAACGACGCGCGGCTGCGGCGCGCCTGCTGCGCCATCGAATCGCCGGGGTAGCGGAGCACGACCCACTTCGTCTTGGGCACGCGCAGGTTCAGGTGCACGCGCTGCATGTAGTACTCGCGCTCCCAGCGACGCGCCTCGTCCGGAACGTCGGCGAGGTCGAACGGGTTGTCGGTCCCGTTCACGCGGACGTAGCACTGCATCTCGCGCATGAGCGTCTCGTGCACGGAGCCGAACGAGTCGACCTGCGACTCGCCCGCCGCCTCGAGAAAGCGCGCGTGCCAGGCGTCGGTGCCGAACAGCGGGAACGGAACGCCGCCGGCCCGCGTGACCGCCGAGATCATCGCGCCCAGCAGTCCCTCCGTGGACCGACCCCGGAAGTCCAGGAGCACCCGTTCCCCCGGCTGCACGCCGAGGGAGAAATTGACGAGATTGTCGGCCAGCGTGACGTCGCGGGGATCCATGGGAGCCCTCCTCGCGTGCGGGGTTCGAACGAAAAGGCCCGGTCGACGGGAGACGTC
Organism: bacterium; assembly: GCA_041393395.1. Lineage (GTDB taxonomy): Bacteria > ARS69 > ARS69 > ARS69 > ARS69 > JAGQIB01. Next base: position 95,502 of record JAWKKG010000007.1, on the reverse strand, counting down.
GCGGCCAACCAGATGGCGACCATGCTAACGCATGGAGCCCGCGTTGTCCGGAGGCCTCGCGGCGGCGGCTGAAAAGCGGTCTAGAAGCGAATCGCGGGTGGCCGGTCGTTCTCGATCCGGCGCTGGAGCTGCCGCGCGGCGTGCTCGAAGCGCGGCTCGAGGCCGGGAATGGCCTCCAGGCGCGCCTTCGCCTCGTCCGGACGCCCCGCCTTGGCCTCGGCGGCGGCTCGCAGCAGTTCCACGTAGGCGCGCGCGGTCGGCCCCTGAGGCTCGCAGGTCGCCAGCATCTGGATCGCCTCGGCGCCCTGTCCCGCCATCAGATAGGCTTTCCCGAGGGCCAGACGGACCTCCTGGGGCGTCTCGGGCCCCACGAGCGGCGCGAGGAGCCGGATCGCGGTCGCGCCGTCCCCGCCGAGGAGGGCCTCGACGGCCTGCAGATAGGCTTGCTTGGCATCGGTGACGGTCGTTTCCACGGCGATCCTCCCTCACGGAAGGTCGGCTTCGCCGCGGCCGCGCTTTACCGGATGGCCTGGGCCCGGGGTTCCCCTAGAGGGGCCGGAGGGAGATTCCCGCCCCCACCGAGACGATGGAGTGCAGGCCCGCGGGGATCGAGACCGCGTCGAACGTCGCCTCGGTGTACACGCCCACGGGGCCGGCGGTGAGCCACTCCACCCCGCCCCGCAGGAACGCTCCCGTGGTGCTGCGCTCGAACTGCGCCACGGACTGGATCTCGCCGTCCGCGTTCGGAGCGAAGCCGGGCGTCGACCGGTCCACGGAGTCGATCGTGAATTTCGTGGTGGTGAAGAGCGCGCCGCCTTCGAGGTACGGCACGACGCGGGATGTCTCGGTGCGCAGCGCCTCGAAGCGGAGCCCGAGGCGAAGACGCTGCGGTTCATAGCTGCCGGAGACGTTGCCGGAACGGAGATCCGAGCGGACATACTGCCCGATCAGCGAGACGACCTGGCCGTCCACGTCGAACGAGCCGGTGGCGAAGCTCCCGCACACCGAGAACATCCCCCACACCCGGTACGCGGCGGCCGCCTGGTAGTTGACGCCGGGCTTCGTCTTGTCGACGTCGCCGCCCGTCGGGCCGGCCCACGCGCCGCCCGCCCGGAGGATCGCCCGCGCCTCCGAGCGGCCGAGATCGCCTTGCGTCGCCTGCCATTCGGCCTGTGCCGAGCCGGCCGCCAAGAGAAGCGCCGCTCCGACGGCGGCGACGAGGGCACGCGACATTTCCCGCCTCCCGGACGCCGGAAACCCGGTTTCCGACCTTTTCGTGGGACATCTGGGCGAAGGCCGAACGTCGACGGCTCCTCGCAAAGTCCGCACACCTTAGCACCGGCCCCCCGGAGCGGCAAGCGCCGCCACGAACGCGCGGAAACCGCGCAACTTCCTTGCGGGCAGGGGGTTGCAGTGCTCGGGCCAAACCGCCACGTTGATCGGGGACCGGGCCCGTGATAACGTCCCCCGGCGATTCCGAAACATCCGAGAAACCCGGGAGGCGATATGGCGACGCGCGAGAGAGAGATCACCGAGACCGGTCTGACCCGCGAGCAGCTGCTCGCCTTGTACCGGAACATGGTCCTCTCTCGGGCGCTGGACGACGAAGAGATCACGCTCAAGCGCAAGAACCTGATCTACTTCCAGATCTCCGGGGCCGGACACGAAGCGGTCCTCACCGCCATCGCGCACGAACTGAAGGACGGCGGGAACTGGTTTTACCCCTACTACCGGGATCGTGCGCTCTGCCTGATGCTCGGCATGACGGCGAAGGAGATGCTGATGTCGGCCGTCGGCGCTCTGGCCGACCCGAACTCGCACGCGCGCCAGATGCCCAGCCACTGGGGCCACCGGGATCTGAACATCGTCAGCCAGTCGTCTCCCACCGGAACGCAGGTCCTGCAGGCGGTCGGCTGCGCCGAGGCCAGCGTGTACTACTCGAACCACGCGGACGCGAAGCGCGAGGGCACGCTCCACCGGGCGGGCGAGGTCACGTACGTCTCGCTGGGCGACGGCACCACGAGCCAGGGCGAGTTCTGGGAGGGCCTGAACTCCGCGTGCAATCTGCGCCTGCCGGTCCTGTTCCACATCGAGGACAACGGCTACGCGATCTCCGTCCCCGTGGAGCACCAGACCGCGGGCGGCAGCATCTCGACCCTCGTCTCCGGGTTCCCGGATCTTCAGATCGTGGAGTGCGACGGCACGAATCCGATCGAGAGCCTCGCGGCCGTGCGCAAGTGCCTGGCCCACATCCGCGAGGGACGCGGCCCGGCGCTGCTGCACAGCCAGGTGACGCGCCCCTACTCGCACTCGCTCTCGGACGATCACCGTGCGTACCGGACGCAGGAAGAGCTGGAGGAGGAGGAGGCGCGCGACTGCCTCGTGACGTTCGCGCACTGGCTCACCGAGAACGGAGTCGCGACGGAGGCCGATCTCGAGAAGATGCGCGCCGACGTGAAGGCGGAGGTGAAGGAAGCATCGGAGGCCGCTCAGGCCGAGGCGAAGCCGGAGCCCACGCGCGCCGCCGCCGAAGCGCATCTGTACTCGGACATTGATCCCACCGGCCGCGACTTCGACTCCCCGCCGTCCGAGGAGGGCGCGTCGGAATCGGTCGTGGGACTCGTCAACGCCGCCATGCGCGACGAGATGCGCCGCGACTCCCGCATCCTCGTGTTCGGAGAAGACGTCGCCGACGCGTCGCGTCACGACGCACTCGAGGAGGTCGGCGGCAAGGGCGGCGTGTTCAAGGTGACGCACCGCCTGCAGCAGGAGTTCGGGCCCGACCGCGTGTTCAACTCGCCGCTGGCCGAGGCGAACATCGTGGGCCGCGCGATCGGCATGGCGACGCGCGGCCTCAAGCCCGTCGTCGAGATCCAGTTCTTCGACTACATCTGGCCGGCCTACATGCAGATCCGCAACGAGCTCTGCATGATGCGCTGGCGCTCCGGCGGCGACTTCGCGGCGCCCGTCGTGATCCGCACGCCGATCGGCGGCTACCTGCAGGGCGGCGCGGTGTACCACTCGCAGTCGGGCGAGAGCATCTTCACGCACTGCCCCGGCATCCGGGTGGTCATGCCGTCGAACGCGCTGGACGCGAACGGCCTGCTCCGCACCGCGATCCGGTGTGACGATCCGGTGCTCTTCCTCGAGCACAAGCACCTGTACCGGCAGCCGTATGCGAAGGGCGCCTACCCGGGCCCGGATCACATGATCCCGTTCGGCAAGGCCCGTCTCCACCGCGAGGGCGACGCCTGCACGATCGTGACCTACGGCGCGCTCGTGCGGCGCAGCGAGATGGCCGCGAAGGAGCTCGCGAAGGAGGGCGTCGAGGTCGAGATCCTCGATCTCCGCACGCTCTCGCCGTGGGACTTCGAGTCCGTCGCGGAGTCCGTGCGCAAGACGAACCGTTGCCTCGTGGTGCACGAGGACCACGTGTCGTTCGGTTTCGGCGCCGAGGTCGTGGCGCGGGTGGCCGACGAGCTGTTCCCCTGGCTCGACGCTCCGGTCCAGCGCGTGGCCGGACTCGATACGCCGGTGGCGTACTCCCCCCTCCTCGAAGACGTGATCCTGCCCCAGGTCGGCGACGTCGTGGACGCCGTCCGGAAGCTTGTTTCGTATTAGACGCGCGCGACTCGCGCTGACCGCGTTCGCGGTCCTCGTCGCTCCTCTCCCCGCGGGAGCGGCCGGCTTCGCCGTACTCGACGGCGACGCGATGGTCGCGGCGCGTGCCGGCCTCGAGGAGCTGTACCACGCACGCACCGCCGAGGCCGCGGAGCAATTCGAGCGGGTGCGCGAGCTGCTCCCGGACAGCCCGGCCGCCGACTTCCTGCTCGGCGGCATCGAATGGCATCGCCTGACCACCGGTCCCCAGGGCTTCGTGGCCGGCGGCGAGCTCGAGGCAGCTTTCTTCGCGCGCATGGACTCCGCGATCGCGCTCGGCGAGGCGGCGCTCGAGCGCGATCCCGCCGACGCCTCCGCCCGCTTCTTCCTCGGTGGCGCGTACGGCTACGAGGCGCGTTACCTCGCGATGCAGGAGAAGTGGTGGGACGCGTACCGCAAGGGACGCAAGGGCGTGGACCAGCTCGAAACGCTCGTGGAGGAGCATCCGGACTGCGACGACGCCTACCTCGGGCTCGGCATCTACCACTACTACGCGGACGTCATCCCGAGCGTGCTCAAGGTGTTCTCCGGACTGGTGGGCATGAACGGCGACCGCGCCCGCGGCCTCGACGAGCTGCGCCGCGCGGTCCGCGGCCGCGGCCTCGGCGAGGTCGAGGCGCGGTTCTTCCTGTCGGAGATCCACACGTCGTTCGAGGAGAAGCACTGGATCGCGTACGGATACTCGCGCGGATTGCGCGAGCAGTACCCGGAGAACGAGCTGTTCACGTGGCTGAACGCGCGGGTTCTCGATGAGCTCCACCTCACCGACGCGGCCGCCGCGGAGTGGGCCGAGCTGCGCGAGGTCCCGCGCCCGGGTCGCATGCGCGGATTCCTCGACTACCGGCTCGCGCGCTCGCGCCTCTACGGCGGCGACTTCGAGGGCGCGGCGGCGGATCTCGGGGAGCTGATCGAGCTCGGCCGCCTCGGCAGTCCACGCATCACGGCGTGGGGCCGGCTCCGCTGCGGCGTGGCGCTCGATTTCCTCGGACGGCACGAGGAGGCACTCGAGCAGTATCGCCTCGCGAAGGAACTCGACTCCTCGGACGAGGTGACGGAGCGCGCGAACGCGCGGATCGCGGCCGCGCGAAGAGATCCTTCCGTCGTGTCGCTGCCCGAGCTCGCGGAGGTCGCCCGCATCCTCCGGTACACGCGGGGCCACGATGAAACGACGTTCCGTCGCGTGGAAGACGCGGTCGTGTCGCCTTCCCGCGGCCTGTCGAAGTCGGAGAACGACACGTACTTCGCGATCCTGTCCGACCTCGTGATCGCGCGGCTCGCCCGCGGCGACGTGAGCCACGCGCTCGACGCGGTGGATCGGGCGCTCGGAGGATCCGTGCGGCCGGAGCGGGAGTCGCGCGCGCGTCTGTTCGGTCTGCGCGCCCGCGCCCTGCACCGGGCGGGGCGCGACGACGAGGCGGAGCGCGCGCTCGGCCAGGCGATTGGCGCCTCCGCCGGCGACGCCCGCGACGCCTGGGAGCGCGAACGCGAAGAACTTCGCCGCGGCATTCCGGACCCCGCGCGCGAGCCCGGCGACGGCGCGGTGGAGGTCACGTCCCCCGATCGTGGCGAGTTCCGCCTGGCCGTCGAGGTGCTCGGCGGACCGACGATCCCGATGACCCTGACCGGCGACGCCTGGCGCGCGAGCGTCCCCTGGCCGCACGACGCCGCCCCGCTTCGCTACCGCTTCGTGGCGGAGGACGGCGAGTGGCGGCCCGACCCGTCGTGCGATCACGTCGAGCTCGTGGGCGACACCGCGTGGAGTGTCCTTCAGCCGAAGCAGGCGAACTCCGCCCCTTCCGAGTAGCCGTACTCGCGGAGGCGCTCGCGGATGAGCGCACGCGCGCCGCGAACGCCGACCGCCGCCACCACGTACGGCCGTCGCCCGTGTTCCAGGCGCAGGAACTCGATGGGCTCGGTGGGGACTCCGCGTCGCTGCCGGCCGATCTTCGTCGGCGCGACGTCCACGAACGCCACGAGATTCGCGCCGCGATCGCGCAGCGCCTTCGCGGTGCGCACCCCGTCCCGGCCGGCGCCCCACACCACGACGTCGCGGCCGACCAGCTCCCGCGCCTCGACGAGGTGCGTCGCCTTCAGATCGAGGAACGCGCGCGACAGGTACCGCGAGTCCGTCTTCGTGAGCCGGGCCTCGTGATCGCGCAGCTCCATCAGGACCTCCGGCACCTTCTCGAAGCGCCAGCCCGCGCGCCAGCCGCGCAGCCACAGGTCGTAGTCCTCGGGGCCGTCGAAGTCGCGGTACCCGCCGAGCGCGAGGAGCGCGTCGCGCCGGATCATCGCCGTGGGATGCGGGATCGGCGACTCGACCCACAGGTCCGCCTCGATCTCCTCGTGCGTGACGAGCGAGTTCAACCAGGTCTCGTAGCGACGCAGGCGCGGGGAGATCGTGCCGCGAAAGGACACGCGGCACGACACCACGTCCGGCGGCGAGGCCGCGGCGAACCGCGCGACCTGACGTTCGAGTCGCTCGGGGGCGGCGATGTCGTCGGCGTCGAGGCGGGCGAGCAGCGGCGCGTTCGACCAGGCCACGAGCTCGTTCAGACTGGCGACGAGTCCGCGCGGCTCGCGGCGTCGCACCAGGAAGCGCGGATCCGCGGCCACCGCCCGGGTCACGCGCTCGGCGCCGTCGTCGTCCGAACCGTCGTCGAGGAGGAGCGCGCGGAAGTCGCGATGCGTCTGCGCCAGGAGCGACCGCACGGCGTCCTCGATCCACTCGCTCGCGTCGCGGAACGGCAGGAGAACGTCGACGGTCACTCGCGGGACCAGAGCGGCGTGGAGAGGTAGCGCTCCCCGAAGTCGTTCAGGATCGTCACGATCGTGCCGCGCGAGATCTCGCGCGCGGCGAGTCGCACCCCCTCCAGGTACGCGCCACTGGACTGGCCCGCGAACAGGCCGCGCCGCGCGAGAGCCCGCGAGTGCTCGCGCGCCGGTTCGCTCGCCACATCGATCCAGCGGTCCACGACCGACGCGTCGAGGATCGCGGGCACGATGTCACCGGGGTGGCCGAGCGGCTTCAGACCTTCGATGCCGGGGAACACCTCGGGGCGCACCGCCCACACGAGGGTGTCGGCGCGGTGCTGCTTGAGACGTCGGCCCACGCCGGTGATCGTGCCGCCGGTACCCACGCCGGCCACGAAGCAGGTCACGTCGCCTCCGGTCTGCGCGAGGATCTCCTCCGCCGTTCCCTCGTGGTGCGCGAGCCAGTTCGAGTCGTTCGCGTACTGATCGCAGAGCCAGTATCTCTCCGGAAACTCCTCGGCGAGTCGATGCGCGTGGCGCAACGCCTCGTCGTACCCTTCGAGCGGATCCGTCTCCGTGAGCGTGGCTCCGTGCGCGAGGATGCGACGTTTCCGCTCCAGACTCGCGTTCCCCGGCACCACGAGCTCCACCGGCAGACCGAGCACGCCGCCGATCATGGCGTAGGCGATGCCGGCATTGCCGGACGAGGAATCGAGCACCGTGCGCCCACCGATCACTCCGCTCGCAAGTCCTTCCGCGAGCATGCGCAGCACGGGACGGTCCTTGATCGATCCGCCGGGATTGAAGTACTCGACCTTCGCCAGCACCCGCACGTGCGGAAACTCGTCCTCGAACACGTCGAGCCGCACGAGCGGCGTGTCGCCGATGAGACCGAGCACGGGATACCGGCGTACCAGATCGCGGATCGAGTCGGGCGCGGACATCAGAGACCGGGCTTTCGAATCCGGGCCGGCCGGCAGGTCACGACATCGTCTGCGCGGGACGAGCCCAGTTCTTGCCGAGCTCCCGCGCGCGGGCGACCTCGATGTCCGAGAGGCGCGGCGCGGACGCCGCCTCGGCGAGCTCCTCGACCTGCTCGGCGCGGCGGAACCCCGGGATCGCGGTGGCCACGGCGGGATGCGCCAGCACGAACTGCAGCGCGATGCGGGCGAGCGGCGCGTCCGTCGTGAACACGGATCGCAGCTCGGCCACGCGCTCCACGCGCGCCGCGATCTCCTCCGCGGTGAGGCGGCTGCGCCAGTCGTCGGCCGCGAACGTCGTGGCGCGGGTGTACCGGCCCGAGAGGAAGCCGTACGCGAGCGGCGACGACGCGATGACGGACACCCCGCGGACGCGCGCGTCGTCCAGCAACTCGGGTGCCGCGCCGGAGTGCAGCAGGTTGTAGTGCACCTCGAGCACGTCGAGGCGGTCGGTGGCGAGCAGACGTTGCCCCGCCTCGACGTCGTACGCGACGCTCGCGCCGCGCAGATGGATCCTGCCCGCGGTCCGGAGCTCGTCCAGCACGTCGAGCGCCCGCGACGTTTCGTCTCCCGCCTCGGGCACGGCGTGGAGCAGGAACACGTCGATCACGTCGGTGTCCAGGCGCGTGCGCGATCGCTCGACGGCGGCGCGGAGATGATCCTCGGAGAGGTCCTTCAGCCAGCGCTCCTGTCCGTCCGGGACCCAGCCCGCCTTCGTGGCGAGCACGACCTGGCCGCGCCGCTTCGACGCGACCTCGCCCAGCAGCCGCTCCGCCCGGCCGAGCCCGTAGGTATCCGACGTGTCGAAGAAGTTGATGCCGAGGTCGAGGGCGCGCTCCAGCGCGCGACGCCCCTCGCTGGAGGGCACGTCTCCGTACCCCGTGGGCGCGCCTCCGAGCCGGAGCGAGCCGCCCAGCGCCCAGGTCCCGAGTCCGATCTCGGACACCCGGAGGTCCCCTCTGAGCTTGCGGTATTTCATGGCGACACACGATAGCACGAACCCGCCCCTCCGTCCGTGCCCCGAAACGCAGCCTGCCGGTGGCCCAGCGATCAGCCCCCCGGGCCGCCGGAACCGTCCCGCCGGAAACCGTGTTATACGTCTGTCCCAAGCCTGAGGAGCGCGCGAATGCTGAATCGCCACGAGTTGCGCGAGTGGACCAAGACCATCCTGTGGTCGCTCGTCCTGTTCTTCGGACTCCGGGTCGCGGTCGTGGAGGCGTACCACGTTCCGACCGGATCCATGGAGCCCACGATCGTCCCCGGCGATCGCGTGCTCGGCACGAAGTTCCACTACTGGCTGTTCGAGCCGGCGCGCGGCGACGTCGCCGTGTTCAAGACACCCGAGCGGGTGAAGGCAATGTCGGAGCATCCGTCCAAGCGACTCGTGAAGCGAATCGTCGCGGTCGCGGGCGACACGGTCGAGGTGCGCGACGGCTCCCTGTTCGTGAACGGCGCGCGCGTCGAGGAGCCGTATCTGAAGGACCGACCCGCCTACCGCATGCCGGCCGTCGTCGTCCCCGAAGGAAACGTGTTCGTGCTCGGCGACAACCGGAACAACTCGCTCGACGGTCACGTGTGGGGCTTCGTGGAGAAGGATCAGCTGCTCGCCCGGGCGTGGGTCAAGTACTGGCCGCCCTGGCACGCCGGAACGCTCTGACCCGTGCGGCGCCGGCCCCTCCCTCTCCTCCTCCTGCTCGCGGGGGCGTTCGGCTGTTCGCCGGGCGCCCCCGAGGGCGCCCGGGACGTCCTCCTGGTGACGCTCGACACCACCCGCCCCGATCGCCTCGGCACCTACGGCAATCCGGACGCGCGCACCCCGATGCTGGATCGGCTCGCGCGCGAGGGGGCGCTCGTGGAATTCGCCGTGGCCGACGTCCCGGTCACGCTGCCGAGCCACACCACGCTCATGACGGGGATCCCCGCCCTCGGTCACGGCGTCCGCTACAACGCGGACTACAAGGTCGCCGCGAGCGCGACGACCCTCGCCGAGGTCGTCTCGGAGCGCGGCTGGGACACGGGCGCCGTGGTCTCCGCGCTCGTGCTCGACTCGGATTTCGGAATCGACCAGGGATTCGCGTTCTTCCAGGACGACCTCACGCCCGGCTACGTGAAGTACGACGAATCGCTCTATCCCCAGGAGACCCACTGGCTCCCGAAGGCGGATCGTCGCGCCGACGAAGCGGTCGACCTCTCCATCCGCTGGCTCTCACAGCGCGATCGCGCGCCGTTCCTGTTCTGGCTGCACGTCTACGATCCGCACTTCCCGTTCGATCCGCCGCCCCCGTGGGCACGGACCGCGAAGGAGCTGTACCTCGCGGAGATCCAGTTCACGGACTTCCAGCTGCACCGGCTATGGCGCGCGCTCGAGGATGAGGGCCGCACCGAGCATCTCGTGACGGTCGTCACCGCGGATCACGGCGAGGGACTCGATCAGCATCGCGAGGACGGCCACGGGATCTTCCTGTACGACGACACGGTGCGCGTCCCGCTCCTCGTCCGCGCGCCCGGCGAGATTCCGGCGGGCACGGTGGCGGGCGAGCAGACCCGCTCCATCGACGTCGCGCCGACCGTGCTCGAGCTGTGCGGAGTGCACGACACGGAGATCGGCATCGGCGGAACCCTCGTGCCCCTGCTCGCCGAGGGCGGCCGCACCCCCGACCCGGTGGCGTACTGCGAGTCCATCAAGACTCGCCTCTTCTACGGCGGCAGCGGACTCAAGGCGCTCCGGACCCGGGACGGCAAGTTCGTGTGGGCGCCGCGTCCGGAGTACTACGACCTCGCGCTCGATCCCGGCGAGACGGACGATCTCGCCCCCGCGGACCCGGCCCGCACCGGCCGCTGGCGCGAGGAGCTGGAGTCGCGCGTGGGCGACATCCTGGCGCGTGGCCTGCTGGCCGGCGAGGCGTACACCCCGGACGAAGCGCAGCGCGAGGGGCTCGCGAGCCTCGGATACCTCTCGGGCGGAGGCGGCGAGGCACCGGGCACCGTGGAGGCGGAGATGTCGCTGCCGGGCTTCGACCCGAAGGACCTCGTCGACGTCTCCATGGGCGCGCGAGAGATCCAGAACGGGTTCTACGACAGCGGCGAGCGCAAGCTGCTCCGGTTCTTCGACACCGTACGGACGCCGAACGAAGACCCGCGCGTCGCGAAGCTCTGGGCCGCCGCGCACCAGAACTACGCGAAGATCTGGATGGTGCGCGGCGACTACGCCGCCGCCGCCGAGCAGTATCGCCTCGCGACCGAGGCGGATCCGGACTACGACATCGCGCGCTGGAGCCGGATCTACGCACTGAACCTCGCCGGCCACCCCGCCGACGCTGTTCGTGAAGCCGACGCCGTACTCGCGCGGTGGCCGAACTCCTGGCGCGTGCGGCTGCACCGGGCGCTCGGGCTGGCGCTGCTCGGCCGTTCGCAGGATGCGAAGCACGACCTCATGGGGATCGTGGACTCCGCCGAACCCGGCAGCGAACCGGCGCGACACGCGGAGTGGTACGCGCAGCGGATGGGAACCCCGCGCGAGGGCGACGCGCTCCGCTCGTACCTCGAGTCGGAGAAGCGTCGCGCCGACCGCGCCGGCGACTCGTCCTGACGCGCGCGGCCCCGCGAACCGTGGTCCGCGGGGCCGTCACGAACGTCGCGCGGGGAACGAATCCCCGGCAAGCCGACCGAACTACCGGTAGTCGACCTTGATCTTGCTCCAGTTCATGGCCTCGACCGAAAGCGGCTTCAGGTCCACGAACTCGATGTTCGACCAGTCGGCCTGCACGGCCGCGTTCGGGTTGCCACCCTGCAGGAACATCTGCACGTAGCCGCCCACGCGACCGTCGTTCAGCATCCCCCACAGACCGTACGGCGGATCCTCGGCGGGGTTGCCCTCGTCGAACGCGAGCGCGCCGCTCGAGTAGTGGTTGCCGTTGTAGTCCACGACGTACTCGATCGTCGCCGGATCGGCCATGGAGAGGCCGTTCGCGAGGTAGGTCACCTCGAGGTGGATCGTGGTGCCCTTCACGTAGACGACGCCGTCGTTCGCCGTGAAGGAGTAGAACGGCAGACGGCCACCGAAGCACGCGACCTCGCCGTCGGTCGAGCGCACGTTGAAGCGCCCGTCGACATCCTGCGACCACCACGGGGCGACCTGCAGACCGCCCTCGCCGTCCGCCGTGCCGGAGATCGTGAGATCCGCGGACAGACGGAACGCCGAGTCGTTGTCGAACACGGCCGGATCGGTCCCGTTCGACGACAGACGCCAGTTGTGGAGGTTCGCGAATCCGCCGCAGCTGAGATTCTCGTCGAGAATCGTGATCTGCGAAGGATAGTTATTCGTCGTGGTGAGGGTCGAGGTCGGGCAGTCGTTGAAGATCCGCGGACGAATGACCGCGCTGTTCACGGGCGGAGTGGCCAGGGCCGTACCCGCGACCGCGACGAGCGCGACGCTCATCGTCATCGCGGCGAAGACTCGGTTGCGATGCATGGTTGTTTCCTCCATTCGATGGTTGGGTCGTGCACGAGTTGGATCACCGGACGCAGTGGTGGCGGCACTCACCTCCTCTTTCGTTCGAGCCGCGCGGGCTCATCGCAGCAGGATGCACTTCTTCCCCTCCCAGGTGTCTCCGGAACGGAGACGGTAGTAGTAGACGCCGTTCGCGAGATCGGTCGCGCCGAGCCGGATGACATGCCGGCCCGCCGCGCGGTGACCGGCGTCCAGGACCCGGACACGGCGTCCCGCGACGTCGAACAGCTCGATGCTCACGTCGGCGTCGCGTGCGATCTCGTACGAGATCGACGTCGCCTCCGAGAACGGATTCGGCGCGTTCTGGGCCAGCATCAGCCACGCGGACTCCGGCCCCTCGGCGACGTGGACGTCCGTCGCCGCCGTGAACGTCGCGCGCGTGAGGCCGGTCTGCACCGCCGGCTCCTGCATGAAGCGTTCCCACACGGAGGCGTCGTAGTAGTTCTGGATCATGATCGCGATCGGGCCCTGATCGATTCCCAGGTAGTCGGTCGCGTACCAGCCGACGGTCGGATTGAAGGCGTCCTTGAAACCGTAGGTCGCCCAGAGCCCGGGACCGTAGACGTCGTACATGTGGTGCATCGCGGGGATCACGATCTCCGGTGCGAACGGGATCGACGAGATCGCCGCCGTCGGCGTGATCGTGCCGTTGTCGTTCTGCGGCGGCGGCGCGCCGTGCGCCACGTAACCGCTCGGGTCGTCGCTGGCCGTGAGACCCCAGAGGTCCGGCCCGTAGCCCACCCAGCCGCCGGGGTTCGCGATGCAGTACTCCCGCGCGGCGTAGGTCGCTCGCCGCGAATTCTCGTAGTACGTGCTGCCGCGGTTCGCCATGTAGACGTCCTGGATGAACCGGTAGTCGATCCAGCAGTGCGAGTACTGGTGTCCGAACAGCGGAGGGAACTGCACGTACTCGTAGCCGTAGTGGAAGTTCCACACGTAGCCGCTCGTCCAGGTGAACCACGTGCTGGCCGGGATCGGATGCGTGGGCGATCCGAGCGCGAGGATGTAGAGGATCATCGCCTCGTTGTAGCCGACCCACGTTCCGAATCCGCCGAACCCGGTCTCCGGGGTCCAGCCCATGCGGATCCCCACCCCGGAGTTGCGGGCCCACTCCCAGTCGACCCGTTCGTAGAGCGAGTCCGCGAGCGCGCGGATCTGGGTCTCGGTGGCATCCACGCCGTCGAAGTAGTGCTTCGCGTCGAGCACACCGGCCATCAGCAGCGCGGTGTCGATCGTGGAGAGCTCACAGCTCCAGGTCCGCGTGGCGGTGGTCATGTCCAGGAAATGGTAGAACAGACCCTGGTAGCCGATCGTTCCGCTCGAACCGGCTCCCTGCGGCCCGTTCCAGAAGGTCTCGAGCGTCGTGAGCACGCGGGCCGCCGCGTCCTCGCGCGTGACCCAGCCGTGATCCACGCCGATCGCGATCGACGTCAGGCCGAAACCGACCGCCGCGATGCTGGCGGGCGAGCCGGGCGTGCTGCGGTCCTTGATGAGACCGTTCGCGGGATTCGCCTGCTCCCAGAAGTAGTCGAACGCCCGCTCCTGGACGGCATCCAGCAGCTCCTCCGTGGTGAGGGCGGACGCGGCGGGCGCCACGATCAGGCTCGCCAGCGACGCGATGATCGCGAATCGGCTCTTCATGGGGTCCCCTCCGGTGGTGAGTGTCGCCGTCGCATCCTCGAAGCCTCAGAAGACCAGGGAGAACGTCAGACGATGGGTTTCCTGCAGGGACTCGTGAGCGGCCCAGGCGTAGTCCACCCGGTACTCCGTCTCCCCGAGATCCCCGCGCAGTCCGAACCCGAACGTCGGGCCGAACTCCGAGTCCTTCTGGAACAAGGTCTGGTAGCCGCCGCGCACGGCGGCCGTCTCACGCCACAGCCATTCTGCGCCGAGGTTCACGCTCTCCGTGTTGTCGTTCGGATGGAGTGCGTCCACGGCCGCCAGGAACCGGCTCTTCGGACCGAGGTCCTTCTCCCAGCTCGCGCCGACCCGGAACAGGATCGGAACCGGGAAGGAGCCCGTGTACTGCTCCGCCGGCAGCGCGCTGTTGTCGCCGTACACGTCCGGGTCCGCGTCGTACTGGATCGCGAGATCCTTGCCCGTGAAGCGACCGTCCGTGCCGAGGTTCGTGAGCGCGGCGCCGAGCCGGATGCCCGTTCCCGGGAACTCGTAGAGCGTGCCGAAGCTCAGCGTGAGCGTGGTGAGCTTCGTGCGCCAGATGCGCTCCGACACCCAGGTCGCGTAGACGCCGGCCGAGAAGCGCGCCGTGATCCGGCGCGAGAAGCCGAGGGTCAATCCCGTGTCCGCCACGTCGTAGCGCTCGCCCGTGCCGAGCGGCTGATCCACGGTGCGCACCGAGATGTCCCCCGAGCTGAGTGCGGTGACGCTCGCGTACGCCGTGCCGTAGCGGCCCACGGGGACGGCAGCGGCCGCGTAGTCGAGATCGACTCCGATGAACCAGTCGCAGTGCGTGAACAGCGCGGTGGAACGGTCCAGGAGTCCCACCGCCGCGGGATTGAAGTACCCGAACTCGACGCCGTCGGCGAATGCGACGCCGGCGTTGCCCATGGCCGCCGTCCGCGCGCTCGGCTCGATTCCGAGGAACTGACCGATCGTGGTGCCGGTCTTGGACTGGGCCGTGGCGGTAGCCGGCGCGAGCGCCGACAGGACGGTTGCGAGCAGCAGCAGCGGAGTCGCCAGGCGCCGGCTCATTTCACCACCGCGAACTTTCCGGTCGCGGTCCCCGCGGGACCGCCGTCGACGTAGAAGAGATAGAGCCCCGGGGCGAGATCGAGGTTGTCCTTCGTGCGCAGATCCCAGGCGACGAATCCCTCGTCGGAGCCGTCGTGGTGCAGTGTCTGCACGAGGTCGCCGCGCACGCCATAGATCCGGATCGTGGCGTTCGCGGGCAGGCCCCGGAACTCGAGACGTCGCTCGCCGCGGCCCGACACCGCGAACCGCTCCGGCTCGAAGCTCGCCGACGCGATGTAGGGGTTCGGCACGACGTAGGGCGAGAACTCCGCCCGCGCGAGCGTCTGATCCCGGGACTCCCCGATCGACTCGAACACGAACGAGTCGCCCTCGGCGTACGGCCGGGTCAGCACCAGTTCGAAGGCGTCGCCTCCGGCCGGCGGCGACGCGGGCGCGGCCTGATCCGGATCGAGCGAGAAGCGCCAGGTGCTCAGCGGCACGCCGGGCAGCTGCGGAATGTACGTGACCATGTCCACGATCTCGTCGGTGCGGCTGAGCGTGCCGTCGGCATCCAGGTCGCGGAACAGGAAGTTCATCGGCACCTCGCCCGAGTCCGTCACCGCGAAGATCTGGAACTTCGCCGGCAGGGCCTGGAACGGGTTCGCCGCCAGCGACGTGTCCACGACCGTGTCCGAGAACCGGACGATCACGTCGTCCGGGTAGAACGGACGGCGGCGATTGACCGAGATCACGGGGCGATACGCGGCGATCACCGCCGCGTCGGAACCGCTCGCGGCCACGAAGCGCGTGGCCGTCGTGTCGATCTCGACCGTCTCCTGCGTGGTGACCACCGGCAGCAGTCCGGAGCCCGTCGGTCCCGAGCCCTCGCCCGCGAGATCGGTCCCGCCTTCGAACAGGAGCGCGCCGGTGGTGCGGTTCGCGAACGAGTACGTGGTCGCGGCGATGCTGTCGGGCGAGGCGCCGAAGAACTGCACTTCGAACTCCTCCCCGTCGGGTACCACGGTGGAGTTCACGACCCGCAGCGCCACGGTGCCGTCGCCGCGGCCGGACTCGTGCACGCCCTCCGCGACCGACGCGGGCACGTAGCCGGACACCCTCGGGTTCGGCCGCACCGCCACCGCGTTCGGCGGAAGGATCAGACCACCGCGAGGCGTGCGCGAGACCGTGATCGAGTTCTCCGACGGGTAGAAGTCGAACCGCGTCGAAGCCGCGCCGTGATCGTACGCCGTGACCGCGTAGTAGTACTGCTGCCCGTTCGTGACCGTGGTGTCCGTGAAGGTGTGCACGAGGCCAGAGTTCGTCCCGAGATCGTAGGCCACGCCCTCGACCTGCTGGGTGGAGTAGCCGCGGTACTCGTTGTCGAGGTCGAACTGCGCGAGCGGACGGCCGTTGCCGATCGGCCCGGAGCCGCTGCCCGTGCTGATCACGCGCGGATCCCGGAACTCCGGATCCGTGGACCGGTAGATGCGGTAGCCCTCGAAATCGAACTCGCCGGTGACCGGGTCGGCCGCGTTCTCGGACACGTTGCCCCAGGCGAGCCGCACGAAGCCGTCGCCGGCCTCGGCCGTGATCTCGGGCGCCGGCGGCGGCACCGCGAAACGGTAGTTCGCGTCGTAGATCTGCTGCACCGTGCGCACCGTGCGCCGGAGCTCCTCGAGGTCGGCGCCGAACGCGAGCGCGAGCGAGAACCGCTCCCGCTGTCCGGCCTTCAGCGTGAACGGGCCGGACGCGAACAGGAAGCCGATGTTGTAGTTCGACGTGAGCTCGTCGTCGAAACGGTTCGCCTCCACCGGGTCCGTGAACTGCTCGTACAGGCGCTGTGGCCAGTTCGCCGCCTGGGTGAAGAACAGGATGTCGTCGACTTCCGAGTTCGGGTTCCCCTGCCCCGGACGGATCCGGTTCAGCTTGAAACCCGTGAGGCCGATCTGATCCGATTCGTTGAGATCCGTGCGGTCGAAGTTCGGCTCGCCGTCCGTGGGCATGCCGTCGCCCTCGCCCTCGTCGCCGGTGTCGGGCACACCGTCCCCGCCGACGTCCTGCAGCTCCGCCGTCCAGTCGAGATCCTCGTCTCCCGTCCACCAGACGCCTTCGCGATAGGCCGGCAGGTCTTCCAGCGGACCGTACGCCGCCTCCAGCCGCGTCCGATCGTAGTTCGCGTCGATGTAGGCCGCGATCGCGGACTGGCCGTCGATCCGGGTGCCCGGTCCGCCGTCCCGCAGCTCGTCGGTGATGCCGTCCTCGTCGTTGTCCACGCCGTCGAGCGCGTTGCCCGGCGTCTCGAGGTACGCGTAGCCGAGATAGCCGGTGCGATCGCAGTTGCTGGAGAGGTCCACCCCGGTGCCGTTCCGGTCCCAGGTGTACACGAGGTTCAGCACGTCCTCGTCGAGCGTTCGATCGAAGAACGCGTTGTCGTCGTCCGACTCGAAGATGCCGTCGCACGAGAGCGCCGACCCGCCGACGCCCGAGTCCATGTACAGACCGAACACGATGTCGTCGTCGTAGTCGGTGGTGCCCTCGTTCGTGATGTCGTAGTGCCAGAAGATCACGTTACGGGCCTGCGGGTTCGCCCACTGGAATCCGCGAACCTCGATCCGGAGGCCGAGGCCCTTTCGGGTGGAGTCGCGCGAGTCCGGCAGGAAATCCCAGGCGTCGTAGTAGTTGTCGTCCATCACCACGAACGACTCCTGATCCGCCACGATCTGCTTGCCGAAGTAGCCGTTCCATGAACCGGGCCAGCCCGGGTCGTCGGTCTCGTCCAGACGATCGGGCCAGCGATTCGGCCACGTTCGCGGGTCGTTGCTGACGGCCGGCGAGCGGGCGGCGTTGATCGTGGCGTCGGGCTGGAAGTAGCCCGGGCGCGGTTCGAAGCGCATGATGCGGTTGTAGAAGGGACTCGTGGCCTGCCGCTCGCGGAAACCGGTCTCCATGATGTAGGCGATGGAGCCGCTGCGCTGCTGGATCCGTGCGAGCACGAACGGCGTGATGCCGTCGCTGTAGTTCATGCCGCTGCCCTTGGGCACCTCGGCCGAGTGGAACACGCTGAGGTCCACGTTGCCGGGGTCCGTGGGGTAGTCGCCCACCATGCCGTAGTTCCAGAAGCGCGTGCGGATGTTGCTCGCGTCGAGCGTGCCGAGGCGCTCGAAGTCGAGGTCGCCACGCTGATCCTCCGGCACCGGCGTCGGCACGTCGGCCCGGCAGGGACTCGCTCCGGTTCCCAGCGCCGCGATGGCGGCCACGAACGTCCACTTCCTCCACCCGATCATCGCGAACCCTCCGGCTGCCAGCGAAGGCCGAACTCGATGCGCCGCGGCGCCTCGAAGCGGGTCGGCGTGCCGAGCGACACCGCGTCGGCCTCCGGGAAGCGCGAGTAGTAGGGGCTCCCCGTGCTCGGATACACCGCCCCGTTGAAGAACCTGCCGTCGAAGACGTTGAACACGCGGAAGAACACGTTCATTCCCTCGCCCGCGACCTCGACCCGACGTTCGGCGCGGAGATCGACGTCCACCCCCACCGGCTTGCGGCCGGAATTCGTGTCCAGACCGCCGCCGAAGCCGGCGGTGATCACCGGCGTGTACGGCTGACCACTCACCGCGCGGATCACGGTGCTCACGTTATAGGGACCAGCGTCGTTCCAGGAGCCGGTGAGATTGAGCGTATGACGCTGGTCCCAGTTCAGCGGGATGAGGCGCGGCCGCGGGTCCTCGCCGGCCTCTGCGCGGGTGGCGGTCTCGCGCGGATCACTTGCATTACCCGAAGCGCGCTGCCACGTGTAGTCGAGATGCGTGTCGAGCGGACCGAGACTGCGGTGATCCACCGTGAGCGTGAAGCCGACCACGCTCCCGAAATCCACGTTCGTGAGGCGCGCGTACTGGGCGCCGTTGTAGGTCGTGATGAACTCCACGCCGAGGAGGTCGCGGATGTCCTTGTAGAACGCGGTCACGTCGATACCGAGGTTCTCGTCGATCGCCTGCTTGTAGCCGATCTCGTACTGCACCGTGAACTCCGGCCGCACGTCGGGATTGCCGAGCACGCCGAAGTCGGTACCGCCGGCCTGGAGATTCGCGAGTACGGAATAGTCGGCGTTCGAGAAGATGTCGCCGATCGCCGGGAACTGCCGGAAGTGTCCGTAGGCGAAGTGGACGGCCGCGAAGTCCTCGATCGGGTAGGCCACCCCGAGACGCGGCGAGACCGAGACCTTGCGGGAGGACTTGCGCGGCGCAGCCGTGGGCGAGCCGGTGATCGAGTTCGCGGGATTCTCGAGATCCCCCGGGAGGTACGCGCGCGAATCGAAGTAGTCGCCGCGCAGCCCGACTCGCAGCGTCAGATCGTCGAAGCTCAGGAAGTCCTGTGCGAACACGCCGCCGAACACGGGCCGGTACTGCGTGACGCCCGGGAAGTCCGGAGGCTCGTTCACGTGCCGCACGAGACGCTCCACGCCGTCCACCGTGGCGTACGTGAGCGTGCCCGGGCTGCCGAACTCCACCCGCGAGACGTTGACCTCACCGCCGAGCTTGACCTGGTGCGTGGCGTTCGGCTGCGTCACGAGCGACGTCTTGAACACGGTGCTGTTCGTCTTGCGCCGATACCGCGTGAAGGACACGCCCTGCACGAAGGCCCCGAGCTCGTACCCGAAGTCGCCCTGCGGCGGCCCCGCCTCGTCGTAGCGCTCGTCGAACAGGTCGTCGTACGCCCAGTCGTGGTACTCGGTGTAGTTCTGGCGAAGGCTCGCCTCCAGGAACGTCTTCGCGGAGAGCGTCCGCGTCCAGTCGAGGCCGTGCGCCGCGGAGAACGACCACTGCTTCGACAGTCCGTCCGGATCGAAGCGGAACGCCCAGTCCGTACGACGACTCGTCGTCCGGTTGAGCAGCGCCTGGTAGCTGATCTCGGAGTTGTGCAGCGAGCGGTTCGTGAGCTTGAGGACGCCGGACCACTCGCGGGTCCACCCGAGCGCCTCGCGGGAGCCGTCGCCGGTCGGGAAGAACTCGCGGGACTCGAAGTCGGCACGATCCGTCGGGACGAACCGGCGCTCCGCGTCGACATAGTCGTCGAAGCGGAAGTAGCGGGCGCTGGCCAGGAACACGGTGTGCGGCAGGCCGAGCGGGCCGCTGAGGCTCGCCTGGTAGCTCTGGGTCCCGAGCGGATCGAACGAGTGGGTGACGATCCGATCCGCGCTCTCGCCGTAGGCGAAGTCGCCGCCGTAGACCTCCACGTTGCCGTCGAACTCCTCGGTACCGCTCTTGAGGACCGCGTTCACCACGCCGCTCATGGCCTGGCCGTACTCGGCATCGAACGTCCCGCTGATGACCTGAGCTTCCTGGAGGAGCGAGCGATCCACCGAGACGATCGCCGTGTTGTTGAACGGGTCGTTCACGCTGACACCATCCACCTGGTACTGCACCTCGCCGAGGCGGCCGCCGCGGAAGTGCCCATCCACCACACCGGCCTGCAGATCCACGACGTCCTGCAGATCCTGGATCGGCAGCATCTCGATCTCCTTCTCGGTGACCGAGACCCGGCCGCTCGTGATCTTGAGATCCACGGGCAACCGCTCCGCCACCACGACGACCTCCGCGCTCTCGATCAGCGTCGGATTCGCGCGAACCTCGGTCCGCGTCGTCTCGTCCGCCGACACCACGAGATCGCGAATGACGACGGATTCGTACCCGATGCGACTGACACGCAGCGAGTACGTCCCCGGCGGGACATTCAGGATCGTGAACTCTCCGGCGTCATTCGTGTACGCGCCGAACCGCTGGTCTTCCACGCGCACGGTCGCGACGGCCACGGGGGATCCCTTGTCGTCGAGAACGACCCCGGCGATCGTGCCGGTCGTGCCCGCCCGCGCGGCCGAAGCCACCGCCAGCAGGAGCCCCGCCAGAACGACTCGCCGGATGAACCGGCCCGCTACTCGCAACTGCAACCGCTCCCTCCTCGACTCGACCCGCGAGGCGAACTCGCCTCCGGGTGACGCCCCCCGGTGGGGGGCCGGACGCTCTCGCGTCCGACCCCGGGACCGTCGGGGGGGTTCGGTCCTCTCCGCCTGGCCCTCTCCGCCAGACGTCCTCGGCCCGTGACCACGGGCAGTCTCAATGCACGACGACGGCTTTCCCCTGCAGCGACGACGTCAGGGATCCGTTCTCCGGATCCAGGAGACGCACGCGGTAGAAGTACACGCCCGCCGGCGCCCCGGGCATCGAGAGCGGCACCTCCCGCTCCCCGACCTCGAGCTCGCCGAGCGACGCCGAGCTCACGAGCCGGCCCGACACATCGTAGACGTCGATCGAGCCGCGGCTGCGGCGCGGTACCTCGAACACGACCCGCGGCTCGCGCGCGGGATTCGGGACCGTCCGGATGAGCGAACCGTCACCGCGCACGAGCGGCCCGAAGTCGTCGACTCCGGTCGGGTTCGGCGCGAGGTAGGCCCACGCCGGGCAACAATCGCCCTCGTACTCGCGGTACCACCAGGTCCGGGTTCCGTACTTGTCGCCGGAGAGGAAGTACGAGTCGCCGTCGAGCAGGTTCACCCCGATGAAGAGCGAGCGATCGCCGAGTCCCGGCGGGTAGCCGAGCGCCGTTAGATCGAGCCGGATCTCGGCGGTGTAGCCCGAGTCGACGTCGATTCCGAGCGTATCGACCGTGGTGCCGGCACCGAGCTGGAGTGCCGCGAGCGCCGTCCCCGCCTGCGTCATCGTGAGCAGGTAGTCCTGGGGGAGCAGCGTCCCGTTCGAGTTCACCTGGAACGAAAGGCGACGGCCGAGCAGCTGGTTGTCCGGGCCGAGCGTGCCGCGATCGTTGATCGTGATGAGCGCGCCGTCCCACTGGTCGAACGAGGGCAGATACTGCACGACCTCGTCCCGCACGTCGAAACCGAGGTAAAGGTAATCGTCGCGGTAGAACATCTTGACCGTGGCGTCGGCGGGGTCGGACACGAACGCCGTGCCGCCGTTGACCTGCGGCTGGTACTGGCCGGCCCGGTCGGGGCCGACTTCGGGATACGTGGCGCGGAGAGCCGCGTCACCCCAGCGGATGTCGAAGTCGTAGACGCGCGGATCACTCCAGACCGCGTCGGCGAGGCTCCCGTCGACGGTGGGGCTCGCGACGTCCGAGATCTCGGGAATCTCGAGCTCCGCGCCGATCACCGGCACCGGACCGGAACTCGTGGTCACGCTCGGCTTCGAGAAGACCCGCACCTCGTTGTACCAGGCGGCGTTGCCCCAGGGGGACTGCCACCACACGCGATTCGTGCCGAACTTGAGACCGTTGAACGGCCAGAACCAGTCGCAGTCGTAGATCGCGATGTTCCACTCGATGATGTCGCCGGCGGGCTGCGTGACGTCGTAGCCCATCGGCGTGAGGTTGAATCGCATCTCCACGGTGTAGCTCTGATCGATCGTCGCGTCGGAGTTGGAGAGCCCCTGCACGGTGGTCACCGCGTCCCAGTTCGCGATCTGGGTGGAGTCGCGCGGCAGCGCACCGAACGGGTTCGCCCACCGGCCGAAGAACGTCGGCGCCTTGCCGGCCGGCTGCGGGTCCGTTCCCTCCGGGTCCCACCACGCGTAGAAGTACTCCGCGGGCGGCTTCGGCGCGGAATTCGGATCGCTGTGGTCCTTCAGCGCCATCAGCAGACCGTCGAAGCGGTTGAAGTCCTTGGAGCCCCCGACCGACGAGTCCGCGATCACCGCGCCGAGATAGAGCTGATTGTCCTTCACCAGGAGCTTCAGCGTGGCGCGCGTGGAGTCGCTCGGGAAAAAGGCGCCGCTCTCGACCTTCCAGCCGCTGCCGGGGATCCCGGCATCCTGGCCGTAGACCAGGGTGAAGGTCTCGGCCTGGGACCAGGCGGCTTCGTTCAGGACACCGTCGAGCGTGATCGGGGACGTCGTCTGCCGCGCCCAGATCACGTCCTTGCGATCGGGCGCCGCCGAGGCGATCGAGGCCCCGATCAGGACCAGGATCACCGCGGTCGTGATTCGCGTTCTCATTCCGAGACCTCCTGTTGCTTGCTGGTGCGCTTGCCCGGACCGCCGCGCCGCTCCGGATCGCGACTCGGCGTTTCGCTGGACCGGCGAACGATCAGCCGGCTGTTCACGGTGATGCGACGACCGTACGAGCGCGGACCCGGCCGCGCCTCTTCGAGCAACAACGGAACCGCGTGCGCGCCGAGCTCACGCGAGTCGACGTGCGCGGTGGTGAGCGAGGGATCGAGGTAGCGACTGATCGCGATGTCATCGAATCCGCCGACCGCCATGTCTTCCGGCACCCGGATTCCCTTCTCGCGGAACGCGCCGAGCAGCCCGACGGCCATGCTGTCGTTCGCGCAGAACACCGCGGGTGGCCGGTGATTCGCGTCGGCGAGGGTCTTGCCCGCGCGATAGCCGGACTCCTCGGTGAAGTCGCCCTCCAGTTCGAGCGCGTCGTCGGGGTCGAATCCGCGCGAGCTCAGCGCGTCGCGGAAACCGGAGAGCCGCATGTTCGCGTCGGCGTTCCCGGGTGGTCCCGTGACGATCGCGACCGGCCCGCCGGTTCGCTCGATCAGGTGCCGGGTGACGCTCGCAGCGCCCTCACGATTCGACACGATGATCACGTGACAGCCCTTGATGATCGAGCGCGGGTTCACGAGCACCGTCGGGATGCGACGTACGATCTCGCGCAGCACCGTGTCCCCGGCGACGTCCGGTGCCATCACGATCAGGCCGTCGATGCGGCCGCGCATCGAGCGGGCCGCGCGAAGCACGTCTTCCGCCTTCGCGTGCGTGCTCGACAGCAGCACCTGACGGCCGCGCTCGCGAGCCGCCTGATCGATGCCGTGGATGACGTCCGAGAAGAAGTCTCCGTGAAGTTCCGGCAGGAGCACCCCGATGACGTCGGTCGCGCGCGTGGAAAGACTGCGGGCCGCGTGGTTCGGCCAGTAGCCGAGCTTGCCCGCGGCCTGCTCCACTCGCCGCCGGGACTCCGCACTGACGCGGGCGCTGCCGTTGAAGACGCGCGAGACCGTCGCGATCGAAACCCGCGCTTGCTCGGCGACATCCCGGATCGTCGTCATCCGAATCCTCTCGGGGGAATTGACTCGCCCCTCCCGATCGGGCGATCATGAAACCGGTTCCATGATCCGCCGCCGAAGGGCCGGAGGTCAAGCGCGCCGTGATCGGCTCCGGCCGGAGCCCGTCGATCGGGACGACGCACGGGACGAGAGAACCGCGTTCCGTTGCGCTGTCGTGCCCGGAGTCCTACGCTGGCGCGTTCGATCCGACCGGAGGCGGCCGGACCGCTCCCCGAACCCTGGTCGAGGAAAGTCCGTGAAACCCGTCCGACCGATCCTTTCGACCCCGCCCGCCGAGGCGACCGCCCCGCCGCGCGATCCGGCCCCCGACCGCCCCGCCCTGCTCGGCGGCGGCGACTGGACCACCCTGCTGCTGCCCGGCGGGGGCGGACGGTCGTGCTGGCGCGAGTACGCGATCACGGCCTGGAACGGGAATCCTCACCGCGCGGCGACGCAGGGTTTGCGGGTGGACGTGCACCCGGCCGTGGAACCGGAAACCCCGCCGGGGGCGCCGGAGCGGCAGCGGCCCGTTCCCGGCGCGGTCCTCCGTACGGGTGGAGACGCCGTCGCCTGGGAGCAGCGGATCTGGATCGTTCCCGGGGAGGACGCGGAGATCCGCCGCATCGTCGTGCGCAACGAGGGGAACGAGCCGGCCGATTTCGCCGTGTCGAGTTTCGCGGAGATCGCGCTCGCGAAGGAGCCGGAGTGGATCTCGCATCCGGCTTTCGCGAAGCTGTTCCTGCAGACCGAATGGGCGGCCGAACCGGAAGCGCTGATCGTGACGCGCCGGCCGCGCTCGGCCGGCGACCGGCATCCGGTGCTCGCCCACGCGCTTCTGGACGCGACGCCGGACGGATACGAGACGGACCGCCGGGCGCTCCTCGGCCGGCGCCTGGCGCACGTTCCCGCCCCGCCCACCGCGCCGGGGCGGGTCGGCAACGTTCTGGACCCCGCGCTCGCGCTGGCCGTGCGGTGCCGGCTGACGCCGGGGCAAACTCGCACGTTCACGTTCGCCTGGATGATCGGGGAGACCCGCGAGGCGGCACTCGCGACCCTGGCGCGACTCCGCGCGAACTCGCCCGCTCCCGAGGACGCCGCCGAAGCCGAGCGCGATCGCCGGGCCCGCCTCTCGCTTTCCGACGTCGACGCCGAGCGCGGTCTCGCGTGGGCGGCCCGGCTCCTCGCCGAACGCGAGTGCGCGCCCCGGACGATCACCGCCGGCCAGGCCGCAGCGGCGGCGCCGGAATCCTCGTCGCTCGAACTTCGCGCGGACCGTCCGTTCGTGCTCGTTCGCTCGGAGAATCCCAGCGAACGACTCCACGCGGTCTTCCGCCACTGGAGCGAACTGGGGCTCCCGATCGACGTCGTGTTCCTCCGCGGGGAGATCCCCTCCTCGCTGCGCGGTCTCGGGTTCCGTTCCGTCTCCCCCGCCCGGCTCTCGCCGACCGCGCGCGAGGGGCTCGAGTCCCTGGCCGGCCTCGTGGTGGACGACGCACTCCCCGACGCGCCCGACCCGACATCGCCCGGAGGGCCTCGTCCGCGCGCGCGGACGGCAGGGCCCGCGATGTCGCCGGCGTCGAACGGCTCCGTCTTCGCGGGGACGGAGGCGCTGGTCCGGTTCAACGGCTGGGGCGGCTTCTCGCCGGACGGCGAGGAGTACGTGATCCGCCTGCCCCGCGCCCGCGACGGATCCCTCCCGCTGCCGCCGCTCCCCTGGTGCAACGTGATCGCCCACGAGGACTTCGGGATGCTCGTAACGGAGACCGGCGCATCCTGCACGTGGAGCGGAAACAGCCGCGAGTACCGTCTCACCCCGTGGTCGAACGACACGGTGTCCGACCCGATCGACGACGCGCTGTGGCTGCGCGACGAGGACACCGGTGTCGTCTGGTCGCCGACACCGGGACCGGTCCCCGGCGGCGACGGCTACGAGGTCCGTCACGGATTCGGCCGGACCCGCTTCCGGAGCACGGCGTCGGGACTCCGGACGGAGACCACGATGTTCGTGCACGCGACGGAACGGGTCCGCTTCACGCGAGTCCGCGTCACGAACCCGGGATCGACCGCGCGTCGCCTCTCGATCGGGAATGCCGTGCGCCTGGTTCTCGGGACCGGCGCGATCGGGACGTCCCGTTTCGTGGCGAGCGAGGTCGCGGGCGCGCGCGTGCTGGCGCACAATCCGCTCGACGTCTCCCCGCGGCGCACGACGTTCGCCGCCGCGATCGGCGCGGACCGCTGCGAAACGTCGGGAGATCTCGCGACCTTCCTCGGCGATTCACCGGAACTGCCGCTCGCCGTCGTGCGCGGTGGCGCGGTCCCGCCCCGGAACGGCCTCGGAGCCGGCGCCGGTGCCGTCTTCCGGGCGACGCTCGTCGTGGCGCCGGACGAGACACGCACCGTCACGTTCCTGCTGGGCGACGCCGACGACGCCGCGGCGGCACAGGCGCTGGCCGATCGCTTCACCGACACCGGCGACGTCGACGCGGCCGAGCACGAGGCGGTGACCGGCTGGCGCCGGCGACTGGCCCGCGTCCGCGTGCGCACGCCGTCCGAGGAGCTGAACCTCCTCCTGAACGGCTGGCTCGCATACCAGACACTGTCCTGTCGGCTCTTCGGGCGGACCGCGTTCTACCAGTCGGGGGGCGCGTTCGGGTTCCGCGATCAGCTGCAGGATGCGTCGTCGCTGCTGCTGCTCGATCCGGCCGGACTGCGTCGTCAGATCCTGCGCCACGCCGCCCACCAGTTCGTGGAAGGCGACGTGCTGCACTGGTGGCACCCCCCGGACAGTCGCGGCATCCGCACTCGCTTCGCCGACGATCTGCTCTGGCTCCCGCGCGAGACGGCTCGCTACGTCGCCGCGACGGGAGACGTCGCGCTCCTGGATCGGGAGGTGCCGTTCCTCCGCGCCCCGGCGCTGGCGGCCGGGGAGGCCGAACGCTTCCTGCGACCGGAGCCGGCCGGCGTGTCCGCGTCGCTGTACGAGCATTGCTGTCGCGCGATCGATCGCTCGCTCACGACCGGCGCGCACGGTCTGCCGCTCTTCGGCGCCGGCGACTGGAACGACGGCATGAACCGCGTGGGGCACGACGGTCGCGGCGAGAGCGCGTGGATGGCGTTCTTCCTCGACGACGTCCTCCGGAGCTTCGCCCCGATCGCCCGTGCGCGCGGAGACGCGACTCGCGCCGATCGCTGGGATGCGCACCGGTCGATTCTGCGCGACGCGCTCGAGGAGAACGCCTGGGACGGCGACTGGTACCGCCGCGGGTACTACGACGACGGCACCCCGCTCGGCACCTGCGATGCCGACGAGTGCCGCATCGACGCGCTCGTGCAGGCATGGGCCGTGTTGACGGACACGGTGCCGCCGGAGCGCGCCGCGCGGGCGATGGAGAGTGCAACCCGGCACCTGGTCTCGGAAGAAGACGGGCTCATCCGACTGCTCACCCCGCCGTTCGAGCACACGCCGCACGACCCGGGCTACATCAAGGGATACGTGCCGGGGGTGCGGGAGAACGGCGGCCAGTACACGCATGCCGCCCTCTGGGTGGTGGCGGCGGCGGCGAAGCTCGGCTGGCGCGATCGCGCCGCACGCTGGCTCGACCTGCTGAGTCCCGTGCGTCACACGGAGACGGCCGAGGATGTCGCGCGGTACGGCGCGGAGCCCTACGTGATCGCGGCCGACGTCTACGGCAAGGAACCTCACGTGGGACGGGCCGGCTGGACCTGGTACACCGGTTCGGCCGGCTGGATGGTCCGGGTCGCGCTCGAGTCGATTCTCGGACTGGAACTGGCCGGCGGCCGCGAGCTGCGCGTGAGTCCGCACATCCCCGACTCGTGGCCGGGCTTCGAAGTGGAATGGACGGCCCCGGACGAGTCCCGCTGGCGAATCGTCGTGCGCAATCCCGAAGGGTGCGCGGAGGAGGTCGTCGCGGCGACGCTCGACGGAAACCCGCTCCCGGTCGAGGCCGGAACCTGCCGCGCTCCGTTCCCGACCACCCCGGGTCACCGCGCGCTCGAGATCACGCTCGGCCGTGGAGGTAGCGCGTGACCGCCGCTTCGAAGGTTCCCGGGTTTCCCGACTCGTTCGTCTGGGGAGCGGCCACGTCCGCGTTCCAGATCGAGGGCTCGCTCCACGCCGACGGCGCCGGCCCTTCCGACTGGTCGCGATTCGTGGCGGAGCCGGGTCGCATCCGCAACGGCTCCACCGCCGATCCCGGCTGCGACCACTACCGCCGCTGGCGCGAGGACGTCGATCTGCTCGACTGGCTCGGCGTGAACGCCTACCGGCTGAGCCTCGCGTGGCCCCGCATCCAGCCCCGAGGAACCGGCGCCCCGAACCCTCGCGGCCTCGACTTCTACTCCCGACTCGTGGACGCACTCCTCGAGCGCGGCATCGAACCGTTCGTCACGCTCCATCACTGGGATCTGCCGGCGCCGCTGGCCGATGCCGGCGGCTGGCGCGACGCGGCGCTGCCCGGACGCTTTGCGGAATACGCACGGATCGTGTTCCGCGCGCTCGGCGATCGCGTCACGTGGTGGAGCACGATCAACGAGCCGTGGGTCATCGCGTACGCCGGTTGGATCGGAGGCGTTCATCCCCCTTTGCTCCGGGAGCCGGCGTCGTATCCCTGGGTCGCCCACCACCTCTCCCTCGCTCACGGGGAGGCCGTCCGCGCGTTCCGGGCGGAGCGCGAGGGGCGCATCGGCCCGGTCGTCAACATCGAGCCGAAGTATCCGGCCTCCGACTCGCCGGAGGACGTCGCCGCCACCGCTCGCGTCGACGCCACGATGAACCGTCTGTTCCTCGATCCCATGCTGCTCGGCCGCTACCCGGACATCCTGCGGGAGACCTACCCCGGCGGCTGGCCGGATTTCCCGGCCGCCGAGATGGACACGATCCGCGCTCCCGTGGACTTCGTCGCCGTGAACTACTACACGCGCGCGGTGGTCCGCGCGGATCCGGCCGGGCTCGTGGGCGAGGCCGCCGTCCGCGTGGAAGGTGCCGCGCACACGGACATGGGCTGGGAGATCTTCCCCGCGGGGCTCACGCGCACGCTCGAGGATCTCACGGAGCGGTACGGACGCGTCCCTCTGTACATCACCGAGAACGGAGCCGCACTGCGCGAGCCGGAATCACTGAACGGAGATCACTGGGAGGATCCGGAGCGCACCGCGTACCTGCGATCCCATCTCGGAGCGATCCGTCGCGCGATGGATCACGGTGCCGACGTGCGCGGGTACTTCGTGTGGTCCCTGCTCGACAACTTCGAGTGGGCGCTCGGCACGGAGAAGCGATTCGGCCTCGTGCACGTGGACTTCGCCACGGGACGTCGCACGCCGAAGTCGAGCGCGCGGTTCTACCGCGACGTGATCGGCCGACGAACGGACTGAGCGCCGGAATCAGCGCGCCTGCGTCGGCGACGCGCGCAGGTGGACCGTCGTCGGGAGCGAGGACACCACGACCGGTTCGCGGAGCCAGGGGAAGTCCACGAGGATGCCTCCCGGCGGCCGCGCCTCTCCTTCGATGCGCAGCGTCGTGCCCCGGTCCGAGAGCTCCCAGGAGATCTCTCCCCACGGGGTCGGGAGCGCCCGCACCGCCGTGGTCCGCTCCGCGTCGCGCCAGGCCGACGGGACGCCGCGGCCGAGGCGAAGCGCCCCCAGGTCCTCATCGACGTACGCGAACAGATCGAGCATCGAGCGCACGAAGTCGGACCCGCACCACGTGTGCGGGAGGTCGCCGAGGAACCCCGGGCGGCGCGGATCCGAGCGGACGACCTCCGGCCACTGCCGCCAGCCCGGCGGCGTGCGGTGTTCCATCATCCAGGTGAGCACCTCCCAGGCGCGATCCGCCTCGCCGAGCCGGACGAACGCCCCCACGTTGCGCAGCTCGTACGGCGTGAACGCGTCCCAGGGCTCGACCCCGTCGCGACGGCGAACGAAGAAGTCCCAGTACCGATCGAAGGTCGCGCGGAGACGCTCTTCCGAGATCACGTCCTCGGCCCCCGTCGGGGAGAGCGCGATCGTCGTGGAGGTCGGATCGAAGTCGCCGAGATCCGCGCAACCCGGCACGTAGTCGACGTCGTGGATCTTCCCCGCGAGCTCGATCGATGCCGCCAGGTCCCGCGCGAAGGCCGCCGCCAGCGAATCGCAGCGTGCCGCCTCGCGCACATGACCGAGCTCGCGGGCGATCCACGCCGCATCGCGGAATCCGCGCAGCGCGAAGAAGTCGTCCCAGTAGGAGTGCATCGGCTTCGCGGAGTAGCCCTCGTGGCTGATCGACGGCGGCATCAACCCGCGGAACACGGCACGATCCGGCGCGTCGTACTCCGGCCCGGTGCGCTCCGAGCGGAGCGCCACGAGATAGTCCACGGCCCGGGCGACGCGCGACCACATCTCCTCGGCCAGCGCACGATCCCCGTGTAGCGAAGGATCTCCGCCACGAGGAACACGAACTCTCCGTTGGAGTCGTGCTCCGGCACCGGGTCCGCGCCCCGCCAGTCCACGACGCACGGGATCTTGCCGTCCTCGTACTGGTACGGCGCGTACCAGCGCAGGAACTCCCTCGGCACGTCGAACTCGCCGGCGCGAAGCAGCGCGGAGGAGGTGAGCGCGCCGTCCCGGATCCACGAGCGACGGTAGGAACGGGAACCGGGACGGATCGCGGGGCCCGCGCGATTCACGAGGACGTAGGCGAGCTGCGCGCGGAACGTCGCGGCGAGTCCCGTGGCGTCTTCCGGCAACTCGAGACGGACGTGTGCCACGCGATCCCGCCAGCGATCGACCGCGGCCCGTTCGGTGTCGGCGAGCCAGGCGACCGGATTGTCGCGCGCCTCTTCCGGCACGACGACGGAATCGCCGGCGGTGGCGAGATACCCGATCTCGAAGACCTCTCCCGGGGCGAGCGATCGGTCGAACACGAATGCGCCGGAGGCCGCCTCGAGCGGATCCCGCACGCGGGTGCACGCGGGCAGTGCTCCGGCGCGAACGCGCTCGAGGATCTCGCCCCGCTCGAAATCCGCCACGCCCGCCCCGTCCGGCGCACCGAGCACCGCGACGCGCGGCGTCCCGTCCACGATCGCCACACCCGCCTCGATCTCGAGATCGCGCACGCGAGCGGCGCCTCCGTGCACCGCGAGGAACTGCGTGGGCGGATTGACCTGGAACGGCCGGATCGCGACGCCGAGGCGAACCCGGGAGCGCACCCTTCCCTGATTCTCCACCCGCAAGCGCACCGCGGTCGGCTCGGCGTCGGTCGCCCCGGGAATCGCGGTGACGCGAAGCGTGTGATCGTCGAAGCGCTGCTCCACGGTCGGAACGGGGGCGCCCGCGTCGGCAAGCGTCGGTGCGCTCTCGGACGCCCGCGACCAGTCCTGGCGGCGGCCGTCGATCTCGATCCAGGGCGCCACGGAGAATCCTCCCGGAGCGAGCTCCAGCTCTCCGTCCTCCCCGAACAGCGCGACGTTCTCCCCCCCGTCCGCACCCACGATCGTCCAGTAGCTCTGCTCGCCCGAGAACGAACGCGGGAACGTTCCGCGGGGGGCGCGCGACGCGACGAGCCCGAAGAACGCGTTGCGATCCGCGACGTCTTCGGGCGCGACGAGCTCGACCTCGTGCAGGGCCGCCACACCCGACGTGATCGAGATCCGCAGCGAGTCCGCGTCCGACTCCGGGCACCAGTACCGATGAATGCCACGAGGCCCGGTCTCCGCGATTCCGATGGAAGTCCGCACGCCGGCCGAGAAAGCATCCACCCGGTACGCGACGTCCGCGCCCGCTCCCCAGTCCAGGAACAGAGCCGAGAACTCCCGCCCACCGGGAAACGCGAGCGTGATCGCCCCCTCCGGATCGCCCGCCGCCGCCCGCCAGGCGGTGGCCGGATCACCGTCCACCGCGAGCGCGGCGGCGGCATCCGGCGCGAAGGACGTCGCCGTCGCCCAGGGAGCGGATGGCGGTCCCGTTCGCTCCGGCAACTCGCGCCAGCGCAGGTCCGAGAACTCCAGCGTGCCCGAGCCGCCGGCACCCGCCGACACCGCGATCTCGATCGCGCCGAGGCGATCGACGTCACCGCCGCCCCGCGGACCCCACGCGAACGACACGTGGCGCTTCTTCACGCGCACGGTCTCGCCCTCCCGCCGGAACACGAAGTCGCGCCGCACGGACCACCACACGTTCTCGCCCGAGGGATCCACGAGCTTGAACTCGAGATTGTTCGGGGGAGCGTCGCCCGCCACACGGAACGAGAACTCCCAGTTCGCGGGCAGCGGAAGATCCAGGTCCTGGCGCAGGATGAACCAGCCGCCGCCGCCGAACGCGAATCGGACCGCTGCCTCCGCGCCCGGTGCGGGCGCGACCCAGGCCGCCTCGACGCCGTCCGACGGCAGCAGTCGCCACGCGGTGGAGTCGGCGAAGCCCGCCAGCGTCTCCGCGGAGGCGTCTCCGAATCCGGCGGCGGCTACTCCGGCGAGCACGACGGTCGCGAGCGGGAGAATCCTGCGACGACACGAGCTCATCCGCGAACGCTCCCCGCCAGGATGCCGCGCTCCAGCGCGCGCTGGAAGAAGAGGAACACGACCACCACCGGCAGTACGGTGAGGACCGCCCCCGCCATCATCAGCTCCGCGTCCTGCACGTGCTCGCCGGCGAGATTCGCGAGCGCGACCGGCAACGTGTAGCGTCGCGCGTCCGTGAGCACGATCAGCGGCCACAGGAAGTCGTTCCAGGCGGTGAGGAACGTGAACGTCGCGAGCGCGGAGAGCACCGGTCGGATCGAGGGCAGGACGATCGAGAAGAAGATGCGCAGCTCTCCCGCCCCGTCGACGCGCGCCGCAGCCAGCAGATCGTCCGGCAGGCCGAGCACGTACTGGCGGATCAGGAACATCCCGAAGACACTCGCGAGGTACGGCAGGAGCACGGCGGCCCACGTGTTCACGAGTCCGAGCTCGCGCACGAGCAGGAACAGCGGGAGCATTCCGACCTGGCCCGGGATCACGAGCGCCGACGCGATGGCCCGGAACAGCCGCTCCCGTCCCGGGAACGCGAGCTTCGCGAGCGCGTAGCCGGCCGCCGCGTTGATCAGCACCGAGAGCACGGTCGCGGAGACGGTGATGACCGCGCTGTTCAGGAAGTTCCGCGCGAGATCGAGCCGCGTGAACAGCGCGCGGTAGTGCTCGAGCGTCGGATGAGCCGGGAGCCACGGCGGTGGTTGCAGGCTCGCCTCCCCCGGAGCCATGAACGAGGCGGAGAGCATCCAGAAGAGCGGCGCGAGCGTGGCCGCCGCGCCGAGGAGCGCGAGTCCGTGTACGAACCAGCCGCGCGCCCTCACGACTCCAGCCTCCGTCGCAGCGCGATCTGGATGAGGGCGCCTGCGAGCGTCACGCCGAGCAGGAACGTGGCGAGCGTTGCCGCGTCGCCCATGCGCCACCAGCGGAAGCCCTCCTCGTACATGAGCAGCATGATGCTGCGCGTGGCGCCGAGCGGACCGCCCTGCGTCATCACGTACGGCTCCGCGAAGAGCTGGAAGTAGCCGATCGTCGTGGTCACGGAGACGAAGAACAGTACCGGACCGAGCCCGGGCAGCGTCACGTGGAGGAAGCGCCGGAGGCCGCCGGCGCCGTCGATCTCCGCCGCTTCGTACAACTGCTCGGGAATCGCCTGCAGACCGGCGACGAGGATGAGCATGTTGTAGCCGAAGTTCTTCCAGATCGCGAGGAGGATGATCGCCGGCATCGCCCAGCGCGGGTTGCCGAGCCAGTCGACGGGCGACGCGCCGATCGAGCGGAGCAGATGATTGATGATGCCGTCGGGATGGTACAGGTAGCGCCAGACGATCGCGACCGCCACGAGCGTCGTGACGACCGGAACGAAGTACGCGGTGCGGAACCAGCGCTTGCCGCGAAGGAGCCGCGCCTCCACCAGGACCGCCGCGGCGAGCGACACCGCGATCGAGAGCGGGCCGCCCACGAGCACGAAGTAGAGGGTGTTCGCGAGCGCCTGCCGGAACGCGTCGCTGCTCAGCACCTGCGCGTAGTTCGCGAGCCCCACGAACCGCGCGTTCGCGGGATCGGCGATCGCGTAGATGTCGAAATCGGTGAGGCTGAGAAGGAGGCCCGCCACGACCGGCAGCAGGAAGAACGACACGAGCAGCAGCACCGCGGGGCCCACGAGGATCCAGGCCGCCCGGATCTGACTGCGGTCGCTGCCGACGGCGCTCACGACGCCGGCTCCGTGTGAGTCCGGAGCCACCGTCGCTTCTCGAGCAGACGGTCCGCGTCGCGGTCCAGGTCCTGGAGGGCTTCCCCCTCGTCGCGACCGCCGCGGACGATCTCCTCCACTCGCTGCTGCACGCGCGACGCGATGGACTCCCACTCGGGAACCTTCGGCGTCGGCGCGACCCGGTAGAGCTGCGTCTCGAACGCCGCGACGTTCGGGTCCGCGCGCAACGTCGAGTCGGCCCACGCGTCCCGGTGCGCCGGCAGGTCGCCCGTCAGCCGGTAGAAGCGGGCCTGCTGCTCGGGTCGCGCGAGGTACTCCACGAGCTCCCACGCGATCTCCGGATGCGCGGAGCCCGCGAACACCACGAGGCTCGAACCGCCCGCGAGCGACACGCCGGACGCGGCGCCGGTCGGCCCCGGGAGCGGCGCGGTGCCCCAGGCGTCGGCGAGCTCGGGCGGCAGTCGCCGCGCCATCTCCCCGAGGTTCCACGGTCCGGTGATCCACATCGCGAACTTCCCGCGCGCGAACTCCTGGTAGATGTTGCCGACCTCCGCGTAGCCGACGGCCGGCGACAGTCCTTCCCGGAACAGCGAAGCGTAGAAGTCGAGCGCGCGGCGAAACGCCGGCGCCGCGAACGCGCCGCGGGTATCCCCGTCCCCCAGCAGAGGCGACCCCGCCTGCAGTCCGAGGATCACCGGCTGCGACCATTCCGTGAGCGGCAGGAACACGGGAAAGCCGTCGGCCGACACGTGAGGGCGCAGCGCGACGAGCGTGTCGCGCCAATCATCCCAGGTTTCCGGAAACGGGCGACCGGTCGCCGCGAGGAAGTCGCGCCGGTAGAACACGACGCGCGTGTCGACGTACCACGGGACGCCGAACGTCGCGCCGTCGATTCGATTCGTCTCGAGGATCCCGGAAAAGAACGAACTGTCCGCGAGCGACTTCGACGCCGCGATCCGCTCGTCGAGGGGAGCGATCGCGCCGAGCTCCGCGAACTCCGCGATCCACGTGTTCCCGAGCTGCGCCACATCCGGCGTGGAGCGTCCCACGAATGCCGTGAGCATCTTCTCGTGCGCGGCGGACCACGGGATCTGCTGCACCTCGACGCGCACGCCCGGATGCTCGGCCTCGAAGCCGGGCAGGAGCTCCGACACGACCTCGCCCTCGCGACCCATGGCCCAGAATCTCAGCACGACGGAATCGTCGCGCGGAGTGCAGGAGACGGTCGAAAGCAGAAGAACGACGAAGAGGGGGAGTCGCAGCGGACGACGAACCGCGCTCACTCGCCGTTCCCCTCGTCGAGCCAGCCTCCGGCGAACCCGGCGCGGCGGAGCCCCTCGCGGAGCCCGGCGTTCCGTTTCATCGTTCGCCACACGAGTCCGGACCGAGCGTTCTCGATCATCGCCACGATCGGGCCCTGGTCGATGCCGAGATAGTCCGTATCGAACCAGCCCACGTCGGGCACGACCCGGCCGTGCTGCGGCGCGCGCGTCGTGTCGCGGTAGCTCGGATTCAGCGCGTCGAGGAAGCCATAGTCTCCGTAGAGGTTCTCGCCGAAGTCCTCCCTCATCGCCACGAGGGCAGGCATCACGAGCTCCGGCACGAACGCGATGCTGGCCGCGGCCGCCGTCGGAGCCACGGTGCCGTCGTCGTTCACTCCGGTGAAGCAGGCGCCGCGCGCCCAGTACGTGTGCACGTCGTGCGGGCGACCGTTCCAGTCGAACGTACCCTCCACCGGACCGTCGCACGCGGTGAGACCCCAGAGCCGATCGCCGTATCCCGCGAAGCCCCGCGGATTCTCGACCGCGTAGGCGTGCTGCGCGCGTGCCGCGCGCACGGAGTTCTCGAAGTAGTCGAACCCGAGCTCCCGCGCGGCCCGATCCTCGATGCCGCGGAAGTCGACGAACGCGTGCGAGTACTGATGGCCGAACATCGGGGCGAACCCGAGGTACGTCTCGCCCTGGAACTCGCCGGTGCGGTAACGGGACGACCACTCGTCCCAGGCCTCCGTCGGCACCGCGTGGGTCGGCGAACCGAGTGCGAGCAGATAGAGGATCATCGCCTCGTTGTACCCGCGCCAGTCGTACGGCAGGTGGCCGGACTCCGGATCCCAGCCGTGACCCAGCGCCGGCGGACGCGGCGACGCCCAGTTCCAGTCGGCTCGGGCGTACAGCGAGTCCGCGAGAGAACGCAGCTCGGCCTCGGTCGCGGTCTCTCCATCGAAGTACTCGCGGGTGAACAGGGCCCCCGCGAGCAGCAGCGCGGTATCCACGGTCGAGAGCTCGACGTCACGGAAGCGGACACCGGTCTCGGGCTCGAGGAAGTGGTAGAAGAGGCCGTGGTAGCCGATCGTGCCCTCCGGCTCGGGACCCTGCGGCGCGTTCCACAGGAAGCGCAGCGTGTCGCGGGTGCGGGCCGCCGCTTCCGCGCGGTTCACCCAGCCGTGCTCCACGCCGATCGGATAGGACGTCAGCGCGAAGCCGGTGGCGGCGACGCTCGCAAACGAGCGCGTGGGCCAGCGGTCCGGCGCGAGACCGGTGGTCGGATCGGTGGTCTCCCAGAAGAAGCGGAACGTCCGTTCCTGGAGTTCGGACAGGAGCGCCTGCTCCACGGCCGTGCCACCCGGCGAGGAGCGGGCCGCGGATCCGGGCGACGTCGCCGCAGCGTCCCGCGGCGGTTGTGAGTCCCGGGAACCGGAGGGGCCGCACGCGGTCGATCCGAGGAGGAATGCGAGCGCGACGACCGTTCGAGTGCGGGTCGGATTCATTGCGGTATTATTGGCCACGGTCCAGACCGCGGGCAACGACAACGTCCGCCGGATTCGACGTCCCCGGTTCGAGGTGAGCTTGCGATCCGACCGTGCCACGAGGCCGACGCGTCGCGTCGGTGTACCGATTCGCGTCGCGATCTACGTCGCGATCGTCGCCGCGCTGTGGTTCGGACGCGACGACGTGAGGCGGATCGTCTTCACGCCGTCGGAGCCCGATCGACCGCTCATCGTATCGGGCCGCCGCGCCGCGCCGGCGATCGTCGCGGAGCTCCTGGGCGTGTTCTCCGCGAATTATCCCGATGTGGAGCTCCGGAGCGGCCGTGACGACGCGATCGAGGCACTCGAGGATCTGCTGAATCAGCGCACCGACATCGCGTTCTCGCTCCGTGCCCCCACCGAGGAAGAGCTCGCTTTCTTTCGCGAGACCGCGAAGGACAGCCTCGGCGTGTGGCCGGTGGCGACCGGGGCGCTCCTGTTCTGGGCCGGCGCCGACACGTCGGTCGAGGCGATCTCCCTCGACTCCCTGGCGACGTTTCTCGCGGCCGGCGCCTCCGCGCCGTACTCGCGCCTCTACGCGCCCGCCCCGGCCTCCGGCGTTCCCGGCGCGCTCGCGACGCGTCGCCCGGATCTCCGACTCCCCGCCGCCGACCCGCGGGTGATCTGGCTCGCGGACGAGGCCGCCGTGCGCGCCGCACTCGTCGCCGATCCGGAAGCGATCGGAGTCGGCGCCGCGTGGGGTCGCGCCGACTTCGACGATCCGCCGGGTCTCCGGATCCTCCCGGTTCGACGCCCGGACGGGTCGCTCGTCCGCCCCGGCCCCGAGACGTTGACCTCCGGCGACTACCCGCTCTACCTTCACCTGGTGGTTTCGACCGCGCTGTCCCGAAGACGCGAGTCGTCGATGTTCGTGACCTGGGTCGCGGACGATCGGATCCAGCGTCGGCTCGATCGTTCGGGGTTCGTCCCCGCCCGGTGGACCTCCCGGCCGGTGGTCCTCACGCCAGGAGTCGCGGCCCGTTGACTGGAACTCCGCTCCCGCGCCCCAGACCTTGCGCCGCTCGGAATCCCGGGAGCGGCGTCGCGGCGGCGGTCCGGATCGCATTCACGCTGATCGCGTTCGCGATCGCGGCGAACGAGCCCGCCCACGCCCAGCGAACGTACGGCATCGACGAGGATCCGGTGCGGCTCGGCGAACGCGCTCTCGCGGAGGCCCGCCTGCCGGACGCCCGGGCCCAGTTCACGGCCGCCCTTGAAAACGGTTACAGGACGGCCCGCGCCCGCTGCGGGCTCGCCCAGATCGCGGTCCGGGAGGGCCGGGCCGCGGACGCCGAGCCGCTCTACCGGGTGGCCGTCGCGGAATCCGGGCGCGATGCGGACGATCGCGCCCGCGCGGAGGCGGGACTCGGCCTCCTGCTGCTGCGCCTCGGACGCGACCTCGAGGCCGAGGAGGAATTCGCCAAGGCGATCGACGCGAATGTCGACTGCTGGCCGGCGTGGTACGGACGCGCGCGACTCCTCATCGCGGGCGGTCAGCTCGATCCCGCCGAGAAGATGCTGGCGCGCGGCGCGACCCAGAAGGGCGTGCTCGAAGGCGAGGATCTCTACTGGGACGCCGTCGCGCGCCTCGCTCTCGCCCGCGGCGACGCTTCCGGCGCCGAGGTCGCGGCGCTCAAGGCGTTCGATCTGGATCCGAGCGATCCGGAGAGGGCGACCCTGGTCGGGCGCGTGTACGAGAAACGCGCGCCGACGCTCGCGATCGACGCGTTCGAGAAGGCGCTGTCCGCGCCGGGAGTCACGCGCACCGCACCCACGCTGCACGAGCTCGGGGCACTCTACCGGAAGACCGGCGACGCCGAGCGGGCGCGCGACCTCTGGGCGGAGGCGATCGCGGCCGACTCCACGTACGCGCCCGCGCTGCGCGACCTGGCCGACCTCATGGACCGGGCGGGCCGCAAGGAACGCGCGGCGCAGATCTACCTGCGCTACGTGCAGATCGTGCCCGACGACGTCGACGCGCTCGTCCGGCTCGCCCGGGCCTGCCTCGACGCGAATCGTCCGGCCCAGGCGCTCGAGGCCGCGAACGCCGCGCGAAGAATCGATCCGTCGCGCGCGGATGCGCGTCTCGCGGCCGTTCGCGCCGGCCTTCTCTCACCGGACGACGACGCGCGACGCGCGGCCCTGACGGACTACGACACCTTCCCCCCCGACACGAAGTGGACGGCAGCCGACCACTCGGCGGTGGCGAACGCGCGACTGCGCGCCGGCGACACGGAGGGCGCGCGCGTGGAGTTCGATCGCGCGCTCGCGCTGGACCCCAAGGACGCCGCCGCGAACTACCAGGCGGGAATCCTCGCGCTCAAGGCGGGCCGGGATCCCGAGGCACTCTCCCGTCTCGAGACCGCGGCGCGCGAGGCGCCGGAGGTCCCCGCGTATCACCTGAACCTCGGCATCGCGCGACTTCGCGCGGGGGACGCGGCGAAGTCCGTGGAGAGCTTCCGCGCGGCCGTGCGACTGAATCCGGACCTCGTCGCCGCGCGCCTGCTGCTCGCGCAGGGACTCGCGGCGTCCGGGGATCTTCGCGGCGCGGAGTCCGAGTATCGCCACACGCTCGAAAAGGAACCGACGAACGCCCAGGCGCTGCGTGGTCTCGGCTTCTGTCGGCTGCGCGGCGCCGACTACGCGGGCGCCGCGGACACGTACGCCGCCGCGACCCGAGCCGAACCCGGCAACGCCGACGCCTGGGCGGGGCTCGGGCTCGCGCAGCTCGGACTCGAGAAGTGGGACGAAGCGGCGAAGTCCTTCGATCGCGCGGCCGCGATCGATCCTGGCAACTCCACCTTGCGGCGCGGGCGCGAGCTGCTCGAGCAGGCGCGATCCGGCACCGCCTCCGGCTGACGATCACCTTCCGACCCGGGAGTCTCGCCCGTGAAGAACGTCGTATTCTGGCCCGTGCTCGCACTGTGTGTCGCCGTGTCCTGGTTCCTGTGGACCCGCTCCCCGGAGTACATCCGGCAGGGCGGGCCGCTTCTCATCTTCGGGATGACGTGTTTTCTGCTCGTGATCACGTACGCGATCGAGCGCACGATCGTGCTCACGCGCGCGGGCGGACGCGGGGCGCTCGGCGGCTTCGTCGATCGACTGCTCGGCGCGGTCCGCTCCGGCGACGTGGGCGGAGCGATCGACGCGGCGAAGGCCCAGGGCGGCTCTCTCGCGAACGTGGTGGGCGCGGGCCTGCAGAAGTATCGTGGGCTCACCGGCATCGAGCCCGATCGTCGCAACGTCCTCGCGGACACGCGACGCTCGATGGAAGAGACGATGAGTCTCGAGTCCCCCACGCTGGAGCGCAATCTCTCGGCGCTGTCGACGCTGGCGTCGATCGCCACGCTGATCGGCCTCCTCGGCACCACGATCGGCATGATCCGCGCATTCCGCGCGATGTCGCACGCGGGGGCGCCCGACGCGACGCAGCTCGCTCTCGGCATCTCGGAGGCGCTCGTGAACACGGCCGTGGGCCTCACCACCGCGATCCTCGCCACCGTGCTGTACAACCACTTCACCACGAGGGTGGATCAGTTCGGCGCCCGCATCGAGGAGACCGCGTACCAGGTTCTGGACGCGCTCGAGGAGAACGGCGCGAAGTGATCGCTTCCTCCTCGCTCGCCTCTCGCCGGAATTCGAGCCATGCGTAGGCACGGCATTCGCCAGGACATGACGCCGCTCGTCGACGTCGCGTTCCTGCTGCTCATCTTCTTCATGTCCACGACGTCGTTCCGGCCGCCGGAGGAGGTGTCGGTACGGTTGCCGCTGTCGCGCTCCGAAATCCGGGTTCCGGACACGAACCGGATCATCATCACCGTGGACCGGGCCGGCCAGGTCTACATCTCCGGCGAGTCCGCCGTGACCGCGCAGCAGATCCCCATGGCCGACATGTTCGACGCGATCGCGGCCTGGCGCGGCCGCAATCCCGAGGCGGTCGTCCTCGTGAAGGGCGACCGCGACGCGCCGTTCGCGACGATCGCCGACCTCATGGACGTGCTCGCGGAGACGAAGACGCTGCGCTTCAACCTGATGACGGACCCGCGCTCCGCGGGCGTCGCCGAGGACGCGACGGCCGCGCCGGACGGCTCCCCCGACTCTTCCCCGGTCCCGGAGGCGAACGGCTGATGGCGGACGCCCCCGCGACCCCGGTCGAGTCCGGCCCGAAGAAAGGCCTTCGCCGCGCGACACGCCGGGCGGCGCCGCGCATCGACATGACCCCGATGGTCGACGTCGCGTTTCTGCTGCTGATCTTCTTCATGCTCACCACCGTGTTCCGCAAGCCGCTCGCGATGGAGATCAATCTGCCCGAGCCCGGCGCCGAGGTACGGATCGCGGAGTCCAACGTGCTCACGATCTTCGTGGACTCGCATGACCGCCTCTGGCGACGCTTCGCAGCCGACCCCCCGCAACCGGAATCGTGGGACGGTCTGGCTCCCCGCCTCCGCGGCGCGGCCGCCGCGAACGAACAGCTCGTGGTGCTCGCGGAGATCCACGAAGCCGCGCGCTATGACAGCATGGTGCGCATGATGGACACCCTCGAGGACGCCGGCCTCCAGCGCTTCAGTCTCATCCGATTGCGGCCCGAGAACGTTCCGCTCGTGGAATCGCTGGAGGCGGGGCCATGAGCGCCACGCTCCGCTCGCGTCTGGGCTTTCCGCTCGATCAGGCGTCGCGCCTGCCGGTGCTCGGCGAGGCCCATCCGCTGCGACGCGAGTTCGCGCGGTGGTTGCTGATCTCGAACGCGGTGGCGATCCTCCTCGCGCTGCTCGCGTTCGTGGCGTGGTGGCAGTGGAGCCGGCATCGTCCGCCGCCTCCGCCCGCGCGCGAGATCCGGATCGTGCAGTACACGGAGCTCGGAGTGCCGCCCCCGATCGCGCGACCCGCGGTGCCCCAGGTCAGCGTCGCGCGCGCGGCGGCCGCGGCGGCTCCCAAGCTCGCGATCCCGCAGCCGGTGGCGGACGAGCTCGCCGACGCCCCGACGATCGCGAGCGCGGCGGAGATCTCCGAGGCCCTCGCGCCGATCGCGCTGGATGATCTCGGGCTCGGCGGCGGCGAACCGCTCGTGGTGGGTCTCGACGGAGGCGCGGGTGCGATCGGGTCTCCGGCGCCCGGGGACTTCGTGGACGTCGAGGAGGAGCCGGTTCGTATCCGCATCGACCCGCCGGTCTATCCGCCGGTCGCCCGCGACGCGGGCGTCTCGGGCACGGTGCTCGTGCACGTGCTGGTGGGGACCGACGGCCGCGTGAAGGACGCGATCGTGGTGGAGGGACACGAGATGCTGCGCGAAGCCGCGCTGAAGAGCGCGCGCACGGCCGTGTTCCGGCCCGCGCTGCAACGTCACCGGCCCGTCGAGGTCTGGGTCCTCGTGCCGATCACGTTCCGGACGAACTAGCCGGCGTGACGCCCTGTCCGACCGGCGCGCCCGGATCGGGGATTCCACCGGACCGAGATCCCACAGAAAAGGCCGCCGCGGGAAGCGACGGCCTTTCCAGAATCCCCGGCTCGCAGCCGTGTCGTCACGGCGCGGGGACGGCGACGGGACCTAGTTCCACTCGTCCTCTTCTTCGCCGACGGCCCAGTCGAGTTCCTCTTCTTCTTCCTCGTCCTCGACGTCGTCCCAGTCGTCATCTTCGATCTCTTCGAGGTCGGCGTCCTTGTCCTCTTCCTCCGATTCCTCGTCGTCTCCCCAGTGGAGGTTCTCCTCGTCATCCGGGGAGCCGCCGAGTTCGAATCGATCCTCATCCGACGACCACATGTCTCTCGCTCCCATCGCACCGGCGCACACGCCGAATCGAGGCAATTGCCTCTGCCCAGATCGATGCGGGCCCAGTTCGGACTGGCCTGCCCGCGGGGGAAACGCTACCCCGACGGATTATCCGCCGGCAACGGGTCGGACGAGCTCGAGCCGGTCCCCCGGCTGAAGCGTGACCGACCCGAATCGGTCCCGCCCGAGCGGCTCGCCGTTGAGCTCGGCCACGACCCAGCGCGGGTCCAGTTCGAGCTCGACGAGAAGCTGCGCCAAGGACTGCCCCGGAGTCAATATCCGAGGCCGCCCATTCAGCAAGATCTCGCCGGACCGCTCAGCCACGGAGCGCCGCCTCCCAGTCCTTCCAGACCGGGTCGAAGCCGAGCTCGCGGATCGTCCGGGCGACCTCGCCCGCGGTCCGCTCGTCGGAGACCTCGAACTGCCGGCCGGTCGGCACTTCCGGCGCCGAGTAGCCGCCGGGCTCGGTCCGGGAGCCGGCACTCATCTGTGTCACCCCGAGTCGGACGAGTCCGTCCCGGAGTTGAGCCGGTTCTCGGGTGGAGAGAACGACGCCGACGTCCGGGAGGAGCAACCGGAACGCGCACACGAGGCGGGCCAGGTCCGCGTCGGCCAGCGGATGCCGCGCGAGCGTGTCCGCGTACTCCGCGGGACGCAGGCGCGGGAACGACACCGTGACGAAGCATCGCCAGTAGCGCCGCACGAGGTAACGCGCATGGGCGGCGAGCCGGAGCGCTTCCTGCCGCCAGTCGGACAGCCCGAACAGCGCGCCGATCCCGAGGCGCTTCATTCCGCCGGCCGCGCCCCGGTCCGGCGTGGCGAGGCGCCAGTCGAAGTCCTTCTTCTTGCCGGCCAGGTGCACGCGCGCATAGGTGTCGCGATCGTAGGTCTCCTGGTACACCACGAGCCCCTCGGCCCCGGCCGCGGTCCACTCGCGGTAGATCTCCTCGGTCTGCGGCTGCACTTCCACCGAGAGGCTCGGCGTCTCCGCCGCGAGCGCGCGGAGAATCGTGCCGAGATACTCGGGCGACACGTGGCGCGGATGTTCGCCGGAGACGATCAGCAGATGTCGGAAGCCCCGGGCCCGCAGGAGGCGCGCCTCCGCCACGGCCTGCTCCGGCGTGAGTGTCTTGCGCGCGATCGGATTCGTCCGCGAGAACGCACAGTAGGTGCATGTCTCCACGCACTCGTTCGAGACGTAGAGCGGCGCGTAGAGCTGGACCGTCTTCCCGAAGCGTTGCACCGTGAGAGCGTGCGCGCGCTGCGCGAGATCTTCCAGTCGCCGGCCGGCTTCCGGGGAGAGCAGCGCCGCAAAGTCGAACAGATCGAGGGACGTTCGTGCGAACGCCCGATCGACCGTGTCCGGATCGGCCTCGGTGGCGACCCGGAGCAGCTCCTCCATCGGCAGCGCGGCGAGCTCCTCACCGAATGTCGTCATGCCGTTCCCCGCAAAAACCCCGTGAGCGGACTCGACGCTTCCGCACCCTCGCTCACCGCACGCTCCGGCGCCCGGCCCGCGCGCCACGCGGCGCGGCCGGCCTCGACGCCGAGACGGAACGCGCGCGCCATCTCCACGGGATCGCGCGCCACCGAGATCGCCGTGTTCACGAGCACGCAGTCCGCGCCCATCTCCATTGCCTCCGCCGCGTGCGAGGGCGCACCGAGTCCCGCGTCGACCACCACCGGCACCTCGGCCTGTTCGAGGATGATCGCGATCGAGTCGCGGGTCTTGAGGCCGCGGTTCGAGCCGATCGGGGCACCGAGCGGCATGACCGTGGCGCAACCGACTTCCTGGAGGCGCTTCGCGAGAACCGGATCGGCGCCGATGTACGGCAGCACCGTGAAGCCTTCCTTCACGAGTCGCTCGGCTGCGGCCAGCGTCTCCACCGGATCCGGCAGCAGCCAGCGCGGATCCGGCGTGACCTCGAGCTTCACCCAGTCCGAGAGACCGGCCGCGCGCGCGAGGCGAGCAAGGCGCACGGCGTCGTCCGCGTCCTCCGCGCCGGATGTGTTCGGGAGCAGCAGGTAGCGATCCCGGTCCACGAACTCGAGCAGGTTCGGCTCCGGAGAATCGAGATCGATGCGTCGCAGCGTGACGGTGACGATCTCGGTGCCCGAGGCATCCAGCGCGTCCCGCATGACGGGAAGCGAGGGGAACTTGCCGGTCCCGAGGAGGAGTCGCGAACGGAACTCGCGGTCGGCGATGCGCAGGAGAT
Source organism: bacterium (assembly GCA_041393395.1). Lineage (GTDB taxonomy): Bacteria > ARS69 > ARS69 > ARS69 > ARS69 > JAGQIB01. The sequence continues at coordinate 50,848 of JAWKKG010000007.1, read as the reverse complement.
CGGTCATGGAGTCGTTCCCGGAATTCGGAGGCGCTCCAAGGTAGAGGTCCCCCTGGCACGAGTCAATCGCCCCCCGGGCCGGAGGGCAGTGTCCCGACCGGGGCGCCGCCGGGTATGGTGCAGGGCATGGGAATCCCCGTGGAACCGGGCCGCCCGCTCGGCGACGCCTGCTTCATCGCCGACGTGGACACGCTCGGAGAAGACCTCGTCCGGCCGACCCTTCCGCTCCTGGCGGCGGGGCTGCCGGCCGTGCTGCTGCGGGCCCGGGGGCGGGCGGCGCGCGACGTCGTGCGGATCGGGTCCGCGCTCCGGGATGCCGCCGGCGAGGCCGGCGCGGTGTTCGTGGTGAACGGCGACCTGGACGCAGCGCTCGCGCTGGAGGCGGACGGGGTGCACGTCCCCGCGGCAGGCCCCGGCGTCGCGACGGTGCGGTCCCGGCTGCCGGACGGCGTCGCGGTCGGACGGAGCGCGCACGACGAAGCCGAGATCGTCCTCGCGGCCGGCGCGGACTGGGTCTTCGTGTCGCCGGTGTTCGCGACGGGATCCAAGCCGGGCGCACACCCGCTCGGAACGGAAGCGCTCGCCGCGCTCGTCGTCCGGGCCCGACCGCCGGTGTACGCGCTGGGCGGGATCGACGCGCACAACTTCCGCGCGTGCCTGCGCGCGGGGGTCGCCGGCGTCGCGGCGATCCGGGGTTTCGCCGGACCCGAAGGCGTCGCGTTCCTGCGCGCGATCCGGGAACTCGGACCGCGCGGCGCGGCCTAGCGTGATCTGGTCCAGAGGATCCCGCGCTTCCCGGGGCGCTTCCAGTCGAAGCGACCGGCGCCCTCGTCATCGTCTCCGCCCGCGCGGCGGCGGCGGCGCGGAAAGCTCATCCCCGCCGCGCGGGCGAGCGCCGTGCGCAGATCGATCGGATCCACCTCGAAGTGCTCCCACGCATTCATCCGTCTCGGGAGGAAGCTCGGCAGGGCCCGCAGGTAGGCGTCGATCCAGCGCGCCGGCAGGTCCGGCGTCGCGAGCCACGTCGCCGCCGGTCGACGGAACGCCCGCGGCAGGGGCAACGTCCACCGCGAGAGTCCGAGGTTCCCGGCGAGGTCCTGCACGAGCAGCTCCCCGGAGATCATCTCGCCGCACCCGAGCTCGTAGACGTCGTCGAGTGCGCGGACGGTGACGGCGGCCTCCACGCAGTAGCGCGCGCAGTCCTCCGCATCCAGCGGCTCGAGACGCGTGTCCGCGAAGCCCGGCACGGGAAAGACCTTCGTCGACTCGACGCGTCGCCGGACGGCCGCGACGAAGCCGACCTCGCCGAGCAGGAGCCCGACCCGCAGCACGACTCCGCGGCCGGCCGCCTCCGCCTCCGCCGCGGCGGCCGCCCGCAGCAGCCAGGAATCGGAACCCGGATGCGCGCCGAGGTGGGACAGCGTCACGACACGCGCGGCCGGCGGCGCCGCGGTCCGGATCGCGCGAGACCGCGCCGTCACGTGACGCACGGGATCCGGCGCCGCGGCGAGTTCGCGCGCGGGCGCCCCGAGATCGACGACCGCGGCCGGCACCGGCCCGTCGCCGTTCCCCGACCGGACGTCGTGCCCGGATTCCCGCGCGACGCGAGCGACGAGCTCGGCCAGCGCGGGTTCCCCTCCTTCGACCCGGATCACCATGCACTCACGTTCCGGATCCCGCCGGCCGCTGTCAAGCGACCCGACTCCGCGCGCGGACCGGGGTTGCCAACGCGAACGGCCCGGCGCAGACTCCGGCGACTCCAGCCCGAGGATCGCACGTGCCCACCCCCCCGTACGCCGTCGTGCTCGGCACCGCCCAGGACGGCGGCTACCCGCACGTCGGCTGCGGCTGCGAGGCCTGCTCCCGGGCGGTGGCGGAGCCCACGCGGGCCCGACGCGTCGCGTGTCTCGGGCTGGTCACGTCGAAGGGCGCGGCGCTCGTGGATGCGGGCCCGGATCTCCCCTCGCAGTGGCGCGAGCTGGCCGGCCACGCGCGCCGCGCCGTGAACGAGCCGCCCCGCGCGATCCTCGTCACGCACCTGCACGCGGGACACATCCTCGGACTGCCGCTGCTCGGGCGCGAGGGCTGGGGTGGGACGGGGACTCCCGTGTGGGCGACGGAGGACTGCCTCGCCGCCCTCGAGGAGAACCAGCCGTTCGCCCGCCTGTTCCAGGAAGGCCACCTCGCCGCACGCGTGCTGCACCTCGGGTGGGACACGTCGCTCGACGATCTCGTGATCCAGCCGATCCCCGTGCCGCATCGCGCGGAGGTCGGGGACACCGTGGCGTACCGGATCGAGGGACCCGAGCGATCGATCCTCTACGCCCCGGACCTCGACCTGCTCACCCCGGAACTGCTCGGTCACCTCAAGTCCGTGGATCTCGCGCTCCTGGACGGAACGTTCTTCCGCAAGCGGGAGCTCCGGCGCGACGACGCGAACTCGGTTCCCCACCCGGCGATCGCGGACACCATGAGCGCGGTGGCGCGCGCGGGAACGCGCATCTGGTTCACGCATCTGAACCACACGAATCCCGCGATCGATCCCGATTCCCGCGAGCGACGCGCCGTGGAGGCGCTCGGCATGCGAATCGCCGAGGACGGCGACGTCATCGAGCTCGCGTAGGGCGCCTCGAACGCGCTCGCCCCGAGCCGGCGTGTGAACGAAGAACGTCTCCCGTGCGGATTCCTAGCGGAAGTACGACAGTCCGAACGTGATGCCGGCCACCGTGTTCACTTCCTGCTCGAACAGCATCTCGATGCGGAACTCGGACGTGAGGTGGAAGTGACTGATCCAGCCCGTGTCCGAAGGGTGCACCTTCGTGCCGAACCCGACCCGCGCCAGCCCGTCGAATCCGGTGTCGCCGAGGGTCTCGTTCGGCGAGCTCCGGTAGAGTCCGCCCGCGCCGACGAGGAAGTACAGGTTGTGGGACTCCGTGATGCGCGGGAAGTACAGCAGGTTCGCGGTCGTCCCGAACGCCTTCGGCGACTGATCGCCGAGCGGCCAGACCCGGGCGCTTCCCACGGCCTGCAGCTCGATCCCCTCGCGGAGGAAGCGGCCGACCCGCCCCTCGACCTGGATCGCCCACATCGCGTCGAGGTACTCGGCCAGCGTGACTCCGGTGACGCCGACCTGGCCCTCCCAGGTGCCGGGGGCGACCGAGAACGTCTCCGCGCGCGTTCCACCGGGCAGTGCCAGGGTCGCGGCGAGGATCATCAGGCCGAAGGGTCGGACGAGCTTCATCGGTTCCCCTCCGTGGAGGATGGACGGGCGGTTCGGGCGGCGAGACCCGGCGGGCGGTCGGGATTCTCGACCACACCGCGGACTCCGGGACGAATCGGGGGGTACCTTACCACCACTCGCGCGGTTCCGCCTCCCCCACCGGCGCCGCGTCTTGACACGTCCCGTACCGGCCCCGATCCTGGGTCGATGGCCCCGCACGCGAAGTCCGCCCCCGCGGCAGGAGAGCTCCCCGGCGCATGGCCACCCGCACGATGAACCGGCGCATCCTGGTCCTGGGTCGCGACACCGCGAACGTGGTCGCGGCGGTCGAGGAATGCGGTCTCGAGTCGGTCCGGGAACGCCCGGACGTGGTGCTCACCTGGGGCGGCGACGGGCTGCTCCTCGGCAGCGAGCGCGAGTGGCCGGGCGTGCCGAAGCTCCCGTTGCGGAACAGTCGCCACGGCAAGCGGTGCGGCCCGCACGAGCTCCGCGACGCGCTCCGCCGCCTCGCCGCCGGGAGCCTCTCCGAGACCCGCTGGCGCAAGGTGCGCGCGGACGCGCACGGGGAGACGCTCGTGGGCCTCAACGACATCATCGTCCACAACTCGCGGCCGACCTCGAGCGTTCGCTACCGCGTGTGGATCGACGATCGCGAGTTCGGCGACGAGATCCTGGGCGACGGCGTCGTGGCGGCCACGGTGTTCGGGTCTACCGCCTACTACCGCTCGATCACGCACTCCCTGTTCCAGGCCGGGATCGGGCTCGCGTTCAACAACTCCACCGAGCCGCTCGATCACCTCGTGCTGCCGGAGGAGACGGTGATCCGCGTCCGGATCACGCGGGGCCCCGCGCTCGTGTGCGCGGACAACGATCCGAACGCGATCGCGCTGGAGGAAGGGGACGAGGTCGTGATCGAGCTCGCCGACCAGGAAGCGGTCATTCTCGGTCTGGATCCCGGGGAGTAGCGTCCTCGGCCTCGATCCGATCGAACCGGAACGGCAGCTCGATCGCGCAGTCGTGCACGCGCTCACCCCGCAGGAACGCCTGGAGCAGATCGCGAAACTCGTCCGACATCAGCTCGCGGGCATCGTGGGCGGCGTACGCGATCCGCACATGCGCCGCGTTCGCGAACCCGCCGAGCAATCGCTCGACGTTCTCCGGGGGCGTCCGCGCGTCGAGGTCGCCACTCACGAACAGGGTCGGCACGTCGCACGTGATCGGGTCGCGGAAGTCCGGCCCGAGCGGCTCGCAATCGCCGACGCACGTCTCCGGGTAGAAGGGTCCGCAGATCGCGTCGCCGAGCAGATTCGCGGGATCGTTCGCCTCCGTCCGGATCCGCGCGCGCCGCGACGGACTTGCGCCGGACGCGCAGTCCATCGCGATGGCCATCGCGTTCCCGACCGTCCCGTGGCGATCGATCGCCCGCCCGGCGAGCTCTTCCCATCGCCCCCGCTCGAGCCTCGCGAGAAGGCGCGGGATCTCCGCGATGCGCCGGGTGTCCCCGAGCGAGACCGCGAGCGCATACTGCAGGTCGCGCGATCCGAGGACGACGTCGCGCCCTTCGTCGTCCGGACGCTCGCAGCGCACCGGCGACGCCGACAGTCGCTCGATCAGCGCGCGCACGCTTGCCGCGACGTCCGGCAACACCGCCCGGATCTCCGGATCCCGCGCCGCCAGCTCCGCCACCCGGGCGAGCACCCGTTGCTGAGCGCTCGGGAGCTTCCAGGTGTCGTCCGGTCCTTCGACCCGTGACAGGACGGCGCGCTCGACGCGATCGCCGTGACGGCGGAGGTACGCGAGTCCGAGGTGCGTTCCGTAGCTCGACCCGAACAGCACGATCCGGTCGATCCCCAGCGCGGCACGGACGTCGTCGACGTCCTCCGCGCTCGCCACCGTGTCGAAATCCGAAAGGTCGACGCCCTCGGCCCGCCAGCGATCCCGTGCGCGCTCGATCGCGGCGCGGAACGCACGAACCTCGTCTTCTCGCCCGACCGGGCGGTCGCGGGGCAGATCGTACGAGACCTCCGGTGTCACGAGGTTCGGCACGGAGCGTCCCGTGCCTCGCTGATCGAGCGCGATCACGTCGGCGTGCTCGAGCAGTCGCACGCGCGGGTGTGTCGCCCAGAACACGCCGTTCTCGATCCCTTCCGCGCCGGGGCCGCCCGCGAGAAAGAAGATCGGCGGCCCCGGATCCGGATTCGACGTGCGCAGGAGGAGGAACGCGACCTCGATCGGGCTCGAGTCCGGATCGGATCGATCCGCCGGGACCGAGACGCGTCCGATCTCGCCCGACAGCGGAGTTCCGTCGACCGAGGCCCCCGTCCAGGGCTCCCAGCGAACCGGCTCCGCCGCGTCGAGGGCGGACGCCGTCAGGAGCACGCACCACCCGAGGGCGGCGCCGGTCCGCGGGGCGAGCGCCGGGCGCGTCACGATCCAGGTGAGCGCATACGTGATCGCCGGCAGGCCGAACCCCGTGATCGCGAGCCGGCTCCAGGGCACCACGAACTCGAGCGGGACGTTCGCGAGCGAGAGGAGTCCGTACGCCGGGATCATCCCGGCGGGCACCGCGAGAAGACAGCCGATGCTCGCGAGAAACGCGGCGCGCATCGCGCTCCGATGCCGCACGAGCCGGACGGGCGCTCCCACGAGACCGAGCAGGCGATCGTCGGCCGCCGCTTCCTCCGCGGTCAGGGCGGTGGCGATCAGGATCACGAGCAGACCGGTCACGAGACAGCCGACGAACACCGCGACGTAGTAGCGCGTGGACGGCCGACGGTTCGTGATCTCCGCGGCGACCGTCGTGTGCGGCGCGGCGGCGGCGATTTCCCGTGCACGCTCGAGGGTGGTCGGGTCGACATCCGTCGCGAGCCGGATCAGCGAGGGCACGATCGTCCGGCGGGGCGGCGGCCCCGCCGCGAGGCCGGCCGACTCGAGGGCGGAGCTCGAGATCAGGAATCGAGGGGATCGCACGTTCACGACCCGCCCGACGACCTGCGTCTTCGGGCGCCCGAGCTCGCGCCCGCTTCGCCAGGCCGTCAGTCGCCAGCCGGCGGTCTCCCGCTCTCCCAGCGCAACGAGCGATCCGCCGCGGAACGCACCGAGCGCCGACTCCGCGCCGAGCGCACGGAGAAGCGCCTCGTCGCCGACGGCCACCCAGTCGTCCGGGCCGGCGACCGAGTCGCGGGTGGCGAGCACGGGGAGGCCGTTCGCGTAGGCGCAGGCGAGCGGGGCGATCGCGATCGTCGGCAGCGTGTCGGCGATCCGGCCCGCGACCGACCTCGCCTCCGGACCCTCCACCAGGAGCTGGTCCCCGCGCAACCGCGCGGGCAGGCGGTCGACCGCACTCTCGATGCTCGTGAGCAGACAGGCGACCGTCACGCTGATCGACATGCCGGCGAGCACCGCCGTGATCACCGGGCCGTTCCGCGCGCGGAAACGTCCCGCGTCGCGAACAGCGAGCCGCGACGCGAGCGGGAGGCGGTCGGCCGCGCGAGCGAGCACCTGGAGCACCCACGGGCTGCAGGCGCCGAAACCGAGGACCCCGAGGCCCGAGGCCAGGGGAAGTCGCCAGGCCGCGGCGCGCGATCCGCCCCCCGGCAGGAGCAGCAGCGCGACGCTCGCGGTCACGAACGCGACTCCCACCGCGAGCCATCCGTGCGCCGGGACCGTGACGGGGCGGCGAGCGCCGAGCGCCTCGCGGACCGGAAGCCGGAGCGCTCGCCGCGCGGGCAGCGCGCCGGCGGCGAGCGCGGTCGCGATTCCGAGCGACATCCCGCCGCAGGCATGGAGCCACGAGATCTCGAACGGACCGTTGTCGCGCGCGTTCCAGCCCGCGAGCGCCGGATGTGCCGCGGCCGCGGCCAGAATGCCGATCACCGCCCCCCCGGCGGCGCCGACGGCGGCCGTCAGCACCAGGGAGAGGGCGAGCCCGCGCGCGAGGTCGCGCGGGTCGCAGCCGACCGAGGTCGTGAGCCCGATCTCACGCTGCCGGCGTCGCAGCCCCACGGCGAGCGAGGCGGCGATCACGAGCGCCGCCTCCAGCAGTCCGATGCCGCCCAGAAGAAACACGACCGCATCCATCTCCCGATCCGTCGCGTCGATCTCGGGGCGCGCGACGACTTCGAGCCCGGCGTCGCGCAATCGTGCGGCGACGTCTCCCGGATCGTCCCGCCGCGACAGGCGCACGAGCGCGAACGTGCGCCCCCGATCCTCCGCGGACGCGCGCGTTCGGAGGAGCAGGGCGTCGCGGAGGTCTTCCGGGTTCTGCGCGACGCCGGTGACCACCCGCTCCGTTCCGTAGTCCAGCGTCACCCGGTCGCCGATTTCGCGCCCCAGCAGTTCCAGCACGGTCTCCGAGAGAGCGACCTCGCCCGCGTCGCGCGGCGCGCGGCCGCGAGCGATCCGGACCATCCCGGCCGCGAACGGATCGGAGCCTCGCGCCGGATCCTCGAGCGCGAGGCCGCGCACGATCAACCGGCGCCCGGGGATGCGCACTCCCTCCGCGTCTTCGGTCACACGGCTCCAGGTGGCGGTGGACGGCAGCAGGGCGCGCAGCGTCGAGTCGGACGCGGCGGAGAGACCCTCCACCCGGAGATCCGCCGATCCGAGGCGCGCCGTCCGTGCCTCCTCGTCGGTCGCACGCGTGATGCGGAGAATCGTGCCGCCGCCCGCGACGGCCGCGACCGGAACCGCGATGGCGACGACGACGAGCCAGGAGCTCCTCGATCGCCGCCGTGCGTTCCGCCGCTCGATTCGCAGGAGCGCGCGAAGCGCGCGCCACGCTCGCAAGTCAGACGCCCGGAACGAGTCGCGCGGAACCCCGCGTCTCGCTCGCGAGAAGGCCGTCCCGCAGGAACAGGACTCGATCGGCCCACCCGGCGTGCGTCGCGTCGTGGGTCACGAGCACGACGGTGCAGCCCGAAGCGTCGCAACGTTCCCGCAGGAGGCGCATGACGCGCTCACCGGCCACCGAGTCGAGCGCGCCCGTCGGTTCGTCGGCCAGCACGAGCTCCCTCGCGCCGACGAAGGCACGCGCGACCGCGACTCGCTGTCGCTCGCCCCCGGAGAGATCCTCCGGGAATCGATCGGCGAGGTGACGGAGCCCCACCGCCTCGAGCGCCTCGAGCGCCTCCCGGCGGGCGACGGCCATCGACACGCCGTCCAGCTCCCTCGGGAGGGAAACGTTCTCGCGGGCGGTCAGCCCCGGCAGGAGGTTCAGGTCCTGGAACACGTATCCGAGGGACCGGCGGCGCAACGTCGCGAGCTCGCCGGGTGTCCGGGTGGCGAGGTCGACCCCGCGCAGCGCGACGCGGCCCGAGGTCGGACGATCGAGCGCGCCGGCGAGCGAGAGCAACGTGGACTTGCCGGACCCGGAGGGTCCCATGATCGCGACGAACTCGCCGACCGCGAGCTCGAGATCGAGCGGCCCGAGCGCCCGCGTCGCGGACGGTCCCGCGCCGTAGACGCGCTCGACGCGCTCGAACGAGACGGCGGACGACGCGCTCATCGGGAGCCCCGACCGGAGGCTTCGCGCTCGCGATCCGCGAACCGCTCCTCGCAGCGATCGAGCCAGCGAAGGTCCGCCTCGACGCGCAGGGCGAGTGCGTCCAGGGTGAGCACGTCGGGCAGGTCACGCTCGGCCGCGAGAGCCGGACGGGCCCGGGTGTACTCCTGCATGCGTTCCATCGCGAACACGCGTTGCCGGTTCACGACGTGCCGGAATCGATCCGGGGGTCCGTCCAGCGCGAGCAGCACCTTGAGGATGAGCTCGTTCCGGTTCGCGGCGTCGTCCACCGGAGTGTCGAGCCACGTCGCGAACTCGTTCCGACCCGGGCCGGTCACCCTCCACAGGTTGCGCGGACCGTCCGCCGGCTCGTCCGCTTCCACGAGCCCGTCCCGCCGAAGCCGGGCCAGGGTCGTGTAGACCTGCCCCACGTTCAGGTCCCAGGTGCCTGCGGTCCGGCGGGCGAACTCCGACTTCAGCGCGTAGCCGTGCCGCGGAGCTTCCGCGAGCAGGGCGAGGATTCCGTTCCGGACGGACACATCGACGCTCCGGTGCGAGGAGAGCCGAGTATGCATACTGAGTATGTATCGGTCAAGGCGTCGCGATCGGCCGGGTCCCCGGGGCTCGACCGCCCGGATACGGGAACGGCGCCCCCGATTTCCGGAGGCGCCGTTCGTCTCGTTCTTTCCCGGCCGCCGGACGTGTGCGCGACTCGGTGCGCGGTGTCCGCTAGGAGATCGCGCCGGACAGCGCCTCCGCCGGCGTGTCGAGCGGCAATCCGTTCGCCGGGTCGTCCATCATGCGCTGGATGTCATCCACGAGCCCCATCGTGACCGGACCCGGCTTGCCGTCGCCGACGCCGACTCCCGCCACGCTCGTGATCGGCATCACCCCGGCCCCCGTGCCCGTCATGAAGCACTCCTTCCCCGGGCCGACGAAGTCGATCGGGAGGAGATCGTCGCGCACGACCACGCGATACCCGCGCTTCTCGGCGAGCTTCATCACGGTGTCGCGCGTGATCCCCACGAGGCAGTACTCCGAGGAGGGCGTGCGGATCTCGACCCGCGAAGGATCGTTCTCCCAGCCCGGATGGTGAAGGACCGAGAAGATGTTATCCACCGTGGCCTCGGCGACGTATCCGTCGAGCGTGAGCATCAGGGCCTCCACGAGCCCCGGCTCCTGGGTTCCCTCGCGGAGCGCCAGCACGTTGTTGAGGTAGTTGTTCGCCTTGATGTTCGGATCGAGGACCTTGCGGCTCGGACGCCGGACGTTGCGCGCGAGGCCGAGCGGGATGCCCTTCTGGTACGCCTCCCGCGAGTACAGCCGGATCGTGCTGACGATCGCGTAGACCGTCGGCGTGATGCACTTCGCGGGATTGATGCCGAGGTCGCCCATGCCGCGGGTCGCGACGAGGCGGATGTAGCCGGCTCCGTCCGGGAAGTCCACCTCGCGGCAGGTCTCGAGGAGACGCTGGGTGAGGTACTCCCAGGACATCGGCAGCTTGATGCCGATCTTCTCCATCGACCCGTCCATGCGATCGACGTGCGCCTTGTACAGGAAGATCGACTTGTTCCGGATGAGGATGCCCTCGAAGACCCCGTCGCCGTACAGCCCCACGTGATCCATGAGGCTCAGGCCGATCTCGTCGAGGCGGAAGATGCCGTCGCGACGACGCAGGCCCGAAGGGTCGGAGGACTCCGCCACGCCCGGGGTCTCCATCAGCGCCTTCGGGGTCACCCCCTCGACGACCGGCATGCTCATGAAGACGCGGGCACGACGCCCCACTTCCCGGAGGGTCTCCGTCGCCACTTCGTACTCCTGCCGACTTCTCACCACTCACCTCCGGTAGTCCGGGGCCAACACCCCGGTTGACGTTGGAATCCTAGCGCGTCCGCCCGAAACCGCCCAGGAAAACGCGCCAGGACCGCGAAGCGCCCCCCCGGACGCCGCCGCCGCCTGCCCGCCCAAGGTACGGACCGCGCCCGCCGCCGACGACCCGCCCCGCCACCCCCCGCGAGCCGTTTCCGGCCACCGCATCAGTCATTTCCCGACCCCGGCACGGGTCCGCCGCCCCGCTCGCCACACCCCCGGGTGTCGTGTCTCCGAATTTCTGGAGGATCTGGGACGCCCCTTGTGCGGTCCCGACGATGAACGTCGACGAGAGCGTATCTTCAGATACGCCGAGGAGACGTGAAGAAGTCGGGGCCCACAAGGGGCCCCCAGATCCTTCAGAAATTCGGAGACCCGACACCCTAAGGGAAGATGCCGAGATCCAGGTAGGCCTGCGCCACCCGCTCGATCGCGAGCGCGTACGCGGCCATCCGGAGATCCTCGATCTTCGACTTCTTCTTCATCACGGCGCGGATGTCGCGGTACGCGGTGGACATCGTGTCCTCGAGCCCGGAGTTCACGAGCGCGAGTTCGTCGCGCGCCTTGAGCAGGAAACCGCGGGAGCGATCGTCGAACTGCTTGCCGGTGAGCTGCTCCGTCGCCTGGATGTAGGTCTGGGCCGTGAGCGCCTCGATGTGCTGCGACATGCGGCCGTAGTGCATGTGCGAGAGGTTCTTCGTCCACTCGAAGTACGACACCGTGACGCCACCGGCGTTCAGGTAGACGTCCGGAATCACGAGACGACCACGCTTGCGGAGCTTCTCGTCGGCCGACGCGGTGACCGGACCGTTCGCCGCCTCCGCGATGATCGGCGCCTTGATCTTGTCCACGTTGCCGGCGTGAATCTGGTTCTCGAGCGCGGCCGGGATCAGGATGTCGACGTCCAGCTCGAGCACGTCGGCTCCGACTTTCGAGGACTTCGTCCCCGGGAAGCCCATGATCGTGCCCTTCTGGAGCCGGTACCTGTTCAGGGCCTCGATGTCGATGCCCTTCTCGTTGTAGATCGCGCCGTCCCACTCGCCGATGGCGACGATCTTCGCGTCGTCTTCCTCGTGCAGGAACTTCGCCGCGTGGTAGCCGACGTTGCCGAAGCCCTGGATCGCGACCCGCTTGCCCGCGAGTCCCGGCGTGAGCTTGTAGCGCTTCAGGTCCGTGTCGTGCGCGAACACCTCGCGGATGCCGTACTGCACACCGCGCCCCGTCGCTTCGGTGCGGCCGCGGATGCCGCCCTGCTGGAACGGCTTGCCGGTGATGCACGCGTGATTGTCGGGCTGGCCGGGGTGGAACGCGTCGTAGGTATCGGCGATCCAGGCCATCTCCCGCGCGCCGGTTCCCATGTCCGGCGCCGGCACGTTCACGTGGGGACCGAGAAAGTCCTTCTTGATGAGCTCGTGCGCGTAGCGTCGGGTCACGCGCTCGAGCTCCGCCACCGTGAACTTGCGCGGGTTGATCTTCACGCCGCCCTTGGAGCCGCCGAACGGAACGTCGACGATCGCGCACTTGTAGGTCATGAGCGCCGCGAGCGCCATGACCTCGTCGCGGGAGACGTCCTCGCTGTAGCGGATGCCCCCCTTCACCGGCTTCATGTGGTGGCTGTGCTCCGCGCGGTATCCCTCCACGATCACGTAGTCCCGGCCGCGTCGGATCGGGAACTGCACCGTGTAGACGTTGTTGCAGCACTTGATCTGCTGCAGCAGGCCGGGGTGCACCTTGAGGGCGGCGGCCGCCCGATCGAACTGAAGGTTGACGTTCTCGTAGAGGGAAGTCTTCGGCGCGGTTTGGGGGGCTTTCTTGGCGACGGCCATCGAGCGCTCCTGCCCCGGAACCGGTCCGGAGCGTGGGATTCGGGGGCTTGTGGGGGCGCCGCGAGGGGATCTCGGGCGCCCGAAAGCGGACGGGAAGATTAGGTCCGGTCCGGAGGCGAGTCAACCGAACGGGGAACCCGACCGGGATCCCCGCGGTTGGAGCAAGCATCACCGCCCGGGAGCGCCCGGGACCGTGCATTGCCCGAGAACGGGAACGTCCCGTAGACTGTTCGGCCGCGCCCTCCGCGCGCTCACCCGGACGGAGGGCAAGGGCCCGCGGGGACGCGACGCCTCGGAGCCGGCCCCCGGCCCCGAGGACCGGGACGCCCGGAGCCGCGCCCGCACCGACCCAGCACCGGATTCCGTCCCGGAACCGGACCCGGGACCCGGTCCCGGAAACCAAGCGAGGAAATGCCGTGCCGAGAGCCGCCCTGGTCGCGACCCTGATTCTGGTCCCGTGGCTGACGCTCGGACCCCGTCCGGTGCAGGCGCAGGTCATGCGCGAGCTCGGGCCGGTCGCGCTCGAGTACTCGATCTACTTCCAGGACCAGTCGAAGGCGCCGGTCGGGGCGGCCGCGATCTCGTTCGAGCCGATCGAGACGAGGCGCGGGCGACGTCTCCAGGTGAAGTCGCACATCGAGTACACGCTCACCGAACATCGCGAGGAGCCCTTCCACTACCTCGAGGAGGCGACGCTCGTCTGCGACGAGAAGGGCGTCACGAGCTTCGAGACGTCGGCGCAGGCGATCGGGAAGGAACGCGTCAACTCGGCGCTCCGCTCCGGAGACGAGTTCCACGTGACGACGACGTTCGAGGGAGAGCGCCACACGAGGTCCATCCCCGCCGGAGTCTCGACCACGAACTTCGGCCTGTTCTGCGGGGGCTACCTCGACGTGCCGCTGAACGAAGGACCGATGTTCGAGGACTACCCGATCCTCTACCCGGTCGGAGGCGAGCACCAGGCTCGGCAGCGCTACCGCGAGGCGATCCTCCCGATCGGACTCGCGGCCGACCACACGGTCCCCGCGCTCGTCACCCGTCTTCGCCGCAAGAACGACGCGAACGATCGCCTGTGGAACTCGGCGAACGAACTCGAGATCCTCCTCCGCATGGAGGAGTCGTCGAATCTGGGCACGTTCATCTACATTCTGAACACCGTGAACGGCATTCCCGTGACGGAAAGCGAGTTGATCGAGTGACCCCTGTCGAACGAGCCCGAACCTGGATCGAAGCGCACGTCGCCGAACGCGCTCCGCGCGAGACGGCATCGCACGAAGCGGGCTGGAAGCTCGCGCAGACGGGTGAAGAGGAATGGGAACGTGCCGCGGCCCGCGAGGAGTCGGCCATCCGACGTCTCCTCTCGGATCGCGAATCGTTCGCGCGACTCGGCGAGTTCCGCGCGGAACTCGCCCGCGACGCCGACGACGATCTGCGCCGGCAGGTCGAACTCGCGTGGCTCGACTTCGCCGCGAACCAGACCGATCCGAAACTGCTGGAACAGCTCGTCGCGCTCGAGGCGACCGCCGAGTCGACCTACGCGCGTTTCCGCCCGGACCTCGACGGACGCGCCGTCTCCGAGAACGAGATCCGCGGGATCCTGCGCGACTCCGAGGATCTGGCCCTGCGCCGGCGCGCCTGGGAAGCCTCCAAGGCGATCGGCCCGGTGGTCGCGCCGACGGTCCTGGAGATGGTCGAGCTGCGCAACCGCGCGGCGCGCGACATGGGTCACTCGAGCTACTGGTCCATGGATCTCGTGCGGCAGGAAATCGACGAGGATTTCCTGATCTCCACGTTCGATCGACTCGTGGATCTGTCACGCGACGCGTGGGTCGAATTCCGGACCGACCTGTTCGCGCGCCAGGCGAAGCGCTTCGGCATCGCGGCGACGGACGTCCGGCCGTGGCACCTCGCCGACCCGTTCTTCCAGGAAGCGCCCGCGCCCGCCGACCTCGATCTCGGTCGCTTCTACGAAGGCACGGATCTCGTCACGCTGACGAAGCGGTTCTGCGAGCGGCTCGGCTTCGACGTCGACGCCACGATCGAGCGCTCCGACCTGTTCCCGCGCGAGGGCAAGAACCAGCACGCGTTCTGCACGCACGTCGATCGGTCGATCGACGACGTGCGGGTGCTCTGCAACGTCGCGACGGACGAGTACTGGATGGACACGATGCTCCACGAGTTCGGCCACGCGGTGTACGACCTCGGTCTCGGCCGGGATCTGCCCTGGCTGCTGCGCGCGCCCGCGCACACGCTCTCCACGGAGGCGATCGCGTTGCTGTTCGGCCGCTTCGCGAGCGATCCGGACTGGCTCGTGCACGAGGTCGGCGCGCCCGCGTCCGCGATCGACGAGATCCGCGAGCCCCTCGCCGCGTACCGGCGTGCGAAACTCCTCACGTTCACGCGCTGGGTGATGGTGATGGTGCACTTCGAGCGCGGCCTCTACGCCGACCCGACCCGGGACCTGAATGCGTTCTGGTGGGAACTGGTCGAGCGTTTCCAGGGCGTGCCGCGTCCCGAGGGACGCGAGGGAGCGGCCGACTGGGCGTGCAAGCTGCACGTCGCGCTCGCGCCGGCGTACTACCACAACTACCTGCTGGGCGACCTCATGGCCTCCCAGCTCGACGCGTGGCTCGCGAGCGAGACCGGAACGTCCCGCTGGTTCGAGAAGAAGCAGGCCGGAACGTTGCTCTCCGAACGTCTCTTCCGGCACGGCGCTCGTCGCCCGTGGAACGAGGCACTGCGATTCGCCACCGGGGAGTCGCTCGACCCCGCGCCGTACGTGGAGCCGCTGGCCCGGACCGCTTGATGCGCGACGAGTTCCGCCGCGAGGACGTTCTCCGGGCGCTGCGATCGGCTCCCGGACGTCGCCTCGGTTTCGACGAGCTCGCGGACGAGTGCGCGGTGACGCGTGCGCAGCGGCCGCGGTTCCGGCGCTGGCTGAAGACGTTGCTGAAAGACGGCAGCCTCCAGGTCGCGAAGGGGCGCGGCTACCGTCTCGGCCGCGACACGACGGACGAAGACGTCGCGATCGAGGGTGTCGTGCGGAGACACCGGCACGGGTTCGGCTTCCTCGTCCGCGAGGACGACGAGGACCTGTTCCTGCCCGCGCGCGAGATCCCGGACGTTCTCGACGGCGACACCGTGCGGGCGATCGCCGTCCCCGGCCGCTTTGGTCGACTCGCCGGACGCGTTCTCGCGGTGGTGAAACGCGGCCGTCATTCCGTGACGGGATCGTACCGGACGGAGGGAGCGCACGAGTTCGTGCTCCCGGATCCGGAGATCTGGAACGGTGAGATCGAGCTCGTGCCCGGAGCTGTCACCCCGCGTCCCGGCGAGATCGTGGAGGTCGAGCTCCGCGACTGGCCGGACGGGCACCGCGCCGCCGTCGGTCGCATCGTCGCGATCCTGGGGGCGCCGGGCGAGCTCGGAACGCTCGTGGCCACCGTCATCCACCGGCACGGCCTCACCCGTCGCTTCCCGGACGACGCACTGGAGGAGGCGGAGTCGCTGCCGGTCGGGATCCCGCCGGAGGCGCTCGCCGGCCGTGAGGACCTCCGCGGCGTGCCCACGTTCACGATCGACGGCGCCGACGCACGCGATTTCGACGACGCGGTGTCGATCGAGCCACGGTCGGACTCCGGTCTGCGACTGCGGGTGTCGATCGCCGACGTGTCGCACTGGGTCACGGCCGACTCGCCGCTCGACCGCGAAGCCTTCGAGCGCGGCACGAGCGTCTACTTCCCCGATCGCGTGATCCCCATGCTGCCGGAGAAGCTGTCCAACGGACTCGCGAGTCTCCGGCCGAACGAGGACCGTCTCACGCTCACCGCGGAAATGGACTTCGACCGCGACGGACGCCGGACGAGGACGCGTCTGTACGAGAGCGTGATCCGCTCGCACGGCCGCTGGACCTACGAGGCGGTCGCCCGCGTGCTCGCCGGCGAGGAGGTCGAAGGCATCACCGAGTGGCGCCCCCAGGTCGTGCTGTTCCATCGCCTCATGGAGCTGCTCCGCGCGAGACGCGTGGAGCGCGGCAGCCTGGATTTCGATCTGCCCGAGCCCGAGATCGTGTTCGACGCGGAAGGCGAGCCGGACGACGTCGTGCGCGCGGAGCGGAACGACGCGCACCGCTTGATCGAGGAAATGATGATCGCGGCAAACGAGGCCGTGGCGGACTGGTTCGTGGAGAAGAACGCACCCACGATCTTCCGGGTACACGCTCCGCCCGACCCCGTGAAGCTCCGCGACTTCACGGAGTTCGCCCGCGCCTGGGGACAGTTGCCGGACTTCGGCGGGCTCGCCACCAGCGGTGCGCTGGCACGCTTCCTCCGCACCGTTCGTGGCACGCCCGCGGAGCGGGCCCTGCATCACATCCTGCTCCGCACGATGATGCGCGCCGAGTACGCGGAGGAGAACACGGGACACTACGGTCTCGCATCGGAGCGCTACCTGCACTTCACGAGCCCGATCCGCCGGTACCCGGATCTGATCGTGCACCGCCTCGCGAAGTCGCTGCTCTCACGCGAAGGGCGGCGGGCCGATCGCGGCGCGCTGCGACGCATCGCGAACCAGTCCTCGCAGCGCGAGCAAGCGGCGTCGCAGTGCGAGTACGACGTCCTCGACGTGATGCGCGCGTACCTGCTGCGCGACCGGGTCGGCGACGAGTTCGAGGGCGTGATCTCGGGCATCAACGAGGACGGGTTCTTCGTGGAACTGCTCGAGCACTACGTCGAGGGGCGCGTGCGCCTCGACGATCTGGACGACGACTACTACCGCTTCCTCCCCGACGTCCGGGTGCTGCTCGGCAAGCGCCTCAAGAAGAGGTACGGCATCGGGGATCCCGTTCGCGTCGTCGTGCAGGCCGTTCACCCGGCGATCGGCCAGATCGAGCTTCGCCCCGCGGACGGAAGGAGAACGAGCCGGCCGGAGAGGTCCGGCGACGGAGCGAACGATCGGGGACCGGTGGGCAGCGCCGCCCGTCGAGGAGGATCGGGTGGAACGGGGCGAGGTCGGGCGGGGTCCACGGCTACGGCAGGCCGTGAACGTACGGGATCCGGCCACGGCGGGGGCAGACGGCGCCCGGGGGCGGCGGCCGGCCCTCGGCCCGCGGCAGGCCGGAAGGCCCGGAAGAAGGGCGGCAAGGGCGCGAAGCGGCGCCGGGGCCGATAGCCTCCAACTCCAAGCCGTTGTCCACAAACGAGTTGGGCGAGCGGCGCGGACCCGCCGGCAGGCTCCGCACGTGTTGCGGTCACCCTCGCTTCCTCTCTATAATGGCGGAGTCCTCATTCCCTGGAGGAGACGTGCGTCTCCGACGCCCCCGATTCGGGCTCAGCCTCTCCGAGCTGCGGCCCGTTCTGTTCGCGCTCGTCGCGTTCGCTCCGGCGAAGGCCGCCACTCCGCTCACCGAGAGCGGTTTTGCGTCCCGCGTCGACGAGCTGCGCGAGACGGGGCAAATCACCTGGGAAGAGGGACTCCTCCTCCAGTTCCAGCGGGTGTTCGCCCCGGGCGAACTGCCGGACGGGCTCCGTTCCGTGGACGCGATCCCCACGAAGTCCGCGACCGGGCTCGTATGGGAGTTCGAGCGCATGCGCGGCGGACTCTCGATTCCCGTGCGCGCGCTGATCGAGGGCTACCTCGCGCCGCGCAGCGCGACGAATGAATACGTCACCGCGCACTTCCGCTTTGCCTACGACACGATCGGCGAGGATGCCGTGCCCTCCGACGATCTCGACGCGTCCGGAGTTCCGGACTTCGTCGAGCGCGCCGGAGCCTGGGCCGAGACGTCTCGCACGACGTTCCGCAACGCGGGGTTCGCCTCTCCCGTCGGACGGGATGGGCTCGTCGACGTCGAGTTCCGCGCGATGAACGCCTACGGGCTCACGCGCATCGTCGGCGGATTCCCCGTGATCTCGCTGCACAACGACTTCCTCGGGTTCCCGGACAACTCGGATCCCGAGGGCTCGGATCGCGGCGCGGCGAAGGTGACGATCGCGCACGAGACCAAGCACGCATCGCAGTACGCGGCAAGCGGCTGGACCGAAGGCGGCTGGCTGGAAGCCGACGCGACGTGGGCCGAGGATTTCGTGTTCGACCAGGTCGACGATTACGTCCGCTATGTCGCGGAGCGCTCTCCTGTCAGCAACCCCGACTCGTGGCTCCCGGCCGGCTACGGCGCCTGCGTGTGGCAGCACCTGCTCGAACAGCGGCACGGCGTGGAGCTCCTGAAGGAGTTCTTCGATCGACGCTCGGCGATGCGTCAGGAAGACGCGAGAGAGAGCTTCGAGTTCGCGCTGAACGCGTACGGCTCCGACGTCGCGACCGAGGCGCGCGAGCTCGGTCTCTGGTCGTACTTCTGCGGCGCGAACTCCGGGGGCAAGCCCATGGGATTCGACGAGGCCGCGGCGTGGCCGACGCCGCCGTACGTCGCGCACGTCGTGGAGCCCTCGGCCACGCGATCCGGACGACTCGGCGGGCTCGAGTCGCACTATCTCTTGATCCAGGCGGGGGACCGCATCGGAAGTCCGGTGCTGGCGCTCACCGGCGCGGGCGCCGCCCGGTGTTCGATGTCGGCCCTGCTGCTGCGCACGAGTGGCGTGCGCGAGGTCATCCCGGTTCCCGTCGACGGCACGGGCGCCGCACTCGAGCTTCCGTGCGAATGGTCCGACCTCGCGATGCTCGCGGTCGTGATCACGAACCGCGACGCGTTCAGTCCGGAGACCGAGTGGTTCGTCACCATCGACGTCGACGGCGCAGTCGACGTCCTCGATCCGGAGGCCGCCGTCCCGTTCGCGCTGGCCGCTCCGCGCCCGAATCCGTTCCGCGGTTCCACCGCGCTCGCGTTCTCCCTCCCGCGCGAATCCGACGTGCGTCTCGCGGTCTTCGACGTGTCCGGCCGTCTCGTGCGCCGCCTGATCGACGGCGAGCGCCTCCCCGCCGGCCCGCACGAACGTCGCTGGGACGGCACCGACGAGGTCGGGCGCACCGCCGCCCCGGGCGTCTACTACTACCGCCTCCAGTCCGGCGAGTACTCGGACTCCCGCCGCATGCTGCTGCTGCGCTGACCGGTTCCGATTGAGCGCGCCCATCCGCCGGCTCACCGGCGGCCCGATCACTCCCGAGCTCCTCCGACTCGCCTGGCCGGTGTTCGTGTCGCACCTGCTGCACACGCTCTACGGGCTGGCCGACATGCTGTGGGTCGGACGCGTCAGCGCCGAGGCGATCGGCGCCGTTTCCGCGTGCTTCTTCGCGAGCTGGTCCCTGATGGCGATCGGGGACCTGTTCACGGCCGGGGTCGGAGCCCTCGTGGCCCAGGCTGTCGGTGCCGATCGCGACGCCGACGCCTCGCTCGTCGCCCGCACCGGACTCCTCGCGTCCGCGCTCACGGGCGCCGTGATCTCCGCGATCGGCTGGTTCGCGTCGCCGACGCTGTTCCGGATCCTGTTCGAAGACCCGCGGATCGCGGAGATGAGCGCGAACTACTTCCGGATCTACTCCCTCATCGCTCCGGGTTTCTACGCAGCCTTCGTCATCGAGGCGATCTTTCGATCGTGCGGTGACAGCCGGACTCCGATGTTGTTCACGCTGGTCGGCGTCCTGCTGAACCTCGTCCTGGACCCGCTGCTCATCCTCGGAGCGGGCCCGTTCCCTCGCCTCGAAGTGCAAGGCGCGGCCCTCGCCACCGTCGCCTCGCACGCCGTCGTGGTGGCGCTCGTCGCGGTGCTCGCCTGGAGACGTCGCATCCCGCTCCTCGGCGCGATACCGGCCACGGCGGCCCCGACGCACCCGTCGTCCGTATCGGCTCACCCGTCGTCCGACCCGATTCACCCGTCCTCCGCCTCGGCTCACCCGTCGTCCGACCCGATTCGACCGTCCGCCGACCCGCTCCCTCGCTTCTCCCGGGCCGACGCCTGGAGCATCGTTCGCATCGGCACGCCGACCGCCGCGGTGGGCATCCTTTTCTCGGTCGTCTATCTCCTGATCTCCAAGCTCACCGAGTCCTTCGGAGCACCTGCGCTCGCCGCGCTCGGCATCGTCAACCGACTCGAGAGCGTCAACTACCTCACGTCGGCGGCCATGGGCATGGGTGTCGCCGCCATGGTCGGACAGAACCTCGGCGCCCGTCAGCCCGATCGCGCCGAACGCGTCGCGGACCGCGGCGCCGCGCTCATCACGCTCACGACCGGCATCGTGGGCGGCCTGTACCTGCTGGTGCCGGAGTTCTTCGTCCGTCTGTTCACGGAGGACCCGGCTGCGGTCGCGGAGAGCGTGAACTTCCTCCGGATCGTGGCGATCTCCCAGGTCTTCATGGGATGGGAAATGGTCTACGGACAGGCCTTCACCGGCGCCGGCGACACGCTTCCCCCGATGCACATCTCGGTATGGATGTCCGTGCTGCGCGTACCGCTCGCCTGGTGGTTCGCGGACCACACGTCCGGGGGCCTCGACGGCGTGTGGTGGGTGATCTCCCTCACCTGCATCCTGCGAGGAATCCTGGTCGCCGGCTGGTTTCGGGTCGGGCGCTGGAAGACGCGTGACGCCCGATTCGTCCCGCTCCCCCCTGCCGCACTCGTGCCGAGCCACGGCCCTGACGGCCCGGAAGGCTAGCCGGGAAGACGCGTCAACGCGGCGCGACCGCGAGCAACACGAGCCGGAACTCGGCCCGCGTGCGGAAGCCCGCGCGTTCGTACGCGCGTCGCGCGGGATCGTTTCGCTGGTCCACGTGAAGTGTCACGAACTGCGAAGAACGCAGAAGCTCCGCCGACAGGGCCCCCATCCCCCGACGCGCGAAGCCCCGACCTCGCGCGTCCGGTCGGGTGAACACGCCCTCGATCTGCGCCCCCCCCGCGTACTGCGCCGACACATCCGCCTTGAACACGACTCCCACCGCGTCGTCCAGTACCCACGTCCGACCGTCACGGATCTTGAGACGCATCGACTCGCGGATCCCTTCCCGCGACAGACTTCCGGCCGGCAGGTCGAAATCCTCCCGAAGCATCTGCTCCGACATCTCCACGACGTCCTCGAGATCGCGCGGCTCCGCGCGCCGGATCGCCGCACCACACTCGCCGAGTGTGTCCGCCGTGAGCACCTGGAAATCCTGCAAGCGATTCAGGTGCATCGCGCGGCCCCGCCATCGATAGTGCGACAGGAATCCCTCCACCGGACCCCGCGGTCCCACGAGAACGATCCAGTCCGACTCCGCACCGAGCGCGAGATCCGTGACCCCGCGCAGGAACTCGGGTGAATCCCCCGTCAGCGTGAGCCCCTTTCGATGGCCGAAAAAGGCGACGCCCCGCAGCGAGTCCTCCTGCCACTGACCGTAGAAGCGGCCGTGCGCGACGGACTCCTCGTTCACCACCCCGTCCAGGGCGATGCGCGAGAGGAGATAGACGTTTTCCTCGGGGGACTGGCGAAGGTAGCGAACGAGCTCCGCACGGTCCGTCTCGAGCAGTGGTCTCAGGGGTGGGCGCCCGTTCGGGCGGGCTTCCAGGGACTGTGACATCCCGGAATTGTGCCCCGCGAAAGCGCTCAGGTAAAGGGTGTGGTGCGAAGAGAGTGTCTCGCGTCCCTCGGAAGGTCGGAGGGAGGGGTAGTCCCCGCTTCAGTCCGCGTAGCGAAGTCGGTGTGGTCGACCGCGGCCGCGCGGTCGGGTGGCAACTTGACGCCGGTAGTAGCCGTACCAGGGCACCGGCAGAGTGATCCTGGACACGAAGTGACGTTCGTCCAGAATCTCTGCCAATGTGTGCTTCTTTCGAGCCAGACCAATCCGCATCGCCGGCGTCGCATCCTGCAGTCGCTCGGAGAAGGACTTCGCCCAGTTGCGCCACACGACGAAGATCGCGAGCCGATCGATCACGGACTGCATCGTCTTCGAGAACGCGATCGTTTCCCGCTTATGGTTCGAGCTCGAGTGTCGGAGGAGTAGGTCCGCCAAATTGACAGGAAACAGCGGGTTGGAGGGTACTCGCGCGACACGCGAGGACGTGACTGAATGCTCGATCGGAGTCGGAACCCGCTGGAGTGCTCGGGGGTACGCTCGGTGCTCGTCCGAGTGCACACGCAGCACCGTCCCGGACACAACGGGAAGCGTGGTCACGAGAGTCGCGATCGACTTCTCGATCGCGCGGGGGTCGGGACGACCATACAGGGCCTCGAGCTCAGCGCGACGTGCTCGCTGCCACTCCGTCATGCGTCCCTTCCGACGGAGCTCGGCCTCGGTAAACGAGTACGTGAAATGACTTCCGCCGCCGACCGCGAGGTTCAGATGACACGGATAGAACTGAGAGTGAGCAAAGGTCTCGAAACCGTCGACGACGACAGTCTCCGAGATCTTCAACTTGCGCGCGTGATGACAGTGATAGAGCAGGCAGTGGCGAGCGAGTCGTTGTGCGATCCTCATGACCGTCGTGTGCGCAACGCCGAGTTCGCGCGAGATCTGACGGTAGCCGGAGCAGGCGACAAGCCGATGGAAGACCACTTCGAGCAGCTCGGGACGCTTCATCCAGTAGGTCGTCCGAAACGTCTGTAAACGGAAGGCGCGACGGCACAACTGGCATTGATACCTCTGGGCCCGCACACCACGGCGATTCGGCGCAGAGAATCCGATCTTCTTGTAGCGCCAATCTCCCGTGGCCCAATGATTTGGGCAATCGGGCGCGGGACAGAAGGGCGGACGGAAGTCGACTCGACACTCGCTCATGCCCCATTCGGTAGAAAGAATCGAGCCAGACACCGTTTCCGCACCACAATCCGAATCTTGCCGGGGCGTGGTCGCATCTCTATGCTGAGTCGCGATCCAGGAGATGCCGTGAGCCCGAACCATTTCCGGGGGTTCCCCCCGACCACCCGGTCCTTCCTCACCCGCCACGGCGAGACGCCCGAGCACGCCTGGGACGGGTCCACCCGGGTCGAGTACGCCACCGTGATGCTCGCTCCTTTGAAGGCGTTGTGCCGCGATCTCGCGGAGCGGCTGCCGGCGATCGGGCCGCGGATCGTGGCGGAGCCGCGGGTGGGCGCTTCGCTCTGGGGGGCGGAAGGGATCGGGGCGCCGGCGTGCCGGATCCGGTTCTGGGACGCAGACCTCGGCCGTGAGCGTTCGCCGTGGATCTTCGTGAACGTGAAGTCGGAGGGAATCGAGATCGGGGCGGTGGACCAGGATCCGCGCGGGTCCGGAGCGGGACGACTGCGGAGTGCCTTGCTGCCGCATCGGCCGCTGCGGGCGCACGTAGCCGGTCTCGCCGCGAGCGGTTGGCGGATCTCGGGGACGCCGTTGCCGGACGCGGGCGACGGCGCGGTGCCGGACGAGCTGCGTGCGTGGATGATCGGGAGTCAGCTTCGGGTCTCGCTGTTGCTGGACTGGACGGACTGGACGGACGAGCCGGGACTCGTCGACGAGATCGCGGATCGGCTGCGGGAGATCGTGCCCGTTTTCGACGCGATGCGGGGCGCCGACCTCCGCGTCGGATCGACGACCGCGTGAGCGCGAACTCGTGAGCCGGGGCGCGGAGCGCGTCGTCCTCGTGACCGGCGGGGGCACCGGGATCGGCCGCGCCATCGCCGAGCGATTCGCGCGCGACGGATGTCGGGTGGCCGTCACCGGACGACGCAAGGCGCCGCTGGAGGATGTGGTCCGCTCGATCGGCCCGGAACGAGGCCTCGCGATTCCCGGCGACGTGACGTCGGGACCGGATCGCGATCGACTGATCCGCCAGGTGATCGAACGCTTCGGGGCACTCGACGTTCTGGTGAACAACGCCGGCGTCGTCGCCTCCATTCCGGTGGTGGCTACGTCGGATGCCGAGTGGCGACGCCAGTTCGAGACGAATGTCGTCGCGGCGATGGCGCTCTCTCGCGCTGCAATGGACCACTTGCGCGACCGCAAGGGCTGCATCCTGAACGTCTCCACGGGCGCTTCCGGAAAGCCGGTGCCGGGCTACGGCGTGTACGGCGCGACGAAGGCGGCGCTGGAGTACGCGTCGCGCGTGCTCGCCCTGGAGGCCGCACCGGATGTTCGCGTGAATGTCGTCAGTCCGGGTGGAGTGGAAACGCCGATCTTCGATACGTTCCTCACGCCGGACCAGAAGGCGGACACCATCCGCTACTTCGACGAGGCGACCCCGCTGGGACGGATCGGGCGGCCGGCGGACATCGCCGCGGCCGCGGCGTGGCTCTGCTCCCCCGAGGCCGGCTGGGTCACCGGCACCGTGCTCGTGGTGGACGGCGGCCTGAATCTCGGCTGAGGGACGTCACTTCCCGGACGTCCGGCGCGCAATCGATCGCGTCGGCGGAGGGGATCAGTGCTTCCGTTCCGCGAGCGTGACGCGCACGATCTTCGTCGCCTCTCCGCGCGAGAACGTGACGTCGATCGCGTCTCCGGGCTCGTGTCCCGCGAGCGCGGCCTGGAAGTCCGCCATCGTGTCGATGGAGCCGCCGTCGATCGCGGTGATGAGATCCCCCTTCTCCAGACCGGCGCCGGCGGCCGGACTGTCGGGCATCACGCCGGACAGGAGAATCCCGCCGGACTCGCGCGCAAAGTCGGGGATCGTTCCGAGGGAGACGCGACGTGCTCTCGTACTCGCGCGCGGCGCCACGGCGAGTCGATCCACGCCCTCGGGCCGGAACGTGAGCACGACGGGGCTCGCCGCGAGATAGTCGACCGTCTCCGCGACGAAATCGGCGATGCGCGCGACACCGGCGAGATCCACGAGCTCCGGAACGTCGGTCGGCCGGTGGTACTCGGGCTTCGCGCCCGTGAAGAAATGCAGTACGGGAATGCCGTGCGCCACGAACGACGCATGATCCGAAGCGCTCCCGCTCCCCTCGTTGAGCGCGAGATCGAAACGGAAGCCGAAGTTCACGCCGGTCAGGACGTCTTCCCATTCCTCCGCGGTGCCTACACCGAAGACGACGAGGGGGCCGTCGCCCAGTCGGCCGATCGTGTCGAGGTTCAGCATCGCGACGCACTTCCCGAGCGGCAGTGGCGGATCCTCCACGAATTTCCGGGAACCCTCGAGACCGGTCTCCTCTCCGGCGAACGCGACGAGCACGATCGACCGCTCGTGATCCCCGGAGCGCTCGAGGAGCGAACGAGCAATCTGCACGAGCGCGACGACCCCGGACGCGTTGTCGTCCGCGCCCGGGAAGATCTCGCCCGCATGCTCCGTACCGTCGGCGCCCACCCCGAGCCCGTCGTAATGCGCCCCGACGACGACCCACTCGTCTCCGGTCCCCGGAATCCAGCCGACGATGTTGTCGCCGGCGTCGGTAGCTTGTGCCCAGGAGTCGCGATAACCGGGTTCGAGTCCGGCGAGCGCGAACTCGTCGCGCACGCGGTCCGCCGCGAGCTTCAAGCCGGGCGTTCCCCGTCCGCGCCCGTTCAGTTCGGCGGCCGTGAGCTCTCCGAGGAGCCGACCGGCCCGCTCCTCGGACGCCTGAGCGTGGGCAGCAGTCGGCACGATCGACGTCGCGAAGACGCCGAGCGCCAGCGCGATCGCCGGCCCGTTACGCCGGATGTTCCTCATGACCGGGGTCCCTTCAACCGCATCGAAAGCGGCGAGTCTCCCGAGTCCCAGACTCCCTTGCCCACGTTCTGATCTCCCTCGAACTCGAGCCAGCTGTACTTCGAATAGTGCGGAACCTTGCGACCGATGGAGGCCACGGCCGAGGCGTCGTCGGTCCAGAGGGCGGCCGCCGGCGGACCGCTCGGACCCCCGAGACGCCCGGCGAGCACGCGGGTCGGAGCCGCGCTCGCGGTCGGCGGCAGCGTCGCGATCCATACCCGGGCGGCGTCGCCCGGACCGAAGAACCAGGTGCCGCCGTCGTAGGACGGCAGCGTCTCGTGTGCGGATTCCTCGATGAGTTCCACTCCATCCGCTTCGGCCCATTCCCGTCCGAGAGTCAGCAGCGCGTCGCGCAGTTCGCCCGCCGCGTCCGATCCGATCACGATGCGCGTGGCGCGCGCCCCGAGCACTCCACTCAGCGTGGGCGCTACTTCCCCGTCGTAGAGTGTGCGGAAGATCCGGAACTCCGGATCCACGGAGACCGACGTCGGCGCGGCGTCCAGATCGATCGTGAACGGCGTCCGCGGGCCGGTGGTGGCGACCACGATCTCCTGTCGCTGCTCGCCCGCGCGCACGACGACCGGGACGTCGAGGGCCCAGTCCCCGTCGGTCACGACGACCGAGCCGCGCACGTGCCACTTCGAGCCCGCATGGTCGACGGCCGTGTCGCCGATCGCGAGCGTCGGCGCGCCCGGCCGTTCCACCCACTGCGTGAAGAACCGGGAGAGATCCTGGCGCGACTCGTCCTCGAACGCCTTCCGGAGCTCCTTCCATCCCGCCCGGCGGAACACGTTCTCGCGGTAGAAGCGCTTGAGCGACGCGTCGAACGTCGCCGGCCCGAGCTTGTCACGCAGCATCGTGAACACGAACAGCGTCTTGCCGTAGCCCACGGCCTGCGTGGCCGCGCTGTCGCGCTCCCGGAACCGGGACAGCGCGAAGTCCCTCCCGCCCTGCGTGGCGAAGTCCTTGTAGCCCACGAGAGAGTTGCGTCGGTAGTCGCGCGCACCCGACCCGCCCTCGGCCACCTTCGCGGCGTAGTCCGCGCCGAACGTCGTGAGGCCCTCGCACCAGTTCCCGGTCGACGCGTCGACATAGACGCCGTTCCCCCACCAGTTGTGAAGGATCTCGTGCGGGAAGCTCGTGTGGATGATGAACGGGAGACGGATCACGCGGTCGCCGAGCAGCGTGAACCCCGCGAGCCCCCAGCCGGTCTGCCAGTAGTTCTCCACGAGCGCGAACTTGGAGTGCGGATAGGGTCCGTATCGCTCCGAGAAGCGGTCGATGGCCTCCACTGCGGCGTCGAGGTACGGCTGCGACACTTCTGCCGGCGTGTCCGCGTAGCACCAGGTCTCGATCGAGACCCCCTTGTGCTCGCGGCGCTCGATCTCGTAGGGACCGGCCACGATCGGAGCGTGCTCCACCGGATCGCGCGAAACCCAGTGCATCGTGGCGCGGCGGCCCTCGACGTCGCGTCCCTCGCCGTCGCCGGCCGAGATCGCGCTCCACTCCACCGGAGTCGTCACCGAGAGCTGGAACGTGAACAGCCCGGCTCCCCCCCACGGCAGCCAGAAAGTCTCGCCCGAGAGGTACGCTCCTTCCGGGACGATGCGTCCCGTGGTGACCTCGAAGCTGCGGTCGTAGCTCTTCTCCGGCGCGTGCAGACTGTCGGCGATCGTTCCGCTCCAGCGGATCGACAGGCGCGGAGGATTCGTGCCCCAGCCGCCGATCGGCGGGGACACCTCGAACTCGCGGGCGACCTCGTAGCCGCCGAGATCGGCGTACGGCGGATGCCGCCAGAAGTGACGCGGGTTCCACCCGTCGATCTCGGTCACGGTGAGCGGCTTGCCGTCCATGGTGACCGAGCGCACCCGCAGCTCGCGGTGCAGAAGGAACCGCCAGGGCTGATTCGCCGCGGGCAGCGCGCTGAGCAGCACCTCGCCCCGACCGACGAGCTCGTGCGTCTCGGGCTCGAGGATCACGCTCGCCTGCCAGTGAGCGGCCGGGATCGCGGGTTCCGCGGCGCGGGCCGCGGACGCGAGAGCGAGTGCCAGCACGAGGGCCGGGATCGACGCGCGGAGTCGATGTCGCGGCAAGACTTCCTCCCTAGGGCGCGGCCAGCGCCGCTGCCAGATCTCCCCCGCTCGTTACCGGAGCGAGGCACGCGAAGTTCCGACAAACGTACCCGGCCGGCCGACCGCCGACCTCCCGCTTGTCTCGGAGGAGCGGGATCTCGGTCTCGATCTCCGGATCCGCCGCCGGCGCCCGGTACGCGAGGACCGAACCCGGAAGATAAGCCCCCTGCGCGATCCGGAGAAGCTCGACCGTCGCGGGGGCGTCCGGCGGCCCGACGACCACGACCTCGACTCCGGGCGAACGGAGGAGCTCCAGCACGTTCAGCCATCCCAGGGTTCCCCCCGGCGCCCGCCGGAGCGCCGGCGAGAATGCGGCCAGCGCGCGCTCCACCCGGTCCCGGGCGTCGAGGTCGCCGGTCAGGGCGGCCAGCCTCAGATTCACGAGCGCAGCCTCCGAAGTCGCCGAAGGCTGGGAGTGATCCCACGGGGACTTGGAGCGAGTCGGCAGCGACGCCTCCTCGCCCGTCGTGTGGAACCAGCCGCCGTGCTCCCCATCCTCGAATCGTTCGTTCATGCGTCGCGTCAGGTCCGCCGCCGCCCGGAACCAGCGCGGGTCGAACGTGGCCTCCCACAGGTCGAGCTCGGCTCCCGCGAGGAACGCGTAGTCCTCGAGGAACGCGTCGATGTGGCTCGACCCGTCACGCCAGGTGCGCAGGAGTCGTCCGTCGTCTGCTCGGAGCTCCCGCTCGACGAACTCCGCCGCCCGCACCGCCGCCTCCACGTAGCGAGGCTCCGCGAGCACGCGCCCCGCGTAGGCGAAAGCGCCGATCATCAGGCCGTTCCACGCGGTGAGCACCTTGTCGTCGAGTCCCGGGTAGACACGGGTGTCGCGATGACGGCGCAGGGTCTCGCGCGAGCGGGCGAGCGTCGCCTCGACGTCCGCCTCGGAGCGATCGAACTCCCGCGCGAGTTCCGCCGCCGACGCCGCGACATGCAACACATTCATGCCCAGATCGTCCGGATGATGCGCATCGACGAAGTCGCCCCGCTCGCGCATTCCGTACGCGCGACGGAACAGCGGGGCATCGACGCCGAGGAGCGAATCGACCTCGGCGACCCGCCACACGAAGTACGTACCTTCTCGGCCCTCGCTGTCCGCATCCGTCGCGGAACGGAATCCGCCGTCCGGCTCCGTCATCTCGCGCAGCACGTAGTCGAGGGTCCCGCGCGCGATGCGCGCCCAGCGGTCCGTCCCCGTGACCTGGTACGCCTCGACGTAGACGCGCGCAAGCTGCGCGTTGTCGTAGAGCATCTTCTCGAAGTGCGGCACGCGCCAGCGCTCGTCGACCGAGTAGCGATGGAAACCGCCGCCGAGCTGGTCGTGAATGCCTCCGTCCGCCATGCCGGCGAGCGTGCGTTCCACCATTCGCAGCGCCTCGGTGTCTCCGGTGCGCCGGTGGCGCCGAAGCAGCATCCGGAGCGCCTGACTCGGCGGGAACTTCGGCGCGTCGCCGAAGCCGCCGTTCGTCTCGTCGAACCGACCCGCGAGATCGCGTGCGGCCCGTTCGAGCAGATCGAGGCCGGGAGTGTCGCCGTCGCCTTCGAAGCGCGACGTGCTCGCGAGCGCCTCCCGGAGCGACTCCGATTGCTCCAGGACACGTTCGCGCTGGTCGTGCCAGGCGCCTGAAATCTGCCGCAAGACGTCGGGCCAGCTCGGGCGACCGTAGTTGCCGACGGGCGGGAAGTACGTACCGCCGTAGAACGGCACGCCGTCCGGTGTGAGGAACACGTTGAGCGGCCAGCCTCCCCCGATGCCCATGAGCTGGACCGCGGTCATGTAGACCTCGTCCACGTCCGGGCGCTCCTCGCGGTCGACCTTGATGCACACGAAAAGATCGTTCATGAGCGCCGCGATCGAGTCCTCTTCGAAGCACTCGTGCGCCATGACGTGGCACCAGTGACAGGACGAGTACCCGATGGACACCAGGATCGGCTTGTCGGTCGACTTCGCCGCGGCGAACGCCTCCTCGCCCCACGGATACCAGTCCACGGGATTGTGGGCGTGCTGCAGCAGGTACGGACTCGTTTCGCGCGCGAGGCGATTCCCCGCTCCCGGCGAAGTCTTCATGGCAGGGTCCTCGCTCGCGGAAGTGCAGCCCGCGACGCCGACGAGAGTCGCCCCCATCCACGTGGCCGCGAGCGCGAACGCGCGGGCGGAGCCGATCGAGTGCAGGGTCGTCACGCGGAGTCCCGGTTCGGAAGAGCGTCGACGCTAGCGGATTCGGCGCGGGGCCGCAACCGCGACCCCCGCCGAACACGTCGCCCGACCCGACCGCGAGGGAAGGCTAGGTCGCGGGCGCGAACCGCACGGAATAGATCGGCGGGAAGTTCTGCCCGATCGTCTCCCACGATCGACCACGATTCTCCGAGAAGTACAGGTTCCCGGTCGTGGTCCCGAACGCCAGCGTCCCGTGCGACTTGTCGAGCGCGTGACGGAACGCGACGTCATACGCGTCCTTCTGGGGAAGCCCCTTTCGGAGAGCCTTCCAGGTGGCGCCGCCGTCCGTCGTGGCGCACACGCAGAGCTTCGCGTCCACCGCGATGCGGTGCGTGTCGGACACGGCCGGCACGACCCACGCGGCGTCCGGGTTCTTCTCGTCGGCGGAGATCGCGAATCCGAAGTGCGCGAGGTCGCCGGGTTTCGAGAGCAGCTTCCAGGACTTCGCGCCATCCGTGGAACGGTAGATCCCGCAGTGGTTCTGCTGCCAGAGCACGTCCGGGTCGGAGCCGCACGCCTCGAGGTAGTGCGGGTCCTGCCCCACCTCCGCCTCGGGATCGGGCAGGAAGTCCGCGGACATTCCCCGGTTGCGCGGCGCCCAGGTCTTGCCGCCGTCGAGCGTTTCGAACACGCCGGCGCAGCTGATCCCCACGAGCACGCGGGAGCTGTCGCGCGGGTCGACGAATACGGAATGGATACCGGCCATGTCCCGACCGCCGCCGAACCACTTCTCGAAGCGGCTCGGGTGATCCCACAGGCCCTTGTTCAGCTTGAAGGTGGTCCCGCCGTCGTCGCTCACGAACAGGCCCCCCGGTTCGGTGCCGAGGTACAGCCGATCGGGCTGATCCGCGCCACCCGGCTGGATGACCCAGATGTACCGCAGCGTGGCCGGCTGGGGCTTGCCCGTCGTCCAGGGCTTCGTGCGCGCGGACTTCGGGTACTTCGGAGCCTCGACCTCTTCCCAGGTCGCGCCGAGGTCCGGGGATCGGTGCAGCTTGCAGCCCCAGTGACCGTGATCGAGGCTCGCCCAAAGCGTACCGTGACGCGGGTCGACGACCGCGTACGGGACCGGCGACGCCGAGTGGGCGTAGCGCACCACCTTCCATCCGGCCGACTTGCGCTCCAGGACGAACAGTCCTTTCCGCGTTCCCACGATCATCCGGTTCGACGAAGACATGATTCCTCCCGGGCGCGATCTCATCCGCCGGACAGAGCTTGCATCACGAAGACCCGATCGCCCGGTCCCACCGGGTCCGTCAACGCGGCGCGATCCACGAGAACGTCCTCGTTCACGAAGAGATTGACGTGGCGACGCAGGGAGCCGCGCTCGTCCACGAGGTAGTCCCGCAGACCGGGGTAGCGCGCGTCGAGCGCGGCAACGACGTCGGCGAGCGTTCCGCCGTCGACGTCTCCGTCCCGGAGATCGGGAAAGTGCACTCGCAGGTGGCGCGTGAAACGGACGAGCGGCACGAAGACTCTCCCTCGGGCGCGTGACATGCGGGCAACGTTCGACGGGAAGCGTAGGGGCGCATCGGGATCCGGGTCAAACGCCCGGGCACGTCGCGGCACCCGGTTCCGGACGCCGTTCCGCCGCCCGAGGTGCGTCTCCCGCGGCGACCGGACAGCAACGCAACTTGCCTCCCTGCAACAACTTCTCGGCCTTGTCTCCAGTGCGACCTCGGAGGCGGGAACTTCGACTGGCCGGCGCCGGTAGTCTTCGCTACCATTTCCGGCCGCTTGTCGCCCCTCCGGCGAGAAGCCCGGTTTTCGTCGTGTCCGGGA
This sequence comes from bacterium, assembly GCA_041393395.1. Lineage (GTDB taxonomy): Bacteria > ARS69 > ARS69 > ARS69 > ARS69 > JAGQIB01. The sequence goes on along the minus strand of JAWKKG010000007.1, from coordinate 18,739 downwards.
CGCAGGATCGCTTCGGCGAGTTCCGGCTCGACGTGTGCCCACCAGAGTTTCTCGAAGGTGTCGGAATGATTGAAGTTCAAGGCGTTTCGAAGTCCTACGGGATCACGAAGGCCCTGGATCAGGTCTCCTTCTCCGTCGACCGGAACCGGGTCCTGGGATTCCTCGGACCGAACGGCGCCGGCAAGAGCACGGCGATGAAGATCATCACGACCTACCTCTCGCCCGACGAGGGGACGGTCAAGATCGAGGGACAGGACGTCACGGCGGATCCGCTCGCCGCGCGACGTCGGATCGGCTATCTCCCCGAGGCGGCTCCGCTGTACGACGACATGCGGGTCCGCGACTATCTCGAGTTCGTGGCGCAGGCCCGCGGCCTGACGGGCGACGATCTCTCCCGGCGACTCGACTGGGTGCACGACCGGACGCACGTCCGGAGCGTGCTCTACAAGAAGGTCAACGAGCTGTCCAAGGGCTACCGCCAGCGCGTTGGACTCGCGCAGGCACTGGTGCACAATCCCGACGTGCTGATCCTGGACGAGCCGACGTCCGGTCTCGATCCGCGCCAGATCATCGGGATCCGGAATCTCATCCGGGAACTCGCCGAGACGAAGACCGTGATCTTCTCGTCGCACATCCTCGCGGAGATCTCCGCGGTGACCGACCGCATCGTGATCATCAACGGCGGGAAGATCGTTGCCGACGGGCACGCCGAGGACCTGCGGGGCCGCGCGATGCGCGAGAACCGCTACCGCGTGCAGTTCAGCCAGGACGGCGCGGCGGCGGCCGACGCGTTGCGTGCGATCGCCGGCGTCTCCTCCGTGGAGGCCGATCCCGAGATCGCGAACACGTGGCTCGTGAAGAGCCCCCTCGCGACGGATCTCCGGCGGCCCGTCAACGAGCTGGCCCGGAGCCACGGCTGGGACCTTCTCGAGCTCGCCCCCCAGCGCCCCACGCTGGAAGAGGCGTTCATCGAACTGACCGCGGGGAGGGCGCACTGATGAAGGACGTGGGCGTGATCTTCCGCCGCGAGATGGGAGCGTATTTCCACTCCCCGATCGCTTACATCTTCATCGTGGTGTTCCTGTTCCTCACGAGCGGGTTCTACACGAACGGGTTCTTCCTCGCCGGCGTGGCCGACATGCGCGACTTCTTCGGCACGCTGCCGCTGTACCTGCTGTTCTTCATCCCGGCCCTGACGATGCGTCTCTGGGCCGAGGATCAGCGCCTCGGGACGTTCGAGCTGCTGATGACCTTGCCGATGAAGCCCTGGCACATCGTGCTCGGCAAGTACCTCGCGGGACTCGCGTTCTACGCGATCGCCCTCGCCTGCACGTTCACGATCCCGATCTCGCTGATGTGGATCGGCCACCCCGACCTCGGCGCGATCGCCTGCGGGTACTTCGGCTCGCTGCTCCTGGGCGGGCTGTTCCTCGCGATCGGCATCTTCGTCTCGGGTCTGTTCCGGGACCAGATCGCCGCGTTCATCCTCACCCTGCTCGCGTGCGCGTTCTTCGTGCTCGCCGGCACCCAGTTCTTCGTGGCGATCCTGGACGGCTGGGTCGACGGACTGGGCTCGTTCCTCTCCAGCGCTTTTGCCGTGAACCTCCGGTTCGAAGGCATCGAGCGCGGGGTGATCGGGCTCGACGACGTCCTGTTCTTCCTCTCGTTCTCGATCGTGTTCCTGGTGCTCAACACCCTGTCGCTCGAAGGGCGCAAGTACTAGGAGGCCCCATGATCTCGAAGAAAGCGAACTTCAAGACCGGCATCACGATCGGCGCGATCCTCCTGATCGCGATCGCGGTGTTCCTGAACCGGACCGTGGGCAACCTCGGACTCAAGCGCTTCGATCTCACGCAGGACCGGATCTACACGATCTCGGACGGCGCGAAGCACATCATGGAGTCGCTGCAGGTGCCCGTGCAGGTGAAGTACTACGTGACCCCGGAGGACGAGCTTCCGGCCGGCCTCAAGACGCTGGGCCAGGACGTCACCGACAAGCTGGCCGAGCTCGCGAAGGCCTCGCGCGGACGGCTCGAGTACCAGATCGTCAATCCGAACGAGACCGAGGACCTCGCGGAAGCGCTGCAGAACAAGGGCATCCGTCCGTTCCAGGTGCAGTCCGTGGAGCGCGACGCGGTGGCGGTCAAGCTCGTGTACTCGTCCATCGCGATCGGCTACAAGGACGAATCCGAGGAGATCCTGCCGCAGGTCCTGCCCGACAACCTCGCGAGCCTGGAGTACGAGCTCCTCTCCCGCATCGTGAAGATGACCCGGGAGACGGATCCGGTCGTGGCGATGTACTCCACGAAGGAGGCGATCGATCCGCAGATCGCGAGCTTCTACCTCCAGTCGGGACAGCCGCTGCCGGAGCCGCCGGACGCGTTCGCTCCGGTGCCGGACTATCTCCGCTCCGCGGGGTACGACGTCCGTCGCGTGGATCTCACGCAGGGCAACTCGATCCCGGACGACGCCCAGACCGTGCTCCTGCTCGGCGCGCGTGAACTGAACGATCGCCAGCGCTACGAGATCTACCGGGCGCTCCGGCGAGGCGGCAACGTGATCGTGGCGACCCAGTCGACCGCGTACGACTACTCACCGGGACCACGCGGCGGATTCCGGATCTCGATCCGTCTGCAGACGCTCGGCGTCAACGATCTGCTCTCGAAGTGGGGCGTGCGCATCGACGATCGCCCGCTGATGGACGAGCAGATGGCCACACTCGCCATCCCGAGCACCAAGAACCTCGGAGGGATCCGGTTCCAGGTGAACGAGCCCGTGCAGGCGCCGATGCAGATCCGCGTGCTGGGCGAGACGCTGAACCGGGACCTCCCGTTCGTCGCCGGCGTGCCGGAGTTGCTCTACCTGTGGGGGAACGAGCTCGTCGTGGACGACGCCAGCCTCGCGGAGAAGGGTCTCTCCGTGACGACGTTGTTCACCGGCTCCGACCACACGTGGACCCTGGACAAGACGAGCGGCCCGCTGGAGACGGCGGACCTCGATCCCGAGGCGCACGCGCTCTCCGCGCGGCCGCCCCTCGCGGTGCTCATCGAGGGCACGTTCCCGGATCCCTGGGAGGGACAGGATGTTCCGACCTGGCCCGCCGGGGAGGGCACCGCGCCCGAGGAGACCGAGGAGCAGGCCGCGGGCGCCGAAGGGCCGCCTCAACCCGGTCGCCTGCTCGTGATCGGCTGCTCCAAGCTGTTCGAGGACATGCTGCTCGATCAGGCCGGACACTCGCTCTTCCTGCTGAACTCCGTGGACGCGCTGACGCTCGGGGACGACCTGATCTCGATCCGTTCCAAGAACTTCGCCGCCCGCACGTTCGGTGAAGTCTCGGACGGGAAGAAGCTCACGTTCCGTGTTCTCAACACGGTCCTCGTACCCGCGCTGCTTCTCCTTCTCGGCTTCGGTCTGCATCTGCGCCGTCGCCGGGAGGCCGAGGAGTACGCGGAGTCGTTCGCGCAGAGCGGAAAGGAGGAGTGATGCTGAGCCGCAAGTCTCTGGTCGGCCTCGCCGTCCTGCTGGTGGTGCTGGTCCTGCTCTCCTGGGCGACCTCGAGCCGCTACCGCCCCGTGGAGGGTGGCGGCTTCGTCGACGTGTTGCCGGCCGGCGCCGATCCCGGCTCCGCCCAGACGATCCGCGCCTGGCTCGGCAGCATGCCCGACTCCGCAGTGGTGCTCACGCGCCAGGGCGAGGGCTGGGTCCTCCCTTCGCGATGGAACTGGCCGGCGAAGACGGACCTGGTCACGCGCCTCCTGGACGACCTGAAGGGTCTCTCCGGCGAGAAGCGAGCCGCGTCGAAGGACGTGCTCACGGACTTCCAGTGCGACGACGAGAACGGCCTGCACGTCGTCGCGCAGGGTCCGGGAGGGTCGGAGCTCTTCCACCTGATCGCGGGCAAGGCCGCAGCGCGCGGCGGCACGTTCGTGCGCGTCGCGGGGCAGGACGACGTGTATCTCACGTCGGCTTCACTGCGCACGTCCTTCGGGATGTTCGGCGACGAGCCCAAGGCGCCGGACGCGAAACGGTGGATCGACCTGAACGTCTGCAAGACGGACCGAAACGAGGTCGACCGCCTCGAGATCGAGAGCGGTGGATCCTCGCTCGTTCTCGAGAAGGAGTTCGCGGCGGCCGCGGCGCCGGACTCGGCGGACGGGGCGACCGCACCGGCCGTCGATCGCAGCCAGTGGACCTGGAAGCCGGACTCGGCCGGCGAGTTCGACAAGGGCAAGGTCGACGGGATGCTCGGCACGCTCACGAATCTCTACGCGAGCGAGGCGGCGGACCCTGCGAATCTCGCCGACTACGGTCTCGGTGACGACGCGCGGACGGCCACCCTGTTCCTCCACGATGGAACGTCGCGGGTGATCCGGTTCGGGAACTCGCTGCCGGAGGAAAAGAAAACGTACGTGCGCGTCGGCGATTCCGGCCTCCCCGCGCTCGTGTTCGACAACACGGTGGAGCGGATCTTCGCCGCGCGGAAGGATCTCTCGCCCACGAAGAAGTAGGCGTTCGTCATCCGGCCGACGGTCGAACGTTCGAGACATGCGACGCCTCCGGACGGCGGGACCTGCGGGTCCCGCCGTTTCCTTTCGAGGGGGACCGGCCCGCCACCGACCGCGGGGCCGCGTCGCGGAAGGCAGGCCCCGGGACGTCGTGGTGATGGGTCGAGCCGATCCACTGCCGACGTTGTCGGGGAGACGGGATTGCGGGACAATTCCCCGCATGGCCCGCTGCGAACCCGCTCCGACATCCGCCACCCGCGCGAACCCGTTCCCGACCTTCCCCGGCGAGCCGCCGGTGGCGGGCCCGCTCAAGAAGTCGCGGATGGGCAAGCGCCGCGCCCTCGTGCTCGGGGCGATCCACGTCGCCGTGGTGGTTCACCTGCTGCAGTGGAAATGGAGCGGCTCGACCCTTTCGCCGGTCGAGCCCTCGGAGTCGATGCGGACGCTCGAGCTCGGGGAGCTCAACGCGGGGTTCCTGTTCTTCCTCGCCGCGATTCTCTCCACCGCGATCTTCGGACGCTTCTTCTGCGGCTGGGGATGCCACCTCGTGGCACTGCAGGACCTGTGCGGCTGGCTCATGAAGCGCGCGGGCATCCGGCCGCGTCCGTTCCGCTCGCGGCTGCTCCTCTTCGCGCCGCTGGTCCTCGGTCTGTACATGTTCGTCTGGCCGACGTTGAAGCGCGAGGTCCTGGTGCCGCTCGCGAATCGCGCGGGCTGGTCGCTGTTCCGCGAGCCGCCGCCCTTTCCCGGGTTCGAGAACCACCTCATCACCCAGGACTTCTGGGCGACGTTCCCCGGCATCGCGATCGCGATCCCGTTCCTGCTGATCTGCGGCTTCCTCACCGTGTGGCTGCTCGGCGCCAAGGGGTTCTGCACTTACGGGTGTCCCTACGGCGGGATCTTCGGCCCGGTGGACGCCATCGCTCCCGGTCGCATCCGGGTGAACGAGAACTGCGACGGGTGCGCGCACTGCACCGCGGTCTGCACGTCGAACGTGCGCGTCCACGCGGAGGTGCGGCAGTACGGCATGGTGCGCGATCCGGGCTGCATGAAGTGTCTCGACTGCGTGGACACGTGTCCGCGGAACGCGCTGCGCTTCGGATTCGGAGCGCCGTCGCTCGGCGCCGCCTCGAAGCGACCACCCGCCCCCCGTCACTGGGACGTCTCCGGCCCGGCCGAGCTGCTGCTCGCCCTGGTGTTCGCGGCGACCTTCTTCGCGTGGCGCGGTGCCTACGACGCGATCCCCTTCCTCATGGCCGTGGGCCTCGCCGCGTGCACGACGTTCGTCGCCTGGCTCCTCGCCCGCCTGCTCCGCCGCGGCGACGTCTCGCTGCAGGGCAAGGTCCTGGTGGAGTCCGGTCGCTGGCGACCCGCCGGTCGGGTGGCTCTCGGCGCCGCGATCCTCCTGCTGGCCCTCGGTCTCCAGACGGGGGCGGTGCGCCTGTTCGAGGCCGCGGGCGCCCGGGCCGACCGCGGGGTCACGGTCGGGCGGGCCGAAGCGTTCGCCGCCCAGCGCTCCCCGCTCGCGCCCGACGTCCGGGCCCACGCGGAACGTGCCGCCGCCCGCTACCGGCTCGCGGACCGGATCGGCGAGGGTGGCCTCGGCCTCGGCAGCACGCCTTCCGTCACGGCCCGCCGGGCTTGGCTCGCGCTCGTCCTCGGCGATCCCGAGGAGGCCACCCGGCAGCTTCGGCGCCTGATCGCCCGCAGTCCCGAGCGCACCACGGTGCTCGATCTCGCCCGCGTCCGCCGCGCGGCCGGCGACGCGCCCGGCGCCGTCGCCGTCCTGAACGGCCTCGTGGCGGAGGATCCGACCGACACGGACGCCCACCGCGAGCTCGCCGCGACGTGGATGGCCGCCGGCGAGCATGCGAAGGCGCTCGCCGAGCTCGTGATCGTCACGAATCTGGCGCCGGACGATCGCGTCGCCGCCCACCTGCGTGACCAGCTGCGCGCCCGCGTCGAGAACGAGCCCGCTCCCTGATCCGTTCCTCTTGTCAGTGCGCACGACCCCGCGTAGCATCCGTCGATCCGCCCATGAGGAACGGTAGTCTCCGGAGGTGCCGATGACGTCCTGGGCTCGCACGTTCGGTTCGTCGATCGGGACGAAGTCACTCATGGCGTTGAGCGGCCTCGCCCTGCTGTTTTTCGTGATCGCCCATCTGCTCGGCAACCTGCAGATCTACCTCGGCCCCGAGGCGATCAACGCATACGGACATCTGCTCAAGAGTCTGCCCGAGCTGCTGTGGACGATGCGCATCGGCCTCGCGGCGATGTTCCTGCTGCACATCTCCACCGCGATCCGGCTCACCGCGCTCAACCGTTCGGCCCGCCCCGTGGCGTACCGGAAGAGCGAGCCTCAGGTCGCCGGTGTGGCGGCGCGGTCGCTGATCGCCACCGGTCTCCTGATCCTGGCCTTCGTCCTGTTCCACCTGGCCCACTTCACGCTCGGCACGGTGGATCCGTCGTCGTTCCATCACGTGGACGAGATGGGTCGGCACGACGTGTTCCGGATGGTCGTCACCGGGTTCTCGAACCCGCTGTACACCGGGATCTACGTCGTGGCGATGATCGTGCTCGGCTTCCACCTCTGGCACGCGATCGCGAGCCTGTTCCAGACGCTGGGGCTCTCGCATCCGCGCTTCCGTCCCCTGATCGAGAAGGTCGGCAAGGCGCTCGCGATCCTTCTCGTGCTGGGCAACATCTCGATCCCGCTCTCGATCCTGGCCGGGATCGTGCGCCTGAAGACGGGAGGCTAGGATGAACCTCGACCCCAAGATCCCGTCCGGACCGGTCGCCGAGAAGTGGGACCGGCATCGCTTCCAGATGAAGCTCGTCAATCCGGCGAACAAGCGGAAGTTCGAAGTGATCGTGGTCGGTTCCGGCCTGGCCGGCGGCTCCGCCGCGGCCACGCTGGCCGAACTCGGCTACCGCGTCCGTTGCTACTGCTTCCAGGACAGCCCGCGACGCGCGCACTCCATCGCGGCGCAGGGCGGCATCAACGCGGCGAAGAACTACCAGAACGACGGCGACAGCGTGTACCGCCTGTTCTACGACACGGTGAAGGGCGGCGATTTCCGTTCGCGCGAGGCGAACGTCTACCGTCTCGCGCAGGTGAGCGCGAACATCATCGACCAGTGCGTGGCGCAGGGCGTGCCTTTCGCGCGCGAGTACGGCGGGCACCTGGCGAACCGCTCGTTCGGCGGCGCGCAGGTATCGCGCACGTTCTACGCGCGCGGCCAGACGGGGCAGCAGCTTCTGCTCGGTGCGTACTCCGCGCTCTCCCGCCAGATCGCGGCCGGCACCGTGAAGATGTTCCCGCGCACGGAGATGCTCGACCTCGTGGTGGTGGACGGTCGCGCGCGCGGCATCGTGACCCGGCATCTCGTCACGGGCAAGGTGGAGACGCATCTCGCGGACGCGGTCGTGCTCGCCACCGGCGGCTACGGCAACGTCTTCTACCTGTCGACGAACGCGAAGGGCTGCAACGTCACGGCCACCTGGCGCGCACATAAGCGCGGCGCCGGCTTCGCGAACCCGTGCTACACGCAGATCCACCCGACGTGCATCCCGGTCGCCGGCGAGCACCAGTCCAAGCTCACGCTGATGTCCGAGTCGCTCCGCAACGACGGTCGCATCTGGGTGCCGAAGGAGGCCGGCGACAAGCGTCGCGCCGCCGACATCCCCGAGAGCGAGCGCGACTACTACCTCGAGCGCAAGTACCCGAGCTTCGGCAACCTCGCGCCGCGCGACATCGCGTCGCGGGCCGCGAAGCAGGTCTGCGACGAGGGACGCGGCGTGGGCCCGGGCGGTCTCGGCGTGTTCCTGGACTTCTCGGACGCGATCCGCCGCCTCGGCCGCGACGCGATCGAGCAGCGTTACGGCAACCTGTTCCAGATGTACGAGAAGATCACGGGCGAGAACCCGTACGAAGTGCCGATGCGGATCTACCCCGCCTCGCACTACACGATGGGCGGCCTGTGGGTGGACTACAACCTGGAGTCCACGATCCCCGGCCTGTTCGTGATCGGGGAGGCGAACTTCTCGGATCACGGAGCGAACCGTCTCGGCGCGAGCGCGCTCATGCAGGGCCTCGCCGACGGATACTTCGTCCTCCCCTACACGATCGGCGACTTCTTCGCCCGCGCGGGCGCGGGCACGAAGATCGCGGAAGACCACCCCGAGGTGCGGGCGGTGCGTGAGCAGGTCGACGGACGGGTCGCGAAGCTGCTGTCGATCCGGGGAAAGCGTTCGCCGGATTCCTTCCATCGCGAGCTCGGCCGCGTGGTCTGGAACGACTGCGGCATGGCCCGCAACGACGCCGGCCTGCGCGACGCGCTGGCGAAGATCCCCGCGATCCGGCAGGAGTTCTGGGAGAACGTCACCGTGCTCGGCACGGGAGACTCGCTGAACGTCTCGCTGGAGAAGGCGGGACGGGTCGCGGACTTCCTGGAGTTCGCCGAGCTGCTGTGTCGCGACGCGCTCGCGCGCGACGAATCCTGCGGCGGCCACTTCCGGGAGGAGCACCAGACCCCGGACGGCGAGGCCGTGCGGGACGACGAGAAATTCGCGCACGCGGCCGTCTGGGAGTACCGAGGCGAGAACACGGAGCCGGCCCGACACGTCGAGCCGCTCACGTTCGAGGAAGTCAAGCTCGTGACGAGGAGCTACAAATGAGACTCACTCTCGAGATCTGGCGCCAGCGGAGCGCGACCGAGCGCGGCGAGTTCGCTCGCTACGAGGTCCCGGACGTCAGCCCCGACTCCTCGTTCCTGGAAATGCTCGACGTCCTGAACGAACAGCTCATCGAGAAGGGCGAGGAGCCGGTCGCGTTCGACCACGATTGCCGCGAAGGCATCTGCGGCATGTGCTCGCTCGTGGTCAACGGCGTCCCGCACGGACCGGAACGCGGCACCACGGTGTGCCAGCTGCACATGCGCCACTTCCGCGATGGCGAGACGATCGTGGTCGAGCCGTGGCGGGCCAAGGCGTTCCCCGTGCTCCGGGACCTGGTGGTGGACCGGACCGCGTTCGACCGGATCATCCAGGCCGGTGGCTACGTCTCCATCAACACCGGCGGCGCGCCCGACGCGAACGCGGTTCCGATCGCGAAGGAGGAGGCCGACCTCGCGTTCGACTCCGCAACGTGCATCGGGTGCGGCGCCTGCGTCGCCGCCTGCCGCAACGCGTCGGCGATGCTGTTCGTGGGCGCCAAGGTGACCCAGTTCCTGCACCTGCCCCAGGGGCAGCCGGAGCGGCGGCAGCGCGCGCTCGCGATGGTCGAGAAGATGGACGACGAGGGATTCGGTCGCTGCTCGAACCACTACGAGTGCGAGGCCGCGTGCCCCAAGGAGATCTCGCGCGACGTGATCCGCGAGCTGAACCGCGAGTTCCTGGGCGCGAGCCTCACCCGTCGCTCGTAGGAGACGACGGATGGCGAAGCTGATCCTGTACGGCAAGGGGACCTGAAGCTCGGTTCGACGCGCAAGAGGTCTCTTGCGGGATCTGGGCATCGAGTACGACTGGCGGGATACCGTCAAGGAACCCCTGTCCCGGGCCGAGTTCGAGGAGCTCCTCGGCAAACGGCCCGTGGAGGAGTTCCTGAATCCGAAGAGCACGCCGTTCCGGGAGCGGGGCCTCGCCGGCCGAAAGATCTCGAAGTCCGAGGCGATCGGGCTCATGATGGAGGATGTGAATTTCCTCAAGCGCCCGATCCTCGTCAAGGGCGCCCGGTATGTGTTCGGGTTCGATGAGGACGCGATCCGCAAGCTCTGAGTCCGGACGCCGGGTCCCGAGGGAAGCGCAAGGGGACGCCTCGTCATGACGACACGTCTGCTCGGCATCTCCGATTTCAATCTGCAGAGCCTCTCGGCCGAGCTCGCACGCCTGCCCGGCTTCCCCGCCCTCGAGGCGGTCGAAACGCCGTACGGTCAGGTCGCCCAGACCATTCTCGACCCGGGGGCTCCCGGCTGGCACGCCGCCCCCGACGTCGCGCTCGTGTGGACCCGCCCCGAGGGAGTGCTGGAGACGTTCGCGCGCGTGCTTCGCGGCGAGAACGTCCCGATCGAGCAGGCACTCGCGGATGTCGACGCGTTCGCGGACCTGATCGGCCGGCTGGAGGAACGGGTGCGGACCGTGCTGGTCTGCCCGTGGGTCCTGCCGCCCGATCGCAAGCCGTTCGCCACCTGGTCGTGGAACGATCCCGCCGGGCCGGACCGCCTGCTCGCCCGCCTCAACGCCCGTCTGCTCGAGCGGCTCGACGCCCACCCGAGCTTCCTCGTGCTGCCCGCGCCGAACTGGCTCGCGTCGCAGGGAGCCGCCGCCTGGTCCCCGAAACTCTGGACACTCGGGAAGATCCCGTGGACGAACGCGCTGTTCCAGGAGGCCGCCCGCTCCATCCAGTCCACGCTCGCCGGACTCGCCGGCCGTTCGCGCAAGCTGCTCTTGCTGGACCTCGACAACACCCTGTGGGGCGGCATCCTCGGCGACGACGGGATCGACGGCATTCGCCTCGGTCCGCCGGATCCCGTGGGCGAGGCGTTCGCGGACTTCCAGCGCGCCGTGCTGGCGCTGTCGCGGCGCGGAGTGGCACTCGGGCTGGTGAGCAAGAACGAGGAGGCCACCGCGCTCCACGCGATTCGCGAGCATCCGGAGATGGCGCTGGAGCTCCGGCACTTCGCGGGCTGGCGGATCAACTGGAACGACAAGGCGGCGAACGTCGCCGAGCTCACGCAAGAGATCAACGTCGGCCTCGATGCGGTGGTTTTCGTGGACGACAACCCCGTCGAGCGAGCGCGGGTGGCCGAAGCGCTGCCGGACGTCTTGGTACCCGACTGGCCGGCCGACCCCGCGAACTATGTCCGCGCGCTGCAGTCGCTTCGCTGCTTCGATCCGCCGACGCTCTCGGACGAGGACCGCGATCGCACCGCCATGTACACGGCCGAGCGGGAACGTCGCGTCGCCCGGGCCGACGTGAGCGATCTCGGCGAGTGGCTCGAGACGCTCGCGACCGTCGCCACGTGCGAGCCGCTCGGGGAGAGGAACCTCGGTCGTGCGGCGCAACTCCTCAACAAGACGAACCAGATGAATCTCACCACTCGCCGGCTCGCGGAGTCGGAATTGCTGGCCTGGAGCCGGACGAGCGGCAACGTGTTCTGGTGCTTCCGGGTGGCCGACAAGCTCGGCGACCTGGGCCTGACCGGCCTCCTCTCGCTGGAGCGTCACGGTTCGGCAGCGCGCATCGTGGACTTCGTGCTCAGTTGCCGCATCCTCGGACGACGCGTGGAGGAGACCATGCTCGCGCACGCGATCGCGTGGGCGCGCGCCGCCGGTCTCGAGGAGGTTTCGGCGCAGCCGATTGCCACGCCGAAGAACGCTCCGTGCCTCCGGTTCTTCCGCGAGTCCACCTGGGAACGGGACGAGACGGAGACCGAGTATCGCTGGCCCACCTCCCGGTCGTTCGAGGTCCCGACCTCCGTGCAGCTGGTCGTTCGCACCGACTGAACGCCCACGTCGCCGCTCGAGCCGGCGTCGAAAACGGCCGTCCCCCCGCTGCCGAACGATCCGAACGACCCGAATCGGGGTGGCGACTTCCGGCGGGCCGGGTAATACTTGTCTCTCCCCCCGGACTGAGAATCGCGGCGCCCCCCCTGTAGCTCCGCCCGCATCACCTTCCGGGTGCGGATATGGTCCGGCGATCGCCCTTCCCCACGTGGACCCTCGCGACGTTGCTCGTCGTGTTCCTCGGCTTGGTCGGGATGCACGCGTCCTTCACCATGGACGACTCGTTCATCGCGTTCCGCTACGCCGCGAACTGGGCCGCCGGCCAGGGCCCGGTCTGGAATCCGGGAGAGGACCCCGTCGAGGGCTACACGAGCCTCCTCTGGGTCGCGCTCAACGCGGTCGCGATCCGGATCGGCGGGGATCCCGTGTCGTTCTCGAAGGCGCTCGCGATCGTCTCCGCCGTGATGATTCTCGTGCTCCTGGCTCGAGCCGCGCGGGACGCGACCGGCGGAATCCTCCTGGCGTTCCTGAGCGCTCTTGCGCTGAGCCCGCAGTTCGCCCTGCTGACCACCCAGGGTCTGGAAACGGTGACGACGGCGCTTCTGTTTCTCATCGTGGCGCAGGTCACCGCGTCCTTGATCGAGACTCCGACCATGGGCCGGGCCGCGACCTGGTGGATCGCCGCCTTCCTGGCGGAGCTCGCGCGCCCCGACTCGGCCGCGTTCCTGCTCGGCCTGCTGGGGGCGTTGGTCGTGCTCCTGCGGCCGCGCCGCGAGCTCCCGGACGCAGACGTCTCGCGCGGGAAGTTCCTGCTCCTCGGCGTGCCGGCGATCCTGCTCGGCGTAGCCCTCTGCGCCTGGCGTCTGTCGTACTACGGATACCCCTTCCCGAACACGTTCTACGTGAAGGGCGGGGCCGAGCGGGTTCCGCGGTCCGAGGGCTCGGCAAGCACCTACGTGCTCTCCTTCCTCGGACAGACGGCCCCGTTCGCGGCTCTCGCCGCAATGCTCTGTGTTCGCCACCGACCTTCACGGTCTGCGCTCCGAGCGACGGCTCCCGCGGTGCTCGGATGTCTGACGTTCCTGCTGTACCTCCTGGAGATCACCCCGATCCAGGGCTACTGCTGGCGCTTCGCCGCGCCGATCGCGCCCGTACTGGTGTTCGTCGCACTGCGCTGGTGCCGGGAGTCCCCGGACCTCGATCTCGGCCGACGATCCGACCTGGCGCGAGCCTTCGTGATGATCGCTCTCCTCGCCGCCTGGAATCTCCGCGGACTGCCCGAGACCCGCGAGATCTGTCGCGAACAGCATTCGCGGGAACGAGTCCGGATCGGCCGGGCGCTGGCGGGGTTGCCCGGGCGCATGTTCGTCTCTCCGTCGGGAGCCATTCCGTACTACTCGGGGTGGATCTCGGCGGACAAGCTCGGCCTGAATACCGAGCGGATCGCCCACGAGGGTCAGTCCGTGACCTTCCTTCGCGACTTCGATCCCGACCTGATCATCCTGCGGTCGGACCCGGACGGGCGCTTCGGCCGTGCGACGGCCAAGCACTCGATCACCCGGAGATTCATGGTCGAGCGGGGAGACTGGCAGGCGATCGCGGCGATCACCGCGGACGACCGGGACGCCGCGAACCTGTTCTGCTTCGCTCCGAGAAGCAGCCCGCTCTACGACGAGATCGTCGCGCGCCTCACGAACATCGAGGGGGTCCGCTACGGAGACGTGGCCGAACTGCTCGTGGACGACGAGCTGCGGGCGCGAGCAACGTCGCCGGCCGACGCGAGCCCGCGCTCGCCCGGCGAGCAGGCGTCGACACAGGACCTCAGAGGGCCGGTTCCCGTCCCCCGGAGGCATCCCAGCGGTAGAACCCCTCGCCGGTCTTCCGGCCGAGCTTTCCCGCGCGCACGAGCTTGCGCAGGATCGTGGGCGCGCGGAACTGCTCGCCCCCGAGTTCGCGATGGAGGTACTCCGCAATGTCGAGACGCACGTCGAGACCCACGAGGTCCGTGAGCGCGAGCGGCCCCATCGGATGCCGGTAGCCGAGTTCCATCGCGCGGTCGATGTCGAGCACGCTGCCGACTCCCTCCTGCAGCATCCGCATCGCCTCCAGACCGATCACGAGACCGAGTCGACTCGTGGCGAAGCCCGGGGAGTCCGAAACCACGATCATCTCGCGTCCGAGGCGCTCCCCGATCGCGCGCACCTTCTCCACCGTGGCGTCCGACGTCTGCTGCGCGCGCACGATCTCGAGGAGCTTCAGCACATACGGCGGGTTGAAGAAGTGCATGCCCACCACGCGCTCGGGGCCCTTCGCGCACGCCGCGATCTCCGTCACCGACAGGGACGACGTGTTCGTGGCCAGGATCGCGGTGTCGGGCGCCGCGGCCGAGATCGTCTCGAAGATTTGCCGCTTGACGTCGATGCGTTCGGGCGCCGCCTCCACGACGAGCGCACAACCGGCGACCGCGGCCGCCAGATCGTGGCTCGTGGTCAGTCGGGCCAGCGTGGCGTCGCGTGCCTCGGGGGTGACCTTGCCGCGCTTCACCCCCGCCTCGAGATTCGCGAGGACCCGCTCGGCACCCCGGCCGGCGAGGTCCTCGGTCACGTCGAACAGGACGGTCTCGAAGCCCGACTGCGCCGCGACCTGCGCGATTCCGTGCCCCATGGTGCCGGCTCCGAGCACGGCCACGCGTTCCGACATCGTTCTTCCCCCGGGTTCGTTCCAGACGATAAGGTCGCGCGTATCGTAACCCGCCCCTCCCTCACCGGAAAGGGACTCCGTGGACTGGAGCCGACGCCCGGCACCCCGGCGCATCGAGACCGAGCGCATGGTGCTGCGACCGTGGAACGAGCGCTCGGACGCCGAGCCGCTGCACGATGCGATCCTGGAGAGCCTCGACACGCTCCGGCCGTGGTTGCCGTGGGCCGAAGCGGAGCCCGGCTCGCTGCGGAGCCGGCGGCGGACACTCCGGACGTTCGCGGAGACGTTCGCGCGCGACGAGGACTACATCTACGGCGCGTTCGCGTCCGACGAGAGCCGGGTGCTCGGTGGGTTCGGGCTGCATCCGCGCGTCGGACCCGGCGGCATCGAGCTCGGCTACTGGGTGCGCGCGTCGGAGACGCGACGCGGCTACGCGGCGGAGGGCGCGGCGGCGCTGATCACGGCGGCGATCCGGCTCATGGGCCTGGATCGGATCGAGGTGCGGATCGAGCCCCGGAACGTCGCCAGCCAGCGGGTCGTGGCCAAGCTCGGTCTCGTGAAGGAGGCGACGCTCCGCCGGCGGTTCCCGCGCGGGAAGGAGCTCCGGGACATGGACCTGTACACGGTGTTCCGGGAAGACGCCCTGCCGCCGACGTCGGCGCGGTTCCTGGACACGGCCGGGCGGGAGATTGCCCCGCAGCCCTGACGCTTTCCCGTCGCGGCGCTTGACGCCCCCCTTCGTCCCGCCGATAACCCGGGGAACCGGGAGGAACCCCAAGTCATGTGCGGAATCGCCGGAATCGTTCCCCGAGAGCCGACCGACCCCGGTCGCCTCGACGCCCTCGTCCGCCGGATGACCGGCGCCATCGTGCACCGCGGCCCGGACGACGAGGGCTTCCACGTGACGGAGCGCGTCGCGATCGGGATGCGCCGCCTCTCGATCATCGACGTCGCGGGCAGCCGCCAGCCGATCGCCACCGCGGACGGGCGACGGGTTCTCGTGTTCAACGGCGAGATCTACAACTTCCGGGATCTCCGCCGGCGCTTCGAGGCCGAGGGTGTGAGATTCCGCACGGCCGGCGACACCGAGGTCGTGCTGCACGCGTTCACGCGGCAGGGCACGAAGGGACTGAATCTCCTCGAGGGCATGTTCGCGTTCGCACTCTGGAACGAAGACGAAGGGACGCTGACGCTCGCGCGCGACTGGCTCGGCCAGAAGTCGATCTACTACGCCGAGACGTCACTCGGCTGGGTCTTCGCCTCCGAGGTCAAGGCGCTACTCGCGTCCGGACTCGTGGCGCCGGAGATCGACCTGCAGACGCTCTCGCACTACATGAGCCTGCGCTACCTGCCGCACGACGGCACGCTGTTTGCCGGCATCTCCAAGCTACCGCCGGCGCATTTGATCACGGTCTCCGCGGATCGACGCGAGCGCGAGCGCCTGTGGGCGCCGGCGTACTCGCCGAAGCACGCAGGCTCGGAGGAGCAGGTCATCGACGGCCTCGACGATCTGCTGAAGACGGTCGTCCGGGAGCACCTCGAGAGCGAGGTGCCGCTCGGCGCGTTTCTTTCGGGCGGCATCGATTCGAGCCTCGTGACCGCGTACGCCGCTCAGGCGCTCTCGGAACCGCTGCGTACGTTCTCGATCGGCGTCCCGGACGACGATCAGTCGGAGCTCCCGTGGGCGCGTCAGGTCGCGGAGCGGTACCACACGAAGCACTTCGAGCAGATCGTGGAGTCGGACCTCGCCCGCCTCGCTCCGCGCATGGTCGCGGCCATGGACGAGCCCGTGGACCCGTTCGCGGCCGGTGTCTACAACGTCTCGCGCATCACCGCCGAGCACGTCACCGTGGCGCTCGGCGGCGACGGCGGCGACGAGCTGTTTGCCGGCTACGACCGTTACATCGGGCAGCAGCTCGCGGAGTGGTACAGCCATCTCCCCGCCCCGCTGCGACGAGGCGTCCTGCGTCCCGCGTTCAAGCTCGTTCCCGAGAGCATGGGCTACAAGAGCTTCGCCACGAAGTTGCGCTGGCTCGATTCCATGGCGGAGCGGTCGGGCGTGCAACGCTACGCGGAGAGCGCTGCGTTCCTGCGATTCCCGCACGCCATGAAGGAGGCCCTGTTCACCGCGGATGCGTGGCGCGGCCTCGCGGCGAACGCGAGCGAAACACTCCTCGAGCCGTACTTCCACGACGGCGCCGCGAAGGACTTCGTGGACCGCATGATCTACGCGGACCTGAGCACCCGTCTCGCGGAGCACCAGCTCCCGATCGTGGACCGCATGTCGATGGCGTTCAGCCTGGAGGCGCGCAACCCGTTCCTCGACCGCCGCGTGGCCGAGTACGCGATGCGCATCCCCGCCGCCTGGCACATGAAGAAGCGCCGCATCAAGTACGTCACGCGCAAGCTCGGCGAGCGCTACCTCTCGCGCGAGCTGCTCTACCGCAAGAAGCAGGGCTTCGGCTTCCCCCTCGCCCTGTGGTTCCGCGACTCGCTGCGCCCGCTCATCGAGGCCGTCGCGCAGGAGAGCCGCCTCGCGGAGATCGGCCTCTTCCGTCGCGAGGAGATGCAACGTCTCGTGGCCGAACACGTCTCCGGCAAGGTCGACCACAACTACCGCCTGTGGCTCCTCTTCAACCTCGAGATCTGGTACCGGCGTTTCTTCGATGGCGCCGAGACCGAGGCGCTGGAGGAATGGGTCGACGCGAAGCGCGGGGTCGGGACGGCGCGGGAGGCCGCGGCGGTCTAGCCGCCCCTTCCAAGGCAATCGTTCCGAGAACGCGATTTTCTCTTGATATCCCCCCCCCAGGGTGCGGCAGGATGGCCCTGCGTTGATGCGAGAGGCGCAGCCCCCGCGCCCGCCCGTGCTTTCCTCGGCTCGGGTCCCGTCAGCTGCTGGGAGGTGTCGAGATGAACCGAACCAGGCAGGATCGTCCGATCAGTCCTTCGTCCCAGTCTTGCGCCCACGCCTCGCAGCAGCGGCCGCTCTCACGATGTTCGTGATCTCGATCGCGCGGGCTTCGGACTATCGCTACGAGCCGTATCAGCAGCCCACGTCGACTGCCTCCGGTTGGGGAGGGACACTGGCGAAGCAAGTCGCCTTCGGGCGCGGCGGCGTCGATCTCCATCTCATCGGCCGCGAGTGGGTCGACGGCGAGAACATGAACTTCGCGCGGGGTGTGCACTACACCTACGACAACGCGACCTGGTCGCGATACGTGTTCACCCCCGATCCGGCTGATAGCTACCCGACCGGGCGACACAGTACGGACTTCCGCTTCGTGGTCGATGCAAGCGACGACGTTCACGTAGTGCACGAGGCAAAGAACTACCTATCGGGAGAGATCTGGATCGGCTACAAGACTTCCGCCGATACGTCCCTGTGGAGCCCCTCGAACTTTCCCCATCTCATCGTGGAGGGCGCCTCCCCGCGTATCGCCCTTCACGAAGGGCCGAGCGAAACGACCCTGCACGTGGTGTACAAGGCCTTCGACAGCACGGACGTCTACCACGCGACCCACGCCGTGAGGTCCCTTCAAGACTCGGTCTCAGCGTGGTCGGTGACCTACATCACCCCCGTGTTCTTTCCTTCGGCGGCCTACGGGTCGGTGCTCGTGGGCGACTCCGGAACGGTTCACATCTACGGCAGCGATGGAGGCACCTGTCTCGAGGAGGACAGGGTCTACCGCATGTACCACGCGTCCGGGACGCCGCCGGATTCCGCCTTGTACTGGACACTCGACACCGGCCCCACGGAGATCGATGAGTTCACCGACGTGAACGCCTGCAACGAAACACCCTTCGCCGGGGAAGGATCGGAGTCGCAGGACGACTCCGGCGTATCGGGCGACCTGTTCTGTCTCGTGTGGACCCGGCTCGAGGAGCCTCCTCCCATGAGCACCGACCAGGAACAGACGATCGCGATCCGAGTTCTGGACGCGAGCCAAGATCCCTACACTTGGTACCCTCCGCTCACCACCGAGGCATTCCGACTATCCGTCGTCGGCGACTCCATCAACTCCGGTCAGCCG
>JAWKKG010000006.1:0-383555 GCA_041393395.1 bacterium | reverse complement strand
GCGACATGGCGGAGATCTACCGCCACGCCTACGGGGACGCGCACGACTTCGTGGCGGTAGCCGAGTCGAACGTCGCGAGCGTGCTCATGCGTCGCGGCGACTGGACCGCGGCGGAGCCCCGGTTGCGGGACGTCGTGGACCGCTTCCGGCGGAGTGTCGGCGACGAGCATCTGAACACCGCGATCGCGCGCGTGAAGCACGGCCGGACACTGCTCCGCCTCGGACGCTTCGACGAGGCGGCGCGGGAGTCGGCCGCCGGCCGCGACGTCCTACTCCGCCTGGAGGAGGGAGAGAGCTCCTGGGCCCGTGCCGCGGAGACCGATCTCGCGGCGGCGCAAGAGGGGAGGAGCGCGCCCTGAGGTCGCGCTCCCGCGGATCCCCGTCGCGGGAGACACGACTCCAGGAACCTCGAAGCGCTCCGCCGCACGGGGCGACGGAGCGCTCGGGGACGGTCCGATAGACGGACTCGAGGACGATCAGGCCGGCTCGGCCGGCGCCTCCGGCGGGACGTTCTCGCCGCCGTGCTCGTGGTGGTGCATCTGCTCCGGCATCGTGCCCGTGATCCAGGCGGGATTGCCGGGATAGATCGCGGGATTGAAGACGGTCGAGTACATGTGCCACACGGCGATCGCGAGCGTCGCGAGCACGGCCTCGTAGAAGTGGATCACCAGCATCACGTCGAGTGCCCCCTTGGGCACCCAGTGCACCAGCCGGTTGTCGAACCACAGGAAGACACCGGTCACGAACATCACGACGGCTCCCCACAGCAGCGCCCAGTACTCCGCCTTCTCCACGTAGCCGAAGCGACGGAACTTCGGGCGATCGTCCCGCTTGCCGAGGTTGTACTGCATCATGTGAGTGAACTGACCGAAGTCTTCGAGCGTCGGCCACATGTCGCGGAAGAAGCGCCGACCGCTGGTGGTGCGCAGGTAGAACAGGTGCCAGATGCACGTCGCCGTGAACACGACCGCCGCCGTCCGGTGGACGAATCCGCGTACCGTCGATCCGCCGTCCCAGCCGAACAGCATCTGGAACAGCCAGGACTCGTTGTACCGCAGCGCGAACCCCGAGATGACGAGCGTCACGAACGTGACCGCGAGGAACGCATGCTGGGCGATCGCGTTCGGGCTCATCCGGGTCACCTGGCGACCCGAGGGGAGACTCCGGAGCTGTCGCAGCCAGTCCAGCGTGACGTACAGGAGCATCCCGCCGATGATCAGCACGATCAGCACCAGGTAGATCCGCGTGAACAGGCGCGCGAACCCCGTGCGCTCTCCCGGGCCGGTCTCGTGGATCTTCGTGGTCGCGAGCGCGGTGTCGATTCCCGGGTGGCACGAGCCGCACGTGTTCACGAGGTTCGCCGGGTTCACCGTGGAGCGTTCGTCGGAACTCGGGAGGATGCGGTGCGCGCCGTGGCAGGACGCGCAGTTCGCCACGCGGGTGTCTCCGGCCTTGCTCTTGAGTCCGTGGTAGGAGTCCACGAACGAGGCGAGCCGCCCGGCGGGCAGTCCGTACTTCTCGTTCAGGAACGCCGATTCGTGACACGGCGCGCACGTCGCCTCGGCCACGTGCGTCGGACTCACGCGAGCCCGCGGATCGGAGTGCGGGAGGATTCCGTGCTCGCCGTGGCACGTCGTGCACACGGGCGAGTCCGTCTCGCCCCGTTCCGTCAGCTGGCCATGGATGCCCTGCCGGTACTCCCGCTCGATCGATTCGTGGCAGCGTCCGCAGGTGGCGGGGATGTTGAAGTGGTTGATCGTGGACTCGGGGTTGCCCGGTCCCAGAATCCGGTGCGCCGTGCCGCCGGAGGAATGGCAATCGTTGCACGTCGCCGCGAACGTCATGGAGCCGCCCAGCGTCGCCCGCCCGTGCACGCTCGTCTCGTACACCTCGACCGGCCGCTTCAGCTTGATGTCGTGCAGCTTCGCGAGATCCGTGTCGCGATGGCAGTTCCCGCACGTATCCGGCAGATTCCGCGGATTCACCCAGGATGCTTCGTCGTTGGAAGGGCGGATGTCGTGCGATCCGTGACAGCTCGCACAGGTGGGGATGTCGGGATCCGCCCCGACCGCGACCCGTCCGTGCATCTTGTAGACCTCGACCTCGTCCTCGTGGCACTGCCCGCAGGACACCGGGGCGAGCTCCTCGTCATGGGGCAGCTCCGCGATGTCCGAGTGGCAGTCCACGCAGTCGAAACCGGCATGCACCGACGGCTCCAGACTGGCCTCGGTCACGAAGGGAGTGTCTTCGTCGGTCCGATCGCCGTGGCACTCCAGGCAATCGGACGTGGGAATCGCCTCGGCCCCCGCGGGGGGAGCCCAGACCAGTAGCGCGGCGACCAGAAGGAGGCCACGCGCACGCGACGCGGGCGTCACCATGCCTTGTACGTCCTTTCCGGAGACGGTGGTCTCACTCGGGGGCCTGCCGGAAGGCCGAACGCGAAACAGTACGTCCGCTCCGCGAACGCGACCCATACGCGTTTTCCGGTGGTTCGGAAAATGTGTCTGGGGACGGAGGGCCATCGAATCGGCCACGGATCGGTCATTCAAGGGTCCATCGATGCTCGATCCGGGCAGTGAATCGCTGCCGGAAGAGGCAGACACACTTTCCGCACCACAACGTTCGGGAACCACGTACTCGGTGGGGGGCGGCGAAAGGAGTAAGTACCCACTAACAACCCCGGAGGCCCGATGTCCCCGACCACGAATCGACGGATTGCGACGTCACCGAGCCGGCTGCCGGCGGCGGAGCGGCGGGAGCGAATCCTCGCGGCGTGCGCCGGGGTCTTCGCCGAGCACGGCTTCGCCGGGACGCGGACCCGCGACCTGGCGGAGGCGTGTGGGGTGTCGGAGGCGATCCTGTACCGCCACTTCCGCGGGAAGGAAGCTCTGTTCGAGGCCGTGCTGGAGCGCGAGATCGGCCGGTTCGACATCCCGGCGTTTCTCGCGGATCTCGCACCGGTGGCGGAGGACGAGGCGGTCTTCCGCGCGATCGCGCTCCGGATGCTCGAGATCGGCACCGAGAATCCCACGGTTCATCGGTTGCTGGTGGCCACGACCCTCTCGTCGTCTCCGCGCGTGCGTGGCCTGTACGTGACCTGGCGAAGGCCGTTCGTGGATTTCCTGGGGGAAAGAGTGCGTCGGGGAATCGAGCGCGGCGAGATGCGTGCCGTGGACCCGACCCTCACCGCGAGGGCGTTCGTGGGTCTCGTGATGGATTGCGTTCTCAGTTGCCACCTTTGGTCGACGATCGGCTTTGCCCAGCCGACATCGCAGGCGCTCGTCGACAACAACGTGCCGACCTTCGTGCGGGGGTTGCGCGCGGATCCGGAGGGATGACGGTGCCAGTCCTTCTCCTTCGGACCGCGGGCCCCCCGGCGAGGGGATCGGTGCCGCCGCGCTCCGGCCCGCGGTTCGGGCCGGAGTGCGGGTCGCCATGCCGCCCCGCGGGGCGGCCGTTCCGGCCTCGCCGGAAGGAGGTGTCCCCATGCCTGCGACTCCCCGGAAGCGTGCACGAGCTTGCGCGCGGGCCGGGCCGAGGATCTGCGCCGCACTCCTGACCCTGCTGCCGGGTATTCCCGCGTTCGCGTACGAGGTCGACTCGTTCGACGCCCGAGCGGCGGCCTACGTCGACGACGCCGCTTGCCTCGAATGCCACGAGGAGTACGCGGCGTCGACGACCGTTCATCGGGATCTCGAGGAGTTCGAGACCGCGGCGGTCGTGACCCGCGGTTGTCAGTCCTGCCACGGCCCCGGTTCGCTGCACGTCGAGAGCAACGACCCCGACGACATCCGGAATCCCGCGACCGCCGACCCGGTGGTGGCGAATCGCGCGTGCCTGCAGTGCCACCGCGCGGATGACGTCGGGGCGTTCGAGATGTCGCTTCACGCGGCGGCCGACGTGTCCTGTGTTTCGTGTCACGACATCCACGGTCCGCAGCGCGGGGCGTTGCTGCGTTCGAGTCAGCCGGATCTCTGTGTTTCCTGTCACCAGGACCAGCGCGCGTCGATGTACCTTCCGTCGCACCATCCCGTGCGGGAAGGCCGGATGACGTGTACCGACTGTCACGACCCGCACGGCTCCACGCCCTCCGCGGCGTCCGCCGGGCGGCCGAACGACCTGTGCCTCAGCTGCCACGCGCGGCACGCCGGACCGTTCATCTTCGAGCACTCTCCGGTGATCGAAGACTGCACGATCTGCCATGCGCCGCACGGGTCCGTGGCGAACGCGCTGCTCGTGCAGAACGAGCCGTTCCTCTGCCTCCAGTGTCACCAGGCGCACTTCCACGCCACGATCCCCGGCATCGACGGCGAGTTCACGTCGCTCGACGGCTACAGCGCCGTCTCCACGCACGACGCCTCGAAGCGGGGGTTCCTGACGAAGTGCACGCAGTGTCACACGGAGATCCACGGTTCGGATCTTCCGTCGCAATCCATCAGCGGCCAGGGCGCCGCTCTCACGCGATGACGGAAGGAGGCGAAACCATGAGGAACCATCGTGGAGTGCGCGTCCTCGCCGTCGTCGCGGTCGCCCTGCTCGGGATGTCGCATCCCGAGACGGCGTCGGCCGAAGACGAGAGCGCATCCCTGGAGGGAACGGTGTCGGTCGGAGGGTACGGGGCGTCGCTCGATGGCGTCACCGGCCGGGTCCGCGAGTACGACGTGGACCGCGAGGATCTGGATCCGGATCTGAAGCTGGAGCTCTTCGGCTGGAACGAGACGAACCGCTTCGATCTCCGCACCGAGTTCCGCAACGAGACCGAACTGGATCTGGACGCGAGCCTCGACGCCGGGAAGAACGTGGACGTGAAGTTCTCCCACCGGTCGTTCTACCACTCGCTCGACCACGATCTGCTCGGGAACCTCGGATGGCGTGAACGCGTCGGCGTGGACAGCCTCGGCGGAGACGTCGGGGGCGGCAAGATGCTCACGTCGGAGGATACGGATCCCCTCGCCGTGTACGGCGTGCGCGTCACCGACACGAAGGAACGTCTCGAGGTGCACGTCCCGGTCGGGACCGGCACGACGTTTCTGGCCGAGTACCGGAACCTGAGCCGGGAAGGCACGCGGCAGGTCCTCGGCGTCGATCACTGCGCGAACTGTCACGTGCGGGGTCAGACGGCCGTGGTCGACGAGCGGATGCAGCAGGCCACGCTCGGCCTGTCGACCGTGCTGTCCGAGGTGAAGGTCGGGTACCGGTTCTCGGTACGCGACTTCGACAACCGGGCGGAGGCGGCGCGCAACCGGTTCATGCAGGCCCGGCATCCCGTCAGCGGCGCATCGGGGGCGGAGTTCGCGAGCCGTCTGCTGTACGAGAACGAGACGCTCGAGGTCTCGAAGACCCCGAACAACCTCACGCGCAGCCATGCCGTCGAGGTGGCGGTGGACCTCTCCGGATCCCAGACGGTGCGGGGTTCGTACCTGCGCACCGACGCGGAGAATCAGTCCGCCGGCATCAAGATGGAGACCAACGCGGCGACGCTGGCCTGGCAGGCCCGGCTGGCGCGCGCCGTACGGGCGTCCGCGAGCCTCACGCGTCGCGAGTTGCAGAACGACTCGTGGGAACTCGATCTTCCGAACTGGCGCGAGGGACGACCGGGGGGTGGCCAGGACTTCGACTGGACCCGGCTCTCGGCGTACGACCGTGAGGAGTACCTCGGGAGCGCGCGGCTCGTCTGGGCGGCCCGTCCCGGGAGGAACCTCCGGCTCGACTACGCGCTGCACAGCACGGATCGCGATCATGTCCTGCTGGATCCGGAAGACGATTCGGCGACGCGTACGGTGCAGAACACGATCCGCGCGACGTGGTCGGAACGGATCGCGAAGGCCACACGCGCTCGCCTCTCGGCCGAGTACGAGCACACGAGCCTTCCGTTCGTGAGCGTGCGCGGCATCTGCGAGGAGTCCGGCAGCGACGTATTCGTGCCGATCGACGGCGGGCAGCCGAGCGACTGGCTCTACTACTTCCAGCGCGAGAAGATCGGCACGGGTGCGAGCCTTCCCACGAAGGCGGTCCGGCTGAAGGGCAATCTCACCCACGGTTTCGGCGCCCGGGCGTCCGTGTCCGCGTACGCGAACGCGGCGTTCGAGAAGAACGACGATCTGAACCTCTACGATTTCGAACGCTCGGTCGTCGCGCCGGGATTCTCCGCGCTGCTGATGCCGAGTGACGAGTTCGTGTTCGCGACGGGGGTCGCCCACAGTCGCATCAAGTCGAATGCGAAGCTGTGCGTCACCGTCATGGATGGGTGAGCGGGCCACCTGCTGGGCACGGTCGGTGCCTACGAGCATTTCGGTTCCGCTTCCGACGTCGTGGACTACGAGACGAAGGCCACCTCCCTGCACGCGTCCGGCGAGATCGTCCCGGAGGGACGACCCTGGCGGGTGTCGATCGCGGGAACGCTGACGTTCACCGAGGGTTCGATCGACGCGCCGGACGTCGAGCTTCCCGAGGAGACGGTGGCGATCGCCGACTACGACTTCTCGGCCATCCCCGAGTACAGCCGCCTGAAGTACCGCCAGATCGAGCTGACTTCCCGGGTGTCGCGCAGCTTCTCCCGCGACGCCTCGGGCTACGTGGAACTCGGCTGGTACGACCTGCGGGACGACTCTCCCTGGGTTTACGGCGACGAGACCGGCTCCGTGCTGGTCACGCGGGCCGGCGTCCAGACGTCGTTCTGATCGTTCGCGGCCGCCCTTCTCCGGGGGAGGGGGGCGGCCGTCGAATCGCGCGGGGGATCGCGCGGATGGATCGCCCGGACGGAGATCGCGGACCGGTCGAATCCGTCTGTGGTTGCCTCGGGTCGGGCCGGTCGGTTCTGCGGTACTCTCCCTCGCCGGGGAGGGTTCATCCATGTCGACGACCGGTCCACGCCTCGGACATCCGGACTCCATTCGCGACGGATACGATCGGTGGGCGAAGGTCTACGATCACGATCGGAATCCGTTGCCCGCGCTCGAGGAACCCGTCGTCCGTGCCCTCGAGCCGACGAACGTCCGCGGCCTCTTCGCACTCGATCTCGGCTGCGGGACCGGCCGCCATGCGGTCCGCCTCGCGGAGCGCGGGGCTCACGTCACCGCGGTGGACTTCTCCGCCGGCATGATCGACGCGGCGCGCGGCAAGCCGGGAGCGGAGTCGGTGAAGTTCGTCGTCCACGATCTCACCGTCACGCTGCCGTTCGACGACCAATCCTTCGACCTGGTCGTGAGCGGTCTCGTCCTGGAGCATCTGGGCGATCTGGACCGGTTCTTCGGCGAGATCCGCCGGGTGCTGCGTCCGACGGGCGCCGCGATCGTTTCCGCGATGCACCCCGCGATGTACCTCCGCGGGAGTCAGGCCCGCTTCACCGATCCCGACACCGGGGAGGTCGTGGAGCCGGGAAGCCATCCGCACGGGATCGGCGACTTCGTGACCGCGGCGCTCGGCGCCGGGCTCCGCCTCACGCACCTGAGCGAGCACGCGCCGGACGCGGAGTTCGCGGAGCGGTTTCCGCGGTGCGAGAAGTACGTCGGGTGGCCGATGCTCGTGGTGTTTGCGTTCGGCGTGTGAGTCAGTCCGCGGTGGAGCCGGGAAGGTGCGCGGACCACCAGTCGCGCGCTTCGTCCGGACTCCACTCCGCAACCCCGCAGCTCGCCAGCCGTGCGCTGAGATCGGCGGCAGTCGGCGGACGTCGCGCGGGGTCCTTCGCGAGGCAGGCGAGCACGATCTCGTCGAGCGCGGTGGGAATCTCGAGCTCGGTCCGCTGCGACGGGGGCACCGGCTCCGAGCGGGCGTGGTGGACCAGCAGATCCACCGCGCCGGTCCCGTCGAACACGAGCCGACCCGTCAGCAGCCAGTACGCCACGCAGCCCACCGCGTAGAGATCGGACCGCGCGTCGGCGCGGTCGGCGCCCCGGGCCTGCTCCGGCGCCATGAACGCCGGCGTTCCGCTGATCACGCCCTCCATCGTCAGCGCCGTGGCGGAGCTCGCATCCGTGGCGGTCTTCACGAGACCGAAGTCGAGCACCTTCACGAAATCGTGGTCGCGACCGTAGCGGCACACGTAGACGTTCGCGGGCTTGATGTCCCGGTGGGTGAGCCCGCGCTCGTGCGCCTCCGCGAGCGAGTGGCACATCTGACGCAGGATGCCGATCGCGCGACCGGCCGGAACGGGTCCGAAGCGGCGCACGAGCGAGTCGGCGTCGAGGCCGTCGAGGAGCTCCATCACGTAATAGAAGGTCCCCTCGTCGCTCACGCCGTAGTCGAACAGGTTGATCGTGTGCGGAGAGCGCAACGCGGCGGTGGCCTGCGCCTCGCGCTCGAAACGCTCGAGGATGACCGATGCGGATTCGCCCGCCGGCTCGCGCGTGAGATGATCGGAGCGGACGAGCTTGACCGCCGCCGGGCGCGCGAGGAGACGATGGCGGGCGAGCCACACCTCGCCCATGCCGCCGCTGCCGAGCTTCCGCTCGAGCGTGTAGTTGCCCATCTGGCGGGCTCGCGCGACTTCCATCCCGAGCCCGTAGACGACGCGCGATCCGAACGTCGCGAAGACCACTGCGAGTCCGGGGCTGAAGACGGCCGTGAAGTACGCCTCGCTGTCGGCCCGAACGAGTCCCGCCGCCACCAGCAGCACGAGCGCGATCGGACGGGTCGCCGCTGCGAGCAGCGCGGTCACGAGTGTTCGCCGGGGCGGACAGGGCACGATCAGCGGGAACAGGATGATCAGCGGCGTGACCCACGTGAGGTTCGGAAGACGTCCGGTGGATCCGTAGACGGCGATCGGATTCGATACGGACAGCACGAAGCAGACGAAGACCTCGAAGGCGAGGGCGATCGTGAGCAAGGTCCCGTTGCGGATGCGATCCGTTCCCGCGGCGAGGAACAGGATGGCGGCCGCGCTGAACGAGAAGAGCGTGCCGAGCGCGGGGATCGCGTCCGGCCCGAGTACCTCGGACCACCGGAAGTGCGTGTAGAACGCACCCACGGTCATCATCACGAGGTCGGCGCCGGATGCGATGAGCATCAGGAGCGCGATGATGCGCACCCGATGACGCGACTGGCGCAGCAGGTCGGCAGGGAGACCGAACCCCGAACCGTCGCGGCTCGCCGCCGCGTCGGTCGCGAGCCGGAATCTCACGGTGGGATCGGCCATGGCGGGAGACTAAACCAGGCCCCCGGCCGGCATCCCTTGTTTTCGTCGTGGTTTCGCGTCGACGGGCGGGCCCGAGCGGTGCGATCGTCCGGTCTTTGGAGGCGCCCACTCCCGGGGCGACTTCGTGTCTGGCGGCCGCGGGCCGCAGGAGGAACCATGTCGATCGCGCAGTCGATGCTTCCCGAGTTCGATCAGGAGATGGCGACCACCCGTCGCGTGCTCGAGCGAGTGCCCGAGGGCCGGATGGACTGGCGTCCGCACGAGAAATCCTTCCCGCTCGGGTCCCTCGCGACGCACGTCGCGAACCTGCTGTCCTGGACGGGCATCACGCTCGACGGCGACGGTTTCGACGTCAATCCGAAGGATGGGCCGAACGCGCAGCCTCCGCTCTGCCGCACGACGGAGGAACTGGTCGCCCGCTTCGACGAGAACGTCGCGGCGGCCCGGGCGGCGATCGCGGGTGCGTCGGATCAGAAGATGTTCGAGAACTGGTCGCTCCGGAACGGGGGCGAGGTGGCGTTCACGCTGCCGAAGGTCGCCGTGCTCCGCAGCTTCGTGATGAATCACCTGATCCATCACCGCGCCCAGCTGTCGGTCTATCTCCGGCTGTGCGACGTGCCGTTGCCGTCGATCTACGGGCCGACCGCGGACGAGTCGCCCTTCTAGGCGTCGGCGGACTCGCGGCGAGGGATCGCCGGCAGGTACGCGCACCCGGGATTCCTCGCCGGCCTACCGCGGCCCCGCCTCCGGGTGCCGGTTCAGTTCGACCACGAACTCGCGAATCTCGTCCCGCAGCCGGTCGGCCAGCGCGTCGGCCGGCTGCCCCTCGCGGCAGGCGGCCTCGATCTCCTCCGCCGCGCGCCGCAGACGTTCCGCGCCGAGCGGCGCCGCGGAACCCTTGAGTCGATGGGCGGCCGTGGCCGCCTCGCTCGCATTCCCGGTCTCGATCGCGTGCGCGATCGCCTCGATCTCGCCCGGTCCGATGTCCGCGAGCTTCCGGGCGAGGCGGAGCGCCAGGTCGCGCTTCGATCCGCAGTAGGTCGTCGCCAGTTCCAGGTCGAAGATCGGTGAGTCGTCGTTCTGCCGGTCCACGTCGCCTCCTCCTCGGGTCTCTTCGTGGCCGGTCGGAAGGGGCCGGGGCCGGCTTGAGCACGTTTCGATTCAAGCGCGGCGTTTCATCGGTCGATTCATCCAGGTGAAACGCAAGAACCCCCCAGGTTCCGCCCGAAGGAGTTTGGAATGAGCACGGTCCCCGCAAGCCGAGAAGCTCGAACCCTCGCGATGGTTCTCGGTGCCGTCGTCTGCTGCACTCCCGCGGGTGCTCCAGCCGAGTCGAACGGTCTGTCCGATCTCGCGGAGCTGTCCCTCGAGGATCTGCTTCGCGTGGAAGTGGTCTCCGTGTCGAAGAAGGAGGAAGCCTACTTCGACACCGCGGCCGCCACCTACGTGCTGACATCGGAGGACATCGCGCGAAGCGGCGCGACCTCGCTTCCGGAGGCGCTGCGAGCCGTCCCCGGTCTTCAGGTGGCCCGGGTCAGCTCATCGGACTGGGCGATCGCCGCTCGCGGATTCAACGGCGTGTGGTCGAACAAGCTCCTCGTGATGGTGGATGGACGCACCGTCTTCTCGCCGTTGTTCTCCCAGGTGTTCTGGGACGCACAGGAGTTGCCGCTCGATCAGATCGAACGGATCGAGGTCGTCCGGGGGCCGGGCGGCGCGATGTGGGGCGCAAACGCCGTGAACGGCGTCATCAACGTCATCACGAAGCCGGCGCAGGGCAAGTCCACGATCCAGGCGTTTCGGGTCGCGGACCAGGATCTCACGGTGGCAGCGCAGCTCACCCAGCAGGTCCCACTCGAAGACGGCGGCATTCGCGGATATCTCCGGTACGCGGATCGGACGAACGATGCGCTCACGAACGGGGAAGACCACCGGATCTGGGACGAAGTCCGGGGGGGCTTTCGAATCGATTACGGCCACGAGTCCCGCGACGAGTTCCTGCTGACGGGCGCCGTCCAGAAGGACCAGTTCGCACAGCACGAGTTCGCGTTCCTCACGTTGCCGTCCACCGACGCGACGCTGTCGACTTCGCAGGCGAAGGGTGCGCACGTCCTGGGGCGCTACACGCGCAACGGGGACCGCGGCGTGACGACCGTGCAGGCGTACTACGATCGCTCCGAGCGCTACCAGCAGGCGATCGACTACGTGAATGACACCTACGATCTCGAGATCCGGTCCTACCGGGATCTCGGAGAGCACTCGACGTTGAACGTGGGCGCCGGCGCTCGCCTCGTGAGCGACGTTTTCACGCCGACAGCGGTCGTCGAAGCCGTGTCTCCCGAACGATCGACCGTGCTCTGGAATGTCTACGCGCAGGGAGAACGTCGCGGCCTGGACGGGCGCCTTCGCCTGGTCCTGGGAGCGAAGATCGAGGAGTCCTCGACTTCCGGTCTCCACGTCTCGCCGACGGCACGACTGGCCCATCGCGTTTCCGAGCGCCAGCTGGTGTGGGCCGCGGCTTCGCGCGCGGTCACCACTCCTTCGCGGACCATGAGAGACTTCACGGCGCGCCTGTCGGGCTCCATGTCGAACGGAACCCAGTTCCAGTACTCCATGCTGCCGAACGACGGTGACCTCGTGGAGAAGGTGACGGCCTACGAGCTCGGTTACCGGATCGCGCTGACGAGACGGATCGAGGCCGATCTCGCCGTGTACCGAAACGACTACACGGGCGTCCTCGGAACGCAGCTCACCGGTCCCCCGACGATCTCTTTCGGTCCGGACGGTGCGTTGGTCGAGGTGGCAGCACAGTGGCAGATCGGTTCGGCCGCCACGACGATGGGCACGGAACTCGCGCTGGAGGCGAGTGGCCTCGGGCCATTCTCGCTCGTGCGGAGCGGTTACTCCTACTTCCACCTGAGTCTCGACTCGGCGCCGAGCGGATGGTCCCCGCTCAGCGTGGCCGGTTCGACCCCGAGTCATCAGGTCTTCGCCAGCTCCACGCTGGGAGTTCGGCAAGGACTCCTGCTCGACTCCACCGTGCGGTGGGTCTCGCCGCTCGACTCGGTGATTCCGCTGACGCTGGACGAGTTCGCCACCGGCGCGCACGCGTCGCTCGACGCCTACTTCACGCTCGACGCTGCGGTGCGTTGGTCTCCGCTCACGAACTTCTCGGTGGCGCTCGGCGGCCGGAATCTCGTCGGGCCCGACTCCCCCGAGTTCCAGGACGTACTTCTCGGCAACTCCCCTCACGAGGTGGGGCGGGTTCTCTACACCCAGGTTCGCTGGGGGATCTAGTGTCGCCGGTATCCCGGACGGCTTGTCGTCACCGGTGTCGACCGGTCCGGCTCGCGCTTGCGACGCCGCTCGTTCTCCTGGTCCATCTGTTCGGGGCCGGCGGGACCGCGGCCGAGCCCGCGCGGGCGGAGCAGGTAATGGCCGCGTGTGTGTACAAGGTCACTCGCTTCGTCGAGTGGCCGGCGGTGGAGGACTCGACGAAGGCCTTCGTGGTGGGATATCTGCAGGACGATCCCTTCGACGGCGCGCTGGCGGAGGTGTTCGCGGACCAGTCGGTGCGGGACCGGCCGGTCGAGCTCCGCCGGATCGAGAGCGAGTCCGATATCGCCGACGTGCAGCTGCTCGTGATTCCGCGCGAACGGAAGGACGAGACGTGCGGGCTCCTGAGCCAGGCACGGGCTCACGCCGTCCTCACCGTGGGGGACTTCGAGGGGTTCGGCAATCACGGCGGAATGGTCGAGATGGCCGTGGAGGATCGACGTCTCAAGCTTCGCATCAACCAGGATGCGTGCGAGTCCGCCGGCCTCGAGGTCAGCTCCCGTCTGCTCGCCCTGGCCGAGGAGGCCCGGGGCTCGGACTGCCCCTAGGTGCCCATGCCAAGGAATCCGCTGCTACGCGCATCGAGCATTCGATCGAAGTGGACGAGAAGTCAGACACTCGCCTCGTTCACCGCGCTGGCGGTGGCGGCAGCGTCCTTCTTCGTTCACGACCTGTACCGCGCGCAGGAGCGAGCGAGTCACGAGTTCCAGTCGATCGCCCGTGTCGTGGCCGCGAACTGTGCCGCCGCGATGTACTTCGAGGATGATCGCTCCGCCGAGGAGAATCTCTCCTCCCTGAGCGCGCTGGCCGATTTCGATGGCGCCTGGCTGTTCGACCCTCAGGGAGAGACCCGCGCGGCCTATCCGTCGAGCCTCCCCGAGACGAGTCTCGATGCCCTTCCTCGCGGTCGCAGCTGGCGGAGCCTCGTGGTCTTCGAGCCCGTGGCGCTCGACCAGGAGTCGCTCGGCACCCTCGCGATCCGGGTCGATCTCCGGTCGCATCGGGCTGCGTTCGCTCGATATGCGTTCATCCTGTTGCTCGTGATCCTCCTCTCCGCCGTGATCGCACACGGACTCTCGCGCCGCCTGGTACGAGTGGTGACGGATCCGATCCTGGCACTCGCGCGAACTGCCCGGGAGGTGGAGCGGGCGCAGGATTTCTCGATGCGAGTCAACGTCACCACCGACGACGAGATCGGGGAGCTGATCTCGGCGTTCAACAACATGCTCGTGGAGATCGAGTCGCGCGATCAGCGCCTCCGGAACGCGAACGACGGACTGGAGCGACGGGTAAGGGAACGCACGTTGGATCTCGAACAGGCGAAGCAGGCCGCCGAGGAGGCGAGTCGCGCGAAGTCGGAGTTCCTCGCGAACATGAGCCACGAGATCCGGACCCCGATGAACGGCGTGCTGGGCATGACGGAGCTCCTCCTTCGGACGGATCTCGACGATCGACAGCAGTCCTTTGCGCGTACCGCCTACCGCTCCGGCGAGGCGCTGCTCACGATCATCAACGACATCCTCGACTTCTCGAAGATCGAGGCGGGGCGGCTCGAACTCGAGCAAGTCGCGTTCGAGGTCCGGTCGCTCCTCGACGACGCCATGGGCATGGTCCGCGCCTCGGCAGGGAGTCGCGGCCTCGAAATGGCAACGGAGCTCTCCCCGGAGAGTCCGGGATGGCTGGTCGGAGATCCCGGTCGTCTCCGACAGGTTCTCACGAACCTGGTGTCCAACGCGGTTCGCTTCACGGAGGAAGGTTCCGTTCGCATCCGGGTGACCCGGCGGGACGACGGCGCGGGCGATCGGACAAGGTTGCGCTTCGAGGTGATCGACACCGGAATCGGCATCGACGCCTCGGCGCGCGCACGGATCTTCGAGTCCTTCACCCAGGCCGACGGTTCGACGACGCGCCGCTTCGGTGGGACCGGCCTCGGTCTCGCGATCAGCCGCCGCCTCGTGGGAGCGATGGGGGGGCGGATCGACGTGGACAGTGAAGTCGGCAAGGGGTCGACGTTCTGGTTCGATCTCGAGTTCGCCGTCGCGACCCCGGAGGAGGTCGAGCCCATCCGGGCCGAGCGACCGGAATCGGCGTCGAACCTCTCGGGCATCCGAGTTCTCCTCGCGGAGGACAACCCGATCAATCAGGAGGTCGCGCGCGACCACCTCGGCGATCTCGGATGCGTCGTGACGCTCGCCGAGAACGGAGCGGAGGCTGTCGCGCGGTTCGCGGAAGGATCGTTCGACGTCATTCTCATGGACATGCAGATGCCCGAGATGGACGGACTCGAGGCGTCCCGCCGGATTCGTCGGGCGGAGAGCGAGCGGGGCGACAAGCCCGTGCCGATCATCGCGTTGACGGCGAACGCCCGCACCGAGGACCGCGACGCGTGCCTCGCCGCCGGCATGACGGAGTTCCTCACGAAGCCGTTCACGCGCGAGCGCCTCCTCGCGGTGCTGCGGTCGAGTCGGCGGCAGTCGTCGGCGAGCATTCCGCGGCCGGTCTGACGCGCGTTTCGGAACCTCCGGCGGTCCCGCGCACGATGTCGGCATCCGGGCATCCGCGACGTCATTGATCCGGGTACCTCCGAGAAACTATCCTGCGCCAACCCCCCGGTGCGATTCGATCGACACCCGCTCGACCCGGCCCAGGAGGTTGTCCATGGCCCTCGCGACCCGTCTCTTTTCCGTGTTGGCCCTCGCGGCGCTCTCGTTCCTCGTTCCCCCGCAGGTCGCGGCCGGCGGGTTCGCCGGCATCACGGTCGGATGGGGAGACACGGACTGGAGCTACCAGTCCGACATCTACATGGATTGCATGAACCCGACGGACACCACGCTCGTGGTCTCGTTCGCTGCGGCGCGCGACCTCGAGGGGGTAACCGTCCTCGAAGGACACGTGGATTTCTGCACCTACCCCTTCGATCTTCCGGAGTGGTGGCAGTTCGAGCAGGCCGGCGGTTGTCGCGAGGGAGGTCTGGGCGTCGACGCGGACTTCTCGGCCGGACCGAGCACGCACACGGATCCCTGGCAGGGGAACGCAACGGTTACCTACGACTTCATCTCGCCTCACCTGACCCCGGATCGGGCTCGCATCGCCGTGCGAGTCGAGACGAGTGAACCGGTCTCGCTCGCGGCGTTCGAGGAGTACTACGCGTTCCGGGTGGAGTTCCGGGTACCCAACCCGGGATCGTGCGCGGGTTGCCAGTTCCCGGCTTGCTTCGTGATCAACGACGCCGTCGACATCACGCACGCAGGAGGCGTGGAGTCCATCAAGGGCAACGCGTACTCGAACTACGCGAGCTGGATGGGACACCCCGGGTGCTCGTTCGTGATCTCGGTGCAGCCGTCCACCTGGGGACGCATCAAGGCGGACTATCGCTGACGGTCGCCGGGAGCGAGATCCGGGACGGGACGAGCGGCTAGCAGCTCGGATCGACGATCTCGATCCGGTCTTCCCGGTTCGGCACCATGCACAGGAACTCGAACGGTGCCTCGACGACCTCGTAGGAGTGCGGCGCGCCCGCCGGGATGTAGAGCACGGAACCTTCGCGGACCTCGTGGACGTCGCCGCCGATGCGTACCTTCGCGCGGCCGGCGAGGACGTACTGCTCGTGTTCCACGGCGTTCGTGTGCAGCGGCATGCCGCCGCCGGCCTCCATGCGGAAACGGCGCATCGCGAAGTTCGGCATGTGGTCGTCCGGACCGAGCAGCACCTGGGTGCGGGTGGCGGTGCCGGCCTTGACCTCGTTCCAGGTCACCTGCTCGGCGCGCTTCACGCGGGCGTCGTTCGTGCTCATCGAGGATCCTCCCGTTCGCGACGGGAGGATCCTACCAGATCTCTAGGTCGCCGACTTCGCGAGCGCGCGCAGGGGCGCCGCGGGGCGGAACCGGGCCGTGAAGTGGCGAAGCACCGGCGCCTCGTACTCGAACTCGAATCCGCCGATCCGGTCGCGGTGCTCGAGCAGCCGAGCGACGCTGTCCACCACGTAGTCGAGGTGTTCGCGCATGTACACCCGACGCGGGAGGGCGAGTCGCACCAGCTCGAGTTTCGGAAACTCGGTCGCGCCCGTCTCGGGATCGTGCCGTCCGAACATCACGCCCCCGACCTCCACCGTGCGGATTCCCGCCTCGAGGTACAGCGCCACGGAGAGCGCCTGCCCGGGGAACTGTTCGCGCGGGATGTGCGGGAGGCACGCCGCGGCGTCGATGTAGATCGCGTGGCCGCCGAACGGAACGAGCACCGGAACGCCCGCCCGCCGGAGTCCTTCGCCGAGATACGCCACCTGACCCACGCGATAGGCCAGCCAGTCCTCGTCCACCGCTTCGTCCAGCCCCACGGCCATCGCTTCGAGATCGCGCCCGGCCAGTCCGCCGTACGTCTCGAAGCCTTCGTACAGCACGAGCCGCTCCTTGATGCGGCGCGAGAGCTGCTCGTCGCGCACGGCGAGGAAGCCGCCGATGTTCGTGAAGCCGTCCTTCTTCACGCTCATCGTGCAGCCTTCGGCGAGTGCGAACATGTCGGCTGCGATGTCGCGCACCGAGCGCCCCGCGTTCGAGCCCTCGCGTTCCCGGATGAACCAGGCGTTCTCGGAGAACCGGCACGCGTCGATGAAGAGCGGGATGCCGTGACGGTCCAGCAACCGGTGGTATGCCGTGAGGTTCTCGAGCGAGACGGGTTGCCCGCCCCCCGAGTTGTTCGTGACGGTGATCATGGCCAGCGGAATGCGGTCGCGGGTGACGTCGGCGATCAGGTTCTCGACCCTCTCGATGTCGATGTTGCCCTTGAACGGGTGGTCGGCGTACGGGTCCCCGGCCTCCGCGATCGCGAGGTCCGCCGGCCTTCCGCCCGCCACCTCCACGTTCGCGCGCGTGGTGTCGAAGTGCGTGTTGGAAGGAATGACGTCGCCCGGCTTCACCATCACCGAGAAGAGCAGATGCTCGGCCGCGCGGCCCTGGTGAGTGGGAATCACGTGCCGGAATCCGAAGATGTCGCGAACGACGTGCTCGAACCGGTAGAAGCTGTCGCTCCCGGCGTACGACTCGTCGCCGCGCATCACGCCGGCCCACTGCCGGTCGCTCATCGCCGACGTTCCGCTGTCCGTGAGCAGGTCCACGTAGACGTAGCTCGCCGGCACCTGGAACAGGTTGAATCCGGCCCGCCGCGCGCGCTCGAGGCGCTCCTCGCGGCTGCGGAGTTTCACGGGCTCTACGGTCTTGATCTTGTACGGCGGGAGCGGGGTCATGGGTCCTCCACGGTCGGCGAAGTGGCGCCTCCGTTCGGGGCGGCGGCCCCGGACTGCGGGGGCCGGGCCAGCCCGGGAGGCGCCGGGCCTCGATCAGAATAATGGAATCGGTACTCCGAAATGCCCTCCCGGGGGTAGTGCGGGATTTCCGGAGGGCCGGGGGCGAGGGTCGGGGGCGAGGGCCGGGCGCGAGGGTCGGCGGCGAGGGTCGGCGGCAGGCGGGTCCTGGGTCTCCGAGCGGACGGTTCCCGACCCCTTCCGACGTCCGGATGAACGCCGGGACCGCAACCGAGGGTCGTTCCGTGGTACCCTCGACGCCATCCGTGGGCGTCCTGATCCGCGGGTTCTCCGGTTCCCCCAGCTACACCAGGAGTCACACATGAAGAAGGCGCTCGCGCTCGCATTCGCCGGGTTGCTCGGCCTGGCCCCGCTGGCTCACGCTGGCCAGTTTTCGGCCGGTCTCGAGCGGCTCGTCCAGGGCCAGCCTCTGGACTCGCAGGTCACCGTCCTCGTGGTCCTCAAGGACCAGGCCGACGTTCCGGGGCTGAACCAGTCCCTCAAGGCGGCCCGGTCCACGATGGCCGAGCGGCACCGCACCGTGGTCGACGCGCTGCGCGCCACCGCCGACGCCACCCAGCCCGCGGTGATCCAGGAGATCGCCTTCGAGCGCAGCGGCTCGATCTCGGACTACCGTCCCTACTGGCTCATCAACGCGATCCGGGTCACCGGAACCATCGAGGCGATCCGCGGTCTCGCGGCGCGCTCCGATGTGGACGTCGTCGAGCCGAACCTCGTGGTCGAGCTGATCGAGCCGATCCACCCGCCGAAGGAGAAGCAGCTCGGGCGCGG
Source organism: bacterium (assembly GCA_041393395.1). GTDB lineage: Bacteria > ARS69 > ARS69 > ARS69 > ARS69 > JAGQIB01. The sequence goes on along the minus strand of JAWKKG010000006.1, from coordinate 364,998 downwards.
CTCGCGCGCGATCGGGATCACGCCCGGCCTGCTCGCGATCGAGGCGCGTCGGGTGTGGGAGGAGCTCGGCATCGACGGCACCGGCGCGCTCGTCGGCAACATGGACACCGGTGTGGACGGCACGCACCCGGCGCTTTCCGCCCGCTGGCGCGGCAACTTCGCTCCCGCGAGCGAGTGCTGGAACGACGCGGTCGGGTTCGGTGACGCGACGCCGGTCGATCGCCACTATCACGGCACGCACGTGATGGGCACGATCACGGGACTCGCGCCGAACGACACGATCGGTGTGGCGCCGGGCGCGCTCTGGATCGCGGACAACACGATCAACCAGGGCACCGGGGGCGCGTTCGACTCCGACGTCCTCAACGGGCTGCAGTGGTTCGCGGATCCGGACGGCAACTCGGGCACGACGGACGACGTTCCGGACGTGGTGCAGAACAGCTGGGGCGTGAACGAGGGCTTCTCGGGCTACTTCGACTGCGACAGTCGCTGGTGGACCGCGATGGACAACTGCGAAGCGGCCGGTGTCGTGCTGACCTGGTCGGCCGGCAACGAGGGCCCCGGTTCGACGTCGCTCCGTTCGCCCGCCGATCGCGCCGCGAGCCCGTACAACGCGTTCTCCGTCGGCTCCACGATCACTTCGCCTCCGTACACGATCAGCAGCTTCTCGAGCCGCGGCCCCTCCGGTTGCGGCGGTGCGTACGCGATGAAGCCGGAAGTCTCCGCTCCCGGTTCGGACATCTACTCGGCGCAGCCGGGTGGCGGCTATCAGCTCCTGAGCGGAACGTCGATGGCCGGTCCGCACGTCGCGGGCGTGGTCGCGCTGATGCGCGCCGCGAATCCCGACCTCGACGTGGAGACCGTGAAGCAGATCCTCATGGATACCGCGGTGGACCTCGGCACGGTGGGCGAGGACAACACCTACGGCCACGGCATCATCAACGCCTACGAGGCCGTGCTCGCGGCGCTTTCGGGCTACGGCACGATCGAGGGTACGGTCACGGATACCGTCTCCGGCCTGCCGGTGCCGAGCGCGACCGTCGACGTCGTCGGCGACCCCCGCACCTCGACCGCGGATGCATCCGGGTTCTTCCGGATCCTCCTGCCGGAAGGCAGCTGGGATCTCGAGTACAGCGCGTTCGGTCATGTGACCGATTCGCAGACCATCAACGTGATCGCGGACACGGTGGTCGACGGAAGCCTCGCGCTCGCGCCGGTGCCTTCGGCGACCGTGAGCGGCACCGTGATCGACTACAACCTGAACCCCGTGGCCGGTGCGACCGTCTCCGTGATGGGTACGCCGCTCGCGCCCGCGACGACGGCCGGCGACGGCACCTACTCGTTGACCGTTCCGGACGGTGACACCTACACGTTCCTGGGCGCCGCGGCCGGTCTCGGCGGCGTGCAGCAGACGGTGGCGATCTCCGGCAACACGACGGTCGACTTCGTCCTGCCCGAGCTGATGGCCGAGGACTTCGAGAGCGGCGGCTTCACGTCGTGGCCGTGGGTGATGAGCGGCACGGCGCCGTGGACGATCTCGACGACGAACGTGCACGAGGGTTCGTACTCGGCGCGCTCGGGCGTGATCTCGCACAACCAGTCGTCGACCATGGAAGTGACGGTCGATCTGGCCGCCGCCGGAGACCTCTCGTTCTGGTACACGGTCTCCTCCGAGCTGAGCTACGACTTCCTGCGCTTCTACATCGACGGCGTGCAGCGCAACAGCTGGTCCGGCTCCATCGGTTGGACGCAGGCCACGTACGCCGTGACCGCCGGAACGCACACGTTCCGCTGGTCGTACACGAAGGACATCTCGGTGAATACCGGCTCGGATGCGGCGTGGGTCGACTTCATCGACTTCCCGCCGCTCGTGTCGCCCACTCCGGACATCGCGATCGCGCCCGGCTCGATCAGCGAGACGCTCGCTCCGGGCGGCACGTCGTCGCAGTCGCTCACGATCGACAACGTCGGCGACGCGCAGCTGAACTACAACGTCTCGATCGTGGGGGGCCCGCTGAGCTGGCTCGATACGTCGGCGACCTCGGGTTCGGTGCCGGCGGCCGGCAGCGGTTCCCTCGACGTCCTCTTCGACGCGACGGGTTTGGCGTCCGGTCCCTACACGGCCACGCTGCGCCTGACGACGAACGATCCGGACGAGTCGCAGGTGGACGTGCCGATCACGCTCGACGTCTCCGGTTCGACCGACGTGATCGTCGGGGCGCAGCCGACGGCGTTCGAGCTGGCGAACCCGCAGCCGAACCCGTTCGGCTCCGCGACCACGATCGCGTACGCGATTCCGAACGAAGCCCAGGCGGTCTCCATCGCCGTGTACGACGTGGCCGGCAAGCTGGTCCGCACGCTCGTGAACGGCGTGCAGCCGGTCGGTCGTCACGTGGCGATCTGGGACGGTCGTGACGCGTCCGGTAGCCGGGTCGCCTCCGGGGTGTACTTCACCCGGATGGACGCCGGCGAGTTCTCGGACGTGAAGAAGGTGACGCTCCTGAAGTAGCCCCAGGCGTTCCTTCGGCCCGAACCGGGGCCCGTCGCGGAGACGCGGCGGGCCCCGGTCTTTTCCGACCCTTCCGGCAGATTCGGCTCCAACGGCGTCGTGGAGGCCACCCCCACCCCGGTGCTAGTCTCTCGGAGACGGGCTCCGGCCCCGGGGCCCGCCTCGTCTGGACACCACAGGAGACAGGATCCCCATGAAGAAGGCGCTCGCGCTCGCGTTCCTCGGGCTCGTCGGCCTCTCCGCCTCCGCGGACGCCGGCCGTCTCTCCCCCGGACTCGAGCAGCTGATGCAGGGCAAGGCCGGCGACGAGGAGCTGAAGGTCCTCGTCGTGCTGCGCGAACAGGCGGACGTGCCCGCGCTCAATCAATCCCTCAAGCTCTCGCGCTCGACGATGGCCGAGCGGCACCGCACCGTGATCGACGCGCTTCGCGCGACGGCCGACGCGACGCAGGCACCCTTGCTGCAGGAGCTCGCGCTCGAGCGAAGCGGCTCGATCTCGAGCTTCCAGCCGTACTGGCTCGTGAACTCCGTGCTCGTGACCGGCACGATCGACGCGATCCGTGATCTCGCGACCCGGCCGGATGTCGACGTGATCGAGCCGAATCTGCCGGTGGAGCTGATCCGGCCGATCGAGCCCGATCCGGCGAAGCGACTCGGCCGCGACGCGCGGGCCATCGGCATCACGCCGGGCGTCGTGTCCATCCAGGCGCGTCGGGTGTGGGAAGAGCTCGGCGTCGACGGGACGGGCGCGCTCGTCGCGAACATGGACACGGGTGTGGACGGCACGCATCCGGCGCTGTCTGCCCGCTGGCGCGGCAACTTCGCTCCCGCGAGCGAGTGCTGGAACGACGCGGTCGGATTCGGTGACGTGACGCCCGTCGATCGTCACTACCACGGCACGCACGTGATGGGCACGATCACGGGCCAGGCGCCGAACGACACGATCGGTGTGGCGCCGGGAGCGCTCTGGATCGCCGACAACTCGATCAATCAGAGTGCCGGCGGCGCGTTCGACGCCGACGTGCTCGCGGCCCTGCAGTGGTTCTCGGACCCGGACGGCAACTCGAGTACGACGGACGACGTTCCGGACGTGGTGCAGAACAGCTGGGGCGTGAACGAGGGCTTCTCGGGCTACTTCGACTGCGACAGTCGCTGGTGGGCCGCGATGGACAACTGCGAGGCGGCCGGCGTGGTGCTGACCTGGTCAGCCGGCAACGAGGGCCCGGGTTCGATGACGCTGCGCTCGCCCGCGGATCGCGCGGCCACCCCGTACAACGCGTTCTCGGTCGGTTCCACGATCCACTCCGCTCCCTTCACGATCAGCAGCTTCTCGAGCCGCGGTCCGTCCGGTTGCGGCGGCGCGTTCGCGATGAAGCCCGAGGTCTGCGCTCCCGGTTCGGACATCTACTCGGCGGAGCCGGGAGGCGGCTACCAGCTGCTGAGCGGGACGTCGATGGCCGGCCCGCACGTCGCGGGGGTCGTGGCGCTGATGCGGTCCGCGAACCCGGACCTCGACGTGGACACGATCAAGCAGATCCTCATGGACACGGCGACCGACCTCGGCACGGTGGGTGAGGACAACACCTACGGCCACGGCTTCATCAACGCCTACGACGCGGTGCTCGCCGTGCTCGACGGCTACGGTGTGGTCGAGGGCACGGTCACGGACATCGCGACCACGCTTCCGATCGCGAACGCCACCGTGAACGTGATCGGCGATCCCCGCTCGGCCGCCACGGACGCGAGCGGCTTCTTCCGCCTGCACCTGCCGGCCGGAACCTGGACGCTCGAGTACAGCGCGTTCGGGTACCTCACGGACACGGCGATGGTGGAGTCGGTCGCGGATTCCACGACCGACGGCGGCTTCGCGATGACGCTCGCCCCGACGGCGCTCGTGAGCGGCACGATCACGGACTTCGAGAGCAACCTCGTGGACGGCGCGACCGTCACGGCGATGAACACGCCGCTGGCCCCGGTGATGTCGGCGCCGGACGGCACGTACTCGATCGCCGTGCCGGATGGAGCGACCTACGACTTCCGCGCTCACAAGGCCGGGCTCGGCGCCGTGGTCACGACGCTGCCCGTCTCCGGTGCGGCCACGCTCGACTTCGTCCTCCCCGAGCTGTTCGCGGAGGACTTCGAGAGCGGCGACTTCATCGTGTGGCCGTGGACGATGAGCGGCACCGGGCCGTGGACGATCGACGCGAGCAACGCGTACGAGGGTCTGTACGCCGCTCGCTCGGGCGCCATCACGCACAACCAGACCTCCACCGCCACGCTCGACGTGTTCCTCGCCGAGAGCGGAGACCTGAAGTTCTGGTACAACGTGTCGACCGAGTCGGGCTTCGACTACCTGAAGTTCTACCTGGACGGCGTGTTGATGAATCAGTGGTCCGGCACCGTGCCCTGGACCCAGGCGACGTATCCGGTCGGCTCCGGCTTCCACACGTTCACCTGGACCTACTCCAAGGACGGCTCCGTCAACGGCGGGGCGGATGCGGTGTGGATCGACTTCATCGAGATGCCGCGCGTGACGCCGCCGGTGTACCCGGAGATCGCGGTCTCGCCGGGCAGCGTGACCGAGACGCTGAGCCCGGGCGGAACGTCCACGCAGCCGCTCACGATCGACAACACCGGGGAGGGCGAGCTCTCCTACGGGATCTCGATCCTCGAAGCACCGGCTCCGGCCCCGCGCCCGCACGAGCTCGGTCGCGCGGTGCGGGAGGAGATCGATCTCGCGAAGGGAGAGGTCGATCCGCGAGTAGGCGATTCGCCGCTCCTCGGTTCCGGCGGGCCGGACGGGTTCGGCTACCGCTGGATCGACAGCGACGATCCCTCAGGACCCGCGTACGCGTGGGTGGAGATCAGTGGGGTCGGAACGCCGCTCGCCATGGGCGACGACACGTACCTGACCGGAGTCCCGATGGGGATCTCCTTCCCGTACTACGGGAACGTCTACTCGAGCGTGAACATCAGCACGAACGGATTCGTGAGCTTCTCGGCGCCGTCCGGCTCGTACTACACGAACGGATCGCTTCCGAGCACGACGGATCCCGACGACATGGTCTGCGCCTACTGGGACGATCTGAACGCGAACGACGGCGGGACGATCTACACGTACGCGGATGCGGCGAACGCCCGCTTCATCGTGGAGTGGGACGGTGTTCCTCGGTACGGGACGGGCGGAACCCAGCTGCAGACGTTCCAGATCATCCTCGGTGCGGACGGGACCATCCTCACGCAGTACCGCAGCGTGAACAACGTGATCTCGAGCACGGTCGGTATCGAGAACGCGGACGGCTCCGACGGTCTCGAGGTCGTGTTCAACGCGGCCTACCTGCACGACGGGCTCACGATCCTGTTCACGAACGCGCCGCCGATCTCGTGGCTGACGGCCAGTCCGTCGTCGGGACTGGTGCCGGCGTTCGGTTCCGGGGCCGTGTCCCTGGACTTCGACGCCGCCGGGCTCACCGCCGGCACGTACGAGGCGATCGTCCGCATCCTCTCGAACGATCAGGACGAGGCGGTCACGGACATCCCCGTGACGCTCACGATCGGCGGGGCGACGGACGTCGTGGTCACGCCGGCGGCGCCCACGCGCTTCGAACTCGGTCGCCCGCAGCCGAATCCGTTCGGCTCGCTCTCCACGGTGGAGTACGCGGTGCCCGATGCGGCGCGGGCGCTCACGATCGCCGTCTACGACGTGTCGGGTCGTCGCGTGCGCACTCTCGTGAACGGCGCCCAGCCCGTCGGCCGCCATCAGGTGGCCTGGGACGGGCGCGACGAGACGGGACGTCGGGTGGCATCCGGCGTGTACTTCTACCGCCTCGACACGGAGGACGTGTCGCAGGTACGGAAGGTCACGCTGCTGAAGTAGCGTTCCATCCCGTTCGCGAACCGGGGCCCGTCGTCTCGCACGGCGGGCCCCTTTTCCTGCCTCACTTCATGAGCGGGAAGTTCTTCTGGTACTCCTCGCGGAACTTCTCCTCGCGCCACTTCCGGCGGAGCTTCAGGAACGTCTCGTTCAGGCCGCGGTCCGTGCGGGCGAGGACGCGTTCGGCCGGCGTCATCCAGTCGTCCAGGATGGAGTCGCGCGGCGCGTCGCCGACCCTCGCACCCTGGATGAACGTCACCATCGAGCGATCGGCCCACCACTCCGAGGCGACGTCGTCGGATCGCTCGGGGGCTCGCAGGGGCAGCGGCGCGACCGGGGGCGGAGGAAGGTCTTCTTCCTCGTCGGTCTTCTCGGGCGGGACCGGCCGGTCGGACGGTGGGCTCGCGGGTCCCGGCCGGGAGGACTCGGCCGGGGGAGTCTCCGCGGCGGGAGGCCGAAGCGGCGGGGGTGAGTCCGTCGGCTTCGCCTCGCGCGGGGGCGGTTCGAGGGACGGGGGCTCGACCTTCGGCCGCTCGGCCGCGGGGATGAGGCGGACCGGAACCTGCCGGCGCAGCGGGAAATCCCGGTCCCGGGCACCCCACGCCATCAGCGCCAGCACCAGGGCGACGTGGGCCGCACCCGAAACGGCGATCGCGATTCCCGTGCGACGGCTCAAGGGACACTCCGGCGGCGGGAGGGGACGACGAGGATACCCCGTCCGGGGTGGTCGGGATCCGGAAACCGCGCTCCGCCCGGGAGGGCGAGGGGGCCGGCCCGCGGCCGCGGGCCCGCGGAATCGCCCCGCCGCGTCGTCGTCCCGTCCCGTCGGATGACGAAATCGCCCCGCCGCCTCGCCCGAACCCGGCCGGGTCTCGTATTTTTCCTGCAACCGCAGCGGCTTTCCGTTCCCGCGAACACCGAGGTGATTCCATGCACGTCCGTTCCGTCGTCCGCATCGGGATGGCGCTCACCGCCGTCCTGCTCGTGGCGGCGTCTGCCCCCGCCGCGAAGAAGAAGATCGAGAAGCGCGACGATCTCCCGCGCCACTCCTACACGTTGCCGATGTCCGGATCGGAGATCGTTCGGTCCGAGGACGCGATCGCGAAGCTCGCGAAGCAGGTTCGGGCCGATCTCGAGGCTGATCTCGCGAGCTACGACATCGCGGACAAGACGACGGTCCAGGGCATGCAGAGCGCGCTGACCACCATCTCCCTGGTCCAGCACCGCTGGGACGAAGCGCTCGAGCACCTGAAGGCGGCACGCGCGCTGGAAGACAAGCCGGCGATCAAGGCCACGATGGGACTCGGCACCGAGTCGCGCATCGCGGCGATCCAGGCGACCGGCTCCACGGATCCGGCGGTGTTCGGTCCGAAGTTCCGCGAGGAGTACGAGAAGCGGCTCGCGGGCCTGGACTGGAACGTCGTGGCCGACGTGCTGCAGCAGACCAAAGGTCAGATGGAGATGATCTCGGAGCCGCTCGTGCTCGGGCTGATCCAGGAACAGGTGGACCCGATCGTCGCGAAGAATCCCGAGGTGAGCCGCGACATCGCGGTGCAGCTCCTCTCGTTCCGCGAGCTGCTCACGCAGGGGCTGCCCGTGAAGGGAGAGGCCGTCGCGGCGCTGCAGGGTCTGGTCGACCGGAATCGCGAGGAGAAGCAGGACATCTGGGCCGAGCGCTCGCTCGATCTCGCGGGACGTTCCGATCTGACGACCACGAAGATCGCGGTGTGGGACACGGGCGTCGACACGGCGATCTTCGGGAAGACGAACCAGCTGTTCACGAACCCGAACGAGAAGGCCGACGGCAAGGACGACGACGGCAACGGATTCGTGGACGACATGCACGGCATCGCGTTCGACCTGCACAACGTGCGGACGACCGGGAACCTGTACGACATGTCCGGCGCAACGCGTCCCGTGCCCACGCTGCAGGGCTGGGCCAAGGGTCTGTTCGATCTCCAGGCGGCGATCGACTCGCCGGAAGCGAAGCAGCTCCGCACGGAGATGTCGCAGCTCTCGCAGGACGAAGTGAAGAATTTCATGGAGGATCTCACCCGCTACACGCTCTACGCGCACGGCACACACGTGGCGGGCATCGCCGCGGCGGAGAATCCGGCCGCGCGAATCCTGTACTGCCGCCTCACGGGCGACCCGCGCATCATCGGCGAGCCGCCCACGATGGAAGACTCGGAGAACATGGCGAAGGCCGCGAGCGACGCCGTGAAGTACTTCCGGGCGAACGGCGTGCGCGTCGTCAACATGAGCTGGGTGGTCGCGCGCTCGGGGATCGAGGCCGGCCTCGAGCAGCACAACATCGGGAAGGACGCCGAGGAGCGCAAGGAGATGGCGCGTCGCCAGTTCGACGTGATCCGCGAGGGGCTGGAGAGTGCGTTCCGGTCGGCGCCCGAGATCCTGTTCGTGGGCGGCGCCGGGAACTCGAACAACGACATCGAGTTCGACGAGTTCGTCCCGCCGATGCTGCAGCTCGACAACCTGCTGATCGCCGGCGCGGTGGATCAGGCGGGCGAGGCCACGACGTTCACGAGCTTCGGTCCGACCGTGAACGTGTACGCGAACGGCTACGAGGTCGAGAGCTACGTCCCGGGCGGCGACCGTCTGCCGTTCTCGGGGACGTCGATGGCGTCGCCGAACGTCGCGAACCTCGCAGCGAAGCTGTTCGCGCTCGATCCGAACCTCACACCGTCGCAGGTCGTCTCGCTGATCCTCGACAACGCGGACGTCGTGCAGGAGGGAGACGAGACGATGCGGATCATCAATCCGCGTCGTTCGGCCGAGGCGCTGCTGCAGGCGAACGGCAAGGCGCTCTGAGATCTTCGGATGCGGGGAGGGGTCGGTCCGCGCTACCATGCGGGGGCCGGCTCCCGCTGACGAGAGCCGGTACGCGGGCCCGGCGGTCCTCGAGATCGCCGGGCTCGTCCGTCTCGTCGGCGGAATCGGCGGCGGACCGGTCCCGGGCTGACGCCGATCTCGCAACATGCTGGAAAACTTGGGGTTAGGCGTCCGGGTCGATTGACAGGAACCTCCCGCCGGCGCTACGGTTCCCAGGCTCTGGCCCGCCCCGTCCGCCCCGAAACCCGGTGAGACCGTGCCGCGATTTCACGTCCCCGTCCGTCTGCTCGTACTGCTCCTCGTCGCCGGAGGCGGGAAGCCGGCCGCGGCTGCGCCCGATCTCCTGCCCCTGGACGAGGTGCGCCCCGGGGCCGTGGCGCAGGTGCGGACGGTCCTCTCGGGCACGCGCATCGAGGAGTTCGACGTCGAGATCCTCTCCGTGGTGCGAAGCACGGGCCCCGGCCAGGATCTGATCGTCGCGAAAGGCATCGGCGACCGCATCGCCCACCTCGGCGTGGCCCAGGGAATGAGCGGCAGTCCCGTCTATCAGGACGGGCGCCTCGTGGGCGCGCTGTCCTCGACCTGGCCGTTCCTGCGGGAACCGATCCTCGGCATCACGCCGGCGGAGCAGATGGCGCGCGAGGCGGACTGGTCGTTCGCGCGGGAGGTGCGGGGCGCCGTGACGCCGGGCGGGCTCGGCCCGGGAACTCCCGGGAATCGTGCGGCCCGCGATCTGGCGGCGCGGCTGGGATTGCCGGATCCTTTCGGAGCCACCGCAGGACCGGCGTCTCCGGGCGAGGCCATGCCCGCGCCGGCCACCGCCCGGAAGTTCGAATCGATCGGCGCCCCGCTCATGCTGGCGGGACTGGACCCGCGTCTGTCGGATCTCGCGGCGGAGCGCTTCGCGCCGTTCGGTTTCACGGTGGCCGAGGGCGGGACCGGGCGTACGTCGACGGGGGGCGCGATCGAACCCGGGGCCACGATCGGCGTGCGGCTCGCGGGCGGCGACGTGGACATGACCGCGATCGGCACCGTGACCTGGGTGGACGACGATCGCGTGTACGCCTGGGGACATCCGTTCTTCCAGATCGGCGACGTGGAGTTCCCGCTCGTGAACGGCACGATTCACACCGTGGTGCCGAGCGACATGATCTCGTTCAAGCTCGGCAGCGGTGGCGATGTGGTCGGCGTGTGCACGAGCGATCGTCGCTCCGGGATCTCCGGCCGGCTCGGCCCCGCGCCGCCGCGGATCGACTTCGACGTGCTCCTTCGCCAGCGCGGCGACGAGCGGAAATGGCACTACGAGATCGTGCGTCATCCGGAGCTCGCGCCCCAGCTCGTGGGCATGACCGCGGCGAACTCGCTGCTCGCGCGCGAAGGAACGCAGGGCGAGCAGACGATCCGCTTCCGCCAGCGGCTCGAGCTTGCCGATGGACGTTCGGCCATGCTCGCCACGACGTTCACCGGCAGCGAGACGCTCTCCGATCTCGTGGACCTGCTCGGCGCGGCGACGAAGGTGCTGCTCTCGAATCCCTTCGAGAAGATCGAGATCGCGCGCATCGACGCGGAGATCGACGCGGAACCCGGGACCCGCGCGACGTTCCTGACCGAGCTCGCGGTGGACCGCGAGCGGGTGCGTCCGGGGGAGTCCGTGCGCGGCACGTACGTCCTCCGCGACTGGCGCGGCGAGGAGACCCGGCACCGGTTCGAGATCCCGCTTCCGGCGAACGCGCGGCCGGGCCGCTACCTGCTGCTCGCGGCCGACGCGCAGAACGCGGAGAAGTACGAATCCGAGCGCAGCCCGCGCGACTTCGCGCCGCGCTCGGTCGACGAGTTGCTGACGCGCATCGACCGCCTCCGTTCCACGGAGGAGTTGTATCTGCTGCTGTACCGCCGCTCCGAGGGCGCGCTCGTCGACGGGCGGCCGCTCCCGGATCTGCCGCCCACCGCACAGGCGATTCTCGGCGGCGCGACGCGCTCCGGGGTGATCGAGGATCTGCCGGCCGAGCTCGTGCGCGAGCAGCGCGTGCCGCTCGGTCGCTACCTGCAGGGCGGACACACGGTCTTGTTCGAGGTTCGCGAGGAGAAGTCATGACGCACCGAGCAATCGCTCGCGGCGCGGCCGCGATCGCGGCGACGTGGATGGCGGCGTCCGTCGCGTCGGCGGTCTCGCCGCAGTACTGGATCCACGACACCGCGGAGGAGTTCCTCGCGGGAAAGGCCGAGCAGGTGACCATCCGCGAGGACGGCACGCTCGCGCCCGCGCCCGCGCTCCGGACCCTGGCCGAGCCGGACGTCGCGTACCTGTGGGACGTCGCGAGCGGATCGAGCGGCACCTACCTCGCGACCGGCGACCAGGGATGGGTGCTGAAGCTCGGGGAGAACGGAACGGAGGAGTTCTTCCAGTGCGCGGCGCTGGAGGTGCTTTCGCTCGTGGTCGCGCGGGACGGCGCGATCTGGGCGGGCACCGGGCCCGAGGGCTTCATCTACCGGATCGATCCGAAGACGCGCGAGGGCCGGATCGTCTACGACGCCGACGAGTCCTACGTGTGGGATCTCGTCCAGGCCGAGGACGGGCGCATCTGGGCCGGGCTCGGAGCGCCGGCGAAGATCGTGGCGATCGAGCCGAACGGAACGGCGTCCGTGATCGCGGAGATCGACGACAACCACGTCGTGTCACTCGCGCCCGAGCCGGGCGGAACGTTCCTGGCGGGCACGGAGGGGAAAGGCCTCGTGCTGCGCGTGGATCGCAGCGGCAAGCTCCGCGTGCTGTACGACTCGCCGGAAGGCGAGGTCGCGGCGGTGCTCGCGGGCGAGAACGGCGAGGTGTGGGCCGCGGCGGCGGCGCCCGCTCCGCTCCGCGATCAGGCGAACCAGGAGAAGCCGCAGCCCGACTCGAACGGCGACGGTTCCGCCCCGGAAGACGAAGACGGCGGGGACATGGACTTCCTGTTCCAGGTCACGTCGCCGGACGCCGGCAAGGGCGTCCTGTACCGAATCGACGCGAGCGGCACCACAGTGCGGTTCTGGTCCTCGCAGCAGTCGTCCATCTTCGATCTCGCGTGGAACGCGGATCGCAGTGCGGTGCTGGTCGCAACCGGGGACGAGGGCCGCCTGTACGCGGTGGACGATCGCGGGGCAGCGTCGCTCGTGGAGGATCTCGAGGAAACACAGATCGTGACGATCGAGCGGAGCGGCGACGACGTGCTGCTCGGGACGTCCGGGCCGCCGCGGCTCCTGCGCGTCGGGCGAACCGGCAAAGACGGCACGTACACGTCGCAGGTGCTGGATGCCCGCGTGAACGCGAAGTGGGGCCGCGCCGACTGGCTCGGAGAGGGCAAGGTCGCGCTCGCGTACCGCACCGGGAACACGGAGGAACCGGACAACACGTGGAGCGAATGGCGCGCGGTCGGCGACGACGGCCGTCTCGACGCCGAGGCCGTTCGCTACTTCCAGTGGCGGGCGAAGCTCGGGGGCGAAACAGCACTCGTGCGTCGGGTGCGGATCTCCTCGTTGCAGGAGAACATCGCGCCGCGCATTCTCCGGGTCACCGTGTCCCCGAACGGCCTCGGCTTCTTCGACGACGTTCCGGAGCCGCGCCCGCGCCCGCTGTACCAGTCGCTGCCCGGCGGCGTGGATGTGCAGTACTCGTTCGACAACGCGGAGACGGATTACCCGCCGGAGATCCGCGCGCCGTGGACGCGCGGCATGCGCCAGGTGCGGTGGGAGGCGATCGATATGAACGACGAGTTCCTGCAGTTCGATCTCTCGTTCCGCCGCGACGACGAGACCGAGTGGAAGGAGTTCGCGGAGGAGATCGAGGGAGACTCGTTCGCGTTCAGCAGCCAGGGTGTCCCCGACGGCACGTACCTGATTCGCGTGACGGCGAGCGATCGACGTTTCAATCCCACGAACGAGAAGACCGCGTGGGCCGACAGCGAGCCGTTCGTCGTGGACAACACCCCGCCCGTCGTCGAGGCGTCGTCGTCGCGCGAGAAGGGCTCGTTCCTGCGCGTGAAGGGGCAGGCGACGGACGCGCTCTCCGACGTCGTGCGGCTGGAGTACTCCGTGGATGGCGCCGACTGGGTCGACCTGGACGCGGCGGACGGCATCTACGACTCACCGCGCGAGACGTTCGAGTTCGAGGTCGAGCCGGAGGGCGAGAAGGAGCACTCGATCCTCGTTCGCGCCACCGACCTCGGCGGCAATCTCGCGACCACGCGCGTGCTCGTCCGCCGGTGAGCGCGCGCCGCCCTGCGGTCCTGCTCGATCGGGACGGCACGCTCAACGAGAACCTCCCGCAGGGCGTGACGCGCGGCGAGGAGTTCGTGCCGATCCCCGGCGCGTTCGAGGCGGTGGGCCGATTGACGGCGGCCGGCTGGCCCGTCTCGGTGATCACGAACCAGTCCGGAATCTCCAAGGGCATCGTGACCCGCGAGATCGTGGAGGCGGTTCACGCGCGGTGCCGCGAGCTCGCGGCCGCGCACGGCGGCCGCTTCGACGCCTTCTACTACGCGGACGATCTGCCCGGGAGCGGGGCCCCCCGCCGCAAGCCCCGGCCCGGGATGATCTTGGAAGCGGCCGCCGACCACGGTTACGATCTGTTCCGGTCCTACCTGGTGGGGGACTCGTCCCGTGATCTCCTCGCCGCGCGGGCGGCCGGCTGCACGCCGGTGCTGGTGCTCACCGGGCGAGGCCGCGAGGCCCTGGCGGCGGAGGGTCCCGCCCCGGAGCACGTGTTCGAGGACCTCGCCGCCGCCGTCGACTGGATCCTGGCGCGGAGGAGTTGATGCCCCGATCGCCCCGACTGACCGTCGTCGTTCCCGCCTACAACGAGGAACGTCGCCTCGAGGGTTCACTGACGGAACTGGCGGTGTGGGCGGCCGCACGACCCTACGCGGTCGAGATCCTCGTGGTGGACGACGGAAGCCGCGACGGCACGCGGGCCCTCGCGGAGCGGTTCGCGGCCGGCGCTCCGGCCTTTCGGGTTCTCGCGTTGCCGGAGAACCGGGGCAAGGGCGCCGCGGTGCGGACGGGCTTCGCGGCGAGCGCCGGCGAACTCGTGCTGTTCTCGGACGCGGATCTCTCGACACCGCTCGACGAAATCGAGAAGCTCGAGGCGGCCCTCGAGGCGGGCGCCGGCGTCGCGATCGCGTCGCGGGCGCTCCCCGAGTCGAATCTCGAGATCCGGCAGGCGTGGTACCGGGAGCGCATGGGCAAGACGTTCAACGCGATCGTCCGGTGGGTCACCGGGTTGCCGATCCGCGACACGCAGTGCGGCTTCAAGCTCTTCCGCGGCGAGGACGCCCGGGCGCTCGCGTCGTCGATGCGGGAGGACGGATTCTCGTTCGACGTGGAGCTGCTCCTGCTCGCGCAGCGGCGGGGCCTCACCGTGCGCGAAGTGCCGGTGACCTGGCGGAACGACGCCGGCAGCCGGGTCAGCCCGCTCGACGACGCGCTCGCGATGCTGCTGTCGCTTCCACGGATCCTGCGGAACGTGAGGCGGGCTGATGCCTGATCGCAGCTACGGCAGGATCGGACGTCCCGAACGGATCGCGGTCGCGCTGCTGCTGGTCGCGTTCGTCTCGATTGCGGTCGCGTCGATGCGCGGCAAGAACCCGACGTTCGACGAGACCGCTCATCTCCCCGCCGGCGTGTCCTACGTGCAGGCGCACGACTTCCGCCTGAACGCCGAGCATCCGGCCTTCCCGAAGCTGCTGGCCGGCGCGGCCGCCACCGTGGCGGGCGCGAAGGCGGACACCACGCTCGACGCGTGGCGGGCGGGCGAGCAGTGGGACTTCGGGCGCGCGATGCTGTACGAGTCGGGCGCCGACTCCCGGCGAATCGTGTTCGCCGGTCGCCTGCCGCTCGTGTTGCTCGGTGCGATCCTCGGACTCCTGATCTGGGCCTGGGCGCGCGCGATGCACGGGCCGGCGGCAGCGCTCGTCGCGCTCGCGCTGTGGACCTTCTCGCCGACGGCGCTCGCGCACACGCGGCTCGTCACCACCGACGTCCCGCTCACCCTGTTCGTGACGGGCGCCGCCGCGTGCCTGTGGCAGGCGCGTCGAACGGGGCGACTGCGCTGGACGTTCGCGGCGGCCGCCTGCGTGGCCGGCTCCATGGTCACGAAGTTCTCGGCGTTCTCTTACGGACCGGTGTGGCTGCTGCTCGCCGCGTGGCCGCTACCCGCCCGCCGCACCCCGCGCCTCGCGCACACCGTGATCTTCCTGGCCTCCGCGTTCGTCGCGACGGAGCTTGCGGTCTGGGTGTGCTACGCGTTTCCGTTCGACTGGACCACGATCCGCGCGCTGGGCATGACGGGCCGGGGGGTGACACCCGAGAGCATGTCGCTCCTGCGCCGGATCCCGTTCGAGGTCATGGCGAGCATTCCTTGGCCCTCCGCCGACTTCGCGCGCGGCATGAAGGACATCATCCTGTTCACGGAGGCGGGGCATCCGGTCTACCTCCTCGGACGGCCGAGCGACACCGGGACGTGGTGGTCGCCGCTGCTGACGCTCGGGGTGAAGACCAGCCTTCCTCTGCTGGCCCTCGCGCTGTTCGGGCTCG
The DNA here is from genome assembly GCA_041393395.1 of bacterium. Classification (GTDB taxonomy): domain Bacteria; phylum ARS69; class ARS69; order ARS69; family ARS69; genus JAGQIB01. The sequence goes on along the minus strand of JAWKKG010000006.1, from coordinate 349,198 downwards.
GCCACGCGATCGTTCGCGGTCGCCGCCGCCCGGCCGATCTCGTGTTCCTGCTGGCGCCTCCCGCGCTCGTCCTCGCCACGAACCTCCTCGCGAACCTCGGCCTCGGGGTGCGACATCTCCTGCCGATGTTCCCGTTCGCGATCCTGCTCGCGTCGCGTCCGTTCGCGGGCGGGGGCTGGCCGCACGGGTTGCTCGCGTTCGGGTCCGTAGCGGGGCTGCTCCTGTGGCACGCGGCAGGAACGCTCGTGGCGTTCCCGCACTATCTGCCGTTCTTCAACGAGATCGCGCGCGCGACCGGCGGCGGGTACCGCTACCTCGGCGACTCGAACCTCGACTGGGGCCAGGACCTCTCGGCGGCGTCGCGGGAGCTGCGGGCACGCGGCGCGACGCACGCGGTGCTTTGCTACTTCGGCACGGCCAGCCCGTTCGTGGAGGGGCTGGACTGGCAGCTGCTCCCGCCCACGCAGCGCGCGCTGTCGCGGGACCCGTGGAAAACGATGCCGGCGGAGGGCGAGCAGTGGCTGCTCATGAGTGCGACGAACCGCCAGGGGATCTACTACCGCACGCCGGAGGGCGGCCCCGCGTATCCCTGGCTCGACGGCGTGAAGCCGGACGCGGTGATCGGCGACGGCACGATCTTCCTCTACGAGATCTCCACGAACGACGCGGTTCAGCGCGGCATGGCCGACCTCTACCTGCGGCACGGCATGCGGGAGGAAGCCGAGAACGCGTTGCGGCGGGCGCTGGCGAAGGTGCAGTTCGATCTCGCGTCCCGTCGACGTCTGTTCGCGATGCTGCGCGGTCGGGGGGCGTTCGAGGAGGCCGAGGCGCTGATGCTCGACGCGCCGAATCCCGACGTGCCGGCGATCCTCGAGGTCGTGGATCTGCAGGAGGAGATGGGCAAGTACGACGCGGAGCACGAGTCGTTCCGGCGGGCGCTGCGCGGCTTCAAGCACGACGCCGACCTGAAGAACGCCTTCGCGTGGTTCCTGCAGAAGCACGATCGGGACCTGGACGAGGCGTTGCGCCTGGCGAGCGAGGCCGTCGAATGGACTCCCGAGGACCCGTACTACCGGGACACGCTCGGCATGGTGTACCTCGCGCGGGGCGAGGCCGAACGCGCGCGTGAGGAGTTCGAGACGGCGCTGCGCCAGCCGGAGGGCGATCTGCCGGCGATTCGGTGGCACCGGGCGCTCGCGCTCCTGGATCTCGGAGAGGTGGCCGAGGTGCGCGAGATCGCGGACCGCCTGCTGAACGATCCGACCACGGACGAATCGACGCTCGGAGAGATCAGCGAATGGCTGGCGCGTTGACACGCGTCCTGTTCCTTGCGGCGCTCGCCGTTCCGTATCTCCCGATCGTGTTGCTCGGTCGAGTGCCGGGCGAGGGGTGGCTCGCGGGCGTCTGGCTCGCGCTGGCCGGCGTGGCGATGCCCGGAGCGGCGGGGGCGATGCTCCCCGGCGGGTCGGGGACCGCGCGCTGGTTCGTCCGCGCGATCGGCGCGGCCGTGCTGCTGAACGTCGGCGTGGCGGTGACGTTGCGGGTCGCGGGACTCGAACCGGGACCGCGCGTGTTCGCGGCCTTGCTCGGGTTCGCCACGTTGACGACCGGCGCGTGGGGCGCCTCGTGGGGCGGCCGGGTGCCGGGCCCGCGACGGGAGCCCGGGGCGTGGATCTTCGGCGTGCTGGCTCTGCTGTTCGCGGCGTGGATGGGTACGTCGGTGGTGCCGCCGCTCGAGGATCAGGACTCCGAGGTGCAGGGGACGGCATTCGGACTCGTGCACGATCTCGAGCCGCTGTGCCTCACGAACCGCAGCACGCTGTACTTCTTTGCCCATCCGCCGCTGCTGCACGCGCTGAACGCCGCGACGCTCGCGCTCGGCGACGATCTGGAAGCGGTGCGCCCCCCGTACGACGCGGCGGTCACGGCGCGCGAGCAGCAGAGACCGCGCGTGGCGCCCGGTCGCCTGGACGCCGCCGTGCGCGCGTTCCGGGAGCGGGATCGTCGCGCGGACCGCAGTTTCCAGTGGTACCACGACGTGTACCAGCCGTTCCTCGCGACGCCCGTGCTCACGGCAACCCGTGCCCCGAACTTCGCGCTCGCGGGGACGGCGGCGGTGCTCCTGTTCGCCTGGATGCGACGTCTCGGCGCATCGCCGCTCGACGCGTCGCTGGTGACCGTCACGTACGTGACGCTGCCGGAGATCGCGGTGCGATCCGCGTACGGCGGCTACTACGCGCTCACCGCCGCGACGTTTCTCGCCGCGACGCGACTCGCCACGGGAAGGGTCGGCGGTGCACGCTCCGGCTACGGCGCCGGCGTGCTCGCCGCCCTCGCGAACCAGAAGGCGCTCGTGCCGGGCGCGGCGGTCGGCGCGTGGCGCGTGGCGCGTGCCGTGGCGGCCCGCACACCGCGCGCGTTCGCGCCGGCGGTGCCGCTCCTGCTCGGGCTCGCGATCGGCACGCTCGCTTTCTGGGTCTGGGGTCTCTGGATCGCGCCGGCGGAATTCGTGGCGGATCACCTGCTCGAGCACGGGGTCGGGCGCTTCTCGGGCGGAGAGGTCCTGACGCGGGCGGGGAAGGCCGTGTATCCGTCGCGCCCGGCGCTGTGGCTCGAGTTCGCGAGTCACATGGGCTGGGGTTGGACCCTGCTGGCGGGAGTCGCGGTGGCGGCGGCCGGCGTGGTGGCGGCACGTTCCCTGCGCACGACCGAGGGCGGCGAGCGAACGGACGCGCTCGGTACGCTCTCGTTGTGGGTCCTCGTGGGCGCGGTGCTGTTCACGCTCACCGACTGGCGGCAGACGAAGCACCTGTGCCTGCTCGTGCCGGCGGCGAGCGTCGCGCTCGGGTGGGGACTGGGGGCGCTGCGCGTCCCGTGGCTGCGGATCGTCGTGCGGGTCGTGCTGCTCGCGTCGATCGCCTGGAACGTCGCGTGGATCGCGCGGCTCGCCGCCGACTTCTCGTCGCTCTCGATCAGCACCGTCTGGTAGCGCGGCGCGCGAGTTCCTCGGGCGTGTCGTAGTCTTGCCATGCGGAAGCGATTGCCGCCGGCACGTCGGGCGTCGCGCAATCCGCGCGGTCGGCAAGGGCGCGCGGCCCTTCTCCCGCGCGTGGCGCCTGCCGGATCAGCCAGTCCGCCGCGCCGGCCTCCCAGAACGACAGCAGCGGCTGCACGTGGCCGTCGACTCGAGGCAGCACCGCACGCACGCCGGGAGCGCGCTGGGCGAGCAACCAGTCGAGCGCGTCGAGAGAGAGATCGGGCTGATCGCAGGCGACCACGATCCACGCCGCCCCGGGGTCGGAGCGAAGCGCGGCGAGCACGCCGCCGAGCGGCCCGGAGACCGCCGGATCATCCGGGAGACGGGGCCACGTCGCGTCGCGCGGAACGGGCCCTTCGCCGACCAGCACGATCGAGTCGGCCCGCTCGGCCAGGACCGCGCCGATGCGCGCCAGCCACGACTGCCCCGCGTCCTCGAGCATCGCCTTGCGGCGTCCCATCCGTCGGCTGGCGCCGCCCACGAGCACGGCGCCTCTCACCCCGCGATCTCGTGCCCGAGCCAACACTCCCTCCGGTTCGTGGGACTACGATACCGCAGGCCGTGGCGCGTGTGCGGCGCTCCCTCGACGAGCGCCGCACGGCCGCTCACTGCTCACGAGCTCACTCCACGCGCACGACCTTGCCGTCCCAGCGCTGGGAGGGTGTCACGATCCGGTAGAAGTACACCCCCGGGGACAGACCTTCGCCGGGCAGGATGACGGATTGAGGTCCTGCGTCCCGCCGGCCGAGTGCCCGGGTGGCGACCCGGCGCCCGGCCACGTCGAAGAGTCCGACCTCCACCGGGCCCGCGTCGCGAAGCTCGAACGACAGGGATACGGAACTCCGGAACGGGTTGGGAGTCGCCCTCGGACCGGGCCGCAGGTGCGCCGGCGTTTCACTGTTCGTGGCCGTGGCGGGCGCGAGGATGATGTTGATGCCCTCGGATTCGGTGCCGATCCAGATGTTGCCGTAGGCGTCCTCCGCGAGTCGCGTCACCTGGAAGTGCCGGAGGGGCGAGTCGTCGGAGAGGTAGGTGTTCCAGGTCGTTCCGTCGAAAGACGCGACGCCCCCGATCATCGCCGGTCCGGGACGCCATCCGCTCACCCACACGGTCCCGTCCCGCGCGATCTCGATGCCCTTGATGTTGTTCGCGGGAACCCCCGAGTTGGAGAGCGTGTAGGTCGTCGTCCCGGCTCCGTCGAAGTGAACCAGGCCCTCGGTGGTTCCGATCCAGAGATCCCCGGACGGCCCACCCTTCAGGGCATAGACCTGGCCGGGGAGCGGGCCGAGCGGATCGGCCGTCCAGGTGACGCCGTCGAACATCGCGAGGTGCGTGCCGTTCGTGCTGCCTGTCCACACGCGCCCGAGCGCATCGACGGCGATGTCGTTCGCGCCGCCGGGCGGCAGACCGTTCACGCCCCCGGCGTGGTGCTCCCACGTGATCCCGTCGAAGCTGTCGATGCCCGTGAACGTGAACGCGATCCACAGTCGCCCGTCTCCGTAGGCGATCGCCTGGATGTCGTCGTCCCAGAGGCCGGAGTTCAGCGTCGTGTACGAGATCCAACCGGTGCCGTCCCACTTCGCGACGCCGCCACCGCGCACCGCGACCCACATGTCGCCGTTGTCATCCGTGACGACGTCACGGCCGATGTCGCTGATGTTGTCGAACGGGTCCGGTTCGCGGCCCAGGTTGTAGCGGCTGAAGCAGCGCCACACGCCGTCGTTCGTCGCGTCCGGTTCCCCCGCGTAGGACGCGACCGTGGCGCCCGCGATCGCGGTCCACATGGTCCCGTCGCCGGCCAACGCGAAATCCTGCGGACCGTCGGCCGGCAAGCCGGTGTTGCGGGAGTTGAGGCGATCCTCGAACGTCAGCGTGGTCTCGTCGAAGCGTGCGACGTACTCGAGTCCACCGACCCAGACCTTTCCGTCGGGTGCGAAGCAGACGTTCGCGACCCGATCGCGGAAGTCGTGTGCCGTCCACGTGGATGCGCTCGTGGGACGATAGAGGAACCCGACATAGGTGCCGGCCCAGTACGTGCCGTCGGGACGAGGAGCGATCTCGGAGAAGTCCGCGAAGCCGGTCGGCTCCGGCTTGTCGATCCACTGGCCGCCGACGTACTGCATGATCCCCAGGTGCCAGTCGACCCAGACGTCTCCCTGGAATCCGGCGACCAGGGCCGTTGCCGGCTGGTCGCTCTGGCCCGAAGCCGCCGAGTGCCGGATCCACTGCGCGCCGTCGTACTCCGCGAGTCCGCCGCCGCCGCTCCTCGTGTTGACCCAGACGTGACGGTTCGTGTCGATGACGAGCTCGTCGATCAGGTGGCCGAACTCGAACCCCATGTCGGTCACCTTGTCCCAGAACGTCCACGCTCCGGCGTCGTATCTACCGACACCACCGAACACGAATCCCGGGATGCCCCACACGAACCAGACCGCTCCGTCGGGATCGACCGCGACGCCGTGGATCGCGGGGCCCGGGATCGGGGAGTTGCCGGGATGGAACACCGTCACCGTTCCGTTCGCGAGGTGGGCGAGGCCGGAGCTGAAGGTGGCGAACCAGACGTCTTCCGGCCCCGCGAATGCGAGCTCGTTGATGCTGTCGTCCGGAAAGGTCCCGTCCACGGTCGTGTAGGTCGTCCATTGCTTCAGGTTCGCCGTCATCGCCACGCCGCCTTCGCCGCGGAACGGGTCCCGGCCCTGGATCCACAGTCGCCCGAGGGGGTCGACGCGCGTGACGTCGATGACGTCCCCGGGGATACCGGTGTTCGTCGGGAGCAGGAACGCCCACTCCACCGCTCGCGCCGGAGCGATCGGCGCGAGGACGAGCCACGTCGCGAGGGACAGAAGGGAGAACGTCGCTCCGCGTCTCGGCGGGTTCCGCATTGTCGCGCCTCCTGGGTTGCCGGCCTATCGGATGTGAACGACTCGAAGCGACGTGCGACCGCTGGGGGTGCGGACCTCGGCGAAGTACACCCCGGCGCCGAGATCATCGCCGGGTACGGGCACGCGGTGGTGTCCGGCCGAGAGTCGGCGACTCAGCAGTTCGCGGACCCGGCGGCCCCGGGCGTCGTAGAGGATGACCTGCACTTCTCCGTCGTGCGGAACGGTGAGGTCCAGGACCGCCCGGTCGCGGAACGGATTCGGGGTCGAGGCGAGCTGAACGCCCGAAGTATCGCGCGTCGGCGCCGCGACGGCCCCGAGCTCGTAGTACGCGAGCGTGTAGTCGAAGTCCGGACCCACGCCGTTGCGGAGGGAGTCCCCGGCGAGGAACACGGACTCGTCGGTCGTCACGGCGAGTCCCACGGCGAGGTCCTGCACTCCGTCGACCGTGAGCGTCATCTCGTCGAGCTGGGCGCCGGTCGCGCCGTCGAGACGTCGCACGACCATCATTCCGTTCGAGCTGCAGGTGAACACGTCGCCCGAGGGACCGAGCGCGAGCTGGTGGTTTCCGTCCGGGAAGGAGAGGGATCCCGGACCCTGGTGTGTCCAGAGTCGCGTCCCGTCGGGCGCGTACTCCACGGTCGTCGTGGACGCGGAAACGGTGGGAATCACCGACGTTCCGAACACCACGGCGTTGCCGGAGGGATCGAGGCGGATCTCCTGCGCGTTGTCCCGTCCGACTCCCGGACTATCGAACTGACGGAACCATACCTGTGCACCCGCGGAGTCGTACTTCACGGTGCCGAAGTCGGAGTTGATCGACGTCACGCGATAGATGCCGGTGACGTAGACGTTGCCGTCGCCGTCGCACACGACATCGTGCGCCTCGTCGATGTCGCCGGCCGGACCACCGATCACGTGCGACCAGAGAAACGTTCCGTCGACGTCGTACCTCACGATCGCGTAGTCACGGTCGAAGAACGGGTCCGCCGCAGCGCGGCCCACGGTCACGACGCCGCCGAGACCGTCGAGCGCGATCCCGGTGGCGTCGTCGACGCCCGCGGCGGGACCGTCGAACTCGCGAAACCAGGCGATCGTTCCGTCCGCGTCGATGCGGAGCGTCAGCATGTTTCCGTTGAAGCCGGCGCCGGTCGTTCCGCCCGCGACGAACGCGTTTCCCGCGTCATCGACGACGAGGTCGTTCGCGCCGTCGGAGTTCTGCCCCACGCCGTCGAAGTGCGCGACCCACTGCCTCGTGCCGGCCGACGTGTAGCGGATGACGAAGACGTCGGGGCCCGGGAAGGCCGGCCCGTCGACCGCCTCGACGCCGGCGACGTACACGTCGTCGTTCGGACCGAGGGCGAGCAGGCGGCCGCGCTCCGGGCCGCCGGTGCTCGGCCCGACGTAGGCGTCGGACCACAGCAGCGTCCCGTCGGGGGAGTACTTCACCGTGGTCGCGACCGTCCGCCCTCCTGCGGCCCGGGATTCGCCCGTGACGTAGGCGTTGCCGGCCGAGTCGACGAGAATGTCGTGCACGAGATCCGGTCCGTTGCCGGGCCCGTCGAACTGGGTCGTCCATGCGAGGGTGTAGTCCGCCCGCGCGATACCGGGGAGCAGGGTCGCGCCCAGAATCCAGGCGCAGAGGAGCGACGACGAAGGGCACGGATACCGTTTCATGGCCGGGAGCTTCCTCGGGTTCAGGGTCGCGATGAGCTGCCCGCCTCGGAAAGCCGTGCGGCTCTCCCGAAGCATCCAGCGTTCGAACGCGGAGGCCGCGGGGAACTCGCGGCGTGTCCACGGAACGCGACGTTAGCCAGATCCGACCGCCCGGTCGTCTCAAGCGACCGGATGAGACCCGTTTCTCGCTTCCGAAGGGAGATCTTCGCGCGGCACCACCCGGGATCGCAGGGCCGATCCCGCGTGGGCGGCTCTCAACCCGCGACCTCGTGCACGAGCCACGTCCCGCGACGGACCATGCCGAACGCGATGACGGCGCCGATCAGCTGCCCGATCGCGAGCCCGAGCATCATGCCGCTCGGTCCGAAGCCGGCGATCTCGCCGAGCGCGTACATGAGGGGGACGGTGATGAGCCAGTGGTTCGCCGCCTGCGCGATCAGGGGCGGCACCGTGCGTCCCGCCCCCGCGAACGACTGCTCGGCCCCCGCCCACATGCCCACGAACGGGAGACCGAGCGCGAGCAGCCGGAGGTAGCGCATCCCCTCGGGCCGATGCGTGACGTCCGGAAAGAACATCGCGACGATCGGGTCCGCGAACAGCGCGACGATCGAGGCGAACGTGAGCAGCGTGAGCGTGGAGAGCTGCACCGTCACGACCATCGTGGCCCACGCGCGTTCGAGCCGGCCGGCGCCGAGATGCTGTCCGACGAGCGCCCCCGATCCGAGTCCGAGCCCGGCGATGAGCATGTGACCGAACTGCAGCACCTTCCGGCTCATGCCGAACAGCGCCACGGTGGTGGTCCCGTAGATCGCCACGAGCTTCACGAGCACGGAGCTGAACAGCGCGAAGCTCAGGCTCTCGAGCGCGGAGGGGAACCCGATCTTGCCGATGCGGCGGAGATCCTCCAGCGACGCCGGGGGGCCGCTGAACCAGCGCACCCGCACCGGCGAACCGGGCAGCGAGAGGGCGAAGCAACCCCACGCGGTGACCGTGAGGAAGCCGAGCGCCGACGCGATCGACGCGCCCACGATTCCGAGCTCCGGGAACGGCCCCACGCCGAAGATCAGCAGCGGATCGGCCACCAGGTTCACCGCGGCGCCCGCCACCGAGACCCACATCCCGTATCGCGGTCGACCGATGCCGCGGAACGCCGTGTAGACCGAGAAGCTCGCGAGCGAGATCGGGAGCACCGCGAGCTGGATCCGGCCGTAGTCCACGCCGAGCTCCACGACGGGCGGCGTCGCGCCGAGGAACCCGAGTGCCCAGCGGCAGGCGAGCAGCCCGACCGCGCCGGAGATCGCGCCCGCCAGGAACTTGCCCACGAACGTCGTCTTGATCGCGGATTCGGTGCGCTCGAGCTGACCCGCGCCGAAACGTCGGCTGATGATCGTGACGCTGCCGGAGCCGATCACCTGATTCAGGAAGGACACGACCCACTGGAACGCGGTGAAGACCGTGACCGCGGCGACCGGCGCCTCGCCGAGCTTCGCGAGCCAGAAGATGTCCACGAGGTCGTACACCGTGAGCAGCAGGAAGCTCGCGATCGACGGGAGGCCCATCTCCAGCACGCTGCGCACCGTGGCGCCGTGCAGCGCGCGATCCATCTGGCTCTCGTCCCGGCCGTGCCGCGCGAGGATCGCGGACACGCGCGCCGGGGGACGGATCGTGAGCATGGGCGAGGCTCCGCGAGAACGGGCCCGAGAGAATAGCCCTAGCGGGCGATGGTTCGCCAGATGATGTCGAGGCGCTGGATCAGCCACACGCCGGCGACGACGCCGAGCGCGTAGCCGGGGGCGAGGCGGGCCCACGGCCGGGGCTCGAACCGCAGGGCGCGAATGGCGGCGCGGGCGGCGACCACGGCGAACACGAACACGAGCTGTCCGGCCTCCACGCCGAGATTGAAGAACAGCAGCGCCACGGGAATCTCGGGACGCGGCAAACCGAGCGCGCCGAGCGCGCCGGCGAAACCGAGACCGTGCAGCAGGCCGAACGCGAAGGAGATGACCCAGGGCCAGCGGGCGGAGAGACCGGCGCGTCCGCGCTCCGCGTGCACGATCTCCGTCGCCACGAACACGATGCTGAGCGCGACGACGGCGTCGACGGCGCGGGACGAGACGTGCACGACGTCGAATACCGCGAGGGCGAGCGTGAGGCTGTGCGCGAGCGTGAACGCGGTCACGGTCTTGATCAGCGCGCCGGTGCCGCGCACGAGCAGGAGCAGGCCGAGCACGAACAGGAGATGATCCACGCCGAGGAAGATGTGGATCACGCCGAGGTCGAAGTACCGTCGCGCCGCGCGACCGAACGTACCGGACGTCGCGCGGAGCTGCGCGAGCGGCACCGGCGTGCCGCCGGGCTCCGGCGCGAAGTACGCGGTGCCGGTGGTGCCGTCGAGCCAGTGCGCGGTCGCCACGACTCCCTCGCGGCCCCACGGTGCCACGAGCGTGTCCGCCGCGGTGAGGCCGCCGGGCGCCACGAGCTCGAAGCGGGCGCCGCCCGTGGCGGACACGAGTGCGGCTTCGAGGACGGCGGCGCGTTCCGGCAGGCCGGGAGGAGTCGCGAACGTGAGTGAACCGGCCGTGAGGCGGACGTCGAGGGAGTAGCGACCCTCGGTGATCTCGGAGAGCGTCACGCGGGCGAGACCGAGATCGTGCGCGGTCGCGGGGCCGGCGGGCATCAGCGAGAAGGCCGCGAGGAGGGTCCCGAGAACCGCGCCGGCGACGAGTCGTGGCCTCAACGGGCCTTCTCGATCTCGATGCGGTACTCCTCGCGCAGTTCCCGGACGCGGGCGGCAATTGCGCGCTCCGTGGCCTCGGCGAGCAGCGCCTCGCGAATGCGGCCGCGTGCCTGCCCGAACGTCAGCGGCTCGGGAGAGCTCCGCCCCACCACCCGCACGAACGTGCGTCCCGCCGACGTTTCCCACGGTCCGTGCCACGACCCCGGCGCGATCACCGCCACGGAGTCCGCGAATGCATCCCCGAACGTCGCGCGGAGCTCCGGGTCCTCGACACCGCGCAGTGAGGCGCCCGGTCCGCTCGCTTCCCCGAGCGTCCAGAACGGCGCTCCGGTCTCGAGCTGCTCCCGCGTGCCGGGCGGGATGTTCGCGCCCTGGGAGAACGTCACCTGATCCAGATCCACGCGGCCCGGACGCGACCAGCGCGCGCCGTCCGTCTCGTACGCGGCGCGGAGCTCCGCCTCCGTCGGCTCGGGCGGCGGTTCCACGAGGATCGACTCCACGCGCGAGATCGCGAGCGCGCGGGCCGCGGGGCTCTCGTCCAGCCCGCGCGCGACGGCCTCGCGCCACAGGATCTCGTCGCGGACGTAGGAGTCCGCGTCCGCGGCCCGCGCGGCCGGCACGCGGATCGTGCGTTCGGCCGGAGCGCCGAGCCACGCGTCGACCGCCACGATCGCGGCCGCCGCGACGAGGAAGTGAACGAGCGGTTCGCGGGTCCAGTTCATCGGCTATCTCCCGAGCGCGAGCATCATCACGCCGATCGCGGCGATCCAGCTCGCCACCACGCGCGGCACGAGGCGCGGCCACCCCGCGCGCAGCGACACCACCGCGCCGAGCAGCAACAGCAGCACGAACGTCGTGCCGGTCACGGAACCCGCGCCGAACAGCATGGGGCGCCGGACGATCGCACCGGCCGCGTTCTCGAAGCCGTGACCGATGGCCGCGGCGATCAGGATCCCCGACCCGAGCGCTCGCGGCAACCGCCAGCTCGCGGCCGCGAGTCCGCCGAGCACCACGAAGCCGATGCGGTTCGCGGTCGGGAGGAATGCGGGGAGTTCCCTGGTGAAGCCGAGTGCCGCCCCGATCGCGAACGCGAACGGCCAGAGCAGCACGCCCGTGCGCGCGCGGTCGCGTCCCTGCTGCGCCACCAGCACCGCGAGCGCGAGCAGCGGAAGCGCGTGCTCCAGCGAGACGAGGGGATGCAGGAAACCGCCCCAGAAGTCGCCGAGGCGCTCACTCGGGGTGTGCGCGAACGCGCGGGTCGGGAACGTCGCGGTCGCGAGGACGGCGGCTCCCGCGAGTCGCCTCAGCCGAGCAGGAACCAAAGCCCGGTCAGGGCGATCGCCACTCCGCACGTGCGGACGATTCGATCTCCCGCCTTCCACTGGATGAGCGCGCCGATCGCGATGCCGCACGCGTGGAGCAGTCCCGTGGCGACGACGAATCCCGCGCTGTACGCGAGCGGTGCCGCGGCGGTCGGAAGCTCGGCGCCGTGCGCGTAGCCGTGGAAGACCGCGAAGACGGATACGATCACCGCCGCCACCGCGAGCGGCGCCCGCACCGCGAACGTCACCATCAGGCCGAGCACGATGCCGGAGATCGCGATGCCCGTCTCGACGGCCGGTACGGGGATACCGCGCACGCCGAGCGCTCCGCCCACCGCCATCACGAGCGGGAACGCCACGGGGAGGAGCCAGATCGCGGGCGCGCCGAGCTGGGCGCCCCACAGGCCGACGGCGACCATCGCCACCACGTGGTCCAGCCCGCCGAGCGGGTGGAGGAACCCGGACTTGAAGCCGCCCACGACACCCGCCCCCGTGTGGGCTTCCGCCACCGCAGGAAGGAGCAAGGCGAGCAGGGTGAGGAAGTAGAGCGAACGAGCCGTGCGGGAGTTCACTTCGTCGTTCCGGGTCCGGGGTGCGGTTTCTCCAACACGTAGGTCAGCCAGTTGTGCCCGGGAGAGAGCCGGCCGAACGAGAGAACTCCCACGGTGCCCACGAGCGCGCGGATGAACGGGGCCTTCCAGCCGAAGCCCTGCGTTTCCAGCGGGAACACCCACTCCTCGCGCACGATCAGTCCGTGCTTGTCGCAGAACGCGCGCATGCCGCGCCGGGACACCACGCGATCGTAGTGCGTGGGGAACGGACCGAATCCGGGTTGCCCCGCCGTCTTCTGCCCCACGATCCAGCGCTTGTAGAACACGTGGAACCAGAACGGCGTGATGCGCGTGAGGAACCCGAACACGGAATCGCGATCGGGGAAACGCAGCAGCAGGAGTCCGCCGGGCTTCGCCCAGCGCACGAAGTTCTCGAGCACGTGCTCCGCGCCGTCGATGTGCTCGAGCACGAACGAGTTGAACACGACATCGTAGCGGTTCGACGGCAGCTCGGCCGTGCGCAGGTCGCCGAGAATCGGCTCGTCGAGATCGCCGACCTCGTTCTTGCGGATGTCGAGCGAGGCCCTGTCCTCGTCGATGCCGGTGAGCCGGAACGTGACGCCCGAGAGGTCGATCGGCCAGCAGCGACCGCAGCCGGCCTCGAGAATCTCCAGCGCGTCGCCGTTGCGATTCGCGGCGAGCTCGCGCACGCGGGTCTCGAAGATGCGCGACTCCTGTTCGCGGCTCTCCAGGAGCGGCGGGGGACCGAGTCGACTCACGAGTGCGTCTCCTGGGGGTCGACCGGGGCCGGCCCATCGCCGACGGGGGCGCCGTCCGTCGCGGGCGGGTGGGGCGCTTGGCCCGCGGGCTCGCCGTCGGCGGGCGGTGATGCGGCGGTCGTCGTCTCCTCGGCGGCCTTCCCGGACTCCGCCTCCTCCGGCCAGCGCCCCGTGGCCGACGTGAGCTCGCCGAGCTTCGACACGATGCCCTCGTTCCACTGCCCGTCCGTGAGACGCCAGGTCCAGTTGCCGCCGAGTCGTCCCGGAGCGTTCATCCGCGCCTCGTTGCCGAGGCCGAGCAGGTCCTGCACCGGCAGGATCGCGAGTTCGGCCGCCGTGTTCATGGTCACGCGGCACATCGCCCACGGCATGTCGTGTCCGTCGGAGCCGGTGACCATGCACACGCGCGAGTGCTCCGCCTCGGCTTCCTCGCGAGGTCGTTCGGTGGCATTCCACAGGCCGTCGTCGAACCAGCCGCGGATCGTCTCCGTATCGTGCGTGCCGGGATAGGCGACGGCGTTCCTCGGAATCGCGTGCGGCGCGAACAGGTTCGTGCGCGGATCGCCGCCGAATCCGAACTGCAGCACGTACATGCCGGGGATGCCGTGCGCGTCGCGGAGCGCGTAGACGTCCGGCGAGATGTCGCCGAGGTCCTCGGCCACGAGTCGCAGCTCGCCGATCTCGCGTTCGAGCGTGGCGAGCAGCGACACGCCCGGGACCGGTTCCCACGCGCCGTTCTTCGCGCTCTCGTCACCGGCCGGCACCGCCCAGTTCGCCAGGAAGCCGCGGAAGTGATCGAGCCGCACCACGTCGTACAGCTCGAGCGTGCGGCGGATGCGCGCGACCCACCACGCGAAGTCGTTCTGCTCCATCAGATCCCAGCGGTAGAGCGGGTTGCCCCAGAGCTGGCCGTCGTCCGTGAACGCGTCCGGCGGCGCGCCGGCGACCTTCGTGGGGCGGCCGGTCTCGTCGAGCAGGAAGAGATCGCGGTGCGCCCACACGTCGGCGCTGTCGTGCGCGACGAACAGCGGAACGTCGCCGAGGATCTTGACGCCGCGCTCCGCGGCCGCCGCGCGCACCCCGTCCCACTGCCGCGCGAACAGGAACTGCGCGAACTCGTGGATCTCGATCTCCGTCTTCAGGCGACGTTTCGCCTCGGCGATCGCCCCGGGCTCGCGCAGCTTCAGCTCCTCGGGCCACTCGAACCACGCGCGGTTCTGCTCGTCGTGGAGCGCGGCGAAGAGCGCGTAGTCGTCGAGCCAGCGACGTTCGCGGTCGCGGAAGACGTCGAGATCCCAGGGTAGGCTCGCCGGCCCCTTGCCCTCGCGAAACGCGGTGTGCGCGTCGCGCAGCAGCGCGCGCTTCCACGGGATGACGGCGCCGAAATCGACCCGCGCGGGATCGCCCTCGGGCGCGCCCGGCACGGACTCGAGCAACCCGTCGGCCTGGAGCAGCTCCGGCGACACGAGGAGCGGGTTGCCCGCGAACGTGGACGGCGACTGGTACGGCGAATCGCCGAACGCGGTGGGATTCAGCGGCAGCACCTGCCACACGGTCTGGCCCGCGGTCTTCAGCGTGTCGAGGAACCGGATCGCGGCGGGTCCGAGGTCGCCGAGACCCGGCGAACCCGGCAGCGAGGTCACGTGGAGCAGGATGCCGGCAGCGCGCACGGGAACGCCTCGAACGTGGGGGAACGGTCGGTCCGGCGCGGCGTCCGCCCGGAACCGAGCGAGTCTATCACGCGTGCCGCACGACGTCCGGCGGGGCGGGTTCACGGGACTTCTTGATCACGAAGCCCAGGAACGCGGTCACGAACACGGCGGCCACCACGAGGGCGGCGATGCCGGGGCCCGTGGGACCGTGCGGCAGCACGAGCGGGAGCGGCTGGTCCGCGCCACCTCGCGGCAGGGGCGGCAGGTCCAGGTCGTCCGGCGGCGGGGTCTCGGCCAGGGTCGAGCAGCTCGCGGTCACGTCGTCCACGTCGAGCGTGCCCGCGATCGCCTCCGCGCCCGCCCGCTCGATCCCGAACTCGAGCGTGACGTCGCCGGCGCAGCCGGGCAGCGCGATCGTGGCCGGGCCGCGCCACTCGCCGTTCGTGGGCGGGAGCCGCCAGGCCGCGACGTGCTCCGGCGTCGACTCGTCGGCCGCGGCGTCCTCCGGCCAGGCGGCCAGCCGCACCCAGGCGGTCTCCGTGCGCGCGAGCGACGAACGGAACTTGAACGTCACCACGATCGCGTTGCCGTCGCCCGAGGCGTCGAAGCGCTGGTAGAAGCGGCTCGGGTTCTCGCCGTTCGCGTCGCGGCCGTCGCGGTCGCCGACCCGGGCGATCCGGCCGATGCCGGTCTGCGCGTAGTGCGCGCGGTCACCCACCACGTGGCGCGGAACGTCGGCGCCGTCGCGACGCCACGCGTCGTCCGCGTCGTTCTCGAAGTCGCCGTTCGTGAACGGCGCCGCGGGCGCGACCGCGGCGCGGCCCAGCAGGACGACGGCGAGCATCAGGCCGGCGAGGGCCGGTCGCGGGACGGCCCGGCGAGCGCAGCGCGGGCGAGCGGACGCCGGACGAGCGAGCGATCGGGCGACGGACGGGCGGATCATGGGCGCTCCGGAGAATGTTCGCGGGCAGTATGGCGGGTGGGGACGGTTCCGTCGATGCTGTCGATTCGGGGGAGTTCTGGTCGAAGTTCGGCTTCGCTGACGGCCGCGCCCGGAGGCCGGCGAAGCGGGTGCCGGCGTGAGCCGCGCCTCTCTGGCGAGATCCGCCCGGCCCGCGTTAAGATCATCCGGAACGCCCGCCCCCGACCCGGCGCGCCCGGAGGTCCCTTGTCTCCAGTCGACAGTCGAGTGACGCCCCGGGTGGACGTGATGATCCCCGTCTACAACGAGGAGCGCGCGCTGCCGGTGAGCGTCTCCACGCTCTCGGCCTTCCTCCGCGAGCACGTGCACGTCCCGTACCGCATCCTCATCACGGACAACGCGTCCATCGATCGCACCGAGGAGGTAGGACGTCGCCTGTGCGACGAGTACCCGCACGTGGACTACGTGCGGCTGCCGCAGAAGGGGCGCGGCGGCGCGCTGAAGCAGGTGTGGCTCGAGAGCCCGGCCGAGTTCGTGACGTACATGGACGTGGATCTCTCCACGAACCTGAGCGCGTTTCCGAAGATGCTCGCACTGCTGGAAGACGGCGCCGACGTCGTGATCGGGTCGCGCCTCCGCCACGACGCCGACACCACGCGCAGCTTCAAGCGCGAGGTCCTCTCCCGCGGCTACAACGTGCTCGTGAAGGCGTTCTTCGGCACGCGCTTCACGGACGCGCAGTGCGGATTCAAGGGCATGCGACGCGAGGCGGTGAAACGTCTCGTGCCGCACGTGGAGGATCGCAAGTGGTTCTTCGACACGGAGCTCCTCGTGCTCGCCGAGAAGTCCGGCCACCGGATCGGCGAGGTGCCCGTGGACTGGATCGAGGATCTCGACACGCGCGTGCAGCTCCTGCGTACGATCTGGGACGACCTCGTGGCGCTCGTGCGCCTGCGCGGCTCGCTCCGCGCCGTGCTGAAGCGGATCGATGAAGGGCGCTGACGGCGCCCGCGGTCTGATCGGCGCGGCGACGCTCGCGTTCGGGCCGCTGCTCGTGGCCGCCGCCGCGACGGCGCTCGCGGTCGCGATCGGGACCGGCGCCGCGAGCGGGATGAGCGGCGGCAACCCGAGCGCCGTCCCCGGATTCCAGGATGTCGTGCTGCTTCCCGCGGACGGCGGCTCCTTCGCGGGGACGCTGCTCGCGACCCTTGTGCTCGTGGCCGGCGGGTTCGGGGTGTTCGTCGCGCCGGGGCTGCTGATCCTGCGCGCCGCGGGTCGACGCCTCCCGCACCGCGCCGCGACGGTCACGGCGGCGGTGGTGCTCTCGACGTTCGCGGTGGCGCTGGCGTGGGTCGTGGCCCAGGGAATCGCGCCCGGACTGGCGGGACGGTCCTGCCTGTACCTCACGGTGGCGGTCGTGGATGGGGCGGCGCTCGCGCTCGGCGCGTGGCGCGTGCCGGGCGCGCCGGCGTGGCCGCGCGAAGGCAGCGGCGATGGCCAAACGGGCGAGACGACCTGGCGCGAGGTCGTGATCCCGGCCATCGCGGTCGCTCTGCTGATCGCGGCGGTGTGGATCTTCATGCCCGGCAAGTTCACCACGGAAGCGCTCGAGGGCGACGCCACCGAGGTGCACGGCTTCGCGGCGAGTTTGGCGGAGCGCGCGCTGCCGTCGTGGGATCTCGAGTCCGGCGCGTGGGGCTTCTATCCCACGTTCATGTTCGTGGCCTATCCCGTGTGGTTCACGATCGGGCTCGTGGGCGACTGCGAGGCGGCGGTGCGATTGCCGGCGCTGTTCTTCCTGGGGCTCATGATGTTCGCGAGCGCGGACCTCGCGGCGCGCGGGCGAGCGCGGGTCGGGGTCGGCACGGTGGGCGGCGCCGGAGGCGATGCGGCCGGCGGGGCCGCGTCCGTCGCCGTCCCGATGTTCGCGGTCGCGCTGCTGTCCGCGATGGTGGGCGCGTACTACGCCGGTTACCACCCGTTCCACGGGGACCTCGGCTGCTCGCCGGTCGAGGAGTGGATGGTCACGGGCTTCGCGATGGCCGCGTTCCTGCTGCTGGAGGCCGGCGCACCGTTCCTCGCGGCGCTCGCGGCGTTGCTCTCCGTGCTCACGTTCCCGAGCGGTCTCATGTTCGCGGGGCTGGTCGGCGTGGCGGGGTTGCTCGTGAGCGGCGGCCGTCGTCGCGACGTCTGGAAGTTCGGCTTCGGGTTCGCGGCGATGGCGCTCGCGTACGCGGTGCTGCTCGTGATCTACACGAAGTCGAACGGCTCCTTCGACGCGATGATCGGCGAGTGGTACGAGAAGTACTTCCAGGGTCGCGCGCGGTTCGCGGCCGAGCCGTGGCTCCGCAAGGCGAAGGCCGCGGGGTGGTTCGCGCTTCTGGCCGGCGGGTTGCCGGCGCTCGGGATGCTGGGCGCGATCGTGCGCGGAGATCGCGTCGCGAGGCACCTCGGGTTGCTCGCGTTGCTGTGGGTCGCGTTCTTCGTGATGTCGCCGAACAAGAACGTGCACTACTTCATGCCGGCGGCGCTGCTGCCGATGGCCGCGACGTTGCGCTGGCTCGGCGCGGGCGGCGGCGGAGCGCGGGACCGCTGGGTGGCCGGTGTGCTCACGGGGTCCGCGCTCGCGGTGATCGCGCTGTGCCGGCCGGCGTCCGTGCCGCCGTACGTCGCCGATCGCGAGTTCGGGCGGAAGACGCTGTTCCTCGCCGGCAGCGAGCGCGAGGCCGTGGACTACTCCCAGATCCTGTTCCAGGTGTCGAAGCCGCTCTGGCACTGGGAGCCCGGCGACCCGTGGACGATCGGCCACCACACGTGGGTGATGTACGCGGAGCGCGGCTACGAACCGCGGCCGGAGCACGAGTTCTTCGTGGGGCAGGGCCCGCCGCCGGTCGCGGGGCTGAAGGAGATCACGCGCCTCGCCGTCCGCGGCGGCGGCACCGTGACGTTCTGGGCGCGCGACGGTCGCGCGTCGCTGCGAACGTGGCGCGAGAAGACTTATCCTCTGCGGCAGGACCTCAGCCGGTTCTCGTTCGAGATGTCGCCGTACGAGGAGAAGCCATGAACTGGCTCGCGAAGCTGTTCGGCCGTGGCGAGAAGCGCGCGGCGGAGGCGCCGGGGACGGCGTCCGCGCCGCACTCGCCTCCCGACGCGGCCCCGGCCCCGACCGCCGCGAAGCCGAAGGACGCGCTTGCCGCGTTCTTCGACGCGATTCGCGCCGGCCGGTTCGAAGAGGTCGGCGAGCTCGTCCGCGACGATCCCCGTCTGCTCGCGAAGACGGAGGACGGCGGCACGCCGCTGCACCACGCCGCGCGGCACGGCCATCGCGATCAGGTCGAGCTGTTCCTCGATCTCGACGCCGAGATCGACGTGCCCGACACGAAGACGAAGCGCCCCCCGATCGACTGGGCGAACGAGACCGGCCAGTCCGCGATCGTGCGCTTCCTGTTCGCGCGCGGCGCCGCGGCCGACCTGCACCACGCGGCCGGCTACGGCCTGCTCGAGCGCGTGCGCGAGGCGCTGGACGAAGGCGAGGATCCGAACGGACGCGTGGACCATCGCACACCGCTGCACTTCGCCGCGTACTGGGGCCGCGACGACGTGGTGGCGCTGCTGCTCGAACGCGGCGCCGACCCCGCGGCGAAGGACCGTGGCGGCCGCTCGGCGGCGGAGATCGTGGCGGCGCGGCAGGCGGATCCGCAGGCGAAGGCGGGGATCCTGGTGGGCTCGCGGCAGGCGGAGCTCACCGCCGGGTGGATGCGAGCGGCGGAGATGCTGCGGTTGGCTTCCGCCGGGGGCGAGAACGAGGAGGGCTAGACGCGCCCCATCCTCGCCGGCGTTCGTCCGGGCGGCCCTCGCACCTGTTCCCCGACTTCGCCATTCTTGGCCTATACTCGCCGCCGCGTCTGCCCCGGCGCCTCCTCTCTCCCGGAGTCCTCCTTTGCGGCCGGTGTTTCGGACACATTTCCTCGCGCCCGGCATATCCGGAGGGAGCGGGGGGCCGGCGACCGGGCCGTCGGGCCGCATCCGGGTGGAGGCGCCCCCGCGGGAGGAGCTGGAGAAGGTGCGGGCGCGCGATCCGGAGGCCCTCGGCCGGTTCTTCGACCGGTACATCGACGCCATTCACGGGCTCGCCGCGCGCATGCTCGGCAATCCCACGGCGGCGGAGGACGTGACGCAGGAGGTCTTCCTCAAGGTGCACCGGGCACTGGACCGACTCGATTCCTCGCGGGATCCCTGGCCCTGGCTGACGGCGATCACGTGCAACGCCTGCCGCGAGGTGTGGCGGGGCCGTCACCACAAGGCGGGCGAACGCACGGTGCCGCTGGCGGATCTCGCGGACTGGGAGAAGAACCACCCCGTGTCGAACGACTCGCCGGAGCGCGACCTGCTCGGCGCCGAGCGCGCGGCCGCGGTCCAGCGGGCGATCACGGAGCTCCCGGACACGTTGCGCGAGGTGGTCCTGCTGCACGACTGGAAGGGGCTCTCGCACCAGGAGATCGCGGAGGCGCTGGGCGCGACCTATCCGGCCATCCGAAAGCGGTACTCGCGGGCGCTGCAGGCGCTCGGCGACATTCTCGGGGAAGCACCATGAGCGACACGAACGAACCTCTCGGCCCGCGCGAGCAGCGCCTGGTCACGGAGATCTCCGCGCTGCCGGACGTGCCGGCGCGCGAGGACTTCCGCGCCCGCCTGCGCGCGCAGTTCGTGGCCGGGGAGATTCCCGAGACGTCGAGCGAGGCGCCGGCCCCGGCCGGCGGCGACGGGAAGGTGATCCCGTTCGCGGTGCGGGTCGCGTTCCCGCTGGCGCTCGCGGCCGTGCTCGCCGGCCTGTTCGTGGTGCTGAACCGCGGACCGGCGTGGCACGCGCTCGATCCCACGAGCGTGGCGCGGCTGCGCGTGGGCGACCAGGTCTACGCGGCGAGCGACCCGGCGCTGCCGGACGTGCTGCGCGGCGGCGTGCACGTGCAGGTCGAGGGCGAGGAGCCGTTCGATCTCGCGAGCGCGGGAACGTTGGTGATGCAGATCACTCCCGGCACCGGGTTGCTGCTGCCGGATCCGCCGGCCCGCTGGTGGAACCGTTCGTCCACGTGCACGATCGAGGACGGCGAGGTTCGCATCGTGACCGGCCCGAGATTCGCGGGCGCGCGGCTGCACGTGGACTCGCCGGTCGCCATGGTCGACGTGACGGGCACGACGCTCGCCGTCATCTGCACCCCGACGTCGACCTGCGTGTGCGTGTTCGAGGGCGAGGTCGCGATCATGGAACGTCGCGACCTCGAGCAGGTCCACCACGTGCCCGGCGGCATGCGCCGCACGATGTACGAGTCCAAGGACTCCTACTCCGGCCCGATCCTCGACATGGAGTCCCAGAAGCTCGGCATGCTGCGCGACGCGATGCTGCCGAAGCTCATCGACGAGTAGCCGACGTCTCGTTCCGCGCGAGCGCAAGGGCGGCCGCCTCGTCCGCCGCGAGGTCCCGTCCGGCCTCCCACGTGGAACGGAACTTCGCGTCGCCGAGCTCGGCGCGCAGGCGCTCGGCGAGCGCGCGGAGATCCGTGCGCCGCGACTCCGGGACCGGGGCGTGAATCGTCTCGCGGATCGCCTCCGCGGCGCCGAGGATCCGCACCGCGAGTTTCGGCGAACCTCCCGGCAGCAGGGCGAGCGCCTCCAGCGACTCCGCGATCCCCTTGCGATCGCCGAGACGTCGCCGCAGCGCGAGGCTCTCCGTGTGGTGCGCGAGCGCCCGATCGGGATCGCCCTGCCGCGCGGCCACGTCGCCCAGCGCGTGCTGGCAGAGCGCGATCCCGAACTCGTCGCGGATCTCGCGGCTCTTCGCGAGACTGCGCGCATAGTACGAACGCGCCTCCTCGAGATCGCCGCGCTGCGTCGCGACGTAGCCGAGGTTCCCGAGCGACCAGGCGGCGCCCCACCGGTCCCGGATCTCCGCCCACAGGCCGAGCGCTCTCCCGTGCAGGTCCTCGGCGGTGTCGAGATCGCCCTGCACCTGCGCGATCTCGCCGAGGTTGTTCAGCGATACGGCGAGGCCCCACTGATCCTGGACGCGTTCCTGGATCTCGCGGGCCGCCTCGTACGAGCTGCGCGCGAGATCGTGATCGCCCTGGATGCGGGCGATCTCGCCCAGGTTGTTCAGCGAGTTCGCCTCGCCCGTCGCGTCGCCGATCGCGCGGCGAATCGCGAGGGCGGCGAGATGATCCCGCCGGGCCTGCTCGTAGTGTCCCTGGTGGAACGCGAGATTGCCGGACGCGTTCAGCGTGCGCCCCTGCGCGACCGAGCCCGGGTGCTCCTGGGTGCGATCGAGCACACGCCGGCAGTAGCCGCGGCCTTCGTCCCATCGCCCGCGCACGAGCCAGTAGCGGCCGAGCGCGCCCGCGAGTCGCAGGCCGAGCTCGGGATCGTCGTCGTGGTCCGCGGTCTGGAACGCGACCTGCAGGTTGTCGCGCTCGCGATCGAGCCGACCGATCCACTCGGTCTGCGCGGCGTCGCGCAGGTGGGGCTCGGCGGCTTCCGCCAGGGAGAGAAAGTGCGCGAGATGGCGCGCCCGGACGGCCTTCTCCTCGCCCCGCTCGCAGAGTCGAGCCGCCGCGTACTGCCGCATGATCTCGAGCATGCGGTAGCGCGATCGCTCCCCCGGGCCGCTCGCCTCCGTCACCCGCTCGACGAGTGACTTCTCGACGAGGTGGCAGTGCCGGTCGAGGATGCGCCAGTCCGCGGCGCCTTCCGTCGCGCCCACCCGTTCCGCCGCATCGAGGGTCCATCCGCCCGCGAACACGGACAGCGCGCGGAACAGGCGACGTTCCTCCTCGGTCAGCAGCTCGTAGCTCCAGTCGATCGACGCGCGCAGCGTCTGCTGCTTCGGCAACGACGTCGCCGCCCCGCCGGTGAGAAGGCAGAAACACTCGTCCAGGCGCTCCGCGATCTCGGAGAGCGAGAGGGACCGCACCCGGGCCGCGGCGAGCTCGAGGGCGAGCGGGATACCATCGAGGCGAGCGCAGATCTTCGCGAGGACGGCGGCGTTCTCGCGGGTGACGTCGAAGGTCGGGTCGGCTGCGCGGATCCGGTCGACGAGGAGGCGTACCGCCTCGACATCGCGGAGTGCGAGCGGATCGCCGACGTCTCCGCCCGGGAGACCGAGCGAAGGCACCGCGAAGGCGCGTTCGCCCGGAACGTGCAGCGCTTCGCGACTCGTGGCGAGCACGCGGAGCCGCGGATTCGAGCGACAGAGATCCTCGATGAGCCGCGCGCTCGCCTCGAGGACGTGCTCGCAGTTGTCGAGCACGAGCAGGGCGCGGCGATCGCGCAGGCCGGAGCGCACGGTGACCGACAGCGATTGCTGCGGCTCCTCCGTGATGCCGAGCGTCGAGGCGACGGCGGTCCACACGAGGTCGGGATCGCGGGTCGGCGCGAACTCCACGAACCAGACGCCGTCCGGAAACGCGCCGGCCGCGCGGTGCGCGACCTCGATCGCGAGTCGGGTCTTGCCGCAGCCCGCCGGGCCCGTGAGCGTGACGATCGAGGCCTCCCGGAGCACGCTCTCGAGGTGGGCGATCTCCCGCGCGCGCCCCACGAACGAGTCGAGCGGCCGCGGCACCGACGGGACAGCCTTTCCGGCCGGACCCCGCGCCCGCGACGTCTCCCGGCCGAGACGTCGGTCCGTGATCTCTTCCTCGATCTCCGTCCGCACGTCCGCCATCGACGCGGGGCGGCCGCCCGGATCCTTCGCGAGACAGCGCGCGAGGAGCGTGCGGATGCGATCACTCACCTCCGACGGCAGGCTCGCCCAGTCGGGTTCGCGTTCCAGCGTCGCGGCCACGCGGTCGGGGAACGTCGCGCCGCCGAACGCCGGCCGCCCCGTCAGGCATTCCCAGAGCACGCAGCCCAGGGCCCAGACGTCGGTGCTCGCGCCGGTGGCCTGTCCGCGCAGCTGCTCGGGGCTCATGTAGCCCGGCGTGCCCGCGAAGCCGAGATCGCGCGTGCGGACCGTGGAGTCGTCGGTCGGCGGCGCGCCCGGCCGGAACATCTGCGCGAGTCCGAAGTCCAGGACCTTGACGCGTCCGTCCGGTGTGACGTGGATGTTTCCGGGTTTCAGATCGTCGTGCACGACGCCGCTGACGTGCGCGGCTTCCATCGCGCTCGCGATCTGGCGCGCCACGTCGTACGCACGATCCGGCGACAGCGCGCCGGACTGCAGGCGACACGCGAGCGTCTCCCCGCGCACGAGCTCCATCGTGATGAAGTGGAGGTCGCCCTCGCTCTCGAGCGAGTAGATCGTGGCGATGTTCGGGTGGCTGACGGCGGCGAGCGTGTGGGCTTCCCGCTCGAGCTCCGCGAGGATGCCGGTCTCGCGCAGGGCGGGGGCGTCGAGAACCTTGAGCGCGACGTGCCGCTCGAGGCGACGATCCTCGGCGAGGTACACACGACCCCGACCGCCGCGCCCGAGTTCTTCGAGCACGCGATAGTGGAGGATGGTCGATCCAACGAGCGAGTCGGTCGCGGGGACCGACGTCGATCGGTCCGTGCGCATCGCACACCCTTCGGCGCGGGACGGCTCGCGACTCGCGCGAGCCCGTCCCCAAGCTCCGTCGAGCGACGTTCCGGCGGCATGATTCCGGTCACGCGAGCGGGTGACTTCGGTCACCTGCCGGTGTACCGGCGCCCGCTACTTCGAGGCGACCTTGGTCTGGCAGGTGCTGCCCCCGAACGGGAGGTAGGCCGGGCACCAGCCGATCAGGCCGGTCAGGAGCGGCACGGCGCCGATCGCGCCCCACCAGTTCTGGGCGTAGAAGCCCCAGCCGAGGATCGCGAGCCCGGCCACGATGCGGAGGCCGCGATCGATCCCGCCGACGTTGCACTTCATATCTCGTGCTCCTTCCCGCGGCGCCGGAGGACGGCGGCCGCGTCGTTCGAGTCCCGGTAAGTGTCCCCGGGGGCCGGGAGAAGTCGCCTGGTGCGCCCCGGAGACGTCTCCACGATCGCTCCGCGGCGACGTTTCGTCCGTGACCTGGGTCACCGAGCGGGAGGTTTTACACGCCGGCGCCGCGCCCGGCGCCGGGGCCGGAGCCGGCCGCCGGGTCGGCGGATGTTCCCCCGGCGCGATCCAGCAGCGGACGGGGGCCGGCCAGCCGCTCCAGGCGACGTCGATCCCGGACCAGGATCCGCCCCCGGGCCAGTTCCAGGATGCCCTCGGCCCGGAATCCCTCGAGGAGACGGCTGACCATCTCGCGCACGCTGCCGAGATCGTCGGCGAGCTGCTGGTGCGTCACCCGGATGTCGTCCCCGCGCTCGAGCAGCGTGGCGGCGAGTCGCTCGTCCAGACGCTGGAACGTCACGGCCTGCACGAGCGTCATCGTCTCGCCCAGCCGGTGCGCGAACGTCGCGAGCACGGTGTCGCGGAAGCCCGCGTCGCTCGCGATGAGCCGCGCGAACACGCTCTGCGGGATCACGAAGCCGTCGACCTCTTCCTCCACCACACCGGTCGCGGAGTACACGGAGTGGCCGAGCAGGCACCCGATCGTGAGCACGCACAGGTCGCCGGGGCGGACCCGGTACAGCACGAGCTCGCGCCCCTCGGGCGAGCGCTTGAACACGCGCACGCAGCCGCGCACGGGAAGCGGCAGCCCGGTGCACGGACCCGTCTCGTCGAACAGGACGTGACCCGGCGGCACCGTGACGCGCACGGTCACGTCGCGCAGCCCCGCGGTCAGCTCACGGGGCAGGCGCGCGAGGGCGGGATACGCGTGAGCCAGGTCGGCGAACGATCGGTCGTCGATCATGGACCATTGATAGCACGAGCGGCGGGCGAGGCGGGATCCCTTGTCACAGTTCGAGACGGCTCGCGTACCTCTCGTGCCCCGTCGGAAGCCCTTCGCTTCCGTCTCGCGGTCGGGCGACCTCCGCCGGCCGTTTCATCGCCTTTTCTCCTCAGGGAGACTCTTCATGCGTTCCGTTTCACTCGCGCTGCTCGGCGCGTTCGTTCTGCTGCCGGTCGCGGCCGGCGCCATCCCTTACACGCTCACTCTGGAGGACAACGTCTCCGGTGGTCCGGACACCGGTCAGCCGCTCGCGCCGCCGGTCGTGGTGGTGCACGACGCCGGCTACTCCATCTTCACCGTGGGAATGCCGGCCTCGCCCGGTCTCGAGACGCTCGCGGAGGAAGGCGCGCCCACCGGCGTGGCGGCCGAGGCGATGGCGAGCCCGAACGTGCACACCGTCGTCACCGGCACGGGTCCGTTCTTCGGTTCGGTGTCGGTGGACTTCGAGGCGAACCCCGGCGATCTGGTCTCCGTGGCGTCGATGTTCGGGCGCACGAACGACCTGTTCACGGGCATCCGCAACGTGACGTTGCCGGCGATGGGCGTGATGGTCATCACCCCGACGAACGTCTACGACGCCGGCACCGAGATGAACACGGGCATGGCCGCGCACATTCCCTTCTACGGGAACAGCGGCGTGGGCCCGGACGAGAACGGCGTGGTGAGCATGATCTCCACGTACACCGTCGTCGACGATCCGACCTACGGCATGCTGACGTGGGACTTCCCGCCGTCCGCCACGATCACGATCGTCGCGAACGAGCCGGCGCCCGTCGAGGCGACGAGCTGGGCCGGCGTGAAGGGCCTCTACCGGTAGACGGTCCGGGGACGCGCACGACGCGGGCGGCGGCGGCCAGGGAGCCGTCGCCCGTGCCTTCCGACGGCGCCCGGGACTAGGCCGGAACGGCGCGCGCCGCGACGACGAGATCGGAAGACGTGGCTTCGTCGAACGGCTCGCGCCGCATGCCTCCGAAGACGGAGAGATCCCCGAAACCGGCGGCGGTGAGAGCGGACTCCACGTCCGGTCGGCGCCAGGCGCGGTGACGGAGCTGCTTTGCGCCGCGGACGTCCACGCGCGGTGCTTCGCCTTCCGTCTCGCTCGGCACGACGTGCAGCGAGATCGGGAAGAAGTGAACGAACTCCCGGTCGCCGTCGGCCGGTTCGAACAACCGCACGAGCACGACCTTTCCGCCGCCCTCCTCCTTCGGCAACTCGCGCACGTTCACCGGCATCGCGCGCTGGGCGCCGCTCGCGATGCGCGCGTAGTTGAGCGTCTGGATCAGGAACGGCGCGCCGGGCGCGAGCGCACGGGCGATGCCACGGAACAGCGCGTCGAGTGCGTCGCGCGTGGGCACGAACGCGAGCCCGTTGCCGAGGAAGAGCGCGCCGCCGAACGGCGCCTCGGACAGCTCGCCGGCGGTGGCGCCGTCGCGGAGCTCGAAGCGGACCGAGCCGCCGGCGCTCGTGTCCCCCGCGATCTCCTGCGCGCTCTCGATCATCGAATCGGACACGTCCACGCCGACCGCGGTCCAGCCCTGCTCCGCGAAGTGGCGCGCGTGCTCGCCGCTGCCGCAGCCCACGTCGAGCAGGCGCCGCGGCAGGCCGCGCGCGGGCGCGTCGCCGAAGACGTCGTGGAGGAAGGGAGCTTCGCGCTTGATGCGCTCCGGCCACGCGATCACGCGTCGATACTCGGAGCGCGAGAACATGTTCGTCACGGAGTGGAGGATACCGGTCCGAGCTTCATCGTGAGAAGGACGATCCATCCCTCGTTCCGTACCGCGGTGAGGGTCCCGTTCTCCACGCCGGGATACGGATTCGTGAGATCGCGGAAGTAGCGGGCCATCACTCCGGCCTTGCCGCGCTCGAATCCGGCCTGCAGGTGCAGGCCGAGGGTCGTGCCATCCAGCTGATCCTGCACGCCGATCGAGTCGTGCTGCGTCTGGAGCAGGAACTCCGCGCCGACCCCCGCGCCCACGTACGGGACGATCGAGCCGCCCCGCTTCGCCGCAAGGACGGAGAGCGGGACCGAGAGGTAGTGCGCGCGGACCTCCTGGGTCGCCAGGCCCACGATCTGGCCCTGTTCATCGGCGCGTGGATTCTGATCGCGCGTTCCGCGCTGCTGGTACAGCGCCTCCACGCGCGGGAAGAACGTGCTCCGGCCGAGATCGAACCAGATGCCGCCCGCGAACCCCGAGATCCGGTCCGCGGGATCGAAGAGCTGCTCGCCGTCGTAGTCGAAGCGCTGGGTCCAGGATCCGAGGCCGGCGGTGGCGCCCCACTGCGCCAGCGACAGGGCTGCGGCGGGAGAGGCGGCCGGGGCAGCGCCGGCGAGCAGCGCGGCGACCGCGAGTGCCAGGCGGAGCGGCGAGCGGGAACGGGAAATCGGGTCCATCGGCGTCGCCTCCTGAGTGGGAGTATCCGACCCACTTCCGCCGACGACAAGGCCACCCCCCGGAAACACCGAGGATTTACGTCGGCCGTTGCGCCGATCCGGCGGGACCGCGAGAATGCTCGCTTTCCCGCTCGATCCCACCCCGGAGCGTCTCGTGCGCGATCTTCCCATCGGCGTGTTCGATTCCGGCGTCGGCGGTCTCACCGTACTGCGTGCGCTGCGCGAGGCGCTGCCGGCCGAGCCGCTCACGTATCTCGGCGACACGGCGCGGCTGCCGTACGGGACCAAGGGGCCGGAGACCGTGCGTCGCTACTCGATCCAGGCGGCGCACTGCCTCGTGGATCGCGGCGTGAAGATGCTCGTGGTGGCGTGCAACACGGCATCCTCGCTCGCGCTCGACGCCCTGGAACGGGAGTTCGCGCCGGTGCCGGTGGTCGGTGTGGTGCGGCCCGGCGCGCGCGCGGCGGCCGCCGCGTCGGCGAGCGGGCGCATCGGCGTGCTGGCCACGGAGAGCACGGCGCGCGGCGGCGCGTACGAGCGCGAGATCCGTGCCGTGCGCCCCGCCGCGAACGTCGTGTCCAAGGGCTGCTCCGTGTTCGTGGCGCTGGCGGAGGAAGGCTGGAGCCACGGACCGATCGCCGAGGCGGTCGCGCGGGAATACGTCGAGCCGCTGATGAAGGCACACGCGCCGGACTGTCTGCTGCTCGGCTGCACGCACTTTCCCGTGCTGGCCGACGCGATCGCGATCGTCGCCGGTCCGGGCGTGCGCATCGTGGACTCCGCGGCCACGACCGCCGACGTCGTGCGCGAGGAGATCGCGCGGCGGGGACTCGCCGCCGCGCCGCTCGCGCCGGGGGTCACGTCGCCGGCGCCGAGGTTGCTCGCCACCGACTCGCCGGATCGCTTCGAGCGGGTGGCGTCGCGTTTCCTGCCGCCGTCCGAGGCGCCGCACGACATCGAGCTCGTGGATCTCGCGTGAATCATCTCGGGCACGTGTGGGTCGCGCGACGTTCCGGAACGTCGGTGCTCGGCAATCTGCTCGGCGACTTCGTGCACGGGGATCCGAGCGGTCGCTTCGACGCCTTCGTGGTGCAGGGAATCCGCCTGCACCGCAAGGTCGACACGTACACGGATGCCCATCCGGCCTTCGCGCGCACCCGCGCCCGCCTTCGTCCCGAGCTGCGCCGCTACGCCGGAGTCGTCGTCGACATCCTGTGGGATCACGTGCTCGCACGCGACTGGCCGGACTTCGATCCGGAGCCGCTGCGCGACGTCGCCGACGGCATCCTCGCGGAGCTCACCGCCGCCGACGCGATCCTGCCCGCCCGTCTCCGCTCCTTCGCCGCCTACGCCCGCGCGACCGACGTCTTCGTCGGCTACGGCACCCGCGCCGGCATGGAGCGCGTGTTCCAGGGCGTCTCCCGGCGCATCTCCCGCGAGAACCCCCTGCCGACCGCGGCCGAGGAGCTGGACCGGCAGGGCGAGTCCCTGGCCGAGGACTTCCGGGAGTTCGCGGCGGATCTGAGGAGCGCCCTGGGGCCGGAGGGACCTCTTTCGCCCGCCCGCCTTGTCCCGTGAGGGGTGGACGGGTAATTCTCGGGCGTATGAAAGTGATCGCGGATCTGTGCGTCGTCCCCCTCGGAGTGGGAGTCTCGGTCTCGTCGCACGTCGCGGCCTGCGAGCGCGTGCTGCGGGAGGCCGGGCTCAAGCACGAGCTGCACGCGTACGGCACGAACATCGAGGGCGAGTGGGACGACGTGTTCGCGGCGATCCGTCGCTGCCACGAGGTCGTCCACGAGATGGGCGCACCGCGCATCACGACCACGTTGAAGTTCGGGACCCGGATCGACCGCGAGCAGTCCATGGAGGACAAGGTGCGCAGCGTGGAGGAGAAACGGTGACGGACTTCGATCGCCGCCTGCGACACCACCCCGGACCGGGAGGCGCCCCGCGTCCGCCGCGCCCCACCCGCATCGACGTGGGCACCGCCGCCCCCGATCCGAACCGGCCGGACGCCACCGGCGCCGCCGGTCACCCGGGATCCGGCTCCGATCCGGCGCAGAGCCGACTCGCGGGCTACTACCGCGATCGCGCGCCCGAGTACGACCGCATCTACCAGAAGCCCGAGCGCCAGGAGGACCTCGCGAAGCTCGAGGCGCTGGTGCAGCGGTGGGTCACCGGCCGCAACGTGCTGGAACTCGCGTGCGGCACCGGCTGGTGGACGCAGGTGATGGCGCGCTCGGCGCGATCCGTCACCGCGACGGACCTGAACCAGTCCGTGCTCGAGATCGCCGGCCGCCGCGAGTACGGGCGCACGCCCGTGACGTTCCGGATCGCGGACGCCTGGAACCTCCACGACATTCCCGGCGTGTTCGACTGCGTGTTCGCCGGCTTCTGGATCTCGCACCTGCGGCGCGAGCGCATCCGCGAGTTCCTGGACTCGCTGGACGATCGCCTGGGGCTCGGCGGGCGCGTGGTGCTGCTCGACAATCGCTTCGTGGAAGGTAGCAGCACGCCGATCTCCCGCACCGACGAGCACGGCGACACGTTCCAGATTCGCCGCCTGGACGACGGGCGCGAGTTCGAGGTCCTCAAGAACTTCTTCGGGAAGAGCGACCTGATGCACCTCCTGGACGCTCCCTCGCGCTTCGTGGAGCTGAAGGAGATGCCGCACTACTGGGCCGCGGTCTACGATCGCGGAACGCCCGGATAGGCGCTATTCTCCGCTCCATGAAGGTCTGCATCATCACGACCGGCGGCACGATCGACAAGATCTACTTCGACGCGAAGAGCGCGTACGAGGTCGGGGAGTCGAACGTCCCGAACATCCTGCGCGAGGCGAACGCCACCCTCGACTGGGAGGTCGTGAACCTGCTCCGCAAGGACAGCCTCGAGCTCACCGATGCGGATCGCGCGCTCATCCGCGCCACGGTGGAATCGCGGCCGGAGTCGCGCATCGTGGTCACGCACGGCACGGACACCATGGTGGAGACGGCGCGCGCGCTGGTCGGGGTGCCCGGCAAGACCATCGTGCTCACGGGGTCGCTCGCGCCCGCGCGATTCAAGTTCTCGGACGCGGAGTTCAACGTCGGCCTCGCGCTCGGCGCCGCGCAGACCGCGCCCCCCGGCGTTTGGATCGCGATGAACGGACGCGTGTTCGATCCCGCGAACGTGCGCAAGAACCGCGAGGCGAACCGATTCGAGGAGACGGAGACATGACCGAGGACGGACGGGAGGATCCCGAGGGGCTCGATCGCGAGGAGTTCGTACGCGAGTTCGGCGAGCCCGGCGTGCAGAATCCGAACGTGCTCGATCTGATCCTGGCCTCCGAGCCGGGGGAGGAGCCGCTCGTCACGCTCGTGATGACGGAGCGCCGCCCGTTCGGGGCGTACGAGCAGCTCCGCCAGCTCGAGGAGAAGATCAACCGCTACCTCGGCTACGTGCTGGACGGCTATCTGATCCAGCAGTTCCCGGAGTACGAGGGGTGGCCGGTCTCCATCCGGCTCGAGTGCGTGGAGGAGCCCACCGGCGAGACCGTCGAGTTCCTGGGGGAGGCGAACGCGGCGATCGAGGGGCAGGGGCTCCGGTTCGAGGTCGTCGTGGAGATGCCCGGAGAGCCTCACTGAGCGGGGACGCGAACAGGCCGCGGGGCGCGGCGGCGTTCGAGCCGTCCGATCCGGACTTCGTCGCGCGCGTGCGCGCGAGCTTCGCGCGACAGCATTTCATGAACACGCTCGGGGCGGAACTCGGCGCGGTCGAGCCGGGCCGATGCGAGATCCGGCTCGCGTGGCGCGAGGGACTCGGCCAGCAGCACGGCTACTTCCACGCGGGTGCGCTCGCCACGATCGCGGACACCGCCGCCGGGTACGCCGCCTACACGTTGATGCCGGCGGACTCCTCGGTGCTCTCGATCGAGTTCAAGATCAACCTGCTGCGCCCGGCCGACGGGGAGCTCGTGATCGCGCGGGCCGAAGTGATCCGCCCGGGACGTCGCGTCTCCACGTGCCGCGCCGACGTCTTCACGGAAAAGGGCGGGGCCCAGAAACTCTGTGCCACCGCCCTCCTCTCGATGATGTGCCTGCCGGGCCGCGCGGATGCCCCGAACGAACGGGCCGGCGGCCTGACCTAGTTGCTCGACGTCTCGGAGCGCTTCTCCATCGTCATCGGCGGCTCCTTCGGCAGCAGGTAGTTCTCCCAGAAGAGCGACAGGCCCCAGACCATCTGGTCCACGTTCGACTTCTTGCGGAAGCCGTGCCCCTCGTCCTTCGCCAGCATGTACCAGACCTCCTTGCCCTTGCCGCGCACGACGTCCACGATCTGCTCGGCCTCGGACGCCGGCACGCGCGGATCGTTCGCGCCCTGCACGACCATGAGCGGGACGTCGATCTTGTCCGCGTTCGTGGTGGGCGAGATCTTCTCGAGGTGCTCGCGCATCGCGGGATCCCGCTCGTCGCCGTACTCCACGCGCCGCAGATCGCGCCGGTAGTCCTTCGTGTTCTCCAGGAACGTCACGAAGTTCGAGATGCCCACGCTCTCCACGCCGCAACGCACGCGATCGCTGTAGTGCGTCAGCACCGCCAGCGTCATGTAGCCGCCGTACGAGCCGCCGGTCACGCCCACGCGCGTCGCGTCGAGATCCGGCTGGGTCGCGATCCAGTCGAGCAGGGCGCCGATGTCCTTCACGGAGTCCTCGCGCTTGAACCCGTTGTCGAGCAGCAGGTACGACTTGCCGAAGCCGTCGCTGCCGCGGACGTTCGGGTAGATCACCGCGCAACCGAGCTCGTTGACGTAGTACTGCGTGGTGAAGGAGAACCACGCGCGCGACTGGCTCTCGGGGCCGCCGTGGATGCGGACGATCACCGGGAACGGACCCTCGCCCTCCGGCTTGTAGATGAACGCCGGGATCTGGCGGGACTTGCCGTCCGAGCCCCGGTCGAACGTGGGGTAGTGGATGATCTCGGACGTCACGAACGTGGACGTGTCGAGTCCACCGACTTCGGCCTGCGTCCACCGCTCGACCTTCTTGCTGGCGAGATCGAGCGTGTACACGTCGGTCGGCGCGGCGGTCGTCTCGAGCGTGAACGCGATCGTCTTGCCGTCCGGGCGGAACTCCACACCGCCGAGCACGCCGAGCGGCAGGTCGACCTTGGTGCGCTTCCGCGACTTCGTGTCCATCAGGTACACCTCGTCCGCGCCGTCGACGTTCACGGAGAAAGCGAGCGTCTTGCGGTCCGGGCTCATCCCGATGCCACCGATCGTCCACGGGATGTCGCCGGTGAGCTCCTCGGAGTCCTCGGAGCCGAGCTTGCGCCAGCGCAGCGTCTGGTGCTCGCTGCCCTCGTCCGACGTGTAGAACACGCCGTCACCCGAGGCGTCGAAGCGACCCGCCCCGTACGCGATCGTCGCGCCGTCGACCGGCTCCTGACGCCCGATCGGGTGCTTTTCGCCGGACTTCACGTCGAACCACCACAGATACGACTCGTTCGCGGAGACGTAGTGCGAGGCGAGGATCCGTCGATCGTCCGGAGACCAGTCCGTGGGCGACCAGTAGCCTTCGGTCTGGAGCGCGATGCGCTTGGCGTCGGGGTTCTTGGGATCCATCACCCAGATGTCGTGGTCCGTCTGGTTCCGCATCGTGCTGCGCCACGCCACGCGGTCCTTCGCGTTCGACCACAGAGGGCCGCCGTTCTGCCCCTCGCCGTCCGTGAGGAGCGTGGCCTCCCCGTTCTTGAGATTGAAGCGGAAGATCTGTGCGGCCTCGTTGCCGCCGAAGTCCTTCGTGAACAGGAACCAGCCGGGCTCGGTGCCGAAGCTCGCGTCGCCGACCGGCTCCGTGAAGAACGTCAGCTGGCGGCGCGCCATGCCCGGCGCCGCGACGTGATGCAGCTGGGTCGTCTCACCGAAACGGGTCGCGATCACGATTCCACCCGCCGGATCCCAGGCCGCGAAGGAGTGGCCACGCACGTTCGCGTACTGGTTCATCTTCTCCACGATGCGATCGGGGATCTCGGGGATGCCGTCGAGTACGAGCTGGCCCACTTCGCGGACGGCACCTTCGGCCGTCTCCTCGGCCGCGGCCGGGCCGATCGCGGGCGAGATCGCCGTTGCCGTGAGGGCCGGCACGAGAGCCAAGAGCGAGGCGCGGCCGAGGCCGGGTCGCTGCCAGTGACGCATGGAAGACTCCTGTCGAGGAGGGCGTGGAGGGTGGATCGGAACGATCCCCCCGGGTCCGGGTTCCGGAAGAAAATCGCATCAGTTCGGGGGCGGATCAAGGGCGCGGGCCGGAACGCCCGTCTTTGAACGGCCGGAAGGGACGATCCGTCCCTCCCGGGGGGCGAGTGCCCGCCCCGGAACGCCCCCGAAGGGGCCCGGAGGCCCTATTCTCGGTTTCGAGATCAGTTGCGGCGGGAGCGTCGGACTGCCATGCTCGGTGCCCCCGCGGAGGAAACGATGAGCCGAAGCATACACGTCACCCGCTGGACTCCGGTGCTGCTCGCGCTCGGCGCGATCGGTCTCGCCGGCTGCGGCGGCGAGAAGCCCGCCGAGGCTCAGGGCCGCGGCGGCGGTCCCGGACCGGGTGGTCCCGGCGGGCCCGGCGCGGCGCCGGCCGCGGTGCCCGTGGCCGTGGAGAGCGTCCGGAGTGGGACCGCCTCCTCGTACTACACGGCGACCGCCACGCTGGAGCCGGAGAGTCACGCGCAGGTCACGTCGCGGGCCACGGGCGTGGTGCGCGAGATCGTGCGGGAGGAAGGCGATCGCGTGAGGGCCGGCGATCTGCTGCTGCGGCTGGAAGACGATCAGGCGCGCTGGCGCGTGAAGCAGGCCGAGGCGAACCTCGAGATGGCGCGCGCCGATCACACGCGCGGCCAGGCGATGCGTGAGGGCGATCTCCTCTCGGCCGAGGAGTTCGAGGTCATGGAGAACACGCTGAGCGTCCGCGAGGCGGAGCTGCAGCTCGCGCAGCTCGAGCTCGCGCATACGCGCGTGGTTTCGCCGTTCACCGGGCAGGTCGTGCGCCGTCACGTGGATCTCGGCGCGAACGTGAATCCCGGAACCGCGCTGTTCGACGTGATGGACGTGGATCCGCTGCTCGCGCGCGTGCACGTGCCGGCGCGTCGCATGGGCTACGTGAAGGTCGGCCAGCCGATGGAGATGCGCCTCGACACGCTCGACGCGACGCTGACCGGACGCGTGAGTCTCGTGTCGCCGATCGTGGATCCCACGACCGGCACCGTGAAGATCACGGCCGAGATCGACGGATACCCCGCGGGGACGCGGCCCGGCGACTTCGCGGAGGTGCGCATCGTGACGGCGCGCCACGAGAACGCGGTGCTCGTACCGACCCGCGCGATCTTCGAGGACCAGGGAACACAGATCGCGTACGTCGTGGTGGACGGCAAGGCGGCGCGCAAGCCGGTCGAGACCGGCTTCGTCGACGGCGACGACACGGAAGTCGTGTCCGGGCTGACGCCCGGGGACATCGTCGTGGTCAAGGGGCAGCGCAACCTGCGTGACGAGGCGGCGGTGAAGGTGCTCGAGGGGCCGCCGGACGTGCTGGCGGCCCTCGGAGTCGCCGCGGAGGAACCGGCCGCCCCGGCGGAGGCAGCCGGAGAGGACGGCCCCAAGGACGCGTCGTGATCCGCGCGCTCGTCACGTTCGCGGTCCGGCGCCGCGTCACCGTGGTGATGATCGGACTCGCGGTGGCCGCCTTCGGCTTCGTGGGCCTGTCCCGGCTCGCCGTCGACCTGCTGCCCGACATCTCCTACCCGTCGCTCACGGTGCAGACCGAGTTTCCGGACACGGCGCCCGGCGAGGTCGAGAACCTCGTCACGCGCCCCGTGGAGGAAGCGGTCGGCGTCCTGCGCGGACTGCAGGAGATCCATTCCGTCACGCGCACGGGTCGCTCCGAGGTCACGCTCCAGTTCGCGTGGGGCGCGGACATGGACGACCTCGCCATGGAAGTGCGCGAGAAGCTCGATCGGCTCGTGCTGCCCGAAGAGGCGGAGGCGCCGGTCGTCCTGCGCTACGACCCCGCGCTCGATCCGATCCTGCGTCTCGCGCTCACCGGCTCCGACGATCTGACGCTGCTGCGCCGGGTGGCGGAGAAGGAAGTGAAGCAGGATCTCGAGACGCGCGACGGCGTCGCGGCCGCGATCGTGAAGGGCGGCGAGGAAGAGGAGATCCTGATCGACATCGACCAGGGCAAGCTCGCCGCGCTCGGCATCACGCCGGAGCGGCTCGGCCAGGTGCTCGCGGGGTCGAACATCAATCGCCCCGGCGGCTCGCTCGAGTCGATCGAGAGCCAGTACCTCGTGCGAACGCTGAACGAGTTCGACTCGATCGACGAGATCCGCGAGATCGCGATCAACCCGGTGGGCACGGCGCCCGTGCGGCTCGCGGACGTCGCCACGGTGACGTGGGGCGCGAAGGAGCGCGAGGAGATCACGCGGGTCGACGGCGTGGAGGCGGTGGAGATCGCGATCTACAAGGAAGGCGACGCGAACACCGTCGCCACCGCCGACGCGGTACTGGAGGCGCTGAAGTTCATCCCGGACGGGTTGCCCGAGGGGATGGAGCTCGTGGTGCTGTTCGACCAGTCGCGCTTCATCCGGCAGGCCATCAACGAGGTCCGGAGCGCGCTCCTGATCGGCGGCCTGCTCGCGATCGTGGTGCTCGCACTCTTCCTCCGCGATGTGGTGCCCACGCTCGTGATCGCGCTCTCGATTCCGGCGTCGCTCGTGGCGACGTTCATCCTCATGTACCGCCTCGGTGTCTCGCTGAACATCATGTCGCTCGGCGGCCTCACGCTCGGGATCGGCATGCTGGTCGACGGCTCGATCGTGGTGCTGGAGGCGATCCAGCGCCGCGTGCGGGCGGGCGCGTCGCGCGCGCGCGCCGCGATCGAGGGCACGGTCGAGGTCGGCGGCGCGGTCACGGCTTCGGTGCTCACGACGGTGGCCGTGTTCTTCCCGATCGTGTTCGTGGAGGGCGTGGCCGGGCAGCTGTTCCGGGACCAGGCGCTCACCGTGACGGCGAGCCTGCTCGCGTCGCTCGTCGTCGCGCTGACGTTGATCCCGATGCTGTCGTCGATCGGGGGGAAGAAGTCGCCGGCGGGTGCCACCGCTCCCGCGCCGCCGCGCAGCGAGCTCGACGCCGACGACGGGGAAGAGCTCGGCTGGCTCTCGCGCAGCTACGAACGGCTGCTGCGCTCCGTCCTCCGTCACCGCGGTCCGACGCTCGGAGTGGCGGTGATCCTGTTCGCGCTGTCGCTGCTCGCGATCCCGCGCCTCGGATCCGAGCTGATCCCGTCGCTGTCGGAGGGCGAGTTCCAGTTCGAGGTCGTGCTGCCGGAGGGAACGCCGCTCGCGGTCACGGACCGCGTCATCGGCCGCATGGAGGAGATCGCCGATCAGGATCCGGGGATCGAGCGGACGTTCGCGTCGATCGGCAGCCGGCTCGTGTCCGGCGGCCTCTCGCTGCGCACGAAGGACGAGAACCTCGGCCAGCTGAACGTGGTGATGGCGGATCGATCCCGCGACGAGGCGCAGATCGCACTCGAGGAGCGGCTGCGACTCGCGTACGAGAATATCCCCGACCTGGAAGCGAAGCTCGGTCGCCCGTCGTTCTTCTCGCTCGAGACGCCGGTGGAGATGGTGTTCTTCGGCGAGGATCTCGAGCGCCTCTCGGACTACACGCTGTCGCTGCTGCCGAAGGTCGCGGCGGTGCACGGCCTCGAGGACGTTCGCGCCTCGATGGAGGCCGGCAACCCGGAGCTCACGGTGCGGTTCGATCGCGACCGGCTCGCGGCGCTCGGCCTCTCCATCGCCGACGTTTCCACGGTGCTCCACCAGCGGGTGCAGGGCACCGTGGTCTCCCGCTTCCGCGCCGACGACCGCCTGATCGACATCCGTGTGCGGAACCGCCTGCAGGATCGCGAGTCCGTGGGCGACGTGGAGAACCTCGTCCTCGCGGACCGCAACGGCGTGCCCGTGACGCTCGCCTCCGTGGCCACCATGGAGCCCGCGCGCGGGCCGGCGGAGATCCATCGCATCCAGCAGAGCCGGGCGGCCATCGTGAGCGGCCAGGTGGCGGGAGCCAGCCTCGGCGACGTGGTGCACGATCTCCGCGACGTCGTCGCGGCGAACCCGCCGCCGCGCGGTGTCACGTTCGCGATGGCGGGGCAGAACGAGGAGATGGAGCAGTCGTTCGCGAGCCTCCGTTTCGCGCTGCTGCTCGCGATCTTCCTCGTGTACCTCGTGATGGCAGGCACGTTCGAGAACCTCGTCCATCCGTTCCTGATCCTGTTCACGATCCCGCTCGCGCTCGTGGGCGTGGTCGCCGGCCTGATCCTCGGCGGTCAGACGATCAACGTCATCTCGCTGATCGGCACGATCTTCCTGGCCGGCGTGGTGGTGAACAACGCGATCGTGCTGGTGGACGCGGTGAACCGCTACCGCCGCCTCGGCCTCGACGTGACCGAGGCGCTCGTGCGCGCGGGCCGCGTGCGACTCCGCCCGATCCTGATGACCACGCTGACCACGGTGCTCGGCCTCGTGCCGATGGCGATCGGCTTCGGGGAGGGCGCGGAGCTGCGGCAGCCGCTGGCCATCGTGGTGAGCTTCGGCTTGGTGGCGAGCACGGCCCTCACGCTCCTGGTGATCCCGGCCGTGTACCACCTCGTCCCCTCGCGCGTGCGGACCGAGGCGGAAGATCGTGAACTGGAGGCAGTCGTGGAAGAAGCGGAGCGGCTCGCGCGGGAATCCGACCCCGCGGCCGGCCACCGCCCGGCGGAGGAAGCCTCTTGACCCTGCCCGAGCTCGCGATCCGGCGTCCGGTCACCACCCTGATGATCCTCGTGTCGCTGTTCGTGGTCGGCGGCATCGCGCTCACGCGCCTGCCGCTCGCGTTCATGCCGCAGTTCGAGGAGCCGCAGATCTGGGTGGTGGCGCCGTACCAGGGTGCCTCGCCCAAGACGACGGAGCGCGCGGTGCTGCGTCCGCTGGAAGACGCCCTCGGCTCGGTGAGCGGTCTGGACCACATGTTCTCGAACGCGGACGAAGACGGCGCGCGCGTGGGCCTGTTCTTCGACTGGAAAGAGGACATGGCGATGAAGCGCGTCGAGGTGCGCGAGCGCATCGACCGCGCGCGGGATACGTTGCCCGAGGACGTCGGCGACATCACGATCTCGCGCTGGTGGGATCCGGGGCGCACCGGCGAGACGATCCTGGAGGGTCGCATCGCGGCCGACCGTGATCTCAGCCATGGCTACGACCTGCTCTACGACCACATGGTCAAACCGATCCTGCGGGTGCCCGGCGTGGCGAACGTGGATTTCGACGGCCTGAATCCGCGCGAGATCCGCGTCAATCTGCGCCTGAACGATCTCGCCCGGCACGGCGTGGACGTGCGGGACGTGCTGGCGGCGCTGCGCGACAACAACGACGACAAGTCCCTCGGCGTCCTGCGGACCGGCGAGACGAACTTCCTGCTGCGCGCCGAG
Organism: bacterium; assembly: GCA_041393395.1. Lineage (GTDB taxonomy): Bacteria > ARS69 > ARS69 > ARS69 > ARS69 > JAGQIB01. The sequence continues at coordinate 309,917 of JAWKKG010000006.1, read as the reverse complement.
GGGAAGTTCACTTCCGTGGAGCAGATCGCGGATCTCCGGGTGGGCCGCGCCGACGTGCGGCTGAACGACGTGGCCGACGTCACCTACGGCGAGCCGCCGCTCGAGTACGGCCGCCACCTGGACGGAAAGTTCGCGCTCGGCATCGGCGTGGCCAAGGAGGCGAGCGCGAACACGATCGAGGTCACGAACGCGGTGAAGGCCACGATCGAGGACCTCGAGAACGATCCCGAGCTCGAGGGCATCCAGTTCCTGATCTGGGAGGATCAGGGGTCCGAGATCCTGTCCACGATCGGCGACCTTCGCAACACGGGGATCCTGGGCGCCATCCTCGCGAGCATCGTGCTGTTCCTGTTCCTCAAGCGGTGGTCGTCGACGTTCTTCGCGGTCGCGTGCATCCCGTTCTCGCTGATCGTCGCGTGCGGCGTGATCTGGGCCAAGGGCGGGACCCTGAACACGGTCACCCTTCTGGGATTGATCGTGGGCATCGGCATGCTCGTGGACAACGCGGTGGTGGTGATGGAGAACATCAACCGCTATCACGAGAAGGGCGTATCCCCGCGGGCGGCGGCACTGCTCGGCTCGCGTGAGGTCTCGGTAGCGGTGATCGCGGCCACGTTGACCTCGGTGATCGTGTTCCTGCCGATCATCTTCTCCGAGCCGAACGAGATGAACCTGATCTTCCGGGAACTCGGGCTCACCGTGTGCTTCACGCTGATCGCATCGCTGTTCGTGAGCCAGACCCTGATCCCGCTCGCCATGAGTCGCTTCATCCGTCCGAAGGTTCGCCAGCCGGGGCGCTGGATGACCGCGCTCTCCTCCGGCTACTCGAGGATCCTCGCCTGGACGATCGAGAGGGATTTGCCGCACTGGAAGAAGAACTGGTGGAAGCCGTGGAAGCGGCCCGCACTCGTGCCGCTGCTCGGAACGCTGCTGATCGCGTCCGCGGTCTGGCCGATCAAGCACATCGAGTTCAATCTCGAGCCGAGCGAGGTCGAGATGTTCGTGACGGTTCGGTACAACCTCGCGCAGCCGATGTCGCTCGACAAGAAGGAGGAGCTGGTCACCCGCGTGGAGAAGTCGCTCCAGCCGCACCAGGAGGAGCTCCACATCGGCTCGCTGTATTCCTTCTGGTCCGAGGGCTGGGTGATGACCCGCTGCTACATGGCGGATGGCTACACGAGCGAAGTGCACATGAACGAGGTCCGCAAGCAGCTCAAGGACATCGTGCCGGAGATCGCGGGCGTGAAGCTCGAGGTGCAGGACAACGTCCCCTTCTGGCAGCGGAACCGCGGGAACCGCCTCGGTTTCCAGCTCACGGGCGAGGACACCGAAGCGCTCGCGCGCCTGTCGGAGGACGCGAAGCGGTTGCTCGAGACCGTGCCGGGCCTCTACGAACACTACAGCTCCGCCGAAGGCGGTCGGTTCGAGGTCCAGACGCGAGTGGATCGCGACCGGGCGCGCGAGTACGGGGTCGGCGTGGAGCAGGCGGCCGACGTGGTGGAGCTCACGTTCCGCGGTCGTCGGCTGCCGCGCTACGTGGACGGCGACCGCGAAGTCGAGATGAATCTCACGCTGGACGAGCAGGACGACGAGAGCCTGAGTCAGCTCGAGAACCTGCCGCTGCTGCAGGAGGCGTCGAACGTCGGGTCGCCGATCCCGCTGTCCGCGGTGGCGGATTTCCGGGTCACGCGCGGACCGGATCAGGTGCAGCGAGACGATCGCGTGACCGGCGTATGGGTCGGCGCGCGCTTCGACGAGGGCGACAAGGATGCCTACGTGGCGCAGTGCAAGGAGCTCCTGAGCGGAATGGATCTGCCGTACGGCTACCGCTGGGACTTCTCGATGACGAGGCGCGAGCAGCAGGACAACGCGCGCGAGGCGCAGCTGAATCTCCTGCTCGCGCTCGGCCTGATCTTCGCCGTGATCGCCGGTCTTTTCGAGTCCGTGCGGCAGGCGCTCTCGCTCATGATCTCGCTCCCGTTCGCGATCGCCGGCGCGGCGTGGACCCTGTACTTCACCGGCACTCGCTTCGACGCCCCGGCCTTCATCGGGGTCCTGCTGCTGCTCGGGATCGTGGTGAACAACGGCATCGTGCTGATCGAGCACATCAACGGCTACCGCCGCCGCGGCGTCTCCCGGGAGACGTCCATGGTCACGGGCGGAGGCGAGCGACTGCGCCCGGTGCTGATGACCACGGTGACCACGCTGCTCGGCCTGCTGCCGATCGTGATCCAGAAGCCCAGTCTTGCGGGCGTGTACTACTACTCGATGGCCTTCGTGATCATGGGGGGATTGGCGCTCTCGACCGTGGCCACGATGCTCGCGCTGCCCTTCACCGTGTGTGTCACGGAGGACCTGCTCGGCGTGGTCGGGCGCGGGTTCCGGCACGCGGGGCGCTGGATCCTGTCCCCGTTCGGTGCGGGCCGGAAGCGCCAGGCGGCCGAGTCCTAGTCCGCGTCCGGCGCCCGGCGGCGATCCGGCCCGCGGTTCGCGTCACCGGAAACATCGGGGCCGGAGCCCATCTCGTGGTGCTTGCGGCGCGCCGGGACTTTGGCGATCCTCGGCCGACGTTTCCTCCCCTTCGTCCGTCATCCCAGGAGAGTCCATGAACCGGCGAGCCGTGTCCGTCGTCGTGCTGGCGACCAGCCTTCTCGTGTCCCGCGGGGCGGCGGCCGCCGAGGGCTGGTACCGCGATCCCTCACTGGTGGGGGACACGCTCGTGTTCGCGGCCGAGGGCGACCTGTGGCGGGTGCCGCTCGCGGGCGGGCAGGCGATGCGACTCACGAGCCACCCCGGAGACGAATCGAATCCCGCGATCTCGCCGGACGGGTCGCGCCTCGCGTTCTCGGCGGAGTACGAAGGGTCCAAGGAAGTCTGGATCATGCCGCTCGCGGGCGGTCGTCCCGAGCGGCTGACGTGGGAGGGCGAGCGCGCCGAGGTGGTGGGGTGGACTCCGGACAATCGCGTGCTCTACCGCACCCGGCACTTCTCGACGCTCCCGCAGTGGCAGCTCGCGACGGTGGATCCGGCGGACGGTCAAACGACGGTGTTGCCGCTGCATCAGGCGTGGGAGGGCGCGTACAGCTCCAACGGCACGCTCTACTTCACCCGCCTTCCGTTCACGGCGAGCGCGACCAAGCGCTATCGCGGCGGCCTGATGCAGGGGATCTGGCGCTGGACGCCGGGGGAGGGCGAGGCCGAGCCGTTGACCGGAGAGGAAGACGGGGTCTGCCGGCACGCGATCCCCGGTCTTCGATCCTGGTGGACCGATCCCCGGACAGGGATCCCCGCCTTCGTCTTCGTCTCGGACCGCGACGGCGTCATGAACCTCTGGGCGATGAGCGAGTCCGGTGAAGGCGCGCGGCAGCTCACGCACCACGCGGCGCTCGACGTGCGCACGCCGACGCGAAGCGGCGACATCGTGGTGTACCAGCATGGCGCCGATCTTCGCCGCTACGATCTCGGGTCGGGAACCGACGAGAAGATCGAGATCACGCTGCCCTCGGACCTGGATCAGACCCGCACCCGCTGGGTCGACGATCCGGTGGACTACCTGACGGCGGCCCATCTCGCGCCGGACGCGTCGCGCGTGGTGCTGACTTCTCGCGGGCAGGTCTTCACGGCGCCGGTCGGGCCGGGGCGGCTCGCGCGCGTGACCCGTCGCGACGAGGTGCGCTGGCGCGACGCGACGTTCCTGGACGCGCAGACGCTGATCGCGCTGGAAGACGAGACGGGCGAGCTCGAGTTCGCCACCCTGTCGCCGCTCGGGCTGGAAGAGCCGGAGCGGATCACGAACGACGGCGCCCGCGTCCACCGGTTCGGCGCGGTTCCCTCGCCCGACGGCAAGAGGATCGCGTGGACCGACAAGGACTTGCGTCTCTGGATCCGGGATCTCGACAAGAAGCGCAGCACGCAGATCGCCGAATCCAGCATGGACGCGTTCGACGGGCTGACCTGGTCGCCGGACAGTCGCTACCTCGCGTTCGTGGAGCGCGCCCGGAACGACTTCACGCATGTCCGCCTCCACGACACGAAGTCCGGCGACACGTTCGACGCCACCACGCCGCGCACACAGAGCGGAAGTCCGGCCTGGAGTCCGGACGGAAAGTGGCTGTGGTTCCTCTCGGATCGCGATCTCGTCTCGCTGGTGCAGAGTCCCTGGGGCGCATACCAGCCGGAACCGTTCCTCGATCGCACCACGGGGATCTTCGGCCTCGATCTCGCCGGCGGACAACGTTCCCCGTTCGCGCCGGACACCGAGCTCGACCAGGGGGCCGAGGCCGCCACCGTCGACGACGGCAAGGACGCGAAGAAGGACAAGAAGGACGACAAGAAGAAGGGCGAAGAGGACGCCGCCGTGAAGGTCGTCATCATTCCGGAAGGGCTGAGCGAGCGGGTCATCGAGGTGCCCGCCGGCAGCGGGAACTACCGCTCGCTCTCCGCGAACGGGAGCCGGCTGTTCTGGCTCGATCGCGCGACCACGCGCGAAGGCAAGGAGACGCTGCGCACGATCGAGATCTCGAAGGAGGAGCCGGAGGCGGCCGACGTGCTCGCCGACGTCGACGGCTACGAGCTGGCCGGCAACGGGGAGAAGCTGCTGCTCCGCAAGGGCGACGGACTGTACGTGGTGGCGGCCGCCCCGGACGCGAAGCTGGACGACGCGGCGGTGGACCTCGCGGGCTGGACGATCGATCTCGATCCGAAGCTCGAGTGGCGGCAGATGTTCCTCGACGCCTGGCGCATGGAACGCGACTGGTTCTACGACCCGGGTCTCCACGGCGCGGACTGGGATGCGGTGCGGGATCGCTACCTGCCGCTCGTGGATCGGATCACCACGCGCGACGAGTTCAACGATCTGCTCTACCAGATGGTCGGCGAGCTGACGGCGTCGCACACGTACGTGTTCGGCGGGGACGACCGCGAAGCGCCGGACCAGATCGACGTCGCCTCGCTCGGGGCGCGCCTGGTCCGCGACGACGACGGCTGGCTCGTGCAGCGGGTCTACCGGAGCGATCCCGACCACCCGGACGAGCTCGCCCCGCTCGCTCGCTACGGCGTGAACGTGCGGGAGGGTGACCGGATCGTCGCGATCAACGGCGCTCGCGGGGTGGCGCCGGCGGCCGCGCTCCGCAACCAGGCCGGGCGGCAGGTCCGACTCACGGTGCGGCCGGCCGGACAGCGGGACGAGCGCGACGTGATCGTGGAGCCGCTCACCGCGGCCGCGGCGCGGGACCTCCGGTACCGCGACTGGGAGTACGGCAACCGGCTGCGCGTGGACGAGCTGTCCGACGGTCAGCTCGGCTACGTGCACCTGCGCGCGATGGGAGCCGGGGACTGGACCGCGTTCGCGCGCGAGTTCTATCCGGCGTTCCGGCGCGGCGGGGTGATTCTCGACGTCCGTCACAACGGCGGGGGCAACATCGAGAGCTGGCTTCTCTCTCGCCTGCTGCGCCGGGACTGGATGTACTGGCAGGGCCGCGCCGGCGAGCCGAGCTGGAACATGCAATGGGCCTACCGCGGCCACCTCGTGGTGATCTGCGACGAGTTCACCGTATCCGACGGCGAGGTGTTCGTGGAGGGCTTCCGTCGTCTCGGTCTCGGCGACGTGATCGGGAACCGCACGTACGGCGGCGAGATCTGGCTCTCGTTCGGCAACCGCCTGCGGGACTCGGGATTGGCGAGCGCCGCGGAGTTCGGCGTCTTCGGGCCCGAGGGTTGGCTGATCGAGAACGAGGGCGTGGAGCCGGACCTGCCGGTGGACAACCTTCCCCGGGCGACGGCGGCGGGAAGTGACGCGCAGCTCGAGACGGCCGTGCGGCACCTGCTCGACCGGCTCGCGGCGGAGCCGGTCGAGGACGTCGTGGCGCCGCCGTACCCGAAGCGGGCCCGGTAGCCCGGGGGCGCGCGCCAGGGCGTTTGCCGATTCCCGATTGCGAGATCGGGAATTGTAGCTGTACTCTCGGGCCATGGTCACCTACGCCGACATCGCGCTCCTGTGGACCTTCGTGATGGTCGTCGCCTACGCGATCTTCGCCTGGCGCGCGCGACGTCGCTATGGCCGAGCCGTCGTGTCCCGCGTGCTGGATCGCGCCGTGAGCGGCGGGGCGGAGCTCGGGCGGACCGAAGGTGCGCCGCATCTCGCGAATCGCTACGTGTACTCCGTGGTCGAGGCGCTCGCCCGGGATACGGCGGATGGTCGCGCCGGCTGGTGTGAGCGCGACCGGCAGAGCTTCCGGGCGGAGATCGCGCGAACGCGGGCCGCCCTGGTGCTCCTCGTCGTGCTCGTGGCGGCAGTGCCCGCGGTGCTCGGTGCGATCACTTCGTTTCAGTACGAGATCTCGACGTCCCAGGCGCTGGCGGTCGCCGACGATCCGGGGCCTGCGCTGGTGGCTTCCGGCCTCGACGCCGCACGGGAGGCCCGAGCGACTGCATTCCGGCAGACCGGCGGCCTTTTCGTGGCCGGGATCCTCGCGTTCCTGGCGGTGCCCGCGCTGCGGAACGGTCCGCGCCGCATGGAGGAAGATCACGCGGCCTTGATCGGGGTCACCTCGTGACCGGCGGCGACCTTCTCGGGCAGCTGTCGCGGGCGGGTTCGGCCGGCGTGTTCTGTTGTGTTGCGCTCGTTCTCGTGTGGGTTCTCTTCTTCGGCTGGTTCGTTGCCCGGTACGTCCGGCTGAACGCGCGCACGCGTGAGGCCGCGGAGCATCTGCGTTTCCTCGACGCGGAGACGTCCGGCGAGGCGAACTCCGAGTCGGTCTTCCTCCGGGATCTCGCGGCGGTGGTTCGCGCCGCCCCGAACGTCGGCGAACGATCCGAAGACGAAGTGATCGGGGCGGCAGGCGACGCCGATCGGGACGAAGGCCCGGCCGCCCGGCTCGACCGTTTCGCCCTCTGGGGCACGGGCTTGCTGGTCGTCGTCATCGCATTCGTCGGTTTCCTTGGTGTTCGATCCGAGTTCCCGCTGACGGAGTTTCTCGATCGACCGTTCGACGACGTGCTTGCCGCCGCGGGCGATCGATTCGAGTCCGCACGCGAGATGGCGGCGTCGATGACTCGCGGGATCCTGTCCGGCTTCCTGGCCGCGGTGGCAATCTGCTCGGGTCTGATGCCGATGATCGCCATCACGCTGATCGGTGCGGTGGAAGGCCGTGCGACCCGTCGTCATCGTCGCGAGTGGTTCGTCGCGGCGGCGCTCGAGCGGCTGGATGCCGTGGGGGCAGCGCGATGGGAGGGCCGGCGGCGTCGCCTCGAGGAGCGCTTTGCGAGCGACTGGAACTGGACCGCTCTGCTGTTTCCCTGGGTCTGGCTCCTGTACCACCGCTACGTGTGGCAGGGCATTCTCTGGCTCGTGGCTTCCCTCGTGCCGTTCATCGGCGTGTTCGGCCTGCCGGCCTCGGCGATTCTCGCTTCCCGCGCGAATCGTCTGCTTCTCGGTCGGGCCCGCTCGCGGGGCGTCCCTCTCTACGACTGAGAGCGCGCGGACTTCACAGCGACTTCCTCACCCACACGCTTCCGTCCCCGTCGTCCCGCGTGATCTCGAAGCCGGCCCGCAGGTACATGCGGAGCGGGCCGTAGTGGTTCTCGGCGTCGCTCGTCTCGTCCAATCGAGGGTTCGCCTCCACGGTGCGGAGCCCCTGCGCGCGGAGTCCTTCGCAGGCCGCGTCGAGCAGGGCCGTCGCCACGCCGCGGCCGCGGGCGGCCGGGGACACGAGGAAGCACACGATCGTTCCCGTCGTGTCCGCGTCCGCGATCGGCTCCTCGTCCAGCGCGTGCAGCAGCGGGCGCGGCGCCGCATTGCACCACCCGATGACGCGTCCGTCCTCGTACGCGAGAAGTCCTTGCATGGAGCCCTCGGCGGCGCGCCGGGTCGCGCAGGCCTTGTTCTCCGCCGCGGTTCGCGCGGGCCAGTCGACCTGGCGGTGATCCTCGTAGAAGCACTGGCAGTAGCAGGACGCCCAGCGCGGATTGTCCGCGAACGCGTCGCGCTCGAGGAACGTGAAGAAGTCCGCGAGGCGCGCGGGAGCGATGGGAACGATCCGCAGCACTACTCGTCACCCGCGGACATCATCTCGACGAGGTGGGCGCGATTCTCCGGCGCGGGGTACTCTTCCGGCCAGAACTCCACGAGCTTCGTGATCCTGCCGTCCTCCACCGTGAAGAACGAAATGACGCGCGCGCTCACGACGCCGTCCGTGACGCGGACGTCCGACACGGCGTCCCGGCCCGCCGCCACGAGACGCACGATCTCGAAGCGCCACCTTCCGTGGGCAGGATACTCGCGGTTCATCTGTGCGAAGCGAGCCGCCCCGCGGATTCGCTCCCGGGACATCGGCCACTCGAGCACGAAGTCGTCGGCCAGCACGGCGGCGACGGAGTCGAAGTCGTTCGTGCCCATGAGTCGCCAGAACTCGCGAATGGTCCCGGCGGCGGACTCGGCCATGGATGTACCTCCGAATGACGGCGACGTCGCGAGGTGGATCGCCGCCGAGAGCGTGCGGGCGCGCTAGCCGCGCCAGGCGCGCAGCAACTCGAGCTCCCGATCCTCGGCCAGACCGTTCTTCCGCTTTCGATCGGCGCCCGGGCCGTTCGCCCACGCCAGGACGTCCTCGATCGTGCGTCGCACGGGTCGCGGTCGCAACCCGGAAGCGAACGCCTTGCGGCAGTCGATGTGCATGAGCCCGGAGTGGCCGGTCTCCGTCTCCGGAATCCAGAGCGGCATCTCGGTCCACGATTTCACCTCGTGCTGCAAAAGGAAGGCGTCCGGGACCCAGGTGAACGTCGCGTCGCCGGCGGTGACCTGGCGGCACTCCTCGAGGAACGCCGCCATCGTGAGATCCGTCGCCGGGCCGGTGACGTTGTAGATGCCGGTCGCGCGCCGTTCCACGGACTGAATCGTCCAGTCGGCGAGATCCGCGGCGTCGATGTACTGGATCAATCGATCGGGGCGGCCGGGAGCGAGGATCTCGCCGCCCCGCGCGACGCGCGCCACCCAGTACGTGAACCGCTCCGTGGGGTCGTGGCTGCCCGCGACGAGCCCGGGCCGCACGACGAGCGCCCGCTCCGGGAATGCGCTCCTCACCACGTCCTCGCAGCGAACCTTCAGCGCGCCGTAGGCGCCACCGTACTCGCTGCCGGTCACGCGGCCCGAGCGGTCCACCGCCTCCGCCTTCTCGAGCGACTCGGCGGACAACGTCGCGAGCGGCGCCGTTTCGTCCATGCCGTGCGTGGAGAAGTCCGCGTACACGGAGATGCTGGAGATGAACACGTAGCGATCGACGGCGTCGACGAGCGTGGCCGTGGAGCTCTCGAGCGAGCTCGGCACGTAGCCGCAGGTGTCGACGACCGCGTCCCAGCGTCGGCCGGCGAGGCGAGCGAGGTCGCGGTGGCGATCGCCCGTGATCTGCTCGATGCCGTCCGCGTCGACGAGCGGCGTGGTGCCGCGGTTGAACACGGTGACCTCGTGGCCTCGCGCGCGCGCGGCGGCCACGAGATGAATGCCGATGAACTGGGTGCCGCCGAGGATCAGGATCTTCATCGACTACTCCGACGTTTCCGCCCAGGGATCGTAGGACCCGAAGTTCCAGAGGTGGCCCTCCGGATCGCGACAGGAGTACAGACGTCCGCCGTAATCCTGGTCCGCCGGCTCCACCACGATCTTCGCCCCGGCGCGACGCGCGCGGTCGCAGTGACCATCTACGTCCTCGATGACGATGTACGCGCTCTGGGTGACGGGAGCGTCGCGCCCCGCGGGCGGCCGCTGCATCGCGTCGAACGGTGTGTCGCCGGCGGAGCCGAGCATGATCATGTCGTCACCGAGGCGGAGCTGGGCGTGCGCGATCGTGTCGCCCGGGCCGGGCACCACGAGGTGCGGCTCGAACCCGAAGGCGATCCGCAGCCAGTCGATGGCGGCCGGCGCGTCCGCGTACTTCATCGTGGGGATGATTCGGCTCGGCATGCGGGTCCTCCCGTGGAATGGAGGAACAGAGTACGCGCCGCCTCCGGGTGCCGTCGACCGGTCAGTTCAATCCACCCGGATCACCCGCTCCGACCGAGTGAACCCCGCAGCGTTCAGGCGGGCGAAGTAGACGCCGGCCGCCACGCGCTGTCCCCGGTCGTTCCGACCGGACCAGCGGAGCGAGCGCTCGCCGGCGGCGACCGGTCCGTCGAGCAGGGTCGCTACGCGGCGGCCGCTCGTGTCGAAGATCTCGATCCGCGCGCGACCCGCCTCGGGGAGGAGGCACCGGAGCTCGGTGTCCGTGTGGAACGGATTCGGCGTGACGCGGAGGGAGAGGGCGTCTCCGGGTCGCGTCGAGGTCGCTGATTCGCGCGCAGGATCGCTCGAGGGAAGTGCGGGCCAATCGCGCGCGTACACGCCGTGCCGCTCGTTCCAGACGAACACGCGCTGAAGCACGCGCGAGTAGGCGACACCGTCCAGGTCGAGGAACGGAAGCCCGTCCGTGACGAACCCGAGGTCGGACACCCATAGCCCACGGTCCGTGGCGAGGAAGATCCGCCGGTCGGGAATGCCGAGATCCCAGTCTCCGCCCGTGATCCGCACACCGCGGAGATCGGCCGATTCGGGCAGCGGCCGGGGGTCCGGGTTCTTGCTCGGCGAGACACCGGACGCGCTCATCGATTGCCAGCGGGCACCGCGGTTCCATGTTTCGTACGGCTCGCCGGTCTCGAACACGACGAGCGCGTGCGCGAACTTGTCCCGGGGATCGACGAGCAGCCGCACCGGCCGGCGGGCCGGCAGTCCCCGGTCCGTCGCGAGCCAGGTGAGTCCGCCGTCGGTCGACGTTCGGGAGCGGGGGGCAGCGGCGTGAACCGCCCAGAGGTGGAAGTCGCTTCCCGCGATCTCCACGTCGACGGGAGTGGGGACGCTCTCGGCGTGGAGGTGGAAGGTGGTCCCGCCATCCGTGCTGCGGAGCAGATCGCTGTGCGCCTCGCCCCAGGTCCACACCCAGACGTAGATCGTCTGGCCGGAACCCCACCGGTAGGCGATGAACGTCTCGGAGACGGAGATCGGCCAGTAGGTGTACTGCGACCAGGATGCCCCGCTGTTCGTCGTGCGCTCGAGTGTGAGATAGTTGACGTCCGTCACCTCCTGCTTCGTCATCCGAACGGCGTGACCCGCCTGGCGGTCGCTCGCGGCGAGAGCGAGTCCCCGTCGCCCAGCAGTTCCCACGATCCAGGACCCGCCGCCGTCGGTGGAAGCACCAGTGTCGCCATCCGGTTGGAGGCACCACAGACTTCCCCCGACGCCGACGTCGAACCATGACGTGGGCGTCTCGTGGACGGATCCGAGAAGCGCGTGCCATGTGGATCCATCGTCAGTGCTCGCCTGGAGCGCGGACGGATTGGACGCGAGGTACGGGTTCCATGCCCACGCCCGCTCCGCCCGGACCTCTACGCCAGGCCTCGAAACCGACGTCGGCTGGAACAGGGGAAGGCAGTCCGTGATCGGCTGTGCGGACCAGGAGTCCCCATCGTCGGTGGAGCGCTTCAGCAAACTGGATGCGCCGTAGGCGCTCGACGGCTGACGGCATGTCTCGCCGGCGGCCGCGAGGAGTTCGTTCGGACCCGTCTCGAGATACGCGAAGTCCACCCAGGGCCACTCCGGCCAGTCCCCGGTGATCGAGCTCGTCCCGTCGACCCACGTGACCCCGCCGTCGCTCGAGCGCATGAGACGGCGATCCGGCCGCAGACCGCTCACGCGCAGACCGTCGCCGCGCCATCGGATGCGGTTCACGGCGACGTCCGTTCGGACCCACTGCCACGTCGATCCGCCGTCCGTCGTGAGCGCGGCGCCGCCGGAAGCGCCGACGAGAACGCGTTGCGGGTCGGTCGGGCTCGGCGCGATCGCGCGCGGGTCGGGTGCGTCGAGCACGCGGGTCCAGTGCAGACCGGCGTCCGTCGTGCGCCAGGCACCGGCGCCGCTGCCGGTTCCTCCCAGCGCCCAGGCCGAGGTCGTCGGGGTCGCGGGGTCCGCGAGGAATCCGGCGAGTGGCGTCGCGGGCGGAACACCCCAGTCGAGCCAGGTCTCGCCGAAGTCCGCCGAGCGCACCGGTTGGTTGCCCACCGTGGCCCACAACGTCGTGGCGTCGATCGGATCGAAAGCGATGTTCGCGAGGTCGGGGGACACGACTCCGTGCTCGAACCCGGCGACGAGGGTCTCCTAGCTCTCGCCGCCGTCCGTCGAGCGATAGGCGATGCCCGTCCACAGGAACACGTGCGCCGCGTCGACTCCGGAGACCGCCACGGCGTCGACCCGAGCCTCCCCGGTGATGGGAAGCGGTGACCAGTCGGACGGGGGCAGCGCAAGCAAGAGCAGGGCCGGGACAAGTTGCAAACGGCACCTCGGAAGATCTCCGAGCATAGTCAGGGCGGGGTCGCCGGGTCAAGGCAACGGGTCAAAGAAAGGGGGCCGGCGTCTCCACCGGCCCCGGTCCTTCGTTGCCTTCCGGACTTGCTTCCGATTCGAAGGGCCCCGTCTCGCGACGCCGGCCGGGACAACGCGAGGATCAGCTCGTCGGCGTGGCCGTCGCGAGCTCCGCGTGCTGCATCATGTGGTGACCGATCCACGCCGCGAGCACGTCGGCCGGCATCGACGCGAGCGTGATGTCGAAGTTCTTCTTCTTGCCGTCGCGCAGCATCGTCCACTGCACCTGCGCACCCACGGTCCAGCCCTTGCGCTCGGCCTCGAGCTTGTCGTTGTTCTCCTCGGCCAGCTCGATGCCGTTCATGGCGATGAGCACGTCGCCTTCGTGGATGCCGACCGCGGACGCCGGGCTGTCCGCGACGACGCGCGTGACCTTCATGCCTTCGCCGGCATCGGCCTTGTCGAGTTCCACCCCGACCCAGCCGTGCTCTTTCCAGTACTTGGTCATGGAGTTCAGGCAATCCTGGGTGGAAGCCGTGCACTTCTCGTCGGAGTCGCCCGCGCTCGCGAGGCCGGCCGCGAGGGCCACGATCGCCAGCGAGAGAATGACCTTGCGCATCTTGGTACCTCCTCGAGCGAGTCCCCGGCGCGGCCCCCCCGGCCGGCTCGGTTGCCCGCTGCCCACGTCCCTCATCCTACGGCCGGGGGTCGGTAAACGTCGCTCGCGGGCGGGTAAAGAGATGTCTATGTTGTCAACGGGCCGTAAACCACCCCGGCGGCCCGGCGCCGGATCCCCCGGATTCGCGCCGACTCGCTCGGGGTCGCGGTAAGATCATAGCAAGTTCCACCCCGGGCGGTTGCGCGCCCGGTTCGCCCCGGAGGCTCGATGCCCGGCTCGTCACTCCTCGGCCGCCGCCGCACCCTCGTCCTCGGATTCCTCGCGGTCACGGCGTCGCTCGCGTTGCTGCTCGCGCTCCAGTACGTGTGGCTGCAGCGCCTTCGCGACATGACGGCACTGGCGCACCGCGCGGCGATGGACACGTTCGTGAGCTCGGTCGGCGCCGAGGTCGAGTTCTTCTATCGCTCGGCGGCCGAGCGATGTCTGCGGGTGCCCGATCGCCTGTTCTCGGACACCGAGGTCGCGATCGCGAAGTACTGGAGCGAGGTCCCGCGCGACGGCATCCGGCGCCTGTTCGTGGTGGACTACTCCGGCGAGCAGTTCGGTCACTTCTTCATGTACGACGAGAACAGCCCGCGCCTGCTCCCCGTGCTCACCACGGAGGAAGGCCTCGCGATCGTGGTCGCGGTCTCGCCGCTCCAGATGCTGCACGTCGGCAGTCGCCCGCAGCAGACGGCCGAGCTCTCCGTCACCGAGCGCGACCTCGATCACCGGATTCTCGTGCAGCCCGTCCTCGGTCCCGATCGACGCGTCGTCGGCGCGGCGGGCATGGTGCTGGACGAGGACTGGTTCCGGAACGTGCTCCTGCCGGACGTGATCCGCCGCAAGCTCCAGGAGCATTTTCCCGAGCGCGCGAGCGGCGACGTGGTGGTCATGGTGCGCGACGGACAAGGGGACCTCGTGTTCGCCACCGGCGACATCCCGGATCACCGGGGCGCCGGAGACATGGAGCCCACGCACGCCGCGTTTCCGCTCGTGTTCCGCGAGTGGACGGTGTCGCTCGCCGCGCCCGACGTGGGACCGGAGCGCTGGGCCCGCGCGGGCTTCGCCTTCAACATGACGCTTTCGATCGCGCTCGCGGCCGCGCTGCTCGGCGGCATCGTCCTCACGATGCGGGCGGCGAACCGAGCCATGCAGCTCTCCGATCTGAAGTCCGAGTTCGTGTCGAACGTGTCGCACGAGCTCCGGACTCCGCTCGCCTCGATTCGCACGTTCTCCGAGCTGTTGCGCCTCGGACGGGCGTCGTCGCCGGAGAAGGTGCGCGAGTACGGCGAGCACATCGAGTCCGAGAGTCGACGTCTCTCGCAGCTCGTCGACAACATCCTCGACTTCTCGCGCATCGAGTCGGGACGCAAGGAGTACCGTTTCGTGGAGGGCCAGCTCGAGGACGTGGTGGATTCCGTGGTGGAGTCGTTCGAGCTGCGCAGCGCCGGGAAGGACTTCACGTTCGAGCGGCACGGCCCGGATTCGCCGCTCCCCCTGATCGAGATGGACGAGGCGGCGATCGGCCAGGTCGTGTACAACCTCGTGGACAACGCGATCAAGTACTCGGGCGACTCGCGGCGCATCCGGGTGGACGTCGGTCGCGACGATGGCTCGGCCTACTGCGCCGTCCGCGACTGGGGAGTCGGCATCCCCAAGAAGGAACAGAAGCACGTGTTCGAACGCTTCCACCGGGTCGGATCGGCGCTCGTGCACGACGTGAAGGGCAGCGGCCTCGGCCTCGCGATCGTGCAGCACGTGATGCGTGCGCACGGCGGCACCGTGGACGTGGACAGCGAACCCGGAGACGGGACCCTCATCACCGTGCGCCTGCCGATCCAGCCCGGCCGGCGTCCCGGCGCGAACGGCGCCGCCCGCCAGGAGTAGGAGGAGTCTGATGGCGCGACTCTTGATCGTGGAAGACGACGACTCGATGGCGGTCGCCCTCAAGGACGGCTTCGAGTACGAGGGACACCAGGTGAGCGTGGCGCGTGATGGTGCCTCCGGTCTCGAGCTTGCCCGCCGGGATCCGCCCGACGTGCTGATCCTCGACGTGATGCTCCCGAAGATGAGCGGACTCGACGTGTGCCGCGAGATCCGCCGCGAGGGAAGTCGCCTGCCGATCCTCATGCTCACGGCGCGCGGTCAGGAGATCGACAAGGTCCTCGGCCTCAAGCTCGGAGCGGACGACTACGTCACGAAGCCGTTCGGCTTCCTGGAGCTCGCCGCCCGTGTGGAGGCATTGCTGCGCCGGGCGTCCGGCGTGGCCGGCGCCGACGAGCTCGCATTCGGCGACATCCGCATCGACTTTCGCCGGGCCGAGGCCACGCGGGACGGCGAGCCGCTCGACCTCTCGGCCCGCGAGCTCCGTCTCCTCAAGTACTTCGCGGACCACGCCGGCGAGGCCATCCCCCGCGAGGAGCTCCTCGATGCGGTCTGGGACTACGAACACACCCCGTTCACCCGCACCGTGGACATGCACATCGCGAAGCTGCGGAAGAAGATCGAGGTCGATCCCGCCGACCCCCGCTGGATCGTGACCGTCCACCGCATCGGGTACAAGTTCACCGGTGGTTCGAAGAATGTGTCCGGCTCCTAGGCGGTCGGGCTCCGGCGCGAAAGACGTCCTCGCGTGGCTCGAGCGCCGCGGTACGAAGAAGAACGTCGCGATGCTCGCGCGGTACGGGATCACGGCGCGTGATCCGCTCGGCGTGACGGTCGGGGACCTGCGCAAGTACGCGAAGGGCCTCGATCCGGATCACGCGCTCGCAGCCGCGCTCTGGGCTACCGGACGCTACGAGGCGCAGCTCCTCGCGGCGTTCGTCGACGATCCGTCGCAGGTGACCACGCGTCAGATGAACGCGTGGGCGGCCGACTTCGACAACTGGGCCGTGACCGACACGGTCTGCTTCGCGTTGTTCGATCGATCGCCTCTCGCCTGGAAGCGAATTCCCGTGTGGGCGAAGTCGAAGCACGAGTTCACGAAGCGCGGTGCGTTCGCGTTGTTGTGGAGTCTCAGCGTGCACGATCGGAAGGCCGCCGACGCCGCGTTCGTGCGCTGCCTGCCACTCGTGGAGCAGGCCGCCACCGACGAGCGCGACCTCGTGAAGAAGGGCGTGGACATGGCGCTCCGCGCGGTCGGCAAGCGGAACGCGGTTCTGCACACGGCCGCCGTGGCCACGGCGCGACGTCTGGCCGCGACCGAAGGCGGCTCATCCCGCTGGATCGGACGCCACGCGCTGCGGGAGCTGGAAAGCGCGACCGTGAAACGTCGCCTCGCGAAGTCGCGTCGAGACTAGCGCAGGCGGACGAGTCGCGCGGCAGGCACGCCGTCCACGCGCGCGAAGTACAGCCCCGCGGAAACGAGGTCGCCGCCCGCGTCGCGACCGTCCCAGCGGGCCGTGCTCGCGCCGCGCGGGACCACGATCTCCCGCACGCGGCGGCCCGCGACGTCCACGATCTCCACCGTCGTCGCGTGCGAACGCGGCGCCGCGAGCCGCAACGTCTGCGGTCCGGTGGCCGGGTTCGGGGAGACCGCGATCGAGGGGCCGGCGACGTTCGGCGCCGGAGCCGACGTGGCGAGCGACTCGCGCGCGTCGAGCGCCTGCACGATGCCCCAGCCGTAGTCGTTGTTCGGGGCACCCGATTGCGTCGCGGTGGAGCGGAGTGCGGCGGCGAGGTCGAGCGGCGCGAGCGTCGGCTCGGCCTCGAGCAGCAGCGCGCCCACGCCGGCCACGAGCGGGCACGAAAGCGACGTGCCGTTCGCGCGCGCGTAGACGTTGCCCGCGGGATCCCAGGGGGCGGCGTGAAACGTCGCGACTCCCATCGCGCAGACGTCCGGCTTCGTGCGTCCGTCCGCGGTCGGGCCGCGCCCCGAGAACGAGGCGATCGCGCCGAGCGAATCCACGGCGCCCACGGTGACGGCGTCGTGTGCGTCGCCGGGGGCGGTGACGATGTTCCACGAGTTGCCGCCCTCGTTCCCGCCGGACACGAATACCGCGATGCCGTTCGCGACGGCGAGGTCGGCGGCGATCGAGATCGGCGCGGTGTCGCCGTCCATGTCCGACGGCACGTACCAGTCGCGGTAGCCGAGAGACGACGTGATGACGTCCGCGCCGAGACTGTCCGCCCACTCCGCCGCCGCGACCCAGTTGTCCTCCTCGGCCGGCGTTTCGGAAAGAAGCGTCTCCGTCTTCGCGAGCGCGTAGTCGGCGCCGTAGGCGATGCCGATCAGCTGCCCGGGCGCCCAGCCGGAGAGCGTCGAGAGCACGAGGGTGCCGTGGTAGAACTGGTTCGACGGATCGTTGCCCTCGTTCGCCGTGTTGCCGTCGCCCTGCACGAAGTCGTGCTCGGCGACCACGGTGAGGTTCTGGAACGCCTCGTGGAACGACGTGTCGAAGCCCGTGTCGAGCACGGCGATGGTCACGCCGGCCCCGGAGAGCCCGAGGTCGTGCAGCAGATCGACCTGGATCTGCTCGGCCTGCCGGGCACTCGGGCCGTAGTCCAGTGCGCCCCGCGACGGGTGGCCGTGCGACACGTCGATCTCGACCTCGTCGAAGGACAGATCGTGATGCTGACGCGCCACCGGCCGGGTTCGCACGACGAACGGAAGGCTCTCGATCGCGGCTCGCTGCGCCGGCGACGCGTCGACGGAGATCGCGTTCAGCCAGCGGGACTCGTGGCGAAGCGTCGCGCCGGTCGCGAGCACCGCGGCGACGTAGCCCCGGGCCGGCGGCACGTCGAGCAGGTCGGGCGCTCCGCCCTTCGCCTCGCGACGCGCGAGCGCCTTCGGCGAAAGTGAGGAGCGCGCCGCGGAGACCGCCGCGGCCTCGGCGGTCGGCGAGGCGAACCCATGATCCGCAAAGAACACCCAGGTGGCGTCTCCGTCGGCGCCCCGCGCGGGCACGGCCAGCAGGCAGACGAGGACCACGATCGACGAGACGAGACGCACCGGGGACCTCCAGGTTGCAGTCGAGCCGGGTGAGGGCGGAGGGGCCATCGAGGGGCCTCCGAGGCGGACCCGGGAGGGGGCTGGTCGCTCCAGTCTACGCGTGGGGGGTGGTCGGTCGCAACCACCCCCCGTCGACGGCGTTGTCGTGACCCTCCGCCCGGAGGATCGAAGACGAGCTACCGCAACAGCACGACCGGACGGCTGACCGACTGCCGTCCCGACTCGAGCCGGATGAAGTAGACGCCGGACGCGAGTCCACGACCGCCCTCGGTTGTGGCATCCCATCGCGCGCCGAAGTCCCCGGCCGGGCGATAGCCGTCGACGAGCGTGGCGATCCGGCGCCCCGCCAGGTCGTAGACCGTGAGGAGAGCGGGGCCGGCCTCGGCGATTCGGAAGCGGATCTCGGTGGCTTGAGCGAAGGGATTCGGGCCGACGTCGAGGTCGGGAACGTCTCCGCCGAACGTGGTCGCGACGCCGACCGGAAACTCCGTCGCCGCGTAGTGCTGGGCGATCTCCGTCTCGCTCAGCGCGCGATCGTAGAGCGCCAGTTCATCGAGCGCGCCCTGGAAATAGCGAGTGAAGTCGTGCCCCCGATTGATGCGAAACGCGGTCGAGGTGACGTCCGGCACGAGGGGTCCGAGGAGATCCGTGTCGGGGACGAGCGGCACGTTGGCGCCGTCGACGAACAGGGTCGTGCCCTGCTGGCTGTGATTCGCGCCCCCTTCGCGGACCCACACGACGTGGTGCCAGGTTCCGAGGCTGACGGGGTTCTGCGTGCGAAGACCGGAGTTGTAGAAGCCGGCGAACACGAGGCTGTTCTGGTCGTGCTGGAGGCTGAGCCAGGCGGAGCGGCCGGTCTGAGGCTCCGCCGAGCCCCAGTGGAAGAACGGGGGCCACAGCAAGGCGACGGCGTTCTGCGGAATGAAGACGATGATCTCCACCGAGAACGTCGGATTCCCCGTCAGGCCGGCCGGCGCCGTCGCCAGGGACTCGATGAAATCATCCGACGTATCGAAATACACGCCGGCATCCCCGCCGGCCGTCGCATAGCCGCGTACCGGCGTCCCGAAGTAGGTGCCATCGAACGCGGCGCCCAGGGAACCGTGATTCACGGCCGACCCCGACGTCTCGTCGAGCTGGTAGTAGAGGACAGGGGACGAACCGTTGACCGCACTCTGAAACGTTGCGGGGGCCGCGTGGGACACGGACGCGACGCCCAGCACGAGCAGAACTCCCGAAATGCCTCTCATGTCGTGGATCCTCATGGGGATGATCGAGCCGGTGAAGCGCGACAGGTGAAATGGAACGCCCTCGGACGAAAGAGGGCGCCCCGGGGGACGCCCTCTCGGATCGGTTTGGACCCGTCCCAACTGCAACGGGTGCGGCGACCGCGTCAGCGCATCGCGACGCGGACGACCTTGCGAGTCTCCGTGCCCTGCGGGCCGGTGAAGCGCGCGAAGTACACGCCGGCGGGGACGTCGTGGTTCTCGAGGTCCCGGCCGTCCCACGGTACCTCCGTGCGGCCGGCCTCGAACGTGCCCGAGAAGTCCCGGACCAGCCGGCCCGCGACGTCGAAGATCTGGAGCCGGACCGGGCCGCGGCTCGGAAGATCCAGGGACAGCGTGGTGCGTCGCGTGAACGGATTCGGGCGAGTCGGCGCGAGGCCGTTCACCACGATCCACGGCGGCGTGATGACGGCGGTGGGACCGTAGAGGTCCTCCTGCCCGGCGAGGCTCACCGCGCCGAGCTTGTACCAGTATTCCATGCCACCCTGGACGTTCGAATCGACGAACCGGTACTCCGGACCGCCGCTCCGGATCAGGTCCCGGTTCAGGCGGACGTAGTCGCCGTGCTGCGAATCCGCGCGGTATACCCAGAAGCCGTCGTGCTGGTACTCGCTCGACGTGACCCAGCTCAGTTCCACCGTGCGCGGACCGATCGACGCCTCGAACTGCGAGAGCTCGATCGAGACCGGTGCCTGCAGCTCGATCAGGAACGCACCTTCCTTGCCGCCCACGAGGACGGCTTCGAAGATCGCCCACTGACCGTTGTCGCTGATCTGGAACGCATCCTGGGCGCTCGCGATCGTGTCCACGATCTCGCCACCGATCACCGTCACGCCTTCCTGCACGATGAGCTGGTCGTTCCAGAACAGGCCCGTGTCGACGTCGGTGTTCGGATCGTCCCAGTCGCCGAACCAGAGTACGTTGCCGGCGTCGTCGATCTGGACCGGGCCGCTGCCGGTGCCGGTCGACGTGAGCTTGAACGGAGCGAACGCGGGGAGCGTCATCCCTTCCTGCACGATCACGGAACCGTTCCGGACGATGATCTCGTCGTCGGCCGTGTCGCCGTCGAGGTTCGCCTTGATCACCCAGGCGCCGCTGTTCGAGAGGTCGCGACCGCGGCTCGAGAGCAGCTCGTAGTTGCGTCCCGGGATCGGCGACGCGGAGCCCTCCTGCGCGAGCAGCGCGCCGTCGAGGTAGATCGCCCCGTCGGTCGAGGTGTCACCCGTCAGATCCGTGAAGTAGAGGGCCTGTCCCGCGTCGTTGAACGCGGACTCGTGGGGTCCCGTCGCGAACGTGGCGATCGATTCCGTCTGACCGGCCGGGACGTCGCCTTCCTTCGCGATCACGCTCTCCGACAACAGATTGCCGGAGCCGTCGTGCGTCAGGACGACGAGGGCCTGATCGACGGTCGAGGAGATGGCGGGATCGTCGACCGTGGCCACG
Organism: bacterium; assembly: GCA_041393395.1. Lineage (GTDB taxonomy): Bacteria > ARS69 > ARS69 > ARS69 > ARS69 > JAGQIB01. Next base: position 289,194 of record JAWKKG010000006.1, on the reverse strand, counting down.
ATGAAGATCCGGTTGCCGTCGTTCGGTGCGGTGCGCGCCTCGAAGAAGCCGAGGTACGGGGTCCCGGGGCTGAACTCCGGCGCGATCGAGTTCGTGCCTTCCTGCAGCACGAGCGACGTGTCGTAGTAGATGCCGGAGTCCTGTCCGATCGGCGGGCCGGTCAGGAAGAAGTTCCAGCCGGAATGCCCCTGGTTGTTGAGTGCGATCGAGTCGAAGATGTCGATCGTGGCGCCGGCGGGATCCGCGAGCGCGTCGCCCTCGCGCAGGTACAGGGATCCGTCGCGGATCACGACCTGGTCGGCTTCGGTGTCGGCGTTGTCGGTGTCGGCTTCCACGAGCCACTCGCCGAGATCGTTGACCGCGAGATTGTCGATTCGCGTGATCGCGCCGACCCCCGGCACGGCGTCGCCTTCGAGCACGGCCGGCGTGATCTGGGCGAACGCGGAACGCGAGAGCAGGAGCAGCGCTCCGGCGAGGAGAAGCGTACGAGAGGATGTCATGCGGTTCCTCCGGGTTGAGGCAGGGGGCCCGGAAAGGCGGCCCGGCGGTCCGCCCGCATGCTAGTCCCGGTCGACGGTTCGTTTCAATGGTTGCCGGGAAGGGACTTCGGGGGGCCCGAAGCCGCCTCCGCAGCACCCCGGCGTCGCATGGCGAGCCAGCCGACGGCGCCCGGCAGCAGGGTGAGGAGCTCGTTCGCGCGGGAGAGGAGAGCCAGCGCGACCGCGCGGTCGAGGTCGAACCCGAACGAAACGAGGAACCAGGTGAGGGTTCCCTCCGACACGCCGAGCCCGCCGACGGAGATCGGCAGGCGCTGCACGAACAGCGTCACGGGCACCATCACCACGGCGGCGGCGGGTGGCAGCGGAATGCCGACGGCGCGCGCGAACAGGAGGAAGATCACCGTGACCGTGAGCACTTCGAGCACGGAGAGCGCGAAGTACGTGAGGATCGCGATCTTGCGCTTCCCGTAGCGTCGATACGATCCGGTGAGGGACTCGAGGCGACGTTGCAGGTGGAAGCGCTCCCCGAGACGCAGGACGAACGCGGGGATTCCGGACCGCAGGCGGAAGCTCGCGGCGATCGCCACCAGCAATCCGCCGAACACCGGAAGCACGAGCCACCGGACCGGCTCCGGCACCTGCACGCCCGCCGTGTCCGCGAGCAGGAGCGCGCCGGCCGCCGTGAACACGAGGGCGAGCACGCCGAACACCCGCTCCACCACGATCGACGCCACGACCTCCGACATCTGGATCGGGAACGCCTTCAGCAGGAACACGCGGACGAAGTCCCCGCCCACGGACGCGGGCAGGAACAGCCCCGCGAAGTTGCCGACGTAGGTGTTCGCGATCGCGATCCGCAGCGGGAGTTGCTGGCCCGATTGCCGGAGCAGCAGCCACCACTTGCCGGCCTGCAGGATCCGATCGAGGTGGGAGACGGCGAGCGCCGCGAGTGCGAAGCGCAGATCCACCGCGCGCAGCGTCTGGAGAACGTTCTCGGCGTTCATCCGCGAGATGATCAACCCGAGAAGGAGTGCGCTGATCGCGATCTTCGCGAAGCGAGTGAGGTGCTTTTTCAAGTCGCGACTTCGCGGAACACGGCGAGAGTGCGGCGAGCGGCGTCGTCCCACGAGAAATCGCGCGCGCGGACCCGCCCTCGCGCGGCCAGCTCCTCGCGTCGCTCCGGGTGGCGCAGCAGATCGAGCACGGCCTCGGCGAGCGCCTCCGGGCGCCGCGAGTCGACGTGAACCGCCGCGTCGCCCGTGACCTCCTTCATCGCGCCCCAGTCCGAGGTGACCACCGGACATCCGGCCGCCATCGCCTCCACGAGCGGGATGCCGAAGCCTTCGTACAGGGAGGGGAACACGAGCGCTACGGCGGAGTGGTACAGCGCGGCGAGATCCTCGTCGGGCACGAGCCCGAGCTCGCGCACGTACGGGTCCGCGCGCCGCGTTTCCCGGGCGTCGCGCCAGCGATGCGGCTTTCCGGCGTGGGCGAGCACGAGGGGCCGCTCGCGGTTCACGATCTCGAGGACCTCGGGGAAGATCTCGAAGTTCTTCGCGCCCCACACGAGCCCTACGTGCAGGATGAAGTCCCCCTCGAGTCCGTACTTCTTGCGCATCTCGGCGATCTGCGTCGGCGACACCGGCTCCGCGTAGATCTCCTTGGGGCCGTGCGTGATCACGGAGAACCGCGACTCGGGGACGCCGAGGATCGGCGCGAGATCGTGCCGGGCCGTCTCGGACACCGTGATCACCCGGTCGGCCGCCCGGGCGTAAAGCGGGAGGAAGAACCGGACGTAGATCCGATCGACGAGGGAGAACTCCTCCGGGAACACGAACTGCTCCGCGCCGTGCATCGTGAGGAGCTTTCGGCCGCGGAAGCGGAACGGGAGCGACATCTTCGGACAGAAGACCGCGTCGAGCCCGAGGCGGTTCGCATGGCGGGCGACCTGCACCTGGTCCCACCAGAGCTTGCCGCGGCACGGCAGGACGACCTCGTGCACGTTCGGGTGCTCGGCGAATCGCCCCCGCGACTCCTGGCCGCCCAGGAAGACGAAATACTCGGTTTCGTGGTCCTGCGCGAACAGATGCATCAGCAGCTCGCGCGTGTAGACGCCGATGCCTCCGGGCTCATCGAGATTTCTTACGAGCAGTCCGACGCGCAAGGAAGTCTCCGGTCCGGCGCGAGAGAGCGCGCACCGGGCCGGCCACTTCCTACCGGTGCATCGCCTTGACTTCTGCCCAGCTCACGGGCGCGACGGGGGACGAGTCGTTCGCCTCGAGAATGAGATCGAGGGCCGCGGCGTTCCCGAGGGCTCCGCCGCCGATCCCGGCCACCACCACGTTCATATCGGGCACGATCCAGCAGACCTTTTGCCCTCCGTGGCCGGCGGCATGGTAGACATTCGTGGGCCTTCCCGGCCACTGGTTGTTGTTCACGTTCACCCAGAAGTTCATGGCGTATCGGCCGGGCCCGGCCGAGGTCTGGTTGTCCGACCCGCCGAAGCTGCCCAGATCCCAGGATTCCGCCCCGTCCGAGGACGTGACCGGGGTTCCGGAGGGCACCGGCTCCGCGATGAGGTCGAAGTAGCTCTCCGGGATGACCTGCTCGCCGTCCCACTGGCCCCGGTTCAGCCAGAACAGCCCCAACCGGGCGAAATCGCGGACGGACATCGCCTTCACGCGGCCGTACTGGCCGGTTCCGATCGTGACCGGATCCTGGAAGCCCAGGAACGCGAGCTGGTCCTGCACGACGTCCGGAGGCGACGCGCCCCAGACCTTTTCGCACAGCACATAGCCGTAGAGGTTGATCGCGAAGTCGTTGTACGCCCACGCCTGCCCCGGTCCCTCACCCCGGCTGTAGCCCGACGTCATGTTCGCGAGATGGTGGAACGTGATCGCGCGATCCTTCGCGGATCCGCCGTCCATGAAATCGCCGATCGTCTGATCGATCTGGCAGAGGCCCTGGTCGGCGGCGAGGAAGAGCAGGGTCGTGAGCACCGGCTTGCTCGCCGACGCCCAGTCGCCCCGATTCGAGGCGTTGCCCCATTCGTACACCTGGTATCCGTCGCGGATGACGATCCCGTCACCGCCGGCGTACTCCGCGAGCTGCTGCAACCGGTCGGCCCGCAGCCCGACCTGCTCCGGAGAACGCGTCTGCCACTGACTTCCGGGGAACACCTCGGACCGGGCCGGTGCGGTCGAAAGCGAGACGACCGCGAGCATGCCCGCGATCCACCACGGTTTCCGAGTCATGATGAAGAGTTCCGACACGGGGGAATGTGGTCGGTGACGCATGTTTATTCGTCTCCCGAAAAGCCGGAGTTGAGTCCCCGGAAAAGATTCTTCGTGCCGCCCCAGGTCGACGTCTCCACGCCGTCCGGAACGGGGGTCGAACTCGACACGATCGAGTCGTAGAGCGCCTGCAGGCCGGCCGCTCCTCCGAACGCGGTGTTGCAGTCGAATGCCACCGCGACCACGTCGACGTCCGGCAATACCCAGCACACGCGCGATCCGAAGTAGCCGCTCGCCTGGTAGACCTCGGACGGGAGCCCGGGCCACAGGCCCGACTGGTTCGTCCAGAAGTTCATCGCGTAGTGCCCCGGTCCGATTCCGGTCTGGTCGTCGCCGCCGCCGTACGTTCCGAAGTCCCAGGATTCCGCGCCGTCCGCCTGCGTCATGGGGACGGTCGGCGGCACTTCGTCTTCCACGAGATCGAAGGACGAAGAAGGAATCACCTGGACGCCGTTCCACTCCCCGCGCCGCAACCAGAACAATCCGAATCGTGCGAAATCCCGCACGGACATGTTCTTCACGCGACCATACTGCCAGTCGCTGATCTGGATCGAGTCCTCGAATCCGAGGAATCCGAACTGATCGGAGAACACCTCGGGCGGCGACGAGCCGAAGACTTCCTCGCAGAGCACGTAGCCGTACAGGTTGATCGCGTAGTCGTTGTACGCGAACGCATCCGCCGGCCACTCCGCGCGGCTGTAGCCGGAGACCATGTTCGCGAGATCCAGGAACCGGATCGAGCGGTCCTTCGCGGTGCCCCCCGTGAGGTACTGCCCCATCGTGGCGTTCAGCGTGGTGAGGTCCTGGTCCACGGCGCGAAGCAGGAGCGTGGACAGGACGGGCTTGCCGGCCGACGCCCAATCCCCGCCCGAACTCGGGTTGCCCCACGACTTCACGACCCGGCCGCCTCGGATCACCATTCCGCTGCCTCCCGCCAGGTTCGCGACGTCCTGCAGCGCGGCCGCGTCCATGCCCTGGGACGCCGGGGTGGCCGTCGTCCAGCTGGGTACGGGGAAAACTCCCGTCGCGTCGGCGGCCGTCGCGGCCGCCAGCCCGGCAGTAAGGATTACGATGGCCCGGTAGAAAATGCGTGGCATCGAATGCCTCCCGGTTGTCGGTGCTCGGAGCAGCAGATTCTGGGAGAGTCCGGTCCGGGCGGCCCTGCGGCCCTCCCCGGGGGCCGAGAACGTCGCTGCGGGGGGTTCGAGCGCCGGCCCGGAAGCCGGCTCACGAACGCCGCCGGAAGGGCGCAGCGTCCCGGAGGCGCCAGACCGCGCCCTCCGGAGTCCTCTCAATGCAATGGTCGGGCCAGCGCGGCCGCGCCCCGGCTCAGATGGCCGCGCGGCCGATGATCATACCAGAGAGGAGTGACGAACGAGGCGGGAGAGGCACTCCCGGGCCGCCGGAGCCAGGGCAGCCAGCCCGGCGCGCCGCCAGGCGTCCGGTCCGGGATCGTCGACGCCCACGTGCCGCTCCGTCTGGCGAGCCCGGAGGAAGGCGATCGCCGCGAAGCCGGCCGGAAGCACGGACGCCTCGCAACCGGCGTCCTCGAGGCAGCGGAGCAGGAATCCGGCGAGCGGATCGTCGCCGTCCGCGGCCCGCATGAGCCACTCGGTGGCCTCCTCGGAGAGCGTCGCGCCGGATTGAGCGGCGCGGATTCGGAGCTGGTCCCATACGAAGAGCGCCGGATCGATCCATGCCGCTTGCCGCGACGCGCCGAACTCCCAGTCGATCGCAGTCACCCGATCCCCGTTCACCCGCAGACGGTCGGCGGTGAACGCGCCATGTCCCCAGGCGGCGATCGAGACCCCGTCGCGCGCTTCGAGATCGAGCACGAGATCTTCGAGGCGAATCTTCTCTTCGGGGTCGTCGGTTCGCTCGAGTGCGGCGCCGACCTGACGCGTGAGCGGCTCGAGCAGCGCGCGCTCCGTGCCGGCGAGCATTCCGGTCGAGCGCCAGAACGCGCGGAGCCAGCGCTCCGCGGCGCCGAGGGCATCCTCCGGCGACGGCGCCACGCCCACCACCGGGGCTTGCACCGTGGCGAGCTGCGACTCGGAGTCCACGACCAGCAGCGAGCGCGGGAAGAGAACGTCGGCGGAGCGGGGCGACTCGTCGGCGAGTTGCCGGAGCAGGCCGTGTTCGTTTCGCAGTCGCATGGCGGCCCCGCCGTCGCGCGCGATCTTCACGAGCGCGAGCGGGCGACTCTCGCCCTCGCGGAACGGCATCGCACTCAGCGTGCCGCTCGGCGACGGATCGCGCGAGTCGAGCCAGTAGCGGAGACGTCCCGGCGCGTCGCCCTCGAGTGCGAGCATCGGCCAGTTCTCGCGCACCGCACGCGAAGTCCGCGCGAGGATCGAGAGGCGTCCCGGGCCGGCGCCGCTCGTGCGCGCCGTCGTGACGAGAATGCCGAATCGATCCGGCGTGCGGCGCGCCCGCGGCAGCCAGCGCGTCCACCGGGAGTGTGGCCGGGACTCCCGCTCCGGATCGCGCCAGGCGCTCACCGTCTCTTCATCCAGCGGCAGGAGCTCGCGGCCCGAGCGCCCGAAGCGCTCGAACGTCTCGGCCGGAATCGCACCGCCGTTCACGATCGCGCGCTTCGCCTCCGGGAGCCCCACGGTCTCGTCGCCGGCTGCGGACCGTCGGTCGTGATCGACCCAGAGCGCGCCGCCCGGTTCCAGCAGCGCGATCAGCCGGCGCACGAAGGACGCGCGTGCGGCGCCGGCATCCGGGCCGGTCACGCGCGCGAGCGCATCGTGGGCGACGACCACGTCGAACGACGCGGCCGCGAACGGAAGCGAGAGGAGCGGCGCCGCGACCGCGTGCACCTCCACGCGACGTCTTCGCGCCTCCTCGCGCAGAGCGACCGCTCGCGACTCCGTGTCGGTGAGCACGACCACCGAGCCGACATCGCCTGCGATTTCGAAGGCGGAGCAGCCGCGCGGCGTGTCCAGCTCGAGCACGTGGACGTGAGCGCCGGCCGGCAGGAGGAAACGCCAGTCCGCGGGATCGAGCGAGCGCGTGGCCGGCACGGGTTCGACGTCGTCGGACTCCGCCGCGACAAAGAGCGCGACGTCGCCTGCGTGGCGCCAGGGGCGCCCACAGGAAAGACAGGTCACACCGGCTTCGTCCCAGTGGAGCGGGCCGGCGTCCACCGGGCACACGGTCAGGGTCGACGGATCTCGAGTCACGGCTGCCTCCGATCTCCCATCGGCGATCAGAGGTGCCGACTTTCGGCAAAAGTCGCGAGATCAGCGGCCGGCCGCGGCCTCCTGACGCAACCGCTTCGTGACGGCCGGGGAGCCGGGATCGCGGGCTGCCGCCTCGCGCCAGGCCGCGCCCGCGCCCCCGGGGTCGCCGAGGCCGTGCCGGGCATCGCCGAGCGCGATCCACGCCTCGACCACGGCGTCGTCGATCGCGAGTGCGCGCTCCGCGTTGTCCCGGGCCGTCTCGAAATCGCCCCGCCGGACCGCGAGGTCCGCGACCAGCGCCAGCACCTCGGGGCTGTTCGGCTCGCGACGTCGCGCTTCCTCCGCCGCGTCGACGGCGGTGGCGAGATCGCCCGCGTCGAGGTAGAGGATCGCGAGGTTCGCGAAGGGCTCGGCGAACGCCGGATCGAGCTCGCCGGCGCGCAGGAAACCGACGCGGGCGCTCTCGCGGTCGCCTTTCCGCGCGTCGGCCTGGCTGCGGCCCTCGATCGCACGCGCGAGAAGGCGTCTGAGGTCGGGGGCGCCCGGCAGCAGGCGCACCGCTTCCTCGAGGTACGCGATCCCTTCCGTACCGCGCGAGTCGCGGAACGCGAGACGGGCCCGCGACTCGAGCTCGCGCGCGCGGCGGGCGTCCGGCAGTCGCTCGACCAGTCCCGGGGGCGCATTCGAGAGGATCTCCTCCACACCGCCGGCGGATCGATGAAGGCTCGTGTAGAGCTCTTCGAGCGTGGAGCGGTAGAGCAGCTTGGGCGCCTCGAACTCCAGGTACAGGCTGTCGTCCGAGTTCGGGGGGAAGTCGCCGAGCCAGCGGTCGAGCGCGGATCCGGCGAGCAGCACGCGGGACAACAGCGTCAGCACGTCCGGCGAGTCGGCTTCGAGCAGGAGCTGTCCCACCTCGGGGTCGCGCCCCTGCTCGAGCAGCCCGGCGACGTCGATCGTGAACGACTCGTCACCGGCCACGATGAGGAAGTCGCCCCACGCAGCGGTCCACACGGACACCCGCGGAAACGCGGTACGGGCCGCGGCCACCACGCTGCGCAGCGCGTCCGAGGAGAGCGAGTAGCCCTGCACCCACGACGCGAGGACGCCGTTCGGGCGCATGCGGTCGCGGCAGAGCTGGAAGAACTCGCGCGTCATCAGGGCGCTCGTGCCGGCGTTCCACACGTTCGACGGCTCCGAGACGATGCAATCCCATTCCTGACCGGACAGGCGCAGGTAGCTGCGGGCATCCTCCACGAAGAGCGCGCACCGGGGATCGTCGAGGATTCCGAGGTTCGTCTCCGAGAAGAACGCGGCGCCGTCGACGACGGCCTGGGAGATCTCCACGCACGTCACGTGATCCACGGAGGGCGGACGCAGCGCCGCCGCGGCGGTGATTCCACTGCCGAGTCCCACCACCAGGACGTCGTCGGGCGAGCGGTTCAGGAGCGACGGGAGCGCACCGACCAGCACCTGGGTGGAGAGATCCACCGTGGTGCTCGCCTCCGTGATCCCGTTCATCTGCATCGTGAGCTCGCCGCGCCAGCTCCGCACCGACACGGTCGTGGTGATGCCTTCCTTCACGAACACGAGCTCGCTGCGATCCTGCTGCGCTTCCTCGCCGGTGCGCATCGCGAGCACTCGATTCGCGAATCCGGACGACGTGAGCTCCGCCCGGTCCCACTGGGGCAGCAGGGCGAACATCGCGACCGCGACCGCGGTGGTCACGATTCCCGCGACGCGGGCGCCGCGCTGGAACGAGAGGACCAGCGTGGCGAGAACGAGAACGCCGGCCGCGATCGCGATGCCGGTGCGCAGCCCGACGAGCGGGATCAGCGCGAAGCCCGCGATCCAGGAGCCGAGGATCGCGCCGACGGTGTTCGCGGAATAGATGTCGCCCACGGAACGGCTCGCGCCGCCGCGCGCGCGGTCGATGCCCACCGCGAGGGGGAAGGCGGCGCCCGAGATCAACGTCGGCGGGAGGAGCGGCAACGCCGCGAGCAGGAACTCCACGAGGAGGCCTTCGCCGAACGTGCCGCGTCCGAGCGCCGAGAGCTTCAGGAACAGATCCGGCAGGCGGTCGAACAGGGGAAGCAACGCGAGGGACAGGAGGCCGATCGCGGCCGGACTCGCCACGAAGAGGCGCGCGGCTCGTTCCGGGTCGCGCAGGAGCCGGGTGGCGAGCGCACTGCCCGCGGCGATTCCGAACAGGAACACCGTGAGCACGATCGCGAACGCGTACGTGGTCGTGCCGATCGCGAGCGACAGAGTGCGAGTCCAGAGGACCTCGAACGCGAGGGCGGAGAATCCGAGTGCGGCGGCGGTGCCGAGCAGGACGGGCCGCGTGATCGGGCGGGCCAGCGTGGGTTCGGAGGATTCGTGCGTATCGGCGTGGGCGGTGCGCCGCTCGTTCCGCCCGAGCGCGATCGCGGACAGCGCGACGAGCAGGTTCAGTCCCACCCCGAACAGCAGCGTTCGCCGCAGGCCCAGCGACGGGAGCAGCACGAAGCTCGCGAGCAGCGTGCCGGTGACGGCGCCGAACGTGTTCGTCGCGTACAGCCGGGCGACGTCGCGCCGCGCTCCGTCCCCGAGGCGCGCGGCGTGCTCCACGAGCAGCGGGAGCGTCGCGCCCATCAGGAACGTCGGCGGGAACAGCACGATCACGGAGACGAGGAACCGCACGCCGGACAGCGCCGCGAACGATCCCGAGAGTGACGGATAGATCGACGAGTAGAGCGGATCCGTGGCTCGCAGGATCAGCGGTACGAGTCCGGCGTACGCCGCGAGCACGAGCTCCAGGACGCCGTACGTCGCAAGGGGCCGCGCGCGACGCCCCGCGATCCGACCGCCGAACAGTCCGCCCGCCGCGAGTCCGCCCATGAACGCGGCCAGCACCGTGGACACCGCGAGGACGGTCGCGCCGAACACGTGGACGAACTGGCGGACCCAGACCACCTGGTAGATCAGACCGGTGGCTCCGGACAGGAAGAACAGGAGCAGAACGGGCGAGAGGCGCGGACGGGCGGGCTCCAAGAGCTTCCTTTCGTCGGTTTCCGGCGCCTGCAGCGGAGGAACCGGAGTCGGCCGGGGACCCGGGAGCTTAACAGACTTTCCGGAGACCGGCCTTGACACCCGGGCGGGTCGAACGTATGTATGAAACGATCGTTTAGCACAGGACGGGAAGCACTCGGCCCGGACGGAGGACGGATGTCCGACGACACGAAGACCCGGATCCTCGACGCGGCCGAGCGCTTGTTCGCCGACTCCGGCATCGACGCGACGTCGCTCCGCGCGATCACCGCGGAGGCCGGCGCGAATCTCGCGGCCGTGAACTACCACTTCGGGTCCAAGGAAGCCCTGGTGGGCGAGGTGTACGGGCGGCGGATCGATCCCCTGAATCGCGAGCGGATCGATCGCCTGCACGCGGCGCTGCGCGACGCCGGCGACGGAGTGCCGAGCCTGCCCGCGATCGTGGAGGCGTTCGTGGCGCCCGCCATGCTCGCGATGCAGGATCCGGATGCGGGACGCACCTTCATTCGTCTCGTCGGGCGGGCGCACACCGAGGCGTCGACCGACGTTCGGCGCATCGTGTTCACCCGCTTCCAGGACGTCGCCCTGGCGTTCCAGAAGGCGCTCGCCCGCGCGCTCCCGCAGCTCGACCGCTCCACCGTCCAGGCCCGCTTCAAGTTCATGATCGGCGCGATGGCGTACGCGATGACCGACCCCACCGCCTGTGCGGGACCTACCGAGCGGGACGTCCGCCGTTCACTCGATCGTCTCGTGCGCTTTCTCGTGGGCGGGCTCGAGGCGCCGACCGGAGAGGAGAAGTGATGCGGCGTCCTGTCCCCGGGCTGTTCGTGGCGGCACTCACACTCGCGGGCTGCGGCTCCGCGCCGCCGGTGCGTGCGCCGGAGATTCCCCTCGAGATGCCCGCGACGTGGACCGCGGACACCTCCGCGACCGCCGCCTCGGACGTGCCGGCCGCGCCGCCCGCCTGGTGGGACTCGTTCGACGACCCGCGGCTCGCGGACCTCGTCGACGAGGCGCTCGCGAACAACCACGATCTCGCCGCCGCGGCCGCGCGCGTGGAGGCCGCGGCTGCGCAGGCGCGGGTGAGCGGAGCGTCACTCTGGCCGCAGGCGTCGGCGTCCGGTCGCGCGGCGCGCCAGCAGCAGGTCTTCGTGGGACTGCCGATCCCGAGCGGGAGCGACGGACCGCTGACGTCGCGTTCCACCACCTACGGTGTCTCGCTCGATCTCTCGTGGGAGATCGATCTGTGGGGACGCCTCCGCGCCGGCGCGTCCGCCGCGAAGGCGGACTGGCAGGCGGCGGCGATCGACTGGCAGGGCGCGCGCCTCTCGCTCGCGGCGCAGACGATCAAGAGCTGGTTCGCGGCGCTCGAGGCGCAGCGACAGTTCGAACTCGCGAACGACACGGCCGCGAGCTTCCGTCGCACGGCCGAGAGCATCCGTGCGCGCTACGAGCGCGGCTCGCGCACGTCGCTCGACGTTCGTCTCGCGGAAGTCGATCTCGCCGCGGCCGAGCGCTCGCTCGCGTCGCGACAGCTCGCCGCCGAGCGCACGCGCCGGCAACTCGAGATCCTGCTCGGCCGCTACCCGGCCGGGAAGCTCGCGCCGGGGGGCGAACTCGTGACGACCGGCGTCGCGGTGCCGGCCGGGCTGCCGTCCGATCTGCTCGCGCGTCGACCCGACATCGCGGCCGCGGAGCGTCGCGTGGCCGCCGCGAACCGGCGCGTGGCGGAGTCGCGCGGCAACCTGCTGCCGCGCCTGTCACTCACGGCGTCCGGCGGCCGCAGCTCGTCCGAGCTCTCCGATCTCACGAGCCCGGACTTCGACGTGTGGAATCTCGTCGGGAACCTCGTCCAGCCGCTGTTCCAGGGCGGGCGATTGCGCGCCCAGCTCGCGCGCTCGCACGCACAGGAAGACGAAGCGGTGCAGAGCTACGCGAGCACCGTTCTTCGCGCGTGCGGCGAGGTCGAGACCGCGCTGCTCGCGGACCGCTTGCTCGCGGAAGAGGAGCGGGCGGCCGGCGTGGTCGCGGAGCAGGCGCGCGCCGCGCGCGAGGATGCGCTCCGTCGGTACGAGGGCGGTCTCATCGACGTGATCCCGCTGCTCGATGCCCAGCGCTCGGCCGCGAACGCGGAGAGCGCGCTGCTCGACGTCCGGCGCCGGCGCCTCGACGCGCGCGTCGACCTTCACCTGGCGCTCGGCGGCGGCTTCGACGGCCCCGCGGCGGGCCCGATCGCGAATCCGGAGGATGACTCGTGAAGAAGTTGCTGCCGTTCCTCGTGATCGCGGCGGGCCTGCTCGCGATGTTCGCGCTCGTCAAGTCGCGCAAGGCACCCGAGAAGCACGCGGCGGAGGTGCCGCCGCCGCTCGTGCGCGTGCTGGAGGTCCATTCGGAGAACCGACGTCTGGATGTGGCCTCCACCGGCGAGGTCGCGCCGCGCACGGAGACGGATCTCGTGGCGGAGGTCGGCGGGCGCGTGATCGAGGTCTCGCCTTCGCTCGCGGCCGGCGGCGCGTTCGAGGCCGGCGACGTGCTCGCGCGGCTCGACCCGCGCGACTACCGGGTGGCGGTCGCGGCGGCGAAGGCCACACTCGCGCAGGCCGAGGTCGCGCTCGCGCTGCAGCAGAGTGAGGCGGACATCGCCCGGCGCGACTGGGAATCGCTCGGGCACGGCTCCGAGCCGGATCCACTGGTCCTGCGGGAGCCACAGCTCGCGCAGGCGCAGGCTGCCGTGGAATCCGCGCGCGCGCTGCTGGACAAGGCGCGGCTCGATCTCTCGCGCACCGAGATCCGCGCGCCGTACCGCGGGCGCGTTCGGAGTCGTGCGGTGGACGTCGGCCGGTTCGTGCCGCCGGGCACTCCCGTGGCACGGGTGTGGGCGGACGACGTCGCGGAAGTGCGCCTGCCGATCCCACCCTCGGAGTTCGCGTGGCTCGACCTGCCGCTCGAGGGCGAGCCGGCGTCCGGTGCGTCGCGCGTGCGGCTGCGTTCGGCGACCGCCGGCTCGAACGACGAGTGGACCGGTTCCGTGGTGCGGGTGGAGGGCGAGATCGATCGCTCCACGCGCATGTACCACGTCATCGCCCGCGTCGACGATCCGTACGGGCGAGACTCGAAGGCCGAAGCGCCGCCGCTCCCGATGGGGATGTTCGTGGAGGCGGTGGTGGAAGGGCGGCTCGAGCGGGGCGTGTTCGCGCTGCCGCGCGCGGCCGTCCACGCCGGCCCGAGCGTCCTCACGGTCGTCGACGGCGCGTTGCACACGCAGCCGGTCGAGATCGTGCGCACGGCGGGCGACGAAACCCTCGTCCGCGGCCTGACCGACGGCCAGCAGGTCTGCGTGTCGAACCTGGACCTCTCCGTGGACGGCATGAAGGTGCGCATGGAGACGGGGACGCCGGAGCGTATGGCCCGGTCGGAGACCGGATCGGCCGGCGGCGCGGCACCCGCGACCGCTCCCGGCGCCGTCGAGGTGAATCCGTGAAGGGGATGATCGCCTGGTTCGCGGGAAACCACGTCGCCGCGAACCTGCTGGCCGGCCTGATCGTGGTGGGCGGACTGCTGGCGCTGACCGGCGTGAAGCAGGAGGTGTTCCCGGAGGTTCGACCGGACGTGGTCACCGTGTCGGTCGTCTATCCGGGTGCGACGCCGGAGGAGATCGAGCGCGGCATCTGCATCAAGGTCGAGGAAGAAGTCCAGGACATCGACGGCATCGATCGCATCACGTCGACGGCGGCGGAGGGCGCGGGAGCCGTTTCGATCGAGTTCCTGCCCGGCACCGACATCAAGTCCGCGCTGAACAAGGTGAAGTCCCGGGTCGATGCGATCGACACGTTCCCCGAGGAGTCCGAGAAGCCCGTCATCCGCGAGGTCGTCCGTCGCAACCAGGTGATCGACGTGGTGGTGTCCGGCCCGCTCGACGAGCGCGAACTGAAGCGTCTCGGCGAGAACGTCCGCGACGACATCCTCGCGATCCCGGGGATCACGTACGCGGATCTCGTCGTGGCGCGGCCGTACGAGATCGCGATCGAGGTGTCCGAGGACCGGCTGCGCGAGTACGGCCTCACCTTCGACGAGGTGGCGGCCGCCGTCCGGCGGTCGTCGCTCGATATTCCCGGCGGCTCCGTGAAGACGTCCGGCGGCGAGATCCTCCTGCGCACCGTGGGGCAGGCCTATCGCGGTCCGGAGTTCAAGAGTCTCGTGCTGCGCTCGCGTCCGGACGGCACGCGCCTCCTGCTCGGCGACGTGGCGAACGTCGTGGACGGCTTCGAGGAAACGGACCGCGCCGCCCGGTTCGACGACGAACCGGCGGTGGTGGTGCAGGTGTTCCGTGTCGGCCAGCAGAAGGCGCTCGACGTCTCACGCAAGGTTCACGAGTACGTGGATCGCGAGAACGCGAACCTCCCGGGGAACGTGCGACTCACCCCCTGGAACGACGATGCCCGCATTCTCCGGAGCCGCATCGATCTGCTCGTACGGAACGGCATCGCGGGTTTCGTCCTCGTGTTCCTGATCCTGGCGATGTTCCTCAAGCTGAGGCTCGCGTTCTGGGTGGCGATCGGCATCCCGATCAGCTTCCTCGGGGCGATCTGGCTGATGCCGACCCTCGGCGTGTCCGTCAACCTGATCTCGCTGTTCGCGTTCATCGTGGTGCTCGGGCTCGCGGTGGACGACGCGATCGTGATGGGCGAGAGCATCTACTGGGAGATCGAGAAGAAGAAGTACGGCGTAGCCGCCGCGATCACGGGCGCCGCCCGTGTCTACCGGCCCGTCATCTTCGGCGTGCTCACCACGGTGGCGGCGTTCTCGCCGATGCTGTTCCTGCCCGGTGCCACCGGCAAGATCTGGCGCGTGATCCCGATGATCGTGATCCCCACGCTGCTGTTCTCGCTCGTGGAGTCGCTGTTCGTGCTGCCGGCCCACCTCTCCACCGTGCACGAGCGCGGCGGCCCGCGCACCGGGATCGGCGCGCGTTGGCAGGCATTCCAGGACGGATTCGATCGGCGCCTGCGCTGGTTCGTGGAGAGCGTCTACCGGCCGTCGCTCGAACTCGCGCTGCAGTACCGCTACACCGCGTTCGCGATCGGGGTGGCCACCGTGCTGATCACCGCCGGGTTCGTGGGCGGCGGGCTCATCAAGTTCCAGTTCTTCCCGTCGCCGGCCGCGGAACGGGTCGTGGGGCTGGTCACGATGCCGCTCGGCACGCCGCGCGCGCAGACGGAGGCGGCGCTCGCCCGCATGGAGGAGGCGGCGCGCACCGTCACGTCCGAGGTGCGGGCCGAGTACGGCGACGCGGCCGTGAAGCACATCCTCGTGTCGTTCGGGGAACAGCCCTATCGCTCGCAGCAGCGCGGTCCGGCCGGCAGTGGTCCTTCGCAGACCGGAGAGCACGTGGGCGAGGTGGATCTCGAGCTTGCGGCCATGGACGACATCGAGCTCGACGCCGACGCGATCGCCCGTCGCTGGCGCGAACTCGTGGGCTCGATCCCGGATGCGCTCGAGGTCACGTTCACGTCCAAGCTGTTCACGTCCGGCGAGGCGCTGAACTTCCAGCTCTCTTCCAACCGGCTCGACGAACTGCAGGCCGCCGCGAACGAGCTCAAGCTCGCGCTGAACGGCTATCCGGGCGTCACCGACGTGACCGACACGTGGCGTTCCGGGAAGGACGAGATCAAGCTGCAGATCCGCCCCCAGGCGGAGGCGCTCGGGCTCTCGCTCGGGGACCTCGGCCGTCAGGTGCGGCAGGCGTTCTACGGTCTCGAAGCGCAGCGCGTGCAGCGCGGCCGCGACGAAGTCAAAGTGATGGTGCGCCTGCCGGAGTCGGAGCGTCGCTCGCTCGGCGATCTCGAGCGACTGCGCGTCCGCGCGCCCGGCGGAGTGGAGGTGCCGTTCGGCGCCGTGGCGATCGCGGAGGAGGGGCGCGGGTTCTCCACGATCTCCCGGGCCGATCGCGCGCGCGTCATCAGCGTCACCGGCGACGTGGACGCCACGCGCGGGAACTCGAGCGAGATCACGGCGGCCGTGCGCGAGAAGGAGCTCCCGCGCATCCTCGCGAATCACCCGGGCGTGACCTACTCGCTGGAGGGCGAGCAGCGCCAGCAGAGCGAGACGCTCGGCGCGCTGCGGCGCGGGTTCCTGCTCGCGCTGTTCGCGATCTTCGCGCTGCTGGCGATTCCGCTGCGGTCCTACTCGCAGCCGATCATCATCATGAGCGCGATCCCGTTCGGGTTCGCGGGAGCGATCTGGGGCCACATGATTCTCGGGATGCCGCTCACGATGCTCTCGGCCGCCGGGTTCGTGGCGCTCTCCGGCGTGGTCGTGAACGACAGTCTCGTGATGGTCGACTACGTGAACCGCGCGCGGGAAGAGGGCGCCGACGTGATGGAGGCGAGCCGCCTCGCGGGCGTCGCGCGCTTCCGCGCGATCCTGCTCACGTCCCTGTCGACGTTCGCCGGGGTCACTCCGCTGCTCCTGGAGCGCAGCCTGCAGGCGCAGTTCCTCAAGCCGCTCGCGGTGTCCCTGGGCTTCGGCGTGATGTTCGCGACGTTCGTGACGCTCGTGCTGGTCCCGGTCTGGTACGCGATCCTGCACGACGTGCACGATCTGTTCGGGCGGATCTTCTCGGGCTCGCGCCGCCACACGGAGGCGACGTAGGGGAGGGGCTGCGGAGCCGCGGGATCGAGTTCGGGCCCGGCTTACCGGAGCTGGTCGGCGCGGTCTACTTGCAGGGAATCGGCGAGCTCGCGTCCGGAGTCGCTGCGAGCGCGGCGGCTTCGGCGATCGTCGCGAGATGATGGTCGTCGTGCGTGACCACGAACTTCATCATGTCCACGATGCGCATCGCCACGTGCAGACGCGGATGGATCGCCGCCTGCGCGTAGCGGGCGGGGTCGAGCGCCTCGAGGCGAGCGATCAGGCGTTCCCGTCGCGCGCGGAACGCCGCGAGCACGTCTTCCACCGGGGCGTCGTTCCAGCCCGCCTCCTCGGTGCGCCGGTTCGAGAGATCCGCCTCGCGCAGGAAGTCCACGTGCGCGTCGTAGTCGTCCAGGCGTCCGAGATGCAGTTCCTCGAGGTCGGCGAGGTGGCCGGCGTTCTCCTGGATCGACCACTTCTTGCCGCGCCGCGCGGTGCGCACGCTCGCGGGCAACGGACGCACGAGGCCCTCGAGTCGCTCGACGGCGCCGCGCAGCTCGGCGAGCAGCGCGGGAGCCTCCTCCACCGGGACGTCGAGCTCGAACTTGCGGTTCAGCCACGGCACGCGAATCGTCATCTTCCGCTCCTGGGTTCGGGGGGCGAGGGGGCGAGGCTTCGTCCCTGGACCGCCCACAGCAGGCACGGTCCGGCGGGAGGTGACGGGTCGGCGGCGCGGTTCCGCGACTCGCAGGCGGGGGGAAGCGGCAGCGGGTTGCCCTCGGCCACCGTCTCCAGGACGATCGACGTGCGGATCGCGCGAACGGACGCGAGCGGCCGGACGTGCCCGTCGAGCACGTTCGCGAGCTGATCCGGCGAACCGACCCGCAGCTTCACGAGCCAGCCGTCCTCGCCGGCAACACGATGGACCTCCTCCACGCCCTCGATCTCCGCGAGGCGTCGGCCCGTGCTGCCATCCGCGACGGATTCGTCCTCGGTCACGTGCAGGAACGCGAGCAGACCCCGGTCCAGCGCGCGGGCGTCCAGGCGCGGAACGTAACCGAGCACCACCCCCCGCTCCTCGAGTTTCCTGATGCGCTCGATGACGGCCGTCGGAGTGAGCCCGACGCGGCGGGCGATCTCCGTCCGGGACACGGAGGAATTCTCTTGGAGAATCGCAAGAATATCTCGATCTGTCCTGTCGATCATCCAGCAATCCTCCGTTGAGGCTGGAGAATATCCGGCCCGCGCCTTCGACTTCCAGTGAATTTTCGTCTAGGCTCCCCCGATCGCGGCTCGAGCCGCCGCGGGATGCCGGAGTGCCGGCGGGAGGACGAGCGAATGGCGGAAGCGTTCGGGATCGAGGGAGCGGGAACCAGGAGCTCCGGCCGCCGTCGTGCGTGCGGCTTCCTGGTCGTCTGCGTGGTGGGCACACGTTCACGTTCGCGGCGGATGGTGACTCCACGCGCGTGAAGCTCGTGATCCACGGTGCGGGCCAGCTCCGGGACGGCTGGGCCGATGCGCTGTCCGGCGTGTGGGATCACTTTCTCGGCCGGTACGCGGAGTGGGCGAACACCGGTCGGCCGCCGGCCGAATAGGCGACGGGTCGGGTCCGGCGGTCCGGACCGCCGGCCGGCCGGGCGCCGCGCGGGGGCGGGATCCGCTCCCGCCCCCACCCCGCGTCGGATGCTAGGGGTAGCGCTTCGCGAGCGCGTCGATCGCGTCCTTCAGGTGATTCGCCGCGTCCGCCGACGCCGACTGCTTCGCCTTCATCGCCGCGGTCATCACCGCGTGATGATCGGCGAGCGTGGCGAGGTACGTGTCGTAGCCTTCCGCGCCGGCGGCCACCGGCTTGACCTTCTGCGTGAGGAAGTACTCGGACACCACGGTGATGATGTTCGAGGCGTGCATTTCCTTCGTCTCGATCCAGCGGACGAGCTGGTTCATGGACTGCGCGTCGGCCTTGCCGGAGAGCTCCGCGATGTTCGCGTCCGCCTTGAGGATCGTGGTCGTGTCCTCGCGGAGCTGCGCGATGCGCGCCGCGTCGTCGTAGATGCCGCACGGAACCTGGCAGTGCGCGAACGCCAGGTGGGGCGCCGCGACCCAGGTCGCGAGCGCCAGGAGCGAGAGCCCCAGGGTCGAAAGCTTCTTCATGGTTCCTCCGATCGATTGGAGAATCGACGGGTGGAGCGACTGCCGGCGGCCTCCGCGATTCGGAGGACGCCCGGCGAGGATCCGGACGGGTCCGGTCCCTGTCAACCGAACGGCGCGGGAGCGCGCCGCATTGCTCGCTCCGAAGCAGGATCAACCCGCGAAAAGGCCGAGAGTTCGCTCAGGAATCGAGCAGGCGCGGCAGGTCGGCGATCGAATCGATCACCACGTGCGGTCGTGCGGACGCCGGTGTCCGAGCGAGTCGCGACGCGTCGAACTTGCCGGTGCGCACCAGCACCGTGCGCAGGCCGGAGGCGTGTCCGCCCACGACGTCGGACTCCACGTCGTCGCCGACGATCGTGAGGGAAGACGGCGAGTGCCCGAGCAGACGTGCGGCCTGGCGGAAGAAGCCGGGCGCCGGCTTGCCCACCACGATCGCCTCGACGCGTGCCGCGTACTCGAGCGCCGCCACGAACGCGCCGGCGTCCAGCGTCCAGCCGTCGGCCGCCTTCCAGAACCGGTTCTTCTGCGCGGCGACGAGGGTCGCGCCGCCGTGCAGGTTCCGGAACGCGACGTTCAGGGTCCGGAAGTCGAACGCCTCGCCGAGATCCCCGACCACGACGGCCTCGGGATCCTCCTCGGTGATCTCGAAGTCGCGCCAGTCCTCGAGCGAATCCGGCGGCATGAGCACCTGTACCCGGCGCACGCCTTCGGACGCGAGGTATGCGGCGGCGGCGTAGCCGGCCGAGAGCACGTCGTCGTCGTCCGCCGGGACGCCCGCCTCGCGCAGCGACGCGGCCACCGCGCCCCGCGACTTGCGACTCGTGTTCGTGGCGAACAGGAACGGGACCCCGCGCTCGCGCAACGTCGCGATCGTGGCGGCGGCGCCGGGAATCTCGACACCCGCTTCCAGGATCGTGCCGTCGATGTCGAGCAGGAATCCCACGTCGCCTCCGGCGCGAAGGAGAGGAAACGGGACGTTAGGAAGCGGCTCCGGGGGTGTCAAGCGCGCCGCCTTGCCCGATAATGCCCGCATGGAAACGTCGCGTCCGCCGGCTCCCGATCCACGCGCGTTCCCGCGCGACGATCGGAGGATCTACGACTTCTACGTCGCCGGCCGCCAGAGCGCCGCGCTCGCGGTCGGTGTGCGACTCGGACTGTTCGACGCGCTCGCGCCCGGGCCGCGCGTCGCCGCCGAGCTCTCCGCGTCGCTCGACCTGCGGCCCCGACCGTTCCGATCGCTCGTGATCGCGTTGCGCGCGATGCGGGTCCTGGAATCGGACGACGGCGGGGAAACGTTGCGGCTCGCCCCGGACGCCGCGGAGTATCTCGTGCGCGGGCGCCCCGGCTGGCTCGGGGGTCTCGTGGATCTCGAGATCGAGCACTTCCTCTCGCCGCAGGCGTTGCTCGACGCGTTGCGCAAGGACGACTCCTCGGTGTACGGCGACACGGATCCGTGGGACGCGCACGAGGCCGATCCCGAGCAGGCGCGACGTTTCACCGCGGCCATGCACAGCGTGAGCGAGCGTCCGGCCGCTGGCCTCGCGGAGGCGATCGACTTCTCCGGCGTGCGCTCGCTGCTGGACGTGGGCGGTGGGTCCGGCGCGCTGTCGATCGCGATCGCGCGCGCGTGGCCGGACACGAAGTGCACCGTGTACGACCTGCCGGTGGTGTGTCCGCTCGCGGAGGAGTACGCGCGGGCGGCGGGGCTCTCCGACCGCGTGAGCACGGTGGCCGGCGACATGTTCGCGGACGCCTGGCCGTCCGGCCACGACGCGATCCTTCTCTCGCAGATCCTGCACGACTGGCCGCTCGACCTCGGAGTGGATCTGCTGCGCCGGGCCCACGCGGCGCTCGCGCCCGGCGGCCTCCTCGTCGTCCACGAGAAGCTCGTGGACGACGACGGTCTCGGACCGCTCGCGAACGCGCTCGTGAACCTGGACATGCTCGTGTGGACCCGCGGCCAGCAGTACTCCGAGGCCGAACTCCGCCAGTCGATCCGCGCGTCCGGTTTTGCGGAGACCTCGATCCAGAGGGTGCCCACCGCCGGCTACTGGAGCGCGGTACTCGCCCGCAAGGCTTCCTAGCGTCGAGTGAGTCGCTCCGGCTCCCCCGTGAGAGGATGCGCAAGCGCCGCCCAGGAATCACGTCGAGCCGCCTGATTCGCTTCCAGTCCCCCCACCCGATCCGCTAGAATCGAAGGCCGTTCGCACTTGGCGCCATTCCGCGAACGATCGCCCCGGATCCATCGAATCTTCGAGTACTCACCCAACGGGAGAGATCGAATGCGCTTTGCCACCCGTAGTCCCCTGGGCCTTTCCCTGGCGGCGCTCGCGGTCCTCGCCGCCGGCTCCGCGTTCGCGTTCGCGCCGCAGGAGGAGAGCCGTTCGCTGGAGTTCCCGCTTCCGGCGGAGCGACGTCTCCAGTCCGACCGCACCGTTTCCCTCGACGATTTCGAGTTCGGCCGCTCGGCCTCCATCGGCCACGGCTGGCAGGCCCGGCACGACCTGCTCTCCGGCCACGTCCTCATGGCGTGGGGCGGCGACTACCGGCTCAGCGAATCCGGTGTAGCGAACGAGCGGTCCGCCGAGGCGCTCGCCGCGACGTTCCTCGAGGCGAATGACGAGCTGCTCGGGACGCGTCCCGACAACCTCGAGGTTCGCAACGTGAAGCGCGCGCGCGGCAAGTACGTGGCGCACTTTCAGCAGAAGGTCGGCGGGCTCACCGTGTGGAAATCCGACGCGTACGTGCTCATGGGTGAGGACGGACGCCTGATGTCGTTCGGGTCGAACTTCTTCCCCGAGGACGGCCTGATCGAGCACGCCACGCTGAGCGCCACGGACGCGATCGCGGCGGCCGCGCACGATCTCGGCGCCGAAGCGCGCACGGACCTGCCGATCGTGACCGAGCAGTACCTGGTGGCGGCCGAAGCGGGCGAGCTGCTCGAGCTCACGCCGGCCTGGCGCGTGGTCTTCGAGAGCGAGACGCCGTTCGGCAAGTGGGAGTCGTTCGTGCACGGCCAGACGGGCGAGGTTCTCAGCCGTCGCAATCACTATCATCCGGTGAACGTGGTCGGAAACGTCGGCGGCAGCGTGGACAACCAGCCGCCGACCTACGCCTGGTGCGACGGCGAGGGCCCCGAGGTGCTGGCCCGCGCAAACGTCTCCGTGTCCGGCGGCGGAACCGGCGTCACCGATGTGAACGGCGACTTCGACATCACGCACGGCGGCACCGCCGATGTCAGCGTGACGACGTCGTTCCAGGGTCCGTTCATCAACGTCAACCGATTCACGGGCCTCGGTGCCGATGCGTCGCTCACGCAGACGTTCACGCCGGGCACCCCGGGCACGTTCGACTGGAACGATGGCAACGCGCGGCAGGACGAGCGCGACTGCTTCTACCACGGGAACCTGGCGCACGATTTCATCACCGGCATCGATCCCGGCATCGGCACGCTCGACTACTCCATGCCCACCGTGGTCGGCCGCACCGACGGCTTCTGCCCCGGCAACGCGTGGTGGGACGGCCTGGGCATCAACTTCTGCGAGCAGGGCGCCTCGGGCGGCGTGACCTACTACAACACGGGCACCATGGCGAACGTGGTCTACCACGAGTACGGCCACGGCGTGACGCAGGAGGTCTACCAGAACAACGGTTCGCCGGAGCCGCCGAGTGGCCTGCACGAGGGCAACTCGGACGTCATCGCGAACTTCATCGATCGGAACTCGGTGATCGGCTTCGGCTTCTCGTCCAGCACGGGCTGTGGAAGCGGCATCCGCAACGCGGACAACGGGCTGACCTACCCCTCGAACAACGAGAACGGCGGCCACACCGCCGGTCAGGTCATCGCGGGCTTCCACTGGCTCGCGTGGCAGAACATGCTCGCGTCCCTGTCGCAGGCCGAGGCGGACAACACCGCGTTCGACACGTGGCACTTCGCGCGGGACATGGGTACGCCGCAGACGTTCCCGGCGCAGGTCCTGTGGACGTTCATGATGGACGACGACGACGCGAACCTCGACAACGGGACGCCGCACTACGACTACTTCTGCCCGGCGGCCACGGCGAAGGGTTTCACCTGCCCCGAGATCCTCGTGGGGGTCCTCATCAACCACGACCGGCTCGGTCACGTCACCGGCGCCGGCGGTTCGGACTACGACGTCGTCGCGACCATCGTGTCGACGGCGGCGGCGCTGGATCCGTCGCTCCTGCAGCTGCACTGGCGGGTGGACGGCGGCGCGTACCAGACCGTGCTGCTGAGCGCCACCGGCAACCCGGACGAGTTCTCCGCGTCCATCCCGGCGCTGCCGAAGGACGGCCAGGTCGAGTACTACATCTCGGCCGAGGACGTCTTGGGCAACTCGCGCAACGATCCGCCCACGGCGCCCGGCACGGCGTACGCGTTCGACGTGTGCAGCGTGTACGAAGACGCCGAGGGTGACATCAGCGGCTGGTCGCTCGGCGTCGGCGGGGACACCGCCACCACGGGCATCTGGGAGCGCGTCGATCCGATCGGCACCGCGGCCCAGCCCGAGGACGACACGACGACCGGCGCGGGCACGCAGTGCTTCGTCACCGGACAGTGCTCCGGCGCGCTCTGCTCGGGCGGCTGCACGCTCGGCTGCAACGACATCGACGGCGGCACCACCACGCTGCTGTCGCCGGTGTGGGACATGACCGGCAAGGTGAACGTGAAGGTGAAGTTCGAGCACTGGTACTCGAACAACACCGGCGCCGAGCCGAATGCCGACAACTGGGTCATCGACATCTCGAACGACGGCGGCTCGTCCTGGACGAACGTCCTGAACACCGCCGCGAACTTCGCGTGGACCACCGACCTGGTCGACGTGGACATCCTGTTCGGGACGCCGGGCCAGATCCGTCTTCGCTTCATCGCGAGCGACCTGGCCGGTGGCTCGGTCGTCGAGGCGGCCGTGGACGACGTGCGCATCCTGGCCGAGACGCAGGCGACGGACGCGCCGGTGATCGGC
The DNA here is from genome assembly GCA_041393395.1 of bacterium. Classification (GTDB taxonomy): domain Bacteria; phylum ARS69; class ARS69; order ARS69; family ARS69; genus JAGQIB01. The sequence goes on along the minus strand of JAWKKG010000006.1, from coordinate 265,417 downwards.
GGCGGCACGGTGGCATCGGTGGTGACGCTCGACGCGGCCCAGCCGAACCCGTTCCGGGAGACCACGAACCTCGCGTTCGCGCTGCCGCAGCGCGCCGACGTCTCGCTGCGCGTGTACAACGTGCAGGGTCAGATGGTCCGTGAGCTCGTGCACGGCGTGCAGGACGCGGGTCGTCACGTGGCGGAGTGGGACGGTCGGGACAGCGCGGGCAACCGCGTGGCGACCGGCGTGTACTTCTACCGCCTCGACGCGAACGAGCGCACGCTCACCCGCAAGATGACCGTGATGAAGTAGACGTTCCACACGATCGACGTTTCGGAGCCCGGGGCCGCGAGGTCCCGGGCTTCTTCGTTCCGCGCGCGCGGGGGAGCCCGTATGCTCGCGCCCATGCTGCACTTCCTGGGCTCCGAGATCGGACGGGGACATCCGTTCTACCTGGACGGCGTGCGTCGCGCGCTGCGCGCGGCCGGCCGCGGCGACCTGATCGTCCGCGACACCGACGTCTTCGCGGTTTCGCGCGGCACGGCGGCGCTCGCGTGGCGCGCCGTGCGTCAGGCCTACACGTGGGCGGGCCGGGGCGGTGTGGTCTCGGCGGCGTATCACCTGGCCCGGAGCCGGGCGCGGTACGGAGCGGACTCGCTCGCGTCGCGAGTGCTCGGCCGGGATCTGCGACGCTGGGCGGGCCGGGAAGGAATCGTGGTGGTGGACCATCCGGTGGTGGCCGGCGCGCTCGGCGATCGACCGGACATCTTCTACGTGCACGGCGAGATGGTGGCGCCGCCGGAATCCGTCGCCACGAACGCGGCGCGGATCTTCGTGCCGGTGGAGGACACGGCGTACGTGTTCGTGCGCGGTGGCGTGCACCCCGATCGCGTGCCCGTCACCGGGGTGTGCGTGGAGAACGAACTTCTGCCCGGCGCGTTCGACGGCCTGGAGGCCCGGCGCGGGAGGATCGCGGGCGACGGACCGCTCGCCGTGGCGTTCTTCAGCTCCGGCGCCGAGCCGCCGCCGCACGTGCGCGTGATCACGGCCGGCCTCCGCTCGCTCGCCGTGGCGGGAAGGCATCGGGCCGTGGTCTTTGCGCGGACCGGCGGCCGGCTGGAGTCGGCGGTGGCTCCGCTCGCGGACCGCGTGGAGATCGTGCGGTTTCGCGATCGACTGTCGCTCGACCGGCTCACGGCGTCGCGATTCGAGCGATTCGACGTGGTCGTGTCCCCGCCGCACGAGCGCTCGAACTGGGCGGTCGCGCTCGGAACGCCGTTTCTCCTGGTGGGACCGGACATCGGTCCGTTCGCGCCCCGCAACCGGGATCTGCTGCTGCGGCGCGGCGTGGCGGTGGGTCTCTCGGAGACGGATGCGATCTCGCTCTCCGCGTGGATCGACGGACTCCGCGCGAACGGCCATCTCGCGCGCATGTCGTCGTTCTCGGGCGGCGTGTCGTTCCGCGGGTTTCCGCGCATCGCGGAGCTGCTGATCGCGGAGTGCGAGCGGAGGCGATCCGCGTGAGCGAGGGTGCGAGCGACGGGGCGCATCTGCTGCACGACTTGGAGACGTTCGCCTTCCCGCGAGCGGCCGGCGGTCCCGAGGAGCGACGCGCGGCGGAGCTCGTGCGGGAGCGCTTCGAGTCGCTCGGCCTGCCGACGGAAGTGGAGACGTTCCGGGTCGGCGCCGACGGCGTGCGGCGGTTGCGGCTGCGCGCGTACGGACTGGTCGCGGCGGCGATCGCGATCGTGGCGCTGTTCCCCGGACATCTCGCGAGCGGCCTGGCCGGGGTGGTCGCCTTGCTCGCGGTACCGTTTCTCTCGCGCTGGAACCGTGGCATCGAGCGATTCTTCGATACCGGTCCGCCGATCGAGAGCCGGAACGTGATCGCGCGGCGGCCGGGGAGTGGGGAAGGGGCGCCAAAGGTGGTGTTCCTGGCCCACGTGGACTCGAAGTCCGCCGCGTTGCCGACGTTCGTGACCGTGGTCGTGATCCTGGCGGCGCTCGCGGCGCTGATCGCGGGGAGTGTCTCCTCGCTGGCGGCGGCGCTCGGTCGGCCGGGATGGATTGGGCCGGCGGGCTCGATCCCCGCGGCGGTGTTGCTGGCGCCGGCGGTGGCGCTGGTCGCGATGGCGTTCGTCCCCACCGGCGACCGGTCGCCCGGCGCCATGGACAACGCGACCGGCGTGGCCGTACTGCTCGAGCTGGCCCGGACCGCGCCGCACGATCCGGGGCTCGACGGCGCGGAGCTCGTGTTCCTCGCGACCGGGGCCGAGGAAGTCGGGCTCTGCGGGGCGATGCGCTGGATCCAGCGGCACGAGGCGGAGCTCGATCGGACACGAACGATCGTGATCAACGTCGACTCGGTCGGGGTCGGACGATCGATCGTTCTGGTGGATGCGCGGGGTCGGATCGCGGGCCGCGGGATCGGGGACGTGCTCGCAGGCCCGGCGAGGGAGTGCGACCTGCCTGTGCGGTGGCTGCGGTTCCTGCCCGGAGTCGGCGTGGACTCGATGCCGTTCGGGGCGCGGGGTTTCGCGACGGTGTCGGTGCTGGGCGGCGTGCTGGGAGGGGCGTCGCGCCGGATTCACACGCCGAGTGATGAGGTGCGGTGGATCCGGGGGCCGGCGCTCGCGAGCGCCACCCGTCTCGCCAACGCGATTGCCCGCGAGGCCGCGCGGGTCGCGGGCTGAGCGCTGGGGTCGCGGGGTCGGCCGGATCGGCCGGGGACCTACAGACCCAGGTCGCGGATCTTCGGCGGGATCAGCAGGTCGGGCGAGAAGATCGTCTCGATCCGGACCGGCGGGGCCACGGGCGCCACGTTCGACGCGGGCTCGATCGTCTGTTCGATCTCGACGCACAGCGCCGCGGGCGCGAACGCCTCGGCGGTGACGTCGCAGCGGACCTGAGCGCAGGGCGAAAGGGCGGTGGCCACGCCGGCGATCGTCACGACCGCCGTCTTCGCGAGTTTCACCAGGGCAAGAACCAGCATCTCGGTCATGGCAGCCTCCGACCGATTAGACGCCGGATCGGGGTCGTTCGTTCGGGGGGCGCGGGGGATTTGTTGTAAAACGCCGGTGGCGAGTGAGGAAGCGGAGTTCGCCAGTCCACGGAGGACCCACCACCGGGAGTGATAGCATGGAGGATCGACCCGGGAGCGAAGGAGCGAGAACATGACCCGGTGCGCCCGCGGATGATTCCCGACCACGTCGGGCCCTGGCGGATTCGCAGCCTCCTGGGCCGTGGGGGGATGGGGATCGTCTACCTGGCCGACGGACCGGACGGTCCCGTCGCGCTCAAGGTCCTCACCCACGAGTTCGCGGCCGCCACGACCCGGCGCCGGTTCCGCCAGGAAGCCGAAGCACTCCGCCGGCTCGCCCATCCCGGATTCGCCCGTTACGTCGAGCACGGCGATTCGATCGAGACACCGGAAGGGCCGCGCCCGTACCTCGTGATGGAGTACGTCGCGGGCGAGTCCCTCCGCGCGGCGATGGAGCGCGGGCTCGACGTCGCCACGGCCCTCCACATCGCGGAGCAGCTCTGCGCGGCGGCGCACCATGCGCACGAGCTCGGGATCGTTCATCGCGATCTCAAGCCGGAGAATGTCATCCTCGAGGAAGGGACTGGTCGGCCGCGCGTTCTCGATCTCGGGATCGCGCGGGTCGATCCGGCGTGGCTCGCGACCGGGGTCGCTTCCACGCGCGCCGGAGAGCTGCTCGGCACTGTCCGCTACATGAGTCCCGAGCAGGCGCGTGGTCAGGTCGACGGGCTCGATCGGCGCTCGGACGTCTACGCGCTGGCCCTGCTGACGTACGAGATGCTCACGGGATCGATCCCGTACGACGTGCATGACGAGACGTTGCACGAGCTGCTCGGCGCGATCCTCCTCGCCGACCCCGTGCCGATGCGTTCGCGTCGTCCGGAACTCCCCGGCGCACTGGACGCGGCGATCCTCCCGGCGCTCGCCAAGGCTCCTTCGCGCCGTCCGGAGTCGGCGGCACGGCTCGGCGAGTCGCTCGCGGCGATCCGTCGAGGGGACCGGGTGACCTCCGCGCGACTCGTGTGGCGGTGGCGCGCGCACCGCGGAGCACGTCGACTCACGCGCGCGTGGATCTTGATCGGCGCCGTGGTCACGATTCTCGTCGTGCTTCTCTCACGCGGGCCGATCGAGGAACGTCGCACGCTGACGCGAGCGTGGGGCCGTCTCGACGCGGCCCTCGATCTGGTCCACGCCGGCGAACGCACCGACGAGCGCCTGAGGGTCGCCATCGACAGCCTTCAGGCCGCACGCGCCGACATCCAGGAACTCCACGCGCTGCCCTGGCGCGCTCCCCTCCAGCGATACGTCGCGCATCGTCTCGGGGAGGCGACGTTCCTGCTCGGAGCCCGAGTCGAATCCGCGTCGGAGCTTCGTCGCGCGTTCACGTTCTTCCAGGAATCCGCCGAGACTCCGTGCGACTCCACGCAGTTCTCGGCGATCCCGGTCGACCATCCGCTCCGTGCGCTGATCCTCGACCTGGGTCCGTTCAGCGCGTGGGCAGGCGAGGGAATGGTCCTCGAGGCGCTTGCTTCATTCGATCTGCCGGTGCGCAACCTTTCGCTGTCGGTTCAGGCGCGGGAGAGTGGATTGCAGGCGATCGAGGGCGAGCCGTCCGCGTTGCGGCGCTGGCAGGCGCCTGTCTTCTCCTCGTCGGTCTCGGCGAGACGGCGCGAGCAACATCGAGCGTACCTTCTGAATGATCTGGCATGGTCGATGTCGGAGCTCGCCGTGGTCGTGGACAGTCTCTCGCGGCTGGACGACGCGCTCACGATGTTCGATCAGGTCGAGCGGATCGAGGCGCTCCGAACCGATCGTCCCGCCTACGCCTCCTATCTTCATCATCGAGGCGTGACGTTGCGACGCCGGGGAGAGCGCGACGGCTCGGCGGCGGTCCTCGTCGAGGCGGACGATGCGCTGGCCCGGGCGCTCCAGACACGCACGTTGCCGTACGGTAGCGAGGCCCACGCGGCCACGCGGATTGAACGAGTGCGGGTGCAGCTCGCTCGCGCACGGTTGTCCGAGGCGCCGTTCGACTCGGCCGCTGCGGAGGCGGCCGCTCGGGAGCTGAACGACGTGTGGGAACTCCTGCGTCAGGAGGGTCACGTACTGCCGCGAATCGAGCTCGCGACCGCGCTGGCGGAGGTCGCGATTCTCGCAGGGAGGTACGGGAACGACACGCCGGCCGTCGCGGCCGACTCGATCCTGACCGAGACGATCGAGGTGGCAAGCGGACTGGAAGAAGGTGCGCGCCCCCGGGCCGAGTTTCACCTGGCGCGGGCGCGGGTCCGCACCGCTGCGGGCCGGGTCGCCGAAGCGAACGAGGACCTCGCCGTCGCGCGGGACGCGATCGCCGCCGGTCAGTACCCTGCGCTCGAGCGCGAGATCGAGCGGGCCGTCGTGGCTGCGTCCCGTTCCCGCTAGATGTCTTCGTCGTCGCTCAGGAGTTGCCGCAGGCCCTCTCTCGCGCGATTCCATCGATTGCGCACCGTCCGCGCGGTCACGCCGAGGATCTGCGCGATCTCCTCCTGACGATAGCCGCCGAAGCACGACAGCTCGATCAGGTGCGCGGATTCCGGATCCCGCTCCTTGAGTCGCTCGATCGCGCGGTGAACCGCAAGCGCGTCCTCCGCGGGGGCGGGGTCCTCGATCGACTCCCCGAGCGGGACGAGGATCCGGTCGCCGCCGCGTTTCGCCGCGTTGCGTCGCCGGAGGTGATCCACCAGGACCTGGCGCATTGCGGTGGCCATCAGCGCGCGCGCATGGTCGCGATCTCGAATCGTGACCGACGGACTCGCCGCCAGCTTCAGATACGCCTCGTGAACGAGGGCGGTGGTCTGCAGCGTGACCGGTCCGTGGGGCAGGCTCCCCAGGTACCGGGAGGCCACCCGCCTCAGCTCGGCGTAGGCGGCCTCGAATTCGGAATCCCGCAACGACATCGGGGCGCCTTTCCGGATCTCGGCTCCGTTCACGTGGAGGGGAGTGTAAGGCCAATTCGGCCCGCGGCGTTCCGGCGCGCGCGGGGAACTTCCGGTTTCCAGCGAAGCGGAGTCTGTCCCGATGTCCCGTTCCTGTGCGCCCGCGCTGCTCGTCCTGCTGCTACTCCTCGGTCTCGGCGGCTCCACGGTCGAGGGGCAATGCGTCCGCGAGTGGTCGGACGCGTTCCCCGGCGGGGACTTCGACGGCCCGATCAACGTCGTTCGCGAGTGGAACGGCGATCTCTACGTCGGCGGCGACTTCACGCGGGCGGGAGGGCAGCCCGCGAGCGGGATCGCCCGCTGGGACGGCACGGGCTGGGAGGAGGTCGGAGGCGGAGTGCTGCCCCGGTACTCGTTCCTGTTCGTGCAGGACCTCGCGATATTCGACGACGGCGGCGGAGAGGACCTCTACGTCGCGGGCAACTTCCTGGAGGCCGGCGGGCTGCCGATCCGGGGGCTCGCGCGCTGGGACGGCACGTCGTGGAGCTCGCTCGGCGACACGGGTTTCGTGCAGGCCCTGGCCGTTCACGACGACGGCACCGGGCCGGCCCTCTACGCGGGCGGGTTCTTCGACGAGTTCGGAGGGGTGCCCGCACTGGATGTCGCCCGGTGGGACGGCTCCACGTGGTCCGCGGTGGGCACCGGCCTCCAGGCCGCGGGCTGGGGCGTGAACGCCCTCACCGAGTGGAACGACGGCACGTCGACGGTTCTCGTCGCGGGCGGCGACTTCACGGAGGCCGGCGGCGTCCCCGCGAGACGCCTCGCCGCCTGGAATGGAGGCTCCTGGTCCGAGATCGCCGGGGGAGTCGGCGACACGGTGTACGAGCTGGACACCTGGAGTCCGGGAGCCTCCGAAGTCCTGCTCGTCGGAGGGCAGTTCACCGAGGTGAACGGCGTGCCGGCCGGGCGGATCGCGGGATGGGACGGATCGACCTGGGAGACGTTCGCGGGAGGTGTCGGGCCGGACTACCTCGGCGCCCAGGCGTTCGCGACATTCGACGCGGGGGACGGAGAGCAGCTGTACGTCGGCGGCCGTTTCTCGGACGCGGGCGGCACGCCGGTCGCGAACCTCGCGCGGTGGAACGGAACGTCGTGGTCGCCGGCTCCCGTGGACGTGAACAGTCGGGTGCATGTGCTCGAGGTGGTCGGTTCCGAGCTGATCATCGGGGGGCACCACACGCGCGTCGACGGGCAGGTCATGATGAAGATCGCTGCGTGGGACGGCACGACGGCGCACGGCTTCGACAACGATGACCTCGGCAACGGCCTGAGCTCAGTGGCGTACGACTTCACGGTCGTGGACTTCGACGGTCCGGGGGGCGCCGATCCGAGGACGTTCGCCGTCGGCGGATTCGTCAACGCCGGCCCCGTGACCGTGGACGGCGTCGCCGAGCTGGACGGCGACACGTGGCTTGCGGTGGGTGGGGGCGTGAGCGGGGGGATCCAGGGCGGAACGCTCGAAGTGGCGACGGCGCACTCCAGTGCCGGCGGGCAGGTGCTGGCGGTGGCGGGATCGTTCACGGATGTCGGCGGGAGTGCCGGCGGACACGTCGCGATCTGGGACGGAACGGCGTGGGATCCGCTCGGCGGCGGTCTCGCCAGCAGCGGGTTCCCGCCGATCCCGAACGCGCTCGCGTCGTTCGACCCCGGCGGGGGTGCCCGCCTGTATGTCGCGGGCGATCGGTTCGACTCGGCCGGAGGCGTGGCGGTGAACCGGATCGCCGCCTGGGACGGAGCGAACTGGTCCGACGTGGGGGGTGGATTCCCGTCCGGGTACGTGAGCGACCTCGCGGTACACGACGACGGCACCGGCACGAGACTGTACGCGGTCGGCTCGTTCGCGCTTGCGGGAGGCACCGCGGTCTCGAACGTCGCGCGGTGGAACGGATCGACCTGGGAAGATGTCGGCGGCGGCACGAACGGCTCCGTCGGCCAGGTCGCTTCCGTCGACGGCGGTCCTCTCTACGTCACGGGCAGCTTCACGATGGCCGGGGGCGTGGCCGCGAACGGCGTCGCGCGGTGGACCGGAAGCCAGTGGCAGGACGCCAGCACGGGATTCGAAGGGTCGTTTCCGCTCCTGACGACGTTCGACGACGGGACAGGCGCCGCGCCCTGGGCCTCGTTCCCCGAGACGCTCCCGGACGGACGTCTGCGCGGCCGACTCGCTCGCTGGACGGGCGCCGCCTGGATCACGACGGGAGACTACTTCGGCGGGTTCATCCGCGGCCTGGGAATCGGGCGCGATCCCGTGTCCGGCGCGGAGTGCCTCCTTGTCGGAGGAGATTTCCTCACCGGCCCCGACGGGGCGACCGCGCGGATCGCGCGCTGGCAATGCTCCGCCGCCGTGGCCGCGGTCTCCCTCCCGGGTGGGCCGGCGCCCGGTCGCATTCGATTCGTCTCTCCGAACCCTACGCCGGAGCTGGCCGAGGTGCACCTCGCCCTCGATCGCGCCGCCGACGTGCGGCTCACCGTGCACGACGTTCGCGGCGCCCTCGTGCGCCGTCTCGCGGAACGCCGGTTCGATGCCGGCGAGCACGTCGTCGAGTGGGGTACCCGCGACTTCGCGGAGCAGCCGGTTGCGGCCGGGGTGTACTTCGTGCGACTGGAGGTTGCGGGCGAGGTCGAGTCGGCCCGGGTCGTGATCACGCGGTAGATGCTCACGAGGCGGCACGACCGCGCCGACGCTCTTCAGCCGAGGAGACGGTGGGCGCGCAACGCGTCGTAGTGGGGAGCGCACTCCTCGAGGACGGGCGCGAGGTGCGGGCTCAGGGTGCCGTGCCGTGGGCGCCAGGGCGCGAATGCGCTGGAGGCGAGCACCGCGTCGTACCAGTGGGGCGCCCACGCGCCGTCCGTGCTGCGCGGGCCGGGCGGCCACGACAGCATTCTCTCCGAGAACGGGATACCGAGGACGTCGCACAGCGCGCCGAGTGCGCGGCGCGGGTCGCGAAGCACGTCTTCCGCGTCCAGCACGGGCGGGCGCTGGCCGGTCTGCGCGCGCACCAGATCGAAGATCTCTCGCTGGCGCTCGAGGCCGAGGTCGGCGGCGGAAACGTCGGCGCGCTTGCGCGAGTACGACAGCAGCATGTCGTGCGGATCGCGGATCAGGAAGCAGTGCGTGAGCGAGTCGAGCCAGTCCGTGGGCAGTTCGGGCAGGAAGTGATGGGTCATGTGCTTCTGGTAGAAGACGGTGCGTCCGGCCGGCAGCTCGGCCGACGTGCAGGTCGCGAGCACCTTGGCCGGGTCGCGCTCGTGGCGCTCGAGCGTCTCCTCGCGCAGCGGGTGATCGATGCCGGTGCGATCGAGGAAGTACGCGTAGAGGGGTTCGTCCCAGACGATCGTGTCCGGGCGATTCTCGAAGCTGCGCATCATCGCGGTGGAGATGTTGCGCGGGCCGGACCACATCGCGAGGCGCGTGACGCTCACGAGATGACTTCTCCCTCGGACGCCACACGGCGATCGTAGAGTTCCTGCAGGCGGCGCGTGATCGGGCCGCGGGTGCCGTCGCCGATGCGTCGGCCGTCGACCTCCGTCGCCGGAACGAGACCGCCGAACGTCCCCGTGACGAACGCTTCCTCCGCCCCGTAGACGTTCGTGAGCGTGAAGTCGAGCTCGCGGGCCGGGATGCCGTGCTCGCGGCAGAGCTCGAGCGTGACCGCGCGCGTGATGCCCGGCATCAGGTACTTCGGAGTGGCGGTCCAGACTTCGCCCTTGCGCACGCAGAAGAAGTTCGTGGAGTTGCACGTCGCCACGAAGCCCTGCGGGTCGAGCATGAGCGCCTCGTCGGCGCCGGCGCCCGTGGCCTGCACGCACGCGACGATGCAGTTCAGCTTGCTGTGGCTGTTCCACGCCGGATCCTGCACGTCGGGGCGGCCGCGGCGAACGTGCACCGTGAACAGGCGCAAGCCGTGTTCGCGTGCCTCCGGGACCGGCTTCTTGTGCTCGGCGGTGATCACGAGCGTGGGGCCGGAGACGTTGACGCGCGGGTCCTGGTACGGCGTGGTCTTGAGGCCGCGGGTGATCATGAGGCGGACGTGCGCGCTCTCGCGCATGTCGTTCGCGGCGAAGAGGTCGCGCAGGCGCGCGGTCAGTTCCTGGCGCGACCACGGGATCTCGAGCGCGATGCCGGCGGCGTTCTCGAAGAGGCGGTCGTAGTGGCGATCGAGGAACGGGATGCGACCGTGGTGCAGGCGAAGGCCTTCCCACACGCCGTCTCCCATGAGGAAGCCGCTGTCGAACACGGAGATCACCGCTTCCGCGCGCGGGCGCAGGTCGCCGTTCACGTGGACGAGCAGGTCGCGGTTGCGCGGATCGTCGACGAAGTCGTGCGTCATGCCCCGAGGGGACCGCGCGGGGCCGTGGCTGTCAAGGCGGGGAGTGTGAAGCGTCGCGGGGGGCGACGCGTCGGTGCCGCTCGAGCGGGTGACGGCGGCTTGTCGCCGATCGGCGCCGGCGTACGGTTCGCTCATGCACCGGGGAGATCGCATCGGCGAGGGACGAGGTCGGGTCGAGGGTCCGCCGGGGGCGAGGACGGTGGCCCAAGCTCGAACGCCACGGCTCATGGATCGATTCCGGGAGGCCATCGCGTTGCGTCGGCTCAGCCGGCGGACGGAGAAGGCGTACGCCGGCTGGATCCGACGATTCATCCGGTTCCATCGTGGACGACACCCGCGCGACATGGCCGCGCCCGAGATCGGGGAGTTCCTCTCGCATCTCGCCACGCACGGCCGGGTGAGCGCGTCGACGCAGTCGCAGGCGTTGAGCGGGATTCTGTTCCTCTACAAGTGCCGGGGTGGATCGAAGAGATTCCGCGGCCCCGGCGCCCCGCGAGACTGCCCGTGGTGCTCACGCCCGCCGAGATCCGCGCGGTGCTCGGACGAATGGGCGGCACGCCGCTCCTCGTGGCGCATCTGCTGTACGGCGGAGGGCTGCGCCTGCTCGAGGCGTTGCAGCTGCGGATCAAGGATCTGGACTTCGCGTCGCAGGAGATCACCGTGCGCCGGGGCAAGGGCGCGAAGGACCGACGCACGATCCTCCCCGCGCTCGCGGTGGGTCCGCTCGGCGAGCACCTCACCCGGGTTCGCGAGCAGCACGACGACGATCTCCGGGACGGCGCCGGCTGGGTCGCGTTGCCGGACGCGTTCGGTCGCAAGGTCCCCACCGCCGGGCGCGAGTGGGCCTGGCAGTGGGTGTTTCCGGCCACGCGCATCTACCGTGATGTGGAGACGGGCCAGAGACGTCGGCACCACTTCCACGAGACGCAGGTCCAGCGCGCCGTCCGCCAGGCCGCCCGCGACGCGGGGATGACGAAGCGCGTGACGCCGCACGCGTTCCGGCATTCGTTCGCCACGCACCTGCTGCTTTCCGGACACGACATCCGCACCGTGCAGGAGCTGCTCGGCCACCGGGACGTGAGCTCCACGATGATCTACACGCACGTGCTGAATCGCGGGCCGCTGGGGGTGGCGAGTCCGCTGGATCGGCTGTGATGTGGGGGCGGGCCGGGACGGTGGGAGGGCCGGGGACTATCCAGAACTGGTTGGGAGGGCGTTATCCGGATCTGGAGAAGCAGGGTGGGGTGACGGGGGAGTGGCTGGCGCTCGGCCTGACGGGGGCGGAGCGCGGCTTGCGATGGGAGGGGGCGGTGGTTACGATGGTGGCTCAGGCTGGAAGGGCCCGGTTGAGCGGGTTCTGTCGAAGTCTAGTTGGGCAGAGATGGGATCCTAGGTAGGGTGGGGCATGGGGAACTTCGAGCGGCCCACTTGGTGGGACTGGGAGCTGGAACTCAGCCCGCACCTCTTGAAGCGGATGATCGACCGGCGGTTCACTGAACTGGACCTGCGCTTGATGCTGGATTCCCCGAGCCGAGTCCGGAGGGGCCCCGTCCCGGGGCGCTGGGTGGTCGAGGTCCGCCACAAGCGGCGCTCATGGGAGGTGGTGGTGGAGCCCGATGAGGAAACAGAGTTGGTTGTCGTCGTAACCGCGTATCCGGTATCGTAGCGTCATGCGCGATTCCTACCTGGAGATCACGTTCCGGCACGGCAAGGCCCTGGCCGCGTACTACTATCTGCCTCGGTCGGCGGGCGACGTGAGCGTGCGAACTGAGCCCGGCGAGGCCGGCATGCTCGTGGACTTCGCCCGCGACGGCCGGCCCATCGGAATCGAGATCACGACGCCGAGCCGTGCCAGTCTGGCCGCCTTGAATCGAGTCCTCCGATCGCTCGGGCAAGACCCCGCGCGCCGCGAGGACTTCGCTCCCCTTCGGGCTGCGTAGGCACCTCGGATCCTGCCCAACAAGCGCTTGCAGCGGACGGATCACCTCTGTCACGCTGGCTGCAGGGCAGCCATCGCGCCAGAGGCGCCCGCCGCTGAAGCGCAAGACGTTAGGCACACAGGAGTGAATGCGTTGCGGAGAGTGGTCTCGGTGCTGTTCATCCTACTCTGCATCGGGACTGCGTCCGCGACGACCGAGGTCCCCGTCGCGATCTACCAACCCATCTACACGCAGGATGTCGCTATCAAGGTTCTTCCCGTGCCGTACGCGTCACGGGGGGATGTTTGGGCGTCGCCTGGCTGCATGGTGGCACGCACTCTGTTCGAGAACCGCGTTGGAATCGACGGCGGATTCGAGAATCGGAACGCGGCGAGCCTTGCGGGTCTTCGTATCCACCTCGTCCCTCATGACCCTCCGGGAGAAGGGCGGGGTCGGCTTCTTCCTGGGCTCTTCGGAGATACGCTTCGGATCGTTCTCTCTGCCCCTGAGGTGGCAACAGCGGTTACAATCGACCCTCGGAGCGGCGTGAGCTACCCACTCTACCCCCTGGACGAGGTTCTCCCGGCGACCCGCGCTTGCCTGCTCCTGAACGCTTGGTACGAACGTCGCCGGTTCCGGTACTTGGAGATTCATCTCGATGGCGGAGCAGCGCGGTACCCTGAGTTCGAAGGCGTCTACGAGGTTCCGGAAGAGCGCGCGGAGCCGTAGGTGCCTAACAAGCGCTTGCAGCGGACGGATCACCTCTGTCACGCTGGCTGCAGGGCAGCCATCGCGCCAGAGGCGCCCCGCCGCTGAAGCGCAACACGTTGGGCAGACAAAGGAGGAGGCAAAGGTGGGATCCGCGGTTCTACTCATTGACGCACAGGTGAACATGTTTGATCCGGCCCAGCCCGCTTGTGGCGCGTCGCAGCTACTGGAACGCCTCAAGAGGATCGTGGTTCGTGCGCGTGCGGTAGACGTGCCCATCATCTTTGTGAGGAACTGCGGCGGAGCCGGGGACCCCGACCAGAGAGGGACACCGGGGTGGGAACTGCACCCCGACCTTGATGTGAACCCAAGCGACCTTGTGCTGGACAAGTCGACATGTGACACGTTCGCGAGTACGGACCTCGGCAAGGAGCTGGAGTCTCGCGGAGTCACTCGGTTGGTGGTGGCCGGCCTGCAATCGGAGTACTGCGTTCGCGAGACGGCTATTGGCGCTTTAGCCCGAGGATATGAGGTTACGCTGGTTGAGGATGGGCACAGCACGTACGACGGACCGAGCGCGGCCACCGAGACGATTGCTGCCGTGAACGCAGAGCTGGCCGGCCAAGTGCGTCTGGTCCCTGCTGATGGGCTTGAATTGCCCTAGGTTGTGGCGCTTGGGGGCGGCGGTGCCGACTCGGGCAGGGCTGCCCAACTAGCGCTTGCAGCAGACGGACGGCGCTGTCACGGCCCTTGCAGGGCAAGGGCCGCGCCATCACCGTCCGCAGCTGAAGCGCAACACGTTAGGCCGACAGGTCGAGAATGTGGGCGGGTGCCGAAGCGAGGTTTGTGGTGCTAGACTGGCCCCATGTCGCCAACTGTCCTTCGGTCGGGACCTTACCGGTTCTTCTTCTTCAGCAACGAACTGGGCGAGCCCGCACACGTGCACGTGCAGCGAGAGCGGATGCTGGCCAAGTTCTGGCTCCGGCCGCTCCGTCTCGCGCGATCGACAGGCTTCTCACCCCGAGAGCTTCGCCGGATCGAGGGCATCGTGGCGGAGAATCTGACCGCAATTCAGGAGGCCTGGGATGAGTACTTCTCCGCTTGAGATCCGGCCCCTCGCTCGGACCGTTCTGGTTACCGACGATGAGCTCACGGTGGGCCTCGCGGACGGTCGCGTGATCACGGTTCCGCTGGTCTGGTTTCCTCGCCTGCTACGTGCCGATGCAGCGACTCGGAGTCGCTGGGAGCTCTTGGGTGATGGCGAGGGCATTCACTGGCCGGATGCCGATGAAGACCTGAGTGTAGAGGGGCTCTTGGCCGGCAATCGTGCGCGCGGAGCGGCCTAACAGGCGCTTGCAGCCGACGGATCGGCGCTGTCACGGTCCTGGCAGAGCCAGGACCGCGCCATCACCGCCCGCGGCTGAAGCGCATCCACGTTGGGCAGGCGTGAACGTCAGGAGCACTGAAGATGTTGTTCGCTGTCACCTTGGCTGTGGGGCTCTCTTCTCCGTCCGAGGACGTCGCGAAGCATTTGACGCTTGATTTGGACACGATCGATCCACCGGCCGTCAACGTGAACGCCTACTCGATGAGCCTGGGGCCCGTCGGTCCATGGGAAGTTCCCGACGACGTCGGCGACACGGGGCCCTCGATCGGGCCACGGGCCAGTCAGTTGCGAGTGACATTCAACCGGTGCGAGAGATCGGTCTGGCTCTCCATCGAAGAGCTTGAGGTTCGCCGGGCCTGCTTGAAGTCGGTGGAGTCGCAGTACCGCCTCAGCCTCTTTCCTGCCATTCCGGGTCCGGACCTGGGAAGCGCCGAACGAGTGGAATGGATCAACCCGAGAACGTTCCTCGTGTTGTGTCGATCTGGGAGTCTGCTCGTGCGTCACCTCGGTTCGAGCCGCTTCGAGATCGAGACGACGCGACAGGTTCCCTGCGACTGAGGGGGGGTGGAGTTGCCCAACAGGCGCTTGCAGCGGACGGATCACCTCTGTCACGCTGGCTGCAGGGCAGCCATCGCGCCAGAGACGCCCGCCGCTGAAGCGCAAGACGTTGGGGCCGATCCGATGCCGACCTGGACCAAGACCGTCAAGCGCCTGGAGGAATTGCGTGCGGAGCCGCTCCGTGGGCGCGTACACGTTCGCACTACGAGATACCACAAGGCGGACAATCAGTTGGGTCGCGGCATCATTGTCGTCGACGGCGAAAAGATATGGGATTTCTGCCACTACCGCTGGTTGCAACAGCAGGGGCGCGCACTCGCCTATTGGAGGAGGACGCTCGGCGGCGTGGGCGGATGGGGCACGACCACTTCATGAGCACGGTAGAGTCGTACCCCGATCTGACGATTGATGATGCGCTCTCTTCAGGAGACATGCTCCTTCAGGCGCTGGCGCTGATCGACCGTCGCCTCGGGAAGAGGCGGCTCAGGCGTCTTGAGCGGGATGCCATTCGGGAGCATCCTGCACTGGATCGTCTGTTCCGCATTGGGTGCGGCGCAGAAGGCCTTCCGCTTGGGACTAGCTAGCGGCTGAAGCGCAAGACGATAGGCGGGAGTTCGGATGATGTTGCACCTGATCATGCTGGCGTCGATGGGTGGGCTGGCGAATCCGTGCCCCGAAGGGGTTCGCGATGTGTCGGACTTGGTGCACCCCTGGCCTGACACGGACATTGGCGCGAAGATTCAGTTCTACGTGGAGCGCCTCGGCGACACTTCGTACGTCGCCTTCCGGCCCTTGGAGGACCTGTGCGTAGAGTGGTACGAGGCCCCAGAACAACTCGCGATCATCGGCGCGCCGGCATTGCCTGATCTGATTCGCGTTCTGGCGGAGTCCGAATCCCCCTACGAGGTGACCCAGGTCCTGTACGCGCTGAAGCTGGCCGGTCAGGACCATCGAATTCGCCTTGGCCTGGGAATCGAGACACCTCGCCAGCTGGCCGCGTACCCCGAGCCAGACGAGCACGCGGCGCTTCGGCACGCTTGGATGGAATGGTGGCACAGCTACGGCGCCGGCATTGAGGCGACCGATCTTGCGATGCCTCAGTTTGGTTCGGAGGAGTAGTCTGCCCAACAGGAACTTGCGCCGGACGGATCCTCTCTGTCACGTGGGCCGCAGGGGAGCGAGCGCGCTAGATGTGGCTTCCAAGGAGGTTGTTCATTCGGGGTCCTCGTAGAGAATGGGGCTTGTCTAAGGTCCTATTCCCGAGAGGCACCCCGAATGAATCTCCATCCTAACGCGAAGACGACCCCGGCCAGTAGAGAACTCCTCATCCAGCGGGTGATTGGGGAGGGCCTTCCCGTGGCGGTCACGGCGGACGGCCTGGGGATCAGCCCCCGAACGGCCTACAAGTGGCTGACCCGGTATCGAGAGGGCGGCGTGGACGGCCTTCGGGACCGCAGCTCGGCCCCCCGGCGAATGCCCACCGCCACTCCACCACGGATCGTGAAGCGGATCGAGGTCCTGCGTCGTCGACGCTGGAGCTCGTTTCGGATCGCGGAGCGACTGCGAATGGCGATCTCGACCGTGTCGCTGATCCTCAAGCGTCTCGGACTGAGTCGCCTGTCGAATCTGGATCCCAAGCCGAAACCGATCCGGTACGAACGGGCTCGACCGGGAGAGCTCCTGCACGTGGACATCAAGAAGCTCGGGAGAATCGTGCGCGTCGGGCATCGCATCCACGGCGATCGACGCACCCGAGTGAGAGGGGCCGGCTGGGAGTACGTGCACGTCTGCGTGGACGACTGCAGTCGAGCGTCGTACGTGGAGATCCTCCAGGACGAGCGAGGTGCTTCCGCGGCACCCTTCCTCCGCCGGGCGGTCGCCTGGTTTCGATCGCAGGGAGTCCACGTGGAGCGCGTCATGACCGACAACGGGTCGGCCTACATCTCCAAAGACCACCGGAAGGCCTGCCAGAATCTCCAGATCCGTCACCTGAGGACCCGACCCTACACCCCCAAGACCAACGGAAAAGCCGAGCGCTTCATCCAGACCCTGATCCGGGAATGGGCGTACGCTCGGCCGTACCGGAACTCCAAGACTCGAGCCAGAGCCCTGCGGCCCTGGCTCGAGAAGTACAATCACCGTCGGCCCCATCACGGCATCGGGAGGCTCACTCCAATCGCCAAGCTCGAGGCAACTCGATGAACAACGTCCTCAGAAACGACAACTAGGTCGGCCGCGTCGCACCGATCCATGAGCTCGGGCAGAGGGGGCAGACGCTTCGGGGCGCTTGCTAACGATAGAGCGCCTTGATTCCGCCCCAGGTCTCCGCTTCCACCGAGACCGAGGTCGAGAACGTGACATCGTCGATGAAGACGCTGCCGGCAAAGAGTCCGCCGGACGAGAAGATCACCTTGCGAATCCCCGCGGCCGCCACCGAAAGCGTCGCAAACGGGGGATGTGCGGTCACGGGCCAATCGACGCTGTCCGATCCGATCTCGACGTCGTTGATGTCGAACGCCCGAAGAAGAAGCGGGCTATCGTCGTCGCTGCCGAAGTCCCCGGCTCGCAGGGTAACCTCGGAAACGGAGACGCTGAACAGCATCTCCGTGCCGGCCGGATTCGAGCCGCTCGGCCACGGCCAGTCGATGAGCGCCTGACCGACGGCGTCCGCGTCGTGCCCGTACTGAAACACATCGTAGATTCGGTTGTCCGCGCCCCCGTTGATGGTCACATCCACGCCCGATCCGTCGACGTTCGAGAAGGGCAGGGACTCCGGCACGTCCAGAAAGGGACCACCTACGAGATCGAAGTCCTCGAAGTCGATCGTGGCCGCCCGAGCAACGGACGCGTCGATCATGAGGACAGCGAGGACTGTCAGATACATTGGAGTCCTCATCGTGTCACCCCTCCTTTTCGTGTGAACCGAACGTAGCATACCTCGTGTTACGCTCTCAAGCACTCGGGCCGCTCGGGTGCGGGGGAGCGCGCGGCCGCGGAGCGGAACTCCGAAGCGGCCGGCCCCTGCAATCGACCGTCGGAAGGGGCGATGGCGATCGGCTCCCGCTCGCCAAGGCACTTGCGGCGGACGCGTCCCTTTGCCACGCTGTTCGCAGGGCACGCCTCGCGCGGGTGCCCGCCGATGTAGCCCTCGCGGAGAGGTTGGGATGTTCTCGAGAACGATGTCCTGGAAGGTTCTGGCGGCGGGTTCGGCACTTCTTCTCGCGCCGCCGAGCTCGGCCGGGGATCCCTCCGGTCACGGGAGGGGCAAGATGGAAGTCTCCGGAACATTCGCTCCCGCCGGGCCACCGCGAGAGCGTCCCACCCGAGTCGACGCCGGAGGATGCTGCGTGGTGGACCTGCGCCAGGCCTATGCCGTTGCGGGGGAAGCGCTCGCGGGCTCGTTCGAGATGGACTACCGGATTCTGGTGCATGGCCCGTGCGAGAATCCCCCGGTCCTCGGGAAGTACGATGAGGAGTGGATCGCTCACGGCACGTTCGTCGGCACGGTCGACGGGGTCGCCGCCTCCGGCACGTTGATCTACACGGCGCAGGTTCGGGCGGGAGGCGACGTCGACGGCCGCATGTCCCTGACCGGGGATGTTGCCGGTGAGCTCGCCGTTTCCGGGAACTTCGGAGACGGACGGCTGTCGTACTCCGGCGAGCTGGACTCCCTGCGTTGACCGGCGTCTGCATCTCACAGGCCGGCACCGGCGAAGGAGAGGTGACGTGATCCTCAGCGACGAGATCCGGAGCTCGATGTGGGAGTGCGTGCTGTGCTGGCTCGGCACGGCCACGAATGACGGCACGCCGAACGTGTCCCCGAAGGAGATGTTCGTCCCTCACGGCAACGACGGTGTCCTCATCGCGAACATCGCGTCGCCGAACAGCGTGGCGAACATCTCCCGAAACTCTTCCGTCTGCGTGAGCTTCGTCGACGTGTTCAAGCAGAAGGGCTTCAAGCTCCGGGGAACGGCGACGCTCGTGGAGACCAGTGATCCCGCCTTCTCCTCGCTGCTCGCGGAGATTCATCAGCGGGGCGGGGAGGATTTTCCGGTCCGGAGCATCATCAAGGTTCGCGTGGAAGCGGCCGAACCGATCGTCGCGCCGAGCTACTGGCTGTATCCGGAAGCGACCGAGCAGAGCAAGGTGGACCAGGCCATGGAAACCTACGGAGTCCGCCCGCGGAAGGAGTGATGTCGATGGGGTCGAGTGAACGGAGCTTCCGCGTTCCCGACGGGCTGAGCACCGAGGAGTTCGTGTTGCGTCCGATCCGCGAGTCCGACGCCGAACTCGACTACGAAGCGGTCATGTCGAGCAAGGAGTTCCTCCGCGACTGGGAGCAGACGGGTTGGCCGAAGGATGACTTCACGGTGGAGGCGAACCGCGAGGACCTGGTGCGCCTCGAGCGGCGACATGCGAACGGCGAGTCTTTCACCTACACGGTCGTCCATCCGACGGGAGACGTATGTCTCGGCTGCGTCTACGTGTTCCCGACGAACGCGGAGCTCTTCGCGAAGGCCCGAGTCGACCCGACCACCCCTTCGCAGTGGTCGAGTTTCGACACCGCGGTCTACTTCTGGGTGCGGGAGTCCCGAATGAAGGACGGTCTCGATGCCCGGTTGCTCCAGGCGCTGGATCCGTGGTTCCGTGATCATTGGAACATCGAGCGCTACCTCTTGCTCACGAACGAGCGGGTTGCGCCTCAGGTGCACCGGCTGGAGTCGACGGGGCATACGCTGCGATTCGAGCTCGCGTACTCGGGCAAGCCCGGCAAGGAACTGGCGTACTCTCGATCGTAGACGTCGCGGCGTGACTTCGGGAAAGGCGGAGCGGACACCATGTCGAAGCTTCGAGGGAACGTGTTCGGGATCTCGATCGACGGGTATGGTGCGGGTCCCGAAGAGTCCGGAGCACCCGATGGGTGTCGGCGGCATGGCGTTGTCGCCATTGAGCGGCTCGCGACGTGCGGCAAGAAGAAGGAGCCGTCGCTCGGTGAGCGAGCATGAGTGAGGCACGGTTCATTCTCTACGTGAACGATCAACGGACGAGTTCTTCGTTCTACGCGGAGGTCCTCGGAATCTCCCCGGACCTGGACGTACCCGGGATGACCGAGTTCGCACTTCCCGGGGGCGGCGCACTCGGCCTGATGCCGACCGCCGGAATCAAGCGCTTGCTGGGTGAGCCCCTTCCGGATCCGACTCTGGCGCTCGGCATTCCACGGGCGGAGCTCTACCTGCCGGTGACCGATCCGCGCGCGGCTCTTCGGAGGGCCGTGGGCGCGGGTGCCACGCTGCTCAGCGAGGTGACGTCGCGCGATTGGGGAGATGCGGCGGGGTACTGCCTCGACCCGGACGGTCACGTGCTCGCGTTCGCCCGGCAGCTCGAGGACGACTCGATGGATGCCCGCGAGAGGCTCGCTCGACGCTGGTTCGACGAGGTGATCAATGAGCGAGACCTCGACGCGATCACCGAGATCTACTCGTCGGACTACGTCCACCACGGGCCGGCCGGAGCCGAGATCCGGGGTCTGGAGAACGTGCGCGACTTCGCCGCGGCCATTCTCGCGGCGTCCGATGATCGACGGGCCACGGTTCTGCAGCAGGTGGCTGAAGGCGACCTGGTGGTCACCCGGTTCGTCAGTCGCGGCCACCACACAGGAGTTTTCCGTGGCGTCGAGCCGAGCGGCAACGCCTGGACCACCGAGGGCATCGTGATCAGCCGGATCGAGAATGGTCGGATCGTGGAGGACTGGGAGATCGTGCACCAATCCGGGTTCCAGCCGTCCGGCGGCGAGTGATGACCGCCGGCCGACGGATCGCAACCACGGCGATGGCGGTGATCCTCTGGTTGCTCGGAGCGTGTGACACCGCGCCGTCGCGGTTGCCGGACGAGTTCCTCGGCCGGTGGTACTACTCGGGATCGAGTGGTGGTTTGACCGGGTCGATCGCTCGCGAGTCGATCGACGCCATCGTGATCCGTTCGGACAACACGATGGAGACCCAGGACGACGCGGGGCGAGTGGAAGACCGCGTTTCGTTCACGGTCCGTCGCGGACCGACGATCTTCTCGACCGAGGACCAGTGGATCCTCGAGCAGGACGGAGACCAGGACCCCCCCGTGGCCGTTCTCTTGTCCGAGGACCGAAAGACACTGACTCTGAGTCAGATCGCCTACGATGGCATGCATCGCACGTTCTCTCGCGGGCGATGACGGATCCGGATGATCCGTCCGCGGTTCGCCTGCGGACGTCCGCCGAGGACCAGGAAAGGTGACGGGCATGACCGCTGAGATCGAGAGACTGGCCGACCAGCTCCGCCGATCGCTGGAAGGCGGTGCGTGGCACGGACCCTCGGTCCTGGAGCTGCTCGCCGACGTTTCCGCGCCCCGCGCCGCGCTCCGCCCCATTGCCGGCGTTCACACCATCTGGGAAATCGTGCTTCACCTGACGAGCGACTATGATCTGGTGCTTCGGCGGCTGGCCGGCGACGGGCGATCGACGTCGCCGGAGGAAGACTGGCCACCCTGTCCGGAGCCGACCGAGGAGAACTGGCGACAGGCAGTTCGACGTCTGGAGAGTCGAGGCGGGGAACTCCGGCGAGCGGTGCAGAGTTTCCCGCCCGAGCGACTCGGAGACCCGCTGGTGCCCGAGATCGCGTATCCGGCGTACACCCAGTTCATCGGCGTCACCCAGCATCATTCGTATCACGCGGGCCAGATCGCGCTTCTCAAGCGAATCTCGGAGCCCCCGACCTCGCGTTCGCGGACATCTGCGTCCTCTGGCTGCTGATCCTGGGGACCGCGATCGCGTTCTGGCGCGTCTCGGCTCCGGCCGGGATGCTGTTGCTTCCTTGCCTGGGTTGGGTCACCTTCGCCACCGCGCTCAACCTGCAGCTCTGGCGGCTGAACGCTTGACCATGCCCCGGGGCGGCCGGGGCACGAAGCAGGCGCAGCCATCCGGGAGGGACGCTCGCGATCATGTCGCTCCCCACTCCGACCCTTCACACGGCCCGGCTCCGACTGCGCCCCTTCGCGGCCGCGGACGGGGACCCGTTGTTCGCGCTTCACAGCGACGCCCGCGTGCTTCGCTACTGGGATTCACCGCCCTGGAGAGAGCGCGGTCGCGCCGACCGATTCATCGCGACTTGCCTCCAGATGGAAGAAGAAGGCACGGGTGCACGACTCGTCATCGAGCGTGCCGCCGACGGTCGGTTCCTCGGATGGTGCAGCCTGATCCGGTGGAACCCCGAGTTTCGGAGCGCCACGATGGGGTACTGTCTCGAAGAGGCCGCGTGGGGACAGGGGTTCGCCACGGAGGCCGCGCGAGCTCTGCTGCAATGGGCCTTCGCCACACTGGACCTGAATCGAGTTCAGTCCGAGACGGACACGCGCAACCTCGCCTCGGCCCGCGTTCTGGAGAAGCTCGGCTTCGTCCGCGAGGGCACGTTGCGCGAGGATTGCGTCGTGCAGGGGGACGTCTCGGATTCCTGGGTGTACGGACTTCTCCGACGGGATTGGCGGCGCGCTGCGCGTTCGCGGTCGTCGAGGAGCACGTGAGGTCCGGGCCGGCCCGCAACCGATCGAGGAGCGCATGGACAGGGAAGCATCTCCACCGTCGACCATCGACGAGTACATCGCGTCCGCATCGCCCAAGGTGCAGCCGATCCTGAACGAGATCCGACGCGTGATCCGGGACGAGGCCCCCGCCGCGCAGGAGCTCATCAGCTACCGCATGCCGGCCTTCAAGCAGCGCGGCATTCTCGTCTACTTCGCCGCGTTCAAGAATCACATCGGTCTCTACCCGCCGGTGTCGGGCGACGCGGCGCTCGAGCGCGCCCTGGCACCCTACGCCGGTCCCAAGGGAAACCTGAGGTTCCCGCTCGATCGCGCAATGCCGTATGACCTCATCCGCAGGATCGTGAAGCTCAAGGTGAAGCAGGATGCGACGCGCGCCGCGTCGAAGCGCCGGAAGTCATGATCGTCCGGGCCGCGCGCACGAGTGACGTCGATCCTCTGGCGATTCTCTGGTACGAGGGGTGGCAGGATGCTCACGCCCGGATCGTCCCGGCGGAGCTCGCTCGTCATCGAACGCGCGAGAGCTTCCACGAACGGCTGGGGGACGCCCTGGCCGACGTGCGGGTCGCGGAGTCCCCGAGCGGGCCCCTCGGATTCAGTCTCCTGCGCGACGACGAGCTCAATCAGTTCTACGTCTCGCGCGCCGCAAGGGGCACGGGCGTCGCGGCCCGTCTCCTCGCCGACGCGGAAGAGCAACTCGCGGCGCGCGGGATCCGGTCCGCTTGGCTCGCCTGCGCGATCGGGAACGAGCGTGCGGCGAGGTTCTACGAGAAGTGCGGTTGGATCCGAGTGGGAAACATGATCGATCGCCTGCCCACGCCCGAGGGAATCCTGCCCCTCGAGGTGTGGCGCTACGAGAAGGACTTGCGGCGCGACGCCTGAAGCTCGACGCGGATCGGCATGCGCTCGTGCTACGATCCCGGTGCGAACTCGTCTTGGATTCCAACATTGCGCGGGAAGTTTCCTGTGAACGTCACCCGGTACGATCGGATCGGTGTCGGCTATTCGAAGCACCGGCGACCGGATCGACGTCTCGCGTCACGGATCGAGGAAGCGCTCGGATCCGCGCGTCGCGTTCTGAACGTCGGGGCCGGCACGGGCTCCTACGAGCCCGAGCACCGTCGGGTCCTCGCGGTGGAGCCGTCCGTGGAAATGATCGGACAGCGCCCGGCCGCGGCCGCGCCCGCAATCCGCGCGGACGCGACGCGACTGCCGTTTCCGGATCGCTCGTTCGATGCCACCCTCGCGATCCTCACGCTTCATCACTGGTCCGACCGGATGCGCGGGTTGGCCGAGATGCGCCGCGTGGCCCGCGATCGGGTCGTGATCCTGACCTGGGATCCGGATCACGAAGGCTTCTGGCTCGGACAGGAGTACTTTCCGGAGATCCTGGCGATCGACCGGCCGATCTTTCCGACCCTGTCCGAGATCCGACGTGCGGTCGGCCCTCTCGAAGTCCGGACGCTGCCGATCCCGATCGATTGCGCCGACGGCTTCCTGGGCGCGTACTGGGGGCGCCCGGAGGCGTATCTGGAGCCCTCGGTGCGAGCGGCGATCTCCACGTTTGCCCGCATCGATCCGTCGGACGGGCTCGCACGGCTGCGCCTCGACCTGGACAGCGGAACGTGGGATCGGCGGTACGGCGGTCTTCGCGCGCGGACCGAACTGGACGTCGGCTATCGACTCGTGGTGGCCTCGTGACCCGTCGCCGGACCGGAGCGCGCAGAGGGTCAGGTCCCGCCCGTTCGAACGGAACGAAAGGGAGTCGATCGTGACCGACACGACTCGGAACCCCGACATCATCCTGGTCTGGCCTCCCGGAAAGGTGGCTCCTGCGGTGGAGCCGGTCGCCGGCTACTCGGTCCGAGACCTGCCGACCGCCCTCGATTCGTGGTGGATCGACATTCACCGGCTCGCCGTCCCGAGTTTCCGACGGAACATCGGTTTCACCTGGAACCGCTCGCGCGATTCTGTCACGCTGTCCCGCACGAGGATCTCGCGCCCCGGCGAGGGTCGCCGCGAGGCCGTCCGGTTCGTGTCCCGAGGTGAGTGAGTGAAGGCGTACCTTTCGATGATCGGGGGCCTCGCGGTCCCCCTCGTGCTCGCGACGGCTCCGCCCGTGATCGCCGCCTGCCCCGAAGGGGAAGTCCCGTTCACCATCGGCGTCGCCGACGACTTCGAGCTTCCTTCGGAGGCGCCCCAGCCCTCGCGCGACTTCGAGGACTACATGGACGACGTGTGGCCGGAGCCCTCGACGCGCCAGTTCGACGAAGTGGACGGGTTCGATACCCTGATCCACTCGTTCACGGGCTGGTCGGGCCCGGTCTGCGCCGCGCGACTGGAGCTCCGGTTGCAGGGTTCGAATCTCGGCCAGGCGTCCGACGACACGATCCGCCTTCACCTGGTCGGCGGCTTCGTGCCGGATGCGCTGTTCGGCTACGTGACGCCGATCGCGAACGTGGTCGGCACCTGGGACGCCGGCTCGGTGGCGACCGTGGAGCTGGACCTCGCGGACCTGCCGCCCTCCGGGTCCTTCCCCACGAACATCCTCGACGCGCTGAGCGACGGCGAGCTCGAGATCGCGGTGGAGAACGACACGGGTGTCGACTATTCGACCCTGCACGTCTGCACGTGCGTGACTGCCGTCTCGGAGGGCTCCTGGGGACGGATCAAGGCCGGGTATCTCCGGTAGGCGCGGGATTCGGGCGGCCGCAACGGCTAGTGCGCCATCCCGATTTCCGGCACTTCGATCCCGTCGCCCGGATGCTCCACGGCCGGCGGATCCTCCGGCACGGGGATCCCGAGCGCGAGTTCCGCGCGCTTGTGCTGCGCCAGCACCGTGCGGAAGCCATGGAACAGCAGCGTCGCCCGCCATGCGATCTGCGAGCGCGTCTCCTCGTCCGGCCCCTCCGGAATTGCGTCTCCAATCAGCCGCGCGAGCGCGTCGGCGCCGGCCGCCAGTCGGGCGGACTCCTGGCTCATGACCTGGAGCGGCAGCTCGATCCGGGCGACGTCCTCCGGCCGCGACGCCTCCTTCGTCGCCGCGACCCAGTCGTCGATCTCGCGGGCGAGTCGCGCCATGTCCACCGCGTTCACGTGCGCGAGCTCGAGGCTCAGCTCGCCGGGCTGGCTCGCCTCCCACCACAGCTGTTTCGCGAAGATCTGGCCCGTGTTCGCGCGCGCACCGATCTGGTAGTGCCAGTGCGCGTGATGGGGAGTGGCGCGAGCGACCGGCGTCGCGAGCACGACGAGCGCCAGCCACCAGAAGCGGAGTTTCATCGCAGATTCCTTTCCGCCGCGGCGCAGGCCGGGCATCCGGCAGAACGAGGGACGCGCACGCGGGTCAGCTCGATCCGCGCCGCGTCGAAGTGAACGAGCTCACCCCAGGGAATCGCTCCCGCGCCCGCGAGAATGCGGAGAGCGAGCGAAGCGGCGAGATTGCCGACCATCGCGGAAACGGCGGCCAGCACGGGGAAGTCGGCGCGCCACGGCGGCGGCTCCGGCACCAGACAGCGCAGGCAGCCGGACTTCCCGGGATCCACGCACAGCACGTGTGTCTCGTCGTCGTACATCGCGGCGTCCACGAACGGCTTGCCGGCCGCGAGCGCGGCATCGTTGAGCAGCAGGCGCTCCTCGTACGTCGGCGCCGCCCCGATCGCGAGATCGGACTCGCGCATCCACCGCGCCGCCTCGGCCTCGGTGATCCGGTGGTCGAAGCCGCAGACCTCGAGGTGCGGGGCGCCGAGCCGTCGCAGGGTCTCCGCCGCCTGCGAGCCGCGCGGCTCGCCCACGCGCTCCGGATGCATGAGCACCATGCGGTGCAGATCCTCGTCGAGCAGGGCACCCTCATGGAACAGCACGATGCGGCCGACGCCGGCCACCGCGAGTGACTGCGCGAGCGGACCTCCGAGTCCACCGACGCGCGTGATCAGCACGGTGGCTTCGCGAATCCGACGCTGGCCTTCGGCGTCCAGCCAGGGGAGCAGCATCTGGCGGCGATGACGGTTTCCGGCGGCGGTCGTGACAGGCGCGACGTGCAACATGATCAACCTCCCGCCACGGGCAGCATGAGACGAACGGTCTGACCGGGCCGCAACGTG
Source organism: bacterium (assembly GCA_041393395.1). Taxonomy (GTDB): domain Bacteria; phylum ARS69; class ARS69; order ARS69; family ARS69; genus JAGQIB01. The sequence continues at coordinate 238,845 of JAWKKG010000006.1, read as the reverse complement.
ACGTCGCGGTGCGCGGGCGGATGCGCGAGGCCGTCCACGACCACGAGGATGCTCGGGTGCAGGGATCCGCCTGGTGCGAGCGGTGCCGCCGCGTCGCCGATGCGAGCGATCAACGCGCGCAACGCCTCGGGCAAGGACGATGGCGCGTCCAGCTCGAGCGAGGGTTCCGCGAGACCGGCGAGTTCGGCCAGCCGGGTGGTGAGCTCGAAGCGAACCGTCATGACGACCTCCGGAAGCGGGAATGGCTAGGACGCTCGCGCCCGGCGAGCGGCGGGCGCGAGGGGGATCGGGACCGCGGGCGAGCCGGTCACGATCCGACCCTCCGCCACGATGACGACGCGGTCGGCGAGGCGTTCCGCCTCGTGTCCGTCGTGGGTGATCTGTACGATCGAGAGCGAGCGACGGGTGCGTTGCGCCTCCAGGAAGTCGCCGACGATCTCTCGAGTGTCTCCGTCCAGCGCGCTCGTGCTCTCGTCCAGCAACAACACCTCGGGGTTCGCGAGCAGGGCGCGTCCGATCGCCACGCGCTGTGCCTCGCCCCCCGAGATCGCGGCCGGCCGACGGTGGAGCAGGTGAGCGATCCCGAGCGCCGCCGCGACTTCGAGAATGTCCGATCGTCGGGCCTCCCGCGCGCGCCGCGGCACGGCGAACGCGAGGTTCGCGTGCACGTCGAGGTGCGGGAACAGCAGATCGTCCTGCGGCACGTACGCCAGACGTCGATCCTCGGGCGGGGCGGCCGTGACGTCGCGGTCGCCCCGCAGGATCGTGCCTGCGGTGGGGACACGGAATCCGGCCGCGACCTCCAGCAGGAGCGTCTTGCCCGCGCCGGTCGGTCCCACGAGAGCGAGCCACTCGCCGGCGGCAAGGCGCAGGGAAACGTCGCGGATCGCGAAGTCCCCGAGATCCAGCGTCACGCGACGCCATTCCAGCGCGATCACGGTCATCCGATCACCAGCCGGCCGCCGAGTCGTCGGATGCCCGCGAGCGCGACGACGCCGAGCCCGATGAGCAGCAGCGACAGCGCGACGCCGTTCTCGATCTCGCCGTTCGAGAACGCGAGGAAGATCGCGATGGGCACGACGTCCGTCTTGCCGCGCACGGCCCCCGCGAACACGAGGATGGGACCGAACTCGGCCACGCTGCGGGCCCACACCAGGATCGTGCCGGCGAGGATCCCGTTGCGCGCGAGCGGCAACGTGACGCCGAAGAACGTCGACGCCTCGCTGCGGCCGAGCGAGCGGGACATCGTCTCGAGCCGTACCGGCACCTCCGCGAACGACGCGCGCAGCACCCGCACCGCGAGCGGCGCCGCGATCGCGAACTGCGCGAGCACGATGCCCTCGCGCGTGAAGCGAAGGTCCAGCGGCCCGCCGCGCAGGCCGGGACCGAAAGCGCGCTCGATCACGGAGTACAGGATCAGCAGACTGAAGCCGGCCACCAGCGGCGGAAGTACGATCGGCAGATCGAGCAGGACGTCGATCGCGCCGCGCAGCGGAATGCGCCACCGGGTGAGCGCGTACGCGGCGGGAATCGCGGCGGCCATCGCGAGCGCGGTGGCGACTCCGCTCGTGCCGAGCGACAGCAATACGGACTCGCGGGCGGCCGGCCGCGCGAGCAGCTCGAGCATTCGACCGGGGCCGGAGTACAGGAAGCCGGCGCCGAGAAAGAGCGCTACGAACGCAGCGAGAGTCGTGAGCGCCAGCAGGAATGCGACGCGGAACCCGATTCGTCTCATGGCGCGACGCTCTCCCCGCAACCGGCCGTGGGCTCGTACCCGTACTCCCGGAAGATCGATTGCCCGTCCGGGCCGGACAGGAACGCGAGGAATCGGCGTGCCTCGTCGGGCCATTCGGACTGCCGGAGGGCGGCGCCGGTGATCATGGTCCGGTGCGCGAGCGAGGAATCGTCGACGACGGCCTCGAGTCCCGAGAACAGCGGCACCGTCACGTCCCACACGATGGCCACGTCCAGCGCACCGAGCGAGAGCTGGGTGCCGAGCTCGTTCACGTTCAGCGCGCGCGTGACGACGTTCGACTGCACCGCGGCCCGCTCTTCCTCGGTGAGCGTCGCCGCGAGCCAGCTCTCCGAGGCGAGGCCCACCGCCACCGAGCGCGGATCGCCGAGTCCCACCCGGAGGCCCGGTCGCGCGAGGTCCGCCGGACCGGCCAGGCCGAGCGGGTTCCCGGCGGGGACGGCGAGAACGGGGCGCAGCCAGGCGAGGCACACCGCGTCACCGGCGAGGTCCCGCTCCTCGGCCTGGACGAGATAGTGGCGCTCGCCGGGGATGAACACGTCGCCGTGCCCGGCGAGCTCCGCCTGCGCGAGCAGGCAACCACTCCCCGCGAACGTGGTCTCGACCGGCACGCCCTCGCGCGCCGAGAACTCCGCGGCCGCCTCCTCGAGCGGCAGGCGGAAGCCGGCACCGGCGTACACCAGGAGGCCGTCGCACGCGCCGGCCGGGGCCGCCGCGAGGCCGCCCCCGACGACACACGCGAGCAGGATCGATCCGAATCGAAGGTTCATGAGAAAGCCCCCCTCCCGGTTCGGGGAGAGGGGCGCGTTCGGGGCCGGCGTGATACAGGGAAAGTCAATCGGTGCAGGCGGCGACCGGGGCGATGCGGCCGCGGCCGATCGCGTGGAGGGGAGTCGTCGGAGCGCACGTGGCGCCGAGGTGACCGATCGCCTCCGCGGCGCCACAGGCCTGCGCCTCCCGGACCAGGACGACGGCGGCCGAGACGACCGGCGTGGCCATCGACGTTCCGGCGCCGACGGCCATCGCATCCGGGCTCCACACGCCCGCACTCACCACGCGATGCCCCGGCGCCGCGAACCAGATGTCGCTTCCGCCCGCCGCGTAGGTCGGCATCACGTCGTCGCCCGTCACCGCGGTCACGCCGACCGTGTACTCCGACGTGGCGGGGTAGAACGGATTCGAGATGCCGTCGTTGCCGGCGGCGGCCGTGATCGCGATGCCTTCCTGCGAGAGCTGGGCCAGCAGCTTCTCGAACTCCGAGCTGTAGGCGGACAGGACGAGACTCAGGTTGATCACGTCGCAGCCGCGCTCGCGACAGACCAGGATCCCCTCCACCACGCCCAGCATGCTGCCGTAACCGTCGTCGTCCAGGACCTTCACCGGCAGGATCGTGGCGCCGGGCGCAACGAGCGCCACCATACCGGCGACGAACGTCCCGTGGCCGAGTCCCTCGTCGACGTCGCCATCCCCGTCGTCGTCCAGTCCGTTCCCCAGGAGCTCGCCCGACTTGAGACGGTGGCCCTCCAGGATCTCGAGGCGCCCCGCGAACGCGACGTGATCGAGACGCGCTCCCGTGTCCACGACGCCGATCTTCATGCCGTCGCCCTTCGCGTGCGTGTGCAGAACGGGCAGCTCGAGGCAGGCGAGGGCGTTCTGCGCCCGGACGTTCGTCTCCGTGAAGTTGCCGCCGATGAACCCGATCACGAGCGAGGCGCCCTCGGTGGACAGGTTCACCCCGGTGTTCTGGACATACGCGACGACGCCGGGCTGGTTCAGATCGGGTACGGCTCCCGGCGCCGCGAGAAGCGCGAGATTGACGCCGGAGTACCCGGCGGCGCCCACCACCGACGCGCCAGCGTCGTCGGCGAGATCTTCGATGTCGATCGTGGGGTCCAGGAGCACGACCCATTCATCCTCGTTCGGCTTCAGGCCGTACGGAATCGGATCGAGCTCCTGGATCTGTGTCGCGCCCGCCGGCTGCTCGACCGGGGTCGTGAGCGAATCCGGACCGCGGTCGCAGCCGACGATTCCCCCGACGACGAAGAAGATCACGAGTAGTACACCGACCGAGGGCAACTGACGCATGAGGACGGCCTCCAGGCAATCGGGACGAGAAGGGGCCCGGTGTGTCGACGCTTCTCCGCCGATCCCGCGTATCACCGGGGACGCTGACCATACGGGCGCCCACCGCACCCCGATGATACAGGTTCGCCTCGGCTATTTTGAGTCCGGGCGAACATTCTCGCGCCCCGTATCAAGACGGTCCGTACCCGCCCTTTTGTCCCGGAGCGACCGGCTCGAGGCCGGCTCGTCGACAACCCGGGACCGGAGGTTTCCATGCGCAGGGTGATGGCCGCAGTTCTCTCGACCGTACTCCTCACGTCGCCCGCGTGGCCCTGCGGCTACGGGCCGGACAGCGAGCTCTCCCCGGACGAGCTGGACGCGCTCCGGGCGGCGCCCTGCAACAACATCTGTCCCGATCCCGGATGCGCGGTGCCGGTGCTGACGTACTACGGCAACTCGCCGTTCTTCACGCACCCGGCGGCTTCGGCCGGACCCGTGGACGTGGCCGGGTGCTTCGCCGTGGTCCGGGTCAGCGGAACGTCCTATCTGAAATACGAGAGCGCCGGCGCGACGTTCGATCGGGAGACGTCTCCGGACGGGCTCGCCACCTGGTCGGCCGGAAGTCCCGTGTCCGGGCTGTCGACCCAGCCCTGGACCCGGACGGCCTCGCCGGGCGTCCAGTGTCCGGATCCCCACGCCCTCGGCACCGACGGCAAGATGGTCATGTACTACAACGTGCAGGTCGATCCCGCCGTCACCGGCGTGTCGGGCTGGGGAATCGGCCGCGCGACGTCCACGGACTTCGGTGTGACCTGGACCGAAGACGCGCGCCCGGTCGTCCTGCCGACCGCGACGCACTTCCCGTACATGCCGAGCTTCCTCGACACCGGCAACCACTTCCTGCTCGCCTACGCCTGGGTCTGCAAGGGCTCGCCGCCGGTCTCGGTGCCGGACATCCACGTTCTGAAGTCCGGGGACCAGATCACCTGGGGAGCGCTCGCGGTGCCCGCGATCACCACCGGCGCGTGCGGCGAGTGGGACAGCGGTTCCTCGAATCGTCCGCGCATGCTCCTCGCGCCGAACGGGGACGTGTACATGTTCTTCGCGGGATACGCGTGGAATCCCACGCACCTGAACGGATGCGGCGCTCCGGACCGCGAGTACGCGCGCATCGGCGTGGCCGTCTCCCGCGACGGCGGCGCGACCTGGTGCAAGGCACCGCAGCCGATCCTCGAGCACAACCCGAGCGGCTGGAACAACAAGCACGTCGTGAAGCCGACGCTCACGCAGGAGCCCGGAAACGTGGTCCGCCTGTACTACGCAGGCAACGGATCGGCGGCGATGGGTCTCGGCATCGCGCAGACCCGCTGGATCTGGATCACGAACTTCGCCGCGAACTTCTGCCCCGAGGCGGAACCGGGTCTCGAGGAGTCGATCGCGCCCGACGTGAGTCCGCGTCTCGAGATGGGTGCGTCGCCGAATCCCACGCTCGACGACACGACGATCTCGCTCCGCTTCGCTCGCGCGATCGAGCCCGGCGAGCTCTCGGTCTCGATCTACGACGTGACCGGACGTGCCGTCCGCACGCTCTACACCGGCAGCTCGGAGACGATGCCGGCGGAGATTCGCTGGGATGGCCGGGCCACGGACGGAGCGCGAGTCGCGGCGGGACGCTACTTCGTGCGCGCGCACCGCGGCGCGGAGACGCTCGGTACGCACTGGATCACCACGCTTCGGTAGACGTCGCCCGGCGACGGGCGGGATCGGAGATGTGCGGAGCTCACTGGATCACGACGATCCGGAGACCAATGGGGGGCTCGAATCCGATCCCGCCTCGCGCCACGCAAGCGAAACACGAATTCGAGAGTGTTCTGGATCCCCCGGGCTTCCCGGGGGATCTCGTGTTTCGGAAAGGACCAGAAGTGGGAGCAAACGGGTCCCGGCATCAGCCCACGGCGAGGAACGGTGCCCAGCGAAACGGATGTCGTCCCTTGGCCGCGAGGACACGACCGGCGACGGCGCGCGCGACGGCCGCGGATGCCCCGGCCGCCCACCGTTCGTAGAACTCGGTGGCGAACTCGAGCGCGGAGTCGTCGTCGATCTTCCAGAGCGTGAGAATCATCTCGCGTGCACCGGCCGCGAGGCCGGCGGTCATCCAACCCTCGAGATCGGAGCCGGGGAGTGCGCTCGTGCGCCCGGACTCGCAGCTCGTGAAGTGGAGGAGCGCCCCCTCGAGTCGGCGACGATCGAGTTGCTCGAAGCCGAGCCAGCCGTCCTCCAGTTGAAGACCGGAAAGGAGCCACCCCTCACGGTGGAACGTCCCGTGGGCGGCAACGTGGAGAACGCCGAGACGACCCGCGTTCTCGGTGAGGTCCCGCCGGTTTCGACCGGAACGAACGTCGAAGTCGTGGCGGCGGAGGACTCGACGTACCGCGGCGAGCTCGGGCGCGGTGCCGGGGCTCGACCCACGGAGCAGTAGCGCCCGCTTCGCGCGTCGAGCCGGCAGCGGTCGCAACAACGCCGGGTGCGGGATGCGCGTCACGACGAGGTCCGGCGCCGCCGCCTCCAGCGGAATCGAGTGCAATTCGTCGTGCGGCACGACGACGACGTCGGTTCCCTCGAGACCGAGCGGCTGCCAAAGCGCCCGACGCAACCGATCCAGTGATTCGAGGCAGTCCGCCTTCGTCCGCTCGAGGAAGTCCGCGCGCCTCGACGCCGTGAGCCGCGCCGCGGCCTCGAACGTCAGCCGCAGTGACGTTCCGTCGCGATCGAGCGCCTCCCGTGCCCGTGGCAGCGGAACGCAACGGACGGCGCCGTTCGGCGGGATCACGAAGGCGCGCCAACCTTCGCCGCCTCGATCGAACAGCACGCCCTCGCGGGCGCCGAGCGCGTGGCGCCAGGACACCAGACGTCGCCGCTCGATCGCGCGGCGAACGAACGCGGGGGTCCGAACCGGCGTCGACTCGAGTCGCTTCTCCAGCCCCTCGATGCGGGAGACGAAGGACCGGTGTCTCGTTTCCTCGGCGTCCGGCGCGGGCCCCTCGAGCAGCTCGTCGCGCAGGCGGGCGATGGCGGCGCGCGACTCCGCCGAGAGGCGATCGGCCCGCCCCTGCAGCAAATCCTCCACGAGCGTGGCGGATCGCGCCTGCGCGAGCAGGTCCACCGCCCGGGTCGCGGCCCGCGGTCCGCCGTGATCGAGCACGAGGTCCACCGCGGTGGAGTACACGGGCTCGCGGGCGTCGCCGATCAATGCGCGCAGGTGGCGACGACCGAATCGCGCGAGCAGTGTCTCGAGGTCCTGAACCGCGCGACGCGCCCAGCGCACGGCGCCGGGTGAGTCTCCGGCTCGACCGGAAGCCTCGGCCACGAGGATCGCCAGGCGCGGCCGCTCCAGATTCGCCGGGTGACGTCGGGCGGCACCGTAGGCTTCTCGTGCGAGCGCGAGCGCACGTCGCGCGCGCCCTTCGGCGAGGAGGCAGCGGGCGGCCACACCGCGAGCGATCGCGCCGTCGCCGCGAGGGTCGAGACGGGTGAGCGTGCGTCGCGGACCGGCGAGCGCCTCGAGCGCCGCGCGCGGGTACCCCGCCGCGAGACGGACGCGAGCGATCTCCACGCCGGCCCGGGCCCGCGCCCGCACGTTCCCTGCGCGATCCCAGTGCGCCTCGGCCTCGCGGAGGCGCGTGAACGCATCGGCCAGGGCGCCGGTTTCCAGAGCGAGCCGTCCCTCCAGAAATGCGACGTTTGCCGCCTCCGGCGCGAGACCGAGTCGCGCGAACGACCGGCGAGCGGCGCGCGCTTCGGGAGCGGCGGCGGTGCGCGCTCCGATCGTGGTGAAGAGACGGGCGAGCTCACGCTGGAGCCACGCGGTGGCTCGCTCGTCACCGAGCTCCCGGAACCGATCGCGCAGCGTGCGGATCGACTCCACGCCCCGATCCCAGTGACCCTGATGGAGATCGAGCTCCGCGAGCCCGACGTCGGCGTAGGAGGCATGCAGCGCCACCCCGAGTCGCCGGAACGTCGCGCGCGCCGCCTCCAGATCCTTGCGTGCGGTGGCGTACCGGCCCTCGAGCGTCTCCACGAGTCCGGCGTTGTAGCGACAGGCCGCGGCCATCGCCGGCTGCTTCGCGCGATGGAACGTCCGTTCCGCGGCCCGGTACTCCGGCCGCGCAAGCTCGAGTCGGCCGCTCAGGTGCCAGGCGGTGCCGAGGTTGCTCGCGAGGCGCGCGCGTCCGACGACGTCGCTCACGGGGAGCACTCGTCTCCCGCGCGCCACCACGCGCGCCGCCTCCTTCGCGTTGCCCGTGGTCGCGCACGCGAAGGACCAGCCGACGGCGACGCGTCCCGCCTCGTCCGGGCGTTTCGCGATACGGAACGCGTCCCAGGCGAGGCGGTACGGCGCGAGCGCCTCCGCGGCGTTGCCGGTGGCCAGTCGTGTGTTCGCGTCCAGGTGGTGGAGGAAGCCCGCGTCACCCGGCGCGAGTGTGGACAGGTCCGCTCCCGCGATCGCGTGACGAGCGGCAGCGAGCGCGCGGCCGGGCGCCTGAGTCCAGGACTCCATGACCACGCGATAGAGCGACTCGTAGGGGGAAACGATCTCCGGATTCTCCCGCGCCGCCCAATTGGCAAGCGCGTCCGACGTCGCCGGTTGCGCGAGCAGGCGCTCGATCGCGGCACGCAGGTCCGAGCTCATTCGTGTTCCGGATCCTCGAGCGTCCAGACCTCGCCCGTGGGCAGGTGCAGCTCGAGCTGCCAGCCCGGGGCGAGCACCTCCTCCAGCACGAAGTCCCGGCCCGATCGGGTGGTGGTGGACGCGAGCACGTGTTCCCCCTGCGCGAGCACGAGGCGGAGATCGGTGTCGGCGAGCGCTTCGTCGCGCAGCCAGACCTTGCCCCGGATCTTCCACGTGCCGTCGCCCGCCGGCGGCGTGACGAACACGCCGATCTCGCCGCCCTCCAGCGAGCGCGACGCGATGCGCGTGCCCGCGCCGCCCACGATCGCGGCGCCGCGAATGTCGAGAGGCTCGTACGGCACGGCCCGGGTGCGCGCCGGCCGGGCCGGCGCTCGCTCCGCGGTGCGAGCGAAGACCGCGCGCACGAGATCCTCGGGAGCCTCCTCCCAGTGCTCCACCCTTCGCGCCGGACCGGCAAGCCGCAGTCCGTCGACGAGCGTGCGACAGTTCTCGCAGCGCGCGAGATGCGCCTCGAGCTCCGCTCCCCCGGGACCGGAGGGATCCTCCACCCAGCGGCGCCAGACGTCGGGGGCGGGATGTCGATGCGCGGCCGTCATGAGTTCTCCTCGAGGATCTTGCGCAGCCGATTGAGGCAGCGGGAGCGAATGGGACCGATCGAGCCGATTGCGAGTCCGGTCTGCCGCGAGATCTCCTCGTACGCCGGATTCGCGGGATCCAGGAACAGCAGTCGCAGCAATCGCGCGCACTTGCCGTCGAGCTGGGAGAGGGCGGCCTCGATCCGCGCGCGGGCGGTCTTCGCCTCGATCTCCGCGTCCGGCAAGGTACCGGGATCCACGAGGTCGCGGGAGATTCCGGGGACGAGACGTCGCCGGCGGGTGGCGACCTTGTACGAGAGGCGTCGGGTCGCCACGATCAACCAGCGCGGAATCGCCTCCGGGTGCCGGATGCGAGGGATCGAGCGCTGCAGCTCGAGCCAGACCTCCTGGAAGACGTCGGCGGCTTCATCCCCGTCCAGGCCGACCTCGCGCGCAGTGGAGTACACCAGGTTCTGGTACCGGCGGACGAGGAGGCGCCAGGCGTCCTCGTCGCAGGCGCCGCAACGGCCGAGCAGGTCGGCGTCGGAGAAGCGATCGGCGGCGGCCAAGATGCGAGCGAACCTCTCCTCTCGGTCCGAATCCGGCGGGCGAACGAAGATGGTCGAAGATCCTACGGGAACCGCCCAGGAATGACCAAGGGGGTCCGGAACCCGTCGGGGCCAGGGAGATTCGCGATCTGGGGCCAACACCGCCTCCGGGGTACGGACAGAGATCCGGGAGGAGGGGGCCGGGAGGCGGCGGTTTGATACACGGGTCGGGCCGGATCTCGGCCCGACCCCGGGGTCAGCGGAGCCGGACGATGCGTTCGGTCTCGGAGACTCCATTGCGCGTCAGACGCACGAAGTAGACGCCGGGAGCGACCGCGGCGCCGGTCCGGTCGTGTCCGGACCAGGTGAGCGTCTGCGGGCCGGCGACGAGTCGCCGGTCGACGAGCGTCGTCACGCGACGGCCGGCGAGGTCGAACACGTCGAGGCGCGCGTGCGATTCACGAGACGTCTCGAACCGGAGAGTCACGTCCCTGCGGAACGGATTCGGCGAGAGCTGTAGCGCGCCGCCGGTCGCGAGGGTCGCGAGTGTCGTGGCGACGCCACGCGGCGCCGGTCCGCCGCCGAGGGCCGGCACGTCGAGCGCCATCACACCGAGGTCGTCGTGGTACACGAACAGCAACTCGTTCGCGCGGGAGTACCGCACGTGATCCCAGGGAACGAGCGCGAGCTCGTCGTTCGCGAATCCGCGATCGGAGATCCAGACGCCCGCGTCGGTGAGCAGGAACAGACGTCGCGCGGAACCGTCGACCTCCCAGTCGGCATCCACGATCGTCCGTCCGCGGAGCTCCGCGAGCGCCGGGAACGGCGCCTCCTCCCGCGTGCCGCCGCGCCACGGATTCGTCTCGGGACGGAACGCGGTCCAGTGCTCGCCGCCGTCGATCGACTCGTACGGAATGCCGGTCAGGAAGACCACGAGCAGATGATCGCCGTCGCTCGGATTCATGAGCAGGCGACGGACGGTGCCCGGAGGCAGCCCGTTCGAGCGCAGCGCCCAGGTCAAGCCGGCGTCGGTAGACAATCGCACCGGGTCCGCGCCGGGCAGGGCCGCGAACACGTGCGCGTCGCTCTCCGGAGTGATCACCGCGTCCACCGGGAGCGGCATCTCTGGCAGGATCATCGAGTACGAGGCGTTGCCGTCGTCGCTCCGGAAGAGTGGCGCCATGCCGATCCCCGCGTCCACGACGTGCGCCCAGACGTAGATCGTCTCGCCGGAGCCGTGGCCGTACGCGATCGTGTTGCGATTGCCGAGCTCGAGGCCGGCCGGCCGGTCGGTCGGCGTGCTTCCCGGGATCCAGGAGGCGCCCGCGTCCGTGGTGCGCGACAGCGTGTACTGGCCGTCGGGGTAATAGTTGCCGGCGTAGCCCACGAGCAGGTCGTCCGCGCCCGCGCGCGACTCCGTGTAGCTCCAGAGTCCCAGCTCGTAGTGCCAGGGCAGCATCTGCCAGGATGCGCCGAGGTCCGTCGAACTCTCGATGCCCTGGCCGCGCAGGCGCCAGATCCGTCCGGTGGCGGTTGCCGTCATGGCGAACACCGGCGCCTCGTACATCCCCGCCGTGACCTCCAGCCACGACGATCCGGCGTCCGTCGAGCGGAACAACCCGGACGGCGGACCGAAGTACATCGAGGCGGGCGCCCAGGCGTCGCCGCGGAACGTCGCGAGGGTCACGCCTTCCGCCCACGTGATCAGAGGCTCCTCCGACCAACCGTTGGCCCCCGCTCCGATCTCGAGTGTCGTGTCGTCCCAGGTCTCGGCGGCATCCGTCGAGCGGTGCATGGATCCGAGGTAGCCGTAGCCGTTCGGGTTCCAGTCGAGCGAGGCGCGGAGAAGGCCCTCGGGACCGAGATCTCCCGGCACCCAGGAGTCCGCCTTGAGGTAGCCGCCCTCCGTCCAGGTCACGCCATCGGGGGAATGGAGATAGACCCCGGGCCACGGCAGCTGGCGCGTGCCGATCCAGCTGCCGTCCCGGCTCCATCGCAGCGTCTGGACCTCGCCGGACTCGCGGGTCTTCCCCCACGACGCGCCCGCGTCGGTCGTGCGGTACACGCCGTCCGGCCGCGACGCGACGATCGTGGCGCCGTCGGTCGGTCGCCGCGCGAACGAGCGCACGGCGACCGGCGTGCCTGCCGGATCGCGACGTTGCCACGTGGCGCCCGCGTCGGTGGTGCGCCAGAGACCGGCGTGGCCGGAAGAGAGCGCGATCCAGGCCACGGAGCTCGTGCCGCCTTCGGGCTCGAAGGCGGAGACGTCGCCGGACGGGACGGAGGTGCCCCAGCGCGCCCACGTGGCGGCGAAGTCCGTCGAGCGATAGACGATCCCTTCCGCGATCGCCCACAGCGTGGCCGGCTCCGTGGAGTCGAACTGCAACTGCTCGAGCGTGGGTGCCACGTCGAGCCCCTCGAAACGGGCGCCGACGTACGTCCACGAGGTTCCGGCGTCGGTCGAGCGGTAGGCGAGCCCCGACCAGGCGAAGAAGTTCTGCGCGGAGACGGGAGACTGGGCAGCCGCGCGGGCGTTGATCGATCGGTCGGTCGCGGGAAGCGGACGCCAGGAACCGGCGACCGCGGGCGAGACGAACGAGACCCCCACGCACAGCGTGACGAGGAGTGGGTTCCGCATCGGAGGGACTCCATCGGGGGCGGGGCAGCAACCCGAGCGGACCTCTATTGTGACGAAAACGGATCGACGGAGTCAACCGCCCGACGGGCGAAACGGACCCGCCGGGCGGTGGGCGGTCTCTACCGGATCCGGACGAGCCGTTCGGTGGCCACGCGCTCGCCCGCGGTCGCCCGCACGAAGTAGGCGCCGGCGGGGACGACGCGTCCCGCCTCGTTCCGACCGTCCCAGGTCGCGGTCGGCGGCAATGCGGTCGCGTGGGTGGACGCGAGTCGGCGCACGAGCCGCCCCTGGACGTCGTAGATCGAATAGTCACCGGCGACGGTCGTCCCGCTCAGCGAGAGTCGAACCGCGCCGCGTGTCGGATTCGGCGACGCCTCGATCGCGAGTTCCGTCCCGGGTGCGGACGGAACGGGAGCGTCCACCCCCGGTGGTGGATCGCCGCCCTGATCGATCACGACGAGATCGCCGTTCGGCAGGACTTCGTAGGTCCAGTAGTACAGCTTGAAGCAAGTGAACTCGTCACAGAACCACGCGTACTCGAAGCGGTACACGTGGAGATCCTCCATGACGATATCCGGGCCCCGAACCCCGGCGAAGTTGATGTAATCCGGAATGGCGTACTCCGCGCCCTCCACGGCGCCGTAGAGCACCGCCAGGACATCCGGGTGGTAACTCTCTTCGAAGGCGAAGAAAACCGGCCGGATCGAGGGGTTCGCGACCACCGCCACGGGGTCGTACTGAGCATTCAGCGCATCGAAGCCGTGGAAGGTGCCGTTCTGGAACTCCGCGAAGGCTTCCGGAGAGAGACCCACGATCACCCGGCCGGGAACCCAGTCCAACCAGACGGAGACCTCTTCCAGCACCGTGTTGCTCGCGCGCACGAGTGCGAGGTCTTGGCCGATCTCCGCCACGAGCGCCGGGGGTGCGAGGAACTCTCCGGAAAACTCGAGGGCGAGCGCTTCCGGATCCGGGATGGATGCGGCCTGCGACTCGGCACTCGGAAGAAGCGAAACGAGAAAGGCAAGGACGGCGAAGCCGAACCTGCAAAACACGACGAACGACGGGCGCATGAGAACCGCTCCCGTTGGAGGTGTGGGGACGGCCCCCCGAGGGGACCCGTTTACTTTGAGCCTCCGAGCGAGGCGATGTCAAACCGACGGATCCGTCGATGGCGTGGCCTTCCGTGGCCCGTCGACGGCAGCGTCGGCCGACGCTACACTGCGCCGACCTCGTAACTCCTTTCCCCCCAACCCGGAGCGCCCGTGTCGGTCCTCGTCGACGGCCACCTGGACCTCGCCTTCAACTGGATCTGCTTCGGCCGGGACCCGCGTCGCTCCACTGCGGAGACGCGTCGCCGGGAGGGGGACCTCGCGAACGAGCTCTACCGTGGCCGGTGCATGGTCGGGCGCGACGAGATGCGGCGCGGGCGCGTGGCGGTGGTGTTCCCCACGATCTTCCTGGCGCCGAAGCGCACGGGTTTCCAGCCCGGGGATCCTTCGCAGGTGACGTACGAGACCGCTCAGGAAGCGTACCGCTTCGGCCGCCTGCAGCTCGGCCGCTATCGCGAGCTGCACGACGACCCGGACAGCGGCTTCACGCTCGTGGGCAACCGGGCCGACCTCGCCCGCGTGCAGAAGACGTGGGACGGCGGCGCGGTCGGCGAGATCGGGTTCGTCCCGCTGATGGAAGGCGCCGATCCGATCCGCACGCCAGAGGAACTCCCCGAGTGGTTCGAGGCGGGCCTGCGGATCGTGGGGCTCGCCTGGCGCGGCACCCGCTACTCGGGCGGCACCGGTGAGCCGGGTCCGCTCACGTCGGCCGGGCGCGAGCTGGTTCCCGCGATCTTCGAGGCCGGCCTGATCCTCGACCTCTCGCACGCGGCGGAGGAATCCTTCTTCGAGGCCCTCGATCTCGGAGAAGGCGCGGTGATCGCGTCGCACTCGAACCCGCGCGCGATCTGCGATACGGACCGGCAGCTCTCGGACGAGATGATCCGTGCAATCGCCGCGCGCCGCGGCGTGATCGGGACGGTGCCGTTCAATCTGATGCTGCTCCGCGGCTGGCGCGACGTGGGCAAGCCCGCGGTTCCGCTCTCGCGGGTGGCGGAGGCGATGCACCACACCGCGCAGGTCGCCGGAACGCACGAGGTCGTCGCGGTGGGCTCGGATTTCGACGGCGGATTCGGCGCGGACGAAGCGCCGACCGGGCTCGACACGATCGCCGATCTGCCGCGTCTCGCCGATCCGCTCAACAATCTCGGCTTCTCGGACGACGAGATTCGCGACATGCTCGGCCGCAACTGGATCCGCTTCCTCGAGAGGGCGCTGCCCGCGTCTTGACGGAGGTCCGCGTGAAGCGCGAAGGCCTGTGGCTCGCGTTCATCCTGGTGGTCGGAGCGTGGATCCGATGGCGCGGGCTCGACTGGGGCCTGCCGTTCGCGTTGCACATCGACGAGCGCCTGTTCGTGGTGGGAAAGGCGTTGCAGCTCGAGAAGTCGCTCGCGGGCGACGGCCCTCCGGATCCCGGGATCTCGTCTTACGGAATTCTCCCGCTCTGGCTCGTGGTGCTCGCGCGTCGGCTGTTCCTCGGAATGGCCACCACGGATGGCCCCCCGATCCACGGCGATGCCTTCGCGGCCACCGTGCGGCTCGCGCGCATTCTCTCGGCGACGTTCGGGGTGGCCACCATCGCGCTGACGTTCACCTGGGCGCGACGTTTCGGCGGCGCGGTTCCGTGGATCGCGGCGGCGCTCGTGGCCGGATTCCCCGCGCTCGTGCAAGCGTCGCACTTCGGCACCGTGGAGTCCGCGCTCACCGCGCTCCTCGTGCTCGGCCTGGTGGCGGCGGAGCGACTCGCGGAGCGGCCGTCACCGGCCCGCGCCGCGATCGGCGGCCTCGTGTTCGGGCTCGCACTGTCCGTGAAGGCGCCCGCGATCCTGCTCGGCCTGCCGCTGCTGCACGCGGCCGGGCGACGCGCGGACAAGGAGCCCTCCTTCGCCCCGTACCTGCGCCTGCTGATCGGCAGTTTGGTGACGGTAGCGATCGTCCTGGCCCTCAACCCGATGTTGCTCTCCGGCGCGGATGCCGGCGCCCGCACCGGCGAGCACACGACCCTCGCCGGCAACCTGCGTCGGGCGTACTCCGGAGACTTCCACGACTGGACGCTGCCGTACGCGAAGGACGTTCCCGGCTGGACGGAGCTCACGCGCGTGCTGCCGTACGCGATCGGCGTGTTGCCGGAGATCGCGGCGATCGTCGGCGTCGTGCTGCTGCTGCGCCGCCGCCGTCCCGCCGACGTTCGACTGCTCCTCCTGCTGATCCCCTTCGTGCTGCTGTTGCTGCCCGCTCGCGTGAAGACGGTGCGCTTCCTCGTGCCGGCGCTGCCCGCGCTCGCGGTCGCGGCGGCGGTGGCGCTGGCCGCGCTCGCGTCCCGGCGCGCCGCGCTCGGACGCGCGGTCACGACCGGGGTGGTCGCACTCGCCGTACTGCACGGGATCGCGTTCTCGTCGATCTACACGCAGCCGGACCCGCGCGTCGCCGCGGCGCGCTGGCTCGACGAGCACGTCGCGCCGCGGGAGCTGGTCCTGCTGGAAGATCCGGCGGGATACGGGCCGCCGGTCGGGTCACCGTCGCCGGAGCTCGAGCGCCCGATGCTGCGCGTGGAGTTCCTGTGGCACGGCTTCTACACGCAGTACGAGACCCTCGACGCGGCGGGTCGCCGCGCCCACC
This sequence comes from bacterium, assembly GCA_041393395.1. Taxonomy (GTDB): domain Bacteria; phylum ARS69; class ARS69; order ARS69; family ARS69; genus JAGQIB01. Next base: position 222,849 of record JAWKKG010000006.1, on the reverse strand, counting down.
TCGAACGCCTGCTGAAGCGCGCGGACTGGCTGACGCTCTCGGAAGGACATCGCCGCGAGTTCACGACGTCGCCGGAGCTGCGACCGGTGGAGAGCGAGTTCTATCGTGATCTCGACGCGGGCCGCCTGCCGTTCGAGCGGGTGGCGGTGTTCGAGACCTACCCGCGGCTCGGGCCGATCGTGCTGAAGGACGACGGCGCGGAGGCGCTGATGCGCGGGTTCGATCATCCGCGCGTGGAGATCTGGAAGCGATCGCGCGCGGCGGGCGATCTCGGGGACGCCGATCTCTCGGAGTTCGGACCATGAAGCTCGGCCGACGGGGGGTAGTCGCGCTCGGTGTGGCGCTGGTGTTCGCGGTCGTGGTCGCTACGGACATGTGGCCCGGCCTGCGGGGACCGGAGAGCTGGCGCTGGGGGAGACGCCTGCTGCCTTCGTGGCGGCCCCTGCTCCCGGTGGTCGGACTGTTCGGGCTGCAGATCCTCGCGGCGCTCGGCATCCGCCGCGCGTGGACGACGGGAAACGTCGCGGCGCGCGCGGGCTGGCTCGGGCTCGCGATGGCGCTCGCGTTCGCGCAGATGCTCGCGCTCACGGCGGCCGAGCCGGGCGGACTGTCGAACGTCGCGCGGCGGGTGATCGATCCGTCGTTCACGAGCCATCACACGACGGCGACGGACATCGACGACGTGGACGAGTTCCTCCGCACCTACGCGCGTCGCCAGGGCAGCTTCGCGGTCCACGGACCGTCGCAGCCGCCCGGACGCGCGCTGTTCTACCACGCCGTCAACCGCTGGGCGGATCGCCCGGAGCGGACGCAATGGCTGCTCGATCTCGGCGAGCGTCTCGGCGGTGTGCCGCGCGGACTCGCGGGGACCACGGACGCGGAGCGGGCGGGTGCTTTGGCCGCCGGATTCCTGCTGATGGCGATCGGGGCGCTCACGCTCGCGCCGCTCGCCGTGCTCGCGGGGGGGCGCTGCGAGCCCGCGGCCGTCGCGGGGACCGTTCTCCTGATGAGCACCGTTCCGAGCTTCCTGCTGTTCACGCCGCTCACCGATCACCTGCTGCTGTTCCTCGGCTGGACCGCGGCTGCGCTGCTCGTGGAGGCGATGCGCTACGCGACGCGTCCCGCCGCGCTCGCGGCGGCGTTCGGCGCGGGCCTCACGGCCGGCGCGGCGGTGTTCGTCTCGTTCACGGCGATCCCCACGATCGCGCTCACGGCGTTCGCGGCGACGGGGTTGCTGCTGTTGGCCGCGCGCCGCGGCGATCCGTTCCCGCGGCGGGGCCGCATCCTGGGTCTCGCAGCCGCGACCGGGCTCGGCGTTCTCGTGGTGCCCGCGATCACCGCGGCGCACGGTCTCGACTGGCCGGCCGTGTACCGCGAGTGCCTGCGACAGGCGGACCTCGTCCAGCGTCTGCGCCACCACCGCACGTACTGGCCCTGGGTCGCCTGGAATCCGGTGGACTGGGCGTTGTTCCTGGGACTTCCGCTCGCGGTCGCGTGGCTCGGCGAGATCGCGGCCGACGTTCGCGCGTGGTCCCGCGCCGGCCGCGACGAGTTCGGGCGCGCGCGAGAAATCCCGTTCGCGCTCGCGTTGCTGCTCGTGCTCGTGCCGCTCGATCTCTCCGGTCGTATTCTCGGGGAGACGGGGCGCATCTGGATGAGCTTCATGCCGGCGGCCGTGCTCGCGGTGGCGATCGCGCGGAGCCGGTACGCGTTCCGGGAGACGGTCGTGCTCGCGATCGCGCAGGGAATCGTGTTGCTCGCGATCCGCGCGACGTGGAACGTACCGGGCTAGAGGAGGCAGTCATGGTCGACTTCGTGATCGGCGGCGTGCAGAAAGGCGGTACCACCGCGCTCGCGAAGTTCGTCGCAGCCCACCCCGAGGTCGCGTTCTCGTCCGTGAAAGAGGCGCACTGGTTCGACCGCGACGAGGACTTCGTGAACGGCACGCCGGATCCGGCCACGTACCATCGACTCTTCGCGCCGGGACCGGAAACGCGCGTGATCGGCGAGGCGACGCCGATCTACGTGTACTGGCGACCCTGCGTGGACCGGATCGCGGCCTACAATCCGGACATGCGCTGGATTCTCGTGCTGCGGGATCCCGTGGAACGCGCCTACTCCCACTGGGTCATGGAGACCGGTCGCGGCGACGAGATGCTGCCGTTCGGGCAGGCTCTCGCGCAGGAGAGCGCGCGTCTCGCGAAGGCGGGAGGTCAGCACCGCCACTGGTCCTACGTGGACCGCGGAAGATACGCGGCACAGATCGAACGAGTGTTCGCCCGATTCGGACGCGAGCGAGTCCTCGTCCTCGAGAGTGCGGATCTCGCGCATCGACACGACGAAACACTCGCCCGTGTGTGGAGTTTTCTCGGTGTTTCGCCTTTGAGCCTCCCCACGGAGCGTGTTTTCGCGCAGAGTTACAGCCCGATGGACGCCGCCGATCGCGAGTTCCTGCACCGCGAGCTCGATCCGGAGACGGCCTCGCTCGAGCGACTGCTCGGGTGGGATCTCTCGGCCTGGCGCGAACGGGCGTCCCCGATTCGCCCCCGCTGAGACCTGCGACCGTCCCGTCCGCGTCTTCACGACGTTTTGACCGGAGTCCGCCCTCGTCGTTCCCGGGGAACGTGGATACAGTGAGTCCGTTCGTCCCCCTGGAGCAAAGAGTCTTGAGCACGCCGAAAGCCCCGCGCCGTCCCGGCGAAACGGGCCCCCGAGAGCCGAACGCGTCCGCGATGACCGAAACCGCGTCCGATCCCGGCTTCCTGTCGCTGCACCAGATCACCCTCGCCGTGGAAGACGGCGAGGCGATGGCCGCCTTCTACAACGCCGTCTTCGACACCGGCCTGCGACCGTTCCGGGCCGGCAAGGCCCGATTCTGGCGAGGCAACCTCGCCGGAGTGAACCTGCTGTTCTGCCCGAACGAGATCGCGAGCGTGGATGCGCGGCAGGCCCGTCACCAGTTCCTGATCGCGGTGCCGGATCTCGTCGCCGCGGGGCGGCTCGCCCGTGACTGCGGTGGTGCGGTAGAGGGGCCGCTCCGCAGTGCCGGCCGGGAATGCCTCGTGGTGCGCGATCCCGAGGGGAATCCGATCGAGCTGATCGAAGCGAGCTGAACGCCGCCCGCCGCCACTTGCGGGCGGCGGAAACCGCGTACTTGCGCTTCTCCCGGGGCCGGGCTTTGCTCCCGTGTGCCTTGCCGGGAGCGGCCATGAACTGGCTCAAGAACGCAGAGACCCGAATCGCGATCCTGGCGATCGCGGCGATCGTCACGCATCTCGTTCTTCGCTACGTGGCGCACGTATCGGGAGCCGTCGCCGGGTTCGCCACCTGGGACGTGCCGCTGCTCGTGGCCCTCGTGCTCGGGGGCATTCCGCTCGTGCTCGAGCTGCTCCGCCTCGCGTGGAATCGCGAGTTCGGATCGGACTTGCTGGCCGGCATCTCGATCGTGACCTCCGTGATCCTCGGCGAGTACCTGGCCGGCACGCTCGTGGTGCTGATGCTCTCCGGCGGCCAGGCGCTCGAGAACTACGCGGTGCGGAGCGCTTCCTCCGTGCTCGAGGCGCTCGCCCGTCGCATGCCCACGGTGGCGCACCGGCGTCGCGGCGGCGCGATCGAGGACGTGCCGCTCGACGACGTTCGCCCGGACGACGAGATCGCGATCTTCCCGCACGAGATCTGCCCGGTCGATGGCGTGGTCATCGACGGCCACGGCGTGATGGACGAGTCGTACCTCACCGGCGAGCCGTACCTGATGTCCAAGACGCCGGGCTCGGACGTGCTCTCCGGCGCCGTCAACGGACAAACCGCGCTCACGATCCGCGCCACGAAGCTCGCCGTGGACTCGCGCTACGCGAAGATCATGGAGGTCATGCGCGCGTCCGAGCAACGTCGTCCGAAGCTGCGCCGCCTCGGCGACCAGCTCGGCGCGATCTACACACCGCTCGCGGTCGCGATCGCGATCCTCGCCTGGGTGCTGAGCGGGGAAGCGGTCCGGTTCCTCGCCGTGCTCGTGGTCGCCACGCCGTGCCCGCTCCTGATCGCGATCCCGGTCGCGATCATCGGGTCGATCTCGCTGGCCGCGCGACGCGGGATCATCATCAAGGACCCCGCGGTGCTGGAGCGCATCGACACGTGTCGGGTCGCGATCTTCGACAAGACGGGGACGCTCACGTACGGCGAGCCGCGTCTCACCGAGGTGCTGCCGGCCGAGGGACACGTTGCCGACGACGTGCTCGCACTCGTCGCGAGCCTGGAGCGCTACTCGAAGCACCCGCTGGCGGGCGCGATCCTGCAGGCCGCGGAGGAACGTCGACTCGCGTTGCGCGAGGCGGAGCGCATCAGCGAGCAGCCGGGCGACGGCTTGCGCGGGGAGATCGCGGGTCGTTCCCTGCGCGTGACGAATCGCTCGCGCCTGGTGGCCGACCGCCCCGAGGACGCGTCCAGCTTGCCGCCGGTGGAGGGCGGCCTCGAGTGCGTGATCGCGATCGACGATCGCTACGCCGCCACGTTCCGGTTCCGCGACGAGCCGCGCGCGGACGGCGAGTCCTTCATTCGCCATCTCCGCCCGCGCCACCGGTTCGAGCGCGTGATGCTGGTGTCCGGCGATCGCGAGTCGGAAGTGCGGCACCTCGCGGAGCGGGTCGGAATCACGGAGGTCCACGCCGGGCAGACGCCGGAGCAGAAGCTCGAGATCGTCCGGCGCGAGACCGCCGCCGCGCCGACGTTGTTCCTGGGCGACGGCATCAACGACGCCCCGGCCCTGACCGCCGCGACCGTGGGCATCGCGTTCGGTCAGGAGAGCGACATCACGGCGGAGGCGGCCGGCGCGGTGGTGCTCGAGAGTTCCCTGGAGAAGGTGGATGAACTGCTCCACGTCGCGGGGCGCATGCGCACGATCGCGCTGCAGAGCGCGGTCGGCGGCATGGCCCTCAGCGTCGTGGGCATGTTCATTGCGGCCGCCGGCTACCTTCCCCCGGTGGGCGGCGCGATCCTGCAGGAGATCATCGACGTGTTCGCGGTGGTCAACGCGCTTCGCGTCGCGCTGCCGCCGAAGACGCTCACCGACTACTGATCTCGTCGCCGACATCCCCGCGTCCCGAGCGGATCCGGCCGAGCACGGCCGCGCCCACGAGCAGCACCGCGAGACACACGACGATGATCGGCGACGCCGGTTGATCGAGGTGATACGCGGCGTGCAGGCCGCCGAGACAGCCGAGCCCGGCGAAGATCCAGCCCCAAGCGAGCCTCGAGCCGTCGCGGCCGGGCACCAAGAGCGCGGCCACGGACGGCAGCACGAGCAGGCCGAACACGAGCAGGACACCGACCAGCGATACCGAACTCGTGACGACGACCGCGAACGCTCCGTAGAACACGAGATCCAGCTTGCCGCGCCCGCGTTCCCGCCCGTCGGTGACCGCGAGCAGTCGCTTGTTCAGGCGCGCGAGCACGACACCGATCGCGGAGTACAGCAATGCCGTCCACAGGACCTTGGGCGGGTCCACCGTGAGCACCTGTCCCACGAACAGATGCTTCACCTCGTCCATGCCGTGCGGCGAGTGCTCCAGCACCACGAACGTCAGCGCGGTGGCGATCGCGTAGAAGATCGCGATCAGCGTCTCCTGGTGCAGCACCCGGCTGCGCAGCGTGGCGAACACCACGCTGCCGGCGAGCGCGAAGGACAGCGAGATCACGTACGAGGCGGTCGTACCGTGCTCGAGCCCGAACACGACGCCGACGGCGGCCCCGAGGGCCGCCATCTGCGCCATGGCGAGATCGACGAACAGCACACCGCGCCGCACCACGTGGAATCCGAGGTACGCGTGCACCCCGGCCAGCACGAGGCAGCACACGAGGGCCCAGCGCATGAACGGGAGTGACCAGGGATCGAGGAACCAGCTCATCGAGCCTCCAGCGCCGCGATGGCCCGCTCGAGGTGAGCGAAGTACGACTCCGGGGTCGGCTCCTCGCACGAGGTCGGGATCAGGACGTCGCGGGCCCCGACTTCACGCTCCAGGAAGCGCACGGGCGAGGGCGTCTGGTACGGATCGCGGAAGACGGCCCGCACTCCGGTCGCCTTCAAGACGTCGGCGGTTTCCTGGAGCTGACGCGCGCTCGGCGGGATTCCCGGCAACGGCTCGACCCGCGCCACGATCTCCGCGCCGAAGCGATAAGCGAAGTACACCCACGAGCGGTGGTACTCCGCGAACCGCGCGCCGCCCGCCCGCTCGCGCCAGGCCGCCGTTCGCCGCTCGGCCTCGGCCGCGAAAGTCTCGGCGTTCGTGCGGAACCGATCCGCGTCGTCCGGACGCGCCCGCCCGAAGGCGTCGGCAAGGCCGCGCGCGACGGCGGCGGCGTTCAGCGGGTCCGTCCACCAGTGCGGATTGCCCTCCGGATGGACGTCGCCCTGCGACAGGTCGACCTTGCCCGCCGGCTTCTCGAGGACCTCGACCCATTGCGAGCAGTCGACGACCTTCAGGTCGCGGTTGCGGGAGCCGCGAACGATGTCGTCCGCCCACAGATCGAGCGAGAGCCCGACCTTCAGGTAGAAGTCCGCCTTCGCGGTGAGTCGCATCGTGCTCGGGCGGACCTCGAGCGCGTGCGGGTCGCGGTCGGGACGGGCGACGATCTCGACGGAGGCGTCATCGCCGAGGACGGCCCGCGCGATCGCGCCGACGTCCGTGGTCGAGGCGACGACTCGCAGCGGCTCGCCCGCGTCGGCCCGCGGCGTGAGTGCGAGGAAGGCGGCCCCGAGACCGATCAGAATTCGATGCATGATCGTTCTCCTCTCTAGAACCGGTGCGACTGGTGGGGGCCCAGCGAGAACAGGGCCTGAAGGATGAGCTCATTCGTGGCGGGGGCCTCGTCCGGCGACGTTCGTCGCGCGACCACACGGAACACGGTCGTCTCCTCCATGAGCTGCAGGCCCACGAAGCCGCCATAGCGGTTCGTGCGGATCGAGTCTTCGGCGCGTTCGGCCGTGGACTCGGCCCAGCCGCCGACGTTCCAGCGACGATCGAGGCGGAGATCGGCGACCGCGAAGTAGCCGGTCGGATCCTGTGTCGACGTTTCCTCCGAGGCTTCCAGCGTGCCCTTCACGCCTTCGACCTGCAGCACGAGCTTCCGCGCGGGACCGAGGTCGACGTTGAACTTCGCGTCGACGTCCAGCCACGTCGCGTGCGCGCCGTCCGCCGGGTCGTATACCCCGTGCAGGACGGAGCCGCCGATCGCGAACGAGACGGAGCCCGAAGGCTCCGCGAACAGCTCGAGGCGCCCGGAAGCGCCGAGTTCCGGAGCGTCCTCCTCGGTGTCACCGCTATCGTCCTCGGCACCGTGGTCGTGCCCTCCCAGCAACGACGTGCCGCCCAGGACTCCCGCCGACGCCCGGATCGCCACCCCGGTCGTGGGGGCGAGCCAGTCGAGCCGCGCCGTGACGTCGCGGGCGCCGTCCTCCCCGAAGAACTCCTGGTGCATGAGCGGAGCGTCGAGCCACGGGAACGCGTGGCGATGGCGCGGATTGATCTGACCGAAGTCGAGCAGCGACTGGCCGGCGGTCAGCGCGAGCGAGGCCGGCAGGTAGCGATCGAGCGTGAGCTTCGCCTCCTCGACCTCGATTCCCTCCGTGCCGTGGATTCCCAGATACACCGCTGCGCTCGCGTAGGGGTTCAGCGCGCCGGCGAGGCCGACTTCGACTTCGTGCAGCTCGAGCGACTGCGTCGACTCGCCGTCCGTGTCGACGGCCTGAGCCCGCACGTCGCCGATGACGGACAGGTCGGGATTCAGCTTCTGGGCGAGCGCCGGCGGCACGAAGCACACCAGCACGAAGGCCGCCGCCCACGCGAATACGATGGAACGCGACATGCGCCCCTCCTCTCGGAATCGTGAAGACGGCGCGGATCCCGGACGGGACCGCGCACGAAGATGAGCCGGGTCTTCAGTCGATTCGTGGGGGGCCGCGACCGCGGGGAGTGGGGCGAGCCGCGGTGTGGAGCGGGAGGGCGGGAGGGACGGTGAAGGAGCAATCGGCGGCCGGCGGATCGGGCAGCTCCGGCGCCACGACCAGATCGGTCGTCTGCGTCGCGTGGAACAGGCAAACGGGACACGATGGCCACGACTCGTGGTCGTCGTGGCAGTCGTCGTGGCGCAGCCCGCCGAATCCGAGCGGGCTCGCGAGCATCAGAACGAGACCGAGGACGGCCCCGAGCGCGTTTCGCATGTAGTGAGGGAACGCCCGGGGCCAGGATCCTGTCAAGGGAGCTGATTCGCCGGCGGTGGGTCCGCCGGACCCGGTCCCGATTCGCCGGGGTCGTGGGGCACCGGACCCACTACCATGCAGCGGGAGGGATCCGGGTCGGGCCGGGCCTTGTGGTACCGCCGCGGATCGGTAGGTTGGGTGACGTCCCGGGAGGTCCCATGCGCTCCTCGCTCGAGATTCGCGGCATGCACTGCGCGAGCTGCGTCGCGAACGTCGAGAAGGCGATCGCGCGCGTGCCGGGCGTGACCGGTGCGCGCGTGAACCTCATGGCGCACCGCGCCGACGTGGACTTCGCCGAGGACGGTGACGGCGCGGCAAAGAGAGGCGCCCTCGATGCCGTCATCGCGGCGGTGCGCGCCGCGGGCTACGAAGCGCGACCGCGCATCAGCGGCGCCCGCGCGTCCGACATGGAGGGCGACGCGAATCCGGAAACGGTGCGCGCTCTCGGCCTGCGGTTCGCCTACACGTTCGTCGCCGCCTGGGCCGCGATGTTCCTTTCGATGCCGTTGATGCACGAGGGCGGGCACGCGGGCCCGATCGGCCCGTTCGCGTTCGTGATGAAGCCGCTGGACGTCTTGACGCGAGCGCTTTTCCCCGGCCTCTGGAACGTCGACCCGGGAGTGCTGCGCTGGTCGCTGTTCGCGATCACGCTGCCCGTGCTGCTCTGGTCCGGTCGCGGCTTTTTCGTGCGCACTTGGAAGGGCTTGCGACATCGCTCGCCCGACATGGACACGCTCGTGGCGATCGGCACAGGCACCGCGTTCGTCGTCTCCGCGATCGTCACGACCGTGCCCGCGCGCGTCGCGGAGGCCGGACTCCCGACGGACGTCTGGTACGAGGCGGTGCCGTGGGTGATCTCCCTCGTGACGCTCGGGCGGCTCCTCGAGGAGCGGGCCAAGGGGAAGGCGGGCGAGGCCGTGCGGGCGCTCGCGGAACGGGTGCCCCGCACCGCGCGGGTACTGCGAGACGGTGCGGAGATCGACCTGCCGATCGAGGAGATTCACGTGGGCGACCGGATCGCGCTGCGACCGGGCGAGCGGGTGCCGGTGGACGGAGCGGTGGAGTCCGGAACGAGCGCGCTCGACGAGTCGATGCTCACCGGCGAGTCGCGCCCCGTCGCGAAGGCCGCGGGGGACGTCGTGTCGGCCGGAACGACGAACGGCTCCGGTGCGCTCGTCCTCCGTGCGACGGGCGTGGGCGAGGACACCGCGATCGCGCGCATCCTCGGGCTTCTCGAGGAGGCCATGGCCGCGAAGCCGCCGATCCAGCGGCTGGTGGATCGGGTGGCGGCGGTGTTCGTGCCGGCGGTACTCGCGATCGCGGCGATCACGTTCGGGATCTGGCTGCTGCTCGGACCGAACGCGGCGTTCGCGCTGCGCGCGTTCGTCACGGTGCTGATCATCGCGTGTCCGTGCGCGATGGGGCTCGCGGTGCCGGCCGCGATCTCCGTGGCCACCGGAACGCTTGCGCGGCGCGGCATCCTGCTCCGCGACGGCCTGGCCCTCGAGGTGGCGGGCGGCGTGGACACGGTGGTGCTGGACAAGACGGGCACGGTCACGCACGGCCGTCCCGAGGTGGTCGAAGTTCTCGGGCGGGAAGGCGTCGACGTCGACGGCGATGCAGGCGTCGATCATGCGCTCGCGCTCGCGGCCGGGCTCGAGATGAGGTCGGAGCATCCGCTCGCGAACGCGGTGATCCGGGAGGCGCAACGTCGCGGGCTCGAGATCGTCGAACCGGAGACGGCGTTCGCGCAGAGCGGCGGCGGCATGTTCGGCAAGATCGCCGGTCACAAGGTGCGCGTGGGGACGGAGGAGTTCCTCCGCGCGAAGGGCGTCGACACGGCACCCCTTCGATCGGCCTTCGAGCGAGCGGAGTCCGCGCACACCACTCCGGTGGCGATCGGCGTGGACGGAGCGGGAATCGCCGTGCTCGGGATCCGAGATCCGCTGCGCGACGACGCGCGGGCCGGCGTGGACGCGCTGCGCCGGCTCGGCGCGCGGATCGTCCTGCTGAGCGGGGATCGCCGGAACGTGGCGGAGGCGGTGGGGCGGGAGATCGGCGTCGACGAGGTCCACGCGCCCGCGAGCCCGGAGGACAAGGTCGCGTTCGTGCAGCGATTGACGGAAGAAGGCCGCTCCGTGCTCATGGTCGGCGACGGCATCAACGACGCGCCGGCCCTCGCCGCCGCGCGCGTCGGCGTTGCGATGGGCGGCGGCACCGACGTCGCGCGCGGCGCCGCGCCCGTGATTCTCGTCTCGCCGCGCCTGACCGCGATCGCGGATCTCCTGCGGATGTCGCGCCGTTCGACGCGCGTCATCCGGCAGAATCTCGCCTGGGCGTTCGGCTACAACGTGCTCGGGATCCCTCTCGCGGCCGGTGTCCTCTACCCCTGGACGGGCTGGCTCCTGTCGCCGGTATTCGCGAGTGCCGCGATGGCCGCAAGCTCCGTCTCCGTGGTCGCCAACTCGTTGCGATTGCGACTCTTCCGGGGCGAGGGCCGGGCTGCCGATCCGGCTTGACCCCCGTCCCGCGGCAGCGGAATGTGACTGCGCGCGGGGGGCGCGGGTCGAATGCCCCGCAACCGAAACGTCGCATTCCGCGTGAACGCCACGTTTCCCCTGGTGACGGAGCGGTTCCCCGCTCCGCAGAACCGCGGAGGAATCCCATGAATCGGATGTTGATCGCGAGCGTCGTCACGGTCCTCGGCTGGACCGGCGGTGCGCTCGCCGAGGGCGAGACGTCGACGGCCACGGCGCCGGAGGCCGCCCCGGAGGTGGAGGCGGCGGCGACGGAGGCGGCCGCGCCCGTCGAGTCGGTCGCCGACCGGATCCTGCGGGCGATGCGCCTGCCGGAGACGGCCACGCAGGCGCGCGAGGCGGGCGTGCCGGCCGAGGCGGTGACCGAGATGCTCGAGAGCGCGCGCACGGAAGGCGTGTCGGCCACCGTGGCGGAGACGGCGCTCGAGGAAGGTGCTCGCCACGTGCGCGAAGGGGGCGACCCGAACGAGTTCAGGAACTTCGTGCACGCGCGTATCGGAGAGCACCGCGAGCTCAAGCGCGCGTCGCGCGAGGCCGGCGAGTTCGAGCACGGCAAGCGCGAAGTGGAGAACGTCGGCCAGGACATCCGCGAGAAGGCGCACGAGGGCAAGGAGCGGATGGACGAGGCGGCGGAGCATGCGACCGAGGAAGCTCGCGAGGACGCCGAGCAGGCGGCCGAGACCGTGAAGGCGAAGGCCGAAGAGGCCGCGCAGCATGGTCAGAAAGAAGCGAAGAAGCTCGAGAAGCACGGCAAGGACGCGAAGGACAAGGCGCACGAAGCCAAGCCGAAGTCCGGCCACTAGGAATCATGCGGCCGGCCCGCGCCGGCCCGAACGACGGAGGAACGTTCAAGTGAAGTTGAACTGGAAAGTGCTGGTGCTGCCCGCCCTGCTGGTGGCCGCCGGTTGTGAAGTGCCCGAGGACGCGAAGCAGGCGATCGAGCAGGCGAAGGCCGTGGCGAAGGCCGTGGCGGATTCCGACATCGCGCCCGATCAGCTGAAGAGCTACGCGCAGCTCGCCGTGGATCTCGAGAAGGATCCGTCGCAGGCGGAGGCGCTCCTGCAGAAGCACGGAGTGAGCGCCGAGGAGTTCGAGAAGGCGATGTACAAGATCGCCGAGAGCCCGGAGCTGTCGAAGGTGTTCGAGCAGCTGAAGCAGTCGATGAAGAAGTAGCGTCCGGAGCTCGACGAATGGGCGTCGGCCGCGGGGCGAAGGCTCCGCGGCCGATTCCGTGAAGGGGGGCCGCGGCGGACGTCAGCGTGATTCGGCGGTTCTCGCCTCGTTCCAGTGGCGACGGATCACCGTGCGCAGCGCCGGGTTCGAGAGCCGGAAGTCGCCACGCGCGCGCTCGCCCGGGAACCACTTCCAGAGGAACGCGCCCACGACGTGGGGCGACTCGGCGAGCGTGGTCAGTGCGACATCGAGACAGCGTTGCTGGAGGTCCTCGGCCGCAGCATCCGCGTGCTGTTCGTAGTCCCACGGCCGCACCGCCGCGAAGCGTGAGCAGTTGTAGCCCAGCTCGCTCAGCACGATCGGTCGCTTGAGTCGCAGCGAGAACGCCTCGAGCCGCCGCGCGACGACGCGCCAGCCCGCTTCCAGTTCTTCGGTCGTGGGGATGCCCTCGTGCTCCACGAGCGGGAAGTACGATTGCACGCCGATCACGTCGAGGTCGGACCAGAACGGGATCTCCTCGAAACGGTCCCAGCCCGCGCAGTAGGTGAGGGGGCCGTCGTACTCCTCGCGCACGGCGGCAATGATCCGCCGCCATGCCGCGGGATCGTCGGTCATCGCGTCGAGCTCGGTTCCCACGGCGAAGCCGTCCGCGCCGGCGGACAGGCGGGCGACCCGGACGATCCACTCCTCGTACGTGCGGAAGAACCGCTCCCGTTCCGCCGGGTCTTCGAAACGAATCTCCCCGCGCCAGGAGAAGCGGCTCCCCCAGTACGCGAGGTGCGGCTTGATGAAGATCTGCATTCCCAGCGCGTGCGCCTCCCGGATCGGACGCGTGAGCCATACCGGATCCTCGTACAGTCGATCGATGCGCGAGCCGCCCACGGTGCCGTCGTTCGCGATACCGCCGTACGGATGGATCGCGACCCAGTTCACGCCGAGGTCGCGGAGCGTACGAAGGGTTTCGACCATCTCGTCGGAGCCCCAGTCCTGACCGGCCCACGGCGTGGACACGGTCACTCCGCGGACCGGCGGGCGCGTGGGGGCGGACGGGTCCGGGGGGGCGGCCGCGGCGGAAGCGAGGGAGAGGGCGACGAGGACGGAGGACAGCCGGCCGGTCGCGTCGGCGAACGTTCTCAAGCGCCCACTCCGGGAGCGGCTGAAGTCAGCGGCCGCTCAGCTCGAGGAAGCTGCGGGCGAGGCGCGGGCCGGTGCCCTCGTCCTCGTGCTTGAAGAACACGAACGCCTCGCTCCAGTTCTGGGACAGGACGTCGCGGGACCAGCGCGCGAGATCGTCCTCCGCGTAGTCGGTGCGCCGCAACCGCAGGTAGCCCCAGTCCGCCGTGGCTTCGAGCTCGCCGGGGCGGTCGTCGTCATCCGCCACGACGCGGGCGAGATTCCGGGCGCGGAGCGCCTCCGAGACGTCGGCGCTCGCCCACGACGGATGACGGAACTCGAACGCGGCGCGCGTTCCTTCCGGCAGGAGGGAGACGAACCGTGTGAGGCGGGGAAGATCCGCAGGGGAATTCGGCGGGAGCTGGAACAGGATGACCCCGAGTCGTTCCCCGAGCCCGCGCGCGGTCTCCAGCAGGAACCGCGTCTCCTCCTCCACGCCCTCCAGCTTGCCGAAGTGCGTGATGCGACGCGACGCCTTGATCGAGAAGCGGAAGGTCTCCGGCACGCGCTCCGCCCAGCCCTTCAGCATCTCGGGGCGCGGCATCCGGTAGAACGTGTTGTTGATCTCCACCGCGGGGAGCCGGCCGGCGTAGTACTCGAGCATGTCCTTCGCGGGCAGCTTCTCGGGGTAGAAGTTCCCCTTCCACTCCTTGTAGCTGTAGCCGCTCGTGCCCACGGAGAGTCTCACGGCTCTTCCCGGTCCAGCCAGGCGCGCGCGGAATCGAGATCGCGAAAGACCTCGATCGAGATGTGCTGGAAGTCCGCGAACGCGGCCGCCATGCGGACCATCCCGAACTGGACGTCCTCGGCCACCACGACCGCGAAACGACGTCGGAAGCGGTCGACGTAGGGAATCAGGAGACTCACGAGAGACTGGATCTTCTCGGGCGAGCGCCGCCCCAGCGACTCCGAGCGGCGCACGTCGATGAGCAGGCCGAACGAAATCGGCAACGCGGGGTCCGCCCACACGCGATGGATCTCCGTGAGGATCTCCGCGTCGGTCGTCTCCCCCTCGAAGTCCGCGTAGACGATCGGGTTCTCGATGCGAATCCGGAGTGGCAACGGCTCAGCTCCGCACCGGAGCGACGATGCGCTCCAGGACCTGCAGGGCTTCGCGAATGTCCGCCTCGGTGTGGCACGCGTTGATCTGGAACCGGATCGTGTCGTCGCCGCGCGGAACGACCGGGAACGCGAGCCCGACGACGAGGATCTTCTCGTGGAAGAACTTGCGCACCATTTCGCGGCAACGCGACGTGTCGCGGACCAGGAGCGGCACCACCGGGTGCGGACCGGGGATCGACTCCTGTCCGAGGGCCTCGAGCCCGGCGCGGAACTGCGCGATGCGCTCGTGCAGGTGACGCAGCAGGCCGCGCCCTTCCTCGGAGTCCACGATCGCGAGCGACTCGCTCGCGGCGGCGCAATCCGCGACCGAGAGAGGATTCGTGTAGATGTACGTGTCGGCGCGCTGGCGCACGGCCTCGATCACGTCGGCGGAACCGGCGACGAATCCGCCGTTCACGCCGAACGCCTTGCCGAACGTGCCGACGACGAGGTCCGCCTTCGCGCCGCCATGCTCCTCGGTGCCCCTGCCCGTCGCGCCGTAGGCGCCGATCCCGTGGGAGTCGTCGACCACGGTGACGAGTCCCTCCGGGAAGCGGTCGCGGTGGGGCGCGAGGATCTCCTGGATCTCCTTCATCGGGGCGACGTCGCCGCGCATGCTGAACACGCCGTCGAAGATCACGACCACGCGCCGCACGCCGTCCGGAACGTTCGCGATCTTCTCGCGCAGATCGTCCATGTCGTTGTGGCGGTAGATCGCCTTGTGGCTGCGCGGCACGTTCGCGATCCGCATCGCCCGGATGATGCAGTTGTGGTTCAGCTCGTCGCCGATCCAGAACGTCACCGAATTCTGGATCGCGAGAGCCAGGCCGAGGTTCGCCGTGTAGGCCGAGTTGAAGATCTTCGCCGCGGGCTTGTCCACGAACGCCGCGATCTCCCGCTCGAGCTTCACGTGCGACTCGAACGTCCCGTCGATGAACCGCACCGCGCCCGGCCCCGCGCCGAACTCGCGAGCCGCGACGTCGGCCGCGTGCAGCAGCTCGGGACGGTGCGAGAGCGAGAGGTAGCTGTTCGAGTTCATGCGGAGGAACTCGCCGTCCTCGCCCCGGAGGTGCCACCGCGGCCCCCGTCCGTCGCGGGGCGGCACCCAGCCCGTGATCACTCGTTCCGGGGCCTTCGCCCTCCCTTCCTCCTGGAGAGCGGCGATCTCGTGCCGAAGAGCGGCATCGAGGCGATCGAGCGACATGGTGGACCTCCAGGTCGTGGTGCGAAGAGTGTGTCTCGGTCCCAAGGGGCCCACCGAGTGCCGCCCGCTGCGCATCAACCGAATGTCCTGCACCGGTTCATGCGCCAAACGGGCCACCCGGGGCCGCCAGACACACTTTTCGCACCACAAGGGGGAGACCAATCCTAGACGTCCGTCCCGGCGCTCGCAAGGGCGGCCGGAGGCGAAGGGCGCTCGGCGCGGCGGTCGACCCGCCCGAGGGGCTCTCGCGGGGCCGGTCCGTCTTCCGGCGGGAATCCCCTTGATATTCCGGCAATTCGTTGGAAAATGATGGGCCCGCTCCCGCGATTTCGCCGGATCGGTGGGCCCGACCCGCCTCACGCCCGCGGTCAGCCAAGGAGTTCCCGTGAGACACCAAACCTCCTCGTTCTGGTCCTCGTTCGTGCCGGCGCCGGTGCGTGCTTTCGCCGCTCTCGCCGTCGTCGGGGCGCTGGTCGGCTTTCCGTCGGCGTCTCGCGCGCAGATCACGGATCTGGAGGAAGTCGGGACGGTGACGGACGACGTACTGGATCCGTACCCGCCGATCGTGTACGGGCTCACGGTGTTCGGCGCGTTCGGCAGCCTCCAGATGACCGAGTTCAACGAGGCGGTCACGGCGATGAACCTCGCGATCCAGTCGCAGGGCACGACCGTGACCATGCAGCCGTTCAACGGATTCCTCGGGTACGGCGGCGGGGTACGGGCGATCGTGAAGAGCCGCCTGCTGGTCGAGGCGATCTACGAGCATGTCTCCCAGAGCGAGACGATCGGCGGCATCTCCGCGAAGAACCAGGTCGAGGTCCCGGCCTCGGCCCTGATGGTTTCGCTCGGCTGGGACTTCCTCAAATCGAAGCGCGATACGCGCTTCGGGTTCCTGGCGGGACTCGGCCGCTACGATTCCCAGGCGAAGCAGACGCTGTCCGAGGGGCGGAACGACCAGGATTTCACGCTCGGCGTGATCGAGCTCAAGGGGAAGAGCTGGGGCTCGCACTACGCGATGTTCTTCGAGAAGAACGTCTCCGACCACATGTTCATCCACGCACGGGCGACGTATCGCGTCGCGCGGGTGACGGATCCCGAGATCACCGGTCTCGATGCGCTCGTCGATCCGGTGAACGAGCAGGCGTTCGTGGCGGTGCCCGTCGTGGAGGAAACCGCGGACGGGCCGCGCTTGCGCCGGGGCGGGACGGAGCTCGACTGGTCCGGTTTCGACGGGCAGGTCGGATTCACCTACTACTTCAACATCCCGACGCCCTGGTAGCCCGCCCGACGGCCGGCTCCGACCGGCCGCCCGCGGCGACGTAGGGCTCCCCAAACCCCTCTCCGGGGACGAACCGGCCGTTTTCGGCCGTGAACGCCCGGGCTCGAGCCTTCCGGAGCCCACGGGACGGGGATTATCGTGGAGAGACCCCCGTCGGAGCGTTCGATGACGGCACCGTCCCCAGATTCCCCGCCCGGAGCGCCGTCCGTGTGGCGTCGCGTGGCCCCCGTGATGATCGGGTGGACCGCGGTCGCGCTGTTCTTCGCGAACCGGATGTTCTACTCGTACCAGCTGCTCGGTCCGCCCGTCAGCTGGCGCGACGCGATCGCGTGGTCGCTACTGGATTGGTACCTGTGGGCGCTGCTCGCGCCGCTCGTGTTCCGCCTGTACCGCCCGTTTCCGCTCGGGCGCGGGGCGCCGTTCCGGAATCTCCTCGTCCATCTCGGGCTGAGCGTCACGTTCATGGCGGCGCACTCCGCGCTGTACGGCGCCGCCCTTTGGCTGCGGTGGCGGTCGTACGAGAACGTCTCGATCGACGATCTGCTCGCGTCCCTGTTCCTCGCGCGCTTCCACTTCGACGTGCTGACGTACTGGGGACTCGTGTTCCTGCAGATGGCGCTCGACTACCACCGTCGCTACCGCGAGGGGGAGGTGCGCGCGTCGCGGATGGAGGCCCAGCTCGCCCGCGCCGAGCTCCATGCGCTCCGCATGCAGCTGAATCCGCACTTTCTGTTCAACACGCTGAACGCGATCTCCGCGCTGATGAGCCGGGACGTCGCGGCGGCCGAGCGCATGCTCGCCCGGCTGTCGGATTTCCTGCGGCTCACGCTGGAGACCGGACGCTCCACCGAGGTGCCGCTGCGCCAGGAGCTCGACTTCCTCCGGCGCTATCTCGAGATTGAACAGGTCCGGTTTCCGGACCGTCTCCGGGTGGACATGGACGTCGAGCCGGGGACCCTGGAAGCCCGCGTGCCGAGCCTGATCCTGCAGCCGATCGTGGAGAACGCGATCCGCCACGGTGTGGCGCCGAGCTCGGAGGCGGGCCACATCCGGATCGTGGCGGCCCGCCGGAACGGCGATCTCATGCTCCGGGTCCGGGACGACGGTCCCGGGCTCGCGCCCGGCCCGTCCCGGGTCCGGGAGGGCGTCGGGCTGTCGAACACCCGGGAACGGCTCCGGCAACTGTACGGACCGTCGTCCGTAATGACTCTCACGAACGCGGAGGGCGGCGGCCTCGACGTGACCCTCTCGCTCCCGTTCCGCTCGGCGGCGCGGATTCCGACCGAAATGGAGGGAGACTGATGTCCGACCTTCGAGTGCTGATCGTGGACGACGAGCCGCTCGCGCGCGACCGCATCCGCAACCTGCTGGAGAAGGAGACCGAGGTCTCGATCCTCGGCGAGTGCGCGAACGGCCGCGAGGCGGTGGAGCGCATCGAGGCGGACACGCCGGACCTCGTGTTCCTCGACGTGCAGATGCCGGACCTCGATGGATTCGGTGTGCTGGAAGCCCTGGAAGCCGAGAACCGTCCGGTCGTCGTGTTCGTGACGGCGTTCGACGAGTACGCCGTGCGCGCGTTCGAGGTGCACGCGCTGGACTACGTGCTGAAGCCGTTCGACCGCGACCGGTTCCGCCTGGCGCTCGAGCGCGGGCGGGCGGAAGTGGCGCGGCGCAGTGGCGACGGGCGCGACGTGGACCGTCGCCTGGTGGCGCTGCTGGAGGAGATCGAGGACCGGCGGACGCGTCTCGACCGGATCGTGGTGAAGTCCGGCGGCCGCGTGTTCTTCCTGCGTGCGGACGAGATCGACTGGATCGAGGCGGCCGGCAACTACGTGGAGCTGCACGTCGGCCGGGAGTCGCACCTGCTGCGCGAGACGATGAGTCGCCTGGAACGTCGGCTCGACCCGGACCGGTTCCTGCGCATCCACCGGCGCATCATCGTGAGCCTGGACCGGATCAAGCAGCTCGAGGGCGTGTCGCACGGCGAGTACGTCGTGATCCTGAAGGACGGCACGCGCCTCGGTTCGAGCCGCGGCTATCGCGACGGACTCCAGAAGCTGCTCGAGGGCACGACCTAGGACGGCCCGCCTCGGACCGCCTCCGCCGGCCGGCGCTCGCGGCCGGATCCCGACCGTCGGGCGCCTGGTGGTCCGCGCTCGGGCCCGCGCAACGGAGCCTTCGTCCCCCGCGATCGACCACCGATCCCACCGGTGTCGTGGATCGCCGCGATCGTGGCTAACGTCGAATCGGACGCAGGAGCTCGTGGGCTCGAGCCACCGCGTTCGAACTTGCACGTCAGGAACCCGGCCGGTCCGTTCGATCTGCCTCCGGGGAACCGCCGAAGGGGAAGGAGATTGACGGGTGCGCCCGGCGATCTTCGTGGCGAGCGGGGATCCGGAGCGGAAGGGCGACCGGCCGTCCTGCGTCCGGGCCCGTCGATCGGCGGGTCAGGCGGCGCCGGCTGCGGTCGCGAGCGCGCCGACCTCGTCCGCCAGCTCCCGGACGATCGGGTGCTCGAACCCGCGCGCGAGCTCCTCGGCGACCCGCCGGTAGTACCAGAGGCTTCCCTCGCGGCCGCCGCGGAATCGATCCCACACGACCGGGCCCTGCTGCTCGAGATCCCGTCGCGTCGTGCGGGCGTTGTGGAGCTTGTCGGCGGCGATCACGAGGCGCACGGACGCCGGGGCCCCGGCGAGCGACGCGATGAACGCCTCCTTGCGCTCGCGCCACGGCGGCTTCGGCACGCGGTCCGTGTCCGTGCAACCCTCCACGATCGCGAGTACGTTCGGGCCGAGTTCGTCGCGCAGGCGCGCGCGTGCCGAGTCCCCCCCGCCATCCTCGATCGCGTCGTGTAGCAACGCGGCCGCGATCTCGTCCTCGGTGCCGCCGTGATCCGCGACCAGCGCCGCGACCGCGAACGGGTGCAGCACGTACGGTGCGTCGCCGCCCTTGCGGGTCTGGCCGCGGTGAAGCTCCACCGCGAGCGCGATCGCGCGTTCGAGGCGGGAGATCACGCGAGTCGATCCCGCCAGCGGTCGCGAACGCCGTGGTACTCGGCCGTGGAGATCCAGAGGAGATGCGCCACCCGGTGGGCCTGCTCCTCGGCGCGCTTCGAGATCGCTCCGTCGGCCGCCGCCTGCTCGAACATGCGATCGATGATCGCGAGACGTTCCTCCATCGTGGCCCGGCGCGAGTAGTCGGCGCAGAGGCGCTGCAGATCCGAGTCCGCCCCGGGACGGTCCTCGGTGACGGCGGCGAGGAAGGCGCGGTCGCGCGCCTCCGGATCCGGGGTGTCGCCCCCGGACTCGTTCTTCGCGAACAGCGTGCGGGAGAACAGACCACGCATGCGGTCCACGAATCCGTCCACGGGCCCGTGGCCCTGAAGAATCGCACGCACGTGCTCCAGCAGCTCCCGCTCGCCCTTCGCTCGTTCGTCCTCCGCGCCGAGCAGGGTCTCGATCTCGTCCAGGAGCTGTCGCCGCGCGCCGGGCAGCGCGAACGTTCCCGCGAACTCCTTCGCGAGCGCGATCGCGTCGTCGAAGTCCACGCGCTCCGCGAGCAGAGCGTCGACCTCGTGGCGGGCGTCCCCCTCCAGCTCGAACGAGTTGAACAGGATCTTGATGCGGTTGCGCTCGTTCGCCTCGACCTCTCCGTCGGCCCACGCGAATGCGGCGAGCACCTTGAGAAACGCCAGCCGCTGCGCTCGGGTCATCGGGCTCCGCTCCGGAGAAGCGCCGGCGAATGAACGGGAACTCGGGACACTAGAACTCTTCGTCGGCGCCGAAATCGTCGCGCTCGATCTCGCCGTCGCGATCTTCGCGCCGGTACAGCACGTGGCCTTCGAACAGCTCCGCCACCCGCCGCTGCACCGCGCGGATCTGATCCTTCGGCGTGGAGGTGCCGCCGCCGATCCCGAGGTGGGACACGTTCTCGAGCCACTCCTTCTGCACGAGATCCGGCGAGTCGACGTGATACGTCGCCTCCGGGAGATGAACGCTCGAGATACGCGCGAGGTTCGTGGTGTTCGAGGAACTGAAACCGCCCACGATGATCATCGCGTCGACCCACTGCGCGAGACGCGCCACCGCTTCCTGCTGGTTCTTCACCGGCTTGCACCGCGTGTCGACCGCCTTGAGGCCCGGATACTTCGTCTCCCGGATCCTCTCCACGAGCGCCTCGAACTTGCTGCGCGTGATCGTCGTCTGGCAGAAGGCGACCGTCTTCGGGCCGAGGTCGTCGGGCAACGCGGCCACGTGCTCGTTCGAGTACACGACGTGGATATCCTGGCCGTACGAGCGGCTCGCGATGATCTCCGCGTGATCCGGGTTTCCCACGAGGATCACCTTGTAGCCCTCGCTCTCGAACTTGCGGATCTTGCCGTAGACCCACTTGAGCAACACGGGGCACGTCGCGTCGTGGTACACGATGCCGCGCCGATCGAGATCTTCCTTCAGCTCGCGCGGATAGCCGTGCGCCGTGATGACGACCTCGTTCACGCCCTGACCCGCGAGCCCGGACAGATCGGAATAGCGCTCCAGCACGGGGATGCCCTGGCGCGCGAGCCCTTCCACGACCAGCCGGTTGTGCACGATCGGGCCGAGGATGGGCTGCTTCGTCCGCTCGGCCATCTCGATCGCGTCTTCCACGCCGAAGCAGGTCCCGGCGCTGTGCGCGATGATGATCTCGAGTGTTCTCACTTCCGGTGACGTGGACATGGGAACTCCGGTCGGTGGGATTCGTGACCGTCCAGGATAGGGCGCGGGAGGCCCTCCGGCAACGCGGGAACGAGACGACGAAGGGGCCCCCGTCGTGCCGGGCGAGCGCCGGTGCGGCGCAACCCGTTCCCGGGCGCCCGGCACCGCGCCACGCGGGACCCGGCACGCCCGCGTAGATCGAAACGACGCGACGCCGTATCCTCCGTCCGGACTTCGCCGCCGGGGAGGTTTCGTGCGCCGACATCGCGACTCCCTGCTCGTGTCCCTGGCGTTTCTCGTCGGCCGTCTGGCGTGGAGCCGCGCCGGGATCCCCTTCCGCGCGGACACGATCGACTACTTCGCGCAGTTGCTGGATCCGCCGCTGCTCCGGGACCATCTCGCGCAGAGTCTGTGGTACCTGCACGCGCAGCCGCCCCTCTTCAACGCGATCGCGGGCCTGGCCCTGAAGGTCGCGCCGGAGGATCCCGGCCGCCCGCTCTCCGTGCTGTATCTCGTCGCCGGTCTCGCGACGTGTCTCGGATTGTTCCTCGCCCTGCGCTCGTTCCGCTGGCCGGCGGGGGCGGCGGGAGTCGTGGCCCTCGTCGCGACGTCGACCCCGACCGTCGTCGTGTACGAGCACTGGTTCTTCTACCCGCATCTCGCGGCCGCGTTGCTCGCGGTGGCGGCGGCGCTGCTCGCGCGATCCCGCGGCGAGCCGGGCGCGGACCTGGCCGGAGGATTCGTCGCGCTCGGAGCGCTCGGACTCTTGCGGAGCCTGTTCCACCCGCTCTACTTCGCTGCGGCGGTGGCGGCCGCGGTGGCGTTCGCGCCGAGGGGTCGTCGGCGACGCGCGTTCGCGTGCGCTGCGATCCCCGTGGCGCCCGTGTTCCTGCTCGCGGCGAAGAATCTCGTGCTCTTCGGATTCTTCGGGACGAGCTCGTGGGGAGGCAACAGCGCCCACCGAATGCTCACGGAGAGCGTGCCGCCTCCCCAGGTCGAGTCGCTGATCGCGTCCGGCGAGCTGTCACCGATCTCGCGCGAATGGGAGTTCTCGCCGCCCGAGAAGTACGTGGCGCTGCTCGGCCCGGCGCGAGGGAACACCGGTATTCCGGCGCTGGATCAAACGGGGAAGACCCGCACGCGCGAGAACCCCGTCAACTACAACCACTGGATCTATCCGATCGCGTCCGCCGTGTACCTGAAGGACACGAAGACGCTCCTCCGCGCGCACCCCGGGGCCTTCGCCCGTTCCGTGCGCTGGACGTCGCGGCGATTCCTGGATCCGGTCACGGACGATTCGTTCGTCCGACCGATCCGGTTCCGGGTTCGCCGCTGGATCGCGCCGTTCGAGGCGATGCAGCGTTCGTGGCTCCTGCGGAGCCTCGTGCTGGGCGCGATCGCGGCGTTGCTCGTTCGCATCGTGCGTGGGCGAGTCGTTCGCGAGGAGCGACTCGTGACCGTGTTCCTGCTCGGAACGATCCTCTGGGTGTCGGCGACCGGAATCCTGCTCGAGTACGGAGAGAACAACCGGTTCCGCTACCAGCTCGGGCCGCCGCTGCTACTCGTGGTCTCGCTGGCCGGTCGGGACCTGCTCGCGTCGTTACGTGGTCGACGTCGATCGCCCGACCACGCGGCGCCGCCCGCCGGATGAGCGGGCGCCGAAGATCCGGGCGCCGAGCACGGCGAGCAGCAGCGCGATCCACGTGATCCCCGACAGGATCCGTGCGCCGCGCCGGACCGGGAGCGGCTCGAGTCGCACCTCGACGTCCGTCGTGCCCGCGGGAGCTTCGAACCAGAGATTCCCGGTCCCGTCCGTGGCCCCGAGCTCGAGTAGCCGGCCGTTCGCGGTCGCGACCCATCCCGGATAGTACAGGTCGACGAGCGTCACCCGCGCCGGCGCTTCGGACTCGATCCGCAACGACCAGCGTCCGGCGCGACGGCTCGCCGCGAGCACCCGCGTGTTCTCCTCGACGCGGACGCCGTTCTCGAACGACCGCGGTCGCCCGATCCTCGTGACTTCCCGCGGCAGGTACTCGCCGGCGGTCGTGGTGTTGCGCGTCGCCTGCAAGGAGGTCGGCTCGAGCACTCCCGCCGGCAGCACACCGTTCGGCTTCGGCCCCACGAGCGGCCAGGCGAGCGCGGTCGAGGCGAGAACGAGGCCCGCGGCGAGCGCCCACCCCCGCCGACCCGCCACGACGTCGGCGAGCCGATCCGCCCCGAGCCCGCCGAGCAGCGCGGCTCCGACGGTGGCGACGGCGAGCAACCGCCACGGAAACTGCACGAACGTCAGCAGCGGGAACGCCGCGTAGACCGGTGCGGCCGCGCGCGTCGTGAGGAACAGCCCGCCCGCCAGCAGCGCCAGGCCGAGCACGACGAGCGCACGTCGCGCGGGGGGTGGAGACTCCGGACTCGTGAACCGACCGGCGCGGGTTCCGATCGCGAGGGCGACGAGGAGCAGAATGCCGAGCCACTGCGCCCAGCCGAGCTCGAACGTCATCGGCAGTTCCTGGGAGATCCCCGGAAACTCGCCGCGCCCGAAGAACGCAAGCGGCGGGACGAACCAGCGCGAGAGCTCGTAGTGACCGGTCGTGAGCTGATCGATCTGCACGAACTGCTTCTCGTGGAGTGCGGGCGCCCAGAAGAACGCGCTGCCCGCAAGCGTACCGATCCCCGCGACGCCGCAAGCGATCGCGGTCGCGACACGCTCGCGGCTCGACAGCACCGCCACGACGGCGGCAAGCGCGAGGCAGAGTCCCGTGAACATGCCGAGGATGTTGTGCGAGAGGATCGCGAGGGTGCCCGCGATCATGACTGCCGCCACATGTCGAACGTCGCGCCGCTGGCCGAGCCGCAGCAGCGCCCACAGCGCCCAGGGAAGGAAGCTCTGGGCGAGCAGCTCCGCGAGGTCGCCGCGGATGAACAGGTCGCGCAGACGGTAGGGCGCGAACGTGAACAGCGCCGCCGCGACGAGTGCTCCCGCCCGCGACGTTCCGAGCCGCGTGAGCCGATACATGCCGGCCACGCCCGCGAGGAGGCCGAGGACGATCGGGATCTTGAGGCTGGCGACCGCCGAGAGACCCAGGAGCTGGCCGAGACCCGCGAGGTAGAACACGAGCGGCGCGTAGAACGAGAGAAACGGATAGCCCTGACCGTGACAGAGATCGGGAAACCATCGCGCGGAGTACAGCCCGTCCTGCCAGCAACGCCAGAGCTCGACCTGTCGAATGGGATAGGACAGACCCTCGTGACTCTGGATCCAGCCCGGCCGCAGCACCGCCACGAGGATCGGAAGCACGAGCATCCCGAGCGTCGCCGCCGCGGCGAGTCGGCGGCGACGTGAGACCCGAGCGGCCTCCGTCATCAGCCGCCCACCCGGTGGAGGACGTGCGGATCGCGCCGGCTTTCGATCTCGCGCTCGAGCTCGGCCAGCACGTCGGGTCGAGTGTCGGCGAGGTTCGTCGTCTCGGCCGGGTCGCGGGCGAGATCGAACAGCGCGGGATCCGGCCCGGCGACGAGCTTCCAGTCGCCGCGCCGCAGCGCCGCCGTCGACGAAGCGTCACCGGGGCCCGCGCGCACGGCGACGCCCTCGGCGAGCGCCGCGAGGTTCGGTTCCTTCCACGGCTTCACCCGTTCGGCGAGCGCGCGTCCCGGCTGACGCCAGTCGCCACCCACGCGGATCGCCTCCAGCACCGTGGGCACGACGTCGACCGCCGCTGCGAGATCGGGGCGCACCGAGCCACCGCGCCAGGGGTAGGGGCCCCACAGGACGAGCGGAACCCGGAGCACGGATTCGTCGAAGCGCGAGCGGGCCGACTCCGCGGGAACGCTCTCCCCGGCGCGCGGCACGCCGCACGGCGACGTCACGAGAATGAACGTTCGCCGCATGTGCCCCCAGTCTTCCACCCCCTGGACGAGTCGCAGCAACTCCGAGTCGGTCCGCTCGGGTGACGAACCGGCGAGCCCGGTCGCGAGGAAGAACGCGTCGCCTCGCGGCACGCGCGCGAGCCAAGCCGTGGCGTCCGCGACCGGGTCACTTGTCGGCGAAGCGGACTCCGGTGGCAGCCCGAACGTCGCGGTCGTGAGACCGGCCGCGGCCACCGATCGCTCGAGAGTCGGAAACGTCGCGTCGGCGGTGCGTCGGTGCGGCGGTTGGCCGTCGGCGAGCGTCGCCCACGCGAGGCGCGGGTCCGGTGAGGCGGCCCAGGCGTCGCGAAACATGGCACCCTGGCGGGCGAGGCGGTCCAGGGTCGGGGTGCGCGCCGCGGGATCTCCGCCGCAGCCGACCGCGTCGGCTCCTGTGGGGGGCCACAGGACGAGCAGTACGTTGCGGGCGCTGAACGCCTCGGGCCGGCTGCATCCCGCGGCCCACACGAGAATCGCCGCCGTCAGCGCGGTCGCGGTCGCGCGTGCGAACGGCGCCCAGCGGCGCCCGACTCCGCTCACAGCTGCTCGATCGGATCCCCGGGACGGATCGTTCCGCCCTTCACGATCCGGGCGCGCAGACCGCCGCGGTGGAGCAGCGCGGACACGAGGTTCGGGATCCCGTTGAGCTCCTGCAGGTAGCGGCACGGTTCGCAGAGCTCGAAGCCCTCGAGCTCGGTCCCGCCGACCCGGAAACGCCGGCCGACGAGGTGATTCAGCGCCACGCGCTCGGTGAGGACGTTGCGCCGGCTCGCGGCGGCCGAGAGCTCGATGTCGGACTCGTGCCGGATCGCCGCGAGCGCCTCGGACTCGATGAACGTCACGGCCCTGCCCGGTTCCTCGAGTCCCTTCTCGCCGGCGGCGAGGTACTTGCGGTCGCCTTCGATGCCGCGACCGGGCACGAGTACCGCCTCCGAAATCTCGAACGGGTCATCACCCGGCTTCGAGGCGATGTGAATGGCGACGACGCGCCCCATGACGTTCACTCCGAGAATGGGTGCCGGCGGCGCGCTTCCAGGGTCCGGGCGCCGCCCCGATCCGGGAAGATATCAGGAATCGGTCGGATCGAACGCCCCGGAACGTCGCTGCGGCCACGCAAGCAGGCCGAGCAGCAGCAGGCCACCGGCCGACGCGAGAAGCCCGTTCCGGACGCTCTTCGGTCGGTAGTCGAGCTCCACGGTCACGGTGCCGGGCGGAACCGGAACCGCGAGGAACAGGAAATCCGCGCGGTAGACGGGCGCGGGCTGACCGTTCACGCGCGCCTCCCAGCCCGGCGCCCAGCTCTCGAGGACCCGGAGCATTCCGCCGTCGCCGCCGACCCAGCCGGCGCGGAGCGAGTTCGGTCCGTTCGTCCACTCCACCGCGATCGCGCGGCCCGCCGGGGTCCGTTGTGGCTCCGGCGGCTCGGGCTGCCCGTCCGGCACTTCCAGCAACGTGATTCGACCCGGGTCGTGCGACGGCCCGAACAGCGTGTCGAGCACCGCGGGACCTTCCTCCAGGGTCTGCCATCCGGATACCACGGAAGCGCGTCCGAGCCGAGGCTCGTGGTGGTTCCAGGTGAAGCCGGCCTCGGGGTTCTCGAGGTTCGGAATGTCGCGCGGCGGCACGCCCTTCACCTCGAGCATCCGCGCGGCATCCCACAGATCGAAGATGCGCTCGCGGATCGCGTGAGGAGTCTTGGCCTCGTCGTCGAAGATCTGGACGAACGCCTCGTGTCGTCGTGGATTCAGCGGTTCGCAGCCTTGCACCTGCGCGACACCGGCGGGGACGTTCGCGTTGCACAGCAGGGCACGCTGCGCCCACACGAACGACGTGGGATTGCGGCAGCCATAGAGGAAGTTCCCGAGCTGATCGGTGGAGCGCGGCGTGTACAGGCGGCGACCGTCGAGCTCCGCCGCGAGCTCGCGAGACTCCGCGGGAACGCGATCGTAGAAGCCACGCTCCGTCGGCATCTCGAGCGAACGCGCCGCGAGGAACAGATCGAGCAGCGCGAACACGACCCACGCGATCGTCGCGCGGGAGCGGATCTCCACCACGAGCCCGACGGCGCCGGCCGCGAGGACGAGGCTGCCTCGCACGAGCAACGAAGAGATCCAGTCCGCGCGGAACGCCTCGTACGCCTCCGCCTGGTACGGCGGCGACCCGGCGAGCTGCATCGCGCGGAACGTCTCCGCGAGGGGCCCGCGCGCGAGCAGCGCCGCGAGCACGAGCGCGAGCCCCACGCCGGCCGTCGCGAACGCGAGATGACGCAGCCGCGTCGCGGAGCGGCGGACCCGGGCGAGCCCGATCGCCGCGAGGGGTGCGAGGTGCAGTACGACGAGGAAGCCGGCGGTCGACGGCCACCGCGAACGGCCGAAGCCCGGGACGTGGTCGTGCAGCCAGGGGTAGATCGGTGTGTGTCGGCCGAGTGCGAGCACGAGGCCGAGCAGCGTACCCGCGAGAAGGAAGCGGGTGAGCACCGCCGGCACGACCGGCGCTTCCGCCGGCTCCCCGCGGTGACGTCGCGGCCGTCGCCCCATTCCCACGAGTGTCGGGAGCGCGGCGAGGGCCAGCAACAACCCGAGCGGCCCGATCCCGATCGCGCCGAAGCAGTACTCCACGAGATCGCCGCCCCAGTACCGGTCGACGCCGGGGAATCCGAGGAAGAAAGGATCGACGAGTCCCACCAGACCCTTCCAGGGGAGCGAGCGGGAGACCGCCACGACCGTCTCGTACGGCTCCGTCTTCGCCGACCAGCGGGTCATCTCGGCCGCGGGAACGAGTTGCGCGGCCGCCACGAGCGCCCCGACCCCGAGCGCGACCGGCCACGCCAGCACGCGGTGCAGGCGTCCCGCCGGCGTCGCTCCCGGTTCGGCGGCCGCCTCCGGGAACAGGAAGAGCGCGAGCAAGGTCCCCGAAAGCAGTCCGAAGAACGCGAGTTGCGGATAGCCCGCCACCACCGACAACGCCACTGCGATCGCCGCCCGGAGCACGCCGCGTCGCTGTCCGAAGCGCATCGCGTCGAGCAATCCCGACCACAGGAGCGGTGTCCACACCGCGGACCCGAGCTTCATCGGGAACTCGAGGTACGACACGGTCCACGTGCTGAACGCGAACAGCGCTCCGCCGAGCAGCGCCGGCGTCGCCGACAGTCCGATTCGCCCGAGGAAACGTCGCATCAGGACGGCGCCGATTGCGAGGTGCAGCACGGACGTGGCCGTGAGCGCCACGTCGAACGGCAGGATCCAGTAGAGCCAGTTCGGCGGATAGAAGACGCCGCTCTGGAGGTTCGCCAGCAACGGGATGCCGCAGTAGGTGTCGTGATTCCACAGCGGAAGCGCGCCGCCGCGAACGAGCTCCTTCACCGCGGTCTGCCACGGATGGAAGAAGGTCAGGATGTCACGCAGCAGATAGGCCCGGCCGGTCAACGCCACGTCGAACAGGAACGCGATCGTGACGAAGAAGAGGATCGCGTCCGGGGACGCGAGGCGGCGCAGGGACGAGGTTCGATTCGCCAAGGAGCACTCCGCGGGGGAACCCACTCTCCGTTTCGGCCACATTGTGGTGTGGAAAGAGAGGTCCGCCCAGATCTTTCACGATCGGCCGGATCTGCCGAAACAGCGGGACGATCGGCAAGCGTCGCGGCGGCGGAGGGCGGGCGGCGAGCCCGGCGGCGACCACCGGGGAGCCCGCAAGAGAAAAGGCACCGAGCCCATACCTCGTGGCTCGGTGCCTCTTCCTGACGTCCTACGGCCGTGGGGTCTGTGGAAGCGCCCCGTCAGTAGGACTGTAGCTCAGTAATCTGGCTGATCCGGTCCCTCTCGAAAACGAAAGCGACCCGTTCGTTGTAGTAGTACCAGGTCTGCATTGGCTCGCAGTCGACGACGTCGTCGGGGCGACCATAGATCCGGGCCACGGAATGCTGCATCGACTCGGTTCCGTGTCTCTCGGCGACGTCGCGGGCGAAGCTGCGGTCCTTGCTGATGTAAACCATGCTCGGCAGGCTGCCTCATTCCGGAGTTGCGGGTTCAGCGAAGTTGACGGGGGGCCATAAGCTCCGCCGCTTCCGGTAACGTGAGCGAGTCGAGACTAGCAGAATCGAGACTTCGACGTCAAGTTGGCGGCCGTTCGTCCCGCGGCCCGAGGGCCCGAAAGCCGCTCCGGGAGCGGGTTTCCGGCCCTTGTGCGCGGTGGCGGGAAGTTGACACGTCCCCGGGGAGAGAGGAACCTGGGTGACCCTCCGCTCGGTTTCGTAGCGGGTGCGACAAGAGTGCGGCACGGGGGAAAGGAACGGATGAAGATCCTCGTCACCGGCGGCGCCGGCTACATCGGAAGCGTCGCGTGCGAGCGACTGCTGCGCGAGGGGCACGACGTACTCGTGCTCGACAACCTGAGCACGGGACACCGCGAGGCGGTGCCGCCGCAAGCCGGCTTCGTCGACGCGGACCTGCGGGATCGGACTGGGGTGCGACGCGCGCTCTCCGGGCACGACCTGGATGCAGTGATGCACTTCGCGGCCGCGAGTCTCGTGGGCGAGTCGATGGAAGATCCCGGCAAGTACTTCGAGAACAACGTCGCCGCGTCGGTGAACCTGCTGGAGGAGGCGGGTGCGCGCGGTGCGCGACGTTTCGTGCTGTCCTCCACGGCGGCGACGTACGGGGAGCCCGATCGGGTGCCGATCACCGAGGAGTCGGCCACGGCGCCGACGAATCCGTACGGCGAGTCCAAGCTCATGATCGAGCGCATCCTCGACTGGTACGGCAAGCTCCGCGACTGGCGCTGGATCTCGCTCCGCTACTTCAACGCGGCAGGGGCGTCGGAAGAACGCGGCGAGGATCGCGACCACGAGACGCATCTCGTGCCGCTCGTGCTCCGCGCCGCCGTGCAGGGCGGGGAGATCCGGATCTTCGGCGACGACTACCCGACTCCCGACGGCACCTGCGTGCGCGACTACATCCACATCGAGGATCTCGCCGACGCGCACGTTCGCGCGCTCGCCGCGATGGAACGGGGCGTGAGCGGCGTCTTCAATCTCGGCAACGGGAAGGGCTTTTCGGTGCGCGAGGTCGTGACGGTGGCGGAGCAGGTCGTGGGGCGGCCGATCGGTCAGGTCGTCGCGCCGCGCCGCCCGGGCGACCCGGCGACGCTGATCGCCTCCTCGGACCGGGCCCGCGAGGTCCTCGGCTGGACGCCGGATCACACGGACCTGCGGAGCATCGTCGAGAGCGCCTGGCGCTGGCACCGCGCCCATCCGAACGGGTACCGAGGCTAGCGTTCCGGGGCGGAACATCGGGCCCGACCGCCGTGTCCGGCCCGGTTCCGGACCGGGAAACGGGCCCGACGTTGACAGGGATCGGGGCGTCGCCTATTCTCCATCGTCCTCCACTGCGGAACCGGGCGAGACCCCCGGAAACCGCCGGGAAGACCGGAACATCCGGGAGTCGGTAGCTCAGTTGGTAGAGCACAGGACTGAAAATCCTGGTGTCGCCAGTTCGATTCTGGCCCGACTCACCACCTCCGGAATCGCGCCGGCACGCGAGTCCGGAGCGGGCCCGCTGGGCCCGGCGTTCGTACGAATGGGCAGTTCGAGTGGGCTGGTGTAGCTCAGTTGGTAGAGCAACGCACTCGTAATGCGTAGGTCAGCGGTTCGACTCCGCTCACCAGCTCCATTTCCTCCCTCCGCTCTCGTCCGGAACTCCGCATCTCGCGTCCACCCGCCGCACGCTCGTGGGGCGGTTCGTCAGGGGAGGATCGAGTGGAAGGGTTGATCTTTTCCGTTTCCGGCGCCCGCGGAATCGTCGGCAAGGGCCTGGACCCGCTCGTCCTCACGGAGATCGCCGCTCATTTCGGGGCCTTCGTCGGGCCGGGTACGGTCGTCGTCGGTCGCGACTCGCGCGTCTCCGGCGAGATGGCGGCGGCGGCGGTCACCGCCGGTCTGGTGGGCGTGGGGATCGACGTCGTGGACCTCGGGCTCGCGTCCACGCCGACGGTCGAGGTGGCCGTGCGGGAGATCGGCGCCGCGGGAGGCGTCCAGATCTCCGCGTCGCACAATCCCGCGGACTGGAACGCGCTCAAGCTGCTTTCGAGTCGCGGCATCTTCCTGACCGCGAGCGAGGGCGCCGAACTGCGCGCCCGCATCGACGCCGGCCGGCCGCGCTTCCACGCCTGGGACGCGCTCGGCAACGTCCGCCGGCGCGACGACCTGAACGAGATCCACCTCGACCGGATCCTCGCGAGCGAACTCGTGGACTCCGAGGCGGTGCGTCGCCTCGCGCCGCGCGTGGTCGTGGACTGCGTGGCGGGCGTCGGCGGTCCGATCGCCTGCCGGCTGCTCGAGCGGCTCGGAGCGCACGCCACGTTCGTGCACGCGGAGCCCACCGGTCGCTTCCCCCGGAACCCCGAGCCCGTGCCGGAGAACCTCCGGGAGCTCGGCGACGCCGTCCGGGCCGCGAAGGCGGACATCGGATTCGCGCTGGACCCGGACGCGGACCGGGTCGCCGTCGTGGACGAGACCGGCCGCCCGATCGGGGAGGAGGTCACGCTCGCCGTGGTGATCGACTCGTTCCTCCCGGTGCTCGGGGGCGACGTGGTCGTCAACGTCTCGACCACGATGGCCATCGACGACGTGGCCGCCCGCCACGGCGCCCGGGTGCACCGGACCCCGGTGGGCGAGGTGAACGTCACGGAGCGGATGCTGGAGATCGGGGCGAAGATCGGCGGGGAGGGGAACGGCGGGGTGATCGTGCCCGCGGTGAACCCCGGCCGCGACGGCCTGCTCGGGATCGCCCTCTGGCTGACCGCCCTGGCCCGCGAGGGGGCCGGCACGGCCGCCCTGGCCGCCCGGATCCCCTCCACGGTCAT
This sequence comes from bacterium, assembly GCA_041393395.1. Classification (GTDB taxonomy): domain Bacteria; phylum ARS69; class ARS69; order ARS69; family ARS69; genus JAGQIB01. The sequence goes on along the minus strand of JAWKKG010000006.1, from coordinate 190,676 downwards.
GCGCAAGGAGAAGATCGAGGTCGGCGGCCTGGATGTCGATCTAGTGCTCAGGGAACTCGCCTCGGCGTTCCCGGGGTACCAGGTGGACCGCACCGACGGTCTCAAGCTCCTGTCCCCGGACGGCTGGGTGCACGTTCGGAAGTCCAACACGGAGCCGATCCTCCGGCTGCTCGCGGAAGCGCGAACGGGGGACGCCGTGAACGAGCTCGTCGTCCGGGCGCGAGAAGTCGCGGTCCGGGCCGGTGCCGCGTCTTAGGGAGAGCGCGCCATGTGTGGAATCGTCGGATACATCGGATCGCGTCCCATCGTGCCGATCCTCCTCGAGGGACTCAAACGTCTCGAGTACCGCGGCTACGACTCGGCCGGGGTGAGCATCGTGGAGAACGGCGCGGTCGTGACCAAGAAGAGCGCCGGCAAGATCGCGAATCTGGAGAAGCTGATCTCCTCGAACGGAAAGATCGGGGCCGGGGGCGGCGTGGGCATCGCGCACACGCGGTGGGCGACGCACGGCGCGCCGAACACCACGAACGCGCACCCGCACGGCGACGCGTCGCGTCGTATCTCCGTGGTGCACAACGGGATCATCGAGAACTACCGCTCGCTGCGGAAGCAGCTCGAAGAGGGCGGCGTCCGGATCGAGACGGACACCGACACCGAGGTGCTCGCGCAGCTGATCGGCCACTTCTACGAAGGTGACCTCGAGGACGCGGTGCGTCTCGCGCTGAAGCGTGTCGAGGGAACGTACGGTCTGGCCGTGATCTGCTCCGACGAACCGGATCGGATCCTCGTCGCGCGGAACGGCAGCCCGCTCGTCATCGGCATCGGCGAGCACCAGAACTTCGTCGCGTCGGACGTGGCGGCGATCCTGCACCACACCCGCCAGGTGATCTACCTGGACGATCACGAGATGGCCGTCGTGGAGCGGGACAAGTTCCGCACGACCAGTCTGGACAACGTCTCGGTCGAGAAGGAGATCGAGCAGATCGACTGGGACCTCGGCGCGATCGAGAAGCAGGGTTACCCGCACTTCATGCTCAAGGAGATCTTCGAGCAGCCGGAGACCGTCACGAACGCGATGCGGGGACGCTTCGACGAGGAGGCCGCCACGGCGCATCTCGGCGGTCTGAACATGACCGAGGACGAGGTGCGCGCGGTGGAGCGCATCATCATCTCCGCCTGCGGCACGTCCTGGCACGCCGGTCTGATCGGCGAGTACATGATGGAAGAGGTCGCGCGCATTCCGGTGGAGGTGGAGTACGCCTCGGAGTTCCGCTACCGGAACCCGATCGTCACCCCGAACACGATCTCGATCGCGATCAGCCAGTCCGGCGAGACGATGGACACGCTGTGGGCGATGCGCGAGGCGAAGATGAAGGGGGCGCGGTCGCTCGGCATCTGCAATGTGGTGGGTTCCACGATCGCGCGCGAGTCGGACGGCGGGTCGTACACGCACGCCGGTCCGGAGATCGGAGTGGCGAGCACGAAGGCGTTCACGGCGCAGATCACGGTACTCGCACTGATGACGCTGACGTTCGCCCGCCTCCGCGAGATGGATCGCGCCCGCGGCGCGGAGTTCATCGACGAGATGAAGCAGCTGCCGGAGCGCATCCAGCGGATCCTGGACAAGAACAACGAGATCCTCGGTCTCGCGATGGAGTACAAGGATCACGACAACTTCCTGTACCTCGGCCGCGGCTACAACTACCCGGTCGCACTCGAGGGCGCGCTGAAGCTGAAGGAGATCAGCTACATCCACGCCGAGGGATACCCGGCGGCGGAGATGAAGCACGGTCCCATCGCGCTGATCGACGAGAACATGCCGGTGGTGTTCATCGCGCCGAAGGATCGCGCGTACGACAAGGTGCTCGGCAACATCGAAGAAGTACGCGCCCGCAGCGGCCGCGTCATCGCGATCGCCACGGAGGGAGACGACGAGATCGGTGAGAAGGTCGATCACGTCATCCACATCCCGCGCACGATCCCGGCCCTCATGCCGATCCTGTCCGTGGTTCCGCTGCAGCTGCTCGCGTACCACATCGCGGTGCTCCGCGGCTGCGACGTGGACCAGCCGCGCAACCTCGCCAAGAGCGTGACGGTCGAGTAGACCCCGGGCGATCGAGGAGATCGAAGGATGGGACGCAAGAAGGTCCGCACCGACAACGCGCCCGAGGCGATCGGGCCCTACAGCCAGGCGATCCGCGCGAAGGGCATGATCTTCACGGCCGGACAGATCGCTCTCGTGCCGGGGACCAAGGCCCTGGCCGAGGGCGGCGTGGCGGAGCAGACCGAGCAGGTGCTGCGGAACCTGGCCGCGGTGCTGGAGGCGGGCGGGAGCTCGCTCGAGCGCATCGTGAAGACCACGGTGTATCTGAAAGACATGGCGGATTTCGCGGCGATGAACGAAGTTTACGCGCGCCATCTCGGGGAGGCGGCCCCGGCCCGGTCCACGGTCGCGGTCCGGGGGCTCCCGCTGGACGCGCTCGTCGAGATCGACGCCGTGGCGCTCTTGGATTGACGTCGCCGGAGTCCGCGCGCCCGACCCGGCCGGACAAGTCGGGAGGCGCCCTGGCCGGCAGGACTTCGGGAATGGGTAGGTTCTGGTGAACCTCGAGGACTTCAAATCCTTCCGTCGGGTGCTGAAACCATCCGGGGTGGGTTCGATTCCCACACATTCCCGCCATTTTCTCGCCTTGCTCGGAGTGGTATTCCTCGCGCTGCCGTCGGTCTGCGCGGGAGCCGAGGAGATCCCCGGCCCGTCCCCGTTCGCCCGGGCGATCCGGAGCGCGACGTTTCCGGGCTGGGGGCAGCTGACGAACGGGAAATCGAAGAAGGCAGTCGTCCAGTTCACCGTCCAGTCGTACCTTCTCACCCGCCTCGTGATCGAGTCCCGGGAGGCGGGGGAGTCGCGCCGCGAGGCGGACCGCCTCCGTGCCCTGGACGAGGTGGCCTTCGGGGGAGACATCTCCCTCGCGGAAGCGAAGGCCGAGGACCACTTCAAGCGGCGCCGGGACCTGATGTTCTGGTGGATCGTCACGGGGTTCTACGGCGCACTGGACGCCTACGTCGACGGCTACCTCGGCGACTTCGACGCCGAGATCGACGAGGGCAAGAGCCTGTTCTCGAAAGTGGATCCGGTCGAGCGCCGGGTGGAGATCGGCCTCCGTTTCTGAGATCGTTCGGAGGGAACGCCCTCGCGGCGTTTCGCCCGGAGAACCCGGCGAGGCCCGGTCGGCCCGCCGCGCCTCGACGAAGGCGTGACCAGGAGGAAGGCAGAGGATGTTCGGAAAGAAGTCCCCCGACGCGGGGTCGAAGGGCGCGGCGAAGACGGAGTCGCGGGAGTCGTTCCGCACCATCTTCTGGGCGCTCGTGATCGCGATCGTCATCCGGACGTTCTTCGTGCAGGCGTTCCGGATCCCGTCGGGGTCGATGGAGGACACGCTCCTGATCGGCGACTTCCTGCTGGTGGACAAGATCACGTTCGGGGCGCGGGTCCCGGGAACCCAGTTCCGGCTGCCGGGATTTCGTGAGCCGCGGCAGGGCGACATCATCGTGTTCAAGGATCCGAACACGAACCGCGACTTCATCAAGCGGTGCATCGCGATCGGCGGAGAGACGATCTCGATCGACGACAACGAGGTGTTCGTGAACGCCGAGCCGCTCGACGAACCGTACAAGTACCTGAAGCCGGTCCCGTTCGCCGGTCGCACGAGCATGCCGCCGCTCCGTCTGGCGCCGGGCACGCTGTTCATGATGGGAGACAACCGGAACAACTCCCAGGACAGCCGGTACTGGGGCCCGCTCGACGCCCACCGCGTCGTGGGGCGCGCCTTCGTGCTGTACTGGTCCACGGACCCCGACGCCGCGCCCCGGTGGGTGCGCGACCTGCCCGAGAACTGGGTCAAGGGCTTCCTCCAGCTGTTCCTGGGGCGCCCGCGCTTCTCGCGGGTCGGGACCTGGCTCGCGAAGGACTGGTCGCAGGTCTACGCGGCCGGACTCGAGACTTCGGCGCCGGCGAGCGCGGGGGGCGCCTCGTCCGAATGATCGAACTCGATCGCATCCGCAACTTCTGCATCATCGCGCACATCGATCACGGCAAGTCCACGCTCGCGGATCGTCTGCTGTCGCTCACCGGCACTCTGTCCGCCGAGAAGGCGCAGGGCCAGGTGCTGGACAACATGGAGCTCGAGAAGGAACGCGGCATCACGATCAAGGCGCACGCGGTCCGGATGGAGTGGAAGGATCCGGAGACCGGAACCCCGTACGTGCTGAACCTGATCGACACGCCCGGCCACGTGGACTTCAGCTACGAGGTCTCGCGCAGCCTCGCCGCGTGCGAGGGAGCGCTGCTGATCGTCGATGCGAGCCAGGGCGTGGAGGCGCAGACGATCTCGAACCTGCACCTGGCGCTCGGGAACGACCTCGAGATCATCCCGGTGCTGAACAAGATCGATCTGCCCGGCGCGGAACCCGAACGCGTGCGCGCGCAGGTCGTGGATCTGCTGGGCGGCGATCCCGACGACGTGCTGATGATCAGCGCGAAGGCCGGCATCGGGATCGAACAGATCATTCCCACGATGGTGAAGCGCATTCCGCCGCCGAAGGGCGACCCGTCCGCTCCGCTGCGCGCGCTCATCTTCGATTCGGCGTTCGACCAGTACCGGGGCGCGGTCGCCTACGTGCGTGTCGTCGACGGCACGCTGAGGGCGGGGCGCACGATCCGGTTCCTCTCGAACGGCGCCGAGTACCTGGTGGACGAGGTCGGCACGCTGCGACTCGGGTGGATGCCGAAGGCCGAGCTCTCCGCGGGCGAGGTCGGCTACGTGATCGCCGGCGTGAAGCACATCGCGGACACGAAGGTCGGCGACACGATCACCGACGCGGCGCGTCCGGCCACGGAGCCGCTGCCCGGATACGTCGAGGCGAAGTCGATGGTGTTCTCCGGGTTCTACCCGATCGAATCCGAGGACTACGAGGATCTGCGCGACGCGCTGGAGAAGCTCAAGCTGAACGACGCGTCGTTGCACTACGAGCCGGAGACGTCGATGGCGCTCGGCTTCGGGTTCCGGTGCGGGTTCCTCGGACTCCTGCACCGCGAGATCGTGCAGGAGCGCCTCGAGCGGGAGTTCGACCTCGGCCTGATCGCCACCGTACCCACCGTGCCGTACCACGTCTACACGCTGGACGGCGAGATGCGCGTGATCGAGAGTCCGACGCAGCTGCCGCGGCCGGCGGAGATCGAGCGCATCGAGGAGCCGATCATCCGGGCCGAGATCGTGGTGCCCACCGACTACATCGGGAACATCATGAAGCTCGCGCAGGAGCGCCGCGCGGTGCAGACCGGAATGGAGTACCTGGATCCCACACGCGTGCTGATCCACTACCGGTTCCCGCTCTCGGAGATCATCTTCGACTTCTACGACAAGCTGAAGTCGATCACGCGCGGATACGCGAGCTTCGACTACGAGTTCGTGGGGTACGAGGCTGCGCCGATGCAGAAGCTCGACATCCTGCTGAACGGCGATCCGGTGGATGCGCTCTCGATCATCGTGCACCGCGAGAAGGCGTACGAATGGGGGCGAAGCCTCTGCGAGAAGCTCAAGGAAGTGATCCCGCGCCAGCAGTTCCAGATCGCGATCCAGGCCGCGATCGGGAACAAGGTCATCGCCCGCGAGACCATCTCCGCACTGCGGAAGAACGTCACCGCGAAGTGCTACGGTGGTGACATCACGCGAAAGCGGAAGCTCCTCGAGAAGCAGAAGGAAGGCAAGAAGCGGATGAAGCAGGTCGGTACCGTGACCGTGCCCCAGGAAGCCTTCCTGTCCGTGCTCAAGATCGAGCGATGACCGAGTCCGGCGCGGTGCCCGTCCCGCCGGATCCCGAGCGACCGTTCGGCCTGTACGTCCACTTCCCCTACTGCTCCGCGCGGTGTCACTACTGCGCGTTCTACTTCGTGGTCGGTCGCGACGAGACGCGCGCCGCCTACGTGGATGCGGTCCAGGGTGAGATCGAGGCGGCGGCGCGGGATCCGCGCTTCGCGGGGCGACGGGTTTCGACCGTGTACTTCGGCGGCGGCACTCCGAGCCTCCTCGCCGCGAAGGACGTGGATCGATTGCTCGCCACGATCGGTCGCGCGTTCCCCGGGGGAGCGCCGAACGAGGTGAGCCTCGAAGCGAATCCCGACGGTCTGGATCGGGAGCGGCTGGCCGGGCTTCGCGCGGCCGGAGTTCGTCGCCTGACGCTGGGCTGGCAGTCGCTGCGTGCCGAGGGGCTCCGGATCCTCACGCGGACGCACGGGCCGGAAGACAATGTTGCGGCGCTGGCGGCCGCGCGGGAAGCCGGCTTCGAGAACGTCGGCGTCGATCTCATCTTCGGGTGGCCCGGTCAGGACGCGGACGCGTGGCTGCGCGAGCTGGGCGAGGCCGCGTCGCTCGGGGTGGAGCACGTCTCGGCCTACGAACTCACCGTGGAGGAAGGCACGCGTCTCGCACGTCGCAGGGACGCCGGGCGCTTTCACCTGGCCGACGAGGAGGAGCGCGCCCGCATGTTCGACGGGACGGACGAGGTGCTCGCGAAGCACGGAATCGAGCGGTACGAGATCTCGAACTTCGCGCGTCCCGGCTTCGAGTGCCGCCACAACCTGGACGGCTGGCGGAGCGGGGACCTGCTCGGAGTGGGTGCGAGCGCCGCCTCGCACGTGACGAACGCCCGGTGGACGAACGTCTCCGATGTCGACGAGTACGTGGCTCGCCGGGTCGCCGGCGCCTCGCCGGCGCGGGCTTCGGAGGTCCTCCCGCCGCGCACCTGGGCGGCCGAGGACCTGTACCTCGGCCTTCGCACGACGGCCGGGATCGACGTCGGCGAGCGGCTCCGCCTGCTCGCGGAGGCCGACCGGGCGCCCCTTCGGGCCGCGCTGGACGCCGCCCGGGCCGATCACCTCGTGGAGGGAGAGTCGCGGGTCCGCCTGACTCGGCGGGGGCGGCTGTTCGCCGATACGGTGTTCGACGCCCTGCTTTCCTAACTTGTTTCAAGGCAACGCATTACCGGGTCAGGCCCCGTTCCGTTCCCGCCCGTGAAGATCCCGGGAATCCCGCCATTCCGCCCCGCCCGACGGTTCCCTCCCGGGTGACGGACCGCCGCATCCGGCCTATAGTGCCCGCACGCGTCGTCGCCTCGCGGCGACGGCATCCCGGATCGGAGGGTCGGATGAGGAAACATCGGATCACGGCAGGAGCACTGGCCGTCGCCGTCGCGGCGGGCGGGTTCGTGTCCGTCGCCGCCGCCGGGGAGCTCGCCTCGGTCCTGGCCGCGGAAGCACTGAAGATCGAGGTCGCCCAGGCGTCGCAGAAGAAGATCGACAAGATGGTCGACGAGACGCAGGACCTGCTCGGTGAGTACAAGCAGGTCACGAAGGAGAAGGACGGCCTCGAGATCTACAACGACTATCTCGAGCGCCAGGTCGCGGATCAGGTCGCCGAGCTCGAGCATCTGCGCGCGTCGATCGACGAAGTGAGCACGATGGAGCGCCAGATCGTGCCGCTGATGATTCGCATGCTCGACTCGCTCGAGCGCTTCGTGCAGCTCGACGTTCCCTTCCTGCAGAAGGAGCGCACGGAACGCGTCGCCCGTCTGCGCGAGATGATGGAGAGCGCCGACGTCTCGGCCGCCGAGAAGTTCCGCCGCCTCACCGAAGCTTTCCAGATCGAGATCGACTACGGTCGGACGATCGAGGTGTACAAGGACTCGCTCGAGCTGAGCGGTGCGACGCTCGAGGTCAACATGCTGCGTCTGGGCCGGATCGGGCTGTACTATCAGACGAACGACGCCAGCGTGACCGGCATGTGGGACACGCAGGCCAAGCAGTGGACGTCCCTCGACGACGGCGAATCGCGCAATCAGGTCCGGCAGGGCATCCGGATCGCCGAGAAGCAAGTGGCGCCGGACCTTCTGCAACTTCCCGTGCCCGCCCCGGAGGCTGCGTCATGAGGAACGTCCGCGTCATTCTTGCCGCCACCCTCCTGGTGGCCACGGGCGTGGCCCCGGCCGCCGCCCAGGACGCGAAGGATCTCGACTCGCTGCTGAAGCTCGTGGAGAAGGGTACGGTCGACGAGCGAGCCGACGCGCGCGAGCGCGAGGCGAAGTTCGCCGCGGCGCGCGACGAGCAGAAGAATCTGCTCGCGGAAGCGCGCCGCCAGCTGGCCGCCGAGGAGAAGCGCGGCGATACCCAGGAGAAGATCTACGACGAGAACGAGCTGAAGCTCGCCGACGTGAACGAGCAGCTCAACCGTCGTCTGGGTTCGCTGCGCGAGCTGTTCGGCGTGTTGCAGCAGGTGTCGAGCGACACGCAGGGCCTGCTGGAGACGTCGGTGACGGCGGCGCAGATCCCGAATCGCGGCGACTTCCTGGAGAAGCTCACCCAGAAGGCCGGTTCCGCGTCCACGCTCCCCTCGATCGCGGAGATCGAGAAGTTGTGGTTCCTGATGCAGCAGGAGATGACCGAAACGGGGAAGGTCGTGAAGTTCCCGGCCAAGGTCATCACCACGGATGGGCGCGAGGTCGAGGAGGACGTCGTCCGGGTGGGCGCGTTCAACATCGTGGCGCCGGGCAAGTACCTCACCTACGTGCCCGAGACGCAGAACCTCGCGGAGCTCGGTCGTCAGCCGCAGGGCCGGTTCACGTCGGACATCGCGGGGCTGTTCCAGGGCGGCAATGAGCCCGTGAAGTTCGGCATCGATCCGACGCGCGGTCAGATCCTCGCGACGTACCTCGAGCGGCCGAGCCTGCGCGAGCGCATCGACCAGGGCGGCATCGTGGGCTACGTGATCATCGCGCTCGGTATTCTCGGGTTGATCATCTCGCTCGAGCGCCTGTTCTCGCTCGGCCGCGCGAGCGCCTCGGTGAACTCGCAGCTGAAGGAGACCGGCAAGCCGCGCGACGACAACGCGCTCGGCCGCATTCTCCAGGTGGCCGATCAGTTCCCGAACGCCGACGTGGAGACACTGGAGCTCCGGCTCGGCGAGGCGGTGTTCCGCGAGACGCCGAAGCTCACGCGCTCGTTGCTCTTCATCAAGATCCTGAGCGTGGTGGCGCCGCTGCTCGGACTGCTCGGGACCGTGACCGGAATGATCGTGACGTTCCAGGCGATCACCCTGTTCGGTACCGGCGACCCCAAGCTGATGGCGGGCGGCATTTCCCAGGCGCTCGTCACCACCGTGCTCGGTCTCACGGTGGCGATCCCGCTGGTGCTGCTGCACACGGTGGTGAGCGGTCGCAGCCGTCACATCCTCTCCGTGCTGCAGGAGCAGAGCGCGGGCATCGTGGCCGAACGGTCCGAACGGAAGGCGGCCTGAGGTGTTCTTCGAAGCGTACGTGGCGATCCGGGATTTCATGGAGCTCGGAGGCCCGGTGCTGACCGCGATCGCGGTGACGATCCTGCTCATGTGGATCCTGATCTTCGAGCGGATCCTGTTCTTCCGCGGCGAGCGCTGGAAGCTGATCCTGGCCTCGATCAAGGTCTGGGAGAACCGCCCGGAGCGGAAGTCCTGGAACGCCCACCGGATCCGGGAGAGCCTGATCTCCCAGCTCAGCGAGGCGGTGAACTCGAACATCTCCGTGATCAAGACGCTCGTGGCCCTGTGTCCGTTGCTCGGACTGCTCGGCACCGTGACCGGCATGATCGAGGTGTTCGACGTGCTCGCGATCACCGGCGCGGCGAACGCTCGGGCGATGGCCGAGGGCGTCGCGCGGGCCACCGTACCCACGATGGCCGGGATGGTCGGGGCCCTCTCGGGAGTGTTTGCGGCGACGATCCTCGCGCGCCTGGCCAACGATTCCGTCGAGCGTCTCGACGGCCACCTGACCTTGGACCACTAGGGGCGGAGCCATGCGACGACCTTTCGTGTCGATCCAGCAGGACGAGGAGGAGCAGGAGATCAACATCACGCCGATGCTCGACGTGGTGTTCATCATGCTCATCTTCTTCATCGTGACCGCCTCGTTCGTGAAAGAGTCGGGCATCGACGTCAACAAGCCGGAGGCCGCGACCTCGCAGCCGAAGGAGAAGGCGAACATCCTGGTCGCCATCGATTCCAACGGGAACATCTGGATCGACCGCCGCAAGGTCGATCCGCGGGCGGTTCGAGCGAACATCGAGCGACTGCACGCGGAGAACCCGCAGGGCACGGTCGTCATCCAGGCGGATCAGGATGCGAAGACCAAGGTGCTGGTGGAGGTGATGGACGCCGCACGACTCGCGGGCGTCTACGACGTCGCCATCGCGGCGCCGCAAGCGGACCAGTAGCGGAGGGGTTCGATGTTCGGCCGCCTCGCCATATCGTCGGTCCTGGGTGCGATCGTCACCGTCGTCGTGCTGTTCATCATGCAGACGTTGATCGCGACCGCGAAGCGGGATCTCGACGAATCCGGCACGCGCCACTTCGTGGACTTCGTGCGTGCACAGCGCGAGGAGACCATCGAGCGCAAGGAACGCAAGGCGGAGAAACCGGCCGAGCCCGAGGCCCCGCCGGACATGCCGCAGCAGGCCGCGCAGAACTTCGAGCCCACGCAAACCGCGCTGAACATCGCGCCGCCGCCGGTGATGGCGGACGTCGACGTGGGCGGGATCAACCTCGAGGCCAGCGACGGCGAGTACCTGCCGATCGTGAAGATCGCGCCGGTCTACCCGTGGAAGGCCCAGACCGAGCGGATCAGTGGCTACTGCATCGTGGAGTACACCGTGACCACGTCCGGCACGGTACGGGATCCGGTCGTGGTGGACGCGAATCCGCCCGGCGTCTTCGACAAGGCGAGCATCGAAGCAGCGCTCAAGTTCAAGTACAAGCCGCGGGTCGTGAACGGCGAGCCGATCGAGGTACACGGCGTGCGCAACCTGTTCAACTACCGCCTGGAGGACTAGTGTCTCGTCTCGGAAGACCGGTTCGCCTGGCCGCGTTCGTGTGGGTCGCGATCGTCGCTCTCCTCGCGCCCTCGACGGGTTCCGCGCAGAGTCCCACGATGCGCGAGCGGATCTACGACCGTCTCAGCAAGGCGCAGACCGCGACCGAGGCCGGTGACTATCCGAAGGCGCTCGAGCTGCTGCGCGAGGTCGAGAAGGACAAGAATCTGAGCCCGTACGAGATCGCGCAGTTCCAGACGGCGTACGGATTCCTCGAGTACACGCGCGAGAACTACCGGGAGGCGGTGAAGCACTACGAGATCGCCCTGCAGCAGGAAGGCCTGCCGGAGGCGATGACCTCGCTCACATTGTACACGCTCGCCCAGATGAACTTCATGATCGAGGACTACCAGGCCGCGGCCGACGGTCTGCTGCGCTGGCTCCAGACCGCGACCTCGCCCGGTCCCGAACCCTACGTGCTCCTCGGCCAGGCCTACTACAAGCTCGGCCGCTATCGCGACGGACTGACGGCGGTCCAGAACGCGATCGAGATCGCGCAGACCGGCGGCCGTCCGATCCAGGAAGGCTGGTACCTCCTTCTCCGGGTGTTGCACTACGAGCTCGGGGACTGGAAGAAGGTCGCGGAGGTTCTCCAGATCCTCGTGGAGCGGTTCCCGAAGAAGGAGTACTGGCTGCAGCTCGCCGCGACGTACGGCGAGATGGACGACAATCCCAAGCGGCTCGCCACGTACGACGCGGCGTATCTCCAGGGATTGCTCGACGACGATCAGGATCTGCTCGCCTACTCCCAGCTCCTGGTGCAGGCCGGGGCACCGTACCGCGGGGCCGTCGTTCTCGCGAAGGCGATGGAGGACAGCAAGGTCGAGAAGACCGAGCGGCACCTGCGTCTCCTCAGCGAGATGTGGACGGTCGCTCGCGAGGAGGAGAAGGCGATCGCTGCCCTCGAGGCCACCGCACAGGTCTCGACGAACGGCGAGGCCGACGCCCGTCTCGCGCAGCTGCACCTGAATCGTGACGAGCTCGATCTCGCCGTGAAGTCGGGCCGACGCGCCCTCGAGAAGGGCGTGGAGGATCCGGCCCAGATCCGCCTCGTCCTCGGCATGGCGCTCTTCGAGGCCGAGCGCTACGACCAGGCCCGGACCGAATTCCGCCAGGCTCAGTCGGATCCCGATCTCCGGACCGCGGCCACGCAGTGGATCGACTACATCGACCGCGAGGTCGCCCGCATTCGCCAGCTCGAGGAAGGTCTCGCAGCGCCGGCCGCGGTCACCGCGACCGACGAAGCGACCGACGCGGCGAGCGAAGGCAGCTAGGTGTCGTTTCTGAGGACGTTGTTCATCGAGTTGCCTCGAGCTTGGCGATTGGAGTGAGCCTCCCGATGCCGTGATGGGGCCGACGGTGATTGTACTTCTCGAGCCAGGGCCGCAGGGCTTTGGCTCGAGTCTTGGAGTTCCGGTACGGCCGAGCGTACGCCCATTCCCGGATCAGGGTCTGGATGAAGCGCTCGGCTTTTCCGTTGGTCTTGGGGGTGTAGGGTCGGGTCCTCAGGTGACGGATCTGGAGATTCTGGCAGGCCTTCCGGTGGTCTTTGGAGATGTAGGCCGACCCGTTGTCGGTCATGACGCGCTCCACGTGGACTCCCTGCGATCGAAACCAGGCGACCGCCCGGCGGAGGAAGGGTGCCGCGGAAGCACCTCGCTCGTCCTGGAGGATCTCCACGTACGACGCTCGACTGCAGTCGTCCACGCAGACGTGCACGTACTCCCAGCCGGCCCCTCTCACTCGGGTGCGTCGATCGCCGTGGATGCGATGCCCGACGCGCACGATTCTCCCGAGCTTCTTGATGTCCACGTGCAGGAGCTCTCCCGGTCGAGCCCGTTCGTACCGGATCGGTTTCGGCTTGGGATCCAGATTCGACAGGCGACTCAGTCCGAGACGCTTGAGGATCAGCGACACGGTCGAGATCGCCATTCGCAGTCGCTCCGCGATCCGAAACGAGCTCCAGCGTCGACGACGCAGGACCTCGATCCGCTTCACGATCCGTGGTGGAGTGGCGGTGGGCATTCGCCGGGGGGCCGAGCTGCGGTCCCGAAGGCCGTCCACGCCGCCCTCTCGATACCGGGTCAGCCACTTGTAGGCCGTTCGGGGGCTGATCCCCAGGCCGTCCGCCGTGACCGCCACGGGAAGGCCCTCCCCAATCACCCGCTGGATGAGGAGTTCTCTACTGGCCGGGGTCGTCTTCGCGTTAGGATGGAGATTCATTCGGGGTGCCTCTCGGGAATAGGACCTTAGACAAGCCCCATTCTCTACGAGGACCCCGAATGAACAACCTCCTTGGAAGCCACAGCTAGGCGAAAGAAGCACGCGAAGAAGCCGCCGGTTCAGCGCAGCAGCTTGAACGCGTGGTTCCATTCGTTCGAGCGGAAGCCCGGAATGCACCACAGCATGCACAGCGGCTCGATCGCGCGCGCCGCCTCCACCGCGCCCATGTCGGCCGCCTCCCAGCCGATGCTCTCCAGCAGCGACGATGTGGTTCGCTTGGCGCTCTCGTCGTTGCCGCAGATGAACATCGTGGGGCGCCCGCCCTCGAACTTCGGATCGACCATGTGCGCGGCACCGACGGAATTGAACGCCTTCACGAACCGCGCCGTCGGGAACTCCCGCTGGAGGCGCTCCATCAAGGACTCGTTCAGCGACGTGAAGAAGCTCAGGACGCCGTTGACGGGTGGCTTGTCGGCGATCGGATTGGTGGCGTCCAGCACGGTCTTCCCGGCGAGATTCGCTCCCCCCGCGAGTTGCAACGCGCCGCTCGCCGCCGAGCCCTTGACCGCGAGCACTACCACTTCGCCGAATGCCGCCGCCTCGTCGAACTTTCCGGTGCGCCCACCGGAATTGTCCGCCGCCCAGTCGGCGAGCTTCCCCGGATCCCGGGAGCCGAGCATCGCCTCGTGTCCGTGGGCCAGGAATCCGCTCGCCAGGGTCTTCGCAACGCCTCCGGAACCGAGAATCCCGATCTTCATGTCCTGATCTCCTCCAAAAGGGGGTCGGGGACTTCAGATGCACTCGATCCCGGTACCGATTCGTCGTGGTTCGAGAAATGTGTCTCGGTCCGGCTCGCGGGCCGGGCGGTCGCGAGCGGGGCACCTTCCGGGCGGCCCTTGGCCGTGGATGCGCGCGCCTTGGCATTCGTCGAGACAGACACAACCTCCGCATCACAAGAAAAAGGGCGACGATCCCGGAGGATCGCCGCCCTGCAAGGAACTCCGCGGGGCGGCACCCGAGGGCGCCACCCCGCGATTTCACGCCGCTACTGCGAAACCCGGATCGCGAACCGGATCGAGAGCGGATCCTCGTACTTCGTCGGCTTGCCGAAGTCGTTGCTGACCAGGCCGACACCGCCGACCTCGTAGTTCTGGTCGTAGTCCGTGCCCTTCTGCTGGTTCAGCAGGTTGAACACGTCGGCGATGAGCGCGATCTGACGGCCACCGGTCTGGATCGCGTAGTCCGCGTGGAGACCGACGTTCGTCGTCGTCGGCGTGCGGCCACTGCCGCCGCGGGACTCGAGCGGGATCTCGCCGTCGCTGCCGTACGCTTCGTTGTGGCCGAGCTTCGTGAGCGGGATACCCGTCTGGACGCGGAGATTCGCGCCGAACGTGAGGCCCATGTCGAGCGTGTACGACCCGAACATGTTGAAGACGTGCGTGCGGTCGTTCGGCAGCACGCCGTCCTCGATCAGGTACTTGAAGATGTCCGGATCACGCAGGTACGGGAAGTCGTACAGCGACGTGATGAACGGATCGCTCTGTCCGTTGTCACGACGGTAGTACCCCTCGTAGTTGCCCTTGAGCTTGGACCACGTGTACGAGCCCATGAGCTGCCACGGGTCACTCGGGGTGTACCGCTTCTGGGCCGAGAAGGTCAACGCGTCGTACTTCCGCGAAGGCTTCGGGAAACCGTCGGCCTCCGACGGGTTCGTGATGAAGTACTCGCCGAAGTCCTCGGCGCCCGAAACGAGGTCCGAGTACGCGACCATGGCCACGTCCTCGAGCGTCCGGCCGAGCGAGCGGTGCGTGTACGTCAGGCCGACGTTCACGTTCGGGCGGAGATCCCGCTCGGCGCTCATGACGTACTCGTCCTGGTACGTGACCTTCGAATCCGGGTCGATCACGGTCGGCACGTCGCCGAAGGTCAGCATGGCCTTCGCGAGGCTCGGGTCGGGAATGACCGGATTGTTCGGGTCGGTGAAGTCCACGTCGGCGTAGTCGTAGGACACGATCTGCGTGACTTCGGCCGAGAGTGCACGGACGGCCAGGTCGTTCGGGATCTTGCCGAAGAAGCGGCCGTACGCGAACGAGACCTTCGAGCGGTGATCCTGGGTCGGATCCAGCGTGACGTGGAACCGCGGCCCCCAGTTGTTGCCCCAGCTGAACTTGGAGAGCGAACCCACGAGCGTGTTCTGCTCGTAGCGGATGCCGGCCATGAAGTTCAGCCAGTCGTTCGGGCTCCAGGAGTCGGACAGGAAGAACGCCAGGTGCTGGTTCGTCGTCTCCGACGTCAGCTCGCCCGAGCGGATCCGGTTGATGCGGAACCGGTAGCCGGACGGATACAGGGCGGCATCGTCGTTCGCGGTGATCTGCCACGTGTATCCGGACGCCGCGGCCTGCGATCCGACGCCCGCGCCGCTCTCGACGCTCTGCGGAATGACCGTTCCGGCGGGACCGGTGTAGTTCGTGGTGTTGTTGTAGCCGATGTCCTGGTACTGGACGCCGAAGCGGAGGTTGTGCTCGCCCTCGCCCTGGAAGAAATTCGAGAGCTTCACCGAGTACTGGTAGTTCGTCGACTCGGAGTTGCCCAGGAAGCCGACGCCGCCGTAGCGGTCCGTGCCTCCGTTGCCGCTGATGATGCCCTCGAAGTCCGTACCGGAGGGCTGGTTGACGTTCACCTTCTCCTTGAACTCGTCCCCGTGGTAGGCGACCGACGCTTCGATGAAGCTGTTGTCGTTCAGTTCGCCTTCCCAGCGCCCGACGAAGTTGTTCCCGCCGTAGTCGATCTCGGAGTACCGGATCGACGGATCGGAGACGGCCAGCGACGTGGTCCGCTGGGCGCCCATGTCACCGTGCGACGGGTCACCGAACGCCGAGAACGTCAGCGTGTGGCGCGGATGCGCGAGCCACTTCAGGTTGCCGGCGTAGTTCCAGATCGTCCGGTTGATGTCTTCCTCGTGCGTGAAACCCGTCGCCTGGGCCGACGCGCGGGTCAGCGTGAGGTACGTCGGGTCGAACGCCGCGTAGTAGAACAGCCGATCCTTCGAGATGGGCCCGCCGACTTCGAAGCCGAAGTCGTTGCTGGTGAACCCGACCTCGTCGTAGGTCGCGAGCTCCCGATCCGACTTCTCCCGCGTGCCCTCCAGACTCGAGGACTGCGCGTAGCCGAAGACGGAACCCTTGTGCTCGTTCCCGCCCGTCTTGGTCACCAGGTTGACGAAGCCACCGAGCGCCTCGCCGTACTCCGGCTCGTAACCGCCGGTCTTGACCTGGACTTCCTTGATGTAGTCGAAGTTCACGCCGGTGCCGAGCGAGCCGAGGATGATCGAGTACGATCCCACGCTGCCGTAGCCGGTGTTGTTGATGTTGACGCCGTCGACCACGTAGGTGTTCTCGAGGCCGGACGCGCCCGCGATCGACGGGTTGGAGTCGTCGATGCCGCTACCCACCACGCCCGGCGCGAGCGCGAGCGTGTTGGAGAAACTACGACCGAGCGGGATCCGGGACATGATGTCCTCGCCGATCGTCGCCCCCGCGGTGCTGGACGAGATGTCCACCACGGCCGCGGTGCCCACGACCTCGACCGTCTCCATCGATCCGGACTTCATGGTCATGTTCACGCGAACGCGCGATCCGAGCTGCACTCCCACGCTCGGGTGATCCAGCGTGGTGTAGCCCTGCCGCTCGGCGCGAACCTCGTAGTTCCCGGCGCTCAGGTACTTGAATCGGTACTGGCCGAGTTGATCCGTGACTTCCGACTTCGTGCCCTGCGCGGAGGTCACGGTCACGGTCACACCGGAGAGCGGCGAACCGCTCGTGTCCGTGACGGTGCCTTCGATGGACCCCGAAGTCGCCTCCTGGGCGGAGACCACGCCCGGCACCAGGAGCAGCGCCAGAGCCAGGAAGGAATAACGAAGAAGACGTTCCATTACACACCACCCCCTACGGTTGAGAAGAACCGATAAAGAGACGCTAGGATCCGCTAACCCGATGTGTCAAGCACGGTTGTGCCCGCCGGGAACGGCGGGCGCGCCGGGAACGGCGGCGGAGTGGGTCGGATTCGGCCTAGGCGGCGGTGTCCACGAGCTGCTTGAGCTCGGGCGCGAGCAGGTCGAGCTGACGCTCGAGCTCGGCCAGGGCGGGTGGGGCGTCCTGGACCGTGGCCGTCCGTCCGATCGACTCGAGCTGGCGGGCGGCCTCGGCTCCGGCCTGGGCCCCGAGGTTCGCCAGTGCACCCTTCAATTGGTGAGCAAATCGGCTGACGTCGTCCGTGGCCGAGCTCTCGACGGCCTGGCGCAGATTCCCGAGGATCTCCTCGCAGCTCTCGTGGAAGAGGTCCACCAGCTCGCGGAGGAGCTCGAAGTCGCCGTCCACGTTCTCGAGCAGCAGGTTTCGGTCGAGAGTCTTCACGGTCGCTCCGAGGTCGGGGGTCCGGGTTTCACTTCCTGGTTCCGGATCGGATGCGTCCCCGTCCGGCTTGAGGCACGGGCCTCTTGACGTCCCGGGGCCGGGTCCCTATCTTGCCGCGTTGGCACTCCAGGGGGTCAGAGTGCCAGGGCGATCCGACCCCGCGGCCGGCCGGCCGCCAACACCATGACGCCCGCCCGCGAAGGACCGAGGATGACGCGAGAAGAGACGTCCGAGATCACGAGCCGCGAGGCGATCGTCCTCGGGACGATCGTGCGGGAGTACGTCGCCTCCGCGCGCGCGGTAGGATCGCGCTGGGTGGCGCGTCAGAGCGGCCTCGACCTTTCGCCGGCGTCCATCCGCAACTGCATGATGGATCTGGAGGACAAGGGCCTCCTCACGCACCGCCACACGTCCGGCGGCCGCTTCCCGACGCACCTCGGCTACCGGCGCTACGTGGACGCGGTGATGAAGCGGGCGCAGCTCGGCCGCCGCCAGCAGCGCTCCGTCGACGAGGCACTCGCGCCGCGATTCTCGAGCCTGGAACGCCTGTTCGAGGCGGTGTGCGTGACGCTCGGCCAGCACTCCGATCAGCTCTCCGTGGTGCTGTCGCCCCGCTACGATTCGAGTGTCGTCGATCGGGTGGAGCTGAACCAGGTCGACGAGCGTCGCGTGCTCGTGGTGTTTCGCATGACGAGCGGTATCGAGCGAACGATCGTTCGCGCGGTCGAGGGCACGGTGGGTTCCGACGATCTGCGGGAGTCGCTCCTGTTCGTCAACTCGAACGGCCGCGGCCGCACGCTGGCGGCCCTCGCCGGCCTGCTGGAGCAGGAGGAGATGAAGCCGCGGCTGCGCGGACTCGCGCTCGCGCGGGCGGTGTTCGGCGCGGCGCGGGAGCTCGCCGAGAGCGAGACGGCGGAGCACTTCCACCTGTGGGGCACGTCGAACATCCTCGCCCAGCCCGAGTTCGAGGACCGGGATCGCCTGCGGGAGATGTTCCGCGCACTCGAGGAGCGGAAGGTCCTGGCGGAGCTGTTCGAGCCGACGCGTCATCGACGCAACGTCTGCATCACGATCGGCGAGGAGAATCCGGTGGAGGCGCTGCGGGACTGCAGCGTCGTCGCGGGCTCCTACCGGTTCGGGGAATTCGGCGGGTCGGTCGGGGTGATCGGACCGACCCGCATGCCGTACGAACAGGTGGTGGCGCTCGTGGACTACGTGGCCGCCGCCGTGGGAACGATACTGCAGCGCAACTGAGATCGGGGATCCATGAAGAAGAAGCAACACGAGAAGGGCGGGCCGTCTCCGGCCCGGGAAGAGCGCGACGTGTCCGGTCGCACCGCGACGGAGGCGGAGACGGAGGGAGGCGCGGAACTCGATCCGTCCGCCCCCGAAGACGAAGCGGCGTCCGAGATCGAGCGCGAGCTCGAGTCGCTTCGCCAGGAGGCCGCGGACGCGACGGATCGCGCCCTGCGGACGCTGGCGGAGTTCGACAACTACCGCCGCCGCAGCGCGCGCGAGCTCGACACGGCGCTCCAGCGTGGCGCGGCCGACGTTCTGCGCGAGCTGCTCGACGTCGCCGACAACTTCGACCGGGCGCTCGGCCACGCCGGAGACGACGTACCGGCGGCGTTCCTGGACGGCATGCGCCTGGTGGCGCAGGGTCTGCACGACCTGCTGGACCGCAAGGGAGTGGCGCGCATGAACTGCGAGGGAGAACCGTTCGATCCCGAGCGACACGACGCCCTGACGTCGATGCCCGCCCCGGGAGCGGCGCCGAACTCGATCGTGCAGGAGATCCAGTCGGGGTATCTGATGGGAGACCGGGTGCTGCGGCCGGCCAAGGTGATCGTCGCCGCCGCGGCCCCGCCGAGTGAAGACGGGAGCGGGGCGTGAGCAAGCGCGACTACTACGAGGTGCTGGATCTCGAGCGCGGCGCCTCGGAAGACGAGGTCAAGAAGGCGTACCGCAAGAAGGCGCTCCAGTACCATCCCGACCGCAATCCCGGCGATGCGGCGGCCGAGGAGAAGTTCAAGGAGGCGACCGAGGCGTACGAGGTGCTGAAGGACACCGAGAAGCGCCAGCGGTACGACCAGTACGGTCACGCGGGGGTGGACGGCCAGTTCGCGGGCGGCGGGTTCGGGGGCGGCGCGGCCGGCTTCGACATCTCGGACGCGCTCCGGGCGTTCATGCGCGACTTCGGCGCCGGGGGAGGCTTCGAGGACTTCTTCGGCGGCGGCGCGGGCGCGGGCGCCGGGCGGCGCGGACCTCGCGCCGGGCAGAACCTCCAGGTTCGGATCGCGCTCACGCTCGAGGAGATCGCGAAGGGCGTCACCAAGAAGATCAAGCTGAAGCGCAAGATCGCGTGCGACGCCTGCGGCGGATCCGGGGCGCGCAAGGGCTCGTCGCCCGCGACGTGCACCGATTGCGGCGGCGCCGGTCAGGTGCGACGCGTCCAGCGTTCGCTCTTCGGGCAGTTCGTCTCCGTCGGACCGTGTGCCCGTTGCAACGGCACGGGTCAGATCATCACGGATCCGTGCCCGACCTGCCACGGCGACGGTCGCCGCGAAGCGAGCGAGACGATCTCGGTGGATGTTCCGGCCGGAGTGCACGAGGGCAACTACATCCCGATCACCGGCAAGGGGCACGCGGGGCCGCACGGCGGCCCGGCCGGCGATCTCATCATCCTGATCGAGGAGAAGACTCACGAGACGTTCGAGCGACACGGCGACGATCTCGTGTGTGATCTGCCGATTTCGTTTCCCATCGCGGCGCTCGGTGGCAAGGTCGACGCGCCGACGTTGAGCGGCACGGCCCGGCTCGAGATTCCCGCGGGAACGCAGTCGCACAAGACGTTCCGTCTGCGCGGTCAGGGCATGCCGGCGCTCCACTCGTCGCGTCGCGGTGACCTGCTCGTGCGCGTGCGCGTGTGGACGCCGTCCAAGCTCTCGCGCGAGGAGAAGCTCATTCTCGAGAAGCTCGCCGAGATCCAGGGCGAGACGCCCGCGCCGGGCAAGGGGCTGTTCGAGAAGATCAAGGAAACCTTCGGCGGTTGATTCCGTAGGTCGAGGAGAAACCCCGCCCCACCCCGTAGTCGAGGAGCCAACCGATGTCACTCGATGGTCGTCGAGGAATCGACATCCTCTCCCGCGTGCGACCGCTCGCGTCGCTCGCCGTCGGACTCGGAATCGTGGGCGGGTTCGCCCCGCCGGTCCGCGCCCAGATCCACGAAGAACGTCGCAGCGAGGCGAACCCGATGGTCGAGATCTTCAAGTCCACGATCTACGGCAGTCTCACGGGTCTCGTCGTCGGACTGTCGATCGATCTGATCGACGAGGATTCCGGGAACGAAGGGGAGCCCTCGAAGTGGGGCTTCATCACCGGCACGTTCGTGGGGCTCGGCGTCGGCATCTATCACGTCCAGCACCGGCCGGACGTGTCCGCGTCGCTGCTCGAACAGGGCGTCGACGGGTTCGCGTGGCGCGTTCCCGTCCCGGAGATCGACGTCTCGCTCCGGACGCCGGTTTCCCTCGCCGACGTGCTGCCGCCCGAGGAGCGGGAGATCGCGGCGCGGATCCGGATCGCGTCGGCGCGGTTCTGACGTCGCGATGGACCGCGTGTTCCTTCCCCCGGAGTGCCGGCAGGACGATCGGTTCGTCGTGTCCGGCCGGGAGCGTCGCCACCTCGCGGACTCGCTGCGTGTGCGACGCGGCGAGCAGTTCCTCGCGACCGACGGAGCGGGGGTCGAGTACGTGCTCGAGGCGGAGTCCGTCGCGAAGACGGAGCTCGTCGCCCGCGTGCTGGAGGCGCGGGAGGAAGCGGTGGGGCTGGGAGACGTCGTCACGCTCGCGATCGCGCCTCCCAAGGGCTCGCGCATGGAGACGGCGATCGAGAAGGCGACCGAGTGCGGGGTGGGGCGCATTCTCCCGCTGATCACGCATCGATCCGTGGTGAAGGCGCGCGACGATTCGGAACGTCTGGATCGCTGGCGTCGTGTCGCGCGGAGTGCGGCCGCCCAGTGCGGGCGCTGTCGCGTGCCGGAGATCGGCGCCGTCACGTCGTTCGTGGACGCGCTGCATTCGACCGGCCGCGTGATGCTCGCGCACCCGGACGAAGAGGCGGTCTCGATGTCGGCCGCGCTGCACGGGGTGGTGCCGGGTACGCCCGTCACGATCCTGATCGGACCCGAGGGTGGGTTCGGGCGTCGCGAGGCAAAAGAGGCGAGACGAACGGGCGCGGCCCTGGTATCCCTCGGCCGCACGCGACTCCGCACGGAGACCGCCGCGATCGTCGCGGTCGCGCTCGCGATCGCCACGCTCGAACGGAGGGAGGACTGATGGCCGGCTGCATCTTCTGCGACATCGTCGACGGAAAGATCCCCGCGAAGCTCATCCACGAGGATCACCTGGCCGTCGCGTTCCACGACATCTCCCCGAAGGCGCCCACGCATCTGCTCGTGATCCCCCGGGAACACCTCTCGGATCTGGACGAGGCGAAGCCGGAGCAGGAGCTCCTGCTCGGCCATCTGCTCCTGGTCGCCAAGGAGGTCGCCGCGAAGTCGGACTTGCGCGGCGGGTACCGGGTGGTGATCAACCGGGGCGCCGATGGCGGGCAGTCCGTGGATCATCTGCACGTGCACGTGCTCGGCGGTCGCCCGCTCGCCTGGCCTCCGGGCTAGCCTCGGCGCGCGGGGCGTGAACGAGAACGAAATCGCGGGCGGGATGTCGCCACCCCGCCCACGTCGCCGCTCCGATCACCCCCCGGCTGCGTTCAACGCAGCACTGTGATCTTCGCGGACTCCCGCGCGTTCCCCTGTCGGATCTCCACGAAATAGATGCCGGCCGGGACGGGAGCCCCGTTCGAACGGCCGTCCCACACGAACGTGCGATCGATCGCGCCGACGCGGGAGTCCGGCAGTGTGCGGATCACCCGCCCCCGCACGTCGAGGATGCGGGCCGAGACCGGCTCCGGCCGCGACGTGGCGAACTGCACCCGAATCGCTCCGTTCGTCGGGTTCGGCGACGCGAGGACGGATCCCGGGGCCCGCGGGACTTCGATCACACCGCTCGCTTCGTCGACGATCGGGATCGCGGCGAGTCCCTCCCAGCCTGCCGTCGCCGAGTTGCCGCGTATCACCGCGGTTCCGTCGGCGGGGTTCACGTCGTAGAGGCGATGCGTGGCGCTCTCGATGACCACGAGGGTCTGCGTCATCCGGTCGTAGGCGATGCCCTGGCCGGGGACCGTCGGTCCGACGAACGTCCCGGCACCGGTGTCGCGATCCACGCGCACGAGCACGGACTGGCTGCCGTCCCAGCCCACGCCGTAGATGTGCTGATCGTCGGAGTCGAACGCGAGCTCGCGCATGAAGGGCACGGATCCGTTGATGAGCGTGCTCAGCCCGGTGTTCGGGTCGTAGCGATGCAGCGCGCCGGTTGGGCCGCCGAGCTCACGGAAGAGATAGATCACGTCGCGTTCCGGATCCCAGGCCATTCCCCACACGTCGTTCACGCCCGTCGGCCCGACCTCCGTCGCCTTGCCGCTCTTCGGGTCGATCGTGTACGCGACTCCGGAATTGAACTCGTTCGTCCACAGCATGCCGTCCACGTCGCGGTACGTCAGGCTGAAGAAGTTGAGCGAGGGAGTGAGCGGAAGTCGTCGACTGCAGCCGGTCTCCGGACCATGCAACCGAGTGCCCCACACCCCGTGAACGATCGACTCGTCGAGTGCCGGATCGAGACGCAGCCAGACGTGCATCTGCTGGCCGGAGTTCTCCACGAGGTAGAGATCTCCTCGCGCCGGATCCACGGCGATTCCCGCGAACGCGAACGGCGCGCTCTCCCCGAGCACGAGCCCGGCCTCCGACCACAGGAGGCGATCGATGTAGTTGCCGTTCGCGTCGAGCACCTGCATCCCGCTGTGTTCGATCGCCACCAGGAACAGGCCCGCGCCGCCGGGCGCCGAATCCGGAATCCAGGTGATGCCGTCGGCGACCACGTCGCCGCCTTCGGCGAGGTGCGGTCCGAGATTCGCGTGGAAGTCCGTGAGCTTGCTCGAGCTCACCGGTGTGCCGTCGCGCTCGAACTTGAACCATGCGTTGGAATCGAGGGCGCCGAGGTTCGGGCCCGTGTCGACCACGTAGACGTAGTTCATGTCCAGGGCCAGTCCCTGTGGACTCTCGAGCGTGTCCGGCCCGGCCCCGGGGACGTCGAAGACTTCGGGGATCGTGAAGATCAGCGTCTGCATCCCGTTGACGTAGTGGTAGAGCTCGCGGTTTCCGCGCAGGTACCAGAACTCCTCGTTCACGTAGTCCCAGGCGATCCCGTTCTCGCCGTCGACGAACGCGACGAAGTCCCCGCAGCGGGTCGTGCGCTTCACGGATTGGACCTGCTCGAGGATCGGGTCGTAGCCGACTCCGAGCGAACCTTCCATCTCGCCCTTCGTCACGAGGAAGCGTTCGCCCAGGAACTCCACGTACGGCTTCGGCTGGGCCGCCGCGGTCGTCGCGGCGACGGTCAGGAGGCCCGCGACGGCGACGAGACGTCGCCCGGCGGCGGTGAGGGTGAGCATGGTTCCTCCGGGGGAAGAGACAGATCGAGTGACCGGACGGATCGAGTGCCGGACGGATCGAGTGCCGGACGGATCGAGTGATCGGGATCGGGTGACCGGACCGGGTGGTGCCGGCCGTCTCCCTTCCTTCGTTCGAAAAGCGCGGCGGGTGGGCGCCAGCCGGCGGTCGTCGGGGTGTCCGGCCTGCGCCGTGTCTCCCTCCGGCCGTGGATTGCGAAGGACGGATACGGAATCCTCGGAGGTGCCCACATGTCCGACCGATCGCTGCCGGAGGGGCCGCTCGCCCCGATCCGGAACCGGATCCGCCGAGCCCGGATTCTCGGTCCCGTCCTCGTGCTCGCCCTCGCCTTCGGCGCGGAAACGTCGCCCGCGGCGGTTTCCCTCGTCGAGGTGCCCAACCCGTTTCCGGCCGTCACCCGGGGAGATCTCGACTGGGTCGACTTCGATCTCGACGGCGACCTCGACCTGTTCGTCACCGGGAACCCCGAGGCGGGCGACTATCTGTCCGAGCTCTGGCGGAACGACGGCGGCGGGAACTTCGTCGAGTCGGGGATTCCGTTTCCGGGGGTCTGGCAGAGCGATGCCGACTGGGAGGACTTCGACGGGGACGGCGATCCGGACGTGATCCTCTCCGGCGGTCTCCTCTCCGGCAGTTCGATCGCCCGCGCGTTCCGGAACGACGGCTCCACGTTCACGGACGTCGGCGCGCCGTTCACCGACACGATGGACGGCGCGGTGGCGTTCCATCGGTCCGGCCCCGGTTCGGAGTTCGTGATCCTCCTGGGCCGCGACGCTCCGTCTCGCTTTGCGTATCCGATCGTGAACGGGGAGTTCCTGCCGCCTCTCGTGAGCGACGGCTCCGCACTCTTCAACTCGTCCGCCGCCTCCGCCGACCTCGACGGCAACGGCGTCGGCGAGATCCTGTACGGCGGCGCGAGCGAGGAACCGGGCGGTCCGGTGCCCACCCTGCGGCTGGAGGGCCTGCCGGGCGCGATCGAGACGACGTTCGAAGGTCTCGACGAAGCCGCGGTCGCGATCGGGGATCTCGAAGCGGACGGTCGGCAGGATTTCGCGGCGTGCGGCGTTCTCGCGAGCGGCACGTCCGTGACGCGCCTGTACCGCCATCAGCCCGGTGGTACGTTCACGGTGTCGAGCGTCGGGACCGGAGTCTCCCGCGGCGACGTGGCCTGGGCCGACGTCGACAGCGACGGGGACCTCGATCTCGCGTTCTGCGGGCAGACGGATGCCGGCTCCGAGATCACGCGTGTCCTCGAGCAGACGGGCGGATCGTTCGGCGGCGGGGCGACGCTGGTCGGGGTGCGGCTGTCGTCGCTCGCGTGGGGTGACTACGACGGCGACGGCGATCTCGATCTCCTGGTCAGCGGACGCGAGTCCGACGGCGTCGCCCGTTGCCGACTCTACCGAAACCAGCACTTCCTGCTGAACTCGGCTCCCGGCGCGCCGTCCGGTCTGCAGGTCACGGCGACCCCGGCGTACCTGGATCTCGCGTGGAATGCGGGCACCGATTTCGAGACGCCGGTCGCCGGCCTGACGTACTCCGTGCGCGCGGGAACGACGGCGGGGGGGCAGGACCTACTCTCCGCCACGGCGCAAGGCAACGGAACGCGGGGGCTCGTTCGGGCCGGAAACGTCGACCATCCGCAGGCGCTGTCGGTGCGCATTCCGGTCTTCGGGGAAGAGACGGGCAACTTCCACTGTTCCGTGCAGACGGTCGACGGCGGCTTCCGCGGATCGCCGTTCAGTCCGGGCGTGTCCACGTTCGTGCCGTTCACGCAGGTGGCCGGGTTCTCCGATCGCTACGCCCATCTCGACGCCGGCGACGTGGACGGCGACGGTCGCGCGGAGCTCGTCGCGGCCGGCTACGGCGGGAGCGGATTCGAGGCCGCGATCTACGACTTCGACGAGGCGCCGTACGCCGAGGCGGACGCCACGGTGCTCGGGGGATTCCCCGGGGAGGTGCAGTTCGCCGACGTCGACAACGACAACGACCTCGATCTCGCGGTGGTGGCCGCGTTCCCGAACGAGCCGCCCGGGGGACGGCGCGGCGGAGGAAGCCGGATCTTCCGGAACGACGGAGGCCTTTGGGTCCAGTCGCCGAGCGGCCTACCGGTCGGGAGCGCCATCGCGGGCGAGATCGGTTTCGAGGACTACGATCGAGACGGCGATCTCGATCTCGCGATGTCGTCGCTCGGACTGTACCGCAACGACGGCGGCACGTTCGTGGACACGTCGATGCTCGAGCCGGCTGCCTACGCCTACCTCGACTGGATCGACTACGACACGGATGCCGATCCCGACCTCGCGGTGGCGGGCGACTGGGGCGGGACCCGGGAGATCCGGGTGTTCCGCAACGATGCCGGGGTACTGCACGTGGCGCAGACGCTGCCCGAGGCCGAGGCGTCCGACCTGGCGTGGATCGATCACGACGGGGACGGAGACGAGGATCTGTTCGTCTCCACCCTGGGCGTGGTGTCTCTCTGGAGGAACGATGCCGGGACGTTCGTCTCGGATCCCTCCGCGATCGCGGGTGTCGTGCACTACGCGGCGCTGAAACTCGTGGCAGTGGACTTCGATCACGACGGCGACCCGGATCTCCTCTCCGGAGGCTACAACCCGATGAGAGGGGACTCGCGGAACGGAACGGTTTTCCGCAACGACGCCGGCGTGTTTCGCATTCTGAACTCGCCGCTCTGGGCGCCGACCAACTACGCCGAAGTCGCGATCGGAGACTACGACGGAGACCTCGGCGCGGATCTGTTCGCCGTGGGTTCGGCCGGCCTCGGGGCCTCCTATCCCCTCGAGGCCTTCCACAACAACGCGCCTTCGAATTCCCGACCGTCGACGCCGACGAATCTCGCGGCCGGGATCGTGGGCCAGTCGTTGATCCTCACCTGGTCGCCGTCGCTCGACGCCGAGACGCCCTCTTCCGCGCTCACCTACAACGTGCGCATCGGGACGACCGTCTTCGGCTCGGAGTTCGCGACACCCCAGTCGGATGCGATGACCGGACAGCGTCACGTGGCGCGACGCGGCAATGTGGGGCGCGCCGGCTTCGCTGTCTTCGACGTGTCACGGGTGACGGCGTCCACCCTGTTCTGGACCGTGCAGGCGGTGGACGGGTCGTACGCAGGCTCGCCGTTTGCGTCCGTGCAGCAGGTCGTGCTGGACGGCGTGGGAGCGCCCGCGGTCATGGGAACTCCCACACGTCTTCGCCTCGCGCCGAATCCGTTCCGTGAGACGACCCGGATCGAATGGGCATCGACCCGACGGCAGGAGGTTTCGCTCGAGATCTTCGACGTGACCGGACGTCGCCTGCGCACGCTCGCGCGGGAGGTTCGCGGCATCGGAACGCACTCGCTGATGTGGGACGGACGCGACGGCCGCGGGCGCAGCGTGGCTCCCGGCGTCTATCTCGTTCGTCTCAGGGCGGACGGTCGAGAGGAAACGGAGCGACTCGTGCGCCTGCGTTGAGGTCAGGCCTTCGGGGCCGAGTCGCCCGCGTGGCGCTTGCGGACGATCGTGGATGCCATGTCCGCCAGCGTGACGCCGCCGATGCGGTTCAGGAACGTCTCGCGATACTCCTTGAACGCGTCGTGCATCGGACAGGGCGCGTCGTCGCGGCAGTGGTCGAGTCCGAGCACGCAGCGCCGACGAATGGAGGCGAGCCCGTCGACCGCCTCGATCACGTCGGCGACCTGGATCGCGTCCGCGCCCTGGACGAGGGAGAAGCCGCCACCGGGACCGCGAACCGCCTTCACGTATCCCTTGTAGGTGAGCTGGTTCAGGATCTTCGCGAGGAAGTGCCGCGGGATGTTCTCCGCTTCCGCGATGTCCTTGACCTGAATCGGTCCCGCCGACCCGTGGGCGGCGAGATGAGTGAGCGCTCGGAGCGCGTACTCGCAGACGGTCGAAAACAACATCTCGGGGCCTCGCTGCCGGTGGAGTTCTGGGGGAAGACCGGAAACCGGAGCGTAGGCGACCGCCCCTCGAACGTCAACGTCGAGCCCCGGGCGGCCCCGTTCGGACCGAACCGGTGGACGTCTCCGAGAGAGCCGGGCTATCGTTTCGACACGAAGCCGCCGGTCCGGACCGGCCCGTCCCGTCGATGCGAACTGACCGAGGTGTTCCTTGGCCGACCCGACGTTGAAGCTCCCGCGCGAAGCCTACGAAGAGCTGCCGGAGGGGAAGGACTTCCCGGCCGTCGTGCCGTCTCACGTCACCCAGGCCGAGTTCACGCTGAAGGCGATCGTGACCGGCGTGCTGGTCGGCGTGATCTTCGGCGCCGCGAACGCGTACCTGGGCTTGAAGGTCGGGCTCACGGTCTCCGCGAGCATCCCGGCCGCAGTGATCGGCGTCGCGGTGTTCCGACTCCTTCGGCGCGGAACGCTGCTCGAGACGAATCTCGTGCAGACGATCGGATCGGCGGGCGAGTCGCTCGCGGCCGGAGTGATTTTTACGCTGCCTGTACTCTTCCTCTGGGAGCTCTCTCCCGGGTTCTGGCCGATCTTTCCACTCGCGATGATCGGCGGCCTGCTCGGAGTCCTCTTCATGATCCCGTTGCGTCGCTTCCTGATCGTTCGCGAGCACGGGCGTCTGACGTTCCCGGAAGGGACCGCGTGCGCCGAGGTGCTCGTGGCGAGCCAGGCGGGCGGCTCGCAGGCGAAGCTCCTGTTCGGCGGCATGGGTTTCGGCGCGCTGTACATGGCGGCGACGAAGCTGTTCCACCTGTGGCCCGAGGAGCCGGACGTCGTCGTGGACAAGGGCAGCTTCCGGACGTCGTTCGGCGGCAGCCTGAGTCCGGAACTGCTCGGCGTGGGCTTCATCATCGGACCACGCGTCTCGGCGGTGATGCTGGCGGGCGGTCTCGTCGGGTGGGGCGTGATCATCCCGCTGATCTACCTGTTCGGGGACCTGGTCGCCGGTCCGATCGCGCCGGAGAAAACGGCGCTCATCCGGGACATGGATTCGTTCACGATCTGGAGCCGCTACCTGCGGTACATCGGCGCGGGTGGCGTGGCGTTCGGCGGCCTCTTCACCTTGTTGAAGTCGACGCCGGTGATCGTTTCGAGTTTCCGCCTCGCGATCGCGAACCTCGGGGGCGGATCGGGCGAGGGACGCACCATGCGGGACCTGCCGATCTCGTTCGTGGCCGGAGCCGCCGCGGTGCTGGCGCTGCTCGCCGCGTTCCTCCCGTTGAAGGTCACGGGCGGCGGAGTCGGACTCGCGGCCGGCATCTTCATCGTGATCTTCGCTTTCTTCTTCGTCACGGTCTCGTCGCGCATCGTGGGGCTCATCGGGTCGTCGTCGAACCCGATCTCCGGGATGACGATCGCCACCGTGCTGATCTGCGCGATCGTCTTCGGCGCCTCGAGCCACGGCATGGACGCGAAGGTCACGGTGCTCACGATCGGCGCGCTGGTGTGCATCGCCGCGGCGATCGCCGGCGACACGTCGCAGGACCTGAAGACCGGTCATCTCGTGGGCGCGACGCCGCGGAATCAGCAGATCGGGGAGATGATCGGGGTGATCACGGCGGCGATCGCGATGTCCGCGATCCTGGCGCTGTTCCGCGAGAACATCGTGCTGGGCGCGATCGATCCCACGAACCCGGATGCGTTCAAGGCACCGCAGGCGAATCTCATCCGTCTCGTGATCGACGGCGTGCTCGACGGGAATCTGCCGTGGGCGCTGGTGTTCATCGGCATGTGTCTCGCGTTCTGCGTGGAGATCATGGGGCTGCCCACGCTCGCGTTCGCGGTGGGGCTGTACCTGCCCGTGCACCTCGCGGTGCCGATCATGTGCGGCGGACTCATCCGTCTGCTCGTGGAGAAGCGCTACCGCGGAGACGAGCGCGCGGACCGGCGCGAGTCGGGCGTGCTGTACGCCTCGGGATTGATCGCGGGCGCGGCGCTGATCGGAGTGCTCGGAGCCGTCATCGCGTTCTTCGGACTCGATTCCGCACTCGACGCGATCCGTCGGGCCGCGCCGCCCGCGACGGAGTGGTGGAGCGCGACGCTCGCGTTCCTCGCGCTCATGGCCCTGCTCACGCGCATCGTGCTGCGAAAGCCGCGCCACTGACATGGACTGGCAAGGTCGCGCATTCCAGTACGGGCTCGTGTTCGTGGGCACGGGCACGGTCGCGCTCGCGGTGAAGATCCTCGGCGACGCGTCGCAGAGCCGCCTGGCCGGCGTCGTCGCGATGCTTCCCATCAAGATCCTCGCGACGTTTCTGATCGTGGGGTCCCTGCTCGGTTCGCGGGGCCTGCAGGATGCGACGTCGGGCATGCTGGCCGGACTGCTCTCGATCGCGGCGCTGATCGTGAGCGTGCGCGTCGCGTCGGCGCGGTGGGGAGCGGGCGCGTCGGTGGCGGTCGGGATGGCCGTGTGGCTCGCCGTGCTGCTGGCGGTGGAGTGGTGGCGGCGGAGCAGTTGAGCCGCGCCCTGGGTTCCGGGCCGCGAACGGGATAGAATGACGACGGCCGGCTCCCGCTTCGGCCGGTAGGCGCCGATCCCCGCCCCTCGGCGCCCCGTTTCGCCTCGCGGCGCGAGGCGGAGGGATCTCTCCATGCGACGGTCATTCCCGAGGGCCCTCGGCTTGCCCTTCGCCGTGGTCCTTCTTCTCGGCGTGGCGTGCGGCGACGACGAGGTCACCGCTCCGGAAGGCGGAGACGGGACCGCACCGACGCTCGACGCGATCTTCCCGGTCGGCGCGAGCGTCGGCGCGAACCTCACGCTGCGCGGTCAGAACTTCGGAACCACGGGCACGGTGAGCTTCGGAAACGTGACGGTGTCTTCGTTCACGCTCTGGTCCGAGTCGAAGATCGGAGTCGTGGTGCCCCCGCTCGATCCGCCGAACGTGACGGAAGTCGACGTGACGGTGACGGTGGCGGGCAACACGAGCAACGCGGTGAAGTTCACCCGGGAGGCGGCCGGAGTGACCCGTCTCACTCGCGACGGCTTCGCGAACTGGCAGCCCTGCTGGGCGGGCAACTCCACGATCTTCTTCGCGTCGAATCGCGGCGGCAACTTCAACATCTGGTACTTCGACGACGACGGCGACCATCTCACGCAGCGCACGTTCTTCGCGACGGGTGACACCGATTTGCCCGCGACGGATGTGGCGACGCTCTACTACCGCTCGAGCCACGACGGGGACTGGGACATCTACTCGAGTTCGGGCCCCGGCGCGGAGCTGCGGCTGACGAATACTCCCGAGAAGGACTTCGAGATCGCGGTGTCGGGACCCTTCGGCCCCTATCGGTTCGCGATCTCGCGGGCCGAGGCGTTCCACGGCGGCACGATCTGGAACATCTGGGGTCACGGCAGCACGGGTTGGGCGCAGATCTCCGACCAGCACGCGGACTTCCATCCGACGTTCTCGCCGAACGGACAGCACGTCGCGTTCATGAACAAGGCGGGGGACTGGGCGCCGGGACAGATCGTAGTCGTCCCCGTCCTGGGGGGAACGTCGGCCACGATCTCGGACCCGAACGAGAACTGCGCCTATCCGGCCTGGAATCCCGTGTACGACCTCATCGCGTACACCCGATCGAGCGCAGGAAAGCGCAACGTGTTCGCATGCGAACAGGACGGCACGAACGAAATGCAACTGACGGACTTCTGGACCGACGTGCTCTATCCGGCCTGGGCCCCGGATGGCAGGAGACTCGCGTATACGGCGTTCGTTTTCGGGAGCTACGAGCTGTTCGTGGCGGACGTGGGGAACGCGCTGCGGGCGACAGGGGCCGGGTCGGGATTCGAGGGCGCGGTGCCGTAGACGATCCCACGTCGACGGTCGTCCGTTTGTCGATCCGCGTGGCCCGTGTTACAGTCGCGTCACACCTCCCGCAAGCGCCCCGCGACATATGCGCGGGCGCACCCGGGGCAAGAGCCTCGACTCCGATCGACCCGCGTGAGAGGTGTCGCCATGAACGGTCTCCGACTTTCCTCGTTCCTCCTCGGCCTCGTGGCCGTCGCATCATGTCCGTCCGACGGACGAGCCGATGTGGGCGGTTGCCAATCGGGGGCCCCGTGCTATCTCCGTTGCGAATACGCTCTGACGCCCCCGGTCGGCGGCTGCCAGTATCGCTTTGCGCCCGCCGGGGCGGCCGATCACCCGCTCCTCCAGTTCCACCTCGTGGACGACTTCGACGTCCCGGTCCCGGGTTGGATCGTGGAGTTCGAACTGGTGCCCGTCGGCGGCAGCCTTGTCTGCCAATGCGCGGGCTCGCCGAGCGCGATCAGCGACGCCGGCGGGAACGGAGAGGTTTCGCTGGGCTACGTCGGGGGAAAAGGTGAGTTCGATCTCGTCGTCTACGGCACGGAGGTCGGTACGACGCAGACCTTCGAGATCGGCTTCCTTTCGGGATTCCAGTTCACGTCCGTGGACCAGAACGCGACCTGCGACCCCCTGGAACCTGCCACCACGATCCTCGACCTGGGGGTCTGGGCGCAGGGCCTGCCGCCGCAACCGTACGCCCGCACGTCGGACTTCAACTGCGACGGAACGGTGAACATCATCGATCTGGGCGCGATCGCGGCGGGACTGAACCACGGGTGCACGCCGTAGCAGCGAACGTATCTCGGGCGACGCGGTGCGATCCGCCCGTCCATCATCGAACTGCACCAGAGGGCGCAGGGAGTGCCTCCCTTCCCCCACGTCCGCACGTCGGACTTCAACTGCGACGGGACGGTGAACGTCGTCGACTTCGGGTCGATCGGGTCCGGGATGAGCCGGGGGTGCACGCCGTAGCGCTCGGGCGGCCGCACTCGGTCGGCACCATCCCAGATTCTCGGGCTACGCTGGCGGAGCCCGAAATCCCGCAAGAAACGCCCACCCCTTGACAGCGCCCCGCCCGGATGCCTATTTTGTCAAGCGCCCGACCCGCCCCCTGGTTGACCTGCGGGTAACACGCGCAAAATGAAAGACTTGCGGGGATGCCGCGGAGCCGGGCGTACGACCGTACGGCGCCGCGGCGTTCCCGTCTCCGGCGGGATCGCGCCGGGCCGTCGTTCCTTCCCGAGCGCAGGCCCCGCCCGATCACCTCCGGCCGGGTGTTCGGGCCCGGGAGGCCGCTTGAATCAACACTCCCTGCGTGTCCTGGAGCTCTCGAGAATCCGGGGCGCACTCGTCGATCGGGCCACCTGTGCGGGCGGCATCCGGCGTCTGGAGGCGCTCGAGCCGAGCGTCGACCCGGCGTTCCTCGCCCGGCAGCATCGCGCCGTGACCGAGATCCGCCGGATCCTCGAGGATTCGGACCTGCCGATCCACGGTCTCCCGGACCTCGGCCCCACGATCACGGAGATCGAGCCGATCGGCGCGATCGGGTCGGGCGCCCGGATCGCGCCCGTGGCGAAGTCGCTCCACGTCGTCCAGCGCCTGCAGCGGGTCCTGCACGAGCGGAACGAAGCGTTGCCCGAGCTCTGGGGGCGGGCGCGCGGTCTCGCTCCGCTGCCGGAGCTGCGCGAGGTCATCGACCGGCACCTGGATCCGGACGGCGAGGTCCGCGACAACGCGACCCCCGTGCTGCGGAAGATCCGGCGCGAGAAGGACCGCGTGCGCGAGCAGGTGAACGCGCTGCTGCGCAAGATCTCGCGATCGCTCGCCGGTCCGGACGCGGACCCCGTGCTCACGCTGCGGAACGATCGCTACCTGCTCCAGGTGCGGCGCGATCGCATCCACGGAGACGGCGGCATCGTGCACGGTCAATCCGGCTCCGGACAGTCCGTGTATCTCGAGCCGCCGTCCGCCGTGCCGCTGAACAACGAGCTCGCGGAGCTGCGCAGTGCGGAGGCGGAGGAGATCCGTCGCATTCTCGCCGAGCTCTCGGATGCGGTGCGCGCGGAGCTCCCGTCGCTCGCGCACAACGAACGCACGCTCGCGGATCTCGACGCGACGTATGCCGCCGGCCGCCTGTCCCGCGACCTCGACGCGATCCCGGCCCTGCCCGCGACCGAGGGCGAG
Source organism: bacterium (assembly GCA_041393395.1). Classification (GTDB taxonomy): domain Bacteria; phylum ARS69; class ARS69; order ARS69; family ARS69; genus JAGQIB01. Next base: position 156,541 of record JAWKKG010000006.1, on the reverse strand, counting down.
ATTCAGCTCGTCCGGGCGCGGCATCCGCTGCTCGCGCTCGCGCGGCTCGGCTCCGAGGATCCGGTCGTGCCGCTGGACCTGACGCTCGGGGGGGACGCTGCGTCTTTGATCGTGATCACGGGCCCGAACACGGGCGGCAAGACGGTCGCGCTCAAGACGGTCGGCCTCGTCGTGCTCATGCACCAGTGCGGGCTGCACGTGCCGGCCGCGGAGGGCACGAAGCTCCCGATCCTGCGGGACGTGTTCGCGGACATCGGCGACGAGCAGTCGATCGAGGCGAGCCTGTCCACGTTCTCGTCGCACATGGCGAACGTGATCGAGATGCTCGCCGAGGCGGGGCCGGACACGCTCGTCCTGCTCGATGAGCTCGGGGTGGGCACCGATCCGGAAGAGGGTTCGGCCCTCGGCAAGGCGATCCTCGCCGAGCTGAACCGGCGCGGTGCCCGCGGCATCGTGACCACGCACTACGGCGCGCTCAAGGTGTTCGCGCACGAGACGTCGGGCCTCGACAACGCGTCGCTGGAGTTCGATCGCGAGACGCTGGCTCCCACGTACCGGTTCCTGCTCGGCGTGCCGGGCGCGTCCGAGGCGCTGTCCATCGCGCGCCGGCTCGGATTCCCGGACCGGCTGGTGGAGGAGGCGCGTTCGCATCTCGGCGAGGAGCGCGAGGCGATCGAGGGTCTGCTGCGCGACCTCACGGATCGACGTCGCGAGCTGGACTCGAAGCTCGCCGAGCTCGAGGTCGAGCGGGCGTCGGCCGAGCACGCGCGCGAGCAGCTGGATCGCCGGCTCAAGAGCGTGGCCGACGAGCGCGCGCGACTGAAGCAGCAGGCGCTGGAGGACGCGCGGCGACTCGTGGACGCGGCGAAGTCGGAGCTCACGGAGCTGCTGGATGCGGTGAAGTCCGATGGCACCGGCGGCCGCGCGGCTGGCCGGGCGCGCACGCGTCTCGGCGAGCTCGGCAAGTCCTTCGACCGTCAGCTCGCGTCCGCGCAGAAGGAGGAGTCGGCCCCGGCGCGACCGGCGTCGGCCGAGGATCTCGTGGCGGGCACGCGGGTTCGCATTCCCAGCATGAACTGGAAGGGTGTGGTGCTGAGCCCGCCCGGCTCGAACGGGAAGGTGCCCGTGTCCGTCGGCGCGTTGCGGGTGGAGGTGCCGGTCTCCGCGCTGGAGATCGTGAACGGCGGCCGGAACGGTACGTCGACACCGCGCCCCGAACGCGCGGCCACCACGAAGACGCCGGAAGGCACGACTTCGTTCGAGCTCGACCTGCGCGGCCGCACGGTGGACGAGGCGGTGGGCGAGGTCGACCGCACGCTGGACGGTCTCGTCGTGTCCGGTGGCACGTGGCTCCGCATCATTCACGGCAAGGGAACGGGCGCCCTGCGGGGCGCCGTCACCGAGCAGCTCAAGCAGGATCGACGCGTGAAGGCGTTCCGCCTCGGCCAGCCGGCCGAGGGCGGCGACGGCGTCACGCTGGTCGAGTTGAAGTAGGAGAGGCGTTGAAGATCCCCGAGCGAGTGATCGAAGAGATCCGCGAGCGCACCGACCTGGTCGATCTGATCGGCGGGTACGTGCAGCTCAAGCGCTCGGGCAAGAACTTCCTGGGGTTGTGCCCGTTCCACCAGGAGAAGACGCCGTCGTTCAACGTCTCGCCGGATCGGAACATCTGGCACTGCTTCGGCTGCGGCGAGACCGGCGACTGCTACCGGTTCCTCATGGAGCACGATCGCCTCTCGTTCCCGGAGGCGATTCGCGCGCTCGCGTCGCGCGCGGGCGTGGATCTCTCGGCCTACGAGAGCGGCGGCCGCGGCACCGAGGAGTTCGATCTCCTGTACCGCGCGCACGAGATCGCGGAAGCGCTCTACCGGAAGCTGCTCGGGGCGCCGGAGGGCCAGGCGGCACGCGAGGAGCTCGCACGCCGCGCGTTCTCGCGGGACATCGTGGAGGAGTACAAGCTCGGTGCGTCGGCTCCCGCGTGGGACAAGTTCGCGCGCATCGCAGCACACGAGGGAATTCCCGGTCCCATCCTCGAGAAGAGCGGTCTCGCGATCCCGCGCGACACCGGGGGCGGCTATTACGATCGCTTCCGCGGTCGCCTCATGTTTCCGATCCACGCGCCGGGCGGCCGGCCGATCGGGTTCGGCGGGCGCGTGCTGGACGGAACCGAGCCGAAGTACCTGAACTCGCCGGAGACCCCGCTCTTCCGCAAGCGGAAGACGCTCTACGGCATCCCGCAGGCCACCGCGGCGCTGCGCGAGAACCGCGCCGCGATCCTGGTGGAGGGCTACACCGACGTGCTCACGCTCGCGACGCACGGGTTCCGCGGCGCGCTGGCGGCGCTCGGCACGGCGTTCACGGCGGACCACGCGGCGTGGCTCAAGCGGAGCTGCGACCGGGTGACCGTGCTGTTCGACGGCGACGCCGCCGGCCGTAAGGCGGCCGAGTCGAGCGTGGGGCCGTTGCTCGCGGAGGGACTGTCGCTGTCGCTCGTGATGTTGCCGGCGGGCGAGGATCCGGACAGTTTGTTGCGGAACGAGGGCCCGGAGGCTTTCGCCCGCCGTCTCGAGCAGGGCGGCGATCCGATCGACGTTCTCCTCGGCGACGACGCCTACGAGGGCGGAGCCGCGACCGAGCGGGCCGTGCGGCGGGCGCTGGAGGCGTTGACTCCCGTGTCGGATGCGATCCGGCGCCGGGTCCTGCTGCAGGAAGTCTCGATGCGCGTCGCGGTCCCGACGGATCTCCTGGAGGAACAGCTCGCCGAGCTGCGGAAGCGCTCGGCCGCGAGCGAGAAGCGAATCGCGGAGCGCGAGCGTTCGCGGGAGGCGTCGCTCGGCCGGGCGGGGGTTCGTGCCCCGGGGCCGGCGGCCAAGGTCCGGAAGGCGTCGCCCGGGCGCGGGCGGCCGGAGGGCTCCGGACTCGATCCCGGGCCGGAGCCGGATCTGCCGGAGTTCCTGGAGGAGTCGAGCGAGCTCCCGGAGGCGCTGGCGGTCTCGTTCGGGCCGCCGCCGCCGGTGGAGCTCACGTTCCTGGGCCTCGTCCTGCACGACGAGGTGCACGGGGAGCGCCTGCTCGAGCGATTCGGGCCGGCGGACTTCGAGCACGCGGTCACGCGCCGGATCGCGGAGAAGGCCTGGGAGATGTCCTCCCACGGGAGGGCGATCACGGCGGCGTCCCTGCTGGAAGCGTTCGCGGGAGACCCCGCGGCGCGCGAGCTGCTGGGCGAGCTCGCGATGGATTCGATGTATGCGACCCACGGCGAGGTCGCCGCGCACGACGTGGCGATCAAGATCGAGGCGCGCGCGTTGCAGCGCGAGATGGGTCGCGTGGACACGGAGTTGAGAAGGGCGAAAGCGAAGGGTGATCTGGCGCAGCTCGTCGAGCTGGTTTCGCGAAAGGCCGAGCTGGCCCGAGCGTACGCGCGCCTGAACGCCCCGACCGGATCGCCGAGATAACACCCCACCGCGGAGGAGCGGAGAAGCATGGCGAAGACCAAGAAGTCGCACGCCAAGGTCATGGAGTCCCTGAAGAAGCTGGGCGGGAAGCAGGGATTCCTGACGTACGACCAGATCAACGACTTCCTGGACGAGGACGCGAGTCTCGAGGAGATGGACGAGATCTACGCGTCGCTCGGCAAGCTCCAGGTCGACGTCGTGGATACGGTCGAGGAGGGCCGGCAGCGCCTCGAGCGCAAGAAGGCGCGCAAGAAGCCGGCGGAGCCCGTCGCGGCGGTGCAGCCCGTCCGCTTCGACGATCCCGTGCGCATGTACCTCCGCGAGATGGGCCGCGTGCCGCTGCTCGATCGGCAGGGCGAGATCGAGATCGCGAAGCGCATCGAGCAGGGCCAGGAGATGGTTCTGTTCACGGTGTTCCGCAGCGCGAGCTCGGTGAAGGAGCTCTCGTCGATCTCCGGCAAGATGGACAAGGGCAAGGTGCCGGTCGACGACGTCGTGCGCGTGGACACCGGCACGTTCGGCCCCACCGGCACGCCCGGTGAGGCGGACAAGAGCGCCGTGCTCACCCGCGTGCGCCGGATCGTGCGCTCGCACTCGGAGCTCGACAAGCTGAGTCGCACGCCGCCGCGCGCGTCGTGGACGGAGAAGCAACGTCGCGAGTACGACAAGAAGCGCGCGACGTACCGGAGCCGCATCAACGAAGACCTGCGGGATCTGAAGCTGTCGCCGAAGCTCGGCGAGGCGTTCGTGCTGCGCATCAAGGATCTGCACGCGCGCGTCCTCGAGGCGGAGGAGGAAGTGCGTCAGGTCGAGGAGGCGACGGGGCTCACCGCCGAGGAGATCAACCTCCTCGTGCGCGGCAACGAGCTGAAGTCCGCGAAGCGCCGCGGCCGCCTCACGCCGGAGGAGCTCGAGGAGCACGCCCGCAACATCAAGAACGCCAAGCGCAAGATCCGGCGGGTGGAGCAGGAGGCCACGTGCACCGCGCCCGAGCTCGCGGAGCTGTGCGCGCAGATCCGCGCCGGCGAGAAGATGACCGAGCAGGCCAAGCGCGAGATGATCGAGGCGAACGTGCGACTCGTGATCTCGATCGCGAAGCGCTACACGAACCGCGGTCTCGAGTTCCTGGACCTGATCCAGGAAGGAAACTCCGGCCTGATGCGCGCCGTCGACAAGTTCGACTACAAGAAGGGCTACAAGTTCTCGACCTACGCCACCTGGTGGATCCGGCAGGCGATCACGCGCGCGATCGCGGACCAGGCGCGCACGATCCGCGTGCCCGTCCACATGATCGAGGCGATCAACAAGGTCGTGCGCGCGAGCCGGCGCCTGGTGCAGGAGTACGGACGCGAGCCGCTGCCCGAGGAAGTGGCGAAGAAGCTCGGCATGCCGGTCGAGAAGGTGAAGTCCGTTCTCAAGGCCGCGCAGGAGCCGATCAGCCTGGATCGCCCGATCGGCGAGGACGAGGACTCGAACCTCGGCGACTTCATCGAGGACACGTCGGCGATCAACCCGGCGCATTCCGCGGCGTTCGCGATGCTGCAGGAACAGATGTCGAACGTGCTGTCCACGTTGACGCGCCGCGAGGAGAAGGTGATCCGGCTCCGCTTCGGCCTCGGCGACGGTTGCCCGCGCACGCTCGAGGAGGTCGGCGCGATCTTCAACGTCACGCGCGAGCGAGTCCGCCAGATCGAGTCCAAGGCCCTGCGCAAGCTCCGTCACCCGTCGCGGGCGCGGAAGCTGCAGGGCTACGTCGACCTGCCGTAGGGGAGACGCGTGGACCTGACCCTGCGGGAAGAGATCGGTTCGCTGCGCGTGCTCGGGACGCCGCTCCCCGGCGTGCTCGTGCTGGAGCCGCGCGTCTTCCGCGACGAGCGCGGGTTCTTCCTGGAGACCTTCCGGGACGAGCTCGTCGCCCGCGCGGGAATCGACGCGACGTTCATCCAGGACAATCACTCGCGCTCCGCACGGCACACCGTGCGCGCGCTGCACTTCCAGACCGAGCCCGGCCAGCCGAAGCTCGTGCGCTGCGCGCGCGGGTCCGTGTTCGACGTCGTCGTCGACCTGCGGAAGTCGTCGCCCACGTTCGGGCGGCACTTCGCGCTGGAGCTCTCGGACGAGAACCACCGCCAGCTCTACATCCCGAAGGGCTTCGCGCACGGCTTCTGCGTGACGTCGGAGATCGCGGACTTCGTGTACCGCTGCGGCAGCTATTACGATCCCGCGACCGAGCGCGGGATCCTCTGGAACAGCCCCGAGCTCGGAATCGCGTGGCCGACCGCCACGCCGGTGCTGTCCGAGCGGGACCGGACGAACCCGACGTTCTCCGAGTACCCCGGTCCCTGGTTTCCTTGAGCTCCCGCGAGGCGTGGAGACACAATCTGCCCGTCCTCGTGGGCACGCAGTTCCTCGCCGTGGCGGCGATGTCGGCGGTGCTTCCGTTCATTCCGTTCTTCGTGCGGGAGCTCGGCGTCACGGATCGTGCCGCGGTGGAGCGCTGGTCCGGTCTGATCTTCTCCGGACCGTTCCTCGCGGCCGGCATCATGTCGCCGGTATGGGGCGCGCTCGGCGATCGCTACGGTCACAAGAACATGGTGTCGCGCGCGATCATCGGTCTCGCCGTGGTGAACCTCGGCGCCGCGTTCGTGCAGACGCCGCTTCAGTTCTGGTTGCTGCGGCTGTTCCAGGGAATGATCACGGGTTTCATTCCGGCGGCCCTCGCGATCACGTCCGCATCCACGCCGCCCGAGAAGCTGCCGGACGCGATGGGGCGCCTCTCCGCGTCGGCGTCCGCCGGACGTCTGATCGGCCCCGCGATCGGCGGGTTGCTCGCGGGGGTGCTGCCGTTCCGCTGGATCTTCGTGTCCGTGGGCTCCACGATCGCGCTCGCCACGATCGCCGTGATCGCGTTCCTGCAGGATCCGCCGCGCGCCGCGGCCACCCAGCGCGCGTCGGCCGCCGGCAACTTCCGCTTCGCGATGGGCGACTGGCGCATGCGGGCCGCACTCGGCGGCCTTCTCGTCTCCATGGCGGGCGTTTCGATGGTGATGCCGGTCTTCCCGCTGTACGTGGAGGATCTGCTGGAGGAGGGGGCGGATCCCGCCGTCTGGACCGGAATCGGATTCGCGGTCGTGGCGGGGTTCACGCTGCTCACCGCGACGTTCATCGGGCGGCTCTCCGCTCGCTTCGGCCTCAAGAACCTGCTCCTCGGTGGCCTCGGCGTGACGGCGGTGGCGCTGGTGGCGCATCCGTTCGCGCATCACGTGCCCGGCATGCTGTTCTCTCGCGCTCTGATGGGCGTGGGCGTCGCGGCGGTGCAACCGGTGCTGTACGCGATGATCAGCCGGCGCGCGCCGCAAGGTCGCGGCGGCGGGATCGCGGGGTTCGCGGCGTCGGCGTCGATCTTCGGGTTCTTCGTCGGACCGTCGCTCGGCGGCTGGCTCGCGAACGGCGTCGGAGTGCGCGGGGTGTTCTGGATCGCGGCGTCGATCCTGCTCGTGTGCGCGCTCGGAGTGGCGGCGATCGCACGCCGCGAGGGGCGGAGTCGCGTCATCGAGCCCGTGCCCGATCAGTTGCCGCGGTGAGTCCCGGGTTTCCGCGCGGCGTCCGTCCGCGCTACCTTGCGGGGAACCCCCGGCCTTCCTCCACCGAGGAGTGAACGTTGCAGACGCCCGCGGAACGTCGACTCGTGGAGCACCTGGCGCGCGCGCTGCCGGACCGGGACGCCGCGCCCGCGCTCGTGCTCGCCGTCGGCGCGGGACGCAGCCTGTCGATCGAGAACCAGCTGAGCGCCGCCGGGCGCTCTTTCCTGTGCGACCGCGTCGACGTGGAGGACTGCCGCCTCGATGATCCCCGCGTGCGCAACGCCTGGATCTGCTCGGCGGAAACCATGCCGTCCGTGGCGAGTGCTGCGTACGACGCCGCGTTCGCGAACTACGTCCTCGAGCACGTGCCGAACGTGCGCCGCGCGGCGCGCGAGATCTTCCGTGTGCTGAAGCCCGGCGGCCTGTTCGTGACGTCGTTTCCGAATCCGCGGGCGTTCGAGTTCGTGGTGGCGCGTCGCACACCGCTCGCGTTTCACGAATGGGTGCGCGGGCGCGAGGCGTGGGAGACCCACTACGATTACGGGAGCGTGGAAGGACTCGTGGCGCGGTTCGAAGAGGCGGGATTCCTCACGCTCGACGTCGACCGTCGCGCGTTCCTCGAGGGCTACCTGCACCGCTTCGGGCCGCTCGGAGCTCTCGCCCGCGGCCTGGACGGTGCCGCCGACCGCGGCGGCTGGCGCGGGCTGCAGGGCAACGTCGCGGCGGCCTTCCGGCGCCCGCCGATCTCCTAAGTTCTTCGTGCCCATACGGTTCCGGGTGACGTGACTTTCCGGCGCCGCTGTCGGGCACCACGTGACTTTCCCGCGCCGCTCGGGTCTGAAGGGCCGGAGGGTGGCCGCAGCCCCGCTGCACCGGGTCCTTGCTGCTGGCGCGGGGTGGCCGCTCTCTCGGAGTCCGCTCCTTGCCTAGGGGAGAAACGGATTGGACGCACCACGTCCCGCGACGCCGGCACCCACGGGGTGGCCGGCGTTCCCGTACCACGGAGAGTCACATCGCCAGGGGCCGCAGCCGCAACCGACGGCCCGTCGACCGGACCCGCTGATCCCGCCGCTTCCGGGATTCGTTCACCCGTGCTAGCGTCCGTGGCGCGTGAACGCGCTCGACTGCCCCTTGCTCGAAATGAAGGAGAGGTTTGCATGCGATCGATCCGATTCGTCGCCCTCGCGCTGGCGACGACCCTGGTTTGCGCCGGCGGCGCCTCGGCGAACGCCGGAGGCGAGGTCGGCATCACGCTCGGCATCCAGGCGCCCGACGAGCACCTCGGGACCGAGCCGGACTTCTTCGACCAGCTCGAAGCGATCGGCGGTCTCCGCGGAGAGCTCTTCCTGAACGACAAGTTCGGCGTCACCGCCGACGGGCTCTACTCGCAGATCGACACGAACTTCCCGCAGGGCATCGCCCGCATGACGATGGGCCACGCCGGTCTGACCTGGTATCCGCAGACGATCGAGAAGCAGGGCGCGTTCTTCGTGTCCGGCGGCGGCGGCTGGATGTGGGTCAACATGGAGAACGGCAGCGGCAGCGACTTCGATCGCCCGTTCGCGTCGCTCGGCGTGGGCCAGCGCTTCCTGCTCGGCGAGACGGCCACGCTCCGCTGGGAGGTCCGCGGCGACGCGACGTTCTGGAACGTCACGGACATCGTCGGCATCGACATGATCCAGGCCGAGGGCCTCGTCACGCTGTCGTTCCCGTTCGGCGGCTTCGTCGACGCCGACGGTGACGGCGTGTCGGACCGCAAGGACGAGTGCCCCGACACGGTGATGGGCGCGATGGTCGATGCGAAGGGCTGCGCGCTCGACGCGGACGGCGACGGCGTGCCCGACGGCATCGACACGTGTGCCGATACGCCGAAGGGTGCGAAGGTCGACGCGACGGGCTGCCCGATGGACTCGGACGGCGACGGCATCTTCGATGGCCTCGACAAGTGCGCGAACACGCCGAAGGGGGCGAAGGTCGACGCGACGGGCTGCCCGTCCGACGCCGACGGCGACGGCGTCTTCGACGGCATCGACACGTGCCCGAACACGCCGAAGGGCGCGAAGGTCGACGCGAAGGGCTGCCCGGTCGACTCGGACGGGGACGGCGTCTTCGACGGCATCGACCAGTGCGCGAACACGCCGAAGGGCACCGAGGTCGACGAGCGCGGCTGCCCGATGCTGTTCAAGGACGAGCGCTCCGCGCTGACGCTGGAAGGCGTGAACTTCGAGACGAACAGCGACGTGCTCACGGGCGGCAGCATGGAGATCCTGGATGGCGTGGCCGAGTCGCTGAAGGCGTGGCCCGAGGTGCGCGTGGAGGTCGGCGGTCACACCGACTCGCAGGGCAACGACTCGTACAACCTGAAGCTCTCCGAGAAGCGTGCACAGTCCGTGATGCGCTATCTGATCTCGCGCGGCGTCGGCGCGGGCCAGCTCGAGGCGAAGGGCTACGGCGAGACGGCTCCGGTCGCGGACAACGGCACGTCCGACGGTCGAGCCAAGAACCGCCGGGTCGAGCTGAAGAAGCTGTAGACCCCTCGGAGAGGGACTCAGGCGGGGCGGAGGGCGACCTCCGCCCCGCTTCTCGTTCCGGCGGGACGACAGGCGTCGGCCCCGACCCTTGACCCTCCCGGGAAACGCGTGATATTCCTCTCGGTTCCATTGGTCCCCGAAAGTGGGCCCATAGCTCAGTCGGTGAGAGCAGCCGGCTCATAACCGGTCCGTCCTTGGTTCGAGTCCAAGTGGGCCCACCAGGGGGGACCGCCGGCGGGACGATCGTGACGGCTCGGAGCGAGCCGTCGCAAAGGGATGGGCGATTAGCTCAGTTGGTCCAGAGCGCTCGCCTCACACGCGAGAGGTCACTGGTTCAAGTCCAGTATCGCCCACCATCCCGTCTTCCCCTGCGCGAGGAGTTTCCGGTCACCCAGTCATCCGTCCGTTCGCACATCTCTCGACGTGATCGGGCGACCGGGTGCTCCTTCCGCGGGACGCACCCCTTTTTTTCGGCGCGACACCAGAGGAGGCACGGTTGAAGCCCGAAGAAATCCAAGCGCTTCTGGATCTGCAGGAGCTGGACTTGAAGCTGCTCGAGTACGAGCGCCATCAGAAGCAGCTGCCGGGTCTGATCGAGGAGATCGAGCGTCCGGTGCGCGAGGCGCAGGACGCGAAGGATCGTCTCGACGCCGAGCTCACGATGGCCCGTTCGCAGCACAAGACCGTCGAGCTGGAGCTGGCTTCGAACAACCAGCAGTTCAAGAAGCTGCAGACCCAGCAGATGGCGGTTCGCAACCAGATCGAGTACGAGGCCTTCCAGCACGAGATGGAGTCGCTCAAGGAGCGGCAGGACTCCCTGGAGGAGGCCGGCATCAAGTGGATCGAGCGCGAGACGGACGCGAACGGCAAGCTGCCGGAGCTCGAGCAGGTGCTCGGCGCCGCGACCGACGTCGCCGGGAAGGCGCGCGCGGAGCTCGACGACAAGACCGCGGAGCTCAAGCGCATCCACGACGAAGCCTCGCAGCTGCAGGCGCCGCTGCTGAAGGCGGTTCCGGCGCAGGTGCTCGGCTACTACAAACGTCTGCGGAAGGCCGGCAAGGCGCCGTTCGTCGCGATCGTGAGTCGCGGCGCGTGCGGCGGCTGCGGCCATCGGCACCCTCCGCAGCGACTGCAGGAGATCAAGAAGAACTCGCGCCTCATTCCCTGCGAGCAGTGCGGCCGGATCCAGGTCTGGCGCGAGCAGGAAGAGGAGCAGATTGGGTTCTGATCTGTCCGCGGCGGCGCGGCAGATCGTCGAGGCCCTGATCGACGGCGCGTCGCTGGACGAGCTCGCGGCGCGCGGGACCGCGGTGCGCGAGGAAGTGGAGACGGCGCTGCGCAAGGCGGCGGGTCTCCGAAGGCCGGCCGCGAAGGCGACGTCGGCCGGCGAGTCGCGCTCCGCGCGCAACGATGCCGCCGCGATCTCCCACCCGGCGGCCGGCCCCGCCCGTCCCGTTCCCGGCCGCGCGATCGGGTACTCGGATGGCGCGTCCCGCGGCAACCCCGGCCCCGCCGCGTACGGCATCCGCCTCCTCGCGCCCGACGAAACGGTGCTGCTCGAGGAGGGGGGGAAGCTCGGCTCCGCCACGAACAACGTCGCCGAGTACCACGGGCTGATCGCGTTGCTGCGCCGCGCGCTGGAGCTCGGCATCGAGGAGCTCGAGGTGCGCATGGATTCCGAGCTCATCGTGAAGCAGATGCGCGGGATCTACCGCGTGAAGCAGCCGGCCCTCCAGGCGCTCAAGGCCGATGTCGATCGTCTCCTGCGCCGCCTCCGCCAGGTGAAGTTCGTCCACGTGCCGCGCGAGAAGAACCGCGAGGCGGATGAGCTCGCGAATCGCGCGCTGGACGGAAAGTAGCGGGCCTCCTCGCCGCCCGCTGGAAGCCCTCGCCGGAAACTGGTAAGTAAAGGGATTGGGGGGAGTTCCAGATGGTCGCGTCCCGCGAGGGACGAGGAAAGTCCGAGCTCCGCAGGGCAGGGTGCTGGCTAACGGCCAGTCGCGGCAACGCGAAGGAAAGTGCCACAGAAAGCAGACCGCCCGACTCTCAAGGCTCCGGCCGGCGGCGTCGGGTAAGGGTGAAACGGTGAGGTAAGAGCTCACCAGCGCCCCCGGCGACGGGGGCGGCTCGGCAAACCCCACCCGGAGCAAGACCGAATAGGGGAAGAGAGACGGCCCGTCTCGCCAAGATTCCCGGGTAGGTCGCTGGAGGTCCGAGGCAACCCGGATCCTAGAGAAATGACCATCACGGACCCTTCGGGGTCCGGACAGGACTCGGCTTACGGGGCTCCCCCCGCTTTCCTTCGAACTCTCCGCCACCGCGGGAGGTGTCGTTGGTCGTCGAGAAGCTCTGGATCGCTCCGCCGGAGGTGGATCTCGCGCGGGTCGCCCGACTTGCGGCCGAGCTCCGCGTGCCCGTGCCGGTCGCGCGCGTGCTGGTGGCGCGCGGGAAGGACGATCCCGACGTCGCGCGACGTTTCCTCGCCCCGAGTCTGGACGATCTCGCCGACCCGCTCCGGCTGAAGGGCGCGGAGTCGGCGATCGCGCGACTCCGCCGGGCGATCGACGACGGCGAGCGCATCGTGGTGCTCGGCGACTTCGACGTGGACGGCGTGACCGGAACGTCGGTGGCGATGCGCGCGCTCGGCAAGCTCGGCGCGAATGCGGAGTACCTCCTGCCGAAACGCCTCGTGCACGGTTACGGTCTGTCGATGAAGGTTCTGCCGGATCTCCTGGCGCGCGAGCCGGCGCTCGTTCTCACCGTGGATTGCGGCATTCGATCCGTGGACGAGGTGGCGGAGCTCGCCCGGCACGGAGTCGACACCGTCATCACGGATCACCACGAACCGGGTCCGGTCCTCCCGCCCGCCGTGGCGGTGGTGGACCCGAAGCAGCCGGGCTGCGACTACCCGGACAAGCGACTCGCGGGGGTCGGCGTCGTGTGGCAGCTGATGCGCGGGCTCGCGAGCGGCTACGAGCACGAGATCGAGCTGCGTCGGGATCTCGATCTCGTCGCGCTCGGAACCGTGGCCGACGTCGTGCCGCTCGACGGAGAGAACCGCGCGCTCGTCACGCACGGACTGCAGGTGATGAATCGTCGAGAGAAGCCCGGCATGATGGCGCTCGCGGCTGTGGCCGAGATCGACGATCGCCTGGACGCCTGGCACCTCGGTTACCTGCTCGGCCCGCGGATCAACGCCGCCGGCCGCCTCGACGACGCCGAGATCGCCGTGCGCCTGTTCACCACGCGCGACACCGCGGAGGCCAGCCAGCTCGCCGCCCGCCTCGATCGGGAGAACCGGGATCGCCAGGAACTCTCGGCGAGCACGCTGACGCAGGCGCTGCGTGCGATCGAGCAGGGAGTGGCGGGGACCGCGCCGGAGGGAATCGTTCTCGCGAGCAACGGCTGGCACCCGGGCGTCGTCGGAATCGCGACCTCGAAGCTCGTGGAACGCTATCATCGGCCCTCGGTGCTGATCGCGATGGATGGCGCGACCGGGCGCGGCTCGGTGCGCTCGATCCCCGGCGTGGATGTTTGCGCGGTGCTCGACGGATGTGCGGACCTGCTGGTTCAGTACGGCGGGCACGAGATGGCGGCGGGACTCACGATTCCCCGGGAGAACGTGCCGGATTTCCGGGCGCGATTCGCGAAACTCGCCGGAGAGCGGATCACCGAGGAGAACCGGCGGCCGCGGCTCCGGATCGACGTGGAGATCGACGTCGCGGAGATCGATCTCGAGCTGGCCGACGCACTGGACTCGCTCGGCCCGTTCGGCTTCGGGAATCCGAGGCCGCGGGTGCTGCTGAGGGGCGCGCGGTCGGCCTCGAAACCGCGGGTCGTGGGGCGCGGGCACCTGAAGCTCGGGATCCGCCGCAACGGCGCGCCTTCGCTGGACTGCATCGGTTTCGACCTGGGCGACCTGCTGGATCGGGTCGACGACTCGCCGCTGGACGTCGTCGGCAACGTGTCGGTCAATCAGTGGAACGGACGACGTTCGGCGCAGCTCCAGATCCTGGACCTGCGGGCCGCGTGACACGGAGGCGAGCGTGAGCACCCAACCCCTTCCGGACTTCGACGCTCCGCCGCCGCCCGAGACCGTGTTCACGTTCGACGACCTGGTGAAGGCGCTGCCGGATCCGGCCGGGTACGACGTCGACCTGCTCCGCAAGGCGCTCGACTTCGCCACGATCCACCACGAGGGCCAGACCCGACGTTCCGGGCTGCCGTACGTGCAGCACTGTCTCGCCGTCGCGCGGATCCTCGCCCGCCTGCGTCTCGACACGACGACGATCGTGGCGGGCTTGCTTCACGACGTGATCGAGGACACGGACGTCGGCGCGGAGGACGTGAAGCGCGAGTTCGGCGAGCACGTGGCGACGATCGTCGACGGCGTCACGAAGATCGGCGGCTTCGAGTTCAAGAGCCCGGAGGAGCATCAGGCCGAGAACTGGCGCAAGATGCTGCTCGCGATCGCACGCGACCTGCGGGTCATCCTCATCAAGCTCGCGGACCGACTGCACAACATGCGCACGCTGGACTGGCTGCCGCCGGAGAAACGTCAGCGGATCGCGCGCGAGACCCGCGAGATCTACGCGCCGCTCGCGCACCGGTTCGGTATTGCCACGGTGAAGTGGGAACTCGAGGACCTCGCGTTCAAACATCTCGAACCGGAGGCCTACCGAGAGATCGTGGCGCGGGTCTCGCAGAAGCGGGACGAGCGCGAGTCGTTTCTCGGCCGGTTGACCGGTCCGCTGGCGGAGGAGCTGAAGGAGCGCGGCATCGAGGCCGACATCAGCGGCCGCGCGAAGCACTTCTACAGCATCTGGAACAAGATGAACACGCGCCACAAGCGGTTCGACGAGATCCACGATCTCATGGCGATCCGCATCGTGGTGCCGCGCACGCGCGACTGCTACGAGACCCTCGGGACCGTGCACTCGCTCTGGAAGCCGGTGCCCGAGCGCATCAAGGACTACATCGCGTCGCCGAAGTCGAACCACTACCGATCGCTGCACACCACCGTGATCGGTCCCGACAACGTGTGGGTCGAGTTCCAGATCCGCACGCCGGACATGCACCAGGAGGCGGAGTTCGGCATCGCCGCGCACTGGGCATACAAGGAGGGAAAGACGAACCTGCCGGATCTCGTCGGCCGGTTCCCGTGGCTCGGCGAGCTCGTGAAGGAGCAGGCGGACCAGAACTCCGAGGAGTTCCTGGACCTGTTGAAGTCCGACCTGTTCCAGGGCGAGGTGTTCGTCTTCACGCCGAAGGGCGAGCTCAAGGTGCTGCCCAAGGGCGGCACCCCGATCGACTTCGCGTACCAGATCCACACCGAGGTCGGGAACCACTGCGTGGGCGCGCGCGTGAACGGACGGATCGTTCCGCTGCGCTACCGGCTCGAGAACGCGGACACCGTGGAGATCATCACGTCGCCGATGGGCAAGCCGAGCCAGGACTGGCTCAGCGTGGTCGCGTCGGCCGGCGCGCGCAGCAAGGTGCGTCGCTGGTTCCGGCTCGAGCAGGCACAGCACTCCGTCGCTCTCGGCAAGGAAATGCTGGAACGCGAGGCGAAGCGCCATCGCGTGGATCTCTCCTCCAAGTCGGCGGCCGAGATCGCGAAGACGCTGAGCCTCCCGAACCTCGAGCGCGTGTATGCGGTCGTGGGGCAGGGCGATCTCTCCGCGCTGCACGTGATCCGCAAGCTCTTCCCGGATCTGGAGGCGCCCAAGGAGCCGACCGGAATCCGGCGCATCCTCACGTTCACGCGCCGTCGCGAAGGCGGCGTGAAGGTGCAGGGTCTCTCCAACGTGATGATCCGGTACGCGCAGTGCTGCCAGCCGTTGCCCGGCGAATCCGTGATCGGCGTGATCACGCGCGGGCGTGGCATCACCGTGCATCGTTCCGACTGCCCGAACACACTGCCGCCGATCGTGGAAGTCGATCGCCGGATCGCCGTGGACTGGGACATCGCGCACGAGAACAACTACCGCGTGAACCTCCTGGTGGAGGGGGAGAATCGAAAGGGTATCCTGGCCGACGTCTCCTCGGCGATCACCGGACTCGACACGAACATCCTCTCGGCGTCCATGGAGCAGGATGGCCATCGGGCCGTCGGCCGGTTCCTGCTCGAGGTGCAGGACCTGCCGCACTTCCAGAAGGTGCTGAAGGTCGTGAAGAAGGTGAAGGGCGTGGACCGCGCCGTTCGCGTGGAGCAGGGACCGGGAGAAGAGGATTGACCACGAATCTGGGTGCCGCGGCGCGTCTCGTGAGTCGCGGAGAGGGTCAGTGGTTCCGGGCTCCCGCGCTCGCGATCCATCCCGAGATCGAGCACGGCGTGACGCACGCGAGTCTCGGCAACTTCTCCAAGACCACGGATCCGTCGCCGGAAGACGTCGACGAGCGGCGGAAGCGGTTGCTGCGCGCGGCGCAGCTGTCGTTCGCGCGGGTGATCGCGCCGCATCTGCACCACTCCGCGAACGTCGCCGTCGTGCGCGACGGCGTGCTGCCGGAGGGCAAGTGGGATGGCATGGTGACCGACGACGTGCGCATGGTGCTCGCGGTGACCGTGGCGGACTGCGTGCCGGTGTTCTTCGTGGACGCGGAAGGGGGCGCGTTCGGAGTGGTGCACGCGGGCTGGCGTGGCATGGCCGGCGGCATCGTGCGCACCGCGATCGAGCGGATGCGCGACGAGCTCGGGGTTCGTCTCGGCAATCTCCTGGTCGGCACCGGCCCCGCGATCCGCGGCCCGCAGTATGAGGTCGGGCCCGAGGTGGCGGGCCTGTTCCCCGAGGCGTTCGCGGTGCCGGTGGGTGATCCCGCGCAAGGACGCGCTCAGCTCGACCTGCCCTCGTGCGCGCTCGCACAGGCGGTGGGAACGGGCGTGCCGCGCGACAACCTCGTGGACTTCTCGCTGTCGACGTTCGAGCGTCCCGGCGAGCTCTTCTCGCACCGGCGCGGCGACCGCGGACGCCACTGGGCGTTCATCGGCCGCGCCTGATCCGTTGACGCAGCTCGTCCTCTCGCCGCACTGCCCGCGCTCCATCGGCGAGCAGATCGTGCAGCTCCCGTTCCTGTCGCTGCTCCGGGAGCGACGAGACGGGCCCGTGGTGGTGGCGGCGCCGGACGACTCGTACGCGCTGCTGCGGGCGGTGGGTGACGTCGACACGCTCGTGCACCTGCCGCGGCAGCTCGGCGTGCGCGGCTGGCTCACGGACGTGCCGGCGCTCCGACGTCACGGAGCGGGCGAGGTCTGGCAGCTTCGCAAGCGATCGATCCGCTCGTCGCTGATCGCGCGTTTCGCGAGCTCCGGCCGGATCCACGGGTTCCACGGAAATCTGACGTTCCTGTTTCAGCGGGACTCGCGAGAGTTCGACCGGACGGTCTACCTCGCCGAGCTGTACGTCCGTCTCCTCGACGCGACGCTCGACGACTTCGCGGTCCGTCCTCCGCGGGAGGACGACGGCCCCGCGCTGATCATCCCCGGCGGTCTCGTTCCGGAGAAGCTCTACCCCATGGCGTCCTGGCTGCGCGTGGCGGAGTCGCTCGGTCGGGACCGGCGTGTGGAGTTCGTCGCCGGTCCCGGCATGGAACGGGAACGGGACGCGGCGCGCGCCGCCGGCTTCGCGGTGCACGAGTCTCCGGCGTTCCCCGAGCTCCGCCGCCTCGTGACTCGCGCCGCGGTCGTGCTCGGGAATGACTGCGGCCCCACGCACTTCGCGCACATCCACGACGTGCCGCGCGTGACGATCTTCGAGCACCGCATCCAGTGGCGGCACTGGCACCGCCCGACGCCGCGCGCCCGCGTGCTGCGCGGCCCGGCGCCCGGTCGCATCGGCGACGTTTCCGCGGAGGACGTTCTCGCCGCCGCGCACGAAGTGATGTCCGCGGCGTGACGGGCGTTGCCGGACCGCCGGTCCTTCGACGATAGTCGGCCTCCATGCGAGCCATCCTGCAGCGCGTGGCGCACGCGTCGGTCGAGGTCGAGGGGACGAAGGTCGGCGAGATCGATCGCGGTCTCCTCGTGCTGGTCGGAGTCGCGACCGGCGACGATGCGGACGACGTCGCGTGGATCGCGCGGAAGCTCACGGAGCTGCGCATCTTCCCGGACGACGCGGGACGCATGAACCGCTCGGTGCTCGAAGTGGGCGGCGCGGTGTTGCTCGTGTCCCAGTTCACGCTGCATGCGGATGTGCGGCGCGGGCGGCGTCCCTCGTTCGTTGCGGCCGCGTCGCCGGACGAAGCGGTGCCTCTCCTCGACGAGCTGCGTCGGGCGATCGAGGCAGCCGGGGTGATGGTGGAGACGGGACGGTTCGGCGCGCACATGCGCGTGAGCCTCCTCAACGACGGCCCGGTGACGATTCCGCTGGATTCGGCGGAGCGACCGCGGCGCGAGGGCCCGGCGAATCCGCCGGCCCCGGAACGTTACCGGTGGCTCGGAGCCGGCGGGGTCCTCACATCGCGGCGTCTCGTGCTGGCGTCCGCGTCGCCGCGCCGGAGCGCTCTGCTGAGCGAGCTGGGCCTCGCGTTCGAGATCGTGCCCGCCGACGTCGACGAGCGCGACGGGATCCCGGACGAACCGGAAGCTCACGCGCGCGCCGTCGCGGAGCGGAAGGCCCGCGCCGTGGCGACGTTGCGCCCGGACGACATCGTACTGGCGGCCGACACGATCGTCGTGCTCGGCTCGCGCATCTTCGGCAAGCCGAGCGACGACGAGGATGCGTTCGCCATGCTGCGCGCGCTCGCGGGGCGGGAGCACCGGGTCCTCACCGCGGTGTGCGTGGCGCACGCGGCGCGCGACCACTGGCGCACGCGTGTGGTGTCCACGTCGGTTCGCTTTCGCCCGGCCGACGACGCGGAGCTTCGCCGGTACGTCGCCTCCGGGGAGCCGCACGGCAAGGCGGGCGCCTACGCCATCCAGGGCCTCGGCGGCCTCCTCGTGGCCGGCATCGACGGCGACTACTCGAACGTCGTCGGCCTGCCGCAGGGGGACACGATCGATCTTCTCGCCGAGGTCCTCGCCCGCTGACGGCACCTCGGGTGTCGCGAACCCAACGCATGCTCCCGCAATCGGTTGCATCCGAGCGTCGCCCCCGCGCGGTACGTGGAGTGCGGAGCGAACGCCGCGGTCACCGCGCGGGTGGCACCTTGCGTCCCGCACGGCCGGGCACGTCCATTGCTATGTCCCATCCATCCGGCGCCGGCGCCGCCACGCCTTCTCCCGCCACCCACCGGAGGAATCCATGAACGTTTCCCTGACCCACGAGCTCGAACGCTTCGTCCGTGATCGAGTCGACACGGGGCGCTATCACTCGGCGAGCGAGGTGATCCGCGAGGGCCTCCGCCTGCTCGAATCGCGCGAGCAGCTCCGCGAACTACAGATGGACGAGATCCGCAAGCGCCTGGCGACCGGGGAGCGCCCCGTGGATGGGACGGTGGGAGTCGGGCTGCGGCGCGTGGGGAGATAGCGCTGAGTCGTTCTCGAGTCGGAGCCGGGGGAGTCCTGTTCGCGGGGTTCCTGCGCTGTGTCGTTCTCGATTCGGAGCCCCGGGGGAGTCCTGCTCGCGGGGTTCCTGCGCTATTTCGGTCTCGAGTCGAAGCCGGGGGAGTCCTGTTCGCGAACGGTTCGCTCGGTCGTCCATGACCTCGCTCACCTCGTCGCGGCGACGGCTCCACCGTCCGTGGTTCCGCCGAGTCGCCGCGGCGTCGCGAACAGGACTCCCCCGGCTCCGACTCGAGACCGACCCGCTTCGGTGAGCCTGTGAGGTGACTTGTGCCTCTTGAGCACACGCGCGTGGGCTTCGAACGGCTCCGCCGGAGCGGTGGCAATCCGCATCGCACATTCCGCTGCTGACGGCGCTGAGATGTCGCCGGCACCATCGAGTGTGTCGGACATGCGCCACGCGCCAGCGTTCCCGGTCCCGCGCACGGACGGTAGCTACGAGCGCGCTCGCGCCGCGTCAGCTGGCGCGGAGCCGATGTGTGCGCGCTCACTGCGCCGATCCGATCTCCAGGCATCAGTAAGCGTGTCGGCCTCGGTTCGGGCCCCGGGAGCCCTGTTCGCGACGTCGCGGCGACTCGGCGGAACCACGGACGGTGGAGCCGTCGCCGCGTCGAGGTGAGCGAGGTCAAGGACGACCGAGCGAACCGTTCGCGAACAGGGCTCCCGGGGCCCGGACCGAGGCCGACGGAGCGCACCCACTCCGCGTCGAGGTGAGCGAGGCCAAGGACGGCCGAGCGAAACCGGTCGCGAACAGGGCTCCCGGGGCCCGGACCGAGGCCGACAATGCGCACCCACTCCCCGAGGCCCGGACCGAGGCCGACAATGCGCACCCACTCCCCGAGGCCCGGACCGAGGCCGACAGAGCGCACCCACTCCCCGGGGCCCGGACCGAGGTCGACAGAGTGCACCCAACCCTTGCCGCATCCCCCCGGACCGTTGTCTTCTCGACGTCCACCGCAGAGGAGGCGCCCCCGTGGAGTTCCGCACGATCGAGTGGAAGAACGACGCCGTCGTATTGCTGGACCAGACCCGGCTGCCGGACACGGAGATCTACATCCGCTGCGAGACGGTAGACGAGCTGATCGAGGCGATCCGGCGACTGTCGGTGCGCGGGGCGCCGGCGATCGGGGTCGCGGGGGCGTACGGGGCGGCGCTCGCGGCGACACGTCGGCTGGAGGCCGCGCCGTCGGCGACTCCGGCCGAGTTCTCGCGAAGCGTGGCGGGGGACCTCGCCCGGCTGCGCGAGGCGCGGCCGACCGCGGTGAACCTCGCGTGGGCGGTCGACCGGCAGACGGAGCGTCTCGATTCCGTCGCGGCGCGTCCGCCCGCCGAGCAGCGGGAGGCGCTCCTTGCCCTCGCCCGCGAGATCCACGAGGAAGACGCGGCGTCCTGCGAGGCGATCGGGAGGTTCGGGTCGGAGCTGATTCCGGATCGAGCCACCGTGCTCACGCACTGCAACGCCGGGGCCCTGGCGACGTCCGGGCTCGGTACCGCGCTCGCCGTGGTGTATGCGGCGCATCGTGCCGGGAAGCAGGTCGAGGTCCTGAGTGACGAGACACGCCCGCTCCTCCAGGGTGCGCGCCTCACGTCCTGGGAGTGCCGCAAGATGGGGGTGCCGGTGACCGTCTTGTGCGACAACGCCGCCGGCTGGATCCTCTCGCAGGGGAAGGTGGACCGGATCGTGGTGGGGGCCGATCGCATCGCGGCGAACGGCGACGCGGCGAACAAGATCGGGACCTATCCGCTGGCGGTCCTGGCCCGGGAGCATGGCGTGCCGTTCTACGTGGCGGCGCCGCTTTCCACCGTGGACTTCGCGATCGGGTCCGGGAAAGAGATCCCGATCGAGGAGCGGTCGGCGGACGAGGTCACCACGCCGCGCGGCCTGCAGATCACCCCAATGGGGATGAAAGCGTTGAATCCGGCCTTCGACGTGACGCCGGCAGCCCTGATCGCGGCGATCATCACGGATCGCGGCGTGGCGGAAGCGCCCTACCGGGAGAGCCTTCAGCGGCTCCGGGAGGCCGCCCCGCCGGCCTGAGCCGGGTCGGGGAGCGGCTGAGTCCGCGCGGCGGCCGAAGAGGGTTCTTCGAGCGCCCGGTGGGGGGGAAGCCCCCCGGCTGGCCGGGCCGCTGGTCCCCGCCTCCGCCGCCCCGTATCTTCCGCCCCGGCGCACTCCCGAGTCTTGACGCCCCCGGAACGGGGCTGCTACGCTGTGCGCCCTTTTTCGTGGAACCCACGAAAACCGGCGGGATCGAAGTCCGGCCGTCGTGGCGCCCGGATTGCGGGCGACGACGGATTTCTGTGCGTCGACTCCGCAGACAGACTGCCCCCCTGCGGGGCCCCCTCGCGGGGAGAGGTGTGATGAAAGCGCACGTTACGAAAGCGTCCGAGATTCAGCGCGATTGGGTCGTCATCGACGCCCAGGGCGCGGCCCTCGGCCGGCTCGCGAGCGAAGTGGCGACGCTGCTTCGCGGCAAGCACAAGCCGAACTACTCGACGCATCTCGACACCGGGGACCACGTCGTCATCGTGAATGCCGACAAGGTCGCCCTCACCGGCAAGAAGGCGGAGCAGAAGCAGCACTGGCACTACTCCGGCTTCCCCGGCGGCATGAAGTACACGTCGTACGGCACGCGTCGCGAGAAGGCGCCGACGGAGCTCGTCCGTCGCGCGGTTCGCGGGATGCTGCCGCACAACCGTCTCGGTCGTCAGATGCTGACCAAGGTGCGGATCTACGTCGGCGGCGATCATCCGCACGCCGCGCAGAATCCGAAGCCGTACTCGCTGAAGAGCGGACGTCGCGTCGCGTAGGCGACGTCTCGAGGAGATCGAATGGCGAATGACTTCCAGGCCACCGGGCGTCGCAAGACCTCGATCGCCCAGGTGCGTCTCCTGCCGGGTTCCGGCAAGCGCATCGTGAACGGCCACGACATCCGTCACTACTTCCACCGGGAGTCGCTGGTGGAGCACACGGAGCAGCCGTTCGCGGCGACGAACTCCAGCGTGAGCTGGGACGTCGATGCGCGCGTGAAGGGCGGCGGCAAGACCGGTCAGGCCGGTGCCGTCCGTCTGGGTATCGCGCGCGCGCTCGTGCTGGCCGGCGAGCAGAATCGCAAGCCCCTGCGCACGGCGGGTCTGCTGACCCGTGACCCGCGCATGGTGGAACGCAAGAAGTACGGTCGCGCCGGCGCTCGTCGTCGCTTCCAGTTCAGCAAGCGCTAGACCGCCCCGAACGCGGGGCGGGTCGGCCGCGGGGATTCCCGTCGTCCGGCACCAAAACCAAGCACGTCGCCGGACCGCACAGGGCGGTCCGCCCGGGCGAGATCGGCGCCGGGCGGCCCTGACGGGATGAAGGCGGCGGAAGCCGAACCGAAAAGGAGTCCGATCTTGTCCGACGTCGCACTGCGAGACCTGCTCGAAGCAGGCGTTCACTTCGGCCACCAGACGCAGCGCTGGAACCCGAAGATGCGCCGCTACATCTTCATGGAGCGGAACGGGATCTACATCCTGGATCTGCAGAAGACGCAGTCCCTGCTGGAGCGCGCCCGCAAGCGCGCCCGTGATGTCGCCTCTTCCGGCGGACGCGTCCTGTTCGTGGGCACCAAGAAGCAGGCGCGCGACATCGTGCGCCAGGCCGCCGAGGACTGCGGTCAGTACTACGTGAACGAGCGCTGGCTCGGTGGAATGCTCACGAACTTCCAGACGATCCGCAAGTCGCTGGACCGGTTCCGCGAGCTCGAGCGCATGAAGCTCGATTCGACCTGGGAGCTGATCTCCAAGAAGGAGCGCCTCGGGATCGACAAGGAGCTCGAGCGACT
This sequence comes from bacterium, assembly GCA_041393395.1. Lineage (GTDB taxonomy): Bacteria > ARS69 > ARS69 > ARS69 > ARS69 > JAGQIB01. Next base: position 133,654 of record JAWKKG010000006.1, on the reverse strand, counting down.
CACGAAGGTCTTCCTCGGCATCAAGGAAATGGACCGGCTCCCGTCCGCGCTGTTCATCGTGGACACGGTCAAGGAGAAGATCGCCGTTCAGGAGGCGAACAAGCTCGGCATCCCGGTGCTCGGGGTCGTCGACACGAACGCCGATCCGGAGCCGATCTCGTACCCGATCCCGGGGAACGACGACGCGATCCGGTCGATCGAGCTCCTGACGAACGCCGTGGCCACGGCGGTCAAGGAAGGCGCCGCGAAGGCGCGCGACAATCGCGAGGCGGCCGAGAAGGCGCACGCGATGGACCGCATGGCCGCCCAGAAGACCGAGACGGCGTCCGCGTCCAAGGACTGATCGCTCGAGCACGTTCTTCGAGTCGCTTCACGGAGTACGGGCCGCCGGGCGGCCCGCTCCGCGAACGCGTCTCGCCACCGCTCTGAATCGAGAACGAGGTCGGGGCCGCCCGCGGCCCGCCGGGAGAGGAACGGAATGTCGATCGACGCGCAAACGGTGAAGGAGCTCCGGACCAAGACCGGAGCCGGCATCATGGACTGCAAGAAGGCTCTGGCCGAGACGAAGGGCAACCTCGACGAGGCCGTGGATTTCCTCCGCAAGAAGGGTCTCGCGAGCGCCGCGAAGAAGGCCGGACGCGCCACGAAGGAGGGCCTGATCGGCTCCTACGTGCACAGCAACGGCAAGATCGCGACGATGGTCGAGGTGAACTGCGAGACGGACTTCGTGGCGCGCACCGACGAGTTCCAGCAGCTCGCGCGCGATCTCGCGATGCACGTGGCGGCGCACGATCCGACGCCGCTCGGCGTGAATCGCGAAGAGATCGACTCGTCCGTCGCCGAGGCCGAGCGGCAGGTGTTCCTGGCGCAGGTCCAGGAGATGGGCAAGCCGGCCCCGGTCGCGGAGAAGATCGTCGAGGGCAAGATGGACAAGTGGTACGCTGAGCGCACGCTTCTCGAGCAGTCCTTCGTGAAGGACCCGGATCAGAAGGTCGGCGACCTGCTCAAGGCCGCGGTCGCGAAGGTCGGCGAGAACATCCAGATCAGCCGGTTCGTCCGGTTCCAGCTCGGCGAGGGCGGCAACTAGAGCCGGCGCGGAGAACCGGGCGCGACGCCCGGCCCACGTCTCGCCCCAGGCAGGGGGAGAAGCGATGAAGCGCGCTCGGTACGGCCGTGTGCTGCTCAAACTCTCCGGCGAGGTCCTCGCCGGAGACAAGGGGTTCGGGATCGATCCCCCGGTTCTGTCGACGGTGGCCGACCAGATCCGGGAGATCGTGGCGCTCGGCGTTCAGGTCGGCATCGTGATCGGCGGCGGGAACATCTTCCGCGGCCTGGCCGCGAGTCGCCTGGGCATGGACCGGGTGAACGGCGACTACATGGGCATGCTCGCCACGGTGATCAACTCGCTGGCGATGCAGGACGTCCTCGAGAAGCTCGAAGTCCCGACCCGCGTGATGACCGCGATCAACGTGCAGGAAGTGGCGGAGCCCTACATCCGCCGCCGCGCGATCCGGCACCTCGAGAAGGGCCGTGTGGTGATCCTCGCCGCGGGCACGGGCAACCCGTTCTTCACCACCGACACGGCGGCGAGCCTGCGCGCGTCCGAGATCGGCGCCGAGGTCATCCTCAAGGCGACGAAGGTGGACGGCGTCTACACCGCCGATCCCGAGAAGGACTCGAGCGCGGAGCTGCTCAAGACCGTCTCCTACCGCGACGTGCTCACCCGCGGTCTCAAGGTGATGGATGCCACCGCGATCTCGCTGTGCATGGAAAACGATATCCCGATTCTCGTGTTCAAGATGGGCGACCGCGAGAACCTGAAGAAGGCCCTCCTCGGGGAGGCCGTCGGAACCCTGGTGGGGAGTGAATCATGAGCGACGCCATTTTCTCGGACACTCAGAAGAAGATGACGAACGCCATCGAGGCGATGAAGCGCGAACTCTCGAAGCTTCGCGCGGGCAAGGCGACGCCGGCGCTGCTCGACGGCCTGCGGGTCGAGGCCTACGGAAGCCAGACGCCGCTGAACCAGGTCGGCTCGGTGGGAGCGCCGGAGCCGCGGCTGCTGGTCATCCAGCCGTGGGACAAGGGCCTGCTGTCCGCGATCGAGAAGGCGATCCGCACTTCCGATCTCGGTCTGAATCCCTCGAACGACGGTCAGGTGATCCGGGTGCCGATCCCTGCCCTCACCGAGGAACGGCGCAAGGACCTCGTCAAGATCGCGAAGCAGTACGCGGAAGACGGTCGCATCGCGCTCCGCAACGCGCGCCGCGACGGGAACGACGCGCTGAAGAAGGCCGCGAAGGACGGCGACCTGACGGAAGACCAGGAGAAACGCGGCCACGATCGCATCCAGGAGCTCACGGACAAGTTCGTGAAGGAGATCGACGCGATTCTCGCGTCGAAGGAACAGGAGATCCTGGAGATCTGACCGAACGCGAAAGACGCGGAGACTCATGACGAAACGCGAGCTCGAGCTGAAGGCCGCCATCCAGGATGCCGCCGCGAACGGGGCCGCGATACCGCGTCACGTCGCGATCATCATGGACGGCAACGGGCGCTGGGCGAAGAGCCGGCACCTGCCGCGCCTCGCCGGCCACCGGGCCGGCGTCCAGCCGGTGCGCGAGAGCGTCCGCGCGTGCGACGAGCTCGGAGTGCAGGCGCTCACGCTGTACGCGTTCTCGGTCGAGAACTGGAATCGCCCCCGCGCCGAGATCAACGGCCTGATGCAGGCGCTCAAGGACACGCTCCGGCGCGAGCAGGCCGAGCTGAACGAGAACGGCGTGCGGCTCCGCACGATCGGCCGCATCCACGACCTGCCCTGGGGCGTGCGCCGTCAGATCGAGCAGACCACGCGAGCGCTGGGCGACAACACCGGCATGGTGCTGAATCTCGCGCTGTCGTACGGCGGTCGCCCCGAACTCGCCGACGCGGCGCGCGCGATCGCGGAAGACGTGCGGGCCGGGCGCCTCGAGCCGGACGACGTCGACGAAGCCGCGCTCGAATGCCGCCTGTACACCGCGGGGCTGCCGGATCCCGATCTCCTGATCCGTACTTCCGGCGAGCTCCGCGTGTCGAACTTCCTGCTCTGGCAGATCGCGTACGCGGAGATCTGGGTCACCGAGACGCCCTGGCCGCAGTTCGGACGCGAGCAGCTGTACTCCGCGATCCTGGAATTCCAGCGTCGTGACCGACGCTTCGGTCGCGTGGAGAGCGCGCGTCCCGAAGTGCCGAGCCTGACGAGCTGACGGGTGGGTACTCTCAAGCGCGTCCTGTCCGGCGTCGTCTTCGTTCCCATTCTCGTGCTGATCTCGCGGTACGGCGGCGGCTGGTTTCTCGCGCTCGTGGACATGATCCTGATCGTGGGGTTGTGGGAGTTCTACCGGCTGATGGAGGCGAAGGGCCTCAACCCGTCCAAGAAGGTGGGCGTCGCGGCGACGCTCGTCCTTTCGACGCTCGCGTACTGGTACGGGCCCGGGCAGATGGGGCACTGGCTCGCGCTGTTCCTGACGTGCTCGGTGGTCGTGATCACGATCCGCGAGCTGATGCGCGAACAGCCGGAGTTCCCCGCGTACGACATCGCGACGACCGCGTTCGGCGTGATCTACGTGGGCTGGATGCTCGTGCACCTGGTGCTGCTGCGCGAGCTGCCGCGCGAGCTCGGTCTGCCGTACTCCGCGGGCAGCGCGTTCCTGCTGTACGCGTTCCTCATGGTGTGGGCGTGCGACACGGGCGCGTACTTCGTCGGGCTCACCTTCGGGCGTCATCGTCTGCTGGAGCGGGTGAGCCCCAAGAAATCGGTGGAGGGCGCGATCGGCGGCTTCGCGAGCGCCGTTCTCGCGGCCCTCTGGGGACGTGCCTGGTTCGTCCGGGACGAGTTCGGCCTGCCGTACCTGGCGGTCGGCGAGGCGGTGGTGCTCGGAGTGCTCGTGGGGACGCTCGGGCAGCTCGGGGATCTCGTGGAGTCGCTGCTCAAGCGGGACGCGCGCATCAAGGACAGCTCGGATACCATTCCCGGCCACGGCGGGATCCTGGATCGGTTCGACAGCCTGATGTTCGGCGCGCCCGTGACGTACTATTTCCTGCGATTGGTGGTGTTTCGATGAAGAAGCGGATCGTCGTCCTGGGGTCTTCGGGCTCGATCGGGCGCAGCACGCTCGACGTCGTCCGGGCCTGGCCCGACCGCTTCGAGGTCGTCGGACTCGGGAACGGCTCGCAGTGGCAGACCATGCTCGAGCAGGTGCGCGAGTTCCGCCCGAGCTTCGTGGCGGTCGCCGACGTGGAGGCGGCACTCGCCTTGCGCGACGCGCTGGGCGTGGACGCGGGCCCCGAGATCCTGTCCGGCAGCGACGCGGCGGCCGAGGTCGCGACGGCGCCCGGAGCGGACCTCGTGGTGAACGGACTCGTGGGCAGCCGCGGCCTCGTGCCGACCCTTGCGGCGCTTTCCGCGGGAACGACCGTGGCGATCGCGAACAAGGAAGCGCTCGTGGTGGGCGGCGAGCTCGTGAAGAGCACGGCCGAGCAGAGCGGCGCGAAGATCCTCCCGCTGGACAGCGAGCTCTCCGCGATCCACCAGTGCCTGCGCGGCAACTCGGAGCGAGCGGTGCGCCGAGTGATCCTCACCGCTTCCGGTGGCCCGTTCCGGCGGCTGCCGCGGGAAGCGTTCGCTTCCATCCGCGCGGAGGACGCGCTCGCCCATCCCACCTGGGACATGGGGCCGAAGATCACGGTCGACTCCGCCACGCTGATGAACAAGGGCCTCGAGGTCATCGAGACGCACCACTACTTCGACCTGCCGTACGACCGCATCGACGTCGTGGTCCATCCGCAGTCCATCGTGCACTCGTTCGTGGAGTACGTGGACCACTCGATGATGGCGCAGATCTCGACTCCCGACATGCGGCTCCCGATCCAGTACGCGCTGCTGCACCCGGAGCGCCTCCCCTCGAACGTCGCCCCGCTGGACCTGGCCCGGGCGGGCCGCCTCGACTTCGAGGAGCCGGACGAGTCCCGGTTCCCGTGCCTGCGTCTCGCCCGCGAGGCCGGCCGGACCGGTGGCCTCGCGCCCGCGGCCCTCAATGCGGCCAACGAGGTCGCCGTGGAGGCTTTTCTGGCGGGGGAGATCCGATTCACCGATATTCCGGGGGTGATCGAGGCGTGTCTGGAGCGCGCCGAGGTCGACCAGCCGGCCACCGTCGAGAACTTCCAGCAGGCGGACGGGTTGACCCGGGACGAAGCCCGCCGGCAGGTGGAAGCCCGCCGCGAGAAGAGCCGACTCTAGGACGGAAAGGATTCCATGGCGTTCGCGCAACCGCTGCTCTTTCTGATCATCGCACTGTCGATCCTGGTCCTCGTTCACGAGTGGGGGCACTACTTCGTCGCGCGCCGTCTCGGCGTGCGCGTGCTCAAGTTCTCGATCGGATTCGGGCCGGAGCTCCTCGGTATCACGCACGGCGACACGCGCTGGTCCATCAGCGCGATTCCCTTCGGTGGCTACGTCAAGTTCGCGGGTGACAATCCGGACGAAGGCTCGGAGGGACTCTCCGATGAGTTTCTCCGGAAGCCGCTGCCGACGCGCGCCGCGATCGTGCTGGCCGGTCCCGTGATGAACTACATCCTCGCGATCGTGCTGTTCGCGGTGGTCATCCTCTCGGCCGGCCGCGAGGTGCCGCCGCCGAGTCGAGTCGGGAGCATCATGGAAGGTTCGGTCGCCGAAACGATGGGGCTGGAAGGCGGGGACTTCATTCGCGCCGTCAACGGGAAGCCGGTGTCCACCTGGGAGAGCTTCACGACCGAGCTCCACAAGATCAAGGGGAGCGAGCCGTTCGCTCTGACCGTGGAGCGCGACGGGCAATCCGTGGAGCTCCAGGGCGAGTCCGAGAAGGGCTTCGATCGCGGGGGCATGCTCGGCGTCTATCACTTCCGCCCGGCCGTGCTCGGCTTCGTGAAGCGCGGCGGTCCGGCCTGGAACGCGGGACTGCGGGCCCACGACAGGATCCTCGCGGTCGACGGACAGCCGGTGGAGGGCTGGGCGTCGCTCAGTCACGCGTGTGACGCCGTCGCGGGGCGGGAAGTCCCGATTCGCTACGAGCGTGACGGCCAGACGTACGATGCGCGCCTCACTCCGGATCGGGTGGAGGTCGCGGGCGAGGACGGCGAGACTCGCGTTCACGCGGACATCGCGGTGGGCGCCTGGGTGGAGACCGTGCCGGTCGGCCTCGGCCAGGCGATCGCCGGCGGCTTCGAGGAGACGTGGGGCCTGACGCGCCAGGTCCTCGGGTTCCTGCCGAGCGTGCCGGGCCTCGTATTCGAAGGCCTCAAGCGCATGGTCACCGGGCAGGAGCCTTCGGACGAAGGTCTCGGCGGTCCCGTGCGAATGGCGCAGATGTTCGGTGAGGCGGCGCGGTGGGGACTCGTGATGTTCCTCGGGCTCATGGCGAACATCTCGGCCCAGCTCGCGATCTTCAACCTCTTGCCGATCCCCGTGCTGGACGGCGGGCACCTGGCGCTCTACACCGTCGAGGCGATCACGCGTCGCCCGCCGTCGATCCGAGTTCAGGTCGTGCTGCAGCAGATCGGGTTCGCCCTGCTCCTGCTGCTGATGCTGTCCGTGACCGTCATGGACGTCGGGCGAACGCTCGGCTGATTCGCTGACCCGTCGTTCGTGTGAGGAGCGGTTTGGACCACATCCTCGATCTCGTCGACGTCTCCGAGCTGACCACCCGGGTCGTGGCGTTCGCGCCGCGGCTCGGGTCCGCGTTCGTGTTCTTCCTCGGATTCTGGTTCCTCTACCGCCTCACGCGGATTCCCATCGAGGCCGCGCTGAGGCGCGTGGGGATGCACGACACCATCATCAATCTGCTGGTCCGCAACGTGTATCGCTACACGGTGCTGATCTTCGGGGCGGTGATGGCGCTCGATCAGCTCGGCGTGAACATCGGCGCCGCGCTCGCGGGACTCGGGGTGGCGGGCATCGCGATCGGCTTCGCGGCGCAGGACTCGGTGGCGAACGTCATCTCCGGTTTCCTCATCCTGTGGGACAAGCCGTTCGAGGTGGGTGACTGGCTCCGCGTCGACGGACAGTTCGGCCGGGTGGCGGAGATCACGCTGCGAACGACGCGGCTGCAGACGAATCAGAACACCTGGGTCGTCCTGCCGAACAAGAGCATCGTGGACGCGGTGCTCGAGAACCTCTCGAAGAACGGCGAGACCCGGATCGACATCCCGATCGGCATCGCCTACAAGGAGAACGTCGAGGCGGCACGGACCGCGATCCTTCCCGTGTTGAACGACATCGACGTCGTGCGCGAGCGCCCCGCTCCGGACGTCGTCGTCGTGGAGCTCGGAGACTCCAGCGTGAACCTGCTGATGCGGGTCTGGGTCGACGACCCGGGGACGGAGCCCGCCGTCCGCGCCCGGGCGCTCGAGGGCGCCAAACGCGCGCTCGACGACGCCGGCATCGAGATCCCGTTCCCGCACCTGCAGCTCTTCCTGGACGAGGTGCGCTCTCCGGTCTGGAAGGACCTGCGGGAGTTCGTGGCCGCTCGCGGCCGCGGCGGCGAGTAGTCGTCGCCGCCGGGCGCGATCGACCCTCGATCTCACCGGGGATCGGGCCGATGGAAACGGAGTACGCCGTTCTCCGGAGGTCTCCCGTGCGTCGTTTCGCTCTCGCCGCCCTCGCCCTCGCTCTCCCGCAGCTGACGGCCTGCTCGTCCTCGGATCCCACCGGACCGGCCCCCGCGCCGGAGCCGGCGGTGCGGCGAGGGTACGGCCTGTCGCCCGTGGGGTTCCCCGCGGACTGGAGCGCGCTCGGGTCGTTCTACGCGGCCGTCGGCGCCGAGCCGGGGGGAGAGGTCCTCTGGGCCGGTCCGTGGCGCGACGATCGAGACGGCGGTAGCGACTCGGGCACGATTCCGGCCGCCGCCCTCGGCCTGCAGGCCGGGGCCAGCACGTACGGTTTCACCACGAGCATCGTCTTCGGGTGGCGGGTCGGCGATACCGTCCTCCTGAACGTTCCCGGCAACGCGCAGGCGGACTGGACGAACGACGACGCGAAGGCCCTGTACCGGCAGATGGTGCTCGATTTCTGTGCCCAGGCCGATCCGACGTTCCTGTTCCTCGGCAACGAGATCGACTTCTACTGGGAGCAGGACCCGGTCGACTTCGTGCGCTGGGCGACGTTTCTCGGGGAGACGGCGGATGCGATCCACGCGGCGCACCCCGGGACCCGGGTGGGCACCGTGTTCAACTTCGAACATCTCGCGGGCGTGGGGGCGTTGAACGGGTGGAACGCGCCCCAGTGGGGCGCGCTCGATGCGGTCGACCTCGACCGACTCGACGTCGTCGGGCTCACGGTCTATCCGTTCTTCTCGCACGCCACCCCGGCCGCCGTTCCCGCGACGTACCTGGATCCCGTCCTCGCCCGTCTGGGTGGGCGAGCCGTGGTCGTGAACGAGACCGGCTGGCCCGCGGCCAGTCTCGGTCTCACGCCCGTCTGGGAGACGTCGACCGCGGCTCAGGTCGCCTGGATCGAGCGGCTCCCCGTCGTCCTCGCGTCCGCGGACGTGCGGGCCGTCCACTGGCTCTTCCGCAACGAGGCCGTGGACGGAGGAGCCCCGTCGCTCGAGTGGCAGGTCTTCGGGTCGATCTCCACCCACGACGCCGCCGGCGTCGCGCGACCCGCGGCGGCGGCATGGGCGGAGCTCGGACTGCCCTAGCCCGGCCCGGACCGCTCCCGGCCGGCTCCGTCCCCTCCGCCGCGCCCGTCTTCGCCCGCTGTGCGATTCCGCCCCGAGGCGGCGTTTCCCTTTCGAACCGCCCGAATGCGCCGAACCAACCCCCTCGGCGCGGGCAGCTCTCGAAAAGGAGACCCTCGAATGCGCGTTTCGCTCTCTCTGGGCGCCCTGCTCCTCCTGGCCGGATTCCCGGTCCAGGCCGAGCCCGTGCCCCAGACCGCCCCCGGCCCCGTCGAGGAGCCCGTGGAGGCCGAACATTCCCCTGTCGACAACACCGCGCCCGAGATCCGGGCCACCCTCGAGGTCCGCGGCTTCCAGCTGCGCGAACTCCGTCCCGACCCGCGTTACCACCGCGGCGGCGTCTACGTGGACGAGGGCGAGGGCCAGCCCGGCGCGCTGACTTCTTTCGAGGAGGCCAAGCTCGCTTCGGCGCGCCAGGCCATCGAGGCGTCACGCGTGGCCGGGACGCTGTACTCCACGGTCCTCCCCGAGGATGCGGTCGCTCCGACCGAGGACGAGCTCGCCGAGCGGAAGCTCGACCTGCTCGAGGATCGGGCGGCGATCAACCCGTCCGACGACCCGGTGGCCGGAATCGCCGGCGACCTTCCGTCCGTGCAGGAGTTGGGTCCGGAAGGCATGACCGCGGCCGAACTCGCCAAGCTGAACCTCGGAACGACCGGCAACGACGAAGGCCTCGAATCCGACGAGGCGACCCGCGGCGTGCCGGCCGTGCCCACCACCGATTCGGTCGATGACTCGCAGCAGCCCGAAGCCGTCGCGGATCGCGCGGCGAAGGCGGCGAACGGCCAGGGAGGGAACCAGTAATGAAGGCGAAGATCTTCGGCCTCACGGCCCCGGTCCTCGCGCTCGGCGCGCTGGTGGCGCCGGCGAACGCGTTCCAGGCCCCGACCATCGGCTACGTGTCCGACGAGATGATCGCGGAAGCGCGTCGTCAGGTCGCCGAGGCGCCGGTGGAAAGCGCGCACGACTTCGAGCGCGACGACATGGACGACCGCTGGATGCTCGATCAGGAGCCGGATCCGCGCGCACCCGGCAACGGGGACAACGACGCCACGCACTACGCGCGCGGCAACACGCTCGTCCTGCACTTCTTCATCAACCACACCGGTGGCACCTGGTCGCAGGCCGAGATGGACGCGGCGGCGGCGAAGGCGGCGATCGCCAAGGACTTCTACCGGACCAACGCCCCCGCGGGCGCGAACGTCGAGTTCGACAACGGGAGCAACAACCTCTACGCGTACTACGTGTGGAACTACGGCGCCAACATCCCGACCGACTCGATGACCTGGAACATCGCCGAGGCCGTGTCGGCCGGCATCGTCGCGGACTCCGACGGCGACGGCCTGTACGTGGACGACCTCACCTACAATCTGCAGGACTGGGCCGGCGGCTGGGACAACGTCCTTTGCGTCTACCAGCCCGCGGACATCACGGGGCGCGCCTTCGCCTCGTACGGCGCGGCGCGGTGCGTCAACTACACCGATGATCTCGGGTCCGTCTGGGCGCACGAGTGGGGTCACATCTTCGGTTCCTGCGACGAGTACGTCGAGGGCGGACAGTGCAACGGCGGCATCAACTGCGGCGCGTGCCAGTCCACGTACCTCTCCTCGACCTACAACAACGGCAACTGCCAGCTCGCGAGCTGCCCGACCAACATGTCCTGCATCATGATCAACAACACGCTGTCGGGCTCGATCTGCCCGTACACGCTGGGCCACTGGGGCTGGGTGGACAGCGACAGCAACGGCTGGATGGATACGACGATGCGTCGCCTCTCCGGCAACACGATGATCCCGATCTACCACATCGTGAACAACGGCTGGTATCTCTGGAGCGGCACCGAGAACAACGGCGGGTTCGCCTATCACCAGAACAACCGGTCGTGGGGTGTCGCGGGTCTGCGGTCGCCGGGTACGGACGACTACGACCTGCGCCTGTACGCCGACAACAACCACGACACCTACCTGGCCGGCTCGTCCTTCGGCGGGCAGCTGATCGACTTCGTGGTCGGCGACTACAACCACAACAACCTCGGCAACGAGCACCTCGAAGTCCGTCGCTGGAGCGGTACGGGCGGCAACTATCGCCTGCACTGGGAGAGTGGCACCGGCATCCTGTACCCGGACGGCGTGGCGCGCTCGTTCTCGCTCGCGAGCACGGACGTCGTACGGTGCTGGGAAGTCCCGCTGTTCGGCGGCGAGACGATCTCGTTCGTCCTGGACAACACCAGCGGCAGCGGCGACATCGGCATGTCGCTGTTCAAGAGCAACGGCAGCGACTACTACGCGGGCCGCGGCTCGGCCGTCTGGACCGCGGACGCCACCGGCGCGAGTGGAACCGAGACCTACACGTACACCGTTCCCGCGGATGACGTGTACGGACTCGTGGTGTTCAACAACACCGCCGCGTCGTCGGACTACACGATCCAGATCGGCCCCACGCCGGTGACCCTGGCCGAGGAGACCCCGTTCCACTCCGGCCTCGATCTGCGCCTCTACAACTACGACCCGGCGGCCGGGTACTGGTCCGTGATCGGCACCCGCCCCACGGATTCCGCCACGGACACCGAGGTCGAGCTGTACGCCGAGTCGACGTACCAGACGCTGCTGGATCAGACGTCGTACGGTGTGGGCGCGGTCGATTTCATCGCCGTGGACTACAACCACGCGTCGAGCGCGGCGGACTACGTGCGGGTCAACCGTCAGTCCGGCACGGCGACGCACCGCACGGAGTGGGAGCAGAGTGCCGACATCATCTCCGGCATCACCGGCTCCTACAACTTCGACGCGGGTCACGTGGTCAAGATCTGGGACGCGTTCCTCACGAACGGCTGGTCCTACGCCGTGCGTAGCTACCAGGGTGGGTTCAACGACGGCCTGTACCTGTTCGACTCCTCGGACGGGGACTACTACCAGGATCGCGCCGAGTTCGACGGCTACTCCAGCGGAGGCGCGGCGGGAGCCGGCGAGTTCCTGAAGTACCAGGCGGACGCTTCGGACTGGCACGGTCTCGTGCAGACCATGTTCGACGAAGCGAGCGGCACCTCGTCGCTCTGGTTCGGTCGCGAGATCGGCATGAACGACGACGCCGCCGCCAGCTACTCGGAGGAAGTTCTCTGGGGCGAGACGACCACGAACACGGCCCAGTGGTGGATCTGGGCGGCGAAGCCGACCGGTGGTGAGGAGGCGCGGATCTCGCTCTACGGCGACGAGCCCTGCACGATCACCACGCTCAAGGCCTCGGATCAGACGGGTGTGGGCGTCGTCAACTACGTCGTCGGCGACTACAACCACACGCCGTTCGAGACCGTGTACCCGCGCGTCTGGCGTCAGCAGGGTTCGCAGCCGATGCGGGTCGAGGCCGAGGGCGGCACCGAGACCATCATCTACCTCGGTGGCGGAGTTCCGGTCACGTACGAAGCCAGCTGGCCCTCGAACGACGTGGCCGAGATCTACGATCTCTACCTGCCGTTCAACGTGCCGACCCGGATCGTGGTGGAGCCGCTCACCGGCTCCTCGGACTTCGAGGTCGCCCTGTTCCAGTCGTTCGGCGCGACGTATTACGCGAACGCCGGTCAGGCGGTAGCGAAGGCGGACGTCAACGGCGCCGGTGGAATGGAGATCATCGACATCGTCCCGACCGCGAACGACTACTACGGTCTCGCGATCATCAACACCAACGGTCTGTCCGGCACGTACCGGATCACCGTCGGCTCGCAGACGGCGGTCTCCGCGGATCTGCCGACCGACGTGACGGAGCTCTCGTTCGCCGCGTTCCCGAATCCGTCGCGCGACGACACGACGTTCCGGCTCGCGCTTCCGCACGAGGAGCGGGTGACGGTCGACGTGTTCGACGTGACCGGCCGCCTCGTGCGCCAGGTGCAGTCCGGCAACCTGCCGGCCGGTCACCACGCGCTCCGGTGGGACGGTCGGGACACGCTCGGCCGGCCGACGGTCGCCGGCGTGTACCTCGCCCGGCTGCGGACGTCCGCGGGAGAGGAGATCCGCAAGATCACGCGCCTGAACTAGTCGAAGAGACGATCGGGCCACCGATCCGATCCTCGGGGGCCGGTCCGTTCGCGGGCCGGCCCCGTTCTCGTCCCGCGGTGATAGGATCCCGGGATGATCGTCGAGCCCGTTCGTCGCCTGCGACGCTTCCTCGCGGAAGATCTCTGGAATCGCGATTTCGATCCCGGCACTCCGGGAGGACGCGTCGTCGGCCTGCTCCAGTTCGGCGCGATCGTCGGTCGGGGGTTCGTCCGGGACCATCTGCTCCTGCGGGCGAGCGCCCTGACCTATTTCACGGCGCTCTCGCTCATCCCCCTGCTCGCGGTGGCGATCTCGCTCGTGCAGGCCGTGGGGGTGGGCGGCGAGACGTTCGCGACGTTTCTGGTGCACCAGGTCGCCGCGGGGAGCCCCGACGCCCAGCGACAGATCCTGGATCTCGCCGAGAGCGCGAACTTCCGTGGCCTCGGCACCGTGGGCGCCTCGATCCTGTTCCTGACGACGGTGCTCGCGGTGACGAACATCGAGACGTCGCTGAATCGAATCTGGGGCGTGACGCGACAGCGCAGTCTCGTGCGGCGTCTCTCGGACTATCTCGCGGTGCTCGTGATCGCGCCGTTGCTTCTCGCCGTGGCGGGCTCGCTCGCCGGCTCGCTGCAGAGTCAGTACGTGTTCCAGCGCATGATGACGCAGCCCTGGTTCGCGCGGCTGCACGAGTTCGGGCTCCGACACGTGCCGCTCGCGCTGCTGGCGCTGGCGTTCACGTTCCTGAACTGGATCCTGCCGAACACCACGGTCCGCCTGCGCTCCGCGTTTCTCGGCGGCGCGCTCGCGGCCAGCCTCGTCGTGGTCGCGCAGACCTTCTATCTGGATTTCGCGATCGGAGTGGCGCGAGCGAACGCCCTGTTCGGCGGGTTCGCGGCGCTACCTCTCCTGTTCGTCTGGATCTATCTGTTCTGGGCGATCTTCCTGCTCGGCGCGGAGTTCGCGTTCGCGCACCAGAACCTGGCCCTCTACCGCCGGGAGGTGCGGGGACCGCGGGCCGGGCCCGCGGAGCGGGAAGCGGTCGGGCTCCGCATCGCGCTGGAGATCGCCCGGGCGTTTCGTCGGGGCGGCGATCCCTGGAACGCGGACACCCTCTCGGACGCGCTCGCGGTCCCGGTCCGCACGGTGCGCGATATCCTGGAGACGTTGCACGCGGCCGGCATCCTCTCACCCCAGGGCGCGCCCGATCGGGAAGGCGCCTGGCAGCTCGGTCGGCCGGCGGGAGCGATCGCCGTCCTGGACGTCGCGGCGGCGCTACGCGGGCGCCGGGAGCGCGTGGACGGCCAGTGCGAGGTCGCGGACGCCGCAGAGCGCCTGGTGGCGGAGCTCGCTGCGGGGGAGGCCGCCGCCGCCGCCGGGCGCACCCTGGAGGACGTCCTCGAGACGCTGGACGGACCGCTTCGTCCCGGAACCGGCGAGATCGCCCGGGGAGGAAAGGAGAAGGAATGAACCGAAGGACGTTCCTTTCGTGCGCATTCGCCGCGCTTCTCGTCGCGGGCTGCTCCCGAGGGGCGAAGGAGGAGTCGAGGCCGGTGGCGCGGGACGGTCGCCTGCGCGTGGTCACGACGACCCAGGTGGTGGCGGACCTCATCCGCGAGCTGGGCGGAGACCGGGTCGACGTCACGACCTGGATGGGGCCCGACGTGGATCCGCACCGATACGAACCCTCGCCCGGCGATCTCGAGCGGCTGATCGCAGCGGATCTCGCGTTCTCCCTCGGCCTGTCCCTCGAGGGCCGCGCATCCGACGCACTCGCTCGCGCCGCCGCGGAGGGACACCCCGCGCTCGCGATCGCGGCCGGCCTGGATCCGTCGCGCCTCCTGCACCCGGCGGCGCTCGGCGGGTCCGCGGACCCGCACGTGTGGCTCGACGTCTCCCTGTGGTCGTCCGCCGTGCCGGGTGTCGTCGAAGCGCTGGCGTCGGCGGAACCGGATTCGCGCCTGTACTTCGAGGAGAACGCGCGCATCTACCGCGAGAAGCTCGCGGAGCTGGACGAGTGGTGTCGCTCGGAGATCGCGCTGATCCCGGCGGAGCGTCGCGTGCTGGTCACCGCGCACGACGCGTTCGGCTACTTCGGGCGGGCGTACGGCGTCGACACCATGGGACTCGAAGGGCCCTCACCCGACGTGAGGCGGATCGTGGATCTCGTGCAGCAGCGGGGCATCCCCGTCGTCTTCGCGGAGACGAGCGTGTCGCGACGTTCCGTCGACGCGGTCGTGGAAGGCGTGCGGATGGCGGGCGGAACCCTCGCCGCGGGCGGTCCGCTGTACTCCGACGCGATGGGGCCGGCGGGCACGCCCGCGGCGACGTACCTGGGCATGATGCGAGCGAACGTCGAAGCGATCACGGAGGCGCTGCAGTGAGCGGTCCGCCTGCGCCGGATCCCGCGGCGGCCGACTTCGCCGAAGTCGAGCTGTTGAGCTTCGATTGCTACGGCACGCTGATCGACTGGGAGACCGGGATCCTCGACGCGCTGGGCAGTCTGTTCCACCGGCACGATCGGGACCGACCGCCCGCCGAGACGCTGCTGACACGCTACGCGGCGCACGAATCCGCAGCCGAGCACGGGCCCTGGGTGCCGTACCGTGAGGTGCTCGCGCGCGTCGGCGAGGGTCTCGCGGAGGATCATGGTCTGGAACTCGCGCCGACGGAGCGGGACTTCCTGGCCGAGTCGCTGCCGGACTGGCCGCCGTTCGCGGACACCGTCGCGTCGCTGCGGGCGCTCGCCGCGCGCTTCCGGCTCGCCGTGGTCTCGAACGTCGACGAGGCGCTGTTCGCGCGCACGCAGAAGTCGCTCGGGGTGGACTTCGATTTCGTGATCACGGCCGAGGCCACGCGGAGCTACAAGCCGGATCGCGCGATCTTCGACGAGGCGTCGCGTCGATTCGGTGTCGCGCGGGCCCGGCACCTGCACTGCGCCCAGAGTCTCTGGCACGACGTGGCGCCTGCGCGGGCGGCCGGCTGGCGCACGGTCTGGGTCGATCGGCGCGGAGGGCGTTCCGGCGGCGCGACGCCGGACTCGGACGCGCGGCCGGAACGGCGCGTGGGCTCGCTGGCCGAACTCGCCCGCGCGCTCGGGGTTACTCCGTGACGACGGGCCGCGCGATCGCCGATTCCAACCGGTCGGCCAGAGCGCGGGGAGCGTCGCGGTAGGGAGCCGTCCACGCCGCCCATTCCGCGTCCGTCAGGCGGGATCCGGGGAGCGCGTCGAGGTGCACGCGAAACGAATCGGGTTCGGTCGCGTAGCGTCGGGAGAGCGTGACGACCGCGTCGTAGTAGGCGAGGAAGTCGCCCGCCTTCTCCTCCGCGGCCAGCGTCTCCGGGCTCCGCGGCGCGGGCGCCGGATCCATCGCGGTCTCGTCCGGCCCGCACCCCGGCCCGGAGCCGAGTCCGAGCAGCAGCAGGAGCAGCCCCGTTCCTCCGCGGATCACCACCCCTCGCGAAAAGCCGAATCGGATGACCCGCACGCGTCCATCGCCTCCGTCGCCCGGGCACGCCGGGGCTCGATCCCGAACAACCTACCACCGGGGGCGGATCCCGCGAAACGTTGCGAAAGCGGTGTTTCCGCCCTATAAAGCGGAATGACCTCCTGGATCGCCAGTCGAGCGAGGAGGTCCCGGTCCCTGCCTTCCGAGCGGTGTTCTCGATGAGCCAAGGTGGATCGCTCCGGGACCGAGCTCGCGGTTTCGTGCGGGTCCTGCTTCTCGGCGTCCTCGCGCTGGGAATGGCTTCCGCCCGGGTCGCGGCCGGCGAGAAGGACTGGACCGACACCGCCCCCACGGACGTCTCGGGCTACAGTCTCGAGCGCATCCGGTTCACGGGCCCGAGCGACGTCCCCGAAAACGAGCTCCGCGGCGAGATCGAGTCCTCCACGTCCGGCTGGCTCCGGTTCCGTCCGATCGATCTCGACGCGCTCCACTCCGACGTCGATCGCGTGCGTCTCGTGCTCCGGCGTCACGGATACTGGTCCGCGGACGTCCGGCTCGCCCTCCGCTTCGACCCCCGCGACCGGCGCGTGGAGGCGACGTTCGAGATCGAGCCCGGGGTCCAGCGCATCGTGGGACGGATCTCGGTGCAGGGAGAGCGGACGTACTCGACCGAGGAGATCCTGTCGTGGACCGAGCAGAAGGAGGGCCTCCCGTTCGACGTCCTCCTCACGGCCCGCGATCGCGCCGCGATCGAGAACACCTACGCGAACCGCGGGTTCTACCTCGTGCAGGTCGTCGCGGACATCCAGCCCGGCGACGAGACGCAGGCCCCTCGCGTGCACGACCTCGTGTTCCGCATCGACGAAGGACCGCGCTTCCTCGTGGGCGAGGTCTCGATCCGCGGGAACGTCCTCACGCAGGACGAGATCATCCGGCGCGAGCTCGTGTTCGAGAAGGGCACCGTTCTGAACCGTGAACTGCTCGAGCGCAGCCGGAATCGGTTGTACTCGACCGGCTATTTCTCGCGGGTCGAGATCCGACCGCAGAACGTGGAGGAGTCGTCCGGCGCGGTCGACGTGGTGGTGGAGGTGCGGGAGCGCAAGATGCGTTTCGTCGGTTTCGGGCTCGGGTACGGAACGCGCGACCAGCTCCGCCTCTCGGGAGAGTGGGGGCACCGCAACCTGTTCGGTCGCGGCAAGCGTGGCTCGGTGCAGGGTGTGCTCGCGTCGGAGCTGCAACCGGTGGATCTCATCCGCGCGCGAATCGAGGGACGTTTCATCGAGCCCTGGCTGTTCAGCACCCGGAACGCGGGTGCGCTCACGCTCTCCTGGGAGAAGCAGCGCGTGTTCACGAACAGTCGCCAGGACGAGTACGACCTGAGTCTCGTGCGCCTCGTGTTGAACGTCAGCCGGGAGCTGACGGCGCACACGAACGCCTGGGTCGGCCTCGAGAACGAGTGGGCCGACGTCGACCTCGGACCGGGCGTCGAGATTCCGGACGACGAGCGTCCGAACATCACGCGTTCGGCGACGTTCACGCTCGATCGCGACCATCGCGACAACTTCTTCGAGCCGGAGGAAGGGTTCCGCAATCGCCTGCTGAGCTCCGTGTCCGGTGGCATCCTCGGCGGAGACAACGATTTCTGGCGGATGCAGATCGAGGCGTCCACCTACAAGACCTGGTGGGCCACGCTCGCCGCCCGCGTGCGGGTCGGCATCGAGCGGCCATACGGTGCCTCGGACATCGTGCCCGACCAGCAGCGGTTCAAGCTCGGCGGCGCCGCCTCCGTACGCGGCTACCGTTACCAGGAGATCGGCCCGGGCGACTTCATGGTGCTCGCGAACGTGGAAACACGGTTCCCGCTGTTCTGGCTGTTCCACGGAGCGGCGTTCCTCGACGGCGGGAACGCCTGGGATCGCGCCCAGGACGTCCACTGGGAGGACTTCGATCTGAACACGTCCGCCGACGAGTCCGAGGTCCCCTCCGAGTTCCGCTACGCGGTGGGCATGGGGCTGCGTTTCTCCACGCCGGTCGGCCCCGTCCGTCTCGACGCCGCCCGCAAACTGAAGATCCTCGAATCCGATGATCGGGACTGGGGCTACCACCTGAGTCTGGGGCACGTGTTCTGATGCAGATCGGCTGGCGACATCTCCGCATCGGCGTCCTGTGGCTCGTCATCTTCGTGACGGTGTTCGTCGTCGCGGGCGCGCTGCTGCTCGAGTCGGGCGTGCTCACCCCCACGATCGTGGAGGAGGCGAACCGTCGGCTCGCGTCGGAGGACGTGAAGGTGACGGCCTCCTCGCTCACCTGGCGCCCGTGGAGCGGTCTGATTCTCGACGAGGTGGAGCTCACCCGGCCGAGCGCGCCCGCCGACAGCGCGCGTCTGGTCGCGGTCGATCGACTCGAGGTCGCGTATCGCTTCTCCGAGATTCTGTTCGGCCGCCGCCGCGTGGCGCGCGTACGCATCCTGGGTCCGCGTATCGACCTCGAGCGGATCGTCGCGTGGAACGGCCGGGAGCGGCCGGCGCGGCCGGCGGCCGAGGAAGGCGGAGGGCCGGATCTGCCTCCACTCGTGGTGCGCGATCTCGAGATCCGCAACGGACAGCTCATGGCCGGCGACGCGCTGCGCCTCGACACGCTCGATCTCACGGGCGACCTGGAGGGCGAACGCGCGAGCTGGCGGGTGCGCGTGGAGGATGCGTCGAGTCGGCTGCGCACGAGCACGATCGACGAGACGGTGGAGCTCACCGGCGACGTGGTGCTCGATGGCGAGGTCGTCTCGCTGGACGGCCTGCATCTCGAGGCGGCCGGCGGGCGCGTGAGCTTCGAGGGACACGTCGATCCCACCGGAGGCTCGGAGAGCTCACTCCTCGTGCGCGGCTTCTCCATCCCGCTCGCGCGCATCGGCGAGTGGACCGGCACCCGTCATCCGCTGATGCTGACCGATCTCGAGATGTCGCTGCTCGCGACCGGACGTCCCGACTCGCTCCGCCTCTCCGGCGAGTTCGCGGGAGCGGGCGCCGACGGCGTGAACCGCGAGATCCACTTCTCGGGCACTCGGCGCGGCGATCGACTGGACATGGAGGCGTTCCACCTGAAGGCCGGGGCGTCGCTCGTGGATCTCTCGGGCACGATGGAGTTCACGAGCCCTCCGCACCTGGAGGGGGTGGCCGTGTTCCGGAACGTCGAGCCCGCCGTCGCGCTCGCCGATCCGGACCTCTCGGCCGTGTCGGACGTCGACGGTGCGATCCGCTTCGACGGGGAGGGCCTCTCGCGCGACTCGTTCCGCGGCACGGCCGAGATCCGTCTGTCGCGGCTCTCGGTGTTCGACTTCGAGCTGCAGGGCGGAAGCGCGAAGGCGCAGTTCGATCGCGGCGACGTGACGCTCGAACACGCGCGTTTCGAGCGCGGCAGCTCCTACCTCGAGGGCGAGGGCACGATCTCCGCCCGGAACCTCGTGGAGGCGACGTTCCGCGGCGAGGTCGCCGATCTGGCCGACCTCGGCGCGAGCGCCGACGATCTCTCGACGGCCGCGTTGAAGGGGAAGGCCCAGGCCGAGATCCACGTCAGCGGTCCGCTCGCGTCGCCGGCGCTGCAGTCGCGCCTCGAGTTCGCTCAGGCCGCCGTGCTCGGAGGCGTCGCGCGGAAGCTCCGCGTCGAGGCGACGACCGACCGCATCGGAGACTCGCCGCTGGAAGTCACGATCACGGGCGAGGGGGTCGGCTTCGGGCGCCAGTCGATCTCGCGAGCCACGGCCCAGGGCACGTACCTCGACGGTCGTCTCGGCGTCCGCCGCCTCGTGCTGCAGTCCCGCGGCCGCGGACAGCTGCTCCTCACCGGCGAGCTCGACGTGCTCGAGAACGGCAACCTCGACGGTCGCGTGGCCGAGCTCGAGATCCGCTCTCCCGACGAGTCCGTCGTGTGGAGGAACGAAGGCCCGGTCCGGATCGAGAAGACCGAGCGCTCGCTCACGTTCTCGGGGCTCGCCCTGAGCGACGGCCGCGGCCGGATCGACGGCGACGTCTCCGTGCACGAATCCGGCGAGGCCTTCGTGCGACTCGCCGCGCACGGCGTAGAGCTCTCCGTGTTCTCGCCGTACCTGCTGCTGGACAAGCCGCTCGGTGGCGTGCTGGAGGCCGACGTGACCGCGATCGTGGGCGCCGACACGCTGACCGCCGATGCGTCGTTCGAGCTCGCGGACGGCACCTGGGGAGACGAGACGCTGCGCGAGGTGCGCGGCGTGGCGCGCATCCGCGACGACTACGCCCAGTTCGACGACGTGGTCCTCCGCTCCGCCTCGTCGAACGCCACGCTGAACGGTCGCATCGATCTCCCCGGCGGTTCGTTTCGCGTCGCGCTCACGGACTCGGCGTCGCGCGCCTCGATCCTGGACCGAATGGTCTTCCACGACGTCCAGGCTCATCTCGAGTCCGTCACGTTCGACTGGCTGTGGAACCGGATCTCCGTCCTGCCCGCCATGGACGGTAGCGGCTCGGCGACGCTGCTCGTCGACGGACCAATACTGAAGCCCAGCGCGCTGATCGAGGTGCAGCTCACGGACGCCGAGCTCACCCGCCGGTCCGTGGACTGGGTCTCGGCCACCGCGTCGTACGACGGCGAACGACTGACGATCACGGACGGCGTGATCCGCTCGGGCGCGATCTCCGCCGACGTGCTCGGATCGCTCCCGGTGAAGTGGAGCTTCCAGACGCCGATTCCGAAATGCCCGCCCGGCGAGCCGTTCGACCTCCGGATGCAGGTGCACGAGTTTCCGATCGGAGAGCTGGAGACCTTCGTCCCGTTCTTCGCCTCGGTCCGCGGCGCCGCCACCGGCGAGGTCGCGCTCGTCGGCACATGCGGGGATCTCTCCTTCGAAGGCCCGTTCCGGATGACCGACGCCGAGCTGATTCTGCCCGTGTTCCGGGACCCGATCCAGGGAGGCACGATCGAGGGCAAGTTCGTGCGCGACGGCGTGGAGTTCGTATCCGCGAAGTTCGAGACGCCGGCTCAGGGAACCATGGAGGGCGACGGACGCATCCAGCTCGAGAACCTGCGGCCGGCGGGATTCGACGTTCATGCCCGTGCCACGCGCTTCCGCTACCGCGGCGTGGACAACGGGATCGAGGCGACGGGTTCCGGGAAGCTGGACATGACCACCGGCGTCCTGCGCGACGGCAAGATCGTGCCGAACTTCACGGGAGACTTCGAGGTGCAGCGCGCCGACCTCGACGAGCAGCTCATCCGTCCGCGCGCGGTGATCGAGATGCCGGTCGGGGTGCAGGCGCCCCCGGAGACCGGAGCGCAGGCCGGCGGCGCGCTGGAGCCCCTGATGCTCGCGGCCCTCCGGTTCCGCGCGGATCGCAACGTGTGGCTTCGCACGCCGGAGATCGAGACGGAGGCGGCGATCGACGTCACCTTCCACGTGACGGAGGACTATCTCGGCATCACGGGCGAGGCCCGATCGCTGCGCGGCAACTACCAGGTGTTCAACTCGCGATTCGACATCGACAAGGCGGAGATCGAGTTCACGGACCCGCGCAACCTCGGCCGCAGCTACCTCGACGCCGAGGCGAGTACGCGCGTACTCGACGAGGAGGTCACCGCGACCGTGACCGGGCCGCTCGAGGATCCGGTGATCGAGCTCGCCACGCAGAGCGGCATGACGGAGGAGGAGATCTACGAGCTGCTCGCGCTGCGGATCAAGCGCGACCCCGCGGATGCGAGTGCCGAGAACCCCGGCGTGCTGAGCAACGCGCTGCAGCGGTCCTACCTCGCCGCGCTCGGCAACCGGTTCGGTCGCGAGCTGTCGCGCCAGTTCGGTCTCGACACGTTCGACGTGGAGACGGTGGAGACCGGCAGCTCGAGCTTCACCGGCTCGGTGAGCGTGGGCAAGACGTTCGGTCGCGACTTCTACGTGCGCTACAAGCAGAACGTGATCCGCGAGGGCGAGGGCACGACGAACGATCCCACGCTGCTCGAGTCCCCGGAGCAATCGCTGGTCCTGGAGTACTACCTCAACCGGATCTTCACGCTGCAGGGCGAGACCGGAGCGATCCAGGGCGATCAGTATCTGAACGTGGATCTGCGGGCGGAGTTCGGATACTAGGTGGGAGTTGCGTCTCCGATTTTGGCGGGCGTTTCGAGGGCGAGGTGGCTTCCCTGACTTCGTCGCTCCTCCTCGGCGTATCTGAAGATACGCTCTCGTCGTCGGCTCCTCGCCAGGAAAGCCACCTCGCCCTCGAAACGTCCGCCAAAATCGGAGACGCAACTCCCGGGGGAGTAGGGTGAGTGGGGGGAGGCGGCGCGGGTCGTGTTTCGTGAATGTCCGGTTCGGATGCGTGGTGTGGAGCGAAGGTCGGTGCGTGGCCGGTCGCGGCGGGGTCTGCTCCGCGGGGCTGTGATACACTGCGCGTCCTTTCGTTCGGAGCGGGGACGGGGAGTGCGGGAGATTTCGTGAACTTCAGGGATGCGATGGCGGAGCCGCAGGGGAATCTGGATCTGTTCGGGGGCGGGGGGGATCACCCGATCCTCGTGGGACTGAATCCGCCGCAGCGGGAGGCTGTGGAGCACGCGGGCGGGCCGTTGCTCGTGCTGGCGGGCGCGGGCTCCGGCAAGACGCGCGTGTTGACGCGGCGCGTGGCGTGGCTGGTGGGGCAGGAGCAGGTGCCGCCGCGCGCGATCCTGGCCGTGACGTTCACGAACAAGGCGGCGGGCGAGATGCGCGAGCGGATCGCGACGCTCGTGGGGCCGCACGCGCGCGACGCATGGATCGGGACGTTCCACTCCATCGGCGTGCGCTTCCTGCGGATGGAAGCGGAACGTGCCGGGCTGCCGCGCGACTTCTCGATCTTCGATCGGGAGGATTCTCTCGCGGCGATCCGCCGCGTCCTCGTGGAGGCAGGGCTCCCGCCGAAGGAGAACCCGCCGGAGCAGTTCCTGGCCGCGATCTCCAAGGCGAAGAACGGCCTCGTGAGCCCGGATCAGTTCGACGAGCAGGCCGGGGCTCCGTGGGAACGCCTGGCCGCTCGCGTCTACCGCGCGTACGACCATTCGCTCCGCTCGCAGGCGGCGCTCGACTTCGACGATCTGCTGGTCCGCCCCGTCCTGCTGCTGCGCGAGCCGGAAGTGCGGGAGCGCTGGGCGCGACGCTTCCGACACGTGCTCGTGGACGAGTACCAGGACACGAACCGCTGCCAGTACGAGCTGCTCCGTCACCTCACGCACGAGCACCGCCAGCTCTTCGTGGTCGGAGACGACGACCAGTCCATCTATCGCTGGCGCGGCGCCGACATCGCGAACATCCTGGACTTCGAGCGGGATTTCCCCGATGCGCACGTCGTGCGGCTGGAGCAGAACTACCGCTCCACCGGCCGTATCCTCGCGGCCGCGAACAGCGTGATCCGGCACAACGAGGGACGCAAGGGCAAGGAGCTCTGGACGGAGAACGGCGAGGGCGAGCCCGTCCCGTTGATCGAGACCCCCGACGAGCAGACCGAGGCGATGGCGGTCCTGAAGTTCGTGCGCGACGCGATGGAACGGGAGGGCCGGAGCGCCGGCGACTTCGCGGTGCTGTACCGGACGAACGCGCAGAGCCGGGTCATGGAAAACACGTTCCAGCTCGCGCGCGTGCCGTACCAGGTCATCGGCGGCCAGCGATTCTACGAGCGGCGCGAGATCAAGGACGTGCTCGCGTTCCTGCGACTGGTGGTCAATCCCGAGGACGACGTGGCGGTGCAGCGCGTGATCAACGTGCCGCCGCGCGGCGTCGGGAAGAAGAGTCTCGAGGACCTGCAGGCGGATGCGACCGCGAACGGCGACTCGTTGCTCTCGGCGATGCGACGGGCCGTGGGCGAGCGGGGAGCGCCGCTGCGGGCCGCGGCGCGCAGCGCGATCGCGAGCTTCCTGCGGGTCGTGGACCGGGCGCTCGAGGCGGCCGCGACGCGCCCGGTCGAGGAGGTCACGGAGCAGATCCTGGAGGACGTGGGCTACGAGGCCTACCTCGAGGAGGACTCCCACAAGCAGTCCTACTCGCGCTGGGAGAACGTGACCGAGTTGCTCGCGTCCATGGGCGAGTTCACCGACGAGCCGGGGCGCGAGGAAGCGTCGGTGGCGGCGTTCCTGCAGGAAGTCTCGCTGCTCACCGATGCGGACGACGTGGAGGAGGACGTCCCCCGGGTCACGCTGATGACGCTGCACAACGCGAAGGGGCTCGAGTTCCCGGTGGTGTTCATCAGCGGCGCGGAGGAGGGCCTGTTCCCGAACGCGCGCTCGGCCGACGAGCCGGGCGGTCTCGAGGAGGAGCGACGTCTGTTCTACGTGGGACTCACGCGGGCGCGCGAACGCGTGTCCGTGCTGTGGGCGTCGTCGCGGCGCAAGTGGGACGGGGTGAGCTACACGGTGCCCTCCCGCTTCCTGGACGAGATCGACCCCGAGCACGTCGTGCGACAGACGGTGGGAGCCCGCCCGACGAGCGGCGGCGGATACTCGCGCTACGGCGGCGGGTCGTCGGGTTCGCAGCGCCCGTACGGGCGCGGGACGGGTGGCGCGCGCCATGTTTCGGTGGAGACCTGGGAGTCGCGGCGGGCGGAACGTCGGCCGGCGGCGGAGGACGTGCCCGACTACACGCCGAGCTACGAGGACGACTCGCAGGACATCGCGGCGCTCAAGCCGGGCATGCGCGTGATGCATCCGAGCTGGGGCGAGGGGATCCTCGAGGACATCGAGGGTTCGGGGGAGCGCACGAAGTTCACGATCCGGTTCCGCGGCGGCATCCTCAAGAAGGTGCTCGCGATGTACGCGAAGCTGGATCTGCTCGGGTGACCGGGATGCCGCGTGGTCTCGCGGCAGTCGGCCGGGCGGTGCTCGGTCCGGCGGCCCGGAGTCTGGCGGCCCTCGGTCCGGCGGCCTTCGGCATGGCGGCCCTCGGTCTCGCGCTCGGTGTCGCCGCGTGCGATCGATCGGAGAGCCCGCGCCGGCCCACGCTCGCGGAGCAACGCCGCGCCGGTTTCCACGCGGGTCCGCGCGACGTGATGGTGTACTTCGCGCGACCCGAATCCTGTGCCGTGTCGGGCTTCGCGCGGCACGTCGCGGGCGACACGCCGGTCGCCGTCGTGCGCGCCGCGCTCGACTCGCTGCTCGCCGGGCCGCACGACGACGAGCGGGCCGCCGGCTGGATCTCCGCGATCCCGGACACGGCCGAGACCCGTCGCCATCTCACGAGCCATCGTGCCTTCCATCTGGAAGCCGGCCACGACGGGGGACCGGTCGAGATCCGCGACCTCCGCGAGCTCCCCGACGGCACGTTGCTCGTGGACTTCACGGCCCCCATGCGTGCCTACGACCACGGCCGCACGGAGGAGATGCCGTTGCGACTCTGCTCCCTGATGCGGCAGCTCGACTCGACCGTCGGGCAGTTCGGTTGGTGGGCGGGTACTCGCTACGCGATCGAGGGCGAGTCCAAGGCCGCGTTCCAGCCGTAACGTCGGCGCGATTGAGTCGACTCCCCCCGATCTGAGACAATGGCAGGGTCTCCCCCGGGACAACCCAGGAGGTCGTGCCATGAACGTATCGCCCCGGACGCTTCTCGCCGCCGCGCTGTTGATCTCGGTTCCGGTTGGTGCGCGCGCCGCCGACTGGCTCGTGAACGCGGACGGCAGCGGCGACTTCCCCACGATCCAGGCGGCGTTCGACGCGGCGTCGCCCGGCGACGTCATCCTGCTCGGACCCGGCGTCTACCGGGACACGCACACGCGGCCGCTCTCGGACTGGCACCTGGAGCCCACCGCGGCCACGGCGATCGCCTTCGCGGCGCCGGGCGTCTCGATTCGGGGTGTCGCGGGAGCGGAGAACACGATCCTCGACGGCGAGAACGCGAAGCACTGTCTGGTGGGACAGGACCTGGGCGCCCTCGAGATCGAGGGCATCACGTTCCTGGCCGGGCGTACCGTCGGGACTTTCGGGCTCGCCGCGAAGGGAGGCGCGGGTGTGCTCCTGTTCCGGAGCCAACCGACGGTGCGGAGCTGCGTGTTTCGCGAGTGCATCGCCCCCGGCCTGCAGAGCGACGGCGCGGCCGGGCTGTACTACGTCGCCGGTTCGAACGGCCAGGTCCTCGACAATCTCTTCGTGGACAACTACAGCGGCGACATCGGCGGCGCGATCGGAATCCTGGAGCACTCGGGCGGCCTGATCGAAGGCAACACGTTCGTCGGAAACTCGGTCGGCGACGGCGGCGGCGCGATCGAGGCGAACTTCTCCCAGCTCGTGCTGCGCCGGAACATCTTCGCGTTCAACGAGGCACAGGGGGCCGGCGGCGCGATCGTGTGCCTGAACGGGACGCAGATCGATGCGAGCTGCAACGTCTTCTGGCAGAACCCGTCGGGCGACGGCCAGCAGGTCGCCGGGTGCGACTTCCTCGGCAGTTCGGACAACGTCGTGGCGAACCCGCGGTTCTGCGACGTGGCCGCCGGGGACTTCACGCTCGCCGAGAACTCACCGGCCGCCGGCAACCTGTCGTCGTGCGGGTTGATCGGGGCGCTCCCGATCGGGTGCGGCACCGTCTCCGTGGAAGCCGAGACGTGGGGCAAGTTGAAGGCTCTCTACCGCTGAGTCCACTCCGCCGGTAGCTCCAGGAACAGGATCGGAGGGACGGGATCGTCGGGCCGCCACGGCGCGTCGTAGCAGAGCACGACGCGCCGCTTCGGCTCCCACCAGCCGAGGCCTTCCCAGTTCTCGTAGGCGAGGTCCGCCGGGATCCGCGTGTCGAGGTCGAGCGGATCGCCGACGGGCAGGCCGCTTTCGTCGAAACGAAGCAGCCACTTGTGACACCAGCGACGCGGATTCCCGCTCGGATCCGGGAGCGGGCACTCCGCGGCGTCGCCGGCGGGCGGTTGGCGCGCGGCGCCGGACGAGAGGAGCACGAGGAAACCGTCGCGTCCGTCCGGCAGCTCGATCCACGTGAGGTCGGCGCCGCGGAAGCGTTGCGCGAACGGCTCCCGCCCCGGGAGAAGCGGTGGGTGCAGGCGGACGTCGAGGAGCGCGGCCTCCGGTCCGAGCTCGACGTCGCGGGCCCCGGGCGCGAGATCGTGCACCACGATGCGCGGCAGATGCGCGGAGTCGCAATCCGCGCCGGTGTAGTCCAGGTAGCCGCCCTCCCACAGGATCGCGATCCGCGAGGACCCGTCCGGTCGGGCGCGAACCGCGAGTCCCTCGAGTCCGCGTCCACCGGTCTCCGCGAGCGATTCGTCGGCGAAGCGGGCGACGAGTCCGTGCTCGTCCCACAGCGCGCGTGAGTCCTCGGACAGGGCCACGAGGCGCCCGTCCGCGAGCTCGGCGACGCCTTCGAGATCGGACGCGCCGGCGAACGGCAGTCGCGTGCGGCGCAGCCGATCGGGACGGATCGGCACCAGCGCCACGCTCGCGCGCGGCGTCGAGGCGGGCAGGAACACGATCTCGGGATCGTCGTCGCCCACGATGACGAGCTCGTCGCCCCGGCGAGTGATGCCCGAAGGTTCGTCGATGCCGCGCGCGGGGTCCGCGCCGGGCAGACGCGCCGGCCCCGCGCAGCCGGCCACGAGCAGCGCCACGACCCCGAGGCCGACCACGAACAGCAGACCCCGACGCGCGAGATCGGCGGTCTCGGCCCGCATCCCGGCCGACAGGGACCAGCCGAACGCGAGGGCCGCCGTGACCGCGCCGAGCAGCGCGAGGCCGCGTCCGCTCTCGACCCCCGCGACGTGAAGGATCGCACCGAGCGCGACGACGAGCCCGAACGCACCGGCCAACAACGTGGCGGCGGCTCGACGTCCATGCCCGCGCACGCGCCACGCGGCGACGGCCAGGTACAGTCCCCACGTGAACGCGACGAACGACGCGATCGTCATTCGGTGGCTCCCGGATTCGCGGGCGCGACGGCGGGCGCGAACGGAAGCCGCCCGGGAATCTGCTCGACGTACGTCCGGTATCGTCGCTCGATGGCACGTACGTAGTGCGCCGCCATCGCGCCGCGGCAGTAACCGTAGCGCGTGTTCTCGTAGTACTCGGGCCGCTGGAGGAGCACGAGCGCCTGCTCGACGTTGCCGTACCAGTGATCCGGGTCGAGTCCGAGCT
This sequence comes from bacterium, assembly GCA_041393395.1. GTDB lineage: Bacteria > ARS69 > ARS69 > ARS69 > ARS69 > JAGQIB01. The sequence continues at coordinate 105,319 of JAWKKG010000006.1, read as the reverse complement.
CGCGGGCGAGTCGACGCGCGTCGGAGACGTGTCCGCGCCCCGCGTTGTAGGAAGCGAGCGCGAACCGGATGCGCTCGGCGAGATCGACCCGAGCGCCGAAACTGTCGATCAGCTCGCGGAGATACTGCACGCCTCCACGCACGGATTGCTCGGGGTCGCCCGGATCCGTGATCCCGAGTTCCTCCGCCGTGCGGGGCATCACCTGCATGAGTCCCTGCGCGCCGGCCCAGCTCACGCACTCCGGATCGAACCGTGATTCCTCGTACATCTGCGCCACGATCAGTCTCCAGTCGAGCTCCTGGGCGGCGGCGTAGCGGCGCGCGAGATCGTCGAACGGGGAGACTCGCCCGCTGACGTCGGAACGCCACTCGTCGTTCGCGCGCGCGACACCCTGCGGGTCCTCGAAGTATCGCTGCACGAACACATTGAAGAACAGTCCGCGCAGCTCGCGTTCGAGGAAGTCGTCCAGGGATCGGAGCAGCTCGGGATTGTCGGGGCGGACCGCCCACGCGAGCGACGCCTCGCCGAGCGGGAACGCGGCGGCGAGGTCGCGTCCGGCGTGCCGCGCGATCTGGAGATGATGGGACTCCGCGATCGTGACGTCGTAGGTGCCGTCCTCCACGCGAGCGAGGATCTCTTCCGTTTCCACGTCCTCGGGGACGAGCCCGATGCGCAGGTAGGGCACCTCGTCCTTCAGCCGTTCCGCTGCGGCGAGGAACGGACTGCTCGCGCGCACCCACACCTCGCGGCCGGCGAGGTCGGCGGGCGTGCGGACCCCGTCCGCGTCGGCGGCGCGAACGACCACGAACTCCTGTACGGTGAGATACGGTCGCGTGAACGCGACCTTTGCGGCGCGCTCCTCGGTGACCACGTGCGACGCCGCGATCACGTCGCCGCGGCCCTCGAGCAGCCACTGCTCGAGCTCGGAACGGTTCGGCGGGATCACGATCTCGAGCCGCAGATCGTGCTCGTCGGCGAAGCGCTGCATCAGCTCGTACTCGAATCCCATCTGGGCGCCGCGGTGCAGGAAGTAGGTGGCGGCGTTGTTGCGGGTGATCATGCGCAGGCGGCCGCGCGATTCCAGGCTCGGCAGGTCGTCGCGGTAGGCCTCCTCGCGGGGGGCGGTCAGGGCGCGACGCACCAGATACTGGTCGGCGCGGCTCTTGAGCTCGGTGGAGTCCGGGTGCAGGGCCAGGGCGATGGGGCGGTCCTCCGCCAGCGTCAGGGCGGGCGAGAGGGTCGGAAAATGGCCTTCCACCGCATGCCAGATGTGCGAGTCCACGACCGTGGCCCGGGCGTCGCCGGCGGCGACGAGATCCAGGACGTCCTCGATCGTGAGGTTCTCGGGCGCCCACTCCGCCACGAGCCCCGGCACGTGCGTCGCGACCTCGAGGATCGTCTCCGCGTAGCTGCTGGAGCGTCGCACGGTGACCGTGACTCCCACCAGGTCCTCCCGGACCTCGGGACGGTACTCGTCGTCGCGGCGCATGATCAGCAGCTCGGACGTGTGCAGGTACGGCAGCGAGAACGCGACCCTTTCGCGTCGCGCCGCCGTCGCCGTGAGGTTCGCCGCCACGAGGTCCGCATCTCCGGCGAGCAGCCGATCGATCATCGTGGAGAAGTCGTCCGCGAACACGAGCTCGAGCGGGCGACCGAGTGCCTCGGCGAGTCCGGTGGCGATCTCCCGGTCGAGCATCACCGGGTCCGCGTTGCGGGGCAGGAACTCGATCGGGTCGGGGCGGACGAGAACGCGGAGCGGGGCGGGCCCGCCCGGCGCCTCCGGCAACGTCTGGTCGCGCGAGCACCCCGCGACGATGGTCGCGGCCAGCGCCACGCACGGCAGCAGGAATCGAAGGGTCGTCGGCAGGGAGAACCGGCGGCGGGACGCGGGAGGGAACATGAGGCGGATGCTAGCACGCCACGCGGGTGCGGGGACCGCGGTGGCGCGATCTCCGACCGACCGACGATCGGGAGGGTCGGCGCGGCCATCCGGTGGTACCATGGACCGCCACGGCTCCGAAAACGGAGCTCGAACCCCCCGCCTAGGCAGGGAAGGAGACCACGAGATGGCCGTCGAGACCCCGCAGAAGCCCGCCCTCGCGACGATCCGGGAACGCCTCGGATCCGAGGCCGGACTCCTCGATCACCAGTGCCGGACGATTTCGAAGGATCGCCTGGCGTTGCCGGGTCCGGACTTCGTGGACCGCGTCTTCACCGCCACGGATCGCCCGGTGAACGTGAACCGCGCGTACCAGCAGCTCCTGAATCACGGACGGCTCGCGGGCACGGGCTACGTATCGATCCTTCCGGTGGACCAGGGGATCGAGCACTCGGCCGGCGCGTCGTTCGCGCCGAACCCGGATTACTTCGACCCCGAGAACATCGTGAAGCTCGCGATCGACGGCGGCTGCAACGGCGTGGCGTCCACGCTCGGCGTGCTCGGCCTGGTGGCGCGCAAGTACGCGCACCGGATCCCGTTCATCCTGAAGTTCAACCACAACGAGCTGCTCACCTATCCGAACAAGTTCGACCAGGTGATGTTCGGCAACGTCCGCCAGGCCTTCGACATGGGCTGCGTGGGCGTGGGCGCCACGATCTACTGGGGCTCGGACGAGGCCACGCGCCAGCTGCAGGAGGTCTCCGAGGCGTTCCAGATGGCGCACGAGCTCGGGATGATGACGATCCTGTGGTGCTACCTGCGGAACAGCAATTTCAAGAAGGACGGCGTGGACTACCACGCGTCGGCGGACCTCACCGGTCAGGCGAACCACCTCGGCGTGACGATCGAGGCCGACATCATCAAGCAGAAGCTGCCCGAGAACAACGGCGGCTACAAGGCGATGAAGTTCGGCAAGACGCACGACAAGGTCTACAGCGAGCTGTCCAGCGACCATCCGATCGACCTCACGCGCTACCAGGTCGCGAACTGCTACATGGGCAAGATCGGTCTGATCAACTCGGGCGGCGCGTCCGGGGAGAACGACCTGCAGCAGGCGGTGATGACCGCGGTCGTGAACAAGCGGGCCGGCGGCATGGGACTGATCTCCGGTCGCAAGGCGTTCCAGAAGCCGAAGGCCGAGGGCATCAAGCTCCTGAACGCGATCCAGGACGTCTATCTCTGCGACGACGTGACGGTGGCCTGATCCGCCACGCGGGTCGATTGCGAACCGGGCCCGGGTCGGCTGTCCGCCGATCCGGGCCCTTCTCTTTCTCGGGATACCGTGCGATCGGGGTCGTCCCCGACGTTGTTCCAGGTGAGACCCGCCCCGCGAACGGAACGGAGAGGAGTACGCGATGGACCTCCGATGGCTCGTGCAGATCGGCGACCCGTACGACGCCTCCGGCGTCTCGGTGGCGGCCCACGAGATCACGCACACCCTCCAGCAGGGGGGCGGCCGGCGCAAGGGCGACGGGTCGTCGGCGGGCGGATCACCGAAGCGACGCCGGCGTCGCGGCGAAGCCGCACCGGCGACGTGAAGCTGACCGCCGATCGCGCGGAGCCGCGCGACGTCCCCATCGGCCGCCGGCTCGTCCCGAGCCAGATCAAGTTCCTGACGCTCGCGTGACGTCGCGCGGGCACGGCCATCGGCGCTAGATTCCCCGGCACCCGCCTCGTCGCGGGGAACCCCGGGGGAATCCGCCGTGCATCGCACTGTCGCACTCACGATCCTGATGCTTCTCGGCAGCAACGTCTTCATGACGTTCGCCTGGTACGCCCACCTGAAGAACCTCGCCCACCGGCCCTGGCTGATCGCGGCGCTCGTGAGCTGGGGGATCGCGCTGTTCGAGTATCTGCTGCAGGTGCCGGCGAACCGCCTCGGCCACGGCGTGCTGCGCGTGGGACAGCTCAAGATCCTGCAGGAGCTGATCACGCTCACCGTGTTCGTGCCGTTCTCCGTGTACTACCTGCGCGAGCGCCTCACGCTGGATTACCTGTGGGCCGGATTGTGTCTGCTGGGCGCGGCATTCTTCCTGTTCCGCGCCCAGCTGTTCGCGTCGTGACGGTCGTTCCGCGCCCTACCGCAGGCGCGTGATCTTCGTGCTCGACGTGAACCCTTCGGCCGTCACGCGCGCGAAGTAGATGCCGGCCGGCGCGAGATGGCCCGACGCGTCGCGCCCGTCCCACTCCGCCGTCCTTGCGCCCGCGTCGCGGCCCTCGTCCAGCGCGATCACCCGTCGCCCCGCGAGATCGAAGATCTCCACGCGCCAGCTCTGCGCGCGCGGAATGCGGAAGTCGATCCGGACCCGCTCCGGCGCCGGGTTCGGGCGCGCGAACACGGGCGGAATCGCTTCCACGGTCGCGCTGCGGACGACGGTCGCCGAAGGGGACCAGCCTACGACCGTTCCCTCGCGTTCGTACGCGAAACGGTACGTGTAGGTCTGCCCCGGCTCGGCCGTCGCATCGACCCAGATCGCCTGTCCGCCCACGATCTCCACCGTCGACGCGGACACGCGCGACCAGCTCACCTGCGGATCCTGTGATCGTGCGGCGATCGCGCCGCGCACGTCGAGCAGGCCGGCGGCGTAGGCGTCGGCGATCTCGCGGCGGAAGACGGCGCGCGCGCGGCCGGCGTCCTCGGCGGAGCCGTCGTGCCGCTCGACCCACGCCCGATCGAAGTCGTTCGCACCGCCGAGACGCACGAGGACGCCGCGCGGATCGTCCGTCGCCGACGTCCACGGCGGCAGGTCGGCCGGCGTCGCGAGCTCGCCGCCCTCGATCAGGAAGCCCTGCCCGCCCGGCTGCGACGTGAGCTTCTGCGATCCCGCGAACACGTCGGGCACGCCGTTCCCGGTGAGATCCGAGGTGCCGGCCACCCAGTACAGCCGGTTGCCGACACCGTACTTCCACACCTGATCTCCGGTCACGCCGTCCAGCAGGTACACGAACGTGTCGAACGAGCCGGCGACGACGTCGTTGATCCCGTCGCCGGTGACGTCGTCCACGCGACCGACGGCCCAGTTGTCGTCGCCGGTGAGCGACGCCCACAGGATCGAGCCGTCCGCGCCCGAGAGCGCGAAGACGCTCGTCGCCCAGGAGCCCACCGCGACGTCGGGGATCGAGTCGCCGTTCACGTCGTCGAGCGTGGCGAGCCGCATCACGTTCGCCGAGCCCGGCAGGAACGCGACCCACGCCGTATCGCCCGTCGCGCCGTCGAACGCGAACACCTGCGACGTCCAGGTGCCCGCGAACAGATCGTCCGTGCCGTTGCCGGTCAGGTCGCTCACGCGCGCGAGCGCCATCACCGTGCCCGGCATCGAGTGGTTCCACACGAGCGGGACGCCGGTCGGGCCGCCGCGCAGCACCCAGACCGCGTCCGCGTTGTCGCCGACGCCGGCCGCGCAGTCCGGGATCCCGTCGCCGGTGACGTCGCCGAGCGCCGCGCTCGAGAAGATCGCGTCGCCGAGGTCGAGGCTCCAGAGGACCGAGCCCGAGGAACCGCTCGCGTGATAGAAGCGGTTGTTGTCCGAGCCGCAGCCGAAGAACACGTCGGGGACCTGGTCGCCGTTCGTGTCGGGCGTCGACGTGATCGTGTACACCCAGCCGGAGACGGCGGGATTCGGCGGGCTGTCGCTGTACGTGTCGAAGCTCCAGTGCGTGGCGCCGTTCGTTCCGTCGAGCGCGAACGCGGTGCGCGCGCCCCACGCGGTGCCGAGCAGCACGTCCTGCTTGCCGTCGCGGTTCAGGTCCTCGCTGATCTCGAGACAGTCCGACCCGTAGCCGCCGCTGTTCGACGGTCCGCCGAGCGGACGCACGGACCAGATCGTGACCGCGTTCGGGCCGGGCGCCGCTCCGCTCAGGCAGTACAGGTGGTCACCCGATGCGCCCGCGTCGTAGCTCTCGACGACGAGATCGGGCGTGCCGTCGCCGTCCTGATCCTGGATCTCCCCGGAGCTCAGCACGTCCTCCGGCCCCTGGAACATCCAGACCAGCGCACCGCCGGTGGCGTTCGCCTCGGGGACGAGGAACAGCACGAGCAGGAACAGGGTGGCGACGAGGAGCGGGACGATCAGCACGCGAAACGGGGAGATCCGGCGGGACAAGGGTCGCACAGGGACACCCTCCGGCAGAGAGAAGAACTTTCGCGGGGAACCGGGGGCGAGCCTAGCATGCCGTCCGGGGCCAGTTCCAACGCGGCGCCGAGGGCCGGTCTCGCGCGTCTCCCGCGGGATGGACCGCACGGACACGCCTGGTTATCGTGCTCCGGATGCGCGCTTTCGTGTTCCGGCGCGCCGGAGGACCGCGAAATGGAACGGGAGCCCTCGGCCGAGGAGATGCACCGGATCGCCCGCGACACCGTGGAGCGGATCGTGGGCTACTGGCGCGACCAGCGCGATCTCCCGGTCGCGCGGCGGGGGACGGCCGCGGAGTTCGCGGCGCTCGTGGACGAGCCGCTCCCCGAGCACGGCCGGTCCCTGGACGAGACCGTGGAACGGTTCTTCGATCGCGTCGTGCCGCGGATGACGCACGTGGGGCATCCGAGATTCCACGCCTACATCCCGTGTCCGTCGAGCTTCCCCGGGCTGCTCGGCGGGATGCTCGCCGCGGGAACGAATCCGTTCACCGGCTCGTGGCTCGGGGGAGCTACGGTCGCGTCGCTGGAGCTCACCGTCCTGCGCTGGATCGCGGAGCTCGTGGGCTATCCGCCGGCGTCCCCCGGCGTCCTCACGAGTGGCGGCTCCATGGCGAACCTGGTCGGGCTCGCGTGCGCGCGCGATCGCGCCGGCCGACTCGACGCGTTGACGCGCGGCGACGTCTACGTGTCGCGCGAGCGTCACGGGTCGCTGGACAAGGCGGTCGCGTTGCTCGGGTTTGCGCCGGAGAGTCTCCGGGTGATCGACGTCGACGGGAGGTGCCGCCTGCGGGTCGATGCGCTGCGGGACGCGCTCCGGGCGACCCGGGCCGCGGGCCGGGTGCCGGTCGCGATCTGCGCGAACGCGGGAACCACGAATACGGGCGCGATCGATCCGCTGGACGAGATTGCCGACGTGGCCCGCGAGCACGACGTGTGGCTCCACGTCGACGGCGCCTACGGCGGATTCGCGGCACTCGTCGAGTCCGTGCGGCCGCGCCTGCGCGGAATGGAACGTGCGGACTCGCTCGCGCTCGATCCCCATAAGTGGCTGTACGCGCCGATCGGGGTCGGCTGCGTGTTCGTGCGTGATGCCGAAGCACTGGCGCGCACGTTCCTGGCGCACGGGGATTACCTGCAGGACCTCCCGATGGACGAGGTGAACTTCATGGATCGCGGCCCGGAGCTCTCGCGCCCGGCGCGCGTGCTCCCGGTCTGGTGCGTGATCCGCGCGTGGGGCCGCGCCGGGCTCGCGGCCGCGATCGCCCGGGATCTCGAGCTCGCCCGACTCGTGGCCGCTCGCCTGGCCGCGGACGAACGCCTCGAGCTCGTGGACGATCCACAGCTCTCCGTCGTCGTGTTCCGGCATCGCCTGCGTCCGGGCGAGTCGGAGTCGGATCGGACCACGCGCGACCGGGAGCTGATGGAAGCGACGATGCGGGACGGGCGTTGCATGCTCTCGACCACGCTCGTGGACGGCCGGTCGGCGCTGCGTCTCGTGTTGCTGAATCCGCGAACCACGCGCGCGGACCTCGACACGACGCTCGACGCGATCCGCGAGCACGCGACGTGAGCCCGACCCGGGCACTCGTGATCGCGTGCAGCGCGGTCTCGATCGCGACGGCGGGCTGCGGCGGCCCGTCCGGACGGGACGTGCGGCTCACGGTGCTCGACCCCGCGGGACATCCGGTACCGGGGGCCGCGGTCTACGTGGAGGCCCGCACCGACCACGGTCCCGTGGGCGGGTACCTGGCGATCGCGGGAGAGGCAGGCGAGGTGCCCGACGCCGCGCGGGAGGCGGCCCGAGTGCCCTGGGCGCGGGGTGCGCGGGCCGCCGTCGTCGCGTTCGCGCCGGGGCGGCGTCCCGCGGTGGCCTGGTCGGAGCAAGGCTCGGTCCGGACGGACGGTGCGGTGCTGACCCTCGCCCCGGCGGATTCCTCGATCGCCGCACCCGAACATCTCGCCCGCTTCTCCTGGCCTCCCCCGGCCGGACTCCCGGGAGTGGACCCCGCGGGGCCGGCCTACGACCGGGTGGACGCCGGCTTCCGGGCGGCGGCCGCAGCGGCCCCGGGCGCCGAGCCGCGGGCCGGAGACAGGCCCCGTTCCGGCGCGGATTGAGGCCACGAAACGCCTCTCCGGGCCCGTGAGGCGCATTTTCCTCCAGCGACTGGACGAAGTGACCGATCCGGAACAACAGTGTCCCGTGTCTTGACCACTTCATCACCGGAGACGCTCGCTTCATGTTCGAGAACACCCGTTCCGGCTCCGGCCGGCTCCTGCCGGCCCTCGGGGCCACCGCCGTCCTCCTCGGGCTCGCCGGGCCCGCATCCGCGCTGCCCGCGCCGCTCGTGCTCGTGCCCGCGCCGACGGTCGCGACGGCGGCCTCCCCGCTGACCAGCGCCGAGATCTACCTCGTGCTGTGCGGCGGAACCGAACCGACCGAGTCCGCGGTCGTGGCCCGCCTGCGTGCCCTCGCCGCCCAGCTCGCGAGCGCGAACTGGCGGCCGCCGACGGTCGAGGTCCACACGGTGGTGCGCGTCACCGCCGACTGACCCATCCCCTCCCGTCAGCCCTGCGATCATCCGACCGGTTCGCCCGGTCGCGAGCGGTCGTGTATGCTCCGCCGCCAACGGGAGGCGTCCGCGTGGTCGATCGAGAACAGGTCCTGAAGGTCGCGCGCCTCGCGCGCCTGCGACTCGACGAGGCCGAGATCGAGGACGTCGCGGGACAGCTCTCGCGAATCCTGGACCACGTGCAGCAGCTGCGGGAGCTCGACCCGGTGCCCGCTCCACCGGATGACGAGACGCCGGGAGGCTCCGCCGCGCTGCGCCCGGACGAGGTGCGACCGTCGCTCCCGCGCGACGAGGTGCTCGCGCGTGCCCCCAAGACGGACGGGGAGACCTTCCTGGTGCCGCCCGTGATCGAGGGAGCGGAGCAGTGAGTGCTCCGCCGGCCACCTACTCCGAGCTCCGGCGCGCGCTCGACTCCGGAAACCGATCGTCGGCCGAGCTCACCGAGGATTGTCTCGCACGAATTCGGCGTCGCGACTCGGAGTGGAACGCGTTCCTCACCGTGGACGACACTTCGGCCCGGGCGGCGGCCGCCGCCGCGGACGCCCGACGTGCCGACGCCCGTCCCCTCGGTCCGCTCGACGGCGTGCCTGTCGCCGTGAAGGACAATCTCGTGACGGCCGGCCTGCGCACGACGTGTGCCTCGCGCTATCTCGCGGACTACGTTCCGCCGCGCGACGCCACGGTCGTGGCACGCCTGCGCGCGGCCGGCGCCGTGATTCTCGGCAAGGCGAATCTCGACGAGTTCGCGATGGGCAGCTCGAACGAGCACTCGGCGTTCGGTGCGGTACGCAACCCCCACGATCCGTCGCGGGTGCCGGGCGGTTCCTCCGGCGGTTCGTGCGCGGCCGTGGCCGGCGCGCTCGCGCCACTCGCGATCGGGAGCGACACCGGCGGATCCGTGCGTCTCCCCGCTTCGTTCTGCGGCGTGGTCGGCGTGAAGCCGACGTACGGTCGCGTGTCGCGTTCGGGACTCGTGGCGTTCGGATCGTCGCTGGATCAGCCCGGCCCGGTGGCGCGCGACGTCGCGGGCGCGGCGGCGCTGCTGGCCGTGATGTCGGGACACGATCCGGACGACGCGACGTCGTCGCTCGCGCCGGTTCCGGACTGGACCGCGGATCTCTCCGGCGACGTCGGGAGCATGAAGATCGGCGTGGTGCGCGACCTGCTCGGAGACGGCGTGGACGACGAGGTGCGCACCGCCGTCGAGCGCGCGATCGACGCGCTGCGCGCGGCCGGCGCCCGCATCGTCGACGTCGAGCTGCCGCACGCGCGATTCGGTGTGGCCGCGTACTACGTGCTGTCGAGTGCGGAAGCGTCCGCGAATCTCTCGCGCTTCGACGGCGTGCGCTACGGGGCGCGCGCCGCCGACGTGTCCGATCTCGAGACGCTCTACGAGCGCAGCCGCAGCGAGGGGTTCGGGGCCGAGGTGAAACGTCGCATCCTCATCGGCACGTTCGCGCTCTCGGCCGGCTACTACGACGCGTACTATGCGCGCGCGCAGAAGGCACGTCGCCTGATCCGCGCCGACTACGGCGCGGCGTTCGTCGACGCGGACGTGCTCCTCTCGCCCGTCGCTCCCACGCCGGCGTTCCGGCTCGGCGAGCGGGCCGAGGATCCGCTCGCGATGTACCTCACGGACGCGATGACCATCCCGGCGAGTCTCGCGGGTGTGCCGGCTCTTTCGGTACCCGTCGGCATCTCGTCCGGGCGGCTGCCGATCGGAGCGCACCTCACGGCGCCCGCGTTCGCGGAGGGCCGGCTGTTCCGGGCCGCCGCCGCGCTGGAGCGTGCGTTCGGGCCGGCGCCGTGGCCGGCGTCGGTCGCCGAGGAGGCCGCGTGAGCCCCGCGCCCGGCTGGGAGCTCGTGGTGGGGCTGGAGGTCCACGTCCAGCTCGCCACCGAGACGAAGATCTTCTGCGGTTGCCGCAACCGGTTCGGCGATCCGCCGAACACGAACGTGTGTCCCGTGTGCCTCGGGCTGCCGGGCGCGCTCCCCGTGATGAACGACCGGGCGCCGGATCTCGCGCTGCGCGTCGCTCTCGCGCTCGGCTGCGAGGTGCCGGATCTTTCCGTGTTCGCTCGCAAGAACTACTTCTATCCGGACCTGCCGAAGGGCTATCAGATCTCGCAGTTCGACCGCCCGTTCGCGCTCGGCGGCCGTGTTCCGATCGAGGTCGACGGCACGGCGAGCGACGTTCCGCTCGTGCGCATCCACCTGGAGGAAGACGCGGGGAAGTCGCTGCACGACGAAACGTCGCGGACCGCGGACACGCGCATCGACGCGAACCGCTGCGGGACGCCGCTGATCGAGATCGTCTCCGAGCCCGCGATCCGTCGCGCCGTGGAAGCCGGGGCGTATCTCGAGTCGTTGCGACGACTCGTGCGCTGGCTGGGCGTCTCGGACGGCGACATGTCGCAGGGCAGCCTCCGCTGCGACGCGAACGTCTCCGTGCGCCGCGCGGGCGAGAGCACGCTCGGCACGAAGACCGAGGTCAAGAATCTCAACAGCATCAAGATGGTCGTACAGGCGATCGACGTGGAGGCGCGCCGCCAGGTCGCCGTCCTCGAGCGGGGCGAGGCGATCACGCAGTGCACGCTGCTCTGGGACGAGCGGACCGGAAACGTGCGCCCGATGCGCACGAAGGAGGACGCGCACGACTACCGCTACTTCCCGGAACCGGATCTGCCGCCGCTCCGGATGACGGCGGAACGTCGCGACCGCGTTCGCCGGGACATGCCGGAGCTTCCGATCGCTCGCCGCGAGCGGTTCCGGGAGGCGTTCGATCTGCGCTCGGTGGACGCCGCCGTTCTCACCGAGTCGCGCGACGTGGCGGACTGGTACGAGGACCTCGCGACGCAGACGGGCGATCCGAAGCTGGCTGCGAACTGGGTGCTCGGGGAGGTGCTCCGTCTCCGCAACGAACGCGGCGGATCGCTCGCGGAGCTCGGCCTGGCGCCGGCCACGCTCGCCGAGCTGCTCGGCTTCGTGCGCGAGGGCAAGATCTCGCAGAGCGTCGCAAAGAAGGTGTTCCAGTCCGTGGTGGACACGGGAGAGCGCGCTTCCGCCATCGTCGCGCGCGAGGGGCTCGTGCAGATCTCCGATCCCGCGGCACTCGACCGCCTCGTGGACGACGTCCTCGCGGCCGCGCCGGAACAGGTCGAGCAGTTCCGCGCGGGCAACGAGAAGGTCGCAGGTTTCCTGGTGGGACAGGTCATGAAGGCGAGCGGCGGTCAGGCGAATCCGAAGCTCGCCCGCGAACGGCTGCTCACCCGTCTCGCGGAGCTCGCCGGGTGAGGGCGCGGTTCGCCCCCGGACTCCTTGCGACGATCGCGCTCGTGGTGGCCGGTTGCTCACCGCGACCCGTGTTCCGGGCCGAGCTGCGCGGCGTCGACGGCTCCCTCGACCAGCCGGTCGTGGCGGCTCCCGTGCCGAGTCAGCCGGTGCCGCGCACGCGGATCGAGGAGATCGCCACGTCCTGGCTCGGCACGCCCTACCGGTACGGCGGCGTGGACGCGCGCGGCATCGACTGTTCGGCTCTGGTTCGCAACGTGTTCGCCGATCTGGGCATGAACCTGCCCCGCACGACCGCCGCCCAGCAGGGGATCGGCCGGACGGTGGCCCCCGGCGAGATCCGGGCCGGGGATCTGCTGTTCTTCCGGCTCGGATCCGGTCGCGTGAACCACGTGGGGCTCGCGCTCGGCCCGGACCGCTTCATCCACGCATCCTCGTCGCGCGGGGTGGTCGTGGACCGCCGCCAAGACGCATACTTCGCGCGGCGTTTCGCGCAGGCGCGACGCGTGCTGCCGGAGCCGGCGAACGAGGAGGAAGGATCGTGAACGTTCTCATCATCGGAGGCGGCGGGCGCGAGCACGCGATCGCCTGGGCCGTCTCGCGGAGCCCCTCGTGCGGCGACCTGTGGGTCGCGCGCGGCAACGCCGGCACCGCCCGCATCGCGCGCAACGTCGACCTGCGCGAGACGGACGCCGCGGCCATCGCGTCACTCTGTCGTCGCGAGTCGATCGACCTCGTCGTCGTCGGGCCGGAGGCGCCGCTCGTCGCGGGGGTGGCGGACGCGCTGCGCGCGGACGGAACGGCGGTGTTCGGTCCCGGCGCCGCCGGCGCGCGGCTCGAGGGAAGCAAGGCCCACGCGAAGGAGGTCATGGAGGCGGCCGGCATACCGACCGCGCGCGGCGCCACCGTGGGTTCCGTGACGGAAGCGGCGAAGGCGCTTTCGTGGGTCGGCGAGCGCGTGGCCGTGAAGGCCGACGGCCTCGCGGCCGGCAAGGGCGTGGTGATGGCGCCGGATCGGGAGACCGCGATCGCCGCGGTGAAGGCGGCGGTGGAGGATCGGGTGTTCGGCGACGCCGGCGCGCGCGTCGTGCTCGAGGAGTGGCTGGAAGGCGAAGAGGTCTCGATCATCGCCCTCGTCGACGGTGACGAGGTGCGCCCGCTCGTGCCCAGCCAGGATCACAAGCGCGCGTACGACGGAGACGAAGGACCGAACACCGGAGGAATGGGAGCTTACGCGCCCTACCCGGGCCTGGATGCCACCGCGGTGGAATCGGTGGCGGAGACCTGTCTCAGGCCCCTCGTGCGGGAGCTCGCCCGCCGCGGAACTCCTTTCCGGGGTGTGCTTTACGCCGGGCTCATGCTCACGGCGGACGGCCCCCGGGTCCTGGAGTACAATGTGCGGTTCGGTGACCCGGAGACGCAGGTCCTGCTGCCGATGCTCGCGAGCGACGCTCTCGAGCTCTTCGCGGCGACGGCCCGGGGCGAGCTCGCGCGGTGCGAGCCCCTGCGTTTCCGGCCCGGTGCGGCCCTGACCGTGGTCGCGGCCGCGGCGGATTATCCCGCGGGCTCCGCGCGCGGCGACGTGATCTCCGGTCTCGAGGGGCCGGACGATCGTGGCGATGCCCTCGTGTTTCAGGCGGGCACGCGGGTCGGAGACGGGGGGCGCCCCGAAACGAACGGCGGTCGCGTGCTCGCGGTGACGGGGCTCGGGCCGTCGCTGGCGGCGGCGAGAGACCGCGCCTACGAGGCGCTGGCCGACATCTCCTTTCCGGGGATGCGGTGGCGAACGGACATCGGACACCGCGGACTCGGAGCCCGGGTCGCGGCGAGGGAGGAATGATGGACCCGAAGGTGTTGATCCTGGTGGGTAGCCAGAGCGACGAAGAGGCGATGCAGGGCTGCTTCGACAACCTGCGCAAGTTCGGAATCCCGTACGAGTTCCATGTCTCTTCGGCGCATCGCAAACCGGCGCAGACGGCCGAGCTCGCCCAGAACGCGCGCTCCCGTGGCGTGAAGGTCGTCATCGCCGGCGCCGGAATGGCCGCGCACCTGCCGGGCGTCGTCGCCTCCCACACGACGTTGCCGGTGATCGGAGTTCCGCTCGCGGGTTCACACCTCGCCGGAATCGACAGCCTGTACGCGATCGTGCAGATGCCGCCCGGGGTCCCGGTGGCGACGGTGGCGGTGGGTTCCGCCGGAGCGAAGAACGCCGCGATCCTGGCGGCGCAGATCCTCGGCCTCTCCGATCCGGAGGTCGCCGCCCGCCTCGTGGAGCACAAGAAGGAGCTGGCAGCCGCGTGATCGCGAAACTGGTTCGAGTCGACCACAGCGCACCGGACCGAGAAGTCGTGGAGCGCGTCGCCGACCTGCTGCGGGCCGGTCGCATCGTCGCGATGCGGACCGACACGGTCTACGGTCTGCTCGGATCGGTGAATCGCCCGGATGCACTGCGGCGCCTCGTGGAGCTGAAGCTTCGCCCGGTGGGCAAACCGTTCATCCTGCTCGCGGCGGACTGGATCGCGGTGCGCTCGGTCACGTCACATCTCACGCCCGTGGCTCGGCGACTCGGATCCCGCTACTGGCCCGGCCCGCTGACCCTCGTCCTGCCCGGCGACGAGAACCTGCCCGACGAAGTGACCGCGGCCGGACCGGCCGTCGCGCTCCGGATCCCGCGTGATCCGCTGCTCGCGGCGATTCTCAAGGCGACTCGGGCGGTCGTCGCGGCGCCGAGCGCGAACCTGCCGGGCGAGCCGCCGGTGCAGTCCGCGGGAGAGGCGCTCGAGCTGTTCGGCGACGGAATCGACCTCGCGCTCGACGGCGGTCCGCCCCCGGCGACGCTCGCCTCCACGATCGTGGACTGTCGCGGCGCGCAGGGGGAGATCCTGCGCGCGGGCCCGATCCTCCCCGAGCCGGAAGATCTCGTCATTCACTGAGGAAGCGTTTGGATTTCCGAGTCCTGTTCGTGTGTTCCGGCAACACCTGTCGCAGTCCGCTCGCGGAGGCGATCGCGCGCCACCTGATGACGGAGGCGGGGGAGGACGGTGTCGTGTTCGAGTCCGCCGGAACGGCGGCGCAGGACGGAACGTTCGCGTCCCGTGGATCGCTCGGAGTGGCCCGCGAGCACGATCTCGATCTCGAGTCGTTCCAGAGCCGGCGACTCACGCCCGAGATCCTGGACACGGCCGATCTCGTGCTCGTGATGGAGCTCGGGCATCGCTCGGGCGTGCTCGGAACGTCGCCTACGGCCGACACGCGCACGCACCTGCTCGGTGAGCTCGCCGGACGCGAAGGCGCCGACGCGGCCGTACCCGATCCCTTCGGCGGATCGCTCGATTCCTACCGCCGGACCTACGCGCGTCTCGAGTCCATGATCCGGGACGCTCTTCCTCGCATTCTCCAGATGGCCGGCGAACGCACCGGCGAGTGACCGAACGGAGGTCGACATGTCGCGTTTCGAATCCCTGAAGGCGGCCGATCCCGCGATCTACGACGCGGTGCAGGGCGAGGTCCGGCGCCAGAACCACGGTCTGGAGATGATCGCCTCCGAGAACTTCACCAGTCGTGCCGTGCTCGAGACGCTCGGCTCGCCGCTCACGAACAAGTACGCGGAAGGGTATCCCGGCAAGCGCTACTACGGCGGCTGCGAGGAGGTCGACAAGGCCGAGTCGCTCGCGATCGAACGGGCGAAGGAGCTGTTCGGCGCGCAGCACGCGAACGTGCAGCCGCACTCCGGCTCGACCGCGAACTCCACGGCCTACTTCGCGGCCCTGGAACCCGGGGACACGATCCTCGGACTTTCGCTCGCGCACGGCGGCCATCTCACGCACGGACACCCCGTGAACTTCTCCGGCCGGTTCTTTCAGGTCGTGCCCTACGAGGTGGAGCCGGACACGGAGCGCATCTCGCTCGACAAGGTCCGCGCCCTCGCGAAGGAGCACCGCCCCAAGATGATCATCGCGGGCGCGAGCGCGTACCCGCGGATCTGGGACTTCGCCGCCTTCCGCGACATCGCGAACGAGGTCGGCGCGATCTTCCTGACCGACATGGCGCACTTCGCGGGGCTCGTCGCCGGCGGCGCGCACCCGTCGCCGGTTCCGCACGCCGACATCGTGACCAGCACCGCCCACAAGACGCTGCGTGGTCCGCGCTCCGGATTCATCCTCTCCACCGAGGAGTGGGCGAAGCCGATCGACAAGACGAACTTCCCGGGCATGCAGGGCGGCCCGCTCATGCACGTCATCGCGGCGAAGGCGGTCTGCTTCGGCGAGGCGCTGAAGCCCGCGTTCCAGGACTACGCGCGACGCACGGTGGAGAACGCGAAGGTCCTCGCCGAGGCGCTGCTCGCCGAAGGATTCCGGCTCGTGTCCGGCGGCACGGACAACCACCTCATGCTCGTGGACATGACGCCGAAGGGCATCTCGGGCAAGAAGGCGGAGCGTCTGCTCGGCGAGGTGGAGATCACGGTGAACAAGAACGCCATCCCGTTCGATCCGAAGCCGCCCATGACCACGAGCGGCATCCGGGTCGGCACTCCGGCGCTCACCACGCGCGGCATGGGGCCGGAGGAGATGCGTGTGATCGCGAAGCTCATCGGTCGCGCGATCGGGAACGAGACCGAGGACGAAGCGGTGAAGGCAAAGCTGCGCGGCGAGGTCGGGGAGCTCGCTTCGGCGTTCCCGCTGTATCCGGAGCTCGAGGACGCGCCGGCCGCCGCGCGCTAGGCGGGCGACGCGGCGCTTCGTCTAGGCGGACTTGCGTTTCGCGAGCTCTTCCTCCACGAGGACCCGGCGCAGGATCTTCAGCACACTGCTCTTGGGCAGCTCGCTCCGGAACTCGATCTGCCGCGGGATCTTGTAGGCCGCGAGATCCGCGCGGCAGTGTTGCTCGACCTGCTCGGCGGTGAGCTTCGCGCCGGGGCGAAGCACCACGAAGGACTTCGGTGTCTCACCGCGCTTCTCGTCCGGCACGCCGATCGTGGCGCACTCCACGATGTCGGGGTGCTCCATGAGCACACGATCGATCTCGTCCGGGTACACCTTGTACCCGCCGCAGATGATGATCTCCTTCTTGCGGCCGACGATGCGGAACCAGCCGTCGGCATCCATCTCGGCGAGGTCGCCGGTGTGGAGCCAGCCGTCGCGGAGCGTCTCCGCGCTCGCGTCCGGGCGATTCCAGTAGCCGGCCATCACCTGGGGTCCGCGGATGAGCAGCTCGCCGGCCTCCCCGGGGCCCGCCGGCTGATCCGGATCGGTCACCGAAGCGAGACGGCAATCCGTTTCCGGGAGCGGCAGGCCGATCCAGTTCACGCGACGTTTCCCGGTGGCCGGATTGACGTGAGTCACCGGCGACGCCTCGGTCAGGCCGTAGCCTTCCACGAGCCGGCCGCCGGTGAGCTCCTCGAACCGTCGCAGCGTGTCCTCGGGAAGCGGCGCCGAGCCGGAAACGCACAGCTTGAGCGAGTCGACGCGGAGGGATTTCGCGGCCGGATGCGCGTTGATGCCGTTGACCATCGCGGGTACGACCGGGAACACCGTCACGCGGTACTTGTTGATCGATTCCACGAGTCGCTTGATCTCGCGCGGATTCGGGACGAGCACGAGCGTCGACGCGAGGGAGATCGGCAACGTCATGCCCACGGTGAGCCCGAACACGTGGAAGAACGGGAGCGCCGAGAGGAACGTCTCCTGGCCCGTTTCGAGATGCGGCATCCAGTTGCGGAGCTGCTGCACCTGGGAGGACAGGTTGCCGTGCGTGAGCATCGCGCCCTTCGCTCGCCCCGTGGTGCCGCCCGTGTACTGGAGGGCGGCGAGGTCGGCGAAGGACGGACCGTCCGGGAACGGCTCCGGAGCGCCCCGCTCGACCGCGTCCAGGAAGCGGTGAACGTCGGGGCGGTCCGGAACGTCGGCCAGGAGCTTCTCGCGTCGCAGCTTCAGCGGCGCCAGAAGATTCAGCGGGAATCGCAGGTACTCCGGGATCGACGCCACGATCCACTGCTCCACGGGGACCCGTTCCGCGAGCTCCACCAGGGTGGAGGCGAACAGGAAGTCCATCGTGATCGCCACGCGGCACCCCGCGTCGTTCCACTGCTGTTCGATCTCCCGCGGCGTGTACAGCGGGTTCGTCATCACCGCGACCGCGCCCGCGCGCAGCACGGCGAAGAACGAGATCACCGTCTGCGGGAGATTCGGCAGCTGGATCGCCACGCGATCCCCGGCGTTCACGCCGAGCGAGCGCAGCGTGCCGGCCAGGCGATCGACCTCGCCGTCCAGCTGCTCGTACGTCATCTCGCAGTTCAGGAACCGAAGGGCCGCCAGGCCGCCGTGCCGGTGAGCGGCCTCGCGCAGGAGCTCCGGCAGCGTGACCTCGCGGATCTCGATCGTTCCGCGCACCCCCGGGTCGTACTGGTCGTGCCAGGGTCTCGCTTCCATCCGTGCCCTCCCTGATCGGAACTATCGGTCAGGTCGGCCGGGCGCTCAAGCCGGGTCGGCGCGCTCGGTCGGAAGGGTTCGCACGAGGCCGGCGTAGCGGGGATCCACACCGAAGCCGAGCTTGTGGAAGAACGCCGGACGGAAGAAACCGGTGGCCACCGCCTCCGTACCCTGGGCGCGCAGGCGGCTCATCAACTCGCGGACGAGCGCGGCGCCGACCCCCCGGCCGCGGCGATGCCGGCTCACGACGACCCACAGGAGTCGCGCGAACTTCTCGCTCTCGCGACGGAAGATGAGGCCGCCCACCACGCGGCCGGCGTCATCCGTGGCGACGAGCAGATCGTGCTCCGGTCCGGTCGGCACCTGCCGGAAGTTCGAGGCCCGGAAGATCCGGTACAGCGCGTTCGTCTCGTTCGGATTCGCGGGCCGTCGCACGTGCAGTCGCTCACCCGCGCGATCGACCTGCTCCACGGAGACACCGACCGCCGCCGCGCCTTCCAGGTCGTCGTCGCGCGTGAGGACGGCACGCCCCCGCGGGTCCACGTGCGGGTACAGCATGCGCGCCAGGAAGAACTCCTCGTCCGGCGGCAGCCGGAACGACTCCCGGAGGGACCCCACTCCGGAGCGCCACTCGTCCGGCGCGCCCTCTCCGGCGAGCACGCGCGCGACGAGCTCGTCGAGCGCGCGGACGAACTCGTCCTCGCCGCCACGGAACACCGTGTGGCGGAAGAGCTGCAGTCGCGAGCCGGGACGCTCCGCGTCGAGATCACCGAGGCCGTACGCGTCCTCGATCTGATCGAGCGTGGTGGCGCGCGCCTCGAGCGTGGCGTCCGGGTTGAGCTGGGCCCAGCGGCGATAGCGACGGGCGGCGAGGCGCACCCGGCCGGGCAGGAATCCGCGCCGCCGGACGGACGACACGAATCGCCACGCGGCGGCCACGAAGGTCTCCGCCTCCTCCGGTTCGAGCAGACCGCGCGACACTCCCTCCGGCAACTCGGCCTCGAGGGCGGCGAGCGCCTCGGCGGACCCGAGCACCTCGAACGCGGCCGAGAGGAGGAGCGACACGTCGTTCGCGAGGGCGACCCGCGGATGACGCGAGAGCATCGGGAGCACGATTCCGGCGTGAACGTCCGCGAGCACGTCGACGAGACGCGTGCAGGGCTTGCGATCCGCGACGGACACGAGGCGACCGCCGATCTGCCAGTCGTGCCCGGGGAGCACGACCTTCTCGGCCGTGGGTTCCGCCAGCGTGACGACGCGTCCCGTGCGTCGCCAGAAGTCGATCACCAGCGACGCGGAGTTCGTCACGAGGAAGGGCCACACGGAGAGCAGGCGCTGCGCCACCCCGGGGAGCGTGGGATCCGACTCCGTGGCGAGGCGATCCGTGAGGTGGTCGAGCGTCTCGCCGGGAATGAACTCCTCGGTCCAGAGTCCCTGCTGCTTGTAGCCGCCGCCCTGCGTCTTGACCACGGGACGCGCCGAAGGTCCGCTGCGTGCGCGCACGAGCAGGCGCAGTTCCTCCTGGACCTGCTCCCAGTCGAGATCACGGTTCACCTTGAGGATGCATTCCAGGCCGGGTTCGTCGCCGCTCGCGGGGAACCACTCGAGCAGATGCACTCGGCGCCCCGTGCCCGTGCCGAGGAACGTCACGCGGAGCGATCCCGGGCCGAGCGGCTCCGGGCGGGCGAGGCCGGAGCCGGGGCCGAGCAGCGTGACCGCCTCGGCGAGCAGCGTGGTCTCGCGGAGGGCCTCCAGGATTCGCTCGGCATCGCCCGGTTCGACGCCGGACCGGAACTCCACGGCCTCGTCCCAGGTGAATCCGAGCGCGAGACGAGGGGGCTCGAGCTGCGCGCGGAACCCGCGCACGATCTTGCCGAGCTGCTCGCGACGCGCGGTACGCGTCTCGGGGCGGTCCGCCGCGTCCACGAGGCCGGCCATCAGCGAACGGATACGGAGATGGCTCGCCGGATGCTCGATCGCCTGGCGTCCGAGCAGGTCCAGCAGTCGCGCGAGCGGTTCCTCGCGTCCCTCTTCCGCGAGCCGCTCCGCGCGCGCGGTCAGGCGCTCGAGCTGGTCCTCGCGCAGCGGAGCGCGCGACATGACCTCGATCTCGCGATCGTCGAGGAAGGTCGGGTCGTCGAGAAGAGAGGCCACGCGCTCGTCCAGCTCGCCCGGCGGGAACGACGGGATCAGCGCGCGCAGGCACTCGGCCCGCACGTCGCGGTCGGTTATCGCTCCGGTCAGCAGCTCGCGTACGAGCGTGTCGATCTCGGGCGACTCGCCCGTGATCGACGTCCGCAGGACCTCGACGACCGTGCGCTTGTCCGCCGCGTCCGGACGACGCAGGGCACACGCGAGCGCGTGCAGCGTGGCCACATCGAGGCCCATGTCCGAAGCCAGGGAGAGCGGAGCGCGTTCCGCCTCCTCGGCGGAGAGCGGCGGTCGCTCCACGAGGCGGGTGTCGATCGCGAAACGTCGCCCGCGTCGCCACCAGTGATCGATGCCCGGTCCGGCGAAACGACGGGCCGCGTCGTTCCCGACCCAGAGCTCCGCGCGGCCGAGGATCTCGCCGAGGCGGAGCTCGTCGCCGCCCGGGTCGTACACGAGGTCGCCCACGAGCACCCGGGCCGGGGAGAGACGGCGGATCCGCAGCTGGCGTCCGCCACCCCGCACCGCGATTCCGTCCTCCTTCGCGACCAGCGCGCGCGAGTGGATGCCGGTCTGGCGGAGGAGCCAGTGGGGAATCGCCACGGCCAGCCCCGGCAGATCGAGGAGGACTCGCTCGCGCGAGTACATCGGATCGATCGCCTCGCGAAAGCGCTCCGCCACCAGGTTGCGCTTCGGCGTCCCCTTCGCGGTGAGCTCGCCGCGCTCGGGATCGAGGTCGCGGGACAGGATCGCGAAGTCGATGATGCGCTCGTACGGCGCGAGGAATCGATTCACCGTGGAGACGATCGGCGCGAACATCTCCCGCAGCTCCGGCGAGTCCAGGGTGAGACCGCCGGACTCGTCGGCGAAGTCGTGACGGAGCTCCGCGCTCGGCACGATCAGCACCGTGCAGTAGTCACGCCGGTCGCCCACCAGAAGCACGCGCTCCACGATGTCGAAGTCCGCGAACAGGCTCTCCACGCGACGAGGGGAGATGGTCTCGCCCGCGACGTTCTTGAAGATCTCCTTCTTGCGATCCACGATGCGGAGGTGACCGTCGTCGTCCGCGGTCACGATGTCGCCGGTGGCGAACCAGCCCTCGTCGCGCGGCGCCTCGTCGGAGCCGAGCGGCGTGACGTACGGTCCGCGGATGAGCAGCTCCCCGTCGTCCGCGACCTTCAGCTCGATACCCGGGAGCGCCACGCCGATCGAGTCGTCCCGGTAGTCGTTCGCCGGCGTCATCGTGATGCCGCCGGTGGCCTCGGTCATGCCGAAGCCGGAGTGGAGCTGGATGCCGGCCGCGTGGAAGCGCCGGAACACGGTCGGCGGCAGGTAGCCGGCGGCGGAAAGACCCCGCCGGAGGCGGCCGCCGGTGGCGGCCTGCAGGCCACGCGAGATCTCCCGGTCACGCTCCGGATCCGGCTCGAGGTCCGCCGAGAGCGGCGCGACGGACTCGGCGATCTGGATCCACCGCTTCGGCACCGAGATGAACGTCGTGGGGCGTACGCGGCGGAACGAGAACATCAGCGAGTCCACGGACGTGTCGTCGACGAACGCGTACACGGCGCCCCAGAACACGCAGCCGAGCATCTCGAGCCAGCGGCCGAACGTGTGGTACAGCGGCAGATAGCACAGGAAGACGTCGCCCTCGCCGAGGTCCGGCCACGCCGCGGCGCGCGCGAATCGCTTCGTGACGAGGTTCGCGTGCGTGAACGGCACGCCCTTCGGATCTCCCGTCGTTCCCGACGTGTACATCGTGGTCGCGACGTCCTCGGAGCGGAGTGCCATCGCGGACTGGCGGACGGCGTCGTCGTCGCGGGATCCTCCGCGCGCGAGGAACTCCGTGAACGAGGCGATGCCGTTCTCCGGATCGAGCTCGGGATCGAGCCAGTGAACGAAACGGGGCAGCGCGCCGCTCTCGCGCGCGACCGCGGCGAGCACCGGGTCGCCGAGGAACAGCGCCTGCGCGCCCGAGTGCTGCAGGATCCACGCGACCTGCGAGGGCTGCGAGTTCGCGGGAACGGGGACGTTCGGGATCCCGGTGACCAGACACGCGAGGTCGAAGATCGCGACCTCCGGGGAGTTCGCGGAGAGCATCGCCACGGGGCCGCCCTCCGGTCCGAGGTCGCCGCGCTTCCGCATGGTGAGGAGCGCGGAGCCGATGCCGAGGACGCGGTTCGCGACGGTGTCCCAGGAGAGGCGTCCCTCCCGGCGGTCCGGGGGAAGCAGGAACAGCGTGCGGTCGCCCATCTGCCGTGCCCGCGCGAGGAACATCGCACCGACCGTGAAGTCCGACACGTGTGCGGCTTCCAGCAGCAGATCGGTCCACTCGCCGCCGAACGGCGCCGCCTCGAACGCGGCACGCACGGGACGATGCATCGCGGACTCGAGGATCCGGTGGGCGAGCGCGCGCCAGGCAGGGCGATCGGAGTGGTCGGCACGCAGCGCGTCGACCGCGTCGCGCAGGCCGCGCAGCACCGTCGTGGCCTTGACGGCGGTTCCGGGAGCGTCGGCGTTCGCCTCCAGCGCGTCGATCCCGTCGCGGACGCGGGCGAGCAGATCCGCGCTCGGAGGCCCCGGCGTCGACGTGCGCTCCACGGCAGAAACTCCCCGCGCCTCCGGTCGAGGCGCTCCGGCTACTTGATCCGGTGTCCGATCGGATCGATCCGGTTGTTGAAGATCCAGGCGACGACCTGCCCGATCTTGATCTCCTCCGGCAGGTACGAACGGATGTCGAGACGCTCGGAGCTCCAGCGGGACTCGCGCGTGATCGCGGAAGCGCGCATCCGCTCGAGGCAGTCGAGCCACCAGGCCAGATGAGTCGGGCGCAGGTCGACCCAGCCCTTGCGCGCGTAGGCGTCGATGGCCTCCGCGTCCAGCGGCACCACGTGCGCCTTCTTGTTGTACGCCGGAATCTTGATCACGGGCCCGCGCAGGATCGTGCGACCGTCGGGCAGCAGGATCGGGATGCCCACGGTGGTGATCGTGTGCCGCAACTCGCTCGCGAGGACCTCGCGGGCCATCGCCTCCGAGACGGCTTCCGGCGCGCGCTTCTCGCCGGTGGCGGGATCGTGCAGCGCTCGCTCGAGCGTGCCGTACAGGCTCTTGAGGTACCACGCCTCGTACAGGTACTTCGCGAGCTGTGGGGGGCCGAGCTGACCGATGGCCACCGAGGGCACGCCGCTCTCCCGTTCCAGCTTGTCCAGCTCCTCGATCGCGACCTCGCGAATCAGGCCGCCCTTGTAGCTCGGGCTCAGGATCGAGGAGTCGAGTCCGGAGATCACGTCGCGGCCGGTGTTGTTGCCGGCGATCTCGAGGACGACGAGGTCCGCGATCTCCTCCGGGGTCACGAACTCCATCTGGCCGAGCGCGGTGATCGCCTCGAACTCGCCGCGCGTGAAGATCCCATTCTCCCCGGTGTTCACGCAGGCGAGTTCCAGCGGTCGGTCACCGCCGGTCTCGTCGCGGAGCGGACGGAAGCCGTCGAAGTCCGGTTCGTTGTCCAGGGTGTCGCCGAGACGATGCTCACGGGCCTCCCACAGCGAGAACGGCTGCCCCGGAACGAAGCGGACGCGCTCGCCCGAAGCGTCGCCGTTCTCCACGGGACGCCACTGCGGTCCGCGCACCCGCTCGAAGCCGATCCGCCGGTATCCGATCATCGCCGCCGGCTTGATCTCCTTGACGATCGGACAGTCCGGCGTGCGTGCGAGCAGGAACAGCAGACCGGTGTGCGCGAATGCCGTCGCGGTCTTGGCCATGAGCGTGGGACTCGGCTTGTCCTCCCCGTGCGTGTACGGAATGTTGAGGCCCATGCCGCCGGTGCCGGTGGTACCGACCTTCACGTAGATGCGGGTCTTCGCCTCGGACATCGCGCGGTGGAGGATCCGGACGTGCAGGATGAGCTGCGGCGTCGCGGAGGAGATCAGGTGTTTCTCGACGTCCGCGGCGAACGCGTCCGACACGCCCGCTTCCTTCGCCTCCTCGAGCCCGCGAGAGACCACGAAGGAGCTCGAGAAGATGTCCTGGTAGCTGATCCCGGTGGCGGTGTTCACGGTGTCGACCACCGCGTCCGGTGCTTCCGCGCGGAGGAGCCGGGCGAGCCGCGACTCCGTGTAGGCGGTCTCGAAGTCGCGGTACAGGTCCTCGAAGATGGCCGCCCGGTGACCGGCATCCTCCACGAACTCGCGCGGCACGGGCTCGGCGACGTCCCGCTCGATCGGCCAGGGCTCGCCGCGAACGAAGAGGTTGCCGTAGTAGCCGGCCACCTCGAGTTGCGGGAACTCCGCCTTCAGGTTCTCGACGGCGTCGATCGTCTCCTGCCGGAACAGGGAGCACAGCACGATGCGCTTGGGTTCGAGGCGGCGGGCAATGCGCTTGGCGCACTGCGTGCCGACGAGGCCGGCGCCGCCCAGCAGGAGTACGGTCTGATCTCTGCCCTGCATCGGTCCTCCCGAAGGGTCGGGAACGCGGGCCCGAAGCGGCGCGCCCCGACCCACCGGGAGAGGAAGATCCGGGCGCGCTCCCGGGTCGCTAGAAGCGCTGATTCAGCCGGAAGATCGCGATCCGCCCGAGCTCGGGCGTACCGACGAACTCCCGGTGGTTGTGGTCCAGGACGTTCTGGACGCTGACCGAGAGCGAGGTCCCGGTCATCTGCGGGAACGTGTACTCGCCGTCCAGGTCCACGGTGGCGTAGCTCTGGACGTCGCCCACGAAGACGCCGGAGTTCACCGGGAAGCCCTCGATCATCGTGACGCGGACGCCGGTGTTCAGCCCGACCTGCGGATCGTGGTAGCGCACGCCGACTCCGCCCTTGTTCTGCGGGGCGTTCAGCGCGATGTCGCCCACGCCGTCCAGGTTCTCGAAGACGTCGTGATTGACGTACGAGTAGCTCGCGGTAGCCGACCACGCGGAGTTGATCTGCAGCTGGAGACCGAGGTCGAATCCGGTCAGATCGACGTTGCCGAAATTGCGGTAGGTCAGGATCAGGTCCGCCGGGTCTTCGTTCCCCTGCGGCGTCACCGTGCCGACCGGAATCGAGGCGATCGCGGCCGTGAGGCCCTGGATCTGAGCCGGCGACAGCCCGAAGGCCGGCGTCGACAGGTAGGCGCCGAGCGTGGCCGGATCGTAGAAGACGTTCGGCGTCTCCACGCGGAGCGGGCCGACGAAGTCCTCGATCTTGCTGTGGTAGACATCCACCGAGGCGGAGAGCCGGTCCGCGAGGATGCCCTTGTAGCCGACCTCGAACGTGTTCGTGATCGTGGGCTTCATCTGCTGCACGTCCTGGACCTGGCTCGCCTCGATCAGATCGAACTGCTGCGTCGTGGGATTGAGCGTGCGCAGCACCGTGCCCACCACGGCGCTCGTGGGTGCCGGGAGTCCGCTGATGTCGAAGCCGTTCGCCCCGAGGATCTGAACCACGGCGTTCCAGCTCTGGGTGGCCTCGGCCGGCAGGAAATCGGATCCCTGCGACATGCCGTTCAGGTAGCGGAGCGCGGCCGGCATCTGCATGTAGAGCCCGCCGACGCCGCCGCTCGAGTCGCGCTGGAACACGAAGCCGCCCTCCGGCACGCCCGCCGCCCGCAGGTCGTAGCCCGCGAACGCTCCCATGGTCGCCGCGCTGAAGCCGCCGAGGTCCTGTGCCGTCACGAGGTCCAGGAACAGGTTCGTCGTGGTCGGCGTGGAGAACGCCCGGTTGTACGTGACGCGGAACTTCTGACGGTCACTCGGGCCGAACACCACCGCGGCGCGCGGCGAGAACACCGGGTCCTCGAGCTTGTTGTGCTTGTCCACGCGACCGGCGAGCGTGAGCTCCACCTGACGGCTCAGATCGGTCTGGTACTGGAGGTACCCGCCGATCTCGTCGATCCCGTCCTTGTCCTCGTTGCGGCCGTTGATCGTGCCCTTCGTGTCCGGACGCGTGAAGAGACCGTCCGCGCCGTAGATGAAGTCGTGCTTGTCGCCGATCGTCGCCTGGTGCTGCCCCTGCACCGCGAAGAAGCGCGACTGGTCCACGAAGTCGAGACCGGTACGCAGGTTGTACGTGTCGCCGGCGTCGCTCGCGTTCATGTAGGTCTGCAGGAACCAGTTCTTGTACGTGAACCGCGCCTGTCCGTAGTAGTTCTGGAAGCCCTTGGCCTGCACGGCGCCGAGACCCGTGAGCTCGATCGCGTCGGCCTGATTGAAGCCGCCGTTGATCACGAGCTTGCTGTTGTCCGACGTGAGGTAATCCACGCGGCCCTCGAGCCCGATCTTCTTCGCGTCGTGATCCCGCGCCGCGATCTTCGTCGCGACCCCGGGGTTCGCGGTCTGGAACTGCAGGAGAGCCGCCTGCTCCACCGGGTCGACGTACTGGAAGTCGCGCGCCGTGTAGGCCTGGCCGGCAATCTTCCAGCCGACCTTGTGCTCCCAGCTCCCGGCGTGGCGGCCGGAGCCGAGGAACAGGTTGCGGTCGCCGGCGCCGAGGCTGAGCTGCGTGCCCTCACTGCCGAGCGGGGAGCGGGTGAGGATGTGCATCACGCCGTTCGCCGTGTTCGGGCCGTAGAGCGCCGAGCCCGGACCGGACACGATCTCGATCCGCTCGATGTCCTCGTTCGTGGTGGGAATCAGGTTCAGCGCGTTGTAGCGGAGCGCCGGCACGCGCGCGATCCGGTTGTCCACGAGCGTGAGTGTCGCGCCGGAGAAGATGTTGTTGAACCCGCGGACGAC
Source organism: bacterium (assembly GCA_041393395.1). GTDB lineage: Bacteria > ARS69 > ARS69 > ARS69 > ARS69 > JAGQIB01. The sequence continues at coordinate 78,103 of JAWKKG010000006.1, read as the reverse complement.
GAGCGTGCCCTGGTTCACGCCGGCGCGCTGGATGTCGACACCGGGCGTGCCCTGCAGGTGGTCGGCGACGGTGAGCGTCGGGCGCTCCTGCACCGCATCGCCCGACACGACCTGCACCGACGCGGGCGCGTCGAGAACCTTCTCCTGCCGCCGCGACGCGGTGACGACGAGCGTCTCCATCGCCATCGTCTCCGCGGCGAGGACCAGGCGAAGGCTGGTGGGCGCGCCGCCCGCGATCTCCACGTCCCGCTGGACGTAGGTCTGGTAGCCGACGGCGGAGATGCGCACTTCGTAGGGTCCGGCCGCCAGACCGTCGATCTCGAACCGGCCGGATGCGTCGGTGATGCGACCGAGCCGCGCCGACGTGTCCCGCTGGGACGTGACCGCAACGTTCGCGGCGAAGATCGCGGCGCCCGATTCGTCGGTGACCGTGCCCTTCAGTGATCCGTTCTCGGCCCGGGCCACTCCGGCGAGGAGAACGACGGAAACGACGGCGAAGAGAACTCGCAGATTCGCTCGAACGCGCATGGGGCCCCCCCTCGGTCCAGTCCGAGATTCCAGACCGCCGGATCCTACACCGCCCCCCTGGATCCCGCCAGCGTGGTAGCATCCCCGTTCCATGGCCACGAACTTCGCACGCTCCCCACGGGCGGTCACCGGCTCCATTCTCGCGCTCGTCATGGCGTCGGTCGCCGCCTCCGCCGCCGCGACCGACGACGTTCCGTCGCCCGCGCACTGGTCGATCGAGATCGTCTCGGGAGTCGTCGCCGGTGCGCCGTCGACCATGCGCTTCGTCGTGGAAGCGCGCCGGGATCTCGCCGCCGGCGATGTGGTGGAGATCTTTCCACCGCTGTGTGCGCCGTTCGCTGCCGCCCAGTGGTCGCCTCCGCACCTCGCCGCGGAAGGCGGCGTGGCGGCGACGGGTCCGGGTCGGGTGGTGTCCGACGACTCGGTGCGACTCTCGACCATCCCCTGGCCCGCGGAGCCGCTCTGCTACGAGATCCGGGGAAAGCTCGAGCGTCTCCCGCTCGGGATCCGGGCCGAGCTGCTCGAACCTCTGCCGGCCGGTCGCCGGTTCGAGATCCTGTACGGCGACCCCGGTCCGTCCGCCGACGGCCGCGCGGTCGCGCAGGCGTTTCCCGAGCCGGACGTCCCGTTCCGGGCGCGCTGGCGTTCCGGTGACGAGACCATCGAACTCGAGCGCACGGGGCCGCCTCTCTCCGTCGGTCGACGTTCCCCCGCGCGGCTGCACGTTTCCGGCCCGGCCGACGCGGAACCCGGGATCGAGTTCCGATGTCGCGTGGCCGCTCTGGACGAGGGCGGTTTCCCCGCCGCGCGCCGCGCGGAGTCGCTCGCGGTGCGCGCGCGCCACGAGTCCGGCGCGGTCGCGGGATCGATCCGGCTCGATCCCGGCGAGGATCCGTGCGTGACCCTCGCGACGTTCTCTCTCGATCGGACGGGCCTCTGGTGGATCGGAGCGGAGGCGGAGGGCGTGTCCTCGGGATTCGACCTTCCGGTCCGGATCGCTGCGGAGTCGCCTCGCGAGCGGCTCGTGTTCGGGGACCTGCACTGGCACTCGAACCGCTCGGACGGCTCGCGCTCCCCGGCCGACGGCTACCACTACGCGCGCGACGTGGTCGGGCTCGACTTCACCGCGCGCACGGATCACGACGTCCACCACCAGTTTCCCTGTCTCGACGGCGCGAAGTGGCCCGAGGTCGTGGCCGACGCCCGGGCCTGGACGGTTCCCGGGGAATTCGTGGTGATTCCCGCCTACGAGTGGACGTCCGGCCGCGGCCATCTCTGCGTGTACTTCCGGACCGATCCGGGTGCCATGTACTCCGTGCTGGACTACGGCACGCCGGAGGCGCTGTGGGCCGTGCTGGATCCCGCGAACGTGATCACGATCCCGCATCATCCGGCGGGGGTCCGGCAACCGCCGTGGAACTGGAGGCACTTCGATCCGGCGTTCGTGCGCGCGCTGGAGATCTACAGCAACAAGGGCAACGCCGAGGTGGTGGACGCGAACTGGGCGCCGCCGCTGTTCGGTTCCGACCGCCCGCGCGTTGCCGCGTGCCGGCGCGGAACGGCCCAGTCCGCGTGGTCGCAAGGTCGGGATTGCGCCGTCGTCGCGTCCACCGACAATCACGCGGCGACGCCGGGCAACCCCGTCGCGTGGCGGGGCGACATGGACTGGCAAGGCTGGGCCGGCAGCGGGCTCGCCGCTGCGCGGGTTCCCGCGCTGACGCGGGAAGCGCTGTGGGACGCAATCCACGCCGGCGCGACGTACGGCACCACGGGGCCGCGCGTCCGTCTCGAGCTCGTCGCCGAGGGGAAGGGTACCGATCGCGTCGTCACCGCGCACGTCGTGGGGGCCGACGATCTCGAGACGGTGGAGCTCGTGGGGATCCCGCGCCAAGGGGAGCAGCCGTTTCCCACGGTCGCGACGGCAACGGCAGGTCGCCATCCCCGGGTTCGCTCTCTCACCTGGTCGGCGCCGGACGAGAGCCCGTGGCGCGGCGTCTATCTGCGGGTCATCCAGGAGGACGGCGAGATGGCCTGGTCGTCGCCGCTGTTCTTCGCCTCCGAGGCGGGAGTGAACTGACGTGCCGGAACTGCCGGAAGTGGAGGCCGGGCGCCGCCTCGCCGAGCGCGTTGCGGCGGGGCGAACGATCCGTCGGGTGTGGTGCGACGAGGATCCCATCGTGTTCGACGGCGTGACGCCGGCCCACGTGCGGAAGGCGCTGACCGGTCGTCGGGTGCACGGCGTGCACCGCCGCGGCAAGCACCTCTGGATGACGCTGGATCGCGCGCCCCACCCGTTGTTCCACTTCGGCATGACCGGCGCGTTCCGCAGTCCGGACACGGAACCGCTCGTGCTCGCCTCGAGCGGGTCGCGCCGCGATGCGGGCTGGCCACCGCGCTTCGCGAAGATCCGACTCGAGCTCGACGACGGCGGCGAGCTCGTGATGGTGAACAAGCGTCGACTCGGACGGATCCGCCTCCGCGAGAACCCACCGGCCGAACCGCCGATCTCCGAGCTCGGTTTCGATCCGATCGTGGATCCGCCTTCCCCGGCGGAGTTCGCGCGGTTGCTCGCGCGGCGCACCGGCACGCTCAAGGGCGTGCTGCTCGATCAGGGATTCGCGGCCGGCGTCGGCAACTGGATCGCCGACGAGGTGCTGTACCAGGCGAAGCTCGATCCGCGTCGCTCGGTGGCCGACCTCTCGGCGGTCGAGATCCGTCGCCTGCGGACGGTGCTGCTGCGGGTCGTGGAGAAGGCGGTGTCGGTCGACGCGGACAAGAAGCGGTTCCCGAGGACCTGGCTGTTCCATTCCCGCTGGGGACGGGAGGCGCTCGCGCGGACGGCGAAGGGGGAGGACATCGAGTTCCTCACGATCGCCGGCCGGACGACCGCCTGGGTGCCCTCGGTGCAACGTTGAACGGGACCGGTCGCGTGCGGGCGCTCGCCCTCTATCTCTTCTCTTTCGCGTCCGGCGCGGCGGCCCTCGCGTATCAGGTCGTGTGGGGCAAGCAGCTCGCGCTCTCGTTCGGCGGCACGACCCTCGCCGTCAGCGCGGTCGTCGCGGGATTCCTCGGCGGGATGGGACTCGGCGCCGCGATCGTGCCGATCGGCATCCGCCGGATGCGCTCCACGCTCGCGGCGTACGCCGGCCTCGAGGCCGGCATCGCGCTCAGTGCATTCCTGCTGACGTCGGTGCTGTGGCGTCTGCCCTCCTTCGTGGCGTCGCTCGCGCTCGACGGCGCTCCGCTCACCGCGGCGCGCTTCGCGCTCGCCTTCGCGTTGCTCACGATCCCGGCGATCCTCATGGGCGCGACGTTCCCCGTGCTCGCCGACGCCCTGATCCGCTCGCGCGACGAGCTCGGACGGCACCTCGGCTGGCTCTACGGACTGAACACGCTGGGTGCGGCGGCCGGCACGTTGCTCACCGGGTTCGTGCTGATCGAGCGCCTCGGTCTGGACGCCACCGTCCACGCCGCCAACGTCGTCAACCTCGCCGTTGCTCTCGGCGCTGCGGCCCTCGCGGGATTCGGCGGGCGGCGGGAGTCTGCGCCGCTCCCGTCCGACGTGTTCGATCCGCCCCGTGTCCCCGGCGGGCTGATCGCCACGGTGCTCACGCTGTCCGGATTCGCGACGCTTGCGTACGAGATCCTGTGGTTCCGCTCGCTCACGTACCTGTTCGGCAACAGCACCTACGCCTTCACCACGATGCTGTTCGTATTCCTGACCGGCCTCGCACTGGGTCCGCTCGTCTACCGGCGGTTCGCCGGAAAGTCCCCGGAGCGCACGCTCGCGTACACGCAGCTCGGCATCGGACTGTTCGCCGTGATCGCGATCGCGGCCGTCGCGACCGTGGTGGCGGACGCCGAACTGTCCACCCGTCTCTCGGTCTTCTCTCCCGAGATCTTCGACCGCCCGTGGCGCAGTCGGGTGGCGCGCCACCTCGGGTTCGCGTCCGCGGTCATGCTCCCGGGGACGTTCCTGATGGGCCTCGCGTTCCCGCTCGCGGCGGCGCTGCGGGTCGCGGATCCGCGTCGAGTCGGCGCGCGCCTCGGCTCCTCCGTCCTGCTCGCGAACGTCGGGAGTATCTTCGGTTCCGTGATCGCCGCGACCTGGCTCCTGCCGCATCTCGGTACCGTGGGCGGCACACGACTCGTGGCCGCGCTGAACGTCGGGCTCGGGTTCGCGATCCTGTTCGTGCTTCGCGAACGCGGCCGGAGTCTCGCGACGGCGGTAATGCTCGCGGTCGCCGGCGGAATCGTGGTGGCGGTGACGCCCGGTCACATCCGGTTCGCGTCGGCCGCGGCCGGGGTTCCCGGCGCCGACGCGGTCTTCGAGGAAGAAGGCGACCTCGCGACGGTGCAGGTGTGGCAGGACCCCGTGCGCCCGGACCGCCTCGGAATGGCCATCGACGGCTCGATCATCGGCGCCACGCGCACCTGGCCTTCGATCGTGTGGACGAAGCAGGTGCTGATCGCGCACGTCGCGATGCTCTGGCGGGACGCGGAGACCGCGCTCACGATCGGACTCGGCTCGGCCTCCACGGTGCAGGCGCTCACCACGTGGCCGGATCTGCGCTCGATCGACGTCGTGGAGATCAACGAGCCCGTGGTGCACGGCGCGAGCTTCTTTCCGGAATCCGCGGCGCTCGACGATCCGCGGGTGAGTCTTCGCGTGGACGACGCGATCCAGTTCCTCGCCGGCACGGACCGCCAGTGGGATCGGATCGTCTCCGACGGGAAGCAGGCGATATCGTTCTCCGGTACATCGAAGTTCCTCTCCCACGAGTTCTACTCGTTCGCGCGCGAGCGCCTCACGGATCGCGGACTGTTCGTCCAGTGGGTTCCGGTCGCCGTGGGCAACTTCGAGTTCCAGGTGATCGTGCGAACCTTCCTGGAGGTCTTCCCCGAGACCGAGGTCTTCCTCGAGCCGCCGAACCACCTCGTGTTCGTGGGCGCGAAGACCAGCTTCGACGACCTCGCGATCCGGACCGCGCTGCCCCCCGCCGCGCTCGAGAACCTCCGGACGGCGAACATCCGCTCGATCCACGCGCTGGGCGCGCGCTGGGTCGCGAGTGGCAGTGCCCTGGGACCGCTGATCCCGAAGGGACCGCGGCACGACTGGAATCATCCGGTGCTCGAGTTCGCGGCGTACCGTCTGACTCCCGCGGAGTGGCGAGCTTCGGCGGGGGAGGTGCTCGCGTTGCTCGTGCGGGCTTCCGGGACGCCGTCGCTGAGCGGGTACATCCTCGCGCCGGCGGGGGAGAACGTCGCCGACGTCGCGCGCCTCGTCCGCGTCTCGTGCGCGTTCGCCGCGGTGGGCCAGGCGGAGCGGGCGCGCGATTTCGCGTCGCAGGCGCTGCTGATCGATCCGGGGGACCCGGCGGCGGTGGCGTGGGCGGAGCGACTCGAGCGACCGCTGTCGTCACCGGTGCGGGAGTAGGTCCCCTGCCGCGAGCCAGCGCGCGATCGCGCGGCCGGCCACGCGGTTGCCGCGCACCGAGAAGTGGCCGTCTCCCGCGAGGTAGAGGCCCGAGATCCGCTGCTCGCTCGTGACCTCGGGGAGCAGGTCGATCGAAGGAATGCCGGCCGCCGCGACCCGGCGCTGCAGCTCCGCGCGAAGCGGGATGTCCTCCGGCCGCTGGCGGGCGGTGGCGTACACGTCGGCGGGGAGCCACACGACCGCGAGCCGCGCGTCGTGCTCGACGCACTCCCGGTTCAGCTTCTCGATCCACTCGGCGCTCAATTCCATGCCGTGCTCGAACTCCGCGTCGCTGAAGTTCCGCACCGCGCGCGCGGCCGGTACGCCGCCGAGGTACTTCACGCGGAACGTCTCCCAGGCCGTGGACACGAGTCGGTAGAGGTGACTCTCTCTCGCGAGGAAGTTCTCCTGGAACCACTCGTGCGAGAAGCGATCGAACAGATAGCCGTCCCGCACGGTGTAGATCCCGCGCGCGCCGAGGAGGTTGTCCGTGAAATCGTTCGCGAAGAATCCGAGCAGCACGAGATCCGGTTTCACGGCATCCGCGATCTCCTCGAACCGGGCCGCCGCGCTTTCCGTGCCGTATCCGTTGACGCCGCCGTTGACCGTCTCCGCCTCGATCCCGCGCGACGCGAGCTCCTCCTCGAGCACGGACACCCACTCTTCGCCCTGACCCACGCCCCATCCGAACGTGAACGAGTCGCCGAGTGCGAGGATGCGCGGCCGAGTCTTCGGGCCGAGCGGGTCGCCGCGCAGTCCGAGCTCGTTCGTGTGGAACTCCGTCACGTGTCCGCCGCGCTCGATGCGCCCCGTGAAGTCCGGCGCGAGCCGGTATCCCGCGCGGTCGTCCGCGACGTACATGTCCTTCAGCACGAAGGACCGGATGTAATCCTGGGACGGAAGCGTCCGGGGAGCCACGACGCGCACGATCCCCTCCGCTACCGGGAGCATCACGATCAGAACGCCGATCACGACGGCGACGTTCGCGGCGATCCGGCGGAGACTCATGCGCGCTTCCGGGCGAGCGCGAGGTACGACAGACCGAACGGGAGCCCGATCGTGGTCACGAGCGGGGTCTCGGCCGTGAACACGGCGGTGAGGAGCCCGTTCACGACGGGATGGTAGTCCACGAAGTCCGTGCGGGGCGGGTGGTCCCGCGGTCCCGAGAGACGGTCCCGGAACTGCTGCCACGTGCGCACGCCCCATGCGAGCGGGAACAGAAACGTGTTCAGGTACGTCGTGCGGAGCAGGTCGCAGCCCGCGCCCGTGAGCAGCGAGCGGACCTCCTGCGCGCGGTAGCGTCGCTGGTGGTGGTTGATCTCGTCGTGCTCGGACCAGAGCTGCGGGAACGCGGGCACGGTCACGAGGATCAGGCCGCCCGGCTTCGCCACCCGGACGAGCTCGCGCACGACGGCGCAGTCGTCGTCGATGTGCTCGATGACGTCGAGCGCGGTCACCACGTCGAACTCGCCGTCCGCCCAGCCTTCCATGCGCCGCAGGTCGACCTGACGCACGTCGCCGCGTCCGCGCTTGCGGCAGAACTCGATCGCTTCGTCGGCGAAATCGGCGCCCGTCACCTGCCCGAACTCGGCCAGGTAGTCGAGGTTGATGCCCGTGCCGCACCCGGCGTCCAGGAGGTGGAGGTCACGCCGTCCGCGCAGCGCCTTGCGCAGCACGGAGAGCAGGATGTGCCGGCGGCTCACGAACCACCAGTTGTCCTGCTCGAAGAAGAAGTATTCCTGGTAGTACGACCGCTCCAAGTCAGACTCCGGACGGGGGCCCAGGCCGCGCGACGGACCTCTCGCCCGGGACAGTAGCCCGCGGGCTCACGAAGTGGGAATCGACTTCCGTGCGCTCGACGTCAGTTTCCAGTTCCGGAGCAGGCCGCGAATGAGCTTGCCGAGCTTGCCCTGGGAGCGGTGAGTCCCGTAGGCCCACGTCTCCGCGACGAGACGCCAGGGACGGAGGAGATAGCTGAGGCCGTAGAAGATCGCGTACGCGCCGTAGATCATCGTGCGCAGGCGGAGGTGTCCCCAGCGCGGGTGCCACGAGCGATAGTCCGTGATGTCCATGTAGCCGAACAGCGAGTAGTAGTACGGGTCCGTGGGCTGGAGGCCGCGTGTCTCCTGCAGCTCGAAGAACGCCTCGGTGTTCGGGAGCGGCGAGAATGCGCAGCAGTTGAATTCGTGGAAGCCGATCCACGCACAGCGCGCCATTTCCTTGTAGCTGTCCAGAACGTGCCGCCACGTCTCGTGCGGAAAGCCCAGGATGAAGTTGACCTGGAGACGAATCCCCGCGCGCATCGCCGACTTCGCGGACGCGTGCACCTTGTCCAGGTGGATCCGCTTCTTGATGATCTTCAGGGTCTCCACCGAGCCGGACTCGATCGAGTAGCTGAAGTTGCGGCAGCCGGCCTTCACCATGAGCTGCGCCACCTCGTCGTCGATCGCCTCGCTGCGCGTGCCGGACGGGAGCTGCCACGTGAAGTCGTGTCCCCGCTCGATCAGCAGCTTGCAGAAGTCCACGATCCAGGTCCGCTTGACGACCGCGGTGAGGTCCTCGAAGTGGAAGTCCGTCGCGCCGTAGGTGGCGTTCAGCCACTCCATTTCCTCGATCACGAGCGTCGCGTCGCGGGCGCGCCAGGCGGTGGTCCACATCTGCGGCGAGCTGCAGAACGTGCACTGGTAGGGACAGCCGCGCGTGGCGAGCATCGGCATGGAACGTCCGCGGACGGCGCCATGCGGGCTCGCGTACTCGATGTAGGTCTCCACCGGGAAGAGGTCCCACTTCGGGCGCGGGATCTCGTCCAGGTCGCGGATCCGGGCGCGCGCGGGATTCTTGACGGTCTCCCCGGATTCGTTGCGCCAGGCGACGCCGGCGACGTCCGCCAGCGAGCGCCCCGTGCTCAGGCAATCCAGGATCTCGACGAGAGTCTCCTCCCCCTCGCCGAGCACGCAGAGATCGGTCGGCGATTCCGCCAGGACCTGCTCGGGCTCCGCCGACGCGTGCTCGCCGCCGAGCACGATCACGGCCCGCGGGAACCGCTCGCGCATCTCGCGCAGGAGCTTGCGGACCGGCGGCCAGCCGCACGAGAACATGAGCCCCACGCCGATGACGTCCGTCTCCGGATCGATCCGGTCCAGGATCTCGCCGAACTCGAGGCCGCGCAGCCACACGCCGTGCCCGTCGTCGAATTCCCAGATCTTCTCCAGTGCGTCGCCGACCGCGTCCACGACGTCGACCCGGTGGCCGGCGGCGAGGGCGGACGAGGCGAGGTACGCGAGCCCGAGCGGGGGGATCGCGATCGTGGAGATGTAGTTCGTGGGCGAGATCAGCTGCGGCGGCTGGATGAGCGTGACGCGCAAGAAGTCGATTCCTTCGGGAGTCGGCCCGGGGGCGTTCGCGAGGCGGCCGGGCGGGCGGCCGAGAAGAGAGTATACAGGTCGGACGGGACTGCGTTCAAACGTCGCGGGACCGACTCACGGCCCGGATGGGCCCGAGAAGGCCCCTGCGTGCCGTAAAGGCCCTTCTCGGAGCGCGCGCGCAGGTGACGGTTCCCCGGCCCGGCCCCCGGCCGGAATCGCTTCCGGAGGGGCGGGGATGGCCAGAATCCGGCCAGAATGGGGTCAGTCGCGGAGGGGCCCCGGCGGAAGGCCCCGGCGGCGACGTCGCTCGACCCCGAACAGGCCGAGGAGTGCGCAGGCCGCGACCACGCCCAGCGGGCCGCGATCCCGGCCGCCGCGGTAGCGGAACGTCACCTCGTGCTCGCCGGCCGGAACGGCGACCGCGACGTAGCTCGGCATGACGTGGACGGTCTCGGTCTCCGCACCGTCGAGCGTGGCGTGCCAGCCCGGGTGGTAGGTCATCTTCAGCACGACGTGGCACGGGCGATCCGCTCGCACCCGCACCCGGAAGTCCTCGCCGAGACGCTCGCGCTCGAGGATCTCGCCGGGGGATCCGGCCGGCGTGAAGTCCGGTGGACGGAAATCGATGCCGTCGGCGGCGAGCGCCTCGGGATCCCGCGGGAGCCCCGCCTCCGTCAGTCGAATGGCCGGGTGCACGCCCTTCGCCGGCAGCGAAGACTTCAGCCACTTCCGGTGGACCCGGGTGACGTTCCGCTTGGAGACGTCGAGCGCGTAGGGAACGTCGACGAGATCGACGAGACCCGGCACGTCGACCTCCCACACCGCGAAGCGGCCGTGGGTCGCCACGCGCTTCGCGAACGGCGGCACGTTCAGGTCGCTCGGCGTGAGCACGTGCCGGATGCCGAACGCGCGGTAATGCGCGACGTTGCCCTCGTCGAACGTGTCGTGGCAGTCCGCGTTCAGCGACCACATGTGATAGAGGTAGCCGAACGCGTCGAGCTCGCGCAGCGGGAGCCACGCGTACACCGGCGTCCACCCGACCATGAAGTTGCCGCCCCAGCCCGAGCCCGGGCGACCCTGTCCCGCGTACACGCGCCCGAACCGGTCCGCCGCGACGTCGGCGAGCGCCCGGTCCAGATCCGCGCCGTCCTTCTCGAGCCCGGCCGCCGCCTCCTGCACCAGGTCCGAGTTCCAGCGCAGGTACGTGACGCGATCCCAGGCGATGGGCGCGATCGCGATCACCACGAGCGCCACCGCCGCGGCCACGCCGACCCGCCCGCGCCGCGCGATCGCGATCGCCGCCGCCGCGAGGCCGGCGCCCGCCAGCATCGTACCGACCTGCTGCACGACGTACACGGCGCGCGAGTAGTGGAAGCCGCTGCCGAGCGGCAGCAGGTGCAGCAGCTTGCCCCACGTAGGTCGGCCGAAGAACAGCAGCAGGAAGAACACGAACCAGACCAGGAGCACCCGATCCCGCTCGGAACGCCGGATGCGCGCGGACGCCACGACCAGCCCCGCACCCACGAGCACCGTCAGCACCGGCCACCGCGCGAAGTCGAAGAGCTTTCCCGTCACGAGCCAGCGCAGCACGACCTCATGGCCGAACGAGTTGTACTTCCACGACGGCACGAGCGTGCTCACGTTGTACCAGGCGAAGTCGCGGAAGATCGGGACCGCGATCGGCAGGATCACGAGTCCCGTGATCGCGCCGATGATCGCCACCCGCCCGAGGCGACGCGGGATCTCGCGCACCGGTCCCGCGAACGCGACGATCCCGGCCGCCATGCACGCCATGTACCCGAGCGCGAAGTGGGAAAGGAAGGTCACGGACAGCGCCAGCGTCGCGCCGAACAGTCCGCGCTCCCCGCGCACCGCGCGCCACGACAGCGCGAGGGCGAGTGGGAAGAACCAGCCACCGAACGCCTGGGCGTACTGGCCGAGTCCCTGCCACGTGTAGCTCTCGAAGTCGAGGCCGTGCAGCGAGTCCGTGCGGGCGCCGAGCGCAAGCGCGGCGGCGAGCAGCGCGGCGAGCCGCCCGAACCCGAACACGCGCATCGCCAGGAACACCGGAATCGGCAAGGTCGCGACGGCGAGCCATTCCACGATCTTGAAGCTGCGCACGAGGGAGAACGGAGTGATCGCGTCGAACGCGAGCACGGTGAAGTGCGGAAGGCTCTGGTAGTAGTGGAACACGGGGTAACCGAGCGTGTAGCCCGGCACCCACGGATCGAGGATCGACTGCCCGCGCTCGGCCGCGCTCGCGAGCGACCGGATGAGTCCGAAGTGCAGGACGGAGTCGTTCAGGAACGGCTCCGGCCAGCGGACCTGACAGAAGAGCAGGGCGAACCACGTCGCGGTGACCGCGAGCAGACCGAGGCCCGCGAGCCACCGCGACCGGCGATCGCTCATCGGGCGATGGCCGTGACGGGATTCTCGAACGCGAGCCAGTGCTTCGCCACGCGGACGACGTCCTCCGGCGCGACGTCGGCGAGCGCGTTCGATTGCTCGTCGATCCGCGTGGGATCCTCGCCCGCGAACTCCGTCATCGCGAGCGCGTACGCCTGCCCGATGCGCGCGAGACGACGCATCCGATCGCGTCCCTCACCGCGATTGCGAGCGCCCACGAGCGCGTCTTCCGTCGGCGGCGCAGTCACGAGCGCCGCGGCGACCTCGCGCATTCCCGCTTCCATGCGCTCGAGATTCGTGGGTCGCGTGCCCGCCGACATCCGGACGATCGGAGGCGACGCGCGGAACGAAGCTCCGATCGAGTACGCGAGCCCCTCGCGTTCGCGCAGCTGGTCCGCGAGCCGGTCGGACAGGATGGACGTCGCGAGACGCAGGGCGGGAAGGTCCTCCGCGGGGATCTCGTCGCGTTCGTCGAGGCGCGACCCGACGAAGATCCAGGATTGCTCCTGACCGACCTTCTCCTCCTGGTGACGTTTCCGCGCGAGCTTCGTCTTCCGTTCCTTCGCCGGACGCTCCTTTCCCGACTTCCCGGCCGCAGCGGCCGGCGCCGGTCGCTCGAACAGGCGACGGCCGATCGCCACGAGATCGTCCGCCGGCCAGCTCCCGGAGAGGACCACGATCGTGCGCTCGGGCGCGATCAACGCGCCGTGCGCGCGCCGCGCCTGGTCCCGCGTCAGCTTTTCGAGGTCCTTCGGATCGCCGTACACGCCGCCCAGATCCGGCCGTCCGCAGATCCGCCAGAACAGCCGGTTCGCGACCTGGCTCGCGGAGCCCTGATCCTTCGCCGCGCGCGCGACCGCGGCGCCCTTCGCCTTCTCGAACGTCGTCTCGTCGAGGCGCGGGTGCATCATCACGTCGGCGAGGAGCTCGAGCGCGTCGGCCGCGTACACGTCGATCGTCTCGAGGCGCAGGTAGGAGTACTCCGGCGAGAAGTAGTAGTCGTCGTACGGGATCCAGTCGGAGTCCGTGGTCTTGAGCTTGGCGCCGAGCCGCGCGAGTTGACCGCGGAGCTGGCCTTCGTCCCGCGTCTCACTGCCGAGCTCCATCGCGCGGTGGACCACGTCGGTGGTGCCGCGTGGGACGCCGAGCGCGGATTCGAGTCCGTCGCGATCGAGGAGGACGTGGGCCGCGAACGTGCGCGAGTCCGGCGATGCGTGGACGATCAGCGTCGTGCCGTCGGCGAGCACCTCACGACGGATCGTGGTTTCGGTGGTGAGCGCGGCGGGCGGCGGTGCCGGAGCCGCGACGCCGGGGGCGGCGGGCCACCAGGTCGCGTCGGCGGCGGAGGCGGGAGGCAGGGCGGACTCCCCGTTCGCGGTGGTGCCGACCGCGGTCGCGAGCAGGCGACCGTCGGTGAGCGCTGCGCGCGCGAGCGCCCGCACCGCTTCGGCCGGGCAATCCGACACACGCTCGGCCAGGGTCGCGGCGACCCGGGGGCCGGCCGCTCCGAGGACGTCGGCGCGCATGAGTCCCCAGTAGTGCATCTTCTCGCGGAGCGAGATCTCGTCCGCCACGACTTCGCGGCGTGCGGCGTCGAGGTCGGCGGGGTCCGGACCGTGCGTCGCGAGGGCTTCGAGGTGGGTGAGCAGCGTCCGCGCCACGAGAGCCGGGTCCGTGCCGTCTTCCGTGTCGGCTGCGAGTGTCAGGAGGGACCAGGGCGCACCCGCGTCCACGGATGCCGAGACGGAGCTCGCCGAGATGCCGTGCGCCTCGATCGCACGCGCGAGGGCCGTGCGTTCGCCCGAGGCGAGCACGCTCTCGAGCAGTCGCGCAGCCGCGAAGTCGTCGCCCGAGAGCTCGGGCAGCGGGAGGTTCACGCGCACCTGGACGCCGCCGAGTCCCTCGATCGACTGCGCCCGCAGCATCCGCCCGCGCGGGAACGCCGGTCGGGGCGGGATCCCCGTCTCCGGCTGTTCGTCGCCACCGAACAGACGCGTGACCTCGGCTCGCGCGTCGTCGAGCTCGAAGTCCCCCATCACCACGATCGTCATGCCGCGGGGCCGGTAGCACTCCCGGTAGAACGTCGCGACCGCAGCCGGGTCCATCGCGGAGATCGACTCCTCCGTCCCGAGGACGGCGAGGCCCCGGGCGGAGTCTCCCCACAACGCCCGCGACGTGAACCGGTCCGCCTCCCACTGCGGATTCGACCGGTCCTTCGCGAGCTCCTCGAGGATGATGCCTTTCTCCTTCTCGAACATTTCGGCGGGCAGCGTGGAGTGGCGCAACATGTCGGCCTGGAGCGCCAGTCCCTCCCGCCAGTTCTCGGAAGGCAGCAGCAGCTGGAAGACGGTCCGCTCGCGCTGCGTCGACGCGTTGTTGTACGCGCCGAGGCGATCCGTGTCGGCGTAGATGGTCTCGCGGCTCCGGGTGGTGGTGCCGTTGAAGAGCAGGTGCTCGAGGTAGTGGGCCGCGCCGTTCGTCGCCTTCGACTCGCGCGCGGAGCCCGACGGAGCGAGCACGGTGCACGAGAACATCGGGACGGACCGCTGCGGCAGGTACAGCACCTCGGGGCCGTTCGGGATGCGCTCGATCCAGGCCTGGGGACCGACGGCCTCCAGCCCGGGGGCGGTCCCGGTGAACAGAAGCACGGCGAGCGGGAACGGCAGGGCGGCGGCATATCGCCGGACGGACACGGACATCGGTTCCTCCTCGGGTCGAAGGAGGATACGGCCCGGGCCCGCGATCCGCCAGCCGCCGGGGGAGTCGAGCGGTTCAGCTGCCGGCGCGGTTCGACCGTCGCATCCGGGCGAGGTTGTCGCGGGTGCGACGGACCTCGGGGTGGGACGAGCCGAGCAGACGAATCTGCGTCGCCAGCGCGCACTCCGCGAGCATCGCGCCTTCGCTCGACGCGCCCGCCAGGTGACGGCACGCGGCGAGGTTCGCGAGGGCGAACGCCTTCTCGCGGCGGTCGGCGCGAGTTCGACCGGCAGCATGGATCCGGACCGCGCGCCGATGCAGCGCCTCCGCCTCGGTGTGGCGGCCGAGACCATCGAGGAGGGCCGCGAGGGCGGCGACCTCTCGGGCGGTCTCCGGGTGATCGGGTCCGAGTGTCCGCTCGCGAATCTGGAGGGCACGGGCGGCGAACAGGGCTCCCCGCGCGTGACGGCCGCGTTCGTGCTCCAGGCCGCCGAGATTGTGGTAGAGGCGGGCGAGCCGATCGGGGGTGGCTTCGCCCCGTCTCACGGCCCGGAGGGCGCCGAGATAACACGCGGTCGCCTCCCGGAACTTTCCCCGGTACTTGAGGACCACGCCCAGGTCGTTCGAGAGCTTGACCTCCAGGAGCGTGATGCCGGTCCCGACGCCTCGGGCGAGCGCCTCCCGCAGGAGGCACTCCGCCCGGGCGTAGTCCCCTCGTTCGCGCGCGCGTTCGGCCCGGAAAGCCAGTCGGAGGGCGATCGCCGCGCGAACCAGTCGGAGCACGGCTAGCGCAGCGTGGTCTGGTGGTGGTTCGCGGAGAGCTTGAACAGCACTTCCAGCAGGGACAAGAAGAACGTCATGGGTTCCTCCAAAGGAGAGGGTCGGCACCGACTCTCGGGGCCGCCCCTTCTTGCGCCGGACGCTCCGACGAGGTGACACGCCGACCGGGGACCGGGTAGCATCGACCCATGACGGACGATTCCCAGGACACCTCCGGCCCTCGGGACTCCCGCGCGTTCTTCGCGCTGGTTTACGACGAGCTGCGAGGCATCGCCCACGCCCGCATGCGCGGGGAACGTCCCGGCCGCACGATCCAGACCACGGAGCTCGTGCACGAGGCGTACCTGCGCCTGCGCCCGGAAGGGGATCGGGACTGGCGAAGCCGGGGGGAATTCTTCGCCGCGGCGGCCGAGGCGATGCGTCGGATCCTGATCGAGCGGGCCCGCTCGCGCGGTCGACTCAAGCGCGGAGGCGATGCCGACGGCCGTCCCCCGCCGAAGGTGTCGCTGGACCTCGCGGAGGTCGCCGCGCTCGCCGACGATCGCGATCCGGAGACGATCCTCGCGCTCGATCAGGCGATCGAACGGCTCGCCGCCCGCGACGAGCGCGCCGCGCAGATCGTGCGTCTCCGGTTCTACGCCGGGCTCAGCGTGGAGGAGGTCGCGGAGCTCCTGCAGACGTCCGCACGGACGGTCCTGCGCGACTGGGCGTTCGCCCGCGCGTGGCTCTACGGCGAACTCTCGAAGGGGTAGTCCGGCCGCCCCCGCAGGGCCGCGAGTTCCGGGAACTCCGCGAGGTGCTCCGGTCGGATCCCGCAGGGGACGGCGTCGGCGAGGAAGCGGACCGCTGCCGCGGGATCCCCGGCCCGCACCCGAATCGCCGCGTGGATCAGGAGCGATCGGCCGCAGGGGAAGGTGCGATCCGGATCGTCCCCGAACGCGAGGTGTTGCCCGGTGCGGATCCAGGTTTCCGCGATCGCGTCGTCGTGGCACCGCGACTTCAGATCCGCCCACTCCACGAGATTGATCCCGGCCATGACCTGGTCGGCCACGTCCGTCGTGTCGAAGAGCGCGGCCGCGCGCGCGAACAGAGAGTCGGCCCTCGGGAGGCGACCCGTGTCCCGGCACACGACGCCCCAGCCGCTCAGCGCCCAGCGCAGGAAGCCCCCGGAACCGTCTTCCCGCTCGAGCACCGGCACGACCTGACGGAAGACGCCGTCCGCCTCCTCGTAGCGACCCGCGCGCGAGAGAGCGTGTCCCAGATTCATGCGGGTCTCCACGGATCGGATGTTGTCCCGACCGTAGAGTCGATCGCGAATCGACACGGCTTCCTCGAGGTTCGCGATCGCCTCGCGTTCCTTCCCGTCGGCGAGGTAGATCAACGCGGAACTGTTCAGGGCGTGGGCCAGAACGTCCGACACGCCCCGCTCACGGTAGATCCGGATGACCTCCCCGTAGACCTCCTCCGCCGACCGCGCGTCGTTGCGAGCCGCGTGTGCCTGAGCGAGGCCCGTCAGCGCCGACGCGAGGGACGGATTGTTCGGGTCGTAGAGCTTGCGCGCGAGCCGCGCTCCTTCCTCCCCGTGCAGGACCGCGCGATCGATGTCGGCCTTCGCGTTGTAGATCCACGCGAGGAGGCGATGCGACTCGATCACGCGCGCGGGACGTTCCAGGATCTTCGCGAGCTCGAGCGCGCTCAGACAATCGCGCTCGGCGTCGTCCAGACGAAAGCTGCGGGCGGCATTGATGCCGCGCGCGATCTGCGCGTACATCAGCCGGACGGAGTCCGGCGGCGTTTCCGTGCGCAGGACCGCGAGCGCCTCGCCGTACACGGAGTCGGCGGCGACCGTGTCGCCGAGCTTCGCGAACCACGAGCCGCGATCGAGGAGGCAGGCGGCGCGCACGCCCGCGGGTGCCCGCCCCTCCTCGGCGAGCGCCAGTGCGTGGTCGAGCATCGTGTCGACGCTGTCGGTGCGCCCGGTGGCGAGGAAGCCGTGCGCCAGCGCCCGCGTCTGTTCTGCGAGCAGGGCCGGCTCGGGGGAGCTCATGTTCTCCACGGTGGTCAGCGCCTCGCCGAGGAGTCGCACTCCTTCGTCCCGGAGTCCGAGACTCAGGTTTGATTGACCGAGCGTCGTGAGGAGTCGCGCGCGGACACGGGCATCGCCGCGGAAGCCGGCCTCCATGCGACGCGTGCCCTGTTGGAGCACTTCCCGGACACTCACCTCTTCGCTCTTCTCGGGAGAAGCGGTCTCGAACAGCTCGACCAGGAAGTCGGCGACCTGCTGAGACGTTTCCGCCTCGAGTCGCGCCCGACGTTCGGCGCGGACGGCCCGCGCGAATCCGACCGCGGTCGTCACGCCTCCCGCGGCGAGCGCCAGCGTCACGAGCCCGGCCGCGAGCACCGGTCCCCGATGTCGGCGCGCGTACTTGCGGAGGCGCTCCAGAGTCGTGGGAGCCGCGGCCAGGACGGGCTCGTCGGCGAGATGACGTCTCACGTCGGCGGCGAGCTCCGCGGCCGACGGATACCGATGATCCGGATCCTTCTCGAGCGCGCGGAGCGCGATCCACTGCAGATCGCCTCGGAGCGCTCGTCGCAGACGTCGCGCGTCGGTCCCGCGACACCGTGCCGCCTTCTCGAGCGTGATCTCCCCGCGGGCCAGCAGACGGGTCGCGGGCGGCGGGGGCTCCTCCTCGCGGATCACCCGAACGGCGTCCGAGAGCGCTACACCCTGCAGGCGATCGGCGTCGAACGGAAGCGCTCCCGTGAGCAGCTCGTAGAGAAGCACTCCGAGCGAGTAGAGGTCGGAGCGTGTGTCGACCAGATCTCGGGATCCGCCGGCCTGCTCCGGACTCATGTAGCCGAGGGTCCCCACGATCATTCCCTCGCGCGTGAGCGTGAGCGCGCGATCGATCGCCTCTTCGGTGGCCTTGGCGATGCCGAAGTCGATGATCTTCGCGAACGGCTTGTCGTCGCGCGTGGCCACGAGGATGTTCGAGGGCTTCAGATCCCGGTGGATGACACCCTTCTGATGGGCGTGCTGGACCGCGTCGCAGACGTCGGCGAACAGCCGAAGCCGTGCACGGAGATCCAGGAGTCTCTCGTCGCAATATGTCGTGATGGGACGACCGTCGACGTACTCCATCGCGAAGTAGGGTCGCCCCGTGTCGGATGTGCCGGCCTCGAACACCTGCGCGATTCCGGGGTGGTCCATCCGGGCGATCGCGCGTCGCTCCGTCTCGAAGCGGGCGATCACGACGCCCCGATCGACGTCGGGACGGACGAGTTTCAGCGCCACGCGGCGGCGAATCGGCTCCGCTTGTTCCGCGAGATAGACGACCCCGAACCCACCCTCCCCGAGCACCTCGAGCAGCCGGAAGGGCCCCACGACCCCGAGGTCCGCCTCCGGCGCGGGACCCGACGTCGCCGCGAGGAACGTCCCGGCGGCCTCGTCGGCGGCGAGGAGGCGTTGCAGCTCGTCGCGAAGCGTCGGGTCGCCGGTTGTGGCGACGGAGACGAACTCCTCGCGCGCTTCGGCGGGGAGTTCCAGCGCCTCGGAGAAGAGCTGCTGCAATCGCTGCCAGCGAGGATCGGACATCCCGGGACTCCGAGGCGGCGTCGCCGCGTGAGGGACGGCGCGGGACGATAGCCGTTTCGTGATCCCTTCGCCAGGGGTGCGCTCCCCGGAGGTCATGCGACGGACGCGTCACCGAGGTGACACGGAGCGAGTCGGTCCGGTCGGGAGGGTTCTAGAACAGGCCGCCCGGCGTCGCGAGGCGTCCCCGGCGCAGCTCCACGAAGAACGTCTCGAGCGGGCGGGGGCGGGCGTAGAAATAGCCCTGGGCGGCCGTGCAGCCGATCGCCCGCAGCAGGTCGAGCTGCGGCTCGTCCTCCGTGCCTTCCGCGACGACCCGCAGGTCGAGCGTGCGTCCCAGCGTGACGATGAGCCCCGCGATCTCGCGACTCTCCTGACGCGAGTCCGAGATCCCGGCGATGAACGAGCGATCGATCTTGAGCTCGTGCAGCGGGAGTCGCGTGAGGTACGACAGCGACGAGTACCCGGTGCCGAAATCGTCGAGCGAGATCTCGAGCCCTCGCTCGGCCAGTCGTTCGAGACTCCGTGTGATGGTCGCGTGGTCCTTGAGGAACACGGTCTCGGTGATCTCGATCCCCACGAGCGACGTATCGACGCCCGTCGCGTCGAGCACGCCGAGGACGTCGGTGAGCCAGTGGGGCGACTCCATCTGCCGCGGCGAGAAGTTCGTGAACAGGCGAACCGAGCGACCGGTCGCCGCCCGCAGCCGTTCCGCGTCGACACAGACGCGACGGAAGATCGCGAGCCCGAGATCGCGGATGAGATTCGTGCGCTCTGCGAGCGCGATCACTTCCTGGGCGGGGACGGGCTTCCCCTCGTGGCGATGGCGCAGGAGCGCTTCGAAACCGACGATCGACTCGTCGCGCAGGGCGATCTTCGGCTGGTACTCCAGACCGAAGGTGTCGTCGACGGTGGCGGCGCGCAGGCTGCGTTCGAGCTCGAGCTCCTGCCGGTGATGACGCGCGACCTCCGCGGAGAAGAAGCGGATGCCCGCGGGTGTCGCCGAATCCGCCGGTGCCGATCGCGGTTCGCGCGAGGCGGCGGCCTCCGCGTTCCGCAGCAGCGCCGACGTGTCGAGCCCGTCGTGCGGGTAAAGGCTCACGCCGGCCCGTGCGGACAGACGGATCTCGACGTCATCGATCTCGAACGGCTCCTCGAGCGCGTCGATCATGCGCCGCGTGATCACCCCGGCGGACTGACTGTCCCCGAGACCTTCGAGCAGCGCGGCGAAGCGATCGCCGCCGACCCGCGACACGGCGCAGTGCTCGGGATGGAAACGGGCGACGGTGTCCGTATCCCGGAGAGTCGTGGAAAGGCGTCGTGCCGACTCGCGCAGGATGCGGTCGCCCACGTCGTGTCCGTGGACTTCGTTCACGTGAGCGAAGCGGTCGAAGTCGAGAATCGCGACCGCGACGGTCCGGCCGGAGCGTCGCGCGCGGCCGACGGCGTTGCGCACGTCGCGACGGAACGCGGAGAGCGTGAACACACCCGTGAGCGGATCGAATTCCGACGTGTCTCCTCCCGCGGCATTCGATGCGGCTCGCGAGCGACGGTCGGGATCGCCGAGCGCGCGCGCGATGCGCTGCGCGAGCACGGTGTCGTGCGCCCCCGGGGCCACGACGTCCACGGCCCCGAGCGCCAGAAGCGCAGCGCCTTCCTCCGCGTCGGCGGCCGGCGACAACACCAGGGTGGGGAATTGCTCGACCCAGGAATCGACGTTGCCCGCGCCGGCCTCGGCGAGAATCAGATGCGCCGGCCGGCCCGCGCCGGTCGCGACCGCGGCCGGGTCGATCTCCTTCGCGCGCGCGTTCAGCGAGGCGACCAGTTCCGCCAGGCGCCGGCGGAGGTCGGGGTCGGCGCACACGATCCCGACGAGCGGGCGACGCCGATCTCCGGAGCCTTCCTGCCGAGCCTGCTTCTTCAAGGAGCATCCTCCGGGCCGTCGCGCGAAGCGCCCACCCGGACCTCGCCCGGAGGGGTCGCGGCGGGAGGGGGCTTCTCGCGGTTCGATCGACGGATTTCGCCCAGAGCTTTAGGGGGCCGGCGGACCGCTGGGGGGGCACCTGGGGGCCTCCCGGGCTCCGATGTCCCCGCCCCGCCCCCGTTTCCGTTCAGCCGATCGACCGGGCAGAGGTCCGGTCCCCTCCTCGTTCCGGGAGCCTCTCATGTCCAGGTCGCCCTTCCTTGTCGTCGCTTTCGCCGCGCTCCTCGGGGCGCCTCCGGTGGGCGCGAGCGAGACCCCGACGTCCGAACCCGTGACGTACGTCCTCGCCGAGGGACTCGGATCCACCGCGTCCCCGTTGCCTTCCTCCTTCTCCGCCGGCGAGCGCGCGGAGCTCCAGGCGATCCTCGCCGAAGCCGCGGAGCGCGCCGGTGCGCTGGCCGCGAGCCTTGCCGGCGAGACGGATCCGGAACGGATCCGGCGCATGCAGGCGCGGATCGGCGAGATCAAGCTCGCCGCCCGCGTGCATCAGCTTTCCCGGCTCGCCGCACTCGCGACGGCGCACGGCGATCTCGTCACGGCGGCCGACGCGGACGCCGCACGGCGCGCGCTGATCGAGCCGCGCCCGGTGGTCGAAGGCGTCGAGGGCCGCGCGTTCGAGAAGGAGGTGCAGGAATGAAGACGACACGGATCCTCGGTCTCGTGCTGATCGCGCTGCTCACGATCGCGCCGCCGCTGCGGGCGGACTGCGCCTACACCAATTGCTTCGGCGCCGACCTCGTCGCGACCACGAGCACGGCCGACGACATCTTCTGGGGCGCGGCGCCGTCCGGCTCCGACGGCGCGTTCGCCGTCTGGAGCGTCTCGGGACGGACCCGCGTCCACCGCGTTCGACAGACCAGCGCACCGCCGGCGTATCCCGTCCCCGACTGGACCTGGCCGATCGACGGTCTGTTGCTGCCGGCCGGTCCGGCCGGAACGACACAGAGCAGTCAGACGATCGTGGAGGATGGATTCGGCGGATGCTACGTCGCGTGGACGGAGAGCCCCGCGGGTACGCTGCGGCTGGTGCGCCTCACGTCGGCGGGCGCCGTCGTGGCCGGGTGGCCGGCCGCCGGGCTCGTGGTGAACGCGGGCGCGCCCGGAAACGACAAGCTGCCGCGGCTGCGGCTGCTGCCCTCGGGGGATGTCGCGATCGCGTTCTCGCGCACGTCCGGTTCCGATTCGTTTCTCTACGTGCAGCGTGTCTCGCCGGCCGGCATCCTCGCGTGGACGGCGCCCGGTTCGCTCGTCTCCACCGCGCCGGTCCGGGTGTTCCCGCGGAATCCGCTCGATCGCTACGCGTACGACGTCGTCGCCGATCTGAGCAACGGGATGCTCGTCGCGTTCCTGCCGGCCGCGGGCGGAATCCGCGCGCAGCGCGTCTCGTTCACCGGCTCGATCGCGCCGGGGTGGCCGGTGGCCGGCACGGCGCTCGACGCGGGCACGTGGTTCGTGGACAGTGATCGCCCCGCCGTTCTCGCGGACGGGGCCGGCGGGATGGTGGTCGCGTGGGCGGAAGCGCGCGGCGGACCGCTCGCGAACGACGTGCTCGTGACCCGGGTGACGACCGCGGGCACGATCTCGGCCGGGTGGCCGGCCACGGGGCTGGTGCTGGCCGGAGACGTCGGCCCGAACGAACGGCTCGCGCGTCTCGAGTACGCGGACGGCCCGGGGTTCCTCGCGGTGTGGAGCTGGTCCGATGGTCCGACCAGCGGCGTGAACGCTCGCTGGCTCGGCGCGGACGGCACGACGACGCCCGGAGCGCCGTTCGAGATCACGCGCCACTCGTGGTCCTTGCTCGACCTGCGCACGTCGCGGGTTCCCGGCGGAGACTGCTTGATCTTCGAGGTCGGGACGGGCGGCGAGGCGGTGTGGAGCGGCCTCGAGGACGGCGGCCGGCTGCTCGCCGGCCCGGCCGGGAACTCCTACACGTGCCGCGATCCGGATCGCCTGCTGCTGAACGGCGAGATCCTCGCGACGCCTCTCGGGGGAATCGTGCTGGCGACGATCCCGCGGGACGCCACGCGCACGGACTACGACGTGCAGGCGATCGGCTACTTCGGTCGCGGCGACGTCCGGGTCAACGACACGCTCACCGCGCCGCTCCAGTACCCGATCGTGCCGCGGAACGCCGGCGGTGCGGATCTCAACAACCCCGTGCTGGTCACTCCGACCCTGGACGGGAATCAGCCCACCACGCACCTGAACACGACGTGGGTCCAGTGCCAGGCGGGAGGATCCCCGACCGTGACGCGGGCAGTACTGCTCGACAGGGAGTTCGGCTTCCTCGAGAAGCCGCTCTCCCACCCGGGCGGCGTGTTCGGAGACTTCACCGAGGTGTACACCTACGGGCTGAACGAGCCGGTGAACTTCGGCGAGCCCCCGCTCACCGTGCGCGGCGGCCGACACTGCTTGACCGCGTTCTACGACACCGAGGACGTCTGGCTCGAGGCGGACGAGACCAACAACGTCTGGGACGGTCAGTTCGTGTGGAGCCCGCTCCCGACGCAGTACGAGGTGCCGAACGCGCGCCTCGCGCCGCCGGACGTGTGTCCGTTTCATCCGCAGCCGTCGGCCGACGGGTTCCGGTACGATCGCGAGCCGAGCTACGCGTGGGTCGCGGCCCTGGCGCCCGATGCGGGCGGCGACGACTACGACCTCTACGTGTACGACGACTACACCGGCAGCGAATCCGGCTTCTCGAACGTCGTGGGGACTTCGTTCTACGGCGGCAACGCGACGGACTTCGTCGTGGGACACTACTCGGGCACGCCCACGACCGTGTACCCGGCCGCGGTGCGGTACGACGTCGGGTCCGGGGGGCAGGAGTTCACGATCGACCAGAACGACGCGCGCTTCCGGAACGGCGCGAACGGTTCGACCTGGAACGGCATGAACCTCCCCGCCGATCGTCTCGCGGACGTCTACGAGATCTTCCTGAACGGCGGCGAAGCGCTCACGTTGACGCTCGTGCGCACGGGCGGAAGCGACCCTGTCGAGTTCGCGATGTTCGACTCGGCACCCGGCGGCATCTATGGACGCGGCTTCGCCGTCGCGTACTCGACCCCGATCGCTCCCGGCGTGATCGCCGCGGACTTCCTGACCCCGGCAACCGGGTGGTATCCCGTGGTCGTGTACCGGCCGGTCGGTTCCGCGTCGCCGAGCCCGATCTCCTACAGCTTCTACTGGGGAACGAATCCGACGGACGCCCCGGACGTCTCCGGGGCCGCGACCCCGCAGCTCGCGTTCCACGGCGCATCGCCGAATCCGGCGACGACGGAGACGCGGCTGACGTTCGATCTGCCGTCCGCGCAGTCGGCGTCGCTGACGATCTACGACGTCTCCGGTCGCCGCGTGCGCCGACTCGTGGACGGACCGCAGCCGGCGGGCCGGCAGAGTGTTTCGTGGGATCGCCGCTCGGACGGCGGGGAGCGCGTGTCGGCCGGCGTGTACTTCGCGCGGTTCGAGGCGGGCGCGTTCGCGGACCGGAAGCGGATCGTGCTGGTGAACTGATCGGTCCCGGGCAACGCGCAGATCCGGCGTGGGGGGCGGCTTCCTTCGGGGCCGCCCCGTTCTGCTGGGAAGCAACGCCGTCCGGATGCCCCGCAATGTCCCCGCCTTCGAGTGGATCTCGTTCTGCACGGCGACGGGAGCGGACGGCTTCCGCCATCGGGAGGGACTTCATGAAACGCCACAAGTATACGATCCGGCAGGGACTCGCCTTGCTCGGGCTCATCGGCCTGCTCGGATCGGTCGCGGCGCTCGGTCTCACGCGGGCGGCGGCGGAAGCTCGCCGGGAGCCGGACGGAGCGGGGCGCCTCGCAGCGGAACGGGCCGCCGAACGAAACAAGGGCGACGTCTACCTTCGCACGCTGGACGCCCTCGCAGCGGAGGCGACGGCCCGCGGAGACCTGCGGACTGCGGAGCAGGCGCGATTGGCGAAGGAGCGCTTCGAACATCCGAGTCGGAACGAAGCGCCCATCGAACAGACGTTCGAGAAGCGGGAGGTGGTCCGATGAAGCGGACGAGTCTCATGCTCCTGCTCGCGGCGACGCTCTCACCCCTCGCCGTGCCCGGAGCGCGTGGGAACTGGGGGACGAACGGGGTCGTGATCGACGAGGTTCCCAATCCTGGAAGCGATCCGCCGATCAGCTGGGGCGTCGTCGGAGACGGCACGGGCGGATGCTATGGCCTGTGGGAGCGCTCGGATTCCTTGCGAGTGCAGCACGTCTCGAACTCCGGAGTCGTGACCTGGGCATCGGGTGGCGTTCTCTTGGGAACTCCTCTGGACACGGATGAGTGGACTCCAATCGCCGTTCCGGACGGAACCGGCGGCCTCTACGCGCTCTGGGATCCTACGGGGTTTCAGGGTTCAGATCTCGCGCAACGGCTCACGATCGGCGGCACGCCAGCCCTCGGGTGGCCGCCCGCCGGCTTGGAAATGATCGGAGTAGACCTCGCCCGCCCTACGGTCGACGACGCGGGGGATCTCTTCGTCTTCGACGATCCCCTCCACAAGATCTCCACCGGCGGGACGTTGCTGTGGGGCTCCGGTATCCCTGTTTCTCCGTGGTTCACGAACTGCGTGTGGGGCGCTGCGGCCTCCGATGGGGCGGGGGGAGTCTACGTCGGCTGCTGCTGGGATGACGATTGGAATGATGCCATCGTGATGCGCTTCACCGAGGCGGGGGCCGTCGCACCCGGTTGGCCCCCCGACGGCTTCACACTCGGGACGGGCAGAGTGGCCGCCGCGCTGCCGGGTCCGGGCGGATCCGCGTACTTCGCCACGGCTCGGGAGGAGTCCACGATCATTCACCGGTGCGGCCTGGACGGGCAGGTCTTCCCGGGCTGGCCCGCGGAGGGTGTGGCCGTGTACTCATCGACTCCGACTGGCGCCTTGCGAGCCGCCCTGATGAGCCACCCCGACGGGGGGGCGACCGTCATCACCGGCCTCCGATTCGCTGGGGGGGCGAGGATCACTCATCTCGATTCGATCGGACACGTGGTATGGGGACACACGATCGGGTCCGAGTTCGTGTGGGGTGCGACAGAGACGGACGCTGGCGACGTTGCGCTCCTGGAGGACGGTTTCCTTACTCCCTCAACCGACATCCACATGCTCCTCCACGTTCTGAGTCCGGCCGGCACGAGAGCGACCCCTGCCGCCGGTGTTGTTCTCGTGCCGGAGCGACGTGCAGACAGGGTTGATGAAAGCGGTGGGACGCGGCAAGTCGCTTCCTCGGGCCTGAATCGGATCGTGTGCTGCTACGACGCCCAACTGCCGCCGTTCACGGGCACGACCCACACCGTGGCGGTCCAGCAAGCCGCGACCCGCTCGGACGTCTTGTTCTCGACGCCGGTGGATTGGTACGACGTCGCCGTCCCGATCCCCTTCTACACGATCGACCCGCCGGACCCGACCGGCTTCGAGCTGATCGGGAACACCGAGGAGTCGTTCGTGAACTGGTCCGTATACCAGGGCGGGCCGAACGCCGTACCGATCTGGCGCGCCGATCTCCGGCTCGACCTCGAGGAGGTGCTGCAGACCGAGATCTTCTCCGACGGTGACCTGCCGCTCACGAACCACGTCTTCCACAATCCGGATCCGGTCTTCGTGCGGGGAGGGCGGCACTGCCTCACCGCAATCGCGGATCCGAACGATGAGCTTCCGGAGTCGGACGAGGCGAACAACGTGTCGGCCTCGCAGTACGTGTGGAGTCCGGCCCTCATCAACGACGCGTCGCCGCTGAACCGGATCGCTCCGCCGAACGCATGCTTCGGTCTCGTGGCGAATCCGAGCGGTGACGGTTTCGAGTATCACCGCACGCCGAGCTACGCGTGGGTGATCGCGAGCGCGGGCCGCACCGAGGGCGACGACTACGACCTCTGGCTGTACGACGACTACTCGGACGCGTTGAACGGGTTCAGCAACCTGATCGGTTATTCGGGTCAGGTAACGAACGAGACGGACTTCGTGGTGGGTCACTACGCAAACACGCCGGAGGTGCTTTACCCGGAGGTCGTGCGCTGGGATGCGGCGGGCGGCGGGTCGAATCTGCTGATCGATCCGAACGACGCGGAGAACCGGAACGCGGGGAACGAGGGCTCGTTCACGGGCGTGTCCCTGGCAATGAACCGACTCGCGGACGTGTACGAAGCGTTCCTGAACGCGGGGGAGACGATCTCGTTCTCGCTGGAACGGACCGTGGGCACGGCCGATCTCGCGGTGCGGATCTTCCCCGGCGAACCCGGGACGATCTCCTCGCGAGCGAGCGCGCTCGCGGCCTCGGTCCCGGTGAGCGACGACACGGACGCGATGACGTTTACGGCCACGGTGACGGGCTGGCACCCGATCGTGGTCTACCGGACGACGGGCGGCGATGCGGATGCGGCGCGGTACGACTTGACCTGGGCACCGGCGGCAACGGACGCCCCGGACGTCTCCGGGGCCGCTACCCCGCAGCTCGCGTTCCACGGCGCATCACCGAATCCGGCGACGACGGAGACGCGGCTGACGTTCGATCTGCCGTCCGCGCAGTCGGCATCGCTGACGATCTACGACGTCTCGGGCCGTCGCGTGCGCCGACTCGTGGACGGACCGCAGCCGGCGGGCCGGCAGAGTGTTTCGTGGGATCGCCGCTCGGACGGCGGGGAGCGCGTGTCGGCCGGCGTGTACTTCGCGCGGTTCGAGGCGGGCGCGTTCGCGGACCGGAAGCGGATCGTGCTGGTGAACTGATCGGTCCGAACACGCGAAAGGGCGGCCTCCGGGGGAGTGCCGCCCGATCGCGCGTTCCCGGTGTCACCACCGGGTCGCGGCCGCGAGGCCCGCGGCGCTTACTTGATCACGCCGGGCAGGCCCAGCGTCCTCCGGAGGATACCAAGCTGGCCGACGTGATACGACTCGTGAAATGCCGCCACAGCGATCATTTCGCCGAGATTGTCGACCTGGAAAGGATTCCGGTCCTCGGGCAGCGGCGCGAGGAGCTGCTCCGGGGTGAGGGAGGCGATCGCGGCGCGGGTTCGTTCGTGCGACCGCTCCATCGCGTCGCGGATGGCGGAGAAGTCGATCGGCGAGGCGCCGTCGCGCAGACCCTCCGTCCCGCGATCGTACGCCGCGCCTTCCTCCCGGCCCCAGACCCGCTCGGCCCCGAGCAGGTCCAGCAGGCTGTTTCGGGTGCGAACGATGTGTCCGGCCACCCAGTTCATGCAGTTGCCGCCGTTCGCGGGCGACTCGAGGCTCCTGGCGTGATCGACTCCCTCGGTCGTGCGGCCGAAGATCGAATTCGTGAACTCGAACTGCGTTCCCAGCGTCTTCGCGAGTGCGTCCTGCGTCCCGGTCGTCATGCGGATTTCTCCTGTCGGGTCGGCTTCAGTTCCACCTGAGTGACGTTCGCGATCGAATCCATCACGCGCCGGAATCCCTCGAGGTCCTTCGCCGTCACGCCGTCCCGCACCCGTGCCTCGAACTCCTCGGTCACGGCGCGAACCCGGGTCGCGAGCTTGCGCCCGCGGGGTGTCAGCGAGACCACGAACGAGCGCCGGTCCTCGGGGTGCACGTCCCGCCGGATCAATCCGCGTTCCTCGAGCCGATCGAGCAGGCTCGTGAGCGTGGACTTCCGGTGCCCGAACACG
Source organism: bacterium (assembly GCA_041393395.1). GTDB lineage: Bacteria > ARS69 > ARS69 > ARS69 > ARS69 > JAGQIB01. Next base: position 49,643 of record JAWKKG010000006.1, on the reverse strand, counting down.
GAGGACAGCTCCGAGATCGGGACGGGGGCGTAGCTCCCCAGGTACGCGAGGACGTGCCCCTCCGAACCGGCGAGCTCGAGCTCGACCATCCGGCTCGAGAGGTAGGTCCCGATCTGTCGGGTCGCCTTGTGCAGCGGCGACAGGAAGATCAGCGGCTCGGGCATCGGCTCCTCGGTCCCGGCGACCCCGGGCGAAATGGTCCGATCACGGAAAGTACGATATCGTACAAACCGGTCGGACGCAAGGGAGGTGACGAGCGTTTTACGTCACGGGATCCTCGTGATCTTCCGGGAGATCACCTCCGACTCCGTTCGAGCCCGGACGAAGTACACGCCGCCGGGGACTTCGCGCCCGGAGGCGTCGCGGCCGTCCCACGAGAGAGCGTTCCGGCCGGCGGGCAGGACGCCGGAGTGGGCCACGGCGACGTGCGCGCCCCGCACGTCGAACACCTCGACGTCGACCGGCGAGTCGGCGGGCAGCGCGAGCTCGATCCGGGTCAGGCCGCGGCCCGGGTTCGGAGACACCGCGAGATCCAGCGCGGGGCTCGCGACGACCACGTCCGGGGAGTCGGTGGCGGGCGGCCAGGCCGAGAAACCGCCGGTCGCGACGAGCGCGAACGGCTGCGGTCCGGAGGGAACGTTGAAGCCGCGGACCCGGATCGTCCAGTCGCCGGCCGCCGGGGCGGAGACGCGGACGGCCTCCTCGACGTTGCGGCGATCGGCAGTGCCGCCGGTCGTGCTCTCGCCGCCCGAGAAGACGTTGCCGCGGTAGATCGCGCCGCCCGGGGCCTCGACCTCGAGGTCGAGATCGTTCACGAGCGCGATGCCCGCGCCTGCCGTCGCGGGGAAGTCCGTCCACACGAGCGTGACCTCGAACGGGCTGCCGGCCTCCACGCCGTACGTGAACGTCGCGACCTGTCCCGTGTCGACGCCGCCGCGCTCGTCCTCCACGCGCAGCTCCTCGGAGGGGTCGTCGAATCCGAAGTACAGCGCGTCGTCGAGCAGGATGCGACCGAAGCCCTCGTTGTGATTCGGGATGTCCGCCGTGCCCATGTCCGTGCCGGAGTTCACGAGCACCGCCTTGACGAGCGCGGCGGAAGGCGTGGTCACGTCGCGCGGAGAGGGGAGGACGCCGCCGTACGGATAGAAGCCCTGCTCGAAGTACTGGCGAACCAGCAACGCGGACGCCGAGACGGCGGGCGTCGCCATCGAGGTTCCGTAGAACGGAAAGCCGACCGACGCGCAGGTGTTGGAAGGCGGGTTCCCGGTGTTGTTGTCCGCCGACGTGATCGCGAGCGTGTCGTCGCCGCCCGGCAACGTGACGGTCGGCTTGTAGCGCGAGTCGGACGTCGGGCCGCGGCTCGAGTAGCTCGCCATCTGCTCCTGGTTCGGAGTCTGGCGCGTGGCGCCCACGGTCACGCAGTTCTTCGCGGTCCCTGGCGAGCCCACCGTCGACGCGCCGGGACCGGAGTTCCCCGCCGCGAAAACCACGAGGAAGTCGGGGTGTCGCCACATCGCGTCGTCCACGTCGTTCGCGTAGCCGTCGTACGAGTTCGAGGTGGAGCCCCAGCTGTTCGAGTGGACGTGCGCGCCGCCGGCCACGGCCGCGTCGTACGCGGCGGACAGGTCGGCCGGCACGTTGACGAATCCGAGGAGGCACGAGAAGAAGTCGTCCGCCCCGATGTCCTGCAGCATCAGCTTCGCGCCGTACGCGAGGCCGTTCGCCGTCGTCACGCCCGGATTCACGTAGCTCTGGTCCCCCGCGAGCGTGCCGCACACGTGCGTGCCGTGTCCGTTCGAGCATCCGTCGTAGGCCGAGCCGCCCCACGTGGTGTACGAGATCACCTTGCGGTGCGAGGGCCCGGGCGCGAGGCCGGGATCACGGAACCAGCACGAGTTGTAGTCGAGGCCGGAGTCCATCACGCAGGCGATCTGTCCCTCGCCGTGCAGGTTCCAGTTCCACACCGGGAACTGATTCGTCACGTTCGACTGCGCGACCCAGGTGGTCCGATCGTTCCATACCCGGAACTCCGGAATCTCCTCGATCCAGAGGACGCTCTCGAAGCGCGCGAGCGTCTCGACGTCGGCGGGGTCCATCCGCACCGCGAAGCGAGCGCCGGCACCCCGCAGGTGTTCGTCGTCGATCGTCGCGCCGGCGGACTCGAGGTCCGCCGCCGCCGCGAGCCGATCCCCGGCGGTCCACACGAGGAACGGACGCACGGGAGACGTCGCCGCCTCGGGATGCTCGCGGACGATCCGGCCGATCGTGGGCGACAGCTTGTACGCGGGCTGCCAGTCGCCGATCCAGCGTACGGACGGTTCGTTCGCGAGCCGCGAGAGATCGTTTGCGCGCGCGCGCACGAGAAACGCGTGATCCGGCAGGTAGCCGAGAACATCGGCGGCTGCGGCCACGTCGGCGCGGGCGGCCGGCGACACCGGGCCCTCGAGCTGAACGATCCAGTTCGCCTCCGCGTCCGCGGCGGGAGTCGGGCGAGTGAGTTCCGCGGAGATCGCCGGGAGTCCGTCCAGCGGCGGGTCGAACTCGTACGACGCGAGACGGATCGGGGCAGCGGCCGCGGGGATCGCCGCGAGGAACGAGACCGCGATCAGGAGCTGGCGCACGGGGGCCTCCGGGTTCGGGATTCCCGAGGCTAGCACGGGGCCGCGCACCGGTTCGACCGCGTCGCGCCGATCGGTCAGCCCCGGGTGATCCGGACCGAGAGAAACCGCGGGGCGGCGGACCGCCACGCGGCCCGCAGGTCCCCGGCGGACGCGAGCGGCGCCGCGATCTCGCGGTACGGGCACGCGACCTCGAACTCCGCCCGGAACGGAAAAGGGTCGCACGCGACTTCCCGCTCGCTGCGCCATGCGAGCGAGTAGGGCGCCGGAGCCGACGTCTCGATTCGCGGCGCCAGCCAGTCCGGCGGATCCAGCGCGCCCGGATCGCCGAGACAGAGCAGGAGTGACACGAGATCGAGGTGCACGAGCAGCCCGCGGGTCCGCTCCACGATCGCGTCGTCTTCCGCGAGATCGAGCTCCACCCGTGTGCGCGCGCGTCGTTCGCCCTCGCGGCGCGCGTACGCGGGATACTCCTCCGGATCGAGAAAGCGCGCGTAGTGCAGGCTCCCGATCAGCGCGGCGCGCGGCGACAGGCGTTCCACGAGATCGAGCCCGGCCGACTGCATCGGCTCCCGCTCGGGATCCGTCCAGTCGCGGAAGGAGCGGACGCCGCCCGTCGCCGGATCGAACACGGGCTCGCGGTCGGCCTCGGCCCACGCGAGGTCGTGCAGCGCGATCGCGAGCACGTCCGGGAACGCGAGCGGCGCGGGCGCCCCGAAGCCGATCCACTCCTGCGCGAGCCGGCCCGTGAGCAGCCCGTGGTCGTTCTGGCGGATCAGTCGGAGTGATCCGGCGCGTCTCTGGACGAGCATGCGTCTTCTCCGGCGGGGGCAGAAGCGGCGAGAGTAGCGCCGACCTAGCTCGCCGTGAACCGTCCCCGGTTCATCCGCGACGCTGGCCCGGCGACGCGAAGAGACGTAGTCTATCCCGCCTCGGGAGGGCCGGATTGGCGTCGAACACGATTCGCGGCAGACAGCACGGAGAGCCCCGTCACCACTGGCGCCTCGACGGCCCGGCCGACGATCCGTCGCGTCCGCTCCTGGTGGCGCTGCACGGGTACGGCATGGACGAGGACCTCTTCGCCCTGCTCCTGCAGCGCCTGTTCGACGGCCCTGTGCGTGTGCTGATCCCGCGCGGCCCCGCGCCCGGCAGTCTCGGCCTCGACGCGGCGAACGGATCGTCGTGGTACGAGTACGACGGCGACCAGGACCGCTTCCGAACGGAGCTCGCGCGCCTGGAAGAGGAGATCCCGCGCCTCGTCGCCGACGTCGAGGCGGAGGCGGAGCTCACGCCCGACTCGCGGTATCTGCTCGGTTTCTCGCAGGGAGGTTACGGCGGCTCGTGGGTCGCGCTGCGCCGATCGGATCTCTTCCGGGGGATGATCGTGTCGGGCGCGCGCGTGAAGACGGAGTGGCTCGGCGACGAGATGCGGACCGCGGCAGGGCGCGGGTTCCGCGCGCTGCTCTGTCACGGCAGGCGCGACGCCTCGGTGAAGCCCGACGCGGCGGAGCGGAGTCGCGCGGATCTCGTCGCGGCCGGCGTGGAAACGGAACACCATGTGTTCGACGCGGGACACTCACTCGGCCGCGCCCAGATCGCGGTGATGCGCGAGTGGCTCGCGCGAGTCACCGCGGAGGCGGGAACGGCATGAAGCACTTCGTGGCACTCGCGCTCGCCGGGGTCGTGAGCCTCGCGCCCGCCGCGGCGCCCGGCGCGAACGATCCGAACGAGACGCTCCTGCGGACCACGCTGGAGGGGCAGGGACTTCCCGCCGCCGAGATCGAGCGGCTGATGGCCGCGCGGGAGGCGGCAGATGGCACACTCGGGGACGCAGCCGGCGCGAACGAGATCCCGGATCCGGCGCGCGCGTTGATCCCGCCGCCGATCGATCCGGGGGCCGCCGACTCGGTCGACGTCGTGCCGGTCGCGCCCGACTCGACGTTGCTCGCGCCCCCGCCGCCCGTTGGGGCGGACCTCGCGAAGGCGCCGCCACGATTCGGAGCCGATCTGTTCACGCTGCCGACGCGCGCGTTCGAGCCGCCGGCCTACGGTCCGATCGATCCCGGCTACCGGCTCGGCCCCGGCGACGAGATCGTCCTCGACGTGTGGGGCGACGTGGTCCTGCGCACCGCGACCACGATCGATCGCCAGGGCAACGTGATGCTGAAGGACGTGGGCCAGGTGAACCTCGCCGGCTCGACCGTGACCGAGGCCGCCCGCCGCCTGCGCGGTCGCCTCGGCGCCGCCTACTCGGGACTCGCGTCCGATCCGCCGACCACGTTCCTCGAGCTCTCGCTCGGGCGCCTTCGCCCCGTGAAGGTGTTCGTGGTCGGCGAGGTCGCGCGGCCCGGCGGCTACGATCTCTCCGCCGCATCGACCGTGTTCCATGCCCTCTATCTCGCGGGGGGCCCGGGGCCGCTCGGCACGTTCCGCGACGTGCGCGTCGTGCGCGGCAACCGGGTCGTCGCCACGCTCGACGTCTACGACTACCTCCTGCGCGGGGTCCGCGCGGGCGACGTACGTCTCGAGAACGACGACACGATCTTCGTCCCCGTCCGCGGCAAGACGGTGATCGCCCGAGGCGAGATCACGCGCCCCGGCGTGTACGAGCTGACGGAAGGCGAGACGTTCGCGGACCTCGTGCGGATGGCGGGCGGGCCGACGGGTCGCACGCACCTCGTCCGGGCGCGCGTGGATCGCGTGCTCCCTCCGTCACGTCGCGCGCCGGGCGAACCGCCGGCCGTCACGCTCGACGTTCCGCTCGCGGACGTGCTCGCGGGGCGCGCCACGTTCGAGCTCGACGATCTCGACGACGTCGTCTTTGCGCCGGTGCCCGCGGATCGCGGCGAGTTCGTGGTGGTGCGCGGCAACGTCTGGTACCCGTCGACGTACGAGTTCCGTCCGGGCATGCGCGTGGCCGACGCCCTCGCCGCGGCCGGCGGCGTACGTCCGGATACGTTCGACGGCCGCGCGTACCTCGTGCGCACGCGCCCGGATCTCACGCGGGAGACGCTCACGTTCGACGTCGGCCGCGTGCGCGCCGGCGACCTCGACGCGAACGTGCCCCTAGCCGCACGCGACGAGATCTCGATCCGCTCGCGCTGGGAGCTCTTCGACCGCCCGACGGTGTCGATCGCCGGTGCGGTGCGCAACCCCGGCGAGTACGAGCTCACCGATGGTCTGACCGTCGGCGAGCTCCTGGTGCAGGCCGGCGGTTTTCTCGAGTACGCGTGGACGGATTCCGTGGAGGTGTCGCGCGTGTACCCGGAGGACGGCGACGCGCGACGGATCGCGGAAACGTTCCGCGTGCCGGTCGGCGACGACTTCCTCGCGCGCGCCGAGCTGCCCGCGTTCGCCCTGCAGAATCACGACCGCGTGTTCGTGCGCCGCCAGCCGTTCTGGGAGCTGCAGCGCGACGTGCGGGTGGCGGGGGCGGTGATGTACCCGGGCACGTACTCGCTCGAGAGCCAGACCGAGCGACTCGCGACCGTGATCGATCGCGCGGGTGGCCTGCTCGAGAACGCGTACCCGGAGGGGTTCCAGCTGTTCCGCCGGCAGGACGACATCGGTCGAGTCTCCGCGGATCTGGCCCGGGCGCTCGAGGACCGCGGCAGCGACGCGAACCTCGTGCTCGTCTCCGGGGACTCCCTTTACGTGCCGGAGCGACCGATGACGGTGCGAGTGAGCGGCGCCGTGAACTTCCCCACGAGCCACGTGTACCGGCCCGGGAAGGGAATCGGCTGGTACGTCGAGAACTCCGGCGGCTACCGCGACGAGGCGAAGAAGAGCGGCACGACGCTCGTGTACTCCACGGGACGCGCCGCCAAGGTGCGCCGCTGGCGCCCGGATCCGGAGGTCCGACCGGGATCCGAGATCGTGGTGCCCGCGAAGATCCCGGGCGAGGGCACGGACTGGGGCCGCGTGGTCGTGGACATCGCCTCGGTGGCCGCGAGCCTCGCGACGACCTGGCTGGTGGTGGACACGATCGTCGGCCGGTAGGCCGGCGCGTTCCCGTCGGGATCCTAGGCGACGCCGGCCGGTTCGATCGCGAGCACGCGATCCAGTGCGGCCGCGAACGCGGGACGGAAGAACTCCGGCGTGAAGCGTCGCGCGTGGGCGAGCAGCCGTCCACGCAGCTCGACCTCGTCGCGCAGGCGAACGGCCTCGAACTTCGCGGCGAGGTCCTCTCCATCCGTCCAGCGCAGCTCCGAGAACGGGACCGTCTCGCGCACGCCGCCCGAGTCGTGCACGAGCGGGATGCAGCCGCGCAGCATCGCCTCCACCGGGCTGATGCCGAACGGCTCGTGTCGCGTGGAGTGCACGAACCAGCGCGCGCGTCCGAGGTGATCCTCGATCTCGGACCACTTCGCGTTGCCGAGGATGCGGACGTTCGGGAGCGACGCGGCGGCCGCCTCGCACTCGCGCACGTATTTCGGATCGTAGGACGCGTTGCCGATCAGCACGAACCGCACCTCGGGGAACTGGGCCGCGAACTCGATCTGCTCGAGCTGACGCTTCGGCGGCGAGAACGTACCGATCGACACCACGAGGTCCTCGCGGTCCATCCGCGGCGCGCCCTCCGGCGCGGAGACCGGCGGATAGAGAACGCCGACGGATTCGCGCGGCAGGTTCTCGGCACGGGCGATCACGTCGGACGTGAACTCGGAGTTGCCGAGCACGAGTGCCCGGTGGCCGAGCGCCGCCGGCACGAGCTTCAGGATCGCCATGGCCGGCGCTGCGTACAGGCGAGCGGCCGGGGACTTGCCGTACTCCATCTTGAACTCGAAGTTCCCGGCGAGCGGGAAGTGGATGTAGTGGATCCACGCCGGCTTCGTGGGCAGGAACTGCAGGCAGTTGTTCGAGTTCAGGATGAGGTCGTAGTCCTCGAGGTCGTGGGCCGCGAGCTTGTTCAGCAGCAGGCACTTGTACAGGTTGCCGCGACGGAAGTCGGGTGCGGTGTGTACGCGGGTGGTGAAACGCGCGGGGACCCCGAACGTCGCGGAGACCTTCTCCGCCGTGGCCGGGCGGCCGAGGCAGTGCACCTCGGGCACGATGCCGCGCTCGTTCAGGATCGACGCGACCTCGGCGAGGACGCGCGTGCGCCCGTCGATGCCCACGTAGTTCTGGAGAACGGCCACCCTCACGTCGTCACCTCCGCCGGTCGTTCCGATTCGAGTTTCGTCGCCGCGGTCGGAGGAGTGGCGCTCGCCGTCGCCTCGGAGGCGAGCGCGACCGGGAGCCCGGTGATCTCCGCCGCGTGGCGCAGGTACTCCGCGAGGAACTTCCGCTCCGCGAGTTCCGTCTCCACGAAACGTCGCGCGCGCCCGGCCCGGCGGGCGGCGAGCTCGGGCTCCCTGATCACGCGAGCGAGGTGGGTGGCGAGCGCGTCGCCGTCCTTCGCGGGGTACAGGAAGCCTCGATCGTCCGCGAGGAGTTCCGCGATGCCGCCGCGGTCGGAGCCGATCACGGGACAGTCGTGGGCCATCGCCTCGTACACGACGTTCGGGAAATTCTCCATCCACAGCGAGGGGCACACGAGCGCGGACGCCTTGCGGTAGAGCGCGCGGACCTCGTCGCGGCCGACGTGTCCGTGGAAGCGCACGCGCGATGCGAAACCGGCGACGGTCGCCTCGCGCGCGAGCCGGTCCGTCCAGGCGCCCTTGCCCGCCACTTCGAGGCGCAGCTCCGGATGCTCGGCCGCCGCCCGCACGAACGCCCGCAGGAGCACGCCCACGCCCTTCTTCTCCTCGATCGCCCCGACGTACAGGATCATCGGTTCGCGCGGCGCGGTGGGCGCCGGCGACGCGTCGGCCGTGAGCGCGACCGGATTCGGCAACGCCTCCGCCCGGAATCCGTGAGCGCGCAGCGACTCCGCGAGACGTCGACTCGGCGCGAGGAACCGCGCCACGACCTCGCGCGCGAGCGGATCCCGCACGAGTGCGAGCGGCCCCTGGAAGAGCGCCATCTCCGGCGCGGACTTGCAGCCGTGCCGGACGCACTGGAGGCCGGCGCCACCGGGGCACGGCTCGAGGTCGTCCTTGCGAACGGCCCAGCCGGTGGGGCAGATCCAAACGTAGTCCCGCGCGGAGGCGAGCACCTTCCGGCCGCGCAGCGCGCGAAACACCGTGCCGGGGTACTTGAAGTTGCTGTTCACGTGCACGAGGTCGGGATCGAACCCGCGCACGACGTCGCGGAGCGCGCGGGCACCGCGGGGATACGTCGTCAGCTTCGCGAACTTGCGTGCGGGACGCGAGGCGGGTTCCGCCACCGACGTCCAGCCGCGCGCGACGTCGCCGGCGTCGTCGCCGTCGAAGGAGAACACCCGGACCTCGTGGCCGGCGCCCTCCAGCAGGCGACGGAGGTTCCAGAGCTGGATGCACGCGCCGCCGTTGCGAACGTCGGCGGTGTCGCTCACGATCAGCACCCGCACGGCGCGACCCTCCCGGCGGCAGGCGCGCGTCGCTCCGTCGCCCGGGTCTCGGCGACGTGGCCGCCGAGCACGCGCGCTCCCGCGAGCGCGAGCGCGAGAAGCCACCACGAGAACGTCGTGGTGAACGACTCCTGCGCGAAGTTCATGAGGAACAGCGACACGGCGCTGAGCGAGAGCGCTTCCTGCAGCGCCCGATCTTCCGGGTTCACGATGCGGCGTGCGGTCTTGAGCAGATGGATGGCGACCGTTCCGAAGAAGATCACGAGCAACAGCACTCCGAGGAAGCCGGACTCCACGAGCGCGTTGAAGTAGCCGCTCTCGGCCTTGTTCGTGAGCGTCTCGTTCGGTCCGATGAACGGCGGCTTGGGGAGGTTCGAGATCCGCTCGCCGAACGTGCCCGGTCCGATGCCCCACAGCGGGGACTTCATCAGCAGCCGGAACCCGAGCAGGAAGATCGCGGCTCGCAGGTAAAACGACGTGACCTCGGGAATCTCCGGGTGCGCCATCACGAAGCGGATGTCGAAGGACCGCAGCGAGTAGTACAGCGTCTCGCTGAACATCTCCGGCTTCCACACCACGAGCGCGATCGCCGCCCCGACGACGAGCCCGCCGGTGACCCAGAATCGCGCGGTCCGCCCGTACAGGAGCGCCGCCGCGCCCACGAGCCCGAGGATCGCGGCGCGCGAGATCACCACCAGGAACAGCATCGCCGCGGCCGGCATGATCACGAGCCAGAACGGGCGAGCGAGGCCGGTCGTACGGAGCTTCGCGAGCGCGAGCAGGACCACGGGGAGCATGAACTGCGCGAACGCGGGCTTGTTGTCGATCAGCGTGGCGGTGCCGAGATCCTTTCCCGTGGCGCCGTGCGCGAGGAACGCGAACAGCCCGAGCGAGACCTGGATCAGGCCGGCCGCCAGTAATCCCGCGACCGAAGCCTCGAGGTCGCCGCGATCGCGAATCAGGTTCAGGAAGGAGAGGAAGCACACGAGCGAGAACAGGAGGTACGGAACGGCGCCGGCGTTCCCGAACGACATCGCGGAACCGGAGGAGGATTTCAGCGCGCTCACGATCGCGACCACGAGATAGCCGAGCAGCGGCAGCGCGGCCGGCAGGTACAGGGTCGGGCGGCGCTCGCCGGCCAGCGTCGTGATCAGGAGCAGCAGCGCGGCGGCCGCCGTGAACGGGAACGACAGCGAGAGCGACGTTCCGCCGAGCGGGATCTTCACCGCGTTGCTGAGCAGGATCGCCAGCGGGAACAGGAACAGCAGGGCGCGCCGGACGGGTAGCATCGATCAGGCCTTGAGGATCCGCTTCAACCCGGGCACGTGGCCGAAGTCCTTGCGCAGCGCCTCGCCGAGTCCCGTCACGCGTTGCGGCGAGCGGGCGGCCTGCCGTCCCACGAACTCTGCGAGGAACGCGAACACGAGGCCGAGCACGAAACCGCCCACGGCGCCGACGACCATGATCATCGCGCGCCGCGGGCGCTCCCGGAAGATCGGTGCGACCGGCGGGTCCAGCACCTGCACGAGCGGCGCCGACTTCACTTCCTCGATCTGCGCGATCTCGAGCTGCCGGCGGAGCTCGATGTAGACTTCCTCCTGGATGCGGAGCTGACGGAGCAGTCGCTCCTGCTCCATGAGCAGCTTCGGCGAGTTGTCGATCTTCTTGTTCCGCTCGCGGAAGTCGGCGAGGTCCTTCTCGAAGACGGCGACCTGTTCCTTCTCCTCCTGCAGGCGCGCCTCGATGAACTCGCGATCGCGGCTGCCTTCCTGCTGGCGGAGCTCCGAGAGGAAGCGTTCGAGCTCCTCGATGAAGGCGCCGGCGACGTCGGCCGCGAGGCGCGACTCGGGCGCGAACACCTTCATCGTGGTCACGCCCGTCTCGATCGACTGGTCGACCTTGAGCACGTCGTCCAGCATCTTGGTGCGGCCCCAGACCTCGCGCTCGGACGGAGTCGATCCCTCGATCTTCAGGATGTCGTAGAGCTTCGCGTGGCCGGCGCGCTTGCTGTCGAACTCGCGATCGAGCACGCGCGTCACGATCGAGTGACTGCTCAGGATCTGCGGATACAGGCTCGACATGCGGCTCGACGCCGACGGCATCGCGAGCCCGAAACGGGACGCGGCCGCAGCGAGACTGAACCCGCCGCCGTCCATCTCGGACTCGGTCGGCAGGATCTTCGCCTCGGACTTCCAGACCGGCTTCGTGAAGATGGCCACCGCGAGGGCGACCACGATCGACGCGGCCACCGTCCGGTAGATGATCCGTCGCCGCGCGAGGCAGATGCGGGCGTACTCGAGCAGGTCGTACTCGTGGGCTTCGGGCACGGGGGCCTCCGGGGCGGCGTCGGGTTCGGGCGCGGCCGTACGCACGCGCTCCTCGGAAAGAACGGTCATTTTCCTGCCGGAATTGAGGGAGTTTTGCGCATCGCGACCGCAGTTTCGGGACCGGCTCGGGCCCGTGTCAACCGTGGGGAGGCAGGGGGGCATTCGGTGGATGCCTGAACGGGCGTCCCGCCGCCTACTTCCAGCGGGAGAGATCCACTCCCAGCAGACGCTCGGTCCGCTCGATCTCGGGCAGCAGCCGCTCGCGCACGTAGGCGAGGTCCGCCGGGTCCGGCGAGGGGAGCGGGCGATCGCCCGGTCGCCCGAAGAAGACGGACTTGAGCCCGAGCCGCTTCGCGGCCTCCACCGGAGCGTGCAGCCCGAGCGAGCGGAGTCCCATGGAGACCCGCCAGCCAAGACGCGCCAGGTGGTGGGAGGTCGGGACCGACGCCTCGTTCACGGGACGCCGGAGCTCCTCCGGCACGTCGCGCGGCTCGAGGCCGAGGATCCGGCACACGCCTGCGGCCCACGTGTTCGGGTCGCGCTTCAGGTCCTCGAGGAACAGCACGTCCACGTTCTCCGGACCGACCGCATTGCGCCACTTCTCGAGATGCGTCGCGTAGCGACTGGAGTCGAGCAGTTCCGGATGACGGTCGAGAGCCTCGCGAAACGGCAGATCCGTCATCCCGTAGCGACGCATGTGCACCCACAGCGACGACGTGCGCTTCACGGGATCGCGCAACGTCACCACGATCGGAATCCGACCGAGCGACGCCACGACGCGCTCGTCCACCTGAGGCTCGTGGAAGTACGTGGGCGCGACCTCGATGGCCGGCTCCGCTTCGCCGCGGAAATGACCCGCGTACCAGGGAAGACCGCGCGACCAGTGGCGGTCGAAGAAGAACGTCTCCTTGACCTGATGCGGCAACGTCACGTCGCCGCGCCACGCGAGATACTCGTGAATCCAGGTCGTGCCGGCCTTCTGCGGCCCCACGACGAGCGCGCCGGGCAGCCGGAGGGCGGGAGGAGCCTCGGGGGGAGAAGTCGTCGTCATCACGGTCTTCGCGTCGACCGGGACAGGGCCCGGCTTGAGCGAACTAGTTCTGCCGCAGGTCCTCGGGGAGCTCGTCCTCGGGGATCCGCTGCCGGCCGGCGAAGCCTTCGTCGGCGCTGTGGTACCAGAGCACCGCGTCCTCGTCCGAACGCCAGCAGAACATCACCTCTTCCCCGCGCACCTGACCGGGGAAGTCCACGAGCCCGACCTCGAAGTTCCAGTCCTTGAACGAGGCGCCGATCTTCTCGAGCTCCTCCATCAGGGACAGAAGATCCTGCTGCAGCAGCTCCAGCTCGTCGTCGTTCTCCGGGTCGGGAGAGAGCGAGGTCTTGCCCCGGAGCTCCCGGGCCTTCTCCAGGATGTCGGCCACGACGCTTCGCACGTAAGGCAGGGTGCGATTCGCCTCGGCCGCCGTGTAGGTCTTGACCAACGTTGCCTCCTCGCGGAAGGGGGGCACGGCCCCAAGTGTACCCCCGACCCCCGCGGATCGGCGAGGGGCCGGGACGTTTCCCCGCCGGACGGGCCGGAAACGGGTCCGAGAAGGGGCTCTCGCCGGCTCCGGATCCGGCTCCGCCGTTCGCTAGAGCACCCGGATCATTTCGGACCCCGGAGTCAGGTTCTTCGCCTCACCCTCGGTCACCACGTACGTGTTCTCGACGCCCACGCCACCGGCCGCGCCGAGGAACACCTTCGGCTCCACCGCGAGCACGTGGCCGGGCTCGAGCGGGGCGTCGAACCGGCGCGCGATCACCGGGAACTCGTCGAGGTCCAGGCCGACCCCGTGGCCCAGGAACTTCACCTGGTTCTCGCCGAAGCCCATGAACCGATCCGCGAACGGGCTCTTGCCCGCGAGCGCCATCACGTCGTCCCAGATGGCGGAAGGCGCGACCCCCGGCCGCAGGCGGGACACGATCGCCTCCAGCATCTCCGCGCAGAACTCGTGGGCCGCGCGCGCCTCGCTCGCCGGCTCGCCCACGCAGACCACGCGCGTCCGGTCCGCGAGGTAGCCGCCCATCGCGCCCACGAAATCCACGAGCACCGTGACGCCGCGCTCGATCCGACGTTCGCCGCCGCCCTGCTGGATCGCGGGATACAGGCCTTCGAGTCCGTCCGGACCGTCGAAGTAGCAGGGGTAGCTTGCGGACAGCCCCGCGGAGATCGTGCCCATGTGCATCTCGAGATTCCAGCGACGGACCCGGAGCGTTCCCTGGTGGCCCGCGCGTCGCATCTCGCCCTCGAGGAACGCGTTCAGGTCGATCTCGCGCACGCCTTCCTTCACATGCGGCGGCAACGTGACGTCCATCGCGTGCGAGACGAGCTTCCCCGCGCGCTCGATCCACTCGATCTCGTACGCGGACTTCACGGCGCGCGTCTCGCGGATCGCGCGGGAGACGTCGCGGAAGGCGAGACCGAACGCCTTCTCCAGTCGCGCGACGTCCGCCGCCGGCACCACGTCGAGCTCCAGTCCGATCGCGTCGCCCACGCTCGCGCCGAGTGCTGTGAGGGCCGCCGGCAACTCGGCCGGATGCGAGACCGCGGCCACCGGCCAGGGGGACTCGTTCGCGGCGCGGCCGACACTCGTGCGAAGCGGCAGCCAGACGCGCCCGTCGGCGTCCACGAACGTCCACCCCTGCGAGAGCGTGCCCGTCACCCAGAACGCGCTGGAGGGATGCAGCAGGAACGCGCCGTCGAGACCGTCGGCCCGGAGGCGACGCGCGAACCGTTCCGCGCGCGCGCGCAGCTCCGCTTCCGGCACGGGCGTCAGGTGCGCCGGCGCCGCGAGCCGGTCGTTCGTGGGGAGCGAGGGATTCATGCGGTTCCTTTCGTTTCCCGGAGCGCGCGGACTCCACGCAGCACGGCGGCCGTCGCGCGCTCGATCTCGTCTTCCGTCGTGAAGCGGGTCAGGCCGAACCGCACCGACGTCTGGGCGCGCGCCTCGCCGAGCCCCAGCGCCGCGATGACGTGGCTCGGCGTGAGGCTCGCGGAGCTGCACGCCGCGCCCGTCGACACGGCGATCTCCGGGATCTCACGCAGCAGATCCTCGGATTCCACGCCGGGGAAGGAGACGTTCAGGTTGTTCGGCAGTCGGCGCGCCGCGTGTCCGTTCAGCTCGAGGTCCGGGACGCCGGCGCGAAGTCCGAGCAGCAGGCGATCGCGCAGCGACTTCATCCGCGTCGCGTCCACGTTCCGCTCGGCCGCCGCGAGCTCCGCCGCCTTTCCGAGGCCCACGATGCCCGGCACGTTCAGCGTCCCCGAACGCAGGCCGCGCTCGTGCCCCCCGCCGAACACGATCGGCGCGAGGCGCGCGAGCGGGCGACGTCTCACGCGGAGCGCGCCGATCCCCTTGGGACCGTGGATCTTGTGGCCGGAGAGCGAGAGCAGGTCCACGTCGGAGTCTCGAACGTCGACCTCCAGCTTGCCGAGCGCCTGCACCGCATCCGTGTGAAACAGCGCCGCGGATCGCTCGCGCGTCACGCGGACGAGGTCGCGAATCGGCTCCACCGTCCCGACCTCGTTGTTCGCGGTCATGATCGACACGAGCGCGGTCTCGCGGTCCAGCGCGGCCGCGAGCGCGTCCGGGTCCACGAGCCCCTCCTCGTCCACGGGCAGGACCGTCACGCGGAAGCCGCGCTTCGCGAGCTGCCGGCACGGATCCAGGACCGCCGGATGCTCGATCGCCGACGTCACGACTCCGTCGCCCCGCCCGCCCGCGCGCGCCGCCTCCGCCGCGCCGAGGATCGCGAGGTTGTTCGACTCCGTCGCCCCGCTCGTGAACACGATCTCCTTCGCGGAGGCTCCGATCGCCGCCGCCACCCGCTCCCGCGCCTCCTCCACGGCCGACTCCGCCCGCCAGCCGAACGCGTGGTTGCGGCTCGCGGCGTTGCCGAACTCCCGCGTGAAGTACGGGAGCATCGCCTCCAGCACGCGCGGGTCGACGGGCGTGGTCGCGTGGGCGTCCAGATAGATCGGTGTCTCGTCCATGGCGGCCATTCTGCCGTGGAGTCGATCCGCGGACCACCCCGGTCCGACCGTCGAATCGCCTACGGCCCGCCCCGGCCCGCGCCCGGCGGCAGTGTCCTGGCCAGGTCGCCACCGCCCCGCCCCGTTCCTTGAAGGGTTTCCGGACGGCCGGTAGACTGCCACGGTCCGTTTGCCCGGGAGGTTCCATGTCCGCCGTCGCCCGTCGCCCGATGACCCTCACGCAGAAGATCCTGTGCGACCACGCCGTGGGGCTCAAGCGCCCCTGGGTGGAGACGGGGGATACGATCCGTATCCGCGCGGACTGGACGATCGCGTCCGAGCTCGCCTGGAACGGCATGAACGCCACGTACGAGAAGCTCGGCCGGCCGGATCTGCACGACCGCGAGCGCTTCTACCTGGCGCTCGACCACACCGTGGATCCGGGCACGCTCGCGAACGACACGCGCACCCAGCGACTCGTGCAGCTGTCGCGCGATTTCGCGAAGGAGCGGCGGCTGCCGAACTTCTTCGACGCGAACGAGACCATCATGCACACGAAGTTCTACCGGGACCTCGTGCAGCCCGGCGAGACGGTGATCGGCGCGGACTCGCACACGTCGTCGCACGGCGGGGTGGGCGCGTTCGCGATCGGGCTCGGCGGCGCCGACGTGTGCATCGCGATGGTGCTGGGCGAGACGTGGATCCAGGTGCCGGAGGCGATCCAGGTCGTGTACGACGGCCGCCTGCCCTTCGGACTCACGGGCAAGGACGTGATCCTCGAGACGCTCGGCGAGCTCGGGCGCAACACGGTCGCCATGGAGCGAAGTGTGGAGTATGTCGGGTCGGCGCTCGCGCATTTCTCCACGGACTTCCGCTTCACCGTCGCGAACATGACGGCGGAGTTCGGCGGCCTGAACGGGATCTTCCCGGCCGACGAGCACACGGCGGAGCTGCTCGCCAAGCGCAAGTCGTACCGGGACGCCGCCGCGTACTTCCGTGCGGACGAC
This sequence comes from bacterium, assembly GCA_041393395.1. Classification (GTDB taxonomy): domain Bacteria; phylum ARS69; class ARS69; order ARS69; family ARS69; genus JAGQIB01. The sequence continues at coordinate 33,249 of JAWKKG010000006.1, read as the reverse complement.
GACGCGGAGTACGCGTCGCGCCACCGGTTCGACCTCGCGAAGCTCGCGCCGAAGGTCGCGAAGCCGTTCTCGCCGGACAACGTGTTCGACGTCACCGAGGTCGCGGGTCAGGCGATGCAGGGCATGTTCGTGGGCGCGTGCACCACCACGGAGGAGGAGATCATCCTCGGCGCGCTGGTCCTGCGCGCGGCGATGGCGGACGGGAAGAAGCCGGCGGCCGTCGCGGGCGACCATCGCATCGTGGTGCCCGGCTCGCGCGACATGGCCGAGAGTCTGCGTCGCAAGGGCCTGCTGGACATCTACGAGAACGCGGGCTTCCGGGTCGGAGCTTCCGGCTGCTCGATGTGCCTCGGCATCGCGAGCGACAAGGCCGCACCGGGCGAGAACTGGCTCACGAGCCAGAACCGCAACTTCGAGAATCGCATGGGCGCCGGTTCGCTGGCCTGGCTCGCGAGTGCGGTCACGGTGGCGGCGAGCGCCCTGGATCTGAAGATCACGGATCCGCGGCCGCTGCTCGCGAAGATCGACGAGGACGAGTTCCGTCGTCTCCTCGACCCGGCGCCGGCACGCCCGGCGTACGAGATCCGCGAGCCCGCCGCCGACGTCGACGAGACCGCGGCCGCCGTGGCCGTCAGCGCCGCGAAGACGAGCGGCCCGGCGAAGTCCGGCGCGACGATCGAGGGGAAGGTGCAGACGTTCGGCGATCACGTCGACACGGACGCGATGATTCCCGGCGAGTTCTGTCATCTCACGAAGCCGGACGAGATCGGCAAGGTGGCGTTCCATTACGTACGTCCGGACTTCGGCGAGCGCGTGGCGCGCGGCGAGACGGTGCTCGTGGCGGGAGAGGGCTGGGGTTCCGGCAGTTCGCGCGAGCACGCCGTGTGGGCCCTGAAGTACGCGGGCGTGAAGGCGGTGATCGCGAGGTCGTACGCCTTCATCCACAAGCGCAACCTCGTGAACGAGGCGGTGCCGTTCTTCCTGATCGACGATCCGGCGTTCTTCGCCGCCGCGAAGGACGGCGCGACGATCACGATCGACCCGGGCACCGGAGTCTTGAACGTCGGCGGGCGGGAGTTCCGCAGCACGCCGCCGGCCGACATCGCGGCGCGCATCCAGTCCGCGGGCGGGATCGTTCCCTCCGTGCAGCGGCACGGCAAGGAGACGTTCGACGTCCTCACGCGCGGCGCCCCGGTCGGATAGCGTGCGGCGCGGAGTCCTCGCGGTCGCCCTCGCGATCGCGTCGCCGGTACTCGCCGTCGAGCCGACTCCCGACGTGCTGGACAGCCTGTCGGCCGCCGCGCTCGACGCGGGGGACCTGACCGCCGCGCGCGACCACGCGGTGCGCGCGGCGGAACTGCGCGCGGCCGCCACCACCGAGCCGAGCGGCGACGTGGCGATCGGCTGGCACGAGGCCGGACTCTCGCACTATCGCCTGGAGGACTATGAGCCCGCCTATGCCGCGCTGACCCGCGCGGTGACCGAGTGGGAGCGCGTGCCGGACGCGGATCCGACGGACGTCGTGTGGGCCGAGTCCGATCTCGCGGAGATGGCCCGTCTCACGGGCCGGTTCGACGTGGCCGAGTCGCGCCTCGCCGACGCGCTGAGTCGCGCCCGCGCGTCCGGCGATCCCGGCGGCTTCCTGCCCGCCCTCGCGAACAACCTCGGTACACTGCTCTGGGACGAAGATCGTCTCGACGAGGCGGAGCCGCTCCTGCGCGAGGCGCTCGCGCTCCGCGCGTCCGACCCCGAGACGCCGCCGCTCTCGCTCGCCCGCGCCCACCAGAGCCTCGGCGTGGTGATGCGCTCGCAGCACCGCTACGACGACGCGGAGCGCGAGTTCGTCCGCGCGCTGTCGCTCGCGCGGGAAGCGGCCGGTCCGGACCGTCGCGACGTGGTGCCGTATCTGAACGGTCTCGCCGGGGTGTACTCGCGAGTCGGCCGACTCGACGACGCGCTCGCACTGCGCGAGGAGTCGCTCGGGATCCTCGGGTCGATCGAGAACCCATCGCGCCCGTTGCTCGCGGAGATCCTGGAAGCCACCGGAGACGATCTCCTCGCGAAGGGCGACGCGGAATCGGCCGAACGTCGCTACGCGGAATGCGTGACGCTGCGGCGCGAGCTCTTCGGCGCGACGCATCCTTCGCTCGGGCCGGCGCTGCTGGGCGCCGCCGAGGCGAAGGCGGCGCGATTCGGGGTCGGTGATCGGCGCGTGCGGAAGGCGGTCGTGGAGGCGCTGAACCAGCTGGAGGGGGCGCCCGCCTTCTCCGAGGCGCGCGCCGGCGCGCTCGCGCTCCGGGCGCGTCACCTGCACGCGCACGGAAAGCAGGGGCCCGCGATCGAGGATCTGCGGACCGCGGTCGCGTTGCTCGACACGTTGCGGGCCGCGCGCGGCGGCCTCGGCGAGTCGCGAGCCTGGTTCACGGAGGAGCATCGCGCCGAGATCGACGACCTCGTGACCTGGCTCGTGGAGGCGGACGACGTGGCCGGTGCCGTGGCCGAGTCGGAGCGGATGCGCGGGCGGCTCTTTGCGGAGCAGCTCGCCGACGCGCACCTCGAGCCGACGGACGTCCCCGCCGACGTTCGCGAGCGGCTCGCCGCGCAGGAGAAGGCCGCGCACATCCGGGTGAACGAAACCCGCCGCCGACTCCGGGCCGTGGCCGACGCGGATCTTCCCGAGGCGGATCGTCGCGATCGACTCGCGGCGCTCGACTCCACGCTCACCGCGGCGGCGCTCGAGCTGCGCGACGCCCAGGAGCAGTTGCGTCTCTACAGCCCCCGCTTCCAGCGCCTGCTCCGGGATCTCGCCGGCGACGTCTCGCTGCCCGCGGCCGATTCCGGGGAGGCGCTGCTCGTCTATCACGTCGGCGAGCGGGAGAGCTTCGTGTTCTCTCGCGCCGCCGGTCGCGACGGATTCCGCGCGACGCGGCTGCGCACGACGGACGGAGCGTCGCTCCCGGAATCGACGTTGCGTGCGCGCTGGGAACCGGTCGCGGAGGATCTGCACCGGCCACGCGGCGCGTCCCGCGGCGTCGCGGGCACGACGACTCTCGACCGCGGCTCCGACATCCTCGCGGCCGAGCTGAGATCCCTCGGCGACGCCTTGCTTCCCGCCGAGGCCCTCGCCGACGTTTCCGGCGCCCGCCGCCTGGCGATCCTGCCGGACCGCGTGTTGCACTCCGTGCCGTTCGAGGCGCTCCGCGTCGCCGGCCCCGAGGGCGACGCCTGGGCGCTCGATGTCCTCCCTCCCGTTCGCTACGCGCCGTCCCTGCGCACGCCGCCGCCCGCACGCGATGCCGGCGACGGTTCCGTCCTCATCGTGGCCGATCCCGCGTCCGACCTGCCGGCCCTCCCGGCCGCGCGCGCCGAGGCCGCCGCCGTCGCGGCCGCGTTCCCGGACGCGCGCGTCGTTCGGCTGGAGGGTCCGGCCGCCACGGAGAACGCGGTGCGTGACGCGTTGCCGGCCGCGCGCTTCGTCCACTTCGCCACGCACGCGATCGCGGACCGAGGACCGGAAGGACTGCTCGCGTCGATCGTGCTCACGCCCGCGCCCTCCGGCGCGACGGACGGATTCCTGCACCTGTTCGAGCTGTACGAGCTCTCGCTCCGCTGCGACCTCGCGTGGCTCTCGGCGTGCGACACGAACTCGGGCCCCGTGCTCGCGGGCGAGGGGGCGTTCGCGATCTCTCGCGGGTTCCTCGTGGCCGGGGCGCGCGGCGTCGTCGCGAGCGCGTGGCCGCTGCACGACGCGGCGGCGGCCGCCGTCGTCGGGGCGTTCTTTGCGGACGCTGCCGGCGAGGCCGGCGACGATCGGAGCGATCCGGTCGCGCGCCTGGCCGCCGCCAAGAAGAAGGTGCGGGCCCGCTATCCGGATCCGCACCAGTGGGCACCGTTCCTGTTCGTGGGCGCGGCGAGCGACCGTCAGTCGTAGTGGTACTCGATCTCGACGTACTCCTCTCCCGCGGGAGAGCGCCACTCGATCCACGCGTCCATCTGCCGGTACTCGTCGCCGATCTCCGCGTAGGGATCCGCCGGGATCGGCGTCACGTAGTGGACCTTGAGCCAGTCTCCCTGCATGTCGAGCGGCGTGAGGATCCCGGTCCGGTAGTCCACCACGTCGAGGACCTCCGTATCGGCGCCGGGCCCGGCGCGCAGCCGGCGGGGAGAGCGCACCGACACCTCGTCCGCGCCGCGGACGACATCCGGCCGCGAGACGAACGCGTGCGCGAGCGGTTCCGGCAGCGAGCGACCGTCGATCCACGCCGGCCGTGACGGATCGTCGGACAGGTCGTACCAGGGCACCCCGTCGTGCTCCGCGAGCGAGAACACGAGCAGTCGTGGATAGACCTTCGCACGGTAGATGACCTGCGGTGCCCGAAGGGTCCCCGGGCCGACGAGGCGTCCCTGCACGCTCGTGCCTTCGTAGCCCGGCCGTGCCGCGAGCTCGAGCCGCGCCAGGGGAGAGCCGCCGGCCGCCGCGGCGATCGGGACGACCCAGCGCTCGGGCTCGGCCTGTTCGGGTGCCGTGCCGGCGAGGCGTTCCCAGAACTCCGCGGTGTTCTCGAGGCGGAACTCGCCCTTCGAAGTCGATTCCACTTCGGCGAACCGCGACAGCGGGACCTCCTCGAGATCGATCGCGACGACTTCCGGCGCGCTCGCCGGGACCTCGAGGTCCGGCGTCAACAGGGGAGCGCTGCGGAAGCCGGCGGAAACAGTCGCGGCTCCGGGGCGGGAGGCGTTCACGAGTGACACGAGCTGGACGTCGATCGGCGCCGGGCTTCCGAGCGTCGCGTCGACCGGAAGGAGACGTTCGGCGCCGAGGACGATCTCGTCCGTCGCGCCCGACGCGGCCGTCAATCGCGAGACCGCCGTGTCGAGGTGGCCGCTCCAGCGACCGGTCTGCAGATCCAGGAGGTACACCTGACGTTTCGCCTCGCCGGATTCGGTCTTCGGCGCGCCTTGCACGATCAGCAGATTCTCGGTGAGCGAGAGGCGAACGTCCGCGAAGAGGTCGTGCAGCACGTAGGGCAGATGGAACACGCGACGCTCGCGCAGGTCGATCCCCCGCACGACCCCGCACCGATCGATCGCGAGGAAGTAGCGTTCGCCGCGGTGGAACTCGACGGGTTCGTAGCCGTCGCACTCCGCGCGCGGAGACACGGGCCACGAGCCTTCGAACTTCTCGAGTCGCTTTCCATCCAGGGACCATTCCCACACGTCGACGTCGGCGGGCTGGCCCACCACGTACGGGGCGGCCCAGGTGAACAGACCCGACTCCGTCAGGATCGGGGGGAAGCCGACCCAGAAGTCGCGCTCGGTCCGGAACGTCGCGGGGTCGAGCACCGCGACGTCGTAGGGCTTCGTCAGCTCGCGCTTGCCCGTGTTCTTGTAGTGGACCCACACGTTCTCGTAGTGGCGAACGACGAGGCGTCCGTCCCGCAGGACGAGATCGTCGATCAGCAGGTCGAGCGGGTCGGAGACGTTCAGGTCGCCGGAGGTCAGATCGACGAGCGCGATGCGCGCGGGGCGACCCTCGGTGGCCAGGACGAGATGATCGCCGGAGATACGCGCCGTTCCGGGGGAATCGAACAGAGCGCTCTCGTCCGGGGAGGCGGGGTCCCAGCTGCGGAGTCGACGCATCCCGCCGGTCGCGAGATCCAGCACGGAGAGATGTCCCTCGCGGACCGCTGGTCCGCCGGCGCGTGCGGGACTCGGTTCGGCCACGACCGTCCGGCTCCGCACGACGAGCTTTCCTTCCCAGAGCCAGGCGCCGGCGAGATCGAAGGTCTCCGGGACATCGTCCGGCGAGTGGGTCTCGTTCAGGCGCCGCGCGGGGTGGATCGCCGCGCTCCACTCGCCGTGCGGGGAGGGAGGACCGACCCCGCGATCCGGCCCCGGCGAGATCCCGGATTCCGAGCGAGAGGGCGACTGGGCGTGAGATCCGCAGCCGGCGGGGCGGGAGATGATCTCGGGGCCGGCCCGCCACTCGTCGGTGGCGTCGTCGTACTCGAGTGCGAGCTCCTCGCGGGTCCGGTAGGTGCCGGACAGGATGGCGCAGGAGAGACCGATGCGACCGTCGGCGAGGAGGTCGATGGTCCATACGTCATCGCCGCTGCGGAGCGTCATCGCGTGATCGGCGTCGCGGACGACGTCGGCGAGGGGGAAGAAGTCCTGCGGATAGCTTTCGCAGCAGGCCTTCAGGCGTTGTCCGAACGAGCTCGGGAACGTCCGGAGGTTGAGCCGCGAGTAGAGCGCGTCCAGCGTCGGCTCCTCGGCCGTGGCGTGATCCGCACCGAACGCCACGAGTACCGCGGCCCCCAGGGCCCTTGCGACCTGCCGAGACGTCATCCGATTCTCCTTCCGCTTCACCGGGGATGTCGAGTTATCGACCGAATGCACGGTTCCGTTGAGACACGACCGTTTCGCGGCGCAGCGGAGACGGATCGCCGCTGATCGGCGACGGATCTGGTACTCTGGAAGGGTCGTCGAAACCGGATCTCGCCCCGCGGAGACTCCATGACCGAATCCCCGCGCACCGTCACCCGCCTGTTGCTGGACTGGCGCGGCGGCGACTCCGCGGCTCTCGATCGCCTCACCTCGCTTCTCTACGAGGACCTGCACGCGCTCGCCGCCCGGTCGATGCGCGGCGAGCGTTCCGATCACACGCTGCAGCCGACCGCGCTCGTGGGAGAAGCATACGCGCGTCTCGTGGAAGCCGACGTGTCGTGGCAGGACCGCGCCCACTTCTTCGCCGTCGCCGCGCGCACGATGCGTCGCGTGCTCGTGGACCACGCGCGACATCGGAACCGCGTGCGGCGCGGCGGCGGAGACTGGCAGCGCGTCACGTTGACGGACGCGCTCGGTCTCGGGCGGGAGGACGGCACGCTCGACTTCCTCGATCTGCACCAGGCACTGGAGGAGCTCGCCGAGTACGACGCGCGGAAGGCCCAGGCGGTCGAGCTGCGCTACTTCGCGGGGCTCGGGCCGCCCGACGTGGCGCGCGTGCTCGAGGTCTCCGAGTCGACCGTGCACCGGGAGCTGCGCTTCGCCACGGCGTGGCTGCGCACGCGCCTCGCGGAGCGGCCGTGACCCGGGACGCGAACCGATGGGGGCGCATCCAGGATCTGTTCCACGGGGCGCTCGAACGGAGCGCGCCGGAACGCGACGCGTGGCTCCGGCAAGCCTGCGCCGGAGACGAAGCGCTGCTCGCCGAGGTCCACGCGCTGCTGGCGTCCGACCCCGAGTCCGGCGACGTCATCGGCAACATCGTGGAGACGACCGCGCGCCCGGTCGCCGCGACGTGGGTGGGACGCAACGTCGGCCCGTACCGCGTGACGCGTGAGATCGGACGGGGCGGCATGGGGGCGGTGTATCTCGCGGTGCGGGCCGACGATCGATTCGAGCGAGACGTCGCGATCAAGGTGCTCCGTTCGCCGAGCGACGAGGATCTGCGCCGACGGTTCGCGGAGGAGCGTCGCATCCTCGCGAGCCTCGATCACCCCGCGATCGTGCGCCTCGTCGACGGCGGGGAGACGGCCGACGGCCTGCCGTACCTCGTGATGGACCACGTGGAGGGCAAGCCGATCGATGCCTTCTGCGAGTCACGCTCGCTCTCCGTGCGCGACCGGATCCGCCTGTTCCGCGAGGTCTGCGCCGGCGTCGAGTACGCGCACCGGCATCTCGTCGTCCACCGGGACCTCAAGCCCTCGAATCTGCTGATCGATCGCGAGGGTCGGCCGCGGATCCTGGATTTCGGCATCGCGAAGCTGCTGGAAGCCCGTCCCGGGGGCGCCGACACCGCGCCCCAGGCCCGACGCTTCACGCCCGAGTACGCGAGTCCGGAGCAGTTCCGGGGCGAGGAGGTCACAACGGCCTCCGACGTCTACTCGCTCGGCGTGGTGCTGTACGGTTTGCTCGCGGGGCGCCGCCCCTACGACCTCAGCGACACATCGGCGCGGGAGATGGAGCGGATCGTGACCACGATCGATCCGCCGCCGCCGAGTACGGCCTCCGGGCGGAAGGAGCTGGCCGGCGACCTCGACACGATCGTCGCGAAGGCGCTGCGCAAGGAGCCGGCGGAGCGCTACGGCTCGGTCGCGGAGCTCGCGGCCGATCTCGATCGCCACCTGCGTCGCCTACCGATCGTCGCGCGGCCGGACACGTGGCGGTACCGCACGTCGCGCTTCGTGCGACGGAACCGTGCGGTCACGATCGCGGGCGCGGTGGCGGTGGTGTCGATGCTGGCGGCGACCGCGATCAGTGTCTCGTTCGGGGTGCGCGAGGGGAAGCAGCGGCGGCTCGCGGAACGTCGCTTCGACGATGTGCGAACGCTCGCGACGACGTTCCTGCACGACGTGGACGACGCGCTCTCGCGCGAGGGCAAGCTCGCGGCGCGCGAGCTGATCGTGGGCACGGGAACCGATTATCTCGATCGTCTCGCGGCCGAGGCCCGCGACGACGACGATCTCCGTCGCGACGTCGCGGCCGGCTACCTTCGCGTCGCGTCGATTCAGGGAAACCCCTGGCAGGAGAACCTCGGTCGCCTCGAGGATGGCCGCGAGTCCTGCCGGCGCGGACTCGAGCTCGTGGAAGCGATGCTCTCGTCTCATCCGGACGATGCGGAGACGCTCCGGCTGGCCGCGCTCGGCTACACGCTGCGCGCGTATCTCGCGGGGCAGACGCGCTCCGCCGAGGAGGTTCGGGCCGACCTCGAGCGGGCCCGCGGACTGCGCGAACGCTCGCTCGAGGTCGCGCCCGCCACGGCCCTGGAGACACCGCGCATCGACGGAATCGTCGCCGCCGGCGCCGCGCTCTCGCAGAACGCGGGGGAGTACGTGCGCGCGGAGAAGGAGTATCGCGAGGCACTCGAGTCGCTCGCGTCGCTCGCGGTCGAGTACCCCGGGGACGCGCGCCTCCTCGAAGCGCGGATCGGACTCGAGCAGCAGCTCGCCCAGACGTTGCAGCGGGACGGGCGCTTCGAGGAGGCGATCGCGATGCTGGAGCCGTTGCGGGATTCGGGTGCGCTCGAGGGCGGCCCCGGACGCGTCGTCCACGCGCGCGTCCTCGTGACGCTGGGTCGCACCTACGAGTCGCTGGGCCGCCTTCCGGACGCGCGGGAGGCGCTCGACGAAGCGCTCGCGCTGCACCGGGAGTTCGTGCGCGCGGATCCGAACGACTGGCTCGCGCAGCGCAATCTCGTGACGGTGCTCGGTTTCGTGGCGCGCATCGCGCAGGCGGAGGGGCGACGCGAGGACGCTCGCGGCCGGCGCGAGGAGGCGGCGGACGTCGCGCGCCGGCTCGTGGCCGCGGAGCCGGATCGGGTCGAGAACCGGCGCATGCTCGCCGTGCAGGCCGATGAGCTCGCCGCGCTCCTCCGCGAGCTCGGCCGGTACGAGGAAGCGTTGCTGCGGCACCGGGAAGCGTGCGAGACGTTCCGCGCACTGGCGCGCGAGGCGCCGACCGCCGACGCGCGACGTTCCGTCGCGGTGTCTCTCTACTACCTCGGGCTGTGCGCGCGCGAGCGCGCGGCGGAAGTGCCGGACGAGGCCGGACGCGCGCTGCTGGAGGAGTCCGAGCACGCGTTCATCGAGTCCCGGGACACGATGGCGTCGCTTCGCGACGAGGGTCTCCTGCCGGTCGCGGACGAGGGAGTGATCGACATGCTGGAGTCCGAGATCGGGCGGACCCGCGCGCTGCGGGGAGGCGCGGCGGGCGCGAGGTAGGCGACGTGCTTCGGAACCACGACTACCGCGACTCGAGAGCCTCTCGTTCCTTGCGCACGGACTCCGCGCTTGCCGGTCGCCAGTCCTCGTAGAGCTCCTCGAGCCACTCCAGGATCTGTCGGCGCCGGGCGATCGGCACCGCGTCCGTCCGTTCGGCGGCCGCGCGTGCCGCCAGGAGCTCCCGCTCCGCCTCCTCGCGCTTGCCCTCCGCGGCCAAGCACTGGCCGAGTCGGGCTCGCGCGAGCACGACGTCCGGGTGATCCGCCGGGAGCTGTTCCGTACGAATCGCGAGCGCTTCCCGACAGTCCGCCTCGGCCTCGGCCGGCCGCCCCGTGGCCGTGCGCATGGAGGACAGCACGACGAGGCAGGTGGCCGTCTCCGGATGCCGATCGCCCACGACGCGACGCGTCATCTCGAGCGCGCGCACCGCGGTGGATTCCGCGCCGGCACGTTCGCCCTTCCGCCACAGGAGTGCGGCCAGCGAGCGCAGGTCCCGGGCGAGCAGCGGATGATCGCCACCGTATATGGCACGCTTCCGCTCGATCGCCTCGCGAAACATCGGCTCGGCTTCGTCGTCTCGTCCGGCGCCGTAGAGCGCGGTCGCGAGGTTTCCCAGCGTGACGGCGAGCGACGCCTCGCCCTCCCGGCCGGCGCGGCGATCGATCTCCACGGCTTCCCGCTGCGCAGCGATCGCTTCTTCGAGCCGCCCCTGGCGACGGAGCAGTATCGCCAGGTTGCTGAGGCACTTCGCCACGCCGAGGCCGGAGGCGTCGTTTCGGCGGGCTACGTCGAGCGCCTCCCGGTAGAGCGGCTCGGCCTCGTCGTAACGACCGAGGTCCTTCAGCAGCACCGCGAGATTCGTGCACACGTCGCCCGTCACCGGATCGTCGTCGCCGTTCGTCGTGAGGACGGAGTGGCTCTCGCGGAGCGCCGACTCGGCCTCGTCGTAGTGTCCGCCGTGCAACAGGGCGAGCCCCAGGTTGTTGAGCACGATCCCGATCTCCCGGTGTCCCGGCGGGAACAGCTCGCGGTGGAGATCCAGTGCGGCGCGGAGCTCTCGTGCCGCATCGTCGTAGCGGCCGAGCGCGTCGTAGGTGTTGCCGAGATTCGAGTGGGCGGCCGCGCGCACGTCGGGCTCGTCGGCGAGTTCCCCGTCGATCCGCTCCGCGGTCCGGTCCAGCACTTCGAGCACCGTCATGTCCCGTCGCCCGACCTCCGGATCTGCGGAGCGCATCATCTCCGTGAGGAAGTCGTTCGTGCGCTCGGCTCGACGCGCCTGACGATCCGCTTCGCGGCGCGCGGACTCCGCCCGGACGTACAGCGTGGTGCTGACCACGAGGCCGATCGCCATCGCCGCGAACACGCCGGCGACGCCGGCGAACGCGACCTTGTGGCGACGGATGAGCTTGCCGAGCCGGTAGGTCGCGCTCGGCGGCCCGGCCAGCACGGGGTCTCCCCGGAGGACGCGCTCGATCTCGGAGCGGAGCTCCGCCGCCGCCGCGTACCGTCGCCGGCGGTCCTTCTCCAGCGCGCGCGCCACGATCCAGTCCAGATCCCCGCGGAGCCGGCGCACCGGGACCGGGACCGCGTCGCCGCTCCGCACGCGCTCGGCGGCGCGTCCGCTCGGTGGCGGCGGTTCCTCCTCGCGGAGGCGACGTCGCACCTCGTCGAACCCACCGCTCCTCAGGGTGGCCGAGTCGAACGGCGGAACGCCGACCAGGAGCTCGTACAGCAGGGCGCCGAGCGAGTAGACGTCCGTGGTGACGTCGAGATCGTCCCCGCCGCCGCTCGCCTGCTCCGGACTCATGTACTCGGGCGTCCCCATGATCTGCCCCGGAACCGTGAACTCTCCCTCGTCCCCGAGCCCGCCCGCCACCGCCTTCGCGATCCCGAAATCGATGATCTTCACCAGCGGCTCGTTCTCCACGATCGTGACCAGCACGTTGGACGGCTTGATGTCGCGATGGATCACGCCGCGCTGGTGCGCGTGATGAATGGCGCCGCACACGTTCGCGAAGAGAGAGAGCCTCTCCCGCCACGCGAGCCCTTCGAGATCGCAGAAGCGCGTGATCGCGATTCCCGGGACGTACTCCATCACGAAGTAGGGGCGACCGAGCTCCGTCGTGCCGGCGTCGTACACCTGGGCGATGTTCGGATGCTGCAGGCGCGCGAGCGTGCGGCGTTCCCGCTCGAAGCGCGCGATCAAGGCGCGGGAATCGAGGCCCGGCTTGATCCACTTGATCGCCACCCGGCGCCGGATCGGTTCGTCCTGCTCGGCGAGGTACACGGCGCCCATCCCGCCCTCGCCCAGACGCCCGACGATGCGGAACGGGCCGACGTTCTCCGGATCGTCGGCCGCGGGCTCGTCGACGAACGTCGCCGCCCCGGCCGTGCGCAGGACGGACGGGATCGCGTCGCGGTGCGCGAGCAGCTCCTCGACGTCGCGCCGGAGGTCCGGATCGCCGGCGCAGGCCTCGGTGAGGAACGCGGACAGGCGATCCTCGTCCACGTCGAGTGCGCGCTCGAGAACGTCGCGGATGCGTTCGAACCGACCGGAGATGATCGTTCCCTCCGCTAGTCGTTCACTCCCTGCAAACGGCGGGCGAGCCAGAGTTTGGCGATCGCCCAGTCGGACTTGACCGTGCGGGCCGAGATCCCGAGCACGCACGCGATCTCCTCGCCCGTCATACCAGCGAAGACCTTCATCTCCACGACCCGGGCCCCGCGCTCGTGCTCCCGGGCGAACGCCGCCAGGGCGCGCTCCAGATCGAGGACGTCGATCGGGGGGCCGCCAGTCTGCGCGAGGTCGGAGAGGGTCACGCGGCGACGGTCGCCTCCTCGCTTGTCCGCCCCGCGACGTCGCGCGTGATCCACGAGCACGCGTCGCATCGCCTGCGCCGCGACGGCCCGGAAGTGCGCCCGTCCCTGCCACGGCACGCGGGTCTGATCGACGAGTCGCAGGTACGCCTCGTGCACCAGGGCCGTGGGCTGGAGCGTGTGGTCGGGTCGTTCGTGGCGCAGGAACCCCGCGGCCACGCGGCGGAGCTCGGGGTAGACCGACTCCAGCAGGCGATCCGTCGCGCCGGGCGCGTCCGCTCCGGTGAGCAGCGGGGTGAGATCGGCGGATTCGTTCACGGGCGGGTCCCCCGGGGCCGCGCGTCGACGACCGGAGTCGACCGCGAACGTCGAGGGTACCAGACCCTCCTTCGCACTGCCCCCTCCTCGGCCGGATTGCGCGTACCGGGCAGGACGCATCCCCGATTCCGGATCCGGAGGTTTCCATGAACGCGCCCCTTCTCTCGACATCTCGCCGCGGTCTCGTGGCCGCGACGCTCCTCGCGGCGGTGCTCGGAGTCGCCGGCCCGGCCCGTGCCGCCGACGGGACCGCCAAACCCGTGGTCCCTCAGCGCGCGATCGCGCCCGATCTGGCCGACGCCGCTCCTCGACCGGGAGAAGCGCCCGAGCCCCGCGACGTCGACGGCCCCGAGCGCGAGCGCGAGTACTTCGCACGGTGGCACGCCCCGCACCAAGCGGTGCTGCCCCGCGACGTCCTGGACCGGGTCTGGCGAGACGTCCGGGCAACCGCGGCCGCGCCCGCGCCGGCCCGCGGCGCGACCGCGTGGGTGTCCCAGGGGCCCTACGGCATGACGGTTCCGTCGACCGGCGCGCGCTACTCGGGGCGCCTGCTCGATCTCGACTTCAACGGTCCGGCACTCCGCTTCGCTTCCGCGAGTGGGGGCCTCTGGGAGTACTTCCTCATCTTTCCGGTTCCGCTGACGGAATCGCTGAGCTCGCAGGCGATCGGCAGCGTGGCGACGGATCCGAACGATCCGAATCACCTGTTCGTGGGGACGGGGGAGTACGGTGTTCGCACCGGAACGGGCCTGTGGGAGACCACGAACGGCGGCGTCGACTGGACGCCGGTGCCGCTTCCCCTCCCGACCCAGCCGACCGGGATCTACCGCGTGCGCTACGTCCCCGGGCAGCCGACGCATCTCCTGGTGGCGACCACGCACGGGATGGCGAAGTCGATCGACAACGGTGCGAACTGGACCTACGAGATCTCCCAGAACGTTCCGGACGTGGCGGTGTGGCCGTTCAATCCGGACATCATGTACGCCGGGCGGTGGAACGACGGCATCTACCGCTCGACCGACGCCGGCGACAACTGGACCAAGATGTTCAATGCCGGGTTGCCGACGACGAACGTCGGTCGCGTGGCGCTCACGATCCATCCGGATCTGCCGTTTCGCGGGTACGCGTCGATCGCGCGCGCGGACAACAACCAGCTCCTCGGTGTCTACGCGACCGGCGACGGTCTCAACTGGGCCGACGTGTCGCCGCCCGAGAACTTCTTCGACAACCAGGGCTGGTACGACAACGCGATCGCGGTCAACCCGGCGAACCCGCTGGAGGTGATCGTGGGTGGCGTGACGTGCTGGCGCACGAGCGACGGCGGGAACAGCTGGACCCGCATCATGGATCCGGACATGCACGCGGACGTACACGCGATCCTGTGGCACAACGCCGACGACGTGTGGGTCGGGCACGACGGCGGCTTCTGCTACTCGAACGACGGCGGCCTCACGTGGGCGAGCGATGCCGACTTTCTGCCCACGGTCCAGTACTACAACATCGACGTCGGCGCGCTGGAGCCGGCGGTGATGGGCGGGGGAGCGCAGGACAACGGGATCTCGATGACGACCGACGGCGGCGGCACCTGGGACCAGGAGATCCCGCAGGACGGCTCCGATTTCGCGATCGACGTCGCGTCTCCGGTGCAGAACGTCTGGGCCACGTGGGGACCGCGCGGCGGCGCCTGGTCGTTCCCGCCGACCCGCACGACGGACCGTGGCGTGACGTGGAACGTGTCCGCGACCGGGGTGATCCCGAACCAGCAGTGGCTGACGAAGATCCTGCACGACCGCGTGGCGCCCGTGTACGTGTACACGAGCGCGCTCGATCGCGTGTATCGATCCATCGACTTCGGCGCGTCGTGGGACTCCCTCGGCTCGGCGCTGCCTCAGACCGTGCTCAGCCTGGAGGTCTCGCAGTGGACCCCGGGCGGCTCGAACGTCTGGGCCGGGACCGCGGGCGGGTTGTGGGTGTACGAGGGGCCGCAGTTCCAGTGGGTGGATCGCTCCGCGTCGCTGCCGGTGTCCGGCACGATTCGCCGCATCGTTGCGCCGACGTTCGTGCGGGAGGACGCGTACATCCTCATGGAAGGCATGACGCCGGGGCAGCAGATCTTCCGGACGACGGACACCGGTCAGACCTGGAGCAACGTCACCGGGGATCTGCCGGGCGTTCCCGTCGGCGATCTCGTGCAGCACCCGACGGATCCGCAGCGACTCTATCTCGGCACCGAGATGGGTTGCTTCCGCTCCACGAACGGCGGGACGACCTGGCTGCGCTGGAACGACGGCATGCCCGAGGCGAACATCGTGACGGACTTCGCCACCGTGGACAGTCTGACCACGTCGGGACGGTTCTACGTCGTCGCCGGGACGTTCGGTCGGGGAGTCTGGATGAGAGAGATCGGGAGCGAGGACCCGACCGGCGTCGCGGAGCTTCAGGCGGAACGGAACGCCGTTCGCCTCGCGGTGCCGCGCCCGAATCCCGCGCGCGCCGCGACGACGATCGACTACACGCTGCGTGAGCCCGCCGACGTGACGCTGCAGGCGTTCGATGTGGCGGGGCGGCGCGTGCAGACGATCGAACGGGGCCATCGGAGCGCGGGGGAACACTCCGTCCGCCTCGACGTGGACGGCTGGGCGACCGGCGGATACTTCCTCCGACTGGACGCGGCGGGACACACCGCGACCCGACGCTTTCTCGTGGTCCGCTAGACGGCGTCCGTCTCGATCAGTCGGCGGGCTCGGGCGGCGTGTCGCGACGGCGAAGCCGCTCGAGCTCGACCTGGATCGACTCGTGCGAGCGCAGGAGGGATTCCATCAGATCGTCGAGCCCGTGCGTGGCGCCCCGGGCGGCCCGATCGTCGTCGAGGAACGGCCAGAGGCGTTCGCGCACGGCGGGGGGGAGGATCTGTTCCAGGTACTCGAGCGCGGTGCCGCGCAGCTTCGGATCCTCCGCGTGGAGTCCGCGGTACGCCACCCGCAGCGCGGGCGAGGGGACGACGAGGGAGAGTAGGTTGAACACGTGTTCGAGGCTGCGCGACGAGCGCGAACGCAGGATCTCGTCGTAGAACGGCGACTCGTTCGGCTCGATCTCGTCCAGCAGGCGATTGCTCTCCCACACGTGGCGGTTCACGCGCGACTCGCGCTCGATGGCGGCGAAGACGTCGCGCGGATCGAGCGGCGCGTCCGGCGCGCGCTCGTGCATGCGCGCGAGCGCGACGCCGGCGCGGAATCTCACCTCGAACCGCGCGTCGCCGAGGGCCGCGAGAAGACCGGCCGCCGCGTGCGGAGAGGAACTCGTGGCGAAGACGCGCGCGAGTCGACGTCGCGTGGCGAAGTCCTGTCCCGCGTCGAGCATCGCGAACACGAGCGGTCCGGCGTCGTCGTCCGGCACCCGGCGCAGCGTCTCGACCACGTCGGACGCGACCGCGTCCCAGGGCAGGAGCTGGACCAGGATCGGGATGAGGTCCGCCGGCGGCGACTCCAGCGCCGCGAGCGCCGCCTTCACCCGTTCGGGCCGTCGACTGCGGAGGTCTTCGAGGAGCTGCCGCCGGGGATCTACCGGTCGGGGCGCTTCGTCGTCGTCGATCGGTGCCGGGGCGTCGTCCGGCGCGATCGACTCCAGCGCGTCCTCGAGCTCGGGCGCGATCGCGCACGAGTCGAGCTGGGTGAGCGTGGGGAAGAACATGGAGTGCGACTCGAGTGCGGCGGCGGTGGGGGCGCCGGACGGACGGCCGTGGTCCAGCAGGCTCTCCTCGAGAGCGCCCGTGTAGCCTCGATCCAGTCGCCGGGCGATGAGCAGCCCCGTGAGGCCGAGCGCCACCGCGAGCGCCAGAAGAATGATCGTGGTGGCGCCCGTCGGCGACGTTCCGAGGCCGGTCGCCGCGGTCAGGAGCAGCACTCCCTGGATCACGCCGCCGCCGAGCGCGTCGCCGGCCCGATCGACCCCGACGTCGACGATGGTCTTCGCCGCTCGCTTGTCCTCGCGGCGGACGGGCGTGTAGAACAGCTCGTAGCTCGACCGGAACAGCGAGCTCCGCACCGCGGCTTCCAGTCCGCGCACCACGGCCGTCACGAGGAACGTGGGAAAGGCGAGCGCGATCGAGCCTCCGGCCGCGACCACGGCGGGAAGGGAGGCGGCCGTCGTCGCGATGCCGCGCTCGAGGAGGCGACGTGTGAGCGCGGACTGCAGCACGAACGAACCCAGACTCGTGGCGGTGTAGAACAGGGCGAAGCATCGCAACAGCCCGGTGTCCGTGAGCGCGGCGGCGGCGCGTGCCTTGAAGACGTAGTCGAGGAGCGTCGCGGCCACGGTGCCGACCCCCACGAGCCACCCGAGCTGTCTCAGGTACGGGACCTCGGCGAGCACGCGCAGCCCGGAGCGATTCGGAGCCGGGGCCGAAGGTGCCGGGAGACGAACGTCGAGCGAACGCGACGTTCTCCAGGCGAGCCAGGCGGCGACGCCGTGCAGCGCGGCGAGCGCGGGCAACAGAGCGGACGTCGTCCACGTCGCGGCGATGCGCTCGGCGAGGAGTCCGCCGACGAGGCCCCCGAACGTGCCGCCCCCCGCGATGCGCCCGACGCGACGGCGCGCGGTGCTCGGATCCAGTCCCTCGTTGAGCATGGACCAGAACCAGGAGATCAGCACGGCGCCGAAGATGCACACGTGCAGATAGAGCAAGAACGCCACGAGCCCCGGGGCGTACGGTTGCACCAGCACCAGGAGGAGTTGCAGCGCCGCACTCGTGATGAGTGCGGGGGGAAGCATCCGGTGCGGACCGAATCGCGTGAGCGCGCGAGAAGATCCGAGCACCGCGAGGATCGAGGCGACCGAAGCGGTGACGATCATGCGCGGCAGCAACGTCACGTCGAACTGGGTCAGGAACAGCGTGTCACGGACCGCCTTGGCCGCGACCTGCTGGGCCACGAGCAGGAACGCGCACACCGTCGCGAGCCGGACGGCGGTGTCCATGCGCGACGCGTTTGACGTCACGATGCCGTGGCGAGCGGATCGAGCGCGGGCGCGGGAACGGGCGAACCGGTCAGGTGCGGCAGGTGCGCGCGCCACCAGCGCTCCGCGTCATCCTGGGACCAGGTCTCCTGGCGGGTCTCGATGGCCGCGAGCCTGCGATCGACCTCGCGTGCGCTGGACGGGCGGTCGGCGGGCTTCTTCTCGAGAAGGTCGAGGATCAGACGCTCGAGCTCGGGATCCACCGGCAGCTCCGCGATCTGCGACGGTGGCACCGGGGACTCCTTCGCGTGCTGCAGCAGGATCGAGACGGCGTTCGGTCCCTCGAACACGAGCCGCCCCGTGAGGAGCCAGTACGCGACACAGCCCACCGCGTAGAGGTCGCATCGTTCGTCCACGTGCGGGCTGCCGATCGCGAGCTCCGGCGCCATGAACCCGGGAGTGCCGCTCGCGGTGCCTTCCACCGTGAGCTGGCGTGTCGGGTCACCTTCGGGCGATCCCTTCACGAGTCCGAAGTCCAGCACCTTCACGAAGTCGAAAACGAGCCCGCGCCGGCACAGGTACAGGTTCGCGGGCTTGATGTCGCGGTGCACGAGTCCGCTCTCGTGCGCGTCGCCGAGCGACGCGAGGGCCTGTCGCAGCAGGTGGATGACGCGCCGGGAAGGGAGCGGCCCCGTCGAATCCACGAGACGACGGAAGTCCATCCCTTCGAGCAGCTCCATGACGTAGTAGAAGCCACCCTCGTTCGTGCGGCCGAAGTCGTAGAGCGCCACCGTGTGCGGCGACGTGAGGGCCGCGGTCGCGCGGGCCTCGCGCTCGAAGCGCCGGACCGCGGTCTCGGAGGGCCCGCCGTCCGAGCCGGGAGCGCCGCCCCGGATCAGCTTCACGGCGGCGGGACGCGCCAGCAGTCGGTGCTGCGCGCGCCAAACCTCGCCCATGCCCCCCTGGCCGATCCGCTCCGCGAGCTGGTAGTTGCCGAGTCGGCGAGCGCGTGACACGTCGTGCGCGAGGCGGAACAGGCGGACAGCCATGAACGTCGCGATTCCGGTACAGATCAGGATCGGGATCACGAGCTGGGCGAGGAACATGATCGGTGCGCGCACGCTCGGCTGGCCGTCGATGATCGGCAAGCCTTCGCTCGGGAGCGACACCAGGTACATCACCGGAAACGTGAGCGCGGAGAGCAGGCCCAGGCGGAGCACGCTGCGAGGGCAGAGGGTGACGAGGTTCGGGAAAGAGATCACCCACACGCCGATCCACAATCCGGATCCGAGCACCCCCTGCTCGATCGCCGCCCGCCAGTTGTGTGCGCCGGCTGCGATGCCGAGTGAGGCGAGTACGCCGAAGGTGACGGCGAGCGGCTCGAAGCGAACCGGCGGCAGATTGCCCCGCCGGGCGATGATCCCCATGGCGATTCCGGAGGCGATGGAGATGCTTGCCACGATGAAGACGCGGAGCGGAGGCAGCGGCATTCCGGGGGCGGCGCGTTCGATGAGCACGCTCGTGCCGAAGGCGAGCGTATAGGCGACCGCGTACGTGAACGCGGCGAGCGAGAGCGAGCGCTCCGCGTCGCGCCGCGTGCGTTCGTCGAAACGGGCGAACGCGGCCTCGGAGGAGTCCGTCGTGGGGGTGGGGCGCGGAAGGACCTCGAGCGTGTGGGCGTCGTGCATGGAGGCAATCCTACCGCCGGGTCCCTCGACCTTCAACGTCGGCCCCGGCCAGGCGGAGGGAGCGAGGTCCACGCTCTCTCTTCGATGCCGTTCTTCTCCGAGAGATTCCCGCATTCGCGCGGCTTGACGGGATTCCCTCAGCCCGCGGAGAATGCCGCACGCGCTCGATTCGAGGAGGATGCGTTGCCCCCGCGATCCCGGTCGAAATGGCTCCAGGGCGCCATTCTGGCGGTCGGTGTCGCGATCGGCACCGCGCCGGTCCCGGCGGCGGCGGCCGGCGATGTCGGCACTGCCGTCTCCGTCGTCTCGGCGGACTCCGTCGGCGTCCTCCGCGGAACCGAGACCGAGATTCCTCGCCACGCGTCCGGCCTGCGGTGGGCGGGGAGAACCCTGCTCTTCCCACCCTACGTCGCGATGCGGGTTGCGACGTGGCCGCTGGTGAAGGTGGCGGAGGCGGAAGATCGCGCGCATGCGCTGAGTCGTCTCGCGAGCCTGCTCCGGTTCGGGTACTCGCGCGGCCCCGTGACTTCCACGATCTCCTTCGGCTACGAATCGAGTGTCGGTTTCTCGCTCGTGGGCATCGACGCGACGTCGGAGGACTGGCCCACGGAGGGAGCGCGCCTGCGTCTCGGCGGCGGGTATCTCTCCGACACGGACAATCTGCTCGCGTTCCAGTGGATCGGCCCGCCGCGAAAGCTTCAATGGTCCGGACTCGCGCGCCTCGAGAACGAGTCGCAGCGCCCGTTCCACGGGCTCGGCCCCGCCAGCCCCGAAGAGGAGCGCGAGGCCGATCGCCATCGCGTGCTCGGAGAGCTTTCGCTCACGCTCCGGCCGGGAAAGGCGCTCCAGGTCACCACGACCGGCTTCGCTCGCCACGAGGCGCTCTCCGCCGACGCCGAGAACGCGGCCGCCTTCCCGGAGCTGTTTGCCGCCGCCCGGCGGAGCGACTACGTCGGGGCGGAGGCGGAGGTGCGATGGGACACGCGCCGGCCGGGAGTCTTCTTCCCGCGCGGCTGGTTCGTCCGGGCGCTCGGCGGCACCGACCACGCGACGTCTTCCGGAGACGCGGACTACCGTCACTGGCTGGTGGAGGCGCACACGCGATTCCCCGTCTGGCGCAGGACCCGCACGCTCGCGTTCCGCGTGCTCGCCGAGGGCGTGGTCAGCGACGATCCCGACGCCGTGCCGTTTCCCGAACTCGTTCGCCTCGGCGGGCGTCACGACCTCCGGGGCTACGGGTCGAATCGATTCACGGATCGGACCGGCCTCGTGCTCACGGCCGAGTACGGGTATCCCGTGTCTACCCGGATGTTCGGAAGTCTCTTCGTGGACTGGGGCACGGTCGCCCCGCGGGCCGACGAGCTCCGCCTCGCGGACGTCGATCCGTCGGTCGGTCTGGGCTTCGCCTACGTGCTCGGCGGACCGTACGGGTTCCGCGCGCACGCGGCGCATGGGCCGGAAGGCTTCGAGTTCGCCCTGAGTTCCGAGGTCCTTTTCGATCGCGAGTCCCGGAGGCGACGTTGACCGCGCGCCGCCTCCTACCCGGCCTACTCGCGGCCGTGTTCCTGTCCGGCTGCGCGAGTGCGCCCCCACGCTTCGCGGATGCGCCGGCCATCACGCGCATCGACGACACGGCGGACATGCCGGAACCGGCCGAGCACGAGTTCTATCGCCTCTCGCATCACCTCGACAACTTCGGGCCGCGGCAGATGCGGCTGCGCCTCGATCCCGTACCGGCGGGACCCGCTCGCGACGTGAACCGCCTCGGCGACGTTCCGTCATCGTCGTGGTGGGAGGACCGCGGCGTGCTCTCGCCGGAGCGGATCGCGCAGGGGCCCGGTGGCGACGACCCCGGGCCGGAGGCGTTCCGACCCTGGAAGATCACGGGCATGAAGAGCGGCGGCCGCAATCCCGGCTTCGTGATCGAGGACGCGCGTGGCGTCCGCTACATCTGCAAGCTCGACAAGGCCGGCACGCCCGTCGTCGCGACGGCTGCGGGTGCGGTCGCCGCGCGTCTGTTCTGGGGACTCGGCTACCACGCGCCGGACGATCGCATCGTCTTCGTGGCGCCGGACGAGATCGTCATCTCCGACGACGCGAAGGACACGTCACCCACCGGGGAGAAGGTCCCGCTGCGGTGGGAGACCGTGCAGGCGATGCTCGATCGCTACGCCGCACGCGACGCGGCGGGTCGCTACCGGCTCCTCACGAGCCGCTTCCTCCCCGGGCGCCCCGTGGGCGGGTGGTCCTATCGTGGCACGCGAAACGACGATCCGAACGACACCATTCCCCACCAGGATCGACGTTCGCTGCGCGCGCTCCGCGTGTTCGGCGCCTGGTTGAATCACGTCGACCTCAAGGTCGACAACTCGCTCGACCTGTACACCGAGGAGAACGGCCGCCGCTTCCTGCGCCACTACCTCGTGGACTTCGACGGGTGTCTCGGCGGCTACAAGGCCGCGCGTCACGAGCCGCGCATCGGCTTCGCGTACGACGTCGATCTGAAGGAAGTCGTCACGGGTCTCCCCACGTTCGGCTTCCTGGTGCGTCCGTACGAGGACCTGCCGCGAGGGAAAAGCCCGCTCGTGGGCGGGTTCGGATCGGAAGGCTACGATCCGGCGAAATGGAAGGCGAACTACCTGAACGACATTCTCTTCGCATGCCGACCCGCCGACGCGTACTGGGCGGGGCGACGGATGACGCGGCTCGGCCCCGAGCACGTGCGGGCCGCGGTGACGGCCGCGCGCTACGGCGATCCGGCGGCGGACGCGATCCTCGCGCAGGTGCTCATGGAGCGCTGGGAGAAGACGGTGGACTGGGCGCTGCGCCAGGTGACGCCGGTGGAGTCGCTCGATCGGATTGCCCCGGAGGCGGGCGGATTCCGGGTCGACGCCACGGACGCCCTCGTAGACGCTCATCGCCCGTCGGACCTTCGCTATCGCATCGAGGTCCGCGATGAGGATGGGAAGATCGTGAAGGAGTCGACCGATCCCGGCGCACCGGGGATCGACGTCCCCGCGAGCGCGGCGGAAGGCCGCGGCTATCTCGTCGTCCGCTGGACCGCGGAGACGGGTGACGGCGGCGCGCTTCCCCGCACCGACGCGCACTACCTCCGCGCCGCGGACGGCGACTGGAAACTCGTCGGGGTTCTGCGGGACGGCGAGTAACCGCTAGCGGAGCCGGACGGGTTCGACGCGGCGCGGGCCGGACGCGTCGTCGCCACCGTTCGCCTCCGCCTCGATCGCGGCCTCCTCGTCCACGAAGTGGACCTCCATCGTCAGGCCGCCGTCCGGGTCCACGGTGAAGGTCGCGAACTGGTTCGCCTCGTCTTCCTTCCGCATCGCGGCCTCCTGCGTGATGCTCCAGCGCGCGAGATCCCGCCAGCCCCATTCGCCGAGCTTCTCGGCTTCCTCGCCGCGGATGTCCCGGGCGCGACGTCGACCCGCGCCGAAGCCGAACGCGGATCCGCGCGGGCGGCCGGACAGGTTGACGACGTGCATCGCGCGCCCGTCGTCGCGCGTGAGGACGAAGCGCTCGTACGTGTGCGTGTGTCCGGTGAGGACCACGTGCACGCCGCCGTCGGCGAGGAAGTCCGGAAACGACGTGCCCCGCACGCGCAGGTTCCACAGCGAGGCCGCGGCGTCGCGGTGTTTCTGCGAGGACTGCACGAACGGATGATGCAGGACCGCGAACACCAGCGGGCGGGGATGCGCGCGCAGATCCTCCAGCTCAAAGGCGAGCCATTCGATCTGCGCGGCGGCACGGGTCCCGGGGGCGATCTCCGGCGGGCACTCGCCGCGTTCTCCGTCGTCGCCGTACACGAGATCGTTCGTGTCCAGGAAGAGGAACGTCGCCGGGCCCAGATCCTTGCGGTAGTACAGGCGATCGGGCGAGAGGACGGGGTCGAGCGGGCTCAGAAACGTCGCGGTGTTCGCGCGAGCCTGCGCGTCGTTGTCGTGGACCTCGTGGTTGCCCACGCCGACCAGATACGGGCGGTCCGGCACGATCGCGAGGATCTCGTTCGCGAGGCGCGCGAACTGATCCGTGTGCCGTCCGTCGTTCACGATGTCGCCGGTGTCCAGCAGGAAGTCGATCCCGTTGCCGGCCGCGGAGACGCTCGCGACGCGATGCAACATCTGCTGCCATTCGCCGTCGGCGAGCGCGCGCTGATCCCCGAACGCCACGAAACGGAACGGCGTGTCGGCCCGGCCGGTTCGCGCCCGCGCCTCGAACACGGATTCCACGCTGGGGCGGACGAGCGGAGTGACCGCCACGTCGCTGGAGGAGGGCCAGTCGTAGGACGGCTTCCACCAGCTCGCGCCGGCCGGCGGAGCGAAGAGCGTCGTGCCGAGAGTCGCCGCCAGGACTGCGATCGCGGGGAACGCCGCGATCCCGGTACGAAGCCGGCGCGTGCGCGAGACGCCGCTTGACCGGCGATACCCGCGTCGCGGAAGGTCTGCGTTCAGTCGCACGAAACCGATCCTCCCGCGTCAGTCGAGGTTCCGATGGCAGAGGCGCCCCCTCGCAGTCCGCTCGAACGGTTTCTGACCGCATTCGCGGATGTCCGCGGGGGCGAGGGGGGAACGGTACTCCTTCTCACGGCGAACGTCTTCCTCCTGCTCACGACCTACTATCTCGTGAAGCCGGTCCGGGAGGCGCTGATCCTCGCGGGCGGCGGCGCCGAGCTCAAGAGTTACACCTCGGCCGGCCAGGCGTTCCTTCTGCTGTTCGCGGTGCCGGCCTACGCGTCTCTCGCCTCGCGCGTGAACCGGCGCCGCCTGATCGACGTCGTCACCGTGTTCTTCGCGATCTGCCTCGTGGCGTTCTGGGCGCTCGCGAAGGCGGGGGTGCCGTACCTCGGAGTGGCGTTCTTCCTGTGGGTCGGCATCTTCAACCTGATGGTCATCGCGCAGTTCTGGTCGTTCGCGAACGACGTCTACTCGCCGGAGCAGGGGAAACGCTTGTTCGCGATCGTGGCGTTCGGCGCGTCGATCGGCGCGGTGGCGGGGAGCGGCATCGCGGGTCAGATCATCCGGTGGATCGGGGTGGAGGCGATGCTGCTCGTGGCGGCCGCGCTGCTCGTGGCTTCGCTGGGCCTCACGCACGCGGTCGAGGCGAGGCAGGGCGGAGCAAAGGCGACCGGCGCGGAGCCGGTGGAAGCCGAACCGCTCGGCAACCAGGGCGCGTTCCGCCTCGTGCTCGGAAACCGCTACCTGCTGCTGATCGCGGTGCTCATGGCGCTTCTGAACTGGGTCAACACCACCGGCGAGTACGTCCTCGGGAGCGTGGTGCAGAGCGAGGCGGCACGGCACGCCGTGGACGGCGCGGCGGAACGGGCGTGGATCGGCGAGTTCTACGCGAGCTTCTTCTTCGGGGTGAATGCCCTCGGCTTGACCCTGCAGCTGATCTTCGTGTCTCGCATCCTCAAGTACCTCGGCGTCCGGTTCGCGCTGCTGGTCCTCCCCGTGCTCGCCCTCGGCGCGTACGGGCTGCTCTCGTTCGTGCCGGTGCTCGCCGCGGTCCGCTGGGCGAAGACGGCGGAGAACGCCACGGACTACTCGCTGCAGAACACCGTCCGCAACGTGCTCTTCCTGCCGACCACCCGGGAGGAGAAGTACAAGGCGAAGCAGGCGATCGACACGTTCTTCGTCCGCTCCGGCGATCTCCTCTCCGCAGCGCTGGTCTGGGTGGGAACCACCTGGTTCGCGTTCGGGCCCCGCAACTTCGCGATGGTGAACCTGGTGCTCGTGGTGGCGTGGATCCTGATCGCGCTGGCGATCGGACGGGAGTACCTGCGAAAGACCGCGGCTGTTCCGGCCACGGCGGGGCAGGTCGGCTGACCGCCCGCCCGCCCGACCACCCGACCGGCGGACCGCCGGGCCGGCCCGAACGGCGGAGCAGCTGGCCGCCCGTCCGCCCGGCCTCCGTGACAGGAATCGGGGCGAACTGACGCTTCTCCGGGAAGGCCCCCTTCCCGGAGCGACCTCATGATTCCGTCTTCTCGATCCCACTTCCGGTCGGTCGCGATCGCCCTGGCCACCCTCGCGGTTTCGCTTGTCCCGCCACGCGCTGTTGCCGGCTCGGCCGAGGCGATCTACTACGCGGACCGCGTCCTGCAGCAGATCTACCGCTGCGATCTCGACGGCACGAACGTCCAGTTGATCGTCGACGCTGCCGGCGACGTCGAGGGACTCGACGTCGATCTCGTCGGCGAGAAGATCTACTGGGCCGACGCCGCCGGCGACGAGATCGGGCGATGCAATCTCGACGGAAGCGGCCGCGAGGGTTTCCAGGCAGGACTTCCGTTTCCCACCGAGATCGTGGTCCTCGGAGAGGCCGGGCTGGTGTTCTGGATCGATCCGTCCGCGGGTGGGCTCTTCCGGAGATCCATCGACGGCGGACCCGCGACGCTGGTCGCGACCGGCGCCGTGCAGTTCGCGCTCGATCCGGTCCGGGAGTCCCTGTGGTACAGCGCGCCGGCGTTCGGCATTCGTCGGAGCAGTCTGGATGGATCGGGCATCGTGAGCGTGTCGACGTCGACGGCCGACGCGATGGTCGTCGATCCAGTGGACGGGACGCTGTACTTCTGCAAGGGCACCGAGGTGCGACGTCGCCCACGGAGCGGCGGCGAACAGATCCTGGCCACCAGCGGCAGCACGCCGTTCTCGAACGTGAAGTCGATGGATCTCCGGGACGGGGTGCTGTACTACGCCGACTGGTCCGCGAACGGCAGGATCTGGAGCTCGCCGCTCGACGCGTCCGCGTTCACCGAGATCTTCACGTCCAGCTCTCCGCGAAGTCTCGCCGTGCCGGAGCCGCCCGTTTCGCCGGAGCGATCCATCTACTGGGGAAGCGACGTTGCGCTCCGCATCGGGCGCACGGACCTCGATCACGGGGGATCCAGTGTCGGTGAGCGGATCTATGTCGAGATCGAGAACGTCGCGGTGGATCTCGAGGCCGGACACGTCTACTACGCCGGACGGACTTCGAGTCACGTGATCGGTCGGATGAACCTCGACGGCTCGGACGTGCAGGTCCTGATGACGGGTTTCGCGGACGTGCGGGACCTCGTGCTCGATCTCGCGGCGGGCAAGATCTACTGGTCCGAGACGGGGGCGGACCAGATCCTGCGCGCGAACCTCGACGGCACCGACGTCGAGACCGTGATTGTCGCTCCCTCGGCCGGCGGGCTCGCGTTCGATCCGCTGGCACGACGCCTGTACTGGACCGAGCGCCATCCGGAGGAGCTCCGGGTTCGCGGCATGGACGTGGACGGATCCACGCCCACGACCCACGTCGTTATCCTGACGTCGGAGCTCACGGGCGGTCTCACGATCGACGTCGTTTCGCGGGTTCTTTACGTGTCGATCGGCTCTCTCAGTCCCTTGCCGGGGTCTCTCATCGCGCACGTGGAGCTGGACACCGGCACGACCGGCTACTTCCTCACGAGCGAATCCGGCGTGGTCGACGTGGAGGTCTCCGGCGGTCATCTGTACTGGATCATCTACGGCACGGACCCCACCTTCGGCGGCCTGTACCGCTCCGATCCCGACGGCGCGAACGTCACGGAGCTCGCCGCGCTCCAGTACCTGCGCGGTCTCGCCGTTCCCACCACGCGGGCGGCGGCTCAGCGCTCGCTGTACTGGACGTCGCTGGCGACCGGCGAGATCCGCCGCACGTCGCTCGACGGGCTCGCGTCGACCCCGCTCGTCTCCGGGCTCCAGTCGCCGCCCGCGGTCGAAGTGGATCTCTCCGGCGGCAAGATCTACTGGACGGACTTCGGCACGGACAAGATCCAGCGCGCGAATCTCGACGGCAGCGGGATCGAGGACCTGGTCACGACCGGGCTGCAGATTCCGGACGGCCTCGCGCTCGACGTCGCCGCGGGCAAGATGTACTGGTCCGATCGCGGGACGGACAAGATCCAGCGCGCGAATCTCGACGGCACCGGCCTCGAAGACCTCGTCACCAGCGGTCTCACCAGCGTGAGCGGTCTCGCGCTCGAGATCGCCGCCGGTCGGATGTACTGGGCGGAGGGCGGGGTGGCGGATGGGATCTACGTCGCCACGCTGGACGGGACCGACATCGGTCTCATCCAGGCTGCGGTCAATCCGACCGACGTCGCGATCGACGAGGCGGCCGGCATGCTGTACTGGACCGAGTCCGGTCGCGTGCGGCGAGCGTCGGTGTCGGGCGGTGCGCCGGAAGACGTCGCGATCGGGCTCGGCAATCCGCGCTACGTCGACGTCGACGAGGGCTGGGTCTACTGGACGGACTCCACGACCGGGCGGGTGCAGCGCGCGGACACGTCGACGCTCTACGTGCAGACGCTGTTCAGCGCGGCGTCACCGTACGGCTGCTCGGTGCCGGACTTCTGGAACGTCGTGGCCGCGCCGGATCTTCCGACGGCCCCGCGGATCTCGCTCGCCGCGCCGGCGCCCAATCCGTTCCGGGCGGACACGCGGGTCCGCTTCGCGCTGGATCGCGAGGGCCCGGTGAGCCTCGTGGTCCATGACGTCGCGGGGCGTCGGGTGCGGACGCTGCTCGCCACGGATCGGTTCCCGGCCGGCGCCCACGAGATCCTCTGGGACGGCCGCAACCAGGCCGGCGCGACGGTCGCGAACGGCGTCTACCTCCTGCGACTCGACACCGGAGAAGCCGAGCGGACGCGAAAGGTCACCCACGTCCGGTAGGCGCGCGCATGTCGTCCCCGGGCGGTCTCCGGGGCAGAGCGAGACGACCGGCCCCGGGGGGCGGGTCCTCGGACCCGTGGCCGGCCGCCGCCGCCGGCCATCCCTGTTAGTAGGGGCCGGTCGCTCGATCTGCTAGAATCCGGGTTCCCCTGCCCCCGAAGTCCGGAGTTCACCGTGCGCCGAGTCCTGCCCGGCTCCGTCCGCCTCGTGCCCGCTCTCGGGTGTCTCGCGCTGGCGACGTCGCTCCTGAGTTCGCCCGCCGACGCGGCCCGCCTCCGCTCCACGAGCGGCCCGATCGAACGCACCCCGATCATGGATCCCGACTTCTGCGCATCGGAGGCGGTGGGCGATCCCGGCGAGTTCGAGGCCGACGGCGAGGAGACCACGTTCCAGTTCTGCGCGCGCAATCTCGGCGACTCCCAGTCGCCGAACGAGGCGTCGCCGGGCGGTCGCGGTCAGCTCTGGATGTTCCAGGCGATCGACGCGATCTCGGTTCTTCTGCTCGCCGACTATCAGCAGTACCTCGTCCCGTTCCCGTGCTGCGAGCCGAACGCGCCGGCGCCGAACGTGCTCGCCTGGGACCTCGTGGATCCACAGCTCTGGATCTATCACGAGACGTTCCTGCAGGGCATTCCCGAGGAGTGGTCGCTCGCGGACGGCGCGTGGTTCGACAACTGGAACAGCGACAAGGACCGCACCTCGAACGAGACGCCGTCGAACCCGGACGATTGCCTCGGGGTGCGCGAAGGCGGCGCGCTCGGGCTCGGCCACTTCACGAATCCCGCGGAACTGGTGTCGACCTGGGCCACGATCCCGGGCTTCGAGCCGCATCAGAACTACGTCCTGCAGTACTGGTGGCACGCGCTCGCGGACAGCAATCCGCAGAACGAGGACTTCCGGGTCAAGATCTGGGGCGAGGAGCCCTGGGAAGACGTGACGCCGGCTCCGCTCTCCGGCCAGACGCAGTCCTGGGCCGCGGCCTGGGCCGACGTGGACGGCGACGGCGACGAAGACGTCTACCTCGCGCGCAGCGTGGGGCTCGGTCCGAAGAACCAGCTGCTTCGCAACGACGGTGGCGGCGCGTTCGCGGACGTGACCACGCCGGCGCTCGCGGATCCGGGCGACGCGGCCGCGGCCTCGTTTGCCGACATGGACGGCGACGGCGATCCCGACCTGCTGATCGCGAACTACGATCTGTCCGGCAATCGCGTGCTGCGCAACGACTCCGGCGTGTTCGCGGATGCCGGCGCGCTCGGATTGAATCCGAGCTCGAGCGTGCTCGGCACGGCGTGGGCCGACTACGATCTCGACGGCGACGTGGACGTGTACGTCTCGCGCACGATCGGGTTCCCGAATTCCCTGTACCGCAACGACGGCAACTTCCGGTTCACGGACGTCGCGGTCGGTCCGCTCGCAACGACCGCGAACACGCAGGGTGTCGCGTGGGGCGATTACGACGACGACGGCGACCCGGACCTGTACGTGACCGCGGTGGGGCCGAATCTCCTGCTCCGCAACGACGGCGGCGCGTTCGTGAACGTGGCGACGGGCGTGCTCGCGGACGCGAGCATCACGCGCGACGCGGCCTGGGGCGACGCGGACGGCGACGGCGACCTCGACCTCGCGCTCGCGAACTACGGCTCGTCGGACAAGCTGCTGCGCAACGTCGGCGGGGGAGCGTTCGTGGACGCGACGCCGCCGGCGATGGTCAACACGGACCAGTCCAACTCCGTGACCTGGCAGGACGTCGATCTGGACTCCGACCTCGATCTGTTCGTGGCCACGACGACGACGAACCACCTGCTCCTGAACGACGGCGGCGGCGTGTGGGCGGAGTCGATCGGCGGCCCGTTCCCGCGCACCGATCCCTTCAACAGCTTCGCCGGCGTGTTCGCGGACATGGACTCGGACGGCGATCCCGACGTGCTCGTGGTCAATCGCGGCGGCGAGGCGGATCAGCTCTTCCGCAACGACGACGGCGCCGGCGAGCACTGGCTCGCGATCGACGTGAAGGGCACGCTCTCGAACACCGGCGGCGTGGGCGCGCGCATCGACCTCACGGCCGGCGGCGTCACCCAGCGTCGCGACGTGGGCTACGACGCGCCGATCTCCTCGCAGGGCACGAAGCGCGCGCTGTTCGGGCTCGGCGCGAACACGTCGATCGAGTCGATCTCGATCCGGTGGCCCTCGGGTCACGTGCAGGTCGTGTCTCCGCCCGCGGTCGACCAGCGCATCGTGGTCACCGAGAACGATCCGACCGGCCCCGAGCTGCCGGATCGACGTCCCGAGCGGTTCGCGCTCGGACGACCGTTCCCGAATCCGTTCGTGGGCGGGACGTCGCTGCCGCTCGAGGCGCCGCGTCGCACCCGGGCGACGGTCGAGGTGTTCGACGTGCGCGGACGTCGCGTGCGGACGGTCCTCGACGGTCCGGTGGAGCCCGGCGTGACCGCGGTGCGCTGGGACGGCCGCGACTCGGAGGGAGCGCGCGCCGCGGCCGGCATCTACTTCGTGCGCTGCCGCGCCGGGGAGTTCACGGCGTCCCGCAAGATCACGCTGCGATGAGCGCCGCGTCGGCGGTCGAGACCGGCTTCGCCGAGATCGAGACGCCGGCGCTGCTCGTGGACGAGACCGTTCTGCGCACGAATCTCGAGGGCATGGCGACGCTCGCGCGCGAGGCCGGCGTGAGCCTGCGGCCCCACTTCAAGACGCACAAGTCCGTGAAGATGGCCCGCCGCCAGCTCGAGCTCGGCGCGATCGGCGGGACCGTGGCGAAGACCGGCGAGGCGGAGGTGTTCTTTGCAACGGGGCTGCGCGACCTCACGGTGGCGACGCCGGTGGTCGATCCGCGCAAGATCCGTCGCCTGCTGGCGGCCCGCGGCGACGCGACGCTGCACGTGCTGATCGAATCCGAGGAGGGCCTGCGACGCTGGAGTGACGCCGCGGCGGCAGCCGATCGCGGCGTCTCCGTGATGCTGGAGATCGACACCGGCATGGGGCGCACGGGCGTGCCGTGGGGCGACGCGGCGCTGCCGCTCGCCCGCGCGATCGCGGCCGCGCCGGGATTGACCCTGGGCGGCGTGCTCACCCACGCGGGCCAGGGTTACGGCGCCGCCACGCCGGAGGAGATCGCCCGCATCGGCCGCGGGGAGGGGGAGCGGGCCGTGGCCACGGCGGAGATCCTGCGGGCGGCGGGCATCGCGTGTCCGGTCGTGAGCGTGGGATCCACGCCGACCGTCGCGCACTCCGCGCGCGTCCCCGGCGTCACCGAGATCCGGCCCGGCAACTACGGGTACCTCGATCGGACCCAGGTCGCGCTCGGCGTCGCCCCGCTCGAACGGTGCGCGCTCACCGTCCTCGCGACGGTCACCGCGCGCCCGGCCGCGGACCGCGTCGTGCTGGACTGCGGCGCGAAGACGCTCTCGCTGGACGACGGCCGCGGCCGCCCCGGCGGCTACGGCTGCCTCGTGGGCCGGCCGGACTGGACGATCGCGCGCCTCTCGGAGGAACACGGCATCCTGCCGGTGCCCGCGGATGCCGATCTCTCGGTGGGGGATCGGGTACGGGTGGT
Source organism: bacterium (assembly GCA_041393395.1). Taxonomy (GTDB): domain Bacteria; phylum ARS69; class ARS69; order ARS69; family ARS69; genus JAGQIB01. The sequence goes on along the minus strand of JAWKKG010000006.1, from coordinate 1,490 downwards.
CCCCAATCACGCGTGCGTCACAGTCGACCTCCACGACGAATACTGGATCGTGGAGGGCGGTCGGATCGTGGCCCGGGAACGGGTCGACGCGCGGGGGCGCGTGCGGTAGGGGGCGCCGCCGACGACATCGAGCCGGCGACCGGCCCCGCGATTGGGGCCAGGGAACGGAAGGAGAGCGCATGAACGTCCGCATTCGAAAGGGCTGGGAGATCCCGGAAGCCCGGCTCACGCCGGAGCCGGTCTACCGCAGCCGTCGGGACGTGCTCCGCGCGCTCGGGTTCACGGGACTCGGCGCGCTCGCGTGGAGCGTCGGCTGTGATCCCAAGCTCGTGGACGCCGAGTCGCTGCCCTGGTCGCCGGTCAACGTGCGCACCGACAATCCGAACGCGGGCCTCTATCCGGCCACGCGCAATCTCGCCTACCCGCTCGATCGCGCGCTCACCGCGGAGCAGTCCACCGCGACCTACAACAACTACTACGAGTTCAGCACGAACAAGGCGAAGGTCTGGCAGCTCGCGGAGAACTTCGTCACGCGCCCGTGGCGCGTGGAGATCGGCGGTCTCGTGGAGGCCGGCGGCGAGTTCGAGGTGGACGACCTCGTGCGCGAGTTCGGGCTCGAGGAGCGGACGTACCGCCACCGCTGCGTGGAGGCGTGGGCGATGGCGGTCCCGTGGACGGGATTCCCGTTCCGAAGGATCGTCGACAAGGTGCGTCCCACGAGCGCGGCCACGCACGTACGCCTCGTGACGTTCCTGGACGAGGCCCTGCCGGGCGTGGCCGATGCGCCATGGTACGCCTGGCCGTACTACGAGGGCATGACGCTCGCGGAGGCGACGAACGAGCTCGCGTTCGTGGCGACCGGGATCTACGGGCACGAGCTCCCCACGCAGAACGGCGCGCCCTGGCGGCTCGTGCTGCCGTGGAAGTACGGCTTCAAGAGCCTCAAGGCGATGGTCCGCATCGAGTTCACGGACTCGCAGCCCGCCACGTTCTGGAACGACGCGGTGCCGGACGAGTACGACTTCCTCGCGAACGTGGACCCCACGAAGCCGCACCCGCGCTGGTCGCAGGCGCACGAGCGCCTCATCGACACGGGCGAGATGGTGCCGACGCAGCCGTTCAACGGCTACGGGGAGTGGGTGGCGGCGATGTACGCGGGCCGGTAGCGGTGGGCTCGGCGTTAATCGCCGCGGTGACTCCTCGGGGGGCGCGGGATCTGACGGTAGCTGACGTCCAGGGAGGCGTTGCTCAGCCCGATCGCCTCGGCATCCGCCGCCCGGAGCCCGAGGCCGGCGGCCGGTTCCACCGTGACCAGGAACCCCCGGTTCGCCGCCCCGTACTCCAGGATCTCCTTCACGGGGATCGACACGTCGAACACGACCTCCGACTGCCCGGCGGACACCTCCGCCCAGCCGTACACGAGGTCCTCGAAATCGCCGCCGGCGCGAGTCCACCCGCTCGACCAGTCCACGGCGCCGCGGCTCCACGCC
>JAWKKG010000005.1:0-671752 GCA_041393395.1 bacterium | reverse complement strand
GCCGAGCACGAGCACCAGCAGGGCCGCGATCATGTTCGGGAGGTAGCCGAAGAACGACTCGATCGCGCTGGACACGATGTCGAGCCCCACCGCATCCGCCGCCCCGCGCAGGAACAGGATGATGAGCAGCCAGTACACGAGCCGCGCGGTGGACTGCGAGAGCGACCCGCGGATGCCGAAGCGCGACGCCATCCCGGAGATGCCGAGCTTCTCGAGCAGGTTGTCGACCTGGAGGCGGAGGAACGTCGTCCGCAGCACGCGCTCGAACACCTTCGCCACGATCCAGCCGACGCCGAGCACCACGAGCCCGGTGATCAGCCGCGGCAGCAGGTCCGCCGCCGACGTCACCAGCCCCGAGAAGATCTCGGTCAGGGCGTCGCGCACGCTGGTCACGCTATTCATTTCCTTCGCCCTCCTTCTGGGTCGCCGGACGCGCCGTCGCACTCGCGCCGAACAGGAGCGCGCCGAGCTCCCGCAGGAACTCGAGGATCATCGGAATCGAGAAGTCCAGCAACTGCCCCGACCCGACCCGACGCAGGATCCCCGACCGGATCAGATCCAGCAGCGCGTCCGGTGCCTCCTCCCGCAGGGACTCGATCTCCGGCAGCGCGGGACCGGGATCCCAGTCCGGCGGCAGATCGCGCTCGTCCTTACTCAACCGAGGTCTCCATCGCTTCCGTGCGCCGCAGGTACAGCTCGCGGAACTGCTCCCGAGCCCGCTTGATGCGCATCTTCGTGGCCGACAGCCCGAGGTCGAGCGTGTCGGAGATCTCCTGGTACGACATCCCGTCGAGATCGCGCAGCAGGAGGGGCACCCGCAGCGTGTCCGGCAGCTCGTCCAGCACGGCGCGGATCGCCTCGCGCTGGTCGCCCGCCTCCAGGCCCTGCATCGCGGTCGGAGTCACCTGCAGCTCGGGCGCGAGCGACACGACCTCGTCGTCCGCGTCCACGAACGTCTTCGTGCCCCGCGAGCGCACGAAGTTGAGGCAGTGGTTCACCTTGATCCGGCGAATCCACGTGCCGAACGAGGACCGGCCCTCGAACCGCGCCAGGTGGAAGAACGCCTTCACGAACACCTCCTGGGCCAGATCCTCGGAGTCGTCCGGGGACCGGGTCAGGAAGCGGCAGTTCGTGAGGATCTTCCCCTGCCAGCGCTTCACGAGCTCGTCGTACGCGCGCAGATCACCCTCGGCCGAGCTCCGGGCGATCTCCACCAGCTCCTCGTCGCTCCGTTCCGCGACGCTCATCCGTTCCTCCCGCTGGACACGACCCGAGGGTGCGTGGTCACCTCGGCTCCTCGGAAGTGACTCGGCCGGATCCGGCCGGGTCTTCCTGACAAGGCGATGAGCATAGGGGAAGGACGGCGACCGCGGGACCCCGAAAACCGGGACCCGCCGGTCCGATTCTCGGTCCGACCTCCGGTTCGATTCCCGGGAGGCCAAGGCGCATGCGGGTGAAGCTCGATCGACGGTTCGGAATCCTGACCCTGGCCCTCGGCGCGATCGGGAGCTGGGTCCTGGCGCTGACTCTGCTCTCCGGCTGCGCGAACTTCGACCCGAGCCAGCTCGGCCAGGTCCTCGGCGGCTCCGGCACGCTGGACGACGGCACGATCACGGCCGGCCTCCGCGAGGCGCTCACCGTGGGCACGGGCCGCGCGGTCGAGACCGTGTCCGTCACGGATGGATTCCTCGGCGACACCGCCCGTCGCATTCTGCTCCCGCAAGAGCTCCAGTCCGCCGCGGGCAAGGCGCGCCAGCTCGGCTTCGGCTCCCAGGTCGACGAGTTCGAGACGCTCATGAACCGCGCGGCCGAGGAGGCGGCGGGGGAGGCCGTGGACGTCTTCGCGAACGCCGTCCGCTCCATGAGCTGGCAGGACGTCCGCGGCATCCTGAACGGCCCGGACGACGCCGCGACCGCGTTCTTCCGCGCCCGCACGTCGGATGAGCTCACCGCGCGCTTCCGCCCGATCGTGGATGCCAAGATGGAGACGGTCGGCCTCGTGCGCGCGTGGAACCAGGCGCGCAACGCGTGGAGCATGGTGCAGCCCGGCGGAATCCCGCCGCTGGACCTCGGCGCCTACGTCACGGACCGGACTCTGGAAGGATTGTTCGGGCAGCTCGCGGTGGAGGAGCGCCGGATCCGGGAGGATCCGGTCGCTCGCACCACTGCCTTGCTGCAGAAGGTCTTCGGCCCGCGCGGCTAGCGGGAGCCGCCGCCGGCAATTGGCCGGGGCCGAAGGACCGCCGGGCGTTTAGCCCTGCGAGGCCTGCGCCTCGGCCTGCTTCTTCAGCTTGTCGTTCGCCATGATCGCGATCTCCACGCGACGGTTCGCCTGCTTGCCCGCCGCCGTGGTGTTGTCCGCGATCGGCTGCGACTCGCCGTAACCCACCGTGGTCATCCGCATGCCGGCGACGCCGCTCGACACGAGGTAACCCTTCACGGAACCGGCGCGGCTCTCGGACAGCGTCTGGTTGTGCGCATCCGTGCCATCGGAATCCGTGTGACCCTCGATCAGGATCTCGGTGTCCGGGTACTTGTTCAGGATCGTGGCCATGTTCTGCAGGTTGGACTGCGCGGCGGGTCGCAGGTCGGCCTTGTTCACGTCGAACAGGATGCCCGAGTCGAACGTGATCTTGATGCCCTCACCCACGCGCTCGATCTTGGCGCCGTTCAGGTCCTCGTTCAGCTCCTCGGCCTGCCGGTCCATGTAGCCGCCGATGATCGCGCCGGCGCTGCCGCCGACGGCCGCGCCGATGAGGGCGCCGGTGGCCGTGTTGCCGGACTGGTGACCGATGATGCCGCCGATCAGTGCACCCGTGCCCGCGCCGATGCCGGCGCCCTTGCCGGTGGCACCGCAGCCGATGCTGCCCACCATCAGAGCGAGAATCGACGCGACGACGATCAGTTTCCGCATGTTCTCCGTACCTCCAGGGAAAGACGCGAAGGGGACTGCGAACGCGGCGAGAGGATCCCAGAGGGTCCCCGGCCGGTCAAGTCGACCGTTCCGGGGGCCCTGGAGTCACTCGCCGCGCCAAAGAAGACGACTCCGGAGGGAGCTTTTCTGGCTTCTCCGAACATCCGGCGCTTCCGAAAGATCCGCGCTTCCGGAAGGAACGACGTCTAGCCGACCGTCGTCCCGAGCATCTTGTCCACCTCCTCGCAGGTCTTGCGGACCGCGTCCACGGAGGTTTCCAGTCCCTTCTTCTCGGCCGCCGTGAGGTCGACCTCCAGGATCTTCTCGATCCCGCCCTTGCCCAGAACGGTCGGAACGCCCACGAACAGGCCGTTCACGCCGTACTCGCCCTCGAGCAGCGCGCACGACGCCACGATCTTCTTCTTGTCGAAGATGATCGCCTCGGCCATCTCGAGCGCCGAGAGCGCCGGCGACACGAACGCCGACCCGAATCCGAGCAGGCCCACGACCTCGCCGCCCGCCTTGCGCGTGCGGTCCTCGATCTTCTCGAGCTCGCCCGCGGAGATGAACTTCTCCACCGGCATGCCGGCGATGCGGCAGCAGCTCCGCACCGGCACCATGGTGTCGCCGTGGCCGCCGAGCACGAGCGCCTCCACGTTCTCCACGCTCACGCCCGCCGCCTGCGCCACGAACCAGCGATAGCGCGCCGAGTCCAGCACGCCGGCCATGCCGATCAGCTTGGCCTTCTTCGGCATGAGCTTGCGGTAGATCGTGTACACGATCGCATCCAGCGGATTCGCGATCGAGATCACGGTGGCGTCCGGGCAGTACTTGCCGATGCCGTTCGCGACCTCGCCCGTGACCTTGAGGTTGATCGTGAGCAGTTCCTCGCGCGACGGGAACGTCCCATCCGGACGCGCCTTGCGCGGCACGCCGGCCGTGTTGATGACCATCTCGCAGCCCTTCAGCACGTCGTAATCGCGGCCGGCCTCGATCGCGATGTCGCTGCGCGTGAGCGGCGTGGCCTCGAGGATGTCGAGCGCCTTGCCCTTGGCGACGGACTGCTTGCGGATGGCTTCCTGCTTCTCGGGCGGATCGTTCGGGTTCACGAACGGGGCCGGGTCCGTGACCGCCACGGTCTGGGCCAGCCCGCGCCGCACCAGCTCCTGGACGAGGACTCCGCCGATGTTGCCGGCACCGATCACACCGATCTTCTTCAGCACCTCTCGCTCCTTTCCCGAGCACTCGGAGGGCCCGGGCGCGGCACCAAGGTGGCCGCGCCGGGACGGCGGGAATCCGCCCAGAACCGCTCCGGACGGACCAGAATCCCCCGGACGGGCCGAGTGATCAAGGGGGAGGAGGGGTGGGGCGGTCTTGACCCGGTACCGGGGACGGGGCTCCCGACTTCCCGCGGCTCCGGGGGCCGACGAGCCGTGGCGCGGCGCGCTCGATTCCTGGCCCCCGCTTCCCCGGATGTGGGAAGCTCGCCGAGCCGGTCGGCCACGGAAGGAGCAACCGAGTGGGCACGTCTCTCCTCGATCTTGCGCGGCGGGTCGTCGGCCGTACCCGCGCCGCGACGCCGGCTCCCGTTCCCAACTCCCGGGATTGGTTCGGCGTTCGCCCGGTGGGGCTGCCCCCGCCTTGGGAACTCGTGTTCTTCGAGAAGGTGTTCCTCCTGCTCGGGCGTGAGCTTCCGGGCCCCGAGCGCGCGCGGCTCGTCTCCCTGCAGGAGTTCGGGATGGTCGTTGCGTGCGATTCGGAGGCCGGCCGCCAAGAACTGCTCCGTGTATCGCGGCCGGGGACTACCGATTCCGACTTCGGCACGCTCGATCTCCTCGCCGGATGGCACCCATCGTGGGCGGAGTTCGTAGCGGCTCACGCGGATCGATTCGCGTCTCATCCCGAGTGCCTGCAGTGGCACTGGCGAACCACCGGATGGTCGATCGCGAGACAGTTCATCGCGAGATTCCAATCGGAGAGCCACTCCGGCGCGACTCCGATCGTGCGGCAAGGTCCGGACGTCCCCGATCTTCCCGCCGATGTCGCGGCGCGCTGTCGGGACCTGGCCGGGACTCGCCAGTACGACTTCGTCGATCTCCCGTCGCTGGGGCCACCGATCACGGTCCTGGATGTGACCCTGCATCCCCTCGCGCTCCCGACCGACGAGACGCCCCTGGAGGAGATCGCACGCTTCCGCAACGACGCGGATGGTGTCGCGAAGCTGCGGAGGATCCGCGAGTGGACTCGCGCCGTCGCGTTCCGGGCACAGGACCCGACGCAGGCACGAGAGGAACTCGACGCCCGTCTGGCCGACTATCGAAGCCACCTTCGCATCGCCAGGTATCGTTGGGAGCCGCGCAGCGTGCGCACGCTCGTCGCGACGTCCCCCGAAGTGATCGAGAGTCTACCGGGCTTCGCGTCGGGACTGGCGGTCGATGGGGTCGTGTCGGTGCACGAGTGGGTCGTCCGCTTGTTCTGCAAGGACGTGTTTCCGCCGGGGCGGGAGCTCGCCTGCGTCGATGCGGATTCGGGCTTCTCACCCGCGATCCGCGGCTAGACGAAACCCAGGGGCTAGACCAAATCCGAGACTCTGCCGCAGTGGGGGCGGGGTTCCCTAGGGACGATACAGGGCCTTGGCTCGCCCCCAGCTCCGCGGCGCGACCGACGTCACGTCGAGGCAGTACTCGTAGTACTCGAGGTCGAAGCTGCAACCCTCAGGGCTGAGCGTGGAGTAGCCAATGAAGGCCGACGGCTCGGCGGTCGGTGATCCGTCGCAGGGGCTGGATGCCAGCGGGGCCGAGAGACAGATGTCGAAGCCGCCGCTCGGGGTGTCGATGCGGAGAGCGCCCATGAGGTGCGCTCCGGTCGGGCATCCCTCGACCGAGAGATCGAGGTCCGACGCGCTGCCGGAGTTCGTCACCCCCGGTCGCGGATCGAACGAGAGTGCCGTCGCCCCGAAGATGTCGAGGGAGATGCTGGCGCCGCCGATGCCCGGCGCATTCTCCGGGTACCGGCAGTACATCCAGAGGTAGAGCGTGCGTTCCCCACCGGGGAACGAAGGCCCCGTGTCGTTCCGAGGATCCGTGTCGCTTCCGCTCACCGTCCACATGTAGATCGGGGTCGCGCCCTGTTCGGCGGACGCCTCGGGCGACAAGACGAGAACGAGGAGCAAGGCGATCCACGGACTCGCGCGACGAAGAGACATCGGAGTCCTCCCTTCGAGATGGGGCGGAGTCTACTCGTCGTCCCAGTCGAGGCTCTGCGGCGCCTGCCGCGCGTCCCGCGGCCGGCGGGTCGCCTCCAGCGACTCGGGCTGCGGGTGCGCGATCTTCTCCGCCGCGGTGTCGTAGTCGAAGCCCGCGAACGTGGGGCTCCGGTCGTTGTGGCAGCGGAGGCAAACATCCTCGCTTGGGAACGTAAGCCCGACCCGGAACGGATCCAGGTCGCCGTGGAAGATCGCCTCCATGGCCTTGCGGTTCGCGTACTTCTCGCCGGCGCCGTGACAGGACTCGCAGCCGACACCGTTCTTCGCGTCGATCTTGCCCGTGAGGTCCGCGGGCTCGCCGGCGCCCGTCACGTGACACTCGAGGCACTGCGGCGCCTCGCGCGGATCGCCGGTCACGTTCGCGCGCTCGGCCACGGCCGCGGCCTCGGGGGTGCCGAGCGTGACCCAGGCCTGAGCGTGCGGGTCCTGCGTCCAGGCCTGGTACTGCGCGCCCTTGGACTTCTTCTTGTGGCAGTCGCGACAGCCGTCCACGCCGACGTACTTCAGATCGTTCGTCGCGGTCTCCTCGGTGGCGGCGGGGAGGGCCGCCGCCACCCAGGAGAGCCCGGCGATCGCGAGCCAGATTCGTGCCTTCATGGATCCTCCGCTCCGCAGGGGAATGCCCGGAGGCTAGCGTGCCGGGGCGGCGGCCACAAGGGGCGCGTGGAGGACCACAACATGAGCACGCCTAGCGCAGAATCGTCACGGATCGAACCGCGGCGCCCGCTGACGACCGCAGTCTCACGAAGTACACGCCCGGCGGTAGCGGCGACGGATCCACGGCTCCGTTCCAGAGATACCGATGCCGACCCGCTTCGATCCGAGCATCGTGCAGAAGGGCGACTCGGCGCCCTGCGGCATCGAACACATCGAGCCGGATGCGATCGGCGGTCGAGAGATCGAAGCTGAAGGTAGTGCTCGATCGGAACGGGTTCGGATAGGCCTCCAGAGCCGGGTGTCCCGGGTTCCGGTCGATCCGTGAGTAGACCGCGGTGGGCGACGCCGCATCACCGAAGGAGAGGTCATCGAACCAGACGTAGTCGAGCGGGCTGACCGCCACTCTCGCCCAGGCAATGTCTTCCTCTGCGACGACTCCGAGGAACAAGTTGCCGGCGACCGATGAGCCGACCAGCTCCTGAACGACGTACGACCCGATGGTCGAGTCCGCTTGTGAGCCGAGATCCAGAGTCGTCGGGCCGTTCGCGGCGGAGGGATGCAGCCCACCGAACCAGAGCCCAAAAGCCCGTCTCGGCGGGTCCAGCACGAGCTCAAATCCGCCGCCTCCGCCGGTGAGTGGTGGAAAGACGTTGAGAAGCACCTGGGGAGGCGAGACGGCGGGTCCGCCGACCGCGGTGTGCACCACGACGTTGCCGCCGTTGAACTCGTTGAAGTGTGCACCGAGTGCATCGTATTCGGTCGTAAGGGCCGTCTCGTTCGGGATTGCCGCCCCCAGGGCGTCTTCATCGAAATTGACCGTCGTGAGGTTCTCCGTGGCCAGCTCGAAGCTGGCCGGATCCGTGTACGTCACAGGTGACGCGTCGACCTTCGAGAGCACGAGGAGGACCGTGATCGGAATCAGTTCGAGTCTCATCATGTCTACTCCTGCTGCGGATGTCGCTCCCCTCGAGCCCGACCGTCGTCGAACTCGACCGAGCGGGAAGTTGTGCACCGATGCGCTCCCACCCCCGTGGAAGGGAGGGGACACACGGGTTGGGCCGGCAGCGTCGTCACCGATACAGTGCCTTCACGGTGCCCCATGTCGCAGCCTCGACAGGCACGGGCCCGTCGCAGCAGCTCACGTCCATCCACATCGAGAGCCGACCCGGAACATGGTTCGAAGCGGGGACCCAGCCTGCCCCGAAGTCGACCCAGTCGTTGCAAAGGGGAGCGACCTCGTCCCGGTTCACGACTTCCATGTAGAAGCCCGAGGACTCCAGCAACTCGTACTGGACTGACACGAAAACGGGCGTTTCGATCGAAAGACACGGAGCGTCCAGGGCGACATCCACGTAGGTGTAGCCCCAGCTTGATGGCGGGCTCACGACCCACGGGTCGGACAGGTACAACAGGGCGCCTGGCTCGAAACACCCAGCCCCGTCGTCCACCGCTTCGTGAACGCCCGCCCGGATCGACAGCGTTCCCGAGCCGAAGGAACCGAAGTACAGGTGCAGACCCGTCAAGCCGAACCCGGGGCCGCACCCGCACTCGTAGCTGGAAGGATCGATGAGCGTGGCCGCCTTCTCGTCGCCCGAGAATGCCGGGGCGGCCACGGCCAAGTCATCATAGCGGAGCCCGTACTCGCACGTGCCGGCGTCGGCGGTGGACACGGCGGCGATCGTACCGACACAAAGTGTGAACAGGAATCTGCTTCGGCCGTTTCGCAGGTGGGTATGCATCGGAGTCTCCTCCCGGCAAGGTCCAGTGATGGCGGACTCGCCCCTCGGCGCATGCGGCGGAGGGACCGATTCCGTCGTTACCCCGCTCTACGCCACCGGGCCGAGATTCCCGCCACCCCGCGGTCCCCCGATCCCAAAGCGTCTCCCGCCCCGCTGTCGGCCTGGAATCTGCTAGTGTCGCCCCTTGCCGTGGCGATTGCTATCACCGATCGCTCCCGGGGGGATGAATATTGGAGACGGATGTCACTACGCTCCTCGGCCGGCTGCGGGACGGAGATCGAAGCGCTTTCGACCGACTCGTCGGACTCGTCTACGACGAGCTGATCGTCCTCGCCAGGAACAACCTCCGGAGACACCGGCGCTCCCCGACGCTGAACACGACGGATCTCGTCCATGAAGCCTACATGAAGATGGCACGCCAGAATGGAATCGATGCGTCAGACCGCAGCCACTTCCTGGCCATCGCGTCTCGTGCGATGCGGCAGGTCGTCGTCCAGTTCGCGCGCGCGCGGATGGCTGACAAACGGGGGGGCAATCGGGAGCGCGTCACGCTCGAATGTCAGCAGATCGCGATCGACGACCACGCCGAACGCATTCTGGAGATCGACGACATTCTCGGACAGCTCGGCGACTACGACGGTCGGCTCGCCCAGGTCGTGGAGTGTCGGTTCTTCGCGGGGTTGACTGAGGAGGAGACCGCTGCGGCGCTGGGAACCTCCGTGAGGACCGTGCAGCGGGACTGGCTGCGAGCGCGGATCTGGCTGAAGAAGCTCCTCGAGGAAGGGGGAAACTGAGTGGACCGGGAGCGGTTCGTGTCGATCAATGAAGCGCTGGAAGGAGCCCTGGCGCAGTCCGATGCGGACCGCGGAGCTTGGCTCGACGCCAACGTCCCGGACGCCGCGATCCGGGACGAAGTGAAGCGGATGATCGCCGACGCCATGGCGCTCTCGATCGGCGGTCTTCCCGAGACCGTGGCCATGGCGCTCGATCGCGAACTGACATCCAGGGGCAGGCGCGAACTCCGCGCGGATCTCGAGGGTTCGCTCCCGGACTATCGAATCGGCGAGCAGATCGGCGAGGGCGGAATGGGCGTCGTCTTCCTCGCCGAGCAGCGGGAGCCGGTCCGTCGCACCGTCGCGCTCAAGGTGATGAAGCCGGGCATCGACGGCGAGGCAGTGCTTGCCCGGTTCGACGTCGAGCGGCGGGCGCTCGCGCTGATGAGCCATGCGAACGTGGCCCGGGCGTTCGAGGCGGGCAGCACGGGATCGGGGCGTCCCTACTTCGTCATGGAGTACGTACCCGGGCAACCGATCGATACCTTCGCGGACGAGCGTCGACTCTCGATCCGGGAACGGCTCGAGCTCTTCGTCCCGGTTTGCCGGGCCGTTCACCACGCGCACCGCAAGGGAGTGGTCCACCGGGACCTGAAGCCCTCGAATATCCTCGTGCATGAAGAGGACGGTCGACCGGTTCCCAAGGTCATCGACTTCGGAATCGCGAAATCGGTTGCGGACTCGGACGTCGAGTCGCGCGATCTCACCCAAGCGGGCCAGTTCGTCGGCACGATTGCGTACATGAGTCCCGAGCAGCTGGGACCTGGGCATCCGGACGCCGCTACCGATGTCTATTCCCTGGGTGTGGTCCTGTACGAGTTGCTCACCGGCGCGCTGCCGCTGGAACTCACCGGAGAGGGAATGACCCTCTATGCCGCGATCCGGAAGCTCCGAGAGGAAGAGCCGCTACTCCCGTCCGTTCGACTCCGCGCCAAGAGTGAGGCCAACGAGCGAGTGGCGGAACACCGCTCCACATCGTGTGGCACGATCGCGCGGTCGCTTCGCGGTGAGCTTGACTGGGTCGTGATGAAGGCCCTGGCCAAGGTACCCGAGCGACGGTACGGGGCCGCGTCCGAGCTCGCGGCCGATATCGAACGGTTCCTTCGACGCGAGCCCGTTCTCGCTCGTCCGCCGAGCACATCCTACATCCTGGGCAAGCTCGTAGCGCGCCATCGCGCTCTGTTCGTGGCGGGGGCGGCCCTGCTGCTGACCGTCACCGCATCGGCCGTCGGCTTCGGACTGCTCTATCGCCGGGCCACCCGGAGTGAGGCCGCGGCCCGGATGCAGGCGGACCGCTCCGAGCGCCTGGTCGAAGTGCAACGAGAGATTCTGTCGGCCGCCAACCCGGAAACTGCGTCCGGACCGAACACGACAGTCGAGCAGCTCCTTGCGACCGCGGAGCCGCTGCTGCTGGGGGGCGAGCTCGACGATGAAGTTCGCGTCGGCCTCCTGGCGACGCTCGGCCAGACCTACCGCGAACTCGGGATGTACGAGAAGTCGACGGAACACCTATCGCTCGCGCTCGAACTTCTGCCCTCGGGACCCGACCATATCGACGACCGAATCGACGTGGTCGCCGCGCTGGGAACCACTCAGCTCGAGAGCGGGCAAATGGAGTTGGCGCGCGAGAACCTCGAGAGCGCGCTCTCGATGGACCGGGAGCATTCGGGACCGCCCTCGCGTCGCATGCGGCTGCTCAATGCGCTCGGCGATCTTCATCGGCTCGAGGGACGTCTCGACGAAGCACGACGGGTGCTGGATGAAGCGCTCGGACTCGCAGTGCCGCCCGACGGCCCGGAGCGTCTCGACGTCGCTCGAACTTTGAACAATCTGGGGAACGTCGCGCTTGCGGCGGGAGACTACGCGCAAGCGAGGCAGAAGTACGAAGAGTCCCTCGTGGCGAAACGGCAAGTTCTGGGAGCGACCCACTTCCAGGTCGCGAAGACGCTGAACAACCTCTCCACCGCGGAGACGAAGCTCGGGGCGCACGCTGACGCCATTTCGCATGCGAAGGAAGCGATCGCGATCATGAGGCCCGTGGTCGGAGATCAACATCCGGATCTGGGGCGAGTTCTCAATGGACTCGCCGGAGTGGAAATGGAGGCGGGGCGGCTGGAAGACGCGGAACTTCACGCGCGCGAGGCCTACGCGATCGCCCAAGGCGGACCACCTCTCGATGTCGCCATGGCGGCGAGCAATCTGGGGAGCACGCTCGCGCAACTCGGACGCCTGGACGAGTCGATTCCGATGCAGCTCGAGGCGATCGCCGCGAACGAGAGCCTGTACGGACCGTCGCACCCACGGGTCGCGGATTGTCGCCGGAACTACGCCGTCATGCTCCTCGACGCCGGACGGGGGGCCGAGGCGCAAGCGGTGGCGGAGCGGGCTCTCCGCGACGGGAGGGACGCTCTCGGGGAGGAACATCCAGTCGTGGGCGTGAGCATGTTGGTCCTCGGCGACATCGAGGCAGCGCTTGGAAACCACGGGCGGGCGATCGAGCTCTATGAAGACGTGCACCGGATCTGGGCGGGAAAGATACCAGATCAGCATCCGTACTGGGAGGCGCTGAGAACGAGTCACGCGAAGGTTCTGAGGGAGCTGGGGCGAGATGGCGAGGCCGACGTAGTAGCCGAAGGGGGGTAGAAGCCCGAGAAGGCACGCGCGAGACATCTCCCGGCCGAGGTGGGATCGAAGGCGTCACTCCTTGGCGGGGAATCGAGTCAGACCGCGTAGTGAGAGTTGCGGCGGACCTTTCCGTCGAGCCGAACAGGCGGTCACACGCCACGAACCCTGGTAGTCACGAGGGTGGAACCGATGAAGCACTGGATCGACGAAGAACCGGTACGGACCAAGACGCGGAGCGCCGGCTTCGCGCCGGTGCTGACCGCCGGGCTGCCTCTCGTGCTTGGAGGGGTCGCCGGAAGCCTTGCTTCCGCCACGGCGCAGCCCGGTCCATCGGGTTGGTTGAGCATTCAGGGCGCCTACAGCACGGGCCCCATCACCGCTTCGATGGTTGCTGCCGACACACTGACGATCCCTGCGGCCGGCACGTACAACATCACGTTCATCTCCGGGGCGGGCGCCGAGGTGGGCGGCCCGGCTGGGGTTGAGTGGCGGCACGCATCTTCCCTTGAGCTCGAGTTCTCGCCGCCGGTGGATTCGTTCGCGGACGGCCTCGTTTCCTACCATGCCGGAGCGCAGGTCCGGTACAACCCCGGTTGGGGCGGTGACGGAGAGGGCGATACCTATTTCGAGCCGGATCCGGCCACCGCGACGTTGACCGGCGTGGGAGAGATCGCAGCGGATGTTGGCGGAGCCTCGGAACGATGGGCGTACGCTCACACCGTCCTCGACTACGAAGCCAGCCACGGCGGCATTCGCTGCGAGTCCGCCGGGCGTGCTCGTGCGGTCGCGGCGCAGAATCAGTCCAATGCTGGCAGCTTGGGGCAGCGACAGTGGAACTTCGTGACCTCGGGACCCACAACGATCACCTTCCACGCGACGTTCGCATTCACGGAGGTCACCGTTCCCGTCGGACCCCGTGGATCGTCTCCCTCGAACCCGCAACTCCCCGAGAACTCCGCTCCGCCCTTCACATTTCCGCCGATCCCTTCGAACGACTGGGTGGACCCGCCGAGCATCTATGGCTATCGCTACGAGCTTGCTGATGCGCTGGTTACGGCCGTTCGGGGCTGGAGTCCTTATCTCGATGGTCCCGTGCGTGTGTCCGTCGGGTCCGTGGACCTCGGTTGGTTCGCTGAGACCGAGGATCTGGTCTTCGCCGACTACGCGTCGGCCCTTGGGGGGCTTCTGGAGGGCGGCGTCGGCGTTCGCGCGTTCGAAGTCACCGAGATCACCCCCCGTGCCTACGAGAACGACCTCATGGGCTTTCCGGTCCAGCTGGAGTACAGCGAGCCGTCGACATCCACGCTCGTCATGTCGCCGATCGAGGAGCCCCAGGTGACCGCCGTGCTGGAGACCTCGTCCGGCCCGCCGTGGGCGGGTTTGGCGGTGAGCGCCTCGCCGAATCCTTTCCGACCGACCGTCCAAGTTCAGTATCATCTACCGAGCAGGGCGTCCGTGACTGCGAGTGTCTTTGACGTGCGAGGACGTCGCGTGCGCGAGCTCGTGAGTGGTATCGTGCAGGAACCGGGGGACCACGAACTGACTTGGCGCGGCCACGACGATGTCGGCCGGTCGCTCCCAAGTGGTGTGTATTTCGTGCAGATCGACGCAGGCGATCTCAGACGATCGCTCAAGCTGACGTTGCTTCGCTGACAGAGGTGATCGGCCACGAGCGATGGGGCGCCGCCGCGTCCGGGGCGGGGCCTTTCGTGTTCGCCCGACATGAACACGGCCTTGTGGCCCGTAGATGAGAGAGACGCACTCGCAGATCTGGGCGCTGTCGGTTCTCCGAAGGTCGCGACCGTGGCGGACGCGCGCGATCCGATCACAACGGGGATTCGTGGGCGGCCGCGAGCGCGCGGTAGTCGACCTTTCCCGACGTCGTCCGCGGGAAGTCCTCGGCCAGGGCGATGCGCGCCGGCACCGCGTACGGCGGCAGGATCCGCCGGACGCCGTCCTCCAGCGCGCCCGCCGCCGTTTCCGCTCCCGGCCGCAGGATCACCGCGGCTTCGATCCGCGGCGGGTCGGACGCGGGCGCGAACACGGCCGCCTCCTCCACGCCGGGCTGCGCCGCGAGCGCCGCCTCCACCTCGTCCAGCTCCACGCGGTATCCGCGGATCTTGATCTGGCGATCGCGCCGCCCCACGAAGTGCAGCGTTCCGTCGGCGTCGCGCACCACGTGATCGCCCGTGCGATAGAAGGTCCGCTCCGCGCCGTCCGCGTCCACGCGCCGCACGAGCGAGCGCTCGTTCAGGTCCGGACGATTCCAGTAGCCGAGCATCTGCGACGGCCCGGCCACCCACAGCTCGCCGGCTTCGCCGTCCGGCACCAGCTCTCCATCTGCACCGACCACCGCGCCCGTCATTCCCGGGAACATCGATCCGATCGGCACGTTGCGGTCATCGCTCGGGGGGGTCCGGACCTCGAACGTCGTGCAGCCGTTCGTCTCGGCGGGGCCGTACATGTTGTGGAAGCGGACGTGGGGGAGACGGGTCATCAGCTCGCGCAGCGGCGCGATCGGCATGACCTCGCCGCCCCAGAGAATCTGGCGCAGGCCCGAGAGGTCGCGCGACTCCAGCGCGCCGCGCACCACGAGCTGCGTCAGCGCGAACGGAACCGAGAAGAAGATCGAGATCCGCTCCGTCTCCAGCCACTGTGACAGGCTCGCCGGAAGCTTGAGGTGCGCCTCCGAGAGGATCGAGACGGAACCGCCGGCCAGCCCCGCCACGAAGAAATCGAAGATCGACATGTCGAAGTGGATCGGCGCCTGGTTCGAGAAGCGATCGTCCGGTTGCAGATCGTAGAGGCGACGCGAGCTCTCGCAGAACGCGAGGCTGCTCGCGTGCGAGTGCTGGATTCCCTTTGGCGCGCCGGTCGAGCCCGACGTGTAGATCACGTAGGCGAGGTCGTCGGCTGCGGGGCGCTGGGCGTCGTCGGTCGGAGCGAAACCGTCGACGTCTTCCCACGCAACCGCCACCGCGGCTGCATCACCGTCCCCCGGCGCGAGACCGATCACGCGCCGCACCGGCCACCCGGCCGCGCGCGCCGCCTCACACGTCGCGCGACGTGCTTCGTGAGTGACCACCACATCGAGTCCGCAGTCGCGCGCGAGAAACGCGAGTCGCTCCGCCGGCGCGGCGGGATCGAGTGGAACGTACGCCGCGCCCGCGCGCGGGATCCCGTACAGCGCCACCGCGAGCTCCACGCTCCGGCCGAGCAGGATGCCCACGCGGTCGCCGCGCCGCACGCCGAGATCGCGCAGGGCGGAAGCGAGCCGCGCCGTGCGGCCATCGAGCTCCGCCCACGTCAGCGACGTTCCGGCGAAGCGGACCGCCGTCGCTTCGGGCGCGCGTGCGGCGTGATGCGCGACGATGTCGGGAAGGATCCGGATCGGGCGGTCGGCCGGGCTCACAGACCGAGCAACCTCGCCACGAGGACCCGCTGGATGTCGGAGGTGCCGCCCCAGAGCACGCCGCCCACCGCGTCGCGCAGGTCGCGCTCGACCTCGTTCTCCGTGAGGTAGCCGCGACCGCCGTGGATCCGGATCGAGTCGAGGCTCGACTCCACGAACGACTCCGCGAGGAACAGCTTGGCCGCGGCGGCCTCGAGCGGGGCCGGGCGCCCGGCGAGCTTGAGGGCCGCCACGCGGTACACGAGCAGCCGCGACGCCTCCAGCCGCACCTTCATGTCCGCGATGCGGTTCGAGACCGCCTGGAACTTCCCGATCGGCTGGCCGAACTGCTCGCGACGTTTCGCCTCGGCGACCGCCTCGTCGATCTGCCGCTCCATGATCCCGATCTTGCCGGCCAGCATGCAGCTGCGCTCCCACTCCAGCGACGTCGCGGACAGCGAGACGCCGCCGCCCTCGGGCCCGAGCCGCGCGTCCGCGGGGATGCGGACGTCCCGCAGCTCGAGACCGCCGAGCGGCACCGTGCGCAGGCCCATCTTCGCCTGCACCGGCAGCACCTCGAGCCCGGGCGTGTCGCGGTCCACCAGGAAGGCGGTCAGGCCCCAGCGCCCCTTGGCGGGGTCGATCGTGGCGAAGATCAGGAAGACGTCGGCGAGCGGCCCGAGCGTCACGAGCACCTTGCTCCCGTTCAGCACGTAGCCGTCTTCCGTCCGCTCGGCGCGCGCCTGCAGGCGGTAGATGTCCGAGCCGGTCTCCGGCTCCGTCATCGCCTGTGCCGCGATCTTCTCGCCGCCGCACAGCGCCGGGAGGTAGCGCTTCTTCTGTGCCTCGGATCCGAACTGCAGGATCGAGAGCTGCGTGGTCCACATCTGCGCGTTCAGAGCAAACGTGAGACCGTTGTCGCGGCAGCCCTTTCCGAATCCCTCCATGGACAGCACCGCGCGCACGAGGTCGCCGCCCGTGCCGCCGTACTCCTCCGGCACGCCAAGCCCCAGGATTCCGAAGCGCGCGCACGCGTTCCACGACTCGCGATCGAACGAGCCGGCGTGGTCGCGCTCGATCACGTCGCGGGGCAGTTGCTCCGCGAACTCCCGGACCTCGTGCTTGGCGCGAAGCTCCTCTTCGTCGAAGAAGCGATCGAACGCGCGGATCTGCGTCATGTCGAGCGGCTCCCTTCCGGAGTCGGTGACGGCGGTCGCGCCGGTCGAGGCTCGATCTCGATCCGGGAAATGGGATTCCGGCGCACGATCTCGTAGGTCTTTCCGTCGAAGAAGGCCACCACCAGGTCCACGTCCACCCGCACCACCGGCGAGTCCTCGGGCCACCGCGGCCCCGCGGTCGCGCACTGCAGCATCGACGGCGGCGCGATCCGTCGCCACCAGGGCCGCGCCCCGCGCGTCTCGTTTCGGTGGCGCACGAAGTCCCGCACGAAAGACTCGAAGGCGGCGCGCCGGGCCGGATCGTAGTCATTCCCCTCGCGCGCGCACAGCTCCATCTCCACCCACATGATCCCCATGTGCGACGCCCGGCGCACCGCCTCCGCGACGTCGCGTGTCTTCGTCACGCCGTAGGGTCCCGTCGCGTGCGCCTCCGGCGTGACGGCGTCGAACATCGACATCACGAAGCGGTCCGTGAACGGCGCGAACTCCGGCGCCGCCCAGTCCCAGCGCCGTCCCTGCGCATCCACCGCCTCGTAGCGCAGCGCGTAGGAGAGCCCGGTGTCGTACCAGGCGAGTTGTGTGATCGGCCACAGCACGAGCGGCAGGCCCACGATCACCGCGACGGACGCCACGGCGCGCACCGGATTCCAGAGCGCGAACCGCGGCACGCCCCGGACGCCGATCAGGAACAGAAATGCGGCGCCGATCAGCGCCCACTTCCAGAAAACGTAGCCCACCATCAGAAAAACGCCGGCGTGGAACCCGATCCAGCCGACGAAGAACCACGGCGTGATACGTCGCCACACGAGGACGAGCGGCGCACCGACCTCGAACAGCAGCGTGCCGGCGCGACCCAGGGGATCGAGCGGCGCGCACGCCCGCGCGAACTCCGCCACGCGCTCGGCGGTCCACGATCGGTGCCACCCGTGCGTGTGCGCGGCCGCCACGATGTCGTGGGTGGGGTTGTCCAGGAACCAGCCGAGTCGCAGCTTGCCGAACCCCGGCCACCAGTAGCCCACCGCGAACACGCAGACCGCGAGGTACACGTAGTCGTCGGCGCGACGTTTCCCCGTGATCGCCGTCACGACCCACGCGGCGAGGAACAGGATCAGGAGTCGGGTCGCGGAGAGCTCGATGCCCCACATGTGCGCGCCGAGCGGGACGTCGAACTGCCAGATGATCGGGTACAGCACGAGCAGGAACGGTAGCAGGAACAGGGGACGGAACAGCGCGGCGGCCGCGAACGCGAGAAGCAGCAGACGATCCACCGCGTGCACCTGCCCGACCCAGTGATTCGGCTCGTACGTGCTGAAGTCCCACGCGAGCACGAAAAGCACGACCGCGACGAACGCGCGCAGTCGCCCTCCGTGCTCGAGGCGATTCCAGCCCGCGAGCAGGGCCGGCCGCCACACGGCGAGGGCGGCGAGCGCCACCGCGATCAGTGCCAGCGGGCCGATCATGCCGCGCATCGCCTGCGGCAACAGCACGGGCGCGGCGATCTCCTCGGCCGAGAGCCGGGTGGAGAGGTACAGCCAGCGATCGAGCGGGAGGAAGATCGCGAGCATGGCCGCCGCGGGCAGGAGGTCCCGGACGGCGCGGAATCGCGC
This sequence comes from bacterium, assembly GCA_041393395.1. Taxonomy (GTDB): domain Bacteria; phylum ARS69; class ARS69; order ARS69; family ARS69; genus JAGQIB01. The sequence goes on along the minus strand of JAWKKG010000005.1, from coordinate 653,543 downwards.
GGAAACGGCGGTCACCGGGCCCGTCTCGGGCGGAGGCCGAGCGCGAACACGACGACTCCGATCAGGAGACACGCGCCGCCGATGGAGGCGAGAGAGTCCGTGCGCCGGAGCAGTGCCCGCCGCACGCCCCGATCCAGCCGGACCGAGAGCTGCGGATCGCCGGTCACGTACGCGGGGGCGATCGGGGAGAGGTCGACCGCCACGCGGTACGTGTGCCCGGCGACGGCGCGAAACGCGCCGATCCCGCGTCCCGCCGCGGAGTACGGAGCCGGAACGTCGCGGGCGAGGAGGCGATCGGCGAGGCGCTGGAACCGCCCCACCCAGTCGGTCACGTACAGGAACTCGCCGGAGTCGCCGGCGCCGACGACTTCGGACGTCGCCCGATCGGTGACCGTCCAGTCGAGCGCGATCGGATTCGCGAGGTCCACGCGCCGGAACGCCCGCAGCTCCTCGGCCGGCGTTCCGATCCAGTCGATCTCGATCTCCAGCTCGTACCGCGCGGATCGGCTCGCGCGAAACGTGCCCGCGCGCAGGTCGCCGCCTGCGCCGAGTGCGAAGCGGAGCGGTCGGGGCGCGAGGCTTTCGTTGCCGGATCGCGCGTAGGCGAGCAGCGCGATCCCCGCGAGGAGGAGAACGACTCCCGAGGCGAGAACCGGCAGGCGACGACTCGTCACGTCAGAATCCGAGAAGGGTGACCCCGAAGGCCCGCTCCACGAACCACACGAGAGCGAGCGTGGCGATGATACCGGAGCCGAAACGGAGGACGAGCGCCGGGTAACGTCGCCACTGACGGGCGAGCCACAGGATCGGGAAGATCGCGGCGACGATCGTGATCTGACCGAGCTCCACGCCCACGTTGAATCCGAGCAGCGCCGGCAGGATCGCGCGGCGATCGAACGTGAGGTGACCCAGCACGCTCGCGAAGCCGAAACCGTGGAACAGCCCGAACGCAAAGATGACCGGCCAGATCTTCCTCCCCACGAAGGCGCTGTTCACCGCCGCGACGACCACCGAGGCCGCGATCACGGACTCGACGACGCGCGAATCGAGCCGGACCAGATCGAGCGCCGCGAGACTGAGTGTGACCGAGTGCGCCACCGTGAAGATCGTCACGATCTTCACCACGTTCATCAGACCGGCGCGGAAGTCCGTGACGGCCTCCCACCGGCCGTCTACCCGGCGCAGCACGGCCGGCAGGATCAGCGCGAGCAGGAACAGGATGTGGTCCAGTCCGATCCAGATGTGCCACACGCCTTCCTTCACGAACAGCACGAATCCGGCCCAGCCGGCCCCGCGCCCGAGTTCGAGCGTGTGCGACCGGTGGTCCGGCGTGAAGACGAGCGACACGGCCTCGGTCTCGTTCCGCTCCCCGGTGCGATGGTCGTAGTCGATCACGAGCATGCCGCGCTGATCCGGCAGCTCGTCGAACAGCAGCGAGTAGTCGATCGAGATCTCGCGCTCCACTCCGGGACTTCCCGCGAAGGAGATCTGGACGTATCGCCCGAGATCGATCACGAGCAGGTCGTGGCCCGTGACCCGGAGGTCCACGGGAGCGCCGTCGGCGGTGAGGGAGAGGCGGGAGGCCACGTAGTCCTGCACGGACGCGAGCGCCGTCTCCAGCTCAGCGTCCGTCACCTTGCCGTCGTGGTTCGCGTCGATCGGCACCGCCGCGTCCAGGTCCTCGAGCCGCGCCTCGACCCGGGCGCGGATCTGATCGGCCTCCAGCTCCAGGAACAGATAGCTCTCGCCCACGTCGTGGGCCGACACGGGTCCGGACGCGACGAAGGACGTCGCGAGCACGGCGGCGAACACCGCCCGGCGGATCTGCCTCATGAGGCGGTCCGTCGGTTGCGTGGGCGGATCGGCACGACGTGTCGGGCGGACTCGGCGCCGTAGGGGTCGCGCGGATCCTCCGTGATGCGCTCGATGCGGACGCTCTGGCCGAGACCGAGACGTTCCGCATGGCCACGCAGGATCTGGAACGCGAGGTGATCCTCGAGCGCCCAGCCGGTGGAGTCGAACACGCTGATCTGCTCTCGGGCGGCCGCGAAGCGCTTCGGGTCCCGCAGCAGCGTGACGAGGTCCGGTCCGATCTCGTCCGGACGGAGCTGCTGGCACTCGCCCTCGCGCACCGCCTGCTCCAGGAAGTCCGGAACCACGAAGGCCCGCTCGAGCAGCGAGTGCGGCAGCTCGGTCTTCCCCGGGAAGTCGGAACCGACTCCGTTGATGTGGAGCCACGGGCGCACCTCGGTGTCGCGGAACACCGGACCGCCGCCGACCTCCACGGAGGTCGCCGCGCACAGCACGTCCACGGTGCTCACCATCTCCTGCGGATCCGCGACCCGCAACGGAAGTCGGTCGAGTCCCACGGGGGCGATGCGCCGCGCGAACGACTCCAGCGCGTCGCTGTCCGTGTCGTAGATCAGGACCTCTTCCAGCGGCAGTACGCGACTGATCGCATGCAGCTGCGTCACCGCCTGCGCGCCGACGCCGAGCAGTCCGAGGCGTCGCGAGCGCGGCGACGCGAGAAGACGCGTGGCCACGGCGGAGGCGGCTCCGGTGCGGAGCGCGGTCAGAAACGTCGCGTCGGCGATGCCGAGGAGGTGCCCGGTGTTCGTGTCGAACGTCACGATGGTCGAGAGGATCGTGGGCAGGTCCTGCTCGCGCGGGTTCTCCGGATGGTATCCCACCGTCTTCACGCTGATCGAACGGCCGTGCTCGAGCGTGGGCATCCACTCCAGCAGTCCGGTCGTGGGATGGCGGTACGAGAAACCATCCCGCGGCGGGGTCATGTGATGGCGCGGATCGTAGTGGGTCAGGGTGTCGGCGAGCGTCGCGATCGTGTCGTCCATGAGGGCGTCGAGCCCCACGTCCGCCACGATGGCCGTGATATCCGCGGCCGACAGGATGTGCGAAGTCAGCATGAGGAGGCCGGATCTCGGAAAACAGTGGATCGTCAGGTCGTGAATCCGCGGCGCCCGGACGAAGGCGGCGAATGGGGCCCCTCGATTGTGCCTGATTCGTGGTCCGAATCGCAAGTCGAGAGGCACCCCTTTTCGCTCCGAGCAATGTTCGCAAGTCGTGGACTTTCGTGAGACATCCTCACGTCGCGCGTCCTTCCGGGCCTGCTATGATGGAAGCAGTGCCCCCGACCCGGATTCCGGAGCACCCATCGACTTGAGTACCGTAGACATCCTGCGTGAATACGTGTCCCGTGAACTGCTCGGGGGACGCCGGACCCCGTCCGACGCCGAAGATCTGCTCGCCAGTGACCTTATCGACTCGATCGGCGTGATGCGTCTCGTGGCGTTCCTCGAGGAGACCTTCCACTTCCAGGTTTCTCCCGAAGACGTGACGATCGAGAGCTTCCAGTCGCTCGACACGATCGCCGCTTACGTCGACCGCAACCGCGGCTAGCGCGCGGGGCCTGCCCCGTCCGCAGAATCTCCGCGGTCCGCGAGGTGCGATCGGATCCGCTCCGCGATGAACGACGCGCCCGGCTCGGCGAGGATCTCGCCGTGTCGGCCCGCGACGTCTTCCACCACGATCTCCGCCGCGAAACCGCGCCAGCCGAGCTCCGGAAACTCCGACTTGAGCCAGTCGGACTCTCCCTGCCGGAACAGCACGAGCCGCCCCGGGAAGCGCGTCGCGCGGTAGCGGTACATCGCGCGGTTGTGTCCTTCCTCGAGGAACGCGTCCTGCAGCTCGATCGGGAGTGGCGCACCGAGCCGGCGATACCACGCCACGGGCCACCGACGTCGCCACTGCGCGGGCAGTCGGCCCAGGCGTCGGGCGAGCGTGCGCACGTTGCCGAATGCGCTTCGCGCGACGTACGCGATCTGCCCGCCGGTCGACAGCGAGGAGAGCCGATCCCGGTGACGGGCCGTGCGGGCCGCGCCGGTCTCGTGTCCGGGAAGCACCGTATCGAACATCGCGAGCAGCTCGATCGACTCGCCCGCGCGCCGGAGCTGGTGCGCCATCTCGAACGCCACCATGCCGCCGAACGAGTACCCCGCGATCCGATACGGTCCCTGCGTTTGCACGCTCCGGATCGCGCGCACGTAGCGCGCCGCGATCTCCTCCAGCGTGGACGCCACCGGGACTCGCCCGTCCGGGAACTCCGGTTGCAGCGCCCACACCGGTTGATCGGCGCCGAGCTTCCTGGCGAGCTCGAAGTAGTGATGGACGCGACCCTTCACGCAGTGCGCGCAGAAGATCGGTCGCTGCGACCCGGACGGCTGGATCGCCACGAGCGTGGGATCCGGACTCCCGACGGGATCGGGCTGCCCGAGCGCGTCGGCCATGGCGCGCACGGTCGGACGCTGGAACACCGTGGCCACGGACAGCGGCACGCCGAGCTCGCGCTGGATCCGGCTCGCGAGCCGGAGCGCGGCGAGCGAGTGGCCGCCCAGGGCGAAGAAGTCGTCGTCCGGGCCGGGGCGCACGCCCAGGATCTCCTCGAAGAGATTGGTGAGCTTCTCGAAGCGCGCGTCCGAGCGAGCCGGCGCCGGGGTCGTCGCGGCCGAGCTGTCCCCGCCGAGCGGAGTCCGCGCCAGCGCGACTCGATCGACCTTGCCGTGCGCCGTGCGCGGCAGCGCGTCGTGTTCCACGAAGCGGGCCGGGACGAACGTCGCCGGGAGTCGCTCGCGGATCCAGGCGTCGAGCTCCTGCGGCGCGACGTTTCCCTCGCGCCGGAACACGACGTGGGCGACGAGCTGCGGATCACCGAGCGACTCTCCGGGGGCGAGCTCCGCCGCGAGCCGCGCGGCCAGCTCGGCCCGCGCGCGCGGATCCAGTCGCTCCACCCGATCGCGCCACGTCGCGCTCATGCCTTCACCGCTTTCAGGACCACCATCGTCCGCGCCCACCACGCGTCTCCGGTGTCGGCCGGCACCTCGATCGGCTGCACCGTGAGCGTCACGGAGTGGAACCAGCGGAGGAGCGATCGCTGGTGTTCGCGCCCGAGCGAGTCGATCTCCGTCGTGAGGTACGTGAACGTTCCTCCCGGTCGCAGCAGCTCGGCCGCGACGGGGAAGAAGTGCTCCGCGAACGTCACGCTCTCGATCATGTGCTCGCGCAGCTCGCGCTCGTCCAGCGGCACCGCGTGGAAGAACACGGCGTCGTAACGGTCGAGGCGATCCACGACGTCTTGCCAGCGACCTTCCACGAGGCGGATGTCCCGCTCCCGGTGCGCGGCGCGCCACGGATCGAAGAAACGTCGCACGCACGCGGGGTTCGCCTCCACGATCGTGTGGGACCGCACACCGGCGCGCTGGATCCACTCGGCGGAGACGCCGCGCCCGAAACCGATCTCCAGCACGTCGCTCTCCCGGCCCGCGACGTGTCCCGCCATCGCCTTCATCAACGGGACCTGCCAGTCCTCCATGATCTCCTGCTCGGAGAGGTCGTCGAAGGAGCGGTCGCGGTAGCCGTCGCCGAGCGACGCCCCGGGCACGAACTCGCCGGCGATCTCGTGCAGGTGCTCGAGCTCGTCGCCGAGCTCCTCCGCGGCGCGGGACACGAGCCAGTCGCGCTGCGCCTCGCGCGGCGGACGGATCCGATCGGTCCGCAGCCGGACGTCGATCTCGATGCCCTCCCGCCGAACGCGGAAGACGCGCGAGTCGCGATCCCGGGGTTCGGCCTCGGCGAGGTCCGGCGGGACGTCGACGGGCCGCGTCGACAGTCCCGCGAGAAGCTCTTCCGCCCGCGCCGGCGGCAGACGGTCCAGCGCCCGGGCCAGCGACTCGATGGAAACGTCGCCGGACGCGAGCACCACCGCGGCCTCCTGCACGCCCGGATACGATCCGAGCACACGCTCGATTTCTGCGAGCTCGATGCGCTGGCCGCGGATCTTGACCTGGTGGTCCGTGCGACCGAGGAACTCGAGCTGACCGTCCTCTCGCCAGCGCGCGAGATCGCCGGTCCGGTATCTTCGCTCGCCGTCGACCACCGGGAATCGCTCGGCCGTCCGCTCCGGCTGGCCGAGGTAGCCGCGGGCCACGCCGCGACCGCCGATCTCGATCTCGCCCGGCAGTCCGCGCGGCGTCGGTCGCCCGTGCGCGTCCACGAGCCGCAGCGTCGCGCCGGGTACCGGCCGCCCGATCGGCACCGCGCCCGCGGGATCCGGGTCGCAGTCCGCGTAGGACGCCCACACCGTGGCCTCGGTGGGACCGTACTCGTTGACGAGCCGGCAGCTCGGGAGCGCGGCCGCGTGCGCGCGCACGAGGGTGGACGGGCACGCCTCGCCCGCGACGATCGCGAGGCGCACGTTTGCGAGTGCCGCGGCGTCGTGCTCGAGCAGCGCCGCCCAGAGCGAGGGGATCGCGAGCACGTGCGTGACGCGCTCGCGTCGAACGAGATCGGTGAGCACCGCGGCGTCGGGCGGACCGGCGGGCGGCAGCACCAGCGTTCCGCCGCGACCGAGCGTGTCGAAGACGCCGGCGACGGAGCTGTCGAACGTGATCGCAGCAATAACCAGCGCTCGGGAGCATCCGGGTAGACGGCGCGGCGCGCCGTCGAGGCCGCGAGGTTCGCGTGCGTCACCTCGACGCCGCGCGGCGCGCCGGTCGAGCCCGACGTGAACAGGACGTACGCGCCGTCCTCTCCCGTGAGAGGGGGGGTGCGGGCATCGGTCGGGGTGGCGGACGGCGCGTCTCCCCACGAGTCCACGATCTCGCTCGTGAGCACCACGCGCAGTCCGGCCTCCCGCTCCACTTCCTCGCGACGCGACGCCGGCCACTCGGGGTCGAGCGGCACCCAGGTGGCGCCGGCATTCTGCACACCGAGGATCGCGGCGAGGGCCGGTGCCGAGCGCGCGATCGCGATGCCCACGCGGTCACCGCGCTGCACGCCCTGCGCACGCAGCCCGGCGGCGACGGCGGCTGCGCGCTTCCCGAGGTCTTCGTAGGTCCAGCGGGTGTTGCCGTCCACGATCGCCGCGGTCTGCGGCGCTCGCGCCCGCGCCTCGTCGAACGCATCGAGCCAGAGCGGGGAGTGGGCGGGAAGCGAAAGGTCGGCGCGACCGAGCCGCGTGAGCTCCTCGTGTTCCTCTTCCGGGAGCGTGTCCACGGCGGCGACGGAATCCCGGCCGGACCGCGCGAGGTGCCGGAGCGTCGCGCGGAACCGGCTCGCGATCCGCCGGACGTCCGCCTCGGCGAAGCGCGACCGATCCCACACCACGTAGACCCGAACGCGCTCGGCCGGCTCCACCACGATCGCGAGTGGGTAGTTGCTGCGCGCGAAGTAGCGCACGTCGCTCGTGCCGAACGGATCCTCCGCGCGGTTCGGTTCTTCCAGGAGGAAGTTCTCGAACACGAGGATCGAATCGAACAGGTCCGTCGGCGCCTGGCCCGTCCACCGCGCGACGTCTCGCAGCGCCGACCACTCGAAGCGACGCGTCTCGCCGATCTGCTCCTGGAGCGCGCCCAGCCACGCGGCCGCGGACTCCTCGCCGACGACCACGCGCAAGGGCACCGTGTTCAGGTAGGCGCCGACCGAGTTCTCCACGTCCGGGATGTCGGTCGGGCGGCACGACATCGTGGTGCCGAACGTCACGTCGTCGCGGCCCGTGCACCGGGCCAGGGTGAGCGCCCACGCGCCGGTGGCGAGCGTGCTCAACGTGACGCCGTAACGTCGCGCGGCGTCGCGGAGATCCGAGGACTCGGGCGTTCCGAGCTCCAGGTCCAAGCGCCCGTTCGGGTCGGCGCCGGATGCCGCGGGACCCTCGGGGCGCGGAAGCGGAATCGCCCGGGCGGGATCGGCGAGCGCGAACTTCTCGCGCCAGAACGAGGCGGCAGCGGCGACGTCGCGTCCCGCCATCCAGGTCACGAAGTCCGCGTAGCGCGATACGGCCGGGAACTCCGGAGTCTCGCCGGCGACGCGGGCACGGTACGCGCGCTGCACGTCGGCAAGCACGCGCGGACGTGACCAGCCGTCCGACACGAGGTGGTGGTAGCTCCACACGAACCGGAACGAACGCTCGGACACCCGGGCGAGCAGGAACCGCGTCAACGGTCCGCGGGTCGGATCGAAGCCGCGCGTTCGGTCGGCATCCAGGAACTCGCGGAGCGCGGCTTCCCGCGCCGGGGCGTCGAGCGTGGTCCAGTCGGGCGTGTGCCACTCCGGCTCGACGTGGGAAGCCACGGTCTGCACCGGCGAGCCCATGTCCTCCCAGCGGAACGACGCGCGTAGCATCTCGTGCCGCGCGACGACGTCCCGCCACGCGGCGCGATAGATGTCGGCGTCGAGATCCGTGAGCTCGCACGCGTACTGCTCGTGGTAGATGCCCTCGCCGGCCCGCTCCACCGTGTGGAACAGCATCCCCTCCTGGATCGGCGTGAGGGGGAAGGTCTCGGGCGGCGCGGGATCGGATCCGATCGCGATCGAAGACGCACGCGGCGCGTCGGATGCGGACTCCGTCTTCGCCTCGAGCTTGCGGGCGAGCGCCGCGACCGAGCGATGACGGAACGGATCCACCGGGTCGAGTGTCAGGCCTGCCGCGCGGGCGCGCGCCGCGATCTGGATCGCCAGGATGGAGTCGCCGCCGAGCTCGAGGAAGTCGTCGTCGCGGCCGACTCGCTCGCGGCCCATCACGTCGCGGAGGATGCGCGCGAGGGCCTCCTCGGTCTCACCGCGCGGCGGGTCGTATCCGGTCTGCACGCCGGCCCGCGGTCGGTCCGGCGCGGGGAGTGCCGTGCGGTCCACCTTGCCGTTCGGGGTGAGCGGCAGCTCGGGCAGGCGCGTGAACCAGTGCGGCACCATGAAGTCCGGCACGCGATCGGCGAGCCAGTCGCGCAGCTCGGCCCACGACAGCGAGCGATCGGCCACGTAGTACGCGGCGAGTCGCGCCGAGCGGCGCTCCTCCAGTCGCGCGCGCTCGTCGTAGCCGAGCGTCTCCAGCTTCTCGCGCACCTCCACCGGATCGATGCGATCGTCGAGCTCGGCCAGCGCGTCGTCCCGCTTCTTGTGGCCGAGGCGCACGTCCCAGCTGTAGGGAAGCGCGTAGTTGTGGAAACCGCGCTCGCGCCGGTGAACCCAGATGCCGGCCTCGTTGATCAGGCAGTTCGTGGAACGGCCCGTGTCGTCGGGCCGGATCCAGGGCGCCTTGCGATCCAGGAACTCGAGCATCTCCTCGAGGGAGGCGTCGCAGTAGCGGTAGAAGTCCACGAACTTCACGTCGTCGAAGATCGCGTCGTCGTGGAAGATCCGGACGTCGAGCTTCTTCGCGACCGCGTCGTCGACCCGGTGGTACGCCTTGCGCGCCTCGATCACGTACTCGTCGATCCGCTCGGGCTCGAAGATGCGGTTGTGGAACATGTCCGCGATCCGCGTCTCGTAGATCTGCCCGCGGGAGAGACCGGTGACCACGAACGGGATGCCGCGATCCTTCGCGAGTCGGGTCGAGAGTGTGTAGATCGTCTTGAAGCAGCCCTGGCACACGTTGCTGAAGCGCTCGAGGCTGTCGCGCAGGATGTCGTCGATGCCGTCCGGACGCCCCCACACGAGTTCCACTCCGAGCGCCTCCGTCGCCCGGCGCATGTTCGCCTTGGCGCCGTCGGAGATGAATCCGTTGTCGAGGCTGAACGCGAGGATGTCGAGGCCCATCTCCGCGAGCTGGAACATCGCGTAGGTGGAGTCCTTGCCGCCCGAGAGAAGCATCAGCACGTCGTGCTCGCCGCGCCGACGTGCTCGCGCGGTCGACAGGATCCGCTCGAGGTCGCCGCGCGAGCCGAAGTAGGCGCGGGCCTTCTCCTCCTGCGCTTGGAACGCGTGGCAGAGCGCGCAGATTCCCTCGGCGTCGAGCTGCGCGTCCGGATGACGGGAGGAGAGCCCGCACTTCGTGCAGAACGACTCCGGCTCGCGCTCGACGTCCGTCGCGGCGATCCCTCGCACCGCCACCGCGCGGATCTCGGGGTGTCCGAGCAGCACCGCCTCGATCTCGCCCGGCTCCACGCGCGCCCCGCGGATCTTGAGCTGATCGTCGACCCGCCCCTCGTACGCGAGGATTCCGTTCGGGAGTCGGCGTCCGAGGTCCCCGCTGCGGTACCAGCGCCGGCCGGTCTCGGGATCCGCGAAGAAGCGCTCGGCCGTGAGGTCGGGTCGTCCCGCGTAGCCGTTCGCGAGCCCGGCGCCGCCGATCGCGATCTCTCCGCGCTCGCCGTCGGTGAGCGCGCCGTGGTCGTCGAGCAGGCGGATCTCGGCGCCCGCGATCGCCCGGCCGATCGGCACGGAGGCGTCGAGATCGGACTCGGGATCGAACCGGTGGATCATGCAGCCCACGGTGGCCTCGGTCGGGCCGTACTCGTTCCAGATCGCGGCCTCCGGGCCGAGCGTGCGCTGCGCCCTTCGGGCGAGATCGGTGGGGAGGTCCTCGCCTCCGAGAATCAGCCGGCGGATTCGCTGCGGCGCGTGTCCCGACTCCAGCACGAGAGCGAGGTGAGCGGGCGTGAGCTTGAGCACGTCGACCGCATCCTCCTCCCAGACTCGCAGCACCGAGAGATCGGAAACCGTGTCGGGATCCTCGCGATAGATCCGCACCGTGCCGCCCCCGATCCACGGCACGAACACCGAGGTGACCGTGAGGTCGAACGCGATCGACGAGTACAGCGCGAACGTCGCCGGTCGCCCGTTCGTGTACTGCGTCGCGGCCCAGTGGACGTAGTGGCCGAGCGCGGAGTGCGAGATCTCGACACCCTTGGGCCGCCCTGTGGAGCCCGACGTGTAGAGCACGTACGCCGCCGCGCGCGGGTCCATCTCGGGCAGCTCGATCGCCTCGTCCGAACCGTCGCCCGAACCGTTATCCGGATCGAGGATGCGGACGGACGGCGAGTAACTCGCCGCGGCATCGCGCGTGATCAGCAGCCGGGCGCCGCTGTCCTCGAGCACCGTGGAACGTCGCGTCGCGGGATGCCGCGGATCGAGCGGGACGTAGGCGGCCCCCGCGCGCAGCACCGCCAGAATCGAGATCAGGAGCTCCGGCGAGCGAGGCAGCTGGATCGCGACTCGCTCGCCGGGACCGGCGCCGTGCTCCCGCAGGCGCATCGCGAGACGTCGTGAGCGAGCGTCGAGGTCGGCGAACGAGAGAGAGCGATCCCCCTCGGCTACCGCGACTGCGTGCGGCACCGCTCGAGCCTGCGCAAGCACCGTCGACACGACGGTCGGGCCGGCCGGGGCCGTGGCCTCGGCGGAGGTGGTTTCCGTGGCGCGGAGCGGAATGTCCGCGAGGCGCTGCTCCCGGTCCTGGAGGAAGGCGTCGAGCAGCGAGAGAAGGTCCTCGGGGACGATCGCCCGCATCCGCGGGGGGAACACCTGCTCGTTCATGTCGAAGGACACGGTGGGGATCGCGTCGCCGTCGAAGTCCTCGACCTGGATCCGGATCGCGTGGGCCGGATCGCCGTGTCCCGGGTGGACCCACTCGGGTCGCGCCGGGAGCGCTTCGTCTTGCGGGAAGTCCGCCGTGATGAAGTTCAGCAGCGCCGCGTACGGGCGACCGTGGGCCGCCTGGCTCGTGCCCGGGCGCGAGTGCCGGAGCAGGTTACGGGTCTCGACGACCACGCGATCGAACAACGTCGCGAAGGTGTCGCCGGGCTGCACGGCCACGCCGAGCGGGAAGATCTCGATGAAGAGGCCGGGCGTTCCCTTGTCGTCCGCGCCGGGCCGATTGTGCGACGGGACGAGGAACGCGACGTCGGACTCGCCGGTGGCCCGGTGCAGCCAGGCGGCGAGCACGGTCGCGAACACGTGAAACCGCGCGAGGTCCGAGGTCAGCGCCCGCACTCCGGGCTCGCGGATCACCTCGGCGAGTCGCTCGACCCGTCGGCTCTCGAGCGAGCGCGACACGCGCTCGGTGCGGCAGCTCCGGCCGTCCGGTCGGCGACCGAAGAACGCGTGCGACGGGACGGGTCGGGTCGCCCAGTCCTCCCAGTGGTCGGCGGTGTCGGCCCAGCTCGGGCTCCCGCGGAACGCGCGCTCGTTCTCGAAGTGTCGCTCCCAGAGGGGCGGGCGCGTGCGTTCCTCGAGCGTGCCGTCCGTCGCGCGCCGGTAGTTCTCCGCGAGGCGCGCCCAGACCACGCCGCAGGACCATCCGTCCGTCACGAGGTGGTGCTGGTTCAGGTACCACCGCCAGCGGGCGGGTCCGAGGCGAACGAGGCAGGTGTCGAACAGCCGCGTGTCGAGCGAGAGGATGCGACGCGACCGCGCCTCCAGCCAGGTACTCCACGCGCGTTCCGGATCCGTCTCCTCGCGGAGGTCCACGATCTCGAGCGCGGGATCGAGATCCCCGAGCACTCGCCGCCACGGCGCGCCGCGTCGCTCGCCGAACACGGTGCGGAGGGCGTCGCTGTCCGCCACGAGAGCCGCCACCGCGCGCCGGAACGCCTCGACGTCGAGCTCCGAGTCGATCTCGAACGTCATCACCATGTTGTAGAGCGGCACGTCCGGGCGCAGCGCCTGACCCGTCCAGATCAGAAACTGGCTCATGGTCAGGTTGGAACGCTCGAACACGTCGCGCGAGGCCGGGCGCGCGGCGGGCCGGGAGTAAGACGTCGACAAGGGAGCTCCCCGGGGGCAACCGGTGAGCGCCGATTATAGCGGGTCCGTTCCCGGATCGGCGAGAGGGGCGGGTCCGAAAGAGGCGGGCAAGACGACGGCCCGGACGCGTGCGCCCGGGCCGTCTGGTGAACTCTGGTGAGTTCTCGGACTACTTGGTGAGGATCATCTTCTTCGTCACGTGGTTCTCGGCCGTGTCGACCTTGTACAGGTACACGCCGGACGCGACGTGCGAGCCGCGCTCGTCCCGGCCGTCCCAGTGGATGCGGTGCACGCCCGCTTTCATCTCGCCGTTCACGAGCGTGCGGACCAAGCGTCCGGTCACGTCGTACACCGCGAGGCGTGCGTTGCCGGGCTTCGGCAGCGCGAGCGAGATCATCGTCGACCCGTGGAACGGGTTCGGCGCGTTCTGCGCGAGCTGGAAGACCGCCGGCACCGGGGAATCGATCTTCTCCGGACCGGACGCGATCGCGAGGTTCGTGCCCGAGACCGTGAGCGTGTACGCGGAGGTGGCGCCGTTGTAGCCGTCCACGCGCACGAAGTACGAGCCCGCAGCCGCATTGTAGGTGCCGGCCTCGGGGTTGCTCACGGTGTAGCCGCGCGCCACCCAGTTCACCGGATCGCTCGCCGCGTACAGGTACCAGTCGAGATCCGCCGAGCTGCCGATCGCGACCGAGATCGAGATCGTGCCGCCGGTGGTCACGTCGAACGCGAACCAGTCGTCATCGGCGCTGGACGAGATCGTGCCCGTGACCGCGACGTCGCTGCCGACCGGACCGTCCGCCGTGGTGGAGCCGTCGTTCGGCTCGCTCTCGGCGGTGATGTAGTTGCCGCCGCCTCCGCCGCCGCCGTCCACGACGGAGATGTCGTCGAAGGCGAAGCCGTCGGTGGCGATCGCGTAGTTGTCGTACTGCTGGAAGCGCACCACGAACGTGGACGTGAGGGACAAGCCGTTCGCCGCCGCCAGCGCGTCGACGTCCAGGTTGATGTTCTGCCACGTGTTGTTCGCGACGCTGCCGCCGTTCAGGCTGTACACCTTCACGAACGAGGCGCCGCCGTTGGAGGAGAAGTACACGCCGTCCTGCGTGTGGGTCTCATCCCCGAACTCCTTCCACCAGAAGCTCATCGCGACCTGCGAGTGGCCGGATAGATTCAGCTTCAGGTCGGCGTCGTTCGTGGCGTACGTGCCGTTCGTGCTCGAATCCATCGTGAGGTGCCACGAGCCCGCGTGCGGCGCGTTCGATCCCGTCACGAGGATGCGACCGGTGGTGGTGGTCGTGGTGTCCCAGTACGTGTCGAGCGAGCCGGTCTCGAAGCCCGTGGAGTACGGGAGCGAGGCGTAGCCGCCCACCGGCGGGACGTCGATCGTGAAGTTCGAGTTGCTCGTGTCCGAGGTGCCGGCATCCGCGGCATCCGACACGCGGACCCGACCCTGCGTGGTGGCCGCCGAAGGCACGGTCCAGGAGTAGGAGCCGTCGTTCGCGGTCGAGGAAGTGATCGTCGTCCAGGTGGAGCCGGCGTTCGTGGAGTACGCGATCGCGACGTTCGCGAAGGAGCCGGTCCAGGTCCAGGTGACGTTGTGCGCGGTGCCCGCCGTCCAGGTCTCGCCGCCGTTCGGCGACGTGACGGTCACGGAGTTCGCGGGACCGGTCGCCGACGTGACGGAGATGTCGTCGAACGCGAATCCGTCGGTGGCGATCGGGTAGTTGTCGTACTGCTCGAACCGGATCACGAACGTCGACGTGAGCGAGAGCCCGTTCGCCGACGCGAGCGCATCCAGATCGAGCGCGAAGTTCTGCCACGTGTTGTTCGTGTAGCTCGCGCCGTTCAGGTCCTGGACCTTCACGAACGACGAGCCGCCGTTGTCCGAGAAGTACACGCCGTCCTGCGCGTGCGTCTCGTCCCCGAACTCCTTCCACCAGAACTCGAGGTCCACGTTGCCCTCGCCCGCGAGGTCGAGGTGCAGGTCCGCGAAGTTCGTGGCGTACGAGTTGCTCGTGGACGAATCCATCGTGAGGTGACGGGTGCCCGCGTGCGGGGTGTTCGCCGTCGTCACGAGGATGCGACCGGGGCCGGTGCTGGCCGTGGTCCACGAAGCATCCAGCGACGCGGACTCGAAGCCCGTCGTGTACGGCAGCGAGGCGTAGGTCGGCCCGCCCGGACCGCCGCCGCCACCGACCGCAGCGGCCGCGTCCACCATGCCGTAGCCCGTGTAGCGATCCCAGCCGGCGCCGGACTCCACGCTGGTGACGTCCTGCGCCGTGTTGCGGAGCTGGGTCCGCACCTGGCTCGGCGTCCAGCTCGGGTTCGCGGCCTTGATCAGCGCGCAGACGCCCGCCGCGTACGGCGTGGCGCACGACGTGCCGTTGAACCACATGGACCAGTTGCCCGGATCGTAGCCGCCGGAGCCCACGATGTCCGTGGTCGGGAGGATCGTGGGCGCGATCACGTCGACCGCGGTCGACGCGTTCTGCGTGGTGCTGCCGTAGTTCGAGCCCCACCAGCGCTCGCCGTCGCAGGTGTAGCCGTTCGGGTCCGCGCTCACGCCGGGATTCAGCTCCGACGTGCTCGAGCTCGAGCGCTTTCGCTCGCCGCACGGCGACGCCGCGCCGACGGCGATCACATTCGTGTTGTTCGCGGGATAGCTGACCGAGCTCGCGTTCTCGTTGCCGCTCGCCGCGAGCAGCGTGACGCCGTTGCTGAACGCGTACGACAGCGCCGAGTCCGTGGCCGGATCGGACGAGATCGCGGCGCCGAAGCTCATGCTCGCGACGTCGGCCCCGTTGTCGGCCGCGTGGTACAGCGCGTTCTGGATGTACGAGAAGAACAGGCTGCCGCCGGAATCCGCGCACTTGAGCGGCATGATCGAGCAGCCGCCTGCGATGCCCGCGGCACCCTGGCTGTTGTTCGCGATCGCCGCCGCGACGCCCGCGCACGCGGTGCCGTGGCCGGGCGACGCGCTGTTGTCATCCGGATTGCTGTCGTTGTCGCCGTAGTCGTAGCCGGCGACCTGGTTCAGGTCCGGGTGACCGGCGCTCACGCCGGAGTCGAGGATCGCGATCACGATCCCGCTGTTGCCGTAGCCCTGCGACGCGTCCCACGCGGCCTGCGCGTTCGCGTCGAAGCCCACGGTGCCGACCGGCGAGCCGCTCGGGTGCCCGCCGCAGCTCCAGCAGTAGCTCAGGAGCTGGCCGGTGTTGTTGTGGCCCCACTGGCTCGAGTACAGCGGGTCGTTCGGGACCGCGGCCGGGAAGGCGCGGTAGTCCGGCGTGGCCTCGTCCACCGAGGGAAGCGCGCGCAGCTCCGCCGCGAGCGCCTCGATGTCGGCGTTCTCGTCCACCTGGAACGTGAACCATCGGCTGATGCCGAGCTGGCGATCGAGCGATGCGTTGCGCACCTCGATGTGCGAGCGCTGCACGGACGTCGCGCCGACGCGCGTCATCGCCTGATCGAGATCGGCGAGACCGGTGGTCGGAGTCGCGGAGCGCCCGAAGACGTCCGAGACGAGCGCCGAGCGGCGCAGCGCGGAATCCTCGATCTGCACGAGGATGCGACCGGGGGCCCAGAGGCTCAGCTCGGTGGCCGAGCGACCGAGATCACGGTCTTGAACCGGAACGAAGTCCCGGGTGGGGGGCGCCGCGAACGCCGTCGCGGAGCAAGAGAGGAGCAGCACGGACGTGAGTCCGAGGGGGGAGAGCAAACGCTTCATGTGTCACTCCTTGCGAGTGGCGGCAAGCTTGGAGTGACCGGCACACCCCGCAGCGGGGCCGATCTGGCACGTGCGGGCTTGACCGTGCGCCGGCACGAGATCGCTTATACACCCCGATAGTAGAGGAGTGCAAATCGGGGAGAATAGAGAAGGGCGGGCCGGCGAACCGGCCCGCCCGCGAGAGATCGGCGGCAGCGTGCGGAAACGAACGAATCAGGGCGTGAGCGGCGGTGTGACGGCCTCCGCGACGCTCGCGGCCGCATCGCTATTCTCTCTCGAAGAACGCGCGAGCTGCTCCTCCTGCTTGCGCTGCTCCGCGTGCTCGGTGGGCCCCTGGTAGCGCCCGGCCGCGATCTCGGGACGCAGGCTCTCGCCGCGCTCCACGATGCGCTTCGCGAGCTCCGCGCCCTGGCCCGGCAGCGCGATCCACGGCTCGCCGTGCTCCGCCCGGAACGCGACCTCGCGCGCGATCAGATCCGCCGGCGCGGAGACCTGCTCGTGGATCCGCTGCCGCATGCGGTTGTCCTGCGGGTGCGCGCGGAGGTAGGGTCCGAGGATCGCGTCGGCGTCTTCGTCGGCCTTGAAGCGCTCGTACAGATGACGTTCCGCCTCGGCCTCGTCGTTCTGCCCGAGTCCGCGGTAGCACAGCATGAGGTTGTAGTGGGCCGCGAGGTCCTCGGCGTCGATCTCCAGCACCTTCTTGAGCTCCGTGATCGCCTCCTCGTACCGGCGCTGCAGGAACAGCACGCGGCCGAGATCGTTGCGC
Organism: bacterium; assembly: GCA_041393395.1. Classification (GTDB taxonomy): domain Bacteria; phylum ARS69; class ARS69; order ARS69; family ARS69; genus JAGQIB01. Next base: position 636,522 of record JAWKKG010000005.1, on the reverse strand, counting down.
ACCACACGATCGCGCGGATACGTCGCGGCGGCCTGACGGAAGCGCGCCTCCGCCTCCTCGTACTGGCCCTGCTCCTTCGCGGCCACGCCCAGGAAGTAGTGGATCTTCGGCAGGTCCGGAGCGAGCTTCCGCGCCTTGTCGAGCGCCGCGGTTCCGTCCTCCAGCAGACCCTCCTGCAGCGCGACGCGCGCGAGGTTGACCCACGCGTCCGCGTAGTCGGGCTCGCACTTCGTCACGTACTCGAATGCGCGACGCGCCCCCGAGAGATCGCCCTGACGCATCAGACCGATCCCGTAGTCGTTCCAGCGACGCGAGTCCTGCGGCCGCGCGGCGGCCGGCGCGTTCCGCGCGGGGCCGTCGGTGACGGCGAGCGTGGCCTCGGCGCGGTGCATCACCGTGATCGGCAGGTTCGGGATCTCGCGCAGCTCGGCGCTGACGTTCTCCGGCACCTCGCCCGTGATCCAGGTGCGATCGTCGAAGTGCGGAGTGGCCCGCTTGGGGTTCGTCATCGCGTCCGGCTCATCGGGCGACAGCGTGCCGGCGAACGAGAACGCCGTGTTCTCGTTCGTGAACTTGCGGTAGTTGAGACGCGCCTCCAGGTGGATCTCGTTCCCGCAGTCCTTCGGGACGGAGATCCGGTAGTGCGCCACGTCGGCGGCGCCGGGCGGGATCAGGTTGATCCAGGCGACGGCGCGCGTCATGAACGCGTTGCGCTTCGTGATCGGGTTGCCGTGGGCGTCGACCATGCGCGCGCCGTAGAAGTGCGCGCCCGGGTCCGCGGGCAGCGCGCCGCCTTCGCCCGCCACACCGCTCCAGAACAGCGTGTTTCCGTTCTCGTCCGTGGCCCGCAGCTCGAGCCACACGTCGAAGGCGTCGATCGTGCCGCCCGGGAAGAAGTGGCCCACGCCGCGCGTGCGCACCACCACGTCCACGCGCACGTCGTCGCCGCGCCGGACCTGAACCGGCACCGCATCGAGCGGGCCCCACAGCGGACCGAGCTCGCGGGCGACGCCCCCACCGGCACGGCCCACGGACATCGCCGCTTCCTCGCCGACCGCGAACGTCGACGCGAGCTCCGGCTCCTGCGCTGCGGCCGCCGAGACCTCGCCGAGCTTCGGGGCGCCGGCCGCGAAGATGTCCACCGTGACCTGGTTGCGCTGCAGGAACTCGATCGTCCCCGCGAGGTGCTCCTCGTCCAGGTTCGCCGTGGGCACGGCCGTGTTCGCCGCGAAGAACGAGTGGTCGTGCACGAAGCCGTCGATGTTGCCCTTGTCGTCCGAGGCCACGAGCGGCATGTGGCAGTCGCCGCAGTCCATCGGCGACTCGGGGTAGTAGAACGAGCGCGCGCCCTGGCCGGACACGCCGGAAGCCTGCCAGTTGTCGTACTCGTTGAATCCGCGGATCCAGCGGTAGTTGTTCACCGGCATGTCGAGGTGGACCTTGTGGCACGAGGAGCAGAACTCCGCCGTCTGGTCCCGGTGGAACGACTTGAGGAAGACGTCCTTGTGCGGGCCCGGATCGAGCTCCACCGCCTTGTCGTGCAGGCCGCGCAGGAGCGGGTTCTCGCTCACCGCGAGGTCGTGCAGCGGCGGGTACTCCACGTAGAAGCCGCCGTTGCCCATCGTGTCCTTCACGTGCGTGACCGCGTGGCACGAGTTGCAGCCGAGGCCCGTGTGCGCTTCCGGCGTGGCGAGGAACGCGGCGACGGGATCGTCCATCATGCCGTTGATGAGCACGGCGTGATCGTGGCAGCCCGCGCACCACTTGGACGACTGCACCGAGTTCACTTCCTGCATGTACTCGATGGAGCGGCGGTACCACTGGTTGTTGAACGAGGAGAAGTGGTGAGCGGAGCTCGACCACTGCTCGTAGATGTCCGCGTGGCAGCGGGCGCACGACTCGGAGCTCATGAAGAAGTCGGAGGGGATGCGGCCGCCGGTCGACGTCGCGGCGGACGACGGGAAGAACGGCCCTTCGGCTCCGCCCATCGCCTCGTGCGCCATCTCCGCGGGCGGGCGCTCCGGATTCCGGATGCGATCGCGCTCGCGGTTGCGGCTCGCGCCGTCCAGGCCCACGAACAGCAACGCCACGCCGACGGCGGCGCCCACGCCGACCCATCCCGCGGCCCGTCGCGCGGACGCGGAGCGGCCGGCCCACGCGAGCAGCATGAACAGTGTGAAGGCGGCGGTGCCGACCGCGATGCCGATGTGCAGGTTCAGCAGCCAGCGGGTCTGGCGCGTGTTGTGAAGAATCTCGAGCCCGATCGCGGTGGCCGCGGTGGCGGCGAGACCCACGAGGGCGAGCGTTCCGAGCGCGGCCACCGCGCCGCCGGCTTCGCGCAGGCGGCCGAAGTTCCGCAGCCCCAGCACGAGGAGGACGATCGCGAGCACGAGCCCGCCGTAGTGGTGGGCGAACACGTTGGCCACGTAGAACGGATTCGGAGCCACGGAACCGGCGAGGTAGCCGGTCTGTGCGAGCAGCAGGGCTCCGAGGAACGGGAGGATCTTCGGAAATCGCGACGGCGGACGGGAGGCAGACACGGCATTGATCCTGGAAGGGCACGGCGAAGGAAGGAAGAGTCAGGAGAGGAGGATACGCAAGACTCGCACCACCGGTCACGTGCTCCCGGACCGGATCGCAAGTGTCTGAGGGGGAAGCGCTTGCGGCGGGAGGCGGTCCGGCGGGCCGTTCGGCGGGGAGACGGGGATCATAGGAACTATGAACCGGGGTCGGCGACGGGGCGTCCGAAGTGGCCGGCAGACAACAGGTTACGCCGGTTCATAATTCTCGGATCCGGCGGATTCGCCGGTTTCCGCGCCCCCGACGCCGTCTCGGCCGGGATTCTAGGCCCTCTCGGATCCCGGCGGACGATCGTCGCGGCGGCGGATGACCACGAGCCGACGCTGGTAGGGCGTGCCGGGCAGGGAGTACGGCCGATCCAGCAGCAGCTCGATCGCGCGGCCGTGCTGCGCGAGGGCCTCCTCGATCTCGGGCTCCACCGACGGGCCCTTGGGAAAGAGGAGAAGGCCACCCGGGCCGAGGCAGTTCGAGGTGCGGAGGATCGTGGCCGAGATCCGCTCCACCGCGCGGGTGATCACCGCGTCCACGGGGATCGCGAGGTTGCGGCTGTTCGCCTTGAGCTTCACGACCTCCACGTCCTGGAGGCCGAGCTCGCGGACCACGTCGGCGAGGAACGCCGTGCGGCGCTCGCGGGCCTCCACGAGGACGAGCGAGAGCTCCGGGTAGCGGATCTTCAGCGGCAGGCCGGGGAATCCGCCGCCCGTGCCGAGGTCGAGCAGGCGGGGCGGCAGGGGAAAGAGGTCGCCCACGATCATCGAGTCCACGTAGTGCTTCACCACGATGCTCTCGAATCCCACGAGCCGGGTCAGGTCGTCGGCGGCGTTGCGGGCGCGCAGCATCTCGTGGAACCGCCAGAGCTGGTCGAGCTGGTGATCGCTGAGACGGATGCGGGCGCGCTCGAGGAACGAGCGCACGGCCTCGCGGCTCGGACGCACGCGCGGGGTCTCGGGGTCGTCACGCCGGCGGCCGCGCGGCGGAGCGCCGCCCTTCTTCGCGGCGGCGCCGTTCTTGCCCCGGGCGGAGCCGGAGGTGCGCGAGCCGGGGGCACGCGGGCCGGAGGGGCGCGGGGTGGGTCCCGGGCGGGAGCGTCGAGGGGCGCGTTTCTTCATGCGATCAGGATAGGCGAAGCCGCTCGTTCCGGGCGAGCGCTCAGGACGTGACCGCGTCGCGGCGGGTGCGGCCGTTGCCGGTGCCGAGGCAGCCGGGCACGGAGATCGCGGCGTCGCCGAGGGCCTTGGCGTCGGCCGACGTGGACGACAGGTGGTACTCGAACGCCCAGAACCCGATCCGCCCGTCGAGGCGCACGATGGTCTGCTCCGTGAGGCGGTGGATCTTCTCCGGCGAGAGTCCGAATCCGTACTGCCCGAACCAGAGGTCCGCGCCGGAATCGACGGCCCAGTCCCAGCGGTCCAGTGCGGTGAAATGCACGCCCACCGGCCGCTCGGTTCGCGTCTCGAGCTCGTGCGTCAGCGCGGACACGCGCTCCGCCGTTCCGAACACCTCGTCCAGCTCGAGGCCCACGCACCACGCGTCGACGAGGTCGTCGAACAGCTCCACGGAGCGCGCGAGATGCGCGACGTTCACGGAGTCCGGCACCGCGCCGAACCCGGAATCGTCCGACCAGATCCAGAGGTGCACGCGGAGCGGGCGCGAGCGGCAGTACTCGATCCGCTCGCGCATGAGCGCCACGCTCGCCTCGTCGACCTCGCCGCCGTACTCGTCGTCCCGGTAGAAGCTCGTCACGGGCGGCTGGCCGTCGCCGCGATTCGTGACGTAGAGCGCGATCGTGTCGTCGCGGGACGCCACGCACGCGTCGACCTGCCGGCGGAACTCGTTCTCCGGCATCTCTTCGCTCAGGAGGTTCATGATCCGCGTGCGACCTCCGTCGCGCAGAAACGTCGCGGAGTTCGGGAGGCGGCCGGGAAACGTCTCCGGGAGCACGGCGGGCGCGGGGAGGCGGGAGACGTCGACGCGGTCGGTACAGGCGGGCGTGCACCCGAGAACTGCGGCGAGGGTTGCCCACCGGATCCATGCGCGGGTTCGTTTCGTGTTCATCCGAGCACGATACCATCGACAGGGGTTTCGGCCGAGATGCTCTCCACCGCGAAGGGGCCGCGCCGGCGGCCGCGGCGGTGGGGACGGTGTCCGGTACCCGCGATCGGGCGACACCATGGTGGACACCGGGTCACGGGACGCGTTTGATTGTCTTGCACGGGTCGTGCGGACGTTTCCCACAAGCCCTCCCACGTTCCGGGGTACCCGATGATGGAGAGGTTCCTTCTCGCGGCAGTGGCGGTCCTCGCGGGGATCGGATTCGTGGACGCGGCGGCCGGCACGCACCGTGTCCCGTCCGAGTACCCGACGATCCAGGCGGGGCTCGACGTGGCCGCGCCGGGGGACACGGTGCTCGTGGCTCCGGGGCGGTACACGGATGCGGAGAAGCGGATGTATGTCGGAACCCCGCTGTGGTCATGCGGCCATCTACCCGATGGGGTGACGCTGCTTTCGGAGCAAGGGCCCGAGCTGACGTCGATCGACATGGATGGAATCGACGGACCGCAAGCCTGCGTGCTGATCGCGTGGGAAGCGAAGCACCCGATCCGGATCGAGGGATTCACCCTCACGGGGACGGCGGGGATCGGAGGCCTCGGCTTCTATTCGATTCTGAACCAGCACGTCGTTGTGGAGCGATGCATCTTCCGTGAACTGGAAACCGACTTCAAGGGCGCCGCCATCGTCATCGATGGGGCTGGGGCCGTGATCGACTGCACGTTCGAGGATTGCCACACCACGTCGGCCGGGGGGGCGATCGCGCAAGAAGGCGGCCACATCGACTTGATTCGGTGTGTCGTGAGGCGTTGCGGGGATCGAGCGGTCTACTTGGCCGACTCGCCTGACCTTCGCCGCGCATCGAGCTACATTGAGGGGTGCTTGTTCGAGGACAACGAGACCGATACGCCCGGCGGCGCGTTGACGATCGCGTCTCACTTCGATGGGGGCATCGTTCGCAACTGTGTGTTCCGGAACAACGTCGCGAATGGGCCCGGTGGCGCATTGATCTGGTCCGGATTCGGAGAGAAGCTCGTCGAGAGCTGCCTGTTCCTGAACAACGCAGCGGTATCGTCCAATGGCCAGGGGGGTGCGATCGCCGTGTCCGGGAACGGACCCTGCACGATCCGCGGGAACACGTTCTTCGGAAACCGGCAGGCGTTTCAGAATCCTGGGTTCGGAGGCGCCGCAGTCCGTCTCGGTGTGCCCGCCGTGTTCGAGAACAACATCGTCGCCATGTCCGAGGGGAATCTGGCGATCACGGCTCCGGATACCTGGAGCCCGTCCTGCAACCTCTACTGGGGGAACGAGGTCGGAATCGGTGTCGAGCTCTCCCCGACCGATCGGGTGGCAGACCCGCTCTTCTGCGACGTCGCGCAGGGCGACTTCACCGTGGCCGCGAACTCCCCGTGCGTCGACCCCCAGTCGGAGGGATGCGGGCAGATCGGCGCGTACGGCATCGGATGCGAACCGATGTCCGTGGAGAGCGAGACCTGGGCCAGGATCAAGACCCGCTACCGCCGGGCGGCGGGCCGCTGAGGTTCCGGCTCCGCGAGGCAGCCCGAGATCCCGAGCTCTCCGGTTTCGGTCGCTCCCCGATTCTCTCCAACCCGAACGCCTAGTCCTGCTTGTTCCTCTCGTCCTCTCCCCGCTCGTGGATCGCCGCGAGCCAGTACGGCGCGCCGAACGCGACCAGGTACGCGAACACCAGCAACGCGCCGAGCCCGAACGTCGGCCGGAACAGAAGCGCGGCCACGGCGAGCGCGCCGAGCACGAGGGCGACGAGGATCGCGAGCGCGAACCGGGTCTCCACCCGCGCGACGTGTTCATCCCGCGTGCGCTCCACCGCGTCCTGGGCGAGGTGCTCCAGTTCATGCGCCTCGTGCTCGTTGACCACGCTGCGGAGCTGGTGGCGCGCGCGGTGCTCGAGCGCCGTCGTCGTCATCCACAGGATCACCGAAGCGACGAAGAGTCCGCCGAGCACGCCGAGGCCGGGCCAGTGCAGGAAGATCGCAAAGACGAGAACCGCGAACGAGAGAATGGAGAGGATCTTGAAGATCGCCTGCGCGTCGTACAGGAACTCGTGTCCTCGCGAGTCCCCGGTGAAGACGAACGGTCGACGCCAGGCCTTGCCGTACGACATGGGCCACCTCCTGAGGGGGCCCTCCCGCTCCGAGCATACGCCCGCGCGGGCCGGACGGGGAGGGTGCGGGCGCGGGCCGTACCGGGATCCCGGGGGCCGTCAGCGGACCCGGACGATCCGCTCCGAGGCGTTCCCCTCCGGGCTGGCGAGGCGCACGAAGTAGATCCCGGGGGCCACGGGCCGGTCGGCGTCGTCGCGCCCGTCCCAGGTCGCCTGACCCGGGCCGGCCGTCTCGCCGGCCGCGAGCGCGCGCACACGGCGCCCCGCGACGTCGTGGATCGTGACCGCCCAGCCGCCGGGCCGGGGAATCGACCAGCGCAGCGCCACGTCGCCGGAGGCGGGGTTCGGGCGGGCCGGCTCGAGCGTGGGGCCGAGCGGGTCCGCGGGCCACGTCGGCGCGCCGACGTTCACGAGCGGGGCGCGGAAGTCCGCGAAGATCGGCGCGTGGTCGCTCGCGGTCGGGGTGTCGCCCGCGAGCAGGCCGGCGGCCGCGAGGTTCGCGGGCGTCATCGAGCGCGTTTCCGCCACGAGCTGCCGGCGCGCTTCCAGCACGCTGCCCGTGTAGAAGATCCAGTCGAGGCGCCCGGGATAGAACGAGCTCGCGTCGTCCCACCACGTCGCCACGAGGCGGTCGTCCGGGTGGCGGGTGAGGGCGGCCTCGAGATCCGTGCCGTCCCAGTCCGGCGGCGAGTCGGGACCGAACGTGCCGTTGTCCACGATGTCGCCCGTGAGAACGGTGGTGAGCTGCTGGCGCCAGCCCACGAGGTTGAAGTCGCCCGCGATCAGGATCGGCGTGTCCGGCGCGAGCGTGATCGCGCCGCCCGGGCTGCGCGCGTCCGCGAGGAAGCTCACGAGCGCGTCGGCCTGCTCCTGGCGCGCGGCGTCGGCGGTGCAGCAGCTCCAGTGATTCGCGATGACCAGGAGATCGGAGTCGAGCACGGGGCGCGGATCGAGGCGCGCGGCCGTGAGGCGGCTGCCCGGCAGCACGAGCCACGTCTCGAGGATCGGGAAGCGCGACGCGATCGCGTTGCCGGAATCGATCTTGATCACGTTCCAGCTCTCGCCCGGTCCGCTCGGCAGGAAACCCTCGACCACGGACTTCACTTCGTTCGCGTTGTGATTCCAGACCTCGGTGATCACCCACACGTCCGGGTCGATCGCGTCGAACAGGCGGCCGAGGGCCGCGGCGCGTGAGCCGCCGCTGAAGAGTCCGTCGTTCTCCACGTTGTAGCTCGCGAGACGCAGGTCGCCCGGGTCCTCGCGCGAGAAGTCGCGGGAGTCCACCGGCTGCGGCGTCCCGTCGAACGTGTACGGCGTGGATGCCGTCAGCACGTCGCCGCTGTTCGCGTCCCACAGCGCCATCCGAAACGAATTGCCGGGGAACAGCGGGTGGCCGGACGGCGCCGCGAGTCGATCGATCGCGATCTCGAACTCCGTGTCGCTCACGGTGGACGCCACGAACAGTCCGATGTCCGCGTGATCGAGCGGAATCGTGGAGCCGCCGAGGTCGAGCGAGCCGCCGCGACCGCCGAGGCTCCACAGGATCTCCGCGCCGATCGAGCCGATCGTGGCGCCGGTGGCGGCGTTCAGATCCGTGTCGATCGCGATCGTGATCTCCTGCTGCTCGTCCGGCTGCACTTCCACGCCCGTGTCGAATCGCAGGTAGAGACGACGCTCGTCGTCCGCGAGCTCGAGGCGCGTGAAGTCGACGCCCGAGGGGCCGGCGTCGCCGGACGGATCGGTGGCCCACACGCCGGCCGTCCAGTCGGAAAAGTCGGCGTCGATCTGGATCGGGAGGCTCCCGGCGAACGCAGGGAGGGACACGGCGAGGCAGGACACGGCGGCGCCGGCGAGGAACGCGATTCGTGGCATGGATGCAGTCCGGAGCGAGGAGCGGGGATCCCGGGATTCTCCGGGAGACGATCGCAGTCTTCACAATACCACGGGGAGAGCCGGCCGTGCCGGGGCCGCCAAGGGGGGCCGGTGCGGACAAGCGGGCCGGTGCGGGGAGTTCGTGCCGAGCCGCCCTCAGCTGCCCGCGAGCCAGTCCAGCGACCCTCGCGGCACGCGGGTCATGCCGAACACCGAGGCGATGTACTCCCCGTGCTCGCCGGCCCGGTGCGGGTTGCGGAACTCCCACACGATCTCGTCGTCCGGCGCGACCTCGAGCACCCGCCCCTGGTCCGTCTCCACGACCAGCACGTTGCCGTTCGCGAGCAGCTGCGACGTTCCGCAGGAGTGACTGTAGAGCGGGGAGGCCTCGGTTCCGGCCCACTCCCGCCGCACGCTGTCGTCGCGCGGGTCGAGCCACACCACGCGCGATCGCTGCAGCGGCTGCCACTGGTTGTCGAACACGAGCAGCGCGCCGTCCGGTGTCACGCTCGGATCGTGCTGCAACGTGGTGAGCCCGGCGCGCGACCAGACCACCGACTCGCGCTCGGGATCCACCACCGCGATCATGTCGAGGTTGCGCATGGAAACGAGCAGGTTGCCCGGCCGGAACCCCGGAACGTCGGCGAGCGTGTCGTCCAGGATCTCGATCGAGTTCGTGTGGAAGATGTCGTCCGGTCCGGAGTCCGCGAGATCGATCGCGCCCTCCCGCTTCCAGAACGCGTAGTACGCCTGCGTCCAGTCCGGCTCGGGGCCACGTTCGAACGCCTCCAGCAGCGAGAAGCGACGTTTCTCCTCGCCGGTCCGCGGATCCAGCACGGCGATCGAGTCCTCGAGGATCGGCCCGCGGGCGGATACGCGCGGCACGAGGTGGGCGTCGCGCACGAGCGCCCAGATCGTGCCGTCCGGCGCGATCGCGAAGTCGTGGTGGGCGCCGTTCCTCTGCGCCCAGCGCACGCGCGAGTCCGAGTCCACCCGGAAGATCCCGAGCCCCTCGAAGATCGCGACCACGCTTCCGTCCGGCAGGAGGCGGGCGGCGCGCCAGTAGTCCGTGGCGATGCTGCGCTTCGGCAAGGGCGAGTCGGGGAATACCTGATCGTACGTCGCGTGCCAGGTGTGGACGAGCCGACCCTCGAGATCGGAGAGGATCGCCTCCGGCGCGTGACCCGAAGTCCAGAAGCTCAGACCCGGCTGCACGCGGCTCGCGTCGAACGTGTGCGCGCCGCCGCGCCCGTCCGCCGGCTGCACGCCGGCCGCGTACCCGAGCGAGCTCAGCCGCTCCACGTCGGCGAGGAACTCGGGATCGTCCTCGCGCACCTCGCGCCAGCGTCCCGGAATGCCGCGCTGGAACGGGCTGAGTCGCGCCCGGACCTCGGGGGGGAGCCGATCGAGCACGTCCGCGAGCTGCGCGATCTCCGGCGACTCGTCGGCATCGCTGCGGTCGCAGGCCGAGATCGCGAGAGAGAGCGCGAGGATCACGCAGAGTCCGAGCCAGGAGAGAAGAGTTCGCATGATCCTGGAATTTCGTCCCGGAATCGCGAATCGACACGTCGCAAGGGATTGGTCGCGGGGAACGGGTGATCGAACGCGGAATCGCGGGGACGACCGAAAGACGCGCGTGTGGCCGCGTAAAGTGCGTCGTGCAATCGTTTTACGACGACTTTGCAGCCGATTCCGGGCACGGGGTCGGATCCGGACCTCGGGGGCGGAGTGTGCGAATCCGCGTGATTCGCGTCCGCCGGTCCGTTACGTTCGAGTGCTCGGATCGAGCCCCGCTGCCCCGACCTCCACGCGATCCGATCCCGATTTTTCACCGGTCCGGAGCGGAAGGACCGGCACCCGGATTCGACTCAGCTCTCGACTTGCTTCCGTCCGAGCCGGCTCACTCTTTTCGAGGAGCTGACTCATGTCCTGTTCCGCAGTCTCGTTGCGCGCCCGCTCGATCTTCGGGTCGACCCTGGGAGCCGCGATTCTGCTGCTGAGTCTCGCCGGGAGCCGTCCCGCCGAGGCACAGGTGCAGAACCTCAACACGCTCAACAACTATCCCACGATCCAGGCCGCGGTCTCCGCGGCGAGCGCGAACGACGTGCTCTCCGTCTCGCCGGGCACCTACAACGAAAACGTCACGATCAATCTCGACCTCACGCTCATCTCCACCGGCGGCCGGGCGGTCACCACGATCGAGGGAATCGCCGACGGTTCGCTCGGCACGATTCGCGTGACCGGCGGCACCACGGGTGTGCAGATCGGCGACGTGGGGCAGGGCTTCACGATCATCGGCATCGACAACGGCAACCCGGCGATCGAGAACGCCGCGATCTACTTCCAGGGCGGCCACTCCGGCGCGCAGATCCTGGACAACGAGATCGTCGCGAATGGAGACGGCGGTCTGCTCACGGAGTACGGCGCCACGATCTCGAACTTCCTGATCGACGGGAACACGTTCTCGGGTCAGACGTTCGTGGGCGCGGGTCCGGATGGCAACGGCTTCAGCGACCAGTTCTCGGCGCCGAACCGACCGCGTCAGCTCGTGGTGATGGGCTGCGGCGGCGGCTGCACGAGCACGTCGAACGTGACGTTCTCGAACAACATGGTCACGGGAACGGCCGGTGGGTACAACCCCGCCGTCGAGGAGCAGGGCAACACGCTCGTCACCCTCGACGGTGACGGCGTGATCGTGACCGGCAACACGTTCGCCGGCACCACCACGCGGTTCGCGACCAGCCTCCGCGTGCGCGGCCCGAGCACGACGGTGAGCGGGAACTCGTTCGTGAGTACCGGCATCCAGGCGCCGCTCGCGGCCACCGGTCACGTGTTCTTCCAGAACACCGGCCAGGCCGCCGCCACGATCGCCGCCGCGAACACGTTCGATCGCGGCGTCTACGTCGACGGCACCGTGGGCACCCTCGGCTGGAGCATCCAGTCCGCCGTGCTCGCAGTGTCCGGCGGCACCACGATCGAGGTGCTCCCCGGCACGTACGAGGAGCAGATCATCTGCGACGGCAAGGACGTCACGCTGCACGGCGCCGATCGCAACACCACGATCATCGCGTCGCCGGCGACCCTCGCGGTCACGTTCACCACGACCGGCCCGAACAAGCCGGTGGTGACCGGCGCGAACACGCCGGGCTTCGTGATCCGGAACTTCACGATCGACGGCCAGGGCGCCGGCAACGCGAACAACCGTTTCTCCGGCGTGGCCTTCTGGAACGCGGGCGGCGCGGTGCTCGATTGCGACGTGATCGCGATCCGCGACACGCCGGCCTCCGGCGTCCAGCACGGCATCGGCATCTACTCGTTCAACAACACGGGTGGCCCGTACGCGCTCGAGGTCGGGAACTGCACGGTGACCGACTACCAGAAGAACGCCATGGCGCTCTCCGGTGAGACCATGGTCGTCGACGTGCACGACTGCACCACGGTCGGAGCCGGCGACATCGCGTATACCGCGCAGAACGGCATCCAGGTCAGCTACGGCGCGGCCGGAACCGTCACGGATTGCGACATCAGTGCGGTTCGCTACACGCCGGCGACGTTCGTGGCCAGCGGCCTGCTCACGTACCTGTGCGGCGGCCCGGTCGTGACCTCCGGCAACGTGGTGATCTCGGACTGCCAGGCGCCCGTGAGCTGGTACGACACGGACGGCACGCTCGGCGGGCTCGAGATCGCGAGCGGCGGCGAGTTCGATGCCGTGTTCCTCTACAACGACACCGTCGTGCGAAGCGCGGAGCGGCCGCTGCCGGTGCCGTTCGAGGAATCGATGCCCACCGGTCGCGCGCCGGTCACCTTCGCGGTCGCCGTGACGAACGGCTGCCTGACCGGCAGCGCGGTGGCGCTCTCCAGCGGCATCGACATCTATTCGGCGTCCTCCGCGCTCAACGTGGTCGTCACCAACATGACGATCACGAACTGGGACTACGGCATCTACATGTACGGCGCCGGCGCGACCTGTGTCGCGAACGACAACAGCATCGCCGGCAACCTCACCGCCGGATTCGACAACTCGGCGAGCGGCAATCCGGTCGACGCCGAGCGCAACTGGTGGGGCGCGGCAGATGGTCCGAGCGGCGCCGGCTCCGGCAGCGGCGACGCCGTGAACGACACCGGCTTCCCGGGCAGCGTGGACTTCGATCCGTACCGGATCGACGGTTCCTCCACCACCGTCTGTGCGTTCACGCCGGTGGACAACACGGTGAGCCCGAACCCGTCGCCGCTGGACTGCATCTCCGGACCGACGCCGTGCGTCACGGTGCCGTTCGAGATCATGCGCACCGACTCGGACGGGATGCGGGGCTACAGCGTGAACTTCACGCTGAGTCCGGAGCTCGAGCTGTGCTCGGGTCTCTCCTCCGTGGTGCAGGGTTCGTATCTCAACTCGATCAATCCGCTCACTGCGTTCCAGGTCCTGGACAACGGCGGCGGCTCGTACACGGTGGACTGCTCGATTCTGGGCATTCCGTGCGGACAGACCGCGCCGACCGGCACGCTGTTCACGGTGGGCGTGAAGGCCTCCGGCGGTGACGGCACGGGCACGATCACGGTGGACAGCGTGATCGCGCGCGATTGCGCGAACGTCCCGATCCCCTGCTCCCCGGGCGCGCCGGCGTCGATCCTCATCGACGCGACGGGCCCCGTGGCCGTGGGTGACCTCGCCGCGATGCAGAAGACCACCGGCAACACCGCCGGCAACGACACCACCGGCATCTTCGTGAACTTCACGGAGCCGGGCGACGCGGACGTGGTGGAGGTCTGGGCGGCGCCGTACGGGAACTATCCCGAGTACGACGACGCTCCGGGCGCCGGGTCCGTGCCCGCGATTCCGAGCTACCCGCCGTCGGCCCCGTGGATCCTCACGTCGGCCACGACGACCGGGGACACGGTGCACCTCGCGGCGCGCGATTTCTGGTACTTCACGATGTTCACCAAGGACGAGTGCGGCAACGTGTCGGCGGTCTCGAACATGACGTCCGGTACGCTGAACTACCACCTCGGCGACGTGACCGACGGCTCCACGAACGGCCACGGCGACAACGGAGTGGGCTTCCTGGACGTGAGTCTCCTCGGCGCGAACTACGGCATCACGCTCGGGGTGTCCGATCCGCTCGGGTACCTCGACGTGGGGCCGACGTCGGACTTCTCCGTGAACGGCCTTCCGGACACCGACAACCAGGTCCAGTTCGAGGATCTGATGATGTTCGCGATCAACTACGGTCTCGTGTCGGCGCCGGCTCGCGCGCCGCAGCCGTCCGAGGCGGTGCTGACGGAGCCGTTCGTGTCCATGACCTATCGCCACGAGAACGGGCACACGATCGCCACGCTGCGACTCGAGGACAACGTGTCGCAGGTGAAGGGCGTGCACGCGCTGCTCGATGGGGGCGGTGCGGCAGTGATCTCCGCAACGCCGACCGGCATCGCGCAGCCGGGCTCCGTGTTCCTCGGCACGATTCCGCAGGAGAGCGGGACGTTCGTGGATCTCGCGGTGCTCGGCACCGACGCCGTGTTCGCGGGCTCGGGAGAGATCGCGGTCGTGGAGCTCGACGGTCTCGTGCGTCCGGCGATCCGTACGGTGGATCTCCGGAACCGCGCGAATCGCTCGCCGAACCATCCGCGCACGGAAGAGCCCGACGCGGCGGACGACGGCACCACGGATGCGGTCACGGACGTGCAGGTCTCGAGCGTGCAGCTCGTGGGCGCGCGGCCGAACCCGTTCGACGGCTCCACGCGGATCGCCTTCCGTCTCCCGGCCGCGACGCCGGTGACGGTGCGCATCCACGACGTGGCCGGACGTCTGGTCCGGACGCTGGTGGACCGACCGGTCGCGGCGGGTGAGACCTCCGTGGTCTGGGACGGTCGCTCCGACGACGGTCGGGTCGTGGGCGCCGGCATCTACTTCTACACGCTGACGGCGGCGGAGCACCGGGAGACCCGGAAGCTCCTGCGCGTGCGCTAGCAGGGATTCGGGAACGGGGGAGCGGTGCATTCCGCTCCCCCGGACCGATCGGAAAGGAGGCTCTTTGAAGCGCTGCTACTTCTCGATCGCCTTCGCTCTGCTGGCGTGGACTCTGCTCGGCGCGGTTCCGGCGCTCGCCGTACTCGTGTCCGTGGATCCGCCGTCGCAGGTCTTCACGTGCGAGGACACCGCCGACGTCTACGTCACGGTGGACGGAGTGGCCGACTTGCGCGGTTTCTCGCTCGCGCTCGTGTTCGACTCCGCGATCCTCACGCCGGTCGCGGTGGAGGCCGGGCCGCTCCTCTCGGCGTGTCCGTACTTCCTGGACTGGCTGAGCGAGGGCTCTCCCGGGGACTCTCTCACCGTCGACGGGGCCGGGCTCGGCTGCTCCATGGTGGGCCCCGGCGCCATCCTGCGCATCCGATTCACCGGTCAGATGGACGGGATCAGCCCGCTCTCGTGGACCGGCATCATCCTGCGGGACTCGCAGAACGCGACCCTGCCCACCATCAGCAACGGCGCGACGCTCGAGGTCGAAAACTGCCCCGTTCACATCGACGACGCGAGCTGGGGACGCATCAAGGACCTGTACGCGGACAACCCCGGCGGGAGAGCCGGCCCATGATCCGCCGCGCCGGTCTCGCCGGCACCCTCGCGCTCCTGCTCGCGGCGACGACCGCGGCGGCGGTGGATCCGGTCGACTTCTTCGCGTCGATCGAGCCGGCGCTCACGGAGGTCGAGCCGGACGACCTGTTCGAGGTCACGTTCTCGGCCGGGGATCCCGCGGAGCACTTCAACGGCTACGAGGTCGTGCTCCAGTTCGATCCGGCCGTGCTCGAGTTCGTGTCCGCGGCCGAGGGCTCGCTCATGATCCAGGCCGCGCCGTTCCGGTGGACGGTCCCGCAATCCACGGACTCCACCGTGACCTTCACGCACGTGCTGCTCGCGGCGGGCGCGTTCGTCGATGGCCCCGGCCCGCTGAGCACGTACACGTTCCGCGCGGTCGCGAACGGTGCATCTCCGATCGCGATCGTTTCCGATCCGCACTGCACGTTCGTCGACGCGGGACTGTGCGTGAACGCGGACTCCGGCCAGACGTTCCCGCGCGCCGTCCAGATGACGGACGGGCTCGTGGTCGTGGGCGGGGGAACGTCGGCGCCGGAGTCGGGTCGTCTGCGGCCCGGGTTCGCCCCGAACCCCACGCGGGGCGGGGGCGAGCTGACGTTCTCGGCCGCGCGCGCGTTCGATCGGGTGCGCCTCGTCGACGTTTCCGGCCGCGAGATCCTCGGCGAGGAACTCGCTCCCGGCGTCCGCGGCTCGGGGGTCTGGACCTGGGACGGTCTCGGCCCGGACCGCCGGCGCGTTCCGCCGGGAGTCTACTGGGCGATCCTCGAAGGGGGTTCCGGACCCGCCGCCACGAAGGTGGTGGTCCTCCGCTGAGGACGGAGGGGCGAGCTTCGGTCGTTCCCGGGAACGAATCCCGCGCCGGGCGGGTTTCTTCCGCAGGTCGGTTCCGAAGGCACGCTCGACGTCCCGAGCGGCGCCCGGACCGGCCTCGCCCCGGGACCCCTCGGAGTCTCCGATGAGTCGATTCGCACTTCTCCCCGTCGTCGGCGCCGGTCTGCTGATGGTGGCCGCCTCTCCCGACGAACCGTCCCCCGCTTCGCCCGCGTCGCCGGACCTGTTGGGCCGGCTTGCCGCCACACCGCTGACGATGCTCGATCTCGGGGTGCTGCGCCTCGAGCGGGTACTCGCTCCCTTCGCGGCCGAGAGGTCGGCCAGCGCCTCGGTGTTCTGGGATCCGGCCTACGATCGCATCGTCGTCCGAGTCGTGGTGCCGGCGGAGAGCGTGACGTTCCCGAACTCCTGGTCGCACGAGTTCCGCGACGACCTCAGGCAGTATCTCGGACTCGACGATCCCGAGGACGCCTCCTTCGATCTGCCGCGGATGTTCACGTCGGTCGGCGCGCAGCCCCCGGACCGGGAGGAGCTCACCGACAAGATCCGACTGCGGTTTCGCTTCGTGGAAAAGGGCGAGCGCCTGAAGGACGCCGATGGTGTCTGGGCCGAACTCGCCGGCGGGCCGATGCACCTGCGTTCGAGCGAATGGACGACGCGAGTCGAATCCGCGCCGTGACACGAGAGGCCCCGGGATGCGGGATCCCGGAGCCTCCGACGTTCTTCTCTTTCCGATCGTGTGACCCGGAGAAGGTCCGGCGCTACTCGAAGTAGATGATGATGGTCTGGTCGCTGGCGGTATGGGTGCAGAACTCGGGGAAGTCTTCGTTCAGGTCGCAGCTCGGTGCGCGGAACTTCGTGCTGATGGTCACGCTGTCATCGTCGTCCGCGAGGGGTGATTCGACGAGCTCGTAGCCCGCGATGTAGCCCGTGCACGAGGTGCTTCCGGTCGGATTCTCGATCGTGACCGTGAACTCGCTTCCGTTGTAGCTGAACCACGGATTGAAGTAGTCGAACTCCGCCTCTCCGTTCGAGTCCGTCGTCTCGGTGAGCGGCAGACCGCCGCCGAGGCCGGCGACCGTCACGTCGAGGCCGGAGGCGGGCAACGGGGTCGGGGACGTGCAGCTGCCCGTGTCCACGAGCTTGACCGTGAGCGTCCAGGCGTTGGCGGTACCGGAGACCAGCGTGGCGAGTCCGAGGGCGAGCACCAGGGTGCGGAGATACCGGGTGGTCATTCGTCTGCTCCTTCGTTCTTCGGGGAATGATCGTGCATGGGACGACGACTGCCCCCCTCCGACGACTCCAGTTTCTGGAGGCGCCGCAGGAAGGCATTTCGGTGGATGCCGAGGAGAGCCGCCGCGCGCGCCTTGTTCCCGTTCGAGCGGGTCAGGGCGTTGCGGATCGCCATCTCCTCGAGCTGGGCGAGCGTCAGTGCGTTCAGTACCGGGGGAGCCGATTCCTCCTCGAGGGTCTGTCCGGAGAGAAGTCTCCGGACGTCGTTCGCCTCGAGGACGGGCCGCTCGGCGAGAACGAGCGCCCGCTTCACGAAGTGTTCGAGCTCGCGGACGTTCCCGGGCCACGAGTGCTCGCGGAGGGCCTGCATGCCGGAACGGGAGAACGTCACGCGCCGGCCGGCCGCGGCGTCCTCGTGGCGATCCAGGAAGTGCCGCACGAGCAACGGGATGTCCTCGCGCCGTTCGCGGAGCGCGGGGACCGTGATCCGGAAGACGTTCAGACGGAAGAAGAGATCCTGCCGGAAACGACTCTGCTGCACCGCTTCGTCGATCGAGGTGCTCGTGGCGCAGAGGATCCTCACGTCGACTCCGACCTCGCGATCCGACCCGAGCGGTCGAATCAGTCCGTTCTCGAGAACGCGGAGCAGCTTCGCCTGGAGCGCGCGATCGAGATCGGCGATCTCGTCGAGGAACAGGGAGCCGCCGTCGGCGAGGCGGAACACTCCCTCGCGCTTGCGGACCGCTCCCGTGAACGCGCCGCGCTCGAATCCGAAGAACTCGCTTTCCAGGAGCTCGTTCGGGATCGCGGCGCAGTTCTGCGCGACGAACGCCTCCTCGCGACGTCGACTGGCCTGATGGAGTGCCCGCGCGACGAGCTCCTTGCCGGTGCCGCTCTCGCCCACGATGAACACCGGGAAGTCCGTACGCGCGACACGCTCGACGTCGCGCAGCAGCTTCTGCATCGCCTCGCTGGTACCGACGATTTCCTCGAACCGGTGACCCGAGGCGAGCTCGTCGGTCAGCGCCGCCGTCCGGCGTTCCAGGTCGCGGAAACGGCTCGCATTCGCGAGGGCTCCCGCGCCGAGACCCGTGAGGAGCGAGAGGAACCGCTGGCTCTTCTCCGGGATGCGCCGTCCGGAGGTCCGGTTGTCGAGGTAGATCGCGCCGATCGCACGCTGCCGGTGGATGAACGGCACGCACACCACGCTGCGGATCTGATGCAACGTGGCGCTCTCCGCGCCGAGAAAGCGCTGATCGCTCTGCAGGTCCGCGGACTCCACCGGGAGGAGCTCGCGCGCTCGCTCGACGACCGTTCGCGAGTAGCCGGTGGGCTCCTCGGTCTCGTTCTCGCCGAAGCCGTAGCTCGCCAGCGCCACGAGTCGATCCTCCGGCTCCTCCACGCCGAACACGATGCCGCGCTCCGAACTCGTGCGCGTGCGCGCGAGCTCGAGAATGCGCTCGGCGACCTCGTCGGGATCGAGCAGCGAGTGGAGCTCCGCGGTGAGGGCCGCAAGGGTCTCGAGCTCGTCCTCGGGTGCGGGATCGGGCACCGTGGCGAGGCCGGAGTCCTCGAGGAGTCGACGCGCTCGTTCGCGATCGTCGACGCTGTCGGCGGGGCGACGGGGCTTCTGATCAGCCACGGGAATCCTCCGGGGAGTCCGACCGCGCACGGCGGTCGAGTGCGATGGCCTCGATCCAGCGGGCGCCGATCTCTCGGGCCGACTCGATCGCGTGATCCAGATCGGAACGGGACGTCGCCTCGCGCAGGGACGCCCGTTCGAGGGAGAGAAGCGCTCGCTCGAAGCGCGGCGACTTCGGATCGCCGGCGAGCGCGGCGTCCAGTCCCGCAAGGGCGTCGGCGATCCGGCCCGACGCCCGGGCGAGTCGCGCTGTCGCCAGCGCGTGCCACGCCGCGAGATCGTCGCGGGCCGGCGCGGGCTCGATCCGCTCCGCGGCCCGCGCCGCGTCGCCGTCGTTGATCGCGTCCGCCGCGGCGATGAGCCGGAAGTCGGATCGTAGGCCGAAGCGCTCGAGTTCGGTTTCGTGCCGCGCGAGGTACGCGGCGGACTCACGCCCCGCCTCCGTCGGCCGGAACCACGCCGTGATCTCGAACCGCCAGAGGTGGGCCTCCAGCACGCCCGCGAGGCAGGCTTCGGGTCCGCGCTCGGCCAGTTCCAGCGCCTCGCGCAGGCGGGTCTCCGCCAGGGGAAGACGTCCGGTCCGGCCGATCGTGCGTCCGAGATTCGCACCGAAGCGAACGGCCTCGGCCACGTGCCCCGCGCGCAGCGCGAGGTCTCGCGCGAGCTCCCACCGGCGCGCGGACTCGACGAATGCCTCGCGCCGGAACAGGATCTCGGCCGCGTTCGCGACCGCCATCCACTCCAGATCGAAGAAGCCGTGCTCCCGGGCGACGCGAGCCGTCGCGTCGATGAACTCGAGGGCCTCGTCCAGCGCGCCGAGCTCGATCCGCGCCGCCGCGACGTTGAGCTGCGCGATGCCCTCGGTGAAATGGTGTCGTGCATCCCGCGCCGACTCGAATGCCTGTGTCCAGTGCGTGTCCGCGTCGCGCCACCGGCCGGCGCGCGCGGCCACGGCGCCGAGCAGAAGAGACGCGGCCGTCCGCTCCACGGAGGGCTTCTCTCCCGCCAGCTCGAGCGCGCGGGTCGCCGCCGTCTCGGCCGCCGCGAGATCCCGTTTCACCTCGAACGCTTGCGCGCGTCGGAGGTGAAGCAGTGCGGCGAGGGGGCCTGCCGGCGCGATCGCGAGTCCGGCGTCCGCCTCGCGGAGCGTGACGTCCGCCTCGCCGCGACGATGCGCGCCGTGAGCGCGGCCGGCGTGGCGGCGAATGCGCGTGTCCTCATCATCCCGGACCGCGAGCAGCGCCTCGAACCAGCGGTCGGCGTCGTCGGCTCGTCCCACGCCGACCAATGCGTTTCCGTAGGCGTCGATGCGCTCGCCCGCCTCGACGGCCGTCATTCCGGCCACCGGGCCGGACGGCGGCGAGTCCGCCGCGAATCCGCACGACTCCCACGCCTGCCGGCAGTACTCGTACGCCTCCCGGCGGAGGCCGCGGTCCAGCGCGGCGCGTCCGGCCCGGAATGCCAGCTCGCGGAACTCGAGCTCGAGGCCGGCGAGTCGCGCGTGCCCCGCGAGGCGGAACGTCCCGAGAGGATCGGCCGCGTTCGTCGCCGGTCGGCGGTGTTCGAGAATCCGCGCGTGCGCTCGCGCGCGTTCCCCGACATCGAGTCGATCGCGCGCGGCCTCGTACAGTCGCGGCGTACGGAATGCCGCACGGTCGCCGTCGTCTCGGAGGAGGGTGGCGAGTCCGCTCGCCTGCCGTTCGCGATCGATGCGGGGAAACACGGCAGACACTTCCTTCCAGGAGAATTCCGGTCCGAGCTGCGCGATCCGACTCGCGACCTCGCGCGAATCCGGATCCTGGGAGGAGAGGATTCCCTCCGCCCGCTCCCGCGAGATGCGTTCGAGATCCGAGATCGCTTGGCGAAGCCCCTCGGATCGCTGCCGACCCCAGGGGTCGGGAAACACCTCGCGGATCCAACTTTGCAGGAGATCGGAAGCGACCTCGCGATCTCCGCCCGAGTTCTCTAGCAAGACGTCGGCCAGCTTTTGGGACGCGAGCAGGTCGGCGCCCAGCACCTCCGTGAACCCACGCGCGAGTCGCGACGCGGAAGGCGTCGAACGTCCCCAGCGGAACTGATCGAGCGTCGGCGAGGGCACGAAACCGCGACCACAGGCGTCGGCGCACTCCTCGAGCAGGGAGGAGGCGTCCGTGGGTCGTCGCGCGGTCGAGTCTGCGAGGCATGCGCGCACGATGTCCGCGATCGGCGACGTGTCGACCGGCAGGAACTCGAGAAGCTTCGCCCACGAGTAGAGATCGCTGCGTGGATCGGCCGGCCACCCGGCGAGCCGTTCGGGAGCCACGAACCCCGGCGTTCCGCCGGCCTGGTCGAACGTGAGGTCCTCGCCGATCGACGCCGCGAACTCCAGGTCCAGGAGCACGATTCCGCCCACCGGCCCGTCCGCCGATCCGGGCTCGAGCCGGCCCTCCGGCCGCACCAGGACGTTCCGGGGTGCCAGATCCCCGTGGACGATCCCGCGGCGATGGAGGTGGGCGATCGCCCGCAGGAGATCCGTCGGGAAGCTCGCGGGGAGGGGCGCCCGGAGTGCGTTCGGGGCGCCGATCCAGGCCGTGGCGAGCCAGATCTCCCCGGAATCCCGTCGGATCCGGCGGAGTTCGGGAACGAACGGCGACGCCGCGCGGCGGAGAAACCGCACCTCGCGCCGGGCGCCGGACCTCGATCTCGTGCGCTTGAGGAACAGGATTTCGCCCGATTCTCGGGCCTCGGCGCGAAATGAACGTGCGGAAATGGCCTCTCGAACGAGCAATTCGTGCGGAAGGCCCACGGCTGCGCCCTCGAATTCGTGCTCTGGCGAACGGTCGGAGTTCGAAAACGAACGTTCGGGGATGGTCGGATCCGGGGGAAGGAAGCGCGAGTCCTGCATTCCACTATCCTCGGGCTTCCGGGATTCCGCCGCGGGCACGCGGCGACCCGTTGAGGCGGGGGGCCGGGCGGGCGTACGCTGCCCGGGCGTGGACCGCCGAGTCGCGGCCGGCCCGCGGCCCCCTCCGCTGGAGTGCTCTCATGCGTCTTCTTCCCGTTGCCTTCGGCGTTGCCGCCGCCCTGATGCTCGTCTCGCTGCCCGGAACGTCGCCTGCGGCGTGGTCGTCCGATCCGCTCGTCAACCTGTCAGTCGCGGATGGGTCCAGTGATCAAACACAGCCGAAGCTCGCCCCGACCGCCGATGGCGGGGCGTGGGTCAGCTGGTTCGACGGGATCGCGAACGGCTTCGACGTGCGCGTGCAGCGCCTGGACGGTGCCGGCAACGAGGTCCTGGCCCACAACGGCGTGCTCGTGGCCGACCGCGGCTTCACGTCCACGCAGGACTACGGGCTGGATCTGGACGCCTCCGGCAACGCGCTCCTCATCTTCCGGGACGACCGTCCGGGCGGGACCCAGATCACGGCGGCCGCGATCTCGGACGCCGGGGTCGCGCTGTGGGGCGCGAGCGGCGTGGTGCTCACGAGCACGACCGCGTTCGTGGCCGCGCCCAAGATCGCGGGCACGAGCGACGGCGGTGCGATGGTGGCGTGGACCCAGGATGCGGACGTCCACGTGCAGAAGCTCGACGCCTCGGGCACCATCGTGTGGGCGTCGGATGTCGTGCTCACGCCCGCGGTCGGCACCTACAGCGTGTCGGACTTGCACGGCGCCGGCACCGACGCGGTCCTCTCGATGGTGCACCAGACCGGGAGTTTCCTCGCGCCGCGCCATCTCGTGGCGCAGAAGTTCGACGCGACGGGTGCGGCGCTCTGGGGCGCGACCCCGGTGCAGGTGTTCGACGGAGGTTCGCTCCAGCTCGGCAACTTCCCGTACTTCGTGCCGGACGGCAGCGGCGGCGGCGTGTTCGCGTGGTACAGCAACTCGCCGTTGCAGTGTCGGGTGCAGCACGTGTCGTCGGCGGGAGCGGAGATCTTCGCGCACAACGGAGTGGAGGTCTCCACGAACGCGTCGCGCGTTCGCGTGAGCCCTTCCGCGGACTACGATGCCGCGGGCGACAACGTCTTCGTCTTCTGGAAGGAGCAGAACTCGCTGCAATCGCAGTCCGGAGTGTACGGCCAGAAGATCGACGGAACCGGCACGCGGCAGTGGGGGACGGACGGGATCGTCGTCGTCGGCGTGTCCGCGGTGCAGACGGATCAGGTGCGGTGCCTCGTCCAGGGCTCCGGCGCGACCGCGTTCTGGGTGGCGTCGCCGGCGTTCGGGCAGGACACCGTGCGAGCCGCGCACGTCGACGGTGCCGGCACCGTGGACGTCGGGCCGGTCGGCGTCTCCACGATCACGAGCGGCAAGTCGCGTCTCGCGGCGGCGAACAGCGCGCTCGGATTCTCGATCGCGGCCTGGGTGGATGATCGGATCGACGACGGCGACGTCTACATGCAGAACCTGAACTCCGACGGTTCGCTCGGCGGAGGCGCCAGCGGTCTTCCCGAGATCGCGGCCGGGGCCGGCCTCGACCTCACGGTGTCGCCGAACCCCGCGCGGGACCGGGTGCGGATCGAGTTCGCGATGCCGGACGAGGCGCGCGACGCGACGCTCGAGATCCTGGACGTCGCGGGCCGGCGCGTGCGTACGGGCCTGGCCCGGCTCGACGGGGGCGCTTCCACGGCGGTGTGGGACACGCGGGACGACGCCGGGCGTCCGGTGGCGAACGGCGTGTACTTCGTGCGGTTCGAGGCGGCCGGGGATTCGCGGACGGCGAAGATCGTGCTGCCGGCCCGGTAGCCGCGGGAATCGCCCGTGGCCCAAGTGACCCGGGGCCGAATCACCCGGGGCCGCGTCACCCGGGGCCGCATCACCCGGGGCCGCATCACCCGGGGGAGGGGAGGGCGACGAAGCGCGACGACCTTCCGGAAACATCCCCCCCCGGGGTGATCGCCGGCCCCGCCAACCCTCGCCTCCTGTGCGAGATCGGCGGCCGAGTTGGCCAACGGGGGCGACGTTTTCTTCTGGGCGGCGCGGGATCAGTCGCTGCGGAGGGCGCGTACGGGGTCGACCCGCGCGGCCCGCGCCGCGGGCAGGGTTCCGGACAGGACGGCGATCAGGGTGCCGAACGCGATCGACGTCGCCACCAGCCACGGCGGCGTGGAGAAGAGGTCGAACGGCGGCACGCTCTGCCGGCGCATCAGTTCCTGGGCGATCGCGCTGCCGATCCGCGCGACGATCCAGCCCAGGAGCACGCCGGCGGCGGAGCCCAGCAGGCCGATGAGTGCGGACTCCACCAGGAACAGGAGCCGGATGTCGGCGTCCTCGGCGCCGAGTGCCTTGAGGATGCCGATCTCGCGCCGCCGTTCGGTCACGGACATCGTCAGCGTGTTCGCGATCCCGAGCGCCGCGGTGGCGAGCGCCACCAGCCCTACGCCGGCCAGCGCGAGATTGAAGAACAGCATGCCGCGCCGTACCTCGTCGAATTGCGCCGCGTAGCTGAACGCGCGGAAGCCTCGCGCCTCGAGCGAATCCACGATCGCCACGTGCGACGTGTAGGTGTCCAGCAGCAGCGTGGCCTGGGCATAGCTCCGGGCGTCGCCGCCTTCCTCGGCCCCGAACAGGTCCCCGTTCATCAGCGCGGGGACGAGATCGCGCGGCTCGCCGCCCGGACCCGCTTCGTGGAAACGTCGCGCCGTGCGGCGAGGAATGACGACCTCGCGCAGGTTCGAGCGGCGGTCGCCCCCGCGCAGGACGCCGCGGATCACGAGCGAGTCGCTCACCACGCGCTGCGCGTGCAGGTAACCGTCGAAGAAACGTCGGGTGCCGTCACGGAGCTCGCGCCGGACGAAGCGCGAGAGAAACACCCGATTGCCGAGCGAATCGGGAGGGATCCCTTCGAGTCGCTGCCGGAGCTCGGTCGGGTCGGGGACGAGATACGCGAACCCGCTGTCGGCGCTGGCCGCCCGCACCGACACCACGATCGCTTCGCCGACCGCCGCTTCCGGTGACGCGAAGCCGAGATCCGGCAGGAACTCCGCGAGGACCAGCGTTCCGGTGCTGTCGTCGGGAGTGATCGTGGTTCCCGCGACGAGGCGGGTGAACAGCGGCGCGTCGTTCGCGCCGGGAGGAATCGCCTGCGCACGCACCGCCACCGTGGAGTCGCCGTACGAGACAGAGACGTCGAAGTCGTCGTAGGGGTAGGCGGCGCGGACTCCCGGCAGCCCCGCGAATTCGCGGATCGCGTCGTCGTCGAGCGCGCGGGCGGAGTCCGCGTCCCCCGTCGACGGATACGCGAGCACGGTCGAGAACAGGCCGAGCTGTTCGTACTGTTCGCGGATCATCTTCTGGTTGCCGGCGCCGAGCGAGAGCATGGTGGTGAACGCGCCGATCGCGATCACCACTCCGGAAACCGTGAGGAACGTGCGCAGCTTCAGCCGGCGGAGATTGCCCGCGCTCACGTGCACCATGTCGCGGAGCGTCACGTCGACTCCCCCGCGATCTTGCCGTACGCGAGACGGACGACGCGCTCCGCCGCGTCGTGCGCGAGGTCGAGATTGTGGGTAGTCATCACCACGGCGCGCCCCTCCTCCCGCTGCTCGCGGAGCAGGCCCGCGATGAGCGCGGCGTTCTCCGCGTCGAGGTTTCCGGTCGGCTCGTCCGCCAGGAGGACGTCCGGGTTTCCGGCGAGGGCGCGGGCGATCGCCACCCGCTGTTGCTCGCCGCCGGAGAGATCGGCCGGACGATGGTGGAGGCGCTCGCCCAGTCCGAGACGTTCGAGCAGCTCGGTGGACCGGCTTCGCCTCTCGCCCGGTTCGCGCACCGGGCCGAAGTAGAGTCCCAGCTCCACGTTCTCGATCGCCGTGTAGTGCGGGATCAGGTGGAACGACTGGAAGATCATGCCCACGCGGGTCGCGCGATAGGTGGCGAGCTCCCGGCGGGAGTAGGAGGCGAGCGAGCGCCCCTCCAGGAGGACGTCGCCGGCGGTCGGCCGGTCCAGTCCCCCGAGCAGGTTCAGGAGCGTCGACTTGCCTGACCCGGAGGCGCCCACGAGTGCCACGAAGGATCCCGGCGCGACGTCCAGATCGACGCCGTCCAGCGCCCGGACGGTGTGTTCTCCCCGCACGTAGTGGCGATGCAGGGAGCGTACGGACAGGAGTGCGCCCACGGACCCTCCGGCCGGTCCCGGAACGAGGCGGACCTCGCTCGGCCGGCGAATCTCGCCCGGATCGGAATATAGCCGCCCCGCGCGTCTCCCGCATCTTTACCCGGATCGGCTCGGTCCTCTATCGTCGGTCTTCCGCCGGGCAACGGCGGCCGGACTCCGGAGGTCCCCTTGCGCTGGCTCTCGTGCCTGGTGATTCTCTCGGTCGCGTGCATCCCCCGTCCGGGGGCGGCGGCCGACGCGGATTCGATCCTCGCCGACATCGACGCGTGTCTCCGCCGCAACGACTTCGCCGCGGCCGAGAGCGTGACGGTCGCCGTGGAGCGAGACGCGGAAAGTCGGGTACCGCCGGATTCCCTGCTGCTCGCGCTCGCATTCGAGCGCCGCGCCCACATCCTCTGGGCGACCAAGGACCGACTCGATCTCGCGCGCGATCTCGCCCGCCGCTCGACGGACCTCCGGGTCCGGCTCCTCGGTCGGGGCGACCGTGAGACCGCCCGTGCGCTGTTCACGCTCGGGCGGGTTCTCGCCGAGACCGGAGATTTCGCGGCGGCGGATTCGTTGATCCAGGAAGCCCGTTCCATCCGCGCAGCGCTCGGAGACACGCGAGCGCTCCCGTTCGCGGACGCCGAGCTCGGCACGCTCGCGTACAAGGCGAGTCGCGCGCGCGAAGCGCTCGCCTACCTGGAGCGAGCGTACGACGGAATGAGCGGTTGGCTCGAGGAGTCGAATCCCGAGCTGTGCCGCGTGGTCTACGTCACGGGTCTGATCCATCGTGAGCTCGGGGAACCGCGCGAGGCCATCCCGTGGTTCGAACGGGCGCTCGCCGGCTACCGCGCGCAGTACGGTGCGCGGAGCGACGGCGTCGCGCACACGGAGACGGCGATCGCGTCGTGCCGGTTCGAGCTGCAGGAGTACGACCTCGCGCGCGCGTCGCTGCACGAGGCGCTCGTGATTCTCGAGGAGATCCACGGCTCCGACTCTCCGTTGCTCTCGTGGCCGCTCGAACAGCTCGCGGAGATCGACGCCGAACTCGGAAACTACGCCCGGGCCAGGGAATCCATCGAACGGGCCGTGGCGTGTCAGCGCGGCGTGGCGAACCGGATCCCGCTCGCGGAGCACCTCGAGTTTCTGGCGCGCAACTCGCGCCAGCTCGGAGATCCGGCCGGCGCGCTCGTCTCGCTGCGCGAAGCCCTCACGATCCGGGAAGAGGTCCTCGAGCCCGACAACGCGTCGATCGGGAGCGTTCGCGAGCAGATCGGGCGCATCGAGGAGATGCGCGGGGACTGGCCGGCGGCGCTCCGGGAGTACGAGACGGCCGAGCGGATCCTTGCCGCCGCCTTCGGAGAGGCCGACTACCGGACGGGGATCACACGAGGCGAGCGGGCCGTGGCGCTCACGCGCGTCGGGAGGTTCGAGGAAGCTCGCCCGCTCGCGCAGAGCGCCACCGAGGTCGTGCGCGCGTTTCGCGGCGAGCAGCATCTCGACACGGCGACGGCGGAGCTGGGCCTCGCCCGCGTCCTGCGCGCTTCGGGCGACGCAAGCGGCGCGGCAGCCGAGCTGCAACGTTGTCTCGCCACTCGCCGCGCCCTGCTCGGCGAGGACCATCCCGCGGTGGGCGACGTCTTCGCGGAGCTCTCGGAGGCGTTCGCGGACCAGGGCGACGACCGGGCCGCGTTCGAGAATGCGATCCGGGCCGAGCGAATCGGTCGCGATCATTTCCGGATGCTCGCGGAGACGCTCTCGGAACGGTCGGCGCTGCAGTACGGAATCACCCGTCCGAGCGGTCTCGGTCGGGCACTCGCACTCGCGGCGCGTCATCCCGATCTCGTTCGTCCCGCCTGGGATGCGCTCATCGCGTCCCGTGCGGTGGTGCTGGACGAGATGGCCGAACGGCTCCGTGCGTCGTGGGTGAACGAGGACCCGGACGTGGCCGAGCTCCGGGAGGAGTACGTGGCGGCGAGTCGTCGTCTCGCCCACCTGCTCGTGGACGTCGGGGGCGAGGCGGAACCGGTGCCGACGTTCGCTCGCGTCGCGGCGGCCCGCGACGATCGGGACCGGGCCGAGGCGGCGCTCTCGCGCGCGAGCGTCCGGGCTCGTGATCGTCGGGAGCGGGTCACGGCGGACCTCGGACGGATCGAGTCGTCGCTGCCGGACGACGCTTCGCTCGTGGCGTACGCGGAGTACGACGTGGGGGTGCGGTCCTACGTGGCGTTCGTCCTGCCGCGGGCGGGCGGGGCGCCGGTCGCGGTCGACCTCGGCCCGGCCGCGCCCATCGACGCCGCGATCGAAGAGTGGCGACGGGAGGCGTCGGGAGAAGCCGCCTCCCGGCGCGACTCCGCGCAGGCGCTCGTCGCGTGTCGCGACGCCGGGCGTGTGGTTCGCGAACGGATCTGGGATCCGGTGATCGACGCGCTCGTCGGTGCGCGCGTCTTCGTCGTTCCCGACGGTGCCCTGCAGCTCGTGAATATCGCCGCACTCCCGATCGGGGAGGATCGCTACCTGATCGACGAGGATCGTCTCCTCCACGTGGTGAGCGCGGAACGGGACCTGCTGCGGAGTCGCGACTCGGCGAACGAGGGACTTCTCGCGGTCGGCAACGCGACGTTCGACGATGCCCCCGCGACCGCGCCCGTGCTCCTCGCGTTCCGCGGCGCGACGGCCGATTGCGAGACCTTTCGTCACGTCCGTTTCTCCTCGTTGCCCCGATCCGGCGAGGAGGCCCGTCGAATCGCGGAGCAGTGGCGGGCGCGCGGGGCCGGCGACGTCGTCGTGCTGGAGGGAATCGCCGCGAGTGAGAGCGAGGTCAAGCGACGGGCGCCGGGTCATCGGGTGCTGCACTTCGCGACGCACGGGTTCTTCCTCAGCTCGGACTGCGCGGAGGCGGCGAACGGCGATACGCGCGGAATCGGCTCGCTGCGACCGACCGGTGCCTCCACGTGGCGGGGAGCGCGGGCGCTGCGTCTGGCCGGAATCGCCCTGGCCGGCGCGAACCAGAGGGATCCGTCGATGCCCGAGGACGGCATTCTCACGGCCGAGGAAGTGGCGGCGCTCGACCTGCAGGGCGTCGAGTGGGTCGTGCTCTCCGCGTGCGATACCGGACTCGGCGACGTGGCGTCACGCGAGGGCGTGTTCGGACTTCGCCGCGCGTTCCAGGTGGCCGGCGCGCACACCGTGATCTCGAGCCTGTGGGCGGTGCGGGACGAGGATGCGCTTCGCTGGATGGACGCGCTCTACGAAGCCCGACTCGCCGAAGGACTCGACACGGCGGCGGCCGTTCGCCAGGCGACGCGCGCGGAGCTGAACCGACTTCGCGAGAACGGTGAGAGTACCCACCCGTCCGGATGGGCGGCGTTCCTCGCCGCGGGGGAGTGGCGCTAGGGGCGCGACCCGCGCGCGTCAGGCGAGACGACGGAGCGCCGGCAGCAGTTCGAGGCCGCCCTCCGTCGGCGCGTAGCGGGTGCCGAGAGGTCGTGTGTCGAGCACCTCGCGGACCACGAGCTCCGCGGCCGCGAGATCCTGGAGCGAGAGCGACAGCGCGCGATCGGTGAGACGGGGCAGTCGATGCACGATCTCGGAGAACCGCGCGCCGCGGCGCCCGATCGTGTGGAGCACGGGGAGCGGCCACTTGCTCGCCCCGATGGACCGGAGCCCCTGGTCCTCGAGGAGATCGTCGAGCGCGGCGCACTGGCGGGCGATCGGACGTCCGGCGGCCGTGAGGATCCACTCGGGTCGCAGGGGATGGCCGTGCCCCGGGTTCGGTTCCACCCAGCCGCGCTCAACCAGGTCCGCCAGCGTCGCCCGGATCGCCACCCGACTCGCCTCGAGCTGGTGAGCGAGCGGCGCGACCCGCGCTCCGTTCCGGCGCAGCAGCTCCGCGAGGACCCGCGAGCCGTACTTGCGTTCGAACAGCGCGATCAGGCGTTCGCCGGCCATGGCCCCCTCCGTCTGGACATCCGTCAGTATATCCACTATAAATAATGACCACAAGCCCGGATGACCCGGGCGCGTTCCTTTCTCGGAGGTGCCTCTTGTCCGCCAATCACTCGTTCGACGGCTCACTCACCCTCGCGTTCAACGTCCGCGACCGGAAGGCATCGGTGGAGTGGTATCGCCGCTTCCTCGGTTGCGAGCTTCTCTACGATGCCGCGGAGATCGGCTGGTGCGAGGTCCAGGCCCCCATCGAGGGCGGCCGTGTGACGTTCGGATTCTCCGAGGTGGAGGAACCGAAGATCGGCGGGCCGGTGCCCACGCTCGGCGTCGTGGATCTCGACGCGGCGCGCGCCGCGATGGAAAAGGCGGACGTCCGGTTCGACGGCGACACGATCGTCATTCCCGGGATGGTCAAGCTCGCGACGTTCTTCGATCCGGACGGGAACGCGCTGATGCTCGCGCAGTCTCTCGCCGTGCCGGCCTGACGGGCTCAGTCGGAGTCGAGCTCCACCGTCCGCCCGGCCAGGATCTCCCCTGCCTTCTCGAGCGCCGCGTGACCGCCCACCAGCACGAGCGTGTCATTCGTCTCGAGCTGCAGGTCCGCCGGCGGGCTCGTCATCGCGCGTCCCTTGCGGACGACCGCGATGACCGAGGCGCCGCCGGAGGCCTGGCGGAGGTTCAGCTCCTGCAGGGTCCGTCCGACAGAGGCGGAATCCTGCGTGACCAGGTAGCTCTCCGTCAGCGCTTCCTCCAGGATCTCGGCCACGCGCACCGGCGACGGACGCGGAGTGGCGCCCTCCGCCCGGAAGATGCCGTAGCCCTCGTCCCGCAGGATGCGTCGCTGCGCGCGGATGACGTTTCGCGGCGTGTGGAAGCACTGCAGGATCCGGTTCGTGATCTCGATCGAGGTCTCGAACTCCTCCGGGATGACCTCGTCGGCGCCGAGCCGGCGCAGCTCGTCGACCTCCGAGACCGCGCGCGTGCGGACGAGTACGTGGAGTGACGGATTCTGCGTGCGGGCGACCCGCACGATCCGACGGGTCGCCGTGTGGTCCGCGATGCCCACCACCAGCATGCGCGCCCGGTCCACGCCGTGGGATTCCAGGATGCCGGCGCGCGTCGCGTCGCCGAACACCACCGGATGGCCGCGGGCGCGTCCGGCCGCGACCGCCGCGCCGTTCAGCTCGAGCACCACGAACGGAATGCCCGTGGACTTCAGGACCCGACTGACGTTGCTCCCGTTGACTCCGTAGCCGACGACGATGACGTGCCCGCGAAGGGACGGGGCCTCGGGCTCGGTCGGCGTCGCGGTGAGCTGCGTGCGGCGCAGGAAGGCCGGAGGCGACGTGGACGGGATGCGGAGCGCGAGACGGGGTGCGATCTCGATCAGGAACGGCGTGACGAGCATGCTCAGGATCGCCGCGCCGAGGAAGATCTGGAACATCGTGCCCTCGAGCAGGGCGAGGTCGCGCCCGACCTGTGCGAGCACGAGCGAGAACTCGCCGACCTGCGCGAGCGACAGCCCCACGATGAGGGCGATGCGCGCACCGTAGCCGAGCCACCCCGTGACCGCGGCCGCGATCGTGCCCTTGAGGAGCAGGAGTCCGAACCCGAGTGCCAGCACGAGCGGGAGGTGACGCGCCACTTCCCCGAGATCGAGCAGCATGCCCACCGAGATGAAGAACAGGCTGTTGAAGACGTCGCGGAGCGGGAGGATCTCCGCCACGACCTGATGGCTGTACTCGGACTCGGAGATCACGAGCCCCGCGAGGAACGCGCCGAGCGCGAGCGAGAATCCGAGCCGCGACGTCACGAGCGCCATGCCGAGACAGATCGCGAGGGCGCCGAGCAGGAAGACCTCGCGCGTGCGCGTGCCGACCATCAGCCGCAGGAGCCGCGGCATCAGCACGCGGGCCGCGAGAAACGTCGCGCCCACGACCAGGAGCCCGAGTCCGATGCGTCCCGCGATCTGGGTGGCCGACGTGTCGGTGGTGCCCGCCAGCACCGGAACGAGGAAGATCATCGGCGCGAGGCAGAAGTCCTGGAACAGGAGGATCCCGGCCGCGACCATGCCCTGGGGCGACGGCAGCTCCTGCCGCTGCGTGTACATCGTGAGCACGATCGCCGTGCTGGAGAGCGCGGCGAGGAAGCCGAGGAAGACGGACGGCGCGGTGGGCACGTCGAAGGCGCGGGCGAGGCCGGCCGTGGCCGCGATCGTCAACGCGACCTGTCCGCCGCCGCCGAGCAGGAACGGTCGCCAGTTGCGTCGGAGCCGGACGAGCGAGACCTCGAGTCCCACCGTGAACAGCAGCAGCACCACGCCGAGCTCGGCGAACAGCTCCACGGACTCGCGCTCGATCCACCCGAGGGACGAGGGCCCGATCAGCATGCCGGTCGCCACGAGTCCCACGATCGAGCTGATGCGGAGTCGATGCGACAGGAACAGGACCACCACGGACACGCCGAGGATGATCACGAGTCCCGCGACGGTCGACTCGAGTCCGATGGGTCCGTGCATGATGCTCCTCGGGCTCAGGATCCGCGGATCCTAGCCCGAGACCCGGGAAGACGCGCGCGAAACCCTACCGGAGTCGAGCCTCCAGTTCCGCGATGCGGGCTTCCTGGTCGGCCAGCATCGCCTGCTGCTCCCGGATCGCCTGAACGAGAATCGGAATCAGCTCGGTGGTCTTCACGCCCTTCAGCTCGCGGTTCGGTCGAGTCGTGCTCCGACCGCCGCCCTCCCGGGCCTCTTCGATCGCCGGCTGCACGACCGGGGCGACGAGGTCTGGGAGCACCTGCTCGATCTCCTGGGCCACGAACCCGTAGTGCGTT
The DNA here is from genome assembly GCA_041393395.1 of bacterium. Taxonomy (GTDB): domain Bacteria; phylum ARS69; class ARS69; order ARS69; family ARS69; genus JAGQIB01. Next base: position 603,722 of record JAWKKG010000005.1, on the reverse strand, counting down.
CCCGCGGGGAGGTTCATGTCGTCGTACGTGGGATCGTCCCGCCGGTACTCGTAGCTCCGGGGCTCGAGCGCGAGGATCGTGTCCAGTGCCCGCTCGAGCGGAGCGATGTTGCGCTTCGTCCGCCCGTCGGAGAGGTTGATGAGGGAGCCCGTGTACGCGAGGTCTCCGGTCGCGTACACCGCGTAGCCGATGCCCGAGCCGGTGGTGGTGCCGAAGACACCGTAGTTGAAGGCGGCGTTGCCCGCGGTCGAGTACACCCCGTACTGGACGCCGGTGCCGTTCCCGAACGTCGACGTGGCCATCACGGCGCGGTACCCGCCGATGAACTCACCTCCGATGCCGTAGTTCGGAACGGGTTCGCTCCGGCCGATGACGCCGCGATTGTCCAGCGCGGTGCTGCTCACGTACTCCCCGTACACGCCTGCCCGCGGAATGCTCTGGGAGAGCGTCCGGAAGTACCCGGCCGTCTTCGACGGCGAAGACACGCTGAGCGGGTAGGTTGGCGGATTCGAGTTGATGCCCACTCCTTCGTTCGTGACGACCATGCGCTGGAGCCCACCCGTGTGGAACGAGATGTCCCCGAACCGCGAGCCCACGTACAGGTCCTTGTTCGCGCACTGCATGTAGGCGTCGTAGCTGCCGTTCTCGTGAAACGTGAAGTACGGGCCGAGCGGCGCCTCCAGCCGTATCAACTCGTTGGATCCGCTGCCGTCGGAGCGGACCCCGAGGCGGGCGCCCGGGGTCGACGTGCCGATGCCCACGTCGCTGATCCGGTAGGCGATGTCTCCGTTGAACAGCCAGTCGCCGTCGTCCGCGATCGCGATGTCCGCCACGTCGGCCACGGCGGCGCGCATGGCGAACGGGGTGGCGAGGAGCTGCGTGCGCGGCGTGAGCGTCTGGCCGTCCACCCGGAGCTCGAGCCACAGCGGCGTCGGGCCGAACAGGTTCGGATTCAGCGGAAAGCTCTCGCCGAGCTGGATCGTGAACACGCCGTCCTGGGCGGAGACCGGGGAGTGCGACTCGCCCCACTTGAGGAGGCCGTTCGTCGGCGCGTCGTAGAGGAAGGCGTCGACCGTGAGCCCACCGGCGGTCACGGGGACGCCATCGTCCTCGAGATAGCCCTGGAACGGGATGCCGGACGGGATGGCGCGGGCATCCCGGGCCGGCGGTGGCGTCTCGACCGGCGTCTCGACGCCGGAGGATCGAGGAGCGGCGAAACAGGGAACGGCGAGCAGCAGCACGAGGCCGACGGCGAGTCGAGCGGACACGGGGACCTCCCGGGGATTCCGGAGACGAAGACGTTTTCGTCAGAACGGAATCGGCGGGGGAGGAAGTTGCGCTCGGGGGCCTAGGGCTTCGCCTCGAAGCCCCGGAAGCTCACCCGGAAGAAGATCGCGTACAGGACCGGCACCACACCCAGCGTCAGCAGCGTGGCGAAGAGGAGCCCGAACAGGATCGCGATCGCCATCGGCGCGAACATCGGCCCGCCGCCGAGCCACAGCGGGATGAGCCCGCCCACCGTGGTCGCCGTGGTCAGCACGATCGGGCGGAGCCGGCGCTGGGCGGCCTCCACGATCGCGGCCGGCGAGGCGAGTCCCGCGTCCTCCTCGGTCTTGATCCGCTCGATCAGCACGATCGCGTTGTTGATCACGATTCCGGCGAGCGAGACGAGTCCCAGCAACGTCATGAACCCGAAGTACGAGTGCGCCACGATCAGTCCGATGATCACGCCGATCAGGCCGAGCGGAATCGTCGCGAGGATGATCAGCGGCCGCCGCAGCGAATTGAACTGGAACACGAGGAGCAGCACGATGATGAGCCCCGCGATCGGCAGCTTCGCGCCGATGGAGTTCGCGGCCTTCACCGAGCCCTCGAGCTCGCCGCCCATGCCGTAGATGTAGCCGAACGGCCAGCCGGCCTTCGCGTCGTCGAGCCGGGGCAGCAGCACGTTCGTGACCTGGCTCGGGGTCACGCCGCGGAGTACGTCGGCGGACACGGTCACCGTCTTGAGGCGGTCGCGCCGCAGGATCGTGCTTGGCTCCCACTCGAGCCGGACGTCCGCGACCTGCTTCAGCGGCACGTTGCGGCCGGTGGTCTGGGAGTAGATGTTCATCCCGTCGAGCTTGCCGATGTCCTGGCGATCGGCCGCGACGGAGCGCAGCACCACGGGGATGACCTCGTCGTCCTCGCGGTACTCCGTGGACTGGAGGCCGGAGAGCATCGTCTGGAGGCTCACCGCCACGTCCTGGTTCGTGAGTCCGGCCCGGAGCGCGCGCACCTCGTCCACGGCCACCACGAGCTTCTTCACGCGCGGTCCCCAGTTGTCGCGAACGTCCTTCGTGCCGGGGATCTCGCGGAGCATCTCCTTCACCTGGTCCACGTTCGCAAAGAGGACGTCGAGATCGGCGCCGGAGAGGCGGACCTCGATCGGGGCCGTGATCGGCGGGCCGAGCGCCTTCGGAGCGATCGTCGCCTTGAGGTCGGGGAAGTTCTCGAGGCAGAAGGCCTCGAGCTCCGGAATGATCGAGTCGATGTAGTCGCGCGAGGTGGCGTTCACGATGAGGTACGCGTACTCGGGCGCGGTCTGCTCCGGGCTGTACGTGAGTACGTAGCGCGGCGCGCCCGTGCCGACGAACGTCGCCCAGTTGAGGATCCCCTCCGCGTCGCCCGGTCCGCGTCGGTACTCCGCCAGCTTCTCCTCGAAACGCCGGACGACGTCATCGGTGCGCTGGATGCGGCTCCCGACCGGGAGCTCGAACTCCGCGGAGAGGATCGGCGTGTCGTCGCTGGGGAAGAAGATGTTCGGGACGAGCCGGAAGCCCTGCATCGCGAGGAAGAAGATCGCGAGCACGCCGACGACCGTGAGCCACGGGTGGCGGAGGCACGCGACCAGCGCCGCCCGGTATCCGCGGTAGAAGCGGGAATCGAAGCCCGCGCCGCCCGCCTGCGGCTTCACCCGCAGGAACTTCACGCAGAACAGCGGTGTCATCGTGAGCGCCAGCACCCAGGAACACAGCAGCGTGATCGTGACGACCTCGAAGATCGGCGCCGTGTACTCACCGGTCGTGGACTCCGCGAGGTAGATCGGCAGGAACGCAGCGGCGGTGGTGAGCGACGACGTGAGCAGCGACACGCGAAGCTCGGCCGCGGTGTCGACCGCCGCCTGAAACGCCGGCTTGCCCTCCTGCATCTGCACCATGATCGACTCGGCCATCACGATCGCGTTGTCCACGAGGAGACCGAGCGCGATGATGAGCGCCGCGAGCGACATCTGGTCGATCCCGATGTCGAGCAGGCTCATCACGAACAGGGAGGAGATGATCGCCGCCGGGATCAGGCTCGCGACCACGAGGCCGGTGCGAAGCCCGAGGGAGAACAGCATCACCACCAGCACGATGGCGACCGCCTGCAGCAGGTTGCTCTGGAAATCCTTGACCTTGCGGTCCACCACGGCCGGCTGGTACGCCACGAGATCGAAGTCCACGCCGTAGGGATAGAGCGCGGAGAGGCGACGCTGGAGCGCCTTCACGTCGGCGCCGAGCGTGATGATGTTGCCGCCTTCCTTCTTGGAGACGGCGAGGGCGAGCGCTGTGACGCCGGTCGAGCGGACCTTGGACTCGGGCGGGTCCACGTAGCCGCGCTCGATGGAGACCAGGTCCTCCAGGTAGACGAGCTCGTTCGTGCCGGGAAGATGGATGACGGTCCGGCGGAGGTCCTCCACCGAGTCGAAGTTGCCCGAGGGCTCGAGCGCCACCCGCTCCGGACCGAGGTCGATGGCGCCGCCGGGAATGATGATGTTGCGGCTCTCCAGGATCCGCGTGAGCTGGGAGGCGGAGAGATGGAGCTCGGACAGGCGGGCGTTGTTGTACTCCACGAACAGACGTTCCTCCTGGGCGCCGTGGATTTCCACCTTGGCGACGTCCGGGAGGCGGAGCATCTCGTCGCGGACGTCGTCCGCGATCGCCTTGAGCTCCGCGTAGGTGTAGCCCTCGCCGGTCACGGTGAGGATCGTGCCGAACACGTCGCCGAACTCGTCGTTCACGAAGGGTCCGATCACGCCGTCCGGAAGCTGGCCCTGCGCGCGCTGCACCTTGCGACGCAGATCGTCCCAGATGGGCCGCATCACCGGCTCGTCCTCGCGGATGTTCACGTAGATGATCGAGACGCCGGTCTTGGACTGGCTGCTGATGAAATCGATCTGGGGGATCTCCTGGATCGTCTTCTCGAGCTTGTCGGTGACCAGCTGCTCGACGCGCGCGGGACTCGCGCCCGGGAAGTACGTGAGGACGAGCGCCGTGCGGATGACGAAGCCGGGATCCTCGGACCGCGGCATCCCGCCGTAAGCGCTGATACCCGCCACGAGCACCACGAGCAACGCCACCAGCGTCACCCGATCGTTGCGGATGGCCGCGGAGGTGAAGTTCATGAGCGGGAGGCGTCCGGCAACCGGACCGTCATGCCGTCCTGGATCTTCGTGACGCCGGCCGTGACCACGCGGTCGCCGTCGGTGAGACCGGAGAGGATCTCGAGGCCGTCGGAGGCGAGCTCACCCACCGTGACTTCGCGCCGGTGCACGGTACCGAGTCCGTTCTCGGCGGGTTCGACCACGAACGCGAAACGACCCTCCCGATCCTCCAGCACGGCCGACGCGGGAACTCGGATCCGCGGACGGCCGTCACGCGCACCGAACCGGAACACGACCTCCGCCGCCATGCCGGGGAGGACGGTGTCGCTCTCTTCTTCCAGGCGCGCCGTGACGGGGAACGTCGCGCCGCCCTGCGCCGCGCTCACGCCCACCTCGGTGACCCGCGCCGCGAACTGGCGACCGGGGGCCGCGTCGAACGTAACGGAGACGCCGTCGCCGGCACGGACCTGCCCGATCAGCATCTCGGGAATCGTGCAGGTGACTTCCGCGCGGCTGCCGGACGTGAGCACGGCGATCACCTGGCCCGGCTGCACGTTCTCGTTGACCTCCACCGGCACGGAAGAGATCGCGCCGTCCACCGGCGCGGTGAGCCGCGTGTAGTCCAGGTTCGCCTGTGCCAGCTCGAGCTTCTGCTCGGCCGACGTCACCGCCGCGGCCGCTGCCTCGGATGCGGCGCGCGCCGCGTCGAGGTCGGCGCGACTCGCGTTCTTGTTCTCGTAGAGCTGCCGGATCCGGTCGTACGCGGCCGACGCCTGACGTTGCTCCGCCTCGTAGCGCGTGACCGAAGCGCGCGCGTCCTGCAGGCGCAGCTCGTAGTCCGCGGGATCGAGCTGGGCAATGCGCGTGCCGGCGGTCACGCGGTCGCCGACGTTCACCGACAGGCTCCGCACCGTGCCGCCCACCTTGAAGCTCAGGCGACTCTCGAGACCGGCCCGCGCCGTGCCCGAGAACGCGCGTTCGCGCTCCGCGCCGGTCGCGAACACCTGCTGCCAGCGCACCGGCCGGATGACGGGCTCTTCGGGCGGCTCGCTCTGGCAGCCGATCAGGCCGGACGCGGTGAGCAGAGTTGCCGTCAGGAGCGGGGCGAATCGTCTCATCGGGACTCCCTTTCTTCGCGGAAGGCGTCCAGTCGATCGAGGAAATCTTCGGGCTCGCTCTCTTCCAGGCAGTTCAGGAAGCCGGAGGCGCGCTCCACTTCCACGTAGTCGATCAGGAAGTCGTAGATCGCGCTTGCCGCGCCCTGCTCGGCGACGTCGTAGGCGTTCTGCGCGTCGATGAGGTCGAGCACGGACACGACGCCCTTGGAGTACGCATCCGCCACGAGCTCGTAGTTGCGGCGGGCGGCGTCCGCGGCCTGGGCCGAGAGATCGATGCCCGCGTACGAAGCGCCGGCGAGATGCATCGCCGACCGGAGGCGTTGCTCGATGCGCTCGGCCACCGCGCTCCGCTTCGTGCGTAGCTCGTCGAGCGAGTCGTGGGCGCGGCGACGTTCGGCCGCCCGCGATCCGCCCGCGAACAGGGGAAGCGTCGCCTCGATGCCCACGTTCCAGTTCGTGTCCTTCGGATCCGCGAGCGACGTCGCGGGATCCGTCCCGGCGCCCGAGCGATCGAACGTGTGGTTCAGTTCCCCTCGCAGCGCCACCGTGGGGAGCACGAACGCACGCCCCGTGTTCGTGAGCACCCGCTCCTGCGCGGCGATCGAAGCATCCAGCGCGCGGATCTCCGGGGACTTCTCGAGCGCGACCCCGGACAGGAACTCGCGCAGGATCCGGAACGACCACGGGTCGCCGAGGTAGCGGCGGAGACGTTCCTCGCGCAACGCGAGCGGCGTGGCCTCGAGGCCGGTCTCCTCCGTACGGAACGACTCCTCGGCCGGCCGGCTGCGCAGGCGATTGACCTGGATCTCCGCGACGTTGCGGCGCGAGTTCGCCTCGATCAGCTTGCGCCGCTGCGTGGCGAGTTCGCCTTCCCAGCGATACACCTCGCCGGGGCCGGAGTAGCCCACGGACTCGCGCGCGCGAGCGAGTTCCAGGTTCGCCTCGGTGCGATCGAGGTTCTCGCGCTGGATGCGCTCCAGCGTCTTGCCGCGCAGCACGTCGAGGTACGCCTGCGCCGCCGCCTGCGCGATGTCCAGTCGAAGCTGGTTGCGCGATTCCTCGCGGGAGAGCTGCGCCTTCCGGTTCACGGCGAGGTTCGTGAGCGCGTCGTCGGAGAAGAGGACCTGGCGCACGCTCGCGGTGCCGGCCAGCGTCCGCTCGGCCGCCGTCCCGAAGCTGGCCGCGGCCTGGTCCTCGTCGATCAGGATGCCGCGCGCGGTCAGATCGACCTGCGGCAGCAACAGCGAGCGCGCGACGTTCACGTTCTCCCGGCCGGCGTCCACGCCGTGCTCCTCGGCCAGGAGGTCGAGGTTCGCGTCGATGGTCTGCCGCACCGCCTGCTCGAACGTGAGCAACGGCTCCTCCGTGCGCTCCGCATCCACGGGGTCGGCCCGAGTGAGGATCGACCACGACGGCCGAACGCCGATCGCGCGGGCGGTCGCGAGATTGATCGAGAGGCGCTCGACGTTCGGGAAGTGGACCGGCAACGTCGACGCGTCCTCACCCAGAAGGATTCGCTGGATGTTCAGCGCGGTCCTTCGCGCGATGCGCTCGAACTCCTCCTTCGGGGTGAGGCCGGCGAGGATCCCGCGTTCGACCTCGAGTCGACCGAGCAGCGAGAAGCTGGGGAGCTTGCGCTCGATCAGTCCGGCCGCGAGAGCGTCGAACTCGGAGGCGGGGAGGCGCAGGAGCGGCGCGACGTAGACTGCCTGCGTGTCGGGCGGCAGCGCGGCGAGCGCCGCGGCGGCGGAGTCGGTCACGGGCACGATGGTGAGGTCCACGCCCTGCTCGCGACCGATCGCGCGCATGCGATCCGGCATCTCGGGGAAACTCTCCATGACCGTCGACGTCACCAGTACCGCGAGCTTCTCGAACTTCACGAGCTCGAGGAACGTCTTGAGGTCACGTCGCGAGTGGTTGACGGCCGTGATGTAGGAGAGATTGTGCACGCCGCTGACACCGTTCACGAGCGGAGCGCCCTGCACCTCGGGGTCGATCACGAACGGTGCGAGTGCCGGCTTCGGGAACGTCGTCCGGCGCACCATCTCGCCGGACGCGATCACGCCGAGCGCGATCACCACGTCGACGTCGGGGTCGGCGAAGGCCGTGTCCAGCGTCCGGCGGATGCCCGCCACCGTCCAGTCGGCGACGCGAACGTCGGCGTCTCCCAGCGTGACACCGAACTCGTCGCCGAGGAGACCCACGAGCTCGGTCCGGAACATCGCGAGGATCGCGTCGTTGCGTTCCCAGGGGCCGTCGACGACGGCGACGACGTGCGTTGCGTTCGCGGCGAAGGCGGACCCGAGGAACTGCGAACCTACGATGAGAACGAGAGTGAAACCGAAGAAACGAGCGAGCGCGCCGCGCATCGAACTCCCCCCTGGACCAGGACAGGGCGCCGGGCCAGGCGGGCACTCTACCAAACTTCCCGGCTTCCGAAGAGGTCGGAAGTCGCGCCGCGTTTCTCCCAAAGAGGAGAACCGACCTTTACCGGATCGGGGCCTCCAGTTTCGATCTTCGCGGTGTTTCGTTCGCCGAGGAGAAGTCGCTGCCGCGAACGGGGTCTAGCGCCGCGTCTCGTTCCGGGCAGCCACCTGACGGAACAGGATCAGCAGGAACACGACCGTGCCCGCGAGCATCCCGTACGTCGACGTCGTGGAGACCTGACCGCCGGTCTGGATCGTGGACCACACGCCGCCGCGGTCGAGCACCCAGACCGCAGCGACACCGCACAGTCCGGCGGTGAGCACGAGGGTCTGGATCGACGCGTACACCGAGAGCTTTCGCCCGAACCAGAGCGCGAGTCCCACGACGTTCGGGAGCGCGAACAGACCGAGTGTGAGCAGCCCCGTGGAGAGATGGTGTCGCGCGGCGAGAAGTCCGGCCACGAGCATCCAGCAAGTGCAGCCGAGCTGAGCGCCGAACCAGCCTCCGGCATTCCACTGCATGGCAGGCACCTCGAATGGGGCGAGGGTGAGGCGGGTGAGAGCCGTCCTCTCCTTCATCGACCACCCGGCCTTTCCGCCTGAACTCAGGGCGTGCCCGCCAGCGCCGCCCGGTACCGCTGCGTGATCGGATGGGACTCCCCGTGCAGCGTCGTCGCCGCCTCCACGCAGCGCCGCAGCTCCTCCCGCTCGGCCGGCCCGGCGCCGGGGGCCAGGAATCGCAACCGGGCGAGCTCGGCTTCCGCTTCCACCCGCGCGCTCGAGAACGGCGGCAGGTCCTTCCGCGCGCGGTCCGCGGCGTCGGTGGCGAGCTGCAGCGCGCGCGCGGACTCGCCGAGTCGATCTCGCAGCTGCGCGTCCCAGGTGTCGACTGAGACGAGGCGATTGGCGAGTGCCGGCTGGAAGTCGGCGAGGATCTCGCGCGCGGTCGCGAATCGTGCCTTTGCCGGTTCGACTCGCCGGGCCGCGGCGTAGACACGTCCGAGGTAGCCGTCGCAGATCGCCGTGTAGATCGACGGATCGCCGTACAGGCCGGCGAACAGGCCGCGCGCTTCCAGGAGATGCGCGGCGGCGGCCTCGTTGTCGCCCTGGAAGTAGCGCGCGTGCGAGAGATTCGTGATCGTGGCGGCGAGGAGATAGTCGTCGTTTTCGTTGCGAAGGGACTCCACCGTTTCCTCGAGTTCCGCCTGCGCCGCCGAGAACCTCCCGCGATCGATCGCGATACCGGCCAGGTTCACCCGCTGTCGCCCCACGGTCGTCGCGCGGTTGCCCAGGCGGATCGAGGAGAGCTCCATGGCGCGCCGATAGAGCTGTTCGGCCTCGTCCAGGCGACCGAAGCGTACGAGCCACACGGCCCAGTTGTTCAGCGTGGATGCGTAGTTCGGGTGCTCCTCTCCGACCGTCGCCTTCCACTGTTCCGCGGCCTCCGCGAAGTGCTGCTCCGCCTCGGGAATGCCGGCGCTCGACAGGGCCGTGGCGAGCGCGTGGTGGCTCCGGGCGAGCTCGAACGACGGCGCCTCGATGAGCGACTCGCGGATCGCGAGCGTCTCGCGGTGCCGTGCGATTGCCTCGTCGACGAGTCCGCGGGCAACCAACCGTTCGCCGAGCTCCTCGAGGAGCGAGGCCCGCACGAGCCGCGCGTCGGAACCCTCGTCGACGAGGTCGTCGAGCGCGGCGACGAGCGTGCTCTCGGCCTCGGCCGGGTCGCGGCTGCTGAGGCAGCGGCACAGTTCGAGCCTCGCGGTGCCGGCCTCGGCGCTTGCCCGGCCGAACAGCGAGTCCGCGAGCGCCACCGCGTGGCGGCCGAGTTCCTCGCCGCGGTCGTACTGTTCGAGATGTCCCACTACCCGCGTGAGCGTGCAGTACAGGCGGAGCTGGACGGCGGGCTGGTCCGCGAGCTCGGTATCCACGCGGCGCACGCTCTCCTCCACGAGCTCGCGCACCGTCAGTTCCTCGCCGGTCTCGACCCACGGGTTCGCGCTCTCGAGCGCGTTGACCAGGAACTCCACCACGTCCTGCGCGCGCTCGGCTTCCGCGCGCGCCCGGTCGCGCTCGCGCGAGGCCTCGCGCGCCTGCCACGTCGTGCCGATCACGCCGCCCACGAGACTCAGGAACGCGATCGCCGTGATCGCCACCGGAAGCCGGTGTCGACTCACGAAACGCGACGCGACGTACGGGAGCGAGTCCGGCGCCGCGATCACCGGCAGTCCGCCGAGCCAGCGCTCGAGATCGTCGGCGAGCGCGGCGGCCGAGTCGTAGCGTCGGGCCGGGTCCTTGTGCATCGCCTTCGCGACGATCGTGGAGAGATCACCGCGCAGCTCGCGACCGTCGAGCGGGGGCGGATCGTCCTCGCACACGAGTCGCTTCTGCACCGTCAGCGGCTGGCCCGCCAGCTCGTACGGGAGCCGCCCGGCCAGGATCTCGTAGAGGACCACGCCGAGCGAGTAGACGTCGCTCGCGGTCGTCGTGGTCTCGCCGAGGAACTGCTCCGGAGCGCCGTACTGCGGCGTGAGCATGCCCTCGCCGGCGCGCGTGCGCAGCGCCTGGTCCGGCTCCTCGCCGAGCCACTTCGCGATGCCGAAGTCGAGCACGCGCGGGCGACCGTCCTCGGGGACGAGGATGTTGTCGGGCTTGAGGTCGCGGTGCACCACGAGATTGCGGTGCGCCTGGTGCACGGCGCGTCCGACCTGCACCATGAGGCGAACGCGCTCCCGCACGTCGAGTCCGGTTCGTCGCACGTGTTCCGTGATCGGAACTCCGTCGACCCACTCCATCACGAAGTAGGGGAGACCTTCCTCGGTGACGCCGCCGTCCAGAATGCGCGTGATGGACGGATGGTCGAGACGCGCGAGCGTCTGCTGCTCGCGACGGAAGCGCTCCACGGCGTCGCGGCCGCCGGTCCAGTGCATGACCTTGACCGCGACCTTCTGATCGAACGTGCCGTCGGCGCGCTCGGCGAGATACACCACGCTCATGCCGCCGCGACCGATCGTGCGGAGGATCCGGTACGGTCCGAGTTCGCGTCGGGTGAGATCGGGCGCCGCCGCCCGCTGCTCGTGCAGGGCGGCGACGAGATCGGGCGCGCCTTCGGCGAGTCCGAGCAGCGCGCGGTCGTCCGTGCCGTCGCGGAGCAGGCGCGCGAGGTCGTCGGCGAGTGCCGGAGCGGTGGCGCGGAGGTCGGCGACGTAGGCGTCGCGCTCCGCGTCGGTCTCGAGATCGAGCGCCGCGTCGAGGTGCGGCTCGAGTTCCCGGAAGCGTTCGGGGGAGACGCTCACGCCGGCGCGCCCGGGTCACCGTCCGCGAGGAGCCCGCTCAGGAGCGCGCGCGCCTTCACCCAGTCGCGACGCACGGTTCGCTCGGAGACGTCGAGCGCGGCCGCGGTCTCGGGCTCGGTGAGCCCCGCGAAGAAGCGACATTCCACCACCCGACGAAGACGTTCGCCGTAGGAATCGAGACGATCGAGTGCGCGATCGAGCGCCAGCAGCTCTTCGGCCTGGCTGTCGATCGCGAGGTCGGCCTCGAGCAGCGTGAGCGGCTGCGCACCGCCGCCGCGCTTCTTGGCGGCCCGTTGCCGTGCGAAGTCGATCACGATGCCGCGCATCACCACCGAACACGCCGCGAAGAAGTGCGTGCGGTCGTTCCACTCGAGCTGATCCCGCGACGCGAGCCGCAGGTACGCCTCGTGGACGAGTCCGGTGGGGCTCAGCGTCCGGTGGGCCGCGTTGCGATCGAGGTGGTGGGCGGCGAGGGCGCGCAGGTCGTCGTAGAGGAGGCCCACGAGCCGCTCGAAGGCTCCGTGGTCGCCGTCGCGGACGGCTCGGAGGCTCCGGGTGATCGGCGAAACGTCTTCCATCTCGACTCCGGCGGGCGAAAGGGTCGCTCCCGGCGACGCCCACTCGCTCTCAACTCGCGCCAAACGCGCCCAAAGTGCACTCGGATAACGACTTACCAGTCTAGCAGTTTTTCTGACCGGATTCGCCTCTCGCCGACGTTATCCTTGAGACACCTCTCTCGCCTGCATCGGAGCGCAGAAAATGCCTGGATTCCCCCGGATGAGACCTCTGCCGCGCCCGACCGCGGGCCCTTCTCTCCTCTGTCGCCGGGGCGATCGCCTGGTCCGGGCCGCCGTGGGCGTGGTCCTCGCGGCCGGGTTCGCGACGCCGGCCCTCGCGCAGCTCGAGACCCCCTTCGACACGGATCTCGGCGGCTGGGTCGTGCAGGGCGACAACGTCTACTTCTGGAACGACGTCGACGGGAATCCGGGCGGCTGCATGGAGATCGATGACGCCGCGTCCGGTCCGTGGAGTGTTGCGCTGTGCCCGCCGGAATGGACCGGCGACTGGTCCGCGTTGACGCCGCTGGACTCGCTCTCCTACGACGCGAAGCACGTTCCCTCCGCCGGTCAGAACGGCAGCCCGCCGTACATCTTCCGCATCGAGGGACCGGGTGGCGCGGCCGAGTTCCGGCAGACGGGCATCCCGGCCGACACGTGGAATCACTTCGCGGCGCCGATCGATCCGGCCGCGTGGACGATGCGCTCGGGTACCTGGAACGATCTGATCGAGAACGTCGTGCTGCTGACCGTCGCGGCCGAGATGATCTCCGGAGACGAGATCGTCTTCCTCGACAACATCCGCCTCACCGGCAATCCGCTGCCTCCGTTCCGCGAGTGCGAGACCGAGGACTTCGAGCTGAACGTGTTCGGGTGGATCGCGGAGAGCGGCGGCATCACGCACGTGCCGGACGACGGCGATCCCGGAGCGCACCTGCGGTTCCAGGAGAGTGGCGGCTCCGGTCGACTGCTCGCGCCGGCCTGGTACCTCGGCGACTGGTCCGCGATGAACGGCACCGCCGCGATCGCTTTCTCCTTCTATCTGGAGACCGTGCCCGTGGCCGGCCGCGAGGTGCGGGTGGAGCTCGCCGGACCGGGCGGCAGCGCGTACGTGTCGCTGGCGAGTGACGAGCTGCTGCCGGTGAGACGTCTGTGGCGTTCGCTCTCCTGGCCGCTGGATTCGTCGGCCTGGACCGTGACTTCCGGGACCTGGCCCGCACTGCTCGCCGACGTGCAGGAGTTCGCGATCTCCGCCGACGTCGCCACCGGCAACGACCGCTGGGGGATCGACAATCTTTCGCGCGGTCCCGCGGGCTGCGTGGCCACGCCCGCGAGCCCGATCCAGTTCCACCTGCCGGACTACTCGGTGTGCGGGTACATCCCGTTCCGCGGTGCGTCGGCTCTCGCGATCAACCCGCAGGACGGCGGCCTGTACACGCTCGTGAACGTGAGCGCGACGTCGGGCGGCGGCGTGTATCCGCTCACCGGTCCGGACGCCGGCGCGCGCTGGCACGCGTATGCGTCGCCGATCGGACTCGTGTTCACGGCGGACGGCGACGGTTTCGCCACCGAGAACAACGCCGGCATCCTGCATCGCTTCGTGGGCGCGGAGTCCACGTCGGTGTGGGCGAACACGTTCTCGAGCGGCGACGACGATCCCGCCGGTCTGGTGGTGGCGCCGCCCGGATTCGACGGCCCGAACGTGAGCGCGGGCGATCTCCTGATCGCCGATCATGGCAACTCCGGCCCCGACAACATCTGGGCGGTCACGCCGGAGATCGCGAACAGCGAGCGGATCGTCGTGCCGGATCCCGGCAGCGTGGACTGGTACGACCTCACCACGGACGGCAACACCGTGTGGGCCGTGGACCAGCTCGACGACGACGTGATGACGATCATTCACCCGGACGGGGCGACGTCGCCGCTCACGCTGTCCCAGAACGTCGTGAACTCCCGCGCGATCGTCTTCGACTCCGGTCAGGGATACCTCTACTCCGTGCAGACGACCGGGACGCTGGGGCTCTACCGGATTCATCCGGGCACGGGCGACGTCGCGCTGGTCGCGACCGGGTTCGGGGCGTTCGGCTCCGGCAACCTCGAGATCGACGCGGGCAACCGTCGCCTGTGGATCTCCGACGAGACCCAGTGCCGCGTATGGGAGGTCTGCCTTCCGTCCGTGGTGGCGGTCGGCGATCCCGCGATCGCAGCGACGGGTCTCGCGCTCTCGCTGCGACCGCATCCGATCGCGAAGGACACCCAGATCGCATTCCACTTGCCGCGCGCGTCGGACGTTCGCATCGACATCCTCGACCTCGCGGGCCGGCGCGTGCGAACGATCCGTCCCGGCGAGCTGCCCGCGGGGCCGGCGCAGGTCCGCTGGGACGCGCGCAGCGAGACCGGCGGTCGCGTCGCGGCCGGCGTGTACTTCGTGCGGGTGGAGGCGGCGGGCGAGGTGCGCACCCACAAGGCGGTGGTTCTGCGGTAGGCCCGGCGGCATGTCCGGATCCGGGGCCCGTTTCCGCTTTTCCGGTGTAGACCCGATTCTCGCCCTCCTGGGGCCGTCTTCACCGGAGCTGACCGATGCCGCGCCCGCACCTCCTGCTGATTCCGCTGCTCGCCGCGCCGCTCGCGATCCTGGCCTGGACCCGCGGCCCGGCCGACGACTCCACGCCCCCGACCCCGGCCGGCTTCGACCTCGATCACCGCCCCGCGAAGGGCCCGGAGCTCGAGCGCTGGTACTTCGGCCGCTGGTACGCCCCGGAGCCGCCGGAGCTCTCGGCCGAGTTCCTGGATCGCGCCTGGACCGATCTCCGCGCGATGCCCTCCGAGGAAGACGCGGGCCGCGCCGTGAACGCCTGGCAGCTCGAGGGCCCGCTCACGATGCAGCAGTCCACGGGCGCGCGCTGGACGGGTCGTGTTCTCGACATCGATCTCACCACCGGCACGCCGCGGATCGCGTCCGCGAGCGGCGGTCTGTGGACGCACGAGTTCCTGTTTCCGGTGGCGATGTCCGATGACCTCACGAGTCTCGCGATCGGATCCGTGGACACCGATCCCACGGATCCCGATCACATCCTCGTGGGCACCGGCGAGTACAGCATTCGCTTCGGTACGGGCATCTGGGAATCCCGGGACGGCGGCCTGAGCTGGACCCAGGTCCACGCCGCGAAGATCTACACGATGCGCCTGCGCTTCGATCCGCACGATCCGAACCGCGTGTTCGCGGCCGGGGCGAGCCTTCACCGCTCGACGGACGGCGGCGCCACGTGGCAACTCTCCGCCGCCGGCGTGTTCACGGATCTCGCGTTCGACCCGGTGACCCCGGACGTGATCTACACGTACGAGATGGGGCAGGGTCCCCAGAAGAGCACGAACGGCGGGACCAGCTGGTCGAACCTCGGCGCGCTGCCGGGGAGCCCCACTCTCGGTCGCGGGGCCATCGCGGTGGCGCCGTCCACTCCGAACTACGTCTACTGTGCCGTCGCGGACAACGACACCGTGAACAAGCAGTACGGACTCGAGGGGCTGTACCTCTCCACGAACGGCGGCTCCACCTGGATCGATCGCACTCCGAGCACGAACTACCTGGGGAACCAGGGCTGGTACGACAACGTGCTGGCCGTTCATCCGCTGTCGCCCACCATCGTGCTCGCCGCCGGCGTACAGCTCATGTACTCGAACAACGCGGGCTTCTCGTGGAGCCAGATCAGCGATCCGGATCTGCACGTGGATTACCACGCGATCGAGTGGCGGGATGACGCGAGTCGCGTGTACGTGGGCAACGACGGCGGCTACATGTACTCGAGCGACGGCGCGCAGACCTGGAGCTCCACCGTCAACATCCTGCCCGTGACGCAGTTCTATCACTTCGACGCCGCCGAGGACGACGGCACGGTGATCGTGGGCGGCACGCAGGACAACGGATTCGCTCGCACGTCGAATGGTGGGTCGACCTGGGATCGTCCGTTCGGCGGGGACGGCGGCTGTGTGGTGATCGACCCCTTCGACTCCACGCGCTGGTGGGTCACGAACGGCGTGTACGGCGGCAACTGGGCGTTCCAGCGGCTGCGCACCACGGACTCCGGGGCGACGTGGGCCGCGCAGAACAGCGGCATCGCCGCCTCGGACCAGTGGGTGCCGGAGATCCGCGACGACGGCGTGAATCCCGTGTGGCTGTACACGACCTCCGGCGGGTGGGTCTACCGGTCCACGTCCGCGGGAACGAGCTGGACGTCGCTGACGGCGAGCAACTTCGGGGTGAACATCGCGTCGCTGACCGTGCCGGACTACAGCGCCTCGCTGGGCTCGATCGTGTACGCCTGCCTCGACGCGAACCTCGACGGCACGCGACTGCGTGTCTACAAGGACAACGCCTGGGCGGAGCGCGGCTGGGGTTTCGACAACTCCGTGCGCAAGGTCGCGAAGGTGCCGGGCTCGAACGCGTACCGCGCCTACGCGCTCATCAACGGCACGAACTCCGCGCCCAAGGTCTGGCGCACCGACAACGGCGGCAACGCGTGGGACGACATCACCGGGAATCTGCCGGACTGGATCCCGGTCGCCGACGTGGTGCAGCACCCGCTCGACTCGAGCCAGCTGTTCCTGGGCACCGCGTTCGGGTGCTTCCGCAGCAACAACGGCGGCGAGTTGTGGGAGCGATGGAACAACGGACTGCCGGAGGCCACGATCGTCACGGAAATGCTCGGCGTGGACAGTCTCTCCACGAACGGCAAGTTCTACGTGTACATCGCCACGTACGGGCGCGGCGTGTGGTCGCGCGAGATCGCGGGCGAGGATCCGGTCGACGTGGCGGAGCTGCCGGCTTCGCGCCCGGATGTGGTGCTGGAGGCGCCGCGGCCGAATCCCGCGCGCGGGCGGACGTCGATCGCGTACACGCTGCCGAAGGCGGCGGACGTGGACCTCTCCGTGTACGACGTCGCGGGGAGGAAGGTGGCCACGCTCGCGAGTGGACCGGTAGAGGCGGGCCGGCACTCGGTGGACCTGGCGGGAGAAGCGCTCGCGGCCGGCGTGTACTGGGCGCGGCTCGTGGCGCCCGGGGTGGAGAAGACCCAGAAGATCGTGCTGGTCCGGTAGGCCCGGCGAGACTTCATTGGCCGCCGCGACGTCTGGGGAGACGTTCGCGGTCGGTCTGAACGGGGGCCCCGAGTACTAGGGCCCCCGTTCTCGTTGGGGCGGCGAAGCGACTTGCGGTGGATCGGCTTAGTTCGCTTGCATTCGGGCGTGCCGAGGAGCACGATCGAGGGGATCGACCCGGTCTCCTCTCGGCCGAGAAGCTTCTGCCACGGGAGTAAACGTCGTGACTCGGTTCACCTTCGGCGCGATTTCGTGCTGGGTTGCGATCCTTGTCTCGTTCTCCCCGGCGCTCGCCCTGGAGCGCGCGCGGGAGTTCGTCCTCGACCCTTCGATCGAGTCCCCTTGGATCGGATCCGAGACTTGTGAAGTGCGGTACTTCAACATCTGCACCGGGTGGGTCTGGTACTGGGCGGCTCAGGACGGGGATCGGAGTGGGACAGTCTTCGAGACCTGTCACCCCGGGTGTGAGGTCGTTACCGCTCGGGCATACTTCATCGATCGCGGTCAGACCGGGCGAGGGTACACCGCCCTGTTGGGTCTTTACGCTGTAGACGAGAACGACTGTCCGCAAGAACCACCGCTGGCCTCCGTGGCCTACATCCAGATCGAAGGGTGGCAGATGTTCCAGTTCGGTGGTGTGCCGACGCCTTCGCGCTTCGCGCTGATGGCGACCCATGCGAGTCCCATCTATTGGGACAACGCCATCGGCTTCGTCTCCGATCATCCGGGGGCGGGCCCGACCGGGCCGGTCGCTTGCGGGACCTGCTACCCGGCCGATCGGGTCACTCACTCCTACGACTGGGGCAACCGCTCCACTCCGGTCTGCCCCGGAGAGCTGATTGAAAGTCCGGTGTGCCCGGCCGAGTTTCTCCTCGACGTCCAGCTGAGTTGCACGTCCGCGGTATCCGAGAACTCCTGGAGCCGAGTCCGCTCGATGTTTCGCTAGCAGTCGGATCCGGGCGTCGGGGGCGATCGCGTCCGACGCCGTGGAGGATCCCGCAGGAGGAATGATGTCTCGCTCGATCGGCGGCATGCTCGTGGGCGCCGCTCTCGCAATGTTCGCTCTCGGCACCCCGGTTCTCGCGCTGGAGCGTGCGGGGGAAGCGGTCCTCGATCTCTCGACCGAGTCGCCTTGGGTGGGCACCGAGACGTGCGAACTGCGGTACTACAACTTCTGCACGGGGTGGTTCTGGATCTGGGATGCTCAGGACGGCGATCGCAGCGGAACGGTCTTCGAGGCGTGCCACCCGGGTTGCGAGGTCGTATCCGCGATGGCGTGGTTTCCGGATCAGGCCCAGCACGGGCGTGGCTACACGGCCCTGATCGGGCTCTACGCCGTGGACGATGAGGACTGTCCGCAGGAGCCGCCCCTGGCCTCGATGGTCTATTTCCAGCAGCTTGGCTGGCAGACGTTCCACTTCGGGGGAGTGCCGGTTCCTCCGCGCTTCGCGCTCATGGCGACTCACGCGAACAGCTACTATGGACGGCAGATCGGATTCTTCTCGGATCATCCGGCCGCGGGTCCGACTGGTCCGATCGCGTGTGGGAGCTGCTATCCATCGAATCGGGTCGGGCACTCCTACATATGGGGCAACGTCGCCAGTCCGGCGTGTCCTGGAGAGCTGATCGAAGATGCCGTGTGCCCAGCCGAGTTCCTTCTGTCGGTTCAGCTGAGCTGCACATCCGAGGTGACGGAAGACTCCTGGAGCCGGATCCGTTCGATGTTCCGCTAGGATCGGAGGAGACGCGATGTTTCGCTGGACCTGCAGTGCGATCGCGGTCGCTTGTCTCGTGTTTTCCGTTTCGGGTCTTCCGGCCTTCGGTCTGGAGCGCACCCGGGAACTGGCGCTCGACTCTCCCTCCGAGTCCCCCTGGACGGAGGCCGTGACCTGCGCGCTTCAGTACTACAACTACTGCACGGGGTGGAGCTGGTTCTGGGCAGCCGAAGATGGCGATCGGACCGGAACCGTGTTCGAGGCCTGCCACTCCGATTGCGAGGTCCTTTCGGCCTCGGCGTTGTTCGTCAATTCGAGTCAGTACGGACGAGGCTTCATGTCGCTGCTCGGGCTCTACGCGGTCGACGAGAACGATTGTCCCCAGGAGCCACCGCTGGCCTCGATGTACTACGTCCAGTCCGGCGGGTGGCACACGTTCGACTTCGGGGGAGTCGCAGTTCCGCCCCGCTTCGCGATCATGACGACACACACCAACTACCACTACCCGGGAATCGACGTCGGCTTCGTATCGGATCATCCCGCCGCCGGTCCCACCGGTCCGCCCGCGTGCGGGACCTGCTTCCCCTCGGACCGGGTCGGGCATTCGTACTTCTGGGGCAACGTCGACAGTCCGGGCTGTCCCGGAACCTTGATCGAGGACACTGCGTGTCCGGCCGAATTCCTGGTCAACGTTCAGTTGAGCTGCGCTTCCGCCGTGCCGCAGAGTTCCTGGAGCCGTCTCCGTTCGATGTTCCGCTAGGAACGGGATCGCCCGCCGCGCGGGCGGGCGATCCCCATCGGGCTCAGCGCACGATCACCAGCTTGCCCTGGCTCGCTTCCGAGCCGACGCGCACGCGATAGAAGTACACGCCGGGCGCGACCGGGCGTCCCCGATCGTCCCGGGTATCCCAGACCACCGGATGGACGCCCGCCGGCAGCGAGCTCGCCGGGAAGCGTCGCACGGCGCGTCCGCTCACGTCGTACACCGTGAGATCGACGGCGGTGCGGCCGTCGCCCGCCTGCGTCGCCGATACGACGAGTTCGAACGTGGTCTCCGTCTTCAGCGGGTTCGGGCGCAACCGCACCAGGCGTGGGCCGAGGCTCCCGAGAACGTCCACGCCGGAGGCCGGGCTGCACGAGACGCCCACGTCGAACAGCGCGGGGGTGATCGCCGGGTTCGTGGTCGCGAGGTCCGCGCGGTACTGCAGGTAGATCGACGACTGTCCGACACTCGCGCCGATCGCGATCGGGGCGAAGGGCGTCCAGGTGCCGTCGGGTACCGGCGTGTCGCCGGTGCGGACGAACATCTGCAGGCTCGTCCCGGCCGGAACGTTCGCGGTCCAGGTGAACGTCTCCCAGTTCGTGAACGCGCCGGGGTCGAGCACGCGCGACGTGTAGCTGCCCGCGCTCCCGTAGGGCGAGAGCCGGATCCAGTCGACGTCGAGGCCGCCTCCGCCCGGATCGAGATCGCTCATCACCGGGCGCAGACTCGTGCCCGTGGCGAACGGGATCGACGCGACGGACGCGCCGTCGATCCAGAACGTGAAGCCGCTCGGCTGCCAGTCGATGCGGTACTGGTGCGGCGCGCCGAGCCAGAAGCCCGGAATCAACGTGTCCGTGCCGTTGCTCGTGCGCGCGTACAGTGCGCCGCCGAGGAACGTGCTGAACAGCGCCCAGGGCGCACTCACGTCGGCGCCGGCCGAGAGGCCCACGTGCTGGTACGCGCCGCCGCCGAACGTCGCCACGAACTCCAGCGAGCGACCGGAGGGGAACGTCGCGTCGGCGCTGGCGCGCGCGCCGTCGAGACGAAGCAGACCGTTCTCCACGACCAGCGTGCCGCCGCCGGTCCACGGTCCGCCGGACCAGCCGCCGGGCAGCGCCGTGCCGAAGAACTCGGCGCCGGCCGCCGGCGCGAGCGTCACCTTGCCGCCGTCCTCCTCGAACACGTACGTGCCGCCGCCGACGTCGCCGAGCAGGAAGTCCTCGGTGGTCACGTCGGCCACGCACGGGGTGGCGGGAGCGAGCGTGTCGAAGACCACGTCGACCCAGTAGTTCGTGGACTGGAACGTCTGCGTGGGGAAGCCGCCGGTGCCATACACGTACACGCCGTTCGCGAATCCGCCGGCGCCGTCCTGCGGCGCGTACAGCGGGGAGTTGTCCACGGGGTTCGTGAAGTACCCGTTCGACGCCGCGTAGTTACCCTGCGGCATGAGCACCGAGGCGACGTACAGCGTGCCCGGCGCGATCTCGATCTCCTCGATCGCGACCTCCTGCCAGCCGGAGTCCGTCTCGTTCGTGAACACGGCGCTGCGCAGCGGCGTGCCGCCGTTCGTCCACAGGGTGCCGACGTGCACGCCGCCCGTGGAAGCCCCCGGCTTGTAGAAGCGCAGACCGCTCACCACGCCGGCGCGATCCGCGGAGAAGCGCACGCCCACCTCGACCGAGTTCGGATCGTTCGCGGCGTTGCCGCCGATAGCCTCCGCGAAGATGTGGCACGGGCAGGAGACGGGGCCGGCGGGATCGATCGTCACGGTCACGCCCGCATCCGGAGTCTCGAGATTGCCGGTGTCGTCCACCGCGCGCGAGCGGATCGTGGCGGAGCCGGGGGCGCCCGGGGTCCACACGTACGTCCAGGCGTCGCGGCCGTCGGCGGGATGCCAGGTCGCGCCGCCATCCACCGAGACCTCGATGCCGCCCACGCGCCCGCCGACGTCGGTGGCGGTGCCGGTGATCAGCGTGGGCGCGCCGCTGGTGACGGAGCTGCCGGCGCCGGGCGACACCACGACGGATACGGGATCGGTGGCATCGGAGGAGGCGATGGCGGCGGTGAGTCCGGCCTGCAGCGTCGTCGGCTGCACGCCGAGGTCCGCGAACAGGTTCACGGTGGCCTGCTGGATTCGAACGTCTTCCGGCGGGCCGGGCTTGTCGTGCGTGGCGTCCAGTCCCCAGGACCACTGCACGGTGCCGGCGCTGAACACGTACGCGCCGTTCGGGCGCCGGTGCAGCAGCAGGTGGTGCGTGGCGGTGCCGGACGCGTACGTGGAACCGTAGTCCTGCAGCAGCGGCACGCCGCTCACGGTCGTGGTGGACATGCGGACGAGGCCCGCCGGGCGGAAGCCGTTGTCCAGATCCTCGTCCCACTCGAATCCGAGCGTGCCGGCCCCGAACGTCGCGACCTGGCCGGGGAGCAGTGCGGCGACGGACGTGTTGCGCCAGAGCCGCATCTTGCCATCCGCCTCGGGGACCTCGAGCGCGTCGTTGCGGATGCCGTTCACGGTGAAGATCGTGCCCAGGAGCTCGTTCTCGGGACGGCCGCCGTCGGCGGGCGGGCTGAAGCGCGGGTCGCGCCAGGTGCCGGTCCACACGCCGGGCAGCGGGTCGATCTTCGCGTTCGCGTGCGTCTCCTTGTAGCAGACGAGCGTGCGGTACGGCGTGGCGGTGCCGTCGATGCTCGGTTCCCAGCGCGTCTTCCAGAAGACCTCGTTGCCGCTGAAGAACGCGAGATGCACGCCGGCATCGCGCGCGGCCTCCACGTTCGCGCGCTGGCCGCCGGACCAGTACTCGTCGTGGCCCACGGAGATGAATACGTCGTGGTCCAGGATCTCGGCGCCGCGACGATCGCTGTCGACCGAGGTCGTGTAGGAGACGTCGTATCCGTTGCGCTCGAGCCACCGCACCATGGGGTACTGCGCGCCGAAGAACCACGACACGATCGCGCCGCCGGGGAAGTCGCAGCAGCGCGTGGTGAACGGACGGTTGTAGCTGACCTTGTACGCGCGGCCGTCCGGCGAACCGGTGTAGAGGCTGTTGCCTCCGTAGGTGTTGTAGGCCTGCCAGGCGGAGTCGTTCGTCTGGAGCAGGAGCTGCGAGCCGCCGCCGTCGTCGCGCACCACGAAGATCACGTGACTCGCGCGCCCGTCCTCGGGATCCTCGCGCACGAGCTTCGCGACGTACACGCCGGACACGGCGGTGGTCGGGACCGCCCACGACGCGGACACGGCCCAGTTGCCGCAATCCACGAGGCCGGTGCTCGGATCGGTGACGGGCGCCGGCTGGGTCTGCGGAAGCGTGGCGGACGGTTGCACGGTGGCGACCAGGCGCGCGCCGAGGCCGGAGTAGTAGCCGAGGCGATAGATGTCGAGCCGGTAGTTCGTGGCGTCGGTGTCGATCTTGAAGAACACGGTCTCGCCCTGATCCACGCTCATCTCGGTGGCGAAACCCTGGATGCTCGCGTCGCCCGCGCCGGCAACTTCCCACTCGGAAGCCGGGTTGCCGGGGAGCGCGTTCTCGAGCGCGATCGGGTTCTGCGCCTGGGCGGCGGGCGCCGCGACGAACAGAAGTGTTGCGATCGCGAGCGGCGCGAACGGCGCGGAGAGCGTCGAAGGCGAAGGGCGAGCGGGCGGAGTCGGCGAAAGCGTGGAGTTCCGGGAGCAGACAGTCGGGGGAGTCATGAGAACCACCTCTGCGACACGCGGGGCGTCCCGAGCCGGGGCCGAGGTGGCGGCCGAGGACGGCCCTGATGGGGGGAAGGTGCCAGAGAGGAGAGCGCGCTGGCAAGTCGGGGAAGAAGACGTTCGTGGGACCGCTTGCACGGCCCCACGAACGCGTCGACTTTGACCGTCGGCTCTAGCGCAACCGGACCACCGGTCGACTCGACGTCTCCTCGCCGCGTTGCGCTCGCAGCCAGTAGACGCCGGCGGCGACGGGACGGCCGCGTTCGTCGCGCCCGTCCCAGCCGGTGACCGGCGTCTGCTGCGCCGAGCGGGCGATCGAGCGCACGCGCCGGCCTTGCACGTCGTACACGTCGAGGCGGGACGCGGCGCCGACGTTTCCGAGACGCGCCCAGTCGATCGTGACGCGATCACGGAACGGGTTCGGGTACGCGGCGAGGAACGGGCCCGCCTCCGGGAGCGGGGCGGACACCGCAAGCAAGCACTGCGGGGGAAGGAACGTACCGGGTGCGTCGAGAAGAACTCCCGCGTAGTTCATCAACCCCTGCGGGAACTCGGGCCTCCATGGGATCTCCGCCACGCGCACCGGCGCGGTCACGTCGGAGACGTCCACGACCTCGACGTTCGTCGGCGTGGCAACGTAGAGGTAGTCGCCGATCCGGATCGGCCGGCGGAGCTGGGTCGGCGTCCGCCAGACCCAGGGATTGAGATCGATGCTCCCGAGAAGCGACGGGGTGTGGGGATCCGAGACGTCGATCGCGTAGACCCAGGTGCCGCCGGTGACGAACGCGGTGGTTCCATCGAGCGCGAGCGAGTTCGTGTACCCCGCGGGCACGGGGAAGAGCGCGATCCGGGACATGCTTCCGGACAGGTCGAAGACCTCGAGGCCGCCGCCCGACGAGAAGGCGTATCCGTTCGCGCAGTCGAAGTCGCTGATGACATCCGCGGCGGGGAAGACCACGCCGGCGGTCCCGAGATTCGGAACCGTGAAGCGACGGAGGGAGCTGGCGCCCGGGGCGGCGTAGGCGAAACCCTCGTGCAGTCGCACGCGCGGCGCGCCCATGTCCGTTCCGACGTAGCGGACCGGGACCCGCTGCGGCTCGCTCGGATCGGAGAGATCCCATCCTTCCACCACGGAGACCTGAGTCCCGGTGTTGGTGTTGGTGGCGCCGCTCACTGCGAAGTCGCCCTCCAGGTCGATCGATCCGTGCTGCACATAGAAGCCATAGCCGTAGTCGGCGGCGGTCAGACCCAGCAGACTCGGATCGAAGGGATCCGTCACGTCCCAGCACTCGAGATTGCCGTCCGAGAAGCCGACGAGGCGGTTTCCGTCGACGGCGCGATAGAGCATCTGCCCGAACGGAAGCGGTCCGTCGAGGGGGATCGGCGTCTCGTCGGGGATCTCGAACGTGAGGAACTCGCCGGGATCGGGGGAGGCGGTCCGGCCGAACGTGCCGACGATCCGCTCGCCGCCGAGCGAGACGTACCCCCGGGCGTTGTTCCAGCCGAACGTCTGCTCCACGACCGGATTCGCGGGGTCCGAGACGTCGAGGAGTCTCATGTCGCCGACGAGCACTCGATTGCCGAGCAGGAGCACGGCCCGGTAGCTCCCGCTCACGGACGCGAGCTCGAACGGAGCGGTCGGGTCGGTGGCGTCCACGATGCGGAGGCCCGCGAGCGCGGATGCTGCGTACCAGAGCCCGCCCTGGCCGGCGATGTCGAAGACCGGCTGGGAGACCGCGAGCCCCCCGAGGTAGGTCGGCGCGCTCGGGTCGGACACGCTCACGAACACGAGGCCCTCGTCGAATCCGAACGCCGCCACGCCGTTCTCGATCTCGACGTCGCGGCTGACGCCGGGAGCGGAGCCGCCGGGAAGCGCGGGGAGCGGGAGATCGGTGACGATCGGAGCGGACGGGTTCTGCAGATCGATCACGGAGACGAGATCGGATTCCTCGCGGCCCACCGCGGCGAAGTCGCCGAACGAGCGCACGCAGCGCGCGCCGATCGGAATCGTGGCGAGGATGACGGGCGAGGACGGATCGGACACGTCGAACACCAGGAGATCGTCGGCGGCGACCCAGGCGCGCGCGCCGGAGACATCCACGGCGTGCACGAATCCGGTCACGGCGGGGTGCGCGACCTCGACCCAGAAACCGGGATCTCCTTCCGTGTACACGAAGAACCCGTCGGCGCCGGCGGCTCCGAAGAGGTGTGAGTCCGCGTACGCGATCTCTTCCGGGGAGTACGGGAGAAGCGTGCGATCGAGGCGGAACTCGTACGGTCGGTAGTCGCGGCAGGAAACGTCGGCGGGGGCGGGGCTCCCGGCGAGAGGGACCAGGAGCGAGAGCCCGAGGATCGCGAGGCGATTCATGGGTCGTCCTTTCTTGGGGTCCGGAAAAGCATAGCGCGGGGCGAGAGTGCAGGCCAAGGACGGCGCCGCCCGTGAGTGCCTCCGGAGGCTACTCCCGGCAGTTGACGTGGCGATCCAGATGGCCTACATTCAACCACATGGTTGAACAACATCCCGCCTCCGCCGAGGCCCTCGATCTCACGTTCGCCGCGCTGGCGAACGCCACCCGCCGGGACCTCCTGGCCCAGCTCGCCACGGGCGAGAAGACGATCGGGGAGCTCGCCACGCGGTACGACACCACGTTCGCCGGCATCTCCAAGCACCTGGACGTGCTGGCGCGCGCGGGGCTCGTGCGACGGCGCCGGGTGGGCCGGCAGCGGGAGTGCACGCTCGTGGCCGGGCCCATGAGCTCGGCCGCCGAGTGGCTCGCGTTCTACCGGCGGTTCTGGGACAAGCAGCTCGACCAGCTCGCTCGCTACCTCGAGAGCCCTTCGTTCGAGGGGGCGTTCGAAGGGGCGGCCGCAGGAGCCGCCGCAGCGGTCACCGATCCTCCAGTGGAGAAGGACGAACCATGGCGACCCAAGACCAAGAGAGAAACGCCGTCATCCTCCGGCGCACGTTCGCCGCGACGCCCGAGCGCGTCTTCGCGGCGTGGACGAAACCGGAGGAAGTGAAGCGCTGGTTCGGGCCGGAGGGATTCGACTCGTCGCTGGCCGAGGTCGACCTGCGGGTCGGCGGCGCGTTCCGGTTCCATCTCGTGGGGCCGGACGGCGCGGTGCACGTCGCGGCCGGCGAGTACCGCGAGATCGAGCCGCCGAAGCGGCTCGTGTTCACGTGGGGCTGGGAGACGGGCGCGAACCCGTTCGAGAGCCGCGTGACGATCGAGCTCACGCCCGCCGGCAAGGGCGGCACGGAGTTCGTGATGACGCATGACCTGTTCCCGGACGAGGCCACGCGCAACAGCCACGAGTCCGGATGGAACGGCAGCCTGGACAAGCTCCAGAAGATCCTCGGTTAGCGAGAGCAGTACCCACGCAGTGAGCACCCACGCACGAAGGAGAAACCCGTGAGCACCCAGACGACCACGATGCTGAGCCCGTTGATGATGGAGATGGAGAAGGAGGCGGAGGCCACGCGCCGCCTGCTGGAGCGCGTTCCCGAGGATCGCCTGGACTGGCGGCCGCACGCGAAGTCGTTCTCGCTCGGCGAGCTCGCCCTGCACATCGCCGCGATCCCCGCACACATCGCGAACATGTCGCGGCAGTCGCCGTACGAGATGTCGAGCGCGAAGAAGCAGGGGCCGCCCAAGCACCGGGCCGAGATCCTGGACACGTTCGAGAAGAGCCAGCGGGAGGCCATGAAGATCTGGGGCGAGACCTCGGACCAGGAGGCGATGAGCGAGTGGTCGGCCACGCTGCAGGGCAAGCCCGTGTTCGCGGCGCCGCGGATCGGACTGGCGCGGGTGATCGGGATGAATCACCTGTACCATCATCGCGGGCAGCTGACGGTGTACCTGCGGTTGCTGGACGTGCCGCTGCCGTCGGTCTATGGGCCGACGGCGGATGAGAATCCGTTTGCGTAGCTGGTAGCGGGGCCGCGCGGGGTCGTTCCTGCCCGCGCGGCTCCGATCGTTGCGTCCGAGGGCGGATCCCGGGGTGGGTCACAAGGACTTGTCGAAGTCGCGAACCGGGCCGACACTTGTGCCGTGACGGCTTGCGCCGCTCCGAACCTCTTCGAGGATGACGAAGATGACGCCGAACGAAACCCGCCTCCTTGCCGAGCTGCTGCGGCTCCCGCCGGAAGCACGAGCAGCGTTCGCGGGCACCTTGCTGGACAGCCTGGAGGAGCCCCCGGATCCGTCCGCGGAAGCGATCTGGCAGGCGGAGATTGCCGCGCGGGCGCGTGAGCTCGACCTCGGATCCGTCCCCGCCGTGCCGTGGTCCGAGGCCCGGCGTCGGATCGCCGGCGATTGACCGGGAAGCTGCGGGTCGAGTTCCATGCGGAGGCGGTCCGTGAAGCGGGCGAGGCGCGATCCTGGTACGCCGACCGGAGCCAGTCCGTCGCGGCCGCGTTTCTGGATGAACTCGATCACGCAGTCGAACGCCTCTCGTCCAATCCGGAGGCATGGCCGGGTTACGTCTCCGGGACCCGGCGCTACGTTCTTCGGCGATTCCCCTTCTACGTGGTCTACCGTGTGACGGCATCCGCGATTCAGGTTCTCGCGGTCGCTCACGGATTGAGGCGTCCCGGCTACTGGCGAGATCGTAGCCGCGCTGAATAGCCGTGCCCCATTGCGGTGGCGACCGCAGCGAGTTGTGCGGGAGCCTAGGAGTCCAGGCCGAGGCGACGAATGCGGTCGCCGAGCCCCTTGCGGGTCACGCCGAGGATGCGCGCGGCCTGGGTCTTGTTGCCCTCGGAGCGCTCGAGGGCGCGGACGATCTCCCGGCGCTCGAGTTGCTCGATGAGCTGCGGGAGACCGTAGAAGCGATCGCGCTCGTACGTGCTGCGGATGGCTTCCGGGAGGTGGAGAAGGTCTATCACGCCGTCGGCGCGAGCGAAGAACGTCGCGGCTTCGAGAACATGCCGCAGCTCGCGGACGTTGCCCGGCCAGTCGTAAGCCTGGATGGCTTCGCGAGCGGACTTCGAGAGAACGTAGGGTTCGTCTCGGTGCACGCCCTCCATCTTCTGGAGCACGAAGCGGACGAGAGCCGAAACGTCTTCCGGCCGTTCGCGGAGTGGTGGCAGGACCAGCTTGATGCCGGCCAGGCGGTAGAAGAGATCCGGGAGGAAGTCGCCGCGCTCCACGAGTGATTGCAGGTCGCGATTCGCGGCGAACAGGAGTCGCGCGCGGAGCGGAACCGGCGCCGAGCTGCCCACGGGAAGAACCTGGCGATCCTCCAGCACGCGCAGCAGCTTGGCCTGGAGTGCAGCCGGGGCCTTGTCGATCTCGTCCAGAAACACGGTGCCTTCGCCCGCAGCGACGAGATGTCCGCGTCGGTCGCGATCCGCTCCCGTGAACGCGCCGCGGCGGTGGCCGAAGAGTTCACTCTCGAGAAGCGCCTCGGCGATCGCTGCACAGTTGATGGCAACGAACGGCTTCTCGCGGCGCGGGCCGTCGTCGTGGATCAGACGCGCGATGAGTTCCTTGCCCGTGCCGGTCTCGCCCTGGATCAAGACCGTGTTGTCGATCTGGGCGAGATCACGTGCCGTTTCGATCATCCGGACCATGGAGGGAGAGCGGGCCAGGAGTTCGACTCCGTTCTCCAGCACCACGGTCATCGGCTCGGGCTCCGCGGTGGCCGGATCTGCGCTATCGACATCCGCTTCGAGACCGAGTCGTGCGCGGAGGCGTCGGGCGCTGTGCTCGTATGCAAGCCAGGCCCCAGGCTCACCGCGATTCGCCTCGCGACAGAGGCGAGCGGCGGTGAGATAGGTCTCCGCGAGCTCCCAGGGGAGCTGGAGCTCCCGGAAAATAGTCAGCGCTTCGTGAATCGTGTCGAAGAACGCGTCGTCGCCACGAGCGGCCTGGACACGCGCGAGGGCAGCGAGGGCGTTGCCTGTCTCGCGCGGATCGCTTCCCGCACGGGCCAGATTTACGGCGTCTCGGCAGAGTTCGTCGGCTTCAACAAGGCGGCCGAGTTCGAGGTAGGCGAGGCCGAGGCGCCACTCGATCTCGTAGACGAGGTCGCCGGTGGGGGAGATCTCGCGGGCTGCGGAGAGGGCGGATTCGAAGTGCTGCGCGGCACCAGCAGGGTCGTCGCCTACAGCCTGCACGTCGCCCAGTGCCTCGTAGGAGAGCACCCAGGAGCGGCTGGGGCCGGTTCCTTCTGCCAGAACTCTCGCTTGTTCGGCGTTCTTTTCAGAAGTGGCGCGATCCCCTCGGCGAAGGTGCAGTCGCGAAAGCGAGATGTGGCAAGAGATGACCCCTCGCGCGTAGTCCAATTCTGAGTAACGGCGGAGTGCATCTCCGAGATGCTCGCCGGAATCAACCAGGTCGCCGAGATAGAGCTTCGCGAGACCGAGGTGAAGGAGTTCGCGTGCGTGGGAGTCCGCTAGGCCAAGCTGTTTGGATCGTTGGAGTGCTTCTGCGTGGTAGCGAACTGCCTGCCTGTACTCCCCACGCTGCCGGGACAGGTTGCCAAGCGCTCTGTAGCAGCAGGTCTCTCGCCATTCGTCCTGGCACCTCCTGGCGGCGGCAAGCGCATCCCGAAGTGCTTCGTAGGCACCGGAGACATCGCCGCGCTGAAGCAACGCATACCCAGTCCACCGAAGTGCATCTGACAGTGTCCCGTGGCTGGATCCATCGCGGAGAAGGCTTGAAGCCTCGCCCGCTCTTTTCAGCGCCACCTCGAGTTGTCCCAGCGCAAGCTTCGCTCGCGCGGTCAAGACGAGCGAAGATGCCCGGGTTTCGAGGTCACACTCGTCACCCTCCAAGAATGGCTCGACTGCTGAACACGATTCGTGCAGTCGGTTGCACTGATAGAAGGCATCAGCAAGACCGAGTCGGAGCCGAGCTCTCTCTTCGAAGGGCATCGCATGCTCGCTTCGAAGCGCGGCCTCGTACTTGCGTATTGCATCCGAATGGAGGCCGGCGGCTTTGCTCAGCTCTGCCGACGAGCTATGTGTGCCTTGGCTGCGTTCTAGCGAATGGTCCACGTGATCCCCCGTAGAGCCACCAACCACCAAGAGAGAACACGAGGCACTGGCCATTGCGTGGTCGTGGGCCTGGCGTTCGAATCCGTATCAACAACCCCTTCGGGTCGCTGGGGAACGGTGATATCCGGATCGTAGGGATCCCCCTCGACCCACGACGGGTCAACACGCCGGGTCCACTTCAGCTGATCGGCTCGTGCGTCGATCGATCCGAAGAACACGCTCAGAGCCACCACTACCAGAACGAGCTTGATCATGCGCTTCACGACTTCGATCCCCTTTCCCGGGGGAATGCGGCCTCAATGCCAAAAAGCCCCCAAAGACTGACATCGGCAGTCTCGCGGGGGCACGTAAAGGGGCGAGCGTGGCTCGCACGGCAGAGGTCGGGGGGAAGCGACATGGGGCGGGCCTCCACGTCGAAGGCGACAGAGCTTCAATGAGCTGCAGTGTGCAACTTCTTCGCACCTGGAGTCAAGAACACAGCTCAAATGGCGAGAGGCCGCCGTATGAGGGTTCCGGCGGCCTCTCGGCGGGGTTCGAGTCTGTCGCGGTGTCTGGACTTCGGCGCTCAGGCGATAGCTATCGCCACCACCCCTTCAACTGCCCCCAGCTCCGCGCCTCCACGGACACCGGCCCCGGCACCGGCCGGAACGCCACGTCCACGACCTTCACCTGCGGATCCGGGTTCAGCCACGCGGGCGTGATCTCCGCGAAGGTGCCGCTGTCGAACACGTGCACCTGGCCGGTGATGCCGTCGGCCACGTACAGGTAACCGTCCGGGCCGAGCTCGATGCCGTGCGTGCGGCCCCAGCCCGTGCCCGCGAACGTGCCCAGCAGGTTCTTCGCCGGATCGTAGTGGTACACCACGTTCGTGCCCATCGCGGTCACGAGGATGTCGCCGCTCGGCAGGAACTCGAGGTCGTTCGGGCGGCAGTCGGAGGGCTGCGACCACTGGTCGATGAACGCGCCCGTGTTCGCGTCGACCTGCTTCACGTAGAACGAGTCGTACGAGCAGATGAACAGATCCCCGCTCGGTCCGTAGCGCATGTCGGAGGGGAAGCTCACCGTGGTGAGTACGCCGATGAAGGCGCCCGTCGTGCCGTCGTACTCGCGCACGTCGTTCGTGGTCCAGCTGCCGATGTACACGTTGCCGTTCGGGGCGTAGATGCCGGCCCACTGCGTGCCGCCGCCGGGGTTGTAGGTCTTGATCCAGGCGCCGGTGTCCGCGTCGAACTCGTCGACCCCGCCCGAGAAGTGGCCGATCAGGACCTTGCTGCTCGCCGCGTTGTAGTGGATGGCGAGCTGGCCGACGCCGTTCACCGACGTGAAGTACGTCCCCACGAGATTCCCGGTGCCGAGGTCGTACTGGCGGCACATGTCATCGGTGTCGCTCGTGACGTACAGGTCTCCGATCGCGCCCGACGCAGCAGCGAAGGCGCCGGGCGCGAAGGCGGCAAGGAGCACGGGCAGGGCGAGGAGAACGGACCAGGGGCGGAAGCGAATCATCAGGGGCTCCGGGGAACGGGGTGAGAGGACCAGAAGAACCGACCCTACAAAGCCGGAGGGGCCCGGCGCAAGCGCCCGGCCCCTCCATTCTCCGTGGCGCCGGTGACCGCCTTCGCGCCCCCGTGGCCTCTCGCCTGCGGCCCGCTAGCGTTCGACCCCGGCGCTCCCCCGCTTGGGACCCGCCGACCGACGTCGCCGCCGCGCCCACTGGGCCGGCGGGCTCGCCGCCTCCACCGCGACCGCCGTCTCGGCCCGCGCCCCGGACTCGGAGCTCCGTCGCCCGGCCGCCCCGCGGCTCGCGCCTCCGCGCTTCCGCGCCGGCTTCCGCTCCGACGCCTTCGGCGCCCGCTCGCCTCGACGCGGCGCACTCTCCGCCGCCGCCTCGAAGCCTTCCATCTTCCGGCGCTCGATCGTTCCACCGATCATCCGCTCCGTCGCGCGCACCCACGAGCCGTCGGCCGGCGTCACGAACGTGTACGCGGTGCCTTCCTGCTCGGAGCGGCCCGTGCGGCCGATGCGGTGCGTGTACGCCTCGGGCGTGTTCGGCACGTCGAAGTTGATCACGTGCGACACGCCGGTCACGTCGATGCCGCGCGCCACGATGTCCGTCGCCACGAGGATGTCGAACCGTCGCGTGCGGAATCCGTTCATCGCGCGGTCGCGCGCGTTCTGGGACATGTTGCCCTGCAGGCCGACCGCGCGGAAACCCTTCTTCTGCAGGTGCGTGGCGAGCATCTGCGCGCGACGTTTCGTCCGCGTGAACACGATCGCGGAATCCGCGCGCTGCAGCACCGCGTCCAGCAGCTCGCGCTTGCGGCTCTCGGCCACGGGGTACAGCGCGTGGTCGATCGTGCCGGCGGGGCCGTTGCCCGCGAGCTCCACCACGTGCGGCCGGTGCAGCAGATCATCCGCCAGCCCGCGGATCTCCTTGGGCATCGTCGCCGAGAACAGCAGGTTCTGCCGCTCGCGCGGGAGTGCGGCGAGGATCTTGCGGATGTCGCGCAGGAAGCCCATGTCGAACATGTGATCCGCTTCGTCCAGCACGAGCGTCTCGATCTTGCCCAGTTGCAGGATGCGCTGCTCGATCAGGTCGAGCACGCGGCCGGGGCATCCCACCACGATCTGTGGACGGCGCCGCAGCGCCTTGATCTGACGGTTCATCGGCACGCCGCCGTAGATCACCGCGGTGCTCACCGGCGCGAACTGCGCGAGCGTGTCGATCTCGTTCGTGATCTGCGAGGCGAGCTCGCGCGTCGGCGCGAGGACGAGCACGCGCGGCCCGTCGCCCGGCTCGGTGACCAGGCGCTGCAGCAGCGGTAGCGCGAACGCCGCCGTCTTGCCGGTGCCGGTCTGGGCGAGGCCGAG
Organism: bacterium; assembly: GCA_041393395.1. Taxonomy (GTDB): domain Bacteria; phylum ARS69; class ARS69; order ARS69; family ARS69; genus JAGQIB01. The sequence goes on along the minus strand of JAWKKG010000005.1, from coordinate 570,789 downwards.
GATGTCGCGGCCCTCGAGGCCGGCGGGGATCGCGTCCCGCTGGATCGGGCGCGGCTCCGTGAACCCCGCGGCGCGGATCCCGCGGCACAGGGTCTCGTGGAACCCAAAGGGGGCGAAACCGTCCGGTGCAATCACGCGGGCGGCCGGGCGCGCAGCCCGGGTGTCGTTCGAGGCCCGGTGTTCATCCCGGGTCCGAGGGGTATTGATCAAAACGTTCTCCGCCGTGCTCGCGCGCACGTGCAAACGCACGTCGGCGCGTTCAGGGCCGTTCGTTCCCGACCCACACAACAGCGAAGGGAAGAGAGATTCGAGTGGCGGCTGACCCCGGGCGGGGTCCTGTTGTCGCCGCGGTCAGGCAGGCGCCTGACGACTGGGGCAAGATAGGGTCTCCGCGGGAATCGCGCAAGGGGGGAAGGGGCTCGGCGGGGGGTATCGGCAATCGACGGTGGACGCCGGCCCGCCGATCACGCCCGTTCCCGCTCCCGAACGTTCGTGCGGGACCACCGATCCACGAGCGATCGGCCTCCCGCCAGCGTGGCGAACGCCGACTCCGTCGCAATGAAGAATCCGAACAGGAACGCCGCCGCGAGCAGCGGCCAGCTCGCGATCACGAGGGCGAGCGTCATTCCGATCGGACCGGCGGCGTGCAGGAGGGATCGCCGCCGGGCGGTCGCGCCCCGGGTCGCGGTGTCGCCGGATCTCGCCGCGCCGGCCGTGGGCGCCGATTCGCCCGACGCTTCCACCACCTCGAGCCGCGCCACGATCTGCCCCGGCGTGCGCCCGAACAGCAACGCCGTTCCGAGCACGGCGGCGTACGCGAACGGGAATCCGTACACGAGCGTCCCGAACAGCCCGAGCACGAGTGGCACCGGCCCGCGCCACCACGTGCCCGGCTCGCCGACGTGCAGCGTGGGCACCGAGCGCGCGGCGAAGTACTCGCCGGTCGATTCCAGCAGCAGGAACGCGAGCGCGAGAGCGAGCAGGAAGTCGATCAGGGCGGCGAGTCCGCGGCGCGCCCGCGAACCCGCCGACGTTTCACTCCCGCGACGCGTCACTCGCCGTCGACGTGATAGGCCGCCTTGATCCCGGACCAGCTCCGGTCTTCCACCGCGCTCGTCTTGGTGAGCGCGCCCGTGCCGCCGCCGCTGCCGGGATTCGTGAACCCGAACGTGCCGGCGATCGAGACGTCGGTGGCGACTCCGTCGAACGTGAAGTTGCCGAAGTTCAGCGGCGCGGTGACGTTGCCCGTGCCGGACCCCGTACCGCCGTTCAGCGTGCCGTTGCCCATGCCCACGCTGTCGGCCGAGAACGAGAACGTCATCGTGCTGCCGGAGATCGTGCCGCTCGCCGTGCCCGTCCGCTCGCCGAGTCCGAGCGCCTGCAGGCCGATCGTGCCGGTCCCGGTGACCAGGTTGCCGTTCTGCGTGATGTCGAACGAAAGCGTGCCGCCCACGAAGAACACGGTGTCGGCCCACGCGCCTTCCCACATGCCGGTGAGATCCGGCAACGTGCCGCGGGCGGCCGGGGCAATCGGCTCGGCCAGCCGGGTGACCGCATCGACGTCGCCGGTGCGACCGAGGCGGGGGAGAGCGACGAACAGCACGGCGGCCGCGACCAGCAAGCCGGCCGCCGGAACGATCGAGGCGCGGGGCATGGGGCTCCTCCCGAGAGCGTGGAAGATCCGGCCCGCCGGAACGAGCCGTGGCGTCTGCCGAACCTAGCGACTTCACCGGGGCATGTCGATCCGATTGCCCGCCGGGAGGCCGCCCGGAGGCCCGTGGAGCCTCCCGGCCGGCACTTTGTTCGTGGGCAGCACAAAGTGTATAGTCAGGGGTACACCGGATCGGCTGCCCCCCGGAGGACCCGATGAATCGCTTCCTGCTCGCGTTCGCCCTCGCCGTCGTTTGCCTCGGTTCCGCGCTCCCGGCCCGCGCGGCGTGGGAGCTCGTGTGGTTCGACGAGTTCGACGGCACGTCGCTCGACCTGAGCAAGTGGGAGCCGCAGATCGGCACCGGCTGTCCGAACCTGTGCGGCTGGGGGAACAACGAGCTGCAGTACTACCGCGCGCAGAACGCCACCGTGTCCGGCGGCTTCCTCACGATCACCGCGAAGCAGGAGTTCTTCGGCGGTCAGCCGTACACGTCGGCGCGGCTGCGCACGAAGAATCTCGGCGACTGGACGCGCGGCCGCTTCGAGATGCGCGCGCGGCTCCCGATCAGCCAGGGCATGTGGGCCGCATTCTGGATGCTGCCCACCGATGAGACGTACGGCGGGTGGGCCGCGAGCGGCGAGATCGACATCATGGAGTACCTCGGGCACCAGCCGTCGCGCACGTTCGGCACGCTGCACTACGGCGGCCCGTTCCCGGCGAACACGTTCACGTCGAACGCGTACGTGCTGCCCTCCGGCAACTTCCACGACACGTTCCACGACTTCGCGCTCGAGTGGGACGAGTGCGGCATGCGCTGGTACGTGGACGGTTTCCTCTACGCGACGCAGACCCAGTGGTACTCGACCGGCGGCCCCTACCCGGCGCCGTTCGATCAGCGCTTTCACCTGCTGCTGAATCTCGCGGTCGGCGGGAACCTGCCGGGCAATCCGGACGGCACCACGGTGTTCCCGCAGGAGTACGTGATCGACTACGTGCGCGTGTACCAGCAGTCCGCGCCCGATCTCGGGAGCTGCCGTCAGCTCTTCGACGGCATGGAGCACGGCAGCCCGCTCTCGAACGGCTGGTTCGTGTTCGCGGGCAGCGTGGGCGGCGGCGGCATCGGCCCGAACTTCTCCGACCTTCCGCCGTCCGACGGCTGCGTGGTGTCGCTGCAGTCCGGCTGGGGCTCGGGCGGCACGCCCGGCTGGGTCGGCGGCTTCGGACGCACGAACCCGCTGGACCTGAGCGGTCTCACGCACTTCACGTGCTGGGTGCGCCCGGACGCGAACCAGAGCTACCAGATCGAGATCAACCTGCAAGACGACGACAACGGCGACAACTCGATCCCCTCCACGCCCGACGGCGCCGACGACGAGTTCCACTACGTGCTCGACGTGAGCCCGGTCGGGTCCGAGCTCGTGGCGGGCGGGGGCTGGCAGAAGGTTTCGATCCCGCTGTCCGCGTTCACCGACGACAACTCGTTCCACTTCGGCGGCAACGGCGTGCTCGATTGTGTGCCGGTCGGCGAGGGCGGCAACGGCCAGCTCGTGAACGTGGTGTGGTCGCTCGTGACGAATGGGCCGGACATCACGTTTCGCACCGACGACTGGGAGTTCACGCGCGCGGCGAGCGGAGTGAACGGTCGCGTGTGGAACGACGCGAACGGCGACGGGCAGATCGACGGCTCGGAGACCGGTCTCGCCGGCGTGCGCGTGGAGCTGTGGGATACGTCGGCGGGTGCCGTGGCGGCCGCCGACACGACGGCCGGCGACGGCAGCTACGCCTTCGCGAATCTCCTCGGCGGCGACTTCGACGTGATCCTGGATCCCGCCACGCTGCCGGCCGGTTACGTGCCGACGGCCGATCCGGACGGGATCGCGACCCCGGGCCGGTTCGCACTGGCACTCACGTGCGACGAGTCCGTGATCGGCGCGAACCTCGGCTACCGCGATCCGACGACCGCGGCGCCGGTCAATTCGTCCGAGATCACGCTCGACAACCGGCCGAATCCGTTCGGGCGGCGCACGTCGATCCGCTTCTCGCTCGCGCGCACCGAGAACGTGGAAGTCGCGATCTACGACGTGAACGGCCGGCTCGTCCGCCGGCTGCTGCAGGAGGAGCGCGCCGCCGGTCCGCACGAGATCGAGTGGGACGGCCGCGACGCCGCCGATCGCGCGGTCGCGGCGGGCACCTACTTCTCCGTGCTGCGCCTTCCCGAGAGCGACACGGTGCATCGCCTCACCGTGCTCCGCTAGACGCCACCGGGTCCGCCGCCAAGACCTCCAACGAGAACCGCGCTCCGGCACATGGCCGAGGCGCGGTGTTCTCGTTCCGGATTCTCGATCCGGCGGCGCGGCGACGCTACTTGAGCAGCACCATCCGACGCGCGATCCGGCTCTCCGGCGTGGTGACCCGGTACTGGTAGATGCCGGCGGCGGCCCGCGTGCCGTCCGCGAGGCGACCGTCCCAGTCGACCGAGTTCCATCCGGCTTCCCGGATGCCGTCTTCCAGCGTGACGACCTTGCGGCCGGCCACGTCGAACACGTCGATCCGGACCGACGTCGTCGCCGGCAGGCGGAACTCGATGCGCGTGTTCTCGCGGAACGGATTCGGGAAGTTCTGCCCGAGCGTGAGATCCGGGCCGGACTCGATCAGGGAGACGTCGGTGATCGTCTCCGACCGGAACAGCGCGTCGTCCACGAAGCAGGCGTCCATCGGGAGCAGCGACGGCGAGATGAACAGGAGGTAAGGGCGCACGGTCGCGGTGCCGGCCGGCGCCCGCGCGACGACGGTGTGCTTCGTCCACGTGCCCTGCCGCGACGTCGCATCCACGATGATGTCCTCGGCGGAGCCGATTTCCGTACCGCCGCCATCGAGGAACGCGATCTTCGCGTTCGCGTAGCTGTCGCTCGTGCCGTCGATCGGGTCCTCGCCGCACGACGTGAGCGAGTAGACCTGGAACCGCCACTCCGATCCCGGCGCCGCCGCGAAGCTCTGGTACATGCCCGAGTCGGAGCCGACCACGAACGTCGAGTACATCTTGGCGGCGCCCGGAGGCGTGCGACGCGCGAACGCGAACTGCGGCAGCGTGTTGCCGCGGCCCTCGTAGAACGCGTTGCCGAAAACGGTCCAGCCCGCGAGGCTCGCGTCGAAGCTCGGGTTCGCCAGGAGATTGAGACCCGGCGCGGGCGCGGCCTGACCCTCGAACGAGAGGTCGTCCACGAACACGGCGCCCGGATCACAGCCCGGCTGCAGGTAGAGGACGAGCACTTCCACGCGCAGCGCTCCGGTCGGCGCCGGCGCGGACACGGTGAAGGGCACCCACTGATCGAGCGGGGAGTTCGCGTCGCCGATCACGACCTCGTTCGAGGAGATCTCGCTCCCCCCGGAGGCCGCGTTGAAGAACGCGATCTTCGCCACGCAGCGATTGCCGCCGCACGTGGTGGTGCCGGGGATCGGGTCGGCGCTGGACACGAACGACCAGCCGCTGAACACGTAGTCCAGCCCGACGGCCGGCGCGAAGGACTGGAAGTAGCCGCCCACGTCGAAGCTCGGGATGGGGCAGCCCGTGAACTCGCCGAAGATCTTCGAGGCCTCGAGCCCCGAGTGGACGATGAAGTCGCCCGATGCGGCCGACAGCTGCACGCCGTTTCCGAACGTGGTCCAGCCGGCATAGGATCCGCCCGCGTCCTCGAACCCGGGATTCACGAGCAGGTTCGCGGCGAGCACCGGGCCGGCCGACGTCAGCGCGCAGGCGGCGAGCAGCAGGGCGACCGAAGGTCCGAATGAATTCCGATTCATGGCGCACGCTCCCTCGGTGGCAGAGAAAGGGCGCGACACCGAACGGTGCCGCGCCCCGGAAGTCCGTCTAGCGGTACAGGTTCTTGATCTGGCCGAAGGACGTGTCGTCGACCGAGACCGGACGGCTCATCGTGGCGTCGTCCCAGAAGATCGAGCCGCCGTTCGCGCCGTCGAGGTCGACCTTCACGATCACGGCGTTCACCCACGCGGTGTTTGCCGGGGCGGGAGCGCTCCCCACGCCGAGCAGGGTCCACGTGTCGAGCGGCGTCGTGCCGTTGATCTGGTTCGACTCGAACACGTCCACGCCGAACACGCCGCCGGCCGCGAGATTGAAGCTCGCATCCAGGAACTCGATCTTGTAGACGCCGAAGTCGACGGCGTCGATCGGATCGAAGCTGGCGTTGAGCGCGTAGACTTCGCCGACCCAGGTCTCGCCCGGCGCCGCCGGGAGAAGCTGCGTGCAGCCCGAGCCGCCACCCGGCGCGAACGGACCGAAGGTCTTGAGCGACTGCGTTCCGCTGTGGGAGACCGCGGCCGTGGTGAACACGTTGTTGAACGAGTTCCAGTCGGCGGTGCCGCCCACGTCGCCGCCGGACGCATCCGGCGACTCGAAGCCACCGTTCGAGAGCTGCGCGAGCGCGCTGCCGGCCGTGCCCAAGCTCAGGATCGCGGCGAGTGCCGCGGTGCGAAGAGCAACCTGGTTCCAACGCTTCATGAGATTCGAGCCTCCATCGATGCAAGTTTCGCAGCCTGGCCGTCGGGAGCTCGGAGGGCATCTCGGGGCCGCGCGGCCGGCACCTGCCGGATTCGCGACGGCGCGAGCCAAGCGCCTTGACAGCACCAGGAGCGATACTACACTATGTTCGACAGGCGAACAAAGTCCTTTTTGTCGCATTCTCGCGGCCCGCTCCCAGAGGGCCGTTGCCGAGGGGGAGTCCGCGTGCCTGTCGCCCCGCCGTCCAGCCCCGGCCGCTCCCTGGAGGTCCAGGACCTCCAGAAGTCGTTCTATTCCAGCGCGTTGCTGGGGCCGCAGCGCCGGGTGACCGCCGTCCGCGACGTCTCCTTCCGGCTGGATCCCGGCGAGGCGGTCGCGCTCGTGGGGGAATCGGGGAGCGGCAAGAGCACGATCGCTCGGCTCCTGCTGCGGCTGGACCGTCCGGACGGCGGAGAAGTTCGGCTCGGCGAGGAGTCGATCGAGCTGCAGTCCCGGCGGGTCCCTCTCGCGTATCGCCGCCGGGTCCAGATGGTGTTCCAGGACCCGTTCGGGTCGCTCAATCCGGTGCACGATGTGGCGCATCATCTCGTCCGCCCGCTGCTTCGCCACCGGATCGTGACGAAGGCCGACGCCCGCGCGCGAGCCGCCGAGTTGCTTCGCCTCGTGGGGCTCGAACCGGCCGAGGACTTTCTCGATCGTCACCCCTACGAACTCTCCGGCGGACAGCGTCAGCGGGTGGCGATCGCCCGCGCACTGGCCCCCGCTCCGGAAGTCCTGATCGCCGACGAGCCGACCTCCATGCTCGACGTTTCGATTCGCATGGGCGTGCTCGACCTGCTCGCTCGTCTCAAACGCGATTCCCGCATCGCGATCCTGCTGATCACCCACGATCTCGCTTCCGCCCGCGTACTCGCGGACCGCATCCTCGTGCTGTTCCGAGGACGAATCGTGGAAGAGGGCCCGTCGGCTTCCGTCGTCGATTCGCCCATCCACCCCTACACTCGGGCTCTGATCGGCGCCATCGCCGACGCTTCGGCTCCGTCCGCGCCGGCCGCGGCGCGCACGGCCGACGCCGGAGAAGAGACCGAGACGGGTTGTCCTTTCGCATCGCGCTGCCCGGAGGTGTTCGATCGGTGCCGCGCGGAAGATCCGGCGCCGCGCGGACCCCTGGGTCGTCGCGTCCGCTGTCACCTGGTCCCCGAGGAAGACGCATGAGCACGAGTTTCCCCGAAGACTTCCAGTGGGGTGCGGCGACGTCCGCGCATCAAATCGAAGGCGCATTTCACGAGGACGGACGCGGCGAGTCCATCTGGGATCGATTCGCGCAGCTTCCCGGCCGCATCGCCGACGGATCGGATGCATCGCTCGCGTGCGACCACTACCACCGGTGGCGCGAGGACATCGACTGGCTCCGCTGGCTCGGAGTCGGCAGCTATCGGTTCTCCGTGGCCTGGCCGCGCGTCATGCCGCAGGGCCGCGGCCCCGTGAACGAGGCGGGCCTGGACTTCTACGATCATCTGGTCGACGCGCTGCTCGCGGCCGGCATTCGCCCGATGCTCACGCTCTACCACTGGGATCTGCCGCAGCCGCTGCAGGAGCTCGGCGGGTGGGCGAACCGTGAGACCGGGGCCGCCTTCGTGGAGTACGCGGAAGCCGTGGCGCGACGTCTCGGGGATCGCGTGGACCAGTGGGTCACGCACAACGAGCCGTGGTGCGTGGCGCATCTCGGCTACGAGGCCGGGATCCACGCGCCGGGTCGCCGCGAACCGGCGGAGGCGCTCGCCGCGGCGCACCACCTGATGCTCTCGCACGCGTGGGGGATGCAGGCGATCCGCGGTCAGGCGCCCGATGCCGACGTGGGGATCGTGCTGAACCTCGTCCCGGCCTACCCGGCGAGCGACCGCCCGGCGGATCGCGCCGCCGCCCGCGCGTTCGACGGCTTCTTCAATCGCTGGTACCTCGATCCTCTCTTCCGCGGTCACTATCCGGAGGACGCGATCGAGGATCGCGTTCGCAAGGGACATCTCGCGTCGACCGAGCTCCCGTTCGTGCAGGCGGGTGATCTGCGCGCGATCGCGGCGCCGATGGACTTCCTCGGCGTGAACTACTACAGCCGCGAGGTGCTGGAGGCGGGACCGAACGGCGACTTCGCCGGCGTCAAGCGCGTTCCCGCCGACGAGCTGACCGACATGGGCTGGGAAGTCTATCCGCGCGGACTCCACGATCTCCTGGTGCGCGTCGATCGCGACTACGCGCCGCGTCGCCTGTACGTCACCGAGAACGGCGCCGCGTACCCGGACGGGCCGGACGCGTCGCGTCGCATCGCGGACGCCCGGCGCGTGGAGTACTTCCGCGGTCACCTCGCCGCACTCCGCGACGCGATCGCCGAAGGTGTGCCCGTGGCCGGCTACTTCGCCTGGTCGCTGCTGGACAACTTCGAGTGGGCCGAAGGCTACGCACGTCGCTTCGGTCTCATCTGGGTCGACTACGAAACGCAGGACCGCATCCCGAAGGACAGCGCCGCCTGGTACCGCGACGTGGTCGCCGGCGCGAGTCTCGAGGAAACCGTCCCGCTTCGGGACGAACGGAGGCGCCCGTGATCCGCGGCTCGTTTCTCGTCTTGGCCCTGGCCTTCGTCGCGGCGACCGCGATGGCCTCCCCGCAGCAGGTACGCGTGGTATCCGACGATTCCGGCCGACGCCTTCAGGTCGACGGTCGCGACTTTCTCGTGGTCGGAATGAACTGGGACTACGTGCCGATCGGGAAGAACTACGCGTACAGCCTGTGGACGCAGCCCGACGACGTGATCGAGGAGGCGCTCGAGAACGAGATGCCCCTCCTGCAAGGGCTCGGCGTGAACGCGATCCGCCAGTATGTGGGAGTGCCGCCGCGGTGGGTGCAGTACATCTACGAGCGCTGGGGCATCTACACCGTGCTGAATCACACGGTGGCGCGTTACGGCTACACGCTCGACGGCGTGTGGACTCCCACCCCGGACTACTCCGATCCCAAGCTGCGCGCGGCGCTCCGGGAGGAGGTCGCGGCCCTCGTGGACGAGTTCCGGGACACGCCGGGCGTGCTCGTGTGGCTCCTCGGCAACGAGAACAACTACGGCCTGACCTGGAGCTCGTTCGAGATCGAGGCGCTCCCCGAGGGCGAGCGCGAGACGGTCCGGGCGCGCTATCTCTATTCGCTGTTCGAGGAGATCACGAAGGAGATCAAGCGACGCGACCCGAATCGCCCCGTGGCGATCGCGAACGGCGACGTGCAGTATCTCAGTGTCATCGCCGAGGAGTGTCCCTCGCTCGACATCTTCGGCACGAACGTATACCGCGGCGTGTCGGCCCGCGATCTCTACGACGTGGTGAACGACGAGCTTCGCCTTCCGGTGCTCTTCACCGAGTTCGGCGCCGACGCGTTCAACGCGAAGGAGATGCGCGAGGACCAGGAGATGCAGTGCCGCTACCTCGTGGGCCAGTGGCAGGAGATCTACGAGCAGACCGCCGGCAAGGGACGCACCGCGAACTGCATCGGCGGCCTCACGTTCCAGTGGAGCGACGGCTGGTGGAAGTTCGGTCAGGAGAGCCGCCTGGACATCCACGACTCGAACGCGTCCTGGCCGAACGCAGGCTACCGCGAGGACTTCGTCGCCGGTCAGAACAACATGAACGAGGAGTGGTGGGGCATCACGGCCAAGGGGCGGCCGGACGCCCGCGGGATGTACGAGGTCTATCCCCGCGCCGCGTACTACGCCCTCACCCGTGCGTTCACGCTCGACGCCTACGGCCCCGGCGTGGATCTGCGGACCATTCGCGCGCACTTCGCCGCGATCCACCCCGCCGAGGCGACGTTGAAGGCGCGCGGCGATCGCGCGGCCCTGCTCGCGGAGACGACCTCCCGCGCGCGACTCGCCGGACTGCGACTCGAGTTCGAGACGATCGGCACCGGCGGCGAGCGGGTGAGCACGCCGCTCGTCCCCGAGCCGGACGGCGGCTACCCGAGTTTCCGCGGTTACGATCAGCTCCAGTCGTTCTATGCGGACTTCGAGGCGAGTCCGAGCCCTTCCGTCACGGGACACCTGAGCATCAACGTCCTCGGCAACGTCCCGACGAATCCGATCGACGAGATCTTCTACGAGAATCGCGGCCGGCCCCGCACGGTTCCCACGAGTGCCGACTCCGTGCAGCTCGAGGACATCGAGCGGGTGAAGGTCTATCAGGCCGGCGTCCACTGGGAGGATCCCCGCTTCGTGCTCGAAGGGTTCTACCGCACCGGGCACTACCACTGGGGCTACGAGGGCGACTTCTTCGGCCTCTATCGCGAGGCGAACTACGGCGAGAACATCGACATCTACAACGGCGTCGCCCCGGTCGGCGTGGAATGGCACGGCAAGGCCGAGCTCGAAGGACTCGCGATCGCGATGGGGCCGGAGCTCTGGTGGGGAGCGAATCCCGCGCAACTCACGAAGTACAGTCGACGCCTCGGACGCGTGGACGCGACCGCGATCTGGCAGGAGGACCTCGCGCAGCAGTCCAACGTGACGAGCTCGATCGCCGTTCCGCTGCCGAAGACCCGCAAGGCGACGCTGCACCTCGCGACGTCGCGCGGGCCGTTCCAGCTCGACGTGGGCGGGATCTGGTCCGGCAGCACGAAGGTCGGCGACACGTTCGACGCGATCGACGAGCGCCCCGAGGGCACGGTGGTCGTGCGGGACAGCGTGCGCACCGGCGACGCGTTCGGCGCGAAGGCGAAGCTCGGCTTCGAGAGCGGGCGCTGGCACTGGTACGCGCAGTCCGGCTACTACGGGCTCGTGGCCGACGGCGGTCCCACGCAGACCATCACGTACACCGGCTGGCATCTCAAGGACTCGGGCTCCGGCAACCAGGCGAACTTCCTCACCGGGCTCGCGGTCAACGTGGGGCGCTTCCAGATCGGCCCGAACTTCCTCTGGCAGAAGCCGCTCGTGGGGCCGATCCCCGCCGGCCTGCCGGCCCCCGCCCGCCCGCGCAACGTGCTGGATGATCCGTTCGCCGTCCGCGCGAATCGCGAGACGGTCGGCGCGGAGCTGATGCTGACCTACGATCCCACGCCCGGAAGCTGGCTCTGGGAATGGGACAACGACGTCCGGGAGGACGCGGGGTTCGCGGCGAGCCTGGGGCTCGTGTACCGCGACTTCGCCACGACCCAGGACGCCGCGATCGGGATCCTCGCCGACGGGCGCACGCAGTTCGCGTACCCGGCGGCGACGCCGGCGCGCGATCTGTGGGAGCTGCACGCCCGTGCCGTCTCCCGTCCGAACGCCGAGACGCGCGCGATCTTCCACGCGTACGGCGGAACGGCCGAGCCGAACGGCGACAGCGCTCGCCTCGTGCGCCGCTTCGGCGCCGACGCGAAGGTCGGCTGGCGCTCGATCGTGGTGGAGTCTTTCGCGAAGTTCCACGACTTCGGACCGTACGACTACCACCGCGACGGGAACCTGACCTATCCGGCACACGTCATGGGCGATCTGTCGTACGTGTTCGGCGCCCCCGACTGGCTCGGGCATCCGCAGACCCGGATCGGCGTTCGCGGGGTGTGGCGTTCTCTCGACGAGAACTCGCCGCGCTTCTGCGCGAACACGGTGGAGGACTCGTTCGGAGTCGAGAGCTGCGACCCCACCACGCCGGGACCGCGCGGCAACGAGTGGGAGATCCGGAGCTACCTGCACTTCGTGCTGTAGGCTCGATCCGAAACCTCGGGTCAGCGTCGCGCGACGAGGTGGCACCACGCGGCGTGCCGGTCCGTCACGTGCGTGGCGCCCGGGATCTCCCGCCGGCAGACGTCCTCCGCGAGCGGACAGCGCGGGTGGAACCGGCAGCCGGCGGGAGGATTCGCGAGGCTCGGCGGCGCGCCGGCGATGCTGCGCGGCGCCTCCGATCCGCCCCGCAGCGACGGAAACGCGCCGAGGAGTCCCTGCGTGTAAGGATGGCGGGGCGCGTCGCGCACTTCCGCCACCGGCCCGATCTCCACGAGCTGGGCCGCGTACAGCACGGCGATCCGATCGGAGTACTGCAGCATGCGCCCGAGATCGTGGCTGATGAAGATCACCGCGAAACCGAGCGATCGCTGCAGCTCGCGGATCCGGTCGAGGATGCTCCGTTCCACGATCACGTCGAGCGCGGTCGTCGGTTCGTCGAGGATCACGAGGGACGGTTCGAGCGCGAGCGCGAGCGCGATGCCCACGCGCTGGCGCATGCCCCCCGAGAGCTGATGCGCGTACGAAGTCAACCGGTCGCCGCCGATCCCGACCAGGTCGAACAGCTCGGCCGCGCGCGATCGCGCGTCGCGATCGGAGATGTCCCGGTGCGCCTGCAGTGTGTCCACGATCTGCTCGCCGACCGGCACCACGGGATTGAGCGAGTCCATCGCGCTCTGGAACACCATCGAGATGCGGGTCCAGCGGAGCTCGCGCAGTGCGGCTTCGTCGGCCCGAAGGAGATCCCGGCCCTCGAACCGGATCTCGCCACCGCTGATGACGCCGGGCGGCGGGAGGATCCGGAGAAGGGCCTGGGCCAGCGTGGACTTGCCGCTGCCCGACTCGCCGGCCAGTCCCAGCGTCTCGCCGGCCGCGAGGTCCAGCGACACGCGATCGAGACCGCGCACCGGCCCGCGCTCGGTGACGTAGTCCACGCTCAGATCGCGGATCGAGAGCAGCGGCTCAGCCATCGACGGGCACCACCGGCGTGGAGCGGGTGGGGGCCTGGCCCCGCCGCTCGAGGTAGTCACGCCACACGCGTTCGAGCTGCAACCGGGGATTCGTGATCTCGTCGAAGCCGGAGTTCAGGAGCGTGAGGCCGAAGCCCACGAGCGCCACGCTGAGTCCCGCCGGCGCGAACGTCCACCACGCTCCGGTGAGCAGGGCGGAGTCGTTCTGGGCCCAGTACAGGATCGTGCCCCACGTCACCGAGGAAACGTCGCCGAGACCGAGGAACTCGAGGCCGACCTGCGCGCCGATCGCGTACACCGTGCTGCCGATCGTCTGCGACACGAGCAGCGACGTGAGCGTCGGCAGGATCTCGCGGGTGACGATTCGCGCATCCGACTCGCCCGAGACGATGGCCGCCGCCACGAAGTCCCGCCGCCGCTGCGAGAGGGTCTGCGCGCGCAGGACGCGAGCGTTCCACGCCCACCCCGTGGCCACGAGGACGAATCCGAGCGTCAGAGGACCCGAGGGCAGGTACGCGGCAATCACGATCGCGAGCGGCAAGCCGGGGATGACGAGGAACACGTTGAACAGGAGCGACAGCAACGTGTCGACTCGTCCGCCGAAGTATCCGGCCGACACCCCGAAGAGCGCGCCGATCGCCACCACGAGGATTCCCACCGAGAACCCGAGTGTGAGCGAGGACCGCGCCCCGACCACGACCTGAGCGAGCACGTCCTGTCCCTGCCCGTTCGTGCCGAGCCAGTGCGCGGCCGAAGGCGGCTGCAGCGGCACGCCGACGGGCGCGTGCGCATCTCCCACGAGGAGTGGACCGAACACCGCGAGGAGAACGAAAACCAGGAGGATCAGCGCTCCCGCGGTCGCCTTGCGATCCCGGCGGATCGCTTCCAGCCACACGGAGAACTCGCCGCCGCGAGCCCGCGCGCTCACGACGCCGAGTCCCGGGTGCGCGGATCGAGCCGCAGGTACAGGAGATCGACCAGGAAGTTCGCGCCGAGCACGGCCAGCGTGATCACGAGGAAGATGCCCTGCATCAGCGGATAGTCCTGACTGCGAACGGCCTGCACGAGCAGATAGCCCTGCCCCGGATACGAGAACACGATCTCCGTGAGCAGCGAGCCGCCGAGCACGAACCCGAGCGCCATGCCGAAGCCCGTGATGCTCGGGAGCAGGGCGTTCCGGGCGGCGTAGCGCAGCACCACGCGCGCCGGCGAAAGCCCCTTGGCGCGCGCGAGCGTCACGTAGTCGGAGCCGAGCACGGAGATCATCGTGTTCCGCATCGTGAGCAGCCATCCGCCCAGCGTCGCGAGGACCACGGTGCCCACGGGGAGCGCGGCGTGGCGAACGACGTCGAGTACGAACGCGAGCGACCAGTTCGGGACGACGTAGTCCCCGTACGCGTGCCCGAGCGGGAACCATCGCAGCGTGAAGCCGAGCACGTAGAGCGCGACCATCGCGAGCCAGAAGTACGGGAACGCGCCGATCAGCACGAGCACGGAGGGCAGCCAGGTGTCGAGCCAGCCGCGACGCCACCACGCCGCCGCGACCCCGAGGAGCGAGCCCAGCACGAAGCTCAGGACCACCGCGGTCCCCGCCAGGAGAAGCGTCCAGACCATGCCCGTGGCGATGACGTCCGTGACCGGCGCCGGGAAGTAGGCGACCGAGAGGCCGAGGTCCCCGCGGACGACGTGGCGCAGGTACGTGAAGTACTGGCCGAGAAGCGGAGCGTCGGTGAGCCCGAACGTCTCGCGCAGGGACTCCAGCGCCTCGGGGCCGAGCTGGCCCTTGAAGCGAGCGAACAGCGCGGTCGCGGGATCGCCCGGCATGAGCCGCGGCAGAAAGAAGTTCAGCGTGAGCGCGACCCAGGCCGCGAGCAGGTAGAACCCGATGCGTCGCAGGAGGTATCGCATCAGTCCTCCCGGGGCCGGATGGTCGTGAGGGACAGCAGGGTCTCGCCGCGAATGAACTTGTTCGGCGACGGATCCGCGTACGGGTCGTCCGCGGAGGGGAAGCCGACGAACCGGCGCGTGTTGTACTCCGCCCAGGACGGATTCGGATACAGGGGAATCGCCGGGATCTCATGCGCGAAGATGCGCTGCATGTCCGCGACGAGCTCGTGCTGCCGGACCGGGTCCGTCTCGCGCTCGAAGGCCGCGAAGACGGAGTCGGCCGCCGGGCTCGAGAACCGGTGCCAGTTCGTGCCCGCGATCTCGCCCACCGGGCGGAAGGTCTGGGCGCTCATCAGGCCGCGGTAGAACACGTACGGGGTCGGCCCCTCGTTCGACCAGCCGATCGCGAGATCGAACTCCCCGCGCTGGACGGCGAGGAACCACGCCGCGAAATCGTAGGTGCGGACCGAGGCGTCGATGCCGATCGCCTGGTAGCCGCGCGCAATCACCTGCGCGGCTCTCACCCAGTCGGACCAGCCGGACACCGTGAGGATCTCGTACTTCCAGCGCGAGCCGTCCGGGTGGCGGCGGATCCCGTCCTCGCCGCGCGCGGCGCCCAGCGAGTCCAGCATCCGTCCGGCCCGTTCGGCGTCGAACGCGGTCCAGTCCACGCTCGCGGCGACGTCCGCGTCGCGCCAGGCCGAGAACGCATCGCTGAGGGCGGTGGGGTCGGAAGGACGGGAGTAGCGGTACGCCGCCACGTCCACCAGCAGCTCCCGGTCGATCGCGCGGCTCATGGCTTCCCGCACGGTCCGATCGTCGAACGGAGCGCGTGTGGTGTTCGCGTACAGGAACACGGGGCTGCCGGTCAGCGGGAACCAGTAGCGGTGGTGCTCCGGGTCACGGGCCACGTACACGCGGTCGATCGCGGGGATGAAGTTCGCCGCCCAGTCGACCTCGTCGAACACGAGCGCGAGATTCGCGCGATCGTTGCCGGGGTACGCGGGGAATCGCAGCGCGTCCACCTTCGGTTCCCCTTCGCGCCAGTAGTAGGGGTTCCGGCCGATCTCGTAGACCTGATTGCGGAACGCGCGGACCTCCGTGAACGGCCCCGTGCCCACCGGCGACTCGTTCGCGAACGTCACGGGGTCCTCGATCCGGCTCCACACGTGACGCGGCACGATCGGCTGCGCCGCGATCTCGTCGAAGCCCGGGATGAAGACCCGCTGAAACCGGAAGTCGACCGTGTGATTGTCGACGAGGCGGACGTCCTCCAGGAACCGCCACACGGCGAGGCGGTCCAGCGCGGCCTGCTCGCGCATGAGCTCGAACGTGTAGTGAACGTCGCGCGCGTCGAACGCCGCGCCGTCCGACCACTCCACCCCTTCGCGTGTGGTCACGCGGGCGACGCGCCCGTCCTCGCGCCACTCGAATCCGACGGCCAGCCACGGCACCCGCTCGGAGGTCACGCTGTTGAACACGAACAGCGGTTCGTAGACGCCGGAGACCGTCGGCCAGCGGGCGGTCGTGGCGGTGCTCAGCGGATTGAAGTTGCGAACCCACGAAGACGTCTGCTCGACCGACACCACGAGGACCCCGTCCGGAGGTGCCTTGACCTCGGGCGCGCAGCCGCCGAGGGCCGTCCCCGCGATCGCGCCGAGGAGCAGGGCGCGGAGGGAGAACGTCGGCCGCCGACGCCTCATGCGCTCGGCGCCTGCTCGCGGCGCGCCGGGAACAGATGCGGATTCGCGAGCCCCGCGTCGAGGACGAGGGTCGCCGCGCCGATCGCGATCGCGCGCGGGCCGAGCTCGCCCACGGTGATCTCGGACGCGGCGAGCGAGCTGACCAGCGTGCGCTGGCGCACGGTGTCGCGAAGCGGCGCGAGCAGGAGGTCGCCGACTCTCGCCAGTCCGCCGCCGAGCACGACGACCGCGGGATTCATGAGGTTCAGCAGGCCGGCGATCGCGATGCCGAGATGCTCCGCCGCTTCTTCCGTGATGCGCCGGGCCAGCGGGTCTCCCGCGATCGCGGCGTCCTCGATCGCCTCGATCGACGTCTCGCCTCGGGCCAGCGCGCTGTCCGGATACTCCGGCATGAGACTCTGCGCGCGCTTCACGAGCGCCGCCGCGCCGACCAGGGTGGCGAGGCAACCGCGGAGCCCGCAGATGCAACGTTCGCCGTGCGGATCGATCGCGACGTGACCGATCTCGCCCGCCACGCCGGTCGCCCCGCGGTAGAGATGCCGATCGATGATGTGCCCCGAGCCGATACCGGTCGCGATCTTGATGTAGGCGAGGTCCCGGACGCCCCGGCCGGCGCCCCACCACTGCTCGGCGAGCGCACCGAGATTCGCGTCGTTGTCGATCAGCAGGGGGACGTCGTAGTGGCGCTGCAGGGCGTCGAGGCCGAGTCGACCGCGCCACGCCGGCAGGACGATCTCCGAGAGCGCGTCCGGGCGCGCGGGATCCACGGGACTCGGCACGGCCACGCCGATGCCGACCAGCTCTCCCGGGTCGCGCGCCGCTTCGTCGAAGCACTGGACGCAGAGACGTTTGATCAGGTTTCGGGTGCCGGTGGGATCGTCCCGCACGGGGTGCGGGCGGGAACGCCATTCCAGCACGTGACCCCGCAGATCCGTGAGCGCCACGGCGACGTGCGCGGCGCCCATCTCCACGCCGAGAATGACGTTCGCGGCGTCCTGGAACTCGAGGACGATCGGTCGACGCCCGCCGCTGGAGGAGCCCACTCCGACCTCCGACACGAGGCCGGAGCGCAGGAGCGTGGCCATCACCTCGGAGACCGTGGAGCGTGACAGTCCCGTGAGCCGCGCGATGTCCGCGCGCGAGATGCGGCGGTGATTCCAGAGCACGCGGAGCAGGGAATCCGACAGCGGGGGAGAAGTGGGTCCCAGGCGTTCGGCGCTCGCGCGTGTCTCGTTCATCGAATCCGCGCCCCCTCGGCGCTTACGGACGTCACCGGGCGAAGTACAGGTTGTCCACGTACAGGACGCTGGGATTTCCGAGCAGGATGAGCTGAGCGAGGTGGCCGGTCGCCGCGAGGCCCGTGAAGCTCGTCATCGGAACGTCGAGTCCGTTCCAGCTGCCCGGGTCGACCAGGATGCCGACCTCGACGGACTCGCTGTCGTCCCCGCCTCCGAAGGCACCATCCGCGCCGAAGTCCACGAGCTTCACCTTGATGAAGAAGCCGTCCGGGATCCACACGTCGAGGTGGAACGTCTCCATCGAGGACGCGTCGATCGTGGACGTCGCGAACTCGATGCCGGCGAACCCGAGACCGGTGTAAGCCTTCAGCGCGTTGCCGTCCACCTCGAGGTCCGTCACGTTGGCCGTGTCCCAGCTCGTGGACCAGAGGTCGACCGTGCGCGACGGGTACGAGTCGCTGAACAGCGAGATCACGTCGCTCGCGGCGAGCGTGGGGTCGGGGGCCGGCGAGGGAGGCGGCGTCGACGAATTCAGCGTGACCACGCCGCCGGCCGCCACGTCGCCGAGCTGGGCCGTGATCGTGGCGGTCCCACCGCCGATGATCTGTACCTCGCCGTTCTCCACCCGGGCCACGGTTTCGTCGGAGGAGGAATAGGTGAAGTAGTCGGGCTGGTGGAAGACGGTGATGTCCGTGCCGTCCACGTCGAACGTGGTGCGCGTATTCTCCATCGCGATCGTCTGCCCGACGAAGACGGAGCGGGTCGCCGGGAGGAGCGTCGGTCGGGGGTTCGTCACGGTCGCGAGGTTCTCGTACTGGATCTCGTCGATCCACAGCGAGTACCCCTCGGTGCCCTCGTAGCCTTCGGCAAAGAACAAGAGCCCCCGCTCGGCGTCGAGCTTCGAAGGCAGCGGCATCGGTATCACGACCTTGCTCCAGCTCGTGGTCACCGGGATGTCGGGTCGACTCGCCTCGAATCGCGAGGTGCCGGTGTTGTCGTTGCCGAGACCGGCGACGTTCAGGGTCGCGTCGTGGCTCGCCTTGATCCAGAACGTGAGCGCGTTGAAGGAGCTGAAGTCGCGCGCGTACGTGGCGGTGAACGCTCCGCCGGCGTAGGTCCCGGTGTCGTCGCCCGGACCGGGCACCGTGATCTTCAGAGACGACGTCCCGAGGTAGCGCTGTTCCCGATCCAGGGAGAGCGCGTCGATCTTCGTGTCCAGGAACGGCTGGAAGAACGCGCCCCGGGAGAAGTCGTCCAGGAACACGGTGGGATCCACGTTGACCGGGGCGGGCCCGAGGCCGCCCAGGTCCCGCTCGCAGCCGCCCGCCAGGATCGAGACGGCGGCCGCCGCCGCGACCGCCCAGTTCCGCCCAGTCCTTGTCGCAATCGACGACGCCATCCCAGCCTCACTTTGTTCGATAGAAGGACAAAGTAGCCCGAGGCTGCCCCGGATGTCAAGCGAGCGCCTCCCGCGGCGGGCGATTTCGGGATTCCACTCTCAGCCGCCCGGCCCTCCCCGCCGATGGGAGACGAGCCCTAGGAGGGGAGATTTCATGCAGCGGAAGATCTTCGGAATCGGCGCGATCGCGCTGACCCTCAGCCTGGCGGCCTGTTCGTCCAGTCGGATGGTGCAGGGGCCGCCGCGCCTCGATCTGCGCCAGTACGGGCGAGTCGGCATGCTCGATGTTACCACCCAGCCCGGGAATACGCTCGGGACCGAGGCGAACCGCGCGTTCGTCGCCGCGATCCAGACCGCCCAGCCGGGCGTGCCCGTGCTCGAGCTCGGCAACGAGTCGCAGGTGCTCCGCGACGTGGGCGCGTTCCTGCTCACGCCGGAGACGTTGCGCGCGATCGGCAAGAAGCACGGCGTCGAGACCCTGCTCGTGGGTGTGCTCGACACGAAGGAAGTGCGTCCCAAGGTGGCGGTCGGCTCGGGCCTCTCCACGCTGAAGGCGAAGGCGGAGCTCGAGGGATCGCTCGTGATGAAGATGTACGACACGCAGTCCGGCGCCACGATCTGGAGCAGTTCGGCCACCGATCGGCAGACGCTGGCCGCGGTGTCGGTCTCGAAGACCGGCGGCGTGCGGGGTGGCGGTTCGTCGGACGTCGGCGGCGCGAAGAGCGCGCTGGTCCGCAATCTCGTGGACCGGACCACCACGGACTTCCGTCCGACCTGGATCCGCGTGCAGGAGTAGTCGGGCGCGATCAGGGGACAGGCAGGGATCCGGCGGCCGCGAGCGACCGCCGGAACCAGTCCTCCGCCTGTTCGACGTCGCCCCGGGCTTCGCACAGCAAGCCGATCTGGCGCAGCGTTTCCGGCAAGGACTCGTCGACGCTGCCTTCCGGGCGAGCCGCCACGCTCTCCCGGAAGGCGCGCTCGGCGCGTACGGAGTCCGGCAGCGCGAGACACGCCCACGCGTAGTTCTCCTGACAGCGCAGGCGATGGACGTCGGCGGCCTCCGGGAGCTCGTCGTAGAGCGCGAGCGCGCGCTCGAAGCGAGGGACGGATTCCGCGTAGCGCCCGCGCGCGTACAGGAACGCCGCGAACGAGTAGTTCGTGCCGGCCGACGTGAATGACGTCTCTTCTTTCCGCCGGTCGTAGATGCTCACGGCCTCGCGGTAGCTCGCCTCCGCCCGCGCAATGCCGTCGACCGTGTCGGAACGCCAGCACGCGAGCGCGAGTCCGGACAGCGCGGCCGCGACCTGCCGGCTCTCGTCCCCGAACAGGCGTCGCCGGATCCGCAGCGATTCCTCCTCGAGCGCGATCGCTTCCGGATCGTCCCGAAACGCGGCCGCCTCCCCGAGCAGGAAGAGCGCGTGCGCCACCGGCTCGCTCTCGTCGCCGTGAACCGCCCGGAGCGCGGGGAGTGCGAGGCGCGCCTCGCGCGCGACGTCGTCCCAGCGCCACAGCTGGGCGTAGATCTCCGTGATCTTGAGCCGCAGGCGCGCCGCGAGCTCCGGCTCGTCCGCGAACTCCGCGTCGATGCGCGATGCCGCGCCGGTAAGAAGATCCACGAGCCGGTAGTTCACCGCCTCGGCGCTCGAACCCTCCGGGAGAAGCGTGGATTCCAGGAACGCCTGGACCTGCGCGGTGCGCGTCCGCTCCCGCTCGGACCGATGGAGCAGCACGGCCATCGTCGTTCCCCAGCCGAGCGCCACGAGCAGGCCGACGGCCACCACCGACACGGCGACCCGATGACGACGGACGGACCTGCGCAGCGAGTACAGTGCGCTCTGCTCGCGCGCGGCGACCGGCAAGCCGCGCCGGAACGCGTCGAGGTCCGTGAGGAGGGAATCGACCGACTGGTAACGTCGCGCGGGGTCCTTCTCGAGCATCTTCGCCACGATCGCTTCGAGGTCTGCCGGGACGTCGGGGGCCAGGGATCGCAGCCGCGCGGGTTCCGTCCGCTCGATGCTCTCGAACGCCTCGACCAGCGTGCGACCGAGGTCGTACGGCATTCGGCCGGCGAGCAGCTCGTAGAAGAGGACGCCGAGCGCGTAGACGTCGGAGCGGACGTCGAACGCGTCGGCGCTCCCGCGCACCTGCTCCGGCGACGCGTACGCGGGAGTGCCGAGGAACTGGCCGGTCGCGGTGAACGTCGCGGAGGTGTCGCGCGCGCTCTTCGCGAGTCCGAAATCGAGGACGTGAGCGACGTCGTCGGCATCGACGAGCACGTTCGAGGGTTTCAGGTCGCGGTGCAGCACTCCCCGCTGGTGCGCGTGGCGGATCGCGTCCGCGACCTGCGTCACCACGCGGACGATCGCGTCGACCGGTCGGCGCGCGCCGTCGCCGGCCGCCCAGCGGTCGATCGGCGCGCCGTCGATCCACTCGAGCACGATCGCGGGCTGCCCGTGCACCTCCGTGACGCCGAGCCACGTGACGACGTTGCGGTGTCGGAGCGACGCAGCGGCCGAGATCTCGCGCGAGAATCGACGTCGATTCGCGGGCGACGCGAGCGCGCCGCCCACGAGGCACTTGATCGCCACGTCGCGCCCGGACCGCGGATCGCGGGCGCGGTAGACCACTCCCTGTCCGCCCCGGCCGATCTCCTCGCGGATCTCGTACACTCCCGCGCGCCCCCAGGGCGCCTCGTTCTCGGCCTCGCGCAGGCGGTCGAGCCAGGTGTCGTCGTCGAAGCCGAACTCCGCCAGGCAATCGTCCGAATCGGCGCGCGGATCCTCTATCTCCAAGACCTCGCCTCCTCCTCCTCGAGCTGTCCGCGCACGAGCTCGCGGAGCCGATCGCGGATCCGCTGCTTCACCTTGTGCGCGGCGGCCGACGTGAGTCCCGTTCTCGCGCACACGGTCTCGATCGAATCACCCCGCAGGAATCCCTGGAACGCTTCCACACTGCGCGCATCGAAGCGTCGGCGGATCTCCCGCATCGCGCGGCGTAGATGGTGACGTCGCCACTCCTCGTCCCAGCCGAGGTCATCGGCCGGCGCCTCGGGCGCGCGGTCGAGCCCCTCGTCTCCTCCTAGCGACTCGCGCACCCGATATGGACGCGTGGCCTGCCGGGAAATCGCGTTCCGGACGGCGCGGCCCAGGTATCCGCGAAAGCGGCCGCGCTCGGGCGAGTACTCGAACGTCCGCAGCGCGCTCGCGAGGCTCACGAGGACTTCCTGGCGAACGTCCTCCGCGTCGGCGAGCTGCAGGCCGCGCCGGAGGCAGTACCGCACGATCAGCTCGCCGTAGCGCGCGTCGAACTCGGCCCACGAGCGGCGGTCCGAAGGGTCGCGCAGGCGGATGAGCAGCGAGGGGCGCGTGGTGTGCCAGATCATGGGCGAGCCGGGGAACGGGGAGCGTTCCCTCCAGCTTGGAAACCGGCGACGGAACACGTCAAGCGACCGGGGCCGGATCACGGGACCGGATCACAGGGCATTTACAACTGGGGTCGTCCACCTGCCGGATCGCCGGGCCTATGCGGGGAAAGCGCGATTCCCGCGTTTGCAAGGAGACCCGAAATGAAGACACCTCCGATCCGCCTCGCCTCGACCCTCGCGGGTCTCGCCCTCGCGGCGCCGTCGCCGGCCGGCGCGCAGTTCCTCGAGAGCGTGACCACGATTCATACCTGGGAGGGCACGGTCCCCGGCGACGGCTGGGGTATCTGTCGCACGCTCGGCGACCTCGACGGCGACGGCGTTCCCGACTACGGCATCGGCGTTCCGGCCGCGGACTTCACGGGTGACGAGTCCGGTCGCGCGTGGATCTTCTCGGGCGCCACGGGAGACACGATCCGGACGCACGCCAAGGGCGCGGGCGCGAACTTCGGCTACGACCTCGCGGCCGTGGGCGACGTGGACGACGACGGCGTGTCGGACTACGTGATCACGGCACCACGCACGCGCAATTTCTTCACCTTCAATCCGCCGGGTGTGGGACGCGCGTTCCTGTTCTCGGGTGCCACCGGCGAACAGCTCCACAGCTGGTTCGGCACGGACTACGATTCCGCGAACGGCCGGGGCTTCGGGTCGCTCTGCAGCGGCGCCGGCGGAACGCATCAGGACTACGTCGGCGACGTGAACGCCGACGGCGTCCCCGACATCATCATCGGCGCGTGCATCGGCGGGACGGATCAGCGCGGACGGCTCTACGTGTTCTCCGGCGCCGATCCCGCGACGGCGCTGTACACGGTTTCGGGGGAAACCGTCGGTGGCCTGCTCGGATTCGGCGGCGGCGGGGTCGGTGACCTCGACGGCGACGGGTTCGACGATTTCTGCGCCGGCGCGCCGGACGAAGGTCCGGGCAACCGAGGGCGCGTGTACGTCTACAGTGGACAGACCGGTACGCAGTTTCCGTTCTCGCCGCTCGAGCCGGACACGAATGGCGGGCGGTTCGGCATGTTCTTCGCGAACAGCCCCGGCGATCTGAACGCGGACGGCGTGCCCGACCTCGTGGTCGGGGACTTCCTCGACGCGGAGCTCGGGGCGAGCACGGGCAAGCTCTACACGTTCTCGGGTGCAGACGGTTCGCTGCTCTACAAGATCGCGGGGGAAGCGGCCGGCGACGGCTTCGGCGTCGTGCGCGGGGCCGGCGACGCGAACCTCGACGGCACGCCGGACCTGCTGGTCGCGGCCTTCTCCAGCTCGGCCGCGGCGCCCTCGGCGGGCAAGGCGTACGTGCTCTCCGGTGTGGACGGCTCCGTACTGCGCACGATCACCTGCACGCTCGATGGAGACGTCTTCGGCATCGCGATCTTCGGGTCGCCCGACGCGAATGGCGACGGCGTCCCGGACTTCCTGCTCGGCGCGACGGGCAACGATGCCGCCGGGGACAATGCGGGGCGCGTGTACTTGATTGCCGGTGAGCCTTCCGCGGTGGGATTGCCGGCGATGGAAGCGCCGTCGAACGACCTGCTCACGATCGATTCCCGGCCGAATCCTTCACGCGGTGCATCCGAAGTCCGATTCACGATTCCCCGCCGCGCCGAGGTGAGCGTCACCATCCATGACGCCGCGGGGCGGACCGTTCGCGTCATCGAGTCGCGCGCGGCGGATGCGGGAGATCACTCGGTGATCTGGGACGGTCGTGATCGGCGCGGCCGCCTCGTCGGGTCCGGTGTCTACTGGGCGACGGTGCGCGCGCTCGGAACGTCGGCGAGCACGAAGTTGGTGCGCGCGCGGTGAGGGAATCTCGCCGGGAACGGTCACCATTGATTCGTTCCCGGCGCTTCGCTACCATCCGTGCGCGCCCACCCCGATTGCGACATCTCGCCTTCCTGGGCGCGGGAGGTGTGATCATGTTCGACTTCCGACGCCCGCGGCACCTCGTACTGGCGGTCCTTCCCGCGGCTCTCGCTGCGGGGGCGCTGGCGGCGACCGACGAAGCTCCTGTCCCGGACGGATATTTCAAGTACGACAAGCCCCCGAAGTTGGTCCGGTTCGCGGAACCGGTCTATCCCGCCGAAGCGCTGGCAGGGCAAATCGAAGGGGTGGTGATGCTGCGGCTGGTCGTCGGCGTGACCGGCGACGTTCTTTCGGCGACGGCCAGTTCGTCGACGGCGGAGATCTTCGAGATCCCGGCAATGGCGGCGGCCGAGCAGTGGAAGTTCGAGCCTGCCGAGGCAGAGGGACAGCCCGTGCCGGCCACGATCGTGGTGCCCATGGAGTTCAGTCTGAACCCCGGCTCCGGGCACGGCTCCCCCACCGACGGCGGCCGCCGGGCCGCGCCCCGCCCCGCGCCACCGGCGGACGCGCGGAGTGAGCTGGATCACGTGTGCCAGACGGCGCTCGATACCAAGAAGATGAAGGATCGCTGGGAGGATCCGACCGAAGGCGTTCCGTTCGTGGTGCTCCGCAATCAACAGCTCCGGCAGTTCGGCGCGAGGGTCGCCCCGGCGCTGGAGATGTCCGACGTGGCGATCCCCACGGTGGAGCGCGAGGAGCTCGGCGATCTTCCGTACGTGGAGTTCACGCGGATCGCGATCCAGGGAGGACGGGCGAGCGTCGAGTACGAGTACCACCCGGCGCGCCTCTCGTGCGCCGTCGAGCTGGAGTGGAAGAACGGACGCTGGAAGGTCAAGAAGCAGAAGGTCACCGACATCGACTAGGCCCTGACAGTTTTCCGGCGGAACGGACGCTTTCCGGAGCAGCCCCCTTGCGCTCCGGAGAAGCTCGATGCAGAGGATCCCCCGACGTCTGCACCCCCTGGTCGCCGGTCTGGCGCTGCTGCTCGGCCTCGCGGGGCCCGCCGCACCCCAGGATCTGTCCGGGTTCACGGTCCTGGAGCGCCGCCTCGAGGCCGATTACGACGTCTGGACCAGCCAGAGCCAGGAGTTCCAGGATTCCGCCGCCGCCGAGCTCCTGGATTCCGCGGACGACTGGACGACCGGGGTGCTCCGGCAGGCGTCGGCCCCGTGGATCGGCAACCGCGGCTTCGCCGAGATGCGCAGCGACGTGATCGCCATTCCGGAGCAGTTCCGGATCGACGTCTACGCATTCAGCTCCGCGGAAGTCACGGCATCGCTGGATCCCGGCTCGGGGCACTGGCTCGACGATGCGAGCGCGCACGGCGACGCCGGGCTCGGTGTCTCTCTCTCGAGTTTCGTTCCGCTGACCTATCTCGTGTCCGGCACGTTCTGGGCGAGCGACGGCGACACCGCGGGCAACGGTCACAGCGGAGCCTACGCACAGTTCGGCTTCACGCAGAACGGTGTCTGGGAGTTCCTTCGATTCGAGAACGATCAGGTCGACGTCGTGCGTGACGGCGAGTTCGTGGGCGACTTCGACCTTGGCCTCTCGAGCCACGCGGGCGCGAACGCGTACTACGACCACGTCGAGGGACCGGGCTACGGCTACGGGGCGGCCGGGCTCGACGTCACGATCCAGCTCACGATCGCGGCCACGGGAGCCCCCGCCGTGCTCGGTCGCGACTTCGTCCTCCGCGCGTCGCCGAGTCCGTTCCGAGAGGGGGCGCGACTCGTCGCCCCGGCCACGGATCGCCCGTGCACGATCTCGGTGTTCGATGCGGGTGGCCGGCTCGTTCGGAGCTGGTCGCACGTGGTTGGCGGCGGAGAGGTGTGCTGGGACGGTTCCACCGCGCAGGGCGGGGCGGCGCCGGCCGGCGTGTACTTCATTCGCGCGGACGACGGGCGGAAGATCACTTCCGGCAAGCTCGTGCGTCTGCGCTGACGACGGGGAAACTCCGATGCAGCGACTCTCGATGCGGACCCATCGCCACCTCTCATGCGCTCTCGCGTCGATTGCGGTCGCCCTCGCCACGCCGGCCGGGGCGCTGCAGACCCCGGCGACGCTCCGGAGTCTCGACGTCTCCTACGGTGTCACGAACGTTGCGACGGGCGGCGGGACCGAGGACTTCGACTCCGCCACCCAGGAAGATCCGCTCGTCGATTGGACCACCTGCATCGCCGTCGAGTCGCCCGCGCCCTGGTACGGCACGTTCGGGAATGCGGAGATCCACTCGGTCATCTCGGTCGGCCCGACGTTCCACAGCATCGGCGTCTCGATCTTCGTCTCCGGGGAGGCCAGCGGCCTTCGTGATCCCGTGAGCGGCGACTTCAACTCGGCCGACGCCGACGGTGCGGGTCGCTTCTATCTGAACGTCACGTTCCTCGTTCCGGTGAACTATCTCGTCTCCGGTTCGTTGTGGGCGAGCGGGGACGCGATCGAGCAGTTCGTGGAGGAGCACGGTGAGGTCTACGGCGACGTCACGATCCTCGGCGTTCCGCAGACCTACTCCGTGGTGGAGAATCAGATCCCGGTCCTCCAGCAGGGCACGCTGGCGAGCGGCGGGAACTTCTCGGTCGACTTCCATCTCTCGGGCGCGGCTTCCGCCTGGTACGACGACGTGCAGCAGCAGGGGCACCACGCCTACGCCGCCGCCGGCCTGGATCTCACGCTGCAGTTCAATGCCGCCGCCACCGGCGCCTCGCTCGTGGTCGGTCGGGACTTCACGGTCACCGCATCGCCGAATCCGTTTCGCGGCAACACCCGCATCACGGCGGCGCGGCCGGCCGAGGGTGCGTCCGCGGTGCTGAGCGTGTTCGACGTCCACGGCCGCCTCGTCCGTCGCTGGACCGAAGTGGGGCCGGATCGGGTGATCGACTGGGACGGCCGGACCGCGCTCGGAGAGGTCGTACCCGCCGGCGTGTACTTCGTTCGCGCGGACGACGGTGCGCAGCAGTCCGTGGCGAAGCTCGTCCGGCTCCGGTGAGCGTGAAGACTGCGTGAGCCCCGGGCGACGGGATTGCCCGAAAGTCGCTGCGGCCCGATATTGAGGTCCTCTCCAAGGAGGATCTCATGGCCAAAGGTCACCGCTCGCTCGGCCGCTCCGGGCTCCAGGTTTCGCCGATCGGTCTCGGTTGCATGGGCCTGTCCGAGTTCTACGGCCCGCGCAAGGAAGCGAACGACGCGAAGAAGCTGATCGACACGGCGATCGATCTCGGCGTCACGCACTTCGACACCGCCGAGATGTACGGCATGGGTCACAACGAATCCCTGGTCGGGCCGGCGCTCGCCGGTCACGACGATGTGGTGCTCGCCACGAAGTTCGGTCCGCTCCGCGACCCCGAGACGGGCGCGTTCACCGGCGTGGATGGTTCGGAGCAGAACGCGCGCCGCGCGATCGAGGGAAGTCTCCGTCGCCTCGGGCGCGAGTCCGTGGACCTGTACTACCTGCACCGCGTGGACCGGAGTCGCCCGATCGAGGAAACGGTCGAGGCGATGGCGAAGCTCGTGCAGGAGGGGAAGGTCCGGGCGATCGGACTGTCCGAGGCGTCGGCGGCCACACTGCGACGCGCGCACGCCGTCCATCCGATCGCCGCGCTCCAGACGGAATATTCGATCTTCACCCGCGACATCGAAGACGAGATCCTGCCCGCTTGTCGGGAGCTCGGTGTGACGCTCGTGGCGTACTCACCGCTCGGGCGCGGTTTCCTCACCGGTCGGTTCGACAAGATGAATCGCCCCAGCGGGAAGGGTGACTTCCGGCAGGGGCAGAGTCAGCCACGCTTCGAGGCCGAGAATTTCGAGCGGAACCTGGAACTCGTGGAGACGGTCAAGGACGTCGCGGCGCGACACGGCGTGACGCCGGCTCAGGTCGCGCTCGCCTGGGTGCTCGACCGCGGAAACGACATCGTGACCATTCCGGGGACGACGCGGATCGCGAACCTGGAGGCGAACCTCGGGGCGCTCGACGTCGAGCTCACGGACGGCGACCGCGAGGCGCTGGATTCGCTGAGCGAGAAAGTCCGCGGCCAGCGCTACGGCGAGCACGGCATGGCCGGAGTCAACGTCTAGCGCTGGTGCGGCAGCGAGCCATTCGATCGGAATCACCAGCACTGGCCGAGCCGCGGGGGCTTGGGTATCCTCCGCGGCTTCGTCCTCTTCCTTTCCTTCCTCCCCACTCTCCTTCCGGCAGGAGTTCCATGAGTCATTGCACCCGGTTCGGACGGTCCTCGTTGCTCGTGCTGATCAGTGCCTGCGCTGTCGCGGCGCGCGCGGAGCTTCCCGCCGCCGAGGCGGCGCCGACGGCCACGGACGCGGTTCCCGCGGCACAGGCGGTCGCGGCGCCGGCAGCGACACCCGCCGGCCCTCCCGATCTCGGACTCGCGCCGGGCGCGGAGCTCGGCGTCCGCGAGACCGCGGCCCTGCTCGAGAAGTTCGCCGGAAACGAGAACGTCGTCCTGCTCGACGTGCGCACGGCGCCCGAGGTGCAGCAGGCTCATGTGGAAGGATCGGAGTGGCTCGACCTGCACGATCCCTACTTCCTCACGAAGGCCGCGCGGCTCGATCGCGATCGCGCGTACCTCGTGTTCTGTCGCACGGGCAATCGCTCCGGGCAGGCCACGACGATCCTGAAGGATCTCGGATTCCCGGCCGTGTGGAACGTGCAGGGCGGCATCACGGCGTGGAAGAAGGAGGGCCTGCCGGTCGTGGACGGAGCCCTGCCCCCGGCGCCGCTCGCGCCCGCTCCGCCGGATCAGAAATAGGACAAACGCGGGAACGGCAGCCGTTCGCGCTAGCGAACCAGCACGACCCGCGCGCTCCGGGTCTCCGTCTCCGTGACGACGCGTACGAAGTAGGTGCCGGAGGCGAGCGACGGATTCCAGAGCAGGCGATGCGGTCCGGCGTCGAGATGCTCGCGTCGGATCGTCTCCCGCAGCGCGCCGCGCACGTCGTACACACGAACGTCCGCGCGGCCGGCCCGCGCGAGCGTGAACTCCAGCGAGGCCGACTCTCCCCGGACCGGGAGCGGGGTCACCGTGAGTGCCGCGGTGTCGCCGATTCGTGCCGGTGACGCCACGGGCGGCGGCCCGCCGCCATCGTCGGTGGTGAGGATCATTCCGTTCTCGCCGACGACGTAGCCGTGCTGGTCGTTCAGGTAGAAGAACACGCCGAGCAGGTTCTCGGCGGTCGGTGTGAGCTGGCGGAACCAGGAGATGCCGCCGTCCGTGGTCTTCAGGATCGTTCCGTTCTCGCCGACCATGTACATCCGCTGCGTGTTGTTCTGGGAGTACTCGCACGCGCGGAGCCCCGCCGGGGTGCCGACATCGACGGTGGACCAGGTGTTGCCGAAGTCGGTGGAGTTCACGACGGTGCCGCCGTCGCCGACGGCCAGGCCCGAGCTCGCAAACATCGGAACTCCGTAGAGATCCGCGTCGACGCCCGTATCGTACGGAACCCACTGCAGCGTGATTCCGCGCCACACGACGGCGATGCCTCCTTCGCCCACCGCGAACTTGACGAACGCGCCGGTCACTCCGAGCAGGTTCGCCGTGGTCCCCGAGTTCTCCGCGGTCCAGGTCGCACCCGCGTCGCTGGAACTCAGGATCGTCCCCCCGTCGCCCACGATGTAGTGACCGAAGTCGCTGATCTCCTCGAGGTCCGCCGTGGTGCCGGAAGCGATCGGAATCCACGTGTCGCCGAAGTCGAGGCTGCGCAGGATCGTGCCGCCATTCCCGACGGCGACGACGGGAGAGCCGTTCGCTTCGAGGAACGCGATCCCGTGGAGGTCGACCGTCGTGCCGGAGTTCAGCGCCACCCAGGTCACGCCCGCGTCCGTGGTCTTGAGGATCGTCCCCTGGTCGCCGCAGGCCCAGGCCATGCCGCCGCTTCCGTGGTGCGCGCTCACGTCGTGGAGCGTGACGGACGTGCCGGAGGGCCGGATGGCCCACGTGGCGTGTGCGGGGTTCGGCGCGAGCACGAGTGCCGCGCCGAGCGCGGCCGGGAAGATTGCCGCGGATCCGACAGGGGGACGGAACATGACACCTCCGAGGCGGCCGGGGGCGGGCCGCCAGAGTTTCGATCGTAGCAGACACGTCGCGGGGGTCAGGTAAAGAACAGGAACGGGGACAAGCCGGGGGCGCAAGGTTTCCGAGAGGGATGCGAGTCTTGCGGGAACGGAGATTCCTGAGTATGGGCAGCACGGAGGTGCCGATGACCTTACCCCGATGCTCGGCCGCCTACGCACCAATTCTCGCGGCAACACTCGCGCTCCCCGCGGCCGCATTCGGCGACGGGATGTTCGTGTGGCGGAACGAGGAGCGCGACATTCACGAGCCGGAGCAGAAGGCACTGGTCCGGTTCGAGGACGGTACGGAGTACCTCGTACTCTCCGTCCGTTTTGAGGGGGCCACCGAGGAGTTCGGTTGGATCGTCCCGCTTCCTTCCGAGCCGGAGATCTCCTCTTGCCCGATCGGGGTGTTCGAGGAGCTCAGCAAGGCCACTCAGGATCGTCAGACTCGCCGCAGTCGACGCGCCGATCGGATGCACACGACGCTCGGATCGGAGTCCGGCGTGGAAGTTCTCTCCGTGGAGACCGTGGGCGTGTTCGAGGCGACCACGATCTCGTCCGCGAACGGCGAGTCGCTCGACGACTGGCTGCGCGAGCACCGGTTTCATCTTCCGGACCGCGCAGCTCCGGTGCTCGGTCGCTACGCCGAGGACGGCTGGGTGTTCGTGGCGCTGAGGGTTCGGCCCGAGGCGAGCGGTGCGGAGACGAGCGGAGCCCACGCGGACGGCACGATTCACCCGGTGCAGTTTCGGTTCGCGACGGAGGAGCCGGTGTTTCCGCTCGAGATCAGCTCGCTCGGCGGACACGAGTCGACGGTGCTGCTGTACGTGATCGCGCGCGAGGCCCTCGTGCCGGCTGCCGGGCAGCCCGGCGAGTGGAAAACCCAGGTGCACAGCCGGCCGCGCTTCCACTGGTACTCGCTCGGGTCGTACGGCGCGGCAGCGCGGGAGGCGATCTCCGTCCTGCCGGATCCCCAGGACGGATGGCTCCTGACGAAGAGCCGCGCCACGCTCACAACGGCCCAGATGCGCGACGTCTTCTTCGAGCCTTTCGATCCTCTCCGCGCGCTCGAGGGCTCCGAGGCGGCGGTTCGGAGGGAGGCCGCCGTCCATCTCGGCATCTTTCCGAGACCGGGAGCTTCCGTCGCGCTGCGGGCTACGCTCGCCGGCGCGGGGCCGAAGGAACGCGAGTGTCTGCTCTGGGCGCTCGGTGAGATCGGCGACGACGTCGCCGAAGCCGCGGTACTGGAGGAGGCTCGTACGGCCTCGCCCGAGGAGCGGATCGAGTGCCTCGAAGCGCTTGGTCGCATGGGGTCCCGCCGGGCCCTGCCCTTGTTCCTGGAGTCGTTGAGCGGAGGACCGTTGCTCCCGAGTGCCGATCTCGGCCCCCGGTGGACGGCCGAGAATCTCCAGCGCTGCGCGTTCGATCATCTGCTGCAACTCGGCGACGAGTCGATCGTTCCGGAACTCCGGTCGATGGCGGAGCGTGGCAACGGCTTCGAGGAATGGCGCACGCGTTTCCTCCGCCCGAAGGGCCCGCACATCACCTACGTCCGTGGCCTGGAAGACGTGTCGTTCCTCGCGGTCCCGTTGCTCGCCGCCCGGGGCGACGAGCGCGCGCGCGCGGCCATGCACGACGCGCTGATGTGCGAGAAGGACGTCATGAGTCCCGAGTCGCTGACTCGGACGAGCCGATCGGAGCAGAAGCGAGGCCGTGCCGGTTCGAGCAACGAGTGGATCCTCCATGCGCTGCGAGACGAACATGCGAACGAAGCGTGGGAGGCGCTCGGCCGGATCCGCGATCTCGTGGAGGACCGACCCGACCTGTGGGACACGCTGCTGCGAACGGCGGCGAATGACGTGTCGATGCCGGATCCCGGCCGCGGCCTCCTGCTCGGTCTCACCGACTCGCTTCGCGCCGACGACGTGGAGCGGCTACTTCGTCTGTGGGATCGCATCCACGATCTCCCGGAAGACGCGGTGAAGGAACCCGAACGGCTGACGGCGAGCGTCGAGGGGATGCGCGTGGTGGCGCTCGCGCTGGCGCGCCATGACAGGTACACGGAGCTCCGCAGATTGCTGGATGAGACCGATCCCGACGACTGGATCGCGCAGGCGGAGCTGATCCACGCGATGGCGACGACGAACGAGCCGGCGTTCGCGGACATCATTCTCGAGCGGGTGGCAACGATCTGGTCGGAAGTGGCATCCCGTCCGACGTTTCTGGCCGAGATGGAGGTCTCGTCGAGCCCGCCGTACTATCCCGCGTTCGACGAGGAGTTCCGCGTGGCGGAGGTGCAGACCTTCCTTCTTCGGTGCGAGCAGCCAGCAGTCTGGGCCCGCGTGGCCGAGTTGATCGAGGATCCTCGAGTCGCTCCGGATGTGCGTCTGTGGTTGATGCGTTCCGCCACCCCGGCCGAGCAATCGCGCCCCGAGTTCCTCGGCGCCGCGCGCCGCGCGTTGGCCCGGATGCGGATCGAAGCGCGTGGCCGCTCCGGCGCCCCGGGGCTCGTCGATCGCATCGACTGGCACGTGAGCTACCTGGAGCGCGTCACGCAGAGGGCCGTCGGGCCACGATCCACGTCGAGTCCGTGAGTAGCCTCGACAATGTACGGGAGAACGCGAGGGGACGCCGCAACGCGACGCTGCGACGTCCCCACCGCAACCGGCCGGAGAGGGCGGCCTAGCGGATCACCACGATCCGCTTCGAGTCGCTGAACCCGTCCGTCTGCAGCCGGTAGAAGTACACGCCGTTCGCCACGCCGCTCGCATCCCAGCGGGCTTCGCGGAAGCCGGCCTCCTGGGGTCCGTCTACGAGCGTTGCGATCTTGCGGCCGGTGACGTCGTACACGGAGAGGTCCACGCGCGACGCACGCGGCAACGCGTACCGGATCGACGTCGCGCCACGCACCGGATTCGGTCGGTTCTGGGCGAGGGAGAAGGTCGTCGGGAGATTGCTCACCACGACTCCGGTCGGATCGCCGCCGAACGTCGCGTCGTGCGTGGAGTTCGTCCACGGACTGAACGTCACGAGGCCGAGGCCGCCGTCATCCGGCTGGTGATGAATCTCGTCCTGGATCGTGCCCTCCGTCGTGGTGCCCCAGTACACGTACGACGCGAGCACGTTCGACGTCCCGTTCGAGAAGTCCCGGTCCGGCGTGACACCGCCGTTGTCGTGGATGTCGTTCCACTCCGCCAGGCTCGACCCGAACGTGACGGTCGCGGTCGTCTGGAGCTGGATGCCGTAGCTCGAGTTGTCGACGATGCGGCAGCGCACGAGGCTCGGAGATGCCCCGGTCGCCACGAACAGACCCCAGTCGTTCTGGTGAAGGAGGCAGTCCTCGAGCGACACCGAGCCCGCGGTGTTGACCCGCACTCCGTAGCCGGAGCCGCTCGTCGCGAACTCACCGGTCAGGAAGTGGAGACTCGCCGTGCTGCCGGAGTTCAGGAAGACACCTTGCCACTCGTCCGCCGGGTCGCGCCGAGTGAAGAGCACCCCCGCGCCGCCCGTGCCGTCGACCGTGAGTGTTCCGCTGACGTTGAGACGGGTGCCGTTCTCGAAGCGGGCGGTCACGCCGTCTTCCACGGTGAGCGAGCCGCCGGCCGAGATGTTCGGTGAGGAAGTCACGATGTAGGGGACGCCGAGATCCCGCCACGCAACCGGGACCGAGGTGTTGCCGCCCCAGACATGCAGTCCGTCGGTGTTCGTGTTGCCGGCGAGGGGAAGGTTCGGGGCGGACGCGAGATCCGGCCAGGAGTTGACCTGCGTGGTGAGCCCCCAGGTGTTGCCGGTGATCACGTTGCCCGTGCCGACGTGAAACTCGCCGGAGTCGACAAAGTAGACGCCGCCGCGGATGTCCGTGGCGCCGG
The DNA here is from genome assembly GCA_041393395.1 of bacterium. Taxonomy (GTDB): domain Bacteria; phylum ARS69; class ARS69; order ARS69; family ARS69; genus JAGQIB01. Next base: position 536,467 of record JAWKKG010000005.1, on the reverse strand, counting down.
AGATCGTCTGGTTCGAGATCGAGGCGTTCGAGCAGTTGCTGAAGACGACGCCGGTGGTGCAGTTCGTGAACGTGTTCGGAGCGGAGAGCGAAGGGGATGCGATCCCCTCGGCCCACAGGCCGAACTGGCAGTCCTGGATCAGATTTTCGGTCAGCGAAGGAAGCGCGCCGGAGGCGTACACGCCGTAGTCGGCATCCACGAACAGGCAGTTCGAGACACTGGGCGGGGTGGCGGTGCTGCTGTGGATCGCGTAGCCGGTTCCGTTCGTCGCGTGCTCGATCGTGCAGTAGTTCACGCTGCCCGAGGAGCCCGAGTTGAAGCGGACACCCTGCCACGTGTCGGCCGGATCCCGACGTGTCAGGAGCACTCCACCGCCCGCCGTTCCGGCTATCGCGAGAGTCCCGCTGATGTTGAGTCGGATCCCGTTGTCGAAGCGAGCCGTGACTCCATCGTCCACGGTGAGGGCGCCGCCGGTCGAGATGTTCGGCGACGACGTCACGACGTACGGAACCCCGAGGTCGCGCCACGGAACGGCGACGGACGTGTTGCCACCCCAGATGTGAAGACCGTCGCTGTTCGTGTTGCCGGCGAGGGGAAGGTTCGGGGCGGACGCGAGATCCGGCCACGAGTTGATCTGGGTCGTGAGTCCCCAGGTGTTGCCGGTGATCACGTTGCCCGTGCCGACGTGGAACTCACCGCAGTCCACGAAGTAGACACCGCCGCGGATGTCCGTCGCGCCGGAGATCGTCTGGTTCGAGATCGAGGGGTTCGTGCAGTTGCTGAACACGACACCGGTGGTGCAGTCCGTGAACGTGTTCGGAGAGGAGAGCGAAGGGGAAGAGAGCCCCTCGGCCCAGAGCCCGTAGAGGCAGTCCTGGATCAGGGTGCTCGTGAGAGCGGGCAGCGGTCCGGAGGAGTAGACCCCGTAGTCCGCATCCACGAACAGGCAGTTCGAGATGCTGGGCGGCGTGGCGGTGCTGGTGAAGATCGCATAGCCGGTTCCGTTCGTGGCGTGCTCGATCGTGCAGTAGTCCACGTTCCCCGAGGAACCCGAGTTGAAGCGGAGGCCCTGCCAGGTGTCCGCGAGATCGCGGCGAGTGAACAGCACGCCGCCGCCCGCCGTACCGTTGACCGCGAGCGTCCCGCTGACGTTGAGGCGGATTCCGTTGTCGAAGCGAACGGTGACGTCGTCGTCCACGGTGAGCGAGCCGCCGGTCGAGATGTTCGGAGACGACGTCACGATGTACGGGACCCCGAGATCCCGCCACGGAACGGCGCCCGACGTGTTGCCGCCCCACACGTGTAGACCATCGTTGTTCGTGTTCCCGGCGAGCGGGAGGTTCGGGGCGGACGCGAGGTCCGGCCAGGAGTTGATCTGGGTCGTGAGTCCCCAGGTGTTGCCGGTGATCACGTTGCCGGTGCCGACGTGGAACTCGCCGGAGTCGACGAAGTAGACGCCGCCGCGGATGTCCGTGGCGCCGGAGATCGTCTGGTTCGAGATCGAGGGGTTCGTGCAACCGCTGAAGACCACGCCGGTGGAGCAGTTCGTGATCGTGTTCGGGCCGGAGAGCGCGGGGGAGGAGATCCCGTTCGCCCAGAGTCCGTACTGGCAGTCCTGGATCAGGTTGCCGGTCAGGGCAGGAAGGGGTCCCGAAGCGTAGACGCCGTAGTCGGCGTCCGCGAGAACGCAGTTCGAGACACTGGGCGGCGTGGCGGAGCTGGAGAAGATCGCGTAGCCGGTGCCGTTGGTGGCGTGCTCGATCGTGCAGTAGTCCACGTGACCGGAGGAACCCAGGTTGAATCGCACGCCCTGCCACGTGTCCGTGGGATCCCGGCGGGTGAACACCACGCCGCCGCCGCTCGTCCCGTCGACCTCCAGGACGCCGCTCACGTTGAGCCGGGCGCCGTTGTCGAAACGGACGGTGACGCCGTCCTGGATCGTGAGGATGCCCCCGGACGAGATCGTGAAGTTGCCTTCCACGATGTGATCGTTGCCGGCGGTCGACCAGGTCACGTGGGTGGAGATCGACTCGTTCGTGTGGATCGTGTCTGCTGTCGCGGGGCTCGCGATCGCCAGCAGCGCGAGGGCAGCCAGGCCCGGCGTGGGCCGGCGGGGGGCGATCGGAAGGGCTCGGCTCGAAGGGCGCATCTCTCGTCATCTCCTCCACGGGGGTGGCCTGGGGGGCGAGGCCGGGCCGGGGCTCGTTCTCGCCTCTCCCTGGGAAACGTCGAGGGAGGCCGGAATCGCTCAACGATTCTGGGCCCGGGCCGAGATTCCTCCCGAGCTAGCCGCGATCCTGGGGCTGAGGATCCGTCTTGGACGATGTGCGGCGCGCCCGGAACTGCAGATCGTCGTCCGGCGCCAGGGGAGACCGAGTGCTCCCGTAGGAGAGAGGCGTCGGAGCCGGCGACCTCGCGAGTCGCCGGCTCCGGTCCACGACTTCGGCCCGGTCTAGCGAGCCAGCGTCAATCCGTTCTCGGCGAGCAGCTGCTCGATCGCGACGAGTTGCGGGCGACGGGCCGTGGTGCCCGGGCAGTCCGGCGTGGCCTCCGGATCGCGGGTCGCGGAGTAGTCGAAGTCGGTGCAGATCGTGCCGTTGAAGTCGCCGCAGTTCGTGAACGTGATCTCCACGTGGCCCGAACCGGAGTACGAGTCGCCGGTCCGCGTGCCCGACTGCGTCGACGTGAACGAGACCGTGCAGCCCGGTCCCAGCTCGTTGACCTGGAGCGTGCCGGAGCAGCTCTGCGTGAAGGAGTTCGCGTCGGCGGAGCCGGTGCAGTTGATCGCGCTGAGGTACTCCTCCGGAATCTCCCCGTCGTCCGGAGCGGTCAGCTCGTCATCCGGACAGAACGACTCGGTCGACGTGTCCGTCACCTGGTTGGTGCCGTCGCAGTTCTGCGTCGTGGTCATGATCGTCCACACGCCGAGCTATTCGGTCGGGATCGCGATGCCGCTGCCGTCGCCGGGGCCGGTGGTGGTGTCGCCGTCCTTGCCGCAGCCGCCCAGGAGCAGGACGGGGAGAGCCAGCGCGAGAACCGCAGTCCTGCGGGGCATCAGAATGAGGGGCATCAATCTTCCTTTCGTTCAGGGAAGGAAAAGAAAGTCCGGCCACTCCCGTGGTCGGATCGCAGGATGGGCGTCGCCGATGGCGTCACCGGCGACGATGAGCCGAGTCGGTGTGAGACTGCCGTGTTTCGCGCGGGAGGACAAGAGTTTCGGCGGAAGAAGCACATCGCCGCGGGCCGTCGAGAACGGGGCGTTTGCAATGCCGCGAAGGGGGAGCGGGGCGGCCCATGCTGCGGGCCGCCCGCGTTCCGCGAGGAGCTAGAGGAGCGGGTAGTCGGTGTAGCCCTTCTCGCCCGGCGTGTAAAACGTATCGAAATCCGGAGCGTTGAGCGCCGCACCGTTCCGCCAGCGTGCCGGGAGATCGGGGTTCGCGAGGAACGCGCGGCCCACCGCCACGAGCTCACCCTTCCCCTCGTCGAGATCCGATTGCGCCCGCTCGGGATCGTAGTTCCCGGACAGGATGACGTCGCCGTCGAAGGCGCGCCGCATGCCGTCTTTCACGGAGGCCGGCACTTCGGGCGCCCCCATGCCGGAGTGGTCCACGACGTGCAGGTAGAGAAGCCCGATCTCGCCGAGCTTCTCGGCGAGCCAGACGTAGTCCGACGCCATCTCGTCGTAGGGGGGCATGTCGTTGAACACGCCGAACGGCGAGAGCCGGATGCCCACGCGTCCGCGACCGATCGCGGCCACGGTCTGCTCCGCCACCTCGAGGACGAAGCGCGCGCGCCCGGCGACGTCGCCGCCGTACTCGTCCTCGCGCACGTTCGACGTGGGGCGCAGGAACTGCTCGAGGAGGTAGCCGTTCGCGGCGTGCAGTTCGATCCCGTCGAAGCCGGCGTCGATCGCGTTCCGCGCGGCCTGGACGAACTCCGCCTGCGTGGAGCGCAGCTCCGCCGCCGTCATCGCGTGCGGCTCCGGCAACGGCTTCATTCCTTCCTGATCCGTGTACATCTGCTCGCTCGCCGCGACCGCGGACGGCGCGAGGACGCGTGCTCCCTCCGGCAGGTTCAACGGATGGGCGATCCGTCCGGTGTGCATGAGCTGGACGAAGATCTTCGCCCCGCCGTCGTGCGCGGCGCGCGTGACGTTCCCCCATCCCGCGACCTGCTTCTCGGAGAAGATCCCGGGAATGCGCGGGTAGCCGAGGCCGTTCGGGGAAGGCGACGTTCCCTCGGTGACGATCAATCCGGCCGACGATCGCTGTCCGTAGTACGTCGCCATCAGATCGTTCGGCACGTTGCCGATCGCGCGGCTCCGCGTCATCGGCGCCATCACGATTCGATTCTGGAGCTCGAGGTCGCCGAGCCGGGTCGGCGCGAAGAGAGAGGTCGTCGTGCGGGTCATGGAGTCTCCTGACGGAAGTGGTTTCCGCACTAGATGCGGCCCCCGGGACTCCCGATTCGGCCCCGAGTGACCTTTTCCAGCGCGACAGCCGATTCCGGCCAGCGCCATGCCGGACCCGTCGCCCTACTTCTCCGGGCCCGGTGCTTCGCCCTCGCGCCGGGACACCTCCCAGTCGCCCGTCATCGTGCGCACATGGACCTCGGTCACCTGGCCGGACACGTCCCGCCGGAACTCGAGGCGCGAGTCCGGAACGACCGCGACCGTGAACGCGTCCGGTGCGTCGGCCGGCGCGAGGCGGAGTTCGGGGCCGCCCTGGCGCTGGATCGTGAGGCCATCCTCCCGGAGACGGATCGTGCGGATCCCGTAGTCACCCGCGAACTCGCGCAGCTTCGCGACGTCGACCGGCGCGGACGCGCGTTCGATCGCCGCGTCCCGTTGCGCGATTTCGTCCGCCAGCGCGGGCGCGCGCTCCGGATGGCGTCGCTGGATCTCGAGAAGTGCCTCCCGCACGGCGACGTCGAGCGCGCGGTCCGCGGGCGCTTCGAGATCCGGTTGCACGCCGACGCTTTCCCAGCCACGTCCCGTCACCGGGTGGACCGGACGGAAGTCCGGGATGAATGCCTCGAAGTTCGCGGCCACCGCGTGGACTCCACCGCCGTGCCCGGCGCCGACCGTGCGCTCGCCCACGACCGTCGCGCGGCCGTGCTGCTGGAGTACGTACGTGAACTCCTCGCCGCCGGAAGCGGTGAAGCCACTCGTCACGATGAAGACGGGAATCTCCGGGCGCCGCCGGCCGGGAACTGCCGCGAGCGTGTACGCGGAATCGGGCGCCTCCTGCGCGTGATAGTACGTGAGCAGGTGCCGCGGCTCCGGCCCGTAGAGATAGCTCGTGATGAAGTGGACCATGTCCGGGGCGCCACCCATGCAGCGGCGCAGATCGAAGACGACGGCGTCGGCGTCCGCGATCGTCTCCATCACGCGCGCCGCCGCGTCCTGCGCGTGATCTCCGGGAGAGAACAGACGCACTTCGACGCACGCGACGTTTCCCGGCAGCACCTCCGCGCGCGGGAAGGGCTCGATCTCATCCAGCCCGCGCGGGGTCGCGCCGCTGCCCGGCACGCGGCGCACGACCCGTCGCGGCTCGGGGGTCGCGACCGGCGCCTCGCCGCTCGGATCATTCCAGGACACTCGCAGGTGGATGTCGCCGCTCAGGTCCTGCAGCAGACGCGTGAGCGTCTCCGCGAAATGGGCCGGTTCGGTCTCGGTGTCGAATCGTCCGGCCGACAGATCGGCGTCGAGGCGCGCGATCATCGCGTCGGCGGTTTCCGGAATCACGTAGAGATCATCCAGCAGGCGATCGAGGTGGTCGATCACGTCGCGTCGTGTTTCCGGCGTGAGCCCGGGGGCCGAAGCGGGAACGGGGGTGGCGATCGCGAGCGCGAGCCACGGGATCATCGCGGGGGAGCGAGACCAGAAACGCATGAGGGATTCCTTCCCGGCGGTCGGAGTCGGATTGCCGGTCCGGGGCGCGAGCCGCCGAACTCAGATTCGGAAGAGTACGTAACAAGAAGCGTGCCGTCGCGAGAACGGGCCAGACCCCGGATTCCGGGGAGGGCCGTCCCATCTGCGTCCTTGCGTCCCGGATGGGGAGACCCATTTGGGGCGGCCCGCGGACTGCGGGTCGTTGCGCTATGATCCGCCGGACCCGAGCCCGGAGGAATCGATGGACCGCTCGATCGCACGGAGCCGCGCGGGAATCGTCCCGGGGCTCCTCTTCGCTTGCACTCTGCTGTTCACGTCGCAGACTCGGGCCGGGGAGCCGGTCGCGACGTTCTCGATCGTCGGCCGGGATCCCGCGACCGGCGAGGTCGGCGTGGCCGTGCAGTCGAAGTTCTTCGCCGTGGGCGCGGTGGTGCCGTGGGCGAAGGCCGGCGTGGGCGCGATCGCGACGCAGGCGTTCGCGAACACGACGTTCGGACCACGCGGACTCGAGCTGCTCGCCGCCGGTCACTCCGCGCAGGAGACGCTCGAGCGGTTGCTCGCCGACGATCCGGGCCGCGAGCAACGTCAGGTCGGGATCGTGGATGCGGAGGGAGGGGTCGCGTCGTTCACGGGAACCGAATGCAACGCCTGGGCCGGCCACGTTTCCGGGCCCGACTTCACGGCGCAGGGCAACATCCTCGTCGGCGAGGAGACCGTGCAGGCGATGGGTCGCGCGTTTCGCGAAACCGAAGGCATGCTCGTGGAGAGACTGATGGCGGCGCTCGAAGCGGGGCAGGCGGCGGGCGGCGACTCGCGCGGCATGCAGTCCGCCGCGATCCTCGTGGAGAAGGCCGGCGCGGGGTACGGCGGATTCGACGACCGCTACTGTGATCTCCGGGTGGACGATCACGAGAATCCGATTCGCGAGCTGCGGCGTATCGTGGATCTCTGGCGCGTGAACGCGTTGATCCTGGAGGGCTACATGCTCGTGGAGAAGGGCGAGTTCGACGCGGCGATCGCGCTGGGACAGCGGGCGGCTTCGCTGGATCCGGGGGGAGAGCCGCGATTCCATCTCGCGTGTTACTTCAGTCGCGCGTCGCGTCCCGACGACGCACTGGACGCGCTGGCGGACGCCGTGGGCAGGGACCCGAAGCTCGCGGATCGGGCCCGGTCCGATTCCGACCTCACGCCGATCCGGGAGAACTCGCGCTTTCGGGAGATCGTCGCGCGCCCGTAGGACGAAAGAGCATTCGCCTCCCCCGGTGTGCCGCCGGATCCATCGGCGGAATCGCCGCCGGGGCACGTGCTACACTGCGGCATCCCCGTCCGGACAATCGGCCCTCCAACCGCGGAGCCTCCCATGCTGCCGTCCCGCCATTCCTTGTTTCCCGTCCCGATCGCGCTGGTGGCACTTGCCGCGGCTTCGAACGCCGTCGCCGCCGATCGCGTCCCGGCCCCGGATCCCGCGCATCGCTGGCTCGACGAGAAGGCCGCCTACTACGAGGAGCACCCCGAGTTGAAGGATCAACCGGGCAGCGGCTGGAAGCCGTTCAACCGGGTCCGCTGGGAGTACGGCGTGACCACCGCGGGCGACGAGGCTCCGGATCCCGGCGCTCGGTGGCGGGCCTGGGAGGAGACCGAGCGCCGGATGGGTCGGGCTCCGACGCCGCGCGCCGCGTGGTTCCAGCTCGGTCCCGAGAATCTCGCCGGCCGCATGCTCGCGATCGCGTTCCATCCCGTGAACACGAACACGGTCTACGCGGGCGCCGCGGGCGGTGGACTGTGGCGCACGACGGACGGTGGCTCGAGCTGGCAGGCGCTGACCGATCAGATCCCCACGATGTCCGTGTCCGGGGTGGCGGTGAGTCTCACGAATCCGGACATCATCGTGATCACCACGGGCGAGTTGCCGGGCGGACTCGTGGACGGAATCGCCGGGGTCGGCATTCTGCGATCCACGGATGCCGGCGCGACCTGGGGCACCACGAGTCTGGCCTATGACCTGATCCAGGATCATGGCTTTCACATCGTGGAGGCCGGACCGAACGGGACGTTCCTGGCCGGCGCGGTCGATGGCCTGTGGCGTTCCGCGGACGACGGCGTGACCTGGGATCTCGTGCGCGACGGCGGCGACTACTACGACGTGAAGTGGAAGCCCGGCGACCCGAACACGGTCTTCACCGTCAAGGGCGACGACGCCTCCGGCAACAACGTGAAGATCTCCACGGACGACGGCCTGACCTGGACCAAGGCCGGAACGGGACAGCCGCTTTCGTTCCTCATCGGGAAGTCCAAGCTCGCGGTGACGCCGGCCGATCCCGAGGTGATCTACGCCGCGTTCGAGGACATCGCGGGAACGTCGTTCACGGGCCTGTACCGCAGCACGGACGGGGGCGCGAACTGGACGTTGCAGACCAACAGCCCCAACGTCGGTGGGGGGCAGGGTTGGTACAACCTCTCGCTCGCGGCGGACAACGACAACGCGGACAACATCATCTTGGGTGGTGTGAGCCTGTACCGCTCCACGAACGGCGGCGTCAGTCTGACGACGGGTGGCACGGGCGGCGTTCACGTGGATCACCACGATGCCCGCTGGCAGCCCGGAACGAGCGGCGACGTCTGGGTGGCGTGTGACGGAGGGATCTACGAGTCCACGAACGACGGCAACGGCAGCTGGTCGTACAAGGGCGGGAACGGCCTGATCACGTACCAGTTCTACGACATCTGCGTTGCCCAGAACGACGAGACGAAGATGGCCGGCGGCACCCAGGACAACGGCACGGACATCCGGATCGGCAGCAACAACTGGCAGAACGGGCTCGGCGGTGACGGCATGGTCTGCAACATCGACCCGACCGATTTCAACATCATCTATGGTGAGTCCCAGTTCGGGAATCTGGCGAAGAGCACGAACTGCGGGGCGTCCTGGTTCCCGATCCAGAACGGGCTCACCGGGCAGGGCACCTGGGTCACCCCGGTGGAGATCAGCCGGGTCGATCCGCTGACGCTCTACACGATGCGCAGCGGCCCGGGCACCTACAAGACGACGAACGGCGGCGCGAGCTGGAGCAACGTGAGCCCCGTGTCGACGAAGTCGATCTCGATCAGCCGTGTGGACGGCGACGTCGCGTGGCTGCTCGACGCCACGACCGTGTACACGACCGACGGTGGGTCGACCTGGACCACGTCTGCCGCGTTCCCGTTCGCGACGGGCGGCGTGTTCCGCGTGCTGGCGCATCCGACCGACGTTGCGTCGGCGTTCGTGACGTTCGCCGGCTTCGGCGCCGGATCGCACGTCGCGTACACCACGGACTTCGGCGTGACCTGGGCCGACGTTTCCGGCGACCTGCCTTCGATGCCGGTGCGTGCGATCGCCGTCGACGTGCAGGAGCCGGATCAGTGGTACATCGGCACCGATCTCGGCGTGTGGTCGAGCTCGAACGGCGGAGCGAACTGGTCTCGCTTCGGCGCCGGCCTCCCGAACGCCGTCATCTGGGATCTCGAGATCCACGACTCGGCGCACAAGCTCGTGGCCGGCACGCACGGTCGCGGCGCGTGGGAGATCGATCTCGCCGCGGACGGCACCGACGCTCCCGAGGTCGCCGGCGCGAGCCTCGATCTGATGCTCGACCGCCCCATGCCGAATCCGGCCCGCGACCAGGTCGTGCTGCGCTGGGCGTCGAAGCGGCCGGGACCGGCGTCGGTCAACGTCTACGACGTGAGCGGTCGGCTCGTGACGCCGCTCGTGGCGCGCGACCGCGGCGACGGCATCGTTCGACAGGCGACGTGGATGCTCGACGACGTTCCTGCCGGCGTGTACTTCGCGGTGCTGGAAGCCGGCGACGAGCGAGTGAGCCGGAAGGTCGTCGTCGTCGAGTAGCGGCCGGGATTTCGCGTCGAGGCGACGGCGTTCGCCTCGACGCGATCAGTCCGCGCGCGTCTGCTCGAAGAGCCAGCGAATCGCGTCTTCCGAATCGAAGGCCGCATCCCACGATCCGTGTCCCACTCCCGGGAGCTCGGTGTAGCGCGCGGGCGCGTGTACCCTTTCGAGCGCCGCGGCGAGTCCCCGGGCTTCTTGCACCGGGATGATCGGATCGGCGTCGCCGTGGAAGATCCAGATCGGAAGCGTCGACAAGCGTCGGGCGAGCGCGTCGAACGGATCGCCGTCGGCGAGGGGCACCACCGGGTCGGAGTCCGGCACGTCCTCGTGGGGACCGTCGGCCGGGCGCACGCGACCGCAGGCCACCAGGACTGCGGCGAAGCGCTCGGGATTCCGGTACGCGAGATACCACGCCCCGGCGCCCCCGCGCGAGAGTCCCGTGAGGTACACGCGGTCCGGATCCGTGGAGAACTCGCGGAGGGTGGCATCCAGCGCGGCGAGCGCATCCTCGGCGTCGCGTCCGGACCAGCGACTCACGGGTCGCGCCTGCGGAAACACCACGATCGCCGGCCAGCGATCCGGGTGCCGGCGGAGCGCGGTGCCGATCCCGATCTCGGTCGGCAGGATTCCGTCGTCGCCGCGCTCGCCGGAACCGTGCAGGAAGAGGATCACGGGCCAGCGCCGCTCCGGCGTGTACTCGCGGGGCACGTAGACCTGGTAGTTCCGGATCTCGTCCCCGGATTGCAGGCTCCGGTTCAGGAATCCGGTCTCCGGATTCCGGGCCGCCGCGCCGCCAGGAGCGCCGAGAATCGTGGCGATCGAGAACCAGGTGATCCCGCGCATGGCGCCTCCTCCCTCGTGGGTCTCGAGAGCATGGTGGCCGGGCGGCGCGATCGCAAGGGCGTTCCGCGGCGTCGGCGAGCGGGCGGAGTCGTTGACCCCCCGGCGGCCTCTGTCTAGTCTCGCGGCCTGTTTCCCGACGAAGTACGTCTCTCCACGGAAGTGCGATGATCGGCAGGACCCTGGCTCACTACCGGATCGACGGTCTGCTCGGCAAGGGCGGCATGGGCGAGGTGTACCGCGCCCACGACACGAAGCTCGGTCGCGATGTCGCGCTCAAGGTCCTGCCGCCGGAGCTCGCGGCCACGCCGGAGCGTCGGGCGCGGTTCGAACGCGAGGCGCGGGCGGTGGCGGCGCTGCGTCATCCCGGTATCGTGACGATCCACTCGATCGAGGAGGCCGACGGCGTCCGCTTCCTCACGATGGAGCTCGTCGACGGTGAGCCTCTCTCGTCCCGAGTGCGGCCCGGAGGGCTGGATGCGGAGTCGTTGCTGCGCCTCGCGATCCCGCTCGCGGAGGCGGTCGGTGCGGCGCATGCGAAGGGAATCACGCACCGCGACCTCAAACCGGCGAACGTGGTCATCGACGCTTCCGGGCGCGTGATGGTGCTCGACTTCGGGATCGCGAAGCTCTCCGCGTCCGAGGACAGCGGGGAAGACGCGGAGACGCGCCTGCAGACCGATGCGATCACCCAGAGCGGTGGCATCGTGGGAACCGTCCACTACATGTCACCGGAACAGGCCGAGGGAAAGCCCGTCGATCCGCGCTCGGACGTGTTCTCGCTCGGCATCGTGCTCTACGAGCTCGCGACCGGCGAGCGCCCGTACCGGGGCAGCACGCCGATCTCCGTGCTGTCCTCGATCCTGCGCGACGATCCGCCGCCGGTCGCCGAGCGCAATGCCGCCCTACCCGCCGACCTCGAACGGATCGTGCGGCGGTGCCTCGAGAAGGATCCGGCGCGACGCTACGCGAATGCCGCCGAGCTCTGCCGCGAGCTGGAATCGGTGCGCGACGAGTGGTTCGCCTCCCGCACGGCCACCGGACTCTCGGGCACGCGCGACGTCGTGTCGCCGCCGACGGATGCGCGCCCCGGTCCGCGCCGTCCGGCACGAGTCGTCTGGGCGCTGGCCGGCATCGCCGCGCTGTTCGCGATCGTGTTCGGTCCGCGGTTGTTCGGACCGCGGGGCGGACCGGAGCCGCCGCCGCCGCCCGAGCAGCCGGAGGGAGTGCCCGCCACGTCGCCGGCTACCGGTCCGGGGATCGGCGCTTCCGGACGTCCCTCGCTCGCGGTGTTCCGGTTCGAGGACCGTACGGGAGACCAGGAGGTGCAGTGGCTCTCCTCCGGCGTCCCGGCGATGTTGATCACCGGTCTCGCGCAGACACCGGGACTCGATCTCGTGAGCAGTCAGCGGGTGGAGAGCATCCTGCACCAGATCGGGCGCGAGAACGCGGAGCGCATCGACCAGGCGATCCTCGATGCGATCTCCCAGCAGGCGGGGGCGGGCGCGGTGGTGGTGGGTTCGATCTTCAAGTCCGGCGACACGATCCGCATCGACGTGCAGGTGGAGGACGTGGACACGGGTCGCGTTCTGCTCGCGCGGAACGCGAGCGGCACGGAGGTCTTCCCGCTCGTCGATCAACTCGCGCTCGACATCCGCCGAGGGCTCGAGCTCTCCGGCGGTCCCGATCCGTCGCCGGTCACCGAGGTCACGTCGCCGTCTCTCGAAGCGTGGGAGTCCTACGAGCAGGGCGTCCGCGCGTACGAGGGGCTGCGACTGTCGGACGCGGTGTCTTCGTTCGAGCATGCGATCGCGCTGGACGAGAATTTCGCGCTGGCCCGCGCCCGACTCGCGGCGACCTTTTCGACGCTCGGCGACGAGGACCGTGCGCGCCGGTACCGGGACGCGGCCCTGGCGCAGGCCGACCGACTGCCCGAGCGCTTCCGCATGTTCCTGGAGGCGGGGCAGGCGGTGGACGAGGGAGACGAAGATCGGGCGATCGAGATCTACGAGCGACTCATCGAGCGCTTCCCGGACGAGTCGCAAGCGTACGTCTCGCTCAACGGGGTCGTGGGTTCGAAGCAGGGAAACATCGAGGCCGGGCTGGCGCTCCTGGAGCGCGGTGTCCGCGCGAATCCGCAATCACCTTCGCTGCGCAACGCCTACGCGTACCGTCTCCGCGATCTCGGCCGATACACGGAAGCCATCCGGGAGCTCGAGGTCTATCGTCGGCTGGAGCCCGAGGAGCCGAATCCGTGGGACAGCCTCGGCGAGCTCTACCTCGTGGTCGGCCAGCCCGAACGCGCGCTCGAGAACTACGCGCGCGCGCTCGAGATCGACCCCAGGTTCCGCAGCGCGTACTCCGGGCGGGCGCTCGCGCTGGCGTCCCTCGGTCGCTTCGACGAGGCGCTGGCCGAGCTCACGCGCTGGGAGCAGCGCGCGATGGACCGCGACGCGACGTTGCTCGGCCTGGACAAGATCCGTGGCCGCATCTACGTCGCGGCCGGTCGCTACGAGGAAGCGCGCCGGGCCATGGAGCGGAGCTGGGCACTCGATCGCACGTTCGACAACAGCATGAAGCTCGGCGCCGAGACGTCCGTTGCCAAGTTGTTCGACGCGGAGCTCGCGTTTCGCGATCGGGACTGGGACCGGGCGGCGCGTCTCTCGGGGGAGAGCTGGCACGAGTTCCGGGGCAACGCCCGCGACGCGGAGGCCGTCCGTTCGATCTTCGCGGAGATCGAGTCCGCATCGCTCGCGCGACTCGGTCGCTTCGACGAGGCGCTCGCCCTCGCGAGCGCTCTGGACACGTTGGCCACGCACCCGGCGGTCGCCGAGATGTCGGATCGTCTGCGCGGCGAGGTCGCGCTCGCGCGCGGCGAGCTGGATCGGGCGGAGGATCTCTTCCGGAGCGGAGCCGGGGATCCCAAGAAGTACTTCGTGAACCTGGCTCCGCTCATGGACGTCATGTTGCGGATCGAGAACCCTCCGCTCCGTGACTGGGAGGCGCGGCTCGACGTGGCGCGTGGCGACCTCGCGGGCGCCATCGCGAAGTACTCGGCACTGAACACGCCGGGGCTCGACAATCCGTTCGTCTCGATCTTCGAGCCGCTCTACGTACTGGAGGAAGCGCGCCTCCTGGATCGTCAGGGTGATCGGTCGGCCGCCAAGCGCGAGTACGCGCGGTTCCTCGAGTTCTGGAAGAACGCGGACGCCGGCCGGCCGGAAGTCGCGGAAGCGCGGGAGTACGTCGGCCGCGGCTGAGTCCTGCCGCCGGTCCCCGCGCTACGTGTTCGCCCAGGCGGGCATCGCGCTCATGAACCGCTCCGCGCGACGTCGCGCTTCGGCTTCGTCGAGCCCGCCCTGCCAGCGGTGCATCCAGTGCGTGAGAATCCCGAGCACCTCCTCGCGCGGGCGGAGCTCGCCGTCTTCGTTCGCACAGTACCGACAGTAGATCTCTGCCGCGCCGCGGTTCTCGTGCAGCGAGCAGGAACACGATCGGCAGAGCCCCGGATGCAGCTGGCCGGATAGCGACTCCGCGGCCTGCCCGAGGGCGGGCAGCCACTCCGGCGGCGTGACCGAACGTGCGGTCTCCACGGCTCGGCGCCAGGCGATCGCGTGTTCCTCCGCGGGGGCGGCCGCGGCGAGCGTGGCGAGCAGGCGGCGGACGAGGTCCCGTCGAAACTCGGGGCCCGCTTCCTCGAAGTGCGGAAGCGGACGCGGTCCGACCACGGTGTGGGAATCGGGGTCGGAGACGACGACTGCCGCGGGCGAACCCGCGATCTCGAAGAGCAGGTCGGCGTAGAGCGCAGCGGTCGCGGGGCGCGCGGTGCCGAACAGTTCCGTGTCTCCGGCCTCGCGCAACAGGGGAAGCAGCGGATCGCCGCCCGGGAGGGCGAGTCCGAGCGGATAGCGCGGTTCGTCACCGGGGGGCGGGAGCCGTCGTTCGGCGCGCCACTCCTGTGCGAAGCCATCGCGCGTGTCGAGGGCCGCGTGGGCCGAGCCCACGGTCCATTCGTCGGCCACGAGGATCGTGGGGCGACCGAGGCGGCCGGCTTCGGCCAGGAGTTCCTCGGCGAGCGCGGCTGCGGTCGGGCGACGTCTTGCGGCGACCCGCTCCGGCGGCACGTTCCACTGGCGGACGAGCCATCCGGCCGCGGGATCGTTCTCGCGGACGACGAAGAGAGAGTCCGCCGTGCGGACGGGATTCAACAGATCGTTCCACTCGGGCGACGGTTCCGGATCCGTCGCGGTCGTCACCCGGAGCGCGGCCAGTGACGGCCGGCAACCCGGGACCGAGACGAACTCGAGTCCGCGACTCTTGAGGTGCGGGGTCTCGAACAATCCCACGCCGAGATCCACGTCGCCGCCGGGGTGCAGGGCGCGTACGACCTCCTCGGCAGGCGCGCGCACCCATCGCACTCCCCAGGCAGGATCCACCGCGCCCACCAGTCGTTCCACGTAGCGACGGAAGAACGCCTCGAACGGGCCGAGCGGAACGATCGCGGCGCGGACCGGCTCGGGATCTCCGCTCTCCGCGCGCGAGCGGATGCGGGCGATCGTATCGCCCGCGACGTCTCGGCGGACCGGTCGGCGACCGCCGTCGCCCTCGGCGGCCGCGCGGACTTCCTCCGTCCACTCGATGCCGACGCCCTCGATCCACGTGCGCGGATCCGAGTCCAGTCCGCGGGCGAGGCGCGCGAGCGTGCGCACCCAGGACATCGCGAGTCTCCGGCTCTGCTCGCGGCGGAAGTCGGGCGGGGAGGCGTCGACCAGGATGCGCTGGATCGTGTGGGTGGACACGCCGAGGCGGCGCGCCAGCTCCGCTCGCGACGAGGCCGACGCGTCGGCGCTCGCGAGGGCCCGCCAGATCGGTCGGTATCCGGGAGGGAGGCCGCCGGGCGGCCGGGAATTTCTCATCGGGTCAGCCCTCGAGTTCGGACCACGGTAAGTTCGTGCGGGGCTTTCGTCAAGGGGACTACCGTTGTCAGCAATGAAATCAGATGTCCTCCCCAATGGGCTCTGGATACCGAATATTGACGTTTCGGCGCCTTGACGCTCGCGATTCCGGTGGTGATGGTATTGCTCGCAAGGCGGCCAGCCTTGCGGGCATCAGCCCCTCCGGGGCACCAACGGAGGCGACCCCATGACCACCCGACCCTCGATCGGCGCCACCGCGTCGATTCTCCCCCTGGCGTTCCTGTTCCTCGCCGCGCGCCCCGCGACCGCGGCGCCCCCCGACTTCACCGAGCAGCTCGAGTTCGGCGGCGGCCCCACGATCTGCGTCGCCTGGGGCGACCCGGACGGCGATGGCGATCCCGACCTCGCCGTCGGCAACACCGGCGCCCAGAACTGGTTGTTCCGTAACGACGGTGGCAGCGTGTTCTCGCAGTTCGACGAGTTCGAGCAGGGCCAGACGTTCAGCCTGACCTGGGCGGACTGCGACAACGACGGCGATCTCGACCTCGCGGTCGGCAACCGTCTCGCGGCGAACCGTCTGTTCGAGAACAACGGCGACGGCACGTTCACCACGCGCACGCGTTTCGGCAACTTCCTCACGATCACGATCGCCCTGGCGTGGGCGGACTACGATCTCGACGGCGATCTCGACGTCGCGGTCGGCAACGGCATTCTCGGTTCGGCGCAGGAGAACTACCTGTACCGCAACGACGGCGGGAACAACGTCTTCACGCAGACGCTGCAGTTCGGCGCCGGGCAGACGCAGTCCGTGGTGTGGGGAGACTTCGACCAGGACGGTGATCCCGATCTCGCGGTAGGCAATGGCGGCTTCGGCTTCGTGGAGCAGAACTACCTGTACGTGAACAACGGCGACGGCACGTTCACGGAGAGAATGGAGTACGGGACCGGCGACACGACGTCTCTCGGCTGGGGCGACGCCGACAACGACGGCGATCTCGATCTCGCGGTGGCGAACTGGGACAACGGGCAGAACTACCTGTACCGGAACGACGGCGGCACGTTCGCGGAAATCCCCCAGTTCGGAGCGCGTGATCCCAACACGCTCGCGTGGGCGGACTACGACAACGACGGCGATCTCGATCTCGCGGTCGGCAACGGCGACTTCGGCTCGGCCGACTCGAACTTCCTCTACGTGAACGAGGGCAATCTCGTGTTCACGGAGAGCGCCCAGTTCGGACTCGGCAGCACCGACGGAGTGGCCTGGGCCGATTACGACCAGGACGGCGATCTCGACCTCGCGGTGGGGAACGAGCACTCGCCGAACACGAACGCGCTCTACATCAACCAGGAGAACGACTCGGACTGGCTCTCGCTGACGCTCGTGGGCCACTTTCACGATCTCGGTGCCGGCTTCTCGAATCGCAGCGGCATCGGCGCGAAGGTCGCGGTCTACGAGGCGGGCTTCCTCGGGGATGCCGGCCACCTGCTCGGGTTCCGCGAGATCGAGGCGCACGGCGGTTTCTCCTCGCAGAACGACATCGCCGCGCACTTCGGGCTACCCGGACAGGCCACGGTGGACGTGCGGATCACCTGGCCGGGCTCGGCGGGCACGCACGTGGTGCAGGACCTGACCGGGGTCGCGGTTCCGTCGCGGATGACGGTGCACGAGAGCGGGGGAGACGTCGGCGTGATCGCGGATCCGCGAACCGGCGGTCCGGTCTGGCGGATCCAGCCGAACCCCGCGCCCGGCGGGGAGACACTCGTGCAGTACCTGCGGCCGACGGCGGAGGGCGCCACGGCGGAGATCGTGGATGTTGCCGGGCGTCGCGTCGCGCGGCTCGCACTGCGTCCCTTTGCAGGTGGAGCCGAGGCGCGCTGGAACGGGCGCAACGATCTGGGCGAGATGGTGGCGGCGGGCGTCTACTTCGTGCGAGGTGACGGCGAAGTGCCGGCGAGGATCACCGTGCTGCACTGATTTCCTGAACACCGGAGCACGACCCGGGGCGAACGGACGTCGGTTCGTTCGCCCCGTGGTGTGGTGGCCATCCGGCCAGGACGCGCGGCGGCGGATCCCCCAGTCGACGCGGGAATCGACCGGTTCAGAAGCGGAGTGCCGCGTCGAGCGAGACGATGGGATCCGCGACCGAGAGCCGACTGGAAACGTACGCCGCGAGATCGAAGTCCCCGATCGTGCGAGAGGCGCCCCAGCCGAAAGAGCTCTCGACGGACACGTCGCGAGCCACGGACTGCTGAACGGAGATCGGTCCGAAGTCGAGCTGCTCTCGGCGCTCGCGCGTGCGGGTGGTCGTGGCGCCCGCATACAGCTCGAGCCCCCACCAGCCGGATCGCTCCAGCGAAACCCCGACCGTCTCTCGCTCCTCTCGCGCGAGTGTCGCGTTCACATAGGATGAACCGCCGGGCATGCCGGGATCCCGTCGATCCGCGTAGCCTCCGTGCAGGCGAACGAGCCAGGTGCTGGCATAGAGCCGGCCGATGCTCGCCAGCGCTTTCCATTCGTGTCCGTACGTGGGCTCGTCCGTGCGGAAGTCCGGTTCCGTGGCCACGAGATGCGAGGCGTCGAACCGCGCGCGACGATCGGCGAAGGCACAGAAGATCTCGACCAGCAAGTCTCCACGGACCGGCACTCCCGCTCGCAGCGCTCCGCCCCATCGCCAGGACGTGTCCAGTCTCGTGCTCGTATCGGTCTCGACCACGTAGTCCGATTCCTCGATCCAGTGCGCCGACCGCTGCCACCTGGAGCGCATCGCCGTCGCGTCGACGTAGGCCCGGCCGCTCGACCACCCGATGCCGAGTGCGATCTCGTCGGTCTCCCGTTCGTAGTCCCGCGTGCGGGCTCGTTGATCGACCGACGAGGGGTGGATGTACACGGATTCGTCGAAGTAGCGGTCCGACACCCGGCCGCGGCGGTAGGACGTACCGACCCGCACCGGCCCGAAGCGCGCCGCGAGCAGGCCCTGGAGTCCCGCGTAGCCGACGCTGCTCAAGGGGGAGTTCGCGAGCGCAGGATCCCGCTGCGAGGCGAGCCCCAGGCTGAAACGATCTCCGTCCCCGAAGAGGACGCCCACGGTCCGATAGGAGGACTCGGCGTAGAAGGCTGTGAGCTGCGACGGGAGCCCGGCGGCGATCTGGGGATGCAGGAGCATCTGCGCGTTGGAATCGACGAGCGCCGAATCCATCCGTCGAGCGGAGGCGAGCGCGCTCGGCGGAACCTCGCCGGCGGAGGCGATCGGCGCGGACACGGCGAACGAGAGGACGAGAAGGAGTCCGGACCGTAGTGAGTTCCGCCGAACTGCTGCCTTCACCGGGGCACCCTTCGAGGGAGTGAGAGCAAGGAGATTACAATATATCGTCGAAACGGGCGTCTCGCTACCGCCGACGAACGCGAACGGGATCCGTCCGGACGACCGCGGCCCGGGCTCTCTCCCGGGCATCGAGCTGCCGATTCCGCTTCGGGCGGGGCCGGATGCTACACTCCGAAAGGACCGACCCATCCCGCCCCCGCCCCCGGAGCCCCATCGTGATCTCCTCGCGCCCCCGTAGTGTCTGGCCCCTCGCCGCTCTGCTGTTCGTCCTCGCAGCACGGATCACTCCGGCCGGGGCGGCCACGGGCGGCGCGGCCGGGCAGCCGTACGCGTCGTACTGGTTCCCCAACGAGCTCCTGAACTGGACTCCGGCCTCCGATCCCGACGCCCCGTACAACCGTGGCAGCATCCCGCTCGCCGACCGCTTCACCGACCCGGCGACGCAGGTGAATCCGCACGCGCGGGACGGCGAGGCCGGCGTCACCGCGATCTCGATCATGTATCCGAGCACGAGCGGGAACCCGTCGCTCGGCGCGCCGGTGTTCGACACGTATGCGTTCGGGTACTGGCCGTACGTGGACCTGCTCGTGTTCTGGGGCGGCTCGGCCGGCGAGGGTCTGATCCTCGCGCCGACCGCCGATGTCATCGACTCCGCGCACCGGAACGGGGTGCCGGTCCTGGGGACCGTGTTCTTCCCCCCGAACGTCTTCGGCGGACAGATCGGGTGGGTGCAGGATTTCGTGCAGCAGAACGGCGCGACGTTTCCCGTGGCGGACAAGCTGATCGAGGTCGCGGATCACTACGGATTCGACGGCTGGTTCATCAACCAGGAGACCGCCGGCGGCGACTCGACGCTCGCGCTGCAGATGCAGGGCTTCCTGCAGTACTTCCAGGCGAACAAGCTCCCCGGGCAGCAGATCCAGTGGTACGACGCGATGATCGACAACGGCGCGATCGCCTGGCAGAACGAGCTGAACGATCGCAACGCGATGTTCCTGGAGGACGGTGGCCGCGTCAGCGATTCCATGTTCCTGAACTTCGGCTGGAGCGCCGGTACGAACCTCGCCGACTCGCGCGCCCAGGCGATCGCGCTCGGGCGGAACCCGTACGAGGTCTACGCCGGCGTCGACGTCCAGGGGCTCGGCTACAACCGGAACGTCGCCTGGGACACGATCTTTCCCGAGGCGCTGCCGCACGTGACGTCGCTCGGGTTCTACGGCACGGAGTGGCCGTACTCGAGCTCCGTGGACCACGCGGACTACCTCGCGCGCGCGAACCGTTTCTGGGTGGGCGAGAACGGGGATCCCTCGGACACGACCACCCTCGACGACTGGAAGGGAATCGCGCACTACGTTCCCGCGCGGTCCTCCGTGAACGACGTCCCGTTCGTGACGGACTTCAACACGGGGCAGGGTCATCTGTACGCGATCGACGGTGAGGTCCTGCACCTGGGCGACTGGAACCAGCGTGGCCTGCAGGACGTGATGCCCACGTGGCGCTGGCTCGCGGAAAGTGCCGGAACGCCGCTCGCGCCCGAGCTCGACTGGACCGACGCGTTCGTCGGCGGCAGCTGCCTCCGGGTCTCGGGCGACCTTTCGCCCGCGAACGAGACGAACCTGAAGCTCTTCAAGGCCGACCTCACGCTGCCGGCGCAGGCCGAGATCGAGGTCGCGTTCCGGCGCGGGGTGGCCGGCGTGGAGAGTCGACTCGAGGTCGGGCTCGCGTTCGACACGAATCCCTCGAGCTTCACGTTCGTGCCGGTGGGGACGGGAGCGAGCGCGGGATGGAACACCGCGACGCTCGATCTGTCCGCCTACGCGGGGCAGACGGTGTCCGTGATCTCGCTCCGGTTCACGTCGCCGGTGTCGGAGCCCGGGTACGAGATCCGGGTCGGACGGCTCGCGCTGCGCGATGGCCCGGCCGGGATTCCCGCCTCCGCGTCCGGCGCGTACGTGGAGGCGGCCGCGCAGCTCGACGCCACGCACGCGAGCGCGCGTTTGCGCTGGACCGCATCGCCGGATCCCGTGCGGGTCTACGACGTGTACCGCCGCAATCCGGGCGGTGGTCGCAGCTGGATCGGCGGCACCTGCGGCACCGCGCTGTTCGTTCCGTCCATCGCGCGTCTGTCCAGCGAAGTCGCCACCGTGATCGAGGTCGAGGCCGTGGGCCAGGACGGAGGGCGCGCCGCGGCCGACACCACGAGCCTCTACTGGGGACCCGGCGGCGACAACCTGTGGCCGTGTCCCACCGCGAACGGTCCGTACTGCGCCGTCACCGGACAGCCGCTCACGCTTTCCGCCCAGGGTTCGTTCGATCCGGACGGCACGATCGTGTCCTGGGACTGGACCTTCGGGGATGGCGACACCGGGACCGGTCCCGAGCCCACGCACGCGTGGACGACCTCCGGCACCTACGACGTCGTGCTCACGGTCGTGGATGACGCGGGCCGCGCGGAGAGCGTCGCCGCCGGGGTGACCGTGAGCGACACCGCATCCGATCCGCTGCCCGACCTCGCGTGGTACCCGATGGACGAGGGCTTCGGCGCCGTCGCCGGCGACTCGACCGGCCAGGGCAACGATGCGGCGATCTCCGGCGCGGTCTGGACCGCCGGCGCGGACGGCGGTGCGTTGTTCTTCGACGGAATCGACGACTACGCGATCGTGCCGGACTACCCGAAGTCCTCCAGCATGCTCACCGTTTCCGCCTGGGTGCTCGCGGACTCGCGACCGCAGTGGGCATCCATCGCCAAGAACTGGGCGCTGAGTCCCGGCGCGTTCCACCTCGGTCTCTACGAAAACGACGGCGACCTGCAGGCGTTCGTCGCCCAGTCGAACGAGACCACGGTCGGGGTGCGCGAGGGCACGCCGCTCCCGCTCGGGGAGTGGCAGCACGTCGCGCTCGTCTGCGACGGCGAAGTCGTGCGGCTGTACCGGAACGGCTTCGAGGTCGATCACGCGCCGTACGACGGCACGCTGCTCACCACGCGCCCGGCGCTGGGTGTCGGCGTCAAGACGAACGGAGCCGGCACCGCGCCGAACAACACGCTGCCGTCCTTCTGGAACGGGAACATCGACGACCTGCGGATCTACGGCCGCGCCCTGTGTCAGAACGAAGTGCGCGCGCTCGCCGCCTGGGAGCCCGCGACCGGCGCGGGGAGTCTGCCCGGCGACGTCACGCGCCTCTGGCTCGCGCCCGCCCACCCGAACCCGTTCACGGAGGCCACGCGTCTGGAGTACGCGCTGCCGACCGACGCCGACGTTTCGCTCACGGTGTACGATGTCGCCGGCCGTCGCGTGCGCGATCTCGTCCGCCGACTCCAGCCCGCCGGCCGCTACGCCGTGCAGTGGGACGGTCGATCGCGGGACGGTCTTCCGCTCGCGCCGGGCGTCTACTTCGTTCGGATCGAGGCCGCCGGGGAGCGGGAAGTACGAAAGGTGTTGCGACTGCGCTGAGCGGTCGACTGGTTCATCGGGAGTCCAGGAGTCCAACCGGGAGGATGCCGTGAGCTCGAAACTCGTCCGTCGTTCGCTCTCGTTCGCCGGGGCCGCATTCGCCGTCGTCGGGTCGACGTTCTCGCTGTCGGCCGCGGATACCGTGACCTACGTGCTCGACAACGTGGTCCTCGAGTCGGGTCCCACCATGTTCGGGGAGTTCACCTGGACGTACGACACGGGCTTCCTGACCGGCACCGGGGAGTTCACCTCGCTCGTGATCCCCTACACCGTGCACAACGAGACGGATCTGATCTGGACGATCGACGTCGAGACCTCGATCGAGATCGTGCTGGACGGCAGCGTGCACGACGATGGCGTGGACATCACCCTCCGCCTCGGCAACGCACTGACTCCCACGACCGGAGCGGATCTGGATCTCACCACCAGCGCGTACGAGATCGGCGGCAACGGCTTTCACACGGGAGCGTTCGTCAGCGGCAGCATCGTGCCCGCGGCGCCGACCGGGGCGGGAGACGTCGCGTCGAAGGCCGGTTCGAGTGTGATGGCGGCGGCACCGAGCCCGTTCCGCGCGCGCACGACCGTGAGCTACGTGAATCCGCGGCCCGGTCTCGTGCGCCTTTCCGCCTTCGACGCGCAGGGGCGCCGGGTCGACACGCTGGTGACCCGCTGGGAGTCCGCCGGCCCTCACGACGTCGTGTGGGAGCGATCGGACCTCGCGGCCGGCGTGTACTTCCTCCGCCTCGAGACCGGCGACGAGGTCGCGGCCGCCAAGGTCGTCCGGACTCGCTGAGGGACGGACCACCGGGCCGAGCCGCTCTTCCAACTCGTGGGACGCCGGACATTTCCCCGGGAACGGGTGCCCGGCCATCCCTTATGATCCCGGTTCGGCCCACGCATCCCGAACCCGATTCGCCCGGAGAGGCCCCGATGTCCTTCGAATTCGCCCGATCGCTGGTCACCCGCGTCATTCTCCCGACCGTCGGTGTGCTCGGCGTTCTCGCCGCCGGCGCTCCCGCCCGCGCCCAGTCCGTGATCCTCTCCGAACTCTGCGACCCCCGCCTGAACTACCTCACGGACCGGTTCATCGAGATCGCGAACGTGGGCTCGACGCCGGTGGACCTCACCGGGTGGTCCATCGTAGCCGTCGGCAACGGCGCGGACGTCTTCACGTGGAATCTCTCGGGGACGATCGCGCCGGGCGATGCGCTCGTGGCCGGCGACGCGACGACGGTCGAGATCTTCCCGGTGGACTTCGCGGCCGAGACCTGGTCGGACAACAACAGCACCTGGAACGGGCGCGTGGGAGACGGGGCGAAGCTGCTCGGTCCGGGCGCCGTGCTCGTGGACGTGATCGTGGCCACGGGTACCGCGTTCGAGAACGAGGACCTCACGCGCAATCCGGACGTCCTCGCGCCGAGCCCGACGTACGATCCGCTGCAGTGGTCGTCGTTCGCGGTGGACTATCCGTGGCAGGGAACTCCCGGCACCCACACCACGTTGCCGCCGCCGCAGGGGCCGCTGATCACGAACGCGCTCACGGATCCCGCGTGGCCCACGGCGGCGACCGCGGTGAACGTCCTCGCCGACGTCGTGGACACGGTGGGTACGATCACCTCGGTGGAGTGCCACTGGGGAACGTCGCCGGGCACGATCACGAACGTCGTCCCGATGACGCCGTTCGCGGGGGACACGTACCGCACGAGCACGCCGATCCCCGCCCAGGCGCAGGGCACCACGATCCACTACGAGATCCACGCCACGAACGACGTCCCCGCCTCCACCACACTCGGGTTCCTCCGCTACGACGTGCCGTGGGAGATCACGATCGCGCAGGCGCAGGGGATGACGACGTCGTCCCCGTACGCGGGACTCAGCGTGCAGACGACCGGCGTGGCCACCGCCTCCTTCGGCGAGATCTTCGTGGTGCAGGACGGCGCGGGCGCGTGGAACGGGCTGTGGGCGCGCGGGGTGGCGCCGGCGGGCGTGTCGATCGGCGACGTGCTCACGGTCCGCGGCCGGATCATCGAGAACGATCCGTTCGGCTTCGCGACCACGACGCTGCTGGACAGCGTGGTGGTGCTCTCGTCGACGTCGGGCGGCACGGTGCCCGCGCCGATCGCGGTGACGGCGGCCACTCTGGCGGACGAGTCGAACGAGGGCGTGCTGTCCACGCTCGCGGCCGGGCAGTGCACCGATGCGAACGTCTCCCTCGGCGAGTGGGAGATCACCGATGGCTCGGGCGCGGGCACGGTGGGCGACCGTGCCGACGTGATCGATCCCGTGCTCGGCACCGTCTACGACGTCACCGGCTGCGTGGTGGTGACCGGCGGCACGCCGAAGATCGAACCGCGCGTGCCCGCCGACGTCGCGTTCGTCTCGGATCTGTTCGCGCCGCAGCTCGTCGCCGCTTCCGCGATCGTGGACACGCTCGTGGTGGCGACGTTCTCGGAAGCGGTCGATCCGGTGTCTGCGGCCGTGCCCGCGAACTGGGGCGTCACCGGCGTCACCGTTCTTTCCGCGGCCCGTCACCCCACGAACCATGCCCAGGTGACTCTCGCCGTGACGCCGCTCGCGACCGGCGCGCACACGGTGACCGCGAATGGGGTCGAGGATCTGTTCGGGAACGCGATCGCCGGCGGCACAATCGACTTCCCGTTCGAGCCGTCGCCCGCCGGCTACTACGACACGGCCGAGGGCCTGGACGGAGCGGCACTGCGCGCGGCGCTGCACGCGATCATCACGGGACACACGGTGGTGTCGTACGCCGATACGTGGGGCGCGTTCTACACCACGGACGATCGTCCCGATGGTTTCGTGTGGGACATGTACTCGGATATTCCGGGCGGAACGCCGCCGTACCTGTACACGTTCGGCGTGGATCAGGGCGGCGTGGGCGGGACGGAGGGTACCGGCTACAACCGCGAGCACTCCTGGCCGCAGAGCTGGTTCAACGGCCTGTCGCCGATGGACTCGGATCTGTTCCAGCTGTACCCCACGGACAACTGGGTCAACAACCAGCGCGGCAGCTGGCCGTACGGCGAGGTGGACGCGCCGAACTTCGTCTCGCTGAACGGCTCGAAGATCGGCCCGTGCACGTATCCCGGCTACAACGGCACGGTGTTCGAGCCCATCGACGAGTACAAGGGCGACTTCGCGCGCTCGTACTTCTACATGACGACGCGCTACTACACCGAGGATGCGGCCTGGTCCACCAGCCCGATGACGGATCACGCGGATCTGCTGCCGTGGGCCGTGAACCTGCTCCTGGACTGGCACGAGCAGGATCCGGTCAGCCTGAAGGAAGTCGACCGGAACGGCGCCGTGTACGCGCTGCAGGGGAATCGCAATCCCTTCATCGATCGTCCGGAGTTCGCGGAGCGGATGCTGTCCGCGGTCGTGGCGGTGCTGCCGGGAACGGGGGAGAGTGGGCGACTCACACTGGATGCCGGGTGGCCGAACCCGTTCCGCGAGAGCACGACGTTCGCGTTCTCGCTGCCGGCGCCGGGCGACGCGCGGCTCGCGATCTACGACGTGTCCGGCCGGCTCGTGGCGCGGCTGCTCGATGGGCCGGCGGAATCCGGGCGGCACGAGTTGCGCTGGACGGGCCGGAACGGAGCCGGGGCGCCGGTGGCGCCGGGCGTGTACTTCTACCGCCTCGACGCGGGGGGTAAGACGGACACCCGCCGGGTCGTGCGGGTCCGCTGAGTCCGGGCCCGGCCTCTGCGACTGGTGACCGGTCTCGTGAGCCGTTTCCGGTTTGCGATCAGGGTGCCGTGGGGCACCCGGATCGCTACCGGGAGGTTCTCGAATGACACGTCTCGCTTTCTCTTCCGCCGCTTCGGGGTTCCTCGCGCTCGTGCTCGCCGCGGGCGCTTCCGCGGATACGCTCGTGGGCGTCCACTCCGGAGCCGCGGATCCCGTGACGGAAGGCTGGGTCCAGGACCTGGCCGGTCCCGGCACGTCCAGCGGTCCGGCCGACGACGGCGGCACGGCGGCCTGGGTGATCACCGACGGGTCGCAGGCAGGCGGTTCCGCAAACTGGTACCGGTGGACGCCCGATCCCGCCCACCTCGCGGCCGCGCTCTCCTCGGGGTGGCGGGTCCGGGCCGTGCTCCGGGTCACGAACGCGAACGGCGCCGGCGAAACGCAGTTCTTCGGCTTCCTGACCGGGAGCGTCGCGTTTCAGGTGCACCTGAAAGCCGAGGCCGGGGGCGACGTGACCGCCCGCCTGCTCGAAGGGTATCCGCCGTTCTCCGGGCCGACGTTCACCGCGGTCGGCGGCGGATACCACACGTTCGAGCTCGTCTCCGACGGCGCGTCCGGAACCGCGTCGTTCCTCATCGACGGTTCCACGGTGCACACGGGCTACGACGGCCTGCCGTTCGGGTCGGCGGGGGGAGGCGCGCGTTTCGGCTGCGGCACCTCGGAGGCCACGGGCGTCGTCTTCGTGTCGTCGGTCGAGTTCTCGATCGCTTCCGACGCGGTGTCGGTGGGCGCGCCGGAGGACCTTGCCTGGTCGCGGGTCAAGGGGCTCCATCGCTAGGCTCGTGTGCCGCAGGGCCGGCCGCGACGTCGGGTTCGAAACACCGGAGGTTCATCGAACGGCGGGCGGCGGATCACCGTCTCTTGAGGGAGACCGTCCCACCCGCCGGCTCCGGCCGGCCCCCTGGAACTCCGAGGAGCTCCCATGCCGAGCCGTCCGGCCCTGGCGATCGCGCGCGCGATGCGTGCCGTCGCCGCCGTTCCGATCCTGCTCGCCGTTGCCACGCCCGCTGCCGCCGAGGACCCGGATCTCGCGGCCCGTGTCGACACCTACGTCGCCCCGTTCGTCGACGCCGGGCACCTGTCCGGATCGCTGATGGTCGCGCGCGGCGACGACGTCCTGCTCGAGCGCTCGTGGGGCTGGGCGGACGCGGAGCACCGCGTACCGAACGGGCCGGACACGCCCACCGGCATCGCGTCCGTGACCAAGCCCATGACGATCGCGCTCGTGTGCCGGCTCGCCGAGGAAGGTCTCCTGGCCCCGGAGGACACGATCTCCCGGTGGATTCCGGACTTCCCTCGCGGCAACGATATCACCGTGTCTCATCTGCTGAATCACCGCGCGTGCATCCCGCACCGCGTGACCACTCCGCAGGAGGAAACCATTCCGCGCACCGCGGCCGACATGGTGGAACTCGTGAAGCAGGCCGGGTTGCTGCCGCTCGAGCCGGGCGAGAAGTCCGTGTACTCGTCCGCGGGGTTCAGCGTGCTCGCCCGCGTGGTGGAACTCGCGTCCGGCCGAAGTTACGACGATGCGCTTCAGCATTACCTCTGCGAACCGGCGGGCATGGAGCGCACCGGCCACCACGACTCGCGCGACCTCGTGCCCGGCCGCGCCCGTGGGTACGTGCTGGACGAGGGCGGGCTGGCGAACGGGCCGCTCGTCGATCTGTCGTTCCTGGTGGGGGCGGGATCCGTTCTCTCCACGCCGCGCGATCTGCACCGGATGCTCCGCGCGCTCGTCGACGGAAACCTCGGGGATGCCGCGCCCGTGGCATTGATGCGCGGGAGCGGGCTGAGCTGGAACGGCGTGACGATCGGGTTCCGCTCGTTCGTGCAGTACCGGAACTCCGACGACACGGAGGCGATCTTCGTGGGCAATCTCGTGTCCGGCGCCACGGATGCGCTGGCCCGGGATCTCGCGGACCTGATCGACGGCAAGGACGTGGCCACGCCCGCGCGGCCCAACGTGGCGTTCGCGAAGCCCGATCCGGAGCTGATGCGGCGCGTGGAAGGCACCTACCGCAACGACCGCGACCAGGCGCACGACATCCGCGTGGACGGCGACCGCTTGTGGTTCGGGCAATGGCTGCTGCTGCCCACGGGCCCGACGACGTTCTTCTCGCCCCAGGACTACGCGAACGTCGAAGTCGTCTCCGGACCGGACGGCGCGATCGAGCGTCTCGACTGGGCTCGCCCCGACGGGACGCTTCCGTGGCGGCGGGTGGCGGGAGACGTCGCCGCCGACCGATGACCCGAGCCCGTTACGCGATCTCCAGCCACTGGAACCAGAGCGGGTGCGCGGTCTTGTACCAGTGCAGCACCTCGCGGATGAACTCGCGCTTGTCGGCGGGCAGCACGGACTCGTCGATCTGATCGAGGTGCACGCGCATGCCGTTGTCGCCGTAGTGCTCCAGGGCCGAGGAGCACCAGGTCATCAAC
Source organism: bacterium (assembly GCA_041393395.1). Taxonomy (GTDB): domain Bacteria; phylum ARS69; class ARS69; order ARS69; family ARS69; genus JAGQIB01. The sequence goes on along the minus strand of JAWKKG010000005.1, from coordinate 507,956 downwards.
TCGTTCCGGATGCGGCCGGAGTCGGAGACCTTGACGGCGCGGTTCCGGTAGCTCTCGCCCGCGTACAGTCGATCGAGGAGCGGGGAGAACACCCGGCGCGATTCCTCGAACGTCTCCATGAGCCGCAGCGTGACCCGCACCTCGCGCGTGCGCTGCTCGCTCACCGCGCGGACGGTCACGCGGTACACGCCGTTCCCGAGATCCTCCACGCCGGGCGCGCCGGTGTACGGATCCGGCAGCATGAAGCCGGCGACCGCCAGTCCCTGCCACTTCTTGCGCGGGAAGAGATCGCTGACGTCGAAGGCCGGCTTGTCGAGCGGCATGCCGGCGGCGGCGGCGACGTGGATCATCTCGCGGTAGTCCGCGACGTCCGCATCCCCGACCGGATGCCCGAGCGTCTCGGCGAGGCGGGTGGCGAAGTCGTCGGCGGCGGGATCGAGCTGCATCACGTGTCGCTCGCGTCGCTCGCTCGCCTCGAAGCGGGATGAGAACACGCACAGCGACGTGTGCTGACCGCGCATCGGGTCGAGGCTCGCGGCCTGGATCGCCTCGGCGGACGCGGCGTAGCCGTCGGTGATCACGACGTGACGTTCACCGCTGCCGTTCTCGAACGTGCCCACGCTGTACGTCGGCGCGTAGGTGCCGGACTCGGTGAACGCGGCGAGGCCGGCGGGGAGCATCCACCCGTCCTCGATCACGTGGACGCCGAGCTCGCGCCACTCGTCCCAGAGATCGCGGAGGCGCGCCTCGCGCGATGGGCCCGCGAGCGTGAACACGTGAACGTTGGCGGGCGGGATGTCCGGGTAGGCGTCGCGGATCGCTTCCAGGATCTTCGCGCGCGGGGTCAGGTAGTCCACGAGCACCGAGCGACGCGTCGCGGCGCGGACGACGTCGTTCGGCACGCACAGCGAGCCCATGTAGCCTTCGTACGGCAGGGCCACGTTCAGCGGCTGATCGAACACGTGGAACACGCACATCGGACCGGTGGCGCTGCCCTTCGCGAAACGCGACGTGTTCTCCAGCGTGTCGACCGCCGCGCCCCAGATCGTGATCCCGGCGGCCTTGATGTCGTCCCAGAATCGCTCCCAGCCGTAGCCCGGACGGTTGATCAGATCCCGCACGCGATGCGTCACGAACGTCGCGACCTCGGGGCGCGCGTACACGCGCCCGAACCCGAGCAGCGGATTCGCGCCCATCTCCGGGGTCTCGCCCGCCTTCGGCATGAGCCCTTCGCCGAGGCTGATCATGATCGCGTGGTTCTCGGGCAGGTTGCGGCCGATGTGCCACAGCGCCTCGCTCATCGCGTAGGCGGAGATCGCGTCCGCGTCCTTCTTCACGCGGTTCACGAGCTTCTTGTCCCCGCCGTTCGCCTCGCCGTACCGACCGAACAACTTCGTGCCGAGTGCGGTGACCGCCGCCGACATCACGAAGGACTTCTCGAGTGCTTTGCCCACGAACGACACGCCGTTGTCGGGGCGGCCGCGCAGCCAGCCCTCCTCGACGTCCTCGAGCCACACGTGGAATCTCCCGAGGACGGAGCGCGTGTCGAATGCCCACTGGGCGATCAGGTCTCGGCGGTCGACGGACATCTTCTCCGGGGCTCCTTGCCAGAAGTGGATCGCGGAGATCCGCGACCGGGAGTCCGGTCGCGGCGCGCGGTGTCGGCAGCCCGCCTTCGTTCTCGCGATCCGTTCATCCTAACCAACGAGGGGAGTGTCTGGGAATCCCGAGCGGCGGGCACGGTGGCGACTCGCCTGGGTGCGACGGCGGGGAGACGGGTGGAGGCTTGTCAGCGGATCCCGAGTTCGGGGCGCGCCGCCTCCGGGACAGCCTCGAGAAACCGGTCGAAGACCGTGCGGGATCGCGTGACGGCGTCCGCGTACGCGAGCTCGAACGCGGTCCGGCCGCCGTCGAGCTCGGTCGAGGCCTCGTCGTTCTTGCGGGGGGAGTCCTTCGCGTACCGGGCGTGGGGGTAGTCGTCGCCGGGGGGGCTCTCCGGGTCCTTCGCCGTGGCGTCGTAGCCCGTGAGAGTCAGGGTCGCCGGAGGAGAGGCACCGCTCCAGAAGGCGGCCTCGCAAGCCTGGCGCTCCGGGGCCGGCAGCCGGATCAGATTCGAGTGGGACGAGAGGTCCTGGGCTGCGTGAAGCGCGCGGCCGAGGGCCGCGATCGCACCTGCCGGGTCGTCGGCCCGGGCGAGCTCGACGGCGCTCGCGAGCTGTTCGCGGGCGTAGGCGGCGCCGCGAACGAACGCCTCCGGGCTCGACAGGTCGCGCGGGCGATCGAAGTGGTGCTCGGGGCGGTAGTTCCCGTTCGGACGGAGCGGGTACCACTTGCGGGTCTCGTCCCAGTCCGGGGCGCGGACCGCCTTCTGCAGCGCGCGCAGAGCCGCACGCGAGAAGCCGGCGGGGGCGGCGGCCTCCGTCGTGATCCGGTCGTGGAAGGAGCCGATCGGGTAGGAGTTGAAGGCGCGGGCGGGGAGGGTCAGGGTGAGGACGAGCAGGCCAGCCCAGAGGATCGTCGCTGGCCGGAGTACCGTGGGCCGCAACGAGAGCCTGTGCCTTCTGGGGTCCTTCCTTCGTGGCATGGTCCGCTCCTCGAAGTGCCATTGTACGCCGGGCTGGCCGACCAGCACCGTGTGGCTTCGGTGTGGTAGCTTGAGAAAGCCCCGGACAGCAACCCCAGCCAAGGGTCCCGCATGGTCCGTGTTCCCGCCAAGCACGCGCTCCCGGTGTTCGCGCTGGTCGCTCTCGTCGCGACGATGCCCGCGCGGGCTGCGCACGTGCAAGAGCCCACGACCTACAAGCTGCGGTACGCGAGTGACTATCAGCACGGCTGTCTCGAGCCGTGCGCCTGCCCCATCACGGAGTCAGCCCTGCGAGGGACCTTCGATCTCATTCCGATGGGACGCGAGGAAGGCATCGACATGTTCCGGCTCGCCGGTATCGAGTGGCGGGTGTCCGAGGGAATGGTGCGGGTTACCGGCTCGGGGGAGCTCCGAGTGCACGACTCCGAGCCGCGCTGGCAGCGCCTGGAGGCGGACCTGCGTTTCGACGGCGAGTCCCCGATCCACTTCGACAGCGGCGTCGTGCCGGTCACGGTCGAAAGCCCCGAAATCGACGTATCGATCGCCCGCAACGGGTTCTATTGCCTGGACCGGGTCTTCGCGGTCCGCGCATCCCCGGGCCGCGGGAGCTACGGCTGGGCACAGCTGAAGGCGGGCTCTCGGTAGGCTGCCGCCTGGCTCGTCTGATCCGGTTCCAGGGCATGAGTCCCTGCTGGCGAGGTCGACGGAGCCGTCCGGCCAGGGGTCGGTCGTTCCCCTCGTTGAGGTATTCCGGCGGCGCGCCGCAAGAGGACCCGTACGGACGGGTGCCATGTCCGTCTATACTTGGTGCAAGTCACCACCCGGAGCTAGGGGGTACCGCAATGAAGTATGGCAAGTGGACCGCCTGTGCGGTCGTCACATGGTTGGTGAGTGTCCCGACGTTGGGTGGCGCCCAGGATTGCCTCGACTGGTCGGCCGGTCCTCGGCTCATGGGCTCCGTGGACCTTCCCGGTCCGCTCCGCGCACTCGTCGTGGCCGGAACGTGGGCGTACGGCTTGAATGGTGCGCTGTTCACGTACGACGTCTCCGGGGCTGCGCCCGTTCTCACGTTCACGAATGCGGTTCCAGCGACGGAAGTATCGCTGGTCGTGGACTCGGGGCGCGCGTTCGTGGCGCACTACGACGGCGTCACGGCCTACGATCTTTCCGTGCCCGGCGCGCCGGCACAACGCGGCACGGCCCAGCTCGGGAGGCTCGGCGCGATCTCCGTCGTGGGGAACTACGTCTACGCCACGATGTACGGATCCGGGTCCGTGTATGGGGAGACGCATATCGTCGACTTCTCGAACCTCGACGCTCCGGTCGTGATCGGGACGGTCGCCATGAACGGCGAGCCGTCAGGGTCGATAGTGACCGACGGCACGCGCGGGGTCGTGGGGACGCGAGTGAATGAGTCCGGAATGAGGTTCGCGGGACTGGCGATCCTCGATCTGTCCGACCCCACGAGTCCGGTGGTTGAGGAATGGGCATGGTTCAGCTTGATCGACCACGGCATACAACCGCTCCGGCTCGACGGAGATATTCTTCTCGGTGACGTGGGCAGCCAGTCTTGCTTCGGGGGTATCGACTGTCCATGCCCGGTCTCCTTGCGGGGGATCCAGCGAATCGATCTCTCGACGCTGATCGACTATCTGTACTACAATCCGACGATCGATCCGGGGGTCGGAGATTTCAAAGGAATCGTTCACGAGGACCGAGCGTACGTGTTCCAAACGGACGCGGATGACCATGACTATGTAAACGTTCTCGACCTCTCCGATCTGAACAATGTGACGATTGACGCCAGCATTCCCATGGGCTTCCCGTGGTCTGCGGCAGGAGTCCGGATCGGCACGGAGCTGCGGCTGCTCGTATCCGAGAGCGGGAGCCTCCGCATGTACGACGTCACGGATCTGGAGTACCCGAGCCTCGCGGACCGGAGTCGGAACACCCTGGCGCTCGTCGCTGCCGACGATTCCTTCGCCTACGAGGTCAACTACACCTACACCCCCTCCAATTGCAGCGACTACTTCACCACCGAATCCCAGGTTCGCAAGTACGATCGAAACTCTGTGGGTCCGGTCGAGGTTTCGCGTTGGTCCTACTTCGTGTCCGAGAGCGCCTATTTCGATTGGCCGCCGCACGACGCGGAGATCGCCGGGGGCGCTCTCTGGATCGCGACCCGGCGCTTGACTCCGTCGAGCATCTACCGATGCGACATCAGCGGTGCGGTTCCCCAGGCGCCGGTCATTGATCCGTACGCCACGGGTCTGTTCGACATGGAGCCTTCGGGAGGGTATCTGCTCGGAGCAGCCGGGCCGTCCGGGATCCGAGTCCTGAATCCCACCGATCCGCTCGTCGAGGTCGCGGCAGACGCGACCCACGACGTGCGCTTGATTCAGGTCGACGGCGACCTGGCGGTCACGATCGGCGTCGGCAGCACGTCGGCGGAGGTCGTGGTCCGCAGCGTGGACGTCTCGAATCCGCTGACACCGGTCTTCCTCGGGAGCCTGACTCTCCCGTACGCATGGTCCACGCTGTCGCTCGCGCTGCGGGGGGACCTTGCCGCGATCGGCTCGACCTCGGAGACCTGGCTTGTCGATCTCAGCGCTCCCTCGACGCCGGAAGTCGTGGGGACGGTTCCGATCGGCGGATACTCCGCGATCGACGGCGGCATTCTGTACGTGGGATCGGCACCGACGGCGGTCGACGTCCACGATCCGACCGCGCCGGTCGTCATCGGCAGCGTCTTCAGTGACGGGGCGGGCCCGAAGCTCGCGCTCCCGGAGGGCATCTACGTCTGTGACACGGGGGTTCTCGGTCGGCTTCCGCACGACTGCCACTTCACCGGTGCGACGGACGTGATGGTGGCGGGCAACGTCGCCCCCGGGCGTCTTTCGCTCGCGCCGAATCCGTTCTCGAGCACGACGCGGATCGTCTACGAGCTCGGCGGGGACGCGTTCCTGGCGGTCGACGTGTACGACGTCACGGGGCGTCGGATTCGGCGGCTGATGGAGTCGAATCGACGGGCCGGGACGATCGGACTCGAGTGGGACGGCCTCGACGCCCGGGGCCGCCCGGCGCCGGCCGGTGTCTACTTCGTCCGCGTGTCGACAGGCGACGAGGTGACCGCCGGGAAGGTCGTTCGGGCCCGCTGAACGAGGGGGCGGGTGGTCCGCGGCTACTCGCCCCCAGCGCCTCCAGGCGGCCCGCATGCTCCAGGAGTGGCCCCTTGTCGCTCCCTCTGGCGCATGAGTCCTCGAGGGGGGATCCGGGCGCGATGGCCCGGGCCCCCATCCCGCCGATCCGCGCCCCGAGGGGCCGGTTCTCGCATCGGATCCCCTCCACTCACGGGGTACCTTCATGCCGTGCCGTGCCCGCTGTCGTCGCCTCCTCCCCATTACCCTGCTCGCGATCCTGGCCTGCGGTGCCGTGCCCGCCGCGGCCCAGACACCGCTCGGGCTCAAGACGCACTTCCGCCTCGTGAACTCGATGCCGAACCAGACCACGCCGGGCGAGCTGCGGGTCGGCGACGGCTGGGCGGTCGCGGGCCCGCTGGTGACCGAGGGCCACAATCACATCTCGAACCCCGAGGGCATGCATTCGAACTCGGACTTCACGGCCGTGGCGGACTACGGCTACCTGCACTTCTCGGGTTCCGGCGACGCCGTGAGCTTCTTCCCGAACGGCTGCTTCCTCTGGGTGGACGACTGGATCGGCGCCGAGCCGCGCGCGCAGTACCGCGATCGGCTGTTCGTGACGTCGTCGACGTTGCCGAGCGGGACGCCGGTCGTCGTGCAGTTCGACCTGACGTTGAGCGGGTTCGCGACCGTGACGGACATCAATCCCAGCTCGACGTTCTCGGCGACGTTCACCGCGGACCACCCCGGCACCGACGTTTCGCTCTCGCTCGCGGATGCGCCCGGTGTCACGTCGGCGACGCTCGACACGTTCGTGGGCGCGTGGCCGAATCCGGTGCGGAATGCGCCCGTCACGGTGCGGTTCACGTTGCCGTCCGGGCTCGAGGGGGAGCCGGCGGTGCTGTCGCTCTTCGACGTCTCGGGTCGACGAATCGCGGAGAAGCCCGTGGGATCGCTCGGGGCCGGCCCGCACTCGGTGGGCCTCGCGGACGGCGGGCGTCTGGCGGCCGGGGTGTACTACGTGCGCCTCACGCGCGGTCGCGAGGCGCTCACGTCGCGAGTGGTCGTGGTGGACTGAGTCGGGAGGGGGAGCCCGGGACTCGAGCGGTCCCGGGCTCTCGCCGCTCAGCGCAGCGTCACCACGCGCGCCACCCCCGCCTGGCCGCTCGCATCCACGTACCGGGCCAGATAGACACCTGCCGCGACCGGGCGCCCTTCGACGTTCCGGCCGTCCCACACGGTCTCGCGCGCACCGGCTGCGATCGGCAGGCCGATCACGTGCCGGCCGTGGACGTCGTAGACATCCACCGTGCCCGCTTGCCCGGCCGGCCGCGCGAGCTCGAGGCGCGTGCCGGCGCGCGTGATCGTGGGGATCGCGCGCAGCAGCCGGTCGCCGTCCGCGGCGTCGGCCACGTCGACGTCGGTCACGTTCAGCCAGTTCGTCCACGCTCCGGTGGCGGCGATCTCGAACAGCGGCTGACCCGTGTCCACCGCGCCGCCGGTCACGTGGAAGCTCAGCGAGTAGCCGTTCCAGAGCTCCTGCGCCGTGACGGAATCGAACCAGAGTTCCTGGCCCGGCACCGGCGTGACCGCGATGCGCTGGTACGCGATGCCGCGATTGACGCCGCCGGGGATCTCGCCGAGGTGGAGCCGGTGCTCCACCACGAACCCGTCCGCCGTCTCGAACACGGTCGGCGGATCGAGCGAGTCCACGAAGTACGCGGGATTCGCCGGCGTCACGCTCAGCTCGAAGAACGCGTCGTCGAACGTGGCGCTCTGCCAGTCGACGGAGACGAACGCCATGTCGCCGTACTGCCCGCCCGCCGGCTGGGAGTCGTAGCCGGAGAACGCCACCGCCTGGCAGCCGTTGCCGGAGACGGCGTCGATCGAGAGCAGCGGACCCGAGAACGTCGACTGGTTCGCGTCGTTGATCTGCCAGCCCCACGCGAGCGAGTACTCGCCGCCGCGCGGCGTCGGGCAGGGGTAGATGGTGAGCGGAGTCCAGGCGTCGTAGTGCAGGCCGAGCGAGGAGCCGTTCGTCGTCTCGATGTTCGCGATGCCCACGGTCCCGCCGCCGCCGTTCGAACCGAGGATCACGCGGATCTTGCGAACGTGCCGGACGTTCGCGCCGGCGAACGCGTCGAGCGGGAAGTGGTAGGTCGAAGCGCTCGAGATGATCTGGTCGTTCGCGCTGACCTCGTCGTTCACGTCCGTCAGCTCCACCCGGAGGATCTTTCCCGCGACGGAACTCTGGGAAACGCGGACGGAGATCCGGTTGAACTGGCCGTTGTCCGTGAGATCCCAGTCCCCGTTCGAGTAGGCGAAGTCGCCCTGCCCGTCGCCGGACGTCGGGAACGTGACGACGGCGTCGTCGTCGCTTCCCTGCGCCACGGTCAGGGAGGAGGAGATCGGCCCGACGCTGTTCGTGAAGCGGTACAGGGCGACGCTCCGGAACTGCGAGATGACATGGGCGGGATTCGGTTGCTGCGACTGGACCGACGAGCCGATCTGGTTGAACGAGAGCGAGTAGTTCCCGGTCTCGAAGGAATCGATGAGCACGGCGCCGGCGTCGCGGGGAGCGGCGAGAAGCAGGCAGCCGGCGAGGGTGAGGAAGGGCAGAAGGCGGTTCACGGTGGCTTCTCCGAGTCGAGGTCGTGGGCTTGCGGGGGCGAGGGCTTTCGGAGGGAGGAACGCAGCATGGCTGAGGTGCCGGACATCGAGGTTCGATCCGGCGTCGAGGGGCGCTTGTAGCGATGACGTCGGGTGCTCGGCAGCTTCTACACGGAGTCCGGGTGCAGGTCAGGTCCGCTCGGCCCCGGGAGCCTCGTTCGATTCACCGCTTCCGGCGGGAGTAGCGTTCCGCAACGAGACGGCGAGACGCCTCTGCGTCTCCGCTCCCAACGTGCTCCTCAGCAGATCGAAAATCTCCTGTTCCTCGTGCTGGAAGTGCGCCTCCGCCGACCATTTCAGGCTCCGGGCTCTCCGCTCCCAGGCCGGGTTCGCGGGGGAAAGGGCGGAGAGTTCCGCGATCAGACGGCGGAGGTGGTGATGCTGAGCGAGCGCGGCCGCCACCGCAGGCTCGCCCCCGTCCAGCCGGCCGTACAGCAGACATTCCTCCGCTTCCAGGTGGGACGCGAGGGAGCGGGTCGCCGCTCGCAATCGGCGACGCCGACGATGGACGACGCGATCCGGCGTGAGCTCCGCCTCGCCCGGCGCGAAGACCCGTTCGAGCAGTGTCTCGAGGCGCTCGTAGGCATCCTCGAGTGTCTCGAAGATGTCCGGTTCGCCGGGGAGATCCGCCGGATGTTCCTGCCACGATGCTCCACTCACGATGACGGCACCTCGCTTCCGCGGATGCCTCACGCTGCACGCATGGCCTGTGCCAGCGCAGAGCCCGATCGGCGCCGTTTCCGGGAAGGGGGGTGCGCCGTGCGCGACGCTGCGGTAGCTTTTCCAGGAGATGGTGACAGCGTCCCCGATGGTGCGGAGATCCCGATGTTCTCCAGAGATGCGAACGATCCCGCAGCGGTCCTGCTCGCCGGCGCCGATCCGGCCCGAGTTTGGCGAATCCTGGAACGAGTCGTTCGCGACGGGATGATCCTCCTCGCATCCGACGGGCGGCTGGAGTATGCGAACGCCCCGGCCCGCCGCATGCTCTCCCGCGAAGACGACGAGAACGACGAGAACGACGAGGAGATCGCGCGGGTCGCCCGGGAGCTGTGGCGCCGCATGGCCGATGCGGAGGACGGTGCTGCGCAGCGCGTGGAGGTGATGGTCTCGGAGCGGCCGCGGGTCCTGTACGTCGAGGCGAGCGGCATCGAGGAAGACGAAGGCACCGGGCACATCCTGATCCTGAAGGACGCGCGCGCGGTACAGGCGCTCCAGGAGGACCTGTATCTCGCGAACCGCGTGCGCGGACTCGGAGAACTGTACACGTCGATGGCGCACGACCTGAAGACGCCGGTCAACGCCATGACGCTGACCCTGGACGCGCTGCGCGACTCGCTGCTGGAGGATGCGGGCGAGGCGGCGGACCGGATCGACCGGATCGAGCACGTGGACACCGTGCGCGACGAGCTCACGCGGTTTCATCGGTCGATTCAGGCGTTCCTCGCCCAGACCGCGCCGCCGAGCGACGCGCGGCGACGCTTCGATCTCCGCCGTCTCGTGCGGGAGGTCGTCCGCCTGAGCCAAACCCTCGCCGAGAGCCGCGAGGTGCGGGTCCGCGTGGACACCTCGGGTGCGGTGATGGTCCTGGGATTCCGCGATCGTCTGCGACAGGCGCTGCTCAACGTCGTCGTCAACGCGGTGGAGGCGACGCCGGCCGGTGGAGAAGTCCGGATCGGCGTGGCGACGGAAGACGAATCGACGATCCTTTCGGTGTGCGACGACGGTCCCGGCATCGAATCCGCCCGAGCGTCCCATCTTTTCAAGATGCATTTCACGACCAAGCCCCGCGGTTCCGGCATCGGCCTGTTCGTGGCGCGCGCCGCGGTCGTTGCGCACGGCGGCCGCATCGACGCCCGCAACCGCGCGGGCGGCGGTGCCGTGTTCGAGATCCGGCTGCCGTGCGACTCGAGCACGCCGGTGATCGAGTGACGTTCTCCGCGCTGGTCCTGGAGGACGATCGCATCAGCCGGGAGGCCGTCGCCCGGCTGGTGAAACGGGAAGGGTTCGCGCCGCTCCCGGCCGCGACCGTGGCCGAGGCGCGTCGGGTCCTGCAGGACTCGCGTCCGGACGTGCTCGTCCTCGATGTGGAGCTCCCGGACGGATCCGGCCTCGATCTCCTCGAGGAGCTCGAGGAACACCCCGACGCCGAGGTCGTGATCGTGAGCGGCGAGGCGACGGTGGACGACGCCGTGTACGCGATGCGCGAGGGCGCCATCGACGTTCTCGGCAAGCCCGTCGACACGAAGCGGCTCCGCCGGATCCTGGCCCGGGCGCGTCGGGCCGCGAAGCTGCGCGGGGAGATCGGACACCTGCGCGGCGAACTCAAGAGCCTGGGTCGATTCGGGAGCCTCGTGGGAAGGTCGACCGCGATCGAGCGCGTCTACGGTCTGATCTCTCGCGTCGCGCCGACCACGGCCACGGTGCTCGTCACCGGCGAGACGGGGACGGGAAAGGAGATCGTGGCCCGGACGATCCACGAGCTCAGCCGCCGCGCCGATCAGGCCTTCGTGCCCCTGAACTGCGGCGCCGTCTCGCCGAATCTGATCGAGTCGGAGCTGTTCGGGCACGAACGCGGCAGCTTCACCGGAGCGACCCGGACCCGCAAGGGGGTCTTCGAGAAGGCGCACGGCGGCACGCTGTTCCTGGACGAGATCACGGAGATGTCTCCCGAACTCCAGGTGCGCCTCCTGCGGGTCCTCGAGACCCACGAGGTCGTCAAGGTCGGTGGAGACCGTCCCCGCGCCGTGGACGTGCGGATCATCGCCGCCACCAACCGCGATCCCGAGGAGGCGGTGGCGGAGGGGAAGCTGCGCGAGGATCTGCTGTTCCGGCTCGACGTCTTCCGCATCGCGGTCCCGCCGCTGCGGAGACGCGGTGCGGACGCCGAGCTGCTCGCCCGGCATTTCCTGGAGCAACTCAATTCGGCGGCAGACGAGAGCAAGCAGCTCGCCGATCGCACCGTGCGCAAGCTGTGCGCCCACTCGTGGCCCGGGAACGTCCGCGAGCTGAAGAACGCGCTGGAGCGCGCGTTCATCGTCGCCGGCCCCACGATCCTGCCGCGCGATGTGGCGGTCGGGAACGACGATGAGCACGTGGCGAGCGACGTGGAGATCACCGTGGGCATGACGACCGAGGAAGGCGAGCGGCGCCTGATCCTCGCGACACTGGCCGAGATGGACCAGGACAAGCGGCGGGCGGCCGCGATGCTCGGGATCAGCCTGAAGACGCTCTACAACCGCCTCAACGCGTACGCCGAGGATGCAACGGGCGAAGTCTGACCCCTCCGTCCGGTCATCCGCGGCGATTGTTCCCCGAACTGGATCGGAACTTGCGGCATTCCTCCCCCCGGGAGCCCATCCGCGCGGGACGGGCCGTCCGTTCGGAAACGGAAGGAGTCGAGATCATGAGTGTGGCCAAGGTGATCGAGGTGACCGCCTCGTCGGCGAACAGCTTCGACGACGCGGTCGCAACCGGCGTGGAGCGAGCAAGCAAGACCGTCAAGGACATCGAGAGCCTCTGGATCAACGAGATGACCGCTCGGGTCCAGGGAGGCAAGGTCAGCGAGTACCGCGTCAACATGCGCCTGACGTTCCTCCTCGAGGAGTGATCCGGCTCGGGGTGCAAGCCCTACAAGGAACGGCGTGTAGATCTTGCGCGGAGCCCGGTCGCACGGCGCAGGAGGACGGCGGGAGGACGACGCGGGAAGGAGAGCGGAATGGCACGATGCGAGCAGTGCGGCAACGCGTACGACAAGAGCTTCGAGATCACGATCGATGGTCGGTCGCACACGTTCGATTGCTTCGAGTGCGCGATCGCGGCGCTGGCGCCGCGGTGTGACACCTGCGGAACCACGATCATCGGACACGGGCTCGAGGCGGACGGGACGTTCTACTGCTGCGACCACTGCGCCGAGCGCGCCGGGGTGACCGCCCTTCGCGATCGGGCGCGGGGCACGGCCTCGTCGTGAGGCGTGAGGCCGGATCGCGGAGAGACGCCACGGAGAGGAGGAGCCCATCGGTACGGAAGGCAAGTCGGAACGCCTGGAAATGGAGAGCACGCTCCCGCGGATCGAGGCCCTGCTCGAGCGAAGCGAGGGACCGAGAGTATCGATCTTCCAGCCGGCGGTGCGGAGCGGGCCCGAGGTGCGGCAGAACCGCATCCGGTTCCGGAACCTGATCCGGAGAGCCGGGCGCCGGCTCGACGATCGCGGGCTCGCGATCGATCTCCCCCGGCGGGCGCGGGAGATTCTCGGGGACCGATCGTTCTGGCGACATCCGGGGGAAGGACTCTGCGTCCTGATCGGCCCGAAGCTGGTCTGCCGGAGCTGGCTGCCGATCCCGGTCGCCGAGGAGATCGCCGTCGACGAGGAGTTTCGGGTGGGGCCGATCCTGCCGCTCTACCTGGATGGAACCGACTACGATGTGCTCGCCGTCGCACGGCAGGAAGTCCGACTCCTGCGCGGGAACCGCTTCGGTCTCTTCCCCGTGGATGTCCGGGCCGACGTGGACCGTGTCCGCCGGAGGCTGGAAGGGGTCGAGTTCGAGAAGGAGCTCCAGTACCACTCCGGGACCCCGGGGCGCGGAGGCACTCGCGATGCGATCTTCTTCGGTACGGGGGGGGCGGATCGCGACGTGGAAGAGGAAGCCCGTCGGTGGTCCCTCCGCCTGGACGACGAGCTCGCGAAGCACTTCCGGGGAGAGCGCCCACTCGTTCTGTGCGGGGTGGGGAACCTCCCCGCAATCTTCCGAAGCGTGTCCTCGCATTCCCGGATTCTCGCGGAGACCCTGGCGGTCGACGCGATTCACCTCGACCCGGCCGAAGTGCACGCCCGAACGTGGCCGATCGTCCGGCCCCGGTTCGATCGCGATCGCGAGGCCGCACTCGGGAATCTCCGGCGACTCGCGGGGCGAGGGGATCCGCGCGCCCGTCGGCGGGCGTCGGCGATCCTCCCGGAAGCGACTCGCGCGCGGGTAGGGATCCTCTTCGTCGTCCCGAGCGACGGGCCGAGTGACGATGACAGGGCGCGCGACGCGACCGTGATCGAGACACTCCGGCACGGGGGCCGCGTGCATGTCGTCTCTCCCGAGGAGCTGTCACCGGGGGACGGTGTGGCGGCCATTCTCCGGTTCTGATGGACACGGTGTGGCCCTTCGGTCCGGCGCTCGTCGCGCTGGGCGTCGCGGGCGGCATCATCGCCCTGGCCGGAACTCGACTCGTGGTGCTCACCGATCGCCTGGCGGATCGCACCGGCCTCGGCGAGGCGGTCATGGGCGGAGTCTTCCTGGGAGCGGTCACCTCGCTGCCGGGCATCACCGCCTCCGTCTCCGCGGCGGCCCAGGGGTTTCCACGGCTCGCGCTCGCGAACGCCCTCGGAGGTATCGCGGCCCAGACGGCATTTCTCGCGATCGCGGATCTCGCGTACCGGAAGGCGAACCTCGAGCACGCCGCGGCCTCGGTCCCGAACATGCTCTGGGGGGCACTGCTCATCGCGCTCCTGGCCGGTCTCCTCGTCTTGATGGTGGGCCCCGACGTGGACTTCGCGGGGATTCACCCGATGACCCCGCTCTTGTTCCTCGCCTATCTCCTCGGCGCCCGTCTCGTCCGCCGCGCCCGCGAAGAGCCGATGTGGATGCCCCGCGTGACGGACGCGACCGCTCCCGACGTTCCGGCTCGAGAGTCGTTCGCCGGCGGCGGCGCGTCCGCGTGGGTGGGACTGCTGATGGCGGCGATTCTCGTGATCGCCGCCGGGTGGGTTTCGACGCGCGCGGGAATCGCCATCGTGGCCCGGAGCTCGCTTTCGGAAACGGCGGTCGGTGCGCTGGTGCTCGCGCTGGTGACATCGTTGCCGGAACTCGTGACGTCCGTTGCCGCCGTGCGGCACGGGGCCTTGACCCTCGCTGTCGGAAACGTCCTCGGAGGCAACGCCTTCGACACGCTGTTCGCGGCGGCAGCGGATGTCGCGTACCGCGACGGGTCGCTCTATCACGCGGCCGGTCCGCCGGAACTCGCGCTCGCCGCGGTCACGATCCTGATGACGGCGGTGCTGCTCCTGGGGATGCTGCGTCGCGAACGAAGCGGCCTCGGCAACATCGGGTTCGAGAGCGTCACGGTCCTGGTCGTGTACGCGGTCACGGTCGTGATGGTTCTCGGGCGGAGCGGGTGAACGCGGGCGCACGATCGTCGCCCGCGTCTTCCCCCTCGTTCGCCGGATCACGCAGGAGATGCAACCGTGCGCGCGAAGGCGGGCAACGCCTCGGTCCGCTCATCGATCCGCTGGGGCGCGGCCGGGGCGCTGATGGCCTCGAGGACCGAGCCGGCGAGAGCCGCGTCGCCGTGGTGCGCGAGATCGCCCAGGGTCACGACTCCGATCGGCCGATCCTCCTGGTCGGTCACGATGAGGCGGCGCACCCGCTTGTCCTTCATCACCTGCGCCAGATCCGCGATGTCGGTGCGGTCACGGATGGACCAGATCCGGGGCGTGGCCACGTCGCGCACGAGCTTGTCCGGGCCTCCGCCGTCCGCGAGCGCGCGCGTGACGAGATCCCGATCGGTGATCACTCCGACCACCTTCTCCTCGTGCACGATCGGCATGAGCCCCACGTCGTGCTCCTTCATGCACGTCGCCACATGGTCCAGCGTGCTGTCCGCCTCGCAGGTGACGACTCCTCCGCTCATGATGTCCTTCACGTTCATGACTCTCACTCCTCGTGTCTGGCGGGCGAACCGCCGCGGTCGCGATCGACCGGCCGGCGCCCGGCGTCGGCTCTCCGCAATGGGGTCGCAAGATCCGTTCCGTTCGTTCGCCGGCACCGCCTCCGCCGTCCCGTTGCTGTCTCGCCCATGCGGCACGCTTTCTGCAGGAATGCGCTTCGGAATGCACGGGTCGAGGAGTCCGGCGGGTCCCGTCGGGACGTCGATCGCGAGGCCCTTCGCCCGAGCGAGCTCCCGGGAGGATCCCATGTCGAAGTCCCCGCCGCGGAACGTCACGCGGAAGCTGATCGAGTCCCATCTCGTGGACGGGCGCCCCGAGCCCGGCGCGGAGATCGCGCTGCGGATCGACCAGACGCTCACGCAGGACGCGACGGGCACGCTCGTGATGCTGGAGTTCGAGGCGCTCGGAATCGATCGGGTGCGGACGGAGATCTCGGCGCAGTACGTCGACCACAATCTCGTGCAGCAGGATCACCGGAACGCGGACGATCACCTGTTCCTGCGCAGCGCGTGCCGGCGATTCGGTCTCTGGTACGCGCCACCGGGCACCGGGGTCAGCCACCCGGTGCACCAGGACGCGTTCGGCCGCCCGCAGCGAACGCTCCTCGGGTCCGACAGTCACACGTGCGCGGCCGGCGCGCTCGGCATGCTGGCGATCGGAGCCGGCGGACTCGACGTGGCGCTCGCCATGGGCGGGGAGCCGTTCCGGTTCTCGATGCCGGAGGTGCGCGGCGTCCGTCTCGTGGGCGAGCTCCCGGACCGGGTCAGCGCGAAGGATGTCGTGCTGGAGATGCTGCGTCGGCACGGCGTATCCGGCGGGCTCGGCCAGGTGTTCGAGTACCACGGTCCGGGTCTGGAGCGGCTCTCGGTCCTGGATCGTCACGTGATCGCGAACATGGGGACGGAACTCGGCGCGACGACCACGGTGTTTCCGTCGGACGCCGAGGTCCGGCGCTTTCTCCGGACGCGCGGACGCGAGGACGAGTGGACCGAGCTCGTCGCGGACCCGGGAGCGCACTACGACCGGGAGGAGGAGATCGATCTCTCCGCGCTCGAGCCGCTGATCGCGATGCCGTCCAGCCCCGGCAACGTCGTGCCCGTGACCGAGGTGGCGGGGCAGGAGATCTACCAGGCCTACCTCGGCTCCTCGGCGAATCCCGGCCACCGCGACTTCGCGGTCGCGGCCGAGATCGTGAAGGGGAAGCGCATCCCCGACTCCGTCTCGTTCGACGTCAATCCGGTGTCCCGCCGGCTGCTCCGTCGCCTGATTGCGGACGGACGACTCGGCGAGCTGCTGGCGGCCGGCGCCCGGATCCATCAGGCCGGCTGCAACGGCTGCATCGGCATGGGCCAGGCGCCCGCGACGGGGCGACTGAGTCTGCGCACGGTGCCGCGGAACTTCCCGGGGCGCTCGGGGACCCGCGAGGATCGCGTGTGCCTCGTGAGCCCGGAGACGGCCGCCGCATCCGCCCTGGCGGGGAGGATCACGGATCCGCGGACCCTCGAGCCCGGCCATTCCCGCTTCGCGGAGCCGGACGAGGCCTCGCCCGGGCGCAGCGGCCTCGTGGCGCCGCTTCCGCCGCGCGAGGCCGCCGAAGTGGAGCTCGAGAAGGGTCCCAACATCGTGTCGCTGCCCGAGCTCGAGGAACTCCCGGACGAACTCGAGCTGCCCGTCCTGGTGCGGGCTCCGGACGACGTCTCCACGGACGAGATCCTGCCCGCGGGGACGCGCGCCCTGCCGGATCGCAGCAACCTCCCGGCCATCAGCCGCTTCACGTTTCGTGGGGTCGACGAGTCCTACGTCGAGCGGGCGCGCGAGCTGGACGGCGGGCACGCGGTCGTGGGCGGACGCAACTACGGGCAGGGCTCCAGCCGCGAGCACGCGGCCCTCGCGCCCCGGTACCTCGGTCTGCGGGTCGTGCTCGCCCGCTCGTTCGCACGGATCCATCGCCGGAACCTGATCAACTTCGGCGTCCTCCCGTTGATTCTCGACGCGGAGGATGCCGAGCGGATCGAACCGGGCGACACCCTGCGGCTGAGGGGCATCCACGAGGCGATCGACCACGGCGACGTGGTTCCGGTCGTCGTGGGCAAGGGCGACGCCGACTCCGAGATCGAAGCGAAGCACGATCTCTCTACGCGCGAACGCCGGATCGTGCGGGACGGCGGCCTGATCAACCACGCGCGGCGGGAGCTCGTGCCCGGGAGCGGCGATCGCCATTGAAAGATGTTCAAGCCGACGTCGCGCATCCTTACAAGGACGAGGGCGCTCCCGTGTTCTCGGAACCGACGACCCAGCCGCGGGCGGAGGCGAGGTTCTTCTGCGGAAAGAAGCGAACCTCGGCCCCCGTGAACGGCCGCGAGATCGTGGCAATCCACTCCTGTGACTCATCCGGGGAGACGAGCGCCAGCCGATCGACGTCGCCGTAGTGATGCATGTCGAACTTGAGATCCTCCCAGAGCGCCGCCGGCGACCATCCCTTGAACGAATCGACGCGCACGAGCAGGTGCAGCTTGCCGTGCTGCCGGATCCGCTCCTCCGCCGCCGGAACGAACTCCTGATAGTCGTCCTTCGCGAGCGAGCCGTTGATTCGTACCTCGAGCGCGGCCCGGCCGAGCTCCTCGATCTGGATACCCATGATGAACCTCCCCGATACGGGTTGCGGATCGCGACCCACCGAAGGCGCGATCGTGGAGAGCAACGCAAGTCGCATACCGGTTCCGGGACCGCGCCTTGGCGCGCGTCTTGCCACCCTCTTCCCGAGGTGGGTGCCGCGACGGCACTCCGGATCCCGGGGGGACGGAAAGTGATACTGATCGATCTGCTGATCGCACTGATCGTCGCAATCGCCATGAGCGCCCTCTTCGTCGGCCTGCTCGGCTGGCGAAGGCGGGAAGACAGCTCCGCGGGCGCCGCATACCTCTTCTTCTTCCTCGTTCTCCTTTTCGCCGGGTGGGCCGGCGGGCGGTGGATCGGACACGGCCTGGCCTGGGGCGCCACCTCCGCCGCGCCGTTCGCGATCGTCGGCATCCTGGTGGCGCTCGTCCTGGTCGCGACGCTGCCGCCGCGAAGGCGGCAGCCACGGCCCGAGGAGCCGGTTCAGGAGAGGGAAGTTCGAACGCTGCAGCGGCGCGAGGGATTCGGGCCGTTCTTCTGGGGGCTCCTCGCGGCGTTCCTGGTCATCGCGATTCTCAGCTACCTCTAGGTGCCGCAGGAGGCGAAGAAGGCGGATGGTGCCGACCAGATCCTACGGGAGGCGCTCGGTCGAGACGTCGCGCGAGGACAAGATCCTGTTCCCGGCGGCGGGCCTCACGAAGGGCGCCCTCATCGACTACCACGAGCGGATCGCCGAGCATCTGCTGCCGCATGTCCGCGAGCGCGCGCTCGTGCTCCGGCGCTTCCCCGACGGCATCCGCGCGGAGGGCTTCTACCAGAAGCAGGTCGGCGATCACTTCCCGGACTGGATCGCGACCGTTCCGGTGGACGTGGATACCGCGACAGGAAAGCAGGAACTGACGGTCGCCCGCGGCAAGGCGACGCTCGCGTACCTGGCGAACCAGGCGACCGTCAGCCTGCACCCGTGGCTCTCGCGGCGCGATCGTCTCCGCCATCCGGATCTGCTCGTCGTCGACATCGATCCGCCCGGGCGCGCCTTCGAGCCGGCGCGTCGTGCGGCCCTGCGCGTGCGGGACCTGTTCGAGGAACTCGGAGTCGTCTCGTTTCCGAAGCTCACGGGATCGCGCGGGGTGCACGTCGTCGCGCCGCTGGACCGGAGCGACGATTTCGACGCCGTTCGCGCGTTCGCGCGGGCGGCCATGGACTTCCTCGCCTCGCGACACGACGCGGAGCTCACCACGGAGCAGCGGAAAGGCCGTCGGGGCGGGCGCGTGTACCTGGATGTCGCCCGGAACGCCTACGGCCAGACGGCGGTGGCGCCGTGGTCGGTGCGCGCGCGGTCCGGCGCGCCGGTCGCGGCGCCGGTGGCCTGGGAGGATCTCGAGCACCCCGGGATCGGGGCGCGGGATTTCACGGTGAAGAACGTGTTCCGGCGGATCGCACGCCGGGCGGATCCTTGGGCCGGAATCCGCCGCCGGGCGCGTTCGCTGCGGGCTCCGCGGGAGCGGCTCGATCGGCTCCGGCGGCGTCGCGCGGCGGCAGCACCCGGTGCAGCACGGACAGGCCTCCGAGCGACGCGAGCGTCGACGCCACTAGGATCGCGACCTTCGCCTCCTCCATCTCCGCGCCGCGAAACGCGAGGTGGGAGATGAAGATCGACATCGTGAATCCGATGCCGCCGAGCCAGGCGACACCCGCGAGCTGTGGCCAGCCGACCCCGCTCGGCAGGGAGGCGGCGCGGATGCGCGTGGCCGCCCAGGAGAAGAGCAGGATCCCGAGCGGCTTGCCCACGACCAGGCCCGCCAGCACGCCGAGCATGATCGGCCGGGCTCCCGCCGTCCACAGATCCGCGCGGACCGTGACCCCGGCGTTCGCGAGCGCGAACAGCGGCATCACCAGGAAGCTGACCCACGGCGAGAGCGTGTGCTCGAACCGCTGCAACGGCGTCTCGATTTGCTCACACACGTCTTCCATCTGCTGGGCCGCGGAGAGCTTCCGTTCGTCCTTCAGGGCCGTGGCCTCGCCGCCGCGCTCGAACTCGCCCAGGAGCTGCCGGCCGTGGCGGAGGAACTCCCGGTCGTCGAGGACGGGACGCGCCGGGATCGTGAGGGCGGTGAGCGCGCCCGCGATGGTGGGATGCACGCCGCTCTGCAGCAGGGCGACCCAGAGGCCGAGACCCAGGAGGCCGTAGGGCACCGGGCTGCGCACGTGCAGGAGGTTCGCTCCCACGAGCGACGCCAGAAACAGGAGTCCCACCGCGAGCGCGCCGAGCGAGATCCCCCGAGAGTAGCCGACCGCGATGATCACGATCGCACCGAGGTCATCGAGGATCGCCACCGCGGCGAGGAACACCTTGAGCGCGGTCGGAACGCGGCGGCCGAGCAACGCGAGCACGCCGAGCACGAACGCGATGTCGGTGGCCATGGGAATACCCCAGCCGTCGATCGTCTCGCCGCCCCGATTGCACGCGAGATAGAGCGCGGCCGGGATCGCCATGCCGCCGAGCGCGGCGACGACGGGCAGGATCGCCTGTCTCCGGGTGGAGAGCTCGCCCACGAGGATCTCCCGCTTGATCTCGAGGCCCACCACGAAGAAGAACACGGCCATCAGACCGTCGTTGATCCAGTGGCGGAGCGACTTCTCGAGGTGCAGCGAACCGATCCCGATCCGCGCGGGCAGATGCCACAGCTCGTGGTAGGACCGGGCCCACGGCGAGTTCGCCCAGATCACGGCGGCCAGTGCGCACCCGAGAAGCACGAGGCCGCTCGAGGTCTGGTTCTTCGCGAATTGCCGGAACGGCCAGACGATTCCCTCGATCGGGCGACGTCGTCGATGGTCGATCGCGAATCTCACTCGGACGTGATTCCCCGGCGGGGATCGGGGGGATCGGGCGAACGGGGGGGATCGGGCGAGTCCGGGGGCGGGGTCGGCCGCGAACCGGGCCGCGGACCGGGACGGGTCGGGTCCGGAGGCAGCGAAGGTGGATTCGGGTCGGGTTGCTTCGTGGGATCGCGCTTGCGCTCGGGCGGCACCCGAGGATCCGGACTCTCCATGATTCCTACCTCCTTCGGTAATTCGTTCCGATCGACCTTGTCGCGGGAATCCGCCGACGAAGGGAATCGCAGCGATCCGCCCCGACTCTTCCCGTGCGTTCCGTGAACGGCGCAAGAAGCGTTCCAGCCGGAAACGGCCGACGACGCGTCCGCACGGGGTGCCTCGTCGTCCGGCATGGCGCTTGCACTTCACAACAGGCGAGAGAGGGAACGCGCCGCGCGCAAGCGTTGCCGCGAGCGCGACCCCGGAAACGCGGGAGGACTCGATGCGTTTGGAGAATCTGCGGCAGCTCTACGTTCATGAGCTCCGCGACCTGCACAGCGCGAAGAAGCAGATGCTCGACCGGCTGCCCCGCATGGAGCAGGCGGCGTCGGACGAGGCGCTCAAGTCGATGCTCGGCGAACACCGCAACACCACGCGCGAGCACGTGGAGGGACTGAAGCGTCTGTTCCAGGACCTGGGCGAGGAGCCGGAGGGGAAGGTGTGCCGGGGAATGGCCGGTCTGGTCCGCGAGTGCGACGAGATGATGGAGGCGGACGCGGACGATCAGGTGAAGGACGCGGGTCTCATCGCGAACGCCCAGCGCATGGAGCACTACGAGCTCGCCGGATTCGGTGCGGTGCGGACGTACGCGCGCATGCTCGGCGACTCCGGAGCCGAGCAGACGCTGCAGGGAATCCTGGATCACGACGGCGGGATGAACAAGCAGCTGACCGAACTCGCCCACTCCCACGTGAATCCACAAGTCCGACAGCCGTCGTGAGCGCGGTCGCAGCTCCTACAAGGATTCGCGTGAAAGTCTTACGAGAACCGTCGCCCCGGAGGAGACCGGCATGAGAAGCCTGAACGTCGACGAGATCGATGCGGTGGAACGTCGCCGACCGGACCACGAGGTCCACCCGCTCCTCGTCGCGAGGTGGTCGCCTCGCGCGATGACGGGCGAGGACCTCACGGAGGAGGAGCTCCTGTCGCTGTTCGAGGCGGCGCGATGGGCTCCGTCCTCCTACAACGCGCAACCCTGGCGCTTTCTCTACGCGCGCCGGGGCTCCGCGGACTGGGAGCGCTTCCTGGACCTGCTCGGAGTCGCGAACCGGACGTGGGCGAAGGACGCGGCCGCGCTGATCGTGGTGGTGTCCCGCAAGAACTTCGAGCGGAACGGGAAGCCCGCTCGAACCCACTCGTTCGACTGCGGAGCCGCGTGGCAGAACCTCGCGCTGCAGGGCACCGCGATGGAGCTCGTGGTCCACGGCATGCAGGGATTCGACTACGACGCCGCGCGCCGCACGCTGGAGATCCCGGACGAGTTCGAGGTCGAGGCCATGGTGGCCGTGGGGCGCCCCGGTTCGGCGGAGGACCTGCCCGAGAAGCTCCAGGAGCGGGAGGAACCCAGCGATCGCAAGCCGGTCGAGCAGATCGCTTTCGAGGGGCGCATGCCGTAGTACCCCGGCCGGGCCGCGGCGGACCGCCGCGGCTGCGGCGCGGAGGAATACGCACGAACCGGAGGCGTTTCCATGTACATCGCGATCATTCTCCTGCTCATCGGCCTCGGACTGGCGGCGGCGATCCACGGCTCCCGCCGGGGAAGCACGCCGATCCTCGGGGCGGGGGTCGGTTTGATCGTGGTCACCGCCGTCGGTTTCGGCGCGCTCGACTTCGTGGGCGAGCTCCTGTGGTTCCGTCAGCTCGGCTACGCCGACCGGTTCTGGACGGAGGTCGGCACCCGGCTCGGTCTCGCGGCGGTCGCGGCCATGGCGGCCGCCGCCCTCGTCGCCCTGCTGACGAAGCCGCTCGGGGATCGTTCCCGGGCGGAGCGATGGCTCGTCCCCGCCGTCGCCGCGGTGTTCGCGGCGGGGTGGGGCGCGCGCAGCTGGGAAACGTTCCAGATGTGGTGGCACCGCGTGCCCACCGATCGGGTGGAGCCCCTGCACGGACTGAGCACGGGATTCTACCTGTTCACGCTCCCGTTCCTGCACGGGCTGCTCGCGCTCGCGATGATCGTCGTGGTGGTGGCCGGCCTCGCGATCGTCGGGCGCGCGATCGCGGAGCAACCGCGGCAGCGTGGCCAGGCCCACGCGAAGCCCGTGGCCGTGAGCGGGGCCACCCAGCGGGCGGCCGGGATCACGCTGCTCGTGTTCGCGGTCGTGCTCGCGTACCAGAAGGTCTTCGACGGGTTCGACCTCGTGCGGTCCGACTGGGGGGTCGTGCACGGCGCCGGCTGGGTCGACGCGAACGTGCGCCTCCCGATGTTCTGGCTCGCGGCGCTCGTGATCCTGGCGGCGGGAATCGTCACGTCGCGGCACGGGTGGCGCGAACGGATCGGCTCCCGGTTCGGCCGCGACGATCCGGTGCGGCGGCAGACCACGGGCTACGCGGTCCCCTGGGCGACGGCGATCGCGGTGTGGATCGTGATCCTCGGGGTGGTGCCGGGCATAATGCAGTGGCTCCGGGTCGAACCGAGCGAGATCACGCGCGAGAAGCCGTACCTCGAGCGCGCGATCCGCTTCACCCGCGCGGGATTCGGGCTCGACACGGTCGAGGAGCGCGAGTTCCCCGTGAGCGATTCGCTCTCGGCCGCCACCGTCGAGACCGACGGACCGCTCCTGGGCGAGGTGCGTCTGTGGGACTGGCGCGCGCTCGATGCGGTGTACCGCCAGTTCCAGGAGATCCGCCTGTACTACGAGTTCGCCGACGTGGACGTGGATCGCTACCGGCTCGGGTCCGACTACCGTCAGGTGATGATCTCGGCACGCGAGATGGTCCCGGCGAATCTGCCGCAGGAAAGCCGTACGTTCGTCAACCGCCGCTTCAAGTACACGCACGGCTACGGCGTGACGCTGGCACCCGTGAACGAGTTCACTCCCGACGGGCGTCCCGACCTCCTGGTGCGCGACATTCCCCCGGTGGCGGAGCGTGCCGAGCTCGAACTCGAGCGGCCGGAGATCTACTACGGCGAGCGGACCGACGGTCACGTCGTGGTGAACTCCCGCGAGGATGAGTTCGACTATCCCAAGGGCGACGAGAACGCCTATGTGCGCTACGCGGGCACGGGCGGCGTCCCGATCGACGGGATCGCCCGTCGGTTCCTGTTCGGCTGGAAGTTCGACGGAACGCGCCTCTTCCTCTCGGACTATCCGCGCGACGGGAGCCGCGTGATGTTCCACCGTCGCGTGGTCGACCGCGTGAAGACGCTGGCGCCGTTCCTCACGCTGGATTCGGATCCGTACATCGCGATCGCGGACGGGCGACTGTTCTGGATCGTCGACGCCTACACCACGTCCTCGGCGTATCCGTACAGCGAGCCCTACGACTCGCGGGAGGAGATCGAGACCCGGGGCGGAGCGGCCGGCGGGAGCGTGGTGGGGAACACCGTGCCCACGCTGCGCGGGGTCAACTACGTGCGCAACTCCGTCAAGGTCATCGTGGACGCCTACGAAGGCGACGTCCACTTCTACGTGTTCGACCCGGACGACGCCCTGATCCGGGCGTGGCGCGCCATCTTCCCCGAGCTGTTCCGGGATCGGGAGGACATGCCGGCCGAGCTCGCCGCGCACGTCCGCTACCCGTGCGACCTCCTTCTCGCGCAGGCCCTCGTGTACGCGAAGTACCACATGCGCGATCCCGAGGTCTTCTACAACCAGGAGGACCTCTGGGTGCGGGCGACGGAGAAGTACTACTCCCGCATCCAGCCGGTGGAGCCCTACTACGTGATGTGGCAGCCGCCGGGCGCCCGCAAGACCGGCTTCGTGCTGATGCTGCCGTTCACGCCGAAGAACCGCCAGGTGCTGATCGGCTGGATCGCCGGCATGTGCGACGGCGAGGACTACGGCCGCCTGTTCACGTACAAGTTCCCGAAAGACCAGCACGTGCTCGGCCCGCAGCAGGTCGAGACGAAGATCGACCAGGATCGCTTCCTCTCCGGGCAGCTCAGCCTGTGGGATCAGCGCGGCTCGCGGGTCATCCGCGGCAACGTCCTGGCGATTCCCCTGGACCGGTCGCTGCTGTACGTGGAGCCGATCTACCTGCAGGCGGAGACCGCCGCCTACCCGGAGCTCCGACTGGTCGTGGTCATGCACCAGGACGACCTGAGCTACGGCGAGACCTTCGACGAGGCGATCCGCGGCCTGATCGGGGGCGCCTCGCCGTCGATCCGGTCCGCGAGCTCGGCCGACCGGGGCGCGCGCACTCGCGGGGATCGCGAGGATCTGATCCGGCGCGCGTCGGAGGCGTTCGAGGAGTACCTGGACCTGCAGGCCGGGAAGCGATTCCCCGAGGCGGCCGAGCAGCTCGAGGACCTGAGTGACGCACTCGAGCAGCTGCGGTCGACCGCGGCGGATTCCTCGGGGCCGGCGCTCTGACGGGTCGGCCGGAATGGAACGAACCGAACGAAGGAGGAGAGAAATGTCGCACCAGTTGCCCGACCTACGCTACGCGGTCGACGCCCTCGAGCCGCACATCGACCGCCGCACGATGGAGATCCACCACTACAAGCACCACGCCGGATACGTGAGCAAGCTGAACGCCGCTCTCGACGGGCATCCGGAGCTCGCGGAGAAGAAGCTCGAGACGTTGCTCCGCGAGATCGACTCCGTGCCGGAGGAGATCCGCCGCGACGTGATCAACAACGGCGGCGGCCACGCGAATCACTCCCTGTTCTGGGACATCCTGAATCCCGAGGGCCGCGGCCATCTCGAGGGCCCCATCGCGGACGCGCTCACGAAGGAGCTCGGGTCGTTCGACGAGTTCAAGAAGTCGTTCTCGCACGCGGCCGCCACGCGGTTCGGATCCGGCTGGGGCTGGCTCGTCGTGGAGGACTCGGACAAGCTGAAGGTCCTCTCCACGCCGAACCAGGACTCGCCGCTGATGCAGGGGCTCACCCCGATCCTCGGCATCGACGTCTGGGAGCACGCGTACTACTTGCGCTACCAGAACCGGCGCCCGGACTACATCGAGGCCTGGTGGAACCTCGTGAACTGGAAGGAAGTGAGCCGGCGCTACGAGGCGGCCTGCGGGCAGACCGTGTCGTAGAGGCCGCGCGCGCGTGCGTCGCATCCCGCGCCGCGAGGCGCAGGATGTGCCGGCGGGAGCGCAGGACGTGCCGGGTGGGCGCGGCCCTAGGAGTCCTCCGCCTGCGGGATCAATCCGTAGTGCTCGAGGAACTCCACGAACCGCCCGTCCGCACGCACCTCGCGCACGAAGCCCGGATCGCGCAGCAGGTTCGGATACGTCCACGGGTTCGCGCAGACCACCTCCATGCGGATCATCGAGCTCGGTCGTCCCACGATCTCCCGGTACAGCGAGTACACGCGATCCGGCGCCACCATGTCGGCGGTCTGGAGGAGGACGAGTCGTTCCACGGCGCCGCGCGGGAACTCCTGGTTGCCGAGGATGCGCGGCACGGCCTCGTCGAACTCGCGTCGTGCGGCGAGGGAGTCGCCGAGCATGAAGTCGAGCTTCGGCTCGAACGCCGCGCGGTCGAAGATGCACATCGACATCTCCGTGAACGGTCGCATGGAGGCGGTCTTGGCGCGCCGGATGATCTCCTCGGCGCGCTTCGGGTCGCCGAACTCGAGCTCGAGGTGCGCGTGGTTCGCCTCGTCGTTCAGGATCGCGGGGCAGGACCAGTTGCCGTGACCCGCGTAGTGGCGATCCCACTTGCCGGCCCAGGCCTGCGAGTAGGCATCGAACTCGTCGTTCACGATGGCGACGAGCATCTCGCGGTCCTGCACGGAACGGACGTCGCACTCCTCCGTACGCTTGACGTTGCGGACGGCGTCCTCCAGCGCGTGGAACGACTCGAGGCTTCCGTCCGCCAGGAACTGGTATTACCTCGCCTGCACGGGGAGGTGCGTCCGCTCCGGCTCGAGGCGCGCGAGGCGCTCGAAGAACGGCACCATCTCCGCGTAGCGTCCGGCGAGCTCGTACGAGAAGGTCAGCATGTAGATCAGGCGGCCGTTCGCATTGTCGATGGCGTACGCCTTCTCGAGCGCGTCGCAGCACGCATCCAGCTGGCCGAGCGAGAAGTAGATCCACGACTGGGACTGGAGCGTCTCCGCGTCGTTCGGATTCAGCGTCATCGCCTGGTCGAGAGCGCGGAGTGCGGTGACCGGGTCCTTGCGGACGATGCGGTAGAAGTAGCCCTTCGCCTTGAGCGCGGAAGCGCTGCCGGGGGCGAGCTCCTCGGCGCGCGTGAGCGCCTTCTCGGCGAGGTCGGCCGCGGCCGCGGCGTCTTCCTCGCGGTCGTCCAGGTCGCGGAGGTGATCGGTGAGGTCCGACTCGGCGCGCGAGAGGAGGGCCCAGCCGTCCGCGAAGTCCGGATCGGTGACGGTCGCGCTCTGCAGGTGATCGATCGCCTCGCGGAGCGCATCGGGCGGAATCCAAGACGCGTTCAGGATCGTCCTCGCCCTGAGGTACTCGTCGTACGCGGCGATCACCACCGTGGGCACGTCGCGGAGCTTCGCCGCCTCGGCCGGTTGCAGGGTGGTGCGCAGCGTGGCCGCGATGTCCTGGGCGATGGAGGCCTGCACGGCGAGGACGTCGCGCAGCTCGCGATCGTAGGTGCTCGACCAGAGGCTCTGCTCCGTCGCCGCGTCCACGAGCTGGGCGGTGACCCGAACCTGGTTCTCGAAACGTCGCACGGAGCCTTCCACCACGTAGCGCGCGTCGAGGCGGTGTCCGATCTCCCTCGGCGTGCCGGCCTCCTCCATCGCCACCGCCACGGACGTGCGGGAAATCACCTTCAGATCGTGCAGGCTGCCCAGCGCGGTGATGACGTCCTCGTAGATCCCGGTCGAGAAGAAGTCGCTCGAGTCCTGCGGGCTCAGGTTCTCGAACGGAAGCACCGCAATCGTCTTGGGGACGGAGTCGGAGGCGGCGTGATCGCGCGAACGGAGGCCGGCCCAGAGGCCGAGGAGCGCCAGGGCGAGGACGGCGACGCCGATCAGCGCGGGGCGGCGGCGAGTCGATGCGACGCGCGGCGTGCGGTCCGGGGACGGAGTCGAGACGCCGGTGGCCACGGTCCGGCCGGACTCGAGTTCCGCGCGGAGGGCCGCCAGCTCGTCGCGCACTTCGGTCGCCGCGCCGTACCGGCCGCTCGGGTCCTTCTGCAGGCAGCGCTCCACCACGGAGCCGAGTCGGCACGGATGATCGGGCTTCACGCGCGCGAGTTCCGGCGGGCTCGCGGTGAGGATGGAGGACATCACGTCGGCCTGCGTGTCGCCGCGGAACGGTCGGTGTCCGGTGCACAGCTCGTAGAGCAGGACGCCGAGCGAGAAGATGTCGGATCGGTGATCGACCTCGCGGCCGCGCAGCTGCTCCGGCGACATGTAGGGCACGGTGCCGATGACGGCGCCGTCGACGGTGAGCGGCTGCGCGCGCGTGGCCGTGTCCTCCCCCGGCGCGGACTCGATCGGCTTCGCGAGCCCGAAGTCGAGCACCTTCACCCGGCCGTCCGTCGTGACCATGACGTCCGCGGGCTTGATGTCCCGGTGGGCGACGGATCGCGCGTGCGCGGCCGCGAGCGCGTCGGCGACGGCGATGCCGAGGTCGAGCACGCGGGGCAGCGGGAACCCCTCCGGCGGGAGGAGCTCGGCGACGCTTCGCCCCTCGATCAGCTCCATCGTGAGGAACCGCACGCCGTCCGCCGCCTCGATCGAGTACAGCGTGACGATGTGCGGGTGATTGAGCCCGGCGACGGTCTTGGCCTCGCGCTCGAATCGCCGGAGCCGCGCGGGATCGGACGCCATGGCTGCCGGCAGGATCTTCAGGGCGACGTCGCGATCGAGCTTCGTGTCCCGGGCCCGGTACACCTCGCCCATGCCGCCCTCGCCGATCTTCTCGAGGATCTCGTAGTGGGCGAGGGTCCTTCCGATCCCCGGGGGGCCTCCGGGGCGGCGGGGGGCAAGGGGGCACTTTACCGCGATCGAGCGGGGATGGGGGTGCCGGATGGGGCGTGGCCCCGACCGGTGAATGCGGGCCGGTGAGAGCTCCGGGAGTCCGGAGCTGTGAATGCGGCCCGGTTTGCTCGTTCTCCTGTCAGATCCGGCGAGAGCTGAATCTCGGGGCCCCTCGCCGCCCCGCCCACTCAGAAAAGGAGAAGACGACATGAAGCGCATCTGGACCCCGATCCTCGCCGCCATCCTGGCCGTCACGGCCGGCTGCAACGGCAGCTCCACCACCGGCCCCACCGGCCCGGGTCCGAGCGGCGGAACGTTCACCGCCACCGTCGACGGCGTGGACTGGACCGCGAGCTTCGCGTCGGCCGTGCGTCAGAGCGGCGTGGTCGTGCTCAACGGGTCGGACTCGGCCGGCTTCTCGATCCAGGTGATCTTCTCCGAAGGCAGCAGCAGCCCGATCCCGATCGACGACACCCTGCAGGCGAACGGCGTGGTCAACGAGGGCACGGGGTACTGGGACACCACGATGCCGGGCGGAATCGGCACGGTGAACGTGACCGAGCTGACGACCGCGGAAGTGCGCGGGACGTTCTCGTTCACGACGGGGGTGGCCGGCGGGGAGACGCCGGCCGTGCGGGAAATCACGAACGGAACGTTCGACGTTTCGTTCTAGGCGAACAATCGCGGCCCACGCGTCACCGGCGCTCGATCGACCGCCGCAGCCACGGCTCGATCCGCGCGAAGTCGCACTCCCCGCGATCGAGGAGACCGATCAGGAACGCATGCGCTTCATCCGCGTCGACCCGGATGAGCCAGCCGTTCAGTCGGAGAAAGACGTCCGTCGCGAAGAACGCGACGCGCTTGTTTCCGTCGACGAACGGATGAGTGATGAGGAGGGACTCGAACAGCGCGGTGGCCATCGCGACGAGATCGCGGTAGTAGCCGGTGCGCGGCCGGTGCAGGGCGCTCTCCAGCAGACCGAGATCGCGAACCCGCGGCGGTCCCCCGAAGCGATCGATCAATCGCTGATGGATGGCCAGAACCTCGTCGACGCTCAGAAAACGCGTGACGTCACTCGGCAAGGAGTCGTCCCAGCTTCTCGTTCTCTCGCACCGAATCGTCGAGGTGCTCGAGCACTTCCGGGCGCACCCGGCGTCGCTGCAGGAAGTCGCGGATGGCCTCGGTGAGGAGACCGGAGACGTTCTGGTTCGACTCCGCGGCGAGCTCGCGGAGCTCCCGCCAGACGGTCTCTTCCACCTTGGAGCTGATCTTGATCGCCGCCATCCGAGCCTCCCGCGGGAAACCTGACATGTCAAGATACGTCAAGTTTCCTCGGGGGTCAAGCAGTGAGGGGGCGCGGGGAATGCTATCCCGGGGAGCGATTTGCCACGTCCCTCCCGCCGGCGCTATGGTTGAGACTCTCCCCCGTAGCCTCCGCCGCTCGCGCGGTGAACCAGGAGCTGAGGCATGCGGCCTTCCCACGCCCTTGCGCTTGCGGCGACTCTCGCCCTTTCCCCGTTCGCTCCCGTCCGTGTCTGCCCCGCCGTGGCCATCGAGCCCGGCTGGACGGATGCCTTCCCGAGCGGCCACGTCTTCTCGGAAGTCCATGCCGCGGCCGTGTTCGACGAGGACGGCCCGGGCGGCGCTCCCGCCGTTCTCTTCGCCGGCGGCAACTTCAACAACGCCGGAGGACTTGCCGCCGAACGGATCGCCCGCTGGAACGGCGAACGCTGGTCCGTGCTGGTTCCCGGCCTCGATGGACCCGTGCACGCGCTCGCCGTCTTCGACGCCGACGGCCCAGGCCCGGGCTCGCCGGTTCTGATCGTCGGTGGAGAGTTCACGACGGCGGGGGGCATTCCGGCCTCGAACGTCGCCGCGTGGAACGGCGCGAGCTGGTCCGCGCTGGGGAGCGGCATCGCCGGGGCGGGCGCGGCCGTGCAAGTTCTCGCCACGTGGGATCCGGATGCGGGAGGGCCGCAGGTTCCCGTGCTCGTCGTCGGGGGGACGTTCGACCAGGCGGGAGGACAGACAGCCGACGACCTCGCGACCTGGGACGGGACGAGCTGGCAGCCGCTCGGCGCCGGCACCGACGCGACGGTGTACGCGATCGCGCAGTTCGGGACCGATCTGTGGGTCGGGGGCGACTTCAGCCAGTTCGACGGTCAGGCGATCGCGCGGCTCGCCCGCTTCGACGGAGCGACCTGGACGTCCGGCGGTACCTTCGTCCCCTTCAACGCCGAAGTCCGCGCGCTCGCCACGTGGAACGACGGCGGCGGGGAGCGGCTCGCGATCGGCGGCACGTTCGACCTGATCGATTCCGTCGTCGCGCGCAACGTCGCCGCGTTCGACGGCGCGTCGTTCGCCGCTCTGGGCGCGGGGCTCGGCACGTTCACGGACCGGGTGGACGCGTTCGTCGCGTTCGATCCGGACGGCACGAACGAAACACTCTGGGCGGCCGGCAATTTCGGATCGGGCTTCCTGCGCAACCTCGCCCGTTTCGAGGCAGGGGCCTGGATCGGCGCCGGCGAGCTTCGATTCAACAGTGGGAGCGGCTGGGTGCGCGCGCTGGCTCCCTTCGACGCCGATGGCGCCGGCCCCGGCGAGCCGCGGCTCTGGATCGGCGGGTACTTCACCCGGGTCGCCGACCTGGAGATTTCGAGAAGCGCGTGCGAGTGGACCGGGGCGAGACTCGTTCCCCTCGGCAACGGTCTGATCACGAAGACTCTCTCGAGGACCGGCCGGGCCGCAGCCTTCGATCCGGACGGTCCCGGGCCGAGCCCGACGCTCCTGTACGTGCACGGCGCCACGATCTCCTGGGCGGGCGAGGTTCAGCCTGCGGGTGCGGACGTCGTCGCGTGGGACGGCGCCGCGTGGGTCGACCCCGTCTTTTCCACGGACGATCGGATTACCCGGATCGAGGCGCTGGACCTCGGCGGCGGTCCGGAGCTGTACGTCGCGGGGGAGTTCTCGCAGATCGGCGGCATCCCGGCGAATCACATCGCGAAGTGGGACGGCGTGACCTGGTCGGCCCTCGGCAGCGGCATCAACGTGGGCTACTTCCTCGACTTCCAGGCGTGGGACCCGGACGGACCCGGACCGAGTCCGGCCGTCCTCGTCGTCGCGGGAGAAAGTCTCACACTCGCGGGCGGTGTCCCGGTGGATCGCGTGGCGCAGTGGGACGGATCCGCGTGGTCGGATCTCGGGGGTGGGGTTTTCGGCTACTACGGCGTCACGGGACTCGGCACGTACGACGAGGATGGAGACGGAGCTGCGAGCCTGTTCGCGGTGAAGAACACCGGCATCACGAACGGTGTCTGCGACTACGACGACTGGCTCTTCCGGCTCGACGGGCCGGGGTGGTCGAGCTTCGGCACGGGATACGGCTTCTACGTCGCGGATCTCGAGACCTACGATCCCGACGGCGCGGGGCCGGCCGACGAACAGCTCTACATGCCGCTCCAGTTTCATTGCAACCTGGTCGAGGATCCGCCCGCCGAGGCGCTCGCGCGCTGGAACGGCTCCACCTTCCAGGACCTGGGATTCCCGCACAGCAGCGAGCCGGGCCCGCTGGCCGTGGTCGATCTCGACGGGGACGGTCCCGGGTACGGGAGCCTCTTCGCCACCAACGTGACCGGGGCGGGGGAGGTCGCCGGCTACGACGGCGCCAGCTGGACGGTCGTGGGGAGGGGCGTCGGGTCGTTCACCGAGCTCTCCGAGTACGACCCGGATGGCACGGGACCGCGAACACCCCAGCTCGTGGTGCTCGGGAGTTTCTCTTCACTGCGGGACGAGGCCACCGGCGACGTGTTCTCGAGCGGCGGGATCGGGATCTACGGCCACGAGGGGATCGTCACGTCGGCACCGGTGCATCTGCCGGCCGCACCGGGATCCGCCCCCGCGCTCACGGTGGGTCGCGTGCAACCGACCCCGTCCCGCGACCTCGCGCGCGTCGTGTTCGGGCTGCAGCGGGCGGCGGTGGTGCGGGCCAACGTATTCGACGTGCAGGGCCGCCGCGTGCGTCGCCTGCTCGACGAACGCTTCCCGGCGGGAAGCCACGTGGTCTTCTGGGACGGAACGGAAGACGGCGGCCGCCGCGCGGGCAGCGGAGTCTACTTCCTGCGCCTCGAGGCCCACGGCGAGTCCGTTACCCGACGGATCGTCCGGATCGAGTAGAAACCGCTCGAAACACGGGAAGCGGGAGTCAGCGGAGAACGACGACCTTCCGCGACTCGGTGACGCCTTCCCCGCGAAGCCGGACGAAGTAGGTGCCGGCGGCCACGGGGCCGCCGACGCCTTCCGTGTTCCAGGTCACCCGGTGCGCTCCCTCGTTCATGGTTCCGGAAGCGAGGCGACGCACGAGACGGCCCTGCACGTCGTAGATGTCCAGGACGACGTCGCTCGATCGACGCAACTCGAGGTTGATGCGCAGCTCGCCGCGCGCCGGATTGGGACGAACCGATCGCAGGAGCCGGGCCGATCCGTTCGCGATCGCCGGGCTCGCGACCGGCGACGGCACGATCTCGTACGCGCCGATGTCCACCGTGGCGCCGAGGACGCGCGGGTTGCCGTCCAGGTCGTGGTCCGCCAGGTTCGGCGCCGCGGGGTCTCCGGCGTCGACGGCCGGTGACTCCGGCGCGACGTGGAGGTCGCCGAGCACCATGAACACGAAGCCGGGATCCGCGTCGAGATTGCCGCCGCCGTCGGTGCCGAACGCCGGATTCCACGAGCCGCTTCCGCCCGAGCCCGCCACGATGCAGTGCGAGAGCTCCGCCCCGGAGCTGATCTCGGGCGCGGAGAACTCGGCGTAGTTGCCCCAGAAGACGCTGTTCGTGATCTGCGGCACGCCGCTGTTGAAGATGTAGATGGCGCCCCCACTGCCGGCCTCGTTCTCCGCGAACGTGCAGTTCGTGATCTCCTCGACGTTCGCCGAGCCGAAGCCGCCGAAGTAGACGGCGCCACCCACGGAGCCGCCCGAGCTTCCGAGCGTGTAGTTCCTCCAGAACAGACAGTTCACGAGGCGGACCGGACTCGTGTTCGAGGTCCAGACGCCGCCTCCGTCGTTCTCCGCGTTGTTGTACCGGAACTCGGTGTCGAGGAGCGTCGCGTCGCCGCCCCCGAGCCACAGCGCTCCGCCGGAGCGAGCCGTGTTGCGCTCGAAGACGCAGCGCTCGAGAGTCAGGGTGCCACCGGAGAAGAACAGTCCGCCGGCCCCGGCGATCGCCGAGTTGTCGAGGATCGAGCAGTCGGTGAGGAACGCATCGCTGGCGTCGGCGAACATCCCGCCGCCGTTCCCGTTGCTGCCCTGTCCGGCCGCCCCGTCCGCGATTTCCACGCGTTCCAGCGTGATCGTTCCGTTGTCGCAGAAGATCCCCGCTCCGTGCCAGCGCGAGACGTTGTCCACGAAGCGGACGTCCCGGAGGGTGGGGGAGCCGAGGTTCGTGTACAGCCCGCCACCTCGCTCCGTGCCACCGCCCCACGCGTGACCGCGCGTCACGACGAAGCCGTCGAGGGTGGTGCCGGCGGCGGTCCCGCTCGCGTCGACGACGCTGTAGCAGTTGTCGTCGCGGGTCGGGTCGCCGATCTCACCGCTCAGGATGCTGGGGGTCGCGTCGAAGTCGCGCGCGTCGGGTTCCGGTGAGGAGTAGCCGCCGAAGCTTCCTCGGGTCACGACGCCGCTCGGGAGCCGGAACGTATCGGAGCGCGTCGGCCCGGGGACGTAGGTTCCGCCCGCGACCCGGATTTCGTCGCCGTTCGTGGCGAGCGCGAGCGCGCTCTGCAAGTCCGCGAACGCGTCGGCCCAGGAGGAGCCGTCGTCTGCTCCCGGCGCGGTGGGATCGACGAAGAACGTGGCGGCGAGCGCGTCGGCAGGGATCAGAAACGCAAGGGTCGCGCTGCACGCGAGTACGTTCCGTCGCATGTTGCCTCCGAGGTCCGAGAGCGGCGGGACGGCGATCGGGCTTCGAGATCCCTGGAGTTTACACTTGTGCGCCTCGTCGAAGCAAACGATACGGCCGGGAGTGCCGGCCGGGCCGGTCGAGACTCGGAGTGCCGCTCAGGCTGCCGTCGCACTCGGGGGCGTACGCCATCGGTCGGGCGGAGGAACCGCCTCCGCCACTTCCGCGGTGGCCCCGGAGCTGAGGAGCGCCTATCCGCTCCCATCGCAGTGAATCTGCACCGCGCTGCGCCAGAGTTCGATCTCGGCCGTGGTGACGTCCCGCGTTCCCGGCGACGACTCGAGCGTCGCAAGCCACTTCAGGACCTCCTGGCCGAGAGTGCTGTCCGGATCGAGCAATAGACCGGGACGATTCATCTCCTTTGCTGCCGAGAGATAGGGATACCAGAAGATCTTCTTCGCCGTGCGGAAGTCGTCAGCCGCGTCGAAGACGATGAGCCATCCCTTGGGCGTGTCGCTGTAGAAACGTTGAACGAGGCGATCCTGCGGCGGCGGGGAAGAGGCCTTCCCTTGAAGAAGTCCCGGGCTCTCGGAGATCTCTCTCCAAAATGCCGCCAGCGCCTCCTTGTAGTTGTCGCCGTGGGGGCGGTACTTGCTGAAGGTGGTGACGTACTCCTCGAGGGCCTCCTGCGGCACCGACGCAGAGTCGGGGTTCGCATTGGGGAGATAGAGGAGGAAGTGGACTGTGGCCCCTCTGCCCGCGGCCGTCGCAATCTGCTGGGAGTACGACGAAAGGGTGTACTGGTTGACCAATCCGACAAAGTACATGTTTTGTTTGCATTGGGACAGCTCGTAGGGAAACGTGTTCTTGCGGGCGGCCGTCGGCGTATTGGACGGAGTGATCAGGAACTCTCCGATCGACGTGAAAGCGGGCTCCGGACCGTGCGGAGAGTGGCCGTGGCGCCGCACGACAAGAAACGCGCAGGCCAGGAACGCCACGAACAGTACGATGTAGGCCACGATCACCCGATGTTTCATCAGATCCGAAACGTGAGGCGTCGACCGGGCTGACCTGGACAGGTGTGCGTCGAGTTCCCGGTCGTTCAGTCTGGGGGTTGGCCGCGGGAATCCGGGCGTCTGCTTCCTCGAGGGGAATAGCCGTGTCGCCAGCGCGTACCCGTGATTGATGAGGGCGGATACTTCCGTTTCGTCGAACCGATCGAGGTCGGTCCTGATACCCGCAAGGCGGCGCTGGGCTTGCTCCGGAAGGTGATTGGAGTCCGGAAGGGCATTGCGAATCTCGATAAACCTCAGATCGGGGTGGCGCCTGATACGTTCCTTGTGAAGCGCGCCGACCTGAGCGAGAAGCAGGGAGGCGGTGCGGTAGAGCCGCGTTCCGACCGAGCGGAACGGAGATCGATCGTCCAGATCGAGCGCTCCTCCCGCGTCGCTCACCACGAGCTGGCCCAGAGGTTGACCCTGGGTCTGTGCTCGATCTGCCTCGAGGAGAAGCTGATGAACTCCGAGGTTGTCGTAGACGCCACCGTCGGTGAGCGCCTGCCGCGTGGGCGAGATCTCGTCCTTCCTCGCGCCCAGCGACTCGGGCGTGACGAGCATGGCCTCGAACAGCAGCGGGTACGCGGACGAGGCGGCGACGGCGTGACCGATGGGATAGGCCGTGCAAGGGGTGAGCTTGTCGGGATCGGTATGATAGCCTTCGGAGTCGAAGTACGAGTTGGCTCCTACGACGGTCAGATTGCATGCGAGGATCCGGAGGTCGGGCTGCCCGGCGACTCGCTTCAGGTCTCGGAGAACTCGACGACCATAGAGTCCCCGACTGTAGAGACGGGCCAATCTGGCGGAACTCGAAGGGGGGATCAGCTCCTCCGCTCTCTTCTGGAGACGATGGAGTCTAAGGTGTCGCAGTGCACCCGACAGCAAGCGACCCGCGAGGGATGCGGGGACGTTGGCGATGATGTTGGCGCGTGGATTGCTCTGAATGAATCGGAGAATCTCATCGCGAGCGGACGCGTACTCGGTGTCTGAACCTGTATATCGCTGCCAGTTGAGAACGAGGTGCGCGGCGAGAACGGATCCGCCCGAAACCGACGTGATGACCCGAACGGAGCCGATGCGACCGCTGTCCCTCAATGCCTCGATCACGCCGAGGTGGAAGAGCGTCGCTCGGAAGCCACCGCCGGAGAGCGCGAGTCCGATGCCCTCGCTCGGCTCTTCCAGAGTGGCGGGGACGTGAGCCTCGTCGCTGATCCGGGCTGCGAAATCGTCCCAGAGGAAGGATGAGGCGGCGGGCGGCGTACCGTCCGGCGTTGGTTGCAGCCCCATGCTCGCTCTCCTCCGCTCCACGATCGGGAGATCGCCGAACCCGTCCAAGGGGATACAAGACGGCCGATGGATCGGTACTTCTCGAGACCACTGTGTGACTAGCGCATTCCGGTGCCGTGATCAAGAGCCATGTGCATTCTTGTGGCGTTCCGCCAGTGGTGCCTCCGGAGTGCGGCCGAGCGACGTTGTGGTAGGATGCCGCATCACGCATATGAGTCGATCCATCGGGAACGTCGGGGTTCGCTCGGTCGCGGCCGTGGCTCTCGGCCTGCTCGTTCTCGCGCCGACGCTCGCCCGCGCGGAGACGCTGGCCGATCGGCTCGAATCCGCGGCCCGGGCCTGGCACGAGGCAGGGCAGTTCGACGGGGCGATCCTCGTCGCGCGTGACGGCGAGGTCGTCTGGGAGGGCGGATTCGGGCCCGCGAATCGGGAGTGGGACATCCCCAACGCGCCCGGCGTGCGCTACCCCATCGCTTCCCTCACGAAGCAGTTCACGGCCGTGCTCGTGATGCAGTGCGTGGAGCGCGGCGAGCTGAGTCTCGAGGACACGATCGTCGATCGGCTGCCGTGGTACCGCGCGGACACGGGCGGGCGGATCACGATCCGCGATCTTCTCTCCCATTCCTCCGGCCTTCCGGACGTGCCGGTGGAACAGTACTTCGACGATCGTCCCGAGGCGGAGGATCCCTCCTGGGTGGTCCGCACGTACTGCAGCGAGGACCCGGTATTCGAGCCGGGGACGGACATCAGCTACACGAACACGGACTACCATGTCCTCGGGTGCATCCTGGAATCGGTCACGAAGAAGACGTTCGAAGCGCTGCTCACGGAACGGGTCCTCGAGCCGCTCGGCATGAAGGACACGGGAGTCGCGCGAAGGGATCGACCGCTCCGGCATCGCGCCGACGACTACACGGAGTCGGAAGGCGAGCCGGTGAACACGCCGCCGTACCAGTGGGAGAACTGGCACGCGGCCGGCTGTCTCTACTCCACCGTGGACGATCTCCACCGCTGGAACCGCGCGCTCGCGAACCACGAGCTGCTCTCCGTGGCGACGACCGAGACGATGCTGACCCCGCGAACGGACATCGGCAACCAGGGCAACTACGTGGCGCTCGGCAGCTGGGTGTATCCGCGTCGTCTGCCGGGCAGCGATCTCGCGCCCGTGCTGGTGGAGCGAAGGGGCGCGATCGGCGGCTACACCGTCCTCAACGTTCTCGTGAAGGACGAGGGGCAGTGGATCACGATCCTCTCGAATCACTACAACGAGATGATTCACACGCTGCCGTGGGCGAGGTGTCTGCCGCTGGATCTTCTGCTGGTGCTGAATGACCTGGAGCCCGAGGGACCGGAGTCGGTGGGGGATGGCGGTGCGGGCGGGGAGAGTCCGTAGGTTCGGGCAAGCGCTGGGAGGCGGCCGGGCGCTTCCTCGCTCCCTCCGCCCGGCAACTCCGGAACGACGACTATTTCGAGGGCGGCGGCTGCCAGAAGCCGCGGATCTCGTACTCCCGGAACACGCGGTACTCGCCGCTCTCGGGTACCCAGTGGCTCTCGCCCGGCACCGAGGTCTCGAACACCGTCACCGCGATCCGCACTTCCAGGGGCCGTTCCTCGGACACGACCTCCGGGTCCTTCGGTCCGGGAAGGTAGTGCCAACCCGGCCAGTCGCGACTCGGGATGCCGCTCAGGCTGCCGCCGCACCCGGGGTCGTGCGTGTCGACGAAGCGCCGCAGCTCGGCGGGATCCGCAGTCGCGTCCACGGATTGCTCCATTCGTTCCCTGCCGTAGTGCGTGCAGTACTCTGTCCGGAACCCGACCACGAACCCCGGGCGGACGACGAGGGTGTCGGGCTCGAAACTTGCCGGATCCCAATCCCAACCCGGTTGGCCGACCTCGTGCTTGAATGCGATCCGGTGGGGGAGCTCGACCACCTTCCGCTCGGGACCCCTCGGGCGAATGTGGATGGGCATCGGTCCCGTGGTCACAGTCCCGGTCCAGACCTCTCCCGGC
Organism: bacterium; assembly: GCA_041393395.1. GTDB lineage: Bacteria > ARS69 > ARS69 > ARS69 > ARS69 > JAGQIB01. The sequence goes on along the minus strand of JAWKKG010000005.1, from coordinate 469,042 downwards.
GCGTACGGTCGCGACTCCATCTCGCCCTCTTCGTTCCAGTACGTCCGTGACTCCGTGCCGGCGCTTCGGTGCTCGATCGTGGCCCAGTAGTCACCGGGCGGCACCTGCTCTCCGGAACGGTCGAGGAGGTGGAACTGCGCGCCGTAGCTCTGGAAGGGCCCGTCCCGCAGATCGTGGTGATCGGAGGGATCCTCGAGCCAGCCCAGCCCGCCGGGCGAGAAAGCAGAGCGGACGAGCGCCGTTCCGCCGTCGCGGGGCGTGAGCACGAGCCGCGGCAACTCCCACATGGTGTCGGCGAACGCGGCGACCTTCCCGTCGGACTGGACGCTCGAGAAACGGAAGAAGAGTTCGACGTGGAAGGTGTCGCCGACGGCCAGCGTGTCGGTGTGCGTGGCGAAGAGCGTCGAGACGCCGTTGGTCGGTTCGCCCCAGGGACTCTCCACCGCTCGATCCGTGGAGGGCGCCCAGGGCTCGAACCTTGGCGCGGGACCGCAGGAGAGGAGGATCAGGGTGGTGGCGAGCGGGGTCACTGAGCGCTCCGGGATGGCGATTGTCCGGAGTATGGGGACGTTTCATCGGAGTGGCCAGCTTCGCCCGCGTGGAAGCGCTTGGATGGAGGTGCGCGGTGAGTCACAAAATTGCTACACTGCCGAAGGCGTGGTCCCGAAATCCCGGGGAGTCCCCGCTGCGCGTACGAGGAGTGGAAGCCATGGCGAAGAAGAAGACCTCCGACGCGGTCGAGATCCTCTCCCGCCGCTACGCCAGGACCAAGAAGGAGAAGGTCGCTTTCGAGGAGGCGCGGGCCGGCGCGGAGATCGCGCGGAAGCTTCACGAGCTGCGCACGAAGGCCGGGATCACGCAGGCGGAACTCGCGCGGCTGGTCGGGACGTCGCGTACCGTGATCACTCGACTGGAAGACGATGACTACGACGGGCACTCCCTCTCGATGCTCCGCCGGGTTGCCGCGGCGTTGAACAAGCGAGTGGAGCTCCGTTTCGTGCCGGTGCCCTCTTCGAAGAAGTCGGTACCGGCGAGCAAGCGGGCTGCCGGGTGGTCCGTGGACCCCTCCAGTTCGGCCACGGGGAGATCGTAGCGGCAACGGGTTGATTTCAGCCTGAACAACCAATTCGGGTTGATTGTCCGGCAATCACGCCAGGTACCGCTCCAGCCACGCCAGCGACTCCTGCACCAGCGCCACGCGCGGCACCGAGTGCGCGCCGGGGTAGGTCTTCCAGGACTTGTGCTCGTCCGGCGTGCCCAGCCGCTCGAACATCGGGCGCTGCGAGGTCTCCCGCGGGAAGTAGAAGTCGAGCTCGCCGTTCAGCATGAGCGTCGGTTGCGTCACGCGCGGGACGTAGTTGATGGCGTCGGCCTCGGGGAGCGGGCGCTGGAACGAGAAGCCCGCGACGTACAGGACGTTCGCGCGGATGCGCTTCTCCACCGCGGGCAGGATGCCGCCGAGCTGGCCGCCCCAGCTGAGACCGAAGTACGCGACGCGCGACGCGTCGAGGTCGTCGAGCGACTCCACGTAGTCCACCGCGCGGCCGAGGTCCTTGCCCCACATCACGAGGTGGTCGCGGTACGCGGCGGTGGCCTCCGGCGTGTCCGCCTTGATGGCGGTCTTCCGCTGGTACGTCCCCTGGTAGATGGGAAGGATGACCGCGTAGCCGGCCTTGGTGAGGTAGTTCACGCGACGGAGCTCCGCGGGATCGAACTCGTTCCGCATCAGCGAGCCGGAGCCGGGGAACACGATCACCACGGGAAGCGGCCCGTCGTGCTTCGGCGGGCGGAACACGTGCAGCGGCAGTCGCTCTCCACCGTACGCCGCGTCCACGGTCACGATCCGGTGGTGGCCGAGTTCCGTGCCCGGGAACTCCGCGTCCACCGATGCGTTCAGCGGCGCGCGGTCGTACAGGAAGAGGCGCAGGAAGAACTGAAACACCTCGTCTCCCACCGGGGACTCGGCGGCGTAGTCGCGGAACGGAAGATCGATCACGCGGTCGAGCGAGTCCGTGCGGCCGGCGTCGCCGGGGATCTCGCGCAGGCAGCGGAATCCGTTCGACGCCGCGCGGTTCCACGCGGACTGCGCGTACGCGTCGGCGAACGCGTAGTCGGGATCGTTCCAGCCGCCGCCGAGGATGAAGCGCTGCCGGTTCGGGTTCACCTCGTTCCGGATCCACTCGCGCACGTTGCCGGCGAGATCGTGCACGCCGAAGCGGTTGACGGAGTGCGTCGTTCCCACCGGGACGGTGCCGGTGCCGGCGAGGTTCGCGGCGGGCGCGACCTGCGACGCGGCGAACGGGAGCGCCACGCGGTTCCAGTGGAACACCGTGGGCAGTCGCTTCTGCGCCCACGCGGCGTAGGCGGCGGCCTCGAACCAGCTGATCCCGGTGACGGGATGCTCGGCCCGTCCGGCGGGGAAGTCGCCGAACTCCCAGCCGGCCGGGCCGGGTTGCCCGACGGTGTCGATGAATCGCGTCATCGCCTCCGCGAACGACAGGGTGCGCTCGCCGTCCGCGAACGGCTCCGTCCAGAACGACTCGTTCGCGTAGCCACCCGCGTCCACGAACTCCTTGTACCGGCGGTTCGTGACCGGGTGCCGATCGAGCAGGAACGCGGGGACGGCCTCCGCGCTCAGCTCCTCGAGGCCCGGCATCACGACGTCGTCCGCGCCGGCCGGCACGAACTCCATCTCCTCGGGGATCTCGTGCGGGCGGCGCAGCCGGTAGTGCGGCATCGGGTGGAGCGTCTCCGCGAGCGGGTGGCTCCAGAGCAGGTCGTGCGCCGGGCGGCAGTCCGGGTGCTCGAGGCGCAGGCAGAGGAACGCGCGCGGCGCATCCTCCGTGTCCAGCGGGGTCGGGCCGAGCGGGATCCAGCCGTCCGGGCGATCGTAGCGACGGATCGAGACGAGCGCGCCCGCCGGCTCGGACGTCACGCGCAGCGCGTGCGTGAACTCCGGCCGCAGCTGCTGCAGACGTTCATTCCCGGGATCGATGCGCTCGATCTCGCGCGCGAGCTCCCACGCCTGCCAGCTCTCGGGGCCTTCGTCCAGACCCTGGATCGAGTCGATGATGCGCGCGAGCTCGGGCAGCGCCACGCGTTCCGGCCAGTCGCGCACGCGCTCGAGCGCCTCGCGCAGCGCGGTCACGTGCGGGAACCGGTCCGCCGGCTCCGGCTGCCGGCAGCGCTCGACGATCGCCGCGAGCGGCGGCGGCAATGCGGCGGCGTCCACGCCGGCGGCCGCGCGCATGGCCGTGGCCATCTCGTACAGCACGCAGCCGAACGCGAAGATGTCCGAGCGTTCGTCCGCGTCGCGGCCGGCGCGCTGCTCGGGCGCCATGTACGGGTATGTCCCCACGATCGCGCCGACGGTGGTGAGACCGTGCGCCACGGTGGCGTCGTCGTCCGCGAGGACGGTGGGGGTGCTGGGAGACGGCGGGGATGCCGGCGGGGGTGGGGATGCCGGTGATGCGGGGGACGGCGGCGCGGGCGACGGCGAGGGGAGGCCGGCGGACGGCGACCTGCTCCCCGAGTCCGTGCCGGAGCGCGCGAGTCCGAAGTCCAGGAGCTTCACGCCCGACTCCGTCAGCATGAGGTTGCCGGGCTTGAGATCGCGGTGGACCACGCCCGCCGCGTGCGCGCGCTCCAGCGCGCCGGCCGCCTGGATCGCGAGCGGCAGCAGCTCGGGCACCGGAAGCGGACCATCTTGCAGCCGCTCGGCCAGCGACCGCCCGGAGAGGAACTCCATCACGAGGTAGTCGGTGTCGCCGTCCCGGCCGACGTCGTACAGCGTGCAGATGTGCGGGTGGCCGAGCTGCGAGATCGTGCGGGCCTCGCGCTCGAAGCGGGCGCGCGCCTCCGGCGTGGACGCGAGGTGATGCTGCAGCACCTTCACGGCCACGTCACGACCGAGCCGGTCGTCGTGCGCGCGGTACACGCGGCCCATGCCGCCCTCCCCGATCGGCTCGACGATCCGGTAGTGGGCGAGGGTGCGGCCGATCATGGGCGGCGTCTCCGGGGCGGGAGGGGCGGGAAGGGTGGCGGTGAGGTTGGAAGGTGAAGGTAAGGGGGAAGGTAGCGGATCGGGCGGAGGTCGGGCTAGGGGCAGGTGCCCACGTCACTCCTCGGGACGGCCGGGACAGCTCCCGACGCGCACGCTATCGATGCTGCGCCTTGATCCCGGCCCAGCTGGCAGCCTCGACGGGGATCGGACCGGAGTGGCTTCCCCAGATGAGCACGTCGTCCACGAGCGCGCTGCACTGCGAATCGTTGTGCGCGAAGCAGATCTTCAACAGATCCAGGCCGGGAGGCCATCCGCCCTCCACATCGTGAACGAGCACTCCGTCCAGGTAGATGCGGGCGTACCCCTTCTCGGCCTTGGACAGCTCCATGCGCACGCGGAGCGGGACGTCGAGCTCCCACGACCCGATGACCGGCGCCGAGGTGAATTCCCCCGCGTGAACGGTGCCCCCGGTGTCGGGATCCCACCGGAAGGTCACGCTGAGCCGGAAGCCCCAGTTCGGGATCGGCGCCACGAAGAACGACGCATCTTCCTCGAAGGCGTCGAACGCGATCGTGTAGGCCACGCCGTAGTTCGCGTAGGGGAACGGCACCATGTCGAAGCTGACGCTGTCGCCGTCGCTCTGCAGGCCCGGGTAGTTGCTCAGGTTCAGGCTCTGGCCGTAGCCCGGAGGGCCATAGGCGATCAGCGGGTCGCCGTGCCAGACGTACGTCGGCCGGTCGTAGGGCAGCGTGGTGGGACCGACGGCCGGAGGGAACCCCACCACGTGCACCGGCGGCTCGAAGTCGACGTCGAAGATGATGCCGTCGGAGCCGGCCGGGGCCGGCGGCGTCGCCATCAGGAGTGCTCCGAGGGCTGTGGCGAGGGTGATGGTCAGCAGGGCGGTCCTCCCGCGTCCCGGGGGAGTCTCGAGCGTAGCAGGCCGGCGGGGGCGGGCTCAAACGTCGCCGAGGGCGGGTCTGCGCGGCCCCCGGTGAATCCGGCCCGGGGCCACTCTTGGAGAAGGAGACGCCGGCGGTGCGGGTGGTGACGGGTGGGGTGTTCGAGGTGGAGTTCTAGGGGGAGGCTGGACCGGCTCCGACGAACTGGGACGCACGCACGTCCGATCACGGATGTGCAATCACCAGGAGCGTCGGTGCCGCACCCTTCGCCACTTCGACGCACTGGCGCACATTCTCGGCATCCAGCGCAGCGAAGCTCTCGTCGAGGATGAGAACCGACGCTCCTTGCAACAGTGCGCGCGCGAGGAACACCCGGCTCCGCTCGCCGTGCGAGAGACGCCAGCCGCCATCCCCCACGCGCTGCTGAAGTCCGGCGGGCATGCGCTGCAGCAGTGGCCCCAGCCCGAGCTCTCGGCAGATCTCCGTCGCCCGCAGCAGATCCTCGCGCGACGGGGGCCAGCGTCGCGCCAGCAGCAGGTTGAATGCGAGCGTGTCGGCGAACAGGTGGTTCTCGTGGAACTGGGGAGTCAGCGCGACGCCACGGCGCCAGTTCCGATCCCCGAGCGCGGAGCGGTCGAACCCGGCGAACCGGACGACGCCACGATCCGGGTCGCGCAGGCCGGCCGCCAGGGACGCGAGCGTGGACTTCCCACCACCCGATGGTCCCACGAGCAATGCCCGCTCTCCCGTCTTCAGCTGCAGGCTGACATCTTGCAGAGCGGCGCGGGGTCGCCCCGGGTAGCGGTACCCGATCCGCGTGAGATCCAGGATCGGCGTTCCGGCCGGAGCGTCCTCCGGGAGTTCGAGAAGTCCCGCGGCGGGTCGGGTCCCCGTCGCGATCAGCAGCGGCCGGATTCGCTGCCACGGGCTGTATGCCGCGGCAAGTCCCGCCACACCCTCGCCGAGGAGGTCGAGTGCCCGGAAGCCCAGAAGGATCCCGCCGAGCGCGTAGGCGAGCGACGAGGGCTCGGACACGCCGGCCAGAACGGGGATGAGCACGCTGAGTCCAAGCAGCATCCACAGTCGCGGGAACACGATCGCGATTGCTGCGGCGTAGCGATCGAGGTGTCGGCTCGCGCGGTGATACGCGGCCATCGCTTCGTCCTCCCGCACATGGTCCGTCTCGGGGGTCCCCTGCGCGAGTCGTGTCCGGTGGCCGATCATCTTCTCGGCCAGATCTTCCGAGAGCGCGAGTCGCATCCCATTCCACCGAGCGTGGCTCTTGCGCATCCGGTGTGCGAGGAGAACGAACGATCCGGTCATGAGGCCCAAGAGAACCACGAGTGGCAAAGGTGCGGCGCCGCGGGAGAGCACCCAGGCGGACAGGACGATCTCGATGGCGCCGTTCACCGCGAGGAAGCCGGCGGACAGCGCCTGGTTCTCGATTGCGTCGATATCGATGACGCGTCCGAACGCGTCGGCCACACCGGCCCGGCGCAGCTCCTCGGAGTCCATGCGGAGGATCCCCGCGAGTGCGCGCTGCCGGAGGAGCACTCCGATCCGCGTGAGGAGCCGGGCGCGGCTCCAATCTCGGACCATGCGACAAGGAATCATCGAAAAGAGTGCGAGCGCCCAGCCGCCAACCTGCCCGAGCGAGAGCGTACCGTGAAACGCGGCCGGACCGAGGATCCGCCAGGCCAGTACGAACATGACGAACTGACCGGCGTGTGCGAGCCCGTAGGCGATCGCGCTGCTCAACCAGGCTCTCGACTTGACGATGCGGGACGCGGGCGCCGCGGCATCGCGTCGGATCATCCAGAGGCGTGCCGCAGGCTCCCTTCCGTGGAGCGCCGCCCACACGGCACGTCGCGCTCGGGTGCGGCCCCGCGGAGACGACCGTACGGCATCGAGCCACGCGTCCAGTTCGCCCGCGTGTGCCGTGGCCGCGCGCTTCTCGAGCCACCGCACGAACTCGCGCCGTCGGAGGCGGACGGTGCGGAGCGTCGGCGTGAGCAGGGAAACGTGACGGCGCGTGGCGCCAAGGAGAACCACGAACTCGAACGGGTCGCTTCCCGGAACGCGCGCCAGGCACGGCGCGGCGTCCGGAAGCTCGCCGAGATCCGCGCCGGTCAACCACGACGGCTCGGCCTCCACGCCCAGGCGAAGCGCGGCGACGTCGATCCAGTCGTCCAACCGTTCCCGTTCCTCCGGAACGGGCGGGACGTCCCCGCCGGACTCGTCCGGCGGCGCCAGAGGCCCCGCGAGTTCGCGGAGCGCGGGCCCGAGTTCCTCACGAAGCCAGACGGGCACCGCGCTCATGACTCCACCCCGTCCACCAGCGAGCCATCGCGGACGAGGAGGCGTCGCCAGCCCGTGTCGCCCCAGATGTCCGATTGGGAAGCCTGCCAGGCGCGATGCGCCTCCGCAAATCGGCCCGGCTGCTCCAGGAGCTCCTGCGGAGAACCGTCCTGGACGATCGCCCCACCCTCGAGGAAGACGACGCGATCGAACCGCTCGGTCTGCTCCAGATCGTGCGTCACACAGAGGATGGTCGCGTGGGGCCACTGCTCGAACACGCGATCGAGCAGCGCGGCGCGGACGTCGCGATCGAGTCCGCGCGTCGCTTCGTCGAGCAACACGAGCCGTGCCTCCGGGCGACCGAACGCGCGCGCGAATCGCACGCGCTGTCCTTCCCCTCCGGAGAGCAGCATGCCCCCCTCGCCCAGCGTCGTGGCAAGGCCGGCCGGCATCCACTCGACGACGTCTTCGAGTTCAGCCCGGCAAATTTGACTCGGGACGCTTGCGGCGTCGCGCGGATTCCCGTAGCGGACGTTCTCCAGCATCGATCGATTCCAGATCGTCACGGCCGGATCGATCCAGGCCGTATCCGCCCGAATGTGCGCGAGCTGCTCGTCGAGGGGCTTGTCGTCGACCCGCACGCGTCCTTGCGTGCGATGGAATCCGAGCAAGACGGAGATGAGCGTGGACTTGCCTGCACCGCTCGGACCGATGAGAGCCACGCGGCTTCCCGGCCCGATCGAAAGGTCCAGATCCCGCAAGACGGGCACGCCACTCATCTCGACCGACACCCGCTCGAAGGAGAGCGCCATCCCCCGCGTGCATTCGGTCGCAAGCGGTGACGCCAGCGAGGGCGACGCCGCAGGCGAACCTGCGCATTCCGGCTCTTCCGGGCCGGCCAGGGGCTCGGACAGTCGCGTCGCGACGCTGCGGTGTTCCGGAATCTGGCGCACGCGCTCCACGATGCGCTGGCCGAAGATCGGAATCTGAAAGGCCCAGTAGAACAGAAGGAGGACACCGAGCGACGCGCCTCGGTCGACGACGTAGGAAGCCACGAGCCAAAGCACCAGCGAGTGGCCGACGAGCGTGGTGACTTCTTGAACGAGCAACCCCGACCGCTGCAAGCCCAGCGATGCTCGCGCCCATTGCGTGACGAGGCCTTCGTGCTCCCGCTGCAATGCGCGTTCCGCACCGTGCACGCGAGCTGGCGTGAGCCCGAGGAGCGCATCGAGCTGGAAGCGTGTCAGTGCGCCCGCGTGCGCGCGGAGTCGGAGATCGCGCTCCGTCAACACGGAGCGCAGCAGCCACGGGATCGCGACGCTCACGACCGCCGCTCCGATTGCGAGCGCGGCTCCTTCCGGGAAGAGCCAGACGACTCCGATCGTCGTCGCGACGAGTCCGGTCAGGAGACGTCCCAGCTGTGCCCCGAGCGGTGGCAGCTTGCGCAGGTGGGCGATGCGATGGGCGCGCTCGACCAGATCGGACACCAGCCGGCTCGAGAGGTAGCGATCATCCAACCGGACCAGCTTGCGGAAGAAGGCCATGCGCAGGCTCAGCTCGCTTCGACGTCCCATCGCCTGCGACCGGAAGAACAGCGGCGCCTCCAGCCCGAGGATGATTCCGGAGAGCAACACGGCGGCGACTCCGGTGAGGATGCGCTGCGTTGCCAGCGGCAGCTCGACGCCGAGCTCCATCCACGCGCGGAACACGAGGCCCTCCAGGGCGACGCCTCCTCCGGCCAACAAGGCGGCGATCACGGCGGGCCACGGGACCTTCTGCCCCATGCTGGTCTTCAGGAACTCGAACACTCCGGGGGAGTGCGGCGCGCGGCGCGCCGACTCGGCCGTGGTGCCGGCGGCGGCCGGCGAGGTCTGCACACCGCGAACGCGGAGGAGTACGGCGCCGTGCAGATGAACCCGCGTGGGGTCTTCGGTGGGTTGAACCTGCCAGAAGGCAGGCGGCGGATCGGTTGCAGGTGACGCTTGCTCGAGGATCCGATCGACGGCGCGTTCGGCTTCACTCCCGCGCCGCAGCGCCTTGGCCTCCACGAGGGAAGTGACCCACCGCACGGCGGCGTCGAGACGCGCGAGCGTCGATCCCGTTTCGTCTTCCTTTGCGCGCTCGACCCACGCGTGTCGACGTGCCGGCGAAACTCGCACGCGGCGGAGTCTCGCGTCCAGCGGCTGCAAGAAATCGTCGGTGTGCGCCCACGCCGCCCAGGCGGACGCCGGCACCGCGGTCCGGTGACGGTAGACGTCGTGCAGGAAATCAGAGGTGCGTTGCCATCGCCGGCCCGTGGCCGGATCCATGATCTGGACCAACCCCGCGCGGCATCGCCAGGCCACGACGAAGTGGGTCGCGCCCGCGGCGTTCCGGACCACGACGATCGCGGGGAGGGACTTCGCCTCGTCGAGAACGATGTGGTCCGCCGGGATCATGACCTGCTTGGCTTCGAGGCCGAACTCGCGTGCGACGACTTCCAGGTCGTTGATGGAGGTACCGTCGACGTTCGTGCGGCAGGCGTCGCGCAGGTCGTCGTAGGACGAAGGGATCCCGAAGCCCGCGAGCAGGGAGTGCAGCGCTGCCGGCCCGCAGTCCAGAGCGGACGACTGCACGGTCTCCGGCACCAGCAGCCGGCGCTTCACCGGTTCATGAGCCTTCCCACCGCCTGCAGGGCCAGCGACGCCGGTGTCCGCTTCCCGACGCGGATCTCGACGCGCCCGGGGAGACCGGGCGCCAGTTCGACTCGCGAATCCTGCGACGCGAGCGTCAGGCGTACGTCGAGGACGCCATCGCGTGGCTCGGTGGAGACGTCCTGCACGACCGCGGGGAGAGTGCCGGCGAACAGATGATCGTAGGCGCGCACGCGGAATCGTGCCCCCATGCCCCGTCGCACGACGCCGGCCGCCTCCGCCGGAGGGAACGCAGCGACGACGTCCACCTCTCCCTCGGGGATGAGGGTGGCGAGCCACTGACCGGCTTCCACGCGATCGATCGGTAGCGACACCATGCTTCCGACGTGTCCGCGGAACGGACTGACGATTCGGTAGCGCTCCAGACGGGTCCGAAGGGTCTCGATCCGCTCGCGGACCACCGCGCTCTGCGCTTCCAGGTCGGCGATCTCGTCGGCGAGCGCGAGACGCTCCGAACGGCGCACCGCGAGCACTCGCGTGGTTTCCTGTTCCAGGAAGCGGACCTCGGCGCGGCGCGCTTCGAGCCGTCCGCTGGCGGCATCCCTCTGCGAGACCGCCTGTTCCTGCACCGCCACGGAAGACAGGCCGGAGTCGCGCAGCGAGCGAACCCGCGCCAGCTCACGCTCGGTCTCCGTCAGGAGCGCTTCGACCTCTCGCACGGCCGCTTCCGCTCGCTGTCGGTCGGCCCGCAGCGCGTTCGTCTCGGCCTCGACCGCAAGGTCGTGTTCCTGCAATCGATCCTTGTATCCGGCGAGACGCTGCGCAGCCGTCTGCTCCTCGACCTCGGCGGCCTGAAGCTCCGCCACGAGCTCCCGATCGTCGAACGTGACGATCACATCGCCGGGCGCGATCTCCATGCCGGGGCGGATGGGCAGGGATGCGATGCGCGCGGGAGTGTCGGGTGCTTCGATCCGCGCCGCCACGTGGCGACCCTCCAGGCGCGCGTCGTCCGACAGCACCCACACATCCACCTGCGCCGCGACGAACCACGTGACCCATCCCAACAGGAGAAGGGCAGTGGTCAGCGCGACACCTCGGGCCACGCCGCCGGAGTCCTGCTCCAGCGAGCGCTCCGTGAGATGAAACGGACTGGGCATTCCGCGCCTCGGTTCCCCCAACGCACAACGGATCCGGTCTCCCGGATCCGTTGCGTTTCGCTTCCGGAGACATTCTCTCCGGTTCCGGCGAGCAGTCGGCCCTACTCGAAGTAAGACTGACTCATGTCTCCGGCCTTCACTTCGGTCTGGACTTCCATGTTACCTCTCCTGGCTACTCGAAGAATCCCATGGTGAGATCTCCGGCCTTCACTTCGGTCTGGACTTCCATGGTGCCTGCCCTCTCAGCTGAGGCTACGCGAAGTAGCCCATGATGAGATCGCCGGCCTTCACTGCGAGCCGGACGCTCCGGCCTGCACCGTCGTGAAGCGGCGATACGCGAAATGCTGCACCAGCCGCCGTGCGAAGCACGGTTGTGTGACTATAGCATCATTCCCGTGGGACAGCCTGCCCCCGAGGACCAAGAGTCCGGAACTCGTTGAGTCCGGAGCCCTTAGACCTTGTGGCGCGGGGCGGCATCCGCCCCGGTCCGTCCGGCTCAGACCACGTGAAACGGTGGACGATACCTCCCAGAAAGCACCCAACCGGGAGGGAGATCGTGTCGCGATTCTGGATGGTCCGCGCCGGGGGCGGCGGGCGGCTCGTGGACGAGTTCGAGGAGAAGGGCTGTGTCGCCGCGAACTGGGGCGGCGTGGGAGAGGTCGGGGCCACGACCACGGCCGACGACCTGAAGGAGCAGCTCCGCAAGGGGCTGCCCAATCCGCACCCGGCCGCCGTGTCCAACATCGCCGCCATGATCTGGAAGTTCGCGCGCGAGATGGCGCCCGGCGACAAGGTGGTCACCTACGATCCGGCCAAGCGCGAGTATCTCCTGGGCGAGATCTCGGGGGACTACCGGTACTCGTCGGACATCCCCGAGCACGAGCAGGTGCGACCGGTGCGGTGGATCGGGCGCGCCGGGCGGGACGACCTCTCCACGAACGCCAAGAACACGCTCGGTGGATTCCTCACGGTGTTCGAGCCGGGCGAAGACGTGCTGGACGAGATCCAGCGCGCGATGAACGGCGTGGCGCCGGCGAGCGAGAGCGAGTCGAGCGTGGCCGGCGACGACTTCCCGGGCCTCCGCGAGGACGTGGAGGAGAGGTCGCGGGAGTCGCTGAAGGACCGGATCAGCATGCTGGATCCCGCCGAGATGGAGCACCTGGTCGCGGCGTTGCTGCGTGCGATGGGGTTCAAGACCCGGGTCAGCCAGAGTGGGCCGGATCGCGGGCGGGATGTGGTGGCGTCGCCGGATGGGCTCGGGTTTCAGAGTCCGTCCATCATCGCGGAGGTCAAGCACCGCCCCCGGACGGCGATCGGATCGCAGCAGATCCGGAGCTTCCTCGGTGCGTTGCGGCCGTCGGACCGGGGGCTCTACGTGAGTACGGGGGACTTCTCCAAGGACGCGCGGTACGAGGCGGAGCGGTCGGCGGTGCCGGTCACGCTGATCAATCTGGATGATCTGGCGAAGCTGGTGGTGGAGCACTACGAGTCGTTCGATGCGGATGGGAGGGCGTTGTTGCCGCTGGTGCGGGTGTACTGGCCGGCGGGGTAGGGGGTTCGACCTGCGAACCTCGATCTGGCTCCGTCGCAACACGAGGCAGGCGGTGCTGGTCCAGCATTGATCAAGCGGATCTCTGCAGGAGCAACAGACACAGGTTCACTGTCGGCGTTGGTTGAGGGCTGCGGTCTCCCCGGCCGCCGTTACCCGTCTGGGGCGACTTCTCGCCGCCGGACGGATCGCGAGGGTGCGCGCGCGAACGCGCGCCTAACCCGCAGCGACCTTCATCTCCTGGAACGTCGACGCCGGCATCGCGTGCGCCAGCTCCCACTCGATCTGCATCGGCCGCTCGCGGCGCGATGATTGGTAGTACGCGGGGCCGAGCAGGAGATAGGGCATGGTTTCGCCCCGCGGGTCCTTCCTCCGCTCCCTCACGAACAAGAGGGCGTGTTGGATCGCGCCACGCGTGATCGAGAGATACCGGCGTCCCGTGGGCGTGCCGGGATGACAAGCGGACTGCGTCTCCCAATGGAATCGCGTGGGGGTGAGGGGGTAGTCCCGATAGAGCGTCGTGGGTGTGTACTCCCGCTCGCTCTTCTCCAGGGTGACGAACAGGAGATCGCAGGAGTGCCGCTGTGCGTAGTGGACGCCCGATTGGATTCGGAGGACGCCACCCTTCGCGGTGCGTTCATCGGCCCCGGCGAGCACCTCGTCGAGTGAGTAGGTCCCGTGCGTCTGAAACGGAAGGGCGGCCAGGTCGCCGGTGAGGGGGATCGTGAGTCGGCGGGTCCGGTCCTCCAGGAGCGCCATCAGAGTCCGGAGTTCCTCCCGGAGGTCCGGTCGAGACCAGAGATCGGCCCAGTGCCGGTCCATTTCGGAGAAGGGCAGACGAACGCCGCCCAGAAGCACGAATAGCATCCGCTGCGCCGCGGAGTCCGGATCTCCGGCCGGCGGAGAGTCGGAGGCAAGGAACTCCTGGAATCCCCTGAGCCGGTACGCGTCGTCGATGTGGAGGAGGCGCGCCAGGGCTCGTTCCATGCGGAGCGTCCCCTCGTGGCTCTCGGGCGGAGCGAACCCCGCCTTCCTTCGCAGGTTCGCAAAGCAGAGCCCGGCCCCCTCGTAGACATCCTCCAGGTCGAATCCCGTCTCCACCAGGAACTGGTCGAGCTTGGTCTTGGGACCGAGTGCCTTGAGGTCTTCGACGAGCCCCTTCTGGCCACTGCCGAGCTGACTTCGGATGTTCGTCAGCACCGCATCCTGCGCCTCGCGATCGAGGCTGATGCTGCACCCGCTCGGCAGGGCCGGGAAGCCCTCCTCGATCTGCCGCTGCACTTGGCGTCGGGTGCCTCCGACGATCGCCCGGAAGCGGAGGTCGAATCGGAACCTGCGGCTCGCGTTGCCGATGAAGTCGAGCACCGTGCAGCACGGCTTGTTCGGACTCGGGCGCAGTCCTCGCCCGAGCTGCTGGAGGAAGAGCGTGGCGCTCTCGGTCGGACGGAGGAACAGAACCGTATCGACCTGGGGCAGATCGACGCCTTCGTTGAAGAGGTCCACGCTACACAGGATCTGGAGGTCGCCCGACTCGAGTCGGCGCAGGGCGGCATTTCGCTCCGTCGAGTCCGTCGCGCCGCTGATGGCCTCGGCTGTCCACCCGGCCTTCCGAAACCGCTCGGCCATGAAGAGGGCGTGGTTCACGTCGACGCAGAAGGCCAGCGCGCGCATCTGGGACACGTCGGCGATCTTGTCGTGGATCTGCTGGACCACGCGGAGCGCGAGCGCGTGATCTGCGGTGTACACACCGGATAGAGCGCTTGGGTCGTAGCGTCCGCGCTTCCAGGCCACGTGGCTGAGGTCCGGACCGTGGACTCCGAAGTACTGAAACGGACTCAGCAGACCCTCGTCGAGGGCTCTCCAGAGCCGGAGCTCGGAGGCGATTCGGTCGTCGAAGTGCTGAAGGACCGATTGGCCATCCGCGCGCTCGGGAGTGGCGGTCAGTCCCAAGAGGTATCGTGGCTTGAGGTGGGTCAGCAGCCGCTCGTAGGAGTCCGCCGCGGCGTGGTGGAACTCGTCCACCACCAGAATGTCGAATGCCTCCGGGTGGATCGTCTGGATCCGTTCGGAGTGCAGGGACTGGATGCTCGCGAACACGTGGCGCCCGTTCGCAGGCACCTCGCCGCCGACCAGGAGCTCGCCAAACGAGCCATCTCGGAGGGCGAGCCGGTAGGTCTGCAGGCTCTGCTTCAGGATCTCCTGACGATGGGCCACGAACAGAAGGGAGGGGCGAGGTTGGCCTCGTTCGACCTCTTCCGCGAGCCTTCGGTAATCAAGCGCAGCGACGACGGTCTTGCCGGTCCCCGTCGCGGCCACGACGAGGTTGCGCGTGTGTCCGTGAGCGCGCTCTGCCGCGAGCGAGTCGAGGATCTCCTGCTGGTGGGGACGCGGCATCAGGTCGACGAAGAGAGGTGTCTCGTCCGGGCTCTGGCGACGGACGGCCCGGGCGAATCTCTCTCCGTCCCGGTCGGGGTCGTAGGACTCGAACTCCGGCTCGGACCAGTACTGTTCGAACGCCGCTTTGAAGCGGCGCAGAATCGGAGCGTTGTCCACGACGGACAGGCGCACGTTCCACTCGAGACCGTCCAAGAGGGCGCTGGCGGAGAGGTTGGACGAACCGATGTAGGCGGTCGTCAGGCCGCTGTTCCGGTGGAACATCCAGGACTTCGCATGGAGCCGGGTTCGGCCGGTGTCGTAGCTGACCTTCACCTCGGCTCCGAGCTCCGCGAGGGCGTCGAGCGCCTTGCGGTCCGTTGCTCCCATGTACGTGGTGGTAAGCACGCGGAGCTGCCCCGGACACCGCTCCAGGAACTCCTGGAGTGCGGTGCGCAGCAGGCGGAAGCCGTTCCACTTCAGGAAGGAGCAGAGGAGATCGACGCGATCCGCCGAGGCGAGCTCTCGTTGGAGTTCGGGCCCGATGCTGAGGTCCTGGCGACCGTTGACGAGCAGGCTGCTGACGGAGAGCGGCGTTCTTGGGCGCTCCGGGGTGGTAGCGGTTGCGAGATTCCCCTTCGGTTCGGGTCGGACCGCAAGGAGGCGGCGAGCCGGCGGGTCGACAAGGTCGGCTTCCGTGGCGCCTCCGCGGGGAGCCTCTGATCGAAGTAGATGGAGGATCTTGTTCGCGAGGTCGAGCTGGTGCTGGAGCTTGTTCTCGGTGGGGACCTGTTCGAAGGCGTGGAGCAGGCGGTCCTGGAGGAGTTGGGTGAAGGCAAGGGGGGCGAGGTCTGGGGGGAGACTCTCGAGCTCGGCGCGGTTCGAGACGTACTCGGCCTGGCGCGAGAGGGCGCGGGTTACGATGTGCTCGTACAGGCCGGCCGAGAGGGGTGGGGGCGGGTTCTCGTTCAAGGCGGGAAGGCCCCCTCGAATTCGGTCGACACTGCGGTGCATCTGGCGGTGTCGCCAATCGGTGTGCGCGTGGAGAGAGCCGTGCGCAGATTCGAAGCCACTCGGGCAGCGCACTCGACAATCAGGCTGCTTCGGGCGGACCCAATCCGGAGCTCCGGATGAGCATCCCGATCCATGCCCGTCGGTTCCAGGTAGAACGTGCGTCGCTCGGCGCCGCGGGGCAATTGTCGCTGGCGCCGCCCTTCCCGTGCAGCTGCCGTTCCTATCTTTCGACCCCGTTCAGCCCCGTCGCGTAGTAAGAGATCAGACAAAATGAGTGGCGAAGAAGCGGTTGTTTGCATGCTCAAGGTTGGTCGTCTCCGAAACGTCCTAGGACGTCCTCTAGGCCCCGGATAGGCGGGCGCGGTTGCCGCCGGTGCGGGTGGCCTGGCCGGCGGGGTCGGGGGCTCTCCGCGGGCGCGCGTCTGGGCGCAGCTTCGGGGAGCGATCGGTGTGCGTAGGTCTCAGTGTTGAGGCCGGCATGCTGGCTCAGGACCCATCCTCCAAGGACCGTTCGATATCTCTGAGAAGGGCGGCATTCCTCCGGCGCCGCACTTCGGGATCTTCGTGCTGGAGGTACTCTATGGCCTTGAATGTGTCACCCCTACGTCTGTTCTGTGGGGGCTCGAGGGCTTCGATTAGTAGGGCCTCTAGCGCCGTGATGATGGCGTCGGGACCGATGAGGCCCTCGGGAGGAACGAGCAGCCGACCATCCGAGGTGACGGCCCTCAGCCCGAACCAGGAGAAACGGTCCCAGCGGCCTTCGAGGCGATCGAAGGTATGCTCCTGGATCCGCCTTCCCAGCGGGCGCTCTGAAGCGCGCCCCACATAGACGATGTCGCGACGGTCATGTAGTAGGTACACGCCGATCTGGTCGCAGAAGTCAACTGCATCGGCGCCCTTGCTCTGGACACCCAAGATCGCGGGGCGACTCGTCCAGGCTACTCGATCGCGGCGCCAGTACATACCGAATGCGCGAACGACAGTAGCGTCCTCCTGCAACTCGATCGTCGAATCTGTCTGTGGGCTATCGACGTCATCGGCTGGCTCAGAGAAGTGTTCCCGGAGGATGAACTCGCCTCGCCCCACTTTTACAAAGGGTGACTCGTTGCCGAGGCGGTGAATGCTCTCATGTATCACCGCGTTGACGGTGTTTGCGGGTGTGGCGCCAAGGCTTGTTCGAAGTCCTCGCTCTACCACGGAGTCTGTGATGTCTGAGTAGTGCATCGACGACCCCTCCGTGCGAAGAACCTCAACGATCGCACGTGCCCAGGAAAGCTCTCTCGCACTACTCATCGTCATCTCCGTCTGCGAGGCCGACACTCGCCAACTGCGCAATTGCATTTCGGATCGGGAGCGGGACGGCGGCGTCAGCAAGACGGTCGTCCTCTACCACGGTGTCCGAGTCGAGAATGTGCTCAGCCACGGCCATCACCTCGTCCTCGCCGAGATCGCCAGACTTGAAAAGACCAATGAGGAGTCGCTGGACCGCCCACTGGTCCGCTCCGTAGGCGATGTCCCAAAGGGTTCTGAGACACTCGGCTCTAGCATCGGCGTCGTCCGCCGCATAGTACAGGCGCCGAAGGAACCCGCCAAAGCCATCCATCTCGCGAAACGGCCAGCCCACAGTACCTAGACACTCGCGAATCGCGCTGCAGAAGCGGTCAGCGAACGCTGCGATATCACTTCCGACTGCATCGCAGTAATCCTCAAGTCGTGATCCCCGATCGAGAAAGTCCAGCGCCGGGTCAATGTACCCGTAGAAGACGTGGTCCTCAAACTCAGGGGAGACCAGGCGGCGATGTACCTCATCAAAGGGAGGCGGCTCTGGAAGTCCGCGAAGGTACTGTGTAAGCGTGTGCACCGGCGCATCGTCGGGGGCGAGCTCGAGCTTCTTGAGCCGCTCATAGTGCTCCCGCATGTGCTCGACGGTCGGATAGCGGTCGTCTGGATCCGGTTCCGTGGCGCGTCTGATCACCGCGGACATACTGCATGGATGATGGTGATCGGGGTCCTTGCCGGTCATCACGAAATTCAGCAGTCGACCCAGTGAGTAGACGTCGCTCAAGACCGTGGCATCCTTCAGGCTGGCGCGCTGCTCCGGGGCTACGTAGTAGGCGTGCCCATAGTCATGCGCGCTCCCACGGGTGCGGCCGGAGTCCGCCGAGAGGTCTTTGCCGAGCCCGAAATCTGAGACCACGCAGGAGCAAGGGTCGTTTGGGCGCATTACCAGGACGTTCCGCGGAGACAAGTCACGATGCAGGATCGCACGTGCGTGGGCTCCAGCGACGGCATCAAGAACCGAATCGAAGATCGCCAATCTGTCATCGAGGGTGAGGGAGCTGTTGTTGGTCTTGATGAACTCCTGAAGATTGCATGTAGCCAAGGGCATGACGTAGCGAACGTCAGGGTCGTCGAGGTCCGCAGAGGTGGCGAGGATGGGCACGATGCCGTCTACATCCTGAAGAGCATCCGTCAACTCGATCTCGCGCTTCAGTCGGTGTTGGTATTCTGGATCGTCACGGTGCTCCTTGCGGAGCGATTTGATCGCAACTAGTGAGCCGTCGGCGCGGCGGAACTTCTGTACAATTGCGAAATGACCCTCGCCCACCAGGGCGACATGCTCATACTGACTCGGATCGATGATGTTCATTATGCTCGAACCCCGGCAGATGGGTGAGCGGGGGAGGATAGGCTGCTCCTGGAGTCCAGACGGGGGGCTGGGGACGCAGAAGCTGGTGCACCGTCGAACAGGACACGCCCAAACAAGTTGAGGAGCTCGACATGAGTGACGGTCGAGCACGGAGTACGAGCGAGAGCGGGATGCCCAACGACGACCGCGAGGCTCTGTGCGCGCGAGATGGCCACGTTCAGCCGGTTCTTGTCGAAGAGGAAATCAATCCCACGCGGTGACGTGTTGCCGGCACTTGCGGCCATCGAAACGATCACGACGGGGGCCTCCTGCCCCTGGAACTTGTCGATCGTTCCGACGCGGGCGTCCTCGCCCAAGGCGGCCTTTAGCATCCGAACCTGCAAGTTGTAGGGTGCGACGATCAGGATGTCTTCGAGGCTCAGGTCTCCGACGTCGGCACCGGTGTCGTTGGTATGCCGACACCGGAGCAGCTCCGCCGCCAGGTCGGTGACGACAGCAACTTCCTCCTCACTGCCCTGGGTGTGTCCCTCGTGTTGCACCGGAACGAAGAGGAGACCCGCCTCTCGGCCGATACGCCCCCCCTCGGCAGGGAGGATCCTCCTCAACCTCGTGTGTCCCTCGGGCTCGAGTCGGCCCTCGTACACAGCATCGGAGATGAACCGGCAGAGGTCCGGATGGAGTCGCCACGTCTTTGCCAGGAAGATCCCGAGATCCGGGGGGATCGTGGGATGGTCCTGGAGGAGGTAATCCAGGGCGGAAAGTCCGCTCTCACCCGGATGCGATCCCTGGATCGGCTGTCCCAGTTGCATCTGATCTCCGAGCAGCACGAGATTCCTGGCGCTGGGCGCCATTCCGATCAGGTTCGCGAGAGAGACCTGGCCGGCTTCGTCGACGAACAGGTAGTCCAGCATGCCCTCGGCGTCGGGAGAACTGAATGGCCAGGCGGTGGCTCCGTACAGCTTGAAGTCGCCGGCGGCCTCGCCGAGGGAAACCGCGTGTTGAGTGCGCGTTCCCCGAAGTAGCGGGTCCTTCTTGTCGCCGCCGATCTTGACGGCACGGATGGGCACGCCCTCGTCGGCGGCAAAGCTGGCGACACGGCGCATCAGGTTCAGGATCGCCTTGTGGCTGTTGGCGCTGATGCCGACCGTCTTGTCCCTCTTCAGGAGCTCCAGAATGACTCGCGCACCGGTGTGGGTCTTGCCGGTCCCAGGGGGGCCCTGGATACAGAGAGTGGTCCCTTCCATGTCGACGACAGCCTGGAGTGTACCCCCTTCGAGATCCACCTCTTTCGTCAGGATCGGGCCGGATGACCGTCCAGCCAGTCTGGGGCGGCGACGGAACAGGAGATCCGAGACCTGAGTCGGCAGTTCTCCGCTCGCCTCGTATCGCCGAACCGTCCTCTCGATCGATTCGGCGATCTTCTTGGCGCTGACGGCTTCGTTCGGGATCAGGCTCAGCCGATCGGGGACGCCACTGGATTCCTCACGGAGCCGTGAGAGCGCGCGCCCACCCAGCTTGATTTCGAGCGTTCCGGACTCCGGATCCATCGTCTGCACGGTACACGGCGTGAAGTCGTGGGCGAAGAAGCACCCGTCGCCAGGCTGGATCTTCGTGTCCTGGTTCGCGTCGAACCGGTACTCGAAGGCCCAGGACTGCTTGACCTTCCGGTGGCGCGTCTCGGTTCTCTGCAGACTCGCCAAGCAGTCAAGATCCTCCCAAAGTTGGGTTTCGGTCATGGCGTGCCGGTCGAAGAGTCTCCACCACATGGGCTTGTCCTCGCGGCGGTGGAACTCGAGCAGCCACGCCAGGAGCTCGTGGACCCTCCAGCGCTCAGGATCTTCGGACCGGTCCTCCGGGATCGATCCGAGGAGACGAGCCGCGAGCTCCTGGGCGGGTGTGAGGTCCTTTTCGACCACCTCGACATCGCCAGGACGGGGCACCCAGCCAATTCCGCTTTCGGCTTGAACGCCGCGGAGCCACCGGACCAGCTCGCAGGTGGAGCGGCAGTCCTCCTCGTTGTAGTCGCGGATCTGCCGGAGGATCTCCGAGGTTTCCCACGTTTCTCCGTCCTGCGCCTCCAGCCATCGCTGATAAAAGACGATCGATTCCCCGGCGGTGGCCACGTCTCCCTCTCGCGCATCCATGTACAGGTGCTCGATGTCCTTCAGCGAGTAGCTCGGCGTGCCCACGCGAAGTCCCTGGTGCACGACCTTGTAGAGGTCCACGAAGACCTCGTTGCGAAGGAAGTCATCGACCTCGCGTTCGCGTGTGCCGTGCTTGCCCATCAGCCGCCGCATCGCAGTGACCTCGTAGGAGGCGTAGTGGTAGACGTGCATGTCGGGGTGGGTTCGCCACCGCTCGTGCACCCAGTCCACGAAGCGCTCGAAAGACCTCTTTTCCTCGTGGTCATTGTGCGCCCACCAGTCGAGAAACCGGAGCTCACCGCCTTCCTCGACGACCGCGCCGAGTAGGTACTCGAGGCCGCCATCCGTGAGGGGGTATCCTTCGATGTCGAAGACCACGTCCCCCGGTGATGGGGGAGGAAGGAGAGCCAGCCCGCGCCGCGGTTCATCCGGGTTGGGCTCCACGATCTCGAAGCGCGGCCGCGGCTGTCCGGTAGACTCGATCTGGAGTCGCGCTTGTTGCTGCAGTTTCTCGTGGGTCTCTTGGCGAAGTCGCGGCACCGGCGTCGCCCCTGGCTTGGCAAGGGCCGTCATCGTGTCGATCCCCGCCGCGCGGAGCTTCTGGATCTGATCGTTCCGGATGTCGGCGACCCGCAGAAGGTGATCGGTCGACTCGAGCCATGCAGCTGCCGCCGTCTCCCACCGGCCGTTCTTGCCCGGGCGGAGCGGCTCCGGAGGCTCATCCGGAATGAACGCCTCCTGCTGACGTCGGAAGGTCCTCTCGAGATGCAGGTAGTAGAAGAAGTAGTCGTCCGTCCGGAACACGCGCTCGGTCCCGTCGCCGAGGACGACGACGAAGCGCTCCGGGCGAGTCCCCTGAATGCCCTCCAGCAGCTTCGCGTAGGCGCAGAGCTGGATCAGGAAGTGCGGCTTGGCCTCCAAGGAGAGCTTCGTGTCCCACGGCTCGTACGCATAGGATCCGAGCGACGACGGGACGTCCACCCGCACCAGGAAGTCGGCGTATCCGGCGATCTCCCCGTCTTGGAGGGCCGCTTGGTAGATGACCTCTCGGCCGGCGAGCAGCGCGGCCTGCGTCTGCTCGACCTTGCGGTTCAAGGGGCCCTCAGGGATCGCACACACATCCCGGCCGGCCTCGCGAAGGCCCTGGAGGAACGTCCTTTCGTGCTCAAGGCCCTTTCCGGCGATGATCTCGAGCTCCTCACTCGGAGCATCCGGCACTGCTCGGTCGGGGTGCTCCAGGTGGAGCCGGTCCATCCAGGTGACGTACGGATTCTCGGCGAAGTGGGCGAGATCCGTCGGGGAGAAGATGACTCGGTCTTCGACCTTTCTCACCGCTGTCCTCCTGGGCTGTACGTCGTCAAGATCTTTGGCACAGATCGCGTTCTGATCTAGGAGAGACACTCCCGGAAGATTCCGGGCCGAATCACAGCTTCGTCCAGGGTCCCGCTGTGGTACTCGTGCAGGGCGTCCCAGACGCCCTCGGGGTGGACGAGGTCTCTGAGGACGGGACACGATTCCCGGACCGTGCCGAACTGAGTGATCAAGTGCTCCAGGCTCGTCGGAGCTTGGCGCCGACACGCGCAATCCGCGAAATCGGCTTTCGAGTTCCAGGGGTGAGGGCTATCGGACATGGGTTGGATACTAGGTCAACGTCCAGAAAGTGGAGACGGCCGATCTCGAGTCTCGAACCTCAGCCGCCGCCAAGCGCGAAAAGGCCCGCAACTCAAAGAGTTACGGGCCCATCGATATTGGTAGCGGGGGCAGGACTTGAACCTGCGACCTTTGGGTTATGAGGGCCATCCAGGGAATCGCGCGAAACAACGCCATAGGCACAAGCGACAGAATACCAATGGGTTATCCGATTCGGTCTTGGGCAGAGTGGGCCCGTTTAGGACCCAGTTCGCGGACAGAAAGCGGACAGAACACGGACAATTTCCGGCGATCGAAGCTCGTGGGGACGTCGGTGGAGACGAGTGGAGACGGGGCGCCTCGTCCCGTGGCCATCAATCCTCCTTGAAGAACCCCTAGTCCAGAGCCTAGCCAAGAAGCCCTCTTACCGCGCGAATGACCTCCTCGTCGTGACACTGGTGAATCGTGGCCGGGCCGCGGAAGATCTCCTCGTCCTTGCGGCAAACGTTCTCGTCGCCAGATCCTCTCACGTACAGCGTGACAACGATGGGTCGCTTGTTGCCCGAGCCGCGGCGCAACGCCCTGCCAATGCGCTGGATGCGCTGTCTTCTTGACTGTGTGGAAGCGGCCAGAATGGCGGCATCGACTTCGGGAAGATCGAAGCCCTCGTCAAGGCTGCGACATGACAGGAGCGCCTTGGGCCCCGGTTGGCGGAAGTCGTTCAGGATAAGTCGGCGTTGATCATCATCGAGTTGGCTATGGTACGTCTGAACGCAGAACGAGCCGTGGGAACGTACGGCTTGCTGGACGCTCGATGCGGCCTTGCGGGGCACATCGTCGGATACACGCTCAATCGATTGAATGCGCTCGAAGAACACCAGAACCTTCTTCTTCGCTCGAAGGAGATCGGTGATGAGAGATGCGGTTAGGCTGAGCTTGCGCGAGGCCGTGTACGTGACCGCTGCCCGCCGAAAGAGCAGGCGGAAGAGTCTCTCTATGATCGGGTCAGGTGCGGAACCGCTCTTCCTCAGGATCTGGCGAAGTGCTCGAAAGAGGAGGTGGTCGGGCACGCGGTCCAGCTCGTCACGATAGAGGTCTAGGACGTGCGACGTCTGCTTTCGGATCTCTTCTGTGATCTCAAGATAGCGATCCCGCTCGGCAGATGAGAAGTGAAGGCTGCAGTTCAGCAAGTCGAAGTCGGGAACGATGCCATCCTGTCCGGCGTGCTCGAACCGGTACTCGTAAATGATGCTGCCCAGCCCTGGGATCTTGTGGGGGATCGGCGGATCCAGGGTTGCGGACAGACCCAGGGTGCAGGTGAAGGGGTGGCGCAGTATCTTGCTGAACTCCGGGGCATCCACATAGTGGTGGCACTCGTCAGCGACCAGAAAGGTCGTATACCGTAACGGGTTCTTGCGCGTGTGAGCGAAGAGCGCCGGCGCCTTCTTCACTGCGGAGTTGATAATGGCGACAATGACTTGGCATCTCGAGAAGTCGTCGCGGTGGTCTTTGCTTAGCCGGCCGACGCGGATTCCAGGGAGGGACTGGCGCAACCAGCCAAACCACTGGTTCATGATGACTTCGGTAGGCACGACGACCAACGGATGGGTGTAGGCGTACTTCTTTAGGTGTGCCACTTGATGAATGGCCGCGATGCCGAGGCGGGTCTTCCCTGAGCCAGTAACGGCCTCTACGATTCCTCGTCGACCGGCCGCGATCCAGGCCTCAAGAGCTTCTTGTTGCCATCGATAGAGGGAGTCCACATTCGCTTCCGGCTTGGAATCTGTAAACAGCGCGCTTCGCGATCAACTTACTCGAAACAGAGCTCGCGGGGTGTTTCCGTCACGGGAAGTAGAACCGCCAGCTCACGCGATAGTCAATGATGGTTCGGGCGAGGCACACGAGGAGAACCGTCAAGGGGAGAGCAGGCGCGGTCCATTCGTGCCCGAATCCCCAGGCGAGTGCCGCGAGGACTGGTCCAAACCCAAGGTTGATGAGAGCCCAACGAATCGGCGCCGACACGTGCTTCGGTCGTGATCGTCGGAAGAATGCATGAGTTGCGAGCGCCCAGATCGAGTCGAATAACAGGAGTACGGCAGCGAGCTTCGCGAATGTGATTGGCAAAGCGATGAGTCGAGACAGGGCAACGAGTAGGCACCCTTCAGTGAACAGCAGTACAAAGTCGGCGAGCAGGGCGGCGCCTCCGGGCGTCGTCGCAGGGTCCTCCAGATAAGTGTGATCCAGGTGTCGCAGTGCACCCTGGTAGAACGGAATGAGGGTGAGGAGGAATGCCACGAAGACCGGCAATTGCTCCGGGGAGAAGGCGATGCCCCCTGTGGGTCCACGGAGGAACGCCTCAACTCCGGACGTAAGGCTGAGACCCGCAACGACAGAGTAGAGCCCTTGGAGTTTTTCAACTGAGTTTCGCCGAGCATCCATCAGTCCGACTGGCCTCCCCCTGAGTTCACTCAAACGCGCAATGCTTATGAGAGCGTAGCAAGCTCCACGAGCCGCTCCAGGAGCCTCACCATCGCCCAAGTGTCGCGCTCACAGTAGGCCAACAGCTGTCGTCGCAGTTCGTGCCGTTCCGTCTCGGTGAATGTCTGGGGCTTCAACAGCAGTCGCGCGATTTCGACGCTTGCCGTCTGCCCCTCGGTGATCTCGAGTTCAGCCCACCCCAGCTCGGGAACCAGCGCCGGAAGGACGTTCTTGATGCTGAAGCTGCCATCGAAGTCGGGGTGATAAAGGCAATTCCTGACCACTTGATGCAGGTCGAAGAGCCGTTCCTCGATGGCCAGGAGCTCATCGGCGAGGGCTGGAACGACTCGCTTCAAGTGTCGGATCTGAGTTCGCTCGAAATGGGTGTAGGTCACGACGTGACCAGCGCCTCGGCAAACCTCAACGAGCGCGGTGGCCAGGGCTTCTCGAGGGTCCGCCGCCCCTTCCGCTAGCCACTCCACGTGCCTGCATGCGCCGTCCCGTGTCTTCTCGTGGTAGCTGAACTGCACGGGCACCGTACCCCAGGGAGCCAATCCGTCCCAGATGGGGACCGCGCGTGCGACGGTCTCGAAATCCAGGAAGCCGATGGGGTATCGAATGCCGCGGAGCACATCCCCCAACCCCGACTCCACGACGAGTCCGCTTCGTTCGAGAGCGGTCTTCTGTCGCCGATTCACCGCCGTCAGCTTGGCTGTAGGCACGTCCCGGATGTAGTGGATACCGTCCGTCATCAGTTCCAGCGCCTTGCGGAGACCCTTCCCGCTCAACTTCAGCACGTGGTCACGATCGTCGGGCCAGCAGCGACGACGGAACGGACAGTCTTGGACTGTCAGGCACTGTTCTCCGACTGATAGCGCCGGGAAGTCGCCGGACAACATCGCGAGCTGCGACTCGATCTCCGCCGGCACGCCGCGCAGGATGTCTTGGACGAACGCGGTGATGTCTTCACGCACGAAGAGGTCGCCTTGATCGGGATGCCGGTAGTCGGGATTGAGATGCATCAGCTCGATCCGACGAACGTCCAGCCCGCTGGCCCGGACCACGTGGGTCTGCACCGCCGCGTCCGGAATGTGTTCGTCTTTCAGCTTGGTGGAGGATTTCACCTCGATAAGCGTATAGCCGTCATCGCTGCGCTGGAGCACGTCTACCGTGACGAAGATTCCGTCCCGCGCGAATGAGGCTTCGAAGATGGCCGGCACTCCCCGGCGGAGTGCGCTCTCGGTCTCCGCAATGCGCTGGGGCACAGCGTCGTGCGGAAGATCGATCAGAACACCCCCGGGAAAGCGGTCTCTCGCGAGAGCTCCGACCCGATGGCCCTGATCGAAGAGGTCGCGGAGGACGGGGCCAACGATCAGCTCGGGGGCATCGGGCTCGTGGACCTGCCACCACAGCTTGTTGTGGCAGGTCCACCCGGAGACGAATCGGGTCTTGGAGAGGCCGGGGCGGCGGACGGAGTTGTCGCCCATTAGGAGATGTCTCCCAGACCGAACAAGATGGCGAACATCTCGTCCGCCGTCACGACTCCCGCAGCAAGACGCTGAAGCTGATCGTCTGAGAGCAGGCCCTCCACGTCGTCCGAAGTGCGCCCGCAAGAGTCACACTCTCCCGTCTCGGCCGGTTCCGCGTCGACAGCTCCAATAAACAGTGCCTGCCCGCAACACACTGAACACAAGAGCGTGCCATCCTCCAGCCGGTACCAGCCGGCGATCGGCGACTCTTCCCGAGGACCAGCCATCGCCGCTCACCTCCGGGATTCAGGCCCGGGTCAATCGATCTCCACGAAGGGTACACCGCTGCGGATCGTTTGAAGAGCCTCGAGCACGGAGGGGAAGCCGTGGCGATCCCGGACCGCGCCCTCCCACGCCCAGATCAGCTTCCACCCGGCTGCAAGGATATCGGCCTTCTTCGCGGCGTCCCGCTCGGCCATGCCGGTTTGCGTGTGCCAATGGCTTCCCTGGACCTCGATCGCGATCTTCTCCACTTCGTTCGCGATGTCGATCTCGCGGCGACCTAGGAAAGCTGGGCGAAACCATCCGATCCACCTTCCAGAGTCCCTGGAATTGAGGAAGCCCTTGAGGGCGACTTCCAGGTGGCTCCACCCGCGCGCCGTGAGCTTCCCGCCGCGCCTGAGATGCTCGACGATCCGCTGATAGTGTTCCGCAAAGAGCGGCGCATAGAAGTCGACGTCCTCGCGCCGCTCGATCCGGACCTCGGGCGGGGACTTCTTCGGGTAGACCAGGCGGGAGAAGAGCCCGTCAGGAACGAATTCGATCTCGTCCGGTCGGCGGGCACCGAAGTGCGAGACCTGCACCGTGATGGCGGAGGTTGAGACAAAATTGAGCCGCGTGATGAAGTCACGCGCCTGGGACTCATAGTGGAACATCCAGAAATAGCGGTTCGGGTAGTTCCGAGAAGCGTCGGGCTGGTACCAAACGTGGTCTAGCCCCAGCTTCACCATCTCGCGGTTCAACATCTTGACGAAATGGCCGAAGAGGGCGCGGCCAGCTGTGTCAGCCCGCTTGAGGTCCAGGGAAAGCGGGTCCTGAGTCAGAGGCTGCGTGGTCACACGCTCTCTCCTGGTTGGGTCGGCACCGCCGCGGCCGCCGGGTCCTCGCCCTGCACTCCCAGTCGACTATAGCCGACTTTGGTCCGCTTTAGACTGCTATTGAGCGGCCAGGTGACCGGTGATAGGCTCGCAACGGCTGAATCGAGGGGGTGCGGTGCGGGATCTCCTCGCCGGTTCTAGGGGCGTTGCAGCAGGGAGAGAGTCTTCATGTCCGCCGAACCCTGGGTCTCCGTGGATGGCGTTGCGGAGCACCTAAGCGTCGCAAAGGACTCGATCTACCGTTGGATTGAGCACAAGAACCTGCCGGCCCACAAGGTCGGCCGTCTTTGGAAGTTCAAGCTCAGCGAGGTGGACGACTGGGTCCGCGCCGGCGGCGCCGGCAGTGAAGGCCCCGATCATCCCGGTGGGGAGGCGCACGGATGACCGACGCTACGCCCGCCATCGACTTCGATCGGCTGTTCAAGCTGCGCCTCGTGGTGGCCCGCCACGGCGAGATGGACGCGGCCAAGTGGTGGAACACGCAGGGCATGCTCGGCCGTCGCGGCACCGTGGTGCTGAAGCGAGGTTTCCCGGCCACGCACCAGTTCGCGCAGGCTCGGATCGTCTTCGAGGTCGCCAAAAGCCGCTGCCACGAGCTCTTCGATCCACCGGGTTGCATGACGCTGTGGAGCTTGCCCGCGGAGCTGGAAGAGCAGTTCCAAGAGCACTGGCAGGGATGGCTGGACGAGACGGAGAAGTGGACGCCGATCTTCCAGAAGGTCGAGGCGCAAACGGGCGCCGACTTGCTGACGTCACTCGGTGAGCTCGACCTCATCTCACGGACCCAGCTCGACGCCGTCGCCAAGCTACGACGCTCGGCTGAGAATCGCTCAGTGCCCATCTCGGGCATCTTTCGCGCGAACGACGATATCATCACGCTGCTCGCCGCTGGATTCGCTCGCGGCGAGACCGGCAATCCTGCCATCCCCTACGCGAGACTGGAGTCGTAGGCGATGGTTAAGTCCCGGTCTCGCGTCGTCTCGTCGTTCACGATCATCAAGGGCTCCTTGATCGACGAAGCCTATGCTGTGTTCCGGGATTGGGACTTCGACAAGTCGCGCATCGAGAACCTTCGCCACGTCCGTGAGGACAACACCATTGGCGCCACGAGTAAGCACTGGGCAAGGGACGTGGCCAAGGTCCTCAACCGTCGATTCGATCCGGTAGGGCGCGACCGACCGCTCGTGGATCTGGCTGTTGCTGGCTGCGACCGAGAGGTGTGGAAGCCGCTGCTCCTCTTCCACATGACCCGCGACGAATTCCTCGTGCGCGACTTCCTGGTGAACTGGCTCTACCTGCAGTTCGCCCAGGGCGGCTATCGGCTGCACACCCATGACGTCACGAAGTACCTCACGTCCCTCAGCAGGACGAAAGGAATCGAGTGGTCTGGCAAATGGACCGACTCGACCATCTCGCGGGTGGCGTCGGGCCTCCTGCGGATAGCTTCTGACTTCGGCCTCCTCACTGGCACGCTGCACAAGGAGTTCGCATCCTACCACCTACCCGAGCAGAGCTTCATCTACCTCCTCCATGCTATGGCGGACGTCGAGCCCAACGCGCGTCGCATCATTGATGCCGAGGATTGGCGCATGTTCCTTATGGACGCTGCCGATGTGGAGCGCGAGCTCCTCCGACTGCACCAGTTTCGCAAGGTTCAATACGAGGCTGCGGGTAGCGTGGCGCAGCTAAAACTGTCTCACGGATCCTCGGCGGACTACGCGAGGGAGCTCTGCGCATGACGGACTGGAAGGACCGCCTCGCAAACCAGCTTGAGCCTGTGCTCAGACAGGCCGATCCGCGCCCAGCGATCAGCGCCTATCACGACATGCCCTACGCCATCTTCCGGTATCCCCCAGAGGACGAGTTCGCTGTACGCCAGGAGACCGCGCTACTGCGCACGCGCCTCGAGCAAGCAGGCAAGCGTGTGACGTCGATATCTCTGTCGGCGTGCATGTACGAAGCGCTCGAAGCCGAAGGACTCGGCACCAAGGCGCTGGCCGAGGCCGAGAAGTCGGTCGGGCTCGAGTCGACCATCGAGACCATCCATCAAGTGCTCAGCGAGTACCGCCCGCTGGACGAGCTGGTCGCCGCTCGCATTCCGGGCGACGCCGACCCTCTGCACGACGTGGTGTTCATTGTCCGCGCCGGAGCGCTCTTCCCCATCTATCGCACATCGTCCTTGCTCGAGCAGCTTAAGGGCAAGGTGCACGTGCCGGCCGTTCTCTTCTACCCGGGCGAGCTCGATGGCGCGGCGGGTCTGCGATTCATGGGAGTACTCGACGCCGAGCACAACTATCGGCCGAAGATCTTCTGAGGGAGATGCGATGACTTCGACGACGATCAAAGACCTGTTTGCCAACGATATCTCCCGACGCATCGAGGAGGTTATCAAGGTCGATCAGACCGATGAGCAGCTCATTCGGGAGGAGCTAGCCGAGTACGTTGTGACCGATTCGATCCGCAGCCACCTCACGGAGGTGCTCGAGGCCTACTGGGAGACGCCCAAGAAGCCTCATGAAGGCATCGGCGTGTGGGTGTCCGGCTTTTTTGGATCGGGCAAGTCGAGCTTTGCGAAGTACCTGGGCCTCGCGCTCGAGAATAGGTCCATCGTGGGAGAAACCGCGGGCCGCCTGCTGGCGAAGCGCGCCGGTGACTCGAAGGTCGAGGTGTTGTTGAGCAACATCGCCGAACAGATCCCCACCGAGGCCGTCATCTTTGACGTCTCAACCGACCGCGGCATCCGCACAGGCAACCAGACGATCACCGAGATCATGTACCGGCTTTTCTTGCAGAGCCTAGGATATGCACGCGACCTGGATCTGTCGGAACTGGAGATCACGCTCGAAGAGGCCGGCCGACTCGATGAATTCAAGGTCAAGTACCAGGAGGTCTTCGACAAGGACTGGAATGTCGGCAAAGGGCTTATCGCCATCGCTGTGCAGCAGGCGAGCCGCGTCATGCATGAGCTGGAACCCGCCACCTACACGACGGCGGACAGCTGGCGCGAATCCGCGATGCAGCGCGCCGACATCACACCACGAACGCTTGCTGATCGCGCGCTAGAGCTGATGACGCGTCGCCATCCAGGCAAGGCGTTGATCTTCGTGATCGACGAGGTGGGGCAATTCGTCGCCCGCGACAGCCAGAAGATGGAAGACCTTCGCTCCGTTGTTCAGTCCCTCGGTCGCGCCGGGCGTGGCAAGCTGTGGATCGTGGCGACGTCGCAGGAGAAGTTGAACGAACTGGTCAGCGGACTCGACGACCGGCGGATCGAACTAGCCAAACTCATGGACCGCTTCCCGCTGCAAGTCCACCTCGAACCAGCGGACATCTCCGAAGTGACGAGCAAGCGCGTGCTGTCAAAGAACGCCCAAGCTGAGAGGCTCCTTCGGGAGCTCTTCACCCAGCACCGGGGCCGGCTGACCGATAACACCCGGCTAACCGCCGACATCAAGCTGCCGGAGTTGTCCACCGAGAGCTTCGTCGATCTTTATCCGCTGCTACCGTACCAGATCGACCTCGTTATCCAGGTCGTCTCGGGCTTGCGCACGGAGGGCGGCGCGAGTAAGCACGTTGGCGGTGCCGCTCGCACCATCATCAAGCTCGCCCAGCAGCTCCTCATTCACCCGAACGTCGATCTCGCTTCGGCGCCGTTGGGCGCCTTGGCTCGTGTCGATCAAGTGTACGACCTGGTGTCAGGGAACATCGCCAGTGAGGTGCGTGGCAAGGTCGACGACATCGGGAAGAAGGTTGACCACCCACTGGCCCAACCAGTGGCGAAGGCGATCTGCCTGCTTCAGTACGTTCGCAGCATTCACCGCACCCCGGAGAACCTCGCCGCGGCGCTACATCCAGCCCTGGATGCAGACTCGCGATTGTCCGAGGTGAAAGCCGCCCTCGGCGCGCTGGAACGGGCCCACATGGTTCGTCGCGGCGACGATGGCTATCGCATTCCGACCCCGGCCGAGGACGACTGGGAGCGCCAGCGAGCGAGCCTGTCGCCCAAGCCCGGCGATATCAGCCGCCTGCACGCCGAGATCGTGACCAGTCTCTGGCAGCCTCAGCCGCACCACAGCTTCCTCGACGTGAAGGTGTTCAAGGCCGGCCTGTACCTGGGCGGACGCGTCTCGGTAGATGGCGACATCGCAGTTCATCTGGTTCTCGCCGAGGCCGGTCAGGAGCACAAGGAGCGCCTCGCGGAGTCGCGGAAGCGAAGTCAGACCGAATCCAAGTCGGTCTTCTGGGTGGCGGCCGTCGATGAAGCCATCGATCGGGAGACTGTCGAGCTGTTTCGCTCGAAGGAGATCCTGTCCCGCAAGGAGCGGGGCGCACGGACCAAGGACGAAACCGCACTCGTCGCAGAAGAGAAGCTGCGCTTGCGGTTGCATCAGGACGAGCTGCGCCGCCTCATCAAGCAGTCGCTCCTGACCGGGACCATTCACTTCCGCGGCAACGACCGCAGCCCCGACGACACTGCGATCGACGTCGGCCGCACGGCGGCAAAGGTGCTGGCACAGGCGTTGCCCGAGGTCTTTGACCGCTTCGAGGAGGCGGCTGCGCGCGTTGGCAAGAAGGACCTCGAGTCACTAATGACGACCGAGAATCTCCGCGGGCTAACATCGGTCTTCACCCATCTAAACCTGGTCCGAGACCAGGGCGGTAAGCCCGTCCTCAACACGGAGAGCGGGCCACTCGCCGAGGTGTTGTCGCGCATCGAGAACCGCACGAGTTACGGGGAGGTGGCGACTGGGCGTTACCTCACCGACGAGTTCGCCAAGGAGCCGTTCGGCTGGGATTTCGATGTCATCAGACTGTTTGTTATTGCCCTGCTGCGTGCGGGAAAGCTCGAGGCTACGAGCAAAGGCCAGGTCATTGAGTCGGCGATGTCTCTCGATGCCCGTAACACCTTCGCCAACAACAACCTATTCCGACAGGCGTCGTTCCGGCCCAAGGTCGGACTCGAGTTCACCAACATCGTCGACGCCTCGGAGTACTTCAAGGAGGTCTTCGGGCGCGAGATCTCGGAGCTGGAACAAGGTGTCGTCGCGAATGCCATCCGCGAGGAGATCCATCGACGCGACGAGGAACTCCACGAGGTGCACACCACCTTGGTGCAGCACGGCCTGCCTGGCGCCGATGTCCTTCGGACCGCCCTTGACCAGATGCGGTCCATCCGAGCCGGCAATGAGGACCACGCCGTCTTGACCTTTAACTCCGCGTACAAGGAGCTCAAGGAAGCCATCAAACGCGGTGCCGAGCTGGCTCAGGTTCTCACGGAACCCCGGCTGGACGACATCACCCGCGCCCGCAAAGCGCTCGATGTCATCTGGCCATTTCTCAAGGAGGAGCCAGACCTCACGGACGAGGACCGCGAGCACGCAGGGGAGCTGGAAGACCTCATGGCGCGGGAGACGTTCTTCCGGGAACTTGCCGCCATCGATCAACATGCGCGGGCCCTCGAGCGGGAACACGAGCGTCGCCACCAGGAGGCTGCGGAGGCCCGTGCCGCAGCTTACGAGGAGGCCGCCAAGAAGCTCAAGGCGACCCCGGGCTGGGAGCAGCTTGCGGAGGATCAGCAGCGCCGCGTTGCTGGGCCACTGGTGTCACGAGCGACCACGGACGGCACCGCATCGATGGCGATCCCCCTGCTGCGCTCAGATCTCGATGCATGCTCCGGCCGGCTGTCGAGCGCGGTCGAGGAGATGCTTCGTCTCGTCGATGGGAACCGAGTCGTTCGGGTCGCGGCGTCGAGCTACTTCAGCGGTGGGATCGAGACCGAGGAGCAGCTTGACCAGGCCTTGTCTGGCCTGAAGGAGCAATGCCTGGAGCTCATCGGCGCGGGCAAGAAGGTGCTGGTTCAGTAGGGGGCCGACCGGATGGACAAAGAGACCAGAAATCGCATCCAGCGCGCGACTCAGGCAGCCCGGGGGTTGCTGGAGCACGAGTACGCCGAGCAGCTCGAGGGTGTCTTCGATATCCGTCTCGGCGGGACCATCGCGACTGAGCCGGGCGAGCACCTCGATGCCGCGCAGCGTGCGCTTAGGACCAAGCTCGTGATGGCCATCGAGCACCAGCGCGCGAGTGGGATGAGCAGGGCGGATGCGGTCGCGTCCTACTTGCGCGAGGCCGCCTTCACAATTCTGAATCGCTTCGTGGCGTTAACCATGCTGGAGGCGCGTGGGCTCGTTCAGGAGTGCATCAGCCGGGGGGATCAGTCTGCGGGCTTCAAGGAGTTCACGGGGCTCGCACCGGGGCTCGTTCAGCTTCCCGACCACGGCTACCGGCTCTACATCGAGTCACTCTTCGACGAGATTGGCCGCGAAGTGCGCGTCCTCTTCGACCGCCGCGCCCCGGCGAGTCTCCTCTGGCCCCGCCGCCAGGCTCTGCAGGAGCTCATCGAGATCCTGAACGCCCCCGAGCTAGCCTCGGTTTGGATCGAGGACGAGACGATCGGGTGGGCCTACCAGTACTTCAACGGTGAGGACGAGCGGAAGAAGATGCGCGAGGAGAGCCAAGCCCCGCGCAACAGCCGCGAGCTCGCCGTGCGCAACCAGTTCTTCACCCCGCGCTACGTCGTCCAGTTCCTGGTCGACAATACGCTGGGGCGGACATGGTTCGAGATGATGCGAGGGCAGACGGGCCTGAAGGGGCTCGACTACCTCGTCCGCCGCCAGCACGAGGCATTCCTGGCCGAGGGCGAGCCCGTCCCCGGGGAACCCGAGGGCGTGAACTTCGGCGAGACGTCCGAGCACCCCTTCCCGGTGCCCTTCCGCGCCAAGAAAGATCCGCGCGACCTGAAGATCCTCGACCCCGCCTGCGGCTCGGGGCACTTCCTGCTCTACACCTTCGATCTGCTACTCACGATCTATGAAGAGGCTTGGCAGGACGAGGGCGCGGCAGCGAGCCAGCTGACCGGTTCCACCCTCCGCGTGGACTACTCCGAGCTCGATGCCCTGCGCACCGCAGCGCCCGAACTGATCCTGCGCCACAATCTCCACGGGATCGACATCGACCCGCGCGCGGCTCAGATCGCCGCCCTGGCCCTCTGGCTGCGAGCTCAGCGCGCCTTCCAGGAGGCGGGCCTTTCGCGCGAGCAGCGCCCCGCGATCACGAAGACCAACGTCGTAGTCGCCGAGCCGATGCCCGGCGAGGCGGATCTGCGCAGGGCTTTCGTCGCGACCCTCGAACCCAAGCTCGGCGAGCTGGTTGAGCGTGTGTTCGACCACCTGAATCTCGCAGGCGAGGCGGGCTACCTGCTGCGCATCACCGATCAGATCGACCATTGGGTTCGTCAGATCCACGGCGGCGTAGGTGGCCTCTTCGAGCAGGCCGAGGAGAGGGAGTGGGCTCAAGCCGGAAAGGACCTGCGGACGGCTCTGGAGACCTTCGCCACAAGTGCTGCCGCTGATCAGGCAATCGCCCGTCAGCTCTTTGCTGGCGACGCCGCCCGCGGGCTCGGCTTCATCGACGTCTGTAGCTATCGTTACGACATCATCGTGATGAATCCGCCGTTCGGCGAAAGCTCCGTCGGGATTCGCAGCCTCGTCAAGACTCTCTTCCCGTCATCTGCACAGGACATTTTTCAGGTCTTCGTTGAGCGTGCAACCGAGTTGCTTGTGCAGTCCGGGCGCGTTGGGGTCCTCAGCGCACGGACAGGCTTCTTCATGGGAAATAGTGAGTCGTGGCGCAAGGACGTTGTCTGGAAAAACGGACTAGAGGTCTTCACCGATCTTGGTCTCGGGGTGCTGGACGACGCATTAGTGGAAGCTGCTGCCTACTGCCTTGCTCTGCGCGCCGGCGACAACGGGCTTCGACCGTTCGTCACAAGGCACCTGGACACGAGAAGCAAGCAAGAGGAGCTCCTGGCCGCAATCTGTGCGTTTCGGGAGAGCGGCACGTTGCCTCGGTGCGCCTTTGCTCCACCACTGGATGTCATCAGGCAGCTTCCTGCCGGCGTCTTCGCATATTGGGCGCCTGCAAGCTACCTGGAGCGCTTCTTGAGCGGCCAGGCTTTTGCGGACGCCGTGTCGCCCGTGCGGCAAGGAGTCGCTACAGCGGATGATTTTCGCTTTGTCCGACTGCGATGGGAAGTACCTGAAACCAGTTTGAGTGAGCGCTGGCACTTGTTCTCAAAGGGTGGTGAGTACTCGCCACCGTTTGACGATATCCACCTGGTCGTCGACTGGGATTCCGATGGTCGGTGTCTCAAGTCACTAGAGAGTGCTAGAGTCCAGAATACTGCCTTCTATCACCGACCGGGTGTTACCTACACGGTGCGCACAGCGAGCGCGTTCGCTGCGAAGATCCTGCCGGAGGGCTGCATCTTCAGCCACAACGCGCAGAGTTGGTTCCACAAGGATCGCGATGTCTTGCTGGCTTCTGCATTCTATTTTTTATGCCGCGCGCCTCAAGCGTTCATCGAGCTAGCTGTGGGCGGTGGTGATGTGTCTACGTCAGGAAGCGCTGCGCGAAGGTACACGACTGCGGTTGTGCACTCTGTGCCCGCTGATGCTGTTGCTGCCGTAAGGCTGAGTGTGAGCGAGGGCGGATCTGATGCCTTGCTGGAAGCAAAGGCTCATGAGCTGAGTCTTGATGAGACAAGTCTGCTGTTTTCTGGCGTTCGCTTAGGCCGCGGACAGGGCGTTGCAGACGCTGCCTCTGCTATCGCTGTATTGCGTCAGAGGCGGGTTGTCGATGCGCTTCAGTGTGCCGCTCGGATTGACCGGGCAGTATCGAATGCTCTTGAACTCACTCCTGCGGAGCAGCAATTCGTTGAAGAAGAGATTGGCCCGCATGTCTGTGAGTACCCGGATGGTGATGCCGATCCGGATGACATTGCGCGCTTAGTCGGCTTGGGAATTGACCAGTTGGTCGCGGTTGGGCTTGAGCGGGTAGGTGCTAAGCGGTGGATTACCAAGAAGAGCTACTTCGTAGATCGAAGGACCGAACTGATATGTCATATCGCGAAATGCCACCCGCGTGACGTGCTGTGCGCCGTCGAACGTGCCCAGCACTCAGCGGGCGATCTGGCCCCAGAGCTTCTGTCGCACCTCGTTGGCATTGCACTCGGGCGGTGGAAACAAGAGGTGTTTGGTCGGGGGGAAACCTGGAAGGAGTTCGTGCGGGACCCGTTCAAAAGGCCCGATGTGGGCGCGATGCTCGCGGGGCTGCAGCCACGGGTCTCGAGCATCTTGGTTGATGACCTTGGGGCCTCAGCGGATCTTGGAGGTGCGCTAGCAGTGGCGATCAAGGCATGCTGGCCAGGCTGTGACAGCGATGCAATTCTGGCTGAGCTCGGCGAGACTCTTGACTGCGGTGATGATGGGATCAGGGCGTGGCTCCGCTCCAACTTCTTCGGCTATCACCTGGGTCGCTACTCCAAGAGCCGCCGTAAGGCGCCGATCTACTGGCAGCTCGCTACGACGTCGGCCTCCTACTCCGCATGGCTCTACTACCACCGCTTCACGCGCGACACGCTCTTCCGCCTGCTGAGCGACCACGTCGTGCCGAAGCTCCAGCACGAGGAACGCAAGCTCACCAACCTCACCCAGGACGCCGGCCCCAACCCTGCCGGCAGCCAGCGCAAGGAGGTCGAGGCCCAGGAGACTTTCGTGGGCGAGCTGCGTGCGTTCCGCGACGAGGTCGCCCGGGTTGCCCCGCTGTGGAACCCCAACCTCGATGACGGCGTGCTCCTGAACTTCGCGCCTCTCTGGCGCCTCGTGCCTCAACACAAGGCCTGGCAGAAGGAGTGCAGGTCCGCCTGGGACAAGCTGTGCAAGGGGGACTACGACTGGGCGCACCTGGCGATGCACCTGTGGCCGGAGCGGGTGGTGCCGAAGTGCGCGGAGGACCGGAACCTCGCCATGGCACATGGCGTGGAGGACGTCTTCTGGTGCGAGGACGAGGACGGCAAGTGGCAGCCTCGAAGAGTCAGTCAGCGCGAGGTCGACGAGCTTGTCAAAGAACGGACTTCCGCGGCGGTCAAGGACGCGCTAAAGGGCCTTCTCGAGGCGCCCGCGCCGGAAACGGGAAGGGCGGGCAGAAAGAAGGCACCCCGGGCCAACGGCGTGCGCAAAAAGACGGCTTCCACTCGCCCCAGGGCAGCGACAAGCGGGTCCTCTTTGCCCAATCGTTCCGCTGAGTCGGTTGATGCCGGGCTCCTCAGCAAGGTCAAAGATGCCATCGGCGCCAACGGTACCGGAGCCAGTAGAGCCGACGTCATCGACGCGACCGGCATTTCGGGTAGCGACTGGAACAAGGCGATCAAAGCCCTTCTTGCTGACGGCTCCGTCAAACGTACCGGCGAGCGCCGCGGCGCTCGATATCACTTGGCGGGAGGCGAGGCCTGATGCATCCGTTCCACGACTACCTTTGCGGACAACTCGACGACATGCTGAAGAAGCGCGGCATCGTGGTCTTCTACGATCCGCGTCGCGAGTTCGGGTCGTTCTTCGATCGGGAGCTGAAGGAGGCCGGCACCGGGTTCGGAGGTCTGCCACGCGTCTTCGTGAAAGATCGCCTGAGCTTCGTTGCTCGGCACGAGGGTTCGTTCTTCGCATTGCGGAACGCGGTCGAGCCCATCGCGGAGCTCGACAAGCCCGAACCATTGCTCGTTTATCTTCCAGGCGTCGAGCGGGACCGGCAGGCATCTGTTCTGATGGAGCTGGAAAAGAGCGGCACTCCCTATGAGCCCCAGCTCAAGCGACTTGCACTCAACGTCCTGCGCAAGCGCTTCACCGACGGGCAGATCGACGAGATGCTTCGGCCCGCGAGCGTCGGTTACGACGATATCGTCTCGTTCCTTCACCAGGGAGAAGAAGGTGCGTCTGCCTCGGTGCTATACACCATCTTCGGTGGCGCTCAGAGCGAAGCGCTCATCGCCCGGTGGCTGGCAGACGATGTCAAGGACCAGATTGTCGTCGAAAGGGACGCGGCGGTAGAGCTCTTCAAGCTCATCGAGGCTCGTCTCGGTCTGCTCGTGCCCGACAACACCTCGGTCAAGGAGGCACGAGAGAAGCTACTCCGCTACGTGCTGGTCGGTGAGTTCCGCTCGGACCTAGAATGCGAACCGCCACAGTCGGTGTCCATGGTGCCCGAGCCCCCAAGCAAAGAACACGTCGAGCGCCTCCGGGATGTGGCGGAAAGCCTTCGGCGCGGCAATGCAGAGCGCTATGTGGTCCTCGCCAACAAGGTCGAAGCCGACCTCGGCATTGGCAAGGCGAAGATCGATGCCTGCCACCTCGGCAACATCGACACGTTTCGCTTCGAGGAGCGAGCGTTGCTGGCATACGCCGGCGAGCTCATCTGTGAGCGAGAGTACAAGAAGGCGCTTGGTATCGTGGCGGGGCGCAGCCGAAGCTTCTGGGTCGACCGCGATGTGGGTCGGCAGTCCCAATGGGAAGCGTGCCGGCTGATGGTAGAGCTCGGCAGCGAGACCGAGAAGGCGCGCTCTGGCCTCGGCGGGACCAACGGCAATCCGGCAAAGTGGGTACAAGCCTACGCGGGCGAGGATGGGTGGTTCCACGTCGATGCACGCCAGCGCCGCCTTGAAGCCTGGGTCGCCAAGATGGACGAGGAACCGGAAGCCGAGAAAGCCCTCGCCGTAGTCCGGCGAGAGCACGAAGAGTTGCTCAAGAGCATGGCGGACGCCTTTGGCAGGGTCCTCGCCGAAAACGCATGGGCGGTGTCCAGCGCGCTGCACCAGACGAGCATCTATCCCGATGTGGTGCAGACGATGGGTGGTCGAGTAGCCTACTTCGTCGTCGACGCTATGCGCTTCGAGATGGGTGTCGAGTTGGCCCATCAGCTCGGAGGCGCCAAGGACCTCACAATCCGACCTGCGATCGCTGCTTTGCCGACCATCACCCCAGTTGGTATGGCCGCGCTGTTGCCCGGCGCGTCTGCCTCCTTCTCTGTGGTCCAACACAAGAAGAAGCTCGCCGTCAGCATCGACGGCACTGTCATGTCTAACCTTAGTGAGCGCCTCAAGCTCCTCAAGGCAAGGGTTCCAGACGTCATTGACATGCAGCTCGGCAAGCTGCTGAGCACGTCTCCATCGAAGTTGCTGAAGGCAATTGAGAAGGCGTCCCTGGTAGTCGTGCGGTCGCAAGAGATCGATGCACTAGGCGAAAACGTCGACGAGCTCACGGCGCGTGCGGCCATGGACGGGGTCATTGGCAATGTCGCCCGCGCCATCCGCAAGCTTGCTTCGGCCGGAGTCGAGAACTTCGTCGTCACCGCCGATCATGGTCAACAGTTCGCCATTCGCAAGGACGACGACATGAAGACCGACAGCCCAGGCGGCGATACGGTAGAACTTCATCGCCGGTGCTGGATCGGTCATGGCGGCACTACCCCTCCCGGAACTGTGCGAGTGTCGGGGGCCGAGCTAGGCTACGAGACGGACCTCGACTTCGTGTTCCCCACGGGATTGGGCGTCTTTAAGTCCGGTGGCGGGCTGACGTATCACCACGGCGGCACAAGTCTCCAGGAGCTCGTGATCCCTGTTTTGAGCTTGCGGATGCCGGTTGCGGACGCGGAGAGACCCACGGGCAAGGTCGCGCAGCTACATGGCCTCCCCGACAAGCTTACGAACCGGACGTTTGGCGTGCGTGTGGTCGTTGCCGGAGACCTTTTTGAGTCCGAGCCTGTGGCGCTACGGGTGGTACTTGTCTCGGGGGACGAACTGGTGGGCCATGCAGGGATGGCGATCGGGGGCGATCTCGACCGCACGAGTGGTGTCCTTCACGTACGCGCGAACACTGAGGCCAACGTGGGAATGATGCTCACTCGCGCCGACTGTACCTCCGTGCGCGTCTTGATCTTGGACCCGGCGACCGACGCGGTCCTGGACCAATCTGACGAGCTTCCCGTCAAGCTGGGGATTTGACCATGAGCAATGAGCAGGCACCGAGAAGAGACCTTCTCGACGACAAGGTCAACCGAGTCTTTGCCGGTAGGGTGGTACGGAAGGACCTAGTCCGCAAGGTCAAGGTGGGTGCGAATGTTCCGGTCTTTGTGCTCGAGTACCTGCTCGGCAAGTACTGCGCTTCCAGCGACGAGATGGCCATCCAGATGGGGCTTCAGGTCGTGAATGACACGCTGGCGGAGAACTATATCCGGCCTGATGAGAGTACCAAGGCGCAGAGCAAGGTGAAGGAGGCGGGTAAGCATACGTTCATCGACAAGGTGAAGGTGCGGCTGGTCGACTCGCAATACTGGGCGGAGGTCACGAACTTCGGGCACAAGTACGTTCACGTGCCCGACCACTACGTTCGCGACTTCGACCGGCTGCTCACCGGCGGCATCTGGGCACAGGTGGACATGCGCTTCGAGTACGACGAGGAAACCCGGGGCAAGCACCCATTTTGGATCGACAAGCTCACACCGATCCAGCTCGCGACCTTTGATCTCGAGGAGTATCGGAGTGTGCGGCCCGAACTCACCACGGATGAGTGGCTCGATCTCATGGTGCGGAGCATGGGCTACGAGCCGGCCGTCATGGAGCGGCGGCTGAAGCTCCTCTTCCTGACTCGCCTCATCCCACTGTGCGAGCGGAACTTCAACTTGGTGGAGCTCGGTCCCCGAGGGACGGGCAAGAGCTATGCGGTCCAAGAGCTGTCGCCGTATTCGGCGCTGCTTACTGGGCCGACGACGGTGGCCAATCTCTTTGGGCAGCAGCAGGGGCGCTATAAGGGCATGGTCCAGATCTGGGATGCCATCGGCTTCGACGAGGTCGGCGACCTTCAGAAGATGCCGAAGGAAGTCATTACGATGATGAAGACCTACTGCGAGTCTGGGCAGTTCCAGCGCGGACAGGAGGCGATGGCCGGGTACGCCAGCATCGCGATGTTCGGTAACACGCAACAGCCCGTGGACGTGATGGTCCAGACGGGGCATCTGTTTGCGCCCATGCCGGACGTTATTCGTGACGACATGGCGTTTATCGACAGGCTGCACTTTTACTTGCCGGGGTGGGAAGTGCCGAAGATGCGGAATGAGCACTTCACGGATCACTACGGTTTCGTCGTCGATTACCTCGCTGAGGCTCTCCGAGACCTGCGCAAGCACAACTTCACTGAGGCCATTGACCACCACTTCGCTTTGGGCTCGCATCTGAACGCTCGCGACCGAAAGGCGGTACGACGAACAGTCTCAGGTCTGGTGAAGATCCTCCATCCGCACGGGCAGGTATCTCAGGAAGACATGGAGGAGCTCCTGGCGTTTGCTCTGGAGGGCCGCCGTCGTGTGAAGGAGCAGCTCAAGAAGATGGGATCCTTCGAGTACTACCAGACCTCGTTCAGCTATCTAGTGAACGAGTCTGGAGAGGAGAAGTTCGTCGGCATACCCGAGCAGGGCGGGCGAGATCTGATCTCAGCAGAGCCATTACCTCCAGGGACGGTATACACGGCATCGGTGAGCGGGGATGGAACCGTGGGTCTGTATCGGATGGAGGTGAGTACCTCTTCGGGAACGGGCAAGCTCAAGCCGGCGGGGGGACTCTCAGGCGACATGAAGGAGTCGGTCAGTCGCGCGTTCAGTTTTCTGCTGGCGAACAAGACCTCGTTTGGGATCGGCCGAGAGGTAGACACTTCGGACTTCCATGTGGAAGTGATCGATCTTCTCGGGAACAAGGTGGCCGCGGAGGTTGGGGTGGCGTTCTTTGTAGCTGCGTATTCTATCCTGCGGAAGGCGCCACCCCAGCCAGGGCTTCTCGTGCTGGGAGATATGAGCATCCAGGGGAACATCAAGGCCGCGAGGTCGCTGACGGAGCCGCTTCAAGTGGCCATGGACAACGGAGCGAAACGCGCCCTGATCCCCATCGAGAACAAGCGGCAATTCCTCGAGGTGAGTCCGGACGTCCTGGAGCAGGTTGACCCCGTATTCTACGGTGACCTCCGCCAGGCGGCGTTTAAGGCCCTGGGGATGAACTGACGAAGGGGCTGGAGCACGGATTGGGTTGACCTCCTGGCCTCGCCCGCTGGGGGCCTTGCG
Source organism: bacterium (assembly GCA_041393395.1). Lineage (GTDB taxonomy): Bacteria > ARS69 > ARS69 > ARS69 > ARS69 > JAGQIB01. The sequence continues at coordinate 426,595 of JAWKKG010000005.1, read as the reverse complement.
GCCCGGTCTCTTGGCTGCCGCCGATGAAAGCACTAGCAGGTGAGCCAAAGTCACGCAAGAAAGCCGCCCACGGATGTGGGCGGCTACCGGCATAGGTGGCAGACGTGATCGGGGCTTTCGTCGAGCCGAAGCTCGAACGAGCCCATGTCGACCACTCGGCCGTCAAGCACCTGGCAGACCAGCTCCTCGGCGCGCTCGAGAGTGCACCACCCGAAGGTGATGGACTCCACCTGGCGATCGCCGGCGAAGACGGCGTACTCCTGAGCTCCGTCTTCGCTGGTGCTGTCGTTGAGGAAGAGAAGCGTCTGGCCCTCGGCGCGCAGCCGGAAGCCGGTGCAGAGGGTCCAGGTATGCTGGGTGAGCTTCTCGCAGAGGTCGTAGACGCCCTCAACGTCGGCGACGTGGAACCTGCGTCTCTCGTGGAGCATGGCCTCTCCTAGGGTTCCAGGCCCCGACGCTTCAGGATCAGGTAGGGATCCTCGTCGGAGGCCTCGGTCTCGGATACCGCGGCCTCGAACGCGAGGTCCTCGGGGTCCTTGGTTGTTCGGAAGCGGCCGTCGCCGCTGCAGTCGGGACAGACGGGATGCTCGTCTGCGTCGGGGCAGCGGAGCCACGCCTGGCGCACGTGCCCGTCGCGAGACTCGAAGCCTCGTTCCGGACGGACGATCTCGGCGTGGGCCACGGTGTGGACGTTCGGCTCGTAGCCGACGTACCAGTGGCCGGCTTGAAGGCGGCCGACAGAGCGGTCCGGGCTCCAGCCGAGCATGATGCCCTTGCCGAAGCACAGCCGGCAGCTCGATCGCTCCTCGTAGCGACCACCGCCGGCGCACGTGGTGCAGGTCGTTCCGAAGTGGCAGCAAGGGCAGCCCTCGCCGCGGCGGAAACGCTGCGCCTCGTCCGGCTCCATGTCGCCACCGTGCAGAAGCCCGTAGTAGTCCCAGGGCTCTGCACACTTGGCGCAGTAGACGTCCATGGTGCCTCCTTGCCTCGTGAGGCGGACGAACATGAGAAAGGGGCGACCGCTGTGCGCGGATCGCCCCAGGATCGGGCCGGATGATCCGGCCACTGTGAGAAGGTGCGGTCAGTACTCTTCAGGAAGCAGGGCGGTGACGACCTGCCCGTCCTCGATGAACCACAGGTTGGGCAGCCCCTCCGGCGTCTCGAACACCTGCAGGTAGTCGAGGCCGTTGTGCTCCGCGGCCTTGGCCTGGAGCTCGAGCAGGCACGCGAAGAGGAACTCGGGCCCGAACGTGGAAAGGGCGCCCTTCGTGGAAACGAAGGGCTTCTGGAAGCGGAAACGCGACTGCGGATCGTCGAGGGGGATCTCCTGGTCCTTGAGACCGAAGCGGGCGTCACGCGACGGTGACGTGTTCACTCGGCAGACTCCTCCTCGGACTTGGGCTCCTGCAGCACGAGCTTCCCGGAGATGGGAAGCGTGTCGAGCAGCACGGTCTCCGAACCGTCCTTGTTCTGGAACGTCACGCCGGCCTTGGCCCACCGAGCCTTGGCCTCCTTCGGGGCGTTCGCCGGCGGATCCGTGACCGCATACGCGATCCGGTGAATCTCGTGAGGCACGAGACACCTCCTTGATTGTGTGGTGGGGGACTACTGTCCGGCGGGGACTTCAACATCCTCGGGCGCGCCCTCATCGGGTTCGCGGAGGATGATCTTGCCGTCCAGCGGGATCGCGAGGGATCCGTCCTTGTTCTCGAAGGCGCCGCCAAGGCGAATCCACTTGGACTTCGTCTCGCCGGACTGCTTGTCCTTCCACTCTTGGACGATCCACGCGATGTAGACAGGTTTGGACATACGTGGGTGAGTTACTGATAAAGAGAAAGGGACCGCCCTCCGAAAAGAACGATCCCTCCTTGGTGTCATCCGTGACCTCTGGCCCCGGATACTAGAAAGCTTAGCGCACTGGGTGCGGCGGTTCCCGGAGCGGCTCGGGGGGAACGTGTCCCGAGTACCCGAGTCGCCCCGTGACCGCCTAGAACGGGAGATCGTCGCGGAAGGCGTCGTCTCCGACGCTCCGCAGCGTGGAAACCAGAACGCTCTCGCGCAGGATCGCGTCCGGAAGGGACGCCGAGAACAGGTGGGCTTCGCGGGCGAGGCATTCCAGTTCTTCCTGGAGTTCCTCCGGGAGGGCCGCGTCGGAGGACTGCGCCTGGATGACCGCGACGAGATCGACCAGGTCCCGCAGGACCTTGGCGGCGAAGCTCAGGGCGCCGTACTTGTTCATGGGGAGCCGCCTCCGTGGAAGAGTTGGGAAGGTTGTTGGCCCCGAGGGCGGAATCCCCCGGGGCCCTCTCACGCTTGGGACTTCTAGGCGGCGGTGGGAGGCGGGATCATCCGCTCCTCCCGGGCGCTACGGAGCCCCGGCGATCCTGGCGCGTTCTGATCCGGCTCGATCGACTTGGAGAGGTCACCCCAGTCGAAGAAGCGGCGGCTGACGCCCTCGTTGAAGTTCCCGCACCGCTCGCACCACCACGGAATCGGGAAGCAGGGGCCGGGAATGCGGCGGCCCTGGGCGGGATACCCGCAGGTCGAGCACTCCCAGGGCCAGTGGTCGTTCGGGCTGCTGACGTTGTCGAACACGACCGGGTACTTCATCGGGTTCTCCTTCTCCTCGACCCACGAGCGGCAGGAAGGGGTACAGGGCCCGATGTGGCAGCATGTCTCGATCCCGCGGGCAACGACCGCCACGTCCGGGATGGGCGGGATCGGGGGGCACGGGGTGGGCTCGGGCACGGGACGGCACACGGATGCGACGTCGCGGAACCAGGGCTCCGTGCACGGATCCACCGGGTCCACGGGGTCCTCGGGCCAGATCGGGTCCGTGACCGGTGGCGGCGGGTTGACCGTGTCGTCCGGCCACGCCGGGTCCGTGACGGGCGGCTCGAACGGCCAGTTCGGCGTCGTCGCGGTGTTCAGAGCGATCGCGAGGACCAGGACGAGCCCCGCGGTCATGAGATGGGAAATGCGGTACATTTGGGTGTCCCTTTCTTTGGAGATCCAGAGGGTCTTCGTTTCTTGGAGAGGGGCCTTGGGACCCGGGAGTTGCACCTCCCGGGTCCCGCCCTTGGAACCTGGGCTAGTCGACGAGGCACTCGCCGAACTCGCCCAGCGAGTCGATGGCGTCGCCGAAGCGACCGCCGCCGGCCTCGTTGAACGCGTCCTTCACGTGATCGAAGCAGCTTCCGCCCTGCGATCCGTACGCGGCCGCGTCCGTAGCCGCCGACGCGAGAACCGTCAGACCGAGCATCAGGGCGCTGATGACCTTGGTGTGCTTCTTCATTTCCAGTTGTCCTCCTTTCCCTCCCCGGCTTGTTTTCCGCGGAACGCGGGGTGCGAGGAGTGTCCCCCGGTCCGTCCTACCTGATGAATAGATCGTAGCGTTCGGAGTACCGAAGTTCATTCCGTCGAGTTGACAAAGACCTCTACCAAAATTGAAAGGGGCCCCGATGTCTCGGGGCCCCTTCGATCGGGGGTTACGCTGGCGGTTCGTCCCGTTACCGGTCGCCGACGCTCCGCTCGGCAACGGGCCGTGTATCGAGGCACCTCGACTCCGCGGGATCATGTCCGATCACGATGTAGAGCAGGATCGCCAATCCCGTGGCGGCGGCCACCAGATTCCTAGTCATCATGAACCTCCTTTTCGCGGTAGGCGATCGCGCCCATCGAGTCGACGACGTACACCAAGCCCTTCTTGATGCCCCTTCCCTTCTCGCGGTTGCTCTCGACCGCCTTCCGTAGCATGTCCATCGCCGCGTGGACCGCGGCCGGGTCGCCCTGCTCGACGGCCGATCCCACGAGGCCTTCCATGTCGTACATCAAGTCGGAGAAGGTCCCGATGTCGTCCTTGGACGGGAACCGATGCTCCCAGCGGTAGATCGCCGCGCGGTTTCCCTCGTCCATCTTGGCCCGGAGAGCACGGACGAAGATGTTGGCGTAGAAGCGGCACCGCTCTTCGAGACCCTCGAACTGCTTCTGCAGGTCGATCTCCTGGGGAACATCGAAGTGCTCATCCACGGCCCGGACTCCGGCCAGGAGCGCCTTGACCTGCTGCCGAACGTGCTCCTCGAGCTGCTGCACCGTCTCCACGTCGAGCGGCGTGGACGACTCGGCCCAGAGCTTCCGCTTCACCGCGTCGATCGCCTTCTGGGACAGGTCTTCCAGGCTGCCGCTGCGCCCCGAGAGCGACCCGGCGACGATGGCCATGATCTTCATCGAGGAGAGGCGACGGTCCTTCATCTCCTTCTGCAGCTTGTAGGCGGTCGGCGGACTGACGCCGAGCGCGTCCTGCCAGTCCGCCATCTTGCTGCCGTAGATGTTGACCAGGGCTTCCTGCACGGCGGAACGCACCGCCAGCTCGATCGTCCGCTTCGACTTCGGGCCGCGGCCGTCCACGTACTCGCCGCCGAAGATGTGCTCGGCAAGCATCGACGCGAGGATCCCGAGCACGGGGTTCTCGCGGTTGGGATCGGGATTGTAGCTCAGCACGACGACCTCCCCCTTCGCGACGTGGAAAGTGCCAACAATTGCCATCCTAGACCTCGCCGCCACCGCAGAGCCTCTACCAAACTTGAAGATTGCTGCACGGCCCGCCTTTCGCGCGGAGTCGGGCAACTGCTGGCGCGGAACAGGCAGCTCCGCGGGGTCGGCCGGAATGGAGCCGCTGAACGGGTTCGGGGCACCGGGCGGGCGTTGGCCGGGGCCCGAGCGCTGGTCAGTGGAGACATAGTTGAGACGCCGGATTTCGGGCCTCCGCAGACCACCGCCCCGAAACGCGAAAAGGCCCGCAACTCAACGAGTTACGGGCCCTCCGAAATTGGTAGCGGGGGCAGGATTTGAACCTGCGACCTTTGGGTTATGAGCCCAACGAGCTACCAGACTGCTCCACCCCGCAATGTGCCAGGGAACCTACCGCCCCCATCAGCACCCGTCAAGCCCTCGCCACCCGGCCCGCCTCTCCCCGGACTCCCCTTTAGATTTCCCTCAGACCGCCCTCTGGCCCGCCTGCCTGTCTCCATCGCCCCCCGACATCCGCCTCCACGCCCCCCCAAACACACAGCGCGCCCGGAAGCCAGAGCCCCCGGGCGCGCCTTCACCGTCTCACACGGTGTCCACCTACCTACTGATCCTGCAAGCAGCACTGCCCCGGATCACAGGGCCCACAGCTCGACGGATCACACGGCCCGCACTGGACCGGCGCCTCCGGCTGCGCTTTCGAACCCGTGAGCGCGAGCGCGCTCGTGCCCAGCGCGGCGACCGCCGCGAGGGCCAGAATCCACTTCTTCATGGCTGGGTACTCCTGGCTGACAGGTACGGGTCGTCGCGGCCGCCGCGCGTCTCGCGGCGCCGGCCGACCCGACGCGCGTCACGCCAGGCGCGGGGGCGGGGAAGCGGGCTCCCGTTCGACGGAGTCGAGCGAGTCGCTGCCCCGGAAGAAGATCTGTTCCTGAGAGAACGGGGCCGCGAGCTCCGCCGGCGGGCCGAGCTCGCCGAGGCCGCACTGGCAGCACACGCACAGCTCGCAGCGCAGAGTCCGGTGCGTCGCCGCGGAGGAACCATCCGCGCTCGCGTCCTCGTCGCCACCGCAGGAATCCTCGGCCGCACCACCCGTCGAGCACGCCGACTCGCAGGACCGGCCGCACGCTCCACTCGCCGCCGTCCCGCCACCGCTCGTCCCGCCGCACACCATCACGCAGTCATCGTCGCTCGCCGCCACTTCCCCACCACACAGACTGCGACACGCGCCCGGACTCACGGCCACGACCCGCGGCACGGGCGCGCCGGGAGCCAGAGCCGCCACGAGGGCGACCAGCCCCACCCCCCGGAGATCCGGAGGGTGGGGTCCTGACCGCATCACTCCATTTCATCTCACTGCAGCCGCATCCTCAGCGCAGCCGCACCGTCCGCACCTGAGTCGTGCCCTCGGGCGTCACGAGACGCACCAGGTAGACGCCCGCGGCCACGGCCTGCCCGCTCGCGTCATTGCCGTCCCACTCGACCTCGCCGCGCCATCCCGCGGTGACTTCGCGATCGAGGAGCTGGCGGACCAGTCGCCCCGACACCGAGTACACGGCGAGGGTCGCCCGGCCGCCGCTTCGCGCGGAGACCGAGAACGAGGTCCCGGACCGGAACGGGTTCGGGCCGAGGCTCCGCAGCGCGTGGTTGCTCGCGTCTCCGAACTCCTCCACACCGACCGCCGACGCGATCGGGATCGTCACCGTGGCCTCCGCCGACACCTCGCCGGCCGTGTCGATGTAGACGTACGTGAACGTGTCCAGGGTATCGGCGCCGCTCGTGGCGCCGGGCATGTGGGTGTACAGCACCTTCTGGTCGGGCAGCACCTCGACGAGCCACTCCGGCAGCTGCATGATCGCGATCTCGCCTACCGTCTGTCCGATCAGCGACGCGTCATTCGCGAGCACGTCGATGATGACCGAGCTGCCCGGCGGGATCGGATTGACGCGATCGTCGTTCGCGATGGGGGCGAGCCCGTTCGGGTACCGGTCGATCGCGTTGACGTCGTCCCAGACGCCGTCGCTCCCCACGCAGTTCCTGCGGGTGCACAGGCCCATCGCCTCTCCCGGCACCACGATCGCCGGCGGGCTTCCCGGGCGCAGGATGTCGGACTCGGTGATCGGCAGACCGAGCCGGCTGTCGGGCACGGCGTGCTCCACGGTCCACGAGCCGCGACGCAGCGTGAAGAGAACACGATCGGTGCCGGGCTGGTACTCGCCGTCGCCGTCGTCCCAGATCGCGATGCCGTTGACGTCGTCCTCGCCCTGGGCGGTCTCGAGGCCCAGCTCGCTCGCGCTGACGTACACCGACGGCAGGAATCCCGGGATCCCGGTCAGGATGTCGCCCGGCCCCACCATGTTGGCGGCGGCCGACCCGTAGTTCGGCGGAGAGCTCAGGCCTTCCGCCATGTCGATGAAGGCCGCATCGAGCGAGAAGAAGCAGCGTCCGGCCACCTCGGACACCGTCGTGCCGACGTCCACGCCGTCGACGTCATCTCCGTGGTCGCCCGCGCCGGGCAAGGGTGGATTCGGTTCGACGAGCCCGTAGCCTGCCGCCGCCGAGCCGTCCCCGTCGTGTTCCTGCCGGTTGCCCCAGCTTCTCGTCGTGTCCGCGAAGAGCGGACCCCGGTACCGGAACAGGTCGGCCGATGCTTCCGCGTCGACGAGCACGCCCTCCGGGTAGAGCCCCACGCTGTCCAGGACCCCGGACGCGTACTCGTCGACCGAGAAGTGCAGCTGACCACCGAAGTCGTGCCCGAACGACAGCGCATCGACCTCCCGCACGCCGTCCGTTCCCGCGAGCAACGTTGCGACGTCGCGCATCACGCCGGGAGGGATGCCCGTGGTGGAAGAGGCCGGATTGGGACCGGGAGCGCCCGCCGGCCCCGGCGTGAGGATGGAGTGCTCATCGAGCGCCCCCGGACCGAACGACGGGCTCATGCCGACGGAAGGGCCGCCCGCGGTGATCGAGAACGAGACATTCCGGCTGGGGGCGCGGAGGATGACCCGGATCTCGTCCGTCGCCGACGTCGAGCGCGCGTCGATGCGGATGACGTTGTCGGGCGTCCACTGCACCGAGTCTACCCCGGTCGAGAGCTCGAGCTGGCGATTGGTCCCGGGATACGTCATCGCCAGGCCGAGGACGGAGTCGGAAGCGTCGAGGCTCGCGTCGGTCAGGATCAGGCCGAGGATCTCCCCGTCGAACCGCACGCGTCCCTGGTAGAACGTGGGATCTCCCGCGCTGGCGGCGCGATCCCAGTGGAGCATGTAGCTCGTGACGTACTCCCCGGCGGGCACGTCGCCCGGGGTCAGCGGCTCGCCGTACGTGCCGGGAGACGTGATGTCGAGCGCGAGCGGCGACGTGAGCTCGACCTGGACGCCCTCGGGGAACAGCCACGCGGTGGAGTCGGACGCGAGACCGGAAAGGCCGAGCGACACGGCCCTCGAGCTGGGGATCGCCTTGAAGTCACCGAAGTACTTGAGGACCTGCGCCTGCGCGCCCGGCGGGACGAATCCGCCCGCGATCGCGACGAGCGCGACGACTGCAGCCAAACGGGAAACGAGATGGGTGACTCGCATGTCATCCTCTCCTCGCTGGGGGTGGTCGGGATCCCACGACAGGGAGCGTGGGCTGCCGTCCCATGCGCAGCGAAGGCGAGGATGTTGCATCGAGGCACCGGCCGCGCGGCCGAGGCCCGGCACCGGATCAGGAGAGCTGGTCGGCCAGCCACTTCCGGGCAAAGGACCACTCGCCGTCTACCGTGCGTTTCGAGACGCCGAGTACGTCGGCGATCTCCCGAGCGGTCAAACCGGCGAACAGCTTCATCTCCACCACGCGATGCATTCGCGGATCGAGGCCGGCGAGGCGGTCGAGGGCCTGGTCCAGGGCGAGCACGTCGAGCGTGCCTCCCTCGCGCCCGTGAAGGTCCTCCTCGAACGTGACCCGTCGCAGGTCGGGACCGCCCCGCTTCTCGGCGTCGCGGCGCCGGGCATGGTCCACGAGGACCCGTCGCATCGCCCGGGCCGCCGCGGCAAAGAAGTGGGCGCGCCCTTCCCAGGTCTCGCTCCCGGCGAGCCGGAGGTACGCCTCGTGCACGAGGGCGGTGGGCTGGAGGGTGTGATACTCTCGCTCCCGTCGCATGATGCTACCGGCGAGCTCCCGCAGCTCCGCGTAGGCGAGACGGAAGAGGGCCTCTTCCCGATCCCCCGACGCGGGGCTGCGCAGGAGTCGGGACAGGTCGGATGGGGCTTCTCGACCCACGATCGTCTCCTGCGCCTTGCCGGATGAAGATTGCAACGACACGGGTCACTTTGCGCATGGATCGACAGCCGGCCCGACGATCCGTGTGCGGTCGCATCGGTCCGGGATTGTAGAACCCTCAGATCCCGGAGTACAGCCATGAGCGCCAGGTCCCTGCTCTCACTCTCTGCAATTGCGGTCGCTCTCCTTCCGGGGGGCGCCCGCGCGACCACCGTCACCGTCGACGGCGCGGGCGGCGGCGACTACCTCACGATCCAGGCGGGTCTCGACGCGGTCGCCGCCGGCGACACGGTACGGGTCGTGGCCGGAACGTACGCGGGCGCCGGCAACACGAATCTGAACTTCGACGGCAAGGACGTCCTCCTGCAGTCGATCTCGGGCGCGGACCTCACGATCATCCAGGGCGACGGGACCGGGCCGGGTTTGGTCTTCGACGATGGGGAACCCGCGGGCACTGTTGTCGAGGGGTTCACGATCACGGGATGCGAACGCGCGGTGACCGTTTCCGCGGGGAGTGCCCCGACGATTCTCGACTGCACGATCGCCGCGAACCAGGCGTCCGGCGACGGCGCCGGCGTGTGGGTCTCGGGCGCGTCGCCCACGATCGAGGGTTGCTTCGTCGTGGAGAACGAGGCGACCGGGCGCAGCGGCGGAATCCACGCCGAGCTCGGAGCGAGCGACGTGCTGTCGGTTCTCGCGACGGTGATCGTCGGCAACAGCTCGGGAACGTACGGCGGAGGCGGTGTGATCGCGGGCGGCGGGTCCGCGACGTTCACCGCGTGCACGATCACGGGCAACCGGTCGTACAACGGGGGAATCGAGACCGGCGGAGGGGGGCTCGCGGTCATCGATGCCCTCACGAGCGTGGCTCTCGTGCGCACGATCCTGTGGGGCAATCCCTCGGCCGCCGGGGCGGAAGAAGACGGTGTGGTGATGAGCGTGACCGGTTCGCTCTCGTTCACGTGCTGCAACATCGACAGCTCCGGCGTCGGCGGCACGGGGAACGTGACGTACGCCGGGACGAACGTCTTCGAGAATCCCCACTTCTGCCTGCCCGCGAACTTCCGCGAGGGGTCCGCGTGGACGGACGGCGACTACACGCTCGCCGCGAACTCTCCGAACCTGGCCGCGAACAACGCCTGCGGCCAGCGCATCGGTGCGCTCGGTGCGGGATGCGGCCCGGTCCACGTGTGGACGGGAGCTTCCGGCAACTTCGACTGGTTCGCTCCGGCGAACTGGAGCCCGGGCACGATTCCCGACTCGACCTCGCACGTCCAGCTCGCCGAGGGAGTCGTGGAGATTGTCGGCGGAACGGCGGACGTCTCCTTCATCACGCAGTGCCCCGAGGGCGCTGGAGTCGACTCGTTGTACGTGGGTCCGGGGGGCGCACTCCGGACATCGTGCGCGGCGCTGGGACGCACGGCGGATCAAACGACGTCGTATGGGGGCGGGACCCAGCTGAACGGCGGAGACATCGAGCTGTGCGATCCCGATCCGGGGCTGCCGACGATGCTGATCCTGCCGACGGGCCGCTTGTGGACCTGTGGCGGCCGGATGCACGGCGCAGGAACGATCCTGATCCAGGGAGCATGGACGTCCACCTTCGACTGCGGCAGCGACAGCACCGAGGTCGAGGGGGTGGCCGTCGAGATCGCGGAGGCCGCCGCGGCCGGCGGTGCTGCCCTCGCGCGCGGAGGCGGTGCATCGTCCGGCGTCGTCGTCGAATCCGGTGTTCTGTCGCTCTCCCAGCCCCTGGCCAACCACGGAACACTCGAGGTCGCCGAGGGCGCGACGTTGCGCGCGGACGTTCGCGTCGAGCGCACCGGCACGTTCCAGCTGAACGGGACCCTGGACGAGTACGACGCCGGCGACGGTCTGTCGAACGTCGGGTCGGTCGCGGCGTCGGCCGCCACCACCGCGACCGCGTTCACCCCGATGACGAACGACCGGGACGACGCGGCCGGCGCCATCGGCCATCTGACGGTCACGAGTGGCGTCCTTCGCCTCGCCGCGGGAATCGTGAACCGGGCCGACGTCGACGTCGATCCCGGCGCGGAGCTCCGGGTGGGCGCCGCCTCGACGAACGAGTCGGCGGGATCGTGGATCGTACGCGGTGACGTGACGGGCGCGGGAACGCTCGAGAACTTCGGACTGATCGAGAAGCGCGGCACGATGACTTCGGCGTTCGATCCCGCGCTCACGAACGCCCGGGACGCGGCCACGCTCGTGCCGGGAGAACTCGGCGTCGCCGCCGGCGTGCTCGAGGTCGGCTCGCTCGACAACGACGGCCGTGTGGTCGTCCAGACGGGCGGCGAGCTGCGGATCGGCAATCTCGCCCACCGCGAGAACGCGCTGATCGCGGGGCGCGGCCGCGTGGTCGTCACCGACCCCACACCGAACTGGGCCGGCGAGGTCCGCCCGGGCGCGCCCGTCGGCGTGTTGACGTCGCTCACGATCGAGGGGCTCTACGATCCCCGGCCGTTCGCCGATTTGTCGATCGAACTCGGCGGAACGGATCCCGGCGTGGACCACGACCAGGTGATCGTGGAGGGATCCACGGCTCCGGTGTTCGGGGGCGGCCTGTCCGTCACGCTCGCGAACGGCTTCACGCCCGCGGCCGGCGACTCGTTCCTCGTGCTGCGCGACGACACTGTCGCGAGCGGGGCGCTCCACCGCGGCGCGTCGTTCGACTGCCTGTCCGGGACCCAGCTGCCGGGCGGCATCGTCCTCGATCCGGTGGTCACGACCGACGGACTCGTGCTGGTCGCGCGCGCCTCGACGCCTTCGAACGCGTTCCCGGTCGCGGTGCCCGACACGTTCGCCGTCGCGCTGGCGGCGATCACGCAGGTCGGACCGCTCGCAAACGACACCGACGCGGACGGCGACCCGTTGCGGATCGTTCGCGTTGCGGCCGAGCCCACGTACGGCACCGCGGTGATCGAGGCGGGCGACCAGACGCTGCTCTATCTCCCGGGACCCTCGTTCCCCGGCACGGACACGCTGACCTACGTCGTGACCGACTGCGCCGGGGCCGTCGACTCGACGACGGTCACGCTCACCACGACGGTCACTTCCATCGCGGACGGAGTGTCCGGAGGCGCCGGCGTGACGCTCCGCGCTCCGTCACCGAACCCGTCCCGCGGACTCACGCGCGTGCACTTCGAGCTCGCGCGTGCCGTCGACGTGACGCTGGACGTCTTCGACGTCCGGGGCCGACGCGTGGCCTCGCTCGCCCGGGGGCGTTTCCCGGCCGGCACGCACGCGGTGGACTGGGACGGGAGCGCGTCGTCCGGCGGTCGCGTTGCGGCCGGGATCTACTTCGTCCGCTTCGAGTCCGAGGGACAGGTGGAGACGCGCAAGGTCGTGGTGCTGCGGTGACGATGGGTCCGACGCGGTTCGCGCGGCTCAAGGAGCTCGTGCAGCGGGCGGAGGCCCTCCCGACGGACGAGCGGGCCGAGTACCTCGAGACGATCTGCCGGGACGACGACGCTCTGCGCTCCGCGGCGACTCGCCTCCTCGGCGTCGACGAGACGGCCACGCTCCTGCGCACGCGAGGCGTGGAGCGGGCTGTTCTCGGCGGCGGCGTGCCGGACCGCATCGGGCCCTACGAGATCGTCGAGTTGCTCGGCGAAGGCGGCATGGGGCGTGTGTTCCGCGCCCGGCAGACCGAACCGGTCGAGCGGGAAGTCGCCCTGAAGGTGATCCGTGCCGCCGAGGCGGGCCCGGGAGTCGTGGCCCGGTTCGAGGCGGAGCGCAACTCGCTCGCCCGCATGGAGCATCCGCAGATCGCGCGTCTCCTCGACGCCGGCTCGGACGAGGCGGGGAACCCGTACTTCGTGATGGACCTCGTGCGGGGCGCGCCGATCACGGACTACGCCCGCACGCAGTCGTTGACGGTCGAGGAGCGCGTGCGACTGCTCGTCCAGGTGTGCCGGGCGACTCACCATGCGCACCAGAAGGGAGTCATCCACCGCGATCTCAAGCCTTCCAACATCCTGGTGGTGCCGAGCGACGAGGGGCCCGAACCGCGCATCATCGATTTCGGAATCGCGAAGGCGATCGAAGGGGCGCATCTCTCCGAGACCCTGCGCACGCAGGAAGGCCAGATCATCGGGACGATCGCCTACATGAGCCCGGAACAGGCCAGCGGGATCGCGCGGGACCTGGACATCCGGAGCGACGTGTATGCGCTCGGCGTCGTGGCGTACGAGCTGCTCTGTGGGCGGCTGCCACACGACCCGACGCTGTCGGCGGTACGACTCCTCCAGGCGATCTGCTTCGACGCGCCGGCACCGATGAACGCCCCCGGCGCCCCGGTCCTCGACTCCGATCTCGAGACGATCGTGGCGAAAGCCATGACCAAGGCGCCGGAGGGACGCTACCAGTCGGTCGCCGCGCTCGCCGACGATCTCGAGCGCTACCTGGGCGGCGAGCCGATCCTGGCGCGACCGCCGACCGCCTGGTACCTGCTCCGCAAGCTCGTCGCCCGGAACAGGCTGCCGGCGGCGCTCGCCGCGGGGATCGTCGTGCTCCTCATCGGGTTCGGTGCGTGGATGAGCGTGCTGTTCGCGCGGGCCGAGCGAAGTCGGATCGAAGCCCAGGCGGCCGAAGCGAGCGCGAACCAGGTGTCGGATTTCATGATCGGACTGTTCCGCGTGTCGGATCCGGGAGAGTCGCGGGGGAACAGCGTGACGGCGCGCGAGATCCTGGACCGTGGCGCGGAGCGCGTGCGCGAGGAGCTCGGCGACCAGCCGAGGATCCACGCGCGGCTGATGCACACGATCGGAGGAGTGTACTCGCAGCTCGGTCTCTACGACGAGGCCGCGCCGCTGCTCGACGAAGCGCACCGCGTGTACCGGACGATCGATCCGGACGGCGGGGTACCGGAGGCGCGCGTGCTCGCGGACCTCGGGCAGCTCGACGCGGTGCGGGGTGAGCGGGATTCGGCACGGGCTCGGCACGAGGAGGCGCTGGCGATGCTCGAGTCGGAGCTTGGCCCCGGCGACGTGGAGGTGGCGCTCGCGCTGACGAATGTCGCGCGGCACGAGGTGGAGGGCGGCGCGTTCGACGCGGCACTGGCGCGACTGGAGCGGGCGCGGCGGATCCACCGCGCGGCGGGGGATACGCTGTCGGCGGGGTATGCGAACGCGGTGAGCCTTTCGGGGCGCGCGCATCTCGGCCGCGGCGACGTGGACGAGGCGGAGGCACTTCTCGGCGAGGCGCTCGCGATCCGGGAGACCGCGTTCGGGGAGAATCATCCCGACGTGGCGGCGAGCCTCTCGGAGTTCGTGGTGTTCGAATGGAAGCGGGGCGGATTCGAGAAGGCGACGGAGTATGCGGAGCGCGTCGTGAAGATCACCGAACGGACGCTCGGCCCCGACCATCCGGAGCACGGGGCGAAGCTCGCGAATCTGGCGACGCTCTACGAGTCGACGGGGCGAAGTGAAGACGCGCTGCCGCTGCTGCGGCGGGCACTGGAGATCCAGGAGCGGACGCTCGGGCCCGATCATGTCGACGTGGGGTTCTCGCAGAACAACCTGGCGCGGGCGCTGCGGGCGACGGGCCGCACCGACGAAGCGGAACGTCGCTTCCATCGCTCGCTGGACATCCTGACGAAGGAGCTCGGCGCGGAGCATCCGCAAACGTCCAACGTGATGACGGGACTCGCGGAGCTGCATCTCGATCGCGGCGAGCTGGCGGAGGCGGAGTCGCTGCTCGTGGCGTCGCTGCGCATCCGAGACGAAGCGTACGGTCGGGTCCATCCCGCGACCGCGCTGCCGCTGCACGATCTCGGTCGACTACGGCACGCACAGGGACGTCTGGCCGAGGCCGAGGAACTGCTGCGCGAGGCGCTCGCGATTCGCGAGGAGACGCTCGGCCCGGATCACCGGCGCGTGGGCGAGTCGCTGCGCGAGTGTGCCGCGGTGGTGCGCGCGAGGGGAAGCGTCGAGGAGGCGGATACGATGGAGGCGCGGGCGGTGGCGGTGCTGGGGGAAGGGTAGGGGGAAAGAGACGGGCCTACTCGGGGCGCCGCGCACTAACGGCTCCGCTGCCTGGCCACGTTCGTCGCCTTCCAGAGGAGCCCGGGGTGGGTCCGGATGCGTTCCTGGAGATCCGCGTCTTCCGTAAGAAGCTCCGGTCGCACGTCTCCATGGTCATTGATCCGGTCCAGGAACTCGACCTCGGCCGCCTCGAACGGCAGGACAGCCCCCAGCCGCTCGCGACATTCTTCGACGAGGGAGTCGCCCCAGGATTCGATCCGGTGGCGCTCCGGAGCAAGATCCTCGCGGAGCAGTGGAATGAGCATTCGCTCCGCCTCCTTCGGCGAGATCTCGATCTGGTCCAGCGACACGGTCCGCCAGTCGCGACGGTTCATCGCGCCGTACAGCACGAACGCGAGCCGGAGGTCTCGCGGGTCGAACGTCTCGGCCTTCAGGAGTCTCGTCGCGTCGTACAGATCGCGGCTCGCATTGCGTCCGAACAGGGCGGCCAGCTTTCCGGCGGCCAGCTCGTGCGGATTCAAGAGGGGAAAGCCCCGCACCTGAACCCCGAGGAAAGCGGGGGAGTCGCGCCGCTCCGGCACCCATAGCGGGGTTCGGAGCAGGAAGTTGAGATCGAGCTCCAGGGTGCCGGTTCCTCCTTGCGCGCGATCGTAGGTCAGGCGCCACTTGCCACCGGCGTGATCCTCCGGCACGCGGCGAACGCGAAGATCCTGTCGCGCGCACACGGCACCGATCGCCTCCTCGACCTGGGGTCGCTCGTCGAGCATGGACTGCCGGCCCGCGCTGCCGACGTAGTTCACGTCGATGTCCACGGAGAGCCGCGGCAGGTCGAGCACGAACAGATTCAGCGCCGTGCCGCCCTTGAGCGCCAGACGATCCGTGAGGTAGGGGTGCGAGTCGAGGGCGCTCAGGAGATCGAGCAGGCGCAGCACCTTCTCGAGCGGCTCCGCCCGGAATCGAGTCTCGGCCGCGATTCTCGAGAGCTGCCCCATCGTCAGGTTCACCGCGGCTCCTCCCATCCCCGCTCACGCACGTAGTCCGGCACGACGAGGTTCCAGCGCCGATCGAGGGCTCCGCTGGCCCGACGGGGATCCAGGTACCGCGGCTGACCCGGCGCGCGCGACTCCAGTGCGCCGAGATGCGAATCTCCGACCATCCAGGTCGTGCGATGTCGCTCCAGGAAGTACCCCACCCGCGAGACCGTCAACGCCGACTGCATCCGCAGTGTGAGCTGCACCACGAGATCGACGTTCAGGAACTCGATCATCTCGAAGGAGCGGCACATCTCCTCCCAGTCCCCGCCGTGCTCCGGTGCCTGCAGAAGATCCACGAAGCAGCGCTCGAGGCTGGTCACTCGACACTGCGCGCCGGCGTGGGGACGAACGAGCACGCCGCCGCCGAAGTCCGGAAGGTCGCGCACGGCGGCCGGCGCCTGGATCCCGAGAAACTCGTACCCGCGGAACCGGAACGAGCGGACCCGCGCGGCCGTGAGGAACTGCACGCGATGCCAGGTGGAGTACGCGCGTCCGTGAAAGGCGAGCGCGCTGTGGTAGGCGACCACGGCGTCGTCCCGCGATCGGCCCGCGACGAGGTAGGGATCCGGCGAGAACGAATCAGCGCTCGCCCCCGGGGGCACCGTGGCGTAGAGGCCCTGGCGGATCCGCAGAAGCCGCCCGCCGGCGACGTGTCGGGCCAGCAGGTTCGTGGTGGTGCGGGAGCTGCGACCCGCTCCCGTGTGGGCGGCGACGATCTCCTCCCGGGTGAAGACGGGATGGGAGGCCATGAAGTCGGTCAGGATCCGGGACTTGCTCGATCGCGCTGTCATGACCACATGAATAGTGATCTCAGCTCATTCTGGCAAGTGGAATGTGCCCATCTGTGCCGTACTGACCACATCAATGGTCAATACTGCACGAATCGACAAGAGCCCCGCGGCCGCCTACCGGCCGGAGCCCGCCCGCAGACCTTCCTCCGCCCCGGATCCGCGGCCACCATCCGCCACCGACTCAACCCCCGCGCCGAACCCCTCCGGATCCCCGAGGGACGAGACCTCGCCACCCTCACCTTCCACCGCCCCCTTCCCGAACCCCGGAATCGTGCCCGCCTCCCACCCGGCCTCCAGCCCCTCCAACCTGTCCAGCGGAATCTTCTTCACCGGATCCACGATCACCGCCGGCACGTACGTCAGATGCTTCGGCGGCAGGAAGTAGATCAGCAGCACCGCGGAGAACACGAGCCCCGCCCCGAGCAGCACCGCCGTCCGGATCAGGTGCGCCGGCGACCGCGGCAGGCTCGGCCGCACGCGCACCACCGTCTCGTGCTTCCTCGCCTGGAACACCTGCGCGTCCCACAGCCAGCACGCGATCGCCGCGCGGCAGTCCGCCGGCGACGGGTTCCCGAGCCGACGTTCGATCGCCTGCCGCAGCTCGCGCGCCGTCGCCACGCGCCGCCGCGCCTTCCCGCGCAGGCACCGGCGCAGCAGTCCCGCGAGCCAGTGCGGCACGTCGCCGGTGTGTCGGCGCACCGGCACGTGCTTGCCGCGCTCCATGCGCTGCAGCAGCGTCTCGTTCTCGCCGGCACTCGGCTCCGGGTACGGCAGCTCGCCGGTGAGCATCTCGTACACGACCACGCCCCACGCGAACAGATCGCCGCGACCGTCCATGCGCTCGCCGCGCAGCTGCTCGGGCGGCATGTACGCGGGCGTGCCCACGAGCATGCCGGGCGTGGTGAGCGCCTTGCCCTTCTGGTCGATCGCAATGCCGAAGTCCGCGATCTTCGTCTCGCCGCGGCGGCCGAGGAGGATGTTGGAGGGCTTCAGGTCCCGGTGCACGGTGCCGACCGCGTGGATCTCCTCCAGCCCGCGCAGCGCCTCCAGCGCGATCAGCGCCGCCACGCGCCACGGGATCGAGCCCTGCTCGTGCAGCACGGCCGCGAGGTCCGTGCCGTCCACGAACTCCTGCGCGATGTAGCGATCGTTGCGGTGCGTGAAGTAGTCGTACACCGCCACCACGTTCTGGTGGTGGATCGTCGCCGCCGTGCGCGCCTCGTTCTCGAACCGCTGCTCGAGCTCCGCCAGCTCGAAGATCCCCGGCCGCGCCTTCTTCAGCACGGCCGCGCGATTCAAGGACGTCTGCACGGCGAGCAGCACGGTGCCCATGCCGCCGGAGGCGATCTCGGTGACGACCTCGAAGTTGCCGAGCGTCGTGCGACCCTTGGCCATGGTCGGGACTCCCGTTCGTCCGCGGTCGACTATTCGTCGATCCGGAACGTGCGGGGCTCGCGCTCGACCTTCTCCAGCAGGAACTGGAACTCGTGATCGCCGGCCCGCACGCGATCACCGTGCTTCAGGCTCACGGAGTCCACGCGCTTGCCGTTCACCATCACGCCGTTCGTGCTCTGCAGGTCGCGCAGGACCCAGCGGTCCTCCGCGGCCTCGATCACGAAGTGCTGGCGCGACATCGCCGGATCCGGCACCTCGGCGTCCACGCCGGGCCCGCGCCCGATCAGCGCGCGCGCCGGGTTCAGCTCGAGCGTGGCGCCCGCGTGCGAGCCCTCCACGACGACCAGCGACGGCCGGAACCGCTCCCAGATCGGGAGCGCGTTCTCGACCGAACTCGGGGTCCGGTTCTTCTTCTCCGTCATTCCGTCACGCATGGCTTGCACCTCGGGGCGCGGGGGAGGGGTTCCGCTGGGGGACGGAGGCCGTTGATGGGAAATCGGGTCCGCCGGAGACGGGCTTGAACGGGCCGTCGGAGACCGGCAGCGGGCGCCAACGCTGCCAAGAAGCGGAGAACGGGGCCGAAGCGCGGACGGGGCGGCGGCGGGCGGTGGACGGCAGGCAGGAACTCGCGGACGCCGCCGGCCCCGGCCGCCGGCTCATGTGCGCTCCCCACCCCCGAGCGCGTTCCCCCGTTGTCCCCGGTTCGCGGGGGCCAACGACCCGGAGGATCCCCCCATGCGAACCCGCACCCCCGAATCGGTCCCGGCCGTGTTCCGAACCTCGGCCCCGCCGGCCCCGGCCCCGGCGACGCTTCGGGGCTCGACCCCGTCTCCGTTCCCGCTGACGTTCTTCCTCGCGACCCTGCTGCTCCTCCTCGCCGCGCTCGCGTTCGCGGCGTCGCCGGCCCGCGCGTCCCTCACGGGCGTGTGGACCCACGAAGGGGGCGGGAGCGAGAAGGCGTACGGGCACTCCGTGCACACGGCCGGCGACGTCAACGGCGACGGCTACTCGGACGTGATCATCGGCGCGCCCGGCGTGAGCACCGCGCTCTCGTGGGTGTACGTGCATCACGGATCGCCGACCGGCGTGGACCCGACGCCCGCGTGGAGCCGCTCGAGCGGCACGAACGACGGATTCGGCACGGACGTCGCCACCGCCGGCGACGTGAACGGCGACGGCTACGACGACGTTCTCATCTGCACGCCGGGCTGGTCGAACGGCCAGGCGGGCGAAGGGCGCGTGGACCTCCTGTTCGGCAGCCCGACCGGCGTGGACGAGACGACGTTCTGGCGCTTCGAAACGGACGAGATCTCGGCCCTGCTCAAGTGCGCCGCGTACGCCGGCGACGTGAACGCCGACGGCTACGACGACTTCGTCGTGGGCGCGACCGGCGTGTCCGGCAATGGCGGCAAGGTCTGGCTGTTCCTCGGCAACGCCACGCACGTGCCGACCCTGCTCTGGTCGCAGACCGGCATCGCCGGCACCGGACTCGGCTCCGACGTCGCGACCGCCGGCGACGTGAACGCCGACGGCTTCGACGACTTCCTCATCGGCGCGCGCACCTCCGCGCGCGTGTACGTGATGCTCGGCGGCGCCGGCCTGCCGACGCTCGCCGGCTCGCTCACCTCGCCGACGTTCGTGGGACTCAGCGCGTTCGGCGCCGCGGTCTCCACCGTGGGCGACATCAACGGCGACGGCTTCTCCGACTTCGCGGTCGGCGCACCGACCGACAGCACGGACGACTACCGCGAGGGCCGCGTGTACGTGTACCTCGGAAACCTCGGCGGCACGTTCAACGCGCCCGTGTGGGAGTACGAGTCGAACGTGAAGAACGCGGAGCTCGGCGCGTCCGTGTCCTTCGGCGGCGACATCAACGGCGACGGCTACGGCGACTTCCTCTGCGCCGCGCCGAACCTCACCGCGGGTCAGACCGCGGAGGGTCGCCTGTACGCGTTCTACGGCGACGGCTTCACGCTCGACGCGAATCCGATCTGGACCGCGGACGGCGAGGCGGCACCGGCGCTGCTCGGGCGCGGCCTCTGCACCGCCGGCGACGTCAACGGCGACGGCTACGCGGACGTCATCGCCGGCGCCCCCGCGTGGGAAGACGGCGGCACGTTCTTCGACGAAGGCCGCGTGGCGATCTGGCACGGCGGACCGGACGCCCCGGGCTACTTCGCCACGCAGACGCAGGGCGACCAGGAGAACGCGCTCTACGGATCCGCCCTCGCGCTGGGCGACTTCGACGCCGACGGCTTCGCGGAACAGGTCGTGGGGGCGGCGGACTTCGACGTCTCCGGTCTCGCCGACGCCGGTCGCGTGTGGATCTATCCGGGGCGCCCGGGTCTCCCCGCCACGACACCCTCGCTGATGTTCGACGGCGCCGCGGCCGGCGACCGCTTCGGCTCCGACGTCGCGAACGTGCACGACGTGAACGGCGACGGCTTCGACGATCTCCTCGTGGGCGTGGAAGGCGCGATGGACCTCGGCGGCAACGTGTCCGGCGCCGCGCACCTCTTCCTCGGCAGCGCGACCGGCCTCGGGCTGACTCCCGCCTGGACCACGTCCGGCGAGAGCGACGCCGCGCTCTACGGCCACTCCGTCGCCTGGGCCGGCGACGTGAACAACGACGGCTACGCCGACGCGCTCGTCGGTTCCCCGGGCTTCGAAGCGCGCGGCCGCGCGTACTGCTTCCTCGGCGGTCCCGGCGGTCTCGCCGCCACGCCCTGCTGGACGTTCACCGGCGACCTGGAGGATGCGCAGGTCGGATTCGACGTCGCGGGCCTCGGCGACATCAATCACGACGGCTTCGGCGACGTCATCGTGGGCGGCCCGTTCTACACGCCGGATGCGGCGACGCAGGGCGGCGCGTGGGTCTTCCTCGGCAACGATTCCGGTCTCGACGCGATTCCCGTGTGGAAGCTGTTCGGCCCCGCGGAGTCCGCGTTCGGGTACGCGGTGTGCGGCGGCGACTACGACGGCGACGGCATCGCGGATGCGGCCATCGGCACTCCGGGCTTCGACGGTGCCGGGTTCACGAACGGCGGCAAGACGGAGGTCTTCCTCTCCGACGGCACGAATCTGAATGCCGCGGCGTGGATCACGCGCACGGGCCAGCAGGTGGACGGGCGCATGGGCACCGTGGTCGCCGCCGCGGACTTCGATCTCGACGGACGCGACGAGCTCGTCACGAGCCAGCCGTACGTGTGGAACGGCCAGACGGAAGAGGGCCAGGTGCTCGTGTACCAGACCGATCCGTTCGCGTTCTACTGGGGCGCCGACGGCAACTCGCCGCTCGCGTGGCACGGCCTCGCCGTCGCCACCCGCGACGACGTGAACGGCGACGGCTTCCCGGACATCCTCTCCGGCGCGCCCGGCTTCGAGGATCCGCTCGTGCACGAGGGACGGGCGTTCGTGTGGATCGGCAACGGCACCGGCGTCATCCTCCACGAACTCGCGCCCGGCCTCGATCGCGCCGGCCAGCTCGTGCTCTCGGATCAGTCCCGCGCGATCGGCCTCCTCGGTTTCGGTGACGGGACGAGCGAGGTCGCCGTGGAATCACTCGGCCGCTCGCCGCTCGGTCGCGACGACGTCGCCCTCGAGGTCGAGATCAAGCGATGGGGCGTTCCGTTCGACGGCACCGGCACGTTCGTGTCCGCGTTCGCGAACACCGGGGCGCCCGGCCCGAACGGCAGTGCGGTGAGTCTCTTCCAGATCGCGGGCGGGCTCAGTCTCGACGAGGGCTATCGCTGGCGCGCGCGTCACGTCTCCGATCACCCGTACTTCACCGCACCGTGGTTCGGCGACACCGGCAACGCGATCGGCGAGCACGACTTCCGCACGGGACTCTCCACGATCGTGGCCGTGCCCGAGTTCGGGCCGCGTCCGGCCGGCACGCTCGCACTCGCCAGTCATCCGATTCCGTTCCGCACCGCGACCACGATCGAGTTCGAGATCGCGCGCCGCGGCAACGTGGACCTCTCCGTCGTCGACGTGTCGGGCCGACGCGTGGCGCGCCTCCTGTCAGGCCTGCAGCCTGCCGGCACGCACACGGTCTCCTGGGACGGCACGGACACGCTCGGCCGGCGCGTCGCGGCGGGGGTCTACTTCGCGGTGGCGGAGGCGGACGGCCGACGCGAGGCCACGCGGCTGGTCGTTCTGCGGTAGTCTTAGGGCCGGCCGGCGTGTCATGCGCCGGGACGATTCGTCGCATGAGGGGTGCGGACGGCCGCGCGAGGCGGCCACCGCACCCCGGACGAGACCGCGGCCAGGACCGCCCATCGGCGCCCTGGCTTCCCAGGGACCGTTCGGCAACCCAGCCCACGGAGTCCCTCGATGAACCACGCGGTCCGGAGCCGTTCGCTCCTCATCCTGGCATTGCTGGCCCTTTCGGCGCTCACGAGCCCGGCCGGCGCGCAGGACACCTCATTCACCTACCAGGGGAGACTCGACGACGGCGCCGTGCCGGCCGCGGGTCTCCACGACATCGTCTTCTGGCTGTACGACGCCGAGGTGGGGGGCACGCAGATCGGGCTGACCCAGTGCATCGACGACGTGGAAGTCACCGACGGCGTGTTCACGGTGCAGCTCGACTTCGGCCCGCAGTTCGCGACCTCGGCGGACCGGTACCTCGAGATCGCGGTGCGCGCGGACACGGGCCTCACCTGCGGCGACGGAACCGGCCTCGAGCTCCTGACGCCGCGCCAGCGGATCACGTCCACTCCCCGGGCGGGTCATGCCGGCTCCGCGTTCGCGCTCGACGCCCCGGACGGTTCGCCCGCGAATGCCGTCTTCGTGGACAACGCCGGCAACGTGGGTATGGGAACCACCGCACCCACCGCGCGGCTGGATGTTCGCGGGGGGCCGATGCTCGTGGAGAGCCTGGGCGATCAGGCCGACCTGCTCTGGCTCGCGAGCGAGCGCTCCTGGGTCTTCCGGCAAGAGGGCGCGGGGGTCGCGGCGGCGCTCAAGCTCGAGAGCGTCGGGGGCGGGGGGAACAAGAACTTCATCGTGCAGACCACCGGCTTCATGGGAATCGGCACCACGGCGCCCGCCGCGAAGCTCGACGTCCGCGGCGACGTCCGGCTCGGGCCGTCCGGGCAGTACTTCGCGCCGGGCGGCACCGAGAACCTGCGCATCATCCGCGGCACCGTGCGCGGCGACGGCGTGATCCTGGCCGGTTCGGGGTTCACCGTTCAGAACGTCATTCCGGGACAGGGCTTCTACCGGATCACGTACACGACGCCGTTTGCCGGAGCGGCCTCCGTCACCGTCTCGGCCCGGCGTCCGGCCGGCGCCGCATTGCGCTGGGTGTATGCGTCCAACAGCGATACGGGTGGCGTGAACGTCACCGGGCAGCTCACCCAGACGACCGCCACCGACACGGACTTCGACTTCTGCGCGATCGGGCCGCGGTAGCCATGGCCACGCATCGCGCGGGAGTCCGCGTCATCGGGTCGCTGCTGACTGCGGCGCTGCTGTGTGCCGCGCCCGCCACCGTGTCCGCGCAGTTCGTCCTGCGCGCGTTCACCATCGACGGCGGCGGCGGGCAATCCGCCGGCGGCACGTTCGCTCTGCACGGAACGATCGGCCAGCCGGACGCCGGGGTGCTCTCGGGATCGACGTTCGTTCTGGCGGGCGGGTTCTGGTTCGGCGGGACCGTCTCCGCGGTCGGCGTCGAGGAAGCGGGGGACGTTGCGCCCGAGTCGCTCGGCACGTTCCGCTTGCTTCCGCCGCGCCCGAATCCCGTGGCGACGTCGACGATCGTCGCCTTCGATCTGCCCGCTCCGGACGCCGTGCGGGCCACGATCTACGACGTGGGAGGGCGGCTGGTGCGCGTCCTCGTCGACGAGCGCCTACCCGCGGGCCGTCACGCGCGCACGTGGGACCGACGCGATCGCTCGGGCCGCGTGGTTTCGTCGGGGATGTACTTCCTGCGCGTGGACGCGGGCGAGCAGCGCGCGCACCGGAAGATCGTCGTGATGGCGCGCTAGTCGACGGCCGACTCAATCGCAGGCCGCCCAGCCGTGGAGCTCGCTCCACGCGCGGGCGGCCGCCGCGGCGTCGTACTGGAGTGTGGCCTTCGGACCGAACAGCGGGAGCATCCGGATCGTCTTCTTCTCCCGCAGGCTCGCGATGTCGAATCCGTGGCGCGCTCCCGGCATCACGACCAGCTCGACCGACGGTGCGCTCTCGGGGCGGCTCGCGGCGAGCGTGCGTACGTCGTCGAGTCGCGTCACGTCGTCTGCGTCGCCGGTGAGGACGAGCACCGGGACGTGGTTCGTGAGCGCGAGCTTCTTCTGATTCGAGGGATAGAACAGCGCGACGGAGCGGAGCCGCAGCGCGCGTGACGTTTCGGCATCATTCACGAGACGGATCGCTCCTTCGGCGCCGAGCGACCACGCCACGATCCGACCGTCGCGGGTTTGCGTCGCCGGATGGGTGCGCTCCATCCACGCGATCGCCTGGCGGGTGACCCACGCGATCTTCTCTCCGGTGGGCACGTCCGGCGCATCCGCGGACGCGAAGTAGGCGGGCTTGTAGTCCACGACGAGCGCATCGTATCCCCACGCGTTCAGGGAATCCGCGGCGACGAAGTAGTGCGTCGTGTCGCCGAACAGATCGAGCCCGGTCGATCCCGGCAGCAGCACCGCCCAGCCGCAGGGGACCGCCGCGGACGTCGGCCGCCAGTGATAGAAGTCCTCCGGTCGGGCGTTCGGGTCGACGTGCGGTCCCGCGCAACCGGCGAGGCCGAGAGACAGGAGCAGCGTGGCGATGCTCTTCACTTCGGGTTCCTTCCCGCGGAGGGGAGGGCCGGGATCGAGAACGGAGGCCGGCGCCCGGTGCCGGCGCGCGACGCAGGCCCTGGCCCGCTTGACTCGCGTTGGCGCCGCGAGGGATCATACCTCCGTGACCGGGGTATTATACCTCGTTCGAAAAGGTATGCAAGGGGTGGGAGTCCGCCGATGTTGAAGTCCGAGACCCGGCGCGCCACCGGCGTCAACGAGCTCGTCGTGTTGCGGTGCCTGCATGCCGGCGAGCGCTACGGCTACGAGATCGCCCAGGCGATCCACGAGCGCACGAGCGGCGAGATCGAGATGAGGGAGGGGCAGCTCTATCCGCTCCTGCACGACCTCGCGGCCCGCGGCTACCTCGCGTCGCGTCGCACGAAGGTCGAGGGACGTCCGCGCGTCTACTACCGCCTCACCGCGAAAGGGCGCACGCAGCTCGAGCAGCTTCATGACGAATGGCAACGGGTCGTCGCGGCGATGGATCGGATCCTCGCGTGAACGGCTCGC
Source organism: bacterium (assembly GCA_041393395.1). Lineage (GTDB taxonomy): Bacteria > ARS69 > ARS69 > ARS69 > ARS69 > JAGQIB01. The sequence continues at coordinate 401,288 of JAWKKG010000005.1, read as the reverse complement.
CCGCGAGCGACTGGGCGGCACTTCGCGATGCCCTCGCCGCGCGCCGCGTGCCGCGACACTACGCGCGGGCACTGCTCACCGAGTTCGAGGACCACGTCGCCCAGCGGGTTGCGGATCTCCGGGCCGAGGGGACGAGCGCGGAGGAAGCACGGGCCCGGGCAGTCGAGGAACTCGGGGATCCCGGCGATCTCGCGAGCCGAGCCGCAGTCGTCGCGCGTCGAGTTCCGCACCGTCTGCCGCTCGTGGTGTTCGTGCTCGGGCCGCTCGTGATGTTCGCCGCTCTGGCCGCGGTCCTGCTCCCGGGCCTGATCGCCGGCACGATCGGATTCCACCGTCTCGGCGCGGGCGGCGAATGGGTTCCGCTCACCACGTACGGTTCCGCGGTGCTGATCGCGGGGTTCCTCATCTCGCGTCTCGCCCGTCTCGCGCCCCGGTATCCCGGGGTCGATCCGTACGTGGTGGCCGGCGGTCTCGCGCTCGCCACCACATGTGCGCTGCTGCACGTCACGCTCGCGACGGACGGCGTCGCCTCCTCGCTCCGGATCGTGTACGAGCCTCACCGCGAGCTGGGGCGCGGGATCGCGACGTTCCTCGCCGTGGCCCCGATCGCCCCCTGGCGCCTCCTGCGCGCGAAGCGCGAGGGCTGATCGAGCCCGCCGCGGAGAGCGGCTCCCGCCCGCCCTTCCCGGGCGCACTTTTCCGGGAACCGGATCGGCCCCCGGACGACGGACCGGAGGAGACCCCCGGCCCCCGCCGGGTTCGATCCCGACCTCGCACCGGAGAAATCCCCGTGAACCGCTTGCTTACCGCGTCCTGCTTGACGCTCGCCCTTGCTCTCGCCCCCGCGGCGGCCGCCCCGGCCGCCCAGCTCGACATCTTCTGGGATCAGGCGGCCGGCGGCCTCTGGACGAACGCCGGGGCCTGGAACCCCGCGACCATTCCGAACCACCCGATCCACACGGCGACTATCGATCAGTCGCCGGGGGTCACCGTGTACGCGGCCAACAACCATACCGTCGGGGAGCTCACGATCGGCGTCGACAATGTCGTGCGCCTCGACGACGGCATCAACTTCGTCGTCACCTCGGACAGTCTGAGCGGCACGATCGACAACCAGGGGACGATCGAGATCGCCGGCGATACCGGCGCGCGCCTCCAGTGCAAGGGCGATGTGACGTTCCAGGGCGGCGGCCAGGTCACGTCCACGGACATCCCGTTCGGTTTCGGCCCCGGCAACTGGCTGTACTCGATCAACAGCGCGGGCTCGATCACGAACGTCGACAACACGATCTCGGGCAGCCTGAACTACGGTGCCGGATTCTCGCCTCTCTTCAATTCCGGCACGCTGGCCGCCACGAATCCCGTCAACCCGTTCCGGATCTGGCCGAACGCGTCCGGCATGGTGAACTCCGGTACGATCCGCGCCGACGGCGGGACGATGAACGTGAGTGCCGGGACCTACACCAACACCGGCGGCACGATCGAGGCGCTCGACGCCTCCGAGGTCCAGCTTGCCACCAGCGCGCAGATCGACGGCGGTACCCTCGCGACGTCGGGGACCGGTGTGATCCGCGCCATCAACGGCGCCGGCGTGCAGGACGTGACGATCGACGGCACGCTGCAGCTCGAAGGCCAGAACGACGTGCAGGGCGCGGTGGTGAACGTCGGCGAGATCCGGATCGGCACGCCCGGCGTCGTGGGCCGGATGCGAAGCGACATCCCGACCACGCTGACGGGCGGCGGACTGATCGAGGCCGCGAACAACGCGGGCCAGTGGATCGACGTGCTGACGACGGGCGATGCGATCACGAACGTGGACAACACGATCCGCGGCGCGATGTCGCTCGGCAACAACCGGACCACGTTCCACAATCAGGGGATCGTGGAGGCGCCGTACGCGACGAACCCGCTCGTGCTGGACGTCGGCGGGACGACCCCCTCGACGAACTCCGGCACCATGCGCGCGATCGGCGGCGGGACGCTCCGCATCGCGCACGGCGAGTACGACAACACCGGCGGCCTGATCGAGGCGCAGGATGCCTCTCTCGTGGAGATCTCCGCGGGCGCGAATCTCCGGGGCGGCACGCTGCAGTCCTCCGGCTCCGGCGTGCTCCGGACCGTGAGCTCCACGAGCTCCCTGCGCGATCTCGCGATCGACGGCGTTCTCGAGGTGCCGAACGGTTCGAGCCTGAACCTGATCGGCGCGATCGACGTGACGGGCACGATTCACGCCGCGATCGGCGGCAACGTGCGCATCGGTGTGGTGACGGAGCTCGTCACCCTGACCGGCGGCGGCACGATCCGCTTCGACGACGTGTCCGGCAACCGCTTCGACGGTCCGCTCGGCATCACGAACGAGAGCTGCACGATCGCGGGCTCGCTCTCGCTCGGCTTCAACCAGACGCCGCTCGTGAACCGCGGCACGATCCTCTCGGACGGCGCGGTGGGCCTCTCCCTGCAGCCGAGCGTGGCGGGTGGAACGCTGAACGAGGGAGAGATCCGCGTGAACGGCACGGGCAAGCTGCTGATCGCGCGGCCGTTCGAGACGTCCGGCACGTTCGTGGTCGAAAGCGGCAGCACGGCCGAGCGTCAGAACGGCTACGACTTCGTGCAGACGGGCGGCGTGACCACGGTGGACGGCGTGCTGAACCTCATCGGCACGACTGAGCTCGATCTTCGCGCCGGCACGCTCGCCGGCACGGGCACGGTGAGTGGCGACGTGAGGAGCACGGCGGGCCGCGTGGCGCCGGGCGCGTCGCCGGGCACGCTCACGATCACCGGCGACTACACGCAGGAGAGCGGCGCGACGCTCGCCCTGGAGCTCGGCGGCTACACGCCCGGCGCCGAGCACGACGTCCTCGCCGTGTCCGGTGACGCCGATCTGCGCGGCACGGTGGAGGTCGCGCTCGTGAACGGCTTCGTGCCCGCACTCGGAGACTCGTTCGCGGTGCTCACCGCCGCGGGCATCCAGGACGCCACGTTCAGCGGCTTCGACGCGATCGGCTTCCCGGGCGGACTCACCGCGGTGGCGGTCGCGGACGGGAACACGCTGTACGTCGTGATCGTGTCGCCGGTGGATGCGCCGGAGGATGGCATCTCGGTCGCGCGGCTCGCGCGTCCGCTGGAGATCCGGCCGAATCCGGCGCGGGGCGGACGCACCACCGTGGCGTTCCAGCTCCATCGTGGCCCGGGACAGGCGGAGATCGCGATCTACGATCTGGCCGGTCGTCGCGTGCGTCGCCTGGTCGAAGGTCGCTTCGGCGACGAGGTCCGCACCGCGACCTGGGACGGTCGCGACGACGCGGGTTCCGCCGTGGCGGCCGGCATCTACTTCGTGCGCCTCACGTCCGCGAGCGGGGAGCGCGAGGTCCGTCGGGTCACCGTGATGCGGTAGGCGGGGGAACGGCCCCGACGGTTCCAGACGGCCCTGGTCGGGGAGACCGGGGCCGTCACTCGTTCACGGTGCAGGCCCGCTCCGGTGGCCCGCCGCGTCCTTCGGTCCGCTTGCGCGTGCACACGCGGGCGTGCATCATCGACGAAAGCCGCCGCGCCCCCGACCGAGGTTTTCGCCGCCCGTGCCCCTTCAATCTTCGTTCCGCCCCGGCGTCCGCGACGTCTTTTCCCTCGCGGCGCTCGCGTTGCTGCTGCTCTGGGTGCCGCTCCGGGCCGGTCTCGGTTTCGAGGCGAAGCGCGACGAGAAGACGTACCACCTCCCGCTCGTGCAGGAGTTCGCGCACCGCGCTCCGGAGGCAAAGGACCTCCGGGAAGCACCGATCGAGATGGGGCCGTTCTACCACATCGTGCTCGGCGGCATCGGTCGCGTGCTCGGTGACGACGTGGCGCGCTACCGGTTCGTGATGCTGCTCGGCGGCCTCGCCACGATCGCGCTGTTCGCGGGCGTGGCGCGCGCCGGGGGCGCGGACTGGCGCGACTCCACCTTGCTGCTCGCCGCCTTCCCGTACTTCGGTGTCTGCTACTTCACGGTGATGACGGACTACGCGGCGTTCCTGTTCCTGGTCGCGGCCTGGCTCGCGCAGCTGCGCTACCTGCGGACGGGCGGGACCGGCGCGCTCTGGATCGCGTCGCTGGCCGGGCTCGTTTCCGCGCTCGTGCGGCAGTCGATGAGCTTCGGCCCGGCGCTGGTCCTCGTGTTCCTGCTGGGCGAGCGCCTGCTCGCGCCGGGCGAGCAGCGGCGACCGCTCACGGCGGGGACGATCGTGGCTCTGGCGATCCCGTTCCTCGCGATCGCGGTTCGGCTGGCACTCTGGGGCGGACTCGTGCCGCCGACGATGTTGCGCGAGGACGGATTCCTCGGCCTGGAAGCGGCGTACGAGATCCCGGGCGGCTACCCGTCGCACCTCGGCCTCGCGCTCGTGAGCATGGCCGCGACGGTCGGCTACTACCTCCTGCCGGCGACGTTCGCCCTGGCCCTCGCGGCCCGCCTGCCGCTCCGGCGCGTCGCCCTGATCGTGGGCGCCGCCGCGGCGCTCACGATCGCGTGTCGCCTCGTGCGAGGGCCCGAGCTCGTGACGACGTACGGCACGTACCTGCACGTCGTGACCACGCTCCGGCTCCGTCTCGGCGAGCCCGTGAGTCTCGCGATCGTGTTCCTGTCGCTCGCGTCGTTCGGCGTGATCGTCGACGCGGCGTGGCGTCGTCTCGGGCCGGGCGCGGGATCCCGCGAAGCGCGTTTCCTCGCGCTGATGACGATCGGCGGCTTCGCGGCGCTTTCGTTCGGGAAGTTCCGGATCTTCGAGCGATACGTCGTGCCGCTGCACGCGCTCGCGATCGTGTTCCTGTCGGCGGCCGCGGCGGAACGGCCCTCGCGACTCGTGCGGCTCGGCCTCGTGGCCGCGGTGCTGTTCGGGTTCGCGCACGAGGTGCTGTACGCGTCGGACGTGTACGACCTCGGACTCATCGCGGGTCTGCGCCCGTAGCGATTTCTCGCCGGCGCTACCGCCAGACGTGCAGCTGCACGAAGAGGTCCGCGCTCGATCCCTCGCTCGCGGCCCCGAGCGGGATGAGCGCGCGAATGCGTCCGTCCAGCGTGAAACCGGGGTAGGGGGTGATCTGCATCCCGGCCTGCACGCGGTGCGACTCGTCGTCTGCGACCTCGCGATCGGGATCGGCGAAGTCGTGGGCGACCAGCAGGTTCACGCCGTTGGCCGCCAGCCAGTCCGCCTCGACGTACGTTGCGAGCTTCGTGGATTCGCGCCCGCTCGCGCGCTGGAAACGTCCCCAGTCGAGCTCGCCCTGCACGGTCACCGGCAGATCGCGGTGGGAGAACCACGGGTTCCAGGATCCCCACAGCGCGTACGTCGTGGTGTCGCCGCCTTCTGCGAGCGGTCGCGAGCGCCACAGTCCGCTGCCGCCGGCCGACCAGCCGAGCGCGCGCCAGCCCACGTGCGCGGCGGCGCCCTTGCCATCGTCCACGTCGAAGACGTCCCAGGAATCGGGCCCGCGCGTGCGCGACGCCATCCGGAACCAGGAGAACGACAGCACCGGGTAGTTCGGCGCGGCGCCGATCTCGACTCCGGTCACGCGGGATTCCGGCAGCGCGCCATCGAGCTCGAATTCGCGTCGCGTGCGCATCGTGTGGTCGTCGAGGCGCAGTCCGAACCGGGGCACGAACCGGCCCGCCTTCACGTACGCCTGGTACGGCGCCTCATGCAGCAGCACGAACGCCTCGCGGAAGTACGGCGTGTGGTCGTCGTCGAAGGCATCGGAGTACCCGCTGCGTCGCCCGCGCGCGCCGGTGTTCGCGAACACGGTCAGGTGCTCCACCGGATGGAGTCGCATCGGGAGGTCGAACTGCATCGGGAACACGAGCGCGCCCTGCGACAGGAAGGCGATCCGCGCGTCGACGCCGATCGCGAACGCGGGGTCGGCATTCACCGCGCCGTAGCGGCCCGGCCAGAACGCATACTTGGAAGACGCACCGAGCGGCGATCCGTACCCGAAGCGATCGTTCGCGGAATCCCGGAACGACTCCACGTCCTCGAACCGGTTCGGCCCGAGCGGGAGGTCGCTCGAGTACGTGGTGGCCCGATCACGCCGTCCCACGAACGGGAGGTTCCGGTCCCAGTCCTGCGTGGGCCGCGGGCTCGTGGCGATCGCCGGCACCGTGGCGCGGCCGAAGAAGACGCCGGATGCGTTGCGCATGCCGCCGCCGGCCGGGTCCACGTGGCACGCCTGGCAAGACAGCGTGCACTTCCGCTCCGCGAGCACGGGGTCGACCCACTCGTTCGGCGTGAGGTGACAGTTGTCGCAGGTGCGGGACGAGCGGGCGGCGTACAGGGGAGTGGCCTCGAGATCGCGCGACCCGAACGCGCCGCCGATCCCGAACGTCGCGGCGAGCGCCAGGAGCGCGAGGCGACGTCTCAATTGCACGGCGACACCGCGCCCTGCGAGATCCAGCGGCGCAGCAGGAGTTTCTGCTCGCTCGTGAGGCGCGGCCACGCTCCGGGCGGCATCGAGTTCCCATCGAGCGCCGTGTCCGAGATGCCGGACAGATTCCGTCGGATTCCCGCGCACGACTCGAAGTCCTGCTCCTCGTCGCCGGCGCGATGACAGGGCGCGCACTCGAGCTGCAGGATCGCGTTCGCCTGGTCCCAGGTGGGCTCGGCGGGGACGGCTTCCGGGTCGATCACGTCGAGCGGGGAGTCGCCGGACGCGCAGCCGATCGCGATCGCACACGCGATCCCGGTGGCCAGGTACGCGAGGGTGCGGGCGAAGCGGGGGATCGAGCGCCGGGCGCGGTCCGGGAGAGGACGCGCGACGTTCACGGCTTCTGCTCCTCGCCGGGCTCGAAGAAGCGAACGAGCACCTCGCCCTCGCGCACCATCGCGTGCTCGTCGCGCGCGATCTTCTCCACGGTGGCGCGGTCGCCGGAGGCAAGCGCGCGCACGTCCTTCTCGAGCGCCTGCTGCTCCCGGTCGAGCTGCTCGACCTCCGTCGTGAGCTTCGCGTTCCGGTGACGCAACGTGAACAGCCGCGGCACGCTCGCGTCGCCGAGCACGAACGTCCAGATCGCCCACCCGGCCGCGATCACGATCACGAGATGGCGGAGGCGCTTGGCCTCGAGGAAGCGCTGCTTGAAGTGGCGGGTGTGCGAGGCCAGGACGCCGAACCCGCGGCGCACCGAGGCGAGCTTGGCCGGATCCGCGCGCTGCCGGACCCGGCGGTTGTTCGTGGAGCGGGAGAGACCGCGTCGCGCGGCACGGGCGGCATCCTTGCGCTCGCCGCCGCCGCGAGCGCGGGCGCGCTTCGCGAGCGCGGCGCGCCCCGAGCCCACCTTCGGCTGGGCCGGCACGTAGTCGCCGAATGGACTCGTCTTCCCCACGTCTCCCCACCCCGTCGGCCGATCCGCGCCGGCCATCCGAACCGGCGCCATCATACCGAAGGGGAGGGAGGTGGCAAGCCCCTAGCCGCGCGGCCGCCCCGGGAACGCGGAGAGACCCGGGAAGTACGCCGTCTCCGCGAGCTCGTGCTCGATGCGGAGGAGCCGGTTGTACTTCGCGAGACGATCGCTGCGCGAGAGCGAGCCGGTCTTGATCTGGCCGGCGTTGAACGCCACGGCGATGTCCGCGATCGTGGTGTCCTCGGTCTCGCCGCTGCGGTGCGACACCACGCACGTGTAGCGGTTGCGCATGGCGAGGTCCATCGCGTCGAACGTTTCCGTGAGCGTGCCGATCTGGTTGACCTTCACGAGGATCGAGTTCGCGCACTTCTCGTCGATGCCGCGCTGCAGGAAGCGCGTGTTCGTCACGAAGAGATCGTCGCCCACGAGCTGGATCGAGTCGCCGAGCGCATCCGTGAGCAGGCGCCAGCCCGCCCAGTCGCCCTCCGCCACGCCGTCCTCGATCGACACGATCGGGTAGCGCGCGCAGAGATCGCGGTAGAACTCCACCATGCCCGCGGCGTCGCGCTCCTTGTGCTGCTCCGCCTCGAGCACGTACTTGCCGCCCTTGTAGAACTCGGAAGAGGCCGCATCCAGTGCGATCCAGACCTTGCGGCCCGGCTCGTGGCCCGCCTTCTCGCAGGCGGTCATGATCACGTCGAGCGCTTCGGCGTTGCTCTTGAGATTCGGGGCGAAGCCGCCCTCGTCGCCGACCGCGGTGTTCAGGCCCTTGTCCTTGAGGACCTTCTTCAGCGCGTGGAACACCTCGGCGCCGAGGCGCAGCGCCTCCGCGAACGTCTCCGCGCCGGCCGGCACGATCATGAACTCCTGGATGTCCACGTTGTTGTCCGCGTGCGCGCCGCCGTTCAGGATGTTCATCATGGGAACGGGCAGCGTCTTCGCGTTGAAGCCGCCGAGGTAGCGGTACAGCGGCTGCCCGGTCACGCCGGCCGCCGCGTGCGCGACCGCCATGGACACGCCGAGGATCGCGTTCGCGCCGAGGTTGCTCTTGTTCGGCGTGCCGTCCATGTCGATCATCAGCGAATCCAGGAACACCTGCTCGGTCGCGTCCATGCCCACGACCTCGGGCGCGATCTCCTCGTTGACCTTCTCCACGGCGTTCAGCACGCCCTTGCCGCCGTAGCGCTCGGGGTCGCCGTCGCGCAGCTCGACGGCCTCGTTCTCGCCGGTGGAGGCGCCGCTCGGCACGGCCGCGATGGCCGTGATGCCGCTCTCCAGGGTGACCTCGACTTCCAGGGTGGGGTTGCCGCGGGAATCCAGGATCTCGCGGGCCAGAACGTCGACGATCGTCGCGGGCATTTCGGGGAATCCTCCGGTTCTCGAAGCACGGGCGGACACGATCCCGGCCGGGCCGGGATGCGGAGACGAAGGATAGTAGGGCGGACGGGAGAGAGGGACCAGACGGATCCGCGCGGGTCGGGCGAAGCCGGGACGGCAATGGCCGGCGGCGGTCGCGGCACCGGTCAGGCGCGAAGCCGCTCCGCCCGGCGGGCGAGCCCGGGGGTGCCGAGCCGGGCGCAGAGGTCGGCGAACGCGGGGGTGGGGCCGCGCCAGCGGAGCTCTTCCACGCTCTCGAACACGGGCGCGTCGCGCCGCAACGTCGCCAGGTCGCGGTACAGGAGCGCGTCCGCCCAGTGCTCGCGCAGCGTGCCGGCCAGCGCCTTCGCGCCGCGGACGTCCACGCTCCAGTCCGCGACCTCCCGCGGGATGTGCTCGAGGTGTTCGTACTCGCCGAGGACGGCGGCCGCCGACTTCGCGCCCCAGCGCGGCACGCCGGGGAAGCCATCTGCCGAGTCGCCGACGAGGGCGAGCCAGTCCGGAATGGACTCCGGGCCCACGCCGAACTTCTCGCGCACTCCGGACTCGTCGCGGATCTCGCGCTTCCGTCGATCGAACTGCACCACCCGCTGCCCGCGCACGCACTGCGCGAGGTCCTTGTCCGGGCTGCAGATGAGTACTCGTGAGACCCGGGAGTCGTCCGCGGCGCGCGCGGCGGCGGCGGCGAGACCATCGTCCGCCTCCTGATCGATCATGCGCCACACGCGAACGCCCGCCGCCTCCAGGGTGTCCTCGAGCGGGTGGAACTGGCGGAACAGCGCCGGCTCGATGCCGTCGCCGGTCTTGTAGCCGTCGTAGAGATCGTTGCGGAAGGACTCCACCGTGTGATCGGTGGCCACACCGAGATGCGTCGCGCCGTCTTCGATCATCGAGAGGATCGATCCCACCACACCCACGAGCGCACCGACTTCCTGGCCGGCGTCGTCGCGACGCGACGGCACGGCGAAGTAGTGGCGGAACAGCTCGTACGTGCCGTCGACGACATGGACATCCATGTCGGGAGACTACGAGGTTCCGCGCGCGCGGGAAAGCGCGGCGTCAGTTGTTCGAGAGGATGAGCGTGAGCAGCAGTGCGGTGTCGTCTTCGCCGAGGATCTGGTACGTGTCCCAGTTGCCGGCGGACTGCGTCACGTTCAGCGCGATTCCCCCGGCGGCATCCGTGGCGGGGGCCGTGTTCACCACGTTCGACCAGTCGAGCGTGGTCGGCGCCGCAGTGAAGGGATTCAGGGGCATCGCTCCGGATGGCAGGAGCTGCGCGAGCGTCAGCGCGCCGTCGATGGTCGTGGCGGTGGCGTCGTTCGGATAGATCCCGTCGTTCCGGGTCGCGAAGTCCTCCACGGCGATCTGCACCGTGTGCATCGAGCTCTTGACCTGAGCGACCTTGGCGCGACCCTGCATGTTGAAGAAGGCCGGGATCCCGATCAGCACGAGGATGCCCATGATCACGACCACGATCATCAACTCGATGAGCGTGAAGCCTCGTGCGGTGGTCTTGTGCAAGCCCGTTCCCCCTGATCTCGGTCTATCGGCGCGGGAGGGGCAGCGATTGAGCGCCGACCGCCCGCGGGGCCTCTTGCGGTCGCCGGGAGGCGGGGATGTAGCCGGCTGCTCATCCGTCGCGCATAATCGAGCAAGAGACGCCTACTCTCGGTCCCCGCCGTCACCCTGGAGAGTCTCGTGATGCCCGCCCCCGAGCCCGCCCGCAGTCCGTCCGAGGCCCGCCGCGACGAGGATCGCCGGTTGGTCGACGCCGTCACGGACGGCTCGGATGTCGCCTGGGCCAGCCTGCTGGAGCGCTACTCGAGGCTCATCCAGGCCTCGGCGCGGCGCTGGACGACCGATCCGGAGGAGGCCCGGGACCTGTACGCGGAGGTGCTCGAGCGCCTCCGGAGCGGCGGGCTCGCCACCTGGGAAGGGCGGTCCAGCCTCGCGACGTGGCTGGTGGTCGTGTGTCGCAGTGTTGGCCTCGATCGACTTCGACGAGATCGCGGTCGCCGCGGTCGCCTCAAGGGCCTCGAGGAACTCGACTCGGAGCAACGAGAGGTCTTCCGTCTGTTCTATCTGGACGGGTGGTCGTTCGAGGCGGTCTGCCATCGGCTCGGCAACGGAAACGAGTCGGAGTCCCGCCCGCGGGTCGTGGCCGCGCTGCGGGCGATCCACGCGCGAATCCCCGCACACGTCCTCGATCGCCTGTCGTACGACCTCGCCGCGCGTTCCGTGGGAGAGGTGTCGGGACGGCTTCTCCGCTACCTCGTCGAAGCGCGTACCCAGGCGAGTGCACACGCGCGGGCGGAAACGCCCGAGACGCAGATGATGCGTCAGGAAGCCATGCAACGGGCCCAGAGGATTCTCGATCATCTCGAAACGCTCTCGCCGGAGGAGCGGGAGGCGGTCGATCTGCGCTACCATCGGGGCTGGACCGCTCGCGAGATCGCCGAGCGGCGAGGTGTGCCGACGCGCCAGGTCTTCACCGTGCTCGAGAGGGTTCGGCGCTTGCTGAAGCGCGCCGCGAACCGGATCGACACGACGCTCGAGGAACGATGACCCCCCCGCATTTGGACGAAGAAACGATCGCAGAGCTCGCCGACGGTCGCCCCGCGACCCGCGACGAATCGGCCCATCTCGAGAGTTGCCGCTCCTGCCTGGCGGCGTACGCGGAGGCGGTCGAGGTCGTGTCGGAGTGGAGGGAGTCGGAGAGTTCCTCCGCGCCGCTCGTGGTGAAGTCGGGGCGAGGTCCGGCGTGGCGGATTGCGGCGCCGCTCGCGGTGGCGGCCCTCCTGGCGTTCGTCGTGTGGTTCGGTCGGCCCGCTCCGAGATCCGCCCCCGACTACGTTCCGGAGCAGGAGCTGCTCCGGGCCGCGGCGCGCTGGAGCTCGGCGGGCTTCGTCCTGCCGGGCGCACCGGAAGCGACGACGGAATCCGGCTATCGCTCCGGCGCTCCGGATCCGACCTCGCTCGATCGAACGATCGCGGTGCTGGATCGACGCTGGATCGAGCAACCGTCGGCGTCCGTGGGCTACTGGCGGGCGGCAGCCCTTCTCGCGACGGGACAGTCCGCGGCCGCCTGGGAGGCGACTTCGGAAGCGCTCACCCGCTACCCGGAATCCGAGGATCTGCTCGTGCTGCGCGCCGCGATCGCCTATCGCGACGGCCGGGACGACGAAGCGCGACGCGATCTCGCGGAGGTCGTGCGGCGCGATTCGAGTCACGCCGTGGCGCGCGCGAACCTCGAGTTCCTCGGGCGGCAGTAGCCGTCGCTCGCAGGTCGAGACACTCTAGGGCCGCGCCAGTTCGATCTCCCAGTTCGTCCAGGCGGGGGCGTCGAGGACAACGTCCGCGGGGAGCGCGCCCTCCATCCACTCCGTGCACATTTCGCGACGGACGACGTTCAAGGCGCGAGTCGGATCCAGGCCGGCTCCGAGCTGCGCGAGGAAACGCCGCGAGAAGTCCACCGCTTCGTCGTCCCGGATTCGCCCCCGTGCGCTCACGGCCGCTCCCGCCCCCGCGTCCACGAAGTAGCCGCCGAGCGAAGGCGCCTCGCTCGCCACCGAGACGTAGGGTGCCCCCGTGGCGCACCCCGTGACCACGACCAGATCGCACGCGGTCAGATCGGCCGAGAGAATGTCGAACGCGTCGAGATGCTCGGAGCCTTCGGCGGAGGGGGAGAGCGGGAGGAAGGTCACGAAGGGAACCTCGGGATCCTGGACCGCGTGTCCGGCGAACCACAGCACCTGCGCGGTCTCCCAGCGACGGATCACGGCACCGAGCGCCGCGTCGCTGCCCAAGAGCGCGTCTCCTCCGAGCTCGGCGACGACGAGGCGCGCTTCGGGCACGTTGCCGGTCAGTGGAGCGAGATCCGGATACTCCCGGCGCAGATCCTCCGAGTAGGTGGGAGCGATCGCGAGGCATGCGCCGGCGGGATTCCGCGCGGCGGAGACCGTCGGCGTCGACCGCAGTGTGGCGAGCTCCGTCCGCAGGAGGAGCGGCGTGTATTCCTCCGATCCGACGTCGAGCGCGCCGAACGGGAAGCGTGAGAACGCGCCTGCGGGCGAGATCAGCAGGCGTTGGAACTCGCTCGCTTCCGGGGGAAGGAGGATCTCGGCCAGGCGACGCAGAGGTCCGCTCGTCTCGATCGCGGGACCGCCCCGCAGAGCGTCCAGCGCGCTCTGCACCAGATCGCGAGACGCGAACTCGGTGATTCGGAGCGTGTCCGAGCGCACGCCGCCGGTGGTGCGAATCCACCGGGTGATCGAGTCTCCGTTCACGGCATAGAGGACGTGCGCTTCTCCGCGCTCGACGAGCGGAGGGCTCGCGCGGAGGGCCGCGCACCAGGCGTGCACGACCGCCGCCGGTGTCGTGGCATCCTCGGCACCGAGACGCGGGCGTTCCGAACGTGGGATCGGGAGCGAACGGAAGCCCCACTCGAACTCGTAGCCGACCTCGGGATTCGACGACAGGACGGAGTGGAGGGAGGACCGCAGACCCGCGAACCGGTTCAGGAACAGATGCGCCTGGGGACCGGGCTCGACCCCATCGAAGGTATCGATCAGAAACGTCAGTGCGGTCGCCACTGCCTGGGTCCGGGCCGCGGCCGGTCCGTCGTGTGCCGCGATCTCGAGCAACGCCGAAAAGTACTGGCATCGTGCGGTCGGGAGGGAGCGGGCGAGGGCCTCCGAGCATCGATCGGCCTCCGGCAGAGCCCGGGTGGCGCGGTCCCATTCGCCGCGGGCGACGGCGACCGAGAGTTCGAGCACCGCGGCCTGGAGAAGATCCACCGGCTGCCCCCGGCGCTCGGCACGCTCGCGAAACTCGGTGAGAAGGGAGTCGGCAGTAGCCGTGCGACCGATCTCGAGGGCGAGCGCGATCCGCGTGTTGAAGACTCGCGAATGGGCCTCCGTCTCGGCGGGATTCCCGTCCGGTCCCGCAGCGAGTTCCTCGAGCAGCTCCCACGCGCGCTCCCGTTGTTCCGGGTCCCGCATGATCGGCTGTGCGGCCTGGTAGGCGAGACGCAGGCCCAGCGCGAGCTGGGGCTCGTTCCCGGCTGCCTGTTCGGCCTGATGCAGGAGTGCTTGCCCGCGGCGAACGAGTCGAAACGCGACGTCGTTCGCGCCCAGCGTGAGATAGAAGTCGGCAGCCTCCGTGAGCTGGCGCACGCCCCTCCACGGAACGGAGGAGCGATCCCACACCCGGAGCGCACGCTGATGCTCTTCGCGAGCGGCGACGAACCGACCATGCGACTGCAGACTGCGCGCCCGCAGTCCGTGGATTCGTCCGGCCTGCTCCGGAATGTCCGCGGCCGTCGCGCGCGCCAGCGCGAGATCGAAGTAGTACTGCGTGGATTCCGGTGCGGTGCGCCCATGATAGATCGCGGCCACACCGAGCGTCTGGGCCTCCATGGTGGCCAGCCGGTGCCGGCGCGCCACCGTCAATGCCTCCTGCGTGTGTCGGTACCAGTCCTCGGCGTCGCCGCGCGCGTAGGCGAGCGAAGCGAGAAGTCCTTCTTCCACCGAGACCCGGACCCAGTCGCCGATCGCTCGACCGGCCTCCCGCCGCTCCTCGGTGAGCCGCACGCAATCCGGCGAACCGGCGTCGAGCTGATCCTGGGCTCGCTGGAGCTCGGCCATCCGATCCAGGTGGGCCCACTCCTCCGCAGGGCTCGATCGTTCGAAGCGGTCGCACTGCGAGGAGTAGGTCTCGTCGTCGAACCTCTCGGCCACGTAGGACGCGAGTCGCCTGCACACGGGGAGCCCGTGCGCCCAGTAGTCCTCGAATCCCTCGACATCGTCCTGCGACGTGAAGTACCGGACTTCCGCGATCAGCTGGCGGATTGCCGGCCCGTCGAGCCCGTCGAGCCACGACCGAAGCGCTGCGTCCGAGTCTCGCACCAGGTGTCGCACCTCGCGCGGAGAGAGATTCGGGCAGCGCTCGGCGAGAGCCTTCTCCTCACTCGACGTGCACCCGGAGACTCCGATCGCGAGGGCCACCCACGCGAAGGCGATCGGTGGAAGCGGTGAGCGGCGGAACCAGGAGCGCACACTTCGGAATCGGGTCACGGAAGCCCCGGAGAGAGAGGAGAGCAATCATCTTCGCGGCTCGCCGGGATTCCCGCAACGCTCACCCGGTCGAACCGTCCGCGACGAAAGGTCTCCACGCCCCGGATCTCCCAGTGGCACGCCGGGAGAATCCGGCCCCCGCCTACCCGAGGCGCAGCAGCCCCGCTCCGATCAGCGCGTAGATCAGGGACCCCGGCGCGTAGCCGATGATCAGGCTCGCGATCTGGGTGCGCAGCGGAACCTGGTGCGATCCCGCGACGAGGTCGGCGAGCGACCCGCCGGCCCAGGGGAACAGCCGCAGCGCGGTGAGGAACCAGAGGTTGTCGCCCGCGTGCCGATGGAACCACGCCGGAAGCCGCCGCATCTTCTGCTGGATGTCGAACTCGTGATTCCCGCGTCGCCACACGAAGTACATCATCACGCCGCCGACCACGCCGCTCGCGAGATTGATGCCGGTGCCGAGCTGCGGGCCGAACAGCGCGCCGTTCACCACGGCGAGGAAGACGGCGCCGACCGGGGTCATGGTGGTGATCGTCTGCACCACGAACGCCACGAGCGGTCCCCATACGCCCCACTGGCGGATCGCCTCGCGCGGACCGCCCTCCAGTTCCACCCATCGGTTCGCCGCGAGGCCGGCGGCCACCAGGATCACGACCGTCCACAGGAACTTCGAGCGGAGGATTCTCCGTGCCCAGGGCGCGCTCACGGAACGACGATCTCCAGCGCTCCCGGCACGGACTCGATGACGAGACGGCTCCCGGAGGTCTCGAACACCTCGCCGTCGACTTCGTAGCGGAGCGGTCCCTGGAAGTCGATCTCGAAGCGGGCGCCGTGCCGGATCGTGACCCTCTCGTGTCCGACGTGTTGCCCCTTCGCGACGAGACCGAACAGCTTGGCGCGCGTGAGGGGACGCGCGTCGCGAATCGACACGACGTCGATCGCGCCGTCGGCGAGGTCCGCGTCCGGCGCGATGTCGAAGGATCCGCCGAAGTAGCGTCCGTTCGCCACGACGAGCATGAGGTGCGCGACCGGCTCGACGTCTCCGTCGCCGTTCTCGCCGCGTACGCGGAAGCGCTGCCCCGGGAACGAGAACAGCTGGCGCAGCGCGCAGAACTTGTACAGCGCGTCGCCCTTGAGGATCGGCACGCGGTAGGAGTCGTCGATCACGGCGATGTCGAAGCCCATGCCCACGACGTTCAGGAACGTGCGCTCGCCCACGCGGCCGACGTCCACCCGCCGCGTGCGTCCGGTCGCGATCGAGGCGACGATCTCCTCCGCGCGGTCCCAGACGATGCCGAGTGACTTGCCGAAGTCGTTGCCGGTGCCGCCGGGAAGGAGAGCGAGCTTCGGGCGCGGCTCGGCGCGACGCGCGATCCGGTCGGCCACGGCGCTCCACGTGCCGTCGCCGCCGACGGCCACGATCGTGTCGTACCCGCGATCCAGCGCGGCGTCCACGAGCGACGCCTCCTCGCCGGCTCGCGACGTCGTGGCCTCCGTCCAGCGGCCCGGCATTGCGCGATCGAGGAGCTCCCGGAATCGCGGGATGCGGCGCGCGCCGCGTCCCCGGCCGGCCGCCGGGTTGAAGAGCACGAAGACGTCGCTCACGACCCGTCCCCCCCAAAGGCAACGCGCTCCCGGATCCCGGAAGCGCGTGGCGTCGTGCGGTCTCCCACGAAACGGCTCACGAGACGGTCAGACCGTCTCGAGCGTCTCGAGCTCCTCGAACGTCTGCTTCCCGGTCTTCATCCACAGTTCGCGGAACGGGATGGTCTCGATCGCGTCGGGATCGAGCTCGCGGGTCATCGCGTGCGGGTGCAGGATCAGGCTGCCGGTCTCCTCCTCGTGCTCGGAGAAGTGGCCGCGCATGTGGATGTCGACCTTGAACTGGCGGTCGCCGTCGATCATGAACGACTGGTACAGGTCATCCGCCTGGTGCCACATGTGCGCGCCGATCTCGAGGTCGAGGATCGGGGACTTGCCCTCGTGGACCGCGACCTGCAGGCGATCCTCCTCCTCCTGGAAGCGGACGCCCACGTCGGCCATGTGGTGCGGCAGGTGCCAGCGCTCGATCGCGTGGAGGCGCGACGCCTCCGTGCTCGTTCCCACCAGGAACGGGTAGAACGCGGACTTCGGGAACGCCGCGCCGGGCTGAACGAGCGGCGGCACGATCACGGCCAGCACGATTTCCTCGTACGTGCCGACCATGGAATCCGTGAAGTCGAACGCGGTCACCGCGAAGATGGCGGAGCCGTGCTTGACCTCGAGCGGATGAAGGTGCTTCGGCAGGAGACGTGACGCGAGCTCGGTCTCCATCTCGAAGAACGCGCTCATCGCCGTCTTGAATCCGTAGTGCGTCAGGTTCATGACGAGTGCCTTCCAAGGACTTGGGAGATGATCTCGGCGCCGCGCTCGAGCTCTTCCTTCGAGTGCGCGGCGGAAACGGAAATGCGGAAGCGGGACTGGTGCTTGCTCACCGCGGGGTAGCGGATCGGCTGCAGGAACACGCCCGCGTGCAGCAGCTCCTCGCCGAGGCGGAAGATGCGCTGATCGTCGCGGACGAAGATCGGGATCACCTGCGACTGCGAGTTGCCGACGTCGATGCCGGCGCCGCGCAGCAGACCCTGCAGCAGTTCCACGTTCTCCCAGAGCCGCGCCCGCAGCTCCGGTTCCTGGCGACACAGCCGCAGCGATTCGCGCAGACCGGCCGCGATGGCCGGCGGCATGGCGCACGAGAACACGTACGAGCGCGCGAAGCCGCGGAGGTAGGAGATGAGCGACCGCGACGCAGCGATGTAGCCGCCGATCCCGCCGAGGCTTTTGGAGAACGTGCCCATCTGGATGTCGACCTGGCCTTCGAGCCCGAAGTGCTCGACCACGCCGCGGCCCTTCTCGCCGAACAGGAACGCCGAGTGCGCCTCGTCCACGAGCAGGCGCGCCTCGTAGCGCTGGCACAGCTCCACGATCGCGGGCAGGTCGGCGATGTCGCCGTCCATGGAATAGACACCCTCGACCACGACGAGCTTCTTGCCGTCGCAGCGGCGCAGCTTCTTCTCCAGGTCGTTCATGTCGTTGTGGCGGAAGAAGCGCGGCGTGGCCTTGGACAGCACGATGCCGTCCACGATCGACGCGTGCGCGTACTGATCCGCGATCACGTAGTCGCCGGGTCGCATGAGGCCGGCGATCGCGCCGAGGTTCGCCGCGAATCCGGTGGGGAACAGGAGCGCGCGCTCCGTGCCCTTGAAGTCCGCGAGCTCCTCCGAGAGCTGCTCGTGGAGATCGAACGTCCCGGACAGGATCGGCGACCCGCTCGCGCCGAGGCCGTACACGGCGAGCGCCTCCTGGGCGGCCGCGATCACCTCGGGTCGATAGGACAGACCGAGATAGTTGTACGACGCGAAGTTGATCAGGCCGTCCAGGCGCTCCCGCCCCTTCGCCTCCACGATGTCGACCGTGGTGCGCGGGGCCGTCTGCAGCGGCTGGCCGAACTGGTAGTAACCCCACTGGTGCGCCTGGTCGTACCATTCGCGGAACGGCTGCAGGATGACGAACGGATCCTCGCCGGTCCCCCAGTAGAAATTGCTGTAGTCGTACTCGGTGAGCTGGCCGTCGTGGACCCGGGCGGCAGGCGCCGGAGCACTCGCCGACCGCGGGGCCGTGGGCTCCAGTCGCACGATCCGGTTCTCGGTCATCCGGCCGTCCCCGCTCCGGGCCGGGGGGGCCGAAGACCCCGCCTGCCGCGCCGGGCCCGTTGACGGCTCCGGAAACCCCGACCTACCGTTGCGCTCTCTCGGCACGCTCGATTCCCCTCCGCTGGCTTCTCGTCCCGGGGTTCTCGATGGAATTCGCCAGGAAACTTCGGGCGGGACTCGCGCTCGTCGCGGTGTCCCTCTGGATCCTGATCCTGGACCCGATCCTCCGTTGGTTCGTCACCCCGCTCTACCGGCTCCGTGGCGACGCCTACCTGACGGGATGGATCCGCTGGGTCGCCCGAACCGTGCTTGGCATTCTACGGCTCGGCGGCGTTCCCATCGACCTCTCTGAACGAATTCTTGGGACGCCGGATACGCTGATTCTCATGAATCATCAGTCCCTCCTCGACATCCCCTTGGCCGTAATCTTGGTGGAGGGGCGATTTCCGCGCATCGTAACACGGGATCGATACGGTCGGGGGATCCCCCTGGTTTCACCCATGCTGCGTTTGATGGACTGCCCCCTGGTGTCGCCCGGGCAGCGGAACCGCCGGCAATTGCAGGAGTTGACCGAGATCGCCCGGACTTCCGAGCATCCTCTCCTTATCTATCCGGAGGGCACCCGGAGCCGCGACGGACGACTCGGTCCGTTCAAGCGGGCCGGACTGCTGGCGCTGCTGGCGGGCCGGTCGTTCGAGGTTCGGGTGGTGGCCGTGGACGGGCTCTGGCCGGCGGGGAAGTTCGCGGACCTGCCGGGAGCGCTGGTCGGCCTCCGGGGCCGGGTCGCCCAGGCCGGGCCGTTCCGGAGCCCGGAGCCGGACGGCGATCTCGAGGGGTTCGTGGGGGAGATGGAGGAGCGGATGGCGGACCTGCTCGCCGGGCTGCGGGAGAGCGCGGACGGGCCGGCCGCGTCCGGGAGGAGCGCGACGTGAGCGGCGCACCGGGCTCGGCGGGAGACGTCGCGGGGCGCCTGGCCGTGGCCGCGGGCGACGCCCTGCTCGGTGTAGTCCATTTCGGCTCCACGATGACGGGGTCCTCGCCCGGCAAGGCGAGCGCTCACGACCTCGTGGCGGTGGTGGAGCCGGCCCGGACGTTCTTCGAGCGGACGTCGGCGCTGTGTCCCGCCCCGCACGGCCCCTCCTTCCTCGCTCGCCTCAACCGATGGATCCCGCCGGACATCCTCCGTTTCCCGCCCGACGCGAACGGTCCGGGCGCCAAGGTGTTCGTGATCGGCAAGGACGACTTCGAGCGGGCGCTCTCGCCGGCCGCGAAGGACCAGTTCCTGCGGGGGCGGCTCATGCAGCACGTGGCGGTGGTGCAGGCCCGCGACCCGGCGGCGGGGCGGTGGCTCGAGGAGTGCCTGGCCACGAACCGCCGCGCGGTGGTGGGATGGCTGCGCCCGTGGCTGCCGGAGCCGTTCGACGCCGAGGCGTTCGCGCGGCGGATGCTGGAGGTGTCGTACGGGGGCGAGATCCGGCCCGAGTCCGCGGATCGGGTGGGGCAGGTCTTCGCGGTGCAACGCGAGCACCTGATCGTCACGTATGAACGGGTGCTGGGGGACGCGGCCGCGAGCGGGGAGATCGTGCGTCGCGGCGCCCTCTTCGCGTACGATCCTCCGCCGGCCGAGCGGGATCGCGCGGCGTCGCGACGTTTCTTCGCGCGTTCCAAGCGCCGGGCCACGTGGCGCTGGGCGAAGTACGTGCTGACGTTCGACGGCTGGCTCGATTATCTGGCGGCGAAGGTGGAGCGCCGCACGGGGGTGAAGGTGCACTTGACCGAACGTCGGCGGCGCTGGCCGTTCCTGTTCCTCTGGCCGGAGTTCTTCCGGGTGATGCGTGCGCGGGGACGCTCCGGCGCGGGTGCCGGCGGGGCCGGCCGTTGAGAACCGAGATCACGGCCTTCGTCGCCGTCCTCGCGGTCGCCCTCCTTTCCATGCTCGCGTTCCGCGTTCGCCGTGGCGCCCATCCGCACAGCGACGAGGTCGCGCGCCGCGGCAGCTTCGTGGGCGGCAACTGGCTGCGCGAGTGGTTCTACTGGGCGGTCGATCCCGTACGTCGCGTATCGCTCGCTATGGGCCTCCCGCCGGAGTTCTTCAACGGTCTCGGTCTCCTGCTCGGGATCGCCTCGGGATTCGCGTTCGGCGCGGGGCAGCTCCCGCTCGGCGGCGCCCTCGTCCTCGCGAGCGGCCTCACGGATGCGTTCGACGGCCTCGTGGCCCGCGCCCGCGGCGTGGCCTCCGACGCCGGCGCGTTCCTCGATTCCACGCTCGACCGCTTCACCGAGCTCGCCGCGTTCTCCGGTCTCGTGTGGTGGTACCAGCGCCCGCTGCCGGTGCTCGTGCTCGTGCTGGGGCTCGGCGGCTCGATGCTCGTGAGCTACACGCGCGCGCGCGGCGAAAGCCTCGGCGTGCTCTGCAAGCTCGGCGTGATGCAGCGGGCCGAGCGGCTGCTCCTGGTGGGGCTCGGCTCCATCCTCGATCCGACCCTGTCCGCGGCGCTCGGGCGCCCGACGGGGACCGTTCTCCTGGGGTTGCTCGTGATCATCGCGGCCGGGTCGCTCGGCACGGCCGTCTTCCGTACCTTGTGGATCACGAATCGACTCAAGGAGAACCGATGACCCGCTCGTTCCTCGCCGCCCTCGGGGTGGCGCTCGTCCTCGTACGGCCCCTCGCCGCGCAGGAGGTCGAACCCGTGACGGCGTCGCCGTCGTTCGCCGCTCCCGGTGCCACGGGCCTCACGGCCGGGCGGGCGCTCACGCTCGCGACGGGACTGCTGCTCGCGCCCGACGAGGCCGAGCTCAATGCACTCGGGTTGCGGGCGATGGACCATCTCTACGCGGGCGAGCCGACGGCCGCGTCGGCAGTGGCCGACACGATGCGCGCGCTCGCGCCCACGGATCCGCGACCGTACCTCGTGCGGGCGCGCGTGCTCCGGGAGTACGTGTCCGAGCAGGACAACAAGCGCGATCGCGTGAAGCCCCAGGTCGAGCCCATCCACGCGGTGCTCGACACGGCGATCACGTACGCGGACCAGTTGCTGGAGGCCGACGAGAACTCGCCGTCGGGCCGGCTCTACCGCGGCTGGGCCAAGATGTTCAAGGCGCAGCTCTACGAACTGGCCTACGAGCACTGGAGCGCGGGAAATGCGGCGCGCGCGGGCAAGGGCGATCTCGACCGCGTGCTCGAGATCGATCCGCGGAATCCCGACGCGCTCACGATCGTGGGGGCGTATCGGTACTTCGCGGATCTGCTGCCGGGCGCGATCAAGCTCGCCACCTGGCTTCTGCGGATCCCGTCGGGAGACGTCGAGCAGGGTCTGGAAGATCTCGAGGTCGCGATCGATCGTGCGAGCTGGTCGCAGAACGACGCCCGTGCGCTGCGCGGCGCGATCCTGTTCGGGTTCGAGGGGCGCCTCGAGGACGCGCGCCACCTGTTCGACGACTTCGACGAGGACTATCCCGGCAACCCGCGCCTCGTGGAACCGCTCGCGATCATCGATCTGTTCCTGCCGGATCGTCTGGACGAGGATCTGCGTCGGATCGGCACCGTGGTGCGCGCCGCGGACCTGTCCGAGGATCGCCTCACGCGCGACGTGAACGCGCGTCTCCGCCTGTACCAGTCGTACCTGCAGATCCTCGCCGGGCGCCAGGACGCGGCGCGCGCGAACCTGTACCAGCTGCGCGCCGACGTCCCGGCGGATCCGGACTGGCTGCAGCCCTCGGTGATCGTGTATCTCGCGGACCTGTGCCTGCTGCGCGGGGAGGAGGAGGCGGCGCGCGAGATCGTGCGCGACCGCCGCAACCGCGACGACGGCGACGACGAGTTCGTGCGCTGGGCCAAGGGAGACGAAGTCGGCGCGTCGTCGGAGCTGGCCCGCTTGTTCGAAGACGTGCAGCCGGTCGCGCGCGCGATCTACGGCGGGGACTGGGACTACGCGGAGAGCGAGCTCGCCGAGATGACCTGGCCGGAACCGAGCTTCCTCGATTTCTATCGCGGCGAGCTCGCGTTCCTCCGCGGCGATATCGCACTCGCGCTGCCGCACTTCCGGCGGCTGGCCGAGTCGCCGGACGAAGGCCCGGGACGCCTCTACCGTCGCGTCGCGCGGCTCCGGGTGGCGGAGCTCCTGGGCGAGCTCGGCGAGTACGACGCGGCGCGCGAGTCGCTGAATCACGCGATCGACCGGTACGACGTGAAGGACCTGGTCCGTCACGTGGCGAAGGGCCGCGAGCGGCGCTTCGAGCATCTCGAGAAGAACGGTCCCGAGAGTTGATGAACCGGCGTTCTCCGTACTGTCTCCTCGTCGCCGGCGGTGCTCTCGTCGCGCTCGGCGGGACGGCGGCCGTCGCCGGACCGGTTCCGTTCGCGAACCGCACGGCCGATTCCGGGATCACGTTCGTGCACCACAACGGATCCTCGGGCGAGAAGTTCGCGGTGGAGCTGATCGGGGCCGGCGGCGCGATGCTGGACTTCGATAGCGACGGCGACCTCGACCTGTACTTCGTGCAGGGAGCGGGACTTCCCGGGCACGAGTACGATCCGCCCGCCCGCAACGAGCTGTGGGCGCGCGTGAGCGAACCGGGCGCGCCGCTTCGCTACGAGTCGGTCGCCGGCGCCGCCGGCGCGGACGACGACACGTACGGGATGGGCGCGGCGGTCGCGGACTACGACAACGACGGCGACCCCGACCTGTACGTCACGAACTTCGGGGCGAATCGCCTGTACCGCAACGACGCGGGTCGCTTCACGGATGTCACCGCGGCGGCGGGCGTGGGGGATCCGCGCTGGAGCACGTCGGCCGTGTTCTTCGATGCGGACGGCGACGGGTTCCCGGATCTCTACGTGTGCAACTACTTCAAGTACCGGATCGAGGATCACGAGTGGTACGGCCTGCGCAAGCCGGGGTACCGCACGCACGGCGGGCCGGCGTCGTTCCGCCCCGAGCCCGACATCTTCTACCGCAATCGCGGCGACGGCACGTTCGAGGACGCGACCGAGAGCGCGGGGTTCGCCGCGGTCACGGATGCGCACGCGCTCGGCGCGGTGGCCGGCGATTTCGACGACGACGGCGATCTGGACCTCTACGTGGCGAACGACACGCAGCCGAACTGGCTGTTCGTGAACGACGGCGCGGGCCACTTCACGGAAGACGGAATGCTCGCGGGCGTCTCGTTCGACCAGGGCGGCACGCCGCAGGCCGGCATGGGCGTGGACGCGCAGGACGCGAACGGCGACGGTCGCGTGGACCTCTTCGTCACGAACTTCAGCCTCGAGACGAACACGCTGTACGTCGCGGAGGACGGCGGCTACTTCACGGACGGCTCGTTCGCGGCCGGACTCGGCGAGGCGGCGTTGCCGTATCTCGCGTTCGGGGCGGGGTTCTTCGATCCGGACCTCGATGGCGATCTCGATCTGTTCGTCGCGAACGGCCACATCATGGACAACGTGGACCTGTACTTCGACAACCTGGACTACGCGCAGCCGAACCAGGTGTTCGAGAACGACGGCACCGGTCACTTCGCGGTCGGGGGCAAGGGCTGGGGCGATCTCGTCGCGAGCGTGGCGGTGAGTCGCGCCGCGATCTTCGGCGACCTGGACGACGACGGCGACCCGGACGTCGTGGTCACGAACGTCGGCGCGGCGCCCGAGATCCTCGTGAACGAGGCGCCGCGCGCGGATCGGTTCGTGCGCCTGCGGCTCGTGGGTACGCGGTCCCCGCGTGACGGCGGCGGAGCCGAGGTGCGGGCCCGGGCCGGTGATCGTCTCTGGCGTCGGCAGGTGCGTACCGGCTCGAGCTACCTCGCGGCGAACGACCCGCGGCCGGTGCTCGGTCTCGGCGACGTGGCCGCCCTCGACCGCCTCGAGATCCGCTGGCCCTCCGGCCAGGCGCAGGCGATCGCCGACGTCGCGGCGGGCTCCACCGTCCGCTGCGTGGAAGGCGAGGATCCGATCGTCGAGCCGCCCGCCGGGCGCTGACCCCGCGGCCCTCGCACGCGTCCTCGTGCGCTGCGCGAACCGCTGCTAGGATCGCGCCATGGTGCGAATTCCCCGGCGCGGCCGGATCCCCTGGCGAGCCGTCTCGCTCGCGGCGCTCCTCTCGTCCCTCGGCGTCGCCGGTTGCGAGCGACCGCCCGCGCGCGACCCCGCCGTCGTCCGGGCGCTGGAGGACGCGTCCGGTCAGATCGCCTCCGGTCGCCCGGAGGCCCAGCTCGCCGCGGCCGAGACGCTGCGCGGCATCCTCGCGGCCGAGCGCTTGCCGGCGGAGATCGAGCAGGACGCCCGGTTCGGCCTCGCCCGGGCCGAGCTGTTCACCGGGCGTCGCTGGGCCGCGATCTGGCAGTTCACGTGGCTCGTCCACGAGCACCCGGATCACGCGGGCGCGCTCTCCGCGCTCGGGTTGCTCGCGTACGAGGACGGCCGCTTCGAGGACGTGCTCGCGCCGCTCGCGAATCTCGCCCGGCAGCGGGCGCTGACCCGCGACGAGCTCGTGGCCTTCGCCGACGCGTCGCGTCGCCGCAACCGCTTCGAGCTCGCGGACAGCCTCTTCACGGTGCAGCTCGAGCACGAGCCGCAGGACGCGATGTCGTACCGCGCGCGCGGCACGCTGCGGCGGCGGGTCGGGGATCTCGACGGCGCGATCGCCGACTTCGAGCGCGCGGTGGAGTTCGCGCCGCGTGACCTGTTCTCCTGGGTCGGCCTCGCCGACGCGCAGTCGGCGGCCGGCGCGACCGCAGCGCGCCGCGTCACGCTCGACTACCTCGCGACCGGGGAGTTCGATCCCGCCGCGCCCGGGGACTCCGCGCGGGCCGACGTTCTGCTCGCCCGCGCCGCGCTGGACGCCGGCTCGCTCGACACGGCCCGGGAGCTCGCGGACCGCGCCGCCGCCCGCGACTCCACGAGTCTCGACGCGCTGCAGCTCCTGGTGCAGATCGAGCGGGCGCGCGGGAACCGGGACGCCGCGCGGCGTGCGGCCGAGACGCATCGCCGGCGGCTGGTCGAGATCGAGAACGCGTCCGGCGCGCTCGCGGTGAAGAAGTTCGTGCAGGCCGCGATCGCGCTCGAGGCGGCGGACTCCACGGCCGCGCTGTCCGAGCTCGCCGACGCGATCCGCGAGGACCCCGAGTTCCCGTACGCGTACGCGCTGTTCGCGCCGCTCGCCCGCGAGCTCGGGCGAAGCGCCGACGCGCGGGCCGCGTTCACGCGGCTCCGCGAGATGAGCGGCGGTCACGTGCCGGGACCGATCTTCCTGGCCGCGGCGTACGATCTGCGGGATCGGGGTGTGCCGGCGGTGGCGGCGTCGCTGTTCGACTTCGCGGCGGGCCGCCTGCCCGGAGACGAGGAGCCGATCTGCTTCGCCGCGATCTCGCGTCTCGAGGCGGGCGACGTGGACGGCGCGCTCGCGACGGCGGCGCCGCTGACGGCCGCGCGGACCGCGCCGTGACCCCGACGGCGGTGCCCGAGGTCCCGTCCGGACCGGAGCCGGAGGACGATCGCGTCTACGTCCGCCGCGCGCTCGACGGGGACGAGCGCGCGTTCGCGGTTCTGGTGCGGCGGCACGAGCGGGGCATCTACAACGTCGCCTGGCGCATGGTGCGCGACCGCGAACTCGCGCGCGATCTCACGCAGGAGATCTTCGTGCGGGTGTACCGCTCGCTCGGAAAGTACGACCCGACGTACCCGTTCGTGAGCTGGCTCTACCGGGTCGCGTCCAACCTGTGCATCGACTGGATCCGCAAGAAGAAGCTGCGCACCGTGTCCCTGGACGCGCCCATCGGCGGCGAAGAGGACACCGGCACCCGCGACGTGGAGGACCCCGCCCAGGATCCGGCGCGTGACCTGGAGCAGGCCGAGCGGGTCCGCATTCTCGAGGAGGCTCTCGCCAAGCTGCCGGAGTCCCACCGCCTCGTCCTCCTGCTCCGTCACCAGCGGGACCTCTCCTACGACGAGATCGCGACGTCGCTGGACATCCCGCTGGGCACCGTGAAGGCCCGGATCCACCGGGCGCGGGAGGCGTTCCGGAAGATCCTGGTCCAGGACTACGGGCGGGAGGATCTGGAGTGAGCCGCCGCGCACCTCGCCCGGGGAGTGGCGAATGGGGAATTTTGGTCTACTGTAGCGGTCCGTCGCCTCCCGGACCGGTGGTGCTCGCGGGGACGCAACCTCGAGCGCGCGAATCCGTACACCGGTTCAGGGCGGGGAAGCCGTCGGGAGAACGACCATGAGAACGCGACGACCGATCGAAGAGAAACTGGTGGATCTGGCGGAAGGACGGCTGAAGCCGGCCGAGCGGGACTCCGTGGCCGCGCGGGCGGCGGGCGATCCGCGGCTGGCGCGGGAACTCGCGGTCCAGCTCGAGCTGCAGCGGATCCTTTCCGAGTCCCTGGACGTCGCGCCTCCGGCGGACCTCACCACCGACGTGCTGCGGGCGATCCACCAGGATCGGGCCCGGCGCGCGCGGGCGTTCCGCCTGCCGAACTGGTTCGAGCAGTCCCTGGTTCTGGCCGGAGCCGGCGGCCTCGCGTCCCTCGTGGCGATCGTGGGTCGGTCCCCGCAGGCGGCCCCGGGCGCGTTGCTCGGAGATCTCGCGGTGGGCACCGGTGAGGCCGCGGACCTGTTCACGCGAGGGATCGTCCTCGCCGCGGACTCGGCCACTCGCTTCGAATGGGTCCCCGGCGTCGTGCAGACGCTGACCCGTGCCGGCTGGTCGGCCTTCGGACCCTCCGCCGAGCACCTCGTCATCGGGACCCTGGGTTTGACTGTCATCGGGATCGCCGCTTTCGCGTTTCGGCGCGGGCGTCGGGGAGGGCTTCGCCATGCGTCGCTGTTCGCCTAGTTCCGGACGACTCGCACTCGTCGCGACGATCGCGACATTCGCGTGGGCGGCGCCGGCGGCACGAGCCCAGACGGACACGCTGTCGACGGACCTGCTGGACGACCTCGATCGCCAGATCGAGGCGGTGAAGGACTCCTCGGAGGATCTCTGGCAGGAGTACCAGAAGTATCGTCCGGAGACGGACGAAGACGTCCAGACCACGGGCGAGCGGGTCGAGATCGGCAACGACACCACGATCGCCGCGGGCGAGACCGTGAGCGGCGACGCCGTCGCGATCGGCGGGACCGTGCACGTCTACGGAAAGGTCGAGGGAGACGCGGTCGCGGTCGGCGGGAGCGTCGTGCTGCACGAGGGCGCGGAGGTCGACGGGGACGCGGTCGCGATCGGCGGACGCGTCCGCACGAACGGGGACGCGAAGGTCCACGGTCAGAAGGTCTCCGTGAACATCCCGCTGCCGTTCGGCTGGATGCACGTGGATCGCGACGGCGACGACATCACGTTGCGGCCCTCGCGCGGAGTGCAGTTCGTGGTGCGTCTGCTCCTGCTCGGTCTCGGACTGTTCCTCACGTGGCTCCTGCACCTGCTGATGGAACGTCGACTCGATGCGACCAGCCGTCGCGTGGAGGGCGAGCCCGGCCAGAGCTTCCTCGTGGGCATCCTCGGATTGCTCGGCCTGCCGATCGCGTTCGTGCTCGTGTCGATCCTGCTCGCGATCACGGTGGTGGGCATCGTGGCGATCCCGTTCGTGTTCCTGTTCGGGATCGGCCTCGGCTGGGCGGGTTTCGCCGCCTCGTGTCTCGCGGTCGGCCGTCGGGTGACGTCGATGCGCGCGGGCGAAGGGCTCGCCACCCCGGGCGGCTCGAGCCGTCAGCTCGTGCTCGGATTCGTGACGATCTCGGCGTTCGGGATTCTCACGCTGGTCCTGAACCTCGTGGGGCCGGCGATGGGGCCGGTCACGCTGTTCACCGGCATCGTGCACAAGTTCGTGGTGCTGTTCGCGTCCACGCTCGGCTTCGGCGCGCTGCTGCTGAGCCGCCTGGGGACGCAGCTGCCGGGCGGCGCGCCCGCGTACGTGCCGAACCGGCCGTGGGAGACCGCCACGCCGCCGACCCTGCCGCCTCCTCCGCCCCCTGCGCCGCCCGCGCCGCCGTCCGGCCCCGCCGAGTAGCGGCGAAGAGAGCGCATG
This sequence comes from bacterium, assembly GCA_041393395.1. Classification (GTDB taxonomy): domain Bacteria; phylum ARS69; class ARS69; order ARS69; family ARS69; genus JAGQIB01. The sequence goes on along the minus strand of JAWKKG010000005.1, from coordinate 372,774 downwards.
CAAGTTCGGAGGGAGGCCCCGCGGCCTCCCTCCTCGCGTCTTGACCATCGCGCAGGTCCTTCCGAAGATCAGAATCCCCGCCGCCCGTCCGATGGGGAGGACATGCGGAAGACCGAGCGCCAGCTGCTGTTCACGATCTGCGTCGTCTGCGCCGCGCTGGGCGTGGGAGTGCGACGCGTGTCGTCGATGGAGCGCCTGCACTACCAGGACTATCCCGCGCTCGACGGTCTCATCGTGCGGCAGGTCCTCGTGCTCGGAAACACGAACACGCGCGAGATCGTGTTCCGGCGCGAGATGCGGCTGACGGAAGGCGTGCCGTTCTCGTCCGAGGCGCTGTGGCGCGACTGGGAACGGCTGGTCGACCTCGGGCTGTTCGCGCACCTCGAGGTGGACGCGGTGCCGTCCGAGGGCGGCGTGCTCGTGGTGGTGTCCGCGTACGAGCGACCGCGATGGCTCGCGGCGCCGATCCTCGACTACGACTTCGATACGAAGGAATTGCGCTACGGGTACGCGGTGCGCGTGCGCAACGCGCAGGGGCTGAACCGCACGATCCGCCACCGGGCCACGGCCGGCGACAAGAACCGCGCGACGTTCACCTACAGCACGCCCTGGCTCGGCGACCGCCGCCAGGAGCTCGCCGTCGGACTGAATCTGGAACTCCCGCGCCGCGAGGAGACGGACCTGCTCTCGAACCGGCTGTTCGTGGGCAGCACGTGGTACGTCGGCGACTACCGGGAACTGCGGCAGGGAATCACGGGATACACGGGCCTCGAGCGACTCACGCGCAGCGACCGGAGCGAGGACGGCTCCGTGAATCAGCTGAGCCCCGTGGTGGGCGCCCGCTGGTCGCGCGACTCGCGGAACGTGCGCATCGATCCGTCGCGCGGGAGTCTGCTGCAGCTCGGGACCGAGTACGACGTGGGGCTGCTCGAGGACGGACTCCAGTACGTGCGCACGAGCGCGGACGCGCGGATCTTCCGACGGATGGGCGCGTTCGTGCTCGCCGGGCGGATGTCCGCGGTGGGCACCAAGGGTCACATCCCCGAGTACCGCCAGCTCTCGGTCGGCGGCAACGGGACGATCCGCGGCCGCGAGTCCGAGATCGACCAGGGCAACAGCATCGCCTTCGCGTCGGCGGAGTTCCGGTTCCCGATCCTGCCGCAGGTGCGTTTCTCGATTCCGGTGCCCGGCGTGCTGCGGCGCATCTCGAACGTCGACCTCCGCGTCGACGGGGCGGTGTTCGTGGACACGGGAACCGCGTGGGAGGACCGGCACGACATCGGAGCGACGCGATTCCACACCGGGGCCGGCTTCGGATTGCGGATCTTCCTCCCCGTGCTCGAGCTGGCCCGGTTCGAGCTCGCGTTCGATCCCGACGGAAACCCCACCGTCTACTTCCGCGAGGGCAACCAGATCTGATCCGCCGCGGATCGCGGAGTCGCGGCGGTCCGGGGCGCTCCGGCCCGCTGCGAGCGCATGGTCGTGCGATCATCGGAAATCGGGTGAAACAGGCGGAGTCCTTCTTCCGCCGGCGGTCGTCGCGAGGGGCGGGACCCCGTGCGGTGCGCGGGGCGATTCGCCGAAGCGAGCGCCGGGCTTCGCCCTTGACAGGGGCGGGGTCCGCGCGACACCTTACCCGCATTCGTTTGTGACTTGATTCACAAATAGCCGGCGCTCCCCGACTGCTGGGGCAAGCCTCCGTTCGATCCGCGGAGCGCCGAAGAGCTCCGTTTGCCTGGCCGGGACCGGGCAGACGGGAGAGGGATCGATGTCCGAAATCAGGATGAAGCGGGGATGGAACGTCCCCCTGTCCGGCACGCCCGCCGAGACCGTGGTCGAGGCGGCGCGTCCGGTGACCGTTTCCGTGCGTCCGAACGAGTTCCGGCTGGTCAAGCCGCGAATCCTCGTCAAAGAGGGTGACCGCGTTTCCGTGGGGCAGCCCCTGTTCCAGGATCGCGAGCGGGCCGAGGTCCAGTTCCCGTCGCCGGGCGGCGGGGAAGTGGCCGAGGTCCGGTTCGGTCCGCGCCGGGTGTGCGAGGAGATCGTGATCCGGCTGGATGCCCAGGAGACCTGGGCCGAACACCGCCCGCACTCGCCGGCCGACGCGCGTGCACTCAACCGCGCCCAGGTCGTGGAGATGATGCTCGACTCCGGGCTGTGGACCTCGCTGCGCCGGCGTCCGTTCTCCACGATTCCGGATCCGACGGGAACCCCGGCGGGGATCTTCGTGGCGGGCTCGGACAACAGCCCGCTCGCCGCGTCGCCGGCGCTCGCGATGCAGGGGCGGGACGAGGACTTCCAGCTCGGCGTGGACCTGCTCGCGAAGCTGACCGAGGGTCGCGTTCACGTGTGCCTGCTGAAGGGCAAGAGCGTGCCGGCGCTCGTCAACGCGCAGAACTGCGAGAAGCACACGTTCTCCGGGCCGTACCCGGCGGGCTTGATCGAGGCGCAGATCCACTACGTGCTCCCGCACAAGAAGGGGCGCGAGGTGTGGTACCTGGATTGCCAGGACGTCGCCGATCTCGGCGAGTTCGCGCGGACGGGCCGCTATCCCGTGAACCGGGTCGTGGCGGTGGGCGGCGAAGGTGCCACGTCGCCGCAGCACTACCGCACGCGTCGCGGCGTGTCGTGCGCGCACCTCGATCCGAAGGCCTCGCCGGCCGCGAACCGGTTCGTGTCCGGTAGCGTTCTCTCGGGAACGCAGGTCCGGTGCGACTCCGCGCTCGGCCACTACGACGCGAAGTTCAGCGTGATTCCCGAGGGAGACGACGCGGACTTCGTGGGCTGGATGCTTCCCGGCGAGGATCGCGTGAGTCGCTTCCGGACGTTCGCGTCCACGCTCACCCGCCCCCAGGCGCCGCGCATGACCGCGAACCTGAACGGCAGCGTGCGCTCGCACATCGCGACCGGGATCTACGAAGACGTGTGCGCGGTGGACATCCTGCCCGGCTACCTCATGCGGGCCCTTCACGTCGGTGACGTCGAGGAGGCCGAGAGCCTCGGTCTCGAGGACTGCGCCGAGTGCGGGCTCTGCACCTTCGTTTGTCCGTCGAAGATCGACTTCCAGGGAATCATCGTCCACGGAATCGAGTCGGTACTGAAGGAAGACGAATGAGAATCGATTTCGAAGAGACCCGAGACCTGTACAAGAAGCTCGAAGAGCTGAAGCCGCACTTCACGAAGGGTGGCAAGTTCGGCTGGGCGTACCCGCTGTTCGAGGCGAACGAGACCTTCCTGTTCGTGCCGCCGACGACCGCCAAGGGCAACGTCCACGTCCGCGACGCGATCGACAGCAAGCGTCTGATGATCACGGTCGTGATGGCGCTGGTTCCCTGCATCCTGTTCGGGATGTGGAACATCGGCTACCAGCGCCTGTCGGCGATGGGCGAGGCCACGAACCTGTTCGCGTGCCTCGGCTGGGGAGCCCTCAAGATGCTCCCGCTCATCCTCGTGTCGTACGCGGTCGGCGGCTTCTGGGAAGTGCTGTTCGCCGTCGTTCGCAAGCACGAGATCAACGAAGGCTTCCTCGTGACGGGCATGCTGTTCCCGCTCGTCTGCCCGCCGACGCTTCCTCTCTGGATGGCCGCGCTCGGCATCAGCTTCGGGATCGTCATCGGCAAGGAAGTGTTCGGCGGTACGGGAATGAACGTGCTGAACCCGGCGCTGACCGCGCGCGCGTTCTGCTTCTTCGCGTATCCGGCGTTCATGTCCGGTGACTCGGTCTGGACGGCAGTGGATCCGGCCAAGGCCGTGGACGGCTGGACGGGCGCCACGCCGCTCGCGGTGGCGGCGCAGGCGCACGGCGCGAACGTCGTGGCGGCGCTCGAGGGAGCGGGCTTCACGCTCCGAGACGCATTCCTCGGCCTGATTCCCGGCAGCATGGGCGAAGTGTCCACCCTGGCCTGCCTGCTCGGTGCGGGCATCCTGCTCGCGACCGGGGTGGCGGCCTGGCGGATCATGATCTCGATGGCGCTCGGCGGGATCGCCGGCGCGTATCTGATGACCGCCGTCGCCGGTCCGGATTCGGCCGGCATCATGTTCCTGCCCTGGATGTGGCACCTGTGCGTGGGCGGCTTCGCGTTCGGCCTCGTGTTCATGGCCACCGACCCCGTGTCGGCCGCGGCCACGCACACCGGCAAGCTCATCTACGGATTCCTCATCGGCGTGCTGGCCGTTCTGATCCGCGCCGTGAACCCGGCGTACCCCGAAGGCGTGATGCTCGCGATCCTGTTCATGAACGTGTTCGCGCCGCTGATCGATCACTTCGTGGTGCGTGGCAACGTGAAGAGGAGGCTCGCCCGTGTCTGAGAACCTCCGGGTCATCCGGTTCGCGATCATCGTGTGCCTGATCTGCAGCCTCATGGTGTCGGCGGCCGCGGTCGGTCTGCGGGATCGCCAGGAAGCGAACCTGCTGCTCGACAAGCGCAAGAACATCCTGAAGGCCGTGGGGCTCCTCACGCCGGGCATGACCGAGGCGACCGTCAACGAGACCTACGATGACAGCATCGTGGGTCTCGTGATCAACCCGGACGGCAGCGTCGTCGAGGGCCGGGACCCGGCCGACGTCGACCCGGAGAAGGAGCCGGACCTCATGTTCGTGTACGAACGCGTCGACGACGGAAACGTGACCGCGTACACGATCCCCGTCTCCGGCAAGGGCCTGTGGTCCACGCTGTACGGCTATCTGGCGCTCGACGCGGATCTGAACACGGTGAAGGGTCTGACCTTCTACCAGCACGGAGAGACTCCGGGCCTCGGCGGCGAGATCGAGAAGCCGTGGTTCCAGGAGAACTTCGTGGGCAAGAAGATCCTGGGGGAGGATGGCTCGCTGCGATCCGTGTCCGTGGTCAAGGGCTCGGCGGCCGACAAGTACCACGATCCCAGGGAGCTCGAGCACTACGTCGACGGCATCAGCGGCGCCACGATCACTTCCAAGGGCGTCACCGCGCTGCTCCACAAGGATCTCGAGATGTACGAGCCCTACTTCAGCAAGTTGCGCAGTTCCGGGGGGAAGGCCTGATGAGTACGACCACCGCCCCTACGACCACTCCGAAGAAGTCGGGCGGCCTGTTCTCGCTCGACAAGAAGTCTCGGAAGATCCTCGGGGACCCGCTGTCGGAGAACAACCCGATCACCGTCCAGATCCTCGGGATCTGCTCGGCGCTCGCGGTCACGGTGCAGATGCGGACGGCAGTGGTGATGTCGCTCGCGGTGATCACGGTGGTGACGTGCTCGAACGTCGTGATCAGTCTTCTGCGGAATCACATCCCGGCGCAGATCCGGATCATCGTGCAGCTCTCGGTGATCGCGAGTCTCGTGATCGTGGCCGACCAGGTGCTGCGCGCGTTCATGTACGACGTGTCCCGCCAGCTCTCCGTGTTCGTCGGGCTCATCATCACGAACTGCATCCTCATGGGCCGCGCCGAGGCGTTCGCGATGGCGAATCCTCCCGGCAAGGCGGCGCTGGACGGTCTCGGCAACGGCCTCGGCTACGGGATCATCCTGTGCACCGTGGCGTTCGGCCGCGAGCTGTTCGGGAGCGGCTCGATCTTCGGCGTGAAGGTCGTGCCCCAGTTCCTGTACGACATGGGCTACGTGAACATGGGCCTCATGGTCGTTCCGCCGGGGGCGTTCATCCTGCTCGGTCTGATCATCTGGGCGCAGCGCTCGATGACCGGCTACACCGAGGACCACTAGGAGGCCGCCATGGAGCACTATCTGAGTCTCGCGACCAAGGCGATCTTCGTCGAGAACATCCTCCTCGCGTTCTTCCTGGGGATGTGCTCGTTCCTCGCCGTGTCCAAGAAGATCGAGACGGCGATCGGACTCGGCATCGCCGTGACGTTCGTGCTCACGCTCACCACTCCGCTGAACTGGCTCATCCACGACTCGCTGCTCCGCAAGGGAGCGCTCGCGTGGGCCGGCCTGCCGGACGTGGACATGAGCTTCCTGAACTTCATCGTGTTCATCGCCACGATCGCGGCCACCGTGCAGCTCGTGGAGATGTTCCTCGATCGGTACAGTCCCACGCTCTACACCGCACTCGGCATCTTCCTGCCGCTGATCGCGGTGAACTGCGCGATCCTCGGTGCGTCGCTGTTCATGGTGGAGCGCGACTACAACTTCGCCGAGACGGTCGTGTTCGGCACCGGATCGGGACTCGGCTGGGCGCTCGCGATCATCTCGATGGCCGCGATCCGCACGAAGATCCGTTACTCGAACGTTCCGTCGGGGCTTCGCGGTCTCGGCATCACCATGCTGATCACCGGGCTGATGGCGCTGGCGTTCCAGTGCTTCGCCGGGATCCAGCTCTAACGGCGGAGGCGACGGAATGGGTTTCCTGCCGATGGTCGGCCTGGCCGCCCTGATCTTCACGGGCACGATCGTGCTGCTCGTGATGCTGCTCGGCGTGGCCAAGAGCAAGCTCGTGCCGGCCGGACCGGTGAAGATCCTGATCAACGACGATCCGGAGAAGAGTCCCACCGTGTCCGCCGGGAGCACGCTGCTCCAGGCGCTCGCGGAGAAGAAGATCTTCCTGCCGTCCGCCTGCGGCGGCGGCGGGACCTGCGCGATGTGCAAGTGCCAGGTGCTGGAGGGCGGCGGCGACGTCCTGCCGACCGAGGTCGGTCACCTCACGCGCACGGAGCAGCGTGAGAACGTGCGACTGGCCTGCCAGGTGAAGGTCAAGCAGGACCTCAAGATCCGGGTGCCGGACGAGGTCTTCTCGATCAAGAAGTTCAACTGCACCGTGCGCTCGAACGACAACGTCGCCACGTTCATCAAGGAGTTCATCCTCGATATCGACGGCGGCGAAACCCTGCACTTCGAGGCCGGCGGCTACATCCAGATCGACATCCCGCCGTACGAGCTCGACTACAAGACGTTCGACATCGCGCCCGAGTACCGCGGCGACTGGGACAAGTTCGACCTGTGGCGCTACCACGCCCGGAACGACGAGGAGTGCTTCCGCGCGTATTCCATGGCGAACCACCCGGCGGAAGGGAACCGCGTGATGCTGAACGTGCGCATCGCGTCGCCGCCGCCGGGCCTCGACGTGCCGCCGGGAATCGCGAGCTCCTACATCTTCAACCTGAAGCCCGGCGACAAGTGCGTGGTGTCCGGTCCCTACGGCGAGTTCTTCATCAAGAACACGAAGCGCGAGATGGTGTACCTGGGCGGTGGCGCGGGCATGGCGCCGATGCGCAGCCACCTGTTCCACCTGTTCCACACCGAGAAGACGCGCGACCGCAAGGTCACGTTCTTCTACGGCGCGCGCTCCATGCGCGAGGCGTTCTACCTCGAGGACTTCCAGCAGATCGAGCAGGAGTACGACAACTTCAAGTTCGTGCTGGGGCTCTCGGAGCCGCTGCCGGAGGACAACTGGACGGGACCGGTGGGCTTCATCCACCAGGTCGCGCTCGAGACGTACCTGAAGGACCACCCGGCGCCGGACGAGATCGAGTACTACCTCTGCGGTCCGCCGATGATGATCTCGGCCGTGCAGAAGATGCTCGACAGCCTCGGAGTGGATCCGAAGATGATCGCGTTCGACTCGTTCGGCTAGGCCGATCGCGGCGACGCGGTCGGAACCGAGTCGGTCGACGATCAGGGATGAGTCACGGAACAGGCCGGCCCCCGCGAGGGAGCCGGCCTTCTTCGTTCGGGGGACACGACTCGGCGAGCCGGTCGCGGATCAGTGCCCCACCGACTCCTTCGCGGGCGCGCGGTCCGGGCATTCCTCGTACTTCCGGCCGCAGGCGCAGGCCTCGCCCATCACGCCGCCGCAGGACCCCTTGATGGGCCGGCGGAACGCCAGCGTGCCGAGCGACAACGCGGCGATGGCGAGGATGAAGAATCCGACACCGAGAATGATCTCCATGTCCGCAAGGTAGGGGCCCGCTCCTGCCCGGTCAAGCGGGTCGGGGGATCGGCGCGGCGGGCCGCGGCCGGCGGAGAATCCGGCGACCGGACTTGCCGGAACCGGGAGGATTTACCCTCCCTTGACCCCCTCGGCCGCTTTCCGCGAACCCGGAGGGGGGGCACGGTGTAAAATGCCTCGGCCCTCGGAACGACGCTCCGAGGAGAAGTTCGGAGCCCGCGGAATCGCGGCTCCGGAGGGAGCTCGGAACCTCGGGTTCTCGTGCGGGAAGGCCCGCAAAGACCAGGTGAGCGACGGGCCCGACGGGGCGCGCGCCGCCAGATCGGGAGGCAAAGAATGACTCTTGCGACGCGGATCCGGATCTCTGGGGCCGCCGTCCTCCTGGCCGGCCTTTCGGTTCCGGCCGGAGTGCTCGCGGCCCCGAAGATCGCGGTCGACCCGGCGGTGATCGACCTCGGCGTGATCAACGAAGGCAACTCCTACGAGCGATTCATCGAGGTGAAGAACGACGGCGACGGCGTGCTCGTCCTCGAGGACGTGAAGACCTCCTGCGGCTGCACGGCGGCTGCGGTGGACGGCGTGGTGGAGCTCACCGCCGGCCAGTCGCAGAAGGTGCGGGTGACCTTCAACTCCAAGAACATGGACGGCGAGATCCACAAGAAGGTCACGATCACCACGAACGATCCCGTGACCCCGCAGGTCGGCGTGGATCTCAAGGCCGACGTGCATCGCCCCATCCGCTGGGAGCCGAAGTATCTGTCCGTGGATCGCGTGGGCCCGAAGGATTCGTGGGTTCGCACGCTCGAGCTGCAGTGGGACAAGAATCTGAACGTCGAGGTGAAGGAGGCCTACATCCTCGGCGGCCAGCTCCGCAACAAGGAGAGCGAGCTGTTCGATGTTCGCGTGCAGGGTCCGGAGCCGATGGGGGACCGCATGGTCCACAAGTTCATCGTCTCGCTGCAACCCGGCGCGAAGCCGCAGAAGCTGAACGAGATGCTGAACGTGGTCACGAACCAGCCGGCGCCGGACGACACGCTCAAGATCATGGTGCGCGGCGAGATCGAGGGCCGCATCTCCGTCTCTCCGAACTTCGCGGTGCTCCGGATGGTGGAGCCGGGCGAGGAGGCGACGCGTGACCTCACGTTCACGTCGAAAGACGGTCCGTTCAAGATCCTGAGCGCCGAGGTGCCGGACAGCCCGATCAAGGTCGTGGTGGAACCGCATCCGAGCGGCCGTCAGTACTCGGTGAAGCTCTCGTACACGGGCGAGGAGGCCGGCGTGAACGGCATCCGGAAGCTGATCGTGAAGACGGATGATCCGATCCAGCCCGAGTTCGAGATGTCGGTGCGCTACCAGACGCGGGCGAACACGCCCCCGGTCCAGTCCACCGGAGCCGTGGGCCCGAAGTGACCGGATTCCGGCAGGGACTGATTCTCGTGACGCTCGCTACCGTGGTCGGTTTCGCCGCCAACGTCGCGCGCGAGAAGCCGTTGCCCCTGCGCGGATCGCTGGATCCCCCGGCTCCTCCCGAGCCGGGTTCCGATCTCCCCGCGGCGAGCGCCGACGAAGCGCTCGCCGCCTGGGAGAACGGAGCGTTCTTCCTCGACGTTCGTGAGCCGGGCGCGTTCGACACCCGGCGTGTCGCCGGTTCGTACTCGGTCCCGCCGGCCGAGTTCGAGGACCGCTACTTCGAGGTCGTCTCGGACTTCGGTCCCGAGCTGCCGCTCGTGGTGTACGGTGCGGCCGCGGATTCCTTCGTGGTGCGGCGGACCGCCGCGCGCCTGATGGATCTCGGCCACTCCGACGTGCTGGCCGTGACTTCCGGGTTGGAGTCGCTGCTCGACGCCGGTCTCGCTCCCGACTCGGGCGATCCGCAGGAGACGCCGTGAAGCTCCTCTTCGATCGACGCCTCGTCCTCGTGCTGCGGATTGCGCTCGGCGTGGTGTTCATCCTGGCCGCCTTGCCGAAGCTCGCCGACCCGTACGGCTTCGCGCGCTCGATCTCGCACTACCATCTCGTGCCGGAGGCGGCGGAGCGTGTGCTCGCGCTCGTCCTGCCGCCGCTGGAGCTCCTGGTGGGAATCGGGCTCATCCTCGGCGTGCTGGATCTGGGGGCTTCCGTCCTCGCGTTCGGACTCCTCCTCGTGTTCACCACGGCGATCGCGGTCGCGGTCGGCCGCGGCCTCGACATCTCGTGCGGCTGCTTCGACACCGACGGCGGGACGAAGGTCGGCGCGATGAAGCTCGTGGAGAACGCGATGATGATCGGCGCGGCGTATCTCGTGATGATGGGCGACCGCTCTCTCGCGTCGATCCGCGCCTGGCGGGAACGCACCGGCCGCTAGACGCGCGCCGCGCGTCAGGAGCCGGCCCACACCTCGCGCCGGGCTCTCGTCGGAAACAGGTCCCGCCGGAACCGCTCGAAACGTCGTCGCAGTCGACCGTTCGAGCCCACGTGCGCGATCGCGAGCGCCATCTCCCGGTAGAGATCCGCGCGCGAGATCTTGGGCTGCGCGTTCTCGTCCACCACGCCCGGCTGATCCGAGATCACGCCGAGCGTGCGCACCGCCGCGAACAGGGGCCACAGGCAGAACAACCGGAGGCGCGGCTCGCGGCGGGGCAGCAGCGTGGTGTAGCGCAGCGCGTCCTCGAGGTCCTGCAGCGCCTTCGGGATGATCTCCTGCACCACGGCCGCCACGGCGGTCCGCGACTCCCGATCCAAGAGCTCGCTGGGCCCCGAGGCGTGGCGCGCGAGCGCCTCGGCCGGCAGGTACACGCGCCCTTCGCGTCGATCCGGGCCGACGCCCTTGAGGATGTTCGTGAGCTGCAGTCCGCGCCCGAAGCTCGTGGACAGCGCGGTCAGCTTGCGCACGTCGGTTCGCGCCACACGGGGACGATGCGTCGCGAACAGTCGCGTGAGCATGATGCCGATCGTCCCGGCGACGTAGTAGCAGTACTCGTCCAGGTCCTTCCAGGTCTCGAGCCGCAGCAGACCGGATTGCGTGCGCTCGCGGGCGAAGCGTTCCATGCCGCGCGCCGTCTCGGCGACGTGTGAGCCGATGATCGCGCGCGTGTCGCCCGGGAGCTGCTCGTACGACCGGAACACGCGCTCCGCGTCGCGCACCAGGCGCAGCTCGGCCGGCGGGACGCGATCGCGCAAGCGGACGGCCGCTCCTTCGGGCAGGGCGAGCCGCGGGGCGCCGTCGAGACGATCGAGGAACGCGTCGAACGCGGCGGTGCGCTCCTCCGGGGCGAGCCCGGGCGCATCCTCGAACGTGTCCGCGAGCCGGAACAGCAGGTAGGCCACGGTGACCGCGGGCCGGAGCTCGCCGGGCAGGATCCGGATGTTCAGGGCGAACGTGCGCGAGACGGACGGGAGCAGCTCGTAGCACGTGCGCAGGTCTTCGGGGCTCGATCGCATCGGGGGATCGTAGGGACGCGCCCCGGGGAGGGCAAGGGCGCCGGCGTGAAGAATGGCGGCCCCGGGGCCGCGACGGGCCGCGTCCGGCGATCCGGACGCGACCCGCGGGCCGGCTTCCGGGCTAGCGGACGAGCGTCACCCGTCGCGTGGCCGTACCCGACTCCGTGGCCAGGCGGACGAAGTAGACGCCCGGGGCGACGGCCGTGCCGGCGGCGTCGCGCGCGTCCCAGGTCAGCTGGGCGGACTCGGGAGCGAGATTCGAGTACGAACGTACCCGACGGCCGGCGGCGTCGAACACGTCGAGCGATGCGCGGCCGCGCACGGGGGCCGAGAAGCCGACCGTCGTGGCACCGGCGGACGGATTCGGCCAGACGTCGAGACGGAGCCCCGTCGCGTCCCCCGCAAGCACCGGCGCCTCCGTCGGCGGGGTGGACTCTCCGAGCATCCCGAACGCGAACCCGCCGGCGAGCAACCCGCCGCCGAGGTCGACGCCCGATCCCTGCACGCTGATCGCCGCGTTCCCCTGCGCGTCCGCCTCCACCGACGGGCTGTACTCGAAGCCGGTGCTGCCGAGGCCCTTGCTCCAGAGATGGGCGCCGTTCGCGGAGATCTCCGCCACGTACATGTCGGAGCCGCCGATGAGCGCGAGGGAGGGGCCGCCGAACGAGATCGTGTCGCGGTAGGTGCCGGCCAGGAACAGGTTCCCGTTCGGTCCGATCCAGATCGCGGTGCCTCCGTCCGCCGCCGTGCTCCCGTAGCTGCCGGACCACTGGTGCGATCCGTCGGCGGCGAAGCGGGCGACGAAGGTGTCCGTGATCGTGGCGGTGAGCGCGCCGCCGCCGAAGTCCACGGTGTTCGCGAACTCGCCGGTGATCGCGATCGCGCCGACATCGGAGACGTCGAGCGCCGAGTAGATCAGGCTGCCGAACTGCGAGAACTGACCCTGGTAGAGGTTGCTCCACTGCGCGCCGCCGCTCCCGTCGAACTTCGCGATCGCGATGTCGTCGTTCGCGTCGGCGGTGTGTGATCCCGCGCCGAAGTTGATCGTGCCGCGCACGGCCGCGAGGAGCACGACCTCGCCGCCGGACATCAGGCCGACGTCCTGGCCGCTCTGGGTGGACGCGTCGCCGAAAGCGCTGCTCCACACGTGTGCACCGCCGCTCGCCAGCTTCGCGACGATCGCCTGCCGGTCGCCCGACGTCCCGAGCGGACCTCCGCCGAAGTCCAGCGACGCCGAGTTCTGTGCCGCGATCGCGACCTCGGAGTTCGAAGCATCCAGATCGTTGATCGAGCCCGTGCCGTAGTCGTCGCTGAAGACGTGGTTCCCGCTCGCGTCGTACTGCACGATCCAGGCCGTGCCGAAAACACCCGGCGCGCCGAGCGGGCCGCCGCCGAAATCGACCGTGCCGCCCTTCGGGATGTTGCCGGCCACGTACACGCCGCCGGACGGCTGGGCGGAGATCGCGGTCACGGCCAGGAACGCGTCCGGGGTCACGGTGCGGGTCCAGAGCAGATTCCCGTCCGGATCGTACTTCACGCAGAAGAAGTCACTGCCGCCCGCGGTGACGCCGCCGCCACCGAAGTCCACGGTGCCGCTGAACGTCCCCGCGACGTACACGTTGCCGGCGGCGTCGACGGTCGCGGATCGGCCGTTGACGCCGAGGCCGCGGCTCCAGAGGTGGTCCCCCGGCGCGGCCATCGCCACCATCGGGAACAGGCCCAGCGCCAGGGCCAGGCTCGGGATCCAGCTACGGTTCTTCACTTCGTCCTCCTCGGGTTCGGAATGCGGGCGACATGGGGCATGGCGACGTCGCGGCCGCGAGAAGGACATCCGAATCGTGGGGCGGAACGAAGAACGCCCGCCGGGAGTCCGGCGGGCGTCCGAGCGGCAGCCGGCAGGGCCGGCCGATCTCGCGGGGAGGCTAGCGGTAGAGCGCCTTCACGCCGCCCCAGGTATCCGAGTCGACCGCCAGGGGGCCGTCGACGTAGATGATGCCGTTCACCTCGAGGTCATAGCCCACCGGCGAGACGCCGGAGATGTGGGCGGCCACGGCCCAGCCGTCCGGGCTCTGCAGCTGCGGGTAGGCGTTGCCGCCCGTGAACGAGAGCTCGCCCACGAACGAACCCGAGGAGACGTCCTGCCGGTACGTCAGCGTGAAGTTGCTGACGTCGGCCTCGAGGTACACCGAGTGACCGTCGATGAACGTCGACGGCGACGTCGCGTTCGGCGGGTTCACCCCGTAGTCCGCGTTCGACGGCAGCCAGTCGACGTGGAGCGAGAACTTCCCGCCGTCGTACGTGACCACGCGCGTGGTGCCGTACACCGTTTCGCCGAGCGAGATCAGGTCGCGGAAGTAGTAGGTGTAGGAATAGATGTTCGGGCTCCAGAAGAGCGGAGCCACGATCTGGTTGATCACGCCCACCATCTGGAGTTCGTCGCCCGCGAAGGACGCCGGGAATCCGCCGGTCTCCCAGGCGTTGCCGGAGAGATGGATCACGTTCTGCTGGGCAGCCGGGGCAGTTCCGGCCGCGAGGGCGAGCACCGCGCCCGCCAGGATGAGCATCTTCTTCAATTTGGGCCCCCGCATCCTGATCACTGGGTGTCCTTCGCCCGGCCTGGGCCGGACGCCTTCTCTGGTTCGGCGCTTGCCGCGTGTCTCAGCAGACTTCCGCTTCTTCTACTATGGCCGGAGGATCCGCTTTCCGCACCCCCACCTCGGTGCGGATTCACGGAAAACTCACGTCCGGACTCCCCGGTACGGACGCGACCGCGCACCTCGCCGCCGGGGGGGATACGGGCCCTGTTGCCCGCTCGGCGGCCGTGTGCCGGTCGAGGATAGTACCCGAACCGGACGTCCGAATCGAGCCCCCCCGGGCCGGCGCTCCGCCGCCCCACGACCTGCGGTCCGGAATCCCCACGACGGGCCGGGTCGACTTCCCCCCACGGAGCGTCGGGCTCGCTCCATGAGACACGTCATCCCGGTCGATTTGTCACCTCCGCCCCCGAAGGTCGGCGGCCCGGCGCCCGACCCGGTCGTCGGTCGCCGAACGTTCCGGGCTCCCGCCTCCGCCGCGGATCCGCTATCCTCCGCCTCCATTCCTCCGCCCTTCGATCTCGCTCCCGGAGGTTCCCTTGGCTCGACTCCTCCGCGCGGCGCCCGCGACGTTCGTCCTCGTCCTCGCGCTCGCTGTCCTCGCCTCTCCCGTTCGCGCCGACCTCGGCGGCGCGCCGTCCGAAGTCCGCGCCCTGACGAACGTCCGGATCGTGGCAGGCCCCGGTACGCCGCCCGTGACCGGGACCGTCGTGATCCGCGATGGCCGCATCGAGTCCGTGGGTACCGGCGCCCGGGTCCCGGCCGGGGCCGTGGTTCATGACCTGTCCGGCCGAACGGTCTACGCGGGGCTGATCGAACCCTGGCTCGAGATCGATCCCGGGGACGACCCGAGTGCCGTGGCGGACGCGAATCCGCGAGTCCGGCCGGAACGTCGCATCGTCGATGCCCTGCCGCTGGAGGACGAACTCGCGAAGCAGCTGCGCGGGGCGGGCTACACCACGGTCCAGGCCGTGGCTTCGCGCGGGATCTTCCGGGGCCAGACGGCGATCGTGAACGTCGGCGACGATCCCGCGGCCGACGTTCTGATCCCGGCCGCGGCGCACGGCTTCGCGTTCGAGCGCGGGCGATGGGACGAGCGGAGCTACCCCGGTTCGCTCATGGGAACGATCGCGCTCGGCCGTCAGTCCCTCCTGGATGCGTTGTGGTTCCAGGACGCGCTCGCGGCGTGGGAAAAGGGCGACGCCCGCCGGCCGGAGGAGAATGCCTCGCTGCGCGCGCTCCTGCCGGTCGTCACGGGTGCGCAGCGCCTGTGGATGACGTCCGAGAACGTGCTCATGCACGCCCGCGCCACGGCGATGGCGCGCGAGTTCGGGATCGCTCCGGTGATCGTTTCGGGCAACTCCGACGAGTACCGCCGCCTGCCGGAAGTGCTCGCGCAGTGGAAGGACGCGCGGGCGTCGCTCGTGCTGACGTTGAAGTTCCCCGAGGCGCCGGATGTCTCCGATCCGGATCAGGCGGTCGCGGTCGAGCTGAACGACCTGATCCACTGGGAGAGGGCGCCGGGCAATCCCGCCGCGGTGAATGCGGCCGGCGTCTCGTTCGCCGTCAGCACCCAGGGACTCGAAGATCGCGCCGACGTTTTCGAGCGCCTGCGCGAGGCGATCCGGTACGGCCTGCCCGCAGACGTCGCGCTCGCCGCGCTCACCACGCGTCCCGCGGAGTTGCTCGGACTCGCGTCGCGCCTCGGTACGATCGAACCGGGGAAGGACGCGAACCTCGCGGTGACGACCGGCGATCTGTTCGACCCGGACACGAAGGTCGAGGAGGTCTGGATCGAGGGCCGACGTTTCGGCGAGGAACCGCGCCGCGCGACCGAAGAAGACGTCACGCGTCGCTGGCGTCTCTCGATCGGTGAGAACGGTGCCGCGATCGACTTCGCGCTCGAGAAGAAGGACGGCGCGATCGTCGGCCGCCTGATTCCGCCGCGGGCCGCGGACGCCGCCGCTCCCGACTCCGCGGAAGATCGTGAGGGCGCCGAGCTCGCCGACGTCTCGTTCGCGCGCGGCGTCGTCTCCTTCACGGTGCCCGAGTCGGCCTGGGACGGAGACGAGACGCGCGTGGTACTGCGTCGCGACGGGCCGTTCCTCGCCGGTGAGGCCCACGTGCGACGCGCGGTCGCGGTGGCGCGGGCGCGCCCGCTGGAGCGCCCCGAGAAGCGCGAGCCGCTGGAGGTGCTCTCCGCCGCCGCCGCGCCGTGGCCGCCCGTGGCCGTCGCCGCCGACCGCCCGGCCGCCGTGCTCGTGACCGGCGCCACCGTGTGGACCTGCGGGCCGGCCGGCGTGCTCGAGAACGCGGACCTCCTCGTGATCGGCGGCAAGATCCGTCAGGTCGGTCGCGGGATCTCGCCGCCCAAGAACGCGCGCGTGATCGACGGCAAGGGCAAGCACGTCACGCCGGGCCTCATCGACTGTCACTCGCACTCGTCCATCACCGGCGGCGTGAACGAATGCACGAACAGCTGCACGGCCGAGGTGCGCATCGGCGACGTGGTGAACCCGGAGTCGCCGGCGATCTACCGCGAGCTCGCGGGCGGACTCACGATCTCGAACCTGCTGCACGGAAGCTGCAACACGATCGGCGGGCAGAACGCCGTGATCAAGCTGAAGTGGGGTGAACCGGCTTCCGCGCTGATCATTCCGGACGCGCCTCCGGGCATCAAGTTCGCGCTCGGCGAGAACGTCAAGCAGTCGAACTGGGATCTGATGCCCAGGGATCGCACGCGATACCCGCAGACCCGCATGGGCGTGGAGCAGTTCCTGCGGGAGCGCTTCCTCGCGGCGCGCGACTACCGCGAGCGCCTCGACGCCTGGAGTCGCCGGCACGAGGGCGAACCGCCGCGTCACGTCCTGCAGCTCGATACGCTCGTCGAGATCCTGGACGGCGAGCGGCTCGTGCACTGCCACTCGTACCGCGCCGACGAGATCATCGCGCTGATGCGCGTCGCCGAGGACATGGGCTTCACGATCGGCACGTTCCAGCACGTGCTGGAGGGCTACAAGTGCGCGGACGAGATCGCCGCGCACGGCGCCGGCGCGTCGAGCTTCTCGGACTGGTGGTCCTACAAGTACGAGGTCATCGACGCGATCCCCTACAACGGCGCCATCATGTGGGAGCGCGGAGTGAACGTCTCGTTCAACTCGGACTCGGCCGAGCTGTCGCGTCGCATGAACCTGGAAGCCGCGAAGGCGGTGAAGTACGGCGGCGTGCCGCCGGAGGAGGCGCTGTGCTTCGTCACGCGCAACCCGGCGCAGCAGCTCGGCATCTTCGAGCGCGTGGGATCCCTCGAGGCGGGCAAGGACGGGGATTTCGTGATCTGGTCCGGCGATCCGCTCTCGGACTTCTCGCTCCCGCTCGAGACCTGGATCGAGGGCGTGCGCCGGTTCTCGCGCGAGGAGGACGCGCAGGCGCGGCCGGCCGCGACCGAGCTTCGCGAGAAGCTCGTGGCGAAGGCGGGGAAGGCCGGCGGCGAGGGGAAGGATCGGAAGGGCGGGCGGAAGCGCGGTGAGTCCGCGTTCGGCGAGATGTGGGAGACCAGCGACGTCGCGCATCTCGAGCGCGGCGAGTGCATCGACTCGTGCTGCGGGGAGGGTGGAGAATGAGCGCGCGCATGCGGACGGCCGGACTGCTCGTTCTTCTCGCCGCGACGCCGGGGGGCGCGGCGACCACCGCCGTCACGGGCGGCACGGTGCACCCGATCTCCGCCCCGGCGATCGAGGGCGGGACCGTGGTGTTCACGGACGGCGCGCTGGTGGCGGTCGGCGCCGCGGGCGAGGTGGAGATCCCCGCCGGGGCCGAGATCGTGGACGCGAAGGGCCGTCACGTGTGGCCGGGACTCATCGACCTCCATACGTCGCTCGGCCTGATCGAGATCGGAAGCGTGCGCGGCACGGTGGACACCGACGAGGTCGGCCGTCTCAATCCGAACGCGCGGGCGGAGGTGGCGCTCAACGCGTCGTCGCCGCACCTGCCGGTCACGCGCGCGAACGGGACCCTGCTCGCCGCGACGCTGCCGCGCGGCGCCGTGCTGCCGGGCACCGCGGCGCTCATCGCGCTCGACGGCTGGACGTGGGAAGAGCTCGTGCGCCGCGCGCCGCTCGGTCTCGTGATCGAGTGGCCGGACATGAACCCGAATCCGCGGCGGCGCGGCGGCGACGAAGAAGAGTCGGCGGACAGGCCGGCCGGCTGGGAGACGGAGCTCGCGAGGCTGGATTCGATGTTCGACGAGGCGGAGGCGTACCGTGCCGATCGCGCGCGCCGCAACACGGATCGGGATGCGGACGTCGCCTGGGAGTCGATGCTGCCCGTGCTCGCGGGCGAGGTGCCGGTGTGGATCCAGGCGCAGACGCTCGCGCAGGTTCGCGCCGCACTCGACTGGACGGAACGTCGCGGGCTCTCGATGGTGTTGCTCGACGGCACCGACGGCACGAGTGGCGACGCCTGGCTCGTGGCCGACGAGATCGCCGCCCGCGGAATCCCGGTGGTGTGCAAGACCACGCGCCGGCCCGCCCGCACGTATGAACCGTACGACCTCTCCTATTCCGAGCCGGCCAAGCTGCACGCGGCCGGCGTGAAGGTGGCGTTCGGGTCGCGCGGCGCATCCAACGCGCGGGTGCTCCCGCAGGAGGCGGCGCGGGCCGTGGCGTACGGAATGCCGCGGGACGCGGTGGAGCGCGGGCTCACGCTGACCGCGGCCGAGATTGCCGGCGTGGCCGACCGCTACGGCTCGCTCGACCCCGGCAAGAGCGCCACCCTGATCGTGGTCGACGGCGACCTGCTCGAGACCCGCATGCACGTCGAGCGGGCGTGGCTCGACGGCGCCGAGGTGGACCTGTCGTCGCACCACACCGAGCTCTGGAAGAAGTGGAGCTCGCGTCCGCGTCCCGAAGCCGCCGCGAAGTAGGAGGTCCGCCGTTCCTGCCGATCGACTGACGATACCGGGCGGCGCGGGGCACGACCTCGCCGCCGTACGCGAGACGCCGGACGCCGGAGAGATCCGCGGGACCGTCCTGTTCTCGCACGCATTCGGATCGTCGAAGGACCTGCGCGGCACGGTGCGGATGGCGCGCGCACTCGCCGATCGCGGGTGGGTCGCCGTGCGATTCGACTTCACGGGACTCGGTCAGAGCGACGGCGAGTTCGCGGAAACGGATCTCGCCACGAACGTCGCCGACGTGAAGGCGGTGGCCGCGTGGCTCGCGGCGGAGGGGCAGGCACCCCGCGTGCTGGTGGGGCACAGTCTCGGCGCGGTGGCGTCGTTCCTGGCGGCGCCGGATCTGTCGGAGGTCGGCGTGGTGGTGGCGCTCGCGGCTCCGGCTTCCACCGAGCAGCTCCGGGAACGACTCGCGCAGTATGCACCGGAGCTGGCGGCCGGGCGGGCGACGTCCGCCGAGGTGGAGGTCGCGGGGAAGTCCGTGACCATCGGCCGTCGCCTGCTGGAGGATCTCCCGCGTCACGATGTGGCGTCGGCCGTGGCCGCGCTGGACCGACCGCTCCTGATCCTGCACTCGCCGGCGGACGAGATCACGCCGCCCGATCACGCGGCGATGCTGTTCCGCGCCGCGCGTCACCCGAAGAGCTTCGTGTCGCTCGATCGCGCGGATCATCTGCTGCTGCGCGACGCGCGCGACGCCGAGTTCGTGGCGGACCTGATCGCCGCGTTCGCGGAGCGCTACCGGCCGGAGTAGTCCGGCGGCTCCCAGCGCCGCGCCTGCTCGAAGATCAGCGCGGTCTCCACGTGGGCGACCTCGTCCCGCGCGGTGAGCCGATCGAGCGTGAAGTCGCGCAGGTGCGCCACGTCGTGGACGCCGACCTGGAGCAGATAGTCGTTCTCGCCCGCGAGGTGCGCCGCCCACAGGACTTCGGGCAGCGTGCGGGCGTAGTCCAGGAATCCGCGCGCGAGTTCGGCCGAGTGCTGGTGGAGACGGATGGCCACCATCGCCTGGATGCCGATGCCGAGCGCCTCGGGGGCCACGTCCGCGTGGAAGCCGCGGAGCACCCCGGTCGCGCGCAGGCGTCGCACCCGCTCCAGGCAGCTGGACGGCGCCAGGTCGATCTTCGCGGCCAGCTCCTTGTTCGACTGCCGACCATCGTTCGCCAGCTCGGCCACGATCCGGGCGTCGATTCGGTCCAGGCGCTCCGACACGTCGATTCTCCGTAGTGAATTCGGCGCACGATCCAGAGATGGAATTCTATACTGGATTCGTCCGATACATCGGAAGAAAGTTTGAGGAGGGCTGCCTTGCGCCGGACGATCCAGGAAAACCCCGCCGGGCGGCGGACGGGAGAGAACGCCCCGGCGGAGCGCCCGGTGCCGCGGCCGCGGCGGGCTCGGCCCGCGGCGGACGAGATCCGGCTGCTCGGCCGGCTCGGACGGGCCCTTCACCGCTACGGGACCCCGGCGCATCGGCTCGAGGAGGCGCTGGTCGAGATCTCGCGTCGCCTCGGGGTGCCGGCGCAGTTCTTCTCCACGCCCACGGCGTTCTTCGCGTCGTTCGACCGGGCCGGCACCACGCTGCTGACCCGCACCGAGCCCGGCGACGTGGACCTCGGCCGCCTCGCGGAACTGGATTCCATCCTGGACGACCTCACGGCCGGCCGCACCAAGGTGGCGGAGGCGGTCCGCCGCGTGGACGCGCTGGAAGAGGAGCGGGCCCGTCGCCTGGACTTCGCGGCGGAGGCGCTCGCGTACGCGGTCGCCTCGGCCTCGGCGGCACGCTTCTTCGGCGGCGGCTGGCGCGAGCTCGCGGTGGCGGCGGCGAGCGGGGGACTCGTCGCCACGATCACGCGTCTCGCGCGGCGCTCGCCGGGACGTCGCCGGATCGCGGAACCGGTCAGCGCGTTCCTCGTGTCCGCGCTGGTCGTCGCGGCGGCGCACGTGATGGCGCCGCTCTCGGTGCCCGTCGCGACGCTCGCCGGCCTGATCGTGCTGCTGCCGGGCCTCACGCTCACGATCGCGATGACGGAGCTCTCGACCCGGCACCTGGTTTCCGGCACGGCGCGATTGACCGGCGCCGTGGCCACGACGTTGACGCTCGTGTTCGGCGTGGCGCTCGGCACGCGCCTCGCCACGCTCGCGTTCGGCGAGCTCCCGCTCGCGACCCCGTGGCCGCTCCCGGCGTGGACGTTGCTCGCGGCGCTCGCCGTGGCGCCGCTCGCGTTCCTTCTCCTGTTCCGCGCCCGCCCGGCGGACGCGCCGTGGATCCTTGCGGCGGGAGTCGTGGGCTTCGCCGGCGCGCGGGCGGGCGCGCATCTCCTGGGACCGGAGCTCGGCACGCTCGCCGGCTCGGTACTCGTGGGTGTGTTCGGCAATCTCTACGCGAACGGCCGGCACGGACCGGCGTCGGTGCCGATCGTGCCGGGCGTGATGCTGCTGGTTCCGGGCAGTCTCGGGTTCGAAAGCCTGACCTCTTTCGTCGCGAACGACCCGCTCGGCGGGGTGGAAGCGGCGTTCCGGGCGGCGCTCGTCGCCGCCGCTCTCGCCACGGGATTCCTCGTGGCCAACGTGCTCGTCCCCCCTCGCCGGGCGCTCTAGAAGGAGAACGTCATGTCCGAGTCCGCGAAACGCTTCGATCCGCTGCAGGCGCTGTCCCGCACGCGCCACGAGTTCGGCGAGCACGGGGGCGTGAATCTCTCCGTGGAGGCGAGCACCACGTTCACCGTGCTCTCGCCCGAGACGATGCCGTCGCTGTTCGAGGGAAGGAAGGGTCCGGAGGAAGGCTGCTACCTGTACGGGCGGCACTTCAACCCCACCGTGTACGTGCTCGGCCGCCAGCTCGCGGCGATCGAGGCGACGGAGGCGGCGTACTGCACGTCGAGCGGCATGGGCGCGATCGCCGCGACGTTGATGCAGCTGTGTCGCGCCGGCGAGCACCTCGTGGCCGCGAACACGCTCTACGGCGGCACGTTCGCGCTGATGAAGGACTACTTCCCGCGCACGACCGGCGTGACCACGACGTTCGTGAACATCGACGATCTCGCGGCGGTCGAGGCGGCGTTCCGCCCGAACACGCGTGCGCTGTACGTGGAGACGGTCGCGAATCCGACGCTCGCGGTCGCGGACCTGCCGCGGCTCGCCGAGATCGCGCATCGTCACGGCGCGAAACTCGTGGTGGACAACACGTTCTCGCCGATGATCGTCACACCGAAGCTGCACGGCGCGGACATCGTGATCCACTCGCTCACGAAGTTCATCAACGGCGCCAGCGACATCATCGCCGGCGCGGTGTGCGGCTCGAACGAGTTCGTGGGATCGCTGATGGACCTCCACACGGGCTCGCTCATGCTGCTCGGCCCCACCATGGATCCGCGCATGGCGTTCGAGATCACGTTGCGGCTGCCGCACCTCGCCCTTCGCATGAAGGAGCATTCGGCGCGGGCGATGCTGTTCGCGGAGCGGCTCGAGGCGCTCGGACAGCGGGTGGTCTATCCGGGCCTGAAGTCGCACCCGCACCACGCCCGCCTCGCGGCACTGTGCAACGACGACTACGGGTTCGGCGGGATCCTCGGCATCGACCTGGAGACCGAGGCGCAGGCGAACGCGTTCATGCGCACGCTCCAGAACGACGAGAACTTCGGCTTCCTCGCCGTGAGCCTCGGCTACTTCGAGACTCTGATGTCGCTCTCGGCCGCCTCCACGTCGAGCGAGCTCGGCGACGATGCGCTCACCGCCGCGGGGATCCGTCGCGGGTACGTGCGGATGTCGGTGGGCATCACGGGCAACGTCGAGGAGCGGTGGCAGCAGCTGGAGCGCGCGCTTCGTCGTGTGGGCGCGCTCGGCGGTCGGTCGGCGGCCGCAGGGGAGGCGTTCGCACGGTAACACGTCGCGCCGGGGAGTCGAGTCGCGGTCGGGCGCGCGTCGCGCGCTGGGTTGCCGGCAACTCCGGATGACGGCTTGCCGCCGGAAGTTGACGATGCGTCGCAAGACGGGTCGCGCAGCGGCGTCCCGTCGATGCGATTTCTGGCACGCCTCTTGATGTTTCCGCCCGCGTCTCCCCCGGACGCGGAGCGTGAGCATGAAGGCCACGAAGCGGCTTGTTCTGCACCGGACCACGGTGCGCGACCTGAACGCCACGGAGCTGCAGACGTCGCGCGGCGGCATCGTGTGGACCCGGATCCCGATGACCACCACGCTGATCACCGAGTGCATGCACCCGTGCTGGACGGAGAACTGTTCCTTCCGGTGTTACGGATAGGGCGTCGGGCGGCTACGCGAGCCCGTCCGCGAGGACTTCGATCGGGTGGCGCACCTCGATCGCGTGGTCGCGGAGGCCGTGGCGCAGTTGCAGCAGGCAGCCCGGATTGCCGGTGACCACGGTGTTCGCGCCGGAGCGGACGATCGCGTCGACCTTCTCGGCGAGAACGGCGTCGGCCATCGTGGGCTGCAGCAGGTTGTACACGCCGCCTGCCCCGCAGCAGCGCTCGCTCCCCGCGAGCGGGACGAGCTCGAGGCCGGGGATCTGCCGGAGCAGGTCCGTCACCGCGTGCGCCGGCACGCGCTGGCCGTGCACGAGGTGGCAGGGCTGATCGTACGCGACCCGTCGCCGGAGCGGGCGGGTCTTCGCGGTCCAGCCGAGCTCGTGGAGGAAGGCGGAGACGTCGCGGTAGGGGGTCGCGCGGGGGGCGGCGGCGTTCGCGCCCGCGGAATCGGAATCGTGGAACGGCGTGGTGAGGGACGCGCCGCAACCGGCCGCGTTCACGATCACGGCGTCCAGGTCCGCGGGAAACGCGCGCGCGTTTCGGTCGAGCAGCGTGCGGGCGTCGTCCACGAGCCCGGCGTGACGGTGCAGCGCGCCGCAGCAGGTCTGGGTCTCGGGCACGACGACCTCGCAGCCGTTGCCGAGAAGGACCTTCACGGTGGCGCGGTGCACCGGGGCGAGCCACTCGGCGGCCACGCAGCCGAGGAAAAGACCGACCTTCGCGCGGGGCACGCCGGTCGGTTTCCACGTGGAACCGGGCTCGATCGCATCCGTGCGCGGCTCGATCCGCGGTCGCATCGAGTGCGCGCGCGCGAGGGCCGGCGCCACGCGATCGAGGACGCGTTGCGTCACGCCGGGCAGACCGCTGCGCTCGTAGAGCTCGAGCGCCTTCGTCGCCGCGGCAACACGGCGGCGGTTCGGGATGAGCTCACGCAGGAGGAACCGGCCGAGCGGGCTCACGCGCGGGCCGCCGGGGCGCTCGGCCCGGAACGACTCCATCATCTCGTCCATGCGGATCCCGGAGGGGCAGACACTCTCGCAGGCCCGGCACACGAGGCAGGAGTCGAGATGGGAGTCCGCGCCGGTGTCGAAGTCGAACCGCCCCTCCGCCCAGCCGCGCATCAGGTAGATGCGGCCGCGCGGCGAGTCCGCCTCCCGCGACGTGACGCCGTACGTGGGGCAGTGGGGAAGACACAGCCCGCAGTGCACGCAGTCCAGCGTGCGGGCGTACTCGCTGAGTCGCTGCTTCGTCCGGCTCACGACAGCACGCTCCCGGGATCGAACACTCGGCGGACCCGCTCGCGGAGCTCGTGGCCGGCGGTCGCGACCCGCCCGAGGCCCGCGTGCACGGCGGGCGGCACGGAGATCGCGCGGACGAAGCCGCGGTGCCGCGTGGCCACGTTGCGCAGGGCGGCCAGCGATTGATCGAGACGTCGCTCGTCTTCCTGGCGGATCGTGATCAGACCCGTCATCGGATCCGCGGCGACGTGGGCGAGGCCTTCCCGGGCCTCGATCGCGGTCGCCGCGCCGTGGGCGGCACGGAGTGTTTCGGCCGCGGGCACCGAGAGACGGAAGACGCCCACGTCGGCGCGGGGATTCTCGGGCGGCTCCCCGAACGCGACCAGGCGATCGAGCCAGGCGGCCGCGTCGTCGTCGGTGGCGCGGGTCACGGCACCCGGGTTCGGGAGGACCGAGTGCGCCTGCTCGATCTGCCAGGCCACGCGAGTGCGGTTGCCCTCGAACAGAAACGCGACGGCGGAGCCGGGACCGCGCTCGTCCGGCAACGTCGCGGCGGCCGCGCCCTCCAGCCGGAACAGCACGGGTTCGAGTCCGCTCGTGGCGAGCTTCTCGGTCGCTTCGTCCAGTTCGGTGGCCGCGCCGCGCAGGAACCCGAGCGTGCGCGTCTCGGGGAGCTGCCGCAGTCGCAGGTTGACGCGCGTGAGCACGGCGCTCGTGCCGCGCGATCCCACGAGGAACTTGTGCAGCGCGTAGCCCGCGACGTTCTTCACGACCATGCCGCCGGAGCGGAACGTCTCGCCGCTGGTGCGCACGCCCTCCACGCCCAGCACGAGCGACGCGAGTGGCCCGTGCCGCCCCTGCCGCGGGCTGACGGCGCCGCGCGCGACCCAGCCGCCGATCGTGCCGGTGGCGGGCAGGTCGGCCGGCACTTCCTGTCCGTGGCGCGCGAGCTCGGCCCGCAGAGTCGCCAGCGGCACGCCGGCCTCCACGCCCACCGTGAAGTCATCCGGCGAGTGCGCCACGATGCGATCGAACGCCGCCACCGACACCACGCGGGGCGCCTCGACCGGATCGGACTCGGCCGGATGGGCCCCGAGTCCCGCGGGTCGGATGCGGACTCCCTGGGCAACGGCGTCGCGCAGCGACTCCGCGAGGGCGGCCGTGTCGCGCGGCGCGACCACCGGCACGTCGTCGCCGAACAGCGCCTGTTCCGCGCGGGACGCGACCCGCTCACCGTCTCGCCGCGTCATGCTCTCACCTTGCGCCGCTTCGCGCGCCGGTCCGGAAAGCCCTTGCCGGGGTTCGCGATCCCTTCCGGGTCGATCGCGTCGCGGATGCCCGTCATCAGCGCGAGGTCGCCTTCGCCGAACAGCAGCGGCATGAAGTCGCGCTTCTCCAGGCCGATGCCGTGCTCGCCGGAGATCGAACCGCCCGCCGCCACGCAGGCCCGCAGCATCTCCTCGCCCGCGGCGAGGACGCGCGCGGTGACGTCGGCGTCGCGGCCGTCGTAGGAGATGTTCGGGTGCAGGTTGCCGTCGCCGGCGTGGAAGACGTTCGACACCTTCACGCGGTAGCGATCCGCGATCTCGTAGACCTTCTCGAGCGTCTCCTCGAGCGCGGTGCGCGGCACCACGCCATCCAGCACGTAGAGGTCCGTGTCCACCCGGCCCATGGCGCCGAACGCTCCCTTGCGGCCCTTCCACAGCGCGACGCGCTCGGCCGGATCGCGCGCCGAGCGCAGCTCGATCGGTTCGTTCGCCCGCGCCATCTCCACGATCGCGCGCTCCTCCTCGTCCATGCCGGCCGCGAAGCCGTCGAGCTCCACGAGGAGCACCGCCGCCGCGTTCGTGGGGTAGCCGGCCCGGTTCACCGATGCCTCCACCGCCTCGATCGTGCGCCGGTCGAGGATCTCCAGCGCCACCGGCACGATGCCGGAGCGCGTGATCTCGGTCACGGTCCGGCACGCCTTCGCCATGGAGTCGAAGATCGCGAGGAACGTGCGCACCTCCGGCGGATCCGGCGTGAGCCGCAGCGTGATCTCCGTGACCACGCCGAACGTGCCCTCCGCGCCCACGAACAGCTGCACGAGATCGTGATCCGGATGGTCCGCGATCGGACCGCCGAGTCGCACGACCTCGCCGTCCGGAAGCACGACCTCCAGCCCGAGCACGTGGTCGATCGTCACGCCGTACTTGAGGCAGTGCGGACCGCCGGAGTTCTCGGCGATGTTGCCGCCGAGCGTGCAGGCGGTCTGGCTGGAAGGATCCGGCGCGTACATCAGCCCGTGTGGCTTCGCGGCTTCCGTGAGCCGCACGTTGATGAGCCCGGGCTCGACCACGGCGTAGCGGCTGCGCGCATCGATCTTGCGGATCGCGCGCATGCGATTGAGATCGAGCAGGAGGCAGCCGCGCACGGGCGTCGCGCCGCCCGAGAGCCCGGTGCCGGCGCCCCGCGGCACGAAGGGAACCTCGTTCGCCGCGCACCATTTGACGCAGGCGACGACCTCGTCGCGCGTCTCGCACAGCACCACGGCGGCGGGCGGCTGCCGGTGGACGGGCAGCCCGTCGCACTCGTACACGAACAGCTCCGTTCGATCCGTGAGGAAGCGATCGGCGGGGAACCGGCGGGCGAGTTCGCGAAACGGGTCGGGCAGCGACAAGGAGGTTCCTCCTGGCCGCGGATTGTCGCGCATCGGCCCGGGATTCGCCACGTCTGTGAAGAGTGCGCGAGACGAATGCGGTCAGAAGAAGGGACCGTCGGAGATCCCGACGGTCCCGGTACGATTCGGTCTTCGGCAGGCGGGAGGCGCTTCCGTCGAGACGTGCTACCCGAAGATGCCCGCCAGCTGCGCCAGCACGTCGGCGTGCAACGTGCCGTTCGAGACCACCACGCCGCGGTTCCCGTGCATCTTGGAGCCGTTCGCGAAGTCGAGCGGCCGCCCGCGCACGTCCGTCACCTTGCCGCCCGCCTCCTCCACCACGAGCGCCCCGGCCGCGTGGTCCCAGATGTTCTCGCGGTAGTCGGGTGTCTTCGGCGACGGCAGCCGCAGGTACAGCGCCGCCTGCCCGCGCGCCACGGCGCCGTACTTCGCCTGGCTGTCCATGCGAACGGACTCCCGGGTGACGCCGACGTTCGCGGCCACGCGTCCCTGGAGCGAGTGATCGCCGTGGCCGGATTCCACACTCTCGACCATGCGCAGATTCGCGACGTCGTGACTCGGGACCACCCGGATGCTCCGGGCGTCGCCGCCGCGCAGGGACTCGAGCTGCGCGCCCTCGCCCCGGATCGCCGTGAACAGGACCCCGCGCTCCCCGTCGGGATCTTCCGGATCCACCGGGAGGTACGGACACGCGAGCACGCCGACCTTGAGGTCGCCGCCCTCGACCAGCGCGAGCGCCACCGCGTACTGATCTCCGCGGACGAAGCCCTTCGTGCCGTCGATCGGGTCGAGCGTCCAGTAGCGCGGGCCGACCTGACCGTTCCCGTGGTCGATCCAGTCGCACACCTGCTCTTCCGTGGCGCCCGCCACCTGCCGGCCGACGTAGTCCGCCACGCGTGCCCGTGCGTCCTCGGCGCCCTCGGCGCGGAGCGCATGCGCGTCCTCCTCACCGACCACGGAATCCTTCGGGAACTCCTCCGCGAGACGTCGGCAGATCAGCGCCTGCGCGCCGAAATCCGCGACCGTCACCGGGCTCTTGTCCTTCTTCGTGAACGTGTCCTCGCGCACCATCTCCCGCCGCACGTCCTCGCAGAGGAGTGCGGCCGCCCGCGCGGCTTCGCGGGCGACCTCCATTTCCTTGGCGTAGCTCATCGGGCCGAGAACTCCGGTCCGGTGGGATTGCCTTCGCGGTCCGCGTAGCGGATCGACGCGTCGAGGTCGAGCTCGCGGATCGACGACTCGATCTTCGCGAGATCGCCCACGATCACGATGACCACGTCTTCCGGGTGGAAGAACGTCTGCGCGAACTCGTTCACCTTCGCGAGCGGTGTCCCGCTGATCTCCTGCGGGTAGCGCGCGAACGCGTCGGCCGGCAGGCCGTAAACGACCTGGTCGGCGAGCGCGGCGGCGATCTCCGCGTTCGTCTCGAAGTCCTGCGGGTAGGACAGCACGATCGAGTTCTTCGCGAACTGGAGCTCCTCGGCCGTGATCGGCTTCGCGCCGGCCACGCCCTCGAACTCCTGCAGGAACTCCACGAGGGCCGGCGCCGTGGCGTCGCGCTGGACGCGCCCGCCCATCGTGAACGCGCTCGGCGCGGCGCTCGCCTGGAGCGTGGAGCGCACGCCGTACGTCCAGCCCTTGTCCTCGCGCAGATTCAGGTTGAGGCGGCTCGAGAAGAACCCTCCGAGGACGCGGTTCGCGAGGAACGCGGCCTCCCACTGCGGATCCTTGCGCGCGAGACCGAGCTGCGCGATCGAGATCGTGGACTGCGAGTCGCCGGGCTTGTCGATCAGCCAGATCGTGCGGCCGGAGGGCGGCGTGGCCGCGGGTATCGCGACCGGCGCGGGCGCCGCGCCCTGCCACTTCGCGAAGTGGCGGTTCCAGGTCTCGGTGAACCGGTCCGGATCCACCGCGCCGACCGCGACGACGGTGGCGTTGCCCGGGACGAAGTTCTCGCGCGAGAAGTCGCGCAGCTCGCCGACGTTCATCGCGGTCAACGTCGCCTCGGTGCCGTCGCCGCTTCGGCCGTACGGATGGTCCTCGCCGAAAAGGAGCCGCGGCGTGGCCCGGCGGATGATCGACGTGGGCCGATCCTGCTCCTGTTTCAGGTTCACCACACGACGATCCCGCTCGTTCGCGAACACGTCCTCGGGGAACGCGGGCTCGAGGATCGCGTCGCTCAGGAGGTCGAGCGACGCGTCGAGACGGTCGGCCAGCGACGTGAGGCTGAACACCACGTGGTCCGCGTCACTGCGCACCCGGAGGTCCGTGCCGAGATTGTCGAGCGCCTGACGGAACGCGACGCGATCGAGGCGACGGGTCCCTTCGAGGTGCATGTCCGCGGCGAAGGCCGCGACTCCGTCCTCACCCGCCGGATCGGCGGTCGAGCCGGAGCGGAACACGAGCTGCACCGAGACGAGCGGCAGCTCGTTTCGCTCGAGCACGGCCACGCGGGTTCCGCTGTCGAGCGAACGCCACGCGACGTCCGGCGTCCGGAACTGCGGCGCCGGACCGCCGGCCGGCAGCGTGCCGCGATCCACCGCGCCTTCCTGATCCGCCACCATCTTCGGGAACGGCTCGATGGCGACGAACAACCGATCGGAACCGATCCAGCGCGCGAACTGCGTGCGGATCGTCTCGCGCGTCCGCGACGCGTAGCGCTCCCAGTCCTGCCGGAAGTAGTCCGGCGTGCCCACGTAGTGGTTGTAGCGGTTCAGGCGATCGTTGATGCCGCCCCAGCTTCCGATCCGCTGGATGCCCTTCACGAAGTTCGCCTCGTAGCGCGACTTCGCCTGCTCGAGCTCCTTCGCGGTGGGGCCGGTCTTCGCGAACTTCGCGATCTCCTCGTGCACGATCGCTTCCACGGCGGCCGGATCCGCGTCCGGGCGCAGCGTGATCGTGAGCGTGGCCACGGAAGAGATCTGCTGGCTCGACTGGTCCATGCGAACGTCCTGCGCGAGCTTCTCGTCGTCCACGAGACGGCGCTGGAGGCGACTCGTGTCGCCGCCGCCGAGGATCGCCGTGGCGAGTGAAAGGTCCGCATCGCCCTCCCGGTAGTAGGGCGGGGTGTGCCAGCTCCAGTACAGGCGGGTGAGCTGCACGCGATCCTGCATGCTCACCCGCTTCTCGCCGTGGAACTCGGGAATCCACGTGGCGATCTCGTCCACCGGCTCGCCCGGCGGGATCGCGCCGAAATACTGCTCGACCCACGCTTTGGTCTGCGCGACGTCGATGTCGCCCGCGATCGAGAGCGTCGCGTTGTTCGGCACGTAGAACGTGCGGAAGAAGTCCTTCACGTCCTCCAGGGTGGCGTTCTCGAGGTCCTCGTGCAGTCCGATCACCGAGTGGTCGTACGGATGGCCCTTCGGGTACGCGAGCTCGTTGAACGTCAGCCAGAACTTCGCGTACGGCTGACCCTCCGACTGGCGACGCTCGTTGCGCACCACGTCCTGCTGATTCGCGAGCTTCTCCTCCGTCATCGTGGGCAGGAGCCAGCCCATGCGATCCGCCTCGAGCAGGAGCGCGCGCTCGAGGTGGTTCGTGGGCACGATCTCCCAGTAGTTCGTGCGGTCCTCGTTCGTGGACCCGTTCACGGTGCCGCCCACGTCCTGGATCGGGCCGAAGTACTCCGAGTCCTGGTGCTCCGAGCCCTGGAACATCATGTGCTCGAACAGGTGCGCGAACCCGGAGCGGCCCGGCCGCTCGTTCTTCGAGCCGACGTGATACCAGACGTTCACGCCGACGATCGGTGTGGAGTGATCTTCGTGCAGGATGACCCCGAGGCCGTTATCGAGCCGGTAGTACTCGAAGTCGATGTCCGGGATCTCCACGGCGGAAGCCGGCGCGGCGCCGAGCGCGAACGCGGCGAGAACCGCCAGTGCGGCGGGACGGAACATGGAATCTCCTCGCGAGAGGTTTTGGAGTGCGGGCGGGCCGGCGGAGCGGATCGGCCGTTCCCGAACGGACTCGGGGCCCGGAATCGCGCCCTCGGACACGCTCCGGACCATCCAGTCACGCCCAGAATGCGGAGCGCGGGCCCGGGAAGCAAGGGAGGAAGCGGGGTTCGGCGGCCGCCCGGCCCGCCGGGCGGCCGGTTGGTCCCCGCGGGGGCCGGTCGGCCGCCCGGGCGCCGCCGCCGTCCGAGGGGGGCGGCGAACCGGGGCCGGGGCGGGCGCCGACGGCACGAGATCCGCGACGGACCTCCGGGTCGTCGGAAGGCAGGGCGGGTATCATGAAGACATCACCGACTTCGAGGACCGGACGCCGACCATGACCCCGCGGGCTCTCGTACTCTACGACGGCGAATGCCGCTTCTGCCGCGCCTCCGTCGCGCGGCTCCGCACGCTCGACTGGCTCGGGCGACTCGACTACGCGGACGCGCGCGATCCGGCCGTGCTGGCCGCTCATCCGCGGGTCGACCCGGTGCGCGCGATCGCGCGACTTCAGCTCGTGCCCCCGGACGGGAGCGACGTGCGCGAGGGGTTCTTCGCGCTGCGGTGGATGGCGCTGCGATTGCCGCCGCTCTGGCCACTGTGGCCGTTCCTGTGGTTGCCGGGAGCGGCCGCGCTCGGCGTGCGCGCGTACGACACGGTCGCGCGGAATCGCTTCGTGTTCGGAACGTGCGATGACGGCGCGTGCGAGCTTCCGGGCGAGACTCAGCCGGTCACGCGGAAGTCGGGGAATCCCGCCGGCGGACCCTCGAGGACCTGAACCGAGCGGACGTCGGCGCCCGGCGGACCGTGGCGGCACCACGCGACCAGCGCGTCGACGGCCGCGGGATCGCCCTCGGCCTCGAGGAACACGGATCCGTCCGCTTCGTTGCGCACGGTGCCGCGCACGCCGAGCTCGCGGGCCCGGCGTTCCGTGGAGGCCCGGAAGAAGACGCCCTGCACCCGGCCCGTGATTCGCGCATCGATGCGCTTCATTCCCCGTCCTCCGGAGATGGACTCGCGAGTGCCTCCAGCGTGGCGGCCACGCCCTCGCGCAGTGCGTCCAGATGGTAGCCCCCCTCGAGCACGAGAGCCAGCCGTCCGCCGCAGAGCTCGGCGGCGGCACTTCGGAGCAACCCGGTGAGCGCGGCGAAGCCGGCCGGAGTCACGCGCATCCCGCCGAGCGGGTCGCGGCCGTCGATGTCGTAGCCGGCGGACACGAGCAGGAAGTCCGGTCCGAACTCGCGGAGCGCGGGAAGGATCGTCTCGCGCATGGCGTGCACGTACTCCGCGTCTCCCCAGGGTTCCGTGATCGGGACATTGAGCGTCGTGCCGAGTCCCGGACCTTCACCGATCTCGCTCGCGTGTCCCGTCCCCGGGTAGAGCGGCCACTGGTGAAGGGATGCGTACAGCACGCGCGCGTCGCGCCAGAAGATGTCCTGCGTGCCGTTGCCGTGGTGCACGTCCCAGTCCACGATCGCGACCCGGCCGAACCCGCGTGCGCGGAGCGCGGCCGCGCCGATGGCCACGTGATTGAACAGACAGAATCCCATCGCCCGGTCGCGCTCGGCGTGGTGTCCGGGCGGGCGGACGAGCGCGAATCCGTTCTCGGCGTCGCCGCGGACGATCGCGTCGAGCAGCGCGAGCGTGCCTCCCGCGGCGAGACGCGCGGTCTCGAACGAGTGCGGTCCGGCGAAGGTGTCGGGATCCAGCGCCGTGACCGGCGCGTGCGCGGTGGCGGCGATCGTGTCCCAGTGGTCGAGGCCGTGCGCAAGGGACACTTCCTCCCGCTTGGCCAGCCGAGGCTCGACACCCGAGTAGGTCGATTCCGGCAGGCCGTCGACGAGTTCGGTCAGGCAGCGGATTCGGTCCGCACGTTCGGGGTGCCCGGGCGGCATTTCGTGAGCGGCGAATCGGGGATCGAACATCACGGCGGTACGCGTCATGGTGCGGAAGGTAGCACGCGGGGCGCGCGTCCCGTAGTCTTCGCGGAAAGGAGGAGGGCATGCGTTCGATCGGGATGGCAATCGCGCTCGCACTGGGTTCGCTCGTTCCTGCGTCCGCGGAGTCCGGAGACGCCCGCGCGCTCCTCGATCGCATGATCGAGGCTCATGGCGGCTACGAAGACTGGGCGAACGCACCGTCGATCCGGTTCGAGGACCGGTGGTCGAACGGGCGCGAGTTCGCGGTCACGACGGAGCCGGGCAGTCGTCGCGCGTACCTCGAATCGCCGGACGGCGCGACCCGGATCGCCTGGGACGGGGAGCAGTGCTGGTCGCTCGGCTACGATGGCAAGGCGCCGCCGCGCTTCCTGTACAACCTCACGTGGTACTTCGTGAACTTGCCCTGGGTGACGCGCGACCCGGGCGTCGTGCTCGCGGAACCGCGTGAGGAGCGGCTGTTCGACGCGCCGACTCCGTCGCTCGTGGTGCGCATGACGTACGAACCCGGGGTGGGGGACACTCCGCGCGACTGGTACGACCTCTTCCTCGATCCGGCCACGTTCCGGCTGCAGGCGTGTCGCTACGTGGTGACGTACGGCGCACTGCTCCCGCCGGGCGTGGAGTCCACGCCCCCGCACGTTCTCGTGTACGAGGACTGGACGATCGAAGACGGGCTCATGGTCCCCACGCGGTTCGTGATCCGGGAGGAAGACGGCGCCGAGTACGCGCGCTGCGAGATCAGCGGGTGGTCCTTCCGGGAGCCGTTCGAGGCATCTCGCCTCGCCGCGCCGCCGGGGGCGGTCGTCGATCGGTCCGAGCCCTAGCACGCCGGGGCGACCCGGCCGACCCCGCCGACTCGGCGGAATTCGGGCGAATTCGGGCGAATCCGGGCGTGGGGACTAGCTCTGCGCTTTAGAATTCTCCGAAAGAGAAGCTCCACGCAATGCTTGTAAAAGAGGTGACTTTTCGCCCCGCGACGGGTCCGGTACGTTATCCGGACCTCGGTGGGCCGTCCGCCGAGCCCGTTCCGCCCGCTCGCACCTCGCAGCGGGTGCCAACCGTACCAGCCAAGGAGACCCCTGAATGACGTGGAATGTGCTTCGGCGCGCTCTGCCGGTCGGTGTGGTCGCGCTCGCCATCTCCGGGTGCGCCTCGCGTGATACCCAGGTCGCCGACCTCGACCAGACCTACTCCGAGCAGCAGCAGAAGATCGAGCAGCTCCAGGCGAAGGTTGCGACGGAAGAAGCCGCTCGCAAGGAGGCCGAGGAAGCCGCTCGCAAGGCGCGCGAGGAGGCCGCCCGTCTCGCCAGCACCGGCGGCACCCAGACCCAGATGACCGGTGGCTCCGACCTGCTCCCGCCGAACGCGGAGCCGGGTCAGTGCTACGCCCGCGTGCTCGTCCCGCCGGTCTACGAGACGCAGACCGAGCAGGTCATGCTGAAGGAAGCCGGTTCGCGGATCGAAGTCATGCAGCCCAAGTACGACTGGGCCGAGCAGAAGATCCAGACCAAGGAAGCCTCGTACAAGCTCGAGGTCGTTCCGCCGACCTACGAGTGGGTCGAGGAGAACGTCATGACGAAGCCGGCCCGCAAGGAGCTGCGCGTCGTTCCCGCCACGTACGACACGGTCACCGAGAAGGTGCTCGTGACGCCGGAGCGGACCTACTGGAAGAAGGGCCGCGGCCCGATCGAGAAGGTCGAAGACGGCACGGGCGAGATCATGTGCCTCGTGACCGAGCCGGCTCGCTACGAGACGGTGAGCAAGCGCGTGGTGAAGACGCCGGAGCGGGTCGAGGAAGTCGAGCTGCCCGCGGAGTACAGCACCGTGAAGCGCATGGTCGTCAAGGAAGAGGCCACGACGCGTCGCGTCGAGATCCCGGCCGAGTTCAAGACGGTCAAGGTGCTCCAGCAGGTCAAGGCGCCCGAGCAGGTGAAGCACGAGATCCCGGCCGAGTACGGCTCCGTGACCAAGAAGGTCATGGTCAAGGAGAGCTACCTCGAGTGGCGTCCGGTGATCTGCGAGACGAACATGACGGGTGGCTTCGTCAGCCGTCTGCAGACGTCGCTCAAGAACGCCGGATTCGATCCGGGTCCGATCGACGGCGTCTACGGTTCGCAGACGCAGGCGGCGGTTCGCGCGTACCAGGCCAAGAACGGACTGGCCACGGGCGGCCTCACCTACCGCACCGTCGAGAAGCTCGGCCTCAAGCTCTAGTTCCGAGCTCGAGCCCGCAGAACGAAGCCCGGGTCGCCTCGCGCGGCCCGGGCTCTTTCGTTCTCGCGAGAGGCGAGCGCGCTCGGACTAGGAGCCGAGCACGAGCAGGACGGAAGAGGAAACTCGCTCGGCCAGATCCTCGAGCGGGCGGTCGCCGGTGTCTTCCTCCGGAGAGGGGACGTCTACGCCGGCGTTCTCGAGGAGCGCGGCGATCGCGGCGGACTTCGACGCGTAGGCGACCGAAGGTACGGTGCGGAAGCTGCCGTAGCCGTCTTCGACGGCGAGCATCGACGTCACCACGCCCACGACCTCGCCGCGGAGGTTCACGAGCGGACCGCCGCTGTTGCCGGGCTCGATCGGCACGGAGATCTGGTAGCGATCCGGATTGTCCAGGACGCCCGACGTGCCGCTCACGACACCGAGCGAGAGCTTCGGGGACCGGCCCATCACGTCGACGCGCGGGAATCCCACGGTGAACACGGTCGTCCCGAGGGAGGCCGGGTGCACCGCCACCGGGAGTGCCGGCCGCGGACGTTCCTCGCGCAGCTGGAGCAGGGCGAGGTCCTGCGTGAGATCCCGGGCGACGACGGTGGCCGCGATGATGGCCCCGTCCCGGGCCACGAGCTCGGCCGTGTCGGACTCCGAGACGACGTGCGCGTTCGTCACCGCGAACGCGGGGGCCACGACCCAGGCGGTGCCGGTGGAGACGGCCTCCTCGACGTCGGTCTCCACGTCGACTTCGTCCTCGGCCCTCGGGGCCGACGGGGTCCCGAGCAATCCGAGCACGATCCCCGGCACGAGAAACAGAAGCGCGAGTCGCTGGCGCAATTCGGGTCCCTCCCTGATCCCACTTCGGCACGCCGGTCGTCCGGCTGAAACCCGCCGGCGTCCCGAGGTGCCAACGGATGCCAAGGAAGGCCACGGTCGTTGCGCCCGGCCGGCGGCTCACCCCGAATCGCGGGATGGCGGGCCTCGGCTCGGAGGTCCTATCATCGCGGCCGGCCGGGGATCCGCCCCCGCGTCGTGCGTGGAATCGAGCCGGAGGGATCCAGTGACCGCGACTCCCCGCGGCATGCGCCAGGTGATGGACTGGAGCGCCGCGTTCTGGGCCGGGCTCGTGGCCGGCACCGTGTTCCTGTTCCTGAACCTGTGGGTGGTTCCGCCGATTCCGGCCGCGAATCCGTGGGTGTTTCTGCGGCTCGTCGCCTCGATCGGGCTCGGCGACGGCGTGCTCGCCCCGCCCGCGACGTTCGACGGCCGTGTCCTCGCGGTCGCGCTCGCGATCCACTACGCGCTCTCCCTCGCGTTCGCGTTCGTGTCCGCGATCATGCTGCACCGGTGGGGCTTCTTCGTGGGATTGATCGGCGGCGCGGTGTTCGGCGCGATGCTGTACGCGATCAACGTCTACTCGCTGACGCTCGCGTTCCCGTGGTTCTTCGGCGTTCGCGGGCTCGCGTTCTTCTCCACGCACGTCATCTTCGGCGCGGTGTCGGGCGCGATCTACGAGCTGCTCGAGAAGGAAGAGTTCGTTCCCGTGACCCCGGAGGTCGCGTCGTGACCCCGATGGTCGTTCGCCGCGCGCCGGCGATGCAGCTTCGCCCGTACCCGCGCGCGCGGAGCGGCGGGAAGGCGCGCCTGCTGATCGCGGTCGTCGTCGGGCTGTTCGCGCTCGTGTCGTATTTCGGCTCTTCGGAGTTCAACCCCGTCACCGGCGAGAAGCAGTACCTGGCGCTCACGCCGAACCAGGAGATCGCGCTCGGGCTGCAGGCCGCTCCGGAGATGATCGACACGTACGGCGGCCTTCATCCGGATGCTCGCGCGCAGGCGGTCGTGGATCGCGTGGGGCAGGGGGTGGTGGCTCGCAGTGCGGCCGCGGACACGGACTGGCAGTTCGACTTCCACCTGCTCCGCGATCCGGAGACCGTGAACGCGTTCGCGCTGCCGGGCGGACAGATCTTCATCACGCAGGCGCTGTTCGGGCGGCTCGAGACGGAGGGGCAGCTCGCCGGAGTGCTCGGCCATGAGGTCGGCCACGTGGTCGCGCGGCACGGCGCGCAGCGCATGGCGAAGGATCGGCTCACCCAGGGGCTGATCGGCGCGGTGGCGGTCGGTTCGGAGAGCGTGGGCTCCGCGCAGATGGCGGCGATGATCGGGCAGATGGTGAACATGAGCTACGGCCGCGACGACGAGCTCCAGTCCGACGCGCTCGGCGTCCGCTTCATGGCCGAGGCCGGCTACGACCCGCGCGCGATGATCCGGGTGATGGAGATCCTGGACGAGGCGACGGGAGGGGCGGCGCGCGGCTCGGATTTCTTCAGCACGCATCCGAGCCCCGAGAACCGCATCGGGCGCATCCAGGCCGCGATCGAGGCGACGTTCCCGGACGGGGTGCCGGCGGGCCTGACCCCCTAGGCGGCACCCCCGGATGGCGCCGGGCCATTCGCGACGAAGGACGCCCAGAACCGCTCAAATCCGGCAACGAAACGGCCGATCGGGAGGGCAGACTTCCCGATCCGTGCCTCATCCGGCTCCGCACCCCGCGCACGGTCCCTTCGAGCCCAGGAGGCCCGATGTCGACCGCGATTCTCGTCCTCGGGATGCACCGGAGCGGTACGTCCGCCCTGACCCGAGTCCTGCACCTGCTCGGCGCCGAGCTCGGCTCGAACCTGATGCCGCCGAGCCCCGCGAACCCCAAGGGTTACTGGGAACACGCCGACATCGTGTTCCTGCACGACGTGGCCCTCGCGCACCTCGGTCGCACCTGGGACGACCCCCGCCCGATCGATGCGGAGCGCCTCCGCGGACCGGACCTCGCGCCTGTCCGCCGACAGCTCCGGGATCTCCTCGAGAAGGAGTTCGGGGACTCTGCGCTCTGGGCCGTGAAGGACCCGCGACTCTGTCGCCTGCTTCCGCTCTGGGCGCCCGTCCTCGAGGAGCTCGACGTGACACCGCGGTTCCTGCTCGCACAACGCGACTCGCGCGAGGTCGCGGCGTCGCTCGTGAAACGCGAGGGGATGGAGTCGGGGTTTGCGCACCTGCTGTGGCTCGAGCACGTGCTCGTGGCCGAGCGTGCCACGCGCGGAAGCGTGCGCAGCTCGCTCTGGTACGGAGACCTGCTCGGCGACTGGCGCGGCGTCGTGGACCGGATTTCGAACGAACTGCGCATCGTGTGGCCGAACGCTCCCGAGATCGTGGCGGCCGAAGTCGATACGTTCCTGGATCCGTCGCTGCGGCATCACCGCTCCGCTTCGGATCCACTTCCGGGTTGGAACCGCGAAGTCACCGAGGCCCTCATCGCGAACGATGGGGCGGCCCTGGATTGCGTGGCGTACTCCTTCGCCGAGGCGGGCGGTTTGTTCTTCCCGTGGGCCGAACGCGCGTCCGCGGGCGGCGGGACCATGGCGAAGCTCGTGCTCGAGCGGACGGCGCGCGTGGCGCGACTGCGCGACCGGGTGCGGGATCTGGAGGATCATCTCGCGGCCGCGACGCGGGGACGAAGCCACGCGGTCGCATCGGAAGAGCAGGTTGCCGCCCAGCCGGCGGGGCCGGCGCTCCGCGCGCGGCTCGACCGCGAAGGAACCACGATCGTTCGCGATTACGACGTGCCGGAGGGCGACCCCCGGGTCTCGATCGTGATCCCGCTCTACGGTCGTGCCGAGCTCACCGAGAAGTGCCTGGAATCCCTGGCGGCGAACACGCCGGAGGGTTCGTTCGAGGTGATCCTGGTCGACAACGCGTCCCCCGACTCGACGCCGGAGCTCCTCGCGTGTCTCGACGGGAACGTGAAGATCGTCCGCAACGAGAAGAACCTCGGTTTCGCCACCGCGTGCAACCAGGGCGCGGCGCTCGCGTCCACGCCGAACCTGCTGTTCCTGAACAACGACACCGAGGCGCACGCGGGCTGGCTCGAGCCGTTGCTGGAGACGCTCGACGATCCGACCGTGGGCGTGGTCGGCGCGAAGCTGCTGTTCCCGGACGGGCAGGTGCAGCACGCGGGCGTCGCGCTCCTTTCGCGGGAGACGAGCGTCCCGCTCGTTGCGTTCCATCTGCACTACGGATTGCCGGCGGACGCACGGGAGGTCAACGTCGCGCAGGAGGTTCCCGTGGTGACGGGCGCGTGCCTGCTGATCCGCCGCGAGCTGTTCGAGTCGATCGACGGCTTCGACACGTTCTTCTGGAACGGCTACGAGGACGTCGATCTGTGTCTCAAGGCGGGGACGAGCGGCGCGCGGGTGGTGTACCAGCCCGCGAGCGTGCTCACGCACCACGAGTCCATGTCCGGTCCCGAGCGTTTCTCGCGCGCGGGCGAGAACGAGCGCCTGCTCTCCTCCCGCTGGACGGGCAAGGTCCCGGTCGACTACGTGGCCGACCCGGAGGGGAACTTCATCCCGACGGGACAGGGGAGGATCCGTCCCTGGGTGCCCAGCCGGTCGGTGGGTGAAGCCGGAGGCGACGGTCTCCGCCCGGCCGCGTCGATCGTGATCCTCACGCGAAATCAGCTCCCGCATACACAGCGATGTCTGGAGTCGATCGAGCGACACACGGCGGAGCCGCACGAGATCGTCGTCGTCGACAACGGCTCGACCGACGGCACCGGGAAGTGGCTCGCCGAATGGGCCGCCTCTCGGCCGCACGTGCTCCTGATCGAGAACCTCGGGAACCGCGGCTTCGGCGAAGGCTGCAACGCCGGCATCGCGGCCGCGCACGGACGCGAGATCGTGCTGCTGAACAACGACACCGTGGTCACGAGCGGCTGGCTCACCGGCCTGCTCGACGTCCTGGACGATCACCCGGACTGCGGCATCGTGGGCCCGATGACGAACTACGCGAGCGGCCCGCAGGTGCTGGCGCACCCCGGATACGGGGACCTCGACGAGCTGGATGCGTTCGCGCTCGAGCGGTCGGCGGAGTTCGCCGGACAGAGCCACGCCGCGCGCCGCCTTCCGGCCTTCTGCTGGCTCGTCCGTCGTACGTTGATCGACGCGATCGGCGGGTTCGATCCCGTGTTCGGACTCGGCAACTTCGAGGACGACGACTTCTGTCTCCGGGCCGCCCAGGCGGGCTTCTCGGCACGATACGCGCTCGACGTGTTCGTGCACCACGTGGGCAGCCGCACGTTCGCGGGCGAGAAGATCGACTACCGGGAGGCGATGGAACGGAACTTCGAGGTCTTCAAGGCGAAGTGGGAGATGGATCCATCCGCGGAGCTCGGCTCGTATCCGTTCGAGTCGCTCGTCACGAGGCCGCGCCGCCCGCGGGTGCCGATCCCGGCAATCGAGACGTCCCACTCGTGGAACGCCGATCGCCGCTGGCGGGAGCGTGCCGCAAGCGGGACTCCGGGCGCGGCGGAGCGGCCAGCCGATGCCCGGTCGGCGGGTCCCACGCCCGAGCCCTCGGCGGGGACGCACCGACTGCACGTCGGCGTGGTCGGCGGGGAGCCGGGCGAGGCGGTCGAGCGACTGTTCCGTCGGTACGGACATGTCGGCGACCTGCCGGTGTTCGTGCGTGGTCGCGATCTGGCGGCGTCTCTGGCGTCCGGCGGCGACACGTTGCTCGTCGCGCCCGACGTCCTGCTCACGGACGACGCGTTGCAGGAGATGGTGCAGGTGATGCGCGCCCACCCGGAGATCGGTGCCCTCGCCGCCACCGGAAACCTCGGGCGCGGCGCCCAGCACGTTCGTCTCCAGGGCGAACCGCGACGTGCGGCGCGCTTCGCGGAGAAACGTCGGCGACGTCACCGCGGTCATCTCACGTCGGTGGACTCCCTCGATCCGGCCTGCGTGCTGATCCGCTCCGAAGCGGTCGCCGCGGCCGGCGGAGTCCGGGACGGCGCTCCGATCGAGGACGAGATGCGACGTCTGATCGATGCGCTTCCCGAGGCCGGCCATCCGATCGCGGTCGCGCGGGGCGCCTGGGTGTACCGGACCGGCGAGTCGGGGACGAGCGGCGGGGCGGCGGGGACCGATGACGTCGCGTCTCCGGTGGCGGCCGGGGATCCGCGCTAGACTCGGGGCATGGAGCGTCTCGCCCGCGTCCTCGCCACGTGGCCCGGCCGCGTGGCGGCCTGGTTCGTCGTCTGCACGGCGGCCGGGCTGTTCTTCGGCACCCAGCTCTACTATTCCACCGTGGCGTGGGGACAGGGTGCCACGCTGGAGTGGGCGATCACCGTCCGCCTGTGGGCGTGGTACGAGTGGGGACTCCTCCTTCCCGTCGTCTTCTGGCTCGGCCGACGTTTCCCGCTGCCCGGCGTCCGGAGCGCGCTCGTCCACCTGCTCCTGTCGGTGGCGTTCGCGTGGGCGCAGATCGCGCTGAACACCTGGACGCACCTGACGTTCGTGGCCCCGGAGGAGATGGGCTACTCCTACCGCGGGTACTTCCGTGCGCTGTTGCTGTTCGCGTTCCATCGCAATCTGCTGATCTACTGGACCATGGTCGTGGGCCAGTGGGTCTGGCGCACGCTGCAGGAGCTGCACCGGCAGCGTGTGGCGGCGGCGGAGCTGCGCACGCAGCTGACGCAGGCGCGGCTCGATGCGTTGCGTCTCCAGCTCCACCCGCACTTCCTGTTCAACACGCTGAACGCGATCCAGGCGCTCGTGCGCCGGGATCCGGGCGCGGCGGAGCGCGTGGTGGCCGACCTGAGCGAGCTGCTGCGCCTCACCCTGGATGACGTCGACGAGTCGCTCGTTCCGCTCGCGCGGGAGGTCGAGATCCTGGACCGGTACGTCGCGATCCAGCAGGTGCGGTTCGGGGATCGCCTGCGCGTGGAGCTCGACGTGCCGGAGGACCTGCGCGCGCTGCTCGTGCCGCCGATGCTGCTGCAGCCCGTGGTGGAGAACGCGATTCGCCACGGGACCGCGTCCCGGTACGACGGCGGGGAGATCTCGATCCGCGCCCGCCGCGACGGCGATCGGCTCCGGGTGATCGTGGAGGACGACGGCCCGGGCCTCGACGTGCCGGTCGACGTCGCGCTGCGCAAGGGGATCGGCCTCTCGAACACCGCGGAGCGGCTGCAGCGGACATACGGGGAGCGGCAAGAACTCACGCTGGAGCCGCGGGAGGGTGGCGGATTGCGCGTGATCGTGGAGATGCCCGTGGACGAAGGTCCGGAGGAGGAGCCGGCGTGACGCTACGCGTGGTGATCGTGGACGACGAATCGCTCGCCCGCTCGCGCGTGCGGGATCTGCTCGCGCGCGAGGCCGACGTGGAGATCGTGGGGGAGGCGGACGGCGGCGCACCGGCGATCGAGATGATCCGTCGCACGCGGCCGGACCTCGTCCTGCTCGACGTGCAGATGCCGGAGGTCGACGGCTTCGACGTCCTCGAGGCGCTCGACGACGACGAGGCCGATCTGCCCGAGGTCATCTTCGTGACCGCGCACGACGGGCATGCGCTCCGCGCCTTCGACGCGCACGCGCTCGACTACCTGCTGAAGCCGTTCCGTGACGAGCGCTTCCGCGACGCGCTCGACCGCGCCCGCGCGGCGATCGTGCACGACTCGCGCCGCCGTCTCGCGCAGTCCATCCGCCGCCTGCTCGGGCGGGAATCCGGCGAGCCGGTGCGCGACCATCTCGTCGTGCGTTCCCCGGGTCGCGTCCGCCTCGTGCCGCTCGACACGATCGACTGGATCGAGTCGGCCGGCAACTACGTGATGCTGCACTGCGGGAAGGAGAGTCATCTTCTCCGGGAGACGATGACCGAGCTCGAAAACCGTCTCGACGACACCCGCTGGATTCGCGTGCATCGCACGGCGCTCGTCCGGCTCGAGCGCGTGCGGGAAGTCCGGGTGTCGCCGTCCGGTGATGGCCGGATCCGGCTCGACAACGGCGTGGAAGTCCCGCTGAGCCGTCGGTATCGAAAGCGATTCGAGGACGCGCTGGAAGGTTAGCGCGAGGTGAAACGTCGGCGACTGCGACGCTTCGGGACGGACTCCCCTTGCGGCGCGTCGCTTCGAGTGCCAGAATCCGCAACCGAATCGCTCCCGCGGTCGTATGAATGGTGTCCCGCGCGCGTCCCCGCTCGCCACGCGCCGCCGGTTCTCGCGCCGGTTGCCGATCGATGCCGTTCGAGGAAGGAGTCGTCTCATGTCGTTCCGCCCGTCCCGGGCGGGCGCGGTTCTCGCGCTCCCCCTGTCGCTCGTGTTCATCTCCGCTGTTGCCGCGGCGCCGTCCGCGCCGGCGGCCGCCACTCCCGCGCCCGAGGCGCCGTTCCGGTTCGTGTCCGCCGTGTTGGAGACGGACGCGAAGGACGCGATCGCGGATCGCGTGCGGGAGCTCGGCGGCCACGTCACCTACACGTTCGAGAATCTCGACGCGGTCACCGTGCGCGTACCGGCAGATCGCCTCGACGAGCTCCTCTCGGACCCGCGCGTCCGCGACGCGTCCCGCGCGCACGACGTTCGCCGCGCGGTGGTCACACCCGACCTGTCCCGTTTCGCGCCCGGCTTCGGCCGAGCACGGCCGCCGGTCGGCGACGGCACGACGATTCCGGTGCCGGGAGCCGAGCGCTGGCGTGTGCGTTCCGTGCCGGCGGCGGAGATCGCGTCGCCCGGCCGCGACGTCACGCCCGGCTCGTTCCTCGGCTACGATTCCGTGACCGGCGCCGCCCAGAGCTGGGAGGCGACCGGCGCGGGAGAGGGCGCCGTGGTCGCGATCATCGACAGCGGTGTGTACTCCGGCCACCCGCTGATCGAAGGCAACGTGATCGGCGGACTCAATCTCGTCCCCGAGGACGAGGAGCGCGCGATCGACCGCGACGGCGACGGCACGCCCGAGAATCTCGCGTTCGACTGGGACGCG
Source organism: bacterium (assembly GCA_041393395.1). Classification (GTDB taxonomy): domain Bacteria; phylum ARS69; class ARS69; order ARS69; family ARS69; genus JAGQIB01. The sequence goes on along the minus strand of JAWKKG010000005.1, from coordinate 328,887 downwards.
CTGCAGAACAACTCGCACGGCACCATGGTGGCGGGCCTGATCGCCGGCCACGCGATCCTCGAGCTGCCGGCCGACGATCCGTTCGCGGAGTCGGTGGCCCTGAACTCGCCGGAGTCGATCGAGATCGACGGGGACACGGCGTTCCTGCACCTGATGGGCGCGGCACCGGGCGCCTCGCTGTTCGGGGTGAAGGTGTTTCCGTACGACGGCGGCAGCGCGCCGGACGCGCGGGTGGCGGAGGCGATCGATCGTCTCGTGACCATGAAGCGGCACGGGGAACTCGACCTCGACGTCATCAACATGAGCCTGTCCGGGCCGGTGCTGTTCGACGGCTGGAATCCGCTCGACCGCATGGTGGATCGTGCCACGTACTACGGCATCACGTGCGTGTCGGCGGCGGCGAACGAAGGTCCGGCCCTGATCACGGTGGGCAGCCCGGGCTCCGCCATCACGTCGCTCACGGCGGGTGGCGCCGTCGATCCGCTGCACACGCGGATCGCGGTGGAGGTCCTGTTCGGTGCGCCTCCCGGATCCGGCGAGCTGTTCTACCCGCACGATCTGCAGGTCGTGGACTTCTCCTCGCGCGGACTCACCGGAGATGGCCGCGTGAAGCCCGACCTGATCGCCTCGGCTTTCTTCCTGTTCTCTTCCAACATGGTCGACGTGACCGGTGACCGGATCCCGGACATGCCTTCGTTCGGCTTCGGTTCGGGGACCTCGTTCGCCGCGCCGACCGTGAGCGGGTGCGCCGCGCTGCTCCACGCGTGGGCGAAGCACGAGGGACGTCACGCCCGCGCGCCGTTCATCGCGAACGTCCTGAAGCTCGGCGCGCAGCCGATCGACGGCGCGTTCAGCGAGCGAGACCAGGGGCGCGGCTTCGTGAGCGTACCGGCGGCGCTGGAGGAGCTGGAGGAAGGGCACGTGTGGTGGTCCGGCTGGTCCGATCCGTCGCATCCGCTCGCGGAGCGCGTGCGGATGCGCGGTCACGTCGCGCGGTCGACGCCCGAGCTCGGACCGGGCGAGACGTACGACTACCTGCTCGAGGTGCCGGACGGCCTTGCGGCGATCGAGATGTCGTTCCCCGGGTTCACCACCGGCGACGTCCAGAATCCGTTCTTCGGGGACGAGGTCCAGGTCACGGTGCACTCCGCGAAGCGGGGCGGCGCCGGGGACTACGTGTTCGGCGGCGTGCTCGAGGGGGGCGAGTCCTTCGTGTGGCCTTATCCGGAGCCCGGCACGGCGCGGGTGACGATCGGCGGCTCGCTCTCGAACTACAGTCCGGTGAGCGCGACCTGGGAGGCGACGTCGCAGCGCGCGCACTTCGAGCCGGACTGGACGTTCGTGGGGCAGCTCCGCCGCGACGAGATCGACGCGCACCCGATCGAAGTTCCCGAGGGACTCGACGCGCTCGGCCTGCGGCTCGAGTGGAAGCACGACTGGACGCGCTGGCCGACGTATGACCTCGATCTCTGGGCCCGCTCGCCGTCCGGCGCGATGATCCCGTTCGCTTCGATCGACAGTCCGGAGCTCGGATTGATCGAGGATCCGGAACCCGGAACCTGGACGCTGATCGTGCAGGACTTCGGCACGGTGATCCATCGCGAGCGGTATCGCCTCGAGGCGTTCGCCCTGAACGGCGGCCCGGTGCGCGCGGAAGGCGTGATGGATGCTGCGCGTCCGAGGATCACCTCGGTCGGCCCGAATCCGTCGCGCGGCGGCACCGACGTTTCCTTCTCCCTCCCCCAGCGCGGGCCGGTGCGCGTGCGCGTGTACGACGTCACGGGGCGGCTGGTGCGCACGGTGGCGGACGACGTCCGCGAGGCCGGGCGGTCGGAGGTCCGCTGGGACGGCAAGACGGACGGTGGCGCGAACGCCGCGGCCGGGGTCTACTTCGTGCGACTGGAGACGGAGCACGGCAGCTCGAGCCGCAAGGTCGTGCGCATGAACTGATCCGCCGGAGGGACGATGGCAACCGGTCGTCGCGAGGGAGTCGGGATCTGCCTCTCGGGAGGCGGCTACCGCGCCGTGCTGTTCCACCTCGGCGCGCTGCGGCGTCTGCATGAGCTCGGCATCCTCGCGCGACCGGATCTGCGCGTCAGCTCCGTGTCGGGCGGCAGCTTCGTGGCCGCGGTGTGGGCGGCCGCCGTCGCGCGCAATCCGAACTGGCACGCGGACTGGATCCGCGACGTCGAGTCGCCGCTCCGTGCGCTGACGCGCCAGGACGTCCGCACGCGTGCTCTCGCGCTACGGCTCCTGCCGTGGAACTGGACCCGAGGCCACGTGTCGGCGGAGTCCGTGGCCGGTCGCCTGCACGCGCTGGCCGGCGTGCCTCTCTCCGACATGCCCGTATCGCCGGAGTTCCGCCTGTGCTCCACGGATCTCGCGTTCGGCGCGAACTGGGAGTTCCGTCGCGACGAGATGGGGGACTGGCTCGCGGGCTACGTGAAGACGTCGCCGGAGTGGACGCTGGCGCGCGCCGCCGCGGCGTCGGCGTGCTTCCCGCCGCTGTTCGGCCCGGTGCCCGTGCGCGTCCCTGCATCCGAGTTCCGGCGTTCGGGCGCGAAGCGGTCCCGGCCGGAACAGTGGCAGGAGGCGATCGGCGATCTCCGCCTCACGGACGGCGGAAACTACGACAATCTCGGACTCGAGCCGGTCTGGAAGCGAGTGAGCTGGCTCCTCGTGTCGGATGCGGGCGGCGCCTACCAGTTCCAGTCGGATCGGAACTTCCTGTGGCGACTGATGCGCTACGCGGGGACTCTGGAGTCGCAATGCCGCTCGCTGCGCAAGCGCTGGCTCATGTCAGGCTATCGGACCGTCTTCGGCGGGGCGTACTGGAGCGTGCGGTCGGCGACGTCGCGTTTCCCGGGAGTACCCGCCGACGAGGTGTCGCCGGCGGAGTACTCGAAGGCATTCGCATTCGACGTCGTGGCGCGTATTCGCACGGACCTCGATGCGTTCTCCGAAGGCGAGGCCGCGGTGCTCATGAACCACGGCTACTTCACGGCGAATCGCGCGGTGCTCGCGCACGCTCCGGAACTCGTGGCGGGAACTGCGCCACCGCTCGCCGCGCCCGAGCCCGGCTGGGCGCCGCCGGCCCTCGTCGAGGAGGAGCTGCGACGTCGACTCGCGGGCAGCGATCGCCGGCGCGTGTTCGGGCGGCGGGCTACTTCCGGCTGAAGCCGAAGCTCTGCAGCGTTCGCGTGTCGAGGTCGAACGTCGCGTTCAGCGCCGGCCCGCCGTTCTCGGCCACGAACAGTTGTGCGAAGTCCCCGCCCACGGTGGCGGCTTCCCGTTCGGTCCACGTCGCGAGGAAGATCGTGTCGCCGTTCGTGACGTGCGCGGGATGTCCCCAGTCCATCAGCGCCTGATCGTAGGTCAGGACGCCGACGCGCGGGCCGAGGTACGTGCCCACGGGATCGAGGACTTCGGGGCGGGTATTGTGTTGCCGGATGTGTTCGCGCATGCCCCCGCACCCGGCGATCGCGACCACGGCGATCGCGACGGCGGCGAAGGCGACGGCCTGCAGGATGCGTCGGTCCATGAGGTCTCCACGGGTGCGTCGGTCGACCCGGGCGGGAGCCGCGCGACGCGGACCCCGCTCGGAGGCCCCGGAACGAAGGGGGCCATCTCGGAGATCGGCGGGTCGCGGACCCGGCTTGAGCGGGGTACGCTGGGCGGCCGGGAAGGGGGTCCTGAGAGCGACGTGTACGAGCTGATCGACGCCGGTCATGGACGCAAGCTGGAGCGCTTCGGGAGCCGGTGCATCTCCCGTCCGGCTCCCGCCGCGCAGGAGCCCCCGCTCGACCCGGCCGCGTGGGCCGCGGCGGATGGCGCGTTCTTTCCCGGGCCCGGAGAGGGGGCGCCGGGTCGGTGGCAGTTCGAAGGGGCGGAACCCGAGGACTGGACGGCCACGATCGATGGGATCGTGTACGAGCTCCGACCGACGCCCACCGGCCAGGTCGGGATGTTCCCCGAGCCGGCCGCCCTGCGGGCGGACCTCGCGGAGCGGGTCCGGGAGCACGTGGCCCGGCGTCCCGAGCACGCGCCGCCCCGGATCCTGGACCTGTTCTGCTACACGGGTGGGTTCGCGCTGACGGCGGCGCGGGCGGGGGCGGCCGTCACCGCCATCGACGCCTCGAAGCCCGCGATCGCCTGGCTCCGCCGCAACGTGGAGCACAACGACCTCTCGGACCGCCCCCTCCGTTCGATCGCCGAGGATGTGCCGAAGTTCGTCGCGCGCGAGCGGCGGCGCGGGGGAAACTGGGACGGGGTGGCGCTCGATCCGCCGACGTTCGGACGCGGGCCACGCGGCGAGCGCTGGGAGATCGAGCGCGGACTCGCGCCGCTCCTGCGTGACGTCGCGGCGATCCTGGCCCAGGATGCGCGGTTCGTGCTGGTCACCGCCCACGCGGAGGGCTGGTCGCCGGCCCGGCTCGCGCGCGAGGTCGATCGCGCGCTCGGCGCGCGGGACGGCGTGACCACGGCGGGCGAGTCGGTACTCGTCGCACGTTCCGGCGCGCGATTGCACGCGGGCCTCTGGGCCCGGAGGGACTTCTCCTGAGCGAGACGCTGCGTATCTCGAGCCTGGACAATCCCCGCGTCAAGGATGCGGTGAAGCTGCGCGACCGCCGCACGCGCGAACGCGCCGCGCGCTTCCTCGTGGAGGGAAAGCGCGAGCTGATGCACGCGTTCGAGGCCGGGTGGGAGCTCGATCACCTGTTCGTGACGGAGGCCGCGCGCGCCGACGACTTCGCCGGCCGCGTGGCGGAGCGCGGCGGACGCGTGATCGAGGTCACCGGCGACGTCTTCGCGAAGATCGCCGTTCGCGACGACCGCGACGGCTGGCTCGGCGTGTTCGTCGCTCCCGATCTCGCGGCGGATCGCCTGCGTCTCCCGGCCGAGCCGCTCGTGCTCGCGACGCTGGGGGTGGAGAAACCCGGCAACCTCGGGGCGCTCCTCCGCTCGGCCGACGCGTTCGGCGCCGACGCGCTCATCGTGGAGGGCGGGACGGATCTGCTGAACCCGAACGTCGTGCGATCCAGTCTCGGCTGCCTGTTCACGGTGCCGGTCGGCGTGGCGCCCGCGGGTACGTTGCTCGCGTGGCTGCGCGGTCGCGGTCTGCGGATCGTGGCGGCCACACCGGACGGCACGGCGCCGCCGGATCGGACGGACTTCTCGGGCGCGGTCGCGATCGTGGTCGGCGCGGAGGCGGCCGGTCTCCCCGCGGACTCGCGCGGCGCCGCGGACTCGCGCGTGCGGATTCCGATGCGCGGCCGCGCCGACTCGCTGAACGTGTCCGTCGCGGCGGCCGTGCTGCTCTACGAGGCGGACCGGCAGCGCGCGCGATGAGTGAACCGAACCGGGCGGGCCGGATCGCCCTGCTGATCCTCGCCGTGGCCGCCGGCCTCCGCGTGATCCACGTGCTCACGATCCGGGACTATCCGCTGTTCGACGTGCTGTCCCTCGACGCGGAGTCGTACGACGCCTGGGCGCGTCGCCTCGCGGCGGGGGAGTGGATGCGCGGCGCGCCGTTCTACCAGGCACCCCTCTACGCCTACTTTCTCGCCGGACTGCACGCGATCTCCGGCGGCGACCTCCTGTTCCCGCGCCTCGTCAACGCGTTGCTCGGCACGGGAAACGTCGCGCTCGTGATGCTGCTCGCGCGCCGGCTGTTCGGGCGCACGCCGGCACTCGTGTCGGGCGCGCTCGTGGCGATCCACGGCACGCTCCTGTTCGAGGAGGGGAAGGTCACGAAGACGACGCTCGGGGTGACGCTCGCCACGGCCGCCCTCCTCCTGCTGGTGGAGGCGCGGCGACGTGACTCCGCGCGATGGTTCCTCGCGGCCGGCCTGGCCGGCGGACTCGCGGCACTCGTGCGAGAGAACTTTGCGCTCTTCACCGCCGCCGCCGTCGTGTGGACCGCGCTGCGCACGAGGCGCCTCGCGCCGCCGCTCGCGCTCGCGGGCGGCACGGCGCTCGCGATCCTGCCCGCCACCCTGCACAACTTCGCGGCGAGCGGCGAGGTGCTGCCGATCACGTCGCAGGCCGGGCAGAACTTCTACACCGGCAACTGGGCCGGCAACGCGGACGGCGGCTACCTCGTGCCGGACTTCGTGCGGCGCAGTCCCCGTTTCGAGGAGACCGACTTTCGCGTGGAGGCCGAGCGACGTGCGGGCCACGCGCTCTCGCCGGGCGCGGTGTCTCGATACTGGATGCGAGAGGGGCTCGCCGAGCTCGCGCGGGATCCGGCGCGATCCGTCCGCCGATTCGTGACGAAGCTCGGCCTCCTGTTCCACGATTACGAGATCCCGGACGACGAGGACCTGCGCTACTTCCGACGTTTCGCGCCGGTCCTGCGGCTGCCGCTGCCGGGATTCGGGGTGTTCGCGGTGCTCGGCGGCGTCGGGCTGCTGGCGGCCGCGGTTCGTCGGCGGGTGCCGGGCGAGCTCGCGCTGTTCCTGGTCGTGTATCCGCTGTCCGTCGCGCTGTTCTTCGTGTTCTCGCGCTACCGGCTACCGCTCGTGGCGCCGCTCGCGTGCTTCGCGGGCTACGCCGCGGTGGAAGTGGTCGATCGAATCCGCGCGCATTCGTGGCGACCACTCGCGGTCGGTTCGATGGTGGCGATCGCGATCGCAGCCGTGGCCTACCGGCCGATCCACGCAGGCACGGTGGCGAACTCGCATCTCTCCGCGGGCATCGGCTACGAGGTGGCGGGCCGCCCCGAGGAGGCGCTCGCGGAGTACCGCGCCGGACTCGAGCTCGAGCCGGAGAATCCGAAGCTCCTGCGCCGCGCTGCCTACCTCGCCTGGGACGCGGCGCTCGCAACGGACGTCGAACGGCCGGACCCGTCGCTCGTGGAACTCGTCACCCGGGCGGCACGCGCGAATCCGGACGACGTCTCGCTCGCGGGGCGCGAGGCGGCGGCGCTCGCGGCCACGGGTCGCCTGGAGGAGTCGGCGAGGATCCTGGAGGGCCTGCTCGCGCGCGGGGAGGAGCCCCCCGGCATCCACGAGAACCTCGCCCTGGTGTACGAGGCGCTCGGCCGCACCGAGGACGCGGAGCGTGAGGCGCGACGCGCGCGATGAAACGTTCTCTCTGGCTGGCCGTGGGCGCGGCCGCGATGTTCGGCACGACGTACGGGGCCGCGAAGATCGCGACCGAGGAGCTGGCGCCGATGATCGTCGCCGCGTTCCGGCTCGGCATCGGGAGTCTGTTCCTGGGGACGCTCGTCGCCACGACGCGACGGGGGCGGAGCGCCGGCGGCGCGCGACGTCGAGCGCCGTGGCCCGCGCTGCTGGCGATGGCCGTGTTCGGGCTCGTGGGCTATCAGACCTTCTTCTATGCGAGCCTGCGCTACACCGAGGTGTTCAACACGGCACTGATCAACGCGCTGAGCCCCGTGATCACGGGACTGCTCGCGGCGACGTTCCTGCGGGAGCGTCTGCCGCGTCGGTCCTGGGCCGGGATCGCGCTCGTGGTGCTCGGCGTAGTCACGTTGCTGTCCCGCGGGAATCCCGCGCGCCTGCTCTCGCTGGGTTTGAATCGCGGCGACGCCCTGATGCTCGGCGCCGTCACGTCCTTCGCGATCCACTCGCTCGTCGTGCGCCGCGTCCCGGGTGCGTCGTCGCTCGTGTCTTCGTTTCACGCGACGATCCTCGGTACGGTGCTGCTCGCGGCGATGGCCCGAACGTTCGAGGGGTGGCCGTCACTGCAGGTCTCGCCCCGGATCTGGATCGCGCTCGTCTGGATGGGAATCGCCGCCTCGGGTCTCGGATTCGTGCTGTTCAACCGTTCCGTCACCGAGAACGGTCCCACGCGCACGTCGGCGTTCGTGTACGGACTCGTCCCGCTGTTCGTGGCGCTGCTCGGCTGGATCCTGTTTCGCGAGGTGCCGGGACCGTCGGCAATCGTGGCGACCGTGCTCGTCCTCGCGGGGCTCGCGTGGACGGCTCGCGACGGCGGGTAGGAGCGGCGGTCGAACGAGCGGCTAGGCGCGACGCGTGGGATCGACCTGCCGCGACGCCGGGGGCGCCGGCGGGCGCACGATCCGGAACTCGGGCGAACCCGGAGCGCCGTCTTCCTCCTCGTCGTCGTCGAGCAGCGGATCGCCGGGGGGGAGCTCGGGCAGGTTTCCGACCGGCACTTCGTCGTCGTCGTCGAGAGTCGAGTCCACGATGGGCTCCTCGGGCGGTGCCGAGAGGTCGGGCTGCCAGGCCGGTTCGTCGCCGGGGAGATCCGCGAACGGCTCCGTGATCGTGTCGGACACGGGACCGGCGCCGGTCTTCGGCGTCGCCTCGCGCACGCGCGGCACGGCCGGGAAGTGGAACCGGAACGTGGTCCCCTCGCCGACCTTGCTCTCCACGGCCACGGTGCCGTCGTGCAGCTCCACGAGGCGCCGCACGATGTGCAGGCCGAGTCCGCTCCCGGACGGATTGCCGCCGGCCGCGGAGGCTCGCGTGTAGAAGCGATCGAAGATGCGCTCGAGCTGGCCGGGGGCGATGCCCGGGCCGGTGTCGGACACCGTGCACACGATCGTGTCGCCGTTCCGCGCGAAGTCCACGTTCACCTCGCCGCCGGCGGGCGTGAACTTGAGCGCGTTGCCGATGAGGTTGTCGAGCACGCGACGCATCTTCTGCGGGTCGAAGATGCCGGCGCCGTTGCGGCCGCCGTGCACGACCTGGAGCTCCACTCCCTTCTCCTGTGCGAGCGGGGTGAACATCTCCGATGCGTCGGACAGGATCGTGGAGAAGTCGCCCGCCTGCAGGTCGAGCGCCTCGCGGCCGTTGTCCAGACTGGAGAGCGTGAGCAGCCCCTCGATCAGATGCTGCAGGCGCTCGGACTCCTTCTCCACGATGCGCAGGAACCGCGCGCGATCCTCCTCCGATACCGGTCCGCCGCGCAGCATCGTGGTGGTGAAGCCGCGAATCGACGCGAGCGGCGTGCGCAGCTCGTGCGTGATGTTCGAGACGAAGTCTCGCTTCATCTGGTCCACGCGGCGCTCCTTCGTGACGTCGCGCAGCACCGCCACGCAACCGGCCGGCTTGCCCTCGGCCGTACGAATGCGCGACAGCGTCACCACGAACACGCGGTTCGGTCCGGCGCCGATCTTCAGCTCGCCGCCGCCGAGATCCTCGCGTCCGTCCACGAACGTGCGCCACGTGCGCGCGAAGTCGGAGTCGCGCTGCTCCGCGAACAGGTTCCGCCCGAACGCGAACTGCTCGTCGATGTCGAGGAAGCGCTCCGCGATCGGGTTCATGAGGCGGACCTGCCCGTCCGGGTCCGTCACCACCACGCCCTCGCCGATGCCGCGCAGGATCCGCTCCATGCGGGCGCGCTGGGCTTCCGCGAGCTCGAGGCTCTGATCCACGAGCTGCTCCGCCTCCCGGCGCGCGGTCACGTCGAGTCCGACCACGCGCATCGCGGAGCGGCCCGTGTCGCAGTCCCGGACCGCGTGGAACACGATGTCGAGCACGGAGCCGTCGGAGGCGCGCAGGCGCGTCTCGTACGGTGTCACGGAGCCCTGGCGCATCCGACCGATGGCCTCCGCGAGGTCCTTCTTCTTCTCGGCGATCGCGAGGTCGGCGAGCGGGAGTCCCACGAGCCGGTCGAGCGGCACGCCGAGCGACATGCACGCCTTGCGGTTCGCCGAGGCGATGTCGTTCTGCGAGTCGAGCTCGAAGTCGAGCACGGGCACGGTGTCGTACAACCGGCGATAGCGCTCGCGGACGTCTTCGAGCTCGTTCATGCGGGCGGTGACCATCCGCTCGAGCTCGTCCGCGTGGTGGCGGACGGATCCTTCGAAGCCCTTCCGCAGCGTGATGTCGCGGAAGATGATCCAGCGGCGGCCGTCGGTCTCCGTGAGCGGGATCACCGAGACCTCGGCCGGGAAGCGATCCCCCTTCGCCGAGATCATCGTTCGCTCGAGCACGCTCGCGGAGCGGTCGAGCGGAAGATCCAGGATCCACGTGGAGATCGGCGTTCCCTCGACGCGCTCGTCGTCGACGGACAGTACGGCGCGGGCGGCGGCGTTCGCCAGGATCACGTCGCCCATGCGGTCCACGAGGATCCAGCCGTCGGCGGATCGCTCGAACAGCGGAGCGAGGGAATCGTGGAATCGGTCTTCGGTCACGACTGCGCTCCGGCGCGATCGCCCAGCAGCGCCGCGACCTGATCGGCGAGCAGGATCGGATCGAACGGCTTCATCACGTAGTCCGTGGCGCCGACGTTCGATGCGGTCTCGAAGTCGTCCATCTGGGAGCGCGCGGTCAGGAGCAGCACCGGAAGCTTGCTCGCGGGATGCTTGCGACGGATCCCCGCGCACACCTCGAACCCGGAGGCTCCGGGCAGCATCACGTCGAGGATGACCACGTCGAACGGCTCGTTGAGCGCGAGCTCGAGCCCTTGCAGGCCGTCGTCCGCGGTCACGACCTGCCATCCCCGGCGCTCCAGGTTGAAGCGCACGAGCAGGCACATGTTCGGATCGTCGTCCACGATCAGGATGCGAGGCGGGTTCACCGGCACCTCCCGTTCCCGGAAGAATCGGCGTTTCCTGCGAGGGACTTTCGCTTTTCTTCGGGGGCGCTTGGCAAGAGAGGGCGGAACCGGGAAGATCCGCGGGCGGTGGGAGTGCGAGGGCCCCGGCGCTTTTCCGACAAAGGGAGTCCGCCCCTGTAAAGGCTCCCCCCCTGATTCGGCACTTCCGAAAGAGGGTCATGTCGGACGCGACCGGGGCCCGCGCGCGCCCCGCCCGGGGGCCGGCAGGCCGCCCTGGGCGAAAGTCGGGCCGAGCGGGAGGGCCCCGCCGATTCTGGAACGGCTCATCGGAGGGATCACTTGAAGGAAAATGTCTCTCCGGACGCATCCGTCGCGTCGCCGGACGGCGGCCCGCGCGAGCTCCCGCGAGTCCTGCGCGGACTCGACGCCTCGATGCTCGCGGTGGGCGTCGTGGTGGGGACGGGGATCTTCGCGGTGCCGGGATACGTCGCGGCCACGCTCGGTGCGCCGGGTCCGATTCTCCTCGCGTGGCTGCTTGGCGGGGCGCTCACGCTGGCGGGGGCGCTGACGTACGCGGAGCTCGGTTCCCGGCTGCCGCAGCAGGGCGGCAGTTTCGTCTACGTGCTCCACGCGTTCGGTCCCTTTGCGGCGTTCTTCAAGGGGTGGGGCGCGTTCCTCGTGGGCTATCCCGCGTCCTGCGCGGTCGTGGCCACGATCCTCGGCAGCTACTTCGCCGCCGCGCTGGAGGCTCCGCCCTCGGTGGCGCGGGCGGCGGCATTCGTGGCGGCGACGCTCGCCTGGCTCCTGAACCTGCGGGGCACCCGCTTCTCCGGCACGCTGCAGACGGTTCTCACCTTGCTCAAGGTCGCGGCGATCGCGACGCTGGCCGTGCTCGCGCTCGCGGTGGGGCCGGGGCAGCTCGATCGGCTCACGCTGGTCGGGGCGGGATGGCCGAAGGCGTCGGCGTTCGCGGCGGCGATGGTGGGCGTGCTCTGGACGTTCGACGGGTGGGCGAACCTGAACACGGTGGCCGGCGAGGTCCGCGACCCGCGCCGCGGCCTGCGGCGCGCGCTGATCGGGACCGCGGTCGTGGTCGCGGCGCTGTACCTGCTGGTGAACGTCGGCTACCTCGTGCTCTTGCCGTTCGATCAGCTCGCGGGCTCGGACTCCGCGGCTTCGGCGGCGGCGGAGGCCGTGCTCGGTCCGGCCGGCGGGCGCGTCATCGCCGCGATCGTGGTGGTATCCGCATTCGGCACGCTGTTCGGGATCTGGGTGGCCGGTCCCCGGTACTTCTACGCGATGGCGCGGCACGGACTGTTCTTCGCGGCCGCCGGCCAGGTCACCGCGGACGGCAGCACACCGCGCTGGGGCGCCACCGCGCTGTACGTGCTCACGCTCGCCTATCTGCTGACCGGATCGTTCTCGGAGATTCTCGGCTTCTACGTCGCGGTCTCGCTCGTGTACAGCACGCTCGCGATCGCGGCGGTCTACCGTCTGCGGGCGAAGCGGATCGGGGAGGACAGCGGCTATCGCGTTCCGGGCTATCCCGTCACGCCCGCGCTCGTGATCGCGGCGGCGCTCTGGGTGACGGGCTCGGAGATCGTGGCGTCGCCGGTGCGGACGGGGATCGGGCTCGCGATGCTCGTCCTGGCGCTTCCCGCGTACCGGTGGTGGCGACGCGGCCACAGCCGACCGTGACGGCGAGGAGTCAGCGCAGCGTGGCCTCGACGGACAAGATCCAGTCCGCCCGGCGGGAGCCGGAGACCGGGCCGGAGAGGGAAGGGCGCAGGCGGAAGTGGGTCAGCGGGCTGCCGCTCCAGGTCGCGCGCGCGGTCAGGTAGTCGCGGCCGGCGTTGGCTCCCTCGAGCGGGTGCTCTCCGGCGACGGCGAGCGAGATCCCGTGCCGGGCGGGACTCTCGACCTGCCACAGCAACTCTCGACCATCGTGCGGGCGGACGAAGTCCGCCGCCGCGGGGGCGGCGTGTGCGTGTCCTGCGTGAAGGGAGACGCCGGGGAGCGACGGAACGCCGACCCGCGGAGCGGCCGCGACGACGTCGCCCGTGCGTTCGTCGGTACCTCCGCCGGAGAGACGGGCGCCGACTCGCAGTTCGCCACCGGTGCCCTCGCGACCGCGAGCCCAGCGGGCGTACGGAACCCACTCGCTGTGCACGTCCGCCACGATCGATTCGCCCCAGGGAGCCTCCCACTGGAGTCCGATCGCGAACCGACCGGTCGCGGCGCGCCACGCTTCGACCTCCGCGAGGAAGAGCGGATTGCGCCATCCCGCGACGTCGCCGAGGTCGCTGTGGACGGTCGCGCGGGCCAGGGAGGCGGCGAGGCGCGCGCGGCCGAGTCCGGCCGTCTCCACCCGCAGTGCGTAGATCGCGTAGTCTCCTTGTTCCCCCGCGAGATCGAAGGACGCCCGCTCGACCTCTGCGGTGAGCGCGAAGCGTGAGTCGGACTCCACGCAGGTCCCGCAACCGTCGATTCCGCACGCGGAGAGGTCGGTCGCCGGTATCAAGGCGAGCGCCAGGACCGTCGCGACGGCGTTGGCGATCCGGTCGGGGGTGGGGAAGCGCACGCTCAACTCGAACCTCCTCTTCGACCCGCACAGGCTAGTCCGCGCGAACGGAGTCGGGAATGAGGCGAGTTGTCGCACCTGCTCTCAGGCGCTGCGCGGAGGATCCGGCGGCGGGTACTTCGCGAGCTTGCGCTGGAGCGTGCGTCGATGCATCCCCAGACGTCGGGCGGCCTCGGACACGTTGCCGCCGCAGTCCACGAGCACCCGGTTGATGAACTCCCACTCCATCTGAGCGAGAGAAGGGGGCTGCAACGACTCATCGATCGCGGCGAGCGGTCGTTCGGACTTCTCGAACGCGGCGAGGATGTCGTCGATGTCGGCCGGTTTCGAGACGTAGTTCGCCGCCCCGAGGCGCATCGCCTCCACCGCGGTTGCGATGCTCCCGTAGCCGGTGAGGATCACGATGCGCATTCCCGCGCGCACGCGCAGGAGCTCGCGCAGCACCTCGAGCCCGGAGGGCCCTTCCATCCGGAGGTCCACGACCGCGAGATCCGGTCGGGACTCCCGGACGACGCGCTGCGCCTCCTCGAACCCGGACGCGAGGGAGACGACGTAGCCCCGAGCCTCGAACCCGCGGGCGAGTCGCGTGCGGAAGGCCTCGTCGTCGTCGACGATCAGAATACGTTCGCTCACGTCGGTGCTCTCACGGACTCGGGTGGATCGGGAGCCGGAGCCGCACGACCGTGCCGGCACCCCCTGGGTGACCTTCCAGGCGAAGCGATCCGTTCGACTGCGCCACCACGCTGTCGGCGATGAACAGGCCGAGTCCCATTCCCTGTCCCGGCGCCTTCGTCGTGTAGAACGGTTCGGTGACGAGTGCGCGCCGGTCCTCCGGGATCCCCGGTCCGCGGTCGCTCACGCGGAACTCGACTTCCTGCCCCACGACGTCGACCTCGACGTCCACCGGGCCGTCCGGCGGGGAGGCGTCGATCGCGTTCTGCACCACGGCGCGCAGTGCGTGCCGCAGTCCGTCGCCGTCCGGTGCGACCCGCGCGGCTCGCGCGGCCTCGGATACCGCGTGGCGGACTCGACCCGCCGGCAGCGATCGCAGGACCGCGTCCACGACTTCGCCGGCACGCACCGGCACCGCCGTCCCCGCCCGGACACCACCGGCCACGATCGACATTCGCTGCAGGATCGCCTGGCAGCGCCGAACCTCGGAACGCAGAAGGACCGTGTCCTCGCGGAGATCCGCGTCTGCGAGACCCTCGCGGTCGAAGCGTCGCGAAAGTTCGTTCGAGATCACGGCGATCGTGGAAAGAGGGGTCGCGAGCTCGTGCGCCGCGCCCGCGGCGAGCGTTGTCAGCGCGGATAGTCGCTCGAACCGGGTCGCCCTCTCCCGCGCGCGCTCCAGCTCCACGCGCTTGCGCGCGAGCTCTGCGAGGATCTGTCCGAGGAAGTACACGATCAGGACGGCCGCGATCACGAACGCGATCCACATCCCCTCGAGGTGCCAGCGCATCATCACGTCGTGCGGTGAGTTGCCGGCCATGGCGTCGTGGCCCCGGTGGCCGCCATCGGGTGAACGGGCGAGGAAGCCCGGAACGAACAGCCCCCCGAACAGGATCGCCGAGAGTGCCGCGAGCGCCAGCGCCGGACGAGTACCGAGCAGGACCGCGGCCAGCACGATCTGGACCAGGTACAGAAAGTTGAATGGATTCGAGGGGCCGCCGGAGAAGTGCAGCAACGCGGTCAAAGAGAGAAGGTCGAACACGAGGTGGGCAACGATCTCACCGGGCCGGAATCGATGATCTCGCCGGAGCAGGCGAGCGACCGCCACGTTGAATGCGACCTCGATCACCACGATCGCGAGCAAGGGGCCGAGCCGGACGACCGGACCGGCCACGCGCGACGCGACGAGGATCGTGATCGTCTGACCGAAGATGGCCGCCCAGCGAAGGCGGGTGAGCCAGCGCGCGTTTCCTTCCGGCGATATTCCGGCGGACGGGCTTCCGGTGGGGTGTGCGGCGTGCATTCGGCTCTCGGGACGTCGGTCGAGGAGGAGGGGAACGGGTTCCGAGGATCCTCGCCCGGGTCGAGTCTGTCCAGTCCGGCCCGTGCGGCAAGGTGTCGCACGGGAGCGAGGATCGATGTCACCCCCGGTACTCGGGTGGGTCCGCAGATGATAGCCGTTTCCGGTCGACCGCCGTTGCGCCTTGCCGCCGTCGCGCGCGCGTGATTTCCTCTCCGATCGGAGGAGAACCGTGCGCCTATCCGCCGTTCGACGCGTCGCCCAGAAGGAGATCCTGGAGTCCGTCCGGGATCGGAACTTCCTGGTGAACGTCGTCTTCCTGCCGATCTTCCTGTTCCCGCTGATGGGATTCGGCGTGATGCAGGTGATGCAGATCCAGTCCGGCGCCTCGAGCCGGGACATCGCGGAGCTCGCGATCGACCGCGGCACGCCGGCGGCGGTCGAGGACTCGCTCCGCGCCGCCGAGCAACTGCGGCTCGTCCCGCCGCCGTCCTCGTTCGACGGCACGCCGGACGGGTTCCGGGCGTGGCGCGAGGCGGAAGGCGCCGACGCGCTGCTCACGTGGACCACCGGCGAACGTGACACGGCGCGCCTCTGGTTCGACGGGTCGCGCGAGCGCTCGGAGCGGGCCCGTGACGACGTCGCGGCGGCGGTGGACGAGTGGCGGCTCGACCGCGAGAAGAGCGAGCTCGTGGCGGTCGGGCTGTCCGAGTCGGACCTCGAGCCGTTCACGATCGAGTCGGAGGATCTCGCGTCCGCCCGCCAGCGCGGGCAGGAGATCCTCGCGGCGGTGCTGCCGCTCTTCCTGATGATGATGCTCGCGACCGGCAGCTACTACGCGGCGCTCGACACGGTGGTCGGCGAGCGGGAACGCGGGACCTGGGAAACGATCCTCGTGTCGCCGCTCGCGCGGGCGGAGATCCTCGTGGGCAAGTACGTGTTCGTGGTGGCGTCGTCGCTCACGTCGCTCGTGCTGAACCTGCTGAGCATGGCGATCTTCCTGTCGTTCGTGCTGCGGATGCTCGGCGACGACCTCGGCGAGAAGATTCAGCTCACGCTGCCGTGGTCGGCCGGGCTGATCGTGGTCGGCGTGGCGCTCGTGGCCGCGCTGTTCTACGCGGCGGTCGTGATGCTGCTCGCGTCCACCGCCCGCACGCACCGCGAAGGTCAAGCGGTGCTCGGTCCCGTGTACCTGCTGTCGATGCTGCCCGGGATCGTCACGGCGATGTCACAGGATCCCTTCACGATGAAGCAGGCGGTGGTGCCGCTCTTGAACGTTGCCACGCTGTTCAAGTCGGTTCTCGGCGGCGAGATGCCGCTCGGTCCGATTCTCGTGACGATCGCCGTGCTCGTGGCCGCCACGCTGATCGTGCTGCGTCTTGCGTCGCGCGCCGCCGCCCGCGACGACCTGTTCGTGGGGCGCCAGATCTCCCTCAAGGAGTTGCTGAAATCATGACGGAGAGAATCCGGGTCCAGGACCTCGCGAAGACGTTCCTGGGCGCGAAGGGGGAGGAGATCCGCGCCGTGA
Source organism: bacterium (assembly GCA_041393395.1). Classification (GTDB taxonomy): domain Bacteria; phylum ARS69; class ARS69; order ARS69; family ARS69; genus JAGQIB01. Next base: position 312,312 of record JAWKKG010000005.1, on the reverse strand, counting down.
ACGGCGTGTCATTCGCGTGTCGTGAGGGCGAGGTGTTCGGTCTGCTCGGCCTGAACGGTGCCGGCAAGACCACCACGCTGCGGATGCTGTCGACGGTGCTCACGCCCACCGCCGGGACGGCGCTCGTGAACGGTCATGACATCGCGTCGGATCCGCAGGCGGTGCGCGAGTCGATCGGGTTCCTGTCCGGGACGACGGGTCTCTATCCGCGGCTGACCGCGGAGGAGACGCTCCGGTTCTTCGGCGAGTTCCACGGCCTCGAGGGCGATCGCCTCAACTCGGCGGTGGAGCGCGTACTGGAGACGTTCGGGATCGCGAAGTACCGCACGCAGCGCTGCGAGAAGCTCTCCACCGGGATGAAGCAGAAGGTCAACATCGGTCGCGCCGTGGTGCACGATCCGCCGGTGCTGATCCTGGACGAGCCGACTTCCGGCCTGGACGTGCTCGCCGCCGCGACCACGTTGGAGTTCGTGGAGAGCTGCCGGGCGGAAGGCAAGTGCGTGCTGTTCAGCACCCACATCATGAGCGAGGTGGAGCGCCTCTGCGATCGTGTCGCGATCATCCACGAGGGCTCGGTGCGCGCGAGCGGCACGATGGCGGAGCTGCGCGAGCGCACGGGACAGAAGTACCCCGAGGAGGTCTTCCGCGCCGTGGTCGGGAACGTCGAATGAGTGCGCGGATCGGCTCGTTCGTTCGCAAGGAGATCCGGGAGATCGTGCGCGACCGGCGCGCGATCATTCTCTCCTTCGTGATGCCGATCCTGGTGTACCCGGTGATGTTCTCGCTGATGTCCTCCACGGAGCGGAAGTCCGAGGAAAAGGTCCAGCAGGAGGTGCATCGGGTCGCGGTGACCGGGGCGCCGGAGGTGCGCGACGCGCTCGCCGACCTCGAGCGCGTGGAGTTCGTGTCGCTCCCCGCGGATCCGAAGAAGGCGATCGCCGACGGGGACCTCGAGGCGTGGGTCGAGGCGCCGGACACGCTGGTCCGGGAAGGCGACGAGGCGCCGGTAGTGCGGATCTGGCACCACGTGTCGCACGACAAGTCGCGCAACGCCGAGGAACGCCTGCAGGAGGCGCTCGCGCGGGCCGCGGAACGCGTGAAGGACGCGCGCTACCAGGCGGCGGGCGGTCACGGGAGCCTCGGCGATCTCGTCACGCTCGTGACGGTCGACGTCGCGACGAAGGAGGAGACGGCGGGCGCCGAGGCGGGGCGGCTCGTGCCGTACCTGCTCGTGATGACGCTCTTCATCGGGGCGGCGGCGGTCTCCACCGACATCGTCGCCGGCGAGAAAGAGCGTGGGACGCTCGAAACACTGTACCTCGTGCCCGTGCCGCGGGAGGTGATTGCGCGCGCGAAGTTCTTCGTGGTGTGGGGCGCCACGATCATCACCGGCACGCTGAACCTGGCGAGCATGGCGTGGTGCTATCGCTCGGGTCTCATGGGCGACGCCTCCGTGGACGTGTCCGCGCTTTCCCCGGCCGGGCTCGGTCTCGCCGTCCTGTTGATCGTGCCGCTGGCGGCGGTGGTGGCGGGCATCATGCTCGGGCTTTCCGCGCTCGCCCGCAACGTGAAGGAGGCGCAGCTGCAGCTCATGCCCGTGATGTTGCTCGCGATCATCCCCGGCATGCTCGCGTCCGGCCAGGCGGTGAAGCTGTCGCCCGTGACTGCGCTGTGGCCGATCGCGAACGTCGCCCTCGCCGTCCGCGACGGGCTACTCGGCCAGATGAGCCTGCCGTTGCTCGGGCTCGTGTTCGTGGCGAGCGTGGGCTGGGGCTTCCTCGTCACCCGCTGGACGGCCGGGATCCTTTCGCGCGAGGACACGATCCTCGGGTTCTCGCCGGAGCCCCTGTTCGCGCACACCACGGGGGGCCGACGACGGGCGACGATGCTCGCGCTGGCGGCGACCGTGCTCGCGTTCTTCTACGTCGGCGGGCTGCTGCAGACCTGGAAGCTCCTGCTCGGACTCGGACTGAGCCTCTGGGTCGTCCTGCCGCTGCTCGGTGCCGCGAGCCTCCGCTTCGCGGGGAGCGGCGGCCGGCTCGCCGACGTCCTCTCGCTGCGCGCACCGCGCCCGCTCGCGCTGCTCGGCGCGGTCCTCCTCGCGCTCGGGGTCGGCGTGCCGCTGTTCTTCGGCGTGATGAAGCTGCAGGGGACGTTCCTGCCGATGCCGGAGAACTTCATGGGCGACTTCGGGGGTGAGCTCGGCGACGCCGGCAAGCCGCTGATGCTGTTCCTGATCGCGATCTCGCCCGGGATCTGCGAGGAGCTCGTGTTCCGCGGCGTGTTCCTCGGACTGCTGCGCCGCGTGGGTACCGTCCGCTCCGCGGTCCTGATCTCGAGCGCCGGGTTCGCGCTGATCCACCTGAGCGTCTTCCGTTTCGCGCCGACGTTTCTCCTCGGCCTCGTGATGGCCGGCATCGTCGTGCGGACGCGTTCGATCTTCCCGTCGATGCTGTTCCACGCCGTGTACAACGCGAGCGTGATGCTCGTGATCGGCGAGGGGCTGCTCGAGCCGAGCCCGCTCACGTGGGGGGGGAGCGTCGCCGTGTTCCTGGCGGGAGTGCTGCTCGTACGCAGCGCGGCGGCGCGCTCCGGGGAAGGCGGGGGGCGATTCTCGCCCACGGGCGAGGAATCTCGACGCGCGCCCTAACGCGCCCGCATGCGGTTGTTTCGGGCCTCGTGCTCCACTTCTGCGAGCCCGAGCGCTTCGAGCACGGGGGGCACGTACATGGCGAATCGACCGCGGAGGCCCTTCTTGAGACCATAGAATCCTCCGACCGGGTTCCGGGGAGAGCGACTCCACGCCTCCACCGTCCCCTCCCGGACCGGCTTCTGCTCGTCGGTCGCGCCCAGCGCCATCCAGTCCCCGCGCTCCATCAGCATGGCGTACAGATCGTCGATGCAGCGCAGCGCGTAGCGCAGCTGGGTCTTCCCGACCTGCACGACCAGGGCCGGCGGGTCGGACGCTTCGTCGCGGTACGCCACGAACTCGGACGTGCCCGGTGGCGTGGTCAACCGCCACGGCGACTTCTCGGTGCCGAGACCCTTCTGGTCCGTCACGCGGTTCTCCTCTCTGCTTCTCGCTGCAGGTCCGCGGCAAACCGCTCGAACGGCGGCCCGAAATCGGGGAGTGACCCGCGGATCATCGGCACGAGCAGTCCGCGAAACGTCTCCGTCATCTTGAACTCGGTGGCGTCGCCGATCGGGGTCAAGGTGAACGTGCGGACGCCGCGGAACAGCGGCGCCGCCCCGTCGCTCCACTCCATTCTCCGCGCGGGTTCGAAACCGGAGACCCGCGGTCGGAACACCCTCTCGGAGATGGGCAACCTGAGCTCGAGGCGCCGCCCGGGCTCGATCGGACCCTGTAGACTCGCGATCGTGGAGTTCCAGCGCGGAAAGTCCGCCGCATCCGTCAGGAGGGCCCACAGTCTCTCGGGCGCGGCGTTCACCTCGACGAGTACCGAGTACTCCAGGTGAAACGTGGACGCGTGACGGCGGACGGTCGGAGTTCGCATGATCGATAGGTAACTGATGGGTTACCGAATGTCAAGGGCCCGGCGGGGGATCTCCACCGGCCTCGCAGAACCGCTCCAGCGCGCCGAGAACAAGACTCCACGACACCTCATAGCGGGGCATCCTCGCGGGGAAGAGATCCTCGCTGTTCGGGCCGGCGCGATGTCGCAACTCCAGGCGGGTACCGTCCCGATCGGGGAGAAACCGGACCTCGACGACCGTCGGATGATTGGGGTCGGTGCCGGGATACCAGTCGAGGAGGATCCGCGTCGGCGGATCCCATGCCCGCACCACACCGAGCGGGACGACCTCGCCGTTCTCGCCCCGTTCCTCGAAACGGCGGGCATCCAGCGAGATCACGCTCGGACCGCGCACGTGCCGCCGTTCGGGCGGCCACCATTCGTCGATCCGATCGGAGAACAGCCGGAACGCTGCTTCCACCGGGCACGAGAGGACGATCGTCTTGCAGATCATGATCGTCTCCGTCGCGTCATCGACGTCTCGTCCCGAGCCATGGACGCCAAGCGGTCGAGCGCCGTGTCCCAGAAGCCGTCGATGAACTCGCGCACGGACGCGAACCCCTGAACACGCACCGAGTAGAGATGCCGCGTTCCCTTCCGGCTCGTCTCCACGAGCCCGCCGCGTTCGAGTGCGCGGAGGTGCTTGGAGATCGCCGGCCGGCTGACCGGGAATCGCCCCGCCAGCTCGCCAACGGACAACGGCTTCGCCCGTAGCTCGAGGAGGATCTGCCGTCTCACCGGATTACCCAATGCGTCGAGTGCGTTCATGCAACTCACAGGTTACCATCGACACCGCGGGTCGCGTCAACCCGCGAGCGAACCCGAGGGGCGGTCCCGGACCCCTAGTCGCCGTCGAGCAGGCGCCCCAGCCCGCCGACGTGATCCAGCAGCGAGCCCTCGCCGCGACGTCGCCCGCCCGTCTGCGGCGCGGCCGCGTAGATGCGGCTCGCGAGGCGCGAGAACGGCAGGGACTGGATCCAGACACGCCCCGGTCCGCGCAGCGACGCGAAGAAGAGCCCCTCGCCGCCGAACAGCGCGGTCTTGATGCCCTTCACGAACTGGATGTCGTAGTCCACGCGCGGCTCGAACGCCACGAGGCAGCCGGTGTCGAGCCGCATCGTCTCGCCGGGACCGAGGTCCCGCGCCACGACATGCCCGCCCGCGTGCACGAACGCGAGCCCGTCGCCCTCGAGCTTCTGCAGGATGAAGCCCTCGCCACCGAACAGGCCGGCGCCGATCCGCTTCTGGAACGCGATGCCCACGGATACGCCCTTCGCGGCGCACAGGAACGCGTCCTTCTGGCAGAGCAGCTGCCCGTGGTGCTGCACGAGATCGACGGGGATCACCCGCCCCGGATAGGGCGACGCGAACGCGACCTTCTGGCGACTCGATCCGCCGTTGCCGAACAGCGTCATGAACAGCGACTCGCCGGTCAGCACGCGCTTGCCGGCGGACACGAGCTTGCCGAGGAAATCTCCGCCCGACTGCTGGCTGCCGTCGCCGAAGATCGTCTCCATCTCGATGCCGGGATCCATGTACATGAACGCGCCCGCTTCCGCGATCGCGGCCTCGCCCGGATCGAGCGTGATCTCCACGAACTGCATCTCCTCGCCGAAGATCTCGTAGTCGATCACGTCGGCGCGCTGCGTGCGCGGCGGGGGAGGCGGCCCGGCCGGCGTCTCCCCGGAGAACTCGCCGAGGCGGCCGATCGGTTCCCAGTCCACCATTCCGGGCCCGTAGACGTAGGTCTCGTTCGAGATCTCACCCGACGCGAGCTTGGCGCGGAGTTCTTCCTTCGTGACCGGCCCCTGCTGCTGGCCGTTCACCGAGTAGTACCAGGTCGCTTCCGGGGTCATGGCGGCTCCTCGGGCTCAGGGGGTGCGGCGCCCGGCTCCGGGACGGACCCGAGCGGGCGCCGACACCAGCTAGTACGGAGATTCGCAGGATGTGGTTTCGACGGGCGCCCGGCCCGGCCCGGTCCCGGAAGACGCGGGGGCACCGGGCCGGCGACGGGATCGCGGATCGAAACCTAGACGAGGTCGATGGCCGGGATCGCGTCCAGCAGCCCCTTCTCCTGCGCGCGCCGGTACAGGTGGTCCAGCGCCCGCAGGCCCGGCTCGCCCATGTCCAGCGTGTCCTCGTTCACGTACATCTTCACGAACTTCGCGTTGATCTCGGGGCTGATGCCGCGGCCGAACCCGCGCGCGTACTCGAGCGCGTCGTCCTCGTTCGACAGCGCGGCCTCGATCGAGCGACGCAGCGTGGCCGAGATGCGCTCCGCGAGGTCACGCCCGAGATCGCGCCGCACGAGATCCAGGCCCAGCGGGAGCGGCAGTCCGTTCGTGTCCTTCGCCCACACCTCGCCGTAATCCAGGATCTTCGAGAGTCCCCAGTCGCCGTACGTGAGCTGGCCTTCGTGAATCAGCAGGCCGATGTCGGCCTCGCCATCCGCCACCGCGTCCGGGATGCGGTCGAAGTCCACGACCTTGCGTTGCACCGGCGGGCTGTAGATCGAGAGCAGGAGATTCGCGGTGGTGTGCAGGCCCGGCACCGCGACGGTCTTGCCCGCGATCGAGTCCGGATTGATCGGCTCGCGCGCCACCAGGATCGGTCCGTACCCGCGCCCGAGGCTCGCGCCGGTCCGCATCACGAAGTACTTGTCCGCGATCCGCGGGTAGGAGGCGGCGGACACGGCCGTCACCTCGAGCTCGGCCGTCTCCGCGCGTCGGTTCAGGGACTCGATGTCCTCGAGCACGTGCTCCACGCGCATGCCGGTGCCTTCGACTTCCTTCTGGAGCGCGTAGAACATGAAGGCGTCGTCGGGGTCCGGGCTGTGGCCGATCCGGAGGGTGAGGGTCTGGGTCACGCTTGGGCTCCTTGGGCTGCGGGACACGCGATTCTAGGGGCTCGCGGGGGTCCCGACAACCCGCGCGGGGCGCCTCACGCCGGTCCGGTCGGGGTCGCGCCGGTCCCGGGGCTCTGCTAGGCTCGGCCGCGCCGACGTCGGATCCTGCCGTGTCCCCGCGCCGAGGTGAGTCCTTGACCCCCCGCCCGCCGCTCCCGCCGGTCCACTACCGCGAGTACCTGCAGCTCGAGCGGCTGCTCGATTGCCAGCGCCTCGAGTCCGCCAAGCACGGCGCGCCGGTCCACGACGAGCTCCTCTTCATCGTGGTCCACCAGGCCTACGAGCTGTGGTTCAAGCAGATCCTGTGGGAGCTGGACGCCGTCCTCGCCCTGTTCCGCGCCGACAGCGTGGACGAGCGCGACATCGGTCGGGCGGTCTCGCACCTCACGCGCGTGAAGGAGATCCAGAAGCTCCTCCTCGCGCAGGTGGACGTGCTGGAGACGATGACGCCGCTGGACTTCCTGGATTTCCGCAGCTACCTCGTCCCCGCGAGCGGCAACGAGAGCGCGCAGTTCCGGCTGATCGAGAACAAGCTCGGCCTGCCGCCGGAGACGCGGGTGCGCATGGACGGGATGCGCTACACGGACCGCCTCCCGCATGCCGACGAGACCCGCATCCGCGACGCCGAGCAGGAGACCTCCCTGCTCGCGCTCGTGGATCGGTGGCTCGCGCGCACGCCGTTCCTCGCGGTGGGCGAGTACGAATTCTGGCGTGAGTACCGCAAGGCGGTGGACACGATGCTCGCGGACGAGCGCTCCATCATCGAGACGAATCCGGAGTTCGACGCGGCCGACCGCGAGCGACGTCTCGCCCGGTTCGAGGGAACGGTGCGCCACTTCGAGGCGCTGTTCGATCGCGAGAAGCACGACGCGCTCGTGGCGCAGGGTCACCGGCGTTTCTCGCATCCCGCGCTGCTCGCGGCACTGCTGATCAATCTCTACCGCGACCAGCCGATCCTGCACCTGCCGTTCCGCCTGCTCACGTTGCTGATGGACGTGGACGAGGGCTTCACGAACTGGCGCTACCGCCACACGCTCATGGTGCTGCGCATGATCGGCTCCAAGATGGGGACGGGCGGATCGAGCGGCACGGACTACCTGCGCGAGACGGCGGACAAGCACAAGGTCTTCACGGACCTGTTCGATCTGTCCACGTTCCTGATCCCGCGCTCGGCGCTGCCGGCGCTGCCGCCGGAAGTCACGCGCACGATGAGCTTCCAGTACGGAGGAGAGAAGTGAGCGGCGCGCCGGGAGCTCGCGCGGCGGCGGAGCCGGCGCTTCGCCCGCGGCCGGATCTGTTCCGGACGTTCCTCGAGGCGGATCCCGATCGCCTGCACTTTGCGGCGCACTCGCATCACCCCTGGCCGGACGCCTCCCTCGAGGGTCAGCGGGCGGCGTGGCAGGTCGCGGCCGATCGCATGGATCGCAAGTGGGACGTGGTGTTCGGCGAGGTGCTGCCGGCGGCGCAGGGACACGTCGCGCGCACGCTGAATCTCCCGGATCCGAGCACCATCGCGTTCGCGCCGAGCGTGCACGAGCTGTTCCTGCGCGTGCTCTCGTGCTTCGAGATCGGGCGGCCGGTACGGATCCTGTCCACGGACTCGGAGTTCCACAGCTTCGAGCGACAGTCGCGACGTCTCGAGGAGGCGAAGCTCGCGTACGTGGAGCGCGTGCCGACCGAGCCGTTCGAGGATTTTCCGGAGCGATTCGCCACGCGCGCCGCCACGGGCGAGTTCGATCTCGTGTACGTGAGCCACGTGTTCTTCAACTCCGGCTACGTGATCCGGGACCTGCAGGCGCTCGTGGACGCGGTGCCGGCCTCGGCCTGGGTGTTCGTCGATGGGTACCACGCGTTCTGGGCGCTCCCGGTGGATCTTTCGGGAATCGCCGATCGCGCGTTCTACTCGGCGGGCGGCTACAAGTACGCGATGAGCGGGGAGGGGATGTGCTTCCTGCACGCTCCCCCCGGGTACGGGCCACGCCCCGTGAACACGGGCTGGTTCGCGGGCTTCGGCGCGCTGGAGTCGGGCTTTTCCGGAGTACCCTACGCGCCGGACGGCGGGCGCTTCCTCGGCGCGACGTTCGATCCCACGGGTGCGTATCGGTTCCGTGCGGTCATGGATCTCCTCGCGCGGGAGGGGATCGACCCGGCCGCGATCCACGCGCACGTCCGCGCGCTGCAGGAACGCTTCCTCGGACACGTCGCGTCGCGCGCGCCCGGCGGCCTCTCGCCCGGACAGCTCGTGCCCGGGGTCGACGCGCCGGACCGCGGCAACTTCCTCACGTTCCGCCGACCGGATGCGCAGGACCTGTTCCGGCGTCTGCTGGATGCGAACGTGGTCACCGACGTGCGCGGCGATCGGCTGCGCTTCGGGTTCGGGATCTATCACCGGCCCGAGGACGTGGATGCGCTGGTGGAGCGTCTGGGGCCGTAAGCGCCGTGCTTCGAAGTTCTTCGGGCGGACCTCCCCCTACGCCTCCGCCATCGCCCGCAACTTCCCGCGATCCACCTTGCCGAGATGCGTCCGCGGCAACGCCTCCACGAGCACGACCTCGCGCGGGTACTTGTAGGCGTCGAGCCGTTCCTTCACGAACTCCTGGAGTTCCGCCGGCTCGCACCCGCCGCCCGCCGCCACCACGAACGCCCACGGCTTCGTGAGGCCATTCGCGTCCGTCGCGCCCACCACGGCGACTTCCTTCACTTCCGGGTGCTGGAGCAGGCAGTTCTCGACCTCGCCGGGCGCGAGCCACTTGCCGGACACCTTGAGCATGTCGTCGCCGCGGCCGCAGTAGACGTAGTGGCCGTACTCGTCGCGACGCAGCATGTCGCCGGACACGTACCACTCGCCGCGGAATGCCGCCTCGGTCTTCTCCTGCTGCTGCCAGTACGCGATCGCGCGCGCGCCGCCGCGCACCCAGAGCCAGCCCGTGTCGCCGTCCGGCACTTCGTGGCCGTCGTCGTTGCAGAGCTTGACCTCGAAGCCGGGGACGACCTTGCCGAGCGTGCCCGGGCGCACGTCCCCGGGACGGGCCGAGAGGAACACGTGCCACATCTCGGCCGTGCCGAGCCCGTCCAGCAGATCCACGCCCCAGAGATCCGTCCATCGCTGCCAGAGCTCCGGCGGCAGCGCCTCACCCGCCGACGTCGCGAGCCGCAGGCTCGAGAGATCGCGGGAGTGCGCCTCCTCGTGCGTCACCATCTTGTGGATCATCGTGGGCACGTTCACGAGGATCGTGGGCCGGAACTCCTCGATCGCGTCGAACAGGCGATCCGCGGTGCAGCGCTCCGGGAACAGCGCCACGGTCGCGCCGACCGAGAACGGAAAGAACAGGTTCGCACCGGTGGCGTAGCCGAAGAACAGCTTCGGCACGGACAGCGTGACGTCGTTCTCGGAAACTCCGAGGACGCCCTTGCCGTAGCACTCCGTGGTGTAGGCGAACGCGCGATGCGTCTGCACGACCGCCTTCGGGAACCCGGTGGTGCCGCCCGAGAACAGCCAGACCGCGGCGTCGTCGCGGTGGGAGGGGAAGTTCTCGAACGAGTCGCTCGCCGCCAGAAGTCGTTCGCGGAATCCCGGACCGTCCGCGCGGACCAGCGCGCCCAGATGACGCGCTTCCTCGGCCGCGACCTCGAACTCGTACGCGTCGCCGGCCACGAGCGCGACCTTCGCACGCGTGTACTCGAGGAAGTACGCCACCGCGTCGCGCTTGAGCTCGGGATTCGCCATCACCACGACCGCGCCGAGCTTCAGCGTGCCGAACAGCGCGCCCACGTAGTCCGCGCCGTCCGGGAGCGCGATCAGCACGCGCTGCTCCGGCTGCACGCCGGCCTCCCGCAGGAAGTTCGCCCAGCGGTTCGCGTGGGCCTGGATCTCGCGGTAGGTCCAGCTCCGATCGACGGTGCGCAGCGCGACGCGGTCGCCCTTGCCCTCGCGCACGCGCGCGTCCAGCAACCAGTCGGCGAGGGAGAAGCTTTCCGGGGGCACGAAGGTCGGCTTGAAGGTCATGGGGCCGCATGATACGAATGCGCGCCGGGAGGTGTCCATGCTTCGACTCGCGGAAATGACGTGGGCAGAGGCGCGCGAGCTGGATCGCGCGCGCGCGATCGCGATCCTGCCGGTGGGGGCCACGGAGGCGCACGGGCCGCATCTCCCGCTCGCGACCGACGGGATCATCGCGGAGGCGATGGCGGCGGACGGAGCCCGGCTCCTGCTCCATGCCGGATGGCCGTCGGTGGTGCTGCCGACGCTGGAGTACGTCGCGGCCCCGTTCGCGGCGGCCTTCCCGGGCACGGTGTCCGTGCGGCCGGAGACGCTGACCACGCTCGTCGCCGACATCGCGGCGTCGCTCGCGGACCAGGGATTCCGGACCCTTGCAATCGCGAACGCCCACCTGGACCCGACGCACCTCGGCTCGCTGCACGCGGCCGTGAAGCGAGCGGCGGAGGCGTCGCCGGGCCTGCGGATCGTGTTCCCGGATCTCACCCGCAAGCCCTGGGCGCTCCGGCTCGGAGACGAGTTCAAGACCGGCGCGTGCCATGCGGGCCGCTACGAGACGTCCGTGGTGATGGCCGCGCGCCCCGATCTCGTGCGCGAGGGGGTCCGGGCCGGGCTCGCGGCGAACCCGTCGTCGCTCTCGGCGGCGATCGGGGCGGGCCAGAAGACGTTCGAGGAGGCGGGCGGGCCGCACGCTTACTTCGGCTGGCCGGCCGACGCGACCGCGGACGAAGGGCGCACGCTCGTGAGCGCGCTCGGCGGCATTCTCGCGGAGGCGGTGTTCGCGGCGGTGGATCCGGCGCCGGAGTCCGCCCCGTCCGCTTGACCGCGGCCGCGATCCGGGCTCAACTCGCCGCATGGAATCTCGAATCGCGGTGGTTACGGGAGCGGGGCGCGGGATCGGCGCCGCGGTGGCGCGGGAGCTCGCGTCGGCGGGCGCGCGGGTCGTGCTCGCGTCGCGCACGCTGGCGCCGGCCACGGCCGTGGCGGAGGAGATCACGGCGGCCGGCGGACGCGCGCTCGCGCTCCGGTGCGACGTGACCGGCGAGGCCGACGTCGCGCTGCTCGCGGCGGATCTCGCCGAAAGCGTGGGTCCGGTGGACATCCTCGTGAACAACGCGGGCGCGGCCCACGCGGCTCCGCTGGAGCGGACCACGCTCGACGACTGGGAGCGCATGCTCGCGGTGAACGCGACGGGCACGTTTCTGATGACGCGCGCGCTGCTGCCCGCCATGATCGCGCGCGGTTTCGGGCGGGTCGTGAACGTCGCGTCGGTCGCGGCGCTCGAAGGCGGACGCTACATCTCCGCCTACGCCGCGGCGAAGCACGCCGTCCTCGGCTTCACGCGCAGCGTGGCGGAGGAGGTGCGCGGCACGGGGGTGACCGTGAACGCGGTCTGCCCGGGCTACGTCGACACGGATCTCACGCGCGAGAGCGTGCGGCGCATCGTGGAGAAGACGGGCCGCTCCGAGGCGGACGCGCGACGTCTGCTCGCGCAGAGCAACGCGGGCGGCGAGCTGCTCGCGCCGGAAGACGTCGCGCGCGAGGTGCTGCGGCTGTGCGGCGAAGACGCCGGCGACGTTCAGGGCCAGGCGATTCGCCTGGAAGAGGCCGGGAGGCGCACGTGAAGTTCGATCTCGTGAATCCGCCGGAGCTGCCGTCGCCCACGGGGTTCAATCACGGATTGCTCGCGCCGGCCGGCGGCCGGACGCTCTTCGTCGCCGGACAGCCCGGTCTCGGCGAGGACGGCAAGGTCGTGCCCGGCGGTTTCGTGGCGCAGTTCGCGCAGGCGCTCGACAACACGCTCGCGGTCGTTCGCGCCGCGGGAGGCGACGTGCAGCACATCGGCCGCATGACGATCTACGTCACGGACCTGCAGGCGTACATCGCGAGCCGCCGCGACGTGGGCGTCGCGTGGCGTGAGCGCCTGGGCAAGCACTTCCCGGCCGTCGCGCTGGTGGAGGTGCGCGGGCTCGTGGACGAGGGCGCCGTGCTCGAGATCGAGACGACGGCCGTCGTCCCGTAGGGAAACCCGGAAGGAGAGTCATGCTCGAGCCGAATTCGTTCCTCTACGAGGTCGACGCGGACACGAAGGTCGCCACGATCACGCTGAACCGACCGGATCGGCTGAACGCGCTGACGTTCGAGGTCTACGGCGAGCTCACCGACGTGTTCCAGGCGCTGAACTACGAGGAGGACGTCCGCGCGGTGATGATCACCGGATCCGGGCGCGCGTTCTGCTCCGGCGGCGACGTGGAAGACATCATCGGAGAGCTCCTCGACGAGCCCTTCGAGGTGCTCGTGGAGTTCACGCGCCTCACGTGCGCGCTGATCCTCGCGATCCGCGAGTGCCGCTACCCGGTGGTCGCGGCCCTGAACGGCACCGTGGCGGGGGCCGGCGCCGTCATCGCGGCCGCCTGCGATTTCCGCGTCGCCGCGGACACCGCGAAGATCGCGTTCCTGTTCCCGAAGGTCGGCCTCTCCGGCGCGGACATGGGCGCCAGCTGGCTGCTGCCGCGTCTCGTGGGCGCGAGCCGCGCCGCGGAGATCCTGATGCTCGGCGACTTCGTGGACGCGAAGCGCGCGCTGGAGATCGGACTGTACCATCGCGTGGTCCCGGTCGCGGACACGGTGAAGGAGGCGCGCTCGCTCGCGGAGCGACTCGCGCGCGGACCTTCGTTCGCGCTCGCAGTCACGAAGGACATGCTGAACCGTGAGGCGTCGATGGACCTTCGCTCGGCGCTGGACGCGGAGGCCGAGATCCAGGCGGCGTGCATGCTCGGCGCGAATTTCCGCGAGGCGCACGCCGCGTTCACCGAGAAGCGGGAGCCGCGCTTCGAATGAGCTCTCTCGATCGCACCGTCGACGTCTTCCTGGAGCCGCGCCATCTCGAGGTGCGCGCGCGCCTCGCCGAGTTCGTGGCCGCGGAGATCGCGCCGCTCGCGCCGCCCGAGGACGACGCCGCGGCCCGCGCCCAGTCCCGCGACGTGCTCGGCCGTCTCGGTCGGGCCGGCTGGCTCGCGGCGATCGAGGCGCGCGACTACCGGCAGTGCTGCCTCACGCGCGAGGCGCTGGCCGCCGCGTCGCCGCTCGCGGATGCCGTGTTCGCGCTGCAGGCACTGGGTTCCACCCCGGTGTTCCGATTCGGAAGCGATGAGCTGATCGAGGAATACGCGCGACCCGCCACGCGCGGCGAGAAGATGGCCGCGTTCGCGATGACGGAGCCGGAAGCCGGTTCCGACGTCGCGTCGCTCGCCACCACTGCGCGCCGCGACGGCGACCACTGGGTCCTGGACGGGCGCAAGATGTTCATCTCGAACGCGGGCGTCGCGGACTTCTACGTGACGTTCGCCAAGACGGAACCGGCGGCCGGCGCCAAGGGCATCTCCGCGTTCGTCGTTCCCGCGAATCGGGTGCGGTTCGTGCGGGCGCAGGTGATGAGCGAGCCGCATCCGCTCGGCGAGATCGCGTTCGAAGGCGCGCGCGTGCCGGCGTCCCATCTCGTGGGGGCCGAGGGCGGTGGCCTGAAGGTCGGGCTCGCCACGCTGGACGGCCTCCGCGCCACGGTCGCGGCGGCGGCGTGCGGCATGGCCCACCGCGCGCTGGACGAGTCGCTCGCCTGGGCGCGCCGCCGGAAGCAGTTCGGTCGCCCGCTCGCGGAACACCAGCTCGTGCAGCACCGGCTGGCCCGGATGGCGATGGACCTGGAGGCGTCGCGGCTGCTCACGTATCGCGCCGCGGCCGCGAAGGACGGCGGCCAGGAGCGGGTGACGCTCGAGTCCTCCATGGCCAAGGCCTACGCGACGGAGGCGGCGCAGAGGATCGTGGACGACGCGATCCAGATCCACGGCGGCCGCGGCGTGATGGCGGATCATCCCGTGGACCGACTCTACCGGGCGGTGCGCGCGCTCCGGATCTACGAGGGCACCACGGAGATCCAGCACCTCGTGATCGCGGGGCATCTGCTGGCGGAAGGGAGCGACGCGTGAAGATCGCGTGCGTCGGCGGCGGCCCCGCCGGACTGTTCTTCGCGCTGCTCATGAAGAAGCGCCATCCGGACCACGAGGTCGTGGTCTACGAGCGCAACCGCGTCGACGACACGTTCGGATTCGGCGTGGTGTTCTCGGACGCCACCGCGGAGAACCTCGCGCAGGCGGATCCCCTGGCCTGGGAACGCGTGAGCGAGTCGTTCCACCACTGGGACGACATCGACATCTTCTACCGGGGCGAGCGGCTGCGCTCCACCGGCCACGGCTTCGCCGGCGTCTCGCGCGTTCGCCTGCTGGAGATCCTGGCCGAGCGCTGCCGCGAGGTCGGGGTCACGCTGCGGTTCGAGCACGAGGTCGCCGACGTCGCCGCCCTCGCCCGCGAGGCGGATCTCGTCGTGGCGGCGGACGGCGTGAACAGCGCGATCCGCCAGCAGTTCGAGGACGACTACGAGCCGTCCATCGACTGGCGACCGAACCGGTTCGTGTGGCTCGGCACCACGAAGCCGCTCGACGCCTTCACGTTCTGGTTCAAGGAGAGCGAGCACGGACTCTGGCGCGTGCACGCGTACCAGTACGAGCCGGGCTCGTCCACGTTCATCGTGGAGTGCACCGGCGAGACGTTCGAGCGCACCGGCCTCGCCGAGCACGACGAAGACGCCACACTCGCGTTCTGCGAGACGCTGTTCGCGGAGGAACTCGGCGGGCACCGCCTCCAGAAGAACCGCTCGCTCTGGCGACGTTTCCCCACGATCCGCAACGGCAGCTGGAGGCACGGCAACATCGTCCTCATGGGCGACGCCGTGCACACCGCGCACTTCTCGATCGGCTCCGGTACGAAGCTCGCGATGGAAGATGCGATCGCGCTCGCCGACGCCCTGGACCACGGGGGCGATCTCGCGGCCGCGGTGGAGGAGTACGAGAACGATCGCCGTCCCGCAGTGGAGAGCCTCCAGCGAGCAGCGCAGGCAAGCCTCCAGTGGTTCGAGGAGACGGAGCGCTACTGGCGGCTCGCGCCGATCCAGTTCGGCTTCTCGCTGCTCACCCGCAGTCTTCGCATCACGCATGAGGACCTCCGCGTGCGCGACCCCGACTACGTCCGCTCGGTGGACGAGTGGTACGCGGAGGAGGCGCACCGGTTGTCCGGCGCGCCGATCCGTCGCGCACCGGACGGCCGCGTCTCGCCGCCCATGTTCACGCCGTTCCGGCTCCGCGAGCTGCTGCTCCCGAACCGCGTGGTCGTCTCCGCGATGTGTCAGTACAAGGCGGAGGACGGTCTCCCGAACGACTGGCACCTCGTCCACCTCGGCAGCCGTGCCGTCGGCGGGGCCGGTCTCGTGATGACGGAGATGACGGACGTCGCGCCCGAGGCGCGCATCACACCCGGGTGCGCCGGTCTGTGGAACGGACAGCACGTGGACGCGTGGCGGCGGATCGTGCGCTTCGTACACGCGGAGACGGAAGCCCGCATCGGATTGCAGCTCGCGCACGCGGGACGCAAGGGTGCCACGAAGGTCGCGTGGGAAGGCATTGACCAGCCGCTGGACGCCGGCGGCTGGCCGCTCGTGGCGCCGTCACCGATGGCCTGGGCCGACGGCAGCGTGGTGCCGCGCGAGATGACGCGGGAGGACCTCGCGCGCGTGCGGGAGGACTTCGTGCGCTCGGCGGAGCTCGCGGTGGAGGCGGGATTCGATCTGATCGAGCTGCACTTCGCGCACGGGTACCTGCTCGGCTCGTTCATCTCCCCGCTCACGAATCTCCGGGAAGACGAGTACGGCGGCTCGCTCGAGAATCGACTGCGATTCCCGCTCGAGGTGTTCGATGGAGTGCGCGCGGTGTGGCCGCCGGAGCGGCCGATCTCGATCCGCATCTCCGCCACGGACTGGGCGCCCGGCGGCATCGACGCGGCCGATTCGGTGGAGGTGGCGCGACTCCTGCGGGAGCGCGGGGTGGACCTCGTGGACGTCTCGGCCGGCCAGACGGTGCCGTACGCGCGACCGATCTACGGGCGCCAGTTCCAGACGCCGTTCTCGGACCGCATCCGGCACGAGGTCGGCATCGCCACGATGGCGGTCGGGAACATCTCGTCGTACATGGACGTGAACACGATCCTCGCGGCCGGGCGGGCCGATCTCTGCGCGCTCGCGCGGGCGCACCTCTGGGATCCGTACTGGACCCGGAACGCGGCGCAGAAGCAGAGCTGGCCGCTGCCCTGGCCGGCTCCGTACTCGAGTCTGGATCGGTACACGCCGCGGTTCGACTAGCGTTCCCGACCGCGATTAGGCGGGCTGCTGCCCGTCGCCGATGGGCTCGAGCACCTCGACCCGCGCCCGCACGGACTTGAAGGCCGGCGTCTTCGACTCGCGATCGAGTCGGCGCGGCACGAGCGCGTTCGCCTCCGGGTAGTACATCGCGAGGTTGCCGGCCCGGATGTCCACGATTGCCACGTGGACGTCGAGATGCCCGACCTCGGTGGCGACACGCACGCGATCTCCCTCCGCCACGCCGAGCGACGTTGCGTCTTCCGCCGCCATCATCACCACGTCGCGGCGCGTGTTGCCGCGGTACAGGTCCTCGACCTCGTACACCACGGTGTTGAACTGGCCTTCCGAGCGGAGCGTCATCAGGCGGAACTCGCCGGCCGCCGCCTGAAACGTCGGCGGCGGGGTGACGTGGAACGTCGCGCGACCGTCCGGCGTGGCGAACTCCGGACGATGGAACGTGCGATTCGCGATCCCGAACTCCCGCAGCGGTTCGGCCGTGATCGCCTCGTAGCCGGGCACCGCCTGGCCGATCGCGGCCCGCAGTCTCCCGTGCGAGCGCAGCGTGCTCCAGTCGAACCGACCCCGAGGCAGCACGCGCTCCGCGAGGTCCGCGAGGATCGACACTTCCGATCGCATCTCCCCGGACACGGCGGGCGGACCGCCGTCGGAGATACGCACCAGGTTGAACATCGACTCCTGCGTGGTCGGTTGCGGCTCCTCGTCGCGCGCGAGGACGGGCAGGAGCACGGAGGTCCGGCCCCGCCCGTGCACGTGTCCCTCGTTCAGGTGCGTCGCGAGTGACACGCTGAACGGGATGCGGCGCAACGCGGCCGCCGCCCACGCGCGATCCGGATTGCTCGCGAAGAGGTTGCCGCCGAGCAGCAGCGCCGCGTCGACGTCTCCCGCGGCCGCCGCCACCATCGACGCGTACGTGTCCTGCCCCGGATCGCGCGGCACGGAGATGCCGTAGAGCTCCTCGAGCTTCGCCGCGAACGCCTCCTTCACGGCGGGGGAGACGCCCACCGAGCCCACGCCCTGCACGTTCGAGTGGCCGCGGATCGGGAGGAGTCCGGCCCCGGGCCGCCCGAGCCAGCCGCGCGCGAGCGCCAGGTTCGCGAGTGCGCGGACGTTGTCGGTGCCGTTCTCGTGGTGCGTGAGTCCCATCGCCCACGCGAGGATCCCGCGCTCGGCCCGGCACAGCAGCGCCACCGCCTGGTCCAGCTCGCCCCGCCCCACCCCGCAGCACGCGAGCAGATCGTCGCGACGCAGCGAGGCGAGCTGCGCGCGCACGCCGTCCCATCCGTTCGTGTGCCGGGCCAAGAAGTCGGCGTCGATCGCGCCCCGTTCCTCCACGCCCTGCAGCATCGCGAGGAACAGCGCCACGTCGGTGCCGACGTGCGGTTGCAGGTAGAGATCGCACACGTCGGAACCGAACAGGAAGCTCCGCGGATCCGAGGGAATCCGGAACCGCAGGAGCCCGAGTTCCTTCAGCGGATTCACCACGATCACGTGCCCGCCGCGCCGGCGCAGTTCCACGAGCCGCGTGATCAGGCGCGGGTGATTGCTCGCCGGATTCGCGCCGGCGACCATCGCGAGATCCGCGAGATCGAGATCCTCGAGCGCGACGGATGCGGTGCCGGAGCCGTAGATGCCGGACAGCGCGACCCCGGACGCGGAGTGGCAGTAGTACGAGCAGTTGTGGATGTTCGCGCAGCCGTACGCGCGGGCGAGGAGCTGCGCGAGGAACGCGGCCTCGTTGCTCGAGCGTCCGGACACGTAGAAGAACGCGCGCTCCGGCGACGTTGCTGCGAACGCCTCGGCCGTGCGGGCGAGGGCCTCGTCCCAGCCCGCGACGCGCCAGCGGTCGCTCCCCTCGTCCGCGATCAGCGGGACCGAGAGTCGGCCGAGTCGCTGGAGCTCGTACGAGGTGAGCCGCTCCATCTCGGCGAACGTCGTGCGCTCGATCCAGCCGGCGGGAACGGGGGCCGCCATGTCACCGGCCTGGACCTGCACGGACTTCTTGCAGACCTCGGGGAACCGGCCGGCCTCGTTGACCATGCCGCCGCGGGCGCCGCCCATGCCGAGCGCGCACGTCTTGCAGGCGTTGCGGGAACGGAGTCGCCCGAGCAGCTTCGGCAGCCCGCCCGCCTCGCGGGCCTTGCCGAGCACGTAGGAGATCGCGGCCCAGCCGCCGCCGTTGTCGACCCGGGGGTTCGCCATCCCGGCAGGCTAGTGCAGACTCCGGCCGTTCGCTAGGACTTCCGCTCGGCGCGCGCGACGCGCTCGGCGAGGTGCCGGTTCAGCTGGAGCAGCCGCCGGTAGTCGTGCACGAGCCGCATGCGACGCGACATGCTGCGCGCGCTGCACGGGGTGATGACGTCGTCGGCGCCGGCACGGATCAGACGCTCGGCACTCTCCGGAACCTCGGTGTCCATCACCACGAGAATCCCGAACGGGTGCGGATGCGACTCGCGGATCACGGCCGCACTCCGGACGAGTCCCGCCGAGGGTGCACCGGCGAGCGTCGCCGGAAACACGGCGCAGTCGATGGCGCGATCGATGAGCGCGAGGGCGGCGCCCTTGTCGTTGTCGGCCTCGATCACGGCCCACCCTTCGTTCTGCAGCACACCCACGAGTCGGCGGCGGTGGGCATCCCGGTCGTCCACCACGAGGGCGACCGGCTGGGCCGGGGCGGAGAGTTCCTGTTCTGCGGTCGTTTCGGGCGTGTCCATGGGTGCCTCCCGCGAGTGCCCTGATTTCGACAGGCCGCCGCTCGAACTTGAAGCTCGCAGCCAGGGGAGGCAGCGTCTCCGAACGAACGCAAGGAAACCGGGGGAGGCGGCAAGAGATTGCCGGGCGGCGACTAGGCGACGCTCGGCAACTCCGTGTCCTCGTCGTGGACCTGGAGGAACGCGTCGCGGACGCGATGCTCGGCGAGCAGGTCGAAGTAGTCGTTCACGAAGCCTCGGGCGTCCGCGATGCGGTGCGAGTGGAAGATGCGCTGCCGCAGCTTGCCACCGAAAGGCAATCCCTTCGTGAAGTACCCGGTGATCTTCTTGATGCGTCCGAGCGCCACTCGCTCGCGGGTCATGTCGTCGCCGTGGAAGTGCTCGCCGAGCTCTTCGAGCTGCGCGAAGTATCCGAGGAGAATCGCGCGTCGATCCTCCAGGCTCGGCTCGGTGACCTCTTGCCCGCGCAGCGACTGCGCGATCTGCCGCAGGAGCCAGGGGTTCCGGAGGATGCCGCGGCCCACCATCACACCGTCGGCGCCGGACTCCGCAAGCGCGCGATGCGCATCCGCTACCGTGAGGATGTCGCCGTTGACGAGAACGGGCACGGGAACCGCGCGCTTGACCTCGCCCACGAACGACCAGTCGGCCTGGTTCTTGTACATGTCGCAGCGCGTTCGCCCGTGCACCGCGATCATCCGCGCGCCGCAGTCGACCGCCATGCGCGCGATGTCGGGCGCGTTCCGCGACTCGGAGTCCCACCCCGTGCGCATCTTCACCGTGAACGGCAGTCCGCGCTCTCGCGTGGCCGAGCCGACCGCTTCGTAGAGACGTCGGGCGAGCTCCGGCTCGCGCATCAGGGCCGACCCCGCGCACCCCGACGTGACGGCCTTGGACGGACAGCCGCAGTTGATGTCCACGATGTCGGCCCCGAGGTCCGCGCAGTAGCGGGCGGCGTCCGCCATCCGCTCGGGGTCTCGTCCGTAGATCTGGATCGAGACCGGGTGCTCGTCCGGGTCCAGCTCCGCCATGCGCCAGGCCTTCGCCACGCTCCGGGTCATGGCCTCCGAACTCACGAACTCGGTGACGGTGAGCCCGCAGCCTCCGAGACCCCGGATCAGGCCCCGGAAATCCCGATCCGTGATGCCCTCCATGGGCGCCAGGACGCAGGGCGGGTCCACGGGAATCGAGTCGATGCGAAAGCTCACCGGGGGTCCTCCGAAGGCGTCGCCCCGCCGGGAACGCGGCGGGCGGAAGGCAATGTTACCGAGGGGACGGGCGGCTCGCCAGTCCGGGGCGCCTCGGTTTCGCAGACGGGGGCGGCGGCGAATCCCCGAGTTCCGAGGTCAAGCACCGGGCTGGAACCGCCGATCCTCCGAGCAACGCCCGGATGCGGGGGAGAGCGGATGCCCGAAGCAATGGCGCCCGAGGACCGAGACATCCAACCCGCGAGCCGGATCGGGCTCGAGTTCGGCGCCCTCGCCCTGCGCGCCGCGGACCCGCTGCCACCGCTCCTCGAGCTGATCGCGGGCCTGCCGGGACTCACGGAACGGCGGCAGGAGCTGTTCGTGGTCCTGTCCGAGCTCTTCTACAATGCGCTCGACCACGGGCTGCTCGGCATCGACTCCTCGATCAAGGATCAGGAGGACGGCTTCGAGCGCTTCTACCAGCTGCGCGAGTCCAGGCGCGCGAGCCTTGCCGAGGGCTCGATCCGCCTGGACGTGGAGGTCCGTCCCCGCCCGAGCGGCCCCGGTGGCGAAGTTCGCATCTCCGTGGAAGACTCCGGACCGGGTTTCGATCTGGAGCGGGAGCTGCCGCGGTTCGAGCAGAACCTGGGCGCGGCGGGACGCGGGATTCCTCTCGTGCGGAGTCTGTGCCGCGAGATGCGATTCGCGCCGCCCGGCAACCGGGTCGAGGTCGTCTACGTCTGGTAGACGTTGCCGCCGCGGGACCGCCGCCGGCGGTCCGAGAAGTCGCTATCTCCCGTCGCCGGGATCCTCCAGACCTCGCTCGTCGTAGTAGTCGATCCGATCCGCCGGGACGACGACCGCCGTCGCGATGTTCACGAGATGCGCGACGATTCGCTTGAGGTGTCTCCCGATCAGCACGAGCGCCACCGCGACCGGCACGGACTTCTCCGTCGCCGCGATCTCGCGGATCTCCGCCTCGCAGCGACGCATCGTCTCCCGCCCGCGCGTGATGGCGTCGCGGGCCGCTTCCGCATTGCCGTCCCGGAAGGACTTGCGCACGTCCGCGAACAGTTTCTTTACCGTGGTGCGGATGCCGTCGAAGTGACGGTCGTACGACTCGCGGGTGAGGACGTCGTCGTGGATGCGGTGCACTTCGTAGAGGTTCTTCACGTAGTCGCCGATCCGTTCCGCGTCCTTCACGAGCGACGTGAGCACGATCGCGGTCGGAATCTCGTGCTCGCTCGGACGGGCCGCGATGTGCGTGATCACTCGGCGTCGGATCGTCCGCTCGTGCTCGTTGATTTCGCGGTCGCGGGCGTAGAGCTCGTCCCGGATCGCCGCGGCGTTCTCGGGCGTGAGCAGGTGGTCTGCGCAGAGACCGAAGTTCTTTTCGGCGAGGCCGACCATCTCGTCGAAGCTCTCGACGATCTCCTTCGTCCAGTCGTGGCCGGCCATGAAGGACAAGAGTGACTTGAACATGGGTCTCCCTAGGGGATCCGGTTCTCGAACAGGCGGTGAAGGAATACGAACACGCCGGGGATGCCGAAGAAGATCACGAGCAGGTAGAGGACCGGAACCGCCCGGTTGTCCACGGCACGATCCGCGAGCCACCTCGCGATGCGCACGGGAACGTTGCGCACCGCCCGGACGGGCCAGAGGAGGGCGATACCCGTCGTGTTGAACAGGAGGTGCACGAGCGCGATCGTGACGCCGGCGCCGCTCCCCGCCGTGGACGCGAGCAGCGCCGTGACCGTGGTCCCGATGTTCGCTCCGAGCGTGATCGGGAATGCCGCCTCGAGGGCCAGGATGCCGGCCCCCACGAGCGGGACGAGAAGAGACGTCGTGATCGAGCTGGACTGCACGAGCACGGTGAGAAAGATCCCGAGGCCCAGCGCGGGCAGGCCGCCGGAACGCATCACGCTCGAGAACGCGGACTCGGCGCGGCTCAGGAACATGCGGCGCAGCAGCTCGGGCAGACGGCTCAGGACCAGGAACACGAGCACCAGCGACAGGACGCACGCCGTCGTGCCGACCCAGGCGTCGGCCCAGCCGGTGGCGGAGATCCCTTCCAGGATCGCGTGCGCCACGGGCTTCGTGGCCGCCTTGATCGGATTCGCGAACTCGACGCCCTCGCCGCCGCCCACGTGGGTGGCGAGGAACCCGGCGGTCTTTTCGAGATAGCCGGTCGCGAGCTCCAGCGGGAACAGCACGCACACGGCGAGGATGTTGAACACGTCGTGCATGGTCGCGGCGGCGAACGATCGGCGGAACTCCTCGCGCCGGCGGATGGACGCCATCGCCACGATCGTGTTCGTGACCGTCGTGCCCACGTTCGCGCCCATGATCAGCGGGACCGCCGCGTGCACGGAGAGGGAGCCGGCCGATACGAGGCCCACGACGATCGACGTGGTGGTGGACGAGCTCTGGATCAGCGCGGTGGCGAGCAGGCCGGTCATGAGACCGATCACCGGATTCGCGGTCGTCGTGAGCAACGCCTTCGAGAATCCGGAGCCCAGGTACTTGAACGCGGCGCCGAGCAGCGCGATGCCCACCAGGAACAGGTACAGCAGTACCACGAGCGCCACGACCCGGAACACGCGGCTCGCGAGGCTGGGCCGCGTGAGTACGGGAAACCCGCTCATGCCGTGGTCGGCGGGCTCGGTCGCGACGCCGGCTTCGTCCCGACGATGGAATGCGCGACGCCGAAGGACAGACTTTCGAGAACCACGGGCTGGAACCCCACCGAGTGCAGCAGGGACACGAACTCGTCCGGCGAGAGGAACCCCTTCTTGGATTCCCGGAGATAGTGATAGGCGCTGGGGCTGCGAGAGATCCATCGTCCGATCCTCGGGAGTGCCTGGTCCAGATAGAGGCGCATCATCGGGTTCTCCCGCTTGCGGAAGAAGTCGACGACGACGAGGCGCCCCCCGGGCGCCAGCACCCGGTGGGCTTCGAGCAAACCGCGCTCGGGATCCAGGAAGTTGCGCAGTCCGAACCCGATCGACACGATGTCGAACCAGCCGTCGGGTTCCGGGATGTCGAGCGCGTCCCCCGTCCGGAACTGGATCCGGGCGGAGAGATGACGGGCCGCGGCCTTTCGCCGGGCACGGCAGACCATTTCTTCGGAGAAGTCGAGACCGAGGATCTCGCCGTCGAAACCCTCGGCGCGGGAAAACTCGAACGCGAGGTCGCCGGTGCCGGTGGCGAGGTCCAGGATGCGATGCGCGCCGGCGGGGCGCGCCATGCGCACGGCCTTGCGGCGCCAGACGCCGTCCTGACCGAACGACAGCACGCGGTTCAACAGGTCGTACCGCGGGCTGATCTCGGTGAACATCCGCGCGACCCGATCCGGATCGCGCTCCAGGAGCTTCTGGTCGATGGCCAATGCTTCCCCCGAACGTTCTTTGGCCGCGGAGTCTGACAGATGGACCCCGACCTCGCAAGGCGCGGACCGCGGAGTCGCCGATCGCGGGGCCCGGGCGACTCCGAGCGCCGTCCGGGGCGGGCGAGACGGGCCGACCGGCATCTGCGATACTCCTCCGTCGCCGCCCGAGCCACCGCGGGAGGCCATGCGAACCCGGGAGGTCCTTCCATGCCCGTCGAGAGTCCGTTCCACCCGCGGACCCGGGAGCTCTGCCGGAGCTACCGCTGGAAGGACTGGGCGGGATACTACGCCGTCTGCGCGTACGACACCTACCCGGAGCGCGAGTACTTCGCCCTCCGCCACGCCGCCGGCCTGATCGACGTGACACCGCTCTACAAGTACGTCGTGGCGGGTCGCGATGCCGCCGCCTTCCTGGCGCACCTCACCGTGCGCGACGTCACGAAGCTGAAGCCCGGGCGGGTGACGTACCTGTGCTGGTGCGACGGCGCGGGCAAGCTGCTCGACGACGGGACGGTCTCGCGCCTGGACGACGACCGCTACCTGCTTACGGCGGCGGAACCGAGCCGCGCCTGGCTCGATCGCAACCGCCGCGGCTACGAGATCGACATCGACGACGTGACGGATCGGATCGCCGCACTCTCCCTGCAAGGACCGCTCGCGCGCGACGTGCTCGGCGAGCTGACCGACGTGGCCGCACGCATGCGCTTCTTCCGCGCCGCCGACACGACGCTGGCCGGCGCGCCGGCGCGGGTCTCGCGCACGGGCTACACGGGGGATCTCGGGTTCGAGATCTGGGTGAACCGCGAGGACGCCGTCCGCGTGTACGACGCGGTCCTGACCGAGGGGCGGAAGTACGGCCTGCTCCCCGTGGGCCTCGACGCGATGGACGTCGCGCGCGTGGAGGCCGGATTCCTGATGAACGGCGTGGATTACGCGAGCGCGAACCACTGCCTGATCGAGTCGCGCAAGTCCACGCCCTACGAGGCGGCGCTGGAGTGGACGGTGGAGCTCGAGCGGGATCCGTTCGTGGGCCAGGACGCGCTGCGGCGCGAGAAGGAACGCGGGCCGGCGCGATGCTTCGCGGGGCTGGTCGTCGACTGGGACGAGACGGAGGCCCTGTACCGCGCGGTGGGTCTGCCGCCGCAGGTTCCGTCGGCCGCGTGGCGCGCTTCGATCCCGATTTACCGACCCGACGGCCGCCAGGTCGGATACGCGACGAGCGGCGCGTGGTCCCCCACGCTCAAGCGCAATCTCGCGCTCGCCACGTTGAACGCGCCGCACGGTGCGATCGGGGAGAAGCTCAAGATCGAGATGACGGTGGAGCACGTCCGCCACCGCGTGACCGCGATCGTGACCGAAAAGCCGTTCTTCGATCCCGAGCGGAAGCGCGCCACTCCGGCGCGCGAGGAGCCGGCCAAGGGGAAGGAGGTCGCGTCGTGAGTGCGTCCCAGGTCTGGGATGCCGTCGTCGTCGGCGGCGGCCACAACGGTCTCGTGTGCGCCGCCTATCTCGCGAAGGCGGGGCGCAAGGTGCTGGTCCTGGAACGTCGACACGTGCTCGGCGGCGCCGCGGTGTCGGAAGAACTGCATCCCGGATTCACGTTCTCCGTGTGCTCCTACGTGGTGTCGCTGTTCCGCCCGCACATCATCCGGGAGCTCGATCTCGCGCGGCACGGCCTCGAGCTGATCCCGCTCGAGGCGTCGTTCCTGCCGTTGCCGGACGGCGACTCCCTGTGCCGGTGGTCGGATCCGCACGAGACGCGCCGCGAGATCGCCCGCTTCTCGCCTCGCGATGCCGAGACCTATCCCGAGTTCGGGATGGCCATGAGCCGGATCGGCTTCTTCGCGAAGGACATCATCGATCAGCCGGCGCCCGATCCGACGTCGCTGGATCCGCGCGAACTCGCCCGGCTGCTCCGTCTCGGCGGACGATTCCGGGAGCTCGACCCGGATCTCCAGCACCTGAACCTGCAGCTCCTCACGATGAGCGCCGCGGACTTCCTGGACCTGTGGTTCGAGTCCCCGGTGCTCAAGGCGCCGATGTCGGTGAGCGGGATCATCGGGACGTTTCTCGGCGTGCGCTCGGCCGGGACCGCGTACGTGCTGCTGCATCACTACATGGGCGAGATCGATGGCGCGTTCCGGTCGTGGGGCTTCTCCAAGGGCGGTACGGGCGGGGTGAGCCGTGCCGTGGCGTCGGCGGCGCGCGCGTTCGGCGCCACGATCCGGACCGAGGCGGCGGTCGAACGCGTGTTGCTCGAGGGCGGGCGCGCGACCGGCGTGGTGCTCGAGAACGGTGACGAGATCCGGGCGAAGGTGGTGGTCTCCGGGATGGAGCCGCGACGCACGTTCCTCTCGCTCGTGGGCGAGGAGAACCTCGATCCCGAGTTCGTCACCAAGCTGAAGCGCTACAAGCTCCGCGGCAGCTCGGGCAAGGTGAACCTGGCCGTGGATCGTCTGCCCGAGTTCACGTGCCGGCCGGGAGGCGGCGCGCACCTGCGCGGCGACATCGCCATCGCGCCGAGCGTGGATTACCTGGAGCGCGCGTACGACCAGGCGAAGTACGGCGATTTCTCGGAACGCCCGTACCTGAACGTCGTGATTCCGTCGATCGTGGATCCGAGCGTCGCGCCACCGGGACAGCACGTCGTGTCGTGCTTCGTGCAGTACGCACCGTACTGGATCAAGGAAGGACCGGAACGCTGGCCGGAGCGGCGAGAGGCATTCGGCGACGCCGTCGTGGACACGCTTGCGGAGTACTGCCCCGGGCTCAAGGAGTCGATCCTGTACCGCCAGGTGCTGTCGCCCTGGGATCTCGAGCAGGAGTTCGGGCTCACGGAAGGGAACATCTTCCACGGCGAGCTCTCGCCCGAGCAGCTCATGTTCCAGCGGCCCGTGTCCGGGTGGTCGCGCTACAAGACGCCGGTGAACGGCCTGTGGATGTGCGCCTCCGGCACGCATCCGGGCGGCGGTGTGATGGGCGCGCCGGGCGAGCTGGCGGCGAAGCGACTGCTCGCGGAGCGCGCGGTATGAGCGGCGATCGCGCGATCGTTCTCGGCGGTGGCGTGAACGGGCTCGTGGCCGCGATCCGGCTCGCCCGCGGCGGGCGGAAGGTCGTGTTGTTCGAGGCGCGCGACGTGCTGGGCGGTCTGGCGGCGGGCGAGGAGTTCGCTCCCGGATTCCGTCACACGGGCATCCTCCACGACGCGAGTTGCTTCGCGCCCGAACTCGCGGAGGAGCTCGGCCTCGCGTCCCACGGGCTCGCGCTCGGTCCGCGGGACGACATCCTGAGTCCGGAAGCCGCCGGGCGCGGTCTCGTGCTCTCGGCCGATGCGGAGCGCACAGCCGAGGAGCTGGCCGCGCACTCGCCGGAGGACGTCGCGCGGTATCGCGAGTACCGGGCGTTCCTCGATCGCATCGCGCCCATCGCGCGCCGGTTGCTGTCGTCGCCGCTGCCGGATCCGGCGCGGACGGACCTCGGGTCGCTCGCGCGTCTCGCGAAGGACGGTCTGGCGGTGCGTCGCCTCGGGCGCGACACGATGTTCGAGTTGCTGCGTCTCGGTCCGATGTGCGTGGCGGACTGGTTGAAGGAGTGGTTCCGGTCGGAACGGCTCGGCTGTCTGCTCGCCGGTCCGGCGCTCGACTTCGGCTTCGCCGGGCCCTGGTCACCGGCCACGAACGCCTTGCTCGTGCGACACGAGATCCTGTCGGGCCTCGCACCGCGCGGGGGACCGGCCGCGCTCGTGCGCGCGCTGGAGGCGTCGGCGCGCGCGGCGGGCGTGGAGATCCGGACGGGAGCTTCCGTGGCCGGCATTCTCACCGCGGCGGGCGCGGTCCGCGGAGTTCGTCTCGCGTCCGGAGAGGAGGAGCCGGCGAGCGTCGTGCTCTCCACGCTCGACCCGAAGACCACGCTCCTCACGCTCCTTCCCACGGGAACGCTCGATCCGGCCCTCGTGCATCGTCTCGAGGCCTACCGCTCGAACGGCATGACGGCGAAGGTCCACCTCGCAGTCGCCGGGTCGGTCGAGTTCGCGTCGCGGCCGGGAGAGCGGATCCGTCGCGCCCGCACCGGCGGTTCCTTCGACGCGGTCGAGCGTCAGTTCGACTCCGCGAAGTACCGGCAGATCTCGCCGCGCCCCATCCTCGACGTGAGCGTCCCCAGCGTGGGGTCCCCGGAGCTCGCGCCGGAGGGAGACAGCGTCGTGTCCGTGCTCGTTCACTGGGTCCCGCGCGATCGCGCGGACGGATGGTCGGATGGCGCGCGGGATCAGCTCGGGAATCTCGTGCTCGCGGCGCTCGCCGAGCACCTGCCGGAGTTGCCGGCGGCGGTGCAGGAGATCGAGGTGCTCACGCCCGCGGATCTCGAGACCCGCTTCGGCCTGGCGGGCGGCCACCTGCTTCAGGGCGAGCACGGCCTGGATCAGCTCGCGGCGCGGCCGACCCCGGAGCTCGCTCGCCACGTCTGCCCGATTCGCGGGCTCTTCCTCGGGGGAGACGGTGCCTGGCCGGGGGGAGGGCTGACCGGATGGCCGGGGGCCCTCGCGGCGTCCGCGGTGAGTTGAGTCGTCGAGGCGCGGTCATAGCCAGGAGCTTGCATTCTCCGCTTCGGTCAGGACCGCCCCGATCGCCCTCCCGACCCCCTCGATTCGGTGCCTCTCGGAGCCTCCGATCGGTCTAAACGGTGAATTCATCACAACTTCGCATTTTCTCGTTTTTCCCCTTGACGCCTCAATATCGTGAGACTAGGTTGCCTCCTGCCACAAGATCTAGTGTCAGGTGATCCCCTCGGGCCGAGAGCCCAACCGGGCCGCCCAGAGCGGTTTTCCTCGGGGGCCCCGCTGTCGTCTCGTGGTCCGAAAAGGCCCCGGTA
The DNA here is from genome assembly GCA_041393395.1 of bacterium. Lineage (GTDB taxonomy): Bacteria > ARS69 > ARS69 > ARS69 > ARS69 > JAGQIB01. The sequence goes on along the minus strand of JAWKKG010000005.1, from coordinate 283,457 downwards.
GCCCGGGAAATCGATTCACGATCGTAGTCACGAAAGTATCTGAGAGCTAGAGCCCTGCTGCCCGTTTCTGCTCGGCCCCGAGGGGCTGCTTCGAGCCGCGTCGGGAAGCAGGGGTTTCGCTCGGATCAGAGAAAAAGGCAGAAGGCCAGGGAGGACGTCGGGATGAGCGGTGCGGAGGTACGGGGGAAGTCCGAGGGTCGCGGGGGCGAGACTCACGCCGAAGAAGGGAAGAGGGGACGGGTCGGGTCGGAGGCCGAGGATCGGCTCCCCGCGCCCTCTTCCCTCGGGCGCCGCTTTTCCGTCGCGGGCAAGGACCCGCTGGACCAGGTCGAAATGGAGCGCCGTTCGTCGGTGATCACGAACCCCGACGGCTCGGTCGTCTTCCGCATGGACGACGCCGAGGTGCCCAAGACCTGGTCGCAGCTCGCGACCGACATCGTCGCCTCCAAGTACTTCCGCAAGGCGGGCGTCCCCGCGGACAAGGGAACCGGTGGTCGCGAGAAGAGCGCGAAGGCGCTCGTGCGTCGCGTCGCCCGGACGATCCGCAACGCGGGTGAGGAGCTCGGCGGGTACTTCGAGAGCCGCGACGAGGCCGACATCTTCCAGGCCGAGCTCGAGGCGCTGCTCATCAACCAGCGCGGCGCGTTCAACTCGCCGGTGTGGTTCAACTGCGGCCTGTGGCACGAGTACGGCATCGAGGGATCGGGCGGCAACCACGCCTGGGATCCCGACAGCGACACGTTCATCGTCACGGAAGACGCCTACAGCCGGCCTCAGTGCAGCGCCTGCTTCATCCAGAGCGTCACCGACGATCTGATGTCGATCTTCCAGCTCGTGAAGAACGAGGCGCGCCTGTTCAAGTACGGCTCCGGCACGGGGACCAACTTCTCGGCGCTGCGCGGCTGCATGGAGAACCTCTCGGGCGGCGGTACGAGCTCCGGCCTGATGTCGTTCCTCGAGGTGTTCGATCGCGCGGCCGGCGCCACGAAGTCCGGCGGCACCACACGCCGCGCGGCCAAGATGGTCTGCCTGGACATGGACCATCCGGAGATCGAGGGCTTCATCGAGTGGAAGGTGCGGGAGGAGGAGAAGGCCCGCACGCTGATCGAGTCCGGGTACGAGTCCGACTTCAACGGCGAGGCCTACCGCACCGTCTCCGGTCAGAACTCCAACAACTCCGTGCGCATCACGGACGAGTTCATGGAGGCGGTCGGCAAGGATCTGCAGTGGAAGACCTACCGCCGGACGGACGGAAAGGTCGCGGCCACCTATCGCGCCCGCGACCTCATGGACAAGATCTCGTACTCCGCGTGGCGCTGTGCGGACCCCGGTGTGCAGTTCGACACCACGATCAACCGCTGGCACACGTGCAAGGTCACGGACCGCATCAACGCGTCGAATCCGTGTTCCGAGTACATGTTCCTGGATGATTCGGCGTGCAACCTCGCCTCGCTGAATCTCGTGAAGTTCCTGAACGACGAGGGCGAGTTCGAGGTCGAGGACTTCCGGCACGCGGTGCGCGTGTTCATCATCGCGCAGGAGATCCTGGTGGATCTCTCGAGCTATCCCACGGACCGGATCGCGAAGAACTCGCACGACTACCGCCCGCTCGGGCTCGGCTACGCGAACCTCGGCTCGCTCCTGATGATCAAGGGCGTGCCCTACGACTCGGACGAGGGGCGGGCGATCTGCGGCGCGATCACGTCGATCATGACGGGTCGCGCGTACCGCGTGTCCGCCGAGATCGCATCGCGGAAGGGACCGTTCCCGGGCTACCACCCGAACGCGGACTCGATGCGCGAGGTGATGTGCATGCACCGCGACGCGGTGGACCGCGTCCCGCGGAGCTGCCCCGCCGAGATGATCGCGGCGGCCAAGGAGGACTGGCGCGACGCGGTGGCGTTCGGTGATCGCTACGGCTACCGGAACGCGCAGGTGTCCGTGCTCGCACCCACGGGGACGATCGGTCTCCTCATGGACTGTGACACGACCGGCATCGAGCCCGACTTCGCGCTCGTGAAGTTCAAGAAGCTCGCGGGCGGTGGTCACTTCAAGATCGTGAACAACTCCGTGCGCGGCGCGCTCGTCACGCTCGGATACGACGAGGACCAGATCCAGGACATCGACCGCTACGTGCGCGGCACGATGAGCCTGGAAGGCGGTCCGGGGATCAATCCCGACGCGCTGCTGGAGAAGGGACTGAACGGCGAGGATCTGCGCCGGATCGAGTCCGCGCTGCCCGGCGCGTTCGATCTCGAGAGCACCATAACGCCGTATCTGCTCGGTGCGCACACGATGGCGCGGCTCGAGATTCCCGAAGAGCGCTGGAAGGCGCCCGGGTTCCGTCTGCTGCGCGAGCTCGGCTTCTCGGGCTCCGTGGTGGAGCACGCGAGCGACGTGATCTGCGGTCGCATGACGATCGAGGGCGCGCCGCACCTGAAGGCCGAGCACCTGCCGGTGTTCGACTGTGCGAACCGCTGCGGGCGAATCGGCACGCGGTTCCTCGCGCCGAAGGCGCACCTCGACATGATGGCGGCGGCGCAGCCGTTCATCTCCGGCGCGATCTCGAAGACGGTGAACATGCCGAACGAGGCCACCGTGCAGGAAGTGCACGAGCTGTACGAGTACGGCTGGAAGATCGGCCTCAAGGCGATCGCGATCTACCGCGACGGCTGCAAGCAGAGCCAGCCGCTGTCCTCCGGCGGGTCGAACAAGAAGGAGCAGGCGGCCGAGATCGAGGAGAAGCCGGTCAGTCCGCGTCCGGTGGAGCGGATCCGCCTGCCGCGGAAGCGGAGTGGTTTCACCCAGGAGGCGCGCGTCGGTGGCCACAAGGTCTACCTGCGCACCGGTGAGTGGGAGGACAACCGCCTCGGCGAGATCTTCATCGACATGCACAAGGAGGGCGCCGCCTTCCGGAGCATGATGAACTGCTTCGCGATCGCGGTGAGCCTCGGTCTCCAGTACGGGGTGCCGCTCGAGGAGTTCGTCGACGTGTTCACGTTCACGCGATTCGAGCCGCACGGACACACGGATCACCCGAACGTGCGGTTCTCGACGTCGGTGATCGACTACGTGTTCCGTGTGCTGGCCATGGAGTACCTCGGTCGCGACGACCTCGTGCAGGTGCCGCCGACGGCGGACAAGGACAGCGTCGAGCTGCCCGGTCCGGCTCGGACCGTCGGCGAAGCGCCGGCACCGGCCCGGGCCCGGGTCGAGCCCGCCGCGCGAGTCACGGACGTGCACCCGTCGCCTCGGGCCGAGGTCCGGACGGCTCCGCGAACGGGCAACGGCAACGGACACGCGAGCAACGGCAACGGCAACGGAAACGGCAACGGTCACGGGGGTACGGCGACGGCGACGGCGTCCACCACCGCGCTCGCGAAGCAGCTGATCGAGGGCGGGCACAAGGACGCTCCGTTCTGCGACAGCTGCGGCCACATCACCGTCCGGAACGGCGCCTGCTACAAGTGCCTGAACTGCGGTGCGTCGCTGGGTTGCTCGTAGGGGTACCTCGCGAACCTCGACGAGCCCGGGGGCGGAGCGGAAACGCTCCGTCCCCTTTTTTCTGCGCTCAGGCGGCGTCGATCGCCCGTTCGATCTCGAGGGCGACGGCGGGGTCGGTCTCCACCGCGCGCCTCGCCTCGAGAGCGTCGATCGCGTCGTCGCCGCCGAGGCGTCCGATCGCCCACGCCGCGTGAGCGCGCACCAGCGGCGACGCGTCGGCCAGCGCGCCGAGGAGCGGCCCGAGGTCCGTCGGCCGCCGGCGATTGCCGAGCGCGACGCAGACGTTCCGGAGGAAGCCGTCCCGGCCCGCGCGACGCACCGGGCTGCCCTCGAAGCGCGCCTCGAATGCCGCGCGATCGAGCGTGAGAAAGTCCGTGAGGTCGGAGTCGAATCGGCGGCGATCGAGCGCGAAGGCCGGATCGTCGACCGGCTTCGCGAAGCGGTTCCACGGGCACACGTCCTGGCAGATGTCACAGCCGAAGATCCACTCGCCCACGAGCGGCCGCAGCTCCGCGGGAATCGGGCCCCGGTTCTCGATCGTGAGCCACGAGATGCAACGTCGCGCGTCCACGCGGAACGGCGCGACGATCGCGCCGGTCGGGCACGCCTCCAGGCACGCGGTGCACCGCCCGCAGCGCTCCTTCGGTTCGACCTCCGGCTCCGCGACGTCGAGCTCGGTGACGAGCTCGGAGAGGAAGAACCACGATCCCGCGTCCTGCGTGATCAGGTTCGTGTGCTTGCCGATCCAGCCGATCCCCGCGCGCTCCGCCCACTCCTTCTCGAGGATCGGCCGGTAGTCCACACCCGGCAGGGTCCGGGCTCCGGGCGCCAGCTCGCCGGCGAACCGAACGAGCTTCCGGAGGCGACGTTCCAGGACCCGGTGATAGTCGCGCCCCCAGGCGTAGCGGGAGACGCGCCCGACCCAGCGATCGTCGGGGGGCGCCGGCGTCGTGTGATAGAACGTCAGCAGACTGACCACGGAGCGGGCGCCGGGCAGGAGACGTCGCGGGTCGGCCCGCACCTCCGGCGCGCGCGCCATCCAGTGCAGGTCGGCGTGGAGGCCGTCCGCGAGCCAGGTGTCCAGGCGGGCGGCGTCGCGGGCCGGCCCGGCCGCCACGAAGGCCACCCGATCGAAGCCGAGCTCGAGGGCCCGGTCGCGGAGCCGGCGGCGAACCTCAGAAGCGTCCATCGGGGCATCCTACCGCGTTCTTGGCCGGGGTTGGTCGCCGGGAGGCCCCCACGGTAGGTTGTTCCGTGCGCGATCCGCGCGGGAGGAACGACTTGGCAGACTACCCCGATACCCTCGGCGTGTTTCCGCTCCCGCACGTGGTCCTCTTTCCGCAGGTGCACCAACCCCTGCACGTGTTCGAGCCGCGCTACCGCGCGCTCCTGGAGGACGCCCTGAAGACGACGGGTCGCTTCGTCGTCGCGCTCCTGAAGCCGGGGTGGGAGGCCGAGTACCACGCGTGTCCGCCCGTCTACGAGTGGGCGTGCGCCGGCCGGATCGTCGATCACGTGAAACTCGAGGACGGCTGCTCGGACATCATCCTCAAGGGAGAACGCGTCGTGCACCTCGACGAGTTCGTCACCGAGGCGCCGTTCCGTCGCGCGCGCGTGACGCCCGAGCCGGACTGCCCGGGTTTCGCGTCCGGCGCCGCCGCGGACGAGCGGTTGAACGAGATCCGCACGCTGCTCGATCGCGCCTGCCCGGGCGCGATGGCGCGGCTCGAGTCCTGCCTCGTGAACGACCCGGAGGAGGACGGCGGCCTCGAGCTCATGCACATGCTCGCGATGCACTTGCCGGTCGACCGGGAGAAGAAGCTCGAGTGGCTCCGGGTCGGCGGCGCGCTGCAGCGCTGGCAGGCGATCCGCAGCACGCTGTGCCAGCTCGCCGCGGGGCGCGAGTTGCGGCACCGGGTCATGCTCCGGTACGACGACCTCCGCCCGGACCGTCCCGGTCACAACTGAGCGACTCCCGCAGGCACTTCGCGAGCCGGTCGCCCGCGCGGCCGTCCGGATCCTCGTCCGGATCGTAGATCGTGACTTCGAGGCCCACGCATCCCGGCGCGTCCACGAGTCGGCGCAGCAGATTGCCGAGCGCGCGGAACGAGGGGCCTCCGGTCTCCGGACAGTCGACGGCCGGCATCTCGGCCGCATCCACCACGTCCGCGTCGAGATGGACCCAGAAGCCCCGCGTCCCGTTCGTCACCGCGGCGAGGGCGGCGGCGGCCGCGCGCGTCGACCCGATCCTCGCGAGGCGATCGCTCGGGATCACGCACATCCCGAGCTCCCCGAGCTCGCCCAGACATTCGTCTTCCGGACGGACGCCGACCACCGCGACGTCGCGCGGATCGACCGAGGGGCCCAGGCCTTCCAGGTTCACGAGCCGCTCGTCGCCGCGCCCGGTGACGAGCGCGAGATCCTCGCCCGCCGCCGCTCCGACCGCCGGCGAGTTGCCGAGATGACGGAAGTCGGAGTGTGCATCGAGGAACACGAGCCCGTAGCGTCCGCGCCGCCGCAGCGCGAGCAGGTTGCCGAGCAACACGCTGCAGTCGCCGCCGAGTACGAGCGGGAAACGTCGGCGCGCGAGGATCGACTCCACGCGGTCGGCGAGCTCACGCGAGTAGCGCGCGATCGCGTCCGCGTTCCGCACGCCGTCGCCCGCCTTCCACGCCGCGAGGTAACGTCCCGGCACGATTGCGCCGCCGTCCTCGGCCCGGAGATCGCGGAGCAGCCCCCGATCGCGAAGCGCCCAGGGCGCCTTGTAGCATCCGGGGACGGCGCCCGGCGCCGGTGGCCGCAGCCCGAGGTTCGTGGGCGCGTCGAGAACGACGAGGCGTCGGCGCGGCAAGGGCGATCAGTTGCGGGAGGGCGGGAGCGTGCGAATCTGGTGGATCCGCGCGGAGGCTGCCTTCGCCTCGATCGGACCGTCCGGATCGCGCACGAAACGGTCGAGGGCGGCGAGCACCGAGCGCGAGTCCAGCGAGGAGTCGCGGCAGACGTCGGCGATCGTGCGGCTCTCGTCGACGCTGCCGCCCGAGCAGCCACCGCCGCCCACACCGAACGCCGCGAAGACCTCGCGGACGCGCGGGTGCACGTCGAACGCGTCCTCGAGGCGCATGTCGGGCGCGAAGCGGATGAGGCCGCGCGAACGCCGACGTTCGAAGTCGAGCTCGTGCACGGTGGCCGACAGCTCCGCCATGCGACCCTGCAGCGTGTACACCCGGCGGGCGAGTCGGGACTCGGCCTCGCCGATCTGCGCGGAGAGACGCGCCATCTTGCGCGCGCTGAACCAGATCCAGACCGCGAGCGCGCCGGTCACGACGCCGATCATGAAGTCCAAGCGTTGGCTCCCCAGGGGTGGCGAGGGTGGATCCCAGCCGGCCCGCCACGAGGACGAGCGGCGGCACGAACGCCCGAGTATAGAAACCGGTCGGCGTGCCCGGCAAGCCGCCCGGTAGCCGACTCCGGACTCCGCTTCCGCCGCCGTGCGGACTTCTCAAGCGGGCGGGAACTGCGTAACGTCCGGGAGCACGGATCGCGATCGGCACGGGCCGGCGCCGTCCCGGGGCCGGAGGTCGCACCCCGGCAGCACCCTCAGCCGGACGAGGTCCGTTGAGCTACGCCGATCTTCATCTGCACACGAAACACTCCGATGGAGAGTGGACGCCACGCAAGGTCGTGCGGGAGGCGGCGATCGCGCGCGTCTCGTGCATCGCGATCACCGATCACGATCAGACCGGCGGTCTGCCGGAGGCGATCGAGGCCGGCGCCGACTTCGGCATCCGCGTCCTCTCCGGCGTGGAGCTCTCCACGTTCGACGGGACGGATCGCCACGTGCTCGGATACGGATTCGACCCGTCGGCGGAGTCGCTGCGGATCCTGAACGAGGGGGCGCAGGCGGATCGCTTCGTGCGCGCGGAGCGGATCTGTGAGCGTCTCGCCGCGCTCGGGGTGCCGGTGGAGCTGGACGCGGTGCTCGCGGAGGCCGGAGATGCGGCGCCGGGCCGACCGCACGTGGCGCGCGCGCTCGTGAGGGCGCGGCACGTGCGCACGATCCGCGAGGCGTTCGACGTCTGGCTGGGCGACGGCAAGCCCGCCTGCGTCGAGAAGCGCCGGGTGGAACCCCGGGAAGCGATCCGCGTTCTGCATGAGGCGGGCGGGGTGGCCGTTGCGGCGCACCCGGGAATCGTAGGCGGGCCGGAGACGCTCGATCCGCTGGTGGAAGCCGGCCTCGACGGCGTGGAGGTCAAGCACCCGCTGCACGGCGATCGCTCGGAGGCCGCGTTCGACGAGTATGCGCTCGGGCACGGTCTCGTGCGCACGGGCGGCAGCGATTTCCACGGTCCGCGCCTCGGGGGCGTGTCCGTGGGCACGGTGGCGATCTCCGAGGAATGGTGGGGCGCGTTGCTCGAGCGCATCAACGAACGTCGCGCGGCTGTCGGGCGCGCCGAGCTCGCGGTCTAGGGCTCGCAGTCCAGGAGGAGGGGACGTGGCCGAGAAGGCGAATCGCTTGCCGGACAACAAGTCGGGGCCGTTCTACGTCGATCGCGAGTGCATCGACTGCGATCTGTGCCGCGAGGTCGCGCCCGAGAACTTCGAGCGCAACGAGGACGAGGGCCACTCCTACGTCTACAAGCAGCCGGAGAGCGAGGACGAACAGAAGCAGTGCGAGGAAGCGCTCGAGTCCTGCCCGGTGGAGGCGATCGGCAACGACGGCGAGGGTGAGGGTGAGGGTGAGGGTGAGGGCGGCGAGGACTGACGGCCGCGTGACGCGCCGGCGTCAGTCGTCGAAGTCACGCTAGGCAGGACTCTCCGGATCGCTTCCCGCCGCCGGCTCGTCCGCCAGCTCGCGGTGGAACCAGGCCACGAGGTAGCGCCACTCGCGATCCACGGTGCGGCGCGAGATCTCCAGGACGTCGGCGACCTCCTGCCGGTCCAGCCCCCCGAACACGCGCAGCAACACGATCCGCGCCTTGCGCTCGTCGCGCAGACGCAAACGCTCCAGCGCGTCGTGGAAGTCGATCAGGTCCACGGAGGGCATCGAGATCGGGATCTCCGCCGCATCGATCTCCACGCGGACCCGATCGCCGCCGCGCTTCAGGCTCTTCTTGCGCCGGACCTGATCCACGAGGATCTGGTGCATCGCGGTCACGGCCGCCGCGACGAAGTGCCCGCGGCTGTTCCACCGTGGGGACTCCTGGTCCGAGCGTGCGAGTCGGAGGTACGCCTCGTGCACGAGGGCGGTGGGTTGCAGCGTGTTCCCGGGCGGGAGACGCGACATGCGTCGCGCGGCGAGGCGTCGGAGCTCGTCGTACACGAGGGGGAGCATTTCCCGAGAGAGGCCCGGCTCGTCCGGCGACGTCTCGTCTTCCGTCATTCGCCTCGCTCCTTCGGCTCGTGGGCTCCCGTCCCGCCGACCCGGCGGCGCCGGACCCGGGCCGATCTCCGATCGCGTCCCCGGACGCCCCGGTTGCCCTCGAGCGAGGGGCCCGCTCCGCGAAACGGACGAGAGGCCGAAACCGGCTCGAGGGGCCGCGAATCCGCCTTCTCGGGTGTGGCATCCCATCCAGCACAACGCGTTGCCGCTCGCGGCGGGCCCTGATAACCTGCCGACAAACCGACGTCCGAGGAGAGTAGCATGGAGCACGCACACGTCGCGATCATCGGGTCGGGCCCGGCCGGTCTCACCGCCGCGGTCTACACCGCCCGCGCCAACCTGGAGCCCGTGGTCATCGAGGGCATGCAGGCCGGCGGTCAGCTCACCACCACGACCGACGTGGAGAACTTTCCGGGCTTCCCGGATGGAATCATGGGACCCGAGCTGATGCAGAAGTTCCGGGCCCAGGCGGAGCGCTTCGGCACGAAGTTCCTGCGCGGTGACGTGAAGTCGCTCGACCTCTCGCGGCGTCCGTTCCGGATCGAGTTCGACGAGGGCACGCTCACCTGCGACGCCCTGATTCTCGCGACCGGCGCCACGCCCCGAATGCTCGGCCTCCCGCGCGAGCGCGAGCTCGTCGGCAAGGGCGTATCCACGTGTGCGACCTGCGACGGATTCTTCTACCGTGGCGAGGAGATCGCGGTCGTCGGGGGCGGGGACTCCGCGCTCGAGGAGGCGAACTTCCTCACGAAGTTCGCGACGACGGTGCACCTGATCCACCGGCGCGAGGAGCTGCGCGCTTCGAAGATCATGCAGGATCGCGCCCAGGCGAATCCGAAGATCCGTTTCCACTGGAACTCGGTCGTCTCGGAGGTCCTCTCCGGCGACGACGGCACCGTGCGCGGCGTGACGCTCGAGGACACGAAGACGGGCGCGAAGTCCGAACTCGCGATCAAGGGCCTGTTCATCGCGATCGGCCACGTGCCGAACACGCAGCTCGTGAACGGCAGGGTGGATCTGGACGAGAACGGCTACATCCACCTGAACGGTGACGGCACGATGACGAACGTGGCCGGGCTGTTCGCGTGCGGCGACGTCGCGGACCACGTCTACCGGCAGGCGATCACGGCCGCGGGCACCGGCTGCCGCGCCGCGATCGATGCGGAGCGCTGGCTCGAGGCACAGGCCGACCACTGATCGGCGTCCACTGATCCGGCCGGTTCCTCCGGCCCCCTCCATTCCGGGAGTACCGCATGCCCGCGTTTCTCGCTCATCTCCAGAACGACGAGTCGATCGGCGCCGACGTGCTGGTCGTCCCGGTGTCCTCCGTTTCCGATCTCCACCGCCGTCTCGAGATCGGGGGCGACGGCGTGGCCGACGCGGCGCAGCGCGCCGTGGATCTCGGGGACTTCGCCGTGGGCCCGGGGGCGCGCATCCTCGTGCACGCGCGCGGCTTCGAGCGATTTCCCCGCGTGATGCTGAGCGCGGTCGCGCCGGGCACGCGCGCTGCGCAGATTCGTGCCGACTTCACGTCGCTCGCGCGCGACTCCGTCTTCTCGCGTGCGGATTCGGTGGCGGTGCTGGTCTCGTCCGATCTCGCGGCGCCGGATCTCGAGGACGGTGTGGCGGCGGCCGTCGATGGGCTGCTGCAGGGCATCTACCAGTGGACGCGCGCGACGAAGACGCTCGCGCGTTCGCCCGGCCGTTTCGTGTTCCTGGCCGCGAACGCACGGGACCTGGCCAAGGTGAAGGCCGGCATCCAGCGCGGCCGGGATCTCGGCGAGTCCGTGCTGCTGAGTCGCGAGCTCGCGAACACGCCCGCGAACCTGTGCGGCCCGGCGGAGCTCGCGGGCGCCGCGGTCGCGCTCGCCGAGGAGCTCGGCCTCAAGTCCCGCGTGCTCACGGGGAAGGGGCTCGTGCGCGAGCGGATGGAGGCGGTGATCGCGGTCGGCGCCGGCTCCGCCCGGCCGCCGCAGTTCGTGACCGTGGAGTACGATGGCGGCGGCGGCGACTGGATCGCGCTCGTGGGCAAGGGGCTCGTGTACGACACGGGCGGCCTGTCGCTCAAACCCACCGCGAGCATGGTGGAGATGAAGTTCGACAAGTGCGGCGCGTGCTCCGTGCTCGGCGCGCTGCGGGCGGTGGTAAAGGCCGGCGTGCGCCAGCGCGTGGTGGCGATCGTGCCGGCGGTGGAGAACTCCGTTTCCGGTACCTCGTATCGCCCCGGGGACGTGATCGACTCGCGCAGCGGCCAGACGATCGAGGTGCTGAACACGGATGCGGAAGGTCGCCTCGTGCTCGCCGATGCGCTGGACTACGCCGTGACCGAGTATCGCCCGCAGGCGATCCTCGACGCGGCGACGTTGACCGGCGCGGCCCACGTGGCGCTCAGCGACCACGCGGCCGCCCTCCTCGGCAACGACGACAAGGTGCTCGGTCGCGTGCGCGAGGCCGGCGACGAGACCGGCGAGCGCGTGTGGCAGCTTCCCCTGTGGGACGTGCACCGACGCGACGTGGACTCCCCGTGCGCCGACGTGAAGAACACGAGCGCGCAGGGCGGCGGCACGATCGCGGGCGCGGCGTTCCTCGACCGGTTCGTGGACGGCGTGCCGTGGGCCCACCTCGACATGGGCAACGTGGCACGCGATCGCCGCGACGCCCGCGTCGGTGCCACCGGTTTCGGCGTGCGCCTGTTCGCGCGCACGCTCGCGGACTGGCCGGTCGCGCGCGGCTCGCGCGCGAAGGCTCCGGCGAAACGTGCGAAGGCGCCGGCCAAGCGCAGCGCCGCGAAGAGCCGTCGGAAGCGCGGATGAGAATCGGCGACGTCGAGTGGCATCTCGTCTCGGACGGGACGTTCCGCCTCGACGGCGGCGCGATGTTCGGCGTCGTGCCGAAGCCGCTCTGGGAGAAGCGCACGAGTCCGGACGAGCGCAACCGCATCACGCTGGGCACGAACTGCCTGCTGATCCGGAGCGGTGGCCGGATCGTGCTCGTGGACACCGGCAACGGTCGCAAGGAGGACGCGAAGTTCCGGGAGATCTTCGGGTTCGGAGAGGAGACGGATCTCGTCACGTCGCTGGCCGCCCACGGCGTGGCGCCGGCCGACGTCGACACCGTCGTGTACACGCACCTGCACTTCGACCACGCGGGCGGCGGCACGCGACGTGACGAGGACGGTCGCGTCGTGCCCGTGTTCCCGAACGCGCGCCACGTGGTGCAGCGGGCGGAGCTGGAGGACGCGGAGAACCCGACCGTGCGGTCGTCCGCGAGCTACCTGCCGCATAACTGGCGTCCGATCGCGGACGCCGGCCTGCTCGACGTGGTGGACGGCGAGATCGACGTCGCCCCCGGGGTCCGCACGATGATGATGAAGGGCCACGTTCGCGCGCTGACGGGGATCGTGATCGAGTCCGGGAACGAGAAGCTCGTGTACCCCACCGACAACATGCCCACGTCGGCGCACGCGCCCGTGCCGTGGGTGATGGGCTACGACCTCTACCCGCTCGACACGGTGGCGTTCAAGGAGAAGCACCTGCCCGCCGCGATCGACGAGAACTGGATCGTGGCGTTCGAACACGATCCGGTGGTCGGGGCCGCGCGGATCCGTCGCGAGGGGCGGGGGTTGGAGTTCGAGGTCGTGGCGCCGGCGCCCGGCGCGGCACCATGAGGTGTCCCGGCTGCGGCAGCCTGGAGAACAAGGTCGTCGACTCGCGCACGGCGCGTGACGGCGACGCGATCCGGCGGCGCCGCGAGTGCCTGGCCTGCGGGGTGCGGTTCACGACGTACGAGTACGTCGAGCGCACGCAGGTGCTCGTGATCAAGAAGGACGGCCGGCGCGAGCCGTTCCAGCGGGAGAAGCTCCACTCCGGGGTGTCCAAGGCGTGCGAGAAGCGCCCGATACCCCGGGAGGACCTCGATGCGCTGCTGGATCGCGTGGAGACCGCGGTGCAGGCGATGGGGCAGAGCGAGATCGAGAGCCGGTCGATCGGCGAGCTGGTAATGGAGGAGCTCGCCCATCTGGACCAGATCGCGTACGTGCGATTCGCGAGCGTTTACCGCGAGTTCCGGGACGCGAGTCACTTCCTGGAGGAGATCCGGCGCGTGCTGGAGAAAGGGGACTCATGAGCGGGCCGATCGAGCGGCGCGTGCTGGACAACGGACTGACCGTGATCGCGGAGCGACGCGGCCTCGGCCCCGTGGTGTTCTCGGGTGTGGTCTACCGGGTCGGCTCGCGGGACGAGCGACCCGGGATCACCGGGATCTCGCATCTCCTCGAGCACATGATGTTCAAGGGGACCGAGAAGTACGGCAAGGGAGACGTCGCGGCGATCGTGGAGCGCAACGGCGGCGACCTGAACGCGTTCACGTCCGAGGACGTGACCATGTACTACGAGGTCTTCGCGCGCGACCGCTGGCCGCTCGCGCTGGAGATCGAGGCCGAGCGCATGGAGAACCTGCGCATCGATCCCGAGGAGCTGGAGTCCGAGCGTCAGGTCGTGCTCGAAGAACGCGTGATGTACCAGGACATCCCGGCCGTGGAGCTGAACGAGGAACTCACCGCCGCGATGCTGCGCGAGTCGCCGTACCGATGGCCGATCATCGGGTGGGAGGCGGACATCGAGGGGATCACGCGCGACGACCTCGTGGAGCACTACCGCCGCTACTACGCGCCCGACAACGGCGCCCTCGTGGTGGTGGGCGACATCACGCCGGACGAGGTGTTCCGCGAGGCGGAGAAGCACTTCGGACGCATCCCCACCGGTCCCGGCGTGACGCGCCGCATCCCGCAGGAGCCGCCCCTCCGCGGCGCCACGCGGTTCGATCTCGCCCGCGCGACGAACCTCCCGCACCTGCAGCTCATGTTCCGCGCGCCGGAAATCGGCACGGCCGAGTCGGAGTCGCTCGCCCTGGTCGCGAGCGTGCTGTCCGGCACGCGCACGTCGCGCCTGGATCTCGCGCTCCTGGAGACGAACAAGGCCGGCGACGTGAGCGTGCAGTACCACGCGAAGCAGGACCCCTCCACGTTCACGATCTTCGTGGAGGGGCACCCGGGCGTGTCGCTGGACGAGGTCGAGTCCATCGTGTGGAACGAGCTCGAGCGTCTCGCCAAGGACGGCCCGGACGACGAGGAGCGTACGCGCGCGCTCGACTCGGCCGAATCCGACCACGTGATCTCGCAGCAGTCGCCCTCGAATCGCGGGTTCACGCTCGGCTGGCACGAGGCGCACGGCGACCTCGCGTACGCGGACACGATCCTGCCGCGGCTGCAGGAGCGCACGCGCGAGGAGATGCTCGACGTCGCCCGCCGGACGTTCCGTCGCGACGCCTGCGGGGTGGCCCGGATCGTGCCGGTCGGAAATGGCGCCGGGGGCGGGAACGGCGGAGGGAACGGAAGCGTCGCCGGCCACGGACTCGCGGTCGCGGCGCACGCGCCGTCGCTGCACGGCGTGTTCTCGCCGCGTCGTCGATTCCGGACGGGGCTGCAGGCGGCGCCCGATCTGCAACGTCGGCGCCTCGCGAACGGGCTCTCGGTCGTGTTGCTCCCCGATCGCACCGATCCCGTGGTGTCGATCTCCATGCTGTTCACGGGCGGCGGCATCCTCGACCCCGTGGGGCGGGAGGGTCTCTCCAAGCTCGCGGCCGACACGCTGGAGCGCGGGCCGCGCGGCGTGCCGTTCCTGGAGTTCAATCGCCGCTTCGAGCGTCTCGGCTCGGAGCTCTCGTTCGAGACCGGGTCCGAGATGGTGCACGCGGGCGTGACCCTGCTGTCGCGCCACGCGCCGGCCGGGCTCGGCCTGCTCGTGGACCTGCTCGAGGATCCCGGCCTGCGCGACGAGGACTTCGAGATCGTGCGCGAGCTCGCGCGCAACGACCTGGAGGCGCGCGTCGACGATCTGGACGACGTCGCCGAGGATCTTTTTTTCGCGACGGTGGCGGGCGAGCACCCGTACGCGCGGCTCGGCCACGGCCGACTCGAGGGCGTCACGGCGGCGACCGCGGACGACGTGCGGCGCCAGGTCCCCGAGCTGTTCCGTCTGGACCAGGCACATCTCGCGATCGTCGGCGACTTCGACGACGCCGCGATCTCGCCCCTGCTGGATCGCCTCGGCGCCGCCGCCGTTCCGGGCCGGAGCCCCGCGGCGATCCCGGAGCTGCCGCTCGCACGCGTGGACGCGACGCGCGTGGCGACCCGGCCGGAGAAGGCGCAGGCCAAGATCTGGTGGGGCGGCCCCGGACTCTCCGCCGATGATCCCGATCGCTACGCCGCGATCGCGTTCAACCACGTGCTCGGCGGCAGTGCGATCCGCTCGCGCCTCGGCGACACGATCCGCGACGAGCAGGGTCTCGCGTACTCCGTGTGGAGCCGCAACTACGAGCGGCGGCAGGGCGGGTTCTTCGTGGTGTCGATGGGCACGCGGCCCGAGAACGTCGCCAAGGCGGTGAGCTCGATCCGCACCGAGGTCCACAAGCTCGCAGAACAGGGCCCCACCGAGAGCGAGCTGAACGACGCGCGCGACTATCTCACCGGCTCGTTCCCGCTCCGGTTCACCACGTACGGACGGCTAGCGCGGTTCTGGGTGCGCGCCTCGTTCCACGACTGGCCCTCCGACTTCCTGCTCGCCTATCCGGAGCGGATCCGCGCGCTCTCCGCGGCGGACCTGATCCGCGCCGGGCAGCGCCTCGCCGGCGCGACGGGCACGCTCGCCGTGGCCGGTCCCGTGAACGAGGACCTGAGTCCGTGCGAGGCCGCGGACGCCGAATGACCGAGGAGCGGCCCGGCGGGGAGATGACGCTGGTCGAGCACCTGGAGGAGCTGCGGACCGTGCTCCTCCAGTCGCTGCTGGCCGCGTCCGTCGCCGCGGTCGCCGCCTGGTTCCTTTCCGATCGCGCGATCGACCTGCTCGTGCGTCCCGCGATCGGCCCCGTGGGCGACCTGAAGTTCATCTCGCCCACGGGCGCGTTCATGCTGCGCATGAAGACCGCGATCGGGCTCGGCCTGTTCCTCGCCGCGCCGTTCATCGTGTGGCGTGTGTGGACGTTCGTGGTGCCCGGGCTCCTGAAGAAGGAGCGCAAGGTCGCGGTCCCGGTGGTGCTGAGCTCCGTGCTGCTGTTCTACGCGGGGGCGGCGTTCGCGTACCTCGTGATCCTGCCGATCGCGCTCACGTTCCTGCTCGGGTTCGGCACGCAGTACCTCCAGCCGATGATCACCGCGGAGCACTACTTCGACTTCGCGGTGCGGCTCACGCTCGCTTTCGGCGCGGTGTTCCAGTTCCCGCTCGTGGTCACGCTGCTCACGTGGTGGGGCATCCTCGATCCGGACTTCCTCAAGCGCTACTGGCGCTGGGGCGTGGTCCTCGTGTTCGTGCTCTCCGCGATCCTCACGCCCCCGGACGTCGCGTCGCAGCTGCTGATGGCCGGGCCGGTGCTGCTCCTGTACCTGATCTCGCTTCTGATCGCGCAGGGCATCGCCCGGAGTCGCCGGAAGGAAGCGGGGAAGGACGTGGAGGAGCCCCGGGACTAGGCGGACAGGGACCGGCGGCACTTCCGAGTCGATCCGGCGGTTGGATCTCGATGGCTCGGATGTCTTCTCCGGCCCTGGGCCCCGCAAGTTACCCCTTGATCTACCCGTGGGCGGGACCAATGAGTCCGGAGGCCGAGTGCCGACGGGGGTATACTTCCTGAAGCTGCGCGGACCGCGGGGCTTCGAGGCAAGCCGCAAGGTCACTCTTCTGAGGTAGTCACAGAGATGCGAATGAACACCGCCGCCGCTCCTCTATTGCTGGCGGGGCTCACACTTGGCGGGGCCGACCGGACGCTCGCTGCCACTCACCTTGTGCCCATGGAGTTTGCCACGATCAACGCGGCCCTCGATGCGAGCGCCTTCGGTGACACGGTGCTGGTCGCTCCGGGCACCTATACGGACTCCGATGTCCGGTTGGACGGGTTCAGTACGCGATCCTGTGCGTTCATGCGAGATGGCGTGGTTCTGCGATCGGAATCCGGACCTGAAGTAACCACGATCGACATGCAGGGATTGGGGGCCAGCCAGGCTGCCACGGTGTGGTGCGTTCACCTCCCTTCCACGGCAACTGCCGTCGAGGGTTTCACGATCACCGGAGCACCGGTCAATCAGCGGGGGACTTTCATAGGAGACGTAGGTAGGGTGACGTATCGCGACTGCATCTTCCGCGACCTGGACGCGGGAAACAGCACCGGCGGTGGCTTGGCTGGCAACGGCAACGTGGACGTGATCGACTGCGAGTTCGTGAACTGCTTCGCGAACTCCGGCGGCGGCCTCATCCATTCGGGCGGTCACCTCAACTTGATTCGGTCGACGTTCGAGAACTGCGGGAACAGCGGTGCCTACCTTCTGGGCGTGTCGGGCGGGGAGGGCGAGTCGGCGCTCGTGGAAGACTGCCTATTCCTCGATAACTGGTCGAACGCTGGTGGCCCGGGGCTCACGATCTACCGCTACGACCAAGGCGCCATTGTCCGCCGGTGCCGGTTCGAGGGTAACCACGCCTCGGCCTATGCCGGCGGGGCCCTGTCGTTCACGGGCTACGGGCCGAAGCTGATTGAGGACTGCCTGTTCCTCAACAACTCGATCGACGGGGGAACCGGTCGCGGCGGCGCGCTCGTCGTTCAGGACAATGGAACATGCGAGATCCGCGGCAACACGTTCTTCGGGAACCATCAGACCTACCAGTCCGGCGGGGGCTCCGCGGTGTTCATCTACGCGCCGGGTGTGCTCTTCGAGAGGAACGTCGTGGTCCAGTCCACGGGCGTGCCCGCCTTCCACGTACAGGCGGGATCGAGCGTCTCCACCTCCTGCAACATCTTCTGGGACAACCCCGAGGGCATCGGGATTCCCCTGAGCGCCACGGATCGCGAGATCGATCCCCTCTTCTGCGATCTCGAGAACCACGACTTCACCGTCCGGGAGAACTCCCCCTGTGTCGAGCCGGGGAGCCTGGGCTGTGGTCAGATCGGTGCATTCGGCATCGGCTGCGGGATCACGTCCATCGAGCAGTCTTCGTGGGGCCGAATCAAGGGCTTCCATCGAAACGGAGAGAGGCGATGACCAGGACCTTTGCAGTCAGGTGATGCGACATCAAGCGGTCGTCTGGGCGGTGCTGACGGCGGGTCTGTTCTCGGCGCCGCCCTCTGACGCCATTGGCGCGACGCTCCGGGTTCCGGCGGAGTACCAGACGATCAACGCGGCTCTGGACGCGAGCGCGTCGGGCGACACGGTGCTGGTGGCTCCGGGGACGTACACGGACTCGGAGGTGCGCGGCTCGGGCTTCACTCACCGGTCGTGCGCGTTCATGGTCGATGGAGTTCTGCTTCGCTCCGAAGCGGGGCCGGACGTAACTGTGATCGACATGCAGAATGCTCCGGGGCCGCAGGCATCGGTGGTCGAGTGTGAGGGGCTTCCGTCAGAGACTACGGCGATCGAGGGGTTCACGTTGACGGGTGCCCCCGAGGGTGGGACCGGGGCGTGGGTTGTTGGCGTGGGGAGGATGTCGTTCCGGAACTGCATCTTCCGCGATCTCGACGCGGGGGCGAGCACGGGAGGCGGCCTGGCAGGCAACGGGGACGTGGACGTGATCGACTGCGAGTTCGTGAACTGCCTGGCCACGAGCGGCGGGGGTCTGATTCACTCGGGCGGCCATCTGAACCTGATTGGCACCTCGTTCCGAGGGTGTGGGAACAAGGGAGCGTACCTTCTGGGAGTTGCGGGCGGAGTGGGCGAGTCCGCGTTGATCGAAGACTGCGTGTTCCTGGACAACTGGTCGGACAATGCCGCCGGCGGACTACACATTTCGCAGTACAACCTCGGTGCCGTCGTTCGTCGGTGTCGCTTCGAAGGGAACCAGGCCTACGGGAGCGGCCCCGGCGGTCTCGCGTGGGGAAACTTCGGCCCGAAGCTGGTCGAGGATTGCTTGTTCCTGAACAACGCAGTGAGCGGGGACAACGGGCAGGGCGGCGGCCTTGCCACAGGGGGCAACGGATCATGTGAGGTGCGCGGGAACACGTTCTATGGCAACTCGCAAACCTACGCCTTCTTTGGCGGCGCCTCGGCTTTCCTCGGCTCGGGCACGATCTTCGAAGGGAACCTGGTGGTCGGCTCGCAGGGCAACACCGCCATCGAGGGTGATGTGGTGAGCGGATGCAACGTATTCTGGGACAACCCCGAGGGCATCGGGATTCCCCTGAGCGCCACGGATCGCGAGATCGATCCCCTCTTCTGCGATCTCGAGAACCACGACTTCACCGTCCGGGAGAACTCCCCCTGTGTCGAGCCGGGGAGCCTGGGCTGTGGTCAGATCGGTGCGTTCGGCGCCGGCTGCGGGATCGTCTCAGTCGACCCGTCGTCCTGGAGCCGGATCAAGAGCTCCTATCGAAACGGAGAGAGACCATGACTCGGATCTTCGCAGCCGCGACGTTCGTCAGTCTCCTCGCCACACCGCTCTTTGCCGCGAGCATCGAGCGCTGGATCGGGAACGTGACGGCGATCACGGAGCCTGAGACCCATGTCGGTCGGGTGCTTTTCACGGCGGATCTCTCGGTGCCGGAAGAGCACGTGGCAGTTCGTCGCGCCTACCTCCGCGTGCCGCTGCCACTCTTCGAGGCTTCCCGCGCGATGACGCTCCGCGTTCACCCGGTGACGACGGCTTGGTCGCGCGGGGCCGTGGGCTGGACCAGCGGCTGGAGCCGAGCCGGTGGCGACTTCGAGGATCTCGTTCACGGTCGCGCGGAGATCGCGGCGGGCGGGGGCGGCGAGGCGGTCTTCGACATCACGATTCTGGCCAAGGAGATCCTGGAGCACGACGTTCCGAACCGCGGCTTCATCCTGACGATCGACCCGGGAGAAGGGGTGGGAGTGCCGGCCGCGGACCTGGAGGGCCTGGGTGCGCTCACGGGCGCGACGATCGACGTGAGCTACCGGAAGACGGCACCTCGTCCGCGGAGGCGTCAGGGTTAGGTACACCCCGGTCGAGCCCCGTGTTCGCCCCGCCTAGCGATCCGCCCCGCCCAGGTACCCGAGACTCTGCAACCGCTCCAGCTCGGCCGGCGTGAAGCGACGATCGAACGGCAGGTCCGGAAACGCATGGTCCGCGCGCCAGTCCTCGAGCTCGCGCCGGAGATACTCGAGCTCGGCCGGGTGCTGCGCGGACACGTCGATGCGCTCCTCCGGGTCGAGGGCGAGGTCGAACAGGTCCCAGCGATCCTTGTCCACGTTGTACACGGCCTTCCAGCGCTCGCCGCGGGCGGTCCAGCGCCGGTCGCGGTGGGCCGGCGGCTCGTCTTCCACCACGGACGCGAACGTGACCTCGCGGCGCGGCGCGGAGCGATCGCCGCGCACGAGTGCCGCGAGAGACTCGCCGTAGGCGCCGGCCGGCGGCGCCTCGCCGAACCAGTCGCAGATCGTCACCGGGAAGTCCGCCAGGATCACCGGGCGCGACACGAGTTCATGCGCGGCGCCCGGGAAGCGCACGAGGCCCGGCACGCGGAGCAGCTCCTCGTACAGACGCTTGCCGTGGTCGAACTGCATCGTGCGGCGCTCGTCGAGCGTCTCGCCGTGGTCCGCGGTCACGATCACTGCCGCGTCGGGGCCGACCGCGCGCAGCAACGTACGGATCTCGCGATCGACGGTGCGCACCTCGCCCTCGTACGCGAGCGCTTCCGCGGAGACGCCGGGTCGCGAGCGCAGATCCGCGGGCCGTGGATCGTACGGAGCGTGCGGACCGAGCAGGTGCACCCACACGAATCGATCGCCGCCGCTCTTCCCGAGCCAGCGCGTGGCCGCGACGACGGCCGCGTGGTCGTTGCCCTCGAACGTTTGCCACGTGTCGAAGCCGCGATCGAGCCCTTCCAGCCGCGGGATCGGATTGCCGAAGAACGCGCTGCGGATTCCGCCCGGCGCGAGCACCTCGGACAGCGTCTCCGGAACGTCCGCGAGCGGCATGTGCCAGTACAGCAGGCCGTGCTTCGAAGGCGGAAGGCCGGTCGCGAGCGTGCCCATGGCGGGCATCGTCCACGAGGACACGGACAGGCACTGGCGGAACTGGGCCGCGCTGCGCGTGAGGCGATCGAGCTCCGGCGACGTTCCCTCGGGATTCCCCCACGCGCCGACGTGATCCGCGCGCAGCGTGTCCACAGTGATCAGCAGCACGGTTCGCCCGGGAGGCTCCGGCGCGCAGGTCGCGAGCGCCATCGCGAGCGCGACGAGCGCGGCGAACGCGAGCCGACGTTTCATCCCGCGTACCCGAGTGCCTTCAGCTGCTCGAGCGTCGCGTCGTCCGGGCCGCCGCGCTCGTCGTCCACGGTGCGGATCGTGCCGGTCGGTCGCGTGCGCAGGTCGAGCTCCAGGTCCTCGCCGAGAATCCGGAAGTAGTCCGAACCCTCGCCGGAGAGATCGTGCCGTTCGGCCGGATCCGAGACGAGGTCGTAGCACTCGCGCGTGCGCGAGCGCGGGGACCAGATCAGCTTGGAGTCTCTGTTGCGGAGCGCGTACGACGGCCACGCCTTCTCGCGGGCCGGATGCGTCTCCGCCACGAAGGCCGTGTCGTCACCCGTGCGCGGTGCGGCGCGACGGAGATCCCGGCCCTCGGTGCCGCCCGTCGGCAGGCCCGCAACGCCGGCCAGCGTCGCGGCCACGTCGAGCGTGCGCGCGTCCTCGGAACGGACGCCGCCGCGGGCGTCCGGCGTGCGGAGCAGGAACGGCACGCGCAGCGCGGTGTCGTACAGCAGCGTGTCGTGGCCGAAGTAGCGGCGGTGCTCGTACAGACCCTCGCCGTGGTCGGCCGTCACCAGCACGGCCGCGCGATCCAGATCGACGTCGCGCAGGAGGTCCCCGAAACAGCGGTCGAGGAACGAGATCTCACCCGCGTACTGCGCGGCGAGCCAGGCGACGTCGCGCGCGTCGACGTCGTCGCCCTCGGCAAGCTCCCGCTGCAGTCCCAGGGAAGGCTCGCGGTACGCGCCGTCATAGCCGGGATCGTAGATGCCGTCCCAGGGTGCCGGCGGCGCGTACGGCAGGTGCGCGTCGAAGAAGTGGGCCCAGAGGAACGTCGGCCGACCGTCGTGTTCCGCGAGAACGCGGCGGGCCGTCTCCGTCGTCTGCGCGCCCTCGCCCGAGGCGGGACGGGTGGCGGGCTCGATCACGTCGTAGGTGTCGAACCCGCGGTCGAGTCCGAACTCCGGGCCGAGCACCACGCGCGCGGAGACCACGGCCGCCGTGCGCCAGCCGGCGTCGCGGAGCCGCATCGGCAACGTGATCACGCTCTCGTCGAGGCGCATGCGATTCGCGATCAGCCCGTGCCCGCGCGGCGAGAGGCCGGACAGGATCGTGGCGTGCGACGGTGTGGTGAGCGGGATCGCGGTGACGGCGTTGCGCCAGCAAGCGGCGCGGCGCGCGAACCGGTCGAAGTTCGGCGTGCGGGTCTGCGGATCGCCGTTGCTGCCGAGCCGGTC
This sequence comes from bacterium, assembly GCA_041393395.1. Classification (GTDB taxonomy): domain Bacteria; phylum ARS69; class ARS69; order ARS69; family ARS69; genus JAGQIB01. The sequence continues at coordinate 261,094 of JAWKKG010000005.1, read as the reverse complement.
CTGCCGGAACGTGTCGAGCGTCACCAGGACGAGCGTGTCGAGGTCCGGCCGATCCGCGGGCGCCTTCGCCGGCTCGCGCGCGCAGCCCGCCAGCGCGCCCGCGAGCAGCGCGAGCCCGAGGACGCGCGGCCACGTCATTCGATGTACCCGAGCGCGCGGATCCGCTCCTCGAGGTCGCGGGCGTTCGAGCTGCCGGGCAGCTCGCGCCGCGCGAGAGGCGACGTCTCCCAGGTGGCGATCCACTCCACCGGATGGGCCGCCTGCCACTCCGGAGTCATCACGTCGAGCACGGGGTCGCCGTCGAAGTCGTGCGCCACCGGCAGGCCGTGATAGGCGAGGATCGTGGGCGTCACGTCCACCGCGTCGGTCTCGGGCACGATCACGTCGCGGCGCGCGCCCGGCCCCGCGAACAGCCACACCGCCTGCCGGCGGTGCTCGCCCGAGATGTGCTTGTCCTCGTAGCGATCGTCGGCCGGGCGGAACCCGTGATCGGACACGATCAGCACGGCGCGGTCGCCGCCCGCCTCCACCAGGTCCGCGACCACGCCGTCGATCCACCGGTAGTAACGCTCGATCGCCTCGCCGTACTCGCGCACCTCGGCGTCGGAGGGCGACCAGAACGCCTGCGACGGATCCAGATACTCCCAGTAGTAGTGCTGCATGATGTCGATGCCCTGGAGGAACACGCCGAACAGATCGGGCTCCACGTCGCGGAGCAGGCGCTGGCCGGCGCCGGAGTGCGTGCGATCCACCGAGTGCGCGATCGCGAACTCGGAGGCCTTGTCGAACTTGCGAAAGTGCTCGGGCCACTGCCAGTCCGCGGGCAGGTTCACGAAGCGCGCGTAGTCCTCGCGGCCGATGCGCTGGCGCGGCACCTTGAGCGCGGCGATCTGCTGGCCGAGCTCCGGCGGCCACGTCTCCTGCTCCGAGAACACGGACTCGCGCTCGCGCTCGTAGTCGTTGCCGAGGTCGAACCGCGAGACGGAGAAGTGATCGGTGACCATGAAGCCCTTCACGGGCTCGGCCGGCCACGTGACCCACCAGCCCACGAAGCCGACACTCCGGTCCTTCTCCGTGAACATGTTCCACAGCGCGCGGACCTTGCGCTCGGTGGACGGCGTGGGGATCCAGCGATCCATGCCCTCGACCTGCGCCATGAAGCTCGTCACACCGTGCTCCTGCGGCAGCTTGCCGGTGGCGATCGACGTCCACAGCACCGGCGACCACCGGTAGTCCGGATTCGTGAGCATCGTGCCGCGCGCGCCGGCTCGCCACAGCGCCTCCACCGTGGGCAGCTTGCCCTGGCGCACGAGCGGCAGCGCGTTGCGCCAGTCGCAGCCGTCGAGGCCGAGGATCATGCTGCGCGGCGGGGCGGGCGGCGCCGGCTCCTCGCATCCCGCGAGCGTGAGCGCGAGCAGCGCGGCCGGGATCGCGAACGCAATACGCATCAGTTCATGTACCCGAGCGCCTGCAGACGCTCCATGAGCTCTTCGTCCGCACCGGAGGGAATCGGCGTGTGGTCGCGCGCCTCCAGCCACTCCTCGGTGTCGTACGTGGAGATGCGACGCTTGGGATACGCGTCGCGCCAGGCCGGCGTGAGCAGCTCGTCGAGCACGCGGCCGTCCATGTCTTCCGCCTCGGGCAGGTTCAGGAGCGCCAGCACGGTCGGCGTGACGTCCACGAGCTCGACCGGCGGCAGTTCCGCCCCCGGCTCGATGTTCGTGCCCGCGGCGACGAAGATGCCCGCGGGTCCGTCCTTGTGGCCGTGCGCGTGGAAGCCGTGGTCGGACACCACGAGGAACGTGTCGCCCGGCCGGCGCCTGGCGAGGATGTCGCCGAGCAGTTCGTCCGTGTACTCGTAGTACCGCTCGATCACCGCGCGGAAGCGCGGAATCTCCGCGGGATTCACGTTCGGATACCGCGACGGTTCGAGGTACTGCCAGTAGCGGTGCGACACGACGTCGATGCCGTTGAAGTACAGGCCCCACAGATCGATGTCGGGATCGCGCGTCAGCAGCAGGTCGGCGACCTTGCGGTACGTCTCGTCCGCGGCGTACGCCCAGCGGAATCCCTCCACGATGTCGCGGCCGAGCTCGTCCTGCGTGAGATCCATGAAGCGCGCGGCCTCCTCGTACGCCACGTTCTCGGCGGGACGGATCAGCGGCACGATGTCGTCGTACAGCTCGCGCGGCCAGGTCTGCGCGCCGGCGCCGTCGGCCGTGAGGATTCCCTTCGTGGGGGCGTCCTTGCCGCCGCTCTGGGACAGCGGCACGCGGCTCGACACGACGTAGCCGTCCACCGGCTCCGCCGGATAGCTGACCCACCAGCCCACGAACGCCGTGCGACCGCGATCGCCCTCCACGATGTTCCACAGCGCCTTCGTGGTGCGCATGTTCGACGTCATGTGCATCACGCGCATGTTCTTGGTGCCGTCGTCGAACGTGACCTCGGTGAAGTCGTTGATGCCGTGCTTCTCGAACGACTTGCCGGTGGCGATCGTGGTCCACAGCGCCGGGCTCTTGGTGGGGACGAGCGACTCGAGCGGCGCGCGCGTGCCCTCCGCGATCAGGCCCGCGAGGTTCGGCATCTTGCCGGCGTCCAGCATCGGATCCAGCAGGTCCCAGGTGGCGCCGTCCAGGCCGATCAGGAACACGCGCCCGCTGCGGGTCGCATCGGAACGACAACCGACGGAGGCGAGCAGGAGCGCGCCGAGCGCGATCGACAGGAGGGGGCGGATCAAGAAACCTCCGGGAGCGACGCCGGGCGGCGGCGCGGAACGAGGAATGTCGCGAGGACGGTGAGCAGCGCGGCGGCCAGGGTGACGCCCGCTCCGTGTCGGAGCGAGTCCGGATCGTACGTGAACTCGACCCGACGGTCGCCCGGCCGCACCGCGACCCCGCGGAACAGATGGTCCACCCGATGGATCGGTCGCTCCTCGCCGTCGACCGAGGCTTTCCAGCCCGGGTAGTACGCGTCGGCGAGGACGAGGAGCCCGGCCCGCTCCGCGTCGACCTCCACCACGACCCGTTCGTCCTCGTGCTCGGCGAGCCGGGCGATCCCGGCGGGCGCCGCCCCGCCGTCCGTCCGGGGCGATCTCGCGTCCCCGGCGGCGGCCGGCGCGGGCGGCACTCCCGGTACAGGAACCTCCGAGTAGGCCACAAGATCCGGCCGGAACGAGGATTCCGCCATCTCGGCCAGGATCTGCCGCGGATCGGAGCGGACGCGGACCTCGTCCACGAGGAAGACCCGGCCACGGGAGGGCCGCTCCCAGAGCGCGAGACCGGGGACGCGCACGGGCTCGCCGGCGGGCCAGGGGCCGGGGCCGGCGGCGTCGGCGCGGGTGGCGGCCACGAACCGGACGTCGAGCAGGTCCAGCAAGGGAGTGTCCAGCGACCGGGGATCCGCGGGGCCGCGGAAGTTGCCGCGCCGGACGACGATCGCGGGATCGATCGCGTCCATGAGTTCCGTGAGCCGGGCGAGGTTCAGCGAGTCGAACCCGAGCGCGTCCTCCACGCCGTAGATCGCGCCCGTGGACGGCGGCAGCGCGCCCGTGAACTGCCCGTTCGTGCGCTCCCAGTGGAAGATCCGGAACGGCCCGTCCTCGAGTCGACGCTGCTGCAGCCAGTCGAGCGCGCCGCCCGCCGGCGCGGCCGGGAAGATCCGCGACTTCGGCTGCATCACGTTGAGGCTCTGGAAGAACGGTCCGAGGTCGGCGGCGACCAGCGCCAGCGCGAGCGCGAGGAACACCGCGCCCGGCAGCCGTCCGGACGCGCGGGCCGCCACGAGCAAGAGCGCGCCGGTCGCGAGCGCGAGGGCCGCGAGCGCGCCGGGTCGGATCGCGTCGGCGGCGATCGCCGCCACGCGCGCGGGCAGCAGCCGGTCGCCGGCCGCGAGGATCGCGATCGCGAACGCGAGCGCGAGGCCGCCGACGAGGAAAGCGAGACCGTTCGCGGGTCGAGTCGCGCCGGGGCCCTCGCGCCCGGCGAGGCGATCCGCGCCGAGTCCGGCGAGGAGGGCCAGGCCGAGGCTCGCGAGCAACGTCGCGCGGTCGGGTCGCGAGAAGCCGAGGCCCGGCAGCTTCGTGAGCAGGGCGCTCGTAGGACCCGGCAGGCACAGCGCGCATCCGAACAGGGCGATCAGCGCGGCGGCGGCGGTCGCGCGCCGACGATCTCCCGGCGCGAGCAGCACGGAGGCCGCGAGCAGGAGTGGCAGCACGCCGAGGTACACCGACGTGCTGCGCTCGGTCTGGTGGTAGTAGCCGCTGCCGACCTCGAGCGCGAAGGCCGCGTTCGTGTCGTCGGTGGGGCGGCCGAGCAGGTCCGGGATCACGAGCTTGCCGAATGCCCACGGATGCAGCGTGCCGGAGGCGAGCATGTCCGGCGTGTTCTTCGAGTCCTGCGCGAGCTTCATGAACTCGAGCGTGGGGAACAGCTGGATCGCGAGCAGCCCGATCCCGAGCACGCCGGCGAGACCCCACCCGAACCAGCGCCGGAACGCACCGGGCCCGCGCCCGAAGCCGTGGACGAGCCCGAAGATCCCGAACGCGTACCCGTGGAACACGAACGCCTGCGGGAATCCGGCGAGCCCGGACATCGTGAGCGCGCCGACCATGCCGAGGAACGCACGCCGATCCGTCCGCACGAACCACCGGCGCGCGGCCGCGAGCGACCACGGGATCCAGGACCCGGTCGCCACCAGCGTGGGGTTGCCGGTGCGGGCCGCGTGGTGACCGCACGCCCCGAACACGAAGGCACCGAGCAGCGCGGCCGCAGGTCGCGCGCCGAACGAGCGCAGCAACACGTACGCGCCGATCGTCGCGATCAGGTAGTGGAGGACCATGAACGCGGTCATCTGGTCCGCCGTGTCGAGCGGCGACGCGAGGAGCAGCAGGTTCGGGGGGTAGAACACCGCCGGCTGGAAGTTCGCGAGAAACGGGGTCCCGGCGTAGATCCAGCGGTTCCAGAGCGGCAGGCGCCCCTCGTGGATCGCCTCGGAGGCGAGCTCCCGCATCACGTAGAACTGGCGCGCGCAGTCGGCGAGGCGGGTGGGGCGGGCGAGGTCGGCCGGCGACGCGTCGGCCGACCACGGCTCCCAGCGGTCCACGTTCCACGTGAATGCGGCGTCGTTCCCGAACAGCGCGGGGGCGAACGCCACGGCGACGACGAGGAGGAGGGCCGCGATCGCCCATCCGTCGGTACGGCTCATCCGGACGACGGTAGCACGCGCCCTCCGGCCGGACAACCGAGCGCGGCTCCCCAAGTGTCGCCCTGCCAGTCACTTGACGGGCGCGGGCCGCGTTGACGATGGTCGCCCGAGTTGCTACCTTCGCTCGTCCGAGAAACCGCCGAGCCGCGGGCCGTCCCGCCGCGCCCCTCGGAGCCCATCCGACCGGAGCTCGCTCGCATGCCCGATTCCTTGGCGCGTCAGCCCGCAGGCCTCACCTCGCGCATGACGCTGCCGGAGGTGTTCGAGCTCGTCTCCGGAGACCTCCACGACATCGAGGTCCGGATCGGTGCGCTCGAGCGCCCGGACATCCCGCTCTCCGCCGAGATCGCCGAGCACGTGCTCACGATGCGGGGCAAGCGCGTCCGGCCGCTGCTGCTGCTCCTGGTCTCGCGACTCGGCGCCGCCGCGAACCGCGACGACGTGCTCTGGGCCGCGACCGTGGTGGAGCTCGTGCACACCGCGACCCTCCTGCACGACGACTGCCTCGACGGGACCGAGACGCGACGCGGCCTCGCCACGGTGAACCACCGGTGGGGTCAGCACGCCGCCATCCTGATGGGCGACTGGCTGTTCACGAAGGGCTTCGATCTGCTCTGCGAGCATCGCCTGCACGACGCGCTGCACATCCTCGTGCAGCACACGCAACGGATGACGACCGGAATGAACCGGGAGCTCGCGAGCCGCCACGACTCCGCGTTGCCGGTGGAGGAGTATCTCCGCGTGATCGACGAGAAGACGGGTGCCCTGTTCGTGGCGTCGTGCGAGATCGGCGCGGTGCTCGGCGGTCTGGACGAGCGGCAGGCGGCCGGCATGTCCGAGTTCGGGCGCGATCTCGGCTACGCGTTCCAGATCATCGACGACATCTTCGACTTCACGGGCGATCCCTCCGATCTCGGCAAGCCGATCGGCACGGACTTCCGGCTCGGCTTCGCCACGCTGCCGCTGCTGTACGCCTGGGAGACGGGAGACCCGGAGACGGGACGTCGGGTCGCCGAGTGGTTCCGAGAAGGCGAGCTGACCGACGAGAACTGGGACGTCGTGCGGCGCTTCGTCCTCGAGAGCGGCGGCATCGAGCGCGCGCGCGCCGAGGCGCTCGCGTACGCCTACTCCGCGCGCGATCGCCTCGCCGCGCTGAACGGTCACGAGGGCGTGGCTCCGCTGCTCGCCACCGTCGAGTACATGATCGCCCGAGGCCGTTGATGCGCGTGCGCGTCCCGGCGCGTCCCGCGGCGGCCCTCGCTCTTCTCGTCGCGATCGCTCTCCCCGCGTGCGATCGGGCTCCGACCGTCGAGTCCCGCACCGACTTCGTGATGGGCACGCTCGCGGAGCTGAAGGTCGTCTCCGACGATCCCGTCACCGCGCGCGAGGCGCTCGACCGTGCGTTCGCGCGTCTGCGCGAGATCGAGGCGCTGACCACGTCGTACGCGGAGACGAGCGAGCCCGCGCGTCTGGCGCGCGCGAACGGCGCGTGGGTCGAGGGCGTCTCGCCCGAAGTCGACGAGATCCTCACGCTGGGCCTTCGCATCGCCGCGGAGTCGGACGGTGCGTTCGATCCGACGGCGGGCGCGCTCGTGGCCGCGTGGGGCTGGCCCGAAGACCCGGCGTTGCCGGACTCCGCGACGGTCGCGGCGGCCGTGGCCACCGTCGGCTGGCGGGACGTCGAGCGGGCGGAACGCGCGCCGGGTCGGATCGCGTGGCGGCTCGGCCGACCCGGTATGAAGCTCGATCTCGGTGGCGTCGCCAAGGGCTGGGCGGTCGACCGCGCGGCCGACGTGCTGCTCGGGGTGTCCGATCACTGCATCGTGAATGCGGGCGGCGATCTCGTCGTGCGCGGTCACCGGCCGGACGGCAAGGCCTGGCTGATCGGCGTGCAGGATCCGCGCGACGCGTCGCGCATCTTCCTCAAGCTCCGTCTGCCGGACGGGACCGCGGTCGCGACGTCCGGCGACTACCAGCGCTTCTTCGAGGTCGACGGCGTCCGCTACCACCACCTGCTCGATCCGCGCACCGGCTGGCCGGCCCGCGACGTGCACAGCGCCACGGTGATCGCGCCCGACTGCGCCACCGCCGACGCCTGGGCGACGGCCGCGTTCGTGCTCGGAGCCGAGGCGGGCATCGCGGCGCTCGAGCGGCAGCCGGGTCTCGAAGGCCTGCTCGTCACCTACGACGCGAAGGGTGATCTCGTCTCGCACGAGACCCCCGGTTTCGCGCGGTACCGCGAGTGACCTCCGACCTGTTCTCCGTCCGCGGTCTCTGGCGCGCGCTCACCCCCGCCGATCGAATCGTCTCCCTGGCGCTGCTCCTCGGCTCGATCGCGCTCGGCGTGGCCGCGCGTCCGTCGGGCGAGCCGACCGCGGCCGTGGTCACGGTGGGCGGCGAAGTCGTGGCGACGCTTCCCCTGGATCGCGACAGCCGGGTGGAAGTGCAGGGGCGCCTCTCGCCGGTCACGATCGAGGTGTCCGGCCATGCCGTGCGTGTGACGGAGTCGGCGTGTCCGCACCGCATCTGTGTCCGGATGGGGCCGCGCCGTCACTCGGGCGAGATCATCGCCTGTGTCCCGAACGCTCTCGTGGTGCGGCTCACGGGCGGTGCGCCGGATGCCGGCGTGCCCGACGCGGTGACCGGTTGACCACGCGGACGATCGCCCGGGTCGCCCTGCTCGTCGCGGTCGCCACGACGCTCGCGATCGCCGAGAGCCTGATCCCGAAACCGCTCCCGTGGCTGCGCCTCGGTCTCGCGAACGCGGTGGCGCTGCTCGCGCTCGTCCGGCTCGGGGCGCGGGCCGCCCTCGCGGTCACCGCCGTGCGGGTGCTGCTGGCGGGTCTACTGCTCGGGACGCTCGGCGGCCCGACGTTCGCGCTCGCGGTGGCCGGCGGGGCGGCGGCGCTCGTCGCGATGGTGCTCGCCGCCCGCGCCGTGCCGCCCCTGTCGTGGCTCGGCGTCAGCGTGATCGGGTCGGCCGCGCACGTGCTCGGGCAGCTCGCGGCGATCGGCGCCCTGTTCGGCGCCGGACGGAGTGTCCTGACACTCGCCCCGTGGCTGCTCGCGACGGCGGTTCCGCTCGGAGTCGTGACCGGCGCGATCGTGGTCGCGGTGGATCGGCGTCTGGAGGCGTGGTAGACTGCCCGGCCCGCGCGGAGTCCAAGGAACTCCGCTTCCGCCCGGACGCGGTCCGCCGCGAGCGGACCACCGGATACGCCGCACAGGAGCCCTGGAACCCGTTGACTCCCGCCGAGCTCGCCGAGCGCGCCGCGCGACTCGCCCTCGAGAAGAAGGCCCGCGACATCCTCATCCTGGACCTCACCGGCCTCACGTCGGCGGCGGATCACTTCGTCCTCGCCACCGCGGATTCGGAGACCCAGGTCAAGGCGGTCTGCGATCACATCGTCGAGAAGCTCCGCGAGGAGGGGCAGAAGGCGTGGCACGTCGAGGGCCTGGAGGGCCGGCGATGGGTGCTCGTCGACTTCGTGGACGTGGTGGTACACGTGTTCCATGCGGAGACTCGCGGGTATTACTCCCTGGAGACACTCTGGGGCGACGCCCCGGCGACGCGCATCGACGACGACGCGCACATCCACTGACGCGATCGGGTCCGAGAGAAACGTGAATCGAGGCCGGACCCGACACGGTCCGGAGGCGGAGTGAGATGCGGGAGCTTCTGCTCGAGGAAGTGAAGCGCTCGGTCAAGAGCGCGTACCCGGAAATCGGCGAGGAACTGCTGGGTCGGCTCACGCTCGAGGCGCCGCGCGATCCGTCGCACGGGGACTTCGCGTCGAACGCCGCGTTCCTGCTGAAGGACCTCGTGCGCGACAACCCGCGCAAGATCGCGGAAGCGCTCGTCGCGCAGCTCGCCGGTGAGACCGCGGTCAGCGACGCGGAGGTCGCCGGCCCCGGCTTCATCAATTTCAAGATCCGACCGCGCGGGATCCAGACCTTCGTGCGGCAGCTCGCGGATCCGGAGCGCCGGCGGGCGCTGATGCAGGATCCCGAGTGGGCGCGGCACATCGGGAAGTTCCAGATCGAGTTCGTCTCGGCGAACCCCACCGGGCCGATGAACGTCGTGTCGGCGCGGTCCGCCGCGTTCGGCGACGCCTGCGTGCGGTTGCAGCGCGCGGTGGGAGTCGACGTTCACGCGGAGTACTACGTGAACGACGAGGGCAACCAGGCCCAGCTGTTCGGCGAGTCGCTGCGCGCGCGCTTCCTCGAGGCGGCGGGAGAGAAGTTCGAGTTTCCCGAGGAGGGTTATCGCGGCGAGTACGTGACCGAGCTCGGTCGCGAGCTGTGGCGCGGCGTGAGCGGGCTCGCCGATCGCGGGCACGGAGCGGCGGCGGTCGCCGCGGCGGTGGCCGCACACGCCGCGGCGGGCGGGACGATCCGTGCGCTCGAGGAGAGCGTGCACGTGGGGGCGCCGCCGGCGCCCGAGCCGTCGGCGGCCGATGCGAACGTCGCGCGGGCGGTGGCGGAGAGTCTGGATTTCTCTTCGATCGGCATCGCGTCGATGATCGAGGCCGCGAAGGCCGCCCTGAGAAGCTTCGGCGTGGAGTTCGACGTGTGGTTCCGCGAGTCGGTGCTGCACCGGGAAGATTCCGCCGGCGCCGTGCGGCTGCTGGAGGCGGAGAAGCAGCTCCAGGAACGTGGGCACGTGCGCGAGGAAGACGGCGCGCACTGGTTCACGTCGACCGAGTTCGGCGACGACAAGGACCGCGTGATCCGTCGCTCGAACGGGCAGTCGACGTATCTGCTCGCGGACATCGCGTACCACCTCGACAAGGCGCGTCGCGGGTTCGATCACGTCGTCGACGTGTGGGGGCCCGACCACCACGGCTACATCAAGCGCCTGCACTCGGCCACGGTCGCGCTCGGCCTGGCCGAGGACTGGCTCACGGTGCAGATCGTGCAGCAGGTCAACCTGCTCCGCGGCGCCGAGGTCGTGAAGATGTCGAAGCGCGCGGGCGAGCTCGTGACGCTCGAGGAGCTCGTGCAGGAGGTCGGCAAGGACGTCTCGCGCTTCTTCTTCCTCATGCGCAAGCCGTCCAGTCACCTGGACTTCGACCTGGAGCTCGCGAAGAAGCAGACGCTCGACAATCCCGTGTTCTACGTGCAGTACGCGCATGCGCGCACGCGCAGCATCTTCCGCCAGCCGGCCGCGCAGACCGTACTCGCTTCCGAGGAGAGTCCGGATCTCTCGCTGCTGACCGGTGAGGAGGAGGTCGCGATGATGCGGACGTTGCTCCAGTACCCGCAGACCGTGAAGGAGTCCGCGCGGGCGCTCGAGCCGCATCGGCTCGTGGCGTACCTGCGCGACGTGGCGAGTTCGTACCACCGGTTCTACACGCGTGGGAAGCAGGAGGCCGCGTTCCGGGTGCTCGTGGACGACGTCCGCGTTTCGCGCGCGCGCCTGTTCCTGGTCGGCGTGCTCGCCGACGTGCTGCGCGAGGGACTCGGCCTCTGCGGGATCGACGCGCTGGAGGAAATGTGACGCAGCTTTCCGCCGCCCCGCGGCGATCCAGAAGGAGGAATCCATGAGCATCCTGGTCGTCGGCTCGGTCGCGTACGACGACGTGCGCACTCCCTTCGGTCGCGTCGAGCGCGCGCTCGGCGGCTCCGCCACGTACTTCTCGGCTGCGGCGAGCTTCTACGCCCCGGTGAGCATCGTGGCCGTCGTGGGGCAGGATTTCGATCTCGCCGCGCTCGATTTCCTGCGCGAGCGCGGCGTGGACACGTCGGGGATCGTGGTCGCCTCGGGCGACACGTTCCGGTGGAGCGGTTCGTACGGCGCCGAGATGGGCGACGCGACGACGCACGCCACGCTGTTGAACGTGTTCCAGGACTTCGATCCCGACATTCCGGAATCGCACCGCGCACCCGAGTATCTGTTCCTCGCGAACATCGACCCCGTGCTGCAGATGCGCGTGCTCGACCAGGTCGAGCGCCCGCGCCTCGTGATCGCGGACACGATGAATTTCTGGATCAGCGGCAAGCGTCGTGAGCTCGAGAAGCTCCTCGCGCGCGTGGACGTGCTCGTACTGAACGAGGCCGAGGCGAAGGATCTCGCCGACGAGACGAACCCGATCCGGGCCGCCCGTCGCATCACCGAGATGGGGCCGCGCTACATCGTGGTGAAGCTCGGCGAGTACGGCGTGCTTCTGCTCGGCGAGGACGAGATCTACCGTCTGCCCGCGTACCCGGTGGAAGACGTGGTGGATCCCACGGGCGCCGGCGACACGTTCGCCGGCGGTTTCGTCGGCCGTCTCGCGGAGACCGGAGATCTCTCGTTCGAGGGCATGCACCGCGCGCTGCTGGCCGGAACGGTCGCGGCGTCGTTCAACGTCGAGGCGTTCTCGGCCGCCCGCCTCCGGGATCTCCGCCGCGAGGAGCTCGACGCCCGGGGCCGCCGGCTCGAGAAGATCGCCGGCTGGACGTGGAACGGCGGCCTGGTGCCGCAGCGCTAGCCCGCGGGAAGGGTCGTGCCGCCAGGGTCCCGACCGGCGGCTCGTTACCCGGAAACGAACAGGCCAAGCTCTCAGATAGGCCAAAGATAGCTCATAGCCGATTGTGTATCACCGGCGGGTTCTGCTAGGATCGCGAGCACGCCTTCAGCAGAGCATCTGGGGCCTGAGGTCCGCTTGCGGGCCATTCTCTCTCGGAAGGGGGGACGGATGGAGCGTCCGTCGACTCGGTATTCTGTCGCTCAGCGTCACATCGTGAAGCTCAGAGACGTGAATTCCTGCGAGATCCAGTCGGATCCCGACGGGACCATCACGGCGGTGCACGTCACCGCGCGATCCGGCCGGTCCCCCAAGCAAATTGCCCGCGACATCGAGGCCATCCTGGCCGCGGAGGAGGGCGTCGCGATCGACCACCGCAAGATCTCCATCGCCCAGTACGGTGAAACGGAGCTCGCCCCCGCTCAGGGCATGGGCCGTGTTTCACTGTCCGGGGTCAGCCTCCACCACGCGCCCGCGGGGCTCGAGGTCGAGGTCGTCCTTTCCGCCCGGGGCCTCCAGACCACCGGCCGCGCGGCCGGTCCCGGCACCCGCTGGGAGGTGCGCCGCACGGTCGCTCAGGCGACCCTCGACGCGATCGCGAAGCTCGTGGACGGCGAGCCCAGCTTCTCCCTCGGCGAGGTCGAGGAGAAGGAGCTCGGCGACAAGCGGGTCATCCTCGTTTGCGTGAACCGAAGCCTGGGCCGCTCCGAGAGTCACCTCATCGGATGCTGCCAGGTCGGCTTCGACCCCACCCAGGCTCCGGTCTTCGCCGTCCTGGACGCTCTGAATCGATTCCTCGGTACACTCAACCCGCGTGAACCCGTAGAATACGAAATCGGTCCCGCGCCCTCGCTTCGAGGGTGATCCCGGAGGTTTTTGAAGGTCGAGCGGACTCCCGAGCGTAGCGGTTTGCCGTCCGCAGAGCGGTGCGGACGAGACCCGAAAGAAGGGAGACTTTCGCCAACATGATTACGATCTGGACCGCAGTCATCGGCGCCATCCTCGCCGGCGCGAACTGGGGCGGCCGTAACGACTGGTAGTTCTCAGTTGAACGGGTAGTGAACAGATCGGGATCGGGACCACGAGCAGTCGAGCAGAGAGACCCCCGCCTCAGCGAAGGCGGGGGTCCTTGTTTTCGGGGGGGCTCTCGTCGTCGACGCCTGGCCCGCGACGAGTCGCCGGACCTGCGTGACGCCTAACCCGCGACGAGTCGCCACACCTGCGCGACCACGAAACACACCGCGAAGCCCATCGCCACCGGGAACAGCGTCGCGAGCGCCGTCCACTTCGCGCTGCCGGTCTCCTTGTAGATCGTGTAGATCGTGGTCGAGCACGGATTGTGGATCAGGCTGAACAACATGAGGTTGATTCCGGTGAGCAGCGTCCAGCCGCCGCCGCGCACGAGCAGATCGCCGAGCGCCGCGTTCGAGTCGAGCTCGAACATCACGCCGGCGCCGTCGCCGACCCCGTGCACGCCGGCCACGAGCACGGTCAGCATCAGCACCGTGGGGATCACGATCTCGTTCGCGGGAATCGCCACGACGTAGGCGAGCAGGATCACTCCGTTCAGACCGAGCAGCAGCCCGAACGGGTTCATCCAGTCGATGAGGTGCTCGGCGATCGACACGCCGCCGATCGTGACGTTCGCGGACAGCCAGATGGCCGCGCCGGCCGGGGCCGCGAAGACCACGGCGCGCCAGAGCACGATCAGCGTGCGGTCGATGAGCGAGGAGTACAGGGTCTGGAGGATTCGCGGCGGCCGGTAGGGTGGGAGCTCCAGGCTGAACGACGACGGCTCGCCACGCAGCACGGTGCGCGACAGTGTCCACGAAGACAGGAAAGTGAGCGCCACCCCGAGCAGCGCGACGCCCACGACGGAGAGCGCCGAGACCGCCCCGGCGAGCGCGGCGGGCGCCGCGCCGCCGATGAAGATCGTCGCGATCAGGATCTGGGTCGGCCAGCGCCCGTTGCAGAGCGCGAAGTTGTTCGTGAGGATCGCGATGAGTCGCTCGCGCGGACTGTCGATCACGCGCGTCGCGACCACGCCGGCCGCGTTGCAGCCCCAGCCCATGGCCATGGTGAGGGCCTGCTTGCCGTGCGCGCCGGCGCGGCGGAACAGGCCATCCAGGTTGAACGACACGCGCGCCAGGTACCCGAGATCCTCCAGCAGCGTGAACAGGGGGAAGAAGATCGCCATGGGCGGGAGCATCACGCTCACGACCCAGGCCGCCGCGAGATAGATGCCGTCGATGAGGAGTCCGCTCAACCACCAGGGGAATCCTGCCTGGTTCGCGAGGCCGAGCAGGAGAGGATGGCCCTTCTCGATGAGCACGCGCGCCAGCATCTGTGAAGGCACGTTCGCACCGGTGATCGTGAGGTAGAAGACCGCCGTCAACAGCAGCGCCATGATCGGGAATCCGGCCCAGCGGCTGGTGACGAGTCGATCGATCTTCTGCTCCAGGGTCACCGCCCGGTAGCGATCCGTCCGGGAGACGGCGATGTCCGCGATGCGGGCGGCATCGGTATAGATCGCTTCGGTCACGCGGTCCGCGAAGTCCGCGCCGAGGTTCCAGCGCAGGCGACTCGCGAGGTCGAGGATGGCGTGATGGTCGTCGGTGCGGCTCACGAGGCGATTCCTTGCGCGGGAGAAGGGGTCGGTTCGGCGATCGACGTGGACGAACGGGCGAGATCGGCGAGCTCGCCGGACTCGACGGCCCGCGCGAGTCGCTCGTCGCCGTCCAGGAGTCGGAGCGCGACCCAGCGCGCGTTCGGAAGGTTCGGGTAGTCCCGCTGGATGGCGCCGGCGAGCTCCTCGACGGCCCGTTGCAGTACGCGGTTTCCGCCCTCGATTCGTCGCGGCCGGGTAGGCGTCTCGCCCGCCGCCATCTCGGCGATGCGCGCGAGCAGTTCGTCGAGTCCCCGGCGACTGCGCGCCGCGGTGGGAACCACCGGCACCCCGAGCTCGCGCGCAAGGGCGCGCTCGTCCACCTGGAGTCCCGCGCGTTCGGCCTCGTCGATCAGGTTCACGCACACGATCGCGCGATCGGTGATCTCGAGTACCTGCAGCACGAGGTTGAGGTTGCGCTCCAGTTGCGTCGCGTCGGCCACGACGACAGTGACGTCGGGGCGGCCGAACAGGATGAAGTCGCGGGCGATCTCCTCGTCGGTGCTCGTGGAGAGCAGCGAGTACGTGCCCGGCAGGTCCACGAGCTTGTAGCGTGCGTCCCGGTAGGAGAACCCGCCCTCGGCGCGCGCGACCGTCTTGCCGGGCCAGTTGCCCGTGTGCTGGCGGAGCCCGGTGAGCGCATTGAAGACCGTGCTCTTCCCCGTGTTCGGATTCCCCGCGAGCGCCACGACGTAGTCCCAGCTCTTCATGTTCACGCCGAGCCGGATCAGGTTGCCGGCGTGGTGCACGGGACACGTGGCGCACGCGGAGCCCGCCGGCGCGGCGGCCGGGTGGAGCTCCCGCACGGGAGCGACCGGCGGCGTCGGCTCGGGCCGCGGCGACCCGTCTTCCGGGGGACGACTCACGACGCGACCTCCTGCACCGGGGGACGAATATGGATGTGACGGGACTGGTCCCGACGGATCGCGACCGTGGTGCCGCGCACGCGATAAGCGATCGGGTCGCCCGTCGGGCTGGCCAGCACGGCCTCGATTCGCGTCCCCGGCACGATGCCGAGGTCCATCAACCGACGACGTTCGAGGCCGCGGCATGCGCGCGAGACGAACAGGATCTCCGCGCTCTCTCCGAGGGTGAGGCTCGAGAGTCTCTCGCTCGGCATGTCGCCGGGCAGTCGGTCGTCGTCTTCCTCTTCCGCCGGCGCGACCGAGACGTTCGCGGCCAGCACCGGCGCGAGCACGTGCTCGTCGCCATCCGCCCAGAAGCGGACGCGAGCGGGCGTCGACTCCACGACCCGCACCATCATCCCCACGTGCAGACCCTCGGCGGCGAGCTGGGCGTAGACGGTCTCCGGCTCGTCCTCCAGGTGCACGATCTGGAGCGGCTCATCGATCTCGGCCGCGTGGAGCGGGACGCTCTCGGGCACCATCATCTCGCCGGCCGCGGTCGGAATCGGATCGCCGTGCGGATCGAAGCGCGGATCGCCGAGATGTGCGGCGAGCGCGTCGGCCTCGCCCGGGGTCATCGCGTGCTCGCGACGCTCGGCCGCCCCGTGCCACTCGGAGGCGCGGATTCCCGTGTGGTCCGCCAGGAAGCGCTCCCACAGTCGGTGGGCGCGGATGATCTGCAGCGCGTAGTCGCGACCGGCGGGAGTCGGATCGAACCCGCCTTCCGTGGGGAGGAGAAGTCCGTGCTCCTGCATCTGACCCACCAGACCCGCGGCGTCGTCCGTGGAGATCGAGAGCGCGCCGGCGAGACTCGCGACGGTGGCGGTGCGGCCCTCGTCGTGCTCTTTCCACACGTGCTTCAACGCGTCCTCGCGCAGCACGCGTCCGGCCAGGCGTCGCTGCCGGAGCCAGGCCGGGATCAGGCCGCGGTCCGGGCGGAACAGGAACCACGCCACCAAGACCGCCGAGAACGCGACGAGCAGATTCCTCGCGGGCTCCGTCATGATTCGCTCTCCTGCGGTTCGTGGGGGGCGACCCGGATGCGATGCGCGGCTTCCGGACCGAGGCGGCACTCGCCCCGGCCGAGCCGCACCACGAGTGGCCCGCCGAAGGGTTCGCGCGTCACGACCTCGAGCGGCGTGCCGAGCCCGATGCCGTGTCCGTCCAGGTAGCGGAGCAGCTCGGGGTCGTCGTCCACCTGGGTGACCCGGAGCGGGGCGCCGGCTTCCGCCTCGATCAGCGTGCGACTCCCGGGCATCGACGGAATCTCACCGTCCATGCGCGGGATCGGAGCGCCGTGCGGATCGAAGTGCGGGTCGCCGAGGTGCGCCGCCATCCGGCGCTCGAGGTCCTCGCTGATGACGTGCTCCAGCCGTTCCGCCTCTTCGTGCACCCGGTCCCACGGCACGCCCAGCGCCTCCGCGAGGTACAGCTCGATCAGGCGATGGTGGCGGATCATCTCCAGGGCGAGGCGACGCCCGGTGACGGTGAGCCGCGTGCCCTGGTACGGCTCGTGGACGACCAGCTCGAGCGCCGCCAGCCGCTTCAGCATGCCCGACACGGAGGCGGCCGACACCTCCAGGCGCTCCGCGATGGCCGACGTCGGGGCCGCCTCCCCCGAGCGGGTGAGGTCCCAGATCGCCTTCAGGTAGTCCTGCATGGCGGTGGAGATGGCGGATCGGTCCATGGTCGTTCCGGTGAAGTCTGTCCGAATTCTGAAATTCGCCGTGCCTAAATATCGTCCCTAGGGTAGGCAAACTCGAGGGGGGAGTCAAGGGGGCGAGGAAGTGGCAGCGCCCGGGCCCGACCACGGAGTCGGCACCGTGCGAGCTGCCCGCGGTGCGGGCGACCCCGTCCCTCTTCGAGAGATCCGCGGTTTCCGAGGTTGACGGGACCTTGAATCCGGGGAGGATGTGGCCGATACGCGGAGGAGGATGCGCAGACCCCTCTTCCGGCGGGATCCGGGAGCGGAGGGGTTGGGGGAGAAGATGAAGGAGCTCAATTCGCCATTGCGTGCGTACGTCGTACTCACGCTGTTGGGCGGCTTGGCCCTGCTCTCGTGGCTCAGCGCCGAGCTCGGGACGCTGGACTGGCACCCGCGGTCGCTGGCGAGTCTCATCCTGTGGTCGGTCATGATCGCCGTGGCGGCGATGTCCCCGATTCCGTTGCCGCGAGGCGGCGCGACGGTGACGGTGACGTCCGCGCTCGACTTCGCCGCGATCCTGATCTTCGGCCCCGCGGTCGCGTGCTGGTTCGGCGTCGTGTCGGATCTGCTGACGAACGTCGCGGTGAAGCGCAATCCGCTCTACAAGGTCGCGTTCAACCTCGGACAGATCGTCGTATCGATCGGCGTCGCCGGCATCGTGTACGAACAGCTCGGCGGCAAGGTCGGCCCGGCGTTCAATCCGGATCAGAGCCAGATCCTGCCGCTGCTCGCGGCGCCGCTCGTCTACTTCTTCATGAACACGGGCCAGATCTCGCTCGCGATCGGTCTCAAGGAACGGATCTCCGCGCTGCGCATCTGGCAGACGAACTTCCAGTGGGAGATCCTCCACGTCTTCTTCTTCCTGCCGTTCGGGATCCTGCTCGCGCTCGTGCACCTGCGCATCGGGCCTGTGGGCGTGGCGCTGTTCCTGATCCCGCTGTTCCTCGCGCGGTTCTCCTTCAAGCTGTGGATCGACACGAAGGCTTCGCACATCGCCACCGTGCAGGCGCTGGTGTCGGCGATCGACGCGAGTGATCCGTTCACGCGCGGGCACTCATACCGCATCTCCAAGTACGCCGTGCGCATCGCGCGCCACCTCGGAGTCTCCGAGAGGGAAGTGGAGGAGATCGAGTACGGCGCGCTGCTGCACGACATCGGGAAGATCGCGATCCAGCACGACATCCTGCTGAAGCCGGGGCGCCTGGACGACAACGAGCGCGAGCTCATGAAGACGCACCCGAAGGTCGGACACGACATCCTGCGCGGACTGAAGTTCCTCTCGAGCGCGGCGGAGGTCGTGTACTGCCACCACGAGCAGCCGGACGGCAAGGGCTACCCGCGCGGGCTGACCTCGGAGCGCATCCCCATGGGCAGCCGCATCATCATGGTGGTCGACGCGTTCGACGCGATGACCTCCGACCGCCCGTACCGGCGCGGCCTGTCGCCGGAGATCGCCTACGAGGAGCTCCGCCGGCACTCGGGGACGCAGTTCTTCCCGGAGGTCGTGGAGTCGCTCATCAACCTGCACTCGAGCGGCGCCCTGTTCGACGAGATCGACGTGGAGCAGCTCGAGATGTACACTTCCGACCAGTTCAACTCGCGCATTCTCGAAGAGTACGTCATGAAGAAGCTCGAGAAGACGTACGGTCCGGACAAGGAACGCTTCCTCGAGAAGATGCGCGGCCGACGCGAGGATCGGGACTCGGCCATCCCGATCGCGAGCACGATCGATCCGAACGAACGCGCGCCCCAGGTCGGTGCCGCGGCGGATTCCGAGAACGGCGGATAGGGCGACGCGGCCTGCGCCCCTCCGCGCAGGAGCACCCGTGAAGCCTCGATCACTCTCCTACAAGGAAGCGGGCGTCGACGTCGCCGCCGGCGAGGCCTTCGTCGAGCGCATCCGTTCGGCGGTGGAGTCCACGCGCACGTCATCGGTGCTGGGCGCCGTGGGCGGATTCGGCGGACTGTTCGCGCCGGACCTCCGGAACATGGAACGCCCCGTGCTGGTCTCCTCGGCCGATGGCGTGGGCACGAAGCTCAAGCTCGCGTTCGCCACCGGCTCCCACGCGTCCGTGGGCGGCGATCTCGTGCGCCACTGCGTGAACGACATCTCCGTGCTCGGCGCGCGTCCCCTGTTCTTCCTCGACTACCTCGCCACCGGACGTCTCTCGGCGGAGGTGATGGCGAAGCTCGTGGAAGGAATGGCCGCCGCGTGCCGCGAGGAGGACATGGCGCTGCTGGGCGGGGAGACCGCGGAGATGCCCGGCTTCTACGCGGACGGCGAGTACGACTGCGCCGGCTTCATCGTGGGTGTCGTGGACGAGCCCGCGATCCTCGACGGCAAGGAGATCCGCCCCGGGGACCGCCTGCGCGGGTTCGCGTCGGCCGGCCTGCACACGAACGGGTACTCGCTCGCGCGGCGCATCGTGGACGAGACGCCCGAGCTCGCGCTCGACGCCCGTCCCGCGGAACTCGGCGGGCTGTCGGTGGGTGAGGCGCTGCTCGAGCCGCACCTCTCGTACTCGGGCGAGATCCGCGCCCTGCTGGATGATCCGGCGGTGCACGTGAAGGGCTTCGCGCACGTCACCGGTGGTGGCATCGGGGGGAACCTCAAGCGCATCCTGCCGAAGAATGTCACCGCGCGCGTGCGGGCGGGATCGTGGCCGGAGACTCCGATCTTCGACGTCCTGCGCCGGGCCGGAAACGTGCCGGAAGACGACATGCGCTCCGCGTTCAACCTCGGCATCGGCCTCGTGGCCGTGATCGACGGCGATTTCGCCGCCGGCCACGACATCGGTGAGATCGTGCCGGGGGACGGCACGGTGCACTGGGTCGAGGACTAGCGACCCGCCAGCGGGACGGGCGAAGTCCGGCTCGTGGTCACCGACGATGCACGTCGTGCACGTTCCTCGTGATCCCGGTCCGGCACGTCTCCTGCTTCGCTTCCCGGCTCCCCCTTCAACCCGGGAGCCCGCCATGCCCCTGTCCGTCGTCGTTTCCGAACGCGAGTCCTTCGACGAGATCGTCGAGCGTACGTTTCCCGTGCCGGGGCGAAGCCGGGCGTTTCACGCGATGCTCCGCACGATCCAGTCCCTGGCCGAGACGGACACCACGGCGCTCGTCACCGGGGAGAGCGGCGCCGGCAAGGAGCTCGCCGCCCGGCTGCTGCACCGGACCGGCGCGCGGCGCGGCGGCCCCTGGCTCGCGCACAACTGCGCGGCGCTCGCGGAAGGCACGCTGGAGAGCGACCTGTTCGGGCACGCGGCGGGATCGTTCACGGGAGCGGCGGGACTCCGGCGCGGGCTGTTCGAGGAAGCGGACGGCGGGACGCTGTTCCTGGACGAGGTGGGGGAGATCGGGGCGCGGGTCCAGGCGCAGTTGCTCCGTGTGCTGCAGGAGGGGGAGATCCGCCGGGTCGGCGAGTCGCGACCCCGTCGCGTGGATGTCCGGGTGGTGGCGGCGACGAACCGCGATCTCGCGAACGAGGTGCGCCGCGGTCGCTTCCGCGAGGATCTCTACTACCGCCTGAACGTCGTGGAGGTGGCGGTGCCGCCGCTCCGCGACCGGCGCATCGACATCCCCGACTTCGTGCGCCACTTCCTCGGCGAGTCCGTGCGTGGCCACGAGCCGTGGATGGAGGCGCTCACGCCGGCGGCGCTCGAGCGGCTGCTGGTGGCGCCGTGGCCCGGCAACGTCCGGCAGCTCCGCAACGAGATCCTGCGCGCCGCGATTCTCACGCGGGATCGCGGTCCGATCGGCCCCGGCACGTTCTCGGCCGACCTCGGCGACGCTACCCTGCGTTGCGGCTCGCTCGCGTCGCGCCTGCACGCGGAGCGGCGCCGGATTCTCGTCGAGACGCTGCGCGACCACGACTGGAACAAGACGCACGCCGCGCGTGTGCTCGGGCTGTCGCGGCAGGGATTGATCAAGATGCTGCACCGGGTGGGCGTGCCGCTCGAGCCGCCCGAGGAGTGCTGACCGGCGGCCGCGAGCGACACCGGCGGTGACGGCGCGGGCGGACGGACCCGATCCGCCCGCGCCGATCTCCCCCGGACGACCGTCAGCGCAGGCGGACGATGCGTCCGGTGCGGATCCCCTCCCGCGCGTCCTGCCGCGCGAAGTACACGCCGGGACTGACCGCGCGGCCCGAGGCGTCGCGCCCGTCCCACGTCGGCGCGTCTCCGGCCGCGAGCTCGGCGACGCGGGCGCCGCGCGCGTCGAAGATCTCCACGCGCCCGCCCTCGGGGTCGAGGCCGCGCAGGGTGGTGGCCGCCTGGAAGGGATTCGGCGTGGCGGTCACGCGCTCCGCGATTCCGGTCGCGATCTCCGGCGCATCGGTGGAGGCGCCGGTGTTGTAGAAGATCGTGGCGGGGCCGCGCGCGGTGCCGGCCGCGAGGTCGAGCCAGCCGTCGCCGTTGACGTCGCCCCAGGCGAGCGAGCTCGCGCTCGGCGAGAAGTCGTAGAACCAGGAAGGCGTCGTCTCCAGCACGCCGCCGTCGTTCAGGAACACGCGGAGGTGACCGTTGCTGAACTCGATCGTGGCGAGGTCCTCGTCGCCGTCGTTGTCCACGTCGCCCCAGGCGATCTCCTGCGTGCCGTAGAACAGACCGGCATCGGCCTGCCACACGGGACCGACGAGCGTTCCGCCGTCGTTGCGCCACCAGCTCGTGGGATCACCGGAGTTGCCGAGGCCGAGGTCGAGGTCGCCGTCCGCGTCGACGTCCGAGAACGCGAGACCGCGGTCGGTCGCCGAGGCGTCGCCGGTGTCCCAGGTGGGGAGCGGCGGGAACGTGCCGCCGTCGTTGCGGTAGACCGCCGTGGCGAAGTTCACCCAGCGGGCGAACGCGAGGTCGGGCTCCGTGGAGTACGAGTAGTCGACCTCGATCGTCGTGCCGGCGCCGGGCGCGGAGGCGAACTGGATCCGACCGGCGTCGCGGTTGACGGTGAAACGCGGCGTGGGGCCGGGGATGACCTCCACGCGATCGATGGACGCGAGCGCGATCTGCGGCAGGCGGAAGATGTGGGTCGCTCCGTCGCCGGCCAGCGTGTACGCGGTCACGGACACCGTGGAGCTGCCGTCGAGGTCCGCGACGCCGGCGGTGTTGCTGATCACGGAGTCGGCCGACGTCCAGGACGGCGTGATCCCGAACGTCGCCCCGTTGCCCGTGTACACCTGCGCCGGGCGGTAGGGGATGATCGAGTTCCCCTGGCACGCCTGCACCAGGTCCACGTTGCCGTCCCCGTCGAGATCCGCGAGCGCGCCGCCGACCGTCCACACGCCGCTCGTGCCGTTCCACGAGGGCGTGGTGCTCGGGCCGCCGGGGCCGCCGAGGTACAGCGTGCTCGGCTGCATGCTGTTGCCGCCGTTCGCGAAGTACACGTCGTCGTAGCCGTCGTGGTTCACGTCGCCGACCTGGCAGTCGCCGGTGTGGCGCTCCACGGCCGCGGTCCAGCTCGCGTCCGTCTCGAGCTCGCTCCCGGTGTTGAAGTGGATCAGGTTCCAGAACTCGTTCACCGGCGGGAAGCCGGTCTGCTGGTAGCACCCGAGCGCGAGGTCGAGGAGATCGTCGCCGTTGAAGTCGCCGAAGCGCATGCCGCCGATCGCGCGCGTGGAGTCCGCCTCCCAGTCGGGCGTGGCCGGGAGCGGGACGGCCGCGCGCCCGTAGAGCAGGCGACTCGGGGTCGCGGCATCCTCGACGACCTCGAGCCGGCCGTCGTCGGACACGGACGTGACGGCGTCGGCGGGGGGCGAGAAGAGCGCGCCGGTGAGTGCGACGACCGGCAGCGCGGCGAACAGGGAAACGAGGCGCATCACGAGTCCTTTCGAGAGAGAGGACCCATCATCGGGGCAGGGCGGGGTCGATTTCAACCGGGGTCGGACGGCGCCAGGGGCGGAGGTGACGTCGGCGTCCCCGCGCCGACGTCGCCGCACGAGAACGGGCGATCACCGGATCGGTGACCGCCCGTCTCTCCCTGGCAAGGGACTGGCCGGCAAGGGAGTCGGCCGTCAGAGGGCTCTCCCTCGAGACGACCAACCGGCACGAGAGTTCGTGCCGGCGGGATCAGCCCTCGCGCAGCGAGGTCTTCTTGAGGATGTCCGAAAGCAGACACCACTTCGTGAACGCCGACTGCAGCAGGTTCAGTCCGATGAACACCGTGAACAGGAACCAGTACGGCGAGACGAAGTGTCCGAGCGCCACGCTCAGCAGGATCATTGTTCCCACGATCGCGCGAAACACGTCGTTGCGCGTCATCATGCACCCCCTCCTAGAAGGACCAGCGAATCCGGGTGTAGAGGTTGTCGTCCACGTCGAACGGGGCGAACCGGCCCTCGTCGCCGCCGAAGACGTTCGCAC
The DNA here is from genome assembly GCA_041393395.1 of bacterium. GTDB lineage: Bacteria > ARS69 > ARS69 > ARS69 > ARS69 > JAGQIB01. Next base: position 237,749 of record JAWKKG010000005.1, on the reverse strand, counting down.
CGAGCGCGAGCTCGAGCTCGTCGGCCGGCTTGTACGTCACGAGCGGACGCAGGTACGAGTCCTCGTCGGTGAACGAGTAGAACGCGAACAGCGAGAGACGCAGGGTCTGGCCGCGCGCCATCGTCTCGATCCGGATCGTGCCGAGGTGCGACGTCTCGCCGTCGCCCTCTTCCGGCAGCGTGCGCGTGCCGAACCACTGCACGCCGGTCGTGAAGTCGGGGAAGAGCTGCCGCTCGACGCCCACGATCCAGCTCGCCAGGTCCGGCGGCACGATCACGGTCGTTCCGTTCGCGCCGGGTCCGCCGTCCTCCGCGCCGACCGTCCATCCGCCTTCGATCCAGGTGATCGTGCCCGCGACGTCGCCGCGCAGGCTTGCGCCGTAGACGTCGAGCGCGGGGTGGAACGGACGGAACGTGTCGGACGGCGTGGCCGGCGTCTGGATCACGCCCGTCGGCGTCTTTGCGAAGCCGTGATACCAGTACAGGTTCGATGCCCAGCTGCCGAGCCAGCGCGACACGCGGAGTGCGACCTCGGAGTTGTCGAACGTCTCTTCCGGCGTCGTCGGCGGCAGCGTGTTCGCCGGCGGGACGAAGGAGAACCGCGGACCGGGATTCGGCAGCCGATCGCCCGTGAACTGCGGCGTGTACACGAAGTCCACGTTGAACGGCAGTCCGAACAGTCCCAGCCGGACCGCGTCCGAAGGCGCTTTCAGGTACTGATCCTCGCGCCCGAGGAAGAACGACTCCCAGTCCTTCGGAAAGAGGTCGTTCACGAACACGAGGTCGCCGGTACCCCAGGTGAGTGCCTGGCGCCCCGCCTTGACCTCCAGGTGATCCCCGAACGTCGTGAAGCGGGCCCAGCCCTCGCGAACCTCGACGTGCGTCCCGTCGTTCGTGATCTCGTCGTCCACGATGTCCACGCGCGCGAAGGCCTCGCCGCGATCTCCGTACGAAGAGAGCTGCAGCTGCGAGCGGATCTCGGACAGCATCCAGTCGCGCTGATCGACGTGCACCGGGGAACGAGCCGTGCGCGCGCCCCACGCGCCCTCCACGAACCCGCCGATCTGGACCTCGGCCGCCGCGGGACTCCCCGCGGCGTACGAGGCCACCATCAGGCCGGCGGCGAGAAGGCCGGCCGTCCGGAGCGGGGTGCTCACTGGGCACCTCCCGTCACCAGGTCGCGCGGCGGGTTCTTGAGGTGCCGCTCGGTGAAGAGATCGTCGCCGGCGCCGACGTCGTAGCTCACGTCCGTGAACGTGACCGTGGTGTGGCTGCCGGAGCGCGGCGTCTCCATCACGCGCACGGTGACCGTCGGATAGCCCTCGATGTCCTCGACCTTCTCGGCCCGGAACACCCGATCGATCTCGCCCTTCTTGTCGTACCACTCCTCCTTGAGCGGCAGCAGGCGTTCCGAGTCCACCCAGGTGATCCGATACGCGCCGCCCTCGTCCTCGACGGGCGTGCTCTTGATCACGTGGGTCGGCCGGCCGTCGAGTTCCTCGTCGCGCACGAACTCGTGCGTGTCGTCCGTCCAGTGCCGGCCGGAGACGTCCTCGTAGGAGAAGTCGCTGCCCACGAAGCTCGAGCCCTTGTCCTTGGACGAGATCTGGCGGACCAGATCGAGCGCCGGCACGTAGATCCAGCGCGAGTCCTCCGCCTGCGGATCCTTCCACACCATGAACGTCGTGCGGCGGACGTCACTCGGCTCCAGGAAGTACGTGAAGTACTTCTGCTTGCCGCCTTCCTCCACGTCGCGGCGGATCATCACGAAGCTCCGGTTCCGCGTGCGGCCCTTCTTGTCCACGAGCTCCATCTGGACCTCGGCGCGGCCGTCGTCGGCCGCGTAGTACATGTTCAGGTGCGAGGCCTTCATGACCTCCTCGGCGTTCGGCGCGGCCTCGGCCGGGGAGACGTTCGCGGCGCCGATCATCACACCGAGGAACAGCGCCGTGGCGGCCGCGACCTTCGCGGGGGCGACGGGACGCCGCGCGCTCGCGAGGTACTTGCCCTTGCCCAGGGCCAGGATCGCGGGAATGAACAGGAGCGTGGAGGCGCCGGACACCAGCATGATCGCGAAGAAGAACGACGCGACGGTCACGTACGGAAGAAGATTGGCGAAGAACATCGGAACGAACCCCAGTGCGATGACGAAAACGTTGCGCAGGATCGCGCGGGCGGGCGTTTCGAAAACCTCGTCCATGGCGGCCTCGAGGTTTCCGTGTCGGTCGTACGCCTCCCGGGCGCGCTGCAGGAAGTGGATGGCGAAGTCGATGGAGAGGCCGAGCGAGAGCGAGCTCAGGACCGCGATCGGCATGTCGTAGGGCTTGCCGATCCAGCCGATGAAGCCGTAGGCGGCCGCGATCGTGGCCGTGAGCGGCACCATGCTCAGGAGCCCCAGCCGGAACGAGCGGAACAGGCCGGCCATCATGAGCAGCACCACCACGAAGGAGCCGGCCAGCGCGTTGCCGGTGCCGCGCACCATCTTGGACTGCCACACGATGTTGATGTACGGGAGCCCCGCCCACTTCGCCTCGAACGGCGAGTTCGCATCGCGCAGGTAGTCGTTCGCGGTGGCGACGACGCGGGCGACGTCACGATTCTCGCCCTTGCGCATCTGGATCCACAGGTTCGCGCGATCGTGGTCGGGCGTGATCATCTTGAACAGGTCCGACGTGTCGCCGCCCGAGATCTCGTACAGGAACAGGAACTGCGCGATCTCCTCCTGGCTGTCCGGCAGGATCGCGGCGGCGGGATCGGAGAGGAACTCGGAGCGCACCTTCTTCACGACGTCCACGATCGACGTCGTGGCGCCCACCTGCGGATCCTGCTCGAGCTTGCGCTGCAGACCCTGTACGAGGCTCAGCGCCTCGGGCGAGTCGAACGCGTTCGCGTCCTCGCCCTTGAGGGAGAGGAACACGAGGTACGTGCCGGCGAGGTGCGCGTTCATCGCGGTGTCGGCCTGGCGGATCGGATGGTTCGAACGGAACCAGCGCACCGGGTTGTCGTTGACCTCGATCTTCGTGAGGCCCCACACGGACACGGAGAACATGAGAACCAGGATCCCGACCGCGATCGGAGCACGGTGCAGGGCGAAGTTCTTGAGGCCCCGGATCCAGTGCCCGCCCACGAAGTCGTGCTCCTTCACGTGGCCGAAGTTCTCCAGCGCGGACTCGGGCACGAGGACGGCGTACGACACGAGGAACGTGATGGTCAGGAACCACGCCGCGGCGATGCCGAACGCGACGAACGCGCCGAACACCTGGACCGGCGGGATCGGCGTCATCACGAGCGAGATGAATCCGACCACGGTCGTGATGCTCGTGAAGATCATCGGCGTGTACAGCTCGTCCAGCGTCTCGCGCAGCGCGCGCCGACGATCGCGGGTCTTCGGCCAGCGCTCGTGGAACTCGCTCAGCATGTGGATCGAGTTCAGCACCGCGATCGGAATCAGGAAGATCGGGATCATGGAGCTCATGATGTGGACCGTGTAGCCCATGCCGATGAGCAGTCCGACCGCCCAGGTCACGCTCATCATCGCCACGATCATCGGCGCGAGCACGAGGCGGAAGTTCCGGAAGAAGAACAGCATCAGCAGGAAGATCAGCAGGAACGCGGCGGGCGCCGCGACCGCCATCTGCAGGAACATCTCCGAGCCGAAGCGATCCTCGGCGATCGGGATGCCGGCGAGGTGCCACTCCTCGTCGCCGCCGAGGTCGTCGATCAGGACCTCGATCTTCGAGCCGACCTCGTGGGCGAGGTCCTTCGCCTCGAGCGGAACGAAGATCGCCATGGCCTGGCCGTCGTCGGAGGCGAGCTTGCCCTTCAGGATCGGGTTCTCGCGGATGCGCGCCAGGATGCGCTGGCCGCCGGCGAGATCCTCCGGCGCCTCTTCCATCAGGGTGTCCACGCGGAGGATGCCTTCCGGCGTGGTGAACACGTCGTCGACCTCGGTCGGCGCGAGGATGTCGTCGGCCAGCACGCCGGGGATGTCCTTGATCTCCTCGGTGAGCGTGGCGACGCGCTCCAGCGTCTCCGGGCGGAACACGCCGCCCTCTGCCTCGCGGACCACCCCGACCACGAGGTAGTCGTGGAGCTCGAACGCTTCCTTGACCTCGTGGTGGTTGACCCGGACGGCCTCGTCCTCGGGCAGCATGTTCTCCGGGTCGGTATCGATCCGGATCTTCGGGATCTGCACGGCGAACGCGATGGTCGCCAGGACGGCCAGCGCGATCGTCCACCGGGGACGATTCAGCGCGAAGCCGATCAGCAACTCCTTCATGGGGACTCTCCTCCGGTTCATTGCTGCCCAGGCATCTTGCAACGGGCGGGCCAGTCGGTCCACGACCGCGGAAACGGGGCTCTCCGGGCCCTCAGCGAGGCCTGGAGGAAGATCTGGACTTGTCGACGGGTCGGGTGTACGTTGCAGAACGTTGCGCAACGCGCCAATCGTTGTGCATCATGGTGTTGCACCTGCAACGGCGAGGCGACGGTTTCGTGGTGGTCCGATCCGGCACGCTGGAAGTCTGTATGGCCCAGAAGGCCAATATGGAGGCCATCTTTCACAGCGTGGCGGACGGGATCGTCACCCTGGACGACGAGTTTCGGGTCGTTCATCTCAATCGGGCGGCCCGGGCGATGTTGCGCACGGCGGAGGATCGCGCGGCCGGTCGGCCCGCCACGGAAGTGATACCCGGTCGTCTCTGGGACGTCGAGGAGTTGCTGCGGCGGGCCCTCGGGGTCGGCGAGACGATCCGCGCCCGCGAGAACCTGGTGGCCGTCGACGGCGGCGAGATCCGGGTGCTCGTGACCGCGAGCCGGCTGCACGATCCGGACGGCCACGCCGCGGGAGCGGTGGTGGTCCTGCGCGACATCACGCACGAACGGGAGCTCGAGACCCTGCTCGAATCGCGCGCCACGATGCACTCGCTCGTGGGCAAGAGTCGCGTGATGCAGGAGCTCTACCATCTGCTGGAGGAGGTCGCGCGCACCGATTCCACGGTGCTCATCCAGGGCGAGAGCGGCACGGGTAAGGAGCTCGTGGCCGACGCGATCCACCGGTCGAGCCGTCGGGCCGGCGGCCCGTTCGTGAAGGTGAACTGCTCCGCGCTGTCCGAGAGCCTGCTCGAGAGCGAGCTGTTCGGGCACGCGAAGGGGGCGTTCACGGGGGCCACCCAGGATCGCATCGGCCGGTTCGAGGCCGCGAACGGCGGCACGCTCCTGCTCGACGAGGTCGGCGATCTCTCCGAGCGCATCCAGGTGAAGCTGCTCCGCGTGCTGCAGGAGCGCGAGATCGAGCGCGTGGGCGACACGCGCGTGCGCAAGGTGGACGTGCGGATCCTGGCCGCGACGCACCAGCCGCTGCGCGAGCTCGTGCGCGACGGTCGGTTCCGCGAGGACCTGTTCTACCGCCTGAACGTCGTGCCGGTGCACGTGGCGCCGCTGCGCGAGCGCCGCGAGGACATTCCGGCGCTCGCGAAGCGGTTCCTCCACGACCTGCGCGAGATCGCGGGCAAGGAGATCGAACGCATCTCGCCGGACGCGATGCGCGCGCTCCTCGACCACCGCTGGCCGGGGAACGTGCGCGAGCTCCGCAACGCGATCGAGCACGCGCTCGTGAAGGGCCGCGGTCCGGTCCTGCGGGTGGAAGACCTGCCGCGCGAGATCCTGGAAGAGGTCGCGCCGCGCGAGGCGTCGTCTCACGCGGCGGGAAGCGTGCCGCGCGACGCGGACCGCGCGCTCATCCTGGAGGCGCTCGAGCGCACGCGCTGGAACCGCACGGCCGCGGCGGAGATCCTCGGGGTGGACCGCTCCACGCTGTGGCGGCGGATGAAGCGACTCGGAATCGGGACGAACGGGCCGGGGAACGGACGATGACCACACTTCACTGGCTGCTCCTGATCGTGGCGTTGCTCGCGGGAGGCGCCGCGGGCTTCGCGTGGGGCGCGCTGCGCGGTCGGGCCGCCGCGGAGCGGACGCGGCTCGAGGCGGCGCGCGACGTCGCGGCGGCGGAGGCCTCGCTCGCGGCGGCGGAGCGCGCGCTCGTGGAACAGCGCGCGTTCGTGGAGGCGTCGCGCAAGTCCATGGAAGATGCGTTCGGTACGCTCGCGTCGCGCGCGCTGGCCGGCAGCGCCACGCAGTTCCTCGAGCTCGCCGAGGGCCGTTTCGCGACGGCGCGCGAGCAGGCGGCACGCGACCTCGACGCGCGGGGCCAGCGGATCGAGACGTTGCTCGCGCCGATCCGGGACACGCTCGGGAGACTCGAACGGACGACGGCCGAGGTCGAGAGGGCGCGCGAGGGCGCGTACCACGGCCTTGCGGAGCAGGTCGCGGGATTGCGACGCGCCTCCGAGGTGCTGGAGCAGAAGGCCGGCTCGCTCGCCTCGGCGCTCAAGGGCTCGGGTGCGCAGGGGCGCTGGGGCGAGATCGCGCTCCGCAACGTCGTGGAGCTTGCGGGGATGAGCGAGCACGTGGACTTCGCGGAGCAGTCGGTGGCGGCCGACGGCAAGCGCCCCGATCTCGTGGTGCGCCTGCCGGGCGAGCGCCACATCGCGGTCGACGCGAAGGTCTCGCTGAACGACTACCTGGAGGCCACGCGCGCCGACTCCGACGAGGCGCGCCAGCGAGCCCTCGATCGCCACGCGCAGTCGGTGCGCTCGCACGTGCGTACGCTCGCGTCCCGCGACTACGCGTCTTCGGTGCCGGGCGAGGTCGACCTCGTGGTGCTGTTCCTGCCCGGCGATCCGTTCCTCGCGGCCGCGTTCGAGCGCGATCCCGAGATCCAGACCCAGGCGTTGAAGCAGCGCGTGCTGCTCGCCACGCCGTCCACGCTCGTTGCGCTGCTTCGTACGGTAGCGATCTACTGGCAGCAGCGTTCGCTCGCGGAGAACGCGCAGCGCATCGCGGAAGTGGCGCGCGAGCTCTACGACCGCGCCGCGACGTTCGGCGACCACCTCGGCAAGGTGGGGAAGGGACTGGACGACGCGGTGATCGCGTTCAACAAGGCCGTCGCCTCCTTCGAGCGACGTTTCCTTCCCATGAGCCAGAAGCTCCGCGACCTGCACGCGGCCGACGACACCCGGCGCGCCGTCGAGGCGCCCGCCCGGATCGAGGAAGGCGTCCGACGCGTGGCCGCACCGGACGCCGATCCGATCGCCCGCCGGTCGGACGAGGCGCCCGAGACGTTGCCGCTGTTCTCGGCGCCCGTCTCCGCCGCGGACGACGACGACTGATCGCTACTGCAGCCGCACGATCTTGCGGCTGAAGCGCGTTTCCGTGCCCGCGTCCTCGCCGCGCATCCGCAGGAAGTACACGCCCGCCGCCACCCGGTGACCGTCGTCGTTGCGGCCGTCCCACGACATCGCGTGCGGGCCGGCGGCGAGTCGATCGTCGAGCAGCGCGCGCACGCGACGTCCGGCCACGTCGTACACGTCGAGTCGCACACGCGCCCCATCGGTCGGGACCGACCAGCGGATCTCCGTCTCGCCCCGGAAGGGATTCGGTCGGACCACGCCGAGCGCGAAACCGCGCGCGCCGCCGATCACCGGTGCGTCCGTGCCCTCGTTCTCCAGGAACGTCAACGCGGTTCCGAGCAACGCCTGCGCGTCCGCCGTGGCGAGGTGATACAGGGGGAATCCGAGGTACATCGATCGCCACGGAGTGCCGATCATGGCCGACGCGCACGGCGCGAAGTCGTACGCGGAATCCGGATCACTGGAGCGGAACGTGAACGGAACGGTCGCCTCCGGGCGCAGCGAGGAGAAGTACTCCGCGCGGATCAGCGTCCCGTTCCACTGCGGCCGCAGCCGGGTGGGCTCCAGGAAGACGTCGGCGAACGCGCCGGCCCCGTGACCGCCCTCGAACGCGGCCTCGCGCTTCTGCTCCGCGGTCTCCACGCCGAAGTAGTCGTGGAGGAAGTCGCCCGGTCCGAGCGCGCGCGGATACTGGTCGTCCGGGTAGTCGATTCCGGCCGCGCCTTCCCACGCCGCGAGCAGCACGTTGCCGCCGGCGTCGAGGTACGCGCGCAGGGCATCCTGCGCGTCCTTCACGTACTGCGTCACGAGCGGGTAACCCTGGAACTGGCCGTTGAAGTCGTCGGACGCCCAGATCACGGTGGAGTAGATGCCGAGATCCGAGAGCGTGAACGGCCCGTCCGCATCCCAGTCCAGCACGTCGTGAGGGATGCCGGCGAGCATCTCGGCGTACACGGAGTCGGCGAGCGCGTCGTTCGGGAACCAGGCGGACTGGCCCGGTTTCGTCTCGTCCACGAACAGCACTCCGGAGTCCAGCGTGACGAGTCGCGCCTCGGCCTCCTCGGAGAACGGACTCGCGTTCGCGGCGACGTCCTCCGCCGTCACGACGTAGTACAGCCGGGTGTGCGGGGGCGCGGTCACGTCGTCGAACGTCGTCGACGGGACGAGGCCGGCGGAGATCTCGACGTACCCGCCGCCGGACGTCGTGGACCGCCACACGCGATAGCCGGCGAGGTCCGCCTCCGCCCGCGGGTTCCAGGTCAGCGTGACGGAGTCGCCGTCCGGCGCCGCCACGAGACCGTCGGGAGCGCCCGGCAACGTCGAAAGCACGCCGAGCACCTCGCGCGCTACGAGCGCGCGGTGGTCCCCCGTGTTGCGCACGGAGAGCCCGAAGTACAGGCTCTCGGCCGCGGCGCTCGCGTGGACGTACTCGTTGACGAGACCCACGTCGATCACCTGATCGTAGTCGAGCGCGCCGGGAGTCCGGATCGTGACGAGGTAGCCGGCGAGATCGGGCTCCGTGTTCGTGGACGGCCACGTGAGGCGGAAGCCCGAGGAGTCGCCGATGTCCGCGACCGCGAGCCCGTTCGGCGACGCGGGGGAGAGCGCGAGCGAGCCGAGCGTCGCCAGGTCGACCTGCGCGTTGCGCCGGATGTAGTTCCTGTCGAGGTGCGCGCCGAGCGTGTCGCCGTCGGTGGTGTGCTGGCGGTCGACCTCCTCGAGGTACTCCATGTATCGGATCGCGGTGAAGCCCTTGCTCACGAACGACTCGTGGTCCCCGCCCCGCGCCGGTCGGTCGACGGCCGGGATCATCACGATCTGCTGGATCGGCACGTAGGCGTCGCCGAGCGACTTGAGGTGTCGCTGGAACTGCCGGTGCGGCCCGTTCTCGGGGGGGCTCGCGAACACGCGCGCCAGCGTCGTGTCCGTCATCGCCGTGCTGTCCGGATGCGGCGCGCCGATGATGCTCGCCATCGTGTCGTTGTTCAGCATCGCCGCGATCGGGTCGCCGCGATCGACCGCGCGGGCGGCGTGCCAGTCCGAGCCGATGAGTCCCTGCTCCTCGCCGACGAACGCGACGAACCGCAGCGTCATGGGCCAGGTCTTGGTGGACATCACGCGCGCGAGCTCGATCGCACACGAGACGCCGCTCGCGTCGTCGTCCGCGCCGAACGCGGTGCCGAGCGGATCGTCGACGTCCTCGTTGCGGCTGTCGAGATGTCCGCCGATCACGTAGATGCGTTCGTCCGCCGTGCCCGCCGCCGTGCCGGGGATCTCCGCCACGACGTTGCGGTGTAGGCGATCCACCCCCGAGATCGTCAGCGTGAAGTCCTCGTAGGTCACGACGAGGTTCCCGCCCTGCGACTGGAACTCGAGGAACTTGTCGTGCACCCATCGGCGCGCGGCGCCGATTCCGAACGTCGTCGACGTGGTGTCGGAGACGGTGTGTCGCGTACCGAAACCCTGCAGGGCGCCGATGTACGAGAACAGACTGTCCGCATTCACCTCGGCGAGGCACTGCGTGACCTGCGCATCGAGCTGGGCGGGAGACAGGGGCGACGCGAGGGCCGACCCGGCCGCGACGGAGAGCACGAGCGCCGTCGCCGGGACGAGAAATCGCATGAGGGCCTCCGGGAACGAGGGAGCGGGGCAACAGGCAGGGTAACCGGGGCGAGCGGCAGAGTTCAAAGGTCGGGGCCGGGTATCTGCCTCGGAGGCTCGCCGTCTGTCGGGCGAATCGAACACCGTTCCCCCGGCACCGGCTCTGCCGGCGGCCCGTTGCTCCCCCTGAGATGGTCGCGGCGGAATCCGCCCCATCCAGCCGGAGGATCTCTCCGATGCAGAGGAAACCAGCTCTCGGTCTCTCCCTCGCGCTCGGCAGTCTCGCGCTCGTGGGGCCCGTCGACGCCCAGTGGGCGACCAGTCGCAGCGACAATCACCGCACTTCCCGGTCCGAGGTCTATGCCTCGCAGGTAGCGAACCCGCTCTATCCGGTGGGGGATGTGGGGGTGCGGCCGGCGGTCGGCGTCGTGCAAGGTCCGTCGGGTCTCGTCTACTTCAGTCGCACCACGGACTTGCAGGCGCGCGATCCCCAGACCGGGGCCATCGCGTGGACCACGCCGTTCACGCCGACCCTGACGTACGGTGGGCCCGCGCTCGGTCCCGGCGAGACCCTCTACGTCCCGTGGGAGACCGCGGCCGTCCCCGGTCCGCTCGGGGTCGTGAAGCTCGACGCGACGGGCAGCGAGCTCTGGACCGCCACCTACCCGGTGAACACCGGGGCCCTCCCGCAGATGTCGGGCGTCGCGGTGGATGCCGCCGGCAACGTGTACGGGCGGTTCACCGAGAACCCGTACACGACCTACACCGCGTTCTGTCTGGATCCCGCGGGCAACGAGCTCTGGAGCACGACGGTTCCGGTCGGTCTGTTCTCGATGAACGAACACGCGCCGGCGCTCGGCGACGACGGAGCGGTGTACTACGCGGACAATCTCGTGGGGTTGACCCGGCTCGATGGCGCGACGGGTGCCGTCGACTGGACGTCGAGCCCCGGGGGAGCGCTGAGCTCGCCCGTGATCGCGGACAACGGACTCGTGATCGTCCACACGGCGTTCAGCGGACCGTCGCCCGGTCTGTACGCCTACGAGCCACTGACGGGCGCGCAGGCGTGGCGGTATCCGTATCCGAGCCAGGCGATCGACGACATGCCTCCGTCGTTGCTGCAGGACGGCGAGGCGCTCGTGCTCGCACCCGGGACGGGCGGAACGCACCTGCACCGGGTCGACGTCACGGACGGCTCCGGGTTGGGATCGATTCCGCTGCCGGTCTCCGTCGCCGACACCGAGCCGGTGGTCGGAGGCGACAATACGATCTACTTGTGGTCCGGACTCACTTTCGTCGCGTTCTCGCCCACCAGCGGGATCACGAAGTTCCAGTACGCGCCGGCGGCCGGCGCCGGTTGCGTGCAGAACGAGACCGTCACGCCGCTCGCCGACGGATCGATCTTCCTGACCTGGCGTCGCAAGCAGACCTGCAACGTGTCCAGCGGACTGAACCAGTTCGCCACCCTCGCGGCTCCCGAAGGCGAAGCGCCGATCTGCACGGCGAACATCGGACCGACCGCGATCATCGCGGAGCCGGATTCCGCGCTCTGGCCGGGAACGTCGGTGCTGTTCGACGGCACCGGCAGCAGCGATCCGGACAACGGGATCGCGTTCTGGGAGTGGCGCGCCCTGATCGGGAGCACGCCGGGCCCCGTGCTGTCGTACGAGCCGACGTACACGCTGCTCACCACGGATCCCTCCTCGGGGCCCCTTCTTCAGCAGTTCATCCTGCGCGTGGTGGACCCGTGCGACGTGCTCGCGGCCGACACGGTCTCGGTCACGGTCCTCCCGGTGGGAACGGTGGTGGCGCCTGAGCCCGGCGCGATCTGGACGATCGGGAGCACGCCCACGATCGAGTGGCTGGCCGGCAACGCGCCCACGAATCGCGTGATCCAGCTCTCGCGGAACGCGGGGCCCTGGGAAGAGGTCGTCATCGGGACGCCGAACGACGGTTCCTACGCCTGGACGGTGACGGGGCCGGCGACGTCGGACGCGGTGCTCCGGATCTTCCCCGCCGGCGCGCCGGGATTCGCGCAGTACAGCGAGCCCTTCACGATCACCGACGGCGTGACGGGGATCGACGACGTCGCCGCGATCGGCGCGACACGCCTGCTCGGTGCGAGCCCGAATCCGAGTCGGTTCTCGGATCCGGTGCGGGTACGGTTCGAGCTCGCGCGGTCCGCGCATGCGTCGGTGCGGATCTACGATCTGAGGGGCGCCCGGATTCGCACGCTGCTCGATGGCGTACGGCCGGCCGGGTCGAACGTCGTGGTGTGGGATCGCAACGACGACGCCGGCCGTCCGGTGGCGGCGGGCGTGTACTTCTACCGGTTCGAGTCGGGGGACGTGCGGGCCACCGAGAAGGTGTCGCTCGTGCGCTGACGCACCGGCTCGCGCGACGAGTTCTCCGCCCCGTCGACTTGCGTCGGCGGGGCGGAATCGCGTCCGGGTCTGTGGCGGAACCGCACACTCGACACGTCGCCGGAGTTGCGGCAGCCTCCGCGGGTCTCCAACGGGGAGGGGTGCATGCTTCGCACGATTCTGCTCGCGTCGATCGCGGTCGTCGCGCTCGCGCCGGCCATCGCGCACGCCGGATACGATCACGAACGCAACGGCTTCTATCTCGGCTTCGGCATCGGCGGCGGCGGCGACCAGGAGCGCTATCAGAACCTGCCGGACGACGACGGCGGCGGCGGGGTCGGCAACTTCCGGATCGGCGGCGCGCTGAACCGCTCGGTCGCCCTCGGTCTGGAGACGAGCGGTTTCACCCGCAACGACGATGTGCCGGGCGCCGGCACGCTGCAGCGCTCCGCCACGGTCGCGGCGTTCGGTGTCACGGTGTTCCCGGCGCAGAACGGCTACTACCTGCGAGGGGGCGTCGGGTTCGGCGCGGTCAAGGCCGAGTATCGCGACGCCGGGCTCACGCTCTCCGGCAGTGAGAACGGGCTCGGCATGCTCTTCGCCACGGGGTGGGAGTTCCGGCTGACTCCGAAGTTCGCGCTCGGTCCGCAGATCGAGTGGGCGGGGGTCGCGGTCGACGGCGACGTCGTGAAGAGCGTGAGCTGGGTTTCGCTGACCGCCCAGCTCACGTGGTGGTGGTGAGCGAGACCGCTTCTCCGTATCGACGCTGGGTTCGCGTCGAGCGCGGCGGGCAGCCGGAGTCGTGGCACGACGGGGTACTCGTCGTGCTCGACGACACCGGCCGCGTGCTCGCCCGCTGGGGCGATCCCTCGGTCGAATCGTTCGTCCGCTCCAGCGCGAAGATGGTGCAGGCGATCCCGCTGGTGGAGAACGGCGCCGCCGACGCGTTCGGCTTCGAGCCGCGCCATCTGGCCCTCGCGTGCGCGTCGCACGACGGCGAGCCGTTCCACGTGGAGGGCGTGCGCGCGATGCTCGCCCGCGCGGGACTCGACGAATCGTTCCTCCACTGCGGGCCGCACGCGCCCGGACACGCGGAGTCCGCGCGCGACCTCGTGCTGGCCGGCGAGGCGCCGGCGTCCGTTCACAACAACTGCTCGGGCAAGCACGCCGGGATGCTCGCCGCGGCGAAGCACGCGGGACACGAGCCGCGAACGTACTGGCGGCCGGAGCATCCGCTGCAGGGGGACATCCGGTCGGCGCTCGCGCAACTCGCGGAGCTGCCGCCCGAGCGGATCGGGCACGCGGTGGACGGATGCGGCGTGCCGGCCTGGCGACTTCCGGTGGAGTCCTTCGCCCTCGCGCTCGCGCGCTTCGCGTCCGGCCGCGGTTTGCCGGCGGGACGACGCGCAGCCACGTCGCGGCTGTTCGACGCGATGCGCGCGCATCCCGAGATGGTCGCCGGCACGCGCCGCATCTGCACCGCGATCATGCGCGCGACGCAACTTCCGCTGATCGCGAAGGGCGGCGCCGAGGGCTACTACGCGCTCGCGTGGCGGGACGGCGATCGCGGGTTCGCGCTCGCGTCCAAGTCCGCGGCCGGCGACTTTCGCAGCTCGCACTGCGTCGTGGTGGAGGTGCTGCGCCAGCTCGGTCTCGTGGACGCGGCCGGGCTCGCGTCGCTCGCTCGCTGGCACGCGGATCCGATCCGGAACCACGCGGGCGAGGCGGTAGGACGCCTCGTCCCGCTGGTGACGCTGTGATCCCGGAACCCGGGACCCGTACGCAACGCTTCTAGCGTCGAAGGACGATCTTCCGGGTGTGCACCGCGCCGGCGACCTCGAGTCGCGCGTAGTACACGCCGGGCGGTACCGGCTCGCCGGCGTGGCCGGTCCCCGTCCACGATCGTCGATGGCGTCCCGGACCGAGCGGGCCGTCCTCGAGGACCGCGATGCGTCGCCCGCGAACGTCGTGAACGGACAGCCGGACCGCGGCGGTCCGCGCGATCTCGAACTCGAGATCCGTGGCGATCGCGAAGGGATTCGGCCTCCCCGTGAGGTTCGGGAGTCGAGTCGGGTCGGGGAAGGGTGCGGCCGCGGTGGCGACGCCGAAACGAACCCGCCACACGCGGTCCGAGTCCTGTTCGGCCACGTAGAAGTCGCCGTTCGCGGCGAAGATCATCCCCTGCGCCTGGCCGAAACCCGTCGCGAACACTTCGTGGGTGCCGTCGGCGGCGATGCGGATCACCCGGCTACTGGGTGCGGGCCGGTCCTCCGTGACGTACAGGAACCCGTCCGGGCCGAACTCCACGTTGTCGGGCGAGGTCAGCGCCACGGCGCCCGGCGCGCCGAGCGTCGCGACCGTGCCGTCCGCGTCGATTCGGATCACGCGATGCGTACTCGTCTCGGCGACGTACAGCGCGGGGGCCGCCGTCCCGCCGAAGTCGCCGAACGCGGCTCCTTCCGGCCTCGAGAGTCCGGCCGCGAGAACCGACGTGGTGCCGTCGGGACGGACCCGCAGCACGCGTCCCGGGTTGCGATCCTCGCACACGTAGGCGTCGCCCGCGAAACCGTACGCGCCGTCGGCGGGGAGGATCACGAGTCCCTCCGGATTGTCGATCGCGAGCGATGTCGTGACGCTCGCGATCCCCGTCGATCCCGGATCGGGGACCTGGTCGGTGTAGCCGAGCGTCAGCGCGAACAGTCGCGAGGTCGGGGAGGCCGGGGTGACCTCGCTCGTCACCCGGAACTCGCCGCCGCTCACGAGAGCGATCTGGTCCGCCCGCGAGACGCCGGCGAGGAGCTCGGTGACGAGTCCGGTCTCCGTATCGATCGCGACGACCCCGCCGCCGACCCCGCTGACTTCGCGCACACCGAGCAGGTTGCCGTACGGGTCGAACGCGAGGCCGTCGATCGCGTCCAGCTTCGACGCCTCGCTCGCGGGAGTCAGTCTCTCCAGGACCCCTTCTTCCGGGTTCGTGAGGCTCGGAACCGCGTGGGCGGTGACGGCGATGGCAAGCGCGACGGGAATCCCGGCGAGGGTTCTTCTCATGGCGAACGATCCTCGAGGTGGCGGGGGCAGCCGGCGGGAGGATACCCGATCTCTCGACCGGACCGGCGGTTCCTCGCTCCGGGCCGCCGTGCTATCCTCGCCGGCCGTTCCCCGGAGGTTGCCATGACCGACTCCATTCTCGGCGATCTGCTGAATCGATCGCAGGCGAAGATCCTTCTGCTCGTGTTCGACGGTCTCGGTGGGCTCCCGCGACCGGGCACCGGCAAGACCGAGCTCGAGACCGCGCGCTCGCCGCACCTCGACCGCTGGGCGGCCGAAGGCGCGACCGGGCTCGTGGACCCGGTCGGCCCCGGCATCACGCCGGGCTCCGGTCCCGCGCACCTGGCGCTGTTCGGCTACGACCCGATCCGCGAGAACGTGGGGCGCGGTGTCCTCTCCGCGCTCGGCGCGGGACTCGAGATGACGAAGCGGGACGTCGCGGCGCGCATCAACTTCGCGACCCGCGGCGCGGACGGCAACCTGATCGACCGACGCGCGGGCCGCATTCCCTCGGACGAGGGTCGCCGCGTGGCGGGGCTGCTCGCAGATGGGGTCCGCATCGACGGGGTGGAGATCACGGTGCGCGCCGAGAAGGAGCACCGCGCGGTGGTGGTGTTCCGCGGCGACGGGCTCGGCGGCGACGTGACGGATACGGATCCGCAGGCGACCGGCGTTCCCGCGCGGGCCGCCGAAGCGCACGTCGATTCGCCGGCCGCGCGACGCACGGCCGAGGTCGCGAACGACTTCATCCGCCAGGCGCGCGAGATCCTGAGCGGCGAGGATCGCGCGAACGAGGTGCTCCTGCGCGGCTTCGCGGGCTGGAATCCGCCGCCGTCGTTCCGGGAGAAGTTCGGGCTGCGGGCCGCCGCGATCGCGATGTACCCGATGTACCGCGGACTCGCGAGCCTCGTGGGCATGGACGTGCTGCCGGAGATGCCGTCGATCGAGGCGGAGTTCGAGGCGCTGCCGAAGGCGCTCGCCGAGCACGACTTCGTGTACCTGCACATCAAGCAGACGGACTCGGCCGGCGAGGACGGCGACTTCGACCGCAAGGTGTCGGTGATCGAGAAGGTCGACGCGCTGCTCGACACCGTGGACCGCGCGGCGCCCGACGTCGTGATGGTCACCGGCGATCACTCCACACCGTCGCTCATGAAGACGCACTCGTGGCACCCGGTGCCGTTGCTGATGCGCGGCGGAAACACGTACGTCGACGATACGCGCGAGTTCGGCGAGACCGCGTGCCGGCGCGGCGCGCTCGGCCGGTTCCCGTCGCGGCATCTCATGGCGCAGGCGCTCGCGTCGGCCGGTCGCCTCGACAAGTTCGGGGCCTAGCCGGCCCGTGACGTCGCGGCTGCGGCTCTTCCCGGCGCAGACTCTGGGAGCGGGTCTCGCCACGGGACTCCTGCTCGCGCTCGGCTACGCGCCGATCGGCTGGTCGCCGGTCGCGTTCGTGGCGTTCGCGCCGCTGCTCCTCGCGCTCGAGTCGCTGGCCGACGAGGCCCGCGCCGGCCGCCCCGCGAAGGCGCGCGCGTTCGGCGCCGGCTGGGCCGCGGGACTCGTCCTCTACGTGTGGCTGCTGTGGTGGATCGTCGTGCTCGATTCGCCCACGCTCACGATCCCGTGGGTTCGGTGGCTCGCGCCGTTCCTCATCGCCGCGTTCATGGCGCTGTACTGGGGACTCGCGTCGCTCGCGTACGTGTTCGTCCGCGCGCGCACCCGCGTCCCGGCGTACGTGATCGCGCCCGCCGCGTTCACGGTCATGGAGCTCGTGCGCGGGCGCGGCGAGCTCGGCTTTCCGTGGGGAGAGATCGGATACACTCAGGTCGCGTTCCTTCCGTCGCTCCAGTTCGCGGCCGTGGCGGGGGTGTCCGGGGTGGGGCTCTGGGTCGTGGCGACGGGCGCGCTCGTCGCGCTCGGTGTGAAGGAGCGCCGGGGTCGCCGGGTCTTCCTCGCCGTCCTTCTCGCCGTCGGGCCGATCGTGTGGGGCGCCTATCGCCTCGCGAGCGCGACGGACCGCGGCCCGTCGATCCGCGTCGCGCTCGTCCAGCCGAACGTCCGCAACGACGAGAAGTGGCTGCCCGAGAACCGGGAGGCGATCTTCGAGGAGCTCGCGGAGCTGTCCCGCGAAGGCGTGCGCCAGGGCGCGGAGATCGTGCTGTGGCCGGAGACGGCCGCGCCCTGCTACCTGCTGAAGGACGGCCGCTGGCTCCCGTACGTGCAGGCGCTGGCCGACAGCCTCGACGTTCCGATGTTCCTCGGCACGACGGACTACGAGATCGTCCAGGAGGGCAACGAACGCTGGGTCACGTACTCGAACGCGGGCGTGCTGTTCGATCGCCAGGGTGAGCTCACCGGTCGCATGGACAAGATCCGCCTCGTTCCGTTCGGGGAGTACGTGCCGTTCTCACACTGGATCCCCTGGCTCCGCAAGGTCGACTTCGGTGAGGCGGACTTCGAGCGGGGGACCGGGCCGGTGCTGTTCCGGCCGGAGGGTCTGGCGCCGTTCGCGGCCCTCGTCTGCCTGGAGGCGGTGTTTCCGGACCTCGTGCGGCAGGAGGAGAACCTCGGCGCCGAGTGGCTCGCGAACATCACGAACGACTCGTGGTTCGGGGCCGGCTCGGGGGCCGTCCTGCACCGGGACATGGCGGCGACCCGGTGCGTGGAGACCGGTTGCGGCATGGCCCGCTGCGCGAACTCCGGGATCTCCGTGGCGATCGACCCGTGGGGCCGACGGAGCGGGGAGACGGGCCTGTTCGAGGACGCCGTGTCCGTCGTGGACGTTCGCCTGCGCCAGGGGAGGACCCCGTACGCGGCGGGCGGGGACTGGGCGACCCGGATCTCGGTCCTCGTCCTCGGACTCGCCCTGCTCGCGGCCGCCGTCGACCGCCGTTTCGCTCGCCACTCCTCGACCCGCGCGGGGTAAACTCCGGCGCTCTCGCCCACTCGGAGGCTTGGAATGTCGACTGAACCTCGCTGGACCCTTCGCGACAGCGCCGACCTCTACCACGTGGACGAGTGGGGAGGCGGCTTCTTCCAGGTCGGAGAGAGCGGCAACGTGGAGGTCACGCCGCTCGGCCCCGACGGACCGCGCCTGGACCTGTTCGGGCTCGCGCAGGAGCTGCAGGGCCGCGGTCTCGGGATGCCGCTCCTGTTCCGCTTTCCGGACATCATCGGGAGCCGCGTGCGCGCACTGACGGGAGCGTTCGCGCACGCGATCGCGGAGGAGCAGTACTCGGGACGCTATCGCTGCGTGTACCCGATCAAGGTGAACCAGCATCGTCGCGTGGTGGAGGCACTGCTGGAGCACGGTGGCGCGCTGGAGGTCGGGCTCGAGGCCGGCTCGAAACCGGAGATCCTCGCGACGCTCGCGATGGCGGAGCATCCGGAGCAGCTCCTCGTGCTGAACGGCTACAAGGATGAGGAGTACATCGAGACCGCGCTGCTCGCGCGCAAGCTCGGTCGCAACGCGATCATCGTGATCGACCGGTACCGCGAGCTCGACATCGTGCTGCGGGTCGCGGAGCGACTCGGCATCCAGCCGAGCCTCGGCGTGCGCGCGCAGCTCGACGCGCGGGTGAGCGGCCGCTGGACCGAGTCGAGCGGCATGGGATCGAAGTTCGGTCTCGATTCCGAGGAGATCGTGGAGGCGGTGGAGCGCCTGCGCTCGCTCGACATGCTCGGTTCGTTGAACCTGCTGCACTTCCACGTGGGCAGCCAGATCACGGGAATCGGCGGGTTGAAGGAAGCGCTGCACGAGGGCGCGCGCGTCTACGTGGAGCTCGCCTCGCTCGGCGCGCAGATGAAGTACCTGGATGTCGGCGGCGGGCTCGCCGTGGACTACGACGGATCGCAGTCCACGAACCACTACTCGATGAACTACGACCTGCAGGAGTACGCGAACAACGTCGTCTACCACATCCGCGAGATGTGCGACGAGAAGGGCGTGCCGCATCCCGATATCGTGAGCGAGAGCGGACGCGCGCTCGTGGCGCACCACTCCGTCCTCGTGTTCGACGTGCCGGACGTGGACGACGGCCTCCCGCGCGACGTTCCGTCTCCGCTGCGCGACGACGAGCATCGGATCGTGGAGTCCCTGTTCGAGACCTGGCAGCGCATCGACGCCGACAACTTCGCCGAGTGCTGGCACGACGCGAATCACGCACGCGGCGAGGCGGTGGCGCTCTTCCGCGCGGGCGTGTTCGATCTCACGCAGCGCGCTCGTGCCGACGAGCTGTTCCGCGCGTGCTGCGGCCGCGTGCTCGACGAGCTGCGCCGTCTCGATTCGGACGAGGTGCCCGAGGAGCTGGCCGATCTGGAACGTCGCTTCTGTGACATCTACTTCGGGAACTTCTCCGTCTTCCAGTCGGCGCCCGACACCTGGGCGGTGGACCAGCTGTTCCCGATCATGCCGATCCACCGTCTGGACGAGGAGCCGGACCGCCGGGGCGTGGTGGCGGACCTGACCTGCGACTCCGACGGCCTGATCGATCGCTTCATCGGGATTCCGGAGGAGCGTACGGTCCTGCCGCTGCACACGCGGAACGGCGGTCCCTACTTCCTCGGGGTGTTCCTGATCGGTGCGTACCAGGAGATCCTGGGAGATCTCCACAACCTGTTCGGCGACACGAACGCCGTGCACGTGTCGCTCGACGAGGAAGGGCGCCCGGTGCTCGCCGACGTGATGGAGCACGATTCCGTCACCGACGTGCTGGGCTATGTCGGCTACGACCGGCGCTATCTGCTGGCCCGGATGCGGCGAGCGGTGGAGAACGCGCTCCGGCTCGGCCAGATCGACCTCTCCGAGTCCGCGCTGTTCCTGCGCGACTTCGAGCATGGGCTCTCGGGCACGACCTATCTCGAGGACACGGCGCCGCCGACTCGCCCGCTCGCGGCGCCGTCGCTGGTGGAGCCCGAGGAGTCCGCGTCCTCGGAACGCTGAGAGGACTTGCCGGCCGGCCGCGAGATCGCCCCGCCCAGGTCACCCGGGACCGGGAACGGGACCAAGAAAGACGGGCCCGGCGGATCCGCTCCGCCGGGCCCTCGTTCTTCTCGCGTCCGGGTCTGAACCCGGCGGGGAAGTCCTACCGCTCGACCAGCTGCACCATCTTCCGGGTCACCGACCGATCGCCGGAGTCCAGACGGTAGAAGAACACGCCGCCGGCCGCGAACCGGCCGTCGTCCGTGCGCCCGTCCCAGGTCACGGAGTGTTCGCCGGCCGGGAGGTCGGCGTTCACGAGCGTGCGCACCTTGCGTCCCGCGACGTCGAAGATCGTGATCGTGGCCTGCCCCTCGCGCTCGAGCGCGAAGGAGATCTCGGTCTTCTTCGTGAACGGATTCGGCGCGTTGCCGATCAGCGCGGTGCGGACGCCCCACATCGGCGTGCGGACCTCGATCGGGTCGGAGAGTTGCTCGTGCCCGCCCGTGTCCACGGCGCCGATCCGGTAGTAGTAGACCGTGTTCCGCTGGACGTTCGTGTCGAGATACGAGTACGGACTCTGGCCCACCACGAGTTCGTCGGTGAGGCGCTCGTACGCGCCGTCCGCGAGGCGGCCGCGATACACGTGGAAGCCCGCGTGGTCGAGTTCGTTCGAGGTCGCCCACTGGACCACGATGCTCTGCGACCGGAGCGCCGGCTGCGCGCTGAGCGACGAGAACGTCACGGAGACGGGGCCGAGGTTCACGGGCAGACAGTAGAAGCCTTCGACGTCGTCGAGCGTGGAGCTCGTGCCCGCGGTGTCGATGTCCGCCGTGAAGTACAGGCGCACCTCGCCGTTCAGCGAACGATCCGACAGCGTGAGCGCGCTGATGCCCGTGAAGTCCACGAGGTGCGCGCCCGGGTCGACGAAGCCGTCGCCGTCGAAGTCGACCGCGTCGCCTTCCTTGAGAACGAGCATGTCGTTCAGGAACAGCGCCTCGAGCACGCCGCCCTGGATGTCCCAGGTGTACGCGAAGTCGCCGTCGGCGTTCAGGTAGGCACCCTCGATCGAGCCGGCGAGGATCTCGCCGTCGACGAGGTCGCCCTCGCGCACCGCGATCGTTCCGTTCACCGCGATGAACTCGTCCTTGCCCGTGTCGCCGTTCGTGTCGCCGGTGAACATCCAGTCGCCGGCCTCGTTCACGCCGCAGAAGTCGAACGCGGACCACGCCTCGCCGTTGATGCCACCCGCGGCCGGGGGCACCACGGTGCCCTCCTGCACGAGCGAGCCGCCCATCATCAGACCCGCGCCGTCGAGGACCATCGCGCCGTCCTGTGCGGTGGGGAGATCCATCTGGACCTCGGCCAGGTAGTGGTTTCCGAGCTCGGAATAACGGACGTCGAACGAAACGGTGGTGCCGGTACCGAGCGCCGCCGGAAGTCCGGGCAGCAGATCGCCGCCGATGAACGCCGGCGCGCCGGTGTCACCCACGAACAGACCACGATTCTGGGTGGCGCCGCCCTGCGTGTTCGTGATGCCGCCCACGAAGTACGGAATCGAGTTTCCGCAGATGCCGGGGCGGCTCGCGAAACGCCAGAACCAGCCGGCGAGATGCGGGTAGGGATCGCCTTCCACCGCGATCGGGTTGTCGTCGCGCCAAACGGAGTCGAAGTTGCCGACCGGTCCGCCGGTGCCGGACGCGCTGTAAGCGATGCTGCCGTTGTCGGCCATGCCGTAGAACGACTCGAACGACGTCTGCACGAGCGGACCGAACGTGCCCTCGGTGCGGAGGATCATGCCGGGTCCGCCGTTCGGGTGTCCCCAAACGTGGCTGAGCACCGTGGTGCCGTCGTCACTGCTGAGGCCGATCGCGTAGCCCCCGGCGTGGTTCACGGCCGTGTTGTTGAGGAACTGGATGACCGCGCCGGGGCCGGCCTCCGGAAACGGATCTCCTTCGTTGAGGAGCGAACTCGGAACCTGGGCGAGTGCGATCGTGGGAGCCAGCAGCACGATCGAACCCGCCGCGCGAAACGCGCGGAAGCGAGAGTGCATGGTTCTCCTCCTCGGGTCCGGAAGCGCGCGAGAGGTGCGGGTCGCCGTTCGGCGAAATCCGGATGTCGGGGGGGCCGGACCCAGGGGTCGAACGTAGCGAGTGGGCGGGGGGCGGCGCAACCGAATCGAGCCCCCCGAATGCGTGCGGCAGACGGGCCGCACGCCCGTGTCCGTCCGTTTGACCGGCCCGCGCCGCGGTGATACCGTGCCGCCTTCCCCGCCGGAGAGACGTGATGCGGTTCGCCTTCCGCCGGGATGTCGCTCTCGGGACCTATCTTCCCGGCGACAGCCCCGTCCACGCTCTGGACCCCCGGACCAAGCTGCTCGCGTTCGCCCTCGTGGTGCTGACCCTGTTCCGGACCGGCCTGCCCGGCGCGGCGGGGCTCGTGGCCCTCGCGGTGGCGGTCTCGCTCGTGGCCGGCACCGGCGCCGCTCGCCTCGTTCGCCTCGCCCGGAGCCTTCTCTGGGTGCTCCTGATCACGTTCCTCTTTCAGGCGTTCTGGGTCGGTCCGGGCCTCGCGGGCGGCACTCGCGAGGGCGCCGAGCGCGGCCTGCTGCTGGTGGCTCGCCTGCTCGGCATGATGGGCTGGGCGGTGGTCCTCACCACGACGACGGAGCCGATCCGCCTCGCCGACGGTCTCGCCCGCCTGTTCGGCTGGCTCGAGCGCCTCCGGGTTCCCGTGCGCGATCTGGCGCTGGTGCTCACCCTGGCGCTGCGGTTCCTCCCCACGGTCCTGGAGGAGGCCGAGCGCATCGTGACCGCGCAGCGGGCGCGTGGCGCCCGCTTCGAGGGCAACCCGCTGAAGCGCGCCCGCGCCCTGCTGCCGCTGGCGGTGCCGCTCTTCGTGGGTTGCCTGCGACGTGCCGACACGCTCGCGCTGGCGATGGAGGCGCGCGGATTCGGACGCGGGCCACGCACCCAGCTCGACCCGCTTGCCTTCGGTGCGCGCGACCTCTGGACACTCGCGGGACTGTCCCTCATCTTGGCGGGAGCGCTGGCTCTCGGGCCGCGGGGCTGACGTGGCGGCCTGGAAGCTGACGATCGAGTACGAGGGCACGGACTTCGCGGGCTGGCAGGTGCAGCCGGACGCGCGAACCGTGCAGGGCGAGCTCGCGCGGGCCCTCGAGATCGTGCTGCGGGAACCGGTGCGGGTCACCGGCGCCGGCCGCACGGACGCGGGGGTTCATGCGCTCGGCCAGGTGGCCGCGGTCGCGTGCGAGGCGGATCTCGCGGCGGCGTTGCGCGGCGTGAACGCGGTCCTGCCGGACGACGTGGTCGTGCGGTCCGCGGTGCCGGCCCCGGAGTCGTTCCATCCGCGCTTCGACGCGGTGCGAAGGCACTACCGGTACCGGCTCCATCGCGGTCCCACGGCGCTGGAACGGCGGACCACGTGGACGCCGCGTCCGTTTCCGGACGTGAACCGGTTGGCGGCGGCGGCGGCGAGATTGCCCGGGCACCGGGATTTCGCGAGCTTCGCGAGCGAGGTCGAGCCCGACGAGACGACGATGTGCCGGCTGGAGCGCGTGGACGTCTCGGAGCAGGGTGATCTCGTGCTCGTGGAGGTGACCGCGAACCGGTTCCTCCGCAAGATGGTCCGCACGCTCGTGGGAACGTTGTTGGAGGTCGGTCGCGATCGGCGGCCGGTCGAGTGGCTGGACGAAGTGGTGGCAGCGAGGGACCGGCGGGCCGCAGGCCCGGTCGTTCCCCCCACGGGGTTGTTCCTCGTGGCAGTCGAGTATCCGGGCGACGGGCCCGAGGAGGAGAATCGATGAAGTTCTTCCTGGACACCGCGAATCTCGAAGAGATCCGCCGCTATCAAGACCTCGGCATCGTGGATGGCGTCACGACGAATCCCACGCTCCTCGCGCGCGAGAAGGAGCGGGGCGATTTCCGCGACGTGCTGAAGGAGATCTGCAACATCGTCGACGGGCCGGTCAACGCGGAGGTCGTGGGCGAGACGTTCGAGACGATGTTCGAGGAAGGCATGAAGCTCGCGCGTCTGCACGAGAACATCGTGGTGAAGATCCCGATGACGGTGGAGGGCGTGAAGACCGTCCACGCGCTGCACAACGAGGGCATCCAGACGAACGTCACCCTGATCTTCTCGTCCAACCAGGCGCTCATCGCGGCAAAGGCCGGCGCGAACTACGTCAGCCCGTTCGTGGGTCGCCTGGACGACATCTCGCACTTCGGCGTGGAACTGATTCGCGACATGGTGACGATCTTCGGGAACTACGGTCTGGAGACGGAGATCCTCGCGGCGTCGCTGCGCTCGCCGACCCACGTCGTGGACTGCGCGACGGCCGGCGCGCACATCGCGACGATGCCGTTCAAGGTGCTCGAGCAGATGTTCCGTCATCCGCTCACGGACAAGGGGATCGAACAGTTCCTCAAGGACTGGAAGAGCACGGGGGCGAAGATCTAGTGATCCGAGCCGGACTGGCCGCGGGGATGCTCCTCGCGGCCTTCTTGCTTCCGATCGAAGCCGCGGGCCTGGAGCCGCCGGCCGACGCCCTCGATCGCGCGCACCAGGAGCTCCGGGAGTCCCGCCGCACGGCGGCCGTGCGGGCGGCGGAGGTGGCCGGCCCGTCCGTGGTCACCGTGTCCGTCCTGCGCACGCAGATCGTGGAGGGCCCGGCCTTCCCGCAGCAGCAGGAGTTCTTCAACCCGTTCTACCGGAACCTGCGGCGTCGCTACTGGCAGAGAGTCCGAAGCATCGGTTCGGGCGTCATCGCCGACGCCCAGGGCCGCGTGCTCACGAACGTCCACGTGGTGCAGGGCGCGGAGGTGATCCGCGTGACGATCCCCGACGGTCGCGAGTTCGACGCCACGCTCGTGGGCACCGCGAAGCTCTACGACGTCGCGGTGCTGCAGCTCCAGCTGAACGGCGAGAAGGTCCCGTACGCGCGGTTCGGCGACGACCAGGACCTCATGATCGGCGAGTGGGTCATGGCGATCGGGAATCCGTTCGGCTACCTGCTCGACGACCCGCATCCGACCGTGACCGCGGGCGTGGTCAGCGCGCTCCATCGCGACATCCTGTCGGAACGCGAGGACACGGACACGCTGTACAAGAACATGATCCAGACGGATGCCGCGATCAATCCCGGGAACTCGGGCGGAGCGCTCGTGAACGCGCTGGGCGAGGTGGTCGGCATCAACACCTTCATCTTCTCGAAGTCGGGCGGAAGTCACGGCATCGGGTTCGCGATCCCGGTCAGCACCGCGCAGCGCGTGATGCAGGAGATCGAGGCGCACGGCGGCGTGCGCGAGGTCTGGATCGGAGTGAGAATCCAGGAGATTCCGGACGTGCTCGCGGAGAGCATGGAGCTGGAGTCGAACGAGGGAGTCATCGTGGCGTCCGTGGACGACGGGAGTCCGGCCGATCGCGCCGGGATCCGGCGCGGGGACGTCATTCGACGGATCGCGGGCGACCGCATCCGCAACTTCGACGACGCGCGGCGCGCCCTCTACGGGGTCCTGGTGGGAGACGAGCTGGAGTTCCAGGTGGAACGCAACGGCAAGCTCTCCCAGCACGTGCTCGCGGTGGTGGAGCGACGATGATCGATCGCTATTCGCGTCCCGAAATGGCGGGGCTGTTCACGGACCAGCGGAAGTTCGAGACCTGGCTCGCGATCGAGGTCGCGATCCTGGAAGCGCTCGCGGACGCCGGCGAGGTGCCGGCGGAAGACGTCGCCACGGTGCGGCGCGACGCGCGCGTCGACGCGGCGCGGATCGCGGAGATCGAGCGGGAGACGAACCACGACGTGGTGGCGTTCCTGCGCAACGTCTCGGAGACCGCGGGGGAGGCGGCGCGCTGGGTCCACCTCGGCGTGACGAGCTCCGACGTCGTCGATACCGGCTGGGCGATCCTGCTGAAGGAGGCGGGGCAGCACCTGATCGCCGGCGTGGACCGCCTGCGCGACGCGATCGCGCGGCGGGCCCGCGAGCACCGTCACACGCCGATGATCGGTCGCACGCACGGCGTGCACGCCGAGCCCACGACGTTCGGGCTGAAGCTCGCCGTGTTCTGGAAGGAGCTGGAGCGGGATCGCGAGCGGCTCGTGCACGCGGTGGAAGGCATGTCCGTCGGGAAGATCTCGGGCGCGGTCGGTACGTTCGCGCACCTCGATCCCTCGATCGAGGAGTTCGCGTGCCGACGTCTCGGGCTCACGCCCGCCCCGATCTCCACCCAGATCCTGCAGCGCGATCGGCACGCGGAGTACGCGTTCGCGCTCGCGGTGATCGGCGCCACCCTGGAGAAGCTCGCGCTGGAGGTCCGCCACCTGCACCGGACCGAGGTCCGCGAGGTGCAGGAGCAGTTCACGAGCAAGCAGACCGGATCGTCTTCCATGCCGCACAAGCGGAATCCGATTCTGTGCGAGCGGATCTGCGGACTCGCCCGGGTACTGCGTGGCAACCTGCAGGTCGCGCTCGAGAACGTGGCGCTGTGGCACGAGCGCGACATCTCGCACTCGTCGGCCGAGCGCGTCATCCTGCCGGACGGCTGCATCCTGCTCGACTACCTGCTCGCCAAGACGACGGCACTCGTGGACGCGCTCGTGGTGTACCCGGAGAACATGCAGGCGAACCTGGAGCGGATGCGCGGACTCGTGTTCTCGCAGAACCTGCTTCTCGATCTGATCCGCAAGGGTCGCACCCGCGGCGAGGCGTACCGCGCCGTGCAGGCCGCCGGGGCGCGGGTCTGGGACGACGGCGTGTCGTTCCGGGAGGCCGCGCTGGCCGATCCGTCGATCCGGGAAGTCCTGTCCGAGAAGGAGATCGACGCGGCGATCTCGCTCGAGCGGTCGCTGCGGAACGTGGACCGCGTGTTCGAGCGCATCGGCATCGAGGAGGCCGCCCTTGCCCGCTGACGGGACGAAAGCCGGCGCGGAAGTCCGGCGTCTCGCCTTCACGGACGGCTCGGACGATCTGATCCGGCGCCAGGTCGCGGAGAACGGACTGTCCTTCACGCGCGAGGAGGCGCGCGACCTCGCGCGTCTGCTCGGTCGCGATCCCACGCTGCTCGAGGCGCACCTGTTCGACACGATGTGGTCCGAGCACTGCTCGTACAAGTCGAGCAAGCCCGTCCTCAAGAAGTACCTGCCGACGACCGGCCGCTTCGTGGTGCTCGGTCCCGTGGAAGACGCGGGCGTGGTCTCGATCGGCACTCACGACGGCGTGGAGTGGTCGGTGGCGATCGGACACGAGAGTCACAACCATCCGAGCCAGGTCGTCCCCTACGAGGGCGCGGCCACCGGAATCGGCGGCATCGTGCGCGACGTCTACTGCATGGGCGCCGACGTGTTCTGCACACTCGACTCGCTCCGCTTCGGCGATCTGGACGGCCCGAACGCGGAGCGGTGCCGGGAGATCATGCTCGGCGTGGTGGAGGGAATCGCGGGCTACGGCAACCCGCTCGGCATCCCGAACCTGGGCGGCGAGACCGTCTTCCATCCCGGGTACGACGACAACTGCCTCGTCAACGTGATCTGTGCCGGCGTGATGCGTACGGATCGCCTCGTGCACAGCGCGGTGCCGGCCGAGGCGCGGAACGAGCCGTACGATCTCGTGCTCGTGGGCAAGGGCACGGACTCCTCGGGTTTCGGCGGCGCGGCCATGGCGTCGCGCATCCTGGACGCGGAGGAGGACAACCGGTCCGCGGTCCAGGTGCCGGACCCGTTCCTCAAGCGCGTGCTCCGGAACGCCACGCTCGAGGTGCTCGAGGTGGCGGCGGAGCGGGGCATCGCCGTGGGCTTCAAGGACCTCGGCGCCGGCGGCATCGCGTGCCTGTCCTCCGAGATCGCCCACTCGGGTGGGGTGGGCGTGGAACTCGACCTCGAGCGCGTGCACCTCCAGGAGACCGGGCTCCCACCGGAGATCATCGCGTGCGCGGAGACGCAGGAGCGCTTCGGCTGGGCGGTTCCACGCTGGTTCGCGCCGGAAGTCGTGCGGATCTACAACGAGGTGCACGAGCTTCCCAAGGTGAGTCGCGGTGCCGCCGCCACGGTGATCGGCCGGTTCCTGCCGGAAGAGGACGTGATGCGCGTGCGCTGGCACGGCGAGATCGTCGCCGAGGCGCGGACGGAGGACATCACGGCCGGCGTCGTCGCGCAGCGGTTCGCGGCGGATCCGCGCGAGCGCGTACGGGAAGACGTGAGCTGGTCCGGGGACACGCAGAAGCTGCGGACGCTCGCGCTGGAAGTGCTCGCCTCGCCGAACATCGCGTCCAAGCGCGAGCTGTATTCGCACTACGACCAGGAGGTCCGCGGCGAGACCTACTTCCGACCGGGTGAGGCGGATGCGGGGGTGTCGCTCCCCGTGCCCGGTGCTCCGATCGGCGTGGCGCTCGCGGCCGACGGCAATCCCCGCTACGGCGAGCTCGACGCCTGGTGCGGCGGCGCCACCGCGATCGCGGAGTCCGTGCGCAACGTGGTGTGTGTCGGCGCGCGGCCGCGTGCGCTCACGGATTGCCTGAACTTCGGCAATCCCGAGAAGCCGGAGGTGTACCGCGACTTCGTCGATGCGGTGCGCGGTCTCTCCGATGCGGCGCGCGGCATCGGTACGCTCGAGCTGGACGAGCCGGAGGCGCTGCCGTTCGTGAGCGGCAACGTGAGCCTCTACAACGAGTCCTCGACGGGACGCGCGGTGCCCCCGTCGCCGATCGTGTGCTGCCTCGGAGTCCTGCCGGACGCCTCCCGGGCGACGTCGCTCGCGCTCGCCGCGGCCGGCGACCGGATCGTGCTGGTGGGCGAGCGACGCCGCGAGCTCGGCGGCTCCGAAGTGTCGTGGTTGCTCGGTCAGCGCGGGCGCGGCGACGTTCCGCGCCCCGACTTCGCGCTCGAACGACGTTGTGGCCGCGCGGTGCTGGCCCTGGCCGAGGCCGGCGTCACGCGCGCTGCCCACGACGTCTCGGCCGGCGGCCTGTTCGTGACGCTCGCGGAGATGATGCTCGGCGGGTGGGATCGCGCACGCCTCGGGCTGCGCATCGACCTTTCCGCGCTGCCCGGCGAGAGCGACTTCGAGAAGCTGTTCAGCGAGACCGGCGCGTACGTCCTCGAGCTCCCGCCCGGGGACTTGCCCGCGGTGCTCGCCGATGTACCGCACGTCGTGATCGGCGAGGTCACCGCCGACCCGGTGCTGCGGGTGCACGGTACGGACGTCCTGGAGTTCCGCGCCGAGGAGCTCGAGCGAGCCCACGGTGCCTCTTTCGCCCGGAGGATGGAATAGCATGCGGGTGGCGGTCGTCCTGTTTCCCGGTATGAACTGCGAGAGCGAATCCGTGCGCGCGCTGGAGAGCGTGGGGCTCGCGGCGGAGATCGTGCGTGCGAACGAGCCCGACCGGCTCGACGCGTTCGACGGCTTTCTCCTGCCCGGCGGGTTCTCGTACGAGGACCGCATTCGCGCCGGCGTCGTGGCGGCACACCTGCCCGTGATGGAGCGGATCGTGCGCGCGGCGGAGGCCGGCCGTCCGGTCGCCGGCATCTGCAACGGCGCCCAGGTCCTGCTCGAGACGGGGCTCGTCCCGGGCCTGCACCCGGGACGCGTGGAGATGGCGCTCGCGCTGAACGACTCCGGGCAGCGCGTCGGCTATTACTGCGACTGGCGCTGGCTCGTGGGAGATCTGTTCCCGGAACCGATGCCGCTGCCGTTCGCGCACGCGGAAGGGCGATTCGTCACGCGCGATCCCGCGGTGGAGCGGGCGATCGGCGACCGCGGCCTGATCGCCGCGCGCTACTGCGAGCCGAACGGAAGGATCACCCGGGCCTGGCCCGTGAATCCGAACGGCGCGTTCGACAACGCGGCGGCGATCCGGAATCCGGAGGGCAACGTGCTGGCGATCATGCCGCACCCGGAGCGCGCGAACTGGGCGTTCCAGGTGCCGGTGGCGGTGGAGGGCGAATGGCGCGAGGCGAAGCGCAGCGGATTCCGCGACGCCCCCGGCCCCGGACGTCGCTTCTTCACGGCATTCGCGGATCTGCTGAGGAGGGCCGCCGCGTGAGTCTCGTCGCCCGGGTGCATCGAAAGACGCGCGATCTCGTTCGCGACGCGGCCGAGGATCTGCTGCTCGCGGACTCGGCGCCGCTGCTCGCGATCGATCGCGCGGAGCGCTGGTCGTTCGACGTCGCCGGCGGGGATTCCCGCGCGGATGTGCAGGCGATTCTCGAGGACACGACGCTGGTCGTGAATCCGAACGTCCACCGCTGGCGCTGGGAAGAGGACGCCGAGGCGGCCCCGCGCGGCACTCGACTCGAGATCGAGGTGCACGATCGCGTGGATGCGCTCGGTCGTTCCGTCCTCCGCGCGGTGCGCGAGCGACGAGGCCTGCGCAGCGTATCCGCGGTGGCGCATTCGGTGGTCTGGACGATCGATCTCGAGGCAGATCGGGCCGCCGCCGAGTCGCTGGCCCGTCGTCTCGTGGGTGAGGGAGAGCGGGGGGCCGGTGCCCTCGCGAATCCCCACTCCCAGGAGATTCGCTGGAGGGTGATCGCGTGACGGAGCGAATCGGGCTCGCGGACGGCGACGGGATGCACGAGAAGTGCGGCGTGTTCGGGATCTTCGATCATCCGGAGGCGGCCTGGCACACGTACCTCGGCCTGCACGCGTTGCAGCATCGCGGGCAGGAGGGGGCCGGCATCTGCTCGACGGACGGGAGGCGCCTCCATGTCCATCGCGGCCGCGGCCTCGTGTCCGACGTGTTCGCCGGCGACGTGTTCACCCAGCTCCCGGGCCGGGCCGCGATCGGCCACAACCGGTACTCCACCAGCGGCTCCGACCACGTGTCGAATCTGCAACCGCTCGTGGCGTCCTACCGCGACGGCGCGATCGCCATCGCGCACAACGGGAACCTCGTGAACGCGCGCGAGGTCCGCGAGGAGTGCGAGCACGTCGGCTCGATCTTCCAGTCCACCGTGGACTCCGAGGTCATCGTCCACCTGATCGCGCGCGCGCGCCCCGACGACCTCGAGGGTCGCATCAAGCAGGCGCTCTCCCGTGTGCGCGGCGCGTACTCGCTCGTCGCCCTGACTCCGGATCGACTGATCGGGATCCGCGATCCCCACGGCATCCGCCCGCTGTGTCTCGGCGAGCTGGACGGCGCGAAGGTCCTCGCGTCCGAGAGCTGCGCGCTCGACATCCTGAATGCGCGGTACGTGCGCGAGATCGAACCCGGCGAGATGGTGGTGATCGACTCGCGCGGGATCTGCTCGCATCGCGTCGGATCCGCGGTGCCGCGGGCCGAGTGCGTGTTCGAGCACGTGTACTTCGCGCGACCGGACTCGCGCTGCTTCGGGCGGGGCGTGGGACCGATCCGGGTGGCGCTCGGCCGGGCGCTCGCGCAGGAGCATCCGGCCGAGGCCGATCTCGTGATGTCGGTGCCCGACTCGTCGAATGCGGCCGCGCTCGGCTACTCGCACGAATCCGGGATCCCGCTCGACCACGGCCTGATCCGGAACCACTACGTGGGCCGCACCTTCATCAGTCCCACCCAGTCGCTGCGGAATCTCGGCGTGCGCCTGAAGTTCAACGTCGTGCGGGAATCCGTGGAAGGCAAGCGCGTGGTGGTCGTGGACGACTCGGTGGTGCGCGGCACGACGAGCCGCAACCTCATGCGCATGATCCGCGAGGCGGGAGCGCGCGAGATCCACTTCCGGGTGAGCTCGCCGCCCGTCACGAGCCCGTGCTACTACGGGATCGACATGCCGACGCGCGAGGAGCTCGTGGCGCACGGACGCTCCGTGGAGCAGATCCGCGAAGCGATCGGCGTGGACTCGCTCGGCTACCTCTCGGCCGCCCGCATGCTGGAGACGGTCCGCGGGGCCGGCGGCCAGGGAGCGTGCGCGGCGTGCTTCACGGGCGACTATCCCGTGGCGTTCAAGCGGGCGCCGAGCAAGCACGACCTGGAGGCGCCGGTCCGCTGAGCCGGGCTCCGGTCCGTCCGCGCGTCAGCCCGCCGCTCGCACCCCGGTGACGTGAATCGCCGCATCGGCGACGTGTACCCGGCGGCACATGTCGCCCTCGCGCTCGAATCGCACCTGCACGGCCGGCGCCCCCGCGGGGTGGAACGCCAGGTCGCCCTGGTGGAACAGGCGACGGACGACTCCGCCCCGCTTCAGGATGCCGACGCCGCCCATGGCCTCGCGCACGACCAGAACGTCGTCGGGTCCCGGCCCGAACGGATACTCGCCGAGCAGGGCGGTGCGGTCGGCGTCGGTGAGCGGCTCGTCGCGGTACCGCGGATCCGCGTCGCCGAGGGATTCGAGGTACTCCACGACCTCCGTCGCTTCCCCGTTGCGCGCGTGCTGCAGCAGCGTGATCCCGTGGGGCCCGTGCAGCCGGCGCATCTCCGGACTCCCGTCGACCATCGCGCGGACGGCGGCGAGATTCCCGAGCATCGCGAACGTGAACAGGTCCGGGCGCGCGCCGTGCCGGAGCAGGAACTCCGCGATGTCCCGCCGCCCCACGTGCGACGCGGCGCCGAGCGCCGTTTCCCAGTCGCCGAACCCCCAGTCGATCGTGGCCTTCGCGAGAGCCGGGCGAGCCTCGACGAGCGCGCGGACTCCACCGAGGTCCCGGTGCGCGAGCCCGACGACCTCGCGGGCGAGATCCGGGTCCTGGGCGGGGAACGTCGACGGGAGATCGGACCCGTCGTCGGGCGATTCGGCGCGGGCGAGATTCGGGAGTCCGAGCAACGCGGTCCATCCCAGTCCCACCGCGGGTGCACGGTGGAGAAGGTCGCGGCGGGAGAGAGTCGGCAAGGGATCCTCCGGGAGAGCACGGCGGGTGAGACTGCGACGTGGCAATGCCGAGAGTACCCGCACTTCCCGCGTCGGTTCGGCCCGGCGGGACGACCGGCGGCAGGACGGGGATCGAACGGCGGACGAAACCAGCGGCGGACGGGAATTGTCCTTTCGGTGGATCTCCCCTTGATTCCTGTGGATCGTTTGCCGATCAGGACTTAGACTGCCGCCGTTCCCGCGAAAAACGCTGGAAGTCGCGTCTTTTCAACCACCTGGACGTTTCCGGGTGCCGTCGCCCGTGCGTTTGTCCGGGCAGAAGAAGGGGAGCGAATGCCGCTGTCGCGGATCTGGAGCATGTTGTCCGCCGACATGGCCATCGATCTGGGGACCGCGAACACCCTCGTCTACGTGAAGGGACGCGGGATCGTCCTCAACGAGCCGAGCGTCGTCGCCGTCGAGCGCGGCTCGGACCACGCGCTGGCCGTCGGGGCCGAGGCCAAGTCGATGCTCGGCCGCGCCCCCGAAAACATCGAGGTGATCCGTCCGCTCAAGGATGGCGTGATCGAGAAGGTCGGGATCGCCGAGGAGATGCTGCGCGCGTTCATTCAGCGGGCGCAGGGTCGGAAGGCGTTCGTGCGACCGCGCGCCGTGATCGCGGTGCCCTCCGAGATCAACGAATCGG
Source organism: bacterium (assembly GCA_041393395.1). Lineage (GTDB taxonomy): Bacteria > ARS69 > ARS69 > ARS69 > ARS69 > JAGQIB01. Next base: position 204,095 of record JAWKKG010000005.1, on the reverse strand, counting down.
ACGAGCGCGCCGTGCGTGACTCCGCCGAGAACGCGGGCGTCCGCGAGGTGTACATCATCACGGAACCGATGGCGGCGGCGATCGGAGTGGGGCTGCCGGTGGAGAAGCCGGCCGGGAACATGGTCATCGATATCGGCGGCGGCACGACCGACGTCGCGGTGATCGCGCTCTCGGGCATCGTCGCGCGGACTTCGATCAAGGTCGGCGGCGACGAGATGAACGAGGCCGTGTCCCTCGACATCAAGAAGAAGCACAACATGCTGATCGGCGAGCAGGCGGCCGAGGCGATCAAGATCGCGATCGGCTCCGCGCATCCGAACGGCATCGAGGACGAGGAGATCGAGGTGAAGGGTCGCGACCTCGTCGAGGGCATCCCGAAGACGGCGCGGGTGAGTTCCACCGAGATCCGCCAGGCGCTGCGCGAGCCGGTGGACGAGATCATCCGCGGTGTGAAGCGCACGCTCGAGGAGACGCCGCCCGAGCTCGCCGCCGACATCGTGGATCGCGGCATCGTGATGACGGGCGGTGGAGCGCTCCTGCGCGGGCTCGACATCTACCTGCGCGAGCGCACGAATCTGCCGATCAACGTCGTCGAGGATCCGCTCACGTGCGTCGTGCTCGGCGCCGGCAAGGTCCTCGACGATCTCGAGAAGTTCGAGAAGGTCCTCCTCAAGCGAGATCGCAGGTAGCGGCTTGGCGGTCCTCACCGACTATCTGTCCCGGCGGGGCGAGTATCTCGTCCTGATTCTCGTCGTCGTGGCCTCGGTCACGCTGATGCTGCTCTCCGCCGGACAGAAGGACTCGGTGGCCCGCGCCGCGAGCGACGCCGCCCTTTCCCCGGTGCAGGCGGTCATCTCCCGGGCCACGAACTGGAAGGACCTTCGCGCCGAGAACGACTCCCTCCGCGCGCAGCTCGCTTCCGCCCGCCTCGAGATCGCGGCGCGCGAGGAAGCGGCGCGCGAGAACGAGCGGCTCGAGCAGATGGTGGAATTCAAGGAGCAAGTCGGCGGCGAGCTCGTGGCGGCACGGGTGATCGCGGCGGGCGCCGCGCGACCCGGACACGAGCTGAAGCTCGATAAGGGCTCACGCGACGGTCTCGCCAAGGACATGGCCGTGATCACCGCGAACGGACTCGTCGGCAAGGTCGTGGCGGTGGAGCCGCGCTCGTCCTGGGTGCGGCCGCTGCTCGCCCGCGATTGTCGCGTGTCGGCGCGAATCGCGCGCACCCGGACGAACGCGATCGTGGAGTGGACGGAGAGCGGCGGGCTCGGCCTCGCGTTTCTTCCGTACCGCCCCGACGTCGCGATCGGCGACGAGATCATCACGTCGGGACTCGGAGGCGTCTTCCCGCGCGGCATTCCGATCGGCCGCGTGTCGCGGACCGATGGCGCCGCGGCCGACGGTTCGCTGCGCGTCCGGGTCCGCCCGGCGGCGGACTTCGCCGCGATCGAGGAGGTCTTCGTGGTGCGGGTGGCCGCGGCGGTCCCCGAATCGGACGGGACGTCGGTCCCCGGAAGCGGAGGCTGACGTGCTACGCATCGTCCGGCTTCTCGCGGTCGTCTGGGGATCGGTCCTTCTGCAGACCGTGCTGGCGCCGCGCCTCGAGATCCTGGGGGTGCGACCGGACTTTCCGTTCCTGGTGGTGCTGCTGGTCGCGTTTCGGGAGGGATCGGCGGGCGGCGCGCTCGCCGGCTTCGTCGCGGGCCTGTTCGTGGATCTGGAATCCGTGCAGGCGCTCGGCGTCACTTCCCTCGCGAACGCGCTGCTCGGATTCGCCGTGGGTTCCGTGGCGGACCGTCTGGTGCGATCGAGCTTCGTGACCCGGCTCATCGTCGCGCTCGTCGCCACGACGCTGCGCGACGAGATCGTCCTGCTGCTCGTCCTCTCCGAGGGCTTCCTGAACTCCCTGGGGCTGTTCTTTCGCGCGGCGATCCCGGCGGGGATCTACACGGGCCTGATCGCCGCGCCGGTGATGGGCCTCGCCGAGCGTCTGATCGGCTGGCCGGCGGAAGGGAAGGCGAGCCGTGCGGGCCGATGATCCCTTCAAGCCGGAGGTGCGCTCGCGCCGCGCGTGGCAGCTCGCCGCGTTCATCGTGGCGGGCGCGCTCGTGCTCGCGGGTCGCCTGTTCCATCTGCAGGTGCTCGGCGACGATGCGTACCGGCTGCACTCGGAGCGAAATCGTATCCGTCTGGAGTGGGTCAAGGCTCCTCGGGGATTGATCCTCGATCGCCACGGCGAGGTCCTTGCGGACAGTCGACCGAGCTTCACGGTGCGGGTGGTTCCGCGCGCGCTGCTCGCGAATCCGGCGGCGGTCGCGCTCCTGTCCCAGCTCCTCGAGATGTCGCCGACGGAGATCGAGCAGAAGCTCGCCGGCGGGGTGAGACACCTGCCGCGCGTGCTCCGGCGCGACGTGGGCTTCGATCAGGTGTCGCGCATCGCCGAGCGGGAGGAGGAGCTGCCGGGTGTGTCGCTCGACGTCTCCAACGTGCGGTCCTACCCGCGGGGCGCGCTGGCGGCCCACGTGATCGGCCACGTCGGCGAGATCTCGGAGACCGAGGTCGCGACGCTCTCGGAAGCGGGGTATCGCGCGGGCGACTTCCTCGGCCGCACCGGACTCGAGCGCAAGTACGAGTCGCGCCTGCGCGGGAAGGACGGCGAACGCTACCTCGAGGTCGACGTGCGCGGTCGGAGCGTGGGCGAGTTCTCCGGGCGCTCCCCCGTGCCGCCGGTCCCTGGCGCGAGTCTCCAGCTCTGGCTCGACGCGGGACTGCAGGCGCGCGCGGAGTCGCTGCTCGTGGGGAGACGCGGCGCCGTCTGCTTCCTCGACGTCGAATCCGGCGGCGTGCTCGCGCTCGCGAGCGCTCCCACGTTCGACCTGAACCTGTTCTCCACCGGGATCTCGACCCGCGACTGGGAGTCCCTGAACGGCGATCCCGCGCTGCCGCTGCTGAACCGCGCGGTCCAGGCGTCCTACGCGCCGGGGTCCACGTTCAAGATGATCTCGTTCGCGCTGACGCTCGAGCAACGAATCGCCGGTCTGCACCAGGTGCTCGAGACGCCATGTTTCGGAAGCTACCGGTTCGGCAACCGGACGTTCCGCTGCTGGGAAGCGGCCGGGCACGGCTCCCTCGATCTGGAAGGTGCGTTGATCCACTCCTGCGACGTGTATTTCTATCAGATCGCGGAGCGCACCGACGTGGATCACCTCGCCGAGATGGCACGTGACCTCGGACTCGGCACCAAGACCGGCATCGACCTTCCCCAGGAGCTTTCCGGCAACGTCCCCACGAAGCAGTGGCTGGACGAGCGGTACGGAGCCGGCAAGTGGACGCGCGGAACGCTGCTGAACCTGATCATCGGACAGGGGGAGTACCTCGTGACGCCCCTGCAGATGGCGCGTCATTGTGCCGCGCTCGCGAACGGCGGCCGTCTGGTCGAGCCGCGCCTCGTGTGGTCGATCGTGCCGGAGGGCGGGGAACGGGAGGATGTTCCGACGACGGTTCAGCGGACGTGGGATCTTCCCGAACGCACGCTCGACCGCGTTCGCACCGCGATGGAGATGGTCGTGCTGGACGACGAGGGCACCGGTCGCGTGTGCCGCGTGCCGGGATACATGCCCGCGGCGAAGACCGGTACCGCCGAAAATCCGCACGGGGCGCCCCACTCGTGGTTCGTCGGCTACGCGCCGGCCGATCACCCCGAGGTCGCCTTCGCCGTCATCGCCGAAGGGGCCGGGCACGGGAGCGAAGTCGCGGCCCCGATCGCCCGGAAGCTGCTCGAGTACCTGCGGGGACCGTTGCCACCCGCGGAGGACGCGTCGTGAGGCGCACGCTCGCGATCGACCGCGTATTCACCGGCACGCTGCTGCTGCTGATCCTGATCGGCCTCGTGGCGGTGTACTCCGCGTGCCAGGGTGAGGACGCGGGGCTCGGACTCGACTACTGGAAGAAGCAGATCGTGTTCTCGGTGGCGGGGATCCTGGCGCTCGGCCTCGCCGCCGCGATCCCGCACGACGTCTGGGATCGGGCCGCCCCCGTGCTCTACGTGCTGGGACTCGCCTCGCTCGCCGCCGTGCTCGTGGCGGGCGCGACCGCCGGTGGCGCCACCCGGTGGATCTCGATCGGTGGATTCCGGTTCCAGCCGTCCGAGCCGGCGAAGATCTTCACCGTGCTCTTCCTCGCGCGATGGCTCGCATCACGCAAGCGGCCTCCCGAGAGCCTGCTCGCGCTCGTGCCGCCGGTCCTCATCACGCTCCTGCCGATGGCGCTCACGCTGAAGCAGCCGGACCTCGGGACGGCGCTCGTGTTCCTGGTCCCGCTCTTTCCGATGCTGTTCTTCCGCGGCGCGTCGTTGCGGTACCTGCTGCTCGCCTCGTCGCCCGTTCTGTCCGTGATCTGCGCGTCCAGTCTGCCGAGCTGGATCGTGTTCTCGGTGGTGCTGCTCGTGCTCGCCTACTTCTCCCGCGCCGTACTGCTCGAGAAGATCGTGTGGGTGGCGGCATCGGTGCTGGCCGGCATCGCGACGCCGATCCTGTGGGGGCGGATGGAGCCGTACCAGCAGCAGCGGATCATCGCGTTCCTCGATCCGGCGCGGTACTCCTCCGGTGCGGGCTACCAGATCATCCAGTCCAAGATCGCGATCGGCTCCGGCGGCCTGACCGGCGTCGGCTTCCTCGAGGGGACCCAGAAGGGGCTCGCGTTCCTGCCCGCCCGCCACACGGACTTCATCTTCGGAGTGATCGGCGAGGAGTTCGGATTCCTCGGCACGATGATCGTGCTCGGCCTGTTCACGGTGCTGCTGGTCCGGGGATTGCGGATCGCCGCTTCGGCGCGGGATCCGTTCGCGGTCTTGACGGTCGTGGGCATCCTGTCGATGCTCGCGTTCCAGGTGTTCGTGAACATCGGAGTGACGTTGGGGTTGGTGCCCGTGACCGGCCTCCCCCTCCCGATCTTCTCGTACGGAGGCACGAGCCTCCTGTCCACTCTGGCGGGTCTCGGGATCGTGATCGGGATCGGGTTCCGCCGGAGGTCCTGATCCGGAGACGTCGATGCACCGTACGCTACTCGAGCTCGGATTCCTCAAGATCCACTCCTACGGATTCTTTCTCGCGCTGAGCTTCGCGCTCGGAATCTGGCTCGCCGGTCGTCGAGCCGAGCGTCGCGGCATCCCGGCCGAGCGCATCACGGACGTCTCGCTCGTCATCATCCTCGCGACCGTGATCGGCGCCCGGGGTCTCTACGTCGTCACGCACCTGTCCCAGTTCGAGGGACGCGTGCTGGACATGTTCCGCACCTGGGAGGGCGGGCTCACGCTGTACGGCGGTGCGGTGCCGGCGGCGATCCTCGGCATGTGGTTTCTCCGCCGGTGGGGCGTCAACGCGTGGCGCGCCGCCGATGCGATCGCACCCTCCATGGCACTCGGACTCGGCCTCACCCGGATCGGATGCTATCTCTCCGGCTGCTGCTTCGGCGCACCGACCGATCTGCCCTGGGGCGTCGTGTTCCCGCCGGAATCCCACGCGGGCTCCCTGTTTCCGGATACGCCGCTGCATCCCGCGCAGCTGTACGCATCCGCCGTCGGTTTCGGACTCTGCGCTTTCCTGCTGTGGATGGATCGTCGCCCGCGCCCGACCGGATTCCTGTTCCTGCTCTTTCTCGATCTCTACGCCATCGCGCGGTTCCTGCTCGACTTCGTGAGGACCTACGACTCGACGGCGTATCCGTTCGCGTCGGTCGCGTTGACCCTGAACCAGTGGATCTCGATCGTCGTCTTCCTGTACGCCACCTGGCGGCTGGTGGCGATTCGCGGGCGGTCCGTCGCGACCGAGCGCTGATCGCGCCCCCGCGCCCCGGAGCGGACGTGGCTGATCTGTACTTCGTCGTGGGATCGCCGGTGGCGCACTCGCTGTCGCCCGCGATGATGACGGCCGCGTTCGAGAAGATCGGACGATCCGCCGCCTACGGACGACTCGAAGTCGGATCCGCGGACTGGCCCGGCGTGAGCCGCGACCTCTACGAGCGGGGCGTCTGCGGCCTCAACGTCACCGTGCCCCACAAGGAGAGCGCGCTGCGCATCGCCGCCGACGCGACTCCGGTCGCGCGCGCCATCGGCGCCGCCAACACGCTCCTGCGGGGACCGAGCGGCTGGAGCGCCGACAACACCGACGGCCCGGGCTTCCTCGACCGTCTGCGCGACTCGGGCGCGATGGACGCGGTCGCGGCCGGAGCCCTCGTGCTCGGAGCCGGCGGGTCGGCGCGCGCGATCGTGTGGGCGCTCCGCGAGGCGGGATGCCCTCGGATCCGGATCGCCGCCCGGACGTCGGCGCGCGCTCACGGGATCGCCCGCGCCTTCCCGGACGCCACGGTCGACGTGGAACCGGAAGGCGGGACCGCGCCGGAGGGGGGAGTCGTCGTGAACTGCACGCCGCTCGGTCTCGGGCCCGACGATCCGCTTCCGATCGGGCGGGGACGTCTGCATCCCGCCGCTCACGTGTTCGATCTCGTGTACCCGGTCACCGGACTGGTGCGTGCCGCGGGGGACGCCGGCATTCCGGCCGAGCACGGTCTCGAGCTCCTCGTCGCGCAGGGGGCCCGATCGTTCCGTGCCTGGACGGGCGTGGAGGCACCCGTCGCGGTGATGCGGGAAGCGATCGTGCGCGAGCTCGATCGCCGGGGCTTTCCCCGCGAGTGATCCTGGTCCACACTGCCGGGTCATGGCAGGGCAAGAAGCGGACTGGTCCGAGGAGCGCCTCGTTCGGGGTCTTTCCTCCGGGGACGACGACGCGATCCGACATTTTCTCGAGCGGACCCATCACGCGGTCTGGTGCATGGCGGCACGCGTCGCCACGGACCCGGACGTGCGCCGTGACTGGTCGCACGAAGTTCTGCTCGGAATCCTCCACGACGTGAAGGTCGGCCGTTTCGAGTACCGGGGCCCCGGCTCGTTCTGGGGGTGGTTCCGCAAGCGCGCGTACTTCCGCCTGCTCGACGAATACCGCCGCCGCCGCCTGCACCTCGAGCGCGAGGCGCCGGGCGGGGATCCGTCCGAGCTGCCCGAGCCCACCGCCTGGACCGCCCACGAGAATCCGGAGGACGAGTTCGAGCGCGTCCGTCTCCGGGCCGCGGTCGAGCAGTGCCTGGAGGGGCTCGCGAATGCGGACCAGCGCGCCGCGCTCGAGGGGCTCCTGTTCGAGGACCTGCCCTACGACGCGATCGCCACCCGTCTCGCCGCGCCGCTGAACACCGTGCGCGCGTGGATCCGGCGGGGCCGGCTCGCGCTCCGAAAGTGCCTGGTGGAGACCCTGGGGCTGCAACCCGAGGGCTCCGCCGATCCGTTCTCGAACCGGAAGCCGGATGCGGGGAGCTGACCCGCGCCGGGCCCCCGATTCGCCCCGGGGGAGGGGATGACATGGACTGGATGGATCGCCTGCTGGCCGGCGACGAGCTCGACGGCGACGAACGTCGCGAGTTCGAGGAGGCGCTGGCTCACGACCGAGAACTTCGCGCGTTCGTCGAGCGCGTCCGGGAAGTCGAGCGGGCACCCGGGCCGCGCGGCGAGCTGCCTCCGCTGGAAACGCTCGAGCTGAGTCCGGCCGACCGGGCCGACGCCGAGCAGAGCCTCCGCGAACTCCTCACCCGCGCCGGCGTCGCCCCGCGCGTGCTCGCGCCCGGCCGTCGTCGGCCGGGGTGGACCCGCCTGCCCGCGCCCGCGTGGGGTGGGGTCGCTCTCGCGCTGGCGGCGTCGCTCCTGCTGTTTTTCGCGCGACCGTCCGAGCATCTCGTGTCCGGCCTCACCGCCGAGCCCGTGGGGCGCACGCGCGGCACCGAGGGGGGTACCTGGCGGGCCGGGGATGCGTTCCGACTCGTCTTCACGCCCGAGGCGGCCGGATTCGGCGCGGTCTTTCACGTGGATCCGGCGGGTGCGGTGGAGCTCCTGCTCCCGGAGTCGGCTTCCACCGGCGCCGTTCCGCTTCGGGACGGCCACGGGGTCGTGCTGCCGGCCCCGGACAGCGGGGAACGGTGGGAGCTGGACGGCGCCGGGCGGGAGGTCTTCCTTCTCGCCGCCTGGCGAGACGCTCCCGCGGACCTCGCCGAAGTGCTCGCGGATCTCCGGACCGCTGCCGCGTCCGCGCCGGACGCCGTCGCCGCGGTCGAGGCGGAGCTCGCCCGACGGGCCGACCAGGTGGAGAAGACCAGCGTCGACGCCGCCCGCTAGAGAGCCGTCGCCCGGCCGGATCACTCCGGCCGGGGCTCGACGGCCGCCCCGGGGTCTGTAAGAATTCCCCACGGCCGGCCATTTCCTGGCCGATCCCGCGCGCATTCGGTCGTTCGCGACGATCAAGTCCCAAGGACGCCGCGACGATCCAGGAATCAGGGGATTCCTGCTGACGGACGTGGGGGTAGAGGTGCTCACGAAGGTTCTGACGCTTTTCGGCACGCGGCCGGAAGCCATCAAGCTCGCTCCCGTCATCCGGGAGCTGGAGCGAAGGTCCGATCGTTTCCAGACGTTGAACGTGACGTCCGCGCAGCACACCGATCTTCTCTATCCGTTCACCCGATTCTTCGACATCCGACTCGACGTGGATCTCGAGGTCATGCGTCCCGGTCAGAGCGTGATCGGAGTGGCGGCGCGCGTGCTCGGCGCGCTCGAGGAGCTGCTCGCGCGCGAGCGTCCCGACGTCCTGCTCGTGCAGGGCGACACGACGACCGCGATGGCCGGCTCGCTCGCCGGATTCTTCCATCGCATTCCGGTGGGTCACGTCGAGGCCGGGCTGCGCTCCGGAGATCCGCAGAGTCCGTTCCCCGAGGAGATGAACCGGCGCCTCACCACGCGGGTGGCGGCCATGCACTTCGCGGCCACGGAGCGCAACGTGCGCGTGCTGCGCGAGGAAGGCGTGTCCGAGGACGACATCTTCCTCACGGGCAATCCCGTCGTGGACTCGCTGCGCATGGTGCTCGAACGCCCGCGGCAGGACGGCCCGATTCACGACATCCTGCGCCGGCTCGAGGGAACGCGACCGATCGTGCTGACCACGCACCGACGCGAGAGCTTCGGCGACGTGATGTCCGGCAACCTGAAGGTTCTGCGCGAGTTCGTGGAAGCGCGGCCGGACGCGTCGCTCGTTTTCCCGGTGCATCCGAATCCGAACGTGCGCGAGGTGTCACGTCGGATCCTGGGCGGCGTCCCGCGCATCCATCTCGTGGAGCCGCTCGAGTACTTCGATTTCGTGCACCTGCTGTCCGCGGCCTGGTTGATCGTGTCGGATTCCGGCGGCGTGCAGGAGGAGGCGCCTACGCTCGGCAAGCCGTTGCTCGTGCTCCGCGAGAACACCGAACGACCGGAGGCGATCGAGTCCGGGGTGGCGCGTCTCGTGGGCGGCGATCCGGCGACGTTGCGGCGGATGCTCGAGGACCTCTGGCCGGACCACGAGTGGATCCGCGCGATGAAGGGTGTGGAGAATCCGTTCGGGGACGGCACGGCGGGGCGCCGCATCGTGGATGGCCTGGAGAGCTGGCTGGCGCGCCGGGATCGTCTGGCGTCGGCGGGAGCGAGCGCGTGACCCCCGATCGCGACCGCGAGCACATCCTCACCATCGCGGTGGAGGACTGGTTCCAGGTGGGTTCGTTCCACCGGATCGTCCAGGAAGGGCGTTGGTACCGGTTCGAGACGCGAGTCGAGAACAACGTCCGCCGCGCGCTCGACCTGCTCGACGAGCACGGTGCCCGGGCCACGTTCTTCACGCTCGGGTGGATCGCGGACGAGATGCCGGAGCTCGTGCGCGAGATCGCGGCGCGCGGACACGAGGTTGCGAGCAAGGGGTACTACCACCGCAGCATCCAGGCGATGACGCCGGCCGAGTTCCGCGAGGACCTCGCGCGTTCGCGCGAATCGCTGGAGCGCGCTTCGGGCCAGCGCGTACTCGGGTTCCGCGTGGCCGACGAATGGCTCCGCCCCCAGGATCTCTGGGCGCTCGACGTTCTCCGCCGGGAAGGATTCGCCTACGACTCGAGCATCTTTCCGATGTTCGGGAGCTGGAGCGAAGAGCCGCATCGCCGGTTCGTCCATCGGCATGCCACGTCGGACGGCGAGATCTGGGAAGTCCCGCTGTCCTCCATGCCGCTCGCGGGAGTGAACCTGCCGGTCGCCGGCGGCAACTGGTACCGGCAGTTCCCGCACGGGCTGATGCTGTCCGCGTTTCGGCGCTGGAACCGCACGATCGAGTCCCCGTTCGTGATGTACTTCCAGGTCTGGGAGCTCGACTCCGAGCAGCCGCGTCTCGGCGGCGCGTCGTTCCTGACGCGGGTGCGTCACTACCGGAATCTCGGAAAGCTCGCCTGGTCGTTGCCGGAGTACCTGAAGGCGGGTCGGTTCGTATCGGCCGCGGACTGGCTCGGCCTGGAGCGAACGAGCGTGGCGCCTCCGGCCGCGCCTTCCGCGCCGGTCGTGGCGGAGTCGGCACCGCGGCCGCGGGCCGGGACTCCGGTCTCCGTGGTCGTTCCCTGCTTCAACGAGGAGCTGGTCCTACCGTACCTCCAGCGGACGCTGGCGGCGGTGGAGAAGGCGTACGCCGGGACCTGGGACCTCCGCTACGTCTTCGTGGACGACTGCAGCACCGACGGCACCTGGCGGTCGCTGCAGGAGATCTTCGGCAAGCGGCCGGAGTGTCGTCTTGTCCGACACGAGCGGAATCAGGGCGTCGCCCACGCGATCCTCACCGGCATCCGGGAGGCGGAGACGGAGATCGTGGCGTCGATCGACTGCGACTGCACCTACGATCCCCACCAGCTCGGGAACCTCATCCCGCTGATCGCCGGGGCCGACGTGGTCACCGCGTCGCCCTACCACGAGCGGGGCGAGGTCCGTAACGTGCCCGAGTGGCGCCTCTTCCTGTCCCGGGGGCTCTCCGGACTCTACCGCCGGGTCCTCCGCGCCCAGCTCGCAACTTATACGAGCTGTTTTCGCGTGTACCGCAGAAGTGTGATGCTCGACCTGCCGATACGGGAAGGTGGCTTTCTGGGGGTTGCCGAGATGCTCGGCCTCCTGGATCTCCGGGGTCATCGCATCGTCGAGTGCCCGGCGGTCCTCGAGGTCCGCATGCTCGGCCGCTCCAAGATGAAGGTAATCAAGACGATCGCGGGGCATCTGCAGCTGCTGGCCCGGATCGCCGTGGCCCGCCTCCGGGGCGGAGCACGGCCGGTTCGACCGGTGGTCGCGAACTCCGTGTCCGAAGTGCGTGAGGGGCCCCCCTCCGCACGTTGACCCGCAGGGGGCGTGGCGCCCCGAAGGAAAACGGTGATGAGCAAAGAGTCCGCGGCGGATCGCCTCGTCCTTCCCTCCGACCAGAACGCGTCCGGGCGAACCCTCGGCGATGAAGAGATCGCCGCCCTGACCGAGGTCATCCGATCCGGGGTGATGGTCTCGACGAAGGGTCCGTTCGTGCCCGAGTTCGAGAAGCGCTTCGCCACGATGCTCGGGGCGAAGTACGCGTACGCCTGCTCGTCCGGCTCGGCCGCGGTCCACGTGGCGATCGCCGCGATCGATCCGAAGCCGGGCGACGAGATCGTCACCACCGCGATCACGGACATGGGCGCGCTCACGCCGATCTGCTACCAGGGCGCGATTCCGGTCTTCTGCGACGTGGATCCGGACACCTGCAACGTCACCGCGAAGACGATCGAGAAGTGCCTGTCGGATCGCACGAAGGCGATCATCGTGACGCACCTGTTCGGGAATCCCTGCGAGATGAAGTCGATCATGGCGCTCGCGAACGAGCGGGGCATTCCCGTGATCGAGGACTGCGCCCAGGCGTTCCTGGCCGAGCACGGCGGCAAGTACGTCGGCCGGTTCGGCGCGATCAACGCGTTCTCGCTGCAGCAGGGCAAGCACATCACCACCGGCGAGGGCGGCATCGTCGTCACGGACGATGCGGAGCTCGCGCGTCGCGCGTACCTGCACATCAACAAGGCATGGGGTTACGGCGACGAGAAGCCGGATCACTACTTCCTTGCGCTGAACTACCGCATGACGGAACTCCAGGGCGCGGTGGCGCTCGCGCAGCTGCCGAAGCTGAAGGGCGTGGTGGAAGCACGCGTGGCGACCGCGAAGGCGCTCTCGGAGCAGCTCCAGGGCGTCCCCGGTATCAAGACGCCGAAGATCGAGGCGGGCGCCGTCCACACGTGGTGGAAGTACTGCCTGAACGTCGACGAGAAGGTGATCGAGGGCGGTTCCCCGGGTCTCGGCGCGAAGCTCCGCGACCGCGGGATCGCGTGCGCGCCGCGCTACGTGGTGAAGCCGGCGTTCCGCTGCCAGGTGTTCGCGGAGCAGCGCACGTTCGGGGACAGCCGCTGGCCGTTCACGCTCGCGCGTCCCGAGGCCGTCGACTACTCCGAGGCGCGGTTCCCCGGCACGTTCAAGGGGCTGCGCGACATCCTCGTGCTGCCCTGGAACGAGAAGTACGGCCGGGAGCACGTGAACTACATCGCGGAAGCCGTTCGCATGGCCGTCTCCGAGCTGAAGAGGGGTTGACGATGGCGACACGTTTCGGGCTCGTGGGAGCCGGCGGCATCGCGCAGGCCTACGCGCAGATCTTCCGCGTGGTGGACGAGGCGCGCCTCGTGGGCATCGCCGACACGCGCATGGAAGCCGCGAAGGCGATGGGCGAGGGCGCGGGATGTCCCGCGTTCGACGGACACGAGGCCATGGCGAAGGGCGTGGACCTCGACGCCGTGCTGATCTGTACTCCGCCGTCGACGCACGAGGAGATCTGCACGTTCTTCCTGGAGAAGGGGATTCCGGTCCTCTGCGAGAAGCCGCTCAGCACGAACGGTGCGTCCGCGCGACGTCTCGTGCAGCTCGCGGAGGACAAGGGCGTCCTGTTCACGATGGCCACGAAGTTTCGCTTCGTGGACGACGTGATCCGCGCCAAGGCGATCGTGGAGTCCGGCATCCTCGGGGAGATCGTCCTGTTCGAGAACGCGTTCACGTCGCGCGTGGACATGTCGAACCGGTGGAACGCCCGGCCGGAGATCTCCGGCGGCGGCGTGATCATCGACAACGGCACGCACTCGGTGGACATCGTCCGCTACTTCCTCGGCCCGATCACCGACGTGTTCGCGGTCGAGGGCAAGCGGGTGCAGAGCGTGGCGGTCGAGGACACGGCCCGTCTGTTCGTGAAGTCGGTGGGCGGCGTGCTCGGCAACGTCGACCTGTCGTGGTCCATCAACAAGGAACTGGACAGCTACCTCGACATCTACGGATCGCACGGCGTGATCCGCGTCGGCTGGAAGCAGTCCCGCTACCGCCAGCTCTCCAGCACGGACTGGGTCGTGTTCGGCAACGGCTACGACAAGGTCCAGGCGATGGGCGCGAACATCCGCAACTTCGCCCGCTCGGTGCAGGGTCAGGAGCGGCCGCTCGTCTCCGGCGAGGACGCGATCGCGTCCGTCGACGTCATCGAGGCCGTGTATCGATCGCTGAACGACGGCAAGTGGACGACCGTGTACAACGAGAGTCCGGAGCGACGCGCGCGTCCGCGGGAGGCGGCGGCAACGCGATGACCTCGACCTACCGCAACGTGCGGGTGCATCCCACCGCACTCGTGGAAGACGGGGTGGAGATCGGCGAGGGAACGTCGGTCTGGGACAGCGTTCACATCCGCGGTCCCCAGACGAAGATCGGCTGCGAGTGCATCGTGGGCGAGAAGACCTACATCGCCTACGGGGTCTCGATCGGCGATCGCGTCAAGCTGAACGCGATGGTGTACGTCTGCACGGCGGTGACGATCGAACGCGGCGTGATGATCTCCGCGTCGACGACGTTCACGAACGACCGCTTCCCGCGGGCCTGCACGAACGATCTGAAGGCGTTGCGCCCCTCGGAACCGGACGAGCACACGCTGCCCACCCTCGTGCGCGAAGGCGCCACGATCGGGGCCGGCTGCACGATCGGCAACGACCTCACGATCGGTCGATTCGCGATGATCGGTATGGGCTCGCTGGTGACGAAGTCGATCCCGGACTTCGCCCTGGCGATCGGATCACCGACGCGCGTGATCGGCTGGGTGTGCCGCTGTGGCGAGCCGTTCGAGCGCGGCGGGGCGCCCGAGGTGCCGGAGACGTCGTGCCGGGCGTGCGGCCTGCGCTACCGCGTGGAGCGGGGGCAGGTCGTCGAGCTCGACCCGCCCGCGTAGGCGGTCCCGGCGGGAACGTGCGAGGGGAGGAACGCGTGTCCGAGCGGTGGGCGGTGGTCGGGGGCGGAATGCTCGGTCTCACGCTCGCCCTGCGCGCGGCGCAGGCGGGACGCGAAGTGGTTCTGTACGAGGCCGCCGACGAGCTCGGCGGCCTCGCTTCCGCCTGGCGCATCGGCGACGTGACCTGGGATCGCCATTACCACGTCACCCTGCTCTCGGACGGCGCGTACCGGAACGTCCTGCGGGAGATCGGGCTGGACGACTCGATGCGCTGGGTCGAGACCCGCACCGGCTTCTTCGACGGTCACCGCCTGTACTCCATCTCCAGCTCCGTGGAGTACCTGAAGCTTCCGGCACTCTCCCTCGTGGACAAGCTCCGCGTGGGCTACACGATCTGGCACGGCTCGCGCCTTCGGGACTGGCGAACACTCGAACGGACGCCGGTCGAGGACTGGCTCGTGTCGCTCTCGGGCCGCTCCGCGTTCGAGGCGCTGTGGCGTCCGCTGCTCGAGGCGAAGCTCGGCGAGGGCTGGCGGGACACGTCGGCCGCGTTCCTCTGGGCCACGATCCAGCGCCTGTACGCCGCGCGTCGCACCGGCCTCAAGAAGGAGATGTTCGGGTACGCGCCCGGCGGATATGCCGCCGTGCTCGCGCGGTTCGCCGATCATCTGCGATCGCTCGGAGTCTCGATCCGCCTCTCCGATCCGGTCGCGGCGATCGACCGCGAGGCGGACGGAGGCCTGCGGGTCGGCAGCCGCTCCGGAGAGGACGTCTTCGACCGGGTCGTCGTGACGTCGGCGCCACCGGTCGCCGCGCGGTTCGCGACGTGTCTGCCGGAGGCGGAGCGCGCGCGTCTCGCTTCCGTTCGCTACCAGGGAATCGTGTGTGCGTCCCTCGTGCTCTCGCGGCCGCTCGAGGGGTATTACCTCACCTACCTGACCGGACGGAAGATGCCCTTCACGGCGATCGTGGAGATGACGGGGCTCGTGGATTCGGCGGAGGTCGGCGGGCGGCACCTCGTGTACCTGCCGCGCTACGTCGAGTCTTCCGATCGCTTCTTCCGGATGTCGGACGAAGAAATTCACGCCGAGTTCCTGCCGGCCCTGCGTGCCGTTCATCCCGACGTGCGGGACGAGGACGTCCTCGCATTCCGCGTGTCGAGGGTGCCCCAGGTTTTTCCGGTGCCGGTGCTCGGGTACTCCGAACAGGTGGCGCCGCGGGACACGAGTGTACCCGGGCTGCACCTCGTGAGCTCCGCGAACATCGTGAACGGCACCCTGAACGTGAACGAGACCGTTCAGCTCGCGGAGCGGGCTGCCTCCGAGTTGCTGTCCGGCGAGCCCGTGCGCTCGCGTCCTCAGGCCCTCGTGGGCGAAAGGAGCGAGGCGTGATCGCGAGCCTGTCGCTCGATCTCGACAACCAGTGGTCCTACCAGAAGACGCACGGCGATCCCGGCTGGGAGAGCTTCCCGACGTATCTGGATCTCGTCGTCCCGAGGGTGCTGAAGCTCCTCGCCGAACGTGATCTCACGATCACGTTCTTCGTGGTGGGGCAGGACGCGATCGATCCGCGGAACGCCGAGTCGCTGGCGTCTCTTTCGGCGGCGGGTCACGAGATCGGCAACCACTCGTTCCGCCACGAGCCGTGGTTCCACCTGTACTCCGAGTCGGAGATCGACGGGGAGCTCGCCCGCACGGAAGACGCGCTCGAGGCCGCGACGTCGCGTCGCCCGGTGGGATTCCGCGGTCCCGGGTTCACGCTCTCCGAGTCCACGCTGCGCGTGCTCGCGAAGCGCGGCTACGAGTACGACTGCTCCACGTTGCCGACCTGGATCGGGCCGCTCGCGCGCTCGTACTACTTCATGACGGCGAAGCTGACCGAGGAGCAGAAGCGCGAGCGGTCGCTCCTGTTCGGTACGCTCTCCGAGGGATTCCGTCCGCTGAAGCCGTACCGCTGGGATCTTCCCGAGCGCGCGCTGCCCGAGATTCCCGTCACCACGATGCCGATCTTCAAGGTGCCGATCCACGTGAGCTACGTGCTGTGGCTCGGGTGCTACTCCCCGTTCCTCGCGAAGCGCTACTTCGACACCGCGCTCGCCCTGTGTCGGCTCACTCGCACCGAGCCCTCGATCCTGCTCCACCCGCTGGATTTCCTCGGCGGCGACGACGTGAAGGAGCTCGCGTTCTTCCCCGCGATGAACCTGCCGGGCGAGGTGAAGGCGCAGCGGGCCGCGGATTGCCTCGATGCGCTCCGCCGGCACTTCGACGTCGTCCCGATGCGGAAACACGCGGAGGCGGTTCGTTCCCGTTCCGTCCCCGGCCGCGAGCCGCGCTTCCCGCGCGCGCACGGAACGGTGCCTACCGCGGGTTGAGATCGGCTCCGGTCTCTGCGCCCGCGCCGGCGGCCGCCCCGCGCGGCTCGTCGTGGCGGATCCGGTACAGCCGGAATCCCGCGGCCGCCGTCACGAAATCCGTCCGCTCGGCCAGTCCCGGGATGTCCGGCGCTTCGCGGTTCGTCTGGACCACCAGGTAGTCGTAGAAGTCCCACTCGGTCTCGGTGACGTCCCGGTCGTAGATGTCCCGGTGCTCGCCCACGCCGTTCCCGCCGGGCGGGAGATGGCGCAGGAACTGCTGGCCGCGCTGGGCGTACAGCGACGGAGAGTATCCGCCGCGCTCCGGCACGACGTAGTTGCCGAGGAACTGGAAGAAGTACGTCGTCGCGGGGGCGTTGCGCCCCTTCTCGTTCAGGATCGGGAGGATCTTCGCGTGCTCCGGCAGCGCCTCCAGGATCGCGGCCCGGTACTCGCGCCAGACCTCGTGCTGCCGCTGGTGCAGGAACGACACGTCGGCGAGCTTCACGCCTGCGAACGCGAGGGTGGTCAGGAGAAGCAGGAGTCGTGGCCCGCGTCGATCCGGCAGACGGAGCGCCGCGAGCCCGAACAGGAACACCGCGGGAGCGAACCGCGGCACGATGTCCTCCTCGATGCGACCGTCCGCCTCCAGCAGGCTGGTCGGGCCGACCCAGTAGAGCACCGCGAACGCGACCGCCACCGCGAGCGTGGTGAAGTGCACGCCGCGCGCGGGGGCGTTCCGGTTCGCGATCCCCCAGGCCGCCAGCACGACGAACCCGAGGCCGAGCGCCGGCAGCGGTCGCCAAAGAGTCGGCGACGACAGGGGCTCCTCGAACAGGTTCGCGAGACGGAGCGGGGAGAGGTCGAACAGCGGGCGCCCGGAGTTCGCTCCGTCGCCCGGATGCGCGAACACGAACCATACCGCGGCCCCGAACGCGACGGTCGCGAGCCCGGTGGCCAGCCAGTGCGCGGGGCGGACGGAGAAGTCCCGCTCGAGGCCGACGCGGGGCGCCAGTCCGGTGAACACCAGCGCGGTGGCGAATGCACCGAGGATCGCGGCCACCACGAACACGTGCGCGAAGTAGGCGGCCACGAGCAGGGCGGCGATGCCCGCGAGACGACGTCCCGGCCGCTCGCCGAGACCGAGGAACAGTGCGAAGGCCGGCGCCAGCAACGCCTGCCCGAACACGAAGTTCGTGACGCCCGACCAGTAGTAGCCACCGCACGTGGCGAGCGCCACGATCGTCGCGAGCGGGAGCGCGGCCCCCGTCCGCCGCGCGAGCACGAGCCAGCCGAGCGGCAGCGCCACGGCGAACGTCGCCACGAGCAGCCTCATCGCGAGCCAGGGGCCGAACACGAGGGTGAGCGGCCAGTGCAGCGCGGTCGTGAGCCAGTACGGCACCGCGATCGGCAGGATCTCGTACCGCTCGGTGAAGAACGGATCGCCGCGGTGGAGTCCGTCGAGCACCACGGTCGTCGCGAGGTGCGAGGAGACGTCGTACATCGGCAGCGGGTCGCCCGACACGATGATCGCGACGGTCACTGCGATCACGAGAATGAAAACGATTTGCTCGATTCGTGCCACGCGCCCCACCCCTCCCGGTCCCGGACACTCACGACCCGCATTCTAACCGCTCCGTTGGGGTTCGCACCCGGTGTTTGGCTTCGAGCCCGGACCGGATGGCTGCGGGGCGGATGGTCCGGTTTCGGTTCGCGGGTAGACCTCGGCGATGGAGATCACGCCGCTCATTGCCCACGCCACGGCCGCGCTGGACTGGTTGTGGCCGCCCGTGTGCGCCCGGTGCGAGGGGCGTGCGGAGGTCGCCGCGACCCGTTTCTGCGACGCGTGCTGGGCCGGCCTGCGTCCGCTCGGCCGCCACGATGGGCAGGGGGTGCTCGCGGCGTTCGCGGTGGATTCGTTCTTCCTGGACGTGCTCGCGGCAGGGAAGTACCGGCGGCAACGACCGGTGATCGCGCGTCTCGCGCGGACGGCGGCGCGGCGCGTGGAGAGCTGGCTCCCGCGGGGGACCCCGATCGTCCCGGTGCCGCTCGCACCGGACAAGCAAAGGGAACGGGGGTTCAACCAGGCCGAGATCTTCGGGCGGGAGCTCGCCGCGCGGCTGGAGGCGCCGCTGATCGTCGATGCGCTCGTACGGGTGCGGGGAGGGAAGGCCATCGCGGGGACATCCCGCGCGGAGCGGGCGGGCCGGGTGAGGGGCGCGTTCCAGGCCGGGTCCGGTCTGGACCCGGCGCGGGAGGGGAGCCTCCTGCTCGTCGACGACCTCGTGACCACCGGATCCACGTCCGCGGATTGTCTGCGCGCGTTGACCTCGGTGGCGCCCGCGCTCGACGTGCGCGTCGTGGCGATGGGGCGGGCGTTCGGCCCGCGCGACGATGCACCCCCGATCACGCGAGAAGGACTGGCGCGCCTCTAGTCTCGGAGCTCCGGCGACCGTTGCGGCATCGATCGGCCTTGCGGCTCGAAGCGGGACGCTAGAGCGCCATGAACCCTCGGTGACAATTTTCCGGCCGCCGCGGCGTTCGCGCGCTCGGACCTTGGAGACACTGGGGTTCCTTGACACCCGGCGGCCGGTGCGCGCCAGGATGTCCCAGGATCGGCCACAAAGCTACTGGCTAGGAATCTGCCATGCTATTGCATCTTGCATCCATCGCTGGTACGCTCGTTCCGACAATCAAGACGCATCCGAGCCCGAGCACCTCGCCCCGCATCATCGGTCGTGCGCATCCAGCTTTCGCAGCTTGTCCGCATCCTCGTGCTGGCCTCTCTCGTGGTCCCGACCTTGGCGTCGGCCGCGCGTGAGTCCGTACGCGCGACCGACGCACTCGACCCTGCCGACGCACTCGCCCTTCGCCGCGCCGCGCTCCTCCCGCGCGACGTCTCCGGGCTCCCCGCGTCGCCCGGTTCGCCGCTGCGACAGCCGGTGCGGCTGCGCCAGCGGGGCCTCGCCGATCGACGTTTCCTCCCCGCCGACGCGCCCTCGCTCGACGGATCCGCGATCGACCAGGTGATCGTCACGAGCGCCGCGCTCGAGGCCGAGTTCGCCACGTTCGCGGACCGCGAGACGCGCCGCGGCATTCCCACCGTCGTCCGCACGGTCGACTGGATCGACGCGAACTACCCGGGCGTGGATCGGCCGGCCCGCACCCGGAACTTCCTGCGCGCGGCCCACGATCTCTGGGGCGCGCGCTACGCCGTTCTGGGCGCCGATGCGGACGTGCTTCCGCCACGCTACGTGGAGTGGCAGGACATCGAGCTCGCGAGCGATCTGTACTACGCGTGCCTCGATCGCGACTGGAACGAAGACGGCGACGCGAACTTCGGCGAGCCGCTCGGGCTCGCCGCCTTCGACGGACTGGTGGTCGACATCGCCGTCGCGCCGGACGGAGCGGCCTGGTCCGCGACGTCGTTCGGTCCGGCCGCGCTGGCGGCGGGCACGTTCAGCGCCTGGGCGGACCTCGGGCTGGCGAGCTCCGCGATCGTCTCGCTCGACGTGGCCGACGACGGCACCGTGTGGGTGGCCTCGGCCGCCGGCGTCGCGCGCTGGGACGGCGTGTCGTGGACCGCCTGGTCTGCAAACGGCGGCCCGCTCCCGGGACTGCAGGCGCTGGTGGTGGAGGCGGTCTCGCACGACGTCGCGTGGATCGGGATGAACGACGGCCTCGTACGCTTCTCGTCCGGCACGTTCGAGCGCTGGACGACGAGCGACGGACTTCCCGGCACCTCCGTCGTGGACGTCGCGCGCGACGGCGCCGACGTCTGGGTCGCCACGCCGCAGGGACTCGCGCGCTTCGACGGCAGCACGTTCACCTCGTACACCGCGGCCGACGGCCTGCTCTCGAACTGGATCGAGACGGTCGCCGTGGCGCCGGACGGTGTCGTGTGGGCCGGCCATCCCGACAACTTCTTCGTGAGCGGCGGGCTCTCCTGGTGGGACGGAGTGACCTGGACCTCCGAGGCGCTGCCGCCCGCGAGCGGCCGCTCCGTCCGCGATCTCGCGTTCGGTCCCGGCGCGGACGACGTGTGGGTCGCGACGCCGTTCGGACTCCTGCACCGCACCGCCGGCGGCGACGTGTTGCTCGGGGCCGCCGACGGGCTGGCGAGCGACGAGACCTACGCCGTCGCCCGCGACGGCGACACGATCTACGTGGCCACCGCGGCGGGGATCTCCGTCGGCGACGGAACGACCTGGACCACGTTCGGACCGGCCGAGGGTCTGCCGGTCGCGCCCCACGTGTACGACGACGTCGACCTGCGACCGGACCTCGTGATCGGTCGCGTGCCCGCCTCCGATCCCGCCGAGCTGGCCACGTATCTCGCGAAGGTCGCGGCGTACGAGGACGGCGCCGCTTCCGACCACGGCGACCGCGCGCTGTTCCTGGGCGAGGACCTGTTCACTCCCGGCGACGGCAAGGCGATCTGCGAGGACCTCGCGGCTCGCTTCCCCGGCACGTTCTCGATCACGGGACTCTACGAGGTCGACGGCGGGCAGAACGCCGCCACGTCGATCGCCGCGCTCGATCAGGGTCCCGGCTGGGTCGTCCACGTCGGCCACGGCTCCTACGACGCGCTCGCCGTCGGTCCGGGGCTCGAGCTGCTGTTCAATCGCGACCTGGACGGCCTCGCCTCGGCCGGCCGCGCGTCGTTCTTCAACGTCGCGAGCTGCAACTCGGGCGCGTTCGACTTCGAGAGCTCGGCCGAGCATCTGCTGTTCAATGCGAACGGCGGCGCCGTGGGCGTGCTCGCGAACACGCGCGACGCCGTCGCCGCGACCGACGCCGAGATGAACCGTGCGTTCTTCGACAAGATGTTCACGAGCGCGCACGGTCGCCCGGCCGAGGTGTTCGACGAGGTTCGCGGCGATCTCCTCGACGAGGACGTCGATCGCTTCCGCATCGAGTCGTGGTGGCGGCGGATGCTGCTGACGCGCACCTACTTCGGCGTGCCCACGATCGCTTCCTGGCGCGGGACTCCGGTCTCCCTCGACGTGGCACACCCGGTGCAGATCCCGCTCCGTCGCGCGCCGTTTCTCGTGACGGTGAGCGAACCCGGCTCCGGCCTGCCGGTCGCCGGCGCACTCGTGTGTGCCACGAAGGACCTCGAGGACTACGTCTACGGAACGACGGATTCGACCGGCGCCGTGACGTTCGACTTCCGCCCCGAGAGCCTCGGCGACGTCGAGCTCACGGTGACGAGCCCGGGCGCACTGCCGTACCACGCGTGGATGCCGGTGGTGCCGGCCGTCGGCCCGAACGCGGTCGCCGAAGGATGGCAGTTCGTGGACCCGAGCCCGGACTCGACGCCGACCGAGCGCGAGTTCCTCCTCGCGGTGCGCAACACCGGCGCCGACGCGACGCTCGGCTGGACCGTGCAGCTCACGAGCCCCGACACGGAGGTCCTGGTCGTGCAGGGGACCGGGACGCTCAGCGCGCTGAGCGGCGGCGAGATCGCCTGGACCGGTCCGTTCCGCGTGGCGCTCGGCCCGGACGTCTCGGACGGCGCGACGTTCCGCGTGCGTCTGCACGGAAACGGTCCCGTCGACTTCGACGAGGAGTTCGTGCTCGTGGCGAGCTCGCCGGAGCTCGAGTGGCTCGGACTCGAGCGCAACGGGGACGCGATCACGCCGGTGCTCCGTAACGTCGGGTCGCTCGCGACGGGGGCGATCACCGCGACGCTCGTCGCGCTCGACGGCACGGGTACGGTCGTCGACGGCGACGGCGGGGGAGCGGCGCTCGATCCCGGCTCAGCGGCCACCCTCGCGGACGGCTTCGTGGTGAACGGTCCGGACACCGCCCGCTTCCGCGTCACGATCACCGACGAGACGGGACACGTGCTCGTACGCGACGTCGATCGCACGGCGCCCGCGGGAGTCACCGAACTCGAGTCGGCGCCGCGCGATGCGGGCGTCCTTCTCACGTGGACGCCGAGCGAGTCGCCGGACGTGCAGGGCTACCGCGTGCTCGGCCGTCGCAGCGACGGCGGTTTCGACGACGTGCTCGGACATCTGAGCACCGGCGCCTCGCTCGCCGAGGTGGCGCTCGCGCCCGGAACGTCGCGCGAGTTCGCGGTGGTCCCGATCGACGTCTCCGGTCATGTGTCCGCGGACACCGCAAGGGTGGTCGCGTTCGCGGCGCCCGCCACGTTGCCGGGCTGGCCGCGGCAGATCACGTCGCTGGTGGGACCGTCGCCGGTGATCGTCTCGAACCTGGACGGCCTCGGCGCGTCCGAGGTGATTCTCGGCTCGATGTGGGAGGCCGGCGCCGTGCACGCGTTCCGCGCCGACGGCACGGAATGGCTGGACGGCGACTCGAATCCGGCGACCGATGGTCTGTTCGGAGCCACCGGCGAACGCATTCACGCCGCGCCGCTCGCGGTCGACGTCGACGGGGACGGCCACCAGGAGATCTTCGCCGCCTCGCTCGACGGCTCCGTCTACGCGTGGCGCACGAACGAGACCGCGCCGGGCGGCGAGCCGATGCCGCTCCCGGGCTGGCCCGTGTTCCACACGAACCGCGGCGTGCGCTCCGCGCCGGTGGCCGCGGATCTCGACGGCGATCTGTCGCTCGAGATCGTGACGTTCGCGAACGACGGCATCGCGCGTGCGTTCGAGACGGACGGCACCCCGATGGCGGGCTGGCCGCGCACCACGGGGCAGCCCGGCACCGGCTCCACGCCGGC
The DNA here is from genome assembly GCA_041393395.1 of bacterium. Classification (GTDB taxonomy): domain Bacteria; phylum ARS69; class ARS69; order ARS69; family ARS69; genus JAGQIB01. The sequence continues at coordinate 180,859 of JAWKKG010000005.1, read as the reverse complement.
CGTCTGGGATCTGGATGGCGACGGCCGCGACGACGTCGTGTTCGGCGCGACCGACAGCCTGCTCTACGCGATCTCGGGAACGGGAGTCGATCTGCCCGGCTTCCCGGTGGCCCTCACGGCGAAGATGGTCTCGAGCCCCGTCCTCGCGGACGTGGACGCCGACGGCGAGCTCGAGATCTTCGCGATGGTGCGGGACGGCCGGGTGTTCGGCCTGCGATCGGATGGAACGTCGCTTCCGGGCTGGCCCGTCTCGCTCGAGGCGTACGGATTCACGCCGCCTTCGCCCGCGGTCGCGGATCTCGACGGCGACGGAACGCCGGAGCTCCTGGTGCCCGGCGGCGAGTTCCTCTACGCGCTGCGCGCCGACGGCACGGCGTATCCCGGATTCCCGATCGACCTCGGCGCCGACGCGACGTGCTCGCCGGTGGTCGCGGACCTCGACGGCGACGGCGGGCTCGACGTGCTCCTGGGCTCCGCCGATCGACGTCTACACGCATTCCGTCTCGACGGCACCGAAGTGGCGGGCTGGCCGCGTTCGTTCCACGAGATTCCGTGGAGCACGCCGTTCGTGGCGGACGTCGACGGCGACGGCGATCTCGACGTCGCGCTCGGGGCCGACGATCTGCTCGTGCGGGTCGTCGACGTCGCCGGCCTGGTCCGACCCGGCGCGGCACCGTGGCCCGGGTACCACGGCGGCTCGCGGATGACCGGCGTCTACCTGCCGCAGCCGCCCGCCGCGACCGACGTGCCGGCACTCCCGGCGGCGGCGGCCGGTCTCGAGCTCGGACGGGCGTTCCCGAACCCCTGCCGCGACGGAGCCTCCTTCACGCTCGCCCTGCCGACCCGGGGTCGGGTGACCCTGGACGTCTGGGACGTCGCCGGGCGCCGTGTGGCGACCCCGCAGGACGGCATCCTGGAGGCGGGCGCCCACGAGCTCCGCTGGGACGCCCGGGACGCCTCCGGTCGTCCCGCGGCCGCCGGTGTCTACTTCGTGCGGGTCCGCGCCGGCAACGAGACCCGGACGGGGCGGGTGCTCGTTCTCCGTTAGGCGGTGGGGCCGGCCCACGGGCCGGGAAAGCCAAGCCTCGCCGAGCCCTGCCCAACCGATGCAAAAACGTCTCAAAACTGACCGCGAAGGCGCCGATCTCCGGGCCAGAAATGGGTCCGAGGGCGGAATGCGGCGTGATCCGACTCCCGGGCCGGGGCGGGCTCCGGCGCTTCTCCTGGCGCCTCGGGCCGGTTTGACACGGGCCTTTCGCGGTCGGTATGATCTTCGGCGCTTCGTCGATCATCGCGCCGGCCGCCCGGTTTCCGCGAGGGAACGGGGAGGGGATGAGGGTGCGATTCGAGGGAAGAGCGGGCTTCGGGAAGCGAGCCGGTGCGGCGCTGGCGGCCGCGTGCATGCTGGGGATTGCGGCGAGCAACACGGCATCCGCGCAGTCGATGGCGGGAGTTCCGGAGACGGGACTCGGCAATCCCGCGGACGTTCAGGAAGCGCTGCGTGCCCGCGGAATGTCGGACGAGGAGATCGCGCGTCTCGTCGCGGAGCAGGGGAACCGCGTTCCGGGAACCGGAGCGGCCGCCCCGGCGACGACTCCCGCGGAGGCGAGTGACCGACCGGCGGAGCGGATCGTCCAGGCGCCGGAAGAGATCAACGAGGAGAAGCAACCGGAGACCGACGCGCTCGTGCCGTTCGGCTACGAGCTGTTCACGAGTTCCCCCGAGAGCTACCGACTGCCGGCGGCGGGTCCGGTCGACCCGGACTACCCGCTCGGTCCCGGCGACCAGATCGTCCTCGACGTCTGGGGCGACACGGTCTTTCACGTGGAGCGCGAGCTGGACCGCGAGGGGGGCGTGAACCTTCCGGACGTCGGCCGCGTGGTGCTGGCGGGACTCACGCTCGGACAGGCGCGGGAGACGATCCGGCGTCGACTCGAGCGGGTGTACTCGGGACTCACGGAGCAAGAGGGAACGACGTTCCTCTCCGTGACGCTCGGGGAGTTGAGAGTGATCCGCGCGTTCGTGGTCGGACGCGCGCGACGTCCCGGGGGCTACGATCTCTCGGCGGCGTCGACGGCCTTCCACGCGTTGTTTTACGCGGGCGGGCCGGATGGGGATGGGTCGATGCGGGACATTCGGGTCATCCGGCGAGGCCGCGAGGTGGCCCGTCTGGACGTTTACGAGTATCTCCGCAAGGGCCAGCGCCAGGGGGACATCCGCCTGACGGACGACGACACGATCTTCATCCCGCCCTCCGGCCCCCGGGTCGAGGTGCGGGGCGAGGTTCGCGAGCCGGGCCTGTACGAGATGCGCGCGGGGGAGACCCTGGCGAGCCTCGTGGAGACCGCCGGCGGGCCGACCGAGCACGCGGACGCTCGGGTGCAGGTCGAGCGGATCCTGTCGGAGTCGGAGCGGGCCGCGACCGGGAACGACCGTCGCATCTTCGATCTCGACCGGAATCGAGACGGAGGGGCGTCGCTGGAGAACGGCGACCTGGTCACGTTCTTCGCGGTCGGCGATCGGCTCCGGAACTTCGTGCGGGTGACGGGCGAGGTGCGACGACCCGGGAAGTACGAGCTCGGCGACGGCGAGCTCCTGTCGGGGCTGCTGCACCGGGCGGGTGGCCTGCTGGAAACGGCGGTGCTGGAGCGCGCGGAGGTCGTCCGCACGTACGAGGACGGCCGGCGCGAGCAGGTGGCCGTGGATCTGGCCGAGGTGCTGTCCGGGGATCCCGGAACGGATCTCCGGCTCGCGCCGCGGGACGAGGTCACGATCCACTCGATCTGGAGCCTGCGGGACTCCACCGAGGTGGACATCCACGGAGCGGTCCGGAATCCCGGTCGCTACGAGCTCCGGGAGGGGATGACCCTCCGGGATCTCCTGTTGCAGGCGGGCGGCTTGCTGCCGTCGGCGTGGACGAGAGACGTCGAGGTTTCGCGGGTCGGACCCGTGGACGTCACCGAGCAGACCGCGGAGATCATGCGCGTGCCGCTCGGAGAAGACTATCTGGCGCGAACGGGGGACGAGTTCCCGCTCGAGCCGTGGGATCAAGTGTTCGTGCGCGAGATCCCGAACTACGAGTTGCAGCGGAACGTCACGGTGGGGGGAGAGGTCCGTTTCCCGGGCGCGTACACGCTTCGTCACCCCCGCGAGACGCTCGCGGAGGTCGTGGAGCGGGCAGGCGGACTGAAGTCCACCGCGTACCCGGACGGATTCGTCCTGTTCCGCGAAAAGGAAGGGCTCGGGCGGGTCGCGCTGAACCTGAACAAGGCGCTGCGCGATCGCGGTTCGAACGACAACGTGATCCTCTTCGCGGGGGACTCGCTGTTCGTGCCCGAGGAACCGAAGACGGTGACCGTGCGGGGCGAGGTGGGCTGGCCCACGAGCCTCGTCTACGAGAAGGGTCACTCGATCGGGGACTACATCGCGAACGCCGGCGGCACGACGAACCAAGCCGACCGGGGCCAGACCCGCGTCGTGTACACGACGGGGGCCGCGGCGCGCGTGAAGAAGTTCTGGTTCGATCCGCCGGTGCAGCCGGGATCGACCATCATCGTCCCGCGGAAGGAGGAGGGGCGCCCCGTGCAGTGGGGCAACATCCTCCGCGATTCCGCGGCGATCCTCGCGAGCCTCGCCACGGTGGTGCTCGTGGCGGATCAGGTGTCGCAGTAGCAACGCTCTCGGGAGAGAGCATCGAACCGGCGGAGACGCCGAACTTGAAGGAGAGTCTGTTGAGTATCGAGCCGCACGGGGGAACCCTGGTCGATCGGATGGTGACGGGCGCCGCGAAGGACCGTCTGGTTTCGGAAGCCGCGAACCTGCCGCGCGTGACGCTGGACGAGCGTCAGGTTTCCGACCTCGACATGATCGCGGTGGGCGCGATGAGCCCGCTGTCGGGATTCCTCGGGGAGAAGGACTACCGCGCCGTCGTGGAGACGATGCGGCTCGCCGACGGGACCCCTTGGCCGTTCCCGCTGGGTCTGCGCGTCTCCAAGGAGACGGCGGAGGCGATCGGCGCTCGCGCGGCACTGCACGGTGGCGACGGACAGCTGCTGGCCGTGATGGACGTCCGCGAGAAGTACGAGGGCGACAAGAAGCACGAGGCCCAGAAGGTGTACCGCACGGACGACGGCGAGCACCCGGGCGTGGCCGCGCTGTACGCGCAGGGCGACGTCCTGCTCGGCGGTGACGTCCACGTGGTGGATCGCACGGACAAGGGCCACTACGCGGATCACTTCCTCGACCCCGCGCCGCTTCGCGCGAAGTTCAAGGAGCTCGGCTGGAACACGGTCGTGGGCTTCCAGACCCGCAACCCGATCCACCGCGCGCACGAGTACCTGATCAAGTGCGCGCTCGAGATGGTGGACGGCGCGCTGATCCATCCGCTGGTGGGCGCCACGAAGTCGGACGACATCCAGGCCGACACGCGGATGCTCTGCTACCACGCTCTGCTGGAGCACTACTTCCCGAAGGATCGCGCCGTGCTCGCGTGCTATCCCGCGGCGATGCGCTACGCGGGTCCGCGCGAGGCGATCTTCCACGCGATCACGCGCAAGAACTACGGCTGCACGCACTTCATCGTGGGCCGTGATCACGCGGGCGTCGGCTCGTACTACGGCACGTACGACGCGCAGCAGATCTTCGAGGAGTTCGATCCGAAGGAGCTCGGGATCCAGATCCTGAAGTTCGAGCACGCGTTCTGGTGCAAGAAGTCGGGCGGCATGGCCACCCCGAAGACCAGCAACTCCGGTCCCGAGGACCGCTTCATCCTGAGCGGCACCAAGGTCCGCGAGATGCTGAAGAACGGCGAGGATCTCCCGTCGGAGTTCACCCGCCCCGAAATCGCGAAGATCCTGATGGAAGAAGCCCGCGCCGAGATCTCGGCCTGACCTGTCACCCGATTCGAGGAAATGAAAGAGATGTCCTTCCCTGGATTCACCATCTGGTTCACCGGCCTGCCCTGCTCCGGGAAGTCCACGATCAGCGTGATCCTCGCCGAGACGATCAAGAAGGAACGCGGCAAGATCGAGATCATGGACGGCGACGTGGTTCGCACGAACCTGTCGAAGGGGCTCGGTTTCTCGCGCGAGGATCGCGAGACGAACCTGAACCGGATCGCGTTCGTGTGCAACCTGCTCACGCGCAACGGCGTGCCCGTCATCGCGGCCGCGATCTCCCCGTTCGAGAACTGCCGCCAGTGGGCGCGTGACCTCATCGGCGAGAACTACATCGAGGTCTACACGCGTTGCTCGCTCGAGGCGTGCATCGAGCGCGACGTCAAGGGCATGTACAAGAAGGCCCTCGCGGGCGAGATCAAGGGCTTCACCGGCATCGACGATCCGTTCGACGAGCCGACCGATCCCGAGATCATCTGCGACACCGACCAGGAGACGCCCGAGGAGTCGGCCGCGAAGATCGTCGCCTACCTGCGCGAGAACGGCTTCCTGCCGGCGTCCGGTTCGAACGGTCACGTCGCGGGTGCGGTCTCGCAGGGAGCGCAGCACAAGTAGGCTCCACGAGTCACGATCGTGAGGCAGAGGCGGGGGAGCGATCCCCCGCCTTTCTTTTTTCGGCTCTCGGATTCCGGCGGCTTCTTCGTCCCGTCCTACGGGGCCGGCGTGGTCTCCGGGCGGCCCACCGTGAAGTGCGCCGAGCCCTTTGCGAGCGGCCGCTCGAGGCGCTCCGCGACCACTTCCCACGAGTACTCGCCGTCGGGCGGCGCCTGGCCCGGCTCCCAGTCGAGGTCGAGCCGTGTGGTCTCGCCGTACTGCCGGAAGAGTGTCGCCTCCTCCGGCCGGAGGCGACGCACCGTGATCCGGTAGCGATCCGCCCCGACCACCGGGCCCCACTCGAAGCGAGCGGGGAACACGGCCTGCGGTCCGTCGGGCGCGAGAAGGGCCACGGACGGCAGCCCCGCCCCGTCGGCCCCGGGTTCGGGCAGTCGGAACGGATCCCCGGCGAGCCACAGCATCGCCGCCGCGAGGAGCGCTGCCGCGAGTACGGGGGCGAGTCTCGGCCACGGGGAACTCATGGCGTCATCGTAGCGGGAAGCGACGCGTTCGTCTCGGGTGCCTGGCGGAGCCCTTCGTCTCCCGAGCGTCCCCGCCGAGCCGGGGGACAAGAAAAGGCGCCCGCCTCACGAGGAGACGGGCGCCCGGGGGGAGCGCTGTTCGCGGATCCGAGTCCGTTCGAGCCGGCACGCGAGCCCGGCCCGAGGGAGCCGGACTAGTTCGAGCCGACCGGTTCGGTCGAGTCGACTTCCAGACCCAGGTCCTTCAGGAACGCGACGTTGTTCGGCTCGCGGCCCAGGAAGTTCCGGAGCAGGTCGGCGCCGTCCATCGTGCCGCCCTTTTCGTAGATCTCCTTGCGGTAGCGCATGCCGATCGAGGGAGCGAGCACGCCGTTCTCCTCGAACACCGACCACATGTCGTCGCCGTAGACCTTGGACCACAGGTACCCGTAGTACGCCGCGTCGTAACCGAACAGGTGGCCGAAGCCCGCCTGGAAATGGCCGGTCGGCGTGTTCGGGAAGCCGCAGATCGGGTGCATCTCGGTCAGGATCTCCGACGTGTTCTTCTTCGCGCCGGGAGCCGAGTACGCCATGTCGAGCGAGGCGTAGAGGTTCTGGCGCAGCCACTTGATGCCGGAGTTCAGGTTCTTCGCGGCGATCATGCCGTTCAGCATGTCCCGCGGGAGCTTCTCGCCCGTCTCGTAGTGCGCCGCGAAGCGATCGAGCACGGCCGGCTCCCAAACCCAGTGCTCGAGGTTCTGCGAGGGCGCCTCCACGAAGTCCTGCTCCGTCGCGGAGCCCGCGAAACGATCGAGCTCCGCGTGCGTGAGCGTCTGGTGCAGGATGTGACCGAACTCGTGGAACATCGTCTCGACCTCGTCGTGCGTGAGCAGCGAGGGCTTGTCGGCCGTCGGCTTGGTCACGTTCGCGACGATCGCGGAGATCGGCGTGCGGTACGACCCGTCCGCCTGGCGACCGCCCGAGCGGAGCGGGAACGCCGCGGCGTGACCGAACTTGCCGTCCCGCGGGAAAAGATCCACGTAGAAGTCCGCGATGAAGTCGCCGGAGGCGGCGTCGTAGATCTCGAACAGCTGCACGTCCGGGTTCCAGGTCTTGGCGTCCTTGACCTCTTCGTAGCGGATCCCGAACATCTCCTGCGTGATGTCGAACATGCCCTTGAGCACGCGATCGAGCGGGAAGTACTTCGAGATCTCCGCGGAATCGACCTGGTACTGCTCCTTCATCTGGCGATTGTGGTAATAGCGCCAGTCCCAGTAGTTCACGCCGTCCGGGTCGTCCTTGGCCACCGTGGACTTCATGAGCGCGATGTCCTGCTCGAACTTCGGGCGGACCTTCACCCGCAGGTCTTCGAGGAACGCGTTGACGTTCTCCGGCGTCTTCGCCATGCGGGTTTCCACCCGGTACGCGGCCCACGAGGGGTACTCGAGGAGCTGCGCGATCCGGTCACGGACGGCGATCGCCTCCTCCAGCGTCTCCACGTTCTGCGGATAGCCCTCGTTCCAGGACTTCTCCATGATCTCGCGCCGGAGCTCCGCGTCCTCGGCGAAGTCCATGAACGGGAAGAAGTCGGGGTAGTCCAGGGTCACGATGTAGTTGCCGTTGTCCGCCTTCTTCAGACCCTCCAGGTACGACGCCGGCAAGCCTCCCGCGCGGGACGGCGGGACCTCGATCGAGTCCTCCCAGTCCGCGAGCGTCTTCTCGAACGACTGGCCGAGCTCCACGAGGCGCTTCTTCAGCTCCTGCACCTCGTCGCGCACTTCCTTGCTCTTGCCGAAGCCGTTCCGCCGGAAGTCGCGCAGGGTGAACTCGAGCAGACGCGCCTTCTCTCCGGTCAGCGCCTTCGCCTCGGGCGTCTTGGAGTACGCCTCGACCGCCTCGAAGATGTCCTCGCGGAATCCGAGGTCCACGCCGAACTTGTCCATCGCCTCCTCCTGCGAGCGCGCTGTCTCGCGCAGCTCCGGATCGTCGGCGACGTAGCCCATGAACGCGTAGCGCCCGAACGTCTGCCCGAGGAGCACGCTGACCTCGTTCAGAGGCATCATCGTGTTCTCGAACGTGCGCGGCCCCTTCACGGAGACCATCTCTTCCACGATCTCGTCGGCGCGCGCGAGGGACTTGGCGCATTCCTTCTCGACCATGTCCTGGTTCACGGTCGTGTAGTCGATCAGGGGCGCGTTGCGCGAGGCGAGCGCGGGGACGGCGGTCATCAGCACGGCCGCGGAAATCACCGGCAGGCGACGAAGGAGCTTGGACAAGGGACAACCTCGAGAGTTCGGGTGATCGGGTCGACGCCGGAGGGTTCCCGGGCGGGCGATCGCGTCGACGGCCCGGGCGCTTGCGGCCCCTCCCGGGACGAAAGCCGGAGGATGGTCGCAAATGCGGGAACCCGGGGCAAGGACCCCGGTTCCGCCGGGGGGTGAAAACGGCCCGTTCCGGGTCGAGAGCGCCGGATCGAGGGCCGTCCGGGGGCCGGGATCTGGTCCGTTCCCGGTCCGTCCGGCGGCGGGATTTCGGACCGGAGGGATCGTCCGCGGTCAGGGGATCTTCAGCGCGTGGAGGCGGCCGTCGTTTCCCGCGGGGGACGTCCCGCTTCCACGTCCTCGTAGATCCCGGCGATCGCCTCGACCATGAGGTCGACGTCCCAGCGCCCCTCGACGCGCTCCCGCGACAGCCGGCCGAACTCCGCCCGCAGCTCCGCGCTCGCGACGACGCGACGCAACCGGTCGACGAGCGTGTCGACGTCCTTGGACGGCACGACGAAGCCGTTGCGACCGTCGTCGACGATCTCTCTCGCGCCCTCGCACTCGAAGGTCACGATCGGACGCTCCAGCAGCGAGTACTGCACGAGCACGCGCGGCAGTCCCTCCCACAGGGAGGTCAGCACCGCGACGTCGAACGCGGCGATCGCGCGCGCGATGTCCGAGCGGTAGCCCGTGAACACGACGCGATCGGTCAGCCCGAGCCGCCGGACCTCGCCCTCCAGCGTGGCGCGTTCCGCGCCCTCGCCCACGATCATCGCCTTCACGTGCGGGAAATCCGGGGCGAGTCGCGCGATCGCCTCCAGGAAGTAGCGCCATCCCTTGCGGGCCTCGAGGCGGGACACCATGCCGAGCACGAGATCGTCGTCCGTGAGACCGAACTCCGCCCGCACGGGGTTGCGGCTCGTCTCGGGATGCTCGCGCGCCTCCGAGAACGGCTGCGTGTTCATGCCGGATGGGATCGTGACGTACTGCTCGCGGCGGCCGATCGCCTCCTCCAGGTACTTCCGGCGGACATCCTCGCCCACGCTGATCATCACGTCGCACCAGCGGGCCGCGCGACGTTCCAGCGCGACGTACAGGCGGCGCCAAAATCCGGGGACGTGGTCGTGGAACGTCACGCCGTGCAGCGTGTGCACGATGTGCGGCACGCCCGCGAGCCGGGCGGCGAGGCGCCCGAGGAACCCGGCCTTGGCCGTGTGCGTGTGCACGATGTCGTACCGTCCCGCCCGCATGATGCGGATCAGGCGAATCAGCGCCACGACGTCCTTCACGGGGTGCGGGTCGCGGACGAGCGTCGGCTCGATCCGCGTGACCTGGCGGATGCGCTCGGGGAACGCGGAGACGTCCGAGCCTTCCCCGGCCACGATGTCCGACTCCCAGCGCGACTCGGACATGCCGAGCACGGTGTAGACCGTGTTCTCGTCCGCGCCGCCCCGGATGAGCCGGGTGATCACGTGCAGTACGCGCACGCGCCGATTCGTGTCCGTCATCCCGTCACCCCCGCCGTTCGAGTCGTCGCGGTGCGTGCCGCGCGCCGGCGTTCCCACCAGCGCAGCGTGAACACCGCCCAGAGAACCTTCGCCCGCTCGGCCTTGCCCGAGCGGTGCTCGTCGTACCACCGGCGGATCGTCGTGGGGTCGAGCGGGATGTCGCCGTCGCCGGATACCGTGTCCCAGAAGACGTCCGCGAGCGACGTCTTCAGCCATTCGCCGAACGGGACCTCGAAGCCCGCCTTCGGCCGTCGCCGGACGGAGGGCGGGAGGAGGTCCCGGACCGCCTCCCGCAGCACGAGCTTGCGCTCCGTGCCGCGCATCTTCCATTCGCCCGGAAGCCGGAGCGCGAATTCGACCACGCGATGATCGAGGAACGGCACGCGGACTTCCAGCGAGTTCAGCATGCTCGCGGTGTCGACCTTGCGGAGCATGTCCGTCGGCAGCGCGAGTCGCAGATCCGTGAACAGCGTGCGGTTCAGCGAGTCGTCGCCACCGCGCGCGTCCCAGTCGGACTGGACCTCGCGCACGAGATCCAGCGTGGGGTTCGAGAACGGCATGCCGAGCAGCGTGCAGATCTCGTCGGCCGGAGCGAAGCGCATCCAGCGATCGTGCCGCTCCGCCGGATCGCCGTGGATCCCGTCCAGGAACCGGTGCGCCTTGCGCCCGAACTCGCCGAGGCGCGAGTCGCGCGACGCCGGCAGCGAGCGGAGCATCGGCTCGGCCACGTGGCGACGCAGGGGAGAGGGGACTTTCTGCCAGCTTCTGCGATAGGCCTCGCCCTTGTACTTCTCGTAGCCCGCGAACAGCTCGTCGGCGCCGTCGCCGGAGAGCGCCACCGTGAGCTCCTGTCGCGTCTCGCGGGATACCACGAACGCCGGCAGGATCGACGAGCTTCCGAAGGGCTCTTCGAGCGAGTCCAGCACGTGCGGGAGGACGTCGCGGATGGCGCTCGCGTCGAGCTGCCGCTCGTGGTGACGGGTGCGGTGGAAGGCGGCGGCGTCGCGCGCCCAGGGTGTCTCGTCGAACACGGGGTCGTCCGCGAATCCGATCGAGAACGTCGACACGTCGTCTCCGTGGGCGGCGAGCAGGCCGGCGATCGCGGTCGAGTCCACGCCGCCCGAGAGGAAGGCGCCGAGCGGAACGTCGGCGAGGCGACGCAGCCGGATCGAGTCCTCGAGCAGTTCGCGCAGGCGTCTCGCCGCCGTACGGAAGTCACGCGGGCACTCCACGTCGGCGTCGAGCGGATGCCAGTATCGTTCCACCTCGAACCCGCCGGCCCGCCACAGCAGTCCGTGTCCCGGCTCGAGCCGTTTCACACCGGCGAGGATCGTCCGCGGCGCCGCCACCGCGCCCCACGCGAGATGCTGATGCACGGCCACTTCGTCGAGTCGGTCGCCGATGCCGTCGGCCTCGAGGATCGAGCCCATCTCGGAGCCGAACACGAGGCCGTCCCTCGTCTCCGCGAAGAGCAGCGGCTTGATGCCCACGCGATCCCGCGCGAGGAACAGCGAACGCTGGTTCGCATCCCAGATCGCGAACGCGAACATCCCGTTCAAACGATGGACGAGATCGGGCCCGAGCTCCTCCCAGAGGTGCACGAGCACTTCCGTGTCGGACCGCGACGTGAACCGATGGCCGCGGCCCTCGAGCCACTCGCGGAGCTCCCGGTGGTTGTAGATCTCGCCGTTGAACACCACGCGGACGTTGCCGTCCTCGTTCGTCATCGGCTGGGAGCCCGTCTCGAGATCCACGATGCGGAGACGCCGGAACGCGAGGCCGATCCCGTTCGCCACGAAGAAGCCGTCTTCGTCCGGACCGCGATGCACGATCCGTTCGGCCATCCGGCGCAACAGGTCCCCGTCCGGACGATGGTCCGCCCGGCCGACGATCCCGGCGATTCCGCACATTCGCGTGGTCCTTTCCCGCGCGGCGGTCCGGAGGGTCCCGGCCGCACCTGACGCTCTCGGCTGATTTTCGGCCATTTCCGGCCGATCTTGAGGCGGTCCCGGCCGATCGTGCCCAAACCCGGCCATTTTGTGCAACGTTCCTCAAGGATCCGCCGCCCCGGGCCGATCCTCCGGACGAAACCCAGTCCGGAGAGGTGGACCGTGAGAACGTGGTCGGGGCGACGGGTCGTGGTGACGGGAGGAACCGGGTTCCTCGGGCGACACCTCGTGGCGGGCCTGCGGGCCGCCGGGGCGACCGTGGACGCGCCCTCGTCGCGCGAGTGCGATCTCCGGGACGAGGGGGCCGCCCGGCGGCTGCTCGCGGACTCCCCGGACGTCGTGTTCCACCTGGCGGCCCGCGTGGGCGGCATCGGCGCGAACCGCGCCCACCCCGCGACGTTCTTCCGCGACACGCTGGCCATGGGCCTGAACGTGCTGGAGGCGGCCCGCTCCGGCGGGGCGCGCAAGCTCGTCCAGGTCGGCACGGTCTGCAGCTACCCGAAGGTCATCCCGGTTCCGTTCCGCGAAGAGGATCTCTGGAACGGATTCCCCGAGGAGACGAACGCGCCGTACGGCATCGCGAAGAGAGCGCTGATCGCGGGCTCGATGGCGTACGCGGCGGAGTTCGGGCTGCAGACGGTGAACGTCCTGCTGCTGAACCTGTACGGTGAGGGCGACAACTTCGATCCGGCGTCGTCCCACGTGGTGCCCGCGCTGATCCGCAAGTGCCTGGAGGCGGAGGACGCCGGACGTGACGCCGTGGAGGTGTGGGGAGACGGCACCGCGACGCGCGGCTTCCTCTACGTGCGCGACGCGGTGGAAGGACTGATGCTCGCGGGCGAGCGCGCGGTGGATCCGACCCCGGTGAACCTCGGTGCGCCGGGCGAGATCGCGATCCGGGATCTCGCGCGTCAGATCGGCGAGCTCGCGGGATTCCGGGGCCGCTTCCTGTTCGACCCGTCGCAGCCGAACGGGCAGCCGCGCCGTTCGCTGGACTGCACGCGAGCGGAACAGCAGTTCTCGTTCACGGCGCGCACGCCGCTGCGCGAAGGGCTGCGTCGGACGATCGAGTGGTACCGCACGGAACGGGAGCGGGAGCGGTTGTTCCCGGCCGGAGCCGACGCGACCGACCGCCCGACGGCGAGCGCTCCTCGATCGTGAACCTCCTCCTGATCAACCAGCATTATCCGCCGGACGCGGGAGCGACCGGCAAGGTGCTCGCCGAACTGGCCGAGGAGCTCGCGCACCGCGGGCACGCGGTCACCGCGCTCACCGGGCGTCCGTCGTACCGCGAGGCACGTGGCACGGAGGCGCCCGCCCGGGAACGTCGGCACGGGGTGACGGTGGAACGCGTCCGCGTGCTGCCTCGCCGCGACGGTGCGCTCGGACGGATGGCCCACTATCTGAGCTTCGCCGTGGCCGCCACGTGGCGCGGCGTGCGGCTGCAGCGACCGGACGCGATCCTCGCGTTCTCGTCGACTCCGTTCTTCGGCGGCCTCGCGGTGCGCGTGCTCGCGGCGCTCAAGCGGGTGCCGTACGTGTACGTGGTGCAGGACGCGTGGCCGGAGATCGCGGTCGCGCTCGGCGCCTTGCGGCCGGGGTGGCGGGAACGCGTCGCGCGACTCTTCGAGGGCTGGACCTGGCGCGGGGCCGAGCGCGTGATCGTCATCGGCGAGGAGCTCGCGACGCTCGCAGCCGTGCGTGGCGTGGCGGCGGATCGCGTGTCGGTGATCGAGAACTGGGCGGACGCGTCGCGCATCGTTCCGCAGCACATCAGCCGCTTCCGACGAGACCTCGGATTCTCCGACGACGACTTCGTGGTGGAGTACGCCGGCAATCTGGGGCACGCGCAGGCCCTCGACACCGTGCTCGAGGCGGCGCGGGTGGTGCGGGAGACGTCGCGGGCGATCCGCTTCCTGTTCGTGGGGGAGGGTGCGCGTGCCGCCACGTTCCGGCGTCGCGCCGAGCTCGTTCCGGGCGTCGTCTGTGCGCCGTTCCAGCCCGAGGATCGACTTTCGGACGTTCTCGCGGCGGCGGATCTCGGGGTGGTCCCGCTGAAGTCCGGACTCGCGAGGTATTGCGTTCCGAGCAAGGTGTACTCCATTCTGGCGAGCGGCCGACCGGTGGCCGCGGCGGTGGACGCCGACAGCGAGGTGGCCCGCCTGATCGAACGCGCGGAATGCGGTTTCCGGGTCGACCCGGATGATCCGAAGTCCCTCGCGGCGGAGATCCTGCGCCTCGCGGGCGATCGTCCGGAGGCCAAGGCGCTCGGTCGTCGGGGTCGAGTCTTTTGCGAGCGGGAGGCGTCGCTCGCGAAGGCCGCGGACCGCTACGAATTCCTGCTCGCAGGGGTGATCGGGCGTCAAGACTCCGATCGGAACGACCGTAGTAGGGACTGACGTCGGCGTTCTCACCCGGGTTCTCCCTTCGAATCCGGGTCGCAACGGGAGAGACGGACGCCGTCGTCGCGACCGTTCTCGGGGAGAGTTTCGGGTGGAATACCCGTTCATCGTTCTACTGATCGTCCCCTTCCTCGTGACCTACGCCACGCTGCCGTTCGTGCGACGCCTCGGCTCGGCACTCGGTCTGCTCGACCATCCGGAACGCCGCAAGCTGCAGAGCGATCCCGTGCCGCGCACGGGAGGTATCGGCGTCCTGCTCGGCCTCGGGGCCGGGACCCTGCTGCTCGTCTCCTACGCCGGACAGATCGGTTTCCCGCTCGGCCGCGAGGCACTCGCGATCGGGCTGGGCGCCCTCATCGTCCACTTCACGGGCGTGCTCGACGATCTGCTGGACCTGCCCCCGCTCGCGAAGCTCGCCGCGCAGGCGCTCGCGGTCGCGGTGGCGATGTCGCAGGGAATCCTGATCGAGCGGTTCGGACTTCCGGGAACGCCGGGGATCGAGCTCGGCTTCTTCTCGATTCCGCTGACCGCGTTCTTCCTGCTCGGATTCATCAACTCCGTGAATCTCATCGACGGCCTCGACGGCCTCGCCACGGGCGTCGTGGGCGTGGGCGCGTTCGCGCTCGCGGTCACCGGAGTTCTCGCCGGCAACTACGTGCTCACCGGCACGTCGCTGATCCTCTGCGGATCCGTGGCTGGATTCCTGCCCTGGAACCTCCGCGCGCACCGCAAGACGTTCCTCGGCGACGCCGGCTCGATGCTGCTCGGCTACGCGCTTGCCGTCACGGCGATCGCGGGGACCCGCTTCTCCGGCGATCCGCGCGCTCTCTGGGTCGTGGTGGCCGCCGCGATCTTCCCGATCCTCGACACGACGACGACGATCGCGCGTCGCGCGCGGGGCGGGCATGGCTTGTTCCGGCCGGACGCGATGCACATCCATCACCGGCTGATCCGCTTCGGGATGTCGCCGCGTCGGACGGTCGGCACGATCCTGCTGCTCACGCTCGGCGCGGCCGGCGTGGCGGTGGCGTCGACCGTGGACGGTGCCAACGCGTGGCTCACCGTCTCGCTGCTCGCGGTGGCGCTCGCGTTCTTCGGAGTGGCCCGCACGCATCGCGCCGCCGAGACCGACCTCGAGTCGGATGCGAGCTTCCGCGAGGTCGTCTCGTATCTTCTGGGCGCTCAGGACGGACGCACGGCTCGCCTGCGTGGCGATCTCACCCTCGCCGAGCTCGTGGTAGCCCAGGACCCGAAGACGGCCCCGACGCCGCTCCCCGCAACCGAACCGGTCGCGACGGTCACCGGCGCGAAGATCATCCCGCTGCGCCTCCCGTCCACGGAGTCGCCGGCCGCCCTTCCCATCGAGGAAGTGCCCGTCAAGTAGCGCGTCTCCGCGCTCCCAGGGCCTCTTTCCGACTCGATCACAGTGTCTCGTCCTGGAGAGGCCTGGCCATTCTCCGGCGGTCCTTCGTGGCTTCTGACGACGAGCGCGGACCCGAGTGTTCCGTCCCGGAGATTCTGGCTCTTCTCCGGCGGTCCTCGGGGTCTCCGGCGACGAGCGCCGACGAGAGCGTATCTTCAGATACGCCGAGGAGAAGCGAGGACGTCGGAGGCCGCGAGGGCCACGGAGAATGGTCAGGAATCTCCGGGACGAAACACTCACAACTAGCTTCGGGGGATCCGGATCCGATCCCCCGGGCGGATCGTGGAGTTCTTCCCGAGGTTGTTCGCGCGCAGCAGCGAGGACAGGCTCACGCCGTGATCGCGCGCCAGTTCCCAGAGCGTGTCGCCCTTGCGTACCTTGACGTACTCGCTCCCGGAAGACGACGCGATGCTCGATCCACCCTTGGCGTAGATCTTCAACTTCTGGCCGGGGTAGATCGTGTTCCCCACGCGGTTCCAGCGGCGGATGTTCTTGACCGACGTGCGGTAGCGCGCGGCGATCTCGGAAAGCGTGTCGCCTTTGCGCACGGTGTACGTGGTGGACCCGCCGCTCGGACCGGACGGAGCGCTCGCGAACGACGGCGGCGACGCGGACCGCTGGCCCCGCGGAATCATGAGCTCCTGTCCCACGCGGAGCAGGTGGCTGCTCCGGAGTCGGTTCGCGGACATCACCGCGGTCACCGTGGTGCCGTAGCGCTCCGCGATCTCCGAGAGCGTGTCGCCGCGTCGCACGGTGTGACGCTCCCAGCGCACGCGCTGGTCCTCCGGAAGTGCCGCGATCCTCAACTGGGTGCTCTCGCCCTTGCCCGCCGGAACGCGCACTTCGTAGCCGGATGCGTCCGGCGGCGTGCAACCGCGGATGAGGGCGGGGTTCAGGGCGGCGATCGTGCGATCGTCCGTGCCCGCGCAGTCCGCGAGCGCGTCGAAGTCGACGGTGAAGTCGAGCTGCACCGACTCCGACGCCGGCAGCTCGGAGCGGTTCACCGAGAATCCCCAGGCTTCCGGATCGGATCCCAGGATCAGCGCCGCGTAGAACTTCGGAACGTGATTGCGCGTCTCGCGAGGCAGCCGGAGCTGCCAGAAGTCGCGCGTGTTCTGGCGGCGGATCTGCTGGCGCACGCGCCCCTCGCCGACGTTGTACGCCGCCAGGGCCAGCTCCCAGTCCCCGAACTCCTGGTGGAGCTCCGCCAGGTACCGCGCCGCGGCTTCCGTGGATTTCTCCGGGTCGCGCCGCTCGTCCACCCACCAGTCGCAGCGCAGGCCGTACCGCTTCGCCGTGCCGCTCACGAACTGCCAGATTCCGACCGCGTGGGCCCACGAATAGGCCGAAGTGGAGAAGCCGCTCTCGATCATCGCGTGGTACTCGAGCTCCGGCGGCAGTCCGTGGCGCGCGAACGCCGCGTGGATCACCGGTTCGTACTGGCTCTTCCGGTCCAGCCAGCGCTGGAAGACGTCGCGACCGTCGCCCGTGAAGTAGTCGATCCAGCGATCCACGTGATGGTTCCGGATCGCCTCGATGGAGCCCTGGGTGACGTCCCAGGACGCGCCCGGCTCCTCGACCTCGACCGCCACGGCGGGTCCGCCGTCGTCCTCCCAGCCTTCCGTGTCCGCGATCCGATCCAGGAAGTAGTCGGCCTTCGCGGCCAGGATCTCGGCATCCCGCGCGTCCCGCTCCGCGACCTCTTCCGAGGCCGCGAGTGCCAAATCCTGCTGGCACTGGAGGAAGCGGTTCTCCGCCTCCTGGACGTCTCCCGCGACCCACGCCCGGACCCCGGCGTAGTACTCCTCCAGGGCCACGTCGAGCTGGGACGGTCCCGGCTCGCGGAAGGCCGGTTCGTCGAGGGCGACAGGGGACTCTCGGTCGATGGATGAACCCACGCCGCCGCAGCCCGCGAGCACGAGCAGCCACGGCGCGAGTCCGAGCAATTGGGGGGCTCGCAATGGATGTCTCTCCCAGGGGTACCCGGTTCCGAATGCCATCGGCAGATCCTGCGGTGGGGTGAACCGACGAGACGAGGAATGCGTCGACCCGCCACAGGATCCGCAACGATCCACGAGGATCACGGAATCGTCAACCGGGCGGATCCGGACGTACCCGACCGTTCGCCCGGGGGACGACACCTCGCCGGGCGAGCCCCGTGTCCCTGTCAGTCGGGACGAACCTGGGCCCGAGCGAGCTCGTGGTCGGGATCCACCGCCAGCGCGCGACGGAACGCCTCCTGGGCCCTCTGCGGCCGTCCGAGCGCCTGCCGGGCCACGCCGAGATTGTACCAGGCGTCGGCGTCGTCCGGCTCGGCGGCCAGGAGTCGCTCCAGCTCGCCGGCCGCCTCCTCCGGCCGCCCGAGCCGGAGCAGGGAGGAGGCGAGCTCGAAACGGGGGACGCGGTCGTTGTGGTGCGGCGGCAGCTCCAGCGCCCGACGAAACGACTCGGCGGCCGCTTCGTGATCGCCGAGCGCCGAGTAGGTGATCCCGAACGTCTGCTGCACGTCCTTGTTCCGCGGGTCGAGTGCCTGGGCGCGGCGCAGCAGGCGCAGCCCCACGTCGAGCTGCCCGGCGCCGATCGCGGCCTGGGCCTGCTCCAGCGCGTTCACGACCCGCACCATCCGCTTGGGGTCGGGGAGGTCCGACCGCCGGTCCTCCGCTCCGGTCACGTACCCGAGGCTCTCGAGTGCCTCGCGGTCCGCCTCCGCGAGGTCGCTGCGCGGCCCCTCCCGGTCCTCCTCCGTCCGCGACGCGAGACGCAGCGCGAGCTCGCGTGCGCGGTCCGCCTCGATGCCGGCCAGGTCGTCGGTCTCCCCCGGATCCGCGGCGAGGTCGTAGAGCTCCGGCTCCGGCGCGTCGACGTACTTCCAGTCGCCGTCCTGCAGCGCCGCGAGCGGGGCCCAGCCGTAGTGATAGTAGGCGTAGTGGGACTCGAGATAAGCCGCCGCGCTCTTCTTCCCGAGAACGCTGAGGCCCTGCCCCGGCGCGGCGGAGGGTTCCAGCCCGAGCAACGCGAACGCCGTCGCGGGGAGATCGATCAGCCGGAACGGGCGACGGGATACCGCGGCGATCTCCTTCGGCCGCGGCCACACGATCGCGGGAACGGCCATGGTGGCCCGGTACACGAACAATCCGTGCGTCGCTTCCTTGTGATCGCCGCGCGACTCGCCGTGGTCGCCGAGCACCACGACCCAGTGCGGTCCCGCGAGCTCCTCGGCGTCCGCGAGCACGCGACCGAGTGCCCGGTCCGCGACGCTCACGTCGGCGAGGTAGTCGTCGCCGAGCGCGCGGATCAACGACCGTGGGGCGTCGTGTGGCGTGTGGGCGTCGAACAGGTGCACCCACACGAAGCGCCGGGAGCCCGCAGCATCCCTCCAGAACGGGCGAGCCGCGGCCGCGACCTCCGTGCCGGGTCGCTGCGCGATCGCGAACGAGCTGGCGCTCCCGTCCAGTGCTTCGTCGTAGCGATCGAACCCGCGCGCGAGACCGAAGCGGGCGGACACGGGAAACGCGGCCACGAACGCCGCCGTCTCGAAGCCGCGAGCGCTCAGCGCTTCGGCAAGTGTCGGCACCGAGTCGTCGAGACGGAACGTTCCGTTGTCGCGCACGCCGTGCGCCGGCGGATCGAGTCCGGTCATCATGCTCGTGTGGGAAGGAGCGGTGAGCGGAGTGGCCGCGATCCCGTCGAGCTGCGCGCCCTGGCGCGCGAGACGATCGAGGTGGGGCGTGTGGGCGCGCGGGTGCCCGCCGCATCCGGCCGCGTCCGCCCGGAACGTGTCGAGCGACACGAACAGCAGCGACGCGACGTCGCGCGGCGGGGGATCGACCGCGGGAGTCGAGGGAATCGACGACGGCGCGCGGTCGCACGCCGGGACGGCGATCCCCACCAAGGTCGCCGCCAGCAGCCCGCGGGCGTGCCGTCTCATCGCGCGTCCTCCGGGAATTCCAGTCCCCGCGCCTTCTCGCCGAGGCGCCCCGCCTCCGCCACGTCGCCGCGCGCGCGGGCGAGGGCCGCGAGCTGACGCCAGGGCTCCGGACGCAGCGTCTCGATCTCGGCGGCTCGTTCGTAGCAGCGTCGCGCGGCGTCGACGTCTCCGGCCTCCGCGCGCAGATCGCCGGTCGTCATGAGCAGGGGGAAGGCATCCGGATTGTGGGCGAGCCCTTCGTCGAGGATTCGGAACGCCTCGTCGCGTCGCCCGCGAGAGGCCTCGATGAGCGCCATGTGCGCGAAAGCCTCCGCGGCGCGCGGCGTGATGTCCACCGCGCGACGGTAGTACCGGAGCGCCGCCGTCTCCTGTCCGGCCAGGCGCAACCCGTTCGCGAGCTGGAACGTGCTCATCGCGTCGCTCGAGTCCGCGTTGTACGCGCGACGCAGGAACTTCAGCGCCTCGAGCGCGTGCCCCTCCCGCACCAGGTTCATTCCGCGGAACAGGTCGTTCACGGAGTGGATGCGCTCGTACGGATCCTTCGTGCGATCGTACGACAGCTCGTCGCCGGTCACCGACGTGTACCCGAGCGCCGCGAGCTTCTCGACGTCCGCGGGATCGAGGCTCGCGTCCGGCGGCGCGGGCTCGCGATCGCGCGTAGCGATCTCCGCGGCGAAACGCGCCACGAGGTCCGCGTGATCGGCGATCACGTTCCGCTGCTCGCGCGGATCCGTGACGCGATCGTAGAGCCGGGGCGAAGGGCCCTCCACGTAGGTCCAGCGATCGTCCCGCCAGCAGGTGAGCGGGCTCCAGCCGTGATGCAGCGCCGGATACCAGCTCTCGCCGTACGTACCGGCGGCCGAAGGTTCTCCGCGCGCGAGCGAGACGCCGTCGCCCCGCAGGGCATCGAACGCGAGCACGTCGAGCAGCGTGGGGAGCACGTCCGCGTAGGAGGCGATGTGCCGGCGCACGCCGGGATGGAGACGCCCGGCCTCGGCCGTGCCGGCGGGCGCGCGGATCGCGAGCACACCGCGCATCGTGGGCTCCTGCACGAGGTATCCGTGGGACGACTCGCCGAACTCGCCGAGCGACTCTCCGTGATCGCTCACGATCGCGACGAGCGGACGATGCCCTTCGCGCACTTCCTCGAGGTCGCGCGTGAGACTCCCGATCGCGGAGTCCATCGCGCGGATCTCGCGCTCGTAGTCGCCCGCGTCGGGCAGCGTGTCGAGCGGGGACGGAGGCAGCAGCGGGTAGTGGGGATCGAAGAAGTGCGTCCACAGGAACCAGCGCTTCTCCGCGGACAGGGATCGGACCCAGGCGCTCGCGGCCGCCACCACCTCGCGCGCGGGCCGCTCCGCATAGAATTCCCCGCCGTTCGCGGAGCTGCGCAGCGACTCGTCGAACTCGTCGAAACCCACAGCGAACCCGAAGCGGGAGACGAGCGGCAGGGCCGCCACGAACGCGCCGGTCGAAAAGCCCTCCTCGGCCAGCAACGTCGACAGGCGGGGGTGGTCCGGGGCGAGCGGATAGCTGCCGTTGTCGCGCACTCCATGGTGAGGCGGGATCAGGCCGGTGAGGATCGTCGCGTGCGACGGTGCGGTGAGGGGCACCGGCGCGTAGGCGTTCGCGGCGATCAGTCCGCCGCGCATGAGACGATCGAGGCTCGGCGTCAGGCCCTGCGGGTTGCCGTACGCACCGGCGCGGTCGGCACGGAACGTGTCGAGCGTGATCAACCACACGTCGGGCGCGCCCGAGCGTTCGCCCGGCGGGGTGTGCGCGGGAGTCCGCGGGCCGGCGTCGCAGCCGGCGAGGGCCAGCACCACGAGGACCAGACCCAGGCGACGTTTCATCGGGCGCGCTCCTCGGCGCGGGCGAGCAGGCGCGCGGCCTTCTCGTCGCGAGGGGCGAGCTCCATCGCCCGGCGCAGGTGGGGGATCGCGTCGCCCGGTCGCCCGAGGGCGAGCAGGGCCTCGGCCGCGGTCGTGTGCAGCGGCGCCTCGTTCCAGTGCGGGGGAAGCTCGAGCGCGCGCTCCGCGTGCTCCACCGCCGCGCTCCAGCGGGAGAGCTCGACCATCGTGCCGGCGAGGAACGAGTGGGCCTCCTTGCTGCCGGGATCGAGCTCGATCGCCCGCTCCAGGTACCGGCGCGCCACGACGAAGTTCCGGCGCTGGAACGCCTCCTCCCCGCGGAAGAGCGTCGCCACCATCTCCGCGCCGTCCTTCGGATCCTGGCGGAGGTCCGCCTTCGTGCCGGGCTCGATCGTCGCCACGTAGCCGAGGGCGCGGAGACGCGCGGCGGTCTCGTCGTCCAGCGAGGGATCGTCGCCGGGGGACCGGGACTGCGCGAGTCGGCCGGACAGCTCGCGCTCGAAGCGCGCGGCGACGTCCGGATTCGCGTCGAAGCGGTTCACGGTCTCGCCGGGGTCGGCCCGCAGGTCGTAGAGCTCCGAGCGCGGAGCGCGGATGTACTTCCATTCCTCCGTGCGCAGGCCGTGGAGCGGACTCCAGCCGCGCATCAGCTCCGGGCTCTTCGTCTCGACGTACGCCGCCTCCGGGGCGGAGCGTTCGAGCAGCGACGCCCCCGGGAGATCGTTCGCCGGCGGAACGTCGAAGCGATCGAGAATCGTCGGGGTCACGTCCACGAGCGCCCGCTGCCGCGGTTCGAGTCGCGCCGGGATGCCGGGTCCGGCGAGAATCGCCGGAACGCGCTGTGTGGCGTCGTAGACGAACAGACTGTGCGTGAGCTCGCCGTGTTCGCCGAGCGACTCGCCGTGGTCCGCCACCACGAGCACCGTGGCGCCGCGGTCCGCATCGGCCGCGTCGAGTGCTCGGAGGTAGCGGGCGAGCTCATGGTCGGTGAAGGCGACCTCCGCGTCGTAGTCGTCGCCGCCGCCTCGCGTGAGAACGGCGGGCCACGGGGCCGGCGCGACGTACGGGTAGTGCGGGTCGAAGACGTGCGTCCACACGAACGCGGAGGCGTCGGCCGGACGCTGTGCGATCCACGCGAGCGCGGAGGAGAAGACGCGATCCGCGCGCCGCTCCGGAGGGCGCGAGTCGTCCTCCGCGTCGGCCCGGGTCGCGTCCTCGTATTCGTCGAACCCCTGCGCGAGCCCGAACCGGCTCGCGAGCGGGAAGGCCCCCACGAACGCGGCCTTCGGAAGCTCGGCGGGCAGGCGTTCGGCGAGAGTCGTCACGGCCTCGTCGACACGGAACATCCCGTTCTCGCGAACGCCGTGTGCCCACGGATCGAGTCCCGTCAGGATCGTCGAATGGGACGGCAGCGTGAGCGGAGCGGGCGAGATCGCGTCGCGCACCTGCAGGCCCTGCCGCGCGAGTCGATCGAGCATCGGCGTGCGCGCCGACACCGCTCCGTAGCAGCCGACGCGAGACGCGGACAGCGTGTCGATCGTCACGAGCAGCATCGGGCCGCCCTCGCGCCCGGGCCGGGGCGAGTCGCACGCGCCGATCAGCGCGGCGATGCAGACGAGGACGCACGTCGACCGGAAGGGTCGAAACGACATGGGACCTCCGGTCGAGGGGATGACGGGATCATCCGGAGGTCGTGTCCGGGTGTCAAGACGAGCGGGTCCGAACGAAAAAGGGGGCGTCCCGAAGGACGCCCCCGTCGCTCGAAAGAGCGAGAACCGGACCGACTAGCGGTACAGGTTCTTCACGGTGCCCCAGCTCGTGTCCTCGACGGAGACCGTGCAGCCGGCGAGCTGCGAGTCGAAGAGGAGCTGCGCATCGCACACGCCGTCGTTCAGAGCGGAGCCCGGGCACAGCGGCGAGCCGGACGTACCGAAGTAGAACGAGTGGTTCGTGCGGTTGGTCGGGTAGCAGGTACCGCAAGCCGCCGGACCCGTCGGGCCAGCCGCCGGGTGCTCGGTCGCCATCGCGGCCGGGTTCGGAAGACCCTGCGAAGCGGCGAACTCGACGGAGATCACGTACGAGCTCGGGACCGAGACGCCCCAGGTCAGGAGGTTCCAGCCGGAGATCGGCAGGAACGCCTGCGAAGCGAGCGGAGCACCGGTCGGGCAACCGTTGACGTCACCAGCGTTCACGGCCGCGGAGCCCGTGAAACCGTAGCCGGAGGGCGCGCCCGTCGTGAAGTACATGAAGCCGGAGTCGAGCGTGCAGGGACCACCGCTGCACGTGTCGAACTGCGTACCGACGACGTCGCCGGCCGACCAGCCCGACCACACCCAGATCCAGCCGGTGCAGATGTTGTAGTAGGCGACCGAGCAGGTCGTGCCGCCGGCCGACCAGCCGTCACGGCTGTCGTCCGCGAAGCGCGCCGCCGACTTCTCGAGCGCCATGCCCGTCGAAGCCACCGCGAGGGACGCGGCGAGGACGAAGGCAGAGAGGAAGAACTTACGCATGTGCAAGACCCCCATGGAAGGATCACTGAAGTCGCCACCCCTGTGCCCGTCGGCCGTGAGTCATTCCGGGGTAGCAGAGCCAATGGCCGACGGAACGAACGAGCCGCGGAATCGCTTCGGCGGATCGTTCGAGCTGCAGTCTCTTCGGTTCCGATGAACCTCGAGGCTGCGGGATCGCGACCTTCCCCGCGGGGCCGGTCCGAACTCCCCGGGGCCCGAGCATGAACTCGCCCGGATCCCGAAGCTCGGAGAGCAGGGTAGCATGAGTTCGGAGCCGGTGTCAACCGAGGGGCCGAATTGGCCCCGCATAACTTCAACCCTTGGAGGGTCTTAGCAGGTTTGGTGGATAACGTTGCACAGGAATCTGCTAGGTAGTCTAGCTGGCGGGAAGGTTGGGGTCCGGCGGCAGGAAGCGAAGCGTGGGGGCGGATCTAGCGGTACAGCCCCTTGATCTGCCCCCAGCTCGACTCGTCGACGGAGAACGGACACGCCATGTGCACTTCCCAGAGGAACTGTGCGTCGCAGAGCCCGTCGTTCAGCGGCGAACCCGGGCACTGGGGCGACGTTCCGTTGCCGAAGTAGAACGAGTGGTTCGTGCGGTTCGTCGGGTAGCACGTGCCGCACGCGGCGGGGCCGGTCGGGCCGGCCGCCGGATGTTCGGTCGCGATCGCGGCCGGGTTCGGAAGGCCCTGCGTCGACGCGAAGTCGTAGGTCAGGACGAAGCTCCCGGGCGTCGGGATGCCCCAGGTCAGCAGGTTCCAGCCGGTGATCGGAAGGAACGGCTGAGTGGCGAGCGTTCCGACCGGGCAGTCGTTCGAGTCGGCCACGTGCACGCCGGCGGTTCCGGTGAATCCGTATCCCGAAGGAGCGGCCGAGACGAAGTAGGCGAAGTTCGAAAGGAGGTAGCAACCGAAGCCGAAGCTGTCGACCTGGAGTCCGAGTCGATCCCCGTCTTCCCAGCCGGACCAGACCCAGATCCAGCCGGTGCAGATGTTGTAGTAGGAGATCGAGGCGCTCGCTCCGCCCGCGGACCAGGCGTCGTGCTCCCCGTCGAAGGGCGCGGCGGCTCTCTCGAGCGCGGATACGCGAGCGGAGCCGACCACGATCAGACCGAGGGCGAGTGCGAAGGCGAACGAGACAGCCGCGAACAGGGGAACGCGGAACCTCATGACTTCTCCTCTCTCGCTTGCGCGAAGTCACTTTCCGAGGACGGTTTCGCAGCCGACGTGAAGGCCGAGCAAGTGTCCCGGAAACACGAAGGGCGCCGACTCGCGTCGGCGCCCCCGTGATCCCTGATGGGACGTGATCCTTCCGAAGTTCTCGAAGAGAACTAGCGGTACAGGTTCTTCACGGTGCCCCAGCTGGAGTCCTCGACGGAGACGATGCAGTTCAGCAGCGTGTCGAAGAGGAGCTGCGCGTCGCACACGCCGTCGTTCAGCGCGGAGCCCGGGCACAGCGGCGAGCCGGACGTACCGTAGTAGAACGAGTGGTTCGTGCGGTTGGTCGGGTAGCAGGTGCCGCAAGCCGCCGGACCCGTCGGGCCAGCCGCCGGGTGCTCGGTCGCCACCGCGGCCGGGTTCGGAAGGCCCTGCGAAGCGGCGAACTCGACCGCAACGACGTACGAGTTCGGGACCGCGACGCCGCCCCAGTTCAGCAGGTTCCAGCCGGAGATCGGCAGGAAGGCCTGCGAAGCCAGCGGAGCACCAGTCGGGCAGCCGTTGCCGTCGCCCGCGCTCACCGCGGCGTTGCCCGTGAAGCCGTAGCCGGAGGGCGCGCCGGTGGTGAAGTACATGAAGCCGGAGTCGAGCGTGCAGTTCGTGCCACAAGCGTCGAACTGCGTACCGACGACGTCGCCGGCCGACCAGCCCGACCAAACCCAGATCCAGCCGGTGCAGATGTTGTAGTAAGCGACGGAGCAGGTGGCGCCGCCGGCGGCCCAACCGTCACGGCTGTCGTCCGAGAAACGCGCCGCGGACTTCTCGAGCGCGAGACCGTTCGAAGCAACCACGAGCGACGCGGCCAGAACGAAGGCAGAGAGGAAGAACTTACGCATGTGCTTAGACCCCCTCAGGAATCATCCAGGAAGTAGGCCATCCAACCCCGTCGGCCAGGGGACGAGCCCCGGATGGCAAAACGATGCCGACGCGGAGGCCAATCGCGGAAGTCGCTTCGGCGAGAGGCCCATGCTGCGGTCCAGCAACCCCCGCTTTCGCCACCTGAGAGGAGGAGGTAGCTCACGCGGATCCAGCAACCAAAGGCGCAAGAACCAGATGTGTGCCATGATGTTCCCACAGTAGCGGTACCCGTGTCAACGCATCACCGGGTCCGAACACCCCGGTATGGGGGGTAAAAACGCGGTCCCCGGGCGACCTCGCCCCGACCCGGAGTCCTGATCGAGTGACCAGAGTCCTCACCGCCCGCTGGTTTCCCTGGCTCGCCACCGCCCTCGGGCTCGCGCTCCGCCTCGTCTATTTCCTCCAGATCCGGGCGAATCCGTACTTCGACCATCCGGTCATGGACGAGGGCTATCACGATCTCTGGGCCCGCGAGATCGCGGACGGAAACTGGGGCGCCCAGCTCCCGTTCTTCCGGGCGCCGCTCTATCCCGTCCTCCTGGGGCTCGCGTACCGATGGTTCGGGGCGAATCCGCCCCCGTTCGAGGCGATCCGGGTCTTCCAGCTCGGGCTCGGCGCGATCACGCCCTGGCTGATCTACCGCGTGGCCCGCCGCGTGCTGCCGGAAAGGCCGGCGGTGGCCGGCCTGGCGGCTCTCGTGGTGGCGCTCGATGGTCTGCTCTGGTACTTCGAGGCGGATCTCCTGCTCGAGTCCCTGCTCGCGCCGCTGGCCACCCTTCTTCTGCTCACGTTGCTTCGGGCCGGAGAGTCCGGAAGGGTCCGGGACTGGGCCCTTGCCGGGCTAGTCCTCGGGGCGTTCGCGATCACCCGGCCGAACATCCTGCTCTTCGCGCCCGTCGCCGCGGTGCTCGCGCTCGCATGGCGCAACGCGACGTTCCGTCTCCGCCGCGCCGGCCTGCCGCGCGCCGCCGCACTCACTGCCTTCACCTGCCTCCTCGTGCTGCCGGTCACGTTCGCGAACTGGCGCGTCGGTCACGATCGCGTGCTCGTCGCGTCGCAGGCGGGGCTCAATTTCTTCCTCGGGAACAACCCGGAAGCGAACGGCTGGTCCGCGACCGCGCCGTCGATCATGCGCGTGGACTGGTGGGGCGGATACGAGGACTCGATTCGTCTCGCGGAGGAGGCGCGCGGGCGGGAGCTCCGTCCGTCGGAGGTTTCGGCCTACTGGTTCGAGCGGGGGCTGGACTGGTGGCGCGCACACCCGGTCGACGCGCTGCGGCTGACCTTCCGCAAGGCGACGTTCTTCCTCGGCGGCATCGAGTTCTCGAACAACCGCGACATCCGCCTCTTCCTGCGGGACTGGGGCCCTCTCGCGTTGCCGTCGCTCGCGATTTTCTACGTGGTCATGCCGCTCGCGGTCGTGGGCGCGATCGGTCTGTGGCGCGATCGCGGTCCCGGTCGCGTCGCGGTGCTCTACGCGCTCGTCTACGCGGCGAGCGTGATCCCCTTCTTCGTCACGGCGCGGTATCGTCTCCCGCTTCGTCCGCTCCTGATCCTGCTGGCGCTGGAAGGCGCACGACGTCTCGGGGCGGGTCTCGTTTCCCGCCGTCCGGCCGCGTGGGGCGCGCTCGCCGCCGTCGTCACGCTCGGCGTCGCGGTGAACGTGAACCCGTGGACCCGCGCGTACACGCCGTCCCCGGCGCAGTACTACCAGTCGATCGCGAACATCCACCGGGACGACGGGAACCTCCCGCTCGCAATCGAGTACCAGCGGAGGGTCCTGGCGACGGATCCGGGCTACCCGGACGGCTATCTGAACCTCGGGACGATGTACGCCTCGCAAGGGGACCTCGAGTCCGCCCTCTCCGCGTTCGAGCGGGAGCGCGCGCACGATCCCGGTGACGGCCGCAATCTCGCGTCGTACGCCCAGGCGCTCACGCGGGCGGGGCGCCTGGAGGAGGCGGCGCGGGCCTACGACGACGCGCTGCGCGCCGGCCTGCGCGACGTTCCGGTGCTTTACAACCGGGGCGTCGTGCTCGAACGTCTGGGTCGCCCGGCCGACGCCGAGGCGGCGTACCGAGAGTGCGTCGCCGCCGACTCGACGCACGTCGAGGGCTGGAACAACCTCGGCGTCCTTCTGGCGCGCGAGGGGCGGCTCCCCGAGGCCGTCGAGTGCTGGGAGCGGACGCTCGCGATCGACCCCGGGCATCGGAACGCCCGGCAGAACCTGGACCGGGCCCGCGGAATGCTCGCGGGCGAGGCCCCTTCCGAGGAGGAGTGATTCCCCGTGCGCATCGCGACCTCGATTCTCATCCCGTCGATCCTGGGGCTGGCGTCCGCCGCCCCGGCCGCCACGATTCACGTGCCGGCCGAGCACGTCTCCATCCAGGCGGGGGTGTCGGCGGCCCAGGCCGGCGACACGGTGGTGGTCGCTCCCGGCCGCTACGTGGAGATGATCCGGATGAAGCCCGGGGTCCGGCTCGTGTCCGCGGCGGGGCCCGACTCCACCGTGATCAAGGGCGCCGACCTCGGCGAGGACGCACTCAGCGACCGGGTGCTCGAGATCCTGGAGGGCGACCGCTCCACGGTCGTGGAGGGATTCACGTTCGAGCGAGGGGAGATCGCGGGTTCCGCGATCTACGTGGAGAACGCGAGCCCCACGATTCGCGGCAACGTGATCACGGACTTCGGCTGGGGCATCAATCTCCGGGACAGCGAGAGCGCGCTGATCGAGCACAACGTGATCCAGGAGTGCCGGACGTTCGGAATCATGGCGTACGCGTCTTCCCCGCAGATCTGGAACAACGAGCTCTCGAACAACAAGCCGCGCGCGATCGCGATCTCCGGGAAGGAGTCGCAGCCGGTCATCGGCGGTTCCGAGCAGCACACGAACCGCATCTTCGCGAACGACCTCGCGATCGTGAACGACAGCCGCAACGACGTCGACGCCACCTGGAACGACTGGGGCTGGGAGGTCACGGCGGAGATGGAGGCCTCTCCGTATCCGGCCGACATCAGCGTGATCACCGACGGCAACGACGAAGGCAAGACGCGCCTCGGTCGCGGTACCGTGGACTATCGTCACTGGATCTCCGCGAGCGAGTCCGCGCCCGGTGAGTCGCGTCGGCCCCGCTTCTGGTGGGCGGCTCCGCTCGCCGTCATCCTGGTGTCGGGCTACCTGATGTCCGCTCGCAAGCGCGGTTGATGATTCGACCCCGGAAGCTCGGGCTCCTCGCGTCGACGTTCCTCGCGCTCGGGCTCGGGAGCTGCGACCGCGCGCCCGAGCCCAAGGGCCTGATCCTCGTCACGATCGACACGTGCCGCGCCGATCGGATCGGCGCGTTCGGCGCGCGGACGGGGGCCACTCCGCATCTCGACGCTCTCGCCGACGCCGGCACGCGTTTCCTGCAGACGCAGGCGCCGGTCCCGCTCACGGCGCCGAGCCACACCACGATCATGACCGGTCTCTATCCCGATCGACACGGGGTGCGCGACAACGGGACCGCCCGCCTGTCCGACGAAGGTCTCACGCTCGCGGAGATCCTGAAGGAGCGCGGCTGGCGCACCGCGGCGTTCGTCTCGGCCTTCCCGGTGACGCGCGAGTTCGGGCTCGACCAGGGTTTCGATCACTACGACGACGCGCTCGTGGAGTCGTCGGCCGGCGTGGCGGGCGTCGAGAACGCGGAAGCCGTCGCGGAGCGGATGTTCTACGACGAGCGTATCGCTTCCTCCACGACCGACGCCGCGCTGGAGTGGTTGCGCGATGCGTCCCGCGGCCCGGAGCCGTTCTTCACGTGGATCCACTACTTCGATCCGCACGCGATGTACCGGCCGCCGGCGCGGTTCATGCGCGTGGGGATGGAACCCTACGACGGCGAGATCGCGTTCGTGGACGAGCAGATCGGTCGGATTCTCGAGTCGCTCGGCGACGCCCGGTCCGGCGTGACGGTGCTCGTCACGGCCGACCACGGCGAGTCGCTCGGCGAGCACGGCGAGTCGACGCATGGTCTGTTCACGTACGAGTCCACATTGCGGGTTCCCTGGATCCTCGCGGGGCCGGCGGTGCCGATCGGGGAACGGGTGGAGGATCCCGTGTCGCTCGCGGACGTGATGCCGACCGCGCTCGACGCCTTGGGTCTGGCCGACGGGATCCCCGGCGACGTCGACGGCGGGTCGTGCCTGCCGCTCGCACTCGGGAGCGGGGAGGGCCCGGCGTTCGTGCACGGGGAATGTCTGTTCCCGCGCTATCACTTCGACTGGGCGGGGTTGCGGACGATCCGGCGCGGGCCGTGGAAGCTGATCGAGGCGCCGCGAGCCGAGCTCTACGATCTATCGAAGGATCCCTCGGAAACGACGAACCTCGTGGACGAGCAACCGGAGGTCGTATCGGAGCTGCGCGCGGAGATGCGTTCGTTCGAGGCGCGCGGCGGCGCGATCGGCGCCGACGAGGTCGCGCTGGACGAGGCCGCGCGCGAACGGCTCGAGCGCCTCGGATACGTCGGCGCGGTCGGCGGCGACGCCCAGGACGATCTGTGGAATCTCGGCGGCCGCGACCCCAAGGACATGGTCGAGTTCTTCAACCGCCTGCAGGAGCTGCCCACGATCCTCATGAGCGGACGCTACGAAGAGGGCGAGCGGATGCTGCTGGACCTCCGCCGGCAGGACCCGAGGAACTCGAACGTGGTCGAGAAGCTCGCGCTCCTGGAGCGGCTCCGCGAGAACTGGTCGGAGGCGGCCCGCTGGTGCGAGGAGGAGATTCGCCTGCAACCCGCGCAGCTGAAGCCGCGCATGAACCTCGCCTGGGCCCGCCGTCAGCTCGGCGACGTCGCGGCGGCACGCGCGATGTACCAGGAAGTGCTCGAGATCGATCCGGAGCACGCGGAAGCGTGGCGACGTCTCGGCTCGCTCGAGTCGGAGGCGGGCGACGCGAACGCGGCCGTCGCTGCACTGGAGCGTGCGGCACGCCTGTCGCCGGAGGATCCGGAAACGCTCGCCGCGCTCGGCCAGGCGCGCGAGGAAGCCGGGGATACGGCCGGCGCACTCACCGCGTACGATCGCGCGCTCGCGCTCGACGCGAACCTGGCGGCGGCGGTGAACGGCAAGGCGCTCGCGCTGTCCCATGCGGGTCGTGCCCGCGAAGCGGTCGCCGTGTTGCGGGCCGCGCTCCCCGCGCTCGCGGAGGACGCCGATCTCCGGAACAACCTCGCCTGGATTCTCGCGAACGAGAATCTCGACGCGAAGGACGCGCTCGTCCACGCCCGCAAGGCTCTCGAGCTCGCGCCCGACGATCCGGCCACGCTCGACACGTTCGGCTGGGCGGCGATCCGGGCCGGCGAACCCGCGGAGGCGATCGCGCCGCTGCGGCGCGCGCTGGACGCGACGGGGGACGCCGAGGTTCGGGCGCACCTCGGCATCGCGCTCGCCCAGTCCGGGCAGGAACGCGAAGGACGGGAGATGGTCCGGCAGGCTCTGGCGGAGCGGGAGTCGCTCGCACGGATCCCGGAAGTCGCGCGCTGGAGATAGCGCGGCGTCAGCGGTCGGTGCGGACCCGCACGCGCTGGTCGCGCGCTTCCGACCACGGCACCACGCGATTGCGACCGTTGTTCTTCGCGGCGTAGAGCGCCACCCGATCGGCGCGCTCGATGAGCTGCTTCGCGGTCGCGGCATCGTCCGGGTACAGCGCGAAGCCGACGGAGATCGACACGCGCTGGCCGCCCAGGGCCGGGATCGTCTCGCCGAACGGCGTGTCGGCCACCACGCGCCGCAGCCGCTCCGCGGTGCGCGAAGCGCGGGCCCGCGTGATCGACGGCAGCAGGATCGCGAACTCCTCGCCGCCGTATCGCGCCGCGACGTCGATCTGGCGGAT
Source organism: bacterium (assembly GCA_041393395.1). Classification (GTDB taxonomy): domain Bacteria; phylum ARS69; class ARS69; order ARS69; family ARS69; genus JAGQIB01. Next base: position 149,053 of record JAWKKG010000005.1, on the reverse strand, counting down.
GTTCGAGCGAACGATCGCCGCGACGTGCGCGAGCGCCTGGTCGCCGATCTGGTGACCGTGCGTGTCGTTGATGCGCTTGAAGTGGTCCACGTCCGCCATGAGCAGCGCCACCGACGTCCCCATCCGGTTCGCGCGCTCGATCTCGCGCTCGATCTGGTCGTCGAAGTACGCGCGGTTGTAGAGACCGGTCAGTCGATCCACGAAGATGAGCTTCTCCAGCACGTCGGCGCGTACGAGAAGCCCCGATACGACCTCCGCGCACAGTGCGAACAGGGACAGCTCGTCGTCTTCGAACGGCCCGGGCTCGGACCGCGCGACTTCCATCGCACCGAGCGTCCGTTCGCCGGAGGCGAGCGGCAGGATCGCGGTCGCACCCTCTCGCCCGGCCGGCGCGCCCACGCCGAGCGCCTTGAGGTTCGGAACGTGCAGCGCCTCGCGGCCTTCCAGCACCGCGGACTGCACTCGTCCGTCGAGGTCGAGCAGCGCCGGCGCGGTCTTTTCGTGGATCGGCAGGAACTCGGGAGCGCCGCCTTCTTCCGGAATGACGTGAAAGCGGACCTCGGTCGCGGTCGTGCACGCGATCGCCTGCGCGCGGATCGGCGCGAGCGCCTCGGCGAGTTCCTCGGGCGAAGCGCACGGCGCGAACGTGGAGAACAGGGTGCGGTGCGGCTCGCCGGTCAGGTCGTTCCGGAATCGCGTCGCCACGCCCGGAGCGATTCTCCGCTGTTCGACCGGCAGCACGAGCCGCGGCTCGGGAACTCGGGGTGCGGCCGGCGCAGGTGCAGGCTCCGGCTCCGGAATCGGAGGAGGAGGAACCGACGCGGGCTCCTCCCGCACCATCGTGTCTCGGGCGGGAGTCGGGGCGGCAAGCTCGGTCGGTTCCTCCTGGGGCGCGCGCTTGCGGCCCTCGTGTACCGCGCGCGGTCCCGGCGCCTCGATCGACCAGTAGTCTCCCGTGGTGGGGTGCTGATAGCGCCGCAGATTCCGCGGGTCGCCGGGGCGGCTCGCGAGACGCACGATCGCGCCGCGGTGGGCGAGATCCTCGAGCAGGCCGGCGAGGCGCCCCGCGACCTCGAGATCGTCCGGCACCGCGAGCGATTCCTCCACGCGCCGACGTTCCTCGAGCCGGAGCAAGGGCCCGGACAGGAGTCGCCGAAGGAGATCGCGATAGGTGAGTCGCTCTTTGCGCATGGGGCCGGCGGCGGGTGGGGGACAGGGTTGCTGGAGCTCGGATGTCGCAAGTCCGATCGTACCGGCCCGCCCGCGGCACTGGCAAGCGGCCCTGCGTCGCCGGACGCGAAAACCCGCAAAACCCGAGCGATTTCCTGCGCGCGGTGTAGTATTCGAGAGCGAGCGCCGATGGACGAGCGAGACGGGAGAGTCGCGTGGCCGAGTGGAAGGTCGATTGCCGGCACTACATCGGGGACCGTCCGTGCCGTTTCCGGCGCGAGTGCGACGGGTGCCCGGAGTACTCCCCGCAGGGGAAGAGGGTGCTCGTGCTCAAGATCGGCGCGCTCGGAGACGTGCTCCGGACGACGCCGATCCTCCGCGCACTCCACGCGTCGCCGGATCCGGTCCACGTCACGTGGGTCGTGGGCGCCGAAGCATTCCCTCTGCTGGACGATCACCCGCGGATCGACCGCCTCTGGGTGCCGGGGTATGAGACGTCGGCGCGCCTCGAGGGCGAGCGCTTCGACCTCGTGCTCTCGCTGGACAAGGATCCGTACCCCACCGCTCTCGCCTCGCGGGTCCACGCGACCGAGCACCGGGGGTTCGGTCGCGACGAGCGCGGCGCGCTGGTCCCGCTGCACCCCTCGGCGCGCCATGCGTGGGACCTCGGACTCTCGGACCGTCTCAAGTTCTTCGAGAACGAGCGCACCTACCAGGACCTGATCTTCGAGGTCGCGGGTCTCGCGTGGACGGGGCAGGAGTACGATCTCCCGTCGGTCGACGCGAATCGCGACTCGGGACGGCGGCTCCTGCGCGAGCTCGTCGGCGACGACGGCCCGATCGTCGGATTCAACACCGGCGCGGGCGGCGTCTTCGCGAACAAGGCGTGGACCGTGGACGGCTACGCCGCGCTCGCCGCGCAGCTCGCGGGCGAGGGCGTGCGTGTCGGGCTCCTCGGCGGGCCCGCCGAGCGGGACCGGAACCGGGCGATCGCGGAGGCGAGCCGCGGCGCCGCGCGGGACACGGGAATCCACTCGCTGCCGGGATTCGCCGGCATCGTGGCCGCTTGCGATGCGGTGGTCACGGGCGACACGCTCGGGATGCACCTCGCGATCGCGGCCGGCGTGCCCGCCGTCGTGCTGTTCGGATCGACGTGCGCGCAGGAGATCGAGCTCTACGGCCGCGGCGAGAAGATCGTCACGCCGATCGACTGCCACCCGTGCTACCGGCGCACCTGCGACATCGCGCCGAGCTGTCAGGACCTGATCCGCCCGGAAACGGTCCTGGCTGCGGTCCGGCGTTCGCTCGGTGCCGCCCGCGCCTGACCCGGCGACCGATCGTCCTCCCGTCCGGCAGCGACCCTCGAAACGCGGTATGATCGGGTCCCCGACGACGAAATCTCGCCGACCCGCAACCGCCACGTTCCGACATCCCGGCCGAATCCCAGGAGAGATCCCATGACCGCTCGTTCCGCCCTCGTTCTCGGCGGCTCCGCTCTGCTCGTCGCCGCGTCCCTCGCCGGCTCGCGGCTCGTCTCGAGGAGCTCCGACCCGTTCGCCGGTCTCCCGTACGGCCCCCGCGGCGAGGTCCCCTCCGAGGAGGAGCGGATGGAGGAGGGGCACGCCTGGGAGATGTTCGACTGGTGGTACGGCCAGCGCGCGTTCCCGCACGCCTTGATCCCGCAGGACGGCTTCGGCCGGGCCTGGACGCAGCGCGCTTCCGTGCCGCGGGACCCGGATCTCGCCGGCCGCGCGACGTCCTGGACGTCGATGGGGCCGAACAACGTCGGCGGGCGGATGCTCGCGATCGCGCTCGATCCCGGCCAGCCCGGTCACGTCTGGGCGGGCTCCGCGAGCGGCGGCCTGTGGTTCTCGAGCGTCGGCGGCGAAGGACCGAACGCCTGGACGCGGGTGGAGACGGGCCATCCTGCGCTTTCCGTCAGCTCGATCGTGATCGATCCGACGGACACGAACCGGATCTGGATCGGAACCGGAGAGATCAGCCGCTACGAACGCCCGCTCGTCGGCACGCCGGGGGCGCGCGCGAGCTACGGCATGGGCGTGCTCCGCACCACGGACGGCGGCTCCACCTGGAGCACGACCGGCCTGAACTGGACGTTCGATCAGTACCGCGCGGTGATCGCGATGAAGGGCAGCGAGTCCGATCCGGATCTGCTGTACGCGGCGACGAGCGAAGGCCTCTACAAGACGACCGACGCGGGCGTCACGTGGGCGAACGTTCACCCGTTGCTGATGGCGATGGACGTCGTGATCGACCCCACGAACGACAGCGTGGTCTACGTGTCGCACGGCCAGCTCGGGGTCCCCGCGGCACCGGATGCCGGCATCTACAAGACGACGAACGGCGGCACCACGTGGACGAAGCTCGGCGGCGGCCTGCCGACGACGGACTTCGGTCGTACCTGCCTCTCCATCACGAAGGACGGATCGCGGCTGTTCGCGGGCGTCTCGGATGCCGTCACCCGCTCCGTCCTCGGGCTCTACCGGACGACGAACGGCGGCACCACGTGGTCGCAGGTCAGCAACGAGAACTGGGCCGGCGGACAGGCCTGGTACGACAACGCGATGGCGGTCTCGCTCGCGAGCAACGACATCCTGGTCGCGGCGGGGCTCGACTGCTACCGCACCACGAACGGCGGCGCGAACCTCTCGCAGGTCACGTTCTGGTGGGCGGGCTTCGACGGCGCCGTGCCGAACGGCGGTCCCGAGGGACCTTCCGACTACGTGCACGCGGACTCCCACGCGGTGGTGTGGGACGCGTTCGACGGGAACCTCGTGTGGGTCGCGTGTGACGGCGGCATCTTCAAGTCCACGGACGCGGGCGCCAGCTGGCACGGCGCGAACGGCGGACTCGTCACCACGCAGTTCTACGCGGGGTTCGCGAACGGCTTCACCACCCAGAACCTGGCGCTCGGCGGCCTTCAGGACAACGGCACGGTCCGCTACGACGGCACCACCACCTGGAGCAAGGTGTACGGCGGCGATGGCGGCTGGTGCGCGATCGACCCGACGAACGAGAACGTGATGTACGAGGAATACGTCTACTGCGACATCAGCAAGTCGACGGACGGCGGCAACAGCTGGTTCGGGATCCACTCGGGCTCGAGCAGCAGCGCGAACTTCATCGCGCCGTTCGTGATCTGCCCGTCCTCGCCGAGCACGATCTACGCCGGCACGCTCGGCTTCGAGCGCAGCACGAACGGTGGCAACACGTGGTCGTTCACGGGCGGCCAGTCGAACTGGAACGGGACTCCCATGGCCACGATCGGGGTGTCGAACCTGAACGCGAGCTACGTGATGGCCGGCACCGGCAACTCGCTCGGCGGCGTGGAGATCCGCGTGTCCACGAACGGGGGCAACACGTGGACGAACGTCACGCCGCAGCTGCCGGATCGGTACCCCACGGACTTCACGTGGAATCCGAACAGCACCTCCGATCTCTGGGCGACGTTCTCGGGCTACGGCACGGGCCACGTGTTCCGGTCCACGGACACCGGCCAGACCTGGGCCGACGTGACCGGCAACCTGCCGGACATCCCGCACCAGACGGTCGCGGTGGATCCCGAGGACGCGGACTGGGCATACGTCGGCACGGATCTCGGCGTGTTCCGCACCACGGACGGCGGCGCGACGTGGATGGACTTCACCGGGGACATGCCGGTCGCGATGGTGCTCGACCTCGTGATCAAGCTCGACGATCGGCGCATGCGCGCGGCCACGTTCGGCAACGGCGTGTGGGAGATCGACCTGCCCGCGGCCGCCACCGGCGTGGAGCTCGCCGGCCTGCCGGAGTCCGGGCTCGGCCTCGCGGCGCCGCGGCCGAATCCGTCCCGCGGCGACGCGTCGCTCGCGTTCGTGCTGCCGGCGGCCGGTCCCGTGCGTCTCGCGGTCTACGACGCCGCCGGCCGAAGGGTCGCGACGTTGATCGACGGCCCGCGTGCGGCCGGACGGGGCGAGGCGATCTGGGACGGCCGGGACGCGAACGGGTCGGCCGTGGCGGCCGGCGTCTACTTCGCGCGGCTCGAGACGCCTTCCGGCGTTCGTTCCGCGAAGATCTCCCGACTCCGCTAGTTCCGCGGCGGGGCGGGAGGCAGGTTTGCGCGGGCGGACCGGTGCGACGTTGCGCCGGTCCGCCTCGGCGCTTATGCTGGGTCCGCTTTTCCGAACGTCTCCGCGGGGCGACCCGCGGCCCGAAGCCCTCGACCCCTCCGCCAGAACGAGGTTCGCATGCCGATCCGCAAGCTCGCGGCGTTCGCCGGTCTCGCGGCGATCGTCGCCTCGGGGCTCGTCGCTCCGGCGACCGTCTCCGCCGAGGAGACCCGCACCAAGGTGCCGTCCTTCCAGTCCTCGACCGTGGCGGGCGACAAGATCGCGCTCGACGATCTCCTCGGGAAGGGGCCGATCCTCATCGACTTCTGGGCGACCTGGTGCAAGCCGTGCATCAAGGAGCTCCCGTACGTCCAGCGCATCGCGGACGAGTACGCGGACGAGGGGCTGAAGGTCCTGGCGGTCACGATCGACACGCCGCGCTCGCAGTCGCAGGTGAAGAAGTTCGTGAAGACGCGAGGCTTCACGTTCGACGTCGTGCTCGACGGCGAGTCGGACGTCTTCCGCAAGTGCCAGGGCAAGGGCTCGATCCCGTACGTGGTGATCCTCGATTCGGAAGGCTTCATCCGCTACCAGCACACGGGCTACCGGCCGGGCGACGAGAAGGAGCTCGAGCACGAGGTCGTGAAACTGCTGCGCGAGGCGGGCGTGGAAGTCGAGGACCCGGGCGAGGCGGCCGCGGCCGAAGCGGAGAACGCCGGCTGATGCTCGACGCCCGGCGCCGAAGGACGACGGGGGTTCTCGCGGGCCTCGCCGTCTTCTCCCTGATCGCCGCGTTGCCGGCTCGCGCCCAGGATCCGCTGTACCTGAGCGCCGTGAACAAGTTCGAGTACCGGCGCCTCGACCAGGAGGCGGTGCGCGAGGACGCGCTTCGCAACCGTCTCGAGGTCACCGCGTCGCAGGGCATCTTCACCGCGTGGGTGCGTCTGGAAGCGCTCTCGCTCTCGAACGCGCAGACGTACGACCCGTACGGCTTCATCGCCGACGAGGATCTCACCACGAAGCGCGTGGAAGAGTCCAAGGTCACGCGTCGCCAGCTGTCGATCTCCACGGAGCGACTCGACGCGCAGGTCGGCGACTGGTCGCACATCTTCGGTCGCGGTCTCGCCCTCTCCGTGTTCGAGGAGGAGGAGCTGAACTGGGACACGCGCCTCGACGGTGCGCGCGCGGAGCTGCACGGCAAGGTCGGTGACGCGACCCTGCTCGCGGGCACGAACGAGGGCAACCGGTTCCGCGGGCTGTTCCTGGAGCCGAATTCCTGGTCGAGCTCGAACGGGCTGATCGATGCGCGAGCCGGCGTCTCCTTCGTGGAGGCGTGGGGCGCCGAGCGCAACACGGACATCGGCCCGCGCGAGCAGCACGCGGGCGCGCTCGGCGAGGTCGTGGTGGGACCGGCGACGTTCTACGGCGAGTACGTGGAGCGCGACTTCGTGGGCAAGGACGGTGTGGGCGCCGCGTCGCCGGGGCACGGCACGTTCGCGTCCGGCGAAGTGAGCCTCGAGGGGTTTTCGTTCGCGGCGGAGTTCCGCGAGATGCTCCGGTTCGAGCACAACTACCATGATCCGCCGACCACGCTGCGCCAGCACACCTGGACGTTGTTGAACCGCGTGAACGGCACGGTGCTGTCCGACATCCCGGACGACGACGTCCAGGGCGGCCTGTTCACGGCGGAGTACGCGGTCGACGCGTTCACGACGTTCCAGGCGAGCTGGGCGCGGCTCATCCAGGATCGCGGCGACGACGAGTTCTTCGAGCTGTTCGCCGAGGCGAAGAGCAACTGGCAGGAGCAGGTGTTCGGCACGCTCGCGGCCGCCGAGTCCGAGCTCCACATCGGGAACACGTTCGAGGAACGCATCACGAAGCTCGGCGAGGCGATCTTCCACCTGAACGAGCAGAACAGCGCGTCGTTCATCGTGGAGTGGGCCGACGTTCAGGAGTCGAACGCGGCGACGCAGGCGTTCGAGTATCCGAAGGAGTACCGGGACCGGATCTTCGCGCTCACCTGGGGACGTTCGCCCTGGCTGACCGTGACCGCCACGGTGGAGGACACCACCGAGGACGACCCGGCCGAGGACAAGGAACGCTGGTTCAACGTGCTCGCGGAGCTGAATCTCGGCGGGAACGACGTGAGCGTGAGTCTCGGTTCGGAGCGCGGCGGCTGGAAGTGCACCGGCGGCGTGTGCTTTTTCGAGCCCGAGTTCGAAGGCCTGAAGGTGAAGTGGACCGGCCGGTTCTGATCGAGGCCCAGGATCGACTAGAATCAGATCCGGACTTGCCCCAGCATCCGAACCCGCATCCGCGGAGGAGTAGGTCATGAGGATCACGAGACTCGCCGTCGCGTTCGCGGTCCTGGCGTTCTCGATCGGCTGCCAGGACAAGATCGCGGCTCCGACCCAGGGCTTCATCGCGATCGACACCGGGGGCGTCTCCGGCGCGGACGTCTACCTGGACGGCGAGCTCCAGGGCAGCGGGCTCGATGAGCTCGGCCCGCTCCCGGCCGGCACGTACGCGGTCCGGCTGGAGCGCACGGACTACGAGGTCGATCCGGCCACGGATCTCACGGTGACGGTCGTTCCGGCGGAGCACGTCACGGCGCGGTTCCGGCTCGAGGCGATCGCGTTCGGGTCGATTGCGGTCGTCGCGCGCGACGAGGTCACGGGCGAGGAAGTCACCGGCATCGCGATCTCGCGGGAGACGTCGCCGGGCACGTTCGAGAGCACGGGGTTCACGACGCCCGCCACGATCGACCATCTGCCCACCGGCCCCACGAAGATCCGGCTCGCCTCGGCCGGCCTCGCGCCGGGATCGGCGGTGCCGTACGCGTCGGTCGGGGATCTCTCGGTGAACGTGGTCCGCGACGAGGTCGCGGATCTCGCGGTGGAGCTCGCCCCGGAGCGGGCGGTCCTCGGCGAGATGTTCACGTACTCGCTGTGCCCGAACTGCCCGCCGTCGGCGGAGAAGTTGCAGGAGATGTACGCGGACTACGCGGGGGAGATGTTCGTGATCGAGTGGCACACCTGGTCCATCCTGCCGCTCTACGATGCGCGATGGAAAGTGCGGGAGAGGTTCTATTCCGGTTGCCCCGAGTCCGACGCGTCCTGCCCCGGCTGGCCGGCGACCGTCATTCACGGCGGGGACGGCGACGCTCCCGCGCTCATGATCGGGAGCAACGATGCCACGCTCCTGGAGTACGAGCGGCGCTTCGAGGCGCGCCAGACGGCCTGCGACCCACTTTCCTGCCCGGTCGTCCTGCGCTGGGTCGCGACGGATGTCTCCAGCGGCACCGCCTGGATCAAGTGGCGTAGCGCGATCTCCGAGGATCCGCTCACCCTGAACGCGGTCCTCCTGGAGAACGACATCGAGACGGCGACGGAACTCGGAGGGCCGGGCAACCAGCCGTTCTTCGAGTTCGCCGCCCGCGAGATCCAGACCGTCTCCGTCAGCCGGCAGGATGGCACGATCCAGTCGTTCCCGATCGATCTCGGGGCGCCGGGCAGCGCGAACCCGCACACCGTGGTCGTCTTCCTGCAGTCCGAGGCGACGCACGAGATCGTGGCGGTCTCCGGCACGCGCTGACCGCACCGCCGGTTCCGGCCGGCTTCGATCGGCATCGGCTCCGAGAGCGGGCCGGGGACGGGCCGGACACGGCCTCGTCTCCGGCCCGGTCCGTTTCCGGCTCGTGTTGCGGAGCCCGCCGGGGTCCGCATCCGAATCCTGGCGAGTCGGCGTCGCCCCGGAAAGCGGCATCCGGGCTCGGCCGCCGGTCAGTTCACCGGCACCCCCCCCGGACTCTCCCGATTGGCAGCCTGCACTGGATCTGTGGTAAATTTCGCGATACGTCCGGCTTCACGGCGTATCGACATCCATGCCCCTGGGGGTTCTCATGAGCCGACTGCTACGCCTCGGCGGCGCTTCGCTGGCCGCTCTGCTCTTTGCGAATTCACTGGCTCTCGCGGCCGAGCACCATGTGACCCTGGCTCCGGGCGAGGAGTTCCGGATCGACCGCGGCGCGTTCGCGTACACGCTCACGCCGATCTCGCCGTTCACGCAGTTCGACACGGACATCCCGGACTTCATCTCGCCGTACTTCAAGTTCCTGCTGACGAACGACTCCGCGACCGCCGACGACTTCTACATGGAGGTCTCGAACGTCACGCAGCCGACGTGGTTCCCGCAGGTCTGCCTGCGCGAGGTCTGTTTCCCGAGCAGTGTGACGCTGCCCTTCGCCCCCGGCGAGTCCGACACGGTCGGCGTGAACGTCATCGCGACGTCGGACGGCATCGGCGAGTTCGACTTCTATCTCGAGTCGGTGGGCGATCCGGGGCTGAACGACATGTTCCACCTCACGCTCGTCGCCGGCACCGCCGCGGTGGATGCACCGGAGTTCGCGGACGCGTTCGTTCCGTTGCTGCGCCAGAACGTTCCGAATCCGATGAGCGACGCCACCGAGATCGGTTTCGTGCTGCCGCAGGAGAGCCGTGTGGATCTGCGCCTGTACGACGTCCAGGGCCGCCTGGTCGAGACGCTCGCGAGCGGCGTCCGGACGGCCGGCGCGCACTCCGTGGAGTGGAATGCGCGGGACGCGGCCGGCAAGGCACTGCCGAACGGCGTGTACTTCTACCGACTGGAGACGTCGACCGGTGTCACGTCTCGGACCCTGACCCTGATTCGATAGTTCGTCTCGTTTTCCGTTCGACCCGTTGCCCCACTCTCATCCCAAGGAGCGCTTCGTGAATCTGAAGTCGATTCTCGGTGCCGCCGCGCTTGCCGTGGCTGCGATCGTGACGCTCCAGCCGGCTCTTTCGGAGGCCGCCGTCAACCGGACGGTCTTCGTGGAAGAGACCGGCTGGCATCTCTGAAGCTTCTGCCCCTTCGCCCGTGCGGCGAACCGGATGCTCGAGAGAACCGTTCCCTACGATGACCACGAGAACTTCGTTCACGTCGACTGGCACTACGCCGGCTCCGGCCTGCAGACGCCCGGCAGCATCGCGCGTGCCCAGTACTACGGCGTGAGCTCCGCTCCGACGACGTTCTTCGACGGCCGCTTCCCCGTGGTGGGCGCCGGCGACTCGATCTCCGCCTACAACGCGTACAAGGCGAAGGTCGATACGGAGTACGCCGATCTCTCCAAGCTGATCATCGACTCGCAGGTCGATTTCGACGGCGATACGAACACCGCTACGGTGAACATCGACGTCGAAGTCGCGCCCGGAGAGACGATCGCGAACCCCGAGCTTTGCCACATTCGTCTCGCGGTGTACCAGAACGACATCATCCTCTGCTGCGAGCCCCGTACGGGGAACGCGAACTGGGACACGATCGGTCGCGGAATCTTCGTCGATCAGATTCTGGCCGTGGACACGCCCGGGACGGTGCAGAACGTGAACACGACGTTCGCGATCGATCCGGCGTGGGACACGCAGAAGCTGCACGCGGTCGCGTTCGTCCAGCGTGACACGAACAAGGCCGTGCTCCAGGCGGACTACTCGAACCTCATGTTCGACCTCGAGGTCTTCGAGAACGACCCGCTGATCCGCACGACGAACGCCGCGATGGTCGAGTGGACCGCCGACGTCACGTACCTCGGTGCGGTGAACGACGACGTCTCGATCACGATCGACAACTCGGGTCTGCCGGTCGGCTGGACGACTCAGGTCATCCACGGACTGGATTCGGATCCGACGTCGCTCACGATCCCCGGCATGACCGCGAACCAGGTGGAGCCTTTCGCCATTCGCGTCACGCCGAACGACGGGACGGCGGCGAAGGCGGCGTTCACGGTCACCACGGCTCCCGCGGGGAACCCCTCGCAGGGCAACGTGACGACCTACACGGTGTTCAACAACACCGAGGCCATCCTGATCGTGAACGACGACAACGGCGAAGGCAACGGCACGGCGGCCAAGATCGATGCGGCCGTTACGTCGTCCGGCCACTTCGCGATCATCCGTGAAGTGTCGATCGAGGGGAATCCGGAGTTCGCGGACCTCGACGGCTACGACGCGGTGATCTGGAGCACCGGCGGCCTGCAGAGCAACACGATCGGTGCCTCGCACCAGGCGAACCTGGCGCAGTTCATGGATGGCGGCGGCAACGTCTTCATCATCAGCCAGGGCCTCATGAACCACCAGGGCCTGACCCCGACGATCGGTACCTACCTCGGTGTCGGTTCGTTCTCGCAGGATCAGCAGGCCCTGAACGTCACCGGCGTGCCGGGTGACATCGCCGACGGGATCTCGTTCGCGACGACCTCCGGGTCGCCGTTCATCGACTTCTCCGACACGATCAACCCGAACGCGAACTCCGTCACCTGGCTGACGGGTCACCTCGGCAACAGCGTCGCGCTGCGTCAGGACATGGGCACGTACAAGTCCGCGTTCATGGCGGTGGCGATCGAGCTGGTTCCGAATCCGCAGGCGGATCAGGTCGTCGCGGCGGTCCTCGACTGGATGTTCCCGGGCGGTTCGACCGACGTGAACGTCGGCGAGGGCCAGCTCGCGCTCGCGCTCGGCCGCAACGCGCCGAACCCGTTCGTCGACGGGACGCGGATGTCGTTCGCGGTTCCGACCTCGGGTGACGTGAAGGTCTCCGTCTTCAACGTCGCGGGCCGGAAGGTCGTCGACCTCGTGAACGGGGCCGTCGAGGCCGGTCAGCACACGGTGGAGTGGAACGGTCGCGACGCGTCCGGCCGCTCGGTCGCCGCGGGCGTGTACCTCGTTCGCCTCGAGACGGCGGACGGGACGCGCAGCCGGGAGATCGTGCGCCTGAAGTAGGTCCGACCGCTCGTCTTTCGACCTGAGGGGTCGCCGGTTCGCCGGCGGCCCCTCTTTTTGTGTGGCCGGCGTTCCATGGCCGGAATCGGCCCCCGGGTGCAGCCGCTGATCCCGCGCCCGTGGCTTCCGGCCCCCGGGGACTGGTCGTTTCAGGCGGTCGTGAGCAAATTGATTCCTGGTTCCTCGTTTCACTGGCGGGGGACCTTGCCTAGGGTTGGGCTCCGTCGCTGGCGGGCGGCGGGGCCCCCCGTCGTTTTCGGGCGTTTCGGGCGCCGATCGGGGCCGTTCGGCCCCAGGGTAGCCAGCGGGCGGGATTCGCGTAGAATCCCCGGACTTCTGCCCGCGGACCCCGTCCCGAGGACCCCGTGAAGCCCGTCGTCTTCGTTCCCACGTACAACGAAGCTCCGAACGTCGCCCGGCTGACGGCGGAGATCCGTCGTGCGCTGCCGGAGGCGACGGTCCTCGTGGTGGACGATCGGTCGCCGGACGGCACGGGGGAGATCGCGGACCGCCTCGCGGCGGAGGACCCGGCGGTGCGGGTGCTACACCGGGACCCGCCCAAGGGGCGCGGCCTCGCCGGACGCGACGGGTACGTCGAGGCGCTCCGGCTCGGCGCCGACGTCGTGATCGAGATGGATGCGGATTTCTCTCACCCGCCGGCACTCCTGCCCCGCATGATCCGGGAGATCGAGCACGGCGCCGACGTCGTGCTCGGCAGTCGCTTCGTCCGGGGCGGTTCGGATCTCGATCGCGGCGCGGCACGCCGTATCGTGACCGTGCTCGCGAACACCTACATTCGCGTGGTGCTCGGCGTTCCGGTGCTCGACTGCAATTCCGGCTACCGCGCGTTTCGACGTTCCGCGCTCGAGAAGATCCGACCGGATACGCTCACCTCGGTGGGACCGTCCATCGTGCAGGAAGTTCTGTTCCGGGCGCACCGGGCTCACGCCCGCATCATGGAGATCCCGCTCGAGTTCGTGGACCGCAAGGACGGGGACTCGAAGCTCTCGCTGTCGCTCCTGTTCGACGGATACGTCATGATCCTCAAGCTGAAGCTCCTGGCCCTCCTCGGAAGGAACCCATGACCGGCTCGCGTCCCGACGACCCGGATCGTCCCGTGCCGGCGCCGCCCGATCCGCTCGCGAAGAACGCGCCGCTGCGCCGGCTCGCGATCCTCACGATGATCGTCGTGGCGGCGTGGCTCGCGTTCTTCCAGGTCACGAACCTCGACATCGGCGGTCATCTCACGGTCGGGCGCCAGATCCTCAAGACGCACACGATCCCGTCCACGGACTTCCTGTCGCACACCGTCGCCGGCAGCCCGTACCCGGTCCACCAGTGGCTCGGGGAGGTGATCCTGTTCGGCGTGGACTACGTGGCCGGCGTTCCGGGTCTGATCGTGCTGCGCATGATCGTGGTGACGCTCGGCGCGCTGTTGCTGTACCGCGTGGCGCGCGCGCAGGGAGCGCCGGTCGCGATCGCGGTGGCGATCGTGCTCGCGATGCTGGTGGCGGCGCGACCGCGCTTCTTCCTGCGTCCGTTCCTCGTGACGATGCTGTTCCTGCCGCTCCTGATGACTCTGATCGACGACGTGCGGCGCGGCAAGACGCGTCGCCTGTGGCCGATCCTGCCGCTGATGACGGTGTGGGGGCACGTTCATTCCGGCGTGCTCTTCGGAGTGCTGTTCCTCGGCGCCACGATCGTGGGCGAAGGACTGAAGAAGCTGCTCGTGGGGCGGCGGCCGATCGTGGAAGGGTCGTTCCCCGGCCGCACGCTCGACGGCTGGAACTACCGGCGCCTCGTGGGCTTCTCGATCCTCGCGATCGGCCTGCCGTACGCCACGATGGCGCTGATCAATCCGAGCGGAGTGAAGCCGCTGCTGCTGCCGCTCCTGTTCTGGAAGCACCACGCGTTCCGCGCGATGATCACGGAGTACAAGCCGGTCGACGTCCTGGTGGACTGGCCGTTCGATCTCGTGGCGACCGCCTGCCTGCTCGGCATCCTGATCCGCCCGAAGCGCGTGGACCTCACGCAGCTGCTGGTGGCCGGCGGGTTCGGCCTGATGGCGTTCCAGGCCGTGCGAGGCATCCTGCCGTTCGCGATCGTGGCCACGCCGCTGCTCGCGCGGACGTGGGGGACTCTCGGCGACGACTTGTTTGCTCGCGTCGTGGGGACGAAGCGGCGGCGAACGGCCCTGGCGGGCGCCGCGGCGCCGGTGGCGGCGTCCGAGGCGGCCGGACGGCGATGGTCCCGCGCGAATGCGGCCGAAGCGACGGTGCTCGCGCTCGTGATCGCCGGCGGGGTGTTCGCGGGCGTTCGCGCGAGCCAGGACTGGATGTTCCCGTTCGGGTTCGGCCGCGACCCGAAGCACTACCCCGAGCACGCGCTGGACTTCCTCTGGTCGCAGAACGTGCGCGGCCCGATCTTCAACACGGACCTGTACGCGTCGGCGCTGCTGTGGCGCGGCAAGACGACCCGCTTCCCGGTGTTCGTGGATGCGCGACTCGAGGCGTACCCCGAGGACTTCTGGCGCGACGTCTACTACCGCGTGCTCCAGGCTGCCCCCGGCTGGCAGGACGTGCTGGACCGGTACGGCGTCCGCTGCGCGCTGCTGCGACGCGAGGGCGGCCAGTCGGACGACGGCATCGGCAACGCGCTCTGGGATTCGCCGGCCTGGGGACTCGTGTACTGGGACGACCAGGTCCTGATCTACCTGAAGCGCGACGGGCCCGAACGAAACCGCGAGGTCCTCGCGACCTGGGAGTTCGACGCCTTCAACCCGCGACGTCCGAGTTCGGTGAACGACCTGCGCGATGAGGATCTGAAGCGCGCGGAGACGGAGCTCGCCCGCCTCGTGGAGTGGAACCCGGAGTCGTTCCTGCTGCGCTGGACGCTGGCCGCAGCCTGGGCCGGGCTCGGTCGGGGCGAGGACGCCGCCGACGCGTTCGCACAGCTCGCGGACCGCAAGGAGGCCAAGGGCAACACGGCGTTCCGGGCCAGCCGGGCGCAGGCGGAGCTCGTGGTGGGGCGGCGGGACCGCTGGGCGGAGCTGCTGCGGGCGGCCGGGCGAGACCCCGCGGACCCGAGCGAGAAGTTCCGGGCGGCCATGTTCCTGGCCCGGGCCGGGCGGACCGAGCCTGCGATCGAGGAGTACCGCGAGGTGCTCGCCGCGAACCCGCGCGACGTGGACGCCATGAACAACCTCGCGCTGCTGCTGGCGAAGGACCCGGCGAGCTCGGACGAGGCGCTCGCGCTCCTGGAGCAGGCGCTCACGCTCACGCCGGACGACCCGTACGTGATCGCGTCGCGCGCGGAGGTCCGCTACGGGCGGGGCGAGACGGAGCTGGCGCTCGCGGACTTCCGGGTGGCGCTCGACCTGCTCCCCGCGGACGACGCGGTGGCGCGCGAGACCGTCATGCGCTGGATCCTGAAGGTGGAGTGATGCTACCCTCGTTCGCTCCCGAATCGACCCCGGAGGAATGATGTCCACGAAGCCCGCCGAACTCGCGAAGGCCTACGATCCGGCCGCCGTCGAGGGCCGCATCTACGAGTTCTGGGAGTCGAACGACAGCTTCCGGGCGGATGCCGCCTCCGACAAGCCGCCGTTCACGATCATGATCCCGCCCCCGAACGTGACGGGCGTGCTCCACATGGGCCACGCGCTGAACAACACGTTGCAGGACATCGTGATCCGACATCGTCGCATGGCGGGGTACGAGGCGCTCTGGGTGCCGGGGACGGACCACGCGGGCATCGCGACCCAGGCCGTGGTGGAGAAGCAGCTGTTCCAGGAGAAGAACATCCGCCGCCAGGATCTCGGCCGCGAGGGCTTCGTGGCGGAGGTCTGGAAGTGGCGCGAGCACCACGGCGACTTCATCCTGAAGCAGCTCCGCCGGCTCGGGTGCTCGTGCGACTGGTCGCGGACGAAGTTCACGCTCGACGAGGACATGGTGCACGCGGTGATGACCGCGTTCGTGCGCCTGTGGGAGAAGGGCCTCGTGTACCGCGGCGCGCGCCTCGTGAACTGGGACTGCACGCTGATGACCGCGGTGTCGGACGACGAGATCGAGTACGTGCCGCGCAAGGGCAGCCTCTGGTACATCCGCTACCCGCTGCCCGACGGCTCCGGCCACCTCACGGTCGCGACGACGCGCCCGGAGACGATGCTGGGCGATACGGGCGTCGCGGTGCACCCGGACGACGAGCGCTACCGCCACCTCGTGGGGAAGAAGATCGTGCTGCCGCTCATGGGGCGCGAGATCCCGCTCGTGGCCGACGACACGGTGGATCCGGAGTTCGGCACCGGGGCGGTGAAGGTCACGCCGGGTCACGATCCGGCGGACTACGTGCGCGGCGCGAAGCACTCGCTGCCGGTCGTGAACATCCTGAATCCGGACGGCACGCTGAACGCGGAGGCGGGTTCGTACGCCGGGCTGCCGCGCGCCGAGGCGCGCAAGAAGGTGGTCGCGGATCTGGACGCGCTCGGTCTGCTCGAGAAGATCGAGGAGATCGACCACAACGTGGCCGTGTCGGATCGCAGCAAGGACGCGATCGAGCCGCTCATCTCCGAGCAGTGGTTCGTGAAGATGGAGCCCCTCGCGAAGCCGGCGATCGCGGCCGTGAAGTCCGGGCGGCTCGTGTTCGCGCCCGAGCGCTGGGCGAAGGTGTACCTCGACTGGCTCGAGAACGTGCGCGACTGGTGCATCTCGCGTCAGCTGTGGTGGGGCCACCGGATTCCCGTCTGGTACGACGAGGACCAAGTGCCGGCCGCGTCCGTGACGCCGCTCGAGATCGGCTCGCCGCACCCGAAGACCGGCAAGCCGATCGTGCGCCAGGACGAGGACGTGCTCGACACCTGGGCCTCCAGCTGGCTGTGGCCGTTCGCCACGCTCGGCTGGCCCGAGCACACGCCGGACCTCGCGAAGTTCTACCCCACGCAGTTCCTCTCGACCGCGCGGGAGATCATCTACCTGTGGGTCGCGCGGATGGTGATGGCCGGCTACGAGCTGCTCGATCACCTGCCGGAAGATCAGCGCTGCCCGTTCGACGTGTGCTACATCAACGCCACGGTGCTCGACGGCATCGGACGTCGCATGTCCAAGAGCCTCGGCAACGGCATCGACCCGATCGAGATGATCGATCGCTACGGCGCGGATGCGGTGCGCTACTCGCTCGTGATGCTCACGCGCGAGGGACAGGACGTGAAGCTCTCCGAGAACCGCTTCGAGCTCGGTCAGCGCTTCTGCAACAAGATCTGGAACGCGACGCGCTTCGCCCTCGCGAATCTGGACGGCGTGCCCGATGCGTCGCCGGGGGACGCACTCGAGGACCGCTGGATCCTGTCGCGCGCCGGGGAGACCGTGCGCGTGGTGAGCCACGCGCTCGAGAACTACCACTTCCACGACGGCGCGGCGGAGCTCTACCGGTTCTTCTGGAACGACCTCTGCGACTGGTACCTCGAGGTGGCCAAGCGTCGCCTCAGCGGCGACGGCACCGCGGCGGATCGGGAGACCGCGCGCGCCACGTTGCTGCGCGTGCTCTCGGTGACGCTGCGGCTGCTGCACCCGTACCTGCCGTTCCTCACCGAGGAGTTGTGGGGGTACCTGCCGGGCACCGAGGAAACGCTCATCCGCGCCGAGTGGCCGGCGGATGTCGACCTCCCGCGCGACGAGTCGGCCGAGGCCGACTTCGATCGCATGCGCGACGTGGTGACCGCGATCCGCAACGTGCGCGCCTCCATGAACGTGCCACCGTCGACCGCGATCGAGGTGCTGGTGGATCCCGAGGATCCGGAGCTCGGCCGCGTGCTGGCCGAGACGCGCGACCTGGCTTCGCCGATGGCGCGGATCGAGTCGATGACCGTGCAGGCGGGGCTCACACGTCCTGCCGGGTCCGCGGCCGCGGTCGTCCGCGGCGGCACCGTGTACATCCCGCTCGCCGGCATCATCGACCTGGACGTGGAGCGCGACCGCCTCGCGAAGGAGCACGAGCGGCTCGTGAACCTGATCGGCGGCGCGGAGAAGAAGCTCGCGAACGAGAACTTCGTGTCCCGCGCCAAGCCCGAGGTGGTGGAGCGGGAGCGCGAGAAGCTCGAGAGCTTGCGCAGCGACCTCGCGAAGGTCGAGGCGGCCCGGAAGGAGATGGGCTAGCCGGCGACGCGTGCGCCATCCGGGCGGTTTCCGTCGCCGAAGGCGTCGGTCCCGGCTAGAATGCTCTCCGGAGTTCGCGGTCGCCCCTCCGGCCTCGGCCGACCCGCTCCGCGCAAGACCCCCCAGGGAACGGCAGGAATCGCAGGAATAACTCCGGCGTCGTCCGGGTATTCCTCGGGAAGACCCGTCTCCGGCGTCGGCCGGTGGTGGGAGCCGGTTCGGGGCAGTGCCCTCGACAGGAGCCGTGGTCCCGGCGAAACTGCCGAAAACCCGGAGGAAATGCCGAAATGAAGCGCTATCTCGCCCCCGTCGCCGGAGTCGGAATCATGGTCGCCGCGCAGCCCGCGCTGAGCAACGAGATCCACGTCACCGTCTACAACGACGATCTCGCCCTCGTGAAGGAGGTCCGCGCCGCGGAGATCCCGTCCGGGGTCGGCGAGTTCTCGTTCACCGGCGTGCCGCAGCGGATCGACCCCACGACCGTCCGCCTCGAGGCGGGGAAGGGCCTCACGGTCCTCGAGCAGAACTACCGCTACGACCTCGTGAGCCGCGACAAGCTGCTGGAGCGCTACCTCGATCAGACCGCGCGCATCGTCACGAAGCACGACAAGTTGCACGAGGGTGTGCTGAAGACGGCCGCCGGTTCGATCGTGCTCGAGACGCGCGACGGCGTGGTGCTCCTGAACAACGACGAGATCGCGGACATCACGCTGCCCGAGATCCCGGAGGGTTTGATCACGCGTCCCACCCTCGTGTGGACGCTGAACAACAAGGGCGCCACGAAGCGGGACCTGAACCTCGCGTACCTGACCGGCGGGCTCTCGTGGCACGCGGAGTACGTGGCGGCGGTGGATTCCAAGGACGAACGGATGTCGCTCACCGGCTGGGTTTCGATCGAGAACCAGTCGGGCGCGACCTACCGTGACGCGCACCTGAAGGTCGTGGCCGGCAACGTGAACCGCGTGCAGGACGCGCCGCCCATGCCGAAGTACGCGATGGCTCGGCAGATGGACATGATGGAGTCGGCGGACGGCG
The DNA here is from genome assembly GCA_041393395.1 of bacterium. Taxonomy (GTDB): domain Bacteria; phylum ARS69; class ARS69; order ARS69; family ARS69; genus JAGQIB01. The sequence goes on along the minus strand of JAWKKG010000005.1, from coordinate 129,799 downwards.
GGTTCCAGGAACGAGCCTTCTTCGAGTACCACCTCTACGATCTCGGCCGGCAGACGACCCTGGCGGACCGCGAGGTGAAGCAGATCCAGCTCCTGGAGGACCGCACGGTCCCCGTGGAGAAGGTCTACGTTTACGAGCCGACCCGCGGAAATACCAAAGTTCAGGTCAAACTCGACTTCGAAAACGCCGAAAAGAACCAATTGGGGGTCCCCTTGCCGGCCGGCAAGGTGAGGGTCTACCGGCAGGACTCGGACGGCTCGCTGGAGTTCGCCGGGGAGGACCGGATCGACCACACCCCGAAGGACGAGAAAGTCTCGCTGCTCCTCGGCAACGCGTTCGACCTCGTGGGCGAGCGGAACGAGCTGGAGCAGAAGCGCATCACGGACCGGGTGTTCGAGCAGAAGGTCGAGATCAAGCTCCGGAACCGGAAGGACAAGGGCACGGTTTCGATCATCGTCCGGGAGCATCCCGCGGGGGACTGGACGGTGCTCGAGAACTCGCAACCGTTCGAGAAGAAGAACGCGCACGACCTCGAGTTCAAGGTGCCGGTGAAGGCCGGCGAGGAAGTCGTGCTCACGTACCGAGTGCGCAGCCAGTACTAGCCGACGAGAACGTCGCACGAGGGAATCGATGGAAGGGTTGGGCGCCTATCTCAAGCGCGGCCGCACCGAGGCCGGGCTCTCACTGGAGGATCTCGCCGGACGCACGCGCATCCGGATCGAGAACCTGCAGCGGCTCGAGGCGGAGGAGATCGACGCCCTCCCCACGGACACCTACGTGCGCGGGTTCGTGCGACTCGTGTGCCAGGAGCTCGGGCTCTCCTCGGGGGAGGCGCTCGAGCGGTACGAGAGCCTCCGCACACACCAGGAGACCACCGACGAGATCGTCTGGGAGGCGGAGAGTCACACCGAGGAGCCCACGCGACTCGAGCGCGCGCTGAAGGACCCGGAACGGGTCGTGGGAATCGCGCGCAAGGCCGGGATCGGGCTCGGCGTCGTGGTGGTGCTCGCCGTGGCCCTCGTGATCGGACGATGGGTGACGGGACGCGGGGATGGCGCGGCGGTGGACGTCGCGCGGACGGAACCCGCGCGGACGGAACCGGCGCGGACGGAACCGGCGCCGGCGGAACCGGCGTCGGCGGAGCAAGCGAAGGCGACGGCGGAGCCGGCAAAGGTCCCGGACTCGGCGCCGACCACGTCGCGTCTCGTCTCGCCCGATCTCCTGGCCCAGCCCGAGGTCTCGCCGGTGCTGCCGTCGGATCGCCACGCGGCGGAGCAAGCGGCGCGGGCGGCGGTCGCGAGCGAGACCGCGATTCGCGAGGAGGCCGAGATTCCGACCCCGAGCACGACCGGGGGGCATCGGAACGGGGGCAACGGAGTCGGGACGGCGGCGGCCGCCGAACTGACGCCGCCGCCGGTACCGGCCCGGATCGCCGAGACGCCGCCGATGCTGCTCGAGCTCGCGCAGGTCGACGTCGCGCCGCCGACTGCGGGGCTGCAGCCGGGAACGCCGTCACGCCCGTCGGTCGATCCGATCGAGGGGCAGGTCACTGCGACCGAGACCGGCGCGGCGAACGAAGGCGAACCGGTCGGTTCCTCGCCGACGATGGGCTCGGACGTCGCGACTCCGCGGCAAGAAACCCCGACTCCTGTCCGCACGGAAGTCGCCCGGAACCAAGCCCCGGCCGAACCGACCGAATCGACGCGGCAGCGAGACTCCAAGCCCGCACCGACTCCGGCCGCGGCTTCGGATACCGCAGTCGACGACGCGCCCGCGACCCGGGAGATCGTGGGCCGCAGTGCCGTCTCCGACCGCGTCGAGATGACGCTGGTCGCCCTGCGCGACGTGGACGTCACGGTGCTCATCGACGGCGTCGGCTGGCCCCGCAACAAACACCTCGCACCGGGCGAGCGGATGACGTGGAAGGCGAACCAGTCCTTCCGGGTCAGTGCCGCGGACGCGGGCGCGTTCCGGGTGGTCTTCGAGGGCGACGACCTCGGTCCGGCCGGTGCGGCCGGCGAATCCGTGGATGGACTCGTGGTCCGCGCGCGATAGCCGTTCGACGACTTCACGCGGCCAGACGAAGACGCCCGGTCGGACGTGGTCCGACCGGGCGTTCTCGTTTCGGGGAACGGTGCGGCTACGCCCCCGGCATGTGGTAGAAGAACTGCTCCTCCACGATCTTGCCCTTCTTGACCTTGTAGTGCGCCATCTCGACCATCTTGTTGCGCTGGCCCGTGGGCTTGAACGTGACCTCGTACTCCATGCGCACCGCGAACTCTCCGCGGCCGATCATCGGCTTGCCGATCTCGGCGGAGTGGACTTCGTTGTTCTCCTCCCACCACGCTGTCTTCTTGCGGACGCCCTCGATGCCTTCGGTGACCGCGCCGCCGGCCGGCCCGGCGACGGGCTCGATGGACACGATGTCCTTCGCGTAGAGCTCGTCGATCGCCTTCTTGTTCTTGCCCTTGCGGCAGAGTTGCACCAGCCGGTTCGCCACGTCTTCGGTCGCCATACCGTGTCTGCTCCTGAGGTGTTGGATTCCGCGCGTCTCCGCGCGAGGACGGGACCCCCGAACCGTCCCGAAGTTCCCACCGGCGCTTTCGGACCGGGGGAACGAGACTCTACCGTACCCGCGGGGGCCGCGTCCCGGCGTTCCGGGGGGCGTCAGCCCGTACGGAGGCGCCCGCGCACGCGCCCGGACACCCAGTCGCCGGCGAGGATGATCACGGCGCCGAGCGCCACGAACGCGACCATCTCGTCGTAGCGGGCACCGGCGCGGGCGTCCTGGATGTACCACCCGAGCGACACGAAACCGAGCAGCCCGAGCACCGTCGCCTCGCGCACACAGGTCTCCCAGCGGTAGAAGAAGTACAGAAGCCAGCGGTTCAGCGAGCGCGGGAGGACCGCCAGCGGCACGAGCTGGGCGCGAGTTGCGCCGAGCGCCCGCACGGTGGCGGCGCCCTCGCCGGGCAGGTTCTCGATCGTCTCCGCGTAGAGGCGCCCGAGAATGCCGGAGTTGTGCAGCGCGAGCGCGAGCACGGCCGGCCACGCGCCCACGCCGAGCAGCGTGAGAAGCAGGTACGCCCACACGTACTCCGGAATCGCGCGGAGGAGGATCAGGAATCCACGCACGGCGAGCACGAGCGATCGGTGGAGCGTGCGTGCGATCGGGCCGGGCGGGCGCGGCGACGCGGCGAACGGCTCCGGCCCCGCGAGATTGCGCGCGCCGAAGAGCGAGAGCACGGAAGCTGCGAGTCCCGCGAGCACGATCGCCGATACGGAGAGCGCCACCGTCGAGAGAATCGCGGGCGCGGCAGCCTGCCCGAACGTGTCCGCCAGCCAGGCCCCCCAGGACTCGCCGCCCCCGAGCGACTCCGGTCGGAGCGGCCCCGGCCGGATCTCGGCGAGAAACCGCGCGACGTTCGTTTGCGCCCGCGCGGAGAAGAAGTCCCGCACCGGAAACGACCCGCCGAGGATCGCCCACATCGCGAGCAACGTGAGTGCCCCCACGGAGAAGCGCACGAACGGACGACGGGGCCGCGCCCGGCGAAGCTCCCGGATCACACGATCGCGCTCGAGATCCGTCACGCCCAGCCCTCCCGGCGGCGCAGCGCGGCGCTCCACAACTCCACCGCGAGAATCAGCCCGAGCAGCGCATAGAGGAACGTCCAGACCTCGGGATAGCGGAGATTGTCGAACGCGAGCGACAGGTGGTAGCCGAGCGTCGGGAATCCGAGGAATCCGAGGATGGCGGACGAACGGAGCGCGCATTCGAATCGGTAGAACGCATAGGACGCGAAGTCGGACAGAGTGCGCGGCGCGAGGCCGAGCAGCCAGGATTGCCCCGGCCGCGCGCCGATCGCGCGGAGCGCGCGCGCGCCACCGCGGGGACTCTCGTCGATGAGCTCGCTCCAGACCTTCGCGAGCGTGCCGCCGTAAGGGATCGCGATCGCCACGATCGCGGTGGCGGTGGAGCGGCCGAGGGCGGCGAGCAGGATCATCGCCCACAGCAACTCGTGCACGGAGCGCATGCCGGCGATCAGCCAGCGCGCCGCCGACGTGATCACCCGCCCGCGACGTCGCCGGCCGGGCGACGGATCCTCGTCCCACCAGGCGGAAGAGGCGAGGTAGCCGAGCGGCAATCCGAGCGCGATCGCGAGCGTCATGCCGCCCGCGGCGAACGCCACGGTCGCGCGGATCCCGTCGAGCACGTCCGGCCACAGCGAGGCGCCCGTGCTCGAGAGAAGTGCGGGACTCAGCGCAGCGCGGAAGAAGCGGGCGAGCACCTCGCCGGAACCGGGCGCGAACAGGGCGCGCGGATCGAGCCGGAGCCAGATCGCGGACGCGACGCCGGCCGCGAGCAGACCGAGCAGGACCCGGCGACGCGAGGAGCCGCGGGCGCTCACGCCGGGCCGTCCTCGAGGATCTCGTCCGGCGTGAGGTCGTAGAGGCGGGAGAAGTCCTCCTCGGTGAGCTCGCTCGCGGGGCGATCGAACGCCACGCGGCCGCCGCGGAGTCCCACGAGCCGATCGAACGAACCGCGCGCAATCTCCAGATGATGCAGGCTCACGATCAGCGCGATCCCGCGCTCGCGTGCGAGGGACACGAGCAGCTCGGTGGTGGCGCGGGCGCGGGCGGGATCGACGTTCGAGACCGGCTCGTCCGCGAGGATCGCCGCCGGCTGCTGGTAGAGTGCGCGCGCAATCGCCACCCGCTGCTGCTGCCCGCCGGAGAGCCGATCGGTGCGCTCGTAGAGCTTCTCGGGGATCCCCACGCGCTCGAGCACGCGGTGGACGTCACGCACGGTGTCCGCAGTCGGAAAGAACGTGTCGCGGATCGAGCCCGCGAAACTGCGTCGTCCCACGCGACCCGACACGACGTTCTGGAGCACGCGCAGCTCCGGCACGAGACCGAACTCCTGCGGTACGAGCCCGATCCGGGCGCGCACACTGCGCAGGTCGCCGCCGCCGAGGGTCGCGAGGTCCCGCCCCTCCACGTGCACCGTGCCGCTCGTGGGGCGGAGCGTGCCGTTCGCGAGGCGGAGGATCGTGGTCTTGCCGGCGCCGCTCGGGCCGACGAGGGCAACCGCCTCGCCGGCCCGGACCTCCAGGTTCACGTCCGCGAGCGCCGTCAGCTCACCGAAGCGAACGGAGACGTCGCGGAGGTCGAAGGTCGGAGCGCCGGTCACGTCAGCGCGCCATGTCCAGGCTGCGCGCGACGTCCAGGATCGCGTCGAACTCCGCGTCGTTCGCGGGGATCAGCGCGCTGCGACGGAACGCGTCGAGCAGCGCCGGATCCTTCATGTCCACGAGCGCCCGCTGGAGTCGCTGCGTGAACCCCTGGCCGAACGTCGTCTCGATCTCGGGGTGGGCGGTGAAGTTGTAGTCGGCGTACGTCGGCGTCTTCCAGATCACGTAGACGTCCTTCGGGTCGACCTTGCCTTCCTTCACCCACGAGTCGTACGTGAGGTAGTTCACGGCGCCGACCTCGAATGCGCCCGAAGCGACCTGCTCGATCGTCTTGTCGTGCGAGCCCGAGAAACCGAACGGCTGCGTGAAGAAGTCCTCCGGCGATTGCTTCGTGTAGCGCCGGATGTAGAACTCCGGCATCAACCGACCGGACGTCGACTGCGGCGAGCCGAACGTGAACTTCTTGGAGGCGATGTCCATGGGGAACTCGTCACCGGCCTTCAGGCCCGTGCTCGCCTTCGCGATGAAGTACGAGTAGTACTGCGGGTCCTCGGCGCCCTGGATGATCGCGTGGGATCCGGGCACGGCCTGCCGCGCCTGCACGCCCGTGAGTCCGCCGAACCAGGCGAGCTGGATGTCGCCGTTCTTGAACATCTCCACGGAGGCGCCGTAGTCGGAAGCGGGCACGTACTCCACGGGGACACCGAGCGCGTCGGAAAGGTACTTCGCGACCGGCTGGAACTTGCGGTTCAGCTCCGTGGTGTTGTCGTCGGGGATCGCGCTGAAGCGGAGCGTCGCGGCCGGGGCGGCCTTCTTCTCGCCCTGGCAGCCGCCGAGCGCGACGAGCGCGGCCAGGCCGAGCGCGACCGGGCCGAAAGCGTGGCGTCGAGAATTCATGTCCGTTCCTCCTAGAATCCGAGCGAGGCCCACAGGTCGATGCGGTTCGCATCGCCGTCGGCCGCGTTCTTGTACTCCGTCTTCCAGTGCAGGTACTCGAGACCGACCTGCACGCGCTCCAGCGTCTTCAGGCGCGCGGCACCGTAGATCACCTGGTTCAGTGCGCGCCCGCCGTTCGAGAGGTCGTCGTCGTCCGGATCGTCGAGCGTCGCGCCGGCCGCGAACGTCCAGTTCGGGTTGGCCTGGAACTGCAGCTCCGCGAAACCTCCCTGGGTGGCGATCTCCCGATCCAGTCCGAGGTTCAGGCCCTGGCCGATGCCGCCGCGGAGGTCGTCCGCGTTCTTGCCCGAGAACGCTTCCGCCACCAGCGTGAGCTGCGAGCCGAGCGGCGCCTTGAGGTGGGCGCCGAACAGCATGGCGTCGTAATCGTTCTCCGACACGGACGAGGAGTCGGTCGCCACGAGACGCTCGCGATGGAACTCGCCCCACACGCCGAACGTGATCTTGGAGCTCGAGAACTCGAGCAGACCCTGGGTCGAGGGCACCATCGCGTAGGCGCCGTCGAGGACGCCGTTGCCGTCGAGGTCCTGGCCGTCGACCGCGTTCGGCATGCCGAATGCCGCCGCCACGCGCATCTTGCCTTCGCCGGCCGGGCGCGTGGACGTGAAGCGCACCTGCGGGCGGCGGTCTCCGGTGTTGCCGGCGTTCCACATCAGACCGTCGTGATTCACGTAGGGGTAGAGCGGCGAGACGAGGTCCCAGGTCTGACCCGCGAGCACCTCGAACGTGCCGTTCGTGATCGTCAGGTAGCCGTGGCGCATCCGCGGCGTCTCGCGCGACTCGCGACCGCCGTTCTGGAAGTCGATCTCGATCTTGCCGGCGATCGAGGCGGATTCGCCGATCGTCGTCTTCACGAGATCCACACCGACGCGCGTGAGGCGCGGGTGGAAGCTGATCTCCCCCTTGTCCTTGGCGACGCCGCTCGGCCCGTCCTCGAGATCGATCTCGCTGTTGACCCACATCGGGAACTGGGGGTGGTTCATCGGCGAGTCGTTCAGGATCGCGTCGAAGCGGACGAATCCGTACGGTTTCAGGGCGGCGTCCGCACGGGCGGAAACGGCGCCGAGCAACAGCGAGGCGGCCACGAAGGCCCCGGTACGCATCGCGGTCATCGGAACTCCAGCGAATCGGCAGACGAATGCCGACGGCGGGACGGAGGCCCCGAGCGCGAGCGGAGAATCTCAAGACGCGGAACGCGGCTCGATCGCCGCGCAAGGGATCAGCGTGGGGGGCACGACCCGGTGCCCGGTCCGCGCGTTCAGCGTCGACGCAACGTCGTGGGCATCGGTCTCTCCGGAGGTTCGGTCGTGCCCCCGCCGGGCGATCCGGAAGGGACGGAGGATTCTGAGGGACCGCGTGGCGGGCGTCAAGGAAGGGCCCCCGGGCCCAACCCGGGCGGTCGGCGACTGGCTGCCTCCTCGGCGCGGTGCTAGCCTGCGGGGACCGGCGCCGCCGGACGAGGAGGTGACCCATGGCTGATCCGCGGAACATGACGCCCCGCCGGCGTGTCCTCCAGTTCCTGGCCGGGCTCGGGGTGGCGTCCCCGGTTCTGGCCCGGGCCGTGACCGCACTCGCGGAGGAGGGGGCTCCCATCGACAAGGAAACCATCCGTCGCGCCGAGTGGATCTCGGGCCTCGAGCTGACCGACGAGAAGCGCGAGCTGATGGTCGAGGGCCTCCGGCAGATGCAGGAGCAGTTCGCGCGACTGCGCGCGCTCCCCCTCGACAACTCGGTGCCGCCCGCGCTCGCGTTCGATCCGTTCGCCGCCCGGCCGGGGGCGCGGACGCCGCCCGGAGATCCGGATCGATCCCGGCATGTGCGGCTCGGCCCGCCGTCGGATTCGGCGCCGGACCACGAGGACGACGTGGCGTTCGCCTCGATCCGGCAGCTCTCGGCGTGGCTGCGCGGCGGGCACCTGTCCGCGCGGGAACTCGCCGACCTTTCGCTCGCGCGGCTCGAGAAGCACGATCCCGCGCTGCACTGCGTGATCGAGCGGACGGTGGACGTCGCGCGGGCGCAGGCCGACGCGGCGGATCGCCGGCTCGCCGAGGCGCGCAAGAATTCCGGCGACGGTCCGGGCGAACCGTTGCTCGGCATTCCGTGGGGCGCGAAGGACCTCCTGTCCTGGCCCGGCACCCGCACGACGTGGGGGGCCAAGCCGTACGAGGACCAGATCGGTGCGGTGCGCTCCACCGCGGCCGCGAATCTCGAAGCGGCCGGCGCGACGCTCGTGGCGAAGCTCACCGTCGGGGCGCTCGCCTGGGGCGACGTCTGGTTCGGCGGCAAGACGCGCAATCCCTGGAACGTCGAGCAGGGCTCGAGCGGATCGTCGGCCGGCCCCGCCTCCGCGACCGCGGCCGGGCTCGTGACGTTCGCGCTGGGCACGGAGACCTGGGGCAGCATCCTCTCGCCCGCGACCGTGTGCGGTCTCACCGGTCTCCGCCCGACGTTCGGGCGGGTGAGCCGGCACGGCTGCATGGCGCTCGCGTGGTCCATGGACAAGATCGGTCCGATCGCGCGCAGCGCGGAGGACTGCGCGCTCGTGTTCGGCGCGATCCATGGTGCGGACGGGCTCGACCCCGTGGCGCGCAGCGTGGAGTTCGCCTGGCCTCCCGCGAGGCCGAGGCCGGTGCGCATCGGCGTGCTCCGCGCGGAGTTCGATCGCGACCGGGCTCAGTACGCCGGCGACGAGGACGGGGACGAAGCCACCACCGTGGAGTGGTGGAAGGAGTGGGAGGTGATCGATCGCGGATCGCTCGACACGCTCGCGAACGCGGGCTTCGAGCTCGTGGATTGCACCCTGCCGGGCGACGTTCCGATCTCCGACCTCGCGTTCATCCTCACGGCGGAGGCCGCGACCGCGTTCGACGATCTCACGCGCAGCGGCCGCGACGATCTGCTCGTGCGCCAGGTCGCGGCGGCGTGGCCGAACGTCTTCCGGCAGGGCCAGATGATCCCTGCCGTGGAGTACCTGCGCGCGAACCGCCACCGCACGCGGCTCCTGGCCGCGACGGAGGCGATGTTCGACGGCGTCGACGTGATCGTGGCCCCGACCTGGGTGGGCGACACGTTGTTGCTCACGAACCTGAGCGGCCATCCGCAGCTCTGCCTGCCGAACGGTCTCCGCACGGACGGCACCCCCACGAGCCTCTCGTTCGTGGGGCGTCTGGACGGGGAGGAGGCGCTCCTCGCCGTGGCCCGGGCGTTCCAGGAGGTCACGGACTTCCACCGGCGCCGGCCGCCGGGGTTCGTGACCGGGTGAGGTCGGGAGACGATCGAGCCGGACACTCCGAACGAAACGGGTGCGCCAGCTTCCTGACGCACCCGTTCGCAGGGTTCTCGTTTTCGCGGTCGGGGCGCCGCTAGCGCGTCTCCCGGATGGCGGCCGCGAGCTGCGCGTCCGTCATGATGCGGCGCACGCCCATCATCTTGCCGAGAATCAGTGACGTGAGGCCCGCGAAGAAGCTGAGCAGCGCGCCCATCTTCACCTTGTCCTTCACCACGCCCTGCTGATCCGGCGTGAGGTCGTCGAACGAGAGCTCAGGATGCGGGTCGGCGGGCATCGCGTCGGCACCGTGATCCGTCGCCGCGACGTGCTCCTCCGTCGCGGCGGCGTGACCACCCCCCGCGGCCCCGTGATCCGTCGCCTGCTCCGCCACGTACGCGTTCGAGAGTTCCGTGGCGACCGCGGCATGTCCTTCTCCATGGTCGGCGCCCTTCTTCGGGAACGCGACCTCGGTCACGAACAGCGCCACCGTGAATCCGATCGCGGCCACGTTGCCCATGACGAACGCTTCCTTCATGCGCATGCCGGCCGGCAGCTGCAGGCGCGCGAGACGGCCGAGGATCGTGAACAGGAAGATCCCGAACGTCTTGCCGAAGAAGATCGCGGTGACCGTGATCCACGTCTCGAGTCCCACCGCCGAGAACGGCACGCCGGCGTTCGCGAGGCCGAAGAAGAACAGGCCGATGTCGACGTACGGCTTGAACGTGTGCTCGAACATTCCGAGCGCGTCGGTCGGATGGTGTCCCTCGTGGGCCGCCTGCGCTTCGCTGTCGCCGCTCGTGTGCTCGTGCCCGGCCTCCATCGGGAGGTCTTCCTCCTCGAAGAGACCGACGTCCTTTCGGTGGTGCGCCGGCAGGAGCGGGATGATCGGCACCAGTGCGAGCGCGGAGTGCACGCCGCAGTAGTGCAAGCCCAGCCAGGCGAGTGGGGTGCCGATCAGCAGGTACGGCCAGAAGCTGTCGACCCGCGCGACCCAGCGGAGCGCCGCGCAGATCGCCATGGCCGCCACGACGAGCAGCAGCCACACGAGCTGGATCGAGCTGCTGTAGAAGATCGCGATGATCACCATGCCGATCAGGTCGTCGAGCACGGCAAGCGTCAGCAGGAACTTCGTGGCCGGGTGCTTGTAGCCGAAGATCAGTCCGGCGAAGAGCCAGGAGTACGCGATGTCCGTCGCGGTAGGCACCGCCCAGCCGCGCAGCAGGTACTTCGCGAACAGGATGCAGCCGAGCGCGAACAGACCGGCGGGGCCGGCCACGCCGCCCAGCGTGCTGATCACGGGCAGACTCGCCTTGCCCACCGAGGAGAGGGGACCGCCGGGCAGGAACGCCTCGGTCACCTCCTTCATGGCGATTCCGAAGAAGAACACCATGAACACCTCGTTCACGAGGAAGTGAACCGAGATGCCGTGGTGGGCGAGCTCACGTCCGAACAGCATCACGTTGCCGTGGGACGTGTTGATGAAGCTCAGGTACGAGGCCAGATCGATGTTCGCCCACGCGATGGCGGCGATCGACCCCGTGATCAGGAAGACGGAATACTCGCGGAGGATCTGGAACGGACGATTCAAGGCATCGGTCACGGAACGCGTCTCCGTTGGAGCAGGGGGAACCCCAGAGGGGGAACCTCGAAACGGGTCACTTTCGGCCGAGCATCCTAGCCTGCGGGACCCCATCTGACCAGAGATCGGCGGGCGGAGCCCCCCGCTTCAGACCTTGGCGGGGGGAGAGGCCCCGGGGTGGGGCGATGGCCGGAGGCCCCGGCGGGCGGAGCGGGCGGATCCGGCGGAGCGGAGGACGACGGCGGAGGGGACTCTCGGTGCCCCCACCGCCGGGGGCGCTACCAGTAGCGCTCGAACGTGATGTGCCCCGGGTTCTTGGGGCTGTTGTTCCGGAAGCCACGCTCCTGGAGCATGGCCGAGACCTGCTTGATCATCTCGGGGTTGCCGCAGAGCAGGATCTGCGACGTCTCCGGGGTGAGAGGGACCCCCGCCAGCTCCACGAGCTTGCCGTCGTCCATCGCGGACGGGATGCGGCCATGATAGATCTCGGGGCCGCACTCCTCGCGGGTCACGCTGAGGACCTGGACGAGCTTGCCGCCGTGGGCCCTGGACATCGCCTCGAGCTCCGGCAGGTACGCGAGGTCCCGCTTGAGGCGCACGCCCTGCACCATCACGATCTTGCCGAAGCGCTCCCAGGGCTCGTCCGTGCGGAGCATCGCGATGAACGGGGCGAGGCCCGTCCCGGTGGCGAGGAACCACACGTTGTCGGCGCTCGGGACCCGGTCCAGCGTGAACACGCCCTTCGGGGCCATGTGCACCCAGAGGTCGTCGCCGGGGCGCAGTCGATCCAGCCGCGGACTCAGGGCGCCCCCGTCCACGCGGACCACGAAGAACTCGAGCGCCTTGCCGGGCGCGGACGCGATCGAGAAGAGCCGGTGCAGTCGGCCGCCCTTCTCGTTCTCGTCCGGGAGGCCGATGGCCACGAACTGGCCCGGCTTGAAGTCGAGCTCGAGGTCGGTGGTGAGGGTGAACAGCCCGTCGGTCCATTCGTGCCGGTGGGTCACCGTCGCGCGTTGCCAGGCTTCTTCCTTCATGGCGCTCCTCGCTCTTCGGTTCGCGTCGGCCGCAGTGTGGCTCTGGATCGTGGCCCAGGGGGGCGGGAAGGGCAAGTACGGAGGCTCCGCAACCGGAGGCGGGAGCGGTCCCGCGGGCCGGGCCGGGTGGCGGGGCACCGGTGGACGGGTCGGGGTGGCGCGGCACCGGTTGGGGGGGGGCCGGCGCCCACGAGGGAGGGCCGGCCGAGGGCGGCGGTGCCTGCGGGGCCTGCGGGGCGAGAGCGTGAGCAGGGCGAGGGCCACCCCTGAGAGGCCTCGCCCCGGCGGCAGCGCCGCGATATCTTCGGCCTCAAGCTTCGTGCCCTTGGCCGCCCCCGGAGGGGGCCCCTTCCGCAGGAGACGGCTCATGAGCGTGACCCAGGCCCCGAACAAGTTCAAGGCCACCGCCCTGGAAGACCTGATCGCCCTCGACTCGGCCCTGACCGAGGAGGAGCGGCTGGTCCGGGATACCATCCGCCGGTTCCTGGCGGCGAAGTACATCCCCCACGTGGACGAGTGGTTCGAGCACGAGAAGTTCCCGCGCGAGCTCATCCCGGAGATCGCGCGGCTCGGCGTGCTCGGCATGAACATCGACGGCTGGGACTGCGCCGGCATGGGCGACGTCGCGTACGGGCTCGCGCTCCAGGAGCTCGAGTACGCGGACTCCGGCCTGCGCAGCTTCGTGTCCGTGCAGGGCTCGCTGTGCATGTACCCGATCCACCGCTACGGCTCGGACGAGCATCGCGACCGCTGGCTGCCCAAGATGGCGTCCGGCGAGGTGATCGGCTGCTTCGGTCTCACGGAGCCGGACGCGGGATCGGATCCCGGCGCCATGAAGACCACCGCGAAGAAGGACGGCGATCACTGGATCCTGAACGGCGCCAAGATGTGGATCACGAACGCGCCGCAGGCGCACCTCGCCGTGGTCTGGGCCAAGACGGAATCGGGCGGCGACCCGAGCACGATCCGCGGCTTCCTCGTGGAGCGCGGCACGCCCGGGTTCGAGACGCCCACGATGAAGCGCAAGATGTCGCTGCGCGCGTCGGAGACCGGCGAGATCGTGCTGAACGACTGCCGCATTCCGGACTCGAACCGACTGCCGGAAGCGAAGGGGCTCGGCGCGCCGCTCTCGTGTCTGAACCAGGCGCGCTTCGGCATCGCGTTCGGCGCGGTGGGCGCGGCGCGCGCGTGCTTCGACGCGGCGCTGTCCTACGCGCGGGAGCGCATCGCGTTCGGCGTGCCGATCGCGAAGAAGCAGCTCATCCAGCAGCGGCTCGTGGACATGGCGGAGGCGATCGCGCGCGCGCAGACGCTCGTGCTGCACCTCGGCCGCCTCAAGGAGAAGGGCGAGCTCACGCCGTTCCAGGTCAGCCTCGCGAAGCGCAACAACGTGGCGATGGCGCTCGACGTCTCGCGCTCGGCGCGCAGCGTGCTCGGCGCGAACGGGATCAGCGTGGAGTATCCCGTCATCCGGCACATGCTGAACCTGGAGAGCGTGTACACGTACGAGGGCACCCACGAGGTGCACACGCTGATCCTCGGCCGGGCGCTGACCGGAGAGGACGGCTTCTAGGTCGGCCCCGCCCCGGCCGGAATGCGCGGCCGGACTCCGGGATCGAGCACGCGGCGACGTTTCCTGTGCAGAGTCCGCACAGGGAGACGTCGCCGCGCTTCGTTTCGGCCGCCGGGCCGCCGCCGGCGCGACCTACGGATTCGGCGGGGTCGGGGTGAAGTAGTCCACCACTCCGTAGTGCACGCCCGGGTGCTCGTGGGACAGCTGCTCCGTGGCCTCCACGCAGTCGTCCGCCGTGACCCACAGCGGCGCGATCCAGCGTCCGGGGGACACGGCCTCGGCGTCGTCCAGGATGTCGCGCGCCTGCTGCACGGTGAAGCGCTCGCCGACGCCCTCGAGGCAGATCCCGTTCAGCGCCGGGTCCGCGAGATGGCCGCCCGCGTTGCCCACGAGCAGCACGTCCGGACCGAGTACCTCCCGCAGGCGTTGCGTGAAGCGCGCCCGGCCCGTGGCGTAGTCCACCAGCAGGTCGTCCATGCGATCGACGCTTCCGTCCCCGTCGTAATCGAAGCGCAAGGTCTGCTCGAGGATGATCGCCTGGCGCCACGGCGGATACACCTCGGTGCACTGGTCCACGTAGAACCCGTCCCAGGGCGACGCCATCGTCACGTCGCGGTGGAACGCGACCAGCGCCTCGATCGACGGGCCGAGCGGAATCCAGGCCGGCACGCCCGAGCCGGGAGTGCCGTCGTAGCCGAGGACCCCGATCAGCTCCCCGGTGTCGAAGTCCCGGATGCACCAGGAGGAGTCGAACGCCGCGGTCAGCGCGTCGAAGTACGGATTGCCGGCATGGTATCCGAGGCGGATGTCTTGCACGTTCGTGTCGGCGATGAGCAAGACCTCGGGCATCTCGGCCCGGATCGTCGCGAGATCGGACGGCGGCATCGAAGGATTGCACACCAGGAGATCGTAGTCCCGGAACGCGTCCGGCCACTCCGGCGATCGCAGATCCGCGGCCTGGAACAGGAAGTAGGCGGTCGAGATCGGCGCCGTGGTGGTGTCCGGCGTGGACGTCGTGTCGCCCGGATCGTCGAACTTGTCCTGTCCAGTCGTGTCCTCGTCTGTGCTGGAATCGGGCAGCGTCAAGCACGCGGGACCCGCGACCAGCAACGCGAGCATCGAGGCGAGCGCCAGCGATCGCAAGATTTGCTCGGACATTGGGCAAACTCTTCCACGTCGAAGGCCGGAGAGGGCCCGACGAGTCGAGGGCGTGGGACGTGGCCAGTACTTTCTGCAGGAAGCGTGCCCGCTCGGCCCGGCCCGGCGGCGTGGTCGACGGACGGAAGCCGGCGGCCTAGACTTCGCCCCATGAAGCGTGTGCTCCCCGTGCTGCTGTCGATCCTGTTCGCGCTGGCGCTGCTGGAAGGCGCGCTGCAGCTCGTGTACCGCGTGCGCGCCGGCGACTGGCTCGCGCACCGCACGGCGTTGCCGATCTACCGCGAGACGGACTCGGGTTTCGCGCTGAAGCCGCACCTCGCGCTCGAGCACCGCACCGGCGAGTTCCGCACTCACCTGTTCACGGATGCGCACGGGTTCCGGGTGGCGGCGGCCGGCGACGAGGTGGCGCGCGACAAGCCGGAGTGCGCGTGGCGGGTGATGCTGCTCGGGCCGTCGTTCGCGTTCGGGTGGGGCGTGGAGTACGAGGAGACGTTCCTCGCGCAGCTCGGGGATCGGTTGCGGGCGGCGGCGGCGTCCGGCGGGGCCGGCGGTGCGGCCGGCGACGCGAAGATCGACCTCATCAACGCCGGAGTGCCGGCCCTCGGCCCGATCCAGCAGCTCGAGTGGTTCCGGCGCGAAGGCGCGGCGTACCGGCCCGATCTCGTGATCCAGCTCGTGTACGGATCGTACGCGGTGTCGCGCGCCTACAGCGACGGGCTCGTGCCGGACGAACGGGGTTACCTCCGGCCGGCGACGGTGTCGCGCGCCGATCGCCTGCGGGCTGCGCTCAAGCGATCCGCGATCGTGTTCCACGTGTGGGCGGCGACGAATCGTCTGCGCGGTGGCGAGCCGAAGGCGATCGAGGGAGCGGGGCGACCGATTGCCACCGAGGAAGATCCCGCGGAGGTCGGCGAGGCGCTCGCGTTCTACGAGGACCTCCGGACGACGGTGGAAGCGGCAGGGGCCGAGCTCCTCGTGGTTTACCTCCCGCTGTCGTGGCGCGTTCATCCGGAGGACACGGCGCGGTGGCGACACCTCGGCGTGATCGACCCGGAAGCGTCGGCGGCGTCGGACGCGGCGTGGCGCGAGCGGCTCGCGCGGGCGGACGTGCCGGTCCTGGATCTGACAGACGCGTTGCTTGCGGAGGCGGCGAAGGGGGAGCGGCTGTACTACTCGGTGGACATCCACTGGACGCCGAAGGGACATGGGGTGGCGGCGCGCGAGATTGCGGGGCGGATGCTGGAGCAGCACTGACGCGAACCCAGCGCGTCGATTCGACTCGTCGAACGCAGAGCAACGCGAGGTCGATACGAGAAGGCGGCGCCGCGATCGCCGCGCCGCCGCCTTTCGAGACTCTGCCGGACGTCACCCGATCTACAGGTCGTACAGCTCCCCGAACTTCTTCTCCACGTACTCCGAGAAGTACTTCGGCGACGGCTCCCTGCCCGTGGCCCGACGGATCAGGTCCTTCGCCGAGTACATGCGACCCGGCTGGTGGATCTTCTTGCGCAGCCACTCGCGGAGCGGCAGCAGGTCGCCGGCCGCGATCTTCTTCTCGAGGTCCGGGATGTCGCGCTGCGCGCGGTCCCAGAGCTGCGCGCCGTAGAGATTCCCGAGCGAGTAGGTGGGGAAGTAGCCGTACAGCCCCATCGCCCAGTGGATGTCCTGCAGCACGCCCTCGGAGTCCTTCCTGGGGCGGATGCCGAGCAGCTCGTTCATCTTCGCGTTCCAGACCTGCGGGAGGTTCTTGGGCGCGATGGAGCCGTCGAACAGACCCTTCTCGATCTCGTAGCGCAGCACGATGTGCAGGTTGTACGTGACCTCATCCGCCTCCACGCGGATGAACGACGGCGTGACCTCGTTCACGGCGAAGTGGAAATCGGCGAGCTTCACGTTCTTGAGCGCCTCGGGGAACTGACGCTTCGCGATCGGGAAGAAGTGCTCCCAGAACGCGCGGCTCCGGCCCACGATGTTCTCCCACAGGCGCGACTGCGACTCGTGCACGCCGAGCGAGATCGCCGTGCCGAGCGGGGTGCCCATGAGCTTCTCGTCCAGGCCCTGCTCGTAGAGGCCGTGCCCCGCCTCGTGGATCACGCCGAACAGGTTCGGCCGCACGTCGCGCTCGTTCACCCGCGTGGTGAGCCGCACGTCGCCGGGGCCGAAGCCCGAGCAGAACGGATGCGTGGAGAGGTCGATGCGCCCTGCGTTCCGGTCGAAGCCCATCGTCTCCACGATCTTCCACCCGAACGCGAGCTGCGCGTCCTTCGGGTAGTGACGCGTGAGGATCGAGGAGTCCGGCTTCCGCTTGGATCGACCGATGCGCTGCACGAGATCCACCGTGGTCTCGCGCAGCCCCTCGAACAGCGGGTCCAGCTCCTTCACGGTGGCGCCCGGTTCGTAGTGGTCGAGCAGCGCGTCGTAGGGGACGCCGGCGTAACCGATCGCGTCGGCCATGCGGCGCTTGAGCCGCACGAGCGTGGCGAGCTTGCCCACGAAGTCGTTCCAGCCGTTCGACTTGTACGCCTTGCGCCACGCCTCGAGCCCTTCGCTCTCCGCGCGCGCGATCTCGCTCACGAGGCTCGCCGGCACCTTGGCGGCGCGCTTGAACTCGCGGTCCGCCTCGCGCACCATCGCCGCCTCCTTGGAGGACAGCTTGTCCGCCGCGTTCGCTTCCTTGAGCGCCTTGCGGAACTCCTTGGACACGAGCTTCTCGTGCGCGATCTTCGCGAGCGAAGACAGCGCCATCGCGCGGGCACTTCCGCCGCGCTCGGGAAGCATGGTCTCCTGATCCCACTCGAGGATCTGGCACGCCTTGGAGACGGCGTCGAAGTCACCCCAGTGCTCCAGCAGGGTCGTGATCTCGGTCTTCACTTGCGTCCTCCTGAGTTCCTGGCACGGAGATCGAGAGCGGAGGAGGTTACCCGGCGAGCGCGGAAGGCTCAAGCGTGCGGGGGGCCGACCGGCCCGGTCCGGGGGTGATCACCCGGCGGGGCTAGTGGTGGCCGGTCAGCGCGGACAGGACCTGCAGGAGTTGCGCCCCGAATCCGAACAGGGTCAGGCCGAGGAGCGCGGTGGCCAGGAGGACCGTTCCGCGCCCCTCCCCGGTGCTCCGGCCACTGCCGAGCGCCTTGGCCGCGATCCAGCCGCCCGCGAAGCCGCCCAGGTGCGCGAAGTTGTCCACGCCGGGGACCACGAATCCGAACACCGCGAGGATGATGGCCCACTGCCAGATCTGGCGGGTCATCATGGAGGCGCCCACGGTGCGTCCGTACACGATCAGCGCGGCGAGCAGTCCGAAGATCGCGCCCGAGGCGCCGATCGAGCCGTGGGCACGGCCGATTCCGAGAATCGGCAGCCCCGCCGACGCCAGGAAGCCGACGCCGCCCGCGACCGTCCAGATCACGAAGAAGCGCGCCGATCCGAATGCGCGCTCCACCTCGGGGGCGAGCTGCCGGACCCACATCAGGTTGAACGCGATGTGGAGCAGCCCGCCGTGCAGGTAGATGGCGGTCAGCACGGTCCACCAGTGTCCGTTGACGAGGTCCCACGGCGACGTGGCGCCGAGGAGATCCAGCGCCTGACCGCCGGGGGACAGCAGGCGAAAGATCGACGGGCTCCGGAACGCCGCTCTCGGGTCGAGCAGGAGCCCGATCACGTAGAGCACGATGCAGACCGGCGTGATCAGCGCCACCGCGTCGATCCGCCCGCCGAACAGCCGCGACAGGCCGGGGCCGAGGCCGTACAGCCCCGGACGCTTCGCGCCGCAGTGCGGGCACTTCTCCGCGGCCACGGAGACGAGCTTGCGGCAGTTCGGGCAGAGCATCGATCCGGGGCCGGAGCCCATGGGCGCGCCTCCAGCACGGCAGGGGAGTCCCGGCGAATCTAGGCCGAGGCGGCCGGTCCCGCAAGACGAGCGCGATCGACCTCGGAGACGGGCCTCGCGGCGGGCGCGCGGGGGGCGCCGAAGCGGGCCCCGCGGCTCGCGCCTTGTGGGAACCACACCCCGTCGATATCCTCGGCGACTTGCCCGTCGCCTCGCGGGCGAATCCCCGGAGAGCCAAGGAGTGGCCGCCCATGCGGAAAGACGCGCGCGAGTTCCTGATCCGCCTGCTGAACGAGCCGGCCCCGAGCAACTTCGAGACGCCGGCGCAGAAGATCTGGCGCGAGCGGGTGGAGTCGACCGTGGATCGCGTGGAAGCCGACGTCTACGGCAACCACGTGGCGATCCGGGAAGGATCGGAGAACGTCTCCGTGGCGATCGTGGGGCACTCGGACGAGGTCGGCCTGATCGTGCGGCGCATCGAGGACTCCGGCATGCTCCGCTTCGGAAAGATCGGCGGCATCGATCCCGCGGTGCTCCCCGGAACGCGCGTGCGTGTGCTCACGAAGCGCGGCGTGGTGCCGGGCGTGATCGGCGCCCCCGCGGTGCACCTGATCCCGCCGAGCGAGTCCAAGAAGCCGAAGCTCTCGGATCTCTGCATCGACATCGGTGCGAAGGACGGCGCCACCGCGCGCAAGATCGTCGAGATCGGCGATCCCGCGGTGTTCGGCGAGGACTTCGCCGACCTCGCGGATGACTTCGCGTGCCACCGCGCCTTCGACAACCGCATGGGCTGCTGGGTCGTGGCCGAGATGCTGCGCCTGCTCCCGCGGAAGAAGCTGCGCGCCACCGTGTACGGCGTGTCCTCCGTGCAGGAGGAGACGGGCGTGTGGGGCGCCGGCCTGTTCGCGGATCGCTACCAGCCGACGCTGGCGATCGCGGTGGACGTGACGCACGATACGAACACGCCGGGCGTTCCCTCCGACGCGCACCCCGACATCACTTGCGGCAAGGGCCCGGTGATCGGGCGCGGCGTACGCGTGAATCGCAAGATCTCCGACCTGCTCGCCGCCGCCGCGAAGACCGCGAAGATCCCCGTGCAGTTCGAGATCGACGAGGGAGCCACCGGGACGGACGCCGATCCGATCTCCGCGCGTCGCACCGGCATTCCGGTGGGCACCGTGTCGGTCGCGTGCCGCTACATGCACACGCCGTGCGAGGTCATCCACCTCGGCGACCTGGAACAGGCCGCGAAGCTGATCGCGCAGTTCGTGGAGGGAATCTCGGCGAAGACGAAGCTCGCAGCCGGCTAGCGGCGGGTCTGCTCGCGCGCGTACGCCTTGCGCGCGGCCTGCACCCACACCTGCACGCGTCGCGGGTGGACGCGCACGCCGGAGTCCCGGAGCGCCTGGGTCAGCTCTTCGGGCTTCCAGAGCGCCAGGTCGCCGATCGAGTGCACGTCGACGGCGGCGAGGTGGGCGGCGTTGACGTTGCCGATGCCGCGCAGGAGCGACAGCCGGCAGGTCTTCTCGAGCGCCTCGAGTTCCTTCGCGCTGCTCGCGCCGGGCATGTACAGGCTGCCCTCGTCGATCAGCTTCACGAGACCGCGCACGTCGGTGGCGCCGTGCTTGCGTGCGTACTCCGCAACGCCGTCCGGGATCCCGGGCAACGTCTCGGGACGCGCCGTCACGGAGTCGACGGTGGTGTGGTCCAGGATCTCGAGCATCGCGCCCGAGAACAGCACGGCTCCCGCGATCGCGACCGCGAGGACTTCGCGCGGGAGAGAGACAGTCGCGACCCGGGGAGCCGGAGCGGACGTTTCGGCCTCGGCCTCGTCGTCGCCCTCGAGATCCTCGACGATCACTTCGCCCTCGGCCGGCCAGCGGGTCTCGCTTTCGCTCGAATCGTCCCGGGAATCCACCGCCGCCGCGGGGGCCGAATCGCCCGTGGCCGCGTCCTCGTCCGCCGCGACCGGCGACGGGTTCCGCAGCAGCCCGGCCGCGATGAGCGCCTGCGCCATGACCCAGCAGCACAGCGCGAACGGCGGGAAGCCCACGAATCCGAGGAACGGCATCTCGAACAGCTTGCCCTCGGAGAACCCGGGCACCGTGTAGATCCACTTGCCGAGCGCGAAGAAGTTCGCGGCCTCCCAGAACAGCCCCGCGATCGCGCCGGCCGCCAGCAGTCGCAGGAGACGTCCCGGGCGACCGGACTCGAGATCGCGCAGCAAAGACGGACCGCCGCGACGGTACAGCCACGGCTCGATCAGCAGGACCGGGATGCCCCACACGAGAGCAAAGAAGTACTGCGGCAGCGCGAGCACGAGCACCGTCCAGATGCCGCCGAGCACGAGCGACATCGGCAGCACGGGGGGCGGCATCGTGAACGCGGCGGTGCGGAGCTTCTCCGTGCCGAGACGACCGCGCAGCGATTCCTCGAGGAGGAAGATGCCCGGCAACACGGTGGCGAACGAGAGCGCCACGCCGAGGCGTCGCGAGACCCAGAGATCGGGGACGCCCACGTAGTACCAGTTGTCGAGACGCAGGTTCAGCGCCTCGAAGAACAACCAGACCGGCACCGACCAGGCGGCGAGCTGCAGCAGCGCGATCGGATCGCGCCGACGCATCGAGGAGTGGGGTTCCCGCCGCGCGGCGGAGACGTTGACGAGCGCGAGGAACGGATACCACGCGAACAGGTAGTACCAGGTGGCGAACGGCTCGAACCGGAACGCCATCAGCGCCGTGGCCGCGACGAAGATCGTGATCGCGCCGATCGCCACGCCCCGGTCGAACGTCGACAGGGGGGAGAACGTCGCGGCGGGCTTCGCTTTCTTCGACGGCTTCGCGACCGCGGCGTGCGCGCGACCCGCGGCGGCGAGCGACGCAGCGGACGCGGCCGCCGCGGCGGCCGGCGCGTACCGACCGTGCGAAGGCGACGGCCGACGTTGCGGCGCGCGCAGCTCCGCGTCCCAGTCGACGCCGATCGCGTCCAGCAGCTCCTTCTTGCGCTCGGCCTCGGGATCCGGAATGGGCTCGGGCTTCGGCTCCGGCTTCTTCACGGGCGGCGGCGCGATCGGCGGCGGGGCCGGCGGTCGCAGCGCCTCGTGCTGTTCGAGCGCGAGCTGGTCCGCGGCGTCGCGGATGATGATCAGCGAGTCGTCGACCGGCTTCGAGATGGCATCGGACGAAGGCGTCACGGAGTCTTCCGGACGGACGATCACGAGCTCGTCGGGATCGGCGGGCGGAGTTTCCTCTTCGATCTTCGCCTTCGGGTCGTCCGTCGACGGATCGTTCGCGGGAGCGCGGCCGGCGGTGAAGTCCGCGAGATAACTCGCCTCGTCCACGATCACGAGCTCCTGGCTCGTGTCCGCGTCCAGGACGCGCGGTTCCTTCTCGGGAGACTCGCGCTTCTGGTCGGCCGGCGGCTCGTTCTCGGGAGGCTCGCGCTTCTCGTCGGCCGGCGACTCGGCCGGGCTCGCGCCCTCCGGCTCCTCGACGCCACGGCTGGACCGGTCGCCCGCAGGGTCCGGGCGATGGGGGTACTCGGTCATGCGCTCGTTCCTCCCGCTTTCGGGGAGAATCGGCGAATTCGCGGGCCGAATTGACCCCGGAAGCTACTGTACGGTGTCCGGGAGGTCGGCGATCGCCCAGGCCATGAACGCCATCGCGGCGACGTTCCGGCGGAGCGCCTCCGGATCGACCTTGTCCACCGTGTCCGCGTGCGTGTGGTGGATGTCCCAGTAGAGGTCCATCGGGGTCCGCAGCGCGAGTCCGGGGACCCCTTTCTCCATCAGGGGGGTGATGTCGGCCCCGCCGCCGCCCGCCCGGAGCGAATCGGCGCCCACCGGTCGCAGGAACTCCGCGTACTCCCGCAGGCGCTCGAGCCACCACGCCTGGCCGGCCTCATCCACCGTGTGATCCTCGCCCGGTTCCCACACGCTGAGCCCGAAGCCCCAGGGGTTCTCCACCCCGCCGTCCGACTCGATCGCCGCGAAGTGGATCTCGGTGCCGTTCGCGGCCGCCTCCCCGTACGCGTCGGCGCCGCGGGTGCCGTTCTCCTCGTTCGTCCACAGGACCACGCGCACGGTGCGCCGCGGCCGCAGGCCGAGCTCGTGCAGCAACCGAACGGCCTCCATCGAGACGACGCAGCCGCCGCCGTCGTCGTGCGCACCCTGGCCCACGTCCCAGGAATCGAGGTGACCGCCGATCACCACGACCTCGTTCGGCTTCTCGCGGCCCACGATCTCACCCATCACGTTGTGCGACTCGGCGTCGGGGTCGGTGCGCGCGTCCATCTCGAGTCGCAGGCGCACGGTCTCGCCCTGGCTCGCGAGACGCGCGATCATCTCCGCGTCCTCGATCGCGAGCGCGGCGGCGGGAATGGCGCGCTCGCCGTCTTCCCAGGCGCGCATCGCGCCGGTGTGCGGGGAGCGCAGCGTGCGTCGCCCCACCGAGCGGATCACCGACGCGATCGCACCCTTGTCGGACGCCTTCTTCGCGCCGTCCCAGCGGTACTTCACGGTCTCGCCGTATGTCGTGAACGGCGCGTTCCAGAGCACGATGCGCCCGCGCACGTCCCGCTCCGGCAGACGCTCGAAGGCGTCGAAGTCCGGAACCACGACCACGTCGCCGGTCACGCCGCCGGCCGGCGTGCCCACGCTGCGACCGAGCCCGAGCATCGGCACGTTCTGGCGTCGCGGCGCGACCATCTCGCACGACTCCTCGCCGCGCACCCAGCGCGGCACGAGCACGCGCTGCCGGCGCACGTTCTCGAGACCGTCGAGCGCCATGCGCTCCGTGGCCCAGTCGACCGCGCGGGCGAGCTGCGGCGATCCGGAGAGTCGGTGCCCCACGCCGTCGCAGAGCTCGGTGAGCTTGTCCCAGGCGCCGTCGCTCTCGAGGGCCGCACCGAGGATCCGATCGGCCGCGACGCGTGCGTCCGGCGACGGTTCGGCCGCCGCCACGACCGTCCCGAGCAGGACGGCCGCGATCGCCGGGAACGCGCTCTTGCGGGTGCGGCCCCTCATGCGCCCGACGAACTCGGTCCGGCCTTCTCGATCGAGTCGATCACGAGGCGCTTGTTGATGATCTCCGGCAGCACGATCACCTGATCCGGTCGACCCGCGGGGTACACGGCGTAGAACGGAACGCCGGCGCGTGCGTGTCTCTCGAGGATGTCCGTGATCTCCGGATCCTTGCGGGTCCAGTCGCCCTTGAGCGTGAGGACGCCGTGGTCGCGGAACGCGGCCTCCACCTCCGCATCCGCGAGGACCGTCTTCTCGTTCACCTTGCACGTCCAGCACCAGTCGGCCGTGAAGTCGATGAACACGGTGCGTCCGGACGCCACCGATTCCTCCAGGTAGTCCACGGAGAACGGCTCCCATACGATGCCGCCCTTCGTGACCTCGGCGTGCTCGCGCAACGTCGCGCCCGGATCGAGGGCGATCTCCTCGCGCCCGAACACGCGATCGTGCAGGAAGCTCTTGTAGGCGAGCCCCACCGCCACGAGCGTGATCGCCCACACGAGCATCACGCGGCCCCGGGTGGAGCTGAGATTCAGGAAGGAGCCGTGCATCCAGGCCGCGAAACCCACCACGAGCAGGAACGCGAGCAGCCAGGTGAGACCGTCGGCTCCGGTCTGGGCGCCGAACACGAACAGCAGCCACACGAGCGTCCCGAGCATGAGGAAGCCCATGATCTGCTTGAAGCGGTTCATCCACATGCCGGGCCGCGGGACGTAGCGAAGCCACGCGGGATTCGCGGAGAGCAGCACGTACGGCAGCGCCAGACCGACCGCGACTGTGAGGAAGATCGCGAGGATGATCACCGGCGGCTGCGAGAACGCGAACGCGATCGCGGTGCCGAGCATCGGCGCGGTGCACGGCGTGGCGAGCACGGTGGTGAGGATGCCGTGGAAGAACGCGTCGGCGTATTCCTTGCCGGCGCCGCCTCCGCCGCCGGCCGAGACGGCGATGCCGCCGACCTCGAACACGCCGAGCAGGCTCAGCGCGAACGTGAACACGACCACCGCGAGTCCGGCCACGAAGCCCGGGTTCTGGAACTGGAAGCCCCATCCCACGCGCTCGCCCGCGACCTGCAGGCCGATCACCACGGAGGCGAGCACGAGGAACGAGAACAGCACGCCGGCCCCGAACACGAGCCCCAGCCGGAAGATCTTGCGCGGATCCTCGTCCGCCTGCGAGACGAACCCGAGGATCTTGAGCGAGATCACCGGGAGCACGCAGGGCATCACGTTCAGGATGATGCCGCCGAGGAACGCGAGCAGCAGGTAGCGGAGCAGCGCGGCGGCTCCGGTTGCGGCGGCCGGCGCGGCCGCGGCCGCTTCCAGGAACGACTTGCCGCCGGTGAAGATCGGCGCGGTCGACGCGACGGCCACGGCGCCCTCGGGCGCGACGTCGACCGGCACCTCGAACGTCAGCAGCCACGGCTCGTGATGCTCGACGCTTCCGATCTCGACCACGGCGGGGAGCAGCACGGCCGAGCCCGCTTCCACCGAAGCGTCGACCTCCACCGGGACGACCACCGCGAGCGTCTTTCCGTCCGTGCGGAACTCGCCGTCGCGCATCCAGATCTCCTCGGACGGACGCGGCAGGAACGTGGCGTGCGCGAGGTCGAAGCCGTCGAGGCCGTCGAAGATCACGGCGATCTCGCCGCTCTCGCCGGGCGCGATGCGGGTGGGGTTCTGCTGGACGTGCACCGCGACCCGCTCGAGCGACGAGATCGGCTGCGGGTGACGCGCGCGCGCCTCGCCGAACGCGGTGAGGACTGCCTGCGCCGCCGGGCGGATCTCGGACTCCACGGGCAGGCGCAGCGAGACCTCGCCGCCGCCGGGGATGCAGATGTCCTTGCACTGGAGCCAGTCGACGGTGGCGTCGATCGGGACGCGCCCGCCGACCGGAAGGTCGCTCGGAGCCGTGATCTCGGTGAGCAGCAACACCTTGTCCGCGTAGCCGAACGTGACCACGTCGCCTTCCTCGGCGTACCGGTGCGGCACCGGCCACTCGATGGGGCCGGCGGTGAAGCCGTCCGGGAGGACCCAGTCGATCGTGGTGGGCAGGCCGGCGTCGCCGCCGTTCTCCCAGTAGGTGTGCCAGCCGGGCTGCATGCGGATCTCGACGGCGACCGTGAACGTGGTGCCGGGTGCGATCGCGTCGGCCTCGGAGAGGAGGCGCGCCGTGACGGTCCCCTCGTGTTCGCTGCCGCCGAGCAGCGTGCCGCCGGAGCCGTCGTCGACGGAAGGGGCCGCGGCGAGCGGGGCAGCGGTCGCGAATAGCGCGACCGTGCCGGCGAGGAGCAGTCGGGCGAGAACTCTCATGAGGCCTCCGAGTCGTGCCGGTCGTTTCCTCCGCCCGGCGCCGCGCAGTCCCGGCGCCGCGGGGCTTCGACTAGAACAGCGTGTAGATGAAGGGCGCCACGGAGCTGGAAGTGAACAGGATCAGCGCGCCGAGCACCACCAGAACCACCACCACCGGGGTCAACCAGAGCTTCTTGCGGACCTTCAGGAAACCCAGGAACTCCCGGATGATTCCGACGCGGCTCGCCATCGACTTCCCCTTCTCCTTCCGGCCTCGCGGGCCTCGGCCGGCGGGAATCCCCCGGCGGACTAGTACTGGCGCTTCAAGCGCTCCGGGTCGAACGGGCCGTCCTCGCGACGAATCCAGTACGACGCTCGATTTCGGTCGATCTTGCGGTCCAGCGGGTCCTTGCCCAGGGCCCGGCTGATCAGCCCGTAGGGAGTGAACACCACGTAGAAGACCACGGCGAGCAGAACCCAGGTCAAGGCCTGGGCGATCCCGTGGGCCACGGGCATCCAGACCCGGTGCAGCGGGCCCAGGGCCGCCGGCCAGGTCAGCCCCAGGGCGGCGAGCACCGGCGCGGCTCCCAGGAGCCACTTCACGGGCTCCGGGTGGCCTCGCCAGGTCAGCACGCCGGCCCAGATGAGACAGACCACCCCCAAGGACAGTCCGAAGTTCCGCAGTTCCTTGGCCGTGGGCGGGGTCTTCATTCGCTAGTCCGCCTCGAAACGTCGGTCGGCGCGGACCCGCTCGATCACGGCCGGGTCCTGGTCCGCCTTCCGGAGGACGAAGGGGCCGGCCACGAGGACGTCCATCTCCGTGCCGAGGAAGCAGTTCCAGGCGTCCTCCGGCGTGCACACGATCGGCTCGCCGCGGACGTTGAACGACGTGTTGATCACGAGCGGACACCCGGTGCGCGCGTGGAACTCCTCGAGCAGGCGATGGTAGCGGGGATTCGTCTCGCGGTGGACCGTCTGCACGCGCGCGGAGTGGTCCACGTGGGTGATCGCGGGGACGTCGCTCCGCGGGACCTTCAGCAGGTCGATGCCGGTCTTCCCGGCGTCCTCGGGCGACGGGGCGCGACGTCTCTCCGCACGCACGTGCGTGACGAGCAGCATGTACGGGCTCGCCACGCCCTCCTCGAACACCTCACCGGAGCGCTCCGCCAGGACGCTCGGCGCGAACGGCCGGAACGACTCGCGGTACTTGATCTTGAGGTTCATGCGCGACTGCATGTCGGGATCGCGTGCGTCCCCGAGGATCGAACGCCCGCCGAGCGCGCGCGGACCGAACTCCATCCGTCCCTGGAACCAGCCCACCACGTTGCCGGCGGCGAGAATCTCGGCCGTGCGCGGCGCGACGTCTTCGTCCGCGACCTCCTCGTACTCCGCGCCGGCGGAATCCAGGAATGCGCGGATCGCGTCCCGACCGAACTCGGGGCCGAGGTAGCTGCCGAGCTGCGCGTCGGCGCGGGAGGCGTCGACCACGCGCGGGTGCCCGAACTTGCGATGCGAGAGCTCGAGCGCCACGCCCAGCGCGCCCCCGGCGTCGCCGGCCGCGGGCTGGATCCAGAGATCCTCGAAGATCCCTTCGCGCAGCAGGCGACCGTTCGCCACGCAGTTCAGCGCCACGCCGCCGGCCATCACGAGGTGCTTCATGCCGGTTTCCCGTCGCACGTGCATCGCGAGCTTCAACAGACAGTCCTCGAGCACGACCTGGATCGATCGCGCGAGATCCATCTCCTTCTGCGTCACGCGAGAGTCGGGCGCCTTCGGCGGCCCGCCGAACAGGTCGTGGAACTTCCGCGACGTCATCCGGAGTCCGGAGGGGTAGTCGAAGTAGTCGAGGTTCAGCCGGAACGAGCCGTCGTCCTTCACGTCGATCAGGTGGTCGCGGATCTCGTTCACGTACGTCGGCTCGCCATACGGCGCGAGGCCCATGAGCTTGTACTCGCCCGAGTTCACGCGGAAGCCCGTGTAGTACGTGAACGCCGAGTACAGGAGCCCGAGCGAGTGCGGGAACCGGATCTCGCCGAGCAGCTCCATCGTGGCGTCGCGGCCTGCGCCGAACGTCGTGGTGGCCCACTCGCCGACTCCGTCCACGGTGAGGATCGCCGCCTCCCGGAACGGTGACGGATAGAACGCCGAAGCCGCGTGCGACACGTGGTGCTCCGCGAAGTAGATCGGCGCATCGGTGCCGAGCTCCTTCGCGATCCGATCCGGCAGGAACAGCTTCTCGTTCAGCCAGACCGGCATGGCGGTCTGGAAGGAGCGCAGGCCGTGCGGCGCGCAGGCCAGGTACGTCTCGAGCAGGCGCTCGAACTTCAGGAACGGCTTGTCGTAGAAGCCCACGGCGTCGATCTGATCGCGCCGCAGGCCGGCGATCTCCAGGCACGACTCGATCGCACGGTGCGGGAATTCGGGATCGTGCTTCTTGCGCGTGAAGCGCTCCTCCTGCGCCGCCGCCACGAGGCGCCCGTCCGTCACCAGACAGGCGGCGGCGTCGTGGTACCACGCACTGATCCCGAGGATGTTCAAGTCGGCGTCGCCCGGAAGGAGGAGGGAGGCGTGGATTTTCGCAAGTGGTTACGGCACGTCGAGTTAGCAGTGTAGCAACGGCGGCCGAGCTCGGTCAACGGAACGCGGAATGGGCGAGGCCCCGACGAACCGCCTCACGTCCGGGGCGACGCTTGCCACCTCCTGCGGGACGGGCTAACGTGCGACCGGCTCGACGGTTCCGAACCCCGGAGCGACCTCTTTGCGAGACGAAATCCGCGCCCTCTGGCCCGAGCTCGACTGGATCCAGGATCCCGCCCTGCGCGAAGCGACCACCCGGACCTGGGAGGTCGCCCTCTCCCGGAGTCCGCTGACCCCGGACGACCTGAACGAGATTCCCTTCACGCTCCTGGTCAAGGACCTGGACGTGACCTTCATGGAGCACAAGCGTGCCGTGGTGCACATCGCGCGCCGCTCCGCGGAGGCCATGACCGAGTTCTTCGGCGACAAGCTCCCGATCCACCCGGACACCGTGATCGCGGGCGCGATCCTGGCCGACGTGGGCAAGGTGCTCGAGTACGAGAAGCGGAATGGGAAGGCCGTGCAGTCGCCCCGCGGCGAGATGCTGCGCCACCCGTTCACCGGAGTCGCGGTGGCGATGGAGTGCGGCGTGCCGGACGAGGTCTGTCACATCATCGCGGCCCACGCGGCCGAAGGCGATCTCGTGAAGCGCACCACCGAGGCCTACATCGTGCACCACGCGGATTTCATGAGCTACCTGCCGTTCAAGAATCGCCGATGAGTCGCGCCGCGGAGAAACGCTGGCTCGCGATCGCGCGCGGGATCCTGTCGCGCCCGACCGCGACGTGCCTGGAGCACTCGCCCGCGAACTGGGTGCGGGATTTCGCCGCGCAACGCAAGCTGTCCTGCGAGGCGGATCGCTACGGCAACCTGCTCGTGAAGTACCCGGGGCGCGGCGCGAAGCCGAAGGCTCCGCCGATCGTGCTGGTGGCGCACCTGGATCATCCCGGCTTCGTGGTGACCGACGTGCAGGGCGATCGCGCGCAGCTCGAGTTCCGGGGCGGCGTCCGACGCGTGCACGCGAAGCGCGGAACGAAGCTCGAGTTCTTCGCGGTCGGTCGCGACAAGCCGATCGGGCAGGGCGAGGTGGTGTCGAGCTCCGAGAAGGGCGCGCGCCGCGCCGGCATGCTCGGGTCCGCGGTGGCGCGGATCACGTCGGGCCGGGCGGCGGCCGGCGACTTCACGATGTGGGCGTTTCCCGGCTACTCGGAGCGCGGAGGCCAGATCGTATCGCGCTGCTGCGACGACCTGCTCGGCGCGGCCGCGGCGCTCGCCACGCTGGACGAGATGGTCCGCGACCGTCCGCGCGGCGCGCACGTGTGGGGCTGGTTCACGCGCGCGGAGGAGGTCGGTCTGTACGGCGCGCTGGCCGGCATCACCGGTCGCACGATTCCGAAGGACGCGCGTCTGCTGTCGCTGGAAACGTCGCGGGCGTTGCCGCACGCACCGCAGGGCGGCGGCGTGATCGTCCGCGTGGGCGACGCGATGTCGCTGTTCGACCCGCCGCTCATGGGCGCGCTGCACTCGATCGCCAAGGAGCTGGCGGCCGCCGACCCGACGTTCCGCTACCAGCGTCGCCTGATGGACGGCGGCAGCTGCGAGGCCACCGCGTTCTGCGCGGCGGGCCGGCGTGCCGGCGGTCTCGCCGTGCCGCTCGGGAACTACCACAACATGGCTGGCCTGGACGGCGGCTCGGTCGGCATCGGGCCCGAGACCGTCGCGATCCCGGACTACCTCTCCGAGGTGCGCCTCCTCGTACACCTCGCGAGTCGCAGCGCGCGCCTGCTCGAGCTGGAGTCGCAAACGGCCGGTTGGGTCGGTCCGTCCACGCAGAAGGCGCGCGAGATGCTGCTCGCGTCGCCGCTCGATCCGCCACGTCGCAACCGGGCGAGGAGCCGCCGGTGAGCGCGGCCGGGCGGGCGGAGGCGGCGGAACGCCGGGACCTCCTCGATCGCCTGGTCGAGTCGTACCAGCGGGCGCAGGTCAGTTTCGAATCGCTCCGGCCGTTCCACGTGCGCGACGTCTTGCTCGTGGCGAGCCTCTACGACTCGTACACGCTCGCGGAAGACGGCCGCCTCGCGGAGCAGATCCTCGGCGAGTTCCACAACCTCTCGCTCACCGCCCCGGCCTACATCACCCGGGTCGCCACCGCCGAGCGCGCGCTGGAGGCGCTGCGGCATCGACGTTTCGACCTCGTGATCACCATGGCGCGCGTCGGCGACCTCTCGGTGCAGGAGTTCGGCGAGACCGTGCGCCGGATGCATCCGGGCCTGCCCGTCTACCTGATGACCTACGACACGCGCGAGCTCGCCTTCCTGGAAGGGAGCGAGACCGAGGTGCACGGGATCGACAAGGTGTTCATGTGGCGCGGCGACGTCCGCCTGTTCCTCGCCGTCATCAAGCTCACCGAGGACAAGCTCAACGTCGAGCACGACACCGCGGTCGGCCAGGTGCGGGTGCTGATCCTGGTGGAGGACAGCATTCCCTTCTACTCGTCGTACCTGCCGATGCTGTTCGACGAGATCATGAAGCAGACGTCTTCCCTGATCCAGGAGGGCGTGAACCTCACCCAGAAGCTGCTGCGCATGCGCGCGCGTCCCAAGATCCTGCTGGCGTCGACGTACGAGGAGGCCTGGGAGCTCTACGAGAACTACCGCGAGGTCGTGCTCGGGATCATCTCGGACGTCCGCTTCCCGCGGGAGGGCGTCGTCGATCCCGAGGCCGGCGTGGAACTCCTGCGCACGATCCGCCGGACGGATCCGTACACGCCGCTCGTCCTCCAGTCGTCCGAGAACCGCTTTGCGGAGACCGCCACCTTCCTCGGCGCGACGTTCCTGCACAAGCGGTCGCCCACGCTGCTGCAGGAGTTCCGCCGCTTCATGCTCGAGAACCTGGGTTTCGGGGACTTCGTGTTCCGCCTGCCGGACGGCACCGAGGTCGGCCGCGCGAGCGATCTGCGCCAGATGGTCGACGTCCTGGAGACCGTGCCCAAGGAGTCGCTGCAGTTCCACGGGCGCCTGAACCACTTCTCGAACTGGTTGATGGCGCGCACCGAGTTCTCGGTGGCGGCGGCGCTGCGCGAGAAGCGGGTGCACGACTTCGACGACGTCGACGAGATGCGCGCCTACCTCAAGGCCACGCTCCTCGCGTTCCGTCAGAGCACGCGGCGCGGCGTGGTGGAGGACTTCGATCCCGATCGCTTCGACGAGAACTCGCGATTCGTCCGCATCGGCGGCGGCTCGCTCGGCGGCAAGGGGCGGGGGCTCGCGTTCGCGCACGAGCTCCTGTCGCGGCTGGACCTCGAGTCGGTGGGCACGATGCGCATCGCGGTGCCGCGGTCGGCCGCCCTCGGGACCGAGGTGTTCGATCAGTTCCTCGAGCAGAACGACCTGCTCACGTTCGCGCTGCACGAGGACGACGATCAGACGATCCTGCGTCGGTTCCTGGCGGCGAAGATCCCGCACGACGTGGTGCAGATGCTGGATCGACTGCTCGAGCACGTGCGCTGGCCGATCGCGGTGCGCTCTTCCAGCCTGCTCGAGGACTCGCACTTCCAGCCGTTCGCCGGCATCTACTCCACGCTGATGCTCCCGAACACGAACGAGGACCGGGAAGTGCGCCTCCAGCAACTCCTGGATGCGATCAAGTTCATCTACGCGTCCACGTTCTTCGCGAACGCCAAAGCCTACATCTCCACCACGCCGAATCGCATGGAGGAGGAGAAGATGGGCGTGGTGATCCAGCAGATCGTGGGCCGCCGTCACGAGAACGTCCTCTATCCGCACGTGTCCGGCGTGGCGTGCTCCTGGAACTTCTATCCGGTGGAGCGGATGCGCACCGAGGAGGGGATGGCGAGCATCGCGCTCGGGCTCGGCAAGACGGTGGTGGAGGGCGGGCGCGCGGTGCGGTTCTCGCCGACGCACCCGGAATCGCTGCCGCAGTTCTCGGTGATCCACGACATCCTCGAGAACGCGCAGCGCGATTTCTGGGCGCTGGATCTCACGCGCCCGGTCGACTTCCTGCGTCCGGACTCGAACCTCACGCGACTCGACCTCGAGGATGCGGAGCGACATGGCACGCTCGCGTACGTCGGCTCGACGTATCTCCGCGAGAACGACGCGGTGGTCGACGGCATCTCGCGGGACGGCATCCGCCTCGTGACGTTCGCGCCGATCCTCAAGCACGGACTCGCGCCGCTCGCCGAGACGTTGCGCGTGCTCCTCGACGTGGGCGTGCACGGTCTTTCCGGCCCGGCCGAGATCGAGTTCGCGCTCGACCTCGAGTCCACGGAGACCCACACGGCGGAGTTCGCGTTCCTGCAGATCCGTCCCGTGCCGATCCAGGGCGCCGGCGGCGACCTCATCGGCGACGTGCGAGACGAGGACGTCCTCGCGCGTTCGCCGCACGCGCTCGGCAACGGCCGCTTCTCGAACATCCGCGACATTCTCGTCGTGCCGCGGGGGCGGTTCAGTCGCGAGCACACGATCGACATCGCGAGCGAGGTCGAGAAGCTCAACGCGGAGCTGGTGGCGGCGGGGCGTCCCTACCTGCTGATCGGTCCGGGGCGTTGGGGCACGGCGGATCGCTGGCTCGGCGTCCCGGTGAGCTGGAAGCAGATCTCCGGCGCCCGCGTCATCCTGGAGCACGACCTGGAGGATCTGGTGGTGGAGCCCTCGCAGGGCACGCACTTCTTCCACAACATGACGAGTCACGGCATCGGTTACTTCCACGTGATGAAGCGCGGCGGGGGCTCGCTGGACTTCGCCTGGCTCGATTCGCTGAAGCCGACCCGGAGTCTCCGCTGGCTCGATCACGTCCGCCTCGACGCGCCCCTGGAGGTGCGCATCGACGGGCGCGCGGGCGAGGGCGTGATCCTCAAGCGGCCACCCCACGAGACCGACGGTCCAGCATGAGGATCTTGAAATTCGGGGGCTCCTCGCTCTCGACGCCGGAGAGGATCCGGTCGGTGGCGGACATCGTGGCGGCGGCGCGGCGGGCGGATCGCGTCGCCGTCGTGGTGTCCGCGTTCGGCGGGGTCACGGACTCGCTGCTCGGCCTCGCGCGGGCGGCGGCGGCGGGCGAGTCGGACTGGCGCCCGCGGCTGGGCGAGATCGTGGCGCGGCACCGGGAGGCGCTCGAGGCCCTCGCGGGAG
Source organism: bacterium (assembly GCA_041393395.1). GTDB lineage: Bacteria > ARS69 > ARS69 > ARS69 > ARS69 > JAGQIB01. Next base: position 96,174 of record JAWKKG010000005.1, on the reverse strand, counting down.
ACGCGGATCGCGACGCCGCCGCGACGGAGACCGCCGCCATCTTCGAGGAAGTCGAGGAACTCGCGCACGGCGTCTCGCTGCTGCGGGAGGCGACTCCCCGGACGCTCGATCGAATCCTGAGCGCGGGGGAGCGCGCGTCGTCGCTCGCGGTGGCCGCGGCGTTCCGCGCGGCGGGGATGCCGGCGCTGGCGACGGATGCCCGCGAGCTGATCGTGACCGGCGCCGAGTTCGGCGCGGCCCGCGTGCTCGAGGCACCCACCCGCGAGCGGATCCGCGCCGCGTTCGAGGACCCGGCGCCGCTGCGCGTGGTGACCGGATTCGTGGCGGCCACGGAGCAGGGAGAAACGACGACGCTCGGCCGCGGCGGTTCGGACTACACGGCGTCCATCCTCGGCGACGCGCTCGACGCGGACGCCGTGGAGCTCTGGACGGACGTCGACGGCGTGCTCACCGCCGATCCCCGCGCCGTGCCCGCTGCGCGGGCGCTCGCGGCGCTCGGCTACGACGAGCTGCTCGAGCTCTCGCACTTCGGCGCGAAGGTCGTGCACCCGCCGAGCGTGCACCCCACCCGCCGGCGCGGCATCCCGCTGCTGATCAAGAACACGTTCCATCCCGAGGTGCCGGGCACGCGGGTGACGGCGGATCCGCCCCGCGGCGACGAGACGCCGATCCGCGGCCTCGCCTCCATCCGCGACGTGACGCTGCTTCGCCTCGAGGGCGACGGCATGGTTGGCGTGCCGGGCATCGCCGCCCGTCTGTTCGGGGCGCTCGCGCGGCATCGTGTGTCCGTGATCATGATCAGCCAGGCCTCGAGCGAGCACTCGATCTGCTTCGCGGTCGCGCCGGACGCGACCGAGCCCGCGCGGCACGCGGTGGAGGAGGAGTTCGCGGCGGAACGTCGCGCGGGGCTCGTGGACGCGCTCGTGGTGGAGCGCGACCTGTCCGTGATCGCGGCGGTCGGCGAGGGGATGCGCGAACGGGCCGGCGTGGCCGGGCGCCTGTTCGGCGTGCTCGGCCGGCGCGGCGTGAACGTGCGCGCGATCGCCCAGGGCAGCTCCGAGATCAACATCTCGCTCGTGGTCGGCGGTGGCGACGAACGTCGCGCGCTGAACGCGGTACACGATGCGTTCTTCGGGGCCGGGGAACGTCGCGTGCGGCTGTACCTCGCGGGGCCGGGCGGCGTGGGTCGCGCGTTGCTCGCGCAGGTCGCGGCGCGCGAGGCGGAGCTGGTGAAGGAGCGCGGCTATCGACTGGTCGTGGCCGGCCTCGCGGATTCGCGTGGCGCGCGGATGGACCCCGAGGGATGGCCGGCGTCGGAGGCCGTGGCGCGGCTGAAGGAGACGGAATCGCGCGAACCGCTCGCGGAGCTGGTGGCGGCGGCCGCGCGCGATCCGCAGGCCGTGTTCGTGGACTGCTCGGCGAGCGCCGACGTCGCCGCGACGTATCCCTTGCTGCTCGCGGCCGGCACGCCGGTGGTGACCGCGAACAAGCTGCGCCCGGCCGGGTCCCTCGGGGACTGGCGCGCGCTCCGCGCGACGCCCGCGCGCTTCCGGTTCGAGACCACGGTCGGCGCCGCGCTCCCGGTCGTGACCACGATGTCGGATCTGGTCGCGACCGGCGACGAGATCTCGCAGGTCGACGGCGTGCTCTCCGGCACGCTCGCCTACGTGTTCGACGAGGTCGCGAACGGCCGACGTTTCAGCGGCGCGGTCCGCAAGGCCCACGACCTCGGCTACACGGAGCCCGATCCGCGCGAGGACCTCGGCGGCCGCGACGCCGGCCGCAAGATCCTGATCCTCGCGCGCCTCGCGGGCTGGGAGTTCGAGCCCGCCGACGTTTCGATCGAGCCGGTGCTTCCCTCCGGCAAGTGGAACGAGTACTCGGTGGAGGAGTTCTGGAAGCGGCTGCCGGATCTCGATGACGACTTCGAGCTGCGCCAGCGGGAGGCCGCCTCACGCGGGGAGCGCCTCGTGTACCTCGCGAGCGCCACGTCGGCGGGGGCGAGCGCCGGCCTCGTGTCCGTCCCCGCGGATCACCCCGCGGCGACGCTCCGCGGCACGGACAGTCTGGTCGCGATCCGTTCTCGGCGATACGCTTCGGCACCGCTCGTCGTGCGCGGGCCCGGGGCCGGGCCCGAGCTGACGGCGTCCGGCGTGTTCGCCGACATCCTGCGCGCCGTGAGTGAAGGGTAGATCGATGACCGATCGGAAGCGGATTCCCGTGGCGGTGCTCGGAGCGACCGGCAGTGTCGGACAGCGCTTCGTGGAGCTGCTGCAGGGGCACCCGTGGTTCGAGCTGCGGGCGGTCGCGGCGTCGGATCGCTCGGCGGGTCGCGCGTACCGCGAGGCCGCGCGGTGGCTGCAGGCGGCGCCGCTGTCTCCGGAGATCGGAGGCCTCCCCGTCCGGCCGTGCGAGCCGGACGCGGTGGGAGACTGCCCGCTCGTGTTCTCGGCGCTGGACTCCTCCGTGGCGGGCGAGGTGGAGAAGGCGTTCGCGGCGGCGGGGCGTGTGGTCGTCTCGAACTCCAAGAACCATCGCATGGACCCGGACGTGCCGCTCGTGGTGCCGGAAGTGAATCCGGATCACGTGGAGCTCGTGCGCGCGCAGCCCGGTCCGGGCGCGATCCTCACGAATCCGAACTGTTCCACGATCGGGCTCGTGCTCGCGCTCAAGCCGCTCGCGGATGCGTTCGGGATCGAGAGCGTGAACGTCGTCACGATGCAGGCGCTCTCGGGCGCGGGCATCCCCGGCGTGCCGAGCCTCTCCGCACTCGACAACGTGATCCCGTTCATCGGCGGCGAGGAAGAGAAGATCGAGAACGAGACGCGCAAGATCCTCGGTCGCCTGGATGGCGCGCGCATCGCCCCCGCCGACGTCACGGTGAGCGCCGCCTGCAACCGGGTCTCCGTGATCGACGGCCACCTGGAGTGCGTGTCGGTGAAGCTCCGGAAGAAGGCGTCGGCGGGCGATCTCGAATCCGCGTGGCGGGACTTCTCGGCGGAACCGCAGGCGCGGAAGCTGCCGAGCGCGCCGGCCGCGCCGATCGTGTTCCTGCGCGAGGACGACGCGCCGCAGCCCCGGCTGCACCGCGACCTCGGGGGCGGCATGGCCGCCTCGGTGGGGAGGCTCCGACCCTGCCCGCTCCTGGACTGGAAGTTCGTGACGCTCTCGCACAACACGATCCGCGGGGCGGCCGGCGGGTCGCTGCTCCTCGCCGAGCTCGCGGTCGCGCGCGGACTGCTGAAGTGAACACCGTCACGGCGTGGGCGCCCGGGAGCGTCTCGAACGTGAGCTCCGGCTTCGACGTGCTCGGCTTCGCGATCGAGGAACCCGGCGACCGGGTGACGGCGACGCGCGAGGACGCGACCGGCGTCCGCATCACGGAGGTGCGCGGCGACGACGGCCGGCTGCCGCGCGGCGCCGAGGAGAACACCGCGGGGGTGGCGGCGCGGCAGTTGCTCGCGCGTCGCGGCGATCCGTTCGGCGTGTCGCTCATTCTCGAGAAGGGGATGCCGCTCGCGTCGGGGCTCGGCTCGAGCGCGGCGAGTGCGGTGGCGGCGCTCGTGGCCGTGGACGCGCTGTTCGAGTCGCCCACGCCGCGCGAGGTGCTGCTGCGCTGCGCGATGGAGGGAGAGCGGATCGCGTGCGGGACGGGGCATGCGGACAACGTCGCGCCTTCGCTGTACGGCGGGTTCGTGCTCGTGCGCGGGCGCGGCGAGTCGGTGCGCGTGGACTCGTTGCCGGTGCCGCCGGAGCTCTGGTGCGCGGTCGTGCATCCGCACCTGGAGGTGCCCACGCGCGAGGCGCGCTCGAAGCTGCCGGACCGAGTGGCGCTCGCCGACGCAGTGGCCCAGGCCGGAAACGTCGCGGCGCTGGTGGCGGGTCTCGCCGTGGGTGACACGGAACTGCTCGCGAGCGGGATCGAGGACCGGTTCGCCGAGCCGGTGAGGACGGATGCGGTGCCGGGATTCGCGGCGGCGAAGGCGGCGGCGGGCGACGCCGGCGCGTGCGGGTGCGGCCTCTCGGGCTCGGGCCCCACGATGTTCGCGTTCGCGCCGGATCGAAGCGCCGCGGAGCACGTCGCGGTCGCGATGCGCGAGGCGCTCGCCCGGGCCGGCGCGGGCGACGGAACGGATCTCTGGATCTCGCGCGTGGGCGTGCCCGGCGCGCGCGTGCTGTGAGGCGCGCTTGAGATACGTCAGCACTCGCGGGAACACCCCGCCGACGTCCGCGACGGAGGCGCTGCTCCACGGCCTCGCGCCGGACGGCGGCCTCTTCTTTCCGGAGCGCATCCCGGCGCTCGATCCGGCAACCCCCGCCCCGAAGACGACCGCGACGTTTCGAGAATCGAGCCTCCCCAAAATCGCGGCCACGATGATGCGCCCGTACTTCGAGGGCATCGGCTCGATCGACGAGATCGCGGCGTCAGCGCTCTCGTTCGAGATCCCGCTGGTGGAGGTGCGGCCGGGCTGGCACGTGCTCGAGCTGTTCCACGGGCCCACGCTCGCGTTCAAGGACGTGGGCGCGCGGGTGTTTGCGCGACTGCTCGGCGCGATCGGTCTCGGGGCGGAGCCGCTCACGATTCTCGTGGCGACGTCGGGAGACACGGGGGGCGCCGTAGCGAACGCGTTCCACGGTGTTCCCGGCACGCGGGTCGTGGTGATGTACCCGGAAGGGAAGGTGAGCCCGCTCCAGGAGCGCCAGTTCACCACGCTCGGAGGGAACGTGACGGCGGTCGCGGTCCGCGGCGCGTTCGACGACTGCCAGCGGCTCGCGAAGGCCGCGTTCGCGGATCGGTCGCTGCGAGAGCGGGTGCGGCTCACGTCCGCGAACTCGATCAGCCTCGGCCGGTTGATCCCGCAGACGATCTACTACGCGTGGGCGTGGTCGCGGCTGCCGGCCGGCGGCCCGGCGCCGGTCGTGTGTGTCCCGAGCGGGAACTTCGGCAATCTCGCGGCCGGCCTGATCGCCCGGCGCATGGGCGTGCCGATCGCCCGTTTCGTCGCGGCCACGAACGCGAACGACGTCGTGCCCGAGTACCTGCGCACCGGGGACTTCCGGCCGCGCCCCTCCGTCTCCACGATCTCGAACGCGATGGACGTGGGCGATCCCTCGAACCTGGAGCGCATCGAGCATCTCTACGAGCGCGATCTGCAGGCGATCCGTCGCGACGTGCTCGCCTCCGCGCACGATGACGCCGCGACGCGCGACTGCATCCGCCGCGTGGACCGGGAGCTCGGCTACCTGCTCGATCCGCACACGGCGGTCGGTTGGCTTGCCCTCGAGGAACTCGGCGAGACGGACGCACCACGCGTGCTCGTCTCCACCGCGCACCCCGCGAAGTTCCGGGAGGAAGTGGAACCGGTGATCGGGCGGGTGCTCGACATCCCCGAGGAGCTCGCCGTCGGGCTCACGCGGGAGTCGCACGCGGTGAGGATCGCGCCCCGGGAGGAGGAGCTACGCGCGGTGCTGGACGAACCCCTCCGGAGTTGATCGTGCACTGCCCTCCGTGCCGCGCGTTCCACGAGAAGGGGGCGGGACCTCGCGGCCCCGCCCCCCGACGAACCACTTCGCGCAGACGAACTAGACCAGACCCTGGTCCATCATCGCATCCGCGACCTTGATGAAGCCGGCGATGTTCGCGCCGTCGATGTAGTTGATCTTGCTGCCGTCCTTGCCGTGACGGACGCAGTTCTCGTGGATGTCCCGCATGATGCGGTGCAGGTGCCCGTCGACCTCGTCGCGGGTCCAGCCCATGCGCAGGCTGTTCTGCGACATCTCGAGTCCGGAGACCGCCACGCCGCCCGCGTTCGCGGCCTTGCCGGGTCCGAACAGGCAGCCCTTCTCGATGAAGTACTCGGCCGCATCGGGCTCGGTCGGCATGTTCGCGCCTTCGGCCACGACCTTGCAGCCGTTGTTCACGAGCGACTTCGCATCCGACAGATCGACCTCGTTCTGGGTGGCGCACGGCAGCGCGACGTCGCACTTCACGCCCCACGGCCGCTTGCCTTCCAGGTACTCGCACTTGAACTTGTCCGCGTACTCGCGGATGCGGCCGCGCTTCACGTTCTTGAGCGTCATCACGAACGCGAGCTTGTCGGCGTCGATGCCGTTCGGATCGTGGATCGTGCCGCCCGAGTCGGACAGCGTCACGACCTTGGCGCCGAGCTGCGTGGCCTTCTCGGTGGCGTACTGCGCGACGTTCCCCGAGCCGGACACCGCGACCGTCTTGCCCTTGAAGCCGTCGCCCTTCGTGCCGAGCATCTCCGCCGCGAAGTACACGCAGCCGTAGCCCGTGGCCTCCGGCCGGATGAGGCTGCCGCCCCAGTTCAGGCCCTTGCCCGTGAGCACGCCCGTGAACTCGTTCCGCAGCCGCTTGTACTGGCCGAACATGAAGCCGATCTCGCGGCCGCCCACGCCGATGTCACCGGCCGGAACGTCGGTGTTCGGGCCGATATGGCGATGGAGCTCCGTCATGAAGCTCTGGCAGAACTTCTCCACTTCGGCGTCGCTCTTGCCCTTGGGGTCGAAATCGCTGCCACCCTTGCCGCCGCCCATGGGCAGCGTGGTGAGGCTGTTCTTGAGGATCTGCTCGAAGCCCAGGAACTTCAGGATGCCGAGCGTCACGGTGGGGTGGAAGCGCAGGCCGCCCTTGTACGGGCCGATCGCGCTGTTGAACTCCACGCGGAAGCCGCGGTTCACGCGGACATCCCCGGCGTCGTCGCGCCACGGAACACGGAACATGATGACACGCTCGGGCTCGACCATCCGTTCCAGGATCCGCGCGTGCTTGTAGTGCGGATTCTTGTCGAGGAACGGAACGATCGACTCCGCGACTTCGCGGACAGCCTGGTGGAATTCCTTCTGCTCCGGGTTTTTCGCGATGACGTCGGACATGAACGCGTCGACCGCGCTCTTGCCTGTCATGGTCGCAGTGGGAGACATGGATACTCCTCCGTCGGCAGACGCAGGCGACCTCGGAGAGCGCCGGTTCGGGAAACCGGCCGCGGGTGTCTCCCGCGGGCTCCCGCCGGACCCTGGCCGCCTCGCGTCGGGAAAGCGGGCCGAGGTGAACGGGCCGAGGCTACGGGGAGGTACGCCCCTGCACAAGCGAACTTCGGGCCACAGGGCCGAATGGCACGGTACTGCCATTCGGGAAATCCGACCCCCGTGGATTTCCACGATACCGGCCGACCGGGTGAGAGGTTCGCGGCGGGAATGTAAAGAAGGAGACTGGCTAGGAACCGCGCGCGAAAGGCGTTTCGTCGGTGCGCCACCACACGCCGGGGTACGGCGGGACGTTGTCCCGGATCTCCACGATCCGCGACTCGCCGAGCGGCCAGTAGATGCGCTGGGTGCGCCGGCCCGCCGCGAACCGGTGGGTGATCGCGTACAGCCCCTCGGGGCCGAAGTACTGGGACTGGTCCACGGTGCCGTCGTCGTCCGCGTCCACGCGGAAGACGATCACGTCCGGCCCGTCGAAGATCCAGGTGCGGCGCCCGCCGCGGTCGACCTTCTCGATCTTCTTGAGGGAAGGCTCGAGGGCGTCCGTCTCGGCGATCCGGGCCCGGAACGAACGGGTGCGCTCGAGGTAGCCGTCGTCGATGGGGTTCGCGCCCTCGGGAGGGGGCTTGAGCAGCATGGCCATCGCCTCGGCCGGGCGCCAGGCGGGGGCGACCGGCGGGGGCATCACGGGGGCGCTGTCGAGGGCCGGGCGCCCGCCGGCACAGCCGCCGAGGGCGGCGAGCAGCGCCAGAAAGCCCAGGATCGCCGCACCGAGCGCGGGCGAAGGTCCGCCGGGCCTGGCCGGGCGCCCTCCGGATCTCTCGAGTCCCAATGGCTGCTTCATCCGTCCCCTCCGGCGCGGGGCATGATAGCCTGCCCGTCGCCCGGCGTCTGCCGGTCCGTCCGCTCCCGCGACGGTACCCCGCCGGGCCCCCGGAGGTTCGCGTGAAGTTCGATCTCGTGGCGCCGTACGAGCCCCGCGGCGACCAGCCGCAGGCGATCGCCGAGCTGGAGGAGGGTCTCCGGGCCGGCCGACGCTACCAGACGCTGCTCGGCGTGACCGGCAGCGGCAAGACGTTCAGCCTGGCCAACGTGATCGCGCGGGTCAATCGGCCGACCCTCGTGATCTCGCCGAACAAGACGCTCGCGGCCCAGCTCTACGGCGAGTTCCGCCAGTTCTTTCCGCGCAATCGCGTGGAGTACTTCATCTCCTACTACGACTACTACCAGCCGGAGGCGTACGTCCCGCAGACGGACACGTACATCGAGAAGGACGCCTCCATCAACGACGACATCGACCGCCTGCGGCTGCGCGCGATGTGCGCGGTGACCACCCGGCCGGACGTGATCGTGGTCGCTTCCGTCTCGTGCATCTACGGTCTGTCGGATCCGGACGACTTCCGCAACCTCGCGGTGCCGATCCGGGTGGGCGCCGAGCGCGACCGCGACGCGATCCTCGCAGACCTCGTGGAGATCCAGTACACGCGCAACGACTACATGCTCGGCCGCGGCACGTTCCGCGTGCGTGGTGACACGATGGAGATCCGCCCCGCGTACGAGGAAGACGTCCTCCGTCTCGAGCTGTTCGGCGACGAGGTCGAGCGCCTCACGGTGGTGGACCCGCTGACGGGCGAGGTGAAGGCGGAACCGGACGAGTACATGGTGTTCCCCGCGAAGCAGTACGTCACGGCGCGGCCCAAGATCGAGGGCGCGCTCGCGACCATCCGCGCCGAGCTCGACGAACGGCTGCAGTTCCTGCGCGCGGAGAACCGCCTGCTGGAGGCGCAGCGACTCGAGTCGCGCACGAACTTCGACCTCGAGATGATCGAGGAGATCGGACACTGCTCCGGCATCGAGAACTACTCGCGCCACTTCTCCGGGCGCGCGCCGGGCCAGCGGCCGTTCTGCCTGGTCGACTTCTTCCCGAAGGACTTCCTCACGGTGATCGACGAGTCGCACGTGGCCGTGCCGCAGATCGGCGGCATGTACCACGGCGACGTCGCGCGGAAATCCACGCTCGTGGAGCACGGATTCCGCCTTCCATCCGCGATCGACAACCGCCCTGCGAACTTCGAGGAGTTCCTGGAGATGACGGGCGACATGATCTTCGTGTCGGCCACGCCGGGCGAGTGGGAGCTCACGCAGTCCGAGGGCGTGGTGGTGGAGCAGGTCATCCGCCCGACGGGGCTCGTGGATCCCGAGGTGCAGATCCGCCCGGTGACGGGTCAGGTCGACGACCTGCTCGCCGAGATCCGGGTCACGGTGGCGAAGGAGGAGCGCGTGCTCATCACGACGCTCACGAAGCGCATGGCCGAGGATCTCACGGACTACCTGGAGGAGGCCGGCATCCGCGTGCGCTACCTCCACTCCGATATCGAGGCACTCGACCGCATCGCGATCCTGCGCGGCCTGCGTCTCGGGGAGTTCGACGTCCTCGTGGGTATCAACCTGCTGCGCGAGGGACTCGACCTGCCCGAGGTGTCGCTGGTGGCGATCCTGGACGCGGACAAGGAAGGGTTCCTGCGCTCGGATCGCTCGCTGATCCAGACGGCCGGGCGCGCGGCCCGAAACCTGAGCGGGCGCGTGATCCTGTACGCCGATGAGATCACCGGCTCCATGCAGCGCATGCTGGATGAGACGGGACGTCGCCGCGAGAAGCAGCGGGCCTACAACGAGGAGCACGGCATCACGCCGGAATCGATCCGCAAGTCCGTGGAGCAGGTCATGGGCCAGACCGAGGTCGCGGAGATGAAGGGAACGGCGGACGAGCGGCTGCCGGATCACCTGCCGGAGGCGAGCGAAGATGGGATCGAGCGCGAGCAGATGGCGCAACGCCTCACGCGCGAGATGCTGGAGGCCGCGGAGCGGCTGGACTTCGAGCTCGCGGCGACGCTGCGCGATCGCCTGATGGACCTGGAGGCGGACCCGGCCGCGGCCGCGGCGCGCACGAAGGTCAAGCCCGTGACGGCGGGCAGCAAGCGACGTTCCCCGCGGAGGCGACGTTGAAGACGCTCGGCCGCTTCCAGGCGGGGCCGCCGTCCCGCGACGTGATCGACCCGATCGTGCGTCGCGCGCTCGAGGAGGATCACGCGTTCGACGACCGGTCCACGTTGCCGCTGCCGGGGGCCGGGGATTCGAAGTCGGCGCGCGTCCTCGCTCGCGAGGGCGGCGTGCTCGCCGGCCGCGACGCGTTCGCGCGCGCGTTCGAGCTGCTCGCCGACGACGAGGCGGTGGAGATCATGGGCCGCAAGGACGGCGATTCGTTCGCGGCCGGCGAGGTCGTGCTGGAGCTGCGGGCGAGCGCGCGCGTGCTGCTCGGCGGCGAGCGCACGGGTTTGAACTTCCTGCAGCGCCTGTCCGGCGTGGCCACGGTCACGCGTCGCTGCGTGGATGCGGCGGGCGGCAGGATCGCGATCTGCGACACGCGCAAGACCACGCCCGGGCTGCGCGCGCTCGAGAAGTGGGCGGTGGTGGCGGGCGGCGGAACGTCGCACCGGTGGAGCCTCGGCGACATGGTGATGCTGAAGGAGAACCACCTGGCCCTCGCCGGCGGCATCGCGATGGCGCTCGGCGCGATCTACTCGGACGAGCGCTCGGGATCGCTCCCCGTCACGGTGGAGGTCCGCACGTTCGACGAGGCGATCCGCGCGGCCGAGTACGGCGCGCATCGCCTCCTGCTCGACAACATGTCGAACGACGAGATGGCGCGCATCGTGGCGCGGCTCGCGGAATCGGAGAAGCGGCCGGAGCTGGAGGCGTCCGGCAACGTCACGCTCGCGCGCATTCCGGAGCTCGCGCGGATCGGCGTGGATTGCGTGAGTCTCGGCGCGCTGACCCACAGCGTGAAGGCGATCGACTTCTCGTTCCTGATCGAGGGCGCGTGAGCGATCGGTTCGAGCGCGCGGCGCGTCTCGTGCACGCGCTCGGCGAGGCGGGTGGCGCGCTGCCGGCCGCGCGCCTCACGACGTTCGGCGACGCGCCCGATCTCGAGTCGGCCCTCGCCACGCTCGGCGACCTCGTCTCCCTGGAAACCGACGGCACGCTCCGGTTCGGCCCGCGCGGTTCCGCGCTGGCGGCGGCCGACGTGCAGGCGTCGCTCGGCGGCGCCACCTGGGGACGCGAGCTCGAGGTCCTGGCGACGATCGGCTCCACGAACGACCGCGCAGCCGAGCGGGCCGCGGCCGGGGCGGCGCCGGGACTCGTGGTGACGGCCGAGCTGCAGACGGCCGGCCGGGGACGGCGCGGCCGCGTGTTCGACTCCCGGCCCGGCCTCGGAATCTGGAGCACCACGCTGCTGCCGGTGCCCGCGGATCCGGCCGCCGCGCCGCGGCTGTCGTTGATCGCGGCGCTCGCGGTGGCCGAGGCGGTGGAGGAGCGAACCGGATTCTCGCCGGCCCTCAAGTGGCCGAACGACGTGCGGATCGGCGGCCGCAAGATCTGCGGCGTGCTCGTGGAGGCGCGATCGGCCGGCGGGCGCGTGTTCCCCGTGGCGGGGATCGGGATCAACGTGCACCATCGTCCGCAGGACTTCCCGCCGGAGGTCGCACCGTTCGCGACGTCGGTGGAGGAGGCGACGCGACGACACGTCGGGCGGAGCGAGCTCCTCGCGACGTTGATCGCGCGTCTCGAGCGCAAGGTCGCCGCGGAAGTCGCGGGCCGGCTCGATCTCGCGGACGAGTTCGCGCGGCGCGACGAATGGCTCGGCCGTTCCGTGTCGATCGAGGTCGGCGGCGGCGAGCGGGTGGAAGGTACGGCGCGCGGCGTCGACGCGACCGGCGCCCTGCGCCTCGACGTTCCCGGCCGCGGCGAGGTGCGGGTGATCAGCGGCGAGGCGAGCCTCGTCCTGTCGGAGGAGAGCTGATGCTGCTCACGGTGGACATCGGAAACACGAACGTCGTGCTCGGCCTGTTCGACGAGTCGGGCCACTCGCACGGCGATCTGCGCGTGGGCACGCGCCGCGACGCGACCGTCGGCGAGATCTCCATGGTCGTCACGCACCTGTGCCGCAAGCTCGAGCACGGCGAGCGGTCCGTCACCCGCACGATCCTGTGCTCCGTGGTGCCACCGCTCACGCGGCGCTTCGAGGAGTTCATCCGGCAGGAGCTCGGTCACGATCCGGTGATCATCTCCGCGGACATGGATCTCGGCATCGAGGTCGCGGTGGACGATCCGCGCGAGGTCGGTGCCGACCGCATCGCGAACGCGGTCGCGGCGCAGGAGCTGCTCGGCGCGCCCGCGATCGTGGTGGACCTCGGGACGGCCACGAACTTCGACTGCCTGGACTCGAAGGGCCGCTACGTGGGCGGCGTGATCGCGCCCGGCGTGGAGACGTCGGCCGAGGACCTGTTCCGGCGCGCGGCCCGGCTCACCAAGGTCGACTTCTCGTTCCCGGACTCGGTCGTGGGCCGGAACACCCGGGACTGCCTGCGCTCCGGAATCCTCCTCGGGGCGGTGGGGATGATCGATTCCCTCGTGGAGGGGATCTGGCCGGAACTGGGCGGAAAGGGGCGCGCCGTGGCCACCGGGGGCCTTGCGCCCCTGGTCGGACCGCATTGCCGCTCGATCGATGGGATCGAAGTCGGCTTCACGCTGCGGGGCCTGCTGGCGATCGATCGCCGTCTCCGGGGCGAAGCCGCGGGCTAGATTCCGCCCGGTAGATTCCGGCCCCGCTGCAACTTCCGGCTCTCGTCGCGCCGTTCTTCCGCCGACCTACGGAACGGCCGTTCGCGGCTCCGGGATTGACCCCGGGCCGCCGCACCCGGAGAATTCCGGGGTACGTCGACCTTTCCGTTTCTTGAGGGAGGAACGCAATGCGCTTCGGAATCCTGGGCGCCGCAGTGGCGGCGGTGCTCGCGGTGTCCGGCTCCGCGTCGGGTGACGCGCTTTCGGACAACCTGAGCACGCTCGTCGGGGACCAGGCCACCGGCTACCTCGGTCCGCTCTCGAAGGGACTGTCGGCCTCGGCCAACGCGGGCATCTTCCGTGGAGGCCACGTGCCCACGGCCGGCCTGACCGCCCGTCTCGATCTCACGGGCTCCTACATCTCGTTCTCGGACACGGATCGGACCTACACGGCGCCGGCGTTCGGCGGTTACCCGGAGGCCGAGGTGCCCACGGTGATCGGCGATCCGGACGGGGCCACCGTGAGCCAGGGCAACGGGCTCGAGTTCGCCTACCCGGGCGGGTTCAATCTGCAGAACCTCGCGTTCGCCGCGCCGCAGATCACGGTGGGCAGCGTGCTCGGCACCAAGGCGATGATCCGCTACGTGACGTTCACCGTGGGTGACGACGAGGAGCTCGGCGAGTTCACCTACTGGGCGTTCGGCGCGCAGCACTCGATCTCGCAGTACCTGCCCGGCCTGCCGGTGGATATCGCGGTGGGCGGCATGTTCCAGCAGTTCGACCTCGGCTCGAAGGACCTCGTGAAGGCCGACCTCATGGCGTGGAACGTCACGGGTTCGCGCCTGTTCGGCACGGGTGCCGTGAAGCTCGAGCCGTACGCCGGCCTCGGCATGGATTCGTGCAAGATGGAGGCGAACTACGACAGCGGCGATGAGTCCGTGCAGGTCAAGCTCGATCGCCAGAACGACTTCCGCGGCACGCTCGGCGCGAACGTGAAGTTCCCGATCGTGAGCCTGAACGTGGAAGGCTACGTGGCCGCGGAGATGGGTGTGGCCGGATCCTTGAGCTTCGGAATCTAGGGGGATTTTCATGAAGACGATTGCGAAGGTCGCCCTGCCGATCCTCTCGGTGATGTTGATGGCGGCCACGTGCTCCAATGAACAGATCGTGACTCTCTCGCTCGGGTTCCCCACGGTCGCGCGGTTCATCGCGACGGGTGAGGTGAACTTCCACGACGACAGCCAGATCGTGAACGTCACCGAGGACCTCGACATCGAGGGCGCCCTGGACGACGCCGACATCGACATCAACGATCTGGAAGACGATGCGATCAAGATCGTGCAGGTCCTGTACCGCGTGATCCAGCCGGACGTGGTGGCGAACCGGATCATCACGAACACGCTGGTCGAGGTCGTGCCGGTGGATGCCGGCAACAACGACATCGGCTCGCCCGCCGTGCTCATCACCGGCTACACGATGCCGGCCGGCTCCGGCAACGTGCCGAACCCGGAGGAGTGGATCGACATCACGAACGTGATCGGCACCGACGGCATCAACCTCATGAACGACTACCTGCTCGAGACGGTGCAGGGCCTCAAGGGCAACGGGCCCGGCCCGGTCAACGACAGCTTCCGCTACCACGTGCGCGGGACGTCGGCACCGCCGACGGAGACGAACTTCGAGTGGGAAGTGAAGCTCGTGTTCCAGGGCACGGTGCAGAAGTCGTTCGACGTGCCGTTCAGCTAGGGCAGCGTCGAGCAGCGTGAAGGGCAGTGGGGGGCCGGCGGGTGACCGCCGCCCCCTTTTTCTTTTCGGCCAGCCCGCCGTTTCCGGTCCCGTGAGGACACCACGTCAGTTTTCTGTCAGGTGCCGCGTGCGATCCTGCTACTGTCGGCGACGGGGCAGGCCCGCGCCGAAGGGAACCGGTGCCGAAGAAGGAGGAATGAGGGATGAAGCGAGAGATCGGGTGGTTGGCGACGACGCTGCTCGTCGCGGGTTTGATCGTCGGTTCGTCGCGAGCGGACGAGCCGCTCGAGCAGGAGGACCGGACTGCGGGAACCCTGGACGTCGCCCCCATCTCTGCGCCCTACGCGCAGTGGCTCGTCGAGGCGACGATGTCGACCCATGCCGCCCTCCGGGGTATGGAGATCGTCGCCCGCGTCGATGGAGTCTTGCGCACGATCGCCGCGAGCGACGCCGGAGAGATCGGCGAGCGTTCCGGCGCGGACGACGATGAGATCATTCGCACGGGAATGGCCGCCGTGGAGTCCCCCGAGTCACCGGACGAGCCTTACGAGGTCACTTCTCCCTTGCTGGACGCCGGAGGTAACGCCATCGGTGTGCTCAGCCTGGACATCGCTGCGGACGACCTGGACGAGAACCAGGTGGTCACGTTGGCGCGGAACGTCCGGGCGGAGATGGAGGAGAGGATCGCCTCCGAGGAAGCCCTCTTCGAGGCCATCCCCTGAGAGAGCGGGCTCCCGGGAGCGAGTTCGCGCGCGCGACTTCTCATCTTCGTTTCATCCAGCGGCGCGAAGCTCCGTCGCCCCGAACCGACTGACCACTCGACGTCGAGGTCGACATGTGTGGAATCGCGGGAGTCTACCACTTCGGGGAGCGGCGAGATCTGTTTCCCGGGGTGGTCGGGGCCATGACCGAGCGCATGGTTGCCCGCGGTCCGGACGACTCCGGAGTGTGGCGCGATTCGACGATCGAACTCGGACATCGTCGGCTTGCGATCGTCGATCTCACCGAGGCGGGGCGCCAGCCCATGGTCAGCGCGTGCGAGCGTTGGGTCCTCTGCTTCAACGGAGAGATCTACAACCACGAGGACCTCGCCCGGGAGGTCGGTCTCGACCGGACCGCGTTCCGTTCGACGAGCGACACCGAGGTGCTCCTGGAGGGCTGGGCGCGCCTCGGCGCGGACATCCTGCCGCGCCTCGTCGGACAGTTCGCCTTCGCGCTCTACGATCGTCGCGAGCGTCGGCTCTGGCTCGTCCGGGATCGGTTCGGGGAAAAGCCGCTGTTCCACCACGGCGATGCGACGCGCCTGACGTTCGCGTCGTCGATCGAGGCGTTGCTGGCCGCGCCGTGGGTCTCGCGGGAACTCGATCGCGAGGCGGCCCGGGAGCTGGTGGCCCTGAGGTACGTGGTGAGTCCGCGCACGGTGCTGCGGGACGTTCGCAAGGTTCCCCCGGGGCACTTGTTGCGGATCGACCGCGGCGGGGTGGCGCGGGAGCGATGGTACGAGATCCCGGCGCGGGCCGAACGACCGCGCCCTCTCCACGAGGAAGACGTCGAGCGATTCAACGAGCTGCTGAGGAGCGCGGTACGTCGGTGCCGGGTTTCCGACGTGCCCGTCGCGCTGTTCCTCTCCGATGGCATCGACAGCCGCGCGATCGCAGCGGCCGGCGGTGGGGACCTGCCGTCGTTCTCGTACCGGGCGCACCAGGGATCCGTGGCGGACGACGCGTCGTATCCGGAGGGGCACACGTTCCTCGACGTCTCGAACGAGGAACGGCTTCGCGATCTGGACGCGGCTTTCGCGGCGCTCACGGAACCGGTCGGCGACGGCGTGGCGCTCGCCACCTGGCAACTCGTGCGTCTCACGCGCGATCGTGCCCCCGTGTTCCTGTGCGGCCACGGTGGCGACGAGGTGCTGGGCGGCTATCGTCTGAATCGTGATCTGCTGACGTTTCGTTCGATGCATGCGCTTCGCGCGTTGCCTGCGAAGGTGATGCGGAAGATCTACGGACGGGCGCTGGGAGAGGATGGAAACGTGGCCGAGGCGTTACGGCGTGTTCGCGCGGGCTCGCGGGCGGAGGTGCCGGCGGCGACGCGGTATCTCATCAACCGACCGCTTCCGGTGGACGATCTCCGTCAGCTGTTCGGGGCGGGAGGGAGGGGCGAGTCTTGGGAGCCCGGGGTCGATCGGCTGTACGACGAGTGCGCGGACGGCGCCACGGCGCTCGATCGCATCCAGTCCGTGATGCTCCACACGTTCCTCACGGAGAACCTCTGCTCGTTCGCGGACGCCGCCGCCATGGCCTCTTCGGCGGAGATCCGGATGCCGTTCCTGGATCGAGACCTCGTCGACTTCGTGCTCACGCTGCCGGTGTCGCATCGCGTGGGCGGCTCGCTCCGCCGCACGGACACGAAGCGGATTCTCCGGCGCTGGGCGCATGGGCGGCTGCCCGAGGATGTGATCCGGCGGAAGAAGCGCGGGTTCGCGTCGGGACGGATCACGCATCTGCTCGAGGCGGACGCGACGGGGATCCGGTCGCGGATCCTGGGCGTGCCGGAGTTGCGGGAGGCGATGCCGGGGCTGGAGGGGTGGCTGGCCCGGGATGTCGGCGAGTTTCGGGGGGCGCGGGAGGGGACGTACTGGGCATTGCTGGCGCTGGGGGTCTGGTTCGAGTGGCTCGGGAGGGAGCGCTTCCGGGGGAGTGAAGTGCCCACGAGTTGAGCCCACCCGCAACGCTCGTGATCCGTGCGACGCGATGCGGAGCCTCTCTGTTCCGATTCGACCCGGGGATCTCGCGATTACCGTCGGGCGAGTAGCGATACGACATCCGCTGGTTGTTCCGAACCGCCGTCAGCCGTGTAGAACTCGATCTCAAGCCGATCTGGGCTCGCCGACATCAGCAATGCTCCCCACTCGGAGATCCGGACCATGCTGAAAGGACTGATCGCCTTTGCGCGAACGAATCCGGAGAGTCTCGCACCCGATGCGCCAATGACGATGAAGGGGATCTCGGGGCGATCCTCACCCGCTGGGACGAGCAGTCGCTCGTACGAGTGCTCATGTCCGGCGAGGACGACGTCCGCGCCCCACTCGGCGAAGGGCCACCGCATCCATTTGCATGGGCCGTGCTTCGCCCCCGATGTGTACGGGGGATGGTGGAAATAGACCACCTTCCAGGGTGCTTGAGACTTCGCCAGTCCGTCGCGAAGCCACCGAGCCTGCGCCGACGAAGCGTCGACCCCATCCGGCTCATTTCGATCACTGTCGAGAGCGAAGAAGTGCACGGGCCCCCGAACGAAGTCGTAGTACCGCTCGTTGCCGGGCAGGTCGAACCAGCGGAGGTAAGGGTCGGCCCCCTTGGGGTGCCGTGGCTTGTTGCCCCAGTCGTGGTTGCCGAGTGTCGGGAAGAACCGATTCCGGCTCGCACCTGCTCCGTACTTCCCGCAATACCCCTGGATGAACGAATGATAGAAGCGACCGACATTCTCATCGAGGGTCGCGGCAGCTCCCGATGGGTAGTTGTTGTCGCCCGTGGTGAGGATCACGTCGGGAAGGAGAGACGCGACCAAGCGGGCGACCTGGCTTTCGCCGGGGCTCCCGGCCGCACCGTAGTCGCCGATCACTGCGGCTCGAATGACCTGATCGGAAGCAGACGCGGAGGTCCCGTCTTGTGTACCCAGCACGGCCACCAAGAACACAGCGAGTGCCGCGGTCACAGGAATCCGGGCCCGTCTTACCCGCGCGGTGCGGGCGGTCGACGCCCGTGGGGCGCGCTTCGTCTCTGCAAACGGCCGCATGCGACTCCTCCTTGGATCTCCGTACCCAAAGGGTATCGGAAATGTTCCTGCCGTTCGAGGCGCCCCGAGGGTGGCGCGAGTCCCACGGTACGTTCCGTTTCCCGATCTCCAACCCCTCGTCGGCGGATCCTGCCTTTGACGTCGATTCTGTCATCTCCTCGTCAGGTTCCCGCTTCTATCGTTGGGGCTGGGCGGCGACGCACGCCGTCCCGGGAGGTTGTCGGTCCTTGTCGGAACTCCTTCCGCACGCCCCGAATCCCCCTGGATGCCAAGTCCAATGCAACAGGAGGAATGGTCAATGTGGAACAACCGGAGAGAGCGTACGCAATGCCTCGTAGGGGGGGCAATCAGGACCATCTTCGAAGTATTGTCGATCGGTGTCTTGTTCGTGCTTGCGGGCTGCATGAACGACAATTCCACCAATGCGGGCAGCTCGGGCGCGACCGTCTATTCCCCGCCGGAGAGCTCGTTCGCAAGAGACCTGGGGATCACATCCGGTCCTGTTACCGCGGAACAGGCGATGCAGATCGCGGTCCAGGCCGTGGGTGGCGGTGTCGCCACGTCCGTCGAGCGTGAGGACCAGGACGGCATGGACGTTTGGGGCATCCTCGTCCAGCTCGACGCAGGCTCGAAGGACGTCAAGGTCCGGGTGTCGGACGGCGCCGTGACGCAGATCGATGATGGAGGACCCGACGGAGAGGGGAGCGAGAATCCCTCGGACGACGGCTGAGCGGACCGACGACGAACCGGCGGGCGGCGCGACGCCCGCCGGAGCGCGATCGGGTCCTGTCGCTTCCTGGAAGGCGCGGATCAGGTTCTCATCTCCCTCGTATTGCAACGGATCTTCGAGCCACCGCGTCATGTCCCTGTCAGGTTCATTTCGGTATGGTGCGTCGAGTCGTGACGGACCGCGCGCGACGGAGTGAGGTTCGGGGATGAAGCTGTTGGTGATCGAAGATGACCGGGAACTCGGACGGGTTCTGCGCCGAGGGTTCGCGGATGAGGGGATCCAGGTGACGGTCGCCGCCGACTACGACGCCGGCTTGATGAAGGGGCTGCTCGGCACGTTCGACGTGATCGTCCTCGACGTCGCGCTGCCGGGGGGAAGCGGCTTCGATCTCTGCGGCGAGCTCCGCCGGGAGGGAGTGCGGACTCCGGTACTGATGCTGACCGCGCGGGCCGGTGTCGACGATCGGGTGTGCGGCCTGGAGGGAGGTGCCGATGACTATCTCACGAAGCCGTTTGCGTTCCGCGAGCTGTTCGCACGAGTTCGGGCGCTGGCGCGTCGTGCCCCCGGTCTCGCGGAAGACGTATTCGAACTGGCCGATCTGCGGGTGGACCTGCGAGGGCGGCACGTCGAGCGCGCCGGACGAGCGATCCGCCTGTCGACGAAGGAGTTCGAGCTCCTGGAGTTCTTCGTGCGGAACGCGGGGACGGTGGTCAATCGCGCGAGCATCACGGCCTACGTCTGGGATGAGAACCACGATCCGGTATCGAATGTCCTCGAGGTTCTCATCGCCCGCTTGCGTCACAAGATCGACGATGGCTTCGAGCCCCGCCTGATCCACACGCTCCGCGGAGCCGGCTATCGTTTCGGGGCCTGAAGTCGGGATCGTCCGGACTCGGGTCCACACTCCCCTGGCACGACGGCGGTGGCCCGTCGCGCTCTCGGTCTTGCTCGCCTCAGCGAGTCCGAGGCATTTCGTCCAATCGCAAGGAGAGGAACGTGACGAATCAATCCGCGCACCGGGGGTTCCGGTCGAGTTCCGTCGTCCTGGCCGTCGCGGCGATTCTGATTGCCGAAGGAAGCGTGAGTGCACAGATCCTGGAGACGGAAACGGCCCGTCCGATCGGTCGGGGATCGCTCGAGGTCAGCGGGAATCTCGAATACCAGGCCTCGGGAGAGGGTAGCGAGGCCGCAGTACCGTTCGCACTCGAGTATGGTGTCTCGGACCGGGTGGAGCTGCTCGTCGAGCCGGTGTCCCGCACCTGGATTCGTCCGAAGCAGGGACCGAAGGCGACGGGAGCCGGTGACCTCGAGACGACGCTGACCTATCTCCTCAGCGAGGAAACGCGTTCGAGGCCCGCGATCTCCCTCGCCGGTGAGGTCAAGTTTCCCACTGCCCGGAACAGTCTGATCGGCACCGGGTACACCGACTTCGCCGGGTACTTCATCATGAGTCGCCTCTTCGGTCGGTTCGACACGCACGCGAATCTCGGCTACACCGTCGTGGGGAAGCCGAGCGGCAGCTCGCTGAAGAACATCTTCAACTTCGCGCTGGGAGGCGAGTACCACTGGAACGATCGCACATCGGCCTACGGCGAACTGCTCGCCAATACCGCCGCCTCGTCCGCGCCGGAGTCGGGGGCGCCCGAGTCCGCGTCGCCCGAGGCGCCGACCGGTGAAGTCGTGGGAACGCTTGGTCTCGCGTCCTACGTGACGCCACGGCTGCGACTGTCCGGGGGACTCAGCCTGGACAACAACGGCGCGGTGCTGCTCCGAACTGGATTCACGGTCAGGGGCTTCTGATTCTCGGGCCACGGTACCTATCCGAGGCGATCTCGCAATCCGGCGCTCCGCGGTGGTCGGCCGCGAGGAGCCCCCGGAGCGCCGGGGAGAACTGATGAGCGAGCTCTGGAAAGTACGGGTACGGCTGACCGCCTGGTACGTGGGTCTGTTTGCTCTCATTCTCGTGGCGTTCGGAGCCGCCCTGCTCGGGGTTCTCACCTCACAGATCTCGCGCAGTCTCGATCGAGACCTGCGTCGCGCGGCGGACACGGCAATCGGTGACATCCGAGAGGCGGAACTGCGTGGTGACTCCGATCTGCGGCGCTTGTTCTCCCCGGGCGGTTTCGCCGAGCCGCTGCGGACGCCGGGGAGGACGCTCTACGTCTTCGACGGCGGGGGCGCGCTCGTGTCGCCCGACAGCGCCGAGTCATGGATCCGGGACCTGGCGGTCATGGCGATCAGGGATTCCGCAGTGGTTCGTGAGATCGAGTTTCCGAACGAGGACCGGTGGCGTGCTTTCGCCCGCTCGTTTGCATCGACCCGCGGGGGTACCGGCGTCGTGGTCGTTCGCGCCGACACGGTCGAGGTCGAGGACCAGTACTCTTCGCTCTTCCTCGCCTTTCTCCTGTCGGGCGTGGTCGCACTCGTTCTCGTGGGAATTGCGGGGTGGTTCGTGGCGGGACGCTACCTGGAGCCGGTGCGGGACTCGATTCAGCGGATGCGGGACTTCATGGCTGATGCCGCGCACGAGCTGCGCACCCCAGTCGCGGCGATCGAGGGAAACGCGGAGGTCGCGCTCCGGACGCCGCGGGACGACGCCGAGTACCGGGAGTTTCTCGGCACCATCCATGCGGAAGCGAGTCGCTTGGGCGGAATCCTCGAGAACCTGCTCACGATCGCCCGAGCGGACGCCAGCGCCTGGCCCTTCCGGCCGCAGTCGATCTTTCTGGACGACTTGCTTCTCGAGGTGGCGCAGAACGTTCAGTCCATGGCGAGAAGGCGGGGAATCGAGGTGAAGGTGTTGCATTTCGATGCGCTTCCCGTCCGCGGCGACCCCGATCTCCTGCGTCGTCTCCTGATGATCCTGCTGGACAACTCGTTGAAGTACGGCAGATTCGGGGGATCGATCGGTGTCTCCGCGCGTCGACGTGGCAACCGCGCCGCGATCGTCGTGGAAGACGACGGCCCGGGCATCGATGCGGAGGTCCTGCCGCGCGTCTTCGATCGCTTCTATCGGGGGGAGCGTGCCTCGTCGGAGACGGGAACGGGCCTCGGACTCTCCATCGCGCGGTGGATCACGGACGCGCATGATGCGAGAATCGCGATCGAATCCGAGCCGGAGCGTGGTACCCGGGTGACGGTGGACTTCCCTCTCGAGGAGGACTCGGCGGTTTGAAGCGCTTGCTTGTATGGATGCCGGTGCTGCTCTCGACGGGCGGCTGCGCGACCTTCCAGCGGCAACCACTGGACGAGGCGACGGTGGAGGAGGCCCTTCGGGCCGTGCTGGTCGATTCCGTGAGCGTACTGGCGGAGAGGCTCGGGAATCCGCTCTTGCCGTCGGTCCGGTACGACTCGTCGGACGGTCTCTCGCCGGATGAGGCGGCGCTGCTCGCCGTGGTGGCGAACCCCGATCTGCGCGCGGAGCGCGCCCGGCGCGGCGTGGCTCGGGCCGAATTGATCGCCGCGGGTGTGCTGCCGAACCCGCAGCTCGGCGCTTCCGCGGACATTCCGGTGCGGGACAAAGGAGCGAGCACCGCGACTTCGCTCGGTCTCTCGATCGACTTCAACGTGTTCTTCACGCGAGGAGCCGAGGTGAATGCATCGCGCGCGCGGGAGGAGTCCGTTCGTCTGGATGTCGCCTGGCAGGAGTGGCAAGTGGCGCAGGAGGCGCGCCTCCAGAGCTACCGGCAGATCTTTCTCGAACGACAGCACGACCTCGCGCGGGTGGAAGCAGACGAGCTGCGCTCCAATCACGAGAGGCTCGAACAGGCGGCGACGGGCCATCTCGTGACGGAAGTGGAGCGAGCTGCCGCCGCGGATGCCTACCATTCGGCTCGCGACGTGGCGCTGCAGCTCGAGGGCGAGCTCGAGAGCGCGCGGCTCGGGTTGAATCGCACGCTGGGCTTCCCTCCGACGACGTCTCTCGTGGTGCAGACGACGGACGTCCCTTTTCTTCCCCCTCCGGGCTCGGGCGATGGACGGGAAGCCTCGCCGGAGCCCCCGGCCCTCCTGACGGAGCTCGCGATCGTCACGGACGAGGAACTGCTGTCGGGCCTCCAGCGTCGACGCCTGGACCTCGCCGCGCTCCGGCTGGGATACGAAAGCCAGGAGCAGTCCTTGCGGGCGGCGGTTCTTCGTCGCTTTCCGCGCATCAATCTGGGCGTGAACCGGGTGGTCGACACGTCGAAGCTGCTCACGCTCGGGCCGGCCATCACGCTCGACCTGCCGTTCTTCGATCGGAATCAGGGCGAAGTCGCCTCCGCGCGGGCGAGCCGCGAGCAGCTCCGGGCCGAGTACCTTGCGAGAGTCTTCGCGGCGAGGGCCGACCTGGTCGAACTTCGACAGCAGATCGGGAACGTACGTCGCCGGCTCGACAATGCGGAGGAATCCCTGCCGGAAGTGCAACACCTGGTCGACGTCTACGAAAGCGCGTTGAAGCTCCGCGCTGTCGACGCCTTGCTCTACTACGACGCCCGGGCGCGCCGGACGGAGCGCCAGCTCGAGGTCCTGCGCCTGCGACAGGACCTCGCCGAGCTCATGGTGGGAGTCGAGACAGCGACGGGAGGTTCCTGGTCATCCGCCACCGAGGAGGGAGATCGATGAGAACCGAAGGCCGGAGGTCGATCCCGCTGTCTTTCGCGGCCAGCGTCGCTCTGACGGCGGCCGGGTGCAATGGCGCGAAGGACGCCGCTGTTCCCGAGAGCGAGCCTACGGCGCGCGTCGAGGTCGCCATCGCGCGTCCGGATACCCTGATCGAGCTCGTACGAGCCTACGGTGTCGTGATCCCGGCGCCGGGATCGGTCCAGAGTTTCTCGGTGCCGTTCGAGGCGATCGTCGATCGTCTCCTGGTGAACACGGGACAGCGCGTTCGACAGGGCGACGAGCTCTTGCGATTGAGCGAGAGCTCGGACGTGCGCCTCGCCGCGGAGCAGGCGCGGGCCGCACTCGAGTCCCAGCAAACCGTCACCGAGGACACCCGACGTCGATTCGATCTGGGGTTGGCCACGCTGGACGATCGGGCCCAGCAGGAGCAGGCGCTCAGTGACGCGAGATCGCAGGTCGACAAGTACGCGACGTGGGCCAAGAGAACCCGTCTCGTGGCGCCGGCCTCCGGCCTGGTGGGCGCGCTGCCCGTTTCGGAGGGGCAGGTCGTGCCCGCGGGCAGCCCGCTGATCTCGCTCGCGCTGCACGAGCGCTTCGAGGTCCGGCTCGACGTCGAGTCCGAGGACCTCGCGCTGTTGCACGAGGGGCAGCCCGTACTGCTCACACCGATGGACCGGAGCGCGCGGGCGCCGCTCCCCGGCCGCATCCGGAACATCGGCCAGCAGGTCAACCCCGACACGCGCCTGGTCGAGATCCTGGTCGCCCCGCCGGACGGCACGGATCAGCTGCTCTTGAACCAGTTCGTGCGAGGCGAGATCGAGGTCCGGGGTACCGATGGATTCGTCGTGCCGCGTTCGGCCGTGCTCCCACATGAGGATCGCTTCAGCGTGTTCACCGTGCACGAGGGTCGCGTGACGCGGCACTCGGTCGTCGTCGGAGTCGAGTCGGATCGGTTCGTGCAGATTCGTGGGGAAGGGCTCGCGGCCGGGGACAGCGTCGTCGTGCTCGGAAACTACGAGCTGGCGGACAGCATGCGTGTCGAGGTGACCGGCGTGGTCGGAGAGACGCCCTGATGGCCCCCTCCGCCGATGCGGGACGGGATCGCTGGACTTTCCGGCACCGGCGAACCCTGTTCTTCCTGCTCGCGATCCTCGTGGGAGGGGGCGCGCTCGTCGGCAGCCGCCTCCCCGTCGCGCTGTTTCCGCAGGTGTCGTTTCCGCGGGTCGTCGTGAGCATCGAGGCCGGTGATCGGCCCGCCGAGGAGATGGCTGCGCTCGTGACCTACCCCGCGGAGGAGTCGCTTCGCGCCGTCCCCGGCGTGAAGAGTCTCCGATCGACCACGAGTCGCGGGAGCGCGGAGATCTCGGTCAACTTCGCGTGGGGACTGGATATGGTCGCCGCGACGCTGCAGATCCAGGCGGCGATGGCACAGGTGATGCCCGACCTTCCGCCGGGGACCCGGGCCGACGTGCGGCGCATGGATCCGACGGTCTTTCCGGTCATCGCGTACAGTCTCCGCTCACCGCTTCGTAGCCAGACGGAACTGTACGACATCGCCCGCTACCAGATCCGACCGCGTCTGTCCGTGGTCGACGGCGTGGCCACGGTGAGTGTGCTCGGCGGAGCCCGCGAGGAGATTCACGTCACCGCGTCCGCGGACCAGCTGCGGCGCTACGGATTGACGCTGGACGACCTGGCGCAAGCGCTGTCGGCGGCGAATGTCGTTCAGGCGGCGGGCACCGTGGAGGACGAGTACAAGCTCTACCTGGTCCTCACCGACGACCGCTTCACGGATCTTCGCGAGATCGAATCCACGGTGCTGCGCTCCGGAGGTTCCGGAGTCGTCGAGCTGGGGGACGTCGCCACGGTGAGCCGGGCGCCGGAGCCGCAGCGCACCGTGGTGAACGCCGACGGCCAGCGTGCCGTGATCTTCCAGGTGTACCAGCAACGCGGCGGCAACACGGTCCGGATCGCGCGGGACATCCGGGAGACGCTCGCGGGAATCCAATCGTCGCTCCCGGACGATGTCCGCATCGCGAACTGGTACGACCAGAGCGAGCTGATCAACGCTTCGGCCACGAGTGTGCGGGACGCCGTGCTCGTCGGCGTCTTGCTGGCCATGATCGTTCTGTTCGTGTTCCTCCGGAATGCCCGCGTCACCCTGATCGTGACGTTCGTAGTTCCGGCGGTGCTTGCCGCGACGTCGCTGCTGTTGTGGATGCTCCACCAGACGTTGAATCTGATGACGCTGGGCGGAATGGCGGCGGCCGTCGGCCTCATCATCGACGACGCCATCGTGATGATCGAACACATCACTCGCCGTCTGGAGGAGCATACGGCACGCGGCGCGGACCACGCGATCGACCTCCTCGCCGCCGCGCGCGAGTTCACCCGGCCGCTCGTGGGCTCCTCCGCGGCGACCATCATCGTTTTCGCGCCGCTCGCATTTTTGAGCGGAGTCACCGGTGCGTTCTTCCGCGCGCTGTCCGTGACCATGGCCTCGGCGCTGCTCATCTCGTTCTTCGTGGCGCTGACCATCGTTCCGTTGCTGTCCCGCCGTCTGCTTCGGGATCACGCATCCCACGCCGATCGCGAGGGTCGCATCCTGCGCGCGTATCGACGCGTGGTCGGCGGGGGGCTGAGACGCCCGGCGTCGCTGCTGCTGGTGATCCTGCCGATCCTCCTGGCGGGGTACCTCGCGATGCGTGCGACCGGATCGGGATTCATGCCGGCGACGGACGAGGGCGGCTTCATCCTGGACTACCGTGCGGCCCCGGGTACTTCCCTGTCGGAGACGGATCGACTCCTCACGCAGGTGGAGGACATCCTCAGGAACACCCCGGAGGTCCAGACGTACTCCCGCCGTACCGGACTCCAGCTCGGCGGGGGGCTCACCGAGTCGAACGAGGGAGACTACTTCATCCGCCTCGTGCCTCCGCCGCGCCGGCACATCGAAACGGTGATCGATGACGTGCGGAGTCGCGTTCAGGCGCAGGTCCCCGGCCTCGAGATCGAGATGGCGCAGCTGATGGAGGATCTGATCGGAGACCTCACGGCCGTGCCTCAGCCGATCGAGGTCCAGATCTTCAGCGACGACGGCACGCTGCTGCAAGAGCTCGCGCCGAAGGTGGCGGATCTCATCGGGACGATTCCCGGAGTCGTCGACGTGAACGATGGGGTCGTCCCGGCCGGGGACGCGCTGGTCGTGCGGGTCGATCGAGTGCGGACGGCTCTGGAGGGCATCGACCCGGACCTCGTCGCCCGGACCATCGGCGACCTGGTGGGAGGCAGCGTGACCACTCGCGTACCGAAGGGCGAGAAGATGATCGACGTTCGGGTCTGGGTGCCGGCCGAGACCCGCGATCAGGTGAGCGACATCGCAAGGCTTCCTCTGCAAGCGCCTGACGGACATCGTGTTCCGGTCGGCCGAGTGGCCACCGTGGAGCGAGTGACCGGCCAGCCGCAGATCAACCGGGAGGACCTCAAACGCATGGTGGCGGTCACCGGTCGAATCAGCGGACGGGACATGGGGTCGACGGTGCGCGACGTGCGCGCCCGCCTGGACGCGCCCGGAGTCCTCCCGGCCGGTGTCTACTACCGACTTGGCGGCCTGTACGAGCAACAGCAGATCGCGTTCCGGGGGCTGATGGCGGTCT
Organism: bacterium; assembly: GCA_041393395.1. Lineage (GTDB taxonomy): Bacteria > ARS69 > ARS69 > ARS69 > ARS69 > JAGQIB01. Next base: position 69,018 of record JAWKKG010000005.1, on the reverse strand, counting down.
TCGTCGCCGCCGTCGCTCTGGTGTTCCTGGTACTTCTGGCTCTCTATGAGAACGTCCGTGTGGCGATCGCCATGCTTCTGACGACGGCTCTGGCGGTCGCTGTCGTGCAGGTCGGGCTGTGGCTTACGGGTACGGAACGGAACATCTCGTCCATGATGGGACTCACGATGATCGTCGGGATCGTCACGGAGGTGTCGATCTTCTACTACTCCGAGGTCATCGAGCTCCGAGCGATCCCGGATCGTCTGCGTCGGCTGGTGGAGGCGGGCGCAAACCGCGCACGGCCGATCGCCATGACCACGTTCGCGGCCATTCTGGCCCTCTTGCCACTGGCGTTCGGCCTGGGACACGGGTCCGGCATGCTGCAGCCGCTCGCGATCGCCATCGTGGCCGGATTGCTGGCGCAGCTGCCGCTCGTCCTCCTGGTGTTGCCCGGCCTGCTTGTCCTGCTCGGTGTCCGGCCCGAGGAGGCGGGCGAGCCGCGTTGACCCGCGGGCCCGGTCCCCGACACCGGGGGGCAGGCCCGAGCGCCGTCCGGGGTGCCGTCCGTCCCTTCGCTCCCCCATTGACAGCCCCCCGCCCCCCACGTATCTTCCCCGCGTTCGCCGGTATTAGCACTCTCGATACTCTGGTGCCAAAATCGCCCGGAGGCCGGAGCGCTGAACCCGCCGGAATCGGCCCCCAGGGCCCGCTTCTCCGGCAGAACCGGCATTTCAGTCCTGAGCACGCCGACCGTCCGCCCCGGCCTTCACCGCCGGCCCCGGACGACGGCCCGAAGCGCCCCGGGGGAGGCCCCGCGGGGTTGGGGAGAGCAAGGAATGGATATCAAGCCGCTGGGTGATCGCGTCCTGGTGCAGGCGCTCGACGCCGAGGAAGTCTCCAAGAGCGGGATCATCATTCCGGACACGGCCAAGGAGCGCCCGTCCGAGGGCAAGATCGTGGCGGTGGGCCCGGGCCGCATGAGCGACGACGGCAAGCGCCTCACGCTCGAGGTCAAGAAGGGTGACAAGGTGCTCTACGGCAAGTACTCGGGCACCGAGGTCAAGCTCGACGGCAAGGAGTATCTGATCCTCCGCGAGAGCGACATCCTCGCCGTCCTCTAACCCAGTCTCCGCCGCGCGGCAATCCGCCGCCGGCCGTGTTTCGATTGACCCCGAGGCGGTCCCCGGGAGGGGAACGCGAGGAGAGATCCATTGGCCAAGATGATGGAGTTCGATTCCCGCGCGCGTGAGAAGCTGCGGGCCGGTGTGGACAAGCTCGCGGATGCGGTCAAGGTGACGCTCGGTCCCAAGGGCCGCAACGTCGTCATCGACAAGAAGTTCGGCTCCCCCACGATCACGAACGACGGTGTCACGATCGCGAAGGAGATCGAGCTCGAGGATCCGTACGAGAACATGGGCGCCCAGATGGTGAAGGAAGTCGCCACGAAGACGAACGACGTGGCGGGCGACGGCACCACCACGGCGACGGTCCTCGCGCAGTCGATCCTGCACCAGGGCATCCGCAACGTGACCGCCGGCGCGAACCCGATGGGCATCAAGCGCGGCGTCGACAAGGCCGTGAAGGCTGCCGTCGAGGCGATCGCGAAGCAGTCCAAGCAGGTCAAGGGCAAGGAGATGGTCGCGCAGGTCGCCACGATCTCCGCGAACAACGACGACTCGATCGGCGGCATCATCGCCGAGGCGATGGAGCGCGTCGGCGAGGACGGCGTCATCACGGTGGAAGAGGCGAAGTCCATGGAGACGACGCTCGACACCGTGGAAGGAATGCAGTTCGACCGCGGCTACCTCTCGCCGTACTTCGTGACGGACGCCGAGCGCATGGAAGTCTCGCTCGACGACCCGTACGTGCTGATCCACGACAAGAAGATCTCGAACATGAAGGACCTGCTGCCGGTGCTCGAGAAGATCGTGCAGCTCGGTCGTCCGCTGCTCGTGATCGCCGAGGACGTGGACGGCGAGGCCCTCGCCACGCTCGTCGTGAACAAGCTGCGCGGCACGCTGAACGTCGCCGCGGTGAAGGCGCCGGGCTTCGGCGATCGCCGCAAGGCCATGCTCGAGGACATCGCGATCCTCACGGGCGGCCGCGTGATCAGCGAGGAAGTCGGTTACAAGCTCGAGAACGTCACCACCGGTGACCTCGGCCGCGCCAAGCGCATCGTGATCGACAAGGACAACACCACGGTCATCGAGGGCGCCGGCAAGAAGGCCGACATCCAGGGCCGCATCGGTCAGATCAAGCGTCAGATCGAGGACAGCTCCTCGGACTACGATCGCGAGAAGCTCCAGGAGCGCCTCGCGAAGCTCGCGGGCGGCGTCGCCGTCGTCAACGTGGGCGCCGCGACCGAGACCGAGATGAAGGAGAAGAAGGCCCGTGTCGAGGACGCGCTCGCGGCCACGCGCGCGGCGGTCGAGGAAGGCATCGTTCCGGGCGGCGGCGTCGCGCTGATCAAGGCGATGAAGGCCGTGGAGAACGTCATCGCCGGCCTCGAGGGCGACGAGAAGATCGGTGGCGAGATCATCCTCCGCGCCATGGAGGAGCCGGCTCGTCAGATCGCGCTCAACGCCGGTCAGGAGGGCTCGCTCATCGCGCAGCGCCTCAAGGCCGAGAAGGGCGCGACCATGGGCTACAACGCCGCGACCGGCGAGTTCGTGGACATGCTGAAGGCGGGCATCGTGGACCCGGCCAAGGTCACGCGCTCGGCCCTGCAGCACGCCGCTTCCGTCTCCGCGCTGATCCTCACGACCGAGTGCATCGTGACGGACAAGCCGGAAGAGGAGAAGGCGCCGGCGGGCGGCGGCATGCCCGGCGGCATGGGCGGCATGGGCGGGATGATGTAGTTCCCGACCGTTGCCGGTCGAAACACGGGGCGCCTCCGCGAGGGGGCGCCCTTTTTCATGTCCTGGTTCTTCACGTTCGACCTCCCGCGCCGCCCTTTTCCGCGCCCGCATTCTGGGCTAACCTCCGGGGCCCCCAAGGGAAGGAAGTCGGACATGAGCCAAGTCGCGCGAATCACGCTGGCGGACATCGGCCTCGTGGGCCATCACGGCTACCACGCTGCGGAGAAGGAGCTCGGGCAGCGCTTCGAGCTCGACGTGGAGCTGTTCATCGACATCTCGCGCCCGGCCGAGTCGGACAACCTCGCCGATGCCGTGAACTACGAGCAGGTCTACCAGCTCGTGGACAAGACGGTGCGGGAGGATCGCTTCTCGCTGCTGGAGGCGCTGGCCTCCGATCTCGCGACGTCGATCTACGACCGCTACGAGGTGGAAGGGGTCGTGGTGCGCATCCGCAAGCCGAGCGTGCCGCACTGCCCGAACCTCGGCTACGTGGAGATCGAGGTGGAGCGGGGGAGGACCGAGGAGTGATCGACGCCGCGGTCGCGTTCGGCGCGAACCTCGGGAACCCGCCGGAGACGTTCGCGCGCGCGATCGGCATCCTGGCCCGGGAACGCGACGTCTCGGTCACGGACCGGTCGTCGCTGTGGCGGAGCGCGCCCTGGGGCCTCACCGATCAGCCGGACTTCGTGAACGCGGTCGCGCGGCTCCGCACGGACATGCCCGCACTCGAGCTGCTCGAGCTGCTGAAGTCCGTGGAGATCGACTTCGGCCGGACGGAGGGGCCGCGCAACGCCCCGCGTCCGCTCGACCTCGACCTCCTCTGGTACGGTGCGGAGCGCCGCGTCGACATCGAGCTGACGCTGCCGCATCCGGGATTGTCCGCGCGCTCGTTCGTGCTCGAGCCGGCGGCCGAGGTCGCCCCGCAGTGGCGGGACCCGGCGACCCGGCGCACCATCCTCCAGATGCGCGACCTGCTGCGCGTGGACCCGAGCCGCACGGAGTGCGTCCGCCTCGAGGGCACGCGACTCGGCGAGCTCCGCGGATTGGTCGCGGGATGTCTCTCGTGACCGCGGCCCCGGCGTCGGGAGGGGCGTCCGCCGCGGACTCGAACCGGCACATCGCGATCGAGGGCGTGATCGGCGTGGGCAAGACCACGCTGTCGCGTCGCCTCGCCAAGACGATGAACGCGGAGCTCGTGCTCGAGGTCGTGGAGGAGAACCCGTTCCTCGCGCGCTTCTACGACGACCCGGAAGCCTACGCGTTCCAGACGCAGATGTTCTTCCTGCTGTCGCGCTACCGCCAGCAGCTCGAGATCTCGCAGGGGCAGCTCTTCACGCAGAACGTCGTGGCGGACTACATCTTTGCGAAGGACCAGATCTTCGCCACGATCAATCTCGCGGAGGAGGAGCTCGCGCTCTACCGCTCCATCGTGCCGCTGCTCTCGGAGCGACTCCCGAAGCCGGACCTCGTGGTCTACCTGCAGGCGACCACCGAGGTGCTGCTCGAGCGCATCAAGCGTCGCGGGCGTTCGTTCGAGCGCGACATCTCGGCCGAGTACCTGGAGACGCTGTCCGAGGCGTACAACCACTTCTTCTTTCACTACGACGAGACGCCGCTCCTCATCGTGAACACGAACGAGATGGACCTGGTCTCGAACGACTCCGACTACGAGCGTCTCCTCGGCCTGATCCGGAGCCACTCCTCCGGCACGCAGTACGTGGGCCGCTAGGGTCGCTCCCCGCCCGTCGCCCTCGGGCCGCTCGGCGCCCGCGTCGGCCGGCTCTCCCCGGCCGCCCGGCCCGGGCCCCCGCCTCGACGCTCCGAAGCCTTCCGGGTAGACTCCCCGGACTCGGCACCCCGTATCCGGCGACCCGAACCCGGGAGGCGCCATGTCCAAGGTCACGGTCAAGACGCTCCTCACCATGAAACGTCGCGGCGAGCGGATCGCCATGGTGACGGCCTACGACTACCACTCGGCCCGCGTGGTGGATGCGGCCGGGTGCGACGTCATCCTGGTGGGCGACACGCTCGGGATGGTCGTGCAGGGGCACGAGAACACGCTGCCCGTCACCGTGGACGACATCATCTACCACGCCTCCGCCGTGCGCCGGGCCGACCCGCGGGCGCTCGTGGTGGGCGACATGCCGTTCCTGTCCTACCAGGTGTCGCCGTCCGAGGCCGTGAAGAACGCGGGCCGCATCCTCAAGGAAGGCGCCGCGCAGGCGGTCAAGATCGAGGGCGGTCGCGAGTTCCTGAACACGGTGGGCGCGCTGTCGGATGCGTCGATCCCCGTGATGGGACACCTCGGCCTCACGCCGCAGTCCGTGCACCGCTTCGGCGGCTTCCGCGTGCAGGGCCGCTCCCAGGACGCGCGCAAGCGTCTGCTGGAAGATGCGTCGCTGCTCGAGCGCGCCGGTTGCTTCTCGCTCGTGCTCGAGGGCATCCCGTTCGATCTCGCGGCCGAGATCACGCAGAGCCTCACGATCCCCACGATCGGCATCGGCGCCGGCCCGAGCTGCGACGGCCAGGTGCTCGTCTTCCACGACCTGCTCGGCATCGAGAACCAGCTCAAGCCGAAGTTCGTGAAGCGTTACGCCGAGCTGTCGGACGCGATGATCGAGGCGATCTCGCAGTACCGCCGCGAGGTGAAGGACGGGACGTTCCCCGATCTGGAGCACAGCTACGGACCGGGCGAGGAGGGCAGCCGCCGTGCGGGTGGCGACGACGATTGACGAGGCGCGCGCGGTCGTGCGGGCCGCGCGGATGCAGGGTCGCGTCGTCGCGTTCGTCCCCACGATGGGCGCGCTGCACGAAGGCCACCTCTCGCTGATGCGACTCGCCCGCAAGAAGGCCGGGTCGCGCGCGTTCGTGGTCGTCTCGATCTTCGTGAATCCCACCCAGTTCGGCCCGACCGAGGATCTCGACGCCTACCCGCGGGATCTCGCCGCCGACTCGGCCGCGGCGGAGTCGGCCGGCGCCGAGCTGATCTTCGCGCCCACGGTGCGGGAGATGTACCCGGAGGGCTTCGCCACGAAGGTCCGGGTCGAGCGCCTCACCGAGCCGCTGTGCGGCCGCACCCGGCCCGGCCACTTCGACGGGGTCGCGCTCGTGGTCACGAAGCTGCTGAACATCGTGGCGCCGGATCTGTCCGTGTTCGGAAAGAAGGATGCCCAGCAGGCCGTGGTGATCCGTCGCCTGGCGCGGGACCTGAACCTGCCGGGAGAGATCGTGCTCGGCGACACCGTCCGCGAGCCGGACGGGCTCGCGAAGAGCTCGCGAAACGCGTATCTTTCGCCCCCGGAACGGGCGGCCGCGGTCGCGATCTCGCGTGGGCTGTTCGCGGCCGAGCGGGCCTGGAACGAGGGCGAGCGGGACGCGGATCGGCTGACGGGACTCGTTCTCTCGGAGATCGAGCGCGAGGCGCTGCTTGCGCCCGAGTACGTGGACCTCGTAAACCAGGAGACGCTGGAGCCCTGGTCCGCGGTCGGCGCGGGGAGCGACCCCGCCACCGACGACGCGTTGCTGGCGGCGGCGGTGCGCGTGGGCAAGGCGCGGCTCATCGACAACGTGTGGCTGCACGGGAAGAGGGGAGGCGACGTTTGAGCGTCGTGGCGGTGATCCTCGCGGCGGGCGAGGGCAAGCGGATGAAGTCGGACCTGCCGAAGGTCCTGCACGAGGCGGCCGGCGAGCCGCTGCTCGCCCACGTGGGCAACGCGGCGCGCGAGTCCGGCGCCGATCGGATCATCGCCGTGATCGGCAACGGCGCCCCGCGCGTGCGCGAGCGGTTCGCGGACTCCGGCTGGGACTTCGTGGAGCAGACGGAACGTCTCGGCACCGCCGACGCCGTGAAGCGCGCGATCCCGCTCCTGAAGGGCCTCGAGGGCGACGCGCTCGTCCTCGCGGGCGACGTCCCGCTGCTGCGCGGCAGAACACTCTCGATCCTGCGCGAGCGCCACCACGAGGCGAATGCCGCCGCCACCGTGCTCACCGCGCGCCTGCCGGACCCGACCGGCTACGGCCGCATCGTGCGCGGCGCCGACGGCGAGTTCCTCGGCATCGTGGAGCACAAGGACGCCACCGACGCGCAGCGCGCGGTGGACGAGGTCAACTCCAGCATCTACTGCTTCTCGATCACCGACCTCGTGGCCGTGATCGACCGCATCGGCAACGACAACGCGCAGGGCGAGTACTACCTCACGGATGCGATCGGCCTGCTGCGCGCGGCCGGCCGCAACGTGCTCGCCGTGAACGCGGCCGAGCCGGAGGAGATCCTCGGCGTGAACGATCGCGAGCAGCTCGCCGAGGTCGAGCGTCTGCTGCTCGCGCGCGGGAACGGATCGTGACCGACTCGCCGCGGCCCGGGCCCCCCGATCGGCCGGATTCCGATCTCCACGACGTGGAGGAGCCGGCACTCGGTCGCCTCTGGGCGACGTGGCGGATGTCGTACATTTCCTCGCTCAAGGACGGCACGGCCGCCGGCGACGTGTTCTCGGAGCTGCCCAGGAGAACGGACGGTCCCGAGAACCTGATCGTGCACCGCGGCCAGCACTGCTACGTGGTGCTGAACCTGTTCCCATACAACACGGGGCACGCGCTGATCGTGCCGTTCCGCGAGGTCGGCGATCTCGCGGAGCTGACGGATGCGGAGATGCTGGAGCTCATGCGCCTCGCGAGCGTGGTGGTGAAGGCGCTCCGTCGCTGCATGAACGCGCAGGGCTTCAATCTCGGAATCAACCTCGGACACGCGGCGGGCGCGGGCATCCCGAAACACCTGCACCTGCACGTGGTGCCGCGCTGGGCCGGGGATACGAACTTCATGGCGGTGACGGGGCGTACGAAGGTGCTGCCCGAGTCGCTGCCGGACACGTACGACAAGATGCGGCGAGCGATCCGGGCGGAGCTCGGGCTGGACTAGCCGCGGGATGCCGGCCGGGGCCGGCGACGGAAGCGGGGTGGGGCGGATGCGACTCGGGCGCTACATGACCTGGCGCGGCTTCGCCGCCGGGGCGATCGTGGTGGTGGCCGGCCTCCTGCTGCGCGGCCCGATCCGCGCGAAGCCGGCGTCGATCGAGGGCGGCAAGCCGTTCCGCGTCGAGGTGCTGAACGGATCGGGCGTGCGGCGGGCGGGGCAGGGGCTCGCGGAGGCGCTGCGGGCGCGCGGCTTCGACGTGGTCGACATCCGCAACGCCGACCGCATGGACTACGCGGAGACGCTCGTGCTCGATCGCGTGGGCGAGCCGAAGTACGCGGACGCCGTCGCGCGGGAGCTCGGCGTGCAGAGTTCGTATCGCCAGCGGAACGAGGACCTTCTGCTGGAAGTCACCGTGATCCTGGGTCGCGATCTCGCGTCCCGCTACGGGGAGGGATCGTGAAGGGTCGCCCGAAGAGTCCGTGGTTCCTGGCACTCCTGATCGTGGTCGGCATGATCATCGGCTCGGCGGTCGGCGAGGCGATCGGCCTCGTGCTGCCGGCCGGCGTGGTGAAGGAGTTCTTCCTGCGCTCCGTGGAGGCGGGGATCGGACCGGCCACGTTGAATCTCGTGGCGTTCACGGTCACCCTCGGGTTCTCGCTGAAGGTGAACCTGATGGCGGTGCTCGGCGTGGTCCTCGCGACGTACATCTTCCGCTGGTACTAGACGGACCGGCACTCGAAAGGCCGGCACTCGAGAGAATCGAACCGGCGGCAACGAACCGGCGGCAACGAACCGGCCAGCAACGATCCGGCCGGCAACAAGGAGTTCCCGTGGGCGGCATCGGTGGTCCCGAGCTTTTCCTGATCCTCGTGGTGGTCCTGCTCATCTTCGGACCCAAGAAGATCCCCGAGGTCGCGCGCGGCCTCGGCAAGGGCCTGCGCGAGTTCCGCAAGTTCTCCACGGAGTTCCAGCGCGAGATGAACCTCTCGGACGCGCTGGATGAGGACAAGGAGAAGAAGCTCGGCCCGCCGCGAGGGATGCGGAGCGAGGTGTCCGCGGAGAAGACGGCGAGCGGTGAGACGGCCGGCGAGGCCGCGGCGAGTTCGGGCAGTGGGGGCGGGGACGCGATCCCGCGCCGCACGGACGACGGATCGGGGACGGCCGGCTCGTCGTCTTCGGCGCCGGGGCCTTCGGATCTTTCCTAGAGTTCCGCTCGCCCGAACGCCTTGCAGGCTTCGAAGTGAAAGGGCCCCGCGACGTCTCGCCGCGGGGCCCTTGATCCACCTGCAGACTCCGATCCCGACGAGCGCTACGCCTCCGCCGAGTACTGGAACAGCGCCGGATCCGGCGTCCACTTCACGCTCTCACCCGAGCGCATGTCCACGACGTCCGCTTCCTGGATCAGCTTCTCGAGCCACGCCTGCACGTAGGCCTGACGCTTCTCCACGAACAGCTCCTCGCGGAGGCGATCCTTCTGCTCCACGAACGCGGCCTCGTCGGCCGGGATCTGCTGCACGACCTGCATCACGTAGAAGCCGCGGTCGGAGTCCACGAGGCCGGAGCGCTGACCCTCGGCGAGCTGGAACGCCTCGGCCACGAAGCCGTTGCGACGGCCCACGCCGGGCACGAACGCCTCGCGGCTGAACTCGATCGTGGTGTCGACCTCGCCACCCATCGCCTGCGCGAGCTTCTCGAGCGACTCCGGATTCGCGGCGAGCGCATCGGTGAGCTTCTTCTTCGCGAGCGCGCGCTGCTTGTCCTGGCGCACGGCCGCCTCCACCGTGACCTTCGCGTCCTCGAACGGGATCATGCCCGGCGGGCGGCGCTCCACGAGCTTGAACAGGTAGTAGCCGTTGTCGTCCTCGATCTTCTGCGGCGTCACCGCGCCCGGCTGCGCCGTGAACGCGAACCGCATCGCCGCGCGATTCAGACCGATGCCCGGGATCGCGGTGTCCTTCTCGAACGGGTCGGTGGTCTGCACCGTGAGCCCGGCCTTCTCCGCCGCGGCCTTCAGGTTCTTGCCGCCGCCGAGATCCTCCACGAGGTTGTCGATCGCGTCCTCGGCGTCGCGCAGCGTGTAGTTGGAAGCCTCCACGCGCATGAGGATGTGCCGCACGTGGCGAATCTCCTCGCCGCCCTCGTTCTTGAGCTCCTCGACCTTCAGGATGTGGTAGCCGAACGGCGTCTGGAACACGGGCGAGACCTCGCCGACGTTCGTCGCCCACGCCATCTGCTCGAACTCCGGCACCATGTCGCCCTTGGAGATGAACCCGAGGTCGCCGCCGCGCTCGGCCGAGCCGTCGTCGGAGAGCGCCTTCGCCTCCTCGGCGAAGTCCGCGCCTTCGACGATCGCGTCGCGCGTGTCCTCGAGGTCCTTGCGGACGTCGAGCGAATCCTCCGCGCTCGGGGTCTTGGGAATCTCCACGTACTCCAGCACCGCCGACTCGCGCGTGCGGTAGTCGTCCGGGTGCGCGTCGTACCAGGCCTTGAGATCGGCGTCCGTGATCGCGCCGTCCTCGAGCTCGATCCGCGCCGGTGTCGACGCGACGTACGCCACGCGCACCTTCTCGTTCCGATCCAGGAATCGCTGGCGGAGCTCCGCGTTCGTCACGTGCGCGTTCATCGCCACGTAGTTCTGCAGCTTCTCCGCCGGCATGGAAGCCCGCAGGTACGCCTCCACGCCCGCCCACTGGCCCGCCATCTGCGGGTCGAGCAGCGCGCGCTGGTAGGCGGCGGCGTCGAAGTTGCCGTTCGCGTCCGTGAAGCCCGCGCGGATCTCCTGCGGCGGGTTCGTCTTGAGGAGCTCGAGGATCTCCGCATCCGTGAACTTGATGCCGAACCTGTCGATCTCCTGCTGCATCAGCGAGTTGCGGACGAGCGAGATCCAGACCTCTTCCTCGATCGCGTCGTTGTCCGCAGCCGTCGCGGAGCGGCCGGAACGCGCTTCGAAATTCTGGAGAACCATCGTGCGCGTGCGGCGGTAGTCGTCTCCAGTGATGTCGTGACCGTTCACCTTGCCGAGGACGGGGCCGCTCGCGCCGCGCCCGCCGCCGCCGGAGGACTTCTGCATGCCCCAGTCGAAGAAGATGAGGCCGACGAAGGCGAGGAGTGCGATGAACAGCACGACCTTCGTCTTCTCACGCATCGTGCTCATGACCATGGGCGGACTTCCTCCGGCCCCCGCGGGGCCCGTGTCTTGGATGTTCGGCGGAAAACCCGGAGAGCCTATCACGCGCCCGAGGGCCGGGCAAGGCGGCCGCCCGGGACCCCGGAGGCCGTTCCTCGGCGCGTTCTTGACGCTGCCGGAAGGCCGGTGCGAAGTTCCGGGCATGCTCCCGCACCACCCTCGCCGCCGCGCCGCGGCGGTCTCGACCCTCCTCGCCGCCGTGACGATCGCGCTCGCCGGGCTCCCGGCGCGCGCCGTCGCCGCCGACTACCTGTGGCCCACGGACGCGAGCCGCTGCGTGACCGGCGGCCTGTGCGAGTTCCGGCCGGGGCATTTCCACTCCGGCATCGACATCTCCACTCAGGGGATGGTCGGCTTCAAGGCCATCGCGGTGGCGGACGGCGACGTGGTCCGCGCGCGCGTCACCTGCGGCGGCTACGGTCGCGCGCTGTACCTGCGCCTCGCCGACGGCCGCACCGCCGTCTACGCGCACCTGTCGCGGTTCGCCGGCGCGGTGGGCGACTCGATCCGCACCCGGCAGCTCGACGCCGGAGACGCCTACCTCGACGTCTCCTTCCCGCCCGGCCGCTTTCCGGTGAAGGCGGGGGACACGGTCGCGTGGACCGGGCAGTCCGGCGTGGGCGTGCCGCACCTGCACTTCGAAATCCGCGACGAGGCGGAGCGGCCGCTCGATCCGCTCCGCGAGGGCTTCGGGGTCCCGGACACCACGCCCCCGGTGCCGCTGCGCCTCGCGTTGACCCCGCTGGACGCGACGTCTTCCGTGGACGGCCGCGCCGACACGATGGTCTACGACGTGATCCCGGACGGCGCGAACCACGAGGGCCGCCTCGCGCGCACGATCCCGGTGGAGGGCGAGATCGGCGTGGCGCTGGAGATCGACGAGTCCACGAACGCCTGCAAGTTCCGCCTCGCGCCCGCTCGCCTCGAGCTCCGCGAGGGCGAGGAGCGCATCTACGCCGTGGACTACCGCGGATTCGCGTTCTCGCAGTCGGCGCAGCAGGACTACCAGATCGATCCGCGCTTCTCGTACTCGAAGATCGGCCGATTCCACCGCGTTTACCTCTGCGCCGGCAACGAGCTGCCGGTGGTCGAGGATCTCGCCGGGCGGGGCGGCGTGCTTCGGGCCGGGCGAGGCCCCGCGGAGAGCCGGCGGCTGCGTCGTGCGGCCGGCGACACGGCGGACTCGTCGTCCGCGTTCCCGCTCGCGCCGTCCGTGCAGGTCGGCGAGGCGAGGGAGCGGGAGTACACCGTGGAGATCGAGGACGCGGCCGGCAACCGGGGCCGAGTCACGTTCACGCTCTCCTTTGGTGCACCGCCGGAAGTCGCTGCGCTTTCTCTGTTTGCGGAGGCGGAGCCGGACAGCGAGCCGGATCCCTGGGCGGCCGATCTCACCGCGAGCTGGGCCGACACGTTGACCGTGATCGGTGCGGTGCGGGAGGGCGGACGTCCGCTCGATCGCGTGCACCTCGACTGGTCGCCCGACGGCGGCGTCACCTGGTTCGACGAACCGGACGCGACCATCCGGCCGGACGGGTCGTTTCGCGGTCAGATCGCGATCGCCGGCCGCATCCCGGGGCAGGGACGGGCGAGCGTGGTCGTGCGCGCGCAGCCGGTGGACCGGCTCGGCGCGGTGGGCCTCGCGCGCAGCGTCGCGCCGGACGGCGCGGAGGCGCCGCCGCCGCTCGTGCCGACGTTCGAGGTCGTCACGCACGGCGGCTTCGTGGAGCTCCGCTTCGCGCCCGAGTTCCCGTGGAACGCCGTGTCCGGCGGCTGGGAGATCGTGCCCGCCACCGGCGAAGAGGCCGCGGTGCTCGTGCGCGCGCTCGGCCCCGGAGTCCGGGTGATGCTCGACGCGCGCCCCGCGCTCGATCGCACCCGCGTGTGGACCGGCCTCGGTGCGGAATGGAAGGGCATCGACGCCTGGGGCCGCCCCGTGGCGTGGTCCTGGCGCGCGCCGGCCGCCGCCGGCCTCGGTCCGGGGGAGATCACGGCGGCGTCGGAGGATTCCCGTGCGGCCGTGATCGTGCCGGCCACCTGCATTCGCGAGCCGGCCATCCCGCTCGTCCGGAGCGACGGCCCGCCGCCGTCCGGCGCGAATCCGGAACTCGTCCCGCTTGGCGACCTCTACGTGGCGGACTTCGGTCAGGTGCTGGCCCTCGAGGACTGGCGCGCCGTGCTGCGCCCCGCGGATGCACCGCCGGCCGACGGCGCGTCCGCCTTCGATCCGGAGCGGGTTGCCGTGTTCGTGCAGGAGGGGGACCGTTTCCGTTACCTTGGGGCCGATCGCCAGGGCGACCGCGAGTGGACGGTCGAGACGCGCACGGTCCTCCCGTTCGGATTGTTCGAGGACCGGGTCCCGCCCACGATCGGTCCGGCCCGGCTCGTGGTGGAGCGCGGGGAGGTGCACCTCGCGTTCCTCGCGGAGGACCAGGGCGCGGGGCTCGACTGCGACGGCGTGACGGTGCGCCTGGACGGCGCGCGCATCGCCCAGGAGCTGGACGACGAGACCGGCGACGTGATCGCGCTCGTGCCTTTCGCGCCCGAGTCCGGCCGCGGCGGTACGTTCGAGATCGTGGCGGTGGATCGCTGCGGCAACGAGACCCGCAAGGTGGTGGAGGCCAGGCTCCCGTGAGCATCACGCACTGTGACTTCGTTCATCTCCACAATCACAGTGAGTACTCGATGCTCGACGGCGCGAATCGCGTGCGCGATCTCGTGTCGGCCGCGCGGGCGTGCGGCATGCCGGCGCTCGCGCTCACGGACCACGGCGCGATGCACGGAGCGATCGAGTTCTACAAGGCCTGCCACGCGCAGGGCGTGAAGCCGATCCTCGGCTGCGAGGTCTACATCACCACCGGCAGCCGGCACGACCGGACGCCGGCGAGCGCGGGCGGGCCGGCCACGCACCACCTCGTGCTGCTCGCGCGGGACAAGACCGGCTACCGCAACCTGATGAAGCTCACCTCGAAGGCGTACCTCGAGGGCTTCTACTACCGGCCGCGCATCGACCGCGAGCTCCTGGAGGAGCACGGCGACGGCCTGATCGCGTTGACGGCGTGCCTCAAGGGCGAGGTGCCCTCCGCGCTCCTGGCCGGCAAGGAAGACAAGGCGCTGGAGATCCTCGGCTTCTACCAGGAGATCCTCGGCCGCGAGAACGTGTACCTCGAGGTGCAGGACCACGACATCGACGAGGAGCGTCGCGTGGTGCCGCTGATCCGTCGGCTCGCGGAGCGCACCGGCACGAAGGTCGTGGCCACGAACGACTGCCACTACATGACGCGCGACCACGCGGAGTCGCAGGATCTCCTGATCTGCATCGGCACGGGCAAGGAGTACGACGATCCGAAACGCCTCCGCATGAGCACGGCCGAGCTGTACTTCAAGACGCCGGAGCAGATGAAGGAGCTGTTCGCCGACCTGCCGGAGGCGGTCACGAACACGGTGGAGGTCGCCGAGCGCTGCAACGTGGACCTCGAGCTCGGGCACCTGCTCGTCCCGCGGTTCCCGCTCCCGGACGACGTGGACGACGAGCACTCCTACCTCGAACGTCTCTCGTGGGACGGTCTGCGCCGGCGGGTGCCGGACTTCGGTGAGGAGTACAAGCACCGCCTCGAGTTCGAGCTCCAGGTCATCGCGCAGATGGGCTACTCCGGCTACTTCCTGATCGTGCGCGACTTCGTGCAGGCGGCGAAGGATCTCCGGATCCCGGTGGGCCCCGGCCGTGGATCAGCCGCCGGTTCGCTCGTGTCGTGGGTGCTCGGCATCACGAACCTGGATCCGATCGCGAACAAGCTCCTGTTCGAGCGCTTCCTGAATCCGGAGCGCGTGTCGATGCCGGATATCGACATCGACTTCTGCTTCGAGCGCCGCAGCGAGATCATCGACTACGTCGTGCGGAAGTACGGCAAGGAGAGCGTGACCCAGATCATCACGTTCGGGCGGATGGCGGCGCGGGCCGCGCTCCGCGACGTGGGGCGCGTGCTCAAGGTGCCGTTCGCGGACATGGACCGCATCGCGAAGATGGTGCCGGCCGACCCCGGCATGACGCTCGCGAAGGCGTTCGAGCAGAACCCGGACCTCGGCCGGCTGGAGGAATCCGATCCCACGTTCGGACGGGTGCTGAAGCACGCGCGGGCGCTCGAGGGACTCGCGCGGCACGCGTCGACGCACGCGGCCGGCGTCGTGGTGGCGCCCGGCGACCTCACGGATCACGTGCCGCTGTACGTCTCGAACAAGAAGGAAATCACGACCCAGTACGACATGAAGTGGGTGGAGGAAGTCGGTCTCCTCAAGATGGACTTCCTGGGCCTGCGCACGCTCACGGTGATCCACCGCGCCACCGAGATGGTCGCGAAGAAGATCGGGCAGGAGCTCACGCCCGACGACATCCCGATGGACGATCCCGTGTCGTACGACCTGCTGTGCCGGGCCGAGACGATCGGCGTGTTCCAGTTCGAGAGCTCCGGCATGCGCTCGCTGCTGAAGGCGATGCGTCCGTCGCGCTTCGAGGACGTCGTGGCCGCGACCGCGCTGTACCGGCCGGGACCGCTCGGCGCGCAGATGGACAAGACGTACATCGATCGCAAGCACGAGCGCGAAGCGATCGAGGTGCTGCACCCGACCCTGGAGCCGATCCTCCGCGAGACGTACGGCGTGATCCTGTACCAGGAGCAGGTCATGGCGATCGCGGCGGAGATGGCCGGCTTCTCGCTCGGCGAAGCGGACTTGCTTCGGCGCGCGATGGGCAAGAAGAAGCCGGAGGAAATGGAGAAGCAGCAGGTCAAGTTCGTGGCCGGCTGCAAGAACCGCGACATCGACGAAGGCGTGGCGTCGCGCGTGTTCGAGCTCATGGCGTACTTCGCCGGGTACGGCTTCAACAAGTCGCACTCCGCGGCGTACGCGGTGCTCTCGGTGCAGACCGCGTGGCTCAAGGCGAAATACCCCGAGGAGTTCCTCGCCGCCACGCTGACCTCGGAAATGAACGACTCCAAGCGCGTGCCGGTGCTGATCGAGGAGGCGCGACGCATGGGGATCCCGCTCGAGCCGCCGGACATCAATCGCTCGGAGTCCGGGTTCTCCGTGAAGGAGGGATCGATCGTGTTCGGGCTGGCGGCGGTCCGGAACGTCGGCGTGGGCGCGGTGGAACGGATCCTGGAGGTGCGCGCCGAGGGCGGACCGTTCGAGGATCTGTACGATTTCGTCACCCGCATCGATCTCAAGACCGTGAACCGCCGCATGCTCGAGAGTCTCGCGCAGGCCGGCGCGTTCGACGCGTTCGGCCGGCACCGCGCCGAGGTGTTCGAGTCGATCCCGATGCTGCTGGAGGTCGGGAACCGTGTCCGCCTGGAGCGCGAGCGCGGCCAAACGTCGCTTTTCGCGAACACGGCGGACGAAGAGCTGCTGAACCCGTTCCGCGACGGCCTGCCGGAGGCGGAGACGTGGTCGCCCTCGCAGTTGCTGACGCTCGAGAAGGAAGCGCTCGGCGTGTACTACAGCGGTCACCCGCTCGACCGCTGGGGCACGGAGGTGCGCTCGTTCGCCACCGCGCGCGTGGCGGAGCTCGAGGAACTCGCCGACGGCCGCGACGTCGTGCTCGGCGGCCTCGTGACCGGCGTGCGCGTCGCCTTCGACAAGCGCGGCAACCGGATGGCTTTCCTCGAGATCGAGGACTTCACCGGCACGGTGGAGGCGATCGTCTTTTCGGAGCCGATGCAGCGCTACGCGGACTGCTTCCTCCCGGAGCAGATGCTGCTCGTGGGCGGCACGCTCTCCCTCCGCGACGAGGGCACGCCCAAGCTGCTCGCGGATCGGGCGATCCCGCTCGACCAGGTCGCGGAGCGCATCGCGGACCGTGTCTTCCTCGACGTGATGGACCCGGACGTGGACGAGTCGTTCGTGGAACGCCTGACGGCGATCGGAAAACGCCGTCTCGGCAGCCTGAGGACCGTCCTCCGGATCGGCCTGCGCGACGGCAACCTGGTCCGGGTCGAGGTCCCGGACATCCGCCTGCCTCCCACCAAGGAAACGATCGAGGAGCTCGAGGAGCTCGTGGGGGAGGGCGGAGTGCGTCTGGGCGGCCACTGGGCGCCCGAGCGCTCCGAGAACGGTCGCCGCTGGCGTGGCCGGTCCGAGGCCACGGCCTAGGACCGTCCCCGGCTTCCTTGACGCTTCTCGGCGCCCGTTGCTACGGTCTCGGCGCCTCCGGGTTTCGGCCCGAGGCCCCGGCATCGGGAGCGGGCATCGGCGGCAGGGGATCGGGAGGTGGGAGGATGAGGATGCGGAGCGGCTTTGCTCTCCGAACGGGCGCGATCGGGATCGCGACCGCGATCGGGGCGCTGGTGAGTGCGACCACGAGCGGCGCGCAGGAGTACCTGCCGGCGCGGACGCTCGTGGACGTGCCCACCGCGGGCCTTGTCCCTCGCGGATCGTACGAGACGCGGGCCCGGGTGTTCCCGGCCGGCGGACTCGAGGCACGCGTGGACGTGGGCGTGCTGAACTGGATGTCGATCGGCGTGGCGTACGGCGGCCTGCGGATCATCGGCGACGGTCGTCCCGAATGGTATCCGCGGCCCGAGTTCTTCGGTCGGGTGCGGGTGCTCGAGGAGACCTGGGCCTGGCCGGCGTTCGCGATCGGAATCGACACGCAAGGGGCGGGGTTCTGGGATCGCTCGAACAAGCGGTACCAGTTCAAGTCCCGCGGCGTGTACGGAGTGGTCTCGAAGAACTACGACTTCGGCGGGGACCTGAGCCTGCACGGCGGCATCGGGCGCTCGCTGGACGGAGACGGCGACAACACGCTCACGCCGTTCGTGGGGCTGGACAAGAACATCTTCCGGGTCGTTTCGTTCGCGATGGAGTACGATTTCGCGTTCAACGACAACCGCGACGACGGGATGTACGGACAGGGCAAAGGGTACCTGAACGCCGTTCTGCGCTGGAACCTGGCGCCCCAGATGCAGGTCCGGTTCGCCGTGCGTGACATGCTCGACAACTCGGAGGCGGCGATTCCCGGGAACGGGGAAGTCGTCGTCGACGAGGGCTGGGGACGCGAGCTCTCCTTCTCGTACGTCGAGACGTTCTAGGAGATCTCGCCTTCCGGGCTCTCGCGAAGTGAGGGTCGCATGAGTCAGGGAACCGCCGGCTGGCTCGACTTCGAGAAGCCGCTGGTCGAACTCGAGCAGAAGATCGCGGAGCTTCGCGATCTCGCGGACGGCCGCATGGAGGCCTCCGACGAGCTCACGCGCCTGGAGTCGAAGGCGGAGAAGCTCCGGTCCGAGATCTTTACAGGCCTCACGCGCTGGCAGCGCGTGCAGCTCGCCCGTCATCCCCGTCGCCCCTACACACTCGACTTCATCGAGCGGCTGGTCACGCCGTTCCTCGAGCTCAAGGGCGATCGAGGCTTCGCGAACGACCAGGCGATCGTGGCCGGGCTCGGCGCGTTCCGCGACCGCAAGGTCGTGGTGATCGGGCACCAGAAGGGCCGCGACATCAAGGAGAAGCTCGCCCGCAACTTCGGCATGCCGCACCCGGAGGGGTACCGCAAGGCGCTCCGCTTGATGCAGCTCGCCGGTCGGTTCCGGCGTCCCGTGATCACGTTGATCGACACGCAGGGCGCCTACCCCGGGATCGGGGCGGAGGAGCGCGGGCAGTCCGAGGCGATCGCGAAGAACCTGCTGGAGATGTCCCGCCTTCCGGTCCCGATCGTGGGCGTCGTGATCGGCGAGGGCGGGAGCGGTGGCGCGCTCGCGCTCGGGGTGTGCGACCGCGTCTACATGCTGGAGAACTCCGTCTACTCCGTGATCTCGCCGGAAGGCTGCGCGGCGATCCTGTGGGGCGACCGCTCCCGGGCGCCCGAGGCGGCCGACTCGCTGCGTCTGACCGCCACGGACCTCACCGAGCTCCGCGTGATCGACGGGGTGATTCGCGAACCCGCCGGCGGGGCCCACCGGGACTACGACGCCACGGCCGAGGCTCTCGGGGAGCAACTGGAGACGGCGCTGCGGGAGCTCGAGGGCAAGGCCCCGGAGGACCTGAT
This sequence comes from bacterium, assembly GCA_041393395.1. Lineage (GTDB taxonomy): Bacteria > ARS69 > ARS69 > ARS69 > ARS69 > JAGQIB01. The sequence continues at coordinate 50,044 of JAWKKG010000005.1, read as the reverse complement.
CCGGGAGCGGCGTGACAAGTTCCTGGCCATGGGCCGGTTCGAGACCGCCGCCTCGCCCCGTTCCTGAGGCCGGCCCCAATCTTGACACCGGGTCCGGAAGGCGGTTACGTTCAACACGTTACGGTCGGTCCGGGGATTGGGCCGACCGTGTCGTGTCAGAGCCTTTGGCAACGATGTCGATGCATCGAAAGTCTCGTCGCCTCGGGCCCCCGTCCGAGGCGGAAGGCCCCGTGTGGAGGCCGTCTCCCGTCCCCGCTGAGTGGTCCCCGGAAAGCGTGGTCCGAATCCCCTTGGAGTTTCGCCCGATGCGACGCGTACTCGCCGCTCTGCTGACTCTCGGAGTCGCTGCGGGCTTCGTCCGCGCGGCCACCGCCGCCCCACCTGCCGATCGATCCGGCGTCGAACTTCGCGTGCTTCGCTCGGATGCGTCCGTGCTCGAGATCGAGTGGACGTCCACGGAGCCGGCGCTGCGTGAGGTCGCCACGAAGGAGGGCACGGCGCACGCGCCCGTGCTGCGCGGCGGCGTGCACCTCGCGGAGGCGGGAGCGCCCGACGTGATGTCGATCGTCCGCCTGGTCGCGGTGCCGGCCGACGGACCGCTGCCCCGGGTCACCGTGAGCTCGGTCGAGACCGGATCCCTCACTGTGGCCGACCTCGCGCCCGCTCCGGTGGAGACGTTCGAGGAGGGCGAGTCGACGGTGATTCGCAGCCGGGCGGACGCGCGCTTCGAGTCCGGGTTCGTTCCGGCGCGCTGGGCGGAACTCGAGGGCGAGACGTCGCTCCGCGGGCAGCGGGTGGCGCGCCTCGTGCTGCACCCGCATCGCTGGGACTCCGATCGCGGCGAGCTCCAGTGGGCGAGACGTCTCGTGGTGCGCGTGGAGTTCCCGGAGAACGTCGCGGGGCGGAGCGCGCCGCGTCGCGATCGCGAGCCGTTCGAGGAGATGCTCGACGCCACCGTGCTGAACGCGGAAGTCGGTCGCGCCTGGCGGACCGCCGCTGCGCCTGACCGTCGCGGGACCGGGGATTCGTTCGATTCGGCACCCACGTGGTTGCGGTTCCCGATCCGCGAGTCCGGCGTCTACCGGCTCGACTACTTCACTTTCGCGAATCTCGGAGTGGATCCCGCCACGATCGATCCGCGCACGATCCGCGTGTTCTCGGGGACGAATCTCCTCCTGCGCGAGGATCTGCGCACGCCGAACCCGGACTTCATGACCGAGTGTTCGCTCAAGGATCTCGGCGACGGCGACTCCGTGTTCGACACCGACGACCGCTTCCTGTTCTGGGCGCTCGCGCCCTACGGCTGGGCGAACCAGTTCGATCCGGCCCAGCCGCGCACCGAGTTCATCGAGAATTTCTACACGGACGAGACCGTGTACTGGATCACGTGGGGCGGCACGTTCTCGGACTCGCCGCACCGGATGTCCACGCGCTCGGTGTCCGATGACACCGCGACGGAGTTCGCCACGACGGCGCCCTGGCGCCTGCACTACGAGCAGAACAACGCGGAGAATTTCCGCTACCGCGACGAGGACGGCTGGATCTGGGAGGACCTGCGCGGCCGCGGCACGGACCGTCTGTACCTGCTGGACGCGCCGAACGTCGCCTCGGGGGACGGCTTCCTCACGGCGCGCCTGATGAGTCACGATCTCGGGGCGCAGCGGACCGTGGAGCTGAAGATCGGCACCACGCCGATCACGTTCTGGCAGTGGTGTCACGGCGCGAACACGGCCCTGTACGAGGTCACGGGCTGTTTCGAGAACATGCTCACGAACGGCACGAACTCGATCCGCATCAACGCGAACACCGGGAACACGAACGCCAGCGATCAGATCTACACGGCTTGGTTCGATCTCGAGTACGAGCGCACGCTGCGCGCCGAGTCGGGACGTCGCCTGCTGTTCTTCGCCGACGAGGTCATGCCGTCGCTGCCGAACCCGCCCGCCGTCACGTCGTTCTGCACGGTGGCGCAGCCGGCGGAAGTGTGCCCCACGCCGCCCGCCAACCTCGTGTACGGTCAGACCGCGTTCCAGCTCGCGGGATTCGACGCGGCGCCGGCGGACATCTATCTCTTCGACGTCTCGGATCAGCACGACATCGTCGAGCTCACCGACTTCAACGTCCTGGGGAGCGCGCCGCACGACGTCCGCTTCTCGGACCCGGGCCTGACGGGCACGCGGTGGTACACGGCGGTCACGATGGACGGGGTCCGGTCGCTCGAGGCCGGCGAGGTGGCCCAGCTGCGCGGCCTCCGCTCGACTCAGAACGGCGCGGACTACGCCGTGGTCTATCACCCGGATTTCGAGGCGGGGGCGGAGCGGCTCGCCGAGCTGCGCGCGCGTCCCACGAGCTTCGACAACCTCACGACCGTCGCGATCGACATCGACGACATCTACCAGGAGTTCTCCTGGGGCATGCGCGATCCGCTCGCGCTCCGGGATTTCCTGGCCTGGACCGTCGTGGGTTGGGCCGGGGGCGCTCCCTTCTACGTGGCCCTGCTGGGCGACTCCGCGTACGACACGAAGGGCTTCCTGCCGGGCAGTCCGGAGGATCTCGTCTCCACGTACACGCAGCGCTACCGGATCTCGTCCACGCAGTACGTCGGCGGGGACAACCTGAACTTCTATTCCACGGACGACTTCTTCGGGTACCTGGAGCCCGAGGACTTCGATCCCCAGCTGCAGCCGGGCCTGGAGGCGGCGATCGGCCGGTTCCCCGTGCAGACGACCGCGGAGCTCGATCTGATGCTCGACAAGCTCGACACGTATCTGAGCTACACCTCCCCCGGTCTGTGGCAGAACCGCGTGGTGCTCGTCGCCGATGACGAGCGCACGCTTTCGGATACGGTGCGTGAGCCCTTCCACACGACGCAGGTGGAGGAGCTCGCGGAGACTTGGTTCCCGGACTCGATCGATCCCGTGAAGATCTATCTCGTGAACTACCCGCGGAACACGTTCGGCAAGAAGCCGGAAGCCCAGGCGGCGTTCATCGAGGAGTTCACGCGCGGTGCGTTGCACACGAGCTACACCGGGCACGGGGACGCGAGCACGATGGCGCAGGAAGAGGTATTCGTGTCACAGAAGATCCCCGAGATCCTGAACGAGGATCGCTACACGATCTTCTCCACGTTCTCCTGTACGGTGAGCCGATTCGATCTGCTCTCCGGCGACAGCATGACCGAGCTGCTGCTCAAGTACCCGGAGGGCGGCGCCGTGACGACGTTCGCGTCGGGCGGACTCGTGTTCCCGGTGCTCTCGTCGGAACTGAATCAGCAGTGGCTGTCCGGCATCTACGGGACGCCGTACGTCATCCCGACGGACGCCCGGACCGTTCGTCCGATCGGGCAGGCGGCCGTCGCCGCGAAGGCCGTGGTCAATACCTCCGGCAACGCCACCCGCAACAGCGAGAAGTACGTGACGCTCGGCGACCCGGCGCTCCGGCCGCGGTTCGGCAGCGAGCAGATCCGGTTCGATCCCGCGACCGTGGACAGCCAGGCGACCGATGGCCTGCTGCGCCGGATCGACGGCTACGTCATCGACGAGCAGTCCGGTCTCGTGCTCGACGGCACCGGCGGAACGACCGCGTTCAACGGACAGGCCTGGGTCCACGTGACCGAGCTTCCGAATGACCGCGGCTACGACTACACCGATGCGAACGGCACCCCCCAGCACATCGACTTCACGCTGGATGGCCCCACGGCCTTCCGCGGCACGGTGCCGGTGGTGAACGGACGGTTCACGGCGAAGTTTTTCCTGGGGGAGGGCATCACGCCCGGGAACACGGGACGCATCAGCGTGTTTGGGCTCGAAGATGCGGGTTCGGGCGGCGTATTCCGGGACGCCTCCGGTGCCTATGAGGCTCTCGTGCTGGCCCCCACGATTTCCCCCTCGCAGGTCCCCGACGACCTGGAAGGGCCGCGCGTGACCATCCGCTTCGAGGGGTACGATCGCTTCGTGAACGGCGACCAGGTCTTCACGGACAAGCCCGTGCTGGTCGTCGAGCTCGAGGACCCGAGCGGGATCAACCTGCGCCCGTTCCCCCAGTTCGCCCGCCTCGAGGCAGAGCTCGACGGGAACGAGCGAATCGATCTCGCGAGCGATTTCTCTTACGACGACGCCGCATTCACCCAAGGTCGGGTGCGGCGGATCATGCCGATGGCCCCCGGGAAGCACACGTTGGAGGTCAAGGCGTTCGATAATGTGAACAACCGCGGGACCGACCGGGTCGAGTTCGAGATCGTCCTGGCCGATGCGGAGTTCGACCTCGTCGACGACTACGTGGCCGTATACCCCAACCCGTTCCGCAGCCGGACCGACTTCCTGTACCGGCTCACTCAGGACGCGGACGTGGAGTTCCTGGTGTATACGATCACGGGCCGCCGGGTATGGGAGCTCACGACCCGCGGGGTGGCGGGAGACAACGTCATCCGCTGGGATGGACGCGATTCGAACGGTTCGCCGGTGGCCAACGGGACCTATCTCTTCAAGATGAAGGCCCGCTACACGGACACCGAGGGCGCGATCGAACGCGACGAGTACGTCGGAAAGGTCGTCCGAATGCAGTAGCTGGGTTCACGCGGCGACGCGAAGGGTCGTCGCGCGAACTCCGCCGAACCGTACGGAGAGCAAAGGTTGAAGGTCATGCGCAGAATTCTCCTGGCGCTCGCGCCGGTCGCGCTGCTGGTGCCGGTTTCGGCGTCCGCGGTCTCCGAGTCCGTGACACCCTGGCTGCTGTTCACGATGGGCGCGCGGGCGTCCGGAATGGGCGGCGCTCACGTCACTGAAGCAGCGGGTGCCGACGGGGTGTACTGGAACCCCGCGAACCTCGCGTTCAATCTCCAGAACCGGTCGCTCACGGGCATGCATTTCGCCCCGGTGCCGGATCTCACGAACGACGTCTACTTCGAGTACGCCAGCTACGCCGAGCAGGTCGAGGGCTGGGGCGGGCTCGGTGCGAATCTCATGTTCCTCACGTACGGAAAGAGCGAGGCGACGGACGAGTCCGGCATTCGCCTCCGCGACTTCACGTCGTGGGAGATGGGGATCGGTACCGGCTACGGCACGGCGCTCAGTGATCGCTGGGCGGTCGGCGCCGGCGCGAAGCTCCTGATCTCGCGCCTGTCGCCGGAAATCGGCGATCTCGAGCAAGGTCAGGGCTTCACCTGGGCCATCGACCTCGGTGTCCACGGTCGCGACCTGCTGCCGTTCTGGAACTTCCGCTGGGCGCTCGCGATCCTGAACATGGGTCCGGCCCTGAAGTTCGTGGACAACGGCAGCCCGAACCCGCTGCCGTTGAACGTCCGCACCGGTTTCGGTTTCGACCCGGTGATGACCGACGTCCACCGTCTCACGATCGCCCTCGACATGAACAAGGTGCTCGTGCGTCAGCGCAACGACGGTACGAACAGCTTCGACGTGGACCCGGCCTACAAGGCGTTGTTCACGGCCTGGACCGACGAGTCGCTGTCCGAGGAGTTCGAGGACGCGATCTACAACCTGGGCGCCGAGTACGCGTTCTCCGACTTCATCTTCCTGCGCACGGGCTGGGTGCACGACAAGACCGGCGACATCACGGACGTGACGTACGGAGTGGGCCTGCGCTACCAGGGGTTGCGGTTCGACTACGCGAGCTACCCGCAGGCGACGGGTCTGAAGAGCGTGAACCGGTTCTCGGTGACCTACGACTTCTAGAGAGTCGGCTCTCGGATGGTGAGACGATTTTCGGGGGTCCTCGTGGCCCCCGACTTCTTCTCTCCTCCTCGGCGTATCTGAAGATACGCTCTCGTCGTCGTTCATCGTCGGGAGCCACGAGCCCCGCCCGAGAAATCGCCACACCATCCGAGAGACGACTCTCGGGAGTTGGTTCGTGGGAGTCGGTTCGCGGGAGGCGAACCTCCCGAGCCTCGGCTCGCGGGCCGGGCGTGCGGGTGGCGCGGCCTTCCGCTTCGTTCGCTCGTCGTCCTTCCCTGGGGCGGTGAGAAGCGGGTGGCGGAAGGTCCCCGTGGCTGGCATAGTCCCCCTGGACGAATTTCCGGGCCCCGGGATGACGACCCGGAGGGGCCCGGGCTGTTCGGGCTTCGGCCCGGAGAGTGGTCCCGTGCCTCGTAGCTTCCCTGCCGAAAGAGAGACCGTTGATCGCGCGTAATTCTGCTCGACGTGGCCGTGGTGTCGCCGCTGCGGCGTTGTTGGCGCTCGCGGGATTGGTGCTCGTGGGGACTCCGCTGGAGGCCCGCAAGCTGAGCGTCCACAAGCCCTCCGACGTGTGGGCGGAGATGCGCGGGCGCGCCGCGGACGGCGAGGCGCCGGACGTCGAGCGGATCTCGCGCGTGCAGGAGAGGTTCGACGCGCTCGCGCCGGAGGCGCGGCACGGTCACCTGCAACTCGGAAAGCCGGTGCCCTCGATCCTCACGCGGACCGACCTCGAGAAGCGGCCCGGCCTCGGGCGTGGCGCGGGCGGCGTGGACACGACCGTGATCCAGATCGCGGTGATCCGCGTCGAGTTCGAGACGGACCGGGCCGGCGATCGCACCACGGGTGACGGGCGCTTCATGCGCGAGGACAACTCGGACGTCTACTTCATCGATCCGGCCCCGCACGACGACGCGTACTTCGCCGCGCACGTGGAGGCCGTGAGCCGCTACTGGGCCTCGATGACGTACGGGCGCGTGAAGTTCGAGGGCACGGTGTTCCCGCGCAACGATCGCTTCGGTGCGTACCGTCTCACGGACATGGAGGACTACGGCCCGCGGAACGACGACGAGCTGTTCTCGATCGAGGGCCTCACGAACTACGCGCGCGAGTCGCTCATCGCGGCAGACGCGGATAGCGACCTCGTGTGGTCGGACTACGACGTGCTGTTCGTGGTCCACGCGGGCTCGGACTGGCAGAACGACGTGTTCGGGAACACGCCGCTCGACCTGCCGACGTTCTCGATCGCGTTCTCCGACTCGGATGTCGTGGTCACGGACGAAGGCGACACGCTCACCACGATGATCACGTACCCGGAGACGTCCAGCCAGGACGGCTTCCTCGTGGCGCTGAACGGCGGCATCGCGCACGAGATGGGCCACCAGCTCGGCCTGTTCGACGTCTACAACGTGGAGACCTTCGCGCCGACCGTCGCGTTCTACGACGTGATGGACTCCGGCAATCTCACGAGCGTGTTCATTCCGAAACCGGCGGAGCCGGACAGCCTGGAGGAGGTGATCGGCGTCCTGCCGAGCTGCCCGGGCGCGTGGTCCCGCTGGCTCGTCACGTACCAGCTCGGCATCGATCCGCCGCGCGTCACCTCGGACTCGCCCCGCGTGCGACTCCGCTCGATCCAGTCGCGCGCGGAAGGAGCCACGCTGCCGCCGGGCACCGAGAAGTGGTACCGCGTGCCGATCAGCGACACGGAGTACTTCCTGCTCGAGAACCGGATCGACGATCTGGACGGCCGGTACCCGGACGGCTCGTTCCGCACGGCGCTCGACCAGGACGACTCCACGGGCGTGGTCCTGGGGCCGATCCGCGACGACGACGAGTCGATCAGCGACAACTACGACCTCCTCGTGGATCCCGGCGTGCTGATCTGGCACATCGACGAAAGGCAGGCGCTCGCGAACCTCTCGCAGGGACGCGGCCTGAACGTGATCTACGACAAGCGGTCCGTCACCATCGAGGAGGCGGACGGCATCGTGGACATCGGCAGCCCGTACTCGTTCGACGTGCTCGGCGTGCCGTTCGTGGAGACGTTCTGGGAAGGCAACAACTCCGACTTCACGCCGGACACGCGTCCGAACTCGGACTCGAACGTCGGCACGCCGAGCGGGATCTCGATCCGCAACATCGGCCCGATCGACAGCACGGTCACGATGGACATCCTGTTCTCGTCGAAGCCGCCGGGCTGGCCGGTGGAGGTCGGCGCGTACGGCGCGTCCGGTCGCACGTCGCCGCTCGTGGCGGATGTGGACGGGGACGGGCAGGGTGAGGTCGCCGTCACCGCGGACACGACCGCCTGGATCTTCCGGTACGAGGACACGACGGGCGCCGGCCGCCCCGACGTCGCGGGCGCCTGGCCGAACCCGGCCGGGGCGGGGCTCGTCGGCGCGCCGGTCTTCACGCCGGCGCTGGGCGACCTCGACGGCGACGGCCGCCTCGAGATGATCGCCTCGACCGATTCCGGCTCGATGTACGTGTGGGCGAACGACGGCACGCCGTGGGCCGACGCCGACGCGAATGGTCTCGCGATCTCGTTCCCCGCGCCGAACGGCTTCGCCTGGTCGCCCACGCCGGCCGACCTCGACCACGACGGCACGGACGAGCTGTACGCGGTGACCCTGGATGGTCGGCTGCGCGGCTACGACATGGTCACGGCGCTCACCGAGCGCTTCCCGGAGCGACGGCTGCTCGGCGCGCTCGCGGATTCCGTGGACACGCTGTACGCGTCGCTCGCGTTCGGCGACGTGGACGACGACGGCGTGCTCGAGGGGCTCGTCTCCTACGCGCACCAGGACAGCGTGCACATCCAGCGCTTCGATTCGACGGGCCTGCGCATCCTCCGCATCGGCTGGCCGGTGCCGGACACGCTCGGCGTGGATCCGCAGTCGCGCGTATGGCTCGGTCTCGCCGACCTCGACCGTCGCCCCGGTCTGAACGATCAGGAACTCGTGCTCGCGCTCGATGAGGGCTGGATCGGCGTGGTGAACTCGGTCGGTACGATGCTGCCCGGCTGGCCCGTGCAGGTGAACGGACCGATCGCGGGGCCGCCCGCCTTCGCGGATCTGGATGGCGACGGTCTCCTGGAGATCGCGCTCACGGCCGGATCGAGGGACATCCACGTTTTCAACTACAACGGGGTGGAGCGCCCCGGCTGGCCGGTGCACGTTCGATTCGTGGACTCGCCGGGCTCGGCCCGCCGGCCTTCGCCGCCGGTCATCGCCGACGTCGACGCGGACGGCCGGCTCGACATCGTGGCCGGCTTCCGTGACTTCACGATCCGCGCGTACGCGCCCGACGGGGAGGAGGCGCTCGGGTTCCCGATTCCGGTGGGAGCGCCTCTCGTGGCGTCGCCCGTCATCGCCGACGCGAACGGCGACGGTCGCCTCGAGGTCTGGGCGCAGGCGCTCGACGGTCAGGTCTACTCGCGCGTGCTGCGCGGTCTCGCGCGGCCCGGGAATCCGGCCTGGCCGATGTTCGCCGGCGGTCCGTCGCTGCATGGATCGTTCGATGCCGCGAACCTGCCGCTGCTCGCGGCCGATCGCGACCAGGTCCTCGTGGGGCCGTTGCTGATCTTCCCGAACCCGATCCGCCCGACCGACGAAGAGGTCCGGTTCCGCTACACGCTCGGCCCGAACCTGCCGGCGGCCACCGAGGTCGAGATCACGCTCTTCAATCTCGCGGGAGAGAAGATCGAGACGGTGGAGGGGACCGCGTTCCCGAACACCGAGAATCAGGTCTCGCTCGCCGCGTCGAAGCTCGCGTCCGGCGTGTACCTCTGTTCCCTCAACGCGCGCTCGGGCGACAAGCACGTGTCCACGAGCGAGAAATTCGCGGTGATCCGATGATGGGCCCGAGGAGCAAGCACTGGGCGAGCGGGCTCGGACTCCTGCTGCTGCTCGCGACCCCGCGCGCCGAGGCGTCACCGGGACAGGTGCCGGCGGCCGGTTCCGTGCGAGAGGCGGTGGCGGTTTCGTTGCAGGCGTCGGCCGCGCGCTCGACCGCGCTCGACCTGCCGGACGACTGGGACTGGGCCGCCTCGGGCGAGACCGCGCCGGACGACGGGAAGAAATCCGTGCTGCGCGCGGTCGCCTCCTCCGCGGTCCTGCCCGGCCTCGGCGAGAGCTACCTGGAGCATCCGAATCGCGCCAAGCTGTTCTGGACGATCGAGGGCGTGATCTGGAGCTCGTTCGCGTTCTACCGCATTCAGGCCGAGCGGCGCCAGGATCAGCAGATCGAGTACGCGTCGCTCGAGTCGGGCGCGCCGACGGACGGCGACGCCGACTACTACGAACACATCGGTCTGTGGATCTCGATCGAGGAGTGGTACGACATCGTGCGTCGCGACGCGCGCTACACGTACCCGGACGATCCGGCGGCCCAGGATGCGTACTTCGAGCAGAACAAGAGGTACGCTGAGGGGGATGCGTGGTCCTGGCCCTCCGACACCGAGCGCCTGCAGTACCGCCGGCTCCGCTCGCGCGCGGAGCGCTCGTTCCGCAACGCGCGCGCGGCGGCGGGGGCTGCCCTGTTCAACCGGCTCGGCTCGATGATCCACTCGCTGGCGCTGGGCCGGAACTACAATCACCACGTCGAGCAGGCACGCCTCGAGCTGCGCGTGCAGCCGATCGATTCCGTCGACGGGCTCGTGATCGGACCGGTCCTCACGTCGCGCTACTGATCGCGAGGCGCGTGATGAATCTGCGTCGCTTCCGCCGTCGGTCGGGCTCGTTGCTGCTCGCCGCGGGCGCGTTCTTCGGCGGCCTCGGACCGGTCGGTTCGGCGGTCGCGAGCGGGGACGATCTCGCGGCGCACCTCGCGGCCCGCTACGACCGCGTGCTCCTCGCCCCCGAGGATCGTCCCCTCCGGAATCCGAGCGCCGTGTCCGTGGATCCGTTCGGCGGGATCTTCGTGGCCGACACCGACAACCATCGCGTGCTCCAGTACGACGCGGCCGGCCGCTTCACGTTCGCGCTCGGCGGCTACGGCTGGGAGAGCGGGCGCCTCTCGCAGCCCACCGACGTCTGCGCGCGCGAGGGCTTCCGCGTGTTCGTGGCGGATGCCGGGAATGACCGCGTGCAGAGCTTCTCGATCCGCGACTCGGCCGAGGAGGGCACGGTGTTCCCCTTCTCGTTCGGATCGGGATTCGGCGGCGAGCCGCTCGTGCGTCCGCACCGGATGGACCTCGACGCCGAGGGACGGGTCTACGTCTCGGACGAGCTCTGTGACTGCGTGTGGGTGTTCGCGCCCACCGGCGAGCTCGCGGCCCGGCTCGGCGATTCCGGCGAGGCGGACGGCCGCTTCGACCGTCCGTCGGGCGTCGCGGTCTCGGAGAAGGGACGTTTCGTCTACGTGGCCGACGCCGGGAATCGTCGCGTGCAGGTGTTCGACGGGATCGGCAACTGGCGGGCGTCGTGGGGCGGGCCCGACTCCGACCGCTTCGTGGAGCCGACCGGCATCGACCTCGACTCCCAGGGCAACGTCTACGTCGCGGATGCCGGCGGCTCGCGGATCGTGGTACTCACGGCCGAGGGCGAGGAGCTCGTGACGTTCGGCGGTCCCGGCGACGGGCCCGGGCGGTTCCGCGCTCCGGTCGACGTCGCCGTCGCACCGGACGGGCGGGTCTGGGTCGTCGACGCCGAGCGCGCGGTGGTCGAGGCCTGGGTCCTCGAGCGACTCGAACGGACCGAGCGCCCGGAGTGAGGCGACTGCGGGCGTCGATCGCGGCCGTGCTGCTGCTGACGGCGGCCGCGCACGCGGAGTTCGCGACTCCCGAGACGACCGAGGTGTTCGTGGGGGCCGAGGCGGAGCCGCCCGCCCGGGCGCTGGCCCATCGCTTCCTTCTCGCGGGATCGGAGCGCGTGTTCCGTGGCGACACGCTGCTCCGGCCGTCGGTGGACTACCGACTCGATCCGGACGAAGGCTCGCTCGCGCTCGGCCGGCCGCTCGGCGAGGGGGAGCGGCTCACGGTGAGCTATTCGTGGGTACCGGTCTCGCTTCCCCGCGAGTGGATCGCGGTCACGCGCGGCCCGCCGACCCCGACCGACTCCACGCGGATGGCGAGCGAGGCGGGCGAAGACGGCGTGGCGGCGCTGTCGCGCGCGATCCAGGAGGACCTCACGATCCGCGGCGCGAAGACCGTGTCGATCGAGACGGGTTCGAACAAGGACGCCACGGTGGAGCAGTCGCTCCGGGTCTCCGTCACCGGCACGGTGGGCGACGACGTACGCGTCACCGCGCTCCTGTCGGATCAGAACATCCCCCTGCAGCCGGAGGGGAGCACGGAACGCCTCGAGAATCTCGACGAGGTGCTGATCAAGATCGAGGGCTCGCGCGCGTCGGCGACGCTCGGCGACTTTCCGGCGCGACGGGAAACGTCGACCTTCGGCTCGTTCGAACGTCGGCTCTCCGGCGCCGAGGCGATCGCCCGCTTCGGCGACGCCCGCGTTCGCGGCATCGGAGCGTCGTCGCGCGGAAACTTCCGCACGCTGGAGTTCCTCGGCGAGGAAGGGAAGCAGGGACCGTACGTGCTCGCAGGCTCCGGACCGAATGCCACCGGCGTGATCGTGGCCGGGTCGGAGCGCGTGTGGCTGAACGGCCGCCTGCTCACCCGCGGCCGGGATCGGGACTACGTGGTGGACTACTCCCGCGGCGAGATCGAGTTCACGAACCGTGTGCTGGTCACCGCGGAGTCGCGGATCACGGTCGATCTCGAGATCGCCGAGCAGCCGTATCGCCGCAACCTCGTGCTCGGCGAGGCCACGATCGGGCGGGAGGGGGCGCCGTTCACGTGGTCCACCGCCGTGACGTCCGAGCTGGATGGGCTCTCCCCGCGCAACTTCACGCTGAACGACGAGCGCCGGGCCGCACTCGAGGCGGCCGGCGACGGCCCGGTGCTCGTGTCGGGCGCGGTGTGCGGCGTGGACGGCGGCGACTACGTGGAGGAAGGGGACCACTTCCGCTGGGCCGGTGCGGACTCCGGCACGTGCGACGTCTCGTTCGTGTTCGTCGGCGAGAACCTGGGCGACTACTCGCGCGAGCGGGATGTCGACTCGGGGGCGATCTACTTCCTGTTCCAGGGGGCCGGCCTCGGAAACTACACGCCGGGCCTTCTCCTCGACGCACCCCGTGCACACACGCTCGCGGACACGCGCCTCGCGTGGCAGGCAGGGCGACTCTCGCTCAGCGCGGACGGCGCGTTCAGCCGGGAGGATCGCAATCGTTTCTCGGACTCGTCGCCGCTTCGGGAAGGCGCGGCCGGCACGGCCACTGTCGCCTGGGAGAGTTCGCGTCTGACGGAGCTGGCCGGGCCGGTCACGTTGCAGACCCGCGCGACGTTCCGGGGCGAGCAACGCGACTTCGCGTCGCTCGGCCGCGATCAGGAGGTCTGGCGCGGCGAGATCTGGAACTTCACGGACACGACCCGGGCGGACGAGGGCACGGGCGAGGCGACGGTCGCCCTGGTCGGCGGCACACGCTGGCGCGCGAGCGGGACGTTCGGGCGACTCGATCGGCGCGAGCGGTTCGCGAGCACGCGTCGCGAGGGGGCATTCCAGTGGACGGGGGATCGCGTCACGCGGGCGTCGTGGCGGGAGGAGCGCGTGAGGCGCGACGACCGCGCCGACTCGTCCGGCACGACCGAGGGCGATCTGGTCCGTCGCCACGGTGAGCTGGCCGGCCGCCTCGGCTTCCTGCGCCCGGGCGCCACCTACTACCGGGACCGGCGCGAGGACACGAACGCGGGCCTCGCCGCCGCCGGACGAGACGAGGAGGAGTGGAGCGGGACGCTCGCGCTCGCGCCGGCGCCGTCCCTCCAGACGGATCTGCGCTGGGCCCGCCGCACCACCGACGTCGTGGACGCGGGCACGTGGGTGCGCGATCGCGTCGCGCGCACGATCGAGGCCCGCACGGAGTGGACGCCGCGCCGTTCCGTGCGCGCACGGATCTCGTGGATCCACCGGGCCGTGGACATCGAGGCGGGGCGTCCGGGCGTGGACACGCGCTCCGATCTCACCCGGAGCGATCTCTCGCACGAGCATTTTGGAGGGCTGTTCCGCGGCGAGTACGTGTACGAGACGACCACGCGGACGTTCCGCAATCTGGTCGCGGACCCGGACGCGGAGTCCGTGCCGACGCTCGCGCTCGACGCCTCGGCGCGGCTCCGGATCGGCGGCCGATCCCGCGCCCGGGTGGGCGGGGGCAACGAGTCGCGCGCGGCGCGCTGGCTCTCCGTCGTCCAGTTCGAGACGCTCGCGCAGGTCTCGGAGGAGACGACGCGCAGCGACCGCGGTCCGATCTACCGCCTCGACCTCTCCGCCTTCCAGTCGAATGACGACACGGTCTTCGGTCGAATCCTCACGCGCCAGGAGGTCACGCTGTTCCCCGGCGCGATCCGCGAGGTGTCGGCTCGCTGGGAGCGAATCGACACCGAGGACAACCGCGCCCTGCCGCAGCGACTCGATATCCTCACCGAGCGCACCGTACTTCGCGTGCGGAACCGTCTCACTCCGCGCTGGAGCGTGGAGGCGGAGGGAACGCTGCAGGACGAGTCCCGCAGCAACCAGTCCGTCCCGGACTTCGACGTCCGGCTGCGCGAGATCCGCGGCGATCTCGTGCACCAGCCCCGACCGGCCACCCGACTCGTGGGCGGGCTCGGTCTCGTGGACGAGCGAAACGACGTGAACGGCGCGCGCGCCCGCAGCGTGGAAGTGCGAGGCGAGCTCTCCACCTCGGTCTCCACGAACGGTCGCGCCCGGTCCGAGGTCACCTGGAGTCACCCCACGCTGTTCGAAGGAATCGACGCCGGCAACCGGTTCCGCACGCGCGAGGACGATCGCTTCGAGTGGCGGGGAACGTTCGAGCTGAAGGTCAACGAGTGGGTCAACACGTCGGTCGCGTACTCGGGACGCGCCGTGGTCGGTGTTCCCACGATCCATCTGCTGCGCGCCGAAGTGCGCGCGCTGTTCTAGGGGGACAATTGCGCCGGTTCGTGCTCGCCGGGTTCGTTCTGATTCTGCTGTTGCTCGCACCGGTTGCGGGTCACGGCGAGGACGGGCCGCGTCTGGAGGCGTGGGCGCTCGCGGGCGATCCGCTGCTCGACGCGCGCGAGCTGCCGGCATTCCTGCCGTGGGCGCCGGGAGACACGTTGCCGGAGTCGGCCCCGGAGGAGGCGGCGGCCGACGTCCGCGAGCGACTCGTGAACGCCGGCTGGTGGGCCGCGACGGTGGTGCCGCGGCTGGCGCCGGGAGTGAGGGATACGTCGCGGGTGATCGTCACGCTGGACGTGAGCGCCGGGGAGCCGGTCGTGGTCGGCGAGATCGGGGTCCGCGGCAATCGCATGCTCGCCACCGAGGAGATCCGGGCGCGCCTGTCGCTCGGCCCCGGCCGTCCGTTCGACGCGACGAGATTCGCGGCCGACGCCGAGCGCGTATTGCGCCTGTACTCCGAGCGAGGCTACCCGCTCGCCCGCATCTATCCGTCACGATTCCGGCGCACGGACGACGGCCGCCTCGGCTTCGATCTCCGGGTGGGCGAGGGCCCCGAGGCCGAGATCGAGTCCGTGCGCGTGTTCGGCGCGCGCGACACGGATCCGCGGGTCGTGGCGCGGATCGCGGGAGTCCGGCCGGGCGATCGCTGGAACGTGCGCCGCGTGGAGCGGATGGCGGGCCGACTGCGTCGTGAGGGCCTGTTCCGGTCCGTCTCCGAGCCCCGGGTCGTGACGGGCACGCTCGACAACCGACTCGGGATCGAGATCGAGCTCGAGGAGGCCCCCGCGAACTCGTTCCAGGGCGTGCTCGGCTACAACCGCGACGACAAGGGCCAGGGCGAGGTCGTCGGCTTCGTCGACGTCGCCCTCCGCAACATCCTCGGCACCGCGCGTCGTGCGTCGTTCCGCTTCGATCGGCAGTCCGGGGCTTCGCGCGATCTCGCGTTCCGCTACCGCGAGCCCTGGGTGCTGTCCACGCCGGTGTCGCTCGAGTTCGGCGCCGCCCAGTCGCTGCGCGACTCGCTCTACTCGCGAACGGACGTGGATGTGGCGATCTCCGTGCCGATCCGGGACGAGCTGCGCGGGACGCTGTCCGGCGAGCGCCGATCCACGACGTACGACGTCACCCCGGACTCGACCGCGACCGAGACCGCGTCCGGCGGCACGCTCGGACTCGTGGCGGACTGGCGCGACGAACGCCTCAATCCGTCCCGCGGATTCCTCGCCGACGTGCGCGTCGGCTCGCGCGTGACGGAGACGGACGTGCGGCGAACCCGCTTCGAGTCCGAGGGGCAATGGCTCCTGCCGCTCGCCGGACGCTGGCTTGCCTCGTTCCGGGGCGGTTTCCGTGGCGTGTGGTCCTCGGACGATACCGTGCCGCTCTGGGATCAGTACTGGCTCGGCGGCACGAACACCGTGCGCGGCTACAACGAGCAGCAGTTCCACGGGGAGCAGACCTGGTGGCTCCGCAACGAGCTGCGACTGCGATCGTCCCGACGGTCCCGCATCTACGGATTCGGCGACGTGGGTGGCGCGCGCTTCCGCACGTCGCTGCCGACCGGCGGCTTCGCGGTCACGAGGGACACGCTGTTCGGAGGCGGCTTCGGCATGGCGCTGGAATCGCGAACGGGTCTCGTGCGGACGGAGCTCGCCGTGGCGCGCGGCGAGGACTTCTCGTCCGCGAAGGTCCACGTGGCGCTGGAGCAGGAATTCTAGGGCGGACCGCCCGGCGGGCTGCTTGCTAGACTCCGTCGGTTCGTGGGCCGCCGGGAGCGGCGGGGAGGAGATCCAGTTGCCGGAAGTCGAGATCAAGGCTCGGGTTCGCGATCCGGAGGAGACGGTGCGCCGGCTCGAGACGCTCGGCGCGCGCCTCGTGCGGCCGCGCGCGTTCGAGGACAACGTCCTCTGGGATCTGCCGGGCCTACCGCTCGCCGGCGCGGGCCGGCTGCTGCGCGTGCGCACCACGGCCGGCCGCACGGTCGTGACGGCGAAGGGGCCGGCCGATGCCGATTCGCGGTTCAAGGTGCGTCCGGAGTCCGAGATGGAGATCACGGACGACGCCGCATTCGCCGAGGTGCTCGCGACGGCCGGGTTCGTGACGTCGTGGCGCTATCAGAAGTGGCGGCGCGAGTACGAGTTCGGGGGAACGTCGATCGTGATCGACGAGATCCCCCACGGCACGTTCCTCGAGATCGAGGGCGAGCGCGACGCGATCGACGCGATCGCCGCGGCGCTCGGAATCGGCGAGTCGGATCGCATCCTCGCGACGTATCGGGAGATCCACGAGCGTGCCTGCGGCGACGGGCCGGTGGGGGACATGGTGTTCCCCGGGGCGCGTTGATGGCGACGTCTCCCGGTCCGAAGGATCGCGCGCGCGCGGAGAAGCTCCGCGACGAGATCCGTCGCCACGAGCGACTGTACTACCGCGAGGCGCGCCCCGAGATCTCGGATCGGGAGTTCGACGATCTCCTGAAACGACTCGAGGAGCTGGAGGCGGAATTCCCGGAGCTGCGCACGCCGGACTCGCCGACGCAGCGGGTGGGCGGCGAGCCGCTCGAGGGCTTCGTGTCCGTGGCCCACGATGTGCCGATGCTGTCGCTCGCGAACACCTACAACGAGGACGAGCTTCGCGAGTTCGATCGTCGCGTGCGGGAGGGGCTGCCGAACGAGACCGTGCGCTACCACGTGGAGCTGAAGTTCGACGGGGTGGCGGTCGCGGCCCGGTACGTCCGCGGTGTGCTGACCCTCGGCGCGACGCGCGGCGACGGCCGCACGGGCGACGACATCACGTCGAACCTGCGCACGGTGCGCGACCTGCCGCTTCGCCTCGACGAGGACGTCACGCTGGAGGTGCGCGGCGAGGTCTATCTCGAGCGAGCGGACTTCGATCGCCTGAACGAGGCGCGCGCGGCGGCCGACCTCGAGCTCTACGTGAACCCGCGCAACACGGCGGCGGGCACGTTGAAGCTGCTCGATCCGAAGATCGTGGCGGAACGTCGACTGCGGATGTTCGTGTACGGCGCGGTCGCGGGAGACACGTTCGAGTCCCACTCGCAGGCGATGGATCGACTCGCGGAGCTGGGATTTCCCGTGGATGGAAACCGGCGGATCTGCGACTCCGTGGAAGCGGTGCTCGAGGTCGTGGAGCACTGGCGATCGCACCGGCGGGAGCTGCCGTACGACACGGACGGTATGGTCGTGAAGGTCGACTCGTACCGACATCAGAACCGGCTGGGCGCGACGTCGAAGGCGCCGCGCTGGGCGATCGCGTACAAGTTCCCGGCCGAGGGGCAGCCCACGCGGCTGGAGGCGATCCAGGTCCAGATCGGCCGCATGGGAACGGCGACGCCCGTGGCGCACCTCGCGCCCGTGTTCGTCGGCGGATCCACCGTGCGCCGCGCCACGCTCCACAACCTGGACGAGATCCGCCGCAAGGACATCCGCGAGGGCGATACGGTCCTCGTGGAGAAGGGCGGCGACGTGATCCCGAAGGTCGCGGCCGTGGTGATGGACAAGCGTCCGAAGGACTCGAAGCCCTGGCGGTTCCCGCGCAAGTGTCCGGTCTGCGGCACCGCGTTCGTCAAGGAGGAGACCGAAGTCGCCTATCGGTGCCCGAACCCCGAGTGCGCCGCGCAGCGCGAGGGTCGAATCGGGCACTTCGCCGCGCGCGACGGCATGGACATCGAGGGACTCGGCACGAAGTTGATCGAGCAGCTGGTCGCGAAGGACCTCGTCCGCGACGTCGGGGATCTGTACTCGCTCACGTTCGAGGACCTCGTGGGACTCGACCGCATGGGCGAACTCAGTGCCCGGAACCTGCTGGACGCGCTCGAGCGCTCCAAGGAGCGACCGTTCGCGCGCGTGCTGTTCGCGATCGGCATCCGACACGTCGGCGCGCACGTGGCGCGTGTGCTCGCGGAGGCCAAGGGATCGCTCGCGGCGCTGCGTGAGGCCACGGTGGAGGAGCTGAGCGAGATTCACGAGGTGGGCGAAACGGTCGCGGCCTCCGTGGTGGACTTCCTCGGGCGCAAGGAGTCGAGGGTCCTGATCGGCAAGCTGGAGAAGGCGGGGCTTCGCCTGGAGCAGGATCGCACCGCGGGCGCGAAGCCGCTCGCCGGTCAGACCGTGGTGCTCACCGGCACGTTGACCGGCTACACCCGCAATCAGGCGGCGCAGCTGCTGCGCGACGCCGGGGCGCGCGTCGCCGGCAGTGTCTCGAAGTCCACGAACTGGGTCGTGGCGGGCGAGGCCGCCGGGTCCAAGCTCAAGAAGGCGCAGGACCTCGGCGTGCCCGTGCTCGGCGAGGCCGATCTGCCGCGACTCGTCGCGGGCGAGCTTTCGTAGCCGGGCGATGCGCGCGACGTCGCTGGCAGCGCGGGCAGTGGTGCGACGATCGCCCGGCCGCGAGCGACCGCCGGATAGCCGTCCCGCACCGCGGGCACGGGAGTCCCTCCCGACCGTAGACCCGGTGCCGACGCTGGAAGCCGCCGTCGCCGCCGTCGGCCGTGCGGTAGTCGCGTAGCGTGGAGCCGCCGGCCCGGATCGCCGAGCGCAGCACGCGGCGCATCTCACGCCACAGCCGGTCGACGCTCTCCGGACCGAGGGTGGACGCGATCGTGAGCGGGTGGAGTTCCGCGGCCCAGAGCGCCTCGTCGCAGTAGATGTTCCCGAGGCCCGCGATTGCGGACTGGTCCAGGAGCAGGGCCTTGAGCTGGCGGGGACGGCTCAGGAGCGCGCGGAAGGCCGGCCGGTCCACCGCGAGCGCGTCCGGCCCGAGGCCGCCGGGACGGGCGCCGTTGCGGGCGCCGGAATCGGGCCGAGACTCCGAACGGGTTCGCCCGTCCGTCTCGCCGCCGCCTCGACGTGACGGGCCGGACACCGCCACGCGCTCGCCGTCCTCCCCCGTGGGATCCAGCCAGACGCCTCCGAAGCGTCGCGGGTCGCGGAGGCGAATCTCGCGCGGGCCCGCCGACGTGGCCAGCCGGACCACGAAGTGCGTGTGATCCTCCCGGGGATCGCCGGGGCGCGTCACCGTGAGCTGGCCGCTCATGCCGAGGTGTACGAGCACCCGGCCGGGTGGATCGCACTCGATCTCGAGGCGCTTTCCGTGCCGGGTGATGGCGCGGACCCTTCGTCCCGCGAGGGCCGCCGCCGCGCCGGGGCCCGCGCTCCGCACGTAGTCGGCGCGCCCCACCACGATCTCGAGGATCTCGGCCTGGGCACCGAGCGCGCGGGACAGTCCGCGCGCGATCGTCTCCACTTCGGGCAGCTCCGGCATGGGCAGGATCCTAGCACGGGGCGGGAGCCCCTCCGGGGATTCGTGAGCCGCCGGGAGATGGCGTCGAGAGCGGCTCGGGATTGACGCGCCCGGGGCGCATGGTACGGTCCTTCGATGCGTTCTCTGTGGATTGCCGCGTGCGCGGCCGTGGCGCTGGCCGGTTGCGCGAAGGAAGCTCCATCCGGGCGGGGGATCGCGGAGGGGCCGAACCTCCTGCTCGTGTCGCTCGACACCGTTCGCGCCGACGCGCTCGGAGCGTTCGGGAACCCGCGCGCGCTCACGCCGCACCTCGACCGGCTCGCGCGGTCCGGGGTGACGTTCTCGAACGCGATCGCGCAGGCCTCGTCCACGCTCCCGTCCCATCGGTCCATGTTCCGCTCCCGCGTCGCGTCCCGGTCCACGGGCGACGAGCCGATGCTGGCCGAGATCCTCCAGGGCGCGGGGTGGCACACGGTCGCGTTCACGGGTGGCGGCAATCTCTCTCGCGAGCTCGGATTCGCCGTCGGCTTCGATCAGTGGGAGGAGGCGGACGGCGGATTCGGCTGGGCGCTGCCACGGTTCGCGGCCTGGCTGGACGCGCGCGAACCCGGGCCGTTCTTCGCTTTCCTGCACACCTACGACGCGCACCTTCCGTACGACCCGCCGCCGCCGTGGGCGCAGCGCCTCGACCCCGACTACCAGGGCTGGGTGACGGGGGCGGAGACGCGGCCGCTGTGCCGCACGCTGCGGGAGCTGCCGGTCGAGGAGGACTGGTCCGGGCGCACGGATCTCTCGGCCCGCGATCGCGAGCACGTGCGCGCGCTGTACGATGCGGGGGTCGCGGCGCTGGATTCGAACGTCGGCCGGCTGGTGCGCGATCTCGAAGCTCGCGGGTTGTCCGACGATCTCGTGATCGCGGTGATGTCGGACCACGGCGAGGAGTTCTGGGATCACGGATCCGTGATCCACTCGCACACCGTGTACCAGGAGCTCGTGCACGTGCCGTTGATCGTGGTGTCCCCGGAGGACCGCGGTCACGGCGTACGCGGCGGCGTCGTCCGCAATCTGGACATCGCGCCCACCTTGCTGGACGCCGCAGGCCTCGACGCGGTGCCGTCGCACGAGGGGACGAGCCTCCGCGGAGTTCTCCGCGGGGCGGCGGACCGGAATCGTCCGGCCGTATCCGAGATGCGTCAGGCGAAGTCCCTGATCGACTGGCCGTGGAAGCTGATCGCGCGACGGGAGGGCGGCGAGCTGTACCACCTCGCCGACGACCCCGGGGAGCGCCGAAACCTCGCGCGCGAACTCGAGCCCCTGGCGGTCCGGCTCGGCGTTGCGCTCGGCGATGCGGTGGCGTCCGGTGAGGTGCGCGAGCTGAGCGGCGAGGACATGAGTCCGGAGCTGGTCGAGCGGCTCAAGGCGCTCGGCTACCTGGAGTAGGGCAGGACTCGGCTCACGGTCCCTCGACCCGTTCGACCGCCCGGACTAGGGGGCGATCGCGGCGGCGGCCGCCGGCACCGCCCGCAACGTGACCTCCACGCGCTGGGTCTCCCCGAGCTTCATCACCAGGAATCCCGGCCGCGAGATCTCGTAGTCCGCGAGCTCCACCGGGAACTCGGTGGAGAGCCGCAGCGCGCCGTCGGCGTCGAGCGCGAACGTGATCGGAACCGTGATCTGCTGCGTGATGCCGTGGATCGTGAGGTCCCCGGTCACGGAGAGCTCGAGCGGGCTGCCCGCGGCGAGGGGGCCGCCGCCCTGCGCGATCTCGCCGCCGGTGAACGTCGCCACGGGGAACTCGTCCGTATCCAGATGATTCTCGCGCATGTGCTGGTTGCGCAGCCCGATCCCGGTGTCGAGCGAGACCATGTCGACCGTGACGTCGATCGCGATCGCCGCCACATCGTCCGGATCGAGCGTCACCGTACCCGCGACCTCGCGCGTCTTCCCCTCGAAGCTCTCCATGGGCGCTTTCGAGTGGAACACGACCTCGGTCGGCTCCGCCCCGCCGACGACGTTCCAGGTCCGTTCGCCGGCCGCCGCGGCGTGAGCCGCGATCAGGAATCCGGCACCCAGCCACACGATGATCTTCGCGCTCCGTCGCATCGGCGGACGTTTCATCTCGGCCTCCCCGGGGCAAATCGAATGCGCCCGTCCGGCGGCGCCGGCGAGCCGCGGCTCAGTAGAGCCAGTGCACCTCGAACTCCGATTGCAGGAAATCGTTCCTCAGCCCGAGCCTCAGGGCGTCCGGGCCATCGTCCACCCGGAACGCGTTCAGCTTCGCGCGCACCTGAACGAACGGCGTGAGCAGCGCCTCGGCGCCCACGCCGATCCGGTGGAGCGCGCCGCCCGCGACGTCCAGGTCCGGATCGTGGAAGTCGTAGCTTCCGAGCGCGTGAACGCCCTGCACGATCCGGATCGCGAGCTCCTGCGAGACCGTGAATCGATTCCGGATGCGATCCGGTGGCGCCGGCTCCGAGCGCGACCAGTCGAACTCGCCGAGCCACGTGACGCGTCGCCAGCTCGCGCCCGCGAAGCCGCCGCCCGCGTAGCGATCCTCCACCACGCCGCGATTCTGATGCCACGATCCGCCCACCGTGACGTGGACCGAACCGAACGTCGGCAGCCACGCGCCGCGTGCCGTGAACGCGAGCTCGTCGTTGCCGTCGCGCGCGAGTCGGTACTCCCCGTTCGTGAGCGAGGCCTGGATCTGGAATCGCTTCGGATGGAATCCGATCTCCAAGCCCGTGTCCGAGTGCGGTGGGAACGGCGGAAGCCACGTGAACTCGCGCCGCACGAAGGCCCGATGATCCGGCACGCGCCAGCCGAACGCCGGCACGAAGCGCCCGGCCTTCACGTAGCCGGCCCCCGGCAGCACCCACGCCACTCCGAAGATCTCCGCGGCGTAGGACTCTCCCTGTCCGAACTCCAGGTTCGCGTAGCCTCCCGCGCGATCCCCGAGCTGGAACCACCCGTACACGGATGCCGCCATCTGCACGAAATCGCCACCGCTCGTCCGGTCCTCCTGCCAGAGAAAGAACGTCCGCGCATCGGCCCCCACCGAGAGGTCCGCGCCGATCTGCGGATCCGGCAGTCGAGCGGGAGCGCGGAGGGCGAAACGCTCCGGGATCAGGTACTGCGTCGCGTACGCGCTGCGCATGCCTCCGCCGGACGGGTTCTGGTGGCAGAGCGTGCAGTTCTGTCCGGCCTCCAGGGAGTAGCGCGGAGTGGCCAAGGCGGGGCCGCTCACGATCCCGAGTCCGAGGAGGGTCGCGAATGCAACGAGGAGCGGGGATCGGGACACGAGACCTCCGGCGAACGGCGGGGCGACGCTCCGACGGCCGGAGGACCCGCGAGCGAGACGTCCCACAGAGGGGAATCGAGCGTCCGGAATACCTCCGCATCCTTTACCTGACCGGGTATCACTCGTGTGCCGCCTACCGTCCGTGGAGCATGTCGGCCGGCGGTCGGTCGCCCGGGGAGGCAGTGTGAGAAGCGTTGCTCGTTTCGTCGCGGGAATCGGCACGTCGGTCGTCATCGCCTGGGGGATGTTCGGCTGCGCCGATCTCGGCGATCCCATCACGGCTCCTCCGGGACCGGCTCCGCCGGAGCCGGCGATTTCCCGGATCCTGCCCGGCCGCACCGTGGTCGGAGACACGCTGGAGGTCTCGGGCGCTCGCTTCGGGATCGAAACCGGGGAGGTCGACTTCTCGGGTGCGGCGCGAGCGGTGGGCGACGTGCTCGAGTGGGACGATACCCGGATTCGCGTGCTCGTTCCCGCGGGAGCCACGGACGGTCCGGTCGTCGTGAGGAACGCCGAGGGAGGAGAGTCGCCGGGGATGATGTTCTCCGTGGCTCCCGCCGCCGTCACGTACGCGGACCTCCTCCCGCTGTTCGTGCAGTTCGGTTGCTCGAGCTGCCACGGCGGGGAGGGCAACCTGTTCGTAGAGCCGTACGAGTCGCTGATGGGCGGGGGCAGCACGCACGGTCCGGTCGTCGTACCCCGCCGGAGCGACGAGAGTCTCCTCGTCCAGGTCGTGCGCGGCACCACGTCGACGGTGGCGCGAATGCCGGACGGTGGACCGTACCTCAGCGCAGCGCAGGCGCAGGTGTTCGCGGACTTCGTGGACCAGGGGGCCCGGCCGTCACCGGCGGCGCGGTGACTCCGTGTCCGTGTAGGCGTTGCGCCCCGGACGGATCATCCCGATCATCAGCGCGATCGTCAGCAGCAGCAGGCATGCTTGCAGCAGCAGGAACCCGCCCACCTTCGTGTACGCGAAGCCGGGGTGAACGTACCGGACGAGCCAGCCGGACCCCTCGTCGACGAGCGCGCTCACGAACGTCAGGATGACCAGCGTACCCTTGGTTCGCGCCGACACCGGCAGGAACAGCAAGAGGTGCGCGAGCGTCATGATGAGCATTCCCATCGCGAACAGGTGGAAGTGCGCGACCTCGGCGAGCGCACCGAGCGGACGTGGAGGGCGGCCGAACTCCGCCGCCGGGTCTCCGAGGTAGTACGCCACGACGGAGGCCGGATCGAGCGTCATCTTCTGCAGGTAGAGGATCCAGTTCGTGATCCAGAACAGGGCCACGTAGCAGAGGAACATCCCGAGCACGAGGCGAAGCAGGCCATTTCGGCTCCACTCTCCGGTGATCGCGAACCTCACGGAGCACCGGAGGGTTGCGCCGGCGCCGCACCGACCGAGGGCAATCGGACCTGCCAGAGTGCGAGGTGACGCCGCACCGAGGCGGTGATGGCTCGCGCCGTGAGCGTGGCGCCGCTGATGCCATCGACGTCGGAATCCACGGCGAGCCGCGGCGACAGCGGTTGCTCGTCGAACTGGCTCAGCCAGCGGGAGGGTGGGCCGTACTCCGGTGGTTCGTGAAACGCGACGAGGCGAACCGACGCGACCCGGCCCTCCGGTGTGAGCGCGATCAGCAGGGTCTCCGGCAGAGTCCGGACCACGTGCGTGTCGAAGAATGCCCATCCGAGCCGGGTTGCGCCATCGTAGGCGGCGTAGGCGGTCACGAGCTGCGTCCCCGGGGGGCTCCCACTGCGGCGCGCGATCTCTGCCGCCTCGGCGTCCGAGACGATCCAATCCTCGCTCTCGATCCGGTCCGCCTCGGGGAATGCCGCGTGGAGCGCCGACTCCCGCGTGTGGAAGACCTCGGCCGGGACGTTCCTCGCCAGGAGCAGGGCCGCCAGAGCGACCGCGACGGGAATCGAGCGAAAACCGACAGACGACATCTTGGACTTCTCGGACTCGAGTCGGAGATTGGCTATTCGGTGAGGCGACGCACGTTAGGGATCTCGACGGGGAGTGTCAAGGGCACTTAACTCTTGGGGCCGTCGAGCGCCCGGTGACTTGCCGCGGAAGGTACGGCTCGGGCGGCGATCGGGGCGGGACGGTGCCTCGGGAGAGGCCGAGGCACCGTCCGGAACGCCGCGTGGGGACGGGTCCGCTAGCGGAGCAACGCGACCCGGCGGGTGATCGAATCCTCCGGCGTCACGGCCCGAACGAAGTACACGCCGGCCGGCACCGCACGCCGCTCGTCATCGAGACCGTCCCACGACAGATCGAGCACGCCTTCCGCGCGCGGCTGACGAGCGAGCGAGCGTACGCGTCGTCCGGCGGCATCGTAGACGTCGACCTCGAGCGCGACCGCGCGATCCAGCACGAGCTGGAACGTCGTCGCGGTGAGGAACGGATTCGGAGCTCCCCCCGACATCTCGAAGCGCTTCGGACGGGAGGGATCCGGGTTCACTCCCGTGGACTCCGGCAGGATCTTGAACACCTGACCGTTGTCGTCGAGGATGTAGAGTTCGCCGAGACCGTCGCGCCCGAATCCCGTGATCGGTCCGATCGTCGTGCCGTCGGTCGGATCGAGCTGCGTCGTGCGGTCGGTGAAGTTCGTCACGATGAACCCGTTGTAGCCCATCGTCCAGATTCGACGGGAGCAGTAGTCGGCGAAGAAGTACTGACCGTCCATGCCCGCCAGATCCGCCCCGCGATAGACGAAGCCTCCCGTCACGGAGCAGGCGCCGCCCGTGTGGAGGTAGTCGTAGATCGGCTGGATGAGGCCCGTCGTGGTGCATCCCGTGAAGTTGCAGTTGAAGGGGCTCGCCGGGTTGAAGCAGTGCGTCCCCTCCATGATCCGCCAGCCCCAGTTCTCGCCGCCGGCGCTCGCGCCCGACTGGAAGTTCACCTCTTCGTAGCAATTCTGGCCGACGTCGGCCATCCACAGGTCGCCGGTGCCCGGATCGAACGACCAGCGATACGGGTTGCGAACGCCGTACGACCAGATCTCGTCGCGGAAGTTCGGGTTACCGACGAACGGATTCGACGGGGGGATCGCGTAGTTCTGCAAGGTGTCCGCCGGGAAGTCGTCCATCGTCACGTCGACGCGGAGCATCTTGCCGAGAAGCTCGAGCCCGTTCTGCGCCCGGTTGCCCGGGTCGTTCGCGCTGCCGCCGTCGCCGAGCCCGAGATAGAGGTAGCCGTCCGGCCCGAACTCGATGGTTCCCCCGTTGTGGTTCGTGAACGGCTGCGGGTAACGGAAGATCTTGTATTCCGTGTTCGGGTCCGCGACGTCGGGGTTCGACGTGACGGTGTAGCGACGAACCACCGAGTTCCCCGCGCCGGTCCCGGCGATGTAGTAGGTGTAGAAGTAGCCGTTCGTGTCGTAGTCGGGATCGAACGTGAGTCCGAGCAGCCCCTGCTCGTTTCCGGACGACAGCACCTGCGATGTGATGTCGAGGAAGGGCGAAGGCAGCAGCACGCCGTTCTTCAGGATGCGGATGCGCCCGATCTTTTCGATGATGAACAGGCGATCGGGGTCGCCCGCCGGGGCCGTGGCGAACACGGGGCGGGAAAGCCCGGCCGCGACCCGCGCCGATTCGACCTGGGCGCCGGCGGGATGCGCCGCGACGAGACAGGCGGCGAGGCCGAGAACCAGGGGTGCGGCCAGGGAGAGATGTTTCATCGGTGCCTCCGGTTGGGGGGCCGGGGGAGAACCCCGGCGAGAGCCTCGGAAAAGGGCGGGGCGCGTCACGCCGACAGCGTACCAGAACCGGCGCCACGGGGGGAATCTCGCCGGTTCCGGCCGGGTCGACTCCCCGCTGAGGCGCCCGAGTTTAGGCTTCAGAATAAAGTTGAGCCACCTTGACTCCTGACCCGGCCGCCCGTAGGTTGCGGCGGTGGTCGGGGTGGCGAGCCCCGACCGAGGCACGCACACCGGGAATCCAGGAGATGGACGAATGGCCGGCAGGATCGGGGGACGGGCTCGGATGGCCCTCGCAGTCGCTCTCGCGATGACGACGGGGCTCCCCGGAAGCGTACGGGGCGAGGACTCCACGGCGGTCGACGAGAAGATCCGCGTGCTCGCCGAAGAGGTCCGGCGATTGCGAGATCGGATCGATCTTCCTTCGCCGGATGCCGAGACCGCGAGCGGGGCGAAGAAGGTGGAGTCCGCACCGGGGCTCTCGATCGGCGGCTACGGCGAGTTCTACTACCAGCGCCCCACGGGGGGTACGGACGCGACGGCCACGGCGGATCTGTACCGGGTCATCACCTACGTCGGGTACAAGTTCCGGCCGGGTCTCCTCATGAACACGGAGATCGAGTTCGAGCACGGCACCACGGAAGAGAACTTCGCCGGTCGCGACGGCTCGGTCTCGCTCGAGTTCGCGTACCTCGAGTTCGGGCTGAGCGATCGCGTACGGCTCCGGGCCGGCAACCTCCTCCTGCCGCTCGGTCTCACGAACGAGCAGCACGAGCCGCCGTTCTACCGCGGGAGCATCCGGCCGGCCGTGGAGACCTCGCTCATCCCGACGACCTGGAGGGAACTCGGGTTCGGCGCCTGGTTCGGCGGCACCGGTCGCTGGCGCGGTGCGGCCCTCGTGGTGAACGCGCTGGATGCGGCGCAGTTCTCCGCCACCGGGATTCGTGGCGGACGTCAGGGAGGGAATCGGGTGCTGTTCGAGGACGCCGCGGTCGTCGGCGTCGCGGAGGTCGAGGCGAGTCCCGGCTGGTGGATCGGCACGGGAGGGACGGTCGGCAACGCGGCTCACGGCCGCCGCTTCGATGATCGGGCGATCCGCGCGACGACGTCGGTGGTGGAAGCGCATTCGACGTTCCGGCGCCGCGGACTCGAGGTGCGCGCGCTGTACGCCGCCACGGCGATCGAAGATGCCGATGCGATCTCGGCCGCGCTGTCCGATTCCACGCAGACCGTCACCGTGCCCTCGCGCCAGAACGGCTGGTACGTGGAGGCGGCCTACGACGTCGGACCCCACGTGAGCCTGCCGAGCGGGCATGCGCTCCGCCCCTGGGCGAGGTTCGAACGGACCGATCTCCAGGCCGAGGTTCCCGCCGGGGCCACCGCGAACCCGGCGCTCGACGGGAGTTCCTGGTCGTTCGGACTCGAGTACTTCCCGGATCCGCGGGTCGTGGTGAAGGCGGATTGGACATTCCAGGACAACGAAGCGGGTGGGAAGACGGACGACCCGTTCCGGCTGGGGGCCGGGTTCGTCTTCTGACCAGGAAAGAAGAAGCCCCCGGTCGCGAGGCGACCGGGGGCCGAGGAAACCCGGCGCGAGCGCCGGAGAATCCGGAACTACATGCCCGGGATCCAGAACGTGGCGCCGAAGCTGCCGAGCTCCACACCGGACGTGCCGAACTCGGTCGTGCTGTCGCCGACCGGCGGGCTGTAGAGGTCGATCTCGAGGCCGTGGTGGAACCAGAACGACACGGCGTCGCTCGGATCCCAGTGGCCGCCGAGGTACAGACCGATCAGGATGTTCGACGCGCCGTCACCCTCGTTCGGGGACATGCTGGAGAAGCCGAGGGCCGGCATCACGCCGAAGCCCATCTGGTTGCCCGTCCAGATGTCGTACTCGAGAGCGGCCAGGAAGTTGAATTCCGTCTCGAGGTCCACCGTACCCGTGGGCACGTCGTACTTGTGGAAGCCGAGGCCGAGGTGCAGCGTGGCATCCTCGTTCACGCCGAAGAACACACCGACCGGCGCGCTGGAATCCAGGAGGCCGAGGCCCCACTGGCCGGAGTGACCGGCCGCGTTCGCCGAAGAGGCGAGGCTCACGGTCATCAGGGACACGCCGAGCAGGAGAAGAGACTTACGCATGGGTTCCGTTCCCTCCATCAATGGCGGCCGGGATGTCCGGCTGCCCTCCGCCCGAGGGCCACTGCCACTCGAGCACCACACATCCACCCCCGGCCACGCACTTTTCCTGGTCGGCGCCTCCGCGCGGTCAAGCGCCTCCCGCCGCCGGGTCGCGGGCGTACTTCACCCGCACGCGGTAGGATCCGGCTCTGTCTGAGGGCTGTAAAGGGGCCCGGGGCCGGATTTGTGGACTTGTTGCGAACGATCGTTCGTGGGGAACTCAGCCCGCGGCGACGACCACGGACTTCGTCTGGAGATAACAATCGAGTGCCTCGTGTCCATGTTCATGGCCGAGGCCCGACTGCTTGAATCCGCCGAACGGCAGCTCGTCGTAGATCTTGGTGACCGAGTTGATCCACGTGTAGCCGGCT
This sequence comes from bacterium, assembly GCA_041393395.1. GTDB lineage: Bacteria > ARS69 > ARS69 > ARS69 > ARS69 > JAGQIB01. The sequence goes on along the minus strand of JAWKKG010000005.1, from coordinate 20,557 downwards.
TCGATGCGCTCCGCCGCCTTCGTCGCGCGATCCAGGTCGCGCGTCCAGATCGAGGAGCCCAGTCCCCAGATCGAGTCGTTCGCGCGCGCGATCGCGTCGTCCAGGTCCCTGACCTTGAACAGCGGCAGCGCCGGCCCGAACACCTCCTCGGTACCCATGCGCGACGCCGGGTCGACGTTCGCGAGCAGCGTCGCGGAGTAGAAGTGCCCGTTCGCGAGCGCCTCGCCGTCGGGTCGCTTCCCGCCGACGAGGACGCGGGCTCCGCGATCGATCGCGTCGCCGACCTGCGCCTCGACCTGGTCCCGCCCCTCCGCCGAGTGCAACGGCCCGAGCCGGACACCCTCGTCGGTGCCGGGCCCCACGGTGAGCTTGCGGACCTTGTCCGCGAGCTTCTCCGTGAACTCCTCCGCGATCGACTCGAACAGCAGGATGCGCTTGATCGCGAGACACGCCTGACCGCAGTTGAAGAAGCGACCTACCGACGCCGCGCTAACGGCGCGGTCGATGTCGGCGTCGTCGCAGATGATCATGGGATCGGAACCGCCGAGCTCGAGCGTCACGCGCTTGATGGCCCGGGCCGCGTCCGCCATCACCAGGCGTCCGACCTCGGTCGAGCCGGTGAATCCGACCTTCGCCACCATCGGGTGCCGCACGAGCTCCGCGCCCACGCCCGGCCCGTCGCCGAGGACCGTGTTCACCACGCCGGCCGGCAACCCGGCCTCGTGCAGCATCTCGATCACGCGAGTCGACGTGAGCGGCGTGGACTCCGCCGGCTTCACCACCATCGTGTTCCCGGCCACGAGCGCCGGCGCGAGCTTGTTGCCGAGCAGCGAGAGGGGGAAGTTCCAGGGAATGATCGCCGCGCATACTCCGAGCGGCCGCTTCAGGATCAGCCCGTGGCGATGCGGCTTCTCGTCCAGATCGGGGACGTAGCCGCCGCGCAGGTTCTTGGCGAGACCCGCGTAGTGCTCGAGCGTGTGGGCGAAACGTCGGATCTCCATGCGCGACTCGGCGAGCGGCTTGCCCTGCTCGGCCGTCAGCAGGAGCGAGAGCTCTTTCGTCTTCGCGAGCACGGCCTGCGCCGCCTCGTGCAGGATCGCACCGCGGGTCGACGCGGGCGTGTCCCACCAGCGCGCAAACGCGCGGTGCGCGTCGCGTACCGCGAGGTCGACCTCCGCCGCTCCCGAGTCCATCACCGTGGCGACGAGCTCGCCCGTGGCGGGATCACGGATCTCTCGCGGCCGTCCGTTCGCGGCCTCGTGGGAGCGTCCCCCGATGAAGTTCCTCGCCTCGACCGTCCCGAGCTGCGCCGCGATCGCCATCACGCGTCCTCCCCGGTCGTCCGATCCGGGACGCCCGCTTCCTGGTAGAGAGCCATCAGTTGCTGGTAGTGGCCGGCGGCCCCGCGCGCGTGGTCGAGGGCGGAGCCCGAGAGCTTCTTGCGCGCCACCGCGGGAATACCCGTGGCCAGTGTGAACGGGGGGATCGTGTCGCGCTCCTTCACCACGGCTCCGGCCGCGATCAGGGCTCCTTCGCCGACGCGCGCGTAGTCGAGCACGCACGCGTTCATCCCGATCAGGGCGCCGTCTTCCACCACGCAGCCCTCGAGGACCGCGCAGTGACCGACCGTCACGCGCTTGCCGATCACCGTCTCGTTCTCTTCGTTGCAGTGGATCACGGCGTTGTCCTGGATCGACGTTTCCTCTCCGATCCGGATCGCGCTCTGGTCACCGCGCAGCACCGCCCCGAACCAGATGTTCGCGCGGGCGTCCACGATCACGTTGCCGATCAGGGTCGCGGTCGGGGCAACCCAGGCCTCCGGGTGGACCTTCGGGGTCCAGCCGCGCACGGTCACGAGATTCGCCATCACTCTCCCCGGAAGTCCGGTGCTCTCTTCTCGCGGAATGCCCGCACACCTTCGCGGTGATCCGAGGTCTTCACGGCCACGCTCTGGGCGAGCGACTCGAGCGCGAGCCCGGTTCGCGTGTCCACGTCGGCGGCCGCGTTCAGGAGCTTCTTCGCGAGGCCGAGGGCTCCGGGTGCGCGGGCCGCGAGCGTCGCCGCCTCGCGGTGCGCTTCCTCGATGAGCTCCTCGGGCGACACGATCCGGTGCACCAATCCGATCCGCTCCGCGAACTCGGCGTCCACGAGGTCGCCCGCGAAATAGAGCTGCTTCGCGCGGCTCAATCCGATCAGCTTCACGAGCCGTGTGGCGCCGCCGTGGCCCGGGATCAGGGCGAGATGGTGTTCGCGGTAGCCGAGCTTCGCGACCGAGCTCGCGATCCGCAGATCGCAGGCCAGGGCGAGCTGCAGCCCGGCGCCCGTCGCCGCTCCGTTGATCGCGGCGATCACCGGTTTCTCCAGCGACTCGATCTCGTCGTAGACGGCGCTCAGGCGATGCGAATGGAGACGGAACTCGCGCGTGTTCCACTCGCGCTCGAACCAGTCCACGGAGCCGCCGGCCGAGAACGCCCGGCCCGAACCCGTGATCACCACCGCGCGGATCGCGGGATCGGTCAGACGCTCGACCACCGGCGGGAGCTGCTCTCGCATCTCCTCGTCGATCGCGTTCATGCGATCGGGATGGTTCAGCGTCACGGTCGCGACGCCGTCACGCACTTCCAGAAGTACGCGGCGGCTCATTCGTTCGATTTCCCCTCTGGGGCGTCATCGCCGCCGCCGACCCACTTGATCCGGGAGAACGGGCTTCCGCAGTCCCGGCACACGTAGGTCTCGGACATGTGGAACGGCCCGAACATCGCCGCCCGCTCCGTGTGCGCGGAGCCGCAGTACGGGCACGCCTTCTCGGCGCCACGTGCCGCGATCCATTCGCGGGAGGAGGCGCGGGAGGAGGCGCGGGACGGGGAGCGGGAGGGCGGGCGGCTCGCCATCGCTAGCCGAGCCGCCGCTTTGCCGCGTTCCAGCGATCCCAGGGCAGGGGGCGATCCTCCGGGAACCCGAGTCCGTCGATGCCTTCGATCACCCGGCGGAGCTCCTCCACGAAGCGGCCGCGCAACGTGGGGCCGTTCGCATCGAGGATGCGGTCCTTCGCCGCGACCGAGAAGACCGGATCGTCGTCCGGTCCGAACCACGCGAGCGTCTCCGTCCAGTAGCGGTTCAGGCTGTCCTTGAGCGCGGTGCGCGTCGCGGCTTCGGCGGCGAGAGTCTCGAGCCAGCCGTCCGCGTACAGCAGGTGATACTGCTCCTCCTGCAGCATCTTCTTCGCGCGGTGCCGGAACGGACCATAGGCCGACTCGCGCATCGAACGGATGACGACGTTCATGGCGCGATCGAACAGGGCGGTCGCGGCGATGAAGTCGGTCCAGTTCCGGAACGGCTCGTCCAGCAGCGCGACGTTCGCGAAGTCCGTCCGGTCCTCCTCCTTGCGGAGCTCGGCCGGCGCGTCCGGGAACTTGCGCAGCAGCGGGTAGAGGCTGCGCGCGTGCCCCATCTCGTCCGACGTCATGGACGCGGCGGCCACCGACGCCTCGAGCGTGGGACCTGAGGTGGCCCACTCGGAGTAGCGGCGGCCGAGCTTGTACTTGTTGTCGCCGAGCGTCAGCAGGAGGCCGAGGATCGACTTCCGGGCCGCCGGCGAGAACGCCTCGACGTCCGCCTCGACGGCGACGGGTGCGTCGTGCAGATCGGCCTCTCGGTCCTTGAGGAACTCGTTCATGCGTCGTCCTCCTCGATCGCCCAGGCGATCTGGCCGGCCGGAATGGCCACGAGTTCCATCCAGTCCTCGCCGTGCGCCTTCTTCGCGGCGTCGGTCACGGCGTCGGCGTTCGGCACGTCGAGCGAGCCGAGGTGCGTGAGCGCCTCGTCGCAAGAGCGGCGGCCGTAGATCTCGAATCGCTCCATGACGACTCCTACGATCGATCGATGATGGTGACGATGTTCTCCCGCGGCGCCACGACCATCTCGACCCACGGGCTCTCCTGGTACATCTGGTAGGCGTAGGCGCGCGCGAGTCCCCGGGACGGCGCGATCACGTCGCCGATCTGGTGCAGCTCGCTCTCGTCGCGCGTGCGCGCGAACACGTCGTACACCGTACCGGTCGGCTTCTTGAAGTTCCGGTCGCGGATGCTCATACGATCCCCCAGGCGGCGAGCGCCGCCGTGCCGCGTTCCGTGAGGCGCCGCCGATCCCACGGCGGGTCCCACACGATCGAAACGTCGACGGCTTCCACTTCCGGCTCCCGCAGGAGACGGTCGCGAACGTCGCCGATCATGAACTCCATCGCCGGGCAGCCCATGGCCGTGAAGGTCATGTCGACCTCCACGCGGCGCTCGGCGGCGTGGTAACGAACGCCGTAGATGAGGCCCAGATCGACGACGTCGAGCGGCATCTCCGCGTCCTCCACGTCGTGGAGGCAGGACAGCAGATGCGCTTCGATCGTCGTCGTCTCGCCCATCAGTTCGCTCCGCGCTCGATCATGTTCGCGATCTGACGATGACCGCGCTGCAGGATCTCCACGAACTCGTCGTTCTTCGGGCCGCGCGCACGCCAGCGCTTCATCACGCTGTCGCGGCCGGAGCCGTCGTCCATCCAGTCGATCGTGCCCTCGTCGAACAGCCAGCGCTTCGCCTCGGGATCGAATCGGCACGGGAACGGATAGTCGATCTGGTACTTCTTCGCGGCCTCGTCCCAGTGCACGGGCGTCTCGAGCCCGAGCGAATCCAGGAACGGGATCGCCGTGGACATCCAGGTCTGGCGGAGCTGGTCGTTCGACTGCCCCTTGAAGCCGTAGTCCAGCTGCACCGTCTGGGTCTTGAGGTCGTCCGGGAGCCCGAACCACTCGAGCGTGAGCGGGAGCATCCAGTCGACGGCGCGCTGCAGCTTCGCGTGACCCTCGGCGGAGGCGTTGATCTTCTTCATCCACGTCTCGCCGTGGCGGAGGTGGAAGTTCTCCTCCTTGTCGACCTTCACCAGCGCGCGCTTCCAGGGCGCGAACGTGGTGTGGCGGAAGACGTCTCCCAGCAGCGTGAAGCCGGCGCGATCGTACATGGCGTTCGCCACCGCGAGCTCCACCCAGGTGGTGAGCGGCACGTCGAACGCGTAGGGGTACTTGAACTGCGACGGGTCACGCTCGTAGATGAGCTCTTCCTTGCTCACGCCGAGGTCTTCCATGAGGCGGTACGCGATGTGCGCGTGGCCCATCTCGTCCTGGATGATGCCCATGGCGGAAACGAACGCGTTGATCGAAGGAGCGTCCTTCGCTGCGAGATAGTACGCGGGCGCGCTCACGAGCTCGGTATCCGCCGAGACGGTGAGAATGCGCTTCATGCCCGCGAGGTACTTCTCGGACATCTGGTCGCCGGACTCCACGAGCATGCCGCCCTTGAGCCGCTCGATCATCTGGTCTTCGCTGATCATCACCATGCGGTCTCGTTCCTTTCGCCTAGCGGCCCGTGAACGTCGCCTGACGCTTCTCGGCGAACGCGCCGATGCCTTCCTTCGCGTCTTCCGTGTCGAACAGGGGCTCCATCAGCTTGCGCTCGAGCGAGAGCGCTTCGTCGAGCGGCAGGTCCATGCCTTCCATCACCGCCTGCTTGATCCGGCCGATCGCCACCGTGGCGCCGGTCGCGAGACGCGTGGCGTAGTCGGTGGTCTTGCGCAGCAGGTCCGCGGCGGGGTAGAGGCGATTCACCAGGCCGATCTGCTCCGCCTCGGTCGGCGTGACGGTGCGGCCGGTGATCATCAGCTCGAGGGCGCGCGTCGCGCCGATCAGACGCGGCAGCCGCTGCGTGCCGCCGTTGCCCGGCAGCAGTCCGAGCGTGACCTCGGGCAGGCCCATCCGGTAGTCGCCCTCGGCCGCGAAGCGCAGGTCGCAGGCGAGCGCCATCTCGAAGCCGCCGCCGAGCGCGTGGCCGTTGATCGCGGCGATGAACACCTTGGGCGACGTGCCCATCTTGCGCAGGGTGTTGTGGGCGAACCGGATCATCTTCATGTTCGCCTCGGTCGAGTTCGCCTGGAACGCCTTGATGTCGGCGCCGGCCGAGAAGAACTTCTCGAGCGCGCTGCGCAGGATCACGACCTTCACCGCGTCGTTCGCGAGCTGCGTGTCGATCGCGGCGTCCAGGTCCTGCATGAACGTCAGGTCGTAGCTGTTCGCCTTGGGGTGGTTCAGCTCGATGAAGCCGACGGCTCCGTCGGCCGAGGCGGTCACGCGCGGGTTCGACATTTCGACCTCCGGGGCACGAAAGAAAGGACGGGCGGGGCGCTCGGCCCCGCCCCGAGACGGACGGTTACGCGAGTCCTCCGATGACCGCGCCCTTCTTCTCCAGGTAGTAGTCGACCGCTTCCGGACCGTGCTCGTGGCCGATGCCGGAGGCCTTCACGCCGCCGAAGGGAAGCTCGTCGTACCCGTAGTGGATCTGGTTCACCCAGGTCACGCCCGCCTGGATCTCGCGGATCGCCTGGTTCGACCAGGTGAGGTTCTGGGTCCAGATCGACGATCCGAGCCCGTACTGGTTGTCGTTCGCGAGCGCGATGCCCTCGTCCAGATCCTTGATCTTGAACACGGGCAGAACGGGGCCGAACACTTCGTCCTGCACCAGCTTCGCGTCGTGCGGCACGCCGGTGACGACGGCCGGCTCGAAGAAGTGGCCCTTCGCGAGCTCCGGCCTGTCCGGACGCTTGCCGCCGATCAGGACCTCGGCGCCGCGTTTCACCGCGTCGGCGAGCTGCTCCTCGATCTCGGCGCGCTGGTCGGCGGTGTGGAGCGGCCCCATGCGCAGCATCGGCTTCTCCGGTCGCGTCGACGGATCGCCGACCTCGTAAGTGCCGACCTTCTTGAGCAGGCCGGCCAGGAACTCGTCGTGGATGTCCTCGTGCAGATACAGGCGCTTCACGGCGAGGCACGCCTGACCACAGTTCCAGAAGCGACCGATCATCGCGCCGCTGATCGCCTTCTTGAGGTCGGCGTCCGGCATCACGATCATCGGATCCGAGCCGCCGAGTTCCAGCGTGATCCGCTTGAACTGCGGGCCCGCGATCTCCATCACGCGACGTCCCGTGCCGGACTCTCCCGTGAACGCGATGCGCCGCACGACCGGGTTCTGCAGCAGCTCTTCGCCGACCTCGCGGCCGGGGCCGGTGATGCAGTTCAGCACGCCGGCGGGGAGACCCGCCTCGTTGAAGAGGCCGATGATGCGGAGCGTCGTGAGCGGGGTGGTGCTGGCCGGCTTCACGACCACCGTGTTCCCGGCGATCAGCGCGGGCCCGATCTTCGTGCCCATGAGCGTGATGGGGAAGTTCCACGGCACGATCGCGCCGCAGACGCCGACCGGACGCTTGAGCACGAGGCCGTAGCTGTGCTTGCCCATGTCCGGCGGCAGCGGAACCTGCGAGCCGCGGATCTTGCTCGCGAGGCCCGCGTAGAAGGTCATGCCGTGCAGGAAGTGGTGGATCTCGCCCATCGCCTCGAACACGGGCTTGCCCTGCTCCATCGAGAGCGTCTTCGCGAGCTCCTTCTGGTGCTCGCGGACCTTCTCGATGCCCGCGAACAGGAGCGCCGCGCGCTCGTCCGGCGACGTGTCGGCCCACGCCGGCAGCGCGTTCTCGGCCGCGCCGATCGCGATCTTCGCGTCGCTGCGGCTGCCCTTGGGCACGGCCGCGACGATCGAGCCGTCGAAGGGATTGATCACGTCCATGGTCGCGCCGTCGCCGGCGTCGATCCACTCGCCGTTCACCATCATCTGGACCGCGCTCACACTGAGGACCTCGGTCATCCGGTCTCGTCTCCTGGTTCCGGTAGGGTTGGGTCGGACCGGATCGCGACCGGCGTTTCGACCGGGGTCGCGACCGGCGTCGCTCCGGGCGGAGCAGTCCGAAAACGGGTTCGGGGACTCCTCAGCCCGGAGTCGCGCTTCGCGGAATCCGACGTTTCGGGAGCAGAACGACCGAAGTTATGCCGCTCCGCCGGGGACGGTCAAGGGTGCGCTCGGAACGGACTCCCGTGCCCGTTCCCGCCCGCTCGGGTCGAAATCGGGGCTAGTCTGCGGCCGGCAGACGCTTGTGCGAGCCGTCGCACCACGGTCGGTTGTCGCTGGTGCCGCACATGCAGATCGCGTACGTCTTGGCCTCGCTCACGCGCACCACGTGCGGGGTCTTGCCGGTCTGGAGCCGGGCGTGGCTCCCGTCGCAGTACGGCTTGTCGGACGACTCGCCGCAGGCGCAGAGCGCCAGCGTGCCGGGCTCGAGAGGACCCTTCCAGGGGCCGCGGTCGTAGGCCATGCTTCGGTTCTCCTCGGGACGGGGTAGGATCGCGGCATTCTCGCACGCGATCGCCGAAGCGGCCACCCGGCGTTGTCTCGGGGCGGCCTCCGGCCGATGATCATTCGGGGTCCCTGCGGCGGGGACGGGAGGGAATGACGCCTTGGAGAGAAAGCCCTCGCGGCTGACGGAGGGGACCTTCGACGTCGTGGTCGTGGGCGGTGGCGTGACGGGCGCGGCCCTCGCCTGGGACGCGGCCCTGCGGGGCCTCTCGACAGTTCTCCTGGAAAAAGGTGATTTCGGGGAGGCCACGTCGGCCGCCTCCTCGAAGCTGATCCACGGGGGCATCCGCTACCTCCAGCAGGGCCAACTCGGCAAGGTCCGGGAGTCGCTGGAGGAGCGCCGACGTTTCCTTCGGGTCGCCCCGCATCTCCTGACCCCGGTCCCTTTCCTGGTTCCGACCTACGGGCACGGCCTGAAGGGCAAGGAGATCCTGGCAATCGGCATGAGCGTCTACGAGGCGCTCGGGGCCGGCCTCGCGCGCGATCTGCCGGGGGCCCGGCGCCTCGACCGCTTCCGGCTGCTCTCCCGCGCCGACGTTCTCGCCCGCGAGCCGATCGTGCGGGCCGAGGGTCTCACCGGCGCGGCGGTCTTCCCCGAGATCCACATGCACAGCAGCGAACGCATGACGCTGGCCCTGGTCCACGCCGCGGTCGCGGCCGGCGCCGAAGCGGCGAACTACGTCCAGGCCACGGGATTCCTGGGAGAGCCGGATCGCGTGACGGGGGTCCGGGCGCGGGATCTCCTCACGGACGACGAGCTGGACATACGCGGGCGACTCGTCCTGAACGCGGCCGGCCCCTGGGCCTACCGGTTCCTCGAGCGGGCGGGTCGGGTCCGCCCGCCGGGCACGATGCAGCACTCCAAGGGCTGCCACGTCGTGCTGCCGTCCCTCACGAACGGGCACGCGCTCGCGCTTGCCACCCGACTCGAGAACGAGGCGCTCCTGAACCGCGGCGGCCGTCACATCTTTCTGATCCCGTGGCGCGGGCACACTCTGGTCGGGACCACGAACGTCCCGTTCCGCGGCGAGCCCGACGACGTCTCGGTCACGGACCGCGACGTGGACGACTTCCTCGCCGAGATCCGGACCGCGATTCCCGGAGCGGATCTCCGTCGCGAGCGAGTCGTGTTCGCTTTCTCGGGCTTGTATCCGTTAGTGGATACGGAGGTGCGCGAGAAGGTCTACCAGGGCAGCGGGGAGTATCGCGTCGTGGATCATCGGGAAACGGATCGGGTGGACGGGCTCGTCACCGTGTTGGGGGCGAAGTTCACGACCGCCCTTCGACTGGCCGAGAAGACGATCGACGGGGTCTTCGCCCGCGACGGTCGGCGGGCCCCGCCGTGCCGGACGGGAGACGTGCCGGTGCCCGGGGGAGACGTCGAGTCGCGTGCGGCCGCGGCCGCCGCGATCGCGAAGGCCGCGCCGGTGTTGAAGGCGGACGAGGTCGAGGAGCTGGCGGCTACGCACGGAGGCCTCGGCGTCGACATCGCTCGCCGAATCGGCGACGATGCTGCTCTGGCGCGGCGGATCGGTCCGGAACGTCCGGTGGTGCGGGCGGCGGTGCAGGTCGCGGCCGAGAGCGAGATGGCGATGCGGCTCGCCGATCTCGTGTTCCGCCGGACGGGGCTGGGGACGCTCGGGCACCCGGGAGCGGCGTGTCTGGCGGAGTGCGCCGCGATCCTGGGAGGGGTCCACGGGTGGACGGCGGAGCGAAGGGAACGCGAGATTCGCGAAGTGGAAGCGATGCTGGAGCACGCCCGGTGAGTCTGACCACGGCGCGGCCCGAAGTGTCCACGGCTCGAGAGCTCGGCCCGGGCGGGACGACTCCGTCACGGCCTTCGATCCTGGTGATCGCGCCGACGCCGTTCTTCGCGGATCGCGGCTGCCACGTGCGCATCTACGAGGAGACCCGCCTGCTGCAGCATCTCGGCTACCACGTCGAGATCTGCACGTACCACCACGGGCGCGAGTTGCCCGGCGTGTTCACGCGCCGCACCCCGAACTTCCCCTGGTACAAGAAGCTCGGACCGGGGCCGTCGCTGCACAAGTTCTACGTCGACATCTTCCTGCTGTTCCGATGCCTCGCGGTCGCGCGTGAGATCCGCCCCGCGGTCATCCACGCGCATCTGCACGAGGGCGCGTTCTTCGGCGCGATCGTCTCGCGATTGCTGCGCATCCCGTGCGTGGCCGACCTCCAGGGCAGCCTCACCGGCGAACTCGCCGACTACGGGTTCGGCGGCAAGAACCGCCTGCTCTACGGGGTTCTCCGCACCGTGGAGAACTGGATCAACGGCTCGGTGGACCACATCGTGGTGAGCTCGGCCGCGTTCCGTGAGGATCTGATCCAGCGCTTCAAGATCCCCGAGGACCGTGTCACGGAGGTCCGCGACGGGGTCGGCGAGTCGTTCTTCGAGACGCCCCCACCCGGCGCGCGCGAGCGCCTGGGGATTCCGGCACGGAACAAGGTCGTGGCGTTCGTCGGCGTGCTGACCCGGCTGCAGGGGCGCGAGATCCTGCTCGACGTGATCCCGCAGGTTCTCGACGCGCGCGACGACGTGACGTTCGTCGTGGTCGGGTTCCCGGGGGAGGCGGACTGCGCCCGACGCCTCGACCATCGCGGCTATCGCGAGCGCGTCCACTTCGTGGGTCGGGTGGATTACCTCCGCATCGCGGAGATCCTCGGGGAGTCGAACCTCGCGATCTCCCCCAAGATCTCGGAGACCGAGGGGAACGGGAAGCTCTTCAACTACATGGCGGCCGGCCTACCTACCGTGGTCTTCGACAATCCGGTCAACCGAGAGATCCTCGGCGACGACGGTATCTATGTGAAGGATCGCGAGGCGAGTGCGTTCGCCCGCGGAATCCTGGCCGCGCTCGAGGACGAGGCCGGGTCCGTCGAGATCGGCCGCCGCCTCCGGGGGAGGGCCGAGAAGCGGGCCTGGTCCCGGAACCGCGGGACGCTCATGAAGGTCTACCGGGAGGCCATGTTGCGGCGAGGCAAGAAATCGGCGCTCGATTCGTTCCCCGAGAGCGACCGGGAGGAAGGCAGCGCATGACCGCGGAGTCCGATCGGCGCTCCGCCCTCGTCACGGGCGGGACGGGCTTCACCGGCAGCGCCCTCGTTCGACGTCTGCTCGAACGGGGCTGGCGTGTGCGCGCACTCGACAACCAGCCCGGTCGCTTCCACGACGAGCTCAAGTCCCTCGGCGCCGAGATCCTGATCGGCTCCGTGACGGACAAGGACACCTGCCGCGCGGCGGTCGCGGGTTGCGACCTCGTGTTCCACCTCGCGGCGGCGTTCCGCGTGATCAACGCGTCCAAGTCCGTGTACTGGGACGTGAACGTGAACGGCGTGGCGAACCTCGCCGAGGCGTCGCTCGCGGCGGGCGTGGACCGGTTCATCTACTGCAGCACGGAGGGCGTGCACGGGCACGTGCACGATCCGCCGGCGGACGAAGACGCGCCGATCAATCCGCAGGATTACTACGAGTACACGAAGTGGGAAGGGGAGAAGGCGCTCGCGCCGTTCCGCGAGAAGGGGCTCCGCACGGTCGTGCTCCGTCCGACCGCGATCTACGGACCGGGGGACCCGGAACGCTTCTTCATGATCTACAAGCGCGTGCTCACCGGAACGTTCCCGATGTTCGGCGACGGCAAGACCTGGTACCACCCCGTCTACATCGACAACCTCGTGCAGGCGTTCGAACTGGCGGCCGAGAAGGACGCCGCGGTCGGTCGCGAGTACCTGATCGGGGACCGCGACGCGGTGTCCATCGAGGAGCTGGTCCGCGCCACGGCGCGCTCGCTCGGGGTCTCCGTGAACATCCCGCACTTCCCGTTCTGGACGATCTACGCACCGTCCGTGGTCTGCGAGGCCGTTTGCAAGCCGCTCGGCATCGCGCCGCCGTTGTTTCCACGCCGCGCCGACTGGTATCGTAAGACGCGTCAGTTCGACGTCTCACGTGCGATTCGCGAACTCGGCTACGATCCCAAGGTCGAGCTGGCCGAAGGATTGCGGCGGACCGCGGAGTGGTACTGGCAGGAGGGACTGTTGCCGCGCCCGGGGAAAGCATGAGCGACCGCATTCGAACGATCGTGGCCGACGTGCTCGGCGTCGCGGCGGTGAAGCTCTCGCCGGAGGCATCGCAGTCCGACGTCCCCGAGTGGACGTCGCTCAATCATCTGCGTCTGATCACGGAGCTGGAGTCCGCGTTCGGCGTGGAGCTCACGATGGACGAGGCGCTCGCCCTCACGTCGCTCCCGCGCATTCGAGAGCGCCTGGAACGCGATCAGCACGACGCTCGGTGAGGAGCCGGGCGCGGAGGTTCGTGTGAAGCTCGCCCAGGTCGCCCGCCGGTTCCTGCCGGGGTTTCTCGTTCAGTGGATCTACTTCGTGCGCTTCCGGGCGATGGTCAGCCCGCGCGCCGAAGTCGAGGTCTCGGGCCACGCCCGTTTCGGACGCGGCACCGTGATCAGCTCGTTCACCAAGATCAAGATCAGCGGTCCGTTCGTCACGGGACGGCGCGTGCAGATCGCGTCGAACTGCTTCATCGAGGTCGGTGCGGGCGGGCTCACGATCGGCGACGACGTGCTCGTCGGACCGCTCTGCGGCATCGTCACCACGAACTACCGCTACGAGCGGCTGGGCGTCCCGATGTTCGAACAGGGAACCACGAGCCACGGCGTGACCATCGGGGATCGCGCCTGGATCGGCGCCGGGGTCACGATCCTCGACGGCGCCACGATCGGTCCGGACGCGATCATCACCGCGGGGTCGGTCGTGACCCACGACGTGCCGGCGTGCGCGATCGTGCAGGGTAGTCCGGCCCAGGTCGTCTTCCGGCGACGATGATCTCCCGTTCACTGCTCGCGCTCGGCGCACTCGCGATCCTGGTCGGCACGCCGATCGAGACGGACGCTCGCCCGCTGCGCCGGCTGGCGGTCGAGGAGCGGGGCACGGAGCACGCGTGGGTCTCGTGGGGAAGCGAGCCCGTGTTCGCGTACGGACTCTCCCCGCAGAACCTCCTCACGTGCCTTCCGCCCGAGGGCGCGCCGGATCCCGACCTCGATGTGCTCGACTTCGCGGAGTGGGCCGAGGCGCGCGGCATCACGATCGTGCGTTCGTATCCGCCGAGCTCCATCCAGTCGCCGCGCGGGCTCGATGCCTTCGAGCGTGCGGCGTCCGACTCCACGCGGTTCGATCTCACGCGCTTCGATCCGCGCTACTTCGAGCGGCTTCGGGACGCCTGCATCACGCTGCAGACGCACGACGTCATCGTGCATCTCCAGCTGTGGCAGGCCGTCGCGTGGAAGAAGGAGTGGCCGCGCTGCTACTACCATCCCGACCACAACGTGAACCCGGAGATCGCCGAACACGCGGGGCCCGGCGAGTTCGTGGTGGATCCGGGACGGAATCCACGCCTGATCGAACACCAGCGCGCGTGGATCCGCCACGTCCTCGACGCCACCGGCGATCTCGGGAACGTCTTCTACGACGTGATGAACGAGATCGGCAACGGCACGGGCGTCAACAGCGAGTGGGTGGAGGCGATGCTCGACGAGATCGAGTCGTGGGAGCGGGAGACGGGTCTCGAAGCGATCGTCGGCCTCAACGACGAGGGGCAGGACCGGGCGGAGACGGGATGGGCGCTCTCGAACCCGCGCCTCGATGTGGCGTTCCTCGATCTCGGGCGCTACGACCAGCACGTCGAGGCGCGCGCGCGCCATCTTCGTCCGACGTTCGGCATCCGCAACATCGACTGGAACCCGGATACGGGACGTCGACGGTACTTCGCGATCGAGGACGATCTCTCGATCCAGCCGGATTCCGCATTGCGCTCGCGGAGTTCGCGGATGTTCTGGCGCATGGCGTGCGCCGGGGTGTCGATGAACGCGGGCTACGCGGACTACGGCCGACTCGCGTACCGGACCCAGACCGACTGCGCCGGCGTGCTCCCCACACTGCGGTTTGCGCCGGAGCTCGCGGGGCTCGTCGCGCCGCGGCGGCTCGAGGTCGTGTCGGCGCCCACGGAGTACGCGTACGCGATCGCGGGCACCGGCTGTCTCCTGGCGCTCGTGGAGACGATGCCCGGCACGGCGGGGGAAGACGTCGCGGCGGGCGAGCTCGTCGTGCGGGGGCCGGCGGAGTGGACGGACGAGTTGGCGACGTCGCGGGTCCTGCGCGCCTTCGATCTCTCGGTAGCCGGTCCGGACGACGACGACCCGGACGCGCTCGTGCGTGTGGCGTCGCGCGAGCTCCCGCCGCCGATGCGGCGCGGGGCCGACGAGTGGGTGTTCTCGCTGCCGGTCTTCCGTGACGGTCTCGCGATCTGCTGGGGGGACGCGCGGGCGGTGCCGGTTCCTTCGCGGCGAACGGCGGAGGCGCGGCCCCCGCTCGAGGCGCCGCACGTCCGCACCGTACGCACGCGCGCGCACCAGGCCTTCCTGTGGGCGAAGGGCAACACGCGCCATGCGCGGTACGAGTGGCAACGTCGCGCGGTCGCGGCCGGCTGGACCGACGCGGGCGTGACCCCGACGTACTACCTCGCCGATCCCGACCTCGAGTCGGGCACGACGTACGAGTACCGGGTCCGCGCTCTGGGCGACGACGGCGTCGAGACGGCGTGGTCGGCCCTCGCGTCGGCGACGCCGGGGCAGCGCGACTGGGCCGGTGACGTTCGGCGAGTGATGACGCGATGGCCCGAGTTGAGGATTGCCGTGGCGGCGGTGGGAGCGGCGTTGCTTCTCGGTTTCGTGGCGGTGTTGCGGCGACGTCGGTAGGGGGACGCCGCCGCTGGGCGCTTCACCCGCCGCGGTGGCCCCTCGGGGGGCGCGGGATCTGGCGATAGCTGACGTCCAGGGAGGCGTTGCTCAGCCCGATCGCCTCGGCATCCGCCGCCCGGAGCCCGAGGCCGGCAGCCGGCTCCACCGTGACCAGGAATCCCCGGTTCGCCGCGCCGTACTCCAGGATCTCCTTCACGGGGATCGACACGTCGAACACGACCTCCGACTGCCCGGCGGACACCTCCGCCCAGCCGTACACGAGGTCCTCGAAATCGCCGCCGGCGCGAGTCCACCCGCTCGACCAGTCCACGGCGCCGCGGCTCCACGCCGTCGTCACGGGATGCACTCGCAGCACCATCCGCTCGGTCGACTCGCGCGAGCCCACCGGCACCCGGAGCAACGCGCGGCGCAGCGCGACGTGCTCCTCCGGCACCGCGAGATCGGCGGTGAACAGAAGACGGGTGGCTCCGCTCTCGGGCTCGGAGATCGAGGCCACGTCGCGGACGGGCGAAGTGAAGCTCGCGGCGGAGGCGACGGCTGGGAGCAGGGTTCCGAAGGCAGCGATGACCAGCAGGTTCCGGTTCATGGGGTCTCTCCTCGCCGATAGAGGTCCTTGATCTGACTCCAGGGCGACGACTCCACGGACACGATCCCGCAGCCGGCGGGGAAGGCGCCGATCTGGCCGCAGCCGAGGGCGCCCGGCTCGACGCAGGGGGAGTTCTCCTGGACGGTGAAGTCTCCGGACTCCGGATCGCAATAGAGCGGATCGATCTCGCGGTCCGTGGGGGAGAGCGGGATGCCGACGCCGGTGGGGTTGTCCCAGTAGACGTTGCAGGAGGTGGTGAGGGAAACGTCGGTCCAGACGAAGATCGCCGACTCGCCAACCGAACCGGTCACCAGGTTGTTGTCGAGCTGCAGAGTCAGGCCCGCGCCGTAGAGGGAGGCGCCACCCAGCACGTAGGTGTTCGAGTTGGCGTAGAAGGTGTTCCCCCGCACGATGCAACTACCCGATCCGAGGGCCGAGAGTCCTCCCCCCTGGCCCACCCCCGTGGTCGCATTCGCGATGAAGAGACAGTTCTCGACGAGTTTGGCTCCCGACCCCTTTACCGAGAGGCCCCCGCCACCGTACTCGTAGGAGGTGTTTCCCTCGAAGCGGCAGTTCCGGATCGTCGCGCCAAGGTTGTACGCGTAGACCACCATCCCTCCGCCTCCTGCGTCGCTCCAGTTGTCGACGAACTCGCATTCCTCGACGACGGCGGATTCTCCCGGGCCCCCGAGCACTCCATCCAGAAGCGCCCCCCGGGAGCCGCATTGTGAGAATCTCGACCGAATCAGGTTCAGGTGACCGTTCGAGTGGTACAGGCCGCCGCCATGGTCGGCGCGACAGTTCACGAACTCGCAGTCGACCACGTCCACATCGCCGTTCGCGGCCAAGCCCGCGCCAGAGCTCGCTCCGGCATCCAGGTCCCGGAAGACACAATCGCGGAAGGTGACGTGACTCACCTGGGCGACATAGGCGCCCCGATACCCAGCCGGAGCCCCGGTGATGGTGAAGCCCTCCACCGAAGTCCCAGGTGAGGACAGTTCCCGAGCGCGGACCACGGCGGCCGGTCCCCCGCCCGACGCACCAAGCATGTCGATGGTCGTATGAGCCGACCCATCCTCGGATCGGAGGACGACGCCATCGGTCATGTACGCGCAGGAGATCACGGGGAAGCCCCCCTCGAATCGCACCTCGGAGTCGGTGTAGATCCCCGGGGCGACCAGGACTGTGTCGCCGAATGCTGCGACATCGAGCCCCTTCTGAATCGTGGGGTAGTCGACAGGAACCCTTAGTGTGGCTGCCGGCACAGTCGCTGGAAGCAGGGCCATCGTCGCCGCGAAGCGCAGAGCGCGGTCGATCCTCGGCTTCTTGCACGACATTGGACTACCTCAAGAGGACGACTTTGCGAGTCTCCAGGAGATCACCTGGCCCGGTAAGCCTAAGGAAGTATACACCAGCAGGCAGCTGGGCTCCGCGCCGCGCGGCCCCACCCCACTCGAGACGGTAGGCACCCGGTTCTGGAATCTCCTGAGCGGTCTCGAAGACGCGTCGTCCTGTCACGTCGTAGACTTGTAGGACATATCGCCCGGTGCGAGTTGCAGGAACCTCCATGTCGAGCCGCACGCCTCCGCGATTGGGATTCGGATAGGCCGAACCCAACGAGAACGCGATCGAGTCCTTTGGTTCCCCAATCACCGGTCGGTCGGCACTCAATCCCGACGGCAGCCGCCGAGAGGTCGACGGCGCAGTCAGCGCCGCCGGGACATCGGCGTCGCAGTTGTTCATGGATGGCGTGGTACGAAAGTCCGAGACATCGTATCCCGAGTCCCCAGAGTAGATTCGGTCTTCGATTTCGGTCGGGTCCGTGATCAGCGTCGTGTCAGTGCTCGAGGTCCTGAACCAGTAATTGTAAGTGGCGTTCAGGATGTCGGTCGAGTCCGGATCATTCTCGAAGATGAATCTTGTGTCCGTCTCGTTCACGTAGAGCCGATTGTCTCCTCGCGTGAAGTTCGACGGGCCGAGCTTGGCCTTGTCGGAATCGGTGGTCCGGAATGCGAAGAAGGACGCGTTCGAAGTCAATGCGTCGACTTTGTTGTCTTTGAACCGAAGCGACGTGCCGGTCGGCTCCGGATCTCGGTAGATGTCGATACCCCGCTTACTCCCGACGATGTGGTTGCAGGTCACCTGGACATCGGCCGACTGGAAGAAGTCCATGCCGAGCTGGTCCCAATCGTAGATGCCGTTGCGGAGGAACTCGACATCGCGGTACCCGTTCGCGCCGCAGAGCCACACGGCATCAATTCCGACGTAGCTCCCCTCCCCAGAGGGGCCCTGGAACAGGCACTCCTCTGCACTCAGGAGCCTCGGCGAGAGCGGCGCAGCCAAACAGAAGTTCTTGCTGAACTGCGTCAGCAGCCCGAGCCCGCCACCACTGGGGTTGTCCAATCCGCGCAGATCCACGGTTACCTGCGCGAGGGTCACGTGGTCGGCCTCGTCCAGGTACACGCCGAGGTCACCGAGCGTCGAACTCAGTCCGCTCCCTCGCTCGATCTTCGAGTCCTGGACCACCACGCCGTCCGTCCCCGTCCGCTTCACCCAGAGCCCAGTCCCGGCGAAGTGATGGATGTTCGAGTTCACCACCCGCACGGAGTCCGGGTAGTACATGAACACGGGATTCGCCGCGGAGCCGATCGACACGTGGTCGAACCGGCTGTGCGCGGCGGTGGCTCCGAGCAGCAGGCCACCCCACCCGTTGCCGGTCGTGTTGTCCGGTGTCTCGGGACGGAACTTCACGGAGTCGGAGCTCGTCCCGATCGCGGTGATCGGCGCGTCCGCGCCCAGGTCCACCTTGCCGGACGTCCCGGCCCACGTGGCGTCGTTCGCCGACGCGTTCGCAGCCACGACTTCCGTTCCGGGCGTGAGCGTCCACGTCACCGGATCGATCACGAGGATCCCGCTGCAGCCCCCGGTGTAGTAGCCCTCGGCGAGGAACACGTCCGTGCTGTCGAGATAGATGTCGCGCCCCCCGGCGATGTCCCGGAAGGAAACGTTCGTGAGCCGCGGGGCCGCGAAGTCCCGGATCGCGATTCCCGGATCGGCAAACTCGATCGTGGTCTCGGCGAGCTCCGACACCGGGGCGAGCGAGCCGAACGAGCCGTACGCGGTCGGGCACCCGCTCAGATCGAACGAGGCGCCGGCCCAGGAGCCCGCCGTCAGCCCGGGACTGCTCAGCAGCACGGGAGCAGTCGATTCTCCCGCCGCCTGGAGCGTGCCTTCGAGGATCATTTCGCTGCGCAGGGAGTCCGATCCGATTCCGGTCACGTGAACATAGTCCGCGGGGCGCGCGAACGACAGCGTGGTGCCGGCCGGGAGTTCCAGCGTGGACGTGCTCGGCACCAGAAGGTCTCCTTCGAGGAAATACACACCGGCACTCGCGGTGGTCGTGGTGTTGGCCGAGAAGCTGAAGCCCGAGAACGTGCTTCCCGTGCGGTACCAGCCCTCGGTGTCGCCCGATGCGACTGCGTGCACCGTCCCCGACGCCGCGACTGCCGTGGGTCGCTTCGCGTCTCCCGGAACGTCCGGGAACACCTCCATGGTCGGGCTCCAGGTTGTGGTATCGGTCGGCGTGCTGTTGAAGCGGTGCATGAGCCGTCTGCGGCCGTCCACGATGTCTTGCCAGAACACGTGGAATGTGGAGCCGTCGACCGCCACGGTCGGCTGACCGGAGTTGATGGAGTCGCCGACGACGGATAGTCGGAATGCCTCGGTGGTGAGCGGAGGGTACCAAGTGTAGGGATCTTGGCTCGTATCCAGAACTCGGACTGCGATCGTCTGCTCCTGGTCGGTACTCATGGGAGGCGGGTCCTCGAGCCGGGTCCAGACGAGACAGAACAAGTCGCCCGATGCGCCGGAGTCATCCTGGGACTCCGACCCCTCGCCTGCGAAGAACGTCGCCAGGCATCCGTCCACCTCGGTGAACTCATCGATCTCGGTCGGACCGGTGTCGAGCGTCCAGTACAGGCCGGAGTCCGGCGGCGTCCCGGACGCGTGATACATGCGGAAGACCTTGTCGTCCTCGGCGGCGCAGGGTCCTCCATCACTGCCGTAGATGTGAACCGTGCCGGAGTCGCCCACGAGCACCGACCCGTAGGCCGCCGAAGGAAAGAACACGGGGGTGATGTAGGTCACGGACCACGCCGAAGCCGAGTCTTGGAGAGACCTCACGGCGTGCGTCGCGTGGTAGACGTTGGTGCTGTCGAAGGCATTGCACACCACGTGCAGGGTCGTTTCGCTCGGCCCTTCGTGAAGGGCGATTCGTGGAGAAGCGCCCCTCGCGATGAGATAGGGGAAATTCTCCGGATTCCAAAGCGAGGTGTCGGCGGACGTCTTGTAGGCGATGTAGGTCGATGCGGGAATGTAGTTCTTTGCCTCGTGGACTACGTGGATGTCATCGTTCGCGTCGACCACGAAGCGAAAGTCCGTGCTGTGGAGACCACTCGGGTAGCTATCAGCCGGATCGGGAGTGAACACGTACCGCGACCAGGTCGCGTTGTCGTAGGTGTAGTGCACGCCCCGCGCGAAGTTCATGTTCTCGCCGTCGACCCATTCGCGTCCGATGAGATGCAGGTCCACGCCACCGCCGCGCCCGAAGGCAATCTGCTTCGCCAGTGTCCCTCCCCAACCGGACGCGGTCGACGTGGGCTGCTGGTACGGCTCGTAACGATAGTCCGAAGCCCGCGCGATCGAGATCACGAGCACCGTGAGAGCGGCCGCTGCTGCGATCATGCGGGAGAACGACTGGTGCGAAGGACTGATCGATCGGTCGTGCCTGGTTCGGTTCACCTCGACACCTCCCGGCAGCTGATGGAACCCGAGCCGAGGAAAGCGCGGGCGGGCGCGGGGGCTGCGCCTCTCGCATCAACGCAGGGCCATCCTGCGCCACCCTGGGG
>JAWKKG010000004.1:0-973162 GCA_041393395.1 bacterium | reverse complement strand
ACACCCAGTACGCGAAGGCGCTCGACCTCGCCGGCTTGCTCGAGGAAGCGCTCCAGCACCACGACGAGGCGATCGCCCGCGAGCCTTCCTCGGCGGAGGCGCGCTACCACCTCGGGGTGACGCTCGCGCGCCATGGCGAGGACGAGCGCGCGATGGAGGCCTACCGCACGGCGCTCGAGATCGACCCGAAGTTCGCTCGCGCGCACGGCAATCTCGGCGTTCTCCTCGATCGCAACGGGCACTTCGATCGAGCGGTCGAGGAGCTCGAGAAGGCGGTGCGCCTCGAGCCGGACCGTGCCGAGTGGCACTCGAACCTCGGTGCGCTGTACGGCGAGCACAAGCTCTACGATCTCGCGATCGAGCACTTCACCACGGCGCTCGGCATCGACCCGCGCAACGCCGAGGCGCGCTTCAACCTCGGCATCGCGTGCCTGGACCGCGGCCTCTACGACGACGCGGTCGCCGAGCTCCGGCGCGCGGCGGATCTCGCCCCGCGCAACGCGAAGGCCCATTTCTTTCTGGGCGAGGCCTACCAGAAGAAGGGGCTGTACCCGCGCGCCGTGAAGGAGATCCGCACGGCGCTCGAGATCTCGCCGGACAGCCCGCGCTCGTACTACGCGCTCGGCTGCGTGTACAACAAGATGGACGCGGTGGACGACGCGATCACCGCGTTCGAGCGCGCGATCGCGCTCGACCCGAGCAACGGTCGCGCGTACTACCACCTCGGGATCGCCTACGACAAGAAGGGCGCGGGGCGCGAGGCGCGCGACGCCTACCGTCGCTCCGAGGAGCTCCTCGCCGAGTGAATCCGCTGCGCTCGGCGCTCGATTCGGCCCGCCACGCGAACCGCTCGACGTTCGTTCCGTTTCTCACGGCCGGCGACCCGAACCTCGCCGCCACGCTCGAATACGTGGACGCGCTCGTGGACGGCGGCGCCGACGTGCTCGAGCTCGGCATCCCGTTCTCGGATCCGCTCGCCGACGGTCCCGTCATCCAGCGGGCGACCGAGCGCGCGCTCGCGGCCGGCACCACCGCGCGCGACGTGCTCGCCACGGTGGAGAAGCTGCGCGCGCGCCACGACATTCCGGTGGTGCTGATGACCTACCTGAACCCGGTGCTCCGCTACGGCTGGGATGCGTTCCGGCGCGACGCTGCGGCGGCCGGCGCCTCGGGTCTGATCCTCACCGACGTCCCGCCGGAGGAGGCGGATCCGTTCCTGCCGGGTGCGCGCGAGTCCTCGCTGGGCACGGTGTTCCTCGCCGCGCCGACGTCCGACCCCGCGCGGGTCCGCCGCGCGGCCGAGATCTCCACGGGATTCGTGTACTGTGTCTCGCGGCTCGGCGTGACCGGCACGCGCGACGATCTGTCGGACGCGTACCGTCCGGTGCTGGAGTCGATCCGCGCCGCGGCCGACGTTCCGGTGGGGCTCGGCTTCGGGATCTCCACGCCGGAGCACGCGGCCCGCGCCGCTGCGCTGGCCGACGCGGTGATCGTGGGGAGTCGGCTCGTGCGCGTTGCGGAGGAAGCGGGCGGAGACGCCGCCCGCCGGCTCCAGGCGGAAGCCCGGGCATTCAAGCAGGCGATCTCGGAGGCACGCACGTGAACGAGCCGGTCGGAGTGGGCATCGCGGCATTGCTGGGTCTGATCCAGGGACTCACGGAGTTCCTGCCCGTGTCGAGCTCCGGGCATCTGGCACTCGCGCAGGACCTGCTCGGCGTGCCCGGCGGCGGCATCGCGTTCGCGGTGCTGCTCCACGCGGGAACGCTGCTCGCGATCTTCCTGGTGTTCCGCGAGGGGGTGGGGCGCCTGATCCGCGGCGGGTTCTCGCTGCTCGGATCGCTGTTCCGGCCCTCGCGCTGGAGCGAGGACGCGCACCTCGCCGCCGCCGTCGTGATCGCCACGATCCCGGGCGCGCTCGTGGGGTTGTTCCTGGAGTCCCGCATCGAGGCCGCGTTCGAGTCCACGCGCGTGGTGGCGCTGCTCCTGTTCGTGACGGCGATCCTGCTGTTCTCCACGCGGCGCGCGCGCGGGGAACGTCCCGTCACGCTGCGCGACGCGGCGATCATCGGCGTGGCGCAGGCGTGCGCGATCCTGCCCGGCATCTCGCGCTCGGGCGCCACGATCGCCACCGCGCTGCTGCTCGGGATCGCGCGGCCGCGCGCCGCGGAGTTCTCGTTCCTCGCGGCGATTCCCCTGATCCTCGGCTCGGTCGTGCTCGAGCTGCCGGATCTGATCCGGAGCGGGCAGGACGGAGGCGTCGCGTCGCTCGTGGTGGGTTTCGTGGTCTCGGCCGTGGTCGGCTGGGCCGCGCTCACGTGGCTCGTGAAGCTCGTCCGGCAGGGCGCGCTGCACTGGT
Source organism: bacterium (assembly GCA_041393395.1). Taxonomy (GTDB): domain Bacteria; phylum ARS69; class ARS69; order ARS69; family ARS69; genus JAGQIB01. The sequence continues at coordinate 970,806 of JAWKKG010000004.1, read as the reverse complement.
TCGCGGGCTACTGCGTGGCGGTCGGCGCGCTGGCGCTCTGGCTGACCCGGGGCGCGTGAACCGCGGCCCTTGCCCGCGCGGCGGCCCGCGTCTAGATTCCCGGCGACCGACCCCGCCGCGCACTGGGAGGTGAACGATGCGTACCCCTGCGATCCTGGCCGTGCTCGTGCTGCCCACCGTGTTGCTGGTGGGGGCGACCGACGCGCTCGCCCAGACCCGTCTCGCCGTCTTCGGCGGCGGTCTCGTGCCGTTCGGCGATCTGGAAGACACCACGGAGTCGTCGTTTCGGGTCGGCGCCCGCATGGAGTACCAGCCGGTGAACGCCCGCGGACAGCGACGCCTGCTGGCCTGGTTCGCGCAGGTCGCGTTCTCGCCGCTGTCCGTGAAGGCCGAGGCGCAGGAGGCCGCGCGCCTCGCCGGCGCCTCGGAGGACGCCACGCTGTTCGGAGTGGAGGCGGGCACGCGCGTGTACTCGCGGACCGCGCCGCTGTTCCTGCAGGCGGGAGCCGGCTGGGCGCGGTTCGATCCGCCGGGCGACGGCGACGCGGGCGACGCGCTCGACTTCCACCTCGGCGCCGGCTTCCTGGTGCCCGTGGACCCGATGTTCCTCGAGGCCGACGTGACGCTGCACCAGGGCATCGGCTCGGACGACCTGTCGTTCACGTACGTCGCGGCGCACGGCGGGCTTTCGCTGCCGTTCTAGGCGGGCGGTTCCAGGCGAGCCGTCCTGGGCGAAAGAGGGCCCCATTCCCCGTCCGTTTGACCCCCGGGGTCCGCAACGTTAGATTGCGGATCCCTTATCTTCCGGCCGAGGAATCCGTTGCCCGAGAACATGCTGCGCGTTCGCGGAGCCCGCGAACACAACCTCCAGAACGTCGACATCGACCTGCCGCGCGATCGCATGATCGTCCTCACCGGGCTCTCGGGCTCCGGCAAGTCCTCGCTCGCCTTCGACACGATCTACGCCGAGGGCCAGCGACGCTACGTGGAGAGCCTGTCCGCGTACGCCCGCCAGTTCCTCGGCCAGATGGACAAGCCCGACGTGGACTCGATCGAGGGCCTGTCGCCGGCGATCTCCATCGAGCAGAAGGGCGCCACCCGGAACCCGCGTTCCACCGTGGGCACGATCACCGAGATCTACGACTACCTGCGCCTCCTGTTCGCGCGGGTGGGGCACCCGCACTGCCCGCAATGCGGCAAGCCGATCGTGCAGCAGACGATCGACCAGATGGTGGACCTCGTGCTCGAGCTCGGCGAGGGCACGCGCGTGCAGATCCTGGCGCCGCTCGTCCGGGGGCGGAAGGGCGAGCACGAGGGACACTTCCGGGCGGCGCGCAAGGAAGGCTTCGCGCGCGTGCGCGTGGACGGCAAGGTGTACGACCTCGACGCGCCGCCGCACCTCGACAAGAAGAAGAAGCACGACATCGAGGTGATCGTCGATCGCATCGTGGTCAAGGCCACGGCGCGCGGGCGGCTCGCGGATTCCATGGGCACGGCCGCGCGCGTGGGCGAGGGTCTCGTGATCGTGGACGTGGCCGGCGAGCGGGAGATCGCGCTGTCCGAATCGTTCGCGTGCGTGGACTGCGGCATCAGCGTGGGCGAGATCGCGCCCCGCTCGTTCTCGTTCAACAGCCCGTACGGTGCGTGCCCGGCGTGCAACGGACTCGGCAGCCGCATGTCGATCGACCCGGATCTCGTGATCCCGGATCCGTCGCTGTCGATCGCGGATGGCGTGATCGCCCCCTGGCGCGACGCGAAGGGCGCCTGGCAGCGCACGCTGCTCCGCTCGCTCGTGAAGCACCTCGGCATCGCGATCAGCACGCCGTGGAAGAGCATGCCCGCCCGCGTGAAGAAGAAGATCCTGTTCGGCACGGACGAGGAGATCGAGTACCGCTGGGAAGGCAAGCGCAGCAGCGGCACGTACCGCGCGCCGTTCGACGGCGTGATCCCCGGTCTCGAGCGTCGCTACAAGAACTCGGACAACGACCGCACGCGCGCCCAGATCGAGCGCTACATGCGCCGCATCAAGTGCCCGGAGTGCGACGGCACCCGGCTGCGCGCCGAGTCGCGCGCGGTGCGGGTGGGGGAGCGCGGCATCTCCGAGGTCGCTTCCATGCAGGTGGACGAGGCGCGCGCGTTCATCGACTCGCTGAAGCTCGACAAGCGCGAGCGGACGATCGCGAACGCGGTGCTGAAGGAGATCGGCGAGCGGCTCGACTTCCTCGTGAACGTGGGGGTGGGCTACCTGTCGCTCGACCGAAGCGGCAACTCGCTGTCCGGCGGCGAGGCGCAGCGCATCCGGCTCGCCACGCAGCTCGGGTCGAGCCTCGTGGGCGTGCTGTACATCCTGGATGAGCCGTCGATCGGACTCCACGCGCGGGACAACGAGCGTCTGCTCGCGAGCCTGCTGCGCCTGCGGGACCTCGGCAACACGATCCTCGTGGTGGAGCACGACTCCGAGACGATGCTGGCCGCGGACTGGCTCGTGGACCTCGGCCCCGGTGCCGGCCGCCAGGGCGGGCGGATCGTCTCGGAGGGCACGCCCCGTGAGGTGATGGACGACCCGCAGTCGCTGACCGGGCTGTATCTCTCCGGCAAGCGCGCGATCGAGCTCCCCGCGGAGCGACGCGCGCCGGACCGGGGCGCCCTGGAGATCCGCGGCGCGACCGAGAACAACCTGAACGATCTGAACGTGGAGTTCCCGCTCGGGCGCTTCATCTGCGTGACGGGCGTGTCGGGCTCGGGCAAGAGCACGCTCGTGAACGAGATCCTGGTGAAGGAGACGCAGAGCGTGCTGCACGGCGCGCGGGCGGTCTCCGGCGCGCACGGCGAGATCCGCGGGCTCGATCTCGTGGACAAGGTGATCGACATCGACCAGTCGCCGATCGGTCGCACGCCGCGCTCGAACCCCGCGACGTACACCGGCGTCTTCACGGAGATCCGCTCGCTGTTCGCGGAGACGAAGGACGCGAAGGTCCGCGGCTACAAGCCCGGCCGCTTCTCGTTCAACGTGCGCGGTGGCCGCTGCGAGGCGTGCGAGGGCGACGGACTCGTGCGCATCGAGATGCACTTCCTGCCGGACGTGTTCGTGAAGTGCGACGAGTGCGGCGGCGCGCGCTACAACCGCGAGACGTTGCAGATCAAGTACAAGGGGGCGTCGATCGCCGACGTGCTGGAGATGACGGTCGACGACGCGCTCGCGTTCCTCGGCAACATCCCGCGGATCCGGACGAAGCTCGAGGTGCTGTCGCAGGTCGGGCTCGGGTACATCCACCTCGGCCAGTCCGCCACGACGCTGTCCGGCGGCGAGGCGCAGCGCGTGAAGCTCGCGACGGAGCTCGCGCGGCGCTCCACCGGGCGCACGCTCTACGTCCTGGACGAGCCGACGACCGGTCTCCACTTCGAGGACATCCGGAACCTGCTCCACGTGCTCCACCTCCTGGTGGAGCGGGGCAACACGGTGGTCGTGATCGAGCACAACCTCGACGTCGTGAAGACGGCGGACTGGGTCGTGGACCTCGGCCCGGAGGGCGGCAACCACGGCGGCCGGGTCGTCGCGGTGGGGACCCCCGAGCAGGTCGCCCGGGTGGACGCCTCCCACACCGGCCGCGCGCTCCGACCGTTCCTCGGTGCGGCGGGCGCGGCCGCGGCGGCGCCGTCGGCCGACGGCAAGCCCACCCGGAAGCGTCGCGCGGCGGCCCGTCCGGCCCGGGAGAAGAAGGCGGCGGCCCCGGCCGGGAGTTGACCGCCGGGAGCACCCGCGGATACCTTCGCCCGACGTTTCCCGCGGCGCGGGAAACCGGTCCGTAGACGCGGTGGGCCGTCCGCCGACGCGAGGACCGTGGCCGTCCAGGAGGACCCCGTGCGCATCCTGATGATTCACGCGAGCGAGTTCTCGTTCCACGTCACCGAGGAGACCTCGGTCGCGGCGGCGGCGGGCGAGCTCACCGACGATCTGCGGAGCGGCAAGTCCGGCGATTCGCTGGTCTGCTTCGTGTGCGTCGAGAAGAAGGACGAGGATGCGCCGTCGCGCGTCGTCGCTTCGGCCACCCGCAAGATCCTGGCGCACCAGGGGAAGGTGAACGCGGGGACGCTCTGGGTGTACCCGTACGCCCACCTGTCCTCGGACCTGGCGAGCCCGCGCCACGCGCAGAAGGCGCTCGATCTCCTTTGGGACGGCCTGGAGAAGTCGGGCCAGGCTCCGGCGATGAAGCGCGCCCCGTTCGGCTGGTACAAGGCGTTCGACATCAAGGCGAAGGGGCACCCGCTCTCGGAGAACGCGCTCACCGTGACCGGCGACGAGGTGGAAGCCACCGCGGGCGACGAGGACGCCGGCGAGTCCGAGGCGATCAAGGCCGAGAAGAAGCTCCGCTCGAAGTTCTACTTCGTGACCCCCGAGGGGGAGGAGATCCCGGCCGAGGACTTCAACCTGAAGAAGTACCCGGTGCTGCGCCGGTTCCACGGCTACGAGACCGCGGGCACCCGCGTCTCGGCCGAGGAGCCGCCGCACGTGCGCCTCATGCGCCAGCACGAGCTCGTGGACTACGAGCCGGGCTCGGACGCCGGCAACTTCCGCTGGTACCCCAAGGGGCAGCTCATGAAGAGCCTCATGGAGGAGCGGATCAACCAGGTGATGAACGAGTACGGGGCGATGCGGGTGGAGACCCCCATCATGTACGACTACCTGCACCCGAATCTCGCGAAGTACCTGAACCGGTTCCCGGCGCGCCAGTACGTTCTGAAGTCCGAGAAGAAGGACTACTTCCTGCGCTTCGCGGCCTGCTTCGGGCAGTACCTGATCAAGCACGACGCGCAGATCAGCTACCGGCACCTGCCGATGCGGCTCTACGAGCTGACCCACTACTCGTTCCGGCGCGAGCAGTCCGGCGAGCTGGCCGGCCTGCGGCGGCTGCGCACCTTCACGATGCCGGACATGCACACCCTGTGCGGGGGCATCGACCAGGCGAAGGTCGAGTTCGCGCGGCAGTTCGACCTGTCGCAGGCCTGGATGGACGACATGGGGCTGCCGTACGCGACCGCGGTCCGGGTCGTGAAGAGCTTCTACGAGGAGAACAAGGAGTTCGTCCGCGGCCTCGCGGCGCGGGTCGGCACGCCGATCCTGCTCGAGGTCTGGGAGGAGCGCTTCTTCTACTTCGTGATGAAGTTCGAGTTCAACTTCGTGGACAACCACGACAAGGGCGCGGCGCTCTCCACCGTCCAGATCGACGTGGAGAACTGCCACCAGTTCCAGATCGAGTACACGGACGAGGACGGGGACAAGAAGAACCCGCTCATCCTGCACGCCTCGATCTCCGGCGCGATCGAGCGGAATCTCTATGCGCTGCTCGAGCACCAGGCGGCGCTGATGAAGAAGGGGCAGAAAGGGTCGTTCCCGTTCTGGCTCAGCCCGACCCAGATCCGGTTCATTCCGGTGTCGGACTCGCACGTGGAGAAGTGCGCGGAGTTCGCGGCCGCCAGCCCGTTCCGCGCCGACGTCGACGATCGCGACATGTCGATGGGCAAGAAGATCAAGCTCGCCGAGCAGGAGTGGGTGCCGTACATCGCGGTGATCGGGGATCGCGAGGTCGCCGGGGGGGCGCTGACGGTGCGGGTGCGCGGCGAGGAGGACTTCCACGGGACGCTCGACGAGCTGAACGCGCGAATGGACGCACTCGTGGGGGGCAAGCCGCGCCGCCCGCTCAACACGCCGCGACTGCTCGGCCTGCGGCCCGTGTTCGTGGGGTAGGCAACCCACTTCGTATCAACGGATTGCGGGCGTTCGTTCACGCGTTGCCGCAAGGCACAAAAGCGTTGGGGGCCCCGTTCCGTTCTGTTAGGCTGTTCGGCCCGGTCCCCGGCTCCCGCGGGCGGAGACCGGCGTGCGGGCCCCCGCGGTGGAGTTCGGATGGCCTCCGGTGCGCTGATGAAGACGCCTCTGCACGATCGACACGTCGCGGCCGGCGCCCGGATGGCGGATTTCGCCGGGTTCGACATGCCGATCTCGTACGACGGCATCCTGGCCGAGCACCGGCGCGTGCGGGAGGCCGCGGGCCTGTTCGACGTCTCCCATATGGGGGAGGCCGAGGTCCGCGGGGCGGCGGCACACGCGTTCCTCGACTTCCTGCTCACGAACGACGTCTCGGCGGTGCCTCCGCACCACGCCCAGTACACCCTGATGCTGAACCGTCAGGGCGGCGTGATCGACGACCTGATCCTCTACCGTCTCCAGGACCGCTACCTGCTCGTGGTCAACGCCGCGAACGTGGCCAAGGACTTCGAGTGGATCGGCAGCCACCTCGCGAAGGACGTCGACTTCCGGAACGTCTCGGAGCGCACGGCGTTGCTCGCCTGGCAGGGCCCGAAGGCGGCGGCGATCCTGGATCCGCTCGTGGAGGCGGACCTGTCCGCGGTGCCTTCGTTCGGGATCGTCGAGACCCGGCTCGAGGGAATCGCGGTGATCCTCGCGCGAACCGGCTACACCGGCGAGGACGGCTTCGAGATCTTCGTGGACCCGGCGCGCGCCGCGCAGGTGTGGGACCGCCTGCTCGCGGCCGGCGCGCCGCACGGGGCGGGGCCGGCCGGACTCGGCGCTCGGGACACGCTGCGGCTGGAGAAACAGTATCGTCTGTACGGGCAGGACATGGACGAGACCGTGTCCGCACTCGAAGCGGGCCTCGGCTGGACGGTCAAGCTCGACAAGGGAGACTTCCTCGGGCGCGACGCCTTGCTCGCGCAACGGGACGGAGGGATTCCGCGGGCCACGATCGGCCTCCTCGTGACGGAACCGGGTCGCCACATCCCGCGCGCGGGATGCGTGGTGATGGCGGATGGTCGCGAGGTCGGCGAGGTCACGAGCGGGACCTTCAGTCCGAGTCGTGAGGAGGGCATCGCGCTCGCCCGGGTGCCGAAGGAGTTCGCCGCGAAGGGCGATCTCACGATCCGCATCCGGAACCGCGACGTCGCGGTGAAGCGTGTGAAGAAGTCGTTCGTTTGAGTCGCGACCCGCGCGCGGCGGGGTACGCGGGGTCTTTCGAGCCTCAGGGGAGATCATGAACATTCCGCAGGAACTTCGGTACACCAAGGAACACGAGTGGGTGCTCGCGGACGACGGAGTGCTCGTCGTGGGCGTCACGGATTTCGCGCAGGCCGAGCTCGGCGACATCGTCTACGTCGAGCTGCCGAGTATCGGGACGCGTCTCGCGGCAGGCGAGACCTTCGGCAACGTCGAGAGCGTCAAGAGCGTCTCCGACCTCTACTGCCCGGTTGCGGGCGTCGTGGCCGACATCAACACGCGCCTGGGGGATTCTCCGGAGCTCGTGAACTCCGACCCGTACGGCGAGGGCTGGATGGTTCGCCTGGAGCCCGAGAACCCGGCCGACCTCGAAGGCCTGCTCGGACCCGAGGAATACTCCGACTACATCGGTGCGGAGGCGGAATGACCGCGTTCGTTCAGCATTCGCCCGAAGATCGGGCGCGCATGCTGGCCGGGATCGGGGTCACCTCCTTCGACGACATCGTCGCCGACGTTCCGGCGTCGATCCGCGTGAAGGGCGGACTGCCGATTCCCGAGGGGCTGTCCGAGCCGGAGACGCTGGCGCGGATGGGTCGCCTCGCCCGCCGCAACGTCGGCGGCGCGGAGCTCGCGTGCTTCGCGGGCGGCGGCACCTACGACGTGTGCGTCCCGGCCGCGACGAAGGCGATCGCCTCGCGGCCGGAGTTCGCCACCGCGTACACGCCGTACCAGGCCGAAGTGAGTCAGGGCACGCTGCAGTCGATCTACGAGTTCCAGACGATCGTCACGCGCCTCACCGACCTCGATCTCGCGAACGCCTCGATGTACGACGCCGCGACCGCGCTCGCGGAGGCGGTGCTGCTCGCGCAGTCCGCGCGTCCGGGTGATCGCGTCCTCGTGTCGCCTTATCTGCATCCGAATCACCGGCGCGTGCTCGACACCCTGCTCGAGCCGACCGGCGTGACGGCCGTGGAGCTGCCGTCGCGCGGCGCCCGTACCGACGTCTCCGGCCTGCGCCCCGACACGCTCGAGGGAGCCGTGGCGGTGGTGATGCAGCAGCCGAACTGGCTCGGCGCGCTCGAGGACATGCGTCTCGTGGGCGCCGCCCTCGAGGGGGACGGCAAGCCGCTCTTCATCGCATCCGTCGATCTGTCGTCGCTGGCGCTGCTCGAGCCGCCGGGGGGTTACGGCGCGGACATCGCCGTGGGCGACGCGCAGTCGCTCGGAGTGCCCATGAACTACGGCGGACCGAGCGCCGGCGTGTTCGCCGCGAAGTCGGAGTTCCTGCGCCGCATGCCGGGCCGCATCGCGGGCCTCGGCCGCGACGCCCGCGGCCAGCGCGCGTTCACGCTCGCGTTCCAGACGCGCGAGCAGCACATCCGCCGCGCCCGCGCGACGTCGAACATCTGCACGAACCAGGCGCTGGTGGCGCTGCAGGCCACGGTGTCCACCGCGCTCCTCGGCGCGACGGGACGTCGCCGCGCGGCGGAGCTCTCCGCCGTGAAGGCGCACGCGCTCGCCGAGCGCATCGGCCACGTCGCCGGGGTGCAGCTCGCGGACTCCGAGGCGCCGTTCTTCCGCGAGTTCGCGATCCGGCTGCCCGCCGGAGTGCGCGCGCTCGACGTCCTGCGCGCGATGACCCGGGACGGGATCCTCGGCGGCATCCCGCTTTCGAACGTGCCGGGCGGGGGCGGCGAGGGCCTGCTCGTCGCGGTCACGGAGAAGCGGACGTTCGAGGAGATCGAGGCTTACGCCGGCGCTCTCGATCGCGCCCTGCACCAGCCGAACGGGAGCCGGGCGGCGGAAATGGAGAAGGTGTCTTGAGCGCGCCGAACGTGCGAACGACCGCGGACGGAGACGCCCGCGTGATCGAGCCGACGATCTTCGAACTGTCCCGCCCGGGGCGCCGCGGTTTCCGCCTTCCGGAGGAGAACGCGCTGGCGGATCACGCGCACGGCATCCCCGAGCGCTTCCTGCGGCACGAGGACGCGGACCTGCCGGAGAATGCGGAGCTGAACGTGCTCCGTCACTACACGCGCCTGTCCACGCTGAACCACCACATCGAGCGCGAGATGTATCCGCTCGGATCCTGCACGATGAAGTACAACCCGAAACTGTGCGAGGTCGCGGCCGACCTGCCGGGCTTCCGGGATCTGCATCCGGCGGAGCCCGCGGAGTTCGTGCCCGGCGCGATCGAGCTGCTCGTGGATCTGCAGGAGCGCCTCGCCGCGGTGCTCGGCATGCACGCGGTGGCGGTGCAACCCGCGGCCGGCGCCCAGGGCGAGCTGACCTGCCTGCTCATGGCGCGTCACTACTTCCGTGATCTCGGCCAGAAGCGGACCAAGGTGATCGTGCCGGACAGCGCGCACGGGACGAATCCCGCGAGCGCCACGTTCGCCGGCTTCACCACGGTGGAAGTCCCGTCGAACGAGCGGGGCGAGGTCGACGTCGAACGCCTGCGCGAGGTCGTGGACGAAGAGACCGCGGTGATGATGATCACGCTCCCGAATACGCTCGGGCTGTTCGAGTCCAAGATCCGGGAGATCGCGGAGGTCGTGCACGCGAAGGGCGCGCTGCTGTACATGGACGGCGCGAACTTCAACGCGATCGTGGGGCTGGTTCGCCCCGGCGACGTTCCGTTCGACTTCCTGCACCTCAATCTGCACAAGACGTTCGCGACGCCGCACGGCGGCGGCGGCCCCGGCGCCGGACCCATCGCGGCGTCGGCGGCGCTCGCGCCGTACCTGCCGACGCCGCTGCCGAGCCGGCGCGACGACGGCGCCTGCTTCCTGGACGACGATCGGCCGAAGTCGATCGGCCGGATGCACGGCTGGTACGGGAACTTCGGCATCCTCGTGCGTGCGTACGCGTACCTGCTCTACCACGGTCGCGACGGCCTCCGGGACATCTCGGAGACGGCGGTGCTGAACGCGAACTACCTGCGCGCGCGGCTCTCGGGCGAGTACCACCTGCCGCACGACCGCGCGTGCATGCACGAGTTCGTGCTCTCGGGGTCCCGGCAGAAGGCGCTCGGCGTCCGGACCATGGACATCGCGAAGCGGCTGCTCGACTTCGGATTCCACCCACCCACGGTCTATTTCCCGTTGATCGTGGAAGAAGCCTTGATGATCGAGCCCACGGAATCGGAAAACGTGGAGACCCTGGACCGGTTCGCGGAAGCGATGCTCGACATCGCCCGGGAAGCGCGCGAGGCTCCCGACGTGGTGAAGAGCGCCCCGCACACGACCCCGGTCGGTCGGGTGGACGAAGCGGGCGCGGCCCGCAACCCGGACCTGTGCTGGAGAGGTCGCTGCGGATGAGTCTGGCGGGACCCGCGTGGGAGATGTGGCCCTTGAAGAAGCAGCCCGCGCGGGGCGTGTTCGCGGTCGTCGTCATCGTGGGGAGCGTGATCGGCGCCTGGTCCTGGACCGAGAGCGCCGCGCTCACGGGGATGGCGGCCGCGGTGCTGATCGTGACGACGTCGCGGTTCTTCTTCCCGACCCGGTACCGGCTGTCGGCGGATGGAGTCGAGATCGGTCGTCCCTGGCGGACCCAGCGCCGTCCGTGGGCGGACTTTCGCGGGATCCGGCGGGCGCCCGGACAGCTCGTGCTGTCGCCGTTCGAGCGGCCGACGTGGCTCGACGCGTTTCGCGGCGAGACGCTGCTGCTCCCGGGAGACCGGGGAGAGGTCTTGAGGTATGTGGAAGCAATGGTGGGGCCGGAAGCCCGAACCGGGCATCGGTGAGGAATCGGGGGGGACGTTCCGCGTGGGCGGCGAGTCCACGCGCGACTTCCTCTCCGAAGACGACGACCGGCTCCTCGACCGGACCGCGCAGGCGGTGGTCCGGTGGGGGATGTCGGTGCCCGCCATCTTCATGCTGGAGTCGTCGAAGCCGCTGTCGTTCGTCGGCAGCCAGTTCCTGCACTTTCTCTCGCCGATCGTGCACACGGTGTTCAACGCGAAGGAGCTCGATCAGTTCGCGAAGATGCTCGAGCGCCGGGAGACGATCGAGGAGTTGATCCGGCGGATCGAACGCGCGGAGGACGACGCGCGATCCGCCACCAAGGGGTAACGTCGCATCGCGGCCTGGCGCCGCGAGTCTCAACCAGGAAGGGAACCCGATGTCCGAAACGCCGCTCGATCCATCCAAGATCAAGTCGATTCTGGCGACCGACTGCGGCAGCACGACGACGAAGGCGATCCTCATCGAGTGGCGCGAGGGCGAGTTCCGCCTGATCGTGCGTGGTGAGGCGCCGACGACCGTCGAGGCTCCGTTCGAGGACGTGACGAAGGGCGTGCTGAACGCCATCGAGGAAGTCGAGGAACTCGCCGGACGCAAGTTCCTCGAAGGTTCCCGGATCGTGACGCCGACCCGCGGCGACGGCGTCGGCGTGGATCTCTACGTCTCCACGTCGTCGGCCGGCGGTGGTCTCCAGATGGTCGTGGCCGGCGTCGTCAAGACGATGACGGCCGAGAGCGCCGAGCGTGCCGCGCTCGGTGCCGGCGCGATCGTGATGGACGCGCTCGCTTCGAACGACGGCCGCCGTCCCCACGAGCAGATCCGTCGCATCCGTCACCTGCGCCCGGACATGATCCTGCTGTCCGGCGGCATCGACGGTGGCGCGGTCGAGCACGTCGTGAAGCTGGCGGAGATCATCGAGGCCGCGGATCCGCGGCCGCGTCTCGGCAGCAGCTACAAGCTGCCGGTGATCTACGCGGGCAACAACAAGGCGTCCGATCAGATCGAGAAGGCGCTCGCGGCGAAGACGGATCTCTCCGTCGTGCCGAACCTGCGTCCCGTGATGGAACGCGAGAACCTCGGGCCGGCGCGCGACAAGATCCACGACCTGTTCATGGAACACGTGATGGCGCAGGCGCCGGGCTACCGGAAGCTGATGGAGTGGGTGGGGGTCCCGATCATGCCGACCCCGGGCGCGGTGGGGAACATCATCCAGACCATCGCGAAGCAGCACGGGCTCGACGTGCTCGGCGTGGACATCGGGGGCGCCACCACCGACGTGTTCTCCGTGTTCGGCGAGACGTTCAACCGCACGGTGTCCGCGAACCTCGGCATGAGCTACTCGATCTCGAACGTGCTGACGGAAGCGGGGGTTCCGAACGTGATGCGCTGGGTCCCGTTCTCCATGGACGAGAAGGACCTCCGCAACCGCATCCGCAACAAGATGATCCGCCCCACCACGATTCCCCACTCGCTGGAGGAACTCATGGTGGAGCAGGCGCTGGCGCGCGAGGCGCTGCGTCTCGCGTTCGAGCAGCACAAGGCGATGGCGGTCGGCCTCCGCGGCGTGCAGCGCGAGCGCACCGTGTCGGACACGTTCGAGCAGACGGGTTCGGACGCCACGATCGTGGACATGATGGCGCTCGATCTGCTGATCGGATCCGGCGGCGTGCTCTCGCACGCGCCGCGCCGGAACCAGTCCGCGATGATGCTCGTCGACGCGTTCCTGCCGGAAGGCGTGACCCGTCTCGCGGTGGACTCGATCTTCATGATGCCGCAGCTCGGCGTGCTCGCGGAGGTCCACCCTGCGGCCGCGACCGAGGTGTTCGAGAAGGACTGCCTCATCTGGCTCGGCACCTGCGTGGCGCCGCGCGGCCAGGTGAAGCCCGGCAAATCGTTCATGACGGTGGAGTACACGAAGTCCACGGGCGGCAGCGAGCGCCACGAGATCGTGTTCGGTGACTTGCAGCTCATCCCGCTCGAGGCCGGAGAGTCCGTCCGCGCGAAGATCACGCCGGCCAAGGGCTGCGACGTGGGCGCCGGTCCCGGCAAGACGGTGGAGCGGGAGCTCCACGGCGGCGTCGTGGGCCTGATTCTCGACGGCCGCGGACGTCCGATCGCCCTCGATCCGGCGGACCCGAACCGTGTCGATCTGATTCGCGCGTGGACCCACGCGCTCGACGCCTACCCCGAGCCCGAAGCGCAGCCGGTCGGCTAGCCGAGGAGGAGAAGCGAATGGCTCACGCCTATACCCCCGGACTCCGCGTGACGGCGCTCGCCGCGCTGCAGAAGGAACGGATCCTGCCGCTCAAGGGCGAGGTGATGGTCCAGAAGGGCGACCACGTGAAGGCCGAGCAGGTCGTCGCGCGGACGGAGCTCCCGGGCAACGTGCACTCCGTGAACGTGGCGAACGTGCTCTCCGTCCTGCCGGACGAGGTGCCCTCGAAGATGATCAAGAAGGTCGGCGATCCGGTCGACGTGGACGAGCCGATCGCGCGCAGTTCGTCGATGTTCGGTCTGTTCAAGTCCGTGGCGAAATCGTCGGTCAAGGGAGTGGTGGAGAGCGTGTCCGAGGTGACGGGACAGGTTCTGCTCCGCGAGCCGCCGATTCCCGTGGAGGTGCACGGCTACGTCGACGGCGAAGTCGTCGAGGTCCGCGCCGAGGAAGGCGTCGTGGTGGAGACGCACGGCTCGTTCGTTCAGGGCATCTTCGGAATCGGCGGCGAGACGTTCGGCGACATCCACATGATCTCGAAGTCGCCGGACGAGGTGCTCGATGCCTCGTCGATCCTGCCGGAGCACGAGGGCAAGATCGTGGTGGGCGGCTCGCTCGTGACGTCGGCCGCGCTCGAGAAGGCCGTGTCTTGTGGCGTGAAGGGCGTGGTCGCCGGCGGCATCGACGACTCCACGATCAAGGACTTCCTCGGCTACGACATCGGGGTGGCGATCACGGGCACCGAGGAGAAGGGCGTGACGGTGGTCATCACCGAAGGGTTCGGTCGCATCCCGATGGCGCTCGCGACGTACGAGCTCCTGAAGTCGCGCGAAGGCCGGAAGGCCTCCATGAACGGCGCCACGCAGATCCGTGCCGGCGTGATCCGGCCCGAAGTGGTGGTGCCGCTGGAGCAGCGCGCCGAGGGCGGGCCGGCCGCGTCGGTGGTGGCCGGTGGTCTCGCGCCGGGCACGCGCGTGCGCATCATCCGCGAGCCGCACTTCGGAGCGCTCGGAACGGTCTCGGAGCTTCCGTCGCCCCTGCACCGGCTACCATCGGAGACGATGGTTCGTGTGCTCTGGGTGGATCTCGACGAGGGCGGGGCACGCCATCTGCTGCCGCGCGCGAACGTCGAGATCATCGAGAGCTGACGTGATCCGCGGAGCGGCCGTCGCCGCCGCTTGCTCGGTGCTCGTCGCGGCGGGCGGTGCGGCGGCCGCGTCGCTCTCCGACGTCACCGCGAGGGACACCCCGAACGACGGCGGTCGCTCCGTGACCGTCACGTGGGAAACGTCGGCCGATACTCCGGCCGACGCCAGCGTGCGCCTCGAGCGCGTCGACGCGAACGGGGTGGTCACCGAGGTCGCGGTGGTTCCCGCGAGCCAGGCGGGGGCGATGGACGGCTCCTCGGGGCAGGAGGGGCCGCCGGATCGGACGCCGGTCTCCTACCAGCTGACCCTCGAGGACGCGAGCGGGGAGTCGCTCGCGGTCGTGTCGACCGATCCGATCATGGCGCTCCCGCAGTTCTTCCACCGGGGTCGCCTGAACGTCCTCGTGATGCTCGGCGTCTTCACCGGCCTGCTGTTCTACAACATCTGGCGGGCCAACCAGGGCACGGCGCACTTCTACATCCGTCGTCTGGCGCCGGTCGACGCGATGGACGAGGCGATCGGCCGCGCGACGGAGATGGGACGTCCGGTGCTGTACGTTCCCGGCATCGAGGAGGTCCAGGACATCCAGACCATCGCCGCGATGCTCATCCTCGAGCGCGTGGCGGAGAAGACCGCGAACTACGAGGTGCCGCTCACGGTGCCCACCCGGACACCGTTCGTGCTCGCCGTGGCGGACGAAGTCGTCCGGACGGGCTGCACCGCGGCCGGACGTCCCGACGCATATCGTCCGGACGGGATTCGCTACATCTCGAACGAGCAGTTCGCGTACTGCGCCGGCGTGAACGGGATCATCCTGCGCGACCGACCCGCCGCGAACTTCTACCTCGGTCGGTTCTTTGCCGAGAGTCTCATCTTCGCGGAGACGGGATTCGCCGCCGGCTCGATCCAGATCGCCGGCACGGCCGAGGTCACGCAGCTCCCCTTCTTCATCGCCGCCTGCGACTACACGTTGATCGGAGAAGAGTTCTTCGCGGCGAGCGCCTATCTGTCCCGCGATCCGTCGCTCCTGTCGACGTTGCGCGCGGCCGACTGGGCGAAGGTGATCCTGGTTCTCGCGCTGCTGACGGGAGCCGTTCTGGAATCGCTCGGGATGAGCGCGTTCCGGGACTGGTTCTCGGTGGCCGGATAGGGGGAGACCATGAAGCGCGCCGTTCCGTGGCTCCTCACGTTCGTGGCCGGAGCCCTGATGATCAACGACTTCTTCGTGCCTCACCGCACGCACGCCGCGATCACGCAGGAGCTCCAGCAGTGGGGACTCATCGTGGTCGCGTTCACGTACGTGCTCGGCATGGCGAACGTGTTCGATCTGCACTTCAAGAAGATCCGACGCGGGAGTTCCGAGGCACTGTACAGCATCGTGCTCGTGGGCTCGATGCTCGGCATGGCCGCACTCGGGATCTTCCATGATCACCAGGGAGAGCAGTCGCCGTTCATCTGGCTCTACAACACCGTCTACGATCCGCTGTCGGCCACGATGTTCGCGCTTCTGGCATTCTTCATCACGTCGGCGGCGTACCGCGCGTTCCGCGCACGGAGCACCGAGGCCGTGTTGCTGCTCTCCGCCGCGATCCTGGTGATGCTGGGGCAGGTGCCGGTCGGCGCCGCGATCTGGGGCCCGGACAGCTTCCTCGGCGGCTTCCCCGGCCTCAAGGACTGGATCATGGACGTCCCGAATCTCGCCGGGAAGCGCGCGATTCTCATGGGTGCCGCCCTCGGCGCGATCTCGACCGGCATTCGGGTGATCCTCGGCCTCGAGCGCGCGCACCTCGGAGGTGGCAAGTGACGGCCCGCCGCTCCTGGCGGGAGCGTCTCGAATTCATCGATCGCCGCTGGCTGTTCCTGATCCTGGCGTTCGCGATCGTGCTGCCGCTCGTGGTCGACCTGCCGCTGCCGCTGTACGTGTCACCGATGGTGCAGGACCTGTACGACGCGATCGAGGATCTCCCCGACGGATCGACGGTGCTGATCTCCGCGGACTACGACCCCTCCGGAAAGCCGGAGCTCGAGCCGTTCCATCTCGCGCTGATCCATCAGCTCGCGGAGAAGAAGATCAAGATGGTGATGTACAGCCTGTGGCCGGCGGCGACGCCGATCACCGAGGCGGTGCTCGCGGAGGCCGGGCTCACCACGGACTACGGCTACCGGAAGGACGTCGACTACGTGCTGCTCGGCTACAAGGAGGGACAGCAGATCGCGATGCGATCGATCCAGAAGTCCCTCAAGGGCACGTTCCCGGTGAATCGCGACGGCACGCCCTCGAACGAGATCCCGCTGCTCCAGCACTACGACACGTACACGGACTTCGCGATGCTGATCAACGTCTCCGCCGGCTCGCCCGGCGTGAAGGAGTACGTGCAGAACGTCCAGAGCATCACGGGGGTTCCGATGGTCGCGGCGTGCACGGCCGTGTCGGGGCCCGACTACGTGCCGTACTACAAGGCGGGTCAGCTCCTCGGACTCGCGGCCGGAATGAAGGGGGCGGCCGAGTACGAGAAGCTCGTGGGCCGCCCCGGGCTTGCCATGGCCGGCATGTCCGCGCAGAGCGCGAGCCACATGCTGTTGATCGCGTTCATCGTGTTCGGGAACGTGATGTACTTCCTTGCCCGCCGATCGGGAGGAGCGCGCTGATGGACGCCCTGCAGTTGTGGATCAGCACCGCGCTCACGCTGTGCATCCTGAGCTTCCTCTGGAAGGACAACCCGCTGTACAAGCTCGCCGAGCATCTGTTCGTGGGCATCAGCGCCGGATACTACATCGCGCTCGCGTGGCAGGAGACGATCCGGCCGAACCTCGTGGAAGAGGTGGCGCGAGGAAACTGGATCCGGCTCGGGGCGGCGATCCTCGGCGTGCTCATGTTCACCCGGTTCGTCCCGAAGATCAGCTGGCTGTCCCGCTGGCCGCTCGCGTTCGTGGTCGGCATGTACGCGGGAATCAACGTCATCGCGTTCGCGTCCGGCGACCTGATCCTGCAGCTCCAGTCGACGATGGTCGACGTCGTCCACGGCGGCTGGACGGCCGTCTCGAATCTGATCCTCGTGATCGGACTCGCCACGAGCCTGATCTACTTCTATTTCTCCAAGGAGCAGAAGGGCGCGCTCGGCGTGGTGTCGCGGATCGGCATCTTCTTCCTCATGATCTCCTTCGGCGCGAGCTTCGGGTACACGGTGATGTCCCGCATGTCGCTCGCGATCGGGCGGACGCGCGAGCTCATGGTGTCGCCGGCGACCACCGGGATCCTGCTGCTCGCGGTCGCCGTGTTCCTGTTCGTCTGGGGACGCCGTCAGCGCTCGACCGGAGAGGGGGCGTGATCCGCCTCGGTCTCCTCGGACTGGCGATCGCACTGACGCTCGGGGGGTGCGGGGGAGACGGGGGCGAACGAACGTCGAGCCGCGGCGGCGTGCACACGCTCGTGATCGGTTCCTCGAACCAACCGGACCGCATCAATCCGCTCGTGTCCACGAGCGCGATCTCGACCGACATGGAGAACCTCGTGTTCATGCGTCTCGTGGACTGGGGACCGCCGCCGGACCTTGCCCTCGAACCGCGGCTTGCGGTGTCGTGGGAGATCGCGGACGACCGCCGATCCCTCCTGATGCACCTTCGCCGCGACGTCTTCTGGACGGACGGGAAGCCCACCACGGCGGAGGACGTCAAGTTCACGTACGACCGCGCGCTCGATCCGGCGGTCCCGTTCCCGAATCGGGCCGCGATCAAGGGGATCGAGCAAGTGGAGGTCGTGGACCCGTACACGGTCCGTTTCGTCTACGGCGAACCGCAGTGGGAACCGCTGCTGCCGGCGCAGGATCCCGCGATCATGCCGAAGCATCTGATCGAGTCGATCCCCGCGGACCAGATGATGGAGTCGGGTTTCGGGCGGCATCCCGTGGGGAATGGCCCCTGGATCTTCCGGGAGTGGATCTCCGAGGAACGCCTCGTGTTCGACGCGAACGAGAACTACTGCGACGGACGTCCCGGCTTCGATCGCCTCGTCATTCGTGTCATCCCGGAGGACACGGCGCTCCGGACGGAACTGCTGACCGGCGGGGTTCACGTGTACGATCGTCATCCGAACAAGTTCTACCGGGAGGATTCGAAGGATCCGAATCTGCAGTTCTTCCGGGCTTCGGATCGGGGCTACGTGTACCTCGCCTGGAACGGAAGGAACCCGCTCTTCGAGGACCCGCGGGTGCGCAAGGCGTTGACCCTGGCCACGGATCGCCAGGCGATCATCGACGCCTTCCGCGACGGATTCGGCAAGGTCGCGACGTGCCCCACGTTCGCGGAGGATCCCGCGTACGACCCCTCCATCGTCCCCTTTCCGTTCGATCCGGCTGCCGCTTCCGCGCTGCTGGACGAGGCGGGGTGGGAGCAGCGCGACGCGGACGGCGTCCGGATCCGCGACGGGCTCCGGTTCGAGTTCACGTTCATGCTGATCGCGAACAACACGATCTCGGAGGAGATCGCCACGATGCTGGAGCAGGAGTACCGCAAGCTCGGCATCGCGACGAAGGTCGAGTTCTTCGAGTGGACGGTGTACGTCGGGCGATTGAACGCGAAGGACTACGAATCCACCATTCTCGCGCGGCGCGGGGATTTCATCTACGACGCCGAGAGCGTCTTCCATTCGCGCTCGATCGACGAGGCCTACAACGACACCTCGTTCGGCACCGCCGTGACGGACAGCCTCATCGATCTCGCGAAGAGTACGGCGGACCGGACGATCCGCAACGGCATCTGGCATCAGTTCTTCCGCGAGCTTCACGCCCTGCAGCCGATCACGCCGCTGTACGTGAGCGAGACGAGCTACCCGGTGCGAAGGGACGTGGTGGCCGACGCGCAGATCGACATCCGGGGTCCCTATGTTCGCGTGCACGAGTGGCACCCGGTGACGCGATGAGTCGGGGTCCGATGAAACGGAGCGGCTACGCGGGAATCGTGCTCGCGGCGTCAGCGGTCTTCACGGGATGCGGACGTGAGGAGGCGGTGCAGACCGTCGCCGATCCGACCGCGCCCCTCGACGGCGGCACCGCGGTCGTGGGGCTGTTCTCGGACCTCGACGGCCTGAACGAGTTCGTGTCCACGGACGCCGTGGCGACCGAGGTGATGGAGTACGTTCTCTACCTGCCGCTGCTCCGCTGGAGCGAGACGTACGAGATCGAGGGAGCGCTGGCTCGGGACTGGCAGTTCTCCGAGGACCGCCGCACCGTGACGATGCAGCTTCGCGACGATGTCCGCTGGCACGACGGCGTGCCCACGACGGCGGACGACGTGGTCTTCTCCTTCGATCGCTTCCGCGATCCCGCGCTCGCCTACGCGGACATCGGTTCCATGAGATTCCTCGATTCGGTCGAGAAGGTCGGCCCGTACGAGGTCCGCTTCCGGTTCTCGCGCGCGTACGCGAATCAGCTGGCCGATCTCCGTCGGGTCATCCTGCCGAAGCACCTGCTCGACTCGATCCCCTCCGCCGAGATGGAGAGCGCGGAGTTCAACCGGAAACCGGTCGGGAACGGACCGTTCCGGTTCGTGCGCTGGGAGCGCGATCAGCAGATCGTGTTCGAGGCGAACCCGGACTTCGCCGACGGCCGGCCGCATCTGAACCGGATCATCTTCCGGGTGATTCCGGACCAGACGGCGATCGAGACGGCGTTCCTTTCCGGCGAGATCGACGTGGTGGACCGCATCCGCTACGAGTCCGTGGAGTCCCTGCGGCGGAACCCGGCCGTCGAGGTCTTCACGCGCGAGCAGCGAGGCTACCAGTACATCGGCTGGAACACCCGGTCCCCGTTCTTCGGGTCGGCCGAGGAGCGGCGGGCGATGACCCTGGCGATCGATCGGCAGCGCATCATCGACGCGCTCGTGTTCGGCCAGGGCAAGGTGACCGCCCACCCGATGATGTCGCTGCTTCCGTTCTACCCGAACGACGTCAAGCCGTACCCGTATGATCCGGACGAAGCGAAGCGGCTGCTGGCGACTGCGGGCTGGCGGGATACGGACGGCGACGGAGTCCTGGACCGGAACGGCGTTCCGTTCGACTTCGAGCTCGTGACGAACCTCGGCAACCAGCTGCGCGAGGACACGCTGGTGATGGTGCAGTCCGATCTCGCGAAGATCGGGGTCGTTGCGCGGCCGGACGTTCGGGAGTGGTCGGTGTTCCTGGACGACATCAAGGGCAAGCGCTTCGATGCCTGCCATCTCGCGTGGCAGACGGACTTCATCTACGACCCGTACGACCTGTTCCACTCGGACGCGATCGAGGGGAAGTACAACATGACGAGTTTCTCGGACTCGCGCGTGGACTCGCTGATCGATGCGGGCACGCGCGCCGAGACCGTCGAGGAGGCGGCGCCGATCTGGCACGATCTGCTCGCCGTCCTGCACGAGGAGCAGCCGTACACGATCCTCTTCGAGCTGCTGTACTCGACCGGGGCTTCCCGGCGGATCCGGCACGTCGACGTCGACGTGCGGAGCTTCCTCGTCTCCGTTTCCGACTGGTGGATCGCTCCGAAGGACCGCAAGTATGACAAGTAGCCGCCGCCCGGACGAGGTGCCCCGATGATCCGTTTCGTGATCCGGCGGATCCTCGTCTCGATTCCGCTGATCTGGGCGCTCGCGACGCTCACGTTCTTCATCGTGCGCATGGCGCCCGGCGATCCGCTCGCGATGTACTACAACCCCGAGATCGACCCGTCCGTGATGGAGACGCTGCGCGTGCGCCTCGGTCTGGATCAGCCGATCCACGTTCAGTACGTGAAGTGGCTCGGAGCGCTCGCCCAGGGCGAGCTCGGCGTGTCGTTCGGCCGGCACCGGCCGGTCGCGGAGATCCTGGCGGAGACGATCCCGAACACGCTGAACCTCACGATCTTCTCGCTCGCGCTGATCCTCGTGGTGGGGACGGCGGTGGGGGTGGTGTCCGCGGTCCGCCAGTACTCGCTCCTGGACAACGTCACCACGCTGAGCGCCCTTTTCATCTACTCGATGCCGGGATTCTGGCTCGGCCTCATGCTGATCATCCTGTTCTCGCTGAAGCTGCGCTGGCTGCCGGCGAGCGGGATGGAATCCGTCAACGCGGAGTTCCTCTCCGCGGGCGCGCGATTCCTGGATCACGTCCGCCACCTCATCCTGCCGGCATTCGTGCTCGGGATCGCCTCCGCGGCGTCGGTCGCCCGGTACGTGCGGGGGAGCCTGCTGGAGGTCATCCGGCAGGACTACGTGCGCACCGCCCGCGCCAAGGGGCTGTCGGAGGGCCGAGTCATCCTCCGGCACGCGCTCGTGAACGCGTTGATTCCCGTCATCACGCTGCTCGGCCTGTACCTGCCGTTCCTGCTCTCGGGCGCCGTGGTCACCGAAACGATCTTCGGCTGGCCGGGCATGGGACGTCTCACGATCAACGCGATCTTCCAGCGCGACTATCCGATCGTGATGGCCACGAACCTGATCGCCGGCGTCATGGTGGTCGCGGGGAATCTCCTGGCCGACGTGCTGTACGGTGTCGTCGATCCGCGGATCCGCTACGAATGAGATCTCTTCTTTCCTTCGTCCCGGGGCTCGGCCACGCGCAGCACGGACGGACCGGTCGAGGGGTGATCCTGGCTCTCGTCTGGCTCGCACTGCTGTCGGTTGCCGTCTTCGGCCGAGCGCGCGTCGCGCAGGCGTTCTCCACGCCGACACCGGAGGAGATTCGCGCCGGCTCCGTGTGGTCCGGTCCGGACGCGAAGGCCGCGGTGATCGTGCTGTACGCGGGACTGGTCCTGATCCCGGTGTTCAGCGCGTGGGACTGCCGGCGCCTCCGGCGAGGCGCCCCGGGGCGGCGGGTGGGCGAGTCGCAGTGGAAGGCGGTGTACCGCCGCTTCGGCCGCAATCCGGTCGCGCGGACGGGCCTCGGGCTGGTGCTCGTGCTGTACGCGGTGGCGCTGCTCGCGCCGCTGCTGGCGCCGCACGACCCGAATGCCCAGGTCGACATCGTGGAGACCCGCTATCTCGCGCCGGGTTCCGTGCACGTGACGGACGCCGGGTCGCGCAGCTTCCTGCTCGGCACGGACAAGTTCGGCCGCGACGTGCTCTCCCGCATCATCTACGGCTCGCGGATCTCGCTGACGATCGGCTTCGTCGCGGTGGGGATCGCGGTCACGCTCGGCACGCTGCTCGGTGCGCTGGCGGGTTACTTCGGCGGCAAGACGGACTGGCTCATCATGCGCTTCGTCGACGTGCTGATGGCGTTCCCGCGGATCTTCCTCGTGCTGACCTTGATCGCGATCTACCGCCCGTCGATCTGGCTGATCGTCGCCGTCATCGGCGCGACGGCCTGGATGGGGGTCGCGCGCATCGTGCGCGGCCAGATCCTGAGCCTCAAGGAACAGGAGTTCATGCAGGCGGCCCGCGCGCTCGGGATGCCGCACGCGCGCGTGATCCTTCGGCACGTTCTCCCGAACACGATCTCGCCCGTGATCGTGGCGGCGAGCCTCATGATCGGCGACGTGATCCTCACCGAGGCGACCCTCTCGTTCCTCGGCCTCGGCGTGCAGCCGCCCACGGCGTCGTGGGGCAACCTCATCAATCAGGGACGCGACAACCTGCTCGGCGCGTGGTGGATCGCGACGTTCCCGGGGCTCGCGATCGTGGCGACGGTGGTGTCCTACAACCTGCTGGGCGACGGGCTGCGCGACGCGTTGGACCCGCGCCTCAAGTCGTAGCGGCGGTCCGCGCGGCCTGCCGGCGACGCAACGTCTCGAGGCGGTCGTCCGGGATCGCGTCGATCAGCCGCTTCGTGTACTCCTCGCGCGGATTCGCATAGATCGCCCGCGACGGTCCGGCTTCCACGATCTTTCCCGCGTTCATGATCGCGAGATCGTCGGCCATGAACTGCACCACGGCCAGGTCGTGGCTGATGAAGATGTAGGTGAGGTCGCGACGTTCCTGGAGGTCCTTGAGGAGATTCAGGACCTGGGCCTGGACCGACACGTCGAGCGCGGACACGGACTCGTCGCACACGAGGAACGACGGATCCACCGTGAGCGCGCGCGCGATGCAGATCCGCTGCCGCTGGCCGCCGGAGAACTCGTGCGGGAAGCGGGAGAGGTGTTCGGTCTTGAGCCCGACCTCCTCGAGGAGGGCGGCGGCGCGATCCCGCCGGTCGCGACGGTTCGATCCGATGCCGTGGATCTCCATGGGCTCCACGAGCGCGCTCTCCACCGTGAGGCGCGGGTTCAGCGACCCGTACGGATCCTGGAAGATGATCTGGATCTCCTTGCGGAGTCGCCGGAGCTCCTCGCCCTTCACCGTGGCGAGGTCGCGGCCGGCAAACGTCACGCGGCCGCCGGTCGGCTCGACGAGCCGGAGGATCGCCCGTCCGGTCGTCGTCTTGCCGCAGCCGGACTCGCCCACGAGGCCGAGGGTGGAGCCCGTCGGAACGCGGAACGAGATCCCGTCCACGGCCTTCACGTGCCCGACCACACGCTGCAGGATGCCTTTCCGGATAGGGAAGTGGACCTTCAGGTCCTCGACCACGAGCGCGTCTTCGGCGGGCGGACGCGAGGCGTTCCCCTCGGGCTTCCGCAGGTAGCGCTCCAGGTCCGGCTCGCGCTCACGGATCTCGAACTCCCCGTCGTCGCGCGGGATCACCTCGAGGTAGTCCGCCACGCTCGGCAGGCGCCGGTACGGCGACTCGAGCCGCGGGCGGCAGGCGAGGAGGCCCTTCGTGTACGGATGGCGCGGGCGCTCGAAGATCTCGAGGATCGGGCCCTGCTCCACGATGCGGCCGCGGAACATGACCGCGACGTCGTCGGCGATCTCCGCGATCACGCCGAGGTCGTGCGTGATGAACAGGATCGCCATGCCGCGCGAGTCGCGGAGCTCGCGGAGGAGCTCCAGGATCTGCGCCTGGATCGTCACGTCGAGGGCGGTCGTGGGCTCGTCGGCGATCAGGAGCTCGGGATTGCAGGACAGCGCCATCGCGATCATCACGCGCTGCTGCTGGCCGCCGGAGAGCTCGTGCGGGTACATGTCGAGGCGACGTTCCGCCTCCGGCAGACCGACCTCCTCGAACAGCTTGAGGGTCCGTCGCCGCGCTTCCTTCTTGTCCACCTTCTGGTGGATCCGGATCGCCTCCATGACCTGGCTGCCCGCCGTGAGCACCGGGTTCAGCGACGTCATGGGCTCCTGGAAGATCATGCTGATGCGGGCCCCGCGGATCTCGTACATCTCCTTCTCGGGCACCTGCAGCAGGTTGCGGCCGCCGAACCGGATGCTGCCCGCGTCGATGTGGGCGACGCGATCGGGGAGCAGCCGGAGGACCGAGAGGGACGTGACCGACTTCCCGGAGCCGGATTCACCCACCAGACCAAGCGTGCGCCCCGGGCGGATCTCGAGCGTCAGGTCCCGGACGGCCTTCACGGTCTCGTCCTCGGTCCGGAACGTCGTCGAGAGGCCCTCGATGCGGAGGAGCGCGTCGGATGCGGTCATGGGCGTTCCTCCGAGGGCGGGGGGCGCGGGAGCGGACCCGGACAATAGGAACGAACGCAGACGGCTGTCAATTCGCCGGGAAGAGTCCGCTCAGGGACCTGCAAAACTCGCGTAACCAGCGCGTTCCCAATGCGTTGGTGCGCTTGACACCTTCGCGGAGCGTTGGCTATAGTGGCCGCGCCCTGAGCACCGAGTCGACGTGTAGCTTGCGAGATTCCATAGGGTTGCGCGAGTTATGAACGTCGGCGGGTGGTCGGCGACGGAAGTCGACGGCGGGCAGGGCGGTTGGGACTTCGGGGGGAGTCACCCTGGCGGGGACGCGAGCCCGCTCGGTTTTCCCCGTCACCCCGGGATCCGAACAACACGAGAATCTTCGACGCGCCACGGGGCATCGCGATCGCGGCCAGCGATCGGGCCGACCGCGGCGCGGTGACTTCATCGGACCGCGTCGCCACGCGAGGGCGCGGACGCGCGCTGGGAGGGTGACCGCGATGCCTCCGATCCGTCTCGCCCGGGCTCGTCTCCAGGGCTTCCATCTCGATTTCGCCGTCCCCCGCTCGTCCGTTCGGCTCGCGAGCGCCGTACTCGGAATACTCGCGATTCTCCTTTCGGTTCCCTCCGCTCTGCTCGCGCAGAGCGAGACCACGGGATCCATCCGCGGCGTCGCGGTGGATGCGGCCGGAAAGCCCGTCGCCTTCGTGAACGTCCTGCTGCAGACCGGCGCGGGCACGATCGCGGGCGAGAACGGCGCATTCGCGTTCGACAATCTCGCACCGGGCGCCTACGACCTGACCTTCCGGCACATCAGCGTGCAGGAGAAGACCCTGAAGGTCGTCGTGCGGGCTGGCCAGGCGACCGAGATCGGCAAGGTCCCGCTCGAGGAAGCGGCCATCCGGATCGAAGGATTCACGTACCGCAAGCGGGCCGAGAAGCTCCAGCGGACGTCGTCCACCCAGGTCCGCTCGATCGACACGAACGAGACCACCAAGATCCGCGCGATCAACACCACGGAGGAGGCGATCGCGACGCAGGCCGGCGTGGTGCAGCTCGGCGACGCGCTGTTCGTCCGCGGCGGCCGGAGCACCGAGGTCAAGACGGTGGTCGACGGCATGCCCGTCTCCGACGCGTTCGCGGGCTCGGGCGGCTCGGGCACGATGAGCATCGCGGTGTCGTCGCAGGAGGGCATCAACGTCCTCACCGGCGGGTTCGACGCCGAGTACGGCAACGCGCAGTCCGGCATCATCGAGGTCGCCACGAAAGAAGGTGGCGACACCTACGAGTGGCAGGTGAAGTTCCTCACGGACGACTTCGGCGCCCCGGACCGGACCTACTTCAACTACGACAACCTCTCGTTCGGCGTCGGCGGCCCGGTCCCGTTTGCCGGCGACCAGTGGCGCTTCTTCATGTCGGGCGAGGGCGTCTTCACCGACACCTACCTGAAGACGCTCGAGGAACGCGACGCCTACAAGCTGACCTACAACGGCAAGGAGCTCCTGAGCCTGCGGCCGCGCCAGGAGAACGCCACGCGCGGGCAGGTCAAGGTGACCTACCGGTTCCCGGGCAGCGCCAAGAAGCTCTCGGGCGAGTACCTGTTCTCGCAGTCGAACGACAACTGGTACCACCACGCGTTCAGTCGCGTGGGCTACTGGTCGGATTCGCAGGACCACTGGTGGTTCGAGCCGCTCGACTCGACGTACACGTACTACAACGGTCCGGAACACGTCTCCACGCGCACGAACCTGAACCAGCAGTACAAGCTCGTGTACACGCATCCGATCACCGAGGACTCGTACCTGAAGTTCCGCGGCGCGCTGTACGAGACGAACTACGACGAGAAGGTCAAGGGCAAGAACCCGAACGAGTACGTGCCGTTCCTCGGGAACGACACGGAACGGGATCCCGAGAACCTGTTCTACGCGATCACCGGCGATTTCCCCCTCTGGGAGGAGCGCCGCTCCAAGCAGTTCACGGGTCGCGCGGACTACCAGAACGCGGTGGGGCAGGGGACGCACGAGCTCAAGACCGGCGTGACCCTGGACTATTTCGATCTGTTCAAGGACGCGCGGCAGTACCCGGACGAGGATCAACCCACCGGGAACTTCCCGAACACGTACAAGGAGCAGGCGTTCGGCGGCGTGGTGTACGTGCAGGATCGACTGCGCTACCGCAAGACGATGGTCATGAACGTCGGCCTCCGGATGGACTTCTTCGATCCGGGCGAGAACGCGGTTCGCGTCACGAACCAACGCGTCCTCGCGCTGGAGAAACCGACGTCCGGCCTTTCCTTCCTCGAGCGGTGGAAGGCGCAGATCTCGCCGCGTCTCGGCATGTCGTACCCGATCTCGGACCGCGACGTGCTGCACTTCCACTACGGTCGCTTCTTCCAGCTTCCGGACCTCGAGCTTCTGTACGACTTCTCGAACAACCCGGTGGCCGGCAACCAGCTCGTGGGCAACGCGTTCCTCGAGCCGGAGACGACGATCTCGTACCAGTTCGGTGTGCGGCGTCAGCTCTCGGACCGGATCTACATGGACGCCACCGTGTTCTTCAAGGACATCTTCGGACTGGTCGGCACCGAGGCGCTGGAGGCGGAGAACGAGACCGAGCAGAACCAGTTCTCGTCGAACTCCTTCGTGAACAAGGACTACGGTTCGGTCCGCGGGTTCGAGCTCGCGGTGGACAAGAACTTCTCGAGCTACTGGCAGGGCGGCGTGTCGTACACGCTGTCGCGCGCCACCGGCTCCTCGTCCGACGTGAACCAGGGCGCCGTCGTCGCGTCGCAGGGACTCGACCGCGAGCCGATCAAGGAAGTGCCGCTCGACTGGGATCGGACCCACGTGCTCAGCGCGTACCTTTACTTCTCGGATCCGGGCGTGTGGGGACTCAACTTCGACTTCTCGATCGCCTCCGGGTCGCCGGTCACGCCGCGACGTCTCGGTCAGCGGACGACGAACGCGGAGGACATCAACACGCTCCGGTTGCCGGCCACGATGACGCTGGCGTTCAAGGGGAACAAGCAGTACTCGCTGTACGGGCAGGAGTTCCGGATGTTCGTGGAAGGTCGGAACATCCTCGATCGCCAGAATGTCCGCACCGACCGCCCGTATCTGTTCCCCACGCCGACGAACGAGTACTACCAGGAGTACTACACCGAGTTCGGTGAGCTCGGCGGCGCCTACAACCTCGCCGACACGATCGGCGCGCCGGAAGACATCCTCGTGCCGCTCAACGATCCGCGGGTCTACAGTGAGCCGCGTTCGTTCCGCGTCGGGGTGCAGTTCGAGTGGTAGAAATCGAGCGGGAGCTCACCCGGACGGGCGGCCGCGGGAGGATGATCGGAATGAGAAGGTTGGCGGGGGCGATCGCCGGCGCATCGCTGGTGGGCGTGATCGGCGGCGCCTTGCTGTTCGCGAGCAGCGATCCGGTCGCAGCAACCGAGCACGGCAACGAGGCGCGACCGCTCGGTCGTATCGACGAGTTCGCGGGCTGGTTCCACGATGCCGGAAACGTGCTGCTGCACGTGTCCAACCGCGGCCGGTTCGGACGCGCGGGCGGCGACGCCACGAACCCGTCCTGCGAATGGCCCGCGGGGTCGAACAACAACTACCTCTACGCGGCCGGCATCTGGGTCGGCGGCGTCGTCGATCGGGGCGGGGCGGAGGACACGCTCGTGTCCGCCGGTCTCTACCAGTTCGGTGAGTTCTACAACCGCACGCTGAACGAAGGTTGCGGCAGCCCGCCCGAGGGAATCTGCGTCACGTTCGAAGGCGCACCGAACGGCTTGCGCCGGTTCGACGACGACGGCGACGGTCAGGTCGACGAGGACCCGCTCGACGGTGCGGACAACGACGGCGACGGACGAATCGACGAGGACTTCGCCGGCATCTCGCAGCAGATGTACCGCACCGTCTATTACGACACGTCCGTGTTCTTCAACCAGTTCTTCCCCGACGAAGCGGACAAGCACACGCCGCTCGGTCTTCGCGTGACCCAGGAGAGCTACGTCTGGACGGATCCGTCGTTCGACGACTTCGTCGGCGTGGAGTTCAAGGTCCAGAACATCTCGCCGCAGCTCGACAACGGCGGCGACGGCTGGGACATCAACAAGTGCTACATCGGCTTCATGGTCGACGGCGACGTGGGGATCGACGACAACGATCTCGACTACTGGCAGGACGACCAGGGAGCGTTCGCTTCGCTCGATACCACGATCGTGCCGGAGATCGGGGACCCGCGCCGTCTCAAGCTGACGCTCGGCTACATCTTCGACGAGCTCGGCGGGCAGAACGGCGCGGACGACGTTCCCGGCTATTGCGGCGTGATGTTCCTCGGTCACACCACGGACACGACGGCGGCCGATCCGAGCGAGGCGCTCGCGCCCCGCGAGGTCGGGATCCACGCGTTCCGCATCTGGTCGGGCGGTGATCAGGATCCGCGCAACGACCTCGACCGGTACCGCTTCCTCCGCGGTCTGAACGACACGGCCCGGACCATCGACCAACCGACGACTCGCGCGAACGACTATCGGTTCCTGGTTTCGGCCGGACCGTTCTCGCGCATTCCGGCGGGTTCGACGCTCACGTTCCAGGTCGCGTTCGTGATGGACGAGATGGTGGAAGTGCCGGATGGGCTCGGCGGACTCGTCCGGCGCCCCAACTTCGGGAATCCGATCCAGGCGCAACGCGTGTACGACGGCTTCACGGACATCGCCACCGGCGAAGTGATCCACTGGGCCACGAGTTCACCGCCGCCGCCGCCGAACATCGAGGTGACCGCGGGGGACAAGAGCGTCACCGTGGAGTGGGACGACTTCCCGGAGGACATCGCCGATCCGTTGACCCGGATCGAGGACTTCGCCGGGTACCAGGTCTGGAAGGCCGAGGGCTGGCGACGCGAGTCGGCCATTCCGTCCGACGACATGTGGCGTCTCATCGCGGACTTCGACAGCACGGAGCTGTCGATGATCGACACCGGCGGCCTGGGCGTCGGCAAGTACCGGTACGTGGACACGCGCGTCCAGAATGGATTCTGGTACTGGTACGCCGTGACGGCCTACGACAAGGGCGAGTTCCGGGTGGAGGTCAATGGCTCGGACACGACGTACGTCCGGGCCCCCGGCGGCGAGCCGAAGTACGGGAAGTTCACTCAGAACATGGTCCGTGTGATGCCGCAGACGACGCCGACCCAGACCCTGGACGACGTCTACGTCGTGCCGAACCCGTACAAGGGATCGGCGCCCTGGGATCTCGCGGAGACGAACTTCGAGCCCACGGGGCGAAGAATCAAGTTCTTCAACCTGCCGGCGAGAGCGGAGATCCGGATCTTCACCGTGGCCGGGGACCACGTCGTGACCCTGGAACACGACGAGGCCCTGAGTCGGGAGAACGACACCGGCGTCACGAGCTGGAACCTGATCTCGAAGAACAACCAGGACACCGTCAGCGGAGTCTACATCTACCACGTCAAGTCACTCATCGACGGGTCCGAGAAGGTTGGCAAATTTGTCATCATTCGATAAGGTGAGGCCGCTGCCCGGCCGGCTGGATTCGGCCCGTGGGTCAAAGGAGGCAGGTGTGAAGAGGATCCTGACGGTCGCCCTGACGGTTTCCCTGACGGCGACGATCCTCCTGGCCGCTGCGGACGCGAATGCGGCCGCGATCTTCCGGAAGGTCGGAACGGCCGGGGCCCAGTTCCTCAAGATCGGGGTCGGTGCCCGTGCCGTGGGTATGGGTGAGGCGTTCGTCGCTGTTGCCGACGACGCGAGCGCCATCTGGTGGAATCCGGCCGGTGTGGCGCGGATCACGCTGGACGGCAAGAGCTACCTCACGCTGAACCACTCCACCTGGGCGGCCGGTCTCTCGCACGAGTTCGTGGGCTACGCGTTCACGTATCACGGTCTCCCGGGCTCGTACGCGTTCAGCTCGACGATCCTGCAGATGGATCCGATGGCGGTCCGCACCGTGTATGCGCCGGAAGGCACCGGCGAGAACTTCGACGCGGGCGACTTCAACCTCGCCATGACCTGGTCGAAGAACCTGATCGACCGGTTCGCGTTCGGCTTCACCGCGAAGTACCTCCACATGGGCCTCGAGGACGAGAACGCGGACGGTTTCGTGCTCGACCTCGGTACCCTGTACTTCACGGACTACAAGACGATCCGGATCGGAATGGCGATCCAGAGCCTCGGTCCGTCGATGACGTTCATCGACGACTCGTTCCCGCTGCCCACGATGTTCAAGGTCGGCGCGGCCATGGACGCATTCTCTTCCGAGGACCACAATCTGCTGGTGGCGTTCCAGTTCGACCACCCGGCCGACAACGCGGAGCGGGCGAGTCTCGGCGGCGAGTACACGCTCAAGAAGTTCGAGCCGAACGTGAAGCTGCAGCTCCGCGCCGGGTACCGGTACAACCGCGACGAGGAGCGTCTCACTTCCGGGTTCGGCGTCGAGTTCCCCACCGGCGCCTCGTCCTGGATGCGCATCGACTACGCGTGGAGCCAGATGGACGTTCTGGACGACACGCACAAGTTCTCCGCGGAGCTGCGGTTCTAGCATCGCAGTCGCCCGGAGGACCGTCCCCGGGGGCGAAGCCCCCGCAGGGCATGCCGTGAGAAGCATGCCCCGAGGGGGCGGAACCACCGGCCGCGGGGGGCGTTGAACCCCACCGGGAAGCGACTCCCGATTCCCGAGCCCGTCCCCGGCTCGACTCGTCGCTTCCGAGGGAGCAGGACCATGTCGATTCTCGTGCGCGGTGTCTCCGTGCCCCGGCCTCATCGCCCGCCGTTCGATCGAAGGAGCGTTCTCCCGTTCCTGGGAGCGTGTCTCGGTCTGATCGGTCTGATGGGCGCGCTCTCCGCGCCCGTCTTCGCCGACGACGAGGAACCGGGAGAGCCCCCGTTCCAGTCGGAAGGAGATCTCGACCTCTGGGTCGATCTGACGGGCTTCCGGGGCGTGGGGGATCGGACCGAGCAGGAGCTGTATCTCTCCGTCGCGAACGATCAGCTCGTGTTCGAGCCCGTGGAGGAAGGCTTCCGGGGGCGCATTCAGCTGAAGACCGTGGTCCGCGACTCGACCGGTCACGAGGTCGTGAATCAGGAGGCGAATCTCGAGCCGGTCGCCGCGACGCGACTCGACGCCAGCGACCACGGGATCCAGCAGGTCGTTCGCAAGCAGTGGGAGCTGCCTCCGGGCAAGTACCACCTCGAGGTCTCGCTGACGGACGAGCAGGCGCTCCGCCCCGGCCTGCTCAATCGAATGCGGAACCGACACAAGAAGGGCGAGATCGAGACCTGGTTCCGCGTGCGCGAGTTCTCGCCGGAGGAATTCCAGCTCTCCGAGCTCGCGATGATCCGCAACGGTCGCCACATCGACGCGGACGATCCGGCCGGTCGCAGTGGCGTGGAGCTGGATCCGAATCCCTCGCGCTACTACGGGCTCGCGCTCCCGACCGTTCGGTACTTCGGCGAGGTGTATCCGGGCGCGTCCGCCGAGTCGACCGACACGTTCCTCGTGCACTCCGAGGTCCGCGACCTGTCCGGTCGCACGCTCGTGGAGTCGCGCGTGCGGGCCGCGCCCGAAGGGGCGTCGTTCGCGATGGCGGAGGAGCTCCCTGTCTCGGAGAACCTGCCCGGCGGGACCTACGAGCTCCGCGTGCGGGCCATGAACGAGCGCACGCGCGAGATCGTGGAGTCCACGCGCCCGATCGAGGTCATCTGGGCGGTCGATTCCTGGCAGCGCGATCCCGATCGCGTGCTCCAGGAGATGATCCTGATCATGACGGATCCGGAGTACAAGACACTGGAGAAGCTCTCTCCCGGCGCGCGCGAGGTGTACCTCGCCGAGTTCTGGCACGACGTGGACCCGGAGCCGGATTCGCCCGAGAACTCCGTGTACCGGGAGTTCCGACGTCGCGTGGAGCTCGCCGACCACCGGTACGCGACCGGGCTGAGACGCGGGATCCTGACCGATCGCGGTCGGGTCCTGGTCCGGTACGGAGAGCCCGACGACACCGAGTACGAATACTCGTCCAGCGGCTTCGGGCCGGACGCGGGCGACCAGCGAGTGGCGGGGCCGAGCGAGCGGGCGACGCTGCAGGCGCGGCCGTCGACGTCGTTCCTGAATCCCGACGAGTTCCGTGAGGGTGACGTGTCCGACGTGGTGAACCAGCGCGGCGGGTCCACGATCAAGAGCAAGGCCCTCGAGATCTGGCGCTACGACGGCCGCGGCAAGTCGCTCCGGGGCAAGGTGGACTTGCAGTCGGACAGCCACCGGGGCCTGAAGTTCATCTTCGCCGACGAGATGGGAAACGGCGAGTTCCAGCTGATCGGGAGCTCCGGCGCCTCGGTCTACTGACGCGATCGAGAGTCCGGTCGAGTCGAACCACGCAAGCGCCCGCGAGGAAAGCGGTTGAGGCACCCCGTGACCGTGCCGCGGGGCCGGCGGACGGAAGAAACCGGGGGATTCACGGTTGACACTTGGAAAACGCCAAACCTAAAATCCCGCGTCTCACTACCTTACGGAGATTCCCCTCGACCCCCGGGCTCGGCCGGGCCACATCGTGAAACCTGGCGGGCGTCGGATGGCCATGGGCCACTCCGGTCCACGGTCCCGATCTGAAGGAGTGCCTTCGATGCGTTTCGAGAAGAAGACGATCACGTCTCTCCTGGCGGCATTTGTCCTCGTAGCGCTCGGAGGAGCCGCGGTGGTGGCCCAGGAGGGCGAGCCGGCGGAGGCCGCCGACGCGGCGCCGGCCGAGACGACCGAGGCCCCGATCGATTCCTCGGCGATCGACTCCCTCGCGATCTTCGAGGAGGCCGTCACCGAGAACACGCCGGTGATCGAGGCCAAGACCGGCTTCTGGGACAAGATGGCAGCGTCCGGTGCGGTCGAGCAGTTCCAGAAGGGCGGCTGGATGATGTGGCCGCTGCTCGTGCTGCTCATCATCGGCATCGCGCTCGTGATCGAGCGCGCCTGGACGCTGGGACGCGCGCGGACGAATGTGCGCACGCTGATGAATCGCGTCCTCACGGCCCTCCGCAACGACGGTGTGGATGCGGCACTCGAGGTCTGCGAGTCCACGCGCGGTCCGATTCCCGCGATCCTTCACGCAGGTCTGCGTCGCTCGAACATCTCGATCGAGGCGACGGAGAAGGCGATCGAGAGCGCCGGCGTCGTGGAGCTCAGCTTCCTCGAGCGTGGCCTGCTCTGGCTCGCCACGATCGCGAACGTGGCGCCGCTGCTCGGCTTCCTCGGGACGGTGTCCGGTATGATCAACGCGTTCGACGCGATCGCGGCCGCCGACCAGGTGAACGCGAAGCTCGTGGCCGGCGGTATCTCCGAGGCGCTCCTGACGACGTTCGCGGGCCTCGTGGTGGCCGTGCCGATGTCGATCGGGCACAACTTCTTCGTCTCGCGGATCGACCGGTTCGTGATCGAGATGCAGGAGACGTCGGCCGACCTCGTCGACACGCTCGTCGATCTCGGCTACGAGCGCACCGGCACGAAGGCTTAAGGGCCCCGGGACAAGGGAAACGGAGAGCACGCGATGGCGGTCAAGTTCCGGCGCAAGCAGGGCCTGGGAGATGACATCTCCACGGCATCGATGTCGGACATCGCGTTCCTGCTCCTGATCTTCTTCCTGGTGAGCACGATCTTCGCCGACGAGTACGGACTGCCGATGGTGCTGCCGGGGCAGGCGTCCGAGACGGCGCAGATCAACCCCAAGAACATCCTGAACATCGACGTTCAGGCGAACAATCTCGTCACCCTGGGCGGCGCGCCGTTCCAGGTGGCGAACATCGAGTTCGAGGTTCGGCGACGCGTGGCGGAGAACGACAAGCTGGTCATCCAGCTCCGATGCCACTCGCAGTCGAGCTACAACACGATGATCGACGTCCTGGACGAGCTCCAGAAGGCCGGAGCCACCAAGATCTCGATCAAGGGCCTGGACAAGGCCGAGTAGCGGAGCCCGGGGGAAGTCTTGGCGAACAAGGGTGGCAAGTTTCACCGCAAGTCCAACATCGGCCAGACGATTCCCACGTCGTCGATGGCGGACATCGCCTTCCTCCTGCTGGTGTTCTTCATGGTGACCACGATCTTCAAGCTCGAGGACGGCCTGCCGGTGGAGATGCCGAAGGCGGAGTCCGGGGAGAAGGTCCCGCGCGACAAGGTCGCCCATATCTGGATCGATCGCCTCGATCACATCAGCATCAACGACAACCTGATCGATGTCGGCCAGGTCCAGAACATCATCTACCTGAAGCTCCTCGAGAACCCGGCGCTGCTCGTGGCCTTCAACGTGGACAAGAACACGAAGTTCGACACGGTCGACGCGGTGATGAGCCAGCTCAAGCAGGCGAACGCGACGCGCGTTTCCTTCACGGCCGATCCGGAAGGGAGCCGCTAGTCATGTCTGCCCGTGCCAACACCGTGTTCAAGCTCGGCTACCGGCGCTACTTCGACATCGCGCTCGCGATCTCGCTCACGATGCACCTGCTCGCGTTCATGTTCATTCCTCACATCGAGATCAATCCCGAGGAGGATCAGATCGACGAGCTCGAGGTGATCGACATTCCGCCGGAGATCGAGATCCCGCCGCCGCCCAAGGAGATCGCACGCCCCAAGGTTCCGGTGGAATCGCTGGATGAGAGCGTGGAGGAAGAGGACACGATCGAGGACACCACCCTCGACCTGGAGAATCTGCCCGACGCGCCGCCGCCGCCGCCACCCGGAGGGGGGGACTTCTTCGTGTTCGACAAGGCGCCCCAGATCCGGCGCTACGTCGACCCGGAGTATCCGCAGATCGCGATGGAAACGGGAATGGAGGGCGTGGTCCAGCTCAAGCTGACGGTCGACGAGCGCGGTCGCGTGATCAGCGCGGTGGTGCTGAGCGGTGACAAGGTCTTTCACGCTCCGGCGCTCGCCGCCGCGAAGAAGTGGACCTTCCAGCCCGCGGAGATGAGCGGGAACGCCGTGAAGGCCACCATCATCATCCCCCTGGAGTTCACCATCGAGCGGTAGGTCGCGAGCCTGCCGGAAAGAGCATGCCGCCGTTCCCCGGGCGTGGCTCCGAGGAGGTTTCGCATGTCCTCTCGTTTCCGCCTGCGCCGCGCCCGCTCCGGGCGTCGGGCGCTGGATCTCGCGATCGCCGCCTCGATCGCGTTGCACCTCGTGGCATTCGCGCTGTTCCCGCCTCTTCCCGAGCGTCCGGTCCCCGTCGAGAGTTCCGGCGAGATCGAGTTCGTCGACGTCGTTCCGTTCGAGGCCGTGCCGCCGCCTCCTCCTCCGCCGCGCTCGCGCCCCGTCTCGCGGAGTCTGGCCGGGGATCTCGACGAGACCCCGCCCCGGGACATCCGGCCGGACCTCGCGACGCCGGCCGACGCCGATCCGCCGCCGCTGTCCGCCCCGGTGCCCATCGGTCCCCGGGGCGAGACCTTTCGGGTCTTCGAGCAAGCACCGAAGCTGCGGCGGGCGGAGGACCCGGAGTACCCGGAGCTCGCCCGAGCCGCCGGCCTGGAGGGAGAGGTGCTGCTCCGGATCTCGGTGGACGAGCGGGGCCGGGTCGTGGACGTCGTCGCGGTCCGGTCCGACGGTTCCGCGTTCGCGGACGCGGCCCTCGCGGCGGCGCGGCGCTGGACGTTCGACCCGGCCCGGATGAGCGGACGGCCGGTGGCGAGCACGATCCTGGTACCCGTGCGGTTCACGCTCCGCTGACCGTCCCCGCCCGGGGCCGACTCGCGGCGCCTGTTCCGTGAGCCGTCCGAAAGCGCGTGGCGGGGAGGAGCCGCCTCCGTTACCCTGAGCCGCCCCTTCACGGAGGTGAGTCCGATGGATCCGGTTGCTCAGTCCGCTCCCGAATCGACGCCGGGGGCTTCGGGCCCGCTCGGCATCTCGGCCGCGTTCCGGGTTCTCTTCGCGCCGACCGCCGCGTTCCGCGCCGTCGCCGCGGATGGGCTCTGGGTCGGTCCCGTTCTCCTTTGCTTCCTGTTCGCGCTGATCGGGGGGTGGATCGCGCTGCCGGTGTCGCTCGATTTCGGACGGGAGATGGCGATCGCGTCGATGGAGCGGTTCGGCGCGCCCGAGGAAGCGATCGACGAGGCGCTCGCGAAGATGCCGGACCCCGACGACCGGAGCTTCAAGGTCGTGGCCCAGAACGTCGGCGGGACCGTGTTCACGCCGATCTTCGGCATCCTGTTCGGCGCGATCGTGATCCACCTGGGCTCGCGCTTTCTCGGCAGTCGCCAGGGCTTCCGTTTCTCGCTCGCCGCGGCCGCCACCGCGATGGTCGTCGCGATGCTCGGCTCGCTCGTGAAATCGATCGTGATGGCGATGTCGGGCACCGTCGAGGTCAGTCTCGGTCCGGCGGCGCTCATCCCGGATCTGGACTTCTACTCGAAGGGTGCGGCTCTGCTCGAGATCCTCGATCCGTTCGCGATCTGGTTCCTGGTGGTGTCCGCGATCGGCGTGTCCGTCGTCCATCGTTTGAGCCGCGGCGGGGGCTTCGGCATCGCGTTCGTCTGGTGGATCCTGGGGATGATCCCCGTCATCGGCATGCGCTTGTTCCTTTCCTGGACCATGAGCGGAGCGTAGGGAACCTCTGGCCCGGACCCCGCGTATCAGGAGAAATGCGTCCCCGCGTTCTCTTGGGAGGTAGCATGAACCAGATCTGGCCCTCGCCTTCGCGCTCGGGGCGCGGCGTGCTCGTCGCCGCGGCGTCGATCGCCGTCCTCGTGGCCCCGGGACTCGCCGGCGCCGAGACCTACGACCTCGCGACGTGCACGTCGCTCGCGCTCAGGAACACGCTGACCGCCGAGCAGGCGCGGACGAACCTGCAATCCGCCGAGGCGGGAGTCACCGGGGCGCGGTCCGGCTTCCTGCCACGGCTTTCCGTCAGCGGGTCGTGGACCAAACCGGAGACCACCACCGAGCAGATCGGCGGCGAGTTCATCGTGTTCGACGACTCGTACTGGAGCGGCGGGGCGAACGCCTCGTGGACGCTGTTCGACGGCCTCGGGACCTGGAACTCCTGGAAGTCCGCGCGCTACGGACGCGACGCAGCCGAGGAGGCCTACCGTTCCGCGCGCCAGGACGTGGTGTACCAGACCGAGTCTCGCTACGTCGACGTGCTCGAGAAGCAGGAACTGCTCGAGGTCGCGCGCCGAGCCAAGGAGCTGTCCCAGGAGCAGCTCAAGAAGACGGAGGCGATGCGCGAGCTCGGAGCGGCCACGCTCGCCGACGTGTACAAGGCGCAGGTGGATCACCAGAACAACCTGCTGTCCGAGCTCCAGGCGGAACGGGACCTGCGGGTGGCGAAGGCCTCGCTCGCGACCTACATGGGATTGGACGCACTCGCCGAGATCGATCTCGTGGCCGACAGTCCCGGGCAGGACACGCAATCGACGCTGGCGGACTCGATCGAGCGGGCGATGGAGGTCAACCCCGATCTGCGGGCCGCGCGGTCGCGGGAGCTCTCGGGCAAGCACGACGTACGCGCCGCGCGCTCGAACAACATCCCGTCGCTCAGCCTGTTCGCTTCCGGGAGCTACTTCAACACGGAGCTGAGCAGTTTCGACGACGACCACACGGACTACTCGTACGGCGTCCGGATGAGCTGGACGGTCTTCGACGGCTTGCTCACGAAGTCGAACATCCGCCGCTCGCAGGCGACGCTCGCGAACTCCCGCCGGCAGCTCGAGGACACGGAGCGCCAGGTGCGCTTCCTCGTGAGCCAGTCGTGGTACGACCTGGAGGTCGCGCGGCGAGCGATCGAGGTCGCGCAGGTCGCGGTGCAGTCGTCCGAGGAGGATCACCGTCTCGCCCAGGAGCGCTTCCGCATCGGCGAGGGCACGATCCTCGACGTGATCGACGCGCGCGTGAACCTCACCCGCACGAGCTCGGAGCTGGTCTCGGCGCGCTACACGGCGCGGCTGGCGGCGGCGGCGCTCCGCAACGCGATCGGTGAGCTCGAGCCGCCGGCGGAGGCGAACGCGACCCCGTGAGCCTGATCCGGATCGAGGCGATCACGAAGCGCTACGACATGGGGGAGGAGACGATCTTCGCCCTGCGCGACGTGGATCTCTCGATCGAGGCGAACGAGTACGTGGCGATCATGGGGCCGTCGGGATCCGGCAAGTCCACGCTGATGAACATCGTGGGCTGTCTCGACCGCCCCACCTCGGGAACGTACCGGCTGCGCGATCGCGAAGTGTCCGAGTACTCGGACGACGAGCTCGCGCGCGTGCGCAACGAGGAGATCGGGTTCGTGTTCCAGACCTTCAACCTGATGCCCCGTTCGACGGCGGCCCAGAACGTCGAGCTGCCGATGGTGTACGCGGGCGTCACCGCGGAGGAACGCGTGCGGCGCGCGCGCGAGGCGCTGGAGAGCGTCGGCCTCTCGGACCGCGGTCGCCACCGGCCGAGCGAACTCTCCGGCGGGCAACGTCAGCGCGTGGCGATCGCCCGCGCGCTCGTGAACCGGCCGTCGATTCTCCTCGCGGACGAGCCCACCGGAAATCTCGACACGCGCACCGGCGACGAGATTCTCGAGCTGTTCGCGGCGCTCCAGTCCGGCGGACAGACCATCATCCTCGTGACGCACGAGGAAGACGTCGCGCGTCGGGCCCACCGGATCGTTCGCCTGCGCGACGGGCGCATCGAGTCGGACGAGCGCGTCGGCCGCGGCGCTCCCACGGGGGCTCCTTGAGCCAGCGGGCCGCAGCCGGGGTGGGCCTCGCGCTCGCGCTCGCGCTGGGGCCCGGGCCCGGCCCGGCGACGTCGCCCGCCCTGGCGGCCGACGACTTCCCGGCGCGGGCGCTCGGGAAGCCGTTCTTTCTCGCGGACGTCGAGGCCTTCCCGGCGGACGACGGGAAGCTCGACGTCACGGTGGTGTGGGAGATCCCCGTCGCCCAGCTCGTGTTCCGGCAGGAACTCGGGTACTACCGCGCCCGCTACGACGTGAGCGTGGTCTGCCTGCGCAAGGACCGCCAGGTGGGAGGCGACGTCTGGGAGCGGCGCGTGCGGCTGGACGACTTCTCCCAGACGCGGGATCCGTCGCGCTTCGCGCGCGGCGAGGTCCGGCTGCGGATCCCGGCGGGCGACTTCGACGCGCGAATCGAGGTCCGCGATCGCCAGGGCGGCCTCGCCTCGCGCGTGCAGGGGCACGTCGAGGGCGACACGGCCGACCTCCGGATCGCGCTTGGCGACGTCAGCCTGGTGCGGTACACGGAAGAGGGCGTGGAGCCCAATCCCGGTGCGCTGGTGAGGCTCGGGGAGTCGGGGAACCGGGTCCGCACGCTCCTCCATCCGGCGAGTGGGGTGAGCGGCGACTTCCGGGTGCGGGTCCGGATCGCCGGTCCGGAGAACTCCACGGCCGAGACGGACTCGCTCGTCCAGGTGACCGGCGGAGACGTGCTGCTCGACCTGCGTCTCCCCGTGGACGACCTCGGGCCGGGGCGTCATCGCCTCGAGGTCGAGGTCGACGGAATGCGCGGCGGCGTGCGGGTCCGGGAGATCGACGTGCGGCCGGGGGAAGCGTGGTTCCGCTCGGACCGGGACCGCACGCTGGAAATCGTGGGGATCGTGGCCCCGGAGGAGCGCGCCTCCCTCGCGGCCGCGCACGGGGAGGATGCGTGGCGGACCGCACTGGACGATTTCTGGAGCCGGCAGGCCGCGCGCCACGGTCCGGACTTCCGCGAACGGCTCGAGGAGTCGATCGCTCTTGCGGTCACCTGGTTTCGCGAGCCGTTCCACTCGCACGGATGGCTGACGGATCGCGGCAAGGTGTTGCTGCGCCGCGGGAGACCGGACCGGCGATCGGTTCGCCCACCGGGCGACGAGGTTCCCGCCTCCGAACTCTGGGAGTACGACTCGCCGCCGGCGCGCTTCCTGTTCGTGGACTACGCCGGCACGGGCGAGTTCTTCGAAATGGACGAGTGAGGCGCCCGCTCGCGATCCGGTTCGCCGGCGTGTGCGTCGGCGTGGTCGCCGGCTGGGTCCTCGGTGGATGCCAGGCGACCCCGGATCGGGACGCATCCACGCTCCACCTCGCGTGGTCTTCGGATCCGGCCACGCTCGACCCCGCGAAGGTCGTCGACGTGGTCGGCGCGAACGCCGTGTCGCTCGTCTACCAGGGGCTCGTGGCGTTCCGGGCGGACGGCACGATCGGTCCGGCCCTCGCCGCGCGCTGGAGCGTCTCGGAAGACGGGCTCCGCTATCGGTTCGAGCTGGACCCCGCCGCGAAGGACTCGGACGGAAACCCGCTCGGCGCCGCCGACGTGGTCGCGAGCTTCCGCCGCCTGCTCGCGCCCGAGACGGCGTCGCCGCGCACCTGGGTGCTCGAAACGATCGACGGGGCGGATGAGTTCCGACGCGGTGACGCGGACACGATCCGCGGGCTCGCCCCCGAAGAAGGCGCGCTCACGATCACGCTTTCCCGCCCCGCCGCCGCGTTCCTCGCGCTGCTGGCCATGCCGAACGCGGCCGTGGTTCCGGCCGGCGCGGAGCCGGACGGGATGATCGCCACGGGACCGTGGCGGGTGGAGGAACGGGTGCGCGATTCGCACCTGACGTTCGCACGGAATCCCCACTGGTCGGGCCCGGCGCCCGGCGTCGAGCGGATCGCGGTGCGGATTCTCCCGGAGGAGTTCACGCGGATCGCGGAGTGGGAGACCGGACGTCTCGACGTGCTCGAGGTGCCGTCGTCGCAGGCGGATCGATTCGCGGGCGATCCGCGTCTCGTGCGCCAGGTCGCACTCGTGACGGAGTACGTGGGGCTGAACACGGAGGACCCCGTGCTCTCCGATGCGCGCGTGCGCCGGGCGCTGAACCACGCGGTGAACGTCGACCGGATTCTCGCGAAGGTTCTGGGAGGACGGGGCGTGCGCGCCGTGGGCGCCGTTCCACCGACGTTGCCGGGTGGCGGCGCCGGGGAGCCGTTCGAGCACGACGTGGCGCTCGCTCGCCGCCTGCTCGACGAGGCGAACGTTCCGGATTCCTGGGAGCTGGAGCTCTGGCAGCGGCCGAGCCCGTTCGCGTCGCAGGTCCTGGAGGCGGTGCAGGCGGATCTCGCCG
Source organism: bacterium (assembly GCA_041393395.1). Taxonomy (GTDB): domain Bacteria; phylum ARS69; class ARS69; order ARS69; family ARS69; genus JAGQIB01. The sequence continues at coordinate 929,146 of JAWKKG010000004.1, read as the reverse complement.
AGGCGGGAGTCCATTCCGTGATTCGCCGTCGCGACTGGAGTGCGCTGAAGGCGTCGATCGATGCGGGCGACACGGATGCGTTCTTCATCAACTGGTACGCCGACTATCCGGACCCGGAGAACTTCCTCGTCCCGCTGTTCCACTCGCGCAACATCGGCGGCGGCGGGAATCGCGCGCGGTACCGGCGCGCGGACGTGGACTCGGATCTCGACCGTCTCGAGCGCACCGCGGATCCGGACGCCCGGGCGCGTCTCGCCGGCGATCTCGACGCGCGCATTCACGCCGACGCGCCCTGGATCTACCTCTGGCATCCCGTGCAGGAGTCGCTCGTGTCGGAGCGCGTGGACGGCTATCGTCCATCTGCGGTCCCGGCGGCCGAACGCTGGCTGGACGTGCGACTGCGGGGCGACGGATCCCGGTGATCGGCTACGCGACGCGTCGCCTGCTGCTCCTCGCGCCGGTGCTGCTCGGCGTGGCGGCGGTGGCGTTCGTGCTGTCGTACCTGCTACCCGGCGATCCCGCGCGCGCACTGGCGGGAGAGCGCTATCGCGAGGAGGATCTCGCGCGCATCCGGCACGAGCTGAAGCTGGATCGCCCGCTTCCCGTGCAGTTCGGGTCCTTCGTCGGCCGCCTCGTCCGCGGGGACCTCGGCACGTCGTTCGCCACCGGACGCCCGGTCGCGCAGGAGCTCGCCGAGCGATTCCCGCGCACGCTGCTGCTGGCGACGGCGTCCATGGGGCTCGCCACGTTTCTCGGGATCGCACTCGGCGTCGCCGCGGCCCGCGCGCGCGGGCGATTCGCGGATCGGCTCTCGATGCTGCTCGCGCTCGGCGGGATCTCCACGCCCGTCTTCGTCTCCGCGATCCTGCTGCTGTGGTTGTTCGCACTGCGATTGCGCTGGGTGCCGCCCTCGGGCTACGTGGATCTCGATCCGCGCACGCTGATCCTGCCGGCCGTCACACTGGGGGTGCGATCGGCCGCCGTCATCGCGCGCATGACGCGCGCGAGCCTGCTCGACGTGCTCGGCGCGGACTACGTGCGCACGTCCCGCGCGAAGGGACTGCGCGAGGGCGCGGTCGTCGGCCGGCACGCGCTGCGCAACGCGCTCGTGCCGGTGATCACGCTGATCGGGCTGGATTTCGGCAGCTACCTCTCGGGCTCGGTGCTCACCGAGTCGATCTTCGCGTGGCCGGGAGTGGGGCAGTACGCGCTCCAGGCGATCCTGCGCCGCGACTTCCCGGCGATCCAGGGAACCGTGCTCTTCCTCTCGGTGGTATTCGTGCTCGCGAACCTCGCCGTGGATCTCGCTTACGGCTGGCTCGATCCCCGCATCCGGCAACGGCTCGGCGCACGGGGGTCGGCGTGAGTCGCGTCGGGCGCCGGTTGCGTGCGGATCCGGTCGCCCGGATCGGAGCCTTCGTGCTCCTCGCGCTCGTGCTCGCCGCGGCGCTGGCGGGCTGGATCGCGCCGGACCCGCTGGCCGGTTCGCTGGACGAGCGGCTCGCGGCGCCGAGCTGGCACCACCCGTTCGGCACGGATCACCAGGGTCGCGACGTTCTCTCTCGGACCCTCTACGGCGCCCGTCTCTCGCTCGGGATCGGGCTGACGGCGCGCCTCGTGTCGGTTCTGGTCGGCGGGATCCTCGGACTGTTCGCGGGGTTCCGGGGAGGACTCGCGGACTCCGTGATCATGCGAACCGCGGACATCTTCTTCGCGTTCCCGTCGCTGCTCCTGCTCATCGGGATCACGGCGGCGTTCGAGCCCGGGATCACGCTGCTCCTGGTGGCGCTCGGCATCGTGGGCTGGGCGGAGGTCGCCCGTCTCGTGCGTTCGGAGGCGATGCGGGTCCGGGAGTCCGAGTACGTCCAGGCGGCGATGGCACTCGGCGTCCCCTGGCCGCGGATCCTGTGGCGTCACGTCGCCCCGAACTGTTTGAACCCTTTGCTCGTATCGTTCACCATGGGAGTCGCCACCACGATCCTGGCCGAGTCGAGCCTCTCGTTCCTGGGCCTGGGCGCGCAACCGCCGGCCGCGAGCTGGGGGTCGATGGTGTCGGCGGGGAAGGACTACCTCACGTCGGCGCCCTGGGTTTCGGTGTTTCCGGGTCTGATGCTCGCGTTGTCGGTACTATCCTTGAACCTGCTGGGCGACGCGGTACGGGACGCGCTCGACCCGAGAACGGTGATCGCGAACCCGGGGGAAAGGGGGGAAGACGTTTGAAACGGCTCGTACGCTCGCGCGACGAGAAGATCCTGTTCGGGGTCTGTGGAGGCGTCGCGGAGTACTTCGGCATCGACGCGAACGTCGTCCGGCTCGTCTGGATCCTGTCCGTTCTGCTCGGGGGATTCGGCCTGATTCCGTACGTGGCGGCCATCTTCCTGCTGCCCGAGGAGGACACGGCGACGTCCGCGGGGTCGGCTCCGGGAACGTCCGCCGCTCCTGCCACGCGCATCTTCGGCCTGGTGCTCATGGGGCTCGGGGCGCTGCTGCTGTTTCGCGCGTTCGGACTGGAGTTCCGCAGCCACACGTTCCGCTTCTGGCACTTCGAAGTGCTCGCCCCGATCGTATTGCTCGGCGCAGGCGCGCTACTGATCTGGCCGCGCACGCGCTCCGCCCTCGGCTTCGGATCCGAGCGGAAGGCGCGACGATCCGTGACCGATCGCGTGATCGCCGGCGTGTGCGGGGGAATCGCGCGGGAGGCAGGCGTCGACGCGAACTTCGTGCGACTGCTGTTCATTCTCGCCGCCACGCTCACGACCGGCTTCTTTCTGCTGGTCTACGTATTGCTGATCCTGATCCTGCCCGAAGAGGAGGTTCCGCGACCGGATCTCGCGACTTCCCCTGGGCCCGCTTCGGCGCCGCCGCCGCCCCCGGCGGGACCGACGCCCCGCGCGCCGGCCCCCGCATCCGAGTCCCCCGGGACCGGCTCGGGGCCCGGAGTCGACCCGGATCAAGGCGCGGAAGAGGCGGACCGATGATCCGAGGAAGGGGACACCGTTGTTCCTGAGGGGACTGCTCGCCCTGCTGCTCTTCTGGGGGGTTCTGCGTCTGTTCCGGGCCGTCGGCCCGGCGCCCGCGCGCCCCACGCCTCCGGAAGGGAAGCGACGTGGCCTGGATCCCGAGCGCGAGGTTCGCGCCTCCTGGTCGGAGGTGGAGGACGACGGCGCCGGGCGCTAGCCCGTGACCGGCGACGCGCCCCACCGAACCCGGGGGGCGCGTGTACTTTTTCTTCTTCTACCCGGTCGGGACCGACGCGCCCAAGCAGGGACGCGGCATCGGCACGTACCTGCTGGTGACCACGCTCCTCGCCGTCTACCTGATCCGCACGCTGTCGCCGATCACCTACGGCACGCTCGTCGGGGCGTCCTTCTTTCCGGATCATCCGACCTGGCGGGGGGCGTTCCTCTCGCTGTTCCTCCATGGCTCGTGGATGCACCTGATCGGCAACGGACTGTACCTCGCGATCTTCGGGCGACAGCTCGAATCGCGTCTGGGCTTTCCGCTGCTGGCGCTCGTGTTCGTCGCGGGCGGTGTGGCGGGGTGCTGGTCGCAGCTCCTGGTGACCGATCCGACCTCACGCCTCTTCCACATCCCGGTCATCGGCGCCTCCGGCGGCGTGGCCGCGTTGCTCGGCGCGACGCTGTTGCGCTTTCATCATCAGCGAGTGCGCGTGGCGTGGGTCCTGCTCGCGCTCCTCGGCGGCATCACGAAGGGCGGCGCCACGTTCGTGCCGACGTTCGTGGCCATCGCGTTCTGGTTCGCGTTGCAGATCGTGCAGGGACTCGTCGCCTGGGGGAACGGCGGCGCGAATACGGCCTACGGCGCGCACGCCGGAGGGTTCCTGACCGGAATCGCGCTGGCGATCCTGTTCGGCTTGCCGGCGGGCGTGCGGCGGGAGGTCCACCGCGAGCGAGGGCGACGTCATTTCGAGCGCGGCGACTGGTGGGCCGCGATCGGCGAGCTCTCCCGCCATCTCGAGATCGTTCCCGACGACGACGAGTCGGCGGCGATGCGCGCTCGTGCCTACGTCGTGCTCGGGCAGATCGGCGACGCGTCGACCGAGTACCTGCGCCTGTTCCGCGATGCACGCCAGGCCGAGGACGTGGAGCGGACCGCCGAGCTCTACCGCCAGATGCGACTCTACGCGATCCCCACGAACCTCACCGAGAGCGGGCTGCTCAAGCTCGCGTACCTGCTGCGCAAGGGCGGGCATCGTCGTGAGGCGGCGCAAGCGTTCCTCGAGATCGTGAACCGCTATCCGGACGGCCCGAAGGCCGAGATCGCCTCGATCCGGCGCGCGGAGCTGCTGTGGGAACTCGGCGAGACGGAAGACGCGCTGCTCGAGTACGAGCGACTCCTCGCGAGCCACCCGGAGTCGGACTGGCGCGAGCTGGCCGAGGGACGCGTGGACTCGATCCGCGCCCTTACGGGACGCTCCGACTCGCCGCCGACTTCAGGCAACCGCTCGCCTTCAGCGACGCCAGCATCTCCCGCTCGGTCAGCAATCGGACCGCGACGTTCACGGAACCGCTCCGAAGCGTGACGCGAGGCTGGCAGGGCGACCGCAGCGGGTCGTCCGGATTCGCTCCGAGGGAAACGTCGACCGGCACGTGGCGATCCGGCAGCGGACCTTCCACCCACAGATCGACCCGGGCGTCGCGATCCCACTCGGGGAGCTCGAGAATCCGGAAGCTGCCGTCGCTGGCCGAGTTTGCCGTGGCCATGAGCGCGCCTCCCGCGAACAGCTTCACGTGGGCGCCCGCGACCGGGGTGCCGTCGGCCGCGGACACGACGCCTTCGATCGTGAACTCGGGGCGGACGTCGTGGGCGGGGCTGCGGCTGCCCGGGTCGCGACCGCTGGTCGGCGGAGGCTTCGCGATGCCGCCTCCGGAGCCGCCGTAGGGCTCCGCGGCGCGGGTTTCGTTCGAGAGCGTCAGCAGCAGGACGAGGCCGAGGGCGAGGAGGAAGCGCATCGTGGACCCTCCGGAACCGGGGAACGGCGCGGGATGGACACTTCGATGCTAGGAAAGGGAAACGGGCCGGTCAAGCGGCGTCGGGACCGGCGCGGTCGGCTCCGGGCCGATCCGGTTCGCGCCGACGCTCGACGGTCGTCCCCGGAGGGCGCGAGGGTGTTTCCGGGCGACTCTTGACGGTGGGGATCCCCGGTTCTAGGATCGATCCGCAACTCACCGCACCGCCCGGATCCCGGTTCGTTCGCCCGTCCCGTGCGCCCCCGGCGGGGCGACCCGGAGGAGCGACCGACCGGACCGGTGCGACCGGACCGAGCGACCCGGAGAGGACCGAATGGGATTCACCGAAGAAACCGAGATTCGTGGCGAGAGGGTCTGGTTCCTCGACCTGCTGGTGATCCTGCTGGCGATCGCCCTGATTTTCTTTCTCCTGACGACGATGGGAGTGCGGGCCCGCGAGGCCGCGCGCATCAATGACTGTCAGGAGCGAATGCTGGCGCTGTCCGCGGCGCAGCAGCAGTATCTCGTGAGGCACGGCGAGTTCGCGCGGGAGCTCTCCGAGTTGCGTCCCTTCCTGGACGACTCGCACCGGGAAATGTCGTTCGATTGCCCGATCACCGGTCTGAAGTTCGGGATGGCGGTCCAGGGGGATCGCTACCTGATCATCGCGCCGGGGACGGGCCAGGCCCTCGAGAGGGACGAGGGCGACTTCAAGGTCGAGACGGGAGATCCGAACTGGTAGGGAACCGGGGGGAGAGCCGACGCCTGACGGCTCGCGGAATCCCGGCTATTCTTTCCAGTGCTTGTCCTCGATCTCGCGGAGCATGATGTCGATCTGCTCCTTGATGCGGACCTCGGAACTCGGCTCGAACAGAGCCTTCTCGATACGGCCCCGGTCATCCCTTTTGACGTAACGGAGAGACTTGAGCACTTCGATGGGGACGAGGATGTCCCGCGAGACGCGCACTTCCACGCCGTCGCCGTCCACGTGGCGATTGGGGCTGTTGAACGGATTCATGCCCAGCGCCCAGCCGTGGGCGAGCATGCCGGCCAGCGCAATGCGCAGGCGGTTCCAGGACTGCTCGGATTCCAGGTTCAGTCCGCCGCGGAGCCGCTCGAGCAGGCCGTCCACGACCGGAATCATCTTTTCGAGGACGTCCTCGTCGAGCTTCACCTTGACCAGGTTCACGAACATCTGGTCGAGGATCTCCCGGGTGTTCGGCATCGATCGCCTCCGCGACTTCAGGTTCTCCCGCATCATCGGCTGCCGCTCGCGTGCACTTGAAGGGGTCGCCGGTGGCCTGATCCTGGCGCTGGCGGCGTTTTCGCCGGCGGGCGCGACCCCGTCGGCCGAGGATCTGGAGGTGCGGCCGGGGCACGTCAGCCCGAACGGCGATGGGATCCAGGACACGGCCACCCTGCAGTTCGCGCCCCGGAGTGACGCCGCCGCGGACTCGCTGGACGTCCTCGCCGAGATCGTCCGCCTCACGGACGCGGTCGTGGTGGATTCGCTGATCGCGCCCTCGCGTCTTCCGGTGGACGTGGCCGTGGCCGTGGTCTGGGATCCGGGCGCGCTCCTCGCCGACGGGGAGTACGGTTTCGACGTGACGCTGAACGACGGCACCGGCCCCGTCACGGAACGGGTCGTGTGCGTCTCGGACCAGGTGGCTCCGGTCGTGACGTTCGGCGCGATCGCGCCGAATCCGTTCGACCCGACGTTGCCTCCGCCGGACAACGAGCTGAACGTCCCGGTCGAGGTCCAGGGCGGGACAGACGATCGCACCACGGTCTCGGTGCTGAACGCGGCGCTCGTGGCGGTGGACACGCTCGGAGTTCTCGCCGGCGCCGTCGACACCGTGCTGGTCTGGGACGGGCTGACTTCCACCGGGGCGCCGCGTGCGTCCGGCCGCTACACGTTGCGCGCTCATGCCGCTGACCTCGCCGGCAACGCGGCGACCGTGGAGCGCTCCTTCCTCCTGGATCACGACGGGCCGACGTTCGGGGACGACAGCCCCGCGCCGATCTACGTCGACGCGTTCCCCGTGGTGATCGCCGGCACCTCCGCCGACAACGACGTCGTGGTGTCGGTGCTGGCGAGCGTGGATGGCGGTTCGTTCTTCGCGCCGAGTTTCTCGAGCGGAGTGCCGGCCGACTCGGTGACCTGGGAGTTCACGATCGCGGACTCCGCGCCCGTGCCGTCCTCGCGCGACGTGACGGTGCGTGCCGAGGATGCGGCCGGACACGTCGCGGAGGTCACGTACACCGTGGGGTACGACACGCCGTTCCCGGTGGCGGACTCGACCGTCGTCGTCAGCGGCGATCCCGTGCCGGACGGCGGGCGGATCACCCTGCGGACCTACTGGAATCGCTCGGGCCTCGACGTGAGCGCGGACTTCTCCGCGCTGGACAGCGGCTGGAGCGCCGGGCGGGAGTCGGTCGTGGAAACGTCGCCCGGGGTGTACCGCATCATCTACGACGTCACGCCCTCGAACACGCGGACGCCGGGCGCCTCGCTCGTGCTCGTCCACGGCGACACGGATTTCGTGGCGGCGACCGACTCGGTCACGGTGACGCTCGAGGACCGGGGCCCGGGGGGCAAGCTCGTCGGCCTCGATCGGAACGTGTTCGACCCGGAAACGGGGGATCGAGTGGCGATCATCGGCGAGTCCGCCACCTCCGTCGTGGACGTGCGGATCTTCAATCTCGCCGGCAATCTCGTGCGTCGTCTCCAGGGCAACGGACAGGTTCTCTGGGATGGGCACTCGGAATCGGGAGCGACGGTCGCGTCGGGGGTGTACTTCCTCCGGGTGACCGTCGATGGACTCGAAGAGATCCGAAAGGTCGCCGTGAAGCGGGGAGGTGGCGCGTGAGGGGCATGAGCAGGATCCCGCTGGGGGCGGCCGGGCTCGTACTCCTGGGGCTTTCCTCGGCCGCCGCGGCCGACGATCCGTCGACCGTCGGGTTCTCCTTCCTGACCCTCGGTACGGGGCCGCGACTCGAGGCGTTGGGCCGCGCGGGCACCGCGATCGCGGACGGCACGGATGCGCTGATCTGGAACCCGGCCCTGCTGGCGCGCAATCCGCACGGCGAGGTCGCGGCGAGCGGCTTCAACTGGCTCGCCGACGTCCAGTCCGGGAACCTGACCGCCCAGTTCCCGCTCGGCGGATCCGGCCTGCGGGCCGGCTCCTTTGCGCTCGGCGTGCGCGCCCTCGGAGTGGACGACTTCACGAACGTCACGGGGGAGGCCGCGATCGGCCAGACCGACCTGGCCGTGGACGCGGGGATCGGAGTGCCGCTCGGGTCGGGCGTCAGTGCCGGCCTCGGCACCCGGATGCTCCGGAGCTCCCTGGCCGGCGACACGGCGACCGGATTCGCGTTCGACGGTGGTCTGAACTTCCGCTGGAGCCGGGGGTGGAATCTGGCGGCGGCGGTGCGTGACGCGGGCTCGGCGGTCGGCTACGTCGCCGGGCACGACGAGCAGCTGCCGACCGAGGTCGCGCTGGGAGTCGGAGGAACCGTGGGTTCGGTGCGTTTCGGGCTCGACTCGGTGTTCCCGAACGGGCAAGCTAGCGAAGCACGGCTGGGGGGAGAGTACGCTCTGGGCCAGCAAGTCCTGCTGCGGGCCGGAGGGCGCATCGGGGGGGAGGCCGACCAGGCTCACGCCGCGTGGGCGGTCGGATTCGGGCTGAAGCCGCGCCCTGATGTCACCCTGGATTATTCGTTCCGGGACGGGGATCTGAATCCCAGTCACCGGATCGGTTTGCGCTGGGCGTTCGGCGCGACGTCGGAGCCGGAGACGGCGGCGGCGCGCAGCCCGCGCGAGTTCTATTCGGAGGTCTTGGAGGAAGCGATCGAGCGAGGACTGGCCGACTTCCCCCGCGACGTGCGTGACACGGTCGTGGTGCAGGTCCGGCAGGAGCACGCGGCGGCGTCCACGGTGACGGACGCAGTCGTCGCGCATCTGCGGAATCTCGGGATCGCGGCCGTGGCGAAGGACCCGGTGGCGGAGTTGCCGCCCATCGAGGACCCCGACGTCGCGGCGCGGGCGGCCGAGGCGATGGAGGCGCAGGGATACGGCGCCCCCGATTCCCCGTGGCTCCGCATCGACGTGCGCGAGTCGGTCTACGAGATCACGCGAACACGGCGTGATCGGTGGATCGGTCCGAAGTCCGTCGATCGGGCTGCGAGAGTGGATCTTCTGTTCACGCTCCGGGACCCGGATGCCGCCGACGATCGGTGGACCGGTACCGGAACGGCGGCTCGCGCGGAGCTCGTGGCCGCGGATCTCGTCCCGACGTCGGAGGGCTACCCGCCCGCGTCCGGAGGGAACGAGGTCGGAGCGAAGAAGATGCATCCGCTCGTGGAACCGGCCATCGTCGGCGGCATCGTCGCCGGACTCGCGGCGATCTTCTTTTCGAATCGCGAAGTCGGCCAGTAGGGCCGCGCGAGGGAAGATGCGAACGGGTCTCACGAGAGCGGCCGTCCTGGCCGCGGGATTGCTGATGTCCGGCTGCGCCGGCAGCGGCGTTCCCGTCGATGCCACGCCCGAGGAGATGCTCGCGCACGCGCAGGCGAAGCTCGATCGCGGCAAGTTCTACGACGCGGCCGAGACGCTCGAGTTCTTCCTGCGCACCTACCCCGGCAACGCCGGCACGCCGATCGCCAAGCTGCGACTCGGCGACGCGAAGTTCGGCCTCGGCGAATACGTGCTCGCGAGCAGCTACTTCACCGACGTCGTGGAGGACTTTCCGGCGTCGGCCTGGGTCGAGGAGGCGCGCTTCAAGATCGCGAAGTGCGCCTTCGAATCGAGCCACCCGTACAACCGCGATCAGACGGAAACCCAGCGAGCGCTCACGCTCTTCGACGACTTCCGTCGGGACTTTCCCGAAAGCCGCTTTCTCGGCGAAGTGGAGGAGGCGCGATCCGAGTGTCGCGACCGACTCGCGCACCGCGAGTTCGACGCGGGGCGCTTCTACGAGAAGCAGGATCGGCGGCGTTCGGCCTACATCCAGTACCAGTACGTCCTGGACACCTACCCCGACACCGTGTGGGCCGCCCCGGCCTGTCTGCGGATCGGGGAGATCCTGAAAGAACGAGGCGAGGACGAGCGGGCGGAACCCTATCTGCGGCGCGTGCTCCGGGACTGGCCCGGGAGCGACGAAGCGACCGCGGCGCGGGAGACGCTCGACGCCCTCACCGTCGCCGGTCTCGATCGGAACGGAGGCGATTCGTGAGCTTCCGTCTCGGGATCTTCGGCGGCACGTTCGACCCGATCCACCTCGGCCACCTCATCGTGGCCGAGCTGGCGCGCTGTCTCCTGCGCCTGGATCGCGTCCTGTTCGTGCCCGCCCGGATCCCGCCGCACAAGGGACCGGTCGCCACCGAACCCGAACATCGTTTTCGCATGACCTGCCTGGCCACCGAGGGCAACCCGCACTTTGCGGTGTCGGATCTCGAGCTGCGTCGGGAAGGACCTTCGTACACCGTGGACACGCTCCGGACCCTTCGCGCGGAATCGCCGGAGGGAACGGACACTTACCTGTTGATGGGAGCGGACTCGGCCCGAGACCTCGAGACCTGGAAGGATTCCGACATCCTGCTCGAGGAAGCGACCGTGGTGGTGGCCGATCGGCGCGGCGACGGGGAGATCCCGGCGCGCGTGCGCGAGCGAGCCACGCTGCTCTCCACACCCCTGATCGAGATCTCGTCGTCCGACATCCGGCGACGCGTGCGCGATGGCAGGACGATCCGCTACCTCGTGGCGGATTCCGTGGAGAGCTACATCCGGTCGGAAGGCCTGTACCGCTCCTGAGAGGGAGCCAATGGCCCGAAACGTGGAGGCGCCGGCCAAGGAGTCGCGCCGCGAGAGGGGCAGCAGCAAGGAGCAGCGCGGCAAGGGAGAAGGAGGCGGGCGTCGCCGTCGTGGCGGACGCGGCCGGGGCAGTGGCGGATCCGGTGGCGGCAGCGGCAGCAGCGGCGGTGGTGGAAGGCGTCGTGGCGGACGCCGGCCCAGCGGATCGCCCGAGCAGCGCCAGCCGGCGGGCGCCGGGGACACCTACCGCGAGATCGTGGTCAACGCCGAGGGCTGGCAGACGCGCGTCGCCACGCTCGAGGACGGCCAGCTCGTCGAGTACATGATCGAGCGGCCCGATCAGCGTCGCATCGTGGGCGACGTTTTCAAGGGCAAGGTCACCGCGATCCTTCCCGGCATCCAGGCCGCGTTCCTGGACATCGGCCTCGAGAAGGGCGCGTTCCTGCACGTCTCGGATCTCAGCGCCGATCTCGATTCGCTCGATCTCGACGACGAGGAGAACGGCGGCGGCTCGCGGAATCGGGAGCCCTCCAAGCGACTCCCGATCGAGGACCAGATCAAGAAGGGCGACGAGCTTCTCGTGCAGGTCATGAAGGAGCCGATCGGCACGAAGGGGCCGCGCGTAACCGCGCAGGTCACGTTGCCGGGGCGCTTCGTGGTGCTCATGCCCGGCATGGATCACATCGGGGTCTCGCGCAAGATCGAGGAGCGCTCGGAGCGCTCGCGTCTGCGCGACATCATCAAGAAGCATCGCCCCGACGGATGTGGCGTCATCACGCGAACCGTCGGCTCGGGCGAGCCCGAGGAGGCGTTCGCGAACGACATCCGCTACCTGCACCAGACCTGGGAGAAGATCCAGCGCGACTCGGCCAAGGTGTCGGCGCCTGCGCTGATCCACCAGGACATGACCCTCACCACCGGCCTCATCCGCGACGTGTTCTCGGACGACTTCGATCGACTGATCGTGGACGACTCGGAGGAGTACGATCGCATCCTGGAGTACGTCGAGTCGATCTCGCCGGACCTCGCGGACCGCATCGAGCTCTACGAGGACGAGATCCCGATCTTCGACGCGTTCGACATCGAGCCCGAGCTCGAGAAGACGCTGCACCGCAAGGTGTGGATGAAGAAGGGCGGCTACCTCTGCATCGACCAGGCCGAGGCGCTGATCGCGATCGACATCAACACCGGCCGGTTCAAGGGCAAGTCGGATCAGGAGGAGACCATCCTCCGCTGCAACCTCGAGGCGGCGAAGGAGATCCCGCGGCAGCTGCGCCTGCGGGACATCGGCGGCCTCGTGGTGATCGATTTCATCGACATGGCTTCCGAGGAGAATCGCTCGGCCGTGCTCGAGGAGCTCCGCCGGAACCTGAAGCGCGATCGCGCGCGCACGAAGACCTTCCCCGTGTCCGAGCTCGGCCTCGTGGAGATGACGCGCCAGCGCGTGCGCCCCGCGATGTCGTCGTACTACTCGGTGGAGTGTCCGGAGTGCGGCGGGGCAGGGCAGGTCCTGTCCGAGCAGACGTTGCTCGCCAAGGTGGAGCGCATCGTGCGGCGGGTCGGCCGGAACAGCCTGATGCCGCGGCTCGAGGTCCGGGTCCATCCGAAGCGCGCCGATTTCCTCCTGGAGGAGGGGTTCGATCGGATCGCTCAGCTCGAGAACCGGTTCGACCTGGCGGTCGACATCCGGGAGGACCGCGAGCTGCACCACGACGACGTCCGGGTCTTCGACGACCGCGGCAAGGAGATCACGGCCCGTTTCGGGTAGCCCGATCGGGCACCGATCCGGGGCACCCGCGGCGGGAGCCGCGTGGGAAAAGGGGGCCCTGGGGGGCCGGAGGGCCTCGTCGGGCGCCTCGGGCGCCTGCGCGGGGATCCCCGGGTATGTGTCGACCGGGTACGCGGGGAATCGCGGTCGGGGACCTTGACAGGCCCCCTCCGATCCCGTTAACTGGTCGGGTTTTGTGACCACAAAAGGGAGAACCACGTGTACGCGATCGTTCAAACGGGCGGTCGGCAGTTCCGCCTCGAGCTCGAAGGCAAGCTGCAGATCCCGAAGCTCGAGGCGCAGCCGGGCCAGAAGGTCGAATTCGACCGCGTGCTGCTGGTCCATGGCGACTCCGGCGTGACCGTGGGGAGTCCCACGGTGAGCGGCGCCAAGGTCGTGGCCGAAGTCGTTCGCCAGGGCCGCGACCCGAAGGTCGTCGTGTTCCACAAGAAGCGCCGGAAGCGCTACACCAAGCGCGCCGGCCATCGTCAGCCGTTCACCGAGATCCTGGTCAAGCAGATCGTCGGCGCCTAGGCGAGGAGGACAGCGAAATGGCCCACAAGAAAGCGGGCGGAAGCTCCCGGAACGGGCGCGACAGCAATAGCAAGCGGCTCGGCGTGAAGGTGGGAGACGGCCAGTTCGTCACGGCCGGCTCGATCCTGGTCCGCCAGCGGGGCACGCGGATTCATGCGAACCGGAACGTCGGCGTCGGCGTGGATCACACGCTGTTCGCGCTGGTGGACGGTCACGTGAAGTTCGAGCGCCTCAAGAAGAACCGCAAGAAGGTCTCGGTGGCGCCGAACGCGGAGTAGTCTCCGCCTCACGCGAATCCCGAGGGACCGGTCCGCGGGACCGGATACCGAGAGAGGACGGATCACGGGCCGGCTCGTCCGGCCGGAAGCTGGGGGCCGATCTTCACCGAAGTCACGGCGCGAATCGCCCCGCCTTACGCGGAGGCCGCTTCGCTCCCGCCGCACCGACGGACGGGAGAGGGGCGGCCTCCCCTCTTTTCGGAGCCGGCATTTTCCGGGAGGGGCGCATGATCCGCGTCGCGGTCATCCCGGCTCGCTACGGTTCGACCCGGTTCCCGGGAAAGGCGCTCGCCGTCATCCAGGGGCGTCCGATGGTCGCGTGGGTCGTGCGCGCGGCGCTCGCGGCGCGCCGCCTCGACCACGTGCTCGTGGCGACGGACGACGAACGGATCGCGGAAGCGGCGCGCGATGCCGGAGCGGAAGCCGTGCTCACCACGGGAAACCACGCCACGGGGACGGATCGCGTGGCGGAGGCGATCCGGGATCGCCCGGCCGACGTCGTGCTGAATCTCCAGGGCGACGTGCCGCTGCTCGAGCCGAGCGACGTCGACCGGCTGGCCGGAGCGTTCGACGACGAGTCGGTGGCGCTCGCCACGCTGGGGGTGCGGGGCGCGACGGCGGAGGAGCTCGCGAACCCGCGGGCGGCGAAGATCGTCGTCGACGACCTCGGAAATGCTCTCTATTTCTCGCGGGCGGCGATCCCCTACCGTCACGTGCAGGGCGGCGTGCCGGCGCTCGCCGCGAACGAGCGGGACCCGGACGCGTGGATTCACGTGGGAACGTACGGCTTCCGCCGGGAAGTGCTGGAACGTCTCGTCCGGGAGCCGCGGCAGGGACTGGAAGCGGTCGAGGATCTGGAGCAGTTGCGCGCTTTGCGCCTGGGATTCAGGATGAGAGTCGTGGAGGTCGCGGCGACGCCGATCGGCGTGGACGTGCCGGAAGACGTCGCGCAGGTCGAAACCATTCTTCGGAGTCGGAGCGAGGGGGTGCCTCGGTGACCAAGTACGTGATCGTGACGGGCGGTGTGGTCTCCTCGCTCGGGAAGGGCGTGGCGGCGGCGTCTCTGGGCCGTCTGCTGAAGTGCCAGGGCTTCGAGGTGACGTTGCTGAAGCTCGATCCCTACATCAACGTCGATCCGGGAACGATGAATCCGTTCCAGCACGGCGAGGTGTTCGTCACGGACGACGGAGCGGAGACGGATCTCGATCTCGGCCACTACGAGCGCTTCCTCGATCAGCCGTTCTCGCGGGACAACAACGTCACGTCCGGGCAGATCTATCACCACGTGATCTCCATGGAGCGTCGAGGCGACTACCTCGGCGGCACCGTGCAGGTCATCCCGCACATCACGGACGAGATCAAGGACCGCATCCGCAAGCTCTCCGACGGCGATCGTCGCGATGTGGTGATCGTGGAGATCGGCGGCACGGTCGGCGACATCGAGAGCCTCCCGTTCCTCGAGGCCGTCCGGCAGCTGCGGCTCGACGTGGGTCCGGAGAACCTGTTCTTCCTGCACGTCACGCTTCTGCCGTGGATCGCGGCGGCCGGCGAGCTGAAGACGAAGCCGACCCAGCATTCGGTGCGCGATCTCCGCCAGATCGGTATCCAGCCGGACGCGCTCCTGTGCCGCACGGATCGTCCGCTGCCCGACGGAATCCAGGAGAAGATCGCGCTCTACTGCAACGTGGAGCCGGGCGCGGTGATTCCCGCGCCGGACGTCAGCAGCATCTACGAGGTGCCGCGCAACCTGAAGGGGGCGGGCCTGCATCAGGTCGTGGCGCGGCGACTCGGTCTGCCGGAGCGACCGATGGACTTCTCGGCCTGGGAGCGGTTCCTCGATCGTCAGGCGGAGGCGACTCGCACGGTTCGCATCGCGATCTGCGGCAAGTACGTCGCGTTGGAAGACGCTTACAAGTCCGTGAGCGAGTCGCTCCTGATCGCCGGCGTGGAGCATGGCGTTCGCGTGGACATCCGCTGGGTCGACTCCGAGAGCCTCACGGCCGACGTGGTGGAGCGCGCCCTCGGCGACGTCGACGGCATCCTGGTTCCGGGCGGCTTCGGTTCGCGCGGCATCGAGGGCAAGATCGCGGCCGTGCGCTATGCGCGCGAGAACCGCGTGCCGTATTTCGGGATCTGTCTCGGCCTGCAGGTGGCCGCGATGGAGATCGCGCGCAACGTCGCGAAACTGCCGCACGCCGGCTCCTCCGAGTTCGATCCGGATTGCGCGGACCCCGTCATCGATCTGCTCCCCGAGCAGAAGCGGATCGTGGACAAGGGCGCCACCATGCGACTCGGCGCGTACGAGTGCGAGCTCGCGCCGGGCACGCGCGCGGCCGACGCGTACGGCGTGTCGCGCGTGCTGGAGCGACACCGCCACCGCTACGAGTTCAACAAGACATACGAACCCGCGTTCGAGCGCGCGGGCGTGAAGTTCTCGGGACGCTGGCCGGAGAAGGGGCTCGTGGAGATCCTCGAGCTCGCGGACCATCCGTGGTTCGTCGGCTGCCAGTTCCATCCGGAGTTCCGTTCCCGGCCCGGTCGCCCGCATCCGCTGTTCGCGGGCTTCGTCGGGGCGGCGGTGCGGTACGCGGACGCGGACGACGCGGGCAGTGAAGGGGACTCCGAGGTCGACGACGGCGACCCCGTGATCGCGGGGGAAGCGTCGTGAGCGCGTTCGAGGTCGCCGGCTTCCGGGTGGGAGCGGGTGAACCGCTGGCCGCGATCGCGGGACCGTGCGTGATCGAGAGCGAGGAGCTGTGCCTCTCGGTCGCCGCGGAGCTCGCGCGCATCTCCGAGGCCGTCGACGTTCCGATCATCTTCAAGAGCTCGTTCCTCAAGGACAACCGCTCCTCCGAGCGGTCCTTCCAGGGACCGGGCCTGGAGGAGGGACTCCGGATCCTGGAGAAGGTGCGCCGGGAGACGGGGCTGCCGGTGCTGTCCGACGTCCACGATCTCTCGGAGGTGGAGGCGGCGGGCGAGGTCCTCGACGTCGTCCAGATTCCCGCCTACCTGTGTCAGCAGACCCGGCTCGCGATCGCCGTGGCCGAGACCGGTCGCGTGGTGAACGTGAAGAAGGGCCAGTTCATGGCGCCCGAGGACATGGCGAACGCCGTCGGCAAGATTCGCCGGGCCGGCAACGACCGCATCCTGCTCACGGATCGCGGGAGCTCGTTCGGCTACCGGAATCTCGTCGTGGACGTTCGCTCGATCCCCAAGATGCGCGCGCTCGGAGTCCCCGTGGTGATGGACGCCGGTCACGCGGTGCGCATCTACGGCGTGCGCTCCGACGATCCGGCGGGCGGCGAGCCGGAGTCGATCGAGACGATCGCGCGCGCGGGCGTCGCCGCGGGAGCCGATCTCGTGTTCCTCGAGACGCACCCGGATCCCCGCCACGCGCTCTGCGACGCGATGAGCATGCTTCCGCTCGCGCAGATGGAGCGCATCTTCGGCCAGCTCGCACGGATCCGTTCGCTCGTGCTGGAGTTCGCCGCGTCGACGCCGCCGGCCGCGGCCGGCGCCCGGGCGTCGTGAGCGAGGACGTCGTCGTGGATGCCGCGCGGCTGATCGAGTACGGCCGCGAAGTCGTGCGGCGCGAGGGAGAAGCGCTGCGAATGCTCGCCGACTCGCTCGACGGCTCGTTCGTCGAGACGGTCCGCGTGCTGGAGCGGACTCTCTCGGGCGGCGGTCGCATCGTCGTGTCCGGAATCGGAAAGTCGGGGCTGGTGGCGCGAAAGATCGCGGCCACGCTGTGCAGCACCGGCGCCCCGGCCGTGTACCTCCATCCCGTGGAAGCGATTCACGGCGATCTCGGACTCATCACGCCGGGCGACGCGCTGATCGCGATCTCGCGCAGCGGACAGTTCGAGTCGCTCGATCCGATCGTGGAGGCCGCCGGCCGTCACGGAGTTCCGATCCTCGGCTGGACCGCAGTGGCGGAGTCGCCGCTCGCGGAGGAAGCCGACGTGGCGATCGTGCTCGAAGTCGGGCCGGAGGCCGGGCCCGACGACGTGATCCCGTCCGCCTCATCCACCGCGATGATGGCGCTCGGCGACGCGGTGGCGATCGCACTGTTCCACGAACGCGGCCTCGGCCCGGAGGACTTCGCGCGTCTCCATCCCGGCGGCCAGCTCGGGCGTCGCCTGACGATGCGCGTCCGCGAACTCATGCACACGGGCGCCGAGCTCCCGCTCGCCACGCCCGACGCGCCGCTGCTCGAGGTGCTCGCGGAGATCACCCGCAAGCGACTCGGCCTCGCCGTCATCGTCGAGGAGTCCGGGCGCCTCGCGGGGCTCGTCACCGACGGCGATGTCCGGCGCGCGCTGCTCGCGGATCCGGAGTCGCTCACGCGTCCCGTCGCGGGCATGATGACCCGGGATCCGCGCACGATCTCGGAAGACGAGCTCGTCGTGCGCGCGATCGAGCGGATGGAGCAGCCGGCCCGCCGCATCACGGCGTTGATCGTGGCGGACGAAGGCAAGCTCCTCGGGGTGCTGCACTTGCACGACTGCCTCGCCGCGGGCTTCCGCTAGTTTCTCCGTCGCCGCCACGCATTCGGACACCCGCCGTTCCATGGTTGGCATCGGTCTTGCTTGACGCCCCTCGCCGCCGTGCCTAAATTCTCCCCAGGAGGGAGAGAAGTGGCCGGTCGGTTTCGGGAAGCCCGTCACCTCGCTTTCCTCGGCGGCGTGCGCACGCTGCAGGCGCTCGCGACCGTGTTGCCACGGCGCGCCGCGCTCGTCGCGTTCTCGCGTCTGGGGGATCTCGTGCGCCACGTCGATCGTCCGGCGGAGCGCAGGATCCGATCGCACCTCGAGCTCGCGTTCGGTGCCGAACGATCGATGGCCGAGCGGGAAGCGCTGGTGCGTGAGGTGTTTCGAGCGACGGGTCGCAACCTCGTCGACGTTCTGAGTCTTCGGAAACTGGATCGAGAGCGAAGCCACCGTCTCGCGGTCATCGAGGGGCGCGGCCACCTGGAGGCGGCCCTCGCGCGCGGCCGGGGAGTCGTCGCACTCTCGGCTCACTTCGGGAGCTGGGAGGTGCTGGCGGCCTGCTGTGCGCTGGACGGTTTGCCGGTGCACGTCATCGCTCGCGAGCTGTTCGACTCACGCGCGGATCGCTGGCTGAACGAGTGGAGGGAGCGGGCGGGGGTGGTGGTGCATCGTCGCTCGGCGGGGCTGGTCGGAGCGCTGCGGGCCCTGCGGGCGGGCGAGATCGTGGCGGCGTTGCCGGATCAGGATACGAGGGGGCGGTCGGCCTGGATCGAGTTCTTCGGCCGGCCGGCGCGAACGCCCACGGGGCCGTTCGTGCTCGCTCGCCGTGCGGGCGCCGCAATGGTCCCGGTGTTCTGTCATCTCGCGCCGGACGGCCGCCACCGCATCCGCTTTCTGCCGGCGCTGCCGGCGTCCGCGGCGTCGGACCGGGCACAGGCAATCCGGGAGGACATGGTCCACTGGCACGAGGTGCTGGAGGGCGCGATCCGGGAGCATCCGGAGCAATGGGTGTGGTACCACCGGCGGTGGAAGAGCCGGCCGGAAACGAATGCCCTGGAACTCGAGCGTTCGACGAAAGAACCCGCGTATCTGCAAGTGTTTCAACCTTCAAGGGAATTGGCGAACACCCGATGAGAAGAACAGGAAGCGGGGGAGGGACCGGGGGAAGGGCGTTCGCGTTGATCGCCTTGCTCGCCCTGGCCGCAGCGGCCGGTTGCCGGACGGAGGAAGCGACTCCGACGTCCAACGACGCGGCCGTGCGTCCGCCGAGCGAGGGGATGCGCGGCATCTCCCTCCAGAACTTCCGGGAGGCGGCGACCCGCTGGGTTCTCCAGGCGGATACGGCGTCCGTCTTCCGGGAGAAGAAGCGCGTCGAAGCCGAGTGGGTCGTGATCGACTTCTACGAGGGCGACGACCACGTCTCGCGCCTCACGGCCGATCGGGGAATTCTCGAGCAGAATACCGACGACCTCGAGGTGCGCGGGAACGTACGGGTCACGTCGGACGACGGGGCCCTGCTGGAGACGGAGGTGCTGTTCTGGGACCATCAGGCGTCGCGCATCCACACGGACGAGTTCGTCCGCATCACCCGCGGCGGAGACGTCCTGACGGGCGTGGGACTCGTGACGGATCCGGGACTGGATCGCGTGGAGATCAAGCGCGAGGTCCGCGGGACGGCGAGCCCGGACTCCGAGCTGCTGGAGAGCGAGGGTTGATCACGACCCCCGGGTCCGGCCTCCTGCGCGGCGAGGGTCTGGTCAAGGCCTACCGAGGGCACCGGGTCGTCGACGAGGTCGACATCGAGGTGCGACGTGGCGAGGTCGTGGGTCTGCTCGGGCCGAACGGTGCGGGCAAGACGACGACCTTCTACATGGTCACGGGACTCGTTCGCGCGGACTCCGGCCGCGTCACGATCGACGGCGACGACGTCACCCGCCTTCCGATGTACGTCCACGCCCGGCGCGGCATCGGATACCTGCCGCAGGAGGCGTCGATCTTCCGCGGCCTCACGGTGCGCCAGAACATCCAGGCCATCCTCGAGACGACGAAGCTCGACCGCGACGAGCGGCAGGCGCGCCTCGAGCAGCTGCTGGCCGAGCTCCGGATCGGGCACGTCGCGGACCAGAAGGCGTTCACGCTGTCGGGCGGCGAGCGACGTCGCGTGGAGATCGCGCGCGCACTCGTCACCCAGCCGTCCTTCCTCCTGCTCGACGAGCCGTTCGCGGGGATCGATCCGATCGCCGTCCACGACATCCAGGAGATCATCGCGGGGTTGCGACGGAAGGGCCTCGGGGTGCTGATCACGGATCACAACGTTCGGGAGACCCTCTCCATCACGAATCGCGCGTACATCCTTTTCAAGGGTAAGGTGTTGATCTCGGGGACGGCCCGCGAGCTGGCCGAGAACCCGGAAGCGCGCGCGATCTACCTCGGCGAGAGATTCTCCCTGTAGGAGAAGGCCGGAGCATCCATGGAACTCGGACTCAGACTTTCCCAGAAGCAGACGCTCAAGCTCGTGATGACGCCGCGTCTGCAACAGGCGTTGAAGCTGCTCCAGATGCCGTCGCTCGAGCTCTCGGCGCACATCGAGCAGGAGCTGCTGACGAATCCGCTGCTGGAGATCGACGAGACGGCCGAACCGTCGACGCCGGAGCCGGAGGCGCCCGAGTCCAGTGAGCGGGAGGTCTCGCCCGACGACACGGAGCTGGACTCCGGCCGCAACGACCTGGACTGGAGCGAGTACTTCGACGACGGCTTCGCCTACCAGGACGGCGGACGGGCCGAGCGCGAGGAGACGGAGTTCTTCGAGCGGGTTCCGGTGGGACACGCCACGCTCGCGGACAATCTCACGGAGCAGCTGCACCTGCTGGATCTGGACGAGGAGACGATGCGGGTCGCCGAGTACCTGATCGGCTGTCTGGACGATCAGGGTTTCCTCGCGATCCCGCTGGAGGAGGTCGCCGACGAGCTGGCGATCGACGTCGAGTCGGCGCTCCGCGCGCTGCGTCGCGTGCAGGAACTGGAGCCGGCGGGGATCGGCGCCCGGAACCTGCCGGAGTGCCTGTTGATCCAGCTGCGCCAGCGCGGGGAGGCCGCGGGTCTCGCCGCCGCCGTGGTGGAGCATCACTTCGAGGCGTTCAAGCAGAAGCACTACCAGGAGATCGCCAAGGCGTTGAAGGTCGAGGCGTCCGACATCCAGGACGTGGCGCACGAGATCGCGACGCTGAATCCGCGCCCGGGCGCGCAGCTCGCGCGCGAAGACGCGCGCTACGTCGTGCCGGATCTGGTCGTGGACAAGATCGACGATCAGTACGTCGTGTCGCTCGCCGACGGCTCGGTGCCGCGTCTGCGGGTGTCCCGGCAGTACCGCGACATTCTCGTGCGGTCGGCCCGGAACGGCGAGGCGGAGTCCGCGTCCGGCGGTACCACCGCCGAGGGCGAAACCCCACCGGCCGCCGCCCCGGCCAGCGCGCGCGCGGCCGCGAAGGAGGAGGAAGTCAAGTTCGTCACGGAGAAGCTGAAGTCGGCGAACTGGCTGATCCAGACGATCGAGCAGCGCCGTCGGACCATGGTGAAGGTCATGGAAGCGATCGTGGAATCGCAGATCGACTTCTTCGAATCCGGGCCGCAGGCGCTCAAGCCGCTGACGCTGCAGGACGTCGCCGAGCGTATCGGCATGCACGAGTCCACCGTGAGTCGCGTGACCACGAGCAAGTACGTACAGACACCGCGGGGCTTGTTCCCGCTCAAGTACTTCTTCTCGAGCGGCCTCGACACGGAGTCCGGCGAGTCCGTCTCGTCCAAGATGGCCATGGGACGGATCCGCGAGCTGATCGAGAAGGAAGACCGGAAGAAGCCCCTGTCCGACCAGAAGATCGCCGAGCTGCTGCGAAAGGAGGGATTGATCGTCGCCCGGAGGACCGTGGCGAAGTATCGCGAACGGATGGGAATCCTGTCCGCGCGCCTCCGGAAGGAGTTCTGATTCGGCCGGGAATGTTCCCGGCGCACTCTTCGGACATTCGTGGGGAGAGACATCGATGAACGTCTCCGTCACCGCACGACACTTCGAACTGACCCCGGACCTCAAGAGCCATGCGGAATCCCGCATCCGGAAGCTGAGCCGCTTCCAGGAGGGTCTGATCAAGGCCACGGTCGTGCTGGAGATCGAGAAGTACCGTCACCTCGCCGAGATTTCCGTACACGGGAACCAGGGGGACTACGCGGGCAAGGCGACCGCCGATTCCCTGGCGACCGCGATCGACCAGGCGTGCGAGAAGGTGGAGAAGCAGATCCGGCGGAGCGCACGCCTGAGCAACAATCACCGCAACGGCGAAGGCAAGGAGATGCTGACCATGGGCGACGTCCGAATCGAGAGCCAGCGCGTACCGCGGGAGATGATGACGCTGGAGGAGGCCACGGGCCGCCTCGACGACGGCGCCGAGGTCGTCGTGTTCGCGGACACCGACAACGGCTCCACGCGAGTGGTCTACCGTCGCCCCGACGGCAGCATGAAGCTGATCGAGCTCGCGGACTGATCGGGGCGAACTGACGATGCAGGGCATCACGGCGGGACAGCTGTTCGAGGAGCGGAAGGACGCGCTCGATCTCGAAGTGGTCGTCGAAGGCGCGCAGGCGCGCCTTCCGATCACGGTGAGCGACGTGAACCGCCCGGGCCTCGCCCTCGCGGGATTCACCGAGAATTTCCTGTACGAGCGTATCCAGATCCTCGGCGAGACCGAGATGCTGTATCTCGAGACGCTGTCGGGCGAGGAACGCCACCGCGCGTTCGATCGCCTGTTCGAGCAGGACCTGCCGTGCCTGATCATTTCCAAGGGGCTGCCGATCGACGACTACCTCCGCGAGAAGTGCGAGACGGCGCAGGTGCCGTTGCTGCGCACGCGGATGTCGACGACCCCGTTCATCCATCAGCTCACCGCGTACCTCACGGACGTGTTCGCGCCGCGCATGACGCTGCACGGTTCGCTCGTCGACGTGTATGGCGTGGGGCTGCTGTTCGCGGGGGACAGCGGGATCGGCAAGAGTGAAACGGCGCTCGACCTCGTCGAGCGCGGGCATCGCCTGGTGGCCGACGACATCGTGATCGTCAGTCGTCGGCCGCCGGCGTCGCTCGTGGGCAGCTCGAACGAGCTGCTCGGACACCGGATGGAGATCCGCGGAGTCGGGATCATCGACATCCGGGAGATGTTCGGCGTACGCGCCACTCGCGTGCGCAAGCGCATCGAGGTGGAGGTCCGCCTGGTCCGCTGGGATCCCGACGCGCCGTACGAGCGTCTCGGGCTCGAGGACCGGACGACCTCGATCCTCGGGGTAAGGATCCCCTACGTGACGATCCCGCTCGTGCCGGGCAAGAACGTCGCGGTGCTCGCGGAGGTCGTGGCCATGAACCACCTGATCAAGTCCTCGGGACGCAACGCCGCTGTCGATCTC
Organism: bacterium; assembly: GCA_041393395.1. Lineage (GTDB taxonomy): Bacteria > ARS69 > ARS69 > ARS69 > ARS69 > JAGQIB01. The sequence continues at coordinate 905,846 of JAWKKG010000004.1, read as the reverse complement.
GACGCGCGCCTCAAGAACCTCATGGCCCGGGACCGGGCGGCCGCCTCCGTCACCGACGGCGGCGAGTCCGAGTGAGCGGGCCCTTGGAACGGACGCTGGTGATCCCGAACAAGGCCGGACTGCACATGCGCGCGGCGAACCTGTTCGTGGAGGTCGCCGGGAGATTCGCCGCGAACGTGTTCGTGAGTCGAGGAGAAGTGCGGGTGAACGGAAAGAGCATCATGGGTCTCATGATGCTCGCGGCGGCGTGCGGCACGTCCGTGCGCATCGAGGTGGCGGGCGACGACGAGGAGGCTGCGATGACGGCCCTCGAACAGCTCGTGACCGGAGGATTCGGCGAGGAACTGGCGGAGACGCCGGAGGATGCGGGATGAGGGAGACGATGACGGGGCGCATCGGCAAGGACCCTTCGGACATGACCGCGCGTGTGCTCTCCTTTCCGGAGCAGATCCGCGGCGCGTGGCGACTCGCCGCGAGCCAGCCGCTCGACGTGCCGGCGACTCCGTCGCGCGTCTACGTGGTCGGCATGGGCGGGAGCGCGATCGGCGGAGACTTCGTCCGGAGCTACGCGGAGCAGCATGGTCGGGTCGCGGTGGAGGTCGTCCGCGGCTACCAGCTTCCGCAGGCCGTGGACTCCGAATCGTTCGCCTTCTTCGTGAGCTACTCGGGCAACACCGAGGAGACGCTCGCGGCCTGGGAGGAAGCGGGTCGACGCGGGGTGCCACGGGCGGTGGTCACGAGCGGCGGCGCCCTCGGCGCGAGCGCGGCCGAGCAGGGTGTGCCGCGGGTGGAGATCCCGGGAGGATCCCCGCCGCGGGCGGCGCTCGGCTGGACCTCGTTGCCGGTGTTCCACGCGCTCGCACGCGCGGGGCTCGTGGCCCTCACGGACGCCGACGTGGCGGAGGCGGCCACCGCGTGCGAGGCCGTCGCGCGTCGTTCGGGTCTGGATGCGTCGCCGAACGCGGTGCGCGAGTGGGCCGAGGCGTTGCCGGGTCGACTCCCGGTGGTCTACACGGCGGACGTTCCCTACCGCCCGGTGGCCGTCCGGTGGATGGGGCAGATCAACGAGAACGCGAAGACGCTGTGTCACGTCTCGCTGTTCCCGGAGCACAATCACAACGAGATCGTGGGCTGGGAAGTGGACTCCGCGGTCCGCGATCGGATCGATCTGGCGCTGCTGGACGACGACGCGGTCCACCCGCGGAACCGACGGCGCCTCGCGCTGTTCGAGAGCGAGGCGCGACGACTCGGGCGGCGCGTGACGCGCTTCGCGCCCGAGGGTCGCGGACTTCTCGCGCGGCTGTACTCGTTCGCGCTGCTCGGGGACTTCGCGAGCCTGTGGCTCGCGGCCCGGCTCGAGGTGGACCCCACGCCGGTCGCGAGCATCGACCGGTTCAAGGGGGAGCTCGAGCGCTCCTGAGGTGCGGGTCCCGGCGGATCTCCGGCGGCGACGCCCGGCCCAAGCGGGAAAAGGCCCTGGCATCCCGGGCGACGGGCGAGTAGACTGCTCCGCTTGATTCCCGAGGGATTCCGCTTACCCCCAAGGAGCGACCAGCGATGAGCGAGCGGCACCTGTTCACTTCCGAGTCCGTGACCGAAGGCCACCCGGACAAGGTCGCCGATCAGATTTCCGACGGCGTGCTCGACGCCCTCCTCGAGCAGGATCCTCGCAGCCGCGTGGCCTGCGAGACCATGGTGACCACCGGCGTCGCGATCGTCGCCGGGGAGATCACGACGGAAGCGTACGTGGAGATCCCGGACATCGTCCGGGGCACACTCCAGCGCATCGGCTACGACGACGCGGCGTACGGTATCGACTACGAGACGTGCGCGGTGATGACGTCGATCGACCGGCAGAGCCCGGACATCGCGATGGGCGTGGACGACGGCGGCGCCGGCGACCAGGGCCTCATGTTCGGTTACGCCACGGACGAGTCGCCCGAGCTCATGCCGCTGCCCATCGCGCTCGCGCACCGCATCTGCCGCCGACTCGCGGACACGCGGAAATCCGGCCAGCTCGCGTTCCTGCGCCCCGACGGCAAGTCGCAGGTCACGGTGGAGTACGACGACGACCGTCCGATCCGCATCGACACCGTCGTCGTCTCGGCGCAGCACCACGACACGATCTCCCAGAAGGAGATCCGCGATCAGATCGTGCAGCAGGTCATCGAGCCGCTGCTTCCGGCCGAGCTCGTGGACAAGTCGCGTCCGCCGAAGTACCACGTGAATCCCACCGGTCGCTTCGTGATCGGCGGTCCGCACGGCGACTGCGGCCTCACCGGCCGCAAGATCATCGTGGATACGTACGGGGGCATGGGACGGCACGGCGGCGGCGCGTTCTCCGGCAAGGACCCGTCCAAGGTCGACCGATCGGCGAGCTACGCGGCCCGCTACGTCGCGAAGAACATCGTGGCGGCCGGACTCGCGCGTCGCTGCGAGATCCAGCTCGCGTACGCGATCGGCGTCGCGGAGCCGGTCTCCGTGCGCGTGGAGTCGTTCGGGACCGGCCAGATGCCGGACTCGGCGATCGAGGCGATGGTCCGCGACTCGTTCGACCTCACGCCCAAGGGCATCATCGACATGCTCGACCTGAAGCGCCCGATCTACCGGAACACGGCCGCCTACGGCCACTTCGGCCGCGAGGGCGAGGGCTTCCCGTGGGAGGAGCGCAACAAGGTCGACGCGCTCCGCTCCTCGGTCGCCTAGCAGCGAGCGAACGAGAACGTCCCGTCGAAGCGGGTAGAAAAGCGGAGGGGCAGGGCGAGTCGCCCGCCCCTCCGGGCCGATCCGCTGCATCGCCCACCGAGTCTCGTCGGACTCCGGTGCGGGGTTACTTCGGAGTCCTCCACGCCGCGAACGCTCCGATCGCGAGGAAGAACAGATTCGGGATCCACGCCGCCAGCCAGGGCGGCAGGGTTCCGTTCCTCCCGTAGGTCTCTCCGACCTGCAACAGCACGTAGTAGACGAACCCCACGAGGAGCGCGAGGCCGAACCCCAGCGCGTGTCCGCCCCGACGGATCGCGCCCGTGAGCGGCGCGCCGAGCAGCACCACGATGAAGCTCGCGAACGGGAACGAGAAGCGCATCTGCTCGTCCACGAGCAGGGGGGTCGGGTCCCCGCCGGACGCGCGCGTACGGTGGGCGTGCTCGCGCAGCTCGCCGAGCGTCATCTCCTTCGGTTCCTTGACCACGCGCAGGAAGTCGTGCGGCGTCTCCGGAAACTCGGGGAACGCGCGATCGGTGAATCCCTCGACCTGCGGCGACTGGCCCTCGTTGAAACGGCGGAGGTATCCGTCGTGGAAGACCCAGTGGCCGTCCTCCCAGGTCGCGCTCGCCGCGTCCAGCCGGTAGGTCAGCGTGCCCTCCGCGAACTGCTGCACCACGACCTCGGTCATCTCGCCGCGATCCCCGTCGAACTTGCGGGCGAGGAAGAAGCGACCGTCTTCGCCGAGATAGTTCAGGTCGCGACGTTGCGTCTCCGATCGCCGCGGCCGGCCGCGGATCTCGTGGTCGTAGATCTCGCGGGAACGGTCGTTGCCGCGCGGCACGAGCTCGGTGGAGAACACGAGACCGACCAGGCTCGCGAGCAGCCCCACCAGCAGCACCGGCCGGAGGATCCGGTACAGACTGATTCCGTTCGCCGTCATCGCGATCAGCTCGTTGCGACGGGCGAGACCGCCGAGCGAGAACAGAACCGCGATGAGGGTGGAGATCGGCAGGATGATGATGAACAGGAAGGGCAGGGTCGCGACGTAGTACTGCGTCACCAGCGAGAACGACACGTCGTGATCGATGAAGGTGTCGAGTCGCTCGAAGAGATCCACGATCACCGCCACGCTCAGGAATGCCCCGAGCGCCCCGAGGAGCGGGCGCAGGATCGCCCGGGACAGGTAGCGGTCCATGATCGTCACGAGCGTCGGCTCCAGGGCAGGCGGGAGTCCCGGTCCAGCACGAGGTACAGGCCCCACAGGCCGAGCAACACGTTGATCGCCCACATGCCGACGGCGGGGGGGATGATTCCCCGATCCCCGAGCTTCTCGCCGCCGAGCGAGGCCATGTAGTAGACGAGGAAGAACGAGAAGGACAGACCGCCTCCCACGCCCGCGCCACCGCGTCGGACCATGGCGCCGATCGGTGCGCCGACCAGGACGAACACGAAACAGGCCACGGGGAACGCGTACTTCTTGTGGATCTCGACGTCGTAGCGGTTGATGTCACGCTGCTTCCGGTCGATCGCGCGTTCCCCGTTGCGGAGCTTGCGAAGGAGGGTGCGGGACTCGGACAGGATCTCGGCCGCTCCGGACTTGCGAGGGGTCCCCGTGGCCAGTGCCCGGGCGACCTGACCTCGGAAGTCGTCGATCCCCTGTCCGGCGAGTGCCACGAGAGAATCCGCCTGCGCGGCCTTCTCGCCGGCGAGCTCGTGCGTGATCTCCCGCATCCGGGCGGCGGACAGCTCGCGGTCGCCGCGGCTCAGGTCCTCTTCGCGCCGCTCCAGCTGGGTGCCCAGGTCGTCGAAGAACAGATCGTGGGTCTTGAAGGCGAGCCGGAAGTAGTCCTTCGAGTCGCTCTTGTCGACCTCGTGGATCTCGCCGTCGTGGAGTCGGATCACGAGGCGATCGCCCCCGTTTTCCGGGATCAGCTCGCCCCAGGGGGCGTGGATGGTCCGGGTGGGGTCGCGCGGATCGCGGACGTAGACGGTCACGTCGTGGATGATGTTCGGATCGTCGTCGTCCAGGCGCCGCACCAGCAGGGTGTAGCCGTCGAAGTCGTCCATGAAGACGCCTTCGCGGATCGCGATCGTGGGCCGCATCTTCCGGACGTCGGCGGTCAGCGTCTTGAGGCGATGGTTCGCCTCGGGAAGCACGACGTTGTTGTAGTACACGAGGGCCACGGTGAGCAGGAGACTCGCCCCGATGACCGGGGCCAGCAGGCGCAGGAAGGACACGCCGCCCGCGTGGAAGGCGTCGAGCTCGGAGTCCTGGGCGAGTCGTCCGAACCCCATGACCACCGCCACCAGGGCGGCCATCGGGAACGTCAGGGCCAGGATCCAGCCGAGGGACAGGGCGAAGAGCTCGGCGATCGTGAACGGGGAGAGGTCCCGGGACGCGAACAGGCCCAGGAAGTCGACGAGGACCCGCATCACGAAGAAGAATGTGATGGTGATCACCGCGAACAGGAACGGGCCGACGTGATGCCTCAGCACGTATCGATCGAGGATCATCTGCCTGCCCTCCCCGTCTTCCCCCCGACTCCGGGGCGGGATGCTAGCGGACGCTCGCGGGAGGGGCAAGGAGGAGCACGTCGGGCCGGCGCCGGCCGCCGCCCCGGGGCTCGCGGGCGGGCCGGCTGGAGGCCCCTCTTTCTTGACAGTGAACCGACCGGCCTCTTAGGTTGTTTCAGCCCTTGATCTTCGAGCCCTGCCCCGTAAGGCCCCTCCCTCGAGATGGTATGCGCAGGGAAGTCCTCCGCCAACTTCCGAGGGGCCTCTCCTCGGCCCGGGTGTCCGTCTGGGCGGCTGTCCTGGCGTGCCTGCTGGGCCTGGTCGGGGCCGGCACGGCCCGGGCCGACTACCGGAATCCGAGACTCGGCGGCCTGGCCGCCTGGCAGCCGGACTACGTCCGCGACGACGAGCGACTCGGGGGCCTTCGACCCGTGCCGCAGGGCCGCCTGACGGGCACCCGAAAGATCCGCGAGGACTTCCACGTCGACCTGGAGACCGGCCGGATCACGATCCGGCGCCTCTTCGGCGACGTGCCGGTCGGGCCCGTCTATGTCGACGAGATCCGTCTCGCCACCCGGGCGGCTGCGGATGCCGCGGCCCGGCGGAAGTGGCGGAAGCTCGTCTCCGACCGATCGCTGCATCCCCGGGGACTCGAGGACCGCGGACTCGTCTCCATCGACATTCCGGTCGAGCTGCCGGACGCGCTCGCGGACATCATCGGACAGGGCGCCCGCCTGAATCTCTCCGGCTCCGAGCGGATCACGTTCAGCGGGACCTCCACGCTGATCAGCGGCATTCCGGAGCAGGAGGGCGGGACGAACTCGGTCTTTCCGGACCTCGACATGCGCCAGCAGCTGCGCGTGAACCTCGACGGGACGATCGGGCGGAAGATCCACGTCCTCGTGAATCACGACAGCGAGGTGAGCACGTCCTTCGACAACAAGATCCAGCTCCGCTACGACGGCGACGAGGACGAGATCGTCCAGAAGATCGAGATGGGGAACACCGATCTCTCGCTGCCCGGCGCGGAGTTCCTGTCCTTCCGCAAGTCGCAGCAGGGACTGTTCGGTGCGAAGGCCGTGGGGAAGGTGGGCGCGCTCGACCTGTCGGTGATCGCCTCGAAGCAGGAGGGCGAGACCGCGTCGCAGCGCTTCGTGGGGCAGGCGCAGCGGGACTCCGTGATCGTGCGCGACTACGAGTACGTGAAGCGGAAGTACTACTGGGCGGAGCCGCCGCTCGCTCTCGCTTCGGGAACCACGCCGCTGCCGTTCGACGAGTTCGAGCTGTTCCTGGACGACCGCAACGGCGCGAACGACATCGAGGACGGCGCCCGCCTCGGCTTCGCGTTCGTGGATCCCGCCACGGGCACGCCGAGCGACTCCACCGGGACCGCCCGCGGATTCTTCCATCGGCTGCAGGATCCGATCGACTACGTCGTGGACCTCGAGACCGGCGTGATCACCCTGCGCAGTCCCCTGGGGGCCGAGCACACGCTCGCGGCCTGGTATCGCGACGCGAGCGGCGTCGAGCACGGGAACGTGGCGAACGCGGACACGCTGTTCCTCCGACTGCTCGCGCCGCCGACCCAGGAGCTCTATGACGACGGCAAGGGCTACGCGCCGATCCGGGTGCTGGAACAGAAGAACGTCTACAACATCGGTGCGCAGAACCTCGACTCGGACAGCTTCGAGCTCCGCATCATCCGGACCGAGCCCGGTTCCACCGAGGAGCTCGACACCCAGGACGGGGTCCCGTACGTCCAGGTCCTCGGACTCGACTACAAGGGCATCGCCGCGAACGATCTCGAACCCGATCAGCGGGTGGAGCCCGTGTTCGTGGACTTCGAGGCCGGGACGCTGACGTTCCCGAACATCACCCCGTTCGCGCCGGACTCCTCGGTGGTGGAGGTCGCCCCGGGGAGCTTCTCCGCCGTGAACGTGATCGTGGCGCCGAGCCAGGTCTCCACGGGTCGGGCCGCGACGCCGGCCGTGGAGAAGGAAGGACCGAAGCTCCAGCGCGACAACGCGATCCTCTACACGAAGGAGCCGACCGAGTTCTTCGGGCAGCAGCAGTACCTGCTGGAGATGAAGTTCTCCACGCCCACGCCGACGTTCAACCTGAACCGCTTCAACATCATCGAAGGCTCGGAGACGGTGAAGCTGAACGGCCGGGCGCTCTCGCGGGGCGCGGACTACGACATCAACTACGAGTTCGGACAGATCACGTTCCGGAACCCGGAGGCGAGCCGCGCCGACGCGAACATCGAGGTCGACTTCGAGTTCGTTCCGCTCTTCGGGCAGGCGAAGGAGTCGCTCGCGGGGGTCTCCGGCACGTACAACTTCTCGCCGAACACGCGACTCAGCTCCTCGTGGCTGTACTTCTCGCGCGCCACGCCCGAGGAGCGGCCGAAGCTCGGCCAGGAGCCGTCGCGGATCCTGGTCGGCAACCTGTACGGGCAGTGGATCACGAACCCCGGCTTCATGACGAGCCTCGTGAACGCGCTGCCGCTCGTCCGCTCGAACGAGACGTCGGAGTTCCAGGTGCAGGGCGAGACCGCGCTCTCGATCCCGAATCCGAACACCAAGAACGAAGTCTACATCGACGACATGGAGGGGGTGGAGGACAGCCGGGAGTTCCCGATCACGCGTGGCGTGTGGAATCCCGCGTCCGAGCCGGCCGGCCCCACGCCCGACCTGGACAAGCGCGCGGACCAGGTCCGACCGCTCCCGTTCGCGTTCTACAACCCCGAGAACACCGTCCGTCGCGGGGAGGTGTTCCTGGAGCAGGCGACCGAGCGCGACGGCCAGGACTTCATCCAGGTTCTGGAGTTCCGTACCGAGCGCGCGTCGTCGCCGGACTCCACGGGCTGGTTCGGCGTGATGCGGAACCTGTCCTCCGTCGGCGAGAACTTCTCCGAGAAGAAGTTCCTGGAGATCTGGGTCAACGACTTCGGCACCGCGCAGGGCAAGATGATCCTCGACCTCGGTGAGATCAGCGAGGACTTCTACGTGGAGTCCGCGAATCCGACGCACGGGCGCGGGATCCTCGACTCCGAGGACCAGGACTTCGACGAGGAGCTCACGTCGGCGATCGAGGACACCGGCCTCGACGGCCAGTTCGGAATCGACGGCAACGGTGTTCCGAACGACGACGGGAACGACGACTTCGACTTCACGCGCTCGGACCCGGACTCGATCCGGTACGAGAAGATCAACGGCACGGAGAAGAACAGCCGGCTGGACACCGAGGATCTCGACGGTGACCGTCTGCTGGACACGGACAACACGTACTACTCCTACGTGTTCGACCTCTCGAATACCGCGGTCGGCTCGCCCGGCGGCCCGGCGATCTACAACAACGTCGACGATCCCGGGAATCACTGGCGCCTCTACCGCGTTCTCCTCGACGATTCGCAGTCGGTCGGCGGCGTGAGCGGCCGGCGCGCGCTCAAGTACGCGCGCCTCTGGTTCGACGGCATCGACGGTGCGCCCGGCGCGAAGATGCAGGTGGCCTCGGTGAAGATCCTCGGCGCGACGTGGCGGGAGCGGAAGCAGGCGCTCGCGGAGAACGGCGTGCCGCTGGATCCGAGCCAGGCTGAGGGCGAGTTCGCCGTCAACGTCCTCAACAACAAGGAGAGCGACGTCTACTGCCCGCCGTTCTTCCCGGGCGAGGATACGAACAACGAGACGAAGCGCGAGCAGGCGCTCACGCTGACCTACGCGGACATCCCGTCCGGTCCGATCCGCGGCCGCGCGATCCCGGGCGACCCCGACGAGGGGGTCGTGAATCCCGACGGCCCCCGCGAGGTGAGCGCGTACCGGGAGATCCTGGACCTCGGTCAGAGCGTGTCCCAGGACTTCACCCAGTACGCGGACATGAGCTTCTACCTGCGCGATGGCGCCTATGACCCGATGGGCTCGCTCCGCCCCGGCTTCGACGGGCCGTCCGGCGGCACGTTCTTCTTCCGGTTCGGCCCCGACACGCTGAACTTCTACGAGTTCTCCACGTCGGAGCTGCCGGGCGCCGGGGGGCAGTGCGCCTGGCGCGACGTCGTGCTCGATCTCAACCAGATCGCCGAGTTGAAGCTCGACCCCGCCACCGACACGCGCATCGTCGAGGGATTCGAGCGGCCGTACCGGCACACCGTGGTGGGGCAGGACACGCTCGCCGTGTACGGCGAGCCGACGCTCAGCCGGGTTCGCCGCATGACGCTCGGCATCCGCGGCGACGATCCCACCCGACCGACCGTCAGCGGGCAGGTGTGGGTGGATGAGATCCGTCTCCGGTCGATTCGCAAGGACATCGGCACGGCGAGCCGCCTCAGCGCGAGCGCCCGCTTCGCGGATTTCGCCACGGTGGACGGATCGATCCGACGGATCGACTCGGAGTTCCGTCGCATCGAGGGGAACCGGCACAACGTGAACGAGCAGTCGTGGTCCGTGCGCGGCGACGTGAAGGTGAACAAGTTCTTCGACGGGCGCGGGTTCTCGCTTCCCGTCACGGTGGAGAAATCGAGATCGGAGTCCGTGCCGCGACTCGCGCCGAACTCGGACATCGTCCTCGAGGCGGAGAAGGACAAGGAGCGGGCGCGCTCGACGAACGAGCGACAGTCGATCGCGTCGAGGTTCGACAAGACGTCGCCCTCGAAGTACCGCTTCCTACGCTACACGCTCGACAATCTCACGCTCAACTTCAAGAACGACCGGACGGACAGCCGGAACCCGTTCGAGGCCGCGGTGACGAAGGTCACGAGCGTCGGCGCGACGTACAGTCTCACCCCCGGCCGCCGCAGTTTCCGGTTCCTCAAGCGGTTCGACGTCGGCTACCTGCCGACGTTCCGGGCGGACATGTCCGGCCTGCTCAACACGCGGACCACGGTCGGATTCGCGGATGACGAGAACGGTGACGTCGTGGAGACGCCGCGGGCGCCCGTGCGGACGCGCGACCTGTCGAGCAACTTCCGCTTCCAGTGGGATCCGATCAAGAGCAACAGCTTCTCGAGCTCGGCGGAGTTCAACAAGAAGCAGGACTTCGACCTGGACAAGTCGCTCCCTCTGTTCGACAGCTTCAAGCGGGGCGGCCGCGAGATCAGTCGCGATCACAAGACGAACCTTTCCTGGCGGCCGGGCTTCCGGTTCGTGCAGTTCCTGCGTCCGGTGCTTTCGTACGACACGTCGTACGACGAGAACAGCGGACCCCAGGTTCAGCCGGCCGACCTGCAGGCAATCCCGGACTCGCTCGGCGGCCCGATTCGCGTGGCCCGGGTCTCGAACTCGTCGACGCGCGAGGTCTCGGCGACGCTCAACCTGAAACAGCTCATCAAGTCCGACGACGGGCCCAAGGGGCGGGCGTCCGGCGTTCGCGGGTCGCAGCGGCCCACGCGCGCGAAACCGCGGGGGCGCGAGGGGGAGGATGGCTCGGGCCGGGGCGACCAGGATCGGGAGCGCATCCGTGGAGGCCCGGGAACGACGTCGGCCGAGGGCGACGGGGAGGAGGAGAGCTCCGGAGCGGCGACCTCGGACAGCACGTCGACCGAGGCCGGCGACGGGGGCGAGGAGCAGGAAGCGGAACGGCCCGGGCCGGACCTGAGCTTCGGCGCGCTGAAACGGGGTGCCGTGCGCGTGCTGCACATGTTCGGCGACATCCGGTACAGCTACAGCGACCGCCGGAACTCGGCGTACAGTCGGGTCACGGATCGACCGAGCCTCGGCTACCAGTTCGGCTTCGCCACGCTGGATCGGAGCAGTCTCCAGCCGGGCACACCGGGTGCGGCCGTGGTCAACGAAGCGACGACCGGATTCGACTTCACGCAGAAGGTCGATTCCTCGTTCCAGCCGGCGTCCGGCATCTACTTCGACGGAAGCTGGTTGCGGACGGTGCGCAAGAACTCGACGTTCGGTCAGAACAGCAAGAGCGTCGACCAGACGTGGCCGGACGTCTCGGCGAACATCGACGGCCTGGAGAAGCTCCGGATGCTCGGCGGCTGGGCCAAGACGTCGAGTCTCAACTCCTCGTACCGGCGCACAGTCCGGCGCTCGGGTGACATCCCCGGTCCGGAGGATCCTCCGGTGGAAGGCGACCGCTGGTACGAGAACGAGAACGTCCAGACCGACTTCAGCCCGCTGTTCGGCTGGAACGTGAACTGGGAATCGGGCCTCAACACGACGCTGTCGCACAATCGATCGCGTTCCGTGGACGACCGGGAGTTCTCCGGCAGCACGACCCGGAACGAGACGCAGACGTCGAACACGCAGCTGACGGCGCGATACAGCTTCCGGGCGCCCCAGGGAATCAAGCTGCTCGGCAAGCGTCTGCGCTTCCAGAGCGACCTCACGTTGAACCTGGACGTCGCGCGCGGTCTCACGGAGTCGAACACGCGGACCCATCGCGAGGGACTCGAGACCAGTACGGTCGTGGGCAACAGTCGCCGGACGTTCTCCGTGAAGCCGCGCGCGACGTACAACTTCTCGCGGACCATCACCGGGAGTCTCGACGTCCAGTACAACCGGAACAGCGATCTGAAGACGGGCCGCAAGGAGACGGTCGTCTCCGTGGCCGTCGAGGCGCTGATCAAGTTCTGATTTCCCCGGGAGCCCCCATGAAGCGCGGTCTGGTCCTGTGCTCGTTGCTCACGCTCGCGCTCGGTGCGTGCGCGCGCGGCGAGCGACGTTTCGATGCCGCTCGCGCGTTCGGTCACCTCGAGGCGCAGGTCGCGCTCGGACCGCGCGTGCCGGGGACGCCCGCGCACGCCGCGGCGCGGGATCTCTTCGTGGAGCACTTCCGGGCCAGGGCGGATACCGTCTGGCTGCACTCGTTCGAGCAGACGATCCCGCTGGATTCGTCGCGGGTGCGCGCGGACAACGTCGTGGCGGTGTTCAATCCGGAAGCGCCCTACCGCATCTGTCTCGGCGCGCACTGGGACAGCCGCGCGCGCGCCGACGAGGAGGAGGACCCGGCGCTCGCGGCACTCCCGGTGCCCGGCGCGAACGACGGCGCGTCCGGCGTCGCGGTGCTGCTGGAGGTGGCGACGGCGCTCGCGGCCCACCCGCCGGCGGTCGGCGTGGACCTCGTGCTGTTCGACGTCGAGGATGGCGGGGTGCACGAGCAGCCCGAGACGTGGGCGCTCGGGTCCGCCCGCTTCGTCGCCGACCATCCGAGCTACCGACCGGCGTTCGCGATCGTGGTCGACATGGTCGGACGCCGCGGCCTCCGGATCCCCCGGGAGGGGAACTCCATGGCGGCGGCGGGCGGCCTCGTGAACGTCGTCTGGGAGATCGGCCGAGAACTGGAGCTGGGATGTCTCGTGGACTCGACCTCCGCGCCGGTGTTCGACGACCACGTGCCTTTCCTGCGCGCCCGCATCCCGGCCGTGGATCTCATCGATCTCGCGGACCCGAACTGGCACACGACCCGCGATCTGCCCGAGGCCTGCGCCCCCGAGTCGCTCGACGAGGTCGGCCGTCTCCTCCTCGGCGTCATCGCGCGGGCGGAGGCATCCCGGCGGCGGTGAGCGGCCGGGCCCGGGGACGCCGGTCCGGCCCGCCCCTTGACAGGGAGGGGCGAACGCGCCAGATTCGCGGGGTCGGCCTGCGGGAGCTCCCGGAGGCCTTCGTTTTGCCCGGAACCCCGTTTCACGGGGGCGGAGGGACCCGGTGACGGATCCGGTCACACGCGGCGCGCCCGATCGCCTGTTCGAGCTCCTGGAGCCGGTCGCGGAATCGCAGGGCGTCGATCTCGTGGAGGTCGGCCTGTCGCGAACCGGGCGCGGTCACGTGGTACGGATCGTCATCCACTCCGAGGCGGGCGTGACCCACGCCGACTGCGCGCGCGTGACGCGGGCGGCCGGCGCGGCCCTGGAAGAGGACGAGACCTTCCCCGGCAGCTACGTGCTGGAGGTCGGATCTCCGGGGCTGGATCGGGTGCTCAAGGAGGCACGGGAGTTCGACGTGTTCCGCGGGCGTCGAGTGCGAGTGTGGATCCGCGAGGGCGGGACGTCCGAGCGCTCCGGGGTCGTGGCCGGACGGCGCGGAGACGAAACCGTCGCGATCCTCGAGGACGACGGAGAAGAACGAGTGTTCGACTGGGCGAGCGTCGCGAAGGCGCGACTCGTGCCCGAGCAGAACCGTCGCGACGACGGAGGAGAGGCATGAACTACGAGATCGTCGAGGCGCTGGGTCAGATCGCGCGCGAGAAGAACGTCTCCCGGGAGCTCGTGATCGAGACGCTGGAGGCGGGCATCGTCTCCGCGGCCCGTCGCCGTTACGGACAGAACGCGGACATCCGCGTGTCGTTCGATCAGGGATCGGGCGGCATGAAGATCGAGTACGTGCGTCAGGTCGTGGACGATCTGACGGACGAGGAGCTCGAGATCGAGATCGACGACGCGCGTCTCGTCGACCCGAACGCGAAGGTCGGCGAGGAGCTCGCGATGGAGCTCTCGCTCGCGGAGTTCGGGCGGAACGCGATCCAGGCCGCGAAGCAGGTCGTGGTCCAGCGGGTCCGCGAGGCCGAGCGCGAGAACGTCTATCAGGCGTACCACGATCGCGCGGGCGAGATCATTACCGGCACGGTGCAGCAGGTGAACCGCGGTCACATCATCGTGAACCTCGGTCGGGCCGAGGCGCTGTTGCCGTGGCGCGAGCAGATCCGTCGCGAGCAGTACCGCCAGGGCGATACGGTGCGCGCGCTCATCATCGACGTTCAACGCAACGCGAAGGGCCCGCAGGTCATCCTGTCGCGCGGCTCCGAGAAGTTTCTCGTGAAGCTGTTCGAGCAGGAGGTCCCCGAGATCCTGGAAGGGATCGTGAAGATCAACGCGGTGGCCCGCGAGGCCGGCGGTCGTTCGAAGATCGCGGTGTCGTCGCGCGAGTACCGGGTGGATCCCGTCGGCGCCTGCGTGGGCATGAAGGGCTCGCGCGTGCAGGGTATCGTGCGCGAGCTGTCCGGCGAGCGCATCGACATCGTGCCGTATTCGGAGGATCCGATCGCGTTCGTGACCAAGGCACTCTCGCCCGCGAAGATCCTGCAGACGATCCCGGACGAGGACGAGATGCGGATGCGCGTCGTCGTGTCCGAGGATCAGCTCTCGCTCGCGATCGGCAAGAGCGGGCAGAACGCGCGACTCGCGTCCAAGCTGACCGGCTGGGAGATCGACCTCATCAGCGAGCAGGATTTCGCGATCTCGCGCGGACAGACGGCGCGCAAGGACGAGATCCCGGTCAACGACCTCGAGGACCTCGGTCCGAAGACGGTCGACAACCTGATCCAGGCCGGCTTCGAATCCGTGCAGGACATCGTGAAGGCCACGATCGAGGAGCTGATCAACGTTCCCGGCATCGGCGACGTGACCGCGCAGAAGATCTATCTCGCGGCGGTGCAGCACCTCGAGCGCGTGGAGGCCGAGAAGGCGGAGCAGGCCGCCGCGGAAGCGGAGGAGGAGGCCGTCGAGCTCGAGTTCCTCGACCCGGTCGAGGAGTCGCCGGAAGACGCGACGTCGGAAGAGGCGGACGCCCCCGAGCCGGCGGCCGCGACGCCGGTCGTCGAGCCCGCCGGAAAGGTGCGGGAGACGGCGGCCGCGCCGAAGAAGTCCGGCTCGTCGGACAGCTACCTCGACGACATCGAGGCGATGGAGTCGGAGCTGACGTCGGGCTGGGAAGGAGACGAGCCCGAGGGCGAGGGCGAGAAAGCCTAGTGCCGACCCGGACCTGCGTGGCGTGTCGCCGCCGGGCCGAGCAGGGCGAGCTGCTGCGCTGGACCGTCGACGAACGCGGGGTCGCGTGGCCCGACGGACGGCGCCGGCGACCTGCGCGCGGTGCGTACCTGTGTCGCACGGAAGCGTGCTGGGAGGAGTTCCGACGCCGGGCCCGGAAGCGGGGTCCGGATCTGGAGGGATCGGAGGAAGCGTTCCGGCTTGCGATTCGCGGAGGCCGGGGCGAGAATGCTCCGGGCGAAAAACTTGAAAACTGAGAAGATCCGTCGCCTTTTGGGGCTCGGCGCGCGTGCGCGGAGCCTGTCGCTCGGATCGCGCGAGACCCGCGCGGCGATGCGCCGCGGCCAGGTCCATCTGATTCTCCTCGCGCGGGGGGGCTCCCCGCGGGACCAGGAACGCCTCGAGCGCCTGGCGGAGGAGGAAGGGGTGCCGCTGGGCCTCCTGACCGTCGACGCCGACGGCCTGGGGGAATGGGTCGGACGGAACCGGGTCGCGGTGATCGGAATGACCGACCGCAACCTGGCCCACGCGATACGGGCCGAGCTGACGCGGCAGGACAGCGCGGATACCGGACACGGGCCCGACGAAGGCCCCTCGAAGCGGGGAGGCAGCAAGACATGATGCGGCGAGAAGACAGCGCGGCCGCGTGGGCGGCGGATGACGGCAGCGGCGCGGCCGGCGGCGGCACGGGCGAGAAGGTGCGCGTCTATCAACTCGCGAAGGAGCACTCCGTCTCCTCCGAGGCCATGGTCAAGATCGTGCGCGACCTCGGGGTCGAGGTGAAGAGCCACATGTCTTCCGTGGACGCCTCGATCGCGGATCAGGTCCGGCGTCAGCTCGACAAGGAGAAGGAAGCGGTCAAGGAGGACTTCGCGCGGAAGCGCGAGGTGGACCGGGCGAGTCGTCGGCGCGCGCAGGCGAAGACAGCGCCGGCGCCGGCCGAGGGGGGCAGCGCGCCGAAGGCGCCGGAGCCCGCCGCGGTGGCGGCCAAGGCGCCGCCCGCGAAGCGCAAGGGCGGGGCCGCCGGAGGAGGCGGTGCTCCCGGCGGCGGAGGCGGAGGATCGCGCCGTCCCGTCGTGGATCAGAAGACCGTGCGCGCGAACATCAAGAAGACGTTCGCGGACATGGATCGCGGCAAGCGTCGCTACCGCCGTCGCCGGGACGAAGGCGAAGAGCAGGTGGTGGAGGCCGGCGACGTCCTGCGCGTCACGGAGTTCGTGTCGACGTCCGAGCTCGCGGCCTACATGGATGTGACGCCGTCGCAGGTGATCGCGAAGGCCATGGAGCTCGGCTCCATGGTGACGATCAACCAGCGTCTCGAGAGCGACATGATCGAGATGCTCGCCGACGAGTTCGGCTTCAAGGTGCAGTTCGAGTCCGTGATGGAGGCGGCGCTCGAGGAGGTCGAGGACGAGGTCCCCGAGGAGGAGCTCGAGCCGCGGGCACCGGTCGTCACGATCATGGGCCACGTGGACCACGGCAAGACGAGCCTCCTCGATCACATCCGGAAGACGAACGTGATCGCGGGCGAGGCCGGCGGCATCACGCAGCACATCGGCGCGTACCACGTGAAGCTGCCCAAGGGCTACATCGCGTTCCTCGACACGCCGGGTCACGAGGCGTTCACGGCGATGCGTGCGCGCGGCGCCCAGGTCACGGACATCGTCATCCTGGTGGTCGCGGCCGACGACGCGGTGATGCCGCAGACGATCGAGGCGATCGATCACGCGAAGGCGGCGGGTGTGCCGATCGTGGTCGCGGTGAACAAGATCGACAAGCCGGGTGCGAACCCGGACGCGGTGCGTCAGCAGCTCTCCGGCCACGGCGTGATGCCGGAGGAGTGGGGCGGCCAGCACATGTTCGTGGACGTCTCCGCGAAGGTCGGCACGAACGTCGAATCTCTGCTCGAGGCCGTGCTGCTGCAGGCCGAGGTCATGGAGCTCAAGGCGGCGCCCGGGCGTCCCGCGAAGGGGGCCGTGGTCGAAGCGCGCAAGGAGAAGGGGCGCGGCACGGTGGTCACCGTGCTCGTGCAGGACGGAACGCTCCGCGTCGGCGATGCGATCGTGGCCGGGACCCAGGCGGGTCGCGTCCGCGCGCTGACCGACGAGCGCGGCGGCCGTCTCAAGGAGGTCGGGCCCTCCACACCGTGCGGCGTGCTCGGCTTCTCCGACGTTCCCCGCGCGGGTGACACGTTCGCGGTCGTGTCGACGGAGCGCGAGGCGCGCGAGATCGCGTCGAAGCGGGCACAGCTCGTTCGCGAGCAGGAACACCGCTACCACCGCCACACCACCCTGGAGAACCTGTTCCAGCAGATCCAGGAGGGCGAGACCCAGGAGCTCCGCGTGGTCATCAAGGCCGACGTGGAAGGCTCGCTGGAAGCGGTCGCGGACTCGCTCGAGAAGATCGGAACGAGCGAGGTCAAGATCCGGATCATGCACCGCGGCGTGGGCTCGGTGAACGAGTCGGACATCCTGCTCGCGGCCGCGTCCGACGCGATCGTGCTGTGCTTCAACACCGACGTGGACCCGAAGGCGCGCGATCTGCGCAAGCGGGAAGGCGTGGACCTGCGCTCGTACGACATCATCTACGAGATGGTCGCGGACGTACGGGCGGCCATGGAGGGCATGCTGAAGCCGGACATCGAGCGCCGCACGATCGGACAGGCGGAGGTCCGCGCGACGTTCCGTGTTCCGAAGCTCGGCACGATCGCCGGCACGATGGTGACCGAGGGGACGGTGAAGCGGAACGCCGGCGTGGTCGTGCTGCGCGAAGGTCGACCCATCCACGAGAACAAGGTCGTGTCGCTCAAGCGGTTCAAGGACGACGTCTCCGAGGTCAAGGCCGGCTACGAGTGCGGCATCGGCGTCGGCGACTTCGATACGTACCGCGAGGGCGACATCCTGCAGGTCTTCGAGGAAATCGAGGTCGCGCGGCGGCTCTAGCCGCACCGGTGGACGAAGGTGGGAATGCGCGTCGCCACGCTCGAGGTCGATTTCCGGATTCCCGGATCGGACTCGCTGAAGGCGAAACGGAAGATCGTCAAGAGCCTGAAGGAGCGGATCCGACACCGGTTCCCGGTGGCGATCGCGGAGACGGGGAGCCAGGACCTGCACGCGCGAGCCGAGCTCGGCATCGCGGCGGTCGCGGGAAACGGCGCCCTCGTGGAACGGATCCTGGACGAGATCGAGCGGTACCTCGAGTCGGATCCCCGGATCCTGATCGTGGAAGCCGTGCGCGATCGCTGGTGAGGTGGACATGCGTTCGAACCGCATGAAGAGAATCGACGATGTCGTTCGTCGTGTGATCGGCGAGGCGCTGCTCGACAAGGTGGCGGATCCGAGGATCGGACTCGTGTCCGTGACCCGCGTCCAGGTCTCGCCGGAGTTCGACACGGCCCGCGTGTGGGTGACCGTCCTCGGCGACAGCGCGGTGCGCGAGCGCTCGCTGGCCGGCCTCCGGAGCGCGGCTCCCTTCCTGCAATCGGAGATCGCGAAGGCGGTGCGCATGCGTCGCGTGCCGCGCCTGCGCTTCCTCTACGACGATGCGGTCGATCGCGGCTTCCGCGTGGACGAGGCGCTGCGCGGCCTCGGCCCCGAGGCGGATCCCGGCGAGGCCGAGGACGGAAACGGAGGGCGCCCGGATGCGTGAGATCGCGGCCTTCCTCCGGGCGCACCGGAGCTTCGTGATTCTCGGTCACGTCGACCCGGACGGCGACGCGATCGGGTCGGCCCTCGGCCTCGCCGGGATGCTCCGGGCCGAGGGGCGGGTCGCGCAGGTGCTGCTGCCCGGCGGTGTCCCCGACACCTACCGTTTCCTGCCGCGCACGGACGAGGTGGGGGCGTCGCTCGAGGACCTCGATCCCGAGACCGAGGCGGTGGTGGTGCTCGACTCCACGTCTCCCTCGCGACTCGCGAGCCTGGAGCCGCTGGCGGACGGGAGCCGGCCGCTCGCGAACGTCGACCATCATCCGGACAACTCGCGCTTCGGCGCGCCGGCGTTCGTGGATCCCACCGCGTGCGCGACGGCGCTGCTCCTGTACGAGCTCGCCCGCGACCACGACTTCACGATCGACGCCGAGGTCGCGAGCTTCCTGTACACGGGGATCGTCACGGACACCGGGCGGTTCACGTTCTCGAACACGGACGCGCGCGGCCTGGCGGCTGCGGCGGAGCTGACGCGGCTCGGGGCCGAGGCTTCGCGGATCGCGACGCGCGTCTACGCGACGCACTCGCCGTCGTCGTTGCGGCTGCTCGGCGCCGTGCTGGCCACGCTCGAGGTGCACGAGCAGGGCCGGGTCGCGTGCGTGCAGGTCACGAATCGCATGCTCGAGGAGTGCGGCGCCACGTCGGAGGATGCCGACGGTTTCTCGGGGCTGGCGCGCTCCGTCGAGGGAGTTTCGGTCGGGCTGTTCTTCCGCGAGACGGAAGGGGGCACGAAGGTCAGTTTCCGTTCCAACGGAGGAGTGAGCATCCATGGCGTGGCAAGCCGGTTCGGGGGAGGCGGACACTCCAGCGCGTCCGGAGCAAGACTTCCGTTCCCGCTCGAAGAAGCGAAAGCGCGAGTCCTCGTCGCCGTCGCGGAACACCTCGAAAGCCTGGTCTGAGCCGCCCGGCGTGTTCGCCGTGGACAAGCCGGCGGGACGCACGTCGCACGACGTGGTGGCCCGCGTTCGCCGCGTGCTGTCCGGCGCCAAGGTCGGCCACGCCGGAACGCTCGATCCCGATGCAACAGGCGTGCTCGTGCTGTGTGTCGGCAACGCCACGAAGATCTCCGCCTTCCTCATGGAAGGGGAGAAGGAGTACCGCGGCGTGGGGCGTCTCGGGGTCGTCACCGACACCCAGGACGCGAGCGGACAGGTGCTCGCGGAACGCAAGGTGGACGTCACGCTCGAAAATCTGCGGGAGGCGGCCCGGGAGTTCCTCGGTCGCATCGAGCAGATTCCGCCCATGTTCTCGGCCGTGAAGATCGACGGGCAGAAGCTGTACCGGCTCGCGCGCAAGGGGGTCGAGGTGGAGCGACCGGCGCGGACCGTGCACGTGCGTTCCTTCGAGATCACGTCGATCGACGGCGCGGATTTCGAGTTCGTCGTGACGTGTTCCAAGGGGACGTACGTCCGCACCCTCGTGCACGATCTCGGGGCGCGGCTCGGCTGCGGAGGACATCTCGCCCGGCTCGTGCGCTCTCGGCAGGGCGGTTTCTCCCTGGAGAATGCCGTGCCGTGGGCGGCGCTCGAGGAGGCCGATGCGGCCGCCGCGATCGGGCGGGCGAAGGTCGACCCGGACCAGGCGCTGGAGTTCCTGCCGGAGTGTGATCTCTCCACGGGCCCGGACCCGGTGCGGGCCGGTGCCCTGTTGCCGCGCGACCGAGCACCGGAAGACGTGGAGGGCGTCGTACGGGTCCGCCTTCCGGGCGGCCGCCACGGCGGCATCGCCCGGATCGACGACGAAGGCGTGCGCGTCCTGCACCTGTTCCCGCCGGGGTCGACCTGGGGGCGGGGGCGGCGAACGTCGTGATCTCGGGGAAGGACGCGCGCGAGCTACCCTGGCAGGGTCCGATCGCGATCACGGTCGGCGTGTTCGACGGCGTCCACCGCGGGCACCAGGCCGTTCTCGCGCAGCTGCGGGCGGTCGCACCCGCGGGGCGCGCGCTGGCCGTGACGCTCGACCCGCATCCGCTCGCCGTACTGCGCCCCGAGTTCGCGCCGCCGCTCCTCACGACGGCCGAGGAGCGGGTTCGTCTGCTCCGGGAGATCGGGCCGAGCCCGGATGCCGTGATCGTCCGTGCGTTCGACCGCGCGACCGCCGCCTCCGCCCCGACGGAGTTCCTGGCCGGCCTCCTGCCGCCGGGGACGACGCTCGCGTCGCTCGTGATCGGGTACGACTTCCGAATGGGCAAGGATCGCACCGGCGGCTACGAGGAGTTGCGCGCGATCGGCGCGCAGGAGGGCTTCGAGGTCCTCCGGGTGCCGCCCACGCTCGACGGGGACGCGCCGATCTCGTCCTCCCGGATCCGGGAGCGAATCGAGGCCGGCGACGTGGCCGAGGCGGGCCGGCTGCTCGGGCACCCGTACCTGGTCGTCGGGCAGGTCGTCCCCGGCCGGGGGGTCGGAAGAACCCTCGATTTCCCGACCGCGAATGTCGATGTGGGAAAGAACGGGAAGCTGCTGCCGGCTTTGGGCGTCTATGCCGTCCGGGTGCGGATCCTGCCGGATCCGGAGAGGCGGCCCGCCGTGGTCAACTGGGGGGTCCGGCCGACGTTCGGGGCGGGCGAACCCGTCCTGGAGGTCCACATTCCCGGGTTCCGAGGCGATCTGACGGGCCGGGAGCTGGCCCTGGAGGTCGTGGACCGGATCCGGGAGGAGCGGGCGTTCCCGGACCGGCAGGCGCTCGTGGAGAGGATCCGTCGGGACGTCGCGGAGGCGCTGGAACGGCTCCAGGATGCCGGGGAGGCCCCGGGAAAGGCCTTGCCCGGCTCCGGCCGGTCTGATAGATTGCCCGGCTGATTCGCGTACGAATGCGAGTTTTCGGAGCGGCCCTCGTCCTGGATAGGTTTCTGGAGACACAGGGTCGCGTCCCCGAGCGGGGACAAAAGGAGAATCTGAGCAACATGACGATGTCGAAGGAGGACAAGTCGGGGGTGATCAGCCGGTTCCGGCTGCACGAGTCCGACAGCGGCTCCCCCGAGGTCCAGATCGCGCTCCTCACGGAGCGGATCAACTACCTCACCGAGCACTTCAAGGTCCACAAGCGGGACCACCATTCGCGTCGCGGCCTGCTGAAGCTGGTCGGTCGCCGGCGACGCCTTCTCGATTACCTGAAGGCGAACAAGGTCGAGCGCTACCGCACGATCATCAAAGAGCTCGGTATCCGCAAGTAGGCGGATCCCTTCTCGCGCCGCCCCTCACCCCGAGGGGCGGCCGAAACGTTTCGGGGGCGCGCGGCAGATGCCGTCGTCGCCGGATCCGGTCTTCCCGCCGCCCGGTGGGAGGCCACGTCAGGCGCAATGCCATCACCGCCCGGGTGGGCGGACGAAAGGAACCCGAATTCCATGGGTATGATCAAGAAGAGCATCCAGGTCGGGGGCCGCGAGCTCTCGATCGAGACCGGCCGGATCGCCAAGCAGGCGGCGGGCGCAGTCCTCGTCCAGTACGGGGAGACCGTCGTTCTGGTCACGGCGCAGGCGGACACGAAGGAAGACGTCACGAAGGACTTCCTGCCGCTGACGGTCGAGTACCGGGAGAAGTTCTACGCGGCGGGGAAGATCCCCGGCGGCTTCTTCAAGCGTGAGGCGCGTCCGTCCGAGAAGGAGACGCTCAGCGCGCGCCAGGTCGATCGCCCGATCCGACCGCTGTTCCCCAAGGGCTGGACGCGCGAGACGCAGGTGATCTGCAACGTCCTGTCCTCGGATCAGGAGAACGACAGCGACACGCTCGCCGTGATCGGCGCGTCGGCGTCGCTCATGCTGTCCGATATCCCGTGGGCCGGCCCGATCGGCGCCGTGCGCATCGCGTGGATGGACGGCGAGTTCATCCTGAACCCGACGTTCGATGAGCGTGAGGAAGCGGATCTCGAGATGACGGTCGTGGCGTCCAAGGACTCGATCGTGATGGTCGAGGGCGGCGCGCACGAGGTCGGTGAGGACATCGTCGTCGAGGCGCTGGAGAAGGCGTTCGAGGCGGTGCAGCCGATCGTCCGCCTCCAGGAAGAGATGCTCGCGGCGGGCGCGGGACGCGACAAGGTCACGTTCTCTCCGCTGCTCCCGTCCGACGAGATGATGTCCGCCATGAAGGAGGCCGTGGGCAACAAGCTCCACGAGGCGAACCGGATCCGCGGCAAGCACGAGCGCTCGGAGGCGGTGAAGGCCGTCCGCGACGCCGCGCTCGAGCAGATCCTGCCGCGCTTCACGGGCGACCACGACGAGCGCCTGCTGAAGCAGGTCTTCGGCAAGCTCGAGAAGGACGACCTCCGCGCCATGGTGCTGGACGACAGTCTGCGCGCGGACGGCCGCGGTCCCAAGGACATCCGTCCGATCACCTGCGAGACGAGCATTCTCCCGCGCACGCACGGCTCGGCGCTGTTCACGCGCGGCGAGACGCAGGCGCTCGTGGTCACCACGCTCGGCACGGGCGCGGATGAGCAGAAGATCGACGCGCTCGAGGGACAGTCGTGGAAGAGCTTCATGCTCCACTACAACTTCCCGCCGTTCTCCGTGGGTGAGGTCCGCCGTCTCGGCACGACGGGTCGCCGCGAGATCGGTCACGGCAACCTGGCCGAGCGCGCGCTCGCGCCGGTCGTGCCGGCCGAGGAAGCCTTCCCGTACACGGTGCGCATCGTCTCCGAGATCACGGAGTCGAACGGCTCGTCGTCGATGGCGTCCGTCTGTGGCGGCGCGCTCGCGATGATGGACGCCGGCATCCCGATCAAGGCGCCGGTCGCGGGCATCGCGATGGGTCTGATCGGCGAGGGCAACCGGTACGCCGTGCTGTCCGACATCCTGGGTCTCGAGGATCACCTCGGCGACATGGACTTCAAGGTGACGGGCACGGCCGAGGGCATCACCGCGCTCCAGATGGACAACAAGCTGGGCGGCATTCCGTTCTCGACGCTGCGGGAGGCGCTGGAGCAGGCTCGTGAGGGTCGTCTCCACATCCTCGGCAAGATGAACGAGGCGATGTCGCGTCCGCGCGAGGAGATGAGCCCGTGGGCGCCGCGCATCCTGCGCCTGATGATCGATCCGGAGAAGATCCGCGACATCATCGGCCCCGGCGGCAAGACGATCCGCAAGATCACGGCCGACACCGGCGCCTCGATCGACGTCGAGGACGACGGATCGGTCAAGATCGCATCCGTGGATCGCGACGCGGGCGAGACGGCGCTGCGCATGATCGAGGAGATCGTGGCGGACGCCGAGCTCGGCGCGACCTACACGGGTCGCGTGCGCCGGATCGAGTCCTTCGGCGCGTTCGTGGAGATCCTGCCCGGGAAGGACGGCCTCGTGCACGTCTCCGAGCTCGATCGCGAGCGCGTGGAGAAGGTGGAAGACGTCGTGCAGGAAGGCGACGTCATCTCCGTGAAGGTCATCGACATCGGCCCGGACGGAAAGATCCGACTCTCGCGCAAGGCCGTCCTCATGGAGGAGGCCGGCGAGGAGTACGTGCCCACGAAGCGTCCGGGTTCGGACGGCGGGGGCCGGGATCGCAACGGCGGACGTCGCCGCGGCGGTCGCGATCGCAAGCCGGCGGGAGCGGGCCGCCGCTAGGCGGAACCTCTCGTCGAAACGTCGAGCGCCCCCGGTCTTCGCGGACCGGGGGCGTTCTCTTTTTCGGCCGTTCGCGGCATCCGCGGCGCGGACGACTCGACTAGCGGTAGATGTCCTTGATCCCGGCCCACGTCGTGCCGTCCACCGGCACGGGGCCCTCCACGAAGCAGGGCCACGCTCCGGCGACGAAGGGAGTCGTCTGGACGGATCCCGAGACTCCGAACGCGAGCTCGAGGTCGGTGGCGGTCCCGATGTTCAGTGTGCCGTCGGCGGCCGTGTAGCCCAGGATCTGGACGTCGTCCGAGGCCTCGACGTGCAACACGGCGGCCCAGAGTCTCTCGTCGCTCGGGAGACCGGCGTCGCATTCGAGCCAGAGGTAGAGAAAGAACACCGGACCTGACGGGGCGCCGGAGTTGTCCAGCGGGTCCGTGTCGCTTCGGCTGATCGTCCAGCGGAAGGGATGCGTGCCGCCGCCGCACGAACCGAACTCGCATCCGGACCCCTCGCCGTCGAATCCCAGCCACGCAGATTCGTAGTTCGTGGTGATGGGCGAGGAGTTGAGCCGCGTGATCGTGATCTGCGGATCGGCCGTGAAGCAGAGGGAAACGGCTCCCGCCGGTGCCGCCCATCCGGCCAGCGCGGCAATCGCGCACAGCGGGGCGACGATTCGGAGTTCACTTCGACGGGTGATGCGGGCCAGCAAGTTCATGGCGGCCTCCTCGAGAGGGCGGCGTCGGGCGACCCCGCGTGAAGGACAGGGGAGTGCCCGACTATTGTCATGGACCGCGCGGAACCGCAAGTGACCTACGGACGCGAGTCGCGGGCGCCGATCGGGAGATCGACGCCCGCGCGCGCAAGGTTGGGTCCTTCGGCGGCGCCGCCAAAGAAATGTCCGCTAGCGGTACGTCGCCTTGATCCGTCCCCAGGATTCGGAATCCACCGAGACAGGATCCGGCCGAAACACCGGCCACGTTCCCACGAGGAACGGCACGTCGACGGGAATCTGCTCGACGCCGAGCGCAAGCTCGAGATCGGTCGACGTTCCGATGTTCGCGGCGCCCGGCATCGTGGCGAAGCCCAGCAGCTCGATGTCGGACGACGGCTCCACGTGGAGCACGGCCGCGAGTGGCGTCTCGTCCGGGGGAAGACTCGTGCACTCGAGCCACAGGTAGAGGTAGAAGACGGGCCCCACGACCGGTCCCGCGACGTCGTTCGGGTCGGCGTCGCTGCGGCTGATCGTCCAGCGGAAGGCCTGGTCACCGGGACCGCAGGCAAGGTAATCGCAACCGCTGCCCGCTTCGTCGAAGCCGGCCCAGGCGCTTTCGTAGCCGTCGTACAGGGGCAGCGTGAACGCCTGCTGGGGCGCGTTCGTGAAGCAGAGACTCGTGGCCTGCGCGGAGCTCGCGGCGAACGCGGCGAGCACGCCCATTGCGAGCAGCACGTTGCGTACGCGTGGCGAATCGAAGGGAGTGGTCGGCGTGGACATCAAGTACCTCCTGTAGACGGACCGAGCGTCGGGAGCACGACGCGGGCTGCACTCGAGGGGATCTCCACTATCGCGGACGCCCGTCCGGCAATGCAAGCCATGAAGGTATCGAACGGTCGATGCCCCCAAAAAACATTCCGGCCGTTCCGGTGTATCAGATCGGTGCGAGCGCGCCCCGCCCCGGCGAACGGGGCCGGCTGCCATCGGGGAGGTGGCGACGAACCGGGAAGCGAGGGGCCTTGGGTCGCGCTCTCAGTCGCCCTGGGCCGCGATCTTCGCCCACGTGTCGCGGAGAGTCGCGGTGCGATTCAGCACGAGGCGATCCGCAGTGCGGTCCGAGTCCACGCAGTAGTACCCGAGGCGCTCGAGCTGGAATCCGAACCCGGCTTCCGCGTCGCGCAGCGCGGGCTCCACGCGGGCTTCCGCGATCTCCACCAGCGAGTCCTCGGCGAGCACGGTCCGGAAGTCCTCCTCGCGCCCGGGCTCCGGCACGGAGAAGAGCGCGCCGTACTGGCGCACCGTGGCCGGCACCGCGTGCGCGGCCGAGACCCAGTGGATCGTTCCCTTGATCTTGCGACCGTCCGGTGCGTGGCCGCCCCGCGTGTCGAGATCGCAGGTGCAGCGAAGCTCCACGACCTTGCCGGCCGCGTCCTTCACGACCTCGTCGCACCGGATGATGTAGCCCCAGCGCAGTCGGACCTCGCCGCCGGGACGCAACCGGAAGAACTTCCGCGGCGGGTCCTCCATGAAGTCGGCCGCCTCGATCAGGAGCTCGCCCGAGAACGGGATCTCGCGGGTGCCCGCCGATTCGTCTTCCGGGTTGTTGACCGCGGGCAGCATCTCGACCTTGCCCTCGGGCCAGTTCGTGAGGACGACCCGCAGCGGGTCGAGCACACCGAGGAATCGCGGCGCCTCGCGGTTCAGCACCTCGCGGACACAGTGCTCGAGGAGCGCGTACTCCACGAGATTCTCGTCCTTGGCGACGCCGATCCGCGCGGCGAAATCGCGCAGGGCGGCGGGAGGGTAGCCGCGACGTCGCATCGCCGCGAGCGTCGGCATCCGGGGATCGTCCCAACCTGCCACATGGCCCTCCTCGACGAGCGCCCGGAGCTTCCGCTTCGTCACCAGCGTGTGCGAGAGCTCGAGGCGGGCGAACTCGATCTGCTGCGGATGGTAGATCCCCAGCGAATCGAGGAACCAGTCGTAGAGCGGGCGGTGGTTCTCGAACTCGATGCTCGCGAGACTGTGGGTGATCCCCTCCACCGAGTCGGAGAGAGGGTGGGCCCAGTCGTACATCGGATAGACGCACCAGGCGTCGCCGGTGCGGTGGTGGTGCGCCGTGAGGATCCGGTACATCACGGGGTCGCGCAGATTCAGGTTCGGGGCGGCCATGTCGATCTTCGCGCGCAGCGTGCGACTGCCGTCCGGGAACTCACCGGACCGCATGCGACGGAACAGATCGAGGTTCTCCGCGACCGAACGGCTCCGGTACGGGCTCTCCCGTCCGGGCTCGGTCAGCGTGCCGCGGGTCTGCCGGACCTCGTCCGGCGTGAGATCGCACACGTAGGCGAGCCCCTTCTCGATCAGCTCCTCGGCCCAGGCCCACATGCGACCGTAGTAGTCGGACGCGTAGAGGATCTCCGCCGGCTCGAAGCCGAGCCAGCGCACGTCGGCCACGATCGAGTCGACGAACTCCTGCTCTTCCTTGATGGGGTTCGTGTCGTCGAACCGGAGATTGCATTTCCCGCCGAACTCCGCGGCGATCCCGAAGTTGATGCAGATCGACTTCGCGTGGCCGATGTGGAGATATCCGTTCGGTTCGGGAGGGAAGCGCGTGCAGACGCGACCGTCGAAGCGGCCGGACGTGTTGTGCTCGCGGATGATGCGCTGGATGAAGTGCAGCTTCTCTCGCGCGCCCTCGTCAGTCGGCGTCGCCATGGACGGTCTCCTTCGCGGCCCGGGCCTTCTCCAGCGCGGCGTCGATTCGCGCCACCACGAGGTCCGGGCCGAGGATCTCGAGCGTCTCGAACATCCCGAACCCGACCGCCTTCCCGGTGGTGGCGACCCGGAGGGCGTGAATGATCTTGGAGATCGCGAGATCGCGCGATTCCACGAATCCCTTGAGCGCGGTCTCGAGCGCTTCGGCCGCAAAGGGCCGCACCGCTCCGACCACGTCGCGGAATGCGGCGAGGAGGTCGACCGCGTCGTCCGGCTTCGTGACCCGCTTCTCGAACGCCTTCTCGTCGTACGCCAGATCACCCGCCGTCGGGAAGAGATCCGCGTAGTCCAGGATGTCTCCCGCGATCTTGATCCGGTCTCCCGCCGCCTCGACGATCCGGGTGACCCGGGCCACCGTGGCCGGATCGCTCACGTCGTCGATCCATCCGGTCTCGGCGAGATAGGGCAGGACCAGGCGCGTGCGCGCGGCGAGAGGCACCTCCTGCATGCGCCTCTCCTGGAACGCCACGAGCTTCTTGGGATCGAAGCTGGCGGGCGACTTGCTCACCCGGTCGAGCCGGAACTCGCGGACCATCTCCTCGCGCGTGAAGTCCTCGGTGCGGTCGTCCAGCGACCAGCCCAGCAGCAGCAGGTAGTTCACCACCGCGTCCGGCAGGAAGCCGACGTCCTCGTAGAAGCCCACGATCACGGGATTGAAGGTCTCCGCGTCGGCGGTGCGACCGAGTCGTTCGAGTACCGTCATGCCGCGCGCGTGCAGCTCGGCGAAGTCCGGATTCTTGAGGTACTTCGCGATCTTCCGTTTGCTGAGCTTGTTGCGGCTGCCGGGCTCCGCCACGAACGGGAGGTGGGCGTGGACCGGCGGTTCGGCGCCGAGCGCCTCCGCGATGAAGATCTGGCGCGGCGTGTTCGAGAGGTGTTCCTCCGCCCGGATCACGTGCGAGATCTTCATGTCCTGGTCGTCGACGACGTTCGCAAGATGGTACAGGCACGTTCCATCCGCCCGGCGGATCACGTGGTCCTGCTCGCGCGCCCACTCGAACTCCACGTCGCCGCGGACGAGATCGTGGAAGCGGCAGCTGCCCTCGCGCGGCATCGTGAGTCGGACGACCGCGCTGCGCCCCTCCGCCGTGAAACGCTCGTCGTCCGCCGGGGACTCGGCGCGCCAGCGGCGGCTGTACACGAACGCCCGCCCGGCCGCCCGGGCCTCCTCGCGCTCGGCCTCGAGCTCCTCGGGGGTCGCGTAGTCGCGATAGGCCGCCCCCGACGCGAGCAGCCGCTCCACCGCCGCGTCGTAGCGATCCGCGCGCTCGGACTGGCGGTACGGCCCGTAGTCGCCGCCCACCTCCAGGCCCTCGTCCCAGTCGATGCCGAGCCAGCGGAGGCCCTCCAGGATGGGCCGGACCGCCTCCTCGAGGTTCCGCTCGCGATCCGTGTCATCGAGCCGCAGCAGGAATCGGCCGCCCTGGCTCCGGGCGAACAGCCAGTTGAACAGGGCGGTACGGACACCTCCGATGTGGAGGTAGCCGGTGGGACTGGGGGCGAAACGGGTGCGGACCACGGGAACTCCCGGGACAGGGGAATCCGCCTATGTAAGCGCAGGTCCGCCCACGAGACAAGGCCCGGGCGGCATCGACGAACCGGCGCCCCGGTCCGATCGAGTGAATCGGGCCGATCGAGCCGAGATCGAGGTGGGGAGAGGGGCGATCTAGGGAGTGCTTCCCCGGGGGACCAGGGCGAAGGACTGCCCGTCCTCGCCGAGCGAGTACTCGAAGCGCGGAGCGCCGTCGCGCAGGAGCGCGGACTCGGGGACGATCTGCTCGTCGAGGAGCGAGTCCAGCGTATCGGGGTAGCGGTCGTGCCGCACGCGATAGACCTCGACGGCTGTCCGGACACCGGTCTCGAGCTCGGCGGTGGAGATCTGGGCGCGACGGTTCCGCCACTCGCCCACGAGCGGATCCTCCGCGTGGAACGGGCTCAGCACGCTGCTGAACGCGATCGCGAGCAGCAGCAGCGCGACGACCGGACCGAGCCAGCGCACCGCACTCCGGAGATCGAACTCGGTCGCCGCCTCCGCCTCGGACGCGGTCGAACGGCCGCGACGCAGCAAAGTGACCCAGCCCTTGCGCGCGCAATCGAACAGCGCGTGCGTGGCGGTGTAGCGATCGAGGCTGGAGTCCGCGAGGATCGTGTCGATGTCGCGAATCGCGTTGACGAGCGCGAGCACCGCTCGCTCGTCGGAGCTCTCCGGCTGGGCCGCCCGCCCGGTGGCGGTGAGGGCCAGCACGCCGTCCTCCGGACCGAGCGCCTTGCGCATCTCCGAGACTTCATCCGCCTTGCGCGCCGCCTCCATGAGGATCGGGCCGATCTCGGCGGCCAGGGATCCCTCGGGCACGGGACCGGTGCGGTCCTCGGTCTCGAACTCGTAGGTGCCGGACCGGATCGACATGAGGTCGAAGATGTCCTGCTCGACCATCGCGTCGAAGACGTCCTGGACGTCGTCGGAGGACAGCAGTCCTTCCTTCTGGAGGATGTCCTGCACGTCCATGCCGGTCTTGCGGCGGACGGCGGCCACCCGGTCCATCTGGTCGTCGGACAGGATGCCCTTGCGGACGATGAACTGCTCGAGCGGATCGGTCTCCTCCGCCGGGTTCTTCGTGGACGTGATCTTGCCGTCGCGGAAGAAGACGAAGTGGCAGTCCCCGCGGGAGATGACCTTGAGCCAGCCGGCCTTCTTCTGCGAGGCGATCAGCTGGAGAATGTCGGGAAGCTCGAACTCCCGTAGCTCGCCACGGAACGACATCAGGCAGTCCCCGGTTCGGTGGTTTCCTTGTCCGGCGAGTGGCGCCGGACCTGGACCGTTTCCCGCAGTGAGAGGCCGCCCAGAAGCGCCCAGGCGACACCGAGAATCAACGGCAGCGAGGATCCGACGCGAACCACCCGCAGCACGGGGTCGGGCCAGATCGGCGCGAGCAGGGCGAGCGTCAGGATCACGAGCGCGCCGCGTACGTACCAGACCGCCCGGCGGCGCGCGCCGAGGATCACGAGTCCGGAACCGGGCGCGAGGAACGAAAGGGCGAGCAGCGCGGGTGCGGTCAGCGACGTCGCGTGCCGGCGTCGCCCTTCGAGCAACTCGGCACGCTTCAGCGGAGCCTGCACGTCACGGAGCACGGCGTGGCACTCCGCGCAGTAGCTCCTTCGCTGGACGCGGTAGTGGCACTTGCGGCACGTCCAACGGGAGCAGCCGGCGCAGCGGGCGGCCCGCGGAAGATCCCGGGCCTTCGCGACCCACCACAGGATCAGGAGCAATGGAGCCGAGAGGAACAGCGGGCGGATGGGAAGCAGGACGTCGGCCACGGCGCCGTACGCGCGCGACCGATCGAACGTCGACACGCGACCTTCACCGCGCGCGGCGCGGGCCCAGAGCGCCGAGGCATCCAGTACCTCGTCGCGCACCACGATGTCGAGCGCCTCGGTCGTGAGTCGCGGCGGGAGTCGGTAGCCGAGACGCGTCGCCGTCTCCAGCGCGTCGTCCGCCTTCCGGAAGTCGAGGTTGCGCACGTAGGCCTGCGCCCGGTTCACGTGCGGGAGCGCCTGATCCGGCGCGAGTGAGAGAGCCTCGGCGTAGGAGGCGAGCGCCGCGTCGGCATCGCCGAGCAGGAGCTGGACGTTGCCGAAGTTGTTGTGCAGCGACCAGTCGTCGGGCGCGAGCTCCAGCGCCTCGCGCAGATGACTCTCCGCCGCGTGGTAGTCGCCGGCCCGGCGTTCCGCGAGAGCGAGGGCCGCGAGCCGGTGCGCATCGGGCTCGGCCGACTTCGGAGCATTCGTGTCCACGTTCGAGGTCGCCGTGGCGTCGATCCCGACCTGGAGGTCCCAGAGAGAGTAGAGGTACGAACCCGGCAGCAGCGGATCGCCGAGACGCGTCCACGCGCTCAGCGCGATCGGCGTCGCGAGCAGGGTGACGAGGGCCACGACCCCGACCCGGCGTTCCCCGCGGTCGAGTCGCGTCCACGTGCCGACGAGGCCGAACAGCAACGCCCAGAACACGGCCGCCGTGGGCGGAAGCGTCAGCGCGACGAGCAACGGCAACGCGATCGTGAGGAGCGCCACGCCGGAGCGGAGCTCGGCGGGCAGGAAGAGCAATCGCTCCCGGAGTCCGTGGTGGACTCGGGGCAGGATCTTCGCCACGGCGAGCGTCGCCAGGGCGACGGCCGCGAGCAACGTCGCCCCGAAGACGATGGCGAACACGGCGAGCAGGGCCCGGATCTGACCCGGGAACGAGGACAGGCTCCGGGTGACCGCGAGACGGAGCTGCTCGGCGAACTCGCCGTCCCGCTGGCGAAGCAGGGAGAACGCGAGATCCCGTCGCGCCCGCGTGAAGTCGGGGTCGAACCGCAGCGCCCAGCGAAGGTCCGCCGTGCGGGCCTGCTCGGTGGGGGCCGTTTCGGCGCGCAGCCAGTAGGCGCGCGCCCACCACGGGTCGGCGAGCACTCCCGCGCGCTCCATCTCCTCCAGGCGGTCACGCGCCGCGGCGTCGTTCAGCCCCGGCGGCTCCGCCGCCCGCGCGTGCGCGGCGAGGAGGGAGACAAACAGGAAGGCCGCGAGCAACCAAGTTCGCGTTGGGGTCATTCCGGTCTCGTGCTCCGGCGTCAGGAGGCCTCGGCCTGGTGTGCGGTTCCCGGTCATTCGTTCGGGTATCGGTCGGCCTTTGCCCCGACTTGAGGAACCCTGCCAAACGGCCACGGGTGCAAGTTGTTAACTGGCAATGGATTCCATTGACCCGGGCCGGTCGGCTGCCGAAGATGAAGATCACGGAGGTGACCAGCGGGGATGGGTGAGCTCAGGGGACGGGGGAGAAGGCTGCTGTGGGCCGTGTTCGCGGCCTGGGCGGCGAGTGGGGCCGTCGGCGCCGCGGCGGACACGCTGCAGGTCCTCGCGGACTCGCCCCACTCGGAGCTTCACGTCACGGAGGCGGGACACGCGCTCGCGGTCCGGGTCGCCCTCCACGATTCCTCGGGACGGCCCTACTCGGGGCAGAATGTCCGGCTCCGCAGCCTGGCCGTCCCCTCGCCGTTCTCGCCGACGGACACGACGGTCGCGACGAACCTCGACGGGCAGGCGATCTTCTCTCTCCGTGTGCGCGACGTCCCCGGCGACTGGGTGCTCGTGGCGTCCCGGGCCGGCGACGAGACCGAGCTCACGGTGCCCGTGCGCGTGCTTCCCCGCGGCTGGGTCCGCCAGATGGTCGTCACGGCCGCCGGTGGCCTCGCGATGTTCCTGTTCGGAATGCGACTGATCGGCCGCTCGCTCGAGAAGTTCGCGGGCGCGCGGCTCCGCGACTCGCTCGGCCGCATGACGTCCAATCCCCTCCGCGCGACCGTGTTCGGCATGGTGAGCACTCTGCTGGTGCAGAGCTCCTCCGCGAGTACGGTGCTTCTCGTGAGCTTCGCGTCGACGGGGCTCCTCTCGCTGCGGGGCGGTCTCGGCGCGGTGCTCGGTGCCGCGGTGGGCTCCACGCTCACGGTGCAGTTGATCGCGTTCCGGCTCTCGAACTGGGCCCTGCTGCTCGTGGCGATCGGCTTCCTGATGAACCTGCAGGATCGTTCCCGTCTGCGGCGCCTCGGGAGCGCGGTGATCGGTCTCGGTCTCGTGTTCCACGGCCTCACGCTCATCTCGGAGGCCCTGTCGCCGCTCGACGGAATGGGACCCGTGGTCGGCTTCTTCGTGGCGGCCGCCGAGAACCCGCTGCCGGCGATGTTCGCGGCGGCCGCGTTCACGGCCGTGGCCCAGGCCTCCGCCGCGACGCTCGGCATCGTCCTCGGTCTGTCCCTCCAGGGATTGCTCCCGCTCGACGCCGCACTGCCGTTCGTGCTCGGCGCGAACGTCGGCACCACCACGACCGCGCTCATCGCCGCGATCGGCGCCCCGGCCGACGGCCGGCGGATCGCCTGGGCCCACGCGATGTTCCGGCTCGGAGGCGGGCTCCTGTTCCTGCCGTTCCTGCATCCCTTCGCCACTTTCGTGGAGCACCTGACCGCGGATCCCGCGCGCCAGGTGGCGCACGCGTTCACGCTCCTGAACGTGGCCACGGCGCTCGTTTTCCTGCCGTTCCTGCCCGCGGCCGAGCGACTGTTCCGGCGCCTGATCCCGGACGATCCGGGCGACGCGGACGACGACTGGGCGCCTCGCTCCCTCGATCGACGTTTCCGCGAGCAACCGGACATCGCGATCGCCGGGGCGCTGCAGGAGGTCCTGCGGATGGCCCAGCTCGTGAAGGCCATGCTCGACGACGTGAAACGGTCGCTCCGCAAGGACGACGAGGAGCTCGCGCAGTCGATCCGCCGATCCGATGACCGCGTCGATCGTCTCGACGAGGCGATCACCGCCTACCTGACGGAGCTGAACACGGAGGCGCTCTCCGGCGCGCAGGCGAGTCGCGTGCTCGATCTCCTGTTCATCACGAAGGACCTGGAGCTGATCGCCGACGTGGTGTCGAAGGGACTCGTCCCCGGCATGCTCCACAAGAAGCGCACGCTCGGGCTGCGCTTCTCCGACGAGGGTTTTCACCAGATCCTGGACTTCCACGATCAGGTGCGCGAGACCGTGGAGCTCGTGGTGGCCGCGATCGCCACCTGGAATGCGGATACCGCGCGCCGCGTGCTCGATCGGAAGTCGCAGCTCGATCGTCTCGAGCGGCAGCTCCGCGTCGCGCATCTCGCGCGATTGCAGGCCGGCAACGCGGCATCGCGCGCGACCACCACGGTTCACGTCGACGCGGTGGCGGACTACAAGCGCATCCTCTCGTACGCGGCTCGCATGGCCTACGCGGTGCTCGGGAAGGCGCACGATCTGCCGGAGCCGCCGCCGTTCTCGGTACCGGAGAACGGCCCGAAACCGCCGGTGGGGCCGCCTTCCGGGTCCGAGGCGCTGCGCTAGCGTCAGCCCGCGGCGGGGAAGTGCGGTCGCAGGGCGCGCGGGTCGTCGGAGATGATCCCTTCCACGCCGAGCGCCAGCAGCAACTCCGCGCGGCCAGGGTCGTTCACCGTGTACGCGAACAGCGAGAGTCCGAGGCGACGGCACTCGACGACGAAACGTTCGTCGATCCGGTCGTGCGGCGCGAACATCCCGGACAGTCCGAGGTACGTCGCGAGCTCCGGCGGCGGGAACGGGGTCTCGCGGCCGAGGATGAGCGAGCGGTGCAGCGCCGGCACGACGTCTCGGGCGCGCTCCAGCGCCTTCGCTTCGAACGACGCGAGCACGACGTCGGCGGCCACGTTCGCGCGGACCGCGTCCCCGATCGCGCGCAGCACTTCCTCCGGCAGGATCTCCTTCATCTCGATCGCGAGGTACGCGCGCCCCAGGAACTCCGCGAGGACGTCTTCGAGCAGTGGAATCCGCTCGCCGGCGAAGTCGCGGTTCTTGCGGCTGCCGGCGTCCAGTCGCGCGATCGATCGACGGTCGAAATCGGCGAGCGGGCCGGTGCCGTCGGTGGTGCGGTCGACTTTCGCGTCGTGCATCAGGACCGGCGTGCCGTCGCCGAGACAGCGGACGTCGAACTCGAGACCGTCGGCGCCGTCCTGCAGCGCGGCCCGCAATGCCGTCGCCGTGTTCTCCGGAGCCCGCGCGCTCGCCCCGCGGTGTCCCAGGAGACGCCGGATCATCGCGTCCCCGGCACGGCGCTTCCGGCGACCCCCGCACGGGCCTCGGCGACGAGGTCCCGTGTCGTCCGCACCGGCTCGCGCGTGTTCCAGGTGGCGCGGTAGTCTCGGTACGCCTCGTCGTCGGGGTACGACTCGTCGCCCCGGTAGGGATAGCCGCTCATCCCGTGGAACGGCAGCGGCTCGACCTGGGTGGCCAGCGTGGTGTTCGGATCGCCGTCCTTGGCCCACCCGTCGAACAGCAGGAAGTACGTCCGCTCCTGTCCGGCCGGCAGCGGCGGCAGGCGGTCGGCGCGCCAGCGGACCGTGCACTCGTCGCCGGTGGCCATGATCACGTACATGTCCTCGGGCGCCTGCACGAGCGGAGAGACGTCGCCGAAACGAGTGTATTTGCCGGGATGCGGATCCCACGGCACGTCGGTGGTCCGCATCGTGTCGTAGTCGAAGCGCTCCGGCTCCTCGCCGGTGATCGAGAAGATCGGCTCCGACCAGCCGCGGTGATGGAGGTCCGCGGTGTCGGGCAGCAACTCGGTGACGATCGGCTTCACCGTCGCCTCGCCGACCTGCAGGAGCGCCCGATCCCAGTACAGCCGGAGCGTCGTCTCGAGGCGCAGGCGCGCGTGTCCGTCCGGGAACAAGCCGGTCACGTCGATCGGAATCGACTTCGTCTTGCCGCCGGGGAACCCGATCTCCACGCCGCTGTTGCGCCACTCGCCGCCCGGTGCCGGCAGCAGCAGCTGCGGCGGCACGAAGTCATAGCGTGCGTCCTGCGCGATCGCGAGATTGATGGACGCGTTCGTCCAGTAGAACCAGCCCGCGAGATGCAGTGTCAGTTTCGCGTCCGGCGGCACGTCGCCGAAGTCGAGCTCGATCCAGTGACCCTGCGTGATTCCCTGGTAGTGGGTGAGCGGCAAATCGCCGACCACGATGTCGTCCGTGAACTCGAGCGCCTCCGCCACGTCGCGCCCGAGCGAGTCGGTCGCACGAACGGGCGCGCGCGCGCCTTCGAGCACGTGGATGCCGAACTCCGGGAACGGCGGGAACTTGAAGCGCTCGTTCGGTTGCACCTCGGTGCCGGACGGCGTGTCGATCGCGTACAGCTTGACCTGATCCAGGTACGTGACCTCGCGCAGCTCCTCCGTCACCTGGACCGTGAGCATTCCGTCCGTGTCCGGCTGCAGCTGATCGGACGTCACGCGGATCACCTCGTCCCAGTTCGGCGGCACGTACATGCCCGGCATCATGGGCAGGCCGAGTGGGGTCACGGTGAGGATGTCGGTGATGTACTCGAACGTGTCGCCGTTCCAGGCGTACAGGAACGGGCAGGAGCCCACGAGTCCGGCCTTCTCCTCCACGGTCAGGCGAGTTCCGGCCTTCGCGTCGGTCACGCCCTGATGGATCCCGTTCGGCCAGCGCACGCGGATCGCGTCGATGCGACCGCTGCGGCCGAGGCCGAAGTGCACGAGATTGCCGTCCGCGTCGGCGCGCGTGTAGCGCGCGCCCGCGAGCAGCTCGAACGTCGCGCCCACGCCGTCGTGGTTGTTCTTGGTGCCCACCGGGCGCAGCGCGAGACCCCGGCCGACCTGACCGGCGTTGCGCGCGATTCCGGTCTTCGCGAGCGAGGTGACGAGATCGAGTCGGACGTCGTCGTCCACGAGACCGACCGCGACCGGGACCGCGCGCGCGTCGTTCACCGGGCGCAACGGATCGCGGGTTTCGAGGAATGTGAGCTCGCCCTGGTTCAGCGCGAGCGTCGCGCCGCCTTCCTGTCCCGCGAGCACGTCGAGGCGGCCGTCGTTGTCGAAGTCGGCGAGCCAGAGCGACGTGCCCCCGGAGGGCGGCCAGCGCACCGCGCCGGCGATCGCGAGGTCGGCGGAGCGGACGAACGAGAGACCGCCGCGGTTCTCGAGCACGGTCACGCCCGCGGCGGACGCCACGGCCACGTCGAGGTCGCCGTCGGAGTCGAGGTCCCCGAGGGCCGCGTCGAACACGGACTCCGGCGCGTCGAGGGCGGGACGGATCTCGAAGCGCCCGCCGCGCAGGCTCGACGCGACGACCACGGCTCCGCGCCGCGTGACGAACAGCAGGTCGACGTCGAGATCGTCGTCGAGGTCGCCCACTTCGACGTCCGTGCTCGGTCCGATCGCCTCGAGGCCGGAGCCGGGCGTGACGTCCTCGAACGTCGAGTCGCCGTTGTTGCGGGCGAGGACCACGCCGGAGAGGGCGGCCGCCACGAAGTCCACGTCGCCCTCGTGATCGAAGTCCACGGGCCGGAACTGCACGACGGATCCGGACAGGACGGGCCGCGGTGGGCTCCACGATCCTTGCTGGCCGGGATGGAACTGCACGCCGTTGCCGCCGCCGCGGACGAGGTCCCGCTCGCCGTCGTTGTCCACGTCGAGGATGCGCGCCGACGTGACGCCGAGAAGCCCGGCGAGACCGCGGCTCTCGGTCACGTCGACCCAGCGCGCGCCGTCGCGGCGCAGGTCGCGCACCGTCTGGCCGTCGCCCACGAGGAGATCCGTGTCGCCGTCCGCGTCGACGTCCGCGACCTCGGCCCAGCGGAGATCACTCGTCACCGGGAGACTCTCCGGCGCGAACGCCGGCACCGGACCGGCCGCGCGTACGTCGGCGGGGCGGGGCAGGTGCGCGAGCTCGAGCAGGGCGCCGACCTCGAGGTCCTCCTCGGAGAGTTGCGCGCCGGCGCCTTGCTTCACGAGCTCCTGGTATTCCTTGAGCGCGGCGGCACCCTTTTCGCGCTGCCCCGCCTGCAGGAGCGTGCGCCCGTAACGATACAGCGCCGACGCGTAGTGACGCGGAGCATCGAGCGCGCCGCGCTCGACGGCTCGTCCGAACTCCGCGATCGCGGCGTCGAGGTCCTGGGTGCGACTGGCGACGATGCCGAGGTTGTACTCGAGCTCGGGCCCCGCCCCGCCGAGCTCGCGGCACCGCAGAAGCTCCTGCTTGGCGGCGGCGAGATCTCCGTTCCGCTTCGCGAGAAGTCCGAGTGCGTAGTGCAACGACGCCGAGTTCGGGTCGAGCGCGGCCGCGCGATCGAGATCGGCGCGCGCGTCGTCCGGTCTTCCCGCGCGCAACGCGGCGGCGCCGGCGTTGAACGCGTCGGCGGCGGACTCCGGCGCGAGTTCCAGCGCCGAGCCGAGCTCGTCGGCCGCGAGGTCGAGATCCTCGTTTGCCCAGTACGCGGATCCGAGATTCCGATGCAGCCAAAGTCGGTCGTCCTGATCCGGCGCGAGCTCCCCGGCGTGTCCGGGAGCGGCGATCAGGACGGCGACGATTCCCCCCGCGAGCCAGCACTTCGACATGACAGCCTCCTCACCGACGTCAGCGGTCGCCGATGGTATCCGAGTCCCCGCGAGGTGGCCAGAGCGGGGAGGACGGGGTTTTCGAGGCGATTCTGGGCTTCTCGGGACTTTGTTCGCTCGCCGGACCGGTCTCTCGCAGAACGCGACCCAGGAGTCGATTGGCGTTTTCGGGAACGTCGCTCACTGCTACACTCCTGGCGTGGAGTGACCAGTCTCTCGCACCCGAGGCGGCGTAGGGGCGAGAGGCGCCGAACCGGCCACGGGAAGGGAATCCCCACCCTTCCTCGGCGGGCTCGGTCAGTCGTGGAGTCTCATCGGCATCATGGAACAGTTCGGAAAGAATCTTCGCGCGCAGCGAAAAGAGCGCCGCATGACGCAAACCGAGCTCGCGAACTTGGTCGGCGTCGCCCCGGCGTACGTGAGCCAGATCGAATCCTCCCTTCGCATGCCGAGCCTGAAAGTGGCCCGGCGCTTTGCGGAATCTCTCGGCGTCGATCTTCCGGTTCTCCTCGGAACCGCGGAGTCCGACCACCGCGGTCTCTCCGATCCGGAGAAGATAGAGATGCTGCGCCAGGTGGCGCGCGCCATCGAACGCGATCTGGACAAGAGGGAAGACCTCGAACTCGTCGAGGAGTATCCGGGTTCCCACGGCACGACCATCGTCCGGGATTCCGAGACCGAGGTCCGCGTGTACCGGTTCACGGGCGCACCGAAGGCCGAGGGTCGCGAAGCGTTGTTCACGCACCCCGGGGAGGAGACCCTCTACTGCGCCACGGGTCAGCTCTCCGTTCGCGAGGAGGACCACGTCTTCACGTTGCGGGCGGGGCAGACTCGCGTGATCGACGGCTCCGTGGGGCACAGCGTGCACGGGACCGAGGGGGCCATTCTGGTCTCCACGGTGACTCCGGCGCTCGCTTCGCGCGACGTGAGACGCGTCCCTTCGGGCAAGGAGTCCCGCCTCGCCGCCGCGTCGCACGCCTGATCGCTCGACCGCGCCGCGCCACCGCGTCCTGCTCGCGGTGGCCGGCGTGGCGTTCCTCCTCCGCGTCATCTTTCGCCTCGAGATTCGCGGGGATCCGCTGTTCGGGATCCTCGCGATCGACTCGCGCTCCTACGTGGAGCTCGCGCGACGTTTCGCGGCGGGCGACTGGTTCTTCGGCAGCGAGCCGCTGTGGTTCGCGCCGCTGTATCCCGTGTTGCTCGGCACGTTCTTCCGGATCTTCGGGGAGCACCTGTCCGCGGTCGTCTGGATTCAGCACGGACTCGGGGTCGGTTCCGCGGTGCTCGCGGCGGGGCTCGGGCTGCGCTTCGGCCGGCTCGCCGGCTGGATCGCGGGGTTGCTCGTCGCGGTCACGCCGGTGGCGATCGCGTACGAGAGTCAGCTGCTGTACACGTCGCTCGCCACCTTCCTGACTGCGGTGGCATTGACGGCGTGGCTGCGCGCGGATGATCGCGAGACCGACCGACCTTCCGCGCTGGCCGGGCTCGCGCTCGGCGCGCTCGCGCTGCTGCGCACGAACGTCGTGCTGTTCGCGCCGGTCGCGGCGGTATTCCTGTTCCGGCGTCGGCCGGGAGGATGGCGGCGGCCGGCCGCGTTCGTCGGCGGGTTTGCGCTCGTGCTCGCCGGTGTCCTCCTGCGCAACGGGCTCGCGTCGGGCGTATGGACTCCGCTCACCGTGAACGGCGGCATGATCCTGGCCACGGGATTCGCGGAGGATGCGCGCGGTGGGCGCGCGCTCGAGCGCACACCGAACGACTTCGGCCCCGGCGGTGCGTACCAGCGCGAGGCGGAACGGGCGACGGGGCGGGCGATGACGCTGGCGGAGGCGTCCGACTGGCATCGCGCCCGCACGAGGGAGCGCATCGTGGCGGATCCCGGCGCGGCCGTGCGCGGGCTCGGGCGGAAGCTGCTGCTGTTCGCGAACGCCGCCGAGATCGACGACAACCTCGGCTACGAGATGCTGCGTCCCCGGTCCGGACTGCTGCGACTGTGGCCGAAGCCGTGGCTCCCGTTCTTCGTGCTCGGTTTCTTGGGGGCGGGGTTCGCGGTCGCGGCGCGGGCCGGCGCCGAACGGGCCGGCGGTCGGCGCGCCGCACTCGGCCTCGCCGCGTTCACGATCGTGTGGATGCTCTCGCTGCTGCCGTTCTTCGTGACGGCGCGCTATCGCCTGCCGTTGATCGTGCCGCTCGCCGTGCTCGCGGGCTACGCGGTGGGGGAGATCCGGGATCGCTGGCGCGCGCGGCGGTTCCGCGGACTGGCGGGCGCCGGCGTGGCGGTGGCGGCATTGACGTTCCTCGCCGCGCGCGACCCCGGCGTGCGCGCCGACCCCGGCATGGCCTGGAACGCGATCGGCGCGGCCCTGCACGAGAGCGGCCGATCGGAGGCAGCGCTCGACGTCCTCGATCGCGCGATCCGGGCGCGCCCGGATCTCGCGGGCCCCTGGGTCAACCGGGCGCTCGCGCTCGGCAGCCTCGGGCGGCTGCCGGAGGCGATCGAGTCCGCGCGTCGCGCCACGGAGGCCGAGCCGGACGTCGCGGCGGGGTGGCGCGCGCTCGGCGCGTTCCTCGCGCAGTCGGGGGACTACACGGCGGCGCGCGTCGCGTTCGAGCGCGACGTTTCACTCGCCCCGCAGGATCCCGTCGCGTGGACGAACGTCGCCCGGATCCGCGCGGCGACGGGCGACCTCCCGGGCGCCGTGGAGGCGGGGGAGTCCGCGATTCGGTTCGGGGCGGCGCAGCTCGCGGGCGAGGTGGCGCAGTGGAAGGCGGAAGCCGCTCGTCGCCCGTGACTCGTCTGCGCTAGGCTCTCCCATCGATCCGAACCGGCGGGGAATGGAATGGGCACTCGAGGTGCGATTCGAATCGTCGCCGCCGCGATGGCGACGTTTCTGCTGTTGCCGACTTCGGGCGCCGGAATCCCGCCGCCGCCCGGGTTCTCCTTCCCGGGCCCGACGATCGGCCACGTTCGATCGGAGTGGCTCTGGCCCTACGTTCTCTACCGGGTCGAAGGAGTCGCCGCGATCGACTCGGAGGATCGTTTCCCCTGCGCCGTCACGCGTTCCGTGACGTGGTACTCGAGGGACGGCGCGGTGCTGGCGGAACTCGCCGACGTCGAGCGACGTCAAGGACTTCTGCGCCGCGAAGGCAGGTTCTTCGGCTTGGCGCCATTCTGGGAAAGCTCCTTCGGTGGCAAGGGGAGCGACCGGAACACCTTCGTCGCGACCCGGTCCGGGCATGTTCTGCTGCACAAGTACGAACCGACGATCTCCACGACCGCGGTGGACGTCTACCGGGCCGGCCGCTTCGTCCGCACCGCCGGCCCGTTCCCGGGGATCGCAAAGCTCGAGTGGAATCGCGAGACCGGCTCCTTCTCGCTCGCGACGCCGCCGGAGCCGCCGCTCGTCATCGCGCCGATCGACTCGCTCCAGATCTTCTTCTTCGTCCGGGGGCCGGAGGAGGTCAAGTCGGGGGCGAGCGACGCACTCGTGGACTCGACCAGCGTGTGGCAGACCACTCAGGAAGAAGAGTGGAGGGAGCGGGCCGAGGCGCCTCCGGACTCGACCCGCATTCGCTGGTTCACGCCGGAAGGCGACCTGGTGGTCGACGAGTGGGTCCCTCTGCCGGACGCGCGCGCGGAGCCGCATCCCCTCGCCACCGGCGTGATCATCCGCAACACGGAACACCAGGTGAGATTCTGGCGGGGCTCGCGCGGGGAGCGGGTGTCACTCGACCTGCAGGATCCGAGCGCGAGTGTCGCTTGCTGGCTCGACGACGCCGTGGTCTTCCGGGAGCGGACGACGGCCGGCGCGAAGTTCTCGCGGGTCGATCTGGACGACGGAAGGACACGGTGGCGCGTGCCCGCGGCGACCACCGCGATCGCCGATGGGGACTGGCTGTACGTCTACGATCTCGAGCCGGACACGGAGCGGGACCGCGAAGTCCGGCGCCATCGCATCCTCGCTCTTGACGCCGCGACGGCGGAAACGCTCTTCGTGTGGCGGAGTGACCCGGACGCACGTGCCCCCGGGAGTCTCGTGCGCTCGGAGGGGACGATCTTCTTCTTCACCAAGGAGGGGTTCGCCCCGATCGATCGGGCGCGCGTTCGCGAG
Organism: bacterium; assembly: GCA_041393395.1. Taxonomy (GTDB): domain Bacteria; phylum ARS69; class ARS69; order ARS69; family ARS69; genus JAGQIB01. The sequence goes on along the minus strand of JAWKKG010000004.1, from coordinate 863,127 downwards.
GGGCGATTCGGGTGGAGGCCCTTCCGTCCGACGGCGGGCGATTGAGTCGGAGCCGCAGGACCCGCGACGACCGGCGGGCGACCGCCGGTCGAGGTACGACCGCGAGATACGACCGATGGCCGGGCGCAGCCAGAGCCGCAAAACAGAAACCCCTCCGGGTCCGGAGACCGGGAGGGGCTCTTCTCGCCCGGAGGCGAACTTCTTGGCAGGGCCACGGGGAATCGAACCCCGGTTTGAAGACTGAGAATCTCCCGTCCTAACCACTAGACGATGGCCCCGCGCGAAGGAGGGGTATACCGGAACCCCTTCGCTACGGTCAAGCGATACGCTCACACACGGAGAGGACCGGCCACCGCGCCGACCCGCTCGAAATTGGCTGGGGAGGAAGGACTCGAACCTTCAGCTTCCTGATCCAGAGTCAGGCGTCTTACCAATTCGACGACTCCCCAGTAACGGGAAAGACATTAGGGGGACACCCGGGGGGCGTCAAGAGCGGGAACCGCCGGCAGGGCCTCCCGTGGCGCCCGGCGACGCCGGCGCGGCCTGCCGTGCCGCCACGCGGTACCGGTGCGGCGCCCCCGCGGAGCCGTTTCTTGACGGGCTCCGGGGCCGCCCCTAGACTTCCGGCTCCGAGAGCGTGCTCACCCGCGTTTCCAGGGGGATCCCGTGAAGCTGAAGCGCCGTACCGAGGAAGACGTCGTGATCCTCGAGGTCTCGGGGAAGGTCATGGGCGGCCCGGATGCGGACCGCTTCAAGACCGAGATCTCCGAGCTCGTGGAAGCCGGGACGAAGAAGCTCCTGATCGACCTGAGCGACGTCCCCTGGATGAACAGCTCCGGAGTGGGGATCCTGATCTCCGCCTACACGAGCATGCGGAATGCCGGCGCCCAGGTGAAGTTCCTGAACATCAACGAGCGCGTGAAGTCGATCCTCATGGTGACGAAGCTGCTCACGGTGTTCGAGAGCTACTACAGCCGCGAGGACGCGCTCGCGAGCTTCCGCTCGGCCGGCCAGAACTGACCGCGGGAGATCGACGACAGCCCGTTCCTGGTGCGAACCCCCGGGGCCTAACCCTGGGGTTCGTCCGATCCGGTGTCGGGCGCCTGCGGCGTCTGCCCCGCCGGCAGCGACGACGGGCCCAGACGGACCTCGAACGGCAGACGTTTCAGCGGGCGATCGTTCACGGAGGTCGACACCTGGGCGAGCCGATCCAGGACGTCCAGGCCCTCGACCACGTCGCCGATGCGCGTGCCGCGACCCTCGCCGGCCTCGAGATCCGTCAAGGTGATCATCCACTCGGAGCCCGCGCTGCCGGGGTCTTCGCCCTGCCAGGCGAGCGCGAACGTGCCGCGCGGGAGCGCGGCCGCTTCCATCTCTTCCGCCGGAATCCGCTCCGCCGGCGGTACGAGGACCCAGTCGCGCGGCTCGCCCTCGCGCGTGCCCGAGGATCCGCCCTGGACCACGAGCCGCGGCACGATCCGGTGCACCGACAGGCCGTCGTACCAGCCGTTCGCCGCGAGGCCCAGGAACTGCGCGACGTGATCCGGCGCCGCCTCCCGGTCAATCCGGACCCGCAGCGAGCCGAGATCGGAGAAGAGGATCCAGGCGTCGAGCGCCGGGATGTCCTCGGGGGCCGGAGTCGCCGCGCGCGGAGCGCCCGTCGCGACCAGGCCCACGGCGAGCGTCACCGTGAGGCGGGCAAGAAGATGTCGCATCGTCACAGGAATCTCCGGGGTCGGGGCTATGGCCGAGGCCGCGCGGAGCGTATCATCGAACCCGTCTCCGTCAAGCCGAGGGACGACCGTTGAACTCCGGGTGGACGCCTCCGGATCCCCGCCTCCGAATCCTGGTCGGGGTCCTGGTCCTGCTTCTCGTGGCAATCGGGGTGCGCACCTGCGTGGGGCCCGGCCCCCGCGAGGGCCGTCGCATCAACGAAGCGGAGACCCTCCTCCGCGACGGGCAGTCGGAGGCCGCCCGGGTGGAGCTGCAGGCCCTCCTGGAGGACCATCCCACGGAGGCTGCCTCTTGGCTGCGAGCCGGCCGGGCGCTGCGCGGGGTGGGGCGGGCGGAGGAGTCCGTCCTCTATCTCACCAAGGCCGCGGAGCTCGATTCCACTTCGAGTCTCGTCCGATACGAACTCGCCAAGTCCCTGGTGGATGCGGGCTTGCTGGATGACGCGGGGCGCACGATCGAGGCCCTGATCCGGATCAAGCCGGACCACGCCGACGGCCTGTACCTCGGCGCCTCGATCGCGGCCGCGAAGGGCGACGCGCTGAACGCCGCGATCCTGTTCGAGCGCGCGCAGAAGATCGGCCCCTCGAATCCCGACCGCTACCGTCACGATCCGCACTTCGATTCGATCCGGAACGACCCGGCCTTCCTCGGGGTGGTGTACGCCTGGCGCGCGCCGAACGCGTTCCGCGACGGAGGCAAGGGAAGACCGTCGTGAGCCACGGCAACGTCTTCATGATCGTGCACAGCTACTGTCCGGCCGATCCACGCGTGCGCCGGGAGGCGGAGGCGCTGGCCGCCGAGGGATTCGGTGTCGACGTCTTCTGCCTGCGTGACGCGGGCGAGCGTCTCGTGCAGCGGATCGGCGGCGTGCGCTACGTGCGCTTCCCGCTGCGTCGACGGCGCGGCGGCGTGCTGCGCTACGCGTTCGAGTACCTGGCCCTGCTCGCGGCGGGCGCGATGGCCGCCGTGTTCCTGCACGGCGTGAAGCGTTACCGCGTGGTGCAGGCCCACAACATGCCGGACTTCCTCGTGTTCTGCGGACTCATCCCGTGGCTGACCGGTGTGCCGATCGTGCTCGATCTGCACGACCCGATTCCCGAGCTGTACATGAGCAAGTTCGGTCTGGACCGGAAGTCCTCGCTGATCCGGTGGCTCGCGCGCGTGGAGGGCCTGAGCGTGCGGTTCGCGGATCACGCGTTCGCGGCGACGGGCGCGTTTCGCGATCGGCTCGTGGAGCGCGGGCGCCCGCCCACGAAGATCTCCGTGCTGCTGAACTCGCCGGACCCGCGCCTGTTCGCGCCGCGCACCCGCAACGGCAACGCGCCGCCGCGCCCGCGGATCCTGTTCCACGGCACGGTCACGCACCGCAGCGGGATCGACTGCGCGATCCGCGCGGCCGAGCGCGTGCGCGCCGCGGGGCTCGACTTCGAGTTCGTGATCCTCGGCGACGGCGATTTCCTGCCGGAGGTTCGTCGCCTCGCGGCGGAGGGCGATCGCCCGCAGTGGATCGACGTGCGTGGTCCGGTGCCGCTCGAGCGCGTGCCCGAGGAGATCGCGGCGGCGGACCTCGGTCTCGTGCCGAATCGCGGCGGCGCGTTCAGCGACCTCGCGCTGCCCACCCGCGTGTTCGAGTACCTCTCCATGGAGCGACCCGTCATCGTGAGCCGGTCGCCGGCCATCACGGATCTGTTCGCGGAACAGGACCTGCTGTTCTTCTCGCCCGGCGACGAAGAGGAGCTCGCGCGCGTGGTGGAGCGGGCGCTGCGCGACCCGGAGGCGCGGGCGGCGTGCGTCGCGGCGGGCCGACGCGTGAGCGAGCAACACCGCTGGGAGCTCGAGCGACGTGTCTACGTCGACGTGATCGAGGCCTTGGCGTCGGGTCGCCGCGCGATGTCGCGGTAGCGGATCGGACGTCCCCCGGGACCGATCGGATCGAGCACCTCGAGCAGCACGCGGCCGTCGCAATCACGCGGCACCGCGAGGCCGAGCAGGTGCAGCACCGTCGGCGCGACGTCGATGAGGTTCGCCGTGCCTTGCACCTGCCCGAGCGCGATGCCCTGACCCGTGAGCGCGAGTTCCGCGGTTCCGTCGTCGCGCAGCGTCACGTCGAGCCAGGCGCCCTGGTCGCGCCAGGCCTGCGCGTCGGCGTCGGACGTCTCGCCCCGGATCTCGAGGAGGCGGAGGAAGTGCGGCGGCAGCGTCGACGTTTCCTCGGCCCCGAGCACCGGCAGGCCGCTCGCGCGCGCGAGCGACGCGACCGACGCGGTGGGCGCGAACACCGTGCCCTCGAGCTGCATCACGCGCGGGAACGCCCGCGTCAGCACCGGCACGGCGGGGGCGGCGTAGTAGCGGGAGAGACCGCCGCCGCCCGGCAACGCGATCGGCTGCTCCGTGCCGGCCCGCGTGCGCGACGGGAAGCGTCCCGTGAGCAGCGCCGAGATCACGCCCGGTTCCTCGCTCGCGAGCGCGGTGAGCTCGACGTGCGTCGCGAGCACGGGCGGATACGCGCCTTCGCGACGGATGGTGAGGGTCACGGGGACGGAGCCGGGTGCCGGCACGCTGCTCGCGAGCGGAACGTCGGCGGAGAGGGCCGGGGCGGGCTCGAGGCGTCGCGCACGAACGAGGGCACGAGCGCCACCGTGCCGAGCAGGATCATCACGTCGAGGCGCGGGTTGCGGGGCAGGAGGCGTCCGCGCAGCATGAGCAGCAGCAGCGCCCCGGCGCCCGCCGCCGCGCCGACGCCGACGGGCAGCAGCAGGTAGCCCACGACCGCGAGCGCGAAGGCGGGGGCGATCGCGCGCGCCGGAAGTCGCAGCACCACGGCCGCCCGGCCGCCGAGCCAGGCCGCCGCGGCGCCCGTGAGCGCTCCGAACGCGATCCACAGTCCGAGCACGACGGCGGCAGACATCGGGTTGATGGTCAGCGCGTTCCGCGAGAGCATGGTGCCCGCGGCGACGGCCGCGATCGCGACCCCCGGCAAGACTCCTGCGCGGAGTGAGGTGCGTCCTGGATCCACGTTCGGTCCGCCTTCCCGATCTTCCCGCCCCGTCCCCCGAAGAGCCCGTGATCCTGTGTCACGGTCTCCTCGCGACGGACTTCCTCGCCCCGGTGTCGTTTCCCGTGCCGCGAGACGTGAAGGTCCGTCTCGAACGCTTCTTTCGTCAAGGGGGCGGTCCCGCCGCGAACGCGGCGGTGGCGATCGCGCGGCTCGGCGGCCGCGCGACGTTCGCGGGCGCGGTCGGCGACGACGAGATCGGCCGGGCCCAGCGCGCGGAGCTGATGGCCGAGGGCGTGGACGTGGCCGGCGTGGAGATCGTGGCCGGCGCGCCGGCGTTCGTGTGCTTCATCCTGGTGGACGAAGCCGACGGCGCGCGCACGATCTACAGCGCGCCGCAGACCCGGCCGCTCCGGGCGTCGACGGCGGACCCGCTGCCGGGCGTGCGCCCGGCGCTCGTGCTCGTGGACGGGTGGGGCGGACCGTCGCAGGGCGCCACCGTGGCGGCGGCCCGCGCGGCCGGGATCCCGGTGATGCTCGACGCCGGCTCCGTGCGCGACGACGTCGTGGCGCTGCTCGACCAATCCGACGTGGTCATCGGGTCCGAGCCGTTCGCGCGGGAGCTCGCGGGCGCCGACGATCCGCGGGCGGCCCTGCGGCTGCTGCTCGAACGGGGCGCGCGGATGGCGGCGGTGACCCGCGGCGAGCGCGGGGTCGTGGCCGCGACGGCGGACGGCGGGTTCGAGTTCCCGGCCCATCCCGTCCGCGCGGTCGACACGACGGGCGCGGGCGACGCCTTCCACGGCGGCGCGGCCTGGGCGCTCGCGGCCGGGCACGACTTCGAGACCGCGCTCCGGATCGGCGCCGTGGTCGCCGCGCTCAAGTGCCGGACCCCGGGCGCCCGGGCCGGGCTGCCGGGGCGGGAGGCCGTCGAAACGGCCCTGGGGGCTTCCTTGACACCTCCGCGGATCCACCCCTAAACTGTTGATCGGTGTCGGTTTAGAAGTCCGATCGACCCGGCTACCGGCTATCCGGCGTCCGGCGCCGAGCGGATCTCGATCGGCCCCGGTTTCGAGGCACGGCCCCCAAGCGCAGCGCCCACCCCCGGAGTTCCTTCGCATGCTTCGACGTACGAGTTTCGCCCTGGTGGGCCTCGGCCTTCTCTCGGCCCCGTCCGCCTTCGCCAGCCCGTACGCGGGCGAGTTCCTCTCGGTCGGCATCGGCGCCCGTCCGCTCGGCATGGGCGGCGCGTTCACCGCGCTGGCCGACGACGCCTCGGCCACGTACTGGAATCCGGCCGCGCTCGCGCGCACGGAGCGTCGCGAGGTGCTGTACATGCACTCGGAGCGGTTCGGGGAGCTCGTGAACTACGACTCCGGCTCGCTGCTGTTCCGCTCGCGCGAGCGGGCGGATGGCACGCGCAGCGGCTTCGGCATCGGCTTCGTGATGACGAGCGTGCCGGGCATCCGCATCCTCACCGACGATGCGAACCTCGACGAGATCGAGAGCGGCTCCGATGGCATCTTCAACACGAACGATCCGGACGGGAGCGAGGGCAACGGCCGCCTCGATCCGGGCGAGCGACTCGACCTGAACGCGCTCGACGGCTACCTGAAGGAAGTCACGGATCGCGAGCTCGGGCTGCTGCTCTCGTACGGCCGTTCGCGAGTGTTCCGGGAAGACGTCTCGATGGGCGCGAGCGTCAAGTTCGTGCGCAAGACGCTGGACGACTACTCCGCGTGGGGCATCGGCGTGGACGTCGGCGCGCTCTGGGAGATGCGCGAGAACTGGGCGTTCGGCCTGAACCTGCAGGACGCCACGACGACGTTCCTCTCGTGGAAGAACACCCCCTCCGAGCCGCGCGAGTACATCACACCCACGCTCAAGCTCGGCACCGCATACACGATCGACTCCGAGGCGCTCGGCGGCACGGTGACGCTCGCGACCGATCTCGCGGCGCGCTTCGAGGACGAGGCGGGCGCCTCGTTCAGCGCGGGCAGCATGCCCGTCGACGTGAAGCTCGGCGCCGAGTACTGGTACCGCGAGACCCTGGCCGTGCGGCTCGGCACGGAGCGCCTCGGCGGCGACGACAACCCGTTCACGGCGGGGACGGGGCTGCGCATCAAGCGGTTCTCGTTCGACTACGCCTACCGGAACCACTCCGAGCTGGACGACGTGCACCGGATCTCGGGCGGAATCCTCTTCTAGTGTCGAGTCTCGGAATTTCCGGGGATTCTGAGAGGCCCTCGCGGCCCCCGACTGCTTCGCTTCTCCTCGGCGTATCTGAAGATACGCTCTCGTCGGCGCTCATTGTCGGAAGCCACGAGGACCGTCTCAGAATCCCCGGAAATTCCGAGACTCGACACTAGGGTCTCATCCCGGATCTCTTGCGAGTCCGAGATGCGAAGTCGGGACAATGGGTCCGTCGCGAGCGCCCGCCCCACAAGTTTTCCTTGATATCCCCCCCAGGGTGGCGCAGGATGGCCCTGCGTTGATGCGAGGCGCAGCCCCCGCGCCCGCCCGCGCTTTCCTCGGCTCGGGTTCCATCAGCTGCCGGGAGGTGTCGAGGTGAACCGAACCAGGCACGACCGATCGATCAGTCCTTCGCACCAGTCGTTCTCCCGCATGATCGCAGCAGCGGCCGCTCTCACGGTGCTCGTGATCTCGATCGCGCGGGCTTCGGACTATCGTTACGAGCCGTACCAGCAGCCCACGTCGACCGCGTCCGGTTGGGGAGGGACACTGGCGAAGCAGATTGCCTTCGGGCGCGGCGGTGGCGTGGACCTGCATCTCATCGGACGCGAATGGGTCGACGGCGAGAACATGAACTTCGCGCGGGGCGTGCACTACACCTACGACAACGCGACCTGGTCGCGGTACGTGTTCACTCCCGATCCGGCTGATAGCTACCCGAGTGGTCTCCACAGCACGGACTTTCGCTTCGTGGTCGACGCGAACGATGACATCCACGTAGTCCACGAGGCAAAGAACTACATTCCCGCATCGACCTACATCGCCTACAAGACGTCCGCCGACACCTCGCTTTGGAATCCGGAGAATTTCCCCTATCTCATCGCGAGGGGCGCTTCTCCACGAATCGCCCTTCACGAAGGGCCGAGCGAAACGACCCTGCACGTGGTGTGCAATGCCTTCGACAGCACCAACGTCTACCACGCGACGCACGCCGTGAGGTCTCTCCAAGACTCGGCTTCGGCGTGGTCCGTGACCTACATCACCCCCGTGTTCTTTCCTTCGGCGGCCTACGGGTCGGTGCTCGTGGGCGACTCCGGCACGGTTCACATCTACGGCAGTGATGGAGGACCCTGCGCCGCCGAGGACGACAAGGTCTTCCGCATGTATCACGCGTCCGGGACGCCGCCGGACTCCGGCCTGTACTGGACGCTCGACACCGGTCCGACCGAGATCGATGAGTTCACCGAGGTGGACGGATGCCTGGCGACGTTCTTCGCAGGCGAGGGTCGGAGTCCCAGGATGACTCCGGCGCATCGGGCGACTTGTTCTGTCTCGTCTGGACCCGGCTCGAGGACCCGCCTCCCATGAGTACCGACCAGGAGCAGACGATCGCAGTCCGAGTTCTGGATACGAGCCAAGATCCCTACACTTGGTACCCTCCGCTCACCACCGAGGCCTTCCGACTATCCGTCGTCGGCGACTCCATCAACTCCGGTCAGCCGACCGTGGCGGTCGACGGCTCCACATTCCACGTGTTCTGGCAAGACATCGTGGACGGCCGCAGACGGCTCATGCACCGCTTCAACAGCACGCCGACCGATACCACAACCTGGAGCCCGACCATGGAGGTGTTCCCGGACGTTCCGGGAGACGCGAAGCGACCCACGGCAGTCGCGGCGTCGGGGACCGTACACGCGGTTGCATCGGGCGACACCGAGGGCTGGTACCGCACGGGAAGCACGTTCTCGGGCTTCAGCTTCTCGGCCAACACCACGACCACCGCGAGCGCCGGTGTCTATTTCCTGGAGGGGGACCTGGAAGTCCCCTCCACGTCCACCCTGTCCCTTCCGGAGGGCACGACGTTGTCCTTCGCCCGCGCCGAGGACTACGTGCACGCTTCCGGCGTGGGGAGCGACGATAGCCGAGCGGAACTCAAGGTCCTGGGACGGTTCATCTCCGACGGCGACTCGAGTGCCCCGGTTCTCTTGAGCAGTCCCGGTCACGCGGCCGGGACCTGGGGCGGAGCGATCTTCGACCTCTCAGGATGCGAGGACACCGCCTACGGGTACTTCGGAACGTTCGAGCCGGTGTCCGACATCCACGACACGCACATCGAGTTCGGGGAGAAGGGGATCTCGCTCGAGAACTTCGGCGCTCCCCGGCTCGCGGACGTCACGTTCTCCGAGATCGCCAACGACCGGGAGATCTACCTCGACAGCACGGACGTTTTCCTACCCGCGGGCCACTTCGGCAGCGGGACCTGCAGCGGCCACGTCGACACCTCGTTCGGAGGAACATGGTCGCTCGGGCCCGGCACGCATGTCGTGGCGGCCAATGCCTCCACGAACGACGCGACCTGGATCGGCACCTCGGGCAAGTCGGACCTGGTCGCGGACGCGACGTTCGAGGCCCTGGGCGCCGAGGGAGACTCGGTCTTCCTGCGGCCCGACTCCGGCGCCGCCGGCGGCGACAACTGGGGAGGCCTCACGGCTCGGCGCTGCCGCGGTCAACAGCTGGATCGAGTACACGTCGATCGGGTACGCCGCGAACCCGGTATTCACGTACTACCCGGACTTCGTGCGGATCTGGAACAGCCGCATCCATGACTTCGCCGAAACGGGCCTCTGGGCCAAGAAGTCGATCGGGGACGGGTTGTGGGTCGAGGATGTGGTCGTGGAGCGCGGGAGCGGACTGGCCGTATCACTCGGTGATCTCGGAGTATTCCTCGACGAGGCAGATCACGTGCTGTTGCTGGGATCTACTGTGGATCTGCGAGGGCTGTTCGCGCAGACTCCAGGCACCGGCGTCCTCGCTCAGTTCAGCAAGACCTTTTGCCAGAGCACCACTTCGGAGCCGCGGCTCCTGAGCATCGAAGGGTGTCTGCTCGAGGGGCCAGCGAGCGACCAGGTCGTCGCGCAGAAGGGCCTGGAGGCGATCTGGCTGTGCGGCGCCGACGGCTACCGTGACATCGAGATCTTGCGCAACGGCATCTACGACTGGGCTGAGGTCGGCATGGACTTCTTCCAGTCCGCCGACGTGCAGATCACCTGCAACCACGTGATCGGGTGCGATCGCGGCGTGGACATCTACCGCGACTCCGATCCGACGGGGACCTCGCTGCGATTCAAGTACAACAAGTTCGAGGCCCTGGCGGCGGACACAGCGCTCTTCGCACTCCGAACGTCGGACGCAGAGAAGGTGAAGCTCGGCCCCTCGAACTTCCTGCGCGGAGATAATCGACTCGACGTGAACCAGAGCCTCACGCGGTTCATCTTCGAGAACGACACCGACTCGACCAAGGTCCTCAATGCGACCTACAACTACTGGCTGGGGAGCGGTGCGCTCTTCGGCAATGCGGACTCCATTGTGAGCCGCATCTACTCGCCGGATTCGACATTCGACATCTCGAACTTCGTCACTCCCGGGAACGAAGAGATGATCGCGTGCGATTCCACGGTCCCCGCCCCCGACTCGTCGGCGGCGACCAGGCGTCGGCCAGCTCCGACTCGACCGGAAGATCGGCCCACGAGCCTCGACGAAGTTCGCGCGTTTTCGCTGGGGACTGCGTTTCCGAATCCGAACCGAGGTGGTGTGCGCCTCGATCTTCGGATTCCTGCGGACCGCACGGGCGAATGGTCGTTGCAGGTCTACGATGTGGCCGGGCGACGCGTTCTGAGACGGGTTCAGCAGATTCCAGCACCTGGAGCGTATGTCGTGGAGTGGGACGGCGCCAACCAGGACGGAAGAAGCATGCCGGGGGGTGTATACTTCCTTCAGCTGGTAGGGCCTGGGGGAACACGCGAAGTCCGAAAGACCACCCTGCTGAGATGAGCGAGAGCATGCAACGTTTTGCGAACGTGGTCAGGACCTGGATCGGACTCGGACTCCTCGTGAGTCATTTCCACTCCGCATGGGCAGCGACGCTGCTTGTGCCGGACGAGTACGCGACGATCCAGGCGGGTCTCGATGCCGCTGCGTTCGGCGACACGGTGCTCGTCGCGCCGGGGACGTATACCGACTCGGAGGTCCGGCTGGACGGTTGGTCAACGCGGGCCTGCGCGTTCATGCCGGATGGAGTGGTCCTCCGCTCGGTAGGCGGGGCCTCGGTCACAACCATGGACATGCTTGGGATGGGCTCGACGCAGTCCGCGACGGTGTGGTGCACCGGGATTGCATCCGAATTGACCGAGGTGGACGGATTCACAATCACCGGAGCACCAGTGTCGGCTCGCGGAGCATTCGTGGCCGGCCGGGTGACCTTCCGGCACTGCATCTTCCGGGACATGGACGCGGGCGGCAGCAGTGGGGCCGGTGTCGCTGCAAACGGCGATGTCGATATCATCGACTGCGAGTTCGTGAACTGTGTCGGGAATTCCGGCGGCGGTCTATACCACTCGAACGGCCACCTGAACCTGATCCGAACCGTGTTTCGTGAGTGCACGAACAACGCGGCGATCCTGAACGGAAACACATCGCTTCCTCCCGAATCGGCGTTGATCGAGCACTGCGTGTTCGAGAACAACTGGAGCAGCGGTGGAACGGGGGCCTTGGGTGTCTCGACATATCAGGCTGGAGTCACCGTTCGCGGCTGCCGATTCGAGGGCAATGTGGCGGCCTCGAATACAGGAGGAGGGCTCCTGATTGGGGGCCCCGGCGCCAAGGTGATCGAAGACTGCCTCTTCGTGAGCAACGCGGCCGAAGGAACTGGGCTGGGAGGCGGCTTGGCCCTCGGGGGAACCGGGTCGTGCCTCGTTCGGAGGAACACGTTCCACGGCAACAGTCAGCAGTACAGATTCTCGGGCGGTGCAGCCGTGTACTTCCAAACCGCGGTCATCTTCGAGAACAACGTCGTGACAGGGACACACTCCGGTCAACCCGCATTCCGCATCGGGAGTCTCGGCTCCGTCACCACCTCCTGCAACGTCTACTGGGATAACGACGAAGGCGTCGGCATCCCGCTCTCCCCCACGGACCGCGAGATCGATCCGCTCTATTGCGATCCGGAGTCCGGAGACTTCACCGTCCAGGAGAACTCCCCCTGCGTCGAGCCGGGAGCCCTCGGCTGCGGCCAGATCGGCGCCTTCCCCGCCGGCTGCGGGATCGTGTCCGTGGAGTCGTCGTCCTGGAGCCAGATCAAGGACCTCTATCGGCGAGGAGAGACCCCATGAACCGGAACCTGCTGGTCATCGCTGCCTTCGGAACCCTGCTCCCAGCCGTCGCCTCCGCCGCGAGCTTCACTTCGCCCGTCCGCGACGTGGCCTCGATCTCCGAGCCCGAGAGCGGAGCCACCCGTCTTCTGTTCACCGCCGATCTCGCCGTGCCGGAGGAGCACGTCGCGCTGCGCCGCGCGTTGCTCCGGGTCCCGGTGGGTTCGCGCGAGTCGACCGAGCGGTTGGTGCTGCGGGTGCATCCCGTGACGACCGCATGGAGCCGCGGCGCCGTGGAGTGGTCGAGCGGGTGGACTCGCGCCGGCGGCGACTTCGAGGACCTCGTGTACGGCTGGGCGGAGGTGTCCGCCGGGCAGTCCGAGGTCGTCTTCGACGTGTCGATCCCCGTGAAGGAGATCCTCGAGTACGGGGCGGCGAATCGCGGATTCCTGGTCACGGTGGAGCCGGCTGCCGGCCTCGGGCTCCGGGCGGCGGATTCCGAGGCATTGCGCCTGAGCAATGCCTCCCTGGACGTCAGCTACCGTCAGATCCCGCGGCCGCCGAGGGGCCACCGCGGCGAGTGAGCCGGGAGGACGTCGTCACATTCGCGTCGGACAGTCCACGGCGACACCTGCGTGTGATCTTCCGGCCGGCCAGAACGCCGGGGACTGCGCTCCGGAAGGAGATCAGCCCCGAGGGGGAGGGCCACCGGATCCGCTGCCTCCGGCGGGTCCAGCCCCCGCGTTGACCGCGGTGGGGGGGGCGTCTAGACTTTCCGGCTGGCCCGCCGTGGGGGCGGGCCGGAGTCCCCGACGACCGCGGAGCCCCATGAAGCGCGTGGCCTTCTGCACCTTCGGGTGCCGGCTCAATCAGTACGATACCGAGGCGATGCGGACCCTGCTCGTGGACGAGGGGGACTGGCGGGCCGTGCCGTGGAGCGACGAGGCGGACGTGTACGTGGTGAACACGTGCAGCGTCACGTCGCGGGCGGACGCGCGCGCGCGGACCATGATCCGGCGCATCCACGCGGAGCGGCCCGAGGCGCGGATCGTGGCCACGGGGTGCTACGCGCAGCGCGCACCCGAGGATTTCGAGAAGCTGCCGGTGTCGCTCGTGCTCGGCGCGGCCGACCGCGAGCGCGCGGTGGAGGAGTTCGCGGGGCTGTCGACGCTCGTGCCGGGGCGGATCCGCCTCGCCGTGTCGCCGATCGAGGAGGCGCGCGCGTTCCACGAGGTCCCGATCACGGAGATGATGGATCGGAGCCGCGCGTTCGTGAAGGTGCAGGAGGGCTGCAACGAGTCCTGCACGTTCTGCATCGTGCCGGCCACGCGCGGGCGCTCGCGCAGCCGGCGGCCGGAGAAGGTGCTGGCGCAGGTGCGCGAGCTGATTCACGGCGGGTACTCCGAGATCGTGATCACCGGCGTGCACGTGGGCGACTATGGGCTCGACCTCGAGGAGGAACGTCGCCTGCTGCCGGAGCTCGTGGAGTCCATCCTCGCGATGGACGGTCTCCACCGGTTCCGGCTGAGCTCGATCGAGCCGGCCAGCATCGGAAGCGATCTGATTTCGCTGATGGCGGGCGAGGAGAAGTTCGCGCGGCACTTCCACATCCCGATGCAGAGCGCTTCCGATTCGGTGCTGGAGCGGATGAAACGTCGCTACTCAGCGGACGAATTCTGCGACCTGCTCCAGCGGATCGGCGAGGAGGTGCCGGACTGCGGTCTCGGCACCGACGTGATCTGCGGTTTTCCCGGCGAGTCGGACGAGGACTTCCAGGCGACGTTCGACGCGATCGAGCGCCTGCCGATCACGTACCTGCACGCGTTCTCCTACTCGGAGCGCCCCGGCTCGGAGGCGATCGGGATGGAGGGCGCCGTCCCCGGCGACGTTCGCAAGCGCCGCACCGGGGCGCTCCGCAAGCTCGGCGCGGACAAGAACCTCGCATTCCGCCGTCGTCTCGTGGGGCGGGAGGCGCGCGTGTTCGTGGAGGCCGCGCGTCGCGACGGAGAACCCTGGCTCACCGGCCTCACCGACAACTACCTCCGCGTGGATCTCGGTCCGGGCGAGGTGACGTCGCCCTTGGTGGACGTGCGCCTCACCGGCACCACCGGCGACGCCCTGACCGGCGAGCTGCTGCAGGAGGTGACGGCGTGACCCCGCCGATCCGCCCGCAGTCGGAGGAGATGCGCGTGATCGGCGGGCCCGGGATCTCCCGCTCCGGCCGACGTTTCGAGCGCATCGGTTCCACCGTCTCGCCGGCGCTCGCCACCGAGTCCGACGCGCGCCGCACGTTCTACGTGGAGACCTACGGCTGCGAGATGAACCAGTACGACTCGGACTTCATCGCGTCGCGCTTCCTGGAGGAAGGCTACGCGCCGGCCCCGGATCCGGAATCCGCCGACGTCCTGCTGTTCAACACCTGCTCGGTGCGGCAGGGCGCGGAGGATCGCGTGCGCGCGCGCATCCGCAGCTTCGCCGGCGTGAAGGCCCGCCACCCGGACATGACGCTCGGAATCGTGGGCTGCATGGCCCAGCGACTCGGCGAGCGACTCGGGGCCGAGGAGCGCGTGGTGGATCTCGTGGCGGGCACGGACACGTACCGGGACCTGCCGGCGCTGGTCGAGGAGAAGCGCGAGCGGAGCCGCGCGGCCCGTGCCGAGAACCCGGAGTGGTCGGACCGCGATCGCCCGGACCCGGCGCTGATCGCCACGCCGATCGACGCCGAGCACACCTACGCGATCCGTCGCCACCCGACCCCGGCCGAAGGGCCGATCGCGTTCCTCACGATCATGCAGGGCTGCGACAAGTTCTGCACGTTCTGCATCGTGCCGTTCACGCGCGGCCGCGAGCGGTCCAAGCCGTGGCGCGAGGTGGTGGACGAGGCGTCGCGGCTCGTGGAGCGTGGCGCGAAGCAGATCACGCTGCTCGGCCAGAACGTGAACTCCTGGTGCGACGACGAGCTCGGCTTCGCGGACCTCATCCGCAAGGTGGACCGGGTGCCCGGGCTCGAGCGTCTGTTCTTCACGTCGTCCTATCCGCGGGACATGACGGACGACGTCTTCGAGGCGATCGCCGAATGTCGCACGCCGATCGAGTACCTGCATTTCCCGGTGCAGTCGGGCGCGGATCCCGTCCTGAAACGGATGAAGCGCCGTCACACGGTGGAGTGGTACCTTCGCCGGGTCGAGAAGGCGCGCGCCCTGATCCCGAATCTGCAGCTCTCGACGGACCTGATGGTCGGCTTCCCGGGCGAGACCGAGGAGGACTTCCGGGCCACCCTCGATCTCGTGCGCGAGGTGCGGTACGCGGAGTGCTTCATGTACCAGTACTCCCCGCGCGAGGGAACGCCGGCCACGAAGCTGGTCGACGATCTGCCGGAGGAAGAGAAGGCGCGACGGCTGTCCGAGCTGATCGCGCTGCAGCGGGGCATCGTGGGCGAGATCCTACGCGAGAACGTCGGTCGCGAGGTCGAGGTGCTCGTGGAGGCGCCGAGCAAGAAGAACCCGCGCGAGCCGTTCGGCCGCACGCGGGAGAGGTTCATGGTCGTCCTGCCCGAGGATTCCGCGCGGCCGGGCGATCTGGTGCGGGTGGTGCTGTCCGAGGTTTCGGGTTCGACCTACCGGGGCATTCCGGTGGAAACGGGGGCAAGATGGGTGTCGTGAAGTTCCTTCGGAACGTCCTGCTGGTGGTGATCGTCCTCGCGATGATCGGATTCGCGGTGCTGAATCCGGCCCAGCAGATCGATCTGGACCTGTGGCTGCTCGGCAAGTGGACCGAGGTCCCGCTCGTGGCCGCGCTGTTCCTCGCGTTTCTGATCGGGACGGCGGTCGGGCTGCTGTTCATGGTCGTGACCGTGATCGAGCTCCGCGGCCGCCTGCACGACGCGCGCAAGTCCGGTCGCCGCCTGGAGGGCGAGCTGACCTCGCTCCGGAATCTCCCGCTCGAGGAGACCGACGATCTCCCGGCGGTCGGGAGGGACTCGTGATCGAGCTGATCGTCGGTCTGGTCGCGATCGCGGCCATCGGCGGGGCCGCGTGGCTGTGGAGCCGCCGGCCGAACGGACGGGCGCGTCGCCCGCCGTACCTCACCGCGCTGAGCGCGCTGGTCGACGACGACCGCGAGACCGCGTTCCGCGAGCTGAAGAACGCGGTGCGCGAGGATTCCACGAACGCGGATGCCTACCTGCGGCTCGGCGATCTTTTCCGCGAGCGCGGCGACCTGGACCGCGCGCTCCAGATCCATCGCGAGCTCACGACCCGCCGCGGGCTGGACGAGGACCTGCGCGCGCGCGTGGCGATGTCGCTCGCCCGCGACCACCTCGTGGCCGGTCGGCTGCAGAAGGCGGCGGAGGCGGCCGAGGAGGCCGTGAAGCGCGCGCCCGAGCCGATCGCCGCGCTGGAGCTGCTGCAGGAGGTCCATGAGCGACGCGGCGATCCGGACGGAGCGTTCCGCGCCGTGCGCGAGAAGTTCCGCCGCGAGGGACGCGAGAAGACCGGCGCGACCGAGCTCGCCGAGTACCGCGCCGAGCAGGCGCGCACGCTGCTGGACGCCGGCCGCCCGGACGACGCCGAGCGTCTGCTCAAGGACGCGCGCAAGCACGACGGCACCGCACCCAAGGTCATGTACGTCACCGGTCTCGTGCGCGAGAAGCAGGGCGACTACACGGGAGCGATCCGCGCATGGGAGGAGATCCTCGAGCGCCACCCCAAGAAGATCGTGTACCTGTTCCGCAGTCTCGAGCGCGTGCACTTCCTCAACGGCACGTACGGCGACATGGAGTCGACCTACACGAGCTTCCTCGAGAAGGTGCCGGGCCACGAGGACGCGTCGTTCGGGCTCGCGCGCTTCCTGCGTCGCAAGGGACAGACGGACACGGCGATCGACGTGTGCCGCAGCGCGCTGGACCAGCACCCGGAATCGGAATCGCTGCGCGTGCTGTTCCTCACGCTGCTCGTCCACTCCGGCCGCGCCGGCGAGGCGGAGAACCGCCTGAACGACTGGATCTCCGGCATCCTCGGCGAGGAGACGCCGCGCTCGTCCACGGCGGAGGATCTCCTCGAGTCGTCGTCGTGAGGCGGTTCGCCGCGCGCGGGTTCCTGGCGGCGGCGGTGGCGCTCGCGCTGGCGGGAGCCGCGCGTGCGACGGAGCTGGAAGACGCCGAGCTCGCCTGGGACACGGGCCAGCGGGAAGACGCGGCCCGCATCGTGCGCAACTGGGTCGCCGCGAACGGAGATCTCGGCGCGTCGCCCGAGGCGTTGCTGATGCTCGCGCGCACCGCGGTGGATCCCGCGGAGGCCACCGCGCGCTGGGAGCAGCTGCTGCAGCTGGAGCCGCGCGGAGAGCGCGCGGCGGAGGCGCGGTTCGGCAAGGGCATGGCCGCGTACTCGGCCGGCCTCTACGTGCAGGCGTCGCAGGAGTTCGCGACACTGGCCACGGACCTGGAGGACTGGTTCGACTCGGGGCGCGCGCAGCTGTGGGTCGGCTACTCGTACCTCGGCGCGAACCAGCCGAAGGAGGCGCTGGAGGCGTTCCGCGAAGCGCAGCGCGGTGCGGATGAGAAGGACGACGTGATCGCGGCCGAGTTCGGCGAGGCGAACGCGCTGTTCCAGCTCGGGCAGATGCGCGAGGCGCTTCGTCGATTCGACAAGTTCGCCAAGGATCACGGTCGCGACGGGCGGGCGCCGGCGGCGGCACAGCGTTCCATCGAGTGCCTCCGCGTGCTCGGCGAGGAGTCCGAGGCCAAGAAGCGCGCGGGTGAGCTCGCGGACGACTTTCCGAACTCGGGCGCGGCCACGATCACGAAGGCCGAGATTCTCGAACAGCCGGAGCGGGCGACGCGTCCGGAAGAGAACGCCGGCACGGTGGAAGAAGCGCCGACCGGACCGTTCTGGGTGCAGGTCGCGTCGTTCTCGGACGTGAAGAACGCGGCGGAGCTGAAACGTCGCATCACTGCGCTCGGAATTCACGAAATCGATCTCGAACCGGCCGAAGGTCCGGACGGGCCCGTGCACCGCATCGTGCTCGGACCGTACTCCACCCAGGAGAAGGCGCGTGCCGTCGCCGACACCGTGGCGACGCTCGGGGAGCTGAACCCGCGCGTCCGATCGCAGGCCGCTCGCTAGAAGCCGGCGCGGGCCGGCCCAGGAGGAACCCGTGTCGGTCCAGACCCGACGTCCGTCGCCGACGGAAGCCGGCCTCACGCCGCTCATGCGCCAGTACCTCTCCGCGAAGGCGGCGAACGAGGGCTCGGTGCTGCTGTTTCGGATGGGCGACTTCTGGGAGACGTTCTGGGAGGACGCCGTCCTCCTTGCGAAGGTCACCGGCATCACGCTGACCACGCGCGGCACCGAGAAGGGCGAGCCGGTGCCGCTCGCGGGCGTGCCGCTCTCGAGTCTCGAGCGCACGGTGTCCAAGCTCGTGGCGGCCGGCCATCGCGTGGCGATCTGCGACCAGGTCGAGGACCCGAAGCAGGCGAAGGGAATCGTGAAGCGCGAGGTGGTGGAGGTGATCTCCGCCGGCACCGCGACGTTCCCGGGCCTGCTGGACGAGCGCGCCGATCGCTACCTCGTGTCGCTGTGGCCGGATGCGGAAGCGGGACGCGTGGGCATCGTCCGCTGCGACGTCACCACCGGCGAGTTCGTGGGCGGCGAGCTGATGCTGGACGCGCTCGCCGACGAGCTGCAGCGCCTGCGGCCGGCCGAGGTCCTGGTGCCGGGGCGGAAGCTGCCGGCGGCGGTGGAGCGCGCGGTGGCGGCACTCGAGGTCGCGGTGGAGAAGCGCCCGGCGGATCGCTGGGCACCGGCCGAGGACGCGGAGCACCGCCTGCGCGAGGGCCCGGGCATTGCGCCCCCGGCCGGCGAGTCGCCGCTGTTCCTGCCGCTGGCGGTGGTGGCGGCGAGCGCGCTCGTGGACTACCTCGCGGACCTGTCGAAGGCGGAGGGGCGCGAACTCGATCCGCTCACGTTCGAGGCGGGCGAGGGCACGTTGATCCTGGACGACATCTCGCTCCGCAACCTGGAGATCCTGCGTCCGCTGCGGGAGGGCGCCACCGGATCCACGCTCCTCTCCGTGATGGATCGCACGCGCACGCCGATGGGCGCGCGCCTGCTGAAGCGCTGGCTCGCGCGGCCGTTGCTCGCGCCGGAGCGCGTGGCGGCGCGACAGGACGCGGTGGCGGACCTGATCGCGGATCGGGATTTCGCGGGGCGACTCGCGGAACGGCTCGATCGCATGGGCGACGTGGCGCGGCTCGCGATGCGGGTGGCGGCGGGTCGCGCGCACGGGCGCGACCTCGTGGGCCTCGCGGAGTCGCTCGCGGATCTGCCGGAGCTGAAGACGGAGCTGCGCGCGCGGAAGCCGGCGCTGTTCTCGCGGCTGATCGAGGACCTCGGCGACTTCACGGCCGAGGTCGACACGATCCGCGAGGCGATCGCCGAAGAGCCGCCGGTGTCGATCAAGGACGGCGGCGTGATGCGCGCGGGGTACTCCGAGGAGCTCGATCACCTGCGCGCGCTCACGAAGAGCGGCAAGAACTGGATCGCCGAGCTGCAGGCAGCCGAGCGCGAGCGCACCGGCATCTCGAACCTCAAGATCGGCTACAACCGCGTGTTCGGCTACTACCTCGAGGTCACCAAGGGAAACAAGGCGCTGGTGCCGGCGGACTACGAGCGCCGGCAGACGCTCGTGAACGCGGAGCGCTACGTGACCCCGCAGCTGAAGGAGCGCGAGTCCGAGATCCTCGGCGCGGAGGAGAAGGCCAAGAACCTCGAGTACGACCTGTTCGTGGAGGTGCGCGAGCGGCTCGCTCTGTCGTGTGCGCGCATCCGGCGAGCGGCGGGAGCAATCGCCACGCTCGACGTGCTGGCGGACTTCGCGGATCTCGCCGTGCGCGAGTCGTGGGTGCGTCCCGCGGTGAACGACACGGACCGCCTGCGCATCCGCGGCGGACGGCACCCGGTGGTGGAGGCGGGTCTGCCGGCGCACGAGTTCGTTCCGAACGACGTGCACCTCGACGGCGCCGGCCGTCAGATCCTGCTGATCACCGGCCCGAACATGGCGGGCAAGAGCACGTACCTGCGTCAGGTCGCGCTGCTCGTGCTGCTCGCGCAGATCGGCTCCTGGGTGCCGGCCGAGGAGGCGGAGATCGGCGTGGTGGACCGCGTGTTCACGCGGGTGGGCGCCAGCGATCACGTGGCCGCCGGCCACTCCACGTTCATGGTGGAGATGGTGGAGGTCGCGCGCATCCTCGGCGCGGCCACGCCGCGCAGCCTCGTGCTGCTCGATGAGGTCGGCCGCGGCACCGCGACGTACGACGGCCTCGCGATCGCGTGGGCCGTGATGGAGTACCTGCACGACCGGGAGGACCGGGCCGCGCGCACGCTGTTCGCCACGCACTACCACGAGCTGACCGAGCTCGCCGATGCGCAGTCCCGCTCCGTGAACCTGCGCGTGACGGTGCACGAGTGGAAGGACGACATCGTGTTCCTGCGCAAGATCGTGGAGGGCGCGGCGGACCGGAGCTTCGGCATCCAGGTCGCGAAGCTCGCGGGGCTGCCGGCCGACGTCACGCGGCGCGCGCAGAAGATCCTGGCCGGGCTCGAGGACGGCACGTTCCTGACCGGCCGCGCGAACGGGGCGGCGGCGAGCGGGGCGCAGCTCGCGCTGTTCTCAGGGCGTGGGGCCTCCGTGCTCTCGGAGCTGGAGGCGATCGAGCCGGAGCGGATGACGCCGCTCGATGCGCTCGCGGTGCTGTCCGAGTGGAAACGTCGGCTGCGGGAGGATTCGCAGTGAGTGGTTGCGGCGCGATCCGACTGCTGCCGCCCGAGGTGGCGAACCGCATCGCGGCCGGCGAGGTCGTGGAGCGGCCGGCGTCGCTCGCGAAGGAGCTCGTGGAGAACTCGCTGGACGCGGGCGCGACCGCGATCGAGGTCGCGATCGAGGGCGGCGGCATCGATCTCATCCGCGTGGCGGACGACGGCGGCGGCATCGCGCCGGACGAAGTGCGGCTCGCGTTCGAGCGGCACGCCACGAGCAAGGTGTGGGATCCGCAGGACCTGATCGCCATCGCCACCCTGGGATTTCGCGGCGAGGCGCTCGCGTCGATCGCGGCGGTGTCGCGGGTGGAGCTGGTGACGATGCCGGGCGGGTCGGGCGGAACTGGCGGTCCGGAGGGATCCGGCGGGTCGGGCGGGTCGGGCGATGGGCAGGGGACGAGGATCCGGATCGAGGCCGGGAAGGTCGTGGAGGAGACGCGCGCCGCGCGGGCGCGCGGAACCACGATCGAGGTGCGGGACCTGTTCTTCAACGTTCCCGCGCGGCGCAAGTTCTTGAAGACGCCGGCGACGGAAGGCCGCGTGCTCGTGCGAATGATCGGGCAGCTCGCGCTCGGCGCACCGGACGTTTCCTTCCGCGTGCTGCGCGACGGCAAGCGCGTCCTCGAGATCGCCGCGGCCGACGACTTCCGCCGCCGCGCGGCGGCCCTGCTCGGAGACGTCACGCGGCGCATGGTGGAGGTGAAGGGCGATCGTGAGGGGATCTCGGTGCGAGGCGTGGTCTCGCTCACGGACTTCGCGCGCACCCGCGTGGATCACCAGCTCCTGCTCGTGAACGGCCGCCCGGTCGTGGATGCGTCGCTCGCGCACGCGGTCACCGCGGGCATCGGCGGCGCCGTGCCGGGGGGTAAGCACCCGATCTTCGCGCTCGCGGTCACGGTGGATCCCTCCGAGGTCGACGTGAACGTGCATCCCACGAAGCGCGAAGTCCGGTTCACGCGGCGGGATCGCGTGTTCTCGGTGATCCGCGAGGCGGTGGGCTCGTCCGCGTTTGCCACGCGGTTCGATGCCCTGGGTCGCGAGTCCGGCCTGCCGTGGGTGCGGGAGGACCGCCGGCCGCGACCGGAGCGATTCGGGCCCGCGCCGGCCGCTCCGGTGTGGGGCCAGGGGGCGCCCGAGCCTGGAACGGAGCTGCCGTTCGGAGAGGTCGGAGGTGGTGCGGCGCGCGAGCCGGCGGGGGCCGAGTCGCCGCAAGGCGCGGAGCTCGCTGTGCCCGGAGTTCGCGACGAGACCCGGCGCGTGTCGACCGCGCTCGCCACGGGACGACTGCGCCTCGTCGGCGAGCTGTGGGGCGCGTACCTGCTCGTGGAGGACACCGATCGCCTGCTCGTGATCGACCAGCACGCCGCGCACGAGCGCGTGCTGTACGACGAGATCCGCGAGGTCGCGAACGATCCGTCGCGCGTGCCGGTGCAGGGCCTGCTCGTTCCGCTGCCGATCGATCTCGCCCCCGGGCAGGAGCCCGAGGAGGCGGCGGAGGTGCTGCAGGCCGTCGGGTTCGACGCCGCGCCCGGCGGCCCGAGCACCGTGCTCGTCTCCGGCATTCCCGGCAACCTGTCGCGCTGGGGCGGCGGCGAGTTCCTGCGCGAGGTGTTCGCCTCCGCCGAGAACGCGCGTGCGAACGCCGCGAAGCGCATCGACTACCTCGCCAAGACGTACGCGTGCCGCGCGGCCGTGAAGTTCGGGCAGCGCCTGCACGGCGAGGAAATCGATCACCTGCTGCGCTCGCTCGAGCGCACCGAGGTCCCCAAGCTCTGCCCGCACGGGCGCCCGATCTTCCTCGAGGTGGCGCGCACGTCGCTGGACGATCGCTTCGAGCGATGAGCCGGGCGATGAATCCGTCCGAACGACCGCCGCTCGTCGCAAGCCTCGTGGGCCCGACGGCCTCCGGCAAGACCGCCGTGGCGGTCGCGCTCTCGCGTTTGCTCCCCATCGAGGTCGTGTCCGCGGACTCGCGCCAGGTTTACCGACGTCTCGACGTGGGCACGGCGAAGCCCACCGCCGAGGAGCGCGCCGCGGTGCCGCACTGGATGGTGGACGTGGCGGAGCCCACGGAGCGGTTCAGCGCGGCGCGCTTCGGGGAGGAAGCGCGCGCGGCGTTCGAGGAGATTCGCGCGCGCGGAAAGCTGCCGGTGCTGGTGGGCGGCAGCGGGCTGTACCTGCGCGCGGCGGAGGAAGGGCTGTTCGAGGGCCCGGAGGCGGACGCGGAGGTGCGCGCGCGGCTCGGAGACGTCGTCGAGCGGGAGGGCGTGGAGGCGCTGCACGCGCGGCTCGCCGCGGTGGACGCGGAGACGGCGGAGCGATTGCATCCGCGGGATGTCGTGCGGGTCACACGGGCGCTCGAGGTCTGGGAGCTGACGGGCACGGCGCTGTCCGAGCACCACCGCCGTCACCGCGACGCGCCGTCGCCGGTCACGCCGCTCCGGTTCGGGCTCGAGTGGCCGGTCGAGGCGCTGGACGCCCGCATCGCGGCGCGCACGGAGGCCATGCTCGCGGCCGGCTGGGAGGACGAGGTCCGCGGCCTCGTGGCGGCCGGGCTCGGCGAGTCGCCAGGAATGGACGCGCTCGGGTACCCGGAGGTCCGGGCGCTTGTGGCGGGCGAGATCGGCCGGGCGGAGGCGGCGGAGCGGATCACGCGGGCCACGAGGCAGTTCGCGAAGCGGCAGCGGACGTGGTTCCGGGCCGTGGCGGGGGTGGTCTGGCTGCCGGCGGCGGGGAGGTCGGCGGAGGAGCTGGCGGGGGAGATTGCGGGGCGGGTGGAGGCGGCGGGGAGGGAGTGAGACGAGGCGGGCGCGGGCGGGTGCGTCCGGAGCCTGGGACACGCTCCTGGACTCCCGAGACCGCTCCCTCCGCATCGCCTTGACGCCGTCCCGGGCGCGCGTATGATGAGCGCCTCGGGACTGAGAGCGGGCATAACTCAGTTGGTAGAGTGTCAGCTTCCCAAGCTGAAAGTCGCGGGTTCGACTCCCGTTGCCCGCTCCATTCCGGCTCCTGCTAGGTCTCTGTGGCGATGCGCGCCTTTGCCGCGGCAAGTCGGCCCCGGACCGTTCGTTCCGAGACCGCTCCGCGGTCGGCGGACCATCCGTAGTTACCTTCGGCCCTGCGACGTCTGCAACGGCAGCTCAGCCGGCTGGTGATCCCATCACCCTGGTCGGGCCCGCCTCGTGCGGAGCATTGCCCGCGCCTCAACTGCACCGCCGCGACGTATTGGCATCCTTCGGCAGGCGGATGAGCTCCGCTTGCAAGAGCGCAGCTTGTGCTAGCTCGAAGCTCCTGGATGTCGGATCCTAGCATCAGCCTGAGCCGGGAGTGGCACGACCGCGGTCGCGGATCGACGTCCGGGTGCGCCGGTGTCGCCCTCCAAACCAAGAGACCTCGCCGCACCGACGGATAGGCCCGATGACGACCAACTTCTCCCAGACCGCCGCCTACATCTGGTCTTTGGCCGACCTCCTCCGCGGCGACTTCAAGCAGTCCCAGTACGGCCGCGTGATCCTGCCCTTCACGATCCTCCGCCGCCTGGAGTGCGTCCTGGAGGGCACCAAGGCCCAGGTCCTCGCGGAGGTCGAGCGCCTCAAGGGCATGAAGAAGCTGGAGGAGGACGCCCGCGAGAAGTTCCTCCTGAAGGCCGCGGGGCAGTCCTTCTACAACACCTCGCCCATGGACCTCTCGAAGCTCGGCAGCGCCGACATCAAGACCAACCTGCTCACCTACGTGGATAGCTTCTCCCGGGACGCCTGCGAGATCTTCGAACACTTCAAGTTCAGCGAGTTCATCGCCCGGCTCGAGGACGCCAACCTGCTCTTCAAGGTCGTCCAGAAGGTGGCCACCACCGACCTCAGCCCCCAGGCCATCAGCAACCACGACATGGGCCTCGTCTTCGAGGAGCTGATCCGCCGATTTGCGGAAAGCTCCAACGAGACCGCCGGCGAGCACTTCACGCCCCGCGACATCGTGCGCCTGACCACCGCCCTCGTTTTCATGGAGGACGACGACGCCCTCACCGAGAAGGGCATCATCCGCACCATCTACGATCCCACGGCCGGAACCGGCGGCTTCCTCTCCGCCGGCATGGAGTACGTCCACGAGCTGAACCCCAAGGCTGTCATGCGCGCCTTCGGCCAGGAGCTCAATCCCGAGAGCTACGCCATCTGCAAGGGCGACATGCTCATCAAGGGCCAGGACGTGAGTCGGATCAAGCTCGGCAACACGCTCAGCGACGACCAGCTCCCCGCGGACCGGTTCGACTACATGCTCTCCAATCCGCCCTTCGGCGTGGACTGGAAGAAGGTCGAAGGCCACATCAAGAACGAGCACAAGGTCAAGGGATTCGGCGGCCGCTTCGGTCCCGGCCTGCCACGGGTCAGCGACGGATCGCTCCTCTTCCTGCTGCACCTCATCAAGAAGATGCGCGACTACGACCCGAACGACACCTCGAGGGACAAGGACAAGAGCGGCGGGCGTATCGGGATCATCCTCAACGGCTCGCCGCTCTTCACGGGCGGAGCGGGCAGCGGCGAGAGCGAGATCCGACGCTACATCCTGGAGAGCGACCTGCTGGAGGCGATTGTCGCCCTGCCGACGGACATGTTCTACAACACGGGCATCGCGACCTACGTGTGGATCCTATCCAACAAGAAGGCCCCCGAGCGGATGGGCAAGGTGCAGCTCATCAACGGCGTGCACCTCTACCGGAAGATGCGGAAGAGCCTGGGCTCCAAGCGGCAGGAGCTCGGCGAGGAGGACATCGCCCTGATCACCCGGACGTTCGGGAAGTTCGAGGCGATCGAGCCGTACGACCTCGACGAGGAGACCGGCGAGAACGGCGCCAACGGCAAGGGCGGGCGTCCGGTCGGGAAGAAGAAGGAGAAGAGGACCTTCGGCAGCAAGATCTTCGAGACCCACGAATTCGGGTACCGGCGGATCACGGTGGAGCGGCCGCTGCGGTTGTCGGTGCAGTTCTCGGATGAGCGTCTGGAGACACTCCGGTTTGCGAGCGGTCCGCTGAACGCGGTGATGCAGAAGGTCTACGAGGCGTACGGCCAGGGCTGGACGGACGAGAGCTACGGCAGGCTGGGGGAGGTCGAGACCGAGGTCCGCGCGCTCGTGAAGGCGGACTTCCCGGACCTGAAGGAAGGCCACGTGAAGGATTTGCTCTCCGCGAAGACCTGGAACGCGCAGCGGGAGCTGCTTGAGATGGCCCGGCAGCTCCAGGCGGTGATCGGAGTCGACCAGAGCGACGACTTCAACGCGTTCGAGGGAGAGCTCAAGAAGGCGCTCCAGAAGACCGGGGTCAAGCTGGCGGCGAAGGAGAGGAAGCAGCTTGTCGATGCCGTCGCCTGGACCAACCCCGACGCAGAGCCAGTCATCAAGAAGGTGCTGAAGACGAGGGCTGACGCGATGTACGGGGCGTTCGAGTACCGGGGGAAGGTCGTCCAGTTCCAGCCCGACAGCAATCTCCGCGACAACGAAGATGTATCGCTCACCGCCGAGACCGCGCGTGGCGCGGATGTGAGTGCGGTGAACCAAGCGTACTTCGAGAAGGAAGTCGCGCCTCACGTCGAGGACGCCTGGATCGATGCGGGCAAGTGCGACGAACGGGACGGACAGATTGGCGGCGTAGGCTACGAGATACCGTTCAATAGACACTTCTATCGGTATGAGCCACCGCGGGGGCTCGAGGAGATCGACGCGGACCTAGGTGCGCTTAGCGCGGAGATCATGGAGATGCTGCGAGACGTGCAGTCGTGAGCGGCCGGTACGCCGCCTATCGAAGCTACGCAAGGGCCGGAATCGAATGGGCGGATTCGCTTCCAGTGACGTGGGGTAGCATCAGGCTTCGCTGGGGGGCATCCATCTACGCGGGTGGCACACCTTCGAAGACGAACCCGGGCTTCTGGGAGAATGGGACCGTTCCCTGGCTCAATTCGGGCTCGGTCAACCAGCGCCTCATTCGCGAGGCATCTGCTTTCATTACCAAGGCGGCGCTTGAGAACAGCAGTGCACGATGGATCAAGCGTGGGAGTCTAGTGGTCGCCCTAGCCGGCCAAGGTAAGACGAAGGGCATGGCTGCCCAGTTGGACATAGACGCGACCTGCAATCAGTCGATGGCTGCTATCGTGCCTTCGGCCAAATTGCAACCACGGTTCCTCTTCTGGTGGCTCTCGTCCAACTACCAGAATTTGCGAAACATGGCTGGCGGGGACATGCGGGATGGTCTCAATCTCCAACTTCTCGGAGATGTCCAATGCCCACTGCCCGCACAGCAGGAACAAGCCCAGATCGCGAATTTCCTCGACTATGAGACGGCGAAGATCGACGCGCTGATCGAAAGACAGCAGCAGCTCGTCGCGCTGCTCACGGAGAAACGTCAGGCCGTCATCAGCCATGCGGTCACCAAGGGCCTGAACCCCGATGCCCTCATGCGAGATTCCGGTGTCGATTGGATCGGCACCATCCCGTCTCACTGGAGTGTGCTCGCTACGAGCCGGGTCTCAGACGTGACCACTGGTGGGAGGGATACACAAGATGCGAAGCCGGATGGCGAGTACCCCTTTTTCGTCCGCTCGCAAACCGTTGAGCGAATCGACACCTACTCTTTCGACGGTGAGGGTGTCTTGACGTCGGGTGATGGAGCGGGAGTGGGAAAGATCTACCATCACCACATTGGACGGCTGGAGTTCCACCAACGGGTCTATCTGTTCCACAACTTCCGGCGCATCACTGGGCGCTATTTCTTCTACTTTCTTCGTGAGCATCTCGCCATCGTCGCGCTCGCCGGGAATGCGAAGTCGACCGTGGATTCGCTGCGTCGTCCCATGCTCCGCGCCTTTCCGGTGTGCCTCCCCCCTCTAGAAGAACAGGATGCGATCACTGAGTTCCTGGATGAGAGGGTTGCGCGAATTGACTCCCTGATCTCAAGGCAGGACGACGTCCGGGACCTCCTCCAAGAACGCCGCACCGCCCTCATCTCCGCCGCCGTTACCGGCAAGATCGACGTCCGCAACTGGAAGCCCCCGACATCCGACACCTCCGCCTCCGAGCCTCAATCCGAAGCGGAAGTCGCATGACCGCCGACGCCAAGGAAGCCGCCTTCCAGCAGGACATCATCACCCAGATGATCGAAGGCGGCTGGAAGCTCGGCGACCCGGCCCACTACGACCGCGAACGCGCGTTCTACACCCCGGACTGCCTCGACTACGTGAAGTCCACCCAGTCGAAAGAGTGGGAGAAGTACCAACGGCTGTACCCGTCCAATCCCGAGCGTGCCTTCCTCGACAAGCTCGCCGCCCAGCTCGGCAAGGCCGATCCGCACGCCTCGGACAAGAACCTCCGCACCTTCGGCACCCTCGGCGTCCTCCGCCACGAGCTCCGCGACAAGTCCGCCTCCTTCAAGCTCTGCCAGTTCAGGCCCGAGCACGGCCTGAACCCCGACACGCAGGCCATGTACGAGGGCAACATCCTCCGCGTTGTCCCGGAGCTGGTCTACAGCCCCTACGCCACGCAGGCCCACTTCGAGGAGACCGGCGCCAAGGCCAAGGCCTGGCGCATCGATCTCGTGCTCTTCGTGAACGGGATCCCCGTCGTCACGATGGAGCTGAAGAGCGAGTTCAAGCAGGCGGTCCAAAGCGCCGTCCGCCAGTACAAGAAGACCCGCCTCCCCAAGGACCCCGGGACCAACAAGCCCGAGCCGCTCCTCACGTTCAAGCGGGGCGCCCTGGTGCACTTCGCCGTGAGCCAGTACGAGGCGTACATGACCACGCGCCTCGCGGGCGACGACACGCGGTTCCTCCCGTTCAACCGGGGCACCGCGGACGGCGGCGCCGGCAACGACCCGCCCGAGGACGAGAATACCTACGCCACCGCATACCTCTGGAACGACGTCCTCTCGCCGGCCAACCTCCTCCAGATCATCGGCCGCTTCATCCACCTGGAGATCAAGACCGAGGAGGACTGGGACGGCCGCAAGAAGAAGACCGAGAAGCTCATCTTCCCGCGCTACCACCAGTGGGACCTGGTCACGCGCCTGATCCGGGCCAGCCGCGAGGAGGGTTCGGGCCACAAGTACCTCGCCCAGCACAGCGCCGGCTCGGGCAAGTCCAACTCGATCGCCTGGACGGCGCACCAGCTCTCGTCGCTCCACGACGAGGCGGGCGAGAAGGTCTTCCACTCGGTGATCGTGGTGACGGACCGGACGGTGCTGGACAGCCAGCTCCAGGACACGATCTACCAGTTCGAGCACAAGGACGGCGTGGTGGGCCGGATCAACCGGGAGGAGGGGCAGGGCTCCAAGTCCGAGAAGCTGGCCCAAGCGCTGGAGCAGAGCCAGCCGATCGTCATCGTGACGCTGCAGACGTTCCCGTACGTGCTGAAGGCCATCGAGGACAGCGGGAGCCTCCGGGAGCGGCGCTACGCGATCATCGCCGACGAGGTGCACTCGTCGCAGTCGGGAACGACGGCGCGTAAGCTCAAGGAAGTGCTGACGACGGAGCGGAAGACGCCGGAGACGGGGGAGGACGGCGAGGAGGAGGCGGTCTCCGCCGAGGATATGATCACCGCGACGGTGGCCTCGCGCCGCGCCTCGCCGAACCTGAGCTACTACGCCTTCACGGCGACCCCGAAGAGCAAGACGCTGGAGCTGTTCGGCCGCCTGCCGAACCCGGACGAGCCCCCATCGAAGACGAACAAGCCGCGGGCGTTCCACGTCTACAGCATGCGCCAGGCGATCGAGGAGGGGTACATCCTTGACGTCCTGAAGAACTACACGAACTACAAGGTGGCCTACAACCTCGCGCAGAAGATGGCGGCCGCCGACGCCGAGGTGGACGCCAAGAAGGCCCAGGTCAAGCTGGCTCAATGGGTGCGGCTCCACGACTACAACATCGCCCAGAAGGTGATGGTGATCGTGGAGCACTTCCGCGACACGGTGATGGGACTCCTGGGCGGCCACGCGAAGGCGATGGTGGTTACCGGCTCGCGCAAGGAGGCGGTGCGCTACAAGATCGAGTTCGACAAGTACGTCCGGAAGAAGCAGTACAGCCGCATGACCGCGATGGTGGCGTTCAGCGGCGAGGTGACGTTCGGCGCGGGGGACCCCAACGCGGCGGGCCTCATGGGGGAGACCTTCACGGAGACCAGCATGAACCCGGACCTCAAGGGCCGGGACATGCGCAAGGTCTTCGACACGGACGAGTTCCGGGTGATGATCGTGGCCCAGAAGTTCCAGACGGGCTTCGACCAGCCCAAGCTCTGCGCGATGTACGTGGACAAGAAGCTCGGCGGGCTCGACTGCGTGCAGACGCTCTCGCGGCTGAACCGGATCTATCCGGGCAAGCAGGAGACCTACGTCGTCGACTTCTTCAACGAGCCCGACGACGTCCTGGCCGCCTTCCAGGAGTACTACCAGACGGCGACGCTCCTGGACGTCTCCGATCCCAATCTCATCTGGGACCTGTACGAGAAGCTGCGGGCGGCGGACATCTTCCTGTGGACCGAGGTCACGCACTTCTGCGAGGTCTTCTTCACGAAGAGCAGGAGCAATGCCGCCATCAGCAACGTGTGCCGGCCCGCGGTGGAGCGGTGGCAGGCCAGGTACGAGCAGGCGCAGGCCGACCACGCGAAGCACCGCAGGCTCTACGAGCACGCGAAGACGGTGGGGGATGCCACGTTCATCGCGAATGCCGAGGCGGACATGAAGGAGGCCAAGCGGGATCTCGACTTCCTGGGCCTCTTCAAGACGGACCTGATGACGTTCGTCCGCTACTACGAGTTCATGTCCCAGATCGTGGAGTACGAGAGCCACGACCTGGAGAGGCTGAGCCTCTACGCCCGCCACCTGGCCCCGCTTCTGCGAGAGCGGATGCCGGACGACGATCCCGTGGATCTCAGCTCGGTCGAACTGAGCCACTACCGGCTGTCGAAGATCCGGCAGCAGGATCTGATGCTGGGCCCTGAAGGTGCGGGTCCGGGACTTGCGGCGGCGTCGGACCTCGGCACGGCGAAGGCACGGGACAAGGAGGACGTGTGGCTGTCGCAGATCATCGCCCGTTTGAACGACCTCTTCATCACCGAGGGGCTATCTGACCAGGATCTCATCAGCTACGCGTACACGATCCGGGACAAGGTAGGGGAGAATCCGCGGGTGATGAACCAGATCGAGAACAATTCGCCGGAGCAGGCCCTGCTGGGCGATTTTCCGAGCGCACTGGATGAGGCCGTGATGGAGAGCGGCGAGGCACATCAAGCGCAGATGATGCAGTACCTCAACAGCAAGGAGGTTCAGGCTGGCTTCCAGAGGGTGGTGTTCGACATGCTGCTGGCGCAGAGAAGGCGCGGGAGCGGGGGGTATGGGCTTCGAGGCGGGGGCGCTGGGTAGTCGGGCGGCGGGGCACTGAAGGGCACGGTCGCGGCGCAAGGACGCCCCTCGCCGTCGCGCCCGACTCCGGGACTCAAGGTGGCGCCGGAGCTTGATCGAAGGTAGCCGGATAATCGGCCTGTGATAAACAGCCTAGCCTAGGAACAACATCCCGTCGGACGCGTCCCGCGACAGCTGGCGATACTAGGGGCGGCGGGGGCCACCGGGGTTCGGAGGAGCAGATCACGGAGACCCCAAGTCCACGAGTCCGTTCGCCCCGATCCGCTCGTCGGGCCTTCCTGCTGTCCGCTGTCGCGGCCGTGGTGGCGGCGACGCTCGCTGACTAGGGCCTGGCCGATCCTTCGCGAATGTCGAGGGTTCGCTCGGCGCGTACCTCGTGCCGGCTTTCCGTCTCGGATCCGGGCCATCGGAGTTCCAGGCCCGCAACTTCCTTCGCCTCCCCCAGCCCCACCTCCAGCACATACGAACTCGACCCGAACGACCCACCACTCGTCACCGTCCGGAACAGACTCCTCTCCGTCCCGTCCGGGTCCTTCACCACGATCTCCACCCGCGCCCCGATCGCATTCCGGTTCGCCTCGGTCCCCACGAGCTTCAACGCCACCCAGTTCCCCGGCGGCGACGGGTTCCGGTACAGCGCGTTCGGGTACACATCCCCGGAGTAGGCGCCCCCCAGCACCATCGCGACGTCCTCGTCGCCGTCCCCGTCGATGTCGCCGAACGACACGCCGTGGCCCTTCTGGAGCTGGCCGAGACGGGACGCGAACGTGACCTCCTCGAAGCGCTCGCCGTTCACGTTGCGGAACGCGACGTTCGGGACCAGCGTGGACATGCGCGGCTCGCCGGTGCCGATGAGGATGTCGAGCCAGCCGTCGTGGTCGAGGTCGCCGAAGTTCGCGCCCATGCCGAGGATCACGCGGGAGAGACCGGTCTCCTCGGAGACGTCGTCGAACGTGCCGTCGCCGCGGTTGCGGTACAGGCGGCAGCGCTCGCCCTCGCTCGGCATCCCGAGGATGTCGCGCGCCACGGGCTCCAAATTGTCGCCCTCGAAGCCGCCGAAGCTCGCGACGAACAGGTCCTCGTCGCCGTCCTGGTCGTAGTCGAAGAACCAAGTGGGGAAACTGCGGATCGGATCGGCCACGCCGGCCGCCGCCGTGCGGTCCTCGTAGTGGGGGAGACCGTCGCTGCCGATGCCCGTCTGCACGAGCAGCAGGTTCGGCTCGCCCCAGCGGGACGCGTACAGGTCCGGATCGCCGTCGTTGTCGACGTCGCCGAGCGTGATGCCCTTCACCAGCCCGGCGAACGCGAGCCCGGCCGCCTCCGCGACGTCTTCGAACGTGCCGTCGCCGCGGTTGCGATAGAACCGCGCCGGCACCGGCGTCTCGCCGGGGAAGGTCTCCACCGCGACCACGAGATCGAGGTCGCCGTCCAGGTCGAGGTCGCCGAACGCGGCGCTGTGCGTGGGCCACTCGTCGAACAGGCCGGCCTCGATCGTCACGTCCGTGAACGTGCCGTGGCCGTCGTTTCGCAGCAGCGAGTTCGGAAGCCGCCCGAACACCTGGCCGAGCCACGCGCCGCGCAGGATGTAGAGGTCGTAGTCGCCGTCGTTGTCGTAGTCGCCGTGGATGAGATTGAGTCCGCCCCACTGGCCGTCGAAGCCGGCCTCGGAGCTCCGCTCGGCAAAGCGGGGCGTGCCGTCCTCGCCGACGCCGTCGTTGCGGAAGTAGCGCAGCGGATCGCGCAGTCCCCAGCTCGACACCACGAGATCGAGATCACCGTCGCCGTCGAAGTCATCGAGCGCGCTGCCGCCGGACAGGCCGCTCGCGGCCACGCCGGCCGCCGGCGCGATGTCCGCGAAGACCGGAAAGTCCGTCTCCGGCGCGAACGTCTCCGGCGGCACGCGCCACTTCTCGGGCACGCCGTCCGGCCACGTCGCGGTGGCCATGGCCGCGATGTTCAGGAGCCAGCGGTCGGCCACGGTCGGGTCGCCGAACTCCTCGAGGCAGCGCAGGAAGCAGTTCCGCGCGACGGTCGCCGGCCCCGGTTCCATGTGCACGCCGCCACCGCGCAGCGGCAGCACGCACGACTCGGCGCCGTGGTGGCCGAGGCAGTTCTTTTGCTCGCCGAGCCGCAGCGCGGCGACGCCGTACGTCTCCCAGAAGACCTTCCACAGGCCGGGCGGTACGTCCGGGGTCTGCTCCAGGAGCTTGCGGACGCCGTTCAGGCGACTCAGCGCGCCCTCGGCGTCGCCGCCACCGAGGCGCTGCAGCGACACCCGGAGGTGATGGAGCACGACCTGGTCGAAGGGGCCGGTCGGAACGTCGGCGGCGAGGGCCTGCGCGCGGTCCAGGTTCGCGTAGGGAAACGTCGCGGGGTCGATCGCGTTGACGCGGGCGGCGAGGCGCTCGACGTTCGTGCGCGGGTCGGCGGTTTCCTCGGCGGACGCCGTTCGCACAAGCATCCCCGCGCCGAGCGTGGCCGCCACGCAGACCATTGTTTGCTTGAGGCACATCTGCTTGAGGCACATCCGCGCGCCGAGCCGAGCAAATCCGGATCGCAAGGTCGCGAACCCTCGGATCCGAACGAGGGGCATGGCGGCTGATTCTCTCGAAGTACGCATCCGACCAGAGTAGAGGACGAGCGTCGCTCGCGCCACCCGCGGGCGCCACGTGGTGGAGGGTCCGAAGATCGCCCCGGGGCAGCGAGCGGACCGGCCGCCCCCCGCGCTTCCCCCTCCGGGAATCCCGCCTCCGGTGCTACTCTCCCCGCAACCGTGTGGCTCTCACGGAGGAGGTAGACGCATGACCGGCTTCGAATCGCTGTGGCTGCCGATCGTGCTTTCCGCGGTGTTCGTGTTCGTCCT
This sequence comes from bacterium, assembly GCA_041393395.1. Taxonomy (GTDB): domain Bacteria; phylum ARS69; class ARS69; order ARS69; family ARS69; genus JAGQIB01. The sequence continues at coordinate 828,989 of JAWKKG010000004.1, read as the reverse complement.
GAGCTCCATCATTCACATGGGTCCGTTCTGGCATCGGTCCGACTACCCCGGCGTGCCGGACGAGGACCGGCTGCGCGACGCCGTCCGCCCGCTCATGCCGCCCCCCGGCGACTACATGGTGCCTCGCGCGTCCAGCGGCGCGGAGCTGAACACGCCGGAGTTCATGGACAAGATGAAGCAGGGTCCCGTGTTCCTGCTCACGGTCCTGCCGAACGGAGCGTGGTCCATGGGCCGCAACCTCGCGCTGTGGTTCGTCTATCTGCTCGTGGTCAGCTTCTTCTCCGCGTACGTCGCCGGTCGCGCACTGCCGCCCGGCACGCACTACCTGAACGTCTTCCGATTCGCGGGCGCCACGGCGTTCATCGGCTACGCGGTCTCGCTCTGGCAGATGTCGATCTGGTACCGGCGCGCGTGGTCGCTCACGTTCAAGCCACGGTGGACGGCTTCCTCTACGCCCTCGTCGTCGCCGGCACGTTCGGGTGGCTCTGGCCGAGCTAGACGAACCAAAGGGGGGAGACGGGTCGGAGGGAACCCGCGCACGTCGAGTCCGGTGCTTGGTCCGCTCCGACCGGGCGGGGTGGGGCTCTGCCGCCCCTCGCGGGCCGCCCGGCGATGGGGCGTTGAGTGACCCGACCACCCCCCGCTTGACCGCCGGCCCCCGGCACCGCAGACTTTCCGGTCCCTCGCCCGGGTCCCGCCGCCTGCCGGCTCCCGGCGCGACACCCGCTCCGCCCGCGTCCCCCGAGGTCCCGATGCGCTCGTCCGATGGGCTGCCTACCGTCGCGATCGTCGGTCGCCCGAACGTCGGCAAGTCCACGCTCTTCAACCGCATCGTGGGCCAGCGCGTGGCCGTGGTGCACGACGAGGCCGGCGTCACCCGCGATCGGAACTACTCGCGCGCGGACTGGTCCGGCCGACGTTTCTGGCTCGTGGACACGGGCGGCGTCACGCTCGGCGACGGCACGCGCATGGAGCTCCAGATCCGCGAGCAGGTGGAGGCCGCGATCGAGGAATGCGACGTGGTGCTGCTTCTCCTCGACGCGCGCGTCGGTCTGACGGCCGATGACGAGGAAGTCGTCCGCCGCCTCGTGCGCACCCGCAAGCCGATCGTGGTCGCGGCGAACAAGGCGGACGAGGAAGCGTCGGCGCTGGAGGCGGCGGGCATCGTGCCGCCGGGTCTCGACGCCGCGATCCCGATCGCCGCCACCGGCGGCCGCGGGATCGGCGACCTGCTCGACGCCCTGATCGACGTGCTCCCCGAGCGCGAGGCGATGCCGGAGCCCGAGGAAGGCGTGGTGTACGTGGCGATCGTGGGCCGCCCGAACGTCGGCAAGAGCTCGCTCACGAACGCGATCCTCGGCGAGAACAAGATGATCGTGTCCGAGGTCGCGGGCACCACGCGCGACTCGGTGGACACGCCGCTCGAGATCGACGGTCGCCGCTTCGTGCTCGTGGATACGGCCGGCATCCGCAAGCGCGGCCGCGTCCACGAGCTCGTGGAGTACTGGTCGTCGCTGCGCTCGGTACGCGCGATCGAGCGCTGCGACGTGGCGGTGGTCGTGCTCGACGCCACGGAGCCCGTCGCCGATCAGGACGTGAAGATCGCGGCCGAGGCGGCCGGCCGTTTCCGCAGCGTGATCCTCGTGGCGAACAAGTGGGACGCGGTGGAGAAGGACCCGGACGTCGCGCGGCGCTACGAGGAGCGTCTCGCGTTCCACTTCAAGTTCCTGCCGGACGCGCCGCTCGTATACGCTTCGGCCCTGACGAAACGTCGCGTGGATCGCATCCTGCCGGAGGCCGGACGCCTCGCCGCCATCGCGAACCGCCGCATCCCGACGTCGCAGGTGAACGAGGTGCTGCGCCGGATCGTCGCGGAGACGCCGCCGCCCTCCGGCCGCAGCGCGCGCCTCACCCGCGTGTTCTACGCGACGCAGGTCGCGACCCGGCCCCCGACGTTCGCGGTGTTCACGAACCACCCCGAGAACGTCGAGGGTCACTACGTGCGATTCCTGCGCAACCGCTTCAAGGACGAGTTCGGATTCGCGGGCGCGCACCTGAAGGTCCTGGTGCGCAAGCGCGAGCGGGAGCCGGCGGAATGAACGAGGGAACGGTCCGCGTGATCCTCGCGATCGTCGCCGCGTACCTGCTCGGCGGTGTGCCGTTCTCGGCGCTGGCCGCGCGCCTCAAGGGCGTGGACCTGCGCGCGCACGGCAGCGGCAATCTCGGCGCCACGAACGCGATCCGCGTGCTCGGGCCGGCGCTCGGCGTCCCCGTGCTGCTCCTCGACTTCGCGAAGGGCTGGGCCTCCGCGGCGCTGCTGCCCGGATTGTTCGGCGCGCCCGGCGCCGAGCTTCCGCTCGCGTGCGGGTTCGCGGCCGTGGCCGGGCACGTGTGGCCGGTGTGGGCGAAGTTCCGCGGCGGAAAGGGCGTGGCGGCGGCGGGCGGCGCGTTCCTGGCGATCGCGCCCGCGGCCACCGGTATCGCGGCCGCGCTGTTCCTGATCGTGCTGCTGACCACGCGCTACATGTCGCTCGCGTCGATCACGGCGGCGGTGGTGCTGCCGTTCGCGCTCGCGTGGCGGCACGCGAGCCCGTGGGTGCTCGGCGTGGCGGTGTTGATCGCGGCGCTGATCCTCGTCCGGCACCGCACGAACCTGGTCCGCCTCGTGCGCGGGAACGAGAACCGGATCGGCAAGAAGAAGGAGGCGACGCGATGAACGCGGCGGTCCTGGGCGGCGGAAGCTGGGGGACGGCCCTGGCCACGCACCTCGCCTCGAAGGGCGACGACACGCTCCTGTGGGTGCGCGACGACGCGGCGGCGGAGCGCCTGCGCGCGGACGGCGAGAACGAGCGCTACCTGCCGGGCGTCACCTTGCCGGCGAGCCTCACCGTCACGTCGGATCTCGCGGACCTCGGGGGGCGGCCGCTGATCCTCGCCGTCCCCACGCGCGCGCAGCGGGAAGTCGCGCGACGTGCCGCGGAGCTGAAGCCCGCGCACGCGCTGTGCGCCGCGAAGGGCTACGAACCCGGCACGCGCGCGCGGATGTCGGAGGTGCTCGCGGCGGAGTTCGGCGCGGCGACCGGCGTGGCGTTTCTCGCCGGACCGTCGCACGCGGAGGAGGTCGCGCGCGGTATTCCGACCTCGGTCGTGGTCGCGTCGGACCGCGACGAGACGGCGCTGCTGTTCCAGGAGCTGCTGCACTCGACCACGTTGCGCGTGTACACGAACCCCGACGTCCTCGGCGCCGAGACGGCGGCCGCGCTCAAGAACGTGATCGCGATCGGCGCCGGCATCGCGGACGGGCTCGGTTTCGGCGACAACACGAAGGGCGCCCTGATCACGCGCGGTCTCGCGGAGATCGTGCGTCTCGGGGCCGAGCTCGGCGCGCGCCCGGAGACGTTCTTCGGCCTGGCCGGAATCGGCGATCTCGTCACCACGTGCGCGTCCCGTCACAGCCGGAACCGCGGTCTCGGCGAGCTGCTCGGCAAGGGTCGCACGCTGGAGGAGGCGATCGAGATCACGCGGATGGTCGCGGAGGGGGTCGAGACCACGCGGTCGGCGCTGATGATCGCGGCCGAGCACGGGGTCGAGCTGCCGATCACGGAGCAGGTCGCGGCCGTGCTGTTCGGCGGAACGCCGCCCCGGGAGGCCCTGGAGGCCCTCATGGCCCGAGACGCGAAGCCCGAGGTGAGCTAGAATGACCGTTCGTTCGGGGGGAGCGCCGTTGGAGCCGGGACGGAAGATCTACTACTCGATCACCGAGGTCGCCGAGATGGCGGACGTGAAGCCTCACGTCCTGCGCTACTGGGAGACCGAGTTCACCGCCCTCCGACCCAAGAAGAATCGCGCGGGCAACCGCATCTATCGTGAGCGCGACGTGAAGCTCGTGCTCCTGATCCGCCGCCTTCTCTATGAGGAGGGCTTCACGATCAAGGGCGCGCGCAAGCGCCTGCAGGAGAAGCGGGCGGAGCAGCTCGATCAGATCGAGATCCCCTTCACGCAGCAGGAGAAGGACCGCACGATGACGCGGCTGCGGGAGGAGCTCGAGAGCATTCTCGCGGAGCTCGGCTAGGCCGCGGAGAGACACCGGCGGCGCGCCCGGAGCGCGAGACGCCGGCGGGCCCGGCGGACCCCCGGGGTTTCCTCTTGATGGGGTTCCCTGCCGCCGATAGATTCTGGCTCGCTTTGGAAATCCGGATCGGTCGGGGCGTGGCGCAGTCCGGTTAGCGTGCTTCCTTGGGGTGGAAGAGGTCGCTGGTTCGAATCCAGTCGCCCCGACCATTCTTCGCGGGACCGGCGACGTCGCCGGCCCGCCCGGCGGCCCCTCCGGGCCGCTTTCCGTGTGGGGCCCGCGAACACCCCCGCGGCCCGAGACAGTCAACGGTTCCTGTGAGGCCGAAACCGGTGCGGATCCTGCTCTCCAACGACGACGGCGTGCTCGCCCGCGGACTGCGGGCGCTGCGGGCGGCGTTCGTGCAGGCGGGGCACGAGGTGTTCGTGGTTGCGCCGGACCGGGAGCAGAGCGCCTCCAGCCACTCGATCACTCTGGACCGGCCGTTGCGGCTGCGCGAGGTCGAACCCGGCGTGCACGCGGTGGACGGCACGCCGACTGATTGCGTCCTGGTCGGCATGCACGGACTCATGGAGCAGCGTCCGGACCTCGTCGTCTCCGGCATCAACCACGGCCCGAACATGGGCGAGGACGTCACGTACTCCGGCACCGTCGCGGCGGCATTCGAGGGGTACATCCTCGGCGTGCCGTCGCTCGCGGCCTCCATGCGGGATCGGGAACACGGCGACTACGAGGCGGCGGCCGGCGTGGTGGTGCAGCTCGCGGAGCGCGCGCACGAGTGGGCGGGCGGGCGTCCCGTCATCCTGAACGTGAACTTCCCGGCCGGCCCGTCGGCGGAGTGGGGGCCGGTGTGCGTCACGCGCCTCGGGACCCGTCGCTACTCCGACGAGCTGATCGAGAAGGTGGATCCGCGCGGCCGCAAGTACTACTGGATCGGCGGCTCCGAGCCCACGTGGGACGAGGCGGACGGGACCGATTTCGCCACCGTGCACGAGGGCGGCATCTCCGTGACGCCGCTGCATCTCGATCTCACGGACGAGCGCTCGCTCGAGTCGCTCGCGGCGGTCGACCTTTCGGAGGTGCGCGCGTGATGGCCGCCTCCCGCCGCGACGAGCTGGCGACGACGCGCGAGGACATGGTCGCGCGGCAGCTCGAGGAGCGCGGCATCCGCGACGAGAAGGTGCTCGCCGCGATGCGACGCGTGCCACGTCACCGGTTCGTGGACGCGGCGCTGCGCTCGCGCGCGTACGGCGACCACGCGCTGCCGATCGGCTCCGGCCAGACGATCTCGCAGCCGTTCATGGTGGCGCTGATGACGCAATCGCTCCAGCTCCGCGGCGGCGAGAAGATCCTCGAGATCGGCACCGGCTCCGGTTACCAGACCGCGGTGCTGGCCGAGTTCACGCCGCGGCTGTTCTCGATCGAGCGCAGCTCGGAGCTCGCGCGCACGGCCGCGGCCACGCTGCGCGACCTCGGCTACGCGAACACGATCCTCAAGGTCGGCGACGGAACGCTCGGCTGGCCCGAGCACGCCCCGTACGATCGCATCCTCGTGACGGCGGGCGCCCCCGACGTGCCGCCCGCGCTGTTCGATCAGCTCGTGGATGGCGGCCTGCTGGTGATCCCGGTCGGGGATCGGGAGTCGCAGGTCCTGGAGGTCATCGAGAAGCGTGGGGAGGAAGCTCTCTCCCGTCGCCTCGTGGAGTGCGCCTTCGTGCCCCTCACCGGCAAGCAGGGCTGGGAAAGCCGTTGATCCCCCTTCGAAAGGAAAGCTGCTGATGGCGGGCAAGCCGCTCCGTCGCCTCTACGACTGGGTCCTGTCCTGGGCGGATTCGCCCTACGGGACGCCGGCGCTGGCCGTTCACGCGGGGACGGAGTCCTTCGCGTTCCCGATCCCGCCGGATCCGCTGCTGATGGCCCTGACCCTGGCCCGGCCGCGGCGGGGGATGTTCTACGCGCTGGTGTGCTCCATCGCGTCGATCCTGGGGGGGATGCTGGGCTACGCGATCGGCATGTTCGCCTGGGAGGCCGTGGGGGAGCGGATTCTCACCGCTCTCGGCTACATGGACCAATTTCACCATTTACAGACCGTCTTCCAGGAGTACACTTTCTGGGCCATCCTGGCGGCCGGGTTCACGCCCCTCCCGTACAAGGTCTTCACGATCGCGGCGGGCACGTGCAGCGTGGACTTCGGGACGTTCGTGCTGGCGTCGGCCCTGTCCCGCTCGGCCCGATTCTTCCTCGTGGCCGGGCTGATCCAGTGGCTGGGGCCGACGATCAAGGAGAAGATCGACAAGTACTTCGACGTGCTGTCGATTCTGTTCCTGGTACTTCTGGTGGGCGGCTTCTTCGTCGTGAAGCTGATTCGCCACTGACACATCGGGGTGTAGCGCAGTCCGGTTAGCGCGCCTGCTTCGGGAGCAGGAGGTCGGAGGTTCGAATCCTCTCACCCCGACCACGATGGGAGAGAACGGCGAGGGGCTTTCCCTCGCCGTCTCTTTTTCGGTCCAAGGGCCGCCGCCCCGGCCGGGCGTCGACCCGCGGGCCCACGAGTCGTTCGTTCTGCGCCGACCGAGTTGCTGGATCGGTCAACCGATTCGTTTTCAACGGGCTCGGGCCACCGCCTCGCCTTCTTTCGAGGTTGGCCGAGCCGCGAGGAGCGACCCCATGGATCTCGCCCGCGCGATTCGAGACGTCCCGGACTTTCCCAAGCCCGGCATCCTGTTCAAGGACATCACGACCCTTCTGCAGGACCCCGCGCAGTTCCGTGAGACGGTGGAGCGCCTCGCGGCGCCGTGGCGTGGCCAGAAGATCGACGTCGTGTGCGGCATCGAGTCCCGCGGGTTCATCCTCGGGGGCGCGCTCGCGGAGCGCCTCGGGGCCGGGTTCGTGCCGGCGCGGAAGCCCGGGAAGTTGCCGGCCAAGACCTGTCGGGTCGAATACGCGCTCGAGTACGGGACGGACGCGCTGGAGATGCACGAGGACGCGGTGAAGAAGGGGCAGCGGGTCCTGATCTGTGACGACCTCGTGGCCACCGGCGGGACGGCGAAGGCCGCGGCCGAGCTCGTGGAGCAGCTCGGCGCGACCGTGGCCGGATTCGCGATCCTCGTGAACCTGAAGTTCCTGCCGGGGGCGAAGGTGATCTCCCGCTGGCCCGCGCACTACGTGGTGGAGTTCGACTAGCCGAGGTCGAGGACCGGCAGCTCCGTCTGCCGCGGCGTGAGGAACTCCGTTTCCTTCTCGCCGACGAGCACCATCTCCTCGAGCGCGATCGTGCCGTACTCCGGCAACGCGATCGAGGGCTCCAGCGTGAACACGCTGTTGGTCTCCACCTGCCGGTACGGCGTCTCGTTGTAGCGCTCCCAGCGTGGTGCGAGCTGCGCGCCGCCGCCGTCGTGGGGAGCGCGTCCGAGCTGGTGACCGAGCGCGTGCTGGAACTCGTCGTAGCCCGCCTGACGGATGACCTCGCGCGCGATCTCGTCGATCTCGCCGCCCTTCACGCCGGGCCGCAGCGCCTCCGCGGCGCGACCGATCGCATCCACGATCGTGGCGAACGCGTGCGCGACCGGCTCGGGCGGCCCCTCCGAGTTGCGGGAGATCCACCACATGCGCTGCAGATCCGCGCAGTAGCCATCCACCTTGACGCCGAAGTCGAGTCGCACCGCGCACCCGGGAACGATCGCGTCGCCGCGCGGCGTGACGTGTCCCACCGGCGAGCCCGCGCCGACGTTCACGATCGGGCACATCTTCGGAGTCCACGAGAAACCGAGTCCCCGCTCTCGCGTGCGCTGTTGCACGCGGTGGGCGACGTCGCTCGCGGTCATGCCGAGCTCGAAGCTCTTGCCCGCGTCTTCCAGGATGGCGATGGTCTCGCGCGCGGCGCGCCGCAGCGCGTCGACTTCCATCGGGAGCTTGCGCGCGCGCAGCGACCACAGCACGTCTTCCGCCGGCATGAGCAGGTCGCCGAACAGCGTGCCGCCGAGCCGACGCTGCAGCAGCTTGTACAGCCCGGCGCCGAGACCGTCGGCCAGCGGATCGTTCTCGGAGAGATTCACCGCGATCGCGTGCGGATCCAGCCGGCTCAGCGTGTTCACGAGCGGCTCGGAGATTCCCTCGCGGTAGCCGATCACGCGCGAGAAGATGGCGGCGTCCTCGATGTCCGGCGCGTCGTGCACGCCGACGATCGCGATCTTCTCGCCGTCGGCCGTGAGGATGAGCGCGGACTCCCAGGTGAGATCCCCGTCGTAGATCAGCTCCAGCGACGGGTCCGAGTTCGCGAGCGACTCGCGGACGTACGTGAGCCAGCAATCGATGCCCTTCTCCTTGAGGATCTCGATTGCCTGGTCCGTCTTGGCCATCAGGAAGGCACGGGAGTCGAGTCCCGGGGTGCCGGTCTTTGCGGTCATGGCTGCCTCCTATTCCAGGATGCGGCGACTACGGTCTCTTTCGGCAATGTAGCCCCTCCGCCCGAGCCCGGCAATTCGCCCGTTGCCGGGTCCGGGAAGGGGGGGATAGACTCCCACGACGTTTTTGCCCGCCTCGGCCGCGGGCCAGGTGCCCCCGACGGAAGAGAAGCCATGGATCGGAAGCAGGCCACTCGCCTCAGTAAATTCTTGTCGCTCGTCCTGCGCCACCGGCCGGACGAGTACGGCCTCCACATGGACGAGGTCGGCTTCGTGGACTTCGAGAGCCTCATCGACGTGATCGTCGCGGAGGACATCGCGGCGGAGACGGCCGAGGACGACGTGCGCGAGATCGTGGAGGGATCGGACCGTCGCCGGTTCGAGATCCGCGACGGCAAGATCCGGGCCCTGTACGGACACTCCTCGCGGGTGCGTCTGGACTACCCCGACCAGGATCCGCCGGAGCGCCTCTACCACGGCACTTCCGTCGCGTCCGCGTACCGCGTGTCCGAGTCCGGTCTGCAGCCGGACGGTCGCGCGTACGTGCACCTCTCGTCGACGGCGGAGGAAGCCGACTCGATCGGCCGCCGCAACGACGACGATCCGGTGATCGTGGAGATCGACACGGCCGCCGCCCGGGCCGCGGGCACGACCTTCTACCAGGCCACCGATCTCATCTGGCTGTGTTCGGCCATCCCCGCGGATGCCTGCAAGGTGCCGACGTTGCCGGAGCGGCCGCGCGTGGAGCGCGCGGCGCACGAGAGATCCTCCTCGGACCAGGCCGCCCGCCCGCGCGGCGGCGTCCGCCTCGTGGAGCCGGATGCGTCGCAGGAGTTCAAGCGCCGCACGCGCAAGAAGACCGGTCGACGCTAGCCGCCCGCGGGTGGCGCCTCGGGTCCGAACGGAGTGAGAGTCGCGTGAAGAAGATCCTGATCGGAGTCGTGATCCTGGCCGTGGTCGCGGCGCTCGTGGGCGTGAACGTCAAGCGCGCGAAGAACCGCGGGGTCGAGGTCCAGGTGGCCGCGATCGAGAGTCGCGACCTCGTGGAGAAGATCTCCGGCTCGGGACGCGTGGAGGCGCGGCGGTCCGTCGACATCACGTCGAGCGTGGTCGGCAAGGTGCTCGAGCTCGCGGTGGAGGAGGGCGACCGGGTCGAGACGGGCGACCTGATCCTGCGCATCGATCCCGGCGATCGCGAGGCCGCGGTGGAGCAGACGCGTGCCCGTCTCGCGCGGGCGAAGGCGCGGGAGGATCTGGCGCGCGCCGAGCGGAAGCAGGCCGACCTCCGGCTGGAGCGGACCCGCGGTCTCATGAAGGAGAATCTCGCGTCGGACGCGGATCTGGAAGACGCGGAGACGAACGCGGACATCGCGCGCGCGAACCTGGGCGCCGCCCAGGGCGACGTCCGTGATGCGCAGGCGGCGCTCGAGTACGCGGAGTACGAGCTCTCCCGCACGGTGATCCGCGCGGAGATCCCGGGTGTGGTCGTGCGGCTCGCAGTGGAGGAGGGCGAGAACGTGCTCGCCGGCGACCTCTACAACTCCGGCTCGTCCATCGTGACCATCGCGGATCTCAGCGTGATGGAGGCCCATGTTCTCGTGGACGAGACCGAGGTCGTGAAGCTCGAGCCGGGGCAGGCGGCGGAGGTGATCGTCGACGCGTTCCCGGACGACCCGATCCCGGGCAAGGTCGTGGAGGTCGGCAACAGCGCCTACAACGCCGGCTCGCTCGGCTCCCAGGAGGCGAAGGACTTCCGGGTCCGCGTCCGTCTGGACGAGGTGCCGAAGAACCTGCGCCCCGGACTGTCGGCGCGGGCCGAGATCGTGGCGGCCGAGCGCAAGGGCGTGCCGGCCGTGCCGATCGAGGCGCTCGTCGTGCGGGATCCGGAAAAAGAGGCAGCGGCCGCGGCGCGCAAGGGATCGGCGCGGCGGGCGCACCGGAGCACCGGCGGCGACGAGTCCTCGAAGGAGATCGAGGGAGTGTTCCTGGACGACGGCGGCCACGCGAAGTTCGCGCCGGTCACGGTCGGCATCGCCGGGGAGAAGTACTTCGAGGTCCTGTCCGGACTGTCGCTCGGGGATCGCGTGGTGCGCGGACCGTTCGAGGCGTTGCGCCGCCTCGAATCCGGCGAGAGCCTGCGGGTGAAGAAGGACTCCACGCGTCGCTCGCGGAAGTCGGAGTCGTCGCCCCCGAAGGAATCCCCGGATACCGAGGAGAACGCCTCCTCCGGCGAGGACGCCGGGACGGGCCAGTAGTGCAGCTCCGCGAGGGGATCCGGGTCGCGTTCGACTCCCTCTGGGCCTACAAGCTCCGCACGTTCCTCACCGTGCTCGGGAACATCGTCGCGGTCAGCTCCGTGATCGCGGTCGTCTCGCTCATCGCCGGCATGGATCTGTTCGTGCGGCGGGAGATCGCGGACGAGGGCTCGAACGTGCTCTCGGTCATGCGGGTGGACCCCTGGCAGGTCCTCACCGACTTCGACGCCTTCCTCGCGTCGCTCCACAACCCGAACGTGACCACGCGCGACTACGAGTGGCTGCGCGAGCAGGATCTCCCCGCGGTGTCGCAGCTCGCGGCCACGGATCGGGAGACGGCGGTGGTGGCGTGGGCCGGTCGCACCGTGCGCGGCGTGCCGGTGGAGGGGTGGACCGCGCAGTACCCGTTCTTCCAGAACCGCAAGCTCCGGGCCGGACGTCACTTCAACGAGTTCGAGGATCGCAACAGTCGCGCGGTGGCCGTGATCGGGTCCGAGATCGCGGAGAAGATCCTGCGCACGCCGAATCCCGTCGGCCGCACGATTCTCGTGAACGGGAGACACGTCGAGGTGATCGGCGTGTACGAGGAGAAGAAGGGCGTGCTCGGCATGGACCCGAACCGCCTCGTGGTGATGCCGCTCGGCCGCCATCTCAAGCTGTTCGGCGGCGATCGATCGCTCGAGGTGCGCGTCCTCGTGTCGGATATCAGTCACGTGGACGAGGTGCGCTCGGACCTCCAGTCGCTGATGCGGATCCGCCGACGCCTCGGGCCGGCCGACGACGCGAACTTCGCCGTTTCGTCCTCCGACACGATCGTGGGCGTGTGGAAGGGGATCTCGTCCGCGATCTTCGGGGCGCTCGTGGCCCTCGTGTCGATCTCGCTCGTCATCGGCGGCATCGTGATCATGAACATCATGCTGGTGTCGGTGACGGAGCGAACCCGCGAGGTCGGCACCCGGAAGGCGCTCGGCGCGCGGCGCTCCGACATCCTGTGGCAGTTCCTCGTGGAGTCCATCACGCTGTCGCTGGTGGGCGGCGTGATCGGCATCGCGCTCGGCTTTCTGCTCGCGGTGATCGTGGCCTGGAAGTCGCCGCTGCCGTACTCGATCGAGCCCTGGTCCATCGCGGCCGGCCTCGCGGTGACGGTGGCGGTCGGCGTGTTCTTCGGACTGTACCCGGCGAACCGGGCGGCCGGACTGGACCCGGTGGAGGCGTTGCGTCGTGAGTGAGTCGGCCGTGCGCCACGACGGGCGCTTCGAGCAGCTGCGTGAGGCCGCGCGTCTCGCGTTCGACGTGATGCGGGCGCACCGGCTGCGGTCCGCGTTGCTCGTGCTCGGGGTCGCGATCGGCGTGACCGTGCTCATGGCCATGGTCGCGATCCTGTCCGGCGTGTCCAGGAAGATCGAGCGCGAGATGAAGAGCAGCGACCGGGACGTGGTCACCGTGTCCAAGTACGATTTTCTCACCGAGGGGCCGGACGAGGAAAAGGTCCTCGCGCGCCCGGACCTCGTGCCGGAGGACGCGATCGCGCTCGAAGAGCTCTGCCCCTCGGTGGATCTCGCGGAGTTCTACGTGGACGCGAACCGGGCGACGCTGCTGTTCCGCGGCGACAAGCGCACCCGGCCGACGTTCGTGACCGGGGTCGGCACGCGCGTACTGGATGTCTGGAACCTGCCGATCGCGCGGGGGCGCAACTTCATCGATCCGGAGATCCGGCACCGGGAGAACGTCGTGTTCCTGGGCGCCGGCCCGGCCGACGATCTCTTCCCGATGGAGAGCCCGATCGGCAAGCGGGTCCGTCTCGGCGACGATCACTACAAGGTCATCGGGGTGGGCGAGAAGCGGAAGTCGCTGTTCGGTCCTCAGGCCGACAACTACGCGCTGATCCCGTGGTCCACGTACCGGAAGAATCTCGGCCGACGCAACGATCCCTACGGCGTGTACCTGACCGTGGCGCCCGGCGGCTCCGTGGACGAGGTGGTCCAGGAAGCGCGCACCGTGATGCGGCAGCGGCGCGGCCTTCGTCCGGGAGACAAGGACGACTTCGCGATCACGCCGAGTGCGAAGATCGAGGAGTTCGTCTCCAACATCACCGGCCAGGTCGGGCTCGTGCTGCTCGTGCTGAGCTCGATCGGTCTGACCGTGGGCGGGATCGGCGTGATGAACCTGATGCTCGTCTCCGTCACGGAGCGAACGCGCGAGATCGGCATCCGCATGGCGCTCGGGGCGCGCCGCGGGACGATCCTGGCGCAGTTCCTCGTGGAGGCGGGCACGCTCACGGGGATCGGCGGGATCGTCGGCAGCGTGCTCGGATTCACCGTGGCGTTCGTGCTCGGCAAGGCGACCGGGCTGCCCACGAACGTGAGCCCGTGGGTTGCGCTGATCGGCATTCTCTTCTCGGCGGGGATCGGAGTCTTCTTCGGCATGTACCCGGCGTGGCGCGCGTCGCGCCTCGATCCGATCACCGCGCTCCGCTACGAATGAGGCCGTCCCGAACGAGGCGCCGTCCGACGAGGCCCCGTTGAGCCGGGATCGGCGGGGCGTGGTGGTCGCGATCGCGGGAAGCGCGGCGGTGGCGTTCGCGTACCGCGCCCTCGTCGCCTGGCAGCTCGGCCGACACCCCGAGCTGCTCGAACCGGTGCTGGACGGCGCCGCGCACCTCGAGTGGGCGCGGGGCTGGCTCGCGGGGACATGGCCGGGCGGCGAGCCGTTCTTTCGGGCGCCGGGATACGTTGCGCTGCTGGCGGGGGAGCTGGCGGCGGCCGGGGGGGCGGTCGGGAACGTCGCGATCTTCCAGCTGCTGGCGGGCGGTCCGCTCGTGGCCGCGTTCGTCGCGGCGATCGCCGGCCGGCTCGGCGGGCGAGGCGCGGCGTGGCTCGGAGGAATCGCCGCGGCGCTGTACCCCACGTTCGCGTTCTTCGATTTCCAGTTCCTGCCGCCGTTCGCCGGCGTCGCGCTCGCGGTCGCGGCGGGGGCGGCCACGCTGGCGGCGGACGAACGACCGTCGACGCTCCGGATCGCGCTCGCCGGGCTGCTGTGGAGCGCGGCCGTCGTCGTGCGCCCTCCGCTGCTCGCGCCCGCGGTGCTGCTGCCCGCGGCGCTCGTCCTGCGTGCGGACCGGCGGGTCGGGCGGGCGGCGGGGGCGGCGCTCGCGATCCTCGCGCTCCCGCTGCTCGTGACGGCGCACAACGTCCGGGCCGGCGATCCCGCGTTCCTCGCGACCCAGGGCGGCTTGAATTTCTATCTCGGCAACGGAAAGGACGCGGACGGCTACGCCGCAACGTTCCCCGACGCGCCCACCGCGCTCGGGTACCGCATGATGGAGGCCGCGACCGCGATCGCCGAGCGCGACGAGGGGAGAACGCTCCGTCCCTCGGAAGTCTCGCGTCACTGGTCGGCTCGCGCCTGGCGGGATCTCGCCGATGATCCGGGGCGGGCTGCCGCCCGTTTCGTCAAGAAGGCGTGGCTGTTCGTTGCCGCGCGCGAGATCCCGAACAACCACGATCCGGTGCTCGCCGCCGAGCTCGTGTCCGCGCTTCGCCTCCCGGGTTGGGGGCTGTGGTTCCCGCTCGCGACGCTCGGAGCGGTGCTGCTCGGTCGTCGCCGGGATGGGCGGCTCGTGGCGGGCTTCGTGGCCGCGATCGCGTTCGGCTGTGTGGTGTTCTTCGTCAATGCGCGCTTTCGGGTGCCGGCGGCGCCGTTCGTGATCGCGCTCGGCGCGGCGGGGGCGATCGAGGCGGTGAAGTCGGTGCGCGACGGTCGTGCCGCCGCGCTGCGCGTGGCGGTGCCCGTCGCACTGCTGGCGGCCGTCTTCGTCGCCTGGAATCCGTACCGACTGCCGAAGACGGCGTGGCCGGGAGCGTACGTGCTCGTGGCCGAGGCCGAGCGGAATCGCGGCGAGCCCGTCCGCGCGCTGCGCTGGATCCGCCGCGCGCTCGAGGTCGAGCCGGACTTCTACTCCGCCCGCGTCGCCGAGATCGAGCTGCTGCGACGCACGGGACAGCTCGGCGAGGCGGAGGCCGCGGTCGACCGTCTGCTCGCGGCGGCGCCGGGGGAGCCGACGCTGCTTTCCGAGAAGGCCGCCCTCGCGGATCTGCGCGGAGATACCGTGCGGGGACTCGCGATCATCGAGCACGTGCTCGCCGTGGATCCCGGCAACGTCGACGCGGAGCTGAACCGCGCGGTGATGCTCGCGCGCCTCGACCGGGCGGATGAGGCGCAGGACGTGCTGGAGGCGGTGATCGCCCGCCGACCCGGCAGCGCGGCGGCGGACCGGGCGCGTCGGATCCTCGCGAGCCTCCGGGATCTCGCACCCTCCGAGCGACCATCGGACGACGAGCGGAGGCGCTGAGAGTTGGCCCGGTGGCTGGGGCGCGAGAGAGGCCGGAGCCCCGGGGAGTTCGTTTCGACTCCCCGGGGCAGCCGGTCTTCGGAACGGTGGCGGAACGGCGACGACCCGCCACGCAGCGCTACTGAACGGTGACGACTTTCCGGGTCTCCTGCTCGGCACCCAACGTCAGCCGGTAGAAGTACACCCCGGGACTCACGCGCTCACGGTTCGAGTTCTCGAGATCCCAGGCGGCAGAATACAGTCCCGGTTCCATCGCCTCGTCCACGAGGCGTCGAACGACACGGCCCGTCACGTCATAGACGGTGAGGGACACGGGTCCGGAGTTGCGGACGGCGAATTGCACGGTGCAACGGGACCGGGCCGGATTCGGACCGAATGAAACGAAGCCGGACGAAGGAAGCTCGGAAACAGATCGATCCAGACCGGACTCCGCGGCGGGTGCCTGTGCGGTCTGCCCGAGGATGAAAGTGTTGTCGTATTCCACGTCCATGACAAGCAGGGCGACCGCGGTGCAACGAAGCTGGTGACCGGTCGCCGTGTAGTCCACGAGTCCGACTTCCAGATCCTCGAGATCCTCCCCGATCCACGGCTCGCCGGTGAGCAGGTTCCGGCCTTCCACCCGGGCCAGAACGCCGAAGCCCACCGGAAAGTCGATGTTCGAACCGGACTCGGTTTCCACGACGCCGAGCTTGCACATGAGGCGCCCGCGGGTGAGAGCCGCGTTGTCTTCTACGATTGCGATCGGGGCCACGGCTCCGATCGGATCGTCGGGCCCGATACCCACCGCCGATGGAGATGCGACGTGGAACGTCTCGCGTGGGTGAGACAGGCTCCCCCCGGTCGTAACCAGCGTGTTCGTGTCATACGTCGCGGCGGAGGCGTAGTCGTCCACGAAGTAGGAGTGGTTGAACCCCATCGCGTTCCACTCCGAGTATGATCCATTCGAGTTCGGTGCGAGAACCTGAAGTGAGTGCCCCATGTGGTGCCAAGGCCGGTCGAGAATCACGACATCGTCGAAACGGTACGCGTCGCTCGCATCCCCGGCGCTCTCGTGACCGAGAACGAGCCAGTCGGCCGGATCGGTGCCCGTCGCGAGCTGGTACCCGCCCGCGAGGCGATACCCGTTCCGCCAGAGTTCGACGTAGCCGTCGCCCGCGCCGGGCGAGGATTCGGCCCGCCAGACGAGGTCGAGAAGGAAGTAGTTGGCGAAGACATCCAACGCTCCCCCGATCTGTGTTCCAGCCGCCCAGAGCTCGACGTCGCCATCCGGCCGCATCCGGATCTCGGCCAGCGTCCCCGAACCTCCCGCGAGGCCGACGATCGGAACAGTCTCCGAGAACGGATCGATGGCGGTGTGGAGATACAGCGACACCTGTACCTCGGTCAGGCCGAGGGCGGTTTCGTCGCCGTCCGCGTTGCCGGACCTGCCGACGCGCACCGCGCACGGGCCGGATTCGGTGACGTGAAGTGCGGAGCGCCCGCTGTGCGCGCCCGCGGCGATCACCTGAGGAGAGCCGACCACACTGGCGGCGCGGTCGAGGGTGCCCGTTTCGAAGCCCACCATCTGCACCACCGAGGGAGCCTCGGCTTCGCAGGTGACGAGTCCGGCTCCGATGCGTTCGCCACACGTGGAGTAGACCTCGGAGCACGGGGAGTTGGCCCGCAGACCGAAGTTGCCGGCGGCCGCGTCGCAGAAGAGCGGATCCTTCGCGAAGTTTCCGTCGACGCCGGTGCGGTCGTCCTGCAGGTAGGCGTCGTGATTGTCGAAGACGTCGTTGCACTCGAACGGAATCGAGGTCGAGGCCTGGAAGTCGACACCGTTCGTATTGTCGTAGATGATGTTGTGCGAGTAGGTGTCTTCCGGGTGGTCGCGCACGGTGAGTGCCAAACCCTTCCCGGTGATCGTATTGTTGCGCACGATCGCGCCACCCGTCGTCGATTCGGTCAGTACGCCGATATCGAAGTGGAGTCCAAACAACGAGTATCCGTAGAGGACGTTCTCGGTAATGACAGGATTGCTGAAGGTATCCGTCTTCATTCCGTGCAGCTCCTGCAGCCACAGGATGTTCCCGATCGCAGTCGCTTCGGAGTGATCGTCGAATCGGATTCCGGTCGTCCCGGCGTGGATCACGTTGTTCCGGGCGGTGCCGTGCGAATGGTTGAAGCGAATTCCGGCACGTCCCGCCCGAATGATCTTGAATCCCTCGATGGTCGAGCTGTAGCCGGTGAAGTTCACCGTGTAGGAGCCGTCCGATCCGCCCGCGGTGCTCGCGGCAAATCCATCGATGATCGTGACGTCGGGACCGCCGACGGAGATGACGTCAGCCGAGCGCATGTTCACGCAGGTCGTGCCCTGGGCGGGGTCGTGCTGGTTGACCCAGGTCCACTCGCTATAGGTTCCGGGCCACACCCGCACCGTCATTCCGGAGATGGCTTCGTCGATCGCGTTCTGGATCCTCGTGTACTCCTGTGACCCATCCTGAGCGACGTCCTGGAAGTAGTCGTCGAAGATCGTGAAGGAGCCGGGAACCTCGACGATCTCGGATCCACCGGCCACGCGCGTCGCTCTCACCCGAAGACGGGCGTTGGAGACCTGGTTCCCTCCGACCGTCCAGGTCCACGTTGTCTCGCTCGGGCCAGCCGTGTGAATGGCATTCCACGATCCCGTACCGATCTTGAGTTCGATGCTGATTGCGGAATAGTTCGCCGCGTCGTCGACGGCCCACACGAACGGGACGTCGTCGCCCACGAACACGTAGTCCACGGACTCGGGCTGAAGGATCTGGAGCGGCGGCGGGACGTAGTCGTCCAGGATCTCGAAGACAGTGTCGCTGACGTCCTCGTCGGTTGCGAGGTCGCCCGTAGCCACGACGCGCACGAGGCACTGGGCCGACGGAGGGCCGCCTACGGTCCACGTCACCGACCGGAGTACGGGACTCAGCTGAAGGTATAGGGGCTCCCAACTGAATCCCGCGTTCCGGCTGAGGTACACGTCGAAACGAGGCTGGCAGTAGAGGCACGAAGCCCAGCGAATCGTAACGGAGTCCCCGATGGTCGGCGTTTCGCCGCCGTTGGGAGACAGTACTTGCACTTCGAAGTCCTGGGTGACCGCCTCCAGCGCTGCCCGCACGTCGAGGAGCCCGTGGCCGACGTGCTCGGGATTGTTGTCCCCGGTGGGCCAAGCGGTCCCGTTGAGGACTTCGCGAACCTGATCGTAGGTCAGATTGGGATTCGCGGTCAGGAGGAGCGCCGCTGCGCCGGCGACCTGCGGCGTGGCCCCCGAAGTGCCGCCGAACCCCAAGACGTAGTCGGCTTCCTCCCAGGGTGCGCCCTGCGTGTATCCACAGTCTCCTCGAACATCGGTCGTCACGAGATCGATGCCGGGAGCCATCAACTCCAGAGCCGGGCCGAAGTTGCAGTTCTCGATGGGGTCCCCGGTTTGCGTCGTGGCTCCGACCGCGATGACGTCAGGAAGGTTCGCGGGGAACCTGACCGCGACACTGTCCTGCCCGGCGGCCGCGACGAGTACGTCACCGTTGAGTCGCGCGTTCACGAGCGCCTGGGCGATCCCGGGCGTCTCGGGGTCGACGCTCCAACTCATGCTGAGGATGTTGGCGTGGAAGGACGCGTAGTCGATCGCGTCCGCGCCGGTACTGGCTGAAGGTCCCAGGCGAATCGGTACGATTCGGACCCCATACGCTACCCCGGCGACGCCTCGGAAGTTGTCGCCGAGTGCTGCGGCGAGCCCCGCACAGGCCGTTCCGTGCCCGTGATTGGGCATGGAGCAGTCCGGGCTCGGATCGTAGTCGTCGTCTTCGAAGTCGTAGGGGTAGAGGATCGCGTCCGCGAGATCGGGGTGAAGGATGTCGACGCCGGTATCGAGGATCGCGATCGCGACGTTCGATTCCCCGCGAACGAGGTCCCACGCGTCATCGGCCTGGATGTTCAGCAAATGCCATTGCTGTGAGAACAGCGGATCACTCGGTGTGTAGGAAAAGTCGTACGTGAGGCTGAGATCGGGCAGGGCGTACTGGACTTCGGGATACGTCTCGAGGTGACGTGCGAGGTCGAAGACCTCGGTCGCTCGGGTCCAGGGCACCGTGAGGTCGTAGCGGTCGGCATCGAATCGCGCCGGTACCGCCGTGTCGGGATTCACTGACGCGAGAATGTCCGCTCGTCTGGAAGCACTAGCCGTCTCCGTGAAGCGCACGGACAGCCGGTTTCCCCAGTAGACGGGATTGCCGCGCTTCGTCCTCAGAACGGGTGCGACGAAGTCGACGTCGCTTCTCGCGGCGAGGCCGCTGGCGGACAGTGAGGTTCCTTCCAGCGTCACGATGTCCAGGTCGAACGGGTCAAACGACGCCACATTGCCTCGCTGGACGAGGTCCGAGATCTCCGCGTCGTCTCGAAACTTGACAAGAAGCTGGCCGGTGTCCGGCGTCAGGACGACGAGTTCGTCGCCGACGTGGTAGTCGTAGGCTGAGTTCGCCAAGGTCGGCGAAGGTGGCTGCGCGAGCAGAACCGCCCCGAGCGCCATGGAAAGAAGAGACAGGGACCGCATTGTGTGCACCCTCCAGTTCGTGCGGTGGTTGCGCGCGCCTCGAGCGCGACCTAAACGTGAGCAAGAAGCGTGACAGGGGACCGGACGTGCGGAGGGCCACCCGCAGCCGCCATTCAATGGGTGGAGCACCGCTCCGGTGTTCGTTCTGGGTGGTCCCACGTGTGCATGCGAACGGTACGATGGGCGCGTCCGAGCTCGGCCCCGAATCGAACGATCGGCCGTCCCTCGTGGAGCGGTCGACGGGGGTGATCGGTGTTCTCACATGACAAGGTGCGCGGAGGCCTCTAGCCTGCAGAAACGGTGAGTGTGTCCAGTGACCGAGCGGTCGAGGACACCGCGACCGTCGCCGTGGGGTCAGTTCCGGAGAACGAGGTCGAACTGTGTGAGAATCGCGTGCCGGTCGAATGGGGGGGGCACGTCGTCGCGTCCTCGCGTCGTGACGGCGGGTCGGGCGTTTGCGGTGTTCGCGACGCTCTTCGGCCTCGCGGCCATGGCCCTGCTCACGCTGTGCCTGCGACTCGGCGACTCACCGCAGCTCGTGGTGAGTGACGGCAAGGCCTACTACGCCTGGGTGCGTTCCGTGCTCCTCGATCGCGACGTGGAGTTCCGCAACGACTACGAGCTCCTCTGTCCGCCGGATCCGCTGCCGCCGGAGCACGATCGCGCCACGCCAAAGCATGACGCCACGAACAAGTACCCCGTGGGACTCGCCGTGCTGGAGACGCCGGGTTTCCTGGTCGGTCACGTCGTGGCGCTCGCCGGCGGGGGCCGCTGGTCGACGGACGGCGTGTCGTCGCCGTACCAGGTCGCGGTGGCGTTCTCGCTGCTCGCGCTGGCGCTCGCGGGCTTCGTCTGGCTCCGGGCCGCGCTGCTCGCGGCCGGCGTGCCCGACGCGATCGCGGTGGCGCTCACGATCGCTTCCGCCGTCGCGACGAATGCGATCCACTACGTGGCGAAGGAACCCGCGATGCCGCACGCGGCGGGGATGGCGCTCGTGAGTTTCCTGCTCTGGCGCCTCGTGTCTCCACGACGCCGACTCGCCGACGCGGTCGCGATCGGCGTCGCCGCCGGTCTGCTGCTCCTCGTGCGGAACTCGAACGTCGCGCTCGCGCCGATCCTCGGGCTGCTGTGGTGGCGGGGCGGCCGGTCCCGCGGCTCCCTCGTCGCGGCCGCGCTCGCCGCGATCGCCGTTCTCGCGCTGCAGCCGCTCTCCCTGCATGCGTTGTGGGGAGACTGGCGGGTCTCCACTTACGCCGACGAAGCGTTCACGGGCGCCCCGGCGGGATTCTGGAACGGTCTGTTCCACGCGCGCCACGGCCTGTTCCTGTACAGCCCGTGGTACCTCGTCCTGGTCGGGCTGGCCGCGTCCGGCGCCCGCCACCGATCCGTCCGCCCGATGCTGTTGGCGACCGCCGCGACGTTTCTCGCGTTCGTGCTGGTCAACGGCTCGTGGTGGTGCTGGTGGTTCGGCGACAGCTTCGGGAATCGCGCGTACCTGGAAGTCCTGCCGGTTCTCACGCTCGCGGCCGGTGTCAGTCTCTCCGCGCGGACGGTCACACGCGCCGGCGTCGCCCGTCTCTCGGTCGCCGTCGCGGCGTTCGCGTTCGCGAACGTCTACCTGTGGGCCGGCTACGTCCTCCAGCGTTTCCCGCAGGACGGCACCCACGCGGTCGGCGACGCGTGGGGCTGGATCGCCCGCGCCGCCGACCCGGGAGAACGGTAGGGCCCGCGCACCGGCGCCGCCTCTACTGACAGGGCCAGCCGCCCTCGAACAGCCCCGCCCGGAACGGGATGTCCACGAGCGCGGTCGACACGATGTTCCCCTGCTGGTCTCGGCTCGCGATCGTGCCGTGCATCCGACCCTCCATCGTGGTCTGCGTCGCGTGGTCGATCGTGAGGAACACGGCGGTCTCGTCGTCGGATTGATCGGTGAGGAAGAGCGACCCGCCTCGCGACACCGCGAGATTCATGCGCCAATCTCCCGTCTCCCCGGGTTGCGGCGCCGTCTGGTCGTCGGACGTCCCGACGCTTGCACCGAGCACCGTGCCGTCGGGGTTGTCCACCATCACGAAGAACTGGATCGCGTATACGCTGCCGTCGCCCCAGGCCGCCACGTACGCGATGTCGCCGCCGGACTCGAGCCAGTTGATGCCGCCCGTGATCATGATGTCGAAGAAGCACGTGCACGCGGAGACGCGAACGTGCGCGTCGCCGATCGCCTCCTCGTGATCCACGACCGTCGCCCGGACGATGTCGTCGGTGGTGCCGGAAGACGGGGGCGTGTACCGCGCGGTGAGCGGGCCGGTCGACTGCACCGTGCCCCAGCCCTCGGCGATGCTCCAGGTGACGGAGGCATCGTCCACACCGATCACCTCGGCGGTGAGCACGAGCGTGCTGTCGTTCGAGATGCAGTCGTAGCGCGGCGTGACGTTCACGACCACGAGCGAGTCCTGGTACTCCACGAGGGCGAGACCCTCGCGTATCGGCAGGCCGTCTTCGCGGAGTCCGGTGTTCGCCACACTCCGGGCCCGCACCTCGATCGGAGTGGTCCAGGGCGACGAGGGGGTCGTGAGACTCGCGCCCTTCGCGTTCCACACGAAATCCGCGCCGGTGGAAGACCACTCGACGTCCGTGTTCTCGGCGTTCTCGACCCGCACGGTGAAGTTCACGAGCTCGTCCGTGCCCACGCGGGCCTGGAACGGGTCGATGTGCACCTCGATCGGGTTCGTGGTGATGACCTTGTCCTCGGCCGTATGGGCGTTGCCGAACGCGCCGGTGATCGTCTCCACGCGAAGCTGCGCGGAGCCGACGTCGACCGGGCGGTACGACTGCGCGGCGTCGTTCACCTGCAGGACGGACTCGTTCGAGGACGTGCCCACGGAGTAGGGGGCGCCCGTGCAATCGAACCCGGACCACGTCTGCGGGCAGAACTGCAGGTCCACCTGATCCGACCCGACGATCTCCTGCAGCGCCGCCGTCGTCGCCTGGTTCTTCACGTAGCCCGTGATCGCGCCCTCGAACGCCTCCAGCGCCGCACCGTCGACCTGGTCGCCCAGCGCGTCCGCGATGTCGCCGGGGCCGGAGCCGACCGCGCCGAGGATCTGGAGCAGACCCTCGAGTACGGCGCGATCCGCGTTCCAGCCGTCGCTCATGGCGGTGATCCGGAACTCGCTCCAGGCGCCGTCCGCGGTGAAGTCCTCCGCGAAGGCCTCCGGGTCGGCGACGAAATCGGTCTCCCCGGAGAGCAGGTGCGAAGGGTAGATCCCGATCGAAGCATCCTCGATCGTGGCCGCGGCCCACAGGATCGCGCCGGCAGCGGTGGCGTACGGCGCGGCCGGCGTGAGCGAGAGTCCGGCGAGGACCACGCCCTGCACGAGCTGTTCCACCCGCGTGGCGGCGGCCGCGGCGGCGGTCGCGAGCTCGCTCTGGTACTGCATCGCCTCGGAGAGCCAGTCGCAGTCGTCGGGGCCCGCGCCGAACGTGGGGCCTTCGAAGCAGCCGCGATCGAGGCGCGGCAGCGGGCGCAGCGCGCGCACGGACTCCGCGCGGAGCGAGTCCGGCGGACCGCCGAGCGTGTCGGCGAGAGCCGTCTTCTCGGCCACGAGGCCCGCCAGTCCGCTCGCGCCGATCATCGCGTCGAGCAGATCGCGGTCGATGCTCTCACCCGCGAACATCGGGATCTCTCCGGCCGCGAACGCCGCGAGCGAGTTCGGATTCACGGGGTTGTCGATCAGGTTGTGCAGGAACAGCAGATTGAGATCGGTGATCGGCAGGTCCGCGGGCGGCGTGGACGTCAGCTCGGCGCGGGTCGTGGCGGCGCTCAGGAGCCACGAGTCGAGCAGCATCTGCAGGTCCGCCACCACGGCCGCGAACGCGCCGGGCGCGGGCGGTAGCGCGTCGATCTGGAGGTTCACGAGGTTCGACGTGATGTTGCTCCCGTTCGTGATCCGGACCTGAACACCGCCGCCGGTGCCGGGATCGTCCGGGAAGAACGGAACGATGAGCTGGTCGCCGCCGCGACCCGCGCCGGCGCGCTCCAGGAAGGCGACGACGTGTCCGTCGCCTCCCGTGGAGATCGCAGCCCAGACGACCTCGTCGGCCGGAAGACCGGTGATCGGGATACGATCGCCGGGGCCGGCCGACGTCGCGCCGAGTGAGATGGTCAGCTCGATCGGAGTCTCGTCGGGCGTGGGGCCGGCGGAGTCGTCCCCGCAGCCGGTGGCGAGCGGGACGAGGAGGCCGACCGCGAGGACGCTCGCAACGAACGGACGGGATCGGAAGCCGGGCCAGACGCGGTCCCGGCGGGGACGGGGCGGAACGGGATTCGCGGACAAGGAGACCTCCGGATCGGGGCCGGACTGCGGGTTCCGGGAGACGGGCTTTCCCGGAGACCGGAAAGCGGTCGTGGATCCGGCCACGGTGCGGCGGTAGCGGGAACGGAAACGGGCGGGTGGCGGCGTGCTGCGCGCCCCGCCCGGCCACGAACGAGCCGGCAGGACGTCCTAGTGCGCGCCTGCCTCGGCGGGGAACGAACCGGCGGTGCTCGTGCAGATCCGCACCAGGAGCAGCATCACCGGCACCTCGATCAGCACGCCGACGACGGTCGCGAGCGCGGCCCCGGAGGAGAGCCCGAACAGCATCACCGCCGTCGCGATCGCGACCTCGAAGTGGTTCGAGGCGCCGATGAGGGCCGACGGTGCCGCGTCGCGGTACGGGAGACGCAGGAGGCGCGCGAGTCCGTACGTGAGGGCGAAGATCAGCACCGTCTGGAGGAAGAGCGGCACCGCGATCCACAGGATCGTGAGCGGGCGATCCAAGATCACGTCGCCCTTGAAGGAGAACAGGAGGATCAGGGTCAGGAGCAGGGCCGCGATCGTGATCGGGGTGAGGAACGGCAGGAAACGTCGCCGGAACCAGTCCTCGCCGCGTGCGGCCACGATCGCGCGCCGCGAGATCCAGCCCGCCGCGAGCGGAAGGGCCACGTATACGGCGATGGACAGCAACAGCGCCTGCCACGGGACGGGCAGCCGGCCGACGCCGAGGAGGAAGCCGCCGAGCGGGCCGTACAGGAACAGCATCACGAGGGAGTTGATCGCGACCATCACGAGCGTGTGGCCGTCGTTGCCGCGCGCGAGGTACCCCCACACCAGCACCATGGCCGTGCACGGCGCCACGCCGAGCAGGATGCAGCCGGCCAGGTAGCTCCGCCAGAGAGGGATCTCGAGCACCTTCAATCCGTGCTCGAGGACGACCTTCCCGGCGCCGACCGTCGCGCCGACCGGGAGATCGGAGCCGAGCGGCAGCTTCACGTGGTCCACGGCCTCGGGTCCGAGGAACGGAAGGAAGATCCCGCCGAGGAACAGCAGGCCAAGCAGATACATCGTAAAGGGTTTGATTGCCCAGTTCACAAGAAGGGTGAGAGACACGGGACGCACGCTGCGGCCCGCGCGCAGCACCTCGGCGAAGTCGATCTTCACCATGATCGGGTACATCATGAAGAACAGGCAGACCGCGATCGGGATCGACACCACCGGGGCGCCCCCCACGGTCAGGGACATCCCGTCGAGTGCGCGGGCGAACCCGGGCGCGACGTGACCGAGCCCGATCCCCGCGGCGATGCAGAGCAGGACCCACACCGTGAGCCAGCGCTCGAAGAAGCCGAGCCCGCCCGGTTCCTTGGTGACGCAGGCCTTCGTGCTCACGATGCCAACCGGTGCGGGAGCTGCTCCACGAACGCCCGGATCTCGTCCCGGACCCGACGGTACGGCGCGAGCGCCTCTTCCTCGGATCGAGCGGCGCGCGTGAGGGCGGGGGGATCGTCGAACGAGTGGTGAAGGGTCCGGACGCCGGCCGGCGGCACCGGACAGGCCTCCCGCGCGTGGTCGCACACGGTCACGATCAGGTCGAAGCCCTCGGGACCGACCTCGTCGACGTGCTTGGACCGGTGCGACGTCAGGTCGACGCCAACCTCCGCCATCACCGCGACGGCGTGCGGATTCAGCCCCTGCGGATCCGTTCCCGCCGACGCGACCTCCGTGGCCGCACCGAGCAGCACGCGCGCCCAGCCCTCGGCCATCTGGCTGCGGCAGGAGTTTCCGGTGCACAGGAACAGGATTCGCAACACGCCACTCGATTCGGTAGGCTCGCGTCACTCCGGCGGGGTCGGTCGGTCCGTCGAACTCCGCGCCCGAAAGTCTGCCGGAGTCCGCGCGGATCGACCACGAGGATCGGGCGGCCTCGCGCACTTTTCATGTATTTGAGGAGTCGAAATTCCGTCTTTGGTGCGGAGCCGACGCACCGCTCGTCGCCGGCCGCCCGCCCGCTCTCGGCGAGGACGCCGGACCATCGACCGGACCCCGGGCTGCGGGGTCGGCGTTCGGACGTGCCGCCCGGCGCGATCCGACCGCGAACGTGAGAGGGGTGTCCCATGAGATTGCGATGGCCCGCGGTTGCGGGAGCCGCCTTCGGGGTCGTGCTGTCGTCCGCGGCGATGGCCGCGCCCGAAGGCTACACCTGGCGCTACTACCGGCCGGGCAACACCGGCGTGATGGGCGACTACAGCGACGCCCTCTGGATCGCTCCGGACGGCACGCCATGGATCGGCGGTTACGATCCCTTCTTCGAGGAGGGCGGCTTCTCTCGCTTCGTCGAGGGCGAGAACCGCTGGGAGAACTTCTCGAACGTGGACTATCCGGTGATCGGGGATCCGGCGTTCGTCGGCTCCGCCCGGATGAGTGACATCGTGCCCGACGACCACGGGGGCCTGTGGATGGGCACCTGGCGCGGCGCGCTGTACTTCAATCCCGCCGCGGGAGCGGCTTCGATCGTCCGCTACGACGGCGACAACTCGCCGATGCCCGGGGGCCGGACGATGGACGTCGACATCGCGCCGGACGGATCGGTGTGGTTCGCCTGCTACGGGAACGGCGGCGGACTCGTTCGTCATCACCCGGGCACGAATGACTGGACCGTTTGGGACTTCAACTCGAACGCGAACGGCTGGCCGGGCTGGATCACCGTGAACACGGCGGCCGTGCAGCCGAAGCCCGGTGGCGGCTACTGGGTCTGGATCGACGACGCCTTCGGGATCGCGCAGTACGACAGTGACACGGATTCGTTCACGGTCCTGCCGCAGGGCAATCCCGGGAACATCGTCTCGATCCCGCACGACACGGCGCGCGACGCGGCCGGCAACGTGTGGATGGTTCGGACGACGACGTACCCGCAGACGTCGCTCGACTACCGTCGCCCGGACGGCACCTGGGTCGTGCCGCCCCAGCAGTTCCCGAACGGTCAGTCGTACCAGCCGTTCCGCGCGCGGGGAGACGGCGAGGCGCTCTACGTGGACGGCGGCGGTCGGGGCTGGCACTTCGACGGCGCCGTGTGGCGCGATCTCGGAGTGTGGCGCGCCGGCGGCTTCACCTACGGCGTGGACATGGACGCCGACGGCAACGTGTGGGTGTCGGGCAACGGCGGCGCGGCTCGCCGCGATGGCGGGACGGGCCAGTGGCAACGCTACCGGGTGACGAACACCGGGCAGATCGACAACTGGGTTCGCGACCTGGCGTTCGCGCCGAACGGGGACGTCTGGTACACCTGCAATGCGGCCCCGGGCGTCGGCGGGATCGGCCAGTTCGACGGAAAGCGCTGGCACAATCACAACGTCGAGACGTACGGGCTCGGCGAGGACTGGCCGTTCCCGTGCGACAACGCGGAAGCGATCACGTACCGGACCTCCAGCGGGCGCGTGGCCCTCAACCCCACCAACAACGGGATCCACGAGTGGACGGGGTCCGGCTACGAGGCGATCCAGGCGCTCGGCGCGTCCGAGAGCCTGGCGGAGGATTCGTTCGGTCGACTGTGGAAGGTCGGCACCTACTACAGCCTCGGCCGGTACGTCGGGACGGCGTACGAGCCTGACTCGATCGACGGCTGGGGCGCGAACGTCGTGGCGGATCCGGATCGACCCGGAACGGTCTGGGCGTGCGCGAACTTCGAGGTCGTCCGCACGGACGGGACCTATCGGTACTCGCGCGAGACTCCGGATCTGCCGGAACTGAATCCGTTGCACGACACGCTGATCGGGGTGGCGGCGGACCGGAACGGGGTCGCCTGGCTCGGCACCACGGAGGGCTTGTTCCGCCTGGACGCGGAGGCCGGCACGCACCAGTGGTTCCACCAGAGCAACACCGGCATCCCGATCGATCAGGTCGAGCCACTGGTCGTGTCCCCGGACGGCATCGTGTGGATGACGAACTTCAACTCGAGCGGCATGACGCCGGCCCTCGTGTGGTTCGACGGAACGAACTACGGGACGATCACGCGGGCGGAGGGGCTGCCCCACGAGCAGATCTGGGACGCCGAGGTGCGCGAGGTGCCCGGCGGCTACGAGATCTGGCTGGCGTGCGCGAGCCGCGGACTGGCCGTGTTGACCGTGCCGTTCGCGGACCCGACGGACGTGCAGGTCGCGAACGTCGATGGACCGGCGGGCATCTCGATGAGTCCCAACCCGTTCGTGCGGCAGACTTCGATCTCCTTCGAGGTCCCGAGGGCGGGGCGGACGGCGGTGACGGTCTACGACGTCTCCGGACGCCGGGTGCGCACCCTGGTGGACCGACGACTGGACTCGGGAGCGGAGGTGCTGACCTGGGACGGTCGTGACGCTCGCGGTGCCGCGGTGACGCCGGGCGTGTACTTCGTCCGGCTCGTCGCCGAAGGGATCGACCGGAGCGCCAAGGTGGTCCGGGTGCAGTAGTTCGGGCGATCGGATCGCGCCGCTCCGGCGCGGCGTTCTGGCAGCGAGCGGGCGAGGAGCGGTGTTCCTCGCCCGCTTTCGCGTTCCCGGCCGGGCCGGCCGCGAACGTCGTGGGGTTCGCCTCCGGTCCACCGCCGCGCGATGTCGGTAGTTTCCACCCGACCGAAGTGAAGTGTGGTCACGTCGAGACCCCCTCGGTATATTGCCCCCCGATTGTGCCGGTCCATTGACAGTTCGTCGTCGAGGCCGCCGATGGAATCTTATCTCCCGATCATTCTCGTCCTCGCCGTCGCGGCGGTGCTGGGCGGACTTTTCCTCGGAGTGAGCTTCTGGCTCGGACCGCGCCGCCGGGACACCGCGGTCGCGTTCCCGGAAAAGGAAGCGACGTACGAGTGCGGCATCCCCCCGCGCGGCACGGTGCACATCCGATTCTTCGTCCGCTTCTTCCTCGTGGCGCTCCTCTTCCTGCTGTTCGATCTGGAAGCGGCCTTCCTCTATCCGTGGGTTGTGGTGTACCGCGCGTTCCTCGCGGACGGTCGCGGCCTGTTCGCGCTCGCGGAGATGGGAGTGTTCGTGGGCGTGCTCGTGATCGGGTTCGTC
The DNA here is from genome assembly GCA_041393395.1 of bacterium. Classification (GTDB taxonomy): domain Bacteria; phylum ARS69; class ARS69; order ARS69; family ARS69; genus JAGQIB01. Next base: position 799,992 of record JAWKKG010000004.1, on the reverse strand, counting down.
TACGTCTGGAAGAAGGGGGGCCTCGAGTGGCAGTAGGCTTCGATTCGCCCACGGGTCTCCTCACCACGAAGCTGCGCGAGGCGATCAACTGGGGCCGCAAGTACTCGTTGTGGCCGATGCCGTTCGGCACGGCCTGCTGTGCGATCGAGTTCATGAGCACGGTCTCCTCGTACGCGGACCTCAGCCGGTTCGGGGCGGAGGTCGTGCGATTCTCTCCGCGGCAGTCGGATCTCCTGATCGTTGCGGGGACCATCAGCTACAAGCAGGCCCCGATCCTGCGCACGATCTACCGCCAGATGATGGAGCCCAAGTGGGTCATCTCGATGGGGGTCTGCGCGTGCAGCGGCGGCTTCTACAACAACTACTCCACGCTCCAGGGGATCGATCACATCATCCCCGTGGACCTCTACGTGGCCGGCTGTCCTCCGACGCCGGAAGCGCTCATGAGTTCGCTCGTGCAGCTGCAAGAACGCGTGGCGCGGGAGGGAATCGTCCCCGCGTCCGATCGTCACGCCGCCGGGGCGGGGACGTTGGGGAAGGGGGCCAACGCATGAGCGAAGCCCTGGTCTCCGCCCTGCGGCACGAATTCGGGGAAGCCGTCCTCGATTCGGAGAGCCGCTTCGGAGACGAATCGGTCCGGATCGCCCCGGAGCAGGTCGTCCCCGTGCTCCGGCATCTCCGCGATCGGGAATCCTGCGAGATGCTGCTGGACGTCGTCGGCAACCACTTCCCCGAGCGCGACGACCCCTTCGAAGTCACCTACCTGCTCCGATCGATCGCGAACCGACGTCGCCTCGCGGTGAAGGTCGTGCTGCCCGAGGGCGGCGAGGTCGACTCGGTCGCGTCGCTGTACCGCTCGGCCGACTGGCACGAGCGCGAGGTCTACGACCTGTTCGGCGTGAAGTTCCGGGGGCACCCCGATCTCCGCCGGATCCTGTGCCATCACGAGTTCGAAGGACACGCGCTCCGCAAGGACTATCCGATCGAGCGCGGCCAGACCTGCTCCGTGCCCGAGCGACTGTTCGACGACGAGACGATCCGCCAGGCGATGCAGCACGGCGACAGGTCGCTGGAGAGCGACACGGCCACTCTCGTGGCCGACGACATGCATCCCTCGGACTTCCTCACGGTCAACATCGGTCCCTCGCATCCGGCCATGCACGGCGCGCTCCGCGTGGAGGCGCTGCTGGACGGCGAGACGATCGTGGCCTGCAAGAGCGAGATCGGGTACCTGCACCGCTGCTTCGAGAAGGAAGCGGAGGATCACACCTGGCAGGAAGTGATGCCGTACACGGATCGGCTGAACTACTGCTCGGCGATGCTCAACAACGTGATCTACGCCCACGCGGTCGAGAAGATGATGGGAGTCGAGGTGCCGCCGCGGGCGCAGGCGATCCGGGTGATCGTGGGCGAGCTGTCGCGGATCATCGATCACTGTGTCTGCGTGTCCGCGAACCTCGTGGACCTCGGAGCGCTCACGAACTACTGGTACCTGTACAACGTGCGCGAGGGCATCTACCTCGACATCATCGAGAAACTCTGCGGCGCCCGCCTCACCACGAACTACGCGCGCATCGGCGGCCTCTCGCACGATCTGTTCGACGGCTTCGCCGAGGCCGTGGAGCACCATCTCCAGAAGATGGAAGCCGCGGTCAAGGACGTGCTCGGGCTGATCTCGCGGAACCGGATCTACCTGGATCGCACGATCGGCATCGGCGCGATGGACACCGCCGAGGCACTGAGCTGGGGCTACACGGGGCCGTGCCTGCGGGCCACGGGCCTCGCGTACGACGTGCGCAAGCACTCCCCGTACTTCGGCTACGAGCAGTACGACTTCGACATCCCGACCGGCGAGAACGGCGACACGCACGACCGGATCACGCTGCGGCTCGCCGAGATGTTCCAGAGTGCGCGGATCATCCGGCAGGCGCTCGCGAAGATGCCGGACGGACCGATCTGCGTGGAGGACGCCCGCGTCATCCTGCCGCCCAAGCGCAACGTCTACGGCAGCATCGAGGGCGTGATGAACCAGTTCAAGCTCGTGTACGAAGGCATCCAGGTGCCGGTGGGCGAGAGTTACGGTTTCGGTGAGGGCGCCAACGGGGAGCTCGGCTTCTATTGCGTCTCGGACGGCACCGGTCGCCCCCAGCGCATGAAGGTTCGCCCGCCGTGCTTCCCGATCTTCTCGTCTTTCACGCGCCTCCTCACCGGACATCTCGTTCCGGACACGGTGGCGATCCTGGGCAGCCTGAACATCATCGCCGGGGAGCTCGATCGCTGATGGCCGAGACACGTTCCGCCTTCGCCCTGAACGACGCCGGGATGGCCCAGTTCCGGCGTCTCGTGGAACGGTATCCCACCAAGCAGAGCGCGCTGATGCCGGCGCTCTGGCTGATCCAGGATCAGGAAGGACACGTCCCGCCGGAGGCCGTCGACTGGCTCGTGGAGCAGCTCGACGTCTCGGCGGCGCGCGTGCACGAGCTCCTGTCGTTCTACACGATGTTCCGCGCCGAGCCGCAGGCGGAGTACGTCCTCCAGGTTTGCCACAACATCTCCTGCCACCTGTCCGGCGCGCGTCCGCTGCTCGAGCACCTCGAGCAGCGACTCGGCATCGGAATCGGCGAGACCACGCCGGATGGGAAGTTCGCGCTGGAAGGCGTGGAGTGCCTGGCGGCTTGCGGGATGGGGCCGGCGATGCAGCTCGGCAAGCACTTCTACGAGAAGCTCACGCCCGCGCGTGTGGACGAGATCCTCGAGAGTCTCCGCCGCGGCGTGGTTCCCCGCGCGGACACGGACCGGGAGCTGGCGGAATGAGCGCGAACGGACAGCTGCTGTCGGCGCGCTTCGGGCGCCGCGACGGACACAAGCTCTCCGTGTACGAGGCGGAGGGGGGCTACCGCGCTCTGAAGAAGGCGCTGAAGGAGATGAGCCCGGCCGACGTGCGGGAGCAGGTGAAGGCGGCCGGGCTGCGCGGCCGCGGCGGCGCCGGGTTCCCCACGGGCGTCAAGTGGGGCTTCGTGCCCGCGAACGCCGAGAAGGTCTACTTCTTCGTGAACGCGGACGAGAGCGAGCCCGGCACGTTCAAGGATCGCTACCTGCTCGACTACGACCCGCACCAGACGATCGAGGGCTCGATCCTCTCGTCGTACGCGGTGGGCGCGGCGCTGTGCTTCATCTACATCCGGGGTGAGTTCGGCTGGCTCGTGGATCGCGTGAACCGCGCCGTCGAGGAAGCGTACGCGGCCGGCTACCTCGGCCGGAACATCCTCGGGAGCGGCTACTCGCTCGAGATGATCGTGCACAAGGGCGCGGGCGCCTACATCTGCGGCGAGGAGACGGGGCTCATCAACTCCGTCGAGGGCAAGAAGGGCCAGCCGAGCATCAAGCCGCCGTTCCCCGCGGTGTCGGGCTTCCTCGGCGCGCCCACGATCGTGAACAACGTCGAGACGGTTGCCACCGTGCCCTGGATCCTGAACGAGGGGCCGGACGCCTACCGCCGGTACGGCACCGAGAAGTCCCCGGGCACGAAGCTCTGGAGCGTCAGCGGGCCGGTGAAGCGGCCCGGCGTGTACGAGGTGCCGCTCGGCATTCCGTTCCGGGAGTTCTTCGAGGAACACGTCGGCGGCATGGCGGATGGCGAGAAGCTCAAGGCGGTGATCGTGGGCGGCTCGTCCGTGCCCGTGCTGACGGCGGACGAGGTGATGGCCACGAACCTGGACTACGAGTCCCTGGCGGCGGCCGGCACGATGCTCGGCTCGGGCGGCATGATCGTGATCCCCGAGAGCTCGAGCATGGTCGACCTCATCGAGGTGCTGATGCACTTCTACTGGGACGAGTCCTGCGGCCAGTGCACCCCGTGCCGCGAGGGAACCGGCTGGCTGCACAAGGTCGTGGGGCGTGTGCGGCGAGGCACCGGCGAGCACGGCGACCTCGAGCGCCTCGAGACGATCTGCAACGGCATGGCCGGCCTCACGATCTGTCCGCTCTCGGACGCGGCCGTGATGCCGATGCGGAGCTTCCTCGCGAAGTTCCGGACGGAGTTCGAGACGCTCATCCGGAAGGATCCGGCGCCGGAGCCGACGTCGCGCTGGGCGCGCGGAGAGGTGGAGACGCGCTGATGGCGAAGCTCACGATCGACGGGAAGGAAATCGAGGTCCCGGACGGAACGCGTCTGTTCGATGCCTGCACCGAGGCGCGCGGCGAGCCGCTGCCGCACTTCTGCTACCACCCGGACCTCTCGATCGCGGGCGTGTGCCGCCTGTGCCAGGTCGAGGTGGAGGGCATGCCGAAGCTCACGATCGCCTGCAACACGATCGTGAAGGACGGCATGGTCGTCCACACGAAGAACGACCGCGTGAAGCGCGCCGCCCAGCAGATCCTCGAGATGCACCTGATCAACCATCCCGTGGACTGTCCGATCTGCGACCAGGCCGGTGAGTGCGGCCTGCAGGACCAGTACATGAAGTACGGCCTGTACGAGTCCGAGGTGGAGAAGGCGGACAAGGTCCACAAGTGCAAGGCCCAGGTGATCGGCCCCGAGGTGATCCTGGACCAGGAGCGCTGCGTGCTCTGCAGTCGTTGCGTGCGCTTCGTGTACGAGGTCACCGGCACGCGCGAGCTCGGCATCTTCCAGCGCGGCGATCGCGCCGAGATCGGCGTGGCGCCGGGCCGGCAGCTGGACAACAACTACAGCCTGAACACCGTGGACATCTGCCCGGTGGGCGCGCTCACGAGCCGCGACTTCCGGTTCCGGCAGCGGGTGTGGCGCCTCAAGGGCACGCGCTCGATCTGCCCGGGCTGCGCCACGGGCTGCAACGTCCGCCTCGACCACAACGCCGGTCGCCTGTGGCGCGTGAAGCCCCGCCGGAACGACGAAGTGAATCGCGAGTGGATGTGCGACCTGGGGCGGAAGACCTACAAGATCGTGCAGGCGGAGACACGACTCAAGTCGCCGCTCACGCGGGACGCGTTGCGGCAGCGGGCACTGGAGTGGTTCCGGGCGGGTGAGGTCGGCCTCGCGGTGGCGTCGCCGCACGTGTCGCTCGAGGAGATGTACCTGTTCGCGCGCGTGATGGAGCGTCTCGGCGCGCCGGCGCCGCTCGGCGGTCTGGTGGACGCGGATCTCGGCGAGGGCGACGATCTCCTGCTCTCGGGCGATCGGACTCCGAACCGGGCCGGCCTGCGCTGGCTCGGCCTGGCCGAGTTGCCGGCGGCGGAGCTCGCCGCGCGGATCGACGCGGCGCGCGAGAAGACGATCGTGATCTACGGCGGCAACCCGGCCGCCGACCCGGCCGTGGCGAAGGCGCTCGCGGGGTGTCGCCGCGTGGTCTACGCGGGCACGCACGAGAATGAGACGTCGCGGGCTGCCGCGTTCACCGTTCCCACCAGCACGTGGGCGGAGAAGGAAGGCCTGTTCGTGAACCGTCAGGGGCGGGTCCAGGCGTTCTGGACGGCGCTCGCCGCACCGGAGGGTGTGGAGGAAGACGCTGCGTTCTGGGTGTCCCTGCTGCGTCGCCTCGGCGAGCCGGAAGAGCCGCTGGAGATCGTCGAGCGTCGACGTCGCCTGGGCAAGGCACTCGGCGTCGAAGGCATCGACCTCGGCCGACTGCCGGCGACCGGAGCGGTGATCGACCCGGCGACCGTGGCGGCGGGAGGAGGCGGACGATGATCCCGGCGCTCGAGATCCTGGCCAAGATCGGATTCATGCTCGCGGTGATCCTCGGTTTCCTGCCGCTCCTCATCTGGGCCGAACGCAAGGGCTCGGCGTTCATCCAGGATCGCACCGGCCCGAACCGCGCGAACGTCCTCGGGCTCCGGCTCGGCGGCCTCGTGCACCCGATCGCCGACGTGTTGAAGCTCCTGTTCAAGGAGGACTTCCGGCCGGCCCAGGCCCACCGGGCGCTCTACACGCTCGCGCCCTTCATCATCATGACGGTGGCCCTCACGACCTACGCGGTCGTCCCGTTCGGCGACTACCTGGAGATCGCGGGCCGCCGGATCCCGCTCGTCGTCGCGGACCTGAACGTGGGCATCCTGTACGTCCTCGCGATCGCGAGCCTCGGCACGTACGGCGTGGTGATGGCCGGCTGGGCGTCGAACAACAAGTACTCGTTCCTCGGCGGCGTCCGCTCGAGCGCCCAGATGATCAGCTACGAGATCAGCATGGGGCTCGCCCTCATGGGCCTGCTCCTGATCTTCTCCACGTTCCGGCTCCCGGAGATCGTGGCCGGACAGGGCGAGCTGCTGTTCGGATTCCTGCCGAAGTGGGGAATCGTGGTGCAGCCGCTCGGCGCGCTGCTGTTCCTCGTGGCCGCGTTCGCGGAGACGAACCGGAACCCGTTCGACCTGCCGGAGGGCGAATCCGAGATCGTCGCCGGGTTCCACCTCGAGTACAGCGCGATGAAGTTCGCGCTCTTCTTCATGGCGGAGTACTGCAACCTCACCGTCGCCTCGATGCTGATCGTCACGCTGTTCTTCGGCGGCTGGCAGATTCCGTGGCTGCCGCGACCGGTTCTTGAGGCGAACGCCGGCACGTTGCTGCCCGTGCTTCTCGGCGTGACCGCCGCCCTCTGCCTGTGGATCGCGCTCAGCTTCTTCCGGCGGGCCGGACGGGAGCGCGGTCGGTACGGCGACGCGCGGGACCGCGAGCCGGGATTCCTGGGCCTCGTGTTCGGGCTCGTGGGAGTCGGCCTGCTGGCGTCCTTCGCCGCGCAGCCGTGGGCGATCGGGCCGGCGGGGGCTTCGCTGTTCGCGTCGCTGATGCAGGTCGGCGCCTTCGTGGGCAAGGTCGCGTTCTTCTGCTGGTTCTTCATCTGGGTGCGCTGGACGCTGCCGCGCTTCCGGTACGACCAGCTGATGTCGCTCGGGTGGAAGGTCATGCTGCCGCTCGCGCTCGCGAACCTCGTGGTGACCGCGGTGGTGATCGCGCTGGTGGATGGAGGGATCCGATGAGCTCGTCGTCGAACTCCCCGTCGACCCGCATTCCGGACGCTGCGTGGCGGAAGCGTCGCACGTGGAAGGAAGCGATCTACGTCCTGGAGATCATTCGCGGTCTCGGGATCACGATGCGCCACCTGATCCACAACATCCTGCACATGTCGGACATGCCCACGATGCAGTACCCGGATCAGAAGCGGGTCTACAGCAGCCGCTTCCGGGGCCGTCACCGGCTCATGCACCGCGAGGACGGAAGTCCCCGGTGCGTCGCCTGCATGATGTGCAGCACGGTGTGCCCGGCCGACTGCATCGACATCGTCGCGGCGGAGCACCCGGATCCCGCGATCGAGAAATACCCGGACACGTTCACGATCGACCTCCTGCGCTGCGTGTACTGCGGTCTCTGCGAGGAGGCCTGCCCGTGCGACGCGATCCGGATGGACACGGGGATCTACGAGATCGTCGCCGACAAGCGCGAGAAGTTCGTGGTGAACAAGGAGTTCCTGATGGACCACACGCGGGGGCCCGAGCTGTGAGCCCCGCGCGAGTCCCGGCGGAGGGGGCGGCCTGATGGAGAGCGCGCTGTTCTGGGCCTGTGGCGGCACGATGCTGCTCGGCGGCATCCTCATGGTGACGAGCCGGAACGCCGTCGTCGCCGCGTGCTGGCTCATCCTCTCGTTCCTCGCGGCGGCCGGCATCTTTGCGCTGCTGGCGGCGCCGTTCCTCGCGATCCTCCAGATCCTGATCTACGCGGGCGCGATCATGGTCCTGTTCCTGTTCGTGATCATGATGCTGCACGGCCCCACACTGGACGCGGAGCAGAACCACGCGCTTCCGCGCGGCTGGCCGCTGCTCGTGCTGCCGCCCACGGTGATCGGCCTGGCCGGCTTCGCGTGGCTGCGTTCCGTCCCCGGCCCCACGCTGCGGGCGCATCTGCCGGAGGGGTTCGGCGGGGCGGAGCGGGTGGCGAACCTGCTCCTGAACGACTACCTGCTCGCGTTCGAGCTGATCTCGGTGGTGCTGCTCGTGGCGATCATCGGCGCGCTGGCCCTCGGTCGGGTGGAGAGGAGGCCGACGTGGAAGTCACGCTGAACCACTACCTGGCGCTCGCGATCCTTCTGTTCCTCACCGGAATGGTCGGCGTGCTCGTGCGGCGAAACGCGCTCGTCCTGCTGATGTGCGTCGAGCTCATGCTCTGCGCTTCCAACATCGCGTTCGCCGTGTTCAGCCGCAAGTGGGGGACGGAGACGGGGCACGTGTTCGTGCTCATGAACTTCGCGGTGGCGGCGGCGGAGGCGGCGATCGGCCTGGCGATCCTCGTGGAGATCTACCGCCGGCGACGCACCGTGAACGTGGACGAATTCCGGACCTTGAAGGGGTGAGATCGTGAATGGCGCGGCGCTGACCTGGATCGTCCTGCTTCCCCTGCTCGGCGCGACGGTGCTCGGACTCCTGAACCGGCGGCTTCCGCGGGCGGCGGCCGGGATCCTGGCGTCGGCGACCGTGGGCGGGTCGTTCTTCCTGGCGATTCGAGCGTTCCTCGAGCTCACGACGCAGCCGGCCGGACACCGGATCCTCGCCGAGACGGCGTTCACGTGGATCGGCTTCGGGCATCTCACGATCGACGTCGGGTTCGTGATGGACCCCCTGAGCGCCGTGATGGCGCTGGTCGTCACCGGCGTGAGCTTCCTGATCCACATCTACTCGATCGGGTACATGGGCCACGATCCGGGGTACCAGCGGTTCTTCGCGTACCTGAACCTGTTCGTGTTCTTCATGCTCACGCTCGTTCTCGGCGAGAACCTGCTCATGCTGTTCGTGGGCTGGGAGGGCGTGGGGCTGTGCTCGTACTTCCTGATCTCGTTCTGGTTCAGCGAGGAGGCGAACGCGATCGCCGGCAAGAAGGCGTTCGTGGTGAACCGCGTGGGCGACTTCGGATTCCTGCTGGGCATTCTCCTGCTCGGCGCCACGCTGCTGCCGCACCTCCATGCCGGCGAGGGCGTGTTCTCCTTCCGGACGCTGGCCGCCCACACGGAGGTGCTGGCGCCGGTCGCCACCGCGCTCGGCCTCCTGTTCTTCTTCGGGGCCACGGGCAAGTCCGCCCAGATCCCGCTCTACGTGTGGCTGCCGGATGCGATGGCCGGCCCCACCCCCGTGAGCGCCCTGATCCACGCCGCGACCATGGTCACCGCCGGCGTGTACATGATTGCCCGGCTGAACTTCCTGTACGTGATGTCGCCGGCGGCCATGGCCGTCGTGGCGGCGGTCGGCGGAGTGACCGCGCTGTTCGCCGCGACGATCGCGCTCACCCAGAACGACATCAAGAAGGTCCTCGCGTACTCCACCGTGAGCCAGCTCGGGTACATGATGCTGGCCTGCGGCGTGGGGGCGTTCACGGCGGGCATCTTCCACCTGATGACGCACGCGTTCTTCAAGGCGCTGCTGTTCCTCGGCAGCGGTTCCGTGATCCACGCCATGAGCAACGAGCAGGACATGCGCAAGATGGGTGGCCTCGCGAAGAAGCTGCCGATCACGTTCTGGACGTTCCTCGCCGGCACCTTCGCGATCGCCGGCCTGTTCCCGCTCGCCGGGTTCTTCTCCAAGGACGAGATCCTCTGGAAGGCGTTCCACGACGGCTCGACCTGGCTGTGGGCCGTCGGAGCGATCGCGGCGGCGCTGACCGCGTTCTACATGATGCGCCTCGTGGTCCTCACGTTCGCCGGACAGAACCGCGCCTCGGAAGAGGTCCGTCACCACATCCACGAGTCGCCGGCCACGATGACGTTCCCGCTCATCGTGCTCGCCGTGCTCTCGATCGTGGGTGGCTGGATCGGCTGGCCGCACTTCCTCGGCGGGGAGAACCGGTTCGAGGCGTGGCTGGAGCCGGTGTTCCACGTCGAGGCCGCGGGGCACGTCGCGGCGGCTCCGGGCCATCAACTCGGCGTGGAGGAGGAGCCGCTCCACGCCTTCGGGTACACTGACGTGGCACCGACCGAGGTCATGGCTCCGACGGAGGAGCCCCCGGACGCGCACGAGGATCCCGAGCTGGCCGGTCTCGAGTGGACCATGATGTTCCTCGCCAGCGGCATCGCGATCTTCGGCCTGCTCGCCGGCTGGCTCGTCTACTCCCGCGGCATCCGCGTCGCCGACGCCGGCCGACGTTTCGCCGGGGGCTTCGTACACCGGCTGCTCCTGAACAAGTACTGGGTAGACGAGCTCTACGACGCCGTCTTCCTGAAGCCCGGCTACGCGCTGTCCCGCACCGTGCTCTGGCGCTGGATCGACCGCGGGCTGATCGACGGTCTCCTCGTCAACGCCACCGCGGGCCTCGTCCGTCTGACCGGCGCCGCGCTCCGGCTCGCCCAGAACGGAATGATCCGCTCCTATGCCTACGCGTTCGGCGTGGGGGTGGCCGTGTTCGTCGTGTACCTCACGCTCTCGAGCTAGGGGGGGTCGTGCGTTGTCGCTCGTGAACGATCATCTGCTGAGCTGGATCACGTTCCTCCCGCTGATCGGCGTGGCGCTGATCCTGGTCCTCGGGCGGCGCGACCCGGCCGCGCGCGGCGTCGCGCTCGTGGTCACGCTCGCGGACTTCGCGCTCTCGCTCGTGCCGTTCCTCCGGTTCGACGCGACGTACGGCGGCGACCAGTTCGTGGAGCGCGTGCCCTGGCTGTTCGACGGGAAGGTGAGCTACCACCTCGGAATGGACGGCATCTCGCTCGTCCTCATGCTGCTCACGACGTTCCTCGGCCCGATCGTGGTTCTGAGCACGTGGAACGCGATTCGCGAGCGGGTGGTGGAGTTCATGGTCTTCCTGCTCGTGTTGCAGACGGCGATGATCGGCACGTTCTTCGTGCGCGACATGCTGCTCTTCTACGTGTTCTGGGAGGCGATGCTGATCCCGATGTACTTCATCATCGGGATCTGGGGCGGCGAACGACGCGTCTACGCCACGATCAAGTTCTTCCTCTTCACGATGTTCGGCAGCGTGTTCATGCTGGTGGGCATCCTGTACTGTTACTTCCGGGCCGGGAGCATGGATCTCGCGGCGTTCCTGTCGCTGAACCTGACGCGCACCGAGCAGCTCTGGCTGTTCGCGGCGTTCGCGCTCGCGTTCGCGATCAAGGTGCCGGTGTTCCCGTTCCACACCTGGCTGCCGGACGCGCACGTGGAGGCGCCCACGGCCGGTTCCGTGGTGCTCGCGAGCGTGCTCCTCAAGATGGGGACGTACGGTCTGCTCCGGTTCGCGATGCCGCTCTTCCCGGAGGCGGTGGAGGTGTTCGCGCCCTGGATGGCGGCGCTTGCGGTGATCGGCATCATCTACGGCGCGCTCGTGGCGATGGTCCAGCCCGACGTCAAGAAGCTCGTGGCGTACTCCAGCGTGAGCCACCTCGGCTTCGTGGTGCTCGGCCTGTTCAGCCTGACCACGCAGGGGGTGGCGGGCGCGCTGTTCGTGATGCTCGCGCACGGCCTCAGCACGGGCGCGCTGTTCCTCCTGGTGGGGATCATCTACGAACGCCGGCACACGCGGGAGATCGCGGCGTTCGGCGGCCTCGCGCACGGCATGCCGCTGTACGCCTCCGCTTTCATGTTCGTCACGCTGGCGAGCATCGGGCTCCCGGGGCTCTGCGGGTTCGTCGGCGAGTTCCTCGTGCTGTTCGGGTCGTTCCAGAGCGAGCTCCTGCCGAGCGCGCGCCTGTTCACGATCCTGGCCACGACCGGCGTGGTGCTCGGCGCGATCTACATGCTCTGGATGTACCAGCGCGTCTTCCTCGGACGGGTCACGAACGAGAAGAACCGCGGCCTGCCGGACCTGAGCCTCCGCGAGGGGCTCGTGCTCCTGCCGATCGCGATCATGATCGTGTGGCTCGGCGTGCGCCCGGGCCTCGTGCTGGATCGGGTGGAAGCGTCGATCGAGCGGGTGATGGGCCCGGTGACGGAGCGGTACGTCGAACGGACGGCTCCCGAGGCGTCGGCCTCCGGACCCGAGTTCGCCTTCGAGGAGGGCCAGGAATGAACGGCGTCGCGTTCGAGCCCGGGTTCTCCCGCCAGCTCGGAGATCTCGCCCCGTATCTCATCGTCGCCGGCGGCGGCCTCGCGGCGATGCTCGCCGACGCATTCCGCCACGGCGACCGGTCCGGCGGGCTGTTCGGACTCTCGCTGGTGACCCTGCTGGGAGCCGCGTTCGCGTACCTGCGTCCGTCCGGCTCGGGCAGCGACACGCTGCTCGGCGGCATGCTCGCGAACGACCCCTACACGGGGTTTTTTGGGCTCCTGTTCCTCGGGATCGCGCTGCTCACCCTGGTGTTCGGCGCCGGGCCGTTCGGGCGGGCGGGCGTGCGCGGGGACTTCTATCCGGTGCTGCTGTTCGCGACACTCGGCATGATGGTGCTGGCCGCCGCGAACGACTTCCTCTCGCTGTACCTCGGCCTCGAGACCATGAGCCTCGCGACGTACGTGCTCGTCGGCGGCCGGAAGGGCTCGGCCCACAGCAGCGAGGCGGGATTCAAGTACCTGCTGCTCGGCGGCTTCGCGTCCGCGTTCCTGCTGTTCGGGATCGCGCTGACGTTCGGGTTCGCGGGCAGCACGTCGCTGGACGTCGTCCGCGCCGCTCTCGCGGCTCCGAATCACGAAGCCTGGCTCCTCGCGGCGGGCGGCGGCCTGATCCTGATCGGCTTCGGCTTCAAGATCGCGATGGTCCCGTTCCACATGTGGACGCCGGACGTGTACGACGGCGCTCCGTCCCACGTGACCGGATTCATGGCCACCGGCATCAAGGCGGCCGCGTTCGCCTCGCTCCTCCGGGTGACGCTGGTCCTGCTGCCGGCGTTCTCGTCGTTCTGGTTCCCGCTGCTCGCGGTGCTCGCCGTGGTGACCATGACGCTCGGGAATCTCGTGGCGCTCGCGCAGACGAACCTCAAGCGCCTGCTCGCGTATTCCAGCATCGCGCACGCCGGCTACCTGCTGCTCGGCGTGCTCGCGTTGCTCGTCCCGCACACGCGCCAGGGCCACGCCGCGGCGGAGGCGGCGGGCGGCGGCGTGCTGTTCTACCTGGTGGGCTACGCGGTGATGAACCTCGCCGCGTTCGGAATCGTGAGCTTCCTCGGCAATCCCGCTCCCGACCGCGAATCCGACGCGGACGATCTCCGCGGCTACGCCGGACTGGCGCGACGCCAGCCGCTCGCGGCCGCCGCGCTCGCGATCGCGTTGTTCTCGCTGGCCGGTATCCCGCCGACCGTGGGGTTCATGGGGAAGTTCTACGTGTTCGACGCCGTGGTGCGCTCCGGCCTCGTGCCGCTCGCGATCTGGGGTGTCGTGAACTCGCTCGTGTCGGTCTACTACTACCTGCGCGTGGTCGTCACGATGTACATGGCGCCCGCCGACGAGACCGCGTACGACGGCCGCAGCTGGTCCTCGGCGCTGGCCGTGTCGGTGCTCGCGGCGCTCGTGGTGGTGCTCGGGATCCTGCCGGGCGGCGTGCACCGGGTGGCGGAGGCCGCGTTCCGGGCGATTCTCGGCTGAGCCGCCGACGTCTACTGCCGGAGCCGCGTGATCTTCGTGGTGCGCCTGCCTTCGGGTAGGTCGAGCGACACGAAGTAGACGCCGGCCGGCACCGGCGCCCCGCGCCGATCGAGCCCGTCCCAGTGCACCGCCTGCGGGCCGGCCGGCAGCGCCCCCGCTTCCAGCGAGCGGACGAGACGCCCCGCGACATCATGGATCCGCACCTGCACGTCGGCGCGGGCCGAGAGCGTGAACTCGAGGTCCGTCTCCGATCGCGTCGGATTCGGAATCGCCGCAATGTTCCGGGAGACCTGGCTCGCGATCACCGGCGCACCGACGGTGGTCGCATTGTCGATCAGGAACAGTTCGTGGCCCGTCTCGGGGGTGTAGGCGGAGACGAGCAGGCGATCTCCCCACGAGCGGATCTCCGACGGTTCGAAGCGCGTCGCGCCGGCCGGGTCGGGGACGCTCCGGGTCGTCTCGCCGTCGGTGCGGAAGAGGACGGCGGGTTCGTTCGGGCCTTCGGGTCGGGCTCCGAAGTACAGAACGTCGCCCTGCACCGTCTCCCCGAACGGCACGGAGCTTCCGCCTGCGTAGGGATCGAACAAGACCGTCGTGCCGCCGGTGGTACCGTCCGTGGTCCACAGCTCGCGACCGTGCGTGAGATGGGTCGCCTGGAAGATCACGCGTTCGCCGAGCGCGCGGAACTTCGCCGGCACCGAGGACACCGGGCCGGAGAACACGTCCGCGACGAGACGCGTGCCGGCGAGCGTTCCGTCGGACCAGTGAAGCTCGCTCCCTTCGGGGCCGGTGGTGGCGCGGAACAGGAATCCTCCGTCGTACGGGTAGATCCCGAGCGGATTGCTCGACGTGGGCGCGCCGTCGAGGTCCCCGATGAAGATCGTGTTCGCCGACGTTCCGTCGGTGCGCCAGAGCTCCCTGCCGGTGGACCCGTCGTCCGCCGCGAAATACGCGACGGATCCGACGCGCCCGAACTGGGAACCGAGCGAGGAGCTTCCCGGACCGGGCAGGATGTCGGCCAGCATGACGGTGCCGGCGCCGGTGCCGTCGGAGATCCAGGGTTCGTAGCCGTGGGTGCCGTCGTCCGCGAAGAAGAGGAGTCGGCTGCCGACGGGCAGCAGTCCGCGCGGATCGCTACCGCTGGCGCCCGGCCGGATGTCCTTCACCGGGCCGGTGCCGGCGATCGTGCCGTCCGAAGACCAGAGCTCGTCCCCGTGCGCGCCGTCGTCGCACACGAAGAACACGCGCGAGTTCGTCGCGGTCACGTCGTGCGGACGTTCGATCGCGGGAAACTCCAGGGTGCCGAGCTCCGAGCCGTCGCTCTTCCAGAGTCGTTGCACGAAGTTCGAGTCGTACGCGCGGAAGAAGATCTCGTTTCCGAGCACGGCGAACGAGGGATCGGGACCGTCGGCTGTGGCGGTGCCGGGGAACGGATCGGAGCCCTCCGGACCGGGGAAGAGGTCCTTCACGAGGTAGGTCCCGCCTTCGGTACCGTTCGTGGCCCACAGTTCGGTACCGTGTGCGCTGTCCGTCGCCGCGAAGAAGGCCAGGCCGCCCACGGGGGTGAGCGCGCTCGGTCTCGAGTCCTGCGGGAACGCGTCGTAGGTCATCTCGGTGCCGGCTTCGGTTCCGTCGGACCGCCAGAGCTCCGCTCCGTATCGGCCGTCGTTCGCCGAGAAGAACAGTGCGCCGCCCGAGAAGCACAGTTCCCGGAGGTCACCGGCGGTGGGGCCGGGGTAGACGTCCCGGACCCGGGTCGCGCCCGAACTCCCGGGTGTCGCCTTCCAGAGTTCGCGTCCGACCTGACCGTCGCTCGCCTCGAAGTACACGGTGGTGGCGCCGTCCCAGGTGAACTGCGAAGGCGCGCTGCCGGTCGGCCCCGGGAACACGTCGGCGACGCGGGCGGTGCCGCTCTCCGTGCCGTTCGATCGCCAGGGCTCGGGACCGGTCTGTCCGTCATCGGCGCGGAACACGAGCCAGTGGCCGGCGCGGGTCAGGTCCTTGGGATTCGATCCGGGCGCTCCCGGGGCGAGGTCGATCACGCGCTGGGTGCCGCCGGTCGTGCCGTCGGTCTTCCAGAGTTCCGTCCCGGCGGTTCCGTCGTTCGCCACGAAGTAGATCCACCCGTCGACTTCCACGAAGCCCGCGGGATTCGCGCTGCCCGGTCCGGGCTGGATGTCGCGGAGCAACGTCGTTCCCGCGTCGGTGCCGTCCGTGATCCAGAGCTCGCGGCCGACGCTCGCGTCGTCGACCGTGAACAGCGCGAAGTCGTCGAAGCCGGTCAGCTGTTCGATGCCCGGGCTCGCGGAGCCGATCGCGATGTCCCGGATCATCGACGTTCCGCCGGAGGTCCCGTTGCTGCGCCAGAGTTCCTTCCCGTGGACCCCGTCCCGCGCCGCGAACACGACCGTGTCGAGCACGTGAGTGAGCTGTTCCGGACTCGAGCTGCCCGTCGGGTGGATGTTCGCGACGAGCGACGTTCCGCCGGCCGTTCCGTCGCTGCGCCAGAGCTCGCGCCCGGTGGCGGGATCGTCGCGGGTGAAGTAGAGCCACCCGCCGACGGCGGTGGGATACAGAAGCTCGTGATTGCTGATCAGCACGAGCGTCGAGAAGACTCCGTACGGCAGTGTGGACCACAGATAGTGGACACCCGGGCTCGCCGTCACGTAGTAGAGGAGACTTCCGGCCGCGGTCAGGCTCTCGAACGGAAGCACGGAGTCGATCCGGTCGACCTCGCCGGTGGCGGCGTCCCGAAAACAGTAGGCCCACCGTCGCCCGGGTCCGGTCCCGTCCGGGACCTGGACGGTGAATGCGAGGTTTCCATCGATCGGTGTCAGGAACGCCGGGGCGCCCGATTCGGGCGTGCGGATGTCCCGAACGAGGACCGGCGTCGTCGCGCCGACGGCGTTCGGCCCGAAGGAAAGGGTGAGGCCGGCGAGTCCGGCGAGGCGCGCGGTCCGGATCGAACGCATGGGATCCTCCGAGGACGAAGTCGAACGCGGGGCGGCGTTCGAGCGTCCTGGCGACGGATCGGACCCGGAACGGACATCGCGTGCACGGTCCGCCCCGCTCGTCCGGACCGTGCCAATCGGTCGACGACGGAGGACGTATCCTCTGGCATAATCGTTCGCTCCCCGAACCAGAGGTCCCTCGTGAAGTTCGTGTCCGGGCCTGCGCGCCTGACGCCGGCCCTGTTGCTCCTCGTCGTGGGTTGCTCGCCGCCTTCCGAGGCGCCGCCGGACCCCCTCGCCGAGTTCTCCCGCATCGCCGATCAGTTGACCGAGAGTGACAATGAGTACCTCGGCCGCGAGGTCATCGAGGAAGCTCGCACGCGACTGGCGGATCCGACGTTGCCGGCCGCCGAGGCACTCGGCCTGCGCCTCCGGCTCGCGCAGGACCTCCTGCGTCAGGGCGACGTGGACTCCGCGCTCGTGGAGTTCGACACCGCGGTCGCGCCGCTGGATCTCGAGTCCCGCCCGGACGCGGCGTTCTTTCACCGCGCGCGCGGGATCATCGAGCTGCGGCGGGCGGAGGTGCAGAACTGCGTCCAGCGACACAACGCGGATTGCTGCATCTTTCCGCTCCGGGGTGAGGGGGTGCACGTGCTGCGCGAGCCGGCGCTGCGCGCGCGGGAGGCGTACCTCGCCGCCCTGGCGCGCGATCCCGGCAATCTCTCGGACCGGTGGCTGCTGAACGTCGTGGTGATGGCGCTCGGCGAGTGGCCCGCCGGAGTGCCGGCGGAGTACGTGATCCCGCCGAGCGCGTTCGCATCGGACTACGACGTCGGCCGGTTTCCGGACGTCGCGGCCGAGGTCGGGCTGGATTCGTTCGACCTGTGCGGCGGTGCGATCCTGGAGGACTTCGACGGGGACGGCCGCCTCGACGTCGTCTCGTCGACGTTCGACCCGCGCGGCCCGCTCAAGTACTTCCACAACCGCGGCGACGGCACGTTCGAGGACCGGGCCGCCGCATCCGGACTCGATCAGCAGCTCGGCGGCCTCAATTGCCTCGCGGCCGACTACGACAACGACGGCCGCCGGGACCTGCTCGTGCTCCGCGGCGCGTGGCTGCACGACGACGGCCGCATCCGGAACTCGCTGCTCCACAACGACCCGGAGGGGACGTTCACGGACGTCACGCGCGACACGGACATCGCCTGGCCCGCGGCCCCGACCCAGGCGGCGGTCTTCGGCGATTTCGATCTCGACGGAGACCTCGATCTCTACGTGGGCAACGAATCGCGACGCGAGATGGAGCCGCAGGGCGGCCGGTATCCGTCCCAGCTCTTCCGCAACGACGGCGACGACGGCTTCACCGACGTCGGCGCGGAGGCGGGCGTGACGGACGGTCGCTACGCGAAGGGCGTGACCGCCGGTGACTACGACAACGACGGCGACCTCGACCTCTATGTCTCGAACACGGGACCGAACCGTCTGTACCGGAACGACGGGAACCTGCGGTTCACGGACGTCGCGATCGCGGCCGGGGTGGTTGCGCCGGCGGGACGCAGCTTTGCCACGTGGTTCTTCGACTACGACAACGACGGCTGGCTGGATCTGTTCGTGGCGTCCTACGAGGCCACGCTGGAGCAGATCACCGCCGCAGCCCTGGGCACGCCGAACGGCGGCAAGACCGCGCGCCTGTACCGCAACCGCGGCGACGGCACGTTCGAGGACGTCTCGGAGCGCGTGGGCCTCACCGGGATCTACCTGCCGATGGGCGCGAACTTCGGCGACCTGGACCACGACGGCTTCCTCGACATCTACCTCGGGACCGGCGAGCCGGACTTCCGGACGCTCGTCCCGAACGTGATGCTCCGGAACGACGGCGGCCGGCGCTTCCAGGACGTCACGGAATCCGGCGGCTTCGGTCACCTGCAGAAGGGGCACGGGATCGCGTTCGGCGACCTCGACGAGGACGGCGACCAGGACGTCTACGCGCAGCTCGGCGGGTTCTACCCGGGAGATCGCTTCCGGAACGCGCTGTTCCGGAATCCCGGGCACGGGAATCACTTCCTGTACCTGGATCTCGAGGGAGTGCAGACGAACCGAGACGCTTACGGCGCGCGGATCCGGATCGAGATCGAGGAGCCGGATGGCAGCACGCGGGAGGTCCACCGGGCCGTCGGCAGCGTGAGCAGCTTCGGCGGCTCGCCGCGCCGGCAGGAGATCGGGCTCGGCCGGGCCACGAAGATCCGGTCGGTGGAGATCACGTGGCCGGTTTCCGGCTTCCGGCACGAGATCACCGACGCGCCGCTCGACTCCTGGCTCGTCGTCACGGAGGGCCGGGAGGGGTGGACGCCGCGGAGTCTCCGGCCCATGCCGCTCGCCGGGGCCGAGGTGACGCGCCGGTCCTGAGCCGTCCGGGCGAGCGATCCGATCGTCCGCCCGATGTGGCGGACGACGGCCCGGAGCCGGCCGGGGCGGTCGGGCCGGTTCGCCTACTTGTCGGCGGTATCCTCGTACTTCAGCGTGTCGCGCCCGTCCAGGCGCGCGAACCGGAACACCGGCTTCTTGGGATCCGCGTTCGGCTTCCGGTCCTTCTTCCCGTCGTTCGTGGGCTCGAGCGGCGAATCGTGACGCGGGTTCTGGGGCTCCTTGCGGCGATCGGGTCCGGTCATGTCAGCATCTCCTCGGTCGGTTGCAGCGGGGCTTCCAGCAGGCCGGCGCCGGCCACCTGCCGGAGGAACTCGTGGGCGTCGTCTCGCTGGTCCGCGGGATAGGCGGCCAGGATTTCATCCAGCGGAACGTCGCCCGTGCAGGCGCGAAGCAGAGCGGCGCCTTCGGGCGAGAAGCAGTGCACGTCGCCGGTGCGGGGATCGAGGACGAGCACGCTCTCGTACGGGCGTACCGGCGGCACCGTGGCGTCGAGGTGCTCGGCCGTCTCGCCGGTGATGAGGTCGAACTGGTAGCGGGGCAGCGTCAGCCCGTCCTGGGCCGACTCGAGCGCCTGGTCGACCTCCTCGCGGTCGAACGCGAGTTCGCGGAAGGTCAGGCCGGTCGCCGCCTGCGGGTGGCGGGAGAGCGTCGGCGCATCCGTGTCTCGCTCCGCGAAGGCTCCGTCCAGGAGCTCGCGCACGCTCCCGGCGCGCGCGAGATACAGGAAGTAGTGCGACTTCAGCTCGTGGTAGAGCACGTTGCGGTTCTGGAACACGGGCAGGTGGCTCTCGAGCTGTGACAGCATGTCCAGGTAGACGCGTCGCGCGGTGGCGCGATCCATCCCCGAGCCGGTGCGGAAGTCGTAGTACACCTGAAGGTCCGCGCGCTCGTCCGGGAAGATCTCCGTGATGTCGAAGCGCTCGGGCGTGCGGAAGACGTCGGACATGTCGTCCAGGTAGAATACCCGGATCGACGCCTCCTCGAAGTGCGCGCGGTTGTCCAGGAGCGTCTTCAACGTGAGGCGCGCTTCCTCTTCCGTCTCGGTGGGGAACCCGACCATCACGTACAGCGTGACCGAGATTCCCGCGTCGTGCACGCGACGGATGACGTCCATGCCGGGCCCGGGCTCGGATCCCTTGCACATCAGATCCAGCACGCGCGCGCTCGCGGACTCGTAGCCGAACGCGAGCCGGCGGCAACCCGCGTCGTGGAGCTTGCGGCACGTCTCCGGCGTGAAGACCGTGGGCTCGAGCTTCGCATCGCACCACCACTCGATGTCGAGGCCGGCCTCGAGCAGCGCGTCCGGCAGGCGGCGCACCATGTTCGGCGGCAGATCCTCGATCGGGAAGTAGAAGTAGCGGGAGCCCCAGCGCTCCTTCAGGAAGCGAATGTCGTCCACCGTTCGCTCGATCGACCGCCCGCGGTAGCCCGGACCGATGACCTTGTGGAGCGTGCAGAACACGCACTTACCCCAGTAGCAGCCACGGGTGATCGCGAGAGGGATCACGAAATCGGGGGAGAGGTACCGGTCGAGCGGAAGCCCCTCGAAGTCCGGGGTCGGCAGCGTGTCGATCGCGAGCGGCTCCACCTCGGGCGTGCGCTGGACGACGCCGCCGCGATCCCGGTACAGGATGTTCGGGATGTCGCGGAACAGATCCGGATCGCCGCCCTTCGTCACGGCATGGCAGATCTCCGTGAGCGGCCGCTCGCCCTCGAGGCGGACCAGCGTGTCGATCGCGTCGAACACGTCGGGGCGGTGGCGGAGCTTGTCGCCGACGTACGCCACGAGACCACCGCCGACCACGACGTGGGTCTCGGGCTTCCAGGTCTTGATCAGGGACGACAAGCTCACGACCGGGATCGCCTGGCTCGTGAACGTGAGCGACATGCCGATCACGTCCGGGTTCAACGCCTGGATCTTCGGCATCGTGACCTCGCGAAAGAACTCGAGGAACGGGTTCTCCCGCTCGTCGGCGGCGCCGGCCAGGATGTCGTCCGTGACCTGCACGGAGTGGCGCATCGAGAAGCCGTGCGCCGACAGATCCGAGGGATGGTGCTCCGCGCTGATCATCGCGAGCGCGTGCTCGATGCAGCGTCCGGCTCGCAGGTAGCGGTCGTAGTCGTAGAAGCCCTCCGGCGAGCGAAGGGTCCGCTTGGCTTCCTCGATATGGTCGATGACCCACTCCCCGGAGACCTCGACCTGCGTGAGGCGCCGGTAGTCCACGAGGTCGCGGTAGCGGAGCGCCTGCTGCCGCTCCAGCGCGCGGAGACGGTCGGTGCGGCGCAGCCGATCGAAACTCTCCTCGAGACGCTCGCGGCTCAGGAACCAGTCGTACGCTTCGATGCTCGCGTCCATCACGTGGACGTCGTCGAAGCCCTGGGATTTCAGGTACGCCTGCAGCGCCGGCACGGCGAGGAAGGGCTGCGTGAAGTGTCCTTGGGGCGGAAAGATCAGGAGGATACGCATGGGACTCCTCAGTGCGCGTCGCCGGTCGCGGGCTCGGTGAGGGCGAGGCGTCGATCGACGGGCACGTCGGTCAACACCGAGACGATTCCGGAGGTCCAGGTGACGCGAACGCGGTCGACGCGGTCCGTCGCGCCGAGCCCCACGTGGACCCGCGGATCCTGGGACGAGTACAGGCCCTGGTTCGGGATCTTCCAGCGGGTGAGGGTGCGGCCGCCTGCGTCGATCTCGATGCGGGCGCCGTAGGCGTCGCGCGGGCTGCGGGTGCCGACGAGATCCAGCTCGAGCCAGTGGCCGCCGCCGTCCGGACGTACCGTGCGGTTCTCGAGGACCTGCGGCGCGCGATCCATGTCGACCACCACGAGATCGAGGTCGCCGTCGTCGTCCGGGTCGCCGACCGCCACGCCGCGGCTGGATTCCACGACGGCGAGCGGGGAAGCAGGGTCCACGGCCGGCAGCCGGAAGGCAGGCACGCCGTTCACGTCGCCGTCCCGGAGGAAGAGCTGGTTCGGCATCTTCCACGGGTTCATGCCGATCTGCTCGCACTGCTGGATGACGTGACCGTTCGCCGTGAAGACGTCGAGATCGCCGTCGAGGTCCACGTCGGCGAGCGCGCTGCCCCAGGCGAGCACGTTGATCGTGGGCTCCTCCAGGCCGGCGGCGGCGGCGACGTCGCTGAAGTAGCCGTTGCCGTCGTTCAGGTAGAGGTTGTTCGGCTCGAAGTCGAAATTCGTCACGTAGAGATCGACGTCGCCGTCGTCGTCCACGTCGGCCACGCTGAGACCCATGCCGGCCTGGTACTTCCCATCGGCGCCGCGCGCAAAGCCGCGCTCCTCGCCGGCCTCGCGGAAGAAGCCCTCGCGGTTCAGGAACAGCGAGTTCGGCTGGACGTCGTTCGTCACGAGCAGGTCGTCCCAGCCGTCGGCGTCGACGTCGCAGAAGACCGCGGCGTACGAGCACAGTGGCTTCTCGAGCGCGAGGCCGCGGGCCGTGGTCGCCTCCTGGAAGCGGCCGGTGCCGTCGTTCAGATAGAAGACGTTCGCGTCGCCGGGATTCACGCCCGGGTTCTCGCCCTCGGGGCCCCAGGCGAGCTCCACGCCCTCGTAGACCATCGGCTGGCCGTCAGCCGGCGGGCGATCGGGGTCGAACTGCACGTAGCACGGCACGAACAGATCGAGGTCGCCGTCCCGGTCCACGTCGGCGAAGGCGCCGCCCGTGCTCCAGCCCGCGTGGCCGAGGCCGCGCTCCGCCGTCTCGTCGCGGAACGTGCCGTCGCCCTGGTTCACGTACAGGACATCGGGGCCGAGATTCGCGACGTACAGATCCGGGTCGCCGTCGTTGTCGACGTCCGCGACGGACACGCCGTTGCCGAAGCCGCGGTCGCCGACACCGGCGGTTTCCGTCACGTCCGCGAATCGCCAGTCGCCGTCGTTCCGGTACAGGCGGTTCGACGCGTCCGCGATGTACCGCACGCGCTTCCCGCCGTCGAGAGTCTCGAGGCCGTTGCCGTTCACGAGGTACAGGTCGAGATCGCCGTCGCCGTCGTAGTCGAGCCAGGCTGCGCCGCAGCCGTTGCTCTCGGCGATGAAGAAGCGGGGCGGGGCGCCGCAGCGGTTCACGACGTCGATGCCGGCCTCGGCCGCCCGGTCGACGAACACGGGGGACGTGTCGGCCGCCGCGGCGAACTCGCCGGATCCGGCGAAGACCAGGAGGAGAGGCGCGAGGGCGAGCACGCGAACGTTTCGCCCGCGGCGCCGGAGTCGCGAGGACGAGGGCATGAGGCCTCCGGAGTCGGGGTCCAGGTGTCGGCGGGGGCATTCTGGCGGAAAATGTCGCGCCGCGCCATACGCCGGCCGTGGCCCCGGAACCGGCCGGGGGCCGACATTGGCCCCATCGGCCGGGGCCGAGGCCGTCCGGGAAGGACCCGCCCGGCCCCCTGCGGGTTTCCGAAATGTGCCATGATCGGAACTTGGGTCAGAATGGGGAGGTGTCCCGGTCCGCCCGAGACCTGGGTGCCGCCGCTGACCGATCATCTCCGGCCGCGTGACCGTGCCCCGCACGGGCTTCGCCGCCACGAACGCAACCCGACCGAGGGGAAGGTATGTCCTCCGCGAAGATCACGTGGACCAAGATCGATGAAGCTCCCGCCCTGGCGACCCACTGTCTGCTGCCGATCGTCGACGCGTTCCTGCAGGGAACCGGAATCGAGATCGAGACCGCGGACATCTCGCTCGCGGGGCGCATTCTCGCGAACTTCCCCGAACGCCTGCGCCCGGATCAGAAGGTGCCGGACGAGCTGAGCCGTCTCGGCGAGCTGGCCAAGACCCCGGCCGCGAACATCGTGAAGCTGCCGAACATCAGCGCCTCGATCCCGCAGCTCGAGGACGCGATCGCGGAGCTGCAGTCCCAGGGCTACGACGTTCCGGACTATCCGGCCGAGCCGAAGAACGACGAGGAGCGGGCGATCAAGGCGCGCTTCGCGGTGGTGCTCGGATCCGCCGTGAACCCGGTGCTGCGTGAAGGCAACTCGGACCGACGTCCCGCCGCCTCGGTGAAGCGTTTCGCCCAGAAGAACCCGCACCGGATGATGAAGGACTGGCCGAAGTCCGGTTCGGTCACTCGCGTGGCGCACATGACGTCGGGCGACTTCTTCGGGAGCGAGACGTCGATCACGGTGTCGGCGGACACCACCGCGCGCATCGAGTTCGTGGACGGGGCGGGGAAGGTCACCGTCCTCAAGGACAAGCTCCCGCTGCTGAAGGACGAAGTGCTCGACTCGGCAGCGATGAACGTGAAGGCGCTGCGCGAGTTCTACGCGGCGCAGATGGTCGCGGCCAAGCGGGACGACGCGCTGCTCTCGTTGCACCTCAAGTGCACGATGATGAAGGTGTCGGATCCGATCATGTTCGGCCACGCGGTCTCGACGTACTTCGCGAAGGCGATGGAGAAGCACGGGGCCGCGCTCGCGCAGGTCGGGGCGAACCCGAACAACGGACTCGCCGACGTACTCGAGAAGCTCGAGCGCCTGCCGGCCGCGCAGCGGACGGAGATCGAGGCGGACATCGCGGCGTGCTACGAGAGCGGCCCGGGTCTGGCCATGGTCGACTCGCGCGTCGGCAAGACGAACCTACACGTGCCGAACGACGTCATCGTGGACGCGTCGATGCCGGTCGTGATCCGCGACGGCGGCAAGATGTGGAACAGGGAAGATCAGCTGCAGGACACGGTGGCGATGGTGCCGGACCGCTGCTACGCCACGATGTACCAGGCGGTGATCGAGGACTGCCAGAAGCGCGGCCAGTTCGATCCGGCCACGATGGGCAGCGTGTCGAACGTCGGCCTCATGGCGAAGAAGGCGGAGGAGTACGGCTCCCACGACAAGACGTTCACGGCCCCGGCCGACGGCACGATCCGGATCGTGGACGCCGCGGGCGCGACCCTCGTGGAGCAGAAGGTCGCGACCGGCGACATCTTCCGCGCCTGCCAGACCAAGGACGAGGCGATTCGCGACTGGGTGAAGCTCGCCGTGACCCGCGCGCGCGCCACCGGAACGCCGGCGGTGTTCTGGCTCGATGCGGATCGCGGACACGACGCCGAGATCATCCAGAAGGTCGAAGCGTACCTGATGAGCCACGACACGCACGGCCTGGAAGTCCGGATCATGCCGCCGGTGGACGCGATGCGGTTCTCGCTCGATCGGATCCGTCGCGGCGAGGACACGATCGCGGTGACCGGCAACGTGCTGCGTGACTACCTCACGGATCTCTTCCCGATTCTCGAGCTCGGGACGAGCGCCCGCATGCTCTCGATCGTGCCGCTCCTCAACGGCGGCGGCCTGTTCGAGACGGGGGCGGGAGGGTCCGCGCCGAAGCACGTGCAGCAGTTCCTGCAGGAAGGTCACCTGCGCTGGGACTCGCTCGGCGAGTACTGTGCGCTGGTGCCGTCGCTGGAGCTCGCCGCGGAGAAGGCGAACAACTCGAAGGCCGAGGTTCTCGCGCGCACGCTGGACGAAGCGATCGGGGTTTATCTCCAGGACGCGCGCTATCCGTCCCGTCGGGTGAACGAGATCGACAACCGCGGCTCGACCTTCTACCTCACGCTCGCGTGGGCGGAGGCGCTCGCGGCGCAGGCGGACGATGCGAATCTCCGCGCGCGATTTGCGCCGGTGGCGAAGGACCTCGCGGAGAACGAGTCGCGCATCGCGTCGGAGCTGCTCGCGGCCCAGGGGAAGGCCGTGGATCTCGGCGGCTACTACCACCCGGACGACGCGAAGTGTGACGCCGCGATGCGGCCGAGCCGCACGCTCAACGCGATCATCGAGAAGCTGGTGCACGGGGCGCCGACCGAGGAAGGCGCGCACCGCCACTGAAGGAACGGCCGTCCGGGCGCCTAGCGTCTCGTCGCGGGACGAGACGCTAGCCCCGCGCCCTCGACGGCGCCGGTTCGCACTCGAACACGTCCTCGATCGCGAGCCCGAACAGTCGCGCGATCCGGAACGCGAGCGGCAAGCTCGGGTCGAACTTGCCCGTCTCGATCGCGTTCACGGTCTGGCGCGACACGTCGAGTTCCTCGGCGAGTCGGGCCTGCGTCCAGTCCCGCTCTCCCCGCAGTTCCCGCAGCCGGTTCCTCATCGGTAGCGGCGAGAGACGACGAGGATCCCGAGACCGTAGAACACCGCGAGCAGGAGCATCGCGTCCGACAGGTCGGCCGGACTCGCGCCGGCTCGCTCTGCGAGCGTGTAGACCGAGGCCGCGAGCCACGTGCCGGCCACACCGATCGCGAGCGCCTTGCTGTGGATCGCGCGCTGCAGCTCATCTGCCTCCCGGAGGAAGCGCGCGAACGCGACTACCACGAAGAGCGCGAGGACGGTGGGGAGGGCGGCGACCGTCCAGGTGGCCAGCCCGTCCGGGATCCGACCTTGTTGGAGCAGCCGCGAGCCGAAGGAGAAGCTCGCGGTCCAGGCGAGATACAGCCAGACCGCGTGGGAGAGGTTGCGTCGGTCGCGCGGGGTCCTGCCTGCGCAGCGGGACCAGAGCGGTTGGTCGGGGGTGTCGGTGAGGTTCATGGCCGGCTTCCTGGGTCCTGGGAGAAGGTCAAGTACGCTTGACACTCCGGAAGATAGGGGGCGGCGGGGCGCGTGTCAAGTGAGCTTGTCACGCATGTTCTGGCGTGGGGCCGTTCCCCCCCATGAACGAGGAAGCCGCCGGCCCCGAGGGACCGGCGGCGCGAGACCGACGCGGGGCAGCGCGACGATCCCTGAGTCGAGCCATCAATACAGAATCTCGGATCGAGACGAAAGATACGAAGGAGAGTCCGGACAGGCCGCTCGGCGAGTGTTCGTCGGCGCGGGTCAGCCGCCCGAGATCGCCTGATGGATGAGGATCTCGTCCCCGTCCGTGAGTTCCTGGGCGCGGACACCCTCCCGGGGGACGACGATCCCGTTCCGGATGCACAGGACGTGCGGCCGCAGTTCCCCGGACTCGAGGGTCATGTGGTGGCGCAGGATCGGCGTCTTCTCGAACGCTGCCGCCAGCGCCTCGCCGATCGTGCGACCCCGCACCTCGAGCCGCGTCCACCCGGCGACGGCGCGCAGGACGGACGGCAGCTCGAGGCTCACGGAAGGAGCGGCATCCGCCGTCAAACGACGGCCGCCGACACGGAGTAGACGGGCGGCAGGTACTCGGCGGCGGCCGACCAGCTCTCGCCCTCGTCCGCGCTCACGAACACCTGCCCGCCGCCGGTCCCGAAGTAGACACCGCACGGCTTCAGCGCGTCGGATCCCATCGCCTGACGCAGCACGCTGACGTGGGCGTTCTTCTGCGGGAGTCCCTTCGCGAGCTTCCGCCAGCCGCGCCCGCCCTTCCCCGGGCGATACACGGCGAGCGCGCCGTCCGTCGCGCGGAAGGCGTAGCCCTCCGGCTCGAGCGGGATCACGTAGCACGCATCCGGATCGTGCGGGTTGAGCGCGAGCCCGAACCCGAAGTCCCACGGCAGACCCTTGTCGATGCGCTCCCACGTGTCGCCGTGATCGTCCGTACGATACACGCCCACGTGGTTCTGCTGGAACAGGCGGCCCGGCTTCGTGGGATGCACGAGCATCTTGTGGACGCACGTGCCGACCGTCGTCTCCTCCGGCGCTCCCACGTACTTCGCGACCGCCTGGTTGATCGGTTTCCACTTCTGGCCGCCGTCGTCGCTGCGGAACGCGCCGGCCGCCGAGATCGCGACGTAGATCTTGTTCGGATCGTTCGGATCGATCTGGATGCTGTGCATGCTCTGACCGCCGGCACCGGGTGACCAGTCCTTGCGGGTGCGGTGCGCGTTGATCGAGCCGACGGGCTCCCACGATTTGCCCTGGTCTTCACTGCGGAACAGTCCGGCCGGCGCCGTGCCGCAGTAGAGGACCTTCTTGTCCTTCGCCGCGCCCGGCTCGATCAACCAGACCCGCTTCGTCATGTCGAGTCCGTACTGCTTCGCGAACTTCTTCGCCTTCGCGTTCATTTCCGGTGCCGTGGGTGGCTTCTCGGACGGCTTCAGATTCTCCCCGGACAGCCCGCCCGAGAACGCGTTCGACGCGAAGCTGAAGTTCTCCGCGGCGACGTGGAGGCGCGGCGTGCTCCGCGTGTCGATCACCGCGTGCTGGATCGTCCAGCCCTTCATGAACGGACCCTTCACGGTCCACTTCTGGCGACGCTTGTTCGACTCCAGCAGGAACAGACCACGTTTCGTACCTACGGACAGAACCACCTTGTCGGCCATCGGAGAGTTCTCCTCGCTCGTTCCGGGGACCGGCATTCTAAGGGAAGGGGTGTGGGGTCGCCACGCCCGCCGAGGCCCGGAATCGGACGAGGTTTCGTGATTCGAGCGGCGATCAGCGGCGGATTTTCGTCCGCCTCTCCTTGCCGTTCGTCGCGACTTATCGTAAATAGGCGATATACGATTTAGGGGGACAAAGGCGATGGCGAAGGCCCGCGCATCCGCGGAATCGACGGCGGACGAGGAGCTCGCCACACTGGCGAAGGCGCTCGGCCATCCGACCCGCGTGGCGATCCTGCGGTTCCTCTACCGCCGGGGGAGCTGTGTGTGCGGCACGATCGTGGATCAGCTTCCGTTCGCCCAGGCGACGGTTTCCCAGCACCTCAAGGTGCTCAAGGAAGCGGGCCTGCTGCAGGGCGAGATCGACGGTCCCCGCGTGTGCTACTGCCCCGATCCGGAGGTCCTCGCGCGGGCGCGGGCCTTGATCGAGGCACTTCCGAGGGAAGGAAAGACCCGATGACGAACTCGAACCGGACACGGGAAGTGGTGCGCGAACGCTACGGCGAAATGGCCCGGGCGGGCACGAGCTGCTGCGAAGGGGGCTCGGGAATCCAGCGCTCGCTGACGCAGCTCGGCTACTCGGAGGAGCAGCGGGCCGCGGTGCCCGATGGCGCGAACCTCGGGCTCGGCTGCGGCAATCCGCTCGGTCACGCGGGCGTGAAGCCGGGCGACATCGTCCTCGACCTCGGCTCCGGCGCCGGCATCGACGCCTTCCTCGCCGCGCGGGAAGTCGGCGAGAGCGGTCGCGTGATCGGGGTCGACATGACTCCGGCCATGATCGAACGCGCGCGCGCGAACGCCGAGCGGGAAGGGATCGGGAACACGGAGTTCCGTCTCGGCGAGATCGAGCACCTGCCGGTGGCCGACTCGAGTGTCGACGTGATCATCTCGAACTGCGTCATCAACCTCTCGCCCGACAAGGCGCAGGTATTCGCGGAAGCGCACCGCGTGCTCAAGCCGGGCGGTCGGATCCTCGTGAGCGACCTCGTGTGGTTGGCGCCGCCGCCGGCAAGCGTCCGGGAGTCCGAGGAAGCGCTCGTGGGGTGTCTGGCCGGGGCGTCACTGCGTGACGAGTACCTGGGACTGATCCGCGACGCCGGCTTCGAGGGTGTCGAGGTCGTGGAGCAGGGCAGCTACGGGGCGAGCTCTTCGTGCTGCGGCGGCAAGGAGCCCGATCAGATCGCATCGGTCCGAGTGCGCGCGACGAAGCGGTAGGGTCCGTCGCCGGAAGGTGGGGCGGCGCCGCTAGCGGCTTGCTGCCTGCAGGGCCGCCTCGACCGACTCGTGGGTCGGGATGATCGGGAGCAGCCCCGACACCTTCATGGCCGCGACGGAACGTGAGCTGGCACCAGCCAGCAGCATCGAACGTTCGGCGTCGCGCGCCGCGGTGAACACTGCGGCCACGACGCCGATGCCGCCGCTGGTGAGGTGCGTGACCTCGCTCAGGTCCAGGATCACGGTCTTGATGTCCTCGGCGAGGTCGGCCCGCACGTCCTCGAGGAACTCGTACTCCCGGGTGCCGCTCCCGAAGATCCCCGCGATGCGATAGATCCGCACTCCCGACGGACTCGGCTCGATCGTCCGGACCGTGAAGTGATCGGGCCCGCTACGGCCTTTCGAGTTCGTCATCGGTTCCTCCGGAGAAGGCGGCTGGACAGAGCGGACGGTAGCAAGGGCGACGAAGCGAGTCAAACCGCGGGGAAGGGCGGGGGCAGAGAATCGTCGCCGGCGGGCCCGCCCGCTCGCCGGAGCGAGTTGTCGGCTCGCGGCGGCCCGGCGGTGTGCGCTAGGATCGGGCCATGACTCGCCCCGAGTTCCGCAGCCTCCTGTTCGGTGCCCTCGTCGTGTGCGTGACGGTCTGGTCGCCGGTCCGGACCGCTTCCGCGGCTGCCGCGGCAGAGGATCTCCAACGTCTCCTCTCGGAGACGCAGGGGGCCGATCGCATCCCGCTCCTGCTCCAGCTCGCGGAGCGGTCCGCCGGCGAGCCGACACGCGTCCTCGAACTCACCGGCGAGGCCCTCGCCCTCCTGGCGACGTCGCGCTCCGATTCCCTCGAGATCGTCGCTCGCGGGCTGCGCAGCGATGCGCTCGTGAATCGGAGCGAGACCGAGGACGCGCTGGTCGAGGCGCGTCGCGCGGAGGCGGTCGCGCGCGACTCCGGCCGCGAGGATCTGCTCGGCGAGGCCCTGTTCCGCGTTGCCTTCGTGCAGTGGCGAACCGGTGAGCACTCCGAGGCGCTCGCGACGGCCCAGACGGCGCGACGCCTGCAGGAACCGACCGGGCCGTCCCATGGCCTGTTTCGCACCTTGTCGCTCCTCGGCGCGATCCACTGGTCGCGGAGCGCGCTCGACCGGGCGCTCGAGTTCGACCTTGCTGCGCGCGAGATGGTGGAAGGGCTCGGGGACGAACAGGCGGTGGCCCGCTGTGACAACAATATCGGGTTGATCTACTGGGATCTCGGGCGGAACGAGGAGGCCTTCCAGTATCTGAGTCGCGCGCTCGAAGTTTGCGAACGTGGCGAGGATCGCTTCAACCTGAAGAACATCCTGAACAACATCGGTCTCGTGCTCATCGAACTCGACCGCCCCGCGGAGGGCGCGTCCTACCTCGAACGGGCGTATCGCCATTGCGTCGAGACGGACGATCTCTACGGTCAGGGAAAGGCGCTCAGCAATCTCGGTTTTGCGCAGGAGAAGCTCGGAAACTCGGCACAAGCACTCGAGTTGCACGAGCGGGCACTCGCGGTACGCCGCCAGATCGACGACAAGGAGGGCATCGTGCGCTCCAGCGACGCGCTCGCGGAGGTCCACCTGGCTCGCGGTGACGCCGGGGAGGCCCTCGGGTTGCTGGAACCGGCGCTCGCCCTGGCGGCCGCGATCGAGGCGCGGCGGGACCAGGCGGATCTGCTCGATACCCTGGCCGAGGCGCGCGCGGCCACGGGTGACGCGGCCGGTGCCCTGGAGGCCTACCGCGAGGCTCGTGCCATCGAGGAGGACCTCGACAGCGACACGACGCGGCAGAAGATCGCGGACCTCGAGAAGCAGCTCCGTGCCGCGGATCAGGCGCGAGAGGTCGCCGCCATCCAGGCGATCGCCGATTCGCGACGGGACAAGGTCCGGTGGCTCGCCGTGGGGATCGGGTTCCTGCTCCTGTGCCTGCTGCTGCTCACGGCCGCTTTTCTGATTCGCCTGCGTTCCCAGCGTGCGGTCGCCGAATCGGAGCTTCGCTACCGCGCCCTATTCCGCGCATCGGTCGTGCCGACGTTTCTGATCGAGGGTGAGGGCCGGCGGGTGCTGGACCTCAACGAACCGGCACGTCGCCTCTGCGGCGTGGCGTTCGGCACGGAGCCGATCGAGCGAGAGTCCATCGAACCGGAGTGGCTGCGCTCCGCGCTGCAGAGACTCTTCGCGTCCGGATCGACCGACCCGCTGGCCCTCGACGACGAGGTGATCGAGCCCTCGGGGAAGCGGCGCTGCTCGGAGCTGCGGGCGAGCTCCGTGACGGTCGGGGGCCGTCGTTGCCACCTCGTGACCGTGCGCGACACGACGGAGAGTCGCATGCTCGAGGAAGCCCGGCTACGCGAGGGCAAGCTCGAGTCTCTCGGGATCATGGCCGGCGGGATCGCGCACGACTTCAACAACGCGCTCGCCGGCATCATCGGTCACGTCTCGCTCGCCCGCGACGGCAACCCGGCCGAGCGGGAGAGATTGCTCTCCCTGGCCGAGGCGGCCGCGTCAGGTGCCCGTCGTCTGACCGGACAGCTTCTCGCGTTCGCGAAGGGCGGGGAACCCGTCCGCCGGGTGGCGAACGTCGGGCGCCTGCTCCGAGAGTCGGTCGAGCTCGCGACAGCGGGGTCGAAGCTCCAGACGGTTCTCGAAGTCCCGGAAGACCTGTGGGCGGCGAGCCTCGACGAGGCGCAGTTCGGCCAGGTCGTCAGCAACCTCGTCATCAACGCGGAGCAGGCCACCGGGGAGGAGGGACGTCTCGTCATCCGCGCGTCGAACTTCCGGGGAGATCCGCAGACCGGAGAAGCGGCTTCGGGCGAGCGCTTCGTGCGCATCGAGTTCGCCGACAACGGATGCGGCGTGTCTCCCGACGTGCGGGAGCGGTTGTTCGATCCGTACTTCACGACCAAGTCGCAGGGGAGCGGCCTCGGTCTCGCCACGGCGCACACCATTTGCGTGCGACACGGCGGCGCGTTGACTCTCGGACCGTCCTCGGGGCCGGGTGCTTCGTTCTCGGTCTTCTTGCCGGCGACGACCGAAGTGTCGGCGCCGCCGGAGGAGGGCGCCGTCCCGCCCGACTGGAGCGGGGGCCGGGTGCTCGTTCTGGAGGACGAGCCGCTTCTCCAGAATCTGCTGGTCTCGATCCTGGGCCGGTGGGGCTTCGAGGTCGACGTCGTGGCGGACGGAAGGGACGCCGTGCAGCGATACGCCGAGCGGCGCGGCAACGGCTCGGCGTACGACCTCCTCATCATGGACCTCACGATCCGCGGTGGCATGGGCGGAACCGAGGCGATCGCGGAGATCCGCGCCCACGATCCGGACGCGCGCGCGGTGGTCGTGAGCGGCTACTCCGACGATCCCACGATGGCTCACTTCCGCGAAGCGGGTTTCGTTGCGGCGCTCGCGAAACCGTTCGAGTTCGACGAGCTGGCCCGGGCGGTAGGCGTGGCGATGGCGCGGGTTGGAACGGGTTCCGGCAACTGCTAAGGTACGTCATGAGCTGTTTCTCCTCACGCTCGTGGGTACCGGTGCTCGTCGTGCTCGTCAGCGCGACATGCGTCCGGGCCGACCCCGGGCGGATCTACTGGACGGATTCCACCCTCGACCGGATCACGCGCACCGGCCTCGACGGAGGCGTGCCGGAGATCGTTCTCTCGACCGGACTCGAGTTTCCCGAGGGGATCGTCGTTCGCGCCGACGTCGACGAGATCTGGTGGGCGGATGGCGCTCTCGGCGCAATCCTCAAGAGCGACCTCGACGGAGCTTTCGTGGAGACGGTGATCTCGGGCGTCACGAATCCCGCCGGTCTGGCGATCGACGCGGTCGCCGGCAAGGTCTACTGGTCGAATGTCGCCGTCGGGCCGATCCACCGGGCGGACCTCGACGGGACGAACGTCGAGCTCGTCGTTCCGGCGTTCGGTCACGTGAGAAACCTGGCGATCGACCCGGTCGGCGGGAAGCTCTACTTCACCGGTCAGGACAACACGAAGCTGCAGCGCGCGAACCTCGACGGCACGGACGTCGAAACGCTCGCGACCGGCTTCAATCCACGCGGAATCGCTCTCGATCCGGCCGCGGGCAAGGTCTACTGGGCGAGCGACGTCATCCGGCGGGCGAACCTCGACGGCTCGGATCCGGAGGTGGTCGTGGCCACCGAAGCGTCGGGTCTCGCGCTGGATGCGGATGCCGGCACGCTGTACTGGACGCGCCTCACGAGTCCGTACCTGCAACGTGCCGGGATCGACGGGGAGAACGTCGAGGACCTCGTGGTTTCGGGCCCGGTCGCACCGCGTGCCCTGGCGCTGTGGATCGGTGAGGCCACGGGAGTGCCCTCGTTCGACGGCGTGGACCATGCGTCGATCCGTCTGTCCGCTCCGCGGCCGAATCCCGTCCTTGGCGCGACCACGTTGCGGTGGAGCACGGACCGCGCGGCCACCCTCCGGATTCTCGACGTTTCCGGGCGCGTCGTCCGCAGCTGGACCGAGCCGCCGGGCGAGGGGGCGCGCCGATGGGATGGGCGGGGTGCGTCGGGCGTTCCCGTTCCGGGCGGCGTGTATCTGGTGGAGCTGCGTTCCGGAGTCGATCGAGCCGGTTTCAAGCTGGTGGTGGTGCGGTAGTCCTGGGCGCACCCAGGGTCGCTCGGAGCAACCCCCACCCGAGCCCCGCCGCAACCACCGACGCCGCCAGGATCCCGAGACGGTCATACACGAACGGCTCTCCGTCGCCTGTCTCCTCGAACGCGAGTGATCCGATGAACAGGCTCATCGTGAAGCCGATGCCGCAGAGCACGCCGATGCCCAGAACCTGGGCCCAGGTGGATCCCGCGGGGCGCTCCACGAGCCGGAGCGCCGCGGCGACGCGGATGAAGAGGAACACGCCCACCGGTTTGCCCACGACGAGTCCCAGGAACACGCCCCACGTGATCGGGTGCATCAGATCCTGGACGCTCATTCCCAGGACCGACACCCCGGAGTTCGCGAACGCGAAGATCGGAACGATTCCGAACGCGACCCAGGGGTGGAGGGCGTGCTCCAGATCGTGCAGCGGAGATCGCTTCGGGTCCCGCGCATCGCGCATCGGGATGAAGAGCGCGGTGATCACGCCCGCGAGGGTTGCGTGCACGCCGCTCTTCAGGACGCAGACCCAGATGAAGGTTCCCACGAGCAGGTAGGCAGCGGGGCGCGTCACGCCGCGGGCGTTCAGGACGAACAGAGCGACGAGTCCGGGAATGCTCCAGAGGAGCGCCGGCATCGAGATCTTGGACGTGTAGAAGATCGCGATCGCGAGGATGGCCGCGAGGTCGTCGAAGATCGCGATGCTCAGGAGCAGGACCTTCAGCGCGACGGGAACGCGGGGGCCGACGAGGGCCAGGACTCCGAGCGCGAACGCGATGTCGGTGGCGGTCGGCACGGCCCAGCCCGTGAGCGCGACCGGGTCGCCGCGGTTGATCAGGAAGTAGATGAGTGCGGGCACGGCGATGCCGCCGAGCGCCCCGAGGGCGGGAAGGGTGATCCGGCTGGGGGACGAGAGCTCACCCTCGCGGATCTCGCGCTTCAGCTCGAGCCCGACCAGCAGGAAGAAGATCGCCATCAGACCATCGTTGATCCACAGGAGCAGCGGCTTCGCGATCTTGAAGTCGCCGACCTGAACGGCGACCGGCGTTTCGAACAGTCCCTGGTAGTGACCGCCGAGGGGGCTGTTCGCCACGATCAGGGCGAGCGCGGCGAACGCGCTCAGGAGGACGCCGCCGGCCGACTCGGTCTGGAGGAACTCCTTGAGGAATCTCGTGGTCATTCGGGCATCCTCCGGGGCTGGTCGTTCCGCGTCCGTGGCACCGGACTCAGAGAATGTGAGCGCCTTCCGCGCGTGCGAGCTGATAGAAGGTCGAGACCCGCTGCAGTGTCTCCAGATAGCTGAACTCGAGGAAGCGATGCAGGGGAGAGCAGTCCGCGAAGGTGCAATCCTCCAGCGAATCCAGGTAGTTGTCGCGATAGTCGGTCATGATGACGTCGTAGTACATGCCGAACCGAAGAAAGACGTAGTCGCCGACCGCCCGGGCGACGCGACCGTTGCCGTCCTCGAAGGGGTGGACGCCGGCTACCAGGTAGTGCGCCTCGGCCGAGAGCAACATGATCCGATCGAACGTCTCCGGGGTCACGGTATCGATCGCGCTCGCGATCTCGTTGATGGAGACGAACCGCTGGTGCAACAGCTCCTCGACCACCGAGGCACGCGGGGGATCGTGCTGCATGCCGGAGATCGAAACGGAGGAGCTCCGGAACTCGCCGGCGCCGTCGGGCCAGGCGTCGCCGAACACGGTGCGATGCATGTGCCGCAGCAGGGAGATCGAGAGCGGTTCCTTCGCGAGCGCTCGTTCCTCGAGGTCGCTCAGGAGCGCTTGTTGACCCTGGAGCGTGCGCTGCGCGGCTCCGTAGGCGGGCGAGATGCGACTCTTGTCCGGGATCCCGGCGTTGTGCAGAAGAATCTGGAGGAACACCCGATCGATGGATCGGTCCTCGATGGCGTTCGAGTGGATGGCCTTCAGGCACCGCAGCGCCGTCATGATCTCGCGGCGGGCGAGTGGGTACTGGCGGCCCAGGAGGTCGGCCCGGAAGTAGAGGTCCTTCAGCTGTTGCCGCTCGGGGCGGCTCAGAGCCAGCATGGGCATCGAGTCGGGTCTCCGGTCACGCCGCGACGTCAGGTGGGGTCTTCGACATGCGCACGCCGGGCGTCCTTCTGCAGGAGCTCGCGCGCCGCGCGAATCACTTCCTCCTCGGATGGAAGGACGCTCAGTGCGGCCGGTCCGATGGGAATGTACGTGTCCCGTCCCACGACGCGACTCGCGGGCGGAACGGGGTCGCATCGCTCGACGAGAACGGTGAACAGCTGCTCGCTCAGGCCGCCGCTGCGACGCCCTTCGTCGACGACGAGCACGCGTCCGCACTCGCTCGCGTGGCGGGCGACGACCTCTTCGTTCAGGGGTTGCAACCAGCGCAGGTCGACGACACGCGACCGAATCCCGTGCTGCTCCTCGAGCACGCGCGCGGCTCGCAGCGACAGGCGCACGCCGTTTCCGAACGTGAGGATCGCGAGATCCTCGTGGTCTGCGTGGTAGACCCGTTCCGCCCCGAACTCCACGGCCTCGCCCGGGGGTGGGAACCGGAACAGCCACCCCTCGTCCTTGGGCTCGTACAGATCCTTCGTCATGTACAGCGCGATCGGCTCCAGGAAGAGCACGACGCGCCCGTCCACGTGGGCCAGCGCGGCGCAGGTCCGCAGCATGCCGACTGCGTCGTCGCCGCGGGAGGGGCACGCCACGACGAGCCCGGGAATGTCGCGGAGCGCGGTGATGCTGTTGTCGTTATGGAAGTGCCCGCCGAAGCCCTTCTGGTAGGCGAGGGCGGCGATGCGCACGACCATCGGATTGCGGAACGCGCCGTTCGAGAAGAACTGGAGCGAGCACGCCTCGCCACGGATCTGATCGCAGGCGTTGTGGAAGTAGGCGAGGTACTGAATCTCCGGGATCGGCAGCATTCCCATGTACGCGCTGCCCTGCGCGAGCCCGAGGATGGACTCCTCGTCCAGCAACGTGTTGAACACGCGACCGGCCCGGAAGCGCTTCTCGAGACCCGCGGTGACGTGGTACACGCCGCCCTTGCGCGCGACGTCCTCTCCGAAGACGAGGGCATGCGGGTACTTGGTCAGCAGGTCGTCCAGTCCGAGGTTGATGAGCGCCGCGAGGTGCTTGGGCGATTGGTTCTCGGGGAACGCGCTCTCGTCGCCGAACCGTTCGAGTCGACGCCCGTGATAGTCGTCACGGTGTGCTTCCGCCCGCACGGCGCTCGGGGTGTACGGCGCGAGGGGCGCGATCACCTGATCGGCGCGGTCGAGCCGCTCGATGTCGGAGAGCACTTCCTCGGCAACCGCGGCGACCCGGGCGCGGGTGGCCGCGTAGCGGTCGAGGATCTCCGGCGCGGTGAGCAAGCCGGACTCCAGCACGATCCGCGCCGTTCGCAGCAGCGGGTCCCGCGACTCCGCCTCGGCGACCTCGGCGAGCGAGCGGTACTCCAGCTCGACGTCCGTCCCGGCGTGGCCGAGCATGCGGACGACCTTGAGGTGGAGGAACACCGGCACGCGACGTTCCCGGCAGTACCGGACGGCGGCGGCAGTCGCCCCGTAGGCGTCGACGAGGTCCGTGCCGTCGGCGCGGAAGTACTTCAAGGCCGGCCGCCCCTGGAACTCGCGCTCGAGGTAGCCGGGCGGGGTCTTCACCGAGATGCCGAGGCCGTTGTCCTCGCACACGAAGAGGATCGGGACCGGCACGTGCTGGTAGGCCGTCCACGTCGCGGTGTTGAACGCGCCCAGCGCGCTCTTGTGGTTCGTACTCGCATCGCCGAACGAGCACAGGATGATGCTGTCCCGCGGCACGGGTGGTTCCAATCCGATCTTCTTGGCGCGGGAGAGCGCCATCGCGGCGCCGACCGCCTTCGGGAGGTGGCTCGCGATCGTGCTCGTCTGCGGGAGCACCCACAGCGGCCCGCTGCCCCAGACCTTGTGCCGCCCACCCATCGGGTCGTCGACGCTCGCGGTCTGGGAGAGGATCGCGTCCCGGACCGGATCGATCCCCGGCACGTGCCGGGAGCGCTCCACCATCAAGGCGCCGCTGCGGTAGTGCAGGAAGGCCGGATCCGTGGGGCGGAGGAGTCGGCCGAGCACGACGTTCCCCTCGTGCCCGGCGCTGCCGATCGTGTAGTAGGCCTCGTCGCGGGCCCGGAGGGTGCGGGCGATCAGGTCGAGGTGGCGGGCGGTGATCTGCGAGTCGAACAGCTCCAGCAGCTCCGCCCCGCGCAGCCCGACTCCGGAGTGGACCGGCTCGTCCGGGTGGGCGCGCCACGACGGAGCGGCGGTCCATCCGCGCAGGAATTCCTGGAAATTGCGGTCGACGATCTCGGCCCGGTTGAACATTCGATGCGCCTGGGTCTCAGAGGGCCCGGGGGCCGGCCGGCTCGTGGCCGCGAGGCTGGGCAGGGGACGACCCGGACGTGCATTCCCGCGCGTGCGGATGCTCGCAGGGATTCCGACTCTCGCGCAATACCCGGGGCGCCATGCGCCGCCCTCCTGGATGGGGCCGAACCGGGACTGTAGCCCGAACCGCGCCCTTCGTGCCACCCGGGAGAGGGGCGCGCGGCTCGCGTGCACCGCGAGGCTCGACGGACCGTCGCTAGTGGTACCGGCTCTTCACCTGGCCCCAGGTCGCTCCGTCGACCGACGGCGCCGCGACGATGCCGCAGTCGATGGTCCCGATGCCGCTGAAGCGGACCTGGTCCATCCCGATGCCGTCGCCCTGAGTCGACTTGGAGAGGACCACCGTCTGGAACGGCTGGTCCGTGTTGCGAACTCCGAAGAACGCCTCTCCGCCGTCCGGCTGCTGCGGCGGGTTCGACAGGATGACGTAGACGTCGCCGGCATCGTTCGCGAAGGTCAGAGAGCCGCTGTTGTAGTCCCCGAAGTCCGTGATCCAGAGTGCGAACTCCGCGATCGGATAGTCGAACGTGAACGTCAGCTCGAACTGGCCGTTCGTGAAGGAGGTGTTCCCCGCCAGGACCTGGCGATCGCCGTGCGTCGGGTGCGGGCCGTTCGGGAAGCCGGCTCCCTGGATGCTCATGGGCGCGATCGTGCTTCCGAACGCCGGCTCGATCGTCATGGTGAACCACGAGGTCAGGATCGGGTCGCTCTCCGCGGGGTCCTCAGGCTCGAAGCACTCGAAACTCTCCATGATGAGCGGACCGGAGGCCGCCAAGAACGCGAGCTCGTCGGTGAAGACGTCGGTCGCACGGGCAGGAGCGACGAACGCGAGCAGGATCAGGGAGAGCGCGAGGAATCGGACGAGGGCGCGCATCGGGAACTCCGGTTCGGGGAAGCGGCCTCTGCGGGAGTCTACGGGATCCGATCGCGAAAAGGGCCAAGCCGATCGCTGGCGCCGGCCGACCCGGTGCCGCGACGCCCGCCCCGCCTCGGGTCCAACGATCCGATGCGCCGGGGATCGAAGCCCCGTTCCTTGCACAGGACCGGTCACCGGATCAGGGTGATCCGACGGGCCGTCTGATGACCTTCGGCCTCCAGCTCCACGAAGTAGACACCCGCCGGCGCCGTCGTGCCGTCCGTCGCGCGGCCGTCCCAGTCGGTCTCGTGGCGGCCGGCCGGCTGCTCGCCCTCGACCAGCGTGCGGATGGTGCGCCCCGCCACGTCGCGCAGCACGAGCCGCACCTGACCGGAGCGGGTCAGCGAGTAGGCGAAACGCGACTCGCCGTGCATGGGATTGGGAAAGGGCGGAGCCAGCCGGAAGCCATCTCTTGCGATTCCGGCCTTCACTCCGACGATCGGGTCACCCGTACCGCTGAGGGTCCCCACGCGCAGGCCGGTGGGGTTGCTCCCCGACGCGGCGAAGTTCTGGACCACGAAGTCCAGGTGATTCACGCCGGCGACGAAGCCGCTCGTGATCGTGAACGGCGCGAGCTGGCTGTACGTCGCCCCGCCGATCCCGGTGGCGGCGCCGTTCAACAGGATGGAACCGGAGTTGTCCACGCCCCACGTTCCCGAGATCGTGACGGTGGCGGGATCGAGGCCGGCGAGGTCGAACGAGATCCGGTACACGTAGTCGCCGCCGGGATGAGGAGTCCCGAGCGCGGGGAAGTTCTCGTCGTCGTTCGGGGCGATCCACTGCGAGGTGCCGTCGTTCGCGAGCCAGTAACCCGTGGGGATCAGGGCGGCAACGAGAGCGTCGGGGCCGGGGTAGGACGGATCGGCGCTGGAGATCAGCGCGTAGTGCGGGTCCGCGGCACTGGCGGGCAGCACCGCGGAGAAGTCGTCCACGCCGGTCGGAAAGAGGCCGGGTACGGGGGCGGCCGACACTCGGACGGCCGAGGCGGACAGGAGTATCAGGGTCAGAGCGATTCGGAGCGTCGACATCGGAGTCCCTTCGTTCCGGCAGGTGCCGATTCGCCCGCGGGACCTGCGACCCGTGCCGCGGGCAAGTTCGCGAGGGAGCGCGGGAATCGGTCGCGGCACCCTCGGGACTCAATGCGACACCCGGTCCCGGAAGGGGCCATGCGATGGTCCGGTGGCGAACAGCACCCGCCGGTGTCTCCCGAGAACGGGACGGAGCATTCGCTCGCCGCGGAGAACGCGTGGTCGAGTCGAGGCACGACACTCGAGCGTCTTCGCCGCATGCCCCCTTTCGGATTGCCGACTCCCTGGTGGGGCTGTATCGTGCGATTCGCCAATGGCTTGACGCCCCCGTAGCTCAGGTGGATAGAGCAGCGGTTTCCTAAACCGCGTGCCGGGTGTTCGAGTCACCCCGGGGGCACCACTCGCGGTTTCGACGGGCCAGTGCTGCCGCGCTCGGTGTTTTGGCCGCCCGCACGGAGGAGATCGATGCACCGCCTTCTCCGCGTCC
This sequence comes from bacterium, assembly GCA_041393395.1. GTDB lineage: Bacteria > ARS69 > ARS69 > ARS69 > ARS69 > JAGQIB01. Next base: position 759,195 of record JAWKKG010000004.1, on the reverse strand, counting down.
TGCTGCAACTCGTGGCGATTCCCGCGCTCGCGGGCGCCGCACTCGCGCACGGCGTGGCGCAGGGCGACAAGGGGTACATCCAGGAGATCTCGGGCACGATGCCGGTCGCCTTCGCCTACCTGGGCGCCAAGCACATGATCACCGGGTACGACCATCTCGCGTTCCTCTTGGGCGTCATCTTCTTCCTGTACCGCCTGAAGGACGTGTCGATCTACGTGAGCCTGTTCGCGATCGGGCACTGCTCCACGATGCTGCTCGGTGTGTTCCTGGGGTGGAACGTCAACGCGTACCTGATCGACGCGATCATCGGCCTTTCCGTGGTCTACAAGGCGCTCGACAACCTCGGTGCGTTCCGGCGCTGGTTCGGCGTGCAGCCGAACACGAAGGTGGCGACCGCCGTCTTCGGACTGTTCCACGGCCTCGGTCTCGCCACGAAGATCCTCGACTACGATCTCGCGGCGGACGGCCTGCTCGTGAATCTCCTTTCGTTCAGCGTGGGCGTGGAGATCGGTCAGATCCTCGGTCTTTCGCTGATGTTGATCGTGCTGGGCTACTGGCGGCGGAGCGCGAGCTTCGAGCGCCACGCGTACGCCGCGAACGTCGCGCTGATGACGGTCGGGTTCGTTCTGCTCGGCTACCAGCTCACCGGATACTTCGTCGCCTGAGAGGTCCCATGGCCCACGTGAGGAAACCGGCGGACTACGAGCCGCCGACCTCCGCCGAGTTGCTGCGCTACACCGCCATCGCCGCGCTCGCGGCGGCCGTTCTCCTGATCGTCGTGGTGCTCCCTGCCGAGTACGGTATCGACCCCACGGGGCTCGGCGCGCGGATCGGCCTGAAGCAGATGGGTGAGATCAAGACGCAGCTCGCCGGGGAGGCGGCCGCGGATGCGGCGTCGTCCGTTCACGGGGCGGGCGTCGCAACCGGGACGTCCGGATCCGCGTCCCCTGCGCCGCTCCCGACCGTGCCGGTCGGGGACGAACCCTCCGCGCCACCCGCCGTCTCGGCGGCGGAAGGCACGTGGCGAGACGAGCTCACGCACCAGCTCGCGCCCGACGAGGGCGTGGAGTTCAAGCTCGTGATGGACGCCGGCTCCGTGGCGGAGTTCTCGTGGACGACGGACGGCGGCGGGCTCAACTACAACATGCACGGCGACGGCGCCGGCCGGTCGGTGGAGTACGAAAAGGGGCGAGCCCTGCCGGGGAAGGACGGCTCGATCACCGCCGCCTTCGACGGGCACCATGGGTGGTTCTGGCGCAACCGCTCCGGGAAGCCCGTCACGCTCACCTTGCGCACCCGCGGCGAGTACTCGGCCCTGAAGCGCACGAGCTAGCCCCGATTCCAGCCGAGCCGCGACAAGAGTCGAGACGCCATACGAGCTGAGCGCGCCTGGCTCAAGTCCCGTCCCCAGCTTTCCGTTACGCCGGGTAGCAGGCCCTTCCACTCGTTCGGAAGGAGAACCGGTGGACCTCGTACTGCTCACCTCGAGCCCGACGGTTCGGGCGGACGTGCTTGCCGCGCTCGACCGCCCGGTGCGCGTCTTCCTCGACACCGCAGCGGCCACCGAGTACCTCGCCGCGGCGGAGCCCGCGGTGGTTCTCGTCCACGGTACCGGGGCGGAACTCCACAAACGCATCGATGCGATCCGCGCGGCAGCGTTCGGTACCTTGCACGGTCTGATCGGTCTGCTGGACCGGGAGCAGCTCGAGGCTCCGGACTCCCTGCTGGAACGATCCGACGCCCTGGATGACGTCGTCGCCCTTCCGGTCGACCCCGCCTGGCTCCGGTTGCGGATCGCCCGCCGTTACCGGACCGAGGGCGCCCTGATCGCGCGGGAAGCGATGTATCGCCACTTCTTCGAGATCTCGCCGGACCTGGTGGGCATCATCGGTCTCGACGGCCATGCCCGCCACGTGAACCGACCCTGGGAAGCGCTGCTCGGCTGCTCCGCCGAGGAACTCCGAGATCGCCCGCTCATCGAGTGGGTTCATCCCGAGGACGTCGCGATGTTCCGCGACGCTCTCGCCCAGCTCGCCGCCGAAGGAGGTCGCCTCCAGCGGACGGTCCGCGTGCGCCGGGTGGATGGCGAGTACCGCTCGATGGACGGTACGGCGATCGCCTCTCCGGATCGGCCGGTCATCTACGTCTTTGCACGCGACGTCACGGAACTCCGCGAAGCGGAGAAGCGCGCGCACGAACGCCAGCGAATCGTGGACAACGTCCTCGAGCACATCCCGCACTCGGTGTTCTGGAAGGACCGCGACAGCGTCTACCTCGGCTGCAACGCGAACTTCGCGCGACAGGCCGGACTCTCGGATCCGCAGGACATCATCGGCAAGACCGACTACGAGCTGGGCTGGGCGGAGCAGGCGGATCTGTACCGCGCCGGCGACCGGAAGGTGATGGAAGGGGGAATCGACCTCCTCAACTTCGAGGAGCCGCAGTCCCGCCGCGATGGCACGGTGGTCACCCTGCTGACCAGCAAGGTGCCGCTCCGGAACGACGCGGGGGAGCTCCTGGGAATCCTCGGGATCTACGCCGACATCTCCGATCGCAAGGCGGCGGAGGCCCGGCTCCACCTGCTGAGCGCGGCTCTGGAGGCGACGTCATACCCGATCGTCATCACCGACGCCTCGGGCATCATCTCCTGGGTCAATCCGGCGTTCACGGTGCTCACAGGGTACTCGCGCGAAGAAGTGATCGGAGCGAACCCGAAGGTGCTGAAGTCCGGAGAGCATTCCCCGGAGTTCTACCGCGATCTCTGGGCGACGATCCGCCGCGGCGAGATCTGGCGCAGCGAGTTCGTCAATCGCCGGAAGGACGGGACGTTGTACACGGAGGAAGGCACGATCACGCCGGTTCGTGACGAAGCCGGCCAGATCAGTCACTTCGTGGCCGTGAAACAGGACATCACCGAGAAGAAGCTGCTGCAATCGCAGCTCGCGCAGGCGCAGAAGCTGGAAGCCATCGGCCAGCTCGCGGCCGGTATCGCGCACGAGGTCAACACGCCCACCCAGTTCATCGGGGACAACACGAACTTCCTGCAGACGGCGTTCGGTGACTTGATCCGGTGTCTGGAGCGGATCGAGGAGATCGCGGGAGCCGGGGAGGGAGGAGATCCCATTCCGGCAGCAGGCGAGATCCGCGCCGCGCTGAAGGAAGCCGACGTCGAGTACCTCCAGGAGGAGATCCCGCGGGCGATCACGCAGACCCTCGAGGGTATCGATCGGGTGGGGACCATCGTCCGCGCGATGAAGGAGTTCTCGCACCCCGCCACGGAGAAGGTCGCGACGGATCTCAACCACGCGATCGAGACGACATCGATCGTGGCCCGCAACGAGTGGAAGTACGTGGCGGAGCTCGAGCTGGATCTCGATCCTTCGATGCCGCAGGTCGAGTGCGTCCCGGGCGAGATCAACCAGGCGATCGTGAACATGATCGTGAACGCGGCTCACGCGATCGCGGACGCCGTCGGCACGTCCGGCGCCAAGGGCCGGATCACGGTCTCGACCCGCAGTCTACCCGGCGAGATCGAGATTCAGGTTCGAGATACCGGCACCGGGATGAAGCCGGAGGTCCGCGACCGGGTGTTCGATCCGTTCTTCACCACCAAGGCCGTCGGTCGCGGTACGGGGCAGGGCCTCACCATCACCCACGACGTCGTCGTGCGCCGGCACGGCGGCACGATCCGTGTCGAGTCCGAGCTCGGACAGGGCACGACGTTCATCCTGCGCTTGCCCGTATCCGGGGTGGGGACGGAGCAGCTCGCCTCGGGCTGAGCGGGCCGGCTCCGTCCCGACACGGTCCTACTCCGTCGTCGGTCGACCCGGCGCGAACCACCGGAACACCGCGGGAATCACCAGCAGCGTCAGCACCGTGGACGTCACGAGTCCGCCCACGACCACGGTCGCGAGCGGTCGCTGCACCTCGCTTCCCGTGCCGTGGGAGGCGAGTAGGGGGACGAGCCCGATCGCCGTGGTGAGCGCCGTCATCAACACCGGCCGGAGACGTCGACACGCGCCGTCGATCGCGGCGATCTCCCGCCGGGCCCCGTCGCGTACGAGCTGGTTGAGATTCGAGACGAGCACCATGCCGTTCTCGAGCGCGATCCCGAACAGCGCGATGAACCCGACCGAGGCCGGCACCGAGAGGTTCTGCCCCGAGATCGCGAGCCCCGCGATCCCTCCGACCAATGCCAGCGGGATGTTCAACAGGATGAGCGACGCGCTCTTCGCGCTGCGGAAACTCGCGAACAGGAGCAACACGATGAGCAGCAGCGTGGCGGGGACCACCACCGCGAGTCGACGGTTCGCCTCCTGCTGCAGGCGGAACTGTCCGCCCCACGTGACGAGCGTGCCGGCCGGCAGATCGACCTCGTCCCCGAGGCGTTCTTCGGCCTCCGCCACGAACGTCCCGATGTCGCGGTCCACGACGTTGCACTGGATCGTGATGAACCGCTGGCTGTTCTCCCGCGTGATCTGCCGCGGTCCCACGATCTCTTCCATCGTGACGAGCGCCTCGAGCGGCACCGAACCTCGGTCCGGGGTGGGGACCAGGATCCGCCGGATCGCCTCCGGCGTGTCGCGCGTGGGCTTTTCGTAGCGCACGAGAATGGGGAAGTGGCGCACGCCCTCGAACACGTGGCCGGCGATCTCTCCGCCGACCGCGGCCCGCAGGATCTCCTGCACCTCCGCCACGTCGAGGCCCCAGCGTGCGATCGCGGCGCGATCGACGCGGATCAGGAGCTGCGGGGTGCCGCTGACCTGATCGACCTGGACGTCCGCCGCCCCCGGGACTTCCCGCACCACGGCGGCGACGTCGTCCGCGATCGTCCGGAGCTGATCCAGGTCCTCGCCGAAGATCTTGATCGCGAGCTCGGCCCGCACGCCTTCCAGCAGCTCGTCGACCGTCATCTCGATCGGCTGGGTGAGATTCACGAGCACGCCGGGGAAGTCCGCGACGGCGTCGCGGATCTGCGCCTCGATCGCCTCCTGCGACTCCCGGGATCCTTCGCGAAGTCGTACGTAAACCTCGGCGTTGTTGACGGGATCGGCGTGCGCGCCGACCTCGCCGCGCCCCACGCGGGACACGACCTCCACGATGTCGGGAAGGGCCAGGAGCCGCCGCTCGATCCGCAGGGTGGTCTCGCGGGCCTCGTCCAGCGAGATGGACGGCGCCATGGTGACGCGCGCGGCGATCGTCCCCTCGCGCAGCTTCGGTGTGAACTCCGAACCGAGGCGGGGAAGCAGCATCGCTCCGAGCGCGGACATGCCGAGCGCGAGCACGATGGCGGCCGCCGGACGTCGCACGAAGAACGTCACGAGCGGGCGGTACGCGGCAATGAGCCAGCGCTCGAGACGCGGTCCGTCGTCTTCGGTCGGACGGTCTCCCGGGTTCGCCCCCGCGCCCCGCCGCTTCCGGGCGAGCAGCAGGTCGCTCGCGAGGGGCGCCAGTGCGAGCGCGAACACCAGCGAGCCGGCCATCGCGAGCGCCACGGCCTGAGCCAGCGGCCGGAACGTCTTGCCCTCCACGCCCTGCAGTGTGAACAGCGGGAGGAACACGAGGATCACGATCGAGATCGCGAAGACGATCGGCCGCACGACTTCGCGGCAAGCATCGGTGACGACCTCGCGACGGGGCGTGCCCGGTGCGGCCATCCGGAGTCGGCGATCCACGTTCTCCACGATCACGATCGTGCCGTCCACCATCATGCCGATCGCGATCGCGAGCCCGCCGAGCGACATCAGGTTCGCGGAGATCCCGAGCTGTCGCATCGCGAGCGCGGCCGTGAGCACGGAGAACGGGATCGCGAGCGCGACCACGATGCTCGGGCGGATCCCACCCATGAACAGGAAGAGCACGATCGCCACCAGCACGATCCCCTGCAGCAGCGCGTCGCGCACGGTGCTCACGGCGGCGGCGACCAGGCTCTTCTGCTCGTAGTAGGGAACGATGCGCACGCCGTCCGGCAGGATGGAGTTCAGCTCGGCGAGCTTGGCCTCGACGTCGGCGATGACGTGCGAGGAGTTCGTGCCGAACAGCTTCACCACCATGCCGGCCACGACCTCGCCGACGCCGTTCCGCGTCTGCAGGCCGCGCCGTACCGCGCCGCCGATCTCGAGGTCGGCCACGTCGCGCAGGGTGACCGGTCGGCCGTCGTCCGTCTTCACGACGATGGAGGCGAGATCGTCCAGCGACGTCGCGAGTCCCACCGAGCGGACCACGATCTCCTCGCCGTTGCGCTCGAGGAACTGCGCGCCGACGTTTCGGTTGTTCGCCCGGATCCGTTCCAGCACCTCCGGCAACGTGATCCGGTAGCGGGAGAGCTCCTCGGGATGGACCACCACGTGGAACTGGCGTTCGTACCCGCCGATGCCGAGGACCTCGGTGACTCCGGGGACCGTCTGCAGGTGGAACTTCACGATCCAGTCCTGGATCGCCCGCAGGTCCTCCAGCGAATGACGGCCGGTGGAGTCCTCCAGATAGTAGAAGAGGACCAGTCCCATGCCGGTCGCGATCGGTCCCATCTCGGGCTCGCCGAAACCGGCGGGGATCCGCTCGCGTGCCTCCGCGAGCCGCTCGCCCACGAGCTGGCGCGCGAAGTAAAGGTCCATGTCGTCGTCGAAGTACAGGTTCACGACGGACAGGCCGAAGTTCGACACCGAACGCACCGTACGGATCCCGGGGAGTCCGGTCATCGCGGCTTCCACCGGGTAGGTCACGAAGCGTTCGATCTCCTCGGGGGCGAGGCCCTCGGTGACCGTGAACACCTGCACGAGGTTCGGCGAGACGTCCGGAAACGCCTCCACGGGCAGGTCGCGGTACGCTCGATAGCCGGCGACCACCGCGAGCGTGGCGAGCACGCCGAACAGCAACCGGTTGCGCAGGCCGAGGGCGACCACCCGCTCCAGGAATCCGGGCTCAGTGCGCATGGCCATGCCCGAACGAGCCCTTCTCGAGCTCCGCCTTGATCGCGAATCCGCCGGTGGCGACGTACGCCGTGCCGGCGGTCAGTCCTTCCACGATCTCCACCCGGTCCTCGCCGAGCCGTCCGAGCTCCACGGCGCGCGGGGCGAAGCCGTCCTCGGTCTCCACGAACACGACGTCCTCGCCCTCGTGGCGGTGGATCGCGCTCCGCGGTATCGCGATCGGGACCTCCGTGCGTTCGATCTCCACGAGTCCCGTCACGAACATCCCGGGGCGCCAGTCGCCCCGCGCGTTGTCGAGAACGACCCGCGCGGTCGCGGTCCGGGTCGCTTCATCCAGAATCGGCGTGACGTAGTCGATCCGTCCCCGATCCGGTCGCGGCTCGTGCCCCACGAGGATTCCGACGTTCTGCCCGATCCGCACGTGCGCAAGGTCGCGCTGGAACACCGCGAGCTCGACCCACACCGTGGAGAGGTCGGCCACGACGAAGGCGTCGCGGTCGCGGGAGATGGCCTCGCCGCGCGAGAGATGCCGACCGATCACGGTGCCGGCCAGCGCGGTCCGCAGCTCGAACGTCGCGAGGCTCTCGTCGCTCTCCACGATCGCGAGCACCTGCCCGGCCTGCACGCGGTCTCCGACCTTCGCCCGGACTTCCTTCACGATGCCGGCGTAGCGGGGGACGAGGTGCGCGAGGCGATCCGCGTTCGGACGAACCTCGCCCGGCAGCGAGACGGAGCGCTCGATCTCTCCGGGGCCGGCGACGGCCAGCGTGATGCCGAGCTCCTCGCGGAGGTCGGGACCGAGTCGGATCGCTTCCGACCCGTGCTCGTCTTCGTGTTCCTCGTGGTCCGCGTGATCGTCGGTACCGGCGGTCGGGACGGCTCCGTGGTCGTGATCGTCGTGATCGTGGTCGTGATCGTCGTGCTGCGCGCGGGCCGGAGCGACGGCGAGCAACACGGCGGCCGCGATGGAAAGGCGCAGATCCCTCATGTCAGTTCCCTTCCCCGGGGGCAACCGGTTCGCCGAGCAGGTGCTCGAGCTCGATGGTGGCGAAACGATGGTCGGCGCGAAGGTCCAGCTCGCGCGCGTGCAGTTCGAACAGCGCGCGCTCGACGTCGAGGACATCGGTCAGGCGAAGTCTGCCCAGCGCGTAGGCCTCCTGGGCCTCCTCGAACGCGGCGATCGCTTCGGGGAGAATCCGCGTCCGCACGGCTTCCGATTCGGTCGCCGTCGTGACGAGCCGGGCGTGCAGCGATCGCAGCTCCGACTCGGCGTTCCGCTCCTGCTCGAGGCGAAGCCCTTCCGCGGCATCGACCCGGTGGCGGGCCGCGCGCTTCGCTCCGTCGCGCCGGTCGGCGAGCGGCAGCGGGACGCTCACGCCGACGATCCAGGCGAGGTCCCCGGTGTCGCTCCACCGTCGGAGGCCTCCGCTCAGGGTCACGTCGGGAGTACCGGTCGCGCGCGCCTCATCGGCGGCCGCTCGCTGGGCCGCCGTGCGGAGTTCGGGGCGCCGAGCGTCCGGTCGGCGCGGCAGTCTCTCCAGCAACGCGGCCAGAGGCGGTGGCGTTCGCGCCGGAGCGAGATCTCCGTCGACGGCCGCGAAGTCCGGATCGCCGCCCCACTGCGCGGCGAGCTGCGCGCGGGCGATCTCGAGATCCCGCGCGAGATCGTCGCGACGCAGGCGATCCGTCTCCGCCGCGACGCGCGCGCGCCGCTCCTCGATGAGAGAGGCGCCGCCGGCCCGCACCCGGCGCGTCACGGCCGCGAGGAGCTCGTCGCCGAACGCCACGAGCGTGTCCGCGAGCGCGAGGCGACGTTGCGCGACGAGCGTCTCGGCGAAGGCGTGGTCGACCTCGGCCCGGACCTGCCGGCGCCGGGCCGCGAGATCGAGGTCCGCGAGGTCCCGCTCGAGGGCCGCGACCCGGAGGCGGGCGGAGCGTTTGCTCCCGAGTTCCAACGTCTGCGAGAGGGCGAAGGTCGCCTCGAGCGCGTCGAGACCGGAGGCGTCGCCGGTCCCGGCGAAGTTCTCGAAGGACACCTCCAGCTCCGGGTTCGGCCGCGCGCCGGCCTGGTCCAGATCGGCCGCGCGGGCCGCAGCCTCCGCGACCATGGCGGCGAGCCCGGGGTGGGCCGAATCCGCCCGGGCGCGCGCTTCCTCCCGGGTGAGGGCGTCGGCCGCGGCAAGGCCGGGGACGAGGGTGACCAGCGCCAGCGCGAGCGGCGTCGCGTGGCGCGCGAGGTCCGTGGGCAACACGAAGATGTCTCCCGGATCCGGTCGAACGCCGGGGAGCCGTCGCCACCACGCGGTCGCGCGGGGCCGCACCCAGGGCTCCGGATCTCTCAATCAGGTTGAGATAAAGCGACGAAGTGATTCGGGAGAAATCAGATCCGCAGGGGGACGTCGCTGGGAAGGACGGCCGTGGTGGGCCGTCGATCGCGGATCAGGCAGCCGGCGAGGAGCGGCTGGGGCAGCGGGAACGCCGCCAGGGGCCGAAGTTCCGCCACGGCGGGCGTGGCCAGGAGACCGCGTTGCCCGAGCGCCGCCGGCAGCGAGCTGTCGCTGCAGGGGTCGGCCATGCAGTCGGATTCGTGCCCGCAATCCTCCGCGGGCCCGTCGTGATCCTCCGCGTGGGGCTCCGGACATCCGTGCACGAGCACTCCGGCCGTGCACAGCACCGGCTGGAGCAGCATCGAGACGCCGATCAAGAGAGCCAACATCCGACGGAACACGGGACCTCCGGGAGCGCCCAGGGATTCCTGAGCATCGGAACGTCGAGCACGAGTCTCCAGGATGACGAATCGCCCGTCATTCCGTCAAGCCGCCCGGAACGGAATCGGGCGGCCCGCGCTCGGCGAGCCGCCCGAGAAGCAAGTGCGAGTCTTCGTCAATCAGCGCAAGCGAACTACGCGCCGGACGGATTCCTCGGAGCCGGCCCGCAGGCGGAGGAAGTACACGCCGGCGGCGGTCTCGTGCCCGCTCGCGTCCCGCCCGTCCCAGGTCAGCTGGTGGGAGCCGCCCGGCAACGTTCCGTTCCGGACGGAGCGAACACGTCGGCCGGTGGCGTCGAGGACGTCGAGCGACACTTGCGACGCGCGCGGCAGCAGGAACTGCAGGTTCGTGCCGGCGCGGAACGGGTTCGGAAACGCCGGTGTCGCCGAGACGATCGCCCCCGGGAGCTCAGGGGCCGAGACGTTGTTGAAACACTGGAGCGCGAACGCCCGCAGGCGGTACTCGCCCGCGGCGTACGGCGGATCCGGGCTCGGAATCGTCTCCAGCGCAATGAGCTTCTCGTCGATGGCCACCACGTTGGCGAGCTGGATGTTCGTGGCACCGCCGCTTCCCACGTAGACCGGTGCGGCGGGGTTCGAAACGTCGATCACGCAGAAAGCCCGGTCGCCGTAGGCGTAGAGCATGCCGTTGGCCAGGGTGAGGCCGTTCGTCGTGTGCGGAGCGGTCGTCTGCCCGATCACGAACGGGCTCCCCGGGTTCGTGAAGTCGATCACGAAGAGATCGGTGCGGGAGGAGGCTCCGAGGAACGTGACGTAGGCGGTCGTTCCCTCGACGAGAAGTCCACGGACCGACGAGGGGACGGGGAGCGAGCTGAGCTCCCCCGGGGCGTCCGGATCGGAAACGTCGATGAAGTGGATCGCGGAGGTGTCGCCCGTCACGAGGAGCCCCGTGCCCGTGGCGCGCGAAACGAAGGCGCCCGGCACCGGCAGCAGGGGGTGCTCCGTGATCGTGCCGCTCGGATCGATCTCCACGGTCCGGAAGCCGCCGGACCAGGGAGCGTACAGGTAAGGCGTATCGAGAGCAGCGCCCGAGAGCTGGTAGAGACCGGCGGGCGGAGACCCGATGGGGATCTCCGTGGGGGTCGCGGGATTCGATACGTCGAGCGCTCGCAGGTAGAAGTAGTCGTTCGAGGGATCGGCGTAGCCGTGCGAATAGACCGCCATCCCATCGTCCACCAGGAGTCCGTCCACGTAGTCGGTGCCCTCCACGAAGGAACCGATCTGGCTGAGCGAGCCGGGGTCGAACACGCGCAGCGCCCCCGAGTCGTCGAAGGACCCGCCGTACATCACGGCAAAGAGCAGACCCCCGGACGAAGTCATCCGGCTCCCCGTCCCGTCCGCCGTCGGCGTCGAGACGGGGCTGGGGGACACGATGTCAGAGAGCTGTCCTTCGATGAGGCCTCCGCTCGTCGGTAGGCTACCCAGCCAGACGCGCCCTCCCGTGTTGCCCGCGATGCGCTGAGTGCTGGAGAACCCGGGCACGTGCGAGACGAAGGTCGACGTCTGGGGAATCGAGATGTCGATCGTGGCGAGGCCCTTGTGGACGGTCGGACCCGCAAGGAAGTTGCCGGCCTCCACCATGTCCAAGAGCAGGAGCGGCGCCACGTTCGCGAGGAACGTCGGGTTCGCCGGATTCAACGCGCTGAAGTGCCGGAGGGTCCCGTACTGATCGAGCGGGCCGATGTACCCGGTCGTTCCCCAGAACTCGGTGCCGCGCGCGTGAACGGCGAACGTGCCCTCGTTCATGTCGATGTGACCGATCTCCAGAGGCGTCGTCGGATCGGATACGTCCATCACGCGGAACTGGAGGTTGGTCGCGAGATAGGCGAGGTTTCCTTCCAGTGACACGTCCACCACGGGAATGCTCGTCACGGAACCGGTGAGGAACGGCACGTCGGGATCCGCGACGTTCACGAGCGCGAGGCCGCCGGATCCCCGGGCCACGGCGAGAAGAGATCCCTCCACGTCGAGTCGCCCGCCGACTCCCGTGAGGATCCCGCGCTGGAACGGAGCGGTGGGATCGCTCACATCCACGACGGAGACCTTGTTCGTCGTGGCGGAGCTGATGTAGACGTAGTCTCCCGCGTAGGCAATCTCACGATATGTGCCGTCGAGTGTCGCCGTGCCGACGGGCGTCTCGGGTCCGTCGATCTCGAAGACGTAGAACTGCGTCCCCAGACCGAGCTGGAAGACGTGCGTCTCGCTGGCCGCGACCGCCGACCAGGCCTGCGAGGCGACGAAGACTCTCGTGGGGTGAGTGGGGAGCGAGTAGTCGAAGCACGGACCGGCGGAACTCGGTGCGGCGCCGGCGAGAACGGTGAGTGCCACCAGGATTCTCTTCACTGTCGGCCCCCTTGGAAAGGCGTGAAGGGAGGGGGAGAACGTCATTATCACCAGCTACGGGATGCGCCTCTACCACAAAGTATCCAGCTCCAGACGCAAACACGGCCCGGGCGGGACCGCCCGGTTCTCCGGGAGGGGCGGGTCCGGGCAAGGGAGCCGACGCAGGCCAGAAACCGCCGGGAACGGGCTCGCAGGTACGTAGAACTCCCGATCGTCGTCTCGACGTGCCCGGCTATTGTTCTCCCTGGAGGGCGTCGGCGACGTGGCTCGGCCGCGTCCGCCAGGGAGACGGTCGCCATGCCCGGACTCGATCGAAGAGAGTTTCTGACCACCTTGGGCCGCGTCGGTGCCACCGGAGCCGCGGCCGTACTCGCAGGCCCCGCGGAAGCGTCTTCCGCCCGCCCGCGCCCGATGCCCGACCAGCGCGGGGTGCTGGTCGACCTCACCCAGTGCATCGGATGTCGCAAGTGCGAATGGGCCTGCAACGACGCGAATCACCTGCCCGCCCAGGCGCTCGAGACGTTCGAGGACAAGACGATCTTCCGGGAGTTCCGTCGCCCGGACGCCGGCCACTACACGGTGGTCAACGAAGTGCCGGCCGGCGGAAACCTCGGAAAGGCCGTCTGGGCCAAGGTGCAGTGCATGCACTGCCTGGACCCGGCGTGCTCGTCCGCCTGTCTCGTGACCGCGTTCCACCGCGACGACACCGGTGCCGTGACGTACGACGTCAATCGCTGCATGGGCTGTCGCTACTGCATGGTGGCGTGTCCGTTCCAGGTCCCGGCGTACGAGTACGACAACGCCCTGACGCCGGCGGTTCGGAAGTGCACGTTCTGCCAGGGCCGGCTGGCCGAGGGCGGAGTTCCCGCCTGCGTGGAGATCTGCCCGCCGCAGTGCCTCACCTACGGACATCGCGAGGACCTGCTGGCACTCGCCCACTCGAAGATCGACACGCACCCGGACCGCTACGTGGATCACGTGTATGGCGAGCACGAGGTCGGGGGAACGTCGTGGCTGTACGTCGCCGATCGATCTTTCGAGGAGATCGGCCTGCCCACGCTCGGTTCGGATCCGCCTCCGCGTTTCACGGAGAAGCTCCAGCACGGGATCTTCAAGGGCTTCGTGCCGCCGCTGGGTCTCTACGCTTTGCTCGGCGGATTCGCCTGGCTGTTCCGGCCGCGCCCGGAAGACGGCGACGCCGGCCGGGCGGCAGGCGCGGAACCCGAGGAAGAGGAGGCCGCGCCCACGCACCATCGGTTCTTCACGCGGGGAACTCTCGCCCTCCTGGCGGTGGCGATCGTGGGATTCCTGTTCGCGGCGATCCGGTTCACGACGGGTCTCGACACGGTGACGAATCTCTCGGACCAGTATCCGTGGGGACTCTGGATCGCGATCGACGTCGCGGCCGGTGTCGCCCTCGCGGCGGGCGGATTCACGACGGCCGCGCTCGCGCACATCTTCCATCGGGAGCGCTTTCACCCGATCGTGCGCCCGGCGCTGCTCTCCGCGCTGCTCGGCTACACGTTCGTGGTACTGGGGCTGCTCGCCGACCTCGGGCGCTACTACAACGTGTGGCACCCGATGATGCCCTGGATGTGGTCGGGTCACTCGGTGCTGTTCGAGGTGGGCATGTGCGTGATGACGTACCTCACCGTGCTCTACGCGGAGTTCGTTCCGATCGTGACCGAGCGCCTGCGCGGGCGGATCCATTTCCGCGGCGCGCTGGCACGGTTCGAGCCGGCGGCCGAGCGGTTCGTGGCGGTGATCGACCGTTCGTTCCGCCGGATCATGATGCTGCTGATCCTCGCCGGGGTGGTGCTGTCCTGCCTGCACCAGTCGTCGCTCGGGTCGCTCGTGCTCCTCGCGCCGAGCAAGATCCATCCGCTGTGGTACACGCCGATCCTGCCTCTGCTCTTCCTGGTGTCGGCCATCTCGGTGGGATTCCCGGTGGTGATCTTCGAGTCGGTTCTCTCCGCGCGAGCCTTCGGGCGGGAGCCGGAGCGCGAGCTGCTGTCGAAGCTCGGTCGCATCGTGGCCGCGATCCTGTCCATCTATCTGCTGCTCAAGATCGGGGATCTCACGGTTCGCGGCGTGTGGGACCTCGCGTTCGACGGCAGTCTCGCCGCCGTCATGTGGTGGATCGAGGTCGGAGTCGGCGTCGTGCTGCCGATGGCGCTGCTGTACTCGGAGCGGATCCGGAACTCGGTTCGAGGCATCTTCGCGGCGGCCAGCCTGGTGATCGCCGGTGTCGTGATCAACCGCATCGATGTCTTCCTGGTCGCCTACCGGCCCGTCTATCCGGACCGGGCCTACTTCCCGCACGTCGGCGAGTTCGCGGTGACGCTCGGGCTCTTCGCGACCTTGATGCTGGTGTACCGCCTGATCGCCACGCACCTGCCGGTGCTGCCTCGCGTCGCGGAGTCGAACCGATGAGCGCCCGGACGATCGGCCTCGCCCTCGCGGTGCTTCTCGCGACCACGCCCGCCTCGGCGGCGGGTGGTGCGAAGACTCTCGCGGATGCGGCGAGCTCCAAGCACGCCCAGTCGGCCACGGATTGCGCGGTGTGTCACGTCTGCCCGCAGCCGACCCGCGTCAACCCGTGCCTCGTGGACTGCCCGCGTCACGAGATGGGCGCCGCGATCGACTCCACGCACGTGCCGGGGATCGTGATCCTGGATCAGCTCGAGGATCTGTACGTACCCGTGCGATTCGATCACGCCACGCACGCGCGGATGACCCGGTTCTCGGGGGACTGCACGGCCTGTCACCACTACTCGCCGACGGACGAGGAGCCGCCGGCCTGCCGGAGCTGCCATCCGGTGGAGATCCAGCACGAGGATCTCGCCCAGCCCGGCCTCAAGGGCGCCTACCACCGACAGTGTCTGGGGTGCCACTCGGAGTGGGACGCCGACACGAAGTGCGAGTTGTGTCACGAGAAGAAGGCGGGGGGACGTCTCGAGGGCCACGCGACGGATGTCGCGGCGCACGCCCACTACGCGCCGATCGAGGTCCTCGAGATCATCCGGTTCCCCACGGGCTTCGCCGACGGCGACACGGTGGCGTTCCATCATCGCCGGCATGCGACGCTGTACGAACCGGATTGCGCGTTCTGCCACCGGGAGCAGAGCTGCCAGCGCTGCCACACGCACGGTCAGCCCCTGCATCCGATGGGCGCCCCCGAGGAGAGCGACCTTCACGAAGCGTGCTTCCGTTGCCACGACGAGGACACGGGCGGTGTGGGGCACGTGGGGGGAGAGTGCGAGCACTGCCACGGTCGACCGGCGAACGAGCTGTTCGATCACTCCACGCTGGGCTGGAAGCTCGCCTCGTACCACAAGAAGGTGGACTGCCGGAGCTGTCACGGTTCGTGGGTCGCGGCGTCGCGACCGGACCGTCGTTGCGAGTCCTGCCATCGCCGGGGGTTCGACCCGGCGACGTTCGATCACCGCGTGACGGGAGCGATTCTCGACGAGACGCACGCGGAGCTCGAGTGCACGGACTGTCATGGGGCCGGCTGGGGCGGGGCGCCGTCTTGCGACGACTGCCACGACGACGGTCGGCACTGGAGTGCGAAGACCGGATTCCGGGGCGCCGACTAGGCGCCCCGTATCCGTAACCGGGACCGGGCGGATGGCCTCCGCCCGCATTTGGGGGGGAGATCCATTGTCACGCGGGCGCACGCTCCTCGATTTCATTCGTACGATCTCGCTCGATCCGATCGGCGCCACGGGCGTCCTGATGGCGACGTTCGGCGGCGGACTGTTCCTGCTGTTCCTGATCCTGAGCCTCTCGGGGTTCCCGTTCAGTCCCTACATCGGGATCTTCATCTACATCATCCTGCCGGCCATCCTCCTGCTCGGGCTCGTGCTGATTCCGATCGGACGCTGGCGGATCGGCCGGAAGTACCCGGGAGAGCGGCCGCCGCTCTTCGATCTCACGAACCCGGCCCACCAGAAGAAGCTGGGGATCGTGGCGGGCCTGACCGTGGTCAACGTGCTCCTGTTCGGTGCCGCCGCGTACGAGGCCTACCACCTCTCGGATTCCGACGAGTTCTGCGGCACGGTTTGCCACAAGGTCATGGAACCGGAGTGGACCGCGTACCAGACCTCTCCGCATTCGCGCGTGGGCTGTGTCGCGTGTCACATCGGTCCGGGGGCGGGCTGGTTCGTCCGGTCGAAGCTCTCCGGCGCGCGTCAGGTGCTCGCCGTGACGTTCAACACGTACTCGCACCCGATCGAGACCCCGGTCCGGAATCTCCGTCCCGCGCGGGAAACGTGCGAGCAGTGCCACTGGCCGGAGAAGTTCCACGGCGATCGGGTCGACGTGCGCCATCGTTTCCAGGAAGACGAGGAGAACACGGACACCGTCACGGTCCTCGCGCTCCACATCGGCGGCGGGAACCGGAAGGGCAAGCCGGTGTCCGGGATCCACTGGCATACGAACCCGGCGAACGTGGTGAGCTACGTCTCCACCGACTTCTCGCGTGAGGAGATCCCGTGGGTCAAGCTCGAGACGGCCGACGGCAACGTCGTGGAGTTCGTGTCCGAGGATTGCGACGACGTCGATCAGGTCCTGGCGACCGGCACCCACCGGACCATGGACTGCATGGACTGCCACAACCGCCCGACGCACATCTACGAGGAGCCGGACCGGGCTGTGGACCTCGCGCTCACCGACGGTCGACTGGACAAGGGCATGAAGTGGATCCGGCGGGAGGGAGTTCGCGCCCTCCGGACTCCGGTGGCCGAAGGGGAGGATCCCTACACCAAGATCCGCGCGGCGCTCGGCCAGGCGTACGCGAAGCGCGAGCCCGGGCTCGTGACCGAAGCCCAGCTCGACGACGCGTCGAAGGCCCTCACGAAGATCTGGTCCCGCAACGTCTTCCCGCACATGGCGGTGACCTGGGGCACGTACCCCACGTTCCTCGGCCACCAGGACGACGGGGGCTGCTTCCGCTGCCACGACGGCCTGCACGTGGCGGAGGGGGGGCGGACCATCCCGGACGACTGCGAGACCTGCCACGCCCTCCTGGCCGAGGAGGAGCAGAACCCGGAGATCCTCGAGCTGATCTCGGGCACGAATTAGATAAGGGATACCCGAAAACCGGGCCGAAACGGGCCTCCAGGCCCCGAAACCGGTTGATCGGAAATACCGGACTCTATAGTCTGGAATCGCATCGGAGCCGACTCGAGAAGGTCAGACCCGCTCTTCTGACCCTCCCGAAACCCGAGCGGATGGAGCCAGTGTGCATCGCCGCGTCGTTCTGTCGAGGCTCGCGCTCGTGATCGTCTGGGGTTCGCTCGCCGCGGCCATGCCGATGGCGCGCGCCGGTGATTCCGGCCCGGCCGTGGTGGCGGTCCGGGCCATTCTCCGGGGCCCGGCCGCCGTGGATTCGTTCCGTTCCCCCGCGGCGGTCCTCGTGCGCGGCGACGTCTTCCTCGTCGCCGATCGGCTTCGTCATCGTCTCGTGCTGTTCGACGACGGCGGCCGCTGCCGCGGTCCGATCGCTCTCGCTCCCGGGACGGAGGGGCTACCGTGCGAGCCGAAGGCGATCGAGGCGGATGCGCGCGGCCGGATGTTCGTGGTGGACGCCGTGGACCGCGATATCCGGGTCCTGAACTCCCGCGGGTCGAGACTCGGAACGCTGCGGAGTCCCTTCGGGGGTGACGAGCGGCTGATGCCCCAGTCCATCGCCATCGCGCCCGACGGGTCGCTCTGGGTGCTCTACGTGGGCGATCGCAACGAGCTCGTGGTGTTCGATGCCGGCGGCGAGCCGCGCGCCGAACAGCCCACGGGGGTCGGATCGCTCCTGACGTCTCCGAGCGCGATCGCGATCTCGCCCGATGGCGCCACGATCGCCGTGGCGGATCCGGGCGGAGACGATCAGTTGCTTCTGTTCGAGCCGGACGGCCGTCTGCGCCGGACGTTCGGTGCCCATGGCGAGGCCGACGACGACGTCTCCTTTGCCGCCCATCTCGCGTTCGGCCCCGGCAACACGCTGTGGGTCACCGACGCCATGCGCCATTCCATCGGTGTGTTCGGCTCCGACGGTCGGTATCTCGGCCGCATCGGAGGATTCGGTACCGGCCCGGGGCAGCTCCTGTACCCGGCCGGCTGTGAGTTCATCGACGGCGACCGACTGCTCGTCGTGGAACGGGGAGGTCAGCGATGCCAGGTCCTTGAAGTGACGCTCGGCTCGGAAGAGCAACGTTCCTTGACCCGAGTCGACAGGGGAACGAAACGAGTCGTTCCCAAGTCCATCGGATGACTGGGGGTGGTTTCCATGCTCGACAAACGTCATCTGTTCCTCACGGTGCTCGTGATCCTCACGTTCGCGCCGATGGGAGCGCTGGCGGGTGACTTCCACTCGGGGCTCAGCCTGGTTTGCTCGGATTGCCACATCATGCACGCCAGCCAGGGCCACGGTTACAACGCAAACGGTTCCGGGGTGGTCACTCCTTTCGACCCCGCGGGACACCATTTCCTGCTCCGCAACGACGTCAACACGCTTTGCCTCTCCTGCCATGACGGCCAGGCCTGGGCCCCGGACGTGTTCGAGGCTCACGGCAACGGTTTCGTGCGGCAGGGCGGCGCCCTGAACGAGGTCGGCGGCAACGGTCTGTATCCGCCCACGACCGGTCACACGCTGGGAGCGACGGACGTCGCCCCGGGTAGCAGCCCCGCCTGGAACGACCCGGATGGGTTGAACTGCGGGAACTGCCACGCGGTGCACGGCGGGAACTCCGCAGGCTACAGCGGCTACCGGAACCTCGGTGGGCACGGCACGGCGGTCGGTTCGTCCTTCGCGATCAGCTACACCCGTGGCGACGTCGAGGGCTCGAACCCGCTGACGGCGTGGGTGCACGAGAACTCGTCGTCCGGGAACTCGGCGAACCACTACGGCTACACCGGCCTCGCGTTCAACGAGCCGGATCAGTCGATGTCGCGTTACGCGGAGTTCTGCAAGGGCTGCCACACGAACTTCCACGGCGCGTGGGGTGGTGCGGAGATCGGCGGCGTCGCGCTGACCGATTCCGTCGGCACCGTGCTCGCGTACGAGGAGTTCATCCGGCACCCGGCGGCCGAGTCCAACATCGGCGCCATCGGCGGCGGACACTCGCGTCTGACCCAGTTCACGGGTCACACGAATCAGGTGCAGGTGATGTCCCCGACCGGACAGAGCCCGGCGAACGGTGGCTACGACGGCACCGACACCGAGCTGACGCCGTCCTGCTTCTCGTGCCACAAGGGCCACGGGAACCAGAACGCGTTCGGTCTGATCTTCATGAACGGAACCGGCACGATCACGGAAGAGGGCGATGGCGGTGCCTATCGCGACCTCTGCCGGCAGTGCCACGGGCAGGGCGCTTAGTCGCCTCGCCGAAGACGGAGGGGTGACACCCTTCGTCCATCGCCCCGATCGGACCCCGACGCTCCGGCCAACGTCGGGGCCCGACGCGAGGCGAGACGCTCCATCGATCCGGCCGATCGGAGTGCGTGCATGAGAGCCTTCCAGATTCTCGCGGCCTTTGCGTGCCTGGGTCTCCCCACGGCGGCTCTCGGTCAGTCCGTTCCGAACCCGCACTACGATCCCGACACCGGCGTGCTGCGCGAGATCACCGTCCCCTCCACGCGCGGGGAGTGCAGCCAGTGCCACCTCGAGCACGGGGGGGACCTCGCGATCGAGGCGCACCCCGAGCTGCTGTTCACGGAGAACTCCAATCGCCTCGCGTACTGGTCGGAGGGAGCGAGTCCCTGCCACGCGATGCGCCCCACGAACTATCCGCTCACCGAGAACGATCGACTGCCCGAGGACGACCCGGACGCCGGGTACTTCGAGGCGAACGTCGGCGGCGTGCGGACGACCGGCGTGGAGTTCCGCGGTCGCTGGCCCGGCGAAGCGGTCTATTCGAATCCCACCGTGTTGCCGGGCGCGCATCTGGTGTCGCCGCACGCGTGGGACCCCGACATGCCCGTGCAGGACGTGTTCGGCGAGGGCGCCTGCGCGAACTGCCACGACCCGCACGGGGAGCGGGGTCACTTCGATCTCCTCGTGAAGCCGTACCGGGGAATCGGGGGCGCGGAGTCCTCCGGTCCCCCGCAGGAGTACGGCCTCTGTTTCTCCTGCCACGGGACGCTCGGCGCTTTCGGGATGGAGCGCAGCAGTCGCTTCCTGGCGGACTACTACGATCGCGGCCTGAACGGAGACACGGCCGGCCACCAGATCCGCATGAACCACGACATCGCGATCTCGTGGCCCGCGAACGTGCAGGTCGGCGACATGCTGCCGTGCTCCGACTGCCACAATGCGCACGGATCCGAGGGCAACAATCGCGTGGAACCGAACGCGTACCTGCTCAGTGATCAGCGGCCCGGCTGGAGCGGTCTGACGAATCCGCGCGGAGACCCCGAGCAGAATCGACGTTTCTGCCTCGGCTGCCACATCCCGTCCGACGGCATCCCCGGCAGCCAGTCGGTGGAGGGGATCGTGATGAACACGCTCCCGGACGAAGACGGGCACGACTCACTCGCGCCGCAGGCGTGCTCCATGTGTCACGGCCGGGACTATTCGGGTCCCGACTCCTTCAACGTCCATCACCCGAACGACGACCCGGAAGGCGGCGCGTTCGGCGAAGGCCTCTTCGACTGAGGCGGGGGCGACCGGATGCGAGTGACGTCGACCCTCCGATTCGCGCTTCCGGCGGGGGTGTTCGTCGTTCTCGGAGGAACGAACGGAGTCGGGGCACTCGAGGGACGCTACCTCGGAACCACCTCCTACACGGAAGCCGGCGGGGAGTACCAGTCCGTGCTGCATCGTCTCGACGTGGGCACCCGGCAATCCCTGGCCGAGCGAGTCCGCTGGAACGCGTTCGCGCAGCTCTCGTACTCGCTTCGACCCGGCGAGTCCGACACGCGTCTGATGAGGAGTCGCTACTTCGGCGAGTTCGAAGCGCCTTCCGTGAAGATCCGCGGGCAGTTCGCGCCCTGGCAGGATCGGGCCTCGGCGGCGAATCCGCCGCGCGAGCGAGAGTACGAGTTCGGCGGCATCTGGCGCTCTCCCGTGGGCCCGGTTCTCTCGGTCGACTTCGATCGGCGCGACGAGGAGAGCGTGTTCGGTCGCGGGACGTCCGAGGACCGGCGGGTCGCGCTGCGGCACGGGGTGGGCCCGCTCGAGTACGGCGGATCCTGGCGACGTCTGGACTCGCGCGCGTCGTTCTCGGGAGTGGAGGGCCGGACGAACGAGTGGCGCGGCGGACTCCGCGCGACGAAATCGTGGCGACCGCTGCAGCTCGAAGGCAACTACGACGCGCTCTGGTCCGAGGCGACGTCGCGGGATCGGGTCCGCGATCTGGAGACGCACCGCTTCGGTCTCTCCGGGACGGGACGCATCACGTCGAAGCTGCGGTGGTCGAGCGACGGCCAGTGGCGAACCGGCCGGTCCGAGGACAACGCGCAGCTCTTCGCCCGCGACATCGACGAGCGCGCGGCCCGCGGTCAGCTCGAGTACACGCCGCTTCGCAGTCTCGACCTCCGGTTGATCCGGGAGCATCGAAGCTCCTCGGGAAACGTCACCGCGGACTACCTGCGCTTCCGAAGCCTCTTTCGTCGCGACGTTCTTCGCCAGGTGAACCTGCAGGCCGGCTTCGAGCGCACGCTGGAGACATTCTCCCGCGGCAACGCGCCCGGCGACGTCATCCACACGGCGCTGGACGGACGCCTGCGTCGGGGTGTGCGCGCTCGCGGCGAGGTTCGGACCACTTCGTACGCGTCGGGACCGCGCCGGTGGAAGGGACTCGTCCAGTCCATCCTGGACCCGCGCCCGGACGCGCACTTCGAGGTCACCTGGCAGAAGGACTGGATCCCGCCGGTCGGGTCGCTCGGTGCCCGTCGCGATCGCGAGTGGACGTTCCTGGCCGGGTACCAGCCTCGCTCCGCCTTCGGCGTGAACGGGTCGCTCCGCGTCCTGCGGGGTACCGGTCGACTGGAACGCCACGAGCGCTTCGGCAGCGCCACCGTCACCGTGCGCACCGGCGAGCGCACCCGCCTCGGAGTGGATTGGTCCGAGCGCCGATCCGAGTTCGGTCTCCTGCACACCGTTTCCCGTTCCCTCGGACTGAGCGCGAACACCTGGTTGCCTCGCGACTTCCGCCTCGTGGGTTCGGCGTACCGGACGCGCGCGACGAACGCCATCACCACTTCGACGGTCACCGTGACCGTGGACAAGACCTTCCGTTAGGAGCCGTGCGATGGATCGGAGTCACTGGTTCGGCCTGACGCTGGCGCTGCTGTTCCTCGGCGGATGCGGAGGTCCGGCTGCGTTCGTGGATCGCGAGGCCGACCTTCCGTACTACGAGCGGGTCGGCATCCTGCCGTTCGATTCGCTGGCGCAGGACGGTCTCGCCGGGGACAAGGTCGCGAGCGTGTTCCTGACGGAACTGCTGCGCCGCGACTTCGCGCAGGTCCTGGACCCGACCGCGATGTCGGGCGCGGTGACCAAGGTCCGGGGAGCCGGTCCGAACCGGAAACCCTGGTCCAGCAAGGAGATCTCGAACGTCGCGGAGATCGCGGAGGTCCAGGGCGTGTTCGTGGGCACGATCCGCGACTACGGCATGGTGCCGGTCGGCCGGAGTTCCTATCCGCTCGTGTCGCTGGAGATCCGGCTGGTGGACGCGACGTCCGGACGCATCGTGTGGAGCGCCTCCCAGACGCGACGCGGCGGTCCCGCGTTGCCGCTCATGGGCTGGCGCGAGATCCCGACGCTCGGGGAGCTCACGGCGGTCATGTGCCGCGACCTCCTGGGAACGCTTCGATGAGACGGCCGATGACCGTGCTCGTCGTGGCGGCGCTGACGGCTCTTGCGTCCGGCAGTCCGGGCTGCTCCTCGGCGCGGCCGAGTGCCTACGCGGTCGGGAAGCTGCCGGCGGGAGTCCGCATCGCGATCCTCCCGCTCGCGAACTACACCGAGGTGCCGGACGCTTCGAACCACTGGGTGCCCCGTCTCGCGGTGGAGCTCGCTCGCCAGCGGGATCTCGAGGTCGTGGATGCGGGAGAGGTCGAGCGCGTGCTCGGTTCCGAGCCGTGGCTTCTGCTGGACCGGGTTCCCCTCGAGCTGATCGAGCGCTTCGGCGCCGAGCTGAACGCGCAGGCGTTGATCGTGGGATCCGTGCTCGCTTTCGGCGAGCGGGCGGGCGGCGGGGAGCCGGTTCCCGAGGTCTCGGTCTCCTTGCGATTGCTCACGGTGCCCGGCGGTCGAGTGATCTGGAGCGCCGTCGACTCGAGGGACGGAACGAACGGAGAGACGGTGTTCGGGATCGGACGCGAAGGCAGTCTGGAACGCCTCGCGGAGGAGTCGGCGCGCGCCATCGTGGCGACGTTCCCACGAGTTGCGCGCGCGGCAGGGAAGCCGGATGCCAAGCCGGCAGAGAAGGAGACGAAGTGATGAAGACGATCCTCATGATGGTCGCGGCGGCGATCGTGCTCGTGTTCCTGGCGGTCGCGGCCGCACCCGTCCGCGGCGACACGTCGACGGCGCCGGCCGAGGAGCTCACGTTCACGCTCGAACTCGGGAGTCGGCTGTATCCGGAATGGTCGGAGACGGTCGAGGTCCGGCTCGACGAACGCTTCTACCTGGGGGACACGGAGTACCAGGCGGCAGCGCGGGAGTTCCTCCCGGACTTCCGGATCAACGACGGCGTACCCGCCTCCATCTCCGAGGACTGGAACAACCCCGCCGTTCACGTCTTCGTGTACACGGACACGGCGGCCGTCGACAGCTCGTGGGCATTCCGGAACTTCCCGCCGCACTTCGGACCGCAGTCGTTCTTCACCTTCCGACTCACCGACATCCAGCCGGAACGGACTCCGGCGTCGGCATCGACGTCCGCAGCGACGTCGGTTCCGGCCCCGGAGGAGGCTCCGGAATGAACCCGATCGCCCGCCGCGGGTCGCTTTCCGTCGTGCTCGTCCTGGGCGCGGTGTGCCTGGGCGTGCTCACCGCGCCCGGGGGCGCGCGGGCCGCGGGGCGTCCGTGCCTCGAGTGCCACCAGGACGCCGGACGCGAGTACGACGAGATGGCATTTCCGCACGCGCCCGTGAAAGACCGCGACTGCGAGTCCTGCCACAAGCGACACGGCTTCGCGCAGCAGCTGGTCCTGCAGCGGGGCTTTCCCGATCTCTGCGTGACGTGTCACACCGACGTCGTCCCGGACGAGAACGCGGCGTTCAGCCACCTCACGACGGAAGCCACGACCTGTGCCTCGTGTCACGACCCGCACGGCGGCCCGAACGCCGCCCTCCTCCGATCCGATCCGGCGACCACGTGCGCGACGTGTCATCCACGTCTCGCCGCGCTCGTGGGGGCCGAGGATCTGCACGCCCCGTTCGCGAAGGGCAAGTGTTCGGAGTGCCACACGGAACACGAGTCGACGATTCCCGGATTGCTGCAGGCGCCGGAGGCGGAGCTGTGCGCCCGCTGCCACGGTCCCCGTGAGGAGTTGCCGGAACTCCACGGACGACCGGAGGTGGCGGGCGCCGCCTGCTCCTCGTGCCACGATCCGCACGGAAACCCGCCCGCGGCGAGCGGCGGATTCATCCATGAGCCCTTCGCGGCAGGGGACTGCGAGTCCTGCCACGAGTCCGTGAACGACGACGTCACCGTGTTCGTGGACGACGAGGACGCGCTCTGCACTTCCTGTCACGACCAGGCCGAGACGGCGATGGCGACCGCGCATCCGCACGCTCCCGCGGCGGAGGGCAAGTGCCTGTCCTGCCATGAGCCGCATCGCTCGAATCTGCCGTCGCTCCTTCGCGGCGGCGCCGACGAGCTTTGCGTGTCCTGTCACCGGGACATCCGCGACGAGCTGGAGATGGAGTCCGTCCACGGTCCGTTCCGGGCGAAGGCGTGCGACGTCTGTCATGCTCCGCACGGCACGGAAACCGCGGCCCTGCTGCGGGAGCCGCCCGAGGACCTGTGTAGAAGCTGTCACGAGGATCTCGTGGAGAAGGCCGGATCCGTGTCGCACCCGCATCCGCCGATGGACGGCGACTGTCGGGAGTGTCACGCCTCGCACGCATCGGAGCATCCGCATCTGCTGCGGGAGCCGGTCGACACGACCTGTTTCTCGTGCCACGACGAGCTGCGCGAGCTCCGCGCCGAGCAGCCGGTCTCGCACCTGCCGTTCCAGGGCGGCAGCTGCTCGGACTGCCACGGCGCGCACGGCACCGACGAGGTCGCGATGCTGCGGTCGGCCGCTCCGGCGTTGTGCCTGAACTGTCACCGGGATCAGGCGGACGAGTTCCGCTTCGCGGAGGTCCATCCGCCGTTCGCCGACGGCGATTGCGAGACCTGCCACGTCGCGCATGCCGGGGAGCAGCGGGCGCTCCTGACCGAGAGCGTCGGGGATCTTTGCGCGGAGTGTCACGACGTGGCGGACGCGACCGTGGCGCCGGCGAGCTGGCACGAGCCGGTCGCCCGGGGAGAGTGCACGTCGTGTCACTCGCCGCACGCGTCGGAGGTCGAAGGCGGCAAGCTCGCCCGTAAAGCGGGGGCGGAGCTGTGTTACGAGTGTCACGGCGACCTCCGGAAGAGCTTCGAGGAACTCGAGCTCCATACGCCGGTCGCGGAGGGTCGTTGTGCCGTGTGCCACGACGCCCACCGCACGCGGGACGACGACGGTTCGATCCGGCTCGTGGCGACGTGCACGTCGTGTCACGACCCGGAGGCCGATGCGCTGCGGGTGGCGCACGGCGAACACGTGATCGCGGCCGACGCGTGTCTTTCCTGCCACGATCCGCACGGCGGCAAGAGCAAGTCGATGATTCGACCGTTCGCGCACGAGGCCTTCGCGGGCGCCTCATGCTCGGACTGCCACGAGGATCCCGCTCCGGGACGCCCGATCCGACTGACGGAGTCCGTGCCGGACCTCTGTCTCGAGTGCCACGACGCCCCGACGCCGAGCGCGCCGGGCCGCGAGCTGCACCCACCGGTGGAGGCCGGCGACTGCACGGAGTGCCACGCGCCACACGCTTCGTCGGCCGAGAACCTGCTGCCGGCGCGCACGGACGCCCTGTGTGCCCGGTGTCACGAGGAACCGGCCGACGCGATCGCGCGTGCCGATCGCGACCTCGTCCACGCCCCCGCGCGCGATGGCGGGTGCCGGACCTGTCACGGAGCGCACGACGGTTTCTCGCCGGGCCTGCTGAACGAGACCATGCCCGGGTTGTGCGGGGATTGCCACGAGGACGTCCTCGCGCGTACGAAGCTCTCACGGCCCCATCGCCCGGCGAGTCTCGGCAAGTGTTTCGATTGCCACGAGCCTCACGTCGGCCGGTCGGAGGGACTGCTCACGGCGGCGTCCGTGGCGGCGTCGTGCGCACCGTGTCACGACGCGGAGACGCCGGAGTTCCGGGCGAAGCACGGGAACTTCGAGATCACGACCGGGGACTGCGCGGGGTGTCACGATCCGCACGGATCCGACCGGCCCGGGTTGATGCCGAAGTTCTTCCACGAGCCCTACGCGGATCAGGACTGCGCTTCGTGCCACGAGGACTCGGGCGAACTCGTGGAGGTGGGAGCGGAGCTTTGCGCATCCTGTCATGACGTCGAGGTGCCGGGACCGGAGACGGCGGGGCACCACGCGCCGATGACGGACGAGCGCGCGTGCCTGAACTGCCACTCGCCGCACGCGGGCAAGACGTCGACCCTCTTGCGCCGCGACGGGATCGCGAAGACTTGCTTCTCCTGCCACTCGCGGGATCTCTTTGCCGGACCGGTACAGCATCCGGAACAGGACTGCGAGACCTGTCACGCGCCGCACGGCAGCGAGTTCCCGGGGCTGATGATCGAGAACCAGATCGACCTGTGCCTGGGATGTCACGATGGCGTCCCCGAGACCCACCTGCACCCGATGGGAGAGCGCGTGATCGATCCCCGCAACGGCCGCCCCGTGGTGTGCTCGTCTTGCCACGAGCCGCATAGCGGCCAGCAGGAGAAGCTCACGACGCACGAGAAGCAGCGCGCCCTTTGCGTCCAGTGCCACCTGGGTCCGAATCTCGAGGTACGGGGTTCGGAGACCCCGTAGGGGGTTTCCGAAGGCACCCGGGAACCGCTGGACGGCTCCGGGGTGTCTGGGTAACCATACGCGAGTCCTGAGTCCGCCATTTCGGCGGAGGCCCGGAGGGGCCATCGGGGAGGGGAAGAAATGCGAAACGTCACGTTGTGGATGGTCGGCTTGGCGATCACGGCGTTCCTCGGAACGAGCGTCGCGTCGGCGGCGGACTACGAGTACATCGGCCTCAAGAAATGCTCCATGTGCCACAAGAAGGATGCGACCGGAAACCAGCTCGCCAAGTGGGAAGCCGGTCCGCACGCCAAGGCCTTCGAGGTTCTCGCCAGTGAGAAGTCGCTGGCCGAAGCCAAGAAGATGGGGATCGACAATCCGCAGGCGGAGCCGAAGTGCCTGAAGTGCCACGTGACCGCCTTCCCGGTGATGGCCGACCTCGCGAACCAGAAAATCACGCTCGAAGAGGGCGTCTCCTGCGAGAGCTGCCACGGACCGGGTAGTGGCTACTACAAGAAGAAGGTCATGGCGGACATCCGCGCCGGTACGGTCGAGGCCGCCTCCGTCGGTCTGATCGAGCCCACGGAAGAGACCTGCCTCGGCTGCCACGGACCGGACCCGAACAATCCGTTCCACAAGGACTTCGACTTCAAGACCGCGGTCGAGAAGATCGCGCACCCGATTCCGGAAGGCGCGTCCTCGGCCGGCGACGACGAGTAGCGCGACCACGTGAGCACCGAACGGAAGGAAGCCTCATGAAAGCGATCGATCGTGGCGCACCGCTTCTCTTCGCTGCGCTGGGAATCGTCGGGATCCTCGCCGGACTGGCCGTGACCGTCCTGGGCTGGGCTGCCTGACGAACCTCGATCTCGGGACCCTCCGCGATGGACGGGCTGGACGCGAGAGCGTCCGGCCCGTCTCGCTTTCAATTCGGATTCGCCGCCGCTCGCTCGATCGCCGCGAGAGCCTCGCGGATCGAGGCATCCACCGTGGGTGGGGGAAGCTCGAGCGCACGCTCGCCGGCGGCCCGCGCTCGCTCCCATTCGCCGCGTGACGCGTACACGGACATCAGGTAGGCGTGCGCTTCCTTGTTCCGCGGATCGCGTCGGATCGCCTCCTCCAGGTGGGGGAGTGCGGCGGTCGCGTCCCCGTCCTTCCAGGCCTGCTCGCCGTACCAGAGCGCCGCGAGGGACTCCACGAGATCCTTCGGATCCCGGCGCGGGGACGCAGCCCCCTGCGGGTCGCCGGCGTAGCCGAGCGCGCGGAGTCGCTCGGCGACTTCGGGATCCGCGGCCACGGGCTCGAGAGGCACCGCGGTCGCGAGCACGTCACGGACTGCGTCTCCCAACCGGCGCGCTTCCTCCGGGTGGTCGGCCACGACGTTGCGGGTCTCTCCCGGATCGTGGCGCAAATCGTACAGCTCGGGCCTCGGCGCGAGGACGTACTTCCAGTTCGCCTCCCGGATCCCGAACAGCGGGCTCGCGCCGCGCAGCAGGAAGGGGTGCGCCGATTCGATCCAGGCCGCGCGCTCGTCGGCCGGAGCCTGGAGAGCGATGCCGGGAAGGTCGCCGGCAGGCAGGCCGAGCGCCGCGAGCACCGTGGGTGCCACGTCGAGCAGCGGTCGCGGCGACCGATCGAGGCGGGGTGAGATTCCCGGGCCGCAGACGAGACCGGGGACCCGCTGCGTCGCGTCGTAGATGAACAGGCTGTGGGTGATCTCGCCGTGCGCGCCGAGCGATTCCCCGTGATCTCCGACCACGATCCACGTCGCGTCGCGCACGGATTCGCGACCGGCGAAGCGGGCGAGTCGCGCGTCGAGCGCGGCGATCTCGCCGCGGTACGGGTCGAATGCCGTGCCGTCGAACGGAGCGGGAGGCCGGTAGGGGTAGTGCGCGTCGTACAGGTGGATCCAGACCAGCAGGTCCCGGTCCGGAGGGGCCGCGTCGAGCCAGTCGGCCGCGGCCGCGAGGACTTCACCGGCCGCCCGCTCCGGCGGACGCGCCCCGGCGGACGTCTCGCATCGATCGTCGTAGTGGTCGAACCCGGCGGCGAGTCCGAAGCGCGCCGCGAGCGGATAGGCGGCGACGAACGCGGCACTCGGCCCGTCGAAGCGCTCGGCCACGGTTCGGAGCGTGTCGGGGAACCGGTAGAAGCCGTTCTCGCGAACGCCGTGGCGGACGGGATCGACGCCGGAGAGGATCGTGGCGTGCGACGGCAGCGTCATCGGGGTCGGAGCGATCGCATCGCGGACGGCGATCCCGCGGCGCGCCCAGCGATCGAGCTGGGGCGTGCGCGCCTCGACGTCTCCCCAGGCCCCGACTCGATCCGCGGACAGCGTGTCGAGCGTCACGAGGAGGACGCGTCGGCCCGCGGGCGGCGAGGCTTCGCAGGCGACCAGGCCGAGCAGCGCGAGGATCCCGAGGCGACGAACGGTCCGCATGCGCTCAACGTAGCACCGGCAAGGGGACCTTTCTCGGGGAGTCTCGTGGGACCGTCGCCCAAACAACGTCAACGCTGCCAAGCCCGAGGGTTCAGCGGGAGCGTGAGAACGACGAAGATGGTCAAGATCGTCGACGTTCGACGAGTCGGCGTCATACTTGCCAACTGACGTTGCGCCAACACTTTACGGCCTCCGCGTACTTCAGGTTCCGGGTGGCTCGACCGATCCAACCAGTGCCTACCGCCCCCGAGACCGACACCGAGGACGCCGTGACCTTCAAGCCCGAGATCCAGGTGTGCCCCGTGTGCGAGGCCCGCTTCGAGGTCCCCTCCGTACGCTCCTGCGGGAGCCACGGGGCGGACTCCGATTTCCGGCCGCACTGCTGGGGATACGATCCTCTGGAGGATCAGGTGCAGGCTTGCCGTGAGTGCGGATTCGCCGGCTATCCCGAGGACTTCCGCGAGGGAGTCACGGAGAACGTCATCCGGAAGATCCGCAAGTTCCTCACGCCGCGCACCCGCGACCTGAAGCGCCCCAGCGCCGCCTTCTTTCGCTACGAGTTCCTCGCCCTCATCTACGAGTGGGAGGATCGCAGCTCCCTCGAGGTGGCGGACAGCTTCCTGCGCGCGTCGTGGGTCGCGCGTTCGCGACAGAACCGGGAGAAGGAGCGTCTCTACCAGCGGGAGTCCGTGCGGAGATTCGAGGAGGCGCTCGAGATCGGCGAATGCGGCGATCAGTCGCAGCGAGCCGTGATCTCCTATCTGGTGGGAGACCTCCACCGACGGCTGAACCGCCGCCGCCGGGCCGAGACCTGGTTCCACCGGAGCCGGGAGGAGCTGGCGCTCGTGGCCGACTCCGACGAGGGGCTTGCGTGGTTGTCCGACCAGATCAAGCGGCAGCTGGAGTCCCCGAGCGACGTCCTGGTCTGATCGATCGGGGACATCGGCATGTCCCTCCCGAATTGCGTTACAATGAGGGCCCGAGGAGCGCCCCGCCCGCCTGTCGGCCGGCGAGAGCGCTCCCCGGGCCTTCGTCGTTCGGGAGTCGACCGTGTCGCTGACCGCCCTGCCTCCGGATCGCTTCGATCGCGCCGCGGCCGCGCATCTCCTCGCGCGCGCGGGTTTCGGGGGGCCGCCCCGGGATATCGATCGGCTGCATGCGCTCGGCCTGCACGGTGCGGTCGACTCCCTGCTCGATTTCTCCGGGGAGTCGATCGTGCCCCCGGACTGGGTCGTTCCGGGAGTCGAGATCCGCCACCGGGCGGAGCGTCTTCTCGAGCATCCCGAGCCGATGACCGAGGACGAGATCGCGCAGTACACGACACGCCAGCGAAACCGCGATCTGGCCCGCACGACTCATACCGCCGACTGGTGGTTCGATCGGATGTACCTCACCAGCACGCCGCTTCGCGAGAAGCTGACTTTGTTCTGGCACGGTCATTTCGCGACGCAGACGTCGAAGGTCCAGAACGGTCCGGCCATGTGGGGTCAGAATCAGATGTTCCGCGAGTATGGCGCGGGTCCGTTCGCGGAGCTGCTGCGCCAGCTTTGTCGCGATCCCGCAATGCTCCGGTACCTCGACAATGACGAGAACCGCCGCGGCAATCCGAACGAGAACTTCGGGCGAGAGCTGCTCGAGCTGTTCACGCTCGGCGAGGGCAACTACACCGAGGAGGACGTCCGCGAGGCGGCGCGCGCGTTCACGGGGTGGGGGATCGAGTCCGACCGGATGGTGTTCGCACGCCACGCGAACCAGCACGACGACGGCCCGAAGACCGTGCTCGGCGCATCCGGTCCCCTCGACGGGGATGACGTCGTCCGCATCCTGACGTCGCGTCCCCGCTGCTGGCGTTTCCTCGGCGGCAAGCTGCAAGGCTTCTTCGTACGCGACGATCGCGATCCCGATCTCACGGAAGCGATCGCCGTCCACCTGGAGCTGCACGACGGTCACATCGGCGAGACCTTGCGGGACCTGTTCACGAGCAGCGAGTTCTACTCCGACTCCGTCCGGCTCGCCCGCGTGAAGGGCCCCGTCGAATGGCTGGTGGGATTCCTCCGTTCGATGGAACTGGGGACGCCGCCCTCGCCCTGGCGCCGCGATCTGCTGGAGCATCTCGGTCAATCGATGTTCGAGCCCCCGAACGTCGCCGGCTGGCCGGGGGGAAGACGCTGGATCACGGCCGCCGCGCTGCTGACGAGGTTCCGGGCCCTCGCGGATCTGCTGCTCACGCCGGGCCTTTCGCCGGTGATCCGCGACGACGTACGGGACACGTTGATCCGCGGCACGCGACGCGAGACCGCCGACGCGTTGATCGATCGCCTGTTCCTGCCGCCGCCCGCGGAAGAGGTCCGGGCCGAGCTCGCTCGCCTGCTGGATCCTCTGCCGCCCCCCGACGCGTGGACGAACGCCGACCTCCGCGAAGCGATCTCCCGGTTCGTGGGCACATTCCACTATCAACTGGTCTGAGACCTTCGAGGAGAACGGACCATGCACCGCTGCTCGCGACGTCGACTCCTGAAGCAAGGTCTGCTCGGCGCGAGTCTCTCCGTCGCCTATCCCGCGTTCCTCGGACGACTCGTGGAGCGGGCGTGGGCGAGCGAGGACCCGTCGGGTTCCAACGGCGACTTTCCGATTCTCGTCGTGCTCCAGCTCGACGGGGGGAACGACGGCCTGAACACGATCGTTCCGGTGGAAGACGACGAGTACCGGCGCGTGCGGCCGACGCTCGGGGTGGACGCGAAGTCCACGCTCGCCCTCGGAGGGGGCTTCGGGCTGCACCCGAACCTCCGTGGGCTCGCCTCGTTGTGGGAGCGGGACCGTCTCGCGATCGTGCAGGCCGTCGGCTATCCGAATCCGAACCGTTCGCACTTCCGCTCGACCGAGATCTGGCACTCCGGCCACTTCGATCCGCTTCCGGACACGGGGTGGCTCGGCCGCGCGCTCGAGCAGCCGGGTGGGTCCGATCATCCGACGTCCGGAATCGCGATCGCCGATTCCCGTCCCCTGATTCTGGACAACCACTCGTTGCTCGGCGTGACGCTCCGCGATCCCGCGGCGTTCCGGCAGCCGACGTGGTCCCTGGATCCCGAGTCCGCGGGAGATTCCGAGAAACTGCAGGAGTTCCTCCGCCGGGTCGAGTCGCGCGCACGCATCTCGGCCGAGACGGTGCAGGAGGTCCTCGGGCGCGGGCGAAACTCCCTCCCGTATCCGCAGACGCAACTCGGGAACGAGCTCTCGCTCGTGGCCCGGTTCATTGCCGGCCGCGCGCCGACGCGGGTCTATTACCTGACCCAGACGGGCTACGACACGCACGCCCGCCAGCAGACGAAGCACGAGGAGCTCTTGCAGGAGCTCGGCGACGGGCTGGCGGCGTTCGTCGACGATCTCGAGCGGAACGGCGACCTCGATCGTGTGGTGCTGTTCGCCTTCAGTGAGTTCGGGCGGCGGGTGGCCGAGAACGGCAGCCTCGGCACCGATCACGGAGTCGCGGGTCCGTGCTTCGTCGTGGGCTCGCGGGTGCGCTCCGGATTGCACGGGACGGCGCCATCGCTGGCGCCGGAGACGCTCCTCGCGGGAGACGTGGCGCCGACCACGGACTTCCGTTCGCTCTACGGCGAGCTGCTCGACCGCTGGCTCGGGGTCCCCTCGCGCGATGTCCTCGGCTCCGCGTTCCCGTCCCTCGGAGTCCTCGCCTAGCGCGCGCCCGGGCGCTACTTGCGCTTGAGGAGTCCCTTCAGCGCGTCGTCGAGCTTCGGCGCCTTCGTGGTGTCGGCGGCCGCGGAATCCGAACCGAACAGCTGTTGAATCAGCTTGTCCTTGCCCTTCTCGAGTTCCTTCTGAACGTTCTGCTTCGCGTTCTCGGCGATCCGCTGCGCGAGCTTCGTCCGATCGAGATCGACCTTCGGCGCCTTGGCGTCGCCGTGAATGCGAAGGTCCACGATCAATCGTCCGGAGGATCCCGCGAGCAGGTTCGCAAGATCGCGCCCGGCCTTCCGGCGCATTTCGTCGGAGAGCTGCTCGGACAGCTCCGTGGTGGCGCGATAGTCGAGGTCTCCGTTGACGCCTACGGATCCGTTGACCGACCAGTTCGCATCCGGGGCGCGAACCACGAGGTTGTCGGTCACGAGGCGACCCTCGCGGAACGAGAAGGGCGCCACGAGATCGCGGAATGGAATGGTCTCGCGCTCGGAGAGACCGAGCGCCTGCCAGGCGCGCTGTACCGCAGGCGTCGCCTCGATGCGCCCGCTCGTCGCCTTGACGTTGCCCTGCCCGGTGAGTGCGGCCAGGACCTCCTCGGGCGTGGCGCCGCGGCCCGAGAAGCTCGAGCTCAGATCGAGCGACCCGTGGAGCAGGTTCTTCGCGGGCGTCATCGCGGAGAGCATGCCGTTCGCGTCGAGACCGGTGGCCTGCGACTCGATCTCGAATGCGGGATCGAGTCGGTCGGAGAGGTCCACTCGTGCCTTTCCCACCACGTGCCCGTTCCACAAACTGCCGGCGATGTCGTCGACCTGGAGAAGCGATTTCTCGTCGACCTGGAAGTGCCCCGTCACGTCGGTGAGCGGCGCGTTCTGAGCCTGCACGCGCGGGGCGCGAAACGTGCCGTTCGCGGTGGCGCCGGCGATCGCGAGCTCGGAGTCGAAGCGCTCGAGCGTGACGGTGGCGAGCTCCGCGCGCGCGAAGTGCGCGGTGACGTCGCCCTCGTCGACTCGCAGGTCGGCGTCCATCGTGACGCCCGTCATCACGGCACCCTCGGTGAAGAGGGAGTCCACGGCGAGGCGCACCCGCGTGGGAACGAGAGGGAGCGGTGGCACGAGCGGCGGCGAAGCGGACGGCGTACCCGTACCCGAGGCGGCCGGTGCGGTGCCGCCCGTGTTCGAGGTCTCCGGGGTCCCGACCGGCGGCGCGAGTTCCCGCAAGTCGAGTCGGGACGACGTTCCGTCGAAGGACACCTGCATCGCGCCGAGAACATCCGTCACGCCTCCGTGGCCACGGAACGGGGAGGTGCCGATGCGGCCCGACACGTCGGTCAGGGTGGCATCCGTGCCGTGGAGCGTCGCGCGGCCGTTCAGCTCCGTGACCGGCTGGCGGAGTTCGTCGGACTCGTAGCGTCCGTTCGCGAGCGTGACCTCGCCCGTGAGGTTCGCGGTTGCCGGGTCGGCCACGACGCCCCGTGCGCCGAGATCGAACGTCGCGTTGCCGGCCAGGCGGATCCCGGCCGGGAGCAAGCCCGTCCGGGTCCAGGTCGCGAGGTCCGCGTCGCCGCGGAGAGCGACATCGTAGCGCGAGAGGGGGAGGCCGGGATCGGAGATCCAGCCGCGAAGGGAGACGTCGCGATCATCGAGTCGGCCCGTGAGATCGTTCACGCGGATCGTGTCGGCGGTCGCGGCGATGGTTCCTCGCAGCTCCTCGATTTCCTCCGGGAAACCTTCCATCGCCAGGCGCGCTCCCTGCAGATCGACGTCGGCTTCCCACGCGAGCGGGTGG
Source organism: bacterium (assembly GCA_041393395.1). Taxonomy (GTDB): domain Bacteria; phylum ARS69; class ARS69; order ARS69; family ARS69; genus JAGQIB01. Next base: position 724,152 of record JAWKKG010000004.1, on the reverse strand, counting down.
GTGCCCCCGAGGGCGCCGTGCACCTCCGCCTGCACCTGGACGGGCCCGGACGCCCGGGGACTGCGGCCCTCGGGCCAGGCTCCGCTCGGGATCAGCGGCAGCAGATCGGAGAGCTCGTACGTTCGAGGCGCGACCGCCAGCTCGATCTCCGGAGCGTCGGGGAGTCCCCGGAGTGCACCTTGCGCCTCGACCACGAGAGGCGACGCTTCGAGACGCAGCGCGTCGAACGTCGCGGCTCCTTCGGGCTCGGACCACTGCAGCGCAAACGCGAGCCGCGGTTCCATGCGCTCCACGGTCTCTCGCCACGCCTCGAGCGCGGGCAAGTTCAGCGCCGCGAGCGAGAGATCCCCGTCGGTCCGCACGACCTGTCCGCCGGCCTCGACCTCGACGCGCGCCGTCAGGTCGAGCCCGTCGAGCGAGAAGTCGGCGGAGTCGCCCGGCGCTTCCCAGCGGAACGCCCCGTTCGTCACGCGCACCTGCTCGATCACCGTGGTGAATTCGGCGCCGGGAGGTGTGCCGGCACCCTCGCGCGGACGCGTCGACGCACTGGCCGGTGCGGCGTCCGACGGCGCGAGCACGACCTCGGGTCCTTCCAGCTCGAGTCGCTTGACCACGAGTCGCCGCGAGAGGAGAGGGCCGAGGTCGAGCTCCACGAGCCCCGAGTCGAGGGAAGCGTGCGGGATCGATCCGCTCGCTCCGATCTCGAGACCGCGCAGTCGAATGCCCGGCGGCGAGTACGACACGCGCGCGTCGTCGAGTCGGACGGGCAGTCCGGTCGCTTCGTTCGCTCGCGTCACGAGAGCGGAACGCAGTCGCTCCGGCGACAGCGTGACCGAGATCACGACGACCGCGATCAGAAGGATCGCGACGAAGGCGCCGACGATCCATCCGAGTGTGCGCAGCGGACTGCTCTTGGCCAAGGTCGACTCCCTTCCCCGGGGCGGGGCCCCCACGACCGGAATGCGGACGAGATCTTCGTCCGGCGCTACCGGAATCCCAGACGCTCGAGGATCTGCGCCGTCGCCGGGCAATGCTCGCCGAGACCGGGTTCCGCGGCAAGTCGGTGCAGGTCCTCCGGGCGATCGACGTCGTACCACGTGCCGATCGTTTCGAGGTGCACCCCGCACGCGTGCGCCCGGTTCCGAGTGAGAGCCGCGACCTCCGCGGTACTCCAGGGCACGCCGGCGAAGATCCCGGGGAGGTCGTGGGGCAGCGCGAGGCACGCGTAGCCGCCGTCCTCGGTCGGGATCCAGGCTGCCCGGTCGCCCGCGGCGACCTCGACGCAGCGACGAAGCCACGCCTCGGGGATGCTCGGGTGATCCGACCCGAGCACGGCGACCGGGCCCCCGTGCCGCTCGAAGGCGGCGGCGGTGATCCGGGCGAGCCGTGCTCCGAGGTCTCCCGGCCCCTGACGCATCCACGGGACGTCTCGGCCCAACCGTTGCAAGAGGTCGGCCGGATCGTCGTCGTCCGGGAGCGCGACCGACCAGGGGATGCCCGTGGCGTCGAGGGTGCCCGCCAGGTCGGACAGGAACGCCGCCGCCAGGGCGGCCGCTTCCTCCGGGCCGATGGCCGGCACGAGCCTCGTCTTGACGCGACCGGGGCGGGGGGACTTGGCGACGAGGAGGATTCGTGACAAATTGCGCGGTCCCACTGTCAAGAATGGCGGGATGGGAGGTCGATCCGAGGATCGACGGGAAAATTCGGGGAAAACCGTGAAATGACCTTGCAGGTCTTACGCGGGCCCCGGTAGAATCTACCGGTCGACCCATCCGCATGTCGACTTGCGCCTCAAGAGGGCATTCCGGCTTGCCGGTGCCCATGGGAGAAGAACAACGATGCGTCTCACTCCTCGAGTCCTCCTGGCTCTCGCCGGGCTTCTCATCGCGCTGCCGGCCTTCGCGGACGACGCCGGTTTCTCGGATCTTCCGGGCGATGGAGAATCGCGAGCACAGCTGTCCCGCCGTGTCGGCGGAGGCACCGGTGACATCGTGGGGCACCCGGTCCTGGGTGACGACGACAACGTCGTCGTGCCGGAGCCGGGAACGCTGGCCCTGCTCGGTCTGGGCCTCGTCACGCTGGGGGTCGCGCGCCGCCGTCGTTCGTAGCCAAGCTGCGACCCCGGTGGTTCCGAGCAAAGCTTGAGCGCGGCGGGGAACCGCGCGTCTCGCTTTCCTTTGATCTTCGCTTTCTTCGTCAGGCCGCTTCTTCTTCGCGGGTTCCGAACTGGAGTTCGACGAGTCGCGCGTAGAGTCCACGCCGCGCGAGCAGCTCGTCGTGCGTTCCCGACTCGGCGACCCGCCCCTGATGAAACACGAGCAGTCGGTCGGCGTCGCGCACCGTGGAGAGTCGGTGCGCGACCACGATCGACGTGCGTCCGCGCAGCAGCTCCTCCAGCGCCTCCTGGATCAGCCCCTCGGTCTCGGCGTCCACCGAAGACGTCGCCTCGTCCAGCAGCAGCACGTCGGGATCGCGGGCGAGTGCGCGCGCGAACGACAGGAGCTGTCGCTGCCCGACCGAGAGGGAGCGACCGCGCTCGCCCAACAACTCCGCCTTGCCCTGGGGCAGTCGATCGACGACCGCCTTCGCGCGGGACGTCGAGAGTGAGCGCTCGAAGTCGTCCTCGCCGATGGACGGATCTCCCATGCGGACGTTCCATTCGACGTCGGCGGAGAACAGGAACACGTCCTGGAGCACCATCCCGATGCGTTGCCGGACCGTGCGGGGATCGAGCGACGCGAGGTCCTGCCCGTCGATGAGGATTCGCCCGGACGTGGGGCGATAGAACCCGAGCAGGAGCGAGAGGACCGTGCTCTTGCCGGCGCCGGTCGCTCCGACGAGCGCGACGCGTTCGCCCGGGTGAACCCGGAACGAGACGTTCTCGAGCACCGGCTCGTCCTCGCGATAGCGGAACGAGACGTTCTCGAACTCGATCTCGCCCGCGATGCGAGTGACGCGGCCGAGATCCGGCTGGCGCTCGAAGTCCTCCTCCGGGGTGCGATCGAGGATCCCGAAGATGCGCTCGCACGCGGCCATCGCGGCCTGCAGGACGTTGTACTTCTCGCTGAGATCCCGCAGCGGGACGAAGAAACGCTGCACGTACTGCAGGAAGGCCACGAGTTCGCCGAACGTGAGGGCGCCCTGAATGACGCGACCGCCTCCGTTCCAGAGGATGAGCGCGAGCGCCAGTGCGAGCAGGAACTGCACGATCGGGAAGAAGATCGAGAACGCGCGAACGGTGTCCGTCCACGCGTCGCGGCAGCCGGCGTTCTGCTCCTCGAACAGCACGTCGTTCGTCGGTTCGCGGCCGAAGAGCTTCACGACCTCGATGCCGGAGAACGTCTCCTGCATCACGGTGTTCATGCCGGCCACCCGCTCTCGCGTCGCGCGGAACCCGTCGCGCGCCTTCTTGCGGAAGAACACCGAGGCGCCCACCAGGAAGGGAAGAACCGCGAAGCTGATGATCGCGAGGCCGGGGTTCATCCAGAACAGCACGATCGTGATGCCGACGAGCGTGACCACGTCGGCGATGATCGTGACGATTCCGGACGTGAGCAGCTCGTTCAGCGTTTCGACGTCGGACGTGACCCGCGAGACGGTCGTCCCGACCGGCGTCCGGTCGAAGTACGAGAACCCCATGCGCTGCAGATGCCCGAACAGATCCGTCCGCAGATCGTGCATGATCGACTGGCCGGTGCGGATGAGCAGCAGGTACTGCACGTAGCCGATCAGGAAAGTCGCCACGAGGACGCCCACGTATCCGAGGCAGACCTTCGCCAGGAGCGCACGGTCGCCGTGGGGGATCGCCTGGTCGATCGCGATCTTGGTGAGCCACGGACCGACGAGGTCCAGGAGGCCGGCCACGAACAGAAGACCGAGCGAGACGGCGAGCGGCGTCGCGTACGGGCGGACCCAGTCCGTGACGCGGAGAAGGATCTTCGCGTCCTTGCGATGCTCGTCGCCGGCCGCGCCGAGATGCTTGCCGATTCGCGCGCCGGATCTCATGCCGCTTCCTCCTCGTCGTCGCCCCGGGCTCCGTTCGCGGCGCCGGCTTCGATCTCGGCGAGAAGGCGTTGCCGCCGGACGAAACGAGCGAACGCGCCGGCGCGCTCGAGCAGCTCCTCGTAGGTCCCGTCCTCGACGACCCTTCCGTCCTCGAGATACACGATTCGCTCCGCGCGCCGGATCGTGGCCAGCCGGTGCGAGATCAGGACCACCGTAACTTGCCCCAGCACCTCCGGCAGGCGCTTCAGGATCGACTCCTCGGTCCGCGTATCCATGTTGGAGAACGCGTCGTCGAACACGATGACCCGGGGCTGGCGGATGAGCGCGCGCGCGAGCGTGACTCGCTGCCGCTGACCGCCGGAAAGCGTCACGCCGCGCTCGCCCACGAGCGAGTCGAATCCCTCCTGGAACGCTTGGATCTCCGTGGTGAGCTGCGCGAGGTCCGCGATCCCCTGGATCTCGGCGCGGGTCGCGTCCGGCCTTCCGAGCTCGACGTTCTCCGCGATCGTCTCGGAGAACAGGAATCCCTCCTGCGGCACGAACGACAGCTGCCGCCGCAGCGACACGAGATCCCAGTCGCGCACGGACAGGCCGTCGAGGCTCACCGTGCCCTGATCGGCTTCGATGAGTCGGGCGAGCAGACGGGCGACGGTGCTCTTGCCCGATCCCGTCGGGCCGACGACGGCCACGAGCTGGCGCGCGGGAATCGTGAGATCGAGATCGTCGAGCAGCTTCCGCCCCGCGCGCTCCACGGTGACGTGCTCGAACCGGATCTCGCCGTCGCCCGGGGGAAGGGAACCGGCGCCGTCGAGCGCTTCGGTCGGCTCGGCGAGCAGCTCCTGCAGGCGGAACCAGGAAGCGCGCCCCCGCTGGAACAGGTTCAACGTCCAGCCGAGGGCGGCCATCGGCCACATCAGCAGTGCGAGGTACCCCGAGAACGCCACGAACGACCCGAGCGTGATCCGCTGTTCCATGACCAGTAGTCCACCGCGCCACAGCACGAGCGCCATGGCCGTGCCGGTGAACAGCGTCATGGCCGGCAGGAAGAGGCGCTGCACGCGGGCGAGGTCGAGATTGCGCTCGCGATACTCGTGGCTGGCCTCCGCAAAGAGTTGCCGCTGGCTGTCCTCGCGCGCGAACGCCTTCACCACGCGCACGCCCTCGAGGTTCTCCCGCACGCGCGACGTCAGGGCGGCGAACCCCTCCTGAACGCGGGTCGCGCGGACGTGCACGTGCTTCATCACGAACACCACCGCGACCGTGACGAGCGGGAGCGGGGCGAGCGCGATCACGGTGAGCTCGGGCGAGATCCGGAGCATCAGCACGATCGAGAACGACAGCACGAGCACGGTGTTCGCCGTGTACATGAGCCCCGGTCCGATGAACATGCGGACGGAGTTCAGATCGTTCGTCACCCGGGCCATGAGATCACCGACCTCGAATCGCTCGAAGAAGCGCATCGGCACGCGCTGCAGGTGCTCGTAGAGATGCCGGCGGAGGTCGTACTCGACGTCGCGCGAGACGCCGATGAGGCGCCAGCGCATGAGCCAGCGGAAGAAGCCTTCCGCGGCGGCCGCGGCCACGAGGGCGAGCGCCCAATGCCATACGGGCCGACCGGCGGCATCCCCCCGGAGGGAGTCGATCCCGCCCTTCAGGAGCCACGGGCCCAGGGCGGAGAGCAGATTCGTCCCGAGGACACCGACCGCTCCCGCCGCGATCGACGTGCGGTACGGGCGGAGCCACGGCAGCATCTGGCGCAGGGTTTCGATCGGCGGAACTCCGGTCTGGGAGACGGGTTGCGGGGGGACGTTACGGGGTCTCGCGCGGGGGGGCAACGCTCGGGGACAACAAAAGGGGCGGCTCTTCCGAGCCGCCCCGTGATCGGGAAGCTGAGGTGTGGCCCGCCGCTTCCCGGGTGAACGCGAGAGTTCGGTCAGGCGGCGCCTTTCCCGGTGAGGACGACGCCGATCGTGCGGAACAGGATTCGGATGTCGTGAATCAGCGAGCGGTGGCGGACGTAGTCGAGATCCGCGTCGAGCTTGCGTTTCACGTCGTCGACGCTCGCGTCGTACGCGAGGCTGACCTGGGCCTGGCCCGTGATGCCGGGGCGCACCACGAGTCGCTTCGGGTAGTGCGGAATCGTCTCCGCGAACTGATCCACGAAGTACGGGCGCTCGGGTCGGGGGCCGATGAGGCTCATGTCGCCGGTCAGAACGTTCCAGAACTGCGGGGTCTCGTCGAGGCGCGTGAGTCGGAGGAAGCGGCCCACGGGCGTGATGCGGGGGTCGAACCGACTCGACCACTGCGGTCCGTACTCCTCCGCGTTGATGACCATGGTCCGGAACTTCCAGATCGTGAAGGGCCGGCCGTAGGCCGTGCTCCGCCGGCGATCGCTGCGCGTCCGGCGGTCGGCCGACCCTCGCGTGTCCCCGGGGGCACGACGGGAAAGCCGCCGCCGATTCTGGCCGACGCGGACCTGGCGGTACAGGATGGGGCCCGGAGACGTCGTCCTGATCAGGACGGCGACCACGGCGAAGACAGGCATCAGGAGTAGCAGGGCCGTCGCCGAAACAAGAATGTCGGCAAACCGTCGACAGCCTTCGGAAAACGGGCTCTCGAACGTTCCGTGCGGGGCGACGGCGGGCGCAGTACGGGAGTTCGTGGGCGAAGCGACGGCCGTGGATCGGACCGGGCCGAGGCGCGGTCGCTCCAGCGTCGTCGTCGGAGTGGGTGCCGAGCTCATGCTCGCGGTACCTCTCGGGGGCGGGCCACGCCCGGGATGAACGCAAGGGCGGGGCCAAAGTGTCGTTAAATGTCGTCCTGGCAAAGGCTTGGCAATCTTGTTCGGCTTTGGGGATCGTTGTAGGATGCGCGCGACTGAATGCCGCCGCCCGGAATTGGTCGGGGAGTCCTCCCCGGCGCCGTCGGGGATTTCCACCCAGCGGGCCCGGCGAGGGGAGGGAACCGTGAGCTGCTTCGCCACACGGTCCCGGGGTGTCTGGCTGGCCCTCGCGCTGGCCCTGGCCCCGGGCGGGATCGCGCACGCCCAGACCGGCGGTGAGTACACCATCGGCATGGGCGACGAACTGGAAGTGACGGTCTGGCAGCGCGCGGATCTCGGCGCCGTGGTGACCGTGGACACGGAGGGGTCGATCACCCTCCCGCTGATCGGCAGTATCCGGGCCGCCGGACAGACGCCGAACCGCCTCGGAGACGAGCTGACCCGGCGATTCTCTTTCGTGGATCGCGAGGTCAGCCAGGTCACCGTCGCCGTGCTGAAGTACAACTCTCGGCGCGTGTTCGTCATGGGAGAGGTGCTGGAGCCGGGCGCGTACGCGTTCGCGCAGATTCCCGGCGTGTGGGAAGTGATCCGCGAGGCCGGCGGACCGTCCCCCGATGCGGCGCTCTCCCGGGTGCGCGTCATCCCGCCCGACGGCGCCGGTGCGCCGCGGGTGATCGACCTCGATCAGGTACTCGCGACGGGCGACTTCTCCGCGCTGCCGCCGCTCACGGCCGGAAGCACGATCCTCGTGCCGCGGGTGGAAACGGTGGGCCCGGAGGGCGACGTGGTGTACGTGATGGGGGCGGTCACCGAGCCCGGCGCCGTCTCGATCGACGCGGCGCCGAACGTCGTGCAGGCGATCCTCGCGGCCGGTGGCGCCGGTCCCGAGGCGAACCTCTCGCAGATCCGCGTGACGCGGCCGGGTTCGGTCCGGGCGCGCGTGTTCCAGATCGATCTGAACAGCTACACGGACGAGGGGGTTCTGTTCGGGAACATGGCGCTGTTGCCCGGGGACACCATCACGGTCCCGCGGAACAACGCGCCGCGCGTGGCCCGTTTCCTGCGTGACGTGGTGGCGGTGACGGTCGGGGCGATCGGGACGATCCTGGTCTTCCGGAACGTGAACAACAACAACTAGGGGTCGTCTTGATCTTCGACAAGAAGCAATCGATCGACGTTCGGGAGATCCGCCGCATGCTGTGGCGGCGTCGCCTCGTGATCGCGTTGCCTCTGCTCATCGCGGTCGGGGCCGGGGTCGCCGGCATCCTGCTCGCCGAACCCCAGTACGCGTCCACCGCGACGCTGGCCATGGAGACGCCGGCCCCGCTCACGCGGGAGATCGCGGCGGCGACGGGCACCGGCGGGCGTGGCAACGACAACGACAACATCCGCATCCTGCGGAAGCGGATCCAGTCGTCGAGCTTCCTGGAGTCCGTCGCCGTTCAGATCGGCCTCCACGAGAGTCCGCGCCTGATCGCGAAGGCGAAGCGACTCGCGAAGGAGAACCCGGGGCACGACGAGCGGGATCTCCTGCTCCGCGAGTGCGTCCGCTCCCTGAACCGGATGCTCGACATCCGGGCGGAAGGGTTCGACATCTTCTACGTCCGGGCGGTGTCGAGCTCCCCCGATCTCGCGCACGCGGTCGCCACGACGGTCGCGAACCAGTACATCGAGTCCACACAGAAGGGGAAGCTGCTCCAGTCGGAGGAGGCCTACAGCTTCGCGCAGGAGCAGGTCGCGATCTACGAGGCGAAACTCGAGGAGAAACGTCAGCAGCTGCGGGAGTTCGAGCAGGAGACGGCGCTCAAGGGGATCGAGGCGTCTCCGATCAGCGCCACGAACGTCAGCCGCGTGAACACGATGATCGCGGCCGCGGATGCGGACATCGAGTTTCTGCGGGGCCGCCACGAGACGGCGAAGTCGCGTGTGGCGGAGGCCGACCTGGAAGCCTTCCTCGGCCTCGGCCTCCTCAAGTCCCCGCGTCTCGAAGCACTGAAGTCGACGCTCTTCGAGCTCGAGAAGCACCTGGCGCTCACGATCGTGGAGTTCGACGAGACGGACACGGCCGTGACTTCCGCCAAGAACCAGATCGCCGTGAAGAGCCAGCAGCTCCTGTCCGAGCTGGAATCGCTCGCTCAGGTCGCGTTCCCGTCGATCGTGGAGCAATACCGGCAGTACCTCGTGGATTACGAGTACACGCAGATCTCGCTCGACGCCGCGACGCGTCGGCGCGACGAGATGAAGGCGTTCCTGGAGCGCTACGCGTCGGATCTGGCGGGACTCCCGGCGGCCGAGTTCCGGCTCGCGCGCCTGCGCGAGGAGGTCGCGAGCGCCGAGCGTCTCTACCAGACCTGGCTCGATCAGGCGAACTCGACCCAGATCGCGAAGGCCGTGCAGTCCGCGAGCGTCGGCAACCAGATCGTGCTCATCGAGCCCGCGCAGGTGCCGCTCGCTCCGTTCGCACCGGAGAAGCCGAAGATCCTGGCGCTCGCGGTGGTCATGGGCCTCGCGCTCGGCGTGGGGGCGGCCGTGGTCATGGAGTACCTGGATCTCACGCTGAAGTCCGTGGACGAGATCGAGATGGTGCTCGGAGTCCCGATCCTGGGCGCGGTGCCCCGGATGCAGGCCGCCGTGATCGAGGACCTCGAGCTGCGCCGCCGGCGACGTTTCCAGATCCTCATTCCGGCGTTCCTTCTGACCGGGCTCGCGCTCGCCGCGCTGGCGTACTGGTACTTCATCATGCAGGGCGGAGGGGTGGGCTAGGCCATGGTGGCGAAGGACAAGCAGAACCGGCCCATCTACCAGGATTTCGATCCGGAAGCGCCGGAGACCACGGAGTTCCGCCGGATCTTCACCCGGATCTCCCGTCGCGGGCAGACCGAGAAGATGCGCTCGCTTCTCTTCACGAGCTCGGAGCGCGGCGAGGGCAAGACCACGTCGGCGTCGATGTTCGCGATGGTCGCCGCGCTTCACCAGGGCCTGCGGGTCTGCCTGGTGGATGCCGACCTGCACCGCCCGCGCATCGACAAGCTGTTCGAGGTGTCCAAGGAGCCCGGACTCGCGGAGATCCTGGGCGAGGAACTCTCGATCGAGGCGGCGCTCAAGACCACCCGGCACGAGACGCTGCAGGTTCTGCCGGCCGGCGGCCGGCGACCGTTCCCTTCGGAGCTGTTGATTCCGGATCGGCTCGCCGCGACGTTCAGTCGACTGAAGCTCCTGTTCGATCTCGTGGTCGTGGACGCCCCGCCGCTGCTGCCGGTCTCGGACCCCGCGGTGTTGTCGCGCGAGGTGGACGGGGTGGCGATGGTGGTGCGCGCGGGGCGGACCCAGCGCGACGTCGCGCTGCGCGCGAAGAAGATCCTCGACGACGTGGGCGCGAACCTGCTCGGTGCGATCGTGAACAACGCCGACGACGTGCTCCCGTACTACTACGGGCACAGCTACTACCAGTACTCGGGCTACGGCTCCGACGCGGAGAAGTCCGAGAAGGACAAGGAGGAAGGCGGGCGCGCGCCACGGGGCGGTGACGCCGCGAGCGGTCGCAGCGCGAAGGCGCGGTCGCGAGCCCGGGCGTCCCGGTCCTCCGGATGAACGGACGGGTCGTCGCGGCCCTCCGCTGGAGCCTGGGCGTCGCGGCACTCGCGTTCCTGCTCTGGCGAGTGGATCTCGGCTCCGCCCTGGCGACGGTCCGCGAGGCCGATCCGCGGTGGCTCGCGGCGGCGCTCGTGGCGCAGCTCGGCGCGAAGACCTGCTGGGTGCTGCGCTGGCGACGTCTGCTCGCCGCGACGGGACATCCGAGGGGAGCCGGTTCGCTGCTGCGCCTGATCCTCCTCGGCTTGTTCTTCAACAACTTCCTGCCGACCTCGGTCGGGGGAGACGTGGTGCGCGGGATCGGACTGGCCCGCGACGGAGTGCCGAAGGCCCTGGCCGCGGCGAGCGTCGTTGCCGATCGGCTGGTGGGGGTGGTGGCTCTCGCTCTGCTCGCGGCCGGCGGCGGTCTCGTCGGAGCGCGACTCTGGCCGGACGGCGGGCCGTGGACCGCGTCGGCCGTCGTGGCGGCCGTGGTGGGAACGGGGATCGTCGTGGCGACGCGCCCGGAAGTGCTCGGCCGGCTCGGGGCGATCGGCCCGTCGGGGCCGTTGGTGGCGAAGGGGAGACGTCTCGTGGAGAAGATCTCGTTCCTGTCCGGTCAAGCCGCGGCGCTGGCGGTCGCGCTCGGCTTCTCCGTGGCGCTGGCCGCCTGCTCGGCGATCTATCACTGGACGGTCGCTCGCGCGGTGGGAATCGATCTCCCGGCCGTTTCGTGGTTCGTGATCGTGCCCGCGGTGATGCTTTTCGCGGCGCTGCCGATCACCGTGAACGGGCTCGGCGTGCGCGAGCTCGGTTTCGTGGGTTTTCTGAGCGCGCAGGGCGTCGACGGCGAGCGCGCCACGGTGTTCGCGTTGCTGGCGTTCGTGGGGACGCTCGGCTTTGCGGTCGCCGGGGGTCTGTTGTTCCTCAGGGGCGATCGCCCGACGACGGAGGCGAAACATGTCTGATACCCGGATCGCGACCGAGAGCGCGCCGCACTCGGCGTCCGTCGCGGCCGCCGCGCGACGTCTCTCCGTGTCGATCGTGATTCCGCTCTACAACGAAGTGGAGAACGTCGACGCGCTCGGAGCCGAGCTGGATTCGGCGCTGAAGGACGTGCAGCGGGAAGTGGAGATCCTGCTCGTGGACGACGGCTCCACCGACGGAACGCCGGACAAGCTCCGCGCCCTGTGCGCGCGGGATCACCGCTTCCGGGCCGTGCTGTTCCGCCGGAACTTCGGGCAGACGGCGGCGATGTCCGCCGGTTTCGATCACGCCCGCGGCGACGTGATCGTGGCCATGGACGGGGACCTGCAGAACGATCCGCGCGATCTCGAGCTCCTTCTCGGCAAGATCGAGAACGAGGGCTTCGACATCGTCAGCGGATGGCGCAAGCACCGGAAGGACAAGCTGGTCTCGCGGAAGATCCCGTCGTGGATGGCGAACTGGCTGATCGGACGGATCACCGGAGTCCGGCTGCACGACTACGGATGCTCACTGAAGGCGTACCGGTCCGAGGTTCTCAAGAACGTGCGTCTCTACGGCGAGATGCACCGATTCATCCCGGCACTCGCGAGCTGGGTCGGAGCGAAGATCACCGAGGTGCCCGTGAATCACCGGGCGCGCACGGCGGGCCAGTCGAAGTACGGCATCTCGCGCACCATCCGTGTCTTCCTCGATCTGATCACCGTCAAGTTCCTGCTGTCCTTCTCGACCCGTCCGCTCCAGATCTTCGGACTGTGGGGACTGCTCCTGTTCGGAGGCGGCGCGGCGATCTCGCTGTACTTGTCGTTGCTCAAGATCTTTGCCGGCGCGACGCTGGCGAATCGACCGCTGCTGATCCTCGGCGTGCTCATGATCCTCATGGGCGTGCAGCTGATCAGCATGGGGCTGCTCGCGGAGATCACGATCCGCACGTATCACGAGTCCCAGCAGAAGCCCACCTACGTCATTCGCGAGGTCCTCGGAGTCGAGGGCGACGGGAAGCGCAGAGCTTGAAATGGTCGCGAGGACTCGTCTTCAAGCTCGCGGTCAGCGTCGCGCTGATCACCTTTCTGATCGTTCGCTACGGACGCGATCCGGAGTTCCGCGCCGTGCTCGCCGGGCTCGATCCGACGGCGCTCGCGGGCGCGGGTGGAGTCGTGCTCGTGGGACTCGCGTTGTCGGGCGTTCGCTGGAAGGTCCTGCTCGCCGCGGCGGGAGTGCAGCTTCCGTTCGTCCGGGCCTTGCAGCTGTACCTGGTGGGGTACTTCTTCAACTTCTTCCTGCCGACGACGGTCGGGGGCGACGTGGCCCGGGGAATGGGGGCCGCATCCTGGGGACCGCTCTCGGTGGTAGGCGCTTCGATCCTCGTGGAGCGATTGCTCGGCTTCGCGTGTCTGCTGATCCTCGGTCTGACCGGATCGATGCGGGTGGAGAACCTCGCGGTCGCGCGCGGGGTCCTGCTGACGGCCTCCGCGGCGTTTCTCACGGGAGTCGCGATCCTGCTGTTCGCCCCGATCCCGGAGCCGCGCGGCGACGGACGCGTGGCGCGAGCGCTCGCGGGACTGCGCCGGACGGCGCTCGCCGTGCGCGGCTACGGGTTCCGCCCCGGAGCCCTGCTGGCGGGCTTCCTGCTGTCGTTCGGCTGGCAGGGCGGACTGGTGGTCTCGAACGCCTGGCTGTCACGGGGTCTCGGGGGAGTGGCGCCGACCGGCGACCTGATGGCGCTCGTCCCGGTGGTTCAGGCCATCACCATGATCCCGATCAGCTTCGGAGGGCTCGGCGTGCGGGAGATGGGCTACGAGTACTTCTTCCGCGTGTCGGGCCACGACCCGGCGGGAGCCGTGGCGCTGGGTGCGGCCTGGCTCGCACTCACGATCCTCGTCGCGCTGCTGGGTGGAATCGTGTACCTCGTCTCGCCTTTCGGACGGGCGCGGACCGGAGAGGGATGAGATGAAACCGTCTTGGAATCGGAACGAGTGGGCCGGGCTGATCCTCGTGCTGCTCGTCGCCGCGATCCTGCGCTTCTGGGCGACGTCTTTCGGTTTGCCGTACATCTATCATCCGGATGAGGGCTTCGAGGTCTATCGCGCGCTCCGGCTCGCGATGGGGGGCTTCGATTTCGAGCGCGTGGCGAAGGGAGGCTACTACTTCCTCCTGTGTCTCGAATTCGGGATCTATTTCGTACTGCGCTTCGTGACGGGGGGCGTGTCCGGCGTCAACGACTTCGCGCTGCAGTTCGCCGCCGACCCGAGCGCGCTGTGGTCGATCGGCCGACGCACCACCGCGTTGCTCGGAACCTTCACGGTGTTCCTGGTCTGGTGGCAGGCCCGCCGGATGGGGAGTTCGCGCGCGGGGTTGTGGGGAGCGCTCTTCCTCGCGGTGTCCTTCCGTCACGTCGTGGACTCGCACTACGTCACCGTCGACATCCCGATGACCCTGTTCGCGTTCTGGTCCGTGATCCTCGTGGTGGAGGACGTCGCGGGGCGCTCGCGGCTGTCGTGGTGGAAGTACGCGCTGATCGCCGCGTTCGCGGTGCTGAACAAGTTGCCGGCGATCGTCCTGTTCCTCCCGTACTTCCTCGGGGTGTTCCTGCGCGGTGGTCTGCGCGGCGACGGCGGTCTGCTCGCAAGGCGGTCCTGGGGCCCGCCGGTGGCGGCCGGGGTCGTTTACCTCGTGGCCAACCCGGGGTTCGTGATCAACATCCTGGACATGTTTGCGCTCTTCGGTGACACGATCGGCGGGGCCGGCGCCGGCGAGGAGTACGTCGGGGTCGAGCAGAAGACGAACCTCTGGATCTACTACGCGAGCGTTCTGCTTCGCTCGCAGGGGCCCGGCCTGCTCACGCTGGGACTCTTCGGCGCGATCGCCGCGCTGGTCCGCCGGAGCCAGGGCGGCATCCTCCACCTGGCCTTCATCGTGCCGTTCTTCGCGCTGATCGCGGGCGCCACGAGCGCTCACCTCTACTACGCCCGGTACGTGGTTCCGATGCTGCCGGGACTGTGCCTGCTGGCCGGCCTCGCGCTCGACGATCTCGTGCGTCGGGTTCGCGTGTTCGGCGACCGCGGGTCGTTCGCGGTCGCGCTGGGCGTGGCGTTGCTCGTGTCGGTCGAGCCCGCGATGAACGCGATCGCGTGGGACCGCGTGCAGGCGCGGACCGACACCCGCACGCTCGCGGTCGAATGGATCGAGCAGAACGTCCCGAACAAGTCCCGCGTCCTCCTGGAGGGTTTCGCGGAGGACGACGCGCAGCTCGCCATCCCGCTCAAGAACCTGAAGCGGAATCTGAAGGCGATGTCCCAGGACCTCGAGAAGACGGACCCCGGGAAGGCGAAGTTCCTCGCGTTGAAGCTGGAGGCCGTGGACTCGCCGCTGTTCGACCTGCGCGCCATTCGTCACTACGAGCCGTGGGTCACGCTGGACGAAGCCCGGGCCGACGGCGTCGAGTGGGTCGTGCTCCGGCGGGAATACTTCGTTCCCGGCGAGAAGAGCGCGGCGAAGTTCGATCCCGGAATCGTGGAGTCGCGCTACGAATTCCGCGACGAACTGGAGCGCCGACCGGACGTCGCCGAGCTCACGGCGTCGTTCGACGCCGACCCGGACGTCCGACCCGGGTACGACATCGAGATCTGGAAGATCGCGTCGAACGGCGGTGGAGCCGACGCGTCGGCCGACGACCCCGGAGATGCGGACGAATGAGTCCCTCCGCGAGCGCCTCCCGCGAGGCCCTGCCGCTGCTGCTGATGAGCGAGTACTTCCTGCCGCAGAAAGGCGGCTCGGTCACGTGGCTCGCGAACCTCTATCAGCGCTTCGCGCCGGACGGGATCACCGTTCTCGCGGGCGGACCGGAGCCGGCGAGCGGGGAAGTCGTGCGGTTCCCGCACCCGATCGAGCGAGCCCCGATGTCCATGCCGGATCGCGATCCTACGGTCCTCGCCACGTTCGGACCGTATCGTCATCTGTACTCGCGCGCCCGTGCGCTCGCCCGCTCCCACGGCGTGCGTCAGATCCACGTCGGCAAGGTGTTGCCGGAAGGTTGGGTCGCGTACTGGATGCGCCGTCTGCACGGCGTGCCGTACGTGCTGTTCGCGCACGGGGAGGAGATCACGACCGGCCTGCTGTCGCGCCGGCTGCGGTTCGTCCTGCCCCTGATCTACCGGGGCGCGGCGGCGGTGATCGCGAACTCGGACCACACGCGCGGGATCCTCGAGGGAATCGGGGTGCGTGCGGAGCGGATCCACGTGATCCACCCGTCGGTGCCGGCGGAGGACTTCGAGGGAACCGAGGAACGCGGCCGTGCACTGCGCGAGCGCCACCGGATCTCGCCCGAGGACCCCGTGCTGCTCACGGTGGGACGCCTGCAGCGTCGCAAGGGCCACGACGTGACGATCCAGGCGCTGCCGACGATCCTGGCGCGCCACCCGGAAGCGCGGTATGTCGTGGTCGGATCGGGCGAGGAGCGCGACTCGCTCGGCGAGCTTGCCCGCGAGCTCGGCGTGGCCGAGCACGTCCTCTTCCTCGGCGCTGTGCCGGACGAGGATCTCGTGGGTTGGTACGGCGCGTGTGATCTGTTCCTCATGCCGAATCGCACCGTGAACCAGGACATCGAGGGCTTCGGCATCGTGTTCCTGGAGGCGGCGGCGGCGGGTCGCGCCGCGATTGCCGGCAACACCGGCGGAACGCGGGAAGCGGTCGTCGACGGCGTCACGGGCTTCCTGGTGGACGGGGCGGAACCGGCCGCGGTGGCGGCGGCCGTGCTGCGTCTGCTCGACGACCCCGCACTGGCCCGACGTCTCGGTGCGGCGGGCCGGGAACGGGTCCGGCGCGACTTCTCCTACGATCGTTCCGCGGCCCGGCTCCGGGAGATCGCCCGGAATCTCGAGGGCTCTCGTGGCTGACGCATCGCGGAGCCGGATGTTCACGAACCTCGCGGCGAACCAGCTCGGGTTCGTCCTGCCGGTCGTGATCACGTTCTTCCTGTCGCCGTTCGTGGTGCACACGCTCGGCGACGACATCTACGGATTGTGGTCGCTGATCGTTTCGTTCACGGGTCACTACTCGATCCTCACGCTCGGCATCCAGAGCGCGGCGACCCGCTACGTCGCCTACGCCGCCGGCCGCGGCGAGCGCGACGCGATGAACAAGACCGTGAGTTCCTCGCTCGCCATGCTGCTGCCCGCGGCGGCGCTCACGATGCTGGTGGGCGCGGTGCTCGCGATCGGTCTCGAACACTGGTTCGACGTGCCCCACGATCATCTGCGGAGCGCGCGGATCGCCTGCCTCTTCGTGGCGGCCACGGCCGCGACGAACTTCGCGACCGCGATCTTCGCGTGCCTGCTCACCGCGCACCAGCGCTTCGACACCCTGAACGTCGTTCGGACGGGAGCGTTCGCGCTGCGATCCGCGCTCACGGTGGTGCTGCTCCTGAACGGCTATCGCATCGTCGCGCTGGCCGTGCTCGGGTTCGGCATGATGGCGATCTCCGGGATCGTGTTCGCGCTGGCGGCCCGGCGACAGGCGGGCGAGTGGGCGATCGGGCGACGTTGGGTCGATCGCGAGAGCGTCCGGACGCTGTTCGGCTACGGCGTGAAGTCGTTCGTGGGGACGACGGGGATGCTGCTCAAGTACCAGACGGACCTGTTCCTGGTCGGGCTTTTCCTCGCGCCGGCGGACATCGCGATGTACAGCCTGGGCGCGACTCTGCTCACGTACGTGGTCCAGTTCGTTCACACGCTGGTGCACGTGTTCGAGCCGTGGGCCACGCAGCGCTACGCCCGCGATGGGGTGGAGGGCCTCCGTGGCCTGTTCCTTTCCGGCAGTGCGTTCTTCTACGCGCTCGGCGGGTTGCTCGTGGGAGGCATTCTCGTGTTCGCCCGCCCGTTCTATTCGCTCTGGATCGACCCGGAACACGTGCAGGCCGGTTCGATCCTGATGGTCCTGTCGATTCCGATCTTCTTCACCATGGGGGCCCGTTTCGCTCATGCGTTCCTGGTGGCGATGGCCCGGATCGGGACGTTCAATGTGGTCGGACTCGTGGCGGGGCTCGCCAAGGTGGCGCTCGCGGCGGTGCTGATCCCGCGCTACGGTCTGTCGGGCGCCGCCTGGTCCGCCGTCCTGCCGTTCGTGGTGGCGGAGGGACTCTGGTTCGTGCCGTTCATCTCCCGCGTGCTCGGGGTGTCCGCGTGGCGCGTTCTGTTCGGGTCGATCGGGCGCGGGGTCCTCGTCGGCCTGGTGACGTTCGGGGCCGGAATCGGCGCAACGCGCTGGATCGATCCGACGTCCTGGCTGCGCCTTACGGCCGGAGTCGCGCTCGCCGGAGCGGCCGGTCTCGTGCTCGCCTGGGGGCTCCTGCCGCGCCGGCTCGGGGATCTCGACTGGCGCCGCGCGGTGGCGAGGAAGCTCGGGCTGCGCACGCCCGGGGAGGTGGTGGCGTGAGCACGCCGGATCCCGAGATCCTCCTGGAGCGACGCCGGTTCGGCGAGGTCTCTCCCGAGAGCCCCTGGCGCTTCCACGAGCTGCCCCAGGTCGTGTTCTCGCGACGTCTGTTCGCGTTGCTGCTGATCTGCGGGCTCGCGCTGGTCTCGGCCCACCTCGCGATCAACTACCCTCCGCGGCTCGCGCTCGTCCTGTTCCTGGGCGTCGTGGGTGGCGTGGCGGTCCTGTTCGAGCCGTTCCTCGGGGTGCTCGCGTACTATCTGCTCGCGTTTCTCCGGCCGCAGGACACGTTCTGGGGCCTGGAGGGCGCCCGTCTCACCATGCTCGTGTCGTCATTCACTCTCGTCTCCGCCGCGATCCAGTTCGCGATGCGGCCGGATCTGCGCTTCCTCTGGCGCCGCCAGAACTTCTTCGTCGCGGTCCTGTGGACCTGCTTGTGGCTCTCGACGATGTACGGCGACTTCGGCGTGCGACAGGACAAGTGGATGGATTACTGGAACAAGCTGTTCCTCATCTACTTCATCGCGCTCGCGGTCGTGAACTCCGAGAAGAAGCTCTACGTGCTCGGCTGGGTGTTGATGCTCAGCATCGCGTATCTGGGATGGTGGGCGAACGAACGGTACTTCCTCGATGGCTGGCGCATCGTGCACGGCCCGGGGCGGCGCGGCTCCGCGTTCTTCGACGAGAACGACTTCGCGATGGTGCTCGTGATGTCCGTTCCCTTCCTGTGGTTCTTCATGCGGGCGACAAGGAGCTGGATCTGGCGTCTCATCCTGCTCGGGTTGCTCCCGATCGTGGCGCACGGCGTGATGACCACGTTCTCCCGGGGCGGCTTCCTCGGACTGTCGGCGAGCATGCTCGTGGTTTCCCTGCGTGATCGCAACCGGCGGCTGGGAATGGGGCTGATCGCGCTCGGCCTCGTCTTCTTTGCGGCTCTCGCCGGCGACGACTACCGCAACCGCATCGGCTCGATCGACGAGTACGAGGACGACCGTTCCGCGTCGGGGCGCCTGGAAGCCTGGGAAACCGGGATGAACATGATGAAGCACAACCCGCTGTTCGGGGTGGGGCTGAAGCAGTTCCAGGAGGCGTTCCCGTACTACTCCAACTACGAGCCGCGAGAGGCCCACAACTCGTGGGTGCAGCTCGGCTCGGAGTCCGGCCTCGTGGCGTTGGCGGCGTACGGAATTCTCGTGCTGCTCACGATCCGATCCGTGCGGCGCGTGGACCGGATGCTCAAGTTCCTGCCCGAGAGTCGCAACAAGGAACTCGCCTGGACGCTGACGCGCGTCTACGAAGCGACCCTCGTGGGGTACCTGGTGTGCGGGTTCTTCCTGTCCATGGAGGACTTCGAGTACTTCTACCTCCTCGTGGGCATGGCGCAGATCCTCGAGCGCATCACGGAGCGGCGCCTCGAGGAGCAGGAGGAACGTCGGCGGCAGGCGGAGATGGAGGCGGTGGAGGCGGAGGGAGACGAGATGGATCTCGCACCGGAGCCGTTGGGCGCGTGAGCGGCGATCGTCCCCGCGTGGCGCACGTCCTCCACAGTCTCGTGGTGGCCGGAGCCGAGGTGCTGGTTCACCAGCTCGTGCGTCGACTCGAATCCGAGTTCGAGTTCTCGGTGCTGCTCCTGGACGAGATCGGACCGCTGGGCGAGGACCTGCGCTCCCGCGGCATTCCGGTCGACGTTCTCGGGCGGCGCCCGGGGGTCGACCTCGCGCTCGGCGTCCGCCTCGGACGCGCCCTTCGCGCCCGCAAGGTGCAACTCGTCCACGCGCACCAGTACACGCCCTGGTTCTACGGGGGACTCGGCGCGGTGGCCGGCTTCGGGCGCCCCCGGGTCCTGTTCACCGAACACGGCCGGCACTACCCGGACGTACGGCGGCCCAAGCGGGTCCTGTTCAATCGTGCGCTGACGCCGGTGACGGACGGCCTCGTGGCGGTCTCCGGTTTCATCCGGGACTGCCTGCGGGACAACGAGGGGCTTCCGGAGTCGCGGATCCGGGTGCTGTACAACGGGATCGATCCGGCGCGGTTCGAGACCGTACCCGATCGCGCCGCGCTGCGTGCGGAGCAGGGAGTCGGGCCGGACGATCCGGTCGTGGGAATCGCGGCGCGATTCGCCCCCGTGAAGGACCACGCCACCCTGTTCCGCGCGTTCGCCCACGTGCGATCGGAGCTCCCGAGCGCGAAGCTCGTGCTCGCCGGAGACGGCCCGCTGCGCGAAGAGCTCGAAGCGCTGGCGGACCAGCTCGCGATCCGTGACTGCGTGCGCTTTCTCGGCGTGCGTCGGGATGTGCCCGCGTTGCTCCACACGTGGGACGTGTTCTCCCTGTCGTCTCTTTCCGAGGGCACGAGCGTGACGCTTCTGGAAGCGATGGCTTCGGGGTTGCCGTGCGTGACGACCGCGGTCGGGGGAAACCCGGAGATCGTGGAGGAAAACGTCACGGGATTGCTCGCGCCGCGAGGCGATCACCAGGCACTGGGCCGTGCGCTGTGCGACGTGCTCGGCGAACGCGAGCGGGCGCGTGTGATGGGGGAGGCCGGCCGTCAGCGAGTCCGGCGTCTGTTCACGTTCGACCAGATGGTGGAGGGCTACGCGAACCTGTACCGGGATCTCCTGCGGGGGATGCGTACGTGAGCGCTCGCCGTACCTTCGTGGTGTTCGCGGACGACTGGGGGCGGCACCCGTCCAGCTGCCAGCACCTGTTCCGCCGGATCGCGCCACACCACCGGGTGGTCTGGGTGAACACGATCGGCACGCGCACTCCCACCCTTCGTCCGGCCGATCTCGCACGGGCGGCGGGGAAACTGCGGGAGTGGGCCTTGGGCGGGTCGGACGCGGGAGCCGCCGCGAGCGACCCCGCGGTCCCGGTGGAGGTCCTGCGTCCCGTGATGACGCCGTTCGACCGCTGGCATCCCCTGCGTCGCCTCAATGCGACTCTGCTGATCCGGGCCATCCGGGCCACGGTGTCGCCGGCCGAGCGTCCGATCCTCGTCACCACGATCCCGAACGCCGCGGGCGTGGTGGGGCGGATCGAGGAAGCGGCGAGCGTCTACTACTGTGTGGACGAGTTCTCGGAGTGGCCGGGGGCCGACCGCTCCGTGATGCTGGAGATGGAGGCCGAGCTTCTCTCTCGCGTGGACCTCGTGGTGGCGACCGCGGACGCGCTGTTCGAGAGCAAGTCGGCGCGACACCCGCGCGTCCGTCTCCTGGAGCACGGGGTCGACTGGGAGAGATTCCGGTCGCCGGCGGGACAGCCCCCGGCCGCCGTCGCGGCGCTTCCGCGGCCGCGCATCGGAAGCGTGGGGCTCGTCGACGAGCGGATCGACGTCGCGCGATTCGCCGCCGTCGTCGATGCGATGCCCGAGGCGACGTTCACCTTCGTCGGTCCGCGTCAGCTCCCGCCGGGCGAGCTCGACCGCAAGTCGAACGTGCACTTCCTACCGGCCGTGCCGTACGAGGACGTGCCGGCGGTCGTGGCCTCGTTCGACGTGGCAGTGCTGCCCTACGTAGAATCGACTTTGACAGAGCGCATCAATCCGTTGAAATTGCGTGAGTTCCTGGCCTCGGGAATTCCAGTGGTCGCAACGCCGCTCCCGGAGGTCCGCAAGTTCGTGCCGCACGTCCGGACCGCGCGCAACGTCGACGACTGGGTCCGCGAGCTCCGGGCCGCGCTCGCCGAAGGTCGCGCGGGGGCAAGGGAGCGCTCCGCCAGCGTGCGGGAGCACGGCTGGGATCGCCGCGCCGACGAGTTCCTGCGCCTCTGCCGCGAGGCGGAGGCGGCGGCCGTCGCGTCCGGGGGCGTCGCGCGATGAACGTCCTCGTGATCGCCACGCTGTATCCGAACGAGAGCCAGCCCGTGCACGCGGTGTTCGTGGAGCAGCGTGTGGTGGCCATGGCGCGACGCTTCCCCGTGCGCGTGCTCTGCCCCGTGCCGTGGTTTCCGTTCACGGGCTGGATGGGTCGCTACCGGCATCGCGAGCGAATCCCGCGCCGGGAGGTCCGGCACGGGATTCCCGTCGAGTACCCGCGGTTCCTCTCCGTGCCGAAGTTCCTCAAACCGCTCGACGGCGTGTTTCTCGGCCTCGCGTGCCGCGCCGCCGCGCGGCGCATCGCCCGGGAGTTTCCGGTCGAGCGGATCGACGCCCACCTCGCGTTCCCGGACGGGTTCGGCGCGGTCTGGCTCGGGCGACGTCTCGGCGTGCCCGTGTCGGTCACGCTGCGGGGGCACGACGTGAACGATCTGCCCGACTATCCGGTGCGTCGCCGCCAGGTCGCCTGGACGTTGCGCCACGCGGACGCCGTGTTCGCGGTGGCCGACGCCCTGCGGGACGCGGCCGTCGAGCTCGGCGCACCCCCGGAGAGAACGCGCACCGTGGCGAATGGCGTCGACCCCGAGCGTTTTTCGCCCCGGGATCGGCACGAGGCACGGCGTCGACTCGGCTTGCCCGAGGACGGGCGCGTCCTCCTCTCGGTCGGCCATCTCGTGGAACGGAAGGGTTTCCACCACGTCGTTCGCGCGCTGCCGCGTGTTCTCCGCGACGCTCCCGACACGCGACTCGTGATCGTGGGAGCGCCGGGCGAGGAGGGGGACTTCACGGCGGGCGTGGAAGCGGCGATCCGGGAGACAGGCCTCGAGGACCGGGTGCGGCTGGTGGGCGCGATCCGAAACGAGGAGCTTGCGCCCTGGTACAACGCCGCCGATCTGTTCGTGCTCGCCAGCGCGAAGGAGGGGCGACCGAACGTCGTCCTGGAAGCGCTCGCGTGCGGCACGCCCGTCGTCGCCACGCGCGTGTGGGGCACGCCGGAGCTCGTGTCGCGTCCCGAGGTCGGGAGGCTGGTGGATCGCGTGGATCCGGAGACTCTCGGCGAGGCCCTCGCGTGGGGCTTGACGCGCGCGTGGAATCGGGACGTCATCGCCTCCCACGCGGCGTCGTTCTCCTGGGAGGCCGCGGCGGAGATCGTCGAGCGGGAGCTTCGATCGTTCGGAGCGAAAGGGGCGCGGGCGTGAAGGGGATCGGCAAGCTCGGCCTGACCGTGATCTGTCGGCTGCTCGTGCTCCCGACCTGGATCGTCTACCGTCTGGAAGCTCTGTTCGTGGACCCCGACAAGGCGTTCCACGGCGCGAGTCAGGCCATGTCGCTGTGGCCGGGCCTGCTCGGGGAGTACGCGCGACGGGAGTTCTACCGGCTCACGCTGGAGTCCTGCTCGGACGACTGCTGCCTGTCGTTCGGGACGATCTTCTCGAAGCGGGGGGCCCGCATCGGCCGGCGAGTGTACGTCGGCACGCGGTGCACGCTCGGACTCGTCACGCTGGAAGACGACGTGCTGCTCGCCTCGAACGTCGACGTGCTCTCGGGCGGTGCGCAGCATCGCTTCGACGACCTCGACACGCCCGTGCGCGAGCAGGGCGGGACGTTCACTCGAGTGACCGTGGGCGCCGATACGTGGGTCGGGAACCACGCCGTCGTGCTCGCCGACGTCGGCCGTCGATGCGTGATCGGTTCGGGTGCGGTCGTCACGAAACCGATTCCGGACGAGTCGATCGCGGTCGGGATGCCCGCGCGTCCGGTGGGGCGGCGCGGCGAGCGCGCGCCGGGAAAGGTGGAGGAGTGAGCGAGATCGAGGTGGTGGCCCTGACGCCGGAGCTCGAGCCCGCCTGGGACGAGTTCGTGGCCGCGCACTCCGAGGGAACGCACTATCACCGGGCCGGCTGGGCTCGCGTGATCCGTCGGGCGTTCGGACAGGAGCCGCTGTACCGGGCCGTTCGATCGGCCGGGCGAATCGAGGGGATTCTTCCGCTCGTCGCCTTCGCGAACCCGCTGTTCGGTCGCTATCTGGTGTCGGTGCCCTACCTGAATCGAGGCGGCATCCTGAGCGGGACCGACCGGGCGCACGACGCCCTCGTGCTCGAATCACGACGTCTCCTGACGGAGACGCGGTCGAGCTTCTGCGAGCTCCGACACGTCGAGGCCAAGCATCCGGAGTGGCCGGCGCGCGAGTCCAAGGTGTCGATGTCGATCGACGTCTCGAGCGGCAAGGACGAGCTCTGGAACTCGATCGGGCCGAAGGTCCGCAA
This sequence comes from bacterium, assembly GCA_041393395.1. Taxonomy (GTDB): domain Bacteria; phylum ARS69; class ARS69; order ARS69; family ARS69; genus JAGQIB01. The sequence continues at coordinate 700,296 of JAWKKG010000004.1, read as the reverse complement.
CCTCGTGCGCAAGGCCGAGAAGAGCGGGCTGGTCACGCGCGAGGGGGAACCGTCGCGCGATCTTCCGCTGTTCTACGACTTGTTCGCGGAGAACATGCGGGACCTCGGTACTCCCGTGTATTCGCCGGCGTTCTTCCGCGAGGTGTGCCGGGAGTTCCCGGAGTCGGTGCGTCTCAACGTGGTGGAGGGCGAAGACGGTCCCGCCGCGGCCGGGATCTGCGTGCGGCACGGGGACTTCGTGGAGATGCACTGGGCCGCGTCGCGCCGGGAGCTGCTGAAGCTCTCGCCGAACATGGCGCTGTACTGGGACTCGATCTCGTGGGCTGCCGATCATGGCATCCGCGAGTTCTGCTTCGGGCGTTCCACCGAAGGATCGGGGCCCTGGAGGTTCAAGAAGCAGTGGGGGGCGGAGCCGACGCGTCTCCACTGGGAGTACCTGCTGCCCGAGGGCGGGGAGCTGCCGGGGCTGAACCCCGACAATCCGAAGTACAAGCTGGCGGTCAGGGTTTGGAGCCGACTGCCGCTTCCGGTGACGCGGTGGCTGGGGCCGCCGATCGTGCGCCACCTGCCCTGACGGGAGCCCAGGTCCCCGTGCGGCGCGGCTGACTCGCCCGGCCGGGGATCGCTCGGGTGCAAAAAATCCCAAAAGTCCTCTGGTCAACTGTCCGATTCCCAGCTATAGACATGGGCGAGCGCGCCGGTCCGGGTGTGGGGAGCCTCTTCGGGAGGTCTGGCGCGCGACAGGGGAACGGGTCCGGCCTCCCCGGCCGGGGTTCTGTTCTCGGCACGTCGAGAGCGTGCAGGCACCTCGTCCAACCAGAATCGGATCGATCGACCGCCGGTCGACGCGAGCCGAACAAGGTCGGAACGAAGTGCGATCCGGTCCTCGAGATCGGACGGAAGGCAGCGGCAACGACTTCCGTGAAGAGACTCGAGGTCGGTGCGCGAAGGATGACGGGCACCCTGTTCGAGGAATGAGCAAAGCGACTCTCGGGGCATTCGGGGCCCCGTCGGGAGGGTCGCACCGCCGGTCCGTCGTGAGACGCGTCGTCGGAACTGTTCAACCGTAGGTCACATTCCGGGAAATTCCAGTTGTTGGCCACTCGTGGGCAAGAGTCTTCGGACACCCCGTGAGTGCGTCGAGGGCGGGTTTCGGAGCAATGGGGGTCTTTCACCGTTCTCCGGCACCTTCCTTGCGTACTTCGCGGCCAGACGCCGTGTGTTCGGCGTTCGGGAGAGGATAGTCCGCAGCAGCTTGGATCGCCCGACATCGTAAGGCGGTGTCGCGCGATCCCGGGAGGAGTGACACCGATGTTTCGCCTCGATACCGGGGAACGACGCGGGATCGGATTCCTGCTCGTCTTCTTCGCCGTTCTCGTCTCGATCGTCTCGCTCGCCACGAGCGCGGCGGCGCTCGACGTTCCGCTGACCGTTCGCGAGCGCGATGGCGTCGCGCGTACGGACGAATTCATCACGATGGGTGTTCCCCTGGAGAAGGGCCAGATCTTCTCCGACCAGGCGGTCGCCATCCAGGGCAAGCGCGGGCAGTTCCAGTCGCTCGCGACCTGGTCCGACGGTTCGGTCAAGTGGCTCCTCTGCACCTTCCCGGTCACGATTCCGGCGAACGGCACGGAGAACGTCCGGCTGGTGAACGGCTCGGGCAACGCTTCGCCCGGCACGCTGAACGTCACGAGCGCAGGCGGCACCGTCACGGTGAACACCGGTCCGCTGCGATTCACGCTGAAGCAGACCGGTTTCAACCTGTTCGACGAGGTCTGGCTGGACTCGAACGGCGACGGTTCGTTCGCGGCGTCCGAGCGGCTGGTGTCGCCGCGCAACACGAACGGCGTGTTCGTGGAGGATCGCGACGGCAACACCTTCACGTCGAACGCGGCGACGTCCTACACCCTCACGATCGAGGAAGCCGGCCCGCTGCGCGCGGTGGTGAAGTTCGAAGGTCGCGTCAAGGGCTCCGCGGGCGAGCACGTGACCACGAGCGGCCGGATCTTCGCGTACGAGGGTCGCTCCGACGTGCAGGTCCAGTTCATGCAAGCCCACATGGTGCCCACGAACACGACGACGGGCGATCAGCCGAAGTGCCGCTGGCGCGAGGGCGTCGGCAACCAGGGCGGTTCCGACAACAGCTTCTGGATCGAGGAGCTGTCGCTGAACACGCAGATCGACCTGACGGGCGGCAAGACCTACTCGCTGCAGGGTTCGCCCACGAGCAACGTCGTGAGCGGCGCGATCTCGAACGACGCCTCGATGTACCAGGACTCCTCGGGCGGCACCTACTGGTTCGTCAGCCCGGGCACCAGCTTCGCCGGCTACCAGCTGAAGCACGGCAGCACCGCGCTCGGCAGCGGTCTCAAGGCCGAGGGTTTCGCGGACCTGAGCGATGGTACGCGCGGCCTCACCGTGGCGATCCGGCACTTCTGGGAGAACTTCCCGAACAAGCTGACCGTGAGCCCGGACGGAAAAGTCTCCGTGGCGCCGATGCCGCGCGACTTCAGCGAGCCGATCGAGCATCGTTCCGGCGAGCGCAAGACCCACTGGACGCTCTACTACTTCCACGACGGCACGGCCACGGCCGCGAAGTCCAAGGAAGTCGCGGCGGCGTTCCATCACCCGATGCTGGCCGTCGCGAGCGCGGACTACTACGGCCAGACCGGCGTGTTCGACGAGGGCTTCGTCCCGTACAACCCGGTGGCCTTCCACGACTACGAGGTCCACAACGAAGCCACGCCTTGGGGCTGGTTCACCCGCCGCGACGACGCCGACTTCTACGGCTGGCAGGACTTCGGCGATCTGTGGTCGGACTTCGAGGGTGGCGGTCTGCCCCCGGATACGAACAAGGCCGCGAACAACCTCGAGTACGACTCCGGCTACGCGATGATCCTCCAGGCTTGCCGCACTTCGGGCCTGAACGAGGACCTGTCCTACGCGTGGTGGAAGCTCGCGGCCGAGGGCAACGTCCATCAGGCGGACATCGACGTCTATCACGTGATGGAAGGGCCGCTGCACTGGCTGTGGGGAGGCATGTGGAACCACACCGCGCACGGCGCGAGCGGCTACATCGATCCGCACCGCGGGGAGTCGCCGAACGCGGCGCACACGTGGAACCGCGGAATGTTCTACTGGTACTACTTCTCCGGCGATCGCTCCGTTCTCGACACGGCGCTCAAGGTCTCGGAGAACATGACGTGGCGGGTCGAGAACGGCCCCGGCATGCCCGGTCTCTCGAACACGAACGGCGAGTCGCGGGCGCCGGGCCACACGCTGCAGATCATGCTCGACACGTACCTGCACACGTGGGATCCGCGGTACCTCACGGCGGCCCGTCGGGTGGTGACGGAGAGCCACTTCCAGACCCAGGCGTACGCCGCGGACTACTTCTCCGGCGACTGGGCGACGAAGCCGTGGATGATCGCGATCCTGATGAAGCAGCTCGGTCGGTTCGTCCACATCATGGCGCTCGAGCAGGGCACGGTGGAGCAGGACGCGATCGACTCGCTGCTTGGCTACGCCGACTTCATGGAGCAGCGCTGCTTCGTGGACCGGAGCGGCTCGCAGCCCTGCTACTACCACTACAAGATCTGGGGCGACGGCACGAACAACCCCGGCGGCATGAACGTGGACATGTGGACCCTCCGCGCGTCCGACGCGTTCACGTGGGCGTATCGCTACGAGACCGATGCGACACGCAAGGCACGTTATCGCCAGATCGCCCAGCACTCGTTCGAGGACGGTTCCGCGTACCCGTGGTGCCTGAACTGTCCGCGGCTCGAGTACACGCAGGCGAAGGTCGCCCAGGTGGTCGCGAGCTCCGGCATGGAGTGGATGGAAGAGGTCAACGCCGGCGGGATCGGATCCGATCCTACGCCGCCGGCCGCGATCACGAATCTGCAGGCGAGCGTCAACGGAACGTCGATCACGCTGACCTGGACGGCGGTCGGTGACGACGGCACGAACGGTCAGGCGCTGAGCTACCAGGTTCGTCGCTCGCCGACTCCGATCACGAACGGAGCCATCTGGTCATCCGGCACCGTGGTCTCGGGCGCTCCCATTCCGGGGCCGGCGGGTACGGCCGAGAGCATGCTGATCGACGGCACGCCGGACGGCACGTGGTACTTCGGCGTTCGCGCGCTCGACGACGGCCTGAACCTCGGCGACGTCGGCAACTCGCCCGTGGCCGTGATCAACGGCGGCGGCGGTGATACGACTCCGCCGATCCTGTCGAACATCGTGGTCGCCGAGACGGCGCCCGGGACAGTCACGTTCTCGTGGGATACGGACGAGCCGGCGAACTCGGTGGTCCGCTACGACTTCGGCGGTTTCGAGGGTGACGGTCTGGACTACAACCTCCGGGACGAGCTCCTCCGCACGAGCCACTCGCTCTCGCTCTCCGGCCTTTCGGCGGGTCAGCTCGTGATCTACCGGATCCGCTCGTTCGACGCGGCGGGCAATCTCGGCGACACGACGACCCAGAGGATCACGGTGTCGGGAACGGACGACGTCGCCCCCACGATCGTCTCGGTCGGTGCGACGGTGGACGGGAGCGACATGATCGTGGTCTGGCTCACGAACGAGCCCGCGGACTCGTTCGTGGAGTGGGGCGCGACGACCGCCTACGGCAACGCGACCAGCGATCCGACCTTCGTGACGCAGCACCTGATCCCGCTCACGGGGATCGCGCAGGGATCCACCGTTCACTACCGGGTCCGCTCCACGGATCCGTCGGGCAACACGGTGACCTCCGCGGACCGCACGTTCGTGTTCGACACCGATGCGACGGGCCCGCAGATCGAGAACCCGCGGTTCGAGTTCACGTCGAGTCAGGCGATGTTCCGGACCACGACCGATGAGCCGAGCTTCGGATCGCTGCGCTGGGGAATGACCAGCCTCGACGAGAATCTCGTCCTGCTGGGTCGGTACGACGCCCCGGCCACGACTCACGAGGCGCTCCTCGAAGGTCTCGTCTACGGAGTGACGTACCAGTGGGAAGTCGGCCTGAGTGATCCCTCCGGGAACCTCTCGGTGCAGAGCGGCACGTTCCAGTTCCTGGGCGACCAGACGGCCGACACCACGCCGCCGGTCGCGCCGGCCGGCCTGCGCGTCACGAGCTACATCGAGGACGCGGGCGTGGTGCTGCAGTGGAACGCGAACGCCGAATCGGATCTCGCCGGGTACAACCTGTACCGCCGCCCGACCGATTCCGCCCGCGAGACGAACTCGGAGTGGGAGATCGTGAACACGAGCCTGCTCGGCGAGACCGCTTTCGTGGACACGCAGATCGGCAAGACGGCCTACTACGAGTACGCGGTCAGCGCGGAGGACCTCTCCCAGAACGAGAGCGCCCGCTCCACGCCGGTCTTCTTCAATCCGGAAGCTTGGATCGCCGCGACGACCCTGCAGCCGGCGTTCCCGAACCCGTTCTCGCGCGAGGCCGGAACCGACATCCTGTTCCGCGCCCCGCCGGTCGGGGAAGGGCGTGCCCTCGGCGTGTCGCTCGACGTGTACGACGTCGGCGGTCGCCTCGTGCGGAACCTGTACTCCGGTCCGCTGCAGTTCGGCGAGGCACGGATGGAGCACTGGGACGGTACGGACGATCGCGGTCAGCGCGTGGCGAGCGGTGTGTACTTCTACCGGCTGCGCATGGGACGCGATCTCGTGCCGGCGCGGAAGCTGATTGTCCTGAACTGATCCGGGACGCATCGTGGATCACGACGGGCGGGGACTTCTGGTCCTCGCCCGTCGTCGTTTCTACCCGGCGACGCGTCCCAAAATGCCCGCTGGTGGCATTCTGCACGCGACGGTTTCGGGGGATTCTCGGCGACGGTTGGCCGCGGGCGGGGCATCTTTGCCGTTCTTCGCGATGGCACGGAAGCTGCTCGAAGATCGAACGACGAAATGTGCAGAGTTCGATCCGGAGGGCTCCAGTGAATCGCATCCTGCTCGTCGAGCGTGACCAGAAGTACCGGGACCGCGCCCTCGGCGTCCTCGGCGGGCTCGACTGCGAGATCATCTCGCTGCGGGACGCCGACGAGGCCGTGCGCGCGATGATGGAACAGGTTCCGGCGCTCGTGATCACCGACGGTGATGAACCGGACGAGTCCGACCGTCGCCTGTTGCGGCTCGCCCGGGAAGGTTCGAGGCCCGTTCCGGTGCTCGTGCTGACCGGGAACGGCAGCACGCGCGGCGCGATCGGCTACATGGACGCCGGCGCGTACGACTACGTGGCGAAGCCGGATGATCCCTCCGCGCTGCTCGAGATCGTTCGCGACATCCTGCGCCTCTCCGGGGGCGTGGAATGGTCGACCCCGATCGAGGAACCGGTGTCGTCACCGGACGGCGCGACCACGATCATCGGGCGCAGCGCCGAGATGATCGAGATCTTCAAGATGATCGGGCGGATCGCCAAGTCCGACGCCGCCGTGTTGATCCAGGGCGAATCCGGCACGGGCAAGGAGCTGGTGGCGAGGACGATCCACGAGAACTCGCGTCGCGCCGGCAAGCCCTTCCTCGCGGTGAACTGCGCGGCGATCCCGGAAACCCTGCTCGAAAGCGAGCTGTTCGGTCACGAGAAGGGAGCGTTCACCGGCGCGACGTACTCCCGCAAGGGCAAGTTCGAGCTCAGCCACGGGGGAACGATCTTCCTCGACGAGATCGGCGACATGAGCCTCCCGACGCAGGCGAAGATCCTCCGGGTGCTCCAGGAGCACACGTTCGAGCGCGTCGGCGGCGAGCAGACGTTGACCGCGGACACCCGGATCATCGCCGCCACGAACAAGAGTCTCGTGGACTGCATCGATCGCAGCGAGTTCCGGGTGGACCTGTTCTACCGGCTCAAGGTGGTGTCGATCTTCCTGCCCGCCCTCCGGAAGCGTCCCGGGGACGTGGGTCTTCTGGTGGAGCACTTCATCCACAAGTACCGACCGTCCACGAAGATCGGGATCCGGGGCATCACGCCACGCGCGCAGGCTCTCCTCGAGGCCCAGAGCTGGACCGGCAACGTCCGTGAGCTGGAGAATGCGATCCAGACGGCCGTGGTGCTGAACCGCACCGGAACGCTCGACGTCGAGGACTTCCCGTTCCTTCACCAGCGGGAGGGGAGCGGGATCGCGGCGACCGTGGCGGATGTCGTCACTCGCCTCGCGGACGAAGCGCGCAAGACGGCGGCGGTGCTGCTCGCGCACGAGGACGAACCCGGATCGACCGGCGTGTACCACCAGTGCGTCGACGTCGTGGAGCGCGCGCTCGTCCAGGGTGCGCTCGAGGCGAACGCCGGCAACCAGGTCCAGGCCTCGCGAGCGCTCGGCATCAGCCGGAACACGCTCCGGAGCAAGCTCGACGCCCGTTGACCGGAACGTCGGACCGTTTCTAGACTCCGTGTCCCTCGGGGGAGGTCGGCCGACGTTGAGAATCCTGTTTCTGTCCCCGCGCGTTCCGGATCCTCCCGACAAGGGAGACAAGATCCGCTCGCACCATCTGATGCGGCGGCTCGCCTCGCGCCACGAGGTCCACGCGGCGTTCCTGCTCGACGAGCCTGCCGACGCGGCGCACGCGGAGTCCGTGGCGCAGTGGGCCGCTTCGGCGTCGTGGGCGCCGCGGCGCTCGCTCGAGAGCGTCGTCCGGGGCGGATGGACGGCCGCGACGGGACGACCTCTGTCCGTGGGCTGGTTCCGGTCCGGCGATCTGGCCGGGAGGGTCGCGCGCCGACGCGCCGACGTGCCGTTTGACGTCGCCCTCTCGTACTGCTCCTCCATGGCCGGCTATCTCGAGGACTTCTCCGGCCCCCGAGTCGTCGATTTCGTCGACGTGGACTCCCTCAAGTGGAAGCAGTACTCCGAGCGTTCGGGATTCCCGAAGAGCGCCGTGTACTCGCTGGAGCATCGTCTGCTCCGGAAGTACGAGCGGCATCTTTGCACCGATTGGGATCGTGTCGTCATCATCTCGGCCGCCGAGCGGGACATGCTCGGTGACTTCGCGGACGTCCGGCGGGTCGATGTGGTGGAGAACGGGGTCGATTCCGGGGCGTTCCGGCGAGAGACGGAGCGCCCCCGCGCGCCCGAGCTCGTGTTCGTGGGGGCGCTCGACTACTTCGCGAACGCGGAAGGCATCGCGTGGTTCGTCCGCGACGTGTGGGGTGCCGTCCGCGCGCGCGTGCCCGCGGCTCGCCTCCGGATCGTCGGCCGCAAACCCGGGCCGGCCGTGCGGGCGCTGGGTGAGGTGGCCGGCGTGGAGGTCGTGGGGGACGTGCCCTCCGTTCCCCCGGAACTCTGGCGGTCGTCGATCGCCGTGGTGCCGCTCCGGATCGCGCAGGGCCTCCAGAACAAGGTGCTGGAGGCGATGGCGGCCGGGGTGCCGGTGGTGAGCTCTCCCGCGGCCGTGAGGGCGCTCGGGGATCCGCAGGGCGCGTGGCGGGTCGCGGAGACGGCGGACGAGTGGGCGTCCGCGATCGCGGATCTCGTGGCGAACCCCGAGGCGGCCGACCGGCAGGCCGAGCGGGCGGTCGCCCGGGTCGCGGAGGAGTACTCTTGGGACAGCAAGGCTCGCGACTACGAGCGAGTGCTGGAGCGGGCGGTCGCGGAGCACGGGCGGGGGGGGACTCGGTGAACAACGCGCTCACGGTCGACGTCGAGGACTGGTTCCAGGTCTCGAACTTCGACTCCATCGTGGACCGGGCGGACTGGGATCGCCTGGAGTCGCGAGTGGAGGCGAACACGACGCGGCTCCTCGAGCTGTTCGCGCGGCACGACGCGCGCGGCACCTTCTTCGTGCTCGGCTGGGTCGCGGAGCGATTTCCGCATCTGGTCCGAGAGATCCTGGATGCGGGACACGAGATCGCGAGTCACGGCTACGGGCACGAACTCGTCTACCGACTCGGACGGGAGCGCTTCGCCGAGGATCTCGAGCGGTCGGTCGGTGTGATCGAGTCCGCGTGTGGCGTGCGTCCGCGTGGCTACCGCGCTCCGAGCTTCTCCGTGGATCAGCGCACGCCGTGGGCGTTCGAGGTGTTGCGCGAGCGGGGCTTCACCTTCGACTCGAGTCTGTTCCCGGTGCGCCATCCGCGCTACGGGGTGCCCGACTTCTCGCGCGTGCCGCGTCGGGTCGGCACGCGGCACGGACCGATCGACGAGTTCCCGCTCACGACGCTCCGCGTTCTGGGACGCAACGTCGGGGCGGCGGGGGGAGGGTACCTCCGGCTGCTGCCGCTGGCCGTTCTCGAGACCGCGTTCCGACGGATGAACGCGGCCGGCCAGCCCGCGGTGCTCTACCTGCATCCGTGGGAGATCGATCCCGGGCAGCCCCGCCTGCGGGTCCGCGGGCTCGGCCGCGTCACGCACTACACGAACCTCGCGGGAACGGCGGGGCGCCTCGAGCGGATCCTGTCCGAGTTCCCGTTCGACACCATGACGTCCGCGCTGCAGTCGGCACCCGATCTCGCGAGAGAACCGGTGAGCGGCCCCGGGACCACGGCGTGAGCGGAGCGTCCGTTCCGACGCGCTCGCCGCGAAACGTCTGGTCCGATCCGCTCGTCCTCGTCCTCGGGTTCGGGGTCCTCGCGATGTACGGCCCCCTCGCGCCCGAGCTCGTCTCGGACTGGAATCGCTCCGGCAATTACTCCCACGGATGGGCGGTCCTGCCGCTCGCCGTCGCCCTCGTGTTCGCACGGCGGGAGCGCCTCACGGCGACCGCGCGGCAACCGGCCGCCACGGGAGCATGGATCGTCGCGGCCGCCGTGGCCGTCTACCTGCTCGGCGCCGCGGCCTCCGAGTTCTTCCTGCTCCGTTCGTCCATCGTGCCGTGGGCGCTCGGTTGCGTGGCGCTGCTGCACGGATGGCGCCGCGCCCGCGTCGTCGCGTTTCCCGTGGCGTTCCTGCTGTTCATGATCCCGCCGCCCACGCTGGTCTGGAACGCGATCGCGCTGCCGCTCCAGCTCCTCGCGTCGCGGGTCGCCGAGTGGACGCTCGTCCTCGCCGGCGCCACGATCGAGCGGGACGGCAACGTGATCCACCTCGCGGGCGTGTCGCTGGAGGTCGCCGCCGCCTGCAGCGGGCTGCGCTCCCTCGTCACGCTGCTCGCCCTCGCGGCCTTGCTCGCGGAGGGATCGCTGACCGGAACGATCGTCCGCCGATTTCCGAATCGGGTTATCCTGTTTCTCGCCGCGGTGCCGATCGCGGTGCTCCTCAACGCGGTTCGGGTTTCCGCCACGGCTCTCGCGGCCGCCCGGGTCGGTGAGGCGGCAGCCACCGGCTGGGTTCACGAGGCCGCTGGGGCCGTTTCGTTCCTGTTCGCCTTGGCCACGCTCTGGTTCGTGGGGAAGGGGCTCGCCCGGTGGGAGCGACCCGCGCGATCGTGATCGCCTTCGGTCTGACCGCGCTCGGCGCGGGAGGCGGCGCCGTGCTGCGAGCCGGCGGGATGCCGCCGCGCGAGGTCGTCGAGCTCGCCGACCTTCCGTGGACGCTGGCGGATTTCGTGGGAAGGGACGTGCCCGTGTCGGATCGCGTCCGGGCGGAGCTGCGGACGGACGCGCTGCTGATGCGCGCGTACGAGAATGAAGCCGCTCCGGTATGGACACTCGTCGACTACCACCGCACGCAGCGACTCGGCGCAACGGTGCACTCGCCGCGGATCTGCTACCCCGGTGCGGGTTGGCGTGTGGAATCGGCAGACGTCGGCGACATCGACGGGAGTCCGGTCCGCTGGCTCACGCTGCGGCGCCGAGACGACGCGCGCATGCTCGCCTGCTACTGGTACGAATCCCGGTGGGGGAGGACACCGCGTGAAGTCGGGCTGAAGGCGGCCATCGTCCGGTCCGCATTGTCCCGTCGACCGACGGACGCTGCGATCGTTCGCCTGTCGACGCCCATCGAGGCAAACGACGTCGAGGCGGCGCGCCACCGCGTGGCTGCACTGTTCCGGCTGCTCGATCCGCAGCTCTCCGAGATCCTCCCTTTCGCGGAGGACGAATCCGCGTGACGCCGGGGCGTACCGAGCTCGAGACGAACGTCGGGATGTTCTCGCAGTGCTGGGCCGAGGCGTGGCATGCGCTGCGCCCGCGCTTCGTGATCGCCCTGCTGCCGCTGGCCGCGGTCGAGGCGATCTGGCTCTGGGCACTCTCGACGTTTCCCCGGCCACCCCTCGACACGTTCCTCGTTCCGGCCTGGTATCTGCTCGCGGGAGAGCCGGCTCTGCACTACCCGGAGGCGCTGGCCGCGCTGCCGCGCATCGCGGGGTGGTCGATGCCGTTGCTGGTATGGCTCGTCGGCGTCCCGATCTTCGTGTACGTACTGCCCCGACTGCCTGCCGTCTTTCTGGGGCAGTCCGCCGGCTCGAACCCTTCCCGCGGGGGTCTCGGTGCGGCGTGGATCGCCACGCTGCCCGGTGCCCTGGCGGGTACGTTCGGTCTCGTCGCCGCGGACGCGGCCGCCGGCTCGCCCACCTCGCCCGTGGACGCGCTCGCCCGGGAGCTTTTCGCGCTGGCGTTCCTGGGCGTGGGACTCGTGGCGCGAATGCTCTTCGCCTATGCGCTGCCGAGCGTCGTGCTCGGCGGCCTCTCTCCGCCGCGAGCCTGGCGGCGCAGCGTGGAGTTCGCGGTGCGCTATCTCGGGCTGAGCTCCGCGTTCGTCCTGGTCGAAGTCCTCTTCACGCTGGCGCTGCGTGTGCCGCCGACCTTCCTGCTCGGACTCTTCGAGCGAACGTTCCCGGGGCTCGGGCTCTGGGTGGCCGGGGGTGGTCTGCTGGGCGCCTGGCTCGGGACCTGGTTCATCCTGGCCGCCACCACGCGCCTCTATCTGCATCGCTTCGGGGTCGAGGGATGAGGGGCCGGACTCTCGCGCTCGGCGTGACGCTCGCGGCCGTGCTCGGCGGATGCGGTTCCTCGGAGCGCTCCCTCCGTTTCGATGCGGAGCGTGCGCGCTACTGGGCCCGTCGCGACGAAGCCACGTGGCGCGCGGCGGGGCTGGCCGCCGACTCCCTCTCCGCGCGCGTCGCCCGGCGAAACGCCGAGATCGAGCGGGAGTTCGGTGCCGCGGGCGCCCCGGGGATCGCCGAGCTCCGCGATCCGGACACGGTCGCTCGCCTGCGACTCGCCGCGGAATCCGGCCTGCTCGCGACGGACTTGCGTGCGTCGAAGGAAGCGACGGAGGAGATCGCGGCCGAGTACGATCGCATCGGTCAGATCTATCGGTTCGATCCGGACGTTCGCGCGCGCGCGAGTCTCGGTGCCGGCAAGGTGTGGGAGAGACTGGGGCAAGGGGACCGGGCCCTCGACGTGTACCGCGCGTACCTCGGTCGCGACGGTCGCCCCACGGAGGGGATCGGGCCGGTCGATCGGGTCGAGGCGTTCGACGTGGACCTGGAGATCCACGTCGCGCTGCTTGCGCGTGAACTGCGCTCTCGCGGTGAGGCGGACATCATCGTGCGCGAAGTGCGCGATCGCCTGCGGCGAACTGCCGAGCTGTGGGCCGATCGGACCGGGGTTTCGCGCGTGAAACGTCGCCTGGCGGAGGCGAACGCCCTGATGGGCGATCAGAAGGCGGCACGCGAAGGATTCGAGGAGGTCCTGCGCGACGCCGCTCCGGGGGACGATCGGGCGGAGGTGTTGCTCGCGCTCGGGATGCTCGCGGCCGACGCCCGCCAGAACGCGGACGCGGAGACCTGGTGGCGGGAAGCCCTGCGCGAAGGCGACGAGATCCCGGCCGCGGCCGAAGCGCGCGTGCGTCTCGGGGAACTCCTGGTGGAAACGCGAAGACCCCGCGACGGCCTCGAGGTGATCGACGACTTCCTGGCGCTCGGCGCGCGCGTTCGCGAGGGTCGCGAATCGGAAGCGCTCTACTGGAAAGGGCAGGCGTTCATCGCGCGCGGCCAGTGGGAAGACGCGCTGCCGGTGCTGCGCGAGGCCGCCCTGCGCGAGCCGGGCGCGGCGCACGCCCTTGCCGCGGCGGGCGTGTACCGGAGTCGTCTCACGCGCCTGCGCGCGGGCCCCCTGGCCGGAGACCAACTCGTGGTGAAGGCGGCGGAAGCGGACCCCGGAACTCCGCCCCAGATCCACGTCCCTCGCACCTGGGAGTCGGATCGGCGACGAGAGCGCCTGGACGAGTTCCGGCAGCAGGGCTGGCGGGTCCTGCGGACCGTCGCCGAGAGCGCCGGCGACCCCGACCTGCGGGAGCGCGCGAGAGCCCAGCTGGACCGCCTCCGCGCGGTCTTCAAGGCGAGCGAGTGATCGGTCGACATACGGGGGTAGACGGGCCAAATCCGCTTGACGCTTTCCAGTCGGGCCGGTGACATTGGTCCGCTTCCGCCCCGAGGATTCCGAATGCGATCTCGTACGATCCGGTGGTGGCTGCTGCTCGGTGCTCTCGCACTGACCGGGAATGCCAGCGCCCAGAACTTCTACACGGAAGGCAGCGCGCTGGAGTTCCGGACGGACCTTCCCTGGGCCCGTCTGGAGCTGCTCGGACACGAGCGGATCCAGGGCGTCTCGCCGCTGCGCATTCCGGGAGCGCTCGACGGAGACTACTGGCTCCGCGCTTCGGGCCCCGGCGTCGAGACCCAGATGGGCCGAGTGCGGATCCGCGTGGACGAGCAGGGGACCCGGATCCTCTCGTATGGTCGCGGACCCTTGCGTCGGAGCCTCTTGCCGGCGCTGTACCCGGGACTCACTCAGTACCTGAGCGAGCAGCGCGTGAAGGGACTGCTCTTCGGCCTCACCGCCGCGGGCGCGCTCGGGACGGCCGTCGTGGCCCAGACCGAGCTGTGGGATGCGGACAGCGACCTCACGGCGGCGGAGCGATCGTTCGACGACGCGGCGAACGCGAACGAGCAGCACGACGCTCAGTTGCTGATCGATCTCGCGCGGGAGAAGAAGACCGCCGCCGCCGATCGCCGAAGCCTCGCGCTCATGAGTGGTGCAGCCATCTGGGGCCTGTCGTTCATCGACAGCTGGATCCTCGGGCCCGGCTTCGACGTCACGCAGGCGGACGAAGCGTCGCTCGCACTGGAGATGCGCCCGCGCCGACGTTTCGACGCGGTGACGCGATCGATCCTGTTTCCGGGTCTCGGGCAGGAGTACAACGGGCAGTCGACGAAGGCGTTCCTGCTTGCGACGGGCGGCATCGCGCTCGGGAGCTGGGTCTTCGTCACCCAGGACCGATACAATCAGTCCGTCAGCGACTACGAACTCGAGCGCATCCGGTGGGCGGGCGCCGGCTCCGTCGCGGAGCGGATGCAGCGCGAGGCGGAGCTCTTGCGGTTGTACGACACCGTGGACGATCGCAAGCGCGAGCGGAAGTTCGCCGTCACGGTCACGGCCGGCTACTGGGCGCTGAACGTGATCGACGCGGCCTTCTCGTTCGGATCTCCCTGGGGCGAGCGCAGTCCGCGACGTTCCGGATTCGGTTTCTCGGTGGATCCCGGCGACGGCAGCTTCGCCGCGAATCTGAGGTTCTGATGCGACGGATTCTGGCAGCGGGGTGGGCCTGCATGATCCTCGGACTGGGTGCCTGCGGGCGCACGCCCGAGGAGCCGACGACTTTCGTGGGTTCGCAACCGCCCACGCCGAGCGACGTGGTCCTCGAGCTCGCCTTCGCGACGAACACGCTGCGCTGGTCGATCGACGCGCCGGCCGGGGTAGACAGCTACCGGATCTACCGCGCGGTCGATGCGGGGGACTTCCTGCTGATCGCCGACACGCCGGACACCGAGTACGTCGACTCCGACGTCGCGCGGTCCGCGCTCTACACGTACGAGATCGCGGCCGTCGCGGACGACGTCGAGGGGAATCGCTCGCAGGCGATCTCCGGCAGCCCCGGCGTCTACGGCATCACCCTGGAGGGTGGTGTTGCGAAGACTTCCGGTTCGTCGATCATTCCCGGCTCCGGCAACATCAACGTGGATCTCGTGGCGCCCGTCGGCACGGTGGCGTTCCGGCTGTCGGAGGACAGCGACCTCGTCGACGGCACGACCCGCCTGCTGGGTACCGGCGCGACGCTGTTCTCGCTCTCCGCCGGCGACGGCGTGAAGACCGTGTACGCGCGATTCTTCGCCGCGGGCGGTGTCCAGTCCGAGCTCGTCTCGGACGAGATCATTCTCGACACGCGGGCGGTGATCCTGGACGTGACGGAAGACTCGGGGGGCTCCACCCTCGGGGCGGGCTCCGTGGTGCATTTCACGCTCGTGGCCGACGCTCCCGGCGGGGCCGCCACCGTGGACCTCGTGGCGGGGGAGACGGTCGTGGTCGACAACATCCCCCTGTTCGACGACGGCGCCTTCGGGGACACCGTGGCCGGGGACGGGATCTTCGAGCGGGACTGGACCGTGCCGGCCGGCATCGCGCTGGCGAACGGCCTCGTCCGGGGCGCCCTGCTGGACGACGTCGGCAATTCGGCGCTCCAGACGGCTGCCACCACCCGCCTGACGATCGCCAGCGCCCCCTGACCCCCGACTCCGCGCGCCGACCAATTTCGGACCTGTTGGTCGACTTTGGCGTCGCTTCGCGGTTTGCGCTTGCTTTGACAATGCCCTCGGGAACCTGATACGCTCTTTGGCGTTCGATCCGCGTGCCGGCAGCAACTGCAGGATCGATCCGGACCGAGAGGAAGTGCACCGTGCGCGAGCAAGCCGTCCCACGGGGCTGGGACAAAGATGTCCCGGCGCCCGCCGCCGTGGCGGAAGCCACTCATCCGCTTCGCACCGCGATCCCCACGCCGCGGCCGCCGTCGCTGTTGCGTCGCGCCGCCGACATCGTGGTTTGCAGTGCGGCGATCGTCGTCCTGGCGCCCGCGCTGCTCGTGATTGCACTCGCGGTCCGTCTGACGTCGACCGGTCCCGTGCTCTACCAACAGACGCGTGTGGGTATCAATCGTCGCTCGGCGGAACACGATCGGCGTCAGCGAGCCGGCGGGGTTCTGGCCCACGACCGGCGCCGCGCGGATCGACGCACGATCGCGAGTGCCGGTCGACTTTTCCGAATCTACAAGTTCCGCACGATGGTCGAGGATGCGGAGGCGCGCCTCGGTCCCACCTGGGCGAGTCAGAATGATTCGCGCGTCACGCCGCTCGGCAAGTTCCTGCGTCGCACCCGACTGGACGAGCTTCCGCAGCTGTTCAACGTTCTCCGCGGGGACATGACCCTGATCGGTCCCCGTCCGGAGCGCCCGTTCTTCGTGGAGAAGTTCCGGCGGGCGATTCCCGGCTACATGGAGCGGCTCTCGGTCCCGCCCGGCATCACGGGGCTGGCCCAGGTCGAGCACCGCTACGACACGAACGTCGAGGACGTCCGGCTGAAACTGGAGTATGATGTCCGGTACGTGAGGACCCAGTCTCTGGGGGTCGACCTCGGCATTCTGCTGAAGACCGTCCGGGTCATGCTCACCGGAGAAGGCGCCCACTGATCCCCCTCCTCGTCCGGACCGGTGCTGTTCGTGGCCGGTTTCGGAGCGGGGAAGATGTGTTCGCGTAACGACTTAGCCCCCCTTTCCCCGTCTTTCTGCTCTTGACGCTCCTCGGGGTGCGTGCTAGCGTTCGCTCGAACGGGCTCGCCGGTCGCACAACTTGTTGTGATTGCGTACGTTACGCCTTCTGCTGGGAGGCCGCCGTGGATGTGGCTGTCCGAAAGGCGGGAGAGGTCCGCGTGATCGAGGTCGTGGGGAAGATCCTCGGCGGCCCCGAGTCGCAGGCTCTTCGCGACGCGATCGACGTGGTCTTCGAGCAGGGCAGCGAGCGACTTCTGATCGACCTGACGCACGTTCCGTGGGTGAATAGCGCCGGGCTGGGTATTCTCCTGGCGGCGTACTCCCGGATGCGGGATCGGGGTGGGGAGATGAGGTTCTGTGGGGTGGGGCAACGCGTGCGGGGAATCCTCAAGACGACCAAACTTCTCACGGTAATGCCCTGTGATGCCGATGAGAGATCAGCAATCCAGAAGTTCGAGGACGCGCATCCCGGGGGCCTCTCGTCGTGAGTTCCCGTGTCGGGAGCCGGGGCGCGTCGCGTGAGCGAGTCGCGCGAGCGGCGGATCGCCGGGAGTGTCGAGGCGTCGCTGAAGGTCGCACTCGTCATCGGACTCGGAATCTTGACCTGGAAGCTGTTCGCGATGCTGGCTCACGTCGGCATTGCGTGGTGGAAGGGCGCGCCGGCAGCGGCGCTGTTCGTGCTGGCGGCGGCGTGGGCCGCGCGCGGTGTGTTCGCGACCTTCCGGGGGGGAGATCGAGCACACACCGGATTCAGGCGAGGCGAGCGTGACTCCGAACGTTGATCCCAAAGATTGGGCCGGCGCGGCGGCCGTCCTCGGTCGACTCGTCACGCTTCCGCCGCTCGGGCAGATCGGTCGTCAGAAGTACGGCCCGTTCCTGCGTGCCGGGCTCGAGCTCTTCGGAGCGCACGGAATCACGGTGGGATTCTGGATCTCGCCGCACGAACTGCGACGGTACCGCGTGCTCGCGGAAGAGAGCGGACGCGAGATCCACGAGGACCTGCTGGATCCCGGCAAGGGCAGCGGCGCGCTCCGCGACGTGCTCCGCCGGGGTGGAGCGGAGCTCATCGCGAGCCTTCCGAGTGATCGCTTCGACGCGGAGTTCGAAGGCTACCCCGGTCATCAGTCCACGTCGTGTCTGCTCGTGGGGCTCAAGATGCGCGACGAGCCCCCGGCCGCGCTCGCGCTGCACCGGTTCTCCGGGCCGGCGTTCGGCGAGTCCGATCGCGATCTCGCCGTCTCTCTGTCGCCGATCTTCGCTGCGGCTCTGGACAACCTGCGTCGCTTCACGCGGGCGGAGGAGTTGTCGATCACGGACGGGCTGACCGGTGTCTACAACTACCGCTATCTGCGGTCCGCCCTCGATCGCGAGGTCGCGCGGGCCAAGCGATTCCGCGAGCAGTTCGCCCTGATCATGCTCGATGTGGATCATCTCAAGGAGTACAACGACGTCCACGGGCACCTGCAAGGCAGTGAGGTGCTGCGTCGACTGTCGCAGGTCGTGATCGGCGAACTCCGCGCCACCGATGTGCTGGCGAAGTACGGTGGCGACGAGTTCGTGATCATCCTGCCCCAGACCACGAGGGAGGGCGCCGTCATTCTCGCCGAGCGTATCCGCGCGGCAGTGGAGGCGACGGCGTTTCCGGGTGAAGACGACACCATCCGGATCACCACCTCGATGGGCATCGCCCAGTTCCCTGAAGACGGCGAGGTGACCCGGGATCTTCTCGAGTCCGCCGATCGGACGCTCTACGAGGCGAAACGCACGGGCCGTAATCGAGTTTCGGCCATGACCTCGGGTTCGGCCCCCGACGGGCCCGGTGCGACGGGAGACGAAAAGAAATGACGCTGCTCACGAAGCTTTCCGATCGCACGGCGACGGTGGGCGTGATCGGGCTCGGCTACGTCGGGCTCTCGCTCGCGGCGGAGTTCGTACGCGCCGGCTATCGCGTGATCGGGATCGACATCAATGCCGAGAAGATCGAGAAGCTCGCTTCCGGCCGTTCCTACGTCATGGACGTCCCGTCGGAGGACATCGCGGAGTTCGTGAATTCCGGGCGTCTCGTGCCTTCGTCCGACTACGCGCGCGTGGACGAGATGGACGCGATGTCCATCTGCGTGCCCACGCCGCTGCGGTCCAAGACCAAGGACCCCGATCTCTCGTTCATCCTGGACGCGGTGGGGGAGATCCGGAAGCACCTCAAGCGGAATCAGCTCGTCGTCCTCGAGAGCACGACCTTCCCGGGCACGACCACGGAAGTCATCAAGCCGATTCTCGAGGAGGGCGGTCTGGTCGCGGGGACGGACTTCTTCCTCGCGTTCTCGCCGGAACGCGTGGACCCCGGGAACCGCGAGTTCCGCACGCGCGACATCCCGAAGGTGGTCGGCGGCGTGACGGCGGCCTGCACCGAGCACGCGAAGGTTCTTTATGGCAACACGCTCTCGCGCGTGATCGGCGTTTCGTCGACCGACGTCGCCGAGATGGTGAAGCTGCTGGAGAACACGTTCCGCAGCGTCAACATCGGACTGGCGAACGAGTTCGCCCTGCTGTGCTCCAAGCTCGGCATCGACGTCTGGGAGGTGATCGACGCCGCCTCCACCAAGCCGTTCGGCTACATGCCGTTCTACCCGGGCCCCGGTCTGGGCGGGCACTGCATCCCGGTCGATCCGCTGTACCTGTCGTGGAAGGCCAAGGTGAACGGTTTCCACCCGCGACTCATCGACGTGGCCGTCCAGGTCAACCAGGACATGCCCAAGCACGTGGTCCGGAAGGTCGAGGAGTCGCTGGAAGGCCTCAAGAAGGGTCTGAAAGGGTCGAAAATATTGGTAATCGGGGTCGCCTACAAGCGGAACACCGACGACGTCCGGGAGTCCCCGGCGCTGGAGATCATCCAGCTCCTGGAAGATGCCGGCGCCTCGGTGTCCTACTCGGACCCGTACGTGCCGAGCCTGTTCGAGAACGGCCGGACGGTGACGGCGACTCCCTTGACCGAAGACGTCGTGCAGGCGGCCGACTGCGTCCTGGTCGTGACCGACCACGCCGCGGTGGACTACGACCTCCTCGCGAAGAATGCGAAGATCGTCGTGGACACGCGGAACGCCATGGGAGCATTCCCGGGCGCGCACATCGTCCGACTCTGACCCGAGCCCGGGAGAGCACCAGTGGCCAGGTTCCTCGTCACCGGGGGAGCCGGATTCATCGGCTCGAACCTCGTGGACGCGCTGCTCGCGAACGGCGACTCGGTGCGCGTCCTGGACGACTTCTCCTCGGGTTACGAGGAGAATCTCTCGCACGTGTTCGATCGCGTGGAGATCCTCCGCGGCGACGTCGCGGACCCCAAGATCTGCGTGCGCGCGGTGCAGGGTTGCGACTACGTGCTGCACGAGGCGGCGCTCGCCTCCGTCCCGGCGTCGGTCGCGGATCCCGTCAAGAATCACCGGATCAACGTCGACGGCACGCTGGCCCTCCTGCTCGCCTCGCGCGACGCGGGGGTGAAGCGGTTCGTGCTGGCGTCGTCGGCGGCGACGTACGGCGACGGTCCCGAGTCCCCGAAGATCGAGAGCATGCCGCCCGCTCCCGTGTCCCCGTACGCATCGGCCAAGCTGATCGGCGAGGTGTACTGCCGTCAGTTCACGGCGGCGGGCTGGCTCGACTGCGTGTGCCTGCGCTACTTCAACATTTTCGGGCCGCGCCAGGATCCGGGATCGGACTACGCCGCGGTCGTGCCGATCTTCATCCGGACGCTCCTGGATGGCCGTCGGCCCGTGATCTACGGAGACGGCGAGCAGACGCGCGACTTCACGTACGTCGCGAACGTGGTGGAGGCGAACCTGCTGGCGACGCAGCACGACTCCGCCGTGGGCGGCGTGTTCAACATCGGCTGCGGCGGTTCGTACTCCGTGAAGGAGCTCTACGAGAAGATCCGCGACGCGCTCGGCGTGGACATCGAGCCGCGCTTCGAGCCGGTGCGGGCCGGCGACGTGAAGGACTCGAAGGCGTCGATCGAAGCGGCTCGCGAGGGACTCGGCTTCGAGCCGGTGGTCTCGTTTGCCGACGGGCTGGCGCGTACGTGCGAGTGGTTCCGCAAGGAGCACGCGGCCGAGGGAGCGCGGCGGTGAGTCGCCCCCGGGTGGTCGTCGTCGACGATGACCGGACCTTCCGCCGGCTGATCGAGGTCGCTCTCGGCGAGCGCGGCTACCCCGTAGTCACCCTCGACGGCTCGGGCGACGTGCGCCAGGCGGTGCACGCCGCGGCCCCGGACGTCGTCCTGCTCGATCTCGTCCTGCCCGGTCGCAACGGTCTGGACATGCTGCGGGCGCTGGCCGAAGGCGACGCCCCGGTGATCATGGTCACCGGTACCGAGGATCTCTCCACGGCCGTGCGCGCGATCCGCGCGGGGGCTTTCGACTACGTCACGAAGCCGGTGAAGATCGACGAGCTGGTGATCTCGATCGATCGCGCGCACGAGTCGAACCGGGTGTCGCGGGAGCGGGACTTCCTGCGGGCAATGTCGAATCGACGCTACTCCTTCGTGGAGAGCCGCAACCCGCGCATGCTGGCGATCTACGAACTCGCGCGCAAGGTCGCGGTGAGCGAGACGACGACCGTGTTGATCCAGGGAGAATCCGGAACGGGCAAGGAACACGTGGCGAACCTGATCCACTGCCTTTCGCCGCGCGCGGAGCAACCGTTTCTCGAGATCAACTGTGCGAGCCTGCCCGAGCATCTGCTCGAGAGCGAACTGTTCGGTCACGAGAAGGGCGCGTTCACGGATGCGTCGGCGCGGAAGCGCGGCCTGCTCGAGCTCGCGGACGGCGGCACGCTGTTCCTCGACGAGGTCGGAGAGATGGCGCTCAGCATCCAGGTGAAGCTGCTTCGTGTCCTCGAGCGGATGACGTTCCGACGCGTCGGCGGAACCGAGGACATCGACGTGTCCGTACGCATCATCTCCGCCACGAACCGCGATCTCGCGAAGCAGGTTCGGAGCGGCGAGTTTCGCGAGGACCTGTACTTCCGGTTGAAGGTCGTTCCCGTGGAGCTGCCGCCCTTGCGGGAACGCCCGGAGGATCTCCCCGAGCTCGTGTCGCACTTCCTGCGGGAGTTCTCCACCGCGTTCGGCAAGCGCTTCGTTGGCGTGGACGACGAGGCACTTCGCGCGATGCGCGCCTACCCCTGGCCCGGGAACATCCGCGAGCTCCGCAACTGCATGGAGCGCGCGGTGCTGCTGCACGAGGGAGAACATCTCACGGCGGACATGCTGCAGATTCCGGGCGGCGGGGAAGGAGCCGGGATCGGATCCGAGGTTGGCGAGTTTCTGGCGGCCTTTCGCGAGATCCAGGCGAGCGGTATCCCGGAAGAGGGTGTGGATTTCGAGCACCTCGTGGGCTCGGTGGAGCGGTGGCTGATCGAGAAGGCCTCCGAGAAGGCCGGCTGGAATCAGAGCCAGGCGGCGCGTTACCTGCAGCTGAATCGCGACAAGCTCCGCACGCGAATGAAGAACCACCGGCTGGGGCGCGACACGCACTGACCGGCGGCCCGGGCGGCCCTCCCGGGCGGCCGTTGCTGGACCTCGTCGCACGCCCGACGTACATTCCCCGGATGATTCGTACCTCCATTTTCCGGGCTCTCGGGGCCATGGTCGGCCTGGGCGCCGCCCTGACGGCCGGCTGCGGGCCGTACAGCTTTTCCGGCTCCACGTTGCCCGGTCACATCAAGACCGTGGGCATTCCGCTGTTCGAGAACCGGACGGATCGGGGCGACCTGCCCACGAAGCTCGCCGAGCTGCTCGTGGAGGGCTTCCTCGACGACAACAAGCTCCGGGTCCAGCCGGCCGAGGGAGCGGACTCGGTGATCGAGGGCGCGATCGTGGAGTACCAGCGGGTGCCGTACACGTTCGACGCGAGCGAGCAGGTCGAGACCTACCGGATCGAGATCGCGCTCGAGGTCCGTTTCGTGGACGTGAAGAAGAACGCGGTGATCTGGGAGGAGCAGCGCCTCGCGCAGTGGGATACGTACAACTTCGCGGGAGTGGGGGGGCAGGCGCCCGAGACCGAGGAGCAGGGCATCGATCGCGTGCTGGCGAAGCTCGCGAACGACATCCTGAACCGGACGGTGCAGGGCTGGTAGGCAACGGAAACGGGAAAGGCGGAAGAGCGTGGAGACGGCACCGGTGAAGGACGCGTGGAAGGACGGGGCACGGTACCCGTTCGCCGAGGTCGAGGCGAAGTGGCAGGCGCACTGGCTCGAACAGCGCACGTTCCGCACGCCCGAGATCGACGACCGGCCGAAGTACTACGCGCTCGTCATGTTCCCGTATCCTTCGGGCGCCGGCCTGCACGTGGGGCATCCCGAGTCGTACGTCGCCGCGGACATTCTCGCGCGGTACAAGCGCATGCGCGGCTATCGCGTGCTGCACCCCATGGGCTGGGACGCGTTCGGCCTGCCGGCGGAGCAATACGCCGTGCAGACGGGGGTGCACCCCGCGATCACGACGCGGCGGAACATCGACAACTTCCGTCGCCAGATCCGCATGCTGGGGCTTTCCTACGACTGGGATCGGGAGCTCGAGACCACCGATCCGGACTACTACCGCTGGACCCAGTGGATCTTCCTGCAGCTCTTCGAGTCCTGGTACGACGAAGCGTCGAAGCGCGCGCGGCCGATCGCCGAGCTGCCGATCCCGGAGAGCGTTCGGTCGGAGGGAGACAACGCGGTGCGCGCGTATCGCGACTCCCGACGGCTCGCCTACCAGGCCGAGGTGCCCGTGAACTGGTGCCCCGAGCTCGGGACGGTGCTCGCGAACGAGGAGGTCATCGACGGGCTCAGTGAGCGCGGCGGTCACCCCGTCGTGCGTCTCCCGCTGCGCCAGTGGATGTTGCGCATCACGGCGTACACGGATCGCCTGCTGGCCGATCTCGAGATCGTGGACTGGCCGGAGCCGATCAAGCTGATGCAGCGGAACTGGATCGGCAAGTCCGAGGGCGCGGAGATCGACTTCGTGTCGTCGCGGTCGTCGGGGGGCGCGGCCGGTTCGTTTCCGGAGACGCCCGGCGAGCACGTCATCCGCGTGTACACCACGCGACCGGACACGATCTTCGGCGTGACGTTCATGGTCCTGTCGCCGGAGCATCCGCTCGTGGAGCACTTCACGTCGGACGGTCAGCGTGCGGCGGTGCAGGCGTACCGCGAGGCGGCGGCGCGCAAGAGCGAGATCGAGCGTACGGATCTCAGCAAGGAAAAGACCGGCGTGTTCACGGGCGGCACCGCCGTGAATCCCGCGACGGGCGAACCGGTTCCCGTGTGGATCGCGGACTACGTGCTGATGGGTTACGGCACCGGCGCGATCATGGCGGTACCCGGCCACGACACGCGGGATCACGAGTTTGCCGAGCAGTTCGGGCTGCCGATCGTGCCGATTCTGGAGGCCGATGGCGAGGCCGTGGCGCCCGGCGAGGATCCGCCGGCGGCGCGCTACGTGCGGTCCGCGAACTCGCAGGTGTCGCTGGACGGACTGGAGGTCGCGGCCGGCAAGAAGCGCATCGTGGAGTGGCTCGAGAAGTCCGGCCACGGACGTGCCGCGTCGAACACGAAGCTCCGCGACTGGCTGTTCAGTCGGCAGCGGTACTGGGGCGAGCCGTTCCCGATTCTGCACGGGCCGGACGGCGCCGTGGTGCCGGTGGAGGAATCCGATCTGCCGATCCTGTTGCCGGAAATCGAGGACTTCGCGCCGAGCGGCAAGCCCGAGCCGATGCTCGCGAAGGCCGAGGAGTGGGTCACCGTCCGCGGTGCGGACGGGCGCACGTGGCTGCGGGAAACGAACACGATGCCGCAGTGGGCCGGCTCGTGCTGGTACTACCTGCGCTACATCGATCCGGAGAATCGCGCGGCGTTCGTGGATCCGGCGAAGGAGCGCGCGTGGATGCCGGTGGATCTGTACATCGGCGGCGCCGAGCACGCCGTGCTGCACCTGCTGTACTCGCGGTTCTGGCACAAGGTGCTGTACGACCTGGGGCACGTGTCCACGCCGGAGCCCTTCGGCAAGCTGATGAACCAGGGCATGATCCTCGGCGAGGACGGGGAGAAGATGTCCAAGTCACGCGGCAACGTGATCAACCCCGACGACGTCGTGAACGACCTCGGCGCCGACGCGTTGCGTCTGTACGAGATGTTCATGGGGCCGCTCGAGGTCGACAAGCCGTGGTCCACGCAGGGGATCCACGGGATCTCGCGCTTCCTGGATCGCGCGTGGCGCGCCGCGCAGTTCGCCGCGCCGGAGGACGGCGATCCGCACGAGCGCGTGCGGCACCGCACGATCCGCAAGGTCACGGAGGACGTCGACCGCGCGCGCTTCAACACGGCGATCGCGGCCCTCATGGAATATGTCAACTCCATGACGAAGGTCGAGCGGGCGACGGACGAGGACAAGCGCGTGCTCACGCTGCTGGTGTCACCCTTCGCGCCGCACCTCGCCGAGGAGCTCTGGAACCGCCTCGGTCATTCGGAGAGCCTGGCCTACGAAGTCTGGCCGGCCTTCGATCCGGAGCTCGCGCGCGCGGAGACGATCTCGATCGTCGTGCAGATCAACGGGAAGACGCGCTCGAAGTTCGAGGTCGAACCGGACACGGATCGCGCGGAGATCCAGCGGCTGGCGCTGGCCGACGAGACCGTCGTGCGGCATCTGGACGGCGCGACGCCGAAGAAGGTGATCGTGGTGCCGGGGCGGCTGGTGAATCTCGTCGTTTGACCGTGGAGGGATTGGTCATCACCACGGGGTCCTTCAACGTCTGCACGCCCGCGGTCGACTCCGGATCCGGCTTCCTGGGGCAGGATCCACGGAGTCGGGACAGGGGCTGTCTCCGGCGCGTCAGCGATGGGGAGCCGTCCCCAAGGACACCGAGACGCAGTTGCCCCCGCAGCACGACTTGACATAAGATCTCTTTTCGGTCACATCGGCAGGCTGGCCCTGCCCGACCAGCTGGCTCGACCCTCATGAAGCAAACGCGGCGCCCCGGGGTTCCGACCCGAGGCGCCGCGCCGCTTTCCGGAGCCGCCTGACATCAGGACGCCGCGGCGGCGTCCTCCTCGAGCAGCTCGAAGCGCGCTCGGTCGGCCTCGGGTGCATCCGGGAACTCGTCCAGGACCGCCTGGTAGTGCGCGCGAGCGTCGGCCGGGCGTCCGAGGGCCTTCGCGACGCGTGCCGCGGAGAACGCGGCGGCGATCCGACCGGCCGGAGTCGTCGCCTTGAGCCAAAGGGCGTCGTACTCGCGGTAGGCGCCGTCCAGATCGCCCTTCTCCTCGAGGCAGGCGGCGATGCCGCTGTGGGCGCCGTCGGTGAGGAGATCCCCGAAGAGCGGCTTCGCCAGGAACGAGCGGAACGCTTCCTCCGCCTTCGCGTAGTCGCCCATCTCCAGATAGGTGTTGGCCAGCACGTAGGTCGCCTCGCGACCCTCCTCGGTGCGCTTGAACTCCTGCCGGACGTTCTCGAGTGCGGTCGCGCCGGCGTTGAGGTCGCCGCCCATGAAGGCCTGCCGGGCGTCGGAGAGTGCCCGCGCTGCCGCCGGGTTGTCCGCGCCTTCGCCGACTCCGGCCGCCTGACCGCCGATCCGGACCGCGGCCGCCACGGCTCCCACGAACACGATCGCGGCCACGCCCACCACGATCGGGTTCTCCCGCGCGTACGAAACGACTCGCTGGACGAGATCGATGAAGTGGTCTTCTTTCAGCTGCTTGCGGGTCAGACGCTCGGACATTTCCTGCGGCTCCTCGGTGGATCCCGGTCTCGGGGGTCGATCGACACAATCGGGAGAGCCTATCACCCACTGTGCGGCAGGACAAGACGTGCCGAGGGGCCCTCCCGCCCGGCGCGTGGCTCCGGCCGAACGCGGCCCCGCGCGGTGTACCCCTCCCGGGAGTTCGCCCGGTATCCGATGAGTCGCTTCCTCGTCTGTCGGGGCGTTGCCGCCCCCGACTCGCGGGTGGCGATTCCGATTCCTCGAATACCGGAGGCCCCAATGCCGAACGCGTTTCTCGACGCGGCGGGCTCTCGGCACATCGCCTGCGCCGTGCTCACGCTCGTGTTACTTGCCGCAGCGCCATCCGCGGACGCCGAATGGACCTGCGACGATCCGCTGGTTTCCCTGACCGCGAACGACCTGCCTGCCGCCTACTTCGTCGCGAACGACTGGGTCGGAAGCGTCGTGCCTGACGGAGCCGGCGGACTCTACCTCGTCTGGGAGGAGAATGCGGCCAAGTCGATCGCGCGCTGCCGAATCCAGCGCCTCGACGCGAACGGGAACCGCCTGTGGGGGGACGAAGGGCTCATGCTCTTCGACATGGACGATCAGCACACGCCGGGTCTGTTCGAGGATTCGGCCGGAGGGGTGTACGCCTACACGGCCAGCAGTCCTACTCCGGAGGCGAACTTCGAGGTCCGGATGCAACGGTTCGGCCCGGATGGATCGCGCCAGTGGGGACCCTTCGGGCGGACGGTGTTTCAGGCCTGTGGCGTTCCCTCCTATCGACCTCATCTGGTGTCGGATGGCGCCGACGGATTCTTCCTCTCGCTCGTGACGAACGTGACGCCGAACCAGGTTCGCCTGCAGCACATCTCGGCGAACGGGGATCTTCTCTGGGGCGGTGGCAGCCCGTGCGGCATCGTCGCCGTGACCTCGGCGGAATCGGTGTTCAACGCCGGCGTCCTGGCTGACGGCGCCGGAGGGCTCTTCCTGAGCTACGACGAGTTCGCGGGGAACGGCACGGGCGGCCTGAACGTTCGAGCCGAACGCCTCGATGCGAGTGGCAATCCGATGTGGGGTTCCGGGAACGGGATCTCCGTCTGCAACCGTCCTCTCGATCAGTTCGCGAACGCTCCGCTCCCCGACGGAGAAGGTGGCGTCCTCGTGTTCTGGTACTCACGGAACAACCCGGACTTCTTCGACTACGTCGGCGGCCAACGCCTCGATGGCAACGGGAATGCGCTCTGGACGCCCAACGGCGAGCAGGTTCTGCCGCTCAGCTACTACCTGTCGGGGGTCATGGCGGACGGTCAGGGCGGCGCCTGGATCAGCGTCTGGAAGTACGGTGCGGACGACGAGCGCGACAATCATCTGCAACGCGTGGATCGCGACGGGAATTCCGTGTATCCGAGCATCATTCCCATCTGCGAGGCCCCGAACCGACAGTTCGGCGGTGCGCTCCTCGATGATCGCGCCGGCGGCTGCTACGTCGTGTGGTCCGATTGGCGCGACACCTCGTTCGAGCAGGATCTCTACTTCCAGCACGTGAGCCCGGCCGGAGCCATCCTCGAGCCCGTGGACGGTACACCGATCACGGCCGAGCCCGGCGCGCAGGGACGTTTCTGGGCGATCACGTCGAACGATCAAGGAGAGGCCTTCATCGTCTGGGACAACGAATCCCCGTTCTTCGGCATCTTCGCGGAGAAGTTCCCGTGCACGACGACCGTCGCGATCGATACGTCGCCCGCGTCGCGTGCGGGATCGATTCGTGTCTATCCGAATCCGTTCGGGACCGCCGCCGGGAGCGTCCGGATCTCGTTCGATCGGGGAACCGCGCTCGCGGAGGACGCGTCGATCGAGATCTTCGACGTGACGGGGCGTAACGTCCGGTCCATGTCGGCTCGCGCGGACGGCCGCGCGACGTTCGATTGGGACGGCAAGGACGACGGCGGCCGGGACCTTCCTGCCGGCGTCTACTGGGTGCGCGTGGCGACTCCGAACGGATCGCTCGCATCGTCTGTCACGTTGGTCCGCTGACCGGAGGGACGACCGATGAAACTCGCGATGGTCTCGGCTGTGCTCGCCTTCGGGTTGGCGACGGCGCACGCGGAATGGGTCCAGCAGGGACCCTTCCCCACTCACGCGGACACGCAATCGATCGAATTCGTCAGCGCCACCGAGGGATGGCTCCTGTCGAACGACGGGCCGGACGGCGGCGAGATCTGGCATACGATCGACGGTGGCGCGTCCTGGACGCGGCAGTTCTTCTCGGACCTCTATCGATTCCAGGACCTCGACATGGTCGATGCGTCGGTGGGATTCGCGATCGGGCATGAGCTCCGGAAGACGACGGACGGAGGAGCGACGTGGGATTTCGCGAACCTGCCCCCGCTCGGAGTGCAGGGAAACTACATCCAGATGGTCTCGACCACTCACGGTTGGCTCTCCACACGCCCGTCCGGGCCGACCAACTACCTGTACCGCACCGTGAATGGCGGACTGAGCTGGGATTACCTGGGTGAGTACTGGGTCGGCCCGTGGATGTTCGCCGACGAGACGACCGGCTGGGCGATCGATACGGCGCAGCGCGCGATCCGCACGACCGACGGCGGTTTCACCTGGGCGGTCATCGGAGATCCGTCGGGCATCTCGATCGACTCCGGGATCCACTACGCGTTCTCCGCCGATCGCGTCATCGTGCGGACGTTCGATTTCGACAACTTCCTACGCTACTGGATCACGGAGAACGGTGGCGCGACGTGGACGCCGGTCGTCGGGAACCCCGGCGTGCAGCCGGTCTTTCGGGACGCGAACGAAGGGTACTCGGCATTCCAGTACGACGTCGTGGGCACCACGGACGGTGGCTTCTCCTGGTCGACCGTCGGCGCGGGAGTCGGCGCGAAGTGGCTGACCACGGTCGCGCTGCGCGGGCCGACCGATCTCGTCGCCGGCGGCGGGTACGGCTTCCTCACGGAGCGCGTCGGGAGCGGGCCGTGGACGCAGATCTCCAACGGGTCGGGCGAGCTTCTGCGCGACGTCGCGTTCGCCACGCCGACGAAGGGATGGGCGGTCGGCGACGGATTCGGACTTCTGGAGACGTTCGACGCCGGCGACACGTGGAGGCACGTGCTTCTCCCGGGAACGCGGCGCGATCTGCTGCGGGTGACCGCGGTGAGCGCGAACCGGGCCTTCGTGCGCGCGGCAAGCGGACACTTCGTGACCACCGACGGCGGCGCCACGTGGCTGGAGGCGATCACCTGGCCGGAGGGCGTCGCGTACTTCCGGGACGAGACCACCGGGTGGTTGATCGAGCAGGATCATCAGACGTTCCACAAGACCACCGACGGCGGCGCGAGCTGGTCGACTCAGACGGTCACCGGACTCTCGGGTACGACCGACCTGGACCTCATCCACGCGATCCAGTTCGTCAATGACGACGTCGGGTACATCGCCGCCCGGTGGGATCTGATCTTCCGGACGACGGACGGCGGAGCGACGTGGAACGTCCTCCCGCATCCCCCGACCGTCGGCGGCGACTATCGTCTTCTGGCGTTCGCCGACGCGAACCGCGGATGGGTCGCCGGCAGCTTCGGGGCGATTCTGCACACCACGGACGGTGGGGCGACCTGGGTGAACGAGACGCTCTCCGACTTCTCGGAGATCCTGGACCTCCACGTGGTCGATCCCACGCGCGCGATGGTGTGCGGCGGCAGGACGGGCGGATTCGGGTTCATTCGCGAGTCCGTCGGTGGTTCGCCGTGGACGACGGTGTACTCGAATCCCGACCTCATCCAGTACGGGGTCTTCGAGCGGAACGGCGCCGTGTGGACCTGCGGAACCGACGGTCGCATGGATCACTTCGCGCCGGCTTCCACCTCGGTCGGGCCGCCGGTCGATCATTCGATCCTGTCGCTTTCGGCGAGCCCGAACCCGGCTCCGCGGTCGATGACCATCCAGTTCCGCCTTCCCCAGCCGGGCCGCGCACGAGTGGAGGTCTTCGACGTCCAGGGGCGCGCGGTTCGCGTGGTCGCGGAACGGGTTTTCCCGTCGGGCGCGAACGGCGTGACCTGGGATGGCCGGAACGAAGCCGGAGAGCGCGTGGCCAGCGGACGCTATTTCGTGCGGATCGCGTCCCCGTCCGGCGACGACACGGTGCCGGTGGTGGTCCTCCGCTAGATCCGGCGGTCGGGGGGGGGCGGCTGCCGCCGCCCCCCGACCGCGTCCGGCGTCACGTCGTCCGGGCCGCCTGTTCCGGATTCGGCCGGCGCAGGCCCGGTCGCGCGGCTTCTCCGATTCCGGCGGTTGACACCGCCCGGGCGATTCGGCTTCCCTGGTCGACGGGCCGGGTCCTGGGGACCCGAGCGGCGCGCTTCCCCCAGCCAAGCGGTGGGCCATGCGCGGTTACCGACGACGTTCCGGATTGGCCTATCTGCTGGGGGTCGCCGCGGCCTGCGGCCTGACCTTCTCCGTGATCGCGGCCCTCCTGCAGCTCCCGGACACCGCCTGGTGGGGCCTCCGAGCTCGCGCCGACGGCATCGTGCGCCGGGTCGCCGAGGGTTCGCCCGCCGCCCGGGCCGGCGTGGAGAAATCCGATCGCGTGATCCTGTTCGGGGGGCAGCCCTGGGCTCTCTCGGAGCTCGTGAGCGCGAAACCGGGCGACACCGTCCGGGCGCGGATCCGCGCGACCGACGACGCCGAACGCGAGGTCGCCCTGCGCGCGGAGCCGATGCCCGGGCCCGAACGGGTGCGCAAGATCCTGTTCGGCGTGGTTGCGCTGTCGTTCCTGCTCACCGGCCTCGTCGTGTACCTCAGTCGCTCGGACGCCGTGGCGAACCTCTTCGCCGCGATGTGTCTGCTCTTCGCGCATCAGGTCGCCCCCGCCGCTCCGCCCACCTCGTTCGCGGGACTGTTCGCGAAGAAGCTCCTGCTGGATCTCTCCACCCTGGCGCTTCCGTCGGTGGTGCTGCACTTCTTCCTGCTGTTCCCGCAGCGCGCGCGATTCCTCCGCGCCGGTGCGTACCGATCGTGGTTGCTCTACGTCCCGGCGATCCTGGCGATGCCGCTCGCGATTCGATTCGACCTCGATCTGTTCCAGACGGGTCGCATCTCGTCGGCGGCCGAGGTCTTCGAAGCGACGTCGGCTCTGGTGTTCGTCGCGATGATCGCGTGGGGGGTGGCGTCCTTCCTGCGCGGAGTGCGGAGCACCGAGTCGCCGCCGCTGCGGAAGAGCCTGCGCTGGGTGCTTCCGGGAACCGCGGCGGGCATCCTCCCGCCGCTCGCGTTCGCCGCGCTCCTGAACGTCGTGCCCGACCTGGAGCTGCCCTTCGAGAACTATGCGTTCGCGACCCTCGTGCTGGTGCCGCTGACGTTCGGACACGCGATCGTCCGCTACGGCCTGCTCGACCTGCAACTCGTCGTCAAGCGGAGCGTGCTGTACGCCGCGGTCACGGCCGCCGTCGTCGTGGCGTACTGGCTCGTGGCGGAGATTGTCGCGGGGCTCGTGGGACGCTCCGGCAACGAGCGCACGATCGTCTCGTTCGCCGTGATCTTCGCGGCCGCGCTCCTGTCGATTCCGGCGCGCGAACGGATCGATCGCTGGCTCGATCACCTGCTGTATCGTGACCGCTTCGACTACCGCCGGACGGTCCGGCGATTCTCGAACCACTTCGCCACGATGATCGAGCGCGATCAGCTCGGGCAGCTGCTCGTGAATCGGATTCCCGAACTCCTGCAGACGGAGCGCGCCGTCCTGTTCCTGCGCACCTCGCGCGACGAGGCGCTCCGGATCGCGGGAACGCGCGGCCTCGGTGTCGCCGAGATTCCGTTGCCGATCTTCCATCCGTCGCGGGAACTCCAGCGCTGGTGGTCCGAGTACGAGGGACCGGTGCCGGTCGCTTCGGCGGAGCGGACGCCCGATCGATTCGCTCAGCTCCCGCCGGAGGAGGCCGCGCTTCTCGAGGCCATCGACCCCCGGCTGCTCGTGTTCCTCCCGCGGGAGCGGCGTCTCGAAGGATTGCTCCTGCTCGGCCCGAAGGCCTCCGGAGAGCGCTACCGCGCCGACGAGTTCGAGCTCCTCGCCACGCTCGGCGACCAGGGCGGCACCGCGCTTGCGAGCTCCCGCCTGCACGAGGAGGCGCTCGAGCGTCGGCGACTCGAGGAGGAGCTCGCCGTCGCGAAGCGAATCCAGTCGAGCCTCCTCCCCACCTGCATCCCGGCGCCGGATGGGATCGAGATCGCCGCGCTCACCCGACCGTGTCGGGAGATCGGCGGGGACTTCTACGACTTCCTGGAGCTCGGGGTGGACGGACTCGGCCTCGCGGTGGCGGACGTCTCCGGCAAGGGCGTTCCCGCGGCCTTGATCCTGTCCGGGCTCCAGGCGACGTTGCGCGCCGAGGCCTCCCCGGACGCAGAGCCCGGCCCGATCGTGCAGAAGGTCAACCGGCGCCTCTGCCAGGCGGTCGAATCCGGCAATTTCGCCACCCTGCTCTACGGTCACCTCGACGTCCGGCGTCGCTCGTTCCGGTACGTCAACGCCGGCCACCCGGCCGGTCTCGTCGTGCGGCGCGGGGGCGCGGTCCAGCGGCTCGAGGAAGGCGGCCTTCTGCTCGGCATGATGCCGGGGGCAGAGTACGAGGGCGGCGAGACGACCTTCTCGGATGGCGACCTGCTCGTCCTCTACAGCGACGGCGTCACCGACGTGCTGAACGCCGAGGATGAAGAGTTCGGGCTCCCCCGGCTCGAACGGCTCCTGCCCCGCCTCGCGCACCTCGACAGCCGCGCCGTCATCGACGGGATCGTGTCCGCCGTGGAGCAGTTCGTGGGCGGCGCCCCGGACGACGACGTCACCATCCTCGTGGCGCGATTCCGGGCGACGCCCCCGCCCGCGCCGTCTCCGGCCTGACCAGACTTCGAGCAGCTGGTTGACCAGAATCCGGCCAGTCCCGCGTTGGGGGCCTCTTGCGTCCGCTCGTGAATGAAATCACTTGATGACAGTTCTCCAAGCGCTTGCTGTGAAGCAAGTTGGCAGACTGAGAAAATCACGTCTGATCGGTCCGCAATCGCCGGTATGGCCCCGCGCTTGCAACCCCTTTCGCGCGGACCCCTGTTCCAGGAGACGCCATGAATGCCCTGACGAAGGCAGCGATCGTCGTGCTGCCGTTCCTCGACTTCTTCTGGTGGTTGCGATGACCACGGAGGGAAGCGAGGACTGCAACGTCCGGGGCCCCGTGGCGTCGTTCGACGACACGGGGCCCGGAAACTGATCCCCCACTCCGGGAGGTTCGTCGTGACCGGTCGAGACTGGCGACGCCCCGCGGTCGGCATCCTCTTCGCCGCCGCGTTGTGGATCGCGTGGGGCGCGCACTGGTGGATGCCCCGCACCTGACCGCGACGCGAACGTCCGCCGCTCGGGCTCCCCCTCAGCGGACGATCGCGAACTTGCCCCGCACGCTGTCCGAGATGCTGTTGCCGTCTCCCACCTGCAGGGAGTAGAGGTACACGCCGCTCTCCAGCTCGATCGTATCGAGGTCCGGCTGGAATGCGCGCGATCCGGCGCGATTCGGACCGGCGCGGTTGCCCTCGCCGACGAAGGAGCCTCCGGCGAACAGCCGTGCGACCAGCGTGCCCTCCAGATCGTAGAGCTGCATCTCGACCGTCGCGTTGCGCGTGAGCTCGTAATAGAACGTGAGCGCGGTGCCGGCGGGAGCCGGATTCGGATAGACGTAGTGCTCGAGGATTCGGGGACCTTCGGTCGAGGCCGCCTTCAGGAAGATCGTCGTGGCCGAGCGATCGTTGTCCGCCGAGATCTGCGTGACGTCGTATCCGGGATCGAGACCCTCCACCTCGGCCCACAGCGTGTGATAGCCGAGCGTGGCCTCCGACGTGTTCCAGATCCACTCGAAGTCGTTCTGGCCGCCCGCCAGGAACAGGTCCTTGCGGGTGACCTCGCCGAGGAACGTTCCCCCGGCGTCCGGCGCACCGTCGAAGAAGCGTACGCGCGCGGTGAGCGAATCCGTCGTCGTGCCCTGGTACGTGAGGGACGACTGACCGAGGTTCCGCACCCGGGCGCGAAGCGTCACCGAGCGTCCCCGGACGAATCCCTCGGTCGGGCTGAACGGCGTGGCCGTGACCTCTCCCTCCGGCATTGCGAGGTCCGGCGCGTCGTAGTGAACCGCGAAGCGGCCGAGGGTGGCCACCGCGAGTTGCACCGCGTACTGCAGCTGACGCTCCGGCTCCGGCCGTCCGGATGCGGGGAAGATCGTGTCCCACACGTCCGTGACCCGGTGGTAGCCGGGGTAGCGCACCGTCTTGTCCTCGATGAGCAGGATCGCGTCGATTCCGCTCGCCCAGAAGCTCGCGTGGTCGCTGCGCCCGAACAGTTCCACGTACTTGTTCACCGGGAGCGCGGGCGTGAACAGGCTGCCGGAGTCCTTGATCCAGTCCGCGAACCACTGCGATCCCTCGTCCGTCACCAGGTCGAGCTGATTGCGTTCCGCGTTGTAGCCGAGCATGTCCATGTTGAGGACCGCCCAGATCTCCTGGTCGCCGGTCACCACCGAGTCCGCGAATGCGGCCGACCCGAGCAGACCGAGCTCCTCGGCCTGGAACGCGACCCAGTAGATGTCGAAGTCGAACTCCAGTGGCGCGAGGATGCGGATCGACTCCAGCAGCGCCGCGATCCCGGTGGAGTTGTCGTCCGCTCCCGGTGCCGGATCGCTCGCGCCCGACCAGAGGCAGTCGTCGTCGTTTGCAGCGTTTCCGCAATCACAGGCCGCGTCGTCGTCCTTGTAGCCGAGCGCGCAGAGGAGGGCGGGATCGCTGCGGACGCCGATCGCGTCGAGGTGCGCGGTCACCATGATCGCCCCCCGGGACTCCACCGCGGCCGGGAGCCGTCCCACGATGTTGTACACACGGGTCGTCGTTCCCGGATTCACGTCGCTCTCGACGTCGAATCCGTGCTGGAAGACGCTCGATCCGGGCGCGACCGCCAGGGCCTCCTGGAACTTCCCGACCACGTAGTCGGACACGACGCCGCGAGTCCGCGCATCTTCCCACCAGCGGGTCGAAGGCTGACCGCTCGCCTCCTCGGACAGTGCGCGGATGTAGCTCTCGAGGGAATCCGCGCGAACGGCGTCGATCAGCGCGAGTACGTCGGCGACGCTGCGTCCGCCCACGTCCGGGCGAACTTCGCGCGCCCGCTCGATCGCTTCGGCCATCGCGGGAGGCGGTCCGTCGCGACGCGGTGGAGGCGGCGCGCTGCCGCGCTCCAGCACGTGGAACTGATGGGGGGTCTCGCGCGCGAGGTCGCTCGGTCGGTCCGACGTGACGTGCACCGTCGCGCCGGCCGGAGTGATGGAGATCGGGCGCCCCGTTCGCAGGCGAGCCTCTCCCTTTTCCGGCGGAGCGGACAGCAGCACGCGTTCTCCCTCGCGTACGCGTCCGAGGTATCGCGGACGATCCGCACCCGGCACCGGCGTCGCCACCTCGCCGTCGGGAAGCGCGAGCAGGAGCCAGGTTCTTCCGTCCACCCGTTCCTGATGGATCGAGACCCACGGTCCCGGGGCGCTCGAGAACGCGTCGAGGGCGGTATCTGCGAGCGGGCCGGTCTCGTAGACGTCGTAGGGCGGGTTCAGCGGAGCGGCGGCGGCCTCCCGCGTCGTGAGCGTGGCGACGCTGACGGCGACCGAGAAGGCCAGCGTGACGAACCGGATCGCGAGGATCCGGGCACGCGGGGAGAAGGTCATCATCCTCGGTTTCTCGCAGGGAGGCGGGGCTCGACAACTTGCGACGATGACCGAGCTTAGAGGGCCCACGGGACTCGGTCAAGCGGCGCCCCCCGCCCCGTCTTTCCGGCGAGAACGGGCGGCCCCGGGGGGGGGCCGGAACGCTGTGCGGCAAGAAGAAGGGCCCGCCCCCTCGAGGGAGCGGGCCCGTGGATCCGATCCGGCCGCCGGAAACTAGAACCGGATGCCCTCGCGGTCCGCCGCGAACTTCGGAGTACCGGTCGTTGCGAGGTACGCGACGCGGGTCGAGTACGCGCTGGAGTTCTCCGATGTGTCGACCGCGGTCACGCGATACTGCGCGCGCGACTGGTACGTGTCCGTGTACGTCGACTCCGTGAGCACCGCGGTGATCGTCGTCCACGTCTCGCCCTCGTCGAGGCTGCGCTCCACCACGTAGCCGGCGAGATCGGACTCGGCATTGTCCGCCCAGTCGATCTGGAGATCGGGATGGTGGCTGCCGAGAGCGCGAAGCTCGACGTCGGCCGGTGCCGCGGGCGGAGTGGTGTCGGCCTGCAGGGTCGTGCCCGAGTCGGAGCCGCACCCGGCGGCGAAAGCGACGAGGAGCAGCGGGGCGATCAAATTCCTGGGGGTCATTGGGCAATCCTCCGTTGTCTCCCGCGGCCGACGAATGACGGCCGCAGGTGCCGGGCCGTTACCACGCAGGAGGCATGCCAGACGCTCCCCCGCCAAGGATGTCGAACCGTGGCCGGAAACGCTCAGGAGATCGCGTCAGGACGTCGAGAAGCGCGCGCAAACGACGGATCTCGCAATCCGTGCGTTGCAGGATGCCCGATCGAGCGCCGCTCGAATCGGGGGCGGCGCTAGTGGAGGATCACGATGCGCGCGGAGCGCCCCGCGGGACCCGCGAGGGCCGCCCGGGCGAAGTAGACGCCGGGCGCCACGACACGTCCCGCTTCGTCCCGTCCGTCCCAGCGGGCGACCGCGGTCTGCCCCTCCCCGGTCGCCGGCAACGACCGGACGCGTCGGCCGGTGAGGTCCACGATCGCGACCGGCCCCGCGGCCGGGACGCCGGCGAACCGGATCTCGACGGCCGGCGCCGCCGCGGGTCGGAACGGATTCGGAGAGACCTGAGGGGTGAGCAACGCCGTCTCGTTGGCGGGGCCGACCGGCGCGACGTTTTCCTCGAACCAGTCGCGCAGGCCCGGCACGTCCTCGGGACGCGGGATGTCCGCGTTCTCCGGGTTGTCATTCGCCACGGCGAGACCCTGTCCGACGAGCAGGCGAAAATCCTCGGCGAAGATCTCGCGCGGCCGATCGGCGTGGGCCGCGGTGGCGTGGAAGCGGGTGGGGTCGAGGCCGCGGATCGCGAAGTACTCCTCCCAGGCCCGGCTTCCTTCGGGGAAGCGCGCGTGCTGCCACACGTGACCGATCTCGTGCACCACCGTCGTCCACACGTGCTGCGCGGGAACGTCGCGCAGGCCCGGCGCGAGGTAGACGTCGGTGCCGAGGCAGTTCGAACGCAGCGTCTGGCGCTGCGGGTACGGCAGAATGAACACCCGCACGCGATCGTTCGGCACGGAGACGGTGGCGAGGGCCCGCTCGACCTCGAGCCGGTCCATCGGGTGGAACTCCCCGTCGCCCAGAGGAGAGAGGAACGGTGCGTGCGGATCGGTCACGAGCTCGAACGAGCGCCCGTCCACGGTGAGCCACAGCCCGCCGTCGCGCTCGACGCACCAGTGATCCAGGACTTCCCGGGGGCCGACGACCTCGAGCGCGTGCCCGACCGCGGGCATCAGCAGAAGGAGGAGAGAGACGGCGAGGGCGAGCGGCTGCGACAAGGGACGGCCCCCGGGGTTCGAGGACCGAAACTCGGCAGCCCGGCGATTCGCTCCGGCGAGGCGAAGGAATCCGTGGCTTTGCGCACCCCGAGCGGGGATTGCCCTTTCGGTTTCGGCGTCTTTCCCGGGAGTAGAGCAACCCGCGTGCCGGCCCGCGGAGCGGAGGGCCGCAAGGACGCGCAAGCATCAGTCAAGATGCACGAAGGGCTCGGGGCGCTTGCCCCGGGTTACCCGGGGAATCTTCCCCATCGTGGCGTTCGACAGGGCGCGGTCGTCCCGCCGACGCGCCGATCAGACCGAGCGCAGTCGATCCGCCGACGTGCCGATGTCGGTGATCTTGATGCCGAATCGCTCATCGACGACGACGACCTCGCCGTGGGCGATCACCCGTCCGTTCGCGACGACCTCGAGCGGCTCGTCCTCCCGCTGATCGAGCTCCACGACGGCGCCCGGCGCGAGCCGGAGGACGTCGTCGAGGTTCATGTACGTCGATCCGAGTCGGATCGAAAGCGGGATGTTGACGTCGAGCAGGTGATCCGGAATCGCGGACAGCGGCGCCTCGTCGTCTTCGTCCTCGACCGGCGCGGCGGCGGCGGGCGCCGTGGCGGCGGGTGCCTCGTGCGAGGCAGGATCCTCCGACATCTCGTCGACGGCGAAATCCGCCTCCGGAGCTTCCTCCGCGGGCGCCGGCGGTCCGGGAAGGAAGTGGAACGTCATCTCGTGACCGCCGAAGGCGATCGGGACCGCGACGCCCATCGCTTCGGTGCCGAGGCCGAGCTCCGCCACGCGATCCGACACGTTCGCCGCGCTCACGAGTTCCACCCCGGACCACGTGAGGCCCAGCTTCCCCTCCCCACCCTCACCGAGATTCAGCGTGAGACTCTGTCCGAGCGCGTCGAGATCCTCGGCCGTGAGGTCGGCGGCGGCGCGCGGATCGTCGCCGAGCAGCGCGGACAGCGCGCCCGTCCAGAGCACGACACCGGTGATGTCTCCGTTCTCCGAGGGCCAACGCGCCGGCAACAACGCGGCACCCTCCTGCGCCAGGCTCGCGAGCTCCTCCGCCCCGAACGCGAAATCGGAGAGCTCACCCGCGGCGACGTCGCCCTCGATGCGATCCTTCAGCGCCGCCTCGATGCGGCGAGCGAACTCGGCGAACAGCTCCCGATCCGCGGACGTCACCTCGTTCATCCCTTCTCCTCCTGCCCGCGGTCACGGGCCGAATCCACACGAAGCGCGAGATTGCCGTTGGCCCGTCCGGGCGAGCCCTCCGCCCGGGTGACGCCCTCGATGAGCAGCGTCGCGCCGGCCCGGCACGGAGCGGAGAACCGCAGCACGTCGCCGGGCTCGAGCTCCATCAACTCACGAATGCTGAGACACGCGCGACCGATCTCCACGTCGACGCGTACGCGCGAGTCACGGACCGACCGCGAGAGCGCGCTCCGCAAGCGTTCCGGGTCGCCGCCGCCCTTGCGCGTCACCATGTTGCTCTGGCTGAGACGCTGGATCGCGGGTTCCATCACGATGTACGGGAGGCACAGCGTCATCACGCCGGACACCTCGTTCATGCGGAGCTCCATCGACACGAGCACGACCATTTCGTTCGGGCCGATCACGCGCGCGAGCTCGGGATTGCCTTCGATCGCCTGCAACTGGAAATCCATCTCGAACAGGGGATTCCATACGCCGGCGAGCTCCTGGCAGCATTTCTCCACCACGCGTTCCATCAGGCCCTGCTCGATCGCCGTGAGCGGACGGGTCTTGCCGAGCGGACGGCCTTCGCCGCCCAGGAGTCGGTCGATGAATGCGAAGGCGATCGCGGGATTGATCTCGATCGCGATGTTGCCGGAGAGCTGCGGGATCTCGACGACCGAGAGCACGGTGGGGCTCGGCAGGAGCATCAGGAACTCGGCGTACGTGAGGTGGTCGATGGACGCCACGGACGCGGAGACGTTCGTGAGCAGCTCCGTGGACAGGCGCTTCGCGAGCGCCTGGGCGAATCCCTCGTGCACCGTTCGCACCGAGCGGACCTGGTCGCGGGAGAGGAGATCCGGATGGCTGAAGTCGTAGGCCTGGGTCTCCACGGGACGCTTCTGGCGTTTCCCGCTGCCGGCCGCTGCGGAGACGAACTCGGACGCCCCACCTTCCGGCGTCGTGAACGTATCCAGCAGGGCGTCGATGTCGGCCTGACTCAGCTGCTCCGCCACGTCACGCGTCTCCTTCCGCCGCGCGGATGCCCACGGCCGGGAGGGTCACCCGGACGGAGGCGCCCGAAAGGAGCGGCGGGACGAGCCGCACGTCGCCATTGTGTGCGGTCACGATCTCGCGCACCACCGCGAGGCCGAGGCCTGCGCCCTGGTACTCGCGCGTCGACGTCATGTCGCCCTGCGTGAACCGCTCGAACAGCTGCTCGCCGAGCGATGCGGGGATCCCGATGCCGTCGTCGTGAACCTCGAAGATCAGCGACGTGCCCTCGCGGCGCGCCCGGAAGATCACTTCGGCCTCGCCGGGGCCCTTGGAGAACTTCCACGCGTTGTCCAGCAGGTTCGTGAGAACGAGCGGGAACCGCAGGCGGTCGAGCAGGAGTTCGCTGTTCGCCGCGGCCTCGGCCACCTCGCGCTTCAGCGGGCGGTGCGGGCGCCCGTGGTCCTTCGGACCGAAGTACTCGTCCAGGAAGTCGCCGAAGCGCACCGGTTCGAGGATCGGCTTGTACGCCCCGTCGTGCGCCTCCACGAGGGTGAGCAGGTTCGCGATCATCGAGTCGAGTCGCTCGACGTTGTCTCCGATCGCGTCCAGCGCGTGCAGCTGGTCCGAACGGAGATTGTCGAGTCCCGTGTACTCCATCAGGTTCAGGAACCCGCGGAGCGCGGTGAGCGGCGTGCGGAACTCGTGCGAGACGGTGGCCAGCAGGTCGTCCTTGATCCGCTCCACTTCGCGGAGCCGTTCGTTCGCCTCCGTGAGTTCCGTGTTGCGTCGCTCGAGGCGACGCTTGTCCAGGCAGTTCTCGATCGTGCGCTCGATCTCGTCGAGTCCGAACGGCTTGAGCAGATAGTCGTACGCGCCGAGGCGGAGCGCCCGGATGGTGCTCTCCACCGTCGCGTGCCCGGACATCACCAGCACGGGCAGGCCCGGATTCGTCTCCCGGACCCACTCGATGACCGCGATCCCGTCGATGCCGGGCATCTTGAGATCGGACAGGACGACGTCGTAGGCGTTGCGGCCGAGGAGATCGAGACCCTGCGCCCCGTTCTCGGCGGTATCGACTTCGTATCCGTTCATGGAGAGGAACTCCTCCAGCGTCGAACGGATGTTCTCCTCGTCGTCGATCACGAGGATGCGCTCCCGTCGCACGCCCGTCGGGCGTGGCATCGATACCGTGGAGTGTGGCTGGACGCTCATTCGTTCCTCCCCGCGGCACCCGAAAGGGGCCACGACACGTTCAGGCGCGCGCGTCCCGCGCGAATGTTCTCCGGTGTCTCCGTGCGGGCGAGACCGCAGCGAATCAGATCGAGCTCCGCCGTCTTGAGTCCGGTGGCGGCCCGGATCACGTCGCGCTCCTTCCCCTCCGCGAGCAGACGGCGCGCGAGCGCGTAGCGCTCCTCGCGGGACGTCGGCGGGGCGATCGTGGCGGCCGGTGCGGCTGGTGCGGGGGACGCGATCGGTGCGCTCGGCGACGCCGGCTTCGTCTGGATCATCGAGTGTGTGGACGGCGTCGACGCTTCCCCTGCGATCGCTTCCCGATCGCGCCGGGCGAACACGACGGGCGCGAGCGCCGAGTGGCCGCCGGCGGTCGTCGCCTGTCGGAGCTGCCGGCCGAGAATTTCGATCTCGTCGAGCACGGACTGGAATCGATCCGAGGACTCGTGCCCGATGCGCACCGGCTCCGGCGAGCGGAAGCGCCACGTCACCTCGCGGAGTTCGTGATCCGATGCCGTGCTCGACGTCTTCGCCGGGCGGCGACGCTGGAGTCGGAAGCGCGTGATCCCGGTGAGAGCGAGCAGAAACGATCCCACCACGAGCAGCGTCGTCGGTCCGGGACCGACCGGCCAGCTTCGCCCGAAGGCGGACCAGTTCGGAACCCACGCGACGTTCGCGAAACCCGATCGGGATCGGGGACCGCGGATCTGGATCGGCTCCGGACGCGGTCCCGCGCTCTCTTCACCCGTCGCGAGCTCCGCCGTCTCCGCCTGCCCGGTGGGCACTTCGGGTACGTCGATACCCGCGGTGGCGGCCTCGTCGCTCAACCGGGCGGCCTCCGCGGCCAGATACGCCATGCGCCCCGGCGGAACGGTGCCCGCCGCGACGGGGCCCGTCAGCCCGGCCAGTACTCCGGCCAGCAGCATCGTCCTACACGCGGACATCGATCCCGCCTCCGTGCGTCGCATCCCCATCCTCCTCCTCCGATCCCCCGGCGGCCTCGGCTTCGCCCGCGGCGTGCGTTGCGCCCGGATCCTCCCGGGGCTCGGGTTCGGGCCCGGAATCCGGATCCCTCTCGCCCCGCTCCCAGCGGTCCCGTACGACCCGCTTGCCCTCGCCCCGTTCGACTTCCTGCGCCTTCTTGGCTTTTTCGGCACGTTCCCGCGCCATGGTGAGTTCGAAGCGCTTCCTTTCGAGTTCTTCCTGCTGGTTGTGGAGGGCCTGGAGGCGCTCCGTGGCCTGGGTCCGCAGGATCGCGGCCTGAAGGTCCGAGCTCTCGACCATGGCGTTCCCTCCCCGGGGCCTCGCCCCGTCCGGCTCTCTCTACTCGGCGAGGATCTTCGCGATGTCTCCGATCACGGCGCGGGCGCCGCGCTTCTCGGCGCTCGAGAACTCCTGGGGGATGCCGGGGCCCATGAGGCCCGCGATCAGCGAGTGCATCTGGCTCTTGAGCTTGTTGCGCAGCCGGGTCACGGCCTTGGTATGGATCTGGGAGATGCGCGACTCCGAGACGTTCAGGATCGAGCCGATCTCCTTCAGCGTGAGCTCCTCGTAGTAGTACAGCGCGATCACGAGACGTTCGCGCGGAGGGAGACGCAGGATCGCGGAGTTCATGACCTCCTTCAGATCCTCGATGTCGATGCGCTCGGACGGATCGAGACTGACCTTGTCCTCGACGGCGTCCACGAGGCGGGTCTGCCCCTCGCCGTCCTTGCCCTGCACGTACTCGTCGAGTGACACGAGATTCGTGGAGCGGACCTCGTCGAGCAGTCCGTAGAGGGCCGTCGTGGAGAGGTTCATGTGCTTCGCGACCTCTTCGGTCGTCGCCTGCCGGCCGAGCGAGTTCTCGAGCACCGTGTACACGCCTTCGAGCTTGCGGGCTTTCTGACGCGTGGAGCGCGGGATCCAGTCGAGCGCACGCAGCTCGTCGAGGATCGCGCCGCGGATTCGCGTGACGGCGTACGTCTCGAAGCGCGTGTCGCGCTCGAGGTCGTACTTGTCGATCGCATCCATGAGTCCGAGGATGCCGGAGCTGATGAGGTCGTCGGCCTGGACGGACGGCGGAAGCCCGATCGCGAGACGGCCCGCCACGTACTTCACGAGCGAGACGTAGCGCAGAACGAGCTTCTCGCGAACCTCGGGCGACCGGGTGCGACGGTAGTCCTTCCAGAGCCTCTCGGCGCTTTCCTTCGTCATCAAGCTCATTTCTCCGCAGTTTCGGGTGAGATGGAGTTGATCAGTCCGACCGTCTCGTCGATGTCGTCCGCGGTGGCGTCAGTCTTCTCGATTTGGGTCCGCTTGGCGGACACCCAGGTCATGACGCCGGCCGTGAGAATCTTCAGGATGGCCGAGCACAAGAGAAACGCGACTCCCGCACGAATGAGCACGATCCAGGCACGACCGCCCTGGAAGGTTCCGATCGCGAGCACCGCGAGCGCGGAAAGAAGTCCGCCCTGCGTGGCGATGGCCACCGGAAGCCCCTCGTTCTTCTTCTTGCGGGCCAAGATCCGTCCTGCCTCCTACGCCGTCCGCTCGACGGCGAGTTCCGTACCGAGAATCCGTGCGAGTACCCGCGCGTCGCCGGGCACCGCGCTCGTACCGCGCGCGGAGCGACCGAACGAGACGCGCGCGATCGGCAACGAGAGCGCGATCGCCGCATCGAGCAGACGACCGGGGCGGGCGAGCTCGTCGAGCTTCGAGAGCACCACCCGGCCGGGCGACACCGGTGCCCATGCATCGATCTGTGCGCGGAGCTCCGCGAGGTCGCGGCCGGCGTCGAGCACCAGCACTCTCTCCGCGGCCGGAAGCGCCGCGACGAGCGCGGGAACCGGATCGAGCCCCCGGCCGGCGAACGGCGAGCGCCCGGGCGTGTCCACGAGGTACACGCGGCCGGCGCCGTGGCGTTCGACGATCTCCTCGAGCCGGCCGTCCACGAAGGCCGTCTCGAACGGGAGCGCGAGCGCCTCGGCGATCGCCGCGAGCTCGTCCTCGCCGTGCAGACTCTCGCCGTCCGCGGACACGAGCACCGGCTCCTCGCCGCGCCCCACCCGCTCGGCCGCGATCTTCGCGAGCGTCGTCGTCTTGCCGGAGCCGGACGGGCCCACGACCACGAGCGATTCGAGTCCGAGGTCGTCACCGCCGCCGTCGCCGAGCAGCCCGCGCAACGC
This sequence comes from bacterium, assembly GCA_041393395.1. Lineage (GTDB taxonomy): Bacteria > ARS69 > ARS69 > ARS69 > ARS69 > JAGQIB01. The sequence continues at coordinate 655,922 of JAWKKG010000004.1, read as the reverse complement.
GTCGCGAACGGCGGTGCCGGCGGCGGCGATGTCCGCGCCGTCGGGAAGTGCGCGCGCCGCATCGTGGCGGACGCGAGTCAACGTGGAGGTCGAGGCGCCCCCGCGCTCGAGCGCCTGGAACCAGGGCGCGAGGGCCGGGTCTTCGGTCTCGTCCGGAGGAGTCGTCGCGGGCTCGACCGGAGCCGCCGGCGCGGCCGCCGCCGGGACCTGCGCGAGCACGCCGGCCCGCAGCGAGCCGATCTCCTCACGCAATCCGGCGAGTTCCCGCCGCAGGGCGGGAATCACGTCGTCCTTCGCGGCAGGCGTCGTCATCACCTGGACCTCGTACAGCGGCGGGAGGCCGGGCGCCGAGACCCGGCGAGCGCTCACGAGGCGCGCGTCGTCTCCGAGCTCTTCGCGTGCCTGCCGCAGCGCGAGTCCGGGCGTACGGCCGCGGAACTTCGTCACGTCACTCATCGCTCCACTCCACGGTTCCCACGGACGTCACGGGCACGCCGGCCGACACCTCCGAGAAGGACAGGACGGCGACGTGCGGGAGAATCGGTTCGAGCATCCGGCGCAGCGCGCTGCGCACGCGACCGGACGTGAGGATCACGGGCTGGCGGCCGCCGGCGACCGCCTTCTCCACGAGGTGGTTCACTTTCTCGAGGACCCGGCGCGCGCTATCGGGCGGGAGCGCGACGTCTCCCCCCTGGCCGGACAGCGAATCGCCGAGGAAAGCCTCGAGGCGCGGAGACAGCGTCACGGCGGCGAGCGTGCCGTCGGGATTGCGATTGTCGTCGCAGATCGCGCGCCCGAGCGCCACCCGGCAGCGATCCACGAGCGTGGCGACGTCGCGGGTCTGGCCGCCCCAATCCGCGAGCGTCTCGAGGATCGTGACGAGATCGCGGATCGACACGCGCTCGCGCAGCAGTCCGGCGAGCACCTTCTGGACGCCGCCGAGCGAGAGAATGCCGGGCACGAGCTCGTCGACGACGGCGGACGCGCGCTCCTTCACGCCGTCGAGCAGTTCCTTGACCTCCTGACGTCCGAGCAGCTCCGGTGCGTGCCGCTTGATGAGCTCGGTGAGATGGGTGGCGAGCACCGCGGTCGGCTCGACCACCGTCCAGCCCTTGCGGTCGGCGGCGCTGCGATCGCCGCGCGCGATCCACTTCGCGGGCAGACCGAAGGCCGGCTCCCGCGTCTCCACGCCGCGGAGATCGGCCAGTGCTCCGCCGGGGTTCATCGCGAGCAGCGAGTCCTTCTCGATCGTGGACGTCGCGACGGGCACGCCCTTCACGCGAATCCGGTACTGGTTCGGCTCGAGCTGGATGCTGTCGCGGACGTGGACCGGCGGCACGATGAAGCCGAGTTCGGAAGCGACCTGACGCCGGATCATGGTGATGCGGTCGAGCAGATCGCCACCCTGGTTCGCGTCGACGAGCGAGATCAGGCCGTAGCCGATCTCGACCTCGAGCGCATCCACCACCAGGAGCTCGTCCACGGGCTGCGGGCCGCTCGGCGCCGGCGCCTCGTCGCCGGCGGGCACGCTGGCCTTGGCCTCGCTCCGCCTCTGGTTCCGCGCCGTGACGAGGCCGAGGATCGCGGCCCCGGCGGAGAGCGCGAGGAACGGTACGGTCGGGAGACCCGGCACCACGCCGAGGACGGCGAGCATTCCCGCGGCCACGAGAACGGCCGTGGGCTTGAGGAAGATCTGCCCGATCAGGTCGGCGCCGAGGTCGCGCTCCCCGGCGGAACGCGTCACCAGGATGCCGGCCGCGACGGACACGACCAGCGCCGGGATCTGCGACACGAGGCCGTCGCCGACCGTGAGCAGCGTGTACGTGTCGAGCGCGTCGCGGAACGGCATGCCCCGCTGCGCGACGCCGATCACGAATCCGCCGAGGATGTTGATCAGCGTGATGATGATGCCGGCGATCGCGTCTCCGCGGACGAACTTGGAGGCACCGTCCATGGCGCCGTAGAAGTCCGCCTCGCGCGAGATCTTCTCGCGACGCTCCTTCGCCTGGCGCTCGTCGATGAGGCCGGCGTTCAGGTCGGCGTCGATCGCCATCTGCTTGCCCGGCATCGCATCCAGCGTGAAGCGCGCCCCGACCTCGGCCACGCGCCCGGCGCCCTTCGTGATCACCACGAACTGGATCACGACCAGGATCACGAAGATGACGAAGCCGATCACGGGATTGCCCTGCACGACGAACTCGCCGAACGCCTCGATCACGTGACCGGCGAAGCCGTTCGCGAGGATCAGGCGCGTGGACGCGACGTTCAGGGCCAGACGCAGCAGCGTGAGGACGAGGAGCAGGCTCGGGAACACGGAGAACTCGAGCGGCTCGCGCGTGTACAGCGTGACGAGCAGCACGATCAACGCGAACGCGATGTTGAACGTGATCGTGAGGTCGAGCAGCGGCGACGGCACGGGAACCATCATCACCGCGAGGATCGCGAACATCGCGATCGCGATGAGGATCGTGCTGCGGCCGCCGGAGGTGATCGGGTTCATCGAGCACCGCCGATCGCATGGGCGTCACGCTTCCGCCAGACGAACGCGAGCAGCTCCGCCACTGCCTGGTACAGCGCCACCGGCACCTCGCCCCCGACGCGCGCGGCCTTGAACAGCGCACGAGCGAGCGGCGGGTTCTCCACGATCGGGATCCCGGCCACGCGCGCGGCCTCACGGATGCGAGCGGCCAGGAGACGGGCGCCCATCGCGACGACCCTCGGCGCCCGCATCGTGGCCGGGTCGTACTTGAGCGCGACGGCGAAGCGGATCGGGTTCGTGACCACGACGTCGGCCGTCTTGAGGTCTTCCATCATGCGACGGCGGCTGATCTGGCGCTGGCGCTCGCGGATCTTGCCCTTGAGGCTCGGATCTCCTTCCGTCTGCTTGTACTCGTCCTTCACTTCCTGTCGCGTCATCTTCAGCTGCTGCTCGTGCTCGAACCGCTGGAACCAGAAGTCGAGCACGGCGAGGAGCGCGAGGGCCGCGGCCGACGTCGCGGCGACCGTGAACATCGCGCTCACGATGTGGGCGTACCCCGGAGCGACCTCCATCCCGACCAACGGGAAGAACGACTCGAGCGTGCGGAACAGCGCCCAGCCGACGGCCGCGCCGACGACCGCGACCTTGATGAGCGACTTCGCGAGTTCGGCCATGCCCCGCTTGGAGAAGATCTTCTTCAGACCCGTCAGCGGCGACAGACGATCCGGCTTCGGCATCAGGGGCTTGCCGCTGAGAACGATCCCGGTCTGCGCGAGGTTCGCTCCGAGTCCGGCGAGCGCCACGACGCCCGCGAACGGGCAGATCACCCACGCAAACGTCGTGGCCACGCGATGTGCCAGCGTGACGGCGAGTCCCTCGTCCAGCGGCTGCGCGAGCGCCCGGAACAGGTCCGTGGTCAGGGCGCCCGTGTGCTCGGTCATGCGCGGGCCGAGCGCGGCGAGGCCGGCGAGGCCGGCGACCAGCACGATCACGGAGTTGACCTCCATGGACCGCGCGACGTTGCCCTCCTCGCGCGCCTTCTGGCGGCGGCGGGGAGTCGCGGACTCGGTCCGTTCCTGTCCGGTGGATTCGGCCAAGGGGTCTCCTCAGGAACCGGCGGCGAGAAGGGCGAGCCGCTCGACGAGCACGCCGAGCTCCCGGCGCGCGACGTCCACGAGGAACGGCAGCGTGAAGGCGGTCGCGACGATTCCCGCGGCGATCTTGAGCGGGAACCCCACGATGAAGACGTTCATCTGCGGCACGGTGCGGGCGAGAAGCCCGAGACCGACCGACGTCAGCAGCAGGATGCCGATGGCCGGCGCCGCGACGCGGAGCGTCACCGCGAACGCGTCGCCCGTGAACGCGACGAGCGCGGCCGTGACGTCGGCGCCGGGTGCGGCGAGACCCGGCGGCAGCGTCTGTACGCTGAGCGCGAGCGCGCGGATCACGACGGCGACGCCACCGAGCGTGAAGAACAGCGTCATCGCCGTGAGCCACAGCCAGCGCCCCATCACCGTGGACTCCTGGCTCGACATCGGGTCCAGGATCCGCGCCATGCCGAATCCCATCTGAACGCCGATGATCTCCCCCGCCGCCTGGAATCCCACGACGAACAGCTGCGAGACGAGCCCGAGCGCGAGACCGAGCAGGATCTCACCGCCCACCATCCAGACGAGGGACGACATCCGCTCCGGCACGGCGGGCGCCGGCGAGGCCGGCAGCATGACGAGCGCGAGTGCCCCCACGAACAGCACCTTGACCATGCGCGGCACGAGTCGCCCCGAGAGGAACGGCGCCGCGAGGACGAGTCCGCCCGCGCGCGCCATGAGGAGCGCGAACAGGAGAACCCGGGGAAGGTCGAAGAGTGTGGAGAGACCGGTCACGTTCTTCCTCAGACCCAGGCGGAGAGATTGCCGAACAGCGAACCGGCATAGCTGATCATGAGACGGAGCATCCACGGCAGCGCGATCACCACGGCCAGGATCACCGCGAGCATCTTGGGGATGAACGTGAGCGTCATTTCCTGCACGGACGTCACCGCCTGCACGATGCTGACGACGAGTCCGACCACGAGCCCCACGCCGAGCATCGGCGACGCGAGCAGGAGCGCCGTGAGCAACGCGTGGCGGAACATGTCGAGTGCGGATTCGGGAGTCATCGAGGCCTCAGGAGACGAAACTGCCGGCGAGCGACCGCACCACGAGGTGCCAGCCGTCCACGAGCACGAACAGGAGGATCTTGAACGGAAGGGAGATCAGCACCGGCGGGAGCATGAGCATGCCCATGGACATCAGCACCGACGCGACGACCATGTCGATGATGAGGAACGGGATGTAGATCACGAATCCCATCTGGAACGACGTGCGGAGCTCGGAGATCACGAAGCCCGGAATCACGACGTCGAGTCCTGCGTCTTCGGGCGCCTCCGGCGCGTCGCCGCCGCGCAGCTCGAGGAACAGGTTCAGGTCCTCGGCTCGCGTGTTCGCGAGCATGAAACCCTTCAGGTCCGTGGTCGCGCGCTCGAACGCGATGTCCCCGGCGAGCTCTCCGTCCATCCACGGCCGGATCGCCTGCTCGTGGACGTTCTTCCAGGTCGGCGCCATCACGAAGAACGTGAGGAACACCGAGAGCCCGATCAGCACCTGGTTCGGCGGGAGCTGCTGCGTGCCGAGCGCCGTGCGCAGGAATCCGAGCACCACGGCGATGCGCGTGAACGACGTCGTGAGAATGAGCAGCGCCGGCGCCAGGGACAGCACGGTCATCAGCGCGAGGATCTGCAGCGTCATCGCGATCTTCGACGGCTCCGCCGCGTCCTCCACCCCGACCGAGATCGTGGGGAGCGAGACGGAGGTCTGCGCGACGGCGGTGCCGGTCCCCGCGAGAAGCGCGAGAACCAGTACCGCGGTGCCGATCTGCCAGTGCCGAGCGTTCAACGAGGCCTCCGAGGATTCCGCACGTCCTGATCGTTCCGTGCCGGGATACGCAAGGGCGGTGCCAGACGAAGATTTCGCTAAAGTGTTTCGTAACAGGTTGCGCAGACGTCGTTTACGCGGACCGTGCGAGGTCGGGGAGCACGGAGGGCCGGGTTCGCGTGGTCAGGATCTGGGCACTGGCCGGAAACTGGTCAGGCCGACCTGGCCAGTTTTCGCAGATTGCCGAGTTCGGGGATCGGCATCTCCGCGTCGGGCGCGGCGGTCTCGAGACCGGCAGGCGCGATCTCCGTGAGGAGCTCGAGGCGCTGCTCCGTCACACCGAGGACGAGCACCCGATCGGCGACCCGAACGAGGCGCACTTCGCGGCGCGAACCGAGGTCGAGTCGTCCCAGCGAGGTGAGACGAGGCGCGTCGGAACGGGCCGGCGTCGATTCCCGCAGGCGGCGCAGAAACCACGCCAGGAGCAGGATCAGGCCCAGGACGGCACCGAGTGCCGCGAGCGAGCGGAGCGCCGACTCCGTCACGCCGGGCATCGTTTCGCCGGCGAGCGCGGGGCGCGCGAGAGTGATCGTGAGGAACGCGACGAGCGCGCTACGTCGAGCGAGGGGCGTGAGTCGTGCCATCGAGTCCTTCTCCGTTCGGGAGCCCCGCGCGCAGGATTTCCGTCACCCGCACCGCGAAGTGTTCCCCGTGGATCCGGACCTCACCTCTTGCAACCGTCGTGCCGTTCACGCGAATGTCGAGCGATTCTCCCGTCTGGGTGTCCAGCGAGAGCACCGAGCCCGGTTTGAGCTGCAGCAGGCCCCGGAGATCGACGTCGTAGCTGCCGAGCGGAACGTCGACCCGGAGCCGGAGATCGGCGAGCGAGGACGACGAGAACATCGGGCGGCCCGCGGGCCGCGGCGACGCGTCGAGCAGCGGCAGGACGGACGTGGAATCGCTCACTGGACCAGGAACTCCGTGAAGAACAGGTCGCGGAACTCCCCGCCCGACACTTCCGAGTTCAGCGTGTCGAGAATCTCGCTGCGGAGACTCTCGCGCGCTTCGGGCGCCGTCAGCTCGTCCAGCGTCTTGTGCGCGAGGAGGTCGATCACCCGCCCGCGCAGGAGCGGCAGCCGGTTCGGCGCCGTCTTCTCGAGGTCCTTGCCCTCCATCTCGAGGGTCAGCGAAGTCTTGAAGTAGCGACGTCCCCCGGTGTCCGCGACGTTGACCAGGATCTCTTCCAGGGGCAGCAACGGACCGAGCTCGCGCGGCCCCTCCGTCTCGGCGGCCGCCTCCTCGTCCTTCGCCTTCTGCCACGGCAGCGGCTCGCCGCGCATCGTGGGCCCGACGAGGAATACGGTGATCGCCCAGGCGAGCGCCGCCTGCACCACCACCGCGATCGCGATCTTGACGATGCCCTTCATGCCCTCTCCGTGCCGGGAACGGCCGTCGCCCTATCGAGTTGCATCGGAAACTCCGCCCTTCTTCTCGATCACGAATTCCACCCGTCGGTTACGGGCCCGGTTCGCCTCCGAGTCGTTCGGTGCGATCGGGTGGTACTCGCCGTAGCCGGCGGCCGCCAGGCGCTCCGGTCGGATCCCGTTCCTCTGGAGCGCGGACAGCACCGTGAGGGCGCGCTCCGTGGACAGCTCCCAGTTGTCCCGGAAGCGGTTCCGGGCGCCCAGAGGCAGATCGCACGTGTGCCCTTCCACCCGGATGGCGCCCGGTTCCTTCTTCAGGACCTGGGCGATCTGTGCCATGAGCTCCTGGCCGTCGCCGGACAGCTTCGCGTCGCCGAGTCCGAACAGGAACCGGGATTCGATCGAGAGCAGGATGTGGTCGCCGAAGTCCTGCACGGACGCGCCGGCGATGTCCTCGTCGGAGACCATTTCCTCGAGGTCCGCCGCCGTGTTCGTCTCCGTGGCGAACTCGAACTGGCCCGGAGAGCGGATCGGCAGCGGCACCCGGAAGGCCATCTGGATCGACGAGATCGCCTCGAAGAACTTCTTCTCCGAGATCGTCGAGAATGCCTGCAGCACGATGAAGAACGTCAGCAGCACCGACATCATGTCGGCCCACGTGGTCAACCAGCCGGCTGCGCCACCGGGGCATTCCTCATCGTCGTCGTCTTCGACGTTCGCCATGGCCCTACGCCTCCGCCTTCTCGGCGCCCTCACGCGCGTTCGGCGCGAGGAACGTGTTCAGCTTCTCCTTGACGATGCGCGGGCTGTCGCCGCCCTGAATCGAGGTGATGCCCTCGATCACGAGCTTGCGGATCGTCTTCTCCTCGCCGGAACGGTTCTTCAGCTTGTTCGCGAGCGGCAGGAAGATCGTGTTCGCGAGCAACGCGCCCCAGAACGAGGTCACGAGCGCGACGGCCATGCCGCCGCCGATCTTGCTCGGATCATCCAGCACCTGGAGCATCTGGATGAGCCCGATCAGGGTTCCGATCATGCCGAACGCCGGCGCGAACTCCGCGCCCGCCCGCAGGATTTCCTGTCCGGTGCGGTGACGATCGTCGAGGGACTTCACCTCGAGCCGCAGGATCATCCCGATCAGCTCGGCGTCGGTGCCGTCGACCGCGAGGCGGAGCGCCTTGCGGAGAAACTCGTCCGGGGCCTTGTCGGCCTCTTCCTCCAGCGCGAGCATGCCGTCGCGTCGCGCGACCTCGGCGTACTTGATGATGAGCCGGAGGATCTCCTCGGCGCTCGCCGCCTTGTGCAGGAACGCACGCCCCACCACGCCCGGCACCTGCTTCACGGACGGCAGCGGGAACGACATCAGGATCGCCGAGATCACGCCGCCGAACACGATCATCAGCGACGCGATGTCGAAGAACAGGATGAGGCCGCCGCCCGACAGGATCGCCGAGAAGACGAGACCCATGCCGATGCAGATGCCGATGACGGTTCCGAGATCCATGTTCTCCCTGGCCGTTCGAGGCGGGCCGGCCGGCGGCCGGGACGCGAGGTGCGCGGTACGGGACGCGATTCGCGCAGCCGTCCGGTTCTGACATCGGCAGGCGGGGCCCGCAGCTTTCGGGTCAGTTGGAGCGCTCCGCCAGGATGGAGAAGCCCGGGGACGGACGCGCGTCCCGGCCCTCGGACTCGGGGCGAGGCCAGCTCGGTCGGGGGCGAAAGGAACTGGCCGGACCCCGAGGGGCCCGGCCATCGGCGAGCGCGGGGCGGATCCGCGATCGACTCCTTTACCGGACCACTACCGCTTGAGGTTCACAAGCTCCTGGAGCATCTCGTCCGAAGTCGTTACCGTGCGTGCGTTTGCCTGGAATCCGCGCTGGGCCACGATCATGTTCGTGAACTCCTGCGCGATGTCCACGTTCGACATTTCGAGCGTCCCGGCGCTGATCCCGCCGACCTCGGTGGACGATCCCGGGCGCCGGATGACGGCCTCGCCGGAGTTCGGCGTGGACATCCAGCCGTTGCCGCCGTCGCGCTGGAGGCCGGCGGGGTTCTTGAAGCTGGCCAGGGCGATCTGGGCGAGGGACCGCGACGTCCCGTTCGTGAAGACGCCGGTGACGACTCCCTCCCCGTCCACCGAGATGGACTCCAGGGTGCCCATCCCGTAGCCGTCCTGGTCCACGATCGCGGTCGTCGACTCGCGGGCGAAACCCGTGATCCCGTCCACCCCGCCGTGCGTCCCCGCCGCGAAGTCGATCTCCAGGGGGCCGTTGGCTCCGTTCGTCGGCTCGATCCGCAGCGGCGCGCCATCGTTCGTGGTGAAGCTCTCGAGCGAGCCGTCCCCGAAGAACGTCACCGCGCCGGAGCCACCCGCCACGACGTTGCCGTCGTCGACGTCGGCCTGCCAGGTCCAGCGGTTGTCCGTGTCGTTGTCCTTCGTGAAGATCAGCGTGAGCAGGTGCTCCTCGCCGAGGGAGTCGAACACGCGGATCGAGGCCTCGTGCGTCACGTCCGTGGCGGCCTGCACCTCGGTGAACGCCATCGCGCTCGACAGATCCGGATTGCCGACCTCGGCGAACGACAGGTTCGTCAGCTCGGCCGCGAGGCCGGAGCGTCCGGTGATCACGATGGAGCCGTCCTCCAGATCCGCGCCGCCGGCGATCGTGAGGCCGAGGACGTCCTCGAGCTCATCCAGCAGGCCGCCCAGCGACTGGACGATCCGGTCCCCGGTGCCCCCGTCGCCCGTGTTGACCACGGAGAACGTCGCCTGGGCGCTCTGGGCACCGCCGATCTGCGAGTCGAACGTGAAGAGGTCGCCCGTCGCGAGTCCGAGGTGCACTCCCTGCGCCGAGTAGAGGTCGGCGATGTTGTCTTCGCGCGCCGCCACGTCGAGCAGGCGGTCGGACTGGCGCGTCTCGCCGATGGAGAGGTTGTCCGAAGACAGCCCCATCGCCTCCGTGAACGACGTCGAGGCGCCGTTGCGCTCGATCGAGACGTTCACGAGGTCCTGCGAGCCGACACTGTTGTCGTACACGAACTGACCGCCGACGAACGAGACCGCCGCGCCGGCCGAGCCGAGGTTCAACGCGCTCTGGATCGAGGCGGCCAGGTCGTTCACGTTCTGGAACTGCGAACCGTGCGTGAAGGACTCCCGCACCGACGTCGCCTCGGAGCGAGCGGTCGACGTGCCGTTGATGACCGGCACGCTGTCCACGAACTGGTTGAACGTGTCGCGTCCCGCCACGGAGAGCGACACGGTGACCGACCGGGCGTTGCCGCCGGCCGGATTGTCGAACCCGAGACTGCCGTCCGCGTTGACGGAGACCGCGATGTCCGTCTCGCCGGTCGGAATCGAGGCGAGCGCGGCCTGCACCTGCTGCGCGAACGTCGACAGCGTCCAGGTGTCGTCGAACGTGATCGTCGCCGTGCCCGTGCCGTCGTTGACGGTGATGACGTCGCCGTCGAGCAGGTCCATCGGCGTCGACCCGATCGAGAGATCGCTCACGCGCGTATCCGCGGTACCGGCGAAGGAGACCGTGACCACGTCGCCGTCCTGCACGCCGAGCGGACGGCCCGAGGAGTCGAACAGCGAGGTGAGGTTGTCGGTCGGCTGCGCGAGCGCGCGGAGCGCGCCCGTCCGGGTGATCGTGCTGAGAGCGTCGGCCGACGCGTCGAGGTTCGACTGGAGACGGATCGACTCGGTGGCGCGCGCCGGCGACTTCTGGCCGAACGGCAGCGCGATGTCGGTCAGCGCCGTGCTCGATCCGAGGACGCCGTCCTCGTTCGCGAGCCAGCCCTGCACGAGCAGTCCCTGACCCGCGGTCAGGCGGCCGTCCCCGTCGAAGCCGAACGCGCCCGCGCGTCCGAAGTACTCGCGGCCGCCGTCCCGCATCACGAAGAACCCGTCTCCCTGCACCGCCATGTCCAGCATGTTGCCGGTGAGCTCGAGCTGTCCCTGGGAGAAGCGGCTGTCGACCGAGGCGACGGCCATGCCGAGCCCGACCTGCACGGGGTTCGTGCCGGCCCGGTTCGCGTTCGGCCGCGAGGCGCCCTGGATCGTCTCCGAGAGCATCTCCTGGAACAGCGCGCGCCCGGACTTGAATCCGATCGTGTTGATGTTCGAGATGTTGTTCCCGATGACGTTCAAACTGAGCTGGTGGTTTCGCAGACCGGAGACGGCCGCGAACAGCGATCGCATCATCTTGCCCTGTCCTCCCCCTGAACGCGGGGCTCACGCCCCGGATACCCGACCGGCGGCTAGCTGCCGCTCGGCGCCAAGACCTCGACGACGCTCGCGAGCGGGATCTCGTTCCCGTTCACGAGCAGATAGCCCGTACCTTCGTGGAAGCGCACACCATCCACCCGCGCGCGCACGGACACGGCCGACGCGACCGTCGCGTCGGATTCGTCCTTCGCGCTGACCCGGATCGTGTAGGACCCGCTCGGGACGCGGTCGCCCGCGTCGTTCTCGCCGTCCCACTCGAAGTCGTTCGAGCCGGCGAGACCCGTCTTGTCCAGGGTGCGGACCACGTTGCCTTCCGAGTCCACGATCTCGACCTTCACGTCGGCGGCCTGGGCGAGATCCACGCGGAACGGAACGTCGCCGGATTCCCCGACCTCGACGTCGCCGCCCGAGGCCAGGATCTCCTTGCCGATCAGGTTCGTGGCGAGCGAGTTGTTCACGGACTGGTTCATCAGCAACGACGCCTGGATGCCGTCGTTGATGTTCTGGAGCTGCTCCAGCGAGCTGAACGTCGCGAGCTGCGCGACGAATTCCTGATCCTGGAGCGGAGACATCGGATCCTGATGCGAGAGCTGGCCCACGAGCAGCTTGAGGAACGCGTCCCGACCGAGCTCGCCGGGGGCGCTCTGCGCGTCTCGCTCCGCCTGCATCGCGGCCAGTCGACTCTCGATGTCGAATCCGGTCGGTACGACGGTCATCGTTCTCCCTCCTAGACGAACAGGTCGACGCCGCGGGAACTCGGCGTGGAGCTCGGGGAATGATTGCGGCGTGGAGCCCCGGATCGCTCCGTTCCGGACGCGGGCGCGTCCTCGGACGGAGCCCTCCCGTTCGGCCCCTCTCCCTCGTTCCGGTCCCACGCCGCGTTCTCGGAGTCGGCGTCGATGTGAACGTCGACGCGTTCGAAGCCATGGTGCTGGAAGGCCCGCGCGAGCTCCTCGCGATCACGCGCGAGCAGCGCCGCCGCCTCCGGTGAGGACGTCACGATCCGCGCCACGGCGCGGTGGTCCTCGATCTGCAGCTGAATGCGAACTCGACCGAGCTCCGGCGGATCGAGGCGGATCCGGATCTCGGTCCGGCCCTTGGTGAGGAGCTCACGCGCGCGTACGGCGAGCTGCATCTCGAGCCCGGGCACGGCGCGCAGCACGGGCGGCGTCGCGGCGGTCGGACCGGCCGGGCCGGCCGACGGGTTCGTGGAGGCCGCGTCCTTGACGGTCTCGGGCCCGGCGGACACGACCGCAGGACCGGTGGCTCGGGGCTGCGCCGGGGGCGTATCGTTCGACTCGGCGGCCCCGGAATGGGTTCGCGCGAGAGCCGCCCGCGGCGCGCGGGTCGACGGTGCGGCGAGGTCGGTCGTCTCGTCGGACTCGGTGGTCGCGGAGTCGCTCCTCTCGCCGGCCTCCGAGTCGAGGTCGTACGACTCCGACCCCGATCCGGCCGTGAGGACTTCGACCGGACGCGGCACGATCGAAGCGGCCGAAGGCGGGGGCACGACGGCCGCGCGCGGCGAAGCGGTTCCCGATGCGTTCGTCGGGTCGCCGGCGCGCGCGGAGTTCGCGCCGGCGTTCGACTCGACGGGACGTGCGGTCGGATCCTTCGGCGGAGCGACCGCCGAATCGTTCGAGTCGCCTCCGAACGGGTCCGAGCGGATCTCGGACCGAGGCTCTGCCGGCGTTGCCGCCGCCGCCGGCGACGGAGACCCGGGCCGAGCCGGGCGCGGGCTGCTCGCCTCGCTCTTCGGGTGTCCGGCGTGCCCATCGATGCCGTCGATCCGAACGGTGCCTCGAGGTTCCTGCGCTTGCGGAGCACGAGTCGTCTCCGGCGCAGTCTCCGGCGCACCGGACGGCGTCCGTTCGGCGGGCGCCTTCCCTTCCGGCTCGATGGCCGAGGGACGCGCCGGAGCGTTCTCCGGGCGCGTCGGCGACGGTGCTCCCTCGGGCCTCTGCGACACGACGGGCGATTCGATCGCGGACGAGCACGTCGTCGTGCCGGACAGCGCCCGCGACTCCTTCGCGAGCGGCGTCTCCTGGACGTCGCGCGCCGGCGTCTCCCGGGTCGGGGTCTCGCGTGCGTCGGCCGCCCGTGTCGTGTTCTCCGTGCGAGCCGCGGCCGCACGTTCGCGGGGTTCCGTCCGATCGGACCCTCGCGTTTCGCGTTCCGCTCCCCGGGGCGCGCGTTCGGGGTCCCCGTGGCGGAGACGTTCTTCCCGATTCGTGTTCGCCCGCTCCACGGATTCGTCGCGAGTCGGCCGGTCGGCGTCGATCGCGTCCGTTGCCGGCGATCGGAACGTCTCCCGCCGATCGCTCTCGCCGACTCGTGTGGCCGTCGGCACCCGCGTCGGCACTTCCGCCGCCTGGGCGGGCGCGATCGAGAACACCTCGGACTCGCGGCGCGTGGGTCGCGCGTCGGGGCGCGGCGCCGGGCGATCCATCGGGAAGGCGGGAATCGTTCTCAAGTGCTCTCCTCGTGCGCTAGTTCGAGCGCAGCATGCGCTGGCTGATGCGGGCCGCGGACTGCGGTTCCAGGCTCGCCATCACCTGCGCCGCGTTCCGCTCCTTCATCCGACGCAGGATCTCCGTGGACGTGTCCACCTCGATTCCGGAAAGGATTCCGGCGGCCGCGTCGGGCTTCATCGTCTCGTAGACGCGCGCGAGCTGGCTCAGCATCCGATCCCTCTCCTCCTCCATGACCTGCGCCTTCGCCTCCGCGCGGGCCAGGAGCGCTTCCACTTCCTTCTGCCGGCTCTCGATCTCGCCCTGCTCCAGGAGCAGTCTGCGCTTCGCGAACTCGAGATCCGCGCGCTCCTTCTCGATGTCCGCGCGCTCCGACTGGAGCGCTTCGAGCAGGAGCGGAAGGTCGGAACCCGCTCCCTCGAACACGGCAGCCTCGGTCATCGTGGCCTCCGGTTCCGGCTTCGCGAGCTTGCCCGACTTGAACTGGAAGAACAGGACCGCCCCGAGAATCAGCGGGAACGGCAACCAGATCTTCAGGAACCCGAGAAAGCCGCCTTTCGCCTTGGGGGCCTCGGCCGCGTTCTCGCTCGATTGCTCCTGTGCAACATCCGTACCGCTCATCGTCCCCTCCCTCGAACCGGGCGCATTGCGCCGAAATGGGCTTCCCGCTCCGCTTCCGGGCCATCCGGGAACCGGGGCTCGGGCGGATGCGACGGGAAAGTTCTGCCGGGCCCCGGCACGGATGGCCGGGAGGCGAAGTCGTCGAGCAGCTCCTGTTGCCTCGTGTCACGACGCTTGCGGGCGAGCACTTCCTGGCGCTCGCGCAACTTCTCGAGACCGCTGACCTCGCGCTTCAGGGCGCGGTGCGTCTCGCGGCGTTCCTCGACCTGAGGACGCAGGGACTCCATCCGGGTGCGGAGACGCGACTCGCGACCGCGCAGCGAGTCCGCGAACCGGGCCCAGGCCGCGAGGGTCTCCACGTCGTCCGTGGCGCCGTTCGGCAGATCTCTCCGTTCCTGCACGGCGCGCTCCGCCTGGAACTCCAGCTCATCGAGCTGTCGCTGCGCGAGGAGCAGCTCGCGCCGGGCGTCCTCCAGCAGCCGCTCCTTCCAGGCGAGCACCTTAGCGAGCCGGAACATGCGCGGCCTCCTTCGATGCGGCGTGGATCGAGAGCAGGCGCTCGCGGGTCGCGGCCCAGTCGGCTCGCTCCTCGCGGGGCTGGCGCAGGAACTCCCGCAGCGGTTCCTCGAGCTGAAGCGCGCGGTCCACGCGCGGGTCCGCCCCCGTCTTGTACGCCCCGATGGAGAGCAGATCCGCCACGTCGCGGCGCGCGGCGAGCAATCCGGTCAGCTCGCGGACCGCCGTGAGCATGGGCTCGTCGAGCACGTCGTCGCGGAGTCGGCTGATGCTCGCGAGGACGTCGACGGCCGGGAAGTGACCCGCCGTCGCAAGATCGCGCGACAGCATCACGTGGCCGTCGAGCACGGCGCGAGCCGCGTCCGACAGCGGGGCGTCGACATCGTCGCCCTCCAGCAGCACCGTGAAGAATCCCGTGATCGAGCCGGTGCGCGTGGCGCCGGCGCGCTCCACGATCTCCGGCAGGATCGAGAACGAGGATGGCGGGTACCCGCGCGTCGTCGGCGGCTCGCCGGCGGCGAGTCCGATCTCGCGCTGGGCCATCGCCACGCGCGTGAGACTGTCCATGAGCAGAAGCACGCGCTTGCCGTCGTCGCGGAAACCCTCGGCGATCGCGAGCGCCGTGCGCGCCGCCTGGACGCGTTCCAGCGCGGTGTCGTCGGAAGTCGCCACCACGAGCACGGACCGGGCGCGCGCTTCGTCACCGAGCTCGCGCTCGACGAAGTCCACGACCTCCCGTCCGCGCTCGCCCACCAGGGCGAGCACGGTCACGTCCGCGTCGGTCCCTCGGGCGAACATGCCGAGCAGCACGCTCTTCCCCACACCGCCGCCGGCGAACAGACCGAGACGCTGCCCCTCGGCACACGTGAGGAACGCGTCGACGGAGCGAACCCCGGTCGAGAGCGGATTCCGCGCCGCGATCCGGTGGAGCGGGTTCAGTCGCGGTCCGCGCGCCGGACGACGTCCCGAGGCGCGAAGCGGGCCGCGATCATCCAGCGGTCGGCCGAGACCGTTCAGGACACGCCCGAGAAGTGCGTCCCCCGTCGGCACCGTGAGTGCCGTGCCGGTTCCCACCACCTCGGCTCCCGGACGGATGCCGCTGGAGGACGACCACGGCATGAGCAGCACGCGGCCTTCGGAGAAGCCCACGACTTCCGCCGCCGCCGGCGGACGGTGACGGTCCACGTGGATCTGACAGATCTCGCCCACGAACGACGGCGGGCCGGAGGCCTCCACGAGCGCGCCCACGCTCCGGAGCACGCGACCGTGCACGCGGAGGAGGTCGGTCCGCTCGAGTCCCCGCGCGAGACGCTCGGCTCGAATGCTCACGCCTCCGCCTCCATGGCTTCTCGCGCGAGCGCGAGCTGGGTGCGGGGCCGGCCGTCCACGACGAAGTCCGGCGTCTCCACGACGCATCCGCCCCGCTCGACGCGTCGATCGGGGTCGAAACGAAGGACGTGGGCGATCCCGACCTCGGAGAGGAGCGAGTCTCCCAACTGCTCGATTGCTGCGACGTCGTCCGGATGCAGACGAACGCGCACCTCGGCGCGGCTCGCGATCCGGCGAAGACAACGGCGAACGAGACGTTGGGCGAACTCGTCGTCCCGTCGGACCTCGCGACGCACGATCTTTCCCGCGACCGCCGTAGCGAGCGTGAGGACCTCGTCCACCGCGATCTCCATCTCGATCGCCGCCGTCTCGGCGAGCTTTCGCCCCGCGGCTTCCAGGGCGCGCGACGCGGATCCCAGTCGCTGCTCGAACGCGCGTTCCGCCTCGGCCTTCGTGCGGGCCACGGCCTCCGCCACGGCGCGCTTCCGCTCGGCCTCCGCCTCGCTCAGCGCCTCGCGGAGCTCCCGCAGGCGGAGCTCGGGCGTGCGGAACTCCCGATCCCCGTCGCCTTCCGAGGGGATCGCCGCATACAGCGACTCGAAGTCGGCGCGCTTGATGACGTCACGCGACAAACGCGTCCTCCCCGCCGGTGAGGTTGATGGTGCCCTCCTCCTCGAGGCGTCGGAACACGTTCAGTACGGTCTGCTGCGCGCCCTCCACGTCGGCGAGGCGCACGGGGCCCATGTACTCCATGTCCTCGAGGATGCCCTCGCGGGCGCGCTTGGACATGTTGTCGAAGATCTTGTTCTTGATCTCGTCGGAGGCGCCCTTGAGTGCGAGCGCGAGTTCCTTGACCTCGACTTCCTTCAGCATCTCGCGGATGCCCTTGTCGTCGAGCTTCACGATGTCCTCGAACACGAACATCATGTTGCGGATGGTCTCGGCCAGATCCGGGTCTTCCTCCGCGATCGATTCGAGGATCGCCTCCTCCGTGGCGCGGTCGACCTGGTGCAGCACGTTGACCACGGCCTCCGGCCCGCCCGTGGCGGAGCTCGCGAGACTGATCGCGGAGACGTGCTGCTCGAGCTGCGCCTCGATCGTCTTGATGGCGCCGGGCGCGATCGTGCCGATCCGGGCCATGCGCAGGGAAACGTCGCCCTGGAGCTCCTCGGGGAGGCCGCCCATCACCACACCGGCCTGCTTCGGCGTGAGGTGCACGAGGACGAGCGCGATCGTCTGCGGGTGCTCGTCCTGCAGGAACGAGATGAGCTGGCTCGCGTCGAGGTGGCGGAGCACGCGGAAGCTCCGCGACTGGATCGAGTCCACGACCTTGCGGACCATCTCCTCGCCCTGATCCGCCCCGTAGGCGGATGTGAGCACCTGCCGGGCGTAATCGATGCCGCCCTGCTGGACGCGACGCTTGCCGAGCGTGTTCTCGTAGAACTCCGCGAGGACGCGTTCGATCAGGTCGTTCGGGATGTTCCCGAGCTCGGCCATCTCGAGCGTGACCTCCTCGACCTCGCGCGGATTCATGGCCTTGAAGACCTGGCTCGCGGACTTGCGACCGAGCGCGACCATGAGCACGGCGGCCTTCTGCCGGCCGCTCAACGTCTCGAAGGCGAGACCGGGTTCGGACTTCAAGACGCCTTCTCCTCGACGAGCCAGCTACGGAGGACCTGCGCGACCTCGTTCGGGCGGTCCTGGGCCAGCGAGTGCATCTGTTCGCGGATGACTTCCTTGCGGATGTCGACCTCGGAGTCGTCCGAGCGCTCCATCTGCAGCACGCGCTCACGGCGGCGGCGATCCGCCTCGACGGCTTCCACGAGGATGGAGGAGGACTGCCGGAGACCCCACGCCACGAGCCCGATGGCCATCAGCAGTACGAGGGCACGGAGCAGCGACCCCATGCTCGGGAACAGCAGCCACCACGGCAGTGGCGATCCGGCAAGATCGTCACCCGGGGTCGCCGCGAAGCGCATGGACGCGATCTCGATCGAGTCGCCGCGCTCCTCGTCGTAGCCGATGGCGTCGCGCACCATCGCGCCGAGTGTCGCAAGCTCTTCCGGAGCGCGGTCCGTGTAGGTCACGCTGCCGTCGTCCGCGGTCTGGGTGACGCCGTTCACGAGGACGGCCACGGACAGCTTCTGGAGCGTGCCGACGGCCCCGAGGATGCTCTCGAGCGTCTTCTCGATCTCGTAGTTCGTGACCGTCGTTTCCTGCGCGTCGCCGGCGGTGCCGGTGCCGGAGGTCCGCTGCTCGGAGCGGATCACCTGTGCGTTCGGGTTGTACGACTCGATCGAGCGTTCCTTCCGTTCGAAGTCGAGGACCGCATTGACCTGAACGATGGCGTGGCCGTTTCCGACGATCTGCTCGAGCATCGCTCGGGCCTTGTCCCGCAAGTACGCCTCGATGTCCTGCTGCACCCGGAGCTGCTCGGTGGTGGCGGCGAACTCGCCGGTCCCCCCGCCGCCGCCCAGCTCCCGTCCGGACGTGTCCACGAGCGTGACGCCGGCCGGGGTCAGGCCCTCCACCGACGCCGCGACGAGGGCGTAGATCCCGCGCACCTGGTCCGGCCGCAGCACGGCGCCCGGCGCGAGGTCCACGATGATCGAGGCCTTGGGATCCTGGCGCGATCGCGCGAAGACGTCCTTCTCGGGGATGGCGAGGTGGACGCGCGCGTTCCGGACCTCACCGAGCGACACGATCGTGCGCGTCAGCTCGCCTTCGAGCGCCCGTCGGTAGTTGACCTGCTGCAGGAACTCCGTCATGCCCAGGTTCGATCGGTCGAAGATCTCGTAGCCGAGCGTCCCGCCGCTGCCCGCGAGCCCCTGCCCCGCGATGCGGATCCGCAGCTCGCCCACGCGATCGTCCGGGACCAGGATCGTGCCGCCGCTGCCGCTGACCTCGTACGGCACGCCGTCCTCGCGAAGCTGATCCACCACGCGACTCGCCTCGTCCGCCGGAAGCCCGGAGAACAGCACCACGAGGTCGGGTCGGGCCGTCCAGCGAACCACGAGCACCACGGACAGGATGCCGGCGAGCAGGCCGCCGAGCACGAGGGCCCGCTGCGTCGCGTTCGCCAGCTTCCAGCCCGCCAGGAGGCGGTCGCTCACCATCGTCACTGCCGACAACCGTCATTCCTCCGGTTAGACGTTCATCCGCTGGATTTCCTGGTACGCCTCGATCAGCTTGTTGCGGATCTCCATCATCAGATCGAAGGCCACGCTCGCCTCCTCGGCGGAGATCATGACCTGGTGCAGGTCCACGTCCTCGCCCGCGAGCAGCGCGCGCGTCTTCTCGCCCGCGTCGAGCTGCAGGCGATTCACCTCGCCCAGTGCCGACTTGAACGTCTCGCCGAAGTCGGGCGCGGCCGGCGTGGCCGCGAGCGGCTTGCCGAGCGGGGTGTAGCGGACGGCCCCCAGATCGCCGGAACGGATCTCCATCATCTGCCTCCTAGATCTCGAGCGCCTTGCGCAGCATGGACTTCGTGGCTCCGAGGACCGTGACGTTCGCCTCGTACGCACGAGAGGCCGCCATCAGGTCCACCATTTCCTTGATCACGTCGACGTTCGGATACGCGACGTAGCCCTCGGCGTTCGCGTCCGGGTGTCCCGGCTCGTACTCCCACCGCAGCGGCGACGTCTCGTCCGCCGCGACGTTCCAGGTCACCGCGTTGCGACCGTTCGGGAACCGGATCGGATCGATCGGTTCGAGGTGCTTCGGCGACGTGCGGGCCGGCCCGAGCGACGCGTTGCGCGTGGCGTTCAGCAGGCGTTCGAAGAGATCCGAGGACGCTCCCCCGGCCTCGGCCACGGTGAGCACGCGGCGACGGTACGGGCCGCCTTCCGGCGTCCGCGTCGTCTGCGCGTTCGCGAGATTCTCCGCGATCACGTTGAGCCGCGCGCGCTGGGCCGAGAGGCCGGAGGCGCTCAGATCGAAGGCGTGGAACAGATTCGAGTCACTCATCGGGTCCTCTCCTGCCTAGCCGAGACGCCGGCCGAGGATCGCGGCGCGCATGCCCTGGTAGGCCCGCGACACCATCTCGGCCGCCACCGTGAACCGCATCGTGTTCCGCGCGATGTCCGACATCTCGCGGTCGATCTCGACGTCGTTGTAGCCGCTCGCGGTCCACACCGACTCCGGGTTCCGCGCCGCCACCCGTCCCACCGGATACTCGCCATCCACGCCGAGGTGGTTCGGCTGCGTCTTGCGGACCTCGCCGCCGGCCGCGTTCATGCGCAACGCGAGCTGGAGGTCCTCCTCGAACTTCACTTCCTGGGCGCGGTAGCCCGGGGTCTCCGCGTTCGCGACGTTCTTCGCGTGGACGCGACCCCGGTCGGCGTAGACGTCGAGCGCCCGCTTCGTCACGTCGAGCGTGGGCTGCCCGAACAGGATGCGATCGATCATTCGTCTTCCCCCCAGTGCCCGCTCGCGCGGTACTCGCGGATCTTGTTCCGCATCGTCCGGACACTCACCCCGAGCATCTCGGCCGCCCGGGTGCGGTTCCCGCCGGTCGCCAGGAGCGTGGCCACGATGAGCTCACGCTCCGCGTCCCGCAGCTTGGTCCCGGCCACGAAGCCCGTGGCGCGTCCGGCCGTCCGGTCGGAATCGAGCCGGAGATCGCCGGCCTTCACCAGCCCGTCCGAAGCCATTAGCAAGGCGCGTTCCAAAGCGTTCTCGAGCTCGCGGACATTGCCCGGCCAGGGATGCGCGCGCAGCGCGGCAATCGCTTCCGGGGTGACGCGCGGCGTCGGGAGCTCGTGCTCCCGCGCCTTCCGGCGCAGGATCGAATGCGTGAGCGGCTCGATGTCCCCCGGCCGGGAACGCAGCGGCGGCACGTCGAGACGAAGGACGTCGAGACGGTGATAGAGATCCTCGCGGAAGCGCCCTGCCGCGACCTCCACCGCGAGATCGCGGTTCGTGGTGGCGACGACCCGGACGTCGACGGCAATGTTTTCCGCCCCGCCCACGCGACGGACCTCGCGTTCCTGGAGAACGCGCAGGAGCTTCGCCTGCATCACGGCCGAGATCTCCCCGATCTCGTCCAGCAGGAGCGTGCCCCGGTGCGCCGCCTCGAACAGGCCGCGCGTGGTGCGCACCGCACCCGTGAACGAGCCTCGCTCGTGTCCGAACAGCTCGCTCTCCAGCAGACTCTCGGTGAGCGCCGCGCAGTTCACGCGCACGAACGGACCGCCGGCGCGCCCGCTGCGCTCATGGATTTCCCGAGCGAGCACTTCCTTTCCGGTGCCGGTCTCGCCCTGCACGAGGACCGTGGCCCGCGTGGGAGCGATGCGAGCGATCGTGTCGAGGATCTCGCGCGTGGCCGGATCTTCGGCCACGAGGCCGCGGTTCGCGGAGGGCTCCTCCGCGAGCAGCTCCCGCGCCAGCGCCTCGATGTCGGCCGGCAGGAACGGCTTCGGCAGGAAACGATCCGCGCCGCCGCCGAGGATCTCCCGCCGACGCTCCGAGCCCGCGTGCGCGGACATCACGACGGCCGGAAGACTCTTGCCCGCGGACCGGAGCGCCCGCACGAGGTCTGCCCCGTCGCGGCCCGGCATCCGGAGGTCCAGGAAGACGAGCTCGAACGGCTCCCGCTCGAGCAGATCGGCCGCCTCCGTGCCGTCGATCGCCACCCGCACATCGAACGCCTCGCCGAGCGTCTCTTCGAAGAGCTCGAGCATGGTCGGCTCGTCGTCGGCCACCAGGACTCGCGGCTTCATCGCGCCCCTCCCCGCGGCAGCACCACGCACACTCGCGTGCCGCGCTCGCGACGCTCGAACCGGATCGATCCGCCCGCCTCGTCCACGCGATCGCGCACGATCCCGAGACCCCGACCACGCCGCGCGCCCTTCGTGCTGAAGCCGCGCCGGAACAGCGCGTCCTCGGCGACGTCGGGAAGGCCCGGTCCGTCGTCCTCGACTTCCAGTGTCACGGCGTCGAGGTCGGACTGCAGCCGCACCGCGACGTGACCGTCCCGACCGCACGCTTCGGCCGCGTTGCGGATCAGGTTCGATGCGATCTCGCGGAACGGAGACGTCGCGGTGGTGAGCTCGATGCCGGTGGGGGCGTTGACCGAGAAGCGGACGTCGCCGCCCTCCGCCCGGTTCGCGGCGAGCGCCAGGCCCACGGCCTCCTCCACGATCTGCGCGCCGTCCGCGGCCATCTCGGGCGCTTCGGAACGGCCGCTCACGATCGCGCTCACGGAGTCGAGGCCGCGGCACATCTTGTCCAGGAGGCGCGACGCACGCTCGGAGTCCGGGCGGTCCTGCAGCTCGCGTCGGAGCAACTCGGCCAGGCCGCGCACTCCCGACAGCGGGTTCCCGAGCTCGTGACAGAGATCGCGCACGGCCTCGGCCTCGCGCAGCGTGCTCGCGACACGCTCGGATTCGCGGGCGCTCCACAGCTCGCGGTAGGCCCCTTCGAGGAGACGCGCCCCGTGATCGAGGGCCGCGAGCGCGTCCACGAGCTCGCCGCCGTTCGTGACCGGGGTGTCCCGGGCGTCGCGGGGCGCGTTCATCCCCGGTCTCCCGGTCGCGAAGCCACGGACTCGGAACGTGCGTACGCGGCGTGCGCCCGGGCGCCGAGCGACACCGTCGCGCCGACGGGGCCCTGCACCGGACCGCCCCAGGCCGCGGCGCGCGTCAGCAGCTCGCGGCACTCGCTCTCGAGTCCGAGCGACGTTTCCACGCTGGCGGAGATCGCGTCGAGGAGGGAGAGCAGATCCCGACCGTCCCGCGGCGGCAGGTTGCGTCGGACCTTCTTCCACCACTCCCTCGCTCCCGTCACTCTCTCCTCCTCGGCACGAATCTCCGCCAGCAACTTCTTCTTCTCCTGCAGCAGCCGGTTCACTCCGGCGATCGGTTCCCGCTCCGCGAGACGACGTCGCTGCTCGCGCGACAACGCCACGATCTCCTCGTAGTGCCCGAGAATCCGCCGGTAGGTCTGGGTCAGCTCCTCCAGGCGCGGATCGGGGAGGGATCCCGGATCAGCCACGCGAAGCCTCCACCACGCGCAGAACCTGCAACTGCTGCGCGACACGAAGGAACCACTCGGCCTGCGTCGCGTAGAACGTGTTCGGGTAGCGTTCCACGGTCTCGCGATAGCGGGCGATCGCATCGTCCTGGCGACCTTGCTTGCGCGCGAGATTGCCGAGCTGCAGTCCGACCCAGCTCGCTTCCTCGTCGCCGAGCGACAGTCGCGACGCCTTCTCGTACCAGGAGCGCGCTTCCGCGACCTGGTCCGTGGCGGCCAGACAGTCGGCGAGCAGCACCCACGCGGCGGCTCGGGATTCCTCGGGGGCCCCGCCCGTCCGCTCGAGATCGCGCAGGATCGCGAGGGCGGACTTCGCGTCTCCCTGGTCCCAGCGAGCGCGCGCGAGCAGCAACGTCGCGCGGGCCGCGGCTTCGCCGTCGACCTGATCGCGCGACTCGGAGAGCAGGTCGGCGGCGAGCGCCGGGAAACCCGTCTGCAGGAGCACATCGCCGAGGCGGATCTTCTGGTACGCGGTGGCCCGCGGGACGTCGATCGCGCGCGCGACGGTGGACGCGCCCTCCTGGTCCCCCCGACGGAGTCGCAGCTCGGCGAGGTGGACGGAGTCGGCGACCGCGGTCGTGGAGTCGTGCCCGGGCGACTGCAGCGAGGACACGAGCGCGCGCTCAGCCTCACCGTACAGTCCACGACGCATCAGCAGGAACGCGAGCGAGCGACGGTACTTCGCGCGCTCCTCCTCGTCCTCGGCGTAGTTCAACGCCTCGACGTTCGACTGCAGCACGCGGATCCAGCCCAGGAGCTCCGAGAAGTCGGAATCGTCTTCCGACGTGGGCGCGACGGCGGAGGGCGTCTCGAAGATCGTGGCGATCTGCTCGGCCGTCGCCACCGGATCGGGGGCGGGCGCCTCGTCGTCCGAGACCGGCGGCGTCTTCGCGCGTTTCGCGGGCGTCGTGTTCTTCGTGTGTGCGGCCGCGACCTCCCGGACCGGCGTCGACGGAACCTTCGGCTCGGGGCGGACCGCCGCCGGCGCGTCCGCGATCCGGGGCGCGTCGCCGGGCGCATCCATGCCGGCGTCCACCGACGCGGCGTCGCCTTCGTCCGCGCGCAGGTCGACCACCACCCGATCGGGATTCGTGAGCGCGAACGCCTTCGCGGAGACGCGCTGCGACCCGCCGGTCATCCGGGCGACGAGGCCCGCGTTGCCGGGGCGGAACGTGATCTCCTGAACGGCGCCGTCTCGGATCGTACGGTCCGACGGAATCTCGGTCGTGTCCGCGCTCAGGAGATGAAGCTCGATCCCGTTCTCCTGCGGCAACTCCACCGCGAGGAACTCCACGGGCCGGTCCATCTGGAACACCACGCGCGTCGCCCCCTTGGGCGTGCGGCCGGCGCGGGTGTCGATCAGTCGGGCCGGGTCCTCGGCGTGCGCGGGAAGCGCGAACAGCAGAAGAGCCAGCGCGGCCATCGATCGGAACATCGGAACTCGCCTCCTCGCGGCAACGGAACGGGTCGCACGACGAGGCGAGCACACTGCAAAGGTGGGGCCACAATCGGCAAAATCCGCCGAGGGCGGCGGAAAGCCGGCAAATCAGGCCCGACGCGGGGACCTGCGGGTCCGCGAGGCGACCGGGATCCCGCCCGCGGAACGGGTGGGGATCGACGGTTCGGTGGTCAGGATCTGGCCATAGTGGCAGGAATCTGGCCATGTCTGGCCGGATTCTCGCCGCTCTCGGCGTCGGCTGCCTGGAGCTTGTCCCGGAGCGTCTGGCGGGAGATGCCGAGCGCGCGGGCGGCCTTCGACTTGTTGCCGTCGAAGTGCTCCACGGTCCGGCGGATGTAGTCGAGCTCGACCTCCCGGAGCGGCCGTGGCTCGAACTCCGCGACGTCGTCGGGGAGCGCGGCCGGCGTCGCCCGGCGCGCCGACACTTCGAGCGGCAGGTGGCTGCCGAGGATCACGTCGGAGGACTCGAGCAGGATCGCCCGCTCGATGACGTTCTTGAGCTCGCGCACGTTGCCGGGCCAGTGATAGCCGCGGAGCAGCTCGCGGGCTTCCGGCGAGAAGCCGCGGACCGCCCGTCCGAGTTCGCGATTGAACGTCTGCACGAAGAAGCTCGCCAGGATCGGCACGTCCTCGGGGCGCTCCCGCAGTGGCGGGATGTCGATCGGCACGACGTTCAGCCGGAAGAACAGGTCCTCGCGGAACCGCCCTTCCTGCGCCTCCCGCTTGAGGTCGCGGTTCGTCGCGGCCACGATGCGTAGCCCGACCTCGATGTCCTGGATGCCGCCGATGCGACGGAAGGTCTTGGTCTCGAGAACGCGAAGCAGTCGCGCCTGGAGGCCGAGCGGCATCTCCCCGATCTCGTCGAGGAACAGCGTGCCGCCGTTCGCGATCTCCAGCAGGCCGCGCTTGCGGTCCCGCGCATCCGTGAACGCGCCCTTCTCGTGTCCGAACAGCTCGCTCTCGAGCAGGTTCTCGGGCAGACCGGCGCAGTTGATCGCGAGGAACGGCCGACGTTCACTCGCGTGCGAGAGATGGTGGATCGCCTTCGCGACGAGCTCCTTGCCGGTGCCCGACTCCCCCTGGATCAGCACCGTCGACGTGCTGCTCGCGGCGACCTTCTCGATGATCGCCACGACCTCCGTCATCCGGCGGGAGTTCCCCACGAGGAACCGATCCGAATCGCGATGGCCGATGCGCACCTGGCGCGCGTTGCGTGCCTCACGCGCGGTCTCGATGTTGACCATCGCGTCACCGAGCAGCTCGACGACCTTCTTGAGCTCGAACGGCTTGCGCAGGAAGTAGTACGCGCCCATACGGATCGCTTCCGTGGAGGACTCGCTCTCCCCGTACGCGGACATCATCACGACGATCGTGTCCGCGTGCTGGCGGCGAATCTCCTGGAGGATCTCGAGCCCGTCTCGTCCGGGCAGGCGGACGTCGAGGAACACGAGATCCGCGGGCGAGTCCTGCAGGATCTCCAGACACTCCTCGCCGGAGCCGGCTTCCTCCACGTCGTGTCCGTGCTCCTCGAGCTTGATCCGGAGCGACCAGCGGAGGTTCTTCTCGTCGTCCACGATCAGGATGCGCGCCATCGTCCCCTCCCTTCCCTCGTTCCGGCCCTCGTCCCGGCCTCGCCGGCGGGCAACGTCACCAGCGCCCGGTGGGCGCCATCCGCCTCCCGGACGAACTGGAGGCGACCCTCGTGCTGCGACACGATATTCTGGGAGATCGAGAGACCGAGTCCCGTTCCCCCCGGCTTCGTCGTGAAGAACGGGTCGAAGACCCGGTCCGCCAGGCCGTCCGGCACTCCGAGGCCTCTGTCCTCCACGAACAGCCGGACCTCGTGCCCCTCGGCGCGTTCGGCTCCGAGACGCACCGTGTCTCCCTCCGGACTCGCGTCGATCGCGTTCAGCGCGAGGTTCAACAGAACCTGCAGGATCTGGTCGCGGTCCGCAAGGGGAGACGGCACCTGATCCGGCACCTCCACCCGCAGCGTGATGCCGCGTTCCGCCGCCCGACCGGCGGCGAGTCGCGTCACCCGCTGCAGCAGGTCCTCCAGCGGACATGGCTCGCGTCGCGGCGCGGCCGGCTTCGCGAACTGCAGCAGACTGCCCACGATGCGATCGAGCCGCGTGCTCTCTTCGAGGATCACGTCGACGAACTTCTCGAGTTCGGGCCGATCCTGCAGGCGCTCGCGCAGGAGCTCGGCCGTGGTGCGGATCCCCGCGAGCGGGTTGCGGATCTCGTGGGCCACGCCGGCCGAGAGGCGACCGAGCGACGAGAGCCGATCCGCCCGACGAACCTCGGCCTCGATCTCCTTGCGACGCGAAAGGTCGGAGAGCAACACGAGCAGGCCGGCACCCTCGTCATCCGACCGGGAGGCGCGCAGCGAGACGGCCACGCGTCGGCCGCCCGGTCGCGTCAGCCAGGTCTCGGTCTCCTCCCCGGTCGCGGCGGACAGCAACTCGAGGACGTGCGGGTCGTGCACGAAGACCTCGGTCAGCGGCCGCCCCTCCAGCGAAGCCGGGCTGACGCCCAGCAGTGCGGCGAAGGCGGGGTTCGCGAGGGCCACGCGGCCTACGCCGTCCACCCGCAGGAGGCCGCCGCGCAGATCCCGGAACACGCGCTCGGTCAGGTCGAGTCGCTCGCGGCCCTGGCGGGCCTCGAATCGCGTCTCGAGCGCCTCCGTGAGGAGCTCCCGGGCCGCGTCGATCGTCTCGGCATCCACGCCGTCGCTTCCGTCGTCGCGCGCCAGAACGATCAGTGCGCCGGTCCGCCCGACCGGGACCCACCAGGCGACCTGGCCCTTTCGTGTGGTCTCGAATCCGGCGGCAGCCCGCGCGGGGTCGGAGACCTGCGCGACCACGTGGCGGACGTTCCGCTCGGAGACCCTCCAGCTCCCGTCGATCGCGCCTTCGGGTGTGACGACGAGCGCCGTCCCGGACGCGCCCAGCGCGCGGGCGACGACTTCGCAGAGGCGCGCGACGAAGGTGTCCTCGGGGCCGGGCGCCGCGAAGAAGCGCGCGATCGACTGCACGCGGGTGAGTCGATCGAGCTCGCGCGAGAGCGACACGTTCGCGCCGCGCAGCGCGTCGGCCTGCTCGACCGCGAGTCGGGCGAAACGGCGACGCTGTTCGTCGAGGCGCGCGTTCGACGCGCGCAGACTCTCGAGGAAGTCGTCGGAGTCCTCGATCAGGGCGCGGCGTTCGAGCAGGTCGGAGATCGCGGCGAGAACCTCCTCGCCCTCGGTCCCCCACGGCACGGCACCGCGGCGGGAACGTCCGCTCGTGTCGAACACCACGATCGAATCCGGGGAGCGGCCGGTCGCGCCCGCGAGCGCGAGCCAGCTGTCGAGGTCGGCGCACTGCTCGTCGAACACCACGAGCCCGGCGTCGTCGGGGACGTCGGCGGGATCGGCGCAGGTCGAGACGTCCGCGCGTCCGGACAGCAGCGGGGCCCACACTCGCGCGGAGCTGCGGCACTCCTCCCGGGGAGAGACGACGGCCACGCGCTCGCGTCTCAAGGCTCGTCGCTCTCGGACTCGGGCGGCGCCTCGCGCACGGCGCGCTGCAGCAGATAGATGTAGCGCGTGATGCGCTCCTGGGCGACCTCGGGCAGCTCCAGGAACTCCACCGCGAGGAACCACGTGGCCCGGGCGCCCGGCGACGCGCGTCCGGCGTCACGCACGACCTCCGACCGCACGATGACGGGCGGTTCGTCGTCCGGGAGCGCGATCGAGAGATCGAGGAGCGCGCCCTCCGGGTACAGCTCGGGCGACTCCAGCAGGAGACCGCCGCCGGACAGGTTCACGGACGTCCCCTCGCACGGCGGCCCGGGCGGAGGAGTCTGCGGCAACGGCGAGCGCGGATCGATCCCGATCGGAACGTTCGCGCCGAGCCGGAAGAAGCTCCGGCGCTGGACCCGCTCGAGCGAGGCGTCCGGACCGGAGATCAGGATCGTGGGAATCGGGCCCGGGTAACGCTCCAGGATCCGGGTGTCGTACTCCCAGTGCGTGTCGTTCGAGCTGAAGTGCACGCGGAGGATGTCGCCGGGCGGGATCGGCAGGATCGTCCCCCGGAACGACGGCGCGTAGACCTTGTACCCGGTGGAGGTCCGATCGAGGACCTTGGTCACGTACGAGCCTTCGAAGGCTCCCGTGGGGATCGCGAGCAGGATCCGCTGATTGACGACGGGAGAGGGCACGCCATCCCCCGGACCGGTACGCATCGACCCACTCTCCTTCCCCACGTCATCCCCGAAGCGGACACGCTAGCAACGGTCAGCTGCGCTCGTCAATCCACTTGCCCGCGCCCGAGCGCAGCGCGCCGTACCCCTCCAGGCCGCGGCGCCCGCGGGTGGTCTCGGCGAGCGCTTCGCCGAGGCGATCCCGCCAGGAGAGCAGGCTCTCCTCGGAGGCTCGATCCTCCGCCAGGATCTCCTCGACCACGGACTGGAACGCCGCCCGACCCGAGGGCGGAGTCTGTTTCCGCAGGCGCTCGAGCTCTCCGAGCAGTTGCTGCCGGCGACCGAGGACGCTCTCCATCCGTTCCAGATCGCCCTCGACGGCGGCTGCGCGGAAGTCCTGGGCGAGCTCGCGGAAGCGGTGCAGCACGACGGTGGAATCGTCCAGTTTCGCTACCCCTTCAGGTGCAGGCCGACCGCGGACATCGTGAGCGGTCGCGCCGTGTTGTGGGCCTCCTCCGCCGGCATGGTCTCGAAGCCCTCGCGCAGGCGCGCGAGGACCTCGACCGCCGCCGCGAGACCGGGATCCCGGTGCTCCTCGTGCGCCACGCGAATGCGCTCGAGCACGAACAGGTAGAGCTGCAGGAGCTTCCGGGCCATGTCTCCCGCTTCCAGGTCGAGCGCGGTCAACAGACCGCCCACGATCTGCTGCGCCTTGAACAGGCAGGACGTCGGGTCCTCCCCGTCGGCGAGCAGCGTGACCGCTTCGTTCAGGTGAGCCTCGGCCGTCTCGTAGAGACGGATCACGACATGACGCGAGCTCACCGTTCCGTTGCCCACGTTTCGATACGTTTCGATCCTGGAACCCATGCTTCTCCCGTTGATCGAGCTCAACCGTTGGAGGACGTGGTCAGGGCGCTCGTCTGCGCCGAGATGAAGTTCGACTGGGACTGCAGCTGATTGAGCACCGACTCGAGATTCGCGTACTTCCTCTCGAGGAACGACCGGTACACGTCCAGCGAGTCCTGCTTGCGGAGAATGTCCTCCGCGTAGCGGTCGATGAGCCGTTCCACGGATCCGGAGATCCGGGCCAGCGTGCCGTCGACCGAGTCCGTGAGCTCGACGAGACGGCGATCGACGTTCCCGCCGATGCCTTCCGTGAAGGACGCCTGGAACGTGACGGGGCCGTTCGTCCCGTCGTCCGTGACCTGGAACTGGAGGCCCGCCCACGTCGTGTCGTCGTCCGCGGTGAGGATCTGCCCCTTGCCGGTGGCGGCCTCGCCGTTGATCGTCCCCTCCACGTCCGTTCCGGCGACCTCGGTGCCGAGAGTCGCCGTCAATCCGAGCGCCGCCGCCGCTCCACCCGTCGTCCCGATGATCTTGATCTTCGTGGCGCTGCCGAACTTGGTGGACGTGAACTCGAAGTGACCGCTGGACCCTCCGTCCTCCGCGAACGACACGGAGGCCGTCAGCCCGTTCAGCTCGTCGCTCCCGTCGATCGCGCGCTGAATGGCGGTCGCGAGCGCATCGCCATCCGTGTAGGTGCCGTGGGTCAGGTGGACGATCTCCGATCGCCGGCCGTCGAGCTCGATCACGAAGGCATCGTTCGTGCCGTCGATCGTGATGCCGCCGGAGAGGTCGATCGTGGCGCCGTCGAGCTTCGCCCGCGTGGCGGCCGCGGTCACCGAGATTTCCAGGGACTCCCCGCCGAGCAGGAGATCCTTCGGGGCCGAGAGCCAGCGTACGCCGTCGCCGTCGAACGTCGCGTTCGTGCGGAACAGGTTCGCCACCGCGTCGAAGTCGTTCTCGAGCGCGTCGCGGAACTCGGTCTCGTCGAACTTCAACGTGCCGTCCGATCCGGACGAGATCCCGATGCCCAGGAGCGACTTGTAGGTCGCGTCCTCGAACCCGGACAGCGGCGACATGATCCGCCGGCGGATGTCGCTCGCGATCCCCGTCAGCGTGGAGTTTCCGATCAGAGGCGGACGCACGCCGACGTCCGGATCGTACGAGTACTGGCTGTTCACGAAGCTCACGATGGAGTTGAACCGGTCGACGAAGTCGGAGAGGCTGGTCGAGAGCGTCTCCACGTCGCGTGACACGGAGACCGTGGCGCGCTCCGCGGAGCCGGACTCGTGTGTCTTGTGCACCGTGATGTCCAGCCCCTCGACGACATCCTCGAACGTGTTCGTGGCCGAGTACAGCTGAAGGCCGTTCTCGCCGCCGAAGCGGAGGATCGCATCCAGTCCGTCGGTGACGTTGCTCGCGAGATCCGGCGTCGTGCCGCCGGAAAGTCCCGAGGTGTCCACGGTGAAGCGGTTCAGCTCGCCGGTCGCATCGGACACGAGCACGAGGTGGTAGGACTCCTGCCCCGCCGCCTCGGAGCGGACGAGCGTCGCCGTGACGTCCGCCGCGGACTCGTTGATCAGGTTCGCGAGGTCCGCGAGCGTCGTTCCCGCCGCGACGTCGATGTCGGTGGGACCGGCCGGCCCGGTGATCGTCATGGTGCCGGACCCGACGACCTCGGCGGTGGAATCGAATGCCTGCGACTGGACCTGGTGCGCGGACGCGAGCCGCTCGACGAAGAAGTCCCACGACCCGAATGCGGCATCGGTGGCCGCCGAGGCCGTGACGAAGTCCTCGTCGGTCGACTCGACGTGGTTCCCGTCCCACAGCGAGCGGTCGCCGAGACGCGTCGCCTCGATCTTCATGGAGACCAGGATCGCCTCGAACGACTGCCAGGCGGCCAGCTCGGCGGTCTTGGCCGACTGGCGGTTCTGGAGCAGGGCGATCGGTCCGGACCGAGAAGTGACCAGGGCGTCGATCAACGACGCCGTGTCGAGTCCGGACACGATGCCCGAAATCTGATTGACGCTCACGGTTCCATCCCTTCCCGGAGTTGAGGCGAAGCAGAACGACGACGGAACGGGCCGTGTCGACTACGTCGTCTCGTCGAGGAATACCCCCACCATCTCCCGCATCCGCACCATCAGATCCAGGAACTCCCGCGGGGGACTTTCCCGGATCACCTCGCCGGAGTTCCGATCCACGACCTGGACGAACAGCTGTCCAGTCTCCTCGTGCACCCGGAAGCCGAGACGTTCGTTGAGCATCTTGAGGTCACGGTCCGCTTCATCCACGAGCCGCTTGACTTCGTCGCGCGACTCCGGAGCTTCGAGGGAAGGCGCCACGCCCTCCTTCTCGGACTCCTCTTCCCCCCCACGCGTCGCCGGCGGTACCGAGACCGGAGCGGGTGCCACGCGCGCGCCACGCGGAGCGACGGAGTCGGCTTCCGCCGGCCTCGCCACCGCGTAGTTCGTCGCCCGGGACACCGAGACGAGCGAAGAGAGATCCATGACGTCCTCCGTTTGTCAGGTCGCGGCGGGGAGGGCTTCGAGCCCTCCCCGACCGCTCACCTTCACTACCCGATCAGCCGGAGAACCGTCTGAGGGATCGCGTTCGCCTGCGCCATCATCGCGGTGCTGGTCTGCGCGAGAATCTGCCGCTTCGTGAACTCGGCCATCTCGAGCGCCAGGTCCGCATCGCGGAAGGTCGACTCGGCAGCGCCGAGGTTCTCCGCCGCGACTCGCAGGTTGTTCAGGTTCGACTCCAGCGTGTTGCGCTGGAACGCACCGAGCTCCGACCGCTGCGTCGAGACCGAGTCGATCGCCGCGTCGATCAGGAGCAGCGCATCCGCCGCGCCTTCCGCCGTGGTGACGTCGATCTCGTTCAGGCTGTCGAAGTTGGAGTTGTTGCTCACGCCCTGAGCCAGCTGGTCGGCGGCCATGTTCTGGACACCGATCTTCACCTGCTGGCCGTAGTTCGCACCGACCTGGAACACGAGCGAGTTGTCGAGCACCGAGATGGTGCCGGATCCCGCCGTGACACTCTGGCCGAACACGAGGTTGAGCGCGCCGCCGGACTGGAGACCCGACTTCACGGAGCCTTCCTTGCCCGCGGTCATCGTCACGGTGTCGCCGTTGTCCAGGTTGACGTCGAACGTCGCGGCCGTGATCGTGAGCTCGAGGGTGGCGTTCTTGAACGCCGCCTGGCTCGTGCCGGCCGTGTCGAGGACGAGCGAACCGCCGTGGCTGTCGGTCAGCGTGATCGAGCCGGCCGTGTTCGAGAGCTCCTGCGTCGCACCCTGGTCGAGCTGGATCGTCGCGGTGGTGCCGGACGAACCGGTCAGCGTGCTCAGGCCGAGATCGGCCTGGGTCAGGTTCGAACCGTCGACCGCGACCGAGATGGCCTGCGTGCCACCCACGTCCGCCGTCTCGATTCGCAGCGAGCCGTCGAGAGCGACGGACGCCGTGAACGCGGTGGTGGCGGAGTTGATCGCGTCGGCGATGTTCTGCGCGGTGTTCACGGTGTCGGACGCGAAGGACACGACCGCCGTGGTGGCACCGTTGCTGATCGTCATCGTGCCGCCCGCGTCGATCACGGACTCACCGAGCGTCAGGTCACTCTGGATGAACGCCGACGTGGCCGCCTTCACGGTCACGGTGTGCGTTCCGGCGGTCAGGCTGGTCGGGGTCGGGTCGACCGTGTTGTCCAGACCGGCGTTCGAGGCCGACGTCTCGTCCGCGTACAGACCCGCCGACGCCGTCACGTTGGACACGGTCAGCGTGTGCGTGCCGGAGGCGAGGGTCGAGTTCTTGGCCGTGGAGAGGCCGACGCCCGACGCGCCTTCGATGTACGCCTTGTTGTTCGTCGAGCCGTCCAGCAGGTTCTTCGTCCCGAACTGGGTCGTCTCGGCGATGCGGCTGATCGTGTCGAGCGACGAACGGATCTGCGCCTGATCGGCGGCGAGAGCGGTGTCGTCGTTCACGCCTTCGTTCGCGGCGTGAATCGCGAGCTCGCGCATCGTCGTGAGCAGGTTGTGGATCTCGTTCATGGCGGCTTCCGCGGTGTTGATCATCGCGGACGCCTGCTCGGAGTTCTCGACCGCCTGGTTCAGCGACGCGACCTGGGCACGGAGCTTCTCGGAGATCGAGAGACCGGCCGGATCGTCCGCGGCGGAGTTGATGCGCAGGCCCGAGGAGAGCTTCTCCAGGGACTTGTTCATCATGAAGTCGTTGCTGGAAAGGTGCCGCCAGGCGTTGAGAGCGCCCGTGTTGTGATTGATGCGGAGACTCACTGGATTCCTCCTTGATCCGAACTACCCGCGGGCTTCCTTGCCCGCGTGTCCCTCCCCGGGTTTCGCCGGAGGGTGGTCGCGTGCGAGCACGCGTCCGGGACAATCGAAGGGAACATCCCTTCTCGCGGAAGAATCGGCGGCGGACCGGAGGCGCTTGAGCCGAAAATCGCCCTGAGCTAGGGCGCGGCGCTCAGCGCTTCGAGGCCGCGAACCGCCTCGGAGAGGCCGGGAGCGAGCCGCAGAGCCGCCTCGTAGCCGCTTCGCGCCGCCGCGGGTGCGCCCACCTCGCGGTAACAATCCGCAAGTCTCGCGAGCACCCGCGGGTCGGGGCCGAGCCGCTTCAGGTGCATCTCGAACGCCTCGCGGGCCTCGTCGATGCGCCCCAGACGGAACAGGGCCTCACCCGAGAGGGCCTCCGTCCCCGCCGGAAGGGCGCGCCCGTGACTTCGATCCGCGGCGATGGCGCACTGGCTCAGGCACTCGCGGGGCTCTCCGGCCTCCAGCAAGGCGGCCGCGAGGCCCACGCGAATCTCCGGCTGATCGGCGCGATCGAGGGCCCGCTCGTAGTGCGCGCGCGCCTCCTCGACGTGCCCCGCCCGCAGCGCGAGATGCCCGAGGTGCAGCGGAGCCGACCACCCGCGGGGCTCCTCCCGCTCGAGGCGACGGAACAGATCGAACGCTGCCGCGTCGCGCGCGCTATCGAACGCGATGACGGCCTCGAGTCGGAGACGCTCGCGGTCCGGGAACGTGTCGGCGGGAAGCTGATCCAGCATCTTCGCGGCTCCCGTCGAGTCCCCCGCCGCGGCGAGCGCGCGCACGAGCCCGCGCGCGGCGATTCGATCGTCCGGCAGATCCACGAGGATCTCACGGTACGCGGCCACCGCGTCGGCGGGACGATTCAGTCGTTCCAGCGTCTCTCCGAGCAGCGTCCGGATGCCGTGCGCGAGGCCGAGCGCCGGAACCGGCAGGTTGCCCGGGCGCACCGGACTCACCCGGGCCACGAGCAACTGGTCCAGCGCGCCGAGGTAGTTTCCCTGACGCCGGTGAAGATCGCCGAGGAAGAACCGGGCGACGGGATCGTCGGGGCATTCCTGGATCGCGCGTTCCAGGACGGAGACCGCTTCATCGAGTCGGCCCCGCTGCGCCTCCAGACGTCCCCACTCCACGAAGGCCGCCTGCCGGACCTCGCCCGGCGTGCCGGCCGGCGGGGCCTCCGCCAGTCGGCGTGCGACTTCGCAAGCCTCGCCCAGCTCGCCGCACCGCGAGGCGGCTTTCATCCAGTGGAAGAGCTGGTTCGAGCCGAGCTCCGTCGTCTCCGCCGCCTCGCGTCGAATCATCTCGAGATTCCGCCGTGACTTCTCGAGGACGTCGTCGCTGTCGAGGTAGCCGAGGTGACGGATCGTCACGTCGAGGCGATCGATCGGCGTGCCGTCGGCCTGGAGACTCGGCATCACCTGCTCGTGAATACGTCCCTCGAATCGATGGCTCGACGCCGCCGGAAACGCGCGCATCTGCCAGCAGGACGTCACGCCGGTCGGCGTCGCCGCCTCGTTCACGAGGAGCAGCATCCAGGCCTTCGTCGGCTCCCGCCGGATCGCCTCGAGCAGGCGGCGCAGTCCTTCGGCCTCGACGCGATCGTCGGCGTCCAGCCAGAGGACGTGCGACGTGTGCACCTCCGCCAGGCCGCGATTCCGCGCGGCCGAGAAGTCGTCGTCCCACGGACGTGAGAACACGCGGGCGCCGAACCGCTCCGCGACTTCGGGCGTACCGTCCCCGGATCCGGTGTCGACGATCACCACGTCGTCCACCGCGCCCGTCACATCGGGCAGAAGCTGTTCGAGGTTCTCGCGCTCGTTCCGCACGATCATCGCGATCGTGAGCGTTGGCTTCATCGTCGTCCTCCGATCCCGTCCCGTTCGGGTTATCGGAAGGCGACGCGCCGAAGTTTTGCGCTAAGTGCCCGGGCTTTGCGTTTTCTTCGGCACGAGCCGGGCGAGGGCGTCGGGCGACGCCGACCGGCGCGCGGCTTCGGTGGCGGCCCGGATCTGCTCGTAGATCTCCCCGCGGTGCACCGGGATCTCCCGGGGTGCGGTGATTCCGATCTGAACGGAGTCGCCCTTCACGCCGAGGACCTTCACCAGGACCTGGTCGCCGACGGCGATCCACTCCCCTTCGCGACGCGTCAGGACGAGCATGAGGACGCGCCGGACGCCTCGGGGCGGAAGCGATCGGAGTGACGATCGTCCGTCGAGGCGCGCTGCAGCCCGAGTCGGCGGCCCGCCGAGAACAGGAACGGTGCCCGCAGGTTCAACGAGTACGGCGTTTCCGGACCGGGAAGGACCACGCTGACGGCGACCTCCACGTCCTTCACGGAAGGGTTGCCGAGCGGGGCGAGCGCATCGTCCGCGAGGACCAGCTCGTAGTCGGGCACCTGGATCCACGGACTCACGATCACCAGCGCGAAGGCCGGCTCGTCGAGCGACGCGAGGAGCTGGAACGGCGGCGCCTCGTCGAGCTCGACGCGCGCGAACCGCTTCAGCGCGGGGAATCCGATCAGACCCTCCGGGAACTCCCAGACCTCGTCCTCGCGGACGGGGCGCCCGGCGGCCAGCGGATGCTGAATCGTTTCGACGTTCATGGTCCCTATCGGATGTAGTTGAAGAGACTGAGACTCAACAGCCGCGTTCCCGTCGCCAGCGACGCGTTGTACACGGCCTCGGACTTCGCGAGCTCGACCGCCGCCCGGGCCAGATCCGCATCCTCGACGTCCGAGAGGCGGATCGTCAAGTCCACGTTCTGGTTCGCGAGGTTCTCGCCCACCTGCAGCACCTGGCGCGCGCGCGCGCCGTAGGCGCCACGAATCCCGGCGGTGCGTTCGATCGCGTCCGTGAACGACCGGATCATCTCGTTCAGCGTGTCCGTATCCCGCTCGTCGACCGCGGTGGCAGCCTCCTCGAGCAGCCGGAACACGTCCTTCGCCTCCCCCACGCCGGAGAATCCGAGCGCGAGCGCGCTGGTCCCGCCGCCGGCGTCCGAGATCGAGAGCGTCGTGTGCGGGCGGATGCTGCCGATCACGAGCTTGCCTTCCACGAGGGAGGCGCGAACGCCGAGGTTGCGGCCGTCCGGTGTGGAGGCGCCGGCCACGAGGTCGATCAGGTCCTGGACGGTGTTGATTCCGCTCGGATCGATCGTGCCCGTGAGGGTCTCCTCCTCCCCCGCGTTGCGGATGGTCCAGGCGCCCGCCGGAACACCGGCGCCGTTCAGAAGCAGTGCGGCGGGCGTGTCCGGCGTGAGGGCCGGATCCAGATCGCGGCTCCGGATCGATCCGGTGTCGGAATCTCCCGCGATGCCGAGCCGTTGCGCGAGGTCGCCTCCGAGCGAGTCCACGACGTTCATCGTCGAGCCGCCGGCGGTGTCCGTGAGCTCGATCGTCTTCCCGTCCGGCGACAGCGACGCCACCACGGCGGAGCCGGAGGCGTTGATGCCGTCGATCACGTCGCCCACGGTCTCGGCGCCCGAGAGGTCCACGTTCACCACGACGCCGTTCGAGTCGGTGATCTGGATCGGGCCGGCGGCCGCGCCGTTGCCCTGGAAGAGATCCCGCAGCGGGGTGATCTCGGAGATCGCCGGATCGAGATCCACCG
The DNA here is from genome assembly GCA_041393395.1 of bacterium. Lineage (GTDB taxonomy): Bacteria > ARS69 > ARS69 > ARS69 > ARS69 > JAGQIB01. The sequence continues at coordinate 618,497 of JAWKKG010000004.1, read as the reverse complement.
AGCCCTCGATGCGCGAGGGGACGGTCTGGAACGCGGCAGGTCCCGTCATGTTCAGGGCGACCCGCAAACCCGGTCCGATCTCCTCCAGCACGTCCTGACCATCGCCTTGGTACGCGATGGACTGCCCGATCTTCGCGTACGGGCGTTCCGACGTCTGGCGGCCCGCGAACAGGTAGCGTCCCCCGATGTCGCGATTCGCGACGAGGAGCAGCTCGTCGATCATGGAGCGCAGCTCCTGCGAGTGCGCCCCCGCCGCGACGCCTTCCGACGGGGCGTTCGTAGCCTCGATGAGCAGCTCCTTCGCGCGCGACAGGAGATCCGAGACCTCCTGCAGCGAGCCCTCGGTGGTGCTGATGAACGCCGTCGCCGAGGAGACCTTGTCCGAGTACGCCTCGACCCGCTTGAGATCGGACCGGAGCGCGAGGCTGCGGGCGAGCGCGATCGGATCGTCCGAAGGTCGCTCGAGCAGCTTGCCGGACGAGATCTGCTGCTGCGCCTTCGTCATCGCGGACAGCGACCTCGCGGTCCGCTGGAGGAAGCCGTTCATGAGCAGGTTCTCGGTGATTCGCATGACGTCTCCTAGAGCGCGAGCAGGGTCTGGAGCATTTCGTCGGCCGTCGCGATCATCTGGGCGGCGGCCTGGTACGAGCGCTGGTACCGCAGCAGGTCCGCACCCTCTTCATCCAGCGACACCCCGGACACGGACTCCCGCTGCGCGCGGAAGCTGTCCACCACCACACGCTGACCGTCGGCCAGATCCGTGGCCTGGCGGGCGCGCGACCCGAAGTCCACGATGAGGCTCCGCAACGCGCCGGTCGGCCCGGAGGAGTCGTTGCGGAGCGCGGCGAGGTCGAGCGCGAGCGTGTTGTCGCCGTCGGAGCCGTCGCGGCCGGCGGCCACGAGCGACGGGTCGGCGGTGATCAGCGGATTGACGCGGAGTCCGGCCGCGGCGCGATCCACGGAGTTCCCCTCGAGCCCCACGAAGACGAAGAACGGCACGGCGTCGTCGCCGTTCTGATCCACTCCCGTGGAGTGGAGCTCGTTGACGCGTGCCGCGAGCCCCGCGGCGAACTCGTCGAGCTTCCGGATCGCGGACGCGAGGTGCTCGTCGCGTGCCTCGAACAGCCCGCCGACGCGTCCGTCGAGCTCGTTCGCCAGCAGTTCGCGATCGCCGACCTTCGGGGCGCCGTTCAGCTTCGTGAGGTCGTACTCGATTTCCGTGGCCGCCTCGAGCTGGACCAGCGCGCGCCCGCCCATGCGGATCGTGGCCGTGCCGTCGCCTTCCACGGAACCCGTGGCCCCGATCATGTCGCCGAGCTGCTCGATCAACTGATCGCGACGGTCCTCGAGGTCCGCCGGCACGACGCCTCCCCGCTGGCTCGCGAGGATGTCGCGGTTCAGGCTCTGGACCTCGCGCAGGAGGCGGTTGCCCTGGTCGAGCGAGTACCCGATCTGGGCAGTGATCTCCTGCTGCTGTGCGTAGAGTCGTTCCCGGGCCGAACCGAGCGCCTGGGCCAGCGCGACACCCCGCCTCACCACCGCCTCCCGGGAACCGGAGTCGCCGGGGTTCGAAGCCAGGTCGTCGAAACCGGCGAAGAAGTCGTCGAGCTGGGACGTGAGGCCGCCGTCCGACGGCTCCCCGAACGTGATCTCGGCCTGGCTGAGCGCGTCCGCCTGCACCTCGAAGCGGGCCAGCATCGGCAGTTCGCGCTGGAGCGCGCTCTCGAGGAAGCGATCCTGGACCCGGCGAATCGAATCGGGCCGCACGCCGGTGCCGAGCGCCCCCCACGCCGTGAACTCCGGGTTCCCCTGGGCGAGCTCCACCCGCTGACGGTGGAAGCCCTCCGTCCCCGCGTTCGCGATGTTGTGGCCGACGGTCTGCATCGCGTTCTGGAAGCTCTGCAGCGCGACCGAAGACATCCCGAAGATTCCGAACAGTCCGGGCATGGAGTCCTCCTACGCGATCCGGTGGAGACCGAGGTTGCGCTCGTCCGGCAACGTTCCGGCGCGGCGGTGCAGCCCGAGGCGCGCCTCCACGAGGGCGCCGTTGCGCTCGATCACGAAGCGCGAGCGATCGTTCGCGCGGGAGACCTCGACGGCGAGTGCCTTGAGATCCAGTTTCAGCCGCGCGATCTCTTCCGTTTCGTCACGCCCCACGATCGCGAGCAGTTCGCCGCGCTCCGTTTCCAGGTTCCGCAGTCGCGCGAGCGCATCCACCTGGGCGGCGAGCGCGTCGTCGAACGCGTCCGGATCCTGGGTGCGGACCGCGTCGGTGCCCTCCCGTGTGGCCTCCAGCAGTCCGCGCCACGCGGCGACCTGGCGGGCCAGCAGGTCGCGCATCTCGTCGAGCGCGGCGCCGTAGGTCTCGGCCATCAGATTCTCCAGGACGAACGAGGTGCGGGGGATCGCGGGTTCGCGAATCGGTCTCGAATGAGAGTCGGGGGAGGCTCCGACGCGCGCACGGACGTTCTCTCCCGGTCATCGACCGCTTCCGAATCCGCCTTGACCTGCTTCTCGAGCTCCTTCGTGATCGCGTCGGCGAGTCCGAAGGGACTCCGTTTCGCCGTTTCCCGGGCGATCTCGGCGTCCATCATCGACTGGAAGACGTCGTGCCCGGGCGACTTCCCGAACAGGTCCGTCTCGCTGACCGTGCTCCGCATCGTGGAGAGCAACTGGGTCAGCACCACGGCCTCGAGCTCCTGAGCCGTTCGCCGGATCTGGTCCGGGCGGGACAGCGAATCGAAGCCGGGACCGAAGATCGAGTTCGTCACAGGACCTCCATCTTCGCGGGGATCGCTCCCACCTGCTTCAAGGCCTGGAAGATGGAGATCAGGTCCTGCGGGCTCACGCCGAGGCCGTTGAGCGCGGTCGCCAGCTCGTCGGCGGTCGTGGTCGACGGCAGGGACACGACGCCTCCGTTGCTCCCCTCGCCGACGTCCACGGCCGCGTTCTGGAACGCCGTGGTCGTGCCCGTGGAGAACGGCGGCGGTTGCGAGACGGCGTTCGCCGTTTCCACACGTACGCTCAAGCTGCCGTGCGACACGGTCGCCGGCTGGATCCGGATGTCGCCTCCGGCCACGAGCGTTCCGGTCCTCTCGTTGATCACGATCTTGGCGACGACCGTCGGCTCGACCGCGACGTCCTCCAGCGACGCCATCGCGGCCGTGAACCCGTCGGGCAGGCTCGCCATCGCAAGCGCGATCTTGCCGGCGTCGATCGCGCGCGCCGAGTTCTGGTCGCCGAAGTGCGTCCGCAGGGCCTGTGCGACCCGGTCCGCCATCGTGAAGTCCGGTTCGTCCAGGAACAGGTGGATGTCCCCCTGCGCGGGGATCTCGAACGTCGGGCTCAGGATGATGCGCGCGCCCTCCGGGACTCGTCCCGTCGTCACGTAGCCCTTGCGCACGCCGGCGCCGGCGCGCGTGCCGTGCTCGTAGCCGCCGGTCGAGATCGAGCCCTGCGCGGTCCCGTAGAGGCGGCCGTCCGGGCCGCGCAGCTCCGTGAGGAGCAGCAGCCCGCCGGCGAGACTCGTCGCGTCGCCGAGCGACGAGACCTGCACGTCGATCAGCGTTCCCGTCTGGTCGAACGGCGAGACCGATGACGTGACCATCACCGACGCGATGTTCTTCGCGCGGATCCGATCGTCGTCCATCGTGAGCCCCATCCGCTCGAGCAGATTGCGCAGCGACTGACGCGTGTACGAGATCGTGCGACCGTCGCCCGTGCCGTTCAGACCGACGACGAGACCGTAGCCGTACACTTCCACCGGATCGGCGCCCTCGATCGTGACGAGGTCCTTGATCCGGACGGGCGTCGACTGCGCCGGGGCCGCGAGCGAGGCCGCCAGGACGAATCCGATCGCCGCCGGGGCCAACCATCGAAGCACTGCGGACATCGCGACCCCCTAGAAGATCCAGTTGAAGATGCGGGACAGGATGCCGGGACGCTCCGCGGTCGCGAGCACGCCCTGGCCCTTGTACTCGATCGAAGCGTCGGCCAGGAACGTCGAGAAGACGGTGTTGTCGGCCCGCACGTCCTCGGGACGGACGGATCCGCGCAGCACGATCGTTTCTTCCTCTCCGTTCACCAGGACGGAGCGGCGGCCTTCCACCAGCAGCAGCCCCGACGGCGTCACCTCGGTGATCATCGCCGTGATCTGCGCCTGCAGGTTGCCGCGACGCGACGTGGACCCTTCCCCGATGGAGGAGTTGTCCGAATTCACGCCCCAGGTTCCGAGGAAGTCCAACCGTCCCCCGCTGCCGAGCTCGTTCGTCGTCCCGGAGCGGGTCTTGGTGACGGTGGACTTGTTCGCCTCGGTCGACTCCACGATCAGGATCGTGATCGCGTCCCCCACCCCGATCGCGGAGTGGTCCGTGAACAGCGAGCCGCCGGGTACGATCGTCTCGGCCCGGACGGAAACGGCGAGAGCCGCGAGCGACGTCGCGGCCAGGGTCCAAGCCATCAGTCTCTTCATCGGGAGCTCCTGGTGGGGACCGGTTCCCCGGCCTCGAGCACGGCCACGCCGGGACTCTCGAGCACCGCGCGAACCACGGCCCCGGTCACCGGATTGAGAACGAGCAACGACTCGCCGACGTTCGCGGCGCGCCGGACACTGCCGGTCACGGCGACGGAGGCGTCGCCGGCCCGCGAGACGAGCTGCACGGCGTCTCCGGCCACGACGTCGGGACGCCGATCGAGGTCCGCCGCACGCAGTTCCACGCCGGCCTCCAGATCCCGGGCCGCGATCCACGTGAGATCGCCCGGATCCTCGAACGCCCGCACCGGATCGCGCTCGACGACGCGCGGTTCCGGGCGAAGATCGATCGCGGTCACGATTTCGCCGCGCGCGAGGTTCCGACGCGGCACCCACACCAGAATTCGCCGCGAGACCACGACGGACGCGAGCCCTCGCGACACGGTCCGGTCGTCGACCACGCACGCGACGGTGAGCGCCCGCGGGCCGGGGCGGAGTGGCCCGTCGGGCAGCACGACCTCGACGCGCGGTCGACCGCTCTCGTACGCGAGCGCGGGAACCGAGCGGACCTCGAGAGAAGAGCCGGGGAGCGCCGTCTCGTTCCACGCTGCCTCGATGGCCTCGCGCACCATCGTCGGATCGACGACGGCGCGCCCGCCGGCTCCCGTCAACGTCACCAGTGCCGCGATCAGCGGCGCGATTCGCCAGGTGATCACGGCACTACCTCACGAGCTGCGTCGCCTGACTCAGCATCGAGTCGGCGGTCTGGATGGCCTTCGAGTTGATCTCGTACGCGCGCTGGGCGGTGATCAGCGAGACCATCTCGTCCACGACCTCGACGTTCGAACCCTCCAGGAAGCCCTGCAGCACGCCGCCGATGCCGGCCGATCCCGGGGTGCCGGCGATCGGAGCGCCGGAGGCCGGCGTCTGCTGGTACTGATTCCGCCCCATCGCGGAGAGACCCGCCGGGTTCAGGAAGCGCACGAGCTCGATCTGGCCGATGTCCTCGGTGTCGTTCGAGTCGATGAAGTTCACGGACACGAGGCCGTCCTGCGAGATGAACAGCTGACGGGCGTCGTCCGGCACCTGGATCGCGGGCTCCACGTAGAGACCGTCGGAGTTCACGAGCATGCCGTCGGCGGACACGAAGAACGCCCCGTCGCGCGTGTAGCCGATCGTGCCGTCCGTGCGGCGCACCTGGAAGAAGCCGTCGCCCTCGATCGCGAGGTTCAGCGGGTTGTCCGTCTGTTCGGTCGTCCCCTGCTGGAACGCGCGCTCGGTCGCGGCGAGCTTCGTGCCGTGTCCGATCGCGAGCTCGGACGGAGGCCCGAGGCGCGCGGGATCCCCGGCCGGTCGCAGATCTTGATAGAGCAGGTCCTGAAAGCGCACCGACGTCTTCTTGAACGCCGCGGTGTTCACGTTCGCGAGGTTGTTCGCGATCGTGTCGACGTTGAGCTGCTGGGCCTGCATGCCCGTGGCCGCGGTGGAGAGTGCTCGCATCATCGGGTCCTACCTCCTCTGCCGTTCCGGCGGCTACACACGAGCGATGTCATTGACGGCGTGGTCCAGCGAACGGTCCGTCGCCTTTAGAGCGGAGGCGGCGGCTTCGTAGGAACGCATCGCTTCGATCATCCGGACCAGCTCCGGTACCGGCTGCACGGCCGACCCTTCGAGCTGTCCGTTGAGAACGGTGGGGCGAGTCATCGAGATGTCCTCGCTCCGGCCGTTGCGAAGTTCGTACAGGCCCCCCTCGCCTCGCTTCAGGTCGTCGCCCGTGCGGAACGTCGCGAGGCGGAGACGATCGAGGGAGACGGGATCCGTCGTGTCCGGATCCTCGCGATCGAGCAGAAGGACCTCGCCGTCCGCCGTCACGCTCGGCACGCGGTCGCCGGCCATCATCAGGCCGTGCTCGCCCAGGACGGGGAATCCGGTGCGATCGCGCACGACGCCCTCGGAATCCACGCGGAGGGACACGTTGCGGGAGAAGCGGACGCCGTCGTCCGTGAGCAGCGCGAAGAAGCCGCTGCCCTCGAGCGAGAGATCGGACGGACTGCCGGTCAGGATCGGCTCCCCGGTGGTCCGGAAGTCCGTGCGCGACTGCACTTCCGGCAGCGCGAACGGTTGCGCCTCGACCCGACCGAGACGTTCCACGAACGTGTCCTCGCGGGCGTAGCCCGGCGTGGAGATGTTCGCGAGGTTGTTCGAGATCACGTCGTGCCGGGACGCGAAGTTCGACATCGCGGCGCCGGCGACCTTCATTCCACCCGTCATCGTCCCCTCCCGGAAACCGACGGGTACCGATAGCAAGCACCGCGCCAGAACTCGGAACGTCGCGAGAGGAGGTCCTGCGGCTCGGAAAGGAACGCCGCCCGGGAAGCGAGGCGGCAAGTTCTGCCGGGGGGCGGAACCGTGTTCCGCCGCGAAGGTCTACGCTTCCGGGGTGTGGGCGAGCTGGCGGATGTCGCGGGCGACGTCGCGCACGAGCTCCTCGCGGCGACGGTTCTCCTCGATCGCTTCGGAGAGGCGTCGGCCGGATTCGCGCAGCGAGCCGAACCGGGTCTCCAGCCGTTCGCGCTCGCGCGCATCCCGACCGCGGTGCTCGCGGATGGCGGCCACGGCATCGTCGAGGCGTCGGCGCAGGGAGTCGCGGAGCGCGCCGGCGTTCCACTCGCCCTCGAGGATCTCGTTCATCCGGGCGAGCAACTCGCGCCCGGGCGCGATCGTCTCGCGCTCGAGCCGGCCGAGCCGTTCGCGCTGCTCGGCGAGCGCGCGCAGATGACCTTCGGCCTCGCGCAGCGCGCCGGCCTGACGTTCCGCGTCGGCCACGGTCGCGCGGGCGGTCTCCGCCGTGCGCCCGCCGACGTCGGACAGGATCGCGCTCGCCTCCCCCGCTTCCCCGAGCGCGAGCCGCAGGTCGCGAAGCGTGTCGCCGGCTTCGCCCATGCTGCGCACCGCCTGCCCCACGTCGTCGCGCAGCGTCTGAGCGAGCATCTCGGTCTCCTTCGTGGAGGAGAACGCTCGTTCGGAGAGGTTCCGCATCTCGTCGGCGACGACGCCGAAGCCCTTGCCTTGCTCACCGGCCTGCGCGGCGATGATCGCGGCGTTGAGCGCCAGCAGACTCGTCTGCTCCGTGATGTCGTTCAGGACCAGAAGCACCTCGCCGATCTCGCGCGATCGCGCCTCGAGACGTCGCACCAGCTTCGTGACGATCTCGATCTGCTGATCCAGCTCGCCGGCGTCCTCGTTCGCGCGCTTTCCGGCGTCGCGTCCTGTCTTCACGTGCTCGTCCACGAGTCGCGCGACCTCGTCGCAGGCGATGCTACGGGCGAGCGTGGAGTCGCTCGCCTCGCGCGCCGCGACCGCCGACGTCTCCAGGGCCTCGAGTCGATTCGCGAGCCGCGAGAGCTCCTTGCCGGTGTCGCCTTCCGCCCCGGCGAAGTCGCGTGCGGATCGCAGCGCCTCGGCGACGCGCCCCGTGATCGACTCCCGGCGTTCCCGCAGGCGCCGCTCGTCGGTGAGCGCCGCTTCCAGCCCGGTGAGTGCGTCCTCCAGCGCCGTGTCCGACGCTTCCTCGGGCACGAACAGCTGATCGGCGAGTGCGCGCACGGCATCGTCGCCGGCCGGAGCCGTTCGCGCCTCGAACTCGGCGAGCCGGGTCGACGCCTGCGCGAGCTTGAGCTTCCACCCGCGCCGCTCGCTCTGGCCCAGCCACAGCGCGGCCGCAGCGGCGAGACCGAAGCCGACGGCGCCGACGAGCCAGGTGCGCGGGGCGGTCCAGTCCGCGCCGAAGCCCACCAGCGTGAGGCCGACGGCGGCGAGAGCCGGTACCAGGGACACGATCAGGCGGTGCGGGCGCATGCCCCTCCTCCGGTGTTGTCGAGCAGGGCGCGCGGGTCGGCCACCACGCGGGGAACGTCGAGCACCCGGACGAGCCTCCCGTCGACCCGGACGAGCTCCAGGACCTCGGTCTCCCCCGGAAGGGACTCCCGCTCCAGCGGTTCCCAGGTCCGCACGATCTGACCGGGAGAGTCGACCCGCAGGGCGAACGGGCCCGGCCAGCGGAGCACGAGCAGTCTGCACCTCTGGTCGGGAGCCGAGCCGCAGTCCTTGAGGTCCTCCGCCAGCCGGAGGACCGGGAGTGTCCGGCCTCGCCACGAGGTCACACCCAGGACCCGACGCGCCGTGCCCGGCACCGGGGTCACCGAGCTGGCGGTGGTGACTTCGAGGACGGTATCCACGTCCACGGCCCAGTCCGTGTCCCCGACCCGGAAGGTCACGAGGGCGTTCAAGACGTCGCCTCCAGTCGCGCCTCGCGCTGCCGGAGACGGGATGACGGATCGAGGACGAGCACGATCCGACCGTCTCCGAGGTCGGTGCTTCCCGCGATGCCCGGCACCGGCGGAAGCACGCCCGAGAGCGGGCGAACCACGATCTCGCGTCGCGCTCCGAGCTCGTCCACGAGCAGCACCGTGGTCGAGGCGCCGTCGTTCACCGTCACGCTCGGGAGGTGGGACCGCTCGCGATCGACGAGACCGAGCCCGTAGGCCTCGCCGAGATCCACCACCGGAATGCCCCGGGAGCCGCGCACGAAAAGCTCGCGGCCGCCGATCGTCTCGAACGCGTGCGGGTCCAGACGCGCGACCTCCGCCACGTGGTTCAGCGGGAGGAAGAATCGATGCTCGCGCACGCGCACTTCCAGTGCATGCACGACGGCGAGCGACACGGGCAATCGCAACCGGAACGTGGTCCCGGCGGAGCCGGTATCGACTTCCACTCTCCCTCCGAGCGACTCCACCGCGTCGCGTACGGCATCGAGCCCCACGCCGCGGCCGGAGATCTCCGTCGTCTCGTCGCGCACCGAGAATCCCGGCTGGAACACGATGCCGAGCAGCTCCGTCCGCGACGGCATGTGGTCCGGGGCGAGCAGGCCTCGGCGCAGCGCCTTGTCCCGGATGCGATCCAGGTCGAGCCCCGCGCCGTCGTCCGCGACCTCGACCCGGGTCCACGCGCCGTCGGCTTCCGCCGAGACCCGCACCGTGCCGATCGCGGGCTTGCCCGCGGCTTCCCGCGTGGCCGGATCCTCGAGTCCATGATCGATCGCATTCCGGAGCAGGTGCACGAGCGGCTCCGCGAGCGAGTCGAGCACACCCTTGTCGATCTCCACGCGCTCCCCCTCGGTCACGAGACGGGCTTCTCGCCCGACGGCGCGACAGGTCTCTCGCGTGGTCCGTTCCAGCTTCTGGAACAGCGAGTCGAACGTGACCATCCGCACGCCGAGGATCCCCTCCTGAAGCGAACGCAGCTTGCGGTCCAGGTGACGGAGCGATTGCTTCGCGTGCGTCCGCGTCATTCGATCCGGGGCCTGGCGGATCAGGCTCTCCGCGGTGGATTGCAGCGCGAGCTTCGCCTGCACGAGATCGCCGAGCTCGCCGAGCAATCGATCCACTCGATCCACCGGGACGCGCAGCATCGCGTTGCGGACGGGGCGCGCGCTCTCCGGGCCGGCGGCCGCGTCCTTGACCGGCGGCGACGCTTGTTCCCGAGGAGCGTCCGGGGAGGCTTCCGGCGTCGGGCGCGCGATCTCGGCCGCGGCCGCGGCGAGGATTCCGTCCTCGTCCGTGGTGACGTCCACTCCGAGCGGCCCGACGCGCTTCAGGAGCCCGAACAGCGGTTCCGCGCTGGACGCCAGAATGCGCAGGCGGAATCGGGTGGCGTCCGGATCGGCCGCGTCGGTGAGCGTCGCGTGGACGCGTCCCCACTTCTCGACGAGCTCGACGAGGTCGTTGCGACCGCGATCGTAGCCCGCGTCGTCGAACGACGTCTCGAGCAGCGCGATCGTCCGCCCGCCGGTCCCGGCGACCCGAAGCTCCTCGAGCTCCTCCACCGTGATGGCGGCGAGCGCCTCGCGGAGTGGCGCGCCGGCCTCGGGAGTCCGGGCGCGGCGTTCCCCGTCGAGGCGCGTGAGCCAGATGTCGGTCGAATCGTCGGGGTCGGCGTCGGCACCGGTGGCGTGGCCGAGCAGTCGCCACAGGAGCTCGTGCCCTTCGTAGAGTCGATCACAGACGCCGGAGTCCAGCGCCAGGCGCTCCTCGCGCAAGTCCTCCAGCACGTTCTCCATCGCGTGCGCGACCTGGGACATCCGGTCGAAACCGAACATGCCGGACACGCCCTTGAGCGAGTGCGTCGTGCGGAACACGCGATCGACCGCCTCGGCCACGCGCTCGGCTTCGCCCCCGGGTTCCTTCGCGCCGGCCGCGAGATCATCGAGGTCGCGCTGGAGGCTCGCGAGGGTGTCCTCGGTCTCCGCCAGGAAATCCGACTTCAGCTGCTCGAAGGAATCCAAGAGCGCCCTCCTCCCCGGGAGAATCGGCAAGAGGAGCGGGGCGATGAAGCGGGCAGCCCAAAGAACGAGCCCCGGCCGCGGGGCCGGGGCTCGATGGTCGATCCGATCGACGGGGGACGCCTCAGACCGGCGTGCTCGCCCCGTGCGTCAGGATGTAGCGATTGATCGCGTCCCGGGTTTCGTCCGCGAGCTCGAGGAACGCGCAGGCGATCTCGTAGGCCTCCACCGCCGGATCCGGAGCCTCGGGAAGCGTCCGGACCACGATCGCCTCGGTCTCGAGGCGAACCGGCTCCTCGTCGGCCGTCGGCGCGGGAATCACCATCGCGAGCGACAGCTTCGTCAGCGGCTCGATGAATCGCGGGACCTGGACGTACACGCCGCCCGAGCCGATGTTGAGCGTCTCGACCGAGAGCGCCCCCTCCGGACCGTGCGCCAAGTCCACCCGCAGCCGTGCGTCGGCGCGTGGTGTCCGGCGGCGGTCGTCTCGCTCGCTCATCGCATCCTCGCTGGTTGACGAACCCGGAGACTACTACTTCTTCTTTTTGTGGCGATTCTTGCGAAGACGCTTCTTGCGCTTGTGCGTGGCGATCTTCGCTCGCTTTCTCTTCTTCCCACTCGGCATGTACGCCTTGCTCCTTGATCTCGGGATGAGGACTCGGGTCGGGCCCGGCCGGCACCTGGCACCTGGCTAGGACGCGTCCGTCGGAGTTCCGGCCGGTTCCCCGTCGATCGCGGGGTTCGAGTCCTCCACCACCTTTTTGAGTTCCTTGGACACCTTGAAGTACGGCACGAGCTTCTCGGGGACCTCGACGGTGGCACCGGTACGCGGATTCCTCGCGACCCGAGCTCGCCGGGACTTGACCTTGAAGCTTCCGAAGCCCCGGATCTCGATGTGCGACCCGGCGGCGAGAGCCTCGCTGACGGCGTCGATGAACCGGTCCACCACGATCGCCACGTCCCGTTTCGTCAGGCCCGTGGCCGCGGTCACGTGATCGACCAGATCCGCTTTCGTCATTCGGGGCACTCCCTTCGCGCGGCGGGTCCGGACTGCGGCCCGCGCTCTCCCGCTCCCGAGCCTCACCGCGCCGGGGCGCGCCGAATCCGGGCCACCGCGCGATATCCGGGGACCGGGACACTCGAGAGCAGGTACGACCGCCAAGCCGGAAACCGGACCCGTCCAGGCAACGTCGGGCGACGCTACCAGAGCCCGAGGACGTGTGTCAAAGGTTTCTGCCCCAAGCTCTTAGGCCGATTCGGGCTCCGGCGCGAACGGGAAGCGGCCGTCGCAGATCCAGGACACGGGGCCGGCGAGCCGCGGCTCCGCCGGGTCCGCGAAATCCACCGACAGGATCGCCCCGCTCCGCACCCGCAACTCCACGCGATCACCGGCCCATCCCCGAGCCCGGGCCAGCGTGGCGATGACGGTGGATCCGCTGCCGCAGGCCCAGGTCTCCCCCTCGACCCCCCGCTCGAACGTGCGGATCGCGAACGTGCCCGGTCCGAGCCTCTGCACGAAGGAGACGTTCGTGCCCTGCGGGCCGAACGCCGGATGCGCCCGGACGCGAGCCCCGAGTGTCTCGACGGGAATCGAGGCGACGTCCTCCACCCAGACCGCCGCGTGCGGCACACCGATGTCGCCCCAGTCCACGTCCAGGGGGCGCCCCTCGATCTCGACCGGCACGCAGCGCCGGATCTCGCGCGCCGGCGGCATCCCGACGGATCCCGAGTCGGACCCGAGCATCCTTCCGCGATGCGTGCCGGAGTCGCTCGTGAACGTGTACTCGGGTCCCGGCAGTCCGATCGCCTCCGCGAAGAGCGGAATGCAGCGCGCGCCGTTCCCGCAGAGCGCGTACTCGCTGCCGTCGGGATTGAAGAAGCGAACATGGAAGTCCGCGCGCGCGGATTCCTCCACGAGGATCGTCGCATCGGCGCCCACTCCGAAACGACGATCGCAGATCGCACGCGCGAACGCCGCCTCGCGGGCGCGCAGGAGATGCTCGCGATGATCCACGAGGATCACGTCGTTGCCGGCGCCGGACATCTTCACGAACGGAACGATCACGGCGTCGTCTCCTCGTTCGTTGCCGCCGAATCGGCCGGCGTCGACGTCGCGGTGGAGTCGACCGGCCACGGTGCCAGTCCCACGAGATCGAAGCGCAGTCCCTCGGCCACGGAGCGGAAGCGCAAGGAGACGGGACTCTCCAGCGGCACCGACGGCTCGGCGGTCTGCCACGACGAGTCCCCGTCGACATCGACGAACGCGCCGACACGATAGTCGACACCGGTCGGAACGGAGAGCGAGAACGGCCCCCCGGTGAGCGGGCCGGCTCGACGTTCCGTTCGCGCGAGCCAGTCCGCGGAGGCGGAGTCCGCGGACGCGAACGGCGTCGCGACCACCCACGCCGTGCGCGCGGAATCCACGGCCACCTCGCCCTGGATCGTCCCGAGCGAGTCGAGCGTGCCCACCAGGAAATCGGCGATTCGAACTTCGCGGACGTCATCCGCGAACGCCACCGTCTCCGGGGCATCGAGCTCGGCGCCGCCGCGCCCCAGGCCGCGGAGCGATCCGTCGGCGTCGATGACCCCCGTGATGGTCCACGTGCGGTCCAGGGCCAGGCCCGACAACCGGAACTCCTCCCCCGACCTCGTCTCGGCGATGGCCACGGGCCAGCGATCGCCGTCGGGCGCGGAGTCCTGCGTCGTCCAGGCGAACACGAGGAATCGCTTGGAGGCGTCGAGCTCCTTGCCGGCCCAGGCCCGACCCGTCGCGACGCCGCTGTCCGGATGCGCGCGGCGCGTGAAGATCGTCTGGAACGACTCGCCCATGGCGAGTCCGTGCGAGTCGCGAGCGCTGCCCTCGATCCGGATCAACGTCGGGCGGTCCGCCGACCAGCCGCCTGCCGGCACGAGACTCAACGTGTCACCGCGCCAGTCGACGTCCTGGAAGTCGACCGGCGGAAAGATCCGGAGCGATCGCAGCACGCTCCGGCGATCGACCCGCTCCGAGAACGCCACCACGAACGCGGAGTCGGCGGCCACACCGGCCGCCCCCGGCCCCGGGAAGACGCTCTCGAGGACCACGCGCGGGGGATCGTCGTCGATCTCGCCGCCGGGCGGTGCGCCCATCTTCGCGCACGCGGCAACCAGGCCGCCGGTCGCGAGGACGGCGGCGACGGTCCGGGCCCGCCGAGAAACGGAGTCGCGGATCACAGGATGTACTGGCGAACGTCGCGGTCCCGGAGCACCGGACCGAGCCGTGCGCGCACGAGTTCGCCGTCGACGCGCAGCGCCGTCTCCGCGTAGGCGTCGGGCACGTCGAACAGGTACGGCTCCAGGAGCGTGGCGAGCACGGTCTGCAGGCGACGCGCCCCGATGTCCTCCGCGGCTTCGTTCGCCTCGCAGGCGACGCGGGCGAGCTCCGCCACCGCGTCCTCGGTGAACGACAGTGCCACGCCGTCGGCCGCGAACATCGCCTCGTACTGGCGGAGCAGAGCATTCTCCGGTTCGGTGAGAATTCGGACGAAGTCCTCCTCGCCGAGCGACGACAGCTCCACGCGGATCGGGAAGCGCCCCTGCAGCTCCGGGATGAGGTCGCTCGGGCTCGTGCCGTGGAACGCGCCGGCCGCGACGAACAGGATGTGATCCGTCCGGATCACGCCGTGCTTCGTGGTGACGTTGCTTCCCTCCACGATCGGGAGCAGGTCTCGCTGGACGCCCTCGCGCGAGACGTCGGGCCCCTGCTTGGACTGGCCGGCCACGACCTTGTCGATCTCGTCGATGAACACGATGCCGGAGGACTCGGCCCGCTCCCGCGCGATCTGGCGGACCTTCTCGTCGTCGAGGAGCGCCTCCATCTCTTCCTCCTCGAGCAGTCGCCTCGCCTCGGCCACGGTCACCCTTCGCCGGGACTTGCGGCGGCCGAACGCCATGTCCTGGAGATTCACGCCCATCTGCTCCATCCCCTGCGGACCGAACAGATCGATCGTGCCGCTCCGCGGGCTCGAGACCTCGACGTCCACCTCGCGGTCGTCGAGACCACCCTCGCGCAGGCGCACGCGCAGCTTGTCGCGGCTCTCCTCCCGCCGACGTTCCTCCTCGCGCTCCGCGTCCGTTTTCTCGCCGGCGACGCGACGCGTGGGCGGCGGCGGGAAGAGCAGGTCGAGCACGCGCTCGGCCGCGCGTTCCCGCGCCTTGTCGGCATTCTGCTCGCGAAACTCGTTCCGCACGAGGTCGATCGCCGTCTCCATGAGGTCGCGCACCATCGACTCCACGTCGCGGCCGACGTAGCCGACCTCCGTGAACTTTGAAGCCTCGACCTTCACGAACGGCGCCGCGGCGAGTCGGGCGAGACGCCGGGCGATCTCCGTCTTGCCCACCCCGGTCGGGCCGACCAGGATGATGTTCGTGGGACTGATCTCCGGCCGGAGCTTCTCCTCCACGTGCTGGCGACGCCAGCGATTGCGGAGTGCGATCGCCACCGCGCGCTTCGCGGCGGCCTGTCCCACGATGTAGCGATCCAGCTCGCGCACGATCTCGTGTGGCGTGAGCGCGGTGTCGGCCGGCGCCGGCAGTCGATTCGTCACAGCGTGAGCACCTCGATGGAGTCGTTCGTGTAGACGCAGATGTCCGCGGCGATCCTCAGCGACTCGCGCACGATCCGTTCCGGATCGTCCCAGCCTGCCGTGAGGAACGCGCGGGCGGCGGAGCGCGCGAAGTGCCCGCCGGATCCGATCGCGGCGACGTCGTCATCCGGCTCCAGGACATCGCCGTTCCCCGACAGCAGGAGCGTGTGCTCCGCGTCCATCACGGCGAGCATCGCCTCCAGGCGCCGGAGCGCGCGGTCCGTCCGCCAGTCCTTCGCGAGCTCGACTGCAGCGCGTCGCGTCTTGCCCTTGAACTCGGCGAGTCGCTTCTCGAACCGGTCGAACAGCGCGAAGCTGTCCGCCGCCGAGCCGGCGAAGCCGCACAGGATCCCGTACGACTCGAGTCGTCGGACCTTCACGGCGCGGCTCTTCACGACCGCGTCACCGAGCGTGACCTGGCCGTCCCCGCCGAGCGCGACCTTGCCACCGGCACGAACTCCGAGAATCGTCGTGGAATGGAAAGTCAATCCGATCTCTCCCCTCCGGCCCGCGGGTGCGCGCGCTCGTAGGCCTCGCGCAGGCGGCTCCGGGTGACGTGCGTGTAGACGGCGGTCGTGGACAACCGCGCGTGGCCGAGCAGCTCCTGCACGGCGCGCAGGTCCGCGCCTCCATCGAGCAGATGCGTGGCGAAACTGTGACGCAACGTGTGCGGTGAGCCGCCGCCCCGCTCGCCGGTGCGCGGCAGCCACCGGTTCACGATGCGACGCAGCGTGCGGAGGCTGATTGCGGCGCCCCGGTCATTCGCGAACACCGGAGCGCGGCCCGAGGGTCCCGGGCCCGGCTCGAGACGTCGCTCGGCGAGCAGATCCGTGATCGCGTCGAGCGAGTCGCCGGTGAGCGGAACGACGCGCTCGCGCCCACCCTTGCCGCGCACCCGGACCGAGCGATTCCAGCGGTCGACATCCTCGACCCGGAGCCCTCCGGCCTCGGAGATCCGGAGTCCGGACCCGTAGAGGAGCTCGAGCAGCGCCCGGTCGCGGTGAGGAACGTCGGGCTCGCCCAGTCGCTCCAGGATCGGCAGCAGCCGTTCCTCCGGGACGGAGCGCGGGAGGCGACGTTGTCGCACCTTCTCCGGCACCGAGATCTCGGGCTCCTCCCGGATCTCGCCGGCCGCGCGCGCCCAGCGGAGGAAACGTCGCAGGCCGGAGGCGATCCGCGCCACCGTGCGGGGCCCTGCCCCCGCCGCGCGCCGCGCCGCGAGGTAGCCCGCCACGAGAGGGCGCCCGGGGGCTTCGGGAAGGCGGCCGGGCCTTCCCGTGCGCTCTCCCGACCAGCGAAGGAAGTCCGCCGCATCCCGGCGGTACAGTGCCACCGTCGACGGCGCGAGCCCGCGGTCGAGCTCCAGATGGCCGGCGTAGCGGTCGAGCAATTTCTCCGGGCCTTCCCGAACGGGCATCAGATCCTCCGGCGAGCGCCGCGAGCATAGCGCGTGCGCTCCGCTCCGTCAGCGCGTTCCGGTCGAAAGGGGATCGCGGTCTTCCGGGTCGCCCGTCGTCGGATCCGCGGCCAGCGCGGGCGCCTCGCGATCTTCCAGCCAGCGCGCCAGCGACGCGCGGGCCCGCGCCACGAAGGCCTCGTTTCGTTCCCGACCCTTCCGCCGGCGATCCTCGAGCGCAGGGAACAGCCCGAAGTTCACGTTCGTCGGACGGTACTCCTTGCCTTCGTAGGCGGACACGAAGCGAAGGAGCGCGCCGAGTGCCGTGTCCGGCGGCGGGACCGTCGACGTCTCCCCCCGCAACCGCTCGGCCAGGAAGCGAGCCGCGAGCATCCCGGTGGCGATCGCCTCGACGTAGCCCTCGAGTCCCGTGATCTGCCCCGCGAGGGCGAGTCGTGGCTCCCGCCGCACGGCGAGGAACTCGTCGAGGATGCGAGGCGAATCGAGGTACGTGTTCCGGTGGACCCGACCGAGGCGATAGAACTCCGCGTGCTCGAGTCCCGGGATCATCCGCAGCACCCGCGCCTGGTCGCCGTGGCGAAGGCGGTTCTGGAAGCCGACGAGGTTGTAGGCCGTGGCCTCCCGGTTCTCCGGGCGGAGCTGCACGACCGCGTACGGTCGACGTCCCGTGCGCGGATCGATGAGACCGATCGGCCGCATCGGGCCGAACGCGAGGGTCCGCGGGCCGCGCCGGGCGAGGTCGTCGACCGGCATGCACGATTCGAAGAACGTCGCCTTCTCGAACTCGTGCAGGGGATACTGCTCGGCATCCACCAGCGCCTGCACGAACCCTTCGTACTCCTCGCGCGTGAACGGGCAGTTCAGGTAGTGCCCGTCCCCCGCGTCGCGGCGGTTCGCGGCGAAGACGCGCTCCCGGTCGATCGACTCCGCCGACACGATCGGTGCCGTGGAATCGTAGAAATACATCCGGCCCAGGCCGAGGAACTCGGTCAGCGCCCGCGCGAACGGCTCCGACGTGAGCGGGCCGGTGGCGAGAATGGCCGGACCATCCGGAAGGCTCGTGACCTCGCCGCGCTCGACCCGGATGCCCGGCGTGGCCGCGACGCGCGCCGTGACCGCCTCGGCGAAGCGGTCCCGGTCGATCGCGAGCGCGGTGCCCGCCTCCACGCGACACTCCTCACCGATCGGGATGAGGACGCACCCGAGCCGCTTCATCTCCTCCTTCAGGAGGCCGGAAGCGTGCGTGGGCGACATGGACTTGAACGAGTTCGAGCAGACGACCTCGGCGAGGCGATCGCTCCGGTGGGCCTCGGTGGACACCGCTGGGCGCATCTCGTGCAACGTGACCTCGAAGCCACGTGCCGCGAGCTGCAATGCCGCCTCGGAACCGGCGAGGCCGCCTCCGACCACCGTGATGCGCGTCACGACGCCTCCGGGAAACGGGACGAGACGCGAGGATACGGGGTCGCGGGGAGTGCGGCCAGGGGAACCCCGACCGTCGAGTCGATCAGGCCGCCTTGCGCTTGGTCTTGGCCTTGCGCTTCGCCTTCGTCTTGCTCTTGGCCTTGGCCTTGGATTTCGCCTTGGCTTTCGTCTTGGCCTTGCCCTTGCCGCTCGGCGCGGCGCCGCGGCGAGCCTCGAGCAGCTCGAGCGCGCGCTCCAGCGTCAGCGTCTGCGGATCCGTGATGTCGCGCGGAAGCGACGCGTTCACGTCGCCGTCCGTGACATACGGACCGTAGCGACCCGAGAGGAGCTTGATCTCCTTCCCGCCGAGCTGCTCGACGTCTTCGAAGACCTTGAGCGGCGTGGACTGGCGTCGGAACGAACGCCCCTTCTTCTCCTGCGCGAGCAGCTCGAGCGCCCGGGGAAGCTCCACCGTGAGCACGTCGTCGTCGGCGGTGAGCGAGCGGGTGTCGTCGCCGCGCTTGATGTACGGCCCGAAGCGTCCGTTGTGAGCCACGACGTCGACGCCGGCGTCGTCCTGCCCGAGCACGCGCGGGAGGGACAGCAGCTGGAGCGCCTGATCGAGGGTGAGCGTCTCCAGCGTCATCGGCGCGATCAACGAGGCCGTCTTCGGCCGGTTCTTCTTGTCGTCGGGATCCAGCTCGCCGAGCTGGACGTACGGTCCGAACCGACCGGACTTCGCGTAGATCTGCTTGCCGGACCCGGGGTCCGTCCCGAGCGGTTCGTCCGCGCGCTTCGCCTGCGAGAGCAGGGCCTCCGCCTTCGCGGGGTCGAGCTCGTCCGGGCAGATCCCCTCCGGCAGCGACGCCGTTTCCTCGCCGCGCTGCAAGTACGGTCCGTATCGCCCCACCCGCACGACGAGCTCTCCGGTGCGCCCGTTGTTCGGGACCGGAATCGTGCAGATGTCGCGCGGGTCGATCTCCTCGGCCTTGCGCTCGACGAGGGGGCGGAGTCCCGGATGACCGTTCCCGAAGTAGAACTCCTTCAGGTACGGCAGCGATTCGAGCTCGCCCCGGGAGATCTCGTCCAGACGATCCTCCATGCTCGCCGTGAAGCCGACGTCGATCAACGTCTTCAGATGTTCGCGCATCAGTCGCACGACGGCGAACGCGGTGAACGTCGGCACGAGCGCCGAGCCCTTCCGGAACACGTAGTTTCGCCGCAGGATCGTGTCGATGATGGACGCGTACGTGCTCGGCCGGCCGATGCCGGATTCCTCGAGCAGCTTCACGAGCGACGCCTCGGTCAGGCGCGCGGGCGGCGTGGTCACGTGCTGTTCCGCCGCGAGCGACTTCGCGTCGACCGGCTCGCCCTCGCGCACGGGCGGCAGCAGCGTTTCCTGGTCCGCGAGCGCCGCCTCGGGGTTGTCGGACCCTTCCACGTACGCGCGCAGGAAGCCCGGGAAGTCGATGGTGCTTCCGCTCGCCTGGAACAGGTACTTCTTGCCCTCGGCCTCCGCCTCGACCTGGACCGTCATGCGACGGCCGGCCGCGTCCGTCATCTGGGACGCCATCGTGCGCTTCCAGATCAGCTCGTAGACCTTCGCCGCGTCGTCGCCGAACTTCGCACGCACTTCGTCGACCGAGCGGATCTTCTCGCCGGCCGGCCGAATCGCCTCGTGCGCTTCCTGGGCGTTCTTGACCTTGCTGCGGTACTCGCGCGGCGCGTCCGGCAGGAACTCCTTGCCGTAGCTGGAGAGCACCTCGGAGCGGATCATCTGCACGGCCTCGGCCGAGAGGGTCACCGAGTCCGTTCGCATGTAGGTGATGTAGCCGTTCTCGTACAGGAGCTGGGCGGCGCGCATCGTCCGCTTCGCGTCGAAGCGCAGCTTGCGATTGCCCTCCTGCTGCAGCGTCGACGTCGCGAACGGCGCGGCCGGCGAGCGCTTGAACGGCTTCTCCTCCACCGAGACGACGCGGAAACTCGCGTCGGCGAGCAGCCCCGCGAGCCGCCCGGACTCTTCGGCGTCGACGTGGACGACCCCTTCGCGGTTCAGCTTGCCGGTCTCGGGGTCGAAGTCCTTGCCCTGGGCAAGACGTCGGCCGTCGATCGACGTGAGACGCGCCTCGAACTCCTGCTTCGCGCGCGTGACGAACGTGGCGGCGAGGTCCCAGTACTCGGACGGGCGGAAGCGGATCCGCTCCTCCTCCCGCTCCACGATCAGGCGGACCGCCACGCTCTGCACGCGGCCGGCCGACAGCCGGGGCGCGACCTTCCGCCACAGGATCGGCGAGACCTCGTAGCCGTACAGGCGATCGATGATCCGGCGAGTCTCCTGCGCCGAGACCAGGTTCATGTCCACGTCGCGCGTGTGGTCCAGCGAGTCGAGGATCGCGCTCTTCGTGATCTCGTGGAACACCATCCGCTGGACGGGAACCTTCGGGGCCAGCACCTCCAGGAGGTGCCAGCTGATGGCCTCGCCCTCGCGGTCTTCGTCGGTCGCGAGGAAGATCCGGTCCACCTCGGACGCGAGCTTCTTGAGTCTCTTGATGGTGTCCGATTTCCCCGGCTGGACGATGTAGAGCGGCTCGAAGTCGTGGTCGACGTCGACTCCCATTCGGGCCCAGGGGGTCTTCTTGTACTTCGCGGGGATCTCCGCCGCCTTTGCCGGAAGGTCCCGGACGTGACCGACGCTCGACTCCACGACGAAGTCGGAGCCCAGGTAGCGTCCGAGCGTCTTCGCCTTGGTCGGCGACTCGACGATCACGAGCGTCTTCGGCATCGATCCCTCCCTGCCCGTCGTCCGGGCCTCGCCCGCTTCGGTCGCGGGAAGCGCCGGGGGCGGAGCGCGGCAAGCTACCATCCGTTCCTCGGAACGGGCAACCCTGCCTCCGCGCCTCGCGCCCGATCGCGGGGTGGCCGTCCGAC
The DNA here is from genome assembly GCA_041393395.1 of bacterium. Taxonomy (GTDB): domain Bacteria; phylum ARS69; class ARS69; order ARS69; family ARS69; genus JAGQIB01. The sequence goes on along the minus strand of JAWKKG010000004.1, from coordinate 597,312 downwards.
CTGCCCGGCTCATCGGTCCCGCGATTCGCGGATCTTAGGGTCGTTTTGCGCGACCTGACCGAAAACGGCCAGAAAGTGCCGGAAACCGCCCGCGGGGGCGACTCAGCATGACCCCGCGGGCGACTCCGTCAGCCGCGAATCAGGCGTTCCGGCCGTGGCACTTCTTGTACTTCTTTCCACTCCCGCAGGGGCAAGGGTCGTTGCGTCCGACCTCGGGGGTGGATCCGGCTCCGGACGACACCCCTCGGGGCGCCGCCGGTCGTGCGGCCGGCATCGGGGCGGCCGGCATGCCCGGGGGCGGAGGCAACGTCGCGCCCGCACCCCGGTGAGCCACGGTGCGGGGCGGCGGCGGCAGGGCCGCGCTCGGTGCCCCCGCGCCGACGAGCGCCGCGCGCTGTTCCGGCGCCGCGACGGTGTCCGGCCCGGGGGCCGGCACCGACGGCTGCAGACGGATCTCGGTCTTCATCAGTCGTTCCGCGGTCTGCAGATCGATCCGATCCATGAGATCCGAGAACAGCTCGAACGCTTCCTTCTTGTACTCGAGCAACGGGTCTTTCTGCCCGTACGCGCGGAGACCGATACCCTCCCGGAGGCGATCGAGTCCGTAGAGGTGGTCCTTCCAGTTCGCGTCGATCGTGGTCAGCACCGCGAAGCGCTCGAACTGCCGGAACACCTCGGGACCGATCGCGCTCTCCCGCTGCTCGTAACGCTGCAGGACCGCACTCGTCGCGAGCTCCTTGAGCCCGTCGACGTTCATTCCCTCGCCCAGCTCCTCGAAGTCGATGTCGACTCCGAGACGTCGCCCGAGCTGGTGTCGCAGGTTCAGGAAATCCCATTCCGCCGCGTCGTCGTTCGCGTCGATCGTGAACTCCTCGACGGTCGCGCCGGCGATGTCCTGCACCAGCTCCTTGCACTCCTCCGAGAGATCCTCGCCCTCGAGGCTCTGGAGCCGGCGGCCGTAGATGATCTCGCGCTGCTTGTTCATCACGTTGTCGTACTCGAGGAGATGCTTTCGGATGCCGAAGTTCTGCTCCTCGACCCGCTTCTGAGCGCGCTCGATCGCCTTGGTCATGAAGCTGTGCTCGATGACCTCGCCCTCTTTCACGCCGAGCTTGTCCATCATCGTGGCCATGCGATCCTGCGCGAACAGCCGCATCAGATCGTCTTCCACCGAGAGATAGAAGCGCGACGATCCCGGATCCCCCTGACGACCCGCCCGTCCGCGCAGCTGGCGATCGATCCGGCGCGCCTCGTGGCGCTCCGTGCCGAGGATGTGCAGTCCCCCGAGATCCTTCACGCCCTGGCCGAGCTTGATGTCCGTGCCGCGGCCCGCCATGTTCGTCGCCACGGTCACGGCATCCCGCAGTCCGGCGCGCGACACGATCTCCGCCTCCTGCTGGTGGTACTTCGCGTTCAGCACCGAGTGCGGGATCTTCACGCGCTTCAGCATTCGCGAGATCAGCTCGGAGGTTTCCACGGAGGTCGTGCCCACGAGGATCGGCTGACCCTTCTTGTGCACCTCCTGGATCTCCTCCAGAATCGCGTTGAACTTCTCGCGCTTCGTCCGGAACAGCAGGTCTTCCTGATCGTCCCGCACGATGGGCCGGTTCGTGGGAATCACCACGACTTCCAGCTTGTAGATCTCCATGAACTCCGACTCTTCCGTCTCCGCGGTTCCGGTCATGCCGGCCAGCTTCTCGTACATCCGGAAGTAGTTCTGGAGCGTGATCGTGGCGAGCGTCTGGTTGTCGCGCTCGATGTGGACGCCTTCCTTCGCCTCCAGCGCCTGGTGCAGACCGTCGGAGAAGCGACGCCCCGGCATCATGCGGCCGGTGAACTCGTCGACGATGACGACCTTCCCCTCCTGCACGACGTAATTCACGTCCTTCTCGTACAGCGAGTACGCCTTCAGGAGCTGGTTCAGGTTCTGAAGGCGCTCGGCCCGGTCGTCGTAGACCCGATGGATCTGTTCGCGCGCCGCGAGCTTTTCCGCGTCTTCCAGGTCGCCGTTGCCGTCGATCTGGGCGAGCTCGTCGGCGAGGTCGGGCAGCACGAACATCTCGGGGTCGCGCGGGGCGACGAACTGCCGCCCGATCTCGGTCAGGTCGCAATTGTGACGTTTCTCGTCGATCGTGTAGTACAGCTCCTCGTCCAGCTCGGGCAGGCGCTTGTCGCGCATGTAGTCTTCTTCCACGCGCTGGATGAGGCGCTTCACGCCGGTCTCCGCGAGCAGCTTCATGAACCGCTTGTTCTTCGGTGCTCCGCGCTGGACCATGAGCAGGAGTCGCCCCGCCTCGTAGGACGCTTCGTCGTCCTTGCCGTTCTCCAGCTTCGCGATGTGCTCCTCGGCCTTCGTGATGATCGCGTTCACGTGTTCGCGCTGCTTCGCGAACAGACGCTGCACCGGTGTCTTCATCTCGTCGAAGCGGTGGGTGTCGCTCTCCACCGGCCCCGAGATGATGAGCGGGGTCCGCGCCTCGTCGATGAGCACGGAGTCCACCTCGTCGACGATCGCGTAGTAGTGCTTGCGCTGTACGCGATCCTCGGCGCGCACGGCCATGTTGTCGCGCAGGTAGTCGAAGCCGAACTCGTTGTTCGTGCCGTACGTGATGTCGGCTTCGTACTGCGCGCGACGGTCCGGGGGCGACTGTCCGTGCTGGATCACGCCCACGGTGAGACCGAGGAACCGGAACACCTCGCCCATCCACTGACTGTCGCGCAGCGCGAGGTAGTCGTTCACCGTGACCAGGTGCGCACCGCGCCCGGGCAGCGCGTTGAGGTAGAGCGGCGCGACCGCGACGAGCGTCTTGCCTTCACCGGTCGCCATCTCGGCGATGCGGCCGTCGTGCAGGACCATGCCGCCGATCAGCTGCACGTCGTAGGGCACCATGTCCCAGGTGATCTCACTCCCCACGACACGCCAGGAACGCCCGACGAGACGTCGACAGGCGTCCTTCACCACGGCGAACGCCTCCGGCAGGAGGTCGTCGGTGGTCTCACCCTCGGCGAGGCGCTTCCGGAACTCGTCGGTCTTCGCCCGCAGCTGTTCGTCGGAGAGGGAGGCGAGCGCCTCCTCGTGGGCGAAGATCCGGTCGAGGCGCGGCCGGTACTTCTTGATGTCCCGGCGCTGCTGACTGCCGAAAACGCGGGTCAGAAACTTCAGCAATGGGGGCTCCCTTCGGAACAGCAAGGAACGGTCGACCCGCCCGTCCGTCAAGCCCGGGTCCGGCGCGCGCGCGCACCGGGCCCGCGCCGGCGGGGGCCGATCGACGACACCGCCCCGACGACGATTCGGACGCGATGCGGCCGAGAAGCCTAGCGACAGGGGCCGGGGTGGGTCAAGGCAAGGCGTGACCGAGGCTCAAGGCAACGCGACGGCCGTGAGCTCTCCCTCGAGGGTACCGAGGACGACCCGGTCGCCGGAGCGCACCGGAGACGCCCAGATGCCTCCGGAAGCCGCCCAGGACGAGATCTCCTTCCCGCTCTCCAGGGTGAGGACGTGCACCTTTCCGTCGTAGGACGGGGCCACGATCCGGTCGCCGACGACCAGAGGCGTGGCATCGAACCCCCGATCGGCCCGGGCGGTCCACCGCGCCCCGCTGCCGTCGGCCGCGAGCGCCACGAGGTGGCCCTTGCCGGTCCCGACGAGGACGAGATCGTCGACGACACAGGGGCGGCCGTTGATCTCCGCCGCGACCTTCGAGCGCCAACGCACCTTCCCGGTCGAGGCGGTGAGACAGGCGACGGTTCCGTCCTGAGCCCCCACGATCACCGAGTTCCCGTCCGCGGTCCGGGCCGCCGCCGCGCGGACCGCGGCGGGAAGTCGGGTCTCCCAGACCAGGCGACCGTCACGGCCGCCGAGACAGCGCACCGTTCCGTCCTCTCCCCCGATGACGACGTTCTTGCCCACCGGTTCGGCGCTCGCTCTCACCGGCCCGCCGAGGTCCAGCGCCCACCGGGCCCGGCCGCCGGCCGCGTCGAACGCGTAGACCTTGCCGTCCTGCGCCCCGATCACCACCGAACCGTCCGCCAGCGCGGCGCTCGCGACGATCTTGCCGCCCGTGCGTCCCTCCCACGCGATGCGCCCGTCGCTCTGCCGCAGCGCGAGCACGGTGCCGCCGTACGTGCCGACATACAGCAACTCCCCATCCCCGCGCGGCGACGACGCGACGCCACCGTCCGTCTCCGTCGCCCAGATCCGCTCGCCGGTGCGGGCATCGACGCAGTAGACGTGCGCGTCGCGCGATCCGAAGAACAACCGGCCCTCGTGCACCCAGGGCGTCGAGGTGATCGAGTCCTTCGCGCGGAACGTCCAGCCGCCCTCCTCGCCCGACGTCTCGGCGGGAACCGCGTCCGGCGGCTCGACCGCGGCCGTGATCTCCTCGCCCCCATCCTCCGCCGGCGCCGAAGTCGACGTTCCGCCAGATGACGCCGGAACGGCTTCGTCGATCGCGAGCTCTTCCGGCGACGCGTCCGCGACCGTCGACGCGAGCGACTCCGCCGCGGCCGGAGGGGGCGTGTAGGCGTCCTGCCGAGGAGTCGGCGGCTGCTTTCGTCCGAGGAGCGGTGCGACGAACACCGCAAGCCCCACGACCGCGATCGCGAGAGCGAGTGCCGGCACCGGCACGCGCGACGACCGCGCGTTCCCGGCGGGAACGACCCGGGTGCGCTCCGCGTCCGGCACCGCGGCGGCCGCCGCCGGCGGTCCCAGGAGCGTGGCCACGAGGACTCCTGCCGCGTCGCGGACCTCGCAGCGATCCCCGGCATCGAACCGGATCACCTGCGGCTCCCCGATCGTCTCCGAACCCGACGTCGTCATGAGGCGGAACTCGAATGGCGCTCCGGGGAACACCCAGACGTCGCGGTCCACGCCGACCGCGAATGCGGTGCCGTCGGGCGCCTCCGCCGCGAGCTGGCCGAGGCGACGATCGAGGTCGAGGGGACCCTTCGGATCGTGGAGTTGGCGCAACGCGCGCGCGAGCGCCGTGGCGTCGCCACGCGGAACGAGGATCAGCGCCGTGGGGGCGCCGCGCTCCCGTCCGTTCTCGCAATGGACTCGATGATCCGGCAGCTCGGCCGGTCCGGGCTCGATGCGTACGTGCATGATCGCCTTCCTCCCCACCCGTTGCCCCTCACACGAGCCACTGTAGCACCAGTCCCGCCACGAGCGGGATGCGGAAGTTGTCGTCCACCGGGATCGGCGCGATCTCCACGATCGAGCCCGCCAGCGCCGCCGCGAGCACCGCGGTCCACGGCAAGGATGGCACCAACAGCCACGCCGCCACGAACGAGGAGACGAAGCCCGCGAGGAATCCCTCGAGCGACTTGCCGAACAGCGGCACGCGCCCGAACGCCTTCCCCACCATGGCCGCGAGCGTGTCGCCCACGATGAGAAACACGAGTGCGGCGGCCGCGACCGGCGGCGTGAAGAGATACGTGGCGAGCAGGGCGCTCACGATCATGTAGGTGGAGCCCGTGATGCCGGCCTCCTCGTGGCCCCGGATCAGCTTGCCGAAGAAGCGCTTGAAGTACGCGCGCCAGCGCGCGTCGTGGATCTTGAACAGGTCCACCACGATGAGCAGGATCCCGAAGAACATCAGCACCCAGCGTACGAGCGGCAGCGGCAGGTACAGGATCGCCAGCGGGATCACGATCATCGTGAGGTGGATCGCCTTGCGCGGCGCCTCGTCCTTCACGCGCTCGCCGGCGGCGATCGCCTCCTGCCGGAGCTGCTCCGCGGCCGCCTGGGCGTCGCCGCGCAGGCGATCCGCGATCTCCTGCGCGTCCACGCGGGCGCGCTCCGCCGCGCGCAGGATCTCGCGCTCCAGGGCCGACAGGTCCGGCCGGCGCCCCTTCATCGGCCCGCCCTCAAGGTCTTGCCCACCGGAACGACCGGAGCAGACGTTTCTCGAAGCTCGTGCGCGACGCGTACGTCGCGCGCGCCCGGACCTCGAGCACGTACTCGCCGGGCGCCACGGAGCGACCGACGGAGTCCGTTCCGTCCCAGCTTCCGCGCTGCGGGCCCGCGCCTTGACGTTGATCCTTCAGCAGCAGCGCCACCTCGTCCTGGTCTTCGTTCAGGATGCGGAGCGTCACGTCCGACGCCTCGGTCAGCGTGTACGCCAGCGCAACCACTCGATCCGCGGGACGCAGCGTCACGTCGCGGACGTCGGTGCCGACCCAGAGGTACTGACCGCCGTCCTCCTCCGTGACGAACACCTGCCCGAGACGGCGGTGGATCGCGATGCCGCGCGGGGACAGGAACTCTCCCTCGCGCTTGCCACGCTCGCCGAAGGTATCCAGCGGATAGAGGTCGTCGCGCAGCTTGTGGACGCGGTCGCCCGCGCGATCGACCGCGAGAACGTTGCCGTAGTAGTCGAGATCGACCGCGTCGAAGGACGCGTCGCTCACGTCGAGCGAGGCGGCTTCCCGCGAGGCGCGGAGCGTGCCGTCGGGGCGGAACGATCGGAGACGACGGCCGCCGCGATCCGCGATCACCACGTGGGCCGGGGCTCCCGCGCCGAGACGTTCCCCCTGCAACGTCGACGCGATGGCGACCGGTTCGTCGAAAGAGACCTCGAGCCCGAACGAGGTCCGCGCCCCCGTTTCGAAGTCCAGTCGCCAGACCCTGCCCGCCGCGCGATCGCACACGAGGAAGCCGGCCGCGCCGTCCGCCGCGACGGAGACCGGGGATTCGAACCCGTCGACGGCTCGCACGGGGACGAGTCGTTCCCCGTCGTGGCGAAGCAGGACCAGACGATGATTGCCGGTATCCGTCACGACGACGCGTCCATCGCGATCGATCGCGGCGTCCGTCGGCTCCCGAAAGGACCCGAGCGCGGTGCCGGCGTCGGAAAGGGCGGTCGCGTGCAGCAGGCCGAAGTTCGTGAACACCCGCCCGCCGCGATCCACCCCGACGATCGTGACCTCGTCGTCGTCCCGTGAGCCGGGATCGTCGGTGGCGGCCAGCCGCACGACGTCGAGGCCGGCGGGATCCTGCAGGCGTTGGCCGGGCAGGAAGAGCGCGATCTCCCGCCCCGTGACGCGACGCAGGCCGAACGTGTGGGCGCGCGGCGGAGCCACCAGAGTACCCGGACCGGCCGAGGCCGCCGGCGGTGCGAACGGCAGCAGAAGCAGGAGTGCGAGGGCGACAGCGAAACGCACGACCCGCTCAGCGCGTCGTGGGCTCCTCGGTGGCGAGACGAGGCAGGAGATCTCCCCACAGGGCGCGGTAGATCGCCCAGGTCCGGCCGACCTTCTGCACGTAGTCGTAGGTCTCGCGGTACGTGATTCCGGCGACGTACCGATCCACGTCGAACTCCCCATCGAGCCCCTTCTTCCAGCGGAGGGCGTTGCCTTTGCCCGCATTGTACGCGGAAAGCGCCATCGTCGGTTCCGAATCGAGCTCGTTCAGGAGCGACTTCAGGTAGAAGGCGCCGAGCCGGATGTTCGTATCGGGATCGAACAGATCGCTCTGCTCGAAGTTCCGCAAGCCGGTGCGACGGGCGAGATCGCGCCCCGTGGACGGCATGATCTGGAGCAGGCCGTGAGCCCCCGCCCACGAGACGGCGCTCGCGTCGAACCAGCTCTCCTCGCGCATGACCGCCAGCACGAACAGCGGATCGATCCCGTACTCGTTCGACCACTTCAGTACGGAGTCGAGGTGATCCACGGGATACAGCAGACGAGCCACCGCGAACGGCGTCTCACCCGAGAGGATCCCGCGACCGGTGCGCGCCTTGATGACCGAAGCCGCGCGCATCGCCGAACGCGGCACGCCCGCGACCCACGCCGCCTCGGCGAACGCGACGAGCGCCGGCGTGTCGCGATCCAGCCCGCGCATGAGACCCGAGAGCTCGTTCTCCGCCTCGGGAATCAGACCGAGGGACGCGAGCGCTTCCGCCCGGCGGTACGGCTCGGATTCGCGCACGGAACGTCGGAGTTCCCGCGCACGGGAGGCATCGATCTCCGGGAGGACGGAAGCCAGCCAGTCGAAGGGATCGCGCGAAGCGATCGCGGGATCCGCCTCCACCGGGCATTCGCTCGCCCGCTGGCGGGCGCGATTCGTCCACCAGCCGTCGGGATGCTCGAGCGCGAGCCGACGGGTCTCCACGCAGGCGAGGCTGTCGTTCCCCGCCTCGTGGTACAGGTTCACGATCCAGTAGGTCCCCTCCTCGTGGAACGAGGAGTCCGGGTAGCGGTCGCACAGGACGTGGAACGTGGCGATGGCCTCCTCCGCGCGACCGAGCTCACCGAGTGCGCGTCCGGCGTGCCAGAGCGCGTCGTCGGCACGGTCGTGCTTCGGGAACCGTTCCGCAAACTCACGAAGGCGCAACACCGCCTCTTCCCAGCGTCGATTGTCCTTCGCCTCGCGGCCGGCTTCCCACGCTGCGGTGGCGCGGTACTCCTCGGGCGCCTTGCTGTCCACGACGCGGTCGTACTCGGCGAGACAGGCATCGATCTGGCCCACACGCCACAGGCAGCGCGCAGCTTCGAGCGCGCCCTCCGTGCGCTCCTCGATGCGTGCACCGGCCGGAATGCGCGCGAGCTCCTCGCGCGCCGCGGTGTACTGGCGTCGCATCGACTTGGACTTGCCGATCGCGAGGCGTGCCTTTCCCTCGCGCACCGGATCCTTGCCGTCGGCGACCGCCTCGAGGGCCTTGCGCGCCTCCTGCTCGGCAAGTGCGCCGTGCCGGTTCCGAAGCGCGGCGTCCGCGAATGAAAGGCGATCGTCTACCGTCGGCGGCACGAGCTCCGCCAGTCGATCCATCGCCGCGATGGCCTGATCCGAGCTCGGCACTCGGTCGAGCAGCTCCCGCAGCGCACGGGCCTCCCGCTCGCGGTTGCCTTGCGCCCGCCAGACCGAGATCTCGAGGTCGAGGAGGTCGTCCCGAGCGATCACGGAACGGGAGGGAATGCGCTCCAGGTTCTCGAGCGCCCGATCCGGAAGTCCGGTGCGGTAGGCCAGTCCGGCCGCCCGCCACCACGCACGCGACGCGAGACTCTGGGTCCGCGCCGACGCCCCGGCCGCCTCGTAGGCACCCAGAGCCTCCTCCGACCTTCCGAGCCGTTCCAGCGCCGTGCCGGCCAGGTAGGACGCGTGGTCCGCCAGCAGGGGCTCGTGGGCGGCGGAGGCGGAGTAGGCCTCGGCCGCGCCCGCGTAGTCGCGGAGATCGTCCCGAATCCGTCCGAGCAGGAACGAGGCGATCGGATCGGCGAGCGGACTCCACTCCGTGGCGAGGGGGGCCGCCTGGGCCGAGCGGCCCTCGCGGACCAGCAACCGAAGGTAGTCGCCGCGGGAGAGCGTGTCCCCCGCGTCGACGCGGAACCGGAGCTGGCGCTCCGCCTCCGCATTCAGACCGAGCGTCTCCAGCAGCGCGAGTCGCTCCTGGTCCGACTGAACGGGAAAGAAGTCCGGCGCGGCGGAACTGTCCGCCCCCACCCCGACCGCGAACGCCAGGAACGCAAAAAGGAGGTTCATGAGAGGACCATCGGTCGTCGCGGGCGTCCGGTCAAGCGACCGACCCGAACGCGCGTCAGCTTCGACTCACTCCCATTCGATCGTACCGGGCGGCTTCGAGGTGACGTCGTAGGCCACGCGATTGACCCCGGCGACCTCGTTGATGATCCTCCGCGAGCATTCGGCCAGGAAGTCGTGTGGCAGGCGAGCCCAGTCCGCGGTCATCCCGTCGATCGACGTGACCGCACGGAGCACGATCGCCTCGTCGTACGTTCGGCCGTCGCCCATGACGCCCACGCTGCGCACCGGAAGCAACACGGGAAACGCCTGCCAGGTGCGATCGTAGAGGCCGGTCCGGCGGAGCTCGGCCCGGAAGATCCGATCGGCCCCGCGGAGCTTCCGGAGTCGCTCCGGAGTGATCTCCCCGAGGCAACGAACCGCGAGGCCCGGTCCGGGGAACGGGTGCCGCCACACGACCTCGTGCGGAAGCCCCAGCTCCTCCCCGAGCGCACGGACCTCGTCCTTGAACAGGTCGCGGAGCGGCTCGAGCAGCGCGAGGTTCATCCGCTCCGGCAGACCGCCCACGTTGTGGTGGGTCTTGATGACGGCGGCGGCGTGGTGGCCCACGCTCGACTCGATCACGTCCGGATAGAGGGTGCCCTGCACGAGCAGATCCACGTCGCCGAGACGATCCGCGACCTCCTCGAACACCCGGATGAAGACCTCGCCGATGATCTTGCGCTTCGCCTCGGGGTCCACGACGCCCGCGAGTCGTTCCAGGAAGCGCGCCGACGCGTCGACCCACTCCACCCGCACGCCGGCGGCGCGCTCGAGCGCCGCCAGCACGCCCCGCACGTCGTCCAGATCGCGGTGGAGTCCGTGGTCGACGAACACGGGGTGCAGGCGCTCGCCGATCGCGCGCCCGACGAGCGCCGCGGCCACGGAGCTGTCCACGCCGGCACTCACGGCGCAGATCGCGCGCCGATCCCCCACTCGTTCCCGGATCTCCGCGATGCGCCGCTCCGCGAGCGAGCCCATCTCCCAATCACGCCGGCAGCCGCAGAGATCCAGGAACCGCTCCAGGATCTCGCGCCCGCGGGGCGTGTGCGAGACCTCCGGGTGAAACTGCATCGCCCAGATCTGCCGGTCCGCGTCCTCGAACGCCGCGATCGGGGCGCCGGCGGACCGGGCGATCGCGGTGGCTCCCGGCGGCAGTGCTTCGACGTGATCGCCGTGGCTCATCCAGACGTCGAGCTGCGGACCGAGGCCGGCGAACGGGCCGCGCGGATCGACGTCGACGAGTGCGGGACCGTACTCACGCGTCCCTTCGGCCGCGTGCACCCGGCCGCCGAGCGCGTGCGCGAGCAACTGCATGCCGTAGCAGATCCCGAGCACCGGGACCTCGCGCGCGAGGACCTCGGGCGGGAGGCCCGGCGCATTCGGAGCCGTGATGGAAGCGGGGCCGCCCGAGAGGACGACCCCGACCAGCGCCGGATCCGCGAGACGTTCCGTGCGATTCCACGGCAGGATCTCGCAGTACACCCGCGCCTCGCGCACGCGGCGCGCAATGAGCTGAGTGTACTGCGAGCCGTAGTCCAGGATGGCGATCCACTGCATGCGAGCGGGCTCCACCGGACCTCCGACTAGTGGCGGAACACGCGGGTGCCGGTGAACACCATGGCGGCATTCGCCCGATCGACCACGTCGATCGTGTCCTGATCCCGCTTGGAGCCGCCGGGCTGCGCGATCGCCGTGGCCCCGGCCGCCAGCGCCAGCTCCGGGCCATCCGAGAACGGGAAGAATGCGTCGGACCCGACGACCGAGCCGGTGAGATCGTGTCCGTGCTCCTTCGCCTTCTCGATCGCGATCCGCACCGAGTCCACCCGACTCATTTGCCCCGCGCCGACGCCGAGCACCCGACGGTTCTTTGCGAACACGATCGCGTTGGACTTCACGACGGCCGCAACCTTCCACGCGAACTCCAGATCGCGCAGCTCCTCGGCCGTGGGTTCGCGCTTGGAGACCGACTTCCACTCGGGAGTCCGCTCCGGGCGTCCCGGATCCGTCTGTACGAGCACCGCCCCGCCCGGCAACACGCGGACCTCGCGCCGCGCTCCGCGGAACGCGTCCATCGGGAGCACGACGACACGCAGGTTCTTCTTCTTTCCGAGGCGCGCGAGGGCGTCCTCGTCGAAGCCGGGCGCCACCACGACCTCGAGGAACACCTCGGCCATCGCGTCGGCCGCCGCGCCGGTGACGGTGCGGTTGAACGCTGCGATGCCCCCGAACGCGGACACGGGATCGCTCTTGAGTGCGATGTTCCACGCATCCGCCGGGTCGGCCGCAATCGCCGTGCCGCACGGATTCGTGTGCTTCACGATGACGCACGCGCACTCGTCGAAGAACGTCGCCAGTTCCGCCGCGGCGACGAGGTCGATCCAGTTGTTGTAGGAGAGCTCCTTGCCCTGGAGGACCCGCCAGCCGCCCGGCAGATCCTCCGAGCCGGCGACGGCCGAGTACAGCGCGGACGCCTGGTGCGGATTCTCCCCGTAGCGGAGATCCCCGATCTTCGTGAGCGAGAGCGCGAGACGGTCCGGCAGCGGCTCCTCCCGCGGCGCGAGCTCCTCCGCGATCGCGGCGTCGTACTGCGACGTGCGCGCGAACGCCTTGTGGGCGAGACGCCGGCGCGTCGCCCGGGAAAGGCGACCGCCGGTGTCCCCGATCTCCGCGATCACGTGCGCGACGTCGGCCGGGTCACAGACCACCGCCACGTGCTTCCAGTTCTTCGCCGCGGCGCGGATCATGGCCGGGCCGCCGATGTCGATCTTCTCGATGCGCTCGTCTTCCGACGCTCCGGAGGCGACCGCCTCCTCGAACGGATAGAGGTTCACGCACACGAGATCGATCGGCGTCGCCTCGCCCGCCTCCAGTTCGCGCAGGTCCTCGGGATGATCCCGGCGCGCGAGGATCCCCGCATGGATCTTGGGATGAAGGGTCTTCACCCGTCCGCCCCAGCCGCCGCCGAACCCGGTGTACTCCTCCACCGACGTCACGGGCACGCCGGCGCGCTCGAGCGCCTGCGCGGTACCCCCCGACGCGATCACGCGCGCGCCCTGTCCCACGAGCGCGCGCGCGAGCTCCACCACTCCGGTCTTGTCGTAGACCGAGAGCAGCGCGTTCCGGATCGGGAGCAGGTCGCTCCCGCGATCAGTCGTCGAGGTCGTGTCCGGTGAATGCACGGTAGACATCCAGGTACCTCCCGCGGGCGCGGTTCACGATGTCCGCCGGAAGGTCGGGCGCCGGCGGTTGCTTGTTCCAGTCCTGCGCCTCGAGCCAATCGCGCACGACCTGCTTGTCCCAGCTCTCCGGCGGCTCGCCCGGGCGGTAGTCTTTCTTCCGCCAGTAGCGCGACGAGTCCGGCGTGAGCACTTCGTCGATCAAGAGGAGCTCATCGCCCACGAACCCGAACTCGAACTTCGTGTCCGCGAGCAGAAAGCCGCGCTCCTCCGCGAGGCGATGACCGTGTTCGTAGACCGCGAGCGAGATGTCCCGCAGGCGCTCCGCGAGCTCGCGACCCGTGAGGTCCGTCATCTCGTCGAACGTCAGCGGCTCGTCGTGACCCTCGTCGGCCTTCGTGGTCGGCGTGAAGATCGGCTCCGGGAGCTTCGCGCCCTTCACGAGTCCGGGCGGCAGCACGTGCTCGAGCACGCGGCCCGTCTTTCGATACTCGGCGAACGCGGAGCCGGCAAGATAGCCGCGGACGACGCACTCCACGTCCACCCGGCGGGCGCGATGCACGAGCGTCGTCCGGCCCGCGAGCTCCGGCGCCCGATCGAACGGCGACGGGAAGTCCTTCGGATCCGTGGAGATGAAATGGTTCGGCACCACGCTCTTCGTGTGCTCGAACCACCAGGAAGAGATGCCCGTGAGCAGGCGACCCTTGTCGGGAATCGGCTGGTTCAGGATCACGTCGAAAGCCGACAGCCGGTCCGTCGCCACGAGGAGCAGACGGTCCCCCGCCTCGTAGACGTCGCGGACCTTGCCGCGATGAAGCGGCTTCGGAAGACTCGAAGTCGTCGAATTCGTGGTCATGGCGTCACTCCCGTCGCGATCCACGCGACTCGCTCGTGAAGGTGGATCCTTCCCTCGGCCAGCGCGACCAGCACCTCCGGGTAGATCCGGTGCTCCTGCTCCAGAATGCGGGCCGCCAGCGTGTCCTCGGTATCCTCCGGGCGCACGGGGACGGCGGCCTGCGCGAGAATCGGTCCGGTGTCGACGCCCTCGTCCACGAAGTGGACCGTGCAGCCCGAGACCTTGGCTCCGGCGCGCAGTGCCTGGCGCGGCGCGTGCAGTCCCGGGAACGAGGGCAACAGCGAAGGATGGATGTTCAGGATGCGGGAGGGAAACGCCCGGACGACGGCGGGCGGCAGGACGCGCAGGAAGCCGGCGAGACAGATGACCTCGATCCGGCGCCGCGCGAGCTGACCGAGCACGTCCTCGACCGCTTCCTCGGTCCAGGCGCCGCGGCGCGTGCCGGGATTCACGTCCACGGTTTCGATCCCGGCCGACGACGCCTTCTCCCGGACGATCGCACCGGGCTTGTCGCAGAACACGGCTGCGATCTCGATCGCGGCGTTTCCCCGGGCGGCGCCCGCGAGGGCGTCGAAGTTGCTCCCGCGCCCCGAGGCGAAGACTGCGACGCGCACGAAATCCCCTCCCACGCAGAAGTCCGCAGTGTAGCGGAGCGCGCGGGAAGCGCGGAAGCGGAAAGGCCTCCGTCCCCCGGGTGCCCGCCCACGCGGGGCCATGTGCCCGGCCCGGGGAACCCGGCACGCCAGCGGACGCGAAATCCCCCGGGAACGGCACGAATCGCGATCGTCCCGTCGCGGTCCGTCCGACGGACGACCGCGCCGCACGCGCCGACCCGCGCGAGCAACTCGGCGTGCGGATGACCGTGCGGATTGCCCGCGCCGCACGAGATCAGCACCAGCACCGGACGGACCGCGTCGAGGAGCGCCTCGCCGCCGGATCCGCGAGACCCGTGATGCGGCGCGAGCAGGATCGGCGCGCCGTCGATCCCGCCCGAGTTCACGAGCTCCGACTCGACTTCCTGCGGGAGATCGCCCAGCATCCACGCGCCCGCCGGACCCGCGCGCCACCTCGAGTACAGGGAGCGATCATTTTCCGGCACGTCGGCGGTCGGGTGCGCGCGCGGCGGTCGGATCGTGAGCGAGCGAATCGGATGGCACGGCGACGACACCGGTCGGATCTCCGCGACCTCGGCCAGTCGGGACCACGCGGGCGGAAGCGACTCCCCCGGTGCGCGCTCCGGACCGAAGACTCCTTCCGCACGCTCGACCAGCGCGCGAAGCCCACCGGCGTGGTCGCGGTCTCCGTGGGTCGCGAAGATCGCCCGGAGTCGACGAGCACGCCGGCGCCGCACCGCGCGGGCGGCCGGCGAGTCCGGGCCGTCCTCGTCCTCCACCCCGCCGTCGATCAACACCGCTTCGCCTCCGGATTCGACGAACACCGCGTCGCCCTGGCCGATGTCGAGAACGGTCAGGCGCTCCGCAGGCCATCGCTCCGCGACCGCGATCGCGATCGCCCCGAACAGGAGACGCCTCACCCGCGGGCCGGGGATCCGACCCGACGTTGCGGCGGCGGCCGCGATCCACGTCGCGACGCTGAGTCCGATCCCGAGCGCCGGCACGGAGATCTGTCCTCCCGGCCACGTGGACGCGACGCGGGAAAGGAGCGCGAGAAGCTCGGCCGCGCGACCGGCGGCTTCCGCGAGGGGTCGCGCCAGCGCATCGGGCCCGGGCAAAGCGGCGCCGAGGGCGCCCCACGCCAGCGCCGCGCTCGCGGGAGCCGCCGCGAGGAGGTTCGTGATCGGCGACAGGAGGCTCACGCTCCCGAACGCGCCGGCGAGGATCGGAAGCGTCGCGAGGGTCACCACCGCCGACAGCCCGATCCCCTCGGCCGCGCCTCGGAGCGTCGCGAGGATTCCGCGCCGCCGACCGGGTCGCGTCGGACGCATCGCGGCGTGCGCGAGTACGGCCGTCGCGAGGAACGACAGCTGAAAGCCGGCGTCGCCGGCGAGCGGCGGGCATATCAGGAGCAGGGCGGCGCCCGTGAGCCCGAGTGCATGCACGGGTCGCGACGAACGCCCGAGTGCTCCGCCCAGCGTCGCGATCGATCCCGTCAACACGGCGCGGAGGATCGGCGGCTTGCCACCCGTGAGGAACGCGAACGCCGCCAGGAACATCACGATGCAGGCGGCGACCGCGAACCGCGGCGCGCGCGTCACCCGCAGCAAGGCGCCCACGCCGAGAGCGAGCACGCCCACGTGCATTCCGGACAAGGCCAGCACATGGGCGAGGCCGGCGCGACGGAACTCGCCTTGCGTCTCGTCGGTGAGGTCGGCCCGGTCGCCGAGCACGAGCGCCAGCACGAGCGGTCCGCCGCGCACGTCGGCGAATCGGCGACGTGCGCGCTCCCGCAACCGAAAGGCGGCGCGTCGCACGGCGTTCCGCCCGCCGGGTGCGGCCCCCGCGTCGCGAATGCGCCCCACCGCCCGCCCGCGCGCGTGGAGCCCCCGTGCCCGCGCCCACCGCCGGGCGTCGAAGGCGGAAGGATCCGACCGGGAGCGGATGGCGTCGAGGCGGAGCGTGCCGGTGCCCCGACATCCGGGCGATGGGAGATCCCACGCGTCGCGCACGCGGACACGATACCCTGCCGCGTCGACGAGCTTGGCGTCGCCTTCCTCGCGAACGACGCACCACTCGCCGCTCGTCCGCCCCGGCGCCCGGATCTCGCGACGCGTGAAGTCCTGCTCGTGGCTCGCGGCACGCAGACCGCCGATCGCGAGCGCGAGCAAGGGCCACGCGGCCGGACGGAGGGCGGTCGCCGCGAGGGTCGCGACGGAGCCGATCGCCCAGGCCATGGGGCCGAGCGGCAGCACCGACGACTGCAATCCGAGCCCGATCGACACCGCGACCAGAGCGACCACCCCGCGATCCCGCATGCGCGGATCACAGGGCAAGACTCACGCCAATGTCAGCGGAGGAGCACGACTCGCTGGCTCTCGGTGATCGCACCCTGCGTGATGCGCACGAAGTACATGCCCTGAGGAAGCTCTTCGCCGAGTTCGTCGCGACCGTCCCACTCGCGCGTGTGGTCTCCCGCCGGCAGATCTCCGGCGAAGAGCGTGCGCACGCGTTGACCGAGCACGTTGTAAACCGCGAGATCCACCACGCTGCCCTTCGCGAGATGGAAACGCACCGACGTCGACAGCGTGACGGGATTCGGCACCGTGGGTTCCAGCAGACTCGTGCCGGTACTCGTCGGCTCGCGGCTCGCGATCGGTGCCACCTCCGGCGAGAAGTTCAAGGGGATCTCTCCGCCGAACGCGCCGGGGATCACTCCCTCCGCGTTCGCGAGACGGTTCGGTGCGACGAGGCGGAAGTCCCCGGCCGCGGTGTCGACGAAACCCGGGATCGTGGCGTTGAGTCCGTTCGCGCGACGCGCCCGCGCCACGAGGTGCTCTTGCTCGCGCGTCATCGACTCCACGAACCGGATCGATTCGTCGCGGCAATCCCAGTGCACGTCGACCAGGATCGGCCGCGCCCCTGCCGCCGCGACCTCGAGCCCGACCGCCCGCCCGAACGGCTCCCCCGGTTCCGCCACGACGGTGGACCGGAGCGTGGTCCGGCTGCGCCCGGACAGCTCGAAGGCGGGGCCGCAGTTCCGGGCGACGGTCAGGTTCGTGAACTCCGGCTCGCCCTCCCGGATCACGACGGTCGGTCCCTCCCGGCCGCCGGTCAGGAGGCAGTTCCGGAAGATCGGGGAACCGCCGTCCACCTGCACGGCGTCTCCGTTCCCCCGCCCGTCACCCTCGGTGACGGCCAACCCGGCGAGGACCGGCGAAGCGTCCCGGATTCGCACGCAGGCACCCCCTTCCGCCGCGAAGCCTCGGTGCAACCGGACGTCGCGGACGTGGCTGGCGTCACCGTCCGAGAAGACAAGGATCGCCGCCCGCCCCTCGCCATCGATCAGGGTCTGATCGGCGCCGGCGCCGAGCACCCACACGTCGGCGCCCGCGAACTCGATCGGTAGCTCCTCGCCGCTCGAAGGACCGTACCGGCCCGGCGCGAGGAGGATCGTATCCCCCGGCGCGGATGCGCGGACGCCGGCACTCAAGGTGGGCAGATCCTGGGGCACCGAGATCGTGCGAGCTTCGACCGCGGCGGTGGGAAGCGCGCACATCGCGGCGCCGAGGAGCCAGAGAACGACGAGGGGTCGTGACCGAGACACACGCGACCTCGCTTTCCGAACGCCCGGGGGTGGACCGCCGAAGGGTACGGCAACGCGCGCGAGGATGACAAGGGCGGCCAACAGGTTTAATCTCAAAGGGTTGCCCGATCCCGGAGAAGCCGTTTGCGAGCCGACCGCCCCGTTTCCGTGCTGTTCCTGCTACCGGCCCTCCCGGTCGGCGGCGCGGAAAGACAGATCGCGACGCTCGTCGCCCGCCTCGACCGGCGACGTTTCCGTCCGCTCGTGGCGACGCAGCACGGACTCGGCCCGGTCGCGACGGAGATCGAGGCGGCGGGAGTTCCGGTGCAGCGGCTCTCGGACTCGCGCCGTTTCGACCCCGGCTTCCTGCGGTCGGTGCGCGCCCTGGTTCGCCGCGAGCAGGTCGGGCTCGTGCTCTCGCACGGCTTCAGCACCGGAGTGGCCGCGAGGCTTTCGGGGGCCCCCGTGTGTGTCCTGGCCGAGCACTCCACGGGTGAGCGCGACATGTCGCGGATGCGGCACGCCGTGAACCGGCTGCTCGCGTCCCGCACCGATGCCTGGATCGCGCTCGCGGAGGGCCAGCTTCCTTACCTCGTGCGGGACAAGGGGATTCCCCGGGACCGGATCCGGAGGATCCCGAACGGAATCGACCCGGCCCCCTACGCGGCCGCGGACGGCGCGCGCGTGCGGGCCGAACTCGGGATCCCGGGCCACGCGCCGGTGGCGGGCATGCTCGCGGCCCTGCGGCCCGAGAAGGATCATCGCTCCTTCTTCCTCGCCGCGCGCTTCGTCCTGGACGACCTGCCGGCGGCTCACTTCCTCGTGGTGGGCGACGGTCCGCTTCGCGACGAACTCGCTCGCGAGCTGCCGGCGCTGAACCTGGAAGGACGGCTCCACCTCACGGGCCGCCGCTCCGACGTGGCGGACGTGCTCGCTGCGTTCGACGTCTCCGTCCTGTCCTCCACCGACGTGGAGACGCTGCCGCTCGCGTTCCTCGAATCCATGGCGAGCGGGCTCCCGCTCGTCGCGACCCGGGTGGGCGGCGTGCCGGACCTGATCGAGGACGGCGTGAACGGATTCCTCACGGAGCCCCGCGACCCGCGCTCCCTGGCCGACGCGATGCTCCGCGTGCTCGCGGACCCCGCCGTCGCCGCGCGAATGGGTGACGCCTCGCGACGGATCGTGACCGAACGCTTCCACGTGGATCGGATGGTGCGCGCCTACGAGGATCTCTTCGCCGAGCTGCTCACGAGGAAGCGGGTCCCGCTGGCGGCGGCGGTCCGCGCCGACGGCGTCTGAAGTTCCGCACGAACCGGGTCTTCCGTTCGAACGCCACCAGCAGCGGGACCGACACGGCGAGGAACGCGAGGCCCTCGATCAGGTCGCGCGGCACCTCGTCGAGCTGGCCGAGCGAAGTGTGCGCCTCGACCCAGTCGATTCCGACGATGACCGCCGCCACCCAGAGCACCGGACCGAACGTCTTCGCGGTCCAGACGGTGGCCGCCATCCAGCTGCCGAGCGCGTGCCGGCCCGAGATCAGCAACATGGCCGCCGTGTTCAGCGCGAGGTTCGCCCCCGTAACCACCGCGACTCCCGACATGCCGTAGCCGTGGTCGACGGCCCACGTGCCGCCGTACCAGTTGAGGGCAATCGACGCGAAGCCGAGCGGCACGAGCCAGTTCTGCCGGTCGATCGCCATCATGTAGAACCCCGGCATGATCGCCAGGCATGAGAAGACCATGGGCACGGAGAGCAGTCGGAAGAGACCGATGGACTGTTCGTACGCGGGCAGGATCCAGCGAACGGGCGCCCCGACGACGAGGCAGCCGAAGCCGAGCACGATCGGGACGAACAGCGCCAGGAACAACGTCGGTTTCACGAGATGGTCGCGAGGCGCCATCGGATCGGCGGTCTCGCCGTAGATCCGCAGGATGACCGGATAGAGCACGAAGCCGATCGCGTCCGCTCCGTAGCGCACGAGGCTCGTCATCGTGACGGCGATGCCGTAGATGCCGAGGTCCTCCTTCGGGAGTGTCGCGTCGACGAGTACCCGATCCACGTTGCGCAGCACGAGTCGCGTGAGCTGGTAGAGATAGATCGGGAAGCCGGTCACGAGCAGCGCGCGCATCGTCGCCGGCTCGAACTTCAGTCGAAACGGGGCACCGCTCCGCGCGATCAGCCACAGCGTCGTGCCGAGCCGCGTGACGACCCACGCCACCATGACCCCGAACATCTTGAAGCCGGGGAGCAGGGCGAGCGAGAGCACGAGGTTCGTGGAAGCGAACGCCACCGAAACCACGCTGATGAGCTTGATGCGGCTGTACGCGCGCAGCAGCGCCTTGTACGTGTTCGTGATCTGCTCGAGGACGACGATCGCGCCGAGGATCGGGAGGCCCCACCGGTCGATCGGATCGAGGTCCTTGCCGAGCCAGGCGTACAGGCAGAGCCCGATCCAGACGGCGACGGCGGACACGAACACGCCCGCGAGGCCGTTGTCGCGGGCGTTCATGACCCCGGCCTCGTCGCCGCGGCCGAGGCGGTGCCCCATCACCTTGTTGTAGCCCGGCAGGATGCCCAGATGCGCGAACTGCGAGTAGTCGAAGATCAGCGCGAAGTGCTGCCAGATGCCGTTGCCGGCCGGGCCGAGGATCCGTGCGACGGCAAATCCCTTGATCAGGCTGCCGATGCGCAGGGCATACTGGCTCGACGCGAATCCGGCGACGTCCTCGAGAATCGTACGAATGCCGCCGGCGGGAGCGGACCGCGTCAAGCCCGCCCCCGTTCCGGTTCCTGGGTGGCGCGGAAGCGCCTACTCGAGGTCGATCTTCTGCAGCTCGACACCGAGCTCCTCGGCGAAGCGACCCCAGTCACAGTCCATCTTGGCCGGGTTGCCCACGGCGATCGCCGTGAGCCGATCCGGGTGGAGCAGACTCAGTGCCGCGGCGTGCACGTCTTCCCGCGTCACGCGCCCGATCGACTCCAGCACCCGCTCGTCGTGGTCGGCCGGCAGTCCGTAGTAGACGAGATCCAGGAACCGCGCGACGACCTCGTCGGGGGAGTCCCACTCGAAGGCCTGCGAGTTCAGGATCGCGTCCCGCGCCCTCGTGAGGTCCTCCTCGGGAATGTCTCCGGACCGCATCCGCTCGATCTGCTCGAGAATGAGATCCGCCGCCCGACACGTCGTCTCGGCCTTGGACATCGCGAGCGTCATCATGTTGCCGGAGTCGAGGCGGCCGAACTGCAGGAAGCCCCCGGCGAAGTACGCGAGTCCTTCGTCGTTCCGCACGCGGTCGACGATCCAGCTCGTGAAGCCGCCGGCGCCGAGGATCTCCATCATGACCTCGCCCGCGCCACGATTCGGATCGTCTTCCCGGGGGCCCAGGTGTCCGAGGATCACCGTGGACTGCGGGACGTCCTTCTCGGCGAGCGCCACGCGCGGCTCGACCGCCGGCGTGGGCGGCAGATCGGGAAACACGGTCTCTCCCGCCGGCTTCCAGTCGCCGAACGACCGATTCAGCATCTTCTCCACCGTCTTCCGCGGCACGTCGCCGGTGACGGCGAGGAGGACGTTCGACGGCCGGAAGAAGTTCGCGTGGAACGCGACGAGGTCGTCGCGGGTGAGCGCGTCCACGGACTCCTCGGTCGGGGTGCGCGCGCGAGGGTGCTTCGCTCCCCACACGAGCTTCAGGTACTCGCGGAAGGCGACCTGGATCGGCGAGTCGTTCTCCCGACGGATCTCTTCCTTCTGCAGGTTCTTCTGAACGTCCAGGCGTCCTTCCGCGAACGCCGCGTTGCGCAGCACGTCCGCAAAGATCGCGAGCGCCGGTTCCAGGTTCGCCGTGAGCACGTCCAGGGAGACGTTGCCCTGGTCGCTGCCGATCGCCGACGTGAGGTCCGCCGCGAGGAAATCGAGATCCTCGTCGACCTGCTCCGGCGATCGGGTCGCGGTTCCGCCCACCCGGAGCATCCGACCGGTCAGTCCGGCCACTCCCTGCCGATCCGCCGGCTCCCAGACGCGGCCCGCGCGCACGACGGCACGCACGTTGACGAGCGGGAGCCGCTCGTTCCGGAGGTACCACACCTTCATGCCGTTCTTCAGCGTGAAGGTCTCGGGGGTTCGCTTCTCCAGCTCCAGCAGAGGCGCCGCGGCCTTCGCTTCTTCGACCGACTTCGCGCGCGCGAGCGCGGACGTCGCGCCCAGCGGGCCGAACGCGGCGAGGATCGCGATCGCGAGGGCCGTTCCTCCCGGGATCATCGTCTTCATGGCGATCCTCCTAGCCCTGGTCGCCGGGACGAGCGAACTCGGAGTCCGAAACGTCGCCGTTGAGCTGGATCTCGGTGATGATCGAGTCGGCGAACGGTTCGCCGTCGATTCGCGTGACGGTGCGGTACGGACGCTTCACGCCCGCGACGGCCCGGTAGTCCGAATACTCCTCCACGACCTTCGCGGGCTCGCCCGTCATCGGGTTGCTTCCGTCCCACGACATGCGGATCGGGAGCGCCGTCTTCGGGTCCAGGTCGACCCGGAACGGCTTGCCCGTGGGGCCGCGCACTTCCACGCTCTCGACGCCGTCGGCGGAGTCGAGCCCCTGGAGCACGTAGAGGTCCTCGAGCGCCGGGTACGCGAGCAGGAACACGTCGCGCTCCCACCCCTCGCGGAAGTCCCGCGCCTCGTCGGCGTCGAGATCGGCGACCTGCCCGCGGGCCGACGACCACAGCCGATCCCCCGCACCGCCTTGGCTCTGGGTCATGCCGAACGCCGTGATCTCGAGATCGTTCCGCATCCGATCCGGCAACGCGTACAGCGTGCGGCTCTCGGCCTCCATCTCGCCGGCCGGTGTGGTAAGCGTGACGGCCGCGCGGATGCGCGCGTTCTCGAGTTGCGCGACCCGGTCGCCGCCGAGGGCCTTCACCATTCGCGCGACCGTCGCCGCCCCGGCCGCTTCCTTCACGGGATCCGGCTCGAACGACTTCGGCACGAGGGTCGCCACGACCGTGCCCTTCGGCTGGAACGTCGCGGCGGCGACCCGGCGCACGTCGTCGGCGGTCACGCGCTCCACCGCGCGATCGCTTTCCGTCATCACGCGCCAGTCGCCGAACGCGGCCTGGTAGGAAGCGAGCTGGACCGCGGTCCAGAAGTTCGACGCCAGCTCGCGCACGCGCTCCGCCTTGATCCGGTTCTTCGCCTTCTCGAGCTCGCGGGCGCCGACCGGCTCGCGCTTGAGGCGATCGAGCTCGCGCCACACCGCATCCTCGACCTCGCCCGTCGTGTGCGGCGACCGCGGCTCCGCGGAGAGCACGAAGAGGTTGTCCCAGCGGTTGCCGGGGAACTCGTGATCCGTGTCGATCGACGCCACCATCTGACGCTCGTCGACCAGCGCCCGGTTCAGCCGCGAAGAGCGTCCGCCGGTCAGGATCTCCGAGATGACACGCAACGTCGCGTCGTCCGCGCTCGGCGCGTTCTCCTTGCGCCAGCCCATCAGGATCTGCGGCTCCGCGTCGAACTCCACCTCGATGCGCCGCGCCCCGTCGAGCGGCGGATCGTGGGTCTCGAGCGGCGTCGGCGGCTCCTGCCGCGGAATCCCGCCGAAGTAGTCCCGCACTCGGCGATGCACGTCCTCGGGATCGACGTCGCCGACGAGCGCGATCGTCATCCGGTTCGGTGCGTAGTAGACGCGGAACCAGTCCTCCGCTTCCGTGCGCGTGATCGCGTCGATGTCGCTCGGATAGCCGATCAGCGAGAAGCCGTAGCCGTGGTGATCGAACGCAGCCGAGAGGAAGCGCTCCTGGAGAGTTCCCTCCGGATCGCCGTCCACACTGAGACGACGTTCCTCCTGCACGTTCTGCACTTCCGTGTAGAACTGGCGCAGGACGGGGTTCCGCAGCCGTTCGGACTCCAGATACATCCAGAGCTCCAGCCGGTTCGACGGAATCGCCTGCACGTACGCGGTGATGTCGTACGACGTGAACGCGTTCAGGAAAGTGCCGCCGGCCTCCGCGTAGAGGCCCATCAGCTCGTTGTCCACCGCGAACTCCTTCGCCGCGGCTTCTTCCGCGCCGCGCTCCGCGAGCCAGGCGTCGATCTTCGCCTGATCGGGCCGCATCTTCGCGCGCTCGCGCAGGATCTCGCGCGTCAGTTCCTCGACCCGCTCGTGGTGGGGACGCTCCGCCTCCCAGTTCGAGGTCCCGATTTCCT
This sequence comes from bacterium, assembly GCA_041393395.1. Lineage (GTDB taxonomy): Bacteria > ARS69 > ARS69 > ARS69 > ARS69 > JAGQIB01. The sequence goes on along the minus strand of JAWKKG010000004.1, from coordinate 573,364 downwards.
CGGTGCCCTTGAACAGCAGGTGCTCGAGCACGTGGGTGATGCCGTGGACTCCCGGCTTCTCCTCGGCGCCGCCCACCGAGAACGCGGTCACGGTGCCGATCGTGGGCGAGTCGTGGTTCTCGACCACGAGAAGGGTCAAGCCGTTGTCGAGCGTGTACTCGTGGACGAGGTCCTCGAGCGAGGGACTCTTGGCGGACGCCGCGGGCACGACGAAGGCCGCCATCGACACGGCGGCGGCGAGCCGGACGCGGAAGCTCATGGAATCGAGGCTCCTGTAGCGGGGAAACGGCGGGTCCCGGGACCCGAAAAGCGACGGAGAAGCATACGAGCGCGCCTTCGCCCGCGCAAGGCCGCGCCCGGGGAGCGGCACGCGAGGCGCGGGCGAGCCGGCGAGCGGGGCTTCCGCCCGAGGCGGCGGGGTGCCGGGAGCAGGACTCGAACCTGCACGACCCGAAGGCCAGCGGATTTTAAGTCCGCTGCGTCTGCCATTTCGCCATCCCGGCCCGCTGGGCCGCTCGCCTCCCCGGGCGTGGCGCACGATCGCGCATCCGTCGGCTCCCGGCAAGGTGCGCTCCGGCACTGCGCCGGTGGGCGGGGCACGACGGCGCCGAGTCCGCTCCGTGCCCCGGACCGCGACGCCGGAAACGAAAGAAGGCCCGGGGAACCCCCGGGCCTTCGATCGATACTGGAGGCGGCACCCAGATTCGAACTGGGGATAAAGGATTTGCAGTCCTCTGCCTTACCACTTGGCTATGCCGCCCAACTCCAGCTCTCGACCGCTGCCGACTCGTGTCGCCGACATAGACCGAGGATTCCGCCGAGGCGCGCCGAACCTCCCGGGCTCCGGCAGGAAGCCCGGACAGCGGCTCGCCCGGGCTCCGACAGGAAGCCCGGCCGGCGGCTTCGCGCGGGCCGGGCTGGAACCTCGCCGGGCCGTTCCGGTCCCTCCCGGCACGGCGATCGAAAATGGAGCGGGAAACGGGACTTGAACCCGCGACATCCACCTTGGCAAGGTGGCGCTCTACCACTGAGCTATTCCCGCTCGGGGCCTTCCGGGCTTTCGAAAGCCACCCGGGAAGCTTCGCTAGGTTAGAGGGGTCCCGCCCGCCTGTCAAGGTCGCTCGGATCTCGGGCGGACGCGTTTCGGAGGCTAGTCCCGCACGGAGATCGAAGCCGTTCCCTGGCCCTTCACCGCTCCGCCCCCGCCGACGCTGTCGGCCGCCGCCTTCAGGACCTTCGGGTCGAGGGTCAGCAGGGCATGCACGGCGCGACGATCGAACTGGCGTCCGGCGCCCGCGCGGAGCGTCTCGAACGCGTCGTTCAGCGACATGGCCTTCCGGTAGCTCCGGTCGCTGGTCATCACGTCGAACGCATTCGCCACGATGAGAATGTGCGTCGTGAGCGGAATGTCGTCTCCGGAAAGTCCGTCCGGGTAACCGGAGCCGTCGCTGCGCTCGTGGTGGTGACGGATCATCGGGGCCAGGCTCTGCAGGTGCGAGACGCCACGCACGAGCTTCTCTCCGTGCGCGGAGTGCGTCCGGACGTGCTCCAGCTCCTCGTCGTTGAAGCGCCCTTCCTTGCGCAGTACGTGCTCGGGAACGACGATCTTGCCGACGTCGTGGAGCAGCGCCGCGCGTCGGAGCATTCGCGTCGTCTCGAGATCGAGACGCAGCGAGGCGGCCATCTTCTCGCAGTAGCGCGCCACCCGTGCCGAGTGACCGCGCGCATAGGGATCGCGGCTCTCCACCGTCTGCGAGAACAGATGCAGCGCGGCGTCGAGGGCGTCCTCGAGACGCGCCTGCGTGGCCTGCTGCCCGAGCGCCGCCGACGTGAGTGCCGTCAGGTTCGAGACCACGGCGACGTCGTCTTCGGTGAAGGACACTTCGTCGTTGCGATCGTGCACGATCAGCACGCCATGGAGCGTCTCTCCGTGGAACAGCGGGGCGGCGATCGTCGAAGCCGGCACCTCGCCGAGGACGTCTTCCCAATCGATACCCTGGGCCGCCAGATCGTCGAGCTGGATCGGGCGGCGCTCGCGGGCCGCCAGTCCGGGGATCCCCTCGCCGAGCGGGATCCGCTTCTCGCGAAGCGACTCCGCGCCCTCACCGACCGCGGTCAGGGTGACGAAATCGCCAGCCTCCTCGTCCACTTCCATGACGTAGGCCACACGACCGTCCACCGACTCGAGCGCGCCGGAGACGAGATACTCGAGCAGGCCCCGGCTGTTCCGGGATGCCTGGATCGCCTGTGCGACCCGGGTCAGCCCGCCCCGCAGTCGATCCTTCGCGCGCTCCGCCTCCGTGCTCTGATCCTCGAGCTTCCGCGTGATCGATCGGATCGTCTCGCTGATCTTGCCGATCTCGTCCTCGGACGCGTGTCGAATCCGCTCCTCCAGATCGCCGGCGGCGGAGTTTCGCGCCGAGTGCAGGATGCCGAGGAACACGTTCGACAGTTCGCGCCGGATGAAGAAGAAGCCGGCGATCGCGGACGCGATCATGAGCCCGACGATGACGACCGCGACGCCGCCTCCCACGCCGCTCGGGCGGCTCATCAGGTAGACGGACAGAAGAATCGGAACGACGGACATGAGCGCGAAGCCCGTCGACACCATCTTCGAGAAGCTCGGGGACGTGCGCGAGGACTCGGCCTCGTTCCCGTCCCGATCGTGGTCGGCCCGCTGGTTCACGGAGCTCCCTCCAGCTCAGAAGAACACCTCCGTCGTTATCGACGCGGGTCCTCGCCGGATTGAGCCCCGGGCCCAAATCCTTGGGAAAATTAGGGATAGAGCGGCAGGGGATGAACCGAAGCGGCCGGATAGCCCCGTTCCCGGACGATCTCCAGGAAGGCGTGCGCATCGTCCGGCGAGGCGAACTCGCCGACCTCCACGTGGTACTCCCCGGCCTCCTCCTGGACGACGACGGGAACGTCGAATCGATCCCGGGCCACGGAGGCGGTCTCGTCCGCGAGGGCGGCGTCCGAACCGGCGTGGATCTGAATCGTGTAGTGGCGTCCCTCCGCGGAGAGCGGGGTCGCCGTCTCCGTCGCGCCCTCGGGCGGTGGACTCGGGAACACCGGCGGCGACGGCCGCGGCGCGCAGCCCGCGGCCACGACGAGCGCCGCAGCCACCACGAACAGCATCCGGGATCGCCGTACGAGTCTCATGCCCCAACAATCGGACCGTATGGGTCGCAGCGCAAGCTCAGAGGCGTCGATAGAGCTCGAACGTGCTCTCCGCCACTCGGTCCCAGTCGTACTCCGCGGCGATCCGCGCCCGTGCCCGTGCCCCGAGGTCCGCCCGGCGGTCGGCCGATGCGAGCAGCTCCCGCAGCCGGAGCCCGAGATCCTCCGGGTCCTGATTGCGGAACGACACGCCGGCGTCGGCCAGGACCTCGAGATTCTCCGGGATGTCGCTCGCGAGCACCGGCCGTCCGTAGCTCATGGCCTCGAGCAGAGCGATCGACAGGCCTTCCAGCAACGACGGGACCACGACGACCGCGGCGTGCTGCTGGAGGGCCGCGAGCTCTTCCCCGTAGCGGCCCTCGAGGAAACGCGCCGACGGAGCGGCGAGTCGCCGGCATCGCTCGACGTAGTCGTCGGTGAAGTGTCCCGCTCCGACCACCGCGAGCGGCCAGTCCGGCACGGCCGACGCATGCGCGCGCAGGAGCAGGTCCAGACCCTTCTCGGGGACGAGGCGACCGACGAAGAGAACGTAGCGGCCGGGCTCGAGGCCGAGATCCGCGAGCGGCGCGGGCGAGGCCGGCGGCGGGATGGGCGTGCCGTTCGGGATGTAGTGGATCCGTTCGCGACCCTGCGAGTGGAAGTACCGTTCGAGCGTGCGTGACACCACGATCGTGGCGTGCGGGAACCGCGTGGCCGAGAACTCGCAGGCGTGCAGGAACGTGCGCGCGAGCGGGCCCCACTTGTCGCGCTGCCAGTCGAGCCCGTGCACCGTGACGACGACCCGCTTCCCCGCCATCCGTGGCAGCCAGGCCAGTGCCGACGGACCGAGCGCGTGGTAGTGCACGACGTCGGCGCGAGCGAACATCGAGTCCGCCGTGCACGCGAACGCGTGGGAGATCGCGTCGAGATGTTTCGTGTTGATGGAGGGACGTCGAAGCAGATCCACGTCCGGGACGGAAGCGGCAGCCGGGGTGTAGTGCGGCCGGCAGTATACACCGCACCGGACGCCCCGGAGCGCGAGGCGGCGCGCCAGCTCCTCGACGTGACGCTCGATGCCGCCGTAGGTCGCGGGAATCCCCTTCTGCCCGATCATCAGTACGCGCACGAGATCCCCTTCACCCGCACCTCTTCGAGCAGATCGAGCATCCGCTCCACCTGCGTGGACAATCGGTAGTCCCGCTCGATCAGCTCGCGGCCCCCACGCCCGAGCCGCGCTGCGAGTTCCGGATCGGTCTCCAGCCGGACAAGCGCCTGCGCCAGCGCGTCCGGATCCCCCGGAGTAACTAGCAACCCCGTCTCCTCGGGACGAACGAGCTCCGGCAGGCCGCCGAGCGCGGTCGCCACGATCGGGACCCCCACCGCGAGACCTTCGAGCACCGACAGCGGCGCATTCTCCCACCAGCGGGACGGCACGACGAGTGCACGCGACACCCGGGCCAGCGCCTCGACCTCGTCGCGCGGTACGAATCCGCGAAACGTCACACGCCCGGGGGCGACCCGGGCGGCGTGTCGCCGCAGCTCCGGCTCGGCCGGCCCCGTACCCGCGATCGTCAGGTGCAGGCGCTCGTCCCGGGCGACGGCGTCGATCGCGGTCACCACCCCTTTCTCGGGCGAGAGGCGACCCGCGTACAAGAAGCCGCGCCCCGCGGCCGGCGACGCCGCCGTCGGAGGTGACGTGACACCGTTCGGCACCCACCGCACGCGATCCGGAGGAAAGCCGAACTCGACGCACTTGTCGCGCAGGAAACGACTCGGCGAAGCGAACGCCGAGATGCCGCGGGCGAGCGTGCCGCGCCAGCGGTGAAACGTCATCTCCATCATCGCCACCGCCGACGCCGCGATCGAACCGTGCAGGCACCGGTGCCACACGGAGTGTCCGTAGTTCCCGTGCCCGCACCGGTCACAGGGCGCGCCGTCCACGTACATCAGGTAGTTCGGACACAGCACCTTGTAGTCGTGCAGCGTGTGCACCGCGGGCACACCGGCCTTGCGCAGCACTTCCACGACCGAGGGCGACAGCTGGTGGTGGAAGTTGTGCAGGTGCGCGACGTCCGGCTTCGCGACCGCCACGAGCTCCGTCAGGCGACGTTCCGCGTCCCGCGACCAGACGACGTTCGCGGCCGCCCGCAGGCGTCCCAGCCCGGCGGCCCGCGCGTAGTCGACCTCCGGCACGAAGTACTCGGACCAGCGCGACGGTCGATTCTCGGGGGCAGCCATCGCGAACGGGATCACTTCGTGTCCGGCGCGCTCGTAGCCCTCCGAGAGATCGAAGAGCACACGCTCCGATCCGCCCTTGGGCCAGTAGAACTTGTTGACGACGAGGATCCTCATCGACCGGCCATCCCGAACGGTGCCGCCGCGGATCCCGCGCGGCGGCCGCGCGTCACCCGCGCGATTCCGAGCGCGGCGAGCGGCCCGCCATCCAGCGCGACGCGATCCAACGCGCCGGCACCTGCGGCTTCGCCTTCATGCCGGGGGCCACCGTGCAGCTCATCCAGCACTGGATCTGGCAGGTCGATACGGCCTCGAGCACGCCCGGCGTGGACGCCGCGGCCTCGATCTCCTCCCAGGTCTGCTCGTTCAGGTTTCCCAGCGGCCGGTTCAGGACGTTGCACGGGTACACGATCCCCCGGTGATCGACGTGGATGTGGCGGACGGCGGCCGTGCACGGCTCCCGGCGCGGCTTGCCGTCGATGTAGTCGATCATGCCATCGGTGTAGTACGCGCGGAACCAGTCCTTGGGGCGCGGCGACCGGAGCTGTCGGGTGGCGATGTCGATCAGGTCCCGGCGGGTGCGGTCGTCCCGGGGAACCATGTCGCCCTGGTCACCGAAGTAGACCTCGCTGGAGTGGACCACGGAGCATACGTAATCCACCCCCAGCTCCTCCGCGTAGCGCTTGACCTCGCCGAGAGCCCCGGGGTTGTCCTTGGAGCCCGTGCAGGCCAGGCCGAGATCCTTGAGGCCCGCTTTCTGCAGCGCCTTCACCGTGCCGATCGATTTCTCGAAGCATCCCTTGTGGTTGCGGATGCGGTCGTGGGTCTCGCCCACCCCGTCGATCGATACCCGGATCGCGATCGGACCGTGCTTCGCCATCTCCGTCGCCTGGGCGACGATCTTGTCCGTGAGGACGCCGTTCGTGGAGAACACGATCCGCGGCGAGTCCAGGTGATCCCGCAGAACCGCGATGATCTCCGGCACGTCGTCGCGCATGAACGGTTCGCCGCCGGAGATGTTGATGTTCTTGAGACTCCGGGGCACACGGCGGTACCACTCCGGCGGCAGTTCGTGCCGATCCGGCTTGGACCAGATGTCGCACATCGTGCAGAACGTATTGCACCGATGATTGATCGCGAGAATGGCGTCCGACGGCTGCAGTCGAGTCATGATCCTCCGTGATTCACGCCGGGGCCTAGGCCCCGGCGCCCACCAGTTCCTTCAGCGCCGACGCCACGTACTCCGGCGCCCGCTCGTCCATCTCCGCGTACAGCGGCAGCGACATCACCTCGCGGCCGAGACGCTCCGAGTTCGGGAAGGCTCCCTCGCCGAGCCCGAGTCGCGCGTAGGCCGGCTGCAGGTGCAGCGAGATCGGGTAGTGCACGCCGACGCCGATCCCCCGCTCGGAGAGCAGCGGCAGCAGCGCCTCCCGCTCCGGCACGCGCACGACGTACAGATGGTAGACGTGGCGCACGTTGCCGTAGGGGCGCAGCGGCTGCACGTCCGGCAGATCCGCCAGCAGCTCGTCGTACTGCGCCGCAAAGCGGCGACGGGCTTCCGTCCAGGCGTCCAGGTGCTTGAGCTTCGCATCGAGGATCGCCGCCTGCAGGCCGTCGAGGCGATAGGCGAAACCCTCGACCTGGTGCTCGTACTTCGTCGTCCGACCGTGATCCCGCAGCAGCGCGATCCGATGGGCCAGCTCCGGATCCGACGTGACGATCCCGCCGGCGTCGCCGTACGCGCCGAGGTTCTTTCCCGGATAGAAGCTGAAGCACGCGACCCGCCCCATGGAGCCCACGCGGCGTCCCTTGTACTCCGCGCCGTGCGCCTGCGCCGCGTCTTCCACCACCGGGATGCCGTGACGCCCCGCGATCTCCAGGATCGGATCCATGTCGGCAGGCTGTCCGTAGATGTGCACCGGAACGATCGCCTTCGTCCGCGGCGTGATCGCCGCTTCGAGCTGCGCCGGATCCAGACACCCATCCTCCAGGCGGCAATCCACGAACTTCACGTTCGCGCCGGTCTGCGAGATCGCCTCCGCCGTCGCGATGAACGTCCACGGCGACGTGATCACCTCGTCGCCGGGCCCGATGTCCAGCGCGGCGAATGCGATGTGGAGCGCCGCGGTCCCGCTCGCGAGGCCGACGCAGTGGTCCGCCCCGCAGAACTTCGCGAAGTTCTCCTCGAACCGGGTCAGCGCGGGGCCGCCGATGAACGCCGTGCTCTCGAGGACCTCGGCCATGGCGGCGTCGATCTCCGGCTTGATCGTGTGGTACTGAGCCTTCAGGTCGTTGAACGGGACTTTCACTGCCCTGCCCCTCGCTTCGTGAGTTCACCGGTGGACCGGAGCGGCAACTGCTCGCCGTTCCGGCGAATCGACTCGCAAGCCTTCTCGATGACGTGCACCACCGCGAGTCCGGAGTGCCCGTCGGAGCGAGCACGCTCGCCCCGCTGGATGCAGTGGACGAAGTGCTGACACTCGTTCTTCAGCGGCTCGTTGTCGTCCAGTCGCGGCGTGTAGATGTCGCCGAACCGGTACGACAACTGGAACTCGCCGAACGTGTCGTAGTGCGGCTGAACGGTCACGCCCTTGTCGTAGACCCGGATCTTCTCGGTGGTCGAGACGTCGTCGTACACGAGCATCTTCTTGCTGCCGACGACCGTGATCCGCCGGATCTTGTCCGGATTCAGCCAGGACACGTGGGTGTGGGCGATGATGTCGCCCGGATACGTGAGATGCAGGAACGCGACGTCCTCGATATCCGACTGGATGTACGCCTGGCCCTGGGCCGCGACCGTCTCCGGTTCCGATCCCAGGACGTAGTTCAGGATGGAGATGTCGTGCGGCGCGAGATCCCACACGACGTTGATGTCCTCCTGGAACAGGCCGAGGTTCACGCGTGTGGTGCTGATGTAGTAGATGTGGCCGAGCTCGCCGGACGAGATCAGCTCCTTGATCTTGTTCACGGCCGCCGTGTACAGGAACGTGTGCCCCGCCATGAGCACGAGATCCCGATCGGTCGCGAGCTGGACCAGTTCCTGGGCCTCCGCGGTGCTCGCGGCCATCGGCTTTTCCACGAGGATGTGCTTGCCCGCCATGAGTCCCTTGCGCGCCAGCGGGTGGTGCGTGGTCACGGGCGTCGCGATCATGATCGCGTCGATCTCCGGGTCCTGGAAGACGTCGTCGGCCTGCGTGGTCGTGTGCACGCCCGGGTAGAGCTGCGCGATGTGACGGAGGCGCTCCAGGTTCAGATCCACCGCGGTCTTCATCCGCACGCCCGGGAACTGGACGAAGTTCCGGATTAGGTTCGGACCCCAGTATCCGCAACCGATGACGGCGACTGTGATCAAGAGAAGGCTCCTTGGTGACGGGACGGGGTCAGTACGCGCCTTCGCCGGAAAACACGACGGGGATCGTACGGAAAAGGATCTCGAGATCGGTCTTCAGGGACCAGTGATCGATGTAGTACAGGTCCAGGAGGACCATCTCGTCGAACGGTACCGTCGACCGGCCACTCACCTGCCAGAGACCGGTCAATCCGGGTTTCGCCCGAAGCCGCTTCTTGTGCCACTCCTTGTAGTGATTCAGCTCGTAGAAGATCGGGGGACGCGGCCCCACGATGCTCATGTCGCCCTTGAGGACGTTCAGGAGCTGGGGCAGCTCGTCCAGACTGGTCCGGCGAAGGATCGCGCCCACCGGAGTGATCCGCGGATCCTTCGTCATCTTGAAGACCTGGCTCTTGTCCTTCTTCTGGTCCTCGAAATCCAGCGGCTTCCCCGCGATGAAGTTCGTGGCGTACTCGCGATGGATCGAGTCGTCGGTCTCGAGCTTCATCGTCCGGAACTTGCACATCGTGAATTCGCGCCCGAACTGCCCTGCGCGGACCTGGCGGAACAGCACCGGCCCCGGCGAGAAGATCTTGATCAGGAGCGCGATGAACAGGAACAGGGGGAAGAACAGGAGCATCAGGAGCGAAGCGACGGAAAGGTCGAACAGCCGCTTGATCAGTAACCCGAGCTGCGGCGCACCTTCCGAACGGATGTCGTAGGTCGGTACGCCGTCGATGGTTTCGACCGCCGTGTCGGCCACGATCAGGTGCAAGATGTCGCTCACGAGCCGGACCGGCAACCCCGCCCGCATGCAACGCGACATCATGGCGAGAGTGCCTTCCTGGCCGAGACTCGGGATCGCCACGAAGACCTGGTCGGCCTGGAAGCTGCGGACGACCTCGGGCAGAGTATCCACGACTCCGACCACCTTCACGTCGCCGACCGACGTCCCGACCTTCTGCTCGTCGTCGTCCACGAACGCCACGACCTCGTAGTTCAGGGCGCCGTTCGTGCGGACCCGGGTCAGGAAGCGGGTGCCCTCCACGCCGGCCCCCACGATCACGATCCGCTGACGACGTCGCGCACCGGCGATCCGGCGCAGCCACAGCGCGCGCAGCAGGAAGAAACGACCGAGCAGCTCCAGGACCAGCGTGAAGGCGAACGCGAACAGGAGAACGAGTCGCTTCTCGAAGAAGTAGTCCGTGCGGGTGAGGAATCCGAGCGCCAGCACCACCAGGCAGCCGAGACTGACGGCCTTGATCAGGCCGGCCGCCTGATCGAGGAGCGTCTCCATCACGCGGGGTCGGTAGAGTCCGTTGACGCCGTGGATCACGATCCACAGCGGCAGCAGCAGGACGAGCGTCGAGAGATGCTCGAGACGCAGGAACTCCGGCGGCCCCTGGAAGAGCCCCGTAGAAAATCTGACCCAGTGACCTCCGAGAAATCCGCCGAACAACGCGACGGCGTCCAGCGTCATCGCGACGATCACGAGCTGCAATTCGGTCGGCCGCCCGCGAGGACGCGGCGTACGACCGTTCGGTGCGGACGATCCGTTGATCGGCTCCAGAGCGCTCACGACCTTCCGTCCGTTCGGGGGGATGCGGACGCAACCGCTTGTAATTCTACGGGATTGCGACGTTTCGATCCATGTTCTTCGAACCCGGGGGCCGCAGCCGGCGCGCCCCGCCCGCAAGCCCTTCCGGCCCTCTCCGGCCCCCGCGGGGCCCGTTCTCGGGTCTGGCCGCTCATGCCCCCGCCCTCCGGATCGCGAGCCGCGGGACCACCGGGGTCGCGACCGCCTCCCCGGCGGCTTCCACGGCCGCCGCCTGATCCTGCTCCAGCCGGTCCGAGACCCCGAGCAGGGACCCCAGCAGGAAGAAGAACAGCACGTTCACGTACTCGAAGTAGCGCATCTCCAGCGCCATGGCGTTCACGAAGTACGCCATGAACGCCGCCATCACGCAGACGACGTACTCCCGCGACATCACCCCGCGGGCCGGGAGACTCCGGTAGGCCGACTGCGCGGCGCGGATCAGCAGGAAATAGATCAGCACGTACGGCGCGAGGCCGAGGATCCCCTGCTCGGCCAGCACCGTGATCAGGATGTTGTGGGAGACGGCCGCGTGTCCGGTGCCGAGGTCGATGTGCCCGAAGATGGGCACGTCGCGGGGACGCCGGTACTGGATGATCGCCTCTTCCATGTTCATGAAGCCGACGCCGAAGAACGGGTGGTCGACGAACATCTCCAGCGCCTCGAGGGCGAGGCTGACCCGGTAGTGGATCGTGTTGAGCTGTCCGAGCCCTCCCTTCTCGCGATCCTCCGAGGACAGGTTCCCCCAGTTCAGGAACACGCCGACCATGCCGGCGAGGATCACGCCGACCGCCATCGGCCGCATCCGTCGGCTCCACCCCGCCACCACCAGCAGCGCCGCCAGGAATCCCACGTAGCAGGAGCGCGTCTGCGTGAAGAAGATCGTCGCGGGCGTCGTCACGATCAGGATGAGGCGAACGATGACCGGCGGGATCCCGCGGAGGTGCGACATGTAGTGCCACGCGGGAAAGAACCCCATGGTCATCACCGTGCCGAGCACGGCGGGCTGCAGGAAGATTCCACGGACACGGAATCCGAGCCGCGTGAGGCCGTGGTCGCGCAGCGTCGGGTCGACGATGAACCGCGGCCACACGAGCCCGTACCACTTCATCTTCTCGAAGATCCCCATGACCGCGAAGTAGATGCCGAGAATCGCGAGGAACCACAGCACGATGCGGATCTGTTCGATCCGGTTCACGACCGCGCGCGCGAAGTAGAAGAACATGAAGGGATAGATGTACCCGCGCATGATGAGCAACCAGCGGGGTTTCTGCCCCGACGTGACGATGGAGATGAACATGACCACCATGAAGAAGATCATGGTCTTCTCGATGGGACCGAGCTTCGGAACCTGACGCGTGCCCAGCATGATCTGGATGAAGAACACGAGAAAGAGCAGCATCGACACGATGCGGGCCGGATACAGATCCGGAAAACCCGGCAACCGGATCCAGAAGCCGGTCTGGAAGAAGATCACGGTGATCAGGTAGAACAGGAAGCCCCACGTGATGTCCTTGCGCAGGAGCAGGAACACCACGACGCCGACGTTGAACAGGCCGAGCGCCATCACCAGCATGGTCACGTCGAACATGGCGCCCATGTAGACGCACATCCCGAGCATCAACACGATGAGAACGAACCGCGTGAGCGGCGTGAGCTCGATCGACGCCGGCCGAGTGGAGGGATCGAGACGTCCGAGGTCGAAGCTCACGCTGCACTCCCTTCGTACAGCGTCACCTTCACGCCCGGGAACGACCAGCGCTGCTCCTCCGTGAGCGACTCCTCGAAGATCCGTCGGATCCTCTCTTCCGGCGCCACGTCCCACCAGCGCGAGAGGACGAGCCACACGCGAGGCGACCCGTCGCTCGCCTCGGCGACGTGGGCGCGGAGCTCGTCGTCGGTCCGGAGGAACCGCTTGTGGGCGTGCAGCAGACGCGCCGGCCCGTGCCCTCGATCCGCGTAGTACCAGCGGAAGGGTCGGAAGGAATAGATGACCACGACCGTGTCGTCCGGACGACCCTCCTCCAGGATCAGGTTCGCGGCCGCGCGGCTGTCCTCCTTCGCGTAGGCCGGATCCCAGTAATTCTGGCCGAGTGAGACGAGCGCGAGCACGAGGACGGCGCCGAGCGCGATCCGGCCCATTCGCCCGCCGCGTTCCCAGGCCGCGGCGAGCAAGGCGAGGAACACCGGGAACAGCACGACCAGGTACCGCGGGTGAAACGTCTTGATCTCGCGGGACGCGAGGAGGATCGCGAGGCCAAGCGGGACGAGCGAGTAGGTCAGCAGCAACGCGAGCCGTCCGCGGGTCGCCGCCGCGCGAAACCCCTGGATCACCGACATCGTGATCGCGAGCGCGCCCACGAGCAGCACCGGGAGGTACGGCATCAGCGCTTCGACGCTTCGGTCGAGATGAAGGTCCCGAAGCGGCGGGCCCAGTGAGTAGCCGAACGCGAAGGACCACGGCACGTAGGGGATCTCCAGCGGCGAGAACCCGGAGTCCTCGCGGAGGGGCATGCCCACCGGAGACGGAGCCTCGACGAACAGGCGTTCCCCCCCGATCCGCTGGTACCAGTCCACGAACCACGGCAGGAACACGAGGCCGGCGGCCCCCACCAGCAGGATCCAGCGTCCGAGGAGCCGTCGCCGGGTGGCCAGCACGACCACGCTCAGGGCGATGACGAGGAAGACGGCACTGAAGTTCGTGAGCAGACCGAGCGCGAGCAAGCCCCCGAGCCCGAACCACGTGCGACGGGTCGCGCGGTCGTCGAGGATCCGCAGGAACAGCACGAGCGCCGCGGTGATCCAGAGCATCGCCCAGGCGTAGCTGCGAATCTCCTGCGCGTACCACACGTGAAACGGCGCGACCGCTCCCGCCAGCATCGCCACCCGGCCGATGCGCTCACTCCGGAACAGGTCCCCCGCGAACTTCCCGAACAGCGGAACGGTGGCCACCGAGGGAATGACGTAGAGGAGCCGCAGCCAGGACTCGCTCTGGCCCAGACGGGACCACCCGTGCAGGAGCAGCGAGTTGAAGGGGCCGTGGATGTCGATCAGGAGGCCCCGCCAGAACTCCGCGCCCTGCGCCCAGGTGGCGAGCTGGAGACTGATGAGCTCGTCGATCCACAGCGGCTGGTGGCCGAGACGGTAGAGACGCAAGGCCGTTCCGAGACCGAGGCAGCCGAGGAGCCAAACGAGTCGAGTACGCTGCTCCGTCATGCGATTCCCGAAGATCAGAGGTGCCGATAGATGAAGTCCGGGATCGGAAACTCCCGGCGATTGAGGATGACGCCGAGAACGTTGCCGCCGATCTGACGAACGGTGTCCAGCGCGCGGCTGGCGATCTGCCGGTTCGTGCGACCCGCCCGGAGAACGAGCACGACACCGTCGGACCCGTGGATCGCGGCGCCCGACGAGAACGGCGAGCCGACGAAGTCCGCGTCCACCAGGACGTAGTCGTAGGAGGCCGCGAACTCCGCCTGGAACTCGCCCAGCGACTCGGAGATACGCTCCGCTTCGGACCGATCGGCGCAACGGCCGAGAGGCACGACATCCAGGTTCGGGAAACCCGAGAGATGCACGACCGACGCCGGATCGGCCACGCCGGAAACCCACTCCGCGAGACCCGGAGAGTCCGGCACACCGAACAGCTGGTGCTGCGACGGATGCCGCGGATTGCCGTCCACGAGCAGGACGCGCTCCCCGCGTCGGGAGAGCATCTCCGCGTACTGCGCCACCACGGTCGAACTCCCCTCGCCGCCGACGGCGCCCGTGAACGTCAGCACGCGGGTCGACGTCGCGCCGAGGGAAACCTCGATCTGCTTGCCCACCGCCTCGTAGTACGCGAGCACATCGGGCGACGTGGCAGGGAGCGTCAGCCGGGGCCGCTCCGCGTCGCGGTTCTCGGGGCGCGGTTCCGGCGTCGGTTCAGGCCGCCAGGCGTCCCCGTCTTGCTGCTTGCGCATCGCATCGCGGATCTTGCTCATCGACCGCCTTCCGGTTCGAGCGTCACCCGGCGCACGAAACCGAAGTCGTGCGTCGAGCGAATCTGCTCCATGCGCCGGGAGACCTCTTCCTTCGACGAGTACTCACCGAGCAGGACGCGGTACCACAGACCCGACTCCCCGTTCACGGGCGAGATGCGGGCGGGCTCTCCGGTCTGATCCTGCAGATCGTGCGCGAGTGCGGCGGCCCGGTCCTCCGTGCGGAACGAGGCGACCTGGATCGAGTACCGCTCCCCGGGCTCGCCGGAAACCGAAGGCGACGCAGCGCCCGGTTCCACCGGCCGCGACGCGTCGGGCGTGGCGGAAGTTTCCTCGGCCGGCGCGGGCGACGTCGCAGCGCCGACCGGCGCGGGCGAAACGGCGCCCGCCGCGACGCCTTCCGTCTCGGCCGGAAGCGAGCTCGTCTCGACGTCCGACGACGCGGACGCCGGCACCTTCGGCGGCGCCTCCAGCTCCCTCGTGGAGAAGAGGGTCCGCGCGCCGAGCGACACCGTCGCCAGCGCGACGACGGCGAGCAACCCGGCGGCCGCCGTGCGACGTTCCCGACCGAGACGTCCCCGCAAGGGACGCAAGCGCCGCGGACCGCGCGACTCGACCGCCGGCGTCGGCGGCGCGGTGGGGCGCGCGGACTCGACCATCGGCTCCACCACACGTGGCGCGGGGAACGGCGCGACGTTGCCCGTCGATTCCGGCACCTCGACTGGTGCGCGCAGGGCCTCCACGGCCTCGGCTCGAGCCGGACCGCCGGAAGCGGGACGACGCGGGAGCGGTCGAATCTCCGCCGAGGACACGGGTCGTTCGGACGGCGGAGGCGTCGGCGCCGGGAGCGGCGCGGGAACGATCTCCGCGGCCCGCGCTTCGGGTCGCTTCTCGACCGGCGGCTCGGGGTGCGACGTGGCCGGGGAGGAATCCGTACGCGCCACCCGTTGGCGACGTCGCGGCTCGCGCGTGATCCGTCCCGGAGCTCCGGGCATGACCGCCTGCGTGACTTCCCCGAGGTCCTGGTACGCTTCGTGAACGATCTGTTCCGTGATGCGCCGGGTCTCGCCGACGTACGCCGTGATGAGCGCGCGGTCCGCGAGGATGTTGATAAGGCGCGGGATGCCGCCCGAGCAGCCGTGGATCTGGTCCATCGCCCGGGGCTCGATCACGAGGTCCTCGGGGTCGCCCGCGATTCGAATGCGCCTCTCGATGTAGGACTGCGTGTCGACGCGATCCAGCGGCCGGATCTCGTAGAACATCTCGATCCGCTGGGCGAGCGGTCGCAGCCGCTCGCGCGACAGGATCGACTTCAGCTCCGGCTGCCCGGACAGGATGATCTGGAGGAGCTTTCGATCCTCTTCTTCCAGGTTCGACAGCAGTCGGATCTGCTCGAGCGACTCCTCGGACAGGAGGTGCGCTTCGTCCACCATCAGGATGCCCGGCACGTCCGAAGCGGCCAGCGCATCCCGGAGCGCGCGGCGGAGGTCGGGGATCTCCTCCCCTTCCGGACGGACACCGAATCCGTCGAGGATGGCGCGGAAGAGATCGGCCGTGCGGAGCTCCGGCTGCGCCAGGAAGCACACCCGCTCGGACCGACCCAGCCGTCGCAGCAAGGCGCGCAGCACCGTGGTCTTCCCCGCGCCGACCGGCCCGCTGATCGCGATGAAGCCCTTGCCCGACTCGATGCCGATCACGAGGTTCGCGAGCGCGGAATCGTGGGACTCCCCGAGGAACAGGAAGTCCGGGTCGGGGACGAGCTCGAACGGTGGCCGCTGGAATCCGAAGAAGTCCTCGTACATGGTGCCCTTCTAGCGACGCGCCGCCGGCTTGAGTTCGGGGATCGAACCGAGAAGAGGAACGCCGAGATTCAGCTCGACGTCGTCGGGCGTGCGGAGCGTCTGATCGAGTCCCTCGAGCAGGAAGGCGAGCGCGAGCCCGAGCGACAGACCGAGCATCGCCGCGAAGAGCGCGAACAGGCTCTTCCGCTGCTGGACGAACGACACGCGGACGGTCGCCGGACTCAGCACCTTCGCGTTCACCATGCGCTGGTCTTCCGTCTCCGAGATCTGGGTATCCACCATCTTCGTGCCGACGAGCTCGTAGAGATCCGACGTGTTGCTGATCTCGCGCTCGATCTGGCGAAGCATCGGGGCGTACCGCGGAATGCGTTTCATTTCTTCCGAGAGGTCCTGCACCGCCGTCTCCAGCGCGCCTTCCTGCGCCCGGAGAGACTCGATCTCGCCTTCGCGCGCCTTGATCTGCGTCTGGATCTCCCGCCGGAGATCCTCCTCGAGCAACGCGATGAACGCCTCCGTCTGCTGGATCTTCGGATGTTCGGGGAGATACTTGCCGCGGAGCTCGGCGAGAATCGTGCGCTTGTCGATCAATTTCACGCGAAGTTCCTGGAAAGCCCGGTCGTCCTCGAACTCGAGGATCGGCAGGACGAGCTCGGGGTCCTGAGCGAGCCGACGTTCGATCCCGTGCAGCTTCCGCTCCTCGGTCTCGCGCTTGACCCGGACCCGCAAGAGCTCCGTCCGGATGTCGTCCAGCGTGCCGAGGTTCAGCTTCTTCTGCCACTCCTCGTCGTAGACGCCGGACTCGATCTGGAGCTGCCCGAGCTCCGTGCGCAGGTCGAGCAGCCGATCCTTCAGACCCGTCGTCCGATCCTGAAAGAAGGACTCGAGCATCGGGTTCCGACGCACCGCGATCCGCTCGACGACGTACGCGTTCGCGACGGCGTCCGCCAGCATGCGCGCGGTGGCCGGGTTCTCGTGCCGGAACCGGATCTGGATGACGTTCGACTGCTCCACCGGCTCCGCCTGCAGGTTCTTGTTGAGCCAGCCGCCACTCGGCATGTGGTACTCCTCCCCCTCGTCCTCCGGGGGGAACAGCTCGGCCCGCTCCGCGGCTCCGAGCGGAGCGATCTCGCTCTCCACGTACTCGACGGCCCGATCCATCACGGGATCGGAGCGCAGGATCTCGATCTCGGTGTTCATCTCTTCTTCGAGTCCCAGGTACGGCGACTTCTGCCGCTGGAACGACGACCCCTCGGAACGCCGGATGAGGACCTTCGCCGTCGCCTGGAACTCCGAAGTGCTCTTGAGGCTGGCGGACACGCCCATGGCGAGCGTCGCGAGGAAGATCGCGAGAATCACCCACTTGCGACGGAAGATCATTGCGAGCACGTCGCGCGCCGAGAACTGACGTCCTTCCGACTTGGCCGGATTCGTTCCGCCTTGGGTCACCATCTCGTCACTCCACCAGCGACACGGGACGGCGCAGCGCGGAGCGCTCGTCGACGTGGATCGCGTCGTAGCTCTTGATGAACAGATCGGGGATGGGATAAAGGCCCTGGAACACCTGATGGACAAACTGTTCCATGTTCGCCACGAAGGTCCGCGGTACGAAGATCACGTCGTCCGGCTGCAGCACGACGTCGGCGGCGAGGCTCTGTCCGTCGAGCACACCGCGGATGTCGAGGCGGTACGCCTGGGCCGTGTTCTCGCTGCGACGGCGCAGCAGCACGACCGTCGCGAGCGCGGCATCCTCGTTCAGGGACCCCACCGTCGCGAGCGCCTGCGTGAGCGTCATCCGCTGCTGCAGATCCACCGGCCCGGGTCGATTGACCATCCCGAAGACGTAGGCTCGCCGCTCGCCGAACGAGACGACGTTGATCGTGGTGGTGGGATCGCGGAGCAGGTGGCTGTAGTACGCCTCGATATCCGCCGCGACCTCGCGCGGCTCGCGACCGAGCGCGCGAACGTCTCCGACACCGGGGGCCGTGATCATCCCGTCGGGGCGCACGGTGGTCGCGGTGCCCAGCTCCGGATAGAAGAGCACGTCGATCTGCAGCTTGTCGCCGCGCCGCAGACGGTAGGAGCTCTCGGGTGCATATTCGAGCGGCAGCGGCTCCGTGTTCGGCTCCGCTTCCTCCGTCGCGAGATCGCGCACGAGGACCCCCTCGTCCTTCTCGCGACCTTGCGTTTCCTCGGTCTGCGTCCGCTCGCGCTCCTCGATCAGGATGCGCAACGAATCCGGCAGATCGCCGAGCTCGTCCTGTCCTTCCACGTAGTAGGGGCCGCCGCAGCCGCCGATCGAGAGGCCGGCCAGCAGCGCGAGCCCGGCGATCATCGCGAGCGCGACGCCGAAGGACGCACCCGGACCGCGCCCTGCCAGGGCCCGACTCCGCACGGAATCAGTCGCTGAGAAAAGGAAGCACTTCGGGATCAATACTTCCGCCCTTGCCTGCCGGACCGCTCCGGCCGGATACCCTTCACGAAGTCCTGACAGGACGACTCACGACGCCGCGAGGCCACGTGAACGCCGCCGGACCCAACCGACGCGACGGCCGAAGAATCGATGGAAGCGGGGGGATCGCGGGACGAGCCCGCGCGGAGCCAAGACTCCCTCGACGAACCTTATCCGGGCACGACGTGCCCCGAGCCCTCGCCGATCTCCTCGAACCTCGGATGTCTAGCCGGCTGTTTGCCCCAGGAGGATTCCGGGAGCAACTCGTATCAACGGGTCGATAGGCTTCCCTGGATCGGTGCTTCGAGGTCTGGCTCGAAGTCGAAAAAGCATACCAGACCCCTCGCGAGACGGTCAACCGAGCCGGGGCGACCGGAAATCGCCCAGGCGGTCGGCAAGAGCCGCTCCCAGCAAAGGAACCAGAATCTCGTGGTGCCCCGCGAGGTGCGCCCCGAAGCCCCCCTGGGCGGTGGGCCGGGAGACGACGTTCGTCAAAGGACGATAGTGCCGGTTCATGTCGAGGTTGACCGCGGTGAACGCCCCCACCCGGTGCCCGAGGTTCCGGGCGACCGTCAGGGCCTTCAGGAACACCTCCGGCATCAGCACCGCCGACCCGACGTTCAGGACCACTCCCCCCTCCAGGGCGGCCACCCGGGCGGCCAGGATGCGGAAATCCCGGAGCGAGGCGTCGCCGATGGAAGCTCCGGAGGCCCCGGGGTGCTGGTGCACGATGTCCGTCCCCAGCGCGACGTGCACCGTGGCCGGGATGCCCGCCTCCGCCGCGGCGGCCAGCAGGGACACGTCCGCGTGAGGAGCTGTCTCCGCGACGAGGCGCGCGCCGAGCGTCTCGCCGAAGCCGGCCCCCTCGGTCCGGGCGATGTCCGCCGACTCGTTCAGGAACGCCGCCGTCTCCCGGGCCATTCCGAAAGACCCGTCGGCGAGATTCTCCTCGACGACCTCCGAGGTCCGGCCGAAGCGCGCGATCTCCACGTCGTGGATCGCGGCGGATCCGTTCATGCCCACGGCCGTGATCCACCCGCGGCGGATCATCGGCGTCAGCACCGGCGTGACGCCCGTCTTGATCACGTGGCCGCCGAGGAGGATCACGACCTCGCGGCCCGCGCGGATCGATCGCTCCAGGCGATCGAGCAGCGCGACGAGGTCCTTCGCGCCGAGGATGTCCGGCAGGCCCGCGACGAGTTCTCCGACCGTCATCCCGGCACGGGGCGGCCGGCCGAACTCCGATACGTCGACCTTGCTCTTGCGTTCCGCGAACGGAAGCGTCCTGACGCCCTCGAGCGAGAGCTCTTCGTGTCGCTCGCTCACTTCATCCTCCCGTTCATCCGCCGGTGACGCTCGGGTCCCCTTGTTGCGCCCGAACGTAGGGCTCGCCGAGCTCGTATCGCTTCAGCGACGCGCCGATCGATCCCACCAGGACTTTCGTCTTCATCAGGACGGGCATGCGACGTTCGTCGTCCGTGACCCAGATCGTGAGCTTGCCCTTCGCGGTGAAAATCCCTTCCTCGGCCATGACCGGCTCGATCACGAGGCAGTCGAACTTGCCGGCGGGCACTTCCACCGTCTCGCGACCGTGCACGATCACCCGCACCGGATAGTTCTTTCGGTTCGAGTGACTGTCAATGGACACGTCCCGACCGACTTCGAGGTCCATCGCGCGCACGTAATAGAACGCCGACAGCTCGTCCTGCACTTGAGGGTGGATCGACACGGAGTCCCCCTCCTCGTACAACGCGAAGTCGCGCCGCCGATCGAACTTCACGAGGACGTCCTTGTGGTAGCCGCCCTCGCGGAGCTTCTTCTCGAATCGCCAGGGCAGCAGACTCTCCGGATCGACGAACGTCTGGGCCCGATCCCAGACCTTGTAGACCTTGGAGAACACACCGTTGCTGCGCGCCTCGGTGCGGATGTCGAGGCACTGCTGCCCGGACACCTTGCGGAGACCGACGACCTCCATCGTTGCGCCGCCCGCGTTGATGAAGCCGTAGTCGATCGAGAACTCGAGCTTCTCTCCTACCCCGAAGGGAAGCGTGCGCGGCAGGTCGCGCGGCTCCGGCGGGGCCGCGTGCGCCTCGTCCGGGCCGAACGGCGCGGCCGCGCCCGGCGCGGACAGGTCGCGCGGCGCCAGTGTCGCGGGCGGGACGTCGCCCCACGGCGTCGACACGGGCCCGGATGGACGGATGCTCTCGTTCGCGGAAGGAACCGCCGCGACCCCGAGGATCACGAGCGCCAGGGGAGCGAACAGCGCGCGCGTCAAGCCCGCGCTCCCGCGACTTCTTCGTAGAGGTCCGCCACCCGGCGGGCCAGGCGGTCGAGACGGTACTCCTCCGCGCGCGCCCGGCCGGCCTCGCCGAGGCGCCGACGCTCCTCGGGTCGCTCCACGAGTTCCGCGACCGCGGCCGCGAGTGTCGTCGGAGTCCCCGCGAGACGACCTTCCCGACCGTCGCGCACGACCTCGGGAATGCCTCCGACCGGGGTCGCGACGATCGGGACGGCGTGTGCCATCGCGTCGAGCAACACCGTGCCGAGCGCCTCGAACGCCGAAGTCAGCAGGAACACGTCCACCTCCGCCCAGAACGAATCGAGATTCGCCAAGAAACCCGGAAGCCGGACCCGGCCTTCGAGTCCGGCTTCTCGGATTGCAACCTCGACCGAGCCGCGGAGTTCCCCCTCGCCCGCCCACACGAATCGGAGATCGGGGTCGGCGGCAGCGCAGCGACGCACCGTTTCGACCCAGGCCGCGGGGTCCTTCTGCGGGGTGAAGGCCGCGAGCGTGCCGACCACGCGCGCCCGCCCGGGACTCGCCTCGCGCGGCACCGGCAGCGGAACGGGGATCCCGCTCGGAATCCGGCGTACCCGCTCCGGCGGGACACCGGCCGCGAGTAGTGAGGATTCCACGGCCCCCGAGATCGCGATGTAGTGATCCGCGAGATGACGGTACTTCCACCGACCGAACGCTCCGCGCGCGGGAAGCTCGAGCCGACGGGTCACGACCACCGGGTGGGTCCCTGTGAGCCGCGCGGCGATGCCACCCACGGCGTGCGCCCGCGCGGTGTGCAGGTGCACGACGTCGGGGCGATGGCGACGGTAGATGCGGCCGAGCCGGGCGATCGCGAGCGGATCCAGATCCCCGGACGCGCGCACGGTCTCCACCGGCACGTGCGCGCGCGCGGCCCGCTCGGCGAGGGGCGAATTCGGCGACGCGACGACGGTCCCGTCGATTCCCTGCCGCGCGAGCTCCTCCGCGAGGGCGAGAACCTGACGTTCGCCTCCCCGCCAGCTCGTCGCCGGGTCGACATGGACGACGCGCATCAGGCCGCGTTTCGTTCCGTGGCTCGATCGTTCGCCGGCGGCGCCGCCGAGCGGCCGAGGCGCCGGTAGTGGATCACGGAAAGCAGTTCGCGGAACGCGGCACCGTTCTCGACGTCCGAGTGCAGGCGTTCGGCACGGGCGCGCGCCTCCTGCGCATACTCCGCGGTGAGCTCGCTGTCCTTCAGGGTCTCGGCGACCAGCCGGCCGAGCTTCTGGTGCGCCTCGGCCTCGACGAGCATGCCGACCTCCTCCGGTGGCGCGAGCTCCTCCGTGATCGCGGCGCGGGTCCCGAACACGGGGAGACCGGACGCGAGCGCTTCCACGATCGCGACCTCCACCCCGGCGACGATCCACTCCGCGTGGCGCTCCCGGTGGGCGGTGAGATAGGCGTCCGCGAGGCGGTACAGTTCCGGCATCTCCTGCGGCTCCACGCGAGGCAGGAACCGCACGTGTCGCTCCACGCGCGCCTCCTTCACCGCCTTCTTCTCGCGACGCTCGTCGGCACCCACCACGATCAGCACCGCGCTGCGTCGCTGACCGCGAAGGACGGCAAACGCGCGGTACACCGTCTCGAGATCCTTGGCCGGGCCCCGGCCCACCACCGTGAGCAGGACCGGACCGCGTTCCGCCTTCAGCTTCTTGGCGAGCGCGGCCGACTTCTCCCCCGGCCGGAATCGCTCGAGGTCCACGCCCACGGGGACGACGTCGAGCTGCTGCGGCAGCACGCCGCACTTGTACGCCTCCAGGCGGCACGCGCCGCTCGCCGTCACGAGGCTCGCCGCTTCGTCGAACAGTCGAAGGAACCGCGCGCCGTCGGCGCCGCCCTCGCGGATCTTTCGCCGCGCCGTCGCGAGCGCCGGCGCCTCGACGTGCAGGAGGTACGGAATGCCGTGCTGCTCCTTGAGCGCGCGCGCGGCGGTCGCCTCGTCGCCGAGGCCGCACGCGACGACGAGATCCGGGCGGCGTCGGCCGAGAATCCAGTTCCGGTGGCGCTCCCGCGCCAGGCCCCCGCCGAATCGCGCGAGCAGGGCCGGCACGCGGTGCACGTGGGCGTCGACGCCGAGGACAGCGGAACTGCCCGGGGTTCCCGAGATCAGGTAGGTGCCGTCGGCGGGCTGTCGCCGGACGATCGAGGCGACGAGATGGGACCGACCGGAGACGACGGGCGGGATCTCGTCCGCCAGGAAGAGGACGTCGAGGTCGCGCGGGTTGGGGGCCAAGTCACTTCTCCTGTCGCGGGACAATCGCGGGATTCTAGGGGGGGCTCGGTGCGCTGTCCAGAAGGCGGTCCAGCTCGCGCAGGACCGGCGCCGCCGGCAGATCGTCGAGCCCCGCGCAGCCCTCCGACGCGGCGTGGACCGTGCGGTGAGGTCCCCCGCGCGGCGTCCAGTGACGGGGATCGGTGGAGCCGAACACGCCCACGGTCGGAGTACCCTGGACCACCGCGAAGTGGCGGCCGAGGCAGTCCGTGCAGACCACCACCGCCGGCGCGGCCAGCATGGCCCCCATCTCGAGGAGCGAAGTCGGCGGCGCGAGCCGCGCCGCGTCCCCGGCCGCCGCGGCGATCGCCTCGGCGTCTTCCGCCTCGGGCGGGCCCCACACGATCAACGTCGGCTCGCCGAAGCGCTCGGCCATCGCCCGGGCGCTCGCCGCGAAACCCTCCACCGTCCATCGCTTGCTGGCCCAGGAACCGCCGGGGAGCACGGCCCCCCAGCGGGAACCGGCCGGGTACCCGAGATCCTCCAGCAACCGCGACGCGCGTGCCCGATCGGCCTCGGTGCCCGGCGCGTTGGCTCGCGCTTCGCCCTCCCAGGCCACACCGGCCTGACGGAGAAAGTCCAGCAGCACGTCGCCGGCATAGCGGTCGTCCTCCGCCGGGCTTCCCTGGAACCGGGGAACGCGCACGTTGTAGGAGACGCGACGCGCTCCGCGATCGAGCCCCACCCGCCAGCGCGCCCGCGAGGACGCCGTCACGATCGCGGTCCGTGGGTTCGAGAACAGATCGAACACGATGTCCGGAGCGCCTTCGTGGAGCCACCGGATCGCGTCCCACATGCTGCCGCCCCGGATGCGGCCCTCGTCGCCCGCCCCGCCGAGAAGGAAGATCCGATCGAGACGGGGATCGGATTCCAGCAGGGTGCGCGACGGCCGCTCCACGACGTAGTCGATGCGCGTCCGCGGCCAGGCGCGACGCAACGCGTCGAGCACCGCGGTCGAGAGAACGACGTCGCCGAGACCGCGCGGTCGGATCACGGTGACGCGATCGGGACGAAGGTCCGCCGGCAGTCTCATCGCGACGCCTCGAGCCGCCGGAGCTTCGCGTACTTGAGGAACACCGAGTACGCCGACGTCGCGCACAGGATCCAGCCCTCGATCCCGTCGCGCCAGCCGCCCTGGACCAGCCACTGCTTCGCGAAGCGCGCGGCCGGACGCCAAGTCAGATCGCCGAAGCGCGGTCTCCGACCACGGCGCATGGCTTCCTCCGCCCCCAGCGTGGAGTATCTCTCGACCTTCGCGAGCCAGGCTCCGAGATCGGTGCACGAGTGGTGCCACAGCTTCTCGCGCAGGCGTCCCGCCTCGGCGTCGAGGCGGACTTCCTCGTGGACGCGCACGTCCTCGTAGCGTCCGCGACGGCGATCGAACAGGCGCAGGACCTTGTCCCGCTGCCAGCCGCAACCGCGGATCTCGCGCCCGAGGAACGTGTTGCGACGGTGGATCCAGTACCCGGGCGCGGCCGGCGCGGCGAGGACGTCCCGGACTTCCCGGGCGAGCGCCGGTGTGGCGCGCTCGTCCGCGTCCAGGATCAGGACCCAGTCGTGGGTGACGCGCTCGAGCCCCCAGTTCTTCTGGGCGGCGTGCCCGGCGAACGGGTGCACGAGCACTCGCGCGCCGCACCGCTCCGCGATCTCACGCGTGTCATCGGTGCTCTCCGAATCCACCACGACGATCTCGTCGGCGAACGCCACGCTGCGCAGACACTCCTCGAGATTCGCCGCCTCGTTCCGCGTGGGAACCAGCACCGAGAGCTTCGTCACGTCAGGCCTCCCGCGGCGGAGCGATGCCGTCGCCGAGCGGCGCGAGACGACCGGCCGCGATCGCCACCCCGACCAGGAAGCACAACAGCGCGAGGATCTCCGAGTCGCCCAGGTTCCACTCCAGCAAGCCGGCCGCGAGAAAGCCGACCAGCGCGCCCTCCGCCGCGTCGACCACCCGGCGCAGGAAACCGCGCGTCGGGCGACGCGCCCGTCCGAGAGCGCGGAACAGCGCCACGAACAGCCAGACCAGTGCGATCAGGCCGGGAACTCCCATCGACGCGGCCACGTGCACCGGAACCGAGTGCATGTGGCCCTCCATCGGTGCGCCGGGCGATTTCACGCGCGCGTACTCCGCCTGCAAATCGCCGAGACCCCAGCCGGTGAGCGGACGTTGCTCGAACAGCGTGATGCCGTTCCGCCAGATCTCGAGGCGGTCGAGATTCGCGTAGCTCGCGGGGTTCGCGAGATCGAGCGCGCTCTCGCGCAACGTCGGCGGCGCGAGGACGAGGGCGACCGCGCCGATCAGGAGCACGACCGCGCCGCTGACGTAGCCCCGGAAGATCGCGAGGTACAGCAGACCGACGGCCGTCCCGAGCCATGCGCCCGGCAACGCGCCGAAGAACTGGGACGCGAGGATGGCCGCGGCTGCGATACCGGCTCCCCAACGTCGCGACGCCGGCAGTTCGCGACATCCCACGAACAGGATTGCCGGGAACGTGCACAGCAGGAGCAGCCCGGAGTTCGTGAGATAGAAGCCGTGGAATCCGCGGATCCGCACCGCCATTTCCGGACCGCCCTGCAGAAAAAACGTGAGCACTCCGTACAGCGACGTGACGCCGGCCGCGAAGAGAAGTGTCATGAAGAGTCGCCCGACGCTCCACGGCCGCCAGAGTGCCGCCGGCGGCCAGAACACCACGGCCCAGAGCACGAGCTTCTTCAGCTTGCCCGCGCTCCCGATCGGGTCCGGCGCGAACGTCGTCGCGAGCAGCGACGCCACGATCCAGGCCAGGATGGGCCACTCGATCCCGAGTGGGCGCCAGTCGAAGCGGGTGCGGCGACCCCGGTCGACGAGCGCCACGGCCGCCGCGAGCCCCATGGCAGCCTGGCTCACGGCGATCGAGAGGACGCCGCTCAGCGAGTAGACCACGAGGAGATACTCGGGGAGCTTCTTCACGCGACGAGCTCCCGGTAGAGACTCTCCGTCCGATCGACGGTCCGCTCCACGTCGAACTCCGTCGTGGCGCGCGTCCGGGCCCGCTCGCCGAGCTCGCGCGCCCGCTCCGACGACGACAGCACCGAGTCCAGCGCGGCCGCGAGAGCCGGCACGTCCCTCGGGGGCACGATCAGTCCCGCACCGTCGGCGAGCGCTTCCGCGTTGCCCCCCGCGTCCGTGGCGATGCACGGTCGGCCGCGAACCATCGCCTCGAGAAGCGCGAGTGAGAAGCCCTCGATCGTGGACGGCAGCACGAACACGTCGAGCAGTCCCGTGAGGTCCGCGACGTCGTCCCGGAATCCGAGGCAGCGCCACGTCACGCGATCGGGGAGCTCCGCCGCGGCGCGCCGGATCGCGTCGTCGGCCTCGAAGCCCGCGAACACGATCTCCAGCGGAAACGGGAGCAGCGCCGCCGCCGCGAGCAGTTCCTCCTGCGACTTGCGACGCGCCATCGTGCCCGCCACCGGCACTCCCGGCCGGAGCCCGAGTTCGCCCCGGAGACGTTCCACCCGACCCGGGTCGGCCTGCGCGACCTCGTCGAGCGGCAGCCCGTTGCGGATGACGCGAACGTGGTCGCGCGGCATCCCGCGACGTCGCATCCCGGCCGCGACGTTCTCCGACACCGCGATGATCGCGTCCGTGGTCGCTGCGTCGAACCGCGAGCGCAGCATTCCGCCGCTCGAAAGCGCGACGTTCCGACGCGTGTGGACCACGCGCGAGCGCAGTCCGAGGAGGCGCGCGTACGACAGCACGCGGCGATCGAGCGATGCGTGGGCGTTCGCCACCTCGATCTCGTGCTCCTCCATCCAGCGTTTCCAGTGACGGGCCGCCGCGATCAGCGACGGTCCCCGACCGAGACGCATGTCCACGCGACGCACGGACCCATCGACGAAGCGGCTCGCGATAAGACTCTCCGGGCGACACGCGAGGTGCACCTCGTGCCCCCTGCGGGCGAGACCGCGCGTGAGCCACGTGATCGAGTTCGTCGAGCCGCCGATGTCTCCCTGGTGCGTGAGCTGGAGGATCCTCATCGTGCGAGGGTCGCCCGGATCGCGCGCAGGAGGTCCGTCGTGGAGTGGTCCTTGGGGTCCCCGACGATGGCGGTGCGTCCGCCGATCTCACGCGTGATCTCCCGCTCGGGGACGGTGTCCGCGGTGTAGTCGGTGCCCTTCGCGTGCACGTCGGGGCGGAGCTCGCGGAGCACCGTGATCACGTCGCGCTCCTCGAACACCACGACCCGGTCCACGCAGCGCAACGCGGCCACGATCTCCGCGCGTTCCGCCGCGGGCAGGAACGGTCGGCCGGGGCCCTTGAGCTCGCGCGCGCACACGTCGCCGTTCACCGCGACCACGAGATAGTCGCCTTCCGCCGCCGCGCCCTCCAGGTAGCGAACGTGCCCCACGTGGAAAAGATCGAAGATCCCGTTCGCGAGCACGACGGTGCGGCCGGCTGCCTTCGCCGCCTGCACGTCGTCTCGCGCCTCAGGAAGCGACAGGACGCGTCGGGTGTCCGGCGACACGCTCGATCTCCTCGGCGGTGGTCGTGGCGGCGCCGTGTTTCTGGACCACGATGCCCGCCGCGATGGTGGCGACGCGCGCCGCCTCGACCGGGGTGGCGCCGGCCGCCAGCGCGAGCAGCGACGTGGCGGCGACCGTGTCCCCCGCACCGGTGGTGTCCGCGGCCTCGGCCGTTCCCCAGATCGGGATCGCCGTGAACGAACCGCCGCGCTCCGCGACGGCCATCCCGTCGTGACCGCGCGTCAGCAGCAGGAACTCGGCGTCGAGCGACGCGCGCAGCCGTTCCGCGGCCTCCCGTACGTCGGCTTCGCCGCGAATCGGCGCGCCGAATGCCTGGACCGCTTCGTCTTCGTTCGGCGTGGCGAACGTGACCCCGCGGAAGTCGCGCAGCGAGTACCGCGAGTCCGCGCAGACCGGGATCGCGCGGTCCCGCGCCGCCGCCAGCACGGCGTCCCGCACGGAGGGCGCGAGCGCTCCGTACCCGTAGTCCGAGAGGAGCACCGCGTCCACTTCGCCGAGGATCTCGAGCGCGGTGTCGCGCAACCGGACCGCGAGCGAGTCGGGCACCGGAACCGGATCGTCCTGGTCGATCCGCAGGATCTGCTGCTTCTGACCGTGCGGACCGCCGGCCATCACCCGGGTCTTCCGGATCGTGACGCGGCCGGGGTCCCGGAGAACTCCCGACGCGTCGACGCCCCGCGCCGCGAACTCGCGGATGACGGCGTCGCCCACGTCCCCCGCGCCGACCAGCCCGACCGGTCGGGGCGCGGCGCCGAGCGCGCGCAGGTTCAGGACCGCGTTGCCGGCGCCCCCGGGAATGACCTGTCGCCCGCGGTGACGCAGGATCAGCACCGGCGCCTCGCGCGACACACGCGACGTTTCTCCGAACACGTACTCGTCGGCGATCAGATCGCCCACGACGAGCACGCGCGTTCCCGCGACGCGCTCGAGCAGGGCGTGAAGTCTCTCCGCCGGGATCATGCGAGCGCCTCCGTCACCGCCAGGACCTCGGCGACGACGCGCTCGGTCTCGACTCCGCGGAGACAGCCGTAACCGATGCGACAGTCGCGACGAAAGCACGGCTGACACGGCACGGGGTGTGTGATCACGCGGTGCCCCTCCCCGAACGGGCGCGTCCAGCGCGGGCTCGTGGATCCGAAAACAGCGAGCACGGGCGTTCCGACCGCAGCCGCGAGGTGCATCGGTCCGGTGTCGTTCGTCACGAGAAGGTCGGCGCTCTCCAGCACCGCCGCGAGCTGTCCCACCGTCGTCCGTCCTCCCAGATCGAGCGCGTCCGGCGCGCTCGCGAGCACCGCTTCCACCTCGGCTCGGTCCCCCGGTCCTCCGAGCACCGCGACGTCCAGGCCGCGCTCGTGCAGCGCGCGTCCGACCGCCGCGAACCGGTCCGCGGGCCAGCGCTTCGCGGGACCATACGTCGCCCCGGGTTGGAGCGCCACGCGCGGTCGGCGAGCATCGGGCCAGATCGCCGGAACGTCCTGCCGCCAGTCCGCGAGTGGCACGAGACGCGGCGCGTCCGCGTCTTCCGGCCGACCCGCGAGCCCCGCGAGCTCGCGATAGTTCTCGACCTGGTGTCGATCGCGCGAGTAGGCCCGCGCGGGGAGCCGACGTGACAGCAACCAGTCCCGGCACTCTCCCCCGAACCCGAAGCGCTCCCGCACGCCGCCGCGGAGGGCGCGCCACGCGCTGCCGAACGACACGGGCCCGAGCAGGACGCGATCGTAGCCGGCGCTCCGATAGGCGTCCACTTCGCCGCCCGGAGAGAAGGTCACCACTTCGTCCACGTCCGGCGCGGCGCGCCAGACATCGGCGATCGCGGCCGGGGTCAGGATCCCGACCGTCTCGTGCCTCCGGCGGAGTGCGGGCGGCACGGCGGTGGCCATGACCGCGTCGCCGAGCC
Source organism: bacterium (assembly GCA_041393395.1). GTDB lineage: Bacteria > ARS69 > ARS69 > ARS69 > ARS69 > JAGQIB01. Next base: position 543,804 of record JAWKKG010000004.1, on the reverse strand, counting down.
AGTTCGGGGATCGGAACAGGACGCGACTCATGAAGCCGGCCCCGGAGCGCGCGTGACTCCCGCGGGCCACTCGCCCTCGCCGGCCACGTGGGACGCGAAGGCGAGCACGGCGGCCCGGACGTCGGCCACGGCAATCGCGTCGAGCTCGCCGCCGGGCGCGAGGAAGTAGCCGGTCCGCGGAGCGGCCGGGCACCACTGTCCCGGATCCGTGGGGCCGAACCAGGCGAGTGTCGGCGTTCCGACGGCGGACGCGACGTGGAGAACGCCGGTATCGTTCACGAGCGCGAGGTCCGCCGCCTGAAACGCTCCGGCCAGTGCGCGCACCGGCAACGGATCCAGACGCGGCAGCTCGGTCCGCGCGCCCCGGTCCACGGCTTCGAAGAGGTCCGTCTCGCTCGGCCCCGTGGCCACCGCCACGCCGTGCCCCTCCGCACGCAGAGCGGCCGCGAGCTCGCCGAACCGCGCGGCGGGCCAGCGATTCGGTCGCTTGCCCGCGCCCGGGTGCACGAGGATGCGCAGCCCGCCCGTGCCGTTCGAAAGCGCCCGACCGAGCGCGTCGGCACCGCACGCGCGCTCGTCCTCGGTGAGGAAGATCTCCGGAGTCCAGTCCCCTGCGGAGGCGCCGAACGGCGTGGCGAGATCGAGGTTCACCGCCGACTGGTGGCGTCCCGGAACCGGTGCCGGCAGCGCCCAGTGGAACGCGTCGCGCACCGTGCTCGCGCCGGCGCCGCCCGGTCCGGGTCGGGCCGCGCGTCGCCGTGCTCCCGAGATCGCGGCGAGCCACACGCTCGTGTACGAGAACGCCACCGTGCTCGAGACGAGTGCGAGATCGTAGCGCGCGTCCCGGAGCCGTTCCACGAAGCGCCGCGCCGCGGCGGGATTCCGGAGCAGGTGCTTCTTGTCGTAGGGGATGGCCTCGGTGATGCGTTCGCTGTGCAGGAGAGGCGCGTGATTCATCGGCGCCGTCACGACGTCGAGGCGCGCGTGCGGCGCTCGCGCCCGCACCGCGCGGAAGAACGGCGTCGCGAGGATCATGTCCCCGAGCTGGTTCTGCTGTCGCACGATCAGGATCGACTCGAGGTCGGCGAAGTCCGGGCAGGGCCCCGCGTCCGCCCGCACGCGCAGCACGCGTCCGATCGCCGACGTCAGGCGACGTTTCCCCGCGCGCTCGAGATTCTTGATCATTCGACACTCCCGAGGCGCTCGGCGACGGCGTCCCACACGTCGTCCGCGGAGAGATCGCGCAGGCAGCGGTGGTGCCCGCGCGGACAGACGGGCGGACCGTGGAGGTCGCAGGGCCGGCAGTCGAGCTCCACCGACAGCACCGCGGAACGCGGGTCGAGCGGCCCGAACCCGAACGCCGGATGCGTCGGTCCGAACAACACGACGGCCGCCGCACCGCAGGCTTCCGCCACGTGCGTGATCGCCGAATCGTTGCCGAGCGCCACCGGGCAACCGGCGACGATCCCCGGCAGCTCGGCCGGATCCTCGGCGATGGCCGCGCGCACGTGCTCGGGCGGGAGCCCGCGCGCCACTTCGCCCACGAGTTGCCGCTCGGTGGCGGATCCGAGCACGCGCACCGACCGCCCCCGCTCCACCGCGCGCCGGGCGATCTCCCGGAAGCGCTCCGCCGGCCAGCACTTCGTGGCGCGACCGGCTCCCGGCGCGATCAGCAGCGGCCCGTCCGGCGGCGGCGCCGCCACGTCGAAGCGAGGGCGTCGCGCGTCCGGCTCGAACTCGATTCCGAGCGGCGCGATCGTCTCGAGTTGCCGATCCACCGCGCTTCGAATGCCGGTTCCGCGAAAGCCGAGGGCCCGCAACCGCACGAACGCGAACCGCGCGAGCGGCTGCTTCCGCGCGCGCAGCAATCGCCGACGTCTCACTCCCGCGAGCAAACGTCGGCTCCGACCGGACGCGGAAAGGTCCACGATCACGTCCCACTCCCGCGCGGTCACCGCGGCCGGCGGCGGATGTCCGGGGCCCGGCCACAGGTGCAGCGCGTCGAGCGCGGACACGTCGCGGAGGATGCGCCCGTACGGTTCGCGTGAAAGGTACTCGAGGCGCGCGGCGGGAAACATCCGGCGGAGCGCCGACACCACCGGCAACGTCAACACGAGGTCCCCGATCGCCGAGAGGCGGCAGACCAGAACGGCGTCCGGTGCCCCGCTCACGTCCGGCCCGCGCTCGCCGTCTCGCCGAACTGGCGACGACAGAACGTCGCGTAGCGGCCGCCGGCAGCGAGCAGCTCGTCGTGCCGCCCCTCCTCCACGATCCGGCCGCGCTCGAGCACCACGATCTTGTCCGCGTGGCGCACGGTGGAGAGTCGGTGCGCGATCACGACGGCGGTACGTCCTTCCATCAGGCGATCGATCGCGTCCTGGACCTTCGCCTCCGATTCACTGTCGAGCGAAGACGTGGCCTCGTCCAGGATCAGGAACGTCGGCTCGCGGTAGATCGCCCGCGCGATCGCGATGCGCTGGCGCTCGCCGCCCGAGAGTCGAACCCCGCGATCCCCGATGCGCGTGCGGTACCCTTCCGGCGTCGCGGCGATGAACTCGTGCGCGTTCGCGGCCTTCGCCGCCGCGATCATGCGCGCCTCGTCCGGCGCGGGGTCCGCGAACGCGATGTTCGCGGCGATCGTGTCGTGGAAGAGGATCGTCTCCTGCGTCACGATTCCGAGGTGGCCGCGCAGGTCCTTCAGGCTCGCGTTGCGCAGGTCGATGCCGTCCCAGGTCACGCGCCCCGACACGGGGTCGTGGAAGCGCGGGATCAGGTCCACGAGCGTGGACTTGCCGGCTCCGCTCGCCCCGACGAGCGCGACGATCTCCCCCCGCCCCACCTCGAACTCGATCTCGTGCAGCACGGGCGATTCCTCGTCGTAGTGGAACGAGACGTTCTCGAATCGCAGCGAGTGCGCGAGCGGAGCGATCGCGACGGGGCTCGCGGGAGCGCGGACGTCGGGCACGGTATCGAGCACCTCGAAGATGCGCGCGGCGGCGGCGTCGCCTTCCTCCAGGTGCGTGTTGATCTGGCTGATGGACCGGAGCGGTTGCATCAGCGAGACGAGCGCCGCGAGAAAGATCACGAACCAGGGCGCCGTGAGTCCCGCGCCGGACAGCACCTCGTTGCCGCCGACCCACAGTACGACTGCGGCGCCGGCCGCGCCGAGCAGCTCCGCCACCGGCGCCGCGGTTGCGGACGTCCGGCGCATCCGCACGATGGACCGCAGGTACTGTTCCGTGGAGCGACGGAACTTCTCGATCTTGAACCGCTCGCCGCCGAACGCCTTGACCACGCGGATACCGCCGATCGCTTCCTGGAACACGGACGTCAGGTCGCCGTGGTGCGCCTGGGCGCGTCCCGACTGCCGACGGATGCGCTTGCCGATCAACCGGATCGTCACGCCGAACACGGGTGCCACGACGAAACAGACGAGCGCGAGGCGCCAGCTCGCGACGAACACGATGCCGAGATAGACCATCGCGAGGAGCAGGTCGCGCGGCAGGCTCCGGTACATCGACGAAACGGCCTTGCGCACGACCTGGACGTCGTTCGTGGCTCGCGACAGAAGCTCGCCGGACCGCCGGCCGGAGAACCAGATCATGGAAAGGGACTGCAGGTGCTCGAAGAGATCGTCGCGCAGGTCCTTCAGGACGCGCTCCTCGAGGAGCACCGTGGTGACTTCCACCAGGAAGCCGAGCAACCCCTTCAGCGCGAAGGCCGCCACGAGGGCGAGACAGACACGGGCCAGCGCTTCGCGCGGGTCGCCCGCAAAGAACCAGTCGGCGGCCCGGACCTCGAGTCCGTAGCGCAGCTGATCCAGCATCCCGGCGGTCTCCGGCGGTGCCACGATCGCGGACTTGCCCTGGAACAGCAGGTCCACGAACGGGAGGATGATCCCGAGGGACACTCCGGAGACGAGCGAGAACAGCAGGGTCAGCCCGAGCGCGGCAAGCAGCAGGCCGCGGTGACGGAACACCCTCCGGAACAGGCGGACTTTTACGGGTGAGAACATGGCCCGGCAGGGTACCGGAAAGGCCCCCGACGGGAAAGCGCGGGCGCTCAGGCCCTCCGGGCGCTCCGCTCGGACGCTCCGACCTCGTCGGCGTCCGCCCCGGAAGACGCCGGATCCTCGACCTCGAGGACGGGCTCGATCAGGAGCGGCATCTCGACGACGCGGGAACGCCGCACGGAATCCACGACCTCGAGCACGTCGCGTTCCGACACCCGGTCTCCCGCCTGCCACCGGAGCAGCTTGCGCCGGGCGGTCTCCGTGGGAACCCAGCGCGGGTCCTCGTCGCGGCCCAGCAGGCCCACCGCGGGCAGATCCAGGGCCACGGCGAAATGCAGGAACGAGGTATTGCCCCCGAGAACGACGTCGCAACAGGTCCCGAACGCGAGCACGTCGCGGAAGCCGCGACTCGCGACCTCGAGTGGCGGCGAGTTCAAGTAAGACTTGAACTGAGCGACCCCAGGGTCTTCCGGTGTCTCCGTCAAGATGATCGGGAGCGCACCCCGATTCGCCACCAGACGGTTCACGATCCAGGCGAGCTTCTCCGGATGCGGATGGGAGTTTCCGAGGCCGGCTCCCGGGTCGACTCCGAGCAGCCAACCCTCCCGGCCACGACGGCGCAGGTCGAGAAGGCGCTTCGCGTACTGGCGATCGGTCGGCGGGACGTCCCACCCGGGGGCGAGGCGATCGCGCGCCATTCCGAGGAACGAGAGGAACTCCAGACTCTGGACCGGGCGATACCCCTCCCCGCCCCCCCACGAGACGACGAGATTCAGCGCCGGATCCTGACCGCCCGGATGAACGCCGACGCGGAGGCGGGCGCCCGCCAGGGCGGCCAGCAAGCGGCCGCGTCGATCGCTGCCGTCGTCGGTGCACACCGCCAGATCGAACGGGAGACGGCGCAGGTCGCGGACGAGCTCGAAGAACTCGCGCGTGAGCAGCGGCGTGCGATCGTCCGGCAGCGGAACCACGGAGAATATCTCGGAGCGCCCTTCGAGCGCGGCGGCGCAGGAGTTCGACGCGAGAACGTGCACGCGGGCGAGCCGGAACCGCTGGCGCAGCGCGGCCGCCGCGGGAACGATCCCGAGGAGATCCGTGAGGTGTCGCGCGGCCACGATCAGAATGTCACGGGTTCCGTCGAGCGACTCCCCAAAGCTCAGGGTCCGCCCGCGGGCTCGGTTGCGCAGCACGGCATCGAGCGTGTGCAGAACGAGAGGGTCGAAAGCCTTCCGCAAGCGATGCATCCCCGTCGGGATTGAAGGAAGTTCTCGCGAGACGGCCTACGCCGACTCGCCGATGAGTTCCTGCCAGTAGTCTGCGTTCCGGAACGCCTCTTCGAACCGGAACCCATCGCGGAAATCGTCCATCGAGTCGTCTTCCGTCTTCGCGAGGATGCCCTCCTCCACGAGCCGGAACACGATCTCTCCGAAATCCTCCGTTCGCGTCACGCCCCACGACTCGAACACGTCACGGGCGAGGGCGCCATATCGTTCCAGCGCGAGGCGACGAATCGCTTCCAGCAACTCCTGCCCGCGCACGTGCGTTCCCGTGGCGTACACCACGTGGCAAGCGTACGTGACGGAATCTCTCACGAAGTCGTACGCCTGGATCGCGTACCGCGGATCCCGACGCACGATCGCGAGCAGGCGCTGCTCTTCTTCGGGCAAAGTCAGCACACCGACCTCCGGTTTGTCCGGAAACCGCCAGGAACGCGAACCGTTCCAGTTATCGTCCGAAATCGCCCGGGAATCAAGTCGAGGCGTCCTGCGAACCGTCCTCGGGGTCGGTCCGCCCCCCCGTGGCGACGCTCGCGGCCGGAAGCGGCCGCAGTTCCACGCGCGGAAGCTCCCCCGGCCGCCAGACGGCCCAGCTCTCGCGCGGAACCGGGTCCGTGGCGGTCTGGCCAGCCAGATAATGAAGCCCACGGCTTTCCCGTCGCTCGGAGGCCGCCGACGCGAGCAGCAACCCCACCAGCGCGATGTTCCGGAGCTCGGCCAGGTCCGCGTTCGGCGGGCAACGTCGATAGAGGTCCTCCGCCCACTTCTGGATCCCGTCCAGGCGGGTCCGGGCCTGCTGCAGGCGTTCCCGGGTCCGCACGAGGCCGACGTAGTCCCACATGAGGCGCCGGACCGCGTCCCAGTCGTGCTCGAGGATCACGCCCTCGTCCGGCGGGGGGCCGCCATCCCCGGGCCCGGCGGGCAGATCGGGCGTCGGGGCGGCGTCGGACGGACCCGGCACGCGTGACGCGCGATCCGCGAAGACGAGCGCCTCCAGGAGCGAGTTCGATGCGAGACGGTTCGCTCCGTGCAGTCCGGTGCAGGCGACCTCGCCCGTCGCGAACAGTCCCTCGATCTCGGTGCGCCCGTGCAGGTCGACCGCCACTCCCCCGCACATGTAGTGCGCCGCCGGAACCACGGGGATCGGATCCACGCCGGGACGGATCCCGAACTCGTGCAGGCGTTCCGAGATCGCGGGGAATCGCTCCTCGAACTCGCGTGCGCCGATCGCCGTCGTGTCGAGGAGGACGTAGCGGTCGCCCCGACGTTTCATCTGGCGGTCGATCTCGCGGGCCACGATGTCGCGCGGCGCGAGCGAGCCGAGCTCGTGCACGCCGGTCATGATGTCCTCGCCGTCGAGGTTGCGCAGGATCGCGCCCTCGCCGCGCACCGCCTCGGAGATCAGGAACGACTTCGCGTCCGGATGCCAGAGGCAGGTCGGATGGAACTGCACGAACTCGAGATTCACGATCGAGCAGCCGGCGCGTGCCGCCATCGCGACGCCGTCCGCCGTGGCGATGTCGGGATTCGTGGTGTAGACGTAGACCTTGCCGCCGCCGCCGGTGGAGAGCATGGTGCGGCGCGCGCGCACGGCGGCGACCTCTCCCGTCTCCGGATCGAGGTACGTCGCGCCGAAGCAACGCGGCGCGCCCGTCGGTCCCGGCCCGACCCAGAGGTCGATCGCGAGATGATTCTCGCGCAGCTCGATGGCCGGCGACGCCGCGACCGCCTCCAGCAACGTGTTCTCGATCTCCCGCCCCGTGAGGTCGCGCGCGTGGACGATCCGTCGGCGCCGGTGGCCGCCCTCGCGTCCGAGCGCGAGATCGCCGTCCGCATCCATCGTGAAGTCGGCGCCGCGCTGGATGAGCTCGCGCACGAGCCGCGGGCCCTCGCGCACCGTCACGTCCACGGCGTCGAGCCGGCACAATCCCGCCCCGGCCTCGAGCGTGTCGTCGACGTGCAACTCGAACGAGTCGTCCGGCCCCATCACGGAGGCCACGCCTCCCTGGGCCCAGTTCGTGTTCGAGTCCGCCCGGTGCTTCTTGGTCAGGATCAGCACGTCGCCCGCGTCGGCCGCCTTCAGCGCGTAGGTCAGGCCGGCGATGCCGCTGCCCAGGACCAGCGTCTCGCACTCGTGGGTCACTCTCACCGGGACTCCCTCCCCAGAGCCAGGGCCAGTTCCACAAGATCCCCGTCCACGACCTCGACGTCCAGATCGAAGACCGCGGGCACCGGGAGCGCGCGTCGCTCGGATCGCGGCCAGCGCACCCAGTCCTTCGCCGTCACGGCGAGCAGGTCGGCGCCGAGCCCCGCCGCTCGTCCCTCTGCGTCGCGGATCTCGGTTCCCGTGAATGCGTGGTGATCCGGGAACCGCATGGCGCCGACGACCGTGAACCCGAGCTCGACCAGCGAATGCTCGAACGACTCCGGGTCCGCGAGTCCGGACACCGCGTAGAGGCGCGCCCCGGAGTCGAGCGGCTGGCACGCGGCGGGCACGAGCCGGAGTCGGCCGGTCGGCTCGGGTCCGCGGGGCGGAGGGGACGGGAACCCATCGCCCCGGTCGACGAGGATCAGCGCATCGGCGCGGTCGAGCGCCTCGAGCGGCTCGCGGAGCAAGCCGTCCGGCAGCAGTCTTCCTTCCGACCGCTCGGCTTTCCGGTCCCAGAGCACGACGTCGAGATCGCGGTGGAGGCGGCGATGCTGGAACCCGTCGTCCAGGAGAAGGAGATCCGCGCCGCGCGAGATCGCGAGGCGCGCACCCGCCACGCGATCGGTGCCCGCGATCACCGCGACGTTCGGCAGCGAGCGCGCGAGCAGCGCCGGCTCGTCGCCATCGCGTGCGACGTCGGGAGTGCGCGGGTCGACCACGCGAGGTGTCGCGCCCCCGGTGCCGCGGTACCCGCGCGAAAGCACGGCGGGATTGCGTCCGGCTGCAGCCAGGCTCTCGGCGAGCCAGCGCACGATCGGAGTCTTGCCGGCGCCGCCGACCGTGATCCCGCCGATCGAGACGACCGGCTTCGTCGCCCGGTGGGGGCGCTTCAGACCGGCGTCGTGCGCCAGCTTCACGGTGCGGGCGAGCGCGCCGTACACGACCGACGCCGGACGCGCCGCGCGCGTCGCGCCGGGACGGCGCAGGCCGCGCCGATCGTCGACCGGCCAGCTCACCACGCCCCCCGGGCGACCAGATGGCGGAGGGTCCGCGCGGCCACGCCGCTCGCCGCTTCCAGGACGCGCCGCCCCGCCCGGCCGTCCTCGGCCGCCGCCTCCGGAGCGCGGAGGCGCGCCGTCACCCGCGCCGCGAGCTCGGCCGCCGTGCTCGCCGTCTCGAGCGCGCCGACCCGCTCGAGGCGCGTCGCGAGATCGAGGCAGTTCTCCCGGTGCGGCCCCATCACGACCGGACGAGCGGCCGCCGCCGCTTCGAGCGGCGTGTGCCCGCGGAGCGGAACCAACGAACCGCCCACGAACGCGACCCCCGCCCGTGCGTACGCCTCCCCGAGCACCCCCATCTCGTCCACGAGAACGACTCCCCACGCCGACGCGGGCGATGCCACATTCCGTTCCCGCCAGGACCGGCACGGCCAGCCCGCCGCCCGCACGAGGGCGCGCGCTTCCTCGAAGCGCTCCGGATGCCGCGGGGCGAGCACGAGCTCGCCTTCCGGCAACTCGCGCGCGATCATCGCGAGGGCCTCGAGTACGATCGCCTCCTCTCCCGGACGGGTACACGCGGCCAGCCAGCGCGCCCGATCGGTCGGCAGGGGGCTCCACGTCGGCAGCGGCTGGTCCTCCTTGAGATCGCCCGTCACCGCGACCGCCTCGGCGGGAGCACCGAGTTCCCGAAAGCGCTCCGCATCCACCTCGGTGCGCGCCGCGATGGCCGCGGTGGTCTCGAGCAGCGGACGGACCACGTGGCGGAGTCTCCGCATGCGATCGAACGATCGCGCGGAGATCCGCGCGCTCGCCACGGCCCACGGCACGGAGCGACCCGCGAGTTCCTCGAGTAGAACCGGCCACAGCTCCGTCTCCAGCGCGACGAAAGCGCGCGGATCGAGTCGATCGAGCGAGCGACGGACAGGCCCGGGAACGTCGAGCGGCGGGTGGAACGGTCCGAGGTCCGGCGCGAACGTCGCGACGCGCTCCCGTCCGGTGCGCGTCATCGCAGAGATCGCGAGCGGCGGTACGTCTTCCCGCGCTCGCATCGCATCCACGAGCGCCCCCGCCGCGGAGGCCTCGCCGAGCGATGCCGCATGAATCCAGAGCGGGCGAGCCTCGCCGCGCCGCGGCGAGAACCCGAGCCGCTCGCGACGCTCCTCGGGCCTCCCGCGCAACCAGAGATGCGGCAGTCCCAGCGCGACGCTCGTGCGACCCGCCGCCCGGTACGCACTGCGGAGGAAGCTCACGCCGGCCTCCGTTCCCACGTCGCCGGGGACTCCCCCGTGGCGAACGATTGCGCGCGACGCTCCGCGGCCGCGAGCGCCTCGCCGATCTCCCGCAGGATCGGCTCCTCGGAGGAGTCGTCGTCTCCTTGCCAGCGGATCGGCGCGCCGTAGGTGATCCAGACTCGGGCACCCGGCTTCGGGACGAGGAAGCGATCCCACGAGCGAGCACGCCAGCCCCGCGTGGCGGCCACGCCGATGGGCACGATCGGGAGTCCCGTGCGTCGCGCCAGCAGGCCCACGCCCGGCGCCACGGAGCCGAGCGGTCCGCGCGGTCCGTCCGGCGTGATCGCGAGATCCTCGCCTCTCCTGCCCATGCGCGTCATCTCGAGCACGGCACGCGCGCCGCCGCGCGAGCTCGATCCGCGCACGAGCCGGAACCCGAGCCGGGCGAGAATCGTGGCGATGATCTCGCCGTCGCGACTGCGGCTCACGAGCGTGTGCACGCCGCGTCCGCGGTAGCCGTACGCGAGCGGCAGGAGCACGCCGTGGGAGAACGCGTAGATCACCGCCGCCCCGCCCGCGCGCGCGCTCGCCACCCGATCCGTGTCCGCGACGCGGAAACGCCACGTGCGGCCGAGTCCGAGCAGCAGAACGTGGCCGACGCGAAGTGCGAGCGAGGTCAGCAGACGTTGCACAGAGCCCTTCACGATCGATTCGCCTCCGCCAGGACGAGCTCGGCCGCGCGCCGCGAGGCCCCGGGCTCGCCGAGCTTCTCCCGCAACAACCCGAGTCGCCCCCGGATCCTTCGCGCTTCTCCCGGGTCCGTGAGCACGTGCGTCGCCCAGTCCGCGATCCGCTCCGGGTCGGCATCACCCTGGAGGAACTCCGGCGCCACGTCCTCTCCCGCCACGATGTTCGCGAGCGAGATGCGCGGGATCTTCACGAGCGTCCGCCCGATCCGGTATTCCACCGGCGACGTGCGGTAGAGTACCGCGAGCGGCGTCCCGAGCAGGCCCGACTCGAGTGTCGCGGTGCCGGACGTGACCAGCAACGCGTCGCTCGCGGTGATGATCGGCGCCGCCGGTCCGGGCAGGAACTCGATCGCACCGCCGACCTCGCGCGCGATTCCCGCGTACTCTTCCGCCGGGACGGAGCTCGCAGCACTCGCCACCACCCGCAATCCGGGAACGCGAGCCGCGATCCGGGCGGCGGCCTTCGCCATCACGGGCAGGATCCGACGGACCTCCTGGATGCGGCTGCCGGCCAGCAGCCCGAGCAGCGGCACGTCGTCCGCAAGGCCGAGCCGAGCGCGGAGGACCTCGCGAGGCGGCGCGGTCTCCAGATCGTCGAGCAGCGGATGGCCGACGAACGTGGTGCGCAGGCCGACCGACGCGTAGAGGTCCTGCTCGAAGGGAAACACCACGAGCATGTGATCCACGGAGGCGGCGATCCTCGGAATGCGCTTCGCGCCCCACGCCCACACCTGCGGCCCCACGTAGTACACGACCGGGATTCCGTGCGCGCGGGCCCGGCGGGCGATCCGAAGATTGAATCCCGGGTAGTCGATCGGAACGACCACGTCGGGTCGGTCGCGCTCGAACCGCGTCTCGAGCTCGCGCTCGAGCGCGCTCAACCGCGGAATCTGACGAAGGATCGCGACGAAGCCCATGGCGCCGAGCGCGGCAATGTCACACACGATCTCCGCGCCGGCCTCGCGCAGCTTCGGCCCGCCGACGGCGACGATCCGACACGTAGCGTCGAGCTCGCGGAGTGCGCGCGCGAGCTTCCCGCCCACGACGTCGCCGGACGGCTCCCCGGTCAGGATCAGGACGGTGCGCTTCGCCACCGCCGCGCCCTCAGGAACTCGGCGCGGCCCAGATCGAGCGGCGCTCCGCGATCGATCCGAGGACCCGTTCCGCGAGCGCGACCGCGCGGGTCGCGTGGTCCGGATCGATCGACTCGTTCGGTCGACCGCGTACGGCCTTCGCGAACTCCTCGAGCTCGCGGACGAGTGGATTGTGCCCGGCCGGCGGCTCCGTGTTCTGCCGCGTGACCCCGAAGGGCGAGGATGCGTCCCGCGCGAAGATCTCGGCCGAGCCGGTGGCGAGGTCGAGCGAGAAGTACGCGTCCTGCTGGAAGATGCGGAGCTTGCGCACGGGCTCGCGACTGACGCGACTCGCGGTGAGATTCGCGAGGCCTCCGCCCGGAAACTCCAGCCGCGCGCTCGCGATGTCCACGCGATCCGTCAGCACCGCCACACCGACCGCCTCGACCCGTGTGGGCTCGGCCCCGAACATCGCGAGCAGGAGATCGAGGTCGTGGATCATCAGATCCATCACCACGTCGACTTCCGTGCCCCGCGGATCGAACGCCGCGAGACGATGTCCCTCCACGAAGCGCGGCTCCACGAGGCGCTCCGCCACCGGCGCCCACGCGCCGTTCCACCGCTCGACGTGTCCCACCGCGAGCACTCGCCCCGCTTCGCGGGCGGCGTCGCGCATCGCCGCACACTCCACGACACCCGCCGCGAGCGGTTTCTCCACGAGCAGGTGACAGCCGGCCGCGAGCGCGCGGCGCGCCACCTCCCCGTGCCGATCGGTGGGGACCGCGAGGACGAGCGCTTCACAACCGGCGAGGAGGGTGTCCAGCTCGGAAAAGAATCGAGCGTCGGTGGAGGACGCCCGGGCCGCGTCGACGTCGTGGGCTCCCACGAGCTCGACCCCGGCCGCGAGCGACGCGCAGCGCACGTGATGGCGGCCCATCCGGCCGAGTCCGACGACGCCGAGACGAACGGGTTCCACGGGATCCTAGCGGACGATTCCCCGGTCCGAAGCCTGGATGAACCGGAGAAGGTGTTGGATCTCCTCGCACTCGCCGTGCTCGGAGCGGATCCGCTCGACCGCCTGGGAGACGTTCAGCTTGGAGCGGTACAGGTGGCGGTAGGCCTCCTTGAGCGCCCGCCGCGCCTCCACCGAGACTCCGTTGCGTTCGAGTCCCACGGTGTTCAGTCCGACGACCCGGAGCGGGTTGCCGGCCGCCTTGAAGAAGGGCGGCATGTCCTGCGAACCGCGCGAGCCGCCGCCGACGATCGAGTAGCGCCCGATGCGGACGAACTGATGGACCGGCGTCATTCCCCCGATGATCGCCCGCTCCTCGATCTCGACGTGCCCCGCCAGATTCACGGAGTTCGCCAGGATGACGTGGTCGTGCAGCACGCAGTCGTGGGCGACGTGCACGTACGCCATGAGCAGGCAGTGACTGCCGATCCGCGTCGCGTGCCCTTCCTCGGTGGCGCGATTCACCGTGACGTACTCACGGAAGACGTTGTGGTCCCCGATCTCCACGCGACTGCGCGCGCCCGAGTACTTGAGATCCTGGGGAACGCCCCCGATCGCCGCACCGTGGTAGAAGTGGTTGTTCGCGCCGGCCACGAGCGGCCCGTCGATCCGGACGTGCGATGCGAGCTCGCAGCCCGGCCCGAGCTCGACCTCCGGCCCCACGATGCAGTACGGACCGACGACGACGTCTTCCGCGAGGTGGGCCCGCGGATCCACGAGAGCCGTCGCGTGAACGCGCGACAGCGGCAGCACGGCGCGATCGCTCACTACGTCCCCGCTTCCCGATCGACGACCGCGGACATCAGGTCCGCCTCGGCCACCAGATCGTCGCCGACGAACGCCTCGGCGTGCATGCGGCAGTATCGGCCGCCGCCCCGCAACTTGTCCATCCGGACCTCGAACCGCAGGGTGTCCCCCGGGCGGACCGGCCGCCGGAACTTCGCGTTGTCGATGCCCATGAAGTACATGAGCTTCGATTCCGGGTGCTCCACGGTGTTCAGCAGCAGCACGCCGCCGGCCTGTGCCATCGCCTCCACGATCAGCACCGCCGGCATGATCGGATGGCCCGGGAAGTGCCCCTGGAAGAACGGCTCGTTCACCGTGACGTTCTTCAGGCCGGTCACCCGCTCCCGGTCCACCAGGTCCACGATCCGGTCGATCAGGAGGAACGGGTACCGGTGCGGCATGATCTCCATGATCTGCTGGATGTCGAGATCGATGCTCTTCTGGCCGGGCGAGCGCCAGCGGTAGCTCTTCTTCGCCTCCTCCATGAGCTTCTTCACGAAGGCGACGTTCACCGAGTGTCCGCCGCGCACGCAGATCAGGTGTCCCTTGATCGGCATCCCGAGCAGCGACATGTCGCCCACGAGATCGAGGATCTTGTGGCGCACGAACTCGTCCGGAAAGCGCAGCGGCTCGGTGGACTTGATGCCTTCGGGCGTCACCACGACCGCGTTCTCGAGGCTGCCACCCTTGATCAACCCCGCGGCGCGCAGCGGCTCCACGTCCTCGAGCATCGCGAACGTCCGCGCGGAACAGATCTCCTTCACGAACGTCTCCGTGTCGAGATCGAACGACGCGTACTGCGTGCCGACCAGCTTGTTCGGATAGTCGATCGTGAAGGTGACCTTGAAACCGTCGTGCGGCAGGAGGATCCGCTGCGTCCCGTTCGTCTGGAACGTGATCGGGCGCTTCGTCTCGTAGTAGTGACGCAGGTCTTCCTGTTCCTCGATGCCGGCCGCCTGCAGCGCCTCCACGAACGGACGCGCGGAACCGTCCGGCTCGCACGGCTCGGCCGAGCTGATCTCGATGTCGAGATTGTCGAGCCCGAGGCCGGCCGTCGCCGACAGGAGATGCTCGACGGTTCCGATCTTGACCGTGCCGTCGTCCAGCGTCGTCCGGCGCGGATCGTTCGCGTCCTGGATCGTGTCGAGCGCGAAGTCGATGCGCGCGGGGATGGACGGCGAGCCCGGCAGGTCGGTCCGGACGAAGCGGATGCCGGAGTTCGGCGCCGCGGGCAGGAAGCGGACGGTGGTCTGGGTGCCGGTGTGGAGGCCGACTCCCCTCACCTCGGCGGGGGCGCCGATCGTTCGCTGGCGATCCTGGATCAAGGGGCCTCCTCGGACTCCGGTGCTCGTTTCTCCAGCGACTGCACGCGCCGTTCGAGATCCGGCAGGCGCTTCACGAGGGCTTGCGACCGGAAGAACTCGCGCACGGGACGTGCCGGGAATCCGGTGACGCTCTGGCCGTCCGGAATGTCGCGGGTCACGCCCGCCTGGGCGGAGATCGTGACGTCGTCGCCGATCGTCAGGTGGCCGGGAATGCCCGCCTGGCCACCCATTCGCACGCGCTTGCCGATGCGGGTACTGCCCGCGATACCGCTCTGGGCGGCAATCGCCCCGTTTTCGGAAATCGCGGCATTGTGGGCGATCTGTACCAGGTTGTCAATTTTCGTGCCGCTTCCGATCACCGTCTCGCCCAGCGTGGCGCGGTCCACGCAGGAGTTCGCGCCGATCTCGACGTCGTCGCCGATGCGCACGATACCGAGCTGCGGGATCTTGGCCCAGCCGCCGTCCGGGAGCGGCGAGTAGCCGAACCCGTCGGCCCCCACGACGACACCCGGGTGCAGGACCACCCGATTCCCGAGGACGCAGCCTCGCCCCACGTAGGCGCCCGGATACAGGTAGCAGTTCTCGCCCAGGACGGCCCCCGACTCCACGAACGCGTGGGCCGCGAGGCGCGTGCCACGACCCAGACGAGCCCGCGGACCCACGCAGGCGCCGGGACCCAGCGCGACGTCCTCGGCGAGCTCGGCGTCCTCGGCGACGACCGAGGTCGGATGCCGCCCCCCGATCGGGGGCAGCCCCGGGTCGAGCCACATCAGGACCTGGCCGAGGCAACGGTACGGGTCGCCCACCCGTACGGCCGCGACGCCGTCGGGACAGGTCTCGCCCGGAGCGACCAGCACGCCCGCGGCGCGCGTACGGGCGAGAGCAGCGCGGTACTTCGGATTCGCGAGAAACGACAGGTCGGTGGGGCCGGCCTCGTCCAGCGGGCGGACCGCAGTGATCACGCGATCTCCCGGACCCTCCACCGTCCCCCCGAGCCGCGACGCGAGGTCGGCGAGGGTCCAGCCGCCGGTCATTCGGACTCGCTCGGCGTCCCGCTCCCGGCCGTCGTCTGCAGGTCCTGGATGATCGTCTGGGTGATGTTCACGTCGTCCTTCGCCCACACGACGCCGCCGGTTCCGGCGTCGAGGATGATGTCCACGCCCATCTCCCCGCCGATGCGCGCGACCACGTCGAGGATCCGCTCCGCGATCGGCTGCGTGAGCTCGGCGTTCCGCTGCGCGGCCTTGCCGTTCACGCCCCAGATGTCCTCCACGAAGCGCTCGTACTCGTCCCGCATCCGCCCGAGCTCGTCCTGCTTCTCGCGGAATCGCTCCTCGGACAGCATGAGCCGCTGGCTCTCGATCTCGGCCGAGAGCGCATCGATCTCCTGACGCTTCTCGCGGGCCTCCTGCTCCCACTCGGCCAGCTCGCGGTCGAGCGTGGTCTGAGCGTCGTTCGTGCCCTCGTACTGATCGAACACCTGCTGGTAGTCGATGACCGCGACCTTCTCCGCAGCCCGCGCCGGCATCGCGGCCCCGAGCAACAGCACGAGGACCGCGACTAGAACGTCTGGCCGCCGATCTGGAAATGGAACTCCCATCCTGGACCTCCTTGACGAGCGGTTCGGTCGAACCCGTATCCGTAGTCGAAGCCGAGCTGCCCCACCATGGGCACGTCGATGCGCACGCCGAGACCCGCGCCTCGCTTGAGATCGGCCAGATTGAAATCGCCCGGTCCTTCCCAGGTGTTGCCGGCATCCGCGAACGCGAGCGCCTGCACCGCCTGCACCACCGGATAGCGCAGCTCGGCCGACACGATCCCGAACGTGCGGCCGCCCGTGGACGGGAACAGCTCGTTCGGCACGATGTCGTAGTCGTCGTAGCCGCGCACGCCGTAGCTGGAGATTCCGCCGAGGCGGAATCGCTTCCAGAACGGCACGTCGTTCGCGGAATCGAGACCGGTCAGCCAGCCGGCGTTCGCCCCGAGGGACAGCACGAACTTCGAGACGGTGCGGAAGTACGACCGGGTCGAGATCGTGGCGAAGAAGTAGTCCTCGTTCCCGCCGAGCACGGTGCCGGCGATCTCGCCCACGAGGCGCGTCGACGTTCCCCTCGTCGGGAAGAACGGGCTGTCCACGGAGTTGCGGAAGAAGGTCCCCGTGAGCGCGGAGATCGTGGTGGGGTCGGGGTTGCCGATCTCCTCCTCGTAGCCGGGCTCCGGATCGAGCTCGTACTTCGCGAGCGAGTACCGCAGCGACACGCTCGAGTAGTCGAGCCAGGGGAACGGTCGACCGACGCGGAGACCGCCGCCGCGCCGACTCTCGATGTACTCCGTGTACCGCCGGCGCGTGTCGAATGCGTCGATCCCGCCGGTGGTGGGCGTCCCGAACAGCCACGGCTCGGTGAACGAGAGATCGAACGTCCGGAACCGACCGAACTCGGCCCGCAACGACAGGACCTGGCCGTTGCCCAGGAAGTTGTTCTGCGACAGCTGCAGGAACCCGGTGAGTCCCGCCTGGGAGTTGATGCCGGCACCGAGGCTCGCCGTGCCCGTCTGCCGCTCATCGACGTTCAGGATCAGATCGATCGCGCCCGTCTCGCGATCCGCGGTCTTGCTGTCCATCTGGATGTCGTTGAAGTACCCGAGCTGGAACACCTCGCGCTGGCTGCGGATGACCCGCGACCGCTTGAAGATGTCGCCCGGCGCGACCCGCAGCTCGCGGCGGATCACCTCTTCCTTCGTGCGCGTGTTGCCCGTCACGATGATGCGGTTGATCCGCGCCGGATCACGCTCGGTCAGGATCCAGTCCACGTCGATCGAACCGTCGTCCTGGGGTTCGCGGCGCACGTCGATGTTCGCGTAGATGTAGCCCTGCTCATGCAGCGTCGAGTAGAGGTTCGAGGTCGATTCGTCGAACAGCGCGGTGTTGAACGGCTGGCCTTCGTACAGCAGGATCGCGGACCGCAGGCGGTTCTCCGGGATCTCGCCCCCATGGTCGAGGTCCACCTTGCCCACCGTGTACTGAGGCCCCTCCTCGACGTCGATGTCGAGGAACAAGCGCTCCTGGTTCTCGCTGAACGTCTGGCGCACGTCGACGATCTTCCCGTCCACGAAGCCGTCTTCTCCGAGGCGCGCGACGATGCGATCCTTGTCCTCCTCGAACACGTCTTCCTTGAAGTCGCCTCCCCGGTACCAGCGGTCCTCCTTGGTCTTGAGGACGCCACGGAGAGCATCGGACGGCACATGCTCGTTGCCGTGGAACCGGATCTTCTCGACCTGGACCTTCTTGCCCTCGGTGATCCGGAACGTGAGGTCGGCGCGGCGTTCCCCGAGCAGTTCGGGCTCGACCTTCGCGAGGAGGTAGCCCTTGGATCGATACAGCGTTTCGAGATCCCGGCGGGCCTGGTCGACGGCGGCGGGACTCACGAGCTGGCCGGGCACGAGCTGCACGACCTCCGCGAAGTCCTTTTCCTTGAGCTTGTCCTGTCCGTCGTAGCGGACCCGCAGGAGGGTCGGGTTCTCCTCCACCGTGATCTGGAGCGCGATCCCGCCGTCGCTCCGCTCCGCACTCACGCGGATGTCGCGGAACAGCCCCTGGCGCCAGAGATTGCGGACCCCCTGGCGGACCTGGTCGACCTGGTAGCGATCCCCCGCGTCGAGACCGAACGTCTCCCGGATCAGCGCCTCGTCGGTCTGCGCGTTCCCCTCGATCTGGACGTTCGTGATCATCTCGGGGGTCTGGGCCCGGCCGATGCCGGCGGCAACGGTCACCGCGACGCACGCCAGGAGGGCGGCGACGAATCCACGCGCCGCGCGACACGGGCGCGATCCGCCCCGACGCCGAGACGCGCTCGATCGGACCGGACCGCCCAGGAGCGGGCCGAGGACTCGGGGGATCCGCATGCAGGAAACTCCGCTCGACGGGGACGACGACCGGGAAAAATACACCGGAGGGGGGCTCTCCGCAGCAAAAACCCGGGCTCGGGATCCGAGCGGCGGGCGGCTGCTCACGGCGGGGAAACCCGGGGGCCGTCCGACGGTTCCCGGGGGGCGCCGCACGATCGTTTCCACGAAAAAAGGCCCGGGGGGAATCCCCCGGGCCCTCGTTCACACGCGCTCGGTGCCGCGGCAGCGACGGGCGATCGCCCGCCGATGCCGGTCCGGACCTACTTGCTCTCGACCTTTTCCGTGGTCGAGGGCTCGACCTTCTTCCGGCCCCCGGTCCGCTCGAAGTTCAGCTCTTCGCCGCCGATGAAGTCGACGCGGATTGCCTCGCCGTCCTTCAGGGCGCCGCGCAGCAGCTCGTCCGACAGCGGGTCCTCCACGTACTTCTGGATCGTGCGCCGCAGCGGGCGCGCGCCCGCCGCCGGATCGAAGCCCTTCTCGATCAGGAAGTCGCGGGCCGCCTCGGTCATCTCGACCTTGAGGTTGCGCTCCGCGAGCCGCTCGATCGAGTGGCGCATCAGGATGTCCACGATCCGCGTCATCTCCTCGCGACCCAGCGGGCTGAACACGAGGATCTCGTCCACGCGGCCGAGGAACTCCGGATTGAAGGTCTTGCGGACCTCGTCCATCAGCTTGCCCTCGATGCGCTCCTTCACGTCGGACGCCTCGTCCTTCGAGCCGAAGCCCATCACCGTGCTCGCCTTGATCTTCCGCGCGCCGACGTTCGACGTCATGATCAGCACGCAGTTCTTGAAGTCCACGCGACGGCCGTAGCTGTCGGTGAGCTGACCGTCGTCCAGCACCTGGAGCAGGATGTTGAAGACGTCCGGGTGGGCCTTCTCGATCTCGTCGAGCAGGACCACGCTGTACGGCTTGCGACGGACCTTCTCGGTGAGCTGGCCGCCCTCTTCGTAGCCCACGTATCCCGGAGGCGCTCCGACGAGACGCGAGACGGCGAACTTCTCCATGTACTCGGACATGTCCACGCGGATGAGCGCCGACTCGTCCTCGAACAGGAACTCGGCGAGCGTCCGGGCCAGCTCGGTCTTCCCTACGCCCGTGGGGCCGAGGAAGATGAACGAACCGATCGGACGCTTGGGATCCTTGAGACCGGCGCGGCTGCGTCGGATCGCCTTGGACACGGCCGTGAGCGCGTGCTCCTGGCCGATGACCCGGCGACGCAGTTCATCCTCCATCCGGAGGAGCTTCTTGGACTCCTCTTCCTCGATACGCACGACCGGAATCCCGACCATCATCGAGATGACCTCGGCCACGGACTCCGCATCGACGACGGCCTTCACCTCTTCCTTCGACTCGCGCCAGTTCTTGTGGATCTCGCGCAGGCGACGGCGGAGGTTCTTCTCGGTGTCGCGGAACTTCGCGGCCTTCTCGAACTCCTGCGCCTGGATCGCCGACTCCTTCTCCTTCGTGATCTGCTCGAGCTCCTTCTCGAGCTCGCGGATCTCGGAGGGAATCGCGGAGACGGACAGACGCGCGCGCGAACCGGCCTCGTCGATCACGTCGATCGCCTTGTCCGGAAGGAAGCGATCCGACAGGTAGCGCTCGGAGAGCTTCGTGGCCTGCTCGATCGCCTCGTCCGTGATCTTCACGCCGTGGTGCGCTTCGTACTTGTCGCGTAGCCCACGGATGATCTCGATCGTCTCGTCGACGGAGGGCGGCTCCACCATGATCGGCTGGAAGCGACGCTCCAGCGCGCCATCCTTCTCGATGTACTTCCGGTACTCGTCGAGCGTGGTCGCGCCGATGCACTGCAGCTCACCGCGCGCGAGCGCGGGCTTCAGCATGTTCGACGCGTCGATCGCACCCTCGGCGCCGCCCGCGCCGACGATCGTGTGCAGCTCGTCGATGAAGATGATGATGTTGTCCGACTCGCGGATCTCGTTCATCACGGCCTTGAGCCGCTCCTCGAACTGACCGCGATACTTCGTGCCGGCCACGACGGAGGCGAGGTCGAGGGTCAGCAGGCGCTGATCCTTGAGCGGCTCGGCCGCCTTGTTGTCCACGATGCGCTGGGCCAGGCCTTCCACGAGAGCGGTCTTGCCCACGCCCGGCTCGCCGATCAGCACCGGGTTGTTCTTCTTGCGGCGGCACAGGACCTGGATGACGCGCTCGATCTCTTCCTCGCGGCCGATCACCGGGTCCAGCTTGCCCTCGATGGCCAGCTGGGTGAGGTCGCGGCCGAACTGATCCAGGGCCGGCGTCTCGCTCTTCTTCTCCGCGGCCTTGGCGGAGCCCTGCGTGCTGCCGCCGAGCAGCTTCAGGGTCTCCTCGCGGACACGCTTGCGGTCCGCGCCCAGTTCCATGAGCACGCGCGCCGCCACGCCCTCTCCCTCGCGGATGAGGCCCAGCAGGAGGTGCTCCGTACCGACGTAGTTGTGGCCGAAGAGGCGCGCCTCCTCGACGGAGAGCTCCAGCACCCGCTTCGCGCGCGGCGTGAACGGGATCTCGCCGATCGTGAGCGTGCCGCCCGAGGTGGGCACCATGTTCTCGATCGACTGCCGAATCGTGTCCAGATCGAGGCCCAGGTTCGACAGAACCGTCGCCGCGATGCCCTCCCCCTCCCGGATGATCCCGAGGAGGAGGTGCTCGGTCCCGATGTAGTCGTGATGGAGGCGCCCGGCTTCTTCCCGGGCCAGGTACATCACCTTCCTCACGCGCTCGGTGAAACGATCCTGCATCTAAGGCCTCCTCCCGTCACCCCGGACCCAGCGGGATAGGCGGAACTATATCAGAATCCCCCGGAATCGCCTCGAATCTGCCCTTTTTGGACACATCCGGCAAGCAGGCCCCCTCGCGCGGGCGACCTCCCCTTCCTCGTCCGGTCATCGTCCTCGTCCGCGGAGTTCTTGACGGCCGGCTCCACTCGACCGTTCGCCTCCGCTGCTAACCCCTGAGATGCGCGAGGTCCGTCCCGGGTTCGGGGAACTCCGCGAAGAACTCCCGGAGTCGCCGCGCCCGGACCCGGTCGAGCGGCTCGTCGCCCTCCGTGGCGTACGCCAGGTGGGCGGGCTGGAGCCCCACCAGCAGGCGCCGCAGCGCCTCCAGGCTCGGGCCCGGCCCCACTCCGAGGACGCGCGCGCTCCAGACGTCCGACAGACACGCCGCGGCCTCTTCGTCCGACAGGAGACGCGCGGACCGCAGGATCGCCCAGGATCGCGCGAGTCGGTCCTCCAGACGCGATCGCCGCCCGTCCGCCGCGAGAATCCGATCCCGCGCGTCACGCTGCAGCTCGAGCGAGCGCCGGACGACGCGCTCGAGCAGCTTCGAGCACTCCTCCTCCGTGACCCCGAGCGTGCGCTGGTTCGACAGCTGATAGAGATCGCCCTGCGCTCGCGAGCCCTCGCCGAGCCAACCGCGAAGGACCATGCCCATCTCCGCCACCGCCCGGTGCACGCGCTTGACCTCACCGATCCACACGAGCAGCGGGAGGTGGACCTGCACCGACAGCCGCAGTCCCGTACCGACGTTCGTCGGGCACGCCGTGCGGTACCCGAGCCGACGGTCCGCCGCGAATTCCAGCTCGCCCTCGAGCGCGCGATCGACATCCACCGCGGCCGTGAGCGCGGACGGAAGATCCAACCCCGGAACGATCGACTGGATCCGTACGTGGTCTTCCTCGTTCACGAGGACCGCGACGCTCTCGTCGCGCGACACCACGACGCCGCGCGCGCCGGAGCCCTTCGCGAGGCGCGGGGTCGCGAGGCGTCGCTCCACGAGAAGGGAGCGCTCGCGCTCCGTGAGCACCTCGAAGTCGAACACCGTCGCGTCGTGGAACGCCGGAGCCCGCCGGACCGCAGCCACCACGCGCTCGAACACGCGTTCCGACTG
The DNA here is from genome assembly GCA_041393395.1 of bacterium. Classification (GTDB taxonomy): domain Bacteria; phylum ARS69; class ARS69; order ARS69; family ARS69; genus JAGQIB01. The sequence continues at coordinate 521,397 of JAWKKG010000004.1, read as the reverse complement.
CAGCGAATCCGCGCGATGCGGGAACGGCACGTCACACAGGTTGCGGGCGAGACGCGCCCGCGACGAGACCACGACCTCGGCCTCGGGGCCGCTCGCGTCCAGCCAGGGAATCGGGCGCACCGCGATCTCGGCTCCGGTCACGCGCCGTCCTCCTCCTCGCGCTCCCGTTCCTGGATCTGATCCCGGAGCTCGGCTGCGTCGTCGAAACGTTCCTCGGAGATCGCGACATCGAGCTGGCGACGCATCTCCTCCAGCGCCTGCCCGGTCGGCGGCGTGACGACGCCCCCCGGAATGCGGCCGCGATGGCGGACCCGGTGGTGCAGGCGACGGAGCAGCGGCTCCAGCGACGAAGCGAACGTGTCGTAGCAGGTCGCGCAGCCGAACAGCGCGTGTGTCTCGAGGTCGGCCGCGGCCGCGCCGCAGGCCGGACAGCGCCTCGAGTCCTCGGCCGTCTCGGGCAGGGCCACCTTGCCCTTCACCACGGCGGCCACCGGGATCGGCCCGGCCACGAAGCCGAGCTCGGGCTCGGCCGGCTCGTCCTCCGATTCCACGCCGAGCTCGCGGGCGCACTCCCGGCAAAGCAGGGATCGACGGATCTCCCCGTCGGCCATCTCGGTGTAGCGGATCTCCCCCGGACGTTCCCCGCAGCGATCACACTTCACCGGCGCCCCCTCTTCCGGAGTCATCGGGCGGCGTACGCGACCGGATCGGACGCGTCGATCCTCGTGAGCTTCCCGTCGCGGAGGCCGAGTGCGCGGTCCGCCGAGGATGCGAGAGACGGATCGTGCGTGGCCACCACGAGCGCCACGCCGCTGGCCCGCCGGAGGTGCTCCAGCAACTCGTGCAGCGAGGCACTCGAGCGCGGATCGAGATTCCCGGAAGGCTCGTCCGCCAGCACGACGTCGGGTTCGTTCACGAGCGCCCGTGCGACGGCCACGCGCTGCTGCTCGCCGCCCGAGAGCTCCCCGGGTGCGTGCGTCAGTCGAGCGCCGAGGCCCACGTCCTCCAGGAGGCGCTTCGCGCGCGCCTCGGCGTCGGTCCGCGGAGCACCGCCCACGAGCGACGGCAGCATCACGTTCTCGAGTGCCGAGAAATCCGGCAGCAGGTGGTGGAACTGGAACACGAATCCCACCCGACGATTCCGGACGCGCGCCAGCTCGCGATCCGAGAGGTGCGCGAGATCCTGGTCGCCGATGCGGACCTCCCCCGCGTCCGGACGATCCAGGCCTCCGAGGCAATGAAGCAGCGTGCTCTTGCCCGACCCGGAGGGCCCCACGATCGCGACCATCTCGCCCGGCCGCACGTCCATGGAAACCCCGCCCAGCACCTCGAGGGTCTGCGGGCCGGACCGGAACACGCGTCGCAGTCCGATCGCCTGGATCGCGCGATCACTCATAGCGAATCGCCTCCACCGGCACGAGCCGGGACGCGCTCCACGACGGGTACAGCGCCGACACGAGGCAGATCACGAGCGCGAGGCCGCAGACCATCACCACGTCGCCCCACCAGAGCTGCACGGGCAGGGTCTCCACGAAGTAGACGTCGCCGGGCAGGTTCAACCGGTAGTGATCGAGGACGAAGCACGCGAGCGCTCCCAGCGCGCATCCGATGGCGGTGCCGAGGCCGCCGATCGCGATCCCTTCCAGCAGGAATACACGGCGCACGCCGTCCCTCCCCGCGCCGATCGACATGAGGATGCCGATCTCGCGGGTCTTCTCCAGGACGATCATGATCAAGGTGGACGCGATCAGGAACGCCGCCACGGTGAGGATGATCGCGAACACGAGATAGCCGATCATCTTCTCGATCTTCATCCAGAGGAACAGCTGGTGATTCTGACTGATCCAGTTGTTCGCCCACACGCGCGGCGACTCGACGCTCGCCATGATGCGATCCGCGATCGCGGGAGCGGCGTCCATGTCGTCCACGCGCACGAGGATGCCCGTGGTGCGCTCGCCGAGATCCAGCGCGTCGCGCGCCGCCTCCAGCGACGTGAGCGACGTCGCCTGATCGAACTCGTAGATGCCGGACTCGAACAGACCGGTGACCACGAAGCTCCGCATCCGCGGGATGCCGCGCCGCCGCGCGTCGGGAACGGTCGCGGTGACCGTGTCGCCGATGCCCGCGCGGAGCTTGGCCGCGAGGTTCACTCCGAGGATGATGCCCGGCAGCGACGTGCCGTCCGCCAGCGGCTGCGGGTCCACCGAAGCGTCGGCCGGGGTGAAGCCCTTCGGCACGTCGGTGACGTCGCCTTCGTGCGCCGGATCGAAGCCGCGGAGAATCGCCCCCTCGGAATCGCGATCCGACGTGAGCAGGATCTCCCCGAAAACGAACGGCGACGTGGCCACCACGCCGTCGATCCCCCGGACCTTCTGCTGGATGCCGTCCACGTCGGCCAGGCCCTGCTCGTTCGGATCGAGAAGCTGGATGTGGCCGTTCGTGCCCGCGATCCGCGAACGCACCTCGGTGGAGAAGCCGTTCATCACGCCGAGCACGATGATCGCCGCCGCCACCCCGACGGACACGCCGCCCACCGCGAGCGCCGTGATCAGCGAGCGGAACCGCGAGCGTCCACGCGCCCGCAGGTACCGACTCGCCACGAACCACTCGAAGCTCACGTCGCCTCCGGAGCGTCGGCGAGGGCACCGTCGCCGTCGTCGGCGGAACCGGTGGCCTCCGGCCGCATCTGCGGGAACAGCACGACCTCGCGGATCTGCTCCTGCCCCGTGAGGATCATGACCAGGCGATCGACGCCGATGCCGAGCCCGGACGCCGGCGGCATGCCGTGCTCCATCGCCCGGAGGAACGGCTCGTCCAGCACCATCGTGTCCTCGTCCCGCTTCGCGAGGCGAAGCTGGTCCTCGAAACGTCGGCGCTGCTCCACGGGATCGTTCAGCTCGGAGAAGCCGTTCCCGACCTCCATGCACGCGAGGTACGGCTCGTACCGCTCCACCAGTCGCGGATCCTCCGGCTTCTCCTTGGAGAGCGGCGACATCACCTTCGGGTGGTCCGTCACGAACGTCGGCTCGAACAGACCCGGTTCGACCACGGTGCCGAACAGTTCATCGAGCATCTTCGCAGCCGAGGGATCTCCCTCCAGTTCGACCCGGTGCTTCTCGCACAGGCCACGGATCCGCGTCTCGTCCAGATCGGAGAGATCCGCTCCCGTCGCGCGCTCCAGCGCCTCGAAGTACGGCAGACGCCGCCAGGGCCTGGAGAAGTCCAGCGCGCGGCCCTGGTACTCGATCTGCAGCGTGCCGTTCGCCGCCTCGCAGGCCGCAGCCACGAGCTCCTCCACGAGGTCCATGCCCGCCCGGTAGTCCGCGTACGCCTGGTAGACCTCCACCATGGTGAACTCCGGCAGGTGCGAGCGATCCATGCCCTCGTTCCGGAAGTCCTTCGCGAACTCGTACACGCGCTCGAGCCCGCCGATGAGGCAACGCTTGAGATACAGCTCGTTCGCGATGCGCAGGAAGAGCGTGATGCCGAGCGCGTTGTGCGTGGTACGGAACGGTCGCGCGGAGGCGCCGCCGTAGATCGGCTGCAGGACCGGCGTCTCGACCTCGAGGAAATCCTTCGCGTCCAGCACGCGACGCATCGCGGAGATCACGCGCGTCCGCGCCACGAAGACACGACGCGACTCCTCGTTCACGAGCAGGTCCAGGTACCGCTGCCGGAACCGCGACTCCTTGTCCACGAGGCCGTGCCACTTGTCGGGCAGCGGACGCATCGCCTTGCCGAGGAACGTCCACGACTCGGCCTGCACCGTGACCTCTCCCGTACGCGTCACGAACATCGAGCCGGAGACGCCGAGGAAATCGCCGAGGTCCGCGAGCGTCAGATGCTCGTAGGCGTCCTCGCCCACGATATCCTTCTTGAGATAGATCTGGACGCGACCCGAGCGATCCTGCAGGTGCAGAAACGACGCCTTCCCCATCTTGCGACGCGACATGAGGCGTCCCGCGATCGCGACCTCCACGCGGGCCGGCTCGCCGTCGCCCGCTTCGGCCGCGGCCCGCTCGTGCGCCGCCACCGCCTCGGTCGCGCTGTGGGTCACGGGGTATCCGTTCGGATAGACGGAGATGCCCGCCTCCTCGAGCCGGGTCCGCTTCTCCTGCCGGGACCGGATCTGATCGTTCTCGTCGCCGAGGACCGGGTTCGTCTCCGTCGTCACTTGCTCCCCTCCGGGGCCTTGAGCCCGCCGAGCCCCGCGAGCAGCGCGGCTTCGATGAACAGGTCGATGTCGCCGTCCATGACCGCCTGGACGTTGCCGTTCTCCAGGTTCAGGCGGTGGTCCTTCACGAGCGTGTAGGGCTGGAACACGTACGAGCGGATCTGGTTGCCCCAGGCCGCATCGCCCTTTTCGTCCTCCAGCTCCTGGCGCTTCTTGCGTTCCTCTTCCCGCTTGCGATCGTACAGCCGCGACTTCAGCAGCTTCATCGCGGTATCGCGATTGCGGTGCTGCGAGCGCTCGGTCTGGCACGTCACCACGATCCCGGTCGGCAGGTGCGTGATGCGCACGGCCGAGTCGGTCTTGTTCACGTGCTGCCCGCCGGCGCCGCTCGCGCGGAACGTGTCCCAGCGAAGATCGTTGTCGTCGATCTCGATCGCGACGTCCTCATCGGCCTCCGGGTACACGAACACCGAGGCGAACGACGTGTGACGTCGCTTCTGCGCGTCGAACGGCGAGATCCGGACCAGCCGATGCACGCCGTTCTCGACCTTGAGGTAGCCGTACGCGTACTCGCCGCGCACGATCACCGTGGCGCTCTTGATGCCCGCCTCCTCGGCCGGCTGCTCGTTCACGATCTCGGTGGAGAAGCCGCGCGTGTCCGCCCAGCGCAGATACATGCGCAGCAGCATCTCCGCCCAGTCCTGGCTGTCGATGCCACCGGCGCCCGGGTTGATCGTGAGAATGGCGGGGCGGTGATCCGCCTCGTCGCGGAAGAGACTGCGCACCTCGAGCGCCGCCACGGCCTTCTCGAGCGGCTCGAGTCCGTCGCGCGCCTCCTTCTCCACGCCCTCGTCGTCTTCCTCCGAGGCCAGCTCGGCGAGCACGCCGAGATCCTCGTGGCGACGGCTCAGATCGTCGTACGCGCCGACCTGGTCCTTCTCGGTCTTCAGCTCGCGGAGGACCTTCTGCGCCTCCTCGGCGCGGTCCCAGAACTCCGGCTGGGCCGAGCGCTCTTCCAGCTCGGCGATCCGTCGACGTCGCGTGTCGACGTCAAAGATACCTCCCGAGCTCTTGGATCCTCTTCTCGAGCTCGGACAGCGTTCGCCGGATCTCCTCGTTCATCCTCGCACCCCTCCCCCGGCTCCGTGCCGGCGCGGGCCGAGTGTCTCGGACCGCATAGTCTCTGGTCGATGATTGCGGGCAGTCTACCGGGAAGGCGGCGCCCGGGAAAGCGCGCGTTCAGCCGGTTTCCGGGCCCCGGGCACGGCCGGAGGCGTGACGCTCGAGATCCTCCGCGAGGCGCGCCACCGCGCGCTCGAGGGCCTCCAGATCGCCGTCGTTGCGGACGACGTAGTCCGCTCGGGCGATCTTCTCGGCGTCCGACGCCTGGGCCGCGATGCGACGTCGCGCGTCGGCCTCGGGGACGCCGCGGCCACGCAGCCGCTCGATCCGCGTCTCCGCCCCCGCCGTCACCACCACGAGCGCATCGAGCGGGTACGGCGAATCCGCCTCCACCAGCAGCGCGGCGTCGATCACGGCGAAGCCGTCGAACGGCTCCGCGCGCCAGACGTCGAGGCGCCCGAGGATGGTCGCCCGGACCGCGGGATGGACGATCGACTCCAGCTCGCGCCGCGCCGAGGAGTCCCGGAACACGAGATTCGCGAGCGCCGCGCGGTCCACCGCGCCGTCTTCCTCGAGCAGGCCCGGCCCGAGGCGACGTTCCAGCTCGGCCGGCAGCTCGCCCCCCGCGTACAGCTCTCGCACGATGCGGTCCGCATCGAGCACGCGCGCCCCGCGCTCCGCGAGCAGCCGCGCCACGGTGGACTTGCCGGAGCCGATGCCGCCGGTCACTCCCACCACGAACATCAGTGCGCCTCGCTCCAGTTCGCGCCGAAGCCCGCGTCGACCTTGAGCGGAACCGAGAGCTCCATCGCGGTCGACATCTCGTGGCGCACGAGGTCCACGAGCTCCTCCCGCTCCGACTCCGGAGCGTCGAACACGAGCTCGTCGTGCACGGTGAGGATCATGCGGGATTCGAGCTTGCGCTCCGCGAGCGCGCGATCCACCGCGATCATCGCGAGCTTCATGATGTCGGCGGCGGTGCCCTGGATCGGCGTGTTCACGGCGATGCGCTCCCCGAACGCGCGCGTGCGGTGATCCGGGCTCGCGATCTCGGGCACCGGGCGACGGCGTCCGGCCAGCGTCTCCACCACGAGCGAGTCGCGCGCGTCCTCCTGCGTGCGGTCGATGAACGCCTGCACGCCGGGGTACTGATCGAAGTAGCTCTCGATGAAGCGGCTCGCCTCGCGCGTGGAGATGCCGAGCGATCGCCCGAGGTTCACGGCCCCCATGCCGTAGATGATCGCGAAGTTGATCGTCTTCGCCGAGGCGCGCTGGTCCGCGGTGACGTCGGCCTCGCTCACGCCGAACACGAGGGCGGCGGTGGCACGGTGGATGTCGCGATCCTCGCGGAACGCGGCGAGCAACGGTTCATCGGCCGCCATGTGCGCGAGCAGGCGCAGCTCGATCTGCGAGTAGTCGCACGAGACGATCACGCGCCCCGGTGCCGAGGGCACGAACGCCTTGCGGATCTCGCGACCTTCCCAGGTCCGCACCGGCACGTTCTGCAGGTTCGGGTCGGCCGAGGACAGCCGTCCGGTCGCCGCCACCGCCTGCTGGAAGCTCGTGTGGATGCGGCCCGTCGCGGGGTTCACGAGGGCCGGCAATGCGTCGACGTAACCCGACTTCAGCTTCGAAACCTCGCGGTGCCGCAGGATGATCCCGGGGACGGGGTGCTCCTGCGCCAGCTCGGAGAGCACGTCGGCGTTCGTGGAGTGCCCGGTCTTCGTGCGCCCGCGCGGCTTGAGCGCGAGCTCGCCGAACAGGAGCTCGCCGACCTGCTTGGGACTCGCGAGGTTGAACTCGTGCCCCGCCTCCTGCCACGCCTGCTTCTCGAGCGTCGCGAGCTCCTCGGTCATGCGTTCGGACAGCGTGGCGAGGAAGTCCGTGTCCACCCGGACGCCGATCTCCTCCATGCGCGCGAGCACGTCGAGCAGCGGCAGCTCGATCCGCGAGAACACGTGCCCCTGGTCCAGCACGCTGAGGTCCGTCTCCAGCTTGTCGCGCAGGCGGTACGCGAGGTCCGCCTCCTCGTTCGCGAGCTGCGCCACGCCCTCGGCCGGCGCCTCCGCGAGACGCACCTTGCTGCGGCCGGCCCCGACGACCTCCGCGCGATCCCGCACGCGGAGCTGCAGCCGCTCGCGCGCGAGGTCTTCCAGTCCGTGCGTGCGGCGCGAGGGATCCAGCACGTAGCTCGCGAGCATCGTGTCGAACGCGACCCCGCGCGGGCGGATGTCCAGCCGGGTCAGGGCGAGCAGCGAGCGCTTCACGTCCTGCCCCCACTTCGGGATCCTCGGATCCTCGAGCACGCCCGCGAGCGCCCCGCGCACCGTGGAGATATCGAAGCAGTCCGTGGTGGCAAGGCCGAGCGGGATCCAGGCCGCCGCGCCGGGCGAGTCCGCGAGCGCGATGCCCACGATCCCGTCGCGAAGCGGGTCGGGGCCGTCGAGCTCCACCTGGAACACGAAGCCGTGCTTCGCGCGCGCGAGGCGGCCGGCGAGGTCGGCCAGGCCGGAAGCGTCGCCGATCGTGGTCCAGCCGGCGTCGTCGATCGCGCGCGTCCGGTCGACGTTCTTCTGGAGCGACTGGAAGTCGAGCTCCTCGTAGAACTCGTGCAATGCGTCGGCGTCGCCGGCGCCGCACTCGAACGTGTCCGGCGCGTCGACCGGAACGTCCGTCTTCAGCGTGACCAGCTCCCGCGAGAACAGCGCGCGATCGTGGTTCTCGACCAGGTTCTCCTTCAGCTTGCCCTTGAGGCCGGGCGCGGCCTCCATGAGCGCCGCGAGCGAGCCGTGCTCGCTCAGGAGCTTCGCCGCGGTCTTCTTGCCCACCCCGGGGACGCCCGGCACGTTGTCGGAGGAGTCGCCCGTGAGCGCGAGGAAATCCACGATCTGCGCGGGCTCGACCCCGAATGCGTCCTTCACGCCGGCCGGGTCCATCTTCTTCATCGGCTCGCTCGACTTGCCGAGCTGCACCACCAAGAGCTTGCCGCCCACGATCTGGAGCAGGTCCTTGTCGTTCGAGACGATGCGCGCGTCCATCCCGGAGTCCGCGGCGCGCAGCCCGAGCGTGGCGAGCGTGTCGTCCGCCTCGTAGCCGGGGACGGCGAGCCACGGGATGCCGGAAAGGTCGAGCCAGCGACGGATCAGCGGGAGCTGCGAGCGCAGGTCATCGGGCATGCGCTCCCGCTGCGCCTTGTATTGCTCGTACATGTCGTGGCGAAACGTGGGACCTTCGGGATCGAACACCACCACGAACTTGTCCGGAGCCAGGTCCTCCACGATCCGCTTGAGCGCCAGGATGAACCCGAACACCGCACTCGTGACCTGACCGTCGCGGGTGGTCAGCGGGCGGTTGATGAAGGCGAAGTGGGACCGGTAGGCGAGCGCCGTGCCGTCGACGGCCACGAACGTCTCCGCCTTCTTCGCGCGAGCCACGGCGGCCTACTTTCCGGAAAGAGGGACTCCCTTGGCGGCGGCGAACCGCTTCTCGAGCTCGTCCAGGGTCGGGACGAGGATATCCCGGGCCTTGCTTCCGGTGAAGGGCCCCACGATGCCCGCCTCCTCCATCATGTCCACGAGACGGGCCGCCCGCGCGTAACCGACCTTCAGGCGCCGCTGCAGCAGCGAGATCGAGCCCTGCTGGTGCGCCACGAGGATGCGGGCCGCTTCCTCGAACAGGTCGTCCTCCCGCTCGCGCGGGTACAGGTCGTTCTGCTCGGAGAGCGGGCCCGCGTCGTCGTCGCCGCCGCGCTTCGCCTTGGGGTGGCGGTTCTTGAGCCACTCCACGACGTCGTTCGTCTCCTCGGTGGATACGAACGAGCCGTGCACGCGGATCGGCTCGGACATGCCGACCCCGAGGTACAGCATGTCGCCCTTGCCGAGCAGCTTCTCCGCGCCGATCGCATCCAGGATCGTGCGCGAGTCCGTGCGCGTGGGCACCTGGAACGCGATGCGCGACGGGAAGTTCGCCTTGATCACGCCCGTGATCACGTCGACGGACGGGCGCTGCGTGGCGACGACGAGGTGGATGCCCACCGCACGCGCCATCTGTGCCAAGCGTGCGATGTGGTCCTCGATCTCGCTCTTGTGGCTGGAGAGCATGAGATCGGCGAGCTCGTCCACGATCACCACGAGGTACGGCATGCGCGGCGCGCCCTCGCGCTCCTGGCGCTTGTTGTAGTCGGCGATGTTGCGCACGCCCACGTGCGCGAGCGTCCGGTAGCGCGCCTCCATCTCGGCCGTACCCCACTTGAGGAGCTTCGCCGCCTCCTTCGCCTGCGTCACGATCGGCGGGATCACGTGCGGCAGGCCCGCGTAGGACATGAGCTCCAGCATCTTGGGGTCGATCATGAGGAAGCGGACGTCTTCCGGGCCCGCGTTGTAGATGATCGACGTGATGATCGTGTTGATGCACACGGACTTGCCGGAGCCCGTGGCGCCGGCCACGAGCACGTGCGGCATCTTGTCGAGCGGCGCGCTGAACGGCTCGCCCGAGATCGTGCGGCCGAGCGCGATGTTCAGGGGCGACTTCTCCTCGAGGTACTCGGGACTCTCGAGCAGCGAGCCGAGACGCACGACCTTGGGATTCGCGTTCGGCACCTCGATGCCCACGGCGGCCTTGCCGGGAATCGGCGCCACCACGCGGATCGAGCGCGCGCGCAGCGCCAGGGCGAGATCGTCCGAGAGGCTCGCGATCGGCGCGACCTTCTGGCCCGGCGCCGGCTCGATCTCGTAGCGCGTGATCACGGGCCCGGGCTGGACCTGCGTGACCTTCCCCTTCACGCCGAAGTCCTTGAGCGTTCGCTCCAGGACCTTCGCACTCTCCACGAGCTGTTCCTGGATGCGCGCGTCGTCCGCGTCCTCCTCCTCGATCTCGAGGAAGTCGTTCGGCGGACGCTGGTACGGGATGCTCGTGTCGGCGAGACCGGTCAGCGAGTCCTCGGGACCGAGCTCGGCTTCGACCTCGGGGCGCGGGCGCGGCTTCGGCTCGCCGGCCGGCGGGAGCACGGTGACGGGGACGTCGGCGTAGGGATCCTCGGCCTCTTCGTCGGCCTCGTCTTCCTCGCCCTCTTCGTCCTCTTCCTCGTCGTCTTCGTATTCCTCGTCGTCCTCGTACTCTTCGTCGTCTTCCTCGTACTCGTCCGCGTCTTCGTCCTCTTCGTCTTCCTCGCCGTCCTCATCTTCCTCGTACTCGTCGCCCTCTTCGTACTCCTCGTCCTCGTACTCCTCGTCTTCCTCGAGCTCCTCTTCCTCGGCTTCCGCCGCCGGCTTGCGGCGCGAGGGAGCCACGGCGATGGCAGGCGCGGCATCGCCGACCCAGTCCTCGCCCTCGGGCTCGCCGGGGGCCCGGGCGGGGCGCGCGACCCGGGCGGCGCGCGCCGGCCGCACGACGCGGACCTCGGTCTCCTCTTCTTCCTCGTCTTCCGCTTCCGCCGCCGCGGCGCGGCTCCGGGCGGGCGCCTTCGCGCGCTTGGCGCGGGTCTCCTCCCCGGGGAAGGCGTCGCGGATCGCCTGACCGGTGGACGCGAAGAACGCGGCCACGCGATCCCAGAGCCCGAGCAGCGGCTCGGCGAGGCCCTCGAGCGGCGCGAAGATCGGCACGCCGACCGTTGCGAAGAACGCGGCCGTCGCGCCCACGAGAACGACGATCGCACCCACCCCGCCGAACAGCGCGTGCAGCCCGGCCACGACCGCGCGCCCGATCGAGCCGGCCACGAGCGCACGCTCCGGCGGCAGCGCACCGCCGGGCAACGCCGCAAGCGAGCCGGCGAGGAGCGCGGCGGCGGTGAGGGTCAGCATCGTGCGCCGCCCGGTCCCCGGGAGCTTGCGACCGGCCAGGAAGCGGGTCGCGAGGAGGCCGCCGGCCACCGCGAGGAGCACGCTCCCGGTCACGCCCAGGAGGCCCACGGTGCTTCGCGCGGCGAGATGGTTCATTCGGCCCATGCGGGAGGCCAGCTCGGCGGCGGGACGCTGCCAGTTTCCGTCTTGCAGGTAGGCGGAGAGCGCGATCGCGTAGAGGACCGTGACGGTTGCGAGGGTCAAGCCCACGAGGAGGCGGGTGCGCAGGGCACCGCCGGAATGACCCTTCCTCTTGCGCTTGGCCATGATGCATCCACCCGTCCGGGCGCGACCAGGCATCCGATCGGCGCCGCCCACCCCTCAACCGTCCCCGTGCATACACCGCGGGGGGGCGCCCCGTCAACGCGGGGGGGCGGATTCCGGGGCGGGTGGCCCGGCGACGGCACGCGGGGGCGGCCCCCTCAAAGGCCTCGTCGCGGCGTCAGTCGCGTCGTCTCGAAGGCGCCACGCGCCGGTACTCGGCCTCGATGACCGCCTGATCCAGGGCCAGTCGAAGGGTTGCCGCATCCAGCGCGTCGAGGCCCGCCCGATCGGGAGTCGTGATCAGGAGGCCGGTGATCCCCTGCCCCAACAGGACTCCGCGCACCGCCCGTGTCACGTCCACGGCAGAGACCGGCGCGCCGGCTCGTACATCCACTCGCGAGAGCTGCCCAAGGTCGAGGTCCTGAAGGGAACCGTGGCGCACACCAATCACGCACAGCGAAGCGTCCTCGCGGTCGAGCAGCACGCGCGCCTCGCCGAGACGAAGCCGCGCGGTCCCGAGCGAGACCCAGCCGTCCAGGACCGGCGCCTCGAATGTGAGGAGCACCGCCGACTTGCCGTCCTGGCCGGCAACGACCTGAACACCCGAAACGGGCACGGTGAGAACGGCGGCGAGGGACGGCCGTGGGAGTGTCGACGCGACGAGGAGACAAGCGAACACGTAGAGCACGAGCGCGCGTTTCATCGGTCTTCTCCTTCTCGGTAGCTCGCCTTGATCCGGCCCCAGGACCAGGCATCGACGGACACCGTGCCGCAGCCTTGGCCGAGGGCCCCGATCTGGCCGCAGCCGTTCGAGTGTTCGGGGAGACACGGGGAGCCCGACTGGAGGGTGAGATCGCCGGTCGCGGGGTCGCAGAACAGCGGGTCAGTGAACAGATCCGTGGGGGACGGGATGTAGTGACCGAAGTAGTCGCCGCCCTCGTTCTCCCAGAAGAGGTTGCAGCTCACGGTCGGCTCCGAGAAGGAGGCTCGGTAGGCGGGTCCGCCGGTTCCGCCGGCGAAGATGTTGGCGTGGATGGTCGTGGGGGCGTCCTCGGTCCCGAGGCCATAGACGGCCGACGCACGACTGCCGAAGTTCCCCCAGAACGTGTTGTGTTCGAACGTGCCGGGCGAACGCCATCCGACCGTGGAACCGATGCTTCCTGTGGCCTCATTGCCCAGGAAGATGTTGTGCGTCACGACCGCATAGGCGACTGGCGTCACGTTGCCCGACGTCACCGAGAGCGCCGACACGGATTGGCCGGCTTCGTTCCCTACGAAAAGGTTGCCCCGGATCTCCACTTCTGGAATCTCCGAGACGGCAAGTGCCCTGCCACCGTAGTTGTCCCGGAACACGCAGTCCTCAGCCAAGAGTGAGTAGCCCAAATACGCGAGGCATCCAGCCCCCCCGCCGTCATTCTGGGCGAAGAGGCATCGGACCAGAATTACCGAACTCGCGTCGCTGGAGAGTCCGGCTGCGCTGGTGGCCGTGCAGCGCACAATCTCGCAGTCCGCGACGATGAAGTCCGAGTCTAGCGCGTAGATTCCGCTTCCCGTGCTGTACCCACTTGCCACGTCCACGATCCGACAATCGGCGATCACAACATCGCTCGAGCCTCGCACTTCGATGCCACGGTACCCTGGAGCCGTCGCCCGGATCGTGAAGCCGCGAAGGACCGTCTCGGCTCCCACCACACCGGAGAACCGAACGACCGCCAAGCCGCCGGCCGGGGTATCCACCCGGAGCGTGGTCACCCCGGGCCCAGCCTCCGACACCACCGAGACCCCCGGCTTCATCTCCACCGCCCAAGGAACGCACGGGCCGAACTCGCAGTTCGTGTAGGTGCCCGGAGCAACGAGCACCGTGTCTCCCCAGATTCCGGCGTGGATCGCGGATTGGATCGTCGGATACTCGGACGGCACTCGGAGAGTCGCTCCCGGAGCCTGGTCGGCGACAAGCAGGAGACCCACTGCCGGGCACAATGCGATGAAGAGTCGCACGCTCACCTCACAAACACGTAGAGGACGAGCGCTCGTTTCATCGGTCTTCTCCTTCTCGGCAGCTCGCCTTGATCCGGCTCCAGGACCAGGCGTCGAGGGACACGGTGCCGCAGCCTTGGCCGAAGGCCCCGATCTGGCCGCAGCCGTTCGAGTGTTCGGGAGGGCACGCCGGTCCGTCTCATCTCCCATCTCCACTGCGGTAGCCGGACTTGACCCGCCCCCAGGACAGAGGGTCGATCGCCAACGCTCCGCATCCCATTCCCAACGCCCCGATCTGCCCGCAGCCATCCGAATTCTCGGGAAGACAAGGAGAAGACGATTGGAGAGTCAGGTCGCCCATCGCCGGGTTGCAGAACAAAGGGTCGAGAAACAAATCGGTGGGCGCCGGGACGTAGTATCCGGAATGATCGCCTCCCTCGTTGATCCAGAAGTCGTTGCAGTCCGCGGCTGGCTGCACGAAATCAGCCACGTAGGCGGGCGCGCCTAGGCCTCCTGAGAAAATGTTGTCACGAACTACAGTCCCTCCCCCGGTATGGATATCCAAGACAGAGGAGGCAGCCGTCCCGCTGTTCCCCCAGAATGTGTTGTTCGCAATCGTTCCCGAGGCTCTCCAGCCCACCGCTGCACTCGTGCTGCCGCTCGCTTCGTTCCCGACGAAGATGTTCGAGGTCACGGACACCGTCCCTCCTGGAGGACCGCTCTCCGTGGCCATCACCAGGGCTGAGATGCCAGACTCGTTTCGGTTTCCAACGAACGAGCACTCGCGAATCTCGACGTCTGGAATCTCTACTACCGTCAAGGCGCTACCTCCGCTGTTCGCGCGAAACTCGCAGGCTGTCATGGTCAGCTCGCCTCCGACACCCCCGCCGAAACTCGCGCCCCCCTTCTCATTCTCGATGAAGCGGCATCGCTCCAAGAGCACCACTCCGCCGTCTCCCCACGCGGCTGCGGCTCCCTGCTCGGCCTCGCATCGAACTAGATCGCAGCCCCTGAGTGTCAGATCGCAGAAGTTCGAGAAGATCCCACTGCCCTTCGTCTCGCCGCTCGAAATGCCGACGAACCGACAGTTCGAAACGACGATGGTATCCGAACTCAGGAACACCGCCCCACGATACCCTGGGGCCGTGGACTCGATCGTAAACCCGCTGAGCGTGGTTCCGGGCTCTGCGATTCCCTGCGCACGTACGACGGAACTACCACCCGCGGCGACGTCCACGCGGAGCGTCGTCACGTCGGGCCCACCGGACGATACGACGGCCACCCCCGTCTTCAATGTCGCGACTGTCGGAAGACACGGGCCGAGGAAGCAGTTCGTGTACGTGCCCGGAGCGACCAGCACCGTGTCGCCCACTCCGGCCGCATCGATCGCCGACTGAATCGTGGGGTAGGACGCTGGCACGTCCAGGGTCGCTCCCGTCGCACCGAATGGGACGGCGACTCCCAGCGATCCGGATAGTGCTGCGACAAGGACGCGATTCAACTCCTCACCTCACATAGACGAGCTTGCGGGTCGCGACGACACTCCGAGACTCGAGTCGAACGAAGTACACCCCCGAAGCGACTGAAACGCCGCTGGCATCGCTTCCCTCCCATGGTACCTCATACCACCCCGGCGCGAGCGTCTCGTTCACCAACTCCGCCACCCGGCGGCCTCGAACATCGAACAGGGTGCGATCGGTCGCCGTGATGCGGGCGCAAGGCAGCATGGGATACGTCGAGTCGGAGGACTACCGGGCGGTGCGCGTGGAGTTCTCGAGAGGAGACGTTTCCGCGCTCGTCGTGCTGCCCGAGAGCGGCCGGACTCCCGCCGATCTGCTCGACGGTGCCCTCGACAACGATGCGCTCGTTCGCCTCCTCTTCGCGCCGAGCGTCCGCGGACGCGTTTCGCTGCCGCGGTTCCGGATCGACTCGGACCTCGACCTCCGACGCTACTGCGAAGAGCACGGGGCCCTCCGCCCGTTCCGGAACTCTCCCCTCGACGGCGCGGAGTTCGGGGGCATCACCGGCAACGGCGCCTACGTCGCGGCCCTCACCCAGCGCGCCCGGCTCGAATGCGACGAGGAGGGCACCGTGGGCGAGGCGGACCTGCGCGCGCAGTTGCAGGCGCTCGGCGGTCTCGACCTCGAGCCGGTCGAGTTCGTGGACTTCGTCGCCGACCGTCCGTTCGCGTTCTTCGTGGTCCATCGGTCCGCTCGGTGCGCGCTGTTCGCCGCGATCGTCGAGGAGCCGGAGGCGCCCTGACGAGGGAACTCACCTCGATCCTCCCGGTGCTGCTCTCGGTCATCGGCCTCGGTGGCGGAACGCGTTTCGATCGATCCGCGCGACGCGCAAGGACCGGTCGACACTAGTCCGGCCGGACCACTCCCAGCACGCCGTCCGTCTGCACCGGCACGAAGTCGAAGCGATCCACGTCCGCGGCCAGCGGCAGATCGCTCCCGAAGCCGGCCTCCTCCAGGCGCCGTCCGTGATCGGTCCCCGCCAGGAACGAGGCGAGGTCCCCCGCCGCCCCGCGCGCGACGTCCCGCGCGGCCCGCGCCCCGTCGTCCAGGCGCGCCCCGCCGACCTCGAGGCGCGCGGCCAGCATGCCGGCGCACACGAAGTCTTCCTGCGAGAAGTGCGCCCCGGAGCCGGCGCACACGAGCGTGATCGTCGGCTCGCCGGCCAGGAGCCGCACGGTCGCGGAGAGGTTCACGAACGCGCCGGCCACGCAGCGGCGGGCGCGGGCGCACGCCGCGAGGCCGCGCGCGCCGTTCGTGGTGGAGAGCACGATCGTCTTGCCGCGCACGACTTCCGGCACGTACTCGGCCGGCGAGTTTCCGAGGTCGAAGCCGTCGATCTTCCGGCAGCCCCGCTCGCCGCCGAGCAACGTGGACTCGCGCCCGAGGCTCTGGGCGCGACGCATCGCGTCTTCCACCGTGGCCACCGGCACCACGCCCCGCGCGCCGGCCGCGAGCGCGTGTGCGATCGTGGTGCCCGCGCGGAGCACGTCGATCACGACGCACGCGCGCTCGGCGAGCTCCAGCTCCGGCAACGCGTGCGGACCCGCGAGGACCTCGACCGTGGAGCGCGTCAAACGCCGGCCGCCACCCGGTCGCGCGCGGCCGCGCGCTTCGCGTCCAGGTACCCGGTGTCGTACCGGCCGGACACGAACGGCTCGTCGTCCAGGATCTCGAGCAGCAGCGGCACCGTGGTCTTGACGCCCTCGAGCGAGAACTCGCCGAGCGCCCGCTTCATGCGCGAGATCGCCTCGGTGCGGTTCGCGCCGAACGCGAGCACCTTGGCCACGAGCGAATCGTAGTACGGCGGAATCGAGGCGCCGGCGAAAAGATGCGTGTCCACGCGCACGCCGGGACCGCCCGGCAGGTGCAGCCCCGTCACCGTGCCCGGGCTCGGCGCGAAGTCGCGCGCCGGATCCTCCGCGTTCACGCGGCACTCGATCGCGTGCCCGAACGAGCGCAGGTCCTGCTGCCGGAACGAAAGCGGCTCGCCGGCCGCCACCCGGATCTGCTCCTTGATGAGGTCGCGGCCCGTGATCAGCTCCGTCACCGGATGCTCGACCTGGATGCGCGCGTTCATCTCCATGAAATAGAAACGCCCTTGCGAGTCGAGCAGGAACTCCACCGTGCCGGCGCCCGCGTAATTCACGCCCTCGGCCGCACGCACGCCGGCCTCGCACAGCGCGCGCCGCGTGGCCTCATCCAGCGCCGGGCTCGGACTCTCCTCGATGAGCTTCTGGTGCCGACGTTGCACGGAGCACTCGCGCTCGAACAGATGCACCACATGCCCGTGCGTGTCCCCCATCACCTGCACCTCGACGTGACGCGGGTTCTGCGCGAGTCGCTCGAGGTAGAGCTCTCCGTTCCCGAACGCGGCCTGCGCCTCGCTCGACGCCGCCGTGAACGCGCCTTCGAGGTCCTCGGCTTCGTACACGCGACGCATTCCGCGCCCGCCGCCGCCGGCCGACGCCTTGAGCAGCACCGGGTAGCCGATCTCCTCCGCCACACTCCGCGCTTCCTCGATGCTCCCGAGCGGGCCGTCCGATCCCGGCAGGATCGGCACGCCGGCCGCCTTCATCGTCTCGCGCGCGGCCGCCTTGTCCCCCACAGCGCGGATCGAGTCGGGCGCCGGCCCGATGAACGTCAGCCCGCACGACGCACAGATCTCCGCGAACTTGCCGCTCTCGGAGAGGAACCCGTAGCCGGGATGCACGGCGTCGCAGCCGGTGATCTCGGCCGCGCTGATGATGCGGGGAATGTTGAGGTAGCTCTCGGTCGCCGCGGGCGGCCCGATGCACACGTCCTCGTCGGCCATGTGCACGTGCAGCGCGTCGTCGTCCGCTTCGCTGTGGACCGCGACCGTCTCGATGCCCATCTCGCGGCAGGCCCGGATGATACGGACGGCGATCTCGCCGCGATTCGCGATCAGGATCTTGTTGAACACGGCTCACCCGTGGTGCGCGCGCCCTCGACTGGCGAGGCGCGGCACCCGCCGCGCTCTCAGACGCCTTCGGAAATGTTCGACTCCAGCTCGTTCTGACCTTCGAACTGGTTCCAGCTCGTATCCGAAGTCGCCTCGATGCCCTTGACCCGCAGGCTGAACTCGTCGGGACTCGTGCTGTTCGAGAGGGCGTCATCGTACGTGATGAGGCCTTCCCGGTACAGCTTCATCAGCGACTGGTCGAAGGTCTGCATGCCGTACTGGAGGTGACCCTCCTGGATGGCCTGCCGGATCGCCACGGTCTTGGCGGGGTCGATGATGTACTCCTGGATCGTGGGCGTGCAGAGCAGGCACTCCACCGCGGGCACCCGGCCCTGGCCGTCGGCGCGGGGCACGAGGCGCATGCTCACGATCGCCTGCAGGCAGGACGAGAGCAGGAGCCGGACCTCGGCGTGCTGGTGGGTCGGGAAGAACGAGATCACGCGGTTCACGGTCTGCGCCGCGTCGATCGTGTGCAGCGTGGACATCAGCAGGTGACCGGTGTTCGCGGCGGTGATCGCGATCTCCATCGTCTCGAGGTCGCGGATCTCGCCGACCATGATCACGTCCGGATCCTGCCGCAGCACGTGCCGCAGCGCGGACGAGAACGAGTTCGTGTCCGTCCCCACCTCGCGCTGGGCCACCAGACCGGACCGGCGCGCGTGCAGGAACTCGATCGGATCCTCGATCGTCACGATCTTCACGCGACGTTCCTGGTTGATCTTCTGCAGCATGGACGCGAGCGTGGTGGACTTGCCGGAGCCGGTGATGCCGGTCACGAGGATCAGGCCGCGCGGCTTCGCGCAGAGCTGGTCCACGACCCTCGGGAGGAGCAGCGACTCGAGCGGCGGAATCTCCATGGGCACGAGACGGAACACCATGGCGATCGTGCCGCGCTGCTTGCAGACGTTCGCGCGGAAGCGGCCGAGGCCCGGCACGCCGAAACCGAAGTCGATTTCCTTGTGCGCCTCGAATTCCTTGAGCTGCTTCGGCGTGAGGATCTGCTCGGCGAGCGCCACCATGTCTTCCGGGGTGACGACCTCGTGCTCGAGCTGCGTGAGCGCACCGTTGACGCGGACGACCGGCGGAAACCCGACGAACACGTGGAGGTCGGAGCCTCCGCGTCGGATCATGTCCTCGAGTACGGCTCGGAGCTTCATGGGACCCTTCCCTGATGCCGGGCGTCGCCCGGATGCGATCAGGCAGGGGCCACGAGAAACAGCTCCTGCCCGTATTCCACGGCCTGTCCGTTGTCCGCGAGGACCTGGACGATCCGGCCCGACACCTCGGACTGGACCTCGTTCATCAGCTTCATCGCCTCGATGATGCAGATGACCTGGCCATTGCTCACGCCGTCCCCGACGGCGACGTACGGCTTCGCGCCGGGCGCCGGCGCGGAGTAGAACGTCCCGACCATCGGTGCCGCGATCGCGACCCAGCTCGGATCCCGTCCCGGCGCGGCCGGCGCTTCGGCCGGTGCCGCCGCGGCCGGAGCCGCGGGAGCCGGAGCGGGCGCCGCAACCGGCGGCGCCGCGGCCGTCATCATCGGGGAAGCCGAAACGACGGTCTCGGCCGCCCGGCGCTTGGAGATCCGGATCCGGCCGAACGGACGATCGATCTCGAGTTCCTCGATGTCACTCTCTTCGACCATCCGGATGAGCCGCTTGAGCCTGGCCTCGTCCATGCAAACCTCCCCTGAAGGGCGTCGGGGTGCCGTCTAGCGGCGAACGCGCTCCACGTAACTGCCGGTGCGCGTGTCGACCTTCAACACGTCGCCGATCTCGATGAACAGCGGAACCTGGACCTCCGCCCCCGTCTCCAGGGTCGCCGGCTTGGTGGCGCCGGTCGCGGTGTTCCCGCGGAAGCCGGGATCGGTCTGGGTCACCTCGAGCTCCACGAAGTTCGGCGCCTCCGCCACGATCGCGGCGCCGTCGTGCATCATCACCGAGACGATGTCGTTCTCCTTCACGTAGCCGAGCTGGTCTCCCAGGAGCGCGACCGGAATCGTGATCTGCTCGAACGTCTCGGGATGCATCACGATCATCATGTCGCCGTCGCGGTAGAGGTACTGCATGCCGGCCTTCTCGAGGCGGACCTCCTCCACCTTCTCGCCGCCGCGCCAGGTCTTCTCCACGACCGCGCCGGTGATGACGTCCTTCAGCTTGGAGCGCACGAACGCGCCGCCCTTGCCGGGCTTCACGTGCTGGAAGTCCACGATCGTGACCAGCTTGCCGTCCACCCGGAGGGCCATGCCGTTCCGGAAGTCGTTGCTCGATGCCATCTAGTTCCGTTCCTCCGTCGGCTCGTCCGGGAACGGCTTCCCTTCGAGCTCGTCGATCAAGGCCTCGAACGCGAGCAGGACCCCCCGCGCCCCGAGTCCGGTCACGACGCCCGTGGCGACGTCCGCGACGTAGGAGCGGCGGCGGAATTCCTCCCGCGCGTGGATGTTGCTGAGGTGGACCTCGACCGTGGGCACGTTCACCGCGAGCAACGCGTCGCGCAGGGCGACGGACGTGTGGGTGAACGCCCCCGGATTGATCAGGATGCCGTCGACCGAGCCGAGCGCCCGCCCGAGGGCGTCCACGAGTTCCCCCTCGTGATTGGAAACCGAGAAGGATACCCGAACTCCCCGCCTCCGGGCACGCCCTTCGATCGCTTTTCGGATCCGGTCCAGGGTGACGTCGCCGTAGACGTCGGGCTCGCGCTTCCCGAGGAGGGCCAGGTTCGCGCCGAAGACGCAGAGGACGTGCCGACTCACCGGCCGGCACCCGGCAGGGAGCGCTTGGCGAGCTCGGAGATCCGGTCCCGCAGATCGGACCGCTCGGGGTGGCTCCGGACGACCTCGAGGTAGATCTCGATCGCCTTCTCCTCGAACCCCTGCCGCTCGAAGATCTCGGCCAGCGTGGCCGAGTAGAGCGGACTCGGCGGGACGTCGCGGAGCTCCTCCTCCGTGAGGGCGCGCTCCGGCTCGGCCTCGGCCTCGGGGTCGCGCGGCCGGCGGACGGTCGGGATCTCCGGGATCGCCCGGGGATCGGCGGCCACGGGCAGGGCGGAGTCCTCGACCGGCAATTCGAGAACCCGTTCCGTTTCGCGGACCGGTGCCTCGTCCTCCGGCAAGTCCAGAACACGTTCCGCTTCGCGGGCAGGTTCGACCGGAATCTCGGAAACGAGGGCGGTCTCCACGGAAGACTCCTGCGAGTCCGCATCCCATCGCTCGATCACCAGATCGTCGGCCGGTTCCTGTTCCGGCAGGGTGACCGGCACCGCGAACGGATTCGTGGGATCGAGCTCGCGCGCCTCGGCGAATGCCGCGTCCGCCTCCTCGTGGTGTCCGAGATCTCGCGCACACCAGCCGAGTAGGATGCGGGGCGCGACGAGGTCCGGTCGTTCGGCGCAGAGCGCACGCAGCCACTCGGCGGCGACCGCGGGACGACCGGCGAGACGGAACGCGTCCGCCACGCGCACGACGTTTCGGGGAGAGGGATCTACCCCCAGCGACGCTTCGAGCTGCGGGAGCCCCGCGTTCGTCTCCGACCCGGACACGTCCACCTCAGCCACCTCAGCGGCGAAGAAACTCGAGGGCGGCCCGCGCCGCGCCGGCCGGAAGATCGCTGGAGACGCTAACGGAGCCCACACCGGTCGTCAACAGGTAGCGGATCTTTCCGTCTCTCCGCTTCTTGTCGTGGAGCACGCGCGCGAGGACCGCGTCCGGATCGAACGAGCGATCGCGGGTGGGCAGCCCGAGGCTCTCCAGCAGTCGGACGAGTCGATCCAGATGCTCCGGCGCACAACGTTCCGCCGCGACCGAGAGATGCAGCGCCGCCACGAGACCGAGTGCGACGGCTTCGCCGTGCAGCAGGCGCCCCCGTCCCTCCGTCTCGAGTGCGTGGCCGAGCGTGTGACCGAAGTTCAGCAGCAGGCGAACCCCGCCCTCGCGCTCGTCCGCGGCGACCACGCGTGACTTCACCGCGACGGAGCGGCGGATGATCTCGGTGAGTCCCTGGTGCGACGCCGACCACGGCGCGGACTCCTCCACCAGGTCGAGCAGCGAGGCGTCGCCGATCCAGGCGGTCTTCACGACCTCCGCGAGGCCGGCCACGAACTCGCGCTCGGGCAGCGTGCGCAGGAGCGCGGGCTCGCAGCCGACGGCGACCGGCTGCCAGAACGTGCCGACGAGGTTCTTGCCGGCGGGGAGATTCACGCCGGTCTTGCCGCCGACCGCCGCGTCCACCATGCCGAGTAGCGACGACGGGAGCGATACCCACGCCACGCCTCGCAGAATGATGGACGCGACGAAACCGGCCACGTCGGTCGCCGCGCCGCCGCCGAGTCCGACCACGAGATCGCTCCGCTCCAGCCCCGACTCCACACCGGCCCGACACGCGGCGGCGACGACGTCGAGCGTCTTCGCCGCCTCCCCGGCCGGAAGCTCGTGCAGCGTCACGGGAAGGGCGTCGCCCAGCACGTCGCGTACGAGCGGCGCGTGCAGCGGGGCGACGTTCGTGTCCGCGAGGAGCAGGACCCGGCGGGCGTCGAGTCGCGAGAGCGCTTCGTTCAACGCGTCGGCGATGGCGCCGCCGCCGACCCGGACCTCGTACGATCGCGCTCCGAGCTCCACCGGCACCCGGGCGGAGGGGCTCAAGAAGCGGCTCCCGGGGTGGGCGGCGGAACGCAGCCGCACTGGAACGTCCGCGAGACGGCGCGAAGCACGCGCATGAGAGGTCCCTTGTCGCGATCCGGCGCGTACACCGAGAGATCCACGAGGTAGGTGCGATCGTCGTCCGGACAGTAGAACGCGTAGCTCTCGAACGGGCCGCCGATCACGTACTTGTCGTTCTTCCACACGCCCTTGATCACGATGCCTTCCGGTCCGAAGGGCGCGCGCCCCGGCACCGCTCCGGTCATGTCCCACACGACCTGGTCCCGGTCGTAGTGCACCCAGCCGAGCTCGTGACGCCGTTCGATCCACTCCTCCGGCGTGCGCTCGACCCGTCCGTCCTCCCAGGAGACGAACATCTGCTCCACCGGTGCGTCGTGCCAGATGCGGACGAAGTTCGTGGTCTCGGACGAGCGGTCCTCCACCACCCACTCCACCGGAATGCGTACGCCGAAGCCCCAGCGCGCGAGCATCGCGGGCCGCGCCTTCTCCTTCTCGCCGGCCCGATAGATGTTCGTGAGGATCAGCGTGACGGTGGTGTCCTCCACGACGTCGATCAGATCGTTCCCGCGGTCGCGCAGCGTGCGCACGATCTCCTGCGGGTCGCCGACGAGCCGGAACATCACCTGCCCGGCCGCGAACGGGTCCACCTCGATCTCGAGGCCGGGATAGTCGGTGCGGGTGCGGATGCCGGTCGCGCGCTTCGAGAGCTTCGCGTAGTCGGGGTCGTCCGGATTCGACACGGCGAAGAGAATCTTGCGCGTGGTGTAGTAGCGGAAGCGGTCGAGCTTGTCCTGCGTGATGTCGAACCGCTTCTCGGGCCGCACCGTGATGATGTCGCCGCTCAGGATCTTGGCGACCTCTTCGCCGAGGATCTTCTTCCCCGTCGGCGCGAGCACCACGATCTCGTACGCCGGCCCGACCGCCGGCACCTGCTTGCCCTCACATCCGGATCCGAGGATGACCAGCGCGGCCGCGAAGGCCGCGAGCACGGTTCGGCGTCGCATGCGTCTCCCTTGAACGGCGACGGACGCTAGCACGCGCCCCCGGCGAGGGTCAACGCGACGCGTCGCCGAGCGCCGGAGTCTGGAGTGTGGAGTCGGCCGGGAGACGTTGCGGCGGTGGCAGGAGCCGCAGGCCCGGCTGGCGCGAGGCGAGGCCGAGCTTCACCTCGAGGACCTGCTCGTGCTGCCCCCGCACGAGGCGCACGTCGATCGTCTCGCCGGGCACCGAGTTCGCCACGAGCGCGCAGAACTGCCGGCCGCCGGTGACGTAGTGTCGGCCGTACGTCGTGATGAGGTCCCCTGCCCGGATGCCGGCGCGGGCCGCGGGGCCGTCGGGATGGACTCCGAGGATGCGCGCCCCGGTCTCCTCGACTTCGTCCGGCGGCAGATGCACTCCGAGGTAGGCGCGTCGCACCACGCCGAAGTCGCGCAGGTCCATCCACGCGCGGCGGCACTCCTCCGCGGGCACGGCGAATCCGATCGCACCGGCCGGCGAGTCCGGCGGGTCGTGCAGTCCGAATCGGTCGCCTTCGGCCTCGAGCACGGGCGACACGCGCGGACGCGACACCCCCGTGACGATTCCCACGAACCGTCCCTCTTCGTCGAGAACGGGGGCACCGGAGTCGCCGGGGTAGATCGGTGCGAGAACGCGATGCACGCGGATCGGCATTCCGAACGCAAGCACGTCGAGGATGCCGCCCATGGTGCCGAGCGTCGCCGAGAGCGAGCTGCCGTAGGCGTTGCCGAGGACGAGGCAGGCCTCCCCCGCGATCGGCTCGCGGTCCCAGTCCAGCGGCTCCTCCGTCAGTTCCTCGAGCGGCTCGACCGCGCGCAGGAGCGCGAGGTCGAGGAAGCGATCTCGGCCCACGACCTGCGCGAGCACGTGCCGGCCGTGCTCGTCGAAGATCTCGACCTCGCTCGCGTCGGCGGCGACGGACGCCGTCGTGAGGAGGTATCGATCCTCCACGCGAACGGCGCAGCCGACACGTCGCTTGCGGTACAGCGCCTTGGGATTCTCGATGACCTGGTCGATGTCCACCCGACCCTGACCGCCATCGGCCACGACGAGCAGCACGCGCTCGCGCCAGCCGGACGTGACTTGCTGGATCCGGCTGGCGTCCATGGTTCCGGGAAGGCCGGAGTCCGCGACGGCGAGGGCCTCCCCGGCGGCGAGGAGCACGAGCCCGAACGCGGCCGGGGCGAGTCGGCGGACGGGGGCGCGAGTCATTCCGGTTCCGTCAGAACGAGAGGACCGCGGCCCCGGCCGGAGCATCGACGGGTTGCAGCATCGGAGACGCCGGCGTGTAGCCACCGGACACCGGCGTGCCCAGAGGATCCTGCACCCGACGCAGCGGATACCGGTAGTTCGAGTCGCGGTAGCGATCCGGACTCGGCAGGCGCAGCTCGGGCGCGTTGCGCAGGAACTCCTCCACCACGCGCGGCATACCGGCCTCGAACTCCTCGGTGTCCACGTCTCCCGTGGTCACGACGAACGGTTCGGCGGGACGATCCGCCTCCGCCCGCTGGCTCGCGAGCGCCTCGGGCGCCGCCGCGAACCGCTCCGGGGCAACCACTCCGGCCGTGCGGTCACGCGTGGGCACGGGCCCCGACGTCGTGGCCAGGATCACGAGCGCGACGCCTGCCGCCAGGGCCGGCGCGAGCCGCCACGGCATCGTGGACAGCGTCAGACGCTCCCGCCACTCGGCCAGACGAGACGTCGCACTCTCCCGCAATCCGACCGGATTTCCCTCCTCGCGGATGCGGGCCCAGACGCGTCGATCGAAGTCGGGGCTCGCCTCGACGACCGGGAAGTCGGCGAGGAGCGCGAGAGACTCGCGAAGCTCCTCGTGGAACACCCGGCACTCAGGACAGGCCTCGAGATGAGCATCGAAGCGCGCAGCCAACGCCGGATCGAGCAATCCGTCGAGCGCGTCGGACGCGAGCTCCTGTACCGTATCGCACTTCACGAGTTCTTCCCTCCTCCACTCGCGGAATCACCGCCATCGGGCGGCGGGGACGGCGCGCCCTCGGAGCGTCGCGACGCCTTCCAGAAGATGGAAGGATCGTTCGAGCGCGCTCCGGTGAGAAGCGGTTCGACCCGGCGCTTGAACTCCAGACGCGCCCGATTGATCCGCGACTTCACGGTTCCCAGGGGAAGGTCGAGCATCGAGGCGATCTCCTCGTAGGCGAAGCCCTCGATGTCCCGCAACACCAGCATCATCCGAAAGTGCTCCGGCAGGGAGTCGATCGCGATCCGGACCTTTCGCTGCCGATCGTTCAGGTCCGTGATCCGTTCCGGCGAGAGGAAATCTTCTCGCGTCCCGAGATGATAGTCCTCCTGGCCGAGCTCCCGCGGCGTATCCTCCACCGAGACGTTCTTGCGCCGCGCTCGATTGCGCAGCTCGTTCTTCCCGAGGTTCGAGGCGATCGTGTACAGCCAGGTCGTGAACCTCGCCGTCACCCGGTAGGTCCCCGCGTGACGATACACTCGCAGGAAGACCTCCTGCGCGAGATCCTCGGCGCGGTCGCGGTCCCCGATCAGCCGGTTCACGTAGTTCACGATCGGACCACGATGGCGGCGCATCAGCTCGGCGAACGCGGACTCGTCCCCCCGCTTGAGAGCGAGCATGAGGTCCTCGTCCGCGCGTTCGTCCTTCACCTGCGGTACGACCTCGGTCTTCTGGCGAACGATCTGCAAGGGGAGCATGGCCACCTCCTGAGGGGGCTTACCCACCCGGGCCCCCAAAGGTTCCGTTCCGGTTCGCCGTTTCGACGGCCCGACCGGAGCGCGACCGCCTCCCGCCTCTCACGGCGGGCAGACTACCGCCGTCCGGCCTTCTCGGCGAGTGCTCGATTGTCGGGATCGGCCTTCAGAGCCCGTTTCCAGGCCTCCTGGGCCCCTTCGGACCGCCCCAGCGCGTTCCGGATGTCGCCCAGGTGCTCCAGGATGACGGGATCCTCGGGCAGGCGCTCGGCCGCCTTCTCCAGCCAGGGCAGGGCTTCGGCCGCCTCGCCGCGCCGGAAGAGCGCCCACCCCAGACTGTCCAGATAGGCCCCGTTCTCGGGCTCCAGCTGAACTGCCCGCTCCAGCAGCCGCACCGCCTCGTCCAGATTCTTCCCCGCCTCGGCGAACATGTAGCCGAGGTAGTTCAGGGCTTCCACGTTCTCGGGATCGTGCTCGATCACCTCCCGGAACGCCTCCGCCGCGCCGTCCAGATCCTGTTGCCGCTCCCGGGCGATTCCCAGGCCGTAGAGCGCCTCCGGGTTCCCCGGTCGGAGCTCGAGCGACCGCTCGAAGGCAGCCTGCGCCTTGTCGAACTGGTCGAGCTGATTCAGGCAAACGCCCTGCAAGAAAGGCAATACCGGATTGCGCGGAGTCAAATCGGCCGCCGTCGTGAACGCCGCGATCGCGTCCTCCAGGCGCCGGAGCTGGATCCGGAGGTAGCCGACCGAAACCCAGCCCTCCGCCCACGCGGGGTCGAGCTTCAGCGCGGCCTCGTACGAGGCGTGGGCGGCCGCGAAGTCCTCCGCGTCCCACTGCAGACGGCCGAGATGCTTGTACACGCTCAGGCGGTCCGGCTCGGAATCCCGGACCCGCTCGAGCTCCTTCCGGGCCTGATCGACCTCACCGTCGCGGAGGAGGAGGAGCGCGTACTGCTCGCGAACGTCGTTGTCCTCCGGGTACCGTTCGAGCACCCACGACGCCATCGCCGACGCCTCTTCCGTGTCGTCCAGCAGGAGCAGCACGCGGAGCAACCGGCGGCGCACCGTGAGGTTGTCGGGGTCCACATCGAGCGCGCGACGGTAGAGGTCCGCGGCGTCGCCGAGCTGCAGGCTCGCCTCCCGCACGGCCGCCCCGGCGAGCAGTGACTCCACGAAGTCCGGCTCGATGCGGAGGACGGTCTCGTGTTCCTCCAGAGCCTCGTCGAGCCGGCCGAGACGGCCGAGCAGCGACGCGCGCCGGAAGTGGAGCTGAGCCAGCCCCGGCCGCAGCCGCGTGGCCTCACCGAGCTGATCGACGGCCTCTTCGTAGTGATGCGCCGACTCGAGCAGCTCCGCGTAACGGACTCGTCTCTCCAGATCCGAGGGCGCGAGCTCCACCACCTTCTTCATCTTCTCGAGTGCGGCCGTCAGATCCCGCTGGCCCACGTGGAGCTGGACCATGACCTCGAGCGCATCGAGATTGTCGGGGTCGATCTCGAGTGCCTGGCGGGCGCTCTCGGCCGCGTCGTCGAGCTGCTGGATCCGCATCTGCACGCGCGCGAGGCTGCCCCAGACGTCGGGGTTGTCGGGGGTCTCCCGCGCCGCCGCGACGTACTCCTGGATCGCCTCGGTGAACTTGCCCCGTGCCTCGAAGAAGGATCCGAGCGAGTAGTGCTCCAGGGCGTCGACCGCGGTCGACTCCTCGAACGGCGGCTCCTCCACGGCGCGCGCGGCGGGGCACGACGCCCCGATCGCAACCACGATCGTCACGAGAGCGAGGCGTTTCATGCGAGCTCCTTGCTGGGCGAGCCCGCCACGGACCGGGCTCGCGGTGATTCGGTACGAAAAGACGAGGACAGGCGCGGGTCCAGCGCGTCGCGCAGGGCATCCCCGACGAGATTGAACCCGAGAACGGTCAAGAGGATCGCGGCGCCGGGCGCAATCAGGATCCAGGGCGCGTGAATCACGTACTCCCGCCCGTGGCCGAGCATTGCGCCCCATTCCGGCGTCGGCGGCTGGGCACCGAGGCCGAGGAACGAGAGACCGGCCGCATCGAGGATCGCGGTCGCGAGCCCGAGGCTCGACTGCACCAGCAGGGGCGGCAGGCAGTGCGGGAGGATCGTGCGGAACAGGATGCGTCCCTCCGGCGAGCCGAGGGCGCGCTCGGTCTCCACGAACGGGAGCGCGCGCACGGTGAGCACGGACGCGCGGACGATGCGCGCGTAGTGCGGCACCCCCACCACGCCGACCGCGATCATCGCGTTCGACAGACTCGGCCCGAGGATCGCCACGACGACGACCGCGAGGAGTACCCCCGGGAAGGCCAGCAGAATGTCCATCGCCCTCATTCCCACGCCGTCGACCCAGCCCCCGAAGTAACCCGTGGCGAGTCCCACGAGCCCCCCGAACACCACGCCGATCCCGACCGCCACGAACCCGACCGCGAGCGAGACGCGCGTCCCGTGCAGGAGCCGCGCGAAGACGTCGCGCCCGAACTCGTCGGTCCCGAGCCAGTGGGCCGCACTCGGCGCCTGGAGCCTCGCGGGCAGATTCTGCGCCACGGGATCCTCCAAGGGCAGCTGCGGGCCCACCGCCGCGAGAGCGACGAACACCGCCAGCAGGACCAGCCCGAGGCGCGAGCTGGGCCGCTGCCACAGCCGCGAAAACACCCGACGGAGTCGGAGCGCGGGCCGGGAAGGTGTCCCCTGGTTCATCGTCCCCACCTCAACGGAGCTTGATCCGGGGGTCGAGCGCCGCGTAGAGCACGTCGGTGAGCAGGTTCACCAGCGCGAACGACAGCGCGATCAGGAGCACTCCCGCCTGCAGGACCCGGACGTCGCGCGCCTCGACCGCAAGGACGATCCAGCGGCCGACGCCCGGCCACGCGAAGATCGTCTCGGTCAGGATCGCTCCGCCGAGCAGCGCGCCGAACTGGAGACCCGCCACCGTCAACGTCGGCAGGATCCCGTTGCGGGCGGCATGGCGCAGGAGGACCGTGCTCTCGCGCAGTCCCTTCGCGCGTGCGGTGCGCACGTAGTCCTGCCCGAGCGCCTCCACCACCGAGGAGCGCGTCATGCGCGCCAGCACCGCCATCGGCACGGTGCCGAGCACGAGCGCCGGGAGCACGAGATGACGCGCCGACTCCGCCGCCGCCGAGAAGTCCCGCGCGAGCAGCGCGTCCAGGACCACGAGGCCGGTCCGCGATTCGATCTCCGATGCCGCGAAGCCGCGGCCGGACACGGGCAGGATCGGCCAGTGCACCGCGAGAGCGTACATCAGCAGCAGCCCGAGCCAGAACACGGGCATGGAAACGCCGACGGACGCGATCGACGTCGCGGTCGCGTCCACCCAGCCGCCGGGCCGCCGCGCGGCCACGAGTCCGGCCGGAACGCCGATCGCGATCGCGATCGTCATCGCGGCGAGCGCGAGCTCGGCGGTCGCGGGAAAGTAGCGGCGGATCTCGTCCCGGACGTCCTCGTGTGTCTTCGCGGATCGCCCGAGGTCGCCGCGCGCCACGTCGCCGAGGTAGCGGACGTACTGCTCGGGGAGCGGGCGATCGAGCCGCAGCTCGTGCCGGATCTCCGCGATCAACGTCGGCGACGCGTGCTCGCCCGCGAGGATCTCCGCGGGATCGCCGGGCATCCAGTGCACGAAGAAGAACGTGACGAGCGAGACCCCGAACAGTGTCGGGGCGAGCCACGCGATGCGGCGAACGACGTACCCCAGCAACCCGTCTCCCCCTGACCCGCGAGTCCGGCGGCACGCGCGACTAGCGCGCGAGCTCCACGCCGGACAGGATCACCCGTCCCGTCGGATGCAGCCGGTAACCCGACACCCGCTTGCTCTGCGCCGCGATCTCGAGCGTGTGCACGAGCGGCACCCACGGCGCGTCGCGATGCAGGATCTCCTGCACCTCGCCGTAGACCGCGATCCGCCGTTCCGGATCGATCGTGCGCTGTCCCTCCAGCAGGAGCTCGTGCACGCGCTCGCCCCGGTAGAACGCGATGTTTCCGGCCGGCGGCCGGGCCGCGCTCTCGTCGAAGTGGACGAACAGGAAGTTGTCCGGGTCGCCGTTGTCCGCCTGCCAGCCGAGCAGCGCGAGGTCGTGGTGGCCGCGATGCACGCGATCCAGATACGTCCCCCACTCGTAGGAGACGATGTTCGCGTGGATCCCGACCGACGCGAGATCGGCCTGGAGCACCTGCGCCACGCGCAGCGGTTGCGGCATGTACGGGCGCGGGCCCGTCATGGTCCACAGCGTCGTCTCGAAACCATCGGGGTAGCCGGCCTCTCGCAGCAGGGCCTTCGCCTTCTCGGGATCGTGGTAGTAGTCCGCGAGATCGGTCCGGGCCGCGAACACGTTCGGCGGCACGGGACCGGCCGCGGGCTCCGCGAGACCGGCGTACAGCCCGTCGACGATGGCGCGCTTGTCCACCGCGTAGTTCACGGCCTGACGGACGCGCACGTCGTCGAACGGCTGATGATCCAGGTTCATCGCGAGGTACGCGACGTTCATCCCCGGGGCCTTCAGCAGCTCGAGCGAGCGGTTCTTCTCGATCGCGCCGACGTCGTCCGGCGGAACGCCGTCCATCAGATCGAGCGACCCGGAGAGCAGCTCGAAGAACCGCGTGGAGTTCTCCGGGATGGAACGGAAGATCACGCGCTCGGGGCCGGCCGGCGCCCCCCAGTAGTCCTCGAACCGCGCGATCGTGATGGACTCCGCGCGCCGCCAGGACTCGAACGCGAACGGCCCGGTGCCGCACGGATGCCGGAAGAACTCCTCGCCGTGCTCCTCGGCGTCGTCCGGGCAGACGATCGCCGCGAAGTTACAGGCCAGGTTCGAGAGGAACGGCGCGCTCGGCTCGCGCAGGCGGAATCGGATCTCCCGCTCGCCGACCACCTCGATCGCGGCGAGCGTCTCGTCGAGCCCGAGGTAGCCCCAGAACGGGTACGGGCCACCCACGCCGTACGCCGGGTGGCGCGGCTCGCGGGCGCTCCATTGCCGGGCGAGCGAATACTCGACCGCGTCGGCGGTCAGCGGTTTCCCGCAATGAAAGAGGACACCGTCGCGCAGGTGGAAGGTCCAGATCGTCCCGGTGGAATCGACGTCCCACGATTCGGCGAGGCACGGCTCCACGCGCGTGTCCTCGTCGCGGAACCGGACGAGCCCCTCGTAGAGGTTGTCGCAGACCTTGAAGGATTCCCCATCGGACTCGTGGGCGGGATCCAGTCCCACCGCATCCATACCGCGCCCGTACCGGAGCGTGCCGCCGGCTGCCCCGGCCGGAGCGGCCGAAGTCGCCAGACCGAGCGTCGCCAGGAAGAAGGCCGCCCGCCAAGTCCCGCGGGGACGGCGGCCGATTCTTCTCCGGAGCTTCATCGCGCTTCCTCCCGTGGGCCGCAGCGGAACGTCGGCGATCCTAACACCGCCGAAGAGGTCCGTGTCTCCCGACCGGCCCCGGCCTCCAGCATCGCGCGGAAAGAAAGAACGCGCCCGCCCCGAGGGACGAGCGCGCAAAATGGCGGGCCCGAGAGGATTCGAACCTCCGGCCTTTGGTTCCGGAGACCAACGCTCTATCCAACTGAGCTACGGGCCCGTGCAGTGGCCGGAATCTAGGGGACCCGTCCGGGGGTGTCAAGCAACGCCCCCGATCGGTGTTCGGTCACGAACCGACCGCCCTGCCCCGGCCGCCGGGCGGCCGTCCGGATTGCGGAATGCCCCTCGCGCGGGGCAGGGCGGCGGCGGCGGGCGTGGACACGTCGCCCCATCCTCTCTATCTTTCCCCCCGACTGCCCGCCGCGGCGGCGGGCCGAATCTGGGGGCGCCCCGACCGGCGCCGGGGGGAGGAAGCCGATGTTCCCGGAGACTCACGATCAGGTGCCCGACGGCGATCCCGCCGAGACCGACGAGTGGCTCGAGGCCTTCGAGTCGGTGATCGAGACGGCCGGCCCCGAGCGGGCGCGCTACCTGCTCCGGCGGCTGCTGAAGCGGGCCAAGCGTCGGAACGTGGGACTGCCCGCCCTCACCCGCACCGGCTACATCAACACGATCGCGCCGAACGACGAACCGGACTTCCCGGGCGACGAGCAGATGGAGCGCCGCATCCGGCGCCTCATCCGCTGGAACGCGATGGCGATGGTCACCCGCGCGAACAAGCAGTTCGAGGGACTCGGCGGCCACCTGTCCACGTACGCCTCGTCGGCGAGCCTGTACGAAGTGGGCTTCAACCACTTCTTCCGCGGCAAGGACCAGGGGCCCGGCGACCAGATCTTCTACCAGGGACACGCCGCGCCCGGCCTGTACGCGCGCGCGTTCCTGGAAGGCCGCATCTCGGAGGATCAGCTCGACCACTTCCGTCGCGAGGTCATTCCGGGGCGGGGTCTGTCGTCGTATCCGCATCCCCAGCTCATGCCGGAGTTCTGGGAGTTCCCCACCGTCTCCATGGGGCTCGGACCGATCACGGCGATCTACCAGGCGCGTTTCAACCGGTACCTCGAGAACCGCGGCATCGCTCCGACCGGTGGCACGCGCGTGTGGGCGTTCCTCGGCGACGGTGAGACCGACGAACCGGAAGCGCTCGGTGCGCTCTCCATCGCCGCCCGCGAGCGACTCGACAACCTCACGTTCGTGGTGAACTGCAACCTGCAGCGTCTCGACGGTCCCGTGCGCGGCAACGGCAAGATCATCCAGGAGCTGGAGGGAACGTTCCGCGGCGCCGGCTGGAACGTGATCAAGGTCATCTGGAGTCGCGAGTGGGACGACCTGCTCGCGCAGGACGTCAACGGCCTGCTCCAGCGCCAGATGATGGACACTCTCGACGGTCAGTACCAGCGGTTCTCGGTGGAAGACGGCGCGTACATCCGGGAGCACTTCTTCGGAACCTCGCCCGAGCTGACCGCGATGGTCGCGCACCTCTCCGACGCGGACATCTCGCGGCTGCGCCGCGGCGGGCACGACTACCGCAAGCTCTACGCGGCCTACCGCGCCGCCACGACGCACGAGGGCGCGCCGACCGCGATCCTCGCGAAGACCGTGAAGGGCTGGACGCTCGGCGAGGGCTTCGAGGCGCGCAACATGACGCACCAGATGAAGAAGCTCTCCAAGAAGGAGCTGATCAAGTTCCGCGATCGCCTGGAGCTGCCGATCGCGGACGCGGATCTCGAGGACCTCCCGCCCTACTACCACCCGGGCGAGAACAGCGACGAGATCCGCTACCTGCGGGAGCGCCGCCAGGCGCTCGGTGGCCCGCTGCCGAAGCGCATCGTGCGGGCGCAGCCGCTCGTGGTGCAGAAGGAGACTCCGTTCACGGAGCTGCAGGCCGGGACCGGCGGCACCCAGGAGGTCTCGACCACGATGGCATTCGTGCGTCTGCTCCGCGGTCTGCTCCGGACCAAGCAGTTCGGTGATCGCATCGTGCCGATCGTGCCCGACGAGGCCCGCACGTTCGGCATGGAAGGTCTGTTCAAGGAGTTCCGGATCTACACGCCGTTCGGCCAGCGCTACGTCCCCGTCGACGCGGAGCTGCTGCTCTCGTACTCCGAGGGACAGGACGGACAGATCCTCGAGGAAGGGATCACGGAGGCCGGCTCCATGGCGAGCTTCACGGCCGCCGGAACGTCGTACTCCACGTTCGGCGAGTTCACGATCCCGTTCTACACGTTCTATTCGATGTTCGGCTTCCAGCGCACCATGGATCAGATCTGGGCGTTCGCCGACGCGCGCGGCCGCGGATTCCTCATGGGCGCCACGGCCGGCCGCACCACGCTGCAGGGCGAGGGCCTCCAGCACATGGACGGTCACTCGCACCTGCTCGCCTCCGCCGTGCCGACCGTGCAGCCGTACGATCCGTCGTACGCGTACGAGCTCTCGGTGATCATCCGCGACGGCCTGCGACGCATGTACGAGAACGGCGAGGACGTCTTCTACTACATCACGATCTACAACGAGAACTACACGATGCCGGAGATGCCCGAGGGTGCGGCCGAAGGCATCCTGCGCGGGCTCTACCGCGTGCATCCGGCCCCGGAGAAGGGCAAGCACCGGGCCCAGCTGTTCGGCAGCGGCCCGATCCTGATGCACGCCGTGCGCGCGCAGGAGATCCTCGCGAAATACGGCGTGGCCGCCGACGTCTGGTCCGCGACGAGCTACACGCTGCTCCGGCGCGAGGCGCTGGACTGCGAGCGCTTCAACCGCGAGTGCCCGGACGAACCCGCCCGCATCCCGCTCGTGACCCGTCTGCTCGAGGGGACCGAGGGACCGGTGATCGCGGCCAGCGACTGGATCAAGGCCGTGCCGGATCAGATCGCCCGCTGGGTGCCGAACGCCTGGCAGTCGCTCGGGACGGATGGTTTCGGCCGCAGCGACACCCGCGAGGCGACGCGACGTTTCTTCCGGGTCGACGCGGAGAACATCGCGGCCGCCACGCTGGCGCAGCTCGCGGCGATGGGTCGCATCCCGGTGGCCGATGTGGTGCGGGCTCGCTCGGAGCTCGGTCTCGCGGACGATCCCGCGATCCTCGTCGGCCTGCCGACGGAAGTCGGCACGCGGCCGTAGTCGACGCCCCGGCTTCGCGTCAGGAATCCCACCCGCGTCGGGCCATCTCGGCCGACGCGTGGTGGATGTCCTTGTCTCCCCGTCCGGACAGATTGAGGACCACGAGCGTGTCCGCGGGCAGGTTCTTTCCCTCGCGCAGAATCCAGGCGACCGCGTGCGCCGATTCCAGCGCCGGCAGGATCCCCTCCGTGCGCGAGAGCGTCCGGAACGCGCGCAACGCCTCCTCGTCCGTCACCGAATCGTAACTCGCGCGGCCGAGGTCGTGCAGCCAGGCATGCTCCGGTCCCACCGACGGGTAGTCGAGTCCGGCCGAGACACTGTGCGTGCCCGCGACCTGGCCGGCGTCGTCCTGCAGCAGCCACGAGCGCGTGCCGTGCAGCACGCCGGGTGATCCGCCGTGGAAGCGCGCCGCGTGGCGACCGAGCTCGCGGGAGTCCCCGCCGGCCTCCACCCCCACCAGGCGCACCGAATCGTCGTCCAGGAACGCGTGGAACAGGCCGATCGCGTTCGAACCGCCGCCCACGCACGCGACACAAAGGTCCGGGAGCCGCCCCTCCGCCTCGAGGATCTGGCGGCGCGCCTCCACGCCGATCACGCGCTGGAAATCGCGCACCAGGCGCGGAAACGGATGCGGCCCCAGCACGGAGCCGAGGATGTAATGCGTGTCGCGCACGTTCGTGACCCAGTCGCGCATGGCCTCGTTGATCGCGTCCTTCAGCGTGCGGCTGCCGGAGTCCACTCCCACGACCTCCGCGCCGAGCAGACGCATCCGGAAGACGTTCGGCTCCTGGCGGCGCATGTCCTCCACACCCATGTACACGGTGCACGAGAGTCCCAGCAATGCGGCCGCGGTCGCCGTGGCCACCCCATGCTGACCGGCGCCGGTCTCCGCGATCACGCGCGGCTTGCCCATGCGCCGCGTGAGGAGCGCCTGTCCGATCGTGTTGTTGATCTTGTGCGCGCCGGTGTGGACGAGATCCTCGCGCTTCAGGTACACGCGAACGCCGGCCTCCTCGGACAAGCGGGTGGCGAGCCGCAGCGGCGAGGGCCGCCCGACGAAGTCGCGGAGGAGGGACTCGAGCTCCCGGTGGAACGCGGGATCCGCGAACGCCTCCTGCGCGTGGCGCTCGAGTTCCTGCAGCGCCGCCATGATCGTCTCGGGGACGAACCGGCCGCCGTACTCGCCGAAGTATCCGTTCTCATCCGGCGCCGATTTCATGCGGGCTCCTCCCCGGTGAGCTCCGCGACCTTCGCGCGCGGGTCCGCCGACGTCACGAGCGCTTCTCCCACGAGCACGGCCGACGCGCCGGCCGCCTCCACCTCGAGCACGTCGGCGCGCGTGAAGATCCCGCTCTCGGACACGATCGTCGCGTCGCCGCCGATCACGGAGGCGACCGTGGCCGTGGTCGCGCGATCCGTCCGGAACGTCGTGAGGTCGCGATTGTTGATGCCCACGAGACGCGCGCCGGCCCGGAGCGCCTCCTCCGCCTCACCCGGCGTGTGCACCTCCACGAGCGCGTCGAGCCCCACGGACCGCGCCGCGAAGAGCAGATCCTCGAGCCGCGACGTTTCCACCGCGGCCACGATGAGCAGGATCGCCGAGGCACCCCAGGCCCGGGCCTCGTAGATCTGGTACGGATCAAGCAGGAAGTCCTTGCGCAGGATCGGCAGGTCGACGCGATCCCGCACCGCCCGCAGATGATCCGGCGATCCGCCGAAGAAGTCCGGCTCCGTGAGCACAGAGATCGCGCGGGCGCCCCCATCCCGGTACGCCGTCGCGAGCTCGACCGGGTCGAACGGGTCGCGCAGCACGCCCCGCGAAGGCGACGCGTGCTTGACCTCCGCGATCACGGAAGTGCCCGCGCGCTCGACCGCTTCCCGGAACGAAGGCCGCGGCGGCGCGGCCTCGGCGGCACGCTGTACGTCATCGAACGAATGCGCCGCGATCTGCGCCGGGAGCCGCTCGCGGACCCGGGCGAGAATGCGATCCAGCGCGTTCATGCGGCACGCTCCCGGAGCGCGGTCACGAGCGCTCGAACGAGTCCCTCGTCGATCGCGGCCTCGGCGCGGGCCCGCCCCTGCCGCAGATCGGCGGCCACGCCCGCCGCGACGAGCGCCATGGCCGCGTTCATCACCACCACGTCGCGACGCGGGCCGGGCTCGCCCGCGAACAGGTTCGTGAGGATGCGCGCGTTGTCCTCGGCGTCGCCGCCCGCGAGTGAATCGCGCTCGACCCGAGCGAACCCGAACTCCTCGGGCGTCACCGTGAACCGACGCCGGACCGCGGGCGAGACCTCCACCACCCAGGTCGGCGCCGACAGCGAGATCTCGTCCAGGCCGTCTTCCGAGTGCACGACGAACGCGTGCTCCGTTCCGAGCCCGCGGATCGCGTCGGCGGCGAGATCGAGCACGCCCTCCGAGAACACGCCGAGCACCTGCCGCTCCGCCGACGCCGGGTTACAGAGCGGACCCAGGAGATTGAACAGCGTCCGCGTCGCCAGCGAGAGCCGCGCGGGCATCGCGTGCCGGATCGCGCCGTGGAAACGCGGCGCCATCAGGAAGCCGAAGCCGTGTCGTTCCACCTGATCGCGCGCCGTGTCCGGATCGAGATCGATCGGGATGCCGAGGGCATGCAGCACGTCGGCGCTGCCGCAGCGCGACGACACGGACCGGTTGCCGTGCTTCGCCACGGTGGCGCCGGCGGCCGCGGCCACCAGGGCCGAGCCGGTGGAAATGTTGAACGTGCCGGAGGCGTCGCCGCCGGTGCCGCACGTGTCGAGGAGTGGACGTCGCGCGGGATCGATACCGGTCGCCGCCGCCCGCATCGCTCGCGCCGAACCGATCACCTCGGCGGCGGTCTCGCCCTTGAGTCGGAGAGCCACGAGATAACCCGCGATGCGCCCCTCCGAGGCGGAGCCGGCCATGATCTCGGCCATCGCCGCCTGCGCGAGTGACTCCTCCAGCGACTCGCCCGCCAGAACGCGATGCAGAGCCTCGAGCAGACGCGGGGCGGCGTCATCGGTCATGCGCGCCTCCCGGGGAAAGTCCCCTTACGACTCGAGGAAATTCGCGAGGATCTTCTTGCCTTCGGAGGTGAGGATCGACTCCGGATGGAACTGGACGCCGTACAGCGGAAGCGTGCGGTGACGCAGCCCCATGATCTCCTGATCGGCCGTCCAGGCCGTCACCACGAGGTCCGAGCCGAGCGTGTCCTTGTCCACGATCAGCGAGTGGTAGCGCGTGGCCTCGAACGGGTTCTCCACCCCGCGGAACAGATCCTTCGCGTTGTGGATCACGCGCGACGTCTTGCCGTGCAGCAGACGCTCCGCCGACGTCACGGTGGCGCCGAACACCTCGGCCAGGCACTGATGACCGAGGCACACTCCGAGGATCGGCGTGCTCTTGCCGAGCTCTCTGATGATCGCGCTCGAGACGCCGGCATCCGAGGGACGGCCGGGGCCCGGCGAGACCACGATCCGCTCCGGCTTGAGACGCTTGGCCTCCGCCACCGAGATCTCGTCGTTGCGACGGATCTCGAGGTCCGCACCGAGCTCCCCGAGGTACTGGACGAGGTTGTAGGTGAACGAATCGTAGTTGTCCACGACGAGGATCATCGCCGTCCCTCCCGCTCGTGAACCCGCTTCTCCGCCGCCTCGACCGCCGCGAACAGGGCGCCCGCCTTGTTCATCGTCTCGCGGTACTCGGCGGCGGGATCGCTGTCCGCCACGATTCCGGCCCCGGAACCGATGCGCACGACGTCGTTCTCGACGTACGCCGTGCGGATCGCGATGCACGTGTCGAGATTGCCGTCGAACGACACGTAGCCGATCGCGCCCGCGTACACGCCACGACGATACGGCTCGAGCTCCTCGATCAGCTCCATGGCGCGGATCTTCGGCGCACCGGTCACGGTTCCCGCCGGGAACGCGGCGCGCAGCACGTCGAGCGACGAGACTCCCTTGCGCAGGCGGCCCTGCACGTTCGAGACGAGGTGCATCACGTGCGAGTAGCGCTCCACGCTCATGAACTCGTCGACGTGCACACTGCCGTACCGGGACACGCGGCCCAGGTCGTTGCGACCGAGATCCACGAGCATGACGTGCTCGGCCCGCTCCTTCTCGTCGCGGAGCAGTTCCTCCTCGAGCGCCCGGTCCTCCGCCGCCGACGCGCCGCGCGGGCGCGTGCCCGCGATCGGCCGCAGCTCGACCTTGTCTCCGGTGACCCGGACCAGCACCTCGGGCGAGGACCCCACGATGCGGTGCTCGCCCATCTGCAGGTAGTACATGTAGGAAGACTGATTGATCACGCGGAGCGAACGGTACAAATCGAACGGATCGCACCCGAGCTTCTTCTCGAAGCGTTGCGAGAGCACGATCTGCACCGCGTCGCCGGCGCGGATGTGCTGCTTGGCCGTGCGCACGGCCTCCTGGAACCGCGTCCGCGAGAACGAACTCGTGAACTTCTTGCCGGCGCGTCGCACCGCTGCGGGAGCGCTCTCGGGAAGCGGAGCCTCCAGTCGTCGGACGAGACGATCGATCTCCTCCACGCACGCGTCCCAGGTCGCGCCGGGATCCTTTCCGGCCGGACGGCTGGAGATGACCTTCATGGTGAGCGAGAGATTGTCGAACACGACGACGGTGTCCGTGAGCAGGAACACCGCGTCCGGTACATCGAGGTCGTCCTCGGCCTTCGACGGCAATCGCTCCAGGTACCTCACCGCGTCGTAGCCGAGGAAGCCTACGGCGCCTCCCCAGAACGGCGGCAAGCCGGGCACGTCGATCGGCTTCTGACGATCGATCCAGTCGGCGAGCCCCGCCAGCGGATCGGTGCCCGCGGGCATCGGCTCGGGCTCGCGGCCCGGGCGGCGGATCTCGGCCTTTCCGCCCTGCGTGAAGTACACGGCCGCCGGATCGGCGCCGAGAATCGAGTACCGGGACCACTGACCGCCGCGCTCGACGCTTTCCAGGAGAAACGCGTGCGAACCGCCCGCGATCTTCAGGAATGCGGAGACCGGCGTGTCGGTGTCGGCGAGGATCTCGCGCATCACGGGAACGCGGTGGCCGCGCTTGGCGAGGGCGACGAACTCGTCTCGGGTCGGGGTGATCACGGAGCCACCGCCTTGAGAAGCTCGCGCGCGTGCGCGACGGCCGCCCCTTCGGGCTCGGCCCCACCCAGCATGCGCGCGATCTCCTGCACTCGATCTTCTCCTTCCACCGGGGCCACCCAGGTCTCCACCGAACCGTCGACCTCGTGCTTGGACACCCGGAACTGTCGATCCGCTCGCGAGGCCAGCGCCGCGAGATGCGTGATGCACAGGACCTGGCGGGTCTGCCCGATCTTCGCCATCAGGTCCCCGACCCGGGCCGCGACCGTGCCGCCGACTCCCGCGTCGATCTCGTCGAACACCATCGTGGCCGTTCCCCGCGCGTTCCCGAGCACCGACTTCAGCGCGAGCATCACGCGGGAGATCTCGCCGCCGGAGGCGACCTGTCGCAGGGGCCGAAGCTCCTGCCCCCGGTTCGCCGCGAGGAACATCTCGATCGCGTCGAGGCCCGACCGACCGGCCCGCTCCGCTCCCGCGCCGAATTCCGTTCCCTCCGTGCGCGGCATCACGTCGACCGAGAACCGAGCACCCTCCATTCCGATCGGCCCGAGCGCGTCCTCGATCGCCCCGGACAGCGTCCGGGCCGCCTCGAGGCGCCGTTCCCGCAGGGTCGTCCCGAGTCGGAGCAGTCTATCAGACAACCCCTGCACTCGCGTCCGCAAAGCCTCGATCCGCCGCTCCCGCGCCGCCGGATCGGGATCGATCGCCGCCAGGGAATCCCGGAACTCGAACAGTTCCTCCTCCGAGGGACCGTACTTGCGGAGGAGATGGTCGATCTGACGGACGCGGTCCCGCACCTCCGCGAGTCGTTCGGGATCGTCCACGGCGCGCTCGCCGAGACGTCGCGCGTCACGCGCGGCCTCGGACGCCCCGATCGCGAGCGACCTCAACGCCTCCGCCACGGGCGTCCACCCCGAGTCGGCGTCCGCCGCTTCCGCCGCGACCTCCGAGAGCTCGGAAAGCACGGACTGGATCGACGTCTCGGACTCGAGCAACGCGTCCTCGCACCGGGCCGCCGCCTGCCGCAGGAACTCCGCGCGCTCGAGGCGACCCAGCTCGCCGAGCAGCTCCTGGCGCTCGCCGGGCCGCGGGTCGGCGTCCTCGATCTCGCGTCGCTGGAATCGCGCGAGCTCCTCGCGCGCGTGATCCTCGGCCGACGATCGGGTCAGGCGCTCGAGCTCCTCGTACGCGCTGCGCCACTCCGCGAAGGCTGCCGCGAATTCGTCGCGTGCTCCGCCGAGCGCACCGAACTCGTCGAGCGCGAGGCCCTGGGCCGAAGGACGGAGCAGCGACTGGTGATCGTGCTGGCCGTGCAGGTCGATCAGGATCTCGGAGACCGCGCGCAACGTGTCGCGCGGAATCGCCAGGCCGTTCGCGCGCACGCGTCCGCGTCCCGTCGCCGGGATCTCCACCCGCAGGATCAGCTCGCCGTCCTCGGCCTCGACCCCGAGCTCCGCGAGCGCGGCGTGATGCCAGGAGCCGGGCTCCAGCTCGAACACGCCCTCCACCACGGCGGCGCGCGCACCCGGACGCACGAGAGACGTCGTGGGCTTCTCGCCGCACAGCAGGCGCAGACTGCCCACCACGAGCGACTTGCCCGCCCCGGTCTCGCCGGACAGCACGTTCAGCCCCGGCCCGAACCGTAGGGTGAGGCGATCGATCAGGACGAGATCGCGAATGGAGAGCTCGGCGAGCACGATGGATCAGGCGCGGCGGCTGGCCGCCTCCGCCGGGCGCGAGCGGACATCCAGGAACTGCTCGACGCGCCGAGCGATGGCGTCCACGGTGAGCCCGACCTGACCGTGGAGGATCGACGGTTTCCCGTGCTCCACGAATCGATCGGGCAACGCAATCGAGTCCAGCCGGCACGGAATCTCCCGATCCTGCAGGACCTCCGCGACAGCGCTCCCGAACCCGCCGGCCCGCTGGGCCTCCTCCACGGTGAACAGCGGCCCGCGGTGCGCGAGCTCGACGATCATCTCCTCGTCCAGCGGCTTCACGAAGCGGGCGTTCACGACGCCGAGCGAGAGGCCGTGTTCGGCGAGCAGATCCGCCGCCGCCAGCGCCGGCTGCACCATCGAGCCGAGCGCGAGCAACGTGCCGTGCTCCCCTTCGCGGAGCGGCTCGGCCTGACCGATGGGAAGCACGCGCGGCGTCTCGTCCATCTTCACGCCGAGTGCGTTGCCGCGAGGAAAGCGCAGCGCGATCGGACCCGCGTCGTAGCGGATCATCGTGTACAGCATGTTGCGGAGTTCGTTCTCGTCCTTCGGAGACATGATGACGAGGTTCGGGAGCACCCGCAGGTAGGCGAGATCGAACACGCCGTGATGGGTCGGCCCGTCGTCACCCACGAGGCCTGCCCGGTCCATCACGAAGCGGACCGGCAGGTTCTGCAGCGCGACGTCGTGCTCCACCTGATCGAACGCGCGCTGCAGGAACGTCGAGTAGATCGCGCAGACCGGAATCAGGCCCTCGCACGCGAGTCCCGCCGCGAACGTGACGGCGTGCTGCTCCGCGATGCCCACGTCGAAGAACCGCTCCGGAAAGCGCTCCCCGAACTCCGTGGTTCCCGTGCCGTCGGGCATCGCCGCCGTGATCGCCACGATGCGCTCGTCCTCCGTCGCGAACTCGATCAGCGCGTCGCCGAACACCTTCGTGTAGGCCGGCGCCTTCGCCTTGCCGGGGTCGGCCGGCGGCGCCACGCCGTGTGCGCGCGTCTTGGACGTGGGCGCGAACGGGTAACCCTTTCCCTTTCGGTGACCGCGTGCAGGAGGACCGGTCCCTTGGTTCCCTTGAGCTGCTCGAGCGTGGCGATCACCTCGGAGAGCTTGTGACCGTCGATCGGACCGTAGTACTTGAACCCGAGTTCCTCGAACATCACGCCCGGCACCACGAGATTCTTGAGGCTCTCCTTCACGCGGTGCGCGACGTCCTGTGCCTTGCCGCCGGCCTTCGGAATGCGACCGAGCAACTCCCACACGTCTTCCTCGAGGCGCCGGTACAGCGGGCGCGACGTGAGACGCGTGAGGTAGGTGGACAGCGCGCCGACGTTCTTGGAGATCGACCACTCGTTGTCGTTCAGGATCACGATCAGGTTCTTGCGCAGGTGACCCGCCTGGTTCAGCGCCTCGAACGCCATGCCGCAGGTCAGTCCCCCGTCGCCGATCACGCAGATCGCGCGCGCGTCCGAACCCTGCGCTTCGAACGCGGTCTGCATCCCGAGCCCGGCCGAGATCGACGTGCCCGCGTGCGCCACACCGAACGCATCGTGGTCGGACTCCGTGCGCACCGGGAAGCCGGAGAGGCCGCCGTACTGCCGGATCGACGAGAAGCGATCGCGGCGACCCGTCAGCAGCTTGTGGCCGTACGCCTGATGCCCGACGTCCCAGACCACTCGGTCCTTCGGCGAATCGAACACGCGATGGATCGCCACGGTGAGCTCCACCGCTCCCAGACTCGCGCCGAGGTGTCCCCCCGTCTTCGTGACCGTGTCGATGATCTCCTCCCGGAGCTCCGCGCACAGCGAGAGAAGCTCCTTCTCCGAGAGGGTCTTGAGGTCCCGGGGGTGCTCGATGCGATCCAGGATCCGATCCAAGGAACTCTCCTCGTTTACAGGAAACGTGCCGCGGCCAGCGCGAACACGATGCCCAGAGCAGCTCCGGCCAGCACCTCGAACGGCGTGTGCCCCAGCAACTCGAGCAGCCGCTCCTCGCGCACCCGGCGCGAGAAACGGAGTTCGTCCACGATCTGGTTCAGGACCTCCGCCTGCTTGCCGGCCGAGCGCCGGATTCCGGCCGCATCGTACATCGTCATCAGGCTGTAGAACGCGGTCACCCCGAACAGCGGCGACGCCAGGCCCTGCTCCAGCGCGACCCCGGTGGACAGCGCGGCCACCGAGGCCGAGTGCGCGCTCGGCATCCCGCCGAGCTCCACGAGCCGCTTGAAGTTCACCGTCCCGTCGCGGCCGAGCGTGACGAGGAACTTCGTGAGCTGTGCGGCCGCAGAGCTTCCGAGCGCCAGGAGCAGCGGCCGACTGAGCGGAAAGGATGCCATCAAATCCACGGATGTTCCACCTTCACGAGGTTCTCTCCCCCACGAACCGCGCCAGCGCGGCCAGCGACGCCCCCGGCGGGCCGAATTCCCGGGCGACCTCCTCGGCCTCCCGGGCCAGCTCCGCGACCCGCCGACGCGACTCCGCGAGCCCGATCAGGCCGGGATACGTCGCCTTGCCGCGGGACTGGTCCTTCCCGGTGCCCTTGCCGAGCTGCTCCGGAGTCGAGGTCTCGTCGAGCACGTCGTCCACGATCTGGAAAGCGAGCCCGATCCGCTCACCGAATCGATCGAGGCCG
Organism: bacterium; assembly: GCA_041393395.1. GTDB lineage: Bacteria > ARS69 > ARS69 > ARS69 > ARS69 > JAGQIB01. The sequence goes on along the minus strand of JAWKKG010000004.1, from coordinate 477,155 downwards.
GCACGCTCCGTCTCCCCCGCGCCGGCCGCGATTCCGCCGAGCCGGCAAGACGCCACGAACAGGGCGCCCGTCTTGTGGGTGTGAATGTACTGCAGGGTGGGAAGATCGACCTCCGTTCCCTCCGCGGCGAGGTCCAGCGCCTGGCCACCCACCATCCCGCGGGAGCCGGCCGCCTCGGCCAGGACCGCCACCATCTCGATCCGCCGGGCCGGCGGGAATCCCGCCTCCGCCAGCACGCCGAATGCCCGCGTGAGGAGGCCGTCCCCGGCCAGCACCGCGAGCGCCTCCCCGAACACCACGTGATTCGTCGGGCGGCCCCGACGGAGATCGTCGTCGTCCATGCAGGGCAGGTCGTCGTGCACGAGCGAGTACGTGTGAATCAACTCGAGCGCCACGGCCGCCGGCAGCGCGTCCTCCGGCGCGCCGCCCGCCGCCTCGCACGCTGCGAAGCAGATCGCGGGACGCAGTCGCTTCCCCCCGGCGAGGAGGCTGTATCGCATCGATTCGTGCAGCCGCCCGAGCGGGCCCTCGAGTTTCGGCACGGCCTCGATCAGTGCCGGCTCCACGCGCGCCGCGGCGCGCGCCAGCAGTTCATGGACGTCGATCACCGCGCTCAATCCTCGTCCTCTTCTCGATCGGGGTCGTCGATCGCGTGCGACGTCAGCTCGAAGCCGTCCTCGGTGCGCACCAGCTCCTGGATGCGCTGCTCCGCCGTGTTCAGCAGCTCGTGGCAGCGACGGGTGAGCGACACTCCTTCCTCGAACAGCCGCAGTCCTTCCTCGAGCGGCGCTTCGCCACGCTCGAGCAGGCCCACGATCTCGCTCAGGCGGGCGAGCGAATCCTCGAACGACGCGGGCGATTCCGGTTCGGTCCGCTTAGCCATCGTGCGGTCGCTCCTTCCCCGCGAGTCGCGCGTCCGGGCGGGACTCCTCGACTCGACAGTCGAGCGCACCCTCCCCCAGCCAGATCTCCACCGTCTCCCCGCGCCGGACATCCTCCGCCCGTCGCAGCACTTGCCCCGACGGGTCGCGCGCGATCGCGTAACCCCGCTCGAGTACGGCGAGGGGAGAGAGAACGTCGAGGCGTCCCGCGACCGCCTCCCAGCGCAGTCGCGCGGTTTCCACGCGCCGCCCGGCGACGTTCACGAGACGCTCCGCGAGACGATCGACGTCCTGCCCCCGCTGACGGCAATATGCCGTGGGGTCGCGGAACGCCCTCGCCTCGGCGAGCAGCATGACCCGATCCCGCTTCCCTCGCAAGAGCCCTCGCGCCGCCCGCGACAGGGCCACGCGCAGGGAATCGACCGCATCCCGCAGCTCGCCGGCATCCGGCGTGGCCAGTTCCGCGGCCGCGGTCGGCGTGGGCGCCCGCAAGTCCGCCACCCCGTCCGCGATCGTCGTATCCACCTCGTGACCGATGCCGGTCACGACGGGCGTCCGGCACGCCCAGATCGCCCGGGCGACCCGTTCCTCGTTGAACGCCCAGAGGTCCTCCAGCGAGCCGCCACCCCGCCCCACGATCAGCGCGTCGCAGCCGCCCCAGGCATCCAGTTCGGCGATTCCCGCCGCGATGTCCGCCGCGGCGCCCTGACCCTGCACGCGGGCGGATCGCAGCACGAGGCGCACGTGCGGGGCCCGCCGTCGAACGGCACTGACGATGTCGTGCAGGGCCGCCCCGCTCCCGGACGTGACGAGGCCGAGACACGTCGGGAAGCGCGGGATCTCGACCTTGTGCTCCTCGTCGAACAGCCCCTCGGCCGCGAGGCGATCCCACAGCTGACGGAACGCGATCTCGAGGTCGCCGCGCCCGATCGCCTCCACGTTGCGCGCCACGATCTGGAATCGACCGTTCGTCGCGTAGAGACTCGCGCGCCCGAGGACACGGACCCGCTGCCCGTCCTCCAGCCGGAAACGAACTCGCCGGGCCTCCGTCCGGAACAGCGCGACGTCGATGCGCGCCCGCTCGTCCTTCAGCGTGAAATAGACATGCCCGGAGACGTGGTACTTGACCCCGGACAGCTCGCCCTCGATCCGGACGAACGACCAGTTCCGCTGCAGGTCCGCGTCGATCCGCTTCGCGAACTCCGAAACGGTGAAGACGGGATCGTCAGGAACGTACGAGCGCGGAACCGGCATGTGCCTCGGCGGCCTGGACGGTGTTGGCGAGCAACATGGCGATCGTCATCGGACCGACCCCGCCGGGGACCGGCGTGATCCAGGACGCGATGTCCGCCACCGCGTCGTACTCGACGTCGCCCACGAGACGACTGCCGCCCTTGGCGGACGGATCGTCGATCCGGTTGATTCCCACGTCCACGACGACGGCGCCCGGGCGGACCATGTCCGCCGTGATCGTGTTCGGGCGACCGACCGCCGCGACCACGATGTCTCCCTGCCGGACGATGTCGGCGAGGTTCCGGGATCGCGAGTGGCACACCGTGGTCGACGCGTCGCCGCGGGCTCCCTTGAGCAACAGCAGCGACGCGAGCGGACGCCCGACGAGGTTCGACCGCCCGACGATCACGACGTGTCGGCCCGCGATCTCCACCCCGTGCCGCACGAGCAACTCGACGCAGCCGGCCGGCGTGCACGGCGCGAACACGGGCGTGCCGCGCGCGAGATCTCCGACGTTCACCGGATGCAGTCCGTCCACGTCCTTGGAGGGCGGGATGCAGCGCACCACCCGCTCCTCGTCCAGCCCCTTGGGCAACGGCAGCTGTACGAGGATGCCGTGAACGCTCGGATCGTCGCCGAGCTCGCGAACTCGCGCCTCGAGCTCGGCCTGCGAGATCGTGGCGGGCAGCTCGAGCGTGTCCCCGTCGATCCCGATCTTGCGCGCGGCCTTGCCCTTGTTGCGCACATAAACCTGGGACGCCGGATCCTCTCCCACGAGGAGGACCACGAGCCGCGGCGCCGTGCCGACCTCGCGCAGCCGGTCCACCCGCTCCTTCAGTTCGTCGCGCACCGCGGCCGCGGTGGCCTTGCCGTCGAGGATGTTCGCCATCCCTACACCTCCGGGAGTCTCTTCTGGACGTGGCGGATGCCGGTCGCGCGGCCGGACTCCGGGTCCACGTCGATCACCGTCGCATCCAGGCGCAGGTCGCGTCCGGACGGCTCGAATCGAGTCGGGAAGCCGGTGAGGAATCGAGAGAGCGAGGGCTCCTTCTCCATCCCGATCACTCCCTCGTACCCGCCGGTCATCCCGGCGTCGGTCTGGAACGCCGTTCCCTTGGGGAACACGCGCGCATCCGCGGTGGGCACGTGGGTGTGCGTGCCGACGACCGCGCTCGCGAGACCGTCGACGTGCCAGGCGAACGCCTGTTTCTCCGACGAAGCCTCGCCGTGGAAGTCCACGAACAGGATCGGCGTCTCCTGGCGCATCTCCTCCAGCGCGCGCCGCCCGATGCGGAACGGATCGTCGAACGTGCCGAGAAACACCCGTCCGATCAGGTTCAGGACGCCCACCTTGTGGCCGCCGGCCGCCGCGTACACGCCGTAGCCGTGGCCGGGCGCGCCGGGCGGGTAGTTCTCGGGCCGCAGCACGCGATCATCCTCGTCCAGGATCTCGAACGCTTCCGCCTTGTCCCAGGTGTGATTGCCGGCCGTCAAGACGTCGGCGCCGCACTCGAACAGGGACTGCACGGACCGACGGTTGAAGCCGAACCCGCCGGCCGAGTTCTCCGCGTTGATGATCACGAAATCGGGACGCTCTTCCTCCCGGAGGATCGGGACGAGCTCCCGGGCCGCGCGACGTCCGGGGCGACCGACGACGTCCCCCACGAATAGGATCCTCACGCGTCCTCCCGCCTGACCCCTCGATCGCGATTCCGCCCCGAGTGCCGGTGCGGGGGTCGCGTCAATCCTCCGACCGCGCTCCGACGGAGCGACCGCCGTTCGTGGCGCCGATTTCGTCCTTCGCCGTGTCGATGATCTCGTCGACGCGGTTCGCGAGCGCGCGGAGGCGATCGTCGATCTCCTCCGCGGCCACGCCTCCGGTTCCGTTGCGTCGCTCGCGGAGCAGCTCCTCCGCGAGGTTCAGCGCGGCGAGCACCGCGACCTGCGAACTCGTTCCCGCGTTCATGCGCGAAGCGATCCGGTGCATCAGCTCGTCGACGTGGAGCGCGACCTCGCGCACGAACTCGCCGCTCTCCGTCGACCGGATGCGATACTCGTTGCCCAGGATGTGGACCGTCATCGTGCGAGCTTCCGCCACCGTTGCCCTCCGGCGCGGAAGGCGACCCGAGGGCTATCCCTCGAGCGCCTTCATCTTGTCGACCATGCTTTCGATGCGCCCGCGCACGCGCTCGAGCTTCTTCTCGAGCTCCTCGCACTGCTGACGAAGCTTGTCGGCGTCGCCCTTCTGCTCGGCGACGGCGGCCAGCTCCTTCGTGAGCGCATCGACCTTCGTTTGCAGCTCCGAGGTCTCCTCCTTGAGGAGCTCGTTTTCCATCTTGAGGTCCCGCACGGTCGACACCGCGACGTCGACCCGATCTTCCAGACGATCGAGCAGCTCCAGATCCATCCCCACCCCTCGTCCCGGCGTTTCGCCGGATTCTGTGTCGCGCCGGGCATTCGCCCCGTGCGACGAGCTACCGAATACGCGCGTCGTGCTCTCGCCCGACCCGCGCCACGATCTCCTGCATGTGTCGCTCCACCTCCTCGCTCACGAGACTGCGATCCGGCGCGCGGAACGCGATCGTGAACGCGAGGCTTCTCTCCGTGTCCGCAAGGGGCGCGCCCTCCCAGACGTCGAAGAGCCGACACTCCTCCAGCAACTCCCCGCCCGCCGCGACGATCGTCGCCCCGACGTCGGACTGGCGCACGGTCTTCGCCACCACGAGCGCCAGATCCCGGTTCGCCGCGGGATAGCGCGGCAGCTCCCGGAACTCGCGGACCTCGTCGCGCGGCGCACCCGCCGCCAGGTCCAGTTCGGCCACGAACACCGGAAGGTCTTCCGGCAGATCGCAGCGCTTCCGCAGCGCGGACCCGATCGCTCCGAAGTGTCCGATCACCCGATCCGGGTCACCCGGAACCCGGACCTCCAGCACCGGCCCGCCTTCCGCCGCGACGCTCTCGAACGGCCCCTCGGCCCGCTCCGCGAAGGTCGCCGGGAGTCCCCAGAACTCCTCGACGTATACTTCCACGAAACCCTTCATGTCAAAGAAGTCGAACGACTTGCCGCCCAGGGCGTCTGCACCCGGAGCACCGTGACCCGCAAGCAGGATGGACGCCCGGAGCGTCTCCTCCACGGCCTGTCCGGTGTGCCGGTAGACCCGACCGACCTCGAACAGCGCGAGATCACGCGATCCCCGGTGGACGTTCGTCTCCAGCACGGAGAGCAGCGACGGGAGCAACGATCCGCGCAGCGCATCCCGGTCCTGGGACATCGGATTGCGCAGCGAGATCGCCGGGCCGAAGAACGTCCCCCCGCCCCCGATCTCGAGCTCGCGCCGCGAGTCCACGAGTCCGGGCGTCACCACCTCGACCAGGCCGAGGGAAATCGCGAGATGACGCGCCCGCGATTCCGCGACCACGCGCGGCTCGACGAGCCGGGACACGCCTGCCACCGCGCAGGTGCGGTCCGGAATGCGATCGTAGCCCCAGATGCGTCCGACCTCCTCGACGAGGTCCTCCTCCGCCGTCACGTCGCGACGGAACGACGGCGGCACGACCTCGAAGCGATCCTCGGAGTCCGCGGTGCGCTCGAACCCGAGTCGATCGAGGATGTCGCGGACTTCGGCCGGATCCGGATCGACGCCGAGGATCCGGCGCAGGGTGCTGCGGCGCAGCGCGACCGGCGCGGGGCGGCGCGGAATCGGATGGAGATCCACCGAGTGCACGAGGCGCGCCCCGGGATTCGTGGCGAGCAGGAGCTCCACCGCACGATCGAGGGCGGCCGGAACACCGGCCGCGTCGACTCCGCGCTCGAACCGCAGCGACGCGTCGGTGGTCAGATGCAGCGCGCGCGAACCGGCGCGTACCCGCGGCCCCGCGAAGCTCGCGCCCTCCAGGAACAGTCGCGTGGTGGATTCCGAGACTCGCGTGGACGCGCCCCCCATCACGCCGCCGGCCGCCACCGGGCCGGACTCATCGGTGATCAGCAGAACGTCCGGCGTGGTCTCGCGTTCCTTGTCGTCGAGCGTCGTGAGCTTCTCCCCCGGCCGGGCGCGACGGACGCCGATCCGCGTTCCGTGCAGCCGGTCGAGATCGAACGCGTGCAGCGGATGGCCATGTTCCAGGAGCACGTAGTTCGTCACGTCGACGAGGTTCGAGATCGACCGGATGCCGGCGGCCTGGAGGCGGCGAGCCATCCACGGCGGCGACGGCGCCCACCGCAGTCCCTCGATCACCCGACCGCCGTAGCGCGGGCAGTCGGTTCCATCCTCGATCTCGATGTTCCAAGGGCCGGCGCCCGGGTCCGCCGGCACGTCGGGTGCCGGCGGCGTGAACCGGCGACCGCGCACGGCCGCGACCTCGCGCGCCACGCCGAGAACGGACATGAGGTCGCCGCGGTTCGACGTCGGCTCGGTGACCAGGGTCGCCTCGAGGCCGAGGGCCTCCGCGAGCGGCATGCCCACCGGCGTGTCCTCCGGCAGCAGGATGATCCCGGAGTGATCCTCCGAGAGACCGAGCTCCGTCTCGGAGCACAGCATCCCCTGCGACATCACGCCCCGGAGCTTCCGCTCGGCGATGACGAAGTCGCCGAGGTTCGCACCCGGCAACGCGGCCGCCGCCACCGGCCCCGACGTCGCGTTCGGGGCGCCGCAAACGATCGTGCGCGGGGTGCCGTCTCCCACGTCCACCGTGCACACGGAGAGCTTGTCCGCGTTCGGATGGCGCTCGCACGCGACGATCCGCCCCGTGACCACTCCGGCCGGGATGCGGGGCGCCGGCTCGACCGCGCACTCGAGCCCGGCCGCGGTCAGACGTTCCGCCAGCTCCGTCGGGTCGCCGAGCGGGGCGAGCTCCTCGAGCCAGGAAAGAGGGATCCTCATCTCGTCCTCGCGAACTGCCGCAGGAAGCGCACGTCGTTCTCGTAGAGGTGGCGGATGTCGGGAATGCGGTGACGCAGCATCGCGATGCGATCGGGTCCCATCCCGAATGCCCATCCCGACACCTCGTCCGGGTCGTAGCCCACGCCGCGCAGCACGTTCGGGTGGACCATGCCGCACCCGAGGATCTCCACCCAGCCGGAGTGCTTGCACACGGCGCATCCGCTGCCGCCGCACACCGTGCACGAGATGTCGAGCTCGAGGCTCGGCTCGGTGAACGGGAAGTAGCTGCCGCGGAAACGCATGCGCAGCGATTCTCCGAAGAATCGATCCACGAAGATCCGGAGCGTGCCCTTGAGGTCGCCGAGCGTCACGTCACGGTCGACGTAGAGACCCTCCATCTGGAAGAAGAACGGCGAGTGGCTCGCGTCGAACGCGTCGCGTCGATACACGCGACCAGGACTCACGACCCGCACCGGGGGTCGCATCCGCTCCATGACCCGGATCTGCACCGGCGACATCTGCGTGCGCAGCAGAAGTCCCGGATCCAGGAAGAACGAGTCGTGATCGTCCCGCGTGGGATGATCTTCCGGGATGTTCAACGCCGTGAAATTGTACTGCGGTGTCTCGACCTCGGGACCGTCCGCGACGGAGAACCCGAGATCCCGGAAGATCGAAACGAGATCCTCGAGCGTTCGCTTCAGCACGTGCGGGTATCCGAGCCGCGGGCGGCGGCCCGGCAACGTGGGATCGAACGTCGCGGTCGCGGCCGTGCCCCCATCGCTCAACGCGACGCGGCGGGCCTCGACGGACTCCTCGAGCTCGCGACGCACCTCGTTCCAGGCCTGCCCGGCCGCACGGCGCTCGTCCGGCGCGAGCGACGCCACCGAGCGGAGCGCGAGCGGAACGATGCCCTTGCGGCCCAGGTACGTCAGACGCACCTGTTCCAGCGCATCGTCGCTCGCGGCCGTCTCGATCTCGGCGAGGGCCGTGTCCCGGGTGGCGCGGGGATCCGACGCGCTCACGTCAGGCCGCGTTGGTCTCGAGATGTTCCTTGGCGATGCCGGCGAGGTTCGCAAACGCTTCCGGATCCGTCACCGCGAGGTCCGAAAGAACGCTGCGGTCGATCTCGACACCCGCGCGCTTGAGGCCGTTCATGAAGCGCGAGTAGCTGAGATCGTGGAGTCGCGCCGCCGCGTTGATCCGGACGATCCACAGACGCCGGAACTCGCGCTTCTTCGCGCGACGATCGCGGAACGAGTACTGCAGGCCCTTCTCCACCGCGTGCTTCGCGACGGTATAGAGCTTGCGGCGGCCGCCGAAGTAACCCTTGGCGGACTTCAGCAGCTTCTTGCGACGCTGTCTCGAGTCGTGGGAACGTCCTGCGCGCGGCATGTTCTCTCTCCTTCGGTGAGGGGGCTCCCTCGCGGGAGACTTGTGGACCCCATTCCCGGGCGGCCGATCGCCCCGCCTCGCGCGGGCTCGTCGACCACCTCGTGTCGGTCCCTCGCGGGACCCATCGGCTCCGGCCTACTCCTCCGCGGACTCCGCGGCGGTCTCTTCCGGGCGACTCTCGTCCTTCTTCTTCTTGCCGACTCCGGGGCGCGGCGACAGCAGCATGATCATGTGCCGCCCTTCCATCCGCGGCGCCGACTCCACCGTGGCGACGTCGTCCAGCAGTCCCGCGACCTTGTCGAGAATGTCGCGCCCGATCTCGGCGTGAGTGACCTCACGGCCGCGGAAGTTCATCGTGACCTTCACCTTGTGGTGTTCCTCGATGAACTTGCGAGCCGCGCGGACCTTCACCTCGAGGTCGTGCTTCTCGATCTTGGGCCGGAACTTGACCTCTTTCAGTGTCTGACTGTGCTGACGACTACGGGCCTTCCGGTCCTTCTTGTTCTGCTCGTACTTGAACTTGCCGAAGTCCATGATCCGGCAGACGGGCGGACGCGAACCGGGCGCCACCTCCACCAGATCCAAGCCCTGTTCGCGGGCCAACTGACGAGCCTTGTCGGTATCCATGATCCCGAGCATCTCGCCGGCTTCGTCCACGACCCGGATGGGCGAGATCCGGATCTTCTCGTTGACCCTCAGCTCCTTCTCGATCGGCGCATCCTCCCGAAAACGATTGCCGCGGTCTCACCCGCCCCCGACGACCACGCGCCCGTACCGTCGTCGCACGAGCGACGCACCGGACGGGCCGGGAAGCCGAAGCGAGTGGCCGGAAACGACCCGGGACCGACGATCGGTCTCCGAAGCCTCCCGGCGCGCGGAAGTGGTGGGCGATACTGGACTTGAACCAGTGACCTCCTGCATGTCAAGCAGGCACTCTAACCAGCTGAGCTAATCGCCCCCGACGCCCCGAGGCGTCGACCGCCCGGCGGACCTTGCGGCCCGTTCCGGCGGCCAAACCCGACGCGGGACCCCGAAAAATCGGACTTCCGGGGTCCTCGCGTCAAGGGGTTTCGCCGACTCCTACTCCCCGCCGAGAGACCGCTCGATCTCCTCGAACGTGGAGGCGTCGGCGTCCGACTTCTCCGCCGCGGCGGATTCGCCGGACTCCTGCCGCTCCCGGGCCCGCTTCTGCACGTCGGCCCGGAAGTTCATCTCGTCCTCGTCGTCCAGTTCGTTCAGGTAGTCCCGGAGCGAGAGAACGATCCGGCGCTGCTGCTGATCCAGGCTCAGCACCTTGAGGGGCACTTCGTCGCCCTCGTGGAACAGCTCGGCCGGGCTCGTGATGTTCTCCCAGCCGAGATGGCTGATCGGCACGAAGCCCTCGAGGTCGTCCTTCAGGTCCACGACCACGCCGCGATCGAGCACACGGCTGATGCGACCGTGGGCGCTGACTCCCGGCTGGTACTGCTCCGAGAGATCGAGCCACGGATCGTCCTGGACCTGCTTCAGTCCGAGCGAGATCCGGCGCGCTTCCTTGTCGATGTTCAGGACCACGACTTCCACGTCGTCGCCCTTCTTCACGACCTCGCTCGGGTGACGGATCCGCTTGGTCCACGACATGTCGGAGATGTGCACGAGGCCGTCGATACCTTCCTCGAGCTCCACGAACGCTCCGAAGTTCGTGAGATTGCGGACCTTCCCCGAGAACTTCGAGCCCACCGGGTACTTGTCGTCGAGCGTGAGCCACGGATCCGGCTCCACCTGCTTGAGGCCGAGCGAGATCTTCTCGTTCTCCTGGTCGACCTTGAGCACCACCGCGTCGATGACGTCGCCGATGTTCAGGATCTTGGCCGGGTGACGCACGTGACGCGTCCAGCTCATCTCGGAGACGTGGATCAGACCCTCCACGCCCTTCTCGAGCTCCACGAACGCGCCGTAGTCCGTGATCGACACCACACGGCCGCGCACCCTCGTGTTCACCGGATACTTCTCGCCGACCTTCTCCCACGGGTACGCCTCGAGCTGCTTCAGACCGAGCGAGATGCGCTCCCGCTCCTTGTCGAACTCGAGGACCTTCACCTCGATCTCGTCGCCGATGGAGACGACTTCCGAGGGATGGCTGACGCGGCCCCACGACATGTCCGTGATGTGGAGCAGGCCGTCGATGCCGCCGAGATCCACGAAGGCGCCGAAGTCGGTGATGTTCTTGACCTGACCCTTGCGAACCTGTCCCTTCTCGAGCTCCTTGATCAAGCGGCCACGCTTCACCGCGCGCTCCTCCTCGAGCACGACGCGGCGCGAGACCACGATGTTGCGGCGACGCTTGTTCAGCTTGATCACGCGGAACTGGAGCGTCTGGCCGATCAGATCGTCGAGATTCGGGACGCGACGCAGGGCGACCTGCGAACCGGGGAGGAACGCGTCGACGCCGAACAGATCCACGACCACGCCGCCCTTGATGCGGCGCACGAGGCGTCCCTCGACGACCTCGCCGGAGTCGTAGGCGTCCTTGATCTTGTTCCACACCCGGAGGAAGTCGGCGCGCTGCTTGGAGAGAACGACGAGGCCGTCGTTGTTCTCCATGCGCTCGAGGTAGACCTCGACCTCGTCGCCCGCCTTCAGCAGCGACGGGTCCGAGAACTCGGAGAGGTTGATCACCCCTTCCGACTTGAAGCCGATATCCACGAGCACGTCCTTCTCGGACACGCCCAGGATCCTGCCCTTCACGATCTGCCCCTCGGTCACGCTGCCGAGGGTCTCCTCGTAGAGGGCCAGGAGCTCCTTGATCTCGGGAGACTCGAGGTCCACGTCTTCTTCGTCCGCGAGGTTCACGAGGCGCGGCGGCTCCGGTACGGCCGGCCGGCGCGGGGCCTCGTCTTCTTCCATCGCGGTCGACATGTCGTCGCGATCGTTCCGATCCATCATACTGTCTGGTTCCTACCCTTCTTCTGAATTCGCGGATCCGGATGCCCGGCGCTCGCAGCGGCTCAGAGCTTCCGTCCCGCCCTCCCGTTCTCCGCGGACACCTCGCCGAGTTCTCGGATGCGGGCGAGGACCGCTTCCGCGATCCAGCGCGCACGCTCCCGAGGCTCTTCGGGCCCCGCGTCCCCCGGGATCGTCTGCGGGTCGCCGAACACGATCCGCAGACGGCCCCGCCGGAAGAGATTCCGGACCGGGGATTCGGTTCCCTGCACGAAGGCCGGGACGACCGGAACCGCGCGCTTCGTCAGCAGCACGCCGATGCCGGCCTTGGCTCGACCCAGCTTGCCGTTCCGGGATCGGGTCCCCTCCGGGAAGTACAGGAGGAGTTTCCCGCCGTCCAGGAACTCGGCCAGCTCGTCCATCTTCTCCATCGAGAGGCGTCCCCGCTCGATGGGTATCGCGTTCAGCGACCGGATCAGGGTCGAGAGACCCGGCACCGAGAACAGCTCGCGCTTCGCGACGAAGCCCGACTCCCGCGGCAGGACGCTGCCGAGGAGCGGCGGATCCAGCAGGCTGCGGTGGTTGCTCGCCACCACGGCCGCGCCGTCGCGCGGGAGCTTGTCCAGACCGTCGACCCGCAACCCCCACAGTCCCCGGGCCAGCCAATAGACCAGATCGCGGCAGAACCGGTACCAGGGTCGCAATGCCGGGGGTCTTCCTCCGTTCACGGACCGAGCAGCCGCGGATGATACCCGATTCCGGCGGTCCCCGGAAAGGGGGAAAACCGGCTCCCGACGAAGGGGGGCTCTGGAGTACCCTGCGGCAATCCTCCGAATCCACCGATCCCGCAGCCGGAGAGTGCCGTGCGCCCGTCCCGATCCTCGTTCCGCCGCCTCGTCGCGAGCGTCCCGCTCGCCCTGACCCTTGCCGCGGCCGTCCCCGCCGCCGCCGGGTCCTCCGCCCCGCCCGTGCCCGTGCCCGAGACCCGGACCGTCGATCACGTCGACGACTACGCCGGCGTCGAAGTGAAGGACCCGTACCGGTGGCTCGAGGCCATGGACGACGTCGAGGTCCGCCGCTGGATCGACGCGCAGCGCACGGCCACGGCCGACTGGATCGCCGACGTCCCCGAGCGGGCTGCCGTCGTTCGTCGGCTCGAGTCGTTGATGGATCACGAGGATCGGTCGGTGCCGGTCCGACACGGCGACCGCACGTTCCAGAGTCGGCAGGAAGGCCTCGCGAATCAACGGGTCCTGTGGGTCACCGAGCCTGACGGCGCGGAGCGTCCGCTGATCGACCCGAACGAATGGTCGGCGGACGGGACGGTCGCCCTGCGCGAGGTTTCCTACCGGAGAGACGGCCGCCTCGTCGCGATCGGCAAGAGCGAGGGCGGTTCCGACTGGCGCACGCTGCACGTCGTGGACGTCGACACGGGGCGGGAGCTCCCGGACGTGCTGCGTTGGGTCAAGTTCAGCTCGCCCGAGTGGGCGAACGATGGCGAGTCCTTCTACTACGGGCGCTATCCGACTCCCGAGGGAGATGCGTTCTCGTCCGTGAACGAGAACCAGAAGCTGTACCTGCACCGCCTCGGCACGGACCAGTCGGAGGACGAGCTGGTCCTGGAGGCTCCGCCGGAGCATCCGGACTGGGGGTTCGATCCGACAATCACCGAAGATCGGCGCTGGCTCGTGGTGTCGATCTGGGCCGGCTCGGGTCGCCAGAACGCGGTCTGGGTGCGTGACCTCACGCGGGACGACGCCGAGTTCGTTCACCTGTTCGACGACTTCGAGGCGGACCGCTCGCTCGTGACGTCGCGCGGCGACGAGCTCTGGTTCCGCACGGACGAGGACGCACCGCGTCAGCGCATCCTCGCCATCGAGCCCGCGACGGGCCGGCGGCGAGACGTGCTCCCCGAAGGACGCGGCGTGCTGCAGTCCGCACGGATCGTGAGCGACCGTCTCGTGACCGTGTCGCTGGAGGACGTGAGCTCGAAGCTCCGGGTCTGGACGCTCGAAGGCGATCTGATCCGCGAGGTCGAGCTCCCCACCTTGGGGACCGTGGGGGGCGTTTCCTCGCGCGAGAGCGACTCCGACTTCTACTTCACGTTCGAGTCGTTCACGTTCCCCGGGCGGATCTATCGCCACGACGTGCGTACCGGAGTGACCGAACTCACGTGGAAGCCCGACCTGGACCTCGACTCGGAGCGCTGGGTCTCCGAGCAGGTCCGCTACGAGAGTCGCGACGGTACGAGCGTCCCGATGTTCCTCGTGCACGACCGGGACCAGGCCCGGGACGGACAAAGCCCCGTGTACCTGTACGGCTACGGCGGCTTTCGCCTCAGCATGAAGCCGTCGTTCTCCGCCTCTCGCATCGTGTGGCTGGAGATGGGCGGGATCCATGCGGTCGCGAACCTGCGCGGCGGCGGGGAGTTCGGGGAGGAATGGCACGCCGCCGGAATGCTCGACAAGAAGCAGAACGTCTTCGACGACTTCATCTCGGCCGCGGAGTACCTGGTGGACGAAGGCTGGACCGTCCCCGAGAAGATCGCGATCGTCGGCGGCTCGAATGGCGGCCTCCTCACGGGAGCGTGCGCCGTGCAGCGACCGGACCTGTTCGGCGCGGCGATCGTGGCGAACGGCGTGCTCGACATGCTCCGCTACGACAAGTTCACGATCGGCTGGGCCTGGCGATCGGAGTACGGAAGCTCCGAGGATCCGACGCAGTTTCCGTTCCTGCGCGCCTACTCCCCCGTCCACAACGTGAAGCCGGGGGTCTCCTACCCCGCGATCCTCGTGTCGACGGCGGAGGTCGACGACCGCGTCGTCCCGCTGCACTCGTACAAGTTCGCGGCGGCGCTGCAGGCGGCGCAGGCCGGATCCGATCCGGTGCTGCTGCGGGTGGAGCCGCGGGACGGACACGGCGGCGGCTCGCCGCGCGGAAAGCAGATCGAACGCACGGCCGATCAGCTCGCGTTCCTCGTGAAGGCGCTCGACATCCACTCGCGGTTGCCGAGTCCCGATCAGTCCTCGCGCTGAGGAAAGCGCCGACGCACCAGGTCGACGACCGCGTCGACCTGGGCGTCGATGGACAGTCCGGTCGTGTCGAGCTCGACGGCGTCGGCCGCGCGGGCGAGCGGGCTGTCCGTCCGCCCGGAGTCGATCGCGTCGCGCGCCCGGATCTCCGCCTCGAGCTCGTCCACGGTCTGACGGACGCCGCGCTTCTCGAGCTCACGGGCGCGACGCTTCGCCCGCTCGCCGAGCGACGCGACGAGAAAGATCTTGAGGGCCGCGTCCGGGAACACCACCGTGCCGATGTCCCGCCCTTCCACCACGCACGGCCCACGTTCCGCCACCCGACGTTGCAGCGCGACGAGCGCACGTCGCACCCCGGACGCGCGCGACACCACGGAGACGCGACGTGACACCTCGGGCGACCGGATCTCGTCCGTGACATCGACGCCATCGACGTGAATGCGCCGCTCGTCCCAAGCGAGGTCGGTCGCCGCGACGAGCCGTTCCAGGGCGTCGTCGTCGTCGATGTCCACTCCGTGCGACAGCGCCTTCCACGTGATCGCGCGATACATCGCGCCGGTGTCCAGGTAGACGAACCCGAGGCGCTCGGCCACGCGCCGCGCGGTCGTGCTCTTGCCGGACGCCGCCGGTCCGTCGATCGCCACCACGAACGCGCTCACGCCGACTTCCTCCCGGCGCGTGCCCCCGTGAGCAGCCGACGCAGATCCCGATCGAACGCCGGATGCGAGATGCGCATGGCGTCGGCGCCGCGGACCCGCACGGCGCCGGAAGCCAGCAGGCCGGCGATCCGGAACGCCATCGCGAGACGATGATCGCCGAGCGCGTCGACTCCCCCGCCGTGCAGCGCCCCCCCGCGGATCACGAGCCCGTCCGACAGCTCCTCGACCCTGCCCCCGAGATTGCCGAGACCGGCGGCAAGGCCCGCGAGTCGATCACTCTCCTTCACGCGCAACTCCGATGCCCCGCGGATCCGGGTCTCGCCCTTCGCCGCGCCCGCCGCGAGGACCGCGAGCACGGGGATCTCGTCGATCATCGCGGGAACCGCACGCGCGGTCACGCGGATCCCGGCGAGCTTCCCCGATCTCACACGGATCCGTCCGACCGGTTCCCCGCACCACCGCGCTTCACGCGTCCACTCGACGCGCGCTCCCATCCGCGCGATCGCGCGATAGAAGCCCAGACGTCCGGGGTTCAGCGAGACACCCTCTATGACCAGATCGCTTCGCGGGAGCGCGGCGGCCGCCGCCGCGAAGAACGCCGCCGCGGACGGATCTCCGGGGACCCGACCGCGCGGGGCCGCGATCGATCCGCCGCCACATCGCACGGTAAGGCCTTCGATCTCGATCCGCGCGCCGAGCGCACGCAGCATCCGCTCGGTGTGATCCCGCGACCGCATCGGCTCCGTGACCTCGACCGCGACTCCGCCCACGAGTCCGGCGAGCAGCACGGCGGACTTCACCTGCGCGCTCGCCACCGCGCTCTCGTGTCGGCCGGGGCGCAGTGATCCACCGCGGATCCGGAGCGGCGCGACCAGTCGCCCGCCCTCGTCGCGCCCCGCAACGCTCGCTCCGAGCGCGCGCAGCGGCTCCACGACCCGCGCCATCGGACGACGCGAGAGGCTCTCGTCGCCGCGAAGGGTCGTCTCGAACGGGCAGCCCGCGAGTACGCCGGCCAGGAGTCGGAGCGTCGTCCCGGAGTTCCCGCAGTCGAGCGCCACCCGCGGGCGCGAGAAGCCGGCCGCGCCGGGACCGGTCACCCGCCAGACCTCGCCGTCCGTCTCGATCCGGGTTCCGAGGTGGCGGAGGGCATCCGCGGTCGATTCCACGTCGGCGCCGGGGTTCAGGCCCGTGAGCTCCGTCTCCCCGCCGGCGATCGCGGCGAGGATCAGCGCCCGATGCGAGAGCGACTTGTCCCCGGGCGGAACGAGCCGGCCGACGATTCCCGGCCGGGCCATTCAGGCCACGGCCCCGCGCGGAGGAGCAGCGATCGGCGCCGACATCAGAGCGTCCGCCCGATCGCGCGCGCGACCTTGCGCATCTCGGCCATGGAGGCCGCGAACCGCTTCGGAAGAAGCGACTGCTTGCCGTCCGAGAACGCGGTCTCGGGCGTGTTGTGCACCTCGATCATCAGGCCGTCGGCACCGGCCGCCACCGCGGCGCGCGCCATGGGAGCCACGAATCGCCAGTCGCCGACTCCGTGGCTCGGATCGACGATCACCGGAAGGTGCGTCAGTCCCTGGAGCACCGGCACGGCCGAGAGATCGAGCGTGTTCCGCAGCGTGGTGTCGAAGCTGCGGATGCCGCGCTCGCACAGCATCACCTGCTCGTTGCCGTTCGCCATCACGTACTCGGCGGACATGAGCAACTCGCTGATCGTCGTCATCATGCCGCGCTTCAGGAAGACGGGCTTGCGCGCCTTGCCGACCTCGTTGAGCAGCGAGAAGTTCTGGATGTTGCGGGCGCCGATCTGGAGGATGTCGGCGTACTCGCACACGAGCGCCACGTCGCGCGTGTCCATGACCTCGGTGATCACGGCAAGCCCCGTGCGGTCGCGCACCTCGGCGAGGATCTCGAGACCCTCCTGGCCGAGTCCCTGGAACGAGTACGGCGACGTGCGCGGCTTGAAGGCGCCGCCGCGGAACACCGTAGCGCCCGCGCGCGCAACCGCCTCGCCGATCGTGAAGCACTGGGCGCGCGATTCCACCGAGCAGGGCCCGGCCATCACCACGACTCGCCGCCCACCCACCACCGCACGCCCCACGGGGATCGTCGTGCGCTCCTCGCGGTAGTCGCGGCTCGCGAGCTTGTAAGGCTTCTGCGTGGCGATCAAACGTTCCACGCCGGACAGCGCCTCGAGCTGGGCGCTGCGCAGGAGCTCCTCGTCGCCGTCGAGCGTGAGCACGGTGCGCTCGGCGCCCCGCGCCCGGTGGACGTGAACGCCGAGCGACTCGAGGCGATCCTCCACCACCAGGAGCTGCTCGTCGGTGATGTTCGGGCGCAGGATCAGGATCACTTCCGCTCTCCCGCCCCGGCGCCCTGGAGTCCCACCGCGATCCGGAGCGCGCGGATCTCGGTCGCCGTCAGCTCGCGCCAGGTCCCGCTCGCCACGCCATCCAGCGCGATCGGACCGAAACGGATCCGCCGGAGTCGAAGGACCGCGTGGCCGAACAGCGCGAACATGCGACGGATCTGGCGCTTGCGTCCCTCGCGGAGCCGGACCTCGAGCTGGCAACGCCCGCGGCGACGTTTCACCAGGCGGACGTCCGCGGGCTGGGTCGGTCCGTCGTCCAGCACCACGCCCTCGCGAAGCTTCTCGATCACTTCCGGCGGCACCATTCCCTCGACATCCACCACGTAGTGCTTTTCCACCTTGAACCGCGGATGCGCGAGACGGTACGCGAGCTCCCCGTCGTTCGTGAAGAGCAGAAGCCCCTCACTGCGGTAATCGAGGCGCCCGACCGGGAACACCCGCCCGGGAGCCTGCTCGAGCAGGTCCATCACCGTCTTGCGACCGCGCGGATCGCCGGAGGCGACGAGATACTCCCGTGGCTTGTGGAGGACGAGAGTCCAGGTCCCGCGAGGAAGCTCCACGCGATTCCCGTCGACCGTCACCTCGTCCTGATCCGGGTCGACCTGCGTGCCGAGCTGCTCGACCGGCCGGCCGTTGACCAGGATCCTGCCCTGTCGGATGAGTTCGTCGCAGCGACGCCGCGACGCGACGCCCGCGGTCGCCAAGAACCTATTGAGGCGCAGGGTCTCCTTCACCTTCGTCCGACTCCTCTCCGGAGTGAGACTCGAACCGTTCCCCGGCGAAGGGTTCCTCGCCGTCTTCCATCATACCCTCGAACTCGTCGTCCGTGTCCGGGTCGAGGTCCTCGTCCGCCTCGACTTCCTGATCCGTCGCGTCTTCGGCCGGGTCGAGATCCCCGGGAGACTCGACCTCCTCGTCGACGTCGGCCTCCGCCGCCACGGACTCGGCCACCGTCTCTTCCGCCGCCGGCTCCGTCTCGATCGGCTCCATCCCCTGCGCCGTCAGCGCGTCCTGGATCTCGTCGTCGATCGCCTCGTTCGGCGACTCGCCGGCGAGGAGAGCGGCCAGCTCGTCCGTGCGCGGGAGGTCCTTCACCGAGGACAGCCCGAAGTAGCCGAGGAACTCGCGCGTCGTCGCGTAGAGCAGCGGGCGCCCGGGCGCCTCGGCGCGCCCGGCCAGGCGCACGAGCTTGCGATCCATGAGGTGACGCAGCACGCGATCGCTCGCGCTGACGCCACGAATCGAGTCGACCTCCGCGCGCGTCACCGGCTGCTTGAACGCGATGATCGCGAGCGTCTCCAGCGCCGCGCGCGACAGCCGCGTGGGCACCTTCTCCTTGTGCAGCTTCGTGAGGACGGGCGCGTTCTCGGGCGTGGTGACGAGCTGGAAGCCGCCGGCGAGCGGCGCCACGCGGAACGAGCGATGGGTGTCCCCGTAGAAGACGTTCAGGCGATCGATCGCGGCGAGCACGTCGCGCTTCTCCGCCGAGACGAGCTCGGCGAGACGCTGTGCCGGCAGGGGCACTTCGCTGGAGAACAGCACGGCCTCCACCGCGGACTCGAGCAGCTCCTCCGGGGTGCGCTGCGAGTGGGGAGCGGATTCTTCGCTGTCCTCCTCGATGGGAGCGACTTCGAGCTCGGCCTCGGACACTTCCGCCACGGCCTCGGCATCCTCGTCGCGGGCGGCCTCGAGGAACTCCTCCTCGTCGACCTCCTCCTCGACGTCGGTCGCCGTCGGCTCCCCGACCGCGTCCTCCGGGTCGAGTGCGCCCCCCGGAGCCACGTCGGCCGTTTCGGTCGCGGTCCCCTGCTCTTCGTCTTCGCGGATCCCGTCAAGACTCATGCGTGGATTCGACCTCCGTCGCCCGCTTCAGCCAGATCTCTCCGAACCGATCCGCCTGGTGCGCGACGAGCTGGCGCAGCCGGACCATCTCCAGCAGCGCGAGAAACGTGGTGATCACGAGCGAGCGCGTCTGCCGGCCGCGGAACAGTCGTCCGAACGGAACGCCTTCCTCGCTCGAGGTACAGATCGTGCGGATCCAGTCCATCTGCTCCTCGACGGAGTAGTCCTCGGACTCGATCGCGAAAGGAGACTCGCGCTCCACGCGCGAGAGCACGTCGCGGAACGCGCGGAACAGCTCCATGAGATCGACGCCGAGGTCGTCCTCGCCGTCGTCGCGCTCGACCTCGGGAATCGGCGACGCCGCGCGGCGGAAGATGTCACGCCACTCGTCCTGGCGCTCGCCGAGCTGTTCGGCCACGCGCTTGAACTCGCGGTACTCGAGCAGGCGACGCACGAGGGCGGCGCGCGGATCCTCCTCGTCCTCGTCGTCCGGCGACTCGTCGCGCGGGAGCAGCATCTTCGCCTTGATGCGCATCAACGTCGTGGCCATGACGAGGTACTCGCCGGCGAGGTCCAGATCGACCGTGGCGAGATCCTGGATCGTCTCCAGGTACTGCGCGGTGATCCGGGCGATCGGGATGTCGCCGATGTCGAGCTCGTCCTCGCGAATCAGGTGCAGCAGCAGGTCGAGCGGCCCCTCGAATCGCTCCAGCGACACCCGCGGGCCCTTGAGCTCCAGGCCTTCTTCCATCGCCGCCCGCACCTCGGCCGTGCTCGGCGACCCGGTCGCGGCCGCTTCCGGCCCCGCGACCGCCGCGTCGGCGCCGCCGGTGGCGGATTCCGGCCGGAGGAACACGGGCGCGGCCGGCTCCGGACGATCGGACGGTGGGGTCATTCGGGCATCTCCCGCGAACGAGGTGGCCGGCATTCTACCGCTTCGCGGGGGCGCCGTCTCTCCCCGGCTTCGGCGAGGCGGCCGCCGCCGGGCGGCCGGCCCGGGCCGCCTTCTCCCGCGGATGGAAGGAGCGGTGGATCTCCGTGAGGTACTCCGTGTCGACCTTCGTGTAGATCTGGGTCGTGGACAGATCCGCGTGTCCGAGCAGCTCCTGCACGACCCGCAGATCGGCGCCCCCCTCCAGGAGATGCGTCGCGAAGGAGTGCCGGAGGGTGTGCGGGGAGACCTCGCGCCCGATTCCGGCCGCCAGCGCGGCTCGCTTCAACACGAGCCAGAATCCCATGCGCGAGAGCCGGCCCCCGCGGGCGTTCAGGAAGACGGCGGCCGCTTCGCGGCCCGGGCGGGCGAGCTCCACCCGGCCGTGATCCCGATAGCGGGCGACCGCGCGTCGCGCGTGCTCGCCCACCGGGACCCAGCGTTCGACCCCGCCCTTGCCGCGCACCCGGATCAGGTCCTCCTCGCGTTCGAGGTCCTCGAGGTCGAGCCCGACCATCTCGGATGCCCGCAGGCCCGTGGCGTACCCGAGCTCCAGCAGCGCCCGATCGCGCTGCGACAGCGCCGAGTCGTCCGGCGGCGTGTCCAGCAACGCGAGCACCTCCGGGACGGAGAGCGCCCCGGGGAGCTTGCGCGCGCGACGCGGGCCGGAGATCTCCCGCGTGGGATCGCTCTTCGTGAGTCCCGTCGACGCCGCCCAGCGATGCAGACCGCGCACCGCGGAAAGCCGCCGGCCGAGCGTGGCCGCGCTGCGTCCCGCCTTCTGCTCGCGGCGCAGGAACGCGGTGACGTCTTCGGGGCGAACCCGGGCGAGACTCGCGATCTTCTCGCGCCGCAGGTGATCGAGGTACGTCGACAGGTCGCGGCGATACGCGTCGTGCGTGTTCTTCGCGAGGCCACGGGTGATCGTGAGCTCGTCGAGCCACTGGCGCGCGGCATCCGCCGGCTTCATCGCGCGGCCTCCCAGTCCAGCTCCGTCTGACCCGCCTCCAGCGCGAGCAGCCGACGTTTCACTTCGCCCCCCGCGACGTAACCGCCGAGCTCGCCGTCCGCGCGGAGCACCCGATGACACGGCACCACGAGCGGGAACGGATTCCGCCCGAGCGCCATGCCGACGGCGCGAACCGCCTCCGGCCGCCCCAGCGCGGCGGCGATCGCGCCGTAGGAACGCGTCTCGCCGTGCGGGATCTCGCTCACGACGTCGAACACACGCTGGCGAAAGGGCGTCACCCCGCGCAGGTCGAGCGGGCCGGTCCACTCGAGGCGACGCCCTTCCAGGTACCTCACGAGCGCGCGCGCCAGCGAACGCAACGTCTCCGGCGGCGCGCCCTCGACGGAGATGCCCTCGACGGGACGTCCCCCGTCGCGACCGGAGGCCGGAACGGCGCCGAGGCGGATCGCCACGAGTCCTTCCGCCGACGCCCACGCGTGGACGTCGAGCCCGGCGCCGGCGACCTGCGCGTGCGCGACCTTCATCGGTCCTCCGCTCCGCCGAGATGCGTCCAGATCGACAGCGCGAGCGCGCGGCCCACGCCGGGGACCGCGGCGATGTCGTCGATACCGGCGTCGCGGATGCCCGCCACCGATCCGAACTTCTGGAGGAGCAGCTTTCGCTTCGCGGGGCCGATCCCCGGGACCTCGTCGAGCACGCTCGCCGCCACGCGCGCGCCGCGACGTCGCCGGTGGGCGCGCAGCGCGAATCGATGCGCCTCGTCGCGCACCCGCTGCAGCAGCTTCAGCGCCCGCGATTCGCGCGGCAGGCGCAGCGGTTCCGCGCGGCCCGGAAAGAACACGAGCTCCTCGCGCTTCGCGAGCGACACGATCGGGATCGCGAGTGCCTCGCCCGCGAGCGCCGCCGACGCGGCGGACAGCTGCGTGGGCCCGCCGTCGATCAGGATCAGATCCGGAGCCGCGCCTCCGGCCGCGATCCGACGCGCCCGCCGGCCGACGGCCTCGCCGATCGCGCGCGGGTCGTCGCGGCGCGGCGCCTCGCGGATGCGGAAGGTCCGGTACTCGGCCTTCGCGGGCTGTCCGCCCTCGAACACCACCATCGACGCGTACGTGTCCGTGCCCTGGATCGTGGAGATGTCGAACCCCTCCACGCGCCGCGGCGACGTCTCCAGCCCGAGCGCGCGGCCGAGGTCCGCGGCGTCGTCGCGGGCGCGCGCGCCCTGCACGCCCTCCCCGGCCGGCTCCTCGTCTCCGAGCGCGACGGCCGCGTTGTGTTCCGCGAGCGCGAGCAGACGTCGCCCCTCGCCGCGCTGCGGCACCCGCACCCTCACGCCGCGCCGCGCGACGTCCGTCAGCCACTCGGCGAGCAACTCCGCGTCCGGCGGGTCGGCCGGGACCAGCACCTCGGCCGGCACCGACGTGCGGTTCTCGTAGAATCCGAGCAGCAGCCCCCGGACCAGGCCGCTCTCCGGCTCGTCGGGAGTGCACGCGATCTCGAGTCGCTCGCGACCGGTCACCTTCCCCGCGCGCACCGTGAGCAGCACGCCGGTCGCCCGCTTGCCGAGTCGGGAGAGGCCGAGCACGTCGGAGTCGCCGCGGCCGATCACGGCGACGTGCTGCGGCGAGACCGTCCTTCGCACCGAGAACAGGCGGTCGCGCAGCTTCGCGGCCTCCTCGTAGCGCATCTCGCGCGCGGCCTCCGCCATCCGGCGCTCCAGGTCCGCCACGACGTCCGTCTTCTTGCCCTCGAGGAAGCGGATCGCTTCGTCCACCAGCGGCCGGTAGTCCTCCGGCGCAACGTCGCCGCGGCACGGCCCCACGCAGCGACCGAGGAACCAGTCGAGGCAGCCGCGGTCCGACATGCCCTCGGTCAGCCGGATCGTGCAGCTCGGCAGCGGGAACAGCGTACTCAGCAGCTTGAGCGTCCGCCGCATCGAGCCCGCGTCGGCGTAGGGCCCGAAGTAACGGGAGCCGTCGTCTTCGAGGCGGCGGGTCGGCATCACGCGCGGGAACGGCTCGGCCAGCGTGACCTTGAGGTACGGATACCGCTTGTCGTCGCGATACACGACGTTGTACCGCGGCGCGTGCTCCTTGATCAGCGTGTGCTCGAGCAGCAGCGCCTCGAGCTCCGTGGAGGTCACGAGCGAGTCGAGTCCGTGCGCGCGATCCACCATGCGGCGCGTCTTGATCGGCAGGTCGTCCTGGAAGTACGACCGCACGCGCGCGCGCAGCGACTTCGCCTTGCCGACGTAGATCACCCGCCCGGAAGCGTCGCTGAACAGATAGGCGCCGGGCTCGTCCGGCAGCGCCCGCGCGATCGCGAGCAGACGCTCCCGCCGCGCGGCACGGCTCTCGCCCCGACTCACGCTCGGGCGTCCCTCTGGGGGTTCAACGTCGTCGACCTCGTCCGGGGAGCGACTCGAGGATTTCCCGCATCTCGTGGTGTCTCAGCGCGAAGCTCGCCCCGAGCAGCGCCGCGATGCCGAGCACCATGGGCACGGCCACCTGCGCGACGCGCGCGGGCACTCCGTCGCCCAGCGGAGCGGTCCAGGTTATCCCGAGAACGCACGCCGCGGCCAGCGCCCCCGAGGCGAGCGCGACCCGCACGACCGACGTCCAGAGCCCCGTGCCCCGGATCTCGCCGAAGTGGCGGCGCAGGAGCGCCCACGACATCCACACGTTCATCCAGGCCGCGATCGACGTCGCGAGGGCCAGCCCCCGCAGGCCGAGCGGAATCATCAGCACGACGTCCAGCACGACGTTCACGATCATTCCGGCCGTGGCGATCTTCACCGGCGTCTTCGTGTCCTGCACCGAATAGAAGCCCTGCGACAGGCCGCGGACCAGCCCGAACGCGGGCAACCCGAGCGCGTAGAACACGAGCGTGTCGGCCGTCATCGGGGTGGAGCGCTCCGCGGTGAACGCGCCGTACTGGAACAGCAGCGTCACGATCGGACGAGCGAGCAGGATGAGTCCCACCGCGGCCGGGACGAGCAGCGTGACCAGCAGCTTCAGCGAGTGCGCGAGTGTCCCGACCGCCGCACGTCGATCCTCGGCCGCGGCCTGGCTCGCGAGCGTCGGCAACGACGCGGTCGAGACGGCGACGCCCACGACACCCATCGGCAGGAGCACGAGGCGGTTCGCGAGGCGCATCGCCGACAGGGAACCCTCCTCGAGACGAAGCGCGAGGATCGTGTCGACGAACAGGTTCAGCTGCACCACGCCGAGCGCGATGATGCCCGGCCCCATCAGCCGCGCCACGCGCAACACCTCGGAGTCGCGCGGCTCCCAGGCGAGGCCGATCGGGAGGCCGGACTTGCGGAGCGTCGGCAGTTGCACGAGCCAGGCCGCGAGTCCGCCGAGCAGTCCCCCGAGCGAGAAGATCACCGCCCGCTGCGTCAGCGACGGGAACGGAACCGCCGCGGCGGCGCCGATCAGGAACCCGAGATTCAGCACGATGGGTGACAGCGCCGCCACGACGAAACGTCGGCGCGCGTTGAGGGCGGCGGTCGCGAGCGCCGCGAGGCCCGCGAACAGGAGCGACGGGAACAGGAGACGCAACAGGCCGACCGCGAAGCGGAAGTCCTCCGGCGCGGACTTCCAGTCGTGGGCGTAGAGGTGCACGAGCGGCCCGGCGGCCAGCATCCCCACCGCCACGAGTCCCACGAGCACCGCGCAGAGAAGGCCGCCCGCGCGGCGCAGGAAGCGACCCGCCGCCTCCTCGCCGTCGCGCTCCAGGATCCGGGTGAAGACGGGGACGAACGCCGGGTTCAGGTTCCCCTCGCCCACGACCCGGCGGAACACGTTCGGGATGAGGAAGGCGAGATTGAAGGCGTCGGCCACGAAGCTGGTGCCGAACAGGACCGCGAACGCAGTGTCCCGGGCGAGGCCGAACACCCGGGACAGCATCGTGGCCGCGCCCACGCGCGCCGCCGAGCGAGTGATCCCCGCGTTGTCGTGTCCCACGTCGCCTCCCCCGCACCCCTCGGCGCGGGCGCAGGATTCCACGGGGTCCCGCGACCGTCAACGCTCGCCCGGCCGCCGCGGGGCACGGGAAGGGCCCTGGTACCGTCTCCGGAGCCCTGCCCGGGGGCTGCCGTCGCGCGCGGGGCCCCGGGGCGGGCGTCGCGGCCCCGGATCCGGGCCTTGACCCCCGGGGAGCCCGTCCGTAGAATGCTCCGGTTCAAGTCGGTGGATTCCAAGGACACGGTGAGGAGAATCGATGCCGCAGCACAAGTCGTGCGAGAAGCGGATGCGGCAGAGCCGCAAGCAGAACCAGTACAACCGCGCGGTCAAGAGCTCGCTGAAGACGGCGACCAAGAAGTTCCAGGCGGCGACGCCGGAGGACGCCGAGGCGGCCTACCGCAAGGCCGCGTCCGAGCTCGATCTCGCGGCGAAGAAGGGCGTGATCCCGCGCCAGCGGGCGGACCGCAAGAAGAGCCGTCTCGCGAAGCAGCTGAACAAGGCGAAGGCGGCCGCGTAGCTCGCCGACCGTATCGTCTCGAGAGAATCCCGAGGGGCCGATGCCGAGCGCGTCGGCCCCTCGCTCTTTGGGGCCCTCGCACCTCGTCAGGCTCGCTCCGGCCCTTCCTCGAGCCGATCCAGTACGCGCTTCACGATGCGCTCCACGAGCGCGTCGTCCCCGCGCGACGTCCCGGCGGTGCCGCCCGCCCGACCTCCCGACGACGCGTCCGGCGCGGCCCAGTCGCAGGCGGCGAGCCCCGCGCGCACCCCGTACCGACTGCGCGCGTCCAGGAGCTCGCCCACTTGCGAGACCGTCAGCGGATTCGCGCCCCCGAGCAGTCGCGCGACGAGCAGGATCCGCGCGGAGTGCTCCAGCGTCTCCATCCGCTGGTGCGCGAGCAGCACGTCCTCGCCCACCGTGACGGCGCCGTGGTTCTGCAGCAGGATGGCGTCGTGCGAGGCCACCACGGAGTCGAGAGAGCGGGAGAGCTCGTCCGTGCCGGGGGTTGCGTACGGAGTGATCGGGACGCGTCCGAGCCCCACGATCACCTCGGGCAGCACGCACTCGTTCAGCTCGATGCCCGCCGCGGCGAAGCCCGTGGACACCGGAGGGTGCGCGTGGACTACCGCGTTCACGTCGGGGCGGAGCTCGTAGATGCGCAGATGCATCCCGGTCTCGGACGACGCGCGCCGGCGCCCGGCGATCTGCCGGCCGTCGGGCGCGAGCACGACCAGATCGTCGACCTCCACGTCGCCCTTGCGCAGAGCGGCCGGCGTGATCACGATCGTTCCCGATCCCGTCCGGGCGGAGATGTTCCCGTCGCGCCCGCCGACGTACTCCCTCCGGTCGATCGCACGGCAGACCGCCACGATGTCGCGTCGGATCTCGTGCAGCGCCTTCATCGCTCGACCCGGATCTCGTCCACCACGCCCACGATCACGGTGCGGATCGGGGGCTGGGGAAGGCCGAGCACCTGGCCCGCGGCATTGCCTTCGTCCACCACGAGCACCCGCTCACCGGCACCCGCATCCACCGTATCGATGGCGAGATACGCCTCACCCTTCGCGTTTCCATCGAAGTCGATCGGGCGTACGAGCAGGATCTTCTTGGCCTCCAGCGTCTCGTGCTTCGCGGTCGCCCATACGCGACCCACCACCCGCCCGAGCTTCATGGCCGCCCCCCGGCCGGATGCGGGCTCACCGCTCCGTCCACCTCGGAGCCGTCCACCAGACCGAGGATCGCGGCGTCGAGAGGCGCCGACTGCCCGGGAAACGCCTTCGCGGCCTCCCGGGCGCGCACGAAGAACACGCGATCGCCGGCGCGCGCCGAGACCGCGTCGGCGGCCACGAGCGTCTCCCCGCTCGGCCGACCGTGCTCGTCCTCCGGCGCGATGACGAGGAACCGCATTCCCGTGAGGGACGGATCCTTCACGGTGCACCACACCGTGCCGATCACGCGGGCGAAATTCATCCTTCCTCCCCGAGCCGCTCGCCGTTCCGCTTCGTGAGCCCGCGCGCCACGCGACGCGCCAGGACCGTGTCCGGCCCCGCCAGCACTTCCGTGCGGACGTGCGCCCCCCGGCGATCGATGGGTCCCCGCGCGGCCTCCGCCGCCGCCTCGACGTCCGAGACCGACCCCGTCAGCGTGAGGAAGCCCTTTCCGCCGATGCCGACGCCGGGCCCGATCTCGAGCAGACGGACGCGCGCGGTCTTCACGGCCGCATCCGCGCCGACGATCGCCGCCGCCACGGTGCGCGTCTCCACGACCGCGATCGCCTCGTCCCACTCGTCGCCCACGCCGCGCCGCTGGATCGCCGGCGCGACGGTCGGATGAACGAACGCGAGGAACAGCTCGTCGACGAGATCGGTCCCGACCACGCGCCGTCCCGCGTCCAGCGACGCCTCCACCTCGGCAACTCCACCGGTGAGGATCACGAGGAACTTCCCCGGCGAGAT
This sequence comes from bacterium, assembly GCA_041393395.1. Taxonomy (GTDB): domain Bacteria; phylum ARS69; class ARS69; order ARS69; family ARS69; genus JAGQIB01. The sequence continues at coordinate 449,623 of JAWKKG010000004.1, read as the reverse complement.
CGGACACGCCTCCACGAGCTCGACCGGCGCGGTCTTGATCACCTCGTCCGCCGCCCGCACTCCCCCGGCGATGCTCGCGCTCTCGAGGAGTCCCAGCGCCACGCCCGACAGTTCCACGTCTCCCCCGTTCGTTCCGCGCGGCGTCAGACGATGCGGAAGGAATCGATCAGCGAGCAGCGACGGAACCGCGTGAACGCGCGGGCCGTGGTCATTCCCTCGCCGGTCGGACTCGCGATGGTGAAGCTGGTGTAGCCCTCGCCCCCGAGGCCGAGTCCGTTGTAGTGCGGGCCGTTCTTCACGAAGATCGAGCAATCGATCACGCGCGCCATGCGCGACAGCTTCTCGATGTTCCGGGAGTACATGGAGGCGGTGTGGAAATTGCCGCCCTCGACCTCCCGCGCGAAGTCGATCGCGGTATCCACGTCGGGCACCCGGCCGATTCCGATCACGGGCATCATCAGCTCCGTCCACAGGAACGGATGCTCCGCGTCCACCTCCGCGATCAGCAAGCGCGTGTCGCGCGGACCGTCCACGCCGGCCTCCTGCAGGATCACGCCGGCGTCCTTCCCGATCAGCGCGCGATTCACAACGCTGCGCTTGCGGCGCGGCGCGTCCTTCGCGAGCACGACGTTCTCGACCGCCGCGAGCGCAGCACCCCGCAGCACGAATGCTCCGCGCGCTTCCAGGCGCGTCACCAGCTCGCCCGCGATGCGATCCACCGCGATCACTTCCTTCTCATCCGTGCAGATGATGTTGTTGTCCAGCGAAGCGCCGGTGTAGATGCCGTGCGCGGCGCGGTCGAGGTCGGCCGACGTGTCCACGACCACCGGCGGATTGCCGGGACCGGCCGTGATCGCGCGCTTGCCGACACTCATCGCCTCCTTCACCACACCGCCGCCGCCCGTGACCACGAGCAGGCGCACGAGCGGATGTCGCATCAGCTCCTGCGTCGCCTCGATCGAGGGCTTCGCGATCGTGGTGAACACGTTCGGCGGTCCGCCCGCGTCGCGCACGGCGCGATCGAGCAGCTCCACCGCGCGGGTCGTCGTCGCGCGGGCACCCGGGTGCGGGGCGATGATCGTGGCGTTGCCGCCGGCGAGCATCCCGATGCCGTTGTTGATCACGGTCTCGGACGGATTCGTGGACGGCGTCACGGACAGGATCACGCCGTACGGCGCATGTTCCTCGATCATCAGCCCGTGATCGCCGGACCGCGCCGCGGGCACGAGGATCTCCGTCCCCGGCGTGCGGTCGGCGACGAGCAGGTTCTTCTTGATCTTGTCGTCCACGCGACCGAGTCCGGTTTCCCGGACCGCCATCTCCGCGAGCTCGGGCGCGTGCGCGTGGATGGTCTCCCGGATGCCCGCGATCATCGCGTCGCGAGTCTCGAGCGACGTGGCGCCGAGATCGAGGAACGCGGCGCGCGCCGCGTGCGCCGCCTCGTCCACGGTCTCGAACACGGGACCGCCGCCGGCAACCCGCGCGGCACGCGCCGGACCGCCCCCACCGTGGGGGCGCGGCGCGGATTCCGCGGCCGGCACCGCCCCCGGCTCTCGAGCCGTTCGAGCACGCGGACCACGAGGGAGTCGATGCGGCGCGCGTCCATCCGCTAGCCCCGGGCCGGGGCGGACTTCGCGTAGCGGATCTCGCCTTCGGTCTCCACCGCGTCCACGATGCCCACGATCACCGCGTCGACCGGCTTGTCGGTGGTGACGGCGGTGAGGCGGGCCGAGCTGCCCGCGGAGGTGAGCACGATCTCGCCGGGGCCGGCGCCCACGGCGTCGACCGCCACGACGAAAGAACCCGTCGGGGCGAGGTCGAGCCCGATCGCCTCCACGATCTGGAGCTTGAACCCGTGGAGGCGATCTTCCTTGCGTGTCGCGACGACGGTGCCGATCACCCGCCCGAGCGTCATGAACTCCTCCTAGGCGCCGGTCAGCTCCGCCGACCCCACGGGGAGGATCTGCTCGACGTTCCGGTGCGGGCGCGGGATCACGTGCACCGTCACGAGCTCGCCGACCTTGTTCGCGGCCGCGGCGCCGGCGTCCGTGGCGGCCTTCACCGCCGCGACGTCGCCGCGCACGATCGCGGTCACGTAGCCGCCGCCGATCTTCTCGTAGCCCACGAGCGTCACGTTCGCGGCCTTCACCATCGCATCCGATGCCTCGACCAGGGCGACGAAGCCCCGTGTCTCGATCAGTCCCAGCGCCTCACTCATCGTTCCCCTCCCCCGGGACGGTGGAAGCCAGCAGCAGTGATTCCAGCATGGGGTGCGGGCTCGGGATCACGTGCGCGGAGACGAGCTCGCCCACGCGCTTCGCCGCGTCGGTGCCCGCGGCCACGGCGGCCTTCACGGCGCCGACGTCGCCGCGCACCAGCGTCGTCACGTAGCCGGACCCGATGCGCTCGTAACGGGTGAGAGTGACGCGCGCGGCCTTCACCATCGCGTCCGACGCCTCCACGAGGCCGACGTAGCCGCGCGTCTCGATGAGTCCTACCGCTTGCCCCTGCACGTGGCCTCCCGTTCCGCGAACCCGCCCCTGCGGCGGGCCTCGTTCGCTCCCGGGATCTCAAACGATCGGGGTTCTCCTGTCAACGCGGGAAGCCCGCGTCGGCCCGGGGGCGGGGCGCGGACGCGCTCGGCGCGCGGGGAGCTTGCACCAAACGGAAACGAGGGGGACCGGAGTCCCCCTCGCCCGAGTTTCGGCCACCCACCCTCGCCGTGCGTCGATCGCCGAGGTTATCCTGACGGTGCAAGGCCGGCGTCGACGGATCACGCGCTCGGCAGGCAGCCATTCGAGCGGGCGTCCGCCGCGGTGCGACGGACAGCCCTATCCGGTAGCGACGCTCTGTCGGCAGCTTCTCACCGAAAGGGAGTCTCGATCGGTATTCGTCCCGCCCGAGGTCGCCGCTCCCGATTCGCTCTTGCCAGCTCACCATGCAGGCGGCGTGCCAGTAGGGATGCGCAAGTGCGGGTGAAGATCGGCGGAAGACGCCGAGGCTTTTTTCCCGTCCCCGGGCCGCATTTCGCGAAAGCCGTCCTCGTGTTTCGCATTTCGCGAGTCGATCCCCCGTTCGTCGGATCCGGTCCGCGCGTTCCGGCCTCGGTCCGCCCGGACCCTCCCCGGTCGCCGGTCGGACCGATTGCGGCGACCGCCGCCCGGTGCGAACATGCATCGATGTCCACCTTCCTGCGCTTCGAATGCTCGGTCTGCGCCAAACCCTCGACGTCCCCCGGCCCCGTCGGCTTCGCGGACTGCTGTGGGGCACCGTTGCTCGCGCGCTACGATCTCGAACGGGCGAGCGCGGAGCTCCCGACGCGTGATGCTCCGGGTCCGCTCGGCCTCTGGCGTTATCGCGTCGTCCTCCCGCTCTCCGATCGCGTCGAGATCGTGTCTCTCGGAGAGGGCGGCACCCCGCTCGTGCCCCTCGATCGTCTGTCGGCCGAGCACGGCGTCGACATCCTCGCGAAGGACGAATCGGGCAACCCGACCGGTTCGTTCAAGGACCGCGGCATGTCCGTCGCTGTCACGCTGGCGCGCGCCGCGGGCGTCCCCGGCCTCGTGCTGCCGACCGCCGGGAATGCCGGAGCCTCCGCGGCCGCGTACGGTGCGCGCGCCGACCTGCCGGTGTCCATTCACGCGCCGGACACGACGCCGCCCGAGATCCTCGCGGAGATCCGACTTCGGGGTGCCCGACTCACGCTTCATCCCGGATCGATCGCGGACGCGGGCCGGGCGGCGAGCGCGGAGGCGGCCGAGACCGGGTACTTCCCGGTCGCCACGTTCCGGGAACCGGGACGCGTGGAAGGCAAGAAAACGATGGCCTACGAGGTCTTCGAGCAGCTCGGACGCGTGCCGGACGCGATCGTGTACCCGTGCGGCGGCGGCACCGGAGTCGTGGCGATGGCCCGCGCGTTCGACGAGCTGGAAGCGATGGGTCGGATCGGTCCCGAGCGACCCGCTTTCTTCGCGGTGCAGGCCACCGGCTGCGCACCGATCGTTCGCGCGTTCGCGGCCGGCGCCGCGACGGCGGAGCCCTGGGAGGACCCGGTCACTTTCGCGGCCGGCCTCCGGGTGCCCGCTGCGTTCGCGGACCGGCTGATCCTCGACGCCCTGCGCCGCACCGGCGGCGGAGCCGTGGCGGTTTCGGATTCCGAGATCGCGGACGCCGGGCGCGAGCTGGCCCGGCGAGAAGGCCTGCTCCCCTGCCCCGAGGGCGCGGCGGCCTGGGCCGGCGCGCGACGCCTCCTCCGCCAGGACACGTGGCGACCGGGCGCCACGATCGTGATCTTCCAGACCGGGAGCGCGCTCAAGTACCTCGCGGACTGGAACCGCCTGCTCCGGAGCTGATCCGGGCGGATCGACCCCGCGAGCCGTTCACTCGTCCCCGGAACCTGTTCCCGCACGCCGGGATGTCAAACGATCCGCGGGGAAGGCACGTCCTCCCGGGTAGCCGCCCGTCTCCGACCCGGACGACGGAACCGCCGAGGACTCTGCCGACGAGGGCCCCATGACGCGTCTCCGGACCACTCCGTATCCGATCCTCGCGCTCACGCTGGCGCTCGTACTCGCCGCGACGACTTCGCGCGCCGAATCGACGCCGCCGGCAGGCGCCGACTTCGTTCCCCAGTTCCTCCCGACGCTCGCGGCGGGGCGGACCGAGACCGGCATCCACGTGGACGGCGTCCTCGACGACGCCGCCTGGCGGACCGCCGCGAAGGCGCGAGGCTTCGCCGAGACGAATCCCGGCAACCAGACCCGGCCGCCGGTCGACTCGGAGGTCTGGATCACGCACGACGACGACAATCTCTACGTGGCACTGATCGCCCAGGACGACCCGAAGCAGGTTCGCGCCTCCGTTTGCGATCGAGATCAGATCTTCCAGGACGACTACTTCGGCCTGATGCTGGATCCCTACGGCGATCGCACCTCCGGCTACGAGCTCTTCGTGAACCCGCTCGGAATCCAGGGCGACCTGCGGATGCTCGCCGACGGCAACGAGGACTCGTCGTTCGACATGCTCTGGGAATCGCGCGGCCAGATCACGGACTCCGGCTACCAGGTCGAGATCGCGATTCCGTTCTCGAGTCTGCGCCTGCCGGAACGTCCGGTCCAGGAGTGGCGCGTGAACTTCTGGCGCGACCGCCAGCGGAACGTCCGCAATCAGTACGCCTGGGCCGCGATGAACCGCGACAACCCGTGCTTCATGTGCCAGTGGGGCACGCTCACCGACCTGCACGTCGGCTCGGCGTCCCGCTCGATCGAGGTCATCGGCTCCGTGATCGGCACCCAGGTCGGTTCGATGACCGACACGAGCGACCCGGGCAGCGCGTTCGAGAACGACGACCCGAACGGAGACGCCTCGCTCAGCCTGAAGTACGGCGTGTCCTCGTCGACCTTCGCGGAGCTCACGGTCAATCCGGACTTCAGCCAGGTCGAGTCGGACGCGGGCCAGATCGACGTGAACCGGACGTTCGCGTTGTTCTTCCCGGAGCGGCGGCCGTTCTTCCAGGAAGGCGCGGATCTCTACGGCACCTGGATCGACGCGGTGTACACGCGGTCCATCAACGACCCCTCGGTGGCCGCGAAGATCACGCGCCAGCAGGACGGAATCAGCGGCGTGTACACCGTGGCCCGCGACGAGAACTCGCCCGTCATCATCCCCACCGAGGAGCGGAGCGAGTTCGCGCTGCTCGGCAAGAGCACGAGCAACATTCTCCGGCTGCGGCGCTCGATTCGGGAAGACGCGTACGTCGGCGCGCTGGTCACGGATCGCCGACTGGACGGCGGCGGATCGGGCACCGTCGGCGGCCTGGACGGACGACTCCGGCGCGGACGGCTGTCGCTCGAGTTCCAGGGGCTGCTCAGCCGCACGGAAGAGCCCACGGTCGCCGAACTCGACGAGGACCTGGAGGGGCTCGACGGCGACGGACACACGTTGGCGCTCGACGGAGAGCAACTCGGCGGCCACGCGGTCTACACGAGCCTCGAGTACGGCAGCAGCCGCTACGACGCGGACTTCGACTACTGGGCGTACTCGCCCTCGTTCCGCGCCGACAACGGTTTCGTCACGCGGAACGACTATCGCGAGTTCAACTTCTGGAACGGGCTGACGTTCCGCCCGAACCAGACCTGGCTCGTCTCCTGGAGCCCGAGTGTGGCGATCGGTCGCGTCTTCGACTACGACGACCAGTTCCAGGACGAGTGGTTCCGACCGGGCGCGTGGCTCCACACGCGCGGACAGACGGAGATCGGCGGCCAGTTCCTCGGCAGTCGCGAGCGGTTCGGCCGGGACATCATCCCGGGGATCCGCATCTGGAGCGCCTGGGTCGACACGCGTCCGATCGGCGCGCTGGGATTCGGCGCGAACATGAACGTCGGCCGGGGAATCTACCGGGACTTCGACGCGCCGGAGCTCGCCGACCAGCGCAATTTCTCCGCGTACGCCGAGACCAAGGTCGGGCGTCACGTCACCACGGAGTTGAACTGGAACTACCAGCGGATGAACGCCCGCGATCGCGACGAGACGCTGTTCGCCGGCTACATTCTGCGGAGCCGCACGGCCGTGAACTTCACGCAGCAGTGGTTCCTGCGCGTGATCGTGCAGTGGAACGACTTCTCGCAGCGCCTGGACATCGAGCCGCTGCTCACCTACCGCATCAACCCGTTCACGGTGTTCTACCTCGGCTCCACGAGCCGGCTCCAGCAGTACGAGGGGCACGAACTGGATCCGCCGACGACGTCCGACGACTGGCGCCAGACGTCGCGGCAGTTCTTCGCGAAGCTGCAGTACCAGTTCCGACTGTAGCCGACGGCGAGGCCGGTCCGATCTCGACCCGCAGGAAAGTGGGCGCCGGGGGCCGACGGGTCGCCCCCGGCGCCTCTTCCGTTCCCGGGCGGTCGATCGGCCGCCGGGTCTCATCCCCCGACCTTCGGAAATCCCCGACGGGCCGTTGGCCCGCTCCTGGATAGTCTCGATCGGTGTTTCCCTGCCCGGATCCCGCCTTCCGGCGCGACCCGCGGCTCCCGCCCCCGGCTCCTGGGGCACGTCGCTGCCCCGACGCGAAAGGAGCGGTTCATGGTGCGTTCCGTCGAGCGACCCAAACCCGTCGTGCTGCCGGCCCTCTGCAAAGGCTGTGGTCGGTGCATCGACGCCTGCCCCCGTGGCTGCATCACGATCGGCCACGACGTGAACCAGGACTCGGGGCTCGTCCCCGTCGTCATCGATCTCGACGTCTGCAACGGCTGCGGAGTGTGTCTCTCCGCGTGCCCGGAGCCCTACGGCCTCTCCACCGACGGCTACGAGCTCGAGGATCCACGTCACCTGTTCGGCGAGCGCTCCGGCGCGCGAACCGCGTCCCGCGCGGATCGCTCCCCGGAACGTATCCCGCTCGGCGCGCGCGAGCCGCTGATCCTCAAGGGCAATCACGCCGCGGCGATCGGCGCGCTTCTCGCCGGCTGCCGGCACGTGTTCGGCTATCCGATCACGCCGTCCACGGAGGGCGCGGAGCTGATGGCCGCGCTGCTGCCGAAGCTCGACGGCGTGTTCCTGCAGGCGGTGAGCGAGGTCGCCACGATCAACCACATGTACGGTTGCGGCGGAGCCGGCCTCCCCTGCCTCACGTTCACGAGTTCGCCGGGTTTCAGCCTGATGCTCGAGGGGATCTCGTACATGATCGGCGCCGAGGTGCCGGCCGTGGTCATCAACGTCATGCGGGGCGGCCCCGGACTCGGCAACATCGCGCCCGAGCAGTCCGACATCAAGCTGGTGTGTCGCGGTCTCGGTCACGGGAACACCCACGCGGTGGTCCTCGCCCCGACGACGCCGCAGGAGATGCTCGACTGCACCATGGAGGCGTTCCGGATCGCATTCGAGTACCGCAACCCGGTGATCGTCGCGGCCGACGGCTACCTCGGTCAGATGACCGGAGTCGTGAAGCTCCCGGACCACATGCTCCGCCCGCAGCTTCCCGACTGGGCCGTGTTCGGCGACGCCGAGCACCGCGGCAACCTGATCAACTCGATCTACCTCGCCGAGGACGAGCTCGAAGCCCACAACCGCATGCTCGAGGACAAGTACGCTCGCATCACGGCGCGGGAGGCCCGATCTCGTTCCTGGCAGGCGGAAGACGCCGAGATCCTGCTCATCGCGTGCAACACCCCGGCCCGGATGGCCAAGGGCGCGGTCGCCCGCCTGCGCGACGAAGGCGTGAAGGCGGGAATGTTCTACCCGCTCACCTTGTGGCCGTTCCCGATCGACGATCTGCTCGTGCACCTCCCGCACGTGCGCGAGCTCGTGATCGTGGAGGCCGGCGCCGGTCAGCTCGAGGACGAGGTTCGCCTGGCTCTCTCCAAGGCCGGGGCTCCTCCGATCCCGATTCGCGGCGTCCGCCGGATGGGCGGAGTGGTTCCGCAGGAAGACGAGATCTTCGACGCGGTCCAGGCAACCTCGGAGGTGACGTCATGAGCGCCGCGACCGGAAACGCCACGCCGTCGCATCCGACCGCGTTCTTCCAGCACTTCGACCGACACGCGCACGGGAAAGGACTGAAGGGGGCTTCGACCCACTACTGCCCGGGCTGTGGCCACGGTTTGCTCCACAAGTACCTCGCCGAGTCGATCGCGGAGCTCGGGCTCCAGGATCGTACGGTGGCGATCTCCCCCGTGGGCTGCGCGGTGTTCCTGTACTACTACTTCGACGTGGGCAACAGCCAGGCCGCCCACGGCCGCGCGCCGGCCGTCGCGCTCGGACACAAGATGGCGAATCCCGAGGCGATCGTCGTGAGCTACCAGGGCGACGGCGACCTCGCGTCCATCGGACTCGCGGAGATCCTCCACGCCGCCCAGCTCGGCGCGCCGATCAGCGTGGTCTTCGTGAACAACGCGATCTACGGGATGACCGGCGGCCAGATGGCGCCCACCACGCTGCCCGGCCAGACCTCCACCACGACGCCGACGGGGCGCGGGCCGTTCCACGGCGCGCCGCTCCGCGTGGCCGAGATGATCGCAGGTCTGGACGGCCCGGTGTACGTCGAGCGCACGGCACTGTTCGATCAGAAGTCGCGGGTGCGCACGAAGAAGGCGATCAAGAAGATCCTTCAGCTGCAGGCGGAAGGGCGCGGATTCGGCTTCGTCGAAGTCCTGTCCGAGTGCCCCACGCACCTGAAGCTCACGCCGGTCGAGGCCGAGCACTGGGTTCGCGAGCACATGGTGCCCGCGTTCCCGCTCGGGGTCCTGAAGGACGAGACCCGCGACGCGATGACGTTGCCCGGTCCCGCGCGATTCGACGCCGAGGAGCTGACGGGGCTGATCGACGCGGCCCCCGCCGGTAAGGGGTCCGCGCCGCGCGGGTTCCCGCAGCACCTGCACCCGACCGACATCGCGCTGAAGTTCGCCGGCGCCGGCGGCGACGGCGCGCAGACCGCCGCGCTGCTCGTGGCGAAGACCGCGATCGACGAGGGCTACGACGCGACACACATCCCGAGCTACGGCCCGGAGTCGCGCGGTGGCACGTCTTACGCGGACGTCCACGTGGCGAAGGAGGAAGTGCTCTCCCCCGCCTCACCGCGACCGCACGTGCTGGTCGCCTTCAACGCGCCGAGTCTCGCGAAGTTCGGACCGCGGGTCGCTCCCGGCGGTATCGTGCTCTACGATTCCAGTGTGATCCGCGACGTCCCGGAGTTGCCGGACGTCCGCGCGATCCCGGTGCCCATGACCGACATCGCGCTTTCGCTCGGACGCATGCTCGTGAAGAACATGGTCGCGGTCGGCGCGCTCCGGGAGGCAACGGATCTCGTCTCCGAGGAGGCGCTCATCGCGCGGATCGAGCGAGCGCTCGCGGACAAGTGCGCGATGATCCCGATGAACCTCGAGGCCTACCGCTGGGGCGCGAAGGCGGTGCGGGAGGAGATCACGGCGTTCGAGCCGACGGCCTAGCGAAGACGCGCCGATTGCCGATCTCGACAGGAACGGCCTCCGGAGTCTCCTCCGGAGGCCGCTGGTCGTTTCGGCCGGAGTCGCGTCGCGCCGTGGCCGTCGAGGGTGGACCGATCAGGTCCCGACCGGCGCCGATTCGATCTCGCGGACGATGGAGTCGCCCACGTCCGTCGTCGTCGCGGTCCCGCCCATGTCGCGCGTGCGCACCTGAGCCTTCGCGAGGTGCCGGAACACGGCTTCCTTCAGCCGGTCCGCGGCGTCGTGCTCCTTCAGGTGCCGGAGCATCATCACTCCGGACAACACCGACGCGATCGGATTCGCGAGGTTCTTGCCCGCGATGTCCGGCGCCGAGCCGTGCACGGGCTCGTACAGACCGACCTTCTCCCCGTGGTTCGCGCCCGGGGCGAACCCGAGCCCGCCCACGAGCCCCGCGCAGAGGTCCGAGAGAATGTCGCCGTAGAGATTCTCGGACAGCAGCACGTCGAAGCGCGTGGGATCCATCACGAGCTGCATGCACATGTTGTCCACGATGAGCTCTTCGTACTCGATCTCGGGATACTCCTTCGCGATCGCCCGCGAGCAATCGAGGAACAGCCCGTCCGAGAGCTTCATGATGTTCGCCTTGTGGACGGCCGTCACCTTGCGACGCTGGCGATTGCGGGCGAACTCGAACGCGAACCGGGAGATGCGGGTGGACGCTTCCGCCGTGATCACCTTCAGCGACTCCACGACTCCCGGCACGATCACGTGCTCGATGCCGCGGTAGAGTCCCTCGGTGTTCTCGCGGACGACGAAGAGATCCACGTTCTCGTAGCGTGCGTCCACGCCGGGGATGTTCCGGATCGGTCGGAAGTTCGCGAACAGGGAAAGGGCGCGCCGCAGTCCGACGTTGACGCTGACGTGCCCGCCGCCGACCGGCGTCGTCGTGGGTCCCTTCAGCGCGCAACCATTGCGCCGGATCGAGTCGAGCACTTCGGCCGGCAACGTCGTGCCGTGCACCGGCATTGCGCTCTCGCCGATGAGTCCCTCTTCCCAGGTGATGTCGACGTCCAAGGCGTCGATGGCGCGGACGGTGACGGCCACGACTTCCGGGCCGATCCCGTCGCCGGGCAAAAGCGTGACGACGTGCTTGCTCACGAACGGTCTTCTCCAGAGATGTGGTGAATCGAGGGCCGGCCGAACGGTCCGGGCCGGAAGCTCAGACGGTTCCGGCCCGGACGAACACGAGAGACGCGGCTTCGAGGACCTCACGATAGAGGCCATACCGGGCCGCGATCAATCTCTTGCTGACGTTCTGGTAGGCGATTCCGAGCTCGGACCCGATTTGCTGCAGTGTCCGGCCCCGGTCCCGGTGGGAGATGGCCTCCCACTGGGCGTCCGTCCAGCCCTTGAGGAGCGTGTCGAGCGTGCGGGTGAGTGCGCCGAGCACGACGTTCGAATCCGCATCCGGCGTGAGGGCTCGAGTCAGGAATCGCCCCTTGCGGCCGAGCCCCCGGAAAGCCTCTCCGGCCAGTCGGGCCGCCACGAGCTCGTCACCGATCCCGAATCCGACGGCAAGATGCACGCGGGCCTCCGCCCCCGACACACGCAGGCGAGTCCGCAAATCATGGACGAACGCGAACGCGTCGGCCGGCGCGCGCATCGTGAGCGAACCCGAAAGACCGCCACCGGTCCCGGGGACCCAATCATTCCCGTGCGCTTCGAGTAGGGCCCGCGCGTCCCCCAGCACCTCCGCCGGGGGCTCAGTTCCTCTGCGTCCGCGAGCTTCCAGGAGAATGACGGCGCCGGGTGCTTCCATCGCTGCCATGCACCCTTCCTCCGCAGGAGTCGATCTAGTTAACGTCCTCGCTCCGGGCGTGTCAACGTTCGCGTGGTGAATCGACGGTGCGACGAACGCGTCGTCAATCGGACATCGAGGTGGTAAAAGAGTCGGACCATGAATCCGATCCGCCAAACGAGTACGCCTTTTCTCTTAGAGATCTCGGCCCGCCCGTGGCTCGCGCGCACCGGTGCGTCGCTCGGTCGGCGCGCGACGTTCGACGATATTCCGGACTCGGATCTCGATCGCGTCCAGGCGCTCGGCGTTCACGCGCTTTGGGTGATGGGAACGGCCCGCACCGGCCCGCTCGCCCGGCGACTGGCGCTCGGTTACCCCGAACTGCTCGCGACGTACGAGCGACTCATCCCCGATTGGGTGCCTGCCGACGTCGCGGGCTCCCCGTTCTCGATCGCCGGATACGAGCCGCCCGCGGCCGCCGGCGGCTGGGCGGCGCTCGCCAACCTGCGGCGACGCTTGAACGAACGCGGCATCGGTCTGGTGCTGGACTTCGTTCCGAACCACCTCGGGATCGACCACCCCTGGTTGACCTCCCACCCGGAGCGGTTCGTCCGGGGAGATGCCCGGAAGCTGGCGGCCCAACCCGGGAACTGGTTCGTGCACACCACGCCGGAGGGTGAGGACCGCGTGTTCGCGCACGGTCGCGACCCCCACTTCGCCGGCTGGAGCGACACGGTGCAGATCGACTACCGGCGCCGCGACACGCGCCGCGCCCTCGCCGATCTGGTGCTGGATCTCGCCGCGCGTTGCGACGGTCTCCGCTGCGACGTCGCCATGCTCGTGCTGCCCGACGTGTTCACGCGCACCTGGGGCCCCGGACCAGCCGACGAGGTCGGCGACTTCTGGCGCGAGGCGATCGCGGCGATCCGCGAGCGACACCCGGACTTCGCGCTCCTCGCCGAGGCATACTGGGGAACGGGGCCGCGTCTTCACGAAGCCGGATTCGACTGGATCTACGACAAGGACTGGTACGACGCGCTCGTGAGTGGCGACGTCGCCGCGGTCCGCGGACGTCTCGCTTCCGGCGAGCTCTCGTTCGGCGCGCACGTCCTCGAGAATCACGACGAGACTCGCGCCCGGACTTGTTTCGGCGAGCGTCAGCGCGCGGCAACCGCGCTCACGTTCTCGCTGCCAGGATTGCGTTTCCTCCACGAAGGGCAGATGGAGGGCGCCCGCGACCACGTGCCCGTTCAGATCGGTCGTGCTCCGCTCGAGGCGATCGATCAGGACTCGGTTCGCTGGCACGAGCTCCTGTGGCGCGCACTCACCGTACCGGACGAAGCGACGTGGTCCGCTCCGGAGGTTCGGGCGGAGACCGACGGCGACGCCCCGCCGATCGTGGCGAGCGCGTGGACATCGCCGACGGAGTGTCGGGTCGTCGTGGCGAATCTCTCGGCCAACGATTCCGCGGGACGCATCGCGCTTCCCGGCCAGGCGCGGGGCGAGACCATCGCATGGACCGAGCTGCTGACGAACCGGACCTGGAACGCGCGCGCAACGGAACTGGCCGGCACCTCGCTGCGATTGCCGGGCTGGGGCGTGGAGGTGCTCCGCGCCGAGCTCTAGGCGCGCGCGCGAAACGCGAGGCGGGCGGCACCCTTCAAGGTCGTCTCGGGCGAAAGCACGAGCCGGATCGGGACCTGCTCCAGCAACGCGCGGTGGGGCGCCTTGTCGAGGAACGCCTCCAGAAACGTCGGCGCGCGGAGTTCGGGCGCGAGACGGGCAGGCATTCCCCCGCCGAGCCACAACCCGCCGAGCGCGAGCCCCCGCAGAACCAGATTCCCGGCGGCCGCACCGAACGCCGAGATCCAGAATCGAAGGGCGTGCTCGGCGAGCGGCACGTCGCCACGGCGCGCCGCCGCCACCACGCGCGCGGGCAACGGCCCGTTGTCTCCGGTTCCGCGCAGCACCGTCACCGGGTCGAGGCCGTCGCGATCACAGAGAAACTCGAACACGTTCGCGAGTCCGGGTCCGGAGAGGACGAACTCCAGATTCGCGCGACCGAACCGACTCCGGAGCCAGCGCGTCATCTCCCACTCCTCGTCGGTGCGGGCCGCGAAGTCCGCGTGCCCTCCCTCGCTCGGCACGGCGCGCCACTCCTCCCCGTCCGGAAGCAGGATCGATTCGCCGAGACCCGTCCCCGGCGACAGCAGCGCCTGGTTCGCTCCCGGGCGCGCGCGTCCCTCGCGGAGCACGTCGAGCTCGTCGGACTTCAGCGCGGCCAGCCCGGCCGCGCTCGTCACGAGGTCGTTGTCCATGACGACGGGGACACCGAGCCGGGCCGCGATCTCGTCGGCGTCGATCGGCCAGGGCAGGTTCGCGCCCTGCACCCGGCGTCCGGCCACCGGGCCCGCCACCCCCAGACCACAGGCGTCGATCGGCTCGCGCGACTCCGTCGCGAATCTCGCGATCTCGTCCGGCAGGGAGCGGACGTCCCCCGTCGCGAGGAAACGCTCGGTCTCCTTGACCGGACCGTCGGCCGCCCCGGAAAAGAGCGCGAGCTGGATCTTGGTCCCGCCGACGTCGGCCGCGAGGATCACGGACGACCTCCCCGCGCGCGGGCTTCGCACGACCCACACCCCGAATAGGCGACTTTGTAATCCTGAATCCGCATCGATCGCCTCCGCATCCCAGGCTCATGGTCCGACCTGGCCGCCCGGTCGAGACCCGCGGCATGGTCGCACGATTCGACCGCGCCGGGCAATTCTCAGGGCCCCGACTGTACCGGCCGAGCGGCCTCGGTCCGGAGGAACGGAACGAACCCGACGACCGGGGGTTCCGGGCGTCGAACCTTCACGGGAGGATTGAGTACGTGAACAAGAGTCGTATGTCCGTCATCGCGGTCCTGGCCCTCGCGCTTCCGGTGGTCGCCGGCGCGGAGACCCACCACTTCATGGTCGATTCGAGCCACTCCGAAGTGGGCTTCAAGGCGCGCCATCTCGTCTCCACGGTCCCGGGCCGCTTCAACGACTTCGAGGGCGAGATCTGGATGGACCCCGCAGACATCGCGGGCACGCTCAAGATGAGCGCCGTGGTGCAGGCCGCCTCCATCAACACGGACAACGAGAAGCGCGACGGGCACCTCCAGAGCCCGGACTTCTTCAACGTCGCGGAGTTCCCGGAGATCACCTTCCAGTCGACGTCCGTGAAGAAGGACGGCGACGAGTACGTCGTGACGGGTAATCTCACGATGCACGGCGTGACGAAGAGCGTCACGCTCACCGCCGAGTACGGCGGTGTGGCCACGAATCCGTTCACGAGCACGCCGACGATCGGTCTCGATCTGTCCGGCAAGGTGAACCGCCAGGACTTCGGCATCAGCTGGAACAAGACGCTCGATGCCGGCGGTGTCGTCGTGGGCGACGAGGTGAAGCTCGACATCCACCTCGAGGCCACGGTCCCGCCCGCGAAGAGCTAGTACCACCCACGAAGGAAACGAACGAAGGGGGACGCTCCCAAGAGCGTCCCCCTCTCGTTTGGGCCTCGCGGTCGCGGCCGGCCGCGGCGTGACGAACTCGTCCCGTCGCGGGGCCGGGTCGCCGCCGACCTAGCGAGTGAGCTTCTTGTACTGGAGACGGTGCGGGCGGTCGGCCGCGGCACCGAGCCGGCCCCGACGATTCGCCTCGTACTCGTCGTACGCGCCCTCGAAGAACACGACCTGACTGTCGCCCTCGAACGCGAGCATGTGCGTGGCCACACGATCCAGGAACCAGCGATCGTGGCTGATGATCAGGGCGCAGCCCGCGAACTCCTCGAGCGCATTCTCCAGCGCGCGCAGGGTCTCCACGTCGAGATCGTTCGTGGGCTCGTCGAGCAGCAGGACGTTGCCGCCGCGCTTCAAGAGCTTCGCGAGATGCACGCGATTCCGCTCACCGCCGGAGAGGTCCTTCACCCGCTTCTGCTGATCGCCGCCCTTGAAGTTGAAGGCGGCGCAGTACGCGCGCGTGTTGACCTCGACTCCCCCGAGCTGGATCGTCTCCTGCCCGTCGCCGACTTCCTCCCAGAGGAGGTTGTCCCCGTTCAGCGAGTCGCGCGACTGGTCCACGTACGCGAACTCGACGGACTCTCCGAGTTTCAGCGTGCCCTCGTCCGGCTTCTCCTCACCCACCAGCATCCGGAACAACGTGGTCTTGCCGGCACCGTTCGCGCCGATGATGCCCACGATCGCGCCGGCGGGCACGCGCATCGACAGTCCCTCGAACAGCAGTCGATCGTCGTAGGCCTTCGCGAGCCCGTTCGCCTCGATGACCTCGGTCCCGAGCCGCTCGCCGGAGGGAATCCGGATCGTCACCGGTTCACCCCGCTTCTCCCGACCGGCCTGCAGCAGCTTCTCGTACGCCTTGAGACGCGCCTTGCCCTTCGCCTGCCGCGCCTTCTGGGACATGTTCACCCACTCCAGCTCTCGCTGCAGCACCCGGCGGCGCGCGGAGTCTTCCTTGTCTTCCTTGGCCAGGCGGGCGTCCTTCTGCACGAGCCAGCCCGAGTAGTTGCCTTCCCACGGAATGCCTCGGCCGCGGTCGAGCTCGAGGATCCAGCCCGTCACGTTGTCGAGGAAGTAGCGGTCGTGGGTGATGCACACCACGGTGCCCTCGTACTCCTGCAGGTGACGCTGCAGCCACGCCACGGACTCGGCGTCCAGGTGGTTCGTCGGCTCGTCGAGCAGGAGCAGATCCGGCTTGGACAGCAGCAGTCGGCAGAGCGCCACGCGGCGCCGTTCGCCGCCCGAGAGCACCTTGGGATCGGCGTCGGCCGGCGGGCAACGGAGCGCGTCCATCGCGATCTCCAGCGTGCGATCGAGCTCCCACGCGTTCGCGGCCTCGATCGCGTCCATGAGCCGACCCTGCTCGTCGAGCAGCTTCTCCATCCGCTCCGGCGTGATGTCGCTCCCGAGTTCCTCGCTGATCTTCTCGTAGCGATCGAGCAGCGCCTTGGTCTCGGCCACACCCTCCATCACGTTCTCGAGCACCGTCTTGTTCGGATCGAGCACCGGCTCCTGCGGCAGGTACCCGACCTTCACGCCGTCTCCCGGCCGGGCCTCCCCCACGAACTCCCTGTCCACGCCCGCCATGATCCGGAGCAGCGTGGATTTTCCGGCCCCGTTGAGACCGATCACGCCGATCTTCGCCCCGGGCAGGAACGAGAGCGAGATGTCCTCGAGGATCTTCCGCTTGGGCGGCACGATCTTCGTGAGCCCGATCATCGTGTAGACGTACTGGACCGCCACCGTTGCCCCTTCGTTGTGGTTCGGAAACTGTGTCTGCGATCGGCGAGACGCGGGAGATGTCGTTCCGCGCCTCGCGACCAGCCGAACTTGCGCCCGCATTCTCCGTCATCCGGGCGGGTTCCGCCCAGACACATTATTCGCACCACCGGGAACGCGGGTCGGGCGATCGGCGGAGCGCGCAAACGTGAAAAGAGGCGCGCCCGCCGGAGCGGACGCGCCTCGAAAGGCCATGGGCCCGAACCGCGACTAGCGGTGCAGAGCCTTGACCGAACCCCACGACTGCTCGTCCACGGAGACGGGCGTGCAGGGCGACGAGCAGGACACGGTCACCGTGTGCGAGCCGTCGACGCAGCGGCCGACGCCACCGGTCGTCCAGCCGTCCACGACGACATAGTACGTGCCGGCGGTCACGTTCGCGGAGACGTTCTCCAGACCGGAGGTGCCGGTCGAGGAGTCGAGGCAGTCCGTCGCGTCGCAGCTGCCGAGCAGGAACAGATCGAGATCCGTCGCGCCGGAAACGTGGTTGTACGTCATGTCGACGGAGAGAACGTCATCGGCACCGACGCAGATCTCGTAGATCGTCTCGGCGCACAGGTCGTAATCCAGCGTCGTGCAGCCGTACTCCAGCGGGCCGCCCGGCGTGTTGCCGACGACGCCCGTGAGCACGTCACCGCAGGTACCGGCCGTGGCGCCGGCGCAGTCGAGCGAACCGAGGACGACCGGCGAACCCTGGTCGACCTTCTGCTCCGCGAACGCCGGGAGCGCCACGAGGGCACACGCCGCGACGAGAATCGTAGCCTTCTTCATGTACTTCCTCCTGGTTCGGGCAGTGCACTGCCCCGGATGGCCAGCTCCTCTCAACCGCATTCGCGGCCTGGGCCATGCCACCAACCTGTTGAAGAATAGGGGAAACTACCTACGGGATGCCAGGGATTTCTCCCGGAGATGGCCCCAGAGCCCTTTTACACGGGGCGATCGCGGCCTGGTTCACTCGCCCTCGAGCTCGGTGAGCACCGTTCGAAACCGCTCGTTCGAGGGAGCGAGCTCCGTCGCGCGCCGCAGCGCGGCTCGTGCGCGCGCACGGTCTCCCCCGAGTCGACACGCGAGGCCCAACCCGAACGAGGCCTCGGCCCAGTCCGGTCGGGCAGCCAGGGCGGCCTCGAAGCGCGACGCCGCGGCGGCCGCGTCCTGCGCCGCGAGGGCCAGTCCTCCCGCCCGGAAGTTCGCCACGGGATCGGCGGCGTCGAGCGCGAGTGCCCGGTCGAGCGCCGTGGACGCCGACGCAAGGTCTCCCGCCCGCAGGAGAGCCTCCGCGAGACGAACCCAACCGTCGACGTCGGCGGGACGAAGTCGCGTGAAGGTCCGGAGGGACGCGAGCGCATCGTCGCGTCTCCCGGCGGCCTCCAGGAGAGCCGCGCGATCCCGGTGCGCATCCGCGAGCGTCGAGTCGCGCGCGATCGCCGCGTCGAACTCCGCCAGCGCCTCTCCCGAGCGGCCGGATTGCAGGAGCACGCTGCCGAGCAGCGCATGCGTCTCCGCACGCGTCGAGTCGCGCGCGAGGGACTCGGCCAGCGCGTCGAGGGCCGCCGGCAGGTCGCCCGCATCCCGACGCGCGGCGGCGACGTTCGTCCACCCCACGGGATCGGTCGGTTGCCGGCGAACGTAGTCCTCGAAGAGAGAAAGAGAGCGGGCGAGATCCCCGGCCCGCCGAGCCTGGTGCGCGCTCGCGAGCACCCCGGCGTCGCCGCCGCGTCCCGCCGTGAGTTCCGCGAGCCACGGATCCCCGCGGTCGCTCACCGGGAGCGCCTCCGCCCGCGCGAGCGCTTCGGCCGCGCCGGCCGGGTCGCCCGCCGCGCGACGCGCGAGCCCGAGCTCCCACCAGGCGCGCCGAGAATCCGGGGCGGCGGCAACCGCGCGTTCCGCCGCCGCCGTGGCTTCGGCTTGCCGACCGGAGAGCCGACAGGCCCGCGCGAGCAGGATCGCCGCCTCCGCGCCGGCCACGGCCTCGAGCGTCGCCGCCCGTTCGGCCGCTTCGTGGAGGCGGCCTTCTTCCGCATCGAGCTCGATCCCACGCAACGCGGCGGGCAAGTAGTCCGGCGCAAGCGCGAGTGTCCGCTCCAGCGCGCTCCGCCGCGTCGCCGGATCCCCGATCCGCTCGGCGCAGACCGCGAGCAGATAGGCGGCCCGCGGATTGCCGGGCGTGAGTTCCAGCGAGCGGGCCAGCGCGGCGCCGGCCCCGGCGAAGTCCTCGGCGTCGGCGAACAGCGCCACTCCCCAGTCCTTCCACGCGTCACCGGACTCCGGGTGCTCCGCGAGAGCCGACCAGGCGTCCCGGACCCGATCGCGCACCCCGGCGTCGACGCTCGAGAGATCCGGAAGTGGTGGCACCTCGCGCGCGGGCGCGAGCGAGGCGGGCGCGACCGCGACCGTCGCGATCTCCGCGGAGGGCGTCGAAGCGGCTTCGGCGACCTCGCCGGACGCCGCCCCTTCGCCGCGACGCAGCGTCACGTCCCGATCCGTCTCCGTCGCGAAGACCTCCGTCGCGCCGTCCGGCCAGCTCACCGCGACTTCGATCGGGCCGGCACCGAGACCGCCGAACGTCACGCGGGACTCGCCCGCCGAGAGGAAGCTCCCGTCCCGCGCGACCCGACGGACCGGACGGGAGCGCGTCGCGTCCCGCACGGAGACCACGGCTCCGATCGCCTCCGGATTCGGCGCGTCCTCTCGGAGGGACACGCCGAGCCAGTGGCCGGCGGGCGCCGAGTCGTTGCGCAGAACCCGGGCGCGCGACCCCGCGTTCACGAGCACGGCATCCACGTCCCCGTCGCCGTCGAGGTCTCCGCAAGCCACGCCTCGCCCGACCCCGTGCGTCCGGAGTCCGGACTCGTCGGCGGACAGCAACCGGAAGACGCCGGCCTCGTTCTCATACACTGCGTCCGGCTGTTCGTAGGGCCACTCGCCCGTCGCGTCCCCGCGGATCACCGCGCCGTTCGCGATCAGCAGATCGTCGTCGCCGTCGCGGTCGAAGTCCTGGAACGATGCACCGAATCCCGTCGAGATCACGCTCGCCGCACCGAGACCGGCCGCGTCCGTCGCGTCCGTGAAGAAGCCGTCCCCGTCGTTGCGCAGCAGCGTGTTCGTCTCCCCCGTCATGTGCGTGAGGAGCAGGTCCCAGTCCCCGTCGGCGCCGAGATCCGCGACCGCGACTCCCATGCTCGCCTCCGCCATTCCCACACCGTTGAACGCGAGGCCCGAGAGGAGGCCGTCCTCCGCGAACGCACCCGTTCCGTCCTGACGCCACCACAGATTCGCGTCGCCGTCGTTCGCGACGAACACGTCGGGGCGACCGTTCCGATCGAGGTCCGCGATCACCACGCCGAGCCCGTGCCCGTACGCGCGATCGAATCCCTTCTCTGCCGTCGCGTCCTCGAACGTGCCGTCTCCGCGATTGCGCCAGTACGAATCCGGCGCCGCGGCGTAGGCCGACGGATGACAGTAGTCCGGCTCGCCGCGCGCCGAGCGACACGGCTTCTGCGCCGCCGCGCTCCACTGGCAGTAGTTCGCGACGTAGAGATCGAGATCGCCGTCGCCGTCCAGATCGCCGAACGCCGCCGACGTCGACCAACCCGGATCCGCCGCGCCGGCCTCGGCCGAGCGGTCCACGAACCGGAACCCGCCGTCGTTGCGGAACAGCTGATTCGGGCCGACGTTCGTCACGTACAGGTCCGGATCGCCGTCGCCGTCGAAGTCGCCGATCGCCACGCCCTGGCCGTACGCCGCTCCCGGCAACCGCGCCGCCGGCTCGAAGCGCCCCTCGCCGACGTTCCGGAAGACCACGTGTTCGCCGGGGGGACCGTCGGGCAGGCGGCCGCCGTCGATGAGCACGACGTCGTTCCGCCCATCCCCGTCGAAGTCCGCGATCCCGGCACCCCCGGCCACGATCTCCGGGAACCAGTGGTGCCCGTCGAATCCGGTCCGGTGCTCGAACTCGAGCCCCGACGCCTCCGTCACGTCGTGGAAGCGCGGAGTCGCGCGGGCCGGGGCACTCGAAATGGCGGGAAGGAGCGGCAGCAGGGCGCCCAGAGCGCTCGCTCGCGTCGGCAGGAGCTTCACCCGGGAATGGTAGGGGGACGCGAAGGACCGCGTCAACGGCACCGCACGCGACTTGCTTCGGATCCGCGAATGCGCGAGAATCGGCAGGTACCCTTGTTCCCACCCTAGGCTCCTCGACCCCTAGGCTCCTCGACTCCCTTCTGGAGGCAAAGATGCGACGCGCGCTCGCCGCCGCCATGCTCCTGTCATTGCCCTCGCTCGCGTTCGCCGCGGATCGCCCCGTCCTCGACGCGCGCCTCTCTCTCCAGCTCCCTTCGGACGTTCTCGCCCTCCACGGTCTTTCCGTCGAGGGGGTTCGTCAGGCCCTGCCGCGCGAGACTCCCGACGTCTTCGCGTTCCGCGCCGCCACCCCCGCCGGGCTGGTGGCCGAGACCAACGCGACCCGTCTGGAGCGTCTCGGAAGCGGCGCGGTGCTGAACCTCGAAGGCGGCCTCGCGCTCCTCGGTGAGCGCGGCGCCCTCGCGCTCGACGGACTGCAGATCGTGGTTCCCGGCGCACCGGAAGAGCGCACGATGCAGGTCCGCACGGTGGACGGCGATTGGGTCCTCGAACTGCGCGACCTCATCCCGGCCGCGCACGAGGACGGCATCCACTACCGCACCGGCGAGGTCATCCTCACGGAAGCCGGCGCGCGTCAGCTCGGCCGCCCCGAGTTCGCCGGCGCGTGGCTCGGCGGGGCGGAACTCGACCTGTCGACCCCCCACCTCGCGATCGAGACCCGCTCGCTCGAGGAGCTGCCGGATCCGCGCGGTGGGTTCCTGGATGTCGTGCTCGGGCAGCTCTACGGCCTGGTGGCGCAGGGTCACATCGGAACGTACCCGAACGGAACGGCGGGGCTCTCGGCCGCCACGACGTCGTGCAACGGCGGCGACGTGATCGTGCCGTGGAACGCGCCGATGCAGGAAACGCATCCGTTCATCGCGCTCGCGATGTTCCGTCTCGAGAACGGTCGCCTGGAGCAGATCGGCCGGAACTGGATGAAGCACGGGTTCTTCGCGCTCTCGAACAACCAGTGCGACTTCGGCTGCCCGGCCCCGAGCAACGGCACCTACCTCGCGATCGGCTGCTCGGACACCTACTCCGCCGGCAACAACGGCGACCGGATGTACCTCGGTCCGCGCGAGGAGATCGATCCGTACCTCGGCGTCTGGGAGGCGTGCGGATCCTACTTCGACGGAACGCCCGCGGACTGCAATCGGAGCAATTTCGGCAGCGGTCTGAACAGCGTGGCGCATCGGATCGAGGTTCTCGATTCCGATCTGAATCACTCCGGCGCCCAGTACTGCTACGAGGGCGCGTATTTCGTCGCGAACGACCAGGCGGTGGCGAACAACATCGGCTGGCGCAACGTCACCGCGACCTGGACCGGCTCGAGCTGGAACATCAGCGATCCCGGCAACCAGTACGCGTTCCAGACCGGTGCCCGCGTCGGCGCGTTCGGCAGCTTCCGGACGTCGGCCACCGCGGCCGCGGACGACGGGATCGGCATGCTCTCGATCTCGATCACCGACAACGGTGACGGCACGTGGCACTACGAGTACGCGCTCTACAACCGCACCGTGTCGCGTGGCCTCCGGTCGTTCGAAGTCGGCGTGAGCGGCGCCACGATCACGAACGTCGAGTTCCGCGACATCGACCAGGATCCGGGCAACGACTGGACCGCCACCGTGACGCCGGGCTCCGTGGCCTGGGCCACGGACGAGTACTCCATCGATCCGGCCGCGAACTCGATGGAGTACCAGATGCTCTACAACTTCCGCTTCGACGCGGACACGCCGGGCGCGCTCCGCACCGCGGATGTCGGCATCTATCGTCCCGGGATCGGCACGAGCTTCGCGATCAACGCGATCACCCCGGGCCCGATGGGCGCCACCGACGCTCCGGTGGCTGCACTCGGCGAGACGGGCGTGTCGATCGAGCCGAATCCGTTCGCGAGTTCCACGCGTCTCTCCTTCTCGTCGCGGCGAGAGGGCCCGGCGCGCGTGACGGTGCTCGACGTTCGGGGACGCGCGGTCCGCACGCTGCTCGATGCGGCGGTTCCCGCCGGCCGCTCCGAAGTGCAGTGGGACGGCCGCGACGACGCCGGCGAGGCGGTCGCGACCGGTGTGTACTTCGTGCGGGTCGAGACGGTGGACGGCGAGACGACGCGGAAGGTCACTCACCTCCGTTAGCCGGAATCGCCGCCTCCGGGAACTCCGGAGCGTGGGAACAAGAGGACGGGCGGTCGGGTCTCCCCGGCCGCCCGTTCTTCTTTCGGTCATCCTCGTCGACGCCGCCGGCGCTACTGGCCCTTCCGTTCCTGCGCGACCCGAGCGAGCGCACTCACGACGTCGTGGTTCGTCACGATCCCCACGAGGAAGCCCTCCCCGTCCGGTGCAATGACGGGGAGACGGCGCACCCCCGCACCCTTCATCTTCTCCACGGCCTCGTTCAGGTCGGCCCCCGGCGCGATCGTGGGCCGGAACGGCCGCATGATGTCGCTCGCGATGAGGAACTCGCGCCCGGTCTCGTCCACGGCCGTCGCGTCCCGGAGCTCGGCGTACGTGATGAGGCCCTTCAGGCGACCATCGGCATCCACCACCGGAAAACCGGAGTGATCCGAGATCTCGACCTGTTTCAACAGATCCACGAGCGGCGCCCCGACGTCGATCGTCTCCGGATCGGGCGTCATCACGTCCGCCACCTGGAGATGCATGAGCACCGGCGCCGCGGCGTCCGACAGATCGATTCCCCGCCGACGGAGCTTCAGCGTGTAGATGCTGTCGGGCGAGAGCCGCTTCGCCACGATGGTCGCGGTCACGCACCCGATCATCATGGGCAGGATCAACCCGTAGTCGTGAGTCATCTCGAACAGGATCAGGATCCCGCTCATCGCGGCCCACGTGCTGCCGGCGAACACGACGCCCATCCCGACCACGGCGTAGGCGCCGGGCTCGATCGGCGTGTTCGGGAACAGCAGCGCCACGACGTGTCCGAACGCGCCGCCGAACATCGCGCCCATGAACAGCGACGGCGCGAACACCCCGCCGGAGCCGCCGGAGCCCAGCGTGAGCGAGGTCGCGAGCACCTTGCCGAGCACGAGCATGAGCAGGATGTGCGACGCCATCTCACCGCGGAGCGCCGCCTCGATCGGCGTGTGTCCCGTGCCCAGAACCTCGGGCAGGCCGTACGCGAGCCCCCCGAGAAGCAGTCCGCCGAGCGCCGGCTTCAGCATCTCCGGGAACCGGAGATTGTCGAAGCCGTCCTCGAGCGTGTAGAGCACCAGCACGAACATGCGCGCCACGAAGGCGCCCCCGATGCCCAGGAAGACGTATGGCAACAGCTCCCAGTTCGAGACCAGCTGGTAGTTCGGCACGTGGAAGAACGCGGCCTGCCCCAGCAGCCCGCGCGACACGACGGAAGCCGTCACCGAGGAGATGACGACGGTCGCGAACGCTCGTCCCGTGAAGTCCCGGAGGATCACCTCGAGCGCGAAGACCACGCCCGCGATCGGCGTGTTGAACGACGCCGCGATGCCGCCGGCCGCCCCGCACGCCACGAACATCCGCACCATGTCGGGCCCCACCCGGAAGAGGCCGCCCATCGCCGACCCGACGGCCGAGCCGATCTGCACGATGGGTCCCTCGCGACCCGCCGAACCGCCGGTGCCGATGGATATCGCCGAGGCCAGTGCCTTCAGGACGGCCACGCGAGGGCGGATCCGACCCCGGTTCCGGGCGACGGCAAGCATCACTTCCGGTACGCCATGGCCGCGCGTCTCCGGCGCGGCCTTCGTCACGATCGGCCCGACCAGGAGTCCGCCCAGCGCCGGTGCGAAGATCGCCCACCACGGCATGTGGGCCGGATGGGTGACGCGCAGCGAATCGCCGATGAACCCGATCATCCAGACCAGGATCGCCGCGGAGAAGCCCGACACCACGCCGATCGCGAGCGCGATGCCGACGAGCGACCGCTCCTGGTTCATCCAGTATTCGCGCTTGAGCAGCGACGAGAGGCGGAACTTCGCGGGCACGGGGAACTCCGGGAACGTGGACCGTGCGCAACCTACCACGGGTTGCGCGAGTCCGCACCCCGATCGCCGTGCGGCTCGAGCATCAGCCGGAATACCCGCGAAGAGGTTCGCGCGGTCACGGCGTAGCGACCGAGCGGCTCGGACTCCCCCGTCTCGATTCCGTTTCGGAACGGCTTCAACGTCAGCACGCGCCGGAAGCCGGCCGCACGGGCGAGCGAGTCCACGTCGGCGCGTCCGTAGCCGAACGGCCAGGCGAGAAACGTCGGTTCGTGGCCGAGGTGGCGGACCATCGTGTCGCGGCTGGACTCCAGATCCGCGCGCAGCAGCCCCTCGGACAGGGCCTCCGGCATCAGGAATCGAGGGACGGGCCCCCCGCGCACCCGCGTCTTCGTGTGCATGCGGTGCGTGTGACTCTCGACCCGGATCACGCCCTCCCGCTCGAGTGCCTGGAGCGCGGGCCAGTCCAGGAAGTCGAGGTCGTTCCAGTCCTCCTCCCCGGCGTGGCCCGTGAGCATGAACAGCGTCGCGACGAATCCGTGGCGACGGAGAACGGGCACCGCGTACTCGAGCACCGTCCGATCCCCGTCGTCGATCGTGATCACGACGGTCCGCTCCGGCAGGCGTCCGGCCTCCAGCGCATCCAGCACGTCGTCGAGGAACGCCGTTCGCCAGCCGTTCGCGGCGAGGTAGTCCATCTGTCGCTCGAACTCCGGAACAGTGGTCGTCCAGTAGTCGCGGTCGGGGAGCGTCGGCAGGTTCAGCAACACGGCGCCCAGCACCCGGACCAGGCGCCCGGACGTGAACCCGGGACCGAAGTAGTGGTAGCAGAGGATCGGGACCCCGAGCTGACGATCGTCCGCGAGCGCTTCGAAGCCGAGCTCGTTGCGGCCGATGAGCACCGGTGCGTCGAGATCGCTGCCCGGCTCCGGCGCCGAGACGCGATCGAGGCGACGCGCGAGAAGGAACGCGGCGAGTCCGATCGTCAGCGGGATCAGCGCGGCGAGGAGAGCGCGCCGCCGGGTCACGGGGCGAGGAACACGCGGAGCCCGACGCCGTCGCGCTCGTAGCCGGCGCTCGAGTCGAACCGCGACGTCGACGCCCGGCCGAACGCACCGAAGCCGACGTGACGCGTCGCCTGCCAGCGAAGCTCCACGCCGCCGGAGAGGACTCCGAAGCGATCACCGTCGTTCTCGCGCTCGGACGCGAGCCGGACGTCGCCCTCCACCCGGAAGGGTCGCTCCGCCGACGTCCAGGCGTTCAGCGTCCCGTGGAATGTGTCGTAGCGATCCGGGGAGTAGTAACCGTGGTCCGGGCTCTCGTCCCGGAAGTCGATCCACGCCGCGCCGGGGCCGACGTTCCAGTGCACCGGTCCGAGCGACCAGTCCCCGAAGCGGACGTCGGCCTCCAGCGACCGGCGGGTGTTCCCGTCGTCGTAGTCGCCGTGGGCGGCCCGGATCCGCGCGGACACCCGTTCCGTGAGACGTCGCTCGGCGGCGAGCGAGGCGACGTTCACCCGCAATCCGCGCGCGAGGGCGCGCGCCGTGGTCACGGGCACTCGTCCGTAGCCGACGTCGAAACGCGTCCAGTCGATCGGCGTCCACGTGAGCCAGGAATCGAACAGCGCGACCGTCTCGCGAATATCCGCGCCGGTGCGGGTCTCCCCTGCGCCCACGTCGAGCACGTCGCCGTCTTCCAGGTTCCGGCCGAGATCGTGCGCGGTGATCTCCGCGTGGACCGCCACGTCGCGCGACGGGCGCCAGGAACCTCCGCCTCCGAACGTCAGGAACTCGACCCGTCCCGTGGCCGGATCCTCGGACCGTTCGCCGGCGGCGAGACCGAACCAGCGCCAGCCGGGCCCCGCCGATCCCTCGACGCGCACGCCGAGCGTCCGGTTCTCCTGATCGTCGCGATCGTTCCAGCGATCCGCGAAGAGCATCGCGCGGAGTCCGCGATCGCGGCGGATCGCGTCGCGCAGGTCGGCCGCCTCGGCGGTGTCGATGTCCGCGAGGTCCCGTTCCGCCGCCCCCTCCTCGCCGAGCCAGTAACGCGCCCGCGCGCGTCCCACCCGCGCCGACACGTCGTCCGGGTCGTCCGCGAGGATGGCGTCGTACAGCGCCTCCGCCGCCCGGTGCTTGCCCCGGGCGTTCTCGACGGCGGCGAGCCCTTCCCGCGCGTCGGGCACCCCCCGGTCCAGCGCCTCGCGGTACGCGCGGGCCGCCGCGCCCGGGCGGTCCCGCCAGGCTTCCATGCGCGCGAGCCCGAGCCGTGCTTCCGCGTCGTTCGCGTCGTCGGCCAGGAGCTCGCGGTACACCGCGGCCGCGCCGTCGAGATCGCCGGACCACGACAGCGCCCGCGCGAGCCCGAGCTTCGCTTCGCGATCGTCCGGCTCCGCCTCGAGTCGGCGGCGATACCAAGGGACGGCCTCCGCCGCCCGCTCCTGCCACGTGAGCTGATGCGCGATGAGGAGCGAGAGCTCGTCCTCGAGGGAGGGATCCAGACGGATCGCGGCGAGCGCGCATGCGACGGCCCGCCCGTGATCGTCGCGGCCGGCGAAGTCGCGCGCCTCCGCCGCGACGTCGCGGGCGAGCGCCGCGTCGTCCGCCCGCGCCGCCGTTCGCCCCCCGCCCGCTCCGATCGCGAGCAGGGCAAAGGTCGCCGTCGCGCACCACCTCCGGATCAGTCGCGCCGCGTCTTCCACTGCGTCCCCTTGCGCGTCGGTGAACGGAAGAAACCCCGCGGCGTGGACCGAACCGTCACGATCGCGAGGAACATCCAGTAGATCAGCGGATAGATGATCGCCATGACGTAGGAGCGCCCGAGTCGCTCGTCGTAGCGGCGATCGAGCAGCACGCCGGTCAGCAGCTGCCCGAGGCACACCGTGGCCATGAGCATGCCCCACCAGTTCGGGATCGGACTCCCGCCGATCGGCGGGTACCCGACCGCGTACGAGAGGATCCAGAGCGCCGTGAGCAGCACGAAGGAGTAGCCCCACGCGATGGAGAACGACGACTCGAGGACGACGGGCCAGAAACGTCGCGAGCGCCAGCGCAGGGCTTCCCGCACGTGGCGACGCAGCACCTGGGCGAGGCCGAGCGACCAGCGGCGACGTTGCTTCCACAGGTCGGCCCAGCGCTCCGGCACCTGCATCCACACGAGCGCGCGCGGCTCGTACCGGATGTCCCAGGCCCGCAGCTGCAGCTTCCAGCTGATGTCGATGTCCTCGGTGGCCATGTCCGGGCTGAACAGGCCGACGTCCAGCAGCGCGTCCCGGTGGAACGCGCCGACGACGCCCGACACGGTGAGGATCCTCCCCCACACGCGCTGGGCGCGCTTCTGCAGCGAAACGATCGACGTGAACTCGATCGCCTGGAGACGCGCGAGGAGCCGGCGGCGATTGCGCACGCGCGGGTTGCCCGTGACCGCGCCCACCCGCGGCGAATCGAAGTGCGGCACGAGATGGCGCAGGATGTCCGGCGCCGGGTGCGCGTCGGCGTCGACGATCAGGAGGATGTCGCCGCGCGCGCACAGCAGGCCGTCGTTCAGGGCCATGGCCTTGCCCTCGTTCCGGGTCTTCCGCACCACGCGGACCCGCCCCGACGCGACGTACGGCGCGAGGATGCGCGGCGTCTCGTCGTCGCTCGCGTCGTCGATCACGAGGACCTCGAAGGCCGGATAGTCGATCGCGAGCGCGGCCTCGAGCGAGTCGGCGAGGTGCCGCCCCTCGCAGTAGGCCGGCATCAGCACGGTGACGAACGGCGGATTCTCCGGAAGCCGCGGCGGCGGCGGCGCGTTTCGCTCGCGCCGGAACCAGTACGTGAGCGACGTCACGATCCACATGAGACCCGTGAGCATCGGGTACCAGGCGAAGAAGACGAGCCAGACCAGGTAGAACCGGGTGTGCTCGAGCCACTCGAGAAACGAGACGATGTCGGCGGTCATCCCGCGCGGCGCTCTCGGTCGGGCAGGCGGTGATCGAGGCCGGTCTCGAAGCGCTTCTCGTTGCGCGCATCCTCGATGCGCACCACGACGAGCGGGACGCTCTTCAGGTCCCCCGCCCCCGGCTCCACGCGCAGCACCCGCCCGAGGAAGTCGTGCTGCGGGAGTGCCGCGCCTCGAGGCCGCTCGGTCCGGCGGCTCGCGTGCCGGCGGGAGATGCGGCGGTTGTGGGCGATCCAGGCCTGGGTGAACGCGACCTGGAGGATGACGAACAGCCCGAGCAGGCCGATCGCGAAGGCCGCCTCCCCTTCGACACCCCGGGACAGGACGATTCGCCAGTAGATCACGTAGGTGATCCACAGGAGGACGGAGAGAACGAGGTGCCGCGCCCAGCGGAAGCGGCCGGCATTCTGGATCGGAGTCCGAATCGGGGTCGTCATGGGGGCGAGCATACCACGGGCGACCGCTTGCGGCTTCGCCCGTGGTGAAGCAAATTGGGGGATCTCCCGGGGGGCGACTTGCGCATTTCGACTCGGCTTGGCAGTTCGCGACATCCGTTCGTTCGGTCCGCCATTTTTTTCGGGATGCTGCTCCTCGGCACGACGTCGACCGCGGGCGCGACCGAGCGCGGCGAAGAGGAAGGCCTCTCGACCTTCGGGGACTTTTCGCTCGCGGTGCACGCCGGATTCCAGCTCTGGGGACTCGAAGGACTCGAGCAATCCCTCGAGGTCCGCAACGCGTCCTACGCGGCCGACGGTTTCCAGCTGAAGGATCCCGCGTTCGGACCGGGTCTCGCGTTCGGCGCGGAGTTCCAGTTCCGGCTCACGCCGGAGTGGTTCCTGTTCGGGGGCGGCGACTGGACCCGGATGACGTTCGACGATCGCGACCGCCGCACCCTCGGCTACCTCGGGGGCAGCGACCGCACCCCCGTCTCACTCGTCCTCACCACGCGGGTCGAGACCGCGCCCGCGCTGTTCCGGGTGGGACTCGGCCGCGCATTCGAGGCCGACGCGGTTCGGTTCGGTCTTTCCGGCGGCGCGCTGATCGCGCCGGTGCGCGTTCGCGACGAGTTCGAGTTCTACCTCGAGCAACCCTGGCGCACTTCGTCGACGTCGAAGGGCACGGGGGTCGGCTGGACGGGCACGATCTCCGCGGACTACCTCAACGAGTCGAACATGACGCTCTTCCTGGAGGGCTTCTTTCAGGCGGGATCGGCGGACGTCGAGCTCGAGGTGGCCGAGTGGGAATCGTCGAGTCTGCCGGGGATGAGGCGCGTGGAGTTCACCGGAGGTGGATTGCGGGTGGGAATCCGATGGATCTGAGACGCCCCACGGTCCTCGCGGCCCTCCTCGCGTGCGCGATCGGCGCCGGCGCGTGTTCCGACGGTCCGCCGACCGCCCTCTCCGACGACGCGATCGAGCTGCCGGCCACCCTGCTCGAGGCGAAGCGGCTGGCCGACCGGCAGGCGGCGGACTGGTCGCCGACCGCGCAGCTCCTCTGGATCGGCGGCGGGTTCACGGTGCTCGACGCCGACGGCCGCGGGCGAAACCACACGTTCTTCTACTACGCCCGGTTCGGGCTCATGCACCGGCGCCTGGACATGCACCTGTTCAGCGCGGCCCCGTGGGCGTTCGACCGGCCGACGTCGGCACCGGCCGCGCTGCTCGATCTCACCGACGTCGTGGACACGGACGTCGTGGTGCCCGCGGCGATCGCGTACGCGGAGTCGATCAACGTCGCGCATCCGGACAGCATCCCGATTCCGGAGTCGTTCGCGGCGCGCCTCTCGGCCGAGCCGGCCTGGCCGGAACCGCAGAACGTGTCGGACCCGGCCGACAGCGTCGCCTGGCGCGTGGACTTCCTGGTGGAACAGGTCCACCCGTCCTCCGGCGCACGCGTGTGGTATTCCACCGCCCGGTTCTACTTCCAGCCGCGGACGGCCGCCCTGTTCGGGACCGTCGTTCCGGACCAGCCGCAGCTCTACCCCTACCCGAGTCCGTAGTCCGCGAGGCCGGCGCGCAAAAAGACACGGGGCCGGACCGATCGAGTCGGTCCGGCCCCGTTTGCCACGCGCAAGTGGCCGCGGAGAATCAGTTCACGACGATCGAGACGTCGCCGGTGGTCAGATCCACCTGGTACTGGTTGCCCTGCATCGTGTACTGGGCGGTGCCGGCGCTCGTGAACGTGAAGTCGAAGATACCGATGCCGTCCCACGTCACGCGCCCCGTGCTGCTGACGACGGGACGGGTGCCGAAGCTTCCCACCGCGCCGTCGAACGACAGCGTCTCCGGATAGGAGAGGTTCACGACGTCGCCGCGGACGACGTGGCGGAGGTAACCGTCGATCAGCATCCCGGTCACCTCGTTGCTTCCGCCGCGCTGGAAGTGGAACTCCAGGAAGCCGGGCGTGATCGGCTCGATCGTGTGGTTGTAGTTGTCGTTCGCGGAGTTCTGGGCGCGGATCATCGTGCTCGGATCGACCCACGGGTAGAACGTGTACGCGTCCTGTCCGCTGGTCGGTTCGAACTGCCCGCCGCCGTCGTGGGTCGTTCCCTGCTGGTTCGTGCACGAGCTCATCGCGAGCGACCAGCTCGGCGTCCCGCTGTCGATCTCGGCCAGCGTCACGCAATCCGAGCCGAAGAACGCGCGCGGCGCCGGGGCGCCCGATCCCTCGTACACGTTCGCCACGGAGAGCGCCTGCTGCATCAGCTCCTGGTGCAGCGCGATCATCTGGCCGACCACGAGCGCTTCCGCGGAGACGGTCGGGGTCGGGTTGTCGCCGGGATTCCCGCTGTTGTCGTCGGTGCCGGTGAGCTTCGGGTCGCAGCCCGTGAGAGCCGCCGCCAGGACTGCCGCGGCGGCGAAGTGCTTCGAGATCGTCCGAGAATTCATGGGCTTGTTGCCTCCCCCGCGGTTTCGTGGCGCGTACCTGGTCCCCCGCAATATCGGACTGATCCGGGCCACGATTGAGGCACGCCGTGCGACCGGAAAGAAGGCCGGGCGGCCCCCGGGCGAGAATCGGCAAGAATCCGGACGCAATTGTCCGGTATCCTCCAGCCCCCGGGACCGCGACGGCTGCGTCCTTGACGTTCCCGGGGCCCGATGGTCGTATTCTCCGCGGGAGCGCGTCCCGAAGAAGCGGGGCCGGCTCCACGGGATCGGGCATGGAGGAGGACGAAGGTGACGACGACGGTCGAGGCGCAGGTTCGAACGGCCCCCGGGCCGGGCTCCGGCGAGAAGAACAGCCGGATCCCGCTGAAGCATCTCTCCGCGGTCGCGATGCGGAGCCCGGACGTGTTCTGGAACCTCGTTCGCGCGGAGGCGACCAAGCACATCTTCGCGCCCCGCGACCGGAAGCGCCTCGAAGGTCAGAGCCGGCACCTGAAGCAGGTCAGCCTCAAGATCGTGAACTCCTGCAACCTGCGCTGCAAGACGTGCGGGCAGTGGGGCGAGACCGGCTACAACTGGGACAAGTCCGACGAGGAGATCCGCGAGATCGTCCCGTTCGAGATCTACCGCGACATGGTGGACCAGCTCGCGCCGCGGCGGCCGTTCTACTACATCTGGGGCGGCGAGCCGTACCTGTACCCCGACATCGTTCCGCTGATGGAGCACATGAAGAAACGTCGCGGCCTCGTGGGCATCGTGACGAACGGAACGATGATGGCGAAGACGGCGGATCGCCTCGTGCGCGCCGGCGTCGACATGCTGATGCTGTCCGTCGACGGCATCGGCCCCGTGCACAACGAGATCCGCGGCGAGAAGCGCGCCTGGGAAATGATGATGGAAGGGCTCGACGCGGTGATGGAGGAGAAGCGCCGGCAGAACTCGGTGAAGCCCTACGTCAACGTGCTGGCCACGATCTCCCGCGACAACGTGGGGCACCTCGAGGACATCGCGGACTGGGGCGCCGATCGCGGCATCGACCTCCTGACCTACTACTACTCCTGGTTCACGAACGAGGAGCACGGCCGGGAGCACGAGCGCGTGATGCAGGAGCGCTTCGACGTGACGCCCGAGTCCTGGAAGGGCTACCTCTTCTTCCAGGGGCTGGACACGAACCGGCTGCGCGAAGAAGTGCGCTCCATCAAGGCGCGCAAGTGGCCGTTCCCGGTGATGTTCATCCCGGACCTCGCCGACGGCGACATCGAGGGCTACTTCGACGATCCCTCCGCCCGGTTCGGGTACGGCGAGTGCATCCAGCCGTGGATCGTCACCGAGATCATGCCGAACGGCGACGTCGCCACGTGCCGGGACTATCCGGACTACGTGTGCGGCAACATCCAGCAGCAGAGCATCATGGATATCTGGAACAACGACCGGTACCGGAAATTCCGCGAGAGCCTGAAGAAGGATGGCCTGATGCCGATCTGCGCGCGCTGCTGCGGGCTGATGGGCTGGTAGTCGAGGTCCCCGACTCCCGACACCGGAGGCGCCGATGTTCGCGTGGGTGACGATCGCGATCGCGCTGCTCGCGTTGGCTCTCAACGCGCACTTCTGGTTCCGGGCGATGCGCGGCTGGTTCGCGTGGCGGCGGCTGCTCCGCCGGCCACCCGGACCGGAGCGCTGGCCACAAGCCCACGTGCTCGTGTGTCTCAAGGGGGATCTCCCCCGCCTGCCGGAGACGGTCGCGGCCCTGCGCCAGCAGGAGTACGCCGGCCCTTACCGGGTGTCCTTCGTCACCGAGGCGACCTCGGAAGACGGCGAGGACGCGGCCTGCCAGCTCGCGCCCTTGCTGGTGGAAGGCGATCATCTGGAGCACGTGGTGTCGGGGCGCGTCGTCGCCGCCGGCGAGCGTTGCGCCCAGAAGAACTGGAACCTCCTGCAGGGCATGCGGACGGCGCGGGAAAGGCACGGCGCGCCCGAGGTCTGGGCGTTCTGCGACGGCGATCTCGTGGTGCAGTCGAACTGGCTCGCGGAGATGGTCCGCCCCATCGTGGCCGGCGAGAGCGAGGCCTCGACGACGTTCCACTACCTGGAGCCGAGCGGGAGTCGCGTGCTGCACGCGCTGCACGGCGTGGCGGAGACCTGCCAGTCCCTCGCGTCGCTCGTGGTGCGCGGGGCCGCCTGGGGAGGCTCCATGGCGATCCGCGCCGACGCGTTCGAGCGGCTCGGACTGGAGCGCGTGTGGCGGCGCACGGTCGTCGACGACATGACGCTGAGCCGCGTGCTCGCGAACTCGCGCCTTCGCGTGGCGGCGGTGCCCCGTTTCCTCGTGAACGGCCGCAGCGAGATCGACAGCTGGCGCGGATTCGTGAAGTGGCTCGGACGGCAGTACTTCTTCGTGAAGGTGTACCTGCCGACCCACTACCGGATCCTGTGGACGAAGACCTGCCTCGACGTCGCCACGATCTGGCTCGGCACGTTCCACGTCGCGCACCGCCTGTGGCGGGGAACGTGGTTCCAGGATCCGCTCGCCGCCGCGGTCGCGATCGGCAGCGCCGTGGCGATCGTGTCCGGGATCTCGCTGTTCCGGTACCTGCTGCCCGCGCGGCCGCCGATCCACAGCTGGATGGGCGCGAGCCTGCTCGCCCCCGGGATCAGCCTGCTCGCCTGCGCCGACTCGACGTTGCGGCGGCGGAAGCTCCAGTGGCGCGACCTCACGTACATCGTGGATCGTCAGGGAACGGTGGCGCACGTGGTGCACCAGGGCGTGGTCGTGCCGGAGGAGGTCGGGGTGCCGGTCGAGGAGGCCGCGGTCTAGGCGGCCGCTGCGGTCGCCCCCGCCGACCTAGTCGACGATCTTCGTCTCCCCCGCCGCCAGCGCGAGGCGCACGAGCTCGGCGAGCGATCCGGCCTTCATCTTCTGCATCACGCGCGCGCGGTGGATCTCCACCGTCCGTTCGCTCACGCCGAGGTCCATCGCCACGGCCTTGTTCGGCTTGCCCGAGATGACGTGACGCATCACCTCGCGCTCGCGCGGCGTGAGCCGGGCGAGGCGCTCGCGGACCTGGTCGCGCTGCGCGTGCTCGTCGTGCGCCGTCACGCCGCGCTCCATCGCGCGACGCACCCGGCTCAGGAGATCCTCATCGCGGAAGGGCTTCTGCAGGAAGTCCACGGCGCCGGCGCGCATCGCGGAAACGGCCACCGGAACGTCGCCGTGGCCGGTCACGAACACGATCCCGAGATCGCTGCCGCGGCGGTTCAGCTCCTCCTGCAGCTCCAGCCCGCTCATGCCGGGCATGCGCAGATCGAGCACGAGGCAACCGGGGCGCTTCGCGTCGTAGCGCTCCAGAAACTCCTGGGCCGAGGCGAAACTCGCCACCGGCATGGAGACGGACTCGAACAGGAGCTCGAGTGCGCCCCGGACCGCTTCGTCGTCGTCGACGACCCAGACGATCGGCGAGTCGGCGTCGCGCTGCGTCATGAATTGCCCTCCCCGGGAATCGTGAACCGGAAGGTCGTCCCGCCCTCCGGATTCCGGACGAAATCGAGTTTACCGCCGTGCGCCGTGATGATCGAGCGACAGATGGAGAGGCCCATCCCCATCCCCTGCCGCTTCGTGGTGAAGAACGGATGGAAGAGTTCCGACTCCGCTTCTCGCGGCACGCCGGCGCCGCGGTCGCGCACGCTCACGTTCACCAGGCCGTCCTTCACCTCGGCGCGCACGAGCACGCGCGCGCCCCCGTCGCTCGCGCCGTCCATGGACTCCAGCGCGTTCCGCACCAGGTTCACCACGACCTGCTGGATCTGGATCGCGTCGACCCGGACGGGCGGCGCGTCCCGCGCCGGCACGAACTCGATCGGAATCTCGAGCACGCGCGAGTCGACCTCGCACAGGCGAAGCGCGTCCTGGATCAGCACGTTCGGATCGATCTGCTGTCGATCGCCTTCGTTGCGGCGCGCGAACTGCCGCAGGCGACGGATCACCTCGCCCGCCCGCAGCGCCTGCTCCGCGATCTTCTCCACGGTCTCCTTCACCCGATCCAGGCTGCCGGTACCCTTCTCGAGCAGGCGACGGGACGCCTGGGCGTAGGTCGCGATCGCGGCCAGCGGCTGGTTGATCTCGTGGGCGATCCCGGCCGCCATCTCCCCGAGCGTCGAGAGCCGCGTGACGTGCGCCAGGCGCTCCCGGTGCCGGCGCGCCTCCTCCTCGGCCGCGACCCGGGACCGGATGTCGCGGACGATGCCGACGAAACGTCGGCCCTCGCCGAACGACGCGATCTCCCCCACGGAGAGATCGACGGGGAACTCGGTGCCGTCGCGATGGACGGCGCGCGCCTCCCGCCCGATCCCGATGATCTTGGGCTGGCCGGATCGAAGGTAGTTCTGCAGGAACGAGTCGTGCTGCCCGCGGAACGGCTCCGGCATCAGCAACGAGACGTTCCGGCCGAGGATCTCCTGCCGGCTCCACCCGAACAGCCGTTCGGCCGCCGCGGAGAACAGCTCGATCCGGCCCTCCTCGTCGATCATCACGATCCCGTCGACGGCGGCCTCGAGCACCGCGTTCAGGCGGGCCCGGACCTCCCGGAGCTGATCCTCGGCCGTCCTCGCCACCCGCGCCGCGCTCCTGTTCGAGTTCCCGGTTCGGCTTCCCGGCGGGTTCGTACCGGACCGAAGTCGTCGATTCTAGCCGCCGCCCGCGGTCCCCGAAAGCCGGAAAGGCGGGGGCCGACCGGGCGCGCTCCCCGCGCCCCGCGACCACCGCAACTCGTCGATTCCACGCGCCTTGCACCCGGGAGTAAGGGAAAACCGAAGGGGGGTTCGGGAACCTCGGATTCTCCGTCGGGGCCCCCTGAGCGATTCTCCGTCAGGCAGGGAGGGTCGAGGGCCGGCCGCCCCCGCACGTGCCGAGCCGACCCCGGGTGGAGGTGCCTCATGAAGGTCGAACGCTGGATGACGAGCCCGGCGATCACGGTGCCGGGCGATGTGCCGGCCTCGCTGGCACTCCGCAAGATGCTGGAGAACGAGATCCGCCGACTGCCGGTCCTCGACGAGGAAGACGGCGTCATCGGCATCGTCACCGATCGCGATCTGCGCGGGGCCTTGCCGCCGCACGGGCTTCCCCGGGCGCACGGCCCGTACACGCAGCCCGAGCACGATCCCCTGGTCCGTGATTGCATGCGGCACGCGGTCGCCGTGGTCACGCCGGAAGACGACATCCGGCACGCGGTTTCCCTGATGCACGATCTCCGGATCTCCGGCCTCCCGGTCGTGCGCGGACGCGAGTGCGTGGGGGTGATCACGATCACCGACCTGCTCGAAGTCCTGATGGCGGCCCTGGACCTCGCCTGGAACGAGGTCAACGAAGAGATCCGCAACCACCAGCCCCGTCCGAGCGCCGGGCAGCAGGAGTCCCACCGATGAGCGACGTCGCGCGCAAGCTGGCCGGCAAGCTGGTCACCGCCGCCGAGGCCATCTCCCACATCGAATCCGGGCGCCGGATCTTCCTGGGATCCGGCGGCGCCGAGCCACAGACGCTGGTGCGGGGGCTCTGCGACGACGCGGAACGCCTGCACGACGTCGAGGTCTGCTCCCTGCTCACGCTCGGCGCGGCCGAACACGTGAAGGAACGATTCCTCGGTCATTTCCGCCACAACGCGTACTTCATCGGCGCGAACGTTCGCCAGGCGGTCCGGGAAGGACGCGCGGACTACACGCCGATCTTTCTGAGCGAGATCCCCGAGCTGCTGCGCACGCGCCCCCAGCGTCCCGACGTCGCGCTCGTGCAGCTCGCCCCGCCGGACGAGGACGGCTTCTGCAGCCTCGGCATCCACGTGGACATCCAGCTCGCGGCCGTGGAGCAGGCCCGCCTCGTGATCGCGGAGATCAACCCGAACATGCCGCGGACGCACGGGCAGTCGCGGGTCCCCCTGGACAAGATCGACTGGTGCGTGGAGACGCGCACCCCGCTGCTGGAGCTCCCGGTCTCGGGCACCCCGGACGACATCGCGCTCGAGATCGGCATGCACGTCGCGCGGCTGGTCTCGAACGGCAGCTGCCTCCAGCTCGGGATCGGCGCGATCCCGGACGCGGTGGCGAGGTTCCTGGACGATCGGCACCACCTCGGAGTGCACACCGAGATGTTCAGCGACGGACTCCTGCCCCTCATCGAGGCCGGGAACGTCGACAACTCGCAGAAGAGCGTCCTCCCCGGACGCATCGTCACCAGCTTCACCATGGGCTCGCGTCGACTTTACGAGTGGCTTGACGACAATCCGAAGGTCGAGTTCTATCCCTCCGACTTCGTGAACGATCCGCGGGTCATCGCGCAGAACGATCGGGTCGTCGCCATCAACTCGGCGCTCGAAGTGGATCTGACCGGGCAGGTCTGTGCCGACAGCATCGGGTATCGCTTCTATTCCGGGATCGGCGGCCAGGTCGACTTCATCCGCGGCGCGGCGATGAGCAAGGGCGGCAAGCCCATCATCGCCCTCCCGTCCACGGCCAAGGGCGGGAACCTCAGTCGGATCGTTCCGAAACTCGCGGAAGGAGCGGGCGTGGTCACGAGCCGCGGCGACGTGCACTGGGTCGTGACCGAGTACGGCGCGGCCTATCTGCACGGCAAGACGATCCGCGAGCGAGCTCTCGC
Organism: bacterium; assembly: GCA_041393395.1. GTDB lineage: Bacteria > ARS69 > ARS69 > ARS69 > ARS69 > JAGQIB01. The sequence continues at coordinate 411,032 of JAWKKG010000004.1, read as the reverse complement.
TCTCGCGTCGATCGCCCATCCGGACTTCCGCAAGGAACTCGAAGACCACATCCGCGAAAAGCACTACGGGTTCGTGGACGCTTCCGTATTCCGGCACGATCTGGACCCGTATCCGCACGAGTGGACGCGGGTGCGCTCGTTCGGCGACGAGGAGCTGACGGTCCGTCCGCTCAAGGCCGAAGACGCCACGAAGCTGCGCAGCTTCTTCTACACGCACTCGCTGGAGACCATCTACCACCGCTACTTCACGGTGAAACGCGACCTCACTCCGGACGAAGCCCTGCACCTGTGCAGCGTGGACTACACGCAGCGCATGGCCTTCGGCGCGTTCACGAAGGGCGACGAACGGATCGTGGCGGTCGCCCGCTACGACCTGCATCCCCGCTCCGGCTTTGCGGAGACCGCACTCGTCGTGGGCGAGGAGTGGCGCGCCCGCGGGATCGGGACCGCCCTGCTGAGCCTGCTCGCCGACTACGCGAAGACCAAGGACATCCGCGGCATCCGCGCCGAGATCGCGGCCGGGAACCAGGGCATGGTGCGCATCCACCGGCGGCTGGGACACGAAGTCAAGTGGGACTCGGTCGGGAACGTCTACCGGATCGAGCACGTCTTCCCGCGCAAGAACGCGAGCGACGCGCCGGCCCCGGAGACCCGCGAGGCCACGGCTTGAATCCGTCCTGCTGCGGACCGGGGCTCGATGCCTCGGAGCCGATGCAGGGCCTCCTGCTGTTCAGCGCGGGACTCACCACGAGTCTCGGGCACTGTCTGGGCATGTGCGGCCCGCTCGCGACGTTCTTCGGACTCGCCCAGCGCCATCGGGGCCGGAGCGGAGGGGCTCTCATCGCACCCTTCGCGCGGTACCATGTCGGGCGGATCGCGAGCTACGGCATCCTCGGGCTGCTGTTCGGACTCGCCGGTTCGATCCCGGGTCTCGTCACCCAGCAAGGCCAGGCGATCGTGTCGCTCGGTGCGGGCCTGTTCACCGCAATCCTCGCTTTTGGCTGGATGGGAATCGGTCCCGTGCTGTTCCATCCCGAGCGGGTGCCCTTTCTGCGGCAGCCGGCCGATCGACTCCGGGCGCTCGTCCTGAGCGGCGGTCCCGGGAGCGAGCTCGGCCTCGGTCTCGCGAACGGCTTCCTGCCGTGCGGGCCGGTCGCGCTCGTCGTGCTGGCGTCCGTCGCCTCGGCGGCGCCGTGGCGCGGCGCGATCTCGCTGCTGACGTTCGGGCTCGGGACGGTTCCCGCGCTCGTGCTGGTCGGCGTCGGCGTCGGGTCGCTCCCGGTCAGGATCCGGGAGGGCTTCCGGCGCGTGAGCGCCGTTCTCGTGCTCGTACTCGCGCTCCAGCTCGTGGCGCGGGGCGCGGCCGCTCTGGGCTGGATCTCGCATCTCGAGATCCGGGGATGGGTGTTGTGGTGAGTGCCGGCGACCTGACCTTCGACCCGACCGCGCGCGCCGCCGCACCGACGACGTGCCGTCACTGCGCGCTGCCCATCCCCGGGACGCGACGCGCGGACGGCGACGCCTTCTGTTGCGACGGCTGCCGGCACGTGCACGACCTGATCCACTCCTCCGGACTGGCCGATTTCTACGACCTGCGGGGAGACCGCACCCTCGCCCCCCCCACCCGCCTCGGGACGGACGGACTTGCCTGGCTCGAGCGCGAGCTGGAGACGGCGCCGGCCGAGGGCGACCTGCGTCGACTCACCCTCGACGTCCAGGGCATTCACTGCGCCGCTTGCGTGTGGCTGCTCCAGGAACTCGCCCATCGAGACGAAGGCGCGGTCGACTTCCGGTTGAATCCGGCGCTCGGCCGGGCGGAGCTGCTCTGGAACACGGCGGCCTCCGACCCGAGCCGCTTCCTGCGCGAGGCGGATCGCTTCGGCTATCGATTCGGGCCGGCGCGCAAGCAGACCGGCGCGGGCTCCCGCGGGCTGCTGCTGCGACTCGGCGTGACGGTCGCCGCCGCGATGAACGTGATGATCTTCAGCCTCTCGTTCTACTTCGGGCTCGCACCCACGGAAGGGCTGCTGTTCTCGTTCTTCGGGCAGCTGAATCTCGCGCTCGCGACGGTCGCCGTCCTGGTGGGCGGATGGCCGTTCTTCGTGGCGGCCATCCGCTCGCTGCGCCGAGGCTGGGTGCACCTCGATCTCCCGATCGCGGTGGGGATCACGCTCGCCTACGCAGGATCGGTGCGGGCGTACCTCGCGCACGGACCACGCGAGGCCTACTTTGATTCGCTCACCGTGTTCATCGCGCTCATGCTGTTCGGGCGCTGGCTCCAGGAACGTCACCTCGCGCGCAATCGCGATGCGCTCCTCGCCTGCGACGGAGTCCGCGGGCTCACCACGCGCCGCGTGGAAGCGCGCGGCGTCGTGCCGGTCGCCGCGGACGAGATCCGGGAGCGCGACAAGCTGTGCATCGTTTCCGGCGATCTCGTTCCGGTCCGGGGCGTGCTCGCCGACCGCACCGCGCGCATCTCTCTCGAGTGGATCCTCGGGGAATCCGACCCGCGTTCGCTCGAGGTCGGGGCCGAAGTGCCGGCCGGCGCGCTGAACGCCGGGGATGCACCGTTCGAAATCGTCGCCGTGGAGGACTTCGCGGCATCCCGCGTGCACTCCTTGTTCGAGGGTCCCGATCGGGCCGCGCCGAAGCGCGACGACTTCTGGCACCGGCTCGCCACGGGCTGGGTCTTCGCCGTCCTCGGCCTCTCGACCATCGCATTCCTCGCCTGGTGGTCCCAGGGTCTCGACCGCGCGCTCGCGGTCACGGTCTCCGTCCTCGTGGTCACTTGCCCCTGCGCGCTCGGCCTCGCGGCTCCGCTCGCCCGGGGCCTCACCCACGGCCATCTGCGGAGATTCGGCATCTTCGTCCGCCGCGACGACTTCCTCGATCGGGCGCTCTCGGTGCGAAAGATCCTGTTCGACAAGACCGGCACACTGACCTCGGGCGCGCTCCGCCTCACGACCGAGTCGCGCGTCGCCCTCGCGGAGTCCGATCCGCGCGATCTGCGACTGCTGCACCACGTCGTCGCGCGGAGCAACCACCCGGTGAGCCGCGCGATCGCGGCCGAGCTCCGCCGTCTCGGGGTTCCCTCCACCCTCCCGGACGGCGCCGCCGGCGAGCTGCGCGAACATCCCGGCCTCGGCGTGGAGTGGACGGGAAGCCCGTCGTGTCGCGTGGGCAAGGGCGTGTTCGCGGTTCCGGCCGGCCCGGCCGACGCCGCCACCTGGTGGTCCATCGAGGACCAGGCCCGTCTCGCCCTGCGGCTCGAGGAGGACCTCCGCCCCGACGCCGCGGAGGAGGCCGCCGCGCTGCGATCCGAGGGTTTCGACGTCCGCATCCTGTCGGGCGACACCCCGGAACGCGTCGCCGAGGCGGCCGGTCGGCTCGGGGTGGAGCACGCCACGGGAGGGCTCTCCCCCGAGGACAAGGCCCGGATGATCGAGACGCTCGACGAGGGCGGCGACACGTTGATGGTCGGCGACGGCCTCAACGACGCCCGCGCGTTCGCGGCCGCCGCCTGCGCGGCCACCCCGGCCGTGGACCGCGCCACGCTGCCGTCACGGGCCGACTTCTACTACCTCGGCGCGGGCCTCGATGCCGTCCGCGTCGCGCTCGCGTCGGCCCGACGGCTCCGTCGGATCCTGCGCGACAATCTCGCGATCTCGATCGCCTACAACGTCGCGGCGCTGGTCCTGTGCTTCTCCGGCCTCGTCAATCCGCTGCTCGCCGCGATCCTGATGCCGCTGAGCTCGATCGGCGTCGTCACCGTCACCGCACTTCGTCTCCGGGAGGGCTCGGGTTGGAAGTGATCGTGCTGCTCGTGTTCGTGAGCCTCGTGCTCGTTCTCGGAGCCGTCGTGCTCCTGTTCTCGCGCGTGATCGGGGGTGACCTCGACCACGGCGATCGTTTGTCCCTGTTGCCCCTCGAGTCCGACGTCGCCGTGACGTCGGCGGATGAAACCACGGAAGGAAGGAGTGAAGCTCGATGACTGCGACCGCGTCTCCCGCAACGCGGCGGATCACCTACGACGATGGGATCACTCGCGCGTTCCTGATCGCATCGGTGATCTTCGGTGCCGTCGCGTTCCTGGTCGGCATCCTGGCCGCCACCCAGCTGGTGTGGTTCCAGGCGAACTTCTCGATTCCGTGGCTGACCTTCGGCCGAATCCGCCCGCTGCACACGAACGCCGCGATCTTCGCGTTCGTGGGCAACATGATGTTCGCGGGCATCTACTACTCGACCCAGCGGCTCCTCAAGACCCGGATGGCGAATGACTTCCTCTCCTGGGTCCACTTCTGGGGGTGGCAACTCATCATCGTCGCGGCCGCGGTCTCGCTCCCGCTCGGATTGACGCAGGGCAAGGAGTACGCGGAGCTGATCTGGCCGATCGACATCTCGATCGCCGTGATCTGGGTGGTGTTCGCGATCAACTTCTTCTGGACGCTCGCGATCCGGAACGAGAAGAACCTCTACGTCGCGATCTGGTTCTACATCGCCACGATCGTGACCATCGCGGTTCTTCACATCGTGAACAGCCTCCAGCTGCCCACGAGCTTCCTGCACAGCTATTCGATCTACGCCGGGGTCCAGGACGCGCTCGTCCAGTGGTGGTACGGCCACAACGCCGTGGGCTTCTTCCTCACCACGCCGATCCTCGGGATCATGTACTACTTCCTGCCCAAGGCGGCCGGACGCCCGGTGTACTCGTACCGGCTCTCGGTGGTGCACTTCTGGGGCCTCGTGTTCGTGTACATCTGGGCCGGACCGCACCACCTGCTGTACACCGCGCTCCCCGACTGGGCACAGACGCTCGGCATGGTGTTCTCGCTGATGCTCTGGGCTCCCTCCTGGGGCGGTATGCTGAACGGCCTGCTCACGCTGCGCGGCGCCTGGGACAAGCTGCGCACCGATCCCGTGATCAAGTTCCTCATCGTGGCCGTGACGTTCTACGGCATGTCCACGTTCGAGGGGCCGCTGCTCTCAATCAAGAGCGTGAGCTCGCTCGCGCACTACACGGACTGGGTCATCGGACACGTCCACGGCGGCGCGCTCGGCTGGAACGGCTTCATGGCGGCCGGCATGTTCTACTGGCTCGTGCCGCGTCTCTGGGGCACGAAGCTCTACTCGGAGAAGATGGCCGACGCCCACTTCTGGATGGGCACGTTCGGCATCCTCCTCTACATCACGGCGATGTGGATCTCGGGCATCAGCCAGGGTCTGTACTGGCGCGCGCTCGACGCCGAGGGCTTCCTCAAGTACCCCGACTTCGTGGAGTGGATCGTCGCCTCGCGGACGCTGTACATCATGCGCCTCATCGGCGGCATCGCGTACTTCTCCGGCTGGCTGCTCCTCATCGTCAACGTCACGGCCACGATCCGCGCCGGCAAGCCGGTGAACGGCGAGGCCGACGTCCGGCCGCTGCAGATCCCGGCCCACGTGCCGCCCGGCTGGCGCATCGCGTCCGCGGCGCCGGTCACGTTCTCGGTGCTCATCGTGCTCGCGGCCGTGCTACTCGGCATCGCGAGTCCGCAGCTGAGCCCGGTGATCCTCACCTTCGGCGCCCTGCTCGTGGTCGGCGCGATCCTCATGAGCCTCCGCATGAAGCACGAGAACCAGCGGTGGCATGCGATGCTCGAGGGCAAACCGCTCGTGTTCACGTTCCTGGTCCTGCTGGCGATCCTCGCGGGGGGCGTCGCCGAGCTCGTGCCCAGCATCGTGATCAAGCGGGACATTCCCCTCCTCCCGGCCGAGGCCGAGGCGGCCACTCCGCCCGAGGCCGATCAGGTCGGGACGGGCTACAGCGTTCCGGTGGACCCCAAGTTCGTCCAGCGGCCGTACAGCCCGCTCGAGCTCGAGGGACGCGACGTCTACGTGAGCGAGGGCTGCTACAACTGCCACAGTCAGATGATCCGCCCCTTCCGCCACGAGACGCTTCGCTACGGCGCGTTCTCGCGCTCGGAGGAGTACATCTACGACCATCCGTTCCAGTGGGGCTCCAAGCGGACGGGACCGGATCTTCACCGCGAAGGCGGCAAGTACCCGAACCTGTGGCACTACCAGCACCTCATGGATCCGCGGTCCACGTCGCCGGGATCGAACATGCCGCCGTACGAGTTCATGAAGTCGCAGACCATGAGCTACGACAAGACGGCCGGGAAGCTCGCGGCCATGCGGAAGCTCGGCGTGCCGTACGACGATGCGGCGATCCAGTCGGCCGACGCCACCGCCCGCTCGCAGGCCGCCCTGATCCAGGCCGACCTCGCGACGCAGGGCGTGAAGATCGACGCCGACAGCCGCATGATCGCGCTCATCGCCTATCTGCAGCGACTCGGGCGCGGTCCGCAACCGACGTCCGCCGCCGCGGGAGGGAACTAGCATGTTCCAGGAGTTCTTCCACGGGAGCGACCTCCTGATGTGGCCGCTCGTCGCCCTCGGAATCTTCTTCGCGCTGTTCGTGGGGGCCGTAGTGCACGCGGTGTTCGGCCTCCGCGGACGGCGACTGGATCACGTTTCTTCGCTGCCGTTGCAGTCGGATGACGAAGGGAGGACCGCGTGAGCGATCAGGAACGCGACGTCGTTCTCGATCACGAGTACGACGGCATTCGAGAGTTCGACAACCGTCTGCCGAACTGGTGGCTCTGGACCCTGTACGGCGCCATCGCGTTCGCGGTGGGCTACTGGATGTACTACCACACCTGGAGCTGGGGGAGCCTCTCCCACGCGAAGTACGGCCAGGAGGTCGCCGTGGCCGCGCAGGCTCAGCTCGCGCGGATGGCGAACCAGTCCCTGTCCGACGAGTCGTTCCAGCTGATGGCGGCCATTCCCGACAACGTGCAGCGCGGACGCGCGATCTTCGAGCAGTTCTGCGTGACGTGCCACCAGGCCGACGCCTCCGGCAACATCGGCCCGAACCTCACGGACAAGTACTGGATCCATGGCGGCAAGCCGATGGACATCCTGAACACGGTCACGAACGGCGTTCCGGACAAGGGCATGGCGGCCTGGGGCAATCAGCTCGGGCCCACCCGCGTGCAGGACGTCGTGACCTACGTGGTCAGCATCAAGGGGACGAATCGTCCGGGCAAAGAGCCCCAGGGTGAGCCCGAAGGTGCGGAAGGCGAATCGGGAGCGACGTAGAGATGTCCAGCACGACGACGCCCGGCGCGAAGGGGCCGAAGGCTCCGAAGGGAAAGCAGCGCAGGCCGGATCTCGACACGGTCTTCACGATCAACGCCGACGGATCGCGGAACTTCCTGCATCCGGCGGACGTGCACGGCCGCTGGCAGGTCCGGAAGAACGTCATCTGGACGACCCTGCTGCTGATCTACGTGTTGGTCCCCTGGATCCCGATCAACGGCCATCCGGCCGTGCACATCGACATCCCGGGCCGCAACGCGTTCCTGTTCGGAGCCACGTTCACGAACCAGGATTTCTACCTGATGTTCTTCCTGGTCTCGGGACTCGGTTTCTCGCTGTTCGTGCTGACGTCGTTGTGGGGACGGATCTGGTGCGGCTACGCCTGCCCGCAGACCGTGTTCATGGAAGGGGTGTTCCGTCGGATCGAACGCTGGATCGAAGGTCCGCGTGACGTTCGGATCCGGCGGAACCTCGGCCCGGTCACCGGAGACAAGGTCTGGCGCAAGATCGTGAAGCACATCGTGTTCCTGGGGCTCGCCTGGCTGAACGCGCACGCCTTCCTCGCCTACTTCATCCCCGCGCACGAGCTGCTGACGGCGGTCACGAACCCGCCGCAGCAGCACTGGGCGGCGTTCGTCTGGGGCACCGTGTGGACCCTCGTGCTCTACGGGGACTACGCGTGGTTCCGGGAGCAGACCTGTCTCATCATCTGCCCGTACGGGCGCGCACAATCCGCGATGGTCGACCGGGACACCGTGGTGATCGGCTACGACGAGCGACGCGGCGAGCCGCGTTCCAAGAAGTCGAGCCCCGACGGCGGCGATTGCATCGACTGCTTCCGCTGCGTGGCGGTCTGCCCTACCGGCATCGACATCCGCAACGGACTGCAGATGGAGTGCATCGGCTGCGCGAACTGCGTCGACGCCTGCGACGAGATGATGGACCGGGTCGGGCGTCCACGTGGCCTCGTCCGCTACGACTCTCAGCGGGGATTCGAGGGAGAGCCGCGTGCTTCCATCTTCCGACCCCGCGTGTTCCTCTACGCGTTCCTGGGTCTGCTCGGCCTCTCGGTCGCGACGTTCACGATCCTGAAGCGCGAGCCGTTCGAGGCGCGGGTGCTTCGTTCCACGGGGATGCCGTACGTTCTCGAGGCGGAATCGATCCGCAACATCTACGACATCCGGATCCAGAACAAGCGGGACTCCTCCCGCAGCTACACGATCTCTCTCGATCCGACCGGCGTGCCCGAGGACCTCGAGGTCGTCATCGCGCAGCCGCACGTGGACGTGGGCGGCCTGGCGGACATCCGCACACCAGTGGTGATGACCTATCCGCGCGAGGACTGGAACGAGGCCTTCCCTCTCACGCTGCGGGTCACCGAGGACGCGACGGGCAAGCACGTCGACGTCGACGTGAAGTTCCGGGGGCCCTGACGATGGGCTGGCTCAAGCGGCGTCCGTGGGTCTGGGTCGTGATCCTGAGTCTCGTCGTCCTCGGGGCGAACATCGCGTTCGTGGTGATCGCCTCGAAGAACGCGCCCGAGGTGCTGATCGAGGAGTAGCTCGCTCCGCCCGCGGCCGCGATCCCGCTACACGCGCGGCGCCGGAACCCGGCCGGCCAGCCGCCCGACGATCGCGAGGAGCTTCCGCCGATCGATCGGCTTCGGCACGAACTCGTCACACCCCGCGTCGAGGCAGCGCTCGCGGTCGGCCGCGGTGGCGTTCGCCGTGAGAGCCACGATCGGGACCGCCACCCCCTTCTCCCGGAGGAGACGCGTGGCGCCGACGCCGTCGAGGCGCGGCATCTGGAGATCCATCAGGATCACGTCGAACGAGGTCCCGCTCTCTTCGGCCGCGAGCACCTTCTCCACGGCCTCCTGACCGTGGTCCGCGAGCGCGGTCGTGGCCCCCGCCCGTTCCAGGATGTGCTGGACCAGGCGCTGGTTGACCGGAGTGTCCTCCACCACGAGCACGTGGCGTCCCCGCAGGGGCATCACCGGTGCCTCGGTGTCGGTCGAGCTCGCGCGTGACCGGCTCGCGAGCGCGGCGAGGGTCTGCACGACGTTCCGGCGATCGATCGGCTTTCCGAGCCAGGCGTCGAACGCCCCCCGGAGCTCGTCCGTCGCCTGGCCGGCGCTCAGCGCCACGATCGCGCCCGCGAAGCCCTCCGCCCGGACGGTGGTCGCGAGCGAGTGTCCGTCGAGCCCCGGAAGATGGAGGTCGGTCACGAGAATGTCGGGCGACACCCCCGCGCCGGAGCTTCTCAGGATCTCGAGCGCGGCGATCCCGGAGTCCACCGACGTCACGTTCGCGCCCGCCCGCTCGAGGATCCGTTCCGCAAGTCGCCGGTTCACGGGGTGGTCCTCCACGAGCAGGATGCGCACACCGCCGAGTGTCGGCGACGCGACCTCGACGCTCGACTTCCGGGCGCGATCCCGCCACCGCGCTCTCCCCTCCTCGATCCCGATCCTCGGCACGGACTCCACCGACCCCGTGCTGACGGAGACGCGGAACGCCGTGCCCTGCCGCGGACGCGACGACACCACGATGTCGCCGCCGAGCAGCACCGCGAGCTGCTTGCTGATCGTGAGTCCGAGGCCCGTCCCCCCGAAACGGCGCGTCATCGAACCATCCGCCTGGGTGAACGGTTCGAACACACGCGCCACCTGCTCGTCGGACATCCCGATGCCCGAGTCGACCACGACGACCTCGAGCTGCGGCCCCTCCAGTCCGGACTGCGGCTCGGGGACCTCGTGGAAGTGGACGATCAGGAGAATCGTTCCGTTCTCCGTGAACTTGATCGCGTTCCCGATCAGATTGATGAGGATCTGCCGCAGACGGGTGGGATCGGTCTGGATGCTCTCGGGAATCGCGTTCAGGCTCGTCATCTCGAGGCGCAGCCCCTTTGCCTTGGCCGGCGCGTTCATCAGACGGTACGTCTCCTCGAGCAGCTCCCAGGCATCCACTTCGATGCGCTCCACCTCGAGGCGCCCGGCCTCGATCTTGGAGAGATCGAGGATGCTGTTCACGAGCTCCACGAGATGACGTCCGTTCGCCTGGATGGTCTGGATGGCTTCGCCGCGCTCTTCCTCGTTCAGCTCCGGCTCGCGCAGGATCTCCGCGAACCCGAGGATCGCGGTCATCGGCGTGCGGATCTCGTGGCTCATCGTGGCGAGGAAGTCCGCCTTCGCGCGGGCCGCTTCCTCGGCGGTGGCCTTCGCGCTGCGCAGTTCCGCCTCCGCCCGCTTGCGTTCCGTGAAGTCGGCCGCGGAGAAGACGTATCCCCCGACGCCACCCCGTTCGTCGGGCAGGACCGCCCCGGACACGATCAGCGGAACCGCGCGCCCGTCGCGGCGGCGGATGGTGAGCTCTCCCCCTTCGAACCGGACACCGCCCTTGAGGGAGTCCCACAACATCGCGAACTGTTCCCGCTCGCTCGCCTGGCGCGCCACGAGTGACGCGAAGCGCCGGCCGAGCAGGTCGTGACTCGCCCAGCCGAGCAGCGATTCCGCGGCCGGGTTCGCGGTGAGCACGCGCCCCTCGGGATCACAGACCACGAGACAGTACGGCATCGAGTCCAGGATCCGATCCAGATAGGCGCGCGACACGGTGGACGCCTCGAGTCCGCGCGTCATTCGCCGGAAGGCGTCGGCGAGATCGTGGATCTCGTCGTCCAGCACGTCGCCGACGTCGTACTGCTCGTGCAAGCCTCCGCGCGACACGCGGTCGGCTGCCCGCGCGAGCGCGCGCAGCGGCAGCACGATGCGACGGCCGTTCAACAGAACGCCGAGCAGGAACAAGCCCGCCGCGACCCCCGAGATCAGGAGCGTGGTCCGCTTGAGGTGCTGGAGCGACGCCGATGCCGCCGTCATCTCGTCCTCGACCGCGCTCTCCGTGAAGCGCTCCAGGGCCCCGAGGTCGGACAGGACGAGCTGGGTCGCGTCGCGGAGCGATGTCGGCAGATCCCGCGGCGCGATGGCCGCCCGATCTCCGACGTCGCGTCGCTGGCGGAGCAGAGCATCCCACTCGCGGCGGTAGCTATTGAAGTTCACGCGGAGGCGCGCGCCGCTCCCCCCCACGATCTCGTCCGCCGCCAGCTCGTTGAGTCGCGCGAGGTGCCGGTCCATCGCGCCCAGCGCGGCCCGCCGTCGCGCCTCCGGTCCGGCCGCGAACGGCCGACTGCACGCCTCGTTCGACGCGAGGTCCAGCCGCTCGAACCCGAGCAGCATGTCGTGCGCGATGATCAGGCTTTCGAAGGAACGGGTCCGGGTCTCGTCCAGCATCGCGGAGACGGACGACTCCATCCGGGCCACGAGGCCCACCACGACCGACGAGAACGCGACGAACCCGATGGCCACGGCCGCCAGGCGGACGACGAGTGTGGGACGGATGACCAAGCTCCCGATTTCGTTCGCGGCCCCCGGGCGGAGAGGACCTCTCCTGGGATCGGCAGCCGGGAACGCGGCGTTTAGCTGACGGATAACGTGGGTGGCGGAGGAAGTCGGTGGAAGTCGACCGCCGCGCCTCGAGGAGGGACGGCGCACACGCCGTTCCCGCGGGCGCGCCGTTGGTGCCGGTGGCCGGACTCGAACCGGCACGGCCCGCAAGGGCCAGCGGATTTTGAGTCCGCCGCGTCTACCAATTTCACCACACCGGCCGATCGGAGCGGCGCGACGCTTTCCGTCGCGGCCGCAGGGAGTGAATCAGAGGCCGGTCGGCGCCGTCAAGGAAGGGTGGGCCCACGCGACGGCCGGGCGGCCGTCCCGCGAAGACCGTGGTCGCGCTTGACCGCGTCGACGTGATGCGGTACGTAAGAGGGCTCAGCGTACGGCGTCGAACGGGATTTCCCAGCCCCGCCCGACGCCGCCTTCGCGGTACCCAGGCCGCCGGCACTCCGGCAAGAGGAACGTGGGGCTGTAGCTCAGTTGGGAGAGCGCATGACTGGCAGTCATGAGGTCAGGGGTTCGATCCCCCTCAGCTCCACCATCCCCCCTTCCGGCCGCCCCCCGATCAGCGATCGTCGTCCATGCGTTCCCGGCCGATGCGGTCCGGCAAACTGCCGTCGCTCGCGTCCGGCTCGTCCGGGAACGCGGCACCGCGGCCCGGAGCCGGCTCGCCGATCGAGGGGACGCTCGGCGCCTCCTTCTCCGCGATCAGGTCTTCGAGATCCTGACGCTCGACCCGGATGCGCCTCCGTTCGTGCGGCGTGAGCCAGCCGCCATCGCCGATCGCATCGTACGCGGCGAGCGCCTCTTCGTAACGCTCGGCGTCCGCAAAGAGGCGCGCCATGCGTGCCCGCGCGCGCACGTCGTACGGATAGAGCTCGAACAGCTTCGCGAACCTCTCCCCCGCGAGCTCGGGATCCCGGTCGAAAGCGAGCCGGGCGAGGTGCTCGCGCACGATCGGAGAGTCGGATCCCGCGTCGAGAATCGACTGCCAGACGAGCTCCGCGTCTTCCCTTCGACCGCACAGCTCCAGGGCCTCGGCGCGGATCGCCAGGAGCGCGGGCTCGCTGCCCGTGGCGCCTTCCGACCAGCCGAGCGCAGCGCCCGTGTTGCCGGCGCGCAGATGAACGAGTGCCAGCACCACTCGACGCGGATCGCTCGCGGGCATCGAGTCCCGATCGCCCGAAACGGGGAAGTACGGAAGATCGCCCTCGAGCGCGCGGTCCCAGGTCCATCCCGGCATCGCCCACGGATCCGTCGACGTCGCGTTCGTCTCGAGCGCCTCCTCCCAGCGCCCGCGCTGCGCGAGCAGGCGATTCAGCTTCTCGCGCGCCGGCGGAAACTCGGGGAAGATCGCGAGCGCCGCGCGGAAGCTCTCGACGCCGGCGTCCTCCTCGCCTTCCTGCACGAGAAGATCGCCTTGGCGCGTCAGCGCGAGGAAGTCCCCGAAGCTGCCCTCGATCGCCTGCGCGAGGTGATCGAGCGCGTCGGAGACATTGCCTTCCTCCTCTTCGAGCCGGCTCAGGGACAGTCGCGCGGACGTCGCAAAGGACGGCGAGGTGTCCGCGACCGTGAGGAGACGGGAGCGCGCTTCGTCGCGCCGTCCGAGGGAGCGCAGTGCGAGTCCCCAGTCCAGTTCGGCCCAGGGAGCGTCGCCGATCTCCGCGGCGTTCTCGTCCTGCAGCGCGCGTACGGCGCGCCCGCCCTGCAGACGCGCCACCTGCCCGAGGCCGAAGTGCGCGACCTGGCGCACGGAAGGAGACTTCGATTCGTCAAGCGCTCGAAGGTACAGCGCTTCCGCACCTTCGCGGTCCCCGAGCGCCAGCAGCGCGTTCGCCCGGATCATCGCCGCTTCCTCGTCGCCGGCCACGGCCAACGGCTCGGTGAGCCGCGCCGCCTCCGCGTAGCGCCCCTCGAACGAGCGAACGTAGGCGCGGCTCCGGACCGTCGAGTCGGTCGGCGGCGCATCCACGTCCTGCGCGCTGTCCACGAGTCGATCCGCCGCGGAGAACTGTCCGCGCCGCACGTACACCTCGAGCAACTCCTGGCGTGCCTTCCCGCCGAGCTCCGGGTCGTCCAGGAGGCGACGATAAACCTGCGCGGCGTCCCACGAGTCTCCACGCCGATCGAGCACCCGTGCCTCGAGCAAACGCAGCCGCGGCTCGCGCGGGGGGCCGGGCTTGCCCGCGATCTCCTCGCGAAGAAGCTCCAGCGCCTGATCGAGATCACCCCGCCCGATCGCGTCCCGGATCGCGGCGGAGTCCGGTACCGGAACCGACGAACGCTGATGCCCCGGAATCAACCCCACCGCGGAGTCGGCCGTGGAGTCGGCCGTCGCTACCAGGGAAGGTTCCGGGGGTGAATCTCCCGACGAAATCGACGAAGATGTCAGGATGAGCGGAAGCGCGAAGACGAAAAGCACCGTTCCCTCCGGGTTCCGGGCGACGATCCGAACCGGTCGGCTTCGGACGCGGCCGGTCGACTTTAGCCAGCGAACGACGGGGACGCGACCATGGACCGCGCACTGCGGCCGGTTCACCTCGTCGTCGGAGCGCCTGATCGGAGAACCGATTCCGGGCGCCCGCGGTTCCTTCTCCGGTTTCGACCCCCGGGACGCCCCGGGTGAGGACGGAGGTCGATCTTGAGCGGTCGCTGGCGCCTCGGGCTCCTGGCCGGGGCCTTGATCGGCGGCCTGGGCGGGCTGCTGGAGGCCGCCGGATCCCCCGTGGCGAGCCCGTGGAAGTGGGCGCACCTCCCGGCGGCGGACGGCCTTCTGGGTGCCCTGGGAGGCCTTCTGGCGGCCCTCCTCGCGGGGGGCGAACGCCCCGGGCGGATCGCCGGCCTGGCGGCGTTCCCTTGGTTCGCCACCGGCCTCGGCCTGTTCGTGAACCGGACCCTGCTCTCCGGCACCCATTTCGCGAGCCCCAAGAGCCTGATCGCGGACGCCCTGGCCCTCGCCGTGGCGGGCGCCCTCGCGTTCGGCGTGGCCGCCCTCGTCCGCCGGAGATCTCCGCGCGCGCCCGGCTGGGCGACGACGCTCGCCGTCCTGATCGCGCTCGGACTCGGCACGCAGGCGAGTCGCTGGGCGTTCGACCCGGGCGAGCGCGACGACACGCGTCCGGACGTGGTCGTGATCTCGATCGACACCCTGCGTCCGGACGCGCTCTCGACCGGAGGCGACCCGGAGCCCACGTCTCCCACGCTGGATCGCTGGCTGCGCGAAAGCCGGACGTTCGTCGAGGCGCTCGCTCCGAATCCCGGATCGGCCGCGTCTCACGCGGCACTGTTCACGTCGCGGTATCCGGTCTCGAACGGCGTCTGGTCGAACTTCACGGTGATGGACACGTCGCTCGTGACGCTCGCGGAGATTCTCCGCGCCGACGGCTACCGCACCGGCGGCTTCGCGACGAACACGTTCCTCGGCCGCCGCTACCACTTCGATCAGGGCTTCGACGCGTACGTCGAATCCGGGCAGGTCGAGCGACTCGAAGAAGGGAGTCCCGCGGCGTTGTGGCGCAGCCTCGGACTGGTGCAGATCGTGGATCGGGTGCGCGGACGGCTCGACTCCGGCTACGATCCGTCGTTCGAGACCGCGCTCGCCTGGTTTCGCGAGTCGAACCGGCCCACGTTGTGGTTCGTGCACATCATGGACGTGCACTCCCCCTACGTTCCCGAGGCCCCCTGGGGCGAGCGCTTCCACGCGGACCGAGGCGTCGATCGCGGCGGCAAGCGCAACCGCTTCGGCTGGCGCCCCTCCGTCGAGGCGTACCGCGCGGAAGTCCGGTTCGCCGACGGGAAGATGGAACGTCTCCGGCGGACGATCGCCGCCTGCGATCGCGCCGGGCGCACGGCCACACTGCTCACGTCCGACCACGGCGAGAACCTGCTCGATCACGAGCCGAACTTCTCGCACGGGCGCACGCTGTTCGACTCCACGCTGCGGATCGTCGCGGCGATCCACGCGCCGGGGCTCGGAGTCTCCCCGGGGCTCGAACCGGTGCCTCTCGAGAACGTGGACCTGTTGCCCACACTTTTCGCGGTGCTCGGCCGATCCGCGTGGCCCGAATGGGAAGGGCGCTCGTTCCATCCGACCGCACCATCCGCGCGACCGACGATCGCGCAGCTGAACCGGGACTTCGCGTACCGCACGCGCGACGCGAAGCTGATCCTGCACGAGGACGGTGCGCGCGAGTTCTACCGACTCGATGAAGATCCGGGAGAGCACCGGCCGGCCACCACTCCCCCGGCCGAGTGCGTCGCGCAGGAGGAACTCGTGCGGGCATGGATCGCCGCCCACGCCACCGAGCTCTGGACGGGATCGAAGTCGGTGACCGCCGACGAGCTCACGCCCGAGTTGCGGGAGAAGCTGGAAGGGCTCGGGTACCTGGACTAGGGACGAGCTCCGCGTCCGTCAGCGGACCCGCACCGCGCGCCGCACGAACGAAACGTCGCCTTCGCCGCGCAGGAAGTACACGCCGGCGGGAACCGGCTGGCCCGACGCACCGCTGCCGTCCCAGGTCACGCGGTAGCTGCCGGATCCCCGGGACACGGGTTCGAGGCGTCGCACGACGCGACCCGCCACGTCGTACACGGTGACGGAGATCTTCGCGCGATCACCCGGCCCCGCGAAGTCGAGCCACTGTGCGTCGCGCGCCGGCTGCGGCATGACCTGGCCGACGCTCCGCGCCGGGTCCGGGTCCGCGCCCAGCGGAACGTCGACGGGATTCGTGTCCTGGGAGAAGAGCAGCACGCGATCCCCGGGAACGGCGCTGTAGCTCTGGTGAGTCCCGTCGGGCCAGTCGAACACGAGACTGTCGACCACCGTGGCCGCGCCGAGACCGAAGTGCATCTCGAGCGGTGGCTGGAATCCGCGCCAGCAGTTCGCAAAGATCCGCCGGTGCACCGCCTGTCCCCCGATCCACGCCGTGGCCCGGGTACCGACCGGCGTGGTGCCGCCCGTGGCGTCGCCGATCCGCACCTCGAGCCAGTGACCGGCCGGGCCGTCGTTCCGGTAGAGAAGCCCCGGCACGCCGGTGGTGAAGAACGCGGGTCCCGCTCCCTCCTGGACGAGGACGTCGAGGTCGCCGTCGCGCTCGATGTCGGCCCAGACGGCGCCGTCGGACAGGAAGTTCGTGAACCCCACCGCGCCGGCCGCGCCGGCGACCTCGTGGAACGTCGCGCCGTCGTTCCGGAACAGCTGGTCCGGCTCGTTCCCCAGATCGACGGTGCCGCGATTGACCTGATGCAGGTCGAGGTCCCCGTCGTTGTCGTAGTCCACGAACGTCACGTGCCGCGGATTCGCGGCGACCGGCAGACGAACGGCCGTCGTCACGTCGGTGAACCCGCTCCCGTCGTTGCGATAAAGGCGGGCGCTGGAAGGGACGATCGTGAGGCGCTCCAGGTTCGATTCGATCGGATTCGATACCCCGGTCACCGTGTTGATCTTCGCGCTGTAGTTCCCGAACGTGCCGGGAGGCGCGGAGACGTGGACGATCCACGGACCGCCCGGTGACTCGCGCCAGCAGTACAGTCCCTGGTCGACGCCCGGGGTGAACGTCGGCGCGCCGACGTACGCGTCGGTCAACGTGATGGAGCTGAGCGTGGGGTGCACGCCCGCCGGACCGAGGAAGATCCGGTCGTTCTGGATGACGTTGCGCCAGCGGAACTGTGCGACGGGATCCTCGGCCGTCTCGAACTGGAAGATGTCGACGCCGTCATCGTCGAATCGATGCGTGGCGAAGAGCCAGTACTTCGTGTCGTCCGTTCCCCAGGAGTCCCAGACACCGTCGTCGCCTGCGGCGATCACGAGATCCAGGTCGGAATCCCCGTCCCAGTCACCCCAGTCCGCCCCGGAGATGATCGGCAGGCCCGCCGGGATCAGGTCCGTCGTGACGTCGACGAACGCGCCGCCGTCGTTCCGGTACAGCGTCGTGGGGCGCGCGAACTCGTCTCCCCCCACGAGCGCATCGGGATCGCCGTCATCGTCCCAGTCCGCAAAGAGGACACCGACCGTCCCGAGTTCGTCGGCCGTTCCCCACTCCGCGGCGACATCCACGAACGTGAGATTGCCGTCGTTGCGGTAGAGCGAGTTCGGACTCGCCGCGAGCGGGGCCTTCGCGTGCCAGAGGTCCAGATCGCCGTCGCCGTCGATGTCCGCGGCCGAGAACGCGCGGCCGCGCCCCGCTTCGTCCGCCATGCCGCCGGCGCCGGTCACGGCCTCGAAGATGCCGAAGTCGATCCCGCGCCACAGTTCGTTCGGCTCGTCCGCGGAGCCGCTCCCTCCATCTCCCCCGTGGGAGCACACCACGTCGAGCAGACCGTCGTTGTCGAGATCGCACCACAGCCAGCCGTGGCGATCACCCAGGAAGACGACGACCTGCGGGAGCCCCCACACCGAGAAGTGCCCGACGCCGGAGTTCGTGAAGAGGAAGCCGCTGTAGAAGTGGTGGGCGTTGAAGAGATCGATGTCGCCGTCGAGATCCATGTCTACAAACTGGGCGCCCCACGTGGGTTGGCTCCCGAACACCCCTGCGGCACCGGTCACGTCGACGAAATCGGCCCGAGCGGGCGCTCCGATTCCACACGCCACGGCGAATGCCGACGCGACGAAGGCGCGGAGCGAACCATGACGGGGGATGCGGCGTCGGCCGGAAGGCAGCATTCAGGTCCTCGGCGCCGGGGGGCAGGCAACGCCCGACGAGGATAGCGGATCGCGTGGTCCTGCGGCAAGGCGGCACCGAGGCCGCCCGGTCGGCCGTGGGCCCGGGGCCGCGAACGCGCTCCCGGGGCGGCCGTCTCTCTAGCCGACGGGCAGGTCTTTTTCCAGTACGAGCGCGTTGTGTCGGTCCAGGATCCGGAAGCGGTGGATCCGGTCGACCCGGGTCGGGTCCCCGGGACAGATGACCTCGTTCTCGCGCGGCAGGCCGCTGTCCAGCAGCGTCAACGTGGCCCGCCCGTCGTGAACGGTGGCCGAAAGCGACAGCGCTCCGTCCTCCGAGTTCTCCTCCTCCAGCACCGCGACCATGTTCCGGTAGCACTCCCGCAGCAGGGAGCGGAGGACGGCCGCTTCCACCCCGGCCTCTTCCAGTCGCCCGCGGGCGTACGCGCAGAGGGGCGCGAGACTCGGCGCGACGGCCGGCATGCGGAGCTGGCCGACCCGGCGGCCGCGATCCGACGTGCAGCGACGTCGCAGATCGTCGTACTCGCGGAGCAGATCGATCGCACGGGCGAGGTCCTCGCACGAGGCGATCCGTGCTTCGAGGCCCTCCATCTGGAGGTGCATGATCCAGTCGGCCGGCGCCGCGTACACCACCGTCGGGATTCCGCGGGCCTGGAGCTCGTCGACGAGCGGCACGACGTGGTCGGCCGCACCCTTCAGGCCGGCGAGATCCAGCGCGATCGCGTGGAACCGGGCCTCGTCCAGAGGATCCGCGAGGTCGACGGGGTCCGGGCATGCCTGTACCACGTTCCAGGGCAGGCTCCAGATCTCGAGGTCTCCCGGCGCGACGCGGGTCGCCGCTGCCACGGTGCCGAAGTGCTTCGCTGCTCGTTCCATGGATTCCTCCGGCCGCGCGTTCGGGCTCTGCCCCACGGCTCCTGCCGTTCCCGTCGGCCGCGGAGGCCTCGCCCCTTGAGTGCTCCCGGCGCGCGCATTGCCGCGCTTGGCGGCCGCCACCCATCTCTCGCCGGAGTTTGCGAACCCTGGTCGCCCGAAAACGGCGCGGGTGCGGTATGCTCGGTGCCAGTCGACCCTCCGGAGGATACCGAGAAGATGCACCGTACCCACCGTTTCGCGCTCGCCCTCTCGCTGCTCGCGCCGCTCCTCGCGATCGGCGGAACCGCCCGTGCCGGCGAGCCGGCCGTGAAGATCAGCTGCTCCCCCGTCGACCCGAACGCCACGACGGCGGATCTCCCCGAGGACGAGACCCTGAGCTTCTACGTGTTCACCGACGGCGTCGACACGATGGGCGGCGAGTTCGGGCTCAAAGTGGACGGAGCCGAGTTCGTGCGGTTCGAGCTTCCGAACTCCTTCTGGATGTCGATGCCGAGTCCGGTGGGCGCCCCCGGCACCATCGCGCAGGTCCATGTGGGCGACTGTCCGGAAGGACCGAACTTCTGGGGGACGCTGATCGTCCGTCCGAAGACTCCCGGGGATCGGGTCGTCGTCGACGTCATCGCCTCGACGCGGGCGAACTACGCGCTCCTGCTCGACTGCGCGAACGCGCCGATCGACGGCTTCCGCGCGTTCCCCGCAGTTGCGAACTCGGGCGGGAAGCGCGAGATGCCCCACTGGGTGGAAGGCGAGAAGACCGCCAGCGGAGAGCCCGAGGATCCGGCGATTCCCAAGGGCGAACCGAGCCGCGGCGGGCACTGAGCCGCCGTCCGCGTCCGCCGCGAGCGACGCGCTAGCGAGCCTCTCGCGCGCGGGCGGTGCGGCGGACTTCGAGGTGCTCGGGCACGAGATCCGGATCCGCGAGCGGACGCGCGTCGCGACCGGCGCGTTCCGCGATGATCTGGCCGAGGATGGAGATCGCGATCTCCTCGGTCGTCTCCGCGCCGATGTCCAGGCCGATCGGTGAACGTACCCGGCGCAGGCGCTCCGGGTCGTAGCCGTCCTGGACCAGGCGCGCGAGCAGCACTTTCGCCTTCCGCCGGGACGCGACCACTCCGCAGTACGCCGGCTCGACGTCCTCGTCGAGGACGTGCCGGAGACACGCCTCGTCCGTCTGGTGACATCGGGTCACGATGACGACCCAGTCGTCGGCCTCGAGGGGAAAATCGGTCCCCACGTAGCCGCCTTCCGCGTGCACGATCTCGTCCGCGTCCGGGAACCGGACGTCGTTCGCGAACTCACGACGATCGTCGATCACCGCGACCCGGAAACCCGCGGTCTTCGCGAGACGCACGAGCGGCAGCGCCACGTGGCCGCCGCCGAAAACGACGACCCGAGCGGCGCGTCGGTGCACGTCGAGGAACACCTCGACGTCGCCCCCGCACGTCATGCCGGTCGCGTTCTCGCCGGCAGGCAGGAATCGGTAGGCCTTGATCGCGGACTCACCGCGCCGGATCGCCTCCCGCGCGTCCTCGATCACGAGTGCCTCGAACGGCCCGCCGCCGAGCGTGAAGTCGATCGCGCCGTCCTCGCGCACGATCATCTTCGTGCC
Organism: bacterium; assembly: GCA_041393395.1. Lineage (GTDB taxonomy): Bacteria > ARS69 > ARS69 > ARS69 > ARS69 > JAGQIB01. Next base: position 390,284 of record JAWKKG010000004.1, on the reverse strand, counting down.
GATCTTCCTCGGCACCGAGCCGTGGGCGGAGACGATCGTACACACCGCGAGCGCCTCTCCCGACGCGACTCTCTCACTCAGTCGTTGGTAGAAGTCCAAGGCGCATTCCTCGGGAACGTTCTTCGCGGAGTCGGACTGTCGGAACGGGTGGACCGCCGACCGACGGGCGAGTCGGCGCCCCTCGCATTATCGGGCCGATGACGATTCGGGGGAAGCCGCGCGGAACACCTCGCTCGCGAGGGGCAGCCGCGGGTCGGCGGCACGTGCCCTCTCCCACAGTCGCACCGCCTCTCCACGATCCCCGCGATCCTCGGCCGCGAAAGCCGCGTTGCGTAGGGCCGGCGCGTAGCCGGGGGCCCGCGCGATCGCGCGCCGGAACATCTCCTCCGCCTCGGGCACACGACCGGCCCGCGCGAGCCGCGCGCCGAGGTTGTTCAGGGCCTTCGCGTGGTCCGGCGCGAGCCGTACCGCTTCCTGGGTCTCGACGAGCGCGAGGTCGGGGCGTCCCCGCTCGTCCAGCGTCTGCGCGAGCGCGAGTCGGGCCACCGTCAGTCCGGGATCGAGCGCGAGCGCCTTCTGGTAGAGCGGCTCCGCCTTGTCCGGCCAGTCGCGCCGCGCATAGGAATCTCCGAGCGCGGTCCAAGCCGTGGCCGAGCCCGGCTCGACGTTGACCGCGTGCCGCCACACCGACTCCTCGGTCCGCCATTCCGACGCGTACCGCCAGGACACCACGAAGCCCGCCAGCACGAGCGCGACGAGAAGCGCGCGGCGAATGTTCCTCCCCTGCCCGGATTCGATCAGGGCCGCGCCGAGCACTCCCGCCACCCCGAGGGACGGGAGCAGCAGAAACCGCTCCGCGACCGTCTCGCCGATCGGAACGAGATGCATGACCGGCGCCAGGGCCACGATCGGCCAGAGCCCCAGGAGCCGCACCGAGCGACGACGACGCAGCGCCCAGACGCCACCCACCCAGGCCGCGACGGTCACCGCCCCGGCGACGACCCGTGGATCGGACCACGCGCCCGGTGCCCGGGGCATTCGTTCGATCGAGAGCGGATGCGGCCACAGCAGCAGCCGGAGATGTTCGCCGAGCGCCGCCACGATCAACGGCCCGCGCGACGCGAGAGTCGGGCCACCCACCGTCTCCCCGCCTCCCGGGCCGAGCGCGCCCAGCACGGACCACCGCAGCGCCAGCACCGCGCCGCTCGCCACGAGCAGCGGCGTGAAGGCGAGCACGACGCGCGCGGGCGACGTCGTGCGTCGCTCGACGAACGTCACGAGACCGAGCAGCGGCAACACCACGAGCGCATTCTCCTTCGCGAGGGCGCCGAGCAGGAGCGCCGCACCGGCCGCCGCCGCGCGGCCGCGCCCCCCGCTCCGCAGCGTGTCAACCGCCCAGGCGAATGCGAGCAACGCTCCCAACGCCGACAGGAGCTCCGAGCGCCCGGTGATCCACGCCACGGACTCCACGTGCACGGGATGCACCGCGAACAGGAACGCTCCGGCCACCGCGGAGCGCGCGGAGAGCACCCGTCGCAGCGCCTCGTGCGCCGCGAGGCCGAGCGCGAAGGCGAGCACGAGGTTCGTGACGTGGTAGCGCGTGGGCCCGCGGGTCCCGCCGCTCCGATCCAGGCGATACGAGAGCGCGGTCAGCGGACGATAGAGCCCGCGCTCCGGCGCCTCGGACGGGAACGCCACGCGGAAGAGGCGCGGCACCCGATCCCATCCGCCCGCGAGATCGGCGTTGTCCACGACGTACGGATAGTCGTCGTAGACGAACTCGCCGCGCAGCGAGGGCATCGCCGCGAGAGCCGCGAGGAGGGCGGCCAGCACCGGCAAGCGTCGCCAGCGACCACTCACGTCAGACCGTCGCGGGGGTCCGGCGTCCGCGCAGCCGCTCGAGGCGGACGATGGCCGCCTCCAGGGTTTCCGGGCGCTTGCAGAAATTGAAGCGGAGTCGCTGCGCGCCGGCCCGCCGATCGGTGTAGAAGCTCGACCCCGGAACACCCGCGACCCCGATCTCTTCCACGAGGTAGCGAGCGAAAGAGACGTCGTCCTGGGCACCGAAGCCCGAGATGTCGGTCATGATGTAGTACGCGCCGCGCGGCCGGAACACGCCGAATCCCGCCTCCGCGAGCGCGGCCGCGAGCACGTCGCGCTTCACCCGGTACGCCTCCGCCATCCCGGCGTAGTACTCGCGCGGCAAGCGCAGGGCATGCGCGCCGGCCTCCTGCAACGGCGCCGCCGCGCCCACGGTGGCGAAGTCGTGCACCTTGCGGATCGCGTTCGTCAGCTCCTCGCACGCGATCGCCCAGCCGACGCGCCAGCCCGTGACGCTGTACGTCTTCGAGAGCGCGTTGATCGTGACGCAGCGATCCTCCATGCCCGGCAGCGCGCCGAGCGACACGTGCTCCGCTCCGTCGTAGACGATGTGCTCGTAGATCTCGTCCGTGATCGCGATCACGTCGTGGCGAACGCAGAGATCCGCGATCGTCTCCAGCTCCTCGCGCGAGAAGACCTTGCCCGTGGGGTTGTTCGGCGTGTTCAGGATGATGGCGCGCGTCCGCGGGCCGAACGCGGCCGCGAGCTCGCGCTCGTCCAGGGTCCAATCCGGCTCGTGGAGCTTCACGAAGCGCGGCGTCGCGCCGCAGAGGATCGCGTCCGGCCCGTAGTTCTCGTAGAACGGTTCGAACACGATCACCTCGTCGCCCGGATCGACGAGCGCGAGCAACGTCGACAGCATCGCCTCGGTCGAGCCGCACGTCACGGTGACGTTCCGTTCCGGATCCACGCGGAGGCCGTTCGCCCAGGCCGCCTTCTCGGCGATCGCCTCCCGCAGGTTCGGCGCACCCCAGGTGATCGCGTACTGGTTCACGTCGGCGCGGATCGCCTCGACGGCCGCTTCCTTCACCCGCTCGGGCGCCGCGAAGTCCGGGAACCCCTGGGCGAGGTTCACCGCGTCGTGCTTGCGAGCGAGACGCGTCATCTCCCGGATGACGGATTCGGTGAACTGTTCCGACTTGCGGGAAACCCGACTCATGACGCCCTCCGCGAGAGATCGCATCGTCGGCATGGCGCACGGTGGTGTCAAGAAGCGGCGTTCCGCCCGACCGGGGCGATCAGCGAACCCGGAGCAGCTTCTCCGAGAACACCCGATCGGCGGCGCGGAATCGAGCGAAGTAGACGCCTGCCGCCACCGGAGTGCCGGAGCGGTCCCGTCCATCCCAGACCGCCACGTGGGAACCCGCCGGGCGCTCGCCGCGCATCACGGTGGTCACCCGACGTCCCGTCGCGTCCACGATCTCCAGGGAGACCTGGCACGTGACGGGGAGATCGTACCGGAACGTCGCGCGTTCCCGGAACGGGTGGACCCCGGTGCGGACGAACCGGATCGCGGTCGATGCCGGCACCGGAAGCGGCGCGTCGACGGCGGTACCGGTGGTGGTCGCGCTCGAGCTGACACCCACGGACCAGTTCGGGGCCTCGTCGCGCGAGAACGCGGTCCAGTGATACGTGGTGGCGGGCAGCAGCGGGGTGTCCGTGAACGGCGTGCCGGAGTGGTCCACGTCGTCGGCCACCACGACCACCACGCCCGGCGCGGGCTCACTCCCCACGAGGTACGTCACGCCCTCGGCCGGAGTCCAGGCGATCGGCGCGAGCGAGCGCACGACGAGCGTCCCCGCGCGATCCGAATCCCCCGCGCGGATCCACGTGAGGGCCGCGGTCGTGTCTCCGGTGGCGACGGCAGCGAACGACGCGGGGTCGGCGGGCGGGCGGCGGTCGAAGCCCACGAGCGAATACTCCTGAGGACCCTGCGGAATCGTGGTGCCGATGACACGCGCGGTCCACCAGCCCGCTTCGGGCGACGCGACGACGACCTGCTCGACGTTGTCGAGCCGGTTCACGCCCGGAACCGCCGCGGCGGAGGGATTCGCCGGATCGAGCACGAACGGGAGGTGCGTGCCGCTCGTGGGTCCCACGAGCTCCAGGTCGAGATCGTTGACGAGCGTCGTGTCCGCAAGCTCGGCCCCGACGGGGTCGTCCCACACGAGCGTGATCTTCAGTTCCGGCGCGCCCGAGGGGATCCAGAACGTCCAGGTGTCGGTGACCCCGTCCGCGACTTCGTCCTCCACCGTGGTCATCGTCCGCAGCGCGTCGATCGTCACGCCGACCTGCACCGCGCCGAGGCCGAATCGGTAGTCCGGGCCGGCGATCGCGCGATCGTCGGCGAAGCCGCCGAGCAGCGCCTTCGAGGTGGCCGGACGCGGGACGCCCGGGAGCTGCGCGCTCCAGTCCTCCAGGATGAGCGCCACGGCGCCGGAGACGACCGGCGTCGCCATGCTCGTGCCGCACGTGGTCCAGTAGGTCCCGCCGACCTGAGCCGACGTGATACCGAAGTCGCCGCTCGCCTGACATCCCGGCGCCGCCATGTCGGGCTTCATCCGGCCGTCGTCCGTCGGACCCCACGACGAGAACGGCGTCATGTGCCCGGCGTCGGAGTGATGGGCGCCCACGGTGATGACGTTCTTCGCGGTGCCCGGAGGCGGGATGCACGCGTACCCGCCGTTCGCGGCGATGCCGCAGTCCGGGTCGTCGCGCTCGTTGCCCGCCGCGAACACCACCGGGATGCGTTTGCCGTAGAGACCGTTCACGATCTGATCGAACTCGGGGGCGCTGCTGCCGTAGTCGCCGTAGAGCGCGCAGTTCGTGGAGTCCACCGGGTACACCCACGAGTTCGTCGTGAGGTCCACGTCCCAGACCGTGATCGCGGTGTCGACCTCGGCGAGGTGATTGGTCACTCCCCAGCCGACGATCTCCGCGCCGGTGGCGACGCCCCGCCACTGGAGACTTCCCCCGCCCTGGCTCGCGCTCGCCGTTCCGTCGCCGATCGCGGTGCCGGCGACGTGAGTCGCATGGGGGTTGACCACGATCCCGACTTCGCCCACGAGCACTCGCCCGACGAGATCGGGGTGGGTCGCATCCGCGAGGCCGGAGTCCCACTGGCCCAGCCGGACGCCGGCGCCGGTGAGCCCGATGTTCTGCGCGGCCTGGACGTCGGCGGAGACGCGCATGTCGTTGTTCGCGAAGTCGTACGTGCGCGAGATGGGCTCGATCCAGCGCACTTCGTCGAGTGCGGCGAGATCGCGGATCACGCGCGCGGGCGCCGACACGTCGAGCACGCCGAGGCGCGGGGCCTCCGACTCGATCGTGCCCCCGAAGGCGGCGACCTGCGCGCGCGCCGCGATCCACGACACGTCGGCGAAGAACTTGACGCGGAAGAAGCGCTCCTCCTCGCCGCGGGCCACCCGCCAGAGGTCCGGGGCGCAGCGATCCTCGGGACGGAGGTCCCACGCGGAGGGAACAGACCTCCCGACCGCCCGATCGGCCGCCCGATCGGCAACCAGGTCGGCGCGCGGCACGGATGCGAGCCACAGGTCCCCGTCGATCGAGCGGAGCAGGCGGATGCCTCGCGCCTCGGCGGCCGCGCGCTCGGATCGGGGTACGGCCACCACGGCGTGCAGGACCTCGGCCCGCGACTCTCGAGCGCGTGCGGCCAGAGAGGCCTCGACGCGGTCGGCGTCGAGCCGGGGTAGCTCCCGGGTGCGGACGCCGGCCAGAGCCGGAGAAACCAGGGTGAGGGTCGCGACGGCAGCGAGCAGCCATGCGCCACGGGATCCCGGGCGGCAGGGAGTTCGGCACACGCGAAGCCGGTTCGGGCTCGGGCTGGACAAGGAAAGGTCTCCGCCGGATCCGGGGGCCAGGGAAGCCCCTTCATTCTAGCGAGAAACCCGGCGCATCTCAACGGGGCGAGCGCCCGGATTCCGTGGGCACGGCGACCTCGAATCAACGGGAGGCAATCCCTGCAAGTCTTTCCTTGTTATTTGATTGCCGGGCCCACCGAGCCGGCGCCTTTCTGCGGGGGAAACGTCTAGACCTCGTGCCTCACGAGCAGGACGAGGGTCCGATCGTCCGTCTCCTCCGGCGGCTCGGCCGCCTCGGCCGCGGCCCGATCGAGGATCCGACGCGGCAGCTCCGCCGCCGGCCAGCCTTCGTCCTCCACCTCCAGCAGCAGGCGAACCACGCCCTCCACGCCGAGCGGGCCGCCCCAGGGGTCGATACCGTCCGAGAGCCCGTCGGTATACAGAACGAGGCGATCCCCCGGCGCGAGATGCACCATCGCCTGGGCGTACGTCGCCTCGCGGAAGACTCCGAGCAGCAGCCCCCCTTCCGAGAGTCTCTCCGGCTCGCGTCGTCCGGCTCGGACCAGCAGTCCCGGCTCGTGGCCGGCGCTGGAGTAGCGGAGCATCCCCGTCTTCGGATCATAGAAGCCGAGGAAGGCGGTGACGAACCAGTCCGGGTCGAGCTCGTCGTGCAGGGTGCGGTTGAGCTCGGTGAAGACATCGGCGGGCTCGTGGGCGCGACGCAGCGCGGCCTTCAGCTCCGCACGGAAGCCGGCCATGATCAACCCCGCGGGAATCCCGCTGCCGGAGACGTCGGCGATGGCGACCGCCCAGCGACCGTCCTCGAGCGGCACGAAGTCGAACCAATCCCCTCCCACCGCCGACGACGGCAGATTCTGGCCGACCATCGTGTGTCCGGCGACGCGCGGCGCCGACCTCGGCAAGAGCATCGTCTGGATCCGCCGCGCGACCTCGAGTTGCTCCTCGAGCCGACGCATCGCCTGGGCCTCACCGTGCAGGTGCGCGTTCATGATCGAGATCGCGGCATGGTTCGCGAAGGTCTCGAGCAATCCGAGATCGTGCGCCGTGAACGCGTTCAACCGATCGCTCTCCAGATTGAACACGCCGATCACGCGGTCTTCGTAGCGCAGCGGAGTCGCCATCTCGGAACGCGTGGAGTCGCGCGCGGAGACGTAGCGCTCGTCCTGGGTGACGTCGGGCACGATGATGCCGAGGCCGGACTTCGCGACCCAGCCGAGGATGCCGCGTCCCATCTTGAGCCGGGCGTCGTCCACACGGGCCGTGTCGTAGCCGCGCAGTCGCTCCTTGCGGATCTCCCGCGTGTGCCGGTCGATCAGGAACAGCCCGGCGGCATCCGCCTCGATGAGCTGCCCGACGGATTCGACGATCGCCTCCAGCACGTCGTCGAGGTCGAGATGCGCACCGATCTTGCCCGCGATGTCCACGAGGTGCGAGAACTCGCGAACGCGGCGCTCACGATCCGCGAGCAGTCGGGCGTGATCGAGCGCAAAGGCCAGATGGTCCGTCACGGTGCGGAGCGAGCGTTCCTCCTCGGCGAGCTCGGTGCCGGGATCCTCGAGATACGACACCTCCAGCACGCCGAACGGCTGTCCCGCTCGCGTCAGGGGCGCGGCGATGCGGACCGCGGGCGGTGCACCCAGCAGATCCGCGGCAGCCTGCGCGCCGGGGCCTTCCGGACCGCGGCGCACGCCGGGGCGCCCCGTTTCCAGTACCATGCGCGCGAGTCGGGAGGCCGCCTCGTCGAGGCCCACCGCCGCCGCGGCGCCCCGCGGGCGGGCCCGGGCGAGATCCCGCAGCGCAAGCAAGGCTGCGTCCGCGCGCATCACGCGCAGCGCGAGGTCGAGCGCGAGATCCGCGAGCTCCACCGGATCCCGAGTCGGATCGAGCAGCTCCTCGGCCTGCAGCAGTGCCTCGAGCTGCTCGATGCGACGTCGATCCCGCTCGGCCCGAGTGGCCGTCTCATTCATCGAGGAAGATCCGATCGACGCCGTCGAACGGCGGCGAGAACACGCTGATCGCCTCGATCGCGCCGTCCAGAACCTCGACCTCGTGAACCGTGCCGCGCGGCACCGCGACGACAAGCCCCGGACGCAGCTCGCGCCACTCCTGATCGAGTCGGATCCGACCGTGGCCGGAGAGAATGACGACCGTCTCGTCGTGGATCCGGTGGAAGTGAGCGGGCACGTCGGCGGTCGTCCGGAGATGGTGGACGCTCGCGGATTCGTGGCGGGCGACCACCTCCGAGACGAGTGCCTCGGTCCGATGGTCCAGGGCGCCCACGGTTTCGTAGAACGTCGGCGGCGAGACCTCCGGCTTGTGGGGCGCGAACCGCACCGCCACGAGCACGACCGCGGCCGTCGCCAGCGCCCCGGGCGGAATCGGCCCGCGTCCCATCGCCTTCCACCACTCGTTCATCCGCCACCTCCGTGCCCGCATGATAGGCGGGCATGGCCCGGAAGCGTAGACCGATTCTCCCCACCCCGCCCGCGCACGGAGCCGGGCGGAGGCCTTCCGCACGGCCCGGTTCCCTGCGTAGAATCGCGCGGAGGGCCGACCGCCCCCACGCGTCGCGACCGTCGCGGCGTCGGAGCCGACCTCTTCGAGCCGAGCCGACCATGAACGCCACCCTGCTCGCCTTCGTGGCCGCCCTCGCGTTTGCGGGCGCCTACCGCCTGTACGGCCGGTACCTCCGCACGCGGGTGCTCGCCGTGCGCGACGACGAGCCGACTCCGGCCCATCGGCTCGCCGACGGCGTCGACTACGTCGCCTCCCGCCGTTCCGTCCTCTTCGGACACCACTTCGCCTCCATCGCCGGGCTCGGACCGATTCTCGGCCCCGCGATCGCCGTCATCTGGGGCTGGGTCCCCGCGGTCCTCTGGATCGTGTTCGGCACGATCTTCATCGGCGGCGTGCACGACTTCGCCACGCTCGTGCTGTCCTTGCGAAACGACGGACGCTCGATCGGCGACGTCGCGAAGGATCTCGTGGGGCCGCGTGCCCGCCTCCTCTTCCTCGTGGTCGTGTACTTCCTGATGTCGCTCGCGATGGGCGTGTTCGTGCTCGTCATCGCGACGCTGTTCACCGGCGCCGCGAACGACGGGCGGATCCACCCGGAGTCCCATCCGGAGTCGGTGCTGCCCGTCGCCACGTTGCTCCTGGTGGCGATGGGCATGGGCTGGGCGATGTATCGACGGCGCTGGTCCTTCGCGCTCGTGACCGTGGTCGGGGTCGCGCTCTCGTTCGTGGGGCTCGTCTGGGGCTCGCAGCATCCGGTGCTCGGCGTGGGCCGTTCGCTCTGGATCTGGATCCTGCTCGCGTACGCGTTCGCCGCATCCGTCTTGCCGGTGTGGCTGCTTCTCCAGCCGCGCGACTATCTGAACTCGTTCCAGCTGTACGCGGGCATGGCACTGATGATGCTCGGTCTCGCGGTTTCCCGCCCCGACGTGGTCGCGCCCGCGCTCAACACCACGGCCACGGACTTGCCGCCGATCTTCCCGTTCCTGTTCATCACGGTCGCCTGCGGCGCGGTGTCCGGCTTCCACTGTCTCGTGTCGTCCGGGACCACGGCGAAACAGATCTCCTGCGCGCGCGACGCGCAGGCGATCGGCTACGGCGGCATGGTGACGGAGGGCATGCTCGCGATTCTCGCGGTGCTCGCGTGCACGGCCGGGCTCTCCTCCGCCGAGGAGTGGCACCTGCACTACGCGAGCTGGACGCAGGCCGACGGACTCGGCCCCAAGATCGGCGCCTTCGTGACCGGAGCGGCCCGCTTCCTCGCCGCCCTCGGCCTCCCCGAGCGCGGATCCGCAGCGTTCGCGGCCGTCGTCGTGGTGTCGTTCGCGTTGACCACCCTCGACTCGGCGACCCGGCTGCTGCGGTACAACATCCAGGAGCTGGGCGGTTCCCTCGGCGTCGCGGCGCTCCGGAACCGCTACGTCGCGAGTCTGATCGCGGCCGGTTCGATCGCGGCCTTCGCATTCCTTCGCATTGCCGGGAAGCCCGCGGGGATCGTGCTCTGGGAGCTCTTCGGCACGACGAATCAGCTGCTCGGGGCGCTCGCGCTCATGACGGTCACGGTCTGGCTCGCGCGGCAGGGACGACCGCTCGGAACCGTCCTGCTTCCGATGCTCTTCATGTTCGCGATGACGCTGACGGCCATGATCGTGAAGATCCGCGAATTCTATGCCCAGCAGGCATGGCCGGTCTTCGGGTTCGGGCTGCTCCTGCTCGTGCTCGCGACGTGGCTCGCGATCGAAGGAGCGATCGCGCTCCGTCGCGCCCCGGGAGCGGCTCGAGCTCAGGCAGCGGCGTCACCGGGCGCCTGATCGTCGGGCGGGGCATCCTTCCGGTCCCGGCGGCGCGACATCCACCCACCGATTCGACGCCGGGCGACACGTTCGATCGCGGCGCAGAGACCGCCGACTCCCGCTCCGAGGACGGCTCCCGCCAGCACGTCGAGCGGATAGTGCACGCCGACGTACACGCGCGAGTACGACACCAGGACCGGCAGGACGAGAATCCACGCGAGCCGTCGGAAGCGGAGGGCGAGGAACGTGCCCGCCGCGAACGTGTTCGCTGCGTGGGACGACGGGAAAGACCAGCCGTGCGCCCCGTTCAGCACGCGCGCCGCTTCGATCACGTGGAACGGACGCTCCCGGTGGAACAGCGGCTTGAGCGTCCCCGAGGAGAGCTGATCGGCGAGGACCACCGCGACGATCGCGAACAGGATCGCGAGACGCGTGTCCGTCTTGCCGCGCGCGAGCACCACCAGCAGGATCAGGATCACCGGCACTCGCCAGTGATCGAAGTCCGTGATGAACGGCATGAACCAGTCGAGAAAGCCGTTCACCCAGTGCCCGTTGATGAGCAGGAAGACTTTCTCGTCCCAGGCGGTCAGTGCGTTCAGCGGAGATCCTTTCCCTGGCGCCCCCCGGGGCGAGCGGACCGGCGCCCGTCATGATACGACGAAGCCGCCCCGCCGGTTGCGCGGCGAAGCGGCCTCGAACGGTTACCCGATCGTCACGCCGGGCTGCCGGCGCCCTTGCGTTCCCGGAGCTTCTTCGTCAGCAACGGCACGATCTGCAGCGCATCGCCCACGAAACCCCAGTTCGCGATCTTGAAGATCGGCGCCGCGGCATCCTTGTTGATCGCCACGATCGTCTCCGAGGTCTTCATGCCCGCGAGATGCTGGATCGCGCCGGAGATGCCGACCGCGATGTACAGCTTGGGGCGCACCGTCTTGCCGGTCTGGCCGACCTGGTGCGGGTACGGGATCCAGCCCGCGTCGACCACCGCTCGCGACGCACCGACGGCGCCGCCCAGCTCGGTGGCGAGCTGCTGGATCATCTCGAAGTTCTTCGGATCCTGAATGCCGCGGCCGCCGGAAACGATCACGTCGGCGTCCACGAGATTCACCGACTCGCCCTCGTTCGCCGCGAACCCGAGGATCTCCGCGTCCAGCGAGTCCGGTCCCAGCGCGGCCTCCGTCGCGACCACCGCGGGAGCGTCACCCGCGCCGGCCCCCGGATCCGAGTACGCCTTCGGGCGTACGGAGCAGATGCACGGCCCGTCTCCCGTGAACTCGATCGTGTCCACCAGGCGACCACCGTACACCGGACGCTTCGCGAGCAACTTGCCTCCGTCCACGGCGATCTCCGTCGCGTCGGCCGCGATGCCGGTATCGAGCGCCGCCGCCAGGGACGCCGCGAACTCGCGTCCGTTCGTCGTCGCCGGCACGAGCACGACCTTCGGCGAGTGCGCGCGGACGGCCGCCGCCGCCGCGTCCACCCACGGTCGGGTCCGGTACCGCCGGAGCTCCGGCGAGTTCACGCAGATCGACTGCGCCACACCGAGTCCCGCGAGCTGCTGATTGATCTCCTCGCCACGACCCGAGAGGACGAGGGCACTCACCTTGCCGCCGGCCGCACCCGCCAGCTCGGCCGCGCGCGCACAGAGCTCGCGCGTGACCGGCTTCACCGTGCCGTGCTCCTCGGCGACGACTACCCAGAAATCCATGAGACTCTCCCCGTCCTAGATGAACTTGCCTTCGACGAGCTTCGCGACGAGCTTCTCCGCGAGCTCCTCCGGCTCTCCCTGGAACTGCTCGCCCGCCGGCCGCGCCGCCGGGACCGTCCGCGCGGCGACGCGCGTCGCGCTCGTCGCCGTGACGCCGAGATCCCCGCCGGACCACACCGTGACCGGTGCCTTGGCGGCCTTCCGGATCCCGAGCAGGGACGCGTAACGCGGCTCGTTGATGTCCTTCGTCACCGCGAGAAGCGCCGGGAGCTTCGCCTTCACTTCCTGCAGGCCGTCTTCCAGCAGACGCTTCACGGTGATCGACCGGCCGGCCACGTCGACCTCGCCGACCTCGAAGACCTCGGTCAGCACCGTCATGCCGAGGTGGCGCGCCACCATCGGACCGGTCACGCCCATGTTCGTGTCGATCGTCGCCTTGCCGACGAAGACCACGTCGACCTCGCCGACCTTTCCGATCGCGGCCGCGAGCACCCGCGCGGCGCCGGAGCTGTCCAGCTCGTCGAACGCGGCGTCCTTCACGTGCACCGCACCGTTCACGCCCATGGCGAGCGCCTCGCGGAGCGACTCGACCGCGGTATCGCCGCCGAGCGTGATCGCGGTGACTTCACCGCCGTGCTTCTCGCGAGCGCGAATCCCTTCCTCGACGGCGAAGAGATCGTACGGATTCGTGACGTTCTGGGAGTCGGCCACGACCTTCCCCGGGCCGCCGGGCTCGCCCTGGACCGAGGGCGCTTCCTGCACCTGCTTGATCAAAACGACGGACTTCATCATCTCCTCCGCGGAAGCGCATTCCCTCGCCTACAGGCGCGGGAGCACGACCCCCGTCTGTGCCTGGTACTTGCCCTTCTTGTCGGCGTAGCTGGTCTCGCACTCTTCGTCCGCCTGGAGGAAGAGCACCTGGGCGATTCCCTCGTTCGCGTAGACCTTCGCCGGAAGCGGTGTGGTGTTCGAGATCTCGAGCGTGGCGTAACCTTCCCACTCGGGCTCGAACGGCGTCACGTTGCAGATGATCCCGCACCGCGCGTAGGTGCTCTTGCCCACGCACACGGTGATGATGTCGCGGGGGATCCGGAAGTACTCGACGGTTCGCGCGAGCGCGAAGCTGTTCGGCGGGATGACGCAGACGTCGGCCTCGACGTCCACGAGCGACCTCGGATCGAACTCCTTCGGATCCACGATCGACGTGTTGACGTTCGTGAAGATGCGGAACTCGTCCGCCACGCGGATGTCGTAGCCGTACGACGACACGCCGTACGAGATGACGCCGTCGCGGACCTGATTCGGCTCGAACGGCTCGATCATTCCGTGCTCGCGCGCCATGCGCGCGATCCAGCGATCGTTCTTGACCGGCACTGCGCCCCCTTTCCCGGATTCTCTGGAACTGGTTCTCGGGCCCGGTTCGAGCGGCCGGCGATCACCCGCGGATCGCCGGCCTGATTCGGTGCCAGCCGGGCTAGGACGCGCTCTCCGGAGAACCCTCGCCCGCCTCGCTCAGCGCGGCGGCGGCCTCCTGCGCTTCCCGCTCCTCGGCGAGCCGGTTCGCCCGGTCGCTCATGAACTTCTTGATCGCCTTCGCCACGGTCTCCACGAGCTCCATGCCGACGCGGATCTGACCCTCCCGGGTCTGCGCGCCGAGGTGCGGGAGCAGCAGCGAGCGCGGGTGCGCCAGGATCCGCTCGATCGTCGCGCCCGGCGGCTCGGTGGCGTAGGTGTCGAGGGCGACGCCGGCGAGGTGACCGCGCTCCAGGAGCTCGGCGAGCACTTCCTCGTCGATCAGGCCGCCGCGGGCGAAGTTCACGAGGAACGCCCCGCGCTTCATACGCTCGAGCTGCTCGCGACCGAGCAGTCGCGACGTGTCCTGATCGAGCGGAACGTGCAGCGAGACGAAGTCCGCACGCGAGAGCACGTCGTCCAGCGTGTGGATCCGAACGCCCTGGACCGAGCTCGAATCGAGGAACGGATCCGTGGCCACGACCCGCATGCCGAACGCCTGCGCGAGCGTCGCGACCTCGCGACCGATCCGGCCGAAGCCGACGAGGCCGAGCAGCTTGCCCTTGAGCTCGAAGCCTTGGAAGTCGGAGCGACGCCACTCGCCCGCCCGCAGCGAACGATCACCGACGTGGATCCAGCGCGCGAGCGAGAGGATGGCACCCATCGTGATCTCGGCCACCGACGTCGTCGTCGCGCCCGGCGTGTTCACCACGCGGATCTCACGCTCCGAAGCGGCTTCCATGTCGATGTTGTCCACGCCGATACCGGCGCGACCGATCACCTTCAAGCGCCGCGCGGCCGCGATGACCTCCGCCGTCACCTGCGTGCTGCTGCGGACGATCAGCACGTCCGCGTCTTCCACCGCCGCCGGCAAGTCCGCGGGGGCCAGGCCGAGCCGCTTCTCGACGACCCAGCCCGTCTCTTCTTCGAGGCGCTTGCAGGCGTCGTCCGAGATGGCGTCCAGAACCACGATTCGCTTCATTGCTTCATCCCCAGGATTTCGTCGATCCAGCCGAGGAGTTCCTCGATCTCGTCGAGCCGGATCTCGCCCATGTGCGCGATCCGGAAGGTTTGATTCTTCAACTTGCCGTAACCGTTCCCGATCACGACTCCGCGCTTGGCCAGCTCCCGATTGAGAGCCGCGATGTCCACTTCGCGCGTATTCCGGATGCACGTGAGGGTGGTCGACTGATGCCCCTCTTCCGGGTACAACGCGAAGCGCTCCCGCGCCCAGGCGCGGACGCGCTCGGCCATCGCCCGGTGGCGGGCCTCCCGCGCCGGCATCGTCTCCTCGAGGATTCGCTCGAGCTGGAGATCGAGGGCGAACAGATGGGAGGTCGAGGGGGTCGTGACCCCTTGCCGCTTCTCGTACGCGGCGAAGTGTCGCACAAAATCGAAATAAAACCCACGGTTCTCGACCCGGCGGGCCCGGTCGATCGCCCGCGGGGTGACCGCCATCACCGCGAAGCCGGGGGGCGCTGCCAGGGCCTTCTGGACCCCCGCCAGGAGGCCATCCAGCCCCATCGCGTCGAAATCGAGATCCACGGCGCCCATCGAGCTGACGGCGTCCACGAACAGGAAGACGTCGTCGAACTCCCGGACGACCGCCGCCAGCTCCGGCAGAGGGTTCAGGATGCCGGTGGAGGTCTCGTTGTGGGTCAGCAGCACCGCGTCGTAGCGGTTCGAGGCGAGCTTCTCGCGCAGGGCTTCCGGCCGGACCGCTCGTCCCCACTCCACCGGCATCACGTCGACCTCGCGGCCGCACGCTCGGCAGATGTCGAGCCAGCGCTCCCCGAACGCGCCGCAAGGCACGGAAAGGAACCGCTTCGCGGAACCGTTCAGCACGACGCCCTCCATCAACCCGGTGGAAGACGACGTGGACAGGAAGATCGGGGCGTTCGTGTGGAGCAGCGTCTGCAGGCGACCGATGATCCGCTCGCCGACGACGGTCGCCTCCTCGGAGCGATGTCCGACCGGGGGCGTGGCCATGGCCGCGCGAACGTCCGGATGGACCTCCGTCGGGCCGGGAATGAACAGCTTTCGATGCACGGGGACACCTCCGCAACGGTCGCAACTTACCGTCGGCGGCGGCGAGCGGGAAGCCGTTTCTCCCGAGCCCCCGGGCCGGCCCCGGGTGGTGGGTTCGCGCCCCCACGACCCGACACCGAGCCCTTCTTGACGAAGGTCCGGCCCTCTCCCTACCCTCGTTCGATCATCCGTCCGGCGCCCCGATTCCCGGGGACGCGCGGGCCGACCCCGGCGGTCGGCTCGCGGAACCGGCGTCTCACCCGGGAAACGCGAGAGGGCAGTCGTGGGCTTTTCCACCGACGCGATCCACGCCGGTCAGCGGCCGGATCCGACCACGGGCGCGATCATCACCCCGATCTACCAGACCTCCACCTACGTCCAGCAGTCGATCGGCGTACACCAGGGCTACGAGTACGCCCGGGGGGACAATCCCACGCGAGAGGCCTGGGAAGCGAACGTCGCGACACTGGAGGGCGCAAAGCACGGCATCGCGTTCGGCTCCGGCATGGCCGCGATCGACGCCGTCGTTTGCACCCTGAGTGCCGGCGACCACTTCGTGATGACGAACGACGTCTACGGCGGCACGTTCCGTCTCTTCCGGCGCATCCGCGAACGCCACGGCCTCACGTTCGATCGCGTGAAGACGTCGGACCTCGCGGCGGTGCGGGCCGCGTTGCGTCCCGAGACGAAGATGCTGTTCGTGGAGACGCCCACGAATCCGAACCTCGAGATTTCCGACCTGAAGGAGCTCTCCGCGATCTGCCGCGAACGCGGCGTGGTCCTCGCCGTGGACAACACGTTCATGACGCCGTTCTTCCAGCGGCCGATCTCACTCGGCGCGGATCTCGTGGTCCATTCCGCCACGAAGTACCTGAACGGACACAGCGACATGGTCGGCGGCATCGTGCTCACGTCGAACGACGAACTCGCGGAGCGCGTGCGATTCCTGCAGTTCGCTGCCGGCGCGATTCCCGGCCCGTTCGACTGCTGGCTCGGGCTCCGCGGCACGAAGACCCTCGCCGTCCGCATGGAGCGGCACGAGCAGAACGCGAAGGTGATCGCGCAGAAGCTCGACGCCCACCCGGCCACCCGGCGAGTGGTCTATCCCGGGCTCCCCTCCCATCCGCAGCACGAGCTCGCGAAGCGCCAGCAGCGCGGATTCGGGGCGATGATCACGTTCGATCTCGGCTCGCGGGAGGCGGCCCGGATCACGCTCGAGAACGTGAAGATCTTCGCGCTCGCGGAGAGTCTCGGCGGCGTGGAGAGCCTGATCTCGCAGCCGGCGGAGATGACGCACGCGTCCGTGCCC
Organism: bacterium; assembly: GCA_041393395.1. Taxonomy (GTDB): domain Bacteria; phylum ARS69; class ARS69; order ARS69; family ARS69; genus JAGQIB01. The sequence continues at coordinate 373,697 of JAWKKG010000004.1, read as the reverse complement.
GAGGAGGATCGCAAGAAGCTGGGGATCACTCCCGGTCTCGTGCGAATCTCGGTGGGCATCGAGGACGTGGAGGATCTCTGGCAGGATCTGGAGCAGGCGCTCGCGAAGATTCCGGCCGAGGTCGCTCAGGACTGACGCCGCGGAACGTCGGCGCGCGTCGCGATCACTCGATCGAGGCGCGCGCCGCCTTCGAGTACCAGATCGCGTAGTCGACCCCGGAGCGCTCCGCGAGACGACGGAAGTGCCGGAATCCCGCGCCGTACTCGTCGGTGCGGGCCTCGATGACGGCGCGTTCGCGATCGCCGTCCTCCCAACGATCGAGCAGACTCCAGGACACCCACTCCGCGAATCCCTCGCGGATCCGGACCCCCTGGTCGTCGGGGCAGTTCTCCGCCTGCCAGGCGTGCGCAAGCTCGTGCGCGAGCACGGCCGCACCGCGCGACGCGGGCAGGCGCGACAGGACGTGGATCGACGCGTTGCCGTGGGCGTCGCGGAGGTAGAGACCACACAGACCGGGGGGCGCCCCCTGCTCCGCGCGACGCTCGGCCAGCGTCGACGCATCGTCGATCACGAGCGGCGGCTTCACGCGCAGGACGAGACCGAGCTCCTGCTCGGCCCGCTGCACCAGCAGGTCGTAGACACCCTCCCACTGCGCGGAGTCGTCCTCGACCATGCGGGGCGAGCACGATCCGCAGAACCAGCGACCGTCCACCCAGCGGCCGACACGGTCCGGCGCACCGCACACCGAGCACTCGTTGCCGTCTTCCTTGCAGCGCGAGCAGTACATCGCCTCGGAACCGGAGACGCGCCAGTAGCGCTCCCGGATCGGGCGGCCGCACGAGGCGCAGCGCGGGGCGGCGTCGAGACAGCGACGGCACCAGCCGTCGTCGCCCTCGTTCGTTCCGGCGAGAGGCAGCGCGCACGCCTCGCACTTCGGCGCGGACGCGCATGCCGTGCATACGTCCCAGTCCAGAGTCTCGAAGCGGACGTAGTCCCCGTGGATCGCCCGGCCACAGAGCTGACAGCGCTCCGAGGACGCCGCGGCGCTCGCCGCGACGGAGCACAGCAGCAGCGTCAGCGCGAGGAGTCGGAGCGATCGCGCGAAGCCAGCTCGGACTCGAGGCGCTCGATCCGTTCGCGCATCGCGCGGAACTCGTGCTCGAACGCGCCTTCCACGAGGACGATCGCGCCGAGCGGCAACCCCACGAGCCCCACCAGGAACAGCAGGGTCGTCCCCGACGTCAGCACCCCCGCGCCCACCATCACCTGGCGTACGAGGAACAGCGACATCAGGAACACGACGGAGCCGAGCAGGGATTTCATCCGGTTCCTCCGGGCCGCGGGCGAGCGCGCCATCCTGGGCGAGGAGCTCGCCGCGGTCAAGGCGAGCGCGGATCACGAGGTGCGAGTGGGCTCGGAGGAAGTGGTCGCGCTCTCGCGCGAGTTCTCGCGCGAAGAGGGACGATCCGGACCGGTCGGCGTGAGGTTCGTGACCTCGGCCCAGCGCAGGCCGAAGTCGGCGCGGGGCTCCGGTCGCGGCGACTCCGTATTCTCGTCTCCGGTCCGGGCCGAGGGCAGGGCCCGCGAAAGCAGTCGCTCGCGCAGCTTCCGCAGCACGACCGAGTCGGCGCGAACCGACGCCGCCAGCACCGAGAACGCGAGCACGAGAAGGCCGAGAATCGCCAGGGTCATGCCGAGAACCTCCTGTCCGGAGAGATCGGCAGCGATCCGGATCGGTTTGAGGCGAGAGCCGAAAGGGGCCCGGAAACGGGTCCTAGAGCGTCAGATCGCCCCGTAGGCGGGCCGCGAGGGTCGTCCGGCGCTCCCGGGAACGTCCGGTCCGCAGCGCCAGCGCGAGCGCCCGCCGGCTGCCCACCAGCAAGACGCCCTTCCGGGCGCGGGTGACCGCCGTGTAGAACAAGGGCCGCTCGAGCAGGATCGCGTGCTGCGTCGTCAATGGAAAGACGACCCAGTCGTACTCGCTCCCCTGCGACTTGTGGACGGTGATCGCGTACGCGAGCGCGAGCTGATCCCATTCCGATCCGCCGAGTTCCACCATGCTGTCGAACCGCACGGCGAGGGTCCGCCCTTCTTCGCGGACTTGCTCCACGTGTCCGATCTCGCCGTTGAACACGTTGCGCGTGTAGTCGTTGCGGAGCTGGATGACGCGATCACCTTCGCGGAACGTGCGGGCCCCGAGACGCGCTTCCCGCCCCTTCGCATTCAGGTCCGACTGAAGCGCGCGATTCAGCGCGTCGGCACCGGCCTCGCCCTTGTACATCGGGACGAGCACCTGGATGTCCCGTCGCGGATCCAGACCGGTCGCCGGGAGGTGTCGGCTCACGTACTCCCGGATCGTCTGCGCGACGTCCTCGGGGCGATCGCGTTCCAGGAACACGAAATCGCCCTGTCCGAACTCCGCGGCCTCGGGCCAGTCGCCGGCGAGAATCCGGTGGGCGTTCTCCACGATCCCGCTTCGCTCTCCCTGACGGAAGATGCGATCGAGACGCGCGGTCGGGACGACGCCGCTCTTGATCAGATCGCGGAGCACCTCGCCCGGTCCCACGGACGGGAGCTGATCGGCGTCGCCGACGAGGACGAGTCGCGCCGTCGTGGGCAGGGCGCGCAGGAGGTTCGCGAACAGCCACTGGTCCACCATCGAGGCTTCATCCACGAGAAGGACGTCGAGGTCGAGCGGATCCGAGGCGTCGCGCGAGAACTCCGACGTCTGCGGATCGAAGGCCAGCAGGCGGTGCAAGGTGGACGCCTCGCGCCCGGTGGCCTCGGCGAGACGTCGCGCCGCGCGTCCCGTGGGCGCCGCGAGCCCGAGGCGCAGCCCCAGTTCCTCGAACAGGTCGAGAAGGAACCGGGTGAGCGTGGTCTTCCCGGTGCCCGGCCCGCCGGTGAGCACCAGCACGTGCCGGTCGTGCGCGAGACGAACCGCTTCGATCTGACCCGGAGAGAGCGTGACTCCTCGATCCCGCTGGAGACGGCGCAGGCGGCCCTCGTCGAACGGCAGCGGATCGGAGGTCTCGCCGAGCATGTCCGCGAGCAGCTCGGCCGAGTCGCACTCCGAGCGATGCAGCGAGATCCCGTAGACCCGATCCGCCTCCCGCCGGACGCGCCCGGACTCGACAGCCGACTCGAGCCCGCGCTCCACGACCACCGTGTCGACCTGGAGGAGCTCCTCGGCCGCGCGGACGAGTTCTTCCGCGGGCACGTAGACGTCGCCGAGATCGGCGGAGCGACGCAGTGCGTGCGTCAATCCGGCGTCGATCCGATCCGGATCCTCGGGGTCCTTGCCGAGACTCCGGGCCAATGCGTCGGCCCGCACGAATCCGATGCCCCAGATCTCGCGCGCGAGGCGGTACGGATCCTCCCGCACCACGTTCAGGGCGGACTCGCCGTATCGATCCTGGATGCGTGCCGCGTACCGCGCGCCGAGACCGTTCTCCTCCAGCAGCAACGTGAGGTCCCGCAGTCGCACACTCTCACGAACCGCGACCGCGAGAGCCCGGGCCTTCTTCGCGGAGACGCCACTCACCCGCGTGAGCTCCTCGGGGCGGTCCTCGATCACCGCGAGCGTGTCGGCCCCGAACGTCTGCACGATGCGTTCCGCGAGTTTCGGTCCCACGCCCGTGCCGCCCTGTCCTCCCGCCGAGATCGAGCTCAGGTAGCGGACGATCGCTTCGTTCGTGGCCGGAGCGCGTCGCTCCAGGCGGGTGACCTCGAGCTGGCGTCCGAACTTCGGATGCTCGACCCACTTGCCCCGCACGCGAACGGGCTCGCCCACGGAGATCGAGGGCATTTTCCCGACCACGGCCCAGGTCTTCTCGTCGCCCTCCGGCGCGACACGGGCCACGGTGTAGCCGGTGTCCTCGCTCCGGAACGTGATCCGGGCGACGGTCCCGACGAGCTCCACCTCGCCGCCGCCGTCGCGGACCAGGGTCCGGGCGGAGAACAGATCGGGCTGGGAACGCGAGCCGGCCACGGCGGAACCTCCTCGCCTCAGGTACCACGCCCGCGGGAGGAGGACAATCGCGGTGCCGCCGTGGGTACCCCGGGGCGCACGAAAAAGGGCCCCCGCCGCCACGGGGACCCTCGCTCCGGGCGGCCGGGCGGGCCGTCCGGGTGTGTTCGCTTCGCTCCTCAGACGCTGCGGGCCGCCGCGCGGAGCTTCAGGAGGCACCGCTTCTCGATCTGTCGAACGCGCTCGCGCGTCACGCCGATCTTCTTGCCCGTCTCCTCCAGAGAGAGCGGCTCCTGGCCGTCCAGGCCGAAGCGGAAGTTCAGGATGCGACGCTCGCGCTCGTCGAGGCGCTCGAGCAGCGCCGTCAGACGACGCCGGTTCAGCGTGTCACCGACCTGCTCCAGCGGCGAGGCCTCTCCCGTATCCGGAAGCAGGTCGTAAAGGGTCGCACTCGCCTCGTCGCCGATCGGCGAATCCATGGAGAGCGTGCTCCGGGTGAGGCGCGCGAGATCCGTGACCTTCTCCACGGGGAGGCCGAGCTCGCGGGAGACGTCGTCGATCGTGTGCTCGCCGTTCGTCCGCTGGGCGAGCGCGCGTTCCACCTGCAGGTACTTGCGGAGGTTCGCGATGACGTTCGCGGGAATCCGTACCGTGCGGCTGTGGTTCGCGAGCGCGCGGGTGATCGATTGCCGGATCCACTTGGACGCGTACGTCGAGAACCGGAAACCGAGCTCGGGATCGAAGTACTCCGCCGCCTTGATGAGGCCGAGGTTGCCCTCGCCGATCAGATCCGAGAACGAGAGTCCCATCCCCTGGTAGCGTCGGGCGATCGACACGACCAGGCGGAGGTTCGCCGCCACGAGATGATCATGCGACTTCGTGTCGCCGCCCCGGGCCGCTCGGGCGAGCGTGACTTCCTGCTCGCGGGTCAGCAGGCGAATGCGGCTGATCGCCGCGAGATAGGTGCCGAGACTGTCTCGTCCGGACGCCGAGGCCGTCGTGCCCCGGGACGCGCGCCGGCGAGGTGCGTCTTCGGAATCGTGGGTCGACCGCTCGGCGGCCTCTGCCTCACGCGATTCCAGCATACTGAGACCTCCTTCGAAGAGAACTTCTCCGAGGTCGTCCGACGCCCAGGGGTTCATGGCGGCCTCCCTGTTCCCCCCGCTCGCGACGGGGTTCGAGGATTGGCAACGGGCCGGCATCGAATCGGCAAGACCTCCACAGTGTTCTTGCCTCGGACGCAGGAGAATGCAGGCCCCGTGCCAAGCGAGACGAACGGACGCCAAGAGTTTGCGTCGGGGCCGTAAGTCCGCTTCAAGTTGGGAGTTGCGGGGGTCGGGCGGGACGGGATCGGCGCGGGGGCCGCGCGGCGCGGGTCGGTCGGCGGGCCCGAAAGTGCGCAGGTGGTTTACACTCGGACCCGTGCCGATCCAAGTGATTGCAAACAAACGGCTTGCCGGTGTCACCGTACTTCACATTCACCCCCGCAGGGATTGGACACTCGGTGCACACCTCTCCGGGGAAGCTGTCGAGGGGGCGCCCTCTCGGCGCCGACGACGCGGAAACTCGACCCGGAACTGCGGCGCCCGGCGATCGGCACCAAAAGGAAGCGGGGCGCCGGAAAAGGCGCCCCGCTCAGAACGTCTGCAGATTCGGTCCGGCGGGCTCGATACGCCGGGCGGCCCGGTGGCCCGGCCCAGTGGCTGCACCGGTCTCCCGGTCGCTACAACTCGATCTCGTACCGGGCGATCTTGTTCAGAAGGCCCCGCCGGCTGATTCCGAGCGAACGCGCCGCATGCGATCGGTTCCCCCCCGTCTCCCGGAGGGCCCGCTCCACCAGCTCCTTCTCGATCGTCTCCACCAGATCGGACAGCGACTGATCGGCCGCGAGTTCGACCGGCATCGACGACGTACCGTTCGCGGAGACGTGCGCCGCCAGATCCTCGAGCCGGATCATCGCCTCTCCCGAGGCCATCGCGACCGCGCGCTCGACTTCGTGACGGAGATCCCGAACGTTGCCCGGCCAGGAGTAGGACACGAGCGCGTTCATCGCTTCGTGCGAGAACCCGCGCACCGTCCGCCCCATGGTCAGGTTGAAGTGCTCGAGGAAGTGATCGACGAGAAGCGGGATGTCTTCCTTCCGTTCCCGCAGCGGCGGGATCTCGATCTGGATCACCCGGAGGCGATAGTAGAGGTCCTTCAGGAATCGCCCCTCCTCCACGAGGTCGAGCAGGGATCGATTCGTGGCGCAGATGATCCGTACGCTCACACGACGGACGTGCGCCGATCCGACGGGCTTCACTTCCCCCTGGTCGCAGACGCGGAGCAGCCGCTCCTGGAACGCGACCGGCGTCTTGTCGATCTCGTCGAGGAAGATCGTGCCGCCGTCCGCCTTCTCGAACAGACCGATCTTGTCGGCCTTCGCGTCGGTGAACGCGCCCTTCACATGTCCGAACAGCTCGCTCTCGAGTACGTCCTGCGACAGCGCCGCACAGTTCACCACGACGAAAGACTCGGACGCGCGTCCGGAGGAACGCTGCAGGGCGTGCGCGAGGAGTTCCTTCCCCGTTCCGGTCTCTCCCTGGAGAAGAACCGTGGCCTGACTGTCGCCGAGCCTTTCGATCAGGTCGAGGATCTCGAGCATCCGGCGGCTCTGCGTGATGATGCCCTCGAACCCGGAGCGCCGCGCCAGTCGACGTCGGAGCTCGCGATTCTCGTCGCGAACCGCATCCAGTCGCATTTCCTGCACGGCGAGCCCGGCCGCGGGCGCGAACGCCACGAGGAAGTCGAGCTCCGGCTGCCGGAAGTAGCCGGCCTCCTGGCAGACGTCCACATAGAGGCCGCCGACCACTTCGTCTTCCGAGAAGAGCGGCATGAACGCCACCGACCCGAGGCCGTGCACGAGGTCGGAATCCGCCGCGAAGCGCGGATCCCGCATCGGCGACGTCGACACGATCGGCTTCGCCTCCAGCGCGTGATCCCCGCGAAGCGCATCCACGATCGCGGCGGCGCGATCCGCCTCGGCCCGGTTCACGCCGGAATCCGGAGAGACGATGATCGAGTCAGCCCGCGTGAGCATCAGGCACACGCGGTCCGCGTTCATCCGTTCCTCCAGCGCACGCTCGATCAGACGCACCTTCGCGCGCGGATCGGATTCCCGCTGGATCCGGCTGACGGTTTCGTTCAGCGCCGCGAGGTCGTTGCGCTCGGACGCCGCGGTCTCCTCGAGGAGCCGATCGATGTCCCGGTGCATCGACGCGAGCGCCGCCTGGTCCTCTTCGCTTCCCACCCGCTCGAGCAGCGCCATCGCCGACTGCAGGTGGTGGCGCGCTTCGCCGGTCGGATGGTCGCAGACCATCTCGAGCTTGGCGGCGAGCAGGTAGGCGTGACCGGCCTCGTACTCGGCGCCGATCTGCTCGAAGGTCTCGCGGGCGAGGTCGAGGTGCCGGGCCGCTTCCTCGAGGTCCACGATGTTCTCCAGGCAGAACGCCGCGAACTCCGCGCGGGTCGCCGACAGATCGAAGACCGTACCACAGGACTCGAAGAGCCCGATTGCCCCGACATACGACTCACGCGCTGCTGCGACATCGCCCTCGGCCGCTTCAACCCGCGCCCGAATTCGGTGCAGATGCGCTCGCTCGTAGTCTTCGTCCATACTCGCCGAGATCTCGAACGCCTTTGACAACCACTCCCGAGCTTCCGCCTGGTTCCCGAGCTGTGACTCGAGGTTGGCCAACCTTCGGAGTGCTTCAAGCACGAGATCGCCACGCGGCGCGATGTTCTGCCCCTTTTCCAGAGCTGAACGATACAGCGCCCGCGCCTCGGCGTGCATCTCGCGGGCGACCTCCAAATCCCCACGGAACTCCTGCACGAGTGCCTGCGCTCGCAGCTCTCCAAGCTCCAAACTGAGCGACTCGGCCCGATTGTAGGCGGCCTCCGCAGACTCGAGATCGCGGAGGCACAGATAGTAGTTTCCCATGCCCAACGTCGCGTTCATGGTGCCGGTCTTGTTCCCGATCGACTCGCAGAGGCGTTGCGCCCGCGACCACGAGGCGAAGGCGGCGCCCCAGGAACCCGTCTTAAACTCGAGAACGCCGAGATTCACGAGGAAGCTACCGATCAGGTAGGTGTCGCCGAGCTCTTCAGCCTCGCGTAGCGACTCCTGCATGTACGTCCGCGCGCGCTGGTGGTCCCCTCGGTTCTTTTCCATCAGTCCGAGATTGTTCAAGCAGCGCGTCACGCCTCTTCGATCCTCGATAGTCCGCGCGGCAGCGAGGGATGATTGGAACGCGCGCTCCGCAGTCTCCCACTCTCCACGTCGCATCGCGACGGTGCCCAGGCCATTTTGAGACCGCGCGATGACCTCCATCCGGTCGCGATCGAGAGTCCTCAGGAAGGCCGCGCGAAACGCGTCCTCCGCCTCTTGATACCTGCCCAAGTTGGTCAGAGCCCAGGCTCTTTCATTCTGGATGCGTCCGAAATCAACGGCGGGAATCTCGCCCCCGAGATCCAAGGCACGATCGAGGAGTGAGAGCGCACCCGTGAAGTCGCCGGTCTGCGTTCGACAACTCGCCATCTGGACGCATACTTGGCGGACGAGGTCACCGGACTCCCGGGCCTTCAGGGCAATCTTGAGGATCTGCTCGTAGTATTCGATAGCGGACCCAAACTCCCCCGCGCTCTTGCTGAAGTCCGCCAGTTGCTCGAGGAGGCCGATATCGCTCGCCGCGCGCGGATTCGGCCCGTTCGAATTCTCAGCTCGTGCGGAAGCCCCGCCCAGCGTTCCGGCTTCCGGCTTCTCGTGGGGATACATCACCCGCCAAACCTCGAGCCTGAAGTCCAACCGCGTCGAGACTGCCGACCCCTACCGAGGCCCACCCCGACCGGCCACAAAGCAACGCGCGTACTTCGAGACGGTACGAACTCAGCCCACGAAAAGATGAAGCAGCTTCAGATAGGTCCGAAGCGCCAGCTTCCAATCTGAGGGCACGGTGTTCGCGGTCTCGCGGGAACGCGAGTTCACGTCAATCTCGCTTGAGGTTCGGATCGGGATCGCACCCACGACTGGGATGTCTGGATCGCCACTTTCCCCAGGCGCCTTCCCGGGGCCGGCAAGCGAAACGCTCGCCACCAGGACCGTAGCGGTGAGGGAAAGAGCCAGAGCCCGGAACCACTTTTTCATGGGAACTCCGCTGGTTGTGTCGAATTCGTTCGACGGCCGGGAAGAGAGTTCACACTTCCCGAACGACTCCCAGTTTAGAAACGAACACCCCGGGACGTCAACGGGCCCCGGCCTCCGAACGGGCCGAGAGGGCAAAAAAACCCTGCCATCCGGCCGCCACGATCAGCCCCACCACCCAGAGGCGGAGCACCCACCCCGACGCGTCGGCCAGTGAGGGCTCCCAGACGGGCTTCCAGGCCTCCAGGGCGGCCACGAGGCCGAACCAGAGCCCCTGGAGCGCGAATCCCACCACGAGGACCCCGACCCAGCCGACGATCAGCCGTTCCCAGAACGTACCCCAAGAATCGTCCAAGACTGTGAACCTCTTGATCAGAGATGCTCAGGGGGCGCCCGGCCCCCGCGGTCCGCTTTCCGCTACTTGCGGCGCTCGACGCCCGGCATCCAGACGAAGGCCGCCTGGCCCTCACCGCCCTCGACGGCCTTCGTGACCCCGAGAAGCTCCACGCGTTGCCCGTCGAAGTGCCAGAGGTAGGCCGTACCCCCGTCCGTGCTGACCAGACGCTGGCCCGCACTGACGGGGACCGTCTCGGCGGCCATCGCCGCCGGGGGAGCGAGAATTTCGGCGGGGCCCGCCGCGAGCCAGCGACCGAGCCCGAAGGCCACGGCGAGAGCGAGAAGGGTCCAAAGGCGCGGCATCGAAGGGCTGAGCTGTCTCATCGCGGTCTCCTTGGCTCGAGAGCGGCCGGCGGCTCGCCGGCCCGTCGCGATGGACGTTAGGAAGTCCCTCGCCGCGTGTCAACGCGGGGCGCCGTACTTCGTGGTCGCGACCGTGAACGACGCCGCCTAGGGTGCCGCCGAGCCCGCGAGGATCAACGCTCCGTCCCCCTCCGTCGCCATCACGTCCTCGGCGCCGCCGATCCATCCGAGGCGGGCCCAGGCCTCGATCTCCGGTAGCGACTCTCCGAGCGCGATCGATCGCTCCAGGGAACGGGTGCGATCTCGGTACCGGGCGAAGCGGGCCATCCCCGCCGTCGAGATCTCGCGCCCGGGAGGCGCGTCGAGACGCAGCGGATCCACGAATCCGCCGTTCTTCTTCACGCGGAAGTCGAGGTGCGGTCCCGTGGACAGCCCCGTGGACCCGACGTACCCGATCACGTCGCCCTGCCCGACGCGTGCGCCCACGCGCACGCCCTTCGCGAAGCGCGAGAGGTGTCCGTAGCAAGTCGTGTACGTCGAGCTGTGGCGAACCTCGACGTAGTTCCCGTATCCCCCCTTGCGACCGGCGAAGATGACCTTCCCGTCGCCGAGCGCGCTGACCGGGGTGCCGGTGGGTGCCGCGTAGTCCACTCCGTGGTGCGGCCGCACGACCTTCAGGATCGGGTGGCGACGGCCATTCGAGAACCGCGACGTGATGCGTCGATACTCGAGCGGCGACTTGAGGAACGCGCGACGCACGGAGCGGCCCGTGTCGTCGTACCAGTCGAGTACGCCGGTCTCGTCGACGTAGCGGATCGCGCGCGACGACGCCTCCGCGCCCTGGTACTCGGCCGCGAGAATCTTCCCGAAGCCGAGACACTCACCGTCCAGCCACTCTTCGCGGACCACGATCGTGAAGCGATCGCCCGCGCGCGGATCCGTGAGGAAGTCGACCTGCCACGCGAGCAGGTCCGCGAAGCGCATCGTGAGGTTCGCGTCGCCACCGGCCGCGACCACGGAGTCGAACAGACTCGAGTCGAGCGTCCCCTCGATTCGACGGAGATGGCACACCGGCTCGCGGCGTTCCACCTCGACCACCGGCGACGCTTCCTCGTCGAGCCAGCGCGCGACGACCCGCTCGAGACGATCGCGCTGCAGCGTGACCTCCCGGAGAAGCCCGTCTTCCTCGCGTGCGACGTCGACGGTCTCGCCCGGCATCACGCGCCGGAGATCGACCTCGGACTTCAGCGCGTCGATCGCGAGCAGTCGCTCGGCCGGAGCCAGATCCAGGCTCGCAAGCACCCAATCGAGAGACTCGCCGCGCCCGATCGCGCGGCTCGCGTGGCGCAGGACGGGGGGCGCCGGGACCGCCGCCGGAGGCGGAGAGATCTCGGCCGCCACCGTCTCCCGGGCGAGATCCTCCGAGGACGCGGCCTCGGGACCGCAGCCGGTCAGCGCCGCGCCGGCCAGGACGACCATGATTCCGAGCCCGACATTCGTGAACACCTTCATCTCCCCTCCTCCACCTCCGCTGTTTCGGTCGTCCGGTGTCCGTTCTGCACCCCACCCGCACGCAACGCGGGGGCAGGACCTCAGACCGCGGGCGGCCTCAACAGCACCCGATCGCCGGGGCCCGTTCGCAGGAGCTTCCGGGCCGAGCCCCGATTCGCCGAGATCTCGAGGCTCCCACTCCCGCCGATCGAGAGCAACAGCTCGCCCTCGGCGGCCTCCTCGTACGCGAACGCCACTCCTTCGATCTCGCGCGCCCCGACACGGACCCGGATTCCTCGCCAGTCCTCGCCGAACGTCTCGCGGAGAAACGCCTCCGCTGCCACGGTCACGAGGTTGCCGAAGCGATCCGAGGTGACGATCTCGACCTCCCAGTCCGCGCCGACCGCTGCCGGCCGGAACGGCGCGAGCGAGATCCAGTCCTCGAGCTCGGGCCCCACCTCCTCGAGGGCGAGCCCGGCCGCGAGCCGCGCCGCCGTCGGCGCGAACAGGTCGCGGCCGTCGAACGTCGTACCCCGGCGGCGGCGATCGAGTTCACGGAGCGCGATCTCCACGGCCCGGATCTCCCGGCCCGCGGCGGCGCGGTCCGCCGCGGCGGCGAGCAGCCCGTTGTCCGGACCCACGAAGTGATAGCCGCCCGCCTCGAGGACGAGACCGCGACGGTCGCCACCGACCCTCGATCGACGACGGCGCAGAAGACCGTGCCCGAAGGGAATGCGTCGAACGAGCGGCTGAGGATCCACGCTCCTTCCCGGATCCACCCGCCCGCACGCCGTGCGCGAGATCGATCACCCGCGTATCCGGCGCGATCCTGTGATCACGCCCTTCATCTCGCCCACGAACGCGTCGGCCAGGCCGAAGTCCGTGAGGAGGGCGAGCGCGCGGGGCTTTTCCGGGGCCAGATTCGAGTCCATATTCCTTGCCTTATAGCGTCGTCACGCCCGGTTTGAAAGTCGGAAGGAGACTCATGTCGATCGCGATCCTGTCCGCGGTGCGGACACCCATCGGCCGGTTCCTCGGCACCTTGAAGGACGTGCCCAGGCGAAGGACCTCGGCATCGCGAGCGCGAAGGCGGCGCTGGAGCGAGCCGGCGTGGACCCGTCGGAGGTCGGCGAGACGATCTTCGGGATGGCGCGGCAGGGCCGGAAACGGCCCGAATCCGGCCCGACAGGTCTCGCTCGGTGCCGGGGTGCCTGACGAGGTCCCGGCGTGGACCGTGAACCAGGCGTGCGCGAGCGGCGCGAAGGCGATCACGCTCGGTGCCGCTGCAATCGAGGACGGCGACGCGGAGATCGCGCTCGTGGGCGGCATGGAGAGCATGACGCGCGTGCCCTATCTGCTCGAGAACGCGCGTCTCGCTATCGACTCGGCCCGTCCGAGGTCGTCGACGGCATGTACCGCGACGGCTTCTTCTGTCCGCTCGCGGACCAGCTCATGGGGCGCACCGCCGAGACGCTCGCCGAGAACTACGGCATCTCGCGCCAGGAGCAGGACGAGTTCGCGGTCGAGAGCCAGGCGAAAGCGGAGCGGGCGTGGACGACGAAGGCTTCGCGGACGAGATCGTCGCGGTCGACGTGCCGGACCGCAAGGAACGATCCGCTTCGAGAAGGACGAGCACTTCCGACCCGGCTCCACCGTGGCGGGAATGGCGAAGCTGCCGCCCGTGTTCAAGAAGGACGGTACGGTGCATGCCGGGAACTCGTCCGGCATCACGGACGGCGCGGCCGCACTCGTGCTCGCGAGCGAGCGCGAGGTGGCACGGCGCGGGGCCAAGCCCCTCGCCTGGATTCGTGGATCCGCTTCGGCCGGCGTGGACCCGAAGATCATGGGCATCGGACCGGTTCCGGCCACGCACAGTTGCTCGCGCGCATCGGCGGCTCGATCGACGACTTCGATCTCGTCGAGCTGAACGAGGCGTTCGCGGCGCAGGTGATCGCCGTCGTCCGCGATCTCGGGCTCGATCCCGCGCGGATGAACGTCAACGGGGGCGCGATCGCGCTCGGCCATCCGATCGGGGCGACCGGCGCGCGGATCGTCACCACGCTGCTGCACGAGATGAAACGTCGGGGCGCGGCGGGGCTCGCCACGTTGTGCGTGTCGGGCGGCAGGGCTTCCTCGCTCGCGGTGGATCGCGAGAAGCCCTAGGTCGTCGGCCCTGCAGTCTCGTCCGGGTGAGCGGGAAAGGCGGCGTCTCAGCTCTGCCGAGACGCCGCGAATCACTTCACCGAGCGAGTACGACTTTCGTCGTCAGGACCTCTCCCCTCGCCTCCAACCGGGCGAAGTAGACGCCGGAGCCCACGGCGGCTCCGTGCTCGTCGCGTCCGTCCCACGTGAGGAAGTGACGTCCCGCCGTGCGGGCCCCCTGGTCGAGAACCGCGAGGCGGCGTCCGGCCACGTCGTGCATCGTCACGCGAACCGACTGCGCCGCCGGGATCGAGTAGGCGATGTTCGTGACCCAGCGGAACGGATTCGGCGTGCCGGGCTCCAGGATCGCCACCGCTGTTCCGGTCTGCAGGATCGGGGTATCCGAGACGTCGTCCGGCGAGAAGGACGTGAAGATCGACTGCTGAGTCACGAAGCCGTCCGGCCAGTCCAGGTTGCCGGTCCACGTCACCGCGGCGACGCCGTGCACGGCCGTGCCGTTGTACTCGCCGATGCGAGTCGTCGGGAAGCTGGCCGACTGTCCCGGATTCGCGAGTTGAATCCACTCCGTCCCGTCGTAGTGGAGGATCTGACCGCTCGACCCCGAGGCGTAGACGTTCGACGCAGAGGGTCCCTGCACCGAGAAGATCGACGCCCCCGAGAACCTCCGTCTCGAGAAATCGTTGCCGTCCCAGTGGACGATATCTCCGTATCCGGTGACGTAGACGTCGTTCGGGCCGAACCCGGTGATCGCGAAGTGGTCGGGCGCGCCGTGCTCTCCGAGATTCGTCCAGCCCGACGCGTCGCGATGCATGATCGACCCGTTGTTCGTGACGGCCCAGACGTCGTCGTTCGAGCTCCCCCAGACGCCACGGAATCGGTTCAGCGTGCCCGTCGGCTCCGCGATCCATCCGTTCCCGTCGCTCCGGAACACGACGCCGTCCCTTCCGCCGGTCCACACGTCGCCGCCCGGGATGCAGTACACGGCCGAGAGGGACAACGTGGTTCCGCTCGTCTGCTGCGTCCAGGCGAAACCGTCCCAGTGCAGGATCACGCCCCCTGCCCCCACGGCGTACACGTCGGTGGCCGACCGCCCGTGGAGTCCGTAAAGATCCGTCGTCACGGGCGACGTCACCATCGTCCAGGTCGATCCGTTCCAACGCGCGATCGCGCCTTCGCTCCCGATCGCCCATCCGTCGCTCGGTCCCGAGGCCCAGACGTTCGCCACGTAGCTCGGGAACGCCGGCTGGTAGGCCGTCCAGGCGGAGCCGTCCCAGTGATGGATCGTGTCCACACCGTTGTCCGACGTGTACGTGATGACGTGCACGTCCGAGGAGCTGACGGCCCAGACCCGGTAGAACAGTTCGGCGCACCCGGCATAGCACGGTGCGCCCGCATCCGGATCGAACGGCGCGTCGTTGATCCGGAAGTCGGCACTGAACGTGAGGCCGCCGTCGACGCTGACCGCAGCGTACGTATCCAGCAGGTAGTTCCCGTCCGCATTCGTGACCAGGGCGCGATTGTCGTACCACGTGACCACGATGTACCCGGTGATCGGATCGATCGCCGCGGAGGGCATGACCTGGAACGTCGTTCCGGGGCCGGAATCCACGCGGACCCGCGGGGCCCAGGTGACGCCGAAGTCGGTCGAGCGTGTCAGGTATACGTTCGCGGCGTCGCCGCTGTTCGGATCGTCGTCGGGATCGTCGGCCGCGACGACACAGACGATCGCCGGATCATTGGGATCGGGCAGGACCCAGGGCTGCACGCTCCCCTGCAGCGTGAAGATGGCTCCGGGAATCGCCCCGTTTCCCGAAGCCGATTGATTGTTGAACGTGTGGTCGGCGAACCCGTTCTCGAACGCGTTTCCGCCCTGCGGAAACGTCACGCCGCCGTCGGTCGAACGACGGACGTTGATGCGACCGCTCGTGCCGTCGGGCACGCCGCCGGCGGCGCCGAGGAAATCGACCTGGATATGACTCGCGTAGTAGAGGTCGCCGTTCGTGGCCACCGCGAGATGGACCGGCCATCGGAATACCTCCGTGGAGCCTCCGATGACTTCGGCGGGGGACCACGTCGCGCCGTGATCCGTGGAGTAGGTCAGGTAGTTCAGCGTCCTCGGGTGATTCCCCACCCAGAGAGTGAAGTCCGTCCAGCCGATGTAGATGCGATCCTGGAACGGGCTCCCGACGTTCGCGTCGATGGCCATCCACGCCTTGTCGGCCCTGAGATTCGCCATGCCGGAATCCGCGACGAAGTTGTGCGGCCCGGCGATCACCGCCCCGGTCGCGGGATCGCACTCCACGAGAAGCGCCTCGATCCCGACGCCAGCTTCCGGGAGCGCGAAGTAGATCCAGAACAACCGGCCGGAGCTGTCGAACGCGAGCCCCGGATCGCCGGCCCGAAAGTAGGTCTCCGGCAGCGGAGCCAGCACGGCCGGAGCGAACGTGACGCCGCCGTCGGTGGACGTCCGAAGCTCGAACAGCGACGCGTACGCGACGTTGCTCGGGTTCGTCGGATTGATGGCGACGACGGATTCGTTGTAGCCATCGAGCTCGACATTGGGCGCGCCCCGCAGGCCGCCCCCGGTCTCCCGGTCCCGAAACAGGTCCGCGAGGGATCGACGGGACAGATTCGCGCCGACCCGCGGCATGGTCGGCTCGACGACCGGGGTCTGCGTCGGCGCCCGCCCGGTCCAGGAATCCGCGGCTCGAGCGAGAGGTGAGGTCGTCAGAAGAAGCAGGAGTCCGAGGTGGACGCAGGCGCCGCGCATGAGTGAAACCTCTCCGTGAGGGGGTCCGAGGGAACGGCCGAACCGAAACCGTTTGCAAGAGACGAGCCCGCTCGAGGCGCGCCCACGGGCGACTCCCCGGGCGCCCACATCTGCGCGGGTGTTTTCTGGTGCCCGAAACCGAACGCCGGGCGTTCGCTCTCGAACGATGCTCGTCCGGGGCCCGTGAGGAACATCACCCGCAGCCCCCAGCTGCAACCGTTCCCCTCTCGGTCGTTGCGGGATGGCCGATCCAACGTCGCGTGGCCATCAAAAAAAGGCGGCGCCTCAGCCGTGCTGAGACGCCGCCCGTAGAACACTCGAGAAAGTGTCGTTCCCGATCTAGCGAAGCACCGTGACCTTCCGCGACTCTTCGCGCGAATCCGCGGTCAGCCGCACGAAGTACACGCCCGGCGCGACGCGACGTCCCGCCTCGTCCGCCGAATCCCACTCGGCCACGTGGCGACCCGCGGGCCGCGTACCCGTCACGAGCGAGCGCACGCGCCGCCCCGAGACGTCGTAGACCGCGAGCGTCACGTCGGTGGCGCGCGGCAGCGCATACCCGATCTTCGTGAAGGTCGTCAGCGGGTTGGGGTACCCCAGACCGAGCGCGACCTGCGTGGGCACCGTGAGCTCGCCCCGCTCGACCGCATCCACGAATGCCGACGATCCGACCACGACCTGGAGGCGATGCGTCCGGCCGCCCGGAAGGTCCAGGAAGTCCTGCGCCGTGAGGTCGATCGACGCCATCGTGTCCTCGAGGATCACGACCGCCCGATTCCCGCTCGGCAGGTCGGCCACTCCGTCGAACTCCACCCGCACGCCGGCTTCGCCGGGAGCATCCACCACGAGATCCCAGGTTCCCTCGCCGGTCGCCCGGAGATCGCGGCGCAGCTCGTGCGGCGTCCCGTCCTGTGCGACGTGCTCGAAATAGGTGCGGAGCGCACCCGGTGCCGCCGGGGGCGCGTGTCGGTCGAGGCGATCGGGGGCGTCCGTCGCGGCGCTCGCCTGACCGAGCTCGGTCTCCCGAATCGCGAACCCGCCCTGCGAGGCGCGGACGCCGAGACGCCATCCGTCGGCAACGCGGGCTGTCGGAGCCGCCGCGGCCGCTGCGGTCGACCGCACGCCGGGGATCACGATCGTTTCCGCGGCGGCCGCCGCGTTGAACACGAAGTAGCCCTCGAACGGGTTCAGCTCCGTGTCCGTGAAGTACGCACTGCCGTCGTAGTTCTGGAAGTCGGTCTCCACGTTCGGCGCGGCGTCGAAGTTCACACTGTCGGCCGCCACCGGGAACAGATACGGGTGCGCGATCTGATTCCAGCCGCGCTCGATCGTGAGCTCGGTCCCCCCCACCGTGCTGTGGGACGAGCCGCCCGAACCGACCGCCTTCGGACTCTTCATGATCAGCCAGTAGCCCTTGCCCGGCACGAACGGATCCATGCTCGGATGTTCCTGGTACGTGCCGTTGCTGCCGGCCAGAGGATCGAAGTGGAACGCGCGGTACTTCGTCTTGTCCGCGCCGCCGAGTTCGTCCTCGAGCACGGCCCGCGGCGACCCGTCGTTCGGCACGAACGGCATCCCGAACATCACGTAGGTCTCCGCGGCCGGCACGTTCGGCGTGACGACGTTCGAGAACCTCGCCGGCAGGAACGCCGGCTCGGCGAAGCCCTTCAGCGGATACGTCCGCGCCGACCCGCCGTTCGCGCGGTACTCCACGACGTACTCGATGCCGTTCTGGGTCGCGAAGCTCTGACCGATGCCGGCTTCGAAGCCCGTGCCCCCGCCGAACGGGAACATGTCCAGGGTCTGGAACGCGCCGCCATCGCCGCCCCGGCGGAAGTGCAGTCGCATCTCCGTGGGGTTCGCGCCCCGCTTCGGGATCTGGAAGGAGAACGCCTGGTTGACCGCGAACGTCGGATCGACCGGGGCGAAGCCCGGCTCCGTGATCGTGATCCGCTGATCCGCCGCGACGTTCGTGACGTTGCTGGTCTGGCCGGAGGGCCAGGTCACGTCGATGTTGCTCACCGAGGTGGCCGTGCCGAGTCCGAAGACCAGGCGCTCGTCGCCGCGCCCCGCGTATGTCGTGCTGCCGGAGACCTCCCGCATCTGCTGGCCGCCACCCGCCGTGATCACGACCCGGGCGCCCATGCCGCCCGTGTTCGAGATCGTGCCGTGCAGGTCCACGTGCAGCCAGTGGTTGCCGTTCGAGAGATCGTTCCGGAACACGCGAGGCGTCGAGGATCCCGACTGCGTGAGAATGAGGTCGAGGTCGCCGTCGTTGTCGAAGTCCCCCACGGCACAACCCTCACCCGATGTGACCGAGTCCACTGCGGGCGCAGAGAAGGGAGAGAACGTCGGGACTCCATCTGCGTTCTCGTCACCGTCGTTGCGTCGGAACAGGCTCTGGCCGTTGCGCGCCGTAGCGAACAGGTCGAGATCTCCGTCCAGATCGAAGTCGGCCCAAAGGGCTCCGAGATGAGACCCCGGTGCCATGGCCGCGCCGTCGCTCGAGACGTCCGTGAACTCGGGAATGTCGTCGCTGTCGAGGTCCCCGTCGTTCCGGTACAGGTGGTTCGTGTCGCCGTTGAACCCCGTGACGTAGAGGTCGAGGTCGAGATCGTTGTCGTAGTCACCGAACGTCACCACGACCGCTAGCGTCGAGTCGACTCCCACGGCTCCCGCCTGCCCCGAGACCAGCGTGAAAGCACCGGTCGAATCGGTAAGGAAGAGCGCATCCGGGGCCCCGCCGAAGTTCGCGACGACGAGGTCGGGAGTGAGGTTTCCATCGATGTCCGCGAACGCCGCCGCTTCGCTCACGTCCGCGTTCAGCTGAAGGGCCGCCGGCGTGTTGTTCGCGAAAGAGAGTCCGCCGCCGTTTACATAGAGCATGTTGGAGCCGAACTCGGCTGTCTGGTACATGTCGAGATCGAGGTCCCCATCGAAGTCCGCCACGGCGATTCCGCCCGCCCGCCCGGTCACGTTGAACGCAGCGGGCGTGAAATCCACGAATCCCGTGCCGTCATTGCGGTACAGCCGCCGGAGGGTGCCGTTGCTGTTGACGATGTAGTCGAGATCCCCATCGTCATCGAGATCCACGAAATTGTGTCCCATCCCCGGCGTGTTCTCCGCGGCGGTCCCCACGAAGACGTCGACGAAGTTCGGCAGATCCGCGCCCGGCGGAAGGCCGTCGTTCCGGAACAGGCGGCTGGAGCCGGCGTTGATGAACGCGAAGAAGAGGTCGACGTCTCCGTCGCGATCGTAGTCGACCATGCTCGCGCCCCAGTCGGAGGCGACGCCGGAGATGTCCGTGGTCGTCACGTCCGCGAAGTCCTGGGCGCCCGCGAGCGATGCGCTGAACGCACCGGCGAAGACGATCGATCCGAGTGCCTTGAGATGTCTCATGTCTGCCCCTCCCCTAGTTCGTCGCCGGCGGCGGCGGCGGCGGTCCCGGCAACTCGGGCTCGTCGGAGCCACCCGCCAGCAGCGCCACGGCGCCGCCGACCACGAGCACTCCGGCCACGATCAGCACGGTCTTGTTCTTGTACCAGGGCGTCCCGCCCCCACCCGACGCCGCGGGCGCCGGCAGCGGAGAGGGCGCCTCGGTGCGCTCCAGATCGCACCCCGAACGCGCCTGATCGAAGACGTCGATCTCGTCCTTCGTGAAGAGATCCTGATCGGGGCGCCACGTCGGATCGACGCGGAGCGCCTGGCAGTACGCGTCCACCGCGGACGAGCGGTGCGCGAGACCGATCTCGCAGCGCGCCTTCAGCACCCAGGCATCCCGGAGCACACCGCCCTCGAGGTGCCCGGAGCCGAGCAGCTTGTCGACGCGGTCCAGGGCCGTCCCGAAATCCGCGACGAGGAAGTAGTCCTGCGCCTCCTCGAGAGACTCTCGATCGGAAGCGGCGTGAGCCGTGGCTGCGACGAACAGGTCCAACGTCGTCGTGAGAAACACGAACGACGTCAGCGCCGCGATCGTGCGCAAGAACGGCGTGGGACGACAGAAGGTCATCGGATCTCCTCCGGAGCGGGAAGCGTGTGCGGCCTTTCCGGCATGGTACTCCACGGCCTATCGGCCGCAAGGATGTTTCCCGCGATCCCCGCGGAATGCGAGAGACCCCGGTGCGGGTGAGCACCGGGGTCTCCGAGGACCGTACGATCGTTCACTTCGGTCAGCGACGCAGCACGAGCTTGCGTGTCTCCTCCCGCCCCGACGCCGTCAGCCGGACGAAGTAGACGCCGGGTGCCGCGGCCCGGCCGGCCTCGTCGCGGCCGTCCCACGTCGCCACGTGGCGGCCGGCGGGCTGCGTTCCTCCGACGAGACGACGGAGGCGGCGGCCCGAAACGTCGTACACGCTCATCTCGACGTTCGTCGCGGCCGGCAGCGTGAACGACAGACGCGTGGAGGCCGTGAACGGATTCGGGTATCCGAGCCCGAGCTCGACCTGCAGCGACTCCGTACGCCCTTCCCGCACCTGTTCCACGAAGGAGTCCGAGCCCACCACGAGCCGGAACCGATGCGTGGCGTGACCGCTCAGGGTGAACGAGCTCCGCTCGCGCAGATCGATCACGGACCAGGTGTCCTCGGGAATCAGCACCACGCTCCGGTCGGCCGGGACGTCCGCGATGCCGTCGAGGTCGAGCTGGACCGGTTCGTCGCCCGGCGCCTCGACGACCAGATCGAATCGCGCATCGCCCGGCGCGCGGAGATCGCGGCGCAGTTCGTGGAGATCGCCCTGCCAGTCCCGCTCGAACGACGCGCGGAGGAAGGACGGCGGCGCTGGCGGCGCGTGACGATCGAGTGCGTCGACACCGTTCGTCGCCTCCCGCGCGACGCCCGCCACGACGCCATGGTCCACGGCGTCGCCCTGGCGTGCGCTCACCGTGACGCTCCACTCGCCCACCGCCGGCGCAGATCGGCCGGCCGGCCGCGAGCTGCCGGAGGCGGTGCCCGGAATCACGATTCGCTCCGCGGCCGCGGCCGCGTTGAAGACGAAGTAGCCCTTCCACGGCTCGAGGCTCTGCTCCTCGACGTAGCCGGAACCGTTCCAGTCCTGCAGCGCCTGCTCGACGTTCGGGGCGCCGCTGAAGTCGATGTCGCTCTTCGCGACGTCGAAGAGGTACGGGTGGGCGATCTGGTTCCAGCCGCGCTCGATGCGAAGCGGGAATCCGCCCGGCGTCGGCGTGGACGTCCCGGACGTCCCGAACGCCACCGGATCCTTCATGATCAACCAGAATCCCTGCCCCGGCGCCATCGCTCCCGTGCCCGGGAACTCCGCGTAGGCACCGTTGTTGCCCCACAGCGGGTTGAAACGTGCGAGACGCCATTTCGTCTTGTCGTAGCCACCGAGCTCGTCGCCGAGCACCGCGGACGGGTCGCCGTTCGTCGGCGCAAACGGAATCCCGATCATCGCGTACTGGTTCGCCCCGGGGATGTCGGCGATCCGCGCGTTCTCTCCGCTCAGCGACGCGGGAACGAACGCCGGCGCCTCCGGGGACGCGGCGTACGGGAATCGCAGCGCGCTGAAGCCGCGCCGGTAGTCCACGAAGTACTCGACACCGTTCACCGTCGCGAAACCGGAAGCGACCGCCGCCTGCCACGTGCTCGAGCCCGAGACGAACGTCATCGGAATCGACGTGAACGAGTCGGTCGTGCCGGCCCGGCGGAGGAACAGCACCGCGTCCTGCACCGTGGCCACACCGGGATCGAGCGTGAACTCGAACGTCGCGCCGGGCGAGAACGGATCGGTGGTGACCGTCTCCGCGCCCGGTTCGTAGATCTCGATCCGGCGATCGACCGGCACATTCGTGCGCGTGGTCGTTGCCCCGCTCGGCCAGTGCACGGTGACGTTCGCCGTGGTCGCCGTACCGAGGCCGAACAGGTGGAACGGACTCGGCGACTGCGTCGCCCAGCTTTCGCCACCACCCACGTATCGCGACTGGGTGAGCGCGCCGGACGTGACCTCGATCCAGCTTCCGATTCCCGAGGTCTCCACCGCACCACGCAGCGTCACGTGCAGCCAGTGGTTCCCGCTCTGCTGGTCGTTCCGGAGGAGCTGCCCCGGATCGCCCCAGCCCGCGATGAACAGGTCGGGGTCGCCGTCCAGATCGTAGTCGCCCGGCGCGGCGAAGTACTGGAGCGTGCCCGTCCGCGGCGGAAGCTGAGTGGTGATGTCCGTGAAGTGCAGGTCTCCGTCGTTGCGGAGCAGGGCGCCGGTCGTCGCGGCGTTGCCCGAGTTGTTCGCGAGATAGACGTCGAGGTCGCCGTCGAGATCCCAGTCCGCGAACGCGAATGCCTCGGTTTCGGACGTGACCGACGCGAAGTCGCCGGACTCGTCGGTGACGTCCGTGAAGCCGGCCGTCCCGTCGTTGCGGAAGATCGAGTTCGGCAAGGCGTTGTTGTAGGACGCGGTCGCGATGTCGAGGTCGCCGTCGTTGTCCAGATCCACGAAGCGGGATCCGAGGGCGGCGGCAGGGTTCGTGTTGATGAGCTCCGGCTGGATCTCCGCCCACTGGTCGGGGCCGTCGTTGCGATACAGACGGGTTCCGTCGCCGTCGTAGCAGATCAGGAGATCAGGATCGCCGTCGCGGTCGTAGTCCCCGAGCTGGGCGCCCTGGGCCCGGACGTTGAACGTCAGCTGCGTGAAAGTCCCGTCGCCGTCGTTGCTCCAGACGGCGGAGCCACCGGTGCCGGCGAGGAAGAGATCGAGATCGCCGTCCACATCGAGATCGGACCAGCACACGGCGCGGCCACCCGAGACTCCGAGATCGAGGACCGAGTTGTAGTTGTCCGGGGTGTCCAGTCGGAACAGGCGCGCCGAACCGGAGGAGCTCACCACCACGTCGAGATCGCCATCGCCATCCCAGTCCGCCCAGCCGGCTCCCGCCTTGCTGCTCACCGCTCCCCACCGGATGTCCGCGTCGGAGCGATCGGAGAAGGAGCCGTCGTCGTTGCGGTAGAGGCGGTTCAGGCTCGATGAGCTGAAGTCCGTGCGGAACAGATCGAGGTCCCCGTCCGAATCGTAGTCGACCCAGCCGCCCCGATTCCGGAGAACGTCGCGTTCAGGGGAGCGGTGGTCACGTCCGTGAACTGGGCGGCCGCCGTCCCCGCGACGAACAGCGTCGCGGCGAGCGGGACCGAAGCGAGGTGCCGATTCATCGATTGCTCCTTCCGGGCGGCGGGGAATCCCGCGAGTTCTTCGTCTCCGCCGCCACCGAGCGCGGCGGTCGCGATCCCCGCGGCGATCAATCCGCCCGCGACGATCCAGGTCGTCTTCCTCGCGTACCACGCCGTTCCGCCGCGCGATCCGGAGACACGCTCCGGCAGCGGCGACGTCGGCACGGTCGACGTGGAGGTGCGCGACGTGCATCCCGTCCGCGCCTCGTCGAAGAGGGCGATCTCGTCACTCGTGAAGAGGTCCGTGTCCGGACGCCAGCCGGCGTCGACGCGGAGCGCCTCGCAGAAGGCGTCGCGCGCGGTGGCACGGTGCGCGAGGCCAGCCTCGCAGCGCGCCCGCAGGATCCAGGCGTCGCGCAGGGCGCCGCCGCCGAGAACGCCGGACTCGAGGAGCGAGTCCACCCGGGCGAGCGCTCCGGAGAAGTCCGCAACGAGAAAGAGATCCTCGGCCGTCGCGAGGTCCTGACGAGGGTTCGATCCGGCCGCCGCGGGCGGCGCCAGGGTCACGAGCAGCCAGATCGCGATCGTGACCCCGACCGCGCCCCGCACGGTCGGCTTCGAGAGCAGCATGGGTTCCACCTCCGATTCGGGCGGGGTCGGCTCGACCCCTCACGCCCGAATGCGCGGCGGAGGCGGAGGATGCGCAACGGAGGCGCCGCCCTCGGGGAGTGCCCGAGAGCGAGCGCTCCGGATGACGGGACGTCTAGTTCGTCGGCGGATCCGGCAGCGGCGGCAGCGGGTTGCGATTCGCGCCCCCGTCCTCCCCGCCGCCGAGGCTCAGCACGGCACCGGCCACGGCCGCCGCGCCCACCGCGCCCCACACGAGCTTGTTCGAGTACCACGAACCGCCGCTCGAGGAGGACGGCGGCAGATACGAAGGGGGCGTCGTGCCCGTCGTCGTCGCGTCCGGGCAGGAGGATCGCGCCTGGTCGAAGACGTTGAGCTCGTCGGCCGTGAACAGATCACGATCCGGCAGCCAGCCCGCATCGATCGCGAGCGCCGCACAGAACGAGTCGACCGCGCGGGATCTCCAGGCGGAGGCGAGCTCGCAGCGGGCGCGGAGAATCCAGGCGTCCCGGAGCGCGCCGCCCGAGAGATCGCCGCTCTCGATCAGGGCCGACACTTTCGTGAGGGCGGTCGAGAAGTCCGCGACGAGGAAATAGTCCTCGGCCGCGGAGAGTTCCTCGCGACCGGACGCGGCGCCTGCGGGCGAGACGGTGACGGAAAGGATCGAGAAAGCGCAGCAGCACGCGACGACGCGCCGGAGCAGCGCGCGCGCCGGGCCGCACGGGCGGGCCGGACTCGGCATGAGGGGCCTCCTGGGCCGGAGCTCAAGACTTCTCGAGGACGAACTGGACCCGGACCTCCTTGTCGGCCGGGACCTCGACCTCGACTTCCCCTCTCGAGTTTGGCGACAGGCGCTGTTCTCCCGCGGCCCCCGTGACGACGACCTCGGCGACCTTCCAGCCGCTCTTCCGCACGGCGATGCGGTGCCGACCGGCGCCCAGCTTGTCCGAGAACGGCGTCTGGCGATCCACCTGGACCCCGTCGATCAGCAGATCCGCGACCGGCGTGGGCGAGCAGAACACTCGAACCTCGGCCCACTTGAAGTCGAACCGCCCGAGATCGAGCGTGTCCCCCTTGGCCGGAGACAGGCCGGCGAACTTCTTGCTGCCGAACGCCGGATGCCGCAGCTCGAGCTCGTGCGTTCGCCCCGCCGCGAGCGGGATGACGGGACGTCGCGCTTCGGACTGGAACAGGCGGCCATCGAGGTACACGTCCGCGAACGGGACGATGAGGATCTTCGCGAAACCGTCGCCCCCGGTCGCCGTACCGCCCCCGGTGGTCTTCGTGGGCGGCGGCGCCTGCTCCTCGACCTTCGTCAAGGAGACGTCTGCCACCGCGAGCGCGTCCTTCGTGACGGCCGTGTCGGTGGTCAGGCGTTCGTAGCCGTTCTTGTCGAGACGTACCGACCAGTTCCCGACCGGCAGATCCTCCAGCGTCGCCGGCGTGGACTTGCCGGTCCGCTTCCAGTCGGAGTCGCCCGGCCCGCGAACCCGGATCGCCGCGCCCGACGGCTCGGACCGCACCTCGAGACGTCCCCGATCGAACTCCGCCGACAGGTCCCAGGCGAGCTGCGTGGTCTGCTCCGCCGTCACGTCGACGCGCTTCGTGAGCACGTGTCCGTCGGCCTCCGCCTGCAAGTTCCCACGCTCCGGAGTCGAGAGACGCTCCTTCGATCGGCGCCGTGCCGAGGTCGCGGAACGCTCCGTCCCCGGACGCCGCACGCGAACGGTGGCGCCGTGCGGCAGCACGGCGAGCGAGACCTGGCCGGTCGTGGGCACTTCCGCCATCGCGAGAGAGCAGAGTCTCCTCGGTCTCCCGACCTGGACCCGCCGGAGCTGCGGCTTGTGGCCGTCCATCTCGAGCCGCACTTCCCACATGCCCGTCGTGAGACCCTCGAACCGCCCGGAGTCTTCGTCCCCGTCGCGCGGAAATCGGAGTCCTCGGGACCGCGAAGGAAGATCGCGGCGCCGGGGGCTCGCTCGCGATCGCGAGGGCGCCGACCGGCGTCGACGGCGTGGGGTCCTCCCCGACCAGAGCTTCCAGCCGACGAACGCGAGCACGAGAACGGCGACGGCGATGCCGGCCCAGCGCACGGCAGCACCCGATGCCGCGGGCTTCGCGGGGGTCGCGGGCTTCCGCGCGCCGGAGCCGCGACTCGGACGGACCACCTGCGTCGCCACGGGGGAACCACCGCCCGTGAGCACCTTCGTGCCGTCGCCACGGTCGGGACTCCCCGTGTCCGGCGCAAGCTCCGGGGGAAGCTCGCGCGTGCCGGGCTTCGGCAACCGAACGCCCGACTCCTCCGCCTGCTTCTCGAGCTCCTTGATCGCGGAGCGCGCCTTGGTGTTGTCGGGATCGAGGAACAGCACGTACCGGAACTCACGAATCGCATCGGTGATCTTCGTGAGGCCCTGCTTCTGGTAGAAGTACCCGCGATCGAGATGCGCGGAGATGCTGCTCCGCTTCATCTCGTCGGTGAACGCTTCCGGATCCTGCGCGAACTTCGTGAGGTAGCGCCGCTTGTGCTTGAAGAGGCCGCCGGTCGGATCCAGCGTCTCCATGCTGTCCTCGATCGCGCGGAGCACGTGGCGCATCGACGGGAACCGACGATCCGGATCCTTCTCGAGCATGCGACGGATGAGGGCCTCGATCTCGGGCGTCACGTTCGCGTTCGCGCCGATCGGCGGCGGATCGTGGTTGATGATCTTCTCGCGGATCTCGGAGTACGTGCTGCCCGCGAACGGCTTCTCCCCGGTCAGCAGCTCGTAGCCCATGACGCCGAGCGAGAAGATGTCCGTCCGCCCGTCCACTTCCTTGCCGGCCGCCTGCTCGGGCGACATGTACGCCGGCGTGCCGAGCACGGTGCCCGCCATCGTCAACGCGGACACGACCGCGATGTCGCTCTGCTGGCGGGCCAGACCGAAGTCCGCGACCTTGATCTCGCCGCTGCCGCTCAGCATCACGTTGCTCGGCTTGATGTCGCGGTGCACCACGCCCGCGTCGTGCGCGGCCTCGAGTCCGTAGCTGACCTCTTCCAGCACGATGAGCACGATCTCGGGCGGAAGGCGCTCGACCTTCTCGAGGGCATCCTTCATGTCCATGCCCGTGACGAGTTCCATGATGATGTAATAGATGTCGTCCTCGACGCCGAAGTCGATCACGCCGACGATGTTCCGGTGCCCGATCTGCGACGCGGCCTTCGCCTCCCGCTCGAAGCGGGCGATGAAGCTCTCGTCGTCGGCGAGACCGGGGTGGAGCATCTTGATCGCGACCGGGCGGTTCAGCGCGGTCTGGATTCCCCGGTAGAGCGTGGACATCCCGCCCGACCCGATCTTCTGCTCGAGCTCATAGCCCCGAAACGATCTCGGCATCGAGTTCTCTCCTCGTCTAGCCGCGCGTGATCCGCGCCACCACGACGGTGATGTTGTCCGGACCGCCGCGCTCCTTCGCGAGCGCGATCAGACGCCGGCAAGCGCCTTCCGGCAAGTGCATCATGACCATGTGCAGGATCTCGCCGTCCTGGACCTGATTCGTGAGTCCGTCGGAGCAGATCACGAGCGTGGCCGAGTCCGGGAACGCGATCGGGCCGCTCTCCGGCACGTCGACCTTCACGTCCGGGCGCACGCCGAGGCACCGGGTCAGCACGTTCTTCGCGCGGGCGGCGGCCGCCTCGTCTCCCGTGCGCTCGTACTCGGCCGCCAGGGAATGATCGCGCGTGAGCTGCCGGAGTTCACCGCCTGCCGCGAGGTACGCCCGACTGTCGCCGACGTGGCCGAACCAGAGGTCGTGCCCCACCACGACGACCGCGGTGCAGGTGGTGCCCATGCCGGCCCGAGCGGTGTCGGCGAGCGCCTTCTGGCGGATCGCCTCGTTCGCCGCCTGAACGGCCATCACGAGCGCTTCCTCCGGGCCACGCGAAGGCACCTCGGCGAAATACACCTCACGGACGGTCTGCACCGCCGTGCGGCTCGCCACCTCGCCGGCCGCCGCGCCGCCCATCCCATCGGCGACGAGGAGCAGCGTTCCGTGCGACGGGTCCTCGGCGGGGAAAATCCCGGCCGAATCCTCGTTGTTCTTGCGGACGCAACCGACGTCCGACTCGACGGCCACCGCGAGATAGTCGTCGGTGGTCAGACGGATCTCCTGCAACCTCTTCCTCCTTCGCCCTGGTGTAAGAAGAACCGGCAGTGTCGCACGTCAGCTCCCCTTGCCGAATCGAAAACGTTCGAAGCGAAGCTCGACGGCGCCCGCGAGCACGATCCGGTCGCCCGGACTCAGCTCGGCGCGGGTGATCGCCCGCCCGTTCAGCTCCGTACCGTTCGACGACTTCAGGTCGACCAGGACGACGCTCCGACCCTCCATGCGTACGACGGCGTGATTTCGCGAAATGCGCGGATCGTCGAGGACGAGACCGTTCCCGGTCGCGCCACCGATCGTCAGGCCGGCCCGGGTGACCGGCACCGCGCCTCCGTGCTCGGGAGGCGGCACGAGGCACCCCACCGGGGCCTTCCGGAGCGCCACGGCCCCGACCGCGACGAGCAGGACCAGGACCGCCGCGGGAAGCACCCAGCCCGGCAGTCCCCCGGCGGGTCGGATTCTGCGTCTCACGCGCGACCACCCCGACAGAACGTCGGCGCCGGCGGCGGCAGGGCGGAGCTCGATCCGCGCGCCGCCGGCCGTTCGCGGCAGAACCACGACCTGGCTCGCCCGGATCCCGGCCACGGCCGCCCGCAGCGCCTCGGGCCCGCGTCCGGGACTCGCCACACGGGAACGGCCGCCCGTCCGCTCGGACAGGCTCGCGACCCGCGCGCGACCACCGGCGGTCCCGGCGTCGGCCGGGCTCACGGTCCAAACCGCGACCCGCGCGCTGTCGGCGGCATCCGCCACGCTGGCCACCGGGAAGCGACCCGGCTTGCCCTCCTCGCCGCCCGAGATGAGAAGCAGCACGCGTCGTGCCGGCGCGCCCGGCCGCGAGAGCGGATCGAGTGCTTCCGTAACTTCATCCCAGAGAGCGAGTTTGCGATCGGACCGGAGGAATTTCTCGAGCTCTTGCTCCTGGGCTCCCGATCTCGCCAGGTCCCCGGAGCGGCCGAGCCCCACGACCCGGAAGGTCTCCCCCTCGCCCGCCGAGTCGAGGATCGAGGCGAGCTCGCGCGCCCACGCGCCGGCGTCCTCGCCCGAGAAGGCGCGACTGTCGAGCGCGATCGCCAGCTCCCAGGGCTCGCCCCCGGGACCGCACTTCGTGAGCCGGGCGGGCACGACTTCCCCGTCGACCCGGACCTCGATCTCCCCCGCGCGGAGCAGGAACGGGTCGCCGCGATCGTCGACGTAGCCGAAAGTCACCTTCGTCTCGGCGTCGCCGGCGGCCGCAGGCTCCATCACACCC
This sequence comes from bacterium, assembly GCA_041393395.1. GTDB lineage: Bacteria > ARS69 > ARS69 > ARS69 > ARS69 > JAGQIB01. Next base: position 344,298 of record JAWKKG010000004.1, on the reverse strand, counting down.
GAGAGCGTCGCGGCCGCGGCCGGCGACCCGAGGAAGGTCAGCAGAAACGTCGCTCCTCCGGCCAGTACCGTGCGGAGACCGCTTCCGCGGCGGATCAACGCGAGGCTCCGGTGTCCAGCAAGCCGAATGCCTCGGGTCGTCGCATCACGATCGCGGCCGCGAGGAATCGCGGCACGTACTCGATCGTCTCCTGCTTGAGGCAGCCGTCCTTGCGCTCGACCATGTCCCAGAACTTCCACTTGGACCGCCAGCTGATGCGCTTCAGGCACGTCACCATGCCGTACTCGCCCTTGTTGTACGCGGCGACCGCGCACATGAACGCGTTCGCCCCGAATGCGGAGAGCAACCCCTCCAGATAGCGGCAGGCCGCCGCGGTCGCCAGCTCCGGGTCCGTGCGCTGGTCGACCTCATCGTCGACGCGCAGGCCGTATCCCCGCGCCGTCTTCGGCATGAACTGCCACAGCCCGCGCGCGCCGGCCGGGCTGGAGATGGTGGTCTGGTAGCCGCTCTCGATGAACGGAAGGTACGCGAAGACCTCCGGCAGGTGATTCTCCGCGAACACGCGGCGAATGCTCGCGAGGTGCGGGCGCGAGCGTTCCATGCAGCGCAGCGTGTAGTCCCGCTTGTCGTTCGACCACCAGTCCACGAAGTGGCGCACCTCCGCCATGAGCTCCGGCGGCACCTCGGTCTCGGCGGTGTCGATGCCGAACTCCGCGAGAATGCGGGACAGCTCCGCCGCCACGACGTCGCCCTGGTCCGGCACCTCGACGCGGTCCTCCTTCTCCTTCAGCGACTGGAGGATCCGGAACGGATCGCGGCCCCCGAGCAGGTCGCCGAGCGGCGCGGCCGCCCAGCGGTAGGCGGTGGCGACCTCGTCGTCGGTCTGGGTGTCCGGGCGCAGGCGATCCGCCGCGATCAGCGAGCGGCGGGCGATGTCGAACTGGGCCTGCGCCACCTCGATCGCGGGCGGTCGCCGGTCGTACGCGCGCACCGCGTCCGCCAGGCTCGTGCGGGCCTGCTCCTCGTACATCTGGCGGGTCCACAGGCTCTCCAGCGCGCCCGAGTCGCGGCCCTGCCAGGTCGCCACGGCGCCGCCGAGGATGCCGAGGAACACCACGCCGAGGCCCACGAGCGATCCCCGGATCGTGGGGCGCCAGCTGCGCACGACGTCGAACGGCTGGTCCCCGAACGCGACCTCGTCGCCCGGAAGGAGCCGACGTTCCGTCACGCGCTCGCCGTTGACCCACGTGCCGTTGCGGCTGCGCGGGTCCGCCACCACGGTCTCTCCCGCACGCGACTCCAGGCGCGCGTGAACGTCGGAGATCTGCGGTCGATCGATGCGCAGACTCGCGGCTCCGCCGCGCCCCACCACCACCGGCGAGCGGCCGATCGTCACGCGGCGTGGCGTCGCGGCTTCCGTCCGCGCGACGAGCGCGAGCCGGAACAGCCACATCTGCGCGCGCGCGAGCGGCGAGGGTTCCCGCTCGTCCAGGAACCGGAACTCGGCCTTCGGGCCGAAGCGGATCAGATCTCCCGAGCGGAGCCGACGTTCCTCGACCTTGCGGCCGTTCACGAACGTCCCGTTCGAGCTGCCGAGGTCGCGCACGAGCCAGCCGTCGTCGCCGCGGACGACCACGGCGTGCTCACGGCTCACCGCCGAATCGTGGAGCGGCAGTCCCTCTCCCTCGCGTCCCACCACGAGAGCGCGTGTCGGATCGAGTGCGGTGGCGGCGCCGGCCTGGTTCGCGCGGGGCAGGAGTTTCGCCAATGCTCCCCCTAGAGCCGACAGCTCTTGAACACGAACTCCGAGAGCCCGAACCGCACGCGGTCGCCGTCGGCGAGTCGGGTCTCCTTCACGCGCTCACCGTTCCGGAACGTCCCGTTCGTGGACCCCAGATCCGTGAGCAGCCACTCGGCGCCTTCCCGCTGGAGCTCGGCGTGGGTCGTGGAGACGTACTCGTCGCTCGGCAGGCGGAGCGCGCAATCGGCGCCGGTACCCACGCGCGTGATCCGGTCCGGCAGCCGGAAATCGCGACCCCGACTCGGCCCGGACGCGAACACGAGCCACGCGACGCTCGCCACGGAAGGCGCGACCGCGTGTCCCAGGACCACGGTGGCGTCCGGGAGGTTCTCGTCGCCGCGAGGCGGCGAAGGCGGAGGTGGCGTGGACGGATCGCCCGGCGCGAGCCGGGGCGACGAGTCCCCCCCGCTGCGGCCGACCATCGTGGCGTCGTCGAGTCCGCGTCCCCCGTAGCGCCCGGAGGGAGCGTCGCTGCGGCCGCGGCCCGCTCCCTTCGGACGTTCGGCGCGGGAGCGCGAGACGTCGGACCGCTCGGACTCGTCGACCGGCTCCGGCCGGCGACGGCGGGACGATCGTTCGGCTGCCTCGTCCGCATCCAGCTCGTACCCGAAGTCCTCGTCGACGAAATCGTCGGCCGGCGACGGATCGTGATCCTTCTTGCGCCTTCGGAAGAACATCTGGTCGTCCCACGGTTCGTGGCGCGCGGCAGTCTAGCAATGCGCCGGAAAGAGCGTCAATCCGCCCAAGTCTCGTTCCTTGACCGACTTTCGCGGCCACTCCTACAATGCCCCGACCTCGACTGCGTGAGGTCGTCCGGGATCGCGCATCCTGAGTCAGTGGCCCGAATGCCCGCCTGGATCGACCCCGGACGCCGGCCGACGAACGGTAGCCACTCCCGAGAAATCGGACGAGAGGAACGCATGATCCACCCCGGAAAAGGACTTTCCGCGCCCACGCGGCGGTTCGGCCTGAGTGCCGTGCTCGCCGTTCTCCCCATGCTGGCTCTCGCGGCGCTCCCCGGCTGTGCATCCGTCGACCGGATCACGCTCTCGAGCTCCGCCCGACTGAATTCCTGCGGCGGCGCCGACGGTCATCCGGTGGTGCTCCGCATCTACTACCTGCGCGGCACCAGCAAGTTCGCCCGCGCTCCGTTCGAGGAGCTGTGGGAGAACGATCTCGCGGTGCTCGGCGACGACAAGATCCGGGTCCGTGAGGAGACCCTGAATCCGGCGCAGGAGATCTCCCTGCAGCTCGACCGCGGCGGCGACGCGAAGGAAGCCAGCGCGATCGGGATCGTGGCGAACTTCTGTGAGCCCGGCGAGGGCTGCAACCGCCGGCTGATTCCGATCGCCGGCCGCAAGACCGACGTTCGAATCCACGCCGACGAAGGCTGCCTCTCCATCGACTGACCCCGGAGGGTCCCGTGGCGGACTTTCACCGCATCGTCTGGAACGAGGGCATGCTGCTCGGCCCGCAGCATTTCCAGCAGGCCGAGCGCCATATGCTCGGGGAAATGGGCTACCGGCTGCGCCTCGCCCGGGAGCACGCGTCCGGAGTCCGGCGCGTGGAGATCGACACCGAAGCGCTCGCGAACGGGCGGTTCCAGCTGCTCGCGCTCGAGGCCGTGCTGCCGGACGGAACGGCGATCCGGCTGCCCGAAGTCGATCCCGTGCCGACCGGGCGGGACCTCGGCCAGGCGTTCGGCGCGGAACGCTCGCGGCTCACGGTGCACGTCACGTTGCCCGAGGAGCGGCCCGGCGTGCCACGTTGCCGGCTTCCCGGCGACAAGACCGGCGGGGAGAGTCGCTTCCTCACCGAGCCGATGCGCGTGCGCGACGAGAACACGCCCGACTCCGACACGGAAGTCCTGATCGCGCGACCGAACGTGAAGCTCAAGCTGTCCGGCGAGAATCTCGACGGCACCACGTCGCTGCCGATCGCGGAGCTCGTGAAGAAGGACGACGGCTCCATCGCGCTCGATCCGTCCTGGTCCCCCCCGGCGATCGCGATCCGCGCCGCGGGTCCGTTGCCGCGGATCCTGCGCGCGCTCACCGAGAACCTGAGCGCCAAGGCCGACGTGCTCGCGTCGCAGACCCGTCAGGGCGGCGGCACCGTCCAGTTCGGCGCGAGCGACGTGCTGCTCTTCTGGCAACTCCACACCGTGAACTCGTTCATCCCGATGCTGGCGCACTTCCACCGCACGCCGGATGCGCACCCGGTGGACGCCTACCTCGCGCTCGCCCGACTCGCCGGCACGCTGTGCACGTTCGCGGCCGACCGTCATCCGCGCGAGGTCCCGGCCTACGAGCACGAGAAGTCCGGCGCCTGCTTCGTGGCGCTGGAGAAGATGATCCGCGACCTCACGGACATCTCCGCCCCCACGCGATTCGAGCGGATCCCGCTGACCCGCGAGGGAGATTCGCTGTTCAAGGGAAACGTCACCGACGAGCGCATTCTGGCCTCCGGGTACCAGTGGTATCTCGGCGTCAGTGGCGACCTGTCCGAGGATCGCATCCGGGCCGAGCTGCCGGGGAAGATCACGATCGGATCGCCCCACAACGTCGAGTTCCTCGTGCGGCAGGCTCTGCCCGGCGTGGGGATCACGTTCACGGCCGTCCCGCCCCGGGATTTCCCGATCCGGGCCGGCCGCGTCTACTTCCGCGTGGAGAATCACGGCGAGACCTGGGAGACGGTCGTGGAGGCTCGCTCGATCGGCTTCTATCTGCGCGGACAGGACCTCAAGGGACTCTCGCTCGAGTTGATCGTGATGGAGGCGTAGCGAATTGGCCAAGGAGGATCGTTCCGGCGCGCGCAGCGTGCAATCGCTCCCCGACCTCGCCAGCTCTCTCTTCTCCCTCATCCTGTCGCTGCGGGGCAGCTCGGCCTACGGTTCGGAGGCGGACCTCCGCGGCCGGATCAACGAATACCTCGAACGCATCGAGAAGGAAGGCCGCGAGGCCGGCATCGCGCGCGAGGATCTGGAAGCGGTGAAGTACCCGCTCATCGCGTTCATCGACGAGACGATCCTGAACTCGGACTGGGACGGCCGCGAGCGCTGGCGCGAACGCCCGCTCCAGCTCGACCACTACGGCGAGGTCGTGGCCGGCGAGCGGTTCTTCGAACGTCTCGATCGCGTCCGCCAGGGCGGCGAGTCCAAGGCCGACCTGCTCGAGATCTACTACCTGTGTCTCGCGCTCGGTTTCGAGGGCAAGTACAAGATCCTCGGCAAGCCCAAGCTCACCACCCTCGTCGATGAGGTCCGCCGCGATCTCGGCTTCGGTCGCTCCCAGCTGTCGCGGGCCCCGATCTCGCCGAACGGCCGTCGCCGCGACGTTACCGGGGCGGCCGGCGGCAGCCGCCTTCCCTGGGTCCGGATCCTCGCGGGCGTCGGAGGCGGCCTCGTGCTGCTCTTCGTGGTGCTGTCGCTCCTGATCGGAATGACCGAGAAGGGCGTGCTCGAGTTCCTGAACACGCTTCCGGGATAGCGATCGATGAAGAAGATCCTCCGCCCGTTCTCGGATCCGCGCGTGATCATCGGTCTGGTGCTCGCGGTGCTCGTGGCGCTGCTGTTCACGCTGGGCCCGCGCTTCGGTATCACCGGCGAGACCCGCCTGCTCGTGATCATCGGCCTCATGATGGTCGCGATGATCGTCCTCCTGCTCACCGGCGGGAAGAAGCGCAAGAAGAAATCCGCCGACATCGAGCGGTCGCTGCTGCTCGAGGCCGACAGTCTCGTGATGTCGTCGTCCGGCGCGCAGCGCCAGGCGAACGAGAAGGCGCGCGACGAGCTCGCCAAGGCGATCGACGCCCTCAAGAAGGCGCGCGGAGCCGGCGGGCGGTCCGCCCTGCACGAGCTCCCGTGGTACCTCGTGCTCGGACGCGAGAACTCCGGCAAGAGCACGATGATCCAGAACTCGGGGCTGCAGATCCCGAGCGGAGGCGCCGGTGAGGAGGGGACGCGCCGCCAGGGCATCGGCGGCGGTCGTTCGCTGCGCTGGTGGTTCACGCAGCAGGCCATCCTGCTCGAGGGGCACGGTCGGTTCCTCGATCGCGAGGACGACGCGGACGCGCGCGCGGACTTCGACGCGTTGCTGGAGGTCGTGCGCAAGACGCGGGGCGAGACTCCCGTGCAGGGGATCGTGGTCACGATCTCGGCCGAGGATCTGATCCGCCACGAATCCGCGCGCCTCGACGAACAGGCCCGCGTGATCCGACGTCGCCTCGACGCCGCCCGCGACGGATTGCTCGAGCACTGCCCGGTGTATCTCGTGGTCTCCAAGGCGGACCTCGTGCACGGCTTCCAGGAGTTCTTCCAGGATCTGGAAGGCAACGCGCGCGACCAGGTCTGCGGCGCGACCCTCTCGGTGGAGCAGATGAAGGAGGACGCGGACCGGGTCTTCGTGCGGGAGTTCGACCAGCTCTACCGCTCGATGTGCCAGCGTCGCATTCCGCGCATGGTCTCCGAGGAGCGCCCGGCCGTTCGCGGGCGCGTGTACCTGTTTCCCCTCGAGTTCCAGACGCTCAAGCGCAAGCTCGCCCGTTTCGTGAAGAGCGTGTTCGAGCCGGACACGGCGGGTCGTCGGCCGGACTTCCGCGGCTTCTACTTCGGCAGCGGGCGCGTGGAAGGCGAACCGGTCGAGATGGTCGTCAACGAAGTGAGCCGCGTGATCGGCCTGCCGCCGGAGTTCGACGACGCGAGCGACGTCACGCGCGTGATCCACGATCTGCCCGCCCCGGCCGCAGCCGCTCCCGCGCCGTCCGCCGTGAGACGCCGGACGGAGGACGGCGAGCCGCGCTTCCTCCGCGAGCTGTTCACGCGAGTCCTGCTCATGGACGCGCCGCTCGCGCGCCCCACGGAGGCCTGGGCCCGCCGGCGGCGCACGCGGAGCTGGGTGCTCCGGGGACTCGGCGGCCTGGCGGTGGCGCTCCTCGTCACGTTCCTCCTGGTCTCGTTCTTCCGGAATCACTCGCTCCTGCATCGCACCGAGGAACTCGCGCGCGACGCCGGCAAGGTCGCCGGCGCCCCCACGAACGCCTCGGACCTCGAGAATCGCCTCCGCCAGCTCGAGGCGTTGCGTCAGCAGCTCGAGAAGCTGGACCGCTACGACCACCGGCGCCCGCTCACGCTCGGCCTCGGGATGTACCGCGGGCGCGACGTGAACCGTCGCGCTCGCGCCGTGTACCTCAACCGCCTGACCGAGGTGTTCCTCGGTCCGTCGCGCGCGGAGCTCGAGAGCCGGCTGTTCGTGACGTACCCGCAGTCGCCCGAGGAGTACCAGAAGTACTTCGAGTCGTACCGCGCCTACCTCATGCTGATCGAGCCGTCCCGCGCGGAGGTCCCGGAGCTCTCGGAGGAGCTCGTGGAGTTCTGGGCGGCCGGCCGGGAGGGCGCCACCGAAAGCCTGCGTGCGCTCATCCCGGAACACGTCGCGTACGCGTGGCGCGACGGCGGCGCCGACGTGAACTACCACTCCGCGAATCTTCCCGCGCGCAACGCGGCGCTGGTCGCACGCGCGTCCCAGAACATCCGCGACTACTGGCGACCGGAGTTCTACTACCAGGCGCTGGTGGACGAGGTGAACGACGCCGTACCGGCGTTCGAGCTGTCCCGGGTGGCCGGCTCCGGCGGTCTGCTCGAGATCGATCCGGCCCGCCTCGCCCAAGACCCGACGTGCGGCTCCGTGCCCGGCGCCTACACGGTCCAGGGCTGGCGCGACATCGTGCGCGAGCGGATCGAGAGCAGCGAGGACCGCCTCCGCAACGACTGGATCCTCAAGGAAGTCTACGAGGGTCACACGCTCGACATGCGCGACTGGTTGCTCGACACGTACCGCAAGGACTACCGCGCGCAGTGGATCGCGTTCCTTTCCGCGGTGGACGTCACGCCTTCCGCGAGCGCGGGTCAGGCGGCGGATCGCCTGCGCGAGCTCGCGAGCTCGAACTCCCCCCTCACCCGCCTCATCGATCAGGCGGCCACCCAATTGCGGTTCCGCGGAAACGGCGGCGACGATCAAGCGCTCGCCTCGATCGAAGACGACTTCGCTTCCATCCACGCGCTGTTCCGCGCGGAGGGCGAAGGCGACGACAAGGCGCGCCCCATCGATCGCTGGACGGGCGAGATCGCGAACCTGGTCGAGCTCGCCCGCGGCCTCGCCGAGAGCGGCGACGTGGGCCTGGCCGCCACCACGACCGCGAAGGAGATCATCACCACCGTCGGACCGGGGACGAGTCCGATCTCGAAGTCGATCGCGGCCACGAACCGCTGGCGCGACGACCTCGGCGTGGGCAAGCGCGAGTGCACGGACGCCGTCGTCCGGCTCCTCCACCGGCCGGCCGAAGCCGCCTGGCGCGCGGCCCTCGCCGAGACGCAGCTCTACCTCGACGCCGCGTGGAGCGTGGAGATCTGGGAGCCGTTCCGCACGCTGAACGGAAGCTACCCGTTCGCTTCGGGCTCCACGGACGCTTCGCTCCAGGAGTTCCAGCGCTTCTTCGGCCCCGGCGGCGTCTTCTTCTCGTTCTACGACACGGAGCTCGCCCCGTTCCTCGATCGCGAGCGGCAGCCGCGGGAGCTGTGGGGCTACGGACTCCGCTTCGGCCAGAAGACCCTCGACACGATCGAGCGCGCGCACGCGTTCCAGCGAGCGCTCTTCACCGACAAGCCGGGCGAGCTCGGCTTCACCGTGCGGATCCGCCCGTCCCAGACCCAGAAGGTCTCGGGGGATCCGCCCTACTGCAAGGCGACCCGCCTCGCGATCGGATCGGAGCGCGTGGTGTACGGCATGGGCGCCCAGAAGGAGACGGAGATCGCGTGGCCGAGCGCGACCGGCGGGGCGCGCTGCGACGTGGACGTCGACGGCCTCGCGCCCACGGCCGCCACCGCGGACGGGCCCTGGGCATTCTTCAAGCTCCTGGCCGACGCCCGGATCGAGACGCGCTCGGACACCGAGCTGGAGGTCTCCTGGACGCTCACTCGCCCGGGCGACTACGCGATCCGGGTCCCCTACACGTTCCGCACGTCGTCCCGAGTGCACCCGTTCACGCCGGGCTTCTTCGACGTCCGGTGCCCGCGCCAGATCGGCCCGGAAGCCGACGAAAACGCGTCTCCCGCTGCGCGTTGACGGGAGACGTCGCGCATTCCTAGTGTCGAGGCGAAGCTCACGCCTCGCGGAGGGGACCGATGGATCTCGAAAGTCTGATCCGGACCGGCGCGCCGGCCGGACTCCGCGCGCGGCGCGGACGGTTGGACGGCCTGGACGACGAGGGGCGGATCCTGTTCCGCCCGGACGAAGGCGGTGACTCCGAACCCGTCACGATCGGCGTGGCGATGTCGGACGGTGCGCTCGTGAAGGCGGCACGAATCGGCCAGCGCGCGCTGGTCCTGGCCGGTGCCCCCGGCGAGGAAGCGGTCCTGGTGGCGCTGCTCCGGGAGCGCGTGGCCGCGAAGGCGCGCGACGCGGGGCCGGGGGCGCTCGAGGTCCACGTCGACGGGGAGACACTCGTGCTCCGCGCCGACCAGGAGATCGAGCTCCGCTGCGGCAAGTCCCGACTGAAGCTGCGCGCGGACGGCCGCGTGATGCTCAACGGATCCCACATCGTTTCCGCGTCGACGGGTCCGCACCGGATCAAGGGCGCGACGATCGCGCTGAACTAGGCGATGACGCGCCTTCCCGTCGTCCCCGACATCCTCGAGGAGCATCTCGAGGAGCTCGCATTCCTCTCGCTCCAGCGACGCAAGCTCGCGTTCGACTGGGAGACGTTTCCGCGCGAGCTGCGCGCGCACGATCGTCGGATCGAGGCGCACCGCGCGGCGTTGAAGCTCGGCGGCGCGGAGTCGGCCCGCATCGCGCGCGCGCGCCTGGAAGATGCCGTGATGGACTGGGAGATCTACGCGTCGCTGCGGATCTGGTTCGAGACGGAGGCGCCCTCCGGCGAGACCCTGAGGGAGGTCCTGCTGGCCCGCCTGGGCGACGACCCCGAGCCGTCGATCCCCAAGGCCGCCGGCTGGCGAGAAGCGTACCGCGCGCTGCCACCCGGACGCGCCGAGGAACTGCTGCGACTCGACGTTCCCGCCGCGACCGCGATCGCGGTGGACGCCGCCGGCTGGCACGGCGCACTCGACGCGAAGGGCGCGGACCGATTTGCGTCGCACTCCGCGCCCGCCGTGCGACGTGGCGTCGCGCGCACGCTCGGTGCCGCGCGCTTCGACCCGGCCCGAGCGCTGGATCGACTCCTCGGTGATCCCGAGACCGAGGTCCGGCACGCCGCGCTCGGCTCGCGGCTCCTGAGGGATCCGCGGGGAACGCACGAGATGGTGCGCGGCCGCGTCGCCGCCGCGGACGACTTCGAGTTGCGCGTGCTCGGGCTCCTCGGCGACGCGAACGACCTGCGCGGGCTCGCTTCGCGGGCGCGCGAGACTCCGGCCGCCGCGCGCGCGCTCGGCGATCTGCGCGATCCGCGCGCGCTGGACGTGCTGCTCGAGCTCGCGCGCGGCAAGGACGCGGATCTCGCGGCGGCCGCGCTCGACGGCGTGGCAACGATCGCGGGCTGGCCCGCGGGGCGCGAGGGAGCGGACGATCTCGACGTCGAGGAGATGGCGGCGCACGTCGCCGCGTGTCGCTCCGCACTCGGAGACGCCCCCCGCTGGCTCCGCGGAATCGCCTACCCGCCGCGGAACTCCGAGGAGATCACGACCGAGGCCGCCTGGCGGCTCGCGATCGAGTCCGACGATCCGGAGCGCGGTCGCCGCCTCCGGGAGGTCCCCGACGGCTTCTTCACGGGCGCGCCCGTGGAAGAAGCGCTCTGCGGGGAGTGACGATGCGACTCACGAACGACACGCCGTTCGCGATGGAGCGCTTCGTGGAGATGGATCGCGATGCCGCGGAGCACCTCGTGGTGACCCTCAAGGGAACGTGGCGGCTGGAAGAGGACGGCACGCTCGCGCTCGCCGAGGAACAGCCTCTCCCCTCGCCGCTCGACGTGTTCCGCGGCGAGCCCGACGCGTCATCGATCCTCGCCGAGGCGGAACTCGCGCCGCTGAAGCCGGCCACGGAGATCCTCGTGACGGGACACGCGCTCGCCCCGCGTCGCGGCACCCGCGCGATGGACGTGCTCGTGGCGGTCGGTCCGATCCGGAAACTCGTGCGCGTTTTCGGCGAGCGGCGGTTCGAGAAGCGCCTGGCCGGGGCGAAGATCGCCGGACCGGAGCCCTTCGAGCGCGTGGAGCTCGCGTGGGAGAACGCCTACGGAGGCGTCGACGAGACGCCGGCCGAGAAGCACCGGAGCGGCGACCCCTTCAACCCGGTGGGTCGCGGATTCCGGGCGAAGCGCTCGAAGCTCCCGGTCGACGAGGAGCTCCTGCCGAACGTCGAGTATCCGGACGATCCGTACGACAAGCCCGGCAAGCGCGTGCGCGCCGCGGGCCTCGGCGCGATCTGTCGTCACTGGCTGCCGCGCCTCTCGTACGCGGGCACGTACGACCAGGAGTGGCTCGACGACCATTTCCCTTTCCTGCCGCGCGACTTCGACGCCCGGTTCCACCACGCGGCCAGTCCCGATCAGATCGCGCGCGGATACCTGCGCGGCGGCGAACCGGTGGAGCTCGTGGGGCTCACGCCCACCGGCCGTGCGGAGTTTCGCCTGCCGGAACACCATCCGCTGGTCTCGGTGAAGCTCCGCAAGCGCGAGGAACGCGCCCCCGCCGTGCTCGAAACGATCGGGTTCCACTCCGATTCGCAGGAGCTGCGGCTGCTGTGGAAGGCCCGCGTCCGCGTGCACCGCGAACTGCTCGACATCCGCGACATCACCTGTTCGCTCGGGGAGGGCGCCTGATGGCCGACGGTCTCGACCTCGTGCTCACGGGAGCCGGACTGACGTCGCCGGTGGGACTCACGGCGCCGTTCACGTGTGCCGCGCTGCGGGCCGGCATCGCGCGCCTCGGCGAGATCCGGACCGCGTACGTGGCCGGGGACAACGTCGAGGCGGTGCCGGTCGTGGGAGGACGCGTGCCCGTGGAGTGGTTCGGCGATGGCCCCACCGAGCGCGAGTGGCCCGGCCACGCGGCTTTCGGCGTCGAGCCGCCTCCCCCGCCCGAGCTTCGGGTGGAATCCGGCCCAGCGCGCCTCGTCAAGATCGGGCTTCCGGCGGCCCGGGAGGCGCTCGAGTCGGCCGGCTGGTCCGGAGGGTCGGAAGCCCGGCTCGGCCTCGCTCTGGGGCTCGCCGAGGACGAGGACACCGCTCCCGTGGTGGAAGCGCTGCGGCCCGTGGCCTCGTTCGCGTTCGAGATCGTGGCCCGCGACGGGCGAGCGGCGTTCTGGGTCGCGCTCCGCGAGGGGGCCAAGCGCCTGCTGGCCGGCGATGTCGACGCGCTGCTCGTGGGCGGACTCGACTCGCGCGTCCGTCGGGAGCCCCTGCTCGCGATGGCGGCGGCGGGCGAGCTTCGTTCCGCGACCGTCCCCCACGGCGTGATCCCGGGCGAGGCCGCGGGCTTCGTGCTGGTGGAGCGCGCGGCAGCCGCCCGCGACCGGGGCGCGAAGATCCTCGCTCGGTTGCCGGTTCTCGTCGCCGAGCAGGAGCCCAGCGCAGGCACCGAGGAGCCGAACCGAGCGGTCGGGCTCGCGAAGGCGTTCCGACGCGTCCGCCGTTCGACGCCCGGATTCACCGAGTACCCGCTCGTCGTGTCCGACCTGAACGGCGAGCGCTACCGACACCAGGAGTGGAGCCACGCGTCGCTCCGCGCCATGGGCGACATCGAGGGCGACCTCACGATCTGGCATCCCGCGGACTCGATCGGGGACGCGGGGGCCGGGCTCGGGCCGATCGACCTCGTGTGGGCCGCCACCGCGCTCCGCGAGGGTTACGCGGGCGCGGACCGCGCTCTCGTGTGGGGCGCCTCGGACCACGGCGCGCGACTCGCGGCTCTCGTGTTGCCGCCGGAGGAATAGACATCATGCCGACCGTGATCGTGAACAAGATGACCGCCGTCCATTCCAAGAGCAACGGCACGTCCATCTGCTTCCCCGACGTGTGCAAGACGCCCACGCCCGGCGGCCCCATTCCGATCCCCTACCCGAACATCGCGATGAGCTCGGACGCCTCCGACGAAGTGAAGAAGGTGAAATTCGAGGGCGCGAAGCTGATGGGCAAGGGCTCGAAGATCAAGATGAGCTCGGGCGACGAAGCCGGCTCGGCGCAGGGCGTCGTCTCGAACAAGATCAAGGGCAAGGCCGAGTTCGTGAACTACTCGTTCGACGTGAAGGCGGGCGGCAAGAACGTCTGCCGGCTCGCCGACCCGATGCAGCAGAACATGGGCACCGCGAACGGAGCGGGTCCCGCCGTCTTCCAGCCGCCGAACGTGGCGATGGAGGCGCTGGCCGAGTACTGCGAGAAGACGAACGAGAAGCCGGGCGACGACGAGGAGTCGAACAAGACGAACTGGGGCAAGTCCGGCGTGGCCGAGTCGCACCGGCCCGCGTTCGAGGAGGTCGCCAAGAGCCAAGGGGTGCTGATCTTCGTGCGCTGGTCGAATCCCAAGTGCACGGAGAAGCAGTGGATCCAGCGGGGTCACCGGCCGAAGCCGCACGCGGTCTTCTTCGCCAAGACCATCTCCGGACGCGCCAAGCTGAAGGCCGCGGCGGAGTGGTGCGATCACGTCACCGAGGAAGTCGACAAGGGCGGCCGCGAGGAAGCGAAGATGCTCGCGCGCCTGGTGAAGGACCAGGCGTTCTTCGCGTACGGCTGGGTCGTCAAGGCACGCAAGCACCGCAACCTGTCCCGCATCCAGGGCGTGATCGGCGAGGACACGCCGGGCACGAAGTTCCACCACGGCATGCCGCTGCGCGCGGCGCCGACCCGCGGCGGACTCGTGGACTCGATCGGTCTCACCAAGGACTACTCGGGCAAGTGGGTCACCGGCGACTACGATCTCTACGACATCATGTGGGCGGGCAGCGATTGCGACCGCCTCGACCAGAACGAGACGAGCTTCCGCACGGTCCAGGAGCTTCTGAACGGCAAGATGAAGTGGCACGGCATCCAGCACGGACCGCAGGTCCAGTGGTGTCCGCGCAAGGCGAATCACGACGTCTCGGACGCCGAGGACTTCCCTCCCGCCGTGAAGGGGATCCTCGCCGGCGTGAAGGCCGGTACCCCGGACTTCTCGAAGAAGATCGACGTCGGGGGACGCGGAATCCCGGTGATGGGCGGCGAGATCATCGCGGTGTACCCGGGCGGCACGAAGTCGCTCGACAAACCCGAGGACGTCGCGAACGCCCTGCTCTGCAAGGGCTGCGGAGAGTAGGCGGCACGATGCAGCGAGGCCACGCGCCGAGGAGAACGACATGAGCGGCTTCAAACGCGAGGAGCGCGACACGGTCGTGCGGGAGATCTACGACCTCCGCGCGAAGCTCTTCCCCCCCGGCGACGAGCCGCCCGATTTCCACGAACTGCGCGAGCGCTACTACCAGCGCCTCGCCGAGTACCTCGATCGGATCCCGCGCGTACCCGTGAGTGTCTGCCCGTTCACGGGCCAGGTCGTGAAGCGCGCGCTCGATCCCTGGGGCTTCGACGGCCAGTTCTGGCACGAGGCGCTGTCGCGCCGTCCCGAGGAGCCGCGGACGTCCGCGAACTTCCAGGTGCTGCTCGGAGCCGTCGCGCTGAGGCGGGACGCGCCGACCGAGTGTCGCGACGCCGTCAAGCCGGGCCCCGACGTCCCCTTCGTGGTCCCGAACCTGCTCGCGCTGCCGGGCATGGTGGCCGTGGTGTCGCGCGTGCGCCTCGAAACCGGAGACGACGCCTATCCGATCGCGTACTTCGCCGAGGATCCATCGCTGATCAAGCCGGCGGACCTGCACCAGCCCTGGCTGCGCCCCGACTACTGGTTCGAGAACGACGAGGGCGACCAGGTGTGGTCCATCGCGAACGACGTATGGGATTTCGATCTCGCCCCCTGGCTCGACTCCGGGCAGGTTCGCTGGACCGACCTCGAGCAGGCGAGCCCCGTAGTGCACCGGCTCGGTGAAGGCGTCGACTGCCCCTTCCTCGACCTGCCGGGTCAGCGCCAGCCTCAGCTGTACGCCGACGGAGAGCGCTCCTGGCTGCCGGTCCCGAACGGCGCGGTCGTGTCGCCGTTCGAGGAGCGCGATCCCGAAGAAGAGGATCCGAAGGCGCTGGAAGAGTTCCTCGCGGCCGACGCGAAGGCGGCGGAGAAGCTCCCGAGTCTCGAGGAGCTGGCCGCGCGCGCGGAGAAGAATCCGCACCTCACGGCCGAGGAGAAGGAGATCATCCGGAAGACCCTCGCCGACGTGGCGCGGGACGACTCCTGATTGCCTGTCCCCGCTCGATGACTTCTTCGAAGAAGCCGAAGCTCCTGGCCGGCGGCAACCCGCAGATCCCCAAGGGCGACGGCGACGCTCCCGTGCGCGCCTACCTCCGCGGCACGTCGCTCGATCCGGTCCCTCCGGGCGGCTCGGCGAAGGAGGCGCGCTGGCTCGACGTCCACGAGGGTGATCTCGACGAGGCGCAGATGGAGCGCTGGATCCGGCAGGCGGCGGCGCTCCCGGGGTGGGACGGGACTTCGCGCGGCTAGCCGCCGGCCTCGTTGCGGGCGGCGGCCGCCCGGAACAGCGTCTTCAGGGCCTTCTTGTCCAGCTTGTCCCCTTCGCGAAAGTCGATCGCGCGGCGAGTGGTGCCCTCGAGGCTGGAGTTGAAGAGACCCGCGGGATCGTTCACGGAGGCGCCCTTTGCAAAGGTCGTCTTGACCTTGTCCTTGTAGGTCTCGCCGGTGAAGAGGACCCCGTGGTGCGACCAGACCGGCCCGCCCCACTTCCACTCCTCGACCACGTCGGGAACGGCTTCCCGGACCAGCGCCCGGATCCGCGCCAGCGTCTCGCCGCGCCAGTCTCCGAGCTCGGCGATCCGGGCGTCGATCAGCTCGGAGGCGGACGCCCCCTTCTTGGCCGGAGTCTTCTTCATCGGTCCTCCCCGCGCGTCGTCTAGCCGAGCGCGTTCTTGTTCGCGAGCGGATGGTTCTTCAGCACGGTGATGAACTCCGCGATGCCGTGGCTGCGCAACGGACCCGTGATGCCACCCTTGATCTCCACGCGGCGACCGATGTGCGCCCCGAAGTTGCCGACGAGGTCCCACGAGCGGCGGTAGTTCACGCCGGAGTCGCGCTTGCCGCCGCCCAGCGCCCGCACGAGTCGGCCGGAGCCCGAGAAGAAGGCAGGAATTCCGGCGATCGCCTCGAGCATGCCCGGAGCGTTGTAGGTCACGAACGGGAGCTGGAACGCGTCGCCCACGACCTGCGCGATCCCGCCGCCGAGCGAGTGGCCCACGATGATGACCTTGTCCTTCTCCACCGCCTGCAGCCACTTCCGTGTGAGCGCCGCGGCGTCCACGGACTGGCGGGGCAACACGTTCAGCGAGAGCGCCAGGTCCGCCGTGAGGTCGCTCATCATGGACGGAACCGTGCCCTTGAACGCGAACACCACGGCCGAGCCGTCGCGCTTGATGAACACCCGGCCCTGCAGACCGCTCGAGGTGAGCGACCCGCCCTGGAACACCGACGTGTCATTGACGGCGAGGTTCGCCGGACAACGCCACCCCGTGATGGCGGGATTGCCGTCCGTGGACGGTCGATAGACCTTCTGCGCGATCCGAGCGCCCTCGAGCACCGTGAGCATGGCGTCCTCGTTCTCCTGGGCCCCTCCCGGGGGCTAGTTCTGGCCGATCTTCTGGCCCTTGACCGTGACGTCGCCGGATCCCTTCACCGAGATCTTCGCGCCCTCGATCACGATGTCTCCGTTGTCGGAAAGCGAGATCTTCGCCTTCCCGCATTCGAGTGTGATCTTCTTCTCCGCCTTGACGGCGACTTCCTTCGCCTCGAGACCGTACGCGTCCTTGACGACGACCTTCATTCCCTTGTCGACCGCGACCGAGAACGCCTCGCCGATCGTCAACGTGCCGGCCTTCTTGACCGTGTGCGTCCACGTCTTGCCGATCGTGGTGGACGCCTCGTTCGTGATGCTCTCCGTGAGCGCGCCGCCCACGGTGAGACTGCGATCCTTCGAGACGTCGACCGTCATCTTGCCGCCGATCGTCTCCGTGAGCTCCGCCTTGACGGACACGCTCTTGCCCTTGCCCACCGTCTCGGACTTGGCGCCTTCCACCGCCAGGCCCCGGTTTCCCGTGATCGATTCGTTTCGATCGCCCCCCACCTTCTGGGTGAAGTTGTCGGCGATCGTCTCCGAATGGTTGGCCCCGACGTCCTTGCCGGAGTCGGCCTCGACCTCCACCAGCAGGTTCCGCTCGGCGTGCAGGTACACTTCTTCTGCGTCAGGCGTGTCGTCGAAGCGCAATTCGTTGTACTCGTCGGCCCCGCCCTCGTAGGAGCGGGTCTTGATGCCGCCGAGCTTCATGTTGTCGCTGTAGGGGCCGGCGTTCGCGCCGTTGTAGACCCGGCCCGTGATCAGCGGCTGGTCCGGATCCCCCTCCAGGAACTCCACCACGACCTCGTGGCCGGGCCTCGGATGGAACTGGATGCCCCAGCCCGCCCCGGCCCAGCCCTGCACGACCCGGGACCAGAACGAGATCTCCGGGGCCCAGGGGAGCCGAACCTGCACCCGCCCGTGACCCTCGGGATCCTCGTTGGAGGTCACCACGGCCGTCTGGGGGCCCGTGATGCGGGGTCGCGGCGTGATCCGGGGTGGCACGTAGGCCACGGAGTCCGGAATGCACCGGAAGGAGTTCGCGTAGTGGCTGTCGCTCCCGCGGCCGGAGGCCGGGCCCCCGCCCGTGTCGAGCGAGTGCGACACCGCCACGATGTAGTAGCGGCCGTCGAATCCGGCACCGTGACCGGCGATCTCGATCAGCTGGCCCGGCGCGAGCGCCGGGTTGCCGCTCTCGCCGCGGAACGTGATCGCGGAGCAGTCGCGCTCGAGGGAACGGATCTTCGCGAGCTTCTCGGCCGAACCCGAGGATCCGCCGTGCGACTTCACGAACTCCATCGGGTGCTCGGTGAAGCCGATGTTCTTGTCCATCCCGGAGGCCAGCCGCGAGTCGACCCGCGCGCTGAAGGACTCCGCCGGATCGTTCCAGTCGAACTCCGCCACCTCGTAGTAGCCCGGCGCGAACTCCTGTTCCTTCCCGAATCGGAAGTCGTCCAGACCGCCGACCAGCTCCTGGCGGGAAAGATCGAACTTCACGATCGGCGATCCCGAGGCCGGTTCCGGCGGACGGGTCACGAGCTTGTGCTCGTTCTGGAGGTGCTCGAACAGGTAGTGAACGCCCTCTTCCTCCAGCAGCCGCTGGACGAACTGGAGATCGGACTCGCCGTACTGCACCGTGTAGGGTCGCGTCCACATCTTGGCGGCGAGGTCCGTCGACGCGTGCGGCGCGAGATCCAGGACCTCCTTGAGGATGGATTGCGTGTCGTTCTCCGGCCACGTGCGCGTGTGCGAGCTCCGCGCGAGCAGACCGATCCACGGAACGAGCTCGGCGCGGTAGATCGCGAACCCGCCCTCCGAGTCGTCCTGCGCGAAGCGCGCCACCACTCCGTGGAAGTAGCGCGTGGCGGAGCTCTCGGACGCGGCGAGCTCGATCGCCATCGGCTTGCCGACCACTTTTCCGAAGTCCACGTCGGTGTCCTCGGAGATGAACTCCGCCTGGAAGCGGAACGGACGGGAGAGTCCTTCGGTTCCCGTCAGGCCGCGCAGGAGCAGCTTGTCGGCATCCAGGCCGCAGTGGACCTTGGCGAACCAGTTCTCCGCGGATTTCGCGTCGGCCATGACGTTCTCCTAGTTGATCTCGTACGCGAACTCGCCGTCCGTCACCGAGACGGCGACGCGCGAGAACGGGGTGGCTTGGGCCATGCGATCGAGGATCTCGGTCGAGAT
Organism: bacterium; assembly: GCA_041393395.1. Classification (GTDB taxonomy): domain Bacteria; phylum ARS69; class ARS69; order ARS69; family ARS69; genus JAGQIB01. The sequence goes on along the minus strand of JAWKKG010000004.1, from coordinate 325,608 downwards.
AGCCGGCAGCAGGGTTCGGGTCAGAATCGCATCGACGTTGCGGGCGCCGCTTTCCGACTCGGTGCAGCGGGCCAGCACGAGGTCGACCACGTCGTCCCCGTAGACGACGTCGGCGCCGTGGTTCGCGCGCACCCGGCGGACGATCTTGCCGAGCTTGAGCTGGATGATGTCGCGCAGCACGTCGCCGTGCAGCGGGTAGTACGGCACGACGATCATGCGCCCGAGCAGCGCGGCCGGGAACTGACCGACGAGTTCGGGACGGATCGCCTCGGCGAGCGCCGCCGGATCCGGCAACAGCTCCGGATCCGCCGAGAGCTTCATGATCGTGTCCGAGCCGACGTTCGACGTCAGCAGGATGATCGTGTTCTTGAAGTCGATCATGCGACCCTCACCGTCTTCCAGCGTGCCCTTGTCGAACACCTGGAAGAACAGCTCCATCACGTCGGGGTGCGCCTTCTCGACCTCGTCGAGCAGCACCACCGAGTACGGGCGACGTCGCACCGCCTCCGTGAGCACGCCGCCCTCCCCGTAGCCCACGTAGCCGGGAGGCGAGCCCTTGAGACTCGAGACGGTGTGCGACTCCTGGTACTCCGACATGTTGATCGTGATGAGGTTGCGCTCGCCGCCGTAGAGCGTCTCCGCGAGCGTGAGCGCAGTCTCCGTCTTGCCCACGCCCGAGGGGCCCACCAGCAGGAACACGCCGATCGGCTTGTTCGGGTCGTCCATCTTCGCGCGCGACGTGCGGATGCGGCTCGCGATCTCCACGAGGCCGTGGTCCTGGCCCTTCACGCGCGCCTTCAGGTGATCCTCGAGCCCGAGCACGGTGCGGATCTGGTCGGCGACCATCCGGCCCACCGGGATGCCGGTCCAGCCGGAGATCACCTCGGCCACCGTCTGCGCGTTGACCTCGGGCGCGACCAGCGGAGACTCGCCCTGGAGCGTGGAAAGCTCCGCCCGTTTCGCGTCGAGCTCGGCGCGGACCTTCTTCCGTTCGTCGTCCGAGAGAGGCGCCTCGGCGACGGGCGGCACATCCTTCGCGGCGGAGGCGCCGTCGCCGGCCGCCGATTTCGTCGGCGCCGGCGTGCCGGAGAGCTTCCGCCGAAGGTCCCGCACTTCCAGCGCGAGTGTCCGCTCCCGCTTCCAGCGCTCCTCCAGTTTCTGCAGCTCCTCGGCGATCCCGTCGCGCTCGGTCTCGATCTCGGCGATCCGCGGCTCGTGCGCGGCGCCGGCGGCCGTCTCGCGCGAAAGGGCGAGGTGCTCCCGCTCCAGCGATTGCAACCGGCGTCGGCCATCCTCGACCGCGGCCGGGGTCGCGCCCTGTCCGAGCGACACGCGCGCGCACGCCGTGTCCAGCACGCTCACGGACTTGTCGGGAAGCTGACGCGCCGGCAGGTAGCGGAGCGAGAGGCGCACCGAATCGATCACCGCCTCGTCGAGAACGTGGACGCCGTGGTGCTCCTCGAGCTTCGGCGCCACCCCGCGCATGATCGCGATCGCCGAAGCCTCGTCCGGTTCCTCCACCTTGACGACCTGGAAGCGACGGGTGAGAGCCGGATCCTTCTCGAAGTACTTCTTGTACTCGGCCCAGGTGGTGGCCGCGATCGTGCGCAGCTCACCGCGCGCGAGCGCCGGCTTCAGCAGATTCGCGGCGTCGTTCTGGCCCGCCTGGCCGCCGGCACCGATCATGGTGTGCGCCTCGTCGATGAACAGGATGATCGGGCGGGCGGACGATCGCACCTCCTCGATCACCTGCTTCAGCCGGTTCTCGAACTCGCCCTTCACGCCGGCCCCCGCCTGCAGGAGGCCGAGATCCAGCGTGCGCACGTCCACGTTCTGGAGCGGCTCCGGCACGTCGCCCTCGGCGATGCGCAGGGCGAAGCCCTCGACGACCGCGGTCTTCCCCACGCCGGCCTCGCCGGTGAGGATCGGGTTGTTCTGACGGCGGCGCATCAGGATGTCCACGATCTGGCGGATCTCCGCCTCGCGACCGAGCACCGGATCGATGCGTCCCGCACGGGCGGACTTCGTGAGGTCCACGGTGTACTGGTCGAGCGCCGGGGTCGGACCGCCGGCGCCACCGGGTCCGCCCTCGCCGCCGAGCCCACGCTCGGCCGACGCCGGCGACGCGGCCAGCACTTCCCGATCCTCCGCGCTCCCCGCCACGATCTTCGGCAGCTCGTGCGCGAGGGCGTCGGCCGAGATGGTTCCCGCTTCCGGACTGATCTCGGCCATTCGCCGCGCGAGCACGGGAATCCGCAGCACCGCGAGGAACAGCACCCCGGTCCGGGCGGCGGCCGAGCCGTAGTTCACGGACGCCACGAGCCAGCCCTCGCGCGCGATCTCCTCGATCGATTGCGTGAGGTTCGGACGACTGCCGGCACCCGTCTTGCACGACGACAGCGCCTGCGCGATCTGGCGCAGGAAGCGATCCGGCGCGACGTCGAAATGCCGGAGGATGCGGGCGATGTCCCCGCCCTCGTCCTCCGCCATCTTCCCGATCCAGTGCTCCATCTCGACTTCGTAGTGCGTGCGGGACACCGCCAGGCCGGCGGCTCCTTCGAGCGCACGCCGCGCGGTCGGGGTCAGCTTTCCGATCAACGACTTCAGGTTCAGCAAGACTATCCTCCGTGGCGACGCTTACGCCGCGCGCCTCTCCGACCCCAGAATCACGTCCCCCGGATCGCGGGCGAGGTCCCTCGTCCGGATCCACGACGTCCACCCCAATCGCATGCCGCCCAGGCCTCGCGCGTCCGTGAGCCGCGGCTCGGGCGCCGCCGCCGCCCGCAGGACGAGTTGCACCTCGTAGTCGAACTCCGGCCCCGTCGCGAACGTGACCAGCTCCGCGAGATCCTCCCAGGCATCCCCGCCGGGCAGGAACGACTCGTATCGCTCCCGGCCGAGCGGGCCGAGGCGCAGCCGGAATCGCGACTGAGCCCCGCGCATCGAGCGCCCGAGCACGGTGTCGCGTCCGAGGCGAGCCGGCTTCCGACCGAGCGGATTCAGCTCCTCGTCGTCCATCGGATACCAGTGCGGCACGAATGTCTCGATCTCGACTTCCACGTCGAACCACTCCGCGATGAGATCGCGCAGAACCTGTTCCGTCACCGGACGTCGCGTGAGCACGCCGGCCCAGCGCAGGAGCGCCAGATCCGGGAACGCCTGCCGCCCCCGCAGGCCCGGAGTGCCGAGTCCGATCAGGGCGAACAGCGAGCGCTCGAAACGTCCGCCTTCCGCGGCCTCCGACCGCTCGTACTCGATCGGGAAACGGTGCTTCTCCCAGGCCCGATAGAACAGCGACGCCAGGCGGTGGTTGAACAGATCGTAGAAATCCCGGAGCGCGTGATCCTTCCGGGATCGGCGCTCCAGCACATGCTCGGCGTAACACAGCGGCAGCGAGCCGAAGCTCATCGGGCTCGCCACCCCGAGAAACGCGAGGGTCATCTCGGGTGGGCCGCCGTCGTGGGCCGATTCCGCGATGTCCGAGACGTCGCTCGGCGCGAACGAGAGTCGCGCGTCGCCGCGAAAGCGCACGGACTCCCGGCGGGGATCCGCCTCCTCCCCGACGGGCGCACGACTCCGGTCCCGCGACTGGAGCAGGCGGACCGCCTGGAAGAACTCGAAGAGCTGCCCCTCGTCGAAGAGGGTCTCCTCTAGAGGAGAGACCGGGACCCGGCCCTCGGTGGCCATGCCTTGAGCACTCCTTCCCGCTGACGGACCTTCGCGACCGTGCGGACGAATGAATTGATCGACGCGTACATGCCGAGGAACCGTTCCAGCACGGAGGCGAACAGGAACGGCCCGCTGCCGGCGAACTTGTCCTGATCGAGCTCGAAGGTGACCTCGAGTCCTCGCGCCGGCACGGTGACCTCACCGGCCCGGATCCGCTTCATCACCGGCTGCGACGAGATCGACGTGAGTCCCGCGATGCGCTGCTTCGCGACCGCCGAGTCGGTGTGGTCGTACAGGCGCAACATCTCACGGAACGCGTCGAGGCCGGGCGAGCCGCTCGTGATCCCGGAAACGTCGGTGTCGAACCTGCCGCGCGCCGTGGAGTCCGTGAGCGAAAGGTGATTCAGCGAGAGATGCGATACGAGCTTCCAGCGTGCGGCGGCACTCGCGCGCGGACGGATCGCCGCCGTCGGTTTGCGCAGGCAGCGCAGACTGCGGACGCCCGGCTTGCCCTCGATCCGGAAGTCTCCCTCCGGGCCCACCGGCAGCCGCGCGGGCAGATCTCGATTCGAGCACAGCGCCGTCACGTGCAGGACCTCCCCGACCTCTCGTTCGATGGGACGATGCCGGCGATCGACCAGCGTGATCCAGAGATCGGAGCCCTGATCGCCCTCCCGGGGAGACTCCCGGCGCACCGCGTGCCAGAAGGCCGCATCCGCGACCTCCTCCCCGTGCTTGAGTGCGTAGAACGGGGTGTAGTCGCGCACCGCCCCGGTCTTCGGCGACGTGGTCGAGACGTCGAGCACGCTGTGGACCTCGTAGCCGTCGCGGGAGTGAACGTCGGGCAGGATCTGGTACTCCACCGTCGTCCGATCGAGGCGCACCGGATCGCATTCCTTCGGGAACAGGTTCGCGGCCGGCGTGCACCCCGGTCGGAGGTTGTCGGGGGCGAGCTTGCCGGAGAGCTCCAGCGGGAACCGATCGAGCAGCACGGAGATCTCGAGCCGGTCGCTGTCCGCAGTTCCCGCCACGGAGGCGAGGCCGTCGATCCGGCCGAACAGGAACTTGTCCGGGAACGCGAAGTACTCGCTCAGCAGCCGGTACCCGAGGTTCGATCCGGGCGGATACGGCAGCAGTCCCTGATCCCTCTCGTACCCCACGGGGACGATCCGCCCCGCGTCGAGGCGGGTCGGGACTCCGGCCTCGCCGGCCCGCACGCGGATGCCGAGCGGGTTGCGGAACAGCAGCTCGTGCAGCGCGTGCGCGACGACCGGGTCGCCGTCGCAGAAGAAGTCGAACGCGTCCAGACCGACGGACCGGAAGGGCTGCCCTCCGAGCGTCTTGAGGACGATGCGAACGGCGCCGCGCGTGTCCGGCGTGCATCCCGGCTCCCCCTCCGGCACCGGGATCGCCTCGATCGACTCCACCGCGATCGGGAACAGCTTCAGATCCAGCGTCGTGCGGAACTGGCACCGGAAGCCGTCCACCGGGCGCGTCTGGATCGCCGTCCCCCGCGGAATCGCGAGCCCTTCGCCTTCGCGACTCCAGTCCGGATCGAGACCGAACTGCACGATCGTCATCGACGGGATCGGCGCCAGCCAGTGCGGGTAAAGGACGGAGAGAAACGCGTCGGAGATCTCGGGGAACTCGTCGTCGAGGCGCATGCGGATGCGCGACGTGAGCAGCGAGAACGACTCGATCAGGCGTTCGACGTGCGGATCCTCGCACTTGTCGGGCTCGAGCTGCAACTGGCCGGCCACCGCCGGGTAGCGCTCCGCGAACTCCCAGGCGAGACGTCGCACGTACGCGAGCTCGCGGTTGTAGTACTCCAGTAGCCGGTCGCGATTCACTCCGTCGCCTCCACCTTCATCGAACCGTTGTTCGGATCGAGCGCCGTGTCGAACGTCACCGGCTCCGTGATCGGCTCGACGTGAAGGAGGCCGCGGATCCGGAAGCGCATCGCGAAGTCGTCGACGCGATCACTCTTGACGAACTCGACCTTGACCGTGCCCTTCACGAGCCGCGGCTCGAACGTCGAGATGGCGCGCTCGATGAGCACGCACAGTTCCCGGCTGTCGAACGCGCTCGATCGCGAGTAGGGACTGAGATCGGGCAACCCGAATGCGAGATGCGAGGTCTGGACCTCGGTCAGGCCCTCGTACTCCTCGCCGAGCACGCGCCGGGTGTTGAGGAGCCACTCGAGGTCGCGCCGGACCGCCTGTCGCAGATCGTCGACGCGGATGGCCAGGGAGCTCGGGCGCTCGTTCCCGTCGCCCGTGCCCGCCACGCGATCGAGCACCGAGTGGGTCAGAACGCCGGTCGAGCGCCGCCCGGCCAAAGGGCTACTCCCGGTCCGCGAGCTCGAGCTCGCGGATCGCGAGCAGCGCGCGGTCATCGTCCGCGTCGCCGGCGCCGGCGTCCACGCACCAGACCCGCTGCCCCACCCCGCGGGTCACGCCGTCCCGCTCGACCCATTCCGTGCCGCGTCCGAGGCGGAGGCCGTCGTCGTCGGCCGAAGCGCTGGCGGGATAGAGCACGGGGAGGTGCACGTCCGCGTGCACGCCGTCGCGATCCTCGAGTGAGGCCGGCACCCACAGGAGATCCAGCACGTGCCGCGGCTCGCGAATCGAAAGGCTTCGGATCTTCCCGAACGGCAGCAGCAGCCAGCGACCGCCGGCGAACATCTCGACCGTCGGGCCCAGCGCCTCGTCCGTATCGTGGATCTGCCGGAACTCGTCACCGTCGCAGGTGCCGCTCGTGGCGGTCTCGAGCGCCTCGATCGCTTCCAGCTCGGCTCGCGTCCAGCGATCGCCCCGGAAAGCCCGGGCACGACGTCGCAGCGACTCCGGCGCGTCGTCCGGAATCAGCGCGTCCGCCTCCCCCGCGAGCACCCGGCGACGATCCGCCTCGGCCGCGAGGAGGTTGTGGTAGGGAATCGTGCCGGCCGCCAGCTTCTGGTCCGAGGTCCCGAGGGCGTCGAGCTGCTTGGCGGCCCGCTCCAGGTTGCCCGAGAACGCGAACAGCGCGAACAGGAAGTACCGCCGGTCGACGTCGAGGGGATTCGCCTTGACCTCACCGATCTGGGCCTCGATCGCCTCGGCCAGCCGACCTTCCCGCCAGAAATCTTGCGCCGTCACCGCGATCTCCTTCGCTCGAGGGCCTGGATCGTCGCTCCACCGGGAGCGGACGAGGGCGGTGTCACGCCGCTCGTCCCGTCCCGGAAAACGACATCCGGCCCGGGCGAGGCGCGGGCGGACGAGTCGCCGCCCGCCGCGCCGCCGGACCGGAACGTCGCGCGGAATGCCGCGGGAACCTAGGAGGGCACGGCGCCCGTCGTGAGATCCCAACCGCCTTCCGTGGTGCCGCCGACCGTGCCGGTCTTGTCCACGGAGGTGTAGTTCCACGTGATCTTCGCGAAGTTGATCGACACGGACTCGATCGGAGCGCCTTCGTCGGACCCGCTCATCGAGACCATCGAAATGATGCAGTCCGTGAGCGTGACGACGAAGTACGCGATCTGCTGGTTCGCGACGGTCTTCGTGATGGAGATCGTGACCTCCGGGAAGTTCTTCGCCTCGGCGCAGTTCTGGGCCAGCAGCGGGCTCGCGCTGTCGCAGAGCTTCGTGATCGTCACGTCCTGGTGGTGACAGTTCGCGTCGCCCAGGCTACCCGACTGCGTCGCCGTCGCGGCCTGCGACACTCCATGGCTGTAGCTCGAGCACTCGATCATCTGCTCGAAACCCTTCGCCGTGGATTCTCCCGGCACTTCCGCGATCTTCAAGAAGATCGACATTCCGCTACTCCTTGTGACTCATGTGACGGTGGAACTACTTGGCGGCCGCCGGCAAATCCGCGACCAGACGAAGGGAGACGTTGAGCTCTTCCAGCTGGAAGTGGGGCTTCAGGTACGCCACGGCCTTGTAGCAACCGGGACGCGCCTTGTCGTCGGTGACATCGATGCGCGCTTCCCGCAACGGACGCTTCGCTTTCGCTTCCTGCGACGCTTCGTCCTGGGCGAGCACATAGTTCCCGATCCAGTTGTTCAGGAACTTCGCGCATTCCGTCCTCGACTGGAACGATCCGACCTTGTCGCGACAGATGGCCTTCATGTAGTGCGCGATGCGCGACGTGGCCATCAGGTACTGCGTCTGCGTCGACAGCTTCGCATTCGCCGTCGCCGCCGGATCGTCGTACTTCTTGGGACGCTGCACGGAGTTCGCGCCGAAGAACGCCGCGTAGTCCGTGTTCTTGCAGTGGATCAGCGGGATGAATCCGAGGTCCGAGAGTTCCTTCTCCCGCGTGTCCGGGATCAGCACCTCGGTCGGACACTTCGAGCCCACGTCGCCTTCCCGAGACTTGAACGTGTGCACGGGCAGGCCGCTCACGAGACCGCCGCCTTCCGGTCCGCGGATCGCCACGCACCAGTGGTGCTTGGAGAACGCGTCCGTGAGGCGCTCCGCGAACGCGTAGGCCGCATTCGACCACAGGTAGCGATCGTGATCCGTCCCATCCACGGCCTCGTGGAAATCGAACTCGTCGCACGGATTGTCCTTCCCGTACGGAAGGCGCGTGAGCGTCCGCGGCAACGTGAGACTCACGAAGCGCGAGTCCTCGGAGTCCCGGAACGACAGCCACTTCGTGTTCTCGGGGTTGCTCTTGTCGAAGATCTTCGCGAGGTCACGCGGATCCGGCATCTGCGTGTAGCTGTCCAGACCGAACATCTGCGGAGCCGCGGCGGCCACGAACGGCGCGTGCGCCGCGGCCGCGACCTGGCCGATCTGCTCCATCAGCTCCACATCCTGGGGCCCCTTGTCGAACGTGAAGTCGCCGATCAGGGCGCCGTACGGATCGCCACCGTAGAGACCGAACTCGTACTCGTAGATCTTCTTCCAGAGCGCGCTCTCGGTGAACTCGGACGCCGCCTGGAAGTCGCGCAGAAGCTCCTTCTTGGAGGCGCCGAGCACCCGGATCTTCATGCTCTCGCCCGTCTCGGAGTTCATCACGAGATGGTTCAGGCCACGCCAGGAGCCTTCCAGCGCCTGGAATTCCGGATGGTGCATGATCTCGTTGAGCTGGGCCGACAGGAGCTCGTCGATCGCCGCGATCCGCGCGTTGATCGTCTTCGTCACGCCCTTCTGGACCTTCATGCCGGGGTCCATGAGCTGTCCGACCAGCGTCCGGATCAGGTCCTTGCCCTGCTCCTTCGCCGCATCGTCGCGCGGCTTGATGCCGGTCGAGATCAGATCGTCGAGGATCGCGCCGCCTTCCTGCTCCAGCACCTGGTCGAGCGGGGTGACCGCCTGCTTCTTCCCGGCCATGGCTAGCTCTCCTCCCCGGTCGGAGCGGACTCACCGCCGCCGTCGCCCTCGCCCGCGGGCGCGGCGTCACCGCCGGCCTCGTCCCCCATGCCCAGCGTGCCCTTCAGCTTCTCGCGCACCGCGGAGTCCGCGAGGATCGCGTTCAGGTACTCCTCCAGACGGTCATTCCCTTCCGTCTTGGAGAGCAGGGCCTTCAGCTGTCTGCGGATCTCCATGAGCTCCTTCAGCGGCTCGACCTGATTCGCGACGTTCTCCGGCCGGAAGTCCGCGAGCTTCTTGAAGTTCAGCTCCACGGAGAGCTCCGAGCCGTCGTCCTGCAGCTTGTTCTCGACCTTGTATGCGAGACGCGGCTTCATGCTGCGCAAGATGTCGTCGAAGTTGTCGCGGTCGATGTCGACGAACTTGCGGTCCTTCAGCTTCGCCGGCGGGTCCTTGGGGTTGCCCGCCAGATCGGCCATGACGCCGACCACGAAGGGCAGCTCCTTCATGACCTGCGCGCCGTTGAGCTCGACCTCGTACGAGATGTGGACGCGCGGGGGTCGAACCCGTTCCTTCTTCTTGTGGACGCTCTCGCCTGCCATGTGGTCCCTCCGGGCGTACGGCACCGATCCGGGCCGCGTGGTGACGATTCCCTGGCTCCAGTTTCCTGGCCGCCGGAAATCTCCCTCTCAACTTCCTGTTTCCCGGTCTCCCGGGGGCGGCCCCGAGCCGTCGCCGCGCACCCCACACAGGGGCGACGCCCGAAACGGCGGCGGAGACCTATTTCTCTTCGCGGATTCCCAGCGTCTCGAGAACCGTCGAGTACGCGGGAACGTTCCCCTTCAGCACGTCCTTGATCACGGCCTGGAACGGCATCTGCCCCCAGCTGATCGCGCGCTCCACGAGATAGCTCACCGGACTGTGCGGCTCCGTTCGCCGCAGGTAGTCCGCGATCTCCCGCAGACGTCGATACGCATCGTCGCGACTGCCGATCGGTCCCGCCGGCCCACCGGCCGCCGGAGCCGCCGCGGCCGTCGCCCCGGCCGGCGCGCCCCCGCCGGACGCCGCCCCCTCGCCCTCGGCCGCCGATTCGCCGGCCAGGGTCTTCTCGAGGTACTCGCGACAGTCGCCCAGCAGCTCGGACAGTTCGATCAAACTCGGAGCATCATCGTCGAACTTGTCGTTGCACAACGACTTGAGCTTGTCGAGCTCCGCCACGCAGCCCCGCACCGCCTCGAGGACGGCGCCGAGATGCTCCCGCGGCGTTCCTCCGACGGCCGAGCGCCACTGCTCCCCGGTGATCCAGCCCTGATCGAGGAGCTCCTGGAACTGCTTCTTGTCGGATTGCAGCCCGAGCTCGTCGACCCGGCGCGACATCTCGTAGCTGCCCCAGCCGTGTCCTTCGATGCCCGGCCCGCCCGTGATCGCGACGGAGCGCACGGCCTCGAGGAAGTCGCGCGACGTTCCCATCCAGGAGAGCCATTTCGCGCGGACGGGCAGCAGGATCTCGTCTTCCTCGTGCCCCGGATGAACGAGGTACCAGTACTTGAAGAGGGTCTGCCGGGTCAGCGAGAGGCCGGCCTGCAGGCCGGCGAAGCCGTCGGTGTAGGACCAGGCCTCCGCGAGGTACGCGCAGAGCTGCAGGTCCTTGGACTTCGTCTCCAGCGCCTCCTGGCACAGGCGGACCACGCCGTTCCAGTCCGCGTATTTTGCTTCCCCGGAGGCCGAGAACGCCGCCTCTTCCTGGCGACGCTTCTCCTCGAGGTCACGGAACGTCGTGTCGCCGGCGTCCAGGCGCAGGTTCACGCCGGCCGGTGCGTCCTCGCGGATCGGTTTCAGTAGTTCGTCGATCGGGATCATGGGTCTCTCGGGCGGCCAGATCGCTCCAAGTGCCGGTACGGCAAGTGCCTGGAAGCTAAACCCGTACGCCAAATGAGGTCAAAGGATTCCGTCTCCTGCACGGTATGCGTCAGACTTCGACCAGATGCGCCACGAATCCGAGGACGCGTCCCGAACGATCGATCGGGCACCTCGAGGACGGGAGCTAGGCGCCGGGGCTCGGGACCGTGCCCGAAAGCTCCTTCAGGAGCGCGAGCACCTCGTCCGGCGTCGCGGCCGAGCGGAACTTGTCCCGCGTCAACTCGGAGCGGAACAGGTACGAGAGGGACCCGAGGACGACCAGATAGTCGCGGCGCCCCTGAACGGGCCCCGCCACCGCGAGAAACAGATCGACCGGACGGCCGTCCAGCGCGTCGTAGGGCACGGGCTGTCGGGTGCGCACGAACGCGAGTCGAATCCCCGGCAGGAACGAGACGCGCGCGTGCGGGAAGGCGATGCCACCGCCCACGCCCGTGCTTCCCATGACCTCCCGCGCAGCGAGATCATCGGTGAGAGCCTCGCGAGCGGCGACGTCCTGGCCGCCCAGAAGCGTCCCCAGCTCGAGCAGGACCTCTTCCCGCGTGGTCGCGGCGGAGTCGAGACGAATGCGTTCTTTCTTGAGGTGCTCGTCGAGGCGAACGCTCATCCGACCCGTCCCCCCTCCAGGACGACGCGGCAAGAGAACGGGCCCCCGCCTCCCACGCTCCGACGTCCGATCATTTCGCGCTCCTTCCGGCGGACGCGCCGCCCCTCACGCCAACTTCCCGGCCACACCCTGGGCCGCCTCCAGCAGCGCGCCGGAGCGCGCGAGCGAGGACGCCTCGCGCATGTCCGCCGCAGCGTAACGGTCCTCGCCCCAGAAGGGAACGGTCTCGCGCAGCCTCGCCCGGAACGCAACCGACGACGCGGTGAAGGGTCCCTCCGGAACGAGGTCCATCGCCTGGCCCGCCGCGATCGCGGCGATGCCGACCACGTCGGCTACGTTGCGGACGACCTCGGCCGCCGTGTGGACGGCCGTGGCGCCCATACTCACGTGGTCCTCCTGGTCGGCGGACACGGGAATCGAGTCGGCACTCGCGGGGTGCGCCAGGACCTTGTTCTCGGACACGAGGGACGCCGCCGTGTACTGCAGAATCATCAGGCCCGAGTTGCGGCCCGTATCCGGCGCGAGGAACGCGGGCAGATCCGAGAGCACCGGATTCAGCAGCCGGTTCACCTGCCGCTCCGCGAGGGACGCGATCTCCCCCACCGCGGTCTTGAAGGCGTCGAGCGCGAGCGCGAGGCTCTCGCCGTGGAAGTTGCCGGCCGCGAAGATCTCCTCGGTGTCCGCGAACACGAGCGGGTTGTCGGAAGCCGCATTGATCTCGATCGCGAGCCGACGTTCCAGATCGTCGAACGCATCGGCCACGCCGCCGAGAATCTGCGGCACGCACCGGAGCGAGTAGGCGTCCTGCACGCGCGGCGTCCGGCGGCGCTCGCCCCCGAGCAGCCGGCGCAGGTTCTCGGCCACCGCGCGCTGCCCCGGGTACGGACGCGCCTCGTGCACGCGCGGATCGAACGGCCGGTCCGACGCACCCAGCACGTCCAGGATCGCGGCCGCGACGACCTGCGCGGTCCGCAGCAGGGTCCGGGCATCGTGCAGCAGCAGCGTCCCGCGCCCGGCCATCACCTGACACCCGTTGATGAGACCGAGGCCTTCCTTGTAGGAGAGCTTGAAAGGCGCGAGTCCCGCGTCGCGCAGGGCGTCGGCCGCCGGCATCGTGCGACCGCGGCGGCGCGCGTCGCCCTCGCCGATCGCGGCGAGCGCCACGTGCGCGAGCGGCGCGAGGTCCCCGCTCGCGCCGAGCGAGCCCTTGGCCGGAATGATCGGCAGGACGTCGGCCTCGAGCATCGACACGAGGTGACGGACCAGCTCGGCCCGGACACCGGATCGGCCCTTGGCGAACAGGTTGATCTTGAGGAGCAGGACCGCACGCACTTCGTCGTCGTCCAGCGCGGGACCGAGACCGGCCGCGTGGCTGCGGACGATGTTGCGCTGCAGTTCCTCGAGCTGCGCGAGCTCCACCGGTACGTGCGCGAGCTGGCCGATGCCGGTGTTCACGCCGTAGATCCGTTCGCCGGACTGCACGCGTCGCTCGAGGAACGAACGGGCCGCATCTACGCGCGTCCACGAGTCCTCCCCGATCTCGAAACGCTCCCCGGCGCGCGCGATCCGCACGACCTGGTCGAGCGTGAGCGAGTTGCCGTCGAGTCGGATCAATCGAGCCTCCCGAGTGCCGCCGGGGCGTTTCGCGCCCGAACACGGCCGCGGATTCTCTCACCGACGAAAGCACCGGTCAACGCGGCCGAACGGTCTTCCGCCGTGCCCCGAGCCGGTGTCGCCGGACCCGGGCAGCAGACGGCGCCCGCCCGTGTTAACGTGCCTGCATGTCGCTCCTGATCGTGAACGCGAGAATCCTCCCCCGACCGGCCGATCCCACCGTCGACGCCCTGCTCATCCGCGACGGCCGCATCCGGGAGCTCGGGCCGAGTGCGGCGCTCCGGGCGCGCTCGCCCGAGGCCACGCCGCTCGACGCCGCCGGCCGGTACCTCTGCCCGGGCTTCCAGGACGCGCACTTCCATTTCCTGCAGTTCGCGCGCGGACTCGGCCGTCCGTGGCTCGGCGATTGCGCCACCCGGGACGACTTCCGCGATGCCACGGCCGCAGCCGTGGCCCGGCACGTCGGCGAGGCGCCGCTCATTCTCGAGGGGTGGGACGAGACCGGTTGGAGCACGCCGGAACGCCCCACTCGCGCGGACCTCGACGCGATCTCCGGCGAGCGCCCGATCATCGCGCGCCGCGTGTGCGGACACGTCGGCGTGGTGAACCGCGCCGGACTCGCACTGCTCCGCGAACGCTGGTCCGGCCCCGGCATCGACGACGCGACCGGCTGGCTGGACGAGGGACCGGTCGTGGTTCTCGACAATCTCCTTCCGCCGGACCAGATCGAGGCGCTCGAAGCGCTCGAGCGCGTCGGCACGGTCTGCCACCGACTCGGGATCACGACGGCGACGGACTATCCGCACCCGAACGAAGTTCCGCTCTGGCCCGACCTCGTCCCGCACCTCCCCCTGCGCGTCACGGTGTGGATCCGCCACCCCGCCGACGAGCGACACGTCGCCGCACTGCCGCGGACCGATCGGTTCCGCTCCTGCGGCATCAAGATCTTCTCGGACGGCGCGATCGGCGGACGGACGGCTGCGTTGCGCACCCCGTACGCGGATCGCGCGGGAGGAACCGGCCAGCTCGTCTACGAGCCCGCACGACTCCGCTCGATGGTGCGTGCGGAGCACGATCGCGGCCGCTCGCTCGCGATCCACGCGATCGGGGACCGCGCGATCGAGGAGGTGATCGGCGCGTACGAAGCGCTCGGAGAGGATCTCACCGCCCGCGGGCACCGCATCGAGCATTTCGAGCTCGCCGCCGAAGACCACCTCGAGCGTGTGCGGGAACTCGGTGTGATCGCGAGCGTGCAGCCGAACTTCCTGCGCTGGGCGAACGAAGGCGGCCTCTACGAGACCGCGCTGGGTGCGGGACGTCGCGACGGAATGAACCGTTTCGGTTCGATCCTGCGCGGCGGCGGTCGTATCTGCTTCGGATCCGACGGGATGCCGGCGGGGCCACGCTTCGGCATCCGGCTTGCAGCCACGCGGAACCCGGCAGCGGAGCGCATCGACGACGAGACGGGGATTCGGCTGTACACGGAAGCGGCCGCCGACGCGACACCGGGGGCACCGTGCGGGGGACGCCTGGTGCCCGGCGAGATCGCCGACCTGGTGCTGATGGACGATCTGCCGAGCCGGAGCGCGCGCGACGACGTGGACGTCACGATTCTCGACGGTCGGATCGTCTGGTCCCGCGAGCCCGCCGCGAACGGGGACCGCTAGGCGGCGCGCGCCGTCGGCGCGCGGACTTCAATCCTCGTCCGCGAGCGCCTCTTCCCGCCGGAACAGGACGAGCACGTCTTCGGCGTCCACGGCCGCCGCGAGTTCGTCTCGAAACGTGTCGGAGGACAGCATGCGCGAGATTCCCGCCAGCATCTTGATGTGCGGCGCCGTGAGGTCGGGCGGTGACAGCAGGAGGAAGAAGACGTCCACCGGCTCGCCGTCCAGCGCGCCGTAGTCGATCGGCTCGCCCGCGATCCCGAACGCCATCTCCATCCCCTTCACCACGCCGGTCTTCCCGTGCGGAATGGCCACGCCCTGCCCGATTCCGGTCGACATGCGCCCCTCGCGCTCGAGCACCGCCTCCAGGATGGTCTCCCGCTCCGTGGAATCCCGCCCGGGCAGCAGGGACACGAGCTCGCGCAGGACCGCTTCCTTGCTCGTGGACTCGAGGGGGATGCGGATCCGCTCGGGGGTGAGAACCTCGGACAGCTTCATCGGTGAACTCCTGGACGGAAGGACGGAGCAGGCTACCAGCCGGGCGCGACCCGCTCAAGGGGCGTTCCGTCTCCCCGCGAGGGTTTGCGGCTTTCCGCAAGAAAAGGCTGAAGTCGCCCTAGCTCGCCGCCGAAACCCATGACGGTTACACCGAGGAACGGGGCGGCAGAATGAACGTCTTGCTCTTGCGCCGCCGAGCCCTCTTCCTCCTGCCGGCACTCCTCGCGGGGTGTCAGGGCCAGGCGCCGCGGAGCGGAGATCCCGTCGCGGACACGCTGGTCCTGGTGACGGCGGAGGGGCTCGACGCCGCCGACATCGGATGCACCGGGAATCCCGAGGCGCGCACGCCGGCGATCGATCGCCTGGCGCGACGCGGCGTCCTCGCGCGCGAAGCCCACTCCCCGACCGACGTCGCTCGCATCGGACTCGCGACCGTGCTCACGGGCCGGGCGCCGCTGGATCACGGCCTCACGAACGTCGAGTTCTCGCTCGACGAGAGCGTGCCGACCGTGGCGTCGCTTCTCGCCGAACGCGGTGTCACCACTGCGGCCTTCGCCGGCTCCGCCGATGCGGACGGTCGGCATGGCCTCGGGCGCGGCTTCGCCCACCACGGAACGTTTTTCGCGGAGCACGGCCGCGTCGGGGAGCCGTGGCGCGAGCCGGGCTTCCGGGCAGCCGGAGCACTCGCGACCGACTTCGGAAAGTGGATCGCGGAGCACGCGGCCGCGCCCCGGTTCGTGTGGTTCCACGTCGACCAGCGTCCGGTGGACGACGCCGTGCACGCGATCACGCGCGAGCTTCCCGGCGATTCCTTCGTGGTGTTGACGTCCGCGGACGGTCCGGGCGACGTCGCCCTGGTCGCGAGCGGCCCGGATGTATCCTCGCGAGTGCGTGCGGGCGTCACGTCGACCGAAGATGCCGCGTCGATCCTGTGCGGGGCGTTCGCCGGAGCCGACGCCTTGGCCGCCGCGCTCGCCGACGCTCCCGACGACCGACAGGTGCCCGCGGTCGCCCCCGAGTCGCTCGCGCCGTCCGTCGCCCGACATCTCGAGCTCGCGCGCAGCGCGGATCGGGGCGACGACGTGCTGACCGCGTTCGAGGAGTACCGGGCCGCGTGCGCCGAGGAGCCACGTCTCGTCGCCGCCCGCCTGCGCGCGGCGGAGCTCGCACGACGCACGGGAGATACCGAGGTCTGGATCGAAGACGCGACCGCCGTGCTCGCACGCGTGCCGGAACATCCGGAGGCCCGCGTCCTCCTCGCGCGCGCCCTCGTGGCGCGGCGGGACGAGCACGCCCTCCCGCTCGTGGCCGGAGTCCTGGACGTCACGCCGCGTCACGCGGGCGCGCTGACGTTGCGCGCCGAGCTGGACTTCGAGGGCGGAGATCCCGGGGCCGCCGTCGACCGTCTGCGTCTCGCGCGGGCCGCCGCGGGCGAGAACTCCGAGGAACTCGTCGACGTGGCCCTCGGCCTCTCGCACGGCGGGCTGCACGCCGAGGCCGTCCGAACGGCCCAGGCCGCGCGACGCCTCGACGACGGGCCCCGTGAGCGCTACGCGCTCGCCTACGTCCTCGAGCAAGCCGAACGTTTTCCCGAGTCCGCCCACGAGTATTCGTCGCTCATCCGGGACCATCCGGACTATCTTCCGCCGTACCTCAATCTCGGCGCGCTCATGGCGCGGGACGGGGAGATCGAGCGGGCGATCGCACTCTGGGAGCAAGGACTCGAGCGTCACCCCGACGATCCCTCGCTGCGGGCGAACGTGGAGTCCGCGCGGCGCGCCCTCGGTCTCGGAACCCTCGGAGGCTGACATGCAAGCAGCGGATCTCGGCAAGAAGGCGGTGGGGCACCGCGCGGCGGAACTCGTGCGCGACGGAATGATCGTGGGACTCGGCACGGGCAGCACCGCGTACTGGCTGGTGGAGCGGCTCGGGCAGCGTGTCGCGGAAGGACTCTCGATCGTGGGCATTCCCACGTCCGAGCGCACGGCCGACCAGGCGCGCGGACTCGGCATCCCGCTCGGATGGCTCGACGAACACCCGCAGCTCGATCTCGCAATCGATGGCGCCGATCAGATCGACCCGCGGGGTCAGCTCATCAAGGGCCTCGGCGGCGCGCTCGTCCGCGAGAAGCGGGTCGCACGAGCCGCGCGGGAGTTCGTGGTGATCGCCGACTCCTCCAAGGAGGTCTCCCGGCTCGGCGTCGGCTGTCCGGTGCCGGTGGAGATCGCGCCCGGGGCAATCGACGACGTGGTCCACGACCTCGCCCGGCTCGGCGCGGTGCCGGTCCTGCGGCGCGATGGGAGCGGTCCGTACGTGACGGACAACGAGCAGTGGATCGTGGATGCCCACTTCGACCGGGGCATCGACGAACCGGAGACCCTCGAGCGACTCGTGAACGAGATCGACGGGGTCGTGGACAACGGCCTGTTCACGAACCTCGCCACCCGCATCCTGGTGGCGGACGGCGAGTCCGTCCGCGAATGGCGGCCAGAAACGGCCGGGAGGGCGGCTCGGGGTTAATCTGGACTCCCCATCCGGTCGACAGTTCAACTCATTGATACTCCTCGACTTGGCAAGTTTGGTTCAAGTCACTCCATGACCCGGGTTGATAAACCCTATCGGAGTGCTTATCCTCGCGCCAAGGTCAACTGGCTACAGCATCTCGGAATTTCGAAGGAGTCGTGACATGCACCCGATCGGCAAGAACATCAAGATCCTCCGTCAGATGCAGGGCATCACGCAGACCCGTCTCGCCGAGTCCGTCGGCGTCGCCCCGGCCTACATCAGTCAGATCGAGTCGATGATCCGCGTCCCCAGCGTCCGCGTCACCCACCGGATCGCCGAGGCCCTGGGCACCACGGTCGGCACCCTCCTCGGAGAGAATCCGGAGACGAACACCGAGGGACGTCTCTCGAAGCTCGAGCAGATTCACCTGCTCAAGCGTCTCGTGCTGGAGCTCGAGGCCGAGCTCGAGGACACGAGCACGATCGAGAACTCGCTCGCGATGCGCGAGAACGTCGCCTGATCGCCAGCCGATCGGCCCGACTCCGACCCGGAAATGGCGGGCGCTAGCGGCCCTTCGCCGCGGCGCCCGCCCTTCATCTCCGGCCCTCCCCTGCCGATTCGCGGAGAGAGGCGCTCGACGTTCCGGCGCGAGCCCTCCGAGGAGAGCCATGGATTCCGCCCTGCCCGCCCCCCGAACGAACGACGCGCCGGCGCCCAGCGCCGAGTTCCGCGCGTCGCCCGGCGTTCATCCCCCCGGCGTGCCGCGCGAAGCGCGGATCTTCGTCAATCGTCACCTGCGGATGAGCCGGATCGGTGCGGTCGGCTTCGACCTGGACTACACGCTCGCGAACTACCGCGTGCGGGAGCTCGACGAACTGGCGTTCCGTCTCACGCGCGAGAAGCTCGTGGAGAAACGTGGCTACCCGGCGGAGATCCTGACATTCGCGCTCGACTCCGCGTTCGTGCGGCGCGGCCTCGTCCTCGACACGCGTCGCGGCAACCTCCTCAAGATGGACTATCACAACTACGTCGTCCGGGCGTCGCACGGCACGCGGCCGATCTCCTCGGAGGAGCGGAAGGGAATCTACCGGACGCGGCGGCTCCGCACGTCGGCCGAGGCGTACGTGTCCGTGGACACGCACTTCCACCTGCCCGAGGTGTACCTCTACCTGCTCCTCGTGGACTTCTTCGAGGATCTCCGGCGCCCCACCGACTTCCATCAGATGTACAAGGACGTGCGCGCGATGATCGACGAGGCGCACGCCGACGGCTCGATCAAGCGGGAGATCGTCCAGGACCCCGGACGGTTTCTGGAGGTGGATCCCTATCTGCCGCAGTTCCTCGCGTCTCTGCGGGCGGAGGGAAAGACCGTCTTCCTGCTGACGAACTCCGAGTACTACTACACCGACGTCTTGCTCAATCATCTGCTGCCGGCCGGTGAGACCGGATCGTGGCGCGACTACTTCGACCTCGTGGTCGTCGATGCGAAGAAGCCGGGGTTCTTCACCGGGGGCGGTCGTCCCGAGAAGTGGATCGAGCGGGGCCCGGGGACTCCGATTCGCTCCGGCGGCGACGTGGAGGGATTCGAGCGCGAGATCGGTTTCCAGGGCGACCGCATTCTCTACTGGGGTGATCACACGTACGGCGACATCCTGCGCTCCAAGAAGAGTGTCGGCTGGCGAACCGCGATGATCATCCCCGAGCTCGCCGACGAGCTACTCGTCACCGAACGAATCCGTCCCGACCTCGGCCGGCTCGACGCCGCCATCGAGGATCGGGATCGCGTCCTCCGCGAACAGCACCTCACCCGTACCGAGATCGGCCGCCTGAACTGGCTCCTCGCCGGCTCCTCGTCGAGCGCGGACGAGGCGCGCGCGGAAGTCCTGCGCAAGCGAACGCGCCTCGAGGACCGCCTCGCCCAGCTCGAGACCGAACGCGTCCGGCTCCACGACCGCATCACGTCGCTCAACCAGACCTGCAACGGCGCCTACGACTCCCGCTGGGGTCCTCTCTTCCGCGAAGGCAACGAGATCACGCGCTTCGGCCACCAGGTCCGCGACTTTGCATGCATCTACACGAGCCGCGTGACGAATCTGCTGCACTACCCGCTGAACACGTACTGGCGGGCGCCGATGGAGCGGATGCCGCACGAACGGTGAGTGGGTGCGCCCTGTCGGCCTCGGTCCGGACCCCGGGAGCCCTGTTCGCGACCGGTTTCGCTCGGCCGTCCTTGGCCTCGCTCACCTCGACGCGGAGTGGGTGCGCTCTGTCGGCCTCGGTCCGGGCCCCGGGAGCCCTGTTCGCGACCGGTTTCGCTCGGCCGTCCTTGGCCTCGCTCACCTCGACGCGGAGTGGGTGCGCCTTGTCGGCCTCGGTCCGGGCCAGGCCCTGTTCGCGACCGGTTTCGCTCGGCCGTCCTTGGCCTCGCTCACCTCGACGCGGCGACGGCTCCACCGTCCGTGGTTCCGCGAGTCGCCGCGACGTCGCGAACAGGGCTCCCGGGGCCCGAACCGAGGCCGACACGGCTTACTGATGGCTGGAGATCAGATCGGCTCAGCTCGACGCGCGCGCGTCGGCTCCGTGCCAGCTGCCGCCCGCGGCGCGATCAGCTCTCGGGACGACAGTCTCCCAGCGGGACCGGGAACGCGGGTGCGTGGCCCGTGCCCGACAAGCTCGATGGTGCCGGCGAGATCTCGCCGCCGTCAGCCGCAGGATGGGCAGTGCGGATCGGAACCACGATGACGCGGTCGTTCGGAGCCGACATGTTCGCGGCCCAGGACGAGTGAGTAGCCTCCCAGGCTCATCGAAGCGGGTCGGGCTCGAGTCGGAGCTGGGGGAGTCCTGTTCGCGACGCCGCGGCGACGATGCGGAACCACGGACGGTGGAGCCGTCGCCGCGACGAGGTGAGCGAGGCCATGGACGGCCGAGCGAAGACCGTTCGCAGCAGAGGCTCCCCCAGCTCCGACTCGAGACCGACACAGCGCAGGAACCCCGCGAGCAGGACTCCCCCGGGCTCCGAATCGAGAACGACAAAGCGAGGCCATGGGCGGCCGAGCGAACCGTTCGCGAACAGGGCTCCCCCAGCTCCGACGCGAGGCCGACACAGCGCAGGAAACTAGCGGTCCGGGTACCTCTCGTTCACGAACACCGGAACCTGACTCTCACCCTCCCAGTCGTGGATCCGCGAGTTGTCCTTGAAACGGAGCCAGTCGAGGTTCCGGCTGCGGAGCTTCTTCTCCGTCTCGATCGTCAGCACGGGCTCCGGGTAGTCGAACTGGCGGAGATCGTGGAACCCGATGTTCGGGAGGAACCAGGGGAGCTCCAGCGTGAGCGACGGGAAGTAGATCGCGCTCCCGAGGAAACGCTTGTCCGGCGGCGGTGGGTGGATGCCGTCCGGGAGGGCGCGCCAGATGACGACGGCGGCCGGGCGGTGGAAGCCGAACTTGCGGACGTACTGACCGACGATGTCGTCCATCGTGATCACGCGGATCTTCTGACCGGCTTCGACGACCTCGTGCACGGAGACGGTGGCTCCCGAGTTCTTCGTGTACACGACGTGAACGCGGTCGTGAGACAGGGTCTTCATGTCGATGTTGACGACCCGGGTCCGATCGCCACCGAGGTCGAGCTCCTCCGTCCACGACTTCATCTTCTCGCCGGAGACCGAGATCTCGCGCTTCTTCGGATCATCGACCTCGAAGAGGAGACAGAATCGGCCGAATCCCGCGCGTGCGTCCCGCAGGTTGATGATCGGGTACAGCCCCGGATTGCGGAACCGCTCGGTGAACGCGACTCGAAGGTCCTCCTCGCCGGTCGAATAGATGACCTCGTGCTGCATCGCCATCTCGAGGAAGAAGTCGAACGCCGTGCTGCTCGCAAAGATGAATGCCGCGAGCGCATCGGACTTCGCCTCCTTCGATCCCGGCGGTCCGTACTCTCCGGCGCGGTACGCCGCATCCACCCGATCGACGACCTCGGCGTTCCGCTCCGAGATCATGGTGCCGATGGAGTCGACCGCCGCCGCGTCCAGACGGACGATCGGGGCCTGCGGGTTCGTGAACAGGAAGTCCACGAGCGACGCTTCGTGCTCCAGCAACGTCGGGGGCACGAGGTCGTCCGAGTCGTCGTCCAGGTCGGAGGGAGATTCCGCACCGGCGCCCGTCGCCTCGGGCGCGTCCGCGGCCGCAAGTTCCGCCGACTCCGCCATCGCGGCGTCGGCGGCGACGTTCGCGGCGGTGGCATCGTCGATCTCGGCCAGACGCCCCGCCGGCATGACGGGAGGCGCCGGCAACGCGGCGGTCAGGGAGTCCGCGCTCGTCTCCGCGATGTCGCCGAGCGAGTCCGGCTCGTGATCCGCGTACGAGACCGTCGTCGCGAGGCCGGCCATCAAGAGGGCCAGCGCGTGGCGGGCCATTGCGAGGCGAAGCGGCACGAGGCAAGCCGGCATCCGACAGGACGCGATCCGGATCGATCCGCGCATCATGGGGTCCCTCCGTGGCCGAACATCTGCGGCAAGAAGAGGCTCAACGCGGGAGCGTACGTGATGATGGCGAGCGCGAGCAGCAACAGAACCAGGAACGGAAGACTCGCACGGTACAGCTCCAGAATCGACCGCCCGAATCGGTAGGACGAGATGAAGAGATTCAGGCCCACCGGGGGCGTAGAGTACCCGATCTCGAGGTTCGTCAGGAAGATGATCCCGAGATGCACCAGATTCACTCCGTAACCCTCGGCAATCGGCACGATGAGCGGCACCACGACGATCAGCGCGGAAAAGATGTCCATCAGGCTGCCGACGATCAGCAGGAATCCGTTCAGCGCGAGCAGGAACGTCCACTTCGAGGAGAACGAGCCCTGCATCCAGCCGAGGATCTCCATGGGGACTTCGGCGTCGATGAGGTAGTTCGTGAGGCCGAACGCCGCGGCGAGGATGACCAGGATCCCCGCCACGAGCACCATGCTCGAACGGACGACCTGCGGGATGCGTCGGATCGGCACGTCGCGGTAGATCAGCACCTCCGCCACGAGCGCGTAGATCGCGGTGATCGAGGCCGCCTCCGTCACGGTGACGGCTCCGGAGTAGATCCCCCCGAGCACCACGAACGGGAGCGGCACCTCCCAGGCCGCCTCGCGCAGCGCACGGCGCGCCGACGCCCATTCGAACTTCTGGGTGCCGACTCCTCCCCGTCCGCCCTGGCGCGCGCCCCACAGGGAAAGCAGCACGACGAGAAGGATGCCGGGGACGATGCCGGCGAGGAACAAGTCGTCCACCGCAACCCCGGCCACGTACGCGTAGAGAATCAACGGGAGGCTCGGCGGAAACAGCAGACCGAGCGAACCGGACGTCGTCACGAGGCCGAGCGAGAACTTCTCCGGATACCCGGCGCGCACGAGAGCCGGCAGCAGCAACCCACCCACGGCCACGATCGTGACGCCGCTCGCCCCCGTGAACGCCGTGAAGAGGGCGCACGTCACGAGGGCCACGACCGAGAGGCCGCCCGGCATCCAGCCGAACAGCTCGCGCGAGAGCGACACGAGCCGCTTCGGCGCGCCTCCCTCCGCGAACAGGGTGCCGGCGAACGTGAACAGCGGAATGGCCACCAGCATCGGCGAGCTGGCGAGCCGCAGCATCTCGATCACGACCGAGGAACCGGGAATGTCCTCGCCCGTGAACAGCGCGAGAGCCACGGCCGCGAGCACGAGGAACAACGGCAGCCCGAAGAGCGCGGCGATCAGCAGCCCCACGACGATCGCGATCACGCGCGTTCCTCCGCGACGAGATCGAGACCCTCGGCTTCGGGCGCGGCCGGCGCCTCGCCGGCGACCTCCTGAAACGCGAGGAACAGGAACCGGAACGCCATCCCCAGGAACGAGAGCGGAAACACCGCCACGATCATCCAGGAGGGAATCGACAGGAAGGCGATCTCACCGAATTCGAGCTCGTCCACGAGAAGGCTGAGCGAAGCGTGCGTGAGCGCGATCGAGATGGCGGCCGCGAGCAACGCGACGAGCGCGCCCCCGACTCGCCCGGCCACCCCGTGAAGCAGCCGGCCGAGGACGTTGATCTGGACGTGCCGCTTCGCGCCGGTCGCGAGCAGTGCGCCGCTGAACGCGAGCAACAGGACGAGATGACGCAACAGCGGGTCGATCCAGGGCAGTCCCGAGGACAACAGGTTCCGGAGGACGATCTGGAGTCCCGACAGGAAAACCATCCCGAGGAGCAGGGTGGCGACCAGCGCGGTGAGCCCCCGGTCGACCACGAGTGCCAGCCACCGCATCGGGGCCGTCCGCCGCAGGACGAATGCCACGGCAGCGACCACCGCCAGCGCGGGCAGCGCGAGCGCCACGAATCGACCGAGCTCCGGCAGGGAGGCCAGCGTCGAGGCGAGCGAGCTCGCGAAGCCTTCCATTCCCCCCTACTGCCCCGCCGTCGCCCGGTGCGCGGCCACGATGTGCTGCACGCGCTCCAGCATCTCGGCCGGGTACAGGTTGCCGGCCGCCTTGCGGGCCGCTCGATCGCCGATGTCGCGGAACACCTTCATGTTCGGGTCGGAGATCGGAACGATCTCGAGGCCCGCGGCCCGGATGTCCTCGATCGCGTCGTGGTTCTCGCGACGCGAGGACTCCTTCAGTCGCGCGAACACGTCGGCTGCGATCTCCCGGACCTTCGCCTGCGATTCGGGAGAGATCTTGCTCCAGGACTTTTCGGTCACGATCACGGCACCCATCGCGTGGGTGATCGGCGCCTCGCTCATCGCGCCCACCAGGGCGTGCCACTGCAGCACCACCGCAGCGTACGGCGACGAGTAGACGCCATCGATCAGGCCCGTCTGGAGACTGGTGTACACGTCGGTGATCGCGAGCGACACCGGGGCGATCCCGGCCTCCTCGAAGAACGCCGCCGCGAGCGGATCACCTTCCCACAGCCACATCTTCACGTTCTTGAGATCGTCGAGGCTCCGGACCGGTTGCTTCGTGAACAGATGCACGAAACCCACCTCGGCCCAGCCGAGCACGACGTGTCCGCTCGCCTCGATCGCGGTCTCCAGCTCGTCGCCCATCTCGTCGTAGACCGCGTCGATCTCCGCTTCGTTCGCGAACAGGAACGGCGCCTCCACGACGCGAACGGACGGAGCGATGACTCCGAGTCCGTTGCCGGTGAAGCCGCCGCCCTGGAGCTGACCGGCCCGCATCTTCCGGAGGACGTTGCGCTCGTCGCCCTGGACGCCGCCCGCGTAGAACCGGAAGCCGACCTCGTTTCCGGTGGCTTCGCGCACGCGGTCGTCCATCTCGTGCATGAGGTTCATCCACGTCGAGCCCTCGGGGGCCAGCGTGGCGATCTTCAACGTCACCTTGGCCTTGTCGTCGGCCGCACGCGCGTCGCCGGGCGACGCCACGGCGACCAGGAGCGCGATTGCGAGCGGGATGAGGCGCTTGGTCATCGACTTCCTCCGTTTCACTCGAAGATGTCTTCGTAGCGGGCCAGCAGTTCCTCGGCCTTGATCCGGGCAATGCGGTTCAAGAGCTCGGCCTCCGGGAGCTGGCCCGGTGCGGCCTCGAGGACTTCACGGAGGGAGGACTGAAAGGACTCGCCGTCGAACGTCTGGACGGCCAGGGTCTTGGCCTCGAACACCTGGGCCAGGAGCAGGTTTCGGTCGGAGATCTCGAGAGCCCGGTCGAATTCCGCCCGCGCCCGGTCCGGGTTCCCGCCGAGAGTGATCGGCCGCGATGCCTGCAGGGCGCCGGCGAGGATCCGCGGCATGCCCCAGAAGATGGTCTCGTCGAGCTCCACGAGCCGGTCCGTGAGCGGCATCAGCCGCGAGATGTCGGCCACCGCCGACGTGTCCTCCAGGTGAAGCTCGATCCACTGCGCCCAGTTCGCGGCGATCCACACGAGAGACTCGGCGTCGTCCTGCTTCAACTTCGCGAGGGCCGCGGGCAGCTCCTTGAGCGGGCCGGCGGTCACCGCGACCTGAACCTCCGGGCGACCGAGCGCGCGCCAGCCGAGGTCGCGTCCGCGAGCGTAGTAACGACTCGCCCGCTCGGGCTCCTCCACCCACGCGAACGCGTACGCGAAGTGGAGCATGGACGACAGGCGAACGATCTCCCGGTTGCCGCGGTCGGTCTCCATCATGCCGTCGAGCAGCAGCAGGCTGGTGGGCAGCGCGTCGCCCACGAGACGGGGATCGTCCGATCGAAGGGCCGCGTCGACCGTGTTCTGGAGGACCGGGGTCATGGCCGAGACTGCGAGCTTCGACGTGCTGCACCCGCCCGCGGGAATCAGGGCCAGGGCCACGAACGGCAGCAGACGCAGGCCCGGCGCGATCCCTCGTCTTCGCTTCACGACCCCTCCCCACATTGCGATGCGTCCCGACCCTCGAGCCGGTCCGACGCCGGAAACGGACTCCGACCCGACCGACGGCCCGAATTGCCGGAGGCCGACCCGACGGGGCGGAGTCTTTCCGGCCCTCCAGGCCCCGTCAAGCGCATTTCCCCTAGCAGGCCGCTCAGGCCGAGCAGCCCGGCGTTCGATAATCCCCGAAGGGACGGAAGAACCCCGTCGGGAGCGGGGACGCACCGGGAGGAATCGATGTTCGAGGAATGGACACGCGACGGCATCGTGACGTTGCGCCCGAACCTGGAGCGGTTCGATACGGCGACCGCGCCGGAGTTCAAACGGAAGATCCACGAGATCGCGGACCGCGGGGACCGCATCATCGTGCTGGATCTCTCGCGCACGGAGTACATCGACTCGACCGCGCTCGGCGCGCTCGTGTCCGGCTTCAAGGCCGTGGCTCCGGACGGCCGACTCGTCCTGTGCGGGATCTCGGTCGCCGTCGAGACGATGCTCAGCATCACGCGGATGGATCGCATCCTCCCCGCCTTTCCGGATGAGGAGTCGGCTCGCGAGGCGCTCGCGGGATCGGTCCGGTGAAGACGGCCCGCCGCGCCGCGGTCCGAGTCGAATCCCGGGCGGAGGCGTTTCCGCGGATCCACGCGACGTTGACCTCGGTGCTGCCCCCCTGGCTGCCGGAGTCCGTCCGCCACCGTCTGGCGATCTGTCTCGGCGAGGCGTTCCAGAACGCGGTCGTCCACGCGTGGGGACATGAGGACGGATGGGTGGAGGTCCGGGTGGCCCTCGACGACGACCACGTCGTGATCGACGTCGTCGACGGCGGCGCGGGAATGACCGACGCCGATCGTCGCCGCCTCGCCACGGCCGAACTCCCCGATCTCGATCGGATCCCGCTCTCGGCGCTTCCCGAGGGCGGATACGGATTCGGGATCCTGCGCTCCGTCATGGACGAGATCGAGTACACGTCCGGGCGGGGGCGCAATCGCCTCCGCATGACGAAGCGGATCGGTGAGTCCGCCGCGCACACTCCCGTCGAACCCGTCTGACCCTCCCGCTCCGTCTCTCGACGGCGTATGGTCTCCCGGTCTTCTCCGGGACGGGTGGGTCTGCGATGGCCGCTTCGCAATCACCGAACGCTCGTGCTCGTCGGCTACCGCGCCGAGTCGTCGCTCGTGGTCTCGGCCGGGCGGCGTGGCTCGGTCTCCTCGCTCTCGCCTGCGCTCCCGAATCCGACCGTCCCGTTCCGCCCGACGTGACGACCATGATGCTCGTCACGATCGACACGCTGCGCGCCGATCGGCTCGGATGCGGCGGGTCCCCCGAAGCGCGGACCCCGAATCTCGACGCGCTCGCCGCGCGCGGGGTCGCGTTCCGCGAGGCGATCACTTCCGTGCCGGTCACGCTTCCAGCGATCGGCACGATCCTCACCGGCGAGTCCCCGGTGCGTCACGGCCTCCGGGACAACGGCTGGTTCACGCTGGACTCCGGGATCCCGACGCTCGCCGAGTGCTTTCACGCGGCCGGCTGGGGCACCGAGGCGGTCGTGGCCTCGGCCGTGCTGGCCGCGGATCGCGGACTCGCCCGCGGCTTCGATCGCTGGGACGACGACTTCTCCCCTCCCTACGAAGTGTTCGCCCCCGAGTACCGGGAGTTTCGCGACGAGATGGCGCGAGATCGTCGCCGCGCGAACACCGTGACGGATCTCGCGATCGCGCGCGTCGCGGCGCCGACGAAGAAGAAGCGCTTCTTCTTCGTCCACTACTTCGATCCGCACATGCATCTCGATCCTCCACCGCCGTTCGCGCGCGCGCATCCGTCGCGTCCGTACGACGGGGAGGTGTCGTTCGTGGACCACGAGATCGGGAGACTCCTTCGCGAGCTGCCCGACCCGTCGCGCACGTTGGTCGTGGTGGTGGCGGATCACGGGGAATCGATGGGAGAGCACGGCGAACCGCAGCACGGATTCCTGCTGTACGACAGCACGTTGCACGTGCCCTGGATCGCGGCGGGGCCGGGGGTGCCTCGCCACCGACTGCGCGTCGATCCCGTAGGCCTCGTGGACGTGGCCCCCACGGTCGCGTCGGCACTCGGACTCGCGTCGATCGGCAGCGGCCGACGTCTCGACTGGAGCCACCCCGATCCGGATCCGCCCGGTCATTACTCGGAGACCCTCCGACCGCTCGTCTCCTACGGCTGGAGTCCGCTGTTCTCGTTCCGGCAAGAAGGCTGGAAGGTCGTTGCGGGAGGCGACCGGACGGAGCTCTACGACCTGAGCGCGGATCCCGGCGAAAGGTCGCCGACGCGGGACTCGGACCGCGAGCGCCGGTTGCTGGCGGCGCTCGCGGAGTGTCGAGCCGGCGATCTCCCGCCCGAGGAGATCCGGGCCCGGGCGCGCGCGGATGAACGCGCGCAGTCGCAGGAGTTGCTGGAGAGTCTCGGCTACACGGGGAACTCCGGCTCGACCCCGGCGCGGCCGCATCCCGCCGACGCCCTGCAGAGCTGGAACCGCACGCAGGAGACGCGAGTCTTTCTCCACCGCGCCGACGTCGAGCTCGCCCAGGGACACTTCGATCTCGCGATCGCATGGGCCGATTCCGGACTCGCCCGGGGCGAGTCCGCGGACCTCTGGTTCCTGCGCGGCGAGGCGGCCCGCCGCGCCGGGCGAGTGCAGGTGGCCCGGAACGCATTCGAGCGGGCCCTCCGACTCGAACCCGGCCACTCGTTCACGATCGACGCCCTCCGGATCCTGAATTCGCCGGACGAGCTCCCGACCTTTCCCGACGAGGATTGACACTAGACATTTGTCTTGTTAGCCTCCGAGGGTCATGGCGACTCTCCCTCTCCCCACCGCGCGCACCCTCACCCAAGACGAGACCGCCCCCCGCGCGGACTGGCCGGAGGGGATGCTGGTGGAGATCTCGGGAGCGGGGGCTTCGGCCCGCCTTTCCTCCGCCACTTCCGCGGTGCTGCGCGCCCAGCGGGAGGGCGAAACGATCGCCTGGATCCAGCCGCCCTCTCCCCGCCGTCGCGCGCACGGGATCGGGCCGGCCGGCGCCTTCTACCCTCCCGATCTCGCGGCGTCCGGTATCGATCTCGATGCGTTGCCCGTGATCCGGTTGCCGGAGGACTCCGGCGAGTCCGCGCCTTACCGCGCGGCGGAGTTGCTGCTGCGGTCCGGCGCGTTCGGACTCGTGGTGGTCGATCTTCGCGGACAACCCCGCCGGATTCCCGCGGCGTGGCCGGGACGCCTGCTCGGCTGCGCCCGGGAGCATCAAGCCCGTGTGCTGTTCCTCACCGCGAAAGAGAAAGAACAGGATTCCATCGGCGCGCTCGTGGCGTTGCGGCTCGAGCCGCGACGCAAGCGCATCCGTCCCGGACTATTCGTGGTGGAGAACCGCGTGCTGAAGAACAAGCCGGGGCTCTCGCTCGTGGTGGAGGCTCAGAGACACCGGGGACCCTGGGGACTCTCGTGACCCCGCGATCCCGGCCCCGGCGCGGGGCGACGTCGCGAGACGTCGCCCCGCAAGTCGTCTCTCCGGAGCTCGCCGGCGAACGCGTCGCCTGTGTCAGCTTGCCCGCGTTCCCGCTGCAGATCGTACGGCGCGCACATCCCGACTGGACCGGCGATCCCGTCGTGGTGGTGGAAGATGACCGCCCCACGTCGCGCGTGCGTTACGCGAACCGCGAAGCGCGCGCGCTCCGGATCCGACCGGGAACGAGATTCGCGCAGGCGCAGTCGCTCGCGGCGCGCGTGCACGGCGTGGTGGTGGACGATCTCCAGATCGCCGAGGCGGTCGAGGAGATCTTCCTCGCGTTGCTGGAGCACTGTCCGCGCGTGGAACCGGCCGCCGATTGCCCCGGGTTGTACTGGCTCGATCCGAACGGTCTCGAGGCGCTGTTCGGATCCACGGACACCTGGGCGGATCGCGTGCACGATCGGCTCCTGGCCCAGGGCTGGATGCCCGCCGTCGTGGTGGGGTGGCAACGCTCCTTCACCTTCGCGCTCGCCCGTTCGCGAACGGGGGTGTGTGTTACGAGCGATCCCGGGGCGGAGCGACGGGACGCGAGCGCCGTGCCCCTCACGCGACTCGACCTGCCGCCGAGCCTGCGAGATGCCCTGCGCAAGCTGGACGTGCGCACGGTCGGCGAGCTGCTCGCCCTGCCGTGCGAAGGGCTGCGCGTGCGCTGGGGCACCGAGGCGGCGACGTTGCACGAGCTGCTCTCGGGGCGCGCGTGGCGGCCGTTCCATCCGCAGCTTCCGGTCGAGCCCTGGATCGCACGTATTCCCGTCGATCCTCCGGACGACGATCCCTCGCGTCTGCTGTTCGGAATGAAGAACGTCCTGCACGAGCTCGCGGCGAAGCTGGAGCACAACAGCGAGGGCATCGTGGCCGTGGGGCTCGACTTCACGCTGGATCACGCGCCGCCTCATCGCGAACGGATCGAGACCGCCGGCCCCACCCTCGACGTGATGCGCCTGCTCGATCTCGTGAGACTGCGCCTGTCCGGAATCTCCCTCGCGGCACCTGTGGAGGAGATCGAGCTTCGCCTGGAAACACGCCGGGTGCACGCCCATCAGCTCGCCCTGATCAAGTCCCGGCCGCGGCGGGATCCGGTCGCGGCCGCGAAGGCGCTCGCCCGCGTGCAGGCGGCCTTCGGGCGTGGCTCGGTCGTACGCGCCGAACCGGCCGACGGGCACCTCCCCGAGCAACGTTTTCGCTGGGTCGCCCGAGTGGACCTGCCCGTCGCCCGTCCGGTCGCCGAGGATCCGATGTCGAGCTCCTCCGATCCGTCGCCGCTCGTGCGCAGCCTGCTCCCCGTTCCCCGGCCTTTGCCCGACGTGCCCGCGCACGAGAAGGAAACCTGGCTCGGCCGGCACGGCGCGGTCGAGAGGTTGCTCGGCCCGGATCGAATCGCCACCGGCTGGTGGGCGGAGCGCACCGAGCGCGACTACTACTTCGCGGAGACGAAAACGGGCGAGATCCTGTGGATCTTCTTCGACCGCGCGGAACGTCGCTGGTACCTGCACGGGATCGTCGACTGATGGGGGCACGATACGTTCCCCTGCTCGTGAAATCGAACTTCTCGTTCCTGGAGGGAGCGAGTCACCCGGCCGAGCTCGTGGAGCGCGCGCACGAGCTCGGACTGCCGGCAGTGGCGCTTACGGACCGGGACGGCGTGTACGGCGTGGTGGCGGCGCACGTGAAAGCGCTCGAGCTCGGGATCAAGGTGCCGCTCGGGGCGGAGATCACGCTCGGTGATCCGGATCGACCGGACGGGCCGCGGAGCCGGATCGTGCTGCTGGCCGAGAACCGGCTCGGCTGGGGCAACCTGTGCCGATTGCTCTCCAAGGGGCGATTGCGCTCCGCGAAGGGTTCGTCCGTCGTGACGTCGCGCGAGGTGGAGGATTTCGCCGCGGGACTCGTGGCGCTGTTCCCGGAGCCGGCCCCTCTGGCGACGCTGGCGTCCACGTTCGAGGGAGCCGCCTGGGCCTATGTCGCGCGGCATCGTTGCGCGGAGGCGGAACCGCACGAGCGCGCTCTGAGGTCGGCCGCGCGACGGGCCGGAGTTCCCACCGTGGCCGGGAACGAGGTGCTCTATCACGTCGCCGCGCGGCAATCCCTGCAGGACGTGCTCACCTGCATCCGCCACGGAGTGCCGCTGGCCGAGGCCGGGCGACTTCTGAGGCCGAACGCCGAACACGACCTGAAGACGCCGCACGCGATGGCCGAGCTGTTCGCGGATGATCCCGACTCGCTCGCCCGGACGGTCGAGATCGCGGAGCGCTGCGCGTTCTCGCTCGCGGAGATCCGCTACCGCTATCCGGCCGAGGAACGACCGAGCGGCAAGAGCGAGCGCGAGTGGCTGGCCGAGCTCGCCTGGCAGGGAGCGTACGAACGCTACGGGCAGCACGTCCCGGGCGACGTCGCGCGGCAGATCGAGCGTGAGCTGGCACTCATCCACGAGCTCGACTACGGCGGCTACTTCCTCACGATGTACGAGATCGTGCAGTTCTGTCGTCGCGCCGGGATCCTGTGTCAGGGACGAGGCAGCGCCGCGAACAGCGCGGTGTGCTACTGCCTCGGCGTGACCGCGATCGACCCCGTACGTCTGGATCTGCTGTTCGAGCGCTTTCTCTCCCGCGAAAGGAACGAACCTCCCGACATCGATCTCGACATCGAGCACGAGCGACGCGAGGAAGTGATCCAGTGGGTTTACGAGCGTTACGGAAGACGCCGGGCGGCGATGGTCGCGAACGTGATTCGCTACCGATCCAAGTCCGCGGTGCGCGAGGTCGGCAAGGTGCTCGGCGTGGCGGAGACGGCGCTCGATCGTCTCTCCAAGCTCCTCGGCAGCCGGTTCCGGGACCTCGAGGTCGACGCGCTCGACCACTCGGGACTCGACCGGGAATCGGAGACGCACCGTCATCTGCTGAGAATCGTGGACGAGATCCGCGACTTTCCGCGTCATCTCTCGATCCATCCCGGCGGATTCCTGCTCGGGCACGAGCCGGTGGACACGCTCGTCCCGATCGAGCCCGCCACCATGGAGAATCGCACCGTCATCCAGTGGGACAAGTACGCAGTGGAGGATCTCGGGCTGTTCAAGGTCGACCTGCTCGGGCTCGGCGCGCTCACCATGGCGCACCACTGCTTCGATCTCCTCCGCGAGCACCGAGGGCTCGACCTCGATCTCGCCCGCATTCCGGCCGACGACTCCGCGACCTACGAGATGGTGTCCCGGAGTGACACCGTGGGCGTGTTCCAGATCGAATCCCGCGCACAGATGTCGATGCTGCCGCGACTGAAGCCGAAAACGTTCTACGACCTGGTGATCGAGGTCGCGATCGTGCGGCCGGGACCGATCCAGGGCGACATGGTGCATCCGTACCTCCGGCGTCGCTCCGGGGAGGAGAAGGAGATCTACCCCCACCCCGCTCTCGCCCGCGCCCTCAAGAAGACGCTCGGGGTTCCCATCTTCCAGGAGCAGGTGATGAAGATCGCGGTGCTCGTGGGCGGCTACACCGGCGGGGAAGCGGATCGGTTGCGACGCGACATGGCCGCGTGGAAGAGCTCCGGGCGCATCGAGCGCCACCACGAGAAACTCGTATCCCGCATGGTGGAGAACGGCATCGACCCGGAGTTCGCGGAGCGAATCTTTTCCCAGATCCGCGGCTTCGGCGAGTACGGGTTCCCGGAGAGTCACGCGGCGAGCTTCGCGCTGATCGCGTACGCGACCGCCTGGCTCAAGTGCCACCATCCCGCGGCGTTCGCCTGCTCGCTGCTGAACGCCCAGCCGATGGGTTTCTACGCACCGTCCACGATCGTGGAGGACGCGAAGCGCCACGGCGTCTCCGTGCGACCGGTGTGCGTCCAGAGGAGCGCCTGGGATTGCACGCTCGAGCCCGATGGCCCGGATCTCGCGATCCGGATGGGCTACCGCTGGGTGCAGGGCTACGGAACCCGCGAGCGCGAAGGACTGGAGCGCGCGCCCGGACCGTTCCGCGATGCCGAGCAGTTCGTCCGGATGACGGGACTCTCCGCGAAGGCGCTCGAGCGGCTCGCGGAGGCCGGGGGCTTCGACGGACTCGGGCTCTCCCGCCGGGACGCGATCTGGCGCGTACGCGAGATCGCCGCCCGCCACGGCGACGCGATCCCTCTCTCCGGAGAGGATCCGCGGAGAGCGCCGCGTTTCCGGGACCTCTCCCGCCCCGAGGAGATCCTGTGGGACTACCGCACCACCCATCACTCCGTGCGGGGTCATCCGATGATCGGCGCCCGGGAGCGCCTGCGCCGCGCGAAGATCCCGGACGCGTGCACGCTGAACGCGCAGGCGGACGGATCCCGGGCGCGTTACGTCGGCCTCGTGATCTGTCGCCAGCAACCCGGCACCGCGACGGGCGTCACGTTCTACACGCTGGAGGATGAGACCGGCTTCGTGAATCTCGTCGTGTGGCGCCCCACGTTCGAGAAGTTCTCCGTGCTGGCGCGCACCGCGGTGTTCCTCGGTGTGACGGGCAAGATCCAGTCGGAGAACGGCGTGATCCACCTGATCGCGGACGAGCTCTGGGATCCCGAGCTGGCGCTCGCGGTGGACGGTGCGCAGGCGCGCTCATTCCACTGAGGCGCTGCCCGGATCTCGCGCGAACTCGCGCTGGCCGACCCCAAGGTCCCGCGCCATACTGGCCGTGGAGGTGCCCGTGCAAGCGATCTGGCTCGAGAACCGCTCGCTCTCCCTGCGCGACGTGGAGCGCCCGTCTCCCCCGCCCGGTGAGTCGTTGCTTCGCGTGACGCTCGCCGGCATCTGCGCGACGGACCTCGAGCTCACCCGCGGCTACTACCCGTACACGGGAGTCCTCGGCCACGAATTCGTCGCCATCGTCGAGGACGGACCGGAGGATCTCGTGGGTCGTCGGGTCGTCGGCGAGATCAACGCGGTCTGCCGCACCTGCGACGCTTGCCGCGCGGGGCGCTCCTCCCACTGCGAGCGGCGGACCGTGCTCGGCATCGTGGGCCGGAACGGCGCGTTCGCGGAGTACTGCACGCTTCCTTCCTCGAACCTCCACGTCGTGCCCGACTCCGTGCCGGACGAAGTGGCCGTCTTCACCGAACCTCTCGCCGCGGCGCTCCGCATCGGCGAGCAGGTATCGATCGGAGCGGACGATCGAGTGCTCGTGCTCGGGCACGGGCGACTCGGACAGCTCGTGGCCCGCGTGCTTTCGGAGCGCACGAGACATCTGCGGGTCGCCGGGCACGATGCCGGCAAGCGCGAGCTGCTGGACGCGCTCGGAATCGCCACGTCTTCGCCGGCGGATCTCGGCGACGCGCGCTTCGATGTCGTCGTGGAATGCACGGGCCATGCCGCCGGGTTCGATCTTGCCCGCCGACACGTGCGGCCCGGCGGGACCCTCGTGATGAAGAGCACATACGCGGGTTCGCTCGAGATCGACGCTTCAGCTCTCGTCGTGGACGAGATCCGGCTCGTCGGCTCGCGCTGCGGACCGTTCGCGCCGGCGCTCGACCGCCTCGCCTCCGGGGTCGTGGACCCGACGCCGCTGATCCACGCGCGCTTCCCGCTCGCGGACGGACTCGAGGCGTTCGCCGAGGCTGCGCGACCCGGCGTGTTGAAGGTGCTGCTCGAGATCCGGGCGCGGTAGCCGACGTCCGGCCCCGCCGCCCTACGAATCCAGCTTCGCCACGCCGATCGGACAGCTCACGCCGGTGCCACCGAGACCACAGTAGCCCCCGGGGTTCTTCTCCAGGTACTGCTGGTGGTACCCCTCGGCGAAGTAGAACTCGCCCGCCGACGTGATCTCGGTGGTGATCTCTCCGAACCCCGCTTCCGCGAGCTTCGCGGCGAACGCGTCGCGAGACGCGAGGGCCAGCCGCCGCTGCTCGTCGCCGTGCGTGTAGATAGCCGATCGGTACTGCGTGCCCTGGTCGTTGCCTTGCCGCATTCCCTGCGTGGGATCGTGGCTCTCCCAGAAGATCCGCAGCATCTCGTCGTAGGACGTCTGGCGCGGATCGAACACCACGCGGACGACCTCGGCGTGCGCGGTGTGCCCCGAGCAGACTTCCTCGTACGTCGGATTCGGCGTGTGTCCACCCGCGTATCCGACCGCGGTCGAGTGGACGCCGGGAGCCTGCCAGAACTTG
Organism: bacterium; assembly: GCA_041393395.1. Taxonomy (GTDB): domain Bacteria; phylum ARS69; class ARS69; order ARS69; family ARS69; genus JAGQIB01. Next base: position 289,825 of record JAWKKG010000004.1, on the reverse strand, counting down.
CGCTCCGCGCCCCAGAAGCACCCGAGTCCGAACGTCGCGATCTCGAATCCTGCGAACGGTCCGTCCAGCGGCGTGCCGAGAACGGCGTGCTTGCCGGGTACCGGCAGGCGCTCCGCGCGACCGGGCAGCGCCTCGGCCGCGGAGACGAGACGGCTCTTCGCCGAGTTTCCGAACATGGCCACGAGTCCTTTCCTCGCTGAGTGGTCACTCATCGTATCGCGTCGCGCGTCAGCTTGGTAGAGCACCGGACTCCGGGGTGGACACCGGGCGAGTCGCCTGCTTTTCTCCGATCCCATGCGAATCGCGACCTGGAACGTCAACGGCCTCCGCGCCCGCTTCGAGTTCTTCACGCACTGGCTCCGCGCCCGCGAGCCGGACGTCGTCTGCCTGCAGGAACTGAAGCTCGAGGACGAGCAGTTCCCGCACGAGGAGCTCTCGAAGCTCGGGTACCGGGCAGTGACCCACGGACAGAAGGCCTGGAACGGCGTGGCGGTGGTGAGTCGCCACCCGCTCGAGCCGGTGACGACGGGGCTCGCGGGCCAGGAGGCAGCCGGCGCAAGGCTCGTGACGGCCCGGGTCGGGAAGCTCGCGGTGACGTCCGTGTACGTGCCGAACGGCAAGACCATCGCGCACGAGGACTACCCCGGAAAGCTGGCCTGGCTCGACGCGCTCGCCGCCCACTGGCGCGAACACGCGGATCCGAGCGGGCCCGCGATCCTGGCCGGCGACTTCAACGTCTGTCCCGCGCCGATCGACTCCTGGAACGAGGAGAAGTTCGCGGGTTCGATCTTTCACACGGCGGAGGAACGCGAACGGATCGCTGCGCTCCGCGACCTCGGTCTCCGGGACGCGTACCGCTCGCTGCACCCCGAGGATCCCGGGTTCAGCTGGTGGGACTACCGCATGGGCGCCTTTCACCGGGGTTTCGGGCTGCGGATCGATCTCGTGTTCACATCCGCGGCCGTCGATCTGCGCGAGGCCCGCGTGGACCGGGACTACCGCAAGAAGAAGGAAGGGCTCACGGCGTCGGACCACGCTCCGGTGATCGTGGAGATCGACGACGTCGGCTAGCCGCGCTTCCGGCGCCGTTCAGCCGGCGCGCCACACCCGCGGCGCGAGCCACGCCAACCCGATCGCGCGCAAGGACCACGCCGCGGTGCGCACCCAGTTCGTGGCGACCAACCGGTGCACCGAATCCTGATCGAGGCCGCCGGCGAGGCGTTCGTGCTCGGGCACCTGAAGGAACGCCGTCGACGCCCAGATCACCCCGACGAGCACCAGCAGGATCGCCGCTTCCCCGCGATGCACTCCCCGCGGGGGCCGGACGAAGAGGGCCACGGCGAACGCCGCCTCGACGAGCATCGGGCCTGCGACCAGCCAGGTGATGCGATCGGAGTGAAGCGCATGGAACATCGGAAACGCGCCGGGATCGACGGCCGCGAATCCGGGGTACTGCACGACCTGCACGACCCAGATGAGACCCGTCAGCCACCAGGTCACGGCGAGAGCAAAGGAGATTCCGACCGAGGAGAGGCCGGGCCGAACCGATACGGCGTCGCGTGCCCCTTCAACGACACCGCGCGGCCGACCCGGGCTGTTCCCGGCCGTGCTCACCGCGCCGCAATCCGGAGGGCGCCTGGCGGCGTGCGGTCGTTCATGGGCGCAAGGTAGGACGAGATCGGTGTCTTGTCAATAGGATGTCCAGGATTTTTCACTGTCGCCATGAGGCAGGCCCCCGCAGGCCCCGTGGCGCTCCCTCCCGCCGCACCGATGACTCGCGGGGGCCGCCCGTGCTATCCAGGAGGCTCGGATCACCGCGGGAGGCGACGGGAAATGCGTTCGTTCAGGAGAGTCGCTCCGAGCCTCGCGGCGATCGCGGTTCTGCTCGGATGCGCCCCGGACCGACCCGGGGCGGACGGGACCGCGGATCGCCCCCCGATCGTGGTGGTCGTCCTCGACACGCTCCGTCCGGACGCTCTCGGTTTCGGCGGCGCGCCGCGCGAGACCGCTCCCTTCCTGGCCCGGATGGCTCGCGGCGCCGCGCAGTTCCCGGAGGCTCAGTCCACGTCCACGTGGACCGCCCCGGCCACGACGTCCCTGCTCACTGGTCTGTATCCGCCGCACCACGGGGTGGTGGCCGGGCTGCACTGGTTCAAGCAGAACCGCCCGGACGGCGGCGACCGTCAGCTTCACCTGCAGTCGATTCCCGCCGACGTCCCCACGCTGCCGGAGATCCTCCGGGACGCCGGCTACCGGACCTTCGGCATCGCCGCGAACATCAACGTCGGACCGGAGCTCGGACTCGATCGCGGATTCGATCGATTCGTACGGCTCGGCAAGGGACGCGGCGCCGGCGTCGCGGCGAACGAGCCCGGGACGCTGCTCGCGGACGCGCGCGCCGAGACCGCCTGCACGGTGCTCGAGCAATGGCGCGACGAGATCCGCGCCGCCGAGCATCCGTTCGTCTATCTCCATCTCAACGACGTGCACGCACCCTATCGCATCCGCGATCCGTGGTGGCGCCCGACCGGCCGCAATCCGGACCGCGACGCCTACGACAGCGAGATCGGATACCTCGATCACTGGGTGGAACGCATGTGGCGAACGCTCGGGTTCGGCGAGGAGGCGGTGCTGTTCGTGGTCAGCGATCACGGCGAGGCGTTCGGAGAGCACGGCGCCACCGGCCATGCCGGCGCGTTGCACGCCGAGGTCCAGGGCGTGGTCTTCTTCTGCAGGGGCCCGGGGGTGCGACCGGCCATCCACGCCGAGACAGTCAGCCTGATCGATCTCGCGCCCACCCTGCTCGAGTGGCTCGATCTCGCCGCGCCCGCCACCGATGGCGCTTCCCTGCTGTCGCTCCTGCTCGCCACGGACTCCGCCCGCCGCACCCGGACGCAGCTCGACGCACGCGCCGTCTTCGGTCACAAGGAGTCGTTCATGGATCCGTTGCCGGACTTCTGGTCGGTGCGCGCCGGCCCCGACAAGGCGATCCTGACCGCGGGCCGATGGTCCCTGTTCGACGTCACGCGCGATCCCGGCGAGAGACACGATCAGATCGCCTCCCGCCCAGCCACGGCGGACTCGCTGCGCGATCTCGTCGAGGCGTTCGCCAAGACGACCCGCGCCCCGGATGTGCCTACGGTCGTCGACATGGACGACGACACCGTGGACGCGCTCCGCTCGCTCGGCTACGCGGACTAGTCGGCGGCGGAGCGCCGCCCGTCGCGGGGCCGGTGCACCTCGCCGTGCGGGTCGAGCCAGATCGGGTTCGTGTACGCGAGCGGTCGACCGCTCGCGTCCTCACACTCCGCCCGCACCCAGGCCACCTCCCCCGCCCCGGTGTCGAGCGTCGCGCCGTCGGCCCGGTCGCTGGCAATCCACTCACGCGGCGAGCCATCGGTGACGAACCGAACGCGACTCCCGGGAGGAGCATCGCGGAGCACGATCGAGAACCGGCGCGGTCCCTCGCCGCCGAGAATGTCCCCGCCGCGCGCGTCGCCGCAGAACACGTCGAACGTTCCCCCGAACCGGAGCGGATCGCCGAAGAACGCGTGTCCCGCCGCGAGCGCTCGCCCCACCCGGCCGACGTCCTCCGCCGGCGCCGCGATCCAGGTTCCGAAGTCGTTCTCGAACGTCGCCCATTGCACGCGGTGCGAGTCGTTCACCCCGAGCCCCGGCACCGCGACGCCGGCCGCGGAACACGCATCCCACCGCGCGAGGAAGTCGGCGATCCGGCGCTCGGAACGCTCGCGGTAGCCGACCTCGAGCAGATCGACCTCGCCGAGATTCGCGGCGAGCACCTCGTCCCAGTACTCCTCCGTCCACGTGTCCCGTGACCACACGCTGGCTCCCGCCCCGAACGGGTGACACCAGGAAGCGAGGCCGCCGCCGTCGTGCACCCGACGGACGAGCTGCACCACGGTGTCCTCCCCGGCATCCGGCCCGCGTCCGCGCCGCCCGTCCGCGTCCATGAGCACCTGCCAGCCGCGGTCGAGATCGAGGAGATCGGACGGGCCGCCGTAGCGCGTCACGTGCGGACGGTGCGAGGAGATCTCTCCTCCGATCTCGTGCCGCAGATTCGGATAGAACCGCGCGAACTCGATCTGCACGTTCTGCAGGTCCGCGCCACACTTCTCGTGCCGGATGTCCAGCGCATCGACGCTCGCGGTCGCCGCGGAGTCTCCGCGCGCCTCGAACCGCAGCTCGTAGAGGTTGTCGTCCAGACCGTTCCGCCAGGCGTCCCGGGTGTCGTCCGTCACCGGCAACGTCGCTCGTTTCCAGCCGCCGGTGGGCCAGCCCCGACGAACGACCACGGTGCCCGCGGGCTCCTCCGGCATCGGCTCGTCCTCCCGACCGAGCGGAACGAACTCGTAGACGAGGCGGCGCCGCTCCCCGGGATGGACCGAGAGGTCGAGCTGGATGCGCAACGTCGCGTCGCCGTCGAGCCGTACCGCGCACTCGAGCTCGAGCTCGGACGCGATCGCGTAGGCCAGGCGATCGCGTCGCGCGGACACGATCGTCCACTGTCCGCCCTGCAGGGAAAGCATTCGCTCGCCCTCGAAGACGTCGCCGCCGGCGAGCCGCTCCTCCACGGGCGGGGCACCGCGCAGGACGATGGGATCACCCGCCTCGAACCCGAGGTGCTCGAGGTGATCCCAGCAGGACACGCGCCAGTCGTGCTCCGTCCACCAGGCGAGATCGAACCCCGAGAGCGCCGCGTGCAGGCACTGCCAGTCGAACGAGCCCGCCCCTTCGCTGAAGCACGAATGGAGGTGGAGGGCAGCGAGCGTCACTTCGGGAGTCGTGAAGTCCGCCGAGGAGGCGTTGTTGCCCTCGCGAATCTCGTCGATCGCGTCGTCCGGATCGACGAAGAGGTACACGCGGCGCGCCGCTTCGGTGGTCCCCTCGATCCGCATCCTCTCGCCCGGCGCGAGCGGCGGCACGACGGTGCGGCTCGATCGAGGGCGCGGCAGCGAGGCCGCATCGAGGGCGAACCGCGCCACACCCTCCTCGAACACGCCCACGCCCGTCGTGATGGGGATGGGATCGCCGCCGAGCCGGATCTCCACTTCCGCCGGGTCACGGCCCGCGGGACTCACGAGGTACCGGACCTCGGTCCCCGCCGCCGGCACGTCCAGGTCCCAGGTCATTTCCGAGGTGCCGGTCGTCGCGTCGCCGTCGCGGTCGCCGCCCCGGAGAGCGCCCCCGTCCACTCGGATCGTCCCGCGTGAACGGAGGGGATCCGTCGCGCGGTCGAAGAATAGCCGGACCTCCACGGTCCCGTCCGGGCGCGCGACTTGATCGACGATCAACGCGTCCTCGCCCCGGACCGGGCGGTAGGGACTCGTCCCGTCGTCGCCGAGAGGCGAGCGGTCCGCGGCTTCGATCCAGGTCGCGGGAGAAGGCGCGTCGCCGAGATTCTCGACGACCACGCTCCAGTGTCCCCCGCCGCCCGTGAGGCTGTCCTTGCGGAGTGCGAGATCCGGGGCCGTCGCCGGGACAGCCTCCGCGGGAGCTCCACCGAGCGCTCCCGCCATCATCGTCCCGAGAAGGAATCGCCACGGCATCGCGAGATTGTACGCGAGGGTCCGGGGCCCCACAGTGCTAAAATGCCCGCACTTTCGTACGCATCGTCGGAGGACTGCCCCATGCGCCGACTCGTTCGCTTCCTCGTGCTCGCCGGGATTCTCTCGTCGACTCCGGCCGCGTTCGCCGCTCCCGGCGATACGACCTGGGTCAACACGTACTCCCAGGAATTCATCAACTGGGCGACTCCACACTTCGCGACGTTCTCCTTCCCGGAGGATCCGTCGCTCTGGCAGAAGATCGTCCTGCGGCTCACGATCGAGTGCCCCGGATCGCCGAACGACTGTGATCCCTGGGATCGACTCGGCCACCTGAGGATCGTCACTCCCGATCAGGGCGACGTCGAGATCGCGCGATTCGTGACGCCGTTCGACATCACCGGCACCGGCTATCCCGGCTCGTGTAGCTGGACGCACAACGTGACCCCCTACAAGGAACTGCTGGCCGGCGACGTGGAGCTCCGCCTCTACGTGGAGTCGTGGATCGGCGGATCGAACGGGTGGCTCCTGACGCTGGACTTCGGCTTCATCGAGGGCGAACTCGCCGAGGAACCGGTGCAGGTGATCCGGCTGTTCGGCGACGATTTCCTCGCGTTCGGGGATCCGGGCGATCCGATTCCGCTCCAGATGCCGGCGGTGGATGTCCCGGTCCCGGCCGACCTGACCCGAGCGGAAGTGCGGGTCTACGCGACGGGCCACGGTCAGGGCAACACCGACAACTGCGCCGAGTTCTGTCGCAAGGAGCACCGGTTGACCGTGGGCGGCACGCTGTTTTCCCACCTGCTCTGGCGCACGAACTGCAACGTCAACACCTGTGCCCCGCAGGGCGGCACCTGGCAGTTTGCCCGCGCCGGGTGGTGTCCGGGAGCGCCGGCGCAGCCATGGATCGTCGACGTCACCTCGGCGCTGGTGCCGGGCCAGGTCGCGTCGTTCGGATACGACGTGGAACCGTACGAAAACGTGTGCCGGCCGTACCCCGAATGTGTCGTGAGCGGCCAGTGCCCGGACTGCAACTACAACAGCAACGGTCACACGCCACCGCACTACACGGTCCAGGCCGACGTGGTCTTCTACCGCGATCGCGCGAACGTCGTGACCGTGGACCTCTCCGATCGCCGGAACGCCGGCCTCGGCCTGTCGCCCGCGGCACCGAATCCGTTCGCGCCCGAGACGAACTTCGAGTACACGGTACCGCGGGCCGGCGACGTGGAGCTTCTGATCTACGACACCGGCGGACGACTCGTGCGGCGCGAGCTCCGGCACCACGGGGCGCCGGGTCGCTTTTCCTTCCGCTGGGACGGAACCGACCGCGATGGATCGGCCGTTCCCGCGGGCGTGTACTTCTACAGTGTTCGCATGGACGGCAAGTCCGAGTCCCGGAAGATGATCCGCGTGCGCTAGCAACGCGGAGGAGGCGGGGGAAGTGAGCAACGTCTGGCGGCAGTGCAGCAACTGCAAGCGGGACATCCGTCCCGGTCAGAAGTACTTCGTGTGCAGCGTGTCCACCTGCAACCGCAAGCGGAACAGTCTCGTGTTCTGCTCCGTCGATTGCTGGGACGCCCACCTTCCCGACGCGAATCATCGCCAGGCCTGGGCGGTCGAAGAGACGGCGCCCCGCACTTGACCCGCGACGACCTGCGCCTCGTCTCCGGCGAAGGCGTGGCCTTCAGCCTCATGGTCGGCGCCGGGGAGTCCTACCTCGCCGCCTTCGTGCTGGCGCTCGGCCTCGGCGAGGTCGCGTCGGGTCTGATTTCCACGGTGCCGCTCCTGGCGGGTGGCGTCATTCAGCTCGCGACTCCGGCCGGCATCCGCCTCGTGGGATCCCGGCGACGCTGGTCCGTCGCCTGTGCGATCGCGCAGGCGCTCGCGTTCGTGCCGCTCGGGATCGGGGCGTGGCTCGGACGGATTCCGGCAGTGGCGGTGTTCGCGTCGGCCGCGCTCTACTGGGCCGCGGGCATGGCCATCGGACCCGCGTGGAACGCCTGGGTCGAGTTGCTCGTCCCCCGTGCCGTGCGCCGCCGCTACTTCGCCCGTCGCACGAGCGCGGTCCAGCTCGGTCTGCTCGGCAGTCTGCTCGGCGCGGGTGTCGTGCTGCAGCACGCCGAGGGCGTCGGCACCCCGCTGCTCGGGTTCGTGGTCCTCTTCGCGGTCGCGGGCGGCGCCCGACTGCTGTCCGCGGCATTGCTCGCGCGGACTCGCGAACCCGAGCACGCCCCCGTCGAGGAAGGCGGATTGCCGGCGCTCCCGCTGTTGCGGCGGTTTCCCACGGGAGCGGGCGGGCGCTTGCTTGTCTACATGCTCGCACTGACCGGGGTCGTGATGATTTCGGGTCCGTTCTTCTCGGCGTACTACCTCGCCGAGCTGGGTCTCTCGTACCCCCACTACGTCGTACTGATCGGAACAGCCCTCGCCGCGAAGGTGGTCATGTTGCCGCTGCTCGACTCGCCGGCCCGGAAGTTCGGACTCGTCCCCCTGCTCCGGGTTGCGTGGATCGGCATCGCCGCCGTACCTCTCTTGTATCTCGTGTCCCGGAACTTCTGGTTCATGGCCGGCATCCAGCTGCTCTCCGGTGCGGCCTGGGCCGCCCACGAGTACACGACCTTCCTCCTCCTGTTCGAGACGATCCACGCGAGGCGCCGGGTGGCGATCCTCACCGCCTACAATCTCGGCAACGCCGTCGTGACGATCGCCGGCTCGCTTCTCGGCGGAACGCTGTTCGACTCGATCGAGGGGGGATCGACCGGATACGTCACGCTGTTCGCCTGCAGCGGCGCGGGCCGGGTCGCCTGCTTCTTCCTGCTTCGACTCATCCCGCCGGTCTCCGCCCCGGTGCGCCCGGTCGCATTCCGGGCGGTGGCCGTTCGCCCCACGATGGGTGCAGTATTGAGGCCGGTGCTATCCACGGTTCGCCGCCGTCGGCCGGTGCCCCCCGCGGATCGCGACGCCCCTCCCCGCCCGGACGCCCGTCCGGGGAAATAGGACCATTCGCCTCGGTTTTCCCTGACAGCGGCCAGCGCCCCTCCGGTCCTACATTTCGGAGGTCTCACCGCCGCGGCCCCGGAACCGAGGTGCTCGATGTACGAACTGACGCTGGCCAGCTCGATCGTGGAGCTGGTGCGAAGCGAGCAAAGAGCGCACGCCCGCGGACTACCTCGTCGGATCAGCGTAAGGGTCGGAGAGTTCTCCGGCGTAGACCCCGAGACTCTTCGTTCCGGAGTCGAGGCGCTCGTCCGGGAGACGGATCTCGCGGGAATGAAACTCGAGATCGAGAAGGTCCCGCACCGGCGGCAGTGCCCCACGTGTCGGCGCGAGTACGACGCGAGTCCGTGGGATCCGCGCTGTCCGGAGTGCGGCGACACGCACACCGTGCTCACTTCCGGCAACGAGCTCGACGTCCGCGTGCTGGAGTCGCAACCCTAGCGCGCTAGGGCGACGCGTCTCGCATCTCGAAATGCAACCGACGCTCGACCCGATCGAGCGCCGCGAGCGTGGTCGGTCGATCGGGCGTCCGGACCAGGACGTGCCCGACGTCTTCCCCGACCGCGGATCGTCTGCGGACGAGGTCGCCGGGCCGGGCCCGGACACGCAGGCGGGCGACCTCCGGCCAGGCGGACACGTCCTCCACGCCGTCGATCCGCTTCAGCGTTCCCGGCCCGGGATGGAGGACGAGTGCGGCCGCGCAGCCGCCGGGTGCCGCGGCGCATTCGGGCGCGCGACCGAGTTCCACGTCGACGAACGCTCGCCACGGATCGAACCCGTAGGCGAGCCGCAGCAGGTCCATGATGTACCCACCCGGCGGCCTCAGCGCGACCTCTCCGAACAGCAGTCCGTCGCGCGTGACGTAGAGCTCGAGGTGGGTCATTCCCCACCGGATCGAGAGGGCCGACAGCGCGGCCCGACTCAGGCGAAGGGCCTCCTCGAGGATCTCCGGGGACAACCCGGCCGGAACCAGGTTCACGTGTCCCTTGCGCACGTACTCCGTCACGTTCTCGAAGCGAACGACGCCGTCGTGCACGAAGGACTCCACGCTGATCTCGGGCGCCTCCACCCACCGTTCGAACAGGCGTCCGGCGCGCGGTGCCGCATCGATCGCGGCGACGTCCGCGAGCAACGTCTGATCTCGACCGCCGCTGGCCGTGCGCAGCTTCGTGACGACAGGCAACCCGAGGGTCTCCGCGACGCGCCGTCCGGGGCCGGCCGCCGCCGCATCGAGGAAGGCCGTCATGGGCACGCCCCGCTGCGCCAGCCAGGACTTCATCAGGAGCTTGTCGTGGCACCGAAGGATCACCGAAGTCGGAGAGCTGCGCGCCCCGACGACGCGGCGCGCCACGGCGGCCGGTACCACCGCCGCCTCCGTTCCGGCCAGCACGTGGGTGAAGTCCTCGCCTCCGAAGAGGTCCCGGATCCGGGACCGCGCGACCTCCGGATCGTCCGCGAACGGCGACACCACGACGCGCTCCGCGCGGGCGTCCCGGTGGGCGCGAGCCGCCCAGACCACGTAGGGGATCCTCTCGGCACGGAGAACCTCTCGGATTCCGCGCCGGGGACCGATCACCAGCACACGCATTCTTGCGTTTTCCCGCCTCCGCTCGGATCGCCTGGCCCCGGCTCGGGTTCCGGACGACATTCCCACGGGACCGGCATCCGCCGTCAAGGCCGACGCGGGTCCACGGGGCTCCCGGGGCCGCGCGAGGGCCGCGGGGCCTCGATTCCGCACCCGCGCCTGTGGTAATCTCAATGCGCTGAACGAGCCGTGCATCCCCCCCTGACCATACGTCGAGCGCCCGGCGTGCCCGGGCGTTCCCTGCACGTCTTCATGCCGCCCCCGGGCGGCGAGCAACCTGCGGAGTCGACGACTTGAAGAAACCACGTCGCGCCTCGCTCCCGCTCTTCGGAGCGGTCGTGCTGGCCGCCGCCGTCGTGAGTTCCCCCGCCCGCGCCCAGACTCTTTCCTCCGCCTCCGACCAGTCGTTCACGGTCGGCGATCCCGCGACGCCGATCGCGGTCGCGACCGTCACCGACGACGCGGTCACAGCCACGATCACCGCGGCGAATGACCTGAGGATTCGTGTCCCGGCCGGTTTCCCGATGACCTGGGACGCCACGGACGTCACTCCGACGATCGGGGGCACCGCAGCCTCGAAGGTCTCGGCCACGGTGAGCTACGAGGATTCCGATCAGACGCTGGTCCTGGACGTGATCACCGACTTCGCTCCCGGCGACGACCTCACGATCGGCGACCTCTCCTTCGCCGGATTCACCGCGGCGGCCAGCGCTTCCAATCTCGAGCTCGAGGTCGCGAACGACGGACTCGTTTCCGCGACAGATGACAAGACGGTCACGGTGACGCCGCCGTCCGTCGACCTCGCCGTCGTGAAGACGGTCGACAATGCCGCGCCCGACGCGCTCGACACGATCGTCTACACGATCTCGCTCACGAACGCCGGTCCGGATGACGCGACGACCACCACCGTGAACGACCTGCTCCCCGCCGGCGTGACCTTCGTCTCGGCGACCGCGACCCAGGGCAGCTACGACGACGTCACCGGGATCTGGACCGTCGGCACGGTCACCACGACTGCCGCCGACACACTCGCGATCACCGCCACCGTCGACGCCGGCACCGAAGGCAACGCCATCGACAACACCGCCTCCGTCGGCGGATCCGATGGCGTGGACTCCAACGCCACCAATGACTCGTCCACCGCGTCCCTCACGGTGAACACGCCTCCGCCGTCGGTCGACCTCGCGGTCGTGAAGACGGTCGACAACGCCACCCCCGACGCGCTCGACACGATCGTCTACACGATCGCACTGACGAACGCCGGCCCCGATGACGCGACCACCACCACCGTGAACGACCTCCTCCCGCCGGCGTGACCTTCGTCTCCGCCACGACGACCCAGGGCAGCTACGACGACGTCACCGGAGTCTGGACCGTGGGCACGGTCACCACCTCCGCCGCGGACACGCTCGCGATCACCGCCACCGTCGACGCCGGCACCGAAGGCAACGCCATCGACAACACCGCCTCCGTCGGCGGCTCCGATGGTGTGGACTCCAACGCCACCAATGACTCGTCCACCGCTTCCCTCACGGTGAACACGCCGCCGCCGTCGGTCGACCTCGCCGTCGTGAAGACGGTCGACAATGCCGCGCCGGATGCGCTCGACACGATCGTCTACACGATCGCACTGACGAACGCGGGACCCAATGACGCGACGACCACCACCGTGAACGACCTGCTCCCCGCCGTCGTGACCTTCGTCTCGGCCACGACGACCCAGGGCAGCTACGACGATGTCACCGGAGTCTGGACCGTCGGCACGGTCACCACCTCCGCCGCCGACACCCTCGCGATCACCGCCACCGTCGACGCCGGCACCGAAGGCAACACCATCGACAACACCGCCGCCGTTGGCGGCTCCGATGGCGTGGACTCCAACGCCACGAACGACTCGTCCACCGCGTCACTCACCGTCAACTCGGCCCCGGTCTCGATTTCGTCCGGCGCGGACCAGAGCTTCGTCGTGGCCGCGTCGCCCACGGCGATCAGCCCGATCACCGTCGTGGATGATTCCGGCACGGCCACGATCACCGCGGCAAACGACCTCCGCGTCCGCATCCCGGCTTCGTTCCCCGCGACCTGGGACGCCACCGACGTCACCCCCACTCTCGGCGGCACGGCGGCGACCAAGGTGGCGGCCACCGTCACGTACGAGGATTCCGATCGCACGCTCGTCCTCGACGTCACGGCCGACTTCGCCGCCGGCGAGGATCTGACGATCGCCGACCTGTCCTTCGCGGCGTTCTCCGCCACGGCGTCTCCGGCGCAGCTGGAGCTCGAGGTCGCGAACGACGGCCTGGTCAGCGGCGTCGACGACAAGACGATCCGGGCCGGCGCCCCTACGATCGAGTCGGCGACGTTCCAGAACTTCATCGTGGGCGGACAGGCCACGCCGAATCGCCCCCTGACGATCACGGACGACGCGACCGTCGCCACGATCACGGCGGGGCAGGACCTGCGGATCCGCATTCCCGCCGCGATCTCGATGACCTGGTTCACCACGGATTCGACGGCGGTGCTGGCCGGGAGCGCCGCGGCCAAAGTCTCCTCGATCGTCCACTACGATGACCCGAAGACCGCGGTGTTCGACGTCACGTCGGATTTCGCGGCCGGCGACGATCTCGAAATCCAGGGGATCCGCTTCGCGAACTTCACCGCGGTATCGCCGGTGAGTCACCTCACGCTCGACGTCTCGAACAACGGCGGCACGACCGCGACGGACCCGGGTGATCTCCACATCCTGGCCGCCCAGTCGACCCGCTCCTCCGCCCTCGCGATCACGCCGGACGGGCAGGAGCTCTGGAGCGTGAATCCGGACCACGGCACCGTGTCCGTGATCAAGGTCCAGGCGCCGAACGACAACACGCTCCTCGCCGAGATTCCGATCGCGCGCGAACCGTGGTGTCTCGCGATCCATCCCACGAACGGCGAGGTGTGGGTGACCTCCGAGCGCGATGACCACGTCTACATCGTGGATGCGGCGACCCGCGCCGTGGTGGACTCGTTGCCGGCCGGGTTCGAGACGTTCGGCGTGGCGTTCGATCCGTCAGGCATGTCGGCGTTCGTGACGGCGTCCGGCTCGGAACAACTCTTCGTGTTTGATGTGCCCACGCGCGTCGTGACGAACACGATGTCGCTCTACCGACATCCCCGTGGAATCGCGGTGCGCGGAGACGCGGAGCGGGTCTGGATCACCCATCTCTTGAATCCGGAGTTCTTCGGTCGGGTGACGACCTACTTCCCCTCCACATCGACGAAGTCGGAGATCCTGATCAACCAGGTGTTCGGGACGAACATCGCGGGCTACCCCTCGACCGTCCAGAATCCGATCATCGCTCCGCCTCCCTACGATGGTCTTCTCTGGCTCCCGAACAACACCATCAATACGACGCGCGGCAATCTCTCCGGCGGCCCGCTGACGCCGCAGAACATCGTCCACGCGACGATTCGTCCCATCAGCACGGTGACGAGCCAGGACCTGCGCGACAACACGTACTTCCTGAGCGAGGGAGGTTCGCCGGTCACGGGATTCCCGGGCGGCACACCGGTCGGCGGGCCGATCGCGGTGGACTTCAAGGCCAGCCGCGCCTACGTCGCGAATCTGCACAGCGACAACGTGATGGTGATCGACGACGACCTTCTCAACCCGCAGGAGATCGCGATCATCCCGGCCGGAAAGGCGCCGATCGGGATCGTCGCCCATCCGAGCCGATCGCGGCTGTACGTCTCCAACTGGCTGAGTCGGGACATCACGGTGATCAACCCCCTCACGAACACGGTGGTCACCACCGTCTCCGCCACTACGTTCGATCCGCTCTCGACTTCGGTCCTGCACGGAAAGCAGCTTTTCTTCACGTCGAAGGGCGACATGTCGCTCGACGAGCGCGGAGCCTGCGCATCGTGCCACGTGTGGGGCAAGGCGGATGGACGCCCGTGGGATCTCTCGCAGTTCGGGAAGCACCTCCGGAGCACGCCGGACATGCGCGGGATCGCGTTCACGGGCGCGCACGACTGGACGGGCGACAAGGACGAGATGCAGGACCACAACTTCGGCATCATCGAGTTCATGGGCGGGGCCGGCCTCATCCCGGGAGGAGGCAACCCGCCGCTCGGCGCGCCGAACGCGGGCCTCAGTCAGGATCTCGACGACATGGCGGCCTACATGAACACCGTGTTTCACCGTCCCGACACGCCGTTCCTCATGCCGGACGGAAGCCTGACGCCGGATGCGCAGGCCGGCGAGATCCTCTTCAACGATCCCGTGGTCGGCTGCGCGACGTGCCACGTGCCTCCGTTCTTCACGGACAGCACGCTGGACATGCCGTTCGTGAAGCACGACGTGGGTACGACGGACCCGGCCGACACGGACGCGGCAGCGGGTTTCGATACGCCGTCGCTCATCGGCGTTTGGGATACCGGCCCGTACCTGCACCATCACTTTGCGTACACCTTGACGGATGTATTCACGTCGTTCAACCCGAGCGACCAGCACGGAACGACGTCCCACCTGAACTCGACGGAGATCAGCCAGCTCGTGGCGTACGTCAGGTCGATCGCGTGGCCGGATTCGGTGGGGCTCCCGGTCGGCGTGCCGGAGTTCGCCGAGGGGCCGGACGGATCCTTCGACAACGTGTTCCCGAACCCGTTCGCCTCCAACACCTCGATGCGGTTCTCCCTGGAGCGGCCGGCGGCCGAGGTGCGACTCGAGATCTTCGACGTTTCCGGACGTCGCGTACGGCATCTGATTTCCCGCCCGTTCGCGCGGGGCTCGCACCTCGTGGGCTGGGATTCCCGCAACGACGACGGGCGTCGGGTCGCCGCCGGCGTGTACTGGGCGCGACTGGCCGTGGATGGTGAGAACCGCGGCGAGAAGAAGATGGTCATCCTCCGGTAGGCCGATTCCGGCCGCGTCCCGCTCAGACGCCGGCCGGAAACCCGAGCCGCCGTCTCCCCCCGGCCCGGGGGTCGCCTTCTCGGCGGCCCCCGGTGTCGTTCGGGGCCGTCCCGCGCCGAGCGCCGTCGAATCGAGCAAGGTTTTCCAATCGGTTGTAAGAACTTCGCACTCCGATCACCTCGTCTTCGGTGCTCTCCGTCGGAGAGCCGGCTCTCGGCCCTTCCTGGCCCTTTCGCCGACTTTGGCGTTGTGGCACGTCCCTTGCGGATTGCTACGGCGAGCCTGGTTGGCGACGTCAAGGAGCGTGGGCGGGGCCCGCACCCGGCAAAGACAGCTCCGCCCGTCCGCGCTCGCGACGGCCGGCAAGTCGCCAACCGAGTCGAGAACTGTCGGGCCGCGCCTGGGGGCGTACCCGACATCAGGGCGGTACCGGGGACATCACGCGAACGGGGCAGGCGTGAGTGGATCGGAGGCCGGAACCATCGGTCCAACCCGGTCCGCCCGAGCTTCTCGACTCGACAACCACTGGAGATTCTCGTGCGCAAGCTCGTCCCGGGCCTTTCGGCCCTCGTCGTTCTGCTCGCCGTGGCCGGCGTCCTCTGGATCACGCGCTCCCTGGATTCGCTCGTGGCGGCGGCGATCCAGCGTGAGGGGTCCGAGCTGACGGGCTCGCGGGTCGCCGTGGGCGGCGTGGAACTCGAGCTCGCCGAAGGAGCCGGGACCGTCGATCGCCTCGCCGTGGGGAACCCCGACGGATTCTCGGGAAGGGACGCGATCCGGGTGGAGCGCTTCACCCTCGACGTCGATCCCGCCACGATCCGCAAGAGCCCGCTCACGCTGGACGAGCTGCGCGTGTCGGGGCCCGAGCTCGTGCTGGAGTTCGACGATCGCGGAAAGACGAATCTGCAGGTGCTGCGCGACCGCCTCCGGGAGCACGTTCCGCAAGCCGAGGCATCGCGCGACCCGCGACTCCGGGTCCGCAGCCTCGTGTTCGAAGGCGGGCGCGTGACGGTGGACGCCACGGCGCTCGGCGGCAAGCGCACGGAGCGGGACCTCCCCGGCTTCCGACTGCAGGACCTCGGTGGCGCCGAGGGCGTGCCCGCGAGCGAGATCGGCCGCGAGGCGCTCGGCACCCTGCTCGACCAGGCCGGGCGGGCCGCCGCCACCTCGGAGCTCCGGCACCTGCTCGAGTCCCGTGCTCCCGATCTGGCGGGACGGGTCGCGGACATCCTGGGGCGCGACGGGGGATCCTGACCCTCCCTTCCGGAACTGCGCCGCGCCTGCTACCCTTCGCCTTTCGATCCCCGTTTCCGTCACCGGACCGAGAGGCCCCATGATCTACGACAACATCCTCCAGACGATCGGCAACACGCCGGTCGTACGCCTGAACCGTATCGGCCGCGATCTCGGGGTCGAGTTGTTCGCGAAGTGCGAGTTCCTGAACGCGGGCGGGTCGGTCAAGGACCGGATCGCGGTCCGCATGATCGAGGAGCTCGAGCGGTCCGGGGAGATCGGTCCGGGCACCACGCTGATCGAGCCGTCCAGCGGCAACACGGGGACGGGACTCGCGCTCGTGTCCGCGGTGAAGGGCTACGATCTCATCGTGACGATGCCCGAGAAGATGAGCCAGGAGAAGCAGGTCGTGATGGAAGCGCTCGGGGCGCGCATCGTGCGGACGCCCACGGAGGCGGCCCACGACGACCCGGAGAGCCTGCTCGGAGTCGCGAAGCGGCTGAACGAGGAGATCGCGGACTCGCGAATCCCGGATCAGTACGCGAATCCGAACAACCCTCTCGCCCACTACCACGGCACCGGCAAGGAGATCTGGGACGACTTCGGCGACTCCCTCGACCTCGCGGTGCTGACCGCCGGCACCGGCGGTACGATCGCCGGCGTGGCGCGCTACCTGAAGGAGAAGAACCCGAACATCACGATCGTCGGCGTGGACCCCGAGGGCTCGGTCCTCGGTGGACGCGAGGAAGTGAAGACGTACCAGGTCGAGGGCATCGGCTACGACTTCGTGCCGGACGTCCTGACCTACGACCACATCGACGAGTGGATCTACACGAATGATCGCGACAGCTTCCACATGGCGCGAAGACTGATCCGCGAGGAGGGTCTCCTCGTGGGCGGCAGTTCCGGCTCCGCCGTGTGGGCGATGCTCGAGGCCGTGGCGAGACATCCGGGGACGAAGCGCGCGGTGACGATCCTGCCGGACTCCATCCGGAACTACCTGACCAAGTTCGTCCGGGACGACTGGATGCGCCAGCACGGCTTCCTGGACTGAGCCGTGCCGCACGGGTTCGAGATCGCGCCGTCCGGCCGGGCCAAGTGTCGCGCCTGCGGCCGTACGATCGCGAAGGGCGAGTTGCGCTTCGGCGAGCGACAGCCGAATCCGTACGCGGAAGGCGAGATGACCCTTTGGTTCCATCCCGAATGCGGAGCGCTCGCTCGCCCGGAACCGTTTCGGGAGGCGCTTCCCTCCCTCATCGAACCCCTGCCCGATCGCGAGCGACTGGAGTCGATCGCGGTCGTGGGAATGGAGCATCGCCGCCTGCCGCGCGTGTGCGGCGCCGAGCGGTCCCCGTCCGGCCGGGCGAAATGCCGCGCGTGCCGGGAGCCGATCCCCAAGGACGCCTGGCGCATCAAGCTCCAGTTCTTCCAGGACGCGCGGTTCGAACCGGCCGGCGCGATCCACGCCCACTGCGCCGCGGAGTATCTCGGCACGGCCGACGTCGTCGACCGAGCGCGGCACTTCACCGAACTGACGGAGGCGGATTCAGCCGAGCTGCGGCTCGCCCTCGCCTCCCCTCCTGCGGAGTGACGCCATGAAGCTCGAGAACGCGAAGGTCCTCGTCACCGGCGGTAGTGCCGGCATCGGTCTCGCCACGGCGCGGATGCTGCGCGACCACGGCGCCCAGGTCGCGATCTGCGGCCGGCGCGGCGACGTCGTGACGGCCGCCGCGAAGGAGATCGGCGCGCTCCCGCTCACCGGCGACGTCGGCAAGGAAGACGACGCGCGACGCCTCGTGGCGGAGACGATCCGGGAGTTCGGCGAGTTCGACACCCTGATCAACAACGCGGGCTGGGGACGCTTCGCGAAACTCGACGACCTGCGGGTCGAGGACTTTCTCGCGGTCCTCGAGACGAACGTGATCGGAGCGATGCTGATGGCGCGGGAGTCGTCGCGCCACTTCGTGACGCGCGGCGGGGGGAACATCGTCAACGTTTCCTCTACCGCGGGCTCCCGGGGATTCGCGGGCGGCACCGCCTATGTGGCGAGCAAGTTCGCTCTCGGCGGCATGACGCAGTGCTGGCGCGCGGAGCTCCGCCAGCACGACATCCGCGTCATGCAGGTGAATCCGAGCGAGGTGCAGACGGATTTCGCGGCGGCCGGTGGTCGCGTGCAGAAACTGAGCGAGCGCAAGCTCCGCTCCGAGGATATCGCCCACGCGATCTGCGGGATGCTGGCGATGGAGGACCGCGGGTTCACCACCGAGCTCACGGTCTTCGCGACGAATCCCGACTGACGCGGCGAGGCGTCAGGAGCGGCCCGCGCCGCGATCCAGCACCACGACCGATCCGGCTGCGAAGTCCCCGAACTTCTCCTCGACGCCATCCACCCAGCGGACGATGACGTTCTCGACGCGATCGTTCGCGCCGAGACCGAGGTGCACCACGGGGTCGCTCGCGGCCGCGTAGCTGAACCCCGAGACCACGTCGCGGGAGATCGTCCTCCCCGCGACGTCGGCGGTGACGATCGATCCGAGCGCGTCGCGCCCGCTGCGCTCGCGCACGCGGAATCCGATCCAGTGTCCGCGTCCCGCCACCACGTTCCGGAGCACGTGGGGAGGCGCGTCCCGGTTCGCCACCACGACGTCCACTCCCCCGTCGCCGTCCAGATCCGCGAACGCCGCCGCCCGGGACGTTGCGACGAGCGGGGTGACGGTGCCGCCGATCGGCGTGACGGTCTCGAAACCGCCGGAGCGGAGACCTCGCTGGACGAGGTTCGACTCGGCGTAGCCATCGGCGGTCACGGGCTCCGGCGAGAGCTGGACCCGACCGTTCGCCTGGTACAGATCGAGGAAGCCGTCGTTGTCGAAGTCCATGAATCCCACGCCGAACCGAGTGAAACCCCGGGATGCGCCCGCGAGTCCGTGCGCGGCGCTCCGATCCGAGAAGAAGCCGTCGTCGTTCTGGTAGAAGGAATCCGTCTCGCCCTCCAGATTCACGACCAGCAGGTCGCGATCGAGGTCGCCGTCCAGGTCCGCGACGGCCACGCCCATCCCCGCCTTGGCCCGCCCGTTCTCGTCCAGCGCGCAGCCGCGGAGCAAACCCTCGTCCTCGAAGCGACCGTCTCCCCGGTTGATCCAGAGCTGATCGAGCATCGTGTCGTTCGCGACGAACACGTCCACCCGGCCGTCGCCGTCGAAATCCGCGCACGCGATGCCGAGTCCGTTGCCGGTGGCGGTGTGCAACCCCGCGAACTCGCTGACGTCCGTGAACGTCCCGTCGCCCTCGTTGCGGTACAGGACGTCCGGCTCCGGCGCGCCGTAGTTCGTGGGCAGGCAGTAGTCGAGCGCGCCGAACGCGTTCCGGCAATCGAACTCGCCCTCGACCGCCCACTGCACGTAGTTCACCACGAACAGATCGAGATCCCCGTCGGCGTCGTAGTCCAGGAAGGAAGCGCTCGTTCCCCAGCCGGGATGTCCGGTGCGGGACACGGCGGTCACGTCCGTGAAACTCCCGTCGCCGTCGTTTCGCAGCAGGACGTTCGCGCCGACGTTGGTCACGTACAGATCCGAATCCCCGTCGTCGTCGTAGTCCCCGACCGCCACGCCGACCCCGTAGCCGGCATCGGAGGCGCCGCTGCCCTCCGTGACGTCCGCGAAACGGAAGTCGCCGTCGTTCCGGTAGAGGCGGTTGCCGGGCGTGTCGGCCGACACGGGGCGACGCAGGTTGCGTCCGCCCTGCACGAGGTACACGTCGGCGTCGCCGTCGCCCTCGAGGTCGAACAGCGCGCAGCCGCCGAGGATGATCTCCGGAAACAGGAACGCGCTCTCGTGGCCGGACTCGCACACGAAGTCGATCCCCGAGCTCGCGGCGCGGTCCTCGAACCAGACCGCAGCGCCGGCCGCGGGCGAGGTTGCCGGCCCGGTCGTGGCGCGCATCGTGGGCGAAGGCGCGGGCGGCGTGCGATCCGTCTCGCGACACGACGATACGACGACCGCGCCGAGCGCGATCACGATCGCCCAGTCGATCCGTGGGACGGGCGCCATGCCCCCCGACGGGCGTCGATTCACCGTGCGCTCTCCTTCTCGTCCAAGAGACGTTTCACCCGTTGCCACTCGGGATGATCGCCGAGGGTGCCGGCCACGGCCGCGAGCTCTCGCTTCGCGCCGGGCGCATCGCCGGACTCGGCGAGAGAGCGCGCGAGCTCGAGGCGCGCGCGGTCGAGCGTGGGGTCGACTTCGAGCGCGAGGTGCAGATCGCTCGCCGCCTCGGCCCAGCGTCCGGCCTCGCCCTTCAGGCGTCCGCTCGCGAGAAGCGACGTCGCGTCGCGCCGGCCGAGTCGCACCGCGCGGTCGAACTCCTCGATCGCCTCGTCGCGTCGCCCGGCACGTTGCAGCAGGATCGCGCGCTGGCGATGCGCCTCACCACTCGTGGCGTGGATCTCGACCGCGCGGTCCGCGAGCGCGAGCGCTCCCGCGGAATCTCCGGACAGACGGAGCGCTTCCATCAATCCCAGCAGCGAAGGGAGATGGCCGGGACGGGCGCGCAGCGCCTGCTCGAGTACCGTCCGGCCGGGACCGAGCCGACCCGCCGCACAGTAGGCAGTGCCGAGATTCGAGAGCAGCGAGACGTCGTTCGGATGACCGGTGCGGAGCCGCTCGAGGATCTCGATGCCCGGCTGCAGCTTCCCTTCTCCCAGCAGCGCGATTCCTCGCTCGAGCTCGGCGGCGAACCCCACCCGATAGCGGGCGCCCTCGTCACGCCAGGGGTCGGGGCGGTCGGTGCGTTTCGGAGCATCGGTGTGGGTCAGCGCCTCGCGAGCCGCGTCGACGTCGCCGGCCTGCCGGTAGGCGGCCGCCAGCACGTGGTACGCCAGCGTGTCCTCGGGGTCGCGCCGCACGACGGGCTCGAGTCGCTCGATGGCCGCCTCGGGTTCCCCGCGCTGGAGGTCGATGCGGGCGAGCTCGATCGGCGCGTAGGGCGCATCCGGCTCGAGCTTCTCGCAAACACGGAACGCCTGTTCGGCCTCGTCCAGACGGCCAAGATCGAACGCCCAGCGACCGTGCCGCCAGTGCGCGGGTGCGTAGTCGGGCTGCAGGCGAAGCGTGATCTCGAGCGCGGCCAGGGCGCCCTCCAGGTCCCCTTCCGCGGCCCGCAGGCGCGCGACGTGATACGGCCAGCGCGGATCCCCGGGGTTGAGGGCGGCGGCCGTCTCGTACGCGTCGAGCGCGGCCCCGGGCAAGGAGTTCGCATCGTAGGCGAGTCCGAGCTGACCGGCGGCGTTCGCGTCCCGCGGGTTCGCGTCGGCGCGGTCGCGGAGGTCGTGGAGGAGCTTCTCGACCTCGGGATCCAGCGCGACCTCGGACGGTGCCGATCCGCCGTCACCCCGCGGCGTCTCCCCGCATCCGATTGCGCCCATCGCCGCCAGCACGAACGCCAGAGTCCCTCGCGCGAGGAGGCTGTGGCGCGATGCCCGGTGCCGTCCGTGGATCTCCATGGGAGCATGGTAGCGGCCGGCGACGAGGGCACGCAATGGGCCCGTGAGCGAGACTCGCCGCGAGTCCACTTCGAGAGCTCAGGCTCCCCCGAAACGTCGCGCCGAGCGCTCCTTCGCCCGTGTCGCCTCGACTTCCCGGTCCTTCGGCGGTGCCGCCGTCACGAGCTCGTCCAGGAACTCGTGAACGACCTGGGCCACGCGGGACGTCGCCCGGTCAAAGGCCTCGGCATTCGCCAGGGACGGCTTCGTGAAGCCGCTCACCTTGCGCACGAACTGGAGCGCCGCGGCCTGGATCTCGTCGTCCGTCGCGGGCGGATCGAAATTGAACAGCGGTCGGATGTTCCGGCACATCGCGTTTCCCTCCCGAGCAGGAGGTTAACACGGAACCGGGGCGCCCCCGGAGGGGGCGCCCCGCCCTCGAAACCAGCTTCGACTCGTGGGCCTACCGCGGCGGCGGGAAGCAGGGGAAGCAGCCCCCGCACGTCTTGTAGGCGGTCTTGACGCCCCACGCGACACGGTTGTTGCAGCAGTCGTATCCGAACTGCCCCACCACCGTGTTGTGGCTGGCGTTGCTGTAGTACGTGCAGTTCGAGGCGGCCACCGCCTCTTCTGCGGGTCCCACGAGGATCAGCGTTGCGGCGAGCAAGGCGAAAAACACGAGAGCGATCAGAACGCGACGATTCCCGGTGCTCTTCATCGGTTCCCTTCTCCTGCTTGTGCCCGAAAGTCGACGGGAGGATCCTGCCGACCCGCCGGCGGCTAGCGGATCCCACGGCCGGGCGCCACGAGAATGCCCGTCGACACGACCGACCGCCCTTGCCCCTCGGAAAGTGACCAGATCGCTCTCCGGGAGCTTCAAACCACAGGGCCCACCTCCCCGGACCCCACAACCGAGTCGGCCTCCCCACCGCCACTTCGCTGTCAATGGACGCAAGGATCGACGAAACATCACCAGTTCCGAACGCAGGGCGCGATTCGGCCGCACTCGCTCGGGGTGCGCTTGTGATAACCTTCCCGAACCCCCCGGGGTAGCAACTCTCCCTGATCCAGACAACCAGCTAGGAGCCCCCGCATGAAAGCTACTGCTACCGGACTCTTCGCCTTCGTGCTCGCGGCGGCACCCGCATTCGCGTGCACGGACACCCAGATCAACGGTGGAAACCTCCAGTTCGGATACGCCCAGACCGGGGGCGGGTCGATCGCCGGCTCGTTCGTGTCGGACGGTGACATCGTCCTGGATCCCGCCAACGAAGGCTCGGCTTCGGCGACGTTCTCGCTCGACGGCCTGGAGTACCTCGTCGTCCTGGGCGCCGTGACCGACGGCTCGAACTTCACGGACGTGGGCGCGATCGTCGTGCGCGGTGCGACCGCTCCCGGCGCCGGCACGTTCGTGTTCGACGGCGTGAACACGTTCTTCGTGTTCGTCGACGACGCGGTCGGCTACACGGCCCCCACGGACATCTGCGGCGTCAACTGGATGCTGGAGCTCGTGGGCGCGGTCGCGGCGGGCAAGTACAGCGCGACCAGCGGCGCCGTGACGTTCGACGTCGTGACCCCGACGAACGTCGTGGGAACGTTCTCCGGCCTGGCGACCGATCCGACCAGCGGCACCACGCTCCTCATCTCCGACGGTTCCTTCAACGTCGAGGATGCGACGTCGGTGGACGCTTCGAGCTGGGGCGAGGTCAAGAACGCCTACCGCTAGCCCGCGGAGCTGACGAACGACGGAGGCGCCCGGGTCCGCTGGATCCGGGCGCTTTTCCTTGTCAGCGCAACTTCACGAGACGACGGGTGGACGCGGGTGTGCCACCGATCTCCAGTCGCGCAAAGTAGACGCCCGCGGGCACCGATCGACCGCGCGAGTCGTCGCCACGCCAGGTCGTCTCGAGCGAACCCGACGGCTGGACGCCGGACAGCAGCTCGCGCACGAGGCGCCCCCGCACGTCGTGGATGGTCAGACGGATCGAGGACGGGCGCTCGAGGGAGAACCCGAGGCGCGTGATCGCGCGGAACGGACTCGGTGCCACGGCGAACGCGCGGATCGTGGCGCCCCCGGGGGCTGACGTCGAGGAAGGCAAGTCGCCTCGGGGGACCGACCAGAGCCCGTGCCCACGGGTTCCTGCCACCACGCGATCCTCCACGACCGCGAGCGCCCAGACCTCGCCCCCGGCGTAGCCGTCCACGAAAGCGGTCCAGTTCGCTCCGTCGGTCGTCACGTGCAGGCCGTCCAGAGCCGTGCCGGCCAGGAGTGCGCCATCCACCGCGAGGAGCTCGTTCACGTACGCGCCCGCGAGTCCCGCACTCTCCCACGCGGCCCCGTTCCACCGCCAAACGCCGCTCGTCACCGCCGTGGCCGCGTAGATCGTGCCGCCGAAGATCTCGAGGTCGTTCACGTACGTGCTCGCACCCTGCGGCAGGCCGTCGTTCGCCGCGATCCAGGTCACTCCCCCGTCCGTCGAGTGGACCACGCCCGTTCCGTAGCGGCCCGCAAAGAGGTCGCTGCCGAGCGAGACGAGACGCTCGACGTTCGCCATGGCGGGCACGACCGTCCAGCTCGTGCCCGCGTCCGTGGAACGGTACAGGTCCGTCCAGGAGCTCGCGAACACGGTGCCCTCGTGCACGTGCAAGGACTTCATGGTGAGGTTCGTCGGCAGGCCGACACTGGACGGGGTGAACGACAATCCGCCGTCGGTCGATCGGACCACACCCCGGTCGACCCCGTACGCCGCCGCCAGAATCGAGTCCCCGAGGTCGAGGAAGTCGAGTGCCGTCGTGCTCGCGGCGATTCCGGTCGCCGGCGCCCAGGTGATCCCGAAATCCGTCGTGCGACGGATGCCGAGCCCGATGGTCCCGAAATGATGAAGCCCCGTCAGCAGCGCCGGTCCCGAACCGAGAACCGCGCGAGAGCCGCAGATCCCGGCGGCACCCAGCCAGCTCGCGGCCCACGTCGCGCCCTGGTCGGAAGAGCGGAACGCGCCATCGATCGTGCCGACCACGAGGTCCCCGCCGAGGGCCCCGGCACCGAGGACGCGATCCGGTGTGGGCAAGGCGGCCGTGCGCCGCTGCCAGGTCGCGCCGTCGTCGGTGGATCGATAGAGGCCGGACTCGCCGGCCGTCGTGAACGTACCGAGCCAGAGATCGCCCGCCGACTCGAAGAACGCGGTCACCTGCGAAGCGGAAGGAAGTCCCGACG
Organism: bacterium; assembly: GCA_041393395.1. Classification (GTDB taxonomy): domain Bacteria; phylum ARS69; class ARS69; order ARS69; family ARS69; genus JAGQIB01. The sequence goes on along the minus strand of JAWKKG010000004.1, from coordinate 264,856 downwards.
TCATCGCGGCACTCCACGTGACGCCACCATCCTCCGAGTGCGAGACCGCGACCGCGAAGGGCGTCCGCATCGCAGCGAAGATCGACGCACCGTGTTGCACGAAGCGATCGACGTGCCGCGTGGCCGGCAGTCCCCCGTTCGACTCCGCCCAGGTGAGCCCCGCGTCGGTCGAGCGGAGGACGCCGATCGTCTCTCCCCCCGCCAACACGGTGGTGCCGAGCACGAGCAGGTCCCGGCACCGGACCGCCGGCGCGCCGTCGATCGGCGCCCAGGTCGCGCCGGTATCCGTCGACCGATAGAGTGCCCCGAGCGAGAAATCGTCCGTTCCCGCGAGCGCGGTCTGCCCATCCACGGCGGCGAGCGCAGCCGGTGTTGCAAAAGGAGCAAGCCCCGCATCCGCGCGCGCCCAGGTGTCGCCGGCATCCGTGGAACGATACACGCCGGCGAGATACGACCCGAACAGCAGAGCATTCCCGACCGACAGGAACTCGGTCACGCCTCCGTTCGGAATGCCGACGTTCGACCACGTGTGCCCGTCGTCCGTGGAGCGGAATACGTCGCCGGCGTCCGCGTCGTTCGTGCCGAGAAACGCGAGAGATCCGTGGGTGCCGAAGGCAGCGGCGGCCGGCGGATGCGGCCCGGACAGCTGGGTCCAGGCGGCGTCGGCGGGGCCGACGGACCAGGCGGAAACGGCAAGGGTGAGCGCGACGGACCGACCGAGACGAGACATGAGCCACCTTCCGAGCAGGAGTCGCCTCACGGAGCCCGAGCCACGCCCGCATGATACGAAACGCGTTCGGCCCCCTCGGTCGACGACGGGTGCTCCGCGAGCACTACTGTCGATAAGTCGCCTTGACGCGGCCCCAGCTCATCGGCTCGACCGACACGGTCGAGTAGATCCGGAGTACGGGTCCCGCCGCCGTCGGCCAGAGCAACCCCGGGTAGACGTTGAAATCGAGCTCTCGCGACGCGAATCCCACGTCCTTGTACGAGCCATCCGTCGTCACGTCGCGAAGCATCATGCCGTGGTTCGGGTATTGGTTCGTGATCCACCCATTGACGAGCGTGGTCACGTCCCACACATAGGCGGTTCCCGGACCCGTGGCATCGATCGAGTTGAAGCTGAGCGTCGACTCGATCGACGGATCGAACGCGGGCTGGGTCTGGTTGTTGGCGTCGCCGCCATCCCCGGCCCCGACCCAGGCGACCCCAGACGCGGGATCAACCCCCTGGCAACCGCCCGGGTGAGGCGGACTCTCGTTCCCGTCACCTTCTTCCCACGCCTCGGTGACCCGGTGAACGTCGATCGCGAAATCCTGGGCCGACGTGTCGTTGCGGAAATCCGAGAGATGCAGTTCCAGCTCCGCCAAACCGATCGGCGCCGAGAACGTGGAGACGTCGAACTGCAGGAGAATGCGGATCCCGTCTGCCCCGCCGTACGGAATCCCACCACCTCCCCGACTCCCCGCAACGTTGAGAATCGGGTCGCATCCGTAGTTGTCGTTGCGACGGGCATCGAGCGAGGTGTTGACGTCCGTGTCCGCGACGGGTGCGAGCTCCACGAGCTGCGCGGATGCTCCGGACGCGAAGAAAGCAGGGAGAAGCGCGAGGCGCAGAATTTCGGTGGTTCTCATGTCGACCTCCTCGATCCGATCGGGTGGCTACTTCGAGATTCTCTCCCGGAGGCAATGTCGAATGCAAGCTCCAGTCCAAGCGCGGCGAGATCGCAGCCCGGCCGGCCGCTCCCCCGGCGCGAGAGATACGGGGTCGGTACCCCACGCATGGCCAGACCGCCCGGAAGAGCGCCGCGTCGGACCGCCCCTTCGAGGGTCGCGCGGAGCGATCTCCCCCGCCCTCCAATCCCCCGCGACAGCGGCCGCCCGACTCGGTACGATCGGGCGGTCTGGTCGAAACATCCACGCCACCGTAGGGAGGATCCCGTGTCTCGTCGCCTGCGTTCCCTGGCCGCCCTCGCCGGCCTCGCGCTGCTGCACGCCACCCCCGCACTCGCCGCCGACGCCCAGAAGATCTTCGAGAAGGCGCTCGCCGAGTACGAAGGCCGCCTCGCCTCGATCCAGAACGTCACGATCGTCCAGGAGACGATGGGCATGGAGACGACGACGCGGCTGGAGAAGAAGATGGTCGACGGGCATCCCGTGCTCGTCGCCGCGGATGGCCCCGAGGGCGTGAATCCTGGGTCGTTCTACACGAAGCTCCAGCAGTTCGCCGAGCGAGCGAAGCTCCGCGGATCGGAGAAAGTCGACGGCAACGCCTGCCACGTCCTCACGATCGATCACCTCGAGGACGTTTCGTTCGACGCGGAGGGTTCCGAGGACTTCGAGCCGGGCAGCGGCACGTTCTACGTGGACGAGAAGGACTACGTCCTGCGCCGCGTGGAGATGACGGGCACTGCGAAGATGAACGGCAATGCACGACCGGTCACCATGGACATGCACCTGCAGGACTACCGGAACGTGAAGGGCTGGTTGCAGCCGTTCCAGACGACCATGAAGCTCGCGGGCGAAGGGGGCCAGGACTCTCCCGAGATCGCCCAGATGAAGGAAGCGATGGCCCAGATGAAGGAAGAGCTCGCGAAGATGCCGCCCGAGCAGCGCGAGATGATGGAAAAGATGATGGCGAGCCGGATGCCGAATCTCGAGCAGATGGCGGAGGGCGACGGGCTCACCGTGACCGTGACCGTGAAGGAAGTCCGCGTCAACGAGTAGCGCCGCGGTCCACGATTCCACCGGCACGCCGGAGCCGTTGCACTGCGAGACAGTGCACTGCGAGACCGGTGCTTTGCGAGACCGGTGCACTGCACAAGAGGGGCAGCCCCCCGCGGGGCTGCCCCTCCTTCGTGGACCGACGGGAACGGAGTTCCCAAAGGGACCTACTTGTACAGATTCTTGATCTGTCCCCACGACGTGTCGTCGATCGACACCGTACCGCCCTGGACATACGCGGCCGCCGAGAAGATCGCGGCGCCCGTGAACGGCGACGTCAACACGCCGGTCTGCGTCCCGGAAGCGATGTCGTACACGTAGAAGAGGCCCGGTTCATCCGTCACGTAGTAGGCGACGCCATTGAACGCGGCGAGACCGTCGATGTCCGTCTCCCCGGCCGGATACGGCGCCCGGAACGTCGTGCTCATGCCGGGCACGTCGATCTCGTAGAGGCCGGCGCCCGACCCGGCGCTGCCGGAGTCGTTCAGGCCGTACAGCACGTCGGTTACGCGGTCAACGTCGATGCCGCCGAAGTCGAACGCGCTCGGGTACTGGTAGAGCAACGTCGCCTGGAGCGTGTTCACGTCGATCTCGTAGACCGCCTCCGTGGTGATGTTGCGGGTGCCGAGGAGCTTCCCGCCCCGGTACCCGAGTCCGACGAAGTTCACCGTGGCGCCGTTGTACGACATCGTGCCGAGGTTCGTCGGCGTGAGGCCGCCCAGGCTGAACGGTGAGCTGTAGAGAGTGGATCCGTTGTTCCAGTAGAGCGTGTTCGTGGTCCAGTCGTACGCCATCCCCCACGCGGTCGCCTCCACTCCGGTGAGGAGCGGCGTCGCCGCACTGGTGTTGACGTCGAGGTGGTAGATCGTGGCTCCGGAGATGTCGCTGCCCACCACGAGCTGGGCGGACGCGGACGACGCCATGAGGCCCACGATTGCGGTCGACAGTATCCATCGAAGCTTCATCGTCATTCTCCTTGAGTGTCCTTCCGCACGTCGCGGCGCCCTCGCCGAGCGCCGCGCCGGAACCCCTCGGGGGGATTCCCGACGTCAGGATCCGAAAACGAAAACGCCGCGACGGATTTCTCCACTCGCGGCGCGAACCTGGCTCTCCGGTCGGCTGGCGGGCCGTGCCATCGAACTCCTCCGGAACCTGACCGGGACACCGTACTACCGGAATCCGGACCGTTACAAGGGCGACGTCCTCGAGCTCCGACGAGGTCTTGCGCCGGTCCGCGCTCCCTGGTGTACTCGCCGCATGAATCCGGAACGCATCTACGAGTACCTGGTGAAGGCGCGAGCCAGGGTGCTGGACGGAACCCGCCCGCACGCGGAATCGCACTGGCAGGTCCCCTTTCCGACCTGGGCCATGTCCCTCGGCGAAACCCTCACGCATGTCATGATCTGCGAGGGCTACTACGTACTCCGCATGCGCGGAGAAGAAGTCCCGCCCTACGACGAGTGGCCGATCCGGCAGGAGCAACCTCCCGACCTCTCCGTGCTCGAGGCCGCCTGGACCGAGCAGGCAGCGAAGACGCGAGCAACGTTGCGTGAGGTCGACGACTGGCACCGCGCCCTCGAGTACCCGGTGACCGACGATGACGGAAGTCCGCTGCGGATCGTCACTTCGCCGGGCGACCTGTTCACCCAGCTCTTCCAGCATGAGGTTCACCATCGATCCCAGGTCATGAACATGCTGAAGCAGCTGGGAGTCGCGGTGGGAGACGTCGACTTCAATGCGCTCATGTTCGAGCGGAGGCCGGCGTGACTCCTCCGCCCGACGTGTCCCTTCGCGCCTACGCATGGAACCTCCGCTACGCGGAAGCGCTGACGTCCGATCTCGAGCCGGAGTCGTGGACGCGCGGAGCGGGGCCCGGCCTCGAGAACCATGCGACGTGGACGATCGGCCATCTGGTCACGGGGTCGGACCTCCTCGCCGAGGACCTCGGACTCGCGCGCGAAGTTTCCGAGGAGTGGCGCCACTTGTTCGAACGTCGCGGCCCGGGAGACCCCCGGCTTCCCGACCCCGATCCCGCCGCCTACCCCGCACTCCCCGACGTCGTGCGGGAGCTGCGTCGTCAGCACGAGCGAGTCGCGGACGCCTGGCGACGTCTCGACGAAGCGCGGCTCGCGGGACGGGTGGAGTGGAGATTCGCCGGCGAGCTTCCGACCCTGGCCGATCTCGGGCTCTTCATGGCCGTCACGCACGAGGCCATGCACCTCGGCCAGCTGGCGGCGTGGCGCCGGGCGCTCGGATTGCCGTCCGCTCTCGCCGCCCTCGGCCGAGCCCCTTGACGATCCCCGCCGTCCCTGGTTTCTTCCTACCTCGGAAGTCATTCTGATCTAGGATTCGCCCGTGACGACGTCAGGTCCCGAGACGAGAGATCGGGAGATCGCCCGCCAGATGGAGCACTTCGAGCAGGTCTGCCGAAGTGCCGGCGTGAAGCTCACCCACCAGCGGATGGAAGTCTTCCGCGAGGTGGCACGCAGCGGCCATCATCCGGACGCCGAGACCATCCACCGCGGCGTCCGGGCACGCCTCCCCACCGTGTCGCTCGATACGGTCTACCGCGCGCTCTGGCTCCTGAGCGATCTCGGACTGATCACGACACTCGGGCCGTCCCGCGAGCGAACCCGATTCGACGCCAACCTTCGCCGTCATCACCATTTCGTCTGCGTGCGCTGCGGTCTGACCCGCGACTTCTACAGCGACGCGTTCGACGATCTGAAGCTGCCGCACTCCGTCCGCGCCCTCGGGCGGGTCGAGACGACTCAAGTCGAGGCCCGCGGCGTGTGTCACGAGTGCGCCCAGAACGATCCCGCGAAACCCGCGACCGCCAAGAAGAAAGGAAAGAGGTAGGGACCACGATGAACGGAACCGACACGAAGCCCGCCGGCGGATGCCCGGTCATGCACGGTGGCAACACGGCCGCCGGCTCCTCGGTCATGAACTGGTGGCCCAGCGCGCTGAACCTGGACATCCTGCACCAGCACGACCGCAAGACGAATCCCCTCGGCGAGGACTTCGACTACCAAGCGGAGGTCCGGAAGCTCGACTTCGAGGCCGTCAAGAAGGACGTCCACGCGCTCATGACGGAGAGCCAGCCCTGGTGGCCCGCGGACTGGGGCCACTACGGCGGGCTCATGATCCGTCTGTCCTGGCACGCCGCGGGCAGCTATCGCACGGCCGACGGACGCGGCGGCGGCGGCACGGGGAACATCCGCTTCGCTCCGCTGAACTCCTGGCCGGACAACGTCAGCCTCGACAAGGCCCGCCGGCTCCTGTGGCCGGTGAAGAAGAAGTACGGGAGTCGCCTGAGCTGGGCCGATCTGATCATTCTCGCGGGCACGGTCGCCTACGAGTCGATGGGCCTGAAGACGTTCGGTTTCGGCTTCGGTCGCGCCGACATCTGGCATCCGGAGAAGGACACGTACTGGGGCTCCGAGAAGGAATGGCTCGCGCCGACCGACAACCCGCACAGCCGGTACTCCGGGAAGCGGGATCTCCAGAACCCGCTCGCCGCGGTGATGATGGGTCTCATCTACGTGAACCCGCAGGGCGTGGACGGGCAGCCCGATCCGCAGAAGACCGCGCACGACGTGCGCGAGACGTTCAAGCGCATGGCCATGAACGACGAGGAGACGGTCGCGCTGACCGCGGGCGGCCACACCGTCGGTAAGTGCCACGGCAACGGCAACGCGGACAAGCTCGGCCCCGAGCCGGAGGCGGCGGACGTCACCGAGCAGGGTCTCGGCTGGCACAACCCCGGCGGCAAGGGAATGGGCCGCGACACGATCACGAGCGGGCTCGAGGGCGCCTGGACCACCCATCCCACTCGCTGGGACAACGGCTACTTCGAGATGCTGTTCGGCCACGAGTGGGAGTCGCGCAAGAGCCCGGCCGGCGCCTGGCAGTGGGAGCCGGTCCGCATCGCCGAGGAGGATCGCCCGGTCGACGTCGAGGATCCGTCCATCCGCCAGAACCCGATCATGACGGACGCGGACATGGCGATGAAGGTGGATCCGATCTATCGCGAGATCTCCGAACGCTTCCGCAAGGATCCGGCTTACTTCTCCGAGGTCTTCGCGCGCGCGTGGTTCAAGCTCACGCACCGCGACATGGGGCCGAAGGCGCGCTACGTCGGCCCGGACGTTCCGAAGGAGGATCTGATCTGGCAGGATCCGATTCCCGCCGGCCCGACGAACTACGACGTGTCCGCGCTCAAGAAGCGGATCGCCGGTACCGGACTCTCGGTCGGCGACCTCGTCGCCACCGCGTGGGACAGCGCCCGCACGTACCGCGGCTCGGACATGCGCGGCGGCGCGAACGGCGCGCGGATCCGTCTCGCCCCGCAGAAGGACTGGGCGGGCAACGAGCCGGATCGCCTCGCGCGAGTGCTCGGCGCGCTCGACCCGATCGCAAAGGAGGCGGGCGCGAGCCTCGCCGACGTGATCGTGCTGGCGGGCAACGTCGGTGTGGAGAAGGCGGCGCACGCCGCCGGCGTCGAGATCCAGGTGCCGTTCACTCCCGGCCGCGGCGACGCGACGGCCGAGATGACCGACATCGAGTCGTTCGAGCCTCTCGAGCCGATCCACGACGGCTATCGCAACTGGTTGAAGGACGAGTACGTCGTGAGCCCCGAGGAGCTGATGCTCGACCGCACCCAGCTCCTGGGACTGACCGCGCCGGAGATGACGGTGCTCGTCGGCGGCATGCGTGTCCTCGGCACGAACCACGGCGGAACGTCGCACGGCGTGCTCACGGATCGCGTGGGTGCGCTGACGACGGACTTCTTCGTGAACCTCACCGACATGCGTTACACCTGGGCTCCGTCGCGCAGCGCCGGCGTCTACGAGATCCGGGATCGCAAGACGGGCCAGGCGAAGTGGACCGCCACCCGGCTGGATCTGGTCTTCGGATCCAACTCCATCCTTCGCGCCTACGCCGAGGTCTACGCGCAGGACGACGCCCGCGAGAAGTTCGTGCGGGACTTCGTCGCGGCGTGGACCAAGGTCATGAACGCGGACCGGTTCGACGTGAACTAGGAGTTTCGGGAGATCAGATCCGATGACGGCAGGGGCGGCGGATCCCGGCGATCCGCCGCCCTCTGCCTACCCACACCGCGGACCCGCGCCTAGAAGGTCAGTACGACCCCCACCTCGTACGTCGTCACGTCGGTTTCGCTTTCGACGGGATGGAACACCGGCGCACCGTCGACGATCTCGACACCGTCTTCCGTGAGGTACTTCGCCTCGCCGCCCTGTTGACGCAGAACCTTCAGGTCGATCAGGACGCCCGGACTGCAGTCCTCCGGCGCGCACTCACGTACTCGGATCAGAAGTCCGCCGCCGACACCCCAGAACGCCGTGGCGTCGTCGTAGTTCGTCTTCCGTGCGATGTCTCCGTCGTCGAAGAACCCCCGGTCCTCGAGCTTCGACTCGGTCCACAGATAGTTCATCCCGAGGCGGCCCTCCGCGTACGGCTGCACCGGCCCCGACAGCGGACGGACCTGCGCGAACAGGAACCCGGATCCGAGATAGTTCTCCGTGGTCAGGTCGAAGTCATCCACGAGCGGGAGACTGAGCCGCGTCTTCTCCTGTCCGTAGATCAGGAAGTCGAGGCCGAGCCCAATCGTGAGCGGAGACAACGGTCGCACGCCGTAGTGCGCACCAAGTCCCACACCCGGATCCGTCACCCACTGTCCGAACTCCCCGGTCGGATCGCCCACGCGAACTCGAAGGCCGGCTTCCTGCTCCCACGCGAATGCATCGGTCGCGAGGAAGAGGACGATCGGGGCGACCAGCGCGGCGGCCCGGAGCTTGCGCGCGTTCATTTCACACCTCCCACGAGATTCCTCGAGCGATCCGCCGGTACGTCGCGTGCTCGGTCGCGATCACTCCGGAACGGACCCTTTGCATCGAGTGTGCCGGAGCGGGAATCGGCCGCTTCGAGCGGAGAGGCCCGGAGAAGGCAGCCTCCGCCGCGACGCCCTCGAGATCGCGGACGGACCCGGTGAGGTGACCTGGCACAGTGTGCCGGGACCCCGTGTGCGGGCGACACGCCGGGCCGCCGGCGGGGTACCCGGCTCGGCGGGGTCCGCGTCCCCTTGCTGCGGCACCTGGGGGGGCGGGCCGCCCGCATGGCTCCGCCGAGTAGTGGATTCACGGGTCCGGTATTTGCTACGATCGATCCCAGTTCGGACCCCGCATCCGGAGTAACGCCATGTGCCCGTCGCCCCTGTCCCGGCCCCAGTCCGCCCGCGCCCAAGAGTGGCGCTCCCGCCTTTCGATCTTCGTCGGAGGGCTCCTCGCGTTCGAAACCCTGTCCGGCCTCTCGATCTGGCTGCTGCCGTTCTCGGTGCCGAACCAGCTCCTCGTACTGCTTCACACCGTCGCGGGCCTGCTCTTTCTGGTTCCGTTCCTCGTGTACCAGACCCGTCACTGGCTTCGGTACCGTCGGCGCTCCTGGTCCCACTACCTGGTCACCGGCTACGTCGCGTTCGCGGCCGTCCTGCTGAATCTCGCGTCCGGACTCGTGCTGACGTGGCAGGGCGCGCTCGCCACGCGAATCTCCTACGGCTGGGATCAGGTGCACATCGTCACGACCCTCGCGATCGTGGCGTTCACGCTTCCCCACGTCGTGCTCATCTGGGTTCGCGATCGACACGCCCGATCCGCCGAGTCGATGGCGGTACTCGGCGCGGAGCGTCGGTGGACGCTCGGAGTTCTCGGCGTCACGGTGCTCGGCTTCGTGATGCTGGCCGGGTGGAGCGCGCTCTATCGCCCCGTGCGGTGGGTGAACGAGTTCCCCGCGGACTACGCGTGGGAGGAAGGCACGAGCCCGTTCCGCCCGAGCCTCGCCACGACCGTCACGGGCGGCGCCTTCGATGATCGCTCCCTCACCGGCAGCGCGAGCTGCGGCACCGCCGGCTGTCATCAGGAGATCTACGAGGAGTGGTCCGTCAGCGCGCACCGCTGGTCGTCGATGGATCCGGCGTTCCAGGCCATCCAGGAAGTGATGGCCAAGCAGAACGGTCCGGAGTCCACCCGCTACTGCGGCGGCTGCCACGATCCCGCCTCGCTGTTCGCGGGCACGAAGAACGTCTTCACCGAGAGTCTCACGAGCGTGCGCGGCTACCACGAAGGCGTATCCTGCCTCGTGTGTCACGCGATTCGCGAGACGGATCTCAAGGGCAACGCGAACTACTCCGTCGCGCAGCCCGAGCGATACGCGTACGAGCTGGACGAGGGCGCCGGCGCGAAGTTCCTCTCGGATTACCTGATCCGGACCTACCCGAAGAAACATCTCGAGGTCTTCTCGAAGCGCCTGTTCAAGACGCCGGAGTACTGCGCGGCGTGCCACAAGCAGTTCATCGACGAGGAAGTCAACAAGGTCGGCTGGGTGCAGCTCCAGAACCAGTACGACAACTGGCGCAAGAGCAAGTGGAACCCGGAAGACGACCCCGAACGGGTCGTCGAGTGCCGCGAGTGCCACATGCCGCTCGTGGACTCCGACGACCCCGCCTCGGGGGACGAGCTCGATCCGTACCGGACGGCGGACGACAAGCGTCACCGGGATCACCGGTTCATCGCGGCCAACTCGTTCATCCCGCAGGTGCTGAAGCTCGAAGGCTGGGAAGCCCAGCACGCGGCAACCGAGGCTTGGCTGCGCGGCGAGCGCGAGATTCCGGAGATCGCGTACAAGTGGGCGGCCGGTCCGGCGGTCTCGCTCGCGATCGACTGCCCCGACAGTGTTCGCGCCGGCGAACCGATCGACGTGCGGGTGGTGATCACGTCGAACAAGGTCGGGCACGACTTCCCGACCGGTCCGCTCGACATCATCCAGTCCTGGATCAATCTCGAGGTCACCGACGATGACGGACAGGTCGTTTTCGTGTCCGGCGACGTCGACGAGGGTCACTTCATCTCCCCGGGCGCCTTCATGTTCAAAGCGGAGCCGGTCGACCGCTACGGCAACCTGATCGATCGGCACAACCTCTGGGAGATGGTCGGCGTACGCTTCCGTCGCGCGATCTTCCCCGGGTTCAGCGATGCCGCGACGTACACGTTGACGTGCCCGTCCGAGGCGTTCGAGGCCGATCCGGCGACGTGGACCGACGGTGGGGTCGCCCGGGAGTTCGAGGTCCGACCGACCGCGGAAGGCCGGACACTCCACGTCGTCGCGAACCTGGACTACCGCAAGGCGGATCAGTTCCTGATCAACTTCATGTTCGGGGAGGACGCCGGGCTCTCCGCCCCGGTCGTCCGGATGGCGTCCGAAGAGAAGACGATCCGGGTGATCTGAGTGTCTCGACGGCAGCAACTCATCCGCCGGACGCTCATCCTCTGTGCCGTCCCGGTCGCCGTGCTCGGCACCTGGATCGTCCTGCGCGATCGCGCGCCGGAGAAGCCGTACGTCGCGGGTGCGGAGACGGAGGGGATCACGCGCGCGCTCGACCGTAGCGACGCGCGGGACTCGGACGCCTCCCCGATCCGGTTCACCGACGTCACCGACGCCGCCGGAATCGACTTCCGGCACTTCCCGTTCCCCCGGACGAGCCAGCTCCCGGAGGACATGGGATCCGGTGTCGCGTGGGGCGACTACGACGGGGACGGCCGGCCCGACCTGTTTCTCGTCAACCTCGCCGCGCCGCTCACGGCCTCCGACTCGGAGATGGCGCGATCGACCGCGACGGATCGTCTCTACCGTAACCGCGGCGACGGGACGTTCGAGGACGTCACGACGCGGTCGGGAGTCGGCCGCCCCCACCGCGGGCAGGGGGCAGCCTGGGCCGACTTCGACGCCGACGGGCACCTCGATCTCTTCGTCACCTGCTTCGGAGAGAACGTTCTCTGGCGGAACCGCGGCGATGGGACGTTCGAGGACGTCACCGCACGGGCAGGACTCTCCGGGACCGGTTTCTGGACGGGTGCCGCCTGGTCCGACTTCGACGTCGACGGGGATCTGGATCTCTACGTGTGCGGCTATGTCCGCTACACGCCGCGCGCGCCCGGCGCCGAGCCCGAGAACTCGGAGTTCCCGTTCACGCTCAATCCCTCGTCGTGGCCGCCGCATCCGAATCGGCTGTTCGCGAACCAGGGAGACGGAACGTTTCGCGACGTGTCGGTGTCCGCCGGCGTCGCGGATTCGTCCGGCAAGAGCCTTTGCGCGGCCTGGGCCGACCTGGACGGCGACGGCTGGCCCGATCTCTACGTCGCAAACGACGTGTCGGACAACGTCCTCTATCGCAACCGACACGACGGGACGTTCGAGAACGTGAGCTACGAGGCGGTCGTCGCGGACTATCGAGGCGCGATGGGCATCGCGGTGGGCGACTGGGATCGCGACCTCGATCTCGATCTGTTCATCACGCACTGGATCGCGCAGGAGAACGCGCTGTACTCGAATCAGCTCGCCGACTTCGCGGACGAGGCCGGCACTTCGCTGCTGTTCGTGGACGACGCCGACCGGGTGGGGCTCGGTCAGATCGCGCTGGATCTCATCGGCTGGGGCACGGCGTTCGCGGACTTCGATCGCGACGGCTGGCTCGACCTCTTCGTGGCGAACGGAAGCACGTTCCAGGATCGCGACGATCCCTCCCGCCTCGTGCCGATGGACGCGCACCTGTACTGGAATCGCGGACCGTCGCGCGGCTTCTTCGAGGTCGGCGCCGAGGCCGGAGTTCGCGCGACCGCCGCGCGCGTCGGGCGCGGGGGCGCGGTGGCGGACTACGACGGCGACGGCGACCTCGACCTCGTGCTCTCCGCGCACGGCGGCGCGGCGCGTCTTCTCCGCAATGACTCGACGGGCGGCCACGGGGTGAAGCTCCGACTCCGCGGCCGGCGCGGGCATCCCTCCGGATGCGGCGCCCGGGTCGTGCTCCACGCCGGCGGACGAGCGTACCTGCAGGAAGCCGGCGCCGGCCCCTCCTACCTCTCACAATCCGATCCGGAACTCGTCATCGGCCTGGGGCAGGCGACGTCGATCGACAGCCTCCGGATCGACTGGCCGGGGGGACATCGCGACGAGTGGAAGGATCTCGAGGTCGATCGCACGTGGCTCCTGGAGGAAGGCGGCGGCGTGAGCCTCGCCGCTTCGACCGGGGACGATCGCGCGTCCGCCGAAACCGACCCCCGCGTCTTCTGGAAGCTCAAGAAGGAGGCCGATCAGCTGTTGCTCGACGGCCGCTGGCAGGAGGCCGAGGTCGCGCTCGCCCATCTCTCGGAGCTCGATCCGCGCCACGAGGATTCGATCTACTACCGCGGCAACTCCCTCCTCGAGCTCGCGCGATACGACGAAGCCGAGAGAACGTGGCGGCGATTGCTGGAAGTGAACCCCCGCGCGAGCCGGGCCTGGGTGCAGATCGGAATCGTGCACTCGATGCCGGAGGCCGGCGATCTGTTCGATCCCGGCGCGGCCGCGGAAGCGTTCGCGGCGGCGCACGACATCAATCGAGAGGAAAGCGGACCCGTGATCCGCCGCGGCGAGGCACTCCTCGCGGCCGGTGACCTGTCCGCCGCCGAGCGAGTTCTGACCGACGCGTACCGGATGAACGATCAGGCGACCTCCGCTCTGTTCCTGGGCGGATACCTCGCCTGGAAGCGAGGTGAGCATGCGCGGGCGCAGGAGCTCCTCGCCGCCGCCCGGACGTCCACGGACGCAGCACCACCCCCGCAGGGCGTCGCCGGGGAAGGCGACACGAGGTCCGCCCAGATGGCGGCGATCCGACACCGTGCGGGGGAACGTCGCCTGTTCGCGGACTGCGTCGCGGCACTCCGCTCGCGCCCCGAGGCGTCACCCGAGGAGTTGTTCGCTTGCGTCGACGCCGCGCGGGCCGCGCTGCCACCTCGCCGCTGAGCGCGAAGCACCGACGCAGCCCTGGATCCGCTCTCACGCGACCTGATAGGATCCTTCCAGCCGTCACTCGTTTCCGGGGGAGATGCCATGACGATGCGTTCGTTCTGTGCGTTGCTCTGCGTGTCGTTTCCGGTCGCGGTCGCGGCCGAATGGGAATCCCGCGGGCCGGACGGCGGGATCGTCGACGGGTTCGCGCAGTCCGCCGGCAACCCCGATCGCATGTACCTGCTGCTCAGGGGCGCGGGGCTTCTGCGCTCCGACGATCACGGCGTTTCCTGGAGCGCTCCTTCCCCCGGCCTCGCCGCGGGCGTCGCGTACGAAGCCGTCGCCGTCGGGGGAAGCGCGCCGGAGGTCGTTCTCGTGGCCCCGGCCACCGGCACCGACGTCCATCGCTCCACAGATCTCGGCGCCACGTGGACGACGATCTCCGTGGGAGGCGACGTCATCCACCTGGCGTTCGACCCGTTCGACGCGTCGACGGTGCTCGCGTGCGTCGCGAATCCCGGCGGCGGCCTGCATCGTTCGACCGACGGCGGACTGACCTGGGCCGCGACGTCTCCCGAGCTCGGGATTCCGAGCGACGTCGCATGGCACCCGGACACGCCGGGCTGGTTGCTGGCCGGAGCCTGGCCCGACGTCTTCCGCAGCACCGACGACGGCAGCACCTGGACCGCCGCCGATCTCGGCGCGGAATCCGCGGGCCTGTACGTCGCGTGGGGGGCGACATCCGCGTCGGAGGCGTGGACCTTCGCCACGGGCGGGCTCGCCCTTCGCAGCACCGACGGCGGCGCGACGTTCTTGCCGGCCGGTCGGCTTCCCGGCTGCTCCCAGAATCCGGGCGGGTGGACTTGCTGGCGCTGCATCGTGCGCGGCGATGAGAACGCGCCGGGACACGTCACCGCCGCCTACTCCGTGCTCCAGTCGTTCCAGCCGCTCGCCTCGGGATCGCAAGCCTCCACGAGCACCGACGGCGGCCTCACGTGGTCCGCACCCTGGGCCGTCCGATCCTCGAACGGCGACCTCCAACCGACGACGCTCGCCGAGGACTTCAGCGCTCCGGGTGTCCGCTACGTCAGCGTCGGCGACAATCCGTCCGCGATCGGGCGAGTCGGTCTCGCCCGCTCCACCGACGGCGGACTGACCTGGGACACCTGGATGAACGGGATCCGTCGCCTCGAACTGCTCGACGTGGACCACGACGCCCAGGGCAACGTGTACGTGCGCGACGAGACGCAGCAGGGCCGCTGGCGAAGCTCCGACGGCGGCGACACCTGGGAGTTCCACGGCGGCTCGCTCGGGCCCTTCAGCATCCGCGACTACTTCGCGAGTCGCCACACGGCGGGGCTCCTCTACGAAGCCGGAGTGAACTACACCAGCGACACGGGGGACCCGCAGTTGCGCCGCTCGACGGACGGCGGCGACACCTGGCAGGACGGCTTCGTCGACGTCCTGCCCGAGAACGGATGGTCGGGCGACCCCGTGCTCATCGCCGCGGATCCTTCGGACACGACCGTGTTCCTGTGGATCGACGGCTCCCTCCCCTACCTCTGTCGCGGGATGCCCGTCCCGAACCTCCCGCTCTTTTTCGCGACGGTCCACACCGGGTTCCTCGCGGCCGACGCCTACGTCGAGACGGCGAGCACGTTGTGGGCGATCCGAGGGGAGGTGCCGGGCGACGTGCAGCAGTCGACGGACGGCGGCGTGACCTGGACCGTGCGCAGCAGCGGCCTTCCGTCGAACATCGGGGTCGCGCTGTTCGCACGCCCGGGTTCCGGCGGATCGTCCTCCGCGAGCGAGTTCTTCGCCGTCTACCGGACGGCGGGAACGTACCGCACGACGGATGCCGGGCTGAGCTGGAGTCCCGTCGCGCTTCCCGGCTACTCGGGCGAGACTTTGGTCGCCGCGGATCGCGACGCCGCCGGCGAGCGCTTGATCCTCGCCACCGCGAACTCCGTGTACGTGGAGGGCATCGGGTTCGTGGCGGACGGGCTTCCCGCCGCGTCCCCGATCCGCGAAGTCACGTACGACTCCGTCTCGGGCGCGATCTTCGTCGCGACCGACGGCGCGAGCGCGTACCGGTTGCTTCCCGGTTCGGCGGTCTGGACGCCCGTCGCGCCCGCCGCATCCTCCAGCCTTTCACTCTCGGCGGCGCCGAACCCGACGCGGGCGGGCGTCACGCTCCGGTTCACGGTACCGTCCACCGCGAACACGCGGGTCGAGATCTTCGATGTCGCGGGCCGAAGGGTGGAGACGCTCGTCGACGGCGTGCGCGCGGCCGGCTCACACGAGATCGTCTGGGAAGGCGCCTCGGCCCCGGGTGTCTACTTCGCGCGGGTCGTCCAGGGCGAGCGGTCCGAGGCGCAGCGGATCGTGCGCATCGCGCGGTAGCCTTCGCGCTCGCCGCTCGCCCGGGACGCGACCCGCTAGCGAAGCAGCACCGCCTTCTGACGGGCGTGGAACGGGCCGGCGTCGATGGTCACGAAGTAGACTCCGCTCGCGACGGCGGCGCCCGAGTCGTCGTGACCGTCCCAGACCTGGCGGTACCGGCCCGCCGGTCGCGGGCCGGACATCAACCGGCGAACGAGACGTCCCTGCAAGTTGTAGACGGCGAGACGGACGTCGCCCGGCTCGGCCAGGTCGAACGAGATCTCGGTACTCGGGTCGAAAGGATTCGGCGCGACCCGGTACAGGCGAGCGATGGACGGCGACGAGACCGGGCCGAACTCGCCATCCGGCACGGCGGTCGCAACCACCCCGCCCCCCCAGAAGCCGCCCGCGAGCACGAACTCACCGCCGGTCAGCACGCCGGCGTCCGGCTGGCCGGAGGTGCCACCGAGCAGGAAGTCACCTCCTGCCAGCCACGATGCGCCGCCCGCATCGATCGTGCTCCAGGACAGATCGAACTCGCCTCCGGTCTGGGCCACCCCCGCGGTCGGTGCCGACCACCCGATCCCGAGCAGAGCCGCGATGCATCCCGCCCATCTCATGTGTCGGATCATCTCGTCCTCCCCGTCAATGCACGTTCACGAAGACCGGAACGGTGCCGCCGTTCGCATCCGCCAGCGCCACACCGACCACGGGGGCGCCCTCGGTCACGGACATGCCGTTGAGACTCTCCGCCCGCAGCGGTCGAACGACGCCGACGTCGTCCGCCGTCAAGCGTGCCCCCCGCGTGACGCGCGCCCCCGGTTGCACGAGAACGTCCGCGACTCCCTGGGTGATGATCGCGACGAGATCCCCCGGTCGGGCCGGGCCCTCGGCCGGCATCAGGACGATCTCGCCCTCGGCCTCCTTGCCCGGCGCGAGTTCCCAGTCCAACCGCGTCGCGAGAACGCCGACGACGCCGCTCGCGTCCGGTCCGGCCGCGCGGATCGCGGGGAGACGATCGCTCCCGCCTTCGATCGGATCGCCGACGCCGGCGGCCGCCACCACGACTCCGCGATCCAGGGGCGCCACGGCGTCCACGCGGGCGATCACCTTCTGGGCCGTCAGCGTCACCGTGCCGGCTTCGATGTTGTCGGTGGTGTAGAGCGCGTAGTTCCCCGAGGCGTTCGAGGTGTAGACCAGGAGATCGATGTTCGGGACGCCGGGGCTCGGAATGTAGACGCCATAGATCGGATAGTTGGAGCCCGTTCCGATCTGGAGACCGTCGTCCGACGTGTGGTGTATCTGGATGCCGTCCGAAACGCTCGTGTCTTCCACCACCAGACCGGCCCCGCTCCCGACCGACAGTCGATAGCCGCCGTTGTAGAGGCGCCAGGTGGAGCTCCCGCCGTCGAAGTACGTCCAGGCTCGGATCGTTCCGCCGGTCCCGAAACCATAGTAGGGCAGGCCCGCGGGGTCGCTCGTGTCGACGTACATGCCGCCGTACGAGCCCGGTCCCGTCTCACCGTGGACGGCGAACCGTTCGGTCGACACCAGCGGAGTCGACCTGCCCACCCCGACGAAATTCGCGGCGTCGTTCGTGTAGACATTCGGAAGCGCGGCGGCATAGGGCGCCGGCGTGAGCGCCTGCCGCGGCGCGAGCAGCGTGTAGGTCGAACCGTTGCCCGGCCGAACCGAGATCTCGAGCCAGCGGGCGCCGCCGCCGAAAGCCGCCACGCCGAAGTCCAGACTGGCGGTGAACCGGCCGTCAGCTACCGTCGCGTCGTCGATCGAAACGGTGGCTCCGATCTGCGCTCCTCCGGACACGGCGTCCATCAGCCGGAACTGGAAATCGAAGAGGCCGTTGGCCGGCGATCCGGCCCGGATCAGTTCGCCCTGATAGGTGAACGCACTCCCGACCGCCGACCTCTCGATTCCCCGCGACGGTCCCTCGAACGCCGCCGGGGGATCCATTGCCGCTCCCGCCGCGGGCGAGGACGCGGCGGCATTCGCGACCAACAGCGCGACCGCCGCCACGCCCCGGAGGGCGCGCGCACGGGCGGCGTCGATGCCGGGATTGGTGCGACTCCAGTGAGTCCGGCGCGAGCGGGATGATCGGGGCCAGGTCGAGAGCTTGAACACGGGATTCCCTCCGAACGGGGTCGTCGATGGTCGGAACCGGTCCGGGGCTCGGAACCAGCTACGCCGGGGATTCGTGCGCCAAGACGGTCTCCGAGGTGACAGGGCGAGCCACCGAACCTGCGGATCGCCTCGTCACGGCGGTCGGCGCCGCGTGCCTGTGAATCCGGGGGGAGCCATCCGTTATGCTTGTTGATACCGGGCGGCGCGGGAGCCTCGCCGCGACCTCGACCCCCTCGCCGGGAGCCGCACCATGCCGCACCATGTCCCGTCCCGCCCGATCGGTTGCGTCCTGCTGCTTTCGATCCTCGCGTTTCCGGGGATGACCCGGGCCCAGTGTGACGTCAGCGCCCGAGCCGGGGCCGTCGTCGTGTCGGGTCCGCCCGTGCCCGCGGTCGCCACGAATACGTCGCCGTTCGGCGGCTTCCAGGCGATCGCCGACTTCGGAGCGCTGTCCGCGAGCGCCGCGGTCGACCTGCCGGAGAACTCGTCCGACGGCGGAATGAACGCGATCGCCGAGTTCGACGATCAGATCCTGATCACGGCGCCCGGTGTCGCGCAGTTCACGCCGGGCATCCTGACGGCCGTGATCGACACGCAGGGCACACCGGAGTTCGTGCAAGCCGCGACGGGTCCGGGTGTCGCGCAGGGAATGAGCACGGTCTATCAGCTCTTCCTGTCGCGAGACGGAGGAACCGTCTATCAGGTCAGCGGCGGCCGGGCGTACAACAGCAGCCAGGTCCCCCCGGAGTCGACGACCGGAACGGTTCCCGCCCCCGGCGTCGTGGAAGTCGACATCCCGTTCTCGTTCGGGGTCTCCTTCAGCCTCTCGGGTTTCCTCCTCGCCTTCGCCGGCGGGAACAACATCATTCCCGTGGGCTCCACCGGCACCATCTCGGGAACGAGCGCCGTGACCTTCGACTGGAACGGCATGTCCTCGATCCGCACGTCGGACGAGACCGAGTACCTCGGCGCGGCGACGGTCACGAGCTGCTCCGGTTTCGACTGGAAAGGCAACGTCGCGCCGACGGCCGTGGCCGAGCTCGACGTGTCCGAGCCGGGCGCGCGTCTCGAGGCGGCTTTCCCGAACCCGTTCCGGCACCGCACGAACGTCGCGTTCTCGGTCGCGACCGCGGGTCCGATCTCCCTCGCGGTGTTCGACGTCGGCGGACGACGCGTGCAGACGCTCGTGTCCGAGTTCCGCTCCGTCGGGCGGCACACGATCGCGTGGGATGGCGTCGATGATGCGGGCCGTTCGCTCCCCGGTGGGGTGTACTTCGTGCGGCTCGTCGGCGGAGACCGGGTCGACCAGGAGAAGATCGTCTTCCTGAAGTAGCCGAGAGAGGCGCCGGTCGGGGGTCGGTCTGACCCACTGCCGAGGCGACGCCGAATCGCTCGCTCGTTCGTCTTCCGTGGCATACTGCCCGAAAAGGGGGCCCTCGCCATGGAGATGAAGTACCTGGGGCGGACCGGCGTGAAGGTCTCCGGCCTCGCGCTCGGAACGATGACGTTCGGCGCGGAGGCCAACGAGGAAACGTCGGTGGCGCTGTACCGGCGGGCTCGCGAGGCCGGTATCAACTTCTTCGACTGCGCGGACGTCTACGCCGGCGGTCGCTCCGAGGAGATCCTCGGTCGTCTCGTCGCTGCCGAGCGCGACGACGTGCTCCTCACGAGCAAGGCCTACTTCCCCACCTCGGAAGACCCGAACGCGCGCGGTGCGACCCGCCGGCATCTGAGTCGGTCCGTGGAACGGAGTCTGCGCCGGCTCGGAACCGATCGCCTCGACGTCTACTTCGTCCACCGCTTCGACGACGTCACCCCGCTCGAGGACACGTTGCGCGCGCTGGAGGATCTGGTGCGATCCGGCAAGGTCCTCTACCTCGGCGCCAGCAACTTCGCGGCGTGGCAGGTCGCCAAGGGACTCGGAATCTCCGCCGCCCGCGGGTGGAACCGATTCGAGGTGATCCAGCCCATGTACAACCTCGTGAAACGTCAGGCGGAGGTCGAGATCCTCCCGCTGGCCGCGTCGGAAGCGATCGGCGTCATCCCGTACAGTCCACTCGGGGGCGGCCTCCTCACCGGCAAGTACGCGGCGGCAGGAGGCGGCGCATCCGCGGAGGATCGTCTCGTCCGCAACAAGATGTACGCGACGCGGTACGCGGGGGACGACGTCCAGGACGCGGCGACACGATTCGCGATCTTCGCCCGGGAACGTGGGTGGGAGCCGGCCGCACTCGCGGTCGCGTGGGTCGCGTCGCACCCGGCCGTGACCGCGCCGATCCTCGGAGCGCGAAGCGCGGAGCAGCTCGAGGCGTCGCTCGGAGCGCTGGACATCCCGATGACCGCGGATCTCCGGGCCGAGGTGTCCGCTCTCTCGCCGACGCCCCCGCCCGCGACGGATCGCAACGAAGAGGGGACGGCGTTCCACTACGGGGCGAGGTAGGTTGCCCCGACCCTCCGAACGAGACGATGCCCGGGCGTCGCAGGACACCCGGGCATCGCGGTGATTCACGTCGTGACGAGCGAACGCTATCGATAGAGCGCCTTCACGGAGGACCAGGTCGCCGACTCCACGGAGACGGGGCCCGTCTCCAGCGTGATGTTGTCGATCTGCACGTCCCAGAACGCGTTCGTGTAGAAGTAGCCCGGAACGGCGCCCGTGACCTGGAACTCGTCGACGCTGGCGAGGACGGTGGCGAACGTCGCGCCGGCGGGAAGCACCGGCTCGAACGTGTTCGGGTCCTCGTCGCCGAAGCCGATCCAGCCGGCCGGCAGGCCGATGGCCGTGGGGTCGTCGATCGTGACCGAGTACGTCGTCCAGTCGGGCGTGACGCCGGTGCCGATCAGGCCGAGTTCGAAGAACACACCGGAGGGACCGCTCGGCCCCATGATGTCGCGGTCCTTCAGCGCGATGCCGATCGAGCGGACGATCGGATTGCCGATGAAGTCCGTCAGCATGTTGGCCTTCACGTCCACGGAGAACGTCACGCTCTGGAAGAGCGAGTAGTCGCCGAGGAAGTTCGGATTCACGGGCTCGCCCACCCCGCCCGTCCGCAGCTCGTTGAAGAACAGGTCGGTCACGTGACGGGCGCAGCCGCCGGGATTCCCGTCGGTGGCTTCGAACAGAGCGTTGCCGCTGAAGCCGTCGTTGTTCCCGCCGTCGAAGCCCGCCACGGTCGGCGAGGCGGCGTTCGCGTTCGTCGCGAGCGAGATCACGGCGACGGCGAGCAAGGTAGCCAGGGTACGCATCGGATTCCTCTCCTTCGGTCGACCTACGGATTCGCCGCCCGCGCCCCGGCGGGGACCCGCATCGAGGGTCGGGCGGTCGGACCACTCCCGGATCGCGGGCCCGGCTCGAACCGCCGGCTCCCACTCTCCGATCGCTGGATCCGTTGTACTCCGGTGAGCGCCTCGGTGTCAAGGCAGTTTCCGGGAAATCTCCGGAGATCCTCCCGGAATACATTCGGGGCTGGGCAAGCCGGCCCAAATCGTCTACTGTGAGGGAGTTCCAGCGTCCCTCTCCCGGGAGAAACCCTTGGCCAGCGCCCTTCCCCCCGTCGCGCCGACCGGTGGCCATCTGGAGGCCTCCGTGGCCGACGTGGGCCAGCGGCTGTCCACCGCCCTGACGGCGGCCCTCGACGAGATCCCCGACGCTCGCCAGGGCCCCCAGGCGCTCGCGAAGAGCCTCGGCCTGGACAAGGTCCTCGCGAGTCGTGTGCTCAAGGCGATCCGAATGCGGGATCCGATCGCCGTGGCGTTCCACCTGCCGGGCCCCGATCCCCTGCGTCGCCTCCTGCGCGCCGCCGGCCGGCGCGGCGCCTCCGCCGACGTCGTCGCGGCCGCGTCCGACGCGGTGGATCGCTTCGAGCATCTCATCCAGGTCGAAGCCGGAGATCGCAGCTCGCTCGATGCCATGATCTGCGCCTGGCTGCCCGAGGCGCGCCGCGACTTCGAGCTGCGCCGCAAGCAGGCCGTGTTCAAGGCGATGAGTCAGCTCAAGGGCCTGATGGCCGAGACCATCCTCTCCACCGTGATGCTGCGCCCGGGAAGCGACGGCGTCACGATCGACATCGTCTGGGTCATGGGCCTGCTGGGATTCCAACGGCTGCGGCCAAACGTCCCGGCCAAGCTCGCCACCCGGCGCATGGCGGCGGCGGAAGACCCCCGCGTTCCCCGCAACCTCGAGGGCCGGCCAATCCTCCACCTGGACGACGCGCGCCTCGACGAGTTCTGCGACGGACCTCCGGCCCAGCTGACCGCGGTCTCCCAGGCGAACGAGTCCGTGCACTACCACCTCGCCGGCAGTGACTTCGGACCGAACTCCGGCGTGGATCTCGTGCTGGTCGAGGTCAACGAGCGGGAGATGCAGCGCTACGTTCCCCGCGATTCCGACCGCAAGGGACACGTGTTCGCGGAAGTCTCGGCACCGACGAAGTCCCTGCTGTTCGACGTCCTCGTGCACGAGGACATCTACCCCGGCCGGGAGCCTCAGCTCCTGATCTACGACACCACGCTCGAAGGCGTCGCGGACATCAACGACCGCTCCCGGGACGGGGACCGTCTCGAAATGGCCGAGACCATCCAGTCACTCGGGCGCGGCGCGGGAGTCGCGCGCGACGCGCGCGCCCCGATGTACGTGGACCTGCTGCGCCACGTCTTCGATCGCACGGGCTCGGACGACCGGCAGTTCCGCGTGTACCGGTGCTCGATCGCGTATCCCCTTTACGGGAGTCAGGTCGCGATGGCGTTCGACGTGCCGCCGCCGCCGGCGTAGGCGGGGCGGCGTCGATCGTCCATCGTCAATCCCCGACCGACGTCGGAGCAGCGGAGCCGACACTCGGCGCGAGTCCGAGGTCCGCTTCCACTCGCTCGGCCCGCTCCGCCACGGCGGAGAGCAGTCGGAACCGGAGATCGTGAGTCCGGCTCACACCACCGCGGGCCGTATCGATTACTCCATCGACGTCCTTCGGATCCGGAAGCCCGGGAATCAGAAAGTCTCGCAGGTTCGCCTTTCCGGTCCCCAGCGTCGCGGGGATCTCGACCGTGGCACTGCACTCCGAGATCTCGCTCATCCGCCGCGAGATGTCCTCCATGTGAGACAGGACGGCCGCGTAGAACGACTCCCGCAGCTCGTGCCCGGGGGCGCTCCCCAGGAGCGTCATCAGCGCGCGCATCGCGGCATCGAGTTCGAACCAGTCCGGAATGGTGTTCGACCACGACTCGGCAAACCCGGTGAGCTCTCGGAGAGCGCCACTCTCATCGAGGGCCACCGCCACTCCCAGGCGACGTCCCACCAACGTCTCGAACTCGAGCGATTCGTCCTCCAGAACCCGCATCTCGTTGCGTTTCTCTCTTGCGAACTCGCGCGCGGCGGCCCCGGAAGAGACGGGCACCTCGAGATCCTTCCCCTTCAATTCGAACCCCGCGTCACGCAGCGCGGCCACCTGCAGTGCCGCCAGATAGAGTTCCGAAAGCTTCGTGATCCGCTCCATCTGGTCCTGGCAGATCGCCTGTCCGCTCGCGATCTTCGCGCGGAACGCTTCGATCTCCGCCCTCGGATCCTCCCCCACCGCCTCGCCCGCTCGCGCCGACGCGATCGCCAGGGGACGAATCGGTCCGGCGGTTCCCAGGAAATACCTCGTCACCACCTCCGCCCCTCGGGTGCGCTCCTCGGACTCCGCCCGGACCGCGTCCACCGACCGCAATTCGAGCTCGGACGCGAACTCCCCGAAGATCGCTCCGTAGAACTTCTGCGTCGTCTTCCGCGAGAGTTCCCCGAAGTCCCGGAAGAGCACGGCCGCCGGGGCCTCGGACCGATACACCCCGGCCGCGCCGATCGAACGAGCTCTCGCGATCCGAGCCGATGGCGCCGGATGCGTGTCCCCCCAGCCCGTCTTGGAGTCGTCCACGAACGACTTCATCGACTCGGTCCCTTGCGGCGTGAGACTCGACGAAAGAGTGGCGACATGCTGGGCGAGGTCATCCGGAAGCCACCCCCGGACGCGAAGGTGGTCCAGCTCCGACTGAATGTGTCCCAGCGCCGTCGACAACCCCACGATTCGTCGCATGGTCGCCTCGAACGCGTCCGAGCCGGCCAGGTGGACCTGATAGCGATCCGCGTCAAACTCCATCTGACGGAGCAGTACCGCGCTGACCAGGTGCCCGATCATCATCAGCCCCCAGAGAATCCTCCGGGAGAGCCCGACGAACAACCGAGCGAGCAGCAGCATCCAACTCACCCGCCAGTCCCACTCCTGCGAAGCCGCAGTCAACTCGGCATCGAACTGGTCCCGTTCGTAGACCACACGCGTGAACCAATGACTGACCCTGCGAATCAGGTGGCTCATCCGCATTCCCGCGCCCTGCGAGAAGTGCCCGAACTCGTGAGCCAGCACACCGGCGAACTGCTGCTGCGAGAGCCCCGCGACGAGGGGCAATCCGATCGTGAGCGTGAGGCCGCGCTGCCCCATCCCCGCGACCCCACGCGTGAAACTCGCCGAAGCGTTCGCGTCCGAATCGACCCGGATGCCCCCGGGACGCGGCGCCCCCACCGTGTCGCATACCTTCTCGACGAACGCGAAGAGCAGTGGTTCGGCGTCCCGATCGATCTCGATATCCGCGTCAACGCGCG
Organism: bacterium; assembly: GCA_041393395.1. Classification (GTDB taxonomy): domain Bacteria; phylum ARS69; class ARS69; order ARS69; family ARS69; genus JAGQIB01. The sequence goes on along the minus strand of JAWKKG010000004.1, from coordinate 240,142 downwards.
CGGGTCGGGAGAGGATCGGCTTCAGCAGGAAGAAGACCAGAATCACCCCGACCACGATCGGACCGAGGTACACCAGCACCGAGTAGAAGCCGAGGTTGAAGTGATTCCCGGACAGCAGGGACGTGCCATGCACGGCGTAGACGACGACCGCCCATCCCACGAGCGCACAGATCGCGAGGTAGATCAGCGGGAGGATGAGCATCACCACGCCGACGAGCAGAATGGCCAGGCGGTACCGGATCGGTGCGCGTACCGGCGGGATACGCCCCTCGAAGCCGCCCAGCACCTCCGACGTGGTCGTCTCACTGCTCATGGGGGCGTTCTCCCGGACGCGGGCGAGGTTCCGATCCCCGTTAGGAAGACGAAGCTTCGCCATTACAACACCAACCGTCCCCGCAACTCAAGCGTGGGTCGCTCGCACCTCCGCCGACTCCCGAATCGCCCGCTCCACGAAGGACCGCAGCTCGAACATCTCGTCCGTGCTCAGCCCCTGACCGATGAACGCGGCTCCATACACGAACGCGATGAGCGCCACGCTCACGGGCGCGGACCACATCGCCCAGATGGGACCACCCACGGTCCACTGGGCGAGGCCGTAGACCAGCCCCGCGATCCCGAACATCGCGAGGACGAAGAACAGGGCCATGAACCCGGTCCACACGTTGGGGCGAGGCGAGAAGCGCCCGTGCAGCACGGTGCCGTGTGGCGTTTCCCGGAGCTCGAGGTGCAGGTGGGGCGAGAGGAGCGAACGTCGCTCCTCGGGATGCCGGACGAAGGCGAAGTCGCCGCGGACCTGTCCGTGGAACTCGGTCGTCGGAGAACCGAGCAGCTCGTGGAGGCGCACGAGGACGGCGCGCCCGTCTCCGGACACCGGGACGTCGAACTCGGGCCGCATGCGCGGCGGGCGATGGATCACGCGTCGCCTCCGGGACGAGCTCGAGGGCCGATCGACCGGACGGAGACAATCTAGCAAGCGGGGGCCGGGCGAGACACGAGGAGAAATGGCGTCCCCAACGGGAGTCGAACCCGTGTCGCCGCCGTGAAAGGGCGGTGTCCTAGGCCTCTAGACGATGGGGACGCGCAGAAAGCGCTCAGGTGGGACGCGGCAAGGTACCAGCCCCCCGCGCGGTCTGTCAACGCGGCCCGGGAGCGGTAGTGGGCGGCGCCTCCCCCGATCCGCGGCCCAGGACTCGCCGGCCAGATCTGCCGGCCCGGATCCGCCGGCCTAGATCTGCCGGAACACTCCCACGACCTTGCCGAGCACCGCGAAGTCCTCGTCCGGGTCGACCACGATCGGGTCGTAAGCCTCGTTCTCCGCCAGCAGCCGGATCCCGCCCGCCTCGCGCCAGAACCGCTTGACCGTGGCCTCGTCCCCCACGCGGGCGGCGACGATCTCGCCGTTCTTCGCCGACTCCTGCACGCGGACGACCACGAGGTCGCCATCCAGGATGGACGCGTTCTTCATGGAGTCTCCGGCGACCCGGAGCATGAAGGTCTGGCCGCTGCCCACGAGGGACTCGTCCATCACGAACGTTCCGGACTGGTTCTCCACCGCGAGCGTCGGGGCGCCGGCCGCGATGCGACCGAGGAGCGGCAGCACGCGTGCGCCCGACAGGTCCGGACGATCGGAGATCTCGATCGCGCGCGACTTGTTCCGTTCGCGCCGGATGTAGCCCTTGCGCTCGAGCGCGGCGAGGTGATCCTCCACCCCCTTCGTGGAGCGGATGCCGAACTCCTGACCGATCTCGCGGATCGTCGGCGGCATGCCGCGCCCCTCGATCGCTGCGCGGAGGTAGTCGAGGATCTCGGCCTGTCGAGGAGTCAACTCGTCGGTCATCGGGACCTCCGCTTCTCGGCGGTTGCCCGGCGAGCCCTGAGCTCACCGGTGGGATGTTCGCAGGGCGACGGAGCCACGTGGGTGGTGCCGTGAACGGGGGGTGATGCAAGATGCCGCGACCCGTCGCCCTGCATTCTGTTGTGCTCGGTTCCGTTCGTCCATCCGGAACCGCCCATCTCTTTCGCTTCTTTCGCATCCGATTCGCTCTCACGACGCTGCGGAGCGAACCCGTGTTCCCCGCTGCGGGCGGAAGTGGAGGGCGGCGGCCTCAAGGTGTGTGGGCAATCACGATGAGAGGCAGGAAAGGATTTGCCGCCCCCCGCTTCCGACCGAAGCGGGACATTCCAACTCGCGTGCGACTACCAACCCGCGGGCACCGGCACACGCCAGGCCACCCGCGAGCGAGACTTCGACGAGCGCGGGGTCGCCTCCCGCGCTCCGGAAGCAACCTGCGATCGCACCGCCACGAGTGCGACCGCCGCGAGTCCTCGACCCGCAACGTTCCGGAGCAGCGATCCCCGCAGCTCGTCAAAACCGTTCGATCCGTTCTTCTCTTCCTTCTCTTGCAGAGCCCGCAGCGCACCGCCCAGAGCGAAGGCCGCGAGGTCGCGCCACGTGACACCGCGGCGGCGCAGGCGACGAAGGAAGTCCGCCGAGTCCGCGAACCCACCCGTCGACGCGCGTTCCTCGACGACGGCCACGGCCGCGGCCACATTCCGCGTACCGCCGACGAGGCGGCGATCCCGCGACTCCTGATCCAGCAGACCGAGACGAATCCCGCTCGACTCGACCCGCGCCATCAATCCACTCCGCTCGACGCACGCCCGCCGCACCGGCAATCCGCGATTCACCGCGCGGGCGGCCGCCTCCGATTCGGGTAGCTCGAGCGCCGCCCGTTCCACGAGCCAGAACGCCGCCGGATTCGACGCCCAGGCGCGCGCCGCTTCGTACAGATCGCGCGCCCGCATCGCGACGTGATCACCCGCCGGGTTCGCCCGCCCCGGCGCGCTCGGCGTCGCCAGTGTCTGCACGAGATCTTCGAGCGACTCGGGAGCGCCCACCGACACTCCGGAGCACGACGTTCCTCTTCCCGGCGCACTTCCCGGGGTCACGACGCGCGCCGCATGTCGCCACGCCTCCGCGGACGGCCACCGCCCGGTGCCTTCGACGACCGGAAGGAACGCGAGCGCACTCTCCTCCACCACCAGCGTGGGCACCCCGCCTCGCGAAAGCCCGGGGGCGCCATCCACGACCTCGCGCACCCACTCACCGGCTCCCGGCGCCACGCGGAGCACCCAGCTCAGCGTGCCGCCGCGCCAGCGAAGCGCCTCGTGGTCCGGACCCGCCCAGCCGAGAGAGCGCAGCCAAGCCGAGTCCGCGAGCTGCGGACTCGCGACACGGGCCGGCACACCGGCCTTCCGCAGGCGGACGGCGAGCGCTTCGACCGCAGCGACCCAGTCCGCGCCGTAGCGCTCGGTCGCCCGGGTCCGCTCCCGCACGATCCGATTCCGCTCTTCGTCGGTCGGGCCATCGATCGAACCATCGATCGAACTGGGGACCGCCTGGGGCGCGATCTCGTCGACGTCGGCGGTCGCGGGAGCACCCAGCGCCCCCGGCAGGATGACGCGCGGGGCGAGAACCGCCCGGCCCGCCTTCCTCCGGCCGTTTCCTCGGCTCGCCTTCGTCCCGCCCGTCTTCTTCACCGTCGTCCCCGCCATCATCCCCACCTCGCGTCGGATTCCGCGGCGACCTTCTCGCCGCCGGACGAATGTCTAGTACCATACACTTGTCCGGGTCTCCAACGAAAAAGTGCGCGACTTGACGATTTTCCGTTCCGGGCGGATAGGAGGGCCTGAGACGGGCCTTTCCGGCCCTTCGCCCGGCTTGGAAGGACCTGGGTGCTGTGATAGGCTGCGGGCCATTGCTCACTCCGAGGAGAAATCGGTCATGACCACGAAGACTGCCGCCGCTCTGGCGCTCGCGTTCACGATCCTGGCCCGGCCGGCCGCCGCCGCGGACATCACCGTCTCTCCGGGGCAATCCATCGCGGCCGCTCTGGCCTCGGCGGCGCCCGGCGACCGAGTCCTCGTCGAGGCCGGCACGTACGCGGAGCAGGTCACGCTCGTGAACGCCGTGGAGTTGCTCGGCGGCTACGACGCGTCTTTCTCGGACGGCAATCGTGATCCGCAGGCCAACCCCACGATCATCACGGGCTCGGGCAGCGCCACGCCGGTGCTCGTCCCCACCGTGGGCTCGGCCACCCGCATCGACGGCTTCGTGCTCACGGGTGCGGGCGGCGACGGTGCGGCCGGAATCGTGGTCCACGGCGGCGCGCCGGTCATCGCGAACAACGAGATCCGACAGAACCTGAACGCCGGCGCGTCCGGTGGCGTGTACGTGTACGGCGGCTCGGTCGCGCGGTTCGAGAACAACTGGATCCACGACAACGCGTCGCTCGGCGCGGGCGGTGGATTCCGGATCGAGAACTCCGCGGTCACCCTGAGCGGCAATACGATCGAGAACTGCTCGGCGCGCACCGTCGGCGGCGGCGTGTACGTGTTCCGCAGTGCCGCGACACTGAACAACAACGTGATCCGCGACTGCACCGCGACCGAAGGCGGAGGCGGAGTCTGCCTGCAGTTCGTCCCGTCCGGCTTCGCGATGAACGGAGGCACCGTGGAGGACTGCACCGCGGGCTTCGGCGGCGGCATCTGGCTCAAGGACGAAGGCATCGCCTCGATCACGGACGTCGATCTGAATCGCTGCAGCGCGACTCGCGGGGGTGGCATCGCGGTGTTGCACTACTGCGATCTCGGCCTTACGGACGTGCGTTTCAGCGAGTGCACGAGCGCCATCCAGGGCGGCGGGATCTACGGCTACCAGTCCACGATCGACGTGCTCGGCCAGGACGCGGCGGCCTTCCCCTCGGCGGCGTCGTTCACGGACTGCCTCTCGGGCGACGGCGTGAACGGGACCGGCGGAGGACTCAGCTTCGAGCTCTGCGACGGCGCGATCGAACGCGTCCGCTTCACGGGCTGCGGCTCCGATTCGCTGGGCGGCGGTCTCTATCTCCTCCACAGCGGCTACGACATCGTGGAGTCGGTCTTCGAGAACTGCACGTCGAGCGACGGCGGTGGCCTCGCCATCCGTGCCTCGCAGACGGCGCTCCTGCGCGAGTCGTTCGTCCGGAATTGCAACGTCTACGGCTGCACGGCGACCGGCCCCAACGATGCCACCGGCGCCCCGGGAGGCGGCATGACCCTTCTCGCGATGGGAGCGCTCCGCGTGGCGACGGTCGGCGGCACGATCATCTCCCACAGTCCGCAAGGGGCGGCCATCCGATGCAAGCGCGGTGGTTCGCTCGCTCAGACGGGGTCCCCGCGCATCGACTGTTCGATCGCCCAGCTCGAGTCCGGAAACACGGCGGACGCCGTCGTCGGATCCCGCTGCGTGGACGCGATCACGGCCTCCGCGCTGAACTTCCAGAACGTGGATCCGCTATACTGTCAGTCGCCGCCCACGACGTACACGCTGCAGGACTGCAGTCCGGGCGTGAATTCGACTTGCATCGACAGCGAACCGGGTCGGCTCAACCGCGGCGCGGCCGCCGACGGCACGGAGTGCACCTGCGAGACGGTCGCTTCGGTCGAGTCCGCGACGTGGGGCAAGATCAAGTCGCTGTACCGATAGCTCGCACGCGAAGCCGACCCTCCCGGGAGACCGAACCTTTGAGTTCCCAACGAAACCGGATGGCCGCCGGCGTCCTGGCGGTCGCCACGGTTCTGCTCGTGGCCGCCGACAAGGACCTCGGGACGGGCTACGAGCTCGAGAACGTCGAGGTGATGGACAAGTCCATGCGCCTCGTGGACGCCCGCCGCTACATGATCGAGTTCAACGACGCGCTCGGAGTGCAGTGCCGGGACTGCCACGACCTCCGGGACTTCGCGGACGATGGCAAGGAGCTCAAGCTCGTCGCCCGCGAGATGATGAAGATGACGCGTGACCTGAACGCCGAGTGGTTCCCCGACCGGCCCGACGCCGTGACGTGCTGGACTTGCCACCAGGGAACCCGGACTCCGCCTCACGCGGCGCCCGATCCGGTGCCCACGAAGTAGCCGGCATCGTCCGAGCCGACTGCCCATTGAAGTAGCCGGCATCGTCCGAGCCGACTGCCCATTGAAGTAGCCGGCGTCCTCCGAGCCGCCGGGTCTCGCGCGACCCGGGTTCCGCGGGCCCGTCCGGCCTCAAGAACCCGCTTCCGGCCTCTCTCCGCCCACTTTCGCGGATACTGGTGGATTCTGGCGTCGCTTGACACTGGGCTAGGGCCGAGCTAAGTTGTGATTGCTCGCATACCTCCGAGCACCGGCGCGGGTGGGGGGCCTTGGCCGCTTCCCGCCCGCTGCCATGTTCGGGCCTCTCCCCCTTGGCCCGCCGACCGTCCTTCGTTTCGGCGTCTGCCTGTCGTTCCCACTCGACGACGCCCGGCTCCCTCGGAGATTTCTCCACCCGCCCGCCATACTCGTGCCAAATTCCGCCCGTAGATTGCCGGCACGAGAACCCGATTCCGGAGGGACGGAGTGAAACGCGCGGTCTCCCTGCTGATCGTCCTGCTGCTCGGCGCCGCCGCGGTGCTCTGGTGGCGTCGCCCATCCGACGCCGAGGCCGCCGGTTACCGGTTCGCCGAGGTCGAGCGCGGCGATCTCGAGGCCGTGGTCTCCGCGACCGGCAACCTCGAAGCCGTCACCACGGTGCAAGTCGGCACGCAGGTCTCGGGGATCATTTCCGAGATCTTCGTGGACTTCAACGACCGGGTCGAAGCCGGGCAGGTGATCGCGCGAATCGACCCGATACTCCTCACGATCGCGGTTCGCGACGCGGAAGCCGGATTGAAACGCGCCCGCGCGGAGTCCGAGCACACGCGCACGGAGCTCGACCGGATCCGGGCGCTCGGGGAGCGCAATCTCGCGTCCGAAGCGGAGCTGAACCTCGCGCAGTACCAGGCGGACGTCGCGACGGCGAGCGAGGCGTCCGCGCGCATCAATCTCGAGCGGGCGCGGCAGAACCTCGACTACGCCACGATTCACGCGCCGGTCTCCGGCACGGTGATCGAGCGCAACGTCGAGGTCGGGCAGACGGTGGCCGCGAGCCTTTCCGCCCCTCAGCTCTTCCTGCTCGCGAACGATCTCGCGAAGATGCGGATCGTCGCGAACGTCGACGAAAGCGACATCGGACGGATTCACGAGGGACAGCTCGCGCGATTCACCGTGCAGGCCTACCCCGACGACACGTTCGAGGGTCGCGTGGCGCAGGTCCGACTGCAGTCCACGGTGGTCGAGAATGTCGTGACGTACGCGGTCGTGGTGGACGTGGCGAACCCCGACGGACGCCTCCTCCCCGGCATGACCGCCACGGTCGACTTCGTGGTGGACCATGCCGAGGACGTCCTCATGGTCGCGAACGCGGCGCTCCGATTCCGGCCCTCGGCCGAGGTGTTCGAGAAGCTCCGCGCACAGCGGGCCGCAATGCGCGTGGGCGCCGACTCCACGCGCGCCGCGCGACCGGAAGGCGGCACCGCTCCCGCGGCCGGCGTCGCGAACGGGGCCGGCACGGACAGTGCGCGCAGCGGATTCTCGGGCCGCGGCAGCGGGAATCGCACGATGCTCTGGTCCGTCGACGCGAACGGTGAGCTCACGGCCACGCCGGTCCAGGTCGGCATCACGGACGGTCGCATGACGCAGGTCGACGGGCGCGATCTCGAAGCGGGACGTCAGGTCGTGATCGGGATCACCCAGGGAGGCGCGACCGCCTCTTCGAACCCGTTCCAGTCGAACTCCGGCGGCCGGCGGCCGCCTCCCGGCGGCTTCTGATCATGGGCGGCGCGCCGCTTCTGGAGGCCGAGGGTCTCACCCGGACCTACGACCTGGGGCGGACCCAGGTCCACGCGCTGCGCGGCGTGGACCTCCGGGTGATGCCGGGCGATCTCGTCGCGATCATGGGTGCCTCCGGTTCAGGCAAGTCCACACTGATGAACCTGCTCGGCTGCCTCGACGTACCGACTGCGGGCCGCTACCGCCTGGACGACGCGCTCGTGCACGAGATGTCCGCCGACCGTCTCGCCGACGTCCGGAATCGCAAGATCGGCTTCGTCTTTCAGGGCTTCAACCTGCTCGCGCGCACCTCGGCGCTGGAGAACGTGGAGCTGCCGATGCTCTACGATCGCAGCGGCCGCCGGGAGAATCCCCAGGCGCGCGCCCGCGAGGTCCTGGAGCGCGTGGGGCTCGGCGACCGGGTCGACCACCAGCCGAGCGAACTCTCCGGCGGACAGCAGCAACGTGTGGCGATCGCGCGTGCCCTCGTGAATCGACCCGCGGTCCTGCTCGCCGACGAGCCCACGGGGAACCTCGACAGTCGCACGTCGATCGAGGTGATGGCTCTCTTCCAGGAGCTGAACTCGCAGGGGCTGACGGTGCTTCTCGTGACGCACGAGCACGACATCGCGTCGTACGCGAAGCGGCTCGTGGAACTGAAGGACGGCCTCATCCTCCGCGACGAGCCGGTATCCCAGCGGAACGCGGCCGCCGATCTCGCCGCGCTGGACGCCCGGGCGCCGCAGGAGACCGCGCGATGAACGCCCGCGTGCTGACCCGGGTCGCCGCCAAGAGCATCCTCCGGAACAAGATGCGATCCCTGCTCACGATGCTCGGGATCATCATCGGCGTCGCCGCGGTCCTCGTGATGATCGCCGTGGGCGAGGGCGCGCAATCGCAGATCGAGAAGACGATCCAGAACCTCGGCACGAACATGCTCGTGGTCACGCCCGGCTCGTCCGCGGCCGGCGGCGTGAGCCAGGGCGCCGGCACGTTCAACCGACTCTCTCTGGACGACGCCGAGAAGATCCGGCGCGAGGCGGTGCTCGTGACTGCGGTATCGCCCGTGATCTTCACCCGCACCCAGGCCGTGGGCGGTGAAGGGAACTGGCGCACCACGATCTACGGAGTGGATCTCGACTACGCCACGATCCGGGACTGGGCGGTCTCCTCCGGTTCGTTCTTCGGATCGAGCGACATCCGCTCGAAGCGCAAGGTGGCCGTGATCGGACGGACCGTCGCGGATCAGCTCTATCCCGGTATCGATCCCGTGGGCCAGAGCATCCGCCTGCGTGACGTGCCGTTCGAGATCATCGGCGTGCTGAACGCCAAGGGTCAAACCGCGGACGGCGCCGACCAGGACGACGTGATCCTCGCCCCCTACACCACCGTGCAATACCGCCTGGCGGGCCGCCAGTTCATCGCGCAGATCCTCGCCGCGACCGACTCCCCGGCCGCGATCGACGCGGCCCAGGAGGAGCTCACCCAGATCCTGCGCGAGTCGCACCGCCTCGGGGATCGCGACCCGGACGACTTCACGGTCCGCAACCAGACTCAGATCACGGAGGCGGCCCAGGGAACGACCCGCGTGATGACGTGGCTCCTCGCCGCGATCGCGAGCATCTCGCTCCTCGTGGGCGGCATCGGCATCATGAACATCATGCTCGTCTCCGTGACCGAGCGCACCCGCGAGATCGGCATCCGAATGGCGATCGGCGCGCGCGGCGGCGACGTCCTCCGTCAGTTCCTCATCGAGAGCACGGTCATGAGCATCGTGGGCGGACTGCTCGGCGTGCTGCTCGGGTTCGCGGCGTCGTGGATCCTCGGCAACGCGACGGGCTGGGCGGTGCAGATCTCACCGCGAACGATCGCTGTGGCGCTCGGCTTCTCGGGCGCGGTCGGCATGTTCTTCGGATGGTACCCGGCTCGCAAGGCCGCGCGAATGGATCCGATCGAGGCGCTGCGCTACGAGTGACGCCGGACGCTAGTGCAGGAACCACAGCCCGAGCACGGTCGTGATCGCCATCACGACGGACAGGCCGGCTCCGAAACGCAGGAAGTCCGGCGCGCGATAGCCGCCCGGCCCCATGACCATCAGATTCCACTGCGGGATCGGCAGGATGAAAGCACAGCTCGCGCCGAACGCCACCGCGAGCAATCCCGTGTCGAGATGAACGGCGCCGGTCGACGCCACCTCCCCCGCGATCGGTGCGAGGATCACGGCCGCCGCGCTGTTCGAGCTCGTCACCGAGACGGTGGCCGCCACCAGGAACAGGGCGGCGAGCGTCGCCGGCTCGCCGAGCGGCGTCGTCAGCTCGAGGATCGTATGCGCCACGGTCGCCGCCACGCCGGTCTTCTCGAGCGCGAGGCCGAGCGGGATCGTCCCCGCGATGAGGAACACCACGCGCCACTCGATCGCGCGGCGTGCCTCTTCGAGCCCCACGCAGCGAGTGACCACCGCGAGCAGCGCGGCCGCGAGCGAGGAGATCGCGAGCGGCAGCCACCCGAACAGCGGCGGGAGCACGGCCACGAGAAGCAAGAGGAACGCGAGCGGCGCCCGTCGAGTGTCCACCGTCTCCGTCAGATCCGTGAGCACGAGGTAGTCGGGATCCTTCGCGAGTTCGCGGACGCTCGAGATCGGTCCCGACACGAGGAACGCGTCCCCCACGGCGAGCGGCAGATCGGCCGGATTCGCCACCGCCGCTCCGTGTCGCCACAGCGAGAGGGCGTTCAGTCCCCAGCGGTCCCGGAAGCGCAGATCGCGAAGCGAGCGACCGAGCACCGGCGAGCGCGGCGCGATCGAGACCTCCGCGAGCGTCTGGCCGCGCCCGAGGATCCGCTCGAGTGCGCGCGGACCCGCGAGTCCGTACTGGAGGCCCTTCTCTTCGCCGAACCGCCACGCGGCCTCGTCGTCGCCCTCCACGTACAGGACGTCGCCCTCCTCGAAACGCAGATCCGGCCGCGGATCGAAGTAGCGCGACACGGGACCGACGTGCCGGTTCACGAGAACCACCGAGAGACCGTAGCGACGCCGGATGTCGACCTCGGCAATCGTCCGACCCGCGACCTCGGAATGAGCTCCGATCTTCAGCCGCGCGAGGTTCCGGGCGACCCCGTAGCTCTCGGCGATCGCCTCGGGCAGCAGCGCCTCCCGCAGCCGGTCGTGTGACGTCCGCTCCGGCAGCAGCTTCCGCCCCACCGTGACCGTGTACAGGATCCCCATGAGCACGATCGGTACCGCGACCCGCGTGAAGTCGAGGACCGAGAACGGATCGCCGGTCCGTGCCTCGCGGAACGCGGACACGATCAGGTTCGGCGGCGTTCCGATCATCGTGAGGGTCCCGCCGAGTACGGATGCGGCCGCCAGCGGCATGAGCAGACGCGACGGCGAGATCAGGGCACGCCGGGACAACGTGACCGCCGTGGGGAGGAACAGCGCGGTCGTGGCGGCGTTGCTCATGAATCCGGAGACGAGCGCGGCCGCGCCCATCAGGAGAGCCAGGATGGTGGCCTCGTGCTGCCCCGCGAGGCGCAGGATGAACCGCGCGACGAGCCCGGCCAGCCCGCTTCCCGACAGACCGGCCCCCACCACGAAGACCGCCGCGATGGCGATGACCGCGTGGTTCCCGAATCCCTGCAGCGCCTCGGCCGGCTCCAGCACCCCGGTCAACACCAGCAACACCGGAATGCCGAGCGCGACGAGCTCGGTGGGAGCCCAGCGCTTGAGGATCGTGAATCCGCTCCCGAGGAGGATTCCGATCGCGATCCATCCGTCGATCGACATGGCCCGGGATGTTAGCCCATCGATTCCGATTCGCGCACGGCGATTCGACTAGAACCGGGAGCGCGCGCGCTCCTTGGCAGGAAGGACCTCGAGGCATGTCGTCCACCATCCGGTCCGGGTCGTCTCCACGAACTCGGCGAGGATTCCCTCCCGCTCCATCTCCCGGGCGAGGTGCTCGTGGTCGTACTCCACGCGCCGGATCTCCACCGCGGGTGGGCCGGCCGGGGCGGCCGTGAGCAGCGCGTAGTGGACCGCGGGGTCGCCGTCGTTGTCGGGGCGGCCGATGGCTCCCACGTTGACGAGTCCGCGCGCCTCACCCTCGAGGAACCGGAACCAGGGAAGTCCCGTGTGCGTGCAGACGACGACGTCCGTGTCCGCGTCGTCGAGCAGGCGACGGATGAAGGGAGCCGGGGTCGTGGACTCCCACAGGAACTCGTTCGTTCGCCGGGGAGATCCGTGGCAGAGGAGCAGACGCGACGCGCCGAGCGAGGTCCGGATCTCGCGCGGAAGGGCTCTCAGCCAGGCGCGACTCTCCTCGCTCGTGTGACGCAGCGTGTAGTCGTAGCTGATCGCGGCGAAGTGGTTGTCGCGCGGATCGGAGTAGCCGCACTGGCAGTCCTCGAGTCCGTGCCCCACGCTGTGATCGTAGTTCCCTTGCACGGTGGCAACGTCGGCCGCGCGCAGGAGCTCGATCGAGCGATCCGGGTGCGGCCCGAACGCGCCGACGTCTCCGAGGCAGAAAACACGCGCCGCACCGGCCGCCCGGGCGTCCGCGAGCACCGCCTCCAGCGCGAGCCAGTTGTTGTACACACCGCCGAACAGCGCCACCCGCTCGGCCGGGGCTACGTGCGACACGAGAACCCCTCCACGTGGCACGTCACGCAGGCCGGATGCGAGAGACGAATCGGGCGCGTCCCGTCCTCCCACGACGCGCCGAGACGCGCGCCGGGTTCCTCGATCAGGATCGGACAGGGGAACACGCCGCGCGCGGTGACCGTACGACTGGATCCGCAGAGCAGGACCTCTTCCTCGCCGGGGAGCAGATCCCCGTCCGCGAGCACGGCGTCCGGCGCGTACCCTCCGCTGCGTCGCGCCTCGCGGCCGATGCGGAACGGCGGGATGAACTTGACGCGCGGTCGCTCGAAACCGTGCTCGCGCAGGCGGTCGATGAACGCGAGGCGTCCTTCGTTCGCCTCGTACGTGGCGTGGACCGTCGTGACCGTGAACACGGGATTGATCCCGGCGACGCGCAGATTGCGACCGCCCTCGAGAATCCGGTCGAACGTTCCCGGCCCGCGCACGGGATCATTCTCGGCCGCGGTGATCCCGTCGACGCTCACCCGCAGATCGAGACTGTACTCGCTCGCGCGGAACAACCGGCCGAGCGCGCCGCAGATCGACTCGTCCAGCAGCAGCGCGTTCGTGAGGATCGAGAGCGGCCCCTGCGCGAGCGTGCGCTCGATGAGGTGCAGGATGTCGGGATGCAGGAACGGCTCCCCTCCGGTGAAGTAGTAGTCGCGCACGCCGGATTCCCGCGCGCGCTCCAGCACGCGCAGGACTTCCTCCGTCGCCATGATGGGATGCGAGTCGTTCTTGGGGTGGCAACTGATGAAGCAGTGCTTGCAGGCGATGTTGCACACCGTGCCCGTGACCTGGATCCAGAGCGTGTCGAGTCCGAGGAACGCGAGCTCCGGTCCCGCTGCCCAGTCCACCCGTCCGGACCCGCCCGACGGGGCGCCGCGGACGCCCATCAGTACCACACGTGGAGAATCGCCTCGACGCGCTCGACCACGGGCGAGTCCTCCCCTTCGATCTTCCAGCGAACGTACTCCACGGTGGTGCCCACCGCCGAAACGAGCTTCGTGAAGATCCGCGCGGTCACGAAGTCCTCGCCGAAGTCCTCGTTCGTGTAGCTCGTGTGCTGGAACGACGCCCCGATCTTCACCAGCGGGAAGTACTCGGCCGCTCGTTCCAGCACCGGCCCCTCGAATCCCGCGAGCCAGTAGTCCCGATCGAGATCGCTCGCGGTGAAGCCGGCGACGGTCTCGACCAGGATCTCCCCGAACGCCTGCCAGCCGGCGATCGCCCCGGCTCCCGCCACCGTGAGCTCCGCGCCGCGGACGAGCTGATGCCCGGTCTCGCCGGTGGAGGCGCGGTCGTAAGTCGAGCGCTGCACGGAAGCGCCCGGCCGCAGCGTGACGGGGCCGGCCGCGATCACCGGGACGACCCGCGCCCGCACCGAGGGCCCCTCGCGGAAGTCCGTATCCGCCTCCAGATCGGCCGGCAGTTCGAGTCGACCGGCCTTCCCCGCCGGCACGAACGATCCGTTCAGGCCGTCTTCCGCGAGCCCGAGCTGGACCCACGCTTCCCACCCGAACGTGCCGTCGCCGGGCGGCCGCGCCCAGGTGACCTCCAGGTTCATGTCCGGATCGAGCTTGTGGCCGTTCAGGTACGGGAGGTTGCCGAACCACGAAGAGTCCCAGAACAGACCGAGCTGATCGTACAGGAGGCCCGTGCTGATTCGCAGTCCCTCCACGGGTGACTGCCACGCCACGTACGCCTGCTGCAACCACACGTTCGAGGGGCTGTAGGAGCGCAGCGGCGTCTGCCGGAAGCGCAACTCGGCCACATAGCGGAACGGGTTCGCGTCGTACGTGCCGACGAGACGGACGTTGTAGACCTCGTAGCTCGGGCGATCCGGATGTGCGCGGCGAAACGTCGCGCGGAGCATCGTCTGGCCGGAGAATCGCAGGGACGGCGCTTCGTCCGCCGCCCGCGCGCTCGGCGTCGCCAGGAGAAGGACGACGATTGCGGCGCCGGTCGCCGCCGCGAGACGTCTCCGGGTCGCGAGGCCGTCCACCCACGCGCCCACCGCGTAGCCCGCGAACACCACTCCGGTGCCGATCAGGTTCGCGCCGAGCAGCGACGCGTAGGGGCCGTCGCCCACGCTCCAGGACGTCGGCACGGCGCCGATCGCCACGAGCACGCCGACCGCGACGCCCGGCCAGAACGCGAGGTGGAACGCCATGCTGCCGGCCCGCATCCATCCGAACAGCAGGAACACGGGCGCGAGTCCCAGCACCATCGTGCCGCTGACCGTGGTCGCCTTGATGATCGCCGTCCCCGCGAACAGCGGAAACGACCCGAGCAGCACCGCGACGAGCATTGCGAGACGACCCGTGCGCACCGGGTCTTGCGCGCCGAGCCAGTCGCTCAGGGCGCCGAAGCCGCCGCGATCGCGCGGTCCGTCCGCCTTCCGCCCGCCGACGTCCACGACCACCGCGCGGCTGAACGACGCGAGCGTGGAATCCAGCGTGGACCCCGCCGAAACCATCATCAGCACGGTCATCAGGCCGAGCGTTCCGAGCCCGAACGCGTTCGCCACGCGCAGCGGGGCGTCCTGTCCGGCCGGCAGCTCCGCGACGCGCGCGTACATTCCCGTCACGCCGAACAACACGATGAAGGCCGCCGCGATCAACCCCGCGAGCAGGTAGCCCTTGAGCATGCGGTCGGGTCGGGTGAGGAACGCGCGATCGGTGAGCACCGGATCGTGAAACGGGTAGCTGAACGACTGCAGCAGCCCCACGATGAGCAGATCCACGCCGCCTCGCAGCGTCCACTCCCCCGTGGAGAGCAGTTCGCGCGCACCGGCGCGCGGCACCACGAGCGCCAGCACGAACACGAGCAGGAACACGCCGAGGCCGAACTGGATCGCGTCGGTGAAGATCGAGCTCCGCAGACCGCCGCGCAGGCTGTAGAACAGCGTGAGCGCGGCGAACACGAGCGCGGCCACGAAGTACGGCGCGCTGCCGGCCGCGCCGAAGTACGCGCCCACGACCGCCGTGTTCGACCAGACCTCGTTCATGAGCCGGAACAGCACCACGAGCAGGAACGCGAGCGTCGCGAGGCGGCCGTGCTTCTCGGTGAGGAAGCCGGCGAGACTGGTGGCGCCGTGGCGGCGGCGCAGGAACCAGATCACGACTCCCGCCACCGGGATGGAGAGGTACCAGCCCGCGTACGCGACCGCTCCCACCAGCCCGTAGCTCGCGCTCAGGTTCGCGGAGTTCGTGATCGACTTCGCGAACAGCCACGTGATGACCACGGAGGCCACGAGCATCCCGAACCCGACTTCCTTGCCCTCCGCGGTGCGGCTCTCGAAGAACTCGCCGAAGCGCTTCGCTCTCGGCGAAACGAGAAACATCACGAGGCCGTACGCGAGGAGCGCGGCCCACAGCCATCCGTTGTGCATGAATGCCCCTTCCCGGCTCGACGTCGACGCGCTCGCCGCGCGACCTTCGGGTCGCGAGCGATCGACGGGCGCGTGCGGACTACGCGAAGACCCGGAGCGTGGGCGGCGCGCGGGACGGGAGAATCGAGCAGACGAGGACGGAGACGCGGGGCGCATCCGCACTCGTGGTCGGGACGGCCGGCGCCTCCGAGAGCCGGAGGCCGAGCACGAGGCGACACAGTTGCGCGAGGAGGCCGTGCGCTCTTCGCGCGTCGACGGGAGTGTCGACGTCGGCGCGGACCTCGAGCGAGTGGACGCTGCGGCCCAGGCGGAGAAACGTCGCGCGCAGCTCGCTTCCGAGGCGCGCGTCGCGCCAGGGCAGAGCGGCGAGCGGAGTGATCGCGTCCGCGGGCACGGAGAGCAGGTACACCCCGCCGTCCGTCGCGGGCCCCACGACGATCTCCCCCGGTGCGGCGGCGCAGGCTCGACGGATATCGTCGGGTCGGATGCCCGGGGTGTCCGTGCCCACGACGACGATCCGGTCGTAACCGTGGGCCGCCACGTCGCGGAGGGCGGCGAGCAGGCGGTCTCCGAACCTGCGGCCCCGCTGACGCAGCCAGTACCAGCCGAGGGCGTTCCCCGCGGAGGTGCGTCCGCGCTCGCGAACGATCTCCCGCATCTCGTCGATTCCGTCGGCCGAAAAGAACAGGCCCGCGTCGTCGCGCCCGGCACTCACGGAGGCGAGCGTGTCGTGCAGCAGCGAGGTCCGGACCCGCACGTCGGCGCGTCGCCCGAGACGCAGGCGCCGGCGCTCGCGGCCGGGCGCGCGTCCGAACACGAGGACGGCGATTCGGGTGTCGGCTCTCGGCATGGGACCTCCCGGCGGGTCGCGAAGGGGACGCTCGGGATACGACGCGCCGCGTCTCCCTGTGACGACCCGGAAGGGCATTCTCCCCTCTGGCCCGGATCGCGTCGAGCGCGAACGCCGGCCGCCGCCCCGGCGCACGCCTCCGGACGTCGCTCCGTCTTCCGGTGACTTCCCTCGGGGTCTGTGGTCTAGTTTCCGGGTCTCAGCCCGGAGGAATCGAGATGCGCGGAGCTGTCGTCGGCGGCGGGTTGGTGCTCGTTCTGCTCGCCCTCGTGCTTTGGGGAATGTCCGGCTACAACGGGCTCGTCGGCATGGACGAATCCGTGAGTCAGGCCTGGAGCCAGGTCGAGAACCAGTACCAGCGGCGTCTGGAGTTGATCCCGAACCTCGTGGAGACCGTGAAGGGCGCGGCCGAGTTCGAGAAGGACACGTTCACGCAGGTCGCGGAGGCACGCGCGAACGCGGGCAAGGTGCAGATCACGCCGGAGATGCTCTCCGACCCGGAGGCGCTGGCGCGATTCGATCAGGCGCAGGGCGCGCTGTCCTCCGCCCTGTCACGTCTGCTCGTGACGGTGGAGAAGTACCCCGAGCTCAAGGCGAACGCGAACTTCGTGGCGCTGCAGGACGAGCTCGCCGGCACCGAGAACCGCATCGCCACCGAGCGCCGACGTTTCAACGAGGTCGTCCAGGTCTTCAACACGAAGGTGCGTCGATTCCCGACGTCGATCCTCGCCTCGCTGACCGGATTCGAGAAGAAGGCATACTTCGAGGCACGCGAAGGTGCGGACGTCGCCCCGAAGGTGGAGTTCTGATCGCTTGAGATCACGGCTCGGATCCGGGTTCCGGCCGGAGAGCCCCCGGTTCGGAAGGGTCGCGACGCTCGTCGTCACGGCGTCGGCGCTCGCCTCGATCGCGTGGGCGCTCGCGGTCCCGGATCCCCCGCCGCGCTTCCTCCACGACGAAACGGGGAAGCTCCGCGCGGCGGAGCGCCGGCAGCTCGAGGACCGGCTCCAGGCACTCCGCGCGAAGGGCCTGGAGATCGGCGTCCTGATGATGCCCTCGCTGCGCGGCGAATCGCTCGAGGACTACACGCTGCGGGTCGCGGAGGCGTGGAAACCCGGCAGCGCCGAGCGCGACGACGGCGCCCTCATCGCCGTGTTCCTCGCCGAGCACAAGATCCGCCTCGAGATCGGCTACGGCCTCGAGCCGCACGTGCCGGACGCGGCGGCCGGGCGCATCATCCGGAATCTGATCGCTCCCGAGTTCCGTCGCGGCGACTACGCGGCGGGCCTGCGCAAGGGAATCGACGCGATCGCCGCGCTGGCCGACGGCCAGACCCTTCCCCCCGCGAACGACTCGACTCCGATCGCGGCCTGGCTTCCGTTCGTCCTGGTGCTCGCGCTGTTCGTGTTCTTCGTGTACCTGCGGATCCGCTATCCGTCGGTGTGGATCGCGGGGAACGGCTGGGGAACCGGCGGCTCCGTCGGCCGCTCCGGCGGCGGCTGGACGTTCGGCGGCGGAGGGGGCGGCTGGAGTGGAGGGGGCGGTGGATTCGGCGGCGGATCGTTCGGAGGCGGCGGCGCCTCGGGAGGCTGGTGACGTGCCCCGCGCCCTGTTCTCGCTGGGTCTGCTGCTGGCAGGCGTCGCGATCGGCCTCGCCGTCGCGGAGTGGCGGCTCGCGGCCGGTCCGGACACTCCCGCCGGCGGCTGGACCGCGTGGTCGCCGGCGATCCCGTGGCTGCTCGGAGGCGTGGCGGTCGCCTTGCTGTTCGCGGCCCGGCGACTCGAACGGCGACGTCTCCTCCGCGCGCGGCTCACGCCCGAGACGTTCCTCAGTGCCGGCGAAGAGGAACGCGTCGTAGCAGCGATCCGCTCGTTCGAAGACCGCACGTCCGGGGAGATTCGCGTACACCTCGACCACCGCGTCGCGGGAGATCTCCTCGCCGCGGCCCACGCGCGCTTCGGCGAGCTGGGCCTCGAGCGCACCCGCGATCGGAACGGGATCCTCTTCTACGTGGCGGTCGGCCAGCGCCGATTCGCGGTCGTCGGGGACGTCGGCATCGATCGCGCGACGGCCGACGACTTCTGGGCGGGGATCGTCCGCTCCGTGGAGGAGCGATTCCGCGCGGGCGACCATGTCGGCGGGCTCGTGCTCGGCATCGAGCGTGCGGGAGCCGAGCTCGCGACGCACTTCCCGCACCGCGCCGACGACGTCAACGAGCTCCCGGACGGGATCTCGCGCTCCGAGACGGACGACTAGGGCGAGACGCTCCGGGCGGCGGAAGCGGCGCCGGTCGCGCGCGCGGCCCGCTGCCGCGGGCGTCGATCATCCGGATGCCCCGGCTGCCGGATGTGGATCACGAACGTCGGCGACAGCTGGGCGACCTTCCACGGCACCTGCACCCGCCACTTGCGGAACATGTACGGGAAGAAACCGTAGATCTCCGCGTCCGGTGCGAGCCGCCGGATCGCGTCGTAATCGAAGAACTGCAGGTGGTCCGAACGCTGCAGCTTCTTCGGCGTGAGCCCCACGAGCGCGAACGGACGGAAAATCGCGGCGTAGCTGTTCGGCGTGGTCAGGATCAGCTCACCCCCGGGTCGGGTGACCCGGCGCATCTCGGCGAGACTGAACTCGGGATCACGGAGATGCTCGATGACCTCGGAGCACCAGATGAGATCGAACGAATCGTCCTCGAACGGAATCGGTTCGTTGATGTCCACGACCTGCGCGGTGTCGAACTCCTTGGAGATGTCGATCGAAGTCACCACGTAGCCGCGTTGCTCGAGCCAGCGGGTCTGGTGCCCTTCGCGACACCCCACGTCGAGCGCGCGACGTCCGTCGCCCTCCGGCACGAGAGCGAGGGCAATCCGCTTCCCCTCCGTGGTCTCGCGCAGATTGCCCTGCCCGAGGTCGATGGGGAGCTTCTTGAGAAGGTCGAGCATTCGTGAACTCCCGGGAATGGCGCCCAGGCACCACCGGCGCTCGGCCGGGGTGTCTTGTCGGGGGCCTCCGCGCCCGGCCCTTCTGAAATGTCGACCACGGAAACTCCGCGATCGAGCCCAAGGAGTGTAACCCGATCCGCCCGAAATCCCAACCCTCGGAACCACTTGTCCGGCGATCTCGACCGAACGCTGATGGGACGGAGTGCTCCTCTAGGGCACCCGGAACAGGGTTTCCACCAGGGTGTCGGGTGCCGCGATCTCCCAGTCCTTCCCATCCCCGTGATCGGTCGCGATGCGGACCCGCCCGAACCACTGCCAGGCCGCCCACGGTCGGACAAAACGAGGCTCCGGATCCCGAACGTCCGGATAGTAGGCCCACTGCTCCACCAGCCCGGTCTCGTCGGCGACCCAAACGTCGTACTTGTTCGCCGGAGTGAGGCCCGTTCCGTCCGCGAACGTCACCACGAGCTTCCGCGCCGCGCGACCGTCGGTCAGGGTCGACGCTCCCCCGTCCGCGAGATGCACTCCCGGATCCAGCAGCTTGGCCGGCATGATCAGCCAGTACGAGTCGTTGATCCACTGGGCGTAGCCGAGGTCGAGCGCTTCGCGTCGCTGCTCCGGGTCCGTGACCTCCTCCCCGCCGTGAAAGAAACGACCTTCCCGCGTGCCGACGTTCAGGAGCACGACCGTCGAATCGGTCTCCACCCGGATGTCGCCCGTCCAGCGGTCCCAGTGGTGGCGGCGAAGTCCGCGAAAGTTCCAGACGAGGTAGCGCGTGGCGGCCCAACCCTCGGGCCCTCCGATGTTCTCCAGCACGGACTCGGCGAGCGAGATCGCCGAGGGATCTCCCTCCGCCGCCGCCGAGGGACGAGGCGACGCGAAGCCCGTCGCGATCGACACCCCCACCGCGATCGAGAGGCCGAGCGCGATCCGGACTCGGCGCGAGAATCCGCGCGGACGCACCCGAGGCTCAATCGACACGAACGATTCTTCCCGAAGCATCCCGCCCTCCCGCGCTCACGCGATAGAAGTAGACGCCGGGCGCGAGCGCCTCCCGGCGATCGTCCCGCGCGGGAATCTCGAGGTCCCGCCATCCGGCACCCAGCACACCGTATTCGTGCACCGCCACGCGGCGACCCCGCACGTCCACGAGCTCCAGTCGCGGAGCCGTCGTGGTGTCGAGGTACACGCGCAGGCGCGTGGACTCCTGGAACGGATTCGGCGCCGGCGCCTGCGTCGTGAGCGCACCGGACGCGATCACGGTCGTCGGGTCGCCGACGTTCTCGAGCAGCACGAGCACATCCGCGATCTCGTCCGAGAGCGCGAGATCCAGATCGAGGTCGTTGTCCGAGTCGAAGAAGATCGCGCACGACGGATTCGACGGCGCGATCACGTCCTGCACGAAGCTGAACGAGCCCGTGCCGTCATTCTCGTAGAAGCGCCAGAACCCGCCGCCGAACGAGGAGGCGATGAGGTCCGCGTCGCCGTCCCCGTCGAGGTCGCCCAGGTCGACGGCCGGCGTGTGCGCACCGGTCGGGTAGGTCTGCGGCGCGCCGAACGTCCCGTCGCCGTTGCCGAACAGCACCGACACGTGATTCGAGAAGCTGTTCGCGCAGGCCGCATCCAGGTGACCGTCGCCGTTCAGGTCGTCGAGCGCCACCACCCAGGTCCAGCCGCCGGTGCTCGAGGGGGAGGCGGCCGGGGTGAACGTCGCGTCGCCGTTGCCGAGCAGGGTCACGATCTCCTGTCCGGCCTGCCCGGCGACGACGAGATCCTCGATCCCGTCCTCGTTCAGGTCGCCGGACGTGAGACCGTACTCTCCGCTGACGCCGCCGTCGAAGTACACGGGAGCCGCGAACGTCCCCGTGCCGTCGTTGAGGAGCAGCGAGAGGTTCCCGGACACCTGGTTCGCGTTCACGATGTCCGTATCCCCGTCGCCGTCCACGTCGAGCACGGCCACGCCGTGCGGCACGGAACCCACGGGGATCCCCGTCGTCGAGCCGAACGTGCCGTCGCCGTTCCCCAGAAGGATCCACATCTCCTCGGTCAGCGACGCCGCGACGCAGAGATCGATCTCGAAGTCGCCGTCGAAGTCGGCCGGTTCGTTCGGGCTCGCCTCCACCCCGATCGGGTTGGCCGGCAGGAACGGCTCGAACAGGCCGCTGCCGTCCGCACGGTTCAGGGTGACGCGCACGTCGGCGCTCGTCTCGTTCACGGTCGCGAGATCCAGGTAGCCGTCGTTGTCGAGATCGCAGGCCGCCGCGCCGTAGATGCGCGTCTGCGGATCCCCGCCGAGATTCGACATCACGTCGATCTCGTTGAAGTGGATGCCGCCGCTCGGCGCGACCGCGGTCTTGAACGAGAAGAACCAGCCCGCATCGCGCAGCGGTGTGGTGTCCGCCCCGCGCACGTCGTGCGAGACGTTCACGAACACGGGCTCGCCCGCCGAGAACGGCGTGCTCGACGTGAAGGTGACCGTGCGGTCCCCGTTCGACAGCGCGAAGGTCCCCTGGGCGGGGCCACTCCAGCGACCGAACACGCGGAACGTCGCCGGGGTGACAGTGGCCGGATCGAGGGCCCGATCGAACGTGACGGAGATCGGCGTGACGACGGGCGCGAGCGAGTGGCTCGCGGGGCTCGTGCCGGTGACGGCGAGCTGCGCGAACGCGGACGGGGCACCGAAGCCGACCAGGAAGGCAGGCACGAGCCCAAGGGCCGCTCGGGAGAACCGACACGGAGACATGGGAATCCTCCCGGGGCACGGGAAGGGCGGAGCGTACCGCAGTCCGCCCCCCGTTTCGAGCCTTCTCGCCCTCAGACGCTTAAGAATCAACTGGAGCTTCGGGCCGCAACTCGATGCTCTCAAGGGCCTTAGAGTGCGGAGAACTCGTAGCGCTGAAGTCGGGGATCGGTGCCCCGCCACGCCACGGTGGCCACCCAGCCCTCCGCCGGGACCTCGGTGCGGAGGGTCCAGCGAAGAGGTTCCTCCGCGTCGCCGGCCACTCGGAGGAGCCGCGCGGGTGGCCCCGGCTCCACCCGCACGTCGAACGATGCGAGATCCGCCGACAGTCCGACTCCGCGGCCCTTGAGCCAGGCTTCCTTCCGGGTCCAGGTGAGATAGAACGCGAGCAGCCGCGCCTCGGGCGACAGGCTCCGGTACTCGAGGATCTCGGCCGGCGAGAAGAAGCGCGCCGCAACGTCGTCTCGATCCGGGATCTCGCGCACCCGTTCGAGATCCACCCCGAGGTCTCCGTCCCGCGTGATCCCGAGCAGCGCCAGATCCTCGGAATCCGAGAGATTGAAGCGGAGCGGACGCCCCGGCAGCTCCGGCCGGCCCTCCGAGCCGGTCTCGAATCGGATCTCCCAAGGCTCCCGCCCGAGATACCGACCGAGCACCGTGCGCAGCGCTCCGCGGCGAACCGCGAATCGTTCCCGATGCACGTCGTAGCGGAAGCGATCGTGGCGATCGCGCTCCTCCGGGTCGAGGAGTTCGCGGAGGGCGGCGACCCGCTCCGGCTCCCGCGTGAGAGGAACGCGCCAGAGGTGGATCTCCCCGGAAGCGAGCACCGGCAGCGCCGGCGACGCTCCGAAGCGCGCGGGGGGCGGCAGTTCGCTCACGGCGACACCCGGATGCCGGAGCGCCGGCGACCGCTCACGCGGACTCCTCCCGGTCGAACTGACGGATCTCTCGACGGATACGATCCCCGTGCACGTCGAGCAGGAAGTGCCCGCCCGGCAGCGTGACGGCGCGAAACCCGCCGGTGGTGAGCTCGCCCCATGCATCGAGTTGGTCGGGACGGACGTTCGGGTCCTCATCCCCCGCGAACGCGAGGATCGGGCACGTCAGCGGTTCCCTCGGCGCGGGCTCGTAGGTGTCGCACATCTCGAAGTCGGCCCGCAGGAGCGGAAGCAGCAGTTCCATGAGCTCGTCGTGCGCGAGGACCTCTTCGGGCGTGCCACGGAGGTGGCGGAGGGCTTCCTTGAAGTCGGCGTCCGGCAGGTCGTGCACCGGGCACGAGAGGTCGCGTCGGTGCGGAGCGGGAGCCGCCGCCACGAACAGCGCCGCAGGCGCGGGGCGGCCCCGTTCCCGCCGACGGTGTGCCCACTCGAACGCGATCAGGGCGCCCATGCTGTACCCGAACAGCGCGAACGCGGGCGGAAGTGCCGGGTCGACCTCCGCGAGGATGTGGTCGACGAGGGCACCGATCCGACGCCGGGGGGCGTCGCGGAGCCTCCCCTCGCGTCCCGGCAACTGGAGCGGACAGACGTCGTACGCGCCGAGCCCGCCGGCGCGGCGCCACTCCCGGTACCCGCCCGCTCCACCCCCCGCGAACGGCAGGCAGACGAGCGCGGCCGTCCCGTCCGCTCGCGGGGCGCCGAACGGCCACCAGGGATCGCTGTTTCCCGTCGACGCCATGCTTCCAACCTTTCCGGGTGAGGCGGGGATCGCTGTGGTATGTTGAAACGCTCTCGCGTCGAGCCCCCGGTGCCGACGATCGGAGCGCGCGAGATCTTAACCCAGTCCCGCGCCTCCGGGTGTGCATCCGCGTCGTGACCACGAATCGCTCCCCCCTCGACCCGACCGCGCCGTCGTGCGCCGCCGCGCGCGCGCACCGTTCCATCGTGCACGTACTCTCCGCTCGGGCGCGGGAGACGCCGGACGCGCTGGCATTCCGTTTCCTGCCCCAGAAGGGGTCTCCCCAGGAGATCACGTGGGCGGCGCTCGAGCGCCGGGTGCACGCGCTCGCCGTGCGCCTCGAAGCACTCGGCCTGCGCGAGACTCCGGTGCTGCTCCTGCATCCCGCCGGCCTCGAATTCGTCGAGGCGTTCTACGCGTGTCTCGCGGCCGGGATCGTGGCGGTGCCCGCCTATCCGCCGCGTGCAAACCGCACCCTGCCGCGACTCGCGTCGATGGCCGTCGATTCGGGCGCGGCGGCCGCGCTCACGACCGCCCTCCAGGTCGACCGGGCGCGCGACACGGCCGCCTCGCTCGAGGCACTCGCCGGACTCCGCTGGTTCGCGACCGACGAGTCGGACGGCGGCGATGCCGCCGCGCCGGCGAGACCGTTCGCGATGAACGGGCCGGCGGAAGACGTCGCGTACCTGCAGTACACGTCCGGATCCACCTCCGAGCCCAAGGGCGTGATGGTCACGCACGCGAACCTCCTCGCGAACTCGGACACGATTCGCGAAGGCTTCGGCCACGACGGGAACAGCCGTGCGCTGAGCTGGCTCCCGCACTTCCACGACATGGGCCTCGTGGACGGCATCGTGCAACCGGTCTACTCCGGCTTCCCCGCGACGTTGATGGACCCGATGACGTTCCTCCAGGAGCCGACCCGCTGGCTCGAGGCGATCACGGAGTACCGCATCACCCACTCCGGCGGCCCGAACTTCTCCTACGACCTCTGCGCGCGGCGCGTGACGCCGGACCCGGCGCGTCTCGATCTCGCGAGCTGGGACGTGGCGTACAACGGCGCGGAGCCCGTTCGCGCCGAGACCCTCGCGCGATTCGCCGAGCGGTTCGCGAAGTGCGGATTCCGGCGGCGATCGTTCTACCCCGCGTACGGCCTCGCCGAGGCCACGCTCAAGGTGAGCGGCGGCTCGCGCGGCGAGGGGCCCTCGGTGCTCGCGGTGAATCGCGAAGCGCTGGCGGCGGGCGAGGTTCGCACCGAGCAAGCGGATACCGACGTCGTCGGATCCGGGCACACGACCGGGGAGACGACGGTCCGGATCGTCGACGCGGAGACCGCGACCGCGCTCGGCGACGAACGCGTCGGCGAGATCTGGGTCGGCGGCCCGAGCGTGGCGATCGGCTACTGGCACCGGCCCGACGCGACCGAGGAGACGTTCGGCGCTCGTCTTGCCGACGGAAGCGGACCGTGGCTCCGCACGGGAGATCTCGGGTTCACTCGCGCCGGCGAGGTGTTCGTCACCGGTCGTCGCAAGGACCTCGTGATCGTACGCGGCCGCAACGTCTACCCGCAGGATCTCGAGCGCACGGCGGAGTCGGTCGACGACACGCTGCGCTCCGCCGGAGCGGCGGCGTTCAGCGTGGAGCAGGACGACGAAGAACGCCTCGTGCTCGTGCTCGAGGTGGAACGCCGCGCGCCGGCCGATCCGGCGGCGCTGTTCGCCGCCGTCCGCGCCGCGATCGTGGAGACGCACGAGGTCGACCCGGCGGCGATCCTTCTCGTGAAGCCGTTCGGCGTGCCCAAGACGTCGAGCGGCAAGGTGCGGCGGGCGGCGTGTCGCCTCGAGTACCTCGAGGGCACGCTTCCCGTTCTGGCCGAGTGGCGCGCGCCGGCGACCACACGCGAGCGCGACGAGGTGATCGATCCGGAACGCGACCCGCGCGCGTGGCTCGAAGCACGCGTCGCCGCGAAGCTCGGGGTTCCGGTGGAAACCGTTACGCTCGACCAGCCGCTCGCACGATTCGGACTCGACTCGCTTCGTGCGATGGAACTGACGCATGAGATCGAGACGGCGTTCGGCGTGCATCTCGACGCGCCCGACCTGCTCGCCGCGACGTCACTCGCGGATGTGCTGGATCGGGTGCAGCGGGCAGAGACGATGGCCCCTCCCGCGTCCGCGCGCACGACCGCAGAAGAACAGGCGGAGTGCGAACTCGCGGCCGGCCAGCAGGCCCTCTGCTTCCTGCACGACCTGGATCCCGAGGGCGCGGCCTACACGATCGCTTCCGCGCTGCGGCTCGATGGCGCGCCCGACGAGACCGCGTTCGAGGCCGCCTGGCGCGACGTCGTCAGCCGTCACGCGTCCTTGCGCGCCCGCATCGTCCGTCCGGGCGGGCATCTCCGTCAGCGATTCGACGTTCCCTTCGAGCGCATCCACGAGGGACGGATCGAAGGGGTCGGGGCCGGCGAGATCGAATCGGTTCTCGCCGACGTCGCGTACCGGCCCTTCGACCTCGAGCGGGGACCCCTGTTCCGCGTCACCCGCGTGGCACGGGATGGTGACGAGTATCTCGTCCTCGCCGCGCACCACGTGATCGCGGATCTCTGGTCGCTCTCGATCGTTCTTCGCGACTTCCGCGACGCCTACGACCGCGCGACCCGCGGCGACCGCCTCCCGCGCGCGGACGTTCCGTCGCCCGCCGAGTTCGTCGCCTGGCAGCGCGCCTACCTCGAGAGCGAGCGGGCCGAGGCGCACTTCCGGGCCGCCGCCGCCCGTCTCGCCGATCCGTCGGCCCCACTGGATCTTCCGACCGTGCGCCCACGTCCGGCGTCTCCGACCTTCGCCGGCGCACTCCGGACGCACCCGCTCGACGCCGCGACGACCCGAGCGCTCCGCGATCTCGCGCAGCGCCACGACGTGACGCTCTACACCGTGCTTCTCGCCGGCTTCCAGGCGCTCCTCTCCCGCCTGTCGGGGCAGCCCGACGTGACGGTGGGAGCGCCTGCGGCCGGCCGGACCCGGTCCCGCTGGAGCGACCTCGTGGGATACCTCGTGAACTCGATCGTGCTGCGCGCGGATCTCGCGGCCGATCCCGCATTCACGACTCTCGTTCGCGAGACCGGCGGACGCCTCGCGGAGGCCCTCGGCGGACAGGACTTCCCGTTCCCGACGCTGGTGAAGCGACTCGCCCCGGAGCGTGACGCGAGCCGCTCGCCGTTCTTCGACGTGATGTTCGAGCTCCGGGGCGTGGGCGACGTCGTCCGCGGAGACCTCGCCGCCGACGCGTCGGCCCGCGTCGACCTCGGCGCGGGGCTGCGAGCGCGCGTCGCGTCGCTGCCGCGAAGGCACGCCCAGTTCGATCTGTCCGTCACCGTCACCGACGATCGCGACACCCTCGCAATCGAGTACGAGTACCGGACCGATCTCTTCGACGCGACCCGGATCGACGAGATCGCGGACGCGTTCTCCACCCTGCTCGCCGGCGCCGCGGGGGCGCCGGAAACTCCCGTGTCGCGACTTCCGCTGCTCTCGCCCGCGGCCCGGACGGCGGCACTCGGCGACCCGCCGAGCTCGAACGTCGCCACCGAGTCCGCGCTGCTGCCGCGGCGGTTCGAGGCCTGGGCCGCGCTCGAGCCCGATGCGCCGGCGCTCTGGCACGGGGACACCGGCTGGTCGTACCGCGCGCTGAACGAGCGCGCGAACGCGATCGCGCGGAAGCTGCGGGAGTGCGGAGTCACCACCGACTCGCGCGTCGCCGTGGCGCTTCCGAAATCGCCGGAGCTGATCGCGTCGTGCGTCGCCGCGATGAAGGCGGGCGGCGCGTTCGTGCCGGTGGATCCCGGGTTGCCGATCGCGCGACAGCGGTTCCTCGCGGAGAGCTGCGGCGCCCGCGCCGTGATCGGCTCGGAGGAACTCGCCCGCGCGACGTCGCTCCCGTTCGTCGATCCGGACGCAGGGAGAGATTGCGCGAACGTCGACGCGCCGCTCCATCCCGAGGCGCTCGCGTACGTGATCTTCACGTCCGGCACGACGGGCGAACCGAAGGGCGCGGGCGTGACGCACGCGAACGTCGCCGCCGCCTGGAGCGCCTGGGACGAGGCCTACGGTCTGGATCGTCTGCGCGTTCATCTCCAGGTCGCGGCGCCCGGGTTCGACGTGTTCGCCGGGGATCTCACGCGCGCGCTCGGCTCCGGCGCCACGCTCGTACTCTGCGACCGGGACACGCTGCTCGATCCGGTAGCGCTGTTCGCTCTGTGCGAGAGGCGACGACCGGAGTTCGTGGACATGCTGCCCGCTCCCGCCCGGGAGCTCGCGGCCGAGGCCGTGCGAAACGGCCGGAGACTCGACTCCTTCCGGATCTTCTCGGTGGGCGCCGACGCCTGGTCGACGTCCGACGTGGCCCGTTTCCGCGAGGCGCTGTCGGACTCGGCGTGGCTCCTGAACTCGTACGGGATCACGGAGACCACGGTCGACAACACGTACGAGATCGTCCGTCCCGAGCCGGACCGGAGCGCGCCGCCGATCGGTCGCACGCTCCCCCACACCTCGGCGTGTGTGGTGGACACGCGGGGCGAGGTCGTACCGGCGGGGGTTCCGGGCGAACTCTGGCTCGGCGGTCCGGCCGTGAGCCGCGGCTACCTCGGACGCCCGGATCTCACGGCGGAGCGCTTCTTCCCCGACCCGCACGGTCCCCCCGGCAGCCGCGTGTACCGGACCGGAGACCGTGCGCGCCGCCTCTCGGACGGCCGCCTCGAGTTCCTCGGCCGCGCCGACACGCAGGTCAAGATCCGCGGGCAGCGCGTGGAGCCGGGCGAGCTGCAGGCGCTGCTCGAGTCGCATCCCGATCTCGCGGAGGCGGTGGTGCTCGCGCGCGACCTCGGCGCCGGACTCCGCCTGGTGGCGTGGGTCGTTCCGCGTCCAGGCGTGGCGTTCGAGGCCGGTGCGATCACGGACTGGCTCGCCGCGCGCGTTCCGGAGGTGCTGATCCCGACCGCCTTCGTCCCGCTCGAACGCCTTCCACGAACGGCCAACCACAAGATCGACCGGCGACGTCTGCCGGACCCGGCGCCGGAGGCGTCGCCCCGCGCCTACGATCCGCCGCGCACGGCCGCCGAGCGGACCCTCGCTGCGATCTGGGGGGAGGTCCTGCGGGTCGGCGAAGTGAGCCGCGATGCGAACTTCTTCACGCTCGGCGGCGATTCGATCCTCGTGATCCAGGCGGTGTCGCGGGCGCGCGACGCGGGGCTCGCCGTGAGCGCCCGCGCGATGTTCCAGCACGGCTCCCTGGCCGAGCTCGCCCGGGCGATCGAGGACACGGCGGTCGCCGAGGCGGCTCCGGTCGCCGTGGGGCCCGCCCCGCTGCTGCCGATCCAGCACTGGTTCTTCTCGCGCGGGTTCCCGCATCCGGATCGATGGAACCTGTCGCTCGCGCTCGTGGCGCAGGAACCGCTCGACGGCGCGGCGGCAGCGGCCGCGGTGCGCGACCTCGTCGACCGCCACGACGCATTGCGCGCCCGCTTCGAGCGCGACGCCGACGGCACGTGGCAGCAGATCTTCGCGCCCGTCGGTTCCGTGGTCCCGGATTGCCCTTCGTTCCAGGCGGAGCCGGACGAGGCGCCCGAGGCGACGATCGCCCGCGCGGCGGATCGGCTGGCGGAGTCGCTCGATCTCGGGTCCGGTCGCGTGATCGCGTTCGGCGTGGCGGGCAACGCCTGGATCACGGTGGCCCACCATCTCGTGGTCGACGGGGTATCCCTGCGCCTGCTCGCGGAGGACTTCGAACGTGCGTACCGGGCGCGTCGGCGCGGCGATGCACCGCGACTTCCCGTGCGCACCGCCTCCACGGGACAGTACGCGCGATCGCTCGCCGACGCAGCGCGCGCGGGGCGCCTTCCGGCGCGCACCGCGCAACACGATTCGGTGCCGCCCCGGGACCTCGCCGTTCCTCGGCCACTTCCCGTCGAAGGCACGACCACCACGCTCCTCTGCACGATGTCGGAGCAGGCGACCGAGCGCCTGGTCCGCACGGCCACGGAAGCCGGGGCGTCGATCGAGAGCCTGCTCCTCGCCGCGGTGGGACGCGCGCTGACCGACCACACGGGCGAGCGTCGCCTGCGCATCGAGGTCGAGGGGCACGGCCGCGATCTCGCACCCGACGTCGACGTCTCCCGCACGGTCGGCTGGTTCACGGAGACGCGTCCCGTCACCTGGTCGTGGCCCGGCGACGTTCCGGACCTGATGCCGTCCCGAGCCGCCCAGATCGTGGCTCGCGCGCTCCGCGACGCCCCGCGCGGTCGCGACGCGCTGCGCCTCCTCGGCCAGGACCCCGGACCTCCGCCCGAGATCGCGTTCAACTTCCTCGGTGACGTCGACTCGTGGACCGCGGGTTCCGACCTGTTCGTTCGGATCGTCGAGCCCGATTCCGCCCGCCGCGCTCCCGACGCGCCGCGCACCCACTCGCTCGAGATCGACGCGCTCCTTCTCGCCGGTCGCCTCGAGCTTCGCGTCTCGTGCTCGAGCGCCGAGTTCGACTCCGACGAACGGGCCGCGCTCGAGATCGCATTCGCGAACGCGCTCCGGTGGGCCGCGTCGCCGGTCGCGCCGGACTCGCCGAGCTGGCTGCCGCTCACTCCGATGCAGGAAGGCATGCTGTTCCACGCGCTCGAGTCCCGGGACGACGATCCTTACGTGTCCCAGCTCGCGCTCGAGATCGAAGGGCCGGTCGATCCGGACCGCTTCGTCCGCGCCTGGCAACAGGCAGTGGACGCGCACGACGCGCTGCGCACGGAATTCGTGCTGGAGGGCGACGCTCCGGCCCAGCGAGTGCTCGCGACGGCCGAGCTGCCGGTGACGATCCACACCGAGGCTCCGCCGACGCTCGTCGAGTGCCAGGCCGCCTGTCGCGTGCGGAGCTTCGACGTGACGCGGGCGCCGCTCGCGCGCCTGGACCTGTACCCGATCGACGGCCGACGAATCCGTGTCGTGTTCACGCACCATCACCTGCTGCTCGACGGGTGGTCGCTGCCGCTGCTCCTCGAGACCGTGTTCGAGGCGTACGAGTCGCGGACGGCGCCCGCGCGACCGGTGACCACGGCCGCCCGCGACTTCGCGGCGTGGCGAGCGCAGCGACCGCGGGCGGACGTCGAGCGCTTCTTCCGCGATGCGCTGGCCGGATTCACGACCCCCACCCCGCTGCCGCCTCTGCGGCGACGCGACGCGACCGGCTGCCGCGTCCTGACCGCCGGCGCACCGCCCGCGACGCAGGAGCGCGCCGGCGACCTCGGCGTCACCGCGAGCACCGTGTTGCAGGGCGCCTGGGCGCTCGTGCTCTCGGAGATGAGCGGCGAACGCGACGTCGTGTTCGGCGTGACTTCCTCCGGCCGCAACGCGCCCGTCGCCAATATCGAGTCGGCCGTGGGCCTCTACATCAACACGTTGCCGATGCGAGTGCGCCTCGATCCGCAGGAGACCGTGCGAACGTGGTTGCATCGGATCCAGCGGGAGGCGGCCGAACTCCGCCAGTACGAGGACGCGCCGCTCGCGGACGTGCAGCGCCTCGCGCCGATCCCCGCCCACGCCCAGCTGTTCGACTCGCTGCTCGTGTTCGAGAACTATCCCATCGACGTCGCCGCGCTGGCGCGCCGCTCGACGTTCACGATCGTCGACCAGACGTTGCACGAGGAGACCAACTATCCCCTGACCCTGGTCGCGCAGGGCGAGGAATCGCTTTCGTTCCGTGCGCTGGTGGACCGATCGCGACTGGACGAGGACGCCGCGCGCGACCTGCTCGCGCGACTCGCCCGGGCGATCGAGGAGATCCTGTCGCATCCGGACGCTCGGCTGCGCGATGTGACAACCGTCGACGCGGACGAGCGGCGAATGCTCGTGGACGTCTGGAACGACACGTCGCGCCCGATTCCCGAGGCGCAGTCGATCGTGGCACGCTTCGACGAGATCGCGGAGCGGCACGGCGAGGACGTCGCAATCGTCGAGGGGACCGAATCACTCTCGTACGAATCGGTGCGGCGTCGTTCGCTCGAGATCGCCCGCGCCCTCCGCGCCCGGGGAATGCGGGCCGAGGACCGCGTGGGCCTCGCGCTCCCCCGTTCCTCGGCTTTTCCGGTCGCCGCGCTCGCCGTGCTGCGGGCCGGCGGCGCCTACGTCCCGCTGGATCCCGCTTCGCCCGCGCCGCGGCTCGGCCGGATGATCGAGGACGCGGGCGTATCGATCGTGATCGGGCACGCTCCGATCGCGAACCGACCGGCTGTTGCCCCCGACGAACTGCGCCGCGAAGGACACGAACTCCCGGACCCGGAGTTTCCGCGAGTCCGTCCCGCCTCCCTCGCGTACGTGCTGTTCACCTCGGGCTCGACCGGCGAGCCCAAGGGAATCGAGACGACGCACGGCGGCGTGCTCAATCTCGTCCTCTCGGATGGCCACGCCCGTCGCGGACCGGGACGCGCGGTGCTGCACGCGAACGTCCTCTCGTTCGACGCCTCCACTTTCGATCTGTGGACGCCGCTCCTGCACGGCGGTCGTCTCGTGGTCGCCCCGGCCGGCCTGCTCGCGCCGTCGACCCTCGCGGAGCTCATCCGCGAGCACGGGATCGACACCGCGGTGTTCCCGACCGGATTGTTCCACGTGATGGTCGAAGCCGAGCCGGACGCGATCGGAGCGATCGACGAGGTGCACGTCGGCGGCGATCTCCTGTCCCCCGCGGCCACTCGACGTTTCCTCGCGCACTCCCGCGGCCGCCTCGTGCACGGCTACGGCCCCACGGAGACGACGACCTACTCCACGGTGGAGATCCTCGCGCCCGGCGACGTCGTCGAGGAGCCGGTTCCGATCGGGCGACCGATCCCGAACACGGTCGCGTACCTCCTCGACGATCTTCTGCGGCCGGTGCCGGTCGGCGCCCCGGGCGACCTCTGGCTCGGCGGCGCGGGACTCGCCCGCGGCTATTCGTCGCGGCCGGATCTCACGGCCGAGCGGTTCCGGCCGGACCCGTTCGGCCCGCCGGGCTCGCGTCTGTACGAGACCGGTGATCGCGCGCGCCGACGCCCGGACGGCCGCCTCGAGTTCCTGGGACGGCGCGACGGGCAGGTGAAGATCCGCGGGATCCGGGTGGAGATCGGCGAGGTGGAGGCCGCGCTCGCCTCGTTGCCGAGCGTGCGCGCGGCCGCGGTCGTGGTCGCGGGCGAGGCGGGCGCGACCGAGATCGTCGGCTACGTGGTGGCGCCGGAGATCCACGATCCGGCGGAGATCCGCCGGCAGCTCGCGGATCGTCTCCCCGGCGCGATGATCCCCGCGCGGTTCGTGTTCCTGGAGGAGATGCCGCTGACGCCGGTGGGCAAGGTGGATCGGCGCGCGCTCCCGCGGCCGGGTCGGTCGGACGTCGCCGCGCGAGTGGACGAGCCCGCGACGCCCACCGAGCTCCGGCTCGCGGAGATCTGGCGCGACGTCCTGGAGATCGGCGAAGTCTCTGCGGAGCAGGACTTCTTCGAAGCCGGCGGCCACTCGCTGCACGCGATGCGCGTGATCGCGCGCGTCCGTTCCGCATTCGGCGTGGAGCTGCCGATCCGCGCCGTGTTCGAGCGTCCCACGATCCGCGACCTCGCACGACGGATCGACCGCACGCCACGTCGGGAACTGGCTGCGGTCGAACGCGCCGCCGAGCCGGAACGTCGGCGCGTATCGGATGCGCAGAGTCGCCTCTGGTTCCTCGATCGACTGGAGCCGGACAGCGCCGCGTACAACATCGCCGCTTCGCTGCGACTCACGGGACCGCTCGACGCGCGTGCGCTGGAGGCCGCGCTCGGAGACGTCGTGGCGCGGCACGAGACACTGCGGACCTGTTTTGTCGAAGAGGACGGCGAGCCGCAGCAGACCATCCACGAGGCGTCGGAGATCCGACTCCCGGTGGAGAGTCTCGAGTCCCTGCCCGCTCCGGACCGGGAACCGGAAGCCGCGACGCGGGCCGCGGCGCTCGCGCGCGAGCCGTTCGATCTCGCCCGCGGCCCCGTGCTGCGCGCCCGACTCTTCCGGCTGGGGTCACGCGATCACGTCCTCGCGCTCTCGGTGCACCACATCGCGGCCGACGGCTGGTCGATCGGGGTTCTCGGACGCGAGCTCGGAGCCGCCTACGTGGCGCGTCGCGCGGGGCGCGCTCCCGAGCTTCCCGAGCTCCGGATCCAGTACGCGGACTGGGCCGCGTGGCAGCGCGCGTGGCTCGACGGCGGCGTGCGGGAGCGGCAGCTCGACGTCTGGCGGGACGCCCTCGACGGACTCCCGGTCCTCACGCTCCCCACGGATCGTCCGCGCCCGGCGCGTCCCAGCTACGCGGGCGACTCGCTCCCCGTGCACCTCCCCGGCGATCTCGCCCGCGCCGCGACCGAGCTGGCCGGCCGCGAGGACACGACCGCTTCGATGGTCGTTCTGGCGGCCTTCGCCGCCGTGCTGTCCCGGTGGTCCGGTCAGGACGACTTCGGCATCGGATCTCCCGTCGCGAACCGCACGACACCGGAATCCGAATCCCTGATCGGGTGCTTCGTGAACACGCTCGTGATCCGCGCGCGCACCCACGGCAGCTCCCTTTCGTACCGTGATCTGCTCGGGCGCATTCGCGAGTCGTCCCTGCTCGCCTACGCGAATCAGGACGTCCCGTTCGAGCGGGTGGTCGAGGCGGTCCAGCCCGAACGCGATCTCTCGCGCACGCCCCTGTTCCAGGTGATGTTCGCCTGGCAGAACGCGCCCGTGGCGCCGCTCGACCTCGGCGACGTCACGCTGCGCGCGTTCGAGGCACCGACGAACACGTCGACGTTCGATCTCACCGTGTCCCTCGAGCCGGCCGAATCCCGCATCCTCGCCGCCGACGCGTCGCTCGACGCCGACGCGATCACGGGCGCGATCGAGTTCAGCACCGAGCTCTTCGACCGCGACACGATCGCGCGATTGTGGCGACACACCGCACGCGTGCTCGAGGCGGCGATCCACGATCCGGACGTTCCGGTCCACACCGTGCCCCTCCTGCAACCCGCCGAGCGGGAACGGACACTCCGCGAGTGGAGCGGACTCGATCGTCTCCGGACCGCGTCCCGATCCGTGCTCTCCCGGTTCCGCGAGCAGGTGGCCGTCGATCCGGACCGGGCGGCCGCCGTCCTCGAGGATCGGCGGATCACCTACGGCGAGCTGGATGCGCTCTCCGACACCGTCGCGACCTCGCTCCGCGAAGCCGGCCTCCGGTCGGAAGCGCGCGTGGGACTGTGCGCGAAGCGATCCCCGGAGCTCCTGGTGGGGATCCTCGCGGCCTGGAAGATCGGCGCGGCGTACGTGCCGCTCGATCCGGACCACCCGCGCGAGCGCATCCGGGACATCCTCGCCGATGCCGGCGTGAACGTCGTGTTGCGCACACCCGAGACCGCTTCGCTCGTCGACGGCGACGACCTCCGTGGTCTCTCCCTTCGCGACGTGCCGGCTGCCGGCGCCTCCCTCCCGCACCACGATCCCGCGCCCGCGTCGCTCGCCTACGTGATCTACACGTCCGGCACCACGGGGCGGCCGAAGGGCGTCATGATCTCGCACGAGGCGCTCGCTTCCGCATACGACGCCTGGGAGCGGCTCTACGATCTGCCGCATCTCGGCCGTCATCTGCAGATGGCGAGTCCGGCGTTCGACGTGTGCACCGGTGACGTGGTCCGCGCGCTCGGCTCGGGGGCGACCCTCGTGTTCTGCGAGCGCGAGCGGATGCTGGATCCGGCCGCGTTGTTCGAGCTCGTGGAGCGGGAGCGGCCGGAGTTCGCGGAGTTCGTGCCCGCCGTGCTCCGCAGTCTGGTCCCGTACGCGCGTCGCACCGGCCGCCCGCTCGACAGCCTCCGCGTCGTGGCGGTGGGGTCCGACGCGTGGACGTCGGCCGAGATCGACTCGTTCCGGGAGATCTTCGGACCGGAGACCCGTCTCGCGAATTCGTACGGCGTGACGGAAGCGGCGATCGACTCGACATGCTGGTTCGTTCCCGCCGGCGGCGCCACCGGCGCGAGCCCGCCGATCGGTGAGCCGCTCCAGCACGCGACCGCCCACGTGCTGGACGCGAACCTCGAACCCACGCCGCCTGGAGTGCTCGGCGAGCTGTATCTCGGCGGCCCCGGCGTCGCGCGGGGTTACCATGGCCGCCCGGACGGAACGGCCGAGAAGTTCGTGCCGGATCCTTTCGGCGCCCCCGGAGCGCGGATGTACCGCACGGGTGATCGCGCGCGTCGACTCGCGGACGGCAGCATCGTGTTCGCGGGGCGCGGCGACGATCAGATCAAGATCCGCGGACAGCGCGTGGAGCTCGCCGAGATCGAGTCCGCGGTGCAGGCGTTGCCCGGCGTGCGCACGGCGGTGGTCGTGGTACATGCGGGCGAAACGTCGCGACTGGCGGCGTACGTCGTGCCGGACGAGGCAAGTGCGTTCGACGTCACCGCGGCCCGCGTCCGGCTGCGGGATACGCTGCCGGCCGCGTGGATTCCCTCCGCCTTCGTGTCGATCGATTCTGTCCCCCTCTCCCCGAACGGCAAGGTCGATCGACGTCGACTGCCCGTGCCCGAGTGGACGGCGGGCGAGGATCGCGAGCCGCCCGCGACTCCGGCCGAGACCGCCGTGGCGGAGGCGTTCGCGGACGTACTCGGAGTCGCGAACGTCGGCGCGACGGACGACTTCTTCGCGCTCGGCGGTCACTCGCTGCTCGCGGTCCGCGTGATCTCGCGCCTGCGCGCATCGCTCGGGCAGGAGATCCCGCTGCGCACGCTGTTCGAGCGCTCCACCGTGCGCGCGCTGGCGGAGTCGATCGGCGCCGGGGAACGCACGGCGCTCCCACCGGTGGTCCGGGCGCCGGAAGACGAACGGCGACGTCTCTCCTCCGCCCAGTGGCGGCTCTGGTTCCTGGACCGCTTCGAGCCGGCCAGCGCCGCGTACAACCTCCCCACCACGGTGCGACTCTCCGGTCGCCTCGACGTCGACGCATTGCGCCGCGCTCTCGACGCGCTCGTGGAGCGTCACGAGTCGCTTCGCACCCGCTTCGTGGAGGGACCGGACGGTCCCGAGACCCGGGTCGACGCGGCCGCACCGCTTCCCTTGCCGGTCGTCGACCTCACATCCGAGCCGGCGCGTGAGCGCGAGGCGATCCGCGCCCGACTCGAGCACGAGGAGGCCGGCGCACTCTTCGATCTCGGGCGCGCGCCCCTCCTCCGCGCACGCCTGTTCCGACTCGGGC
The DNA here is from genome assembly GCA_041393395.1 of bacterium. Lineage (GTDB taxonomy): Bacteria > ARS69 > ARS69 > ARS69 > ARS69 > JAGQIB01. The sequence goes on along the minus strand of JAWKKG010000004.1, from coordinate 202,950 downwards.
CCGAGGAACATTCGCTCCTCGTCACCGTGCATCACATCTGCGCGGACGGTTGGTCACTCGCCGTGCTGGTCCGCGAACTCGGCGAGCTGTACTCGGCGTTCGTCGCGGGACGGCCGGATCCCCTTCCTCCGCTCATCGTCCAGTACGCGGACTGGGCCGCGTGGCAGCGCACGTGGCTCGCGAGCGGCGAGGCGGATCGTCAGCTCACGCACTGGAAGTCGCACCTCGCCGACGTGCCGGCGCTCGATCTGCCGGCGGATCGTCCGCGCCCGGCGCGCCCGAGTGGCACCGGCGGATCGCTGGAGTTCACGGTGCCGGCCGCGCTCCGACGTCGACTGGAGGACTTCGCGCGCGAGGAGGGCGCGACGCCGCACATGGTGCTGCTCGCGGGATACTCCCTCGCCCTGGCCCGCTGGTCCGGGCAGAGCGACTTCGCGGTGGGAACTCCCGTCGCCAACCGACGGACGTCGGAGGCGGAGCCGCTCATCGGCTTCTTCGTGAACACGCTCGCGCTCCGGGTGGACGTCGATCCGCGCGAGATCGACTTCCGGCGCCTCGTGCGGCAGGTGCGCGAGACCGCGCTCGCGGCTCACGCGAATCAGGACGTTCCCTTCGAGCGCGTGGTCGAAGTGGTCCATCCGGAACGTCGGCTCGGGCAGAGCCCGCTGTTCCAGGTGTTCTTCGCGCTGCAGAACGCGCCCGTCGATACGGTGGAACTCCCGGGTCTTCGCCTCCGCTTCGAGGAGCCGAGCACGGGCACGGCGCTGTTCGATCTCTCCCTCTTCCTCTCCGACTCGGAAACGCGAGAGACGGCCGAAGGGCGCCGCGGCTCCGGCGACGGGGACCTCGAGGGACTCCTGGTCTACGCCACGGATCGCTTCGACCCACGCTCCGTGGAGCGCTTCGCGGAGTCCTTCCTGTGGCTGCTCGACGGCGCGCTCTCGGCACCGGACGTGCCGCTCGCGACCCAGGACGCGCTCCCGCCCTCCCACCGGGTTCTGGCCGAGCGCGACTGGAACGCGGATCGAAGCGAACGGGAAGCGCCCGCCATCCTCCTCGAGTTCGCGGCCCGCGTGCGAGAGCGACCGTCGGCGCCGGCCCTCCGATTCCGCGGGCGAACCCTGTCCTACGGGGAGCTCAACGACCGCTCGAACCGACTCGCCGCGACGTTCCGGGCGCGCGGTGTCGGCGCCGAGTCGCGCGTGGCGCTCCATCTGGAACGCTCGTTCGATCTGATCGCCGCCGTACTCGCCACGTGGAAGGCCGGCGCCGCGTACGTCCCGATCGACCCCGAGTATCCGCGCGCGCGAACTCGCCAGGTACTGGCGCAGGCGCAACCGCAACTCGTGATCACCGATCGACCGGACGCCGACCTCGCGGCCGACGCGCGCCAGGGGACTACGCTCGCCCTCGCGGACCTCGCTTCGGCCCCCACCCCCCGGGAGCGCGTGGACGGTCGCGGCCCGTTCCCGGACTCCGTGGCGTACGTGATCTACACCTCCGGTTCCACCGGCGAGCCGAAGGGCGTCGCTCTTACGCACCGCGCGCTCGAGAACCTGCTCGCGTGGCAGCGCGAGGACTCGGGTGCAGATCGCGCGCCGCGCACCTTGCAGTACACGTCGATCTCGTTCGACGTCTCCTGTCAGGAGATCTTCGCCACGCTCACGGCGGGCGGCGAGCTCGTGCTCGTCCCGGACGCGGACCGCCGCGATCCGTCCCGTCTGCTCGCGATCCTCGAGGACGAACGAATCGAGAGACTCTTCCTCCCGTTCGTCGCTCTGAACCAGCTCGCGGAGGCGGCGCTCGCCGCGAACCGGTATCCGGCGACACTCCGCGAGGTGAACACGGCCGGCGAGCAGCTGCGCCTGACGCCCGCGATCATGGAGTGGTTCCGGCGCTGCCCGACGTGTCGTCTCGTGAACCAGTACGGACCGGCGGAGACGCACGTCGCCACGGCTCACGCGCTCTCGGGCGCGCCGTCCGAATGGCCGGAGCTGCCGCCGATCGGAACCCCCCTCCCGAACGTGCCGGTCTCGGTGCTCGATGCCGCCGGGCGCGCGGTGCCGCTCGGAGCCGCGGGAGAGCTCGTGATCGGCGGCGAGGCGCCGGCGCGCGGCTACCTCGATCGACCGGAGCTCACCGCGGAACGTTTCCTTCCGCACGCCTCCGGCGGAACGGGGGCTCGGGCGTACCGCACCGGCGACCTCGTCCGCTTCCGTCCCGATGGCGCGCTCGAGTTCCTCGGCCGCGCGGATCGGCAGGTCAAGATCCGCGGGTACCGGGTCGAGCCGGGCGAGATCGAGTCCGTGCTCGGTCGGGATCCCTCGATCCGTGCCGTCGCGGTGGACGCGCGCACGCACGCCGGTGCGTCGCGACTGTGCGCCTGGATCGAGCCGATGCCGGGTACACGCGCCGACGGCGAGGCGTTGCGAGCGCGGGTGGCCGCGGAGCTCCCGGAGTTCATGGTGCCGTCCGCGTTCGTTGCGATGGATGCGCTTCCCCTCACGCCGAGCGGAAAGATCGACCGTCGCCGGCTGCCGGAGCCGGACTGGGCCGCGACGGTGGGCCATGAATCCGCTCGCACGCCGGACGAGGAACTGGCGTCGGCGCTTCTCGCCGACGCGCTCGGGATCGATCGGATCGGGGTCGCGGACGACTTCTTCGCACTCGGCGGACACTCGCTGCTCGCCACCCGGGTGCTGAGCCGGGTACGTCGCGAGCTCGGAGTGGAGGTTCCCCTGCGCGCGTTGTTCGAGGCCCCCACGCCGCGCGGACTGGCGGCCGCGATCTCCGCCGCGCGCGGAATCCCTGCCCCTCCGCCACTCGACGTCGCTCCCGCCGCGGAGAGGCGACGTCTCTCCTATGCGCAGCAGCGGATGTGGTTCCTGCAGCGCCTCGATCCGGACTCCGCCGCCTACAATCTTCCCACCGCCGTTCGACTCGAGGGAGTCCTCGACGTGGACGCGCTGACCCGCGCGCTGGAAAGGATCGTGGCGCGGCACGAGGCGCTCCGTACCCGCTTCGTGGAAGGACCCAACGGACCGGAGACGGTACTCGATCCGCCGGACTCCTTCCGGCTCGCCGTGGAGAGTCTCGAGGGCACGGCTCCCGCGGCGGTCGAGGAACGCCTGGCCGAGGAAGCGTCGCGGCCGTTCTCGCTCGAGCGGGATTCACTTTTCCGGGCGCGTCTCTTCCGCGTCGGACCCGGGGAGCACGTCCTGTCGCTCGTGATGCACCACGGGGTGGCGGACGGCTGGTCACTCCGCATCCTGTGGAACGAGCTCGCGGAAGGGCTCGCGCAGGCGCCCGCTCCCGCCCCTCTGCCCGTGCACTACGCGGACTGGGCGGCGTGGCAGCGCGCGTGGCTCGAGGGCGGTGAGCTCGACCGTCAACTCGCGTACTGGCGTGACGCGCTCGCCGACGCACCCGAGGCGCTGGAGCTGCCGACGGACCACGCCCGCCCCGACGTCGCCTCCGCTCGTGGCGCCACGTTCCCGATCGCGTTGCCCGCGTCCGTGCGCGACGGACTCGCCGCGATCGCGCGATCGGCCGGCGCCACCCTGCACATGGCGCTGCTCGCGGCATGGGCCGAGACGCTCCGCCGGTGGTCGGGGCAGGACGACGTGGTCGTCGGCACGCCGCTCGCGAACCGTCGCGCGGTCGAGGCCGAGTCGTTGATCGGCTTCTTCGTCAACACGCTGCCGGTTCGGGTGCGCGCGACCGGCGACGTTCGAACGTTCCGGGACCTCCTCACCCTCGCCCGCGACGCCTCGCTCGGCGCGTACGCGCACCAGGACGTTCCGTTCGAACGACTCGTGGAAGAGCTCCGCCCCGAACGCGTCACGAATCGCGCGCCGATCTTCCAGACCGCGTTCGCGCTGCAAGAGACGTCGCTTTCCTCGCGCGACGTGTCCGGGCTTCGTCTCACTCCGTTCGAGACCGAGAACGAGACCGCGAAGTACGACGTGATGCTGATTCTCGGCGAGACCGAAGACGGGCTCGAGGGCGGGCTCGAGTACGCCACGGACCTGTTCCGCGAATCCACGATGGCAACCCTCGCGACGAGCTTCCGCGCACTCGTGTCCCAGGTCGTCGCCGCGCCGGACCGACTTCTCCGCGACCTCTCTCTCGTCTCCGACGAGGCCGCGACCTCGCTGCTCGAACGCGGCCGGGCCGGTGCCCCGCTTCCGAACGGCGGGCTCGTACACGAGGAGTTCGAACGTCGGGTCGACGCGGCGCCGGACGCTCCGGCGCTTCTTCGTCCGGACGCCCCCGACTCTCCGATCTCCGCGCGCGAGGTCGACGAGCGCGCGAACCGACTCGCACATCATCTCGCGGAGCTCGGCGCCGGCCCGGAACGTCGCGTGGCGCTTTGCCTGGAGCGGTCGCCCGAGGCGATCGTGGCGATGCTCGCGATCCTCAAGACCGGCGCCGCGTACGTCCCGTTCGATCCCGCGGACCCGGAGGAGCGCGTCGCGGGACTCGCGGCCGCGTGCGGCGCGGAGCTCGTCGTCACCGAGACGCGTTTCGCGACGGCGTTCGCGGGGCGGGCGTTCCGCGTGCTCGCGATCGACGCCGAGGCGGCGCGCATCGCCGCGCGACCGGCCGGTCGGCTCCCACGGCGGACGCGGCCCGAGAACCTCGCGTACCTGATCCACACGTCCGGCTCGACCGGAGGCCCGAAGCCGGTCGGCGTGGAGCATCGGTCCCTCACGACGTACACGGAAGCGGTGATCCGTCGCCTCGGCATCGAGTCCGGGTGGCGTTTCGCGCTCGTGTCCACGCTGGCCGCGGACCTCGGGCACACGTCGCTGTGGGGCGCGCTCGCGGGCGGTGGCAGCCTCTTGCCCGTCTCGCCGGATGACGTGCTGGACGCGCCGCGCCTCGCGGACCTGTTCCGGACCCACCGGATCGACGCGCTGAAGATCGTACCGTCGCATCTCGCGGCGCTGCTCGCCGGCCCCGCACCCGCCGACGTGCTGCCGCGGCGTCTGCTCGTGCTCGGCGGTGAGGCGACGTCCGGTGCGTTGCTCGCACGAATCCGGGCGGCGCGCCCCGAGCTCGTGGTCGCGAATCACTACGGCCCCACCGAGACCACGGTCGGCGCGATCGCGGCGCACTCCGCGCCGGATGACGTCGGCCGGGCGACGATCCCGCTCGGAGTGCCGCTCGAGAACGCCCGCGCCTACGTCCTCGATGAGGCGGGCCGCCTCACGCCACCGGGCGTCGCCGGCGAGCTGCACCTCGGCGGGACGGGCGTCGCGCGCGGCTACGTCGGGCGGCCGGATAGCACGGCGGAGCGCTTCCTCCCCGATCCGTTCGCGCACGAACCCGGTGCCCGGATGTACCGCACGGGAGATCGCGCGCGCTGGCTCGACGACGGCCGCCTCGAGTTCCTCGGTCGCCGCGACGCGCAGATCAAGGTGCGCGGCTTCCGCGTCGAGCTCGGCGAGATCGAAGCGGCGATCGCGACCCATCCGGACGTGACGCAGGTGGCGGTGGTCGTCCACGACGATTCGACCACCGGCCGGCGGCTCGTGGCGTACGTCGCGCCGCGCGCGCCGCGTTCCGTCTCCATCGGAGGCGTTGCCCGGCGCGAGCTGCCGGGCGGTCTCGCCGTGGCCGAACTGAACCGGAACGAGACCGACTACATCCATCGCGAGGTCTTCGAGCTCGCCGCGTACACGCGCCACGGACTCTCGATCCGGGACGGGGACACGATCTTCGACGTCGGCGGCAACATCGGTCTGTTCTCGGTGTACGCGAGCCTCGTGGCGAGGCCGGCGCGCATCTTCGTGTTCGAGCCGAACCCGCATCTGCATCCGATCCTCGATGCGAACCTCGCCGCGTACGCGCCGAATGCGACACGTTTCGGCTACGGCCTCGCGGAGCGGGAACGCGAAGCGCGCTTCACGTTCTTCCCCGGTTTCTCGCTGCTGTCCGGTCTGTATGCCGACGCGGCCACCGAGAAGGGCGTGGTGCAATCGTTCCTGCGCAATCAGGCGCGCGAGGGCGTGGAGGGCGCCGCGGCTCTTGCCGAGGACGCGGAGCGACTCCTGGACGAGCGCTTCACCGGGCAGGAGATCCCGGTTCGATTGCGCGCGCTCTCCGATCTGATCGCGGACTCGGGCGTCGACCGGATCCACTACCTCAAGGTGAACGTGGAGAAGGCGGAGCTCGACGTGCTGCGCGGCCTCCGCCCCGAGGACTGGGGGCGGATCGATCAGGCGGTAGTGGAGATCGACCTCGCGGAGCACCGGGATCCGATCCTCGCGATGTTCGAGGAGCACGGCTTCGACGTGCACGTCGAGCAGGACCCGCTGCTGGCGCGCACGGAACTCGGATACGTCTATGCGGTCCGTCGCGGCTCGGGCCGTGTGCTGAACGTCGGAGCGCCGCCGTCCGGAACCGTACCGGCGCTCCGCCGCCCGTTCCTGTCTCCGGACGAACTTCGGGAGCACGTCGCGTCGCGGCTCCCCGCCGGGATGCAACCGGCCGCCTGGGTTCTGCTCGAGACCTTGCCGGTCACAGCGAACGGAAAACTCGATCGGCGGAGGCTCCCGGAACCCGCGGCGGAGAACGTCGCCGGTGTGGCCCCGCAGGGCGTCCTCGAGATCCGGGTCGCCGCAATCTGGGCCGACGTTCTCGGCCGCGAGGCCGTCGGTGCCCACGACAACTTCTTCGATCTCGGAGGGCATAGCTTGCTGCTCGCACGAGTTCACGCCCGGCTTCGTTCCGAGCTCGACACCGACGTCTCGGTCGTCGAGCTGTTCCGCTATCCCACCGTGGCCACGCTCGCCCGTCGCCTCGCGCAACCCGCCGACGTCTCGGCGCCGTCTTCCGGGACGGAGCCCTCCGGCGCCGATCGCGGTCGCGACCGTCGCGACGCCGCCCGTGCGCGGGCTTCCCGCCGAGCCCGTGCGGGTGGAAGGGAAGGTTCCGAATGATCTCGAAAGTCACCAGGCTCACATTCCGCGGCGAATGCCCGGCTCGCCTTGACACGCCGGAAAGCCCTTTGGGACACTCGCTCGCGCTCACTGCTCCTTCTCCTTCTCGGCCTTCTCGGCTCTCCCGGCCCTTCCGGCGGCCCCCGGGTGCTGGAGTCCCCCGATGACCCCCGATTCCGCCTCGACCCTCGACCTCGCCGTCGTCGGGCTGGCCGGTCGCTTCCCCGGCGCGCCCTCCGTCGACGCGTTCTGGCGACGTCTCCGCGCCGGCGACGAATGCATTCGCGATCTCGACGAAGACGAGCTTCGCGCCGCGGGCGTCTCCGCACGCTGGCTCAGGAATCCCGCGTACGTGCTTCGCGCGGCCGACATCGCGGACGTCGATCGGTTCGACGCGCGACTTTTCCGGTTCACGCCGCGCGAGGCCGAGCTCACGGACCCGCAGTTCCGCGTGTTCCTGGAGGACGTGTGGACGGCGCTCGAGAGCGCGGGCTTGCTCGGCGAGGGTCACGAACTGCGAGTCGGCGTGTTCGCGGGCTCGAGCCCGAGCACGTACTACTCCTCCTGCCTCGCGACCACGCCCGACGCTGCTCAGGCACTCGGGGCACAGGCGTCGCTCGGCAACACGCCGGACTATCTCGCCACCCAGGTCTCGTACCGGCTCGACCTTCGCGGCCCGAGCCTCACGGTGCAGACCGCCTGCTCCACGAGTCTCGTCGCGATCCACTGGGCGGCACAGAGTCTGCTGAATCACGAATGTGACGTCGCGGTAGCGGGCGGCGTGTCGATCACCGTCCCGCAGACCACCGGCTATCTCTACGAGGAAGGCGACATCGCCTCCCCGGACGGCCGGTGCCGCGCGTTCGACGCGAACGCGAGCGGAACGCTGAAAGGCAACGGCTCCGCGGTCGTCGTGCTGCGGCGACGCGAAGACGCCGAGCGCGACGGCGACACGATCCTCGCGATCGTCCGCGGGTCCGCGCTCAACAACGACGGCAGCGCGAAGATCGGGTTCACGGCACCGAGCGTCGACGGGCAGGCGGCCGTGATCTCCGAGGCACTCGCAGCCGCCGACGTCGATCCCGAAACGATCGGGTACGTGGAAGCGCACGGCACCGCGACGCCGCTCGGCGATCCGATCGAGGTCGCAGCGCTCACCCAGGCGTTCGGAGGCTCGGGTCGAAGCGGATCGAAGTGCGCACTCGGCTCCGTGAAGACGAACGTCGGTCACCTCGACGCGGCCGCCGGCGCGACCGGATTCCTGAAGACCGTGCTTTCCCTGCGGCATCGCGAGCTCGTGCCGAGCCTCCACTACCGCACACCGAATCCGAAGATCGACTTCGAGGGGTCGCCGTTCTTCGTGAACACCTCGCTCCGGCCGTTCGAAGCCATCGGCGAAGCGCCCCGTCGGGCCGGGGTCAGCTCGTTCGGCATCGGCGGCACGAACGCGCACGTCGTGCTCGAGGAATCCCCCGAGGCCCCCCGCGCTCCGAGCACGCGCGGCCGGCAGACGCTCGTCCTCTCGGCCGCGACGGAGACCGCCCTCGGGACCGCGACCTCGAACCTCGCCGACCATCTCGAGGCGCACCCGGATCTCGACCTCGCCGACGTGGCCCACACGCTTCAGGTCGGCCGCAAGCGGCTGCCCTGGCGGCGCTCACTCGTCGTGGCGGACGTTCGAGAAGCGGTCACCGCGCTGCGGACTCCGGCGACCGGCGCCCAGGCGCCGGCGCACGACGAACGTCGCGGCTCGCGCGTGGCGTTCCTCTTCCCGGGCCAGGGAGCGCAGTACGCCGGAATGGTGCGGACCCTCGCGAAGGAGGAGTCCCGCTTCCGCGCCGTCCTCGACCGCTGCGTGGACGAACTGACACCCCGCCTCGGCGTGGATCTGCGCGACCTCCTGATGGCCGCCCCGGACGATGCGGCCGCGAACGAGCGGCTCCGCGACACGGCGCTCGCCCAGCCGGCGCTGTTCGTCGTGGAGCGCGCGCTGGCGGAGCTGTGGATGTCCTGCGGGATCTCGCCGACCGCGATGGCCGGCCACAGCATCGGAGAGTACGTCGCGGCGCAGCTTGCCGGCGTGTTCTCGCTCGAGGACGCGTTGCGCGTGGTGGCGGAACGTGGACGACTCATGGGGTCGTGCCCGCGCGGGGTGATGATCGCGGTGCCGCTGTCCGAGGCCGCGGTGCGCGCACGACTCGCCGCGCACCCGGGCTGCGCGCTCGCGGTGATCAACGGACCCGCCGCCGTGGTCGTGGCGGGACCGGAGGAAGACGTCGCGCGGTTCGAGACGGACCTCGCCCGCGACGACATCGCGTCCCGACGTCTGCACACGTCGCACGCATTCCACTCCGCGATGATGGATCCGATCCTCTCGGAGTTCGAAGCGTGCCTCCGCACCGCGACGCTCCGTGCCCCGGAGATTCCCTTCGTCTCGAACGTCACCGGCACGTGGATCACGGCCGAGCGGGCGACGAGCCCCCGCTACTGGGTCGACCAGCTCCGCGGCACCGTGCGCTTCGCGGATGATCTGGCCGTACTCACGGAAGATCCGGATCGGGTGCTGCTCGAGGTCGGGCCGGGCCGCACGCTCTCCTCCGCCGTCCGGAGCGTGAGTCCGCGCGCGACCGCGATCCCGTCGCTCCCGGGCGCGACGTCCGGGGAAGACGATGCGCGCTCCTTCGGGGAGGCGCTCGGCAGACTCTGGGCCGCCGGCGTCGACGTGGACTGGCGCGCCACGCACAACCCCGACGCGCCCGGTCGCATCCCCCTCCCCACCTATCCCTTCGAGCGCGAACGGGCCTGGGTCGAGCCGGGCGCCGTCGCGACCGAGCCGCGAGGGAACGAGAAGAATCCCGACCTGTCGCAGTGGTTCTGGGTGCCGACTTGGAAGCGAATCCGCTCGGTCCCGCGGGTCCGCGTCGACGACTCGCCGTGGCTCGTGATCGGTGAGGACTCCGGACTGGCCGAAGAACTTGCACGCTGCGGAGAGGCGCGGGGAGTCCGCGTGTTCCGGGCGCGACCCGCCGCGTCGGCCGCCCGCGCCGGCGATACCGTGTTCGACCTCGATCCCACGAACGACACGCACTGGCTCGACGTGCTGAACGTCCTTGCCGCCGAAGGCGCGCTGCCTGGACGCGTGATCCATCTCTCCTGCTACGAGGAAGACGTGGCGTCCCCGGTCGAGCGAGGATTCCACTCGCTCGTGTCCTGGTGGAAGGCAGCGGGCCATCATCACTCCGGCGAGGGGATCCGCTTCGTCGTCGCTACACGTCACCTGTTCGACGTGACCGGCGAGTCCGCCGCCGGTCCCGAGCGAGCGGCCCTGATCGGGTTCTGCCGGGTGGCGCCGCAGGAGCTCCCGGGCACGACGTGCCGTCTCGTGGACGTCGCGAACGAAGCGCCCGCGGACGTCGCGCGGATGCTCGAAGCGGAAATGGATGCCGCGGACACGGAGCCTGTCGTCGCGCGACGCGGCGGCCATCGCTGGGCGCCGGCCTACGAGAGCGTGCGCACGGACGCCGCCGCTGAAGACGTTCCCGGCGTTCGGCGCGACGGCGTGTACGTCGTCACGGGTGGCGCCGGCGAGCTGGAGGCGGAGCTGTCGCGTCGGCTCGCAGCGGCCGGCGCGCGCTCGATCACCTGGCTTTCCGCGCGCGGCCCGACCGCGGACCTCGACCTCCGCGGGACGGAGTTCGTCGCGCGCGACATCGCCGTCACGGACTCCGCGGCCCTCGCCGATGCGCTCCGCGTGCTCCGCGATCGCTACGGAAAGATCGACGCGGTGTTCCACACGGCGGGCGAGATCGGGGGAGGCATGCTCCAGCGCCAGAACCGCGCGGACGCGGACCGTATCCTCGGTCCCCGCCTCGCGGCCGGAGACGTCGCGCGACACCTTCGCGAGGGCGAGCGGCTCGTCAACGTCTCGTCCACGATCTCCGCCACCGGCGTGTTCGGACAGTCGGACTACTGCGCCGGCAGCACGTACCTCGAGGCGCTCGCCCTCGCTCGGCGCGACGGCAACCCGGACATCGTGACCGTCGGTTTCGGCATGACCTTCTGGGATCGCTGGACCGCGGCCGCCGGCGGCGGCGGCGACGCGCTCCTCGAGGAACTGCACGCGATCCGCGAGGAGATCGGGATCACCATCGAGGAGGGCGTCGAGGCGCTGTGGCGCGCGTTGACGCTGCGGGAACCCGTCGTCCTCGTCTCGCCGCAGGATCTCGACGAGCTCGTGGCGGAATCGCGCGCGGCTTCGATGAGCGACGTTCTGGAGGGTGTGGGCGGCGTCGGCGGCGGCGCGGCCGCCGGATCCGGAGACCTCCGCTCCGATACGGAGCGCACCGTGGCCGCGGTGTGGACGGAGCTGCTTGGCGTGCCCGACGTCGGACGCGACGACAACTTCCTGGAGCTCGGCGGCAACTCCCTGCTCGCGATCCAGCTCGCGTCCAGACTGCGGAAGACGTTCGACATCGATCTCGCAATCGCCAGCCTCTTCGAGTCGCAGAACCTCGCGCAGCTCGCCGGCGCCGTGGATGCGGCGCTCGAGGAACGTCATGCGTCCGCCGAGATCCTGCGCCTGCTCGAGGAGATCGAGGACCTGTCGGAGGACGAGATCCGTGCCGAGCTCGAGCGTGGCATCGACGCGGGAGCGGGCGAATGAGCGAACTCCACGATCGCCTCGGCAATCTCACCGCCGAACAACGCGCGCTGCTCGAGAAGCGACTCCGCGCGCGGGGACTGGACCCGGGAAAGGCCCAGCCCGCAGCCGCGACCCCGCCGCCGCCGACCGTCCCGACCGAACCGCCGGATGCGTGGCGCGAGCGGCGCCCGGCGAGCCCGGTGGAACTCGGGCTGTACTTCTTCTCGGACGACGGCTCGCGCGAGTCGGACGCGAAGTACCGGCTCACGCTCGAGAGTGCCCGCTTCGCCGATGAGCACGGGTTCCACGCGGTGTGGACGCCCGAGAGGCACTTCCAGCCGTTCGGCGGGCTGTATCCGAATCCGTCGGTGCTCGGCGCCGCCCTCGCGGCCGTCACCACGCGGGTCGGGATTCGCGCCGGGAGCGTCGCGTTGCCGCTGCACCATCCGGTGCGGGTCGCCGAGGAATGGGCCGTCGTCGACAACCTGTCGAACGGGCGCGTCGCGCTCTCGTTCGCTTCGGGCTGGCACCCGGATGACTTCATCCTGCACTCCACACCGTTCGCGGAGCGCAAGGACGCGATGTTCCGCGGGATCGAGATGATCCGTCGCCTCTGGGCCGGCGACGAGCTCCCGTTCACGCGGGAGGACGGCACGGAGATCCGGATCCGTTCGCTGCCGCGTCCGGTGCAGAGGGAGCTTCCCGTCTGGATCACGACGGCCGGGAACCCCGAGACCTGGGAGCGAACGGGCGCCGCTGGGGCGAACGTGCTCGCCGCGCTCGTGGGCTACTCCCCCGAGGATCTCACCGAGCAGATCACGGCGTATCGTCGCGCGCGCGCCGCCGCCGGACACGACCCGGCCACCGGAATCGTGACGATGGTCGCACACACCTACGTCGGCGAGAGCGACGACGAGGTGCGCGAGCTCGTGCGCGCGCCGATGACCCGCTACCTCAAGACGTACCTGAAACAGTTCCGCGGACTCGGCCTCGAGGAGGGCTCGGCGCACGAGCAGGACTCCGAAGAGGTGGCCCGTCTCGCGTTCGAGCACTCGTTCACCCACCACACGTTGCTCGGCACGCGCGGCAAGTGCGCGCGCGTGATCGAGACGTTGATTCCGTGCGGCGTGAACGAGATCGCCTGCCTCGTGGATTTCGGCCTCGACGTCGATCGCGTACTCGCCGCGCTGCCGGCGCTCGCGGAGCTGCAACGTCACTTCTCGTCCCGACCCGCCGTTTCCGAACCGGGGGACGCCCGATGAAGGATCTTCACGATCGCCTGGCCGCCCTCTCGCCCGAGCAGCGCCGGCTTCTCGAGGCGCGACTGAAGCAGAAGGGGCTGGAGGCGCCGCGCGACTCGGTGATCCGTCCGATGCCGGACCGCGCGAGTCGACCCTGGTTCCCGACTTCTCTCGATCAGGAACGCCTCTGGTTCGTGGACCAGATGGAGCCCGGGAATCCGGCGTACAACATCCACACCACCACGCGGCTACGCGGCCGCATGAACGTCGAGAACATGAAGCGCGCAATCAACCGCTCGATCGCGCGCCACGAGGTGCTCCGGACGCGGTTCGAAGTCGTGGACGGCGTGCCGGTGCAGGTCGTGGCGCCGGCGCTCGAGATCGATCTCCCGGTAATCGACCACACGCATCTTCCGGTCGAGCAGCGGGAGCAGGCGGCGCAGGACACCGCCGTGCGGATCGCCACGGAGCGGTTCGAGCTGGAGAAGCTACCGCTGATCCGCACGGTGCTCTCGCGCATCGCGGACGACGACCACGTGCTCATGATCTGCATGCACCACGCGATCACCGATCGCTGGTCGTTCGACGTCTTCGAGGCCGAAGTCGGCGAGATCTACATGGCGCTCCGGGACGGCCGCGAGCCGGTGCTCCCCGAGATTCCGATCCAGTTCGCGGACTTCGCCGTGTGGCAGCGCGAGGAGCTCTCGGGCGATCGTCTCGAGCGACACCTGCGGTTCTGGCGCGAGCGCCTCGCGGGCGCACCACCCGTGCTGGAGATCCCGACCGACCGCCCCCGCCCCTCCGTGCTGACGTTCACCGGCGCGCGCGAGTACGTGACGTACGACGTTCCGCTGCTGAAGCGCCTCAAGGCGCTGACGCAGGAAGCCGGTGCCACCATGTTCATGACGATGCTCGCCGCTCTCGACATCGTCTGCTGGAAGTACGCGGGGCAGCGCGATCTCGTGATCGGCTCCGCGATCGCGGATCGAAACCGCCCGGAGACCGAGCAGGTGATCGGGTACTTCCTCAACATGCTGCTCCTCCGCGGAACGATCGACCCGAAGATGTCGTTCCGCGAGTTCCTGGCTCAGGTCAAGGACATGGCCCTCGGCGCGTTCGCCCACCAGGACGTGCCGTTCGCGACCCTGGTCGACGAGCTCCAGGCGCCCCAGGATCCGAGCCGGAATCCGCTCATGCAGGTGTCGTTCATCTACCTGGACTTTCCGATCCTCGAGACACCGGAGTACGCCGGGTTCCAGGCATCGTCGCTCGACGTGGACAACGGCGCGTCGCGCTTCGACCTCACGCTCGCGTGCTGGGAGATCCCGGAGGTCGGGATCCACAGCTACGTCGAGTACAACAGCGACCTGTACGACAAGGCGAAGATCGACTCGATGCTGTTCCATCTGGGACGCATCCTCGAGTTCGCGGTGGAGCATCCCGATCGACCGCTGGCCGAGCTGCCCATGCTCTCCGCTCCGGAGCGGGAGCGCGTGCTCGCCCAGGGCCGCGGCGAGGCGGCCGACTTCGGCGACACCCGACTGCACGCCGGTATCGACGAGCGCGCTCGCGCAACTCCGGACGCCGAAGCGCTCGTTCTCGGAGACCGGCGCTGGACGTTCGCGTCGCTCGATTCCGCGGCCGATCGGGTCGCCGCCGCGCTGCGCGCCCAGGGCGTCCGTCGCGGGGACCGCGTGGCCGTCTGCGCGGGACGATCCGTGGAGCAGGTCCTCGGACTGCTCGGCGCCCTGCGTGCCGCCGCGGCGTACATACCGCTCGACCCCTCGCTGCCCGCGGAACGGCTCGCGCACATGGTGGCGATCGCTCGCCCGAGCCTCGTGTTCGGCCCCCGCGCGACGCTGGAGACCGCGCCGCTGCCGGCCGATCTCCCGCGCCTCGACGCCGAGTCCGCGCTGCACACGGAGCCGACCTCGGAGCCGCGGGCGGAGGCCGGGCGGCGGGACCCGGCGTACGTCATGTTCACGTCCGGCTCGACCGGTGTGCCCAAGGGAGTGGTGGTCGGGCACGACGCGATCGGAAACCGCGTGGCCTGGTCCCAGGCGACGTACCCGCTCCGGGCCGGCGACCGCGTGCTGCACAGCGCGTCGTTCGGGTTCGACATCGCCGCCTGGGAGCTCTTCGGACCGCTGCGCGAGGGCGTCACGGTGGTGATGCCGCGTGAGGGGGAGCACAAGGACCCCGCCGCGCTGCTCCGTTTGCTCCGCGAGGAGCGGATCACCGTGGCGCACTTCGTGCCTTCGGTCCTGCGTCTGCTCCTCGCGGATCCCGCACTCGGAGAACTGCCCGAGCTCCGCATGGTGTTCTGCGGCGGCGAGGCGCTCGACCGGGAGCTGCACGACCGGTTCTTCGAGCGACTTCCGGGGCGCACGCTCGCCCACTTCTACGGACCGACGGAGGTCGCGTTGAGCAGTCTCTGGTGGGACTGTTCGCCCGATCTCGTACCCGGCAACGTCCCGATCGGGCGCCCGATCACGAACCTGCGGGTCTATCTGCTGGACGACACGCTCGCGCCGGTTCCGGACGGCATTCCGGGAGAGATCCATCTCGGCGGCGCGGGACTTGCGCTCGGCTACTTCGACCGACCGGATCTCACCGCCGAGCGGTTCGTCCCGGATCCGGTCTCGGGGGAGCCGGGAGCGCGACTGTACCGCACCGGCGACCTCGCGCGACGGGACCGGAACGGGGTGTTCCAGTTCCTGGGACGCGCCGACCATCAGATCAAGATCCGCGGCCACCGGATCGAACCCGGCGAGATCGAGTCCGCGCTGGAGCGTCTCCCCGGCATCTCGCGCGCACTCGCGATCGCGGTGGGCACCGGCGCCGAGATGCAGCTCGTGGCGTACGTCGTGGGGGCGAGCCCGCCGTCCGAGTCCGAGATGCGCGCCGAGCTTCGTCGGACGCTGCCGGAGCCGATGGTCCCCGCCGCGTTCGTGACGCTCGAGGCGTTCCCGCTGGACGCAAACGGCAAGGTGAATCGCGCGGCCCTTCCCGCCCCGGGGGTCACGGCCCGCCACTACGTCGCCCCGCACACTCCGATCGAGCGCATCGTCGCGAGTACGTGGGAGGCCGTGCTCCGGCGCGATCGCGTGAGCGCCACCGACAACTTCTTCGACCTCGGCGGAAACTCGTTGCTCGCGACCCAGGTCGTCCATCGCCTCCGCTCGACGTTCGCGATCGAGTTCCCGCTGCGGCGCTTCTTCGAGGCGTCCACGGTGGAGACGCTCGCGGAGATCGTCGACGAGATCCTGATCGAGAAGCTCGAGACCATGTCCGAGGACGAGGCCGCGGCGCTGCTCGAGTCGCTTCGCGAAACGCCGGCGTCCGGCTGAGGCCCCCATGGAACCGAAGCAACTCTCCGACTCCAAACGAGCGCTCCTGGAGGCCATGCGGCGGGGGCGAGTTGCCGCGAGCACGACAGACGACGGCATTCCCCGCCGTCCGCCCGGGCCCGCGCCGCTGTCGTTCGCGCAGCAGCGTCTCTGGTTCATTCACCAGATCGACCCCACGAGTCCGGCCTACAACGTCCCCACGGCGCTGCGGCTCACCGGACGGCTCCGGGTCGACGTCCTGCAACGCTGCCTCCGCGAGGTCACGAGCCGGCACGAGACCCTGCGCACCTGTTTCCCGCTGGAAGACGGGATTCCCGTGCAGTCGATCTCCGATCAGGCGACGTTCGATCTCCCGCTCGTCGATCTCTCGACGCGCGTCGACGCCGAGGCCGAGGCGGAGCGCGTCGCCGAATCCGAGGCGGCCACGCCGTTCGATCTCGCCCGCGGCCCGCTGATTCGCGGGCGACTGATCCGGCTCGCGGAAGACGACCACGTTCTGATCCTGTCCATGCACCACATCATCTCCGACGGTTGGTCGATGGGCGTGCTCGTCCGCGAGGTCGCCACGCTGTACGACGCGTTCGCGAACGACCGCCCGTCTCCGCTGGCACCGCTCACCATCCAGTACGCGGACTTCGCGGCCTGGCAGCGCACGCACGTCGCCGGCGAGCGACTCGAGCGGGAGCTGGAGTACTGGCGCGGACGCCTCTCTCCCCTGCCGCCGCCGCTCGAGCTCCCGACCGATCGGCCGCGGCCGCCGGTGCAGAGCTTCCGCGGCGACGTCGAGAGCCTCTCGCTCCCGCGACCGGTGGCGGACGCACTGCGCGAACTCGGACGCCGGGAGGGCGCGACGCTGTTCATGACCCTCGTCGCCGGCTTCGACGCGCTGCTCGCCCACCTCACCGGGGAAACGGATCTCGCGATCGGTACGGCCGTCGCGAACCGGACCCGCGCGGATCTCGAACCGCTGATCGGGTTCTTCGTGAACGCGCTCGTGCTGCGGGTGGGCGCCTCGGGCGATCCGACCTTCGCCGAGCTCGTCCGTCGCGTGCGCGAGGTGACACTCGGCGCGTACGCGCACCAGGATCTGCCGTTCGATCGCCTCGTGGAGGAGCTGCAGCCGTCCCGCGATCTCGGCCGCAATCCGCTGTTCCAGGTCGCGATCGCGCTCCAGAACGCGCCGCTCGACGACTTCGAGCTGCCGGGACTTTCCGCGCGTCCGCTCGCCGCCGCGAGCGGGGCGACGCGCTTCGACCTCGAGCTGCACCTCTGGGAGACCGCGGATCAGGGCATCGACGGTTTCCTCTTCTACGCGACCGATCTGTTCGATGCGTCCACGATCCGCCGTTTCGCGGATCGCTGGTCGACGTTGCTCACGGCCGCCGCGGAATCGCCGGAAACCCGACTCTCCGACCTGCCGTGCCTCTCCGCGGCCGAGGCGCGACTGCTCCCCACCCTGGGCCGCGGCCCGACGCTGACGATCGAACCCGACGTGGCCGCCGAGTGGTTCGCCCGCGTCGCCGATCGGGACACCGTCGCCGTTCGTTCGGACACCGCGAGCCTCACCTACCGGGAACTCGATCGGCGCGCCGACCGCCTCGCCGCGCGGCTCGCGGCGTCTCGCTCGGGCGTGCCTTCCCGCCTGGGCATCCTCGCCGACCGCTCGACGGACGCGGTCGTCGCGATCGTGGCCGCGGCGAAGCTCGGCGCCGGCTACGTACCGCTCGATCCCGCCCAGCCCGACGCGCGGCTCGCGCGATTCGTGGAGCATGCCGGTGTGGACGCGATCGTGGCGCCCGCCGATCTGCGGTCGCGGGCCGAGACGCTCGGGGGGAACGTCGCCGCGATCGAGACGGACGGCGAGGATTCCGCAGGCTCTCGCCCCCCCGTCGTGCGACTCCATCCCGAGGACGTCGCGTACGTCATCTTCACCTCCGGTTCGACCGGTACGCCCAACGGGGTCGAGGCCACGGGGACGAACCTCTCGAACCTCATCCGCTGGACCCACGAGAACTTCGAGCTCACGGCCGCGGACCGCGTGGCGTGGATCTCCTCCCCCGGCTTCGACGCGAGCGTCCTCGACGTCTGGCCGACGCTCGCCGCCGGCGCCACGCTCTTCATCCCGGCGCCGGAGGTCCGGCTCGATCCCCGTCGGCTCCGCGACTGGCTCGTGGAGCAACGCATCTCGATCACGTTCGTCGCGACTCCGCTCGCGAAGCCGCTGTTCGCGCTGCCGTGGCCGCGCGAGACCGCCCTCCGGGCTTTGCTCGCGGGCGGGGATCGCCTCCCGCCGGCCGATCCGTCCACGCTGCCGTTCCGCATCGTGAACATCTACGGTCCCACCGAGACGACGGTCGTGATCGCCTCCGGCGACCTCGACGAGGGCGGCTCCCGTCCCGCACCCACGCTCGGCGTGCCGGTGGGCAACGCGGTGCTGCGCGTGCTCGACTCCCGGATGCGGCTGACCCCGCTCGGTGTGCCGGGCGAGCTGTGGATCGGCGGCGCCGGCGTCTCCCGCGGGTACGCCGGGCAGCCGGCGCGCACCGCGGATCGATTCCGGCCGGACCCGTTCGCGCACACTCCGGGCGCGCGCCTCTATCGCACCGGCGACCTCGTGCGGCTGCTCGCCGACGGCCGGCTCGAGTTCCTCGGCCGCGTGGACAAGCAGGTGAAGATCCGGGGCCAGCGAATCGAGCCCGGGGAGATCGAGGCGATCCTCACGTCGCATCCGGCGGTGGAGGCGGCGGCGGTACTGCCGTGGGGCGAGGAGGACGCGAAGCGACTCGTCGCCTATGTCTCGCTCCGAGACGGAGACGGAAACGAGACGTGGGCCGCCGATCACGTCGCGCGGTGGCGCGAGCTGTACGACGACACCTACGGCTCCGCCGGTCCCGAGGTCGACGACTCGTTCAACCTCGTCGGCTGGAACTCGAGCTACACCGGTGATCCGATCCCGGCCGAGGAGATGCGCGAGTGGCGCGACGCCGCCGTCGCGCGGATTCGCGAGCTCCGCCCGCGCCGCGTGCTCGAGATCGGCTGCGGGACGGGACTTCTTCTCACGCAGCTCGCGCCCGACTGCGAGCGATACGTCGCCACCGATCTCTCCGCGCAATCCGTCGCGTCGATTCGCCGCGCGATGGCGCGACGCTCCGACCTCGGATCGGTCGAGGTGCACGAGCGCGAGGCCGACGACTTCTCGGGGATCGACGAAGGCGCCTTCGACCTCGTCGTGCTGAACTCCGTGATCCAGTACTTCCCCGATCGGGCGTACCTGGAGCGCGTCCTCACGGGAGCGACGCGTTGCCTCGGGCCCGGGGGGCGGATCTTCCTCGGGGACGTGCGCGATCGTCGACTGCGTCGGGCGTTCGCCGAATCGCGCCTGCGCCACGAGCACGGCGCGGAGGGTGTCACCGAGGCGGCCCTCCGCGCGCTGCTCGGCCGGGAAGAAGAACTGCTCGTGGATCCCGCGCTGTTCGTCCGGTTCGGGCGCGTGCGCGCCCGCCCCAAAGCCGGCCGCGCGGACAACGAGATCACGCGCTACCGCTGCGACGTGTTGATCGAACCGGGCGCCTCGACCCGGTCCCCCGCGGCGGAAGAGTTCCCCGGCGACGGGGACTTCGTGCCACGGGTCCGGGCCGCGATCGCGGCGGGCGCCGGCGAGGTCGTGGTGCGCGGTGTGCCGAACGCCCGACTCGACTCGCGGGCGACCGCCCGCCATCCGGATTCCCTGTCCGACCTCGGACGGGAGCTCGGGCGAACGGTGGAGATCTCGCTCTCGGCCGACTCCCCCACGACGTTCGACGTGGCATTCGTGGCGCCCGGTACCCCGGCCGCGTCTCTCGACCTGACCTTCGATCCGGAAGCGGGAACGAACACTCCCGTGCGTCGCACGCGCGCCTTCGCGATCCAGCCCGAGTTGCGCGCCTTCGCGGGCCGCAACCTGCCGGAGGCCATGGTGCCCTCGGCGTTCGTGGTGCTGGACGCGATGCCGCTCACGACGAACGGCAAGATCGATCGGCGCGCGCTGCCCGCACCCGCCGACGTCGAGCGTCCGCGGGCGCGATTCGTCGAGCCGCGGGACCATGTGGAGCGGGCGATCGCGCTCGCCTGGGCCACGGTGCTGCGCCGCTCCCGCGTGTCCGCCACCGACGACTTCTTCGAGCTGGGCGGACACTCCCTGCTCGCCACCCAGGTGCTGGCCCGCCTCCGGTCCGCACTGGGCGTGGAAGTCCCACTACGTGCCGTGTTCGAGGCCACCACGGTGGAGGACCTCGCGGAAGTGGTGCGTGGGCTCGTTCGCGAGAAGGCCACGGCCCAGGCACCACTGGAGCGATTGCCGGCGGGAGAAATCGCGCCGGTGTCGCTCGCCCAGCAACGTCTCTGGTTTCTCGATCACCTGGAGCCGGGCGGCGCCGCCTACCACATCCCGAACGCGCTCCGACTGCGTGGCAACGTCGACGTCGAGACGCTGAATCGCGCACTCGCCGAGATCATCCGACGGCACGAGTCACTCCGCACCCGTTTCGTGGAGCGGGACGGCGAGGCGGTGCAGGAGGTCGATCCCCCCTGGACTCCCGCGATCCGGATCGAGGACGTCCCCGGAGCCGACCTCTGCGCGCGCGAATCCGCCGTGCGGGCCCACGTGACCGAAGAGATCGCGCGTCCGTTCGATCTGGTACACGGCCCGCTCCTCCGGGCTCGCCTCTTCCGCCTCGACGACTCGGACCATGTTCTCACGATCGTGATCCACCACATCGTCGCGGACGGCTGGTCCATGGGGCGGCTCGTCCGCGAGCTCACCACGCTCTACGCCGTATTCCGCGAGGGGAAGCCTTCTCCCCTGCCGGAGCTCCCGATCCAGTACGGCGACTGGGCGTACGGCCAGCGCCGACGTCTCGGAGCGGGCGAACAGGATCGTCAGCTCGCGTTCTGGCGCGACTCGTTGCGTGGGCTCGAGCCCATCGACCTCCCCGCCGATCGTCCGCGTCCGACGTATCCGACCTGGGCCGGCGCCGCGCTGGACGTGACGCTCGACGCCGACGTCACGCGTCGCCTCGCGGACATTGCCCGCACGCGCAACGCGTCCCTCCACATGGTGCTGCTCTCGGCGTTCGCGGCCGTCCTCGGCCGGTGGTCCGGCCAGACCGACTTCGCGATCGGAACGCCCGTCGCGGGACGCACGCACCAGGAGACGGAGCCGCTGATCGGCTTCTTCGTGAACACGCTCGCCCTGCGCATGGATCTCCGAGGCGTGGAGCTGCCGTTCCCGGAGCTGCTCGCGCGCGTACGCGACACGACGCTCTCCGCCTATGCGAGCCAGGACGTTCCGTTCGAGCGCGTCGTGGAGGAAGTTCGCCCGGCCCGCGACACGAGCCGCAACCCGCTCTTCCAGGTGATGTTCGCGCTGCAGAACCTCGACTTCGGGGAACTCTCGCTCGCCGGCCTCGCAATCGAGTCCTTCGAGTTCGAGACGCGCACGGCGCAGTTCGACCTCGAGCTGAACCTTTTCGAGACGAGCGACGCCCTCACCGGACGCCTGTACTGGGCGACCGATCTCTTCGACCGGGAGACGATGGAGCGCTTCGCGTCCCACTTCGTGCAGCTCGCGACCGCGGTGGCGAACGACGCCGGCACGTTCGTCGAGCGCGTGCCGCTGTTCTCCGAGGCGGAGCAGCGACGCATCGACGCCTGGCGCGCCCGCCCCCGGGAGTCCACGAAACCGAGGGGGAACGAGGAGCGCCGAGAGCCGGCGACGCCGGAGGAGCGCGCGGCCTGTGCCCTGTTCGCCGAGGCGCTCGGCGTCGCCGGGGTCGATCCCGAAGCCGACTTCTTCGAGCTCGGCGGTCACTCGCTCCTCGCGGTGCGACTGCTGACGCGAGCGCGGCGATCGTTCGGCGTGGAGATCCCGCTCCGCGCGCTCTTCGACGCTCCGACCCCGGCCGGCCTGACCCGCGCCGTGGAGGACGCTCGCCGGGCGCGCGGTCCGGCGAGCACTCCGCTCACGCGTGCTTCCGACGTCGAGCGTCGGCGCCTTTCCCACGCGCAGCAGCGGCTCTGGTTCCTCGATCAGCTCGATCCCGGAAGCGTCGCGTACAACGTGCCGCTGGCCGTCCAGGTTCGCGGACCGCTCGACGTCGAGGCGCTCCAGCGCGCACTTCGCGCGCTGGCCGGGCGGCACGAAGCGTTGCGGACGCGGATCGTGGCGGGAGATCCGGACCCGGAGCAACGCTTCGACGTCCCGTGGCCCTCGCTTTCGGTGGAGGATCTCTCCGGGGCGACCGAGCCGCGCCGGGACCTCCAACGTCACGTGCGCGAGGAGAGCCGCCGCCCCTTCCACCTCGAGCGCGGTCCGCTCTGGCGGGCGCGCCTGTTCCGGGTGAATCCGGGCGAGCACCTGATCACTCTGACGTTCCATCACGTCATCACCGACGGCTGGTCGATGGACCTGCTGCTTGCGGAGCTCGCGGCCCTTTACGAAGGCGTGACCCTGCCGCCGCTCGCGTTCCAGTATGCGGACTGGGCAGCCTGGCAACGTCGCTGGCTGGACGCGGGAGAGCGCGATCGCCAGCTCACTTACTGGCGCGAGGAGCTCGGCGACGCTTCCCCGCTCGAGCTTCCGACCGACCATCCGCGCCCGCCGCGACGCGGCCTGCGCGCCCGCTCGGTCTCCTTCCATCTGGACTCCGACGACGTCCGGCGGCTGCGCGCCCTCGTCCGCGAGGAAGGCGGGACCCTGTTCCACGGACTGCTCGCGTGTCTGCAGTCGCTGCTCGGCCGGCTCGCCGCCACCGATGACGTCGTGATCGGAACGCCGATCGCGAATCGCACGCATCCGGATTCGGAGCGGATCGTGGGTTTCTTCTCGAACACGATCGCGCTCCGGGGGTGCGACTTCGGCGGCACGTCGTTCCGCGCGCGGCTGGCCTCCACCCGCGCGAAGACACTCGAGGCGTACGCGCACCAGGATCTGCCGTTCGAGACCGTGGTCGATGCGCTCTCGCTGGACCGCGACCTCAGTCGGAACCCGCTGTTCGACGTGATGTTCGCATTTCAGCCGCACTCGGACGACACGACCCCGTCCTCCGCGCTGGAGTGGTCTCCTATCGACGCCGACAGCGGCGCGACGCCGTTCGACCTCGCGGTGTCCCTGAACGAACGGGAGGACGGCATCGACGGGATCTTCCGCTACGACGCGGATCTGTTCGAAGCGACGAGCGTGGAGCGGTGGGCGACGTGGTTCGTCGCGTTGGTCCGTGCCGTGGTCCGCGCACCGGATGCCGTGCCCGAGGACCTCGATCTCCGCACGGACGCGGAACGCGAACTCGTGCGGGCGGCGAACGACACGACCCGGGACGAAACGCCGCATACCCTCGTCGACCTTCTCGACGCCTCGTTCCGCGCGCACGCGGACCGACCCGCGCTCGAGGTCGGCGGCCGCGCGGTGACATACCGCGATCTCGGCGCGCGCGCGGAGCGGCTCGCAGATCATCTGCGCCGGTCCGGCGTGACGCCCGAGGTGCCCGTCGGTCTCGTCGCTCGGCGAGACGAGGAAACCGTGGTCGCGCTCCTCGCGATCTGGAAGGCCGGCGGCATCGCGGTTCCGCTCGACCCGGACCTCCCGCCCGTCCGGTTGCGGGCGTTGCTCGAGCGCGCGAATGTCCGCTTCCTCGTGAGCGGCATCACCGTCGACGCGCCGCCATCCGTCCGCGTGATCGCTCCCGACGAGTCGAGCGCGAACGGCGGTCCGCCGGCGGTCGGTGACCCACGGCTCCGTCCGGAGAACCTCGCGTACGTCATTCACACGTCGGGCTCCACCGGAACGCCCAAGGGCTGCGCCGTCTCCCACGCGGCGATCGCGTCGATGGCCGGAGCCGCGATCGAGTCGCAGCGGATCCGTCCGGGCGACCGCGCGCTGCACATCCTGCCGCTCGCGTTCGATGCCTCGCTCGACGAGATCCTGCCGCCCCTGCTGGCGGGCGCGACCCTCGTCGTCCATCCGGATCCGCGCGCCGACACGGCGACCGACCTCCTCGCGCGTCTCGGCCGGGAGCGGATCACGCACGTGCACTTCCCGCTCGGTCTTTTCCACGAGCTCGTCGAGGATCCGGAAAGGAATCCCGGGATCCCCGCCCAGCTCCGCCACGTGGTCCTCGGCGGGGAGTCACCGCAGGCCGCGCGCGTGGCCACGTTCCTCCGTTACGCACCTCCGGGCCTTCGGGTAACGAACGCGTACGGACCGACCGAGGCGGTGGTCGCCGTATCCCGGGAAGAGCTCGCCGGACCGGGGGACGTCACGGATCCGGTGCCGATCGGGCGACCGCGCACGAACTCGGCAATCCACCTCGTGGATCACACGCTGCGTGCGGTCCCGCTCGGAGCCGTGGGCGAGATCTGTCTCTCGGGGGCACTGGCCCGCGGCTATCTCGGGCGGCCGGACGCCACCGCCGCGTCGTTCGTGCCCGATCCATTCTCGGCCGCGCCGGGAGCGCGGATGTACCGGACCGGCGACTACGCGCGCCGGCGAGCGGACGGGTCCGTCGTGTTCCTCGGGCGCCGGGACGGGCAGGTGAAGCTGCGCGGATTCCGCATCGAGCTCGGCGAGATCGAGGCCGCGCTGACTCGTGCGCCCGGGGTGCGCGAGGTCGTCGTGGGAGTGCGCGGTCAGGGCGCGGAAGCACGAATCGTCGCATGGATCGCCCCGGAGACGGGTCACGCGCTGGACCCGGTCACGATCCGGCAATGGCTCGCCGAGCGGCTGCCCGCGACACACGTGCCGGCGCGCATCGTCGTCCTGGAACGGCTCCCGCGCAGCTCCACGAGCAAGATCGATCGCCGCGCGCTTCCGGACCCGACGCCCGAAGCCGCGACGGCAGCGGTGGCCCCACGGGACGACCAGGAACGACTCCTCGCGCCCCTCTGGTGCGAGACGCTCGGGATCGACTCCCTCGACGTGCGCGACGACTTCTTCGAAGCGGGCGGCAACTCGCTGCTCGCGATGCGCTTCGTCGGCGCGGTCCGTCGTCTGACGGGCCGGGAGGTGCCGGTCGCCGCGCTGTTCCGTCATCCGAGATTCGAGGAGTTCGTGCGCCACCTGCACGCCGCCGACGCCGGGGGGCGCTCGCTCGTTCGACTCCGCGGCGGCCGCGGCGCGCCGATGATCCTGTTGCCCGGACTCGGCGGCGGCCTCGCCGAGCTTCGCCCGCTCGCGGAACACCTCGACCCCACCCGCCCGGTGTACGCGGCGTCCCTTCTCGACGCCGACGCGCCGGGGCGGATCGAGGACGAAGCGCAGGAGCTGCTTTCCGCGATCGAGGCGGCCGGCGGGACCGGGCCGGTCCACCTGCTCGGCTGGTCTTACGGCGCACTGGTCGCGTTCGAACTCGCCGGGCGCTGGAAGGCGGCCGGGCACGAAGTCGCGTCGCTCACGCTCGTGGACGCCCCGGCCCCGGGTCGATACGACGACCTGGAGCCCGAGTTCGAATTCGAGGATCTCGCGGAAGAGGAGGCACGTCGGTGGAGCGCCGTCGTGCAGACCCGGGTGAAAGCAGCCCGACAGTATCGTCCCGAGACCTGGTCGGGGGCCGCCCTGCTGATCCGCGGCGCCGAGTCCGCGACCGCCGACCTCCGCGACGATTCACTCGGCTGGTCCGCCTGGGTGACCGGCCCGCTGGAAACCGCCTGCGTGCCGGGCACGCACGAGTCCATCCTCTCCGAAGAGCACGTCGCGCCGCTCGCGGCGCTCGTCGAACGTCAGCTGTCCCTTTCGCCCGGATCTTCCTGAACCACTCTCGAAGGAGCTCCCCCATGTTCCGCGGCATCGATCACGTCGAGTTCTACGTCGGCAACGCGTTCGCGTCGTCGTACTTCTACGCGCGGGCGCTCGGATTCGTCCCGCACGCCGAGGCCGGTCTGGAGACGGGCCATCGCGATCGTCATTCCTGCGTCGTGGCGCAGAACGGCATCCACCTGGTATTCACGAACCCGCTGAAGGGCAGCGGCCCGATCGCGGATCACGTGCGGAAGCACGGAGACGCGATCCGCGACATCGCCATCGCCGTGGACGACGCGGACGAGGCGTTCCGCAAGTGCGTGGCCTTCGGCGCCGAGCCCGTGGAGGAGCCGCGCACGGAGTCGGACAAGCACGGCGAGGTCCGCCGCGCCACGATCGCCACCTTCGGCGATACGGTGCACAGTCTGATCGAGCGCAAGGACTACTCCGGCACGTTCCTCCCCGGCTACCGGGATTGGCTCGCGGCCAACCGCCCCCTGCCGGGAAACCTGATGGCGATCGACCATGTTGCGTGCTGCGTGGAACGCGGCTCGTTGCGGCGCTGGGTCGAGTTCTACGAGAAGGCGTTCGGCTTCCGCGAAGTCCATCACGAGGACATCGTGACGGACCGCAGCGCGATGAACTCGATCGTGATCGGCAGCGAGAACGGCGCGATCAAGTTCCCGCTCATGGAGCCCGCGCCGGCGAAAGGCAAGTCGCAGATCGAGGAGTTCCTCGACTACAACGAGGGCGCGGGGGGACAGCATCTGGCCTTCCTCTCGGAGGACATTCTCCAGACCGTCCGGTCGTTGCAGGCGGACGGCTGGGTGGCGTTCCTGGAGACTCCCGGCACCTACTACGACGCCCTGCCGGATCGCGTGGGCGAGATCGAGGAGGACTTCCGCGAGCTCGACGAGCTGAACGTCCTCGTGGATCGCGACGCGTGGGGGTACCTGCTGCAGGTGTTCACCCGCCCGGTCACCGGCAAGCCGACCAGCTTCCTCGAGATCGTCCAGCGCAAGGGAGCTCGCGGCTTCGGCGGCGGCAACGTGCGCGCGCTGTTCGAGGCGGTGGAACGCGCGCAGGCCGCCCGCGGGAATCTCTGATCGAGCGGAAAGGGACCGACGTGAAGGACACCGTGAAGGCACCGGGCTACCCGCTGGCCGAATGGACGGAATCGCTTCGGCGTTCCGCGCTGGAGGACATGCTCGTGGAGACCGCGCGTCCCGACGTGCTGTCTCTCGCGCTCGGCCTCCCGGCCCCGGAGCTGTTCCCCACCGAGGGACTCGGGCGCGCCGTTCGGGAGCTCCTCGCCGACGATCCCCGTGCCCTCCAGTACGAGCCGCCCCGCGCGGATCTGCGGGAGTTCGTCGCGCGGCTCGTGCGTCGGCGCGGCATCGAGTGCGCGCCGGAGCAGGTGTTCCTCACCGCCGGCGCCCAGCAGGGCATGTCCTTCGCGGCTCGCCTTCTCCTGAACGAAGGGGCCACGGTGATCGTGGAGGACGCCTGCTACACGGGCTTCCAGCAGGTGCTCGCGCCACACCGACCGCGGATCGTGACGGTGCCGACGAGACTGGACGACGGTCTGGACGTGGACGCCCTCGAGCGCGCACTCCTTCACGGCGCGAGTCCTTCCCTGCTCTACGCGATGTCCGATGGTCACAATCCGACGGGCGTCTCGATGAGCGCGGCGACACGCGAGCGACTGGTCGGTCTCGCCCGGGCGCATCGCTTTCCGATTCTCGAGGACGACGCCTACGCGTCCCTCGTGTACGACGGCGAGGATCGGCCGGCCCTGCGCGCGCTCGATGCCGACTGGGTGATCTCGGTCGGCTCGTTCTCCAAGACGCTCGCCCCGGCGCTCCGTGTCGGCTGGATGATCGTCCCGGAGCGGATGCTCGGCCCGCTGTCGTCGCTCAAGGAATCGAGCGACATCAACACGGCGACGATCGGACAACGCGCCGCCGCCCGGTACGTGGCGAGCGGCGACTTCGATGCGCACGTCGGTCGCATGCGCACCGAGTACGCACGACGGCGGGACGCGCTGCTCGAAGCGCTCCGGTCGACGTTTCCGGCCGGCAGCCGCTGGTCGACCCCGCGATCCGGGTTCTTCGTGTGGGTGGAGCTGCCGGACGGTCTCGATGCCGTGCGACTGCTCGAGATCTCGCTTCGCGAGGAGCGCGTGGCGTTCATCCCCGGCGCCGCGTTCGCCGCCGGCGGCGCTCCCCCTTCCCGTTCCGCGCTGCGCCTGAACTTCAGCTACAGTTCCCCCGATCGCCTGCACGAGGCCGTCACGCGGATCGCGCGGGCGATCGAGCGATTGCGCGAGGAGAAGGACCATGACTGACGCCCGCGTCGAACTCGGCTACGGACAACGTCGGGTGGAGTTCCGCTACGATTCGAACCGCTTCGACGTGCTGGAGTCCGGCGCCGCCGCCGAGCCCGAGCTGGACGACGACGCGCTCGCGGCTCGCCTCGACGCCCCGATCGGTTCGGCGCCGCTCGGCGATCTGGTGGGCGCGACCGACCGCGTGGTGGTGGTCGTTCCCGACGCGACGCGCGCGAGCGGCTCGGACCGCGTCGCCACGGCGCTCCGGAACAAGCTCCGCACGCTCGGCCTGCCCGACGCCCATCTCGAGGTCCTGATCGGCGGCGGCACGCACCGTCCTCCTACGCCGGACGAGGTGCGACGCATCGTGGGACCGGAGGTGCTCGCCGCCCTGCGGATCCATCCGCACGACGCCTTCGACGAGCGCGCGAACGCGCACCTCGGCGAGACACCGCGAGGCACGCCGGTCGAGCTGAACCGTCGCCTGGTGGAGGCGGACCGTGTGATCCTCGTCGGCGCGATCGGCTTCCACTACTTCGCCGGATTCAGCGGCGGGCGCAAAGCGCTGCTCCCCGCTTGCGCGTCCGATCGTTCCATCCAGGCGAATCACCTGCTCGGCTTCGACCGCGAGCGGCTCTGGAAGGCGGAAGGCGTCGCCACCGCCTCCCTCGACGGGAATCCCGTGAGCGAGGACATGGAGGATGCGGCGCGCCTGTTCGGCCCGACGTTTCTCGTGAACACCGTGCTGGACGGCCGGGGGCGCATCGTGGGTGCGTACGCCGGCGACTGGCACGCCGCGCACCGGGCCGGATGCGCGGACTACCTCGCCACCCATTCCGTACGCGCGCCGGAACGTCGGCCGGTGGTGATCGTGAGCGCGGGCGGCGCACCGCGCGACCTGAACATGATCCAGTCCCACAAGGCGCTCGAGCACGCACGGCTGCTCGCGGAGGAAGGCGGCGACCTCGTGCTCCTCGCCGAATGCGGCGACGGACTGGGCCGCCCCGACTGGCTGGACTGGTTCGCGGCCGGCGACGCCGCGGCGATGGCCGCGAACCTCGTGCGGAACTACCGGATCTACGGCCAGACGGCTTGGGGCGTTCGCTGGAAGACCGAGGTCTACCGCGTGCGGCTCGTTTCCGCCCTTCCGCCCGATCACGTGCGGGCGATGGGCATGATTCCGCATGCGTCGCTGGAGGAAGCCGTGGCGGCGTGCCCGGGCGATCGGGGCTGGATCCTCCCGCAGGGGCTCGCCACCCTCCCCCGAGTGGGCCACACCTCCACCGCGACCGCACCGACAGGAGTGCCCGCTGCGTGAACGACCTCCTCGCGACTCCGGGGATCCGGGCCTTTCTGCGGGTGTGGATCGGTCTCACCGTATCCACGCTCGGCTCGACGCTCACCGCGTTCGCGCTCGGCATCTGGATCTTCCAGGAGACCGGATCCACCTCGCAGTACGCGCTCGTCATGTTCTGTGCCGCGTTGCCACCGCTCGTGCTGCTTCCGCTCGCGGGACCGCTGATCGATCGCATGCCACGCCGTCGTCTTCTCGTGATCTGCGATCTCGTCGCGGCCGCGGCGGTGCTGGCACTCGGCCTCGCGGGCGCGACGGGGCGGCTGTCGCTGCCGATCGCCTGCGCCGTCGTCACCGCGACCTCGGCCGCCACGGCGTTGCAGATTCCGACATGGAACGCCACCGTCACCGTGCTCGTACCGGTGCGTCACCTCGGGCGCGCGAACGGCTTGAACCAGTTGAGTCAGGCGCTCGCCCACGTCGCGGCGCCTTTGCTCGCGGGCGTCCTCGTCGTCCGGATCGGGCTCGCGGGGATCGCGGCTCTGGATCTCGCCACGTTTCTCGTGTCGCTCGGGCTTCTGCTCGCGACTCGAATCCCCGATCCGGAGGACGCCGGCCGGCGGCGCGCGAACTACCTTCGCGATCTCCCCGTCGGCTGGCGCGCGATCGTCGCCCAGCCCGGTTTGCTCGCACTGCTCGGCGTGTTTCTCGCGGGGACTTTCTTCTCGGAGGTGGCCTCCGTCCTGTTCACGCCGTTCGTGCTGAGCTTCTCCACACCGGAGGCGCTCGGCACGATTCTCTCGCTCGGCGGACTGGGGATGCTCGCGGGCGGCGCGGTGATGACCGTGTGGGGCGGGCCGCGACGGCCGGCCCTCGGCGCCACGCTGTTCGCGGCGGCGGCCGGGTTCCCGATCCTCGCGGCGGGCTTCACCACCTCCACGACCGCGCTGGCCGCGGTCGTGGCGGCGTACTTCTTCTTTCTTCCACTGCTCGCAGGCTCGAGTCAGGTCGTCTGGCAGAAGGCCATTCCGCCCGACTTGCAGGGCCGGGTCTTCGCCACGCGAACGGCGATCGTGATGGCCGCCGCGCCGCTCGCCCCCCTTCTGGCCGGCCCTCTCGCGGACGGAGTGTTCGAGCCGGCCATGAACGTCGGCGGGGCGCTCGCGCCCGCGCTCGGACCCTGGTTCGGTACCGGGCCCGGTCGCGGAATTGCGGTGATACTGGTCCTCGCCGGCGTCGCCGGTATCGGAGTCGGTCTGGCCGGAGCGGCTCACGCGCCGCTGCGCCGGCTCGATCGGTTGCCCGTCGAGCCCGTCTCCCCGAAGATCGCACCCGAAACCCCGGCCGGCTCTTCGCTGGCCGGATCCACCCTGCCCGGAGGCTCCTGATGTTCCAGGACGAAACCGAAGACACGACCATCTACACCGTCGTGGTGAATCACGAAGAGCAGTACTCGATCTGGCCCGCAGATCGCGAGCTCCCGGCCGGCTGGAAAGAGGCCGGCAAGCAGGGCCGCAAGGCGGAATGCCTCGAATGGGTGAAGGAAGTCTGGACGGACATGCGCCCGCTCAGCCTGCGTCGAGAGATGGACGGAGAGTAGCGGAGAGTCCGGCCAGAACTCTCCTCCACGATGCGGACGACGCGAGACGGCGGTCGCGATTCAACGAATCCGAAGAACCTTTCGCTGCTTCGCGCCGCCCGCCACGTCCAGGCGTACGAAGTAGACCCCACTGGCGACGCGTTGCCCGCCGGAGTCGCGGCCGTCCCAGACGGCTTGATGGCGACCGGCATCCACGGGCCCGGAGACGAGCGATCGAACGCGCCGACCCTGGACGTCGAACACGTCGAGCGACACGGGACCGCGTCGGGCCAGCGAAAAGCGCACCGTGGTCTCCTCGCGGAACGGATTCGGAACACTCGGCAGGAGGCTCGTCGCGTACGTCGGCGCTCCGACCCAAGGCGTGTCCGTCGGGGCGGTCGGAATGAACAGGTCGAGGGTCCACGTTTCCAGCGTTCCACTCACCCCCGCCACGTGATCCGCGACGTTCAGCGTCCAGTCCCCCACGATCGGCTCGCCGAGGAAATCGTCGAGCGTTCCCGGACCGTCGACGTCGAGTGTCGTCGGCCAGGTACCCACGATGTCCGGCGTGTTTCCGCCCGTACGGTCGGTCAGCACGACGAGAGTGCCGGATGGACTCGAGAGCGTGACCGTGAGGTCCCCGGTTCGCAGATGCTCGATCACCGCCGAGACCTCGAGGTAGCCGACGGTTTCGCCCGCGTGTTCCGGCCCCACCGTGATCACTCGATCGATACCGAGCGGATTCGATCCCGGAATGGGAACCGAAGCCACATCCGTCGCGGACGTCACCGCGGTGGGACGCAACGTGAGGTCGATGCCGGTGAGCTGCTGGGTATCGCCGAGCGCGACCGGCACCCGGCCGACCTCGTACCCGGGCGCCCAGGCACGCACCGTCCAGTCGCCCCCGTACATCGACGGCAGGGAGTACGAACCGTCGCCGGACGTCAGCGCCGACCACGGCCCGGCGGTGACTTCGACGCCGCCATCATCGGGGGCGCCGAGGAGGTCGACCGTGCCCGCGATCGACGCACCGGGTGGCGGTTCGTCCGCAAAGAACCAGGCGAACGCGTTCTCGACGAGGTGGGCGGCCGTCGTCTGGTTCGTCACGCGGGTGATGTCCACCGGGAGATACACCATCTGACCCGCCTGGGGCGCCAGGTTGTCGTCGTAGGCGGTCAAGCCGGCAGCGCCCGGATAGAAGAACGTCCGCATCAGCAGGTCCGCATCGTTCGCCGGCCGCACGGCATCCTGACTTGCATAGTTCTGCCAGAAGATCGCGAGCGAGTTCGGCAGGACATGAGGTGAGGTCAGCACGGGATGGGTCGCCTGCTCGGGGACGATGGTGGATGAGCCGACCTGTCCGCCGTACCAGGTGGTCGATCGCAGCACCGTGGCCAGGAACTCCGGGTAGTAGTTGAAGGCGAGTGCCCCGACCTCTCCCCCTTCCACGAACAGACGTCCACCGGATCCCATCCAGCTCGAGAGCGCGGCACGGAGACCGGGGTCCGCGATCGCCGCATCGTTGTTTCCACCGGAGAGCGCGATCGCCTGGTACGCGGATCGTTCCACTCCGCTGAACGCCGCCGCCGACACGACGTCCACCGCGTAGTTCCACCCCCCGAGCCACGCTGCGATCGTCCCCGGCGACGTGCCGCCCGCGGCGTCGTCCACCACGAGCACCCGTGCATCGAAGCTGCCGACCTCGAACGCATGGGGTCCCGCGGTCGCGACGTTCGGAACTCCGGCCAGGTCGGTCGCGGTGATCTGATAGTGAACGGAGTCTCCGGCCGCCGGCGCCATGGCGAGCGCGAACGCCCCGCGGTACCAACCGTCTCCCTCGGGAACCATCGGCACCACCGTCGGTGCCGCACCGTTCACATCGAACGTGAGATCCACCGAAGCGACTCCGACGTTGTCGGCCACGAGCGCGCGCGCGATCGCGGGCCACCGGGACTCCGCCCAGTCCGGAACGGGCGTGTGGGTCACGTCCGGCGGCGTGCCGTCCGGTCCCACCGCGAACGCGAGCACCTGAGCCGGCGCTCCGGCGGGCCACGTCGCGGCGATCGCGAACGAGTTCTCCGCGCTGAGGTAGTACTCGATCTCCGATCCGGCGATCTGGCCCGGGATGACTGCGTGCTGAAAGGCCCCCTGCGGCATGAGCGGAACGTCGATCCAGCTTCCGCCGTTCACCCGATACGTGAGCTGAAAAGAAGCCGGAACGAGTGGGACGTGGTCCGAGATCACGACATCGACGTCGTAGGGTCCCACGGTATCTTCGGTGTCACGCAACGGCTCGTGAGCGAAATGCGGCTCGTAGTAGTGCAACGCCTCGTAGGCGTCGATGATCCCCCACCCGTAGTCGTTGTCGGGAGCGGCCGCCTGGCTCGCAGTCTCTCGCAGCGCGTCACGAATCTGGATCGGTGTGAGCACCGGGATCCGCTCGAGGAGCAGCGCGGCGACCCCGGCCACGAGAGGACACGAGAACGAAGTACCCGAAGCCGTCGTGAGGGCCGTGACGGAGTTGGGATCGATGACCGTGTTGCTTCTCCCCTGGGCCATCACGTCCGGCTTGATTCGCCCGTCGTAGCTCGGGCCGGGACTGGAGAAGTACGCATAGGTGCCCGTGGAGTACACGGCGCCCACGGCGATCACGCTGTCCCCGTCGGCCGGGGCCGAAATGTGCCCCCACGGATCCTCGCGCTGATTGCCGGCCGAGTTCACCACGACCAGTCCCCGCCCCGCGGCCAGGTCGGCTGCCACGGTCGTGACGGCGGTATCTCCGTCCATGTCCGGCCAGGTGTACCAATCGAGGTACGACAGGCTCGAGGAGACGATGTCGGCCCCTTGGGCCTCGACCCACTCGAGGCCGGCGACCCACCAGTCCTCCTCGATCGGCTGCTCGTCCCCGATGTCTTCGGTCTTCGCGAGGACGACCGATGCGCCGAACGCCGGCGCGATCAGACCGCCGGGAAGAAACGCCGCAACGTTCGAGAGCGTCTCGCTGCCGTGATGATCCGCACCGTCCGGATCCCCCGGCTCGTCCTCCACGACGGGATCGTCGTTCACGAAGTCGTACACGGCGAGGACCAGGAGGCTGTCGAACGCGGAGTGACTCGTGTCGAATCCGGAGTCGAGCATTCCGATCACGACTCCGGCCCCGGTGTATCCCTCGTCGTGGACTTCCGGCACCCGGATCTGATCCATCTGCCCGAAGCTGTTGCCGTAGTCGTAGAGGTGTCCGCCGCGCGGCGCCGGGACGGCCGGCTCCGGCTCGCTCGCAGGCGCGGGGCCCGGTACGTCACGCCGGGTCCGCGCCACCAGCGCGAGGCGCCGCACGAACGGCAGCTCGCGCAGCGTCTCGATCTGGGCGGGAGTCGCATTGCAGCTGACGGCATCGAGCCAGCGACTCTCCCGCCGGATCGTGGCGCCGGTCGCCTCGACGGCCTCGCGATAGGCGGCGGCGATCGGCAGATCCGTGACATCGACCGGACGATCCCGCCAGCGCTCGAGCTTCGCGCGCCGTGCGAGTGCTCGCGACGTCAGCGCGGAACGCGCGTCCTCGAGCGCGGCCGGCAGATCCGCCGGCGCGACGTTCTTGTCCGAGAAGAAGATCCAGATCGCGAGACGGCCGTCGGCGTCGTAGAGCTCGGGCTCGGCGCCGTGGAGGGCGGAGTCCAACCGCGGTGAGACCTCGACCGCGAGAGCGGCCGCAATCGGCAAACCGACGATCGCGACGAGAAGCGGCCCGATGAGCCGCGCGAACCGAGTCACTCCCGACATCATTCCGCCTCCGGCGACTGGCGGGAAAGGGCGTGCGGACCCGGACGGAGAACCGCCCGGGCCCGCCCTGATGCATCCCCTAGCGGTAGAGCGCCTTCACGGAACTCCAGCTCTCGCTCTCGACGGAGACCGGTCCGGTGGCGACGCGGGCGTTGTCGATCCCGACCTGCTGGAACGGGGTCCCCGGATTCGCCGGGTCGAAGAAATAGAATCCCATCATGTCGACGTTCTCGATCAGGACGTTCCAGTCGTACGTCGGCGGCGGATTGTTCGGCGTCGGGTCCTGGAAGGTCCACCCGGCCGGGAGCGTGGCGCTCTGCGAGGGCACCGGGAAGTCGACGCTCATCCAGCCCTCTCCGACCTCGGGGAGCTGCGGACCGACCTGGTAGGCGATCTGGGCGTCGCCGACGCCGCCGCCGTCCGAGTAGAGGAACAGCGTGAGGAAGTAGCCCGTGGACGGCGCGGCCGAAGTCAGGATGATCGCATCGACGCCGATCGTGGCCACGTTGTCGGTGCGGTAGTTCCCGTGCCACGGCAGCGAGTAGTCCCCGAAACCGAACAGCGTGCGCGGTTGCGGCCCCCCGCTGAAGAAGGGGCCGGTGCCCTGGTAGAAGGCACCCGGGTTTCCGCCGGCGGCCTGCACGATGCCGCTGTTCGGCGCGAAGGTCCAGGGAAGGAAGCCGCTGTCGAAGGTCTCGACGTAATCGAAGGCCGCGTACGCCGGCGACGCCAGCAGCAGCGCGACCAGACCTGCAGTAATGAGCTTCATGGGTGGTACTCCAATGCGCCGAATCGGTAGGGGCCCGCGTCGTTGCGGACACCGAGGGACGGAGGGGCGCCGTGACTCCGTGAACCGATGGGCGCACTCTACGAGGAATCGGCTTCCAAGATCAACAATTCTCTGAAAGAATCCCTTCCGCCGGAACGCTTGACGCGGACCCGGATTTGCGTCGAAATCGGAAGAGTGGGCAGCGGCGCCCCGATGTGATTTTCGACGTCCTACCGGTCCCGAAACACCGAGCGGGGTGCTTCGGCACGCCCAGGAGACCCCATGACCACTGGCGATCTGTCGATCGGGGGAGCGCGGGCGCTGGAGCCGGTGGCTCGGGAGCTGCAGGCGGCCCTCGTCGACGTCCTCGGCACCGCCGTCGGCGACGACATCCGGCAGTCGGCCCTCACTCGCGCGCTCGCGCTCGACAAGAGCCTGGCGAGCCGCCTGGCCCGCGCCGTCACGGCGAACGGGGTTGCGGAGTTCCTCCACTACGTCCCGTCACCGCCCGGCCTGAATCTGATGCTCGAGGCGATCTCGCCGGAGGACATCTCTCCCGAACAGCGCGCGCGCGTGGAACGGGCGATCGTTTCGTTCCGCGGAATGCTGGAGACGCTTCCCGGGGGACGCGCCGACCTCGAGGCGATGCTCTCCGACGAGACCCCCTTCCTGCGCGAGAGGGCGCTGCGAACCGCGGGTCAGTCGACGTTTCGGGGAGTGAGCGCGCAGCTCGGCTACCAGTGCGGCACTCTGGCATCGACTCTCGCGGTGTTTCCGTCGGCCACGAATCCCGATGCGCTCGACGCGCTGGAGATGCAGCACCGCGCCGGTGTCCGTCGACTCCGTCCGACGGCCGCGATCGGGCTCATGCGCATCCGGGTGGTGGACCCGGCCGCCGTCCAGCAGCCCGCCGTGGTCACGATCGATCGGCAGCCGATCCGTCGCGCCGACGACGTGATCCTGCGCGACTTCACGGACACGTCGATCGCGAGCTTCGACGTGATCGGCGAGGGCGACGGTTCGGAGATCCTGCTGGCGCTCACCGAGGAACAGGCGGCACTGCACGCGCCGCTCACCGTGACGTCGGCGCACATCCTGCGCGAGGGCTTCTACCGCTACCGGCCGCCCGAGGGCGACGAGTACGAAGCACGCAACTACCTGCTCAACATGCCCTGTCGACGTGTGGTGCGAGATATCTACCTGCACGACTCCTGCCGGATCGCCACGCCGGAGTTCTCGATCCACCTTCCCGGAGCGATCGGAACTCCGGAGCCGCGCAACAACGGCCTCCTCGGACGCGTCGCCTCCGTCGACGTGGGGAGCCCCCGGCAGGATCTCGGGCGCGGCCTCCGGCGTGCGGGAATCCGCGGTCTGCCGTCGTACGCGGCGGCACTGAAGACCGCCTTCGAACGAGCGGGACTCGACCCCGGGTCGTTCCACGGCTACCGGATCGACCTCGCCTATCCCCTGCCGCTCGTGTTCATGAGCTGGTGGGTCCGGCTCGCCGATCGCGGCTAGCCCGCCCGGCCCACGCGTTCGTCACGCCGGGTCGCGAATGAAGGTCCCGCGCTGCAGATCCACCATCGCCTGCCGCAGCTCTGCTTGGGTGTTCATCACGATCGGACCGTGCCACGCCACGGGCTCGCGCAGCGGCTTTCCCGCCACGAGCAGGAACCGCACGCCGGCCGGCCCGGCCGTTACTTCGACCTCGTCGCCGCGATCGAACAGCACGAGCGAACGGTTCCCCGCGTCGCCACGACGAGAGTAGATCTCGGAGCCGTCGGGCTGCTCGGTACGTACGGCCTGCGGATCCGACGCATCGCGGAACGTCGCGTCGCCTTCGAAAACGTACGCGAACGCGTGACGGGTGGTCTCCACGGGCAACCGCTTGGTCTTCCCCGCCGGAACACGCACATCGAGGTACAGCGGATCGGCGGCGACCCCCTCCACCGGCCCTCGCTTCCCCCAGAACTCGCCACAGACGATCCGAGCGGACGTGCCGTCGTCATCCGTGATCTCGGGGATGTCGCCGGACAGGACGTCCTGGTAGCGCGGCTTCGACATCTTGAGCGACGACGGCAGATTCGCCCACAGCTGGAAGCCGTGCATGCGTCCCTGCGCGTCGCCCTCGGGCATTTCCTGGTGCAGGATTCCGCTGCCGGCGGTCATCCACTGCACGTCGCCCGCGCCGAGTGAGCCGGCGTTGCCGAGGCTGTCGCCATGTTCCACGCTGCCGGCGAGCACATACGTGATGGTCTCGATGCCCCGGTGAGGATGCCACGGAAAGCCCGCCCGGTAGTCGCCCGGGTTCTCGTTGCGAAAGTCGTCGAACAGGAGAAACGGATCCGTCTCCTCGGTGTCCCCGAACCCGAACGCGCGACGGAGCTTCACGCCCGCACCTTCGAGCGTGGGACGGGCCTCGACGATTCGCTTTACGGGACGCAGGGACATTTCGTTCTCCTCTCGGGGGCCCGGGCGCGCGACGGCGGCTCTGCCGTCACGCGCTCCGAACGCGTTCTACTCGTCGAACTCCCGCACGAAGTGACACGTGTAGCCGTACGGGTTCTTCTCCAGGTAGTCCTGGTGGGAATCCTTCGCGGGCCAGAAGTCCGTCGCCTTCGTGATCTCGGTCACGATCGGGGCCTTCCAGCGGCCCGATTCGTTCCACTCTCGCTTCACCCGCTCCGCGACCGCACGCTGCTCTTCGTTCTGCACGAAGATGGCCGAACGGTACTGCGACCCGCGATCGTTGCCCTGACGGTCCGTCGTGGTGGGGTCATGGATGCGGAAGAACGTGTCCAGGATCTCGGCGTAGGTCACCTTCGTGGGATCGAAGATCACGCGGACGGTCTCTGCGTGCCCCGTTCCCCCGTGTCCGACGTCCTCGTACTTCGGGTGCTTCGTCTTCCCGCCCGCGAAGCCGACCTCCGTGTCGATCACGCCGGGAATCTCGCGAAGCAGGTCCTCCATCCCCCAGTAGCATCCCCCGGCGAGCAATGCCGTTTCCGTCTTGGCTGCCGCGGGCTTCGCGGCCGCGACCGCGGTCATCCCGGACGCAGACGCGGCGGCCGCCTGATTCGTCGGCACCACGTGGGACGCGGCCGCCTCCTCCGCCGACTTCTCGGGGAGCAGCCCCGCCTTCACGAACGGCTGCACATAGGCCCCGTAGCCGAACTCCTCGAGCTTCTCCGCCGGAACGAAGCGCAGCGCCGCCGAATTGATGCAGTACCGCTGACCGGTGGGCGCCGGACCATCCGGGAAGACGTGTCCGAGGTGCGAGTCCGCGACCTTGGAACGAACTTCCGTCCGCGCGTAACCGAGCTTGTGATCGGTGTCTTCCGTGAGGTGCTCCGGCGCCACCGGGCGCACGAAGCTCGGCCAGCCGGTGCCCGAGTCGTACTTGTCGAGCGAGCTGAAGAGCGGCTCACCCGAGACGACGTCCACGTACAGTCCGGCGTGCTTGTTGTTCCAGTACTCGTTCCGGAACGGAGCCTCGGTGCCCTCGTGCTGCGTCACGCGGTACTGGAGGTCGTCGAGACGCGCCCGGAGTTCGGCATCCGTCGGCTTCTTCCAGTTCTTCATGTCGGACTCCTGCCACCGCTCGGCGGCGGCGGCGCTCGAGGGGTTCGCCGCGCGAAGGGAGCTCGCGCCGAGGAACCCGACCAGGGTGAGAAAGAAGGCGGACGCGCCCCAGGCCAGGCGGCGCCAGGCCGGACGGAGCGACTCCTTGCGCGCTCCTTCGGAACGCGGTCCGGGCGTACGATTCGCAACGCGACTCAAGTTCTTCTCCCGGTTCGAGGTGCGGCGGATGCCTCGTTCTCGAATCCGCCGGTTTGGATGCGGGTGGCGGGGATTCCGATTCCCCTCGCCGCGGATACGGGATCGGGGGCCCGGCCGTGACGGCGCTTCGGGGCCCCGATCGACGGTTCTACCCCGAGACCGGGTGCCAGGATCCGGGGAGCCGGAGACGCCGGCTCGTGGCCCCCCGGAGCGGAAGGGACGTGATCATGAAGGCACCGCGGAAACTGAAGCTCGGTCGACGAGTGATCCGGGAGCCGACGAGCGGCGAGGTGCGTCGCAGACAACTCGTGCGACATCACGTGCAGCTGCACGCTCACGCAGACTGTCACGTTCTGCTAGGCGACAAGAGCGGCGTCGTCCGGGGATGAGACGGTCGGCGTCGGCCCGACTCCGACCGCTCGCCCGTCAGAAGAGCAGCTTCTTCGCCTCCCGGAGGCGGAACAGCTCGTCTTCCAGAGCACCAAGGTACTCGGCGCGGAGCGTGGTCCGATCGATCT
Organism: bacterium; assembly: GCA_041393395.1. Taxonomy (GTDB): domain Bacteria; phylum ARS69; class ARS69; order ARS69; family ARS69; genus JAGQIB01. The sequence goes on along the minus strand of JAWKKG010000004.1, from coordinate 162,952 downwards.
CGACGTCGCGCTTGCGCACGACCGAGTACGACTGGTTGCCGTGCAGCCCGCGGGGCGCGGTCTTCTCCACGACGAAGAAACGTCGCAGCAGTTCCTCCCAGTGGGCCGTGGAGTAGAACGTGGCGAGCTGGGTCGATCCTTCCACGCCCGGCCCGAGCAGCACGCGCTCCGCGCACGTGGCGGGGGTGGCGCGGGGGATCTCCCCCTTCGCGCGGAGGTCCGCGTACAGCGTTTCATCGTGGTATGTCACGAACGCGTGGCCCCGCGGGGACAGTACCCGGTGGATCTCGGAGAGCCAGTAGTCCGTCGTGTCTCCGAGGTGTGTGAATACGGAGATGACGTACGTGGCATCGACCGAGCCGTCCGGAATGTTGCGGGTGGTGTGCACGAAGCGCTCGGAAGGCAACGTGCCGAGCGCCCGGGAATGGTGCAGCATGCCCGGGTCGACGTCGAACCCGGTGAACTCCGCCTGGGGAAGAGCCTGGGACAACGGCCAGAGCACCCGGCTCAGGCCCACTCCGAAGTCGAGCACGTGACGGGCGCCCGCGAGATTCGGAATCTCGGACGCGAGCAGCTGCGCCACGCTCTGGCCGACGCGCAGGAACGGCGCGCGGTCCTTCGACCCGTTGACCTTCTTCACGAGAAACGGAGGAAGCTCCGCGAACCAGTCGGCGTGCCGCGCGTCGAGTTCCTCCCGGCGCGCCGCGTACCGCTCGGTTCGCGCCCGCGCCTCTTCGTGTTCGGGGTCCGCGTCGAGCACCTGTTGCCAGAGGATCTCGAGCGTGAGGGCAAAACGGGGGTCTTCGCGGTGCTCCTCGCTGAAGGCGAGGAGAGACGCCACGTCCGGGGACTCGGGGATCCCGGATTCCGCCGTAGTCTGCGGTCCGCTCCAGCTCGTCTGGGTCGTCATCCTCGCTCCCTCCCGTTCCCTTCGTGGCCCTTCATCCTCTTACGCCGGGTATCGGCGCCTAGCGCCTCGTTCCAAAGGACAATCCGATCGGCCAGGAACCGCCAGCAAGAGACAGGGAATCCGAGATCGGATCGGGATCGGGCTCGCCCCCGCCGATACCTTGGGGGACACTGGCGGGTCCCGACACGAAGAACCCGATCCAAGGAGATCGAGGGATGCTCGAGACGTTCTTCTCGATCCTGCTGCTCTGCGCCGATTGCGCGGAGGGTGGGCCCCCGCACGAGACCCTCCTGCGAGGGATCGCGCTGGATGACGACACCGTCCTGGTCGAGCACCCCGCGCTGTCGTTCGACCGAGACACGAGCAGCGACGGCGGCGGGTCCGCCCGGATCGTCGCCGCCGGACCCGGCTCGTTCCCGGTGTGTGAGGTGCAGAATCCGGTGCCCACCGTGGCCCGGGGCGGATTCCTGGCGTTTCGCGCGAACCTGCGTTCCGAGGGACTCGACGGGCGTGCGCGACTCGTCGCCCACTATCCGGGCCGCGACGGTCTCACCACGGAGAGCCGATTCTCGCGGACCGAGATCCGCGGCGACTCCGCGTGGACGAGCCACGAGGCGCCGATGTTCACGCTGATCGGCGCCGCTCCGGACCGGATCACGCTCGGCGTGGAGATCGAGGGCCAGGGCACCGTGTGGATCGACGAGATCCAGATCGTGCGTGTCGAACCCGTGAAGTAGAACCCCGTGGCGTGAAGCGCGTGTAAATCCGGCCCGGTCGCGCCCCCGAGTCCGGCGCGATTGGCCTATCATCGTTGACTCGCTCATCCGCTCCGACGACTCCCGGGAAGAGGTGACCCATCCTGCATCGATCGAAGCGCCGCGGGGTCCTCCTCGCGGCGACGCTGGGAATCCTCGGGCTCGGACTGACCGTCTTGCTCCTTCCTCGTCGGAACGCCGGCGAAGGGAACGCCCCACGCGCCGAGGCCCCGGCGCCTCCCGAGCGACCATCCCTCGTCCCGGGCGATACGGTCCGACCCGGCGCCGCCGCCGGCTTCGACGTTCTCCTGGTGACGTTCGACACGACCCGATGGGATCGCATCGGTTGCTACGGCGCCGGGCCGAACCGGACGCCGGCGATCGACGGGCTCGCCGACTCGGGCTGGATCGTGGAGGACGCGATCGCCAGTGCCCCGGTCACACTCCCGTCCCACGCGACGCTCCTCACGGGCCTCTATCCGCCGCGTCACGGCGCGCGCGACAACGGACTCTACTCGCTGGATCCGGAGGTGCCGACTCTCCCCGAGACGCTGCAACGCGCCGGGTACTCGACCGCCGCGTTCGTCGGCGCATTCGTGCTCGACGCCCGCTTCGGGTTGGATCGCGGATTCGACGTCTACGACTTCCACCCCACCTCGGAAGGCGTGAACCCGCGCATGCCGGACTTCAACGAGCGCGACGCGAAGGCCGTGACCGACGCCGCGCTCGCGTGGCTCGCGGCGCGTGACGACGACGAGGCGCCGTTCTTCCTCTGGGTCCACTACTTCGATCCGCATCTCCCATACCGCGCGCCGGATGCCGTCGCGCTCCGGGTCGGCGGCGATCCCTACTCCGCGGAGATCGCCTGGGCCGACCTCCAGCTCGGGCGCCTCCTGGGTGCCCTGCGCGATCGGGGGTCGCTGGATCGCACCCTCGTCGTGGCGACGGCGGACCACGGCGAGAGCCTGGGCGAGCACGGCGAAGAGACCCACGGCCTCTTCGTCTACGACGCCACGCTCCGGGTGCCGCTCGTGCTCGCCGCTCCCGCCGCGTTCGCGGGAGGCGGCGCCGTGAGGGATCGCGTGGTCGGGCTCGTGGACGTCCGGCCCACGATCGAGGATCTCCTCGGTCTCGATCGCGCCACCCCCTGCGACGGTCGCAGCCTGCTCGCGCCGGCCGATTCCGCGCACGCGATCTACTCGGAAACCTTCGCCCCGCTGCACCAGTCCGGGTGGAGCCCGCTCGCTTCGCTGCGGAGCGCGACGTCGAAGTACGTGGAGGCACCCCGGCCGGAGTTCTACGACCTCACGAGCGATCCGGGCGAGACGCGCGATCTCCTGACCGGCGGAATCGGCCCGGCCGTCGCATCCGACTTCCGTGACGAGATCGCCGCGATCCGGGGCGACGTCGAGTCCGGAGCGGCGCGTTCACTCGACGAGGAGACCGCCGATCGCCTGGCGGCGCTCGGCTACGTCCGCACCGCGACGCTCGACGAGGCAGAGGCGACGGACGCACTCGCCGACCCCAAGGACATGATCGCGCTGTTCGCGGAGTCCACCCGCGCCGAACGCCTCTCGCAACAGGGTCGCTGGTCGGAGGCGGTCGCGCTCGCGCGCGACGTCGTCTCGGATTGCCCCACGTGTTCGCGCTCCGTCCGCGTGCTCGCGTTCGGCTTGCGACGTCTCGGGCGTCCCGACGAAGGCATCGACGTCCTTCGCCAGGCGACGGAGTCGCGCAACGACGTATTCCTCCTGCGATCGCTCGCGCAGCTCCTCATCCTCGAAGGGCGCTGGGACGCGGCGCGACGCGCACTCGATCGCTACGAACGGGTCGCTCCCCGCGACGGACGGGTCCCCATGCTGCGCGGCGACATCCGGGCCCGCCAGGGAGATCTCGAAGGAGCCGTCGAACGGTGGGAGCAGGCGATCGATCTCGACGCCGGACGCGTCGGCCCGCTCGCGAAGCAGCGGATCGCCGACGCGGCCGAATCCCGGGAGACGGACCCTGCGCTTCCGGGGGCCGAGCGCCCGTAGCGGACGGCCGGATTCGCCTCGTCCGGACGCCGCGGGTCGGCTAACCTCCTCACGTGAAGAAGCTCGGAACGTTCCTCGGCGTCTTCACGCCCACGATCCTCACGATCCTGGGCGTGATCATGTACCTGCGTCTCGGCTGGGTCGTCGGCAACGTCGGCCTGACGCGAACGCTCGTGATCGTACTCCTCGCGAACTCGATCACCCTGATCACCACGCTGTCGTTCTCCGCCATCGCCACGAACACGCGGGTCGGCGTGGGCGGCGCCTACTACATGATCTCGCGCAGCCTCGGCCTGGAGTTCGGCGGCGCGATCGGACTCCCGCTGTTCCTCTCCCAGGCCTGCAGCGTGACGCTGTACGCGTTCGGCCTCGCCGAGGCGTTACGCGTCCTCTGGCCGGGGGTTCCGGTCCAGCTCGCGGCGTTCGTCATCGTGGGACTCGTGACCGCGATCGCGGTGCGCGGCGCGGCACTCGCGCTCCGCGCCCAGCTCCCACTGATGGGATTGATCGCGGTGTCGCTGGCGGCGCTGGCCTGGGGCGCGGTCCGCCACGCGGGCGGCGTGCCGGACACGCTCGTTCCGCCGGTGGCGCCGAGCCTCGCGACACCGCCGACCCCACCCGGATTCTGGGCGGTGTTCGCGGTGTTCTTCCCCGCCGTCACCGGCGTGATGGCCGGCCTCGGCCTTTCGGGAGATCTCAAAGATCCGATGCGCGCGATTCCGCGCGGTGCCATCGCGGCCACCCTGACGGGGCTCGCGATCTACGTCCTCGTCCCGATCCTGCTCGCGAAGGGCGCCTCGCCGGAAGTCCTGAGAGAGGAACCGCTGGTGTGGGCCGCGATCGCGCCCCTCGGGCCCTGGCTCATTCTGCCCGGGCTCTTCGGCGCCATCTTCTCCTCCGCGATCGGGTCGATCCTCACCGCGCCCCGGACGATCCAGGCCCTCGCCGTCGATCGACTCGCGCCCCGCTTCCTCGCGCGCGCCCGCGACGGCGGCGAGCCGCTCGGCGGCCTCATCGCCACGCTGCTCATCGCGCTCACCACCGTGCTGCTCGGCGACCTGAACACCGTGGCGCCGGTGGTCGCCATGTTCTTCCTCACGGTGTACGGGATGGTGAATCTGGTCGCCGCGCTGGAGAGCCTCTCGGGTGACCCGTCGTGGCGGCCCGCGATCCGGGTCGCGTGGCCGATCTCGCTCGCCGGCGCCCTCGCCTGCTTCTCCGTGATGTTCCTGATCAATCCCGTGGCCGCGATCGTGGCGATCGCCCTGGAAGCGATTCTCTGGGTCACGCTCGAGCGCCAGGAACGACGAGCCCGCTGGGGCGACGTCCGGCGCGGCGTCTACGAGTCCCTGATCCGCTGGTCGCTGGAGCGTCTCCAGGATCACCCCATGTCCGCGCGGAACTGGCGACCGCACGTCCTCGTGTTCGCGGGGCACGTGGAGCAGCGTCTCGATCTCGTGCGCTTCGGTACGTGGTTCAGTCAGGGCCGCGGCGTGGTGACCGTATGCGAGCTCCTGATCGGCGACCTGCTCACCGAGGACTTCCGGCGACGCGAACGCCAGTCGAAGATCTCGGCAATGCTGGAACGCGAGAAGATCCAGGCGTTCGCCGAGGTCGACGTCGTGCGGGAGATCGTGTCCGGCATCGTCGACGTCTCCCAGGCGAACGGTATCGCCGGCCTCGACAGCAACACGATCCTCCTCGGCTGGCCGGACGACCCGTCCCGCCTCGTGGAGTTCCTCGCCGCCGTTCGCCGCCTGGAGCGACTGAACAAGTCCGTGGTCGTCGGCCGCATCCAGCCCGGACTGATTCCCCGCAAGCGCGAGCGACGCAGCATTCACGTGTGGTGGGGCGGCCTCCAGCGGAACTCCGATCTGATGATCCTGCTCGCGCACCTGCTCACCCGCAATCCCGAGTGGCGCGACGCGCGCATCCTCGTCCAGAGCATCGCGTCGAACGAGCACATGCGCGCCGCGACCGAGGCCTACCTGAACAAGCTGATGCCGGAGATCCGGATCGAGGCCGACGTCGACGTCCGCCTGCGTCAGGAAGGCGTGAGCATTCGCGAGGCGATCACCCAGGGATCCGCCGACGCGGACATCGTGTTCCTCGGACTCGATCCGCCGGAGGACGAGTCGAAGCACCTCGACTACGTCGCGCGCCTCGACGAGCTTGCGTCGCCGCTCAAGACGGTCTTCTTCGTGAAGAATGCCACGCTGTTCGTGGGTGAGCTCGTGCAGGAGTCCGCGGCCGACGCGGTGGAGCAGCTCAAGGAGACGCAGAAGGCCGCCGCCGGCGAGCCTTCCACCGCCCCCGAGTCCTGACCGGCGAACGCGAACCCCCGCCCCGCGCGGTTCCGGTCCTCGAACGCCTCGTTTCGCGGTACCTTCCCGTCATGAGCGCTTCCTCCCACCTCCCGCTCCGCGACGATGTCCGCTCGCTCGGCCGCATCCTCGGGGACACGATCCGCGCCCAGGCGGGCCACGCGGTATACGAGCGGGTCGAGCGCGTTCGCGCGCTGGCCAAGGGCTTCCGGGCGGGCGAGCGCGCGGACTTCCAGGCGCTCGATCGGGAACTGTCGTCGCTTCCGCCGGGAGATGCGCTTCCCGTCGCGCGCGCGTTCGCGCACTTCCTGCAGCTCGCGAACATCGCAGAGCAGCACCACCGGGTCCGCCGACGTCGCGAGTACCTTCGAAATCCGGATCTCCCGCCGCAGCGCGCTTCCTTCGAAGATTCGTTCGCGGCGCTTCGGAATGCCGGCGTGTCCGGCGACGAGCTGCACGATCTCGTCTCCCGGCTCGAGATCGAGCTCGTGCTCACGGCCCATCCCACCGAGGTGATTCGCCGCACGCTGCTGCGCAAGTACCGGTCGATCGCCGACACGCTCGCCCTCCGCGACCGTCCGGATCTCACCGACCCGGAACGCGCCGAACTCGAGGAGACACTGTCCCGCGAAGTGCTCGCGATCTGGGAGACGGACGAGATCCGTCACGAGCGCCCCACTCCGGCCGACGAGGCGCGCTTCGGGTTCGCGGTCATCGAGCAGACCCTGTGGCAGACGGTGCCCCGCTTCCTGCGCGCACTCGATCGATCGCTGATCCGCCACACGGGGCGCGGGCTCGGCGCGGAGGCCGCCCCGATCCGGTTCGCGTCGTGGATGGGCGGCGACCGCGACGGCAACCCGAACGTCACGCCGGCCGTGACCGAGGAGGTCTGCCTCCTCGCGCGATGGATGGCCGCCGATCTGCTCGCGCGGGAGATCGAACGCCTGCGGGCCGACCTCTCGATGCACGACGCGAGCGACGAGCTGCGCGACGTCGTGGGCGATGCGCGCGAGCCGTACCGGGAACTCCTGCGTGGCGTGCGCAACCGCCTCCGCGAGACGCGCCTGGGACTGGAGACCCGCCTCGAGCGTCCGGCCTACGCGGTGACCAGCGACCTCACCACGGAGGATGTCGTCGAGACGCTTCGGCTCTGCGATCGCTCCCTGCGCGCCACGGGGGACGGCCACCTCGCGGACGGCCGACTCACCGACGTGCGACGTCTCGTGGCCTGCTTCGGACTCGGGCTCGTGCGGCTCGATCTGCGGCAGGAGTCGTCGCGACACACCGACGCGCTGGACGAGATCACGAAGCACCTGCGCTACGGGTCGTACGCGAGCTGGGACGAGAACGCCCGCATCCGTTTCCTCGAGGAAGGGCTCCGCGGAGAGCTGCCCGAGCTCCCGCCCCGCTTCACGCCGAGCGAGCCGGTACGCGACGTCCTCGACACGTTGCGGGTGGCGGCGCGCCAGCCCGCGGATTCGCTCGGCGCCTACGTGATCTCGATGGCTCGCGTGCCCTCCGACGTTCTCGGCGTGTCCTTCCTCCAGAAGTTCTGCGGGGTGAAGCGGCCGCTCCGCGTCGTGCCGCTGTTCGAGACGGTGAGCGATCTCCACGGAGCCGGGGAGAGCCTGGATCGGCTCCTGTCCGTGCCCGCGTACCGCGACGGAATCGGAGACCGGCAAGAGGTCATGATCGGCTACTCCGACTCCGCGAAGGACGGCGGTCGTCTCGCCGCGGCCTGGGAGCTCTATCGCGCGCAGGAGCGGGTCGTGGAGACGTGCGCGCGCCACGGGGTCCGCGTCACTCTGTTCCACGGGCGGGGCGGCACCGTGGGACGAGGCGGCGGACCGATCTCGCTCGCGATCCGTTCCCAGCCGCCGGGATCGGTCGACGGCCGGATCCGCGTGACCGAGCAGGGCGAGATGATCCACGCGAAGTTCGGCCTGCCGGGAATCGCGGAGCGCACGCTCGAGCTGTACACGACGTCGGCGGTCGAAGCGTCGCTGGCGCGCCGGAAGCCCGTGCCGACCGAGTGGCGCGAAGCCATGGACCGCATGGCCGAGGCGTCACGTCGCCTCTACCGGACCCACGTGGAGGATCCCGACTTTCTCGAGTATTTCCGCACCGTGACTCCGCTGCAGGAGCTCGGCTCCCTGAACATCGGGAGCCGGCCGGCCCGCCGACGCGCGGAGGGCGGGCTGGAGTCCCTCCGCGCGATCCCGTGGATCTTCGCCTGGACGCAGACCCGCCTGATGACGCCATCGTGGCTGGGCGTGGGAGAAGGTCTGGCCGCCGAGCTCGACGCCGGTCGCGAGGATCTGCTCCGCGAGATGGCCCGGGACTGGCCCTTCTTCCGCTCGACGCTGGATCTGATCGAGATGGTGCTCGCGAAGGCGTCACCCGAACTCGCCGCGCACTACGAGCAGCGGCTGGTGCCCGAGAACCTCCATGCGATCGGCGAGGATCTCCGCGGGCGTCTCGATCGGACGCGCTCCCGGGTCCAGCGCGTGCTCGGACACGACGGCCTGCTCGACGGCAATCCCGTGCTGCGCCGCTCGATCGACGTGCGCAATCCCTACGTGGATCCCATCAACGTCGTGCAGGTCGAGTGCCTGCGTCGTCTACGAGCCGAGAGCTCGGAGGAGCTCCGCCTGGCACTCCTCGTCACGATCAACGGCGTGGCGGCGGGGATGCGGAACACGGGCTAGCGTCGCCCTGTCGACAGGATCCGGCCTCGACGATCTGCCCCCATCGGCGAGCCGCAAGCACCCCGAGCGGAAACGCGCACAGGTGCGCCGCGTCGGCCGCGATCCCGGCCCCGTGATCCGGCACGCGCGTGAAGGTCCAGAGGAAGCGCAGCGCGAGCAGGAGGAGCACGACGGTGATCGCCCGGGGGCGAATCGTCGGACGCCCGGCGAACAGCGCGAATCCGAGGCATCCGTAGTAGCCGGCCGACGGCCCCACGTCCGTGGCGCGGACGAGGAGCGCCCCCCGCTCCGAACCGAAGTGCGCGAGCGGATACGCGAGAAGGAACGTCGTGACGGCCGCGACGACGAGGTGCACGCCGAAGAAAACCGCCATCGTCTTGCGGGGGCCGTACCGCCACTCGCAGATGCCGACGCAGAGCGCGAGCATGACGGCGGTCTGATAGAACGTGAAACCGCCGTCGGTGAGCGGCAGGCTCGTGATCAAGCGAGTCCAGTCCCCGCGCGGCAGATGCGACGCGGCGAGCCCGAACGCATGGCGGAGCGAGGGATCGAGCGGACCGGCGTGCGAGCTGGTGGCCACCGCCACACCCACGAGGACGAGCCAGGCCGACACGGTAAACGGCACGCGCCGCCACCCGCCGCGGGGATCAGTCCCGGCCACCGGTCCGCTCCCCCGGCGCATCCGAGATCAACGCGACCGATGCCCGCAGCACGACCGGGAGCGCGAGCCCGCCCGGGCACACGATGTAGCGAGGCGTCCAGACAGGATCGAACTTCTGCTTGAACTGACGCAGTCCCTGAAAGTGGTACCAGGTCTCGCCGTGCCGGAACACGAGCGCGCCGAGACGATTCCACCACGGAGCGAAATCGCGGTTCTCGAGGCCGGACAGTGGAGCCATGCCGAGATTCAGGTACTCGTATCCCTGATCCTTGCCCCAGCCGAGCAGGCTCGCGAACAGGAACTCCATGGTCCCGGAGGGCGCGTCGCTCGCGTGTCGCATGAGGTCGAAGGAGAGATCTCCGTGGTCGGCGGCCGGCCACAGGTTCGCGAAGGCCACGATCGAATCGCCCCGCCGGACGATCGCGAGCGGGAAGCGCCGCAGGTAGTCCTCGCGGAAGCATCCGAGCGAGAAACGCTTCTCGTGTCCCTGCTTCCACGCGAGCCACTGATCGGAGATCTCGCGCAGGCGCGGAAGCAGTGGTTCCACCTCGGCGGCCGGAACGACCTCGAAGGAGCAGCCCTCGCGCTGCTCGAGTCGACGCACGACCTGCCGGAGGCCCTTGCGCGCGGATCCTTCGAGACCGAACTCCGCGAGCGACACGCGCGCCATCTGCCCCACGTTGTAGGCGGTGAGTCCGAGATCGAGGTAGAGCGACAGGTTCGCCTCCCCCACCTGATAGAACGCGGGGATGCCGTCGTGCCGGTCGACGAGCTCGCGGAAGCGCCACGCCAGCTCCGAGCGACGCTCCGGCGGGCCGATGGGGTCGCCCATCGCGAGCCACACTCGCCCCGACGTGCCGTACTGCACGAACGCGGTGCGGGTCTCGTCGAACAGGAGGCTCTTGTCGCCGAGTGCTGCGAGGTAGCCCACCACATCGCCCTGCGCGCCGGCGATCTCCCAGGCGGCCTCGATCTCCTCGGGGGAGGCGCTGCCCGGCTCGCGCGCGCCCCCGCGGAGGAGACGCGCCCCGGCGAGAGCGATCGTGGCCACCGCCACCGCGATGCCCGCACGCATCGAGCGCGGCGCCTCGCCGTCCAGCGCGAACCGCCACCACAGCTCGTTCGAGTACTCGACCTCCCGGTACGCGAACAGAACGATGGCGAGGAGTCCCGAGAGGAGCATCGCGACGAGGGCGGCCCAGGACGGGGTCCAGCGCAGCTCCCACAGAGCCGCCCGCCGGTAGAACGCTCCCCGTGCGCCCCAGAGGAGGGCCGCGAGGATCGTGTACGTCAGCGCCGCCTGCCAGTGCAGACCGCGCAGCAGCGAGAGCGCCGACGCGACGAGAAGCACGCCGACGGTCGCCGCGCGCGCAGCGCCGGATCGTCGCTGCAGCGCCCGCGAGAGCACCAGAAGCGCGACGCCGACCACGCTGGCCAGGAAATGGGAAACCTCCAGGACCGGCAGCGGAAGGTACCGGGCGACCCAGCGGAGATGCGCCGGATCCCGCGGGAACGCGCCGCCGACCAGGAGCGCGACGCCGGCCAGCAGCGTGAGCATGCCGAAGACCATCGGTGTCGCGGCCGTCGCCCAGTCTCCGACCCGCCGTCCGACGCGTTCCACCGCCGCGCGACGTGCCCTCGCCTCGTGGGCGCTCAGCACCAGCGCCGCCAGGGCCAGCGGCGCGAGGTAGTACGTCACGCGGTAGACGAGCATCGCGCCGAGCAACGTCGGCACGGGAACGTGCCCCGCAAGCGACAGCCCCAGCACGGACTCCACGACGCCGAGACCTGCCGGAACCTGGCTGACGAGCCCGAGGACGACGGCGAGCAGGCTGATCGCGACGAAGCTCGGGAAGTCGACCGTGCCCGGCGGCAACAGCAGCCAGAGCGCGGAAGACGACGCAATCCACTCCACCGAGGCGAGCGCGATCTGCGCGAGCGTGAACCGGATTCCCGGAAGTCGGAACGACCAGTCCCCGCGACGCCACTCGGTCCCCCCTCGCAGCACGAACGCGAGATAGACGACGCCCGCGCCGAGCATGGCGACGCCGATCGGTCGCGTGGTCCGGAGGGCGAAATGAAGCGCATCCGGCACCGGCGGGGCGAACGCCGTGAGCATCACGCCGCCGAAGAACAGCACTCCGATCCAGAACGTGAGGTACCCGAGGAGCACGACGCGCGTGATGGTCGTCGCTTCCACGCCGAGCGACGAGTACAGCCGATAGCGGATCGGCGTCCCGGTGACGAGCGAGTTGCCCGCGTTGTTCGTGAACGCGAAGCCGACGAATGCGGCCGGCAAGACCCGGGGAACGGGAAGCGGGTGGCCGAGGTGGCGGAGCGCGAGGACGTCGTAGCTCGCGAGAAGCAGGTAGCTGAACGCGCCCGCCACGACCGACGCGACGACGCGCGACGCCGGGATCGCATGGAACCCGGCGATCACGTCGCGGAGATGAACACCCTTCAGTGCGTGCCCGAGGATCCAGACCGCCGCCACGAAGACGGCGACCGAGAGCCACGGAGCGAGCTTCTTCGCCCGCGTCGTCCAGCCCGGAGCGCGAGCGCGGTCCGGTTCGTCGGCGATGGACACCGTCTCGCGCGCCTCCCGCGGAATGGGTCGCGTCTCCCGGGCGTTCCGCGGATTCTAGCGCTCGTACTCCTTGAGGAACCCCAGGAACTCGCGACGATGGCTTTCTTCGTCCGCGAGGATCGTGGTCACGAGGTCGGCCGTGACGTAGTCCCGCGCTTCCTCCGCCGCCTCGATCAGATCGCGATACACCTCGATCGCGCCGGCCTCGGCCTCGATCACGCCGCGGATCACCCGGACCACGTCCGTGGTGTCTTCCGTGGGCTGCAGACTCTTCTGGTTCGGGCGGAACGCCATCGAGCCGGGCACGATCCCACCCAGCTCCTTGATCCGCTTGGCGAACGACTGGGCGTGACCGATCTCCTCCGTCACGTCCGCGGCCAGCGAACGCTTGATCTCCTCCGCGCGCACGCCGTCGAGGTTGACGGAGTTGCAGATGTAGCTCTGCACGGTCTCGATCTCCATCCAGTACGCGCGCTCGAGTCCGGCCAGCACTTTGTCCGTCGCCACGGGCAGTTCCATTGCCTTGGTCGTCATCGCTCACCTCCTGGGTTCGGGTTGCGGGATCGGCTCTCTCGCCGACCCGTCCGACACCGGATGTACGCGCGAGGGCGCGAAAGGTTCCGGCGGGAGCGGGTCGCCGGCTCCGCTTCCGACGGCCCGAACCCGGGCGGGGCCGATCTCAGATGTACAGCCGTTCCGGATCCACTTCCTCGCGCAGGAGTCGAAGCTCCTCGTCCGTGGGCGGGGGGTTGTCCTCCACCGGCTCCGCCACTCCGAGCTCGAAGCCCGTGGCGGCCCGGATCTCGTCGATCGTGACTCCCGGTTGACGCTGCCGGATCTCCATTCGCTTCGTCTCCGGATGGAAGCCGAGGATCGCGAGCTCGGTCACGACCCGATACGGCCCCGTGTCCGCCGCCAGCCCCGCTTCCGCCCGCGCGCCGGGGCCCGTGAGGTAGCCCGGCGTCGTGAGGAAGTCCAGGTCGCGGACGAAACGTCGCCGGTCGTGGCGCATGATCGCGATCGTGCGCCAGCAGTGCGACGCGACGTCGTTCCCGCCGCCGCTGCCCGGCATGCGGACCTCCGGACGATCGTGATCCGTGCCGATCAGGGTGGTGTTCAGATTGCCGTAGGCGTCGATCTGCGCGCCGCCGAGGAAGCCGTAGTCCACGAACCCACGCTGCGCCGCTTCCATCACGTCACAGATCCCGGTCGCCGCGACCGCCCGGTAGAACGACCGCGAGTCGCCTACCGCCAGCGGGAGTCGCTCGAGCCGCGCCCCGGTGCCCCCGAACTCGAAGATCGGGACGAGATTCGGCGCGTGACGTTTCTGGGCGAGCGCGGCCGCGAGCATCGGGATTCCGGTGCCGATGAACGCCGTGACGCCATCCGGCATGAGACGCGAAGCGCTGCAGATCAGGAGCTCGGTCGGATTGTAGCGCGGCTCCATGCTCACCTCCCCACGGCCTGGCGCGCGAACGCCGCCAGTCGTTCCCGCCCCACCCGGTCCAGGTAGTCCTCGTGGTCGCGCGTGCCGTACACCCACTCGTCCAGGTAGGCACGCATTCCGTCCTCGGTGCGCGACGCCTCCACGACCCGGCTCATGTGCTCCTCGTCGTGGATGTAGTCGAACACCATCTCGCCGGGATGCGACCCGAACGGAGCGTGCACCACCGCGTCTGCGAGGTAGTAGGGAATCGTGGTCCGGTCCGGAGTTCGGCGGAGCTCCTCGGTGTCCACGATCTCCTCCGCGCTCACGATCAGCTTCCGACAGGCGCGCGCGAGCTCGAACGAGAAGCCCGAGATGCCGTCGATCTGCGCGTTCCCGTAGCAATCGGCCCGGTGGACGTGGATGAGCGCCACGTCGACGTTCAGGGCCGGCAGCAGGCACACGCGATCGCCCGTGAACGGGCACTCCACGACCTTCGCCGCGCTGAACGCGAGCGTGTCCGTGCCCAGCATCGACTTCACCGGGATGAACGGCACTCCCATCGCCGCGGCCTTCATCCGCCACGCGATCGCGCCGTTGCTCCACTCCACGAGCTTCACGCGGCCGGCTTCGGCCGTGCGCCGGAGCACGGAAGAGACGCCCCGCACCTCCAGGCCGTGGTACGTGATGTCCATCGCGTCCACGAGGCCGGCCGCGAGCCACAGATCGAGCTCGAGCACCCCCTGCCCCACGGCGCGGAGGTGCTTCTTGCCCTGGCGCACGACCTCGCGCGCCAGGGACATGGGGCACCGCACGCCGCCGTACAGCTCGGTGGCGATGTAGTCGCCGTCTTCCACCAGCCGGCGAATCGCTTCCTGCTCGGTCATGCGCTTGTCGCGGAGATCCCGCGGCTTGTTGCGGTTCCAACGGCGGAACGCTTCGGGATCCGGCGGGCGAAGGAGCTCGCCGGATCCCTCCTGGATCACCGCCCACTCGGGTGCGGGAGCACTCATCCGCGCGCGCTCGCACCGCCGGCGGCCGCCTCGACGCGCGCCTTGAGGTGCGCGGTCGTGACGGACTTCGGGCGCTCGATCGGCTCACCCCGCGCCCGGTCCATGATCATCTGCGCGCACATCCCGAGCGCCCGCGACACCGAGAACATGACCGTGTAGTACGAGAACTCCTTCATCCCGTAGTGGTACAGCAGCGCGCCGGACGCGGCATCCACGTTCGGCCACGGATTCTTGGCCTTGCCTTGCTCGCGCAGCACTTCGGGCACGATGCGGAACACCTGATCGACCATCTTCATCGCGGGATCGTCGGGGAAGTGCTTCATCCCGAAGTCCCGCAGCGCCGTGAACCGCGGATCGGTGACCCGCAGCACCGCGTGTCCGTAGCCCGGAATGACGCGCCCGGAGTTCAGCGTGTCCCACGCGAACTGACGGAGCTGGTCGTCGGTCGGGACGCCGTCGAAGCGCTCGAGCACCTGGAGGATCCAGCCGAGGCACTCCTGGTTCGCGAGACCGTGCAGCGGACCGGACAGACCGTTCAACCCCGCGGAGACCGCGTAGTACGCGTCCGACAGCGCGGAGGCCACGAGATGCGACGCGTGCGCGGAGACGTTGCCGCCCTCGTGATCGCAGTGGAGCACGAGGTACAGGCGCACGCAGTCCGCGAACTCCCGCTTGGGGTCGGCGATTCCGAGCATGTGGGCGAAGTTCCCCGCCCAGCCGCGCTGCGGGTCCGGCGCGATCCGCTCGCCCTTGTGGAAGCGCATGCGATACACGCCGGCCGCGATCGCGGGCAGGCGCGCGAGCAGCGTGAGCGAATCCTCGAGCGTGGGCTCCCAGTAGTCCTCCTTCTCGAGACCGGCGGTGTAGCGCTCGCGGAACTTGGACTCGCGCTCCATCACGAGGATCGCGGTGTCGAGCATGCACATCGGATGCGAGTCCGGCGGCATCGCCTCGAGCACCTTCCAGACGTAGTTCGGAACGTGCGCGCGCCGCACGAACTCCTCGTGCAGCGACTCGACCTCGCTCGCGTTCGGCAGCTCGCCGGTGCAGAGGAGGAAGAAGACCTCCTCGGGGGTCCGATCGGTGAGGTCCGCGATCGGCGTGTCGCGCACGAGAAGGCCGCGATCCGGCGGCACCTCCGACGTGTCGCAGACCATGCAGGTGATTCCGCGCATTCCGCCGTAGGCCTGGCGGACCGTCACATCGCTGATCTTGTCGTCGCCGTGCGCCTGGATCAGCGCACGGATCTCGTCTCGCCACCGGGGGATCTTCCGGGCGAGCGCGTCGTGAATGGTGGCCATGGCGCACCTCTCTGCCGACGCTCCGCCCCCGCGTGGCGTCGGCGTCACGTGGCCGCCGGAAGAGGTGCCGCCCTCCCCGGCGGAGGGGCCCCTGGGAGTTGTTGACCCTCCGGTCCCATTTTATCGGGCCGTCCGGGCCCGACAAGGGCGGGATGCGCTGGGGACCCGCCGTCACCGGCGCATCGGCTCCGACGCCCGTACTCGAGGCGCCCGCCGGTACTTGCGGGACTTGAAATCGACAGAGGCGAACCTCTAGACTCACTTCGTTCCGGGAGCCGGAGTCGCCATGGTCGCGTGTCTTCGCAGGCCGGCGGTTTCGCGCTCGGCGGCCCCGACCCGACCTGTCCCGACCTGCGCCGCGTGGCGCCGGGGCGCCGTGCGCAACCGGGTGGCCTTGATCCTCGCCTCGTTGCTGGGCGCCGCCGCTCCCGCGTCGGCCGCCGACCTGGAGCTACGCGCCTCCGATCAGGACCGGATCGTCGTCGACGTCCTCTCGGACTCGCACTGCCCGTTCCTTTGCGAGGACACCGCTCCCCGGTGCCCTTCCCCGCCCTGCGCCGATTCGATCTCCTGCTGCGACACCTTCGGGGCGATCATCGACCATCTGAACGTCCGGCCCGTCCGCCCGGACTTCACGTTCCTGGACGGCGACGTGGGCATC
This sequence comes from bacterium, assembly GCA_041393395.1. GTDB lineage: Bacteria > ARS69 > ARS69 > ARS69 > ARS69 > JAGQIB01. The sequence goes on along the minus strand of JAWKKG010000004.1, from coordinate 146,573 downwards.
ACGTCGCGCTCCGCACTGGAGCCGTGGGCGGAGGAGCGCTTCTTCCAGTACTGGGATCGCATTCCGGGAGCGAAGGCGTTCGGCATGGGCAACCACGAGGCCGACGCCGGAAACGACTCGACCGGCGCGCTTTACTGGCGGGACCCGCGCAATCACTACGCCCCCGCGAACTGGCGGGAACCGCTCTTTGCCTGCGACTCGCTCACGCCTCCGTACGCCACGCGACGCTGGGCGTCGGTGCTGATCGGATCGCCACCACGTGTCGCGTGGATCGCCGTGAGCAACAACTCCGACAGCGGCGACACGCTTTGCTACGCGTGGGTCGACGTCCCGAACGACGGCCTCAACCACGCCGCCTCACCTCAGCGGCAGTGGCTGAACGCCACGATCGACGCCCTGCCCTCCACGGTCGAGGTCGTGTTCGTGGCGGCGCACCGCACGTACTACGGGGTCGAGCATTTCTCCTGCCGGCCGAACATCCGGCGCTCCGGAACCTGGAGCCCCGCGGATCCCGAGACGTTGCGTACGGGCGCGGTCTCGTTCCTCCGGGACCTCGAGTCCATCCCGGATCGGCGCCCGAACGTGAAGCGTGTGTTCATGATCTCCGGCGATCAGCACTGCTTCTCGGAAACGGTGCCGATCCTCCGCAACGAACGCGACGATTTCCGCGGCGTCGTCTACGTCACGCTCGGGACGGCCGGCGGGTGGATCCATCGCGGGTTCGGATTCCCGGATCTGTCGCTGGTTCCTCCGGGAACCCTCGTCCACGCGTTCCAGGACCTCTGGGGCTCCGTCCGCTTCGAGGTAGGGACGGATCAGGTGTCGATGTTCGTCCAGGAGGCGTACACCGACAGCCTGATCTACGAGAACTCCTGGCCGCTGCTCGATCCGGCGACGAACGGTTCGGTCGACGGACCGCCGGCGCCGTCCATCGCCGCTTCCCTGCGCGCCTGGCCGAACCCCGCCGGCCGCGGCCCCGTGCAGGTGGAGTTCCGGCCCGCCGCGCCGCACGCGCTCGAGCCCGTCACCGACCTCGCGATCTACGACGTGGCCGGACGGCTCGTCCGCCGGCTGATCGTGACCGAGTGGTCGGCCGGGGCCCACCGCTGCGCCTGGGACGGCACCGACGAGGAGGGGCACCCGGCCGCGGCCGGAACGTATCTCGCGCGCGCCCGTCAGGCGAGCGGCGCCGGGGCGACGACACGCGTGGTGCTCACGCCGTAGGTCAGCGCACCAGCACGACCTTTCGCCTCGCCGTTTCCGCCCCCGTGCTCACGTCGCAGAAGTAGACGCCTCCCGGCGCGCGGATACCGGCGTCCGTGCGTCCGTCCCAGGTGAGCGAGTGAATCCCGGCCGCGAGTTGCTTGGTCGTGGCGCGGACTCGCGTACCGCGAACGTCGTACACGGTCAATCGCACCCGCCCCGCTTCCCGCAGGCTCAACGCCACGGACGTCTCCCGCGAGAACGGGTTCGGAGCCGGCGCCCCCACGTCGAGTCGCGCGGGCCACGCCACGTCCTCCACGCCGTTCGCCGTGGCGACCGTGATCCGGATCTCGTGCACGAAGGTCTCGCAGCCGGACACCACGAACTCGTCCACGAGGTTCGGTCCGGCCTGCACCGTGAGCGTCTGGTAGTTCGGCGACGTTGCGTTCGCGGTGGAGTCGATCACCACCCCGTTCTCGTACACGAAGGCCCGGGTGCACCCGGGGGCGCAGAACGGCTCGACGTCGACCGCCACCGAAAGGATGAGTCCCGGCACGTCCGTGAGGTCCACGACGAGGCGGCCGAGCATCGACACCGCGTTCGGAATGGGCTCGAACACACAGATCCCGGGGCAGGCGTCGGACGCGTTCGTGGGCACGAACTTGAGATCCAGGCCCGCGTCGGTCCAGATCTCGTTGCACTGGAGACCGAACGGAATCGTGGTCTCGTTCGGGTCGATCACGATCTGGGCCGAGGCGCGGCCCGCGACGAGCAACAGGATGAAGGCGGCGGCCACGGCCGAGACCCGCCCGAAGTTCTTGAACATGGATTCCTCCGTCGGTTCCCGGGGCGGCGATTCCCCTCACGTGCGTTGTCGCGGAAAACCGTCCCCGGATCGGACACGAAATGTCCGATCCCGAGTGCGATTCCCGCGTCTCCGGGTGGGGGCGCGTTTACCCCGGCCGGGGCATTCGCTACGATTCCCCCATGGAACGCGACGTGACGGGGGCCCTCCGGGCCCTGGCGGCCGGAGACGCCTCCGCGCTCGAGCGGGTCGTCGAGGTCCTGTACGGTGACCTCAAGGGGATCGCCCGGGGCCGCCTCCTCGCCGAGCGGCGGGACCACACGCTGGGGGCCACCGCCCTCGTGAACGAGGCGTACCTGCGCCTCGTGCGGCAGGACCGGATCGACGCGGAGAGCCGCACCCGCTTCTTCGCGGTCGCGGCCGCCACGATGCGTCGTGTGCTCGTGGATCACGCCCGGGCGCGCAAGGCATCGAAGCGTGGTGGCGAATGGGAGCGCTTGCCGCTCGAGGACGTGGAATCGTGGCTCACGGAACGCGAGGCCGACGAACTGCTGGCGCTGGAGGACGCGTTGTCTCGCCTCGCCCGGGAGAACCCGCGCGCGGCCGAGGTCGTGGAGATGCGGTTCTTCTCCGGGATGTCCGTGGAGGAGATCGCGGCCCTGCGCGACGTATCGACCAAGACCGTGCAGCGGGACTGGGTGCTCGCGCGCGCGTGGCTCCGGAAAGAAGTCGCCGGAGCGCTCGAAATGCCCGGCGAGTGAGTCCCCGTTGACCGCGACCCGGTGGCGGCTCCTGGAAGACCTGTTCTTTCGCGCGCTCGAACTGCCGGAAGAGGACCGGGATCGCTTTCTCGAAAGGGAGTGCGAGGACGCGGCGCTCCGGGAGGAAGTGCGCGCCACCCTAACCGCCGCCTCCGACGAGCGCGCACTCACGGTCGAGGGATCGGTGCTCCGCTCGGAACGACTCGCCGAGATCGCCGACCACCCGATCGCCGTGAGCGGGCAGGACGTCGGCCCGTGGCGACTGGTGCACCTGCTCGGTCGCGGCGGCATGGGCGAGGTCTGGCTCGCCGAGCGCCGGAACGCGGGCTTCGAGCAGTGGGGCGCGCTCAAGCTCATGCGTGCCGGCTGGCGCGCGGCCGCGCTCGTGGAGCGTTTCGAGCGCGAGCGACAGCTCCTGGCCCGCCTGACCCACCCGAACATCGCCGGCCTGCTGGACGGCGGGATCACGGCCGACGGCGTGCCGTTCCTCGTGATGCAGTACGTCGACGGCACGCCGATCGATCGATGGTGCGAGGAGTCCTCCCTCTCGAATCGCGAGCGGCTCCGCCTGTTCCGCACGCTGTGCGACGTGGTCCAGTACGCGCACACGAACCTCGTGGTGCACCGCGATCTCAAGCCCTCCAACATCCTCGTGACGAGCGACGGCCGTCCGATGCTCCTGGACTTCGGGATCGCGAAGCTGCTGGCGTCGGATGCGGAGGGCGCCGCCGTCACGGGCGAGGGCGAGGCGCTGTTCACTCCCGAGCGCGCCGCCCCCGAGCAGCGACTCGGTCGGCCGCTGACGACCGCGACCGACGTCTGGGCCCTCGGCGTGTTGCTCCGCGAGCTCGCCGGAGAGAAGGGTGAGCTGCAGGCCATCGTGGCGCAGGCCCTCCACGAGGAGCCGGAGCGACGCTACCGATCGGCGGGCGAGCTCGGTGATGACGTCGACCGCGCGCTCGCCGGACTGCCCGTGCGGGCGAAGCCCGACACGCTCCGGTACCGAACGGCGAGATTCCTGCGCCGCAACCGGGGAGCGACTGTTTCCGCCGCACTGATCGCGACGTTGCTCGTGACGTTCGGCATCTCGTCCTGGCGATCCGGGCGGGCGCTGGAACACGAGCGCGACGCGGCCGTCGCCGCCCGCGACGAGTCGGACCGTGTCTCCGGCTTTCTGGTGGGGCTCCTCGAGTCCACGAATCCGCGCGTGAACCCGGGCGCCGACTCGCTCGGCGTGCGCGGTCTGATCCGGCTCGGCGAGGAGCGGGTGGACGATCTGACGGATCTGCCCGGCGTTCGCGTGAAGCTCTGGCGCACCTTCGCGGAGCTGCGTCGCACGCGAAGCGAGCTCACGGAGGAGCGGGCGCTGCTGGAGAGGGCCCTGTCGGATGCCCAGGCAGCCGGACGGGAGGACGAGGTCCTCGAGCTCGAGTCGGCCCGTGCCCGCAACTCCTTCAATCTCGACGGTGCCGCCGTCGCCCGCCCGCTCCTCGAGGACGCGCTCCACCGAACCGAGGTCCGCTACGGACCGGAGTCGCCGGAGACCCTCGCCGCACTGCTCGATCTGCAGCCCGCCCTCGCGGATCTCGACGCACGTCGCGACCTGCTGGATCGCGCCACCCGCATCGCCACGATCTGCTCCCCCTCGCCTTCCCTGGGGCTGGCGCGGGTGTGGAACGAACGCGGCAACACCGAGTGGCACGCCGGCAACCTGCCCGCGGCCGCCGACGCGTACGGGCGCGCACTGAGCGAGCTGGACTCGGTGCTCGGCCCGGATCACCCGCACACGCTCGTGGTGCGCAACAATCTGGCCGCGACCCAGCTCCGCGCGGGCGACTTCCCTGCGGCGGAGCGCACGCTGCGGGCCGTGCTGGAGTCACGCCGCCGCGTCCTCGGCGACGACACGATCGACGTGGCCACCACGCTCCAGAACCTCGGCTCGCTGTACGCCCAGACCGGCGACGAGCGGCAGGCGGTCGAACGCCTGCGAGAGGCGCTCCGCATTCTCGACGTCGTCTACGGACCGGACCACGTGGAGACGATCGCGGCGCGCTCCGATCTCGGACGAGCCCTCGTCCTCTCCGGGGAAGCGGAGACGGGACTCGCCACGATGGACGCGATGTACGCCCGGGCGGTGAAGCGGGGGGATTCCGAGCCCTGGTGGCTCGCGGGCCTGCGCCTTCGTCGACTCGAGGCCGAGGCGAATGCCGGTCGCACGATCCGGATCGACGCCGCGCAAGTGATCCGGGAGCAGCTCGGCAAGGTATCACGCGATCGCGAGAGTCTCGCGCGCGCGGACGTCCTGCTCGCGAGCGCGATCCTCGCGGATCGCGGCGGCGACGCCTCCGCGGCGGTGGCCGCCCTGGAGGAGGCCCTGTCCATCCAGGAGTCGGCGGGACTCGCGGCGCACCCGATGCACGCACACGCGCGGTGTGCACTCGCGGTCGCGCGGGCTCGGAATGGAGTCGCCCCGGACCTCGCGACGCTCGAGGCGGATCTCGTGCGGGCGGAGGCGTGGGGCCTTTCCTTCGCCGCCGTGCTCGGCGACGCGAATGCGCTGGCGGGACGTCCGGGGAGGGACCGTTAGGATCGCCCCCCCACGTCGCTCCGGCTCATGACCGACGGCGGCGCGCCTGTTGCTGCCTGCCCACTCTCGCGATAGTATCGCGACGCTCCACTCGATCGCCGCTTCCGGTTGGCGTGGACTCGGTTCCACCCGCAGGCTCCTCGGATTCGTTGCCATACCGTCTCTCGACCCGCCATTCGAGAGCGAGCCAAGGTGGACCATGGAAGCCGCGACGCTGCTCGAATTCCTGTTCGACACTCACCTGGCCGAGACCCTAACCGTCCTGGGTGGCGTGTTCGCCACGGCGACCGCAGGAGTCAAGACACTCCGGACTCGCCAGGAGCGCCGACGTCTCGAGCCTGCAACGCTCGAGAAGGTTGCGGATGCACGCCGTTGGTACGTCGCGCCGCGACTGAGTACGGGCGACCGCACTTCACCCAACTTCTCGCCCGACCAAGCGACGTCCTGGAGGGCCCTCCCCTACTTGTCCCGCTTTCTCCGGATAAACTCCGTCGAGCGGCGAGTCGTCGTACTCGCCGGTCCCGGTATGGGAAAGTCGGCACTGCTTCTGAACATCCTCGCACTCGTGTCTCGCCAACTGCTCAACCGCACCGAGTGCGTTCTTCTGGAACTCCGACACCCCAACGCTCTCGAACGAGTGCGACAGGTGCGGCACCCCGAGAGCACGGTCCTTCTCCTCGACGGCCTCGATGAAAGTCCCGTGGCTCGGAAGGACGTGGGGACCTTCGTCCGGGAGCTCAACGAACTGACCGTCCCTTTTTATCGAGTCATCCTTACGGGTCGAACGCAGTTCTTCAATGAGGCCGCGGCGCTCTTCGCGGAGCTCTTCTCACCCATCGGTGGGTCAGCACCGGCCGGGCCGATCAGCAGCGGCACCTACGTTATCCGCTATCTCGAACCGTTGGACGAGTCCGAGGTTCAGGCTGTCCTGCGGAAGCGCTTTTCGCACAACTCTGCGCGTCTGGCCCGCGCTCGCGCGATGGTCGCCAAGGTGCGTGACATCGCGGCTCGCCCGATGCTCCTCGCCTATCTCGAGTTCCTCCTCGATCGAGAGGACGCGAGCCTTCTTGCGACGGTGCACCGAACCGCACGATCGTCCCCTCCACGCGCGGCCGAGTCCGACGCAGGAGCTCTGGGGCACTCGGTCCGCTGGCGACTTCGTCCCTATCAGATCTATGAACAGATGATTCAAGGGTGGCTCGAGCGCCGGAAGGGAGATCTCGACCCTGACCCGAGTGCGGCGCTGAGCTTCCTGCGCCAGCTGGCGCTCCACATGGTCACGCGCCCCGGAGGACTCGGTAGCTTCCAGCTGACGCGATCCGAGGTCCAGGACCACGCACGGACCTTTGGCGAGGATGTCGACACGTGGAAGCTCACCGGACGATCGCTTCTTGTGTACGATCAGAGCGATGTCTATCGCTTCGTTCACCTCAGCTTCCTGGAAGTCCTCGTGGCAAGGGCCATCGTTTCGGGCGTGTCCGAACCCGGGCGATCGGATTCCGACTCGGTGCCCAACCCCGCCGGCAGCGATCGCGGGAGTGTAGCGAAACGTAGCGTCCTGCGACGCGCTCCACCGGACGAGGCGCTCACTGATCCGATTCGGACGTATCTCCGTGAGATGATTCTCGAGGAGAGGCTGATCCCCGGAGAAGATCTGACGCGGTACGCGCCGGAAGGCCAGGATATCGCCCTCCGAGGAGAGGATCTTTCGTCCAGGGATCTCAGTGGTTCGATCTTGAAGCGGTCCGACCTCCGCGAGGCGGATCTCCGCGACACGAACTTCGATACGGCCGACTTGAGTCAGGCAAATCTGGAGTTTCAGTCCCTGACGGCGCGGGTCTTCCGCGGCACGCAGTTCGCGGGCGCCCAGTTCAAGGGAGCTGACTGCTCTTTCGCTCGCTTTGAGGGCTGCGATCTTCGAGATGCCGTCTTCACGGGCGCGGACCTCTCCGGGAGCAGATTCATCGATTGCATGGCGGACGGCGTGCGACTGTTCGGCGCACGATTGGATGGAGCGCGGATCGAACGCGGATCGTTCCGTTCGGCGGATCTGCGCCGCACCCGGCGGACAGTCGGGGGCCAGTCCGTGTCCGTCGAGCTTTGTTCTTTCGAGGGTGCAGCACTCCCGTCCGACTGGGAGACCTTCATCGACGGGATCGACCCGGGCGAACGCCACGAGGTGGACCATGAGGCCTCGGACATCGAACCGGCCACTCAAAGCCACGTCTCCGCTTCCGAAGAGGAAGGTCCTCCTCGGTCGGACGAGGATCGGAGAGGGAAGCAATCATGAAGAACGTTCGCCTGGCTTGTCCTCACCGGGAGGAAACCAGCACACGAACAACCCGCTCGCGTGGAGACGACGCGACTCCGGACTGCAATCTGAACCTCCGCTTCCTGGAGATGCCGACCTCGGGCCCGGTGGTCTGACGACGACGGATGTCGAAGAACCGCCGAAGCTCCTCGGTCGACAGTGTCCGCTCATCGCGCGGGGACGTCCGGCATCGCCCGGTCCTGCCGATCCACGAGCGCCTCCAGCGAGATCGACGCGTAGGCGGCCCGGACGAGCGCGTCCACCTGCTGAACCACGCGCTGCAGCCGATCCGCCCCGTTCGCCGGGCGACGGATTCCGCGCGGCGTATCGCCGGGCTCGGGTGCGCCCGGCTCGAAGCGGTCGATGATCGCGAGGAGCGTGATCTTTGCCGGTGCGGCGGCCAGTCGGTATCCGCCGCGGGGGCCCCGCACCCCGAGCGCGACGTCTGCCCGCACGAGTTCCTGGAACACCTTGGCCATGACGGACACCGGGATCCCGTGCCGGCCCGCGACCTCCCCGGCCGTGACCGTCTCACCGGGGGCGAGCCGAGCCATCTCCGTCGCCGCGAACAGTGCGTAGCGCGTGCTCTTGCGGAGCTTCATCGCATTCAGTCGATCCTCTGATCGCGGCGCGGCCGGCTCGCGAGATCGAGATCGAGGCAGAGACGCGGGGCCGGTGCGAAGCCCTCGCGCTGGAAGAACGTCATCAGCTGCGGCGCGCTCCAGGCGACCTCCGTGCGCAGCGCCGCGACGTTCAGGCCGGACAGGTTCAGGCAGAGCTGATCCATCAGTGCGCGGCCCACTCCCCGCCCCTGGAAACCCGGATCGACGTCGATCGTGTCGAGCACGGCGGTCGGCTCCATCGTTCCGAACTCGCCGTAGTACACGCGCGCGAGCAGGAACCCGCAGAAGATGCCGTCCGTCTCCGCCGCCAGCGACACCTTGATGCCGGTCTCCGCGAGATTCTGCTGCAGTTTCACGCGGAAGAAGTCCTCGCGGCGTCGGCCCGAGTTCTTCGCATCCAGCGCGATCACCCGATCCATGTCCTCGGGCCTCAGTCCCCGCACGACGATGCGGTCTTCCCGCTCCAGCGTTCCTTCCATGTCGATTCCTCCGTTAGCCCACGAGTTGACCGCCGTCCACCCGCAGCACCTGACCGGTCACGTGACGTCCTGCGTCGGTGACGAGAAAAAGAACCGCGCGCGCGACGTCGTCCGGCTGTCCCGTGCGCTTGAGCAGGGTCTCCTCCGCCGCGCGGTGCCGGACCTCGGTCGGCAGCCCCCGGGTCATCTCGGTCTCGATGAACCCCGGCGCCACGACGTTGACCCGCACCCCGAACGCGCCCGCCTCGCGCGCCGCCGTCCGCGCGAGCGCGTTCATTCCGGCCTTGCTGGCGGAGTAGTTCGCCTGCCCGAACTTCCCGCGTTCGCCGTTGATCGAGGACACGAGCGCGATCGAACCGCCGCCCGTCGCGCGCAGGCGAGGAATCGCCTCCCGCAGCAGCAAGAAGGCCGAGTCCAGATTCGAGCGCAGCACGTCGCGCCAGGCCGCGGGCTCGAGCTTCCAGAGCACCGCGTCGCGCGTGATGCCGGCCGCGTGCACGACGACGTCGAGGCGCCCCCATCGCTGCGCCACGGTCTCGAAGAGACGGGCCGCGTCCGACTCGTCGGCGAGGTCCCCCTCGAACGAAGTGGCGCCGGGAGGCGCCGGCACTCCGGGCCGATCGGCCGACACGACTTCCGCCCCGGCCTCCTGGAGACGGGCGACGATGGCCCGCCCGATGCCGCCACCTCCGCCCGCGACGACGGCCACCCGTCCGTCGAGGCGCCACAGCTCCGCCAAGGGGGTCGGCTCTTCCATCACACGGCCTGCGGCGTGAACGAGATGCCCTTGGCCGCGAGCTTGCGGGCCCGGAACGCCCCCCACAACGCCGCCCCGAGCGCGCCCGCGAGCACCGAGTCGGGGTGCGTGCGGATCGTGAGTGCCGCCTTGGCGTCCGTGGCGGCCTCCTGCATCGCGGCCACCATGCCCGTGTCCCGGGAAAGTCCGCCGGTGATCAGCACGACGTCCCGCGCCTTCGCCGCCGTCAGGAGCCGCAGGTACCGGCCCGCCATCGACTGGTGGATGCCGCGAATGATGTTCGAGGTCGAGATCCCGCGCGACACCATGTTGATCACGTCCGTCTCGGCAAGGACCGCGCAGATCGACGAGCACTTCTCCGGATCATCTGCCTGGAGCGAGAGCGGTCCGATCTCGTCGATCGTGATCCCGAGATACCGGCAGATGTTCTCGAGGAACTGACCCGACCCGGAAGCGCACTGACTCGTCATGCGATAGCCGAGGACCTTCGCGTGATCGTCCATGAGGACCGCGCGCGAGTGCAGCGCGCCGATGTCGATCACCGCCCGCGCTTCCGGATCCAGGAAGAGACCGCCGCGCGCGTGCGTCGTCATGCCGTAGAAGTGGCCCGTCCGGAACTCGAGCGTGTCCCCCTCGCCGGTGGTCGCCACGTACTGCAGCTCGTCGGCACGCCAGCCGGCGTCGTCCAGACACGCCTCGAACAGCTCGTGCGCCACGACGGAAGGGTCGCGACGGCGGATCCGCTCGGTTCGACCGGCCGTCATCGTCGGCGCGCCGGACGCCGGCACCTCCATGACGACGGCCTTCACCGCGGAGGAGCCGACGTCGACTCCCGCCACGCGAAGCACGTCGGGCAGTGCCGCGCTCATGACATCACCTCCTCGGCCACCGGCTTGCGATGACGCTCCCGCCACGCGAACAGTGCCGCGCCGAGCGCCCCCGTGTAGATGCTGTTCGGCGAGATGTTGATGTGCTCGAGACCGTAGTTCTCCTTCACGAGCTCGCGCAGCGCCCGCACCGCCGCCGGGTTGTTCGCGACGCCGCCGGTCCACGTGAACTCCTCCGTGATGCCCCCGGACCGGGCGAGCAGCGACATCGCGCGCAGGATGATCGCCCGGTGCAGACCCGCGAGGATATCCTCGCGCTTCTCCCCGAGCGAGAGGCGCTCGCGCAGCTCGGCGCCGGCGAACACCGTGCACGTGGAGTTGATCCGCACCGCGCGCGTGGACTTGCACGCGAGAGGACCGAGCTCCTGCACGGCGAGGTTCATTTCATCGGCGATGTACCCGAGGTACCGGCCGCATCCCGCCGCGCAGCGATCGTTCATCTGGAACGACGTGACGATTCCGTGCTCGTCGACCTGGATCGCCTTCGTGTCCTGGCCGCCGATGTCGAGCACGGTTCGCGTGTGCTCGTACATGGCGTGCGCTCCGAGACCATGGCAGAGGATCTCCGAGCGGATCTGCTCCTTCGGGAACGGAAGCGTCGCCCGCCCGTACCCCGTGCCGACGGACGCGACCTGATCCATCGGCACCGCCGCCGCGGCGGCCGCGGCCTCCCCCAGCGCGGGGTTCGCATCGGCCAGGGACGCGATCGCGGCCCCCAGGTGCGACGAGAACGACGTCGTGTCCGGCGGCAGGTTCTCCACCTGGAGGATCGCCTTGTCGAACACGCCGAGGAGTCGGTTGAAGTCGACGTTCCGCTCCTTGGCGATCTCCTCGGCGAACGGGTGGTACTGGCTCGCCAGCAGATCCCGGAAGAAGTCGCTGGCCCGGGTGGCGCCGGGCGCGAACAGCTTCGTGGCCGCGTCGTCGAGCCGCTCCTTCATCTCGCCGAGCGCGGACGCGAGTCCGTTGCCCGAGCGGGTCACGTCCGGCAGCGCATCCACCCGTTCCTCGAAGGCCCGGAGCTGCGCGCGGTACTGCTGCTCCCGGAACCGCAGCTCGAGGTCCGCGAGCGCCGCGTCCCGCTCCGTCTCCGTGAGCCCGGCCCTTCCGAGACTCGACGAGACCAGCGCGAAGCGCGCGTCCACGAGGGCCTCGCTCACCGCGACGTCGCAGGCGACCTCGTAGTTGCTGCGGCTGTTCGTGATGCCCCGGCCGAGGACCTTCCCGTCCTCGTCCAGGATGACGGCCTTGGTCGTGGTGGAGCCGAGATCGATCCCGACCGAGTAGTTCATGCGCCCACCCCCGACCGCTTCTGCTCGATCATCTGGAAGTACGACTCGAGACGGTTCTTGATGTTCGACGCCGAGAAGTAGCGCGGGTCCACGAGATCGCTCTCGATGAAGCCGCCGGGGCGCCCCGTCCGGTTCTCGACCTCGCGGAGCATCATGAGCTGACCGGCGCTGAACGAGTTGCAGCTCTTGATGGAGTTGATCAGGAGGCCATCGGCGTCGTACTGCTGCACGTAGCGCGTCAGCATGTCCACGCGCGACGGGAGGTTCATGTTCGTGTAGCAGCCCATGCAGTAGTCGGCCAGGGTCTCCAGCGGGCGATCGGGATCATGTCGAAAGCCGGTGTCGTACACGCCGCCGACCTTCGTGTAGGTGGACGCCACCACGACCGCGCCCTCGTCCACGAACATCTTCCAGAACGCGCGGAAGTCGGTCCAGTTCGGCGGACCCTCCACGACGATCCGGAACTTCTCCTCCTTCATCTCCCCGTCCGGCGTCACGGGGCCGAGCTTCCGCCGGACCCGCTCCTCGACCTCGGAGCGCAGCAGGCGGTAGTACTCCACGGCGTCCTGGGTGCCCCGGAACGCCGTGAAGATCGGGCCGATGTAGTAGACGCCCCCGAAGTAGGCGTCGATGGGAGACGGTCGGTGCTTGGCCGACTCCAGCACGGCCACGAGGTCGTCCTCGGCCTGGGCGGAGCGCGCGAGCATCTCCCGGAGGCGGTCCTCGTCGTACCGGCGCCCGGAGATCTCCTCGAGCTTCGGAATGACCTTCTCCTTCAACTGCTTCACCACGTACTCGCGCATGGAGTCCGTGATGACGCCGTCTCCCTGGTACGGGACATGGAGCATGGCCACGGGCGCCCGGTACTCCTGCTTCAGGATCTCGAACCACTTCATGAACGTGAAGCAGCCGGTGTACGAGAGCAGCAGCAGGTCGGGGTTCGGGAGGTACTTGCCGGTGGGACCGATGTTGCCGGACTTCATCATGCCGAGGTCGCACTTGACGTACGTGCAGACGTCCTCGGAGTGCCCCGCCTTCTCCGCGAGGGCGATGTACTCCCGCGACTTGCCGCGCATCGCGGACTGCAGCGCGTTGATCTCCGGAAGCACCGGCAGCAGGTCGAACGAGCGGACGAGCTCCGTGAGGTTTCCCGGCACGAACGTGTAGACGCACTTCTCCCCGGTGCGCGGGGAGTTCGCGAGTCGATCGTAGTGCTCGCCGATCATCCGCTTCTGTCGAAGTTGGCTGTCGTCCTTGTGGGCCGGAGGCGGCGCCGCCGCCGTCTGCCCGGGCATGAGCGTCATGCGACCACCTCCCCGCTCCAGAGCTTGATCGAATCCGAGAACGTCCCGGCCTGCTCCCGGATCACCTGGAACTGTCCGTTGTTCTCCGCGTACTTGAACGCGGTCCAGGGGATGCCGGCTTCGTCCATCGCCGCCACCGCCATGGGCTGATCGAGGAGCGCGGGGTCGCAGAAGCTCGGTGCGCAGAACAGCACACCCTCCGCCGCGCTCGCCCGCACGCGGTCCACCAGCTCTCGCCCCTTGATGCGGTCGCCGATGTAGCGGGTGGGGCTCTCGATCGAATCGTGCAGGAACGCGCGCACGAGGCAGTCCATCGGATCGCCCTCGGTGGGAATGTCGCGCACGAACCAGCGATGCACCTGCACGAAGTCGTCGTCCACGATGTAGCAGCCGGACTTCTCGAGCGTCTTGATCAGACCGAGCGGCGGCTGCTCGCAGAACGATCCGGTCAACAGGACGCGCGCCTGATCCAGCGGCTGCCGGCGATCGTCGGCGCGCACGGCCGCGAGGTACGCGCGGAGCATGTCGATGAACTCCTCGACCGGCAGCACGAGCCCCGCGCGCAGCACGAGATACAGCTCGTGCGTGGGAACCTTCCACGGTTCCCGCTGGCGGAGCGCATACAGGTCGCGGACCAGCGCTCGGCTGTCGTTCCAGATCCGGATCGAGCGGCGAAGCGCCTCGGCGTCGTACGGGCGGGCGCCGCGCGCCGTCAGCTCACGGGAAAGCTCCTCGAGCTCGAACCGCCAGAACGCGCCGCCGATCTCGTCGTCGAAGTCCTGCGGAACGTCCAGGTAGCGGACGAGCTTCTCGGGGAAGCGCATCTTCCACATGCCGGACAGGTTGCGGATCACGTCGCAGATCGCCGGGAAGAGCATGCCGTCCAGGCAGTCGAGCGCGCCGGTCAGGCCCAGCTCGATCGTGCTCCTCGGAATGTGGCAGATGTAGGACTGGTAGAAGGCGTCGCCGCGGATGATCTCCAGCTCGTCGCCCCCACCCATGATGCCCACGGGCAGGACGCCCTGCGCGTGCAACAGCTCGGTCGGAATCCAGATCGGCATGTATCCGATCGCGAGTCCGCCCGTTCGCTCCTTCCACTCCCGGACGGAGCCGAACCGGAGATCCCGGAACAGCGCTTCCGCCCGTGCCGCGATCGGCTCGACGGGACTCTGACTCATGCATCCCTCCAGACGGGTTCGCGCTTCTCCAGGAACGCCCGCAGTCCCTCGGCGGCGTCGGCGGTGCTCATCAGATCGTGGACGTAGACGTGCTCGGCTTCGTCGAGCGCCTCGAGGAAGCGCGCGCGCCAGCCGACGCGCGCCGCGGCCACGGCGTGGCGGAGGCTCGACGCGGACCGCGGGAGCAGGTGCTTGCGGATCCAGGCCAGGGCGGCCTCCGCCGGATCCTCCGCGATCTCGTCGACGAGGTGGCGCTCGAGCGCCTCAGCGGCCGGCAGGATGCGACCGGTGAGCAGCAGCTCCTCCGCGGCCGGGCGCCCCATCCGCTCGGGCAGGATCACGGAGGCGACCGGGGCCAGCACGCCCAGCACGATCTCCGGCTGCCCGAGCTTCGCTATTGGCGACGCGACGACCCGGTGACAGAACGCCGCGAGCTCGAGGCCCCCGCCCAGACACTGTCCGCGGACGGCCGCGACCGTGACGACCGACGTGTCCCAGAGCGCGCGGAACATCCGGTGGAACGCGGGAATCATCTCCTCGAACTTCCCGGGCAGATGCTCCGGCACGCTCGCGCCGAAGCTGAAGTGCTCGCCCTCGCCCTCGATCAGAAGTGCTTTCAGCCCCGCCTCGCCGCGGGCTTCCTCGAACGTGCGGGTCAGACTCGCCATCTTCTCCGCGTCGAGGATGTTCGCCTTGGGCGTGTCGAGCACGACGCGCCAGATCGCGCCCCCCTCCTGCACCTCCACGCGGACTCCTTCGAGTCGGCTCGGGGCGCTCATGACTTCGCCGGCTCGCGCGCGGCGGCGTGCACGCGCTCGAGCGCCTCTTCCACGAGGTCCTCGCCCCAGGGCACCCCCTCCGCGAGCCGGCGGCGCAGGAGAAGCAGATCCGCGTCGCGACACGCGTGCGTTCCCTCGTTGAACGCGCGGAAGCCGGTGCGCGCCTCCGTCAGCATGTTCAGCGCGAGCCACGCGCGGTTCGTCTCGCGGTTCCGGTCCCAGTGCGCGAGCTTGTGCTTGCGGACGCTCTCGATCGTCTTCGTGATGCAGCCGGGGAACGTCTGCGCGAGCGACCACACGAGTTCGGTGACGGCCGCGTCGAGGAGCGAGAGGTCCACCTCGCCGCGCTTCACGAGCGCCTTCGCCTCCGCCGCGGCGGCCCCGGTCTTTCGCTCGCCGAAGACGATCCGGCCCGTCTCCGGGTCGATGTACCGATCCGTCACCGCGAGCGGATTGGGAACGAACTTCCCGTCGACCTTCAGCGCGGGCACCGCCCGCGTGATCAGGCCGTAGCGGGCGGCCTGGTGCGCGGTCCACGGCTCGCAGAGCGTGCAGCTCTCCATGGCGCGCTCGATGCCCACGAACAGCGCGAGGAAGTCGGTGCTGCCGCCATCCGGCGCGGATCCGTGACGCGGCCCCGCCTGCCCGAACATCGCGAGATCGGAGGCGACGGTGAAGTCGCAGGCCATGCCGATCTCCTGTCCGCCCGCGATGCGCATTCCGTTCACGCGACAGATCACCGGCTTGTCGCAGCTCAGGATCGCCGACACCATGTCGTTGAACAGGCGCATGTACTGGCGGTACTCCTCGGGGCGACCCGCGTAGTACTCGGCGTACTCCTTCGTGTTGCCGCCCGTGCAGAACGCCTTGGTGCCGGTGGCCGTGAACACCACGGCGACCGCGGCCCGATCGTTCGAGGCCCGACGCATGCCGAGGATCACGCCCTTGATCATCTCGGTCGTGTAGGAGTTGAACTGGCCGGGATTGTCGAGCGAGATCCAGACACTGTGCAGTCCGTCCACGATCTCGCCGCCCGGCGAACGCAGCGGCCTCTCCTCGTAGATCACCCCGGCGTGAGGGACGGGTTCGCAGAGGTCGTGATCCTTGAACTCGAATTCCATGACGACTTCGTCTCCTCGCCTAGCGCTCGGGAACGAGAATGACGCGACGCGACGCGCGTCGCGCGTGAATGTCGGCGAACGTCTCGTTGATGCGATCGAGATCGCGAAGCTCCACGAACGGGGCCAGCGTGATCTTGCCGGCGAGCACGAGATCCACGATCGCGGGGTAGTGCTCGGGCAGGCAGCCCCAGTTGCCTTCCGCGATCGCGTCGAACGCCATCAGGTTCGAGAGGCGCAGCTCGAGCTTGCGGGGTGTGAAACCCACCACCCCGAGGTATCCGCCGTGGCCCAGCAACCCGAACGCGGTCGCCTGGCCCTCGGTCGTGCCCGACGTCTCGAAGATCTTCGTGCGCCAGGTCGGGATGCGATGTTCCTTCGCGTAGGCCTTGAGCTCCGCCTTGATCGCCTTGAAGTCGAGCTCGTCGGCGCGCAGCGTGAGATCCGCACCGTGCTTCGCGAGCAGGGCGAGGCGGTCCTCCGCCACGTCGATCACCGCGACCTTCGCGCCCAGCGCCGCCGCGACCTGCACGCCGAAGCCGCCGACACCGCCGCCTCCGACGAAGATCGCGAGATCTCCCGCGAGGAGACCGGAGCGGCGCACGGCCTGGTAGGGGGTCGAGACGGCATCCGCGATCACCGCGAGGTGCTCGAGCGGCACGCGCAGCGGATTCACGGCGGGGTCGTCGAGATCGGGCACGGGACAAAGCCCCGTCGCCGGCACGACGACGTGCGTTCCGAACCCTCCGTGCACGTCGTTCCCGGGGAAGATCTGCCGCGGACAGATGGAGCCGCGACCCGCGGCGCACGCATCGCACTTCCCGCACGGGATCACCGCGGGCACCACGACCGAACGGCCCACCCACGTCTCCGCGCCGGGTCCGGCCGCACGCACGCGACCCGAGATCTCGTGCCCCAGCGTCAGCGGGAATCCGTGACGCGTGGGAACCCCGTCATAAAAAAAGCCGAGGTCCGTGTGGCACACCCCACACCCGGCAACCTCGACCAGCACTTCCCCTTCTCCCGGGGCCGCTTCTCGGTCCTCGCGGACCATCGGCTCGGGCGGGGTTCTCACGACCCAGGAGGCGACTTTCACGGCGACCCTCCGCTGTGTCCGGTGGGGCATCCAAACCGGAATTCGGACTCCCAATACCTAATCGAATACCTGACTCTTGTGTCCAGTATTTTCTGAGGCCCCGGCCGGCACGAACGGCTCGCCCGTCGGGGCCCGCGGCCTTACGATTCGGGGATGAATCGATCTCTGCCGGTCCTCACGACCGCACTCCTCATGGGCCTAGCGGCCCTGGGCCTGGCGGCGTGCTCCCCCTCGCCCCGCACCGACGACGCCCCGGCGCCCGCCGCGGGCCCGGTGCTGCCGTTCCAGGCCGACGACTACGGCGCCGCACTCGCCGAGGCGCGGGCGCGCGACCTGCCGCTGTTCGTCGAGTCCTGGGCGCCGTGGTGACACACGTGCCGCTCCATGAAGGCCGTCGTCTTCACCGACGAGGCCCTTCGGGAGCAGGCCGGACGGTTCGTCTGGCTGGAAATCGACACGGACAAGGCGCAGAACGCGGAGTTCCGCCGGAAGTTCGACGTGCGCGCGCTGCCCACGTACTACGTCATCGAGCCGCGCACCGAGCAGGCGCTCCTCAAGTGGGTCGGCGGCGCCACGGTGCCGCAGCTGATCGCGCTGCTGGATGACGCGCACGCGAACTTCGATCGGGTGCGCGCGGGCGAGGGCATGGCGAGCTCGGAGTCCGATCCGGACGCGCTCCTGACGCAAGCCGATCTGCTCTACGGCGAAGGGAACACGACCGAGGCGGTCGCGCGCTACGAACAGGCGCTGGCCGCGGCGCCGGCGGACTGGCCACGCTATGCGCGCGCCGTGGAAGGGCTCGCGGTGGCGCTCTCGCTCGAGGGCGAGTCGGCGCGGGGCGCCGCGCTGGCGCACGAGACGTTGCCGCGGCTCCGCGGCGCGTCGGCGGCCGTGGTCGCGTCCGTCGGGCTCGATTGCGCGGTAGGGCTGCCGGACGACGTTCCGGAGAAGGCCGCGCTCGTGCGCGAGTTCGAGGCGGCCGTGAACGCTTCGCTCGCCGACGAGAACCTCGCGATCGCCGACGACGATCTCTCCGCGCTGCACATCTCGCTGCTCTCCGCGCGGGAGGCGGCCGGCGACACGACCGGCGTGCGGGAGGCGGCCGAGCGCTGGAGCGCATTCCTCGAGCGCGCGGCGGAGCGGGCGCCCACTCCGGAAGCGCGCACCGTGTTCGATTCGCATCGGCTGTCCGCGTACCTCGAGCTCGGACAGCCCGAGCGCGCGATCCCGATGCTCGAGCGATCCGCGCGCGAGTTCCCGGAGGACTACAATCCGCACGCGCGCCTCGCGGTCGCGTACCGGGCCATGCATCGATTCGACGACGCGCTCGTGGCGATCGACCGTGCGGTGGAGCTGGGCTACGGGCCGCGCTTGCTGCGCATGCTCGACACGCGCGCCGATATCCTCGCGGCGAAGGGTGACACCACCGCGGCGCGGGCGACGCTCGTGGACGCGTTGAAGCGTTCGGAGGCGCTGCCGGAGGGGCAGCGGTCCGCGCGGCGCGAGGATTCGATGCGGGCGAAGCTGGAGGAGCTGGGGGGCGCGTAGGTCGCGCTTCCGCTCGGACCGCGGTCACTCGAACCGCGGACACGCGATTCGGCCCCGCGCCCCTTGCGGCGAGCCCCGACCGCCGCCCAAACTCGACGGAACCGCTCGAGTTCTGCGAGGCTTCCCCGTGCCCCTGCCCGCCCCGATCGCTCTCGGATTCTCCGGCCTGCTGGCCGTTCTCGGTGTCGCCTGCGCGGCGCAATCGATTCTTCTCGCTCGGCGCGTGCGCGCGCCGGGGGAAAACGTCGCGGCGGTGCGGCTGGCCGCGGTCTTCCTGGGCCTCGCCGCGGTGCACCTGATCGAGTGCGCGATCGCCACGTCGCCTCTGGCCCGCTTCGTCCCCCACCTCCATTCCACGACGTTCGGGCTGGCCTACGGATTCGGTCCGGCACTCTGGCTCGTGGCTCGGCGAGCGACGAACCTTCCCCCGTCGAAGATACCGGCGTGGCTGCACGCGCTGCCCGTCGTGGTCGGGACGACGAGCCTCCTGTCCTGGGTCCGCCTGCCCGCCGCCGCGAAGATTGCGTACCTCGACTCTCTTGCGGTGGTGCGGCCGTCCGCGATGGGCTTCGGAGGGTTGGTCGCGGCGCAGTCGCTGATCCTGCTCGGCTTCGTGTACGCGTTCGCGGCCGGCCGCGTGATCGAGGAGCGCCGCCAGGAGACGGGCCAGGAGAAGGAGGCGGCCGGCGCGGCGGATCGGGCCCTCGCCCGACTGGCCGCGGTCGCGCGGGCCGGCCGCAATGCGTTCGGGGTCTATCTCGTGGTCTTCCTCGCGATCCAGTTCCTCGGCGCGCACACCTACCAAGTCGAGTACCTGCCGAGCCTCCTCGGCGCCGGCGTCCTCCTCGCGTTCGGCCGGGAACTCGCACGCGCGCCCGCGATCCCGGCGGCCCGCGGGCGCGCGCGGGGGCCCGGGCAGTACCGGAAGGCAACGCTTCCCGCCGAGCGGGTGCCCGAGCTGCTCGGCGCGCTGGAACGGACGATGACCGTCGATCGCGCGTACCTGGATCCGGGCCTCGACCTCGCCGGCCTCGCGAGCCGCCTGGCGATCTCCGGGCACCAGCTCTCGCAGCTCCTGAACCGCGAGCTCGGCGTGACGTTCGCCGACTACGTGAACGCGCGACGCGTGGACGAGGCACGCCAGATCCTGAAGGACCCGGAACGTCGCGACCTCACCATCCTCGCCGTGGCGCTCGACGTGGGCTTCCGCAGCAAGAACACGTTCACGAGCGCGTTCAAGAAGCACGCGGGCACGACTCCGTCCGGATTTCGCGAAAACTAGGCAGAAACGGGCCCGATCCCATGGGATCGGGCGACGTCCCGCCCGCTCCGCCGCGATGGTCGATCCGATGGCCGCCGGGAATCGGTCCCGGCGAATCCCGCCCCCCTGCCTTCGGAGCGCCCCATGTTTCGATGCGTTCGTGTCGTCCTTGCCGGACTCCTGGTCGCCTTGGTCCTGCCCGCCCTGGCCGCCGTCGCCGACACGGTGGAGACCTTCGTGTCGTTCAACGTGCCGATCGAGGAGGTCAACGTGGGGCCGGACGGGACGCTGTATCTCCCCTCGCCGGGTCCGGCCGGCGCCGTGAAGAAGGTCACGCCGGACGGCACCATCTCGAACCTGACCACCGGCATCGCGCTGCCGGAAGGCGGCACGGTGGACTCGGACGGCATCGTGTACGTGTCGGCCTGGAACACGGGCCTCGCCCAGTGGATCGAGCCCGACGGCACGAAGCACACGCTCGCGAGCGGGCTCGCCGGCCCCACGGGGCAGGCGATCTCGCCGGACGGCGCGTACCTCTACGTGGCGCAGTACAGCTCCAACTCGATCGCCAAGGTCGATCGCTCCGACGGATCCTGGACGACGTTCGCGTCGGGCCAGGGCATCGCCGGACCGGACGGCGTGAGCTTCGACGAGGCCGGGAATCTCTACATCGCGAACTTCCTGAGCTCGGACATCCTGCGCGCGGATCCCTCCGGCAACGTGGAGCTCGTGGCGACGCTCCCCGGCAACCGCACGGGATACTGCGAGTACCGCGACGGCGTGCTGTACGTCGCGGGGAACTCGACGCACCGGATCTACGCGGTTCTTCCGGACGGAACGTGGTCCGTGCTGGCCGGCACCGGCGTGGCCGGACACGTCGACGGTCCCGCCCTGTCGGCCCAGTTCAATCTGCCGAACGGCATCGCCGTCTCCGTCACCGGCGACACGCTCTTCGTGGCGGACAACGGTCCGGTGAAGTCGGTCCGGCGGATCGTGCTCGGCGACGCGACCGCGGCGGTGGAGACTCTGGGTTCGGCGTCGCCGTCGCTCGAGCTGCGGGTGTCGCCGAATCCGTTCGCGGGCCGATCGAGTCTCTCGTACGAGCTGCCGCGGCGCGGAACCGTGTCGGTGGCGGTGTACGACGTGCGCGGGCGAGTGGTGCGGACGCTCGTGAGCGACCGGGAGCAGTCCGCGGGGCGGCACCAGGTGACGTGGGATGGACTGGGAGACGGCGGGGCCCGGGTGCCGGACGGGGTCTACTTCGTGCGGGTGGCGTGCGAGGGAGACGTCGCGGGGGCGCGGTGGGTGCGTCGGGAACGGTGAGGGGGGGGCGGGCAGAGAGCCCCGATCGCGCGGTTTCTGCCATTTCGCTCGTATTTGATTTCCAGACAAGGACTTAGATCCGCAGGCGGCGATTGTGGCAGCCCTCAGCCGCAGACGATGCGGTGATTGAGCGGTCTATTCACCGCACATGATGCGGCGTTTGGTTGCCGATGCTGGAGGTGGGCCCTATATTCACCGCAAGGAGTGCAGTGAATATGACCTACATCCATGAACTACCCCGGTGGCCCGATCTCTCATGGGACAGCGGGGCCCTGGCTGCCGCCCTGGCCGCGGTGCGACACAAGCAAGGGAGACACCTGGGGCGCATGCAGGCCCTCGGGTTCGACCTCCGCTCGGAGGCCAGCCTTGCGACCATGACCGAGGAAGTCGTCAAGTCTTCGGCGATCGAAGGCGAGCATCTCGACCGCGAAGAGGTTCGCTCATCCATCGCTCGGAAGCTCGGCCTCGACGTCGCCGGGCTTCCCACACCGGGGAGGGAGGTCGAAGGGGTCGTCGAGATGGTGCTCGACGCGACACGCCGATTCGACGAGCCGCTCACCCCGGACCGGATCTTCGCATGGCACGCCGCGCTCTTTCCGACCGGCCGCAGCGGGATGAGGCCGATCACCGTGGGCGCCTGGCGAACGGACGAAGACGGACCGATGCAGGTCGTTTCGGGTCCCATCGGCAAGGAGCGGGTGCACTTTCAAGCGCCCGCCGCGGGGCGAGTCTCCCGTGAGATGGATCGGTTCCTCGGTTGGTTCGAATCAACGCCGGGAATCGACCCTGTACTCAAGGCCGGTATCGCGCACTTCTGGTTCGTGACGATTCACCCACTGGACGACGGCAACGGACGAACCGCGCGCGCGATCGCCGACATGGCGCTATCACAGGCAGACGGAACGGAGGAGCGCTTCTACAGCATGTCTTCCGGGATCGAGGCACTGCGCAAGGAGTACTACGCGCAGCTCGAAACTGCCCAGCGCGGCGGTCTCGACATCACCGCCTGGCTCGCGTGGTTCCTGAACTGTCTTGACCGCACGATCGTCGATGCGGATGTCGCGCTTGCCTCCATCATCCGCAAGGCCGTGCTGTGGCAGCGGATCCACCCGAAGCCCGTCAATGACCGGCAGCGAAGCATCATCAACAGGATGCTCGATGACTTCCAGGGGCACCTGACCACGTCGAAGTACGCCAAGCTCGCGAAGTGCTCGGGCGACACGGCCCTTCGCGACATCCAGGAACTCCTCGAACGCGACATCCTGCGCAAGAACCCCGGCGGCGGACGCAGCACGAGCTACCGACTGGCGGACGAGGACGCTTCACCTTGATCATGGCGGTGCTGGGACTCGTCCGCGCACGGGCCACGATTCGTCGGCTGGAGCTCGCCACATGCGGGCGATGCGGGAATGGTGAGCCGTGCTGGGATCGAACCAGCGACCCTCTGATTAAAAGTCAGATGCTCTACCGACTGAGCTAACGGCCCATCCGTGACTGCCCGGCGTCCGGCAGCGGGTCGTGCGAACGGCGCAGCGATTCGGGGACACGGCGAAACCCGACGCGGCCGTCGCGTCCGCCGGCCGCCGTCGAACCAGACCGTCGCGGGTATTCTGCGGGATCCCGTCCCGCCCCGCAAGCCCGCGCCGCCCGGCCCCTCCGGCCCGCCGCGATCTCGAACGACACGATCTCTCCCCAGAGGGTAGAGTGCCCCGGGAGCTTCCGGGGACCCCGCCTCGGAGATTCCCGCGAGGGACGCGACGTGATCGGCGAGACGGTTTCCCATTACCGCATCGTGCGACGCCTGGGCGGGGGCGGCATGGGAGTCGTGTACCTCGCCGAGGACCTCTCCCTCGACGGGCGGGAGGTCGCGATCAAGGTGCTCCGGCCCGACGTCGTGGCCGAACGGGAGCACCGCACTCGCTTCCTCCGCGAGGCGAAGGCGGTCGCCGCGCTCCAGCATCCGCACCTGTGCGAGATCCACGAGATCGGCGAGCGCCAAGACGGCAGCCTGTTCCTCGTGATGGCGTACTACCGCGGGGGTACGCTCCGCGATCGGATGCGCGCCGGCCCCCTCTCCCCGGACCAGGCGTTCCCGATCGCGCTCGCGGCCGCGCGGGGCCTCGCGCACGCGCACGCCCAGGGCATCTTCCACCGCGACATCAAGCCGGAGAACCTCGTCTTCACCGAGGACGGCTACCTGAAGATCGTGGACTTCGGGCTCGCTCGCCTCGCCGGCTCGACGCACTTCACCACGAGCGGCGGCCTGATCGGGACCGCCGCGTACATGTCGCCCGAGCAGGCGCGCTCCCACGAGACGGACGCGCGCACGGACGTGTGGTCGCTCGGGGTCGCGCTGCACGAGATGCTCGCGGGCGAACGCCCGTTCCAGGGCGACTCCGTCGGTGCGCTGCTCTACGCGATCGAGCGCAGCACCCCGGCCCCGCTGCCCGAGACCGTGGGTGCCGGGCGCTCGCTCGTGGAACGTTGCCTGCGCAAGCGCGGCGACGAGCGATTCGCCGATGCGGCCGAGCTCACGCACGAGCTCGAGACCCTGATTCGCACGCAGGGCTGGGATTCGTCGCGGCACTCTCCGGCCTCGATTCCCGCGGCCGAGCATCCGGGCGGCGCCTCCCCGCCGGCGGACACGTCGCCGATCCCGGGCGGACGCCGCGGCCGCTGGATCGGCGCCGGAGTCGCGCTCGCGGTCCTCGTCGCCCTCCTCTGGTGGCGCGCGCCGCACGACGACTCGCCCGGCTTCGTCACCGACGTGCGAGCGGCCGTGCTGCCGATCACCGATCGCACCGATTCCCAGTGGAGCTCACTCGCCGCGGGACTCACCACCGTGCTCACCGAAGCGCTGGAAGATTGCGCGAGGCAGGTCACGTCGATGTGGGTCGCGCCGCTGCGGCACGTGGAGTACGCCGATCCGGCCGGTCCGGCCGAAGCGCAGGAGGCGCTCGGCGTGAACCGGGTCGTCTCCGGAAACCTCCAGACGTTCGGCGACGGCCTCCGCCTCTCGCTCGCCGGCTTCTTCCCCGGCGGCCGGGAGCGTCCGCGGGTGACGACGATCGACTTCTCCCCGGAGGATCCGTCGAAGCTGCGGGCCGAGATCCCGGCCTTCCTCGCCCAGACGATCCCGGCCGCCGGTCAAGCCTCGATTCCGGAGATCCTTCCGGCGGGTGCCGCCGCCGCGGCGTACCTCCGCGGTGTGGGATCGCTTCCGGCCGATCCGGCGGGCGCCGTTCGCGAGCTCCGCCTTGCCACGGAGCAGGCGCCGGACTTCACCCCCGCGCGAGGAAGACTCGGCCTCGCCTGGCTGCGCCTCTTCGACGCGACGGGCGACTCCGCCGCGCTCGTCCATTCACTGGAGACCCTTCGTAGCCTCCGCGACGAAGGCAGCGCCGGTCCCACCCATCTCGAGTGGCTCGGCGACGCCTACGAGCGGCTCGGCGCCCCCGACAGCGCGGTCGCCAGCTACCGCGCCGCTCTCGCGCTCGATCCCGGCCGTTCCTACGCCGCCCGCGAGATCGCGCGTGCGCTGCGCAAGTCCAGCCGCTTCGATGAGGGGACCGCAGTGCTTCGAACGGTCATCGCGCGAGAGCCCGACTACTTCGCGAACCATCGGGACCTCGCGGCGCACTTCTATCGCTCCGGCCTCCCGGACTCGGCGGCCCCGGAGTTCGAGCGCTCGCTCGCGCTCGCACCGCGCGACAACTTCTCTTTGAATGCTCTGGGGGCGATCCACTACGCGGCCGGACACTGGGCGGAAGCTCGCAGCTTCTTCGAGCGATCGTTTCGACTCGTCCCGTCCTACGATGCCTGCAGCAATGTCGGCGCCATGTACTACTACGAAGGCGACTTCGAGAACTCGGCGCGCTACTACGAGATCGCCCTCGCCTATGCCGACTCCACGAACCCCAACACGTGGGGCAATCTCGCCAAGTCGCTGCACTGGATCCCCGGCCAGCACGCCGCCTGCGACTCCCTTCTCCGGCGCGCGATCCGACTGGTGAAAGCTCGAACCGCAGAAGATCCGAGCGACGTCGAGGGACTCGTGAACCTCGTCGACTTCCAGGCCATGCTCGGCGACTCCACGGCCGCTCTCGCCCTGCTGCCCGAGGTGAGCCGTCGCGCCGGCGACGACGGGAACAGACGCTACCGATTGGGATGCGCCTGGGAAATGCTCGGCGAACGCGAGAACGCGCTGCAGGAACTGTTCCGCGCATTGCGACTCGGAGTACCCCTCTGGGTACTCGAGGGCACACCCGAGCTGGCGGACCTCCGGACCGATGCGCGATTTGCCGACTTCGTCGGTGGCTCCGAGGATGCGGGGCACTGAGCTCGATTCCGACTCGGAATTCGCGATCGTCTTGCGGAGTCGATCGTTTGGTTGCGGCGAGCCAGATCCCCGAGTAACATGCGCTTCGTCTCCGTTTCCCTGTCCGGAGGATTGCCGTGCGCCGGAGTATCCCCCTCGCGACTTGCGCTTGTGCGTTTCTCTTGGCGCTGGCGTCAGGTTGCAGCATGAGGGCAGGAGTCGCCACGTCGCTAACGCAGGTCAATCTCTACGTCTACGATCAGTGCAAGATCGGTGATCTCGATCGCTCGGCGGAGATCTTGAGCGACGCCCGACCGGTCGTCATCCTGCCCGGCGACACCATCTCCGTGACGAACACGACCAAGAAAGCAGTGATGGTCCGCGTCCCCAGCCTCCTGGCGCAGGAACATCCGAGGGGAACGGTGCTCAACATCAAGGAACGCTCCCGGATCTCCTTCGTGGTGGGAGAAACGAAGGGCGAGTACGAGCTCGAGGTCAGCTGCGGCAGCAAGTTCGACGACCCCTCCGGTCCGAACATCGTGGTCGGCGATCCGCCCTAGGGGGCGCCTGCCCGAACGGCTCTCGCCCTTCAGAGCCCGGTTCGTTTCACCGAGATTTCCCTCCGCCCGACCCGCAACTTGCACTACGATCCGAGGGTCCCCAACGAGGAGGACTCATTGCCCCGAACCATCGGAATCGGCGGTGGAGTGGCGATCGCGATCCTGCTGGGCGCCGGGTGTACGTCACCCCCCCGGGTGGATCTCTACATCGCCAACACGGCGACCGCGAAGTGCGGCCTCTTCGATCTCGACCGGAGCAAGGAGGTCGAGGAGGTCTTCGTGATGCCGGGTGACGAGGTCGCGATCTCCAACACGCTCGCGGAGTCGGTCACGCTCTACTTCACGAAGGACGTGTTCGAGGACACGGGCGTGCACGCGGATACATCGAGCGTGGTACTCGCGCCGCACTCGCGGCTCCCGCTGCGCGTGCTGTCATCCGCGGACAAGAGACTCGGGTACCTCTGGACGGACTGCTACGAAGGGGGCGTTTCCGGTCCCCAGATCGTGGTGGGCGATCCGCCCTAGGATTGCTTCTCGTGGCGAGGGCGGGTTCCCCGAACGTTCCCGTCCTCGTCCACCGCCCGACTCGGGGACCACGCGGCGGCCGATACGAGCTTCTCCCGGCGGAAGGCGCTCCCGCGAACGACCCCCTCGATCACAATCCGGCCGCGATACGTTCCCGAGTCCGGCATCTCGACCTCGGCCACCAGCTCCTTCCCCTCCGGCTTCAGCGGAAGCCGCTTCGTGCCGTCCGGGCCGGACCATTCCACGCGCGCCTCGCGCACGGACCACGACGCCCACCGAGGGAGCCCCGCGCGGATCAGCCTCGCTCGAACGAGTCCTACGGCCCCGGGGCGCGGGCGTCCGCTCACGTCGACGGTCGCGTCCAGCCGCACGCGGGAGCGCGCCTTGACCAGCACGGTGTAGCGCGTGGCCGATCGGTCCGAGGAAACGAGCCGTGCGCGCCAAGCCCCGCGACCGAGCGACGCCCCCTTGGCCGAGACACACGGTACCGTGATCCGGTAGATCCGCGCCCCGACTCCTTCGTCGTAGGCCACGCCGTACGGAAGGGCACTCGGCGTGATGCGCGTGCCGTCCGGCGCGATGACCTGGAGCTCCACGTCGCGGCCGTCGGGCAGGAATGCGATGACGTCGACCCGCATCTCGAGATCGGTCACCGGGAACTCGAACTCCTTTGTCTCGCCGCGGCCGAGAGTGCCGGCGGGATCGAGGATCACGGTCTCGTCCAGAACATCCACGAGATGCTGGATCAGGAATTTCGCGATCGTGGACTCCGTATCGTCGGCCCAGTCGCCCGTGAGCAATGCGGCGCCCCCCGACTCGACCGCGAGCACGTCGAGCGCGGTCACGTCGACGGCATCGGGGCTGCCGGCCCCGATCGCGAACACGGAGACTCCCAGGCCGGGAACGTCGATCGCTTCCTCCCCCGGCGGCGGATTCACGTACGGCGGCTCGTTCTCGCGCCCATCCGTGAGGAGCAGGATCGCGCGCCGGGGCTGTCCGAAAACGTCGCCGTCCGCGATCGTCCCGAGCTGCGCGGCACCCGCGAGCACGCCCGCGCCGATCGACGTGGTGCCGCTCGGAGCCAGCGCAGCGAGCTCGGACCGCACGAGCGACGTCGAGGCCGTCAAGTCCGCCGGGTCCAGTTCGATCGGGTCGAGTCGCCGCTCGGCGTGAGAAGAGAACGCCACCATCCCCACGATGTCGTGCCCGTTCAGGACCGTCAGCAGGATCTCGATCGCCTTCTTCACGACGTCCATCCGCGTGACGCCGGAGGGCCCGGCCGCGGCGCTCATGCTGCCGGACTCGTCGATCACGAGACTCAGGACGGCGCGCGGCGTGACGGCGTCCAGCCCCGCGTCCACCTGAATGCGGCCATCGCCCCAGTGGGCCGACGCGGACGGCGGCAGATACGCCGTGTCGCGCATCGCTGCCACGATCGCCGACGGAGTGAGCGTGCTGTCGTGACTCCAGAGGAGCGAGGCGAACCCCGTGACGTGGGCGGTCGCGAGGGACGAGCCACCATCCACCGCATAGGAGTCCCAGAAGTCCAGAACCGTCAGATCCCGTCCCGGCGCCACGACGGTCGGTCCCTCCGGCGAGCCGGTGGCCGGCTCCTCGACTCCGGTGAGATTCTGCGTGTACCCGACCGCCACGACGTTCTCCGCATACGTGGGGTCGTTCGCGTAGGAAGCCGGTGCGCCGATCGAGACATCACCGGTCCCGCACACCAGCAGCGCCCCTTCCGCCTTCACGACGTCGCACAGGCTCTCGAGCGTCAAGGAATCCCCGCCGGACTCGCTGAGGATGACGCTCAGGTTGGCGACGACGCGCATGCCTTCGTCCTTTCCCCAGAGGAGCGACTGCATCACGCCGCCGTACACGCTCGACACGGTGCCGTTCTTGCTGTCGTCGAGCGAGCGGCAGATCCCGATCGGCGACGCCCAGTTCATCCCGCAGCACCCCGACAGGTCGGGCGTGCCCGGCGGCACGAGCTGAGGCTTCGCACCGACGATCCCGGTCATCGCGAGGCCGTGTCCGTTCAGGTCCGCGACCTTGTCGCCCTCCGTCGTGGAGAAGATGCCGGTGATCTCGTACTCGTCGAGGTAGTCTCCGCCGTACCAGAGGCGCGAGCCTTCCAGGTCGAGGTGCGAGGCGATGCCGGAATCGATCACCGCAATGAACACGCCGTCGTTCCCCTGCTGCACGGCCCAGGCGTGAGCCATGCCGATGTCCTTCATTCCCCATTGCCAGCTGTAGTAGTCCACGGGAGCCTGGAGAAACTTGTCGTACGGCCAGAGCGGAGCGGGCGCGCTCGTCCCCACCATCAGGAAGTCGGGCTCGGCGAACTCGACCCCGGCCGCCACCGCGGTGCGAGCCGCGAGCGCCGCGAGGGCGTCGAGCGCAGTGGTCTGGCTCGGGAGCGCGATCACTCCGAACGGTCCCACGTAGCCCTTGAGACGGGAGCCCGGAATCGTGGCGAGCACGTCGGCGAAGAGATCTGCGTTGCGTGCCGTGAGATCGAGAGCGGAGACCTGCGGATTCGTCCGGATCCGGACGACGATCTGATCGGCGCGAAACAGGCGGGTCTTTCCCGCCCAGGTTCCCGAGTCCACGGGGAAGGAGGGCATGTCCGCCTCCGGCGTCGGGCGTTGCGAGCGACGTTGCGATCATAGCATGGTAGGCTTCCGGCTCGCGGCTCCCGTCGCCCGCGGCGGGGTGGACACCGACACGCCGAGAGGGCCCATGAGTCTTGTCGACACGCATCCGCGGATCCTGGCCGCCGTCCTGGCGACGTTCGCGCTCGGCCTCGCGTCGCCGGGCATCGCGCTCGAGGCCCGCTCCCTCGAGCAGACCGGCGCGGCCCTCCGCGCGGCTGCCGACACCCGCGCCCGCGGCGACTTCTCCTACGACCCCGCCGATGCCCTCCTCGCGATCCGCAATGCCGACTGGCCGCCGGATGTCGAGCGCACACCACGCAGCGCGAGAGAGAAGTACGCCCTCCTCGGCATCGATCTGCCGCCGGCCCGCCCGCTGCAGGAGCGGCGCCGGGTTCCGAGCAAGCCGGCGCGCGTCGACGATCGACCGATCCTGAACCGCGACCGCGTGCTCGTGAAGTTCGTGGACGGAACCCGCGTGCGCCTTCGCTCCGGCCGTCTCACCGCGGCCGGCGCGCCCCTACCCGCCGTCGAGGCGATTCTCGCGAACTACCCCGAGGCGACGTTGCTCCGCGCCTTCGACACGGACGAGCGAATCCTCGACGCGAACCGGGAGACCGGCGAGCGCATCAGCGGCCGTCGCCTCGCCGATCTGAACAACTTCTACGTCATCGCCTTCCCCGCTCCGAGCGAACGCGGCCCCGCGCTCGCGAACGAGCTGCTGCGCCTCGACGTCGTCGAGACCGCGTACCTCGAGGCGCCGGCCGACGTTTCCTCGTGCGCGGACCTGGCCCCCGCCACGCCCTACTGGCGCGCGAGCCAGTTCCACCTGGAGCCGGCGCCCGCGGGCGTGAACGCGCCGTACGCGTGGGCGTACCACCCCGGCGGCAACGGCGCCGGGCCGCAGTTCTGGGTGTGCGACCTGGAGCACTCCTGGTGCTTCGACCACGAGGACCTCGACATCGACGAGTCCGACGTGATCAACGGCTCCGTGAACAACGCCGGCCCGAGCCACGGCACCGCGGTGCTCGGACTCATCGGCGCCTGCGACAACGACTACGGCATGACGGGCATCACGCCGGACGTCTCCCTCAAGATGTGCGACTTCAACAACGCGACCACGGCCGCGAGTGCGATCGTCATGGCCGACGCCGTGCTCATGCCGGGCGAGGTGCTGCTCCTCGAGATCCACCTGCCCGGTCCGGAATCCGGCCTGGCCTGCGCGTGCAACTGCCCGCAGTTCGAGTACGTGCCGGTGGAGTGGGACGCCGCCGCGTTCGCGGCGATCGACACCGCGGTCGCGAACGGCCTGATCGTGGTGGAAGCCGCCGGCAACGGATCCGTGGATCTCGACGCCGCCCTCTACGACGGCTGGTTCGACCGCGCGACGCACGACTCCGGCGCGATCCTCGTCGGCGCGGGCGCGCCGACCTCACATGCGCCCGAGTGCTGGACGAACTACGGAAGCCGGGTCGACGTGCACGCGTACGGCTCCGGGCTCTACACCGCCGGCTACGGCGACCTGTGGGGTCAGGGCAGCTGCGAGCAGAACTACACGCACGACTTCGGCGGCACGTCGAGCGCGGCGGCGATCATCGCGGGCGTGTGCGCCTCGGTGCAGGGCATCGCGAACCAGAAGTACGGCATCGATCTCTCCGCCGCCACGATGCGCGCCACCCTTGCGGTCGGCGGCACCCCGCAGGGCGCGCCGCTCACGCGTCACATCGGTCCGTTCCCGAACCTCGCGCGCGCGATCGCCGTGGACGCGCCCCCGATCGAGCCGCTCGTCTCCGCATTCGACCTCTCGTGGCCGAGCCCGAGTCCCTCCCGCGCCGACACGCGGATCCTGCTCGACGTTCCGGCGAACGGCGGCCCGGCCTTCGTCGCCGTCTACGATCTGCGGGGACGTCGCGTGCGGACGCTGTCCGCGGGAGACCGGGCGCCGGGACGCCACTCGCTCTTGTGGGACGGCCGGGACGAGGCCGGCGCGAGCGTCGCGGCCGGCGTGTACTTCGTCCGCCTGCAGACGGAACACGGTGCCGTGGCGCGGAAACTGACGCTGCTGCGATGAATCCCCGCGGCGGCCGAGAAGCCTAGCGGAGCCGCACGACGCGCCCCACGCGCGTCACCGATCCCGCCTCCATACGGATCAGGTACACGCCGGCTGCCACCCGCTCGCCGAGATCGCTGCGTCCGTCCCAGGACAGGTTCCCCGAGCCGGCGACGGCTTCTTGCGTCTCGAGCGTGCGCACCCGACGTCCCGTCACGTCGTAGATCGAAAGCCGCACCGGAGCCGACGCGGGCAGCACGTAGGCGACGTTCGTGGCGTCGCGGAACGGATTCGGCGACACGACGAAGGCCGGTTGCACCCCGCGTGTTGCGATCGCGGGTCCGAGCCCGCCGGGCGCCGCGGCCCCCGGGCCAAGACGACCGTGCCCGCCCCCCACCGCCAGCTCCCCGTGCCGCTCCAGCCAGTCCGACGCCGACAGGCGCACGCCGATGCTGCCGCTCCCCCGCGCGTCGATCGACACGAACCCGCGGTTCGGCGAGGGCACGTCGCACTGACCGCGATCCCGCTGTCCCCACGCGACGATCGAGCCGTCGGCGCGAAGCGCGAGACTGTGCGATCCGGCCGCCGCCACCGCGACGAAGTCCGCGTTCGGCGCCGGAACGTCGCACTCGCCGTGCGCGTTGATTCCCCAGGCGACGATCGACCCGTCGGACTTGATTCCGAGGCTGTGCGCATCGCCGCCGGCGACGGCGACGAAGCCCGCGTTCGGCGGCGGCACGTCGCACTGGCCGCCCCAGTTGAAGCCCCAGGCGGCGATCGAACCGTCGGCTCGCACGGCAAGGCTGTGCGCACTGCCGGCCGCGATCGCCACGAAGTCCGCATTCGGCGCCGGCACCTCGCACTGGCCGTAGGTGTCGTCTCCCCACGCCAGGACGGAGCCGTTCGCCTTCCGTGCGAGCGTGTGGTAGTCGCCCCCGTCCACCGCGACGAAGTCCGTGTTCGGCGGCGGCACGTTGCACTGGCCGTAGAGATTGAAACCGAACGCCGCGATCGAGCCGTCCGACCGGAGGCCGAGGCTGTGTTCCGATCCAGCGGCGATCGACGAGAAGCCTGCGTTCGGCGCGGGCACGGTGCAGGCGCCGGCGCCGTTCCATCCCCAGGCGTAGATCGAGCCGTCGGCGCGGAGACCGAGCCGGTGGTTCAGCCCCGCCGCGACCGCGACGAATGCATCGTTCGCGACCGGCACGTCGCGCGCCCCGAGCGTGCCGTCGCCCCAGGCGAGGACCGAACCGTCCGGCGCGAGCGCGAGCGCATGCACGACACCGGCCGCCACCGCCGCGAACCCGACATTCGGAGCCGGCACCTCGCACTGGCCGGCACCGTCGTAACCCCACGCCACGACCGAGCCGTCCGCGCGAAGGCCGAAGCTGAACAGCGAGCCCGCCACGACGTCCACGAATCCCGTGTTCGGCGGGGGCACGTCGCACTGGTGATAGGTGTCGTCGCCCCAGGCCACGATCGAGCCGTCGGACTTCAATGCGAGGCCGTGGTACTCGCCGGCCGCGACGGCGACGAACTCCTCGTTCGGCGCAGGCACGTCGCACTGACCGAAGAGGTTGTCTCCCCAGGTCACGACCGTGCCGTTCGACTTGAGTGCGACGTTGTGCCAGCCGCCGGCGGCGACGTCCACGAAGCCCGCGTTCGGCGACGGGACGTCGCACTCGCCGTCCGCGTTCCAGCCCCAGGCGGCGATCGATCCGTTCGCGCGGACCGCCACGCTGTGGTACGCGCCGCCGTCCACCTTGGTGAAGCGCGCGTTCGGCGCCGGAACGTCGCCCTGACCGTACGAGTTGTCACCCCAGGCGACGATCGACCCGTCTCCCCGCAGGCCGAGACTGTGGGCCCAGCCCGCCGCCACCGCGGCGAACCCCGCGTTCGGTAGAGGGACGTCGCACTCGCCGTTGAGGTTGTATCCCCAGGCGACGATCGAACCGTCGCGGGCGAGTCCGAGGCTGTGCGCCCAGCCGGCGGCGATGGCGGTGCACAGCGCGGGGGCGTCCGCGGCGCCGTAGCCTTCCGCACCCCAGCGAACGATCGAGCCCGGAGACGCGGCCGAAGACACGGCTGTCCCCGCCAGAAGTGGAAGGAAGACGCAAGCGAGCCGGAAACGGTGCACGACGCCCTCTCCCCCGCACGAGCCGCCGCCGTGCGGGCGGGTGTCGTCCGGTCGCGGAGGGTATCCACGACCGGGCCGCCGACTCAAGCTCCGAGTACTCCGTCGAGTGGTGACTCGCACGCGAGACACCCAGAAAGAGAAACACGACCATCTGCGTGCCCGCGCGTCACGGTCCGGGAGGATCCTCCGGCCCGCTCCACCCCACCAGATACGCACTCACCCGCCAGTACCCGTAGCCGGAGTCGTCCTTCGGGCGGACGTCCGACACCGAGCACCGGAAGTCGTGCGGGCCAGGCGTCATCGTGTCCGTCACGTCCACCACGACCGGCCGCACCGCGTCGCCCGGACACCAGCCGCTGCGGCTGAAGTCCACGGACCAGCTGCCGTCGAACCAGCGCCGGCAATAGGGATTCACGTCGCGGAAATCGCGGCAGTCGGCGCGCCACGGCCGGAAGCGATGAACCTCGCTGCCGTCGACGAACAGCACGTTCTCCTTCGAGACGAACTCGTCGGCGTCCCGGCCGTCGGTGCAGTGACCGGATACGAGATAATGCACCTGGACGCGCGTCATCCCTTCCGGGACCTCGACATTCGCGGACAACCCGCCCGCGAGCTCCTTCTCGTGCGTGAACTCGGGTTCGTACACGAGCGGGATCACCCAGGACGGCGGTCCCGGATCCTCGTCCGCCCACTCCTCCATCCAGTCGGGGCGCGGTTCCTCCGCGACCGGCTCGAACGTCAGGGAGAAATCCATCCGCCACGCCGGCGACACCCAGGTGTCCACGAAGCCCCGGAACGTGCACTCGCCACGCAGAAGCGGCGCAAGCTGCGAGACGTCGATCTCGTGCTCCGTCTCGCCCCCGTACGCCGTGACGAACTTCACGATCTCGATCGGCGGGCCGTCCCGCGGCACGAGCTGGACGTTGCCTGCGCGGTCCCACTTGTCGTGTACGGACTGCTCGTCCTTCGGGATCGGGTGCGTGGTGACGCGCGCCAGGATCCGAACCCGGCCGGCCGGCGGATCGAGGCGCAACGTGCGCTCGATGACGCGACCGTTCTCGTGCGCGTGCACGGTGGGCGTGTCCCACCGGGCCGGAGCGTCGGGCGTGAAGTGGATCGCGTCCTGGTAGAAGACGTGGACCGTCACGGGATCGACGCCATCCGGCGGTCCGGCCAGCGCCGGAGCCGAAGCCGCAGTCACGAACGCCACTCCGAGGAAACGAGCGATCGGGACCCGGCGCCCCCGGCCGGCGGAGGAACGACGGGCGGCTCTCACCGGCGGACGGGAACAGGCGCTCCGACTCACGAACCCTCCCCAACAGAGGCCGACGGCGCAGTATATCTCACCCGCCGCCGGGCGATGCCCGATGCACGTCCGGCCCCGCCCCCTACTCCCGCCGCGGCCAGCGGAATACTTGACCCCGCAATCAGGAAGTCGGACCCTACGTCCGCGGTCGGCCACGACCGCCATCAGGAGGACTCTCATGTCTTCACGAATCCTGCCCATGATCGCGCTCTCGATGCTCGCCGTCACGAGCCTCGCAAACGCAGGGGTACCTGACCCGACGCGTTCCTCTTGCACGTTCCCGGCCGGTCCGGACCTGGCTTGCCCCGGCCCGGTGACCGTCAGCGTCGTTCTCCGTGATGCTTTCGACATCGCGGTCGCGAACTGTCCGGTGGAGGCGACCCTGTCCGTGCTGGTCGGCAGCCTCGCCCCCGGCCAGCTGACCCTCGTGACTGCGGTGACGAATGCGAGCGGTGCGGCCGATCTCGAATGGCCGACGATCTACGGCAATGCGCAGGTGACGATCACGCTCACCGCCACCTGTGTCGGACCGATCCAGATCTGCCACTCGGATCCCTACACGGTGTCGTGCACCGACCCGACCACGATTGATCCCGAGTCCTGGGGTCGCGTGAAGGACTCCTACCGGTAGTCGCGCGGCTCCGTCGAGAACTCCACGCGCCGGGCTCGCACGCCGCGTGCCCGGCGCCGAGCGCGGGTGACGCGCGCGCTCACTCGCCGATGCTTGACGCCATCGGCCAGGAGTTGCAAGGTGGGCCTGCCGTGAAGGCTTCGGCCAGGAGGACGCCATGAAACGCTATCGACTTCTCGCTGCTCTCGCGATCGCTCTGCTCGGATTCAGCACCGCCGCTCAGGCCGGCGTTCCGGATCCGACTCGCTCGAGTTGCACCTTCCCCGTCGGTCCGAACCTCGCCTGCCCGGGCCCGGTGTCCGCAACCGTCCTGCTGCGCGACGCGTTCGATGTTCCCGTCGCGAATTGCTCCGTGGAAGCGAGCTTCTTCGTGCTGCTCGGCGATCTCGATCCGGGACAGGTGATGACGGTCACGGGGGTCACGGACGCGAACGGCGAGGCCACGCTCACGTGGCCGACCGTCTACGGCGACGCCCAGGTGACGATCGATCTGACCTCGACGTGCATCGGCATCATCGAGATCTGCAAGTCCGATCCGTACGTCGTGCAGTGCACGGAACCGTCGGATATCGACGCCGAGACGTGGGGACGCGTGAAGGACGCCTACCGGTAGACCGGCCGAGCGTGCTAGGCTCGCGCGATGAGACGATGCTTCTCCCGCGCGTCGAGCGCCAATGGCCACCTGCTTCGGAGAGTCGGAGCGGCGATCGCTTGCGCGATCGTCGCTCTGTCACTCTCCCCTTCCGCTGGAGCAGCGGCCGAGCTGCCGCCGCATGATCCGCTCCGCATTCTGATCGTGAGCGACGAGGTCAATCCGCACAATCTGCCCGACTCGGCACTCACTCAGCCGGGCGATCTGTCCGCGGCGCTCCTCGAGCCGGGCACGGGCCTGAATCTCGCCGGCGTGACCGAGATCCCCACCGACGATCTCCCCGCCGCGACCGCTGCGCTGGAACTGCCGTCGGGTGATCCCGGTGCGTTCGACGTGCTCGTGTACTTCGCTCATCGAATCCCGAACGGCGGCGGCGGTCCGGCGGCGCAGGCCGCGTTCGTCGCAGCCGTGGACGCGTTCCTCTCGGCCGGCGGGGGCGTGGTCTCCTTCCACCACGGTGCGTACCGAACCGCCGGCAAGGAGAGCATGGTGGATCTCCTGGGCGGCGAGGCGACCGGCGCCGTCCCGTGGAACACGATCGAGGGGCAGCGCGTGCTGGACGTCTCGAACGGACACTGGGTCGCGACGAACGGTGTGGCGCCGGAAGCGGAGGTCAACTACGCGGATCCGGCGAACGGGATTCCGTCGGGCCTGTACCCGTACTTCACGAACGTTCCGGACGAGCGCTACCCGAATCTCGGACTGCTTCCCGCGGCCGAGTCCGTCGAGATCCTGTTCGCCAGCGACTACGACGAGGGCGGAACGACGCACGTTCTCGGCTGGACCCACCGGCGTGCGGGCTGGCTCGGGCACGTGGTCGTGTACCAGCCCGGCGAGTACGAGCCGAACGCGCTCGACGTCGACGGGAACAACTTCCAGATCCTCGCGAACGCGATCCTTTGGTCCACGAGGGCGGACGACGTGTCGAGCCCCGTCGAAGCGGGAGTCACTCGTGACGCGCTCCGAGCGTGGCCGAATCCGTTCCGGAACTCGATCCGGTTCAGCGCTCCTTCCGGGCGGCAGGTCGAAGTGCTCGACGTCGCCGGACGCCGCGTGTGGCGAGGGCGGTCGGGCCCGGATTCCCAGATCTGGGACGGGCGCGACGTCACGGGGCGCCCCGTCGCGGCGGGCGTGTACTTCCTCCGCGACGCGAGCGGCGGCCGGATGACGCGTCTCGTAAAGATGCGCTGATCGTCCCCAAGAGTGACTTCTCGGTCCCCCGGCGGGTCCGAGTCTCCGGAAGCAGCGGCGACATCACCCCCGCGGCGGCCGAAGCCGCCAGAGGAAGGAGCCCCGTGAACCCGGAAACCGTTCAGAGTTCGCTGTCCGAGCTGATTCCCTGGATCACCAAGTACGGCCTGCAGGTCCTCGGCGCCGTCGTCATCCTGGTGATCGGACGTATCGTCTCGAGCGCGGCATCGGGCGCAGTCCGCAAGGCGATGACCCGCGCGAACTCCGATCCGACGCTTCGCAACTTCGTCGCGAGTCTGGTGGGAATCGCGATCCTGGCGTTCGCGGTGATCGCCGCGCTTGCGAAATTCGGAATCCAGACGACGTCCTTCGTCGCGGTTCTCGGCGCGGCGGGCTTCGCGGTCGGACTCGCGCTGCAGGGATCGCTCGCGAATTTCGCTTCGGGCGTGATGATGTTGATCTTCCGCCCGATCAAGGTCGGCGACCTCGTGGAAGCGTCCGGCTATCTCGGCATCGTCGAGGAGGTCGGGATCTTCGTGACGACGATGAATACGCTCGACCACCAGCGCGTCATCATCCCGAACGCGACCCTCACGTCCGGCGTGATCAACAACGTGAACGGCAACGGGATCCGTCGCGTGGACCTCACGGTGGGTGTCAGCTACGGAGATGATCTCGAGAAGGCGAAGCGGATCGCCCGCGAGATCCTGGACCTCGACCACCGCGTGCTGAAGGATCCCGCGGCGAGCGTGGGCGTGTTTCGGCTCGCGGACTCGGCAGTGGAGCTCGTCGTCCGGCCTTGGGTGCAGGCCGAGCACTACTGGGACGTCTGGTTCGATACGACGCAGGCTCTGAAGGAGAAGTTCGCGGCGAACGGAATCACGATCCCGTTTCCGCAGCGCGACGTGCACATGCGCAACGTCGCCTAGAGGATTCGACGGGGGCCGGCGGAACGTCGCCGGCTCCCCTCGTCTTCCTGGCTACGCCGCTCGGCGTGACTTCCCGCAGAGCACCGTCTGCGCGCGATCCGGTCCCACCCCGATGAGCTCGATGTCCGCACCGCAGAGCGCCGCGAGGCGATCGAGGTACTTGCGCGCGTTGACGGGCAGATCCTCGAGGCTGCGCACGCCGTCCAGCGGTTCCTTCCAGCCCGGCATGTCCTCGTACACGGGCTCCACCCGCTCCAGCGCGGCGATCGACCACGGGAACTCCGCGGTCTCGCGTCCGTCGATGCGGTACGCGGTGCAGATGCGCAGCGGGTCCACACCCGTGAGGATATCGAGCTTCGTGATCGCGAGCGCGCCGATGCCGTTCACGTCCACGGCGTAGCGCGCCGCGACCGCATCGAACCACCCGCATCGACGCGGACGGCCTGTGGTGGCCCCGAACTCGCGCCCGCTCTCCCGGAGCGCGTCGCCCTCCGGCCCCAGCATCTCGGTCGGGAACGGGCCGTTGCCCACGCGCGTGCAGTACGCCTTGGCCACGCCCCATACCTCGTCGATCGCCGTGGGACCGATACCGGCGCCGGTGCACGCGCCGCCCGCCGTCGGCGTGGAGCTCGTGGCGAACGGATACGTCCCGTGATCGAGATCCAGCAGCGTGCCCTGCGCGCCTTCGAGCAACACGCTCTCGCCCCGTCCGATCGCCTCGCGCAGCAACGCTCCGGTCTCCGCGACCATCGGCCCGAAGAACTTCCCGGCCTCGTGGGCCTCCGTCACGACGGCTTCCGGATCGATCGGCTCCGCCCCGTAGCGACTCACGAGCACGCGGTTGATCTCCTCGACCTCCGTGCGCACACGCGCGGGCAGCGTGTCCGGCTCGAGCAGGTCACCCACCCGGATCCCGCGACGCAGCACCTTGTCGCCGTAGGCGGGACCGATGCCGCGCCCGGTGGTGCCGATCGCCTGCGCCCCGCGGCTCTCCTCGCTCACGCGATCGAGCAACCGGTGCGTGGCCAGGATGACGTGCGCGCGCGGACTCACGAGGATGCGACCGTCGAGCACCACACCGGCGCCGGCGAGCTCGCGCATCTCCTCGCGCAGGATCGCTGCATCGACCACGACGCCGTTCCCGAGCAGGCACAGCGGTTCCGGATTGAGGATGCCGGAGGGCACGTGATGGAGGACGGTCTTTCGCCCGTCGATCACCACCGTGTGGCCCGCGTTCGGTCCGCCGGCGAACCGCGCGATCAGCTTGACCTGTCGCCCGAGGTAGTCGACGACCTTGCCCTTGCCCTCGTCGCCCCACTGGGCGCCGACCAGCACGCGAACGGCCATGATCCCTCCCCCATCCGTGCGTGAGGCGGGTCTCCCGAAATCCGGGGGGCCCGCGCGAATCCGGGGCAGCATAACCCGTTCCGGGAAGGAGTTCGAGGCCCGCGATCGGGGGACACGCCCCCGCCGTCGACGAGCCCGGGGAAGCCCGCTAGGATGGCCCCCATGTCCAAGAGACGTTCTTCCCGCGGCGCGCGCTCCCGCCCCGGCCCCACGGGCCGGACGACCCGGCGGGTTCATCGGACGAAGGCCGGAGCCGCCCCCGGCACCCTGATCGCCCCGCCCGAGGCGTCGGCCACGAAGGCGTACGCCATGGCCTGGGGGCCGGACGGAGGCGTGGAGCGCGACGACCCCTCACCGGAAGTCGCCCGGACACTCACGACCGAGCACCCGGTGACCTGGATCGACCTCCAGGGCCTCGCCGACGTTCCGCGTATCGAGGAGTTCGGGCACGCCTTCGGCCTGCACGCCCTCGCGCTCGAGGATGCGTTCAACTCCCCGCAGCGCGCGAAGCTCGAGGAGTTCGACGAGTTCTGCTTCGTCATCGCCCGCCAGCCGCACGGCGACCACGGCTCGGAACAGATCGCGTTGTTCCTGGGCTCGAACTGGGTGATCACCCTGCAGGAGCGGGTGGGCGACTGCTTCGAGCCGCTGCGCGAGCGCATCCGCGCGGGACGCCCGCGCCTCAGCACCGGCGGCGCGGGGTATCTCCTCTACGCCATGCTGGACTCGATCATCGACGGCTGGTTCCCGCGCGTCGAGGCGGTGCGCGATCGCCTCGACGCCCTGGAGGCCGAGCTGTTCGAGGACGACGGGAGGGACATCGCGCCCCGCATCCATGCGATCAAGCAGGAGATCGGCGCCGCGCGCCGCGAGATCTGGCCGATGCGCGACGTGATCTCGGGTCTGCTGCGCGAGGACTCCGAGATCGGCGAGGAGAACCACCCGTACCTGCGCGACTGCTCCGACCATCTCAAGGTGCTTCTGGACGGGCTCGATGCCGCCTACGACGCGGCCGGCGGCCTGTTCGACCTGCACCTGTCGCTGACCAGCCACCGCATGAACGAGGTCATGCGCGTGCTCACGATCATCGCCACACTGTTCATCCCGCTGTCTTTCGTGGCCGGTCTCTACGGGATGAACTTCGACACGACCGTATCGCGCTGGAACATGCCGGAGCTGGGCTTCAAGTACGGATACCCGGCCGCACTGACGATCATGGCCGTGATGGCGGGTGGCATGCTGACGTGGTTCCGGCGCAAGGGCTGGTTCCGATAGGCCGACGCGATCGCGTCGCCGCGCCTAGTCTCCTGCGTCGGGACTCCACTCCCCCGCTCGCTCCTCGATCCACCGCTCCACTTCCCGCCGCCCGTCCCGCGTCACGGCCGAGAACGGCACCACGGGGAACTGCGGCCAGTCGCGCCGGATCTCGGCCAGCATCTTGGCCGATGCCCCGCGCTTCAGCTTGTCCGACTTCGTGGCCACGAGCAGCGCCGGGCGGCCGCTCGCCTGCAGCCACTCGAGCATCTCGATATCCTGCTTGGACGGCCCGTGCCGCAGGTCCACGAGTTGCACGATGCCCGCGAGCTGCTCGCGCGATTCGAGGTAGCGCTCCATGAGCTTCATCCAGCGCCGGCGCATTTCCAGCGGCACCTTCGCGTAGCCGTAGCCCGGCAGATCCACGAGATGGAAGCGCTCGGCCACACGGAAGAAGTTGATCTCGCGGGTCTTGCCCGGGCGCTGGCTCACGCGGGCGAGTTGCTTGCGTCCGAACAAGACGTTCAGCAGGGACGACTTGCCGACGTTGGACCGACCGGACACCGCGATCTCGGGAAGGCGCGCCTCCGGGAGCTGGTCGAACGCCACCACCCCCCGGACGAACTCCGCTGCGAACGGCGTCAATGCGCGAGTCCGGGCAGGCCCTCGCCCGGCGCCTCCGGTTCGGCCGCGAGCAGGCGATCCACGCGCGGCGACGGCACGAGGGCCACCCGCAACACGTCGTCGGCGTGCTCGGCGAACACGACCTCGAGTCCCTTGCGCGCGGCGGCCGGGATCTCCTGCCAGTCCGGCTCGTTGCCCTTCGGCACGATCACGGTGGAGTAGCCGGCGAGCGCCGCCGCCACGACCTTCTCGTTGAGGCCGCCGATCGGCAGCACGCG
The DNA here is from genome assembly GCA_041393395.1 of bacterium. Lineage (GTDB taxonomy): Bacteria > ARS69 > ARS69 > ARS69 > ARS69 > JAGQIB01. The sequence goes on along the minus strand of JAWKKG010000004.1, from coordinate 104,805 downwards.
GCCGAGCAACGTGATCTCGCCCGTCATCGCCACGTCGCGCCGGACGGGCACACCGGACAGGGCGCTGATGACCGCGGTGAGGATGCACACGCCGGCACTCGGCCCGTCCTTGGGAATCGCGCCCTCGGGAATGTGCAGGTGCAGATCGAGGCGATCCGAGAAGTCCGCGGTGAGGCCGAGGGCCTTGGCCCGCCCGCGCGCATAGGTGAGCGCCGTCCGCGCACTCTCCCGCATCACCTCACCGAGGCGCCCGGTGAGCAGGATCCGCCCCTTGCCGGGAGTCGTGACGACCTCCACGGGGAGCGTGTCGCCGCCCCACTCCGTCCAGGCGAGTCCGGACGCAACGCCGACCCCGTCGGCCTCCGGCAGGCGACGTTCCGGATACCGCGGCGGACCCAGGTACTTCTCGAGTTCGCGCACGCCGACCTTCACCGCCCCGGCGAGTCCCTTGCTCCCGCGCCGCACCTTCTCGCGCGCGACCTTGCGACACACCGTGGCGATCTCCCGCTCGAGGTTGCGCACGCCGGCCTCGCGCGTGTAGCGCGTGATCAGCGTGTGCATCGCGGGCGCGGAAAGCACGAGATCGGATGCTTCCAGCCCGTGCTCCTTCTGCTGTTTCCTGAGCAGGAACTGCCGCGCGATGCCGGCCTTCTCGGGCTCGAGGTAGCCCGGCAGGCGCAGCACTTCCATCCGGTCGCGGAGCGGCGGCGGAATCGCGGGCAGCACGTTCGCGGTCGTGATGAACAGCACCTCGGAGAGGTCGAAGTCCACGTCCAGGTAGTGATCGCTGAACGTGCGGTTCTGCTCGGGGTCCAGCACCTCGAGCAGCGCGGACGACGGATCACCGCGGAAGTCCGACGACAGCTTGTCCACTTCGTCCAGCAGGAACACGGGATTCTTCGTCCCCGCGCGGCGGATGCCCTGGATGATCCGTCCCGGCATCGAGCCGATGTACGTCCGGCGGTGCCCGCGGATCTCCGCTTCGTCGCGCACTCCGCCGAGGGCCACCCGCACGAACTCACGCCCCAGCGCCCGGGCGATCGACCGTCCGAGCGACGTCTTGCCCACGCCCGGAGGCCCCACGAAGCACAGGATCGATCCGCGCGGGCGCTTCACGAGCTGCACCACGGCGAGGTACTCGAGGATCCGCTCCTTCGGCTTCTCGAGTCCGAAGTGATCCTCGTCCAGGATCTTCGCCGCCGCGTCGAGATCGAGGCGATCCTCCGTTCGCTTGCTCCACGGCAGAGACGCGAGCGTCTCCACGTAGCCCCGCACCACCGTGGCCTCGGGGGACATCGGGCTCATCCGCGCGAGCCGATCGATCTCCTCCAGCGCCTTCCCCTCGACGTCTTCCGGCATGCCCGCCTTCTTCACGCGAGCACGGAGCTCCTCCGCGTCCGTACCGTCGTCCGCGGACTCGCCGAGCTCCTTGCGGATCGCGCGCAGCTGCTCCTGCAGGTAGAACTCCTTCTGCCCCTTGCTCACGCGGGAGCGGACCTCTCCCTCGATCTTCCGTTCGAGCCGGAGGATCTCGAGCTCTTCCGTGAGCATGCGCGAGAGCCGACCGAGCTGATCCGCGGTCTTCACCGCCTCCAGCAGGTCCTGCCGCTTGTCGAGCGACACGATGAGATGCCCCGAGACGACCTGCGCGAGCTGCCGCGGGTCCTCGATCCGGGTCGTGGCCGCAATCACTTCGTCGGGAATGCGACGATTCAACTCCACGTACTTCTGGAAAAGCCCCGCGACCTGGCGGGCGAGTGCCTTCACCTGCGACGTGATCGCGCGCTTCTGCTCAACCATTTCGAGATCCACCGCGAGGTGCTCGCGCTGCGCCACGAAGGAACGCACGCGGTAGCGACCGATGCCCTCCACGAGGATCTTCAGCGTGCCGTCCGGCACCCGCAGCACCTGGGCCGCGCGCACCACGGTGCCGATCTCGTGCAGATCCTCGGGTCCGGGATCCGCAACATCCGGGGTCCTCTGCGTGAGGACCGCGAAGATCGGCGTGCGGCGAAGCGCCGCATCCACCGCCGCCACGGACGCCGGGCGCCCCACGAGCAGCGGGGCGATCATGCCCGGAAAGATCACCACGTCGCGCAGCGGAAGCAGCGGGAGACGCGAAGAGAAGCGGTGCTCCTCGCCGTCGAGCGCCACGAAGTCGATCGAGCCCGGCCGCCTGGCGACGCGCGCGGGGGCCCCACCGGATTTCGCCGCGCGCGTGGACTTCGAGCCGGCCTTGGACTTCGCGCGGGCCTTGGCCCCCGCCCCGGCCTTGGACCGGGAACCGGCCTTCGCCTTGGAACCGGTCTTCGACTTGGCGCGGGTCGCGGAAGTGCGCGGCTTGCTCGCCGCGCCGGAGCTAGGCCTCTTTCTTGCGGGCTTCTTCGGAGAGGACGACAATCGGTTCGCTCCTTCCGAGGACGGCATCCTCGGTGATCACCACCTCGACGACGTCGTCCATCGAGGGGACCTCGTACATCACCTCGAGCATGGCCGCTTCCATGACGGAACGGAGCCCGCGGGCGCCCGTGCCTCGCTCGTTCGCGATGCGCGCCACCGCGACGAGCGCCTCGTCCGTGAAGGAGAGTTCCACCTTCTCCATCTTGAAGAACTTCTTGTACTGGCGGCAGAGCGCGTTCTTCGGCCGGGTCAGGATCTCCACGAGCTGCTCCTGCGTCAGCTCGTCGAGCGTGCACACCACCGGCAAGCGGCCGATGAGCTCGGGGATCAGTCCGTACTTCAGGAGATCCTCCGGCTCCACGTGACGGAGGATCTGCTCGAGATCCGCCTTCCCGGAGAGATCCGAACCGAACCCGACCATCTTGTGACCGGTCCGGCGCGCGATGACCTTGTCCAGCCCCGCGAAGGCGCCGCCGCAGAGGAACAGGATGTTCTTCGTGTTCACCTCGAGGTACTTCTGCTGCGGGTGCTTGCGTCCGCCCTGCGGCGGGACGTTCGCCGTGGTGCCCTCGAGCATCTTGAGCAGCGCCTGCTGAACGCCCTCGCCCGAGACGTCGCGGGTGATCGAGGGGTTGTCGGACTTGCGCGAGACCTTGTCGATCTCGTCGATATAGATGATGCCGCGCTCCGCGCTCGCCAGGTTGAAGTCCGCGGCCTGCAGCAGCTTGACGAGGATGTTCTCCACGTCCTCGCCGACGTAGCCGGCCTCGGTGAGCGTGGTCGCATCCACGATCGCGAACGGCACCTTGAGCATCCGCGCCAGTGTCTCCGCGAGCAACGTCTTTCCCGTGCCGGTCGGGCCGATCAGGAGGACGTTCGACTTCTCGAGCTCGGTCGGGTCCTCGTCCAGGTCCGAATTGATGCGCTTGTAGTGGTTGTACACGGCGACGGAGAGCGCCTTCTTCGCACGCTCCTGGCCGATCACGTACTCGTCGAGCACCGCGCGGATCTCGGCGGGCTTCGGGAGGTCCACGGAGACCGTGGAGCTCTCCCGTCCCATCTCTTCCTCGAGGATGTCGTTGCAGAGCTTGATGCACTCGTTGCAGATGTAGACGGACGGACCCGAGACGAGTTTCGTCACCTCGTCCTGGCCGCGACCACAGAACGAACACTTGATCGCGTGCGGTGAGTCCATGCCCTTCTTCATCCTCGAAGCTCCCCGATGTCCGCTACGGACGCTTGTCGATCACCTGATCGACGAGACCGTAGTCCTTGGCCTGATCCGCCGAGAGGAAGTAGTCCCGCTCGGTGTCCTGGTTGATCTGCTCCAGCGACTTGCCCGTGTGGTCCATGAGGATCCGGTTCAGTCGCTCGCGCGTGCCGAGGATCTCCTTGGCGTAGATCTCCACGTCGGTCGCCTGGCCGCGCGTGCCGCCGAGCGGCTGGTGGATCATGATGCGCGAGTTCGGGAGCGCGGAGCGCTTGCCCTTCGCTCCGGCAGTGAGCAGCACGGCGCCCATACTCGCCGCCATGCCCATGCAGATCGTGGCGACGTCGGGCTTGATGTACTGCATCGTGTCATAGATGGCGAGGCCCGCCGTGACGGAGCCGCCCGGGCTGTTGATGTACAGGAAGATGTCCCGCTCCGGATCCTCGGCCTCGAGGAACAGGAGCTGCGCGATGATCAAACTCGCCATCGTGTCTTCGACCTGCGTGCCGAGGAACACGATCCGGTCCTTGAGGAGCCGCGAGTAAATGTCGTACGCGCGTTCCCCCCGCCCGTCTTGCTCCACCACCATCGGAACCAGCGCCATCCTACCTCTCTCCTCGCTCCGGCCGGGGCCGGACAAGCGCCCGCTCGGGGTGGCGCTTCCCGACGGCAGCGTCGGTGGCGCGATCCCGGAAACGGGCTCCAGGGGCTCTAAACAGCCGTTTCGGCCGAGATCTTCTTCTCCGTAATCTCGGCATTCCCTACGAGAAACGCAAGGACCTTTTTGTCGCGGATCTCGCGCGAGAGGCGACGCAGGAAGCGATCGCCGCCGAGCTGCTCCGCGAGCTTGCGCGTCGGCATGCCGCGCATCCGCGCCATCGCCTGCACGCGCTCGTGCACCTCGCGCTCCGTGACCTTCACGTCGCCTTTCTTGGCGAGCGCGTCGAGCAGGAGCATTCGGCGGACCTGGCGATCGGCCGCCTCACGGTTCTGCTCGCGCACGGCGTCCGCGTCCATCGAGTTCGGATCCTGGCCGGCGTCCTGCATCTCGTGCTTCTTCTGATGGATGAAGTCGTCGAGCAGACCATCGACGAGCGCCTTCGGCGCGTCGAACGGGTTCGCGTCCACGACCTTTTCCAGCAACGTCTGCTCGAGACGTCGCGTCGCGAAGCGATCCGCCTCCGCCTCCAGCTCCGTGCGCACGCGCGCGCGCAGCTCGTCCACCGTCTTCACGTCGGTGTGCTCGGCCACGAGCTCGTCGGTGAGCGTGGGCAGACGCTTCTCCTGCACGACCTTCACCGTGACCCGGTAGCGCGCGACCGTGCCCGCCAGGGACTCCTCGGGGTAGTCCGCCGGGTACGGCACCTCGGCCGTGCGCGACTCGCCGGGGCCGGCGCCGCGCACCGCGGCCTCGAACGCCTCCACCACGCGCCCCGAACCGAGCTCGATCACGTAGCCGGTGGATTCCTGGCCGGGGATCGGCTCGCCGGCGTCGTCCAGCGCGCAGTAGTCCACGGTCACCACGTCGCCGTCGATGGCCGGGCGATCCACTTCCTCGAGGTCCGCGCGACCCTTGCGGAAGTCATCGAGCACGGAGTCGATCTGCTCCTCGCGGACCTCGGGCACTTCCTTCTCGACCTTCAGCGCTTCCCAGCCGGTGACCTCGAACTCCGGACGCGCCTCGAACTCGGCCTTGAAGGACAGCGGCCGCTCTTCGCCGAACGACAGCTCCTCGAACTTCGGCTCCGTCACCGGATCGATGCCCGTCTCGTCCAGCGCGCGACCGAACGCGCGGGGCACGATCGTCTCCAGGAACTCCTGCTCGAGCTCCTGCCGGAACGACTTGCGCACGAGATTCGTGGGGACCTTGCCCTTGCGGAACCCGGGCAGCCGCACTCGCTTCGCGAGCCGGGCCGCGACCTTCTCGTACTCCTTCTCCGCGTCTTCCGCCGGCACCTCGATGGACAGGACCCGGCCCCAGGGCTCGCGCTTCTCGACCTCGACCTTGACGTTCAAACGTGTGCTCCTCGCCCGATCCCGGGCCTCTGTTTCCGGATGCGAGAGAGGGGACTCGAACCCCTACGAGTTGCCTCACTGGATCCTAAGTCCAGCGCGTCTGCCAATTTCGCCACTCTCGCAACCGGCCGGGCCGCTCGGGCCCGTACGGATTCCTTGCTCCGGTCTGCTGCTGTCGGTGCCGACGCCGGCGGCCCGGAAGGTGCGGGATTCTACCGCACCGGATGGCCCGAGCGCCGATCGGCCCGGACAGCCCCCCGACTGCCCCTAAGCGACGGACTCCACGACCATGGCGATGCCCTGGCCGCCGCCGATGCAGGCGCTCGCCACACCATTGCCGCCGCCGCGACGTTCCAGCTCGTACATCAGCGTGAGCAGCAGTCGCGTGCCCGTGGCCGCGAGCGGATGACCGAGCGCGATCGCGCCGCCGTTCACGTTCGTCTTGTCGCGATCGAGGCCGAGATCCTTCTCGACCGCCAGGTACTGGGCCGAGAACGCCTCGTTGATCTCCACGAGATCGATGTCCGAGAGCTGCATGCCGGCCTTCTTCAGCGCCTCGCGAATCGACGGCACCGGGCCGATGCCCATGAACTCCGGCTCCACTCCCGTGATCGCCCAGGAGCGGATCCGCGCCTTCGGCTTCCACCCCTCGGCCTTCGCCTTCTCCTCCGTCGCCACCACGAGTGCCGCGGCGCCGTCCACGATGCCCGAAGCGTTGCCGGCGGTCACCGTGCCGTCCTTGCCGAATGCGGCCGGCAGGCGGGACAGGCCCTCCATCGTGGAGTCCGGCTTCCCGTGGTCGTCCTCGGTGACCAGGGTCGTGCGCTTGCCGCTGCCGACCTCGATCGGCACGATCTCCTTCTCGAACACGCCGCGCGCCTTCGCCGCCGCCGCGCGCTGTTGGGAGAGGATCGCGTACTCGTCCTGCGTCTCGCGCGAGATGGAGCGCGCGTTCGCGATGTTCTCCGCGGTGTTCGCCATGTAGCAGCCGCAGTAGGTATCCAGCAGCGCGACCATCAACATGTCCTCGAGCTTGCCCTGGCCGAGCTTGAAGCCCGCCCGCGCGCCCCGGATCACGTGCGGCGCCTGGCTCATGTTCTCCATGCCGCCCACGAGACAGACGTCGGCCTCCCCGAAGCCCATGGAATGCGCCGCACTCACCACCGACTGGATGCCGGATCCGCACAGGCGATTCACCGTGAGCGCCGGCCGCTCGAACGGCACGCCGGCCTTCAGCATCACATGGCGCGCGCCGTAGATCGCGTCACCGGAGGTCTGCAGCGCGTTGCCGAAGAAGCACGCGTCGATCTGGCCCGGTTCGACGCCGGAGCGCGCAAGCGCCGCCTTCGCGGCGTGCGCCCCGAGATCGATCGCGGAAACCTTGGCCAGGGCGCCGCCCGGCTGCCCCGCACCCGTCTTGCTTCCCTCGTACTCGGCCATGGGCGTACGCGCCCCGTCCAGGATCACGATGCTCTTCATCGGCTTCCTTTCGGTCGACGGCCCGGGGGGCCGGTGTCCGGTGCATCTTCCAATAGATCAACCGGTTACGGTATGGCGACGCCAGCTGTTGGTCAAGCGGGCGTCTCCGGGGGCCCAGGGAGCCGCTTTCCTGCCCTGATTGTGGTTCGGAGTCTGTGTTTTCGCGCGCCGGACACGTGCCATCCACGGGACTAGGAGATCAATCGACGTATCGGAGTCGGTGCGGTCTCGATCGCCCCCGGGGGAGTGTCACCACCTCGCGACGGTAGTAGCCCGCCCAACGCGCCGGCAGCGCAATCTTGGATACGAACAGGCGTGAGCCGAGAATCTCGTGCACCGTTCGTTTCGCGCGAGCCACTCCCGCCCGCATCGCCGGCGTCGCGTCCTGGACTTTCTCCGAGAACGACTTGGCGAAGTTCCGCCACACCACGAAGATCGCGAGTCGCTCGACTGCATTCTGAAGGGTCTTCGAGAACGCGATCGTCTCCCGCTTGTGGTTCGCTCCCGAGTGCCGGATCAGAAGGTCTGCCAGGTTGACGGGAAACAGGGGGTTCGAAGGAACTCGTGCCTCGACGGATGGAGTCTGAGCGTGCCGCACCCGCCGCTTGCTCCGCCGAAACGCCCGCGGATATGCCGGGTGCTCATCTGTGTGCACCGACAGCGCGGCCGACGACGAAGGAAGCATCGATACCAGGTCCGCGACACTCTTCTCGATCGCCTTCGGATCGGGGCGACCGTGCTCCCGCTCCAGCTCGACCCGTCGCCGCTTCTGCCACTCCGTCATGCTTCCCTTGCGGCGAAGCTCCGCCTCCGTGAACGCGTACGTGAAGTGACTCTCTGCGCCGACCGCGAGATTCAGATGACACGGATAGAACTGCGAGTGCGCGAAGCTCTCGAAGCCGTCGATGACCACGGTCTCGGCGAGCTCGAGATCCCGCACTTGCTGCCACTGGTAGAGCAGGCAGTGGCGACCAAGCCGCTCCGCGATGCGCATGACCGTGGTGTGGGAGACACCGAGTTCCCTGGCGATCTGGCGGAAGCCGGAGCATCCCACGAGCCGCAGGAACACGGGAATGAGCAGGTCAGGTCTCTTCATCCAGTACGTGGGGTGGAACGACCGTACACTGAAGGCGCGCTGACAGAACTTGCATTGATACCTCTGGTGTCTACACCCCCACCGATCGGGGGGCGAGAAGCCGATCTTCCGATAGCCCCAAGTACTTCTGGCCCAATGGTTTGGGCAGCTCGGGTTCGGACAGAAGGGCGGCCGGAAGCCGGAGACATCAGATGGCATAGCCCGGATCCATGAAAGATCCGGGCCAAACACAGAGTGCGAACCACAATCCACCCTGCTAGGATCCCCGGCGGTCGTTGTGGGTAGTCCGTATCGATGGCAGGGCAACAAACCGGGAGTTTCCTTTGCGCAAGATCCTGAGTACCTCGCTGTTTGCCGTCCTCCTGGCCGTTTCGGCCGCCCCCGCGCAGGACGGGCACGAGGGCCATGGCCACGAAGGCCACGGCCATGACATGCCGGCCATGGACGAGGCCGCCATGATGGAAGCCTGGCAGAAGACCATGATGCCGGGCCCGGAACACAAGGAGATGGAGTACTTCGTGGGCGACTGGAAGCTCACGAGCAAGAGCTGGATGATGGGCGAGGGCGAGCCCCAGGTCTCCACCGGCACCGCGCACGGAGAGATGTTCATGGGCGGGCGCTTCCTCCACTCCACCACGAAGAGCGAGATGATGGGCCTTCCGTTCGAGGGACTCTCGCTCAGCGGCTACGACAACGTGAAGAAGGAGCACTACAACCTGTGGTTCGACACCATGGGCACCGGCGTCATGTACTCCACCGGCAACAAGGATGCCGAGGGCAACATGGTGCTGACGGGAACGTTCCCGGACCCGATGATGGGCAACGTGGCCTACACCATGAAGTCGAAGATCCTCGGTCCGGATTCGTACCTGTTCGAGATGTTCATGAACGGGCCCGGCGGCGAGATGAACCGCGTGCTCGAGATCACGTACCAGCGCGTCAAGAGCTCCTAGGTTTTCGGCCGACCGGGGGCGCGTGCCTCCGGTCGGCCTTCGCATCCGTCCTTCCTCGCGGAGGGCGTTTCGATTCCCGGGGCCGCTCGCGCGCGGCCCTTTCGTTTCTGGTCCCGAACCGGCCGGCCCCGCCGCGCCGGACGGCCGCCCCGGAAGGAACGCATGCACATCGTTCGCTGGTCGCACACTGACACGAACGGGGTCCGCTTCGGGCTCCTGATCGACGGAATGGTCGCCGACGCCGGCACCGCCGAGGAGGCCGGTCTGGCCCCCGGCACCGGCCTCGAAGGTCTGTTCGGGGGCGGCCTGCAGGCGCTGATGGATCTCGAGGCGCGGGCCGTTACGCGCACCCGGCGACCCGCCGCCGACGTTCGCCTGCACGCGCCGCTCGTCCGGCCCGGGAAGATCCTCTGCGCCGGTCTCAACTACCGCGCGCACGCGGAGGAGCAGAGCAAGCAGCCGCCCGAGCGCCCGCGCCTGTTCCTCAAGCCGCATACCGCGATCATCGGACCCGGCGAGGAGATCGTGATCCCGGAGTTCTGCGAGCACACGGACCCCGAGGTCGAGCTCGCGGTGGTGATCGGGAAGACGGCCAAGAACGTCAAGGCGACCCGCGCGAACATGTACATCGCGGGCTACACGATCCTGAACGACTTCACCGATCGCAAGGTCCAGAAGGACGACGTGCAGTACTCGCGGGCCAAGGGCTTCGACACGTTCTGTCCGCTCGGCCCCGCGATCGTCACGAAGGACGAAGTCTCGAATCCCGGCGACCTGCGCATCACGCTGTCCGTAGATGGCGAGACGCGCCAGGACGCGCGCACGTCCGATCTCGTGCACTCCGTGCCGGAGCTCGTGGCGTACGCGTCGCGCGGCATGACGCTCGAGCCGGGCGACGTGATCGCGACCGGCACCCCCTCCGGGGTGGGCGTGTACCGGGAGCCGAAGGTGTTCATCCAACCGGGCCAGCGCATCCGCTGCGAGATCGAAGGACTCGGCGTGCTGGAAAACCCGGTCACGCGGGAGGCCGCAAAGTGAGTGCCGAAACCACCGTCCCCGCCGGCGTCGACCGGCTGGAGCTGCTCAAAGCCAAGCGGGAGGAAGCGTTCCGCGCCGGAGGCGAGGAACGCATCGCGAAGGTGCACGAGGCCGGGAAGCTCCTGGCCCGCGAGCGACTCGAGATGCTGCTCGATCGCGGATCGTTCGAGGAGCTCGGCTTCTTCGTCACTCATCGCACCGACGACTTCGGGATGGGCGGCCGCAAGATCATCGGAGACGGCGTGGTGTCCGGCTTCGGCAAGATCGACGGCCGGACGGTCTTCGTGTTCGCGCAGGACTTCACGGTGTTCGGCGGCACGATGTCCGAGGCGAACGGCAAGAAGATCTGCCAGATCATGGACCTCGCCATGGAGCAGGGCGCGCCCGTGATCGGCCTGAACGATTCCGGCGGCGCCCGCATCCAGGAAGGCGTGCTGTCGCTCGGCGCCTACGCCGACGTCTTCCTCCGCAACACCCTCGCCTCCGGCGTGGTCCCCCAGATCTCCGCGATCCTCGGACCGTGCGCGGGCGGCGCCGTGTATTCCCCCGCGATCACGGACTTCACGATCATGACCGAGGGCACGAGCCACATGTTCATCACCGGCCCCGACGTGATCAAGGCGGTGACGAACGAGGACGTGACGTTCGAGGACCTCGGCGGTGCGAAGACCCATACCTCCAAGAGCGGCGTGGCTCACCTGCGGGCGCCGGCCGAGAAGGACGTGCTCGCGCTCACGCGCCGCCTGCTGTCGTTCATGCCGAGCAACAACACCGAGGATCCGCCGTTCGTCTCCCCGAACGACGCCCCGGACCGCGTGGAGGAGTCGCTGAATCACGTCGTGCCGAACGACGCGAACAAGCCGTACGACATCCGCGACGCCTTCCTCCCCATCGTGGACGACTCCGACTTCCTGGAGATCCAGCCGGAGTTCGCGCGCAACATCGTGATCGGATTCGCGCGCCTCAACGGCCGCGTGATCGGCATCGTGGCGAATCAGCCGAAGCACCTCGCCGGCGTGCTCGACATCGACGCCTCGGTGAAGGGCGCCCGCTTCGTCCGCTTCTGCGACGCCTTCAACGTCCCCATCGTGACGTTCGAGGACGTGCCCGGCTTCCTGCCCGGCACCGCACAGGAGTGGGGCGGCATCATCCGCCACGGCGCAAAGCTGCTGTACGCGTACGCGGAGGCCACGGTGCCGAAGCTCACCGTGATCACGCGCAAGGCGTACGGCGGGGCCTACGACGTCATGGCGTCCAAGCACCTCCGCGCGGATTTCAACATCGCGTGGCCCACGGCTGAGCTCGCCGTGATGGGCGCCCAGGGCGCCGTGCGGATCATCAACCGGCGCGAGATCAAGGAGGCGAGCGATCCGGCCGCGAAGGAGAAGCAGCTCGTGGACGAGTACAACGAGAAGTTCGCGAACCCGTACATCGCCGCGAGCTACGGCTACATCGACAACGTGGTCCAGCCCATGAACACGCGCCGCCACCTGGTGACGGCGCTGGAGGCGCTGCGACACAAGCAGCAAGCACTCCCGTCCAAGAAGCACGGCAACATCCCGCTCTAGGCCGCGGGCTCGAGGAGGCGAAATGTTCGAGAAGGTCCTGATCGCGAACCGCGGCGAGATCGCGGTCCGCGTGATCCGGGCGCTCCGCGAGATGGGCATCAAGTCGTGCGCGGTGTACTCGGAGGCGGATCGGCGCGCGCTGCCGGTCCTGCTCGCGGACGAGGCGATCCCCATCGGTCCGCCCGCCGCATCGGAGAGCTATCTCCGCATCGAGAAGATCCTGGCCGCGGCCAAGAAAGTCGGCGCGCAGGCCATCCATCCCGGCTACGGGTTCCTGTCCGAGAACGCGGACTTCTCCGCCGCGTGCGAGGCCGAGGGCATCCAGTTCATCGGCCCGCACGCGGAGGCGATCCGCGCCATGGGCGACAAGGCGCGCGCCAAGACCGCGGTGGTCAAGAACGGCGTGCCGGTCGTGCCCGGGAGTCTCGAGCCCGTGGGCGACGCCGAGGCCAAGAAGCTCGCGAGCGAGATGGGCTACCCCATCCTGCTCAAGGCGGCGGCCGGCGGCGGCGGCAAGGGCATGCGCGCGGTGCACAAGGAAGGCGAGCTGGCCGGTGCGCTCAAACTGGTCCGCGGCGAGGCCAAGGGCTCGTTCGGCAGCGACGATCTTCTGGTGGAGAAGCTGGTACTCAATCCGCGCCACGTGGAGGCGCAGATCCTCGCGGATCATCATGGCCGCACCGTATTCGTGGGCGAGCGCGAGTGCTCGGTGCAACGTCGCCACCAGAAGGTCATCGAGGAGGCGCCGAGCCCCTCGCTCGGCGACGAGCGGCGGGCCGAGTTCGGCGCCGTCGCCGTGAAGGCGGCGGAGTCCGTCGGCTACCGCAATGCCGGCACCGTGGAGTTCCTGCTCGCGGAAGACGGCAGCTACTACTTCCTCGAGATGAACACGCGCCTGCAGGTGGAGCATCCGGTCACCGAGGAGACGACCGGCGTGGACCTCGTGAAGCAGCAGATCCGGATCGCGGCCGGCGAGAAGCTGACCCTGCCGGATCGGATCGAGCCGCGCGGCCACGCGATCGAGTGCCGCGTGTACGCCGAGGACGCGTCGCGCGGGTTCATGCCCTCCGTGGGGCAGATCCGTTACCACCGCCAGCCGAACGGCAACGGCATCCGCGTGGACAGCGGTATCTACCTCGGGTTCGAGGTGCCGATCCACTACGATCCGATGCTCGCGAAGCTGATCACGCGCGGCGCCGATCGCGAGGAGGCGCGGCGACGCATGAACGGCGCGCTCGTGGAGTACCGGATCGAGGGACCCACCACGAACATCCCGTTCCTGCGCTGGATAATCAATCATCCGGACTACGTGGCGAACAAGGTCCACACCGGCTGGCTCGAGCCGCTGCAGCACACGTACCAGCCGCTCGGCTACGGCTTCGGCAAGCGCGACGACGTCGCCACGATCGCGGCGGTGCTGTACGCGCACCGCAAGTCGACGGAGGCGAGCCGTCGCCCGGCGGGAAGCGGCGGCGGCGACGAGAACGGTCTGGCGCCCTGGGTGCGCGCGGGCCGCGCCCGCAGACTCGGAGGTCGGGCATGACCGCGAACAAACCGACGATTCGCTACTACGCCACGATCCAGGGGCAGGAGCGCACGGTGGACATCACCGAGGCCGCGGCGGGCGGTATCACCCGCGTGGAGCTGGACGGCCAGCCGGTCGATGCCGACTTCGTGGATCTCGCCGGCGCTTCGCTGCACTCGCTCGTGCTCAACGGCCACAGCCGCGAGATGGTGCTCGCGCGCGACGGCGCCAAGGTCACGGTGTGGCTGGACGGCGAGAAGATCGACGTGACGGTTTACGACGAGGTCAGCAAGGCGCTCAGCACGTTCGGAGCGGCGGCGACCGGCGGGGCGAGCGTGATCGAGGCGCCGATGCCCGGCATCGTGGTCGGGATTCCGGTGAACGTGGGCGATCTGATCGTAGCCGGACAGCCGGTGATCGTGGTGGAGGCGATGAAGATGCAGAACGAGCTCATGGCCGAGGGCGACGGCGTGGTCGAGGCGATCCTCGTGAACGTCGGCGACACGGTGTCGGGAGGCGACGTGCTGGTGAAGCTCGGCGCAGCCCCGACCGACGGCCAACCTTCCCCGGACGGACACGCGGCATGAAGCTGACCGGCATCGATCATCTCGGCATCGCGGTCGAGGATCTCGCGGAGGCGCGACGCGTCTTCTCCGAGGTCCTCGGCCTGCCGGTGGAGGAAGAGGAGCTCGTCGCGGATCAGCACGTGCGCGTGGTCAAGCTGAACGTGGGCGGCTCGGACCTGGAGCTGCTGGAGTCCACGGATCCCGAGGGACCGATCGGAAAGTACGTCGCCAAGCGTGGCGCGGGGATCCATCACCTCACGCTGCGGGTCGACGACCTCGAGGCCGCACTCGAGGAGCTCGAGGAGAAAGGCGTGCGACTGATCGACCGGAGGCCCCGAATCGGAGCGGGCGGCGCGAAGATCGCGTTCCTGCACCCGAAGTCCACGGGTGGCATCCTCATCGAGCTCTGCGAGCGCGCGTAGGTTCCCTCCGGGCCGCCGACGGGAGACGGCAATTGCGAGTCGTCACCACGACCTGCTCGAACACCGAGATCGTGTGCGCGCTCGGGTGCGCGGACCGGCTCGTGGGCGTGGACGATCACTCGGACTGGCCGGAAGACGTCGTGGCCGGCGTTTCCCGTGTCGGCCCCGATCTCTCACCGGATCCGACCCGCATCGCGGCGCTGTCCCCCGATCTCGTGATCGCGTCGCTCACCGTGCCCGGACACGAGAAGGTCGTGGAGTCGCTCACCGCGGCCGGACTCCCCGTGATCGCGCCCGAGCCGAAGCGGCTGGAAGACGTCGCGCGGGACATCCGCGACATCGCGCGCGCGCTGGGCGTGGCGGAGCGCGGCGAGGCACTCGCGCGCGAGTTCGAGGCGGAGATGGTCCCCTCCCCCGCGGCCGGGCCGCGCCCCACGGTCGTGGTCGAGTGGTGGCCCAAGCCGGTGATCGTTCCCGGCCGCGACAGCTGGGTGACGGACCTGCTGCGATTGGCCGGCGCGAGGAATCCGCTGGAGGACGAACCCGTGAAAAGTCGCCCCGTGTCGAACGACGAGTTCGCGGCGATCGATCCGGACGCGGTGGTGATCTCGTGGTGCGGGATCTCGCCGGCCAAGTACCGCGAGTCCGTGGTGCTCGAGCGGGACGGGTGCGCGGGGATGAAGGCGGTGCGGGAGAAGCGCGTGTTCCGGATCCCGGAGGGGCATCTGGGGCGGCCGGGGCCGCGCCTGGTGGAGGGTTTGCGGGACCTGCGGGCCGTGGTGAAAGCGCTGGGGTAGCACTGTCCGATCCGGAGGACTCCGTACGCGGGGTTCTCCGCGGGCCGGCGGGAGATCCGTTCACGCCGGCAAATCCTCGGAGAAGACGCGCCCGTCACCATGACCCGAAGGGGTCATGGTCCGGGCGTCCCTCGAGGAGCCGACGATGCCTCGAACGACCCCGATCGGGCTCGCAGTCCTGGCGGCCCTGATCGCCCACGCCCCCGCGCGCGCCGACGTCACGTTCGAAGACACCGAGTTTCCGGCGCTGAGCTGGACCCACGAGATCGTCTACGACGACGGAAACAACCTGCTCTTCTCGATCGGCCACGAGGCGACGGGCGGGAACCCCGGCGCGCACCTGCGGGTCGATTTCAGCACGCCGGAGGGCGACGGGGTCTCGGATCCGCTCGACGTCGCGGTCGGCCATTTCCTCGTCGGCGCCGTGATCGATCCTGCGACGTTCACGATCGATACGATCGACTTCTCCCTCGACGTCCTGGTTCTCGAGGGCGGAGTCAGTGGTGGTGTCGTCGTGAATCTCATGGTGCGCCAGTCCGACACGATCTACATCGGGCCGTCGTCCGTGGTACCGGACCTCGGCAACAATTCGTGGATGGGCGTGAACCAGGGTGGCCTGCGCGAGAACGCCTTCCGCGACATCCAGGACCTCTCGACCCCTCCGGACTTCTCACCGAGCGGCGGGCCGCTGGAGTTCGGATTCGTGACCCTGAACGGCACCACGACCACGGAGCCGATCACGCAAGATGCGCGAATCGACAACTACTTCGTCGCGGTCCACCAAGTCCCCGGTACCGGGGTCGTCGCGAGCTCCGCCCCATCCGCTCGTCTGCTCTTGTTCCCGAACCCATTCAGAGATGGGACGACGCTGCGCTGGGGTCGCTCGGAGGCCGCCCCGGTTCGGATCGATGTCTTCGACGTCGCAGGCCGCCGCGTCCGCACGCTCGTCGATGGGGACGCGTCCCCCCGCTCGAACGAGTGCACCTGGGACGGCACCGACGACTCGGGCCGCCCCGTTCCGGCTGCGGCCTATTTCGTCCGGGTCCGTTCCGGACGTGCCTCGCAGACCCGATCGGTCCTCCGGGTCCGCTAGCCGTTTCCCCTCCTCCCTCCGGCCGGCTCCGGGGTAGATTGCCCCGGATGCCGGGGCCGGAACCCTCGTCTATACTGTCCGGCCCACGCGCCGCGACGCTTTCCGCGGCCGGCCCGCCGGACCCCGCGAGAGCACGCGGCCGGCGGAATCAGACCCGCGCGCCGGAGGGCCGAATGCACGAGACCGTCGCCCCGTACCAGCCGAAGAACCACGTGCGCATCGTCACCGCCGCGTCGCTCTTCGACGGCCACGACGCCGCCATCAACATCATGCGGCGGCTGCTCCAGGCCTCGGGAGCGGAGGTCATCCACCTCGGCCACAACCGGTCCGTCGCCGAGATCGTGGAGTGCGCGATCCAGGAGGACGCCCAGGGCATCGCCGTCACGTCGTACCAGGGCGGCCACGTGGAGTTCTTCAAGTACATGGTGGACCTCCTCCGCGAGCGGGGCGCCGCCATCAAGGTGTTCGGCGGCGGCGGCGGCACGATCCTGCCGGACGAGATCGAGGAGCTGCACGCGTACGGCGTGACCCGCCTGTACTCGCCGGACGACGGTCGCTCGATGGGCCTCCAGGGCATGATCAACAACCTGCTCGAGCAGTGCGATTTCCCCACCCGCACCCCGCCGCTGAACGGCGAGATCGCGTCGCTCGAGAACCGCCGGCCCGGCGCGATCGCCCAGCTCATCACCGTGGCCGAGAACTTCCCGGACCAGGCGGACACGTTCGACCGCGAGCTGGCATCCCTGCTGAAGACGCGAAAGGTCCCGGTGCTCGGCATCACGGGCACCGGCGGCTCCGGCAAGTCGTCGCTGGTGGATGAGCTCGTGCGACGCTTCCTCGCGGACTTCGGCGACCGCACGGTGGCGATCATCTCCGTGGACCCGAGCAAGCGGAAGTCCGGGGGCGCGCTGCTCGGCGATCGCATCCGCATGAACTCGATCCACGACGACCGCGTGTACATGCGCTCGCTCGCCACGCGCCAGGCGAACCTGGCACTCTCGCGGCACGTGCGCGAGTCCCTCGACATCTGCCGGGCGGCGGGCTTCGACCTCGTGATCGTGGAAACGTCCGGCATCGGCCAGTCCGACACCGAGATCACGGAGCACGCCGACGTCTCGCTGTACGTGATGACGTCCGAGTACGGCGCCGCGACTCAGCTCGAGAAGATCGACATGCTCGACTTCGCGGACGTGATCGCGATCAACAAGTTCGACAAGCGCGGCTCGCTCGACGCGCTCCGTGACGTCCGCCGCCAGTACAAGCGCAACCACCAGAAGTTCGAGGCGGCGGACGAAGACCTGCCGATCTACGGCACCATCGCCTCCCAGTTCAACGATCCCGGCACGAACCGCCTCTACCACCACCTGCTGCACGTGCTGAAGGAGCGCGCGGGCGCCGACTTCGGCGCGTCGCGGCCGCTGCCCGAGAACGGCTCCGGCAAGGTGTCGGTGATCCCGCCGAAGCGCGTGCGGTACCTCGCCGAGATCTCGGAGACCTGCCGCACGTACGACGAGCGCGCCGTCGCCCAGGTCGCCGTGGCCCGCCAGCTCTGGCGACTGAAGGGCGCGATCGAGGCGCTCCGCGCCGGCGTCGGTCGGAAGAAGATCGAGGTGCAGACCGAGGACGAGATCGTGACCGCAGTCGAGTCCGTCGCGGGCGAACCCGAGGCGCTCCGCGAGCTCGTGAAGCTCTACCAGGAGACGGATCGTCGCCTCGACCCCGAGAGCCGACGTCTCCTCGAATCGTGGCCCGAGATCCGACGTCGCTACTCGGCCGAGAAGTACCGGTTCCAGGTGCGGGACAAGGTCCTGGAGCAGGACCTCCGCCGTCGCTCGCTGTCCGGGCTCGATCTGCCGCGCGTGGCGCTGCCGAAGTTCGAGGACTGGGGCGAGATCCTGGGCTGGTTGCTGCGCGAGAACATGCCCGGCTTCTTCCCGTACACGGCCGGCGTCTTCCCGCTCAAGCGCCAGGGCGAGGATCCCGCCCGCATGTTCGCGGGCGAGGGCGGCCCCGAACGTACGAACAAGCGCTTCCACTACGTGTCGCGCGGGCTGCCGGCCAAGCGCCTGTCCACCGCGTTCGACTCCGTCACCCTGTACGGTGAGGATCCGGCCCGCCGACCGGACATCTACGGCAAGGTCGGCAACTCCGGCGTGAGCATCGCCACCGTGGACGACGCGAAGAAGCTCTACTCCGGCTTCGACCTCGCGGACCCCGCGACCTCCGTCTCCATGACGATCAACGGCCCGGCGCCGATGCTGCTCGCGTTCTTCCTGAACGCCGCCGTGGACCAGGCCTGCGAGAAGTGGCTGCGGGCGGAAGGCAAGATGGACGAAGCGCAGAAGAAGATCGACGCGCATTACGCGAAGCTCGGTCTCCCCCGCCCGCACTATCGCGGCGATCTGCCGGCCGGCAACGACGGCCTCGGCCTCGCGCTCCTCGGGGTGTCCGGCGATCAGATCCTGGACCGCGACGTCTACGATCGCCTCCGCGCCGAGACACTCACGCGCGTTCGCGGCACGGTGCAGGCTGACATCCTCAAGGAAGACCAGGCTCAGAACACCTGCATCTTCTCCACCGAGTTCGCGCTCCGCATGATGGGCGACATCCAGCAGTGGTTCATCGACCACGACGTGCGGAACTTCTACTCCGTGTCGATCTCCGGCTATCACATCGCGGAGGCCGGCGCGAACCCCGTCACGCAACTCGCGTTCACGCTCGCGAACGGGTTCACGTACGTGGAGTACTACCTGTCGCGCGGGATGGCCATCGACGACTTCGCGCCGAACCTCTCGTACTTCTTCTCGAACGGCCTCGATCCCGAGTACACGGTGATCGGCCGCGTGGCGCGTCGCATCTGGGCCAAGGCGATCCGCGACAAGTACCACGGGAACGATCGTTCCCAGAAGCTCAAGTACCACATCCAGACGTCGGGGCGGTCGCTGCACGCGCAGGAGATCGCGTTCAACGACATCCGCACCACGCTCCAGGCGCTCGTCGCGCTGTTCGACAACTGCAACTCGCTGCACACGAACGCCTACGACGAGGCGATCACCACGCCGACCGAGGAGAGCGTCCGCCGGGCGCTCGCGATCCAGCTCGTGATCAACAAGGAGCTCGGCCTCGCGAAGAACGAGAACCCGTGGCAGGGCTCGTTCGTGGTGGAGCAGCTCACCGACCTCGTGGAGGAGGCGGTGCTGAAGGAGTTCGAGAGCATCTCCGAGCGCGGCGGCGTGCTCGGCGCGATGGAGCGCCAGTACCAGCGCACGCGCATCCAGGAGGAGTCGCTCAAGTACGAGTCGCGGAAGCACACGGGCGAGCTCCCGATCGTGGGCGTGAACACGTTCCTGGATCCGGAAGGCTCCCCCACCGTCCTCCCGCGGGAAGTGATCCGCTCCACGGAGGACGAGAAGGAGTTCGCAATCAGCTCGCTCTCCGCGTTCCAGCAGCGGAACCAGGGCACGGCTCGGGAAGCGCTCGCGAATCTGCGCCGCGCGGCGCTCGAGGATCGCAACACGTTCGACGCGCTGATGGAGGCCGCGAAGGTCTGCTCGCTCGGCCAGATGACGAACGCGCTCTACGAGGTGGGCGGGCAGTACCGGCGGAACATGTGATGGCGGAGACGTTGACGAAGGCCGACTCCTGGCGCGCCCGTTTCGAGAAGGAGACGGGCCGGTCGCCGGAAGAGAGCGCGACCTCGTTCGGAGGGGTCCGCCTCGAGCCGCTCGCGACGGAACGACCCGAATCCCGGGGCGTGTGGCCGCCGGAGCGCGGTCCGGCGGAGGCGCCGCGGACGGCCGCCGTCCCGCTCGAGGTTGCGGCCGGGAAGTTGATCGGAGCGGACCTCGAACTCGATCCGGGGACGCCGGCCGTGGTCGTCGCCCGGCTGGTGGAGCGTGGACTCGCGGGGTCCGCGAACGAACCGCCGCGTTTCCGGGTCCCCGCTTCGACGGATTCCCTGCTCACGGTCGTCACGATTCGCGCACTCCGGGCGGTGTGGGCCAAGGCGCTCGTCGCGCGGAGTCGCGCCGTCATCACCCCGCACGTGCACGTGGCGACGCCGGCGGCGTCGATCACGCGCGAGGATCCTTGGAACAACATCCTGCGCGCGACGTCGCACGCGTTCGCCGCGATCGTGGCCGGCGCGGACGGCGTGACCCTCGCCCCCTTCGACGCCGCCCTCGACTCGAAGGAACCGGGCGCGGAGCGGCTCGCCGCGCTCACTCCGGAGCTGCTCACCGAGGAGTGCGCGCTCGCCGACGTGGTGGATCCGGCCGGCGGTTCGTTCGCGCTCGAGCAGTGGACGGATCGGATCGCCCGGGCCGCGTGGGCCGCCCTCGATCTCGGCCCCGCGTGGGACGACGTCGACGTCCCCTCGCCCGTCCTGCCCGCGCCGGCCGCGAAGGAGACGCCGGAGGGCATCGCGCGTCGCCGACGCTACGTCGCCGCCGATCTCCAGGACGTCGCGGTCGACGCGTGGCCGGGCCAGCCCCGCTACGCGCGCGGACCGTACGCGTCGATGTACGTCGGCCGGCCGTGGACGGTGCGGCAGTACTCGGGCTTCTCCACCGCCGAGGAGTCGAACGCGTTCTACCGGCGCAACCTCGCGGCCGGCCAGCGCGGCCTCTCGATCGCGTTCGATCTCGCCACGCACCGCGGCTACGACTCCGATCATCCGCGTGTGGTCGGCGACGTCGGGATGGCCGGCGTGGCGATCGACTCGATCCGCGACATGGAGATCCTGTTCGACGGGATCCCGCTCGACGAGATGTCCGTCTCCATGACCATGAACGGCGCGGTGCTGCCGGTGATGGCGCTCTACATCGTGGCGGCCGAGCAGCAGGGCGTGGCGCCCGAGCGGCTCGCGGGCACGATCCAGAACGACATCCTGAAGGAGTTCATGGTCCGCAACACGTACATCTATCCGCCCGGACCTTCCATGCGGATCGTGGCGGACATCTTCCGGTACACGTCGCGGCACATGCCGCGTTTCAACTCGATCTCGATCTCCGGCTATCACATGCAGGAGGCGGGCGCCACCGCCGACCTCGAGCTCGGCTACACGCTCGCGGATGGTCTCGAGTACGTGCGCACCGGCATCGCGGCCGGCCTCGACGTGGACGCGTTCGCGCCGCGCCTCTCGTTCTTCTTCGCGATCGGCAAGGACTACTTCATGGAGGTCGCGAAGCTGCGCGCGGCCCGAATCCTGTGGGCCGAGCTCCTGGCGCCGTTCGCGCCGAAGGATCCGCGCTCGTCCATGCTGCGCACGCACTGCCAGACGTCGGGCTGGTCGCTGACCGCGCAGGACGTGAGGAACAACGTCGTGCGGACATGCGTGGAAGCGATGGCGGCCGTGCACGGCGGCACGCAGTCGCTGCACACGAACTCGTTCGACGAGGCGCTCGCCCTCCCCACCGACTTCTCCGCGAAGGTCGCCCGCAACACGCAGCTCCTGCTCCAGAAGGAAGGCGGCGCCTGCCGGGTGATCGATCCCTGGGGCGGCAGCTACTACGTGGAGCGCCTCACGGCCGAGCTCGCCGACGCCGCCCGGAAGCGTATCCGCGAGGTCGAGGAGCTCGGCGGCATGACCCAGGCGATCGAGGCCGGCATCCCCAAGATGCGGATCGAGGAGGCGGCCGCTCGTACCCAGGCGCGTATCGACTCGGGCCACCAGACGATCCTCGGGGTGAACCGGCATCGTCCGGAGCGGCCGGAAGAGGTCGAGGTCCTGAAGGTCGACAACGCGCGCGTCCGTCGGGTGCAGATCGAACGGCTTGCCGAGCTGCGCGCGTCGCGCGACGATGCGGCGGTGCGATCCGCGCTCGGTGCGCTGGAGCGCGGCGCGGCCGGCAACGCCGGCGACGGCGGCGACGACGCGAACCTGCTCGCCGCCTCGGTGGACGCGGCGCGGGCCGGCGCCACCGTCGGCGAGATCTCGCTCGCGCTCGAGAAGGCGTTCGGCCGACACTCCGCCCCGATCCGCACGATCGCGGGCGTGTACGGAGGAGAGATGGGCGAGTCGAACGAGGACACGGCGGCGGCCCGCCGCGAGGCCGAGGACTTCCTCGCGCGCGAGGGGCGGCGACCGCGTCTGCTCGTGGCCAAGATCGGCCAGGACGGCCACGACCGCGGCCAGAAGGTCATCGCGACCGCATTCGCGGATCTCGGCTGGGACGTCGACATCGGCCCGCTCTTCCTCACCCCGGAGGAGGTCGCGCGCCAGGCAGTGGAGAACGACGTCCATGTCGTGGGTGTGAGCTCGCTCGCGGCCGGGCACCTGACGCTCGTGCCGGCGCTGCGGCAGGAGCTCGAGAAGGCGGGCCGCGGCGACATCCTGGTGGTCGTGGGCGGCGTCGTTCCGCCGCAGGACCACGACGCGCTGCACGCGGCCGGCGCCGTCGCCGTGTTCGGGCCGGGCACCGTGATCGCGGAGGCCGCGCGCCGCCTCCTCGGACTGCTGCACGGGAACGGTCGCGCGTGACGCTGCCGCCGCTGGACGAGCTCGTCGACGGGCTCCGCGCCGGCCACCGGACCCTCCTCGGTCGCGCCATCACGCTGGTGGAGAGCCGGCGCCCCGCAGACGAAGCCGCCGCCCGCGAGCTGCTCGCGCGGCTGCGCCCGATCGCGCCCGACGCCGAGCGCGTGGGCATCACCGGCGTCCCCGGCGTGGGCAAGAGCACGTTCGTCGACGCGCTCGGCGTGCGCCTCGTGGAATCCGGCCACCGGGTGGCGGTGCTCGCGGTGGATCCGTCGAGCTCCGTGACCGGCGGCTCGATCCTCGGCGACAAGAGCCGCATGCCGAACCTCGCCGCGCGCGACGAGGCGTTCATCCGCCCGTCCCCTTCCGGCGCCACGCTCGGCGGAGTGGCGCGGCGAACGCGCGAGACGATGACCGTGGTGGAGGCCGCCGGCTACGACGTCGTGCTCGTGGAGACCGTGGGCGTGGGCCAGTCCGAGACCGTCGTTTCCGACATGGTCGACTTCTTTCTCGTGCTCGCGATGCCGGGCGCGGGCGACGAGCTGCAGGGCATCAAGAAGGGCGTTCTCGAGCTCGCCGATCTCGTGGCCGTGAACAAGGCCGACGGCGATCTGCTCCCGAAGGCCCGCGAGGCCCAGGCGGACTACTCCGCCGCCCTCCGCTACCTGGCCCCCCGGACCCCCGGCTGGCGTCCGGAGGCCATCCGCGTGAGCGCCCTCACGGGAGAGGGCCTGGACGATCTCTGGAGCCGGGTGATCCGGCACCGCGACCACACCACCGAGTCCGGTGAGCGGCTCCGGCGACGGACGGCCCAGCGCCTCGCCTGGATGTGGACCCGCATCGACGAGCGGCTCCGCGAGGACTTCCGGGCCGACGCCCGGGTCCGCGAGGCCCTCACGAAGCTCCAGGAAGCCGTCTCCCGCGGCGAGATCTCGCCGGAAGAGGCCGCCGAGGAGCTGCTCCGGCGGCGAGCGGGCTAGCGGCCGGGAGCCCGGACCGGTCTCCCCGGCCGGAAGATCCGACCCGCCGCCTCCCGGGGCCTCTCCCCCGGGCGTCGGCCGGAAAGACCCGCGACTCCCCACTCCGGGACTGGCCAAGCGCGGGGGAAATCGTACATTATTGGTACTAATTCCAGGGCCCCGAGATCCGAGGAGACCCGAGTGTTCGGTTTCACCCGCAGAACGGACTACGCGCTGGTCGCGCTCGCCGGCCTCGCCGACGAGCCCTCGCCGGATCCGAAGAGCGCCCGATCGATCTCGGAGCGCTACGGGGTTCCGCTTCCGCTGCTCATGAACGTTCTCAAGGACCTCGTGAACGGCGGAATCGTGTCCTCCACACGCGGCGCGAAGGGCGGGTATTCGCTCGCACGCGCGCCTCGCGGCATCTCGGTGCACGACGTCGTGTCGGCGATCGAGGGACCGGTCAGCGTCACGCTGTGCTGCGACCCCGCCGAGGCCGAGCCGTGCCAGGAGTGCTCGGTGGAGATCCACTGCCCGATCACGCATTCCGTCCGGCGGATGAACGAACGGATCCAGGACTATCTCCGCGAAGTGACGCTGGAGCATCTGATGAACGACAAGAGCGACGTGTTCGCGCCGACCTCGCGTCTGGTGCCGCTCACGTCGCTCCGCGCGCGAGTTCCGGCCCGGGTACCGGGAGGAAAGGGAGACTCATGAGCAGCTCGAACGACACTCAGACCCTGCACGAGTTCGCGAACCGCGAATACAAGTGGGGATTCGTCACGGACATCGAAGCGGATTCGCTGCCGCCGGGCCTGGACGAGGACGTCGTCCGCGCCATCTCGGCGCGCAAGGGCGAGCCCGACTGGATGACGGAGTGGCGGCTGAAGGCGTTCCGCCAGTGGCAGGCGAGCGAGGAACCGGCGTGGCAGAACGTCCACTACCCGCCGATCGACTACCAGGCCATCCGCTACTACTCGGCGCCGAAGTCCAAGGCCGACGCGCCGAAGAGCCTCGACGAAGTGGACCCCAAGCTGCTCGAGACCTACGAGAAGCTCGGCATCCCGCTGAACGAGCAGAAGCTCCTGGCCGGAGTGGCGGTGGACGCGGTTTTCGACAGCGTGTCGGTGGCCACGACGTTCAAGGACAAGCTGAACGAGCTCGGCATCATCTTCTGTTCGTTCTCGGAGGCGGTGCGCGAGCATCCCGAGCTCATCAAGAAGTACATGGGCTCGGTGGTCCCCTACTCGGACAACTACTTCGCCACGCTCAACTCCGCGGTGTTCACGGACGGATCGTTCGTGTACGTGCCCGAAGGCGTGCGCTGCCCGATGGAGCTCTCCACGTACTTCCGCATCAACGCGGCCGCGACCGGCCAGTTCGAGCGGACGTTGATCGTGGCCGACAAGGGCTCCTACGTGAGTTACCTCGAGGGCTGCACCGCCCCCATGCGCGACGAGAACCAGCTGCACGCCGCGGTGGTGGAGCTCGTGGCGCTCGAAGACGCGCAGATCAAGTACTCCACGATCCAGAACTGGTACCCGGGCGACGAGAACGGCAAGGGCGGCATCTACAACTTCGTCACGAAGCGCGGCCTGTGCGCCGGTGCCCGCAGCCACATCTCGTGGACGCAGGTCGAGACCGGATCCGCGATCACCTGGAAGTACCCGAGCTGCATCCTGAAGGGCGACGACTCGGTCGGTGAGTTCTACTCGGTCGCGCTGACGTCGCTGAAGCAGCAGGCCGACACCGGCACGAAGATGATCCACCTCGGAAAGAACACGAAGAGCACGATCATCTCCAAGGGCATCTCGGCCATGGAAGGCCAGAATGCGTACCGCGGCCTCGTGCGCGTCCAGCGCGGCGCCACGAACGCGCGCAACTTCACGCAGTGCGACTCGATGCTGATCGGCGACAAGTGCGGCGCGCACACGTTCCCGTACATCGACGTCCGCAACCCCACGGCGAAGGTGGAGCACGAGGCGTCCACGTCGAAGATCGGCGAGGACCAGCTGTTCTACTGCCAGCAGCGCGGCATCGAGACGGAAGACGCCGTCTCCATGATCGTGAACGGGTTCTGCAAGGAGGTCTTCCGCGAGCTGCCGATGGAGTTCGCGGTGGAAGCGCGGAAGCTGTTGAGCGTGAGCCTGGAGGGCAGCGTCGGCTAGCCGGCGCGACACGCGAGCGAGATCCCGGCCCGGCCCGAGTGCCGGCGCCCGATGAAACCGGAGCCCCGTCCCGCGGGGCGCACGCAGACGAGGGAGAACGAGGAACGCGATGATCAAGATCCAGGATCTTCACGTGAACGTGGAAGGCAAGCCGATCCTCAAGGGGATCAACCTCGAGATCGGGAACGGCGAGGTCCATTCGATCATGGGCCCGAACGGTTCCGGCAAGAGCACGCTCGCCCAGGTGCTCGCCGGCCATGAGGCCTACGAGGTCACACAGGGCCGCGTGATCATGGACGGCCAGGACCTGCTCGAGATGGACGCGGACGAGCGGGCCCGCGAGGGGCTGTTCCTCGCGTTCCAGTACCCCGTCGAGATTCCCGGCGTCTCCACGATGGAGTTCCTCAAGGCCGCCTACAACGCGAAGCGCGAGCACCGCGGCGAGCCCGAGGTCGACGCGCTCGACTTCCTGAAGCTCGTGAAGGAGAAGCTCGGGGTCGTGAAGATGGACGAGGCGTTCCTGCGCCGATCCGTGAACGAGGGCTTCTCCGGCGGCGAGAAGAAGCGCCACGAGATCTTCCAGATGGCGGTGCTGGAGCCGAAGGTCGCCGTGCTGGACGAGACCGACTCCGGCCTCGACATCGACGCGCTCCGTATCGTGGCCGAGGGCGTGAACGACCTTCGAGGACCCGAGCGCTCCATGATCGTGATCACGCACTACCAGCGGCTGCTGAACTACATCGAGCCGGACTTCGTGCACGTGCTCGTGGACGGGCGCATCGCGAAGTCGGGCGGACCGGAGCTGGCCCACGAACTCGAGAGCCGCGGCTACGCGTGGATCGAGGAAGCGGTCCGCGCCGGCGCCACCGGTTGAGGGGGGGCGACATGACCGTGATGACGACCCCGAACGCCTACGCCGGCACCTGGGCCACGTTCGCCGAGACGCACGACGCGCCGGCCTGGGTGCGTGAGATCCGCGAGTCCGCCTGGGCGAAGTTCGAGGAGCTCGGATTCCCCACCGTGCGTGACGAGGACTGGCGCTTCACCGACGTGTCCGCGCTCGCGGAGAACGCGTTCGCACTCGCGTCCGGTGCCCCGGACGCCGTGCGGGCGACGCAGCTCTCGGATCTGCGGCTCGGCGAATCGGAGACCGCCACGATCGTGTTCGTCGACGGCACTTACCAGCCCACGCTGTCGCGGACGAGCGGCCTGCCCGGTGGCGTCGTGGCGATGCCGCTCGCGGATGCGCTGCGCGAGCACGAGAACCTGGTGCGGCCGCATCTCGGCTCGCTCTCGGGCGACGACCGGGAGGCGTTCACGCACCTCGCCGACGCCTTCCTGCGCGACGGCGTCTTCGTCCACGTGCCGAACGGCACCGCGGTGACCGGCGCGATCCACGTCCTCTTCGTGAGCACGAGCGGTCGCGACACCATGACCTTCCCCCGCGTGCTGGCCGTGGCCGGCGAGTCGAGCGAGGTCGTGATCGTGGAGGACCACGTCGGGCTCGGCGAGGGTCGTCTGTTCGCGAACGCGGTGACGGAGATCGTGGTCGGCGCGAACGCGAAGGTGAGTCACTACTTCGTGGAGCAGAGCAACGAGGACTCGTACGCGGTGTCCACGCTGTACGTCTCGCAGTCGCGCGACTCGGACTTCTCGTCCCATTCCGCGCTGCTCGGCGGCGCGCTGGTCCGAAACAACGTCTTCCCCACGCTGAACGGCGAGAACTGCATGTCGGTCCTGAACGGCATGTACGTGCCGCGCGGTCACCAGCTGCACGACAACCGGATGCGCGTCCGTCACGCGGAGGCCCATTCCGAGAGTCGTCAGTACTACCGCGGCATCCTCGACGGCCGTGCCAAGGCGATGTTCAGCGGACGCATCATCGTGGACGAGGGCGCGCAGAAGACCGACGCCGTCCAGTCCAACAAGAACCTGCTGCTCTCGGCCGACGCACTCGTGGAGACGAAGCCGCAGCTCGAGATCTACGCCGACGACGTGAAGTGCACTCACGGTGCCACGATCGGCCAGATCGACGACGAGGCGATCTTCTACTGCGAGGCGCGCGGCATCCCCGTGGAGACGGCGCGCCGGCTCCTCGTGTTCGCGTTCGTGAACGAGATCTTCGAGCGCATGGAGCTCGATCCCCTGCGGGAACGCCTGCAGCGGATCGTGGCCGAGAGGCTGAACGAACGGGAGTAGTCATGAGCACGGCCACCGGCGATCGCGCCTCGACCCGACCGCTCGACGTCCGCTCGGAGTTTCCGCTCCTGAGGCGGGAGATCGGCGGTCACCCGCTGGTGTACCTCGACTCCGCCGCCACCACGCAGAAACCGATGGCGGTGCTCGCCGCCGAGCGGGACTTCTACGAGCGTCTGAACGCGAACGTGCACCGGGGGGTCCATCGCCTCAGCGTGGAGGCCACCGAGGCCTACGAGGGCGCGCGGGGCCAGGTCGCGGGCCTGCTCGGCGCGGAGGATCCGCGCGAGATCGTCTTCGTCCGCGGCGCGACCGAGGCGATCAACCTCGTGGCGCAGTCGTATGCGCGGCCTCGCCTCTCCCCCGGCGACGAGATTCTCGTCACGTGGATGGAGCACCACTCGAACCTCGTGCCGTGGCAGCTCGTGGCCGAGCAGACCGGAGCGCACGTCCGCGGCATCCCGATGGACGACCGCGGAGTACTGGATCTCGAGGCGTACGAGAGAATGCTCGGAAGTCGGACCCGCGTCGTGGCCGTGGGGCACGTGTCGAACGCGCTCGGGACCGTGAACCCCGTGGCCCGACTGGCGGAACTGGCGCACGGCGTCGGCGCCGCGGTCGTGGTGGACGGAGCGCAGTCGGCCGCCCATGTGCCCGTCGACGTGCAGGCGCTCGGGGCGGACTTCTACGCGATCTCCGGGCACAAGGCGTTCGCGCCGATGGGTACGGGCGCCCTCTGGGGACGTCTCGCGCTCCTGGACGAGATGCCGCCGTGGATGGGCGGCGGTGACATGATCCGCTCGGTCTCTTTCCAGGGATCCACCTGGGCCGACGTTCCCGCGAAGTTCGAGGCCGGGACCCCGAATGCCGGCGGCATCGTGGCCCTCGGCGCGGCGATCGAGTGGATGAGCGCGATCGGGCTGGATCGCATTCGCGAGCACGAGGACGATCTGCTCCGGTACGGCACGGCTGCGCTGGCCGCCGTGCCAGGCCTGCGGCTCATCGGCACGGCGCCGGACAAGGTGGCGATCCTCTCGTTCGTGCTCGAGGGCGTCCACCCGCACGACGTGGGCACGATCCTGGACCGGGAAGGGATCGCGGTCCGAACCGGTCATCACTGCGCGCAGCCCGTCATGGAGCACTTCGGAGTTCCGGCCACGACGCGCGCCTCGCTCTCGGTGTACAACACGCGCGAGGATCTCGACGCTCTGGTGGCCGGCCTCCAACGCGTGCGTCAGCTCTTCGGCCAGGAGTAGCGATCATGGACTCGGACCTCCGGGAGCTCTACCAGCAGGTGATCCTGGATCACCACCGCCACCCGCGGAACTTCGGCGAGCTCGATTCGCCGGACGGACGCGCGGAGGGTTTCAATCCGCTCTGCGGCGACCGGGTCAACGTGGAGCTGAAGTTCGGCGCCGAGGGGCGGATCGAGCACGTGGCGTTCACGGGCCAGGGCTGCGCGATCTGCACGGCGTCCGCGTCTCTGATGACGGAGTGCCTCACCGGCAAGACGCGCGAAGAAGGCGAGGCCCTCGTCGAGGACTTTCGCGAGCTCGTGACCGGCACGCGCGACGCCGCCCCGGGTGACGCGGAGGAGCGGCTCGGCAAGCTCGCGATCTTCGCGGGCGTGCGTGAGTTCCCCGTCCGCGTGAAGTGCGCGACGTTGCCCTGGCACACGTTCCATGCGGCGCTCGCCTCGGAGAGCGGTCGCGTGTCGACCGAGTAGGAGGATTCCCTTGGAAGGAACCGCGAACGTGCCCTTCGAGGGCGACGTCGCCTACCGCGAGCCGATCCGGGCCGCGGTGAAGCAGGTGTACGACCCCGAGATCCCGGTGGACATCTGGGAGCTCGGGCTGATCTACAAGGTGAAGGTCGCCGACGATCACTCGGTGCGGGTGGAGATGACGCTCACGTCGCCCGCGTGCCCGTCGGCCGAGGCGTTGCCGGTGGAGGTCAAGGAACGCATCGAGGCGATCGAGGGGATCGAGCGCGCGAACGTCGACATCGTGTGGGATCCGCCGTGGACGCCGGAGTACATGTCCGACGCGGCGAAGGTCGCCCTGGGGATGTACTAGGAGGTCCGGAGTTGCAGATAGGGAGCTTGGCCGCACACGGGCCGAGCCAGGGGACGAGCGGTCAGGGAACCAGCGACTCGCCGCTCTCGCCCATGACGAAGAGGGCGTCGACCGGACACACCTGGCACGCGTCGAGGACCTTCTCGGCTCCCGGGTCTTCCCCGTCGCTGCGGAAGGCCACGAGGCCGTCGTCGTCGAGCTCGAACACGGTGGGAGCGATCTTGACGCAGTTGCCGGAACCGATGCACTGGTCCCGCTCGATGCGCACCGTCAGCTTGCCGATCTTCTTCTCGGACATGGCTCCCTCCTCGCGGAGCGGATCGTAGCACGAAGTCGCGCCATCGTCGCGCGGGAGGCCGAAATGGAAGTCACGAATCCGGAAGCACCGATCACGCTCACGGAGGCCGCCGCGCGGGCGATCCGCACGAAGGCGGATCGAGCCGGTTTCCCGGAAGGCCCGTTGCGCGTCAAGGTTCAGGGGGGCGGCTGCTCCGGCGCGACCTACGTGATGTCGTTCGAGGACGCCGCGCCCCGCGACGGGGACTTCGTCACCACGCAGTACGGCGCCACCGTGGTCGTGGACCCGCGCTCGATCGTGTTCCTCAAGGGCAGCACCCTCGACTACAAGACCGAGCTCATGAGTCAGCGCTTCCTGTGGACGAACCCGAACGCGAAGAGCTCGTGCGGGTGCGGGGAGTCGTTCGCGATCTAGCGTTCCGCCGCGGTGAGGCCGATCACTCGCTCTTCCGATTCCGGTAGAGATTCGGATCCACGATCGCGACCATCCGCGCGAGGTCCAGCCCGCCGCAGAACCCGGCCACGGGCCGGAGCGCGTTCTCCGAGTCGTTCAGCACCTGGTTGTAGTTCACCTGGAGCACGGAAATGTGCTTCTGCGCCGCGAGCCATCCCTCCAGGTGGGTCAGGTGCTTCTTGAAGATGTCCGCCATGCGGTCGTCCGGCGCGTGATCCGGATCCTTGCCGAGGCGAATCAGCATCTTGCGTTCGGAGGCGAGCACCTCCTCCACCGCCCGGCGCATCAACACGATGCGATAGGTCTCGTTCTTCGGCAGATGGTAGAGCAGCAGCGAGACCATCTTGAACACCTTGCCGCGCGTGTCCGGGATCCAGCTCGCGTCGTCCTTGATCTGCTTGACCCGCTCGTACTCGTAGTACCCTTCCGGGTTGTCGATGTCGGCGACGCGCTCGCCGTCCGTCACGACGGTCATCCCGCCGGCCTCCAGCATGCGCATCATCATCGACGTTCCGGATCGCGGCAGCCCCGCCACGATGGTGATCGGCTCGGCCATTCTCTCTCCTTCGGGAACGTCCCGGAATCCTCGCACGGCAGGGCCGCGCCGGCTACACGCGTCGCTCGAGCGTGCGATACGTGTACGCGTGCTCGTTTCTCTCGTCCGCCTCGTGTCGTTCCTCCTCGATCACGCGCCACTCGGACGCGGGCCACTCGGGGAAGAACGCGTCGCCCTCCGGACGGGCATGGACGATCGTGAGATACATGCGATCCGCTCGCGGCAGCGCGGTTTCGTAGATCTGCGCGCCACCGATCACGAAGGTCTCGGGAAACTCCGCGAGCCGGTCCAGCGCCTCCTCGAACGTCGAAACGCGGATCACGTCGGCCGGGAGCGGCAGGTCCGCGTTCCGCGTGAGCACCACGTGCGTCCGGCCCGGCAACGGTCCTCCCAGCGAATCCCAGGTCTTGCGCCCCATCAGGATCGGAAAGCCCATGGTGAGTCGCTTGAAGCGCGCCATGTCCGAGCGCAGGCGCCACGGCAGGTCGCCTCTGCGGCCGATGACGCGATTCTCGGCCACGGCGGCGATCAGGCTCAGCGACGTCACACCGAGACCTCCGCCTTGATCCGCGGATGCGGATCGTAGTTCTCGATCCGGATGTGCTCGTACCGGAACTCCTCGAGCGTTCGCGGGCCGGGATCGAGCACGAGGTCCGGGAGGCGGCGCGGGTCGCGTCCGAGCTGGAGTCGCGCCTGCTCCAGGTGGTTCCTGTACAGGTGCGCGTCGCCGAGCGTGTGGACGAACTCGCCCGGCTCCAGGTCCGTCACCTTCGCCACGAGGTGCGTGAGCAGCGCGTAGGACGCGATGTTGAACGGCACGCCGAGGAAGACGTCGGCGCTGCGCTGGTAGAGCTGGCACGAGAGCCGACCGTCGCCGACCCAGAACTGGAACAACAAGTGGCACGGCGGCAGGGCCATCGCCGGAACGTCGGCCGGGTTCCACGCGCTCACGATCAGTCGGCGCGAGTGCGGCGTCTCCCGGATCGCGCGGACGACGTCGGCGATCTGGTCCACCGTGCTGCCGTCCGGCGCGGCCCAGGATCGCCACTGGCGCCCGTAGACCGGCCCGAGCTCGCCGTCCTCGTCCGCCCACTCGTCCCAGATCGAGACCCCCGCGGCCTGCAGGGATCGCACGTTCGTCTCTCCGCGGAGGAACCACAGGAGCTCGTGCACGATCGAGCGGACGTGGACCTTCTTCGTGGTGACGAGCGGGAACCCCTCCGCCAGGTCGAAGCGCATCTGATGGCCGAAGACGGCGAGCGTGCCCGTGCCCGTGCGATCGTCGCGGGACACGCCTTCGTCGAGGATGCGGCCGAGGAGATCGAGGTAGGCCTTCACGCGGTGCTCGGGGTCGGGGTGGCGAAACGCGGATCAGGACCGGCCGGGACGCCCGGTCGACCGTCGCGCGAGTATGTCCGGATCCGCGCGGACCATCAACCGCCGGGGCCGCCGGGTCTCCCCCGCCGGCGGCGCGGCCCGGATCGCCCCGCCCTAGCCGACCGTTCCGAGGCTCGCCACCGCTCCCTCGCCGGCGCGGCGGCCGGTCACCCAGGCCCACAGGAAGTTGAACCCCCCGATCCGGCCGGTGACGTCGAGGATCTCACCGGCGAGAAACAGCCCGGGGGCCAGGCGGCTCTCGAGCGTCCCGAGGTGCAGCTCCGACAGCGGCACTCCCCCCGCGGTGACCTCCGCCTTCGCGTATCCGAGCGAACCCGAGACGGGCAGTGGGCACTCCGTGAGCAGCGTCCGGAGCCGGCGGCGGGCGTCGCGAGGCAGCTCGGCGAGGCGCGTCGCGGGTTCCACTTCCGCGCGCGCGAGGATCGCGTCGGCGAGACGGCGAGGCAGGACGTCGCGAATCGCCGCCGCGACCGTCCGCGCGCCGCCCGCGTCCAGCGCGGTCGCGGGATCGGTGCCGGGCTCGCCCCAGCCCGCGAACAGGCGCGCGTCCGCCGACATCTTCGGATCCGTGAACCAGCGGCTCACGTCGAGTGCCACCGGGCCGGAGAACCCCTGGTGCGTGAAGAGAAAGTCGCCATGGTGCCGCGCGACCCGCTTGTCGCGAACCCGCACGTCCAGCGTGGCGGGCACGGCGAGACCGGCGAGCGAGGTCCAGCCCGCGTCTCCGGTGGTCAGAGGAACGAGGGCCGGGTACGTCGGCACGATCGAGTGTCCGAGGTCCGCCGCGAACGCGTACCCCGCGCCGTCGCTGCCGGTCTTCGGGAGCGACCGGCCGCCCGTCGCGAGCACCACGCGCGAGGCGCGAAGATCGCCTCGCCCGTGGATCGATAGGGAGAACGTCGACTCGCGCGGGCGGATCCCGAGCACGCGGGCGCCCGCCTCGAGCCCGGCCCCGGATCGATCGAGGTCGGTGAGGAGCGCCTCCACGACGTCGCGCGACGAGTCGCTCGCCGGAAACACCTTGCCGGTGGACTCCACCTTCAGCGGGACCCGGAGGTGTCGCTCGAAGTGGTCCCTCACGTCCTCGAGCGGCCAACCCGCCAGGACGTTTCGCATCGCGGGGACGCTGCCGTGCGTGTGGAAGTCCTCCACGTTCATCCGCGACGGGAGGACGTTGCAGCGGCCCCCACCGCTCACGCGGATCTTCGCCCCGGGGCGAGCGGCGGACTCCAGGAGCAGCACCGACGCCCCGGCCCGCGCCGCGAACGTCGCGGCCAGGAGTCCGGCGGCGCCGCCCCCGACGACGGCGACGTCGACCTGTCGGTGATCTCGTGCTCGAGCGGTCATGGGCCGGAGAGTCTGGACGACCGGCGACGCGCGGGCAAGGGCGGCATCCCGCCTCTCCGGCCCTCTCCGACCGGAGAGCCGGCGGCGCGTCCTCCCTCCCGCGCGGAGTTGCCGACCACTGCACCCAATTGCTAGACTGTTGCCCCCCAACGACTTGACGTCGTCGCGGAGGAGCGCGTGGAGACTCTCTTCATCCCCGGCTTCGACCTGCTCGAGTCCATCGGACGCGGACGATCGGGCGAGGTGTGGCGGGCCCGCCGTCTCGACGGCGGGGAGATCGTGGCCGTGAAGGTCGCGCACGCGAGTCCTCGCCATGGCGCGGACGAGATCGACTTCAAGCTCGAGTACCAGACCCACTCCCGCTTCCAGCACCCGCACATCGTGGCCGCGACGCACTTCGGCGAGATCGACGAGCTGCGCCGCTACTACGTGATGGAGTATGTGCCGCAGGTCGATCTCGGCGTCATCTACCGGAAAGGCGGACTGGACGCGCTGGGGGAAGTCGCGCTGGCGGTCTGTTCCGCTCTGGAGTACGCGCACGCCCAGGGAATCCTGCACGGCGACATCAAGCCCGCGAACATTCTGGTCTCCGCCCACAACGACGGGAGTCCGGATCGGGTGCTGCTCGCGGACTTCGGATACGCCCGACGACGCGGCGTGTCCCGCCAGGATGTCACCGGCACGCTCGCGTATCTCCCGCCCGAGGTCATGACATCGCCGCGCGTCGATCCGCGAAGCGATCTGTACTCGCTCGGAGCGACGTTGTTCGAGGCGATCGCGGGTCGCCCGCTGTTCGATTCGAGCAGCCCCGAGGAGTTGCTCGACCGCCTCGGTCGCCAGGACACACCGTCGGTCGCGCCGTATCTCGAAGATGACGGTTGGCGCGAGCTCGTGGACTCGCTCACATCGCGACGTCCGGAGGACCGTCCGCGCTCGGCCACGATGGTGGCGGACCTCGTCAGCGATCTGCTCGGACACGGTCCGAACCGCAACGGCGACGCGCGCCCCCTCCCCTACCTCGGCTCACCGCTGACGATGATCGGCCGCGAGAACGAGTCCGACCGTGCGCTCAACGCGCTGGGAAGCGGCCGGGGCGGGCGCGCCATCCTCGTGACCGGCGACGCCGGCGTGGGAAAGACCCGTTTCGTCGAGAGCATCACCCACACCTTCGGTCTGGAAGGCGTGGAGGTCCTCCACTCGGATGCCCGCGAGTCCCGCGACGTAGCATTCCGCGTTCTGCAGACACTGTTCCGCTACGGTCGAATCGGTGGCGAGTTCAGTCTTCCCGCGAGCGGCCGAACGGAAACCGACATGACGGCATTCGCCGCGTCGTTCCTGGAGTCGCTCGGTCCGCGAGGCCACTCGCGGCTGTTCGTGTTCGAGTCTCTCGAGAGCGCCGATCCGGACAGCCTCGTGTTCCTGCGTGCGCTCCACGAGGCGCTCGATTCGGAGTCGGCACTCTGCCTGGTCACCCGCGACGGATCCGCTCTCGAGGAGATCGCGCAGGGCGACGAGTTCGAGACGATTCACCTCGCCCCGTTCGGGCCGCAGGACACCCGCCAGTTCATCTCCGCTCTGCTCGGTGAGGCCGACCGGCCGGATCGTGCGGCGCTCGACGAGCGCTCGCTCGGACTCCTCGCCGACTGGATCGATCGGGAAGCGGGCGGCAACCCCGCCAGGATCGAGGCCGCGATGCGTCGCCTCGTGGAGGATCGGGTGCTCGATCGATCCAATGGCGGCTGGATGCTCGCGGCCGGCCGACTCGAGCCGGCCGCCTCTTCGCGAGTGAACGCTGCCTCCCGCGTCCGAAGCCTCGGGCTCGATCCGGAGCTGCTCATGCTCGCCGCCGTGGCGGCACCGGCGTTCGATCCCGCGGTGCTGACTGCCGCGAGCGAGGACCGCCTCGCGGCGGCGCAGTTCCTGCACGACATCGTGCATCGCGGGATCGTGACCCGCGGCCACGACCGTCGGTACCGTTTCGCCGAGCCGGATCTCCAGCGCGACATCTACTCCGCCATTCCGGAGTCCAAGCGTCGGTCGATGCACGGACGGATCGCCGCGCTGCTTCGGGAGCAGAACGGCGACACGCCCACCCCGGAGATCGCACGTCACCTGGAAGCCGCCGGAGATCGCGAGTCGGCCCGCGACGCGTGGTCGGGAGCGGCAAGGTCGCTCCGCGAGCAGGGCGCGGTTCACGGAGCGGCGAACGCGTGGTCCCGAGCCTGGACCCTGCACTCCGCCTCCGAGCGTTCGGAGATCCCGGAGTTCGTCTCGGATTGGATCGAATCCCTGATCGTGAGCGGGCGTCACCAGGACGCGCTGGCCCTGTGCGAGGAGCTCCTCGACCACCAGCCGGAGGGGCAGATCGCCACGCGCCTCGCGGTCTACCGAGCCCAGGCGCTCGACGGTTCCGGACAGCAGGCGCACGCCGCCGACGATCTGCAGGATCTGGTGGAACGCACGAAGTTCGGGGACCCGGCCTTCGAGTCCTGGACCCGATCCGCGCTCGGCGCGCTCCTGATCCAGGCGGGTCACTCGTCGCGCGCGGAGGAACAGCTCCAGCTGGCGCGCGACCGGGCGCTCGAAGCGAACATGCCGAAACAGGCCGGACGCGCGGAGCATCGCCTCGGTCACGCCCGGTGGCGAGCCGGCGACGTTGCGGGAGCGCTCGACTGGTTGTCCCGGGCTGAGGTGCACCTGAACGAAGGGTCCGACCCGGAGACCCTGCCCCTGGTCTGGGGTCTCCAGGCGGTATGCCTGTGGGACAGCCTCGACATCGTCGAGGCGGCGAGGGCGCATCGCCGCGCCGCCGAGGGTCTCGTTGCGGCGCAACGTCCCCAGTCGGCGAGTCGTTCGTATCGGAGTCTCGCGTTCGTGCTGATCGAGCTGGGTCGCTGGGATGAAGCGGAGGTGGCGCTCGCCGAAGCGGATCGGCTCGTCGGCGACGTCGTGGGACCGCGGGATCAGAGTTTCCAGGCGAGAACGCGAGGCGTGCTGGCTTGGTACCGTGCGGACTTCCGCCAGGCACGGGAGCTGGCACAGCGCGCCATCGACCTGGTGCAACCGCTGCACGATGCGTATCCGATGATCAACCATCTCGTGCTGTCCGCGCTGATCGAACTGGATCTCGGCGAGCTCGGCGCCGCCGAAACTGCGGCCAAGAATTGCCTGAGCCGCGCGCGAGCCGTGAAAGACGTCTGGGGGCAGGCGTTCTCCCACTACCTGCTCGGGCGCGTGTACCGTCAGCGGAAGAATGCCGAGCGGGCGGAAGCGGAACTCGCTTCGGGTCTCGAGGCACTGGAGGAACGCCGGTCGGAGGTTCGTTTCCGGATCCAGCTGGAGCGGGCGGAACTGCTCGCAGACATGAACGACGATCCGAGCTCGGACGCGGCTCTTCGGGAAGCGCAGCAGATGGCGGAGGACAGTCGATCTCCTCTCTGGGACGCTCTGTTCAGCCTATCGGCGGGTCGAGTCCACGCCATCCGCAGCGAGCACGAAGCCGCCATCTCCCGATACGTCGCCGCCCTCCGGACGTTCGAGTCCCTCGGCGCCCGCCTCCTCCGCGTGCGGGCACTGGAGGCGAGTGCGGCGTCCTATCGCGAGCGGGGCAACGAGCACGCGGCCGTCTCGACCCGGCGCGCGGCCCAGAAGCTGCGCGAGGAGATCGGTGTCCCCCAGCCCGAGACGCGAGACGCCGTACTCGCGGCCGACTCCTCCGCGACCCTCCACACCGTGGAACGCGTGCTCGAAGCGGCAGCCGCGGTCTCGAAGAGTCTGACGCGGATCCAGACGGTCGACGAGGTCGCGGAGCGGATCCTCGATGCCTCGATGGAGTACCTCGGCACCGAGCGCGGCGTCATCGCGCTCGAGGATCCGACGACCCGCAGGATGAAGATCCGCTGCCACCGGAACATCGACCCGGACTCGATGCAGGAGGGTCTGCAGATCAGTCTCGCGTCGCTGGAAGCCGTCGGCACCGACGGCGAGATCATCCACAGCGGAGACGCGCTCTCCGACCCGCGCCTCTCCCTTCATGAGTCGATTCGCAGGAGCCGCATTCGGTCGCTCGTGGCGATGCCGATCCGATGGGGCGGCCGGATCCTTGGCGCACTCTACATGGACCACCGCTCGCTCACGGATCTCTTCGGCACCGAGGCGCTACGCTTCCTGTCGTTCATCACGGACATGGCGGCGATCGGGATCCACAACGCGCGCCAGTACGAGCGATTCGATGAGCAGCGGCGCACCCTTCAGAGCGCCATCACCGGCGATCCTCTCTCGTTCTCCAAGACCGTTCTGCGGGACGCGCAGATGCGACGAATCGTTTCCGACGCGATCAAGGTCGCCCGGGCCGGCGAGATCATTCTGCTGACGGGACCGAGCGGGTGCGGCAAGGACCACTTCGCGAGGATCCTGCACGATGCGTCCGGGCTGGAGGGGGACTTCGTCCATTTCTCGTTGCCCGACGTTCCGGAGCCGCTCGTCCAGTCCGGACTGTTCGGGACGGTCCAGGGCGCGATCACGGGGGTCGAACGGAACTCGGGGATCATCGATCAGGCCGAAGGTGGCACACTCTTCCTCAACGAGTTCACCGAGATCCCGACGTCGATGCAGACTCCCTTCCTCAATTTCCTGGACGGGTTCGAGTACCGCCCCGTCGGCAGCGTGAAGGTGAAGAAGTTCAACGGCCTCCTGATTTTTGCGACGAACGCGAACCTCGAGGCGAAGATCCGGAGTGGCACATTCCGCAGCGACATCTACTTCCGGATGCAGCGACGCTTCGCGATCCCGCCGCTCCGGGAGCGCCCCGATGACATCCTTGCTCTCGTGGAGCTTTTCCTCGAGAGGGAGTACGAGCGCAATCCGAGCCGTCCACGCTGCCACCTGACCCGCGAAGCGCAGCAGGCGGTGCGCGAGTGCCCGTGGGAAGGGAATATCCGCGAACTTCGGAACTGCATCGCGGCGGCCGTGACGAGCGCGGACGGCGACGAGATACGACTCGAGCACCTGTCCAGTCCGAGCCTCAACGCCTCCCCCGAGCGGTCCGTGCCTCGGGAGCGCGGGAGCCTCGAGGAGGCGGAGGTCCAGCAGATCCGGGCGGCCATGGTCCGAGCCGGCGGCGTGATCACGATCGCGGCCCGACTCCTGGGACTGAAGGAGGCCGCGCTCGCCCGCCGGCTGGACAAGCACGACCTGAGGCATCTCCAGCTGCGTCGGCGACGGAAACATCCGAGCAGCGGCCGAGCCTAGCGGCGTTTTCGACGTTCGGAGCCTCGGAATCGGCGTTCGAAACGTCGTTTTCGAAGTTTCATCGACGTCGACCCTAATTCGTTTCCAATCAATGGGTTGAAGCGTCGGCCGGCTCGTCCGGCTCCGAGAACGACGTTCCCGACGCCGATATCGACGTTCGGTCGGTCGCCGCCCGGCCCCACTCGGTGCGGTCCGCCGTGTCTCCCGCCTCGCATCACGCGATCCAAGTGATTGCTCCACAACCTCTTAGACAAATCATGCGCAATCCTTGCCCGATTTCGAGCAGGAAGGCACGCCCCTTGCCATAGGAGGCATGTGGCTCCCGCCGCAGATCGCCCCCGGGATCCAACACACAGACGGCTGAAAACCCCAGGAGGCCGACCATGACGAGCACCAAGAAGATCATCCGCACCCTCGCCCT
This sequence comes from bacterium, assembly GCA_041393395.1. Lineage (GTDB taxonomy): Bacteria > ARS69 > ARS69 > ARS69 > ARS69 > JAGQIB01. The sequence continues at coordinate 65,043 of JAWKKG010000004.1, read as the reverse complement.
CGCATTCACCTTCACTCTGGTTTCGTCGCCGTGGTTGGACCGGGCCTACGCCGACGGAGAGCCTGACAACGGTCAGGACCCGCCGATCGCCCACTACGTCGGAAGCATTTCCATCGACTCCGTCGCCCGGGTCATCTCGTTCGCGGTGAACGTGATCCTCTAACGACCGACCGCCGAGCGAAGAAGGAGAGTTGCAAGGTCACTCCACACACCAGTGCGACCGGGCGCTGCCCGGGGCGGTGATGCCGCACATCCCCGTTCCCCCGGGCAACCGGCGTCCTTGGGGAAGGACCGTCGGGGCCCCGGCTCGCGCAGGTGCTCGACCGCAGACTCTTCTTGTGGGCGTCCCTCTTCGGAGGGACGCCCTCCGCTCGCTGGCCCGCTTCCGGTCCCTTCGGGTCGCCCCCCTTGCCGACCCGCCCCTCCTGTGGTCCCTTGGGCGACACCATGCACCCCGAGGAACCATGCCGGAGCCGACGACCCATCCGTTGAAGCCGGGCGACAAGGTCCTGCACCCTTTCAACCGCGAGCTCGGACCGGGTGTGGTCGAGCAGGCCGGCGGGCGTCGTTTGACCGTGCTCTTCCCGACCGCCGACGTCACGCTGACCTTTGCGGCCGAGACGCACCCGCTCGTGCCCCTGACGCTCCAGCCGGGCGCCGATCCCGAGCACTGGGCGGACGAGTTCCAGGACGACGTCGTGGCGCGCCTCGCCCGCCGCGACGCGGACGAGCTCGCGGCGTTCCGGAATCGCCTCGACGCCACGCGACTGCGCGAGCTCCGGGAGGCGGACGGACTCGGTTCCTTCCTCGGCGGACGCATCGAGCTGTTCCCGCACCAGCTCCACGTGGCCGAGCGGGCCACGCAGGCGGATCCGGTGCGCTGGCTCCTGGCCGACGAGGTCGGCCTCGGCAAGACGGTCGAGGCGTGCCTGATTCTCAACCGCCTCGTGAACACGGGCCGCGCGGAGCGCGTGCTCGTGGTGGCGCCGCGGTCGCTCGTCGTCCAGTGGCTCGGCGAGCTGTGGCGCAAGTTCCACCAGGTGTTCGTCCTCGTGGATCGCGATCGGCGGGAGGACGTGCGCCGCGAGAACGGCCCCGGCTTCAATCCGTTCGACGTGCACCCGCGCGCGATCGTGGCGCTGGAGGATCTCGTCGCCGAGCCGGCCGTCGCGCGACTCGCGGAACAGGCTCGTCCCGATCTGCTCGTCGTCGACGAGGCGCACCGATTGCGGCGCCGCCGCGGCACGGAGGGGTCCCCCGAGTACCGCACCGTGGCGGCCATCGCGAAGACGGCGCGCCACGCGCTCCTGCTTTCCGCCACGCCGCTCGAGGCGGACGCGCACGGGTTCTTCCGCCTGCTCGAGCTCCTGCATCCCGCACGGTACGACTCCTGGGACGAGTTCCAGCGACGCCTCGAAGCCGGCGAGCCGCTCCACCCCTGCACCAGCTCGACGACCCGCGACGACGTCGGCGGGTTTCCGCCACGACTTCCGGTGCCCGTGGATCTGGAGGAGGACCCTCTGCGGCAGGAGCGCGAACGGGAGACGCTGTCGGGCCCGGCAGACAACGAAGCGCAACGTCGCGAGCGCTCGACGCTCTTCGCGAAAGTGCTCTCCGCCCCGAGCGGGCCGGACGATCCGCGCACGCTCTGGCTCGGACGCGAGGCGAAACGGTGGGACCGGCGCGGCGAGAAGTCGCTCGTGTTCGTGGCGGAGCGCGAGTCGCTGATCGCGTTGAAGAAGGAGCTCGAGTTCCGCACGAGCCGGCGCATCGGCGTCTTCCACGAGGACCTCTCCCCCGCGCAGCGCGATCTCGAGGTTGCGCGATTCGCGGAGGAGGGCGGGCCGAATCTGCTCATCGCCACCGAGTCGGGCGGCGAGGGACGCAACTTCCAGTTCGCGAAACGGATCGTGATGTATGACCTGCCCTGGGATCCCGTGGTCGTGGAGCAGCGGATCGGCCGACTCGATCGCATCAGTCGCCGCGGTCCGGTGGAGATCGTGTACTTCCGACCGGCCGGCGGGTTCGGCGCGGACGTGGTGCGCCTGCACGAGGCGCTCGGGATCTTCCGGGAACCGCTCGGCGGACTCGATCGAGCGCTCGGCCACGTGGTGGAGGCCGTGCAGCGCGCGCTCGACGCCGCAGGCGGGAACCTCGACGTGGAATCCGTCGTCCACGAGACCCGCGAACTCCGGGAGAAGGTCCGCCGTGCCGTGTACCACCACCTGCACGCGGACCGTTATCGCCCCGAGCTCGCCGAGTCGATCCTCGCCCGAGTCCCGGAAGAGCTCGAGTTCTGGACGCGTCGGGTCGTGCTGGAAGCCTGCCGGCAGTTCGGATTCGAGGTCGAAGGCAAGGGCGGAGCGGCCCGCTGGTACCTGGAGTTCGGCGGAGAGGCGACCGTCGAGTCGCTGCACGGCGTTCCGGCGGGAACGCGCTTCCTCGGCACGTTCGACCGCGCCGAGGCGGTGGCCCAGGAGGCGATCGACTTCTTCTCCACCGGCCATCCGCTCGTGGAGGCGGTCCTCGACGAACTCGCGGACGGTCCCCGCGGCCGCGTCACGCTGATCCGTCTCCCGGAGGCCGGTTTCGACGGCACGGGGGTGGTCGCGCTCCGGAAGGACGGCCCACGGACGATCCGGGAGGCGTTCGATCTCGAAGGTCGCGCGCGACCCGAGTGGATCCCGCTCGCGTTCGACACGAAGCGGAAGCTCGTGGAGGTGCCGGGCCCGCTCTGGGACGTTCCGGATTGGTCGGACCGTGTGGGCCGAGTATTCCGCGATCACCCGGGCGAGTGGCTCGCCGTGGCGGGCATCCGCTTCGAAGCCTAGTCGGCCGAGGGGACGATGCCCCGGGGCGGACGCCCGCCCCGGATTCGTCGAGGTCCCGCGAAGCGCGGGGCGAACCGATCCGCGCGAAGTCGATCAGCGCGCGTAGGAGTAGAAGCCCTCGCCGCTCTTCCGCCCGAGCTTGCCGGCCGCGACCATGTTCCGCAGCAGTGGGCACGCGCGGTACTTCGAATCCCCGAGGCCGGAGTGCAGCACCTCCATGATGTGGAGGCAGACGTCGAGACCGATCAGGTCGGCCAGCGTCAGCGGGCCCATCGGGTGGGCCATCCCCAGCTTCATGATCGTGTCGATCGCCTCCGCATCCGCGACGCCTTCCATGAGGCAGTAGATCGCCTCGTTGATCATCGGCATCAGCACGCGATTCGAGATGAACCCCGGGTAGTCGTTCACGGTGACCGGTGTCTTGCCGAGATCGCGCGAGAGCTGCTCGATCGTCGCGACGCACTCGTCCGACGTCCGCACTCCCCGGACGACCTCCACCAGCTCCATGAGCGGCACCGGATTCATGAAATGCATGCCGATGACTCGCTCGGGGCGCGACACGCCGTGCGCGAGCTCGGTGATGGAGATCGAGCTCGTGTTGCTCGCGAGCACCGCTCCTTCCCCGCAGTGCTCCGCAAGCTGCGCGAAGATGCTCCGCTTCGTGTCGAGGCTCTCCACCACGGCCTCCACCGCGAGGGCACACCCCTTGGCTGCCGTCAGATCCGATCGCGTGTTGATGCGTCCCAGGGCCTGGTCCTTCGTACCCGCCGGGACCTTGCCCTTCTCCTCGAGCTTGCCGAGGCTCTTGCCGATCGTCGCAACCGCCCGCTCCAGCGCGGGACCGCTCACGTCGATCAGCTCGACCTTGCGTCCGGACGTCGCGAAGACCTGCGCGATTCCGTTCCCCATGGTGCCCGCCCCGACGACGGCCACACGATCGAAGCTCATCCTTGGTCTCCTTTCAGGACCGGCCGAAGGCCGTCCAGATCAGCGCGGCGACGCCGAAGAGCGCCGCCCCTCCCAGCATCAACGTAGCGCCCGTGCGTCGACGGGCCGGGGTGCGCGCGACCTCCGGGGACTTGCCCCGGAGGGCACGTGCCGCGACGAAGGGCCGATCGACGAGCAGGAAGGACCCGACGAGCGCGATCACGATTCCCTGCACCGACAGGCAGTCGACCCAGAGCCGGAGGCGTTCCCCCGGCGCGGGCACGAGCCCGCACCAGACCGCCTCGAGCGCCGTCAGGGCGAGCGCTCCCCCGATCAGTCGCGTTCGCGTCACATCTCCACGGCCAGGGCGACCGCGTTCCCGCCGCCGAGACACAGCGCCGCGAGTCCCAGGCGCGCCTTGCGCCGCTGCATCTCGTACAGCAACGTGACCAGGATCCGCGTCCCGGAGCATCCGATCGGGTGGCCGAGCGCGACGGCGCCGCCGTTCACGTTGACCTTCGCGGGATCCGCCCCGAGCTCGCGCATCACGCCGAGCGACTGGACGGAGAACGCCTCGTTGAACTCGATGAGGTCGAAGTCGTCGAGCTTCTTGCCCGTCTTCTTCAGCAGCTTCCGGACGGCGTCGACGGGAGCCATCATCACCCACTCCGGATCCATGCCACCCACCGCGTAGTCCACGATGCGCGCGATCGGAGACGCCCCGGCCGACTCGGCCGCGGCCTCGGACATGACGATCGTGGCCGCCGCCGCGTCGTTCACGCCGGGGGCGTTGCCGGCGGTCACGGTGCCGTCCTTCTTGAACGCGGGGCGCAGCTTGCCGAGCGCTTCCATCGACGTGTCCGCGCGAACGGACTCGTCCACGCGGAACGAGATCGGGTCGCCCTTGCGCTGGGGGATCTCGACGGGGACGATCTCGCGGTCGAAGTAGCCGGCCTTCTGCGCGGCCGCGGCCTTCTGGTGGCTCGCCAGCGCGAAGCGATCCTGCTCCTCGCGCGAGATGCCGTACTTCTCCGCGACGTTCTCGCCCGTGATACCCATGTGATAGTCGTTGAACGAATCCCACAGACCGTCGTGTACCATGGAGTCCACGAACGTCGCGTCGCCGAGGCGGTAGCCGGTGCGGGCGCCCGGCGCCAGGTACGGCGCGAGGCTCATGTTCTCCATGCCGCCCGCGACCACACACGACGCGTCGCCGGCGCGCACGGCCTGGGCCGCGAGGGCGACCGACTTCAGGCCGGACCCGCAGACCTTGTTGATCGTCATCGCGCCGACGGACGTGGGAATGCCGCCGTGGATCGCGGCCTGGCGCGCGGGCGCCTGTCCCACGCCGGCCGCGAGCACGCAACCCATGATCACGTCTTCCACGCGGTCGGCCCCGATGCCGGCCCGCTTCACGGCCTCTCGAATCGCGACGGCACCGAGTCGTGGCGCCGGCACCTGCGCGAGCGTTCCCTGGAACTTGCCGATCGCGGTGCGGGCGGCGCTCACGATCACGGGCGAACGGTCCTTGGACATCGATTGCTCCTTGCCGATGCCGCGCGCCGACGCGCTAGGCGCCGTGCGCTCGGCGGGTCGTGTCGAGGATGTGTCGGCTGATGATGATCCGCTGGATCTCGGAGGTGCCCTCCCCGATCTCGGTGATCTTCGCGTCGCGCATCATGCGCTCCACGGGGAACTCGCGCGAGTAGCCGTATCCCCCGTGGATCTGGATCGCCTTGTGACACACGCGATGCGCGACCTCGGAAGCGTAGAGCTTGCCCTTCGACGCCTCGATCGCGTAGTCCTCGCCGCGGTCCTTCAGGATCGCCGAGCGGTACACGAGCATGCGGGCGGCATCGATCTCGGTGGACATGTCCGCGAGCATGAATCCGATCGCCTGGAACTCGCCGATCTGCTTGCCGAACTGCTCGCGTTCCGTGGCGTACTTCGCGGCCGCTTCCAGGGCGCCCTGCGCGATTCCGAGCGCCATCGCGCCGATCGAGATGCGCCCCATGTTCAGGATCTCCATGAACTGCTGGAAGCCGCGGTTCACCTCGCCGAGCACCATGGAGTCGTCCACGCGGCAATCCGTGAGATAGAACTCCACGGTGTTCGAGCCGCGGCAGCCGAGCTTCTCGTACTCCGAGCCGATCTCCACGCCCGCCTGACCCTTCTCGATCAGGAACGCGGTGATGCCCTTGGTTTTCTTGGCCGGATCCGTCGACGCGGTGACCGTGTACATGCCGGCGTAGCCGCCGTTCGTCATCCACGCCTTCTGGCCGTTCAGCACCCACTGCGATCCGTCGCGCACGGCGCGCGTCTGCATGCCGCCCGCGTCCGAGCCCGAGTTCGGCTCGGTCAGGCCGTACGCGCCCAGGATCTCGCCCGTGGTCAGCCGGCGAAGGAACTTCTCCTTTTGCTCTTTCGTGCCGAAGTGGTGGAGCGGGCCGCAGCCGAGCGTATTGTGGGCGGCCATCGAGAGGGCCGTGGATCCGCAGACCCGGGCCACCTCCTCGACCGCGATCGCGTACGACAGGTAGTCGAGGCCCGCACCGCCCCACTCTTCCGGGTACGGCACGCCGAGCAGGCCCTGGGCTCCGAGCTTGCGGAACGTATCGACGGGGAACTCACAGGTGCGGTCGATCTCCGCCGCCTTCGGCGCGATCTCCTTCTCGGCGAAGTCGCGCACGACTCGCCGCATCATGTTGTGCTCGTCGGTCAGAAAGAACATCAGAACTCCATGGGACGGACGTTGTCGACCGCGAGCTTCGCTCCGGTCGCCGCGACGATGTCGTCGACGCGATGATCGGGATGCACTTCCAGGAGCCTGAGCCCCGAAGGCTCGACGTCGATGACGGCCAGATCCGTGACGATCCGGTGGACGCACCCGACGCCGGTCAGCGGCAAGGTACACTTCTCGAGGATCTTCGGGGAGCCGTCGCGGGCGGTGTGGGTCATGGCCACGATCACCCGCTTGGAGCCGGCCACGAGATCCATGGCCCCGCCCATGCCCTTGACCACGGCGCCCGGGATCATCCAGTTCGCGAGGTCGCCGTTCTCGTCGACCTCCATGGCGCCGAGGACGGTGAGGTCCAGGTGCCCTCCCCGCACGATCGCGAACGAGAGATCCGAGCCGAAATACGAGCACCCGGGAATCTCGGTGATCGTCTCCTTGCCCGCATTGATGAGATCGGGATCCTCGTCCCCTTCCAGCGGGTACGGCCCCATTCCCATCATCCCGTTCTCGGAGTGCAACGTGATGTGGACGCCCTCGGGAACGAAGTTCGCGCACAGCGTGGGGATGCCGATGCCGAGATTGACGTAGTCGCCGTCGCGGAACTCCCGCGCCACGCGCCTAGCGATGGACTCTTTTTTCGATCCGCTTTTCATAGATTTCGCCCTGGAAAACCTTCTGCACGAACACGCCGGGGACGTGCACGAGATCGGGGTCGAGGCTGCCCGGTTCGACGAGCTCTTCCACCTCCGCGAACGTCTCGCTCGCGGCCATCGCCATCACCGGATTGAAATTCCGCGCGGTGCGCCGGAACACGAGATTCCCGTGCGTGTCACCCTTCCAGCTCTTCACGAACGCGAAGTCCGCGTGGATCGGCGACTCGAGCACGTATTCGCGCCCGCCGAAGACGCGCTTTTCCTTCCCTTCCGCCACCACCGTCCCGACGCCGGTCGGCGTGTAGAAGCCGGCGATGCCGGCCCCGGCGGCACGGATGCGCTCCGCGAACGTTCCCTGGGGCACGAGCTCGACGTCGATCCTGCCCTCGATCATCGCGCGCTCCAGCACGGGATTCTCCCCCACGTACGTCGAGATCATCTTCTTGACCTGGCCGTTGTTCAGCAGCAACCCGATGCCGAAGTCCGCGACCCCGGCGTTGTTGCTGATCAAGGTGAGGTCCTTCGCGCCGTGCGCCACGAGCAACCGGATCAGATTCTCCGGAATGCCGCACATCCCGAAGCCGCCCATCATGATGCGGGCACCGTCGGGGATCCGGGCGACGCACTCCTCGCCGGACGAGACCTTGGACTTCATGCACTCTCCTCGCCCGGTTCGGGCCGGGGGCGACCACGGTGGCTCGGAACACGGACGAAGCGGCCGACGCCGGCCGCGGACGAAGCCCGGGAGCGGTCACCGCGAGCCCCGTCGAAGTCACCGTGGGACGGGTGGGCGCACGCCCCGGCTGACGGTGCCATCGGCGCCGGAGCTTGTCAATTCCGGGGTCTCGGCCGCTTCGGCCGCCGGTCTCCCCGGCCGGGCGCGGGCGGGTCCGCGGGGCCTCCGGTCGACGCCGCGGCCACCGCCGTGAGCTCGCCGACCACCTCCTCGAACACGTCCTCGGCGGTGACGATGCCGAGCGTGTGGCCGTCCCGGTCGCGGACAGTCGCGATCGACTGCTGGTTCCGGCGGAACCCCTGGATCACGCTGTCGAGCGGGGCGTCCGGGTCCAGCGTCCAGGCCGATTGCCACGGAGTCGGATCGGTCTCCGGCAGATCGAGGAGCGCCTTCGTGGCGACGAATCCCACGATCCCGAAGTTCCGGTCCACGCCCACCAGGAACCGCCCGTGCACGGCGCGGAACCGGTCGCGGGCGATGCCGACCGTGGAATCCTCCGGCAACATCCGGTCCCGCGGCACGGGGGCCATGACCTCGCGCACCGTCCGCTCCGCGAGAACGAGCGCCCGGCCCGCCATCCGGATCGTCTCGGACTCCTCGCGCGCCTCGAACGACTCCGCCCGGGCGGAACGTTCGCCGAACAGGAACGCCATCTCCAGATCGTCGCGGCGGAACGCCGGTCGCGCCTGCTCGGCCGGAATGCGCGCGAGCCGCAACAGGACATGGGTCGTCCCGTGCGCGAGCCATACGAGAGGCGTGAGCACGGCGTCGGCCACTCCGAGCGTCGCGGCCGAGCCGCGCAGGAGTCGCGTGGGGCGCGAGCGGAAGAAGGCCTTCGGCAGCACCTCGCCGAACAGCAGAACGATCGGCGTGAGCGCGATCGTCGCGAGCGCGGGACCGTTCTCCGGCGAGACGTTCACGGCGAGAGCCGTCACGAACGAAGTGAGCCCCACGTTGCAGAGGTTCGTTCCCACGAGGACGGTCGCGAGGGTGCGCGACATCCGTCCGATCAGGGTCAGCGCGCGGCGCGCGTCGACCCGTCCCTGATCGGCGAGCGCCTCGAGACGCGCGCGGTTCGCGGACACGGCGGCCGTCTCCGCTCCGGAGAAGAACGCGCTGCCGAGCAGCAGGCCCAGCATCACCATCACGTCGCCGGCGGGGCCGGTCAGCCACCCGCCGTTCACTTCGTCTCCCCCGTGGGAGCGGCGGGATCCGGCAGCGTCACGTCGAGCGTGACGATCCGCGCGGGCTCGACCTTCGCGACGACGAGCCGCACGCCGTCCACCTCGAACGCCTCGCCGCTCTGCGGAATCCGGCCCGTGAGCTCGAGCACGAGGCCCGCCATGGTCTCGACCTCTTCCGAATCGAGATCGGTCCCGAACTCCTCGTTGAAGAAGCGGATCTCCATGCGTCCCGGGATCACGATCCGCCGCGGGCCGAGTCGCCGGTAGAGCACCTTGTGCAGGTCGCCGCCCTCGATCATCTCGCCGGAGATCTCCTCCAGCAGGTCCGTCAGCGTCACGAGACCGGAGAGGTCGCCATGCTCGTCGGCCACGAAAGCGACCCGGCGGCCCGTGCGCCGGAACTCCTGGAGCAGCGCGAGGGCGGGCTTCACCTCGGGCACCCAGTCGACGGGTCGCACGAGCTCGCCCACGGTCTTGTCGTCCGGCGCGAGCAGCAGGTCGAGCGCGGTCACGATGCCCCGGGTCTCCTCCGGCCCCCCCTGGGATACGGGAAGCTTGGAGAAGCCGGAACGACGCGCCTCCGCCCGCGCCTCGCGCACGGGGAGGTCCGCGCGCAGCCAGACGATCTCGGGACGCGGTGTCATGACGTCTTCCACCGGCGAGCTCCCGAGCTCGAACACGCCCTCGATGAGATCGCGCTCGTGGGCGCCGACCTCACCGTGCTCGTGCGCGAGCTTCACCATGGCCACGAGCTCCTCCGGGGCCACGCGATCGTCGGAGCGCTCCTCGCCGAGCAGCTTGTTCGTGAGGTACACCAGTGGCCCGCGGAGCGGCGCGAACACCACGGCCAGCACGAGCAGCGGCCGGGCCACGGCGAACGCGATCGGTTCCGCGAACCTGTAGGCCACGGTCTTGGGAGCGATCTCCCCGACCACGACCACGAGGAACGTCATCGCGACGGTCGTGGCCAGCACGCCCCAGCCGGCACTCCCCGTGAGGCGGATGACCGCGGCGGACGCGAGCGCGGACGCGAGGATGTTCACGATCAGGTTCCCGATGAGGATCGTGACCAGCACGCGACGCGGTCGCGCCATCGCGGAGGCGACCGCACGCTCGACTCCGCGCTCGCTGCCCGCCATCTCCCGCAGGCGCAGCGCCGGAATCGAGAACAGAGCCGTCTCCGCCCCGGAGAACAACCCGGAGAGAACGAGCAACACGAGCAGCACGAGAGCGAGGATCGGGAGACTCATCGCTTCCACGTCGACGGCAGGAGAAGCGCGAGAACGGTGTAGATCTCGAGTCGGCCGACGAGCATGAGCCCGGTGAGCAGCCACTTCGCCGACGCTCCCATCCAGGCGAAGTTGTCGGTCGGTCCCACGTTCGCGAGTCCCGGGCCGACGTTCGCCAGGCACGTCGTGGCCGCCGACAGCGCCGTCTCCAGATCGAAACCGAGCCCGGACAGCATTCCGGTGGAGACGCCGAGGATCCCGACATAGAGCACGGCGAAGCCCATGACATTGCGGACGATCTCCGTGTCCACCCGTCGCCCGCGTCCGAGCTGCACGCCGCGAACGAGGCGCGGGTTCACGGCGACCTCGATCTCGTGGATGCCCGCCTTCGCCAGGATGACGTGACGCACGACCTTCACGGAGCCCGCAGTGGAGCCCGCGCAGCCGCCGATGAACATGAGGACGAGGATCAGGTAGCGCAGTCCGGGGGCCCACAGCTCGTAGTCGTCGGTGGCATACCCCGTCGTCGTCATGATGGACGCGACCTGAAACGCCGCCGACCGGATCGCCCACTCGATCTCGTACCCATGGCGGAGCACGAGCACGCCCCCCACGATCGCGGTCGCGACGAGCAGGATCACCGCGTACGTCCGCCATTCCAGATCGGAGAAGTAGGCACGGGGGGACCGCCACGCGCGATAGTGCAGCGCGAAGTTCGAGCCCGCGAGCACCATGAAGAACGTCATGATCCAGTGCACGGCCGCCGAGTCGTACGCCGCCACGCTCGCGTTCCGGGGCGAGAATCCGCCGGTGGCCATGGTCGTGAACGTGTGGCAGACCGAGTCGAACCAGTCCATCCCCGCGAAACGGAGCGCCACCGCCTCCGCGAGGGAGATCACCGCGTACACGACCCACAGATACGCCGCGGTCTGACGGATCCGCGGCGTCAGCTTGTCCGGCGACGGCCCCGGCGCTTCCGCGCGGTAGAGCTGCATGCCACCCACGCCGAGCATCGGGAGGATCGCGAGCGAGAGCACGATGATGCCCATGCCCCCGATCCACTGGATGAAGCTCCGCCAGAACAGGACCCCGCGGGGGACCGCCTCGATGTCGACGAGAATCGTGGCGCCCGTGGTGGTGAACCCGGACATCGTCTCGAACACCGCATCCGTGAAGTGCACCACCGATCCGGAGAGCAGGAACGGCAACGCTCCGAACACGGCCATCGCCGTCCAGCCGAGACACACGACACCGAAGCCGTCCTTGACCCGCAGCTCCCGCGGGTGCCGCGTGAGGAAGAACACGAGCAGACCGAACCCGGCGGTGAGCACCGCGGAGACGCCGAGCGCCACGGCGTCGCCCTCGCGGTAGCCGAGCGCCACGCCGAAGGGGACCAGCATGGCGATGCCCACGAAGACGATCAGCGCGGAGACCGCGTTGAGAACCGCGCGGTAGTTCATCCCGCGAACAGCTTCTCGACCTTGGGAATCGCCGACGGCAACGCGAAGACGATCACCCGGTCGTGCGCCTGGAGCACCGTGTCGCCGCGCGGGATGCCGAAGCCCCCGTCGCGGGAGAACCCGCCCAGGATCGCGTCCCGCGGGAAGTCCACGTCCCGCAGCGGACGTCCCACGGCGCGCGATCGCTCGCTGGCGACCAGCTCGAGGACCTCCGCGTCGATGTCACGAAAGGTCGAGACCTGGAGAATGTGGCCGCGCCGTACGAACCGCAGAATCGCGCCCGCGGCCGTGAGTCGCGGGTTGACGGCGGCGTCCAGTCCGATCTCGCGGAGCACGGGGATGTACTCCGTGCGCTTCACGAGGGCGATCACCTTCGGTGCGCCGAGATGGCGCGCGAGGAGCGCGGACATCACGTTCGTCTCCTCGTCGCCGCTGACGGACACGAACCCGTCGACGTCCTCGACCCCGCTCTCCTTGAGGGCCACGAGACTGCGACCGTCGCCGTGGAGGACCGTCGTGCGGGCCAGCGTGACCGCGAGCTGTTCCGATCGCTCGCGGTCCGCCTCGAGGAGGCTCACCGAGAACTCCGCGGCCTCGAGTCGCGCCGCGACCCGTTCCCCGACCTGCCCGCCACCGACCACCAGGATCTTCCGCGGTCCGCGAGGACGCTCGACCGTGTCCGCGGCGTTCACGAACTGCCCGAGCTGATCCCGCGCCCCGATCATGTACACGCGATCGCCGGGCAGGATGCGGTGGTCGCCGCGCGGGATGATCGTGGCGTCCTGGCGAACGATCGCCACGACGAGAGCCAGCGTTTCGCGGTGGTCCTGTCCGAGTTCCAGGAGGCTCCGGTTCGCGAGCTTCGAGGACTCGTCCACCCGGACGCCGATCACGCGGACGTGACCGTCGTCGAACTCCATGGAGTCCGTGACCTGGCGCCCCTCGAGCAGACCGACGATCTCGCGAGCCGCCTCCTCGTCCGGATTGATGACCCAGTCCACGCCGAAGGCCTCGCGCGCGAGACGGGCGTCCTCGGGAGTGCGCGCCGACTCGGAGAGGCGGGCCACGGAGCGGGTCGCGCCGAGACGCGCCGCGTAGGCACAGGCCGTGAGGTTCACGGAATCGATCTGGGAGACCGCGAGAACGAGGTCCGTGTGGTCGATGCCGTTGTCGCGGAGGGTCGCGGGATCCGTTCCGTCGCCGACCACGCCGTAGACGTCGAGCTCGTTGATGCGCGCGATCGCGCCGGGCTCCTTGTCCAAGACCACGAGGTCGTGTCCCTCGCGCACGAGTCGCTCGGCGATGTACCGCCCGACCTCCCCCGCGCCGATGACGAGAATGCGCATCCGCCTGCCCCCTTCGCGGACGCGAGTCTAGCCGCCCGGCACGGGACGGGAAACCGGGATTCCTGCCGCCGCGACGTCCTCGGGCATTCGCGCCGGGCCGGCGCCCCGGGTGTTCTTGACGCCCGCGCGGGCACTTCCTATGCTCCTCGGGCCTCGAACGCACGAGGAGGAACCGTTGCACTGCCTCCGAGCAAGTCGTCGCCGGGCAAGCGTGATCGCGCTGGCCGTTCTCACCGTTCTCGCCGGCTGCGGCGGCGACCGTGATGCGGCCGAGGAGCACCGTCGCCTGTCGCTGCGCGTCGAGCACAACCCGCCCGGGCACACGCCGGCCGGCGAGCCGGCCGAGATCCGCGCACGTATCCGAAGCTCGCTCGAGGCCCCGCGGCTCGAGGCCTGGATCCGCATCGTGGGCAGCGACTCGGACGAGAAGGTCCCGCTCTCGATCGGAGCAGAGGGCGAAGCGGTCGGCCATCTGCCGGCCGAACCGCGCGGCACCGTGGTTCGCTACGTGATCGAGGCCCGGGACGCGGCCGGACTCGTCGTGGCGCTTCCCCGCGGCGCGGCGGAGGGCAAGTCGTACCGGCTCCGCTACGAGGGCAGCTCGTCCCGCCTGCTCGGCGGCATCAGCGCCCTCTCGGGTTTCCTCGCGACCCTGTTCTACCTGAGCGCGGGGTTCGCCGGCGTCCAGTGCCTGCGCTCCCGGATGAGCGCGGGCCCGGCCGGGATGCTGGGCGGCTTCGGCGTCGCGGCCGCGATCGCCGGCCTGTTCCTGCTCGGCGGTATCCACGCGTGGCGCGTCACCGGCCAGCCCTGGCCGTCCGATCCCCTGTTGTTCTCGATCTCGCGGGGTGATCTCGCGATCGTCACGCTGCTCTGGGCGGCGACGTTGTTCTTCGGCCGCTCGGTGCTGCTGGACGAGACTCCGGACGGAAACGCCTCCGGCGAGCGGACGTTCGCGGGCGCGGCCGTGGCCGGCGGCGTGCTGACCCTGATCCTGCTGCTCTTCTAGATCTTGCCCCGCGCAGCGGGGGGCGAACGTCGACGCGGGGCGCCGACGTCAGTTCGTCACGAGCCCGTTCGTGTCGAATCGCAGCGTGCCGCGCTCGGACCAGAACTCCTCGGGGATCTCCGGATCGATCTCGTACGTCCCGTACTCCACCCGGATGCTCTCGGTGTCGCCCGGATCGTAGCGACTCGGAAACGTGACGTGACGCGACGCCGGAACGAGGCGTCCGGATTCCTCCCGGAACTCCGTCTCGATCCCGACCTCCTGGCCGTTCGGAAGCACCCACGTCGCGTGACCGGGTTGCGGCTGCCGCGGTTGCCAGTCGCAATGGACCGTCATGGCCTGCGGAGTCCCGTTCGTTCGCAGTCGCACGGTGAGGTCCACGAGCCTCCGCTCTCCGTCCAGCGTCGCGCCGACCTCCACCAGGTCCTTCAGCATCTCGGGCAGGTTCGCGGAATTCTCGGGCAGGACCACGCGAATCGAGCGGAGTCCGCTCGCCGTCTCCGAAACACTCACCTGCCCCTCGGATCGGACGACGTCGCGGCCGCTGTCGAGGTCGATCGAGTAGATCGAGGAACGAGTGACGAACAGCGGCTCGAGGAACACGGCGAGCCCGCGCACGACCGCCGCGGGCGTGGACGCGTGGGCCGCCCGGATACCGAGACGCGCCGGGGCCTCCCACGTTTCCACGAGCGGTGCGACCTCCTCCGTCTCGTCGGGGACGCGCATCTCCACCCGGTAGCGGGACACGGACTCGTCTCCGAGGCCGCGGAAACGAGCGATCGCGTCGACGAGATCGTCGAGCGGATCCGCGCTCACGCCGGTTGCCGCCACGGTCGCGAGCGCCACGCCCAGCAGTCCGATTCGCATTCTCATGCTCCCTCCAACGCTCGACTTGCGCGGCGGTTCCCGCGTCGGGCGGTGTCCCTGCCTCCCCGGACACGCGGATCGCCCCCGCGGTCACTCTCGCGGGCCCGGAGTCCCGGGGAACGACCGAGCGCGACGGGTGTGACGCGGCGCCGTGACGCGCCAGAATAAGTGAAGGCAGGCCGCGCGACACGGCCTGCCTTCTCTCGGGGTGGCTCTTCGAATCGGAATCGACCAGCTTCGGCGGAACCTCCGCCGAAAGTGCTAGAGGGTCTCCTTGAAGGCCTTGCCGGCGCGGAACTTGACGCCCTTGGAAGCCTTGATCGTGATCTGCTCGCCCGTCTGCGGATTGCGGCCCTTGCGCGCCTTCCGCTTGACCGTGTTGAAGCTGCCGAAGCCGACGATGGAAACGCCGTCCGGCTTCTTGGTGGCCTTCTTGATGGTCGTGAACGTGGCGTTGACCGCGTTGGTCGCGTCCTTCTTCGACAGATTCGTCGCCTTGACGACGGCCTCGATGAGCTCGGCCTTGTTCATTTCGTCTTCCTCCACCCAACCACTTCACGTGGCGGAAACATCATGTTGGCTGTCGAAGAGCCGCGCGCAACCTACCAACGGCGCGGAGGAGTGTCAACCCGCGGAACCCGCTCGGGCGCTCATTCTCCCGGTTTTTGTCGCCGGAGGAGCAAAGCCGGAGCGGGTTTCGGGAAGGGCGAGACGGGAACCGCTGGCGGGGCGCGCCTCTCCGGATGAACGAGCGAAGGCGCAAGGCGGAGCGACACCGCCCGGGCCCGTCCCCCGGAGGCACCAACAGCCGGTGCCGACGCGATCACTCGGGCGAGTCGGTGTCCGCCGAAGCCGAGGTGCGGAAGAGCTCGTCGAGCCGTTCGCGCTTGAAACGCCACTGGCCGCCGATCTTCGTGCCGGGAATCTGACCGCTCTTCGCGAGTCGGTAGAGTGTCCCCTTCTTGATGTTCAGGTACGTCGCGGCTTCCGCGATGTCCATGATCTCGATCGACATGGCTGTCCTTCCAGCGCCCCCACCTCGGAGGCGCGTCGCTGTTGAGGCAAGTTGTCCGTGGACCGGAGTGGGGCTGCGGATCGCCGGTCTAGTTGCCGTTCCTCGAGATGCGGTCCTTCAGCTCCTTCGAGACCTTGAACACCGCGACCTTCCGCGGCGGCAGCTGGACCGGGTCGCCCGTTCTCGGATTGCGGGCGGTCCGGGCCTTCCGACGCTTGACCTTGAAGGTTCCGAACCCGCGGATCTCGATGTGGCGCCCTTCCCGCAGAGCGTCCTTCACCGCCTGGATCAGATGGTCCACCGCCATCGCGGTGTCCTTCTTGGTGAGCCCGGTCGAGATCGCGATCTGCTCCACCAGATCGGCCTTGGTCATGCCATCCACTCCCCGGGGAACGAGGCAAGAAAGCGGAGTCGGTCCTCGCGCTCGACTCCAAGGGTCGGCCGCAGAATCGGCCAGAAACGGCGCGAGACCGGCAAAGAATAGCAAGCCCCGACGCAAAGGGTCAAGCAAGGGAAGCGGTGGTGGTTGGCGCATGGTCGGGGCTTGGAGTCACCAGCTCCTGTCCTGGATCACAGGATCGTCCCAACGTGTTGTCTTTTGATGGCTTAGAGACCATCCGCCCCGACCGACCATGGTCTTCCGCGCCCGGAAACGGCAGTCTCGCAACGGGTTGGAGCCACCGGCCATCCAGCGTGCGGACGAGCCCGATCGGCGGCGGAGCGGGCGGGGATCAGGGACGGGCCGGCTCGTCGGTCGTGGTCACGCAACGGGCGATCAGGCGCGCGAGCCCCCGGCGGTCGCGGCCACCTCTCCGGTAAGCAGGTAAACGTCTACCGGAATCCGGGCCTCTTTCGCGAGGTGCTCGATCTCGCTGCCGAAGAACAGCCGCGAAACATGGGCCGTGTTCATTCGTGCGACCGCGATCCGGCTCGCTCCCGTCTGCTGCGCGAGCGCGAACACGGAAGCCCGGAACGCTCCATCCACCACTCGCGTTTCGACCTGCAGGCCGAGGCGACGCGCTTCCTGCTCGAGCTCCTTCAGGTGCGCGAGGCCGCGGGTCCGGTACTCCTGGAGCATCGTCTCCCGGAACTCGTGCATCAGGCGTTCCCCGAGGAAGCCCACGTCCGCGAGCTGGCCGGCGACGGCCTCGGACAGGTCCCGGTCGACCACGAGACCGAGCACGACGTCCTCCGAGCGCTTCGCCGCGGCCCGCAGGGCGGCCGCGCCGTACTCCTCCGAGAACCGGAGGGCGGTCAGGACGATCAGCGTGCGGCCCCTGGTGGTGTCCATGGTGTTCTCCCTCCCGGATGCGCGAAGCCCCAAACTACAGTCCGAACCCCAGGGCCGGCCAGACCCAGTGCATCAATCCCAGCATGATTCCGAGCCCCACCGCCTTGAGCACGAGCCCCAGCACGAGAACGTCGCGGAGCCGGAAGTAGCCCGCGGAGTACGTGATCGCGTTCGGGGGGCTTCCCATCGGCAGGCAGAACGCGAGGCCCGCGGGCAGGGCCACCGTGAACGCGATCAGCTTTGCCGAGATGCCCTCGAACTCCGCGAGCGAGAGCGCGATCGGGAGGACCACCGCGACCGCGGCCGAGTTCGAGATGCCCTCCGTGAGGATGAGCGTGCCGGCCGCGATCGCCACGAGCACGAGGAACGGCGGCACCATGGAGTTCGAGACGAGAACGAGGGCGAGCCAGTGCGCGGCCCCGGAGTCGACCAGCGCCGACCCGAGCGCGACCGCCCCCCCGTACATGATGATGATGCCCCAGTTCACGTGCTCCTCGACCGCCGACCAGTCCGTGACGCGGAACACGAACAGGAGCACCGCGGACAGCACCGAGATCTGGGCCAGTCCGAAGTCGTGCCCGAGGAAGATCCAGGCCAGGATCGTGGCGATGCCGATCCAGGAGAGGCGCTTCTCCGCGCGCGTCATCGGCCCCGCCTCCGCGAGACGACGTTCGAGAACGGCCCGGCAGGGAGCGATATCGACTTCCTCGCGCGCGGCGATCCGCCCGAGCAGGACCGCGGTGACGGCGAGCAATCCGACCGAGAGCGGCAGCGCGGCCCGCATCCACTCGAAGAAGCCGACCGTGTCCCCGGTGGTCTGGTACAGGATTGCGAGAGCGAGCGGATTCCGCGCCCCACCGAGCAGCGTGGCGATCCCGCCGATCACGGCACCCCACCCGAGCGCCAGGAACACCGCTTTCCCCCACTCCGATCGTCCGGGCGTGAGGTTCAACGCGTGAACGATCTGCAGCACCACCGGAAACATCATCGCGGCCACCGCGTGCTCCGGCATCCAGAGCGAAAGGAACGCCGCGGACAGGAGCACGCCGAGCAGAAAGGTCCGTGGGCTCCGCCCGAACCGCGACACGACGAGGAGCGCGACTCGCGCGGACAGTCCGGTGGAGATCATCGAGGCGGCCAGCACGAGGGCGCCGAGGATGAAGAAGACCGCGCGGTTGCCGAAGAGGGCGAATGCCTGATCGGCCGACATCACGCCGAGCAGCGGCAGCAGGGCGAGCACGAGAAGGCTCGTGACCGCGAGCGGGAGAACGCCCGTCACCCAGAAGAGACCGCAGGTCGCGAAGATGCCGAGACACCGCTGGCCTTCCGTGCTCAGTCCTTCCGGCGTCGGCGCGAAGCAGAACACGGCGAGCAGCAGCACGCCGAGGACGAGAATGTGTCGGCGATAGCGACGGAACACCTAGTGCGTCCCCCCCAGGGCGATCGCCGCCCCCGCGCCGAATGCCGTGTTGAGAAGGTTTCGGGCGTGGTGACCGAGGGGCGCGCCGGCGGCGGCCAGCAACGACTCCACCGTGGTACCCACCACGGATCCTCCGACGACCGCGGGGAGCATGGAGGGGCGGATCGCTCCGAACGCCACGGCGACCGTTCCTACCGCGAGGGCACCGGCCACCCCCGCGAGCACTCCGAGCGCGGAAACCGCCCCGGGGGTTCCGACGTTCACGCGACATCCCGACACCAGCGACCACGGTCGCGCGCGCCCGAGCTGTCCGACCTCCGTGGCCAGCGTATCGCCCGCGGCGGTCGCGAACGCGGCCACGGACACGAGTCGCGGCCAGCCCGCCAGCGGCACGGCGAGCGCCGCCACCGCCCCGCAGACCGCGTTCGCGAGCGCGTGCGCCGCGCCTCGACGTCCCCGATTCGGTTCCGCCACACCGAGCTCCCTCTTTCGCGCCCCGCCGAGGCGGGTCGCGACCGTTCCCAGCACGACGAACGCCACGAGCGCCGCCCCGACCCCCGGTCCGCCTCCCAGGATCGCGGCCAGGAGAAGCAGTCCCCCCACGGCCGCTCCCTGCGTATCGGTCACGCGCAGGCCGATCGAGATCGCCGCGAGCGGCACGGCGACGAGCGCCGCCGGACCGACGCGGGTAGCCAGCGTGGCCAGCACGTCCCCCGGAATCCCTCCCCCGACCGCTCCCAGCCCGAACGCGAACAGAATCGCCGCGGTGGCGGCCACCGGCAGATTGTCGTCTCCCGCGCGAGCCGCCGACTCCACGATCGCGGCGACGCCCGCCGCCGCGAACGCGATCGGCAATCGGTCCGTCCAGTCGCCGTGCCCCGCTACGAACCACGCCACCAGCGCTCCCGCGAGACCGCCGATCGCCGCGAAGCCGAGCGTGCCGCTCCACCGTTTGTCCGGGTTCCACGGCAATCGCGGACCGCCGAGGTGACGACCGAGAGGACTCGCCACTCCGTCGCCGATCGCGAGTACGGCCCAGGCCCCCGCCGCGACATCCGGACGCGTGGGGAACGCGAGGATCAGGCCGAGCACCGCCACCGGGTACATCAACACCCCCACGTCCGGTGCCGGCCGCAGGAGCGAAGGCGCCCACCGCCGGAACAGCACGATGTTGTGGACCAGCAACGCGAGACCCAGTCCCAGTGCGAGCGGCGGCGAAAGCCAACGCAGCAGGAGCGCGAGCGATCCCGTGGCGGCATGAACGAGCTTGCGCCGATCTTCGCGTGCGGCCCGCCCGTGGGCCGTCACGCGCGGGAAACGGCCCGGGGGAACTCGTCGAAGTAGCAGGCCGCACTCCGGATTCCCGCCAGGAAGTTCCCGAGGTCGAAATGCTCGTCCGGACCGTGCGCTCCTTCGTCGTGCAGACCGAAACCCATCAGCACGGCGGGCGCGCGCAAGGTCTCCGTGAAGAGCTGGACGATCGGGATCGAGCCACCCTCCCGCGAGGGGACGGGCTTCTTCCCGAAACCCTGCTCCACCGCGCGGAATGCCGCTTGCACGGCGGGATGGTCGAGTTCCGCGACCCACGGCTGCCCGCCGTGAAGATCCTCGAAGCGCTCGAGCACCGCGGTCTTCGGCAGGTGCTTGCGGAGATGTGCCTCGAGCTTCTTGGCCACGTCCTTCGGCGACTGCCCGGGAACGAGTCGCATGCTGACCTTCGCGCTCGCGCGGGCCGGCAGCACGGTCATGCTGCCCTTGCCCGTGAAACCGCCCCAGATGCCGTTCACGTCGAGCGACGGCCGCGCCCAGATCCGCTCGAGCACGGGGTAGGGCCGCTCTCCGTAGAGCGCGGGGACGCCGGTCATCTCGAGGTACTTCGCATCCGGACTCGGCAGCTCCGCCCAGCGATCGCGTTCGTCCTGCGTGGGCTCGATGATGCCGTCGTAGAAACCGTCGATCAGAACCCGGCCCGTCTCTTCGTCCTTGAGGCCCGCGATCAGATGCGCGAGCACGAGCGCCGGATTGTCCACCGCGCCACCGAAGGACCCGGAGTGAAGGTCACTGGTGGCGCACCGGATCGTGAACTCCGTGTACGCGATGCCCCGCAAGCCCGTGCAGATCGAAGGAATCTCCGGCGAGTACATCGCCGTGTCGGAGATCGCGATCGCGTCGCACGCGAGGCGCTCTCGATTCTCGCGGACGAACCCGTCGAGGTGCTCGCTGCCGATCTCCTCCTCCCCCTCGATCAGGAACTTCACGTTCAGCGGCAGCCGGCCACGCACGTCGAGATGCGCCTTCGCCGCGAGGACGTGCGTGAGAAGCTGGCCCTTGTCGTCCGTCGCACCGCGGGCCCAGATCTTGCCGTCGCGAATCTCGGGCACGAACGGATCCGACTTCCACTCGGCGCGATTCGCAATCGGCTGGACGTCGTAGTGGCCATAGACCAGGAGGGTCGGAGCGGACGGATCCTCCAGGTGCTCGGCGAGGACGATCGGGTGCCCTTTCGTGGGCAGGACCTCGACCTTCTTCACCCCGGATTCGCGGAAGACGCCGGCCAGGTAGTCCGCCGCACGGCGGACGTCTCCGGCCCGCTCCGCGTCGGTGCTGATGCTCGGAATTCGCAGGAACTCCTCGAGCCGCCGAACCGACTCCTCGCGGTCCGCGTCCACGCGATCGAGAACGTCTTTCACGTTGCGCCTCCTCGCTGGGGTTTGATCGGGCAGGATAGCAGCCCGAATCCAACCGGTCGACCCGACGGGACGAGCCGGAACGAAGGTCGTCCCGGCCCGCCCGTCTCGGCCCACCCATCTCGGCTCGCGACTCGAGGGGGCTACTCGCGGTAGAGCGCCTTGATGCCGCCCCAGGTCTCGGCCGCGATCGACGTCGTGCCGGAGTTCGGTCGGCCCGGCGTGAACGGATCCGGAAGGCCCTCGTCTCCCGGCCGCGTCCAGTCCCCCGTGCCGTCCGGCAGGCGGATCATCGACTGGTCGGCGTTCCCCTCGCTTCCCCAGGCGTGCACGTCTCGCGGCAGCGCATCCGGTCCCACGAGTTGCACCTCTTCTCCGGAGTTGTTCAGCGAGAGACCTCCCGTCGACGCGACCTCCACCCCCGACGGGATCCCGGTCGGCGTGCCGCCGCCGAACACGACGTAGTACGCCCCCACCGGAAGCACCAGCCCGGCCGGAAACTCGTGGCGGAGCGCCGTCGCGTCGCGCAGGGTCCACCCCGTGAGGTCCACAGGGGCGGACCCGCGATTCACGATCTCCACGAACTCGTCATCGGCGCCGTCGCGCACGCCGTCGCCGTTCGCGTCGCCCGTCTCGTCGGTGGCGGGGTCGGCGAGGATCTCGTTCAGCACGACCGGCGAATCCGCGCCGAGCACCGTGACCTCGAACTCGTTCGTCTCCTCGATCAGCGATCCGTCCGAGGCGCGGACCACGATCCCCAGCGTCGTGCCGGCCGGCTGCACGCCGAGAGTCCACTCCCAGGTCCCGAGCGTGATCGTGCCGTTCACGAGACTCATGGGGTGCTCCTCGATCGCCCCCCCGTTCACGCGCAACCGCACGACGGCGGCGGCGATCCCGTCCGTATCGCCGAGCGTGGCTCTCACCACGACCGGATCGACCGACGTCACGAACGACGGGTCGATCTCGGCGGAGAGGATCTTGGGATGCGCGATCCCGCCGTTGTCCCCGCCCGGCGTGGGCTGCGGCCCGGTCCCACCGTCGAGCGCATCGAACGGCACCCAGTCCGGTGAACCGTCCGGAAAGCGACCGAGCGAGACATCGGAGGCGAGGCCGCCGTACTCGAGACTGTCCACGAGAGTGGTCGTGCCCCCGGCCACCTGGAACAGCTTCACCGTGTCCCCGGCGTTGTTCAGCGACAGGCCGAGCGCGGAGTAGCCGTTCGCGGTCTCCCAGTCCGTGGCGAGCTCCCCGGTGACGAACAGGAACTCGCCCGGAGCCAGGTTCCCCGCGAGTCCGAAGCGCGGAGCGTCGCCCGCGTCGGTGACGAACCAACCGTCCACGTCCGCCGCGACGGCGCCCGCGTTGTAGATCTCGAGCCACTCGTCTTCCGCGGCCACGGGGATGCCGTTCCCGTTCCAGTCCGCACCGGGCGCGGGCAGGACTTCGTTCAGCAGCACTTGCGCGCCCACCGGTCCGGCGTGGAGCGCGATTCCGATTCCGAACAACGCGATCGATCGAAGATGCACGAGGCACCCTCCCGGGTTCGAGTGCGGGGAGAGATGCCGAGGAGGATCGCGAAGCTAGACCGGAACCGAAGTCCGGCAAGGCCCCGCCGGGAGGTCGGGGCAAGAAAAAGGCGCCCCCCGCGAACGGGAGGCGCCGGATCGAACGTTCGAGCGGTCGACTAGCGGTAGTCGGACTTGATGTGACCCCAGGAGCTCGACTCCACGCTGACCGGACCGCAGAGGTTCTGCGAACCCGGCGAGGCGAAGGAGACCACGTACGGGTTGAACGCGTTGTTCGTGTCGCAGCCCGGATCCGTGGCCGGCTCCGTGCCGGCGAGGCAGATCATGCCCCAGTCGCCATCGCAGTCGGTGCAGCGAGCCGCGCCCGCCACGTCGAAGTTCGCCGTGCCGGAGTCGCCCGTGTCCGGACCCAGCGCGAGCGCGCCGTAGTAGGAACCGCAGTCACCAAAGCTGGGGACCGCGAAGCCGATGGCGTCCACGATCGTGCCGATCGGGCCGTCCGCGACGCAATCGTTCTCGGCGTCGATGTCCATGCCCTGCGAACCGGTGAAGTTCTGGACGAGCAGGACGGTCTCGCCGCCGTTCTCGATCCAGTTCGCCGACATCAGGAGGTCCGGGCTGACGGCCGCGTCACCAATCACGTAGAAGCCGTCGGCCGGCATCACGCCGCTGAGCGGCTGCGCGACGTCGATCGTGCCCATCGCCGTGCTCTCACCCTCGATCACCACGAGGGTGTAGCTGCTGAGATCCATGCCGGGGGTTCCACAGAGCTCCACGAACTCCTGGTCGTCCGTGCTGGAGTCGTTCGCCACGACTTCGTTGAGGCTCAGGGCCTGAGCCGAGACGGCGCCCGCGAAAACGAACGTCGAAGCCGTCGCGAGAAGAGAGAGCGTAACCTTGTTCATGGGGAGTTTCGTCCTCCGAGAGCAGTTTCGCGCCCTTCGGCGCCGTTGACCGGGCCGGGAACTCCGACCCGCTTCCGTTCCGCGTGGGCGGAGCGGATCCTTCCGGGCGGCGCGGAGCGGCACTCGCCGCTCCGCGCCCTCCCGATTCCCTAGCGGACCACCAGCATCTTCCGCGTCATTTCCTTGTCGCCCGACTGCAGGCGATAGAAGTAGACGCCGGAAGCCACCTGGCGGTCGTCGTCGTTCCGGCCGTCCCACGCCACCGTGTGGCGTCCGGCCGGCATCTCGCCGTTCACGAGCGTGCGCACGAGGCGGCCCCGCACGTCGAACACGCGCAGGTGAGCCTCTCCGGCATTCGGCAGCGCGAACGTGATCCGCGCCAGGCCCTCGTGGACCGGGTTCGGAACGCTCTGACCGAGCGCGAACGACAGATCCACCGGCAGCTCGTCCACGCCGACCGCGTCGGCCGGATCGAACGGCAGGATGTCCGCATCGTTGCGCGGCGCGATCTTGTACTCGCCGAACGTGAAGTCGCCGATGCCGCGCACCGTCACCGAGTCCCCGAGCACCGGGGCGTACGAGAAGCCGCTGATGCGGGCCTCGTCGTCCACCAGCGTCTCCTGGCCCGTGAACGGCGCCGTGTTGTCGATGAAGAACTGACCGAAGCCCGCGGCGGCGTTCGTCACGACCGCGCCCGGCATCTGGATCAGCACGCCTTCCCACTGCTCGGCCGGCGGCAGCGCGCCGGTGCTGTCCGGCGGGAAGTCCGTCGTGAGCAGCTCGTAGCCCGGCAGCGAGCCGACGTGGCCGTGGTTCGTGTACGCGTCCGTGAAGTGCATCCGGAGCTCCGTGAGCCCGAAGTACTCCGTCACGTCGCCGCACACCGTCACGGAGTCACCCACCGAGAGCTGGCCGACGAGGCTGCCGCCCGAGAACACGTGGATGCCGCGATAGGCCGGAGTCGTCGTCCAGTGGTTCTGGATCACGAAGATGTTGTCCGCGATCGTACCCGGCGCCTGCGTCACGATGCCCGACAGGTTCCGCGGCTGGTTGACGAAGACCGACGCGTCCGTTCCGACCGTGACCGTGGACTGAACCGTCTCGATCGTCACGGTGCCGACGTAGAGGTCGAAGTCCCCGAGGGCCGGCTCACGCGCCGGGAAGCCCGTGTCGTCCGTGACCTCCACGTGGTAGTCGACGTCGGTGCCGTTCGGGAACGGACCGAGATTCACCGACCAGAGATCGCCGCCACCGTGCACGAGATTCGTGGAGTCGTAGGTGGCGCCGTTGTTCGTGGAGTAGTACAGCTTCGCGCGCGTGATCGTGCCGTTGTCCGTGATCAGCGCCGAGAAGTTGATCGGCGCGGTGGACGTCGGCGGGATCGGCGCGTAGCGCAGCGTCGAGATGATCGGCGGACCGATGACGTCCGACCCGTCGCGCGGCTCGAGCTTCCGCTCGGAGAACGACCACGACGTGATGCCTTCGACCGCCACGATCGAGTCGCCGAGCGTGGGCGAGTAGAGATAGAACGCGTCGTCGCCGATGAGCGCCGAGCCGGAGGCGTCGGTGACCGTCCACTGGCCGAAGCCGTCGTCCGGATTCGTCACGAGGAGATCGTTGAGACGCGTGTAGACGCCCTCCAGCAGCTCGCCGAACGGCGAACCGGTCGTGATCTGGCTGCAGGTCGCCGAGAACGGCGCCGGCAGCGCGTTGCCGCTGGAGAGAACCTGGACCTGGGTCGGTCCGAACAGGACGACCTCGGTCTCGTCGAAGTTCTCCTCGACCGTACCCGACACGCGAACGCTGTCGCCGCGCTGCACGCTCACGGTCGCGGTGGGATCGAAGCACTTCACACCGGACCAGAAGCCCGTGCCGGACTGCAGCGTGAACGTGCCGGCGTTGTAGAGGCCGCTCTCCGTGGTCACGATGCCTTCCACGTTGACGGCCTTGCCGACCTCGACCGACTGGCCGGTGTCGGAGGCCGGCGAATGGAACTGGATCGAGAAGATCGTCTGCGTGCCCCAGCGGATCGAGCGCGTCCCGTAGTCCGGGTACTTGCTCCGACCGACGCCCGCCGCGTTGCCCGCGTCGTACATGCGGACGAAGTACGTGACGTTGTCGCCGTCGAGCTGGCTGGGGATCGTCCCGGTGTACTGGTTCGGACCCGAAAGGCTCATGGCCGCGGAGTCCGGAGCGCCGGCGTTCACGCGGTAGACCACGTAGCCCGCACCGATACCATCCGTGTCCGTGGCCGTGATCGACACGTTGACCGACTGACCGGCCTTCGGGCCGGGGTTGCTCAGCGTCATGTTGGAGAGCAACGGCCCCGCGTTCGCGATGTTCGCGGCCTTCGGCGTGTTCGTGCCGAGGTGGAAGTCGGCGGCGCTGTTGTTCGTGTCCGTACCCGTGGCGTCGCGGCAGATCGACTCGCCGGTGCCGGGCATGATCGCGAACGCGTCGTTGTCACTCGAGCCGACGCCGAGGCAGATGTCCGACGCGCAAGCCACCGGATCGCGCCACTCGATCACGTCCTGCACCACGCCGCCGGCGCCCGGCGTTCCGTTGTACAGGTACAGGGCGTCGTACTGGTTGAAGGCGATGCACGTCGCGCCGTAGCCGTTGCCCGGGATCAGGCCGATCTGGTTGTCGAACGAATCCGGCGTGAGCAGGTTCAGGTTCGGCACGGCCGGATCGTCGTACTCGTAGGTGCGGCTCGCGTCGTACATCTCGAAGTCCGCGTTGAACCCGAACCGCTGGCGGAAACCGTCGTCGGGCTCGGGAGCGATGTCCGAGTTGTCCTTGGCCACCACGATGTAGCCGCCCGCGGGAATCGTGGCTCCGGCCGGGAACTGCCAGTGCTCCTCACCGCCGCACGTTCCGCTGAACTCGGTGCCCGTGAGCACCCAGCCGGCGAGGTTCACGGACGCTCCGCCCGCGTTGTAGAGCTCGATGAACTCCGCGCCGTCGAAGTCGGAGCCGGGGTTCGGGAGAATCTCGTTGATCCGGACCTGGGCACTCGCGGCGCCCGCGGCGGCCAGGACAAGGATCGGAGCTACGAGACCGAGTTGCTTTCGCATGGTCGAAGGTACCTCGCTCTTCCGGGAACGCCCGGCGCTCGAGATGCAGAGTTTGTCAGGGTTGGGGACGGGGCCCGTTCTCCGGCGACGCCTCTCGACGCGTCGGACCGCGGGAAACCAGTCCCGCCGGGAAGAGCGATCAGGGGGCCAGCGACATGCCGGACGCCCGAGGGCAGCTGCCGAAACCGCGGAATCAGGGTCGTTTCCGGGCTTCGGATTGCACCGTTCTGCTCACTCCGACCCAGCGGTGCAGAATACCAGTTTTTGGCACTCCGAACCAACCGTCGTGGCGCAGAATCCCGCGGCCGACGGGCGTTCCCGGGGGGAGGGGCGTGAAAATCCGGTGAAGTCGGGCCCTCGCGCGTCGCGGAGGGCCGCAGGCCGCCCCGGGCCTGCCGGACGAAGGCCCGGGCGGCCCGAGGGGGCGGTAATCAGGGGGTGGCGACGGCGCGGATCGCGGATTCCATTTCGGGGGTCCGCGGGGCCGTATCGTCCCAGACCCAGCGGCCGTCCGTGCCCGGCGTGACCGGCGAGTGGCGGCCGATCCAGGCCTCGAGGGCCTCCCGCATCGTCTTGCCCGTGTAGGTCTTCTGGTTGTCCGACACCTCGGGCAGCATCGTGAGGTCCACGTTGCCCTGCATCAGGAAGTCCGACGTGACGATCCGGTACGACGCGTTCGGATCCCAGGGCTTCCCCCCCACCTCGAGCGCCACCACGCGGTCGAAGTCCGGGCGCGTCTTGTTGATCACGACCCGACCGCCCGCGATGTACAGGCCGTGGTGGTCGCCGGACACGCGGACTTCCAGAATCTCGCGCAACAACGTCCCGGGGATCGTGGCCACGACCATGGTGTTGCCGAAAGGCAGTACCCGGAACACGTCGCGAGGAGTGATCTGGCCGCCGCCGAGCTCGTCGCGGATACCGCCGAGGTTCGTGAACGCGAAGTCCGCGCCCGTCTCCTCGAGCATCGCGTCGCACACCGCGTTGCCCATCGGGGTCTCGCCGTCGCCGCTGCGGGTCATCGTGCCGTTGAGGCGACCGATCACGTCGTCCATGCCCGACTCGGCGCGCGCGATCTCGTCCGAGATGGAACGCGACGTCTCACGGTCCGGCCAGAACTCGTCCTCGAAGAACGTGAGCAGGTAGCCGCGCTCGCTCCAGAAGTCGTACTTCAGGATCTGGTTCGTGTCCGTGTCGATCGAGAACGTGACCACGCCCGCGCCGGAGCCCCGCCCGTAGGTCTGGAACAGCAGCGTGTGCGTGTCCGGCATCGAGATCGGCTCGTCGAAGCCCTTGTGAACGTGACCGCCGAAGAAGGCGTCGATGCCCTTCACCTGATGCGTGACGTCCAGGAGCGTCGCGCGCGTGTCGTCCTCGTCGCGGTAGCCGTCCCGCAGGCGCTCCGCGAGCGCGCCCTGCGCGTCGTACGGAATCCCCACGTGCCCGAGACCGAGGATGAGATCGCAGCCCTGCTCCTTCAGCTCCTTCACGCAAAGGCGAGCGACCGGGCTCAGGGCCGCGAAGTCCAGCCCGGCGACGTTCGCGGGGAAGCTCATGTTCGCCGTTTCCGGCGTGATGAGACCGAAGATCCCGACCTTCAGGTTCCCGAAGTCCTTGATGATCCACGGCTCGACCCAGTCGACGGTCCGCTCCGTGGTCGCGTCGTGCAGATTCGCGCCGAGCACCGGGAACTTCGCGCGGCGCACGAGCTCCTGGCAGTTCTCCTTGCCCTCGTCGAAGTCGTGATTGCCGAGGGCGAGCGCGTCGTAGCCGGCGCGGTTCATGAAGTCGATCACGGCGCGTCCCTTGGTGACCGTGCCGACGGGCGTGCCCTGGAAGATGTCGCCGGCGTCCAGCAACAGGAAGCGCCCGCCGCGCTTCTCCACGTCCTCACGGATCTTCTGCAGCACCGTGATCATGGATGCTCCCCCACCGAGCTTCGGGGGGAAGTCGCGGTTCATGTACGTCGCCGAGGACGGATCGATCCCGCCGTGGATGTCGTTCGTATGGACCACGGTGAGCCGGACGATCTCGGCCGGCGCGGAGGACGC
The DNA here is from genome assembly GCA_041393395.1 of bacterium. Classification (GTDB taxonomy): domain Bacteria; phylum ARS69; class ARS69; order ARS69; family ARS69; genus JAGQIB01. The sequence goes on along the minus strand of JAWKKG010000004.1, from coordinate 36,092 downwards.
GACCAGCAGCAACCCGGCCAGAACGCCCGACAGGACACGGCGAATCATCGTCAACCTCCGAGGGAATCCGTCGCCCAGGATACGGACAGGAATACTCCCGTGGCCGTCTCCTCGACCAGGTCGTAGTCCACCGGGCGGCTCGCCCCGCCGAACGCGGCGTCGTCGAACACGTCGGTCGCCCGGTACTGGCGATTCGCCACCTCGAACCCGAGATCGACGCGCGTGTTTCCGCGCACCAGGCCGGAACCGAACGAGAACGCGGTCGTGGTGACCTCGTCGTCCTGCGGCGACGGTGCGTAGCGGAACCCGAAACGGAGCGGGACGCCGTTGTAGAACACGTGCTCCACTCCGACGCGCGCGTCCCAGGCATCCTTCAGGAGCGGATCCTCGAACAGCGAGTGGGCGTAGCGCGACCACTGTCGCCACGTGAAGTCGGCCTGGAAGGTGGTCAGGACCTTGGCGCGCGGGCGGAAGGTGACGCCCGCGCCGAGCTCCTGCGGGTAGCGGATCTCCACGATGCCGGAGTCCGCCGCCGCGTTCGCGGTCACGTCGCCGATCCAGGCGAACCGGCCGTCCGGATCCGAGAACCGGAAATCCCCGCCGAGCTCGAGGTCGCTGCGCCAGTGGGCCGCGAACGAGACCGACGGATGCGGGTGGAACGCCGCGCCCAGCGTCCAGCGGGTGCCGGAAAGCTCCGAGATCTCGGCCGTGCCGACGGACGTGCTGTCGATCTGCACGAACCACTCGCGCGTGAGGAGCTGCTGCCGGCCCCGCGCGACGTCCAGCGCCACGCCCAGGTCGAGCCAGTGGAACACCTGCAGCGCCGCTCCGAGACTGGTCGCCGCGATCCGGCCGTCCGACTGGATGTCGTTCAGACCGAGGAGATCGTCGCGCGGCTGCGTGAACGCGTTCGGATCGCGGATCTGCTCCGTGTAGTCGTACCGGAAATCCCAGATCGGCGCGTGCGTCACCCCGAGGCCCACGCGGGAGCCGAAGTCGTCGCCGTCCGGCGAGCCGGCCACGCCGAACGAGATGTCCGAGCTGCTCATGTGGTTGAGCGCATAGATGGATTCCACCAGGTAGGCGTCGAAGCTGTCGTAGGCCGGAATCGAACGCGTCTCCTGCATCCGGTGCACGTTCCCGCTCGCGGTGATCTCCAGCACGCGGGCCCGCGCGAGCAGCGCCGGATTGATCGAGGCGGTCACGCCCACGAAGCCGGTCGCTCCGTGCGAGCGGCCCATCGCGGCCGAGCGGGCGTCCACGGGCGCCGCCTCGTCGCCGGTCATCGCCTGCAGAAAGGTCAGCGCTCGCGCCTCCGGCGCCCCGACCGCCGCGGCGATCACGGCCGCCCACGCGAGAGTCCTGAGTCGAGTCATTGGCGTTCTCCCGGGCATCAGAAGTTGTAGTCGGCCTGCAGCCGGAACCAGCTGCGATCCTGTTTCACGTTGTCGGCATCGATCGGATCGAGCACCGGCTCGTTGAACTGCCGCACGTCGATGTTCGTGTTCCGCAGCGTGTTCTCCCGCCCGTAGCGGAAGCGCACGGTCATCCGATCGGAGAGGCGATCCGTGATCTCGGCGAACCAGCGGAACGCGCTGCCGTCCACCACGCGGAACGTCGACTTCTCGAAGAACCAGAGGAAGCCGTCGTAGGCCAGGAACGCACCGTCGATCTTGATCCGGCCGGACGGGAAGTTGTGCGTGTACCACACGCCCCACGCGCTCGCGGGCTGCGCGTTGTTCCCCTGGATCGGCGCCGCGCCGCTCGCGCCGGGCGTTCCCTGCAGACGGCCGCGCGGCGGCCACTGCGTGTGCGACAGGCCGAGGAACAGCTTCAGCTGGTCGAATCGGGAAAGCCGGTACTCGAGGTCCATGCGCGTCTCGACGTTCTCGAAGATCGACACGTCGAGGAAGTTGTCCTCCTCCCGGCTCTGCAGCTTGTGTCGGATCTTGAGCCGCAGCGGGAACAGGAAGCGGTACTCGAGCCGGCCCACCGCACGGTAGTACATGCTCATGTCACCCTGCCGCCGCCAGGAGTCCCACTCCACCACGCCGGTGAGCTTCTCGCTCATCCGGTATCGCGTGCTGAAGTAGACGCCTCGCTCCGCCTGCGGCTGCACGGAGTTCGTGTACAGGAATCCGTAGAGCGGATCCTCCAGCCGGAAGTAGTCCTCCAGGATCGTGCCCTTGAAGCGCTCGTAGTTCGAGAACGAGCGCTGGTACGGGTTGTCGAACTCGAGGTCGTAGTCGCGCCACAGCACGAGGAAGTTCAGGTTCTCGTACTGCAGGAACGCGTTCAGCACGAGCGCCGAAGGATTCGATCCGATCTTCAGCGGGTTCTTCCCGAGGTCGAGCTCCGCGTACTCGCCCTGCAGCGCGAGGTTCTCGAGCACGTACTGGAAGTCCGCCCCGTAGACACGGCGGTACTTGCCCGGGCTCTTGTACGACGCGAAGTACTCGTTGTCCTGCGCCACGAGGTTGTCCTCGTCGTCGTCGGCCACGAGCGGATTCTTGTCCGTGGGGTCGCGCGGATCCCACTTGGGATCGAAGAACCGGTCGTAGCGGCTCTCGTAGCCGCCCAAGCCGATCCAGTTTCCGCCGGACTCCACGCGGACGTTGCCGCCCCAGGTGCGCTCGTGGAGCTGATCGATCATCGGGCGAAGCCCGGCCTCCGCGAGCTGATCGTTCGTCACGCGCGGGTCGAGGCGGATGAGGCGATTGACGGAGCCGTCCGCGTTCAGCACGGCGTCGCGATCCACGTCGGAGAAGAAGCCGAGCGCGCGCACGGGTCCGAGGCGGGCCTCGCTCGCGATGCCCCGGAGCTCGTACTCCTGCCCGCGCGAGAGGTCGCCGAGGATGCCGTCGTAGCGCTTCCCGAATCCGTACCCGCTCTTGCGCGAGCTCCGGAAGTCGGTGTTCTCCATGACCACGCCCTGGCCCCAGGAGATCGAGAACGAGCCCACGAGGAGCTTGTCCACCGCGACCGGTCCGAGCTCCAGATCCTGCACGGACACGTAGCCCTTCACGGAGTCGAGCGTCTGCTGGCTCCCGAGCGCTCGGTTCATCTCGCCGCCCGCCTCGAGATTGCGACCGCGGCGGATGCGGAGCTTCTGGTAGATCGCCGGATCCGGATCCTCGAGGTCGAGTCGGTCGAACCAGTTGTCGTTCGTGCCCTGCTGCGGATCGCGGTCGTCGCGGAGCAGGTCGTCGGTCTCCGTGAACCACGGGCTCGTGTCGAGGCGCAGGGACCACGCGCCGTGGAACGAGTCGTCGATCTCCTCCGGATCCGTGTAGGAGAGGAACGTGCGCGCGTTCGAGTAACCCCATCCGGACAGACCGTCGGCACGCCGGAGCGCGCTCGTGTTCGCGATCTCCCCCACCCGGAGGCGGTGCTTCTCGATCGCCACCGCGTCGATCGGCGACACGTTCTGCAGGTTCTGCAGATCCACGATCCGCGCCCGGTTGACGTTCACGGGGTACAACGCCAGGTCCTTGTACAGCTCCACCAGCGCTTCGTCCGTCCCCTCGGCGCCCTCCCACCACTCGAACTTGTAGAAGAGGTCGTCCTTGCGCTGGTCCTCCTCGTCGATCGTCACGGGGACGATGCGGACCAGCGGCCGCAGGACCGCGAGGTCCTCGGGCGTCATCCCGGGTACGTCCACCAGGTCGGTGACGTCGAAGTACCAGTCGACGTACTGACGGTGCTCCCAGATCGCGCGCGCCAGCGTCCGGGACACGGGGAGCGCCTGGATCTCCGCCAGGGTGGCGGCGTTCAGGTCGATCGGCTCCGTCTCCGCCGCCGGCGCCGTGGCCGAGACCACGAAACCGGAAACGAGAAGGGCGATCTTCCAGACGAGATTCCGCATGGCCTCCCCCCTACAGACTCAGCCGGAGGCCATAGCGGAACGTGCCGTCGAGGATCGGATGGTGCGTGTACGTGAGATCCACGCGCACCTGTCGCCACACGAGGCCGACCCCCACGTCGAACAGGTTCGGCTTGGACTGGGCGCCGAAGCGCAGGTACAGCGGATCCGTGACCTGGGCTTCGAGGCCACCGTGGATCTGGACGTCCTCGCCGACTTCCTTCTCGAGCTCGATCGTCGTGATCACCCCGGCGTAGGGCGTGTACGCGATGCCACCGGAAACCCGCTGCCGCAGGTCGGTCGTCTCGTAGTCGCCCATCGACGGGTTGTTCACGTTCTTGATGAACACACCGGCCGTCGTGCGCGAGTGGAGACGCGCGAGGAAGCCGACGTCGAGTCCGAACGTCGTCTGCGAGCCGAGATCCACCCCGGTCACGGAACGCGTGGGGTAGTCGAGGTTGTACAGGTTCGCCACGTAGCCGAACGACAGGCTCGAGGACAGGTCCTCCATGACCTGGAAGCCCTGGCCGATCGCCACGGTGCGCTCGATGGAGAGCACCGTGCCGTCGTTCTCCGCGCGGAAGTCCGCGTACCCGACCGCGAACGTGCCCCACGATCCGGCCGGCACGGCGTACGAGAGCGCGTTCGCGCGCACGAAGCCGAGGTTCCAGGGCTGGAAGGTCGCACCCTGCAGATCGTGCCCCGTGATCTCCACGAGTCCGGCCGGGTTGTAGAACAGTGCCGACGCGTCGTCCGACAGCGCCGCGTAGGAACCCCCGAGCGCGCGCGCGCGGGGACTGAACTCGAGATCATCGAAGATCGCCCGGGCCGGAGCCGCCGCCAGGAGAAGCCAGGCGGCGACGACGACCGGGATCCGCGCAACTCTCACCGGTACACCTCCGTGGTCGCCGCTCATCGAGAGCCTCCGTTCAGACGAAGGCCCACGACGATCGGCGCGGTGTGGTTCTGAACGGGACCGCCGTCGAGCGCGACGGAACGAACCCGACACAGGTACACGCCCGGGTGAACGGGCGCGCCACGCTGGTCGCGACCGTCCCAATCGAACCCGACCGTGCCGAGTCCGATCCCGTCGTACAGAACGTGGATACGACGCCCCGTCGGGTCGAAGATCTCCACGATGAGCTTGGAGCGTTGCGGCGCGACCGTCTCGATGTGGATGGTCTCGCCGAGATCCGGCACGAGCACGGCCTTGTCCACGGTGACGGAGGGACCGCCGGACGCGAAGCCGCCGTCCACCGTGAAGACCGCTTCCTGATTCTGCGGCACGAGCTCGTAGCCCTGCAGGTACGGCGGGCTCGAGTCGAACTGCGTGATCACGCCGGTGACGTCGAGGCGGTCACCGACCACGAATCGCGTGAGGTCGATGCTCCCGAAGTTCTGAAACACCTGCACGGAGCCCGAGCCGTCGTCGATCCAGGCCGCGAGAGAGTTCTGGTTGATCACGGTTCCCTCGGTGCGAATGAGCAGGCCCTCGAGCCGCTCGTCGTTCGCATCGGTGGTGGACACGCGCAGCGGTGCCGGGCCGTCGAGGCCGCGGGCGAGCAGGCGGTAGGGCGCCGTGCCGGACAGCAGCGCGATCTCGGTCACGGCGCCGGAGCCGGAGCTGGACGAGATGAACTCGGTGACCGTGCCGCGGATCTGCACGAAGTCGTTCACGAGCACGCCGAACCGGCGCACGGCGCCGAAGTCCGCCTCGATGTCGACCGGATCGTCCGGGAGGAACGCGAACACGTTCACCCCGCAACCGCCGGGTTCCTGCACCCAGATCGAGAGTCGATCGACGGGAAGCAGGTCCCCGAACTCGACGGGCGGAATGTCGCCGAGCGTGACCCAGCCGGCGCACACGACCGTATCGCCGACGGCCGGCGAGAATCCCTGCTCGTCGAACTCCTGGATGCGACAGATCGCGGCCGCGTTCGGCTCGATCGCGACGGACGCGGTGTCGTCGATCTCGTTGCCCCCGAGGCCGCCGATCACGAGGTCGCGGACCCCCTGGATGCGAAGAGTCCCCGCGACGCCGGTGGGGAGCTGCGCCACCGACAGGAAGAACATGCGCTGCGGCGTCGCCGTGACCGTGCCGTCCGACGCGAACTTCACCGGAGACGCGACGACGGTGACCACGGCGTACGACTCGCCGTTCACGATCACCTCGTAGTTCGCGGGATCGAGGGCCGAAGCCTCGTCCACGATTTCCGAGTACTCCACCTGGATCTGCACGGCCGACAGCACGGAGGCAGCCGCGATCGTGGGCGGCACGGTGTCGCCCGGCACGTTTGCGGCACCCGGGGTCGGCTGCGAAGACGGGAAGAAGTCGTCACGCGAGATGTCCGTGTCGGTCGACGTCGCGTCGCGGCCGAGCGTGTGCCGGTAGCCGGGAGGTCCGTACGGATAGGCGTCGCCGGGCGACGAGAGACCGTCGCCGCAGTCGAACTCGTCGCACGGGCCGAGTTCGCGGTACTCCGCGAGATCGATCGGGTTGCCGAGCGCGTCGCGCAGCAGGATGCGCTCGAAGAACGGGAACTCGACGTCCGGCACCGCATCGGTCTCGCACTGGCCGACGTTCGTGTTCGCGCCGCCGAGCAGCACGATCTGGTCGTTCGTGGCCGACGGATCCCGGAGGATCATGTTCGGCGTGGTCGGGTCATCGACCGCGGACGCGTACCCGACCGAGTCGTACATCTCGAACAGCGGCACGGTGGCCGGGAACGAGGGGAAGTCCACGAGGAAGCCGGCGCCGTTGCTCGCGTCCCGCGAGTTGCGGCACACGACCGCGTAGCCGTCGGCCGGGATCATGGTGCCGGACGGGAACGCCCATCGCGCCCCGAACCCGCAGCCGGCCACGCGGCCCACGTCCTGCAGCGTCCAGCCGTCGATCGAGAGGTCCGCGCCGGAGACGTTGTGGAGCTCGATGAACTCAGAGCGCTCGATGCCCTGATCCAGGGTGATCGTGACCGGGTACAGCTCGTTGATCACGATGTCGCCCGGCTGCGCGGCCTCCACGACCGTGACCTGGGGCGAGGCGGTGATCGGCGTCGGCGAGCCACCGGGAGTCGCCGTGCGGACGACGAACGTCGAGGTCTCCACGTCGGCGGGCGCGGTGAGCGAGCCGATCGCGAGCGTGCCGGAACTCGAGGCCGTGACCGCCGCGTTCGACACGACCGCGACGTGGTTCGCTCCGTCGATCCGGAACGAGCCGCTCGCGCCGGCGAAGCCCGGGCCGGAGAGCGTGAGATCGCCCGGCGTGTCCCAGGTCCAGGTGGCCGGGATCACGATCTCGATCGTCTCCAGCGAAACGTCCTGGCCGGTCACGGTGGTCGTCACGGTCTGCCCCGTGGCGCCGGTGAGGGCGAACGTCGGCGTGACGGTCGCGGTGCCGGAGCCGTCGCCCTGGGCGAAGTCCGCGATGCCGCGCGGGTACAGGAAGTGTCCCGTCGTGAACGGCCCGGTCTCCGGGGCGGCCGCGTCGTGCTGCGCCACGAAGCCGGTCAGGTCGAACGCGCCGGCGGGCGGCGAGTTCTGGGCGATGTCCGTTTCATCGTCCACGTACGCGCGGAACGTCGTGGTTCCGTCCGTCACGTCCACGAACGCCGACGCCCCGACCGCCGGCCACTGAGCCGGATTCACGAGCGTCAGTCCGGAAACGATGACGAGCGAGCCTTCGTACGAATCGCCATTCGTCACGATCTCGGCCGCGGTGTGCGCGACGGCCGGGGTGAGCGGTCGATTCGTGGCCAGGATCGTGATCGTGCCCGGGAACACCGCGCCGTGATCGATCGCACGGGTACCGCGCAGCGGGCTCTGCCGCTGCGTGAACACGAACGTCTCGACCTCCACGGAGTCGCCGGCCGCCACGGAACGAATGACGCCCCCACTCTGCGCGATCGCCACGCCGCCGGTGCCGTCGTTCACGTAGAACCAGGTCGAAGGGCTGCCCACGTCATACGGGTCGAGATCCCCGGTCGCGCTCTGGGCGACGCCTCGGATCTTCACGAACGCGAACTCGCCGATCTGCGCGAATCCGTTCGCGGCGTTCGCGTTGACGCCGGAAATCGGCGTGATGCCGCCCAGCACGACCGGCGGTCCCTCGGGAGCGAACGGATTGTACGCCGAAAGATCCTGCGGCAGCTCGCGCGCGGCGAGCGGCAGGGCGAACAGCGCGAGGACCGCGAGCGAGAGACGCCTCATCGTCCGACCTCCGATCCCGGCGCGCCGATCACGAGCGGCTCCACCGCGCGACGACCCGAGCCCGGCACTTCCATGTGCATGTAGTAGACCCCGGCCCGCACCCGCTGGCCGAGTCGATCGCGGCCGCCCCAGAACAGCGCCTGGATCCCGCCGCTGGGAGACTCGTCGCGGAAGTGGATCACCTCCCGTCCCTCGAAATCGAGGATCCGGATGACGACCTCCTGTCCCTGTGGCGCGCGGTACGAGAAGTGCAAGTCCCCATCCACGGCAGGCACGTAGGGCGCGCGCGGCACGTCCAGCACGAGGACGGGGCTGTCACGGAATCCGTACAGGAACACTCGCGTGCCGGCGGGCACCGACGCGCGGCCGTCCTCGGACAGCAAGTCCGCCGTGACACGCACCTCGTAGTACGCCTCCGGCAGCAGATCCGCGGTCCAGAGCTCCACCACGCGGTTCTCGGTGGAAGCGTCGAGCACGGCGCGGGACAGGGAGACCGGGGCGGCGAGCGGAGCGCCGGACGCGAGTCGGACCAGCGTGACCTGGAAACTCGTGACCTCGTTCGCGGTCGTGGCGCTGAGCGCGGACGAGAACGTCACGCGAATGCGGTCCACGGCGCTCGCTTCCGCCGCGGTGATCACGGGCGGACCGTACGGACCGGGCGAGCCCGGTGTGGCCGGAGAGCTCCGCACCCAGGTCGTGGAGTAGGGCTCGCTCGTCTCGTCGTGTCCGGTGACGCCGTTGCCGCCGGTGAGCGTCTCCCCCGTTTCCTCGTATGCGAAGCGAGAATTCGTGAAGCCGAACTCGTGCGGGAGGACGACCTCTTGCTGGCCCGGGAGCGTATCGTCGCGATACGTCGAGGTGCCCACGGTGATGCCGGTCTTGCACGGTGAGATCGTGTTGTTCCCCGTGCCGACCGGTCCCGAATCGCTCCACTGCACGATGTCGACGTCTTCGACGAGATCCGATTCACCATCCCAGCGGAACAGGACCAGCACCTCGCGACCGTTCGTGAGCCCGGCGCTGGCCCCGACCGTCGAGCGGCCGAGGTGCAGGAGGCCGGCGTCGACCATCTCCGTCACGGACGGAGGCGTGCCGCGCGGCAGCTGGAAATCGACGGGCGCTCCGCCCCACGACGCGGAGCAGCCGGCCCCGTCCGAGATCGAGACCACGAGGGTCTGCCCCGGCGTCATGGTGGTTCCGTCCGGGAACTTCACGCAGAAGTCGAAACCGTCGGTGGAGAGCGAGCCGTCGGCGAGGTGCCAGTAGTTGCCGGGATTGTCGAACGGCGGCGTGCCGGTGGCGTTCCCGTAGAACACCATGTCGGTCAGGTAGAAATCGTCGAGCAGGATCGTGTCGCCGGTGGGATTGAAGATCTCCACGAACTCGCCCGCGGTCGGCGTGTTCGCGAACTCCGTGATCAGCAGATGATCCACGGCGAGCGCGCGATCCGGGAGCAGGGAGAGAACTCCCAGCGCGGCGGCGACGAGCGCCGCCCGGCGGGCGAAGACACGCGGCAAGATGCGACTCCGGGCCGATCCCTGGGATCGGCGAGAGGTTGGGAAGCACTCGCCCGGCCGGGAGCCGAGCAGATCCGTGTAGCACGTGTTTTCCCGGACCGTCAACCGGCGCGCTTCTTCCCCGCCCCGCCGCTTCCCTTCCCCGCGCGCGGACGACGACCCCAGGGGTTCGTCCGCCATCTTCTTCACCCTTCCGATTCACCCTTCGGGAGGCGGAGCCGAAACTCCTGCCTCGTTTCGGGCAGGACCCCGCCTCGGGGTCCCGTGATCGCTAGCTCTCGGCCAGCGCCTCGTTCGCCTTCGCCGCCGCCGCGCGCAACGCGTCGGCCGGTTCCGCCTTGCCGCGCAGGACCGGCTCGATCGCGTCGCGCTCGAGGATCGTGCGCCCTTCGTACCAGCCGCGCGCCTTCGGCTGCGCGACCGCCCGCTCGAGCTGCGCGTACGCTTCGCGCAGTCCCGGGTGGTCGGACATCTTCGCCTGCAACGCCGGATGCGTCATCGCCGATTTTCGGACCGGCAGATATCCCGTGGCGGCGGCCCAGCGGGCCGTCTGGGCCGGTTCCGTGAACCACTTGACGAAAGCCCACGCTTCCGCCTCGCGTTCCGGACTCGTCTTGAAGACGACGACGTCCGTGCCGGCCACGAGCTGCGCGTCGACCTTGCCGGCCGGCAGCGGCGCGATCCCGAGCTCGAACGTGTATTTCCCGCCGAGGAACGCGAGCGTCACCGAGCTGCCCTCGATCATCGCGACGCGCCCGCCGAGGAACTCGTTCTGGTACTCGAAGCCCTGCGACACGCGCGACGTTCCATCTCGCACGAGCAGGTCGGTCATGAACTCGAGCGCTTCGATGCCCTCCGGCGAATCGAACGCGACCGCCGTCTCGTCGGCGTTGAGGAGCGATCCGCCGTTCTGCACGAGCAGGTTCTCGAACATCGAGGCGGTGATCTGGCTCGCGAAGCCATACTGCTCGGGGCGACCGTCGCCGTCCGCGTCGATCGTGAGCTTGCGCGCGTAGTCGCGGTACTCGTCCCAGGTGCGCGGCGGACGTTCCGGATCGAGTCCCGCCGCCCGGAACATGTCCTTGTTGTAGTACAGGCAGCGCACGGACTTGTTGAACGGGAAGGTCCACAGCTGGCCCTGGTGCGTGGACGCCTCCAGGAAGATCGGCCAGAAATCCGCCATCTCCTCCTCGGACAGGCCCTTCGGGCTCGCGAGGAAGCCGCTGATCGGCGCGAGCGATCCGTTGTCGATCAGGTTCGCCGCCCACGCCTCGTAGCACTGCGCGAGATCCGGCGGACCGCCGGCCGCAACGGCGGCCATGATCTTCTGCGACAGCGCCTCGTACTTGCCCATCGAGACGCTCTCGATCGGCGCGTGGGTGGTGGAGTACTCGCCCACCAGCTCATCCAGCGCGGAGCCGAGCGGGCCGCCCATCGCGTGCCAGAACCGGATCGGCTCGTTCGAGGAATCCGAGCCCCCGCCGCCACAGCCCGCGATCGCGAGCGCGGCGACCGCGAGGATCGCTGCGAGTTTCTTCATGGTCACCCCTTCAGCCCGGTGTGGGTCAGGCTCTCGATGATCTGCTTCTGCGCGAAGAAGTACGCGATCAGGAGCGGCGCGATCGAGAACACCGCCGCGGCCATCATCAGCCCGTGCTCCGTCCCCTGTTCCGAGGCGAAGAACGCCAGGCCGACCTGGATCGGGCGGATCGAATCCGAGTTCGTCATCACGAGCGGCCACAGGAAGCTGTTCCACGTGTTGATGAACGTGAACAGGCACACCGTGGTGAGCGCGGCCTTCGAGAGCGGCAGCACCATCGAGAACAGGAACCGCACGGGGCCGCAGCCGTCGATCACGGCCGCGTCCACGAGATCCGGCGGAAACGACAGGAAGTGCTGGCGCAGCAGGAAGATCGAGAACACGTGCGCGAGCCACGGCACGATCAGCGCGGAGTAGTCGTCGATCCAGCCGTCGCGGCCGCCGCCCGGCAGGTTGAACAGCAGGATGTACGACGAGATGATGTACACCGGCTCCGGCACCATCATCGTGGACAGGAACGTGTTGAACATCCCCTCGCGGCCGCGGAACCGGAAGAACGAGAACGCAAACGCGGACAGCCCCGACGTCACGACCACGCCGACCACGATGCTCCCGGCCACGAGGATCGTGTTCAGGAAGTAGCGCGGGAACGGCACGGCGTGCCAGGCGTCCGGATAGTTCTCGAACCGCGGCATCGCGGGCCACCAGCTCGGGGGCGACAGCGCGAGCTCGGTCGGCCCCTTGAGCGACGTGTTCAGCATCCAGTAGAACGGCAGCAGGAACGAGATCGCTCCCACCACCAGCATCAGGTGGACCGCCCAGTTCCGGCGCAGCGACTTCATCGCCCGGAACCTCCCGCGCTACGCATAGTGCACCCGCTTCTCCACGACCTTCCGCTGGAACAGCGTGAGGGCCAGGATGATCGCGAACAGCACGAGCGCCACCGCCGACGCGTAGCCCATGTTCCCGCCGGCGTCGAAGCCCTTCTCGAACAGGTAGTACACGATCACGCTCGTGGTCCCGAGCGGGCCGCCCACCGGCGGACCGGTCATCAGGTAGATGGGCGCGAAGACCTGGAACGAGAGGATCATGGTCATGACCACCACGTAGAACGTCGTGGGGGTCAGCAGCGGCCAGGTGACGTTGCGGAAGATGCCGAACCGGCCGGCGCCGTCGATGCGGGCCGCCTCGTAGTAGTGCTCCGGGATGTTCTGGAGACCGGCCAGGAAGATCACGACGTTGTAGCCGATGCCGCGCCACGCGGACACGATGATCACGCACACGAGCGCGAGGCTCGGCCCCTCGGCCCAAGTGGGCAGGTCCACCCCGAAGCGCGCGAGCGCGAGCTCGAAGATCCCGGTGCTCTCGCTCAGCCAGTGCAGCCCGTGGCCGCCGAAGACTCGCAGCACGGAATTCGCGAGCCCCACGTCCTCGTGGAAGATCAGCTTCCACACCATGGACACGGCCACGAACGACGTCACCACGGGCAGGAAGTAGATCGTGCGGTACAGACCGAGGAAACGCACGCCCCGCCGCAGCATCATCGCGAACAGCAGCGACGTGCCGACCGAGAGCGGCACGGAGCCCGCCACGAACCACAGCGTGTTGCCCATGCTCTGCCAGAAGTCCGGATCCGCGAACAGCTTCTGGTATTGCGCGAGCCCCACGAAGCCGCGGACCTTGCCGAACGACGCGTCGAAGAACGAGACGCCGAGCGCGCTCACGATCGGCAGGATCCGGAAGGTGAAGATGATCAGCGCGGCCGGCGCGAGGAACAGCCAGGGCATCCAGGGGCCCCATCGACCGCGCTGCAGGGGACTGACCGGCTCGCGGTCCGGCACGACGCACCTTCCGGAAGAGGGCGGAAAAACGGGACGGCAGAATAGGCGGGGCCGCGGGGGGTGTCAACCGAGCCCGGACGGTCGGCCGAACGTGTTCGGAACACGGCGGTTGCCGCGGCCGAGACGCGGCGGCGGACCTTTCGCCGGGGGACGCGCGATTGTCGATCCGTCGTCGCGGTGATAGCGTGCGGAGCCCGATGGAGGCCCATGCGCCATGAAGGAAAAGATCGCCCGGCTCCGCAACCTCGGCATCATCGCGCACATCGACGCCGGCAAGACCACGACCACCGAGCGGATCCTGTTCTTCACCGGATCTTCCCACAAGATCGGCGAGGTCGACTCCGGCACGGCCACCATGGACTGGATGGACCAGGAGCGCGAGCGCGGCATCACGATCACGTCGGCCGCGACCACCACGACCTGGCGCGATCACGTGCTCAACATCGTGGACACGCCGGGCCACGTGGACTTCACGGCGGAGGTGCAGCGTTCGCTGCGCGTGCTGGACGGCGCCGTGGTCGTGATCTGCGGCGTGGGCGGCGTGGAGCCGCAGTCCGAGAAGGTCTGGCACCAGGCCACGGACTACCGCGTGCCCCGGATCGTGTTCGTGAACAAGCTCGATCGCCTCGGCGCCGACTTCGACCGCGCCGTGCGCGACCTCGAGGAGAAGCTCTCCGGGACGTTCGTGCCGATCCTCGTGCCCGTGGGCCGCGAGGAGAACTACCCGCGCGCGATCGACGTGCTCCGCAACCGCCTGCTGGACTGGACGGGAGCCGGCGACACGGACGAGCCGGCGGAGTCCGAGGTCCCGGAGGAATGGCGCGAGCTCGCCGCCGCCGCGCGCGAGCGACTCGTGGAGTCCCTGGACGACGACTCCCTCGTGGAGCAGTTCCTGGAGACGGGTAGCTTCGAACGCGACGTCGCGGTCGCGGCCCTCCGGCGCGCCGTGCTCGGCGGCCACGTCCACCCCGTTCTCGCCGGCACGTCGCTCAAGAACCGCGGCGTGCGACGCGTGCTCGACGCGATCGTGGACTTCCTCCCCTCCCCGCTCGACGTGCCGCCGGTGGAAGGGATCCGTCCGGGCACCGAGGAGACGCTGAAGCGCCAGCCGAACCCGTCGCTGCCGCTCGCCGCGCTCGTGTTCAAGGTGATGAACGACGAGTCACGCAGCCGCCTCTATTACGCCCGCGTGTACGCCGGCACCCTGCACAAGGGAGACCGGGTCCACAACCCGGATCAGAATCTCGAGGAGCGCATCACGCGCATCTACCGCATGCACGCGAACCGCAAGGAGGCGCTGGACGCCGCGATCGCGGGCGACATCGTGGCGCTCGTGGGCCCGAAGCGCACCGTGACCGGCGACACGCTGTGCGCCGGCGACCCGCCGATCCTGCTGGAGCCGATCGCGTTCCCCGCGCCGGTGATCTCGGCCGCGATCGAGCCGCGCAGCCAGGCCGATCTGCCGGAGCTCGAGCGCGCGCTCGCCGAGCTCGCCGTGGAGGACCCGACCTTCACCGTGCGCGACGACCCCGACACCGGCCAGAAGATCATCTCCGGCATGGGCGAGCTGCACCTGCAGGTGCTCGTGGAGCGCCTCGTGCGCGAGTTCAAGCTCGAGGCCAAGATCGGGAACCCACAGGTCGCCTACCGCGAGAGCATCGCGGCGGCGGGTACCGCGACGGGCCGGTTCGAACGCGAGATCGCGGACAAGCTGAACCACGCCGAGGTCACGCTGCGCCTCGAGCCGGGTCCCCGCAACGTCGGCTTCGAGTTCGGAACGGAAACCGACGTACCGGCGCACGCGCGCGCGCTCATCGAGGCCGCGTGCCGCGAGGCGATGAGCTCCGGTCCGTTTGCGGGCTACGCGCTCATCGACATCGTGGTCCGGGTCACCGGCGTGCTCCTGCCCGAGGCCACGGCGACGGACCTCGCCGTTCGCAGCGCCGCCGCCGACGCCTTCCGCCTCGCCGCACGCGCGGGCGGCCCGCTCCTGCTGGAGCCCGTCGTGTCCGTGGAGGTGCTGGTGCCGGACGAGTTCGCGGGCGAGGCTCTGAAGGATCTCAACTCCCGCCGCGCGCAGATCCTCGGCATGGAGTCCCGCGATCGCATCGAGCGCACGCGCGCCACGGTGCCGCTCTCGCGGATGTTCGGGTACGCTACGGACCTCCGCAACGTCACGCGCGGGCGTGGCGTGTTCACGATGGAGCTGTCCCACTTCGAGCCGGCGGAGGAGGCGATGGCGAGGTTCGGGGGGCGGTAGGGCGCCCCGGAAGGCGCCCCCCCGCCTTGGATCAACGCAGCGCTCGCCTCGGCATCGGCAGGGTCGCAATCTCCAGTGTTGCGCCGGTGAGCGCGCCGATGGTCCCCCGCTCGGAAGAGAGGAAGCGCCCGCCGGTCTCCCCGCCGGACGGCATGAGCACGAATCCGTAGTTCGCTTCCCGGCCCTCCGCGATCTCGCGGAGGATCGGCGCCACGTCGAAGCGAAGCACGTCCCGCGACTCGCCGGCCGGAAGGCGGACGATGTCGTAGTTGTCGAGATTCCAGTCTCCCCCGGGACGAACCCACGGGCTGTACCAGTCCGCGGCGGCGCTCCAGCTCCTGCCCGCGGCGTAGACGTAGAGATTCAGATCTCTCTCCCCGACCGCCCGCCCGACGGGCAGGACGAGCGTCGCGGACTTCACGAGGCGCCCCTGGATGGCGGACAGGTCGTCCACACGGAGAAGGAGACGCGCGTCTCCGTCCTCTCGCGCGATCCAGTGAACCGTCTCGACGGGAAGATCGAGGGTGGCGGCTCGCGCCGGGGAGCCCAGCGCGATCGCGAGCAGGACGAGCAGTGCGGTACGCATGGTCACTCTCCTCCTCGGTAGAGGCTCTTGATCCGACCCCAGCTTGCGGCTTCGATCGAGACGAGGCCGCAGCCGACCGGCCAGGCGCCGATCTGGCCGCACGACGGGATTCCGCCCGGAGCGCAGGGGGATTGCTCGGCGACGTGGAAGTCGTTCGCGTCCGGGTTGCAGAAGAGCGGATCGGCTTGGAGGTCGGTGGGCTTCGGCGCATAGTTCTCGAAGTTGCCGCCGGGGTTGTCCCAGAAGACGTTGCAGCCGCCGTAGGGTTGCTCCGTTACGGGGTTGACGTACACCGCGGCCCCGCCGCCCGAGCCAACGACGATGTTGCGGCTGAACTCTGCAGGCACTTCGGTGAGGATCCCGAACCCTGAGCGGCCTGACACCACTTCGTTCCCATAGAGGGTATTGTCCGTAATGTGCACCACGCGGTTGTCAGAGTTCGTGACTACGATGAGCGGAGCCGCCGGATCATCTGCACTATTCCCTACGAACGTGTTTCGCCGGATGGAACCGCGCGTGTTAGAGGTGTAGATCGCACGACCGCTCACGTTTGCAGGACTGTGGTTTCCCTCGAACCAGCAATCTTCAACGGTCATGACGTATTGGTCTCGGAGAAAGATGAGGGGGGTCGAATCGTTGTTCAAGAACCGACAGCTCTGGATCTCGGCCAGAAGACCGATTCCGATGGCCTCGATCAGCGTGCCCCCAGCATTCTCCTCGAACACACAACCCTTGATCGTCCATCGCGCACTGAAACTCAGCAAGACGGTGTTGGAATCAGTACCTGGCGGAGCCTGGGTCGAATCCTGTCGTCTAAAAACACAATCCGCGATGGCGCCGTCGACCGACCAAGCCCGAATCGCGCAGGCATTGTCCTCAAACACGCAATCCCGAATGGTCAGGTCCAGATTCGCGTCGGCGTAAAGGCCCCAGTACGGGTACCCCCCTCCCCGACACGCAAGACCCCGAATCGTGACCGGCTCGCCGCTGCCCATGACAACGAGCACGACCGCCCTCGCTTCGTTCGGCGATGGAGGGCCCTCCAAGATTGTCAGATCCGGACCAGATCCGAGCAACGTCACACCGGGAGGGATGAACCCGTTGGCCGGGATCGTCCCGGCCGAGGTCGGGCGGGTGTCCTGCTCGGTCCAGGTCCCGGGCCCCACGAGAACGGTATCCCCGGCCGCGGCCGCGTCCAAGGCAGCCAGCACGGAGGAGTAGTCCTCGGGAACAAGGATCGTATCAGCGACCGCGACGCCCGCTGCCGCAACCGCTACCCCGAAGACGAAGAGTGCGCGCGTCATCGAACCACCAACAGTTTCTGGGTCGCCGACCAGCCGGCGGTTCGAATGACCAGGAAGTAGATGCCCGATGACACTCGACGCCCCTCTCCCAGATCATGATTCCAGACAAGTTCGTGCCTGCCTTCGGGAAGTGGACCATCATGGACAGTCGTGACCCTTCTTCCGAGCACATCGAAGACTCGCACCGACAACGACTCGAAGCCAGGCGCGGGCGACTCCAAGGAAACCGTCGTTCGTTCCCGATCGGTGCTTACGCTGCAACTCGGGAGCAGAGGGGGGCCCTCCTCCTGCTCCGCCGCGACGATCTCTTGCCTGGGCCGATTGGCACTCGCCTGCTGACTCCCGCTGCAGTCGGCGGCCACGGTCTCGAAGTCCGCGATATTGACCAGCAGACTGTCCGTTCCCGTGATTCGCATCCTTACGGCCAAGCTGTCCCCCTCCGCGACGATCGCGCTCCCGACCCTCCAAACCGTATGCCGCGCGTCAAGAACTGCAGAGGTGCTTGTGTCTTGATTGTCGACGTAGTGCCCCGTCGAATCGCTCCTGATTCTAATCTCATTGGACGTCGCGAACGTGCCACCATCGTAGAGTACAAGCTTGGACAAATCATCCGCCCAGACTCCGGCCAGGCGGCTTTCATTCACGAAGTTTCGCTGCAGCCGAACTGATCCACCTGTTGTCTCAGACACATTCCTGCTGTGAGTGAATCCCCATCCATTGGCTTCGATTCTATTGCACTGTAGCCGAGTATCAGAGCATTGGAAGACTGATACTCCCTTGTCGAACCACCAATCGACAACGTCGTTGCCATACAGCCTCAGGTGCCGCATGCGGCATCCCCACACAACGGACACTCCAACGCCCAAGAAATCTGGATCATCGCCCCCCGCTCCGGTCACCATGTTTCCGGATACGAAGACTGAATCCTCTACCGCATACGGGTCCGTCTCGAGATTCGTGCAGTAGGTCTTGCTCCATTCGAGCTTGACACCGAACTGCTTGTGCCAGAGGACGGTGTTCTCTTCGATTGTGGGCATCGAAGTTAGTGAGTGGATCCCGATGCTCCCTCCGTCCACAGCCTGAGAAACACCCTGACTCCCCTGAACAAGGTTCCGTCGATAGAAACCTCCCGTGCCCCAGTCGAAGATTCCGGTACCACCGAAGTGATGGAGATTGGAGTCCTCTACTAGGGCTGAGTCTGATACGACAAAACTCAGCGGATCCACGCACCACCCGATTGACGCGTCCCGGATGACTCCCTTGGTGCTATCCGGATCCCATCGCACGGTGATTCCGACCCAATCGCCGCTGGCGGGGGACGTCGCGCCCGACTGGAACCACACGCTGTCCGTCGCTGCCGCTGAAGTCGGGCGTCCCGTGCGGAGAACGCCGTCCACGGTGATCTCGATGTGATCCGCATCCTCACCGCCGTGGTTTGCTCCAGAGTGATCGACAGGATCGATCACCACGCGGGTTGGCGCCAAGAGGTCCCACTCATGGTACTCCGGGATTCGCGTGTCACGATCCACGTAGATCTCGGCGCTGGACGCAGATTCGAACTTGGGTCGGATCAGAGTACAAGCCAGCGAGTCGACCTGAATCCCGAAGGTCGGGTACTCGATCTCCGCGTACTCGATACTGCTTCTTCCATCATCCGCCGCATCCCGAAAGAGGATTCCGCCCCACGACCCACTGGTCGCACTCTCGGACGTCAGAACGACGGGGTCCGCCTCTGTCCCCTCGACCTCCAGAACCCCGTCGACGACTAGCTCCACCAAGCCCGACTGGTTTCCGATGTTGATGCCCGTGGCCGGACTGGACGCCAGCACCTGCGACCCGGCCGCGATCGCGAGAGTACAGGTTGGCGCGACAAGGAAGTCCGAATGCAGCTCAATCAGATCCGCGTGGAATCTGGTGTTCGCTGACAGTGTGTCGACCGTGTCGAAGAAGCGATACCAGGGTTGCCACCAATCGTCAGGATCCGCCTGCGCAAACAGACTGTATGTGAACATCGTCCGCGCACCGTATCTCGCGAAGCCGACGCTTCGCGCCGCAGTGGCCCTGTCCGCGGTGATGTCCATCGCATCCGTCCAGGAGCTGCTCACCAGAGGTGTGGAGGAGCGACGGTAGAAGATCCCGGCGTACTCGCTGGTCGTGGGCCGCCGAATCTGGCCGGGCGGAGGCGGGCGCATATAGGTTAGGTGAAAGAACCCATCCAGAGTGGGGTCGATTCGACCTGCGACCGCTCGCTCGTTCTCATCAGGGGACGCCTGAACAGCGGTGGCCCAAGCAAAGGAGGAATCTGCAGGCGTCACAGTCAGTCGCGTGACCCAGATCTCACCATTCGAGCGCGCGTACGAACTATCGAGAGGACTGGAATATGCAAGGTAGAACTCGTCGTCGCTCGTCCCCCCTGCCGAGATGGCACTGTCGACGTCGTATTCCGCTCCCAGAGGGGGTGGAGCGGTCACGGCGAAGGTATCGATGAGCGCGTCAACCCACCCCGTCGGTTCCCGATGGACGTGCCTCAGCTCGACCCAGTGTGGACTTCCGGACGTGTTCAGGTACTTCGTGATGTGATGCGGCCTCTCGATCGAGTCCACGAGGAGCGCGCCCCCGCCTAGATAGGTCGACACGGTATCCGGCGCCGACCAAGTCCCCCCCGTTCCCGAAACACGCTTCCTCCGGTAGATGAGCGGAGTGGGCTCGACAGGGCCCTGCTCGTAGGTCACGTGAAGCACAACGCTGTCGGGAAACTCCTGCAAGAAGACCTGAGGAGTCGCGGCGCCCGCGCCCCCAGACGTGTCCGAGATCCACTCCTGGGTCCAGGATCCTCCGTTTCGGCGCGACAGTGCGATGCCCCGATCGCCCACGGACTCGTCCCAGTACTCGTGGACGACGAGCACTTCGTCATCCGGTGTTACGACGAGATTGAAGTCGTTGCCCCGATCGCCAGTCGGAAGGAATTCCTCCGGCGTCACCCAAGCCATGGAGTCGGGGTCGAAGTACGTGTAGAGACCTGCCGCCCGCTTGCCATTGCAGGCACCCGGTCCTGATGCCGAAGTGTCTCCGAGACACTTCCTTACGATCTGATGGAACCAAGGATCTCCGGGGTCCGAGCCTCGTCCTGCCACCAGGTTTGTCTTCGCATATCCACCGGCAGTCGTGGAGACGTATGACAGTGGTTCCTGTACCGCCCACACACGAGTCGCCTCAGCCTCCGAAGCGAGTCCGAACGCACCAAGTATCCCGATTGAGAGAGTGAGCGAGCGAGTGATCCGAGCCTTCACGGACATCATCACGACCTCCACGTTGCACCGCCACCGGGGAGGAGGAGCCGGGCCGGTTCGACTCGCGACAACGCAAGGATGCCGCATCGTGGGGTCCCGATTCAAGCGCGATTGCATCCTTTTACCAGGAGTCGTCGAGACTTGCAGAAATCGCTCCCCTAAGGAAACAACCGCCGCGTCCCCCACTCCCCGTTCTCCGCGACCCACAGCTCGCGCTCGTGCAGGCGGAACGGCTTCCCGGTCCAGAACTCCAGTCGCTCCGGACGCAGCCGGAAGCCGGACCAGAACGGCGGGCGCGGAACGTCGCCGATCGGGTGTCGCGCGGCGACTTCCGCCACGCGGCGCAGGAGCTCGCCGCGTCCTTCCATCTCGCGCGATTGCCTCGACGCCCATCCGCCGAGCTGGCTGTCGCGCGGGCGCGACGCCCAGTACGCGTCGGCCTCTTCGTCCGACACGCGCTCGATCGGGCCCTCGACCTGGATCTGCCGCGCCTGCGCCGCGAAGAAGAACGTGAGCGACGCGAACGGGTTCTCGCGCAGCTGGCCGCCCTTGCGCGACTCGAGGTTCGTGTAGAAGACGAAGCCGTGCTCGGTGACTCCCTTGAGCAGCACCGTGCGCGACGACGGTCGCCCCTCCGCGGACGCCGTGGCCAGCGTCATCGCGGTGGGCTCGGGGTGGCCGGACGCGCGAACGTCCGCGAGGTACTCCTGCACGCGACGGAGCACCTCGGCCGGCAGCGGCGGCGGCGCGCTCATGCCCCGCTCCGGCGCGCGAGCGCGAAGATCGACGTCCCGAACGGCAGGTCCCCGTGCCGGAGCCAGCGCGCCTCGGCGCCGAGGACACCGGTGAGCACGCGGCCGACCGGCTCCGGCGTGTCCACGTAGGAAGACTGCGGTCCTTCCTCGGACTTCGTGAGCCGGGCCATCCAGCGCACCGCCGCCACCGGCGGCAGGATCGACGCCATGCCGTGCGTCATGCGAAGCACCTCCAGGTGAGCGGCGAACAGCGCCTCGGAGAGCGTCCGGCGCACGTAGCGGCGGAAGTGACGCAGGCTCTCGTCGTGACGGCTCCAGAGAAACATGTAGGCGGGTACCGACAGGAGCACGAGTCCGCCCGGCACGAGCACACGTCGCACTTCCTTCAGGAACTCGCGCTCGGCCTCCACGTGCTCGAGCACGTCGAAGAACGTGCACAGTCCGAACGTGCCGTCCGCGAACGGCAACCGCTCGCCGCGCGCGAGCAGCACCGGTCGATCGGGACGCGCGCCGCCGCCCCACAGCCCCGGCTCGACCTCGGTGCCGAAGAAGGTTCCCCAGGGGGCGAGCAGATCGAAGTTCGCGCCGGTGCCGCAGCCGATGTCGAGCGCCTTGCGCGCGGGATCGCGCGGCACGTGCTCCTCGAGCAACGCGTGGATCATGTCCCGCCGCGCGACGTGCCACCAGTAGCCGGCCTCGTGCTCCCGCAGACGCTCGTACTCGCGGCGCTCCATCTACCCGCCCGCGCTGCGGTCGTCCGCGCCGCGCTCGGCGTCGGCGGAACCGTCGTCGAAGATCTCGTCCAGCAGATCCTCGTCCAGCGGCAGCAGGTCCTGCAGCTCGGACGTGAGGTCGCGCGACACCTGCGACGCCTCGTACTGCGGCGCGAACACGAGATCCCGGTCGCGCCAGCGCGGCTCCGGAGCGGGCGGGGCCGCGCGCGTCAACCGCACCACACCGGCGCCGATCGACGGGGCGCCGTCCAGACCCGCGGCGCCGGCAGCCTTCTCCTGCGCGAGCGTGAAGTCGAGCGACGCGACGTCGCCTCCCTTCCAGTCCACCACGACGCCGCGCTCGTTCTCGCGATCGCCCTCGGGATCGGGCGCCGCCTCACGCGCGGTCACGCCGGCGGGCGCCACCACCCCCGCGACCTGCCACACGTCCTCGGGCCAGCGCAGCGTGAGCGAGATCGCGGCGCCCTGCTCGTGCCCCGGACCCGCGGGATCCGTCACCGGCAACCAGCAGCGCTCGCGGAACGGCCCGTCTTCGCGGGGCAGCGTGGTGAGGAACCCGTCGCCCATCATGTGGACGATCGGCGAGTGCAGCTTGAGATGGAGCGTGACCTGCGCACCCTTCGCGAGCGGCTCGGGAAACTCCAGCGACGACTCGGATTCCGGGGACCATCCCTCCAGGCCGAGCGAGCCGAGCTCGCTGCCGCGCACCACGCGCACGAGGAGGCCATCGACCTTCGCGTCGTAGACGTGCACGCGGCGATCGAGGAGCAGGCGGACGTCCTGCACGCCCTCGGCGAGCGACTCGAGCGTGCACGTGAGATCGGTGAGCATCGCCTCCTGCTCGGGGAACACGGCGACGTCGATCCGCGCGTCCCGGACGACGCACGGAGCCAGCAGCTCGCGCGACGCGGCGAGCCAGGTGTCGCCGGATCGCGTGAGGCGCCAGCGCTCCCGCCGCACGACGTGGTTCGTCTCCTCGCGCTCGTCCGTCTGCTGGACCCAGAACGCGGTCGCCACGCCGTACGCGCGCGGCAGCCACGACGCGTCGCCGCGCACCACGAGCACCGCGTCCACGTCGCCGCCGGCGCGCTCGGAGTGCTCGACCTCCACCTCGACCGCGGACCACCGGAACAGCGTCCACGTGCGGAGATCCATGATGACCCGGGACGAATCCCGGGCGGACGGAGCCCAGAGCGCATCCAGGGCGGCGGGACCGTCGCTCAGCGCGCGCGCGAGGCGGTTGCCGAAGTCGCGGGCGGGGTCCGCTTCGCTCTGGGCCGACACCGGCCCGGCCAGGGCCAGCCACGCGACGATCGCGAGGCCACTGATTCGTCTCATTCCGATTCCCCCCGAACGACAGGCCCTGAATCGTAGGTTCCTTCCGACCGCCGGACAAGGCCCGACCCGCGCTTGACCGGTCCCGAGCCACCCCCGTACGGTCCGTCGATCGGGAGGGCGCATGGGCTGGTACGAGCGAGCGGACGCGTTCTGGGCGGCCGCGGTGGACCTCGCCTGGGGCCTGCCGCTGGTCGTGCTCCTGATCGGGGCCGGGCTGTACTTCTCCGTGTTCGGGCGCTTCACCCCGCTCCGACGCCTCGGCCACGCGTTCCGCGTCCTCCGCGGCGACTTCGACGACGCCTCCGACCCGGGGCAGATCACGCACTTCCAGGCCCTGACCTCCGCCCTCTCCGCCACGCTCGGCATGGGCAACATCGCGGGCGTCGCGATCGCGGTCGCCACCGGCGGCCCCGGCGCCGTCTTCTGGATGTGGGTGGCCGGCCTCGTGGGCATGGCCACGAAGTTCTTCACGTGCACGCTGGCCGTCCTCTACCGCAAGCCCGACTCGCACGGCGTGCCGCAGGGCGGCCCCATGTACTGGATCGAGGTCGGTCTCGGCCGGCACTGGCGCTTCCTCGGCTACCTGTTCTCGATCTTCGGGATGATCGGTTGCCTGGCGCTGTTCCAGATCAACCAGCTCGCCTCGATCCTCGAGAACGACTGGCAGATCCCGCGCTGGGGCACGGGGACGGTGGCGGCGGTCCTGGTGGGGATCGTGATCCTCGGCGGCATCACGCGCGTGGGGCGCGTCACGTCGAAGATCGTGCCGTTCATGGCGATCCTGTACGTGGGCGCGGCCCTCGTCATCATCCTGCGCAACGCCGGCGACATTCCCGCGATCTTCGGCGCGATCGTGAGCTCGGCGTTCGGCGGGCAGGCGATCCTCGGCGGCGCGGCCGGCGTCACCATGAAGGAAGCGCTCGTGACGGGCGTGCGTCGCGCCGCGTTCTCGAACGAGGCGGGCATGGGCACCGCCCCGCTCGCGCACGGCGCCGCCAAGACCGACGAGCCGGTGCGCGAAGGCCTCGTGGCGATGCTCGGCCCGTTCATCGACACGAACATCGTGTGCACGCTCACGGCACTCGTGATCCTCGGCGCGGGCGGCGGTGTCGGCGGCGACGACGGCGTGCTGCTCACCGCCGCGGCGTTCGAGCAGGGCCTTCCCGGCGCGGGGCGTTTGATCCTGACCCTCGTGATCCTGCTGTTCTCGATGTCCACGCTGATCTCGTACTCGTACTACTCGCAGAAGTGCGCGATCTACGTGTTCGGCGAGCGCTGGGGTGCCCGCTACGAGTGGATCTATCTGGCCTCGATCGTGGTCGGCGCGGTGTGGGCGCAGGATCTCGTGATCAACCTGCTGGACACGGCGTTCGCCATGATGGCGATTCCCACGGTGCTCTCGACCCTGATCCTGTCCCCACGGGTGGCGGCCGCCACCCGCGACTACTTCTCACGCTTCTAGCCGGCGGGGCAGCGGGCCGGTCACGCCGCGGCGGCGCGCGCATATCCTCGTCGAAGGAGGGACATCATGAAGGCACCCCGCGATCACGAGCACTGGCGAAGCAAGCTGACGCCCGAGCAGTTCCGCGTCGCGCGCGAGGGCGGCACCGAGCGCGCGTTCACGGGCATCTACCACGACACCAAGGACCCCGGCACGTACCGGTGCATCTGCTGCGGCGCCGAGCTGTTCCGCTCGGAGGACAAGTTCGACTCGGGCTGCGGGTGGCCGAGCTTCACGCAGCCGTTCGAGCGCGACCGCGTCCGCGAGCTGGAGGATCTCTCGCACGGAATGCGCCGCGTGGAGATCCGGTGCGCCGCCTGCGACGCGCACCTCGGCCACGTCTTCCCGGACGGACCGCGGGACCGCGGCGGGATGCGTTACTGCATCAATTCGGCGTCGCTGAACCTGGAACGGAGCGCAGAGGGGGACGCGGGCTAGGCGAGCGTCCGCCGGAACCAGGCGACGCTCTCCTCGACGACCCGCTCCCAGGCCGGAGTCGGTCCGGCCCACGGGTGCACGGCGCCGAACGTGTGTCCCGTTCGCGGCACGAGCAGGGCGAGCTTGTCCTCGGAGCCCGCCGCGCCGAGGAGCTGCTCCATCGCCCGGACGCCCACCGCTTCGTCCACCTCGCCGTGGATCGCGAGGTACGGGACGCGCAGGCGCGTCGCCGCCGCGAGAACGTCGTAGGCGGCGCGGTTCGCCTCCAGATCGTCCAGCACCTCGCGCTCGAGCCAGAGGACCTGGCCGGTGCGACGATTCGGGATCTCGAGGCGGCCCGTCTCGCGCCACTCGGTCTTGGCGCGCTCCGTCCACCGGTCGAAGCGCTCGATCGCGGCCCAGGTCACGAGGCTCTTGACCCGCTCGTCCGCCGCCGCCACGAGCATCGCCACTCCCCCGCCGCGGCTGTGCCCGAGCATTCCGATCCGCGCGGCATCCAGATCCGACCCCGCGGCACCGTTCGTGACCGCGTCCAGCACGGCGCGCGTCTCGCGGACCTCGCGGCCGGGCGTGTTGATCGCGAAGCGCTCCGGCGCGTCCATCGCGGTCTCGTCGCCGTCGCCGATGCCGTTGCGCGAGAAATTGATCGTGATCGTCGCGAGGCCCGCGGCCGCGAACGCTTCCGCCGCGGGCGGGAACATGCCCCAGTC
The DNA here is from genome assembly GCA_041393395.1 of bacterium. Taxonomy (GTDB): domain Bacteria; phylum ARS69; class ARS69; order ARS69; family ARS69; genus JAGQIB01. The sequence goes on along the minus strand of JAWKKG010000004.1, from coordinate 10,210 downwards.
CTTGAAGCCCTTGAAGCCGGGCAGCACCAGGACGACCGGGTGCGGACCGGCGACTCCCGCCGGCGTGCGGACGTCCGCGCGAATGAAGAGGCCATCCGCCGCGGGCAGCTCCAGCCGACGTTTCGGCGCGGTCACGTCGCCAGCGCCGACTCGTAGATCGCGAGGTACTGTTCCACCGCGCGCTCCACGCCGAACCGGGTGACGGCCGTGGCGCGCGCCTCCCGCTCGATCTTCTCGAGCTTCGCCGGATCCGAAAGGGCGACGGCGATCGAGGCGGCCATGCCGTCCACGTCTTCCGGCGCGTGCAGGAAGCCGTTCTCGCCGTGGCGGATGATCTCCACCGCACCGCCGACGTTCGTGGCCACGCACGCCACCCCGGCGCTCATCGCCTCCAGCGCGGCCAGGCCGAAGCTCTCGTGCGCGCTCGGCAGCAGGAACATGTCCGCGAGCGGCAGGATGTCCTCGAGGTACTCCTGCGCGCCGAGGAAGCTCACCGACGCCTCGAGCGCAAGCTGCCGGACGCGCTCCTCGGCGCAGGACAGCTCGGGACCATCTCCCACCATGAGCAGCCGCGCGGGGAACTTCTCGCGCACCTTCGCGAACACGTCGACGACCGTGCGGACGTTCTTCACCGCCCGGAAGTTCGACGCGTGCATCAGCACGAACTCATCGGTGCCGGCCCACGGGCGGCGATCCCGACCGCGCTCGAACGGGTGGAACCGATCCGAGTCCACGAAGTTGTGCACGACCTCGATCTCCGGACCGCCGGGGAAGTTCTCGTACGTGCGGTCGCGCAGCCAGGCCGACACCGCGGTGACGCGATCGCTCCGCTCGATCGAGAAGCGCGTGATCTCGTAGTACGAGGGCTTGAGTCCCACGAGCGTGATGTCCGTGCCGTGCAGCGTGGTCACGAGCTTCACGGGGCAGCCGCGGCACATCTCCTTCGCGAGCCACCCGGACGTCGCGTGCGGCACCGCGTAGTGCGCGTGGATCACGTCGAGGCCGTGGTGACGGATCACGTCGAGGATCTTCGCGGCCAGGCTCAGCGAGTACGGCGTGTACGGGAACACCGGATAGGTGTCGATCTCCACGCGGTGGAAGAAGACGTTCTCGCGGTAACGCTGCATGCGGACCGGCACGTCGTTCGTGATGAAGTGCACCTCGTGGCCGCGCGCGGCGAGCTCGCCGCCGAGCTCCGTGGCCACGATGCCGCTGCCGCCGTGTCCCGCGTAGCAGATGATTCCGATTCTCACGCCGCACTCCCGGGAATCAGGATCGTCGGATCGAACACGGCCTCGACCTCCTCGCGCTGGTAGCCCTCTCCCCACTCCGCGCCGATGCGGTAGCCGTGCACGCGCGAGCGCGCCTCGAGCATCGCGTGGAACGCCGGCTCGGAGATCTCGGTCTTCGCGGCGTCGCCGGCCTCGCGCCGGAACTGCGATCCGTAGGCCGCGATCGCGCGACGTTTCGTCTCCTGATCCGCGCTCACGTCCACGATCAGGTCCGGCTCGAACGGGGTCTTCTGCTCGTACAGCAGCACCGGTCCGGGGCGACACGGCTCGCCGGCCGCCGGCCACTTCGCGAGGCGCGCGAGAAACCGCGCCTTGCGGATGAGGAGGCAGGCGGCCGCGTGGTCCGGGTGCGGGTCGCGCGGACCGGGGCCGAGGATCACGTCGGGTCGGTGGCGGCGCAGCGCCTCGACCACGGCCGCGAGCTGGGCCGGGTCCTCCGCGGAGAGCTTTCCATCGGGCAGACGGAGACCCTCGCGCTTCACGCCGAGGATCCGCGCCGCCTCCGCCGCCTCGGCCGCCCGGGTCTCCACGCTGCCGCGCGTGCCGAGCTCGCCCGCGGTCAGGTCCACGAGCGTCACCTCGACCCCGCGACGGGCCCAGCCGGCCACGAGTCCACCCGCGTACAGCTCCACGTCGTCGGGATGCGCGCCGAACGCGACCGCCCTCACTCGGTGCCCCCTTCCGTGCCGCCCCGGAACGGCAGCAGCCAGTGCAGCGGCTCGCCGGCCCGCGCGCTCACGAGATGCTCGCGCAGCGCGTCCTCCAGCATCGAGAGCGGATGCTCGGGCGACTCCAGGAACAGCGTCAGGGCGTTCACCACCCGCTCCTGCGGGACGCCGCGCGGGCGCAGGAACTCGCGGTACGAGGAGACGCGCGGATCGCGTCGCGACTCCGCCTGGCGCGCGGCCTTCGCGACCCGCTCGCGCAGGCGATCGAGAGCGTCGCGCGTGCGCTTGGCCACGTCCTGCACCGCGTCGTCCAGCTTCGGATCGAAGGCGGTGGCGCGCGAACGCACGGCGTCGAGCCCGTCGCCGAACGTCGCGTTCCAGTCGTCGAGCGCGCGTCGCAGCTCCGCGGGGATCGCGGCGTCGGCCGTGTCGCGCAGCGCGCGGTCGAAGTCGCGGACGAAGTCGATCAGCGGCGCGCCGCGTCGCTCCGCGAGATCCGTCACGCCGTCCGGCACGAGTGTCGCCGCGAAGCGCGGGAACAGGATGGGCATCCTGGCGTCCAGCGCGTCGTAGGCCGGCGCGATCTGCGCGTGGTACGCGATCTCGCCGGGGCCGCCGATCGTGGCGACGTTCGGGAACAGGGTGTCCTGCACGATCGGCCGCAGCACGACGTTCGGCGAGAGCGTCTCCGGCGCGTGATCCGCGCGACGCGCGAGCTCGCCGTCGTCCGCCGAGAACGGCACGCGACGGCCCTCCACGATCTCGAACAGCGCGGCCGCGCTCGTGGCGTCCGGCACCGGCGCGCTCCAGCCCGCGGCCTCCAGCCGCCGGCCCGCCGCCGCCACCGCGTCGCCGACCTCCGCCCGCCGCGCCGCGTAGCGCACGAACAGCGGCGACGCCGCCCGCCGCAGCTCCGGCCAGCGCGCGTCCACGATCACGAGCCCCGTCCCGCGCAGCAGGTCGTACAGGAGCGCGGTCGCGAGCTCGCCGTGGTCGCGCGCGCGCTCGAGACCGCGGGCAAGGTGTGCGAGCACCACATCGCCGTGCGGGCGGCGCTCGAGCTCGGCGCGCAGCTCGTCGACCACGCGCTTCGTCCCGGCGAGCCCGAGGTGCCCCACCATGCCGCCCGCGGGCAGATCGCCGCCGTCGAGCGTGTGGCGCGCGAGCTTCAGATCCGCGTCCGGGAACACGGTGCTCGCGGCCTCGGCGAAGTCGCTGTCGTCGGCCGCGTTCCAGAACACGGGCACGACCGGCTCCCCGCTCTTCTCCGCCGCGCGGCGCGCGAGCGCCACCGCGCTCATGGCCTTGTACACGGTGTAGAGCGGACCGAGGAGCAGCGCGGGCTGCTGGCCGGTCGTGACGCAGCGCGCGCGCCCCGCGGCGAGCGCCTCCGCGTTCTCGCGGGAGAGACCGTCCGCGCCGAGGCGTTCGCCGTCGCGCGCGGCGCGCAGGAACACGTCGCGGGCCGGCGGCGTGCGCGCGGTCTCCTCGAAGCGCCGCTCCCACACGTCGTCGGCGGCGGGATGGCGCGGCAGGAACTCCAGAGCCGCCGGCTCGCGACGACTCCAGGCCGCGGCGAAGCCCGTGCCTTCGGCCGCCACGGCGCGGGCGTTCGACGTCGACACGTTCACGCGGACTCCTTCTCGCTGAGGACGATCAGACGGGTGCTCGTGCGCGGATCGAACGCGGTGCCGTCGTACTCGCCGAGCCAGCGGCGCGGACGCAGCCCCACGGCCGCGAGCCGCCTGTCCAGCTCGGCCCGGTCGTAGAGCATCACCCGCTCCTCGTAGCTCGCCAGGGCGGCGCCGCCGGTCCGCGGCCGGACCACCACTTCCTTCACGACCGCGCCCCGCTCCACGCGCCGGCGTTCTTCCACCCGATAGTCGCCCGACGTGCGCGACGTCTCCGGCTTGAGATGCTCGAGGGTACGATCGCGGTTCAGGAAGTCCAGCACGTGGATCCCGCCGGGCCCGAGAACGCGCGAGGCCTCGGCCAGCACGCGGCCGTCCTCCTCCGGCCCGAAGTACCCGAAGCTCGTGAACAGGCTCGTCACGAGGTCGAACGCTTCATCTCCGAACGGCAGATGGCGCATGTCGCCCCGCACGAGGCGCCAGGGCGCCCCGGGAGCGGCGCGGCGGCGCGCCTCCGCGAGCAGGTGCTCCGAGTAGTCGAGGCCCACCGAGCGCACGCCGAGCTCGGCCAGCGCATCCAGGTGACGGGCCGCGCCCGCCCCGACGTCCAGGTGGCGACGGCCGGCGAGATCCCGCCAGGCGGCGAGCGTCGACGCGAGGCGGCGCGCCTCCGCGTCGTCACGATGGGGGTAGACCACCCCGTACCAGGGCCCGAAGGCCTCGGCGAACCAGCCCAAGTCCACGCCTCCGCGATCGGCGGGACAGCATAGCATGCGCTCGCGGCGACGGAGATCAGGCGCCGAGGGCGGCGGTGACCGTTTCCTGGACGCGATTGATCGTGCAGGGCTTGGGGATGTAGCCGTCGGCGCCGTTCGAGAGGACCTGCTTCTCGGTGTTGAACGTGCCGTAGCCCGTGATGACGATGACCGGCAGGCCGGGGTGCGCGGCCTTCACCTGCTTCATGAGCTCCATGCCGTCCATCTGGGGCATGTTCAGATCCGTGATGACGAGGTCCACTTCCTGGTCCTCGAGCAGGCGGAGCGCCTCCGCGCCGCTGCCGACCGTGGAGACGGTCAGCCCCATGAGGTCGAGCAGGTCCGCGAGCATCTCGCGCATGCTCTCCTGATCGTCCACCACGAGGATTCGCTTGGCCAAGGGACCTCTCACGGTTCATCCGGGGCACGGTTCATCCGGGCATTCCCGGGCTCATGGCAGGAATCGGCCCCCGGGATGACCGGCTTGAGCGGGGACGGGCGGAGAGGATCGGAGCCGGATCGGAGCCGGCGGGGCGTGCGGAACGACGGCTTCCGGCCGTGCCGGCGTCAGTGCGCCCCGAGCGTGAGGCCGGCGAGGACGATCGCACCGGCGGCCAGGGCCGCCTTCAGCACGAAGCCGCGCCGGGCGGCCGGCGGTGCCTCCAGCTCCGCCACCGGCACGAGCCGGAACGACGGGACGGCCTCCGGCGGCGCGGGCCGACCGGCCGCCTCCCAGGCCGACGCCAGGAGCGCCGCGAGGTCCGCGACGGCGGCCGACACCTGGGTCTCCGCGAGCTCGTCCGTGCCCTCCCAGAGACTCGCGAGGTAGCGGTCTCCGTAGTCCGAGTCCACGGTTCTCGCGGCGTCGTCCGCGGCCAGGATCGTGGCGACCCCGGGGTACGCGAGCCGCATCCACTCGAACATACTGGCCGCCGGATTCGATTTGATGGCAACGGTTTCCATCGATCGAATCGAGTCCTCATGGAAGTGACGATCCATCATGTGGACTTCGAACCGCAGGTGCACGCCCTGGTTGCCGCTCGTCTGTCCGTCGTAGTTCTTGGTGCAGTGCAGCGGCTGATGCGTGTCCGCCACGTAGTGACCGAGATCGGCGGCCCAGGCGCCCGCGGCGCCCCAGTCGCCGAGTTCCAGCGCCCGGACGACCATCCGCCAGCTCTCGTCGATCGCCCAGGGCGCCTGCCCCCAGCGATCCGCCTCGTTCCGGCCGAAGCGCTTCACCCAGGCGTCGCGGTCCGTGGGCACGCCCTCGAACGGGTAGGGCAGCAGCGCATCCAGGTCGAGGAAGTGGCGCGGCGGCTCGTCCCGGTCGCGCCCCTTGCGATCGTCGGCGTCGGAGGCGTGGCGGCCGAGTTCGGTGGCCATCGACGCCCAGAACTCCCCCGCCTCGCCGGGCACCGCGAGCGCGGCGCGCCGGTTGATGATCTCGTGGATCCGACGGCCCCAGGCATCGGCCTCGGTCGGGATCGACAGGCTCGCGGCCAGCGCGCAAACCAAGAGCCCGCCTCCGCGAAGGAGGCGGGCTCGATGGGTCGCAACGTTCCGGAGCGCGATCAATGCACTCCGTAGCTCTTGTAGAGCTCGTAGTCGAACTCCGGACTGTTGTCCGGGTCGTGGCACTTCCGGCAGGTCGCCTCTCCCGCGCCGAGATAGGAACCGTCGCGCGCGTGCTGCAGGCCCGAGCCGTGGCACTCCTCGCACTGCACGTTCCAGATCTCCGGCGCGATGTTGACGTCCATCACGTGGTGCTTGTCCGCCGCGCCGGTCACGTGGCAACCGATGCAGTCCGGATTGTCCCAGGCGTCCGCCTCGGCCAGCGTGGCGAACGCGGTGGCGTGCGGCGTGGCGAGCCAGGAGTCGTACACCGGCTGGTGGCACGAACGGCAGGACTCGGCTCCGAAGATGCCGTTCCGGTCGTGAATCGTGGCCACGGCTTTCTCCTGCTGGACCTTCTCGCGCTCCCGCTGACTCGCGAGCTGCGCCTCGCGCCGCTCTTCCTTCTCGATGCGATCCAGTTCCTGCCCGAGCTCGTGGATCTCGTCGTTCTGCGGTCCCTTGAGCAGGAGCCGCACGGCGTCGCCCGAGAACTTCTCGATCTCGTTCGCGTCGTTCAACGTGAGATCCAGCGTGCCGAAGCGGTCCGACTTCGCGCCCGCCTGACAGAAGATCGCGTTCCCCACCTTCTCGGGCGCCGCCGCGACCGCGGGATAGTGCCCCACGATCACCACGTCGAACCCGAGATCCTGCGAGAGGAACTCGGACGTCTCGATGCCCGTGTGCGACAGCAGCACGAGGATATCCGCCGCTTCGCGCATCTGCGGCAGGTACTTCAGCGCCACCTCGCTCGGGTCGTCGATCCGGATCTTCTTGCCGAGCAGCTCGGACTCGACCTGGGCGATGATGTGCCGCTCCGGCGACACGAGGCCCATGATCGCGACCTTCACGCCGTCGCGCTCCACGATTCGATACGGCTCGAACAACGCCTTCCCTTCCGGGTCGACCGCATTCGCGCACACGAACGGGAGCGAGTACTCCTTCGCGTATCCCTGCAGCAGTTCCGTACCGAAAGCCAGATCCTTCTCTCCGAGCGCGATGGCGTCGTAGTCCATCAGCCCCAGCGCATGCGACATGTACTCCGCCTTGCGCTCCGTCTCCGCCCAGGGAGTGCGGTTCGAGGGCGTGTACTCGAAGATGTCGCCCGCCGTGCAGACGATCACTCGATCGTGGATCTTCCGGTACTCACTGATCTCGCCAGCCCGCCGGGCCAGCCCACCTTTGTCCTTGGACTTTCACCCGCAGGGGAAGAGCTCGGAGCGCTCATCCGCGGAGTAGACCAGGAACACGCCCTTGCCACCTTCCGGCGCGCTGTCGGCCGCGAGGCCGAAGGCGACGGAGGCGAGAGCCACGAGACCCAGGATCTTGCGCATCTTCACTCCTCGGGTGGGGCCGCGTGGGCCCCGGAAACGGGTCGGTACGGTCGGTCGGCCGGGCCCGAAGTCGCGGCCCGGATGGCTCGGAAGAGTCGCCTCGCTCCACGAGACCCTCTCCCCGATCGGCGCAGTCTAGCACGACGGCAAGAGCGGCCCACGTCCCCGCCAAGGGGCTTTACCCGATTCTTACCGGGCAGGAGCGGCTAGGAGCCGGGAGGGGCCGCGGGGGGCGGCGACGTGGGGGCGTCCCTCTCCTCGGACGACCGCGGCGGGCGCGGGTCGCTGAGGGAGCGCGGCCGCGGGATGATGCGAGAGACTCGATCCCCGGCATGCGTCGGGATCTCGGCCGACCGGGACGCGGCGAGGTCCACCATCGGCTGTCCGTCGCTGACGGGGTAGCTGGTCACGACCGGCTCCACGAGAGCCGCCAGACGGGCGGTGATCTCCCGGATGCGCAGTGCCTCGGACTCGATCATCGCGAGGTCCTTCGCGAGTCGCGCGTGGACCCGATCCGGCGACGCGCCGCTCTGGATCTGGGTGATCAGGATCTGCGCGTAGCCGAGAATGACCGCGAGGGGGTTGTTCACCTCGTGGTTCACGCTGACCATCGTGGCGGTGATGGCGGCGAGTCGCTCGGCGCGAACGCGCTCGTCCAGCAGCGCGACGTTGCTGGTGACGTTCTCCACCACCAGGATCACGTGCCCCGTGCCGTCGCCGGCCACCGCCACCGGCAGCAGGTGCAGATTCAGGTGACGGGACTCGCCGCGCGGCAGATCCACCGCGATCCCGTAGCGCGTCACGGGGCGTCCCCGTGCCGCCACGTCGGCGAGATCGCGACCCAGCCCGAACATCTCGCGCGGACCGGCCGGAACGTCGCTCACCGCGCGCCCCAGCATGTCCGCCTTCGCGAGCTGGCCGGCCGTGATGTCCTCCATGGCCCGGTTCCAGGTGACGATCCGGCCCTCGGGGTCGATCACCCCGATGCCCACGTTGACCGTCTCGACGATGTTGTCGTTGAACGCCAGCGCGCGCACGACCTCGCGGTTCCGGGACTCCAGCTCGCGCTGCGCCTCCTCGAGCGAGTACAGGAGACTCGTGATCGTCTCGTTCTTGCGACGGAGGTCGTCCGTGCGCCGTTCCAGCTCGATCGTGCGCTCGCGCACCTCGTGGTCGAGGCGGTCGCTCAGTCCGTGCAGCTCGTCGGCCGCGTCCTGCCCCTGGATCGCCGACGCGAACTGGCCGGCCACGAGCTTGAGGACGCGCACGTGGGACGCGTCGAAGTGTCCGACCGATCGCGACGAGAGGTTCACCACGCCGAGCACGCGATCTCCCGCCAGCAGCGGAACGCACAGCAACGAGCCGACGGGCGACTCGCCGCCGGCATGCTTGAAGCGCACGTCGCGAGAGATGTCCGGAACCAGCAACGCCTCCCGCGACGACGCGACCCAACCGGCCACGCCTTCGCCGAGATGCAGCTCGGGGCGAGCGGGCTCGTCCCGCATCGTCTGCCCTCCGACCGTACGCCCGGCGACGACCTTCAGTTCTCCGGACTCGGGGTCGAGCCGCATCACCGAGCAGCTCGTGCCGCCGAGATCGCGACCGAGCACCTCGAGGAAGCGGTCCAGCAGATCCGGACGACCGAACGAGGCGGCCGCCACGTCGCCGATCTCCTTGAGGATCGAGAGCTCGAGGACCTTCTCCTCGAAGTCGTGATTCCGATCGCGGATCACGTCGCGGTAGACGCGCTCCCGGGCCGCGAGCTCCCGCACTTCCTGGCGAGCGAGCGCCAGCGTGGACGAGAGATCGGCCCGCGCCGTGCGATCGAGCGGCGCCTCGCTCGCGAGACGGCGCAGCACGTCCTCGATCCGCTCGATCATGTCGCCCTCGCCGCCGCGAGGAAGCTGTCGATGCGCGCGGTCTCCTCGGGCAGGGCGCGCTGCACGTCCTCCAGTACCTCGGCCGGGATCGCGAGCGTGGGACCGCCCGCGAAGTCCGAGATCGGCCGTCCGTGGGTCACCCCGGGACACGGCCAGCCCGCGTTCGTGGCGATCGCGTCCGCGGCGGCCACGAGCACCGCCCAGCCTCCGCCCTCTTCCCCATCCGGTTCGTGATGACCGCGCACGATCTGCACGAGCTCCGGCGGAAAGCGCCAGCGCGACGTCAGCCACGCGCCGACTTCCGTGTGATCCGCTCCGAACTCGGAGCTCTCCCTCTCCCGCAACGGCGTGTCGAGCTGCTCCGTGAGCACGCGACGGTAGCGAGCCGGCGACAGCGTCGCGAGCACGAGCTTGCCGACGTCGTGCACGATGCCGCCGCAGAACGCCACCCCCGGCTCCGGCAGCCCGAGACGTCGCGCCAGGTGCTCGGCCGCGATGGCCGTCGCCACCGAGTGAACCCAGAAGCCGTCCAGATCGAAGTCCGCACTCACTGCGCGCGACAACGCATCGAGCGCGGTCACTCCCACCGCGAGGCTCTCGATCGTGGAGAACCCGAGCACCACGCACGCCGTCCGCACGTCGCGCACGGGGCGCGGCAGGCCGAAGTACGCGGAGTTCGCGAGCTTCAGGATCTTCGCGGACAGTGCCGGGTCCCGCTCCACCACCACGGAAAGCGCGCGGACCGAAGCGTCGGCGTCGCCGAGCACGCTCCAGATCTCCAGCACCACCCGGGGGGCGGACGGCAGGTCCTTGAGGCGCTCGAGGTCGCGGTGGAGCAGGTCGAGCTTGGAGGACTTCTCGACGGTCATGGGCACCCGCTCGTGGATAGGGATCAGGCCTCAGAATCGGCAAGAATCCCTCGCAAGTTGAGGGTGCCTTGTCGGCCTCGGTCCGGCCCCCGGGAGTGGGTGCGCTTTGTCGGCCTCGGTTCGGACCCCGGGGAGTGGGTGCGCCTTGTCGGCCTCGGTCCGGGCCTCGG
>JAWKKG010000003.1:0-973212 GCA_041393395.1 bacterium | reverse complement strand
TCAGGGGCCGCGCTCCAACGATCCCCTCGGCTCGGGTGCTGAACACGACGTCGTTCGGTCTGATCTCTGATCGTGGCCGTGCCCGACATGCTCTCCTAGAACAACGCCAGCTGCCGGTCATCCCCCACCACGACGTCGAAATCCAGCCCCAGCTCCGCCAGCACCGGCTCCGCTACCGGCCGGATCTGCTTCTGCACGTAGTGCTCCCGATCCAGCGGCGACTTCACGTCCGCCAGCGGCTCCGGCCCGTTGCTCGTGATCACGTACTCGATCACGGACCCCGGCCGCCCCGGCAGCTTCCTCGCCGCCGCCACGTGGGGCGGCACGTTCGCGGTGTAGGACGACAGCTTCTTCCGCAGGCCCTTGCGGTACACGAGCCACTCGTCCCGTTCCCCCGCCCGCACCTCGGCCACCACGCGCTCCAGGTAGTCCGCCGGCGACTCCTCCGCGAAGAACCTCCGGTACAGCTCGCGCTGGACTTGCTTGGCGAGCTCCGTCCAGTCCCGCCGCACGACCTCCATGCCGGTGAACACGACCTTGGGCTCGGGCTTCGCGTCCTCCAGCCCCACGTATCGCTTGGCGGCCCCGGCGGTGCTGTGCCGCAGCGGCGGCAGGAACAGCCGCAGGAACACCTTCTCGAACTCGAGGGTGAGCAGGCTCTCCACCCGCCACGTCTCCTTCACGTGCTCGGCGAGCTCCGCGTTCAGCTCCTCGGCCAGCCGCTCCCCGATCGCGTGCGCGGCTTCCGCATTCTCCGCGCCGGATTCCACGAACAGCGAGTCCGTATCCCCGTACAGCACGCGATGCCCGCGCGCCTCCACGCGATCGCGCATCCACAGCAGCATCTCGCGCCCGAAGCCCGTGATCGCGTTCGCGAGATCCGGCGACGCGAACCGACACGCCGACGTCCCCAGCACGCCATAGAACGAGTTCATCAGGATCTTGATCGCCTGGCTCGCGACCTGGTCCCCGCGCGCCTTCGCCGCCGCGCGCCGCGGCATCAGGTCATCCAGGATGCGCGGCAGGATCCCCGGCTCCCGCGGGAACCGCGCGCCGTTCGGCGCCACGATCACGTCCGGCTGCTCACCCTGCTCGCGCTCGAGGCGCGCGAGGTCGAGCCGCCCGAGCGGATCGATCCCGAACGTGCGGATCACGCTCGGGTACAGGCTCAGGAAATCCAGCACGAGCACGAACGAGTGCAGCCCCGGGATCGCCTCCAGCACGGTGCCGCCCGCCTGCGGCAGCTCGCGGCTCGCGTCGTCCACGGACGGCGCCACCAGTCGCCGCCGGCCGAGCTCCGTGAGGTACAGGAAATCGAACGACGCGATGCTCGCCGCCACGCGATCGAGCGGCATGCCCGTGAGCAGGCTCCGCTCCACCGAGAGGTCCAGCAGCTTCAGACGGTCGAGGATGTCGAGCACGAGCTGCGCGTCGTGACGGTTGTAGTCCACGAACGTCTCGCGGTCGTGCCGCCACGACTCGAGGATCGCCTCCGCGCGATCGGGCCCGCTCAGCGTCTTGCCCTCGCCGAGCACCTCGCGGGACACGTTCTCCAGCGAGTACGAGTCGAACCGCACGAACGCGCCGCGCAGGAGCTGGATGCCATCGAGCACGACGCGCCCCGCGATCGTGACGTCGTGCTGGATGCCCGGCGCGCGCGAGGGGCGCAGGCGCATCGGCTCGTCGTCGCGACCGAGCATCAGCGGCACACCGCGGTGCTGCGCCATGCGCGCGAGCACGAACAGATCGAAGTCCACGACGTTCCAGCCGGTGATCACATCGGGATCGAGCTCGCGCACCCGCCGCACGAACGCGCGCAGCAGATCCTCCTCGGACGGGAACGGGATCGCGCCCTCCGGACACGACTGCCCGGCCTCGGTGAGCAGCATCACGTCGGACACGCCGCAGCCCACGAGCGCCACGGAAAGCAACTGGCGCGCGGTGGGGTCCGTCTCGATGTCGATCGAGAGGCAGCCGAGGGCAGGCTTCACGTCGCTTGCCGGCCACACCTCGGGATTCCGGAACACGGCGACCCCGGAGTGCGTGCGCGCCTCGCCCTCGATCGCCACGCCGCCGCGGATGCCGCGCTCGATCAGGTACCGATACGCGAACCGGACATCCGCCTCGTGCGTGGGGATGCCGGCCCCGAACAGGCGATCGCGGATCGGCGGCACGTCGGACGGCTTCGCCGTCTCCACCGCCACGACCGAACGACCGTTCAGGTCCCGGCGCGGCGGATCTTCGGGCACGATCTTCGCCCCCAGCCCGGCGGCCCGCTCCGCGTGGATCGCGTCGATCCAGAACCGCGGCCGGGTGCGGTCGTCCGCGATCAGGAAGGCCGGGCCGTCCTCCAGACGCCCCCAGAGGCGCACCACGGGCACTCCCCGCTCGAGGCGCCAGGTCGGCTGAAGTACGAATCCGCGGGCCATGGCGGCAGGGTAGCACGCCCGCAGGGGTGACTTTCCGGCCGACCGCGGGTCTGTGGAGATGGTACTTTGACGCCGATCCACGGCGCACCCGGGAGGGGAACCTTGGCCGGGATTCGGAAGTTCGTAGAGCGCGCGTCCGCGGAACTCGGGCTCGAGCCGGCGGTCGCGAGCTCGGCCACCGGGGGCCTGCTGGGATATCTCCGGCACCATGTCCCCGCGCCGGACTTCCGGGATCTGGTGCGGGTGCTGCCCGGCGCGGAAGAGCTCGCGGCGGGATCGGAGCCCGAACCCGTGCCGGCCGGGCTGACCGCCGGCGGGCGGGTCGGGGCCGTCGTCGGGCTGGTGTCCACACTGAAGGGCGCCGGGCTGGACGTGGGCAAGGTCGCCGGATTCTCGTCCTTGTTTCTCGCGTTCACGCGCGACCACCTGGACGCGAAGCTGCTGGATCGAATCCTCGCCGCCGCTCCGGACTGGAAGGCGGCGGCGGAGTAGCCGGAACGAACCGAGACACGGCAAACGGTAGGCAGAGCAACCGGAACCGGAACGAACGTTAGCCAGAGTCCACGCCACACGAAGGGAGAGAACCCATGGGATACGGGATCGAGGAGATCGAGGGCATCGGCCCCGCGTACGCGAAGAAGCTCGAAGTCGCGAAGATCAAGAACACCGACGACCTTCTCAAGCTCTGCGGCAACGCCGCGGGTCGCAAGAAGGTCGCCGAGGCGACGGGCGTGGGCGAGAGCACGCTGCTGAAGTGGTCGAACCTCGCCGACCTGATGCGCGTGAACGGCATCGGCCCGCAGTTCTCCGAGCTGCTCGAGGCCTCCGGGGTGGACACGATCAAGGAGCTCCGCACGCGCAAGGCCGAGAACCTCGCCGAGAAGATGGCCGAAGTGCAGAAGGCCAAGAAGCTCACGAAGGCGGCGCCTTCGGCCAAGGTCATCCAGGGCTGGATCGACTCCGCCAAGAAGATGGAGCCGACGATCTCGCACTGACCGTGCGAGCGATCCGATCCCGCGGGCGCGCCTGGTCTCCGGGCGCGCCCGTTCTTCTGCCCCCGCTCGTTCGAGGTGACCGTTGCGACGACGCGCCATCCTGGCCCTCGCTGTGGCACTCGCCGCGGCCGCCGCGTTCGCGCACGGCCCGCGCGCCTCGAACGATCGCGACTGGTCGCCGCCCCAGTCCCGCCTCGCGCGCGCCACGTTCGCCGGCGACACGGTCACGATCGAGAACGTGCGCGACTTCGACCACTGTCCGGAATCCGGCCCGCCGATCGAGCGCTGGCACGCGCATGCGCTCGACCTGCGCGCCCTCGACTCCGTGTGGCTCGTGCTCTCGCCGTTCGAGCGCGACAACCGCGGCCCCGCGCACCCCTTCCTGAGCTTCGGGTTCGGCGACTCCGCGTACGTTTCGATCTCGGTGGAGGCGCGCCGCGAGCGGAATGAGGAGTATTCGATCTGGCGCGGCATGCTCGGCGCGTACGAGATCCAGTACGTGGTGGCCGAGGAGCGCGACGTGATCCCGCTCCGCGTGATCTGCCGCGACGACGACGTCTACCTTTACCCGATCCGCACGTCCCCCGAGCGCGCGCGGCGCCTGTTCGAGGAGATGCTCGCGCGCGCGAACGAGCTCGCGGATCGCCCCGAGCTCTACCACACGATCTTCAAGAGCTGCTCGTCCACGCTCCTGAAGCACGCGAACCGCGTGACCACCAAGCAGATCCCTGGCGGCTGGCGCGTGATGCTCCCCGGCTACTCGGATGAAGTGGTCCACGCGGTGGGCCTGATCGACGAGGCCGGCACGATGGAGGAGATCCGGGCGCGCTCGCTCGTGAACGATCGCGTGAAGCGTTTCGCCGGAGCCCCCGACTTTTCGCACCGAATCCGCACCACCGACCCCGGTCTTGACGACGGGTAGGCGGCCGGAGAAGATTCTTCGTCTCTCGAACCGATGGAGGCACCCATGCAGTTCTCCCGACTCCTGATAGGCACGGCAGCGGCGCTGTTCCTCGTTGCGGCCGCCCCGGCCACGGACTTCGACACGGCCCCCACGCCCGAGAAGGCCGACTTCCCGGCCTACCCCGAGGAGGCGAACGGCGCGTCCGGCGAGGTCGTGATGTCCGTCCTCATCGACGAGATGGGCGTGCCCGGCACCTTCACGGTGATCGAGGAGACCGCCGACCATCCGGAGTTCACGCGCGCCGTGGCCGCCGTGCTGCCCGAGTGGCGTTTCGATCCCGCCCGCAAGGACGGCGTGCCGGTGCCCTGCTCGATCGTGATCCCGTTCCGCTTCGAGCCGGAGACGGCCCCGGCCGCCACGCCGGAAGAGGCGCAGGACAGCTAGGACGCACGACTGAGAGATCGGCCGTCAGCTCGTCGAGGATCTCCCGGAGTGTGCCGAGTTCGTCCCGGCGCCCGTAAGAGGTCCATTCGTATGGAGTTGGGACTGTCATGATCCTAAGGTAAAGATTCCTACCTTAGATTCCCTACCACCGACGGCCTCCTACAGATCCACCGTCGCGCCGAGCGAGACCTCCCAGTCGTCCGGCTCCACGCCGGACGGCGGGTCGTCGTCGCGCTCCCAGGTCGCGCGCGCGAGGAACGAGAGCGGCCCGGCGATCCGCGTGCGCGCGGTCCCGGTGAGGCTCGTGCGGTAGTCGCTCGCGCGGTTCAGGCGCGGTTGGTAGAAGCCCTGCAGGCTCAGCGTGAGGTCCGCGCTCACGTTCGACGTCGCCTGCACGAACGTGGACAGCCGACCGCGCGTCTCCTCGCCCTCATCCACCACGCGCTCGTACTCCAGCATCGGCGAGGCGCCGACCGAGATCCGCGTGCCCTCCGTGCGTCGCGCGACCCACTCCACGCCGGCGCCGGCAAGCAGCCGGGTTTCCAGCCGGCGGAGCGGATTCCGCTGCGCCTGCCCGAACGCGAACGGCGCCCACGCCGACTCGCCGGCCGAATCATCGACGCGGGCCACCCGCACGTGCCCGAGCGACTCCTCGCGCGAGCGGACGTCGTTCGCCTCCTCGAGCCGGAAGCTGCCGAGCACGCGCACGCGCCACGGCGCGCCGCGCCACTGCGCCCGCGCCGCCGAGGAGAGACTCTGTACGTCGGTGTTGCCGCCGCTCACGGATCCCGTGACTCCGAGGCGTCCGCTCCAGCCGGCCGCGTCGTCGTTCCAGCCGCCGAGCGTGTCCACGATCTGTGCTTCCCCGCGATCCGCCGCCAGCAGGGTTCCCGCCAGCCCGACCACCACCCACCATCTTCCCTGCCACGTCACGAACCGGTTCCCTCCTCCGGGGCGCGTTCCGCCGCCGCCGCGGCCGCCGCCTGCTTGTCGCGGATCACCTTCGCGCGCGCGACGTACTTCTCCGCGCCGCGCTCGTCGCCGAGCTTCCGCAGGACCTCGGCGAGCGTCTCGCTCGTTCCGGCCACATCGTCCGATTCGGGCCCGAGCGTCTTCTCGTCGATCGCGAGACTCTTCTCGAACGCCGTCTTCGCCTCCGCCCAGCGCTCCCGCTCGAACGCGACCTCGCCGATCCGATAGTACGCGAACGACGCGGCGGGCGACTCCCCGTCGCCGGACGCGAGCGCCACCTCCAGCGATCGCTGCGCGTACTTCGCCGCCGGCTCCACGTGTCCGAGCTGGAGCTGCAGCAGTGCGAGGTTGTTGTACCCGCGTCCCACCAGCGGGTTCATCGGACCGTAGAGCTTCTCCTGCAGTGCCAGGCAGCGCTCCATGGGATCGATCGCCTCCTCGAGACGCCCCGACTCCGCATAGGTCGCGGCGAGGTTGCCGAGCCCCTCGGCGATCTTCGGATGTTCCGGCGGGTAGCACTTCTCCCAGATCGCGAACGCCTTCTCCGCGTTCTCCACGGCGGCTTCCCGCTCGCCGAGGCGCGACTGCAGATTCGAGAGGTTCGAGTACGAGAACCCGAGCAGCGGATGATCCGGCGGCAACACCCCCTCACGGATCGACAGCGCCTCCGCGAGGCAGGCCTTCGCCCGCTGCGGATCCCGGCGGATGATGCTGCCGCCGAAGTTGTCGAGCACGAGCGCCGCTTCCACGGAGCGGTCTCCGTGCGTGCGCCGGACCTCCGCGAGCGCGAGCTCGTACGCGGTCTGCGCCTCGTCCATCCGTCCCACCTCGGTGAGCGCGTTCGCGAGCGCGACGTGGAGATCGGCGAGCTTCTCCGGCCGTTCGTCCGGCGGCAACGTCTCGAGGCGCGCGATGCCGGCGCGCGCGGCGTCGATCGCTTCGTCGTAGCGGCCGAGATTGTCGAGATCGTGTGCGAGGCTCAGTTCGCTGGACGCGAGCTGGGGCGACTCCGCCCCGAACGCTTTCCGCAACACCTCCCGGCCCTCCTCGTGCAGCGCGAGCGCCTCCGGATTCTGGCCGAGCTGACGGTGCACGGTGCCGATCGTGTCGAGCAGCTCGGCCCGTGTGGCCGGGTCGAGATCCGTGTCCTGTCGAACCTCCTCGGCGCCGGACGTGAGGATCTCGCGCGCCGTGATCTCGCGTCCCCGCGATCGCTCCGGATCCGCCACCTTGAACGTCCGCACGAGGAAGTCCTTCGTCTGGCGTGCCTTCGTCGCCTCGGCCCGAGCTTCCGCCTCCGCGCTCACGGCCTCCGCCTCCGCCTTGAGCGCCCGCGCGAGGTTTCGCTCGGACCGCGAGTACAGCGTGGCCATCGCCACGCCGAACGCCACGAGCAGCACGACCGCCGCTCCCGCCGCGGCGAACGCCGGACGGTGGCGCTTCACGAGCTTCTGCAGCTGGTACATCGTGCTCGGCGGACGCGCGAGAATCGCCTCACCCGCGAGGAAGCGGCCGAGGTCCTCCGACAGCGCGGCCACGCTGGAGTAGCGCTCCTCCGGCGCCTTCGCGAGCGCCTTCGCCACGATCAGCTCGAGGTCCGCGTCCGGGCGACCGCCGCCCTCGAGCGTGAGCGCAGATGGTCGCGTCTCGCAGATCACGCGCACGCTCTCCATCAGCGACGACTGGCGCGTGTCGTACGGGAGCCGGCCCGACAGCAGCTCGTACAGGAGGACGCCGAGCGAGTAGACGTCGCTGCGGACGTCCACCTCGAGGATCTCGCCGCGCGCCTGCTCCGGGCTCATGTACGCGAGCGTGCCGCGAACCACGCCCGGCATGCTCAGCATCGTGTCGTCGCCCTCGCGGTCCACGAGACGCGCGAGTCCGAAGTCGAGCACCTTCACGTCGATCGCGGATTCGCCGGATTCCGGAGACGGCGGCGGCACCTTGACGTTCGCGGGCTTGAGGTCGCGGTGGATCACGCCGCGCAGGTGCGCGTAGTGCACCGCATCCGCGATCTTCTGGAACAGCAGGAGCCGCGTGCGCAGATCCGCCTCCGGGTGGTGAAGGCGCCACACGTCGAGCGTGTCGCCCTCCACGAGTTCCATCACGAGATAATGGTGCCCGTCATCGGTGCGGCCCGATTCGTGGATCGCGGCGATGTTCGGATGACGGAGACGGCCGAGTGTTTCCGCCTCGCGCTCGAACAGCTTGAGGCGCAGGTCGTCCGCAAACGTGCCGCCGCGCACGACCTTCAGGGCTACGGTGCGGCGCGGGCTCTTCTGTTCCGCCTCGAACACGATGCCCATGCCGCCCTCGCCGAGGCGCGACACGATCCGGTACGGGCCGATGGACTCGGGGAGATCGCGCGAGCCGGTGCGCGGGCCGGCGGCGATCGTCTCGTCTGAACTGGGAATCGTGCGATCGTCGCGGTCGTCGGTCAAACCGTCCCTCCCGGTCGGCGCGGGTCGGGACGGATTCTAACGGGATCGGCGACCGGGGAGCTAGCGCGCGATGCGCACGATACGCTGCACGGCATGCTCGCCGGCGCACTCGAGACGCGCGAAGTACACGCCGGGCGCCACGGAGCGGCCCTGCGTGTCGTCGCCGTCCCAGCGAACCGCGTGCGCGCCGGCCGCGCGCTGGCGCCGGTCGAGAACGCGCACGAGTCGGCCGGCGGCGTCGTAGATGCGCAGATCCGTGGCGCCGTCGCGCGGCATCGTGAAGCGCAGCGTGGTGCGGGAGAGCGACGGATTCGGGGCCGCGGTGAGCGTGAGCGTCTCCGCGAGGCCGGCCGCCGCGACCTCCGGGGCCGGCGTGGGATCCGTCTCCACGATCGTGATGCGCTGGTAGGCCGGCACGTTCGTCAACGTCTGCACGATGCCGGAGGGCCACCGCACCTCGACGAGGTCCACGCCGGTACGGCCGACCCCGCCCGGGCCGAATCCGAACTCGGCCGTCAGGGAATCGAACGAGCCGCGACCGTCGCCGCCGGAGACCTCGCGGATCTGACGCTGGCCGTTCTCCTCCACCGTGATTCGCGCCCCGATCCCGGACCGGTTCGAGATCGTGCCCTCCAGATCCACGTGGAGCCAGGCGTTCGCATAGGCCTGCTCGTTCCGGTACAGCACGTTGTCGTCGTCGTTGCCGACGTACATGTCGATGCCGCCGTCGCCGTCGAAGTCGCCCCAGGCGAAGCCGTTGCCGAGGCCGTCTTCCTCGACCTGGCCCGTGTTCTTGATGGCCCAGCCGTTCGACCCGTCGTTCCGGTACAGCACGTTCGGCTGAGCGAACTTCACGAGGTAGATGTCGAGGTCGCCGTCGTTGTCCCAGTCGGCGAACCGCCCGTCGGAGCCGGCGCCGAGGTCGACCATGACGGTCGGCGTCGCGTCCACGAAGGTTCCGCCGTCGTTCCGGAACAGCTTGTCGGAGGAGCCCTGGTTCACCACGAACAGGTCGAGGTCCTCGTCGTTGTCGTAGTCGCCCCACACGGCGCTGCGGCCGGCCGTCACGAGATTGATCGGCGCCACGGTGACGTCCGCGAAGGATCCGCCGCCGTCGTTCCGGAACAGCTTGTTCGAGGAGCCGCTGTTCACGAGATAGAGGTCCGGATCGCCGTCGTCGTCGTAGTCGCCCCACGCGGACGAGAACGCGGCACCCGCGTTGTCCAGACCGGGAATCAGCAGGCTCGCGAAGTTGAAGTTCCCGTCGTTGCGAAGCATGCGGTTCGCCTGGTTCAGATTCGCGGTGTAGCAGTCCACGTCACCGTCGAGGTCGTAGTCCACCCAGTTCGTGGCGTAGGCGCGGCCGTTGTCCGTGGTGGCGAACGTGACGAACGTGCCGCCGTCGTTGCGACCCAGGAGGTTCGCGGCGGCCGAGTTGCCGATGTGCACGTCGAGGTCGCCGTCGTTGTCGGCGTCGGCCCAGGCCACCGAACGCGCAGGGCCCGCGTCTCCAAGTCCCGCCGCGCCCACGATCTCCCACAGGAATCCGCCGTCGTTGCGGAACAGCTGGTTCGGCTGGAAGTCGTCGAGCGTGTAGAGATCCTGGTCGCCGTCGCCGTCGTAGTCGACCCACGACACGGCGCGCGTGTCGTCCGAGTTCCAGAGCCAGCCGTAGGTTCCGTTCGAGAACCACTCGGTGCCGTAGATCTGCACGGTGAGATCGGTGCCGAAGTTGTTGTAGACGTTCTCCCAGAACGTGATCACGTACGTCTCGCCCGGCGTGAGTCCCGTGAACGTCGCCGACGTGGTCACGGTGGAGATCAGCGACGTGGTGTCCGCCAGGAACAGTGCGCCGCCCGTGTCCACCACCGGGGTCTGCAGCGAGTTGATCGCGGAGTTCCCGATCCAGCTCGCGTACGTGGTCTCCCACGGCAGCCCGACCGTGGACGGGAACTGATCCGAGAAGATGATCTCGGTCGGCGGTACTTCCTGGAAATGGAAGTACGGGCCGTCGTTCTCGATGCAGTAGTACGCGGCGATCAGCGCCGGTGTGGGCAGATGCGTCGCCGCGTCGTACGCGGAGAGGGGCACGAGGAAGACGTTGTCCAGGAGCTCGCGGCGATAGTCCCCGAGGCCGAACAGGTAGTTCGAGGCGATGAACTGGATCGTGACCTCGGGTCCATCCGCCACGAACACGCCGTTGAAGTCGAACTTGTCCGCGGGGCACCAGCGACCGTCGTACTGGTTCGACGGACGGTCGACCTTGGGCTCGCCGAGAAGCGGGGCAGCCGCGCCGGGAGATGCGAGAGCGAGAAGTCCGAACAGCAGCAGCGCACGCCTCAAGGAAAGACTCCCGAAATCGTGAAGGACGCCCAGTAGAACGGATCCGCGAAGCGGGACTCGGCCCGCACGGCGCGCTTCGCGTCGCGGAGCGCTCCCGGCCAGTCGCCCGTGTCCCGGGCGCGGTCGAAGAAGCGCTCCATGACCTCCGCGGTCGCCTCGTCGTTCACCGACCACAGACTCGCCACCGTGCGCGACGCACCCGCGGCCAGGAACCCCCGCGACAGCGCGAACACGCCTTCGCCGCGCACGCGGCGGCCGAGCTTCGTCTCGCAGGCCGACAGGACCACGATCTCCGCCGACAGCGGCAGCTCGTAGACCTCGAAAAGGTGCAGGAATCCGTCCTCGTCGGCCGCCGGCGGCTCCGGCGCCAGCACCAGCGCCGCCAGGAGATCGTCCCGGTCCTGCTCGACGATCCCGTGAGTGCCCAAGTGTACCACGGCGGCCTTCGGCAGCTCGGCCTTCACGGCCGCCTCCCGGGCCGCGGGTCCTACGAGGGAAACGACGCCGCGGTCCGCGAACGCACGCGCGAATTCCTGCCCCTCCCGCACGGCGCCGGGAAGCGGCCCGAGCTCGCCCGGGGCCGGCGTGGTGCCCTGCAGCGGGTCGGCGACCGTGAGGGCCTCCCCCGGCCGGCGCTTTCGGCCACCCTTGCCGCCCTCCCGCTGCCGATCCCGCTCCGCCAGGGCCACGAACGTCGCGAGCGACGGCGCGTACGTGGTCGACGGCGCGACATCGAGCCAGAACACGGGCCCCTGCGGGCCCTCGGTTAGGATCAGCGCCTCGAACGGCAAGCGATGCAAGGGACCATCCGGAACCACCAGCAGACGCGACGTTTCCAGCAGCGCCGGCCGCACGTCGGCCGGGAGCAACACGTCGGCGAGGCGGCGGAGCTCGCGCAGCCGCGCGCTGAGCGGCGGCGCGGCCGCCGGCTCCTCCCGCGCCACCAGGCGGCCGAGTCCGCGCGTGGGCGCGAGCAGACCCGAGGCCTCGCCGCCGCCGACCGTGGCCACGCCCTCCCGCAGCACGCGCTCCAGCGTGGCCTCCGAGAGATCACCGGCGGGCACGCCCCACGCCTCCGCGATCGCGGGCGGCACCGCGAGCCGCACCGCGCGCACGTCCGTCTTCGTGACCACGAACAGATGACTCGACTCGCGGCCGACCTGCCACACCGCGCAGCTCGCGCCCTCCGGCAGGCGCGCGCGCGCCGTGCGCACGACGTCTTCCGCGGCCGGCGCGAGCGAACGTCGCAGCGCCGGACTCACGGCGCGGATCTCCTCCTCCACGTCGCGCCAGGTGCGCACCGCCGCCTCGAGCTCGTCCTCCCGCCGCCGACGTTCCTTGTCGCCGAGCCCATCGCGCTCCGTCGCGCGACGTCGCGCCTCGGCCACCGCCGCGCGCGCCTTCCGCTCGCGCGTCTCCAGCTCCTCGCGGCGCGCGGGTCCGAGTCCGAGTCGCCAGTCGACGTGCGCGGCGCGCAGCTGATCGTCGAGCACGCGCGCGCGGATGCGCTCCGACACCCGCAACGCGTCCTCGGGCCGTCCCGCCGCCACGAGCCACGCGATCGCCTCGTTCGCGACGTCGCTCACGCGGCTCGCCCAGTCGGCGCGTGACACGTCGCTGGCGGCGCGGTGCGCGCGGAGATCGTCGGCGAGGTCGAGGGTCTTCAGGTGGCGCGCGATGGCCGCGTCGCGTCGGCCGGCGCGGTAGTCCTCCTGCGCGAGCGCGGCGCGCGCGGCAAGGCGCGACTCCGCGAACACCGGCGTGCGATCGAGTGTCGTCAGCGCGCGCTCGAGCAACGTGTGCTCGTCGATGCCGCCGAGCAGCGCGACCTCCACCTCGGCCTGCGCCGTGGTGGGATGCTCCTCGCCGAGCTCGCGTCGACGCGTGGCGAGGCACGTGCGGAGATCCTCCTCCGCCTCGGCCGCGCGTCCGATCGCGCGGCGCGATCGCCCGCGCTCGAGCCGGATCTCCGCGGCCGCGAGCGGGTCCGCGTTCGCGTCGGCCACGGCAAGCGCCTCCGTGAACAGCGACTCCGCCGCCGCGTGCTCGCCGAGCGCGGCCCGCACCACCCCCGCCTCCTCGAAGAACACGGCGAGACGCGGATCCTCCGCCAGCCGCACGCGCGCGAGGGCGAGCGCGCGCTCGTGCAGGTCGCGCGCCTCCTCGAGGCGACCCTGCTCGCGGTGCAGATTGGCGAGGTTGTGCAGCGCCACGGGAAGACGCCCCGGATCCGCGTCCTCGTCCGCCTCCGACACGTGCAGCGCTTCGAACAGGAGCGCCGAGGCTTCGTCGTAGCGGTGCTCGTCCCAGAGCAGCGCGCCGAGGTTGTTCAGGAGACGGGCGTGCGCGCCATCTTCCGGCAGCCACTGCCCGGACACGGCGATCGCTTCGCGCAGGTGCGCCTCCGCCGAATCGAAGTCGCCGAGACGTCGCGCGTGCTCGGCGAGCGCGTCGAGGCGCGCGACCATGCTGCCCGCGACCTCGGAAGCCGGGTGACGGCGGAGCACCGTGATGCTGCGGCCGAGAGCTTCGGCCGCGCCGGCGTCGTCGTTCTGGAGTCCGCGAACCGTCGCCAGGTCCGTGAGCGCGTCGGCGAGCGGGACGCCGTTCGCGTCTTCCGCCTCACGGATCGCGACGATCTCCCGCAGCGCGGCCTCGGCCGCCGGAAGGTCGCCACGATCGACGGCCGCGAGCACGCGCTGCTCGCGCACTTCCACCGGCGATGGTGCGGGGGACGGCGACGGCTCGGCGGCCGACGCCCGCCTCGCGCCCGCGAGCGCGAGCACGAGGCAGGCGAGGCCGACCACCCGCGCGACGGCGCGGTGTCCACGGATCATCGCGGGCCCTCCCTTCCCGGGAAGGCTACCGCCCGCGCGACGCCCTGCCTACCGGTACGCGGCCTTGATGCTCGCCCAGGAGTCCCGCGGCTCCACGCCGGTCGTGCCCGAACGCGAGATCCAGACCGCCGCCTCGCCCCCGATGCCGCCCGGACGTGCCCAGTTCGCCGTCCCGCCGGTCGTGGCCACGTCGGTCTGCTCCACGGTGGCCCCCGTGACCGGGTTGAACCACAGCAGGTCCCAGTAGCCCTCGGGCATGCCGGCCATGCCGAGCGAGCCCGTGCCGGAGTCGGCGTACAGGATGTAGCCGCGGCCGGGCTCGGCGAGCACCCACTTGGTGTCGTTGCGCGCGAGATCGTCCAGTGGCGCCATCGTGGGGAACCCGGTCCGCTCGAAGAAGTGAACGAGCCGGCCGCAGTCCTCGAGGTCGCTCGTGGGCGTGCTCACGATGTCCATGCCGAGCACCATCACGTACGCGCCGCCCATCGCGGCCGCCCACGCCTTGCGACGCGCCTCCGCGCCGGTTCCCCAGTCTGCCGCCTCGGCGAGCGTGAGCTGGAAGCGCCCGGACGCCGAGCCGAACGCCTGCACCACGCCCGAGTGAATCGCGGACGCCGTGCCCACGTTGTACTGCATGGAGAACTGATCCACGTTCGGATCGCCCGCGAAATCGAACGAGAGACCGGAGACCTGGTGCACCGCGATCGGGTGATCGTGGTCATCGGCGTCGCGCAGGATCTCGGCGATGCGCGACGCGCGCGTGGTGGACAGCGCCTCCGAGTACTCCTCGGCCACGCACCACACGAGGTTGCGGATGTCCTCGAACCGCTTCGCCATCGCGCGGATGAAGTCCTCCTCCGCCGCGCTCACGTTATCCCCCGTGTCGAACGGGCGCGCGCTGTCGTCGTACAGGAACAGGTGGGTCACCACGCCGGCGTCATCCAGCGCGGAGACCCAGCCGTGCCACTGGTCCAGCACCGTGTCGTTCACGCCCTGCGCGGGATCGTGGTTCACGAAGGGGTTCTGGCTCGCGTCGCCGTCGCCGCCGTGCGATCGCACCGCGATGACGTAGATCGAGTTCGCGCCCGTCGGCGCCAGCCGCGCGATCAGCGCGTCCTGGTCTCCGCTGCGCGTGCCGTCGGAGTTCTGGGTGCCGCGGTAGAAGAAGCCCTCGGGATCTCCGGGGCCGCAGATGAAGATCGGTTCTCCGCTCGGTCGGAAGAACCAGCTCGGGTTGCTCGGATTCGCCGTGACCTGATCGGTGAGCGGCGAGGCGGACGCAGAGGTGACACCCATCGCGGTAAGAACGACCGCGAGGACGTGCGCTCGTGGAAACTTCTTCAATGTCGTTTGTACCCGGGGGAACGTTCCATGCGCAGCAAATGGGCAAACCTGTGCAGCCCGACACCGCGCGAACCGGAAATCGCGCCGGGGAAGGTGTCGCGTCGACCGGAGCGGCTCGACGCCCCCTTTGAACTGCAGGTTCCGTGCCGGAGAGCGGATGCGTTCGGAAGTCCGCAGACGCGGCCCTGGCCCGGGCGAGACTGTCCTGGACAAAAGATTGACAAGACGGCCGGCCGGCCGTAGTCTCCCCAGACACTCCGGAGACACCGCATGGCCGCCAAGAAACCCTCCTCCGTCGCCCGGCACCCGATCGGCGTCGTCTCCTCCCGCACCGGGCTGCCGCTCGACGTGCTGCGGGCCTGGGAGCGGCGGTACGCGGCCGTGGTGCCGACCCGCACGGACACGGGCCGACGTCTCTACTCGGACCTCGACGTGGAGCGGCTGCGCGCGCTCCGCGTGGCCGTGGACCAGGGGCGGCGCATCAGCGACGTGGCGTCACTGTCCCTCGCGAAGCTCCAGGCGCTCCAGCAGGAGGACGAAGCGTCCCGGGCCCGCTCCCGGCGCATCGCGCGGCGACGTCCGAAGGCGGAACCCGCGGAGTACGTGACGCGGGGGTTCGCGGCGGTGGAGTCGCTGGATCGCGATCAGCTCGTCCGCGTGCTGGAGGAGGCCGAGGTCGCGCTCGATCGGTTGAGCCTGTACGCCGACGTCCTCGTGCCGCTGCTCCGCCGCATCGGCGAGTGCTGGCGCGAGGGCACGCTCCGGATCGTGAACGAGCACGTCGCCACCGACGTGTTCCGCGGCTTCCTCGCGCGACACGTCGCGCCGCCGGATGCGCCGACCGATCGCCCGCGCCTGATCGTGACCACCGCGGCCGGTCAGCTCCACGAACTCGGTGCGCTGCTGGTGGCCGCCACCGCGCGCGATCACGGCTGGGAGCCGGCGTACCTCGGACCGAACCTGCCCGCCGAGGAGATCGCGGCCGGCGTGGAACGTTACGGCGCGCGCGCGCTCGCCCTGAGCCTCGTGTACCCCGTGGTCGACCCGCGGCTGGATGCGGAGCTCGAGAACCTGCGCCACTACGTGGGCTCCGAGTTCCCGATCTTCGTGGGCGGCGACGCGGCCCGCGCGCACGCGGAGACGCTGAAGGCGATCCGGGCCCGGTACGTCGCGTCGCTGGCCGATCTCGGTCCGGCGCTCGCCGGGGTCGCCGCGTGACGATCGCGCTCCGCCTCGCCCGTCGCAACGAAGCGCCGATCCGACCCGAACGCGACTACGTCCTCTACTGGATGATCGCGGCCCGCCGGACCCGCTGGAATCACGGACTCGAGTACGCCGCCCGCCGCGCCCGCGAGCTCGGTCGCCCGCTGCTCGTGTTCGAGCCGCTGCGGGCCGGGTACGAGTGGGCGAGCCACCGCCTGCACCGGTTCGTGATCGAGGGCATGGTCGACAACGCCGCCGCCTGCGCGCGCGCCGGCGTGACGTACTTCCCGTACGTGGAGCCGGAGGACGGCGCGGGCCACGGTCTGCTCGAGGCGCTCGCGAGCCGCGCGTGCGTCGTCGTCGCCGACGAGTATCCCGTGTTCTTCCTGCCGCGCATGGTGGCGGCGGCGGCGAAGCAGCTCGACGTGGCACTCGGCACCGTGGACTCGAACGGCGTGCTCCCGCTGCGGGCCACGACCGGCGACTTCCCCACGGCGCACTCGTTCCGGCGCTTCCTGCAGCGGAACCTCACCGAGCACCTGCTCTCCGCCCCGGCCGAGGACCCGCTCGCCGGCCTCCGCGTTCACGGCGCGGCCGAGATCCCCGCCGACGTTTCGGCGCGCTGGCCCGCGGCCGACCTCGAGGCACTCACCGCTCCCGGCGGACTCGATTCGCTGCCGATCGACGCCTCGGTGCCGCCCGCCCCCGTTCCCGGCGGCCCGCGCGCGGCCGAGCGCGCGCTCCGCGCGTTCGTCGAGGACCGGCTCGAGCGCTACGGCGAGGAACGCAGCCATCCGGACTCCGACGCTTCCAGCGAGCTCTCGCCCTGGCTCCACTTCGGTCATCTCTCCGCGCACGAGGCGGTCGCCGCCGTCCTCTCCTCGGAAGGCTGGAGCCCGGACCGCCTGTCCTCCCGCACCGACGGCTCCCGCGCCGGCTGGTGGGGCGTGGGCGAATCGGCCGAGAGCTTCCTCGACGAGCTCGTGACCTGGCGCGAGCTCGGCCACGTGTTCGCGTTCCATCGCCCGCACGACTACGACCGCTACTCGTCGCTGCCGGACTGGGCGCGCAAGACGCTCGCGGAGCACGCGGGGGATCCGCGCCCCGAGCGCTACGACCTCGCCGCCCTCCGCGATGCGGACACCGCGGATCCGATCTGGAACGCCGCCCAGCGCCAGCTCCTCCAGGAAGGCCGCATGCACAACTACCTGCGCATGCTCTGGGGCAAGAAGATCCTCGAGTGGTCGCGCTCGCCCGAG
Organism: bacterium; assembly: GCA_041393395.1. Classification (GTDB taxonomy): domain Bacteria; phylum ARS69; class ARS69; order ARS69; family ARS69; genus JAGQIB01. The sequence continues at coordinate 956,041 of JAWKKG010000003.1, read as the reverse complement.
GATGCGCTGGACGTGATGATCGAGCTGAACAATCGCTACGCACTCGACGGCCGCGACCCGAACTCCTACTCGGGCATCTTCTGGGTGCTCGGCCGCTTCGATCGCGCCTGGGGTCCGGAGCGCGAGATCTACGGCAAGATCCGCTACATGACCTCGGACAGCACGGCGCGCAAGCTCCGTCTCAAGCACTACCTCGCGCGCTGGAGCGAACCCGCCCTCCCGCTCGACCGCTGATTTTCCGTGGCCGCCCCGGCCGCCTTCGCGCGAAACTGAGCGCGTCGCCCGATCGGGAGGTGGACCGCGTGGCGAGCCAGAAGAGCAAGCGACAGACGACGCGGACCGAGTCCGTCGTGACCGAGTTCGAGTTCGAGCCGGGCCGCGTGCTGGCCGGCAAGTACGAGGTCGAGACCAAGCTCGATCGCGGCTGGGAGGGAGAGGTCTATCTCGTCCGCGAGATCGAGACCGGGATCCTCCGCGCGGCGAAGCTCCTGTTCCCGAACCGGAACGAGCGCGGGCGCACGGCGCGCTTCTACGCCCGCAAGCTCCACAAGCTCCGCCACTGCCCGGTGCTCGTGCAGTACCACGGGTGGGAGACGATCCAGTTCCAGCGCGAGCAGATCACCTGCCTGATCTCGGAGTACGTCGAGGGCGAGATGCTGGAGGACTATCTCAAGCGCCAGCCCGGCGGCCGGCTCCAGCCGTTCCCGGCCCTGCACCTGCTCTGGGCCCTCGCCAAGGGCATCGAGCCGATCCACGCGGTCCGGGAGTACCACGGCGACCTGCACTCCGGAAACGTCATGGTCCAGCGAGTCGGGCTAACGTTCGACCTCAAGATCTTCGATTTCTTCCATTGGGACTCCCCCCGGCCGGAGAACATCCGCGACGACGTGGTGGACCTGGTCAAGATCTTCCACGAGTCGCTGGGAGGCGCGCGCCACTATGCGAAGCAACCCGACGTGGTGAAGGAGATCTGCTGCGGCCTGCGCCGCACGCTGATCCTCCGGAAGTTCCGGACCGCCGGCCAGCTCCGCCGCCACCTCGAAGCGATCGAGTGGTGAAGCCGCCGCCGGTCGAGCCGGTTCCGCCCGAAGGCGTGATGCTCGTGGCCGCGGATCTGGAGCAGCCCCGCTGCTTCTCCTTCCTCGGCGGCGAGGTCGTCGCGTTCACGCGCCCCTGTCCCGGCGTGGACGGCCGCACGAACGAGGACGCCTGCGCGATCCTGCCCTGGGACGGGAAGTCCGGCGTGCTCGTGGTGGCAGACGGCGTGGGCGGTCTCCCCGCGGGCGGCGACGCGGCCCGCATCACGATCCGCGCGATCCGCGACGCGCTCACGGCCGGTCGCCGCGACGAGATCGAACTGCGCGACGCCGTGCTCCGCGGGATCGACGAGGGCAACCGCAAGGTCCTCGCCGACGGTCGCGGCGCGGCCACCACGGTCGCCGTGGCGCAGATCCGCGGCCGCCGCGTGCGCTCGATCCACGTGGGCGACTCGGGCGTGGTGATCACCGGCCAGCGCGGGCGCGTGAAGCTGATGACCGTGTTCCACTCCCCGGTGGGCTACGCGATGGAAGCCGGCCTGCTGGACGAGGAGGAGGCGATCCAGCACGAGGAACGTCACCTCGTGTCGAACCTCGTGGGTACGGAGGACATGCGCATCGAGCTCGGCTCCGCGATCGAGCTCGCGGCGCGGGACACCGTGCTCGTCGCCTCGGATGGGCTGTTCGACAACTTCCTGCCCACCGAGATCGTGGAGAAGGTCCGCAAGGGCGGACTCGCGACCGTGGCGGGCACGCTGGCCCGCGAGGTCCACGGCCGGATGGAGAAAGAGGTCGCCGGACAGCCTTCCAAGCCCGACGACCTCTCGTTCCTCCTGTTCCGCCCTATCGCAGCCGCAGCGCCTTCCGCGTGAGCTCGCGCGCATCGGAACTCAGCCGGTAGAAGTACACGCCGGAGGCTGCGGTGCGTCCGCGGTCGTCGCGCCCGTCCCAGGTCACCGCGTGGCGACCGGCGTCGAGCGGCGCGTTCACGAGCGTGCGCACGAGGCGGCCCGAGACGTCGTACACGCGGAGCGAGACCGGCGCCTTCTCCGGCAGCGCGAACCGGATCGCGGTCGAACCGGAGAACGGGTTCGGCGCGTTCTGGCCGAGCGCGAACACCACCGCGGCCGGCGCGTTCGGATCCACTCCCACGCCCAGATCCTCGGGCTCGCGGTACACGGACGTGCGCCGATCGTTGCCGCCGTACGTCGCCCACTCGTACGCCGCCGGCGTCGACGGCCCCGAGAAGTCGAGCACGTTGATCGTGTTGTCGTACGACGCGAACGCCACGTCCACGTCGCCGTCGCCGTCCAGATCCCCGGCCGTCGCGGTGGCGAAGATGTTCCCGTTCGTGGGAATCGGCAGCCCCACGATCGGTGTCCCGTCGTGGTGGAATCCGTAGAAGTTGCCGTTCATGTGGCCGGCGAAGATCTCGAAGTCGTTGTCGCCGTCCACGTCCACCACGATCGCGCTCGACGTGAACCCGTCCATGGGATCCGTCATCGCGAGCAGTCCGCTCGGGTTGTTGAGACCCGTGCCGTCGTGGTTGATCGCGTAGAGGCCGCCGTCCAGGCACGTGAGCACGAGCTCCAGCTCCGGATCGGCGTCCAGCTGGCAGGGCGCCGGCAGCCCGCGTGACGGATCCGGCATCGTGAACAGCACGCCGTTCATGCCGGGCAGGTACGACGAGCCGTCCGGCTCGTACGCGTACACCTTGCCGTCCATGTTCGCGGCGATGATCTCGAACGTGTCGTCGCCGTCCAGATCCGCGATCACCGGTCCCTGGCGGTACTCCGCCGAGGCGCCCTTCGGGAAGCCGGGCTTCCGGGTCCCGTCCGCCGCGATCACGTAGAGCGAGTCGTTCCAGCACGTGAACACGAGCTCGCGCTGCCCGTCGAGATCCAGGTCCGTGGACGCGATCGGTCCCCAGATGCGCGGCGGGAAGGTGTTGCTCTGCGGCACTGTGATCAGCAGCCCGTTCGGCCCCGAGCCCGCGATCGGCGTGCCGTCGTGGTTGAACCCGTAGACGGTGCCCGCGTCCGTGCCCACGAAGAACTCCCAGTTCAGATCGAAGTCCACGTCGGTGATCACCGGCGTGCCGCGGATCGTCTGACCGGAACCCTGCACGTCGAGGAACCACGGGTTCGCGCCGTACACCGGGCTCGCGTCGTGGTGCACCGCGTAGAAGCGGCTGTCCATCGCGCCGAACAGGATCTCGAGATCCGAGTCGCCGTCCAGGTCCCCGAACGCCGCCGTGCCCCAGATCTGCGCGTTGGCGCTGACCGGCCAGTTCGCGATCGGCGCCGCATCCGACTGGAAGCCGTAGTACTTGAAGTCCTGCGAGCCCACGTAGAGCTCGGGATTGCCGGTGTTGTCGGCGTCGACGATGGCGGGCGAGCTGAACACGTTGCTGTTCGCGCTCTGCGGCCATCCCGCGACCTGCGGCTGCGTCGTCCAGGCCGCGAGCTCGGCGGACGCGGCACTCTCGTTCCCGGAGGAATCCACCGCCGTCACGTAGTAATAGTAGGTCGAGCCGAAAGCGAGGTTCTCGTCCACGTAGCGGGTGCCCGTGCGCAGCAGCTCGTGTGTCACGCGCGCGTGGCCGGAGCCCGGAGTGGCGCTGCGGTACACGTGGTAGCCGGCGACGTCCGGCTCCGCGTTCGGGGTCCACGCCAGGAAGATGTTGGACGGGTCGGACTGGAACGCGAAGTCGATCGGCGCTGCCGGCGCCACGAACTCCACGTTCTTGCTCCAGGTGCGACCGAGCGAGTCCGTGAGGACGAGATCGATCGACGTTCCGCTCCCGTTGTTCACGGTGAACACGTAGCCGTCCGTGCCGCTCGACGTCGCGAGCGGCGCGAGCTCCCCGTACGCATCGGCCGCGTCGACGAACGTGATGCCACTCGCGGCACTGGCCGCGCCCGTCACCGCGATCGCGGCACCCGACCCGCGGTTCAGCACGCTCGGCGTCCAGCGCACCGTCTCACCGACCTCGATCACGCCGTCCCCGTCGCCGTTGGCGGGCGGCACCGAGGAATCGTCCACCTCGAACACCCACGCCTCGAGCTCGGGCGTCACGAACACCACCGGCACCTCGGCCGCCCAGGTGTTCAGCGAACCGTCGGTGAACGTGAGGTCGACGTAGCCGACCTGCCCGTCTCGCGCGTCGTTCGCCACGGCGAAGACGGTCGTGCCCACGACGCTCGTCGAGGCCGCGATGTCCCCGATCGCGTCGGAGGCGGTCGTCACCGAGAGCTTCGTGTCGTCCGCGAGCGCGAACGCGATCTCGTCCCACGGGTCGCCGAGCCCGGTCTCGCCCGAGAACGAGAGCGTGTCCTCCGTGGCCGCGATCGTATACGTGTCCGTGACCGACTCGAGGTCGAGGGTCAACGCGTGACGCACGCGACCGTCCGTCGCGACCGTTCCCGTGACCGCGACCGAATCCACTCCCGAGAGCCAGCGCACGTGCCAGCCCTCGCGATCCTGCCAGAGGTAGATGCCTTCGTCGCCCGAGAGGGCGGTGTCACCGCCCGCGGTGATGAAGTACGCGCCGACGTAGTCGATCGCGGGCGCGTCGAAGTCCAGCGTGAACGGCACCGTGGCGGGATTCACCGCGTTCGGGCCCACGAACACTCGCGCCGGGTCCGCCGCGCCGTTCCAGCGCAGGTCGAACGTCGCCGTGCTGCCCGCCTCGATCGACGCGTCCACGGTGACGCCGGTCGCGGTGACCGTGCCGCCGTTGCGAACGTCCGCGAGCAGCTCGATCGTCTCGCCCGCGTCCACGCTGCCGTCGCCGTTGCCGGAGGAGGCGCCGCTGCCGTCGTCGTCCAGCGTGTAGCCCAGGAGCGCGAGGTGCGCACCGGCCGCGGCGCCGAGCGTGAACGTGCCCTCGTGGGGGCGGAAGTTCGGGGCCGTCGCCACGACGTTCACCGTGCCGACACTGTGGCTCGTGATCGGCAACGTCGCCTGACCCGCCGCGTCCGTCCGCGCGCGCTCGTACGTGCCGTTGCCGTCGTTCAGGCAGACGAGCGCGCCGTCCACCGGCGACCCGCCGTCCGTCACGGTCACGGTGATCGAAGCCGTGCCGAGCGGTACGCTTGCGGCGTGCGCCACGCTCAACGTCGCCGGCTCGCTCCGCCACAGCCGCAGATCCGGATCGCCGAACAGCTCGCGCGTCTGCATCGTCCATCGAATGGACGTGAGATCCGAGGACGCCTGCCCCGCGTACGGAACCCGGTGCATCTGGCCGAACACGCCGAAGCGGTCGATCCCCTGCTCGAAGATCAGGTGCAGCATGTCCTCGTGGAAATCGCTCGCCACGATCGGGAAGTCCTCGCGCGTGGGCCCGAACACCGCGATCGCGCCGCCGTTCGGATTGTTCATGAAGCTCTCGCCCTGGCACTCGAGGTCGAACTGGTTCGGGTTGCAGGCCGTGGCGTTCACGAACATCAGGCGGTTGCCGTTCGTGAGCGCGTCCGTGTCGGCGAGATAGATGAGCGGGTTGATGCCGTTGCCCACCGAGAACTTGAACGCGTCCCCGTGCGCCATGAGGTTCAGCACGTGGTGGCCGGCGTTCAGCTCCGTCAGCGCGATGGTGCGGTCCAGGTTGTTCTCGCTCTGATAGCGCTTCGTCCGCGTCCATCCGACCGGGAACACCGCGTCGAACCGCTCCGTGAACTCGTTGCCGTCCCGCTGGATCTGCTCGAACGGGTCGCCGAACTCCCACTCCGGCGGGAACAGCACCTCCGCCAGGTGGCAGACGTCTTCCACGTAACCAGCCGGCGGCGTCTTCTCGTACAGGAGCGACTTCGTGACGAACGTCTGCGCCTGCGTCACGTTGTCCACGGGGGCGCGGCCGATGAAGACGTCCGGGAAGAGATCCGCGTTGTCGCCGGGGCCGGCGCCGCTCGAGCCTTCGCCCCAGAACTGGTCGCCGTCGTCGTTCCAGGTGCCGTCGAGACACGCGTAGTACTGATCCGTGGGAATCTCCACGCCGCCGAAGAAGTACGTGTTCCAGGCGGAACGCGGCGGCACGAGCGAGTAGTCGCCGCCGAGGAGCAACATGTAGGTGCCCCACTTCGTGTAGGCGTCGCGCAGGAAGATGCGGATGCGCTCGGCCTGGTCGTGCCCGTCCGGGTAGTTCGCCTCGATCCACTCGACCGTGCGCACCACCGTGGGCACGCCCTTCTTGGTCTTCCAGTCCGCGAGCGTCTGGAACGTCGACTCCAGGGAGGCCGGCGTCACGATGACCATGTCGACCGCGGTCCCGTCGATCGTGGGGATGTCCTGCGGCGCGAAGCCGTCGGCGGTGGGAAGCGAACGGTTCGCCGAAGCGTCGGGCGCGGGAACGTCCTGAGGGTTCGCCACGAGCGCCGCCACCGCCTCCGCGAACACGCGGTCCGCCTCGGGCGAATGCCGCTCCCGCACGAGATCGCCGGCGGCCCGGGCCGCGACCGGGCGGAGCTCCAGCGAAACGTCGAGCGTGCGCGCCGCGAGCAGGCGACCCGTCGCCTGATCGAACCGGTACGGCAGCAGTGCGACGTTCTCGATCCGGTACCCGGCCAGGTTGCCGCCGCCGAGCACGTAGCCGTCGCGCGCCGCCTCGCCCGGCGCGCCGAGCTCGAGCCGCGCCTCACTCTCCGCGCGCGGCAACGTCGACAGCAGCCGCCCGGTGGCGACCGTCGTCTCGTCGCGGCGCGTGACGCGAACGTCGGCGACCTCGAACCCGGCCGGCACGAAGAACGCGCGCACCGCGACCGGCAACGTCCCCGCGCCGTCGACCTGCGCCAGCGGCAGCTCGCCCGGGCGCATCGCGATCACGCCCTGGTTCGAAACGGCGACGTCTCGCGACGAGGGCTCGATCTCGACTCGCGCGGAGATCGTGGCCGCCGCGGCGGGGCGGTTCGCGAACGGGGCGAGGAGCAGGAGCAGGGCCGGGAAAATGAACCGGAAAGGGAACCGGGCCAACCGGACACGACGGGCCGTCATCGACACCACCTCAGTTGGAGAACGCGGCTTTGCGGGCGGACAGCAGATCGGCTTCTCTTCGACGTCGCCGGGGGCGTGCGGGACGGCAGACGCGCCCAGGCGAACGAGACGAACGGGGTTCCGGGTTGCGAGTCATCCGGGTTGTGGTTCATCCACCGGGCCGGGGGGCAGAACGAGCACCATTCTACCAATCGGGGGGAGCCGTATTCAACCGGGGCGGGTGGCGCCGCGGATCGACCGGGAGAGACCTCCCCGGCGGGGCCGCGAAGGGCCCACGATCCGCAAGGATTCCCCGCGAATTCGCCCGGCCGCGCGAGGTGACGCGGGCGGTCCGGCGGCCGCTACGGACGGTCCCGCAGCCGGACGACCCGCCGGGAAGCCGGGGTCTCGCCCGGCGAGGTGAGCCGGACGAAGTAGACGCCGGCCGGCGCCGGCACGCCCGCCGAGGTGAGGCCGTCCCAGACGACGTCGTGCGTGCCCTCGGCCACCGGGCCGCTCGCCAGCGTGCGGAGGCGACGGCCGGAGACGTCGTACACGTCGACGGTGGCGATCCCCGCGCGCGGCACGCGGAACGAGATCGTGGTGCGCTCCACGAACGGATTCGGGGACGGCGCGGCGAGACGCGCGACGGCCGGCGTCGGTGCCGAGACGTCGCCGTCCGCGTACGCGATGAACATCCCGGTTCCCCACTCGATCTGGTTGTCGTCCGGCGGCGTGAGGGTCGCCGCGAACGCGATGTCGCCGTGCGAGTTGATGTCCACGGTGCCGCCGAACACCGGAGACGAATCGTGCTGATCGATCCGCGCCTGACCGAGGTCCGTGCGGATGAGATCGTGCTCGCCGATCACGCGACGCAGCGTCGTGCCGTCGCCGGCGAAGATCGCGCGCAGCCCCGCGGCGTCGTAACCCCGGAACGCCACGAGGCCGGCGTCGTTCACGACGGGCGCGAAGAAGTCGATGCCGGAGACGTCGGGATCCGCCGTGGTCGCGATCGGGATCACGCTCGACCCGTTCGCGAGGTACACACCGGTCCCGCCGCCGGCGTTCGCCACGAACGCCACGAGGCCGGAGTTCGAGAACCCGACCCCGTTCTGGAACGACGTGAAGGGAGACAGCGGGTTCGAATCGTCGTCTTCCGCCATCACGAGGTACAGGCCGTTCGGCTGGTAGCGGCGGATCTCGTCCGGCGACGCCTCCGCCGTGGTGCCGAGCCGGACCTTCGCCGCGAACTGGGAGGAGTTGTTGAACTGCGGCGAGAACAGGTACGCCACGCCGCCGCCCATCACGGCCACCGGTGTCTGCGTGCCGGCCGTGTCGAAGAAGTACGCGTACTGCGAGCCCTGGTTCGCGCGGAAACCCACCACGTCCGAGTCGTTGATCTGCGGGCTCCCGAAGGAGTTGATCCCGTAGATCCCGCCCGGCGCCACCCGCTGCGTGGTGTTGCCGGTGACGGGGTCGTAGAGCAGCACGCCATCCGAGATGCCGATGTCCGCCTGCTCGAACACGACCTTGCCCGCCGAGTTGATGGTGGGATCGCTGAGCAACCAGTTCGCGGGCGCGTGATAGACCACGCCGCCGCTGCCGCCCGCACCGACCCACAGCCCCGCGTTGCCGGTGTTGCCCACCACGATCAGCCGGAACGAGAGCGTGGCGTCGTCGTTCAGGGTCGGCGTGCCGCTGTTGAACGAGCTGCCGGCGGGCAGGTTGTACCCGGAGACGAACTCGGAGCGCGCCTGGAGCTCGAACGTGGAGTACGTCGGCACGGCCGCCACCACGGGCGACGCGAGGAACGGGAGCAGCGAGGCGGCGAGGCGACGTGGGAACAAGAGGCTCTCCTCGAGATGCGTGAAAGCGAAACGTGGGACCTAGCGGTGAAGCGCCTTGACGCGTCCCCAGCCCTCGGACTCGACGGGATTCGGACCGCAGTCCGTCACCGGCGTGGAGCAGGCGACGCCGGAGGCGGTGTTGTAGCCGAGTGGTGTCCAGAACGCCGACGTCCAGTTGAAGTCGTCGCAGTTGTAGGCATAACACACGCGGCCGCGCTCCGTGGACGGCGCGAAGCAGACGCCGCCCCCGCTGCCATCCGCATCGCGGACCACGAGCGTGGCCACGACACCGAAGGGATCGGCCGCGGCGCCGGCGAGACAGAACTGCATCGAGTCGAGGGGGCCGGTGACGCTGACGCCGGTGGCGGGCGTGATGCTCACGATCTCGTCGAACGTCGTCTCGAGGCCGAACTCCATCGCGAGCGGGAACTCGCCGCACAGACTGAGATAGAGGGTCTTCTCGCCCGTGAAGTCCGGGCCGCTCGTGACCCAGCACTCGGTGGGGCTCTCGCTGACGTTCACGGACCAGAAGACGTCGGCGGCGGCGGGGCCGGCCGGCGTGAGGGTCGACGCGATCACGAACGAGACGACGAACAACGAAGCCGCGATCTCGGCGGCGGACGGACGCACGAACATCGGACGCTCCTTCGCTGGAATGGTCGTCCGGGGGGCGGGCACGCGCTCATTGTCTCGCGTTTCGGTCCCGAGGCACAACCCGTGCGACCCGTCCGGCGGACCGGCGAAGGTCACTCGTAGCGGAACGCCCGCGCGACCAGCCACAGCAGCAGGGCCGTCGCCGCCGCCATCCCCACGAGGTGCGGCAGCACCGCGGCGGGCGGGCCGGCGAAGTTCACGAGCTCGTGCAGGGCGTTCATGGCCCAGCCCGTGGGCAGGAACAGCGCGAGCTTCTGCATCCAGGCCGGGGTGACCTCGATCGGCCACCAGCAGCCGCCCAGGGCGCCGAGCAGGTTCGCGGAGATCACGCCGATCGCGGCCGCCTGCTTCTCCGTACGGACCAGCGTGCCGAGCAGCAGCCCGAGCGCCGCCATCATGGCGCCGTACACGAGCATCACGAACAGGACGACCGCGAGATTCGGACCCCAGTTCACGTGGAACAGCAGCCGCCCGACCAGCATGGCGAAACCGATCTGCACGAGGCCGAGTGCCAGGCGTCCGACCCACTTGCCCAGTACCACCGCGCTCACCGGAATCGGCGTGGACGCGAGACGGCGCAGCAGTCCCTCCCGCCGCTCGATCACGAGCAGGATCGCGCCGCTCGTCGCCATGACGAGCAGCGTGAACATGACCATGGTGCCGGGCACCGCCTGCTCGAATCCGCTCGGCGGGTCTCGACGTTCCCCCGCGGTCTCCACCCGGAGCGTGAGGTTCCGCGGCTCCGCATCGAGGGCCGCGATCGCCGCGGGCGAGACCGTGTCGCCGGCGGCCACGAGGTCGGCGAGCACGCGGTACACGGCCCGCGCGACGCGGACATTCTCGTAGTCCGCGTCGATGCCCTCGCGGGAGTGCTCGAACCACACTTCGCGCTGATGGCCGGCGAGCACGGAGTCCGTGAACGCCGCCGGCAGCGTGAGCTTGCGCGAGTACCCGGAAACACTGTCGCGCACCGCGGCTCGCTGAACACGGTAGGAGTCCTCGGTGAGACGTCGGGCGACCTCGTCCGCGAGGAAACCCGCGTCGTCCGGCGCCACGAGCGCGATCGGCGTCGGCGCGTTCGGGTCGCGTCCGCCGAACCCGCCGGTCACGGTGCCGATGAACCAGAAGAACAGCACGGGCATCGCGAACACCCAGAGCAGGGTCTCGCGCTGTCGCAGCATGTACCGGAGATCGCGCGACGCGACGAAGATCAGGTCCTTCATCCGGACCTCGCGAAGCGTCCGCCGAGGCGTCGCGCGGAGAGCAGGAACAGGACCGCGATCACGGCGAGCAGGCCGCCGAGCGAGGCGGCGAGCGTGGCGGGCGCGATCTCGCCGAGCAGGATCTCCTTCAACCGAAGCAGCGCCCAGCCGTTCGGCGTCCACTTGCCGATCGCCCTCATGCCTTCCGGCATCGCCTCGAACGGAAAGAAGCTCCCGCCCAGCATCATCAGCGGAAAGATCACCGCCATGGACAGGATCTCGGAGGCGCGCGCACTCCCGGCGCCCATCTTGATCCACGCGAGCAGCACGATCAGCAGCGCGCCCGAGATCGCGCACCAGGCGACGGCGAGGGGATACGTCGCCCAGGGGAGCTCGAAGTACGCGTAGCCCGCCGCGAGCGCGACCGCCGCGACGGCCGCCACGAACGCCACGCCGGCGAGCACCTTGCCGAGCAGGAACGCCGCCACCGGCCGCGGAGACGCGACTACGCGCCGCAACGTCTTCATCTCGCGCTCGCGCCAGACGTCCGAGGCGATGCCCTGCGACATGAACAGCAGGGACATGAACAGCAACCCCGGCACGAACAGCAGCGCGATCGTCCGCTTCGCGGCCGGCTCCTTCTCCTCGACGTCGCCACCCGCCGCCGCGATCGAATCCGCGATCGCCGCGCGGATCTCCGGCGGCGCCTCCGTGCGCAGCACGATCGCGGGCGGGAACAGCTCGTTCTGCAGACGCTCCACGATGCCGTTCACGCGGATCGCCACCGTCGACACGAGCTGATCGGAGGGGCCGGTGCTCTCTCCCGCGTCCTCGCGGGCGCGCAGGTCGTCGAAGATCGGGCGCAGCTCGTCGCCGAACGTGCGCTGCGCGTAGAACGTTCCCTCCACCATCACCGAGACCATCTCCTCCACGAGGCCGGGGAGGATCCGCTGGGCGGGGTTCTTCACGAGCTCGATCTCGGCGGGTTCGTCCTGCAGCAACGCGTCGGCGAAGCCCTCCGGGATCACGAGCAGAGCGCTCGCCTCGCCCTTCGCGATCCGCGCGCGCCCCTCGCTCTCCTCCACGGACTCGGCCTGCACGAACCCGCCGGCACGATCCTGGCTCAGCGAACCGACCAGCAGTCCGGACAGGAACGAGTCGTCCCGGTCCACCACGAGCACGTGCGCCTGCGGCTTCGGGCCCTCCTTGCCGCCGGAGAGCAGCACCATGATCGTTCCGATCAGCAGCGGGATCCCGAGCCAGGAGACGAGCGCCGCGGGATCCTGGAGGATCCGCTTGAAGTCCTTCCGCAGCGTGGCGAGGACGAAGCTCATCGCGGCGTCCTGCGCGCGGCCGTCACTCGCGGAGCTCCTTGCCGGTGAGCTTGATGAACAGGCTCTCGAGGTTCGGGCGCGTGAGCGTGGTCTCCCGGACTTCCGCCCCGCTCTCGCGAAGCGCCTGGAACACGTCGGACAGGCGACCCGACGCGCCGCGCATCGCGACCGTGAGCGATTCCGGCTCGGCCTGCACGACCTCCGCGTCGTCGATACGGCCGAGCACCTCGCGGACGCGTGTGGGATCGAACGTGCCGGTCAGGCGCAAGAGATCGCGCTCGCCGATCAGCACGCGCAGTTCGTCCAGCGTGCCGGCGGCGATGATCTTGCCGTGGTCCACGATCGCGATCGTGTCGCAGAGGCTCTCCGCCTCCTCCATGTAGTGCGTGGTGTAGAGCACGCACACGCCTCGCTTCGCCTGCTCGCGCACGAGGTCGAGCAGGTTGACGCGACTCTGCGGATCCACGCCCACGGTCGGCTCGTCCAGCAGCAACGCGTGCGGCTCGTGCACGATGCCGCACCCGAAGTTCAGGCGACGTTTCATTCCGCCGGAGAACTTGCTCGGCGGATCCTTCGCGCGGTCCGCGAGCCCGATCGTGCCGAGCACGGAGTCGACGCGCGCCGCGAGAGCCGCGCCGCGCAGCCCGTACGCGGCGCCCCAGTACTCGAGGTTCTCGCGCGCGGAGAGGTCCTCGTAGAGCGCCAGCTCCTGCGGCACCACGCCGAGCTGACGGCGCGAGGCCGGACCGTCGGACACCACGTCGTGGCCGAGCACGGAGACGTGGCCGTCGGTGGGGCGGAGCAGGCCGGAGATGCAACCGATCGTGGTGGACTTGCCGGCGCCGTTCGGACCGAGGAGCCCGAACACCTGGCCGGGCTCGGCCGCGAACGAGACCCCGTCGACCGCCACGAAGTCGCCGTAGGTCTTGCGCAGGTTCTCGACTCGGATCACGGGGCAGCCTCCCGAAGCCGCGTCAGCGTACGCGAGGTCCCGCGGCGGATCCAGCCGGTTCCCGACCTACCACCCAAAGGTGGTCGCGTGACCAAGAAAGTTGGTCGCCCTACCCCCGCCGCGACAGCGCCTCGATCGCGTCCTCGAGCCCCTGCGGGTCGTTCACCACACCCAGGAACAGGTCGCCCCGGAGCTCCAGCCGCTCCGGCACGTTGAAGAGGTCGAACTGCGACGGATGCAGGCCGCTGCGGAGCTCGTCCCAGTCGAGCGGGGTCGACACGGTCGCGCCGGCCACCGGGCGCACCACGTAGGGCGGGACCAGCGTCTGCTCGCGACGGTTCTGGCCGAAGTCCACGTAGAGGCGCGTGTCGCGACGCTGGACGTTGCGCTCCACGGTGGCGATGTCACGATGCTCCTGCACCGTCATGCGCGCGACCGCCTCGCAGAACATCCGCACCTGCTCGTACGAGTAGCGCCGCTCGAGCGGCAGGTAGATGTGCAGGCCGGTCTTGCCGGAGGTCTTCAGGTACGGGCGCAGGCCGGCGCCGCGCAGGATCTTGCCCACCGTCTGCGCGATCCGGATCACGGGGCCGAAGTCGTCCGTCGACGGATCGAGGTCGATGACCGCGACGTCCGGTGTCTCGGGATCGTCGCAGCGCGAGAGCCACGGGTGCAGGTCGATGCTGCCGAGGTTCACGAGGTAGAGCAGCGTGTCGCGGTCGTTGCACACGACGTAGCGGATCTCCTCCCCGCCCTCCATCTTGATGAGCTGCGTGGGCACCCAGTCCGGCACGCGCCCCACGACGTTCTTCTGGTAGAAGAACTTCCCCTCGATGCCGTCCGGGTAGCGCAGCATGTGACACGGCCGGTCGCGCAGGTACGGCAGGATGCGATCGGCCACGGCGTCGTAGTAGTCGAGGAGCTGCCCCTTGGTGATCTCCTCCTTCGGCCAGTAGATCTTCTCGAGGTTCGAGAACTTCACGCGGCCCTTGCGACGCGCGCCGCCGAGCGCGTCGTGCACGCTCCCGGCGGTCTTCTTGCCCGGCTTGCCCGCTCCGATCCGTCGCCAGCTTTCGGACTCGCCGGCCTCGTACGGGGAAGACGCCGCCTTCGCCACGATGCCCGGCAGCGCGCCGGCCTCCACGACGGCGAGCAGATCCCGCCCGCGGCCGGCCACGTGATCCACGTACAGCAGGCGCTTCGAGTCCGGCAGCACGTCGGCCAGCGCCTCCTTGCGTCGGAGCAAGGGCTGCGCGCGAAGATCCCAGTCGTCGTAGCGAAGCAGATCGAATGCGTAGTACACGAGGCCCGCCGTGTCCCCCGCCTTCAGCCGGCGCGCGAGCTCCTTCGCATCCGGGCGATCCGTGTCGTCCGTCGCCACCAGGACGCCGTCCAGGATCGCGTCGCGGGCGCGAAGGCCGCGGAGCTCCTCGGAAAGCTCCTCGAGTGCGGGACGGAAGGCGCGACCGTCGGCGTCGTGGAAAGAGACCTCGTCGCCGTCTCGCACGAACGCGAGCAGACGCTGGCCGGCGAAGTCCAGCTCGTACAGGAGCTCCGGATCGTCGAGCGGCGCGTCCGCCGTGGTCGCGCGCATCGCGCGCACCTTCGCGGGAAAGTCGGAACGCGCCTCGCGCGTGAGGTCGATCGGAAAGGCGCCTTCCCCCGGCGCGCGCACGTAGCGATCGCGCGTCTTGAACAGGAGCCAGTCCTTCTCGCCGCGCGTGCGCACGACGTGCCACTGCCCGCGCAGGCGCGCGCCGTCCAGCTCGAGCTTCAGCTCGCCCGCTTCGAGCGCGGCGAGGCCGTCGCCCTGGATCTCCACGAACGTGCCGACGTCCCAGATCACCATGGTGCCCGCGCCGTACTCGCCCTTGGGGATCACGCCGTCGAAATCGAGGTACTCGATCGGGTGATCCTCGGTCTGTACGGCGAGGTGCTTGTCCGCGGGATCCCAGGAAAAGCCGCGCGGCACCGCCCAGGATTTGAGCACTCCGTCCATCTCGAGGCGCAGGTCGTAGTGGAGGTTCCGCGCCTCGTGTCGGTGGATCACGAACCGGCCGCGGTCGACCCCGGTGGCCCGCTCCGACTCCTCGCGACGCGCGGGAGACGGCGCCGGCTCCGTGGTGCGGCCGAAGTCGCGCTTCTTGCGGTAGGCATCCAGCGAGTCGTTCTTCTTCCGGGCGCTCATGCCGGGATCATAGCCGTCTTTCGCGCCGGTGGACGTCCCGGCGGATCGGGAGCAGACTCTTTCCGGAGGTCTTCATGGCCGCTTACTGGACACGATCCGTCCGGACCGCGAGCGTCGCCGTTCTCCTGGCCCTTCTCTCCCCGTGGACCGGCTCGCTCTTCGGCTCACGATTCGACTCGCGATCCGGCGCCGCGCTCGCCGATACGGTCGGATCGCTGCCGCTCGCGGGTTCCTCGATCTCCGTCCGCGACGACGGCCAGCTCCTCAACGGTCCCGCGAGCGAGACGTTCCGGATGTTCGGCGGATTGTGGCTCGGCGCGATCGTCCCGTCGCCGACGCGCGCCGACACGCTCGTGTCCACCGCGTGGCCGCCCGAGTTCGCGCCGGTGGCGCCCGATCGCGACACGGACCTGCCGCTCGCGGAACGACTCGCGGCCGAGTTCACGGACGACGTGCCGGCGACCGATCACCAGGCGCTCGGAGCGTTCGTGCACGAGCGCGCCGTGCCGGTGCAGATCCCGCACGGCGGCCCCGCCATCGACGTCACCTGGGAGATCACGAACGAGTCCGGCGGCGCGTGGACCGAGGTGTTCGTGGGCCTGCAGCTCGATCCGGATCTCGGTCGCGCGAGCTCCGGCACCGCGTACTGGGGCGACGACACGGTGCGCTTCGAGGCGTGGGGCTCGACGTCGCTCGCGCGGCGCGGCGACACCGTGTGTCTCGAGGACTCCGACGTGATCCCCGAGGATTCGCCCGGGCTGTCGCTCGGGATCGGTGCCGTGCAGAACGCGTTCCACCGCGTGCACCTCACGCTGGACTCCATCGATCCGCCGGACGACACCGCGCGGTGGCGACTCATGCGCGGGGACTTCGCGGACCGGCCGACGATCGATCCCGCGCCCGGGTTCCCGGACGACGTGCGGTTGCTCGTGGTGTTCCCGCCCGTCGACGTGTGGCCCGCGGGAGGCACGCGCTCGTTCCGGATGACCATCTCGGTGCAGTTCGATGCGGGCGACCCGGCGGCCCCGGGGGCGCCGGACGCGATCGCAGAGCTCGCGCCGGCCGTGGCCCCGCCCTTCCGGGTCTGGCCGAACCCGGCCCCGGCCGGTGCGAACGCCGTGGAGCTCTCCGTGGGCGGGGCCGAGATCGCGGTCTTCGACCTGGCCGGCCGCCGGATCCGCACCCTGCCCGCGGGCGCCGCCCGCTGGGACCTCCGGACCGACCTCGGCCGGCCGGTGGCGGCCGGGATCTACTTCCTGCGGCCGGACGGCGGGGCTCGTTCTGCGACACGCCTCATCGTGCTGGGTCGTTAGCCGCCGCCGCAACGGACCGCCACCCCCCTCCCGCGGCGCCACGCTGCCTCCAGTCGCCGCCCAGCCCTCACCGGCCCCCCGGCAGATTCGCGACTTCGGGTTCATATGTTCCATGAACCGCGAGAACTGGCGTATCATAGGCGCTATGAGTCCCACCCCGTCCCGCCGCCGATCCGGCGTCCTCGTCATCCTGGCCGTGACCCTCGTCGCGATTCTCGGCGTGGCGATCTGGGGGCTGATCGATTCGCGGCGCGAGGCGCGGGAGATCGCGGTCGCGGATCTCGCGCTGCGCACCACCGCGCAGGCGCGCACCGTGGAGTCCGCGCTCGCCACGCTCCGCGGCGATCTCCTGTTCCTCGCGCAGTCGCCCACCATCACGCGCGCGGCCGAGATGCTGATCGACGACGATCCGTTCCGGCAGCGGCAGGGCCGACTCGACGTGGAAGGCACGCTGTACCTGTTCGCGGAATCGCACGCGGCGATCGAGCGACTCGTTCTCCTCGGTCGCGACGGCACGGAGCTGCTCGGCATCGGTCGCCGACAGGACCGCCCCGTGTTCCTCGGCGCCGACGATCTCGAGAACCTCGAGAACGACGACGCCCTCGCCGCGACCGTACGCTCCGTGTGGCCGCTCGGCCGACGGGTCGGCGCCGGCACGCTGCTCGCGTGGATCGCGCCCGTCCGCCTGCTCGACACCGCCGTCCCGGCCGGCAACGCCACGCTCACGCTCACGACCGAGCCGCTTGCGACCCCCACGGCGGAACGAGCGGCGGGAATCGTGACCGTGCGCCAGCCCGTGGAGCGCGCGGACTGGACCCCGCCGATTCACTGGACGCTCGCGCGCCGCGAGAACGAGAGCGAGCTGCTCGGTTCCTACGACGTTCTCGCGCGCCGGTTCCGCACGACGCTGCTGCTCGACTTCGTGCTCCTGTCCGGCGCGTTCGGCCTCGCCGTGTTCGCGTACCGGCACGCACGGCGCGCGGATCGCGCCGAGGCGGAGAACCGGCACCAGGAACGCGTGCGCGAGCTGGAGCGACAGGTGCAGCACGCGGACCGTCTCGCGAGCGTCGGCCGGCTCGCGGCCGGCATCGCGCACGAGATCAACAACCCGCTCGAGGGCATGGCGAACTACCTGGCACTCCTGCGCGACGATCTCCGCGAGGGACGCGCGGAGGAGGCCGAGCCGCTCGTGGATCGCGTGCAGGAGGGACTCGATCGCACCGCGGGCATCGTGCGGCAGGTGCTCTCGTTCGCGGACCCGGGACGCAGCCCGCGCGAACCCGTCGACCTCGCCGACGTGCTGGACCGCACCGTGTCGTTCGTGCGTCGCAACCCCGAGTTCCGGCACCTGGAGCTGGCGCTGGAGACGTCGCGGCCGCTCGCGCTGGAGGGCAACTCCACGACCCTCGGCCAGCTGTTCCTGAATCTCGTGCTGAACGCGTGCCACGCGCAGCCCGAATCCGGCCGCGTGGACGTGCGCGCCGCGCTGGAGAACGGCGGCGCGCTCGCGATCGTGTCCGTGGAGGACCGCGGCCCCGGCCTGACCGACGAGGTGAAACGTCGCCTGTTCGAGCCGTTCCATTCCACGCGCGGCTCGACCGGACTCGGACTCGCGATCTGCCACGGCATCGTGGAGGACCACGGAGGCACGATCCGCGGCGAGAACCGCGCGGACGGCGGCGCGCGCTTCACCGTGGAGCTTCCGCTCGGAGGAACGAAATGAAGAAGGCGGGAACCGTGCTGCTCGTGGACGACGAGGACTACGTCCGCGACTCGCTCGCGAAGCTGCTGGAGCGGCGCGGCTGGATCGTGCGCGTGGCATCCTCCGCGAAGGACGCCACGCAGGCGCATCTGCTGGACGGCGTGGACGTCGTGATCTCCGACCTGCGCATGCCGGACGAGGACGGGCTCACGCTCGTCGGCCGCCTCGCGAAGACGGACCCGGCACTTCCGGTGATCGTGCTCACGGGCCACGGCACGGTGAAGTCCGCGGTGGACTGCATGAAGGCGGGCGCGTTCGAGTACGTGATGAAGCCGGTGGAGCCGGACGAGCTCGGCATCATCCTCGAGCGCGCGACCGCGCAGTCCGACCTGAAGCGCGAGGTCGACTACCTGCGCGACCGGAAGGCGTCGCAGGAGAAGCACGACGAGCCGCTCGGCGTGAGTGCGGAGTGGAAGCAGGTCGTGTCGATCGCGGAGCTCGCGGCGCCCACCGACACGTCCGTACTGCTCGTGGGCGAGTCCGGCACCGGCAAGGAAGAGGTCGCGCAGCTGATCCATCGCCGCAGCGCGCGCGCCGAGGGCGCGTTCGTGCGCGTGAACTGCGCCGCGATCCCCACCGAGCTGTTCGAGAGCGAGTTCTTCGGGCACCGCAAGGGCGCGTTCACGGGCGCGGTGTCGGATCGCGTGGGCCGGTTCCGGGTGGCGCACCACGGCACGCTGTTCCTGGACGAGATCAACTCGCTGCCGGCGATCGCGCAGGCCAAGGTGCTGCGCGTGCTGCAGGACGGCAGCTTCGATCGCGTGGGCGACAGCCTGCCCACGAACGTGGACGTGCGGTTGATCTGCGCGAGCAACGCGGACCTCGCGGCCGAGGTCGAGGCCGGGCGCTTCCGTCCGGACCTGTACTACCGCATCAACGTGCTCACGATCGCGATCCCGCCGCTGCGCGAGCGCCCGGACGACGTGCCGGTACTCGCGCGCGCGTTCGTGGAGGAGTTCAGCGCGCGACTCAACAAGGGCGTGCGCACGATCGACGACGCCGCGATGGCCGCGCTCCGCCGCTACGGCTGGCCCGGCAACGTTCGCGAGCTCCGCAACGTGGTCGAGCGCGGCGTGCTCCTCGCGAGCGGCGACACGATCGGCGAGGACCTGCTCCCCGCCGACATCCGCGACGCGGCCCGCGAGGAGAACGGCGAGCCGCCCACCACGCTGCGGGCGGCGCTCGCCGCGGAGGAACGTCGGCTGCTGGAGGAGGCGCTCCGTCGCTCGCAGGGCGTGCGGCGCGAGGCCGCGCGCTCCCTCGGGATCGACGAGCGGAATCTGGGGTATTTCCTCAAGAAGCACGGGCTGACGGGGAAGTAGTCGAATCGTCGCTCCGAAATCGCTTCCGATCCGGCGGCCGGATCCGGCGATCGCCGGGGCCCTTCCACAGAAAGCGGTTGGCGTTTCGAGCGTTCCGGCGTCAGACTGAACGGGCCTCTTCAAACGCAGGGAGAACCATGCCACCGCGCTCGTCTTTCCGGGGATTCATCCGCCTGAGCCTCGTCTCCGTTCCGGTCCGCGGCTTCACCGCGAACCAGACGGGAGCCGAGATCCGTCTGAACCAGCTCCACAAGGACTGCAACCAGCGGATCCGCTACAAGAAGATCTGCCCCGATCACGGCGAGGTCGCGAACGACGAGATCGTCTCGGGCTTCGAGCACACGAAGGACGAGTACGTCGTGATCGATCCCGAGGAAGTGCAGAAGCTCCGGAAGAAGAGCGAGAAGGCCGTGGACATCGAGTGCTTCGTCCCCAGGGACCAGCTCGATCCGATGTACTTCGCGGGGCGCGCGTACTACCTGCAGCCCGACGGCCCCGCCGGCCAGAAGCCGTACCAGCTCCTGCGCGAGTCCATGCGCGACGAGGACCTCTACGCGATCGGCACCGCGATCCTCTCCGGCCGCACGCAGATGGTCGCGATCCGCCCGCTGGAGGATCTGCTCGTGATGAACGTCCTCCAGTACGCGGAGAAGGTGCGCCAGCCCGGGGAGTTCGCGGACGGCGTGAAGGCGACGAAGATCACGGCCGAGGAGAAGAAGCTCACGAAAATGCTCGTGGACGCCACGAAGCGCGAGGACTTCGACTACGCGCAGTGGAAGGACGAGTACGTCGGCGAGATGCGCGCGCTCATCGAGCTGAAGATCGAGGGCCAGGAGGTCGTCGCGGCGCCGGACGTGGAAGAGCCGAAGGTGATCAACCTGATGGAGGCGCTCAAGGCCTCCGTGGAGGGCGCGCGCAAGGCCGCCCCCGCCGCGCCCCGGAAGGCGAGCAAGAAGGTCGCCACGAAGATGTCGCCGAGCACGAAGACGCGGGCGAAGGCGAAGCGGAAGGCGGGTTAGGGCGACACGGCGCTCCCTCTTTCTACTTGCTCCGGTCCGGTCGCTCGGACGCGATCCTCGCTTGGCGGCGCGCGAGGAACGCCCGCGGGCCTCCTTCGATCCCCTGCCCCGTCAAATCGCGGTACTCCACGATGAGCGAGGCGTCCGGCAGATCGCCGAACAGAGCACGCTCACCGGGTGTGAATCCCCCTCGTGCGCCGTCATCTACCGTGAGCAGCAAACCGTAGTCCTCGACATCCCCTGCAAAGTGGCTCCGCACCCACTCCGTCACGTTCAGGCGCACGGTTGCGGACCGGACATCCTCGGCGGTGATGAACGCCCGAGCGAGATCTCCACCGGCGTCGTGCCAAGGAGAGGTCCAGGTCACGGACGCAGACGACCAAGCCCGATCCAGCGGCGCAACCCGAACGGAGAGGACATCCTCGGAAACCCATCCGCAGGCAACGTCGAGCCACGCCGCCGTGACGAGCTCGTCGCGGAGAGCCGTCGTCCCATCGAAGCGGAACAGGAAGCGGCCGAGTCCTGCGCCGTTCGTGATCAACGCCTGTTCCGTGCACGGGAAGACCTCCCTTTCGGCGCGGACGGGCGCCGCCGGGAGGGATACGAGACCAAGTGCCGCGAGCAGGATCGCACGGGAAATCATCGGTAGGCCCCCTTGATTCGCCCCCAGGAGAGGGACTCGATGGACACGGATCCGCACGCGACGGGCCAGGCCCCGACCTGACCGCAGGTCGGGTTCTGATCCGGCGCGCAAAGGGAGTTGCTATGGAGACGGTAGTCGTCGGACTCCGGATCGCAGAAGAGGGGATCGGCGGAGAAGTCGGTGGGGAACGGGGCCCATGCGTCGAAGTCGCCCGCTTCATTGTTCCAGTAGTCGTTGCAGCCGCCGGTGACCGTCCCACCCGTGTTGTGCAGTGCCGCCGCCCCGGTGCTGCCCGTGACGATGTTGTTCGAGAACTCTGCCACGCTATTGGACACCCCGAACGCAGACGGAGGAAAGGCCGGAGAGTGACAACCCACGAACGTGTTGTTCCGAACGACAGAGCTTCCGGACGTATAGGAAAGGAGCAGCCCCGCCGCCGCGCCACTCGCCCCGCACGAGTCCCGGACGAACGTGCATCCTTCGACGACGGCCGGCGACAGGCCGACCCAGAGGCCCGCACCCACACCTTCAAACGAGACGTTTTCCTGGAAGAGACAGTTCCTGACTTCCGAGGTCTTGCTGAGGACCACGCCCGCCCCGCCCTGCGTCGTCCGGTTCCTGATGAAGCTACAGTCCTCGATCACGGTCGGTACCTCCGAGAAGAGGCCTCCCGCAGAGTTGTCGCGAATCGTGGTCCGGATCATCTTCAGGCTTCCGCCGTTGATGGCGCGGATCGCGGTGCCGCCGAGCAACGTCACGTTCTCCACGACCGTGTCGTAGATCTCAAGCCCGCCGCCATTGGCGACCGTGATCGCACGCCCCCCGGTGTCGATGTCCCGTACGATACACTCCCGCACGATCAACTTCTGGGCCGCCAGAGAACTAATGGCCCCTCCGCCCGAGCCCGCTCCCAATACCGTGAAACCCTGGATCGTCGCCGGCCCGGCTTGGAGACCTGGATAGACCACTGGAGTCTGGAAACCCGGGCCCGGGTTCAGCGAGAGATCGATGATCGTGACCTCGGCGCCACTTCGTGAGCGCACGGTGACGCCGGGCTTCAGGAACACCACCGACCGGACGTTGACGTACATCCCGCCGTTCCACACCGAGCGTGTCTCCGCGTCCGACCAAGTGCCCGGAGCGACGTCCACGACGTCGATCGGGCCGGCGGAATCCACGGCGGCTTGAATCGTCGGGAAGTCCTCGGGGACACGTAGTGTCGTTGCAGAGACGGGCGAGGAACTCGCGAGTGCGACGACCAGGGTGGCGATCTGCGTGCGGTTCATCCTACCTCCCGACGCGGACGAGCTTGTGTGTGCGTGAATACCCGCGCGCCTCCACCCGCAAGAAATAGACACCATCGGCGGCGGCCGCACCTGTTTGACTCAAACCGTCCCACACCAGGTCGTGACGACCGCTAGCCAGCGGTCCGTCACTCAACGTTCGAGCGAGAAGCACGGCAATCGTAGCATCCTCGTGCTAACCTTTCCATCGACTCGAGCCTGCTGACGGACGCAACGATCGGCCACTTCCGATTGCGCAACGGCCACCGCGGACTCGTTCCCCGCCCCGAGACAAGGACGGCGCATGCCCCTCCCCGAGTTCATCCCGCCCATGCTCGCGAAGATCGGCGAGCCGTTCGACGACCCGGACTGGATCTTCGAGATCAAGTGGGACGGCACGCGCGCGCTCGCGTTCGTGGAGGGCGGCGACTATCGCCTCTTGAACCGCAAGGCGAACCCGCAGCGCGAACGCTACCCCGAGCTCGCCGGCCTCGCCGGCCTGCCGGACGGTACCGTGCTCGACGGCGAGATCGCGGTCCTGATCGACGGCCGCCCGAGCTTCCACGGCATGCTGCGCCGGGAGCAGGCTCGCGGGGAACGTCGCGTGGCGCTGCTCGCGCAGTCGATGCCGGCGGTGTACGTGGTGTTCGATCTCCTGTGGCGGGCTGGCGAGTCGATCGTGGACTGGACGCTCGCCGATCGCCGCGCCGCCCTGCGCGAGCTGATGGGCGAACTGGACACCGACCTGCAATCGACCGTGGTGTTCTCGGACGGCGTGATCGGGCAAGGTCTCGCGTACTTCGAGCAGGCGTGCGCGATGGAGCTCGAGGGCGTCGTCGCGAAGCGACTCGCGAGCCGCTACCTTCCCGGCAAGCGCTCGGACTCCTGGCTCAAGATCAAGCAGTCGCGCACCGCCTACTGCGCGATCCTCGGGTTCCTGCCGGACGGCGAGCGCGACCTGCGGAGTCTCGTCATCGGTCTCGAGAGCGGCGGCGAGCTCGTGTACGCCGGCCGTGTGGGCAGCGGCCTCGACGACGTGCGCCGCCGCGCGCTGAACGACCGCCTCCGCGCCCACGTGCGGCCGACGCCCTTCATTTCGGTTCCGTCGCAGGGCGGAGAAGAAGTCATCTGGGTGGAACCGAACGTGTTCTGCCGGGTGAAATTCCTCGAGCACACGCCGGACGGTCAGCTGCGGGCCCCGGTCTTCCTGGATACCGTCGCCGAGTAGGTCCCCCGCGGACCTGCCCCCACGGCCCTCCGGCGCGACGCTTCCCGAAGGGAGGACTCTGATGCGCTCCGGAAACTCGCTCGTCGCCGGTACCCTGATGCTGATCGGTCTGCCACTCCTCTCCGGCTGCGCCGGAGTCCAGGTCCAGAGCCAGTTCGACGAGCACGCGCCGTTCGGCGCGTACCGCACCTTCGGCTGGGACACGCGTCTGGACGAGGACCCCACCACGGTCGACGCGGACCTGCGCGCCGCCGCCCGTGCGGGCGTCGAGGCGGTACTCCGCAGGAAGGGCTTCGAGGGACCGACCGACCGGAATCCCGACTTCCGGGTGCACTACATCCTCGGGGTGGAGGTCGCGAAGCTCCGCGTGCAGGTCGACGACGGGGATCTGACCCAGCCGGACATCATCACCCCGGGTCGCTCGGGCGTGGGCGACGTGCCGGATCACGGCAAGCAGGACCCGCAGGTCACGGAGCCGTTCGATAGCGACTGGCAGGTGGAGGGCTTCGAGTACGAGAGCCTCGAGGAAGGCGACGTGATCGTGGAGATCATCGACACCCGGACGAGTCAGCTCGTCTGGTTCGGCTGGGGCAAGGGACTCGCGGACCCGACCTCCCCGGACAACGACTACGAGAAGATCGCCGAGGCCGTCCTCGCGAAGTTCCCCCCGCCGCTCTCGGCGAAGCCGTAGCAACTCCCTCCCCCGTCCCCGGGCCGGCCGCCGTCGGGTGGGTCGTGGGTCATTCGGACCCGCTACCTTCGGGTGACCGGCCCTTGTGGACGTCGCGTCGCCGTCATATCTTCGCCGCGTCCGAGGATGGGAGTGGTGGATGAGTTACCGGGGACGACGCGTGGCGTTCGCCGGCCGCTTTGCCGCGGTCACGCGCGAGGAGGCGGCGGAGCTCGTGGCGCAGGCCGGCGGCACGCCGGTGTCGCGCTGCGACGAGTCGACGGACATCGTGGTGGTCGGCGCAGAACCGTGGCCGATCCAGGACGACGGTCACCTCGCCGTGAACCTGGAACGAGCACGCGCGCTGATCGAGGGCGGCCGTTCGCTCGAAATCGTCTCCGAGCACGACTTCCTCGCCGCGCTCGGCGCCACCGGCGTCGACGAGCGCCCGCTCGACACGCTCTACACCACGGCCCAGCTCGCGCGGCTCCTGCGCATCCCCGCTCGCCGCATCCGCGCGTGGATCCGTCGCGGCATCCTCAAGCCGGCACGCACGGAGGCCCGGCTCGACTACTTCGACTTCCGCCAGGCGGCGGAGGTCAAGCGCCTCGCGGAGCTCACGGCGCGCGGCGCGTCCGTGGCCACGATCCGCGAGAGCCTCGCGCAGCTCGCGCGCTGGCTCCCCGAGAACGAGAGTGCCTTGCAACGTCTGGACACGCTCGGCGGATCCGCCGGCCTGCTGGTCCGCCTCGGACCGGGACGCCTCGCGGAGCCGTCCGGCCAGATGACGCTCGGCTTCGGCGCGGAAGGCGCAACCGGCAACTCGGGCCCCGCCGCGCCGGCGGGCTCGGACGACGACTCGGACCTCGACTCCCCGGAAGAGACCCCGCCGGCCGGCCGGCCGCGCCTCTTCGTGATCGAGGGGGGCGCCGGCGCCTCGACGCCGACTCCGCACTCACCGCCGGCCGCCGCTCCCGTGCTGCCCACGAATCCCCGCACGGCCGACGAATGGTTCGAGCTCGCGCTCGAGCTCGAGGACGCGGATCACCTGGACGAGGCCGCGCGCGCGTACCGCGAGGCGTTGCTCGCGGGCGGCCCGTCGGCCGAGATCGCGTTCAACCTCGGCAACGTGCTGCACTCGCTCGGCCGGCTCGAGGAGGCGCTCTCGCGATTCGAGCAGGCGGTGGAGATCGATCCCGCGTACGCGGAGGCCTGGAACAACCTCGCGAGCGTGCACGCGCAGTTCGAGGAGTGGGAAGAAGCGATCGCGGCCGGACGTCGCGCGGTGGAGCTCGCTCCCGCGTTCCCGGACGCGCACTACAACCTCGCCGAGGCCTACCTCGGCGCGGGACGCGCCCAGGACGCGCGACGTCACGCGCGCGTGTACCTCGAGGCCGATCCCAAGAGCCCGTGGGCGAGTCGCCTGCGCCAGAACCTCGGCCTCGCCTCGTGACGCGGCCCGGCCCCCGCCGCTCTCCCGCGCGGCGCGCGTCGTGAAGGTCCGCAACGCGATCGGGCTGGCGCTGCTCGTCGCCTCGTTCGCGGCGCTGTGGCCCGGCATCACGAAGCCGCTGATCACGATCACCGCGAAGATCTCGCTGTTCGGCACCGAGCGCGAGGTGTTCCGCGAGACCCGCAGCATCCTGCAGACCGTGGAGAGTCTGCACGACTCGGGCAACGATCTCGTGGCGGGACTGATCTTCCTGTTCGGCGTGGTGGTGCCGATCGTGAAGGGCGTGCTGCTCGGCGTGGCGCTGTCGCTGCGCGCCGCGCTCCCCCGCCGCTACATCGCGAACTTCGCGCGCGGCATCAGCAAGTGGGCCATGAACGACGTCTTCGTGGTGGCGGTGTACGTGGCGTTCCTGTCCGCAAAGGCCACGGACCAGCTCGACGCGAACCTCGAGGTCGGCTTCTACTGGTTCGTGTCCTACGTCCTGCTCTCGCTCGTCTCGCTCCAGTTCCTGCGGCTCACGCCCGACTGGGGCACGAGCGACGAGGAATCGATCGAGAGGTCCACCACCAGCGGCAGGTGATCCGACGCCACGCGCGTGAGGCGGTTGCGCGGCGCGTCCACGCGTCTCACCCGGAAGTGCTCGCTCGCGAACACGTGATCGATCCGGCGGACGGGCAGGCGCCCCGACCACGTGGGACGGATCGGCGAGCGCGGTCCCGGCAGTTCGATCTCCTGATCCACGATGTTCGGTACACGCTCCGCGAGACGGTGCGAGCACCACGAGTCCGTGGCCGCGTTGAAATCCCCGAGCAGGATCACGGGGCCGGTGCAGTCCGGGTGACCCAGCCAGCGCTCCGACAGCAGCTCCTGCACCTGCAGGCGACGTTCGCGGGACAGGATCGAGAGGTGCGTGTTGAAGACCTGCACCGGGATCCCGTCGAGATCGATCTCCACCCACAGCACGCCGCGCGGCTCGAGGTCGAGGCGCGTGTCGAGCGCCGGCAGCGGACCCGCCGCCACGAGACGGACCGGCAACGTGGACAGCACCGCGTTTCCGAACAGACCGTCGTCCGCCTCGCGCACCGCGTGCGAGAAATAGTCGGTCTCCAGGCGCTGCGCGATCTCGCGTCCCTGATCGAGACCGCCCGACCGCGCGCGCTGGAGGTCCAGCTCCTGCAGGCAGACCACGTCGGGCGCGAGGCGGGCGAGCGTGCGCGCGATGCGCTCGACCGAGTAGCGCCCGTCCATGCCGCGGCAGCCGTGGACGTTGTAGGTGGCGATGCGCAGCAGGCGATCCGACGTTCCGCTCACCGCGCGCATGCGGTGCCGGCGCAGGTTCGCGCGGGTCGGGTCGAGCACGTCGCGCGCGAGCTCGCGCAGGCCGGACGCGCGCAAACGATGGCGCGGCACGGATTCGTTCGTCTCCGGCGGCGTCACCAGGAACGCGGTCGTCTCGCGGGGTCCCGGTCCGCCGTGCGCGCCGTTCACCACGTTGAACGACATCGGTCGCGCCGGGTGCCAGCTCAGCAGCACGAGCTCGCCGGACAGCTCGTGGTGCACGAGCCGCAATAGATCCTGCACCACGGCTTCCCGGTGCGGATGGTCCGGGCCGAGCAGCGCCTCTTCCTCGCCCGGCAGCCGGATCTCGCCCCCGTCGTCCGGGAACGCGATCGCGCCGCCGTCTTCCGTGGCCACGAGGACGGTGGGCGAACGTCCCTCGCGCGCCACGCGCGCCGCCACGGCTCGCCGGGTCTCGAAATCCCGCTCGCCTTCCGGCAGGTACATGAACCCGATCGGGCCGCGCTCCAGGACGAACGGCTCGCCCTCCTCCGCCACCGGCGCCGGCTCCTCCCCCGGACGTTCCTTCCACCGACGCATCCAGTCCGGCAGCTCCTCGCGCATCGCGGCCGTGCGATGCCCGCGACGTTCCGCGCGGACGAAGCGTTCGGACGCGCCGGCCGCCGGGTTCTCGGGGCGCGGCTGTGCCTCGCGTCCCGCCTTCCACGCGTCCCACGCGCGGCGCGCCGCGACCTCGATCGTCTCGCCGTAGCGCGGGCGGTACGCGGTGACCGTTTCCTGCCCGTGATCCGAGTAGATCCACACCTGGTAGTCGCGGTGACGCGATCGGTGCGCGGCGAGCCACACGCGGCGGATGGAGGCGTCGATTCCCTGGAGTGCCCACAGCGCGAAGCCCGAGTCGGGGCCGCGGCGGTGCGCGTGCTCGTCGTAGCCCAGGTAGTTCAGATGCACGATCGGGAGACCGCGGTCCGCGTCCACGCACGCGCCGGCGGTGATGATCTCGCGCAGCACCGCCGTGACGCCCACGCGTTCGCCGATGAACCGGAACTCCGCCGCGAGATCGCGGCCGGCGATCGCGCCGCGCGCGAAGTCCCAGAGCGCGAGCCCCGTCTCCGCCACGATGTTCGCGAGCACGCGGACCACGCTCCAGCCGTGCCAGACCAGCAGTCCCACGAGTCGCCCCGGCGACAGCTCGCGCAGCAGGTCGCTCACGCCGGCCGTGGAGGAGCAGAACCGCGGCTCCGCCGCCCCGCCGGAGTAGATGTCCGACCAGGCGGACCCGCCGCGCAGCAGCCCCTCGTGCTCCGCGGCGAGCTGCTCCTCCACCCGGGCGGCGGTGCCCCGCTGCGTCATCCAGACCGCGCGCCCCGTCTCCGGGTCGCGGAACCCGAACCCGGGCACCACGCCGGGTACCCCCCAGAACAGCTCCGCCTGGAACGCCGGCGTGTTGCTGGGCACCCCGGAGTACAGCCGGTGGACGCCGTAGCCCTCGTCCTCCACCAGGTGACGCAGGAACGGCATCTTGCCCTCGGCCAGTGCCCGCCGGAGGACCGCCTCTCCGAGCCCGTCGACCTGGATCAGGACCAGGCCGGGCTCGTCCGCGTGGCCCACCACCGGCTTCGCGCCGAGGATCCGGGCGGTCCAGGAGTGCCGGCTCACGAGCCGCCTCACCCGGGACCAGAAGATTTCCGCTCGATCGATCAAGGCCGCCTCCGCCGCCTGCAAGGTAGCCAAGGCGCGCGGGGATCGCCAGAGGCGGTCCGGCTTCGGTATAGTCCAGGCGTCTGCCCTTCCTTTCCCCCTGCGGATGCCGATGCGCTTCGTTCTGCTGCTTCGCCGGATCTTCCGCGGCGCTCCGTTCCTCGCGGGACTGCTCGTCGCGCTGCTGGGCGTGACCGTCCTCGTGGGCTGGCAGACCGGCAACTCGGGTCTGACGCAGGTCCGCCCGTGGTTGCCGCCGATGCGACCGCTCGTGGCGGCGGGGCTCGTGTTCATCGGCCTCGGCCTCGTGGCGAGGCATCGCGAATGGCGACGCGTCGCGCACCTCAGCGTGGCCGCGGTCGTGCTCGTGATCTCC
Source organism: bacterium (assembly GCA_041393395.1). Taxonomy (GTDB): domain Bacteria; phylum ARS69; class ARS69; order ARS69; family ARS69; genus JAGQIB01. Next base: position 926,791 of record JAWKKG010000003.1, on the reverse strand, counting down.
TCCGCGCTGCCGCAGTTCCTGCCGCGCGCGCCGATCGAGGCGCCGCCACCGCCCGCGGCCGAGGAGACCACCGAGGCCGCGCCGAGTGCGCCCGGCACGTCGGTGCAGAAGGGCGCGCCCGCGATCGATCCCGAGCTCGCCGAGATCGTGGAGCTGCCGAACGAGCCCGTGATGGTCGTGGACTCCGCGCAGAACGACGACATGGGCCCGGACGGGCCGATCGCGCCGAACACGTTGATGGCGTTCGCGCTCGCGGCCGGCGCGATCCTGGTGGTGCGTCGCTCGGTGTACCTCGGCGCGCTGCTCGGCGTGGGCGTGCTCACGCTCGGCGCGGTCGCGCTGCTCGGCTACGCCGCCGACGTGACGCAGGCGTTCGGCTGGGGCGCCGCCGCGCGCATGGCGATCCACTCGGCGCTCGCGTTCACCGTGTTCGGTTCCGGAGTCATCTTCCTCGCGTTCGAGCGCGAGGCGCAGATCCGCGAGGAACGTTCGTGGTGGCGGCCCGTGCTCGTGGGCACGAGCGCCGCCGTGGCCGGCGTGCTGTTCTGGGCCGCGCTGCGCGCGCAGGAGCAGGACACGATCCACCGCATGGTCGAGGCCACCGCGCGCGGCCTGCGCAACGAGATGATCACGTCCACGGGATCAGTGGTGCTCGCACTCACCCGACTCGCGGATCAAGGCAAGGAAAGCGGCTGGGACTCCCCGGCCGCGTGGCAGAAGGATGCGCGCCTCACCGTCGGCGCGTTCCGCGGCTTCGAGCTGATCGAGTGGATCGACGCGCGCTTCGCGCCGCGCATCGTGGCGTCCACGCGCGACGAGCCGGTGCGACTCGCGGACACCTACCAGAACCAGATCCGGCGCGAGCGCGCGCTGCTCGTCTCCCGCGAGACGGGCCAGGCGGTCGTGGTCGGGCCGTTCGAGGTGGCGGATGACGGCGGCAAGGTGTTCCGCGTGATCATCCCGCTCGCGTCGCCGTCGCATCCGGAGGCGTATCTCTCCGGCGTGTTCTCCGCGAAGCGCGCGTTCTCGGCGCTGTCACGTCATCTCACGCCGGGCTACTCCGTGGTGGTGCTCTGCCAGGGACGCGAGGTGTTCCGCGAGGGCGAACTGGACCTCACGACGCCGCCGCCGTGGACGCGACGCATGCCGCTCGAGCTTCCGGGCGCGGTGCCGTGGGAGATCGCGCTCGCGCCCCAGCCCGGGCTGCTCGCGGCGCTCGCCACCCCGCTGCCGGGGCTCGCGCTCGGCGCGTCGCTGCTGATCGCGATCCTGCTCACCCTCACGTTCCGGTTCGCGGACGTCGCGGCGCTGCGCGCACGTACGCTGGAAGACGCGGTGCGCGATCGCACGCACGAGCTCGAGCAGTCCATGACGAACCTGCGCACCGAGGTCCAGGAACGTCGCCGTACCGAGGACGTTCTCCGCCGCACGCAGACGCTGGGGCGCCTCGTGTCCGCCGAGCTCGATCTCTCGAAGGTGGTGCAGGCCGTCACCGACGCCGCCACCGAGCTCACGGGCGCGGAGGCCGGCTCGCTGGACTACACCGTGCGTGACGAGGAGGGGGTGGCGGAACGTCGGCGCGCGATCTCGGGTCCGCTCGGCTCCGTGTTCGGCGGCCACGACCCTGCGGCCCATCGGTTCGCGAGCGAGCTCGCGGTGCCCGTCGTGTCGCGCTCGGGGCAGGCGCAGGGAACGTTGCGCGTGGCGCACGGCCGCCCCGGCCGCTTCCGCGCGCGCGACGAGGAGATCGCGGCGTCCCTCGCCGCGCAGGCCGCGATCGCCATGGACAACGCGATGCTGTACGAAGCGCAGCGTTCCGCGTCCTCGCGCCTGAAGGCGACGAACGAGGCGAAGGACAACTTCATCCACATGCTCGGGCACGAGCTGCGCAACCCGCTCGGCTCGATCCGCACGGCGATGCAGGTCCTCACGTCGTCCTGGCGTCGCGACGAGATGAACGGACGCTCGACCTCCGACAACGGGGACGGCGACGCCCGCCGCATGCGACGCATCATCGATCGTCAGGTCGATCAGCTCGCGCGACTCGTGGACGATCTGCTCGAGGTCTCGCAGCTCGCGAGCGACAAGCTCACGCTGCGCCCCGAGACAGCGGACCTGCGCGAGATCGTGCTCGACTCCGTGGAATCCGTGCGCGCGCGCTTCGAGGCGACCGGACTCGTGCTCACCGCCGCGGTGCCGGACCACGCGGTGCGCGTGCGCGCCGATCCGTACCGGGTGCAGCAGGTGCTCGCGAACCTGCTCGCGAACGCGCGCAAGTTCACGGACGCGGGCGGCACGATCGCGGTGTCGCTGACCGAAGACGTCGCCACCGGCGAGACGACGGTCTCCGTGGCCGACAGCGGCTGCGGCATCGACCCCGCCGACCTCGCGCGCGTGTTCGAGCCGTTCGTGCAGACCGAGCTCGCACGCGACCGGATGACGGGCGGGCTCGGACTCGGTCTCCCGATCGTGAAGGGCCTCGTGGAGGCGCACGGCGGACGCGTGGAAGTGCGCAGCGAAGGCCAGGGACTCGGCGCGGACTTCCGATTCACGCTGCCGATCGACACGAGCGCGGCCGCGCAGGCGCCGAAGCCGGCCGCGAACGGCACGACGTCACCGCGTCGCATCCTCGTGGTGGACGATCACCGCGACTCCGCCGACGCGCTGAAGCGGTTGCTCGAGATCTCCGGCAACCAGGTCGCGGTGGCGTACGACGGCCCGGCCGGACTCGAGCAGGCGCGCGAGTTCTCGCCGGACGTGCTCGTGTGCGACATCGGGCTGCCGGGCATGGATGGTTTCGAGGTCGCGCGACGTCTGCAGGCATCGCCCGAGACGAAGGCGATCCACCTGATCGCGCTCACGGGCTTCGGCGACGAGGACACGATTCGCGCCGCGCGCGAGGCGGGCTTCCGGCTGCACCTCACGAAGCCCGTCGACACGCAGCGTCTCGCCACGCTCCTGGCGGAATGCGGGCGCGCCTGATCCGGGGTGGCCCGATGCCGAACGAAGCGGCCCGGCCCAAGCGGCCTGGTCGAAGCTCCCGGGCGAAGCCGGACGAAACTGGCCGGCCGAAAGCTAGTACGGCCGGCCCGTGATCGAGACGTGCGACGAGTGGCTCAGGTGGCCGCGCGGCACGAACCGGCGACTCACGAGCATCGCGATGGTCAGGCAAACTGCGGTGCCGCCGAACAGCCACATCGCCGCGTGCGCCGCGCCGAGCGAGAGCTCATAGGCCCCGAGGGGGCGCGCAACGAAGGAGACGATGGAGGCCGCCAGCGCCCACGCGCCCGTCACCACCGCTGCCGCGAGCGGGAACGAAGCGCGATCCGGGAGCGAGGATGTAGAAACGGGAGAGGGGCGGTACATGGATCACCCTCCTGGTGGTTAAGCGCGCGGGGTGCCACGCGCAGAACGTTCTTTCTGCAAGACGGAGACCAAACCGGACCCGGGGGACCGGCTTTCGGAGGACCCCGCTCCTCGCGACCCCGAGGGGCCAGAATTCACATCGAATCTTCACAATCAGCAATTCTCGGAGAGATCCGCGGGTTGTCCGGCGCGGGGAACGTCGGCGCCGTTTTTTCAGCGCGATGGAAATTTCTACAAAATCCGGCGGGCGAATCCGGGGGAACGTCCCCGCCCACCGGCGGCGCCTGCTAGAATCCGCGTCGCACCTGCCCCCTGGAGGAGACTGCCGTGCCCACGACCGCTCGCTCGGCGGAGAGCCTGGATTGTCTACGTCTCGCGAACCTCGCCCGCCTCCGCGAGGTCGTGCAGGGCACCCTCATCCACGACGCGCGAGGCCCTCTGAACGCCGCCACGCTGGAGCTGGACCTCCTGCGCCAGGGCCTCGACCTCGACGACTGGGGCCACCCCGGAGTGCGGGTCCGGGCCCTCGAGTCGATCGAGACGCTGGCCCGGGAGCTCTCCCGGGTAAACTCTGGGCTGAGTTCGGTGGCGCCGTTGCCCGACGCTTTGCAAAAAACGCAAAGCGGGCTCGATCCTTGCGACGTCTGGGAGGAAGCCGTGCGCCTGACCCGGCAGCGCGCCCTCCTGCGGGGGGTCCGCGTCGAGGTCTCGCGTCCGGAATCGGCGCCTCGAGTGCAGGGAGGACACGGACCGCTGCTGCAGGCGGCCCTGAACGTCCTCCTGAACGCGCTCGAGGCCTCGTCGTCCGGCGGCGTGGTGCGGATCGCGACGACCCTCGAGGGCGGGCGCGCTCGAACCACGGTGACCGACGCCGGCGAGGGAGTCGCCGCCGCGGATCTCGAACGGGTGTTCGAGGCGCGGTTCACGAGGAAACCCGACCACGACGGCCTCGGTCTGACCATCGCCCGGGACATCCTCGAATCGGAGCATCACGGGCGGATCCGGGTCGAGTCGCGCGGAGCGGGAACCGCGGTCGAGATCGAGTTGCCGCTCCAGGAGGACTAGAACGCCCATGCCGAGCGCCCTTCTCATCGACGACGACCCGGGCGGACTCCGCTCGCTCGCCCGCTGGGTCGAGCGCGAGGGTTTCGAGGTCAGCACCGCCGACTCGCTCGAAGCCGCCCGCTCCCAGCTCGATCGCTCGAACCCCGACGTCGTGCTGCTCGATCTCTACCTGCCGGACGGAACGGGCCTCGATCTGCTCGAGGACCTGACGAACCTCCCGGACACGGAAGTCGTGTTCATGACCGGGCAGGGCTCGATCCGCTCCGCCGTGGACGCGATGCGCGGCGGCGCGGTGGATTACCTCACGAAGCCCGTGGACCTCGATCGGTTGCGGAAGATCCTCGGTCACGTGGAGCGCAACGCGGACCTGCGCCGCGAGATCGACACGCTGCGCGGCGAGCTGCGCCGGCTCGGCCGCTTCGGCCGCATCATCGGCGGCTCGCCCGCGATGCAGGGCGTGTACGACCGCATCGAACGCGTCGCGCCCACGGACACCACCGTGCTCATCACGGGCGAGACCGGCACCGGCAAGGAAGTCGCGGCCCATACGCTGCACGAGCTGAGCCGGCGCGCGAAGAAGCCGTTCCTCGCGGTGAACTGCGGCGCGATCGCGCCCTCGCTCATCGAGTCCGAGTTCTTCGGACACGAGAAGGGCAGCTTCACGGGCGCGCAGGAACGCCGCACCGGAATCTTCGAGCGCGCGGACGGCGGCACGCTGTTCCTCGACGAGATCACCGAGATGCCGACCGAGCTGCAGGTGAAGCTGCTTCGGATCCTGGAGACGGGCGAGGTCACGCGCATCGGCGGCGGTGTGGCCAAGAAGGTCGACGTGCGACTGATCTCCGCCACGAACCGCGATCCGGAGCAGGCCGTCTCCGACGGAAAGCTGCGCGAGGATCTCCTGTACCGGCTGAACGTGTTCCCCGTGGAACTGCCGCCGCTGCGCGATCGCGACGACGACGTCGGGCTGCTCGCGCACGCGTTCCTCGACTCGCTGAATCAGGGCAAGCCCGAGCCGAAGCGCTTCTCGGACGAGGCGCTCGCGCGGCTTTCCCAGCACGACTGGCCCGGCAACGTCCGCGAGCTGAAGAACGTGGTGGAGCGGGCCTGGATCATGGGCGGCGAGATCATCGGCGCCGACGCGGTCCCGCTCGGCACGCGCCGTCCCCGCGCGACGCAGAGCGGCCATCGGGTCACGGTGGAGGTCGGAACGTCGATCGCCACGGCGGAGAAGGCGCTCATTCTCGCGACGCTCGAGCAGCTGGGCGGAAACAAGCGAGAGGCGGCCGCGACCCTGGGCGTCAGCCTCAAGACGCTCTACAATCGGCTCAAGGAATACGAGCAGGACGAGCACGGCGCGGCCCGCGATGCCGCGGTGGACTCGGCGCCCGAACCGAGCGCGCGCTAGTCGGCTCTCTCACGAGCCGGGACCGCAAAAGGAAGGACCCCCGAGCAAGCCCGGGGGTCCATTTCCTTCCTTCCGCGAGTCTCGGGCTCGGGTACCCGAGGGTCACATCCCGGGAAAGGATTGAACCGGTACACAGCAGGAAGCGTGCCCATTCCATCTGCGCAGACTCCATCGGGCCCCGGGCACGCACAAGACATTGAATTCAAACAAGTTCGAGGATCCGGGCGAAACTCCCGCCCCGGGCGCGGCACGCTCGGACTCCTTGTGCCTTGTATTTTTTTCAAGATCGCCGGAGAGTTCCGGGATCCGTGAGGAAAACGTGGCCGGTGATCCCGTGACACTCCCCGAACGTCCGGACCCGGCAGCCCGGGTCTTCCGGACCGAGCCCGTCTCGCTCGAGCGGGACCTGCTGCTCGATCCGGGCGATCTCGCTCCCGGCCGCCACGTGCCGCGGCGCCTCGCGGGCACGAGCGAGGATCGACTGCGCTGGCGCGGTGAGGCGATCGCCGAGACCCTCTGTCTCAATCCGGATGGCGTGACCCGGGTGCGCGAGGCGCTCCGCGCCGGCCACGTCGTGGTGCTCGAGAGCGACGCCTTCGAGCCGGTCGTCCGCGCCGTGGCGCGGCGGCTCTCGATCGATCGGTACGTGTGCCGCCGCGTGGAGATCCGCGACGGCAAGGCCACCGGCCGCGTACTCCCCGACCTGCACCTGGTGCGACTGGACGACGCCGCGCGCCCCGCTCCGGTCTTCCTGAGCGGCGCCCTGCCGGCCCCCTGGTCGGTTCGGGACGCACTCGCCGGGCAGCGACTCCTCATCAGCGGCGCCACGGGCTTCATCGGCAAGGTCTGGCTCGCCCAGCTCCTGAGCCAGCTCCCGGAGCTCGGGAGCGTGACGCTGATGCTCCGCGCCCGAGGACAGGACCCGGAGGCCCGCCTCGCGCAGATGATCGCGAGCCCGGTGTTCGCGGAGGTCCCCGCCGACGCTCGCGCCGCGGTGCGCGCCGTGGCCGGCGATCTCGCGCGACCGGATCTCGGACTCTCCGGCGACGATCGGCGGCGCGTCGTGGAATCGACGGATCTCGTGATCAACTGCGCGGGGCTCACCGAGTTCAATCCCGATCCGCGCGACGCGCTGGCCGTCAACGTCGACGGACCGCTCCGCCTGCTCGAACTCGCGCGCGAGGCCGGTGCGGCATTCCTCCACGTGTCGACGTGTTTCGTCGCGGGCGCGCGCGAGGGTCGCGTGGCCGAAACGCTCGACGGCACGCGCACGCCGTTCGGCCTGCCGCTCGACGCCACCGCCGAGCGCGAGCGTCTCGCGCGGCAGTCGATGGAGGGCCCGCGGCGACGCGAGCTCGTGCGACTCGCTCGCGACCGTGCCCGCGAGCTCGGCTGGCCGAACGTGTACACGTTCACGAAGTCGCTCGGCGAGACGCTCGTGGCCGAACGCCGCGGCGACGTGCCGCTCGCGATCGCGCGTCCGGCGATCGTGGAGACGTCCGCATTCTCCTCCCCCGGCTGGAACGAGGGGATCAACACGTCGGCGCCGCTCGCCCACCTGCTCGGCACGGCGTTCCGACAGCTGCCGGTGAACGAGCGCAAGCGACTCGACGTGATCCCGGTGGACCTGCTGTGCCGCGGGATGACGATCGTGGCCGCCGCGCTGCTGGAGGGCCGCGCCCCGCTCGTGACGCAGCTCGCCACCTCCGCCACGAACCCGCTGAACCTGGAGCGCGCGGTGGAGCTCACCGCCCTCGCGCACCGGCGGTTCTACCGCCAGGGACGCACGTGGCGCGAGCGCGTGCTCGGCCGTCTCGAGGCCACGCCCGTGTCACGCGCCCGCTACGAGAACCTGTCCGCGCCGCGCCAGCTCGCGATCGTGCGCGGACTGAACCGCGCGATCGCCGCCGTCACGCCGGGCCGGCGCGCGCCGCTCGCGTCCGTGGAGAAGCGGCTGCGTCGCGCCACGGAGCTGATCGAGCTGTACGAGCCGTTTCTCCTCGACCACGAGCCGGTGTTCGAGGCGGATCACGTCGCCACGCTGTTCCACGCGCTGTCGGATGAGGAGCAGGCGCGGTTCCCCTGGAATCCCGAGGCGATCGACTGGTACGACTACTGGATCCACGTCCACATCCCGGCGCTCCGCCGGTGGGCGTATCCGCTGATCGAGCGTCGCGGGTCCGGACGACCGAAGCCGGTCGAGACGTCCCGCGAGAAGCCCGCCACGCCCGCCGGGGTGAAGACCTGATGGCCACGCTGCTCACCGGCTCCACCGGATACCTGGGTTCGTACCTCGCGGCCGGCTTGCTGCGCGAGGGCGAGCCCGTGGCGGTGCTCGTGCGCGCGCGCGACCGGGCGGAGGCGGAGCGACGTCTGTGGCGCGCCTGGCAACTCCACCTGTCGCCCGAGGACTTCTTCGAGCACCTCCGGTTGCGGGTCGAGGTGTTCGCGGGCGACCTCACGGAACCGGACTTCGGCCTCTCGCCCGACGATCGTCTCCGCCTCGCGCGCACCACCGACGCGATTCTGCACTGCGCCGCCTCGCTGAACCGGCGGTCCGAGCGTGCATGCCTCAACGTCAACATCCGGGGCACGCTCGCGCTCGCGAAGCTCGCGCGCGAGATCCAGGACGAGCGCGGCCTGCGTCGGTTCAGCCACGTGTCGACGGTGTCGGTGGCGGGCGAGCGATCGCACGAGGTCGTGGACGAGGACTCCGCCGTCGACTGGCAACGTCGCGACTACGACGCCTACGGCCGCACGAAGAAATTCGCGGAGCACCTGGTGGGCGAGCTGCTGCCCGACGTCTCCCGCCTCGTGTTCCGGCCGTCCATCGTGATGGGCGACAGCCGCTTCGCGGAGACGACGCAGTTCGACATGGTGCGGGCGTTCTCGTTCCTCGCGTCGCTGCCCGTGCTGCCGCTCCGTCCGCTCGATCGGATCGACATCGTGCCCGCGAACTGGGTGGCCGATGCGATCGTCACGTTGCACCTGCGCGAGCGGACGGATCATCGCGTGTACCATCTCTCGGCCGGCCGCGAGGCGCCGACGTACCGCGCGATCACGGACACGCTGTCCGAGTCCCTCGGCACGGGCCGCCCGGCCTACGTGCCCGGGCTCGAAGGGCCGTTCCGGTTCGCGGCCTCCGCCCTCGGGCGGTTCGGTCCCAAGCCGGTGCGACTCGGCGCGCGGCTCCTCGACGTCTTCTTCCCGTATCTCACGTACGATACGGTGTTCGATTCCTCCCGCGTGGTCACCGAGCTCGGCCGCGCGCCCGCGTCGTTCCCGAAGTACGCGGCACCGCTGCTGGACTGGTCGCGTCGCCAGGACTTCCGCTACCCGCACCGCGAGTGGCCGGAGGGCGCGGACCGGCCGCCGGCGCCGTCGCGTCCGGCCACGCTCGAAGACGTCGCGGCCGCCGCGAAGACGACGAACGGCTCGAACGGCTCCCATTCCCGCTCGAGGGCCGCCCATGAGTGACGTGCTGCTGCGTCGCTGGACCGGCGCCGTGATCGAGGGCGCCAAGCGCGGCCCCGCCCGCCCGTGGCGCCCCGGCCAGCCGCTCGACCTGCTGATCGCGGGCTACAACGGCGCGCGCAACACCGGCTCCGACGTTCGTGTCGAGGAGATGGTACGGCAGATCGAGCACGTCCTCGGTCCGGACCGCGTGCGCATCTCGGTGCTCACCCAGGACTTCCGGCTCACCGAGGGCTACTTCGGTCGGTCGCGGCAGGTGAAACTGCCCGACGTGTTCCCGCCGTTCCTCGCACGCGAGGTGCCGCGTCACCACGGAGTGATCGCGGCCGAGGGCTCCATGTTCAAGAGCCGCTTCGCGGATGCGTTGACCACGATGATGGTCGGCGCGCTCGGGGTCGCCTCGGCGCGGAACGGGATCTCCATCGGCTACGGCGCCGAGGCCGGCGACATGCACCCGGGCCTCGAACGGCTCGTGCGCCGGCATTGCGGCTCGTCGCTCGTGATCACGCGCAACCGCGAGTCGGAGACCCGCCTGCGCGCGCTCGGAGTTCCGGTCGAGCCCGGCACCGACACCGCGTGGACGTTCGAGCCGCGGGGCGCCGAGCGGGCGGACACGCTGCTGCGCGCGGCCGGCTGGGACGGCTCGACCCCGATCCTCGGGCTGTGTCCGATCAATCCGTTCTGGTGGCCCGTGCGACCGTCGATCCTCAAGGGCGCGGCGCGACTGTTCGGCGCGTACCGGGAGAGCCACTACCGCTCGATCTACTTCCACCGCGCAGGCGCCGACGTCGACGCGGCGTACGACCGCTACCTGTCCTCGATCGCGAACGCCGTGACCGCGTACCGGCGCGAGCGGCAAGTGTTTCCCGTGCTCGTGGCGATGGAAGCGCTGGACCAGGACGCGTGCGAGCGCGTCGCGGCCCGGCTCGACGGAGCGCCGGTTTTCGCCTCCGGCGAGCACGACATGCACACGCTCGTGTCGATCCTCCGGCGCTGCGACCGGCTCGTGTCGTCGCGCTTCCACGCGATCGTCACGAGCATGCCGGCGCTCGTGCCGTCCGCCGGCATCACGATGGACGAGCGCATCCGCAACCTGATGCACGAGCGCGGCCACGAGCATCTGCTGCTCACGGTGGACGACCCCGCGCTCGAGGAGCGACTGCTCGGCATCCTGCATCGGCTGGACGACGAGGCGGAGTCGATGCGCGACGATCTCGGGCGCACGGTCGCGGACAACCTCGTGCGGATGGCGCGCATGGGCGCGTTCCTGGAGGCCGAAGTCGCTCGTCGCTTTGCGGAGTTCCCCGTCCGCGAAGGGCTCGTCCCCTGGCGCGAGTACCTGCCGCCGCTCTCGCCCGGACTCGAGGCGCTCGCCGCCCGCTGGGCGACGGACGCCCCCGTACTGGGCACGCCTCATCGATCGGGAGTTCCCGCGTGAAGCACCTCGAGCGGATCCTCGGGGAGCTCGATCGCCACCCCGATCACCCGTTCGTGCAGGAGGCGCGAGGCGGACAGCTTCTCGCGTTCCCCGGCTCGTGGCTCGCGGAGCGGATCCGACGCGCGCGTGCGTTCCTGAGCGACGCCGGTGTGCGCCGCGGCGACCGCGTGGCGCTGCTCGGCACGAACTCCGCGAGCTGGGTCGCCGCCGATCTCGCGATCATCGCGCACGGGGCGATCGTGGTGCCGCTGTACGCGCGCAGCCAGCCGGCGGAGATGGCGGCGCTGCTGCGCGACGCCACCCCGACGCTGGTGCTGGTGGAGTCGGCCGAGCAGGCCGCGGCGCTGCGGCAAGCGGGAGTCGACGTTCCGATCCACGAGCTCGCTGCGCTCGATCAGGCGGAGGATCGCGGAGACGCGCCGCCCGAGCGCGACGTCGAGTCGCCGGTGGCGATCCTGTACACGTCCGGCACGTCGGGCGAGCCGAAGGGCGTGGTGCTGACCGGCGCGAACCTGGACTTCATGCTCGAGCGAACGAACCGGCGCCTCGATGGACTGATGGGCCGCGAGCCGGGTCCGGATCGCGTGTTCCACTACCTGCCCTTCTGCTTCGCGGGATCGTGGATCCTGCTGCTCGCGTCGCTCGGCCGGCGGAGCATCCTCACGCTGAACACGGATCTGTCCTCGATCGTGGAGGATCTCGCGCTCGCGAAGCCGCATTACTTCCAGAACGTGCCGGTGCTGCTGGAGCGGATGCGCGAGGGCATCACGCGCGCACTCGCGCGCCGCCCGCCGACGCGCGCGCTGTTCCGCGCCGCCGAGCGCGCGCAGCAGGCCGAGATGCGCGGAGAATCCCCGCGCCGGCGCGACTTCGTGGCGCGCGGCACGGCACGCGCCGTGCTGTTCCCCACGGTGCGACGTCGCCTCGGGCCGCGACTCCGCGCGCTGATCTGCGGCTCCGCGCCGTTGACGAGCGAAACGCAGGGATTCTTCGACCTGATCGGCATCCCCGTGCTCCAGGTCTACGGCCTCACGGAGACCACCGCGATCCTCACGATGGACGAGCCGGACCGCGTGGTGCCGGGCCGCGTGGGCCGCGCGGTGGAAGGCGTGGAGATGCGGCTGGGCGAGCACGACGAGATCCTCGCGCGCGGCCCGAACGTGTTCGGCGGCTACTGGAACCGCCCGGACGCGACGTCCGCGTCGTTCACGGACGGCTGGTTCCGCACGGGCGATCAGGGCGAGGTGGATGCCGACGGCAACTGGCGCGTGATCGGACGCATCAAGAACCTGATCGTGCCGACGTCCGGCCACAACGTCGCGCCCGAGCCGCTCGAGGAAGCGATCGCGGCGCGGCTGCCGTCGGCCCAGCAGGTGGTGGTGATCGGCGATGCGAAACCGTGGCTCGCGGTCCTGGTCACGGGGTCCGTAAGGCCGGAAGAAGTGGAACGCGCGCTCGAGGAGATCAACGTCGATCTCCCCCACTACCGGCGCGTGCGCGGATCACTCGTGATCGAGACACCGTTCACAGCCGAGGATGGGCTCCTCACCGCGAACGGAAAGCTCCGGCGCGCCGCGATCGCCGAGCGGTTCCGTGACTCGATCGACGCGCTGTACGCGCAGTCCGCCGTGTCGGCGTGACGGGAGGCGACGTGCTCGAGTACCGCGGAGACACGCTTTCCTGGTCCGTCGAGGGTCACGTCGTGCGGGTGGAGCTGCATCGCGCGCCCGCGAACGAGATCGGCAGCGAGATGCTCGACGATCTCGAGCGCCTCGCCGGCGCGCTGCCGGCACTGGAGGAGCGGGCGCGGGCGCTGGTCCTGTACTCGTCGTTGCCGGCGGGATTCTGCGCGGGCGCGGACCTGCGCGAGCTGTGGCGACGCGCGGAGGCCCTTCCCGCAAGCGAGCGCGTCGCCGGCGTGCGCGAGTTCCTGGAGCGCATCCACGCGGTGCTGAACCGCCTCGACGACTCCTCCCTCACCACGATCGCGGCGCTCCACGGCATGGTATTCGGCGGCGGCTTCGAGCTCGCGCTGGCCTGCGATGTACTCGTGGCCGACAAGCTCGCGCGGTTCTGCTTCCCCGAGCTGCGGCTGGGCCTGATTCCCGGCTTCGGCGGCATCCCGCGCCTCGAACGCGACGTGGGCAACGCGGTCGTCCGCGACCTGCTGCTCACGGGCCGCAGCCTGAACGCGAAGCGCGCGCACGAGGTCGGCCTCGTGAGTCAGCTCGTGGGAGAGGGCCAGGCGCTGCCGGCCGCCCTCGCGACCGCGGCGCAGACCACGAAGTTCGACGCCGGCACCGCGACGGCCGCGAAGCGATTCGCGAAGCCCGTCCCGTACGAACGGCTCGCCGAGGAGATCGACGTCTTCTGCGAGCTGCTCGCCCGCCCCGCGGTGGAGGAAGGCCTCCGCCGGTTCGTGAACAGCGCGGATCCGCTTCCCTACCTTCCGTGAGGTCCGAGATGAGCACGCCGAACGAGACACTGGAGGAGATCCTGGATCTCGCCGCCCGCCACTTCGACGTCTCGCGCGACACGCTCGCGCCGGACGACGACTTCTTCGCGAAGCTTCGCATCGACAGCCTCAAGGCGCTGGAACTGCTCTCGCGCCTGGAGGGTCACTTCGGCGTGGAGCTGCCGGACTGGGAGATGCAGGGCGTCACCGATTTCCGCACGCTCTCCGAGCGGATCCACGCGCGACGTTGACCACTCCTTCCCCTCTGTCCGACCTCGGGAACCCCACGAGTCTCGGCGTGGCGTTGACGCGGGCGTTCGCGCGCCACGGCGACGCGCTCGCGCACATCGAGGCGGACCGCGATCGCGAGAACGGTCGCCTGACGTACCGGGATCTCGAGGCACGTTCCGGAGGGCTCGCGGCGTGGCTCGCGGAGCGCGGCTTCGGGCCGGGAGATCGCGCCGCGATCGTGATGTCGAACCAGGCGCGCTGGCACGTCGCCGCGGCGGCCGTGTTCCGGCGCGGCGGCGTGCTCGTGCCGCTGGACTTCAAGCTCTCGGCCGGGGAGCAGGTCGCGCTCCTCGCGCACGCGAAGCCGAAGGTCGTGTTCGCGGAGTGGCATCTGCTGCGGGCGCAGGGAGGCGTGGCGGAGTTCGCGTCGCTCGGGATCGCGGACGTCGTGGCGACCGACGTGCCCCCGGGCCAGGAGATCGCCCGGCCGGCGACCGCGCGCGCGACGCCGTTCGATGAGACCACGGGCGCCGGCGCTCCGTCCGACCCGACTCGTGATGCCGGCGCCGTGCCCGAAGAGCCCGCCCCCATCAGCGTCCCCCCGACGGTGGAGCGCGCGCCGGAAGACGTCGCCTGCCTGGTGTACTCCTCGGGCACGGGCGGTCGCCCCAAGGGCTGCCAGCTCACGCACGGCAACTACCTCGCCCAGTTCGACGCGCTCGCGCAGCTGCACCCGCTCGGCCCCGGCACGCGGTACCTCTCGATCCTCCCCACGAACCACGCGATCGACTTCATGGTCGGGTTCCTGGGCCCGTACTTCCGCGGCGCGACGGTGGTGCACCTGCGCACGCTGCGTCCGGAGTTCGTGCGCGACGCGTTCCCGCGCTACCGCATCACGCACATGGCGCTCGTCCCCCTGGTGCTCAAGAACCTGGAGACGGGACTTCGCCGCCGTTTCGACGAGCTGCCGCCGCTCCGGCGCGCGGTGTTCGAGGGACTCGTGCGCCTGAACGTCGCGCTGTCGGGCGGCAGGCCGCGCCCCGCGATCGCACGTCGCCTGCTGCGCCCCGTGCACGACGCGTTCGGCGGCCGGCTCGAGGCACTGTTCGTGGGCGGCGCATACTCCGCGCCGGAGACGTTGCGTTTCTTCCACCGGCTCGGCATCCCCGTGGCGAACGGCTACGGCCTCACGGAGGCGGGCACCGCGATCACGCTCGATCGTCTCGATCCCCCGCAACCGGAGACGGTCGGCACTCCGCTCCCCGGCATCGAGCTCACGATCGCCGACCCCGGCCCGGACGGCATCGGCGAGGTTCGCGTTCGCAGTCCGATGATCATGCGCGGCTACCTCGACGATCCCGAACTCACGGCGGAGACGTTCGCGGAGGGCTGGCTGTGCACCGGCGACCTCGGCCGCCTCACCGCGGGAGGCGCGCTCCAGCTCGTGGGGCGTCGCAAGAACATGATCGTGACCGAAGGCGGCAAGAACGTGTACCCCGAGGACGTGGAGATCGCCTTCGCGGGGCTCGCGCCGGATCTGTGCCTGTTCGCGGCTCACTGGCTCTGGCCGGGCACGGCCCGCGACGAGCGACTCGTGCTCGTGGCGCGGCCCGATCCCGAACGCCCCTCGGAGGACGAGCTGTTCGCGGAGATCGAAACCCGCAACCGGCGACTCCCCGAGCACCAGCGGGCGAGTGCGGTGCTGTTCTGGAGCGAGGAGTTCCCGCGCACGGCCTCGATGAAGGTGAAGCGCGGCGTGCTGGCGGAGCACCTGCGGGAGCGGTCGTCTCCCGATCGAATGCGGCCGCTGGCGTGAGCGACCTCGGCGCAGACGTGCGCTCCGCGTTCCGGTGGGCGATCAGCTTCGCGCACTTCATTCCGGCCACGTTGCTTCTCGTCGCTCTGCGGCCGCTGCTCGGCCCGCGACGCATCGAGCCGCTGCTTCGCCTGTACTCCCGGAACGTCGTGCGACTCGCCGGGATGCGGCTGGAGGTGGAGCGCTCGCCGAGAATCGACGCCGGGGCGAAGTACCTGTTCCTGTCGAACCACGTGAACGTGTTCGATCCGTTCGTCGTCTACGCGTCGCTCGGGCAGCGAGCACGTGGCCTCGAGCTCGAGTCACACTTCGACGTGCCCGTGTACGGCTGGTTGATGCGTGCGTTCGGCAACGTGCCGGTGCCGGATCGGCCATCCCGCGAGGGGCTGGTACGGCTGGACCGGGAGGCACGCGATCGTCTCGACCGCGGCTACAGCCTCGTCATCTTTCCGGAGGGGACCCGCACGCGAGACGGCTCATTGAGCCTGTTCCGCTCCGGGGTGTTCCGCCTGGCGACGCGCTGGGGGGCGGCGATCATCCCCGTCTCGATGACGGGGGCGTTCGAGTTCCAGCAGGTGAGCGGGTTCCGGCTGCGTCCGGGTGTCGTGCGCGTGCGCCTGCACGACCCCATCGAGGTCGACGGGCGCACGCCGGATCAGCTCTCCGCGCTCGCGTTCGAGGTCATTCGAAGCGCGATCGATTCGTCCGCGCCGCGACCTCGTCCTCCGCGATGACCTCGCACTCCGCGAGGAGATGCCGGGTCACGAAGCGCGGACCGAAGTTGCGGGCCGTGCCGAGCACGGTGGCGAGCGCGAGCGTGAGGAACTCCGGCGTGGAAGGTCGCGTGAAGTAGCCGCGCCAGCCCACCGCCTCCAGACGCGCCGCGTCCCCCGGCTGACCGGCCGGCGCGACGAGGACGAGCTCCGTGGAGCGCAGTCGCGTGTCGCCCTGCACGAGCGAGCCGAACGTGAGGGCGTCCGGACCCGAGAACGGCGGATTCGCGACGAGAAGATCGAACGGCTCGCCCGCCTCGGCCGTCTCGCGCAGTCGACGCAGCGCCTGCGTGGACGATCCGCAGTACATCGTGCGCGCGCCGAGCGACTCGAGACGTTCCTCGAGCTCCGGATCCTCCTCGCCGAGGAACAGGATCCGTGACCCCGCGAGTCGCCCGTGCACGAGCGGCACGGATTGGGCCGCTCGTTCGAGCGGCAGCTCCAGGTCGAAGCGCGAACCGAGCCCGAGCCGGCTGCGTCCCACGAGCGTGCCGCCCATGAGCTCCACGAGCTCGCGCGCGAACGCCAGACCGTGGCTCGACGGCTCGCCCGCGAGCACGCGCTCGAGATGCTCGGAACGGGTCCCGACCCCGGTGTCCTCCACCGTGATCCGCAGGACGTCTTCCTCGGCCCACCCGGCGCGAACCTCGACGCTCCCGCGCGGGGTGTGATCCACCGCGAAGCGGACGAGTTCCTCGAGCGCCTGGCGGATGCGACTCGGGTCGCCCACCACGCGCGCCGGAAGGTCCGTCTCCAGACGAAGCGAGAGGTCGAGCCCTTCGCCCTCCGCGAGCGGGGCCAGGCGGTCGATCTCCGCCCGCAGTGCGACCGCGGGCGAGAACTCGATCTCCCGGATCCCGAGGTGTCCCTCGGTGAGCTCCGCCACGTCGCGGATGCTCCCCACCCGGGCGAGCAGGGACCGGGCGTCGCGCGCGATCGAATCCGCGTGCTGGCGGCTGTCCCCGGACAGCGGGGTCTGCAGCAACTGGTTCACGCGCGCCAGGATGGCGTCGAGTGACGGCCGGAGCCCGTCGAGGTCCTCCACCAAACGGTGGCACTCGCCGGCCCCGCGCGATCGGCGCAGGTCGATCATGGATCCTCCCGTTCGCGCCGGTTCTCCCGATCGGCGCTCTCCCTGATTCGTGCGATCGGCACCGGCGCCCGCCCGCTTGATCCCGTCCCGGATTCGGGGTCGGTCCGGGAGGGCGCCTCTCCCCGATCCTCGTCCGGGACAGCCCCCCGCCGCCATTTTTCACCCAATACGACACGATTCCTGTCCTTGCGGGCCGGGGGCCGGGCCGCACGTGTCCGTTCGTCCCAGAATCGGCCCTCGATCGGCCCCGAATCGGCGAGAACCCGCAACCCGGCGGCCTCGCCTCCCGTAAGCCCCCTATCACCAACGCAAACCGGGGGGTGCCCGATGAAGCTGCTCCGACTGATCCCGATCGTCGCCCTGATGATTCCCGTCGTCGCGTCCGCCGGCGACGACTCCCGCTGGCTGCACGTGGCCGTCGACGACGACGGCGACCGGGTCCGCGTCAACGTCCCGCTGACGGTCGTCACCGCGGCGCTCCCGCTGATCGAAGCCGACGAGTTCCACCACGGCCGGGTCCGCATCGACGACATGGACCTCGAGCCCGAGCAGATCGTGACCCTGCTCCGCGCGATCCGCGACGCCCAGGACGGCGAGTACGTCACCGTCGAGGACGGCCGCGACACGGTGAAGGTCCGCAAGGAAGGCAAGTTCCTGCACGTGGACATCCGTGAGGACGACGACGACACCGTCAACGTGCGCATGCCGATCGAGGTGCTCTCGGCGCTCGTGTCCGGCGAGGACGACGAGCTCGACATCCTCGCCGCCCTCGACGTGCTCTCGAAGTACGAGGGCGAGAACCTCGTCACGGTGAACGACGACGGCGCCGCGGTGCGTATCTGGGTGGACCGCAAGAACGCGCAGAACGACTGACCCCACGAGGAGGAACGACCATGAAACGCAGTGACCGCACCCTGTTCGCACTGCTGTTCGCGATTCCGGTCCTGCTCGTGCTGCCGTTCGTGCTGATCGCGGCGGACAGCTGGACTCCCGGCGCGATCGAGTGCCGCGTGATCGAGAAGGAAGGCGGCGAGGTCGGCGTGACGATCCCCGCGATGCTGGTTCCCGTCGCGATCCGACTGGCTCCGTCCGTCATCGTGGACGACATCCGCTGCGAGCTGGACGACGACGCCCGCCAGGGCATCGAGATCGCGCGCGCCTCGCTGCGCGAGCTCGGCAAGGTTCGCGACGGCATGCTCGTGGACATCCGCACGAACGAGGAGATCGTGCAGGTCGAGATGAAGAAGGGCACGATCCACATCTACGTCGACTCGCCGGACGAGGTCGTCCGGGTGGCGGCGCCGATCTCCGCCGTGAACGACGTCCTGGATGCGATCCTCGGCCGCGTGATCTAGGCTCGATCTCCCCGGCCGCGATTCGTCCTCTCGGGTCGGAGCCGACGGTCAGGAGAGTGACTCGGGGGGGCCGCCCTTCCGCGGGCGGCCCGGTCCCCCGGGTCCAGACCAAGAGCTTCCACTCAGGCGGAGGGGGAAGTCTCGCCGGCCTGTTTCTCCACTCGATCCGTCGCACCGCGGGCCACGCGGGGACGGAGATCGGTGGGCGCCTCCGGGTCGCGCAGGGTCGGAACGTCCCGCAGCAACTCCTCGGAGCGCACGGGGTCCCCCGCGGACGAAGGCCGGGTGGGCATGCGGTTCCACGCGTCGAGCGCCGCGACCTTGTACGCCTCGGCGAGCGTGGGGTAGTTGAACACGTTCTCCACGAAATACTCGAGCGTCCCGCCCAGAGCGAGCACGGCCTGACCGATGTGGATCAGCTCGGTCGCGCCTTCCCCGAAGATGTGGACGCCCAGCACCTTCCGCGTCTCCAGATGGAAGATGACCTTGAGCAGGCCGTGGTCGAGGCCGAGCACCTGGCCGCGGGCCGTCTCCCGCAGCCGCGCCACGCCGACCTCGTAGGGCACGCCGTCGCGCGTGAGCTCGTCTTCCGTCAGACCGATCGTGCTGATCTCGGGGACGGCGTAGATCCCGAACGGAAAGAACTCCGGATAGCAGCTCGTCTGGTACCCGAACGCGTTGCAGGCCGCGAGGCGCCCCTGCTCCATCGACGTGGACGCGAGGCTCGGAAACCCGATGACGTCGCCCGCGGCGAAGATGTGCGGCACCTTCGTGCGGAAGCTCTCGTCCACGGTGAGTCTGCCCTGAGCGTCCGCTTCGAGACCGGCCTCCACGAGGTCGAGCTCGTCGGTGCAGCCGGCGCGACCCGCCGCGAACAGCACGACCTCCGAGCGGAGCAGCTTGCCACTCTCCAGACGGGTCACGGTCCGACCGTCGCAGACCTCCACCGACTTCACCTTCTCGCCGAGTCGGAGCACGATGCCGCGCTCACGCAGCTGGTACTCGAGCGACCGGCGGACCTCGCGATCGAGGAATCCGAGCAGCTCGTCCCGTCCGTCGACGAGCGAGACTTTCACGTCGAGCGCGTTGAAGATCGTGGCGTACTCGGTGCCGATCACGCCCGCGCCGACGATCGTCATCGTCCGCGGCAGCTCACGCATCAGGAGCAGGTCATCGGAGTCGAGCACGCGCCGGCCATCGAACGGCAGGTGCGAAGGGCGAACGGGACGCGTTCCCGTGGCGAGCAGGATCCGCTCCGCGCGAACGACCTCGCTCGAGCCGTCGCCGCGATCGACGCGCATCTCGTGCGGCGCGAGGAAGCGGGCCGAGCCGTCCATCACCTCCACGCCGTTGCGGTGGAGCTGGTCGCGAATCACCTCGATCTCGTGCGTGATCGTGACGTCGAGGCGCTCCATCAGGTCCTGCATGGAGATGTTCTTCTTGAGCCGGTAGCCGCGGCCGTAGAACCCGCGTTGCTTCCAGCCGGAGAGGTAGAGCACGGCCTCGCGCAGGGTCTTGCTCGGGATCGTCCCGGTGTGGACGGTGACCCCGCCGGGCCGGGCCCGGCGTTCCACGAGCAGCACGCGCTTGCCGAGCTTCGCCGCCTGGATCGCGGCCTTCTGGCCCGCCGGCCCGCTCCCCACGACCAGGAAATCGGTGTCGCGCATCGGTCCTGCCCTCCGGTCTGACGGCCGACGGTGAAATGGGCCGGCGGGATCCGGATCGGCGGCGGCACTCCGACCGTCGACGCCGGAATCGCTTCCCGGGCCTGATCGATTCTCGGCAACGTTGGCTTTCTCCTGAACTCCCGCCGCACCGAAACTTCGCCCGGCGCTCGATCCGCCGGCTCCGCGCTCAAGCGCGCGCCACGAAACGCCGATTCCGCGATGGAAATCCTCGACTCGCCGGGAGTTGCCGAGTGCCGCACGAGATCCGCAAAGATCGCTCGAAAGGTCGTGTCGTCGCCGGGGTGTCGGTGCTCGCGCTGGCCGGGTTGCTCGCCGCGTGTGGCGGGTCCGTGGACCGGCTCTCCATGAGTCACCGTCACTCGCCGGGGCGGGAGACGCGAATCGTGGTGCTGCCGGTGCAGCTGCCCGCGAACGTGACCCCGGCCGAGGCGGATGGCGCCTCGCTCGCGGCGCTCTACGCAACCGAGCTGCTCCGCTCGTACGAGGTGCTCGAGTACGAGCGCTTCGAGTCGGGCCTCGACCGCTTGAAGATCCCGCTCGATCGCGTGCTGGACGGAGCGGAGGTCGCGGCGATGGACTCCCTCGGCATCGACTGCGCGCTGCTGTCCGAAGTGTACGAGTGGAAGCCCGGCAAGCCGGGCATCCTGTTCCTCGCGAAGAAGGGCCGGGTCGGATTCCTCGCACGACTCGTGGATCTGAGCACGGGTTCCGTGATCTGGAGCGCGAACCGGATCCGCGAGACGGAGCCTTCCGAGTCCCTCCCCCTCGGTCTCAGCGCCGTGTTCCGGGATCTCGCCGACGAGATGCCGGCTTCCCTCGCTTCCTTCTAGGGGACGCCGTGAGCACGCGTTCGGAGAAGCGTCGCGCGGCGTGGGCCGCGCTCGGCCGCGGCGGTGATGCGGGCGGCACGTCGCGAGCACCGTTCCTCGGCATCCACTTCACGTGCTGCGGAGTCTACGGCCGCATCTACCGCACCCGTGATCGGCGCGCGTACGAGGGCCGATGCCCGCGTTGCCTCGCTCGCCTACGGGTTCCGATCGGCGACGGCGGAGTGGCGCAGCGGTTCTTCCGCGCGATCTGAGGCGGGACCGCGAGTTCGCGGCCCGAGCCGAGCCGCGGAAACCGGAGACATCCCGGAACCCCGAAGTCTCAGAGTTCGATCGCCACCGTCTCCTGCGTGCTCCACATCTCGAAGATCTCCACGGGGAGCAGATCCTCGAGACCCGAGGCGCGCAGGATGGAGGGCTTCATCGGCCGGAAGCGCAGCGCGAGATCCACCGTGAGTGGGCCGGTCGCGGCGGGCGGAACGGGGATCGCATACGTCGCCACGCGCGTGGCGCCGAACGGGAGGAGCTCCGATTCGTCGATCGAGACGGCACGCCAGCTGAACGGCGTGGAATGGCCGTCCGCGTCGAACAGGGTGGAGCCGAACCGCACGAGGTCCGGGTCCGTGGCCGGGGCCACGAGCTCCCCGTCCGCCTCGAGCCAGCCGGAACGATAGATCTCGGAATCCCCGGCGTCGCGCACCGTGACCTGGATCCACATGTCGCGCGAGAAGGACGTTCCGGAAGGAATCGAGTGACCGGTGAGGTTGTTGAGCACGCGCACCTCGATCGCCATCGTGTCCGCGCTCGCCACGCTCGACGGCACCGTCGACGTCACGGTCACGCTGTTCGCGAGCAGCGAGCGCACGGACTCGAGCTGGCGCGCCCGGTCGGCGTCGCGGAAGTCCACGGTGAGGTAATCCACGCCCACGAACTCGTGTCGGTGCACGCGCCGCACGGGGCCGGTCGTGGCGGCCGGACCGTCGTAGGCCGGCATGTGACACTCCTGGCACTCGATTCCCATGCCGGACAGGATCGACGTTTCCCACTCGCGGTGCGTGTTCTCGATGCCGGTGCCATCCGCGAGATGGATCTGGTGACACGACGCACACTGCGCCGACGTGCGAAACGAGTCGTCGTGCCGGGACTCGTGGAAGTCGTTCGCCACCGGGTCGACGATGCTGCCGAGCTTCGGGTCGGCCGGGTCGATCGTGTCGAACCAGTCGATCCGACCGACCGGCGGCACCACCTGGATCGAGTGGCAGAAATCGCACGAGATGCCGTCGTGGGACAGGTCCGCCAGCACCGGGTTGCTGCCCGGCGGCAGCGAGTTCACCCAGCGCTCCTGCCGCACCAGGGACGGCGCGTGGCAGTTCCGGCACTCCGACCCGATCGCGTCTCCCCCCTCCCGCGACGCCATCAGGGACTGGGCGATCATCGCCGGGTCGGAGCCGGCGAACGCGTGCATGGACCGGGTCCACTCCGCGAAGTGCTGGGGGTGGCAGGCGCCGCAGGTGGCCGCGGCGGCGAAGGGGCCCGGAATCGTGGGCTCCGGATCCGGGCCGGTGGACCCGTCCCCGCGGTCCGAACACCCGGTGGTCAGCGCCACCACGGCCGCCAGGGCCACGAAAGCGGCAAGAAACGCGCTCGGGCGACGCGGCCGGCTCGGGACGATTCGGGTCATGCGGGCGGGTTCCTCGGGGGCACCGGACTCTCCCATCATACCGGATTCATGCTCCGCGAGTCGGCCTTCAGCGCGCAGCCAACGTTGCCGATGCGAGGAAGAACCCGGACCGGATCAAACGATGCGAATCCTGATCGCTGAAGACGAACCCGTCTCCTGCCAGATGCTGGAGCGATTCCTCCAGAAGTGGGGGTTCGAGCCGGTCGTGACCCGGAGCGGATCCGAGGCCTGGCAGGTCCTGTCCGGACCGAACCCGCCGGGCATGGCGATCCTCGACTGGATGATGCCGGACCTGGAAGGCCCGGAGGTCGTCCGCCAGCTCCGCGCTCTCGAGCAGAGCACCGGCGTGGCGAACCCGATCTACGTGATCCTGCTGACCGCGCGGGAGGCGTCGGCCGACGTCGTCGTGGGGTTCGCCGCCGGCGCCGACGACTACGTCACGAAGCCGTTCCGTCGCGACGAGCTGCAGGCCCGGGTCCGCGTGGGCGCGCGGATGCGCATCCTGCAGAAGGCGCTCGCCGATCGCGTCCGCGATCTCGAGCGGGCGCTCCACGAGGTCAAGACGCTTCAGGGGCTGCTGCCGATCTGCTCGTACTGCAAGAAGATCCGCGACGATCAGAACTACTGGACCGACGTCGAAGCCTACCTGGAGCGCTTCTCGGATGCCGAGTTCAGCCACGGCGTCTGTCCCGACTGCTACCGGGAACACCTCGCGCCGACGCTCGAGGAGATGCGCCGCGAGAGCACGGCGGGGCTGCGCGCACCGACCGGGACGGAGCTCGCGCGACGCGACGTCAAGAACCCGGCGCCGAGCGCCACGCCGTCGAGTGCCACACCGGTGGAGCAGCCGGTGCCTCCCCGTCCTGCCTAGCGCGGTTCGACGGCGCCCGCCGCGGAGCGCGGGCTACTCGTCCCCGTACACGCGATGCCGCGGGCGACCGGCGAGGATCTGCTCGCGACCCCAGTTCGTGACCGCCCGGAAAGCATCCGACTTGAGGAACTCCTGGAACGCCTCGCGCGAATCCCACTCGCTGTGGATGAGGTAGGTGCTGGGCGCATCGACCTGTCGGTACAGTCGCGACCGGCGGTGTCCCGTGCCGGCCTCGAACGCCGCGAGCACGTCGCGGAACTTCTCCTCGAACGCCGCCTCCTTGCCCGGCAGCACCTCGTAGTCCATTCCGATCGTGATCACTTCGTTCTCCTTGCCGCGCCGGACGCGCCCGACGGCCGTAGGTGTTCGAGCACGCGCTTCACCTTGCCCATGCGCAGCGGCTTGTGGGAGTGGAACACGTGACGGTACGCCCGCGAAGGAAGCAGCGCGGCGATCTTCAGCAATTCGGAGACCGCGGGCTTCGCCCGCTGACCGGAAGGAAGCGTCGCCGGCTCGTAGCCGAGCTTGCGCATCAGCTCACCGCAGATCCGCTCCGCGATCCAGATCTCGGTCGGTGTGAGCTCCGCGCGCCAGCGATCCTTCGAGGCGTCGAAGATGCCGCGCACCGGCGCGCCGGCCTCCGGGAACGACGTGTTCGCGCGATCCACCGCCAGCATCTCGGGATCGAACTCGACCTGCACGTGCTCGGCGAGCCGGCGGACCCAGGTCTCCGGGTCGGAGACGAGATCCTCGTACCGCAGCAGCAGCACGGAGCCCGCGTGCGGTCCCGCGGCCGCCTCGGTCGCCGCGGACATGTACGTACGCCAGAGCATCGCCTGCGTCAGCGGGTTCGAACGTTCCTTGTACGTCGCGACCTGACGGCGGAAGTAGTTCTTGCACGACGACAGATAGCCGCGCGGGTCCCGGATCAGCGCCACGATGCGCGCCTCCGGATACCACTCGAAGAGCCGGTCGAGATACAGAACGTCCTGCGGGCTCGAGTCGCCCCAGCAATCCGCGCCGTGTCTCTTGGCGCCGGTCTCGAGCAGGATGCGGAACAGGTTGCGGTACTGCCGCCCCTCCGACATGAGCCGGCGCCGGTACTCCTCGACGGTCAGGATCTCCGCGATCTCCGCGTCGCTGCCGTACCGCGAGACGATGTCGCGCACTCGCTGGATCGCGGTCGACTGCGACATCGGACTCGCGAGATCGCCGATCGCGGCGCGGTCGTCCCACACGCGTTCGAAGAAGTGGACCTCGTCGAACAGGTGAACGCGCGGGTGGCGGTTCAGGATTTCCTTGACCAGCGTGGTGCCGGTCCGGGGTGCGCCCACGACGAAGATGGGAGGCAATCCGGGTCCTTTCGAGGGCCAGGTCGCGGTTCTCGGAACGGGAGCAGGCGAAGACGCTTCATGATATCACGGAGTGGCGACGGCGAGGCCCACGTCGCGGGGGAGGCGACGTGACGCGAGATGGCGACCGCAGCCGCGCCTGGCTGCCCTTCGCGCTGCTGGTCGCGGTGATGGCGGCGCGCGCGGTGCTGGCGTGGCGACTCGCGCCGGGGCGGGACGAGGTCGCGTACTGGGCGTGGGCCCACCTCGGCGAAGGCTATTCCCCCGCGCTCACGACCACGATCCGGATCGCCACGAACGCGTTCGGCGACTCCGCCCGCGCGATCCGCTCGCCGAGCGTGATCGCGGCCGCCGCGGCGCCGTTCCTGCTCGCCGCGATCATCCGGGCGCGCGGCGCCTCGATCTCGATCGCCGGATGGACGGCGCTCGCGCTGGCTGCCTCGCTCGGCGGAGCGTGGGCCGGGATCGTCGCCCACCCGGACGCCTGGTTGCTGCTCGCCGCGGCCGGCTTCGCGGCGACGGCCGACGCCCGGCGTCCCGGCGTCGGCCCGGCTGCGAGTGCCGCGCTGGCCGCGCTCTCCAAGCCGGTCGGCGGGCTGCTGGGCTTCCCCGCCGCATGGCTCGCGATCCGGCGATTCCGGTCGGCTCCGGCGCCGAGTCTGCTCTCGTTGCTGATCCTCGCGATCGGGGCCGTTCTCGTGGCGAACCGATTGGATTCCGAGACGCGGCGAGGCCTGGCCGAACTCGGGCGATTCGCTCCGGACGTCGGCCTCGTCGGGAGGTTCGCGTGGACCGCGCTGGAACTCGTCGCGAACGCCGGCCCCGGGCTCCTCTACGTCGCGGGCGTGGGCGCGTTCCGGGGGCGTCGCGACGACGTCGTGCGACTCACGGGACTGGGATGGCTGGCGGTCTTCGCGGCGTTCCTGCTCGCGGGACAGGCGAAGGCGAACTGGTTCCTGCCGGGGCTCGTGTTGCTCGCCCCCGCGGGCGCCGACGCACTCGGTCGGGCCGGCCGGGAACGTCGCCTCGCCGCCCTGACGCTCGCGTCGACCGGGTGGCTCCTCGCGGTCGGCGCATTGATCGCGGAGCCGGGCTGGTCGGACCGACTTCGCCGGTGGCCCGCCCTCGATCGCACGTACGCGATCCACGTGGGACCGCGCGAGGGCGCCGTTTCGTCGGCTCGACGCTGGAGCGAGCGCCTTCGCGAGTACGACGAGCTTCCGGCGCGCGACGCGCGCGTGACGGAGGCGCTCGAGCGCGGCGCGATCCTCGGCAGCGGGGACTACGGACTCGCCTTCGGGCTTGCCTGGGCGTACGGGCGACGCGCGACCGGCTCGCCGCCGGGCGTGTGGTTGCCCACGGATCCGGTGTTCGCGACCGGCACCGGCGACCTGCCGCTCGACGCCGAGGTGGTGTGGGTCGAGCCGCGTGGGGCGCGGCCGCCCGCAGCCGTCGTGGCGGCGTTCCGCGAGTTCCGGGCGGCCGCCGCTGTCCCGGCCGAGCCCGGGATCGAACCCGGCCTCGAAGTGTTCCACGGCATCGGTTACCGTGGATCCGTCGCTTCGTCCCCCTGAGGAGTCCGTGATGCGTTTCTGGCTCGTGGTGTGGCTCGCCCTGTCCCCGTTCGTCGGCGTCGCGAGTGCGGCCGTCGTTCCGGCGCCCGATCACGCGACGTTCGACGCGCTCCTCCACGAGTACGTGACGCCGTACGGCGTCCGCTACGCGGACTGGCACGCGAACGCCGACGACATGGAGGCTCTGAACCGGTACATCCACGAGCTCGAACACACGCCGATCGAGAAGCTCGCGGCGACCCCCGGCCAGAGCGACGCCGCGCTCGCCTACTGGATCAATCTCTACAACGCCGCCACGCTGCGCCTCGTGCTCGAGGGTTACCCGGTCGACAGCATCAAGGACCTCGGCAACCTCCTCCGCACGCCCTGGAAGAAGGACGTCGTCACGGTGGAGGGGCACAAGCTCTCCCTGGACCGGATCGAGAACTCGATCATCCGGGTGCAGTTCCGCGAGCCGCGCATCCACTTCGCACTGAACTGCGCTGCGATCGGCTGTCCGCCGCTGCGCGGGGAGGCGTACCGCGGCGCGGACCTGGAAACACAGCTCGAGGCACAGACGCGCCAGTTCCTCGGCGATCCGAGGCGCAACTGGGTGGACGAGGAAGGCCGCGCGCATCTCTCCAAGATCCTCGACTGGTACCACGAGGACTTCGAGCGGGGCGCGGGGTCCGTGATCGAGTTCGTGCGTCCGTACATGGAGGGTCTGGAGGAGATCAAGCCGGGCACGGACGTTCCGATCGAGTACACGGACTACGACTGGAGCCTCAACGAGGATCAGCGGCCCCCGAGCCCGTAGCCGGGCATCCCCGGATCACGTTCGCGTGCGTACCAGCGCCGCGATCGGGAGGCCTGCGAGCGCCCACGACACCACCATCACGATCGTGCCGAACGCCGCGTAGTCCCCCGGCACGTACCACCACACCGCGTCCGCACCGTAGCGCACGAACGCGGCGAAGAACGCGATCGCGACGATCAGCCCGAACCGCGCCGCAAACGTCGCCGGGGGGCCCACGAGTCGCAGGAGCGCCACCAGGAGCAACGCGCTCGCGAGGAAGTGTGCGGCCCCCTCCGCGAGCGTGTTCCCCATCGCGGGCTCCACGCCCGCGGGGTGCACGAACAGGAGAGCCACGGGACCCTCCCGGTGTCGCTGCGCCCAGTCCTCCGTGCCGTAGCCTTCGATGGGCACGAAGTACGCTCCCTTCTCCGGCAGCGTGCGGAGTGCCGCGCGAATCGGCTCCTCCGCCGGCGCGCCGCGCACGATCTGGAGTCGATCCGCGAGGACGCCCCAGCTCACGAATCCCCATCCCATCTGCAACACGGTCGCGATCAGCACGGCGAGCAACGTACGCACCAGAACCTCCGGAGAGAGCCAGGCCTCAGATTGCCAGGGAGCACCCCGACGGTCCAGCGGTTCGGGCCGAAACGAAGGCGGGGACCGTGGTCGCCCACGGCCCCCGCTCGATTCGCGAATCAGGGCACGCCTAGTAGCGGTAGTACTCGGGCTTGAACGGTCCGTGCTGCGGCACACCGAGGTACTCGGCCTGCTTCTTCGTCAGCTCGGTCAGCTTCACGCCGAGCTTCGCGAGGTGCAGGCGTGCGACCTCCTCGTCCAGCGCCTTCGGGAGCGTGTACACGCCCGTGGGGTACTCGGAGTGCTTCGTCCACAGCTCGATCTGCGCGAGCACCTGGTTCGTGAACGAGTTCGACATCACGAACGACGGGTGACCCGTGGCGCAGCCGAGATTCACGAGACGGCCCTCCGCGAGGACGATCACGTGCCGGCCGTTCGGGAGCTCCCAGCGGTCCACCTGCGGCTTGACCTCCACTCGGTGGCAGCCGTTCGCCGGATTCTTGAGCCACGCGATCTCGATCTCCGAGTCGAAGTGCCCGATGTTGCACACGATCGCGTCGTTCTTCATCTGCTGCATGTGCTTGCCGCAGATGATGTCGCAGCAACCCGTGGCCGTGACGAAGATGTCGCCCATCGGCGCGGCCTCGTCCATGGTGACCACCTGGTAGCCTTCCATCGCGGCCTGCAGCGCGCAGATCGGATCGATCTCGGTCACGACCACGCGGCCGCCGAGGCCACGCATCGCGTCGGCGCAGCCCTTGCCGACGTCTCCGAATCCGGCCACCACGACGACCTTGCCGGCGACCATGATGTCCGTCGCACGCTTGATGCCGTCGGCGAGCGACTCCCGGCAGCCGTAGAGATTGTCGAACTTCGACTTCGTCACCGAGTCGTTGACGTTGATGGCGGGCGCCTTCAGCGTGCCGCGCTCCGCCATCTGGTACAGGCGATGAACGCCGGTCGTCGTCTCCTCGGAGATCCCGCGGATGTGCTGGAAGTACTCGGGGTACTTGTCGTGCACCATCACCGTGAGATCACCGCCGTCGTCGAGGATCATGTTCAGCGGCTGCCCGTCCGGGAACACGAGCGTCTGCTCGATGCACCAGTCGTACTCCTCCTCGGTCTCGCCTTTCCAGGCGTAGACGGGCACGCCGGCCTGCGCGATCGCGGCGGCGGCGTGATCCTGCGTGGAGAAGATGTTGCAGCTGGACCACTGCACCTCGGCGCCCAGCTCGCGCAGCGTCTCGATCAGCACCGCGGTCTGGATCGTCATGTGCAGGCAGCCCGCGATGCGCGCGCCCGCGAGCGGCTTGGTCTTGCCGTACTTCTCGCGGAGCGCCATGAGTCCCGGCATCTCCTGCTCGGCGAGCAGGATCTCCTTGCGACCCCATTCCGCGAGCGCCATGTCCTTGACCTTGTAGGCCGGCTTCGTCGAAGTCTCCAACGGGTTCTCCTTTGCGGTGGAACGGTTCTAGCGTGCGATGGCTTCCCAGAGATGAATCGCGGGGCCGGGCTCGGCCCCGTTCGGTCGGGTGATGCGTTCGGAGCGTCGCGGCGTGAAGCCCGCGGCGCGCAGCCAGGTCGTGACGTCGTCCGGGCGGAAGCCGGGCCACTGGGCGCCGAGCGCCGAGCGCAACGAGTCGTCCGCGTACTCCTCGAGGTCCGCGATCACGAGTCTTCCGCGCGAGGCGAGCCCGCGCCGGATCTCGCGCAGGACGCCGGCCGGATCCGCCACGTGGTGCAGAACGAGGTTCGCGACCATCACGTCGGCCTCACCGTCGGCGAGCGGCAGGTGCTCGAGTCGTCCGAGGCGCAACTCGGCCGGACCGGATCCCGTGTCGTCCAGACGCCGGCGCGCCTCCTCGAGCATCTCGGGCGACGCGTCGATGCCGATCACCTGATCGAAGGTCGACGCGAGCCGCGCGAGCAGCACGCCGGTCCCGGTGCCGAGGTCCGCGACCACCCGCCCGCGCCCGATCGCGTCGAGCAGCGGCTCGAGATGCTCGGCCGGGCCGAGGTGACGCTCGCGTACGGTGTCCCACACCGGCGCGGTGCGACGGAAGAACTCCGACGTGGCGTGCCGGCGCTTTGCGAGGACGCGGTCCACCGCCTCGGCGTCGCCGTTCAGACCCGGCAACGCCTCCAGGATCGACAGGACCCGCGCCGCGGGAGCGCCTTCGTCCGAGCCCTCGCGGAGCGAGTACCAGGACCACGTGCCCACCCGGCGGACCTGGACGAGCTCGGCGTCGGCAAGAATCCGCAGATGCCGCGACACGGACGACTGCCCCGCGCCGAGGATCTCCGTGAGCTCCGCCACGTGGAACGGCCCCTCCGCGAGCACGCGAAGAATCCGCAGCCGGATGCCGTCGGCGGCGGCTTTCAGCGCCCGGAGGACGGCATCTTGGGTCCGTAGTTCATCCATATATCGAGATATATAGATGATCAAGCCGGGGACGTCAAGAGGGAGCCTCCGTGGTACCGTCCGCGGCCGGGAGCCTCGCGAGGCGCCCCGCAACCCCGGAGGAAGCTCGTGCCGCACCGTCGCGCTCGTTCCGCCCCTGCCTCCGGCTGGGCGGCGCCGCTCCTGGTGGCCCTGGGGACGCTGACGGGACTCCAGATCCTCCGGGCGATGTTCCCGCTCCTGGTCTACGTGGCGAAGGACCGCTTCGGTCTGGGTTCCCCGGCGCTGGGGGGCATCGGACTCGTGCTGTTCGGGCTCGCCTGGTTCGGCCCCGGTCGCGCGACCTCGGGCCGCCCGCTCGACGCCCTCGCGCGGACCGCGATCCCGCTCCTTCTCGCCCGCCTCGTCTTGCAGATCTGGCCGGGCGATCCCGCGGTCTCCCTCGTGGTTTCCGCCGCCGGCACCGTGGCTTTCCTGTTCTTCCTCGCCGCGGTCGCGCGCGCAGCCTCGCGGGCGCCGCTCGCCGACGCGGTACTCGCGGGTGCCACCGGCGACGTGGCCATCCACGCCGTCGCGGGCACGCGCGACCTGCACTGGGGCGGCTTCGGCCCGACCGTGGTCACGTTGCTGCTGCTCCTCCTCGGGGGACTCGCCGTGCGTCAGGCGTTGCGCGTGCCATCGTCGCCGCGCGAACCTGCGCACAACGCCCGGGCGAGCGGCGCGGCCTTGTTCGCGCTCGGTCCGTGGCTCGCGCTGCAGCTCGAGCTGCTCGGCAACGTCGCGCGCGCGTCCGCGCGAACGGGATACGAGACACCCGCTTCCGGCGCGCTCGTCGCGGGAGGACTCGGCCTCGCGACGTTGATCGCGGCCGTCCTCTCCCGCGTGCCCGGCAAGTGGAGTCGCGGAGTCGCGCTGCTCGCAGCCGCGATCCTGGCGCCGGCGGTGTGGCGGCTCGAGCCCGCCGGCACGTTCTCGGTGGCGTTTCTTCCGCTCGCGCAGATCGCGGCCGGCGCCCTGCTCGTGCTCGCGCTCCGCTCCACCCCGACGCCGTCTTCCCGCCGCGCGTCGATCGGCGCCGCGACGGGAGGGATCACGTTCCTGCTGCTCGTGTTCCTCCACTACGCGAGCTACGACCTCCCGCTCCCGGGCGAACCGATCGTGTGGTCGCTCCTCGCCATCGCCGCGCTCGCGATCGCGGCCGCCGCGGCGTCTCCCGGGGAGCGCTCCGCCCCGTCGCGGGCGCGTCTCGGTTCGGTTGCAGCCGTCGCCCTCGTGGCCACGATGCTTCCGCTGCTGCGCCCCTCGGCCGCTCCCGATCTTCGCGAGCGCGTGGACTCACCGCTCCGTGCCGCGACGTTCAACCTGCACAACGGATTCGACGAGCGCGGCGGCTTCGCGCTCGAACGAATGCTCGACTCCCTCGCGGCCGAGCACCCGGACGTCATCGCACTGCAGGAAGTGAGTCGCGGGTGGCTCGCGAACGGAGGCGCCGATCTCTTCGAGCTCGCGCGCGAGCGACTCGCGATGGCCGGCACGTTCGGTCCCGCGACGTCGTCCGACTGGGGGAACGCGGTATTCACGCGTGTCCTGCCCGTCGCCGTGGAGCGACTGCCGCTGCCGCCGCGCGACCTCCCGCTCACGCGGCAGGCCACCGTCGTCTCGATCCCGACCACGGTCGGGCCGGAGCCGCTCCGCGTGATCGGAACCCATTTCCATCACCGCGAGGACGACGAGGACATTCGCGTGCAGCAGGCCACGGCGCTCGTGCACGCGCTCGGCCCCTCCGGACGGTCGCTGCTGCTCGGCGACTTCAACGCGTTGCCGGGGTCTCGCTCGCTCTCGCTCCTCGGCGCCGCCGGCTGGCAGGACGCGGGGGCCGCGGCCTCGCCGCCACTCCCCCCGACCTACCCATCGCGCGGTCCGGTGCGGCGCATCGACACGATCCTGGCCGGCGACGGCTGCTCGGTGATCTCGTCGCGGGTCGCCGGCGCCTGGGGCTCCGATCATCGTGCCGTGGTGGCCGAGATCCGGCTCGAGCGGCCCTAGACGGGCCGGCCCGGCCCCGTCGTCGGGCCCGTCGCCCCGCGGGGCCGCCCCCCGGTCCCGGGCCGCTCCCGGAATCTTGACCCCGTCTTCTCGCCCCGACTAAGATTTCGCCGATGGAGCGCACGAGTCCATAAGCACCCGTTCCACCGAGGCGGCCGCCGGGGCATCCCCCCGCGGCCGTTTCTCGTTTTCGCGCGCTCCTGTTTCCGCCTCCTCGTCCACCCGGACGAGGGCTCGCAACGCAAGACCGAGGAGTAGCTCGATGCCAAACGGCACGGTCAAGTGGTTCAGCGACTCGAAGGGCTTCGGTTTCATCGCTCCGGAAGCAGGGAACGACGTGTTCGTCCACTTCACCGCCATCGAGGGCGACGGTTACCGCACGCTCAACGAGGGAGATCAGGTCTCGTTCGAGATCGTCGACGGTCCGAAAGGTCCCCAGGCCGCGCAGGTCGTGAAGGGCTGAGAGACTCTTCCGATCCGGACCCGGATCGAACCGACAGAAGCCCCGCGGGGTCCGCGTTCCGCGCGACCCGCGGGGCTTCGATTTTTCCGGCGCACGTCCGGCCGGCTCAGCTCGCCGCGCGCGTGATCTCGATCATCCGCTCGAGCGCCTTGCGCGCGTTCGCGACGACCCCGCGGCGCTCGGCCTCGGTGAGGCGTTCGCGGCGTCCCGTGATCTCGTCCACGGAGTCGCCGGGCAGTACGTGGTTCAGGTCGGGCCCTTCGCCCCGGCGGAGCAGATCGAGCATCGCCACGAGGTGCGGCGGGTCATTCCGCGACATCGTCGCGCAGCCGCAGCCCAGGGACTTCTCGCCCGGAACGTCGGCGACGTTGACGACGTCGACCCCTCGCAGCACGCCCTGATCCCGCGCATTCCGCACGAAGTGGCCCTCGGTCGCGATCGCGAGCCGCGTTCCCCGTGGCGCGTCGAACACCTCCTGCCAGAGGTACTTCGTGGAGCCCGCGCCGTCGGCGGCGTCCACGACGACCTTCGGGCACTCGGGATGCACGAGCACGCGGTAGCCTTGCTCCTGCCAGTAGCGGACTTGCTCCGGCGTGAACGTGGTGTGCACACCGCACCAGCTGCCCCACAGCACCATGCGCGACGCGTCCAGCCGCTCCCGCTCGCGCGGATCGAGCGACGCGATCGCCATCCGACCGCCCTCTTCCCCGCCGCCCCACTGGAACAGATCCGCGCCGACGAGACCGACCTGCCCGGCGACGACCTCGCCGAGATGACGATCGGGCACGAAGAAGATCTTCCGCCCGGAATCGAGCGCCCATCGCACGACGTGCTTCGCATTCGAGCTCGTGCAGACCGCACCGCCCGTCTCCCCCGCGAGCGCCTTCACGCGCCCCGACGTGTTCATGTACGCGAGCACGAGGAGGTCGTCTCCGTAGCGCGTCCGCAATTCCTCGAAGACGGGCTCGACCATCCAGTCCTTCGCCATCATCTCCATGGTGCAGCCGGACTTCGGATTCGTGATCCAGACCTGCTGATCGTCGTTCGCCAGGATCGCGATCGACTCCGCCATGAAGTGCACGGCGGACTCCACGAAGATCTTCACGTCGGCGCGCTCGCGCGTCTGCAACGCCAGCTCGTACGAGTCCGCGATGCGACCGCCGTATCGCTCCACGAGCTTCACGATCTCGCCGCCCATGTAGTAGTGGGCGAGCAGCATGATCGAGTCGCCGAAGTGAGCGAGCGCCGGCTCGAGGTAGCGGTCCATCCACGGCAGGATCGTCTCCGGCCTGCGGTCGGGGAGCGCGAGGTACTCCTCCGCGTACGGACGGAACTCCTCCTGGTACCAGTCCAGCGGCAGGTCCCGCTGGCAGATCGGCATGTCGGGGACGATGCGGAGGCCGCTCGGACCGATCGACGACGTGGAAGGCAGGGTCATGGTTCCCCCCGAGGCTCGAATGGACGTTCGAGGGTACCGGTTCCGGCGGGCGGAGGCGAGCCCCGGAGGGGCGTCGACGGCTCCGCGTCCGAGCTCCCGGAGTGCGGCCGGGGGCGCTACCGGCCCGGGCGGGCCGGCACGGTCGCCACCGTCTTGTCCCCGAGTCGCAGATCCACCCATCCCGCCACCTCGGGTGCGACGTCTGCCGGCGTGTCCTCGCCCCGAGGTCGATAGCGGGCGACGAGCGCGTCCTCCCGGCTTTCCTCGATGAGAACCCGCACCGTGCCCCCGGCCGTCGTCGGGCTCTTGGAGGCGACGGCCTCACCGGCCGGCTCGATCGCGGCCACGGGCGCGCCCACGCGCACGGCTTCCTGCCACTGGGGCCGCGGCGCGAAGCCCGCCGCGAGCAGCTTCATCGCGACGTCGAAGCGGTCGCGGCCCGGCTTCGAGTCGAGGATCACCGCGATCAGACGAACTCCGTCGCGCGACGCAGTCCCCACGAAACAACCACCCGCGCGCGGGGTCCAGCCCGTCTTGAGACCGTCCATGCCTTCGAAGCGCTTCAACGACTTGTTCGTGTTGTCGAGCCAGAACTCGCCGCCCCGAAACGGCTCGCGCCACGTGGAGGAGATCTCCAGCGCCTTCGGGTGGCGGACGAGCGCACCCGCGATCAGTGCGAGATCGCGCGCCGACGTCCAGTTCTTGTCTTGCCGCGGCAGATCGAGACCGTGCACGTTCACGAACTTCGTCTGCCGGCAGCCGAGCTCCTTCGCACGCGCGTTCATGCGGGCCACGAACGCCTTTTCGCTGCCGGCGACGTGCTCGGCGAGAGCCATGGCCGCATCGTTCGCCGACGCGATACCGAGCGCGTGCAGCAACGCTTCCGCCGGCTGCTTCTCGCCGTGCTTCAGAAACACCTGCGAGCCGCCCATCGTGGAAGCGTTCGCCGAGACCTCGATCTCCTCGTCGAGTCGGAGTTTGCCGGCCGCGACGTCCTCGAGCAGGACCAGCTCGGTCATCATCTTGGCGAGCGAAGCCGGCGCCCGACGTTCGTCCGCGTTCTTCTGGTACAGGACGGTACCTGTCTCCGCCTCCACGAGAATGGCCGACGTGCAGGACAGGCTCGGGATGCTCACCGGGCGCAGCAGACACCGGACCACCGTGGGAGGGGGAGCGGACGGACGGGCGCCCGGACCCGAGGCCGCGACCCGCCAGGCGAGCGTGGCCGCCCCGACGATCGCCACCACGGCGACGAGCGCGGCGCGCGGGGAGCGCGGGGAGCGCCCCGGGCGACGCCGGCGATTGCGCCGGTTCGGCGTGCGGTCTCGGCGGGCGAACGTCACAGTCATGCGCGGCATCCTAACCGCGACGCGGACGTCGAGCCAGCACCGATGCGCACCGCGTCAATCGAGATAGCCGAGCGACTCGAGGAGTTCGCGCGCGGCGGGATCGATGCCGCGTTCCGCATGCCGCCGGCTCGCCGCCTCCCAGTCGTGCGCACGCATCCAGGCTTCGAGCTCGAGGCGCATGCGCAGCGTCTCCGTGGATTCGCGCGCGGACACGTCGAAGCGTTCGCCCGGATCCGCCTTCTCGTCGTAGAGCTCCTGCTCGCGGATCGGATAGGTGACGTTCCCTTCCGCGTCGAGCGGATACTCGAACCGACCGGGGTTGTAGACGAACCGCCAGTCCTCGGTGCGCAGCGAGACGACCCGATCTTCCAGCTCCGCCCAGGCGCGACGGTCGCGCCCTCCCCGGCGTTGCCCGCGCGCGATGGCCGCGAGGGAGATCCCGAGGAACTCCTCCGGTGCCGGCAGACCGACGAGCTGGAGGATCGTGGGCGCCACGTCGATCGCCTCCACCACACCGTCCGAGAGGCCTCCGCCCGGGATCGAGTCCGGCCAGCGGAAGCCGAGGGGCACCCGCAACACGGTGTCGTAGATCGACGCCGAGTGCGAGAAGTAGTGGTTCCGCGCGTACAGCTCCTCGCCATGATCCGCCACGAACGCGACGATCGTCCGTTCGCGCAACCCCCGATCGTCGATCAGGCGGAGCAGCTCCTGGAAGCGCCGGTCGACCTCGCGGACCTCTGCGTCGTAGAGCGCGATCATGTGGCGGACGTCCTGCGGCGTCGGTTCCCACTCGCGGCGCGCGATCTCTTCCATCTGCTCGATGCTGCCGTCGATCGGCCCGGCGTACCCCGGATCGTACCGCTGTGCGAGCGGCGCGGGCGGCGTGTACGGCCGGTGCGACGTGAACAGATGCACCCACAGGAAGAACGGCCGCTTCCCCACCGTGTCGAGCCACGCGTCCGCAGCGTCGATCGCCTTCCGATCGTCGCCCTGGAGATCCTGCAGCACCTCGAACCCGGTCCAGCCTGCTCCCCCCGCGTTCGCGAGAAAGGCGGCGGTCGCGTAGCGGCGATCGTGGAGGACCTCGGCGAGACTCGGGATTCCCGGCCAGAACGGTTGCCCGTTCTTGCGAACTCCGTGATCCACCGGGTACTCGGACGTGAGGATCGTGGCGAGACTCGGCCAGGTCTGTCCCCGCGGAACGAACGCTCGGGAGAACGTCGCGCCGGACCGCAGGAACGCGTCGATCGCGGGCGACGTGCCGAGCGGACCGCCGTACTCGCCGAGGTGGTCCGGCCGCAGCGTGTCGACGGTGACCAGCAGCACGTGCGGTCGGTCGGGCGTCCGGTCGCACGACACGAGAAGCAGGCCGAGCACGACGAGATCGCGCGCACGCCCTCGAATCGATCGGACTCGCAAGACTCGCCTCCGAAGCGGCCGACCCCCGGGCCGGACCGAGCCGGCGCGGGCGCCCATGAAAAAGGGCCCCGGGGGAGGATACCCCCGGGGCCCCGATGAGCCGAGCGCTACCGTTCCTACTTGGCCACGATGATCTTCTGGGTCTTGCGCACGTCGCCGGCGCGGAGCACCGCGAAGTACACGCCCGAGACCACGTCGTCGGTGAACCACGGCGTCGTGCGGATCACGCCGTCGCCGCGCGAGAAGTCCTGCAGATCCGAGACCAGACGTCCCTGGACGTCGTAGATCTCGAGCGACACCGGACCGTCGTGCTTCGCCGCGTAGCGGAGCATCGTGCGATCGGAGGCCGGGTTCGGGGACGGCGGATCGAGCATGAGCTTCAGGTCCGCCGGATCCACCGCGACGTTCACGTCCGTACCCACCGACGCGAGATCGATCTCCCAGGCGCCGCGCCCGTGCGTTCCCGCCACGAGCTTGCCGAGCGAGGTCTTGATCTCGAGATCGTCCACGACGACGTTCGGGAGCCCCGTACCCATCGGCAGCCAGTTGACGCCACCGTTCGTGCTCGTCCACACGCCGAGGTCCGTGCCCACGAACCACTCGTTCGTGTCCTGCGGGTTGATCTCGATCGCGTTCGCCGGCACGCCCGGGAAGTCGCCGCTCACGTCGGTCCAGGTCGCCCCGAGATCCGTGGAGCGGGCGACGTGCGAGACCGACGTGCTGTACGCCGAGAACACGACCATCACGGTGTTCGGATCCACCGGATCGCCGATGATCTTCCGGGCGCCGCCGGTGCCGAAGCCGTACGCACTCGCGAACTGCCAGGTGTTGCCGCCGTCCGTCGAGTAGCGCGGCGTGCCGGACACGGTCCAGACGATGTTCTCGTCGACCGGACTGATCCCGATCCAGGTCGCGGACGTCCCGTCCACGTTCTGCCAGGAGGAGCCGCCGTTCGTCGTGCGGAAGATCCCGTTCGACGTCGACGTGAACAGCGTGTTGCCGGTCTGCTGGCTCTCATCCACCGGGGCGACCCAGAGGGAGGAGCCGGTGAGACCGGACGTGATCGTCGACCAGGTTCCGATGCCGGAGGTCGAGTTCTTCCGGTGTCCGCCGCTCTGGATTTCGGCGTAGACCACGGTGCCGTTGCCCGGATTGATGTTGCAGACCATGCCGTCGGCTCCGAGGCCGTTCGCCCAGGTCGTCGTCCCGGACCACTTGTCCGTCCCGTTGTCCTGCGTGCCGCCCATCACGTAGTACGGATCGGGGCCGTTGTTCACGCAGATGTCGTAGAACTGGTACGTCACGATCCCGTTGTTCATGTCGGTCCAGGACGTGCCGTCGTTCACCGATCGCCAGATGCCGCCGTCGGAACCGACCCAGACGTTGGAGTCGCTTCCGGGCTCGTACGCGATCGCATGGAAGTCGACATGCACGTTCCCCCCGATGGAGGAATAGCTGACACCGCCGTTCGTGGACCGGACGAAAGGCTGCCCGCCGAGGATCACCTTGTTCGCGTCGTTCGGGTCAGCAACGATGACCAGGTTGTACCAGTTCTGACCACCGAGCAGCCCGGCGCTCGTGTTCTGAGCCGTCCAGTTCGCGCCACCGTCGGTCGAGCGGTAGATCCCGGTCATCGCGGTGCCGTCCGCGCTCGCGTACGCGGCGTAGACGACCTCCGGATCCGCGGCCGTCACGGCGAGCTTCGTCTTGCCGATCTGGAAGCTGACCGGCTGACCGGTGCCTGCCGCGGCCCAGGTCACGCCGTCGTCGGTGGAGATCTTCACGTTGTTGCCGGTCGCAGCGCTGCCCTTGGCCGCGTACACGGTGTTCGGATCGCCCGGCTTCCACTTCACGTCGTACCAGTCGTCGGAGTTCCGGACTTTCGTCCAGGTCGCGCCGTCGTCCGTCGAGCGATAGAGACCGTCCGTGGCGCCCGCGAGGAACGTCCCGTTCGGGCTGCACTCCACGACGTGGAAGCCGTGGCCGTTCAGGAGACCGTAGGTCAGGTCCGTCGTTTCCCACGTGAGACCGGCGTCCGTGGAACGCAGCACGCCCTGGCCGTTGACGGCGTCGATGTTGTTCGTGCCTTCGCCGGTGCCGATGACCACGACGTTCGGGTTTGTCTTGCTCACGGCGAGCCCGCCGATCGCGAGGCTCATGAGGTCGTCGGTCGTGGTGATCCACGTGGTGCCGGCATCCGTGGTCTTCCACACGCCGCCGCTCGCGCCGCCGACGTACACGGTCGAGGCGTTCGTGGGATCGAAGTCGATGGCGAGCATCCGGCCGGCGAAGTTCGTCGGGCCGAGCGAGAACCACGACGAGCGGGCGGTGACCTGCGATTCCCGCTCACGCTTCTCGAGCATGGCCTCCCAGCGCGCACCCGCCGCCGGAAGCCGGCCGTTCAGCATGCGTTGCTCGATGAACCAGCGGTACCGCATGTAGGGGTTGTAGCCGGTCCCTTCCTCGTTGATGAGCTCCGGATGAGCGTCGAAGTACGCCTGCTTCTGGTCGAACCATTCCTGCAGAGCCTGCTCGTCCGTCAGGGCCGGGGCGGCCGGGGCAGATGGCGCAGACAGCAGACCACCTGCGCCGAGGAGTACCGCGAGGCACGAGACCCGGGACAAACCGCGAGTCATCTTCATGAGGTGTGTTTCCTCCGTCAGTCCTTCGTTGGGAACGCCCAGATCGTGCGGACGCGGGGACCCGTTCGGAAGCGGGCATCCGTTGGGGCAAAACCGCACAACTTCGGGGCAAGGATACCACTTTCGTGCGGCCTTCCCCAAGCGCCGGCGAGAAGAACACCGCCGAAAGCGGCCCGATGGGCCCCACCGGGCCGGAACGCCGAGATGGGCCGAAGTGCCGAAATGAAGACGGGCCCCGGGAGAGCCCGGGACCCGTCGTTCGCCTCCGAACGCTCTGCCTCAGCGGGTGACGACGATCTTCCGGCTCCGGCGCTCCTCCCCGGAGCGAACGACCGCGAAGTAGACGCCGGCCGGCACGTCGTCCGGGAACCAGGGGGTGGTGCGGATGATCCCGTCCCCGGCCGGGAACGAGGCCAGATCGCTCACGAGGCGGCCCTGGACGTCGTAGATCTCCACGTGCACCGGGTCGGATCCGCGCGCCGCGAACCGGAGCAGGGTCCGGTCCCGGGCCGGATTCGGCCAGGGAGCGTCGAGCAGGATGCGGGAGGACGCGACGTCGACGCCCGGCTCGACCCCGGTGCCGCCGGTCGGCGGCAGGTCCGCCTCCCACGCGCCGCGACCGTGCGTGCCGGCCACGAGCTTGCGGTCCGCCCGCCGGATCTCGAGGTCCGCCACCACGGTGTTCGGCAGATCCTCGCCGAACGGCACCCAGTTCACGCCGAAGTTCGTGCTCTTCCACACTCCCACGTCGGTCCCGATGTACCACTCGTCCGTGAAGTCGGGGTCGATCGCGACCGCGTTGACGGGCTGGTCGGGCAGGTCACCCGTCGCGTCCGTCCAGGTCGCGCCGAGGTCGGTCGTGTACGCGACGTGCGCGACGTTCGCGTAGCTGGAGAACGTCACCACGGCGGAGTTCGGATCCGTCGGGTGGGCCTGGACCTTCGTGGGCGTCCCGGTCGAGAAGCCGTACGTGCGCTGCGTCCAGCTCGCCCCGTCGTTTGTGCTCACGCGGGTCGTGCCGCCGACCGTCCACACGATGTTCCCGTCCACCGGCGAGATGTCGATCCAGTTCGCGCCGTGGCTCGCGACGTTCGTCCAGAGCGTTCCGCCGTTCAGCGTCCGGAAGATGCCCGCCGTCGTCGACGTGTACAGATGGTTGCCCGTCGTCTGGTCCTCGGCGACCGGGGTGACCCAGGCTCCGGACCCGGAGATGCCGCTGTTGATCTGCGTCCAGCCGCCGCCCGAACCGGCGTTCGTGTTCTTGTAGTGCTGGCCGCCCTGGATCTCCGCGTACACCACGTTCCCGTTGCCCGGATTGATGTTGCAGACCATGCCGTCGGCGAAGAGCCCCTCCGACCACGTGGTCGTGCCGGACCACTTGTCCGTTCCCTGATCCTGCGTGCCGCCCATCACGTAGTACGGCGTGGGGCCGTTGTTCACGCAGATGTCGTAGAACTGGTACGTGACGAGCCCGTCGTTCCGATCGGAGAAGGCCACTCCGTCGTTGGTGGAGCGCCACAGGCCGCCGTCCGAACCGACCCAGACGTTCGAGTTGCTGCCCGGCTCGTAGGCGGCGAGATGATGGTCGACGTGGACCGAGATGCCTCCGGTGCCGCCGAACGTGACGCCGGCATCGGTCGATCGGAACAGGTCCACGCCGCCGGCGATGACCGTGTTCGCGTTGTCGGGGTCCGCCGTGAGGGACAGGTTGTACCAACCCTGCCCGCCCGGAATGTTCGGCGTGTTCGCCGTGAGCGACCAGTTCGTGCCGCCGTTGTCGCTGCGGTAGACGCCGAGCAGGTTGCTCGTCGTGCGGTTCACGAAGATCGCGTAGATCCGATCGGGGTTCGCTGCGGTCACCGCGATCTTCGACTTGCCGATCGACGTACCGCTCGGCTGCCCCGTGCCGACGCGCGTCCAGGTGGCGCCGTCGTCGGTCGACACGTGTACGCCCGCCTGAGTGCACCCGCAGGATCCGCGCACGGCGTAGACCGTGGAGGGCGCCCCCGGCTTCCACTTCGCGTCGTACCAGTTGCCGCCGGACTGAACCGTCGCCCAGGTCGCGCCATTATCGGTCGAGCGATACAGCGCGTTCACGGCGCCGGCGAGGAGCGTCCCGTTCGGCCCCGCGTCCACGCTGTGGAATCCGTGCCCGGAGTTCGCGGCGAACGTGATGTTCGTGGTTCCCCACGTCGCCCCGGCGTCCGTCGAGCGCAGGATGCCCACTCCGCCGATCTGGTCGATGTTCGGCGTACCCTCCCCGGTGCCGACCACGACGATGGAGGGGTTCGTGGGACTCACCGCCACGCCACCGATCGCGATCGACGGCAACTCGTCCGTGATCGGAGTCCAGGAGAGCCCGCCGTCCGTCGATTTCCAGAGGCCACCCCCCGCGGCGCCGGCGTAGACGATGGAAGCGTTCGTGGGATCGAACGCGATCGAGAGCATGCGGCCGCTGAAGTTCGCGGGGCCGAGCGAGAACCAGGTGGACGCTCCGCGACCACGGACCTCCGCCCGGCGCATGCGCTCCTCCCACACCTTCCAGCGCGCGCCGGGCTCCGGCAGCTGCCCGTCGTACATCCGCTGTTCGACGAACCACTTGATACGCTGGTACGGCTTCCAGCCGCTCCCCGGCTCCGTGGCCAGCTCCGGGTGACTCTCGTACCAGGCCGCGATCTCCTCGAAGGCGGCGAACGGGCTTTCGTCCACGTCGCTCGCGGCGGCAAAAGCACGCGGCGCGAGCAGCGAGAGCGCGATGAGGGCGGACGCGAGTCCGGCGGTTCCGAGTTTCATCCGTGAGATCCTCCCTGCGGATCGGCGGCGGGCACGTGGGTGAAGCCTGGGAGCGGTGGGGGCACGGGAACGGCCGGAGCCCGGAGGCTCCGGCCGAGAACAGTGTACCGGATCTGGGCGGGTACCGGATGCGAACCGTTCCCCGACCGCGCGGGACGGGTCAGGCGTCGACTCGATTCGCGACCGGCGTCTGCCAGGGGCGAATCTCCCGGATGCGATAGGAACCGCCGTCCAGCTCCACGATATCCCCGGGAACGTGGTCCAGGAGCTCCTTCGCGAACTCGGACTGATAGGAATAGACACCCTGGTCCGGGTCGGAATCCCAGGGACCGAGGATCGTCACGGTCCGATCCCCTCCGCCGACGGTGGGCTCCAGCGTGAGCTGAGCGCCGATCGTGACCTTGGATCCGTCCACCGCGCCGGCGTCGATCAGTCGCGCCTTGTTCAGCTCCTCCGACAGCCGCGCCGCGCGCGCGTTCAACACCTCGTGCTTCTGGCGGGCCGCGTGATACTCGAAGTTCTCGCGCAGGTCGCCGTACTCGCGCGCGACACGAATCGCCTCCGCGTTCTGCGGGATCTCGGTCTTCACGAGCACCTCGAACTCCTTGCGCTTCTTCTCGGACGATTCCGCGGTGACGTAGATCACGTCGTCGTCCGCCCGCTTCCGGATCTTCGGATACTTCCGGAAGATCGCGCGCCGGATCGCGGTCTTGCGATGCTCCTCCAGCGAGTTCGCGGAATCGACCACGTTCAGCAGACGGTCCGCGGCGTCACGGTCCGCGCCGTCGAACACGACGAACGCGAGACCGCCGTCCTCGAACTGTTCGCGGAGCGGCGCCTTGAGATCCTTGAACTCCGGCGAGTCGAGCGCGTCCACGACCTTCTGCAGGAGCGACAGGTTCGCTCGATCCGAGAGCTCCGGCCGCGTGACCGAGTTCTTCACGACCCATACGAACGCCCGCGGATTCCGGCGATGGTTCGAGACCGCCTCGGCCACGAGCTTCTCGGACGCCCGCTCCGGGCCCTCGGCCGCAAGCGCCTCGTACAGCGAGGTCATGATCCGCAGGTCACTCTCGGCGAAGAACGCATCGCGGTAGACGTCGGGCCAGTCCGACTCGTGCACCTCGCGGACGCGACGCCACAGGCGCTCGCGGTGGCGGCGATCGGACACCGCCCCGACGACCTCCGCCGCGTCGGGGCCCGTGAGGATCTCGTCGAGTGCGAGCGGGGACGGATCCGGGAGTCCGCCGAGCTCTTCCAGCAGACAGGCGAGGTCGACCGCGATCGAGCTCCGCTCCGGCGCCACGCGGTCGAGCTCGACCCGGAGCCCCTCCACGATCCCCTCCATGAGCGAGCCGCCGCGCTTCGCGTGCTTGCGCGCGAGGTCGAGCTTCTGCGCGGTGTTCGC
This sequence comes from bacterium, assembly GCA_041393395.1. Lineage (GTDB taxonomy): Bacteria > ARS69 > ARS69 > ARS69 > ARS69 > JAGQIB01. The sequence continues at coordinate 883,014 of JAWKKG010000003.1, read as the reverse complement.
CTTCTCGAACTCGTCGAGAAGGGAGCGCTCGACCGTTTCCGCCGAGTGGCTCCAGGTGAACGCATTCCGCTTCTCGGGGCTCGGCAGCACCTGCGGGTGCGCCTTGGCGCGATTCCACCAGGCGGTCCAGGCGGCGCCCTCGATCACGCCGGTCATGCACTCCTTGATCTCCGCCGACGTGAGCGGGCGGCCGAAGCACTCCAGGAGCTCGCGCATGAACGCTCCCGGGTCGTCCTTGGCCTCCTTCTTCACGCCGGCCGGATCCTCCAGACGACGCACCATGAAGTGCTCGGCCGGCAGCCAGGTCAGGAGCTTGGACGCCTCGTCCGTCCGCATCACGAGCGGGGCCGCCTTCTCGAACCGCACCTGGATCTTAGACAGTCCGAGGTTCGCCTCCGCGACCTTCCCGAGGCCGCGGCCGAACAGCCAGAACGTGGCGCCGGGCTCATACCGCAGCCAGTCCCGGAGCTGATCGAAAGTCTTGAGCGGCTCCTCGGCTTCCGAGAGCTCGAACCGCGCGAGGACGTCCTCGAGATCGGGGCGCGACGCATAGCGCGTCTCCACGAGCTCCAGGCCCTTCATCCGGAACTCCCGCAGGCGCGGGATGAGCACGAGTCCTTCCCGCACGACGTCGAACGCGGGCTCCCAGCGGTCCGCCGCCGCGTGCATGTCCGCCGCCGCGAGGACGAGATCGGCCAGCTTGCTCTGCAGCTTCGCGGCCCGCATGTCGGTCAGGACGGCCCGGAACCAGGCGAGATCGGTGGGATTGCTCTCGACGTGCGAGTTCCACTCGGACTCGATCTCGTCGGTGTTCTTCTTCCGGATGTTCGTCTGCAGTTCTTCGCTCAGTTTCAACGTCGCGTTCCTTCCTGTCCGTTCGTCGTGGCCGCCAGGCCGTGCTCGGCGACGTGCGCCTCGATTTGTCCGAGGAGCGACTCGAAGAGATCGAGCGTGTCCCGGACCGGTGCGTTCGTCTCGAGATCGACGCCGGCGCGCTTCAGGATCTCGAGCGGGTAATCGGAGTCTCCGGCGGCCAGGAAGCCGAGATAGTCGTCTCGCTCCTTGTCGCCCCCCGCGAGGATGCGACGCGAGAGCGCCGTCGCCGCGGAGTATCCGGTCGCGTACTGATAGACGTAGTACGCGGTGTAGAAGTGCGGAATGCGCGCCCAGCCGAGGCCGGCGCGCTCGTCGAACCCGAGCTCCGGGCCGAGGATGCGGCGGTAGATCTCCCCGTAGACCTCGCTGATCGAATCCGACGTGAGCGGCTCTCCCCGCTCCGCCATCTCGTGAAGGCGCAGCTCGAACTCCGCGAACATCACCTGGGTGATCACCGTGCCCCGGATCTGATCCACGTACTGGTTCAGCAGCGCGAGACGGAAGCCCGGGTCCTTCGTGGTCGCGAGCAGGTGATCCATGAGGATCGCCTCGTTCGTGGTGGACGCGACCTCGGCGAGGAAGATCGGATAGTGCGAGTACCAGTAGGGCTGCCGCAGGTTCGAGTAGTACGAGTGCATCGCGTGACCCATCTCGTGGGCCAGCGTGAACAGATGATCGAGCGTGCCCTGGTAGTTCATCAGCACGTACGGATGAGTCGAGTACGCTCCCCACGAGTAGGCGCCGGAGCGCTTGCCGCGCGTCTCGTGCACGTCGATCCAGCGGCCCTCGAGGCCGCCGCGCAGCGCCTCGACGTACTCCCCGCCGAGTGGCGTCAGCCCCTCCTCGAGCAGCGCGCACGCCTCCTCCCACTCGAACTGGCGGGCAGGGCCGGACGCGAGCGGCACGTAGAGGTCGTAGACCTGGAGATCCTCGAGCGCGAGGAGGCGCTTGCGGAGGGCGACGTAACGGTGCACGACCGCCTTCCGCTCGTCGATCGTGCGGACCAGTCCGCGGTAGACGTCCTCGGAGATCCGCTTCGGGAACAGCGCCGCCGCGAGGCTGCTCGGATACCCGCGCACCCGCGAGTAGAAGATGTCCCGCTTCACGGAGCCCGCGAGCAGCGACGCCACGGTGTTGCGATGCTTCTCGTAGCCTTCCGTGAGCGAGTCCCATGCGTCGCGCCGCACGCGCCGATCCGGCGACTCCATGAATTTCGAGTAGCGACCCTTCGTGAGCTCGACCTCGCGCCCTTCCTCGTCGCGCACGGCGCGGAACTCGAGGTCGGCGTCGTTCAGCATGCCGTAGACGGTGCGCGGAGTGCGGGTGACCTCACCCGCCATGGCGAGGATCTCCTCCTCGCGCGGGGACAGCGTGTGCTCCTTGACGCGGACGAGATCGTCGAGCCAGTGGCGGCGATCCGCGAGTTCCGGCGCCTCGGTCCACGCGCGCAGCGTCTCCGCGGGAAGCGCGAGGATCTCCGGCTCGACCCACGCCGTGACCTCCGCGACTTTCGTGCCGAGCCCGGCGGCACGCTCCGCCATCCCCTGGGCGTCGGTGGCGCGCGTGTCCTGGTCCCGGAGAAGGTGCGCGTAGACGTAGACCCGATCCAGGCCGGATCCGATCTCCGACTGCAGGCTCAGCACCTCGGCCAGGTTTCCGGGTCCCCCGGCGATCGATCCCTTGCGCGCGAGCATCGGTTCGAGCAGGGAGGCGACTCGGTTCAGCTCGGCCTCCCAGGCCTCCCGGGTCTCGAAGATGTGCCCCAGCTCCCAGCGGCGCTCGGCCGGAATCCGGTCCCGCTCGGGGACCGCCTGAGGCGCGAGTTCGGATGTGCTCATCGGTCGGAAACTCCTGGCTTGCGGGGGCTCCGGCTCACGAAGGCTCCGGGGGGACCCGATATTGTCTACGGCAGAGGGGGGGCCTGCAAGGCGATTCCCGGTCGCGACGAATCCACGCGGGAATCGGCGCTTTCCGCGCCCTCCGGACGCTTTCCGGAGCCGCGAAGGGGGTGTATGGTCCCGGCGTCCTCCGTCGCGTCGAACGGTCTCCACGACCACCCTCCGGAAACCGAGGTTTCTCATGCGCGCACGCTCCCTGACCCTCGTCCTCGCGATGATCACCCTGCTGCCCGCCTGCGGCGGCAAGACGATCACTCGCGTCGACCCGAACGAGGCGATCGACCTCTCCGGTCGCTGGAACGACACGGATTCCCGCTACGTGGCCGAGGCCCTGATCTCGGACTGCATGAACGCCCCGTGGCTCTCGCGCCACATGAACGCCTCGTCCCAGCGGCCCGTGGTCGTGGTGGGCCCGGTGCGGAACAAGGCCATGGAGCACATCCCGGTGGACACGTTCATCAACGAGATGGAGCGGGCCTTCATCAACGACGGGCGCGTGCGCGTCGTGGCCGACGCGGGCGAGCGCGTGGACATCCGCGCCGAGCGCGAGTCGATGCAGGGCAACACCACGATGGAGTCGCTGAAGCGCTTCGGCAAGGAGCTCGGCGCGGACTACGTGCTGGCCGGCGAGGTCAACCAGATCAACGACCAGGAAGGCGGCGAGAAGGTCGCGTTCTTCCGCACGGACCTCGAGCTGATCAACGTCGAGTCGAACGAGAAGGTCTGGTTCGGCACGCACCAGATCAAGAAGTTCATCGCCCGCGGCCGCTACTCGGGCTAGTCCCCGTGAGCTCGCGGATGCCGCTCTCGCGACTCCGGTCGTGGGCTGTACTCTCGTCGGCGCTCGTCGCGTCGGCGTGGTTCACGTCGGGTTGCGCCACGTACTCGCAGAAGGCTCTCGCGGTGCGGGAGCCGCTGATCCGAGGCGACTTCGTCGGCGCCGAGACGTTCCTCGTGGAGGAGAAGCCCGGCGGCGACGGCCTCCCGTACCTGTTCGAGCTCGGTCTCGTGCAGCGCTACGCGGAGCAGTTCGACGCCTCGAACGAGACGTTCGATCAGGCGGAGCTCCTGATCGAGGACCTCTGGACGAAGTCCGTGTCCAAGGAGCTGCTCGCGTTCGCCACGAGCGACGAGACGATCGCGTACGACGGCGAGATCTGGGAACGCGTCCTGGTCAACTACTACCGGGCGTTGAACTACATCGACCTCGGCCGCTACGAAGACGCCCTGGTGGAGTGTCGCAAGCTGAACGAGCGACTGCGAGTCTTCGCCTCCTCCACGGACGATCCGCCGACGTACGAGACGGACGCGTTCGCGCTGTGGATGACCGGCATGCTGTACGAGGCCGGCGGCGACGTCTCGGACGCGTGGGTCTCGTTGCGACTCGCGGACGAAGCCTACGGTCGGTGGAAGGAGTCGTACGGAGTGCCGACGCCCGTCGCGCTGGAGCGGGATCTGCTGCGCCTCGCGACGGCCCAGGGGTTCCGCAACGAAGCCGACGAGTACCGCGCGCGCTTCACGGAAGGCGAGGGAGCGCGCTGGTCCGCCGACGATCCGGACCTCGATCCCAGCGGCCGGGGCGAGATCGTCCTCTTCTGGGAGGAGGGCTTCATCCCCGCGAAGGTCCAGGCGGAAGCGACGATCCCGATCCTCGAGGACGAGTGGGGCGATCACTGGATCGATCTCGCACCCACGCTCGCGAACCGCTATCACCACCCGGTGCACTACCGGAAGTCCACGCTCGAATACCTGCTCCGCTTCGCGCTTCCCGCCTATCCCCCTCCCGCGCCGAACCCGCACCGCAGCCATGCGCGCGTGACGCTCGATGGGGAGCACGCGGTGACCACCGAGCTCGCGAGCGACCTGGAGGCGATCGCCCGTCACGGACTCGAAGATCGCTCCGGCCACATCCTGCTCCGGACGATCGCGCGTGGGCTCGCGAAGTACGCGATGACGCGCGCCGCCCGGAAGGAGAACGAAGTCGTGGGCGTACTCACGAACCTGCTGACCGCCGCGACGGAGAAGGCAGACACGCGAAGCTGGATCACGCTGCCGCGCACGATCCAGGTGGCGCGCCTCGTCGTGCCGCCGGGCACGCACGATCTCGAAATGGTCTGCTACGGACCGGACGGGCACGAGAAGGAGCGGGTCGCATTCGCCGGCGTCACGGTGGGGGCGAACGAGGTTCGCTTCCTGTCGCACCGCACGTTCGAGTAGGCGCGACCGGAGGAGATCAGTCCTCGGGCGAGGCCGGATCGTCGCCGGAGGCGGCGTCGGCCGCGGCGTCGAGCTCGGCGTCCGTCGCCGCGTCGAACTCGGCGCGATCCAGCCACCACCGACGACCGCAGCGCGGACACAGGATCTCGACGCCGGGGTCGCCCCGGAACAGCTCCTCGGGATCCTTCTCGAACAGACCGCGCACGAGCTCCATCATGCGGTCCGGATTGCAGCCGCACAGGAACCTGTACACGCGCCGGCCGAGCGACTTGAGCTCGTCGTCCACGATCCCGAGCGCCTGGTCGCGCGAGAGGCCCTTGAGCCACTCGTCGTCCGCTTCGGGCAGGGCCAGCAGCATGGCGAAGTGCGCGTCGTCGATCTCCACGAAGCGCGCGGTCGCCTGCTCGGAGCGATCCCAGTACTGCTCGAAGATCTGGAGGATGTCGAGTCCCTCGACCTGCACCACGCTCTGGATCGGCGTGGCTCCGAGGCGGCTCGACTGCACGAAGATCCGGCTCTCGTCCGAGGGCTTCACGTCCTTCGTGAACACGCGTCCGACCACCGTGCACTCCGTGTTGTCCCCGGTGAGGAACACGTTCGTGGCCGGATGGTGGACGTTGATCGTGAACCCGACCGTCTCGCCGTCGGGACGCGCGGCGAGGTGCAGCGCGGCCGCGCCGAGTCCCTGCCGCATGAACGTCTGCGAGAGGTCGTCCGGTTCGGTCTCCCAGCGACGCACATGGTCGAGGTAGGCCGCGAACAGCGGTCCGAAATCCGCGCGCATCACGAGGAGGTCGTGCTCGCGGTCGATCAGCCGATGGATCGTGGCCTCCCCGACCCGGTCCACCGGATGCTCGTCGTCGCTGCGGGGCGCTGGGGTGGAATCGGTCACGGACCCTCCTCGGACCAGGAAGAGGAGCATAGCGGGGACCGCGCCAGGCGCAACCTCGATTCCGGCCCCGGTCGGGCCGGCGGTCCGGACGAGTAGATCATGCGCGCGTCGTCGCGATTCACATGGATCCGCGTGAAGCTTCGCGTCGCGGCGTCCGGCCGCTCCATCGACACGGTGTACGCGGACGGTCCTCCGTGCGTGCTGCGATGGAACGCCAGGAGCTCCGCGAGCCCGGGTTCGGCCGCGGATCGCCCGGGAGGCGACGTCGCCGGATGCCCGGTGACGCGTTCGTACTCCGCGCGCCGGGCGACGCCGACCGCCGATTCGTCGAAAGACGAGGAGACGAGCGGTCTTCGGTGTTCGGCCGAGACGTCGACCCGGAAGGACGCGCGATCCCACTCGGCGACGAGCGCCGGTCGATCCGGCGCGACCACGAGCAGCCGGAACGGTCGGTAGGGATCCGGATCGAAGCGATCGAGCGCGGCCCGGACGCCGGCGAGCGCGCGATTCCGCGCGAGCTCGGCGACGATCCGACCGCGAGTCGTGTAGTCCCTCGGCTCGAGCGGGACGTGGATCCCGTTCAGGAGTCCGAACGTCAGGCCGCACTCGTTGACGGCGATCCACGTGCCGCCCGCGTCGCGGTCGGTCGGTGCGAGCCAGCGGACACCGTCCCGCTCGAACTCCGCGGGAGGATCCGCCTCCGCGCGCGAGAGCAGCTCGTCCCGATTGAAGAGCAGATCGTAGCCGTCCGGACGACGTCGCCACGTGACCGTGCACATCCCGCCCACTCCCGACTCGGGTGCCCGGCCAATGTACCGGAACCGTCGCCTCGCGTCGGCTCCGGCGGGTCGGGGGCCTTTCGGTCAGGATCGGGTGACGGCGAATCCCGTCAGCTCCCGCTGCGACGGTGTCCGGGCTTCGGTGCCTCCGGTTCGCCCGGCGAACGCACCTGGTTCGGCGAGATCGCGAGCAGGTGCGGCGCTTCCATCGTGCCGGAGGGTCGACGTTGCCGGGCCGACGGCGCCGAGACGCCCTGCCCGGTGGCGACCTCTCGCAGGTGGACGCGCAACGATGTGCGCTCCGTGGCGGGCAGATCCGCGAGCGTCTCCCGCGCACGCGCGATCGAACGCTCGAGCGTGGACGCGAAGCGCGCGCGATCCTCCCGTCGATCCAGATCCAGCGTGGACATCGAGGTCTCGGCCAGCCAGTAGTGACCGGCCGGCGCGGCCTCACCCCAGGCGTAGTCCCGATCCACGGCCGCGATCATGGATCCGCGCCGCGCGACGGCCGCGGGAATGGTCTCTCGCGCGCTCTCGACGAACACGCGCTCCGCGTCGCGCGCCCAGGCCTCCACGATCGCGCGACAGACGCCGTCGTAGGCGCCGAGCGACGGCCAGGATCCGACGCGCTCGTATGCCCGCCTCACGATCCGGCGCACGACGGCCTCGCGCGGCACCGCCACGAAACGTCGCGCGGCCTCCGTGTGCACGAGCACGAGCAGGCGATGCGAGATGATCTCCGTGGCGAGCGTCGCGACGATCGCCGGCAGCTCCGCCAGAGCCGCCTCGAGCGGACCTCGCAGCGTCGGCGGCGCGTCGAGCGCGCGCCGGAGGTCGCGCTCGAGACGACGCCGGGCGCGGGATCGCCCGAACAGGAACGGCAACGGCAACCCGACCCTCGCCCGTCGCTCCGCGATCGAACCGGCGTGGCGGACCCACTCCTCGAAGATGGCCTCGTCGAGGATTCTCGCCGGGAGGACGGGGCGACCTCCGACCCAACGAATGCGCTCCATGACGTTTTCCGCGGGGGAAGATGTCCGCTCGGGGGAGCGGTGCCGGAGCCCGAGGGGGTCGGGCGGACGACGCCGGGGGGAAGGCGCCCTTCCCGGGAAGTATCGGCCGGATCGAACGCGGAATTCACCCCGCTGTGGACCGGAACGGGACCCGGCCGGGAGGGGGCCCCGGCCGTCGTGCCCTGGAAACCCGCTCACAGGCCGTTTCGCGGAACCGATGGGCACGACGGACCGGGAAGATCGCGACCCGCGCCGACGCCCCCGGAAGGGCAAACCGGCATCCCCCCTGGGTCGCGAAGAGGTCGGGGCCTGCCGAGGGCCTTCGTCCTCGTTCCATACTTCCGGCGAGGTCCCGTTTTTCGAGGATGGATGCCGCGGAGCGGCGAGAACCTTGACCTCCCCCCGACGGCCCGGGCATGCTGGCCCTGGCCGTTTTCGCGGGGCGCAAGGAGCCTCGAACATGTCTGGTGGTTTCGATGCCGGCGCGTACCTGTCCGGCATGAGCGACGACGAGTGGAAGCATCTTCTCCGGGATCTCGGTGACGCCGCGAGCCGATTTCGCCGCAAGACCGGCAACCGCCTCCCCGAGGACGTGACGGATTTCGTCTCCGGGTGCGTGGCGAAACTGCTTCGGGAGCCTCACAAGTGGCAGCCGGAGCGCCGCCGCCACCGGCGGCCCCTGTCCGAAGAGCTCCGGGCGTATCTGGTGCGCGCCATCTGGTGCGACATCCTGAGCTTCCTGGAGAGTGCCGGGGTCCGTCGCCGCGAGGATTACGAAGACGCGATTCGCGCATGCCCGGAAATGGCGCCCTCGCCGGAAGAGTTGATGATGAAACGGGACCGGGCGAACTGGATCGCGCGGATGCGCGAGTTCCTCCGGCCGTACGGCTACACTCCCCTGTTCGATCTGCACTTCATCGAGGGGTGCAAACCGCGGGAGAGCGCGCGTCTGCTCCGGATGCCGGTCGAACGGGTGTACGCACACATCCAGCAGATCAAGGTGCTGCTCCGCCGTCACTTCGGCGACGACGGCTTCCTCGAAGATCTGCTCGCCTGATCCGGAGACCGCATGACGCCCGTCGACGATCAATCCCCCGAATCCACCGCCCACGTGGACTTCGATCGGCTGGAACGGGACGGCCTCCAAGAGGTCCGGCAGTTCCGCGAACGCATGGCCCGTGCGGCGAATCGTCATCGCCGCCGCCGCTGGCTCCTGCCGACATCGCTCTTGCTGAACGCGATCGTCCTGGCCGCATTGATCGCGGCGGCGAAGGGCGCCCTGTTCGGAGCGCGCGAGACCCCTCCGGTCCTGTTCGAGGGCAACGTGGTCCAGATCCTCAGCCTGTCCGGTGAGGAGGTGATCTGGACGCACGAGTTTCCCGCGCGCGTCTCGCGGGCCGAGATCGCTCCGTGGGGACGTCGCCCGCGCGAGGTGGTGGTCTCGCTGTACTCGGAGTCGGGGCGACCGGGTCCCGTTCTCGACTGGGACTTCCGGCGGAACCGCGAGGTCTGGCGCCACGAGATGTCGCCCGAGGAACTCATCCGGTACTTCCCGGCCGACCTGGTCCGCGTGGGAGCCGTCTGGTGCAACGAATTCGCGTTCGCGGACGTGGACGGCGACGGCGAGGCGGAGATCGCAGCGGCGTTCCATTCCGAGATCTACTACCCGGCCGGTCTTCGCACGCTCGATCGCGACGGCCACGTGCTCGGGACCTACTGGCACCCCGGGTACTTCGACGAGGTGCTCGCGGCGGACGTCGATCGGGACGGCGACGACGAGATCCTCGCCGCAGGCACGAACAACGCGCACCACGGCGCGACCATCGTCCTCCTCGATGCGGAACACCTGTCCGGCTGCGCCCGGGACGACTCGTCGAATCGGATGATGACGCAAGAGGGGCCGGTGGACGACGGCGCACTCGCGCGGCTCGTCCTCCCCGCCTGGGACCGGGAGATCATGGACGCGGTGGGGATCGAGAGACTCCACGCGCACAAGATGGCGTGGCGGGGAATCGATCGGCAGATCCAGATCGAGATCGGACTCGAGTCCCGGAGCGCGACGGCCCTGATCCGGACGGACGCGGAGCTGCGCCCGCTCGAGGTCATCCCCCACGGAGGACTGCTGAACACGGCCCGCATCGCGCGGGAGCAGGGACTCCTCTCGGTCGACGCGACGACACAGCAGTTCTGGGACGAGTGGCTCGCGCACGCGCAACGCTTCGGCGAGCTGGCGACTCCCGCCCCGTCCGCTCCGGCCTCCTAGGACCCCTCCGCCGCGCCGGCCGGGCGGCCTGATATACTCGCTGGCGCCCCCTCCCGCGACCACCACCGGAGCGAGACCATGCCGCGCCCGACGCTACTCCGCCGCCCCGTCGCCCCGGTCCTGCTGGCCGGCGCTCTTCTCGCGGGGGGCCTGCTCGTCGCCCGCGACACGCCGTCGCCGACCGAGCCGCCGAAGCAGCCGAACGAGTGGTTCCACTTCCAGCGCGCCTGGCCCGCCCACGACCTCCCGCAGGGCGCGTACGCGCGCGCGCTGCGACAGGCGCGCGCCCTCGCTCCCGAGCGCGGACGCGCCGTCGGCGGCGAGTGGCAGGCCGCGGGCCCCACGAACGTGGGCGGGCGGGTGACCGCGATCGCGGTCGACCCCACGAACGCGTCGCGCTACTGGATCGGCGCCGCGGATGGAGGAGTCCTGCGAACGACGGACGCGGGCAACACGTGGACGCCGCTTCTCGACGACTTCGGCGGCCTCTCCGTGGGCGCGCTCGCGCACCACCCGAGCGATCCCGGCGTGCTCCTCTGCGGCACGGGCGAGGCGAACACGTCCGGCGACTCGTACGACGGCGTCGGCATCCTGAAGACGACGGACGGCGGCGACACGTGGACGAACCTCGGGCTGCCGAACTCGCAACGCATCGCGAAGATCGCCTGGGATGCCACGAACCCCGCGCGGATCTGGGTCGCGGTCGCCGGCGGCCTGTTCTCGACCGGCCCCGACCGCGGCGTCTACCGCTCCACGGACTCCGGCGCCACCTGGAGTCGCGTGCTGTTCCTCTCGGACATGACCTCCGCGACGGACGTGGTGGTGGATCCCACGAACGGTGATCGCGTGTACGCCGCGATGTGGGATCGGCTGCGCTCGCCGAGCGATCGGATCGTCTCCGGTCCGAACTCCGGAATCTGGCGCTCCACGAACGGCGGCGACACGTGGGTCGAGATGACGAGCGGCGTGCCCACGGGCTCCGACGTCGCGCGCATCGGGCTCGCCGTCGCCCCGAGCCAGCCGTCGCGCGTGTACGCCGTGTACTCGCGCTTCAACACGACGTCCGGCACCTACCTCGACGACGTCTACCGCTCCGACAACTTCGGCACGAACTGGAGCGCCGTGAGCAACTCGTCGATCGGGAATCCGTACTCGTCGTTCGGCTGGTACTTCGGGCAGATCCGGGTCTCTCCGACCAACCCCTCGGAGGTGTACGTCCTCGGCGTGACGCTCGAGCGCTCGACGGACGGCGGCGTGAACTGGTCCGACCGCACGCCGATCCACGTGGACCAGCACGACCTCTGGATCAATCCCGCGGCGGGCGCCAGCCTCATCGCGGGCCACGACGGTGGCGTCGACACCTCGGTGAACTCGGGCGCCAGCTGGTCGAAGAAGCCGGACCTGCCGATCACGCAGTTCTACGCGATCACGGTGGACCCGCAGCTCCCCCACCGCATCTACGGCGGAACGCAGGACAACTCCACCCCGCGCACGCTCACGGGCGCACTCGACGACTGGGACGTCCTGATCGGGGGCGACGGCTTCACCGTGGTCGTGGACCCCACGAACTCGAACACGATCTACGGCGAGTACCAGTACGGCGGTCTGTCCAAGGCGACCGACGGGACGAACTTCTTCTCGATCTTCTACGGCGCGGGCGACGGACGCGCGAACTGGCACATGCCGTTCGTGATGCATCCCACGGAGCCGCAGACGCTGTACGCCGGCACGTACCGGGTGCACCGCACGACGAACGGCGGGAACAGCTGGAGCGCGATCTCGCCGGATCTCACGGACGGCGCCGGCGGGGGCGCCCTGGTGTTCGGCACGCTCACGACGCTCGCGGTGGCCCCGTCGGCGCCGAGCACGATCTACTCCGGCGCGGACGACGGCAGCGTGTGGGTCACGACGAACGGCGGCTCGTCGTGGTCGAACGTCGAGGCGGGCCTGCCCGTACGCTGGGTCACGCGGGTCGCGGTCGATCCGGGCGACGACGCGATCGCGTACGTGACCCATTCGGGCTACCGCGAGGACGTGTTCACGCCGCACGTGTTCCGCACCACGAACCACGGCACGACCTGGGCCGACATCAGCGGCAATCTTCCGAACGCGCCCGCCAACGACCTGATCGTGGATCCCCAGGACACGAACCGACTCTACGTGGCGACGGACGTCGGCGTGTACACGAGCGCGGATCTCGGCGGCACGTGGACCGTACTCGGCTCGGGGCTGCCGCTGTGCGTCGTGGCGGATCTCGAGCTGCACGACGACTCGCGCGCGCTCGTCGCCGGCACGCACGGTCGCTCGGCGTTCACGTTCGATCTCACGACCGTGGTCGACGCACCGGTCGTGGCCGACGTGGCCGGCGGACCGTCGCTCGAGGCGCCTTTCCCGAACCCGACCGCGGACCGCTCGCTCTTCGCGTTCACGCTCCCCCGGGCAGGGGTCGCCGACGTGTCGATCCACGACGTCACGGGCCGGCGCATCCGGGAACTCCGGACCGGCGAGGCGCCCGCCGGTCGCACCGCCGTCACCTGGGACGGAACGAACGACGCCGGCGACCCGGTGGCCGCCGGCGTGTACTTCGCCCGGCTCGAAGCGCTCGGAGAGCGGCGCTCCGTGAAGGTGTCACGGCTTCGCTAGCCGCGCGCCCTAGCGCAGCTGCACCTTGGAGGTCGTGCGGCGACCGTCCGCGGCGACCGCGCGCAGGAAGTAGGTTCCGGCGGGCACCCGCCGCCCCGCGTCGTCGACGGCGTCCCAGCGGATCTCACCCGACGTGTCGGTGCGGTTCCGCGCGTTCACGTCCGCCACGCGACGACCCAGCACGTCGTACACGGCGAACTCCACCGGCAGGTCGGCCGGCGCGGTGAACGTCGCGCGCACGGAGCCCTCGGCGGGATTCGGGAACACGCGCAGCGCGAATTCCCCCGCCGCCGCGATCTCGGGCGCGGCGGTCGGCGCTTCCGGGTCGCGGTAGATGCGGTAGACGTGGGCCTCGTAGCCGTCGAACGTGTCGGTGAACTGATCCCCGTTCACCGGAATCCAGCGCTGCTCGAACAGGACCTCCGCCCACTCGGCGTCGAGGTTGCCGGGCACGTGGATGGTGGCGGGACCGGAGTAGCCGTTGCGGCTTGCGGCGAACACGAGCCCCTCCTCCTCCACGTCCTTCCGCCCGAACGTATCCACGTCGGCCTGGTTGTCGGAGACGCCGTCCAGCTTCGGTTGCGCCAGGCTCGGCGCGATCGACGCGAACTCGGAGATCACCTGCCGCGTGACGTCCCAGTTATCGGCGCCGCTGCCGAGCTCGTGGTACCAGGTCCAGCCGGCCCACAGCAGTCCCGTCGCCCCGTGGATGATCGACTGCGTCGCCTCCCAGCGCGACTCCTTCAGCGGAATCGACTTGTGGGCCTGCACGATCATCCAGAGCGGTTGTCCCGGTTCGTTCAACTCGTTCAGGAAGATGTCGGCGGCGATCGGCAGTCGATCCATCTTGCACTCCGGCCACCCGAGGACGTTGAAGTCCGAGCAGGTTCCGGGACCGGCGGGGTACGGATAGCTCGCGAAGAGCACGATGTCCGTCGCGGGAATGTAGCCCGAGACGTCGTTCTTCCAGGTCTGCAGATCCTTCGACAGGTGCGCCGGCGCGAAGTTCATCACGACCGGTCGAGCGCCGTCGACGTCGTGCAGCTGCTCGAACGTCTCGAGGACGTGCAGGCTGTCGATGTCGCCGACCTGGCCGCGAGAGATGGTCCACACGGGCTCGTCGCGGTTCGCGTACCCGAGGTGACGCGTGTTCCACGGGAAGCACTGATCGAGATTCTCGAGCAGGCCGTTCTCGTACATCGGATTGTCGACCTCGAACTCCGGCGTGTTCGGGTTGTCCCAGTTCCACGTATCCGGCGAGCCGGTGACGACGTAGTAGCCGGTCGCGAGCGCGGAGTCGCGGATGGCAGCGCACGTCGCGAGCGACTCCGAGTAGGCGAATCCGAGATCCCACACCGTGTTCGCGCCCGACTGGCGAATGCGGTCGTTCCAGTCGTCCGGGTACTGCTCGATTCCGAGATCGAGGAGACCTACGGGGAAGAACCGCTGACCGTTCACGCGCAGGATCTTGTCGAAGCCGATCCAGACCGACTGGGCGTGGACGGTGCCCGCGACGAGAAGCAGGCCCAGGGCCGCCAGCGCGGTTCGGCTCCAGGCGAGCGTCGACCGGCTCCGGAGGAGTGAGGTGCGGCGCGGCAGGCGCGCGAAATGCAGCATGGAGAACGGCTCCGGGGGGCTCCGGGTGAAGGGGCAGCAGACGCGGATTCTAGCGGATCCCGGGGTCGCGGAGGAAGAGGACCGACCGCCGACCGCAGGCGCATCGCGGCGAGGATACCCCACGGCAACCAGCCGCGGGAAGAGGCCCTGGCTGTCTGTGAGGAAAACCTACTGTCGGTTGCAGCGCTCCTCGGGAGCCCCCCCGGACGTGACCCGCGAGCAGCCGCAGCCGGAGGAACCCGTCGTCGAGACGGGCTTCCCCGCCGCCCGGAGGCGAAGCCAGCCCCAGATCCCGGTGGCCACGCCGAGGCCCAGCACCACGCCGACGTCCGCCCACATGACTAGCCCGCTCCGAGCAGGCCGGCGAAGCCCATGAACGCGAGCGACAGGATTCCCGCGATGAGGAGCTGGATCGCGGTGCCGCGCGCCGCGGCCGGAACGTCCGACAGCTCCACCTCGACCCGGATACCGGCCATCAGAACCAGCGCGAGCGTCAGGCCGGCGCCGGCGCCGATCGCGAACACGATTCCCTCGAGGAACCCGTAGCCCCGGTTCGTCTGGAACAGGGCGAGACCGAGGATCGCGCAGTTCGTGGTGATGAGCGGCAGGAAGATCCCGAGCGCGCGGAACAGCGCGGGCGAGAGCTTCTTGATCGCCATCTCCACGAACTGCACCACGCTCGCGATCACGAGGATGAAGCTGATCAGCTTGAGGTACGGCGCGTACGGGAGGATGAACCGGTCGAGCGCCCAGGCGCACGCCGACGTGATCACCAGGACGAAGATGTTCGCGAGCCCGAGACGGAACGCCGTATCGAGACGCCCCGAGACACCGAAGAAGGGACACAGTCCGAGGAAGTACGACAGCGTGAAGTTGTTCACCACCATCGCGCCGAGGAAGATCCAGAGGAGATGGCCGCTCATGCCGCCGCCTTTCGCAGGGGCTCGGCCGCGGCAGCCTTCGCTCGCGCCGCCGCGCGCGCCTTCCAGGCCCCGAACACGAGCAGGATCGCACCCAGCATGAGGAAACCGCCGGGCGGCAGGATCATCACGACCCAGGGCTCGAAGTTCGGTCCGAACAGCGACACGCCGAACAGCGTGCCGTTGCCGAGGATCTCCCGCGTGGCGCCGAGCAGGAACAGCGCGAACGTGAATCCGGCACCCATCCCCACCGCATCCGCGACCGCGAGACGGATTCCGTGCCGCGACGCGAATGCCTCCTGCCGGCCGAGAATCACGCAGTTCACGACGATGAGCGAGATGAACGCGCCGAGCTCCTTGTGGATGTCCGGCACGAACGCCTGCAGGAGGAGATCCGCGATCGTCACGAACGTCGCGATGATCACGATGTACGTGGAGATGCGGACCGGCTTCGGGATCACCTTCCGCAGGCTGGAGACCAGGAAGCTCGAACCCACGAGGACGAAGAACGTCGCGACGCCCATCGCGAGCGCGTTCGGTGCCGTGTTCGTGACTGCGAGGGACGGACACATCCCGAGCACCTGCACGAGAACGGGATTCTCGCGCCACAGCCCCTTGAGGAGCTCCTCCCGTACCGAGAGCTCACGCGCCTTCAAGACGCACTCTCCAGGCGCGACGCCCAGGTGCGCGCCACGGCGTCGAGGATCTTCACCACGGCGCGCGAGGAGATCGTCGCCCCGGTGATGGCGTCGACCTGATTCGGCGCGGTCTTCTCTCCGCGCTTCACGAGCACGACCTCCGGATCGATCGCGAGCGCCTCGAAGTTCGCCGCGAACTGGGCGTCCTTCGCGATCTTGTCGCCGAGGCCGGGAGTCTCGCGGCTCTCGAGGACCTTGACCCCCACGATCCGTCGCCCCGCGGGCTCGTAGCCCACGAGCAGGCGAATCGTGTCCTGGAACCCCGCGCCGTCCGCGGGAATCGCGTAGCCGAGCAGCGTGCCGGCGTCGTCGCGGGCAGCGAACACCTCGGCCGGCGGCGCGCCGCTCGCGTTCGTCCCCGGCTCCGCCGCCGCCACGAGTCGGTCGCCCTGCCACGCGAACGGTTCGAGCTTCGTGGATCCGGGCACCACCAGGAACACCGCCTCGCGGAGCGCGCGCGCCTGGTTCGCCTGCACGATCGGCAACGTGGCATCGTACGTCGCCACGAGCCCGGCGCCGGACAGCACGCCGGCCACGACCAGAGTGGCGACGAGCTTCAGCGAACCGGGCTCCCGGGTCGGCCCGGGCACGATCACGCTCGAGCCGGTGCTCATGCCGCCCTCCCCCGTCCGAACGGCCGCGGCTGCGTCCATCGATCCACGTGCGGGACCATCGCGTTCATCAGCAGGACCGCGTACATCACGCCCTCCGGCAGTCCGCCGAACAGCCGGATCAGCACCACGAGCACCCCGATCCCCGCGCCGAACACCCACGCGCCGCGCGGCGTCACCGGCGACGTGACGGGATCCGTCGCCATGAACACGGCGCCGAGGAGCAACCCGCCGGAGAACAGCAGGAACAGCGGCGACGGGCAGCGCGCCGGCAGCAGCACGTGCAGCAACCCGCCGAACGCCGCCACCGCGAGCAGGATCGCGAGCGGGATCCTCCAGTCGAACAGACGGCGCACCGCCATCACGAGACCGAGCAGGAGCAGCAGTCCGGCACTCGTCTCGCCGAGCGATCCCGCCGTGTGTCCGCTCAGGAGGGACGGCACCGCGGTGGTCACGCCCTGGAACTTCGCGAGCGAGAGCGGCGTCGCGGCGGTCACGGCGTCGACGCCCGGACGAGAGAGAAAAGGGAACGCGAAGTTCGTCGCGCGCCAGGCGAGCCACGGCGTGGCCTCGCCGGCCGGAGGCGACCAGGTGGTGAGCACGGTGGGGAACGCCGCCTGCAGGAACGCGCGGCCCACCAGAGCCGGATTGAAGACGTTCTGCCCGAGCCCCCCGAAAACCGTCTTCCCGAGCGCGATCGCGACGGCGCCGCCGAGAACGGCCATCCACAGCGGGATCGCCGGAGGCAACGTGAGACCCAGCAGCAAGCCCGTGAGCGGCGCGCTTCCGTCGCGGAACGCGGCGGCGAAACCGCGCCGGCCGCCGAACGCCCACTCCGCGAGCACCGACCCGAGCGTGGAGGCCGCGAGGACGAGCAACGCCGAGGGACCGAAGAACACGACGGCCGCCGCGACGACCGGCACGAGCGCGATCAGCACCTCGGTCATGAGGCGCGGCGTGGTCAGGGAACGCGAGACGTACGGCGCCGCCCGGAGGATCAGCGAGTCGGGTTCGTGTTCCCGCGAGGCCAGATCGCTCACTTCTTGCCCTTTCCGTGCTTCCGGATCTCGGACTTCGCCACGCGGATCAGCTGCACGATCGGGATGTTCGACGGGCAGGACCACGAGCACGCGCCGCACTCCATGCAGTCCATCGCGAACGCGCGGTCCATGTCGTCGAACCGGCCGGCGCGCGCCAGCCGCGCGAGGCGCGACGGGTTCAGGAAGTTCGAGCACGCCTCCAGACACCGCCCGCACTTCAGGCACGCATACTCGGTCGGCCGCGCCGCGCGCGCCTCCGTGAACGCGAGGATCCCGGACGTCCCCTTGAGCACCGGAACGTCCAGGGTGGCGAGCGGCTGGCCCATCATCGGACCGCCGAGCACGACCTCCCGCGCTTCGGGCAGCAGACCGCCGCAGTGGTGCAGGATGTCCCGCACCGACGTGCCGATCGGCACGACGAGGTTCGCCGGCTCGCGCACGCCCGGTCCCGACACGGTGAGCCAGCGCTCGATCAGGGGAACGCCCGCGTCGAACCAGTCCGCGAGGGCGGCCATCGTCTGCACGTTGTTCACGAGGACGCCGAGGTCGAGCGGCAGCTTCCCGGCCGGCACCTCTTCCCGCCACAGCGCGCGGATGAGCATCTTCTCCGCGCCTTGCGGATACTTCACGTCGAGCGGCACCACGTCGACGGTCGGACCGTCCGTGGAGCCCGCCGCCTCCTTCGCCGCCCGCTCGAGCGCCGCAATACCGTCCGGCTTGTTCGCCTCCACGCCGACCACGATCTCGCGAACGCCGAGCTTGGCGCCGAGAATCATCGCCCCGCGCACGACCGCCTCGGGTCGCTCGACCATGAGACGGTGATCGCACGTGAGATACGGTTCGCACTCGCAGCCGTTCACCGCAAGCCGCTCGAGCTTGCGTCCCTCCGGCACCTTGTACTTCACGTGCGAGGGGAACGCGGCCCCGCCGAGCCCCACGATGCCGGCGCGCTGCACCTGCGTCACGAACTCCTCGAGCGGCATCGCCGCCCAGTCGAGCGGCTCCCGGGAGGGGAGTCGCTGCGGCGACCACGGGTCGGCCGCGATCTCGATCGCGTCGACCATGGCGCCGGAAGGATGCCGGCGACGTTCCACCGCGGTCACCGTACCCGCCACCGGCGCGCACAGCGTGGTGGAGACGAACCCGTCGGGCTCCGCGACCGGATCCCCGCGCTCGACGCGCACACCCGGCGTCACGATCGCCTTCGACGGACGTCCCCCGTGCTGCGCGAGCGGGAGTACGTAGTGCGCGGCGAACGGGAGTCGACGGGTCGGCGAGTCGGCGGTCGCGTCCTTGTGCTCCGCAGGATGCACCCCGTGCTGGAACGTCTTCATGCGTCGTCCTCGGAATCCGGGCCGGCGAGCGCCATCAGGCGACGTTCCAGCCGCTCGACCAGCGCGGATTGCGTGTCGCGCGTGGCGGCATCCAGCGCGGTGGAGCGCTCGCCCACCGCGCGCCGACGTTCTTCGTCGCGGGCCTCGTCACGCGCGCGCTCGATTGCAGGCCCGGCACTGCCGGCGAGCAGCAGCAGGACGTCGCGGGTCGGTGACGCGATGCCGTCCCGCAGCGTGATCGTGCCGAGCGGTGCCTGCGCCGACGGCGACGACACGAACGGAACGAACTCACCGGCGTCACGCCGCTCCCGGATCCGCTCCAGCGCGGCGGCCGCCTCTCCGTCCGACGGCGGCGCGAACACACGGACGAGCAGCGGGCCGCCCTTCGTCGCCGCGTCGCGAATCGCGCGCACGAGCGGGTCCGGATCCGCCACCGTGTCCTGCACCACGAACGCGTCGCGACCGGCCGCCGCGAGCAGCGCGAGCTCGCTCCGCCCCGCGTCGCTCCCGGCGCTCCCCGCCGTCACGACCACCGCGAGCGGCAACCGCCGCGCGAGCAACGCCTCGATCGCGCCGCCGCGTCGCTGCGTCCACGACTCGTCGTCCAGGAGCAGCACCACCCGCGGTGCCAGCGCCTGTTCCTCGGGCCGCAGGTCCTCGAACCGGGCGGGAAGGTCCTGCGGGTCGGGCGCGGCCGATCCCGTCAACGCGTGCTCCACGCGACGGATCGCGCGCGCGTTCTCCACGGTCTCCCGCGCGATCTCGTCGAGCAGCCCGGACGCGGTCGCGATTCCGGCACCGTCCAGATCCACGATCGTCGGGCCGGGGAACGGCTGCGCCGGGAACGTCGCGATCCACTCCGCGAGATCACGGTCCGCCACGACCACGTACGTGCGGCGACCGGGTCCGGTCGCGCGCGCGAGGCGCTCGTCGAGATCCACGACGGACTTCGCGCGATCCACCACGCGGGCGAGGCGCTCGGCATTCACCGGACCGGTCTCCACGGCTTCCTCGAGCCGCGACACGAGCGCCGCGACGTCCACGTCGCGGCCGCCGAGCGACTCCAGACCGCGGGAGATCGCGTCCAGATCTCCGGTCGGCACGACGTCGAGCATGGCGTGCCGGATCGATTCGGCGGCGCGCTCGCGGACCGCGCGGACCCGCGCCCGCGCTTCGACGTCGCGTTGCGCCTGCGCCGCGCTCAGCGCGCCGAGCGCGAGACGCAGGCCCAGGCGCGCCGGCGAACCGGCCGGCGCGGCATCGCCGGGACCGAGCGCGTGACGCGCATGCGGATCGAGCCACGTGGCTGCCGCGACGCCCACGTCGTCGCGAGCGGCGAGGCGTTCCCGGAGTGCCGCGTCCGTCGGGGCCAGCGAGAGCGCGAGATCGGTCCGCGCGCGCATCGCGCCGGCCGACTCCGCCGTGGCCTCCTCGAGTCGCAGGGCCGCGGGCTCACACTCGGCCACGCAGATCCCGCACCCCGTGCAGGCATCCGGATCGACGACGATCGACGCGACGCTTCCCTCCAGCGCCTCCGGTCGCGCGACCTCCAGCGCCCCGATCGCCGCACCGACGGCCGAGACCGCGGCCGCGACGTTCGCCCGCCGTTCGTCCGGCACCGCGCCCTCGATCGCGCGGAACGCCTGCTCCAGCGCGTCGCCGAAAGTGGCCGGGGCGTCCGCCGCCGCGAGCCGCGCTTCGACCTCGCGCGCGAGCTTCGAAGACACGGAACGGAGCACGTCGACCGATCCGCCCTGCTCGCGCGCGAGGCGCATTCCCTCGTTCAGGAGGCCGGTCACTCCGGTGACCACCGGTTCGATCGCTCCGTGCGGGCAGCTCACCCAGCAACGACCGCAGCCCGTGCAGGCGGCGGGATCGAACGCGGGCAGCTGACCGGATACGTTCGCGACCGGCCGCAAAGCCCCCGCCCCCGCCGGCAATGCGGCGAGCGCGAGCAGCGGATCCGGCGCGAGCGCCGCGGCGCGGCCTTCGCTCCACGGGCGAACGAATCCGTCCCAGGCGCTCGGCAACGACGACCAGGGCGCGGCGTTCTCGGGAACTCGACGGGCCCGGGCCGGTGGCACCAGGACGTCTCCGGGAGCACGATCGGAGACGCGGTCGGCGCGCACCCCGTGGCGCTCCGCGCCCGGGAACGCCCGTCCCAGTTCCTCGCGGATCGCGGCCCGCTTGGGATCCGAGCGCAGGTCCGGTGCGAAGTCCGCGCCGACCCAGACGGGTCCGGTGCGGTCGTCGAACGTGCGGGCGAGCTCGAGCAGGTCCTCCTCGAGGACTTCCGCCCCGCCGAAGCCCGCGATCGCGGAGATCAAGCGGCCGCCGACTCCCGCGGCGCGCACCTCTGCCGTGAGCCGGGGCTCGGAGGCGAGCCAGGCGTTCGCGCGCTCGAGCACGAGCACGTCGCGCGCACTCGCGAGCCGCTCCACGACCTCGTCGACCGGGAACGGACGCAGTACGCGAATGCCGAGCCATCCCGCCCGGATCCCCTGCCCGCGCAACCGGTGCGCCACCCGCTCGGCGACGTGCGCGTGCGTTCCCATGCCGACCAGCACGAGCGACGCGCCGACGGTCTCCCCGACCACGGGACCGAGGCCGCGTCCCGTGAGCGGTCGCAGCGTGTCGAACGCTTCGCCGAGCGACGCCGCGAGCGGTCCCGCCGCGTAGGCGCGCCGCGCCGCGGCGCCGAGGGGGAAGGTCGCGCCGTCGAGCTTCGCGCCGAAGAGCGCGGGGGCCTCGGGGTCGAGCCAGCGCGGCACCCGACGCCGGGTCTCGCCGAACAGCACCGCCTGCTCCGGCGTGGGGGTCACGATGCCCTCCTCCGGATGGCCGAGGTACGCGAGCACGGTTTCCTTCGCGGGCATCTCGATCGATTCCTCGCGATTCGCCGTCTCTCGATCCTGCACGACCACGGCCGGGACGAGCGCGCGCTCCGCAGCACGCCGCGCAACGAGCGAGAGATCCACCGCTTCCTGCCCATCACGGGCGAAGAGGACGAACGCGCCCGCGTCGGCGAGCGTCCAGACGTCGTCGTGGCCGCCCCCGTCGGGCCGCGCGTGAGAGATCGCGGCGTTCGTCACCACGTGGGAGACGAGCGGCACACGACGGGCGGCCGCCACCCGCAGCCGATCCGCCGCGCCATCCAGATCGCCGTCGAGCCAGCACGTGGCCCGCGCACCGGCCAGCGCGCGGCCGAACGCATGCGCGAGGGTCGAATCCGGATCCGGGGCCGTGGCCAGGGAGTCCACCGCCTTCACCGCGGCAAGACCACCGAGCTGGGCGGTCGCGGGCGGCGCGGGCGGCGCCGCGGGCGGAGTGGCACTGCGCGCTCGCCAGCGATCAAGAAAGCTCACGCGACACCTCACGATCTTCGAGGAACTGGTTGGCCGGGACCCAACGGATCGCCCGGGTCGGACAACGCCAGGTGGCCTCCGGGCCCGAGTCCCGGTCGTAGTCCACGCGGGGCAAGCCGCCATCCATCTGTACGACGCCGGTCGGCGCATCCTGCGCGCAGCGACCGCACGCGTCGCAGGCCGCGGTGCACAGCGCGCGTGCGGCCGCGCCTTCGAGCGGCACGCGGCACTGCACGAGCAGCGGCTTGCGGAGCGGGAGGAGCTCGAACAGGTCCCGCGGACACACCACGACGCAGTCGTTGCAGGCGGTGCACTTGTTCACGTCGACGACGGGGAGCCCGTTCGAGTTCATGGTGATGGCGCCGAACGTGCACGCGCGCTCGCAGTCCGCGAGTCCGAGGCATCCCCAGGAGCAGCCCTTCCCGCCTCCGCCCACGAGCGCCGCCGCGCGGCAGCTCTCGAAGCCCTCGTACTCCGCGATCTGCTTCGCCTGCGCGCGCCCACCGGCGCAGTGCAGCCGCGCCACGAGCTTCTCGCCGCGCCCGGCGTCCACGCCGAGGAACGTGGCGAGCTCCTCGACGTTCTCGGGACTCGAGACGGTGCACTTGCCGGGCGTCGTCTTGCCCGCGAGCAGGCTCACCGCGAACGCGGCGCACCCCGGCTCTCCGCACGCACCGCAGTTGTTGCCCGGGAGCATCCCCTCCACGTCGCCGAGCCGCGGATCCTCCGGCACCCGGAGGTACCGGTAGGACACGGCCAGCACGGTCCCGAAGAGGAGACCGAGTCCTCCGAGGATGCTCGCCCCGACCACGACGTCGCCCATGCGCCCTCCCTCGGCACTCCTACCGGAAGCGTTCCGCTCGTTGCACGAGCTCCGGCAGATTCGGCTCGTTCGGATCGCGCGGAGTTCCCGGGTGGATGCAACGCGCCGGGCACTTCTCCGCGGCCAGCACGAGCTGGGCGTACGTGCCCTTCGTGGCGTCCCCGATCGTGGCCTGCTTGTTCGAGTCGTACACGAAGAGCAGTGAGTTCAGATTGATGCAGTCGTTGCACGTCGTGCAGAGCGGCGAGTCGATCCAGGGATCCTCGACCTCCGGTCGCGGTGCGGCGACGGCAGCCGGCGGAGGCGGCTCCGCCGCGGGCGCTTCCGTCTTCTCCGACTCGCTCGGGGCAGCGGCGGCCGGAGGGGAAGGCACCGCGGCGGACGCCACGGGGGCCGACTTCGCTTCGAGGCCGGCTGCGAGGTCCAGATCGAGGAGCCGACGCGCGAGTCGCGACATCGCGGCCTGCACCGCGGTCCGCTCCGTCTCGCGCAGCGCCTTCGCGTGCCCGGCCTCCAGCGTCGCGCGCTCCTCGGCGAATCGCGCTTCGATCTCCGCGCGCACCCGCCGAACCGCCTCCTCCACGTAGGCGTTCTTCACGCCGGCGAGCTCCTGCATCGTGCGCCAGAAGTCGAGGCGGCGCGCGGTGACGCGCGCGAGCCGCCGGGTCACGGCCAGCCGACGAAGGCAACCTTCGTCGTCCACGCCCCACACCGTCGGGATGCGGCGAAGCTGATCGTCTTCCGACAGGCCGAGGTACGTGTCGATGCCGATGAGCGCTTCGTCGGGCACGCCATCCGGGACCGGACGGAAATGGGCGTCCAGCTCCGTGTCGAGCAGCGCGTAGTCCGCGAACGTGAACGGCAGCTCGAGGAGGTCGGAAGCCGTGCCGTCCTCCGGCGATTCCGACACCGAGATCCGGCGCGACATCCAGTCCATTTCGGGCGACGGGTTGCCGGAGAAGTCGAGCCGCCCGGCCCAGGTCGTTCCCCGGTCCGGATCGTAGCGGAAGAACGGATGCGCCCGGCTCTCGAGCGCGGCCTCCGCGTCGAGCGCGGCGCCGACACTGCGCGCGAGTACGTGCAGTCCCGGGCGAGGTCGATCGAGCGCGCGGAGGAATCCTTCCATCAGATGCTCCGGCCGCGCCGACGCCGACTGCTGCACGAACGCGTGGCGATGCGACAGGCCGAGGTAGGCGAGCTCGAGGCGCTCGACTTGAGGTTCCTCGCCGAGCAGGAACGGGACCCGCCCCGGCTCGACGACCGCGAGAATCTGGATCGGCCAGTCGGAGAGCAGCACGCGCGAGAGCGAACCGGCCTCCGGCCCGCCGAGACGATCGCCCTCCTCCACCGCGGCCACCACCGGCAACACGGCGATCTCCGACTCCCGGAGACCGTCGAGCGCGAGATCCTGGAGCGCGGGCACGTGACGCGAGGGATCGAGGCGACCGGACAGCTCGAGTCGCGCGAGTCGCACCGCGCGGAAGACGTCGAGCCACGGGGAGGCATGGTCCGCGAAGGCGGCCACCGCGGCCCGGGCGGGATTCTCACCCACCACGTCGACCCGCGCTCCCGCCGGCTCCGCCGACGCGAACCCGCGCGTTCCGTCGTGCACCAGGACGAGCACGGGCTCGCCCTCGAACGTCAGCGACTCGAGCCGTTCCGCGGCGCGCTCCAGCGCCTGCCGGCGTTCGTCGCCGAGCCCCGCCTTGCGGTGCCGGTGGCTCGTGATGTCCGCGAACCGCGAAGGATCGAGCCGTCCCGCCGCCGCGGAGCCGAGCCGGCCGCCGAGCTTGTGATCCGACGCGGGCACGCCGGAGTCGCCACGTGCCTCGTCGGCGCGGAGGAGACCGCGCACTCGACTCGCGAGGTCGCGCGCTTCCCGCACGAACTCCGCCCGCCGCGGCCCCACGCTCCGCAGCGCCGCGAGCACGAGCAGGTGCAGCGAGACGTCTTCACTGAAGTCCACCAGGAACCCGCCATCCGGCAGCGCCGCGAGCAGTGCGTCCCACTGATCGCGCAGATCATCCCGCTCGTCGCCGGCGATCGCCTGCGACTCGAGGATCTCGCGGCCGGCCCCGGCCAGGATCGCGTCCGCGTCCACCGGACCGGCGGCCTCCGCGAGTCGAGCCCGCAGCGAACGCTCGAGCTGCGCCACCGTGCGCTCGAGCGATTCCCGCTCCTCGGAGGCGGTGGGCACGAGACGATCGAGCGCCGTCCGGAGCAACGTCGCGAGCGGCGCCACGACCAGTTCCTCCCGTCCGTCCCTCGGCAGCGCCAGGAACAGCGGATAGTCGCCGCGCACCTGACCGCGCGAGAGCCACGGGTACAGCGCCGCCGGCACGAATCGCTCCGCCGACTCTCCCGCCTGCGCCGCCACGCCGCCGAGCGTGAACCGCCGGAGCGACGTCTCGAGCGAGCGGGCGTCCGCGGGCTTCGCGGACCGGGGAGGGCGGCGCGCCGCTGCGCCCTCGGGTACGTCTCCGGTGCGGAACTCGAGCAGGCTGAGCTCCTGCATCTCGCGCGCCTCGGTGTCCGTCATCCTGCGTGCCTCCTCTCGTCGTCAGACGAGGAACCGGTCCACTTCGCGCTCGAGGGCGGCGAGTCGCTCTTCCGCGGTGAAGTTCAGCCCGCGCTCCGAGAACTCCTCGTAGCAGGGGCGCTTCTCGTCGCGGAAGAACAGACCGATCGGGACGTAGTCCGTGCGATCCGCCAGCGCGCGTGCCGCCGCGAGGTCGGACGGATCGTGCGTGGTGCGATTCGGGAAGATCCGGCGGAGCGAGTCCGCGACCGGAATCCCGTCCTCGTGCTCCAGGACGAGGAGACGGCTGGGATCGCGGACGAGGTCCTCGAACACTCCCGCCGTGTAGGTCGGGCAGCGCTGGAGGATCCGGACGAACCCGGTGCCGCGGTGCTTGTACGCGGCCTGCAACGTCGCCTGGAGGTGAATCGGGTTCCAGTCCACTGTCTGCGCCACGAACGACGCGTTCGTGAATCCGAGCGTCGTCTGGATCGGATTCAGCGGCGGCAGGATCGCGCCGCCCGGGTGCGTGTTCGTGTGGAGGCCGATCGGGCTCGTGGGCGACGTCTGGTTCTTCGTGAGGCCGTAGACGTTGTTGTCGAACAGCATGATCACGAGATCCATGTTGTACCGGATGCCGTGTACCCAGTGACCGGCGCCGATCGAGCAGCAGTCGCCGTCTCCCGTGGCGACCCACACCGTGAGGTCCGGGCGGCGCGACTTCACGCCGCAGGCCACCGGCAGTGCCCGCCCGTGCAGGCCGTGGAATCCGTAGGTCTTCATGTAGTGCGGGAACCGGCTCGAGCAGCCGATGCCGGACACGCACACGGTCCGCTCCGGCGGGATCTGCTCGTCGCGCAGGATCTTCTGCACGGCGGTGAGCACGGCGAGGTCTCCGCAGCCCGGGCACCAGCGCGCCACGCCGCCTTCGTAGTCCTCGAGCGTGAAGTACCGGGGCACTTCCTCGACCAGGAGATCGTCGTCCTGATCTCCGTGGTGGTGGTGATGGTGACTCATCGCACGACCTCCCGGAGCGCCTCGCAGCGCTTCACGATCTCGGCGTAGATCTCTCCCGGACGCAGCGGCTGTCCGTGCACGTTCGACCACGAGTCCACGTCGACGAGCGTGCGGGTGCGCAGCAGGCGCGCGAGCTGCGAGAGACGGCGGGTTTCCTTGCGGATCAGCGGCGGGCTCTCGACCGGATCGGAATAGTTGATCTCCACCGAGAGCACCTGGCGGAACCGCGAGAAGATCTCCGTGAGTCCGGGCTCGAGCGGCGAGAGGAACCGGAGGTGCACGCTCGAGACGGAGTGTCCCTCGCGGCGTGCGCGCTCCACGGCCTCGTCGATGGCGCCGAGGGTCGAGCCCCAGCCCACGATGAGCAGGTCGCCCTCTTCTTCGCCGCGAATCACCGGCGGCCGCAGCGTGTGCCGGAGCGCAGCCAGCTTGCGGCTGCGCATCTCGCACCCGATCTGGTTCGCGTTCGGATCGTAGGCGACCTTGCCGAACCGCGTGTGCGCGAGGCCCGTGAGCACGTACTCGCCGCCCGGCTGCCCCGGGACCGGTCGCGGCGACAGGCCGGTGTCCGGATCCCAGTCGTAGGGCGGCACGCCGACCGGCCACGGCGACGGATCGATGTCCGCTGCCATCGACTCCACCGAAAGCTCCGGCCGCGGGAACGGCGCCACGCCGGTGGCGAGATTCGCGTCCGTCAGCAGGATCACCGGACCGCGGAACTGCTCGGCGAGCTCGCGCGCGGTGATCACGAACTGGTAGCACTCCTCGATCGTGGCCGCGGCGAACACGATCTTCGGATCGTCGCCGGGCGCCCCGAAGATCGTGGGCAGGAGCTCGCCCTGCTCGACCTTGGTGGGCAGACCCGTGCTCGGACCGCCGCGCTGCACGATGACGATCACGATCGGGATCTCCGCCATCACGGTCAGCCCGATGAACTCGGTCTTCAGCGCGAGCCCCGGGCCCGACGTGATCGTGCAGCTCGTCTTGCCCGCGTAGGCGGCGCCGACCGCGAATCCGATCGCGGCGATCTCGTCCTCCGCCTGGTGCAGGAACCCGCCGACCCGCGGGAACGCGGCCGCCAGGTAGTGCGAGGCCGACGTCGCCGGGGTGATCGGGTACATGGCCAGACACTCCATCCCGGAGGCCATCACCCCGAGTCCCACCGCCTGGTTGCCGTTCATCACGACCATCGGCCGATCGGAACACCAGGCCGGCACCTCGAACTGGTACGGGAGCTCCCGCTCCGCGAACTCCCAGCCGGCGCGCACGAGATCGTGGTTCTTCTTCACGACCGCCTCGCCCTTGCGGCGGAACACGATCTCGACCTCGGACAGCACCTTCTCGAGCTCGCGGCCGTACACGCGGGCGAGCAAGCCCACCACCCACATGTTCTTGCCGACCCGCGGGGTGTCCGTGATCTTCCCGCACTCCTCCTCGATCGGGATCTCGTGGATCACGAGGCCGAGGCTCTTGAACTCCTCGATCGCCTTCGCGTACATCTCGCGCACCGACTCCACGGGATCCGTGGCCCACTTGCAATCCAGCAGCAGGATCGTGCCGGGCTTGTACGCGTGCTGCTCGATGCGTCCGTACAGC
Organism: bacterium; assembly: GCA_041393395.1. Lineage (GTDB taxonomy): Bacteria > ARS69 > ARS69 > ARS69 > ARS69 > JAGQIB01. The sequence continues at coordinate 854,894 of JAWKKG010000003.1, read as the reverse complement.
ACCTGCTCGTTGAACGCCACGACGAGGTCGGCCTCGTCGCCCATGTTCGTGACCTCGCTCGAGCCGAGGCGGATGCGGATGCCGCTCGCGCCCGCGCGCGAACGCGCCGGCGGCTTGATCTCGGCGGGGATGATCTCCACGGTCCAGACGCCATTGCCCATCTTCGCGCTCACCGCGCCGAAGATCTGCCCGGCCTTCTGCGCGCCCTCGCCCGAGTCGCTCACGATTTCTACGATGTGCCCGTCGACGCGGACCGGAACGCCGGTCGTTCCGCCTCCCGCCAGCGCGGTTTCCGGAGCCATCAGTCGGCCTCCCCCAGATCCGTGGTCGCGATCTCCAGGAAGAGATCGTTCTCCTTGATCTCGTGTTCGTGCAGGCGATTCGCGACCGCGACCGCCTCCTCGTGGATTCGCTTCACCTCGACGACGCACAGCTCGGCCCGCCGCAGCAGGGCGCCGACCTCGTCGAGGAACGCGCGGTGTTCGGCCAGGACCTCCTCCATCAGCGCCGCGAATCGAGGCTGCAGGCGCGCCACGGCCGGGAAGCCGTCCTCGGCCTCCTCGGTCTCGAAATGCAGTGCCAGTTCCTCGGCCAGCTGCTGGAGAAGGGGGACGAGGCGCGCGAGCTCGCACTCCTCGCACATCTCGGCCAACAGGAGACGAAGCCGGGCGTGCTCTTCGCGAATCGCCTCGGCCCGTTCGTGGGACGCTCGGGTGTCGCGGTCCGACATCACCTACCCCCGGGGAAAAGCATGCCCGGGCGACTTCCCGCGTTCCGAGTCGAGTTTTTGCGTCGGCGGGTCGTGCGGCCAGGCGGCCGGAAAGGCCTCCGGATCACGTCCTAATCTCGCGCGGGCGGGGGTCGGCCGGAATGCGGGGTTTCCGAAGGATTGCGGCCGGCGGCCGGCCCGAGGCGAAATGAAAGAGGGCCCGGAGACGACGTCTCCGGGCCCCGATCTCGTGCTCCGCGAACCCCGGAACTCCGGGGGGCGCGGCTAGTTCAGCAGGACCACCTTCCGGGTCGCCGAGTACTCGCGGGACTCCAGACGGTAGAAGTAGATGCCGGCGCTCGCCCGCCGGCCCGCTTCGTCCCGACCGTCCCAGGTGGCCGAGTGGCCGCCGGCCGGCAGGAAGCCCTCGGTCAGCGTGCGCACGTGGCGGCCGGCGATGTCGAACACCTCGAGCGAGACGTCGGCGCCGGTGCCCGGAACCGCGAAGCGGATCGCCGTCGAGGCGCCGAACGGGTTCGGGCTGGCCGCCTCCAGCGAGAACGTCGCCGGGGCCAGGGTCACGCCGGGCGCATCCGTGGTCAGCAGGTCACAGTCCCATCCGGACACGTCGCTGATGCCCCAGCTGTTCAGCGTGCCCACGTCCTGGCCGGCGTTGTCGGACACGAACATCGTCCAGGTGCCGTCCAGCGGCCCGCCGATGAACGCGCTGAGCGGCTGGGCCGGGGTCAGCGTGAGCGGGTAGTTCCCGATGATGTCGTGGGCGCTCGAGCCGGTCCGGTTGTGGAGCGTCACGACCGTGCCGTTCGGCGACGTGAGCCGGACGATCAGGTCCCCGATCCACGTGTGCGTCAGGTTGATGTCGACGTTCAGGTTCGAGGAGACCGTGCCGCCGGTCCCGGACACGACGAGCGTGCTCGAGACGCCGGTGGGATTGTTGTCCGGAATCGAGAGCCCGGGGCTCACCGACGCCTGGGCGCCGACCGGCACGCCGACCGGCAGCGAGAGGTTCAGCACGATCGAGCTCGGATCCCCGTCGTCGAACGAGACATTCAGCACGAGCGCGACCGGATCTCCGCACGTGTGACCGGAGGGAACGGTGATCGAGTACGGCGTGACGTTCGTGCCGCTCGCGCCGATCGGGAGGTTCGGGTACGCGGAGGCGCCCTGGTTGATGACCACGCCGGGCGTCGTGCTCGTGAGCGTGGCCGACACCGCGGTCGCGCCGAGCGTGCCGTCGTTCGTCACCTCGATGTCGAGCTCGACCGTCTCGCCCGGGTCCGCCGCGCCGTTCCCGCCACCGGACGTCACCGTCGGCTCGAGCGCCGCGAGCACCACGGTGGGAATGTCCACGATGTTGTGCACGAGGAACTTCTGCGTGAAGACGTCGGCGTGCGGCTGTCCCGGGAACAACGTGCTCGCCGTCGCGATGATCGCGTTCGCCATGTCGCGCATCTTCAGGCCGGAACCGAGACCGAACTGCGACTCGAGGATGATCGTGTCGACGTCTTCCCGCGGGTAGCCGAGGCCGTCGAGCTCGAGCAACGACTGGAAGAGCGGCGTGGACCACAGCTCGTCGGACTGGAAGCCGCCCGGGATCGACTGGTGCGCGCCGTAGGTGGTCGTGTGGACGTACTGCGCGGCGAACGCGTTCATGATCCGCCCGCCCCAGCACTGGTTGCCCGTGCCGTGGCCGTCCCAGGTGAAGATCCACTCCGGGTGATAGATCGGGCCGTTCGGCGTGGAGAAGCTGTAGGACCCGGCCCAGTAGTCGCCGAAGCCCTCGCCCATCGCGCCGGTGTCACCGCCCGTCCACGACGAGTTGATGTCGTGGTTGATCGCGTGGCCGTATTCGTGAAGCATCACGTCGGTGTCTTCGCTGTCGTCCACGCAGCCGTGCCCGAACGAGAGACGGTTCGAGGCCGGCTGGAAGAACGAGTTGTCGGCGCCCTGGACACCGTCGGTGTCCGTTCCGATCGGCCCGTCCTGGATGCCGGTCGCGCCCACGAAGCCGAGCGACTGCATGTAGCGCTGGCTCTGATCGATCTGGAAGTACGTCATCGCGTCGTTGAAGGAGTTCACGCCGCGGGTGCCGGTCCAGTTCCCGGTCGTCGTGGTGCTCGGAGCCGTGTTCGGCGTGTCCCAGTTGATGATGTTCACCCACGGACCCGTCAGCGAGTACGTCGTGCCGTTGAACGAGATGTCGAGCAGGTTGCGCGTGAAGTACGCGGCCGTGAACGAGCTCGGCGGCGACGTGTCCTGCAGGTTGTCGTTCAGGAGCGTCGCGCGCGGATCCGGATCGAACACCACGCCCGTGCCGGCGGCGCGCGAACCGGGCGCGCGGGAAAGCTCCGCCTCGAGACGGGCTTCCGTCGCGGCCCGCGTCGCGAACGCGGCGCGGCGATCGCTCACCGGACCCGAGTAGGCGTCGATGCGCGTGGCGAGGGGCGCGTCCGTCAGATCGGAGCGCAGGCGATAGAGACGCGTGTCCCGCGTATCGAGCACGCGGCCGTCGCGCGCGTCGACGCGCACTTCCCAGCCGCCGTACGGCGCGTCGAGCTCGAGCCCCACGATCCACGTCAGCCGGAAGGAGTCGCCCTCGGGAACCCACACGAGACGCGCCGACGGGTCGGCGAGCAGCGGACCGTGCGGTCGCAGGCGATTCCACGCCGCGTCGTACGCGGCCTCCTCGGAGATCGCGGCCGACCGCTCGAGGGCGGCCTCCCGCTTCGTGGGATAGAAGTCGTTGAACACCCGGTACACGTGGCCGTCCTGCCGCGAGATCGACACGACGATGCGCGCGTTCTCGACCTCGATACCGCCGATCTCCTGGCGGAACGTGTAGTGCGTTCCGAGCAGACTCTCGCGCACCTCGGCCGGCCGCAGTCCGGCGAGACTCTTCGTCAGGCCGTACTCGGACGCGTGCTCCGCGAGGAACGCGCGAGCGAGAGGCTCGCCGCTCAGGCCGGAGATCCGGGTCGAGGGCTCGAACTGGATCTTCGGCGTGGCGCGGTGGTCCTGGTGGAACGTGTCGCGGACGACTTCGGCCGCCGTCGCATCGGCAAGGAAGCAGAGTGCGGCGGCCGCCGTGGCGGCGCCGAACGAGAGGGCGCGGCGAGTACTCGAAAGCATGGGTGACGACTCCTCGAGGTGACGCGGGTGGACAGGTCCCGGAACCGGTGGGGGGAGAGAACCGGGGGCCTGCCCGCACGACCCGACGTTCCCCTAGAATAACGGAATTCCCGAGCCGGGATTCGAAGTCATTTCGCGCGAGCGGCGCCGAAAGCCGACTCGACGCGACGACGCCGGTGCCCGGCGGCGAGGAGCCGCCACGAAACGCAAGGATCGGCGAGGCGCGGGTTACTCGGAACGTCGGCGGACGCGCTGGACGATCTGATCCAGCTTCTGGAGGAACGCGGAGCGGTCCTTCTTCTGGAACGGCGCCGGGCCACCCGAGACCTCGCCGAGATCCCGCAGCTGGGACAGGAGCTCGCGGCTCGCGAGCGCGTCGCCGATCGAGTCCTCCGTGAACTCCTGGCCCCGGAGCCCGAGCACGGCAGCTCCCTTCTCCAGGCAGCGGGCCGCGAGCGGGATATCGCCCGTGACCACGACGTCGTCCGCCCCGGCGCGCTCCACGATCCAGTCGTCCGCGGCGTCGAAGTCTCCGCCCACGACCACGAGTTCGACCTCCGCGTCCGAGGGCGTCCGCATCCACGCGTTCGACACCACGAATACGGGCCAGCCGTACCGCTTCGCCACGCGGTAGGTCTCTTCCTTCACGGGGCAGGCGTCCGCGTCGACGTAGATCGCAGGCATCGGGAGACACTAGCTCACGCGCGCAGGAGCCGCACGCAGAAGCGCCCCGCTCTCTCTCGAGAACGGGGCGCCGTGGGAAGAGCTCCGAACGTCTGCTAGGCGAACAGATCGAGCGCAGGCTCGAGCTGTGCCACCAGATCCCCGGCGTACGCGCGCGCCCGCGGGTCGACGGATCCCCCCGCCTCGACCGCGGTCGCGTTCTGCGCTTCCGGGAGCTCCTCGGGTCGATCGACTTTCCCTTCGATCGTTCCCGGAGTCGCTTCTCCCCCCTCCGCACCACTGCTTCCACTTTCCCGGGCCTGCTCGACGCGGGCGCGAGTCTCCAGCGCCGACGCATCGGCCGCGACCTGACGGTCCGCCGCGCTCGGCTCGGCCGGCGCCAGCGCCGCGCGCCGCACCTGCTGGGCGTTGCGAATCGTCTCCGCGGGCGTGCTGCCCTCGGCGATCGTGATCGGGACCTCGCCGCCCACCGCGTACTGGCGACCATCCGGTCCCGTCTCGAGCGTGAAGCTGGCGCCGCCGGCGAGTGCGCCGCCGGCCGAGCCGTGCGCGGCCTCGTGAGCGCGCACTTCGCGATCGCGCGTCTGCAGCTCGCGGACCCGTCCCTGATCCTCCGCGCTCAGCTCGCGCGGACCGTTCGACGGATTCGCCCCTTCGAGATCGGTGGGCTCGCCGTCCCCGTCGTCGGTGCCGGGTGGGCCGTCCGGATCCTCCGGCGCGTCCGGAGCGATGGCCTCCGCCAGCGCCCGCGCCTCGGCGGAGATCGAGACCTTGTCCCCGTCCGAGCACGAGGAACAGGACCCGCCGGCTGCCGGAGTCTCGAGAGCGCGCGTCGAGGCCGAGGAGACGAGCTCCTGGGCCATGGTCTTCTGGATCTGGAGAGCGCGCGCGAGCGCGTCGACGGATCTCGTTTCCACGGCGACCTCCCGGTTCTTCCGCAGAAATCGACCGACGGGGATCCAGAATTGAGCGAACAAATCTAGTGGGCAGCTATTCGCGGCCCGTCTCCCCGCTTCGAACGATCGTTCGGTGGCGGGCGGCGGTGCGGGCGGCGCACCAGGCACCGAACGGCCCCCGTCCGGACGCGACACTCCGCAGGGTGTATCCTCGGCGCCCTTCCGGGAGGGTACGAATGCACCTGTCTTTCCTCGGCGCCGCCGGAACAGTGACCGGCTCGCGCTACTTGCTGGAGCATCGGGACCACAAGCTCCTCGTCGACTGCGGGATGTTCCAGGGGCTCAAGCAGCTCCGCGCCCTGAACTGGGAGGAGCCTCCGTTCGACCCCGAGGAGATCGACCGCGTGCTGCTCACGCACGCCCACCTCGACCACTCCGGCATGCTGCCCCGACTGTACAATCAGGGGTTCCGCGGCGACGTGCTCACGACCGAGCCCTCCGCCCAGCTCACGGGGATCGTCCTCGCCGACGCCGCGAAGCTGCAGGAAGAGGACGCGGAGTACGCGAACCGCAAGGGCCACTCCCGCCACAAACCTGCGCTCCCGCTGTTCGACAGCGACGACGCCGCCCGCGTGATGAAGCGCTTCCGCTCCGTGAAACCGGACGCGTGGCACGAGCTGGCCGACGGACTGCGCGCCCGCTGGCTCGAGTCCGGCCACCTGCTCGGCGCCTCCTCGATCGAGATCGAGGCGAAGGAGAACGGCGCCACCCAGCGGATCGTCTTCAGCGGCGACGTGGGGCGCTACGACTTCCCGCTGCACCCGGATCCCGAGACCCGTCCGGAATGCGACGTGCTCGTCATCGAGTCGACGTACGGCGGCCGCCATCATCCCGAGCTGCGCGAGGAGGTCTACGAGAAGGTCGCCGCGTCGCTCGACGCCGGCGGCATCGTGATGATCCCGGCGTTCGCGCTCGGTCGCTCCCAGCTGATCGCGCTGCTGCTCCTGCGCGAGATGGCCTCGGGCGGGCTCCCGAAGGTCCCGATCCATCTCGACAGCCCCATGGCGATCAAGGCCTCGAAGGTCTACTACGCGCACCTCGATCCGCGCTGGGTCGACGAGGACGTCGCGTGCTGCGAGAACGACTTTCTCGATCGCGTGAAGATGCACTCCTCCACGGAGGAGTCGATCGCGCTGAACGAGGCCAAGGGTCCGCGCATCATCATCGCCGGCAGCGGCATGCTCACCGGTGGCCGCATCCTGCACCATCTCAAGAACCACGCGAGCGAGCCCCGGAACCTCGTGCTTCTGGTCGGATACCAGGCCGAAGGAACCCGCGGACGCCGCCTGCTGAATCGCGAGAAGTACATCCGCATCCACGGCCGCGACGTCCCGATCCGGTGCCGCGTCGAGGTGCTCAACGGTCTGTCCGGCCACGCCGACGAGGACGAGCTCGCCCGCTGGTTCGACTCGGGCGCGCGCGCCCCCCGCGTGACCTACGTGACCCACGGGGAGCCGGAGGCCGCCGAGGCCGTCGCCAAGCGTCTGGAAAAGGCCGGCGCGCCGAAGGTCGTGGTGCCGGCACTCGGCGATCGATTCGAGATCGGGGGCGCCTCGTGAGGGATCCGCTGGAGCGTCCGGAACGCGACACGCTCGGGCCGTACTGCCCGCTCGAGCCTTCCCCGTACAGCCAGCCGAAGCCGGCGGAGGACGACCCGGGCGCGCCGGATCGCACGCGCGCGATCGTGTCCGATCCCTCGTACCGTCGCGCGTTCGAGGATCACGATTTCCTCGAGGAGGACGAGACCCGGCAGTTCCGGCTGGCGCTCGACTACCTGAAGCCGGAGCTGCGCCTGCGCGCGCACGGCATCGAGTCCACGATCGTGGTGTTCGGCGGCACGCGGGTCGTCGAGGAGGCCGAGGCGAAACGTCGGCTCGAGACGGCCCGACGCGCGCTCGCGGAGCATCCGGAGGACACGACCCGGCGGCGCGCGGTCGCGATCGCCGAGAACGTGCTCGCGAAGGCGAAGTACTACGACGCCGCGCGCGACTTCGCCCGCATCGCGTCCGAGGCGAGCCGACCGGACGAACGCGGGCGGCGCCAGTGGGTCATCGTCACCGGCGGCGGCCCCGGCGTCATGGAGGCGGGCAACCGCGGCGCGTTCGACGCGGGCGCGCCGTCGATCGGACTGAACATCACGCTGCCGCACGAGCAGTTCCCGAATCCCTACATCACGCCGGGCCTCGCGTTCCAGTTCGCGTACTTCGCGATCCGCAAGATGCACTTCGCGATGAGGGCGCGCGCACTGGTCGCGTTCCCGGGCGGTTTCGGAACGTTCGACGAGCTGTTCGAGATGCTCACCCTGATCCAGACCGGCAAGCTGCCGCACCTGCCGGTGATCCTCGTGGGCGAGAGCTTCTGGCGGAAGGCGTTCGACGCGGAGCACCTCGCGGCGGAAGGCGTGATCGCGCCGGACGACGTTTCGCTGTTCCAGTTCGCGGAGACGGGCGGCGAGGCCTGGGACAAGATCCGACGCTGGTACCACGCGCGCGGCGTCCACGTGGACGGATCGCCGGACGGCGCGGGAGGTTACGGCGCGGTCGCGCCCTGATCGCCACCGGCGACGTCTTCCCGCACCAGGAGCGCCACGGTCTCCACGTGCGCCGTCACCGGGAACAGATCCACGGCCACGATCCGCTCGAGTCGATAGCCGGCGCGCAGGAACACCGCGGTGTCCCGCGCGGCCGTGGCCGGATCGCACGAGATCGACACGATGCGGGCCGGCTCCCGCCCCACCAGCGCCCGGCGCGCTTCCTTGTCGAGGCCGGCGCGCGGCGGATCCACGATGATCGTCTCGCGCTCCGCTACGGGCGCCGTCCGCAGCGTCACGAGTGCCGGCTCGGCGCGCGCCTCGCCCCGGATTCCGTTGCGCTTGAGGTTGCGCTTCAGGTGCCGCGCGGCGCGTCCGTCCGATTCCGCCGCGATCACCCGGGAGAAACCGCGCCCGAGACACACCGCGAACAGTCCCACGCCCGAGTACAGGTCGAGGAGCTGGCCGTTCCGATCGTCGCCGATCATCTCGCGCACGATCTCCACCAGGCGTTCCGCGCCGGGCAGACTGCCCTGGAAAAACGACGCGGCGTCGGCGGTGAGCTCGGACCCCGCGACCTCGTAGCGGAGCTCGCGTTCACCGGCGAGCGGGATGCGGTCCGCGAGCAGCCCCACGATCTCCGGCGGCCGATCCATGGCGGCGGTGATCTTCCCGTAACGCTTGCGGTCTTTCTCGGACGGCGGATCGCCCGTCTCGAACAGCAGCACGCTGCGTCCGGCGGAGTCGATCCGGACGTTCACGCGCTTCCACGGGGGGGCCAGGCGCAGCCACGGCAGCACGACCTCGTTCAGCTCGCGACGCATCAGGAGGCACGACTCGATCGGGACCGCGTCGTGCGAGCCGCGCGCGAGCAAACCGGGGCGTCCCGCCGGGTCGAACGTGAGTCCGATTCGCTGGCGCACGCCGAACTCGTCACCGATCGGCTCCGGTCCCTCGAGGCGGTCTTCCACGTCGAGTCCGCCGATGCGACGGAAGCAGTCGAGCACGATCTCGCGCTTCATCTCGAGCTGGAGGTCGCGCTCGGCGAACTGCCAGTCGCAGCCGCCGCAAGCGTCGGCGTGGGGGCACGGGGCCGCGCGGCGGCGTGGATTCGCCTCGAGCACCTCCACGACCTCGGCCTCGGACCAGCGCTTCTCGTCGCGCGTGATCCGCGCCCGCACCCGCTCGCCGGGCAGCGCCCCGGCCACGAGCACGATCTTGCCCTCGGCGCGCGCCAGCACGCGGCCGCCGGGGACCGCCCGCTCGCCCGCCAGCTCGAGGACCGTGCCGATGTCGAATCCCGTCGTCTCGATCTGTTCCATCCGGGCAGAATGGCACGATGCCGGGTCGTTGCGCCAGTCCGCGTTCCCTGCCATCCTGCGATTCGGTACCCAGGAGGTGCGCGAATGAGCGACATGACCTATCGCCGGATCGGGAGGTCGGGACTCACGGTCAGCGAGATCGGCCTCGGCAGCTGGCTCACGTACGGCGCGGGGGTCGACGACCGGACGTCGATCGCGTGCATCCGGACCGCTCTCGATGCCGGAGTCCTGTTCTTCGACACCGCCGACGTGTACGCGGGCGGCGAGGCGGAACGGGTCCTGGGCCGAGCGCTCTCGGGAATCCGTCGCGCCGACCTCGTGATCGCCACGAAGGCGTACTTCCCGATGTCGGACAATCCGAACGATCGCGGCCTGTCGCGCAAGCACCTCCACGAGTCGCTGAACGCGAGCCTGACCCGCCTCGGCACGGACTACGTCGACCTGTTCCAGTGTCACCGGCCGGACCCGACGGTCCCGATCGCGGAGACGGTCCGGGCGATGGACGATCTCGTGCGGGCCGGCAAGACGCTGTACTGGGGCGTGTCGATGTGGTCGGCGGAGCAGATGGCCGAGGCGCATCGCATCGCCGAGGCGACCCACGCCGCGCCGCCGATCTCGAACCAGCCGCCGTACAGTCTGGTCGACCGGGCGATCGAGGCGAGCGTGCTGCCCTGGTGTCGCGAACATGGCGTCGGTCAGGTCGTGTTTTCTCCGCTGGCCGAGGGTCTGCTCACCGGCAAGTACCGCGCGGACGCGACGCCCGCCGGTTCGCGCGCCGCGCACGAGCAACGCGGACGGTTTCTGCGTCCGATGCTCACGCCGGAGAACTTCGCCCGCGTCGAGCGGCTCGCGAAGATCGCGGACGAAGCCGGCCTCCCGCTCGCGCGACTCGCGCTCGCCTGGGTGCTGCGCGATCCCGGCGTCGCCTCCGCGATCGTCGGCGCGAGCCATCCCGAGCAGGTGCAGGAGAACGTGAAGGCGGCCGGGGTCAAGCTCGATGCCTCCACCCTCGACGCGATCGAGCGCGCGCTGGTCTGATCCCGGACGGCGTCGCCGCCCCGAAGGCCGAGTCCGTCTGGCACGCGACCTGCAGTCTCCTCCCCCGCCGTGTTCGCGCCGCTCCCTCGCGCGTTCTCCGGGCTCTCTCCGCCGGAGCGTCAACTTCCGGCGCGTCGACGTCTCCCCGGGTTTCCACTCGGGAGAAGGAGGATCGCCTTGGGACCAGACTCGTTTCCGCCCCAAAGATCGGACACCACCCCACGCGCACCGGTGCACTCGGCCGGCGGCGACTTCGTGGGCGACTGCGTGCTGGAAGGGCTGCTGCATCGCCGGCTGCGCGCGTGTCGAGCGCTGAACGTCCCGGTCCCGCGGGACGTGCGGCGCGGGCCGCGATCCACCCTGCTGTGGCGAGTGAGCCGGGTGGACCGTCGCCTCACGCGAGCGCTCGAGCTCCGCGGCGGAGTGCGGCTTCCCCCGTGGCCCCCGGACGAGGACGATTTCCCGGACGACGAGCCCGAGGAGATCGAATGTCCGGTCTGATCCGCCAGGAGCTCGCCGCGCTCGAGGCGACCGTGGCCACGTGCGAGCGTTGCTTCGGACCGGAGCGACGGACGGGCGTGCGCTTCCAGCGTCCCGGGATCGCCGAGGGCTTGCTCGTGCTGATCGAGCGATCACCGCGTCAGGTCCTCGCCGGGGAGCGTCGACTCGACCTCACGGCGGAAGACGCCGCGTTGCGCTATCTGGGCGAGCTCCTGAACACGGCAGAGATCCCGCGAGACGTCGTGATGATCGCGCCGTGTCTGATGTGCCGACCCCACGCGCGGCGACTCGAAGCGGCGGTTCCCGTCGTCACCGCGGTGGAGGAGTGTTCGGGACACGTGCGGGAGCTGCTGCGCATCTGTCGGCCGCGTCTGGTCGTGTCCCTCGGCCGGATCTCGTTGCGGGCGGTTCGCTCGGCGCTGGCGGAGGAGGCGGAAGCGGCGGACCTGCGGTTCCCGGAGGCGGTCGGGCGGGTGATCGAAGTCGCGGGCATCGCGATCCTGCCGCTCTATCACGTCACGGCACGGGCGCGTCTCACCCGCCCGGAAGAACAGCAAGCGCGCGATTGGCGAAATGTCGGCCAGGTGTGGCGCGGGCGGGCGGCTGTCCCGGGCTAGAGGTCTCGCCGGTCGAGCCGGGGCGGCACGAGAACGAAACGGAGCGGGCGGCGGCGGCGGACGTCGCCCGCTCTACCAGCGCACCTCGAGGCCGAGCGAGGGGATTCCCGGCACGCCGGTCCGCGTGACGAGTTCCGGGTCGGAACGTCGCGTGCCGTCCGGATCCCGGAATCGCCACGCGTACCAGAGCACGTTGTCGTGGTTCGTGAGATTCAGGGCATCGGCGTAGACCGACATCTCCCAGCCGTCGAACCGGAACCACCGTCGGAGCCGAACGTCGACCCGGTGGTAGTCCGGAAGGCGCTGCGCGTTCGGGATTCCCTCGGTGAGGATCCAGTCGGGGCCGCCGTCCTGGTTCCAGCTCTGCCGTGTGTACGGCGTCCCCGTGTGGAAGCGATACGCCACGCCGAGGTCCCAGTTCCGGGCGAGCGTCCACGTGTTCGCGATCGCGACCGTGTGCAGCTGATCGAAGTCCCGCGCAAAGAAGCGATCCCCGTCACTCCAGCGGGAGCGTCCGAGCGAGTACGCGAACCACCAGCTCGCGGTGGGGCCGCTGGACCGCAGCCACAGCTCCATCCCCTCGGCACTCCCGTTCTGGATCAGGTGCTGCTCCGTCGTTCCCCCGATCGTGCGGGTCACCACACCGTCCAGCACGGGGAAGTCCTTCCGCCAGACGTCCGCTCCGAGGCGGATCGTGCCGACTCGCTGCTCCACGCCGAACACGAAGTGCTCCGCCTCCTGGGTGCGCTCCGAAAGCAGAGGGAAGTCGGACGGCCCGGAGAGACGCAGGCCGGCACTCTGACCGTAGCGACCCCAGGCCGCGTGCAGCGTCGTCGAGGAGCTCGCGAGGAAGGCGGCCGACGCCCGGGGATCCCGTCGTGTGCCTTCCTGGTGCAGCCCGCTCTCGAAGCGAACTCCCCCGTTCACGGTGAGGCGCCCCCAGGTCAGCTCGTCCTGCACGAACCAGGAGTACCGGCGCCGGACGAAGTCCCCCGCGCGATCCAGGGCGGCAAAGGAGTACAGCTGGCCGTCCTCATCCACGAGCGCGACGTTCGTGCTCCGGATCGCGTAGTCGCCATCCTCGTGCTCGACCTGTCCGCCGGTCGTGAGCCGGTGCGCGCCGAGCGAAAGCGTGAGCTCCGTCCGGGCCCCGCGCCGCCAGCTCGAGAGATCCTCCCGACGATCTTCCGCCGACCGACGTTCCTGATCGGTCCGCGCGAGCCATCCCGTCGATCTCGCGACGACCCGCGATCCGAGATGCGCTCGCCACGTGGCCCAGGCGTACTCGTCGAGGTAGTCGGCATCGACCTGGTGGTCCACGATGCCGTCCTCGAATCGCGCATGATCCTCGGAACGGAGCGCGTTGAAAGTGAACGTGCCGGCTCCCCCCGTCCGCGTCACGACGCGGAGCAGCTGATCGCGGTAGGCCGGCTCGACCACGGTGCCGGACGTCATGCGACCCAGCACACGATCGAGGTAGCCCTCACGCGACGACAGGAAGATCGAGGATCCCTCGTCGTGCCGCTCCACCAGCGCCCGAGCCGACGTGAGATCGGCCGCGACACGGCCGTGCCATCCCTCCTCGCCGCGCTCGCGGAGCTCGAGCTCGACCACGCCAGAGAGGCGTCCCCCGTATCGCGCGGGGAACCCGGCGGAGTACACGTCCATCCGCTGCACCGCCGAGAAGGGAACGATTCCCGTGAGCCCTCCGAAGTCTCGACCGTGAAACAGCTCGCGCACCTCGAGCCCGTCCACCCGCACGAGGGTCTCCTCCACGCCGCCGCCGCGCAGCCGGAACTCGTTTCCGATGTCCCCGGACGTCACGCCCGGCAGCACGCGCAGCATCTGGAACGCATCGTCGGCGGGATTCGGCAGCGGGGTCGCGCTCTCGCCGTCGATCGTCTGCATCGCCGCCGCGCTGTCGCGGAGGTTCGGTTGCGCACGCGCGCTCACGGTGATCGTGGGAATCTCGACCGGTCGCGGGACCATGCGAAGAACGACGGTCACCGTGTCGTCCCGCGTCGCGCGGAACCGGATCTCGTCCGAGTCCTCGTAGCCGACGTGAAGCGCGCGAGCACGCACCTCGGTCGCCGGATCGAGACGGGGGTGGCACAGACCGTGTCCGTCGCAGAGCCAGCCGCCCGGTTGATCGAGGCGGACGATGTTCGCGAACGGCACCGGTTCCCCCGAGACCGCATCCGTGACCCGCACGCGCACGACCGCGCGCGAGGAATCCGGAGTTGCGCGGACGGAGACCGGCAACGCGAGGACGATCGCGAGGAAAAAAACTGCCCGATGGACGGGGGCCGGCCGCATGGACGCTCGTTCAAGATGGGGGTGGCAGGCGTGGTCGTTGCGAGCCCCGATCTTAGCAGAACGAGCCCCTTCACGTCGGATCCGGTGCACGGGAGGGGCTCCAGCATTCGGAAGGCTCGCCCAAGGAACGCAAGGACTGGTGATCCCTCCGAGAAGAAATCCGACCTCAAGCCCGCCGGTGGCGTCTCCGTAACAAGGGAAGGCGGATCCGCCCCCGACCGGGGCTTCCGATCGATCCGCCACCGGAAGGGTGGGGAGAGCGCCTCGTGTCCGAACGGATCCGGCAGTTCTTTCGCGAAGTCTCGCGTTGTCGCCAGTGCTACGGCGCCCACGACATCCTCGTGCCGGCGCCCGACGAAGCCTCGGAGAAGGCCCGGATCCTGATCGTGGGCGAGCAGCCCCACCGGGATGCGACCCAGAACGACAAGGGGCTCGGCGCGCACGCCGAAGATCCCACCGTGTCGCAGCTCACGGCCTACCTCGAGGAAGCGGGCATCTCGCACTCGGAGATCCTCTACGTCACCGCGGTGATGTGCGTGCCGGTAGACGAGTCGCTGCGGCCCGGTCGTCCCACGCTGGACGAGGCCCGCGCCTGCTCGCGTCACCTTCGCCGCCTGATCACGATCCTCAAGCCCCGGCTCGTGATCCCGCTCGGGCACACGGCGGTGCAGGCCGTGCAGGCTTGCTTCCCGGAGTGGACCGAGCTCCGCCAGTACATCCTGAACTACGACGTGGGGCGCGTCCTGGAAGGACGCGAGACCACGGTGTACCCTCTGTACCTCGCATCCCCGTCGACGTTGCAGGCGCGGCCCGAGATGCGCCAGCGCCGCGACTGGGCGCGGATCCCGTCGATCCTGAACGGTTCGGAGCGACGCGCCCCCGCGGGGAACTGACCGGAGAGACGACATGCGCCGTCCGCGTGTTCTGATCCTGGGCCTCGGTCCGATCGGACGGGCCGTTGCCTCCGCCATTCTGGATTCCGAAGACCTCCGTCTCGTCGCCGCGGTCGATCCGGCGCCCGGGCTCGCCGGCCGGACTCTCGCCGACGTCCTCGGAGACGATCGCGCGCCGCGACAGCGCGTGGCGGCATCTCTCGCCGAGGTCCGGACCCGTGCCGACGTAGTCGCCCACCTCGCGGCATCCCGTTTCCCGACCGCGGAGAAGCAGCTCCGCGACGTTCTCTCCCGCCGACTCCCGGTGGTATCCACTTGCGAGGAGCTGATCGCGGCGCGATGGCGGTGGCCGGCGCGCGCCCGGGCACTCGACCGGGCCGCCCGCGACGCCGCGGTGCCCGTCCTCGCGGTCGGCGTGAATCCCGGATTCGCGATGGATGTGCTGCCGGCCGCCGTGGCGAACGTCTGCGTCTCCGTGTCCTCGATCGAGGTGCTCCGACGCGTGGACACGTCGCAGCGACGGCGAGCGCTTCAGGACAAGACCGGCGTCGGCATCACGGCCGCCGAGTTTCGCCGCAGACATCGCGAGTCCGCGATCGGTCACGTGGGGCTGCGCGACTCGCTGATCTTCCTGGTGAATCACCTGCCGCTGCAGGCCGAGGTCGGCGAGGAGCGCATCTCTCCGATCGTGGCGAAGGAGAACGTCCGCCGGCGCGGACGCGAGATCGCGGCGGGGCGCATCCTCGGCGTGCGGCACCGAGTCGACGCTCGCGACGCGAACGGCCGCATCGTGGCGAAGGTCCGTCTCGAGATGCAGTTCGGTCACCCCGACCCGGGCGACGAGATTCGCATCGCGGGAGATCCGCCGTTGCACCTGAAGTTCGCGGCCGGCATCCCCGGCGATCGCGCGACCGTGGGTTCGGTGCTCACCGGGCTCCGCTGGGCGCCGAACGCGTCACCGGGACTCGGCTGACGCCTCCGCGCGGAACCGGAACACGTACCGCTTCGCACCGAGCGATTGCCCCCCCGGCACGAGATCGAACTCCACCGTCCACTCTCCGGGCGTGAGCACCCCCGGCTCGATCAGCAACGTCACGCGGCCGGTGGCGGGGTCCACCCGCTCGGCGGGAAACGTCGCCGCGGGCTCTCCGCTCGGATCCCCGAGGGTGACGCGCCAGGGGCCTTCGCGCGGAGTCTGCACGCGGGGCTCCAGCAGCAGCGCGATCGGCGCCGCCGTCTCGATCGCCACGACCTCCACGTAGTCCTGCTCGACGGGACGCGGCAGATAGGAATGCGGCACCACGCGGGCCGGCGCGACCGGCGGTGTCGTGGGACGAGACGGCGTCGAGCGCTCGCAGCCGCCGCCCGCGAGGGCGGACGCGAGAATCACGAACGCAATCGTACGGAGTCTCACTCGGTCTTCACCACGCGGAGTGTCCGGACGTCCTCGCCCGCGCGGGCACGCAGGAAGTAGACGCCGGCCGGCACGCGATCGCCGGTCGTGGTTCGCCCGTCCCACGTCAACGCGCCGGAGCCGGAAAGCGTGCGCAAACGGCGGCCCGTGACGTCGTGGACGTCCACGCTCCATTCCCCTGGACCCGCCGTGCGCGTGAGTCGCAACGCGCCCTCTGCCGACCACGGATTCGGACCCGCGAGAAACGGCGCCGGTCCGGTCGGTTCGTGGTCGCCGGGATCCGGCCCCGAGACCGCCACCGTGCGTACGAGCGGATGCGTCGGCGCGATCCGGATCTGGGAATCGCTCCAGATCGAGTTTCGCGTGTGAATGAGGGGGAACATCACGTGATCGAAGTCCGGACAGTCGCCGAGATTCGTGACGTGACACTCGGGCGTGTCCGAGAACGGATCCCAGTGCTCCACGTCGGCCTCCGTGGTGTGGAAGAAGCCGAGATAGTGACCGATCTCGTGCGCGAACAGTGAGGCGTACGCGCGCAGGCAATCGCTGCACGTGAAGAACGGCGCCATCCGCATGGCGATGCCGGAAGCCACGGTGCCGGAGAGCGCCGGCCCGGGAATCCCACCGGAGAGCCCCGCCACGGGATAGAGCGGCGGCTCGAACGTCCGCACGCAGTAGACGTTCAGCGCGCGCGACGCGCCGACTTCGCTCGAGGTCCGGAACATGCGTCCCGCCTCTTCCCAGGTCGTGATCACGTCGAACTCGGGGCGGTCCAGATCGACGTGCGTCACGCGGCCGATCCGGATCCCGGTCGCGTCGAGCCACTTCTGGGCCATGCCGAGGAAGTCGGCGAAACGCGGCGAGGACTGCGCGATGTCCGCGGAGAGCGTGGACCCCGGAAGGTAGACGAAATTCAGATCGAGCACGTGCTCCACGCGCACGGATTCGTTCGCGCGGAACTGCGCGAAGACGTTCGCGGTGAGCTGCTCGCACGGGACCTGATCGTCGTCCGGGATCGCCCGCACGCGAAACGCGTATTCCCCGGGCCCGAGTTCCCAGCCGGGACGATCCGTGCTCGGCATCTGCGCGGTGCCGTGTCCCACGAGCGCCTCTCCGACCGCCGGCGCGTCCGGGCAACCCTCGCACGCGAGCACCTCCCCGCCGGGGCCGAGCAACTCCACGGAAACACGACAGTCGGGCGCGTCCGCGAACGCGTGCAGGGACACGCCCACGACCCCGTCTTCCACGGTGAACGCGTACTCGTCGGACAGCGGCGCGGCGACCACGCCGAGCCACTGGCGGGTGACGAGATCCGGCGAGTCCGGCGCCGCCGCCACGGGTACGGAGGCGGCGCGCGCGTACGGTTCGTCCCCCGTGTCACGCGACGCCGGCGGCAGCGCGCAGACGCTCCGGTCCGGAGGGAAGACGTCGGCGCGCGTGACGCGCTCGGCCGACGCCGAACCGACCGCGAGGAACGGCGCGGCCGTCATCAGCAGGACGGGACTCACGAAGCGAGCGCGAGATCGGAGCGACATCGATTCCCTCGGCCGGCCGGAAGTGGACGACGGAACATGGAAGGGGACCCGGGGCGTGGTCGATCGGGGCCCGTTCAGTGTATGACGTCCGTCCCCCGCGAGTCGAGCCCCGCCGCGCCGACGTCCGCGGCGGACGCCTCCGTGCTCGCGGTCACGGGGAGCCAGTCCACCCAGGTGCGGTGATCCGGATCGACGTTCTCCTGCAGCGTCCGGGTGAGTCCGGGCAGATCCAGCGAGTCGATGCGATCCTGTCGATCCAGCACCTCGTGCAGATCGCGGCCGCGCAACCAGAGGCCGTAGAGATTCCCGAGCCAGAATCCGTTCTGCTCGAGGCTCGTCTCGAGCTCACGGCTCTGGATCTCCTTCTCGGTCGCGAGCTCCTCCGCCGTCGGTCCGGTCTCCCGGAGCGAGCGGAGGACCTCCAGCGCCGCGTCCCCGAGGGATTCCGCGACGTCGGGCGCGCAGCCGTAGCGGATCACGATCGTTCCCCGCGCGGGCCCGACGAGATTCCACCGGTACGATGCGCTCACGCCGTACGTCGCACCGAGGTCCTCGCGCAACGTCTCGCGAAGCCGGCGCTCGAGGATCGAGCAGGCGGTCCGGAGACGATGCCACTCGTCCGGATCGTCGCCGCCGTAGCTCGGGAACGTCAGCGTGGTAAGGGACCGCGGTTCCCGTCCGGCGTAGACGGTCTCCCGCACGTCGTGGTCGGAGGGCATGACGCCTCGGTCGACCCACCGGCTCGCCGGCGCGGACGACGCGGGCAGCGACCCGAGCGTGCGCGCGATCCGCGGAAGCAGATCGTCCGGGTCGAGATTCCCCACGAAGAAGAACGCGAAGTCCGCCGGGTTCGCGAAGCAGTGCCGGTAGAACGCGAGCGCGACGGCCGGGTCGACCTCGTCGAGTCGATCCGCGGTGAAGGGACGCTCGCGCGGATGGTCGTTCGTGTTGATCTCGGTCAGGCGATCGAAGTACTTCGCCGAGGGATCCGACGCGCGATTCGCGAGCGACGCAGCCACGCGTGTCCGCCAGCGCGCGAACGCCGCGGGATCGTCGTTCGGCTCGGTCATCACGAGCATCGCGAGGTCGAGTGCGGTGTCGAGATCCTTGATCGTGGACGACCCGGACACGCCGTGCCACCGCTCCTGGAAATACGGCGAGGCCGACGCGACCTTCCCGGTCAGGATCCGGTCGAGGTCCACCCGGGAGTGGCCGCCGTAGCCCGCCTCGGACACGAGGCCGGAGGCGGCGCCGGCCGAGAGGACGTCCGCGTCCTCGACCTGCGACGTCCCGCCGAGTGCGAGGCCCTGGAACACGATCGTGTCGTCCTGGAACTCCGTCGGCTTCAGGTACACCGTGAGCCCGTTCGAGAGCACCGCCTCGGTCAGTCCGAGATCGGCGATCTCCCGCCGGGACACCACCGTGCCCGGCGCCGCGCGGTGCTCCACGAGCGTCGTGCCGACCGTCCGCTCGACCCAGGGGGCCGGGTCGCTCGCCGCCGCCGCGCGCAGGCTCGCCCGCAGCTCCGCCTCCCCGACCTCGGCGCGGGAAGTCGGCCGACTCGCCTCGATCACGAGGCCACCGCCGCCGGTGAGGTCGCGGAACGCGGCCGAGCACTCCGCGACGTCGATTCCGGGCAGCGCCTCCCGCGTGAACGAGAGCTCGGCGTCGATTCCGGGGATCGGTTCGTTCGTGAGGAAGTGCCGTGTGTACTCCGAGACGTAGCTCGCGCTCGACGTCTTCTCGCGCTCCGCCGCGGTCGCCTCGATGCCGGCGAGGTACTCGGCCTTCATGCGTTCGAGCTCGGACGGCAGGAAGCCGTGCCGGCGCGCGCGCAACGTCTCCGTGAGCAGCGCTTCCAGCCCGCGAGCCTCGCCCCCCGCCTCCACGCGCGCGCTCTCCGAAACGAGCTCGGTCACGCGGCCGAAGCCGCTCACGCCGAGCCCCGCGCCGAGGAACGGAGGATCGTCCGACCGCGAGAGCTCGAACATCCGATCGTTGAACATCGCGATCGCGAGTCGCTCCACGAGATCGCGCCGGTACGCAGGCCACGTCGTCGCTTCGCCGCGGGCCGCTCGCTTCGTGCTGAATCCGACGCTCGTGCCTCGCAGCTCGTCGTCGTCGGCGAGCGCGAACAGCGTGTCGGGCTGCGCGGGAACGTCCCAGTCGACACGTTCCCCGAGATCGTCGCTGACGGGGATCGCCCCGAACTCCCGGCGAATGCCCGCCACCACCGTGTCCACGT
The DNA here is from genome assembly GCA_041393395.1 of bacterium. Lineage (GTDB taxonomy): Bacteria > ARS69 > ARS69 > ARS69 > ARS69 > JAGQIB01. The sequence continues at coordinate 834,984 of JAWKKG010000003.1, read as the reverse complement.
CGAAATCGCCGACCGCCACGACCGCCATTCGCTCCGGGCGATACCAGTCCCGATAGAACCGACGGATCGCCTCCGGGTCGCCCTTCTCGAGGATCGCCGGGTCGCCGATCGGAAGCCGGTCCGCGTAGCGGGAGCCCTTCAAGAGGATCGGGAGTTGCTGGTCGCGGATCCGGGAGCCGGCGCCGAGGCCGCGTCTCCATTCATCCAGCACCACACCGCGCTCGCGCTCCACCTCGTCCGGCTCGATCGTGGCACGGTGCGCGAACTCGCCGAGGATCGCGAGGCCGCGATCGAGCAGGTCCTCGCGGTCGGTGGGAATCTCGAGCATGTACACCGTCTCGTCGAACGACGTGTACGCGTTCAGATCCGCGCCGAATCGAGCGCCGATCGACTCCAGGTAGTCGATGATCTCGTTGCTCGGGAAGGACTCCGTCCCGTTGAACAGCATGTGCTCGAGGAAGTGGGCGAGCCCGCGCTGATCGTCGGCCTCGTCCACGGATCCGGCCTGGACCACGAGACGCAGGTCGGCCCGAGCCTTCGGCTTGCCGTTCGCGCGGACGATGTAGGTGAGGCCGTTGTCCAGCTTCCCCACCGTGACGGCCGGGTCGAGTGGGATCTCCCCGGAGGGAGCGGCCGGAGCGGCCGGCGCGACGGCCAGACATCCGGCGACGACGATCAGCGACGCGATGCGCGCGCCGAGGTCAGAGGTAACCGAGCCCGCGGAGCTTCTCCTCCAGATCACGTTCTTCTTCCTCCGAGATGCCGTAGCGGCTTCCCCCGTCCGCGGCGAGCGCCTCGAACCGGGCTCCCTCGGCCGCCTCGCCCGTGAACAGATCCGGGCGGAAGCGGCCGTCCATGTGTTCGGGAATTGGCAACCCCAGAAGATGAAGAACGTTCGGCGCCACGTCGAAAATCTCCATCCCCTCGATCTCGTCGCCCGAGGCGAGGTCCGGGCCGGCGCCGATGAAGAGTCCGTTGCGGCGATGCGTGCCGTTTCCCCAGTCCGGCTTCACGAACACGCCGGGCACGTCGTAGTCCTGCATGAACGCGTCGTAGGGCTGGTCGAGGAACTCCACGAACACGTCCGGCAGCTTGTCGACGTTGCGGCCCCGGAACAGCTCGTCGCGACGCTTGACCACCGGCAGGAGCCGCTCGCCCGTTCGCGGGTCCTTCATCGCCTCGAGCCGCGCGATCAGATCCGACACCACGGCCTCGTACTCGGCGCCGGGCTTCACGATGCCGAACGCGTCGCGTCCCTCGAGGTTCACGAAGAAGCCGTTCGTCGGATAGTAGTGGACCTTGGTGCGACTCCACTCGATCCCTCCCACGAAGGGATTCAGCTTCTGGACCTCGCGCTCCACGGAATCGCCGAGTCCCACCGCGCGGCCGAGCGACGTGATCGTGGATCGCGTGATGCCCACCCGGTTCAGCGCCGTCTTCCACATCTTGCGGCTCGTGCCGGCGCCGCGCGGCTTGAGCGCGAGCAGACCTTCGTCGGCGAGCCAGCGATTGAAGTACACGTTCTTCTCGAGCGGTCCGAACCCGTGGTCCGAGACCACGATGAAATGCGCGTCCTCGCCGGCCGCCTCCATCACGTCGCCGAGGCGTTCGTCCAGCGAGACGAAGTAGTCGCGCACCGCGGCGGTGAGCGAGTCGTCGCGCACGGCCCGATCGTCGTCGATCCGCATCACGTGCTCGTGCAGGCAGTGCTGCAGGCGATCCGTCCCCGTGAACACCACGAAGAAGAAGTCCCAGGGCTTGGACTGGAGCAGCTTCACGCAGAGCTCGGCGCGCGCGCGGGTCATCGCCTTCTGATCGCGCACGAGATCGTGACCTCGATCCTTGTAGTCCTGCCACGCGAGATCGATCCGGTAGTCGGGCTGCAGCAGTCGCAGCTCCGGCAGGTACTCCCGCGGCCAGGTGAACTCGGCGCCCTCCGGCGTGAGCATTCCCGAGACCAGGATCCCGCGCATCGGTCGCACGGGGTACGTGAGCGGCACGTTCACCACGAGCGAGTCCCGCTCGTGCTGCCCGATGATCTCCCAGATGGTCGGGGACTCGACGCTCGAGGCGTTCACGACCTTCCGCGTGATCTCCCCCGTGAACGGGGCCGCGAAGCCCACGATTCCGTGGTGGCCGGGAGACTCGCCGGTCATCATCGAGATCCACGCCGGCGCGGTCACCGGCGGATACGTCGACTGGAGGATTCCCATCCGCCCGCGTTCGGCCAGCTTCGCGAAATTCGGCGTGAGCCCCTTCTCGATCCAGCGGCGGTAATAGCGGAAATCGGCGCCGTCCACCCCGAGGACCACGACCTTTCGAGGCTTGGACGTCATGCAGGTCTCCGGGAGGGGGTACAAAGCCGGACGAGGATAACACAGATGACGGACGGATCCGGCGCTCGGCGGCCCCGGGCGCGGGCGTCAGCCGGTGGGGCCGAGCGCGTCGAGCGCAGCCTCGTCCACGACCGGGGGCCGTTCCGATCGCCGGGCCGCGAGCCAGCGACGGAGCGCTCCGGGATCCGCCCCGAAAGACTCCAGGACCCGCTGCCGCGCAACCTCGGGGCCGAGATCGCGGGGGGGCTCGCGGTCGAGCAGGACCGCGACGGACCAGAGCTGCCCCAGCTCCACGGGCCCGACCACCGCCCCCGGCCCGCGCGACGACAGTTCCCGCTCGAGCTCTCCCCCCCCGATGCCGGCGGCGTTCACGTGAACGAGATGGTAGGTCCCCGCGAGCGGAGCCCCACGTCCCTCCAGGATCTCCGCGAGACGCGCGGGGCCGGACCCGGCGTTGCGGATGTTCCTCAGCTCCTGGTTGGCCTCCCCGCGGCCTCGCAGGTCGAACCGGAGCACGCGCGCACGCGCGGGACGCTCGAACAACCCCGGGCTCGACGTCCGCAGGAACTGGACCAGGGAGTCGACGGTCGAAGCCGCGGGACGGATCTCCGCCTGGATCGCCTGGACCGCGAACTGCAGACGGCGATCCTCGCGCAGACGCCCGACGGTCCGCCGGACGAACCACTCGTCGTCGAGGTGTCGGCGAAGTGCTTCCTCGCGCATCAAGCTGACGTTGATCTCCTCCTCCACGAGATCACGGATCTGCCGGCGCAACGCGCCGCCGCGCGGTCGTTGTCCGGTGCCCCGCCGTTCGACGGCCTGCACGTAGTCCCGCATCGACAGCACGACGTCCCCGCCCCGGGTCGCCACCGCGACCGTGTCCTCTCCCGCCGCGAGTGACGGCACGGCCCAGGTCGAATCGCCCTCCACCGCATCCGGCGCGAGAATCGCCTCCGAGGTTCGCGCCGCGAGGCGCGACACGGCATCGTCGCGAATCTCCACGTCGGCCTCCGCCCAGAGGCGCTGGATGAGGGCCGAGTTCGCCCGCACCTGCTCTCGCGCCCGCAAACCGCGCGCGATCGTGGAACTCGCCGCGTCGTCTCCGTCGGCGGTGCCCCGCTCGTTCAGACGGAGCAGCAACCACTCGGTGCCCATGAGCACGGGCCCTCCGATCTTGCCCGGTTCGAGCGTCGCGGCGAGATCGGCGATCGGATCCGGAAACGGCGACCACCGGAGCACGAACTCCTCGACCGAACCGCCGACGTCGGACCGGCGCCGCTCGTCCTCCAGCGTGCCTCCCTCGGCGATGCGACTCGCCGCGGCGATCGCGGCTTCCTGGGACGCGTAGGAGGCCCACTCCACCCGGTAGGTCATCCGCGAGCGCGCGAGCGCCTCCTCCAGCGCCGTCGAATCGATCGCCACGCGTCCTCCCTCCAGGGTCCGGAGGCGACGCACCAGGATCTCGGACTCGAGGCGCGCGAACCCGAGCGGATCCGGCGCCGCCTGCGCCGCGAGCCGACGTTCCCCCTCGTCCAGCAGATAGAGTCTGTCGATGAACTCGTTCGCGAAGGCGAGGCGCTCCTCCCGCGTCCCGAGCGGGGCGCGATCCCCCACGGGCCACGTGGCCCACTCCGCACGCAGATCGGAGACGGTGAACGCGCGATCGCCGACCGTCACGGCGGGCGGCTCGAGCTCTCCACATCCGGCGAGGGTCAGGGCGACCCCGAGCCACCCGACACGTCGAACCGGATCCGCGAGATCGATCAAGCGGCGGGGATCCTTCCTTCCGTTCGCCCGGCCCGGAGATCGTCGAGCAGGCGTCCGAGGTACACGCGCACCATCTTCTTGCGATAGCCCACGGGCATCGACGTGTTCTTCTTGGGCTGCGCGCGCTCTTCCATCGCAGCGGCGACCTCGGCGAACGCCGTGTCGGGCTCCTGGCCGCGCATCTGCTCCGTGAAGTCCACGAAGTGCGGGACCACGTCGACGGCCGTCGTCGCCGCTCGCAGGAGCTCGATCCGGCCGGACGCGTCGAGTCGCAGCGCGGCGGCGCAGCCCATCTCCGGATAGTCGAGTGCGTCGCGATGGCGGAGTTTGCGGTATCCGGCCCGCAACGTCGACGACTCGGCCGGCACCTTCACTCCCACGATGATCTCGTCGGCGCGCTTCACGTTCTTGTGGATGCCGTCGCCGGCGTAGAACTCGTCGATCCGGACTTCGCGCGTTCCGGCCGGCGAGGCGAGCTCGAGCGTCGCGGACAGCACGCCGAGGATCGGCGCGAGATCGCCGGAGTACGCGGCATAGCAGATCTCCTTCTGCGGCACCACGAGACACTCGTCGGACTCGGCCTTCATGCACGAACCCTTCGTGCCGCGCCAGAACGGGGTCTGGTTGAAGTAGTAGCAGCGGGTCTCCACCAGGAGGTTGCCGCCGAGGGTTCCGCTGTTCCGGATCAGCGGCGATGCGACGTGAGTGATCGCCTCGGCCAGGCCGGGCCAGCGCTCCCGCACCACCGCGCTCTCGGAGATCACCGCGAGACGCTCGCCCGCCCCGATGCGCTCCGCCGAGATGCCGCGCATCTCCGGCACCCGGTCCAGCGCGATCACGTGGTCCTTCGCGTTCAGGCGGTTCTTGTAGTTCTGCAGCAGGTCGGTGCCGCCGCCGATCCAGTCGAAGCCGCCGTCCGGCAGCTTCGCGGCGAGCGACAGCGCGTCGGCCAGCGATTCCGGACGGTGCAGCGTGAACGGAGCCAGGATCATCGCACCGTCTCCTTGGGGTTCGCGGCCTCGCTCGCCTCGCGCACGGCGGACGCGCGCTCCTTCTTCTCGATCTCCTTGAGCACGCGATCCGGCGTCATCGGGAGCTCGTACATCGTGATGCCGACCGCGTCGCGCACGGCGTTCGCGAGACTCGGCAGGATCGGCAGCAGCGGCCCCTCTCCCGCCTCCTTCGCGCCGAACGGACCCTCGGGGTCGTTCGATTCCACGATGTGGACTTCCACGTCGGGCATCTCGAGCGGGCCGGGGATCTTGTAGTCGAGGAAGCTCGGGTTGCCCACCGTGGCGCGGTTGTAGCCGAAGGACTCCATCAGCGCCTGGCCGAGTCCCATGTGCAGGCAGCCCTCGATCTGCATCTCCACCGCGAGCGGATTCAACGCCTTCCCGCAGTCGTGCGCGGCCCAGACCTTCACGGGCTTCACGAAGCCCGTCTCCGGATCGACTTCCGTCTCGGTCACGTAGGACTGGAAGCTGTACGTCGGCGAGAGACCCGCCGCCGCTCCCTTGTGCGAGCCGCCCATCGGCGGCGCGTCGTGGTAGCAGCCCTTCGCGATCAGGGCGCCCTTGCCGGCGATCGCCTCCAGCACCGCATCCAGGTAGGGCACGCGGATCGCGGGGTTCGGCAGCCACACGACGTGCCCGTCGCGCGTATCGAATCCCTCGGCGTCGTAGCCGGTGAGGCGCGCGGCGGCCGCGCACAGCTTGCCGCGAATCACCTCCGCGGCCCGACGGGCCGCGTTCCCCGCCATGAACGTCACGCGCGAGCTGTAGCTCCCGAGATCGATCGGATCCAGGTCGGAGTCCCGCGAGAACACACGAATCCACTCGATCGGCAGACCCAGCACCTCGGCCACGCACTGCGCGAGCATCGTGTCCGAACCCTGGCCGATCTCGGCCGCCATGCAGTGCACGGTGACGCCACCGTCCATGTCGATCTTGAGGTGCGCGGTCGACTGGGGAACCTTGTTCCAGTTGATCCGGAGCGCCGAACCGGAGATGTAGAAGCCGCAGGCGATGCCGATGCCGCGTCCGTACGGGAGCTTGCCGCGCTTGCTCTTCCAGTCGGACGCCTCCACCACGCGGCGAATGCACTCCTCGGTGCCGTTCGACGTGATGCGGAATCCGTTCAGCGTGGTCGTGTTCGGCGGCAGCAGGTTCCGGAGCCGGAACTCCGCCGCGTCCACGCCGCATTTCTCCGCGAGCTCGTCGATCAGGACCTCGAACGCGAAGCGCGAGTTCACCGCACCGTGCCCGCGCATCGCACCGCACGGTGGCTTGTTCGTGTAGACGCGCCTTCCGCGGTAGCGGAAGTTGTCGAAACGGTAGGGGCCGACGGAGAGCACTCCGTTGTAGTACGTGGTCACCACGCCGAAGCTGCCCCAGGCGCCGCCGTCGATGAGCGCGTCGAGATCCAGACCGAGCAGCTTGCCGTTTCCGTCGCACGCCACGCCGATACTCGTCTTGGTGGGGTGCCGGCCGTGATTCGTGAGGAACACCTCTTCGCGATCGAAGCGGATCTTCACGGGGCGGCCGGTGCGGCGCGAGAGCAGCGCGGCGATCATCTCGTGCGGGAACGGATCCGACTTGCCGCCGAACGCGCCGCCGACCATCGGCCGGATCACGCGGATCCGGTGCATCGGCAGGTCCATCACGGCCGCGAGGTCGCGGTGCAGGTAATGCGGCACCTGGGTGGCCGACCACACGGTGAGGCGTCCCGTCGGCTCGAAATGGGCGATCACGCAGTGCGGTTCCGTGAACGCGTGCGTCACGCCGACGAACCGGAAGTTCCCCTTGGCCACGTGGTCGGCGCCCGCGAACGCCGCGTCGACGTCACCGAAGTTCTGATCCACCTGCTTCTGCAGGTTCGACGAATGCCGCGTGCCCGGATGCAGCTTCTGCTCCGGCGGACATTCCTTGAGCGCGTCGTCGGCCTTCCCCACGATCGGCAGCGGCTCGTACTCCACGCGGATGGCCTCGCACGCGGCGAGCGCCGTCTCCTCGTCATCCGCCGCGACACCGGCCACGCAGTCGCCCACGTAGATCACCTTGTCCACGGCCAGCGCCACCTCGTCCTTGGAGATGGGCAGCACGCCGAACGTCCGCAGATCCCGACTGCCGGTGACCACGGCCCGCACGCCCGGCATGGACTCGGCCGCCGACGTGTCGATCGACACGATCTTCGCGTGCGCGTGAGGCGAGCGCAGGATCTTCCCGACGAGGGTCCCGGGCAGACGAATGTCGTCGGTGTAGACGGCGCTGCCCGTGACCTTCGAGGGGCCGTCGATCAACGGGACTCGCTGTCCCACTCCGTGCGGCGAGCGCGACTCGCGCGGCGTCATCGGGATTTTCCTCCCCCGTGACCATTGGAGCGGTATGCGCCGGCCGGCTTGTCGTAGGCGCCGCGCGGTACGTCGAGGTCGCCGGGCGACGCCACGGACGCGACTTCCTCGCCCCGCAGCTCGGCGGCCGCCACGCGCACGGACTCCACGATCTTGTTGTAGCCGGTGCAGCGGCACATGTTCCCGGAGATTTCGCGGCGGATCTCCTCGTCGCTCGGATCGGGATGGCGCGCGAGCAGCGCCACCGACGTCATGATGAATCCCGGCGTGCAGAACCCGCACTGCGAGCCACCGTGCTGCGCGAACGCGCGCTGAACCGGATGCAGATCCGTGCCCGCCGGCGCGACGTCCTCGATCGTGCGGATCTCCGCGCCCTCCGCGAGAAGCGTGAGCGTGAGACACGAGAGCACGGGCCGCCCGTCCACATGAACGGTGCAGCATCCACAGGTGCCCATGTCGCAGCCCCGGGTCGTTCCGGTCAGGCCGAGGTCGTCGCGCAGCGTGTCCAGGAGGACGTCCGAGGGACGCACCGCGACCTCGCGGGCGTGTCCGTTCACGTTCAGGCGCACGACCTGCTTCGGCGGACGGTCCGCCGCGGACGGCACCCGGAACGGCCCCCGGAGAGGCTGGGTCTCGGCCATGGAGTCTCCTTGCGCTGGGCGGCGAGTCGCTCCGGACTCGTCGAGAGTTCGACGGGGCAATGGTTCGAGGGGAAGATACCCCATGGTCGATCCCGCCGCGACCTCCGCCGGCCGAGGATCCCGCGGCGGTTTCGGAATCCGGAGTCCGGAGTCCGATCGTCAGGTCAAATCCGTCAAAAAACTGGTTCGTGCGCGGCGGCCCCCCTTGCGCCCACGCGACCCGTTCTCTTTAATCGTACGCATGCCCTGCGGGAGCAACCGGCCGCCTGGTCGGAGCTCCCGGTCCGGCCGTCTTCCGGCGGCACGAACCGGCTCCGGGGCCGTGGTCTCCAGATTCGGCGCGATCCGGCCGAACTCGGAGGAGATCCGCGGGTTCCAGGCCGCGTACCGACTGTCACGCCGGAGTCGTCGGCTCCGTATGTGCACGCAGGAACGCCTTTCCGTAGTCCATCCACCTCCCGGGACGTCCCCGGGGCTTCCAACCCGGAGATTTGCCAAGATGCGCAAGACGATGCTTCTCGCCCTGGTCCTGCCGATGTTCGTGGTCGGGATGGCCGCGGCCGGAGAGAACTGTACGTCCACGAGCGCGGCCTCCTCCTGCTCGGCGAAGAAGGCCGACGCGGCGACCGCGTCCGCCGACGGCTGCTGCGCGGCGAAGGCTGCGGCCGCCAAGACGGCGTCGGCCGAAGGTTGCTGCGCCGAGAAGGCTGCCGCCGCGACGGCGGCCGCTGCGGGTGCCGAGTGCGCCTCCAAGGTCGCGACGGCGGGCGCCGGTGCTTGCACCGGTCAGGCGCAGGCGGCGAGCGCAGGCGCGTGCACCGGCCAGGCGCAGGCGGCCGGCGCGGGTGCCTGCACGGCGTCGAAGGCCGAGTGCGCGAGCAAGGTGGCGGCGGCCGGTTCCTCGTGTGAGGCCGGCAAGGCGGCGGCCCAGACGGCCGAGGCCGGCAAGTGCGAAGACGGCTGCACCAAGCCGTGCTGTGCGGCGCACACCTACCAGCTCACGGTGTCCGGCATGACCTGCGGCGGTTGCGCCGCGAAGGTCGAGGGCGCGGTCAAGGCGATGGAGAACGTCGCCGGCGTGTGGGTCGACTGGGAGCACGGCACCGCGACCGTCACGTCGCAGGCCGAGATGAACGGCGAGGAGATCGCCAAGGCGATTTCGGCGACGGGTTTCGAGGCGCACCTCGTGGCGCCGGAGAAGGCCGAGACCACCGCGACGATGTAGTCCTCGCGGGATGCCGCCGACGGCGTCCCGGACGCGACATCGACAGGATCGACGGATCGACGCGGAGGGAGAGTTCGCTCTCCCTCCGCTTTCTGTTGCTGGAAGCGCCCAGGGCCTCCCGGGCCCCCGGGAACGTCCGGCGGGCCCCCGCCGAGAGGACTTTCAGCGAACGGTCGTTCGGTGTCTCGCCGCCGATCCCGGCAGCGTCGGCGGCAGGTCGCCCGCGGGGGCAACCTGTTCTCCCCCAGCGACTTCCGTCCCCATGGGCACCTCGCCACGGGGGCCGGCCGCAGCCCTTGGAACCGCCTTTCGGGCTCTCTCCGGGCGCTCAGGGCCCCTGGAGGCCGGGAATGGCGGTTGACAGTCCCTGTGCCCCACCTACACTCCCGGCCGTCCGAGACTGGCTGCGTCCGCTTCCCCGATTGCTCCGGCGGCCGAGCCAGCCACAAACGACCCAGGGAGGTCTCGAATGTCTCGCACTCGTCTCTTGGGCCTTGCCGCGGCCCTGATCGCGGTCGGCCTGTCGGCCGTCCCGGCCAGCGCTTCTCGTCAGGACTCCTGGCTGGGCCATTCTTTCATGTGGCACCTGTCCGACGTCGTCGCGTACCCGCACCGGGCCGTCCAGGACGACTGGCAGAACGAGGCCATCGCGATCTTCGTCCCGCGCAACACGACCAGCGGTGCGCCGCCGGACGAGCGCGGCACGCCGGTCTACGACGGATTCGACTACCTGCAGGGCACGGTCACGTTCGGTAGTGACAACTGGTCGCTCATCTTCGCGGGCAACGAGCAGCGCGGGTACAACCCGGTCAAGGCGATCGGCACCCACGAGCGCATGCCGGCCGAGTACCTGGTGAACCCGCTCCACGAGATCTTCACCACGTACGGTCTCGAGCTCACCGGCGTCGACTACGATCCGAATCTCCGGATGCAGGTCGGCGGCGCCGTCAGCCTGTCCTCCCTCGACCTCGGTCTGTTCGTCTCGAACGCGAACTCCCAGTGGACGAATGAGACGACGGTCGGCTCCAACCCGACCGACAAGGTCGGCCAGGAGGCGAGCTACACGTCGTTCACCGCCTCCGCCGGCTTCCCGAACCTCGCGAGCTTCCGCAGCTTCGAGCTCGCGGCGTCGATCACGAAGGGCAGCCAGGAAGTCTTCGGACTGGCCACCGATCCGGACGTCGGCTCGGGTGACAACAGCGCGTTCGCGGTGAACGGCCAGGTTCACTTCGACACCGAGTGGCTCGGCTTCGTGCCCGCGCTCAACGCGACGTTCGGCACCTGCAAGGCCGACTGGTCGGAGGCGGCCGACTCCACGGAGACGACGCCGACCCCGAGCATGGAGATCAAGGGCACCGTCTTCCGCGCGGAGTTCGGTGGGACGCGCATGTGGACCAACGGCTCGAAGGTCGCGGCCAGCCTCGGCTTCCAGGCCGACAAGCTGGAAGAGGACTTCAGCTCGGGCGGCGACCCGCAGTCGACCGACTCCTTCAACGACAAGTACAACACGTTCCCGTTCTGCAGCCTCGCCGGCGAGTACTGGGTCCGGCCGTGGTTCGGTCTCGACTGGGGAACGCAGTTCTCGTTCGAGGGCTCCGAGTTCGAGCAGATCTTCCGCGACACCGACGGCACGGTGACCGCCCAGGGCGTGGAGAAGCACAACGAGCTCTACAAGCAGCTCGGAGCGGGCGTGGTCTTCCGCGTGAAGCGGGACGACTGGACGGCGGACTTCGCCGCGACGCTGCGCAACGACTACCTCGGCAACCCCGGAAGCGTGCTCCAGGGCAAGACGAGCACCGACGGGAACCCGATCATCGCGACGGAGGCCCGCCTGAGCTGGTAGCTCGAGGCTGAACTCCCGACCCGATCGAGGGGCGCTCCGCGAGGGGCGCCCCTCTTCACTTTTCCCCCGGCGGAGACCTCGCTAGACTCCGGGAACTCTGTCCCTCGTCGCCCGTTCCGGAGGAAGCGCATGTCCGAGCCCACGATCGCCAATCTTCTGTCCGAGGACCGCCGCTTCCCGCCCTCCGCGGAGTTCACCCGTCAGGCGAACGCGAACGACCCCGACCTGTGGAAGAAGGGCGAGGACCTCGAGCGCTTCTGGGAGGAGTACGCCGAGACGTTCGAATGGTCCGAGCGCTGGAACCGCGTACTGGACTGGAATCCCCCGTTCGCGAAGTGGTTCGTGGGCGGCAAGATGAACGTCACGGTGAACTGCATCGACCGGCACCTGCGTTCCGCGCGTCGCAACAAGGCGGCGATCATCTGGGAAGGCGAGCCCGGCGACGAACGCGTGCTCACGTACGCCGACCTGCACCGCGAGGTCTGCAAGTTCGCGAACGCGCTGAAAGAGCTCGGCGTGAAGAAGGGCGATCGCGTCACGCTGTACCTCGGCATGATCCCGGAGCTCGCGATCGCGATGCTCGCCTGCGCCCGGATCGGCGCGCCGCACTCCATCATCTTCGGAGGCTTCTCGCCGGACTCGATCGTGGAGCGCGTGAACGACTCGCAGTCGAAGATCGTGATCACCGCGGACGGGAGCTGGCGCAAGGGCGGCATCGTGCCGCTCAAGCAGAACGTCGACGAGGCGCTGAAGAAGTGCCCCACCGTGGAGAACGTGGTGGTCGTCCGGCGGATCGGTGAGGCGGCGCGCTGCAAGATCAAGGAAGGACGGGACCACTGGTGGCACCGCGTCATGGAGAACGCGGCGCGCACCTGCGAGCCCGAGGTGATGGATTCCGAGGATCTGCTGTTCATCCTGTACACCTCGGGCACCACGGGAAAGCCGAAGGGAATCGCCCACACCACGGCCGGCTACCTGCTCGGCACGGCGCGCACGAGCGAATGGGTGTTCGATCTCAAGGACGAGGACGTCTACTGGTGCACGGCCGACATCGGCTGGATCACGGGACACAGCTACATCGTGTACGGACCGCTCGCGAACGGCGCCACCACCGTGATGTACGAGGGCTCGCCGGACTGGCCGGACAAGAACCGGTTCTGGGACATCGTGGAGAAGTACCGCGTGTCGATCTTCTACACGGCGCCCACCGCGATCCGCACGTTCATGCGCTGGGGGCGCGAGTGGCCGGACCGCCACGATCTCTCCTCGCTCCGGCTGCTCGGCTCCGTGGGTGAGCCCATCAATCCCGAAGCGTGGATGTGGTACCACGAGGTGATCGGCAAGGAGCGGTGCCCCGTCGTGGACACGTGGTGGCAAACGGAGACCGGCGCCATCATGATCTCGCCGCTGCCGGGACTCACCACCACCAAGCCCGGCTCCGCCACCCGACCGCTGCCCGGCGTCGCCGCCGACGTCGTGGACGAGCACGGCAACAGCGTGCCTCTCGGCCAGGGCGGATTCCTCGTCATCCGCAAGCCCTGGCCCTCGATGCTCCGCACGATCTACGGCGACCCGGAGCGCTACCAGCAGGTCTACTGGTCGCGGTTCGACGGAATGTACTTCCCCGGCGACGGCTGCAAGCGCGACGAAGACGGCTACTACTGGCTGCTCGGGCGCGTCGACGACGTGATGCTCGTCTCCGGCCACAACATCTCCACGATGGAGGTCGAATCCGCGCTCGTGGACCACACGGGCGTGGCCGAGGCGGCCGTGGTCGGCAAGAACCATGACATCAAGGGGCAGGCGATCGCGGCGTTCGTCACGTTGCGTGGCAGCACGCACGGCGGCCACGATCTTCGCGAGGAGATCCGGACCCACGTGGCCGAGAAGATCGGCGCCATCGCGCGGCCGGACGAGATCTACTTCACGGCGGAGCTGCCCAAGACCCGCAGCGGCAAGATCATGCGTCGACTCCTGCGCGACATCGCCGAGGGTCGGGCGCTCGGAGACACCACGACGCTCGCGGATCCGAACGTCGTGAAGTCGTTGCGCGAGCAGTACGAGGACAAGGAAGGCTAGCGGCTTGGCGTTCATCCTCGCGGGAGAGCATCAAGGGGCTCCCCTTTCCGTCACGCTCCGTCCGGACGAAGAAGCGCGCGTCGGTCGCGGGACCGGCAACGATCTGGTGATTCCGAGCCAGACGGTCTCGCGCAATCACGCACGCCTCGTCGCGCGCGGGGAGCGCGTCGCGATCACGGATCTCGGCAGCCTGAACGGCACGCGCATCAACGGTCGTGACGTGAAGGGCGAAGCGCTCGCGGTGGCCGGCGACACCGTGGAGTTCGGCAGCGTGATGCTCCGCCTCGCGGATGACTCCGCGCCCTCGGTGCCGTCGCCCACGTTCTCCGACGACGCGGATCTCTCCCGCAGCATGGTGCTGTCCCGCGACGAGATCACGAGCTCGCACCATCTGCTCACGGAGAGCGATCGGGTGCTCAAGCTGCTGACCGAGGTCGGCCAGATCGTCGTGCTGCCGGAGCAGCCCGAGCAGACGTTCGATCGGATCCTCGAACTCGTCGAGCGCGCGATTCCCGCCGACCGGATCCTCATCCTCGTGCGCGAGGAACCGGGCGTGGACCCGGTCCAGAAGGCCGCGCGCGTGCGGGGAGATCGGGCGCTGGGTCGACTGATGTTGAGCCGCACGATGGTGCGCATGGTCGTCGACGAGGGCTCGGCCCTGCTCACCGGCGACGTTCAATCCGATGAGCGCTTCATGAACCAGCAGTCGATCATGGCCCAGGACCTTCGCTCCGCGATGGCCGTTCCGCTGTCGTTCCACGAGGAGATCCTCGGCGTCCTCTACGTGGACACGAACGACCCGCTCACGTCGTACCAGGCTCACGACCTGCGCATGCTCACGGTGCTCGGCCACATGCTCGGCACGAAGATCTCGAACTGGCGACTGCTGGATCGGGTCCGCGAGCAGGAGCGGCTCGAGGAGGAGATGCGTACGGCGCGCACGATCCAGCGTCGCCTGCTTCCGCAGACGATGCCGGAGCTCCCGGACTTCGAGCTCGCGGCCCGCCAGGAGATGTGCGACGCCGTCGGCGGCGACCTCTACGACGCGGGCGTCCTGCCCGACGGACGATTGCAGTTCCTCGTCGGCGACGTTTCCGGCCACGGGATTCCGGCCGCCCTGCTCATGGCGGACGCGCTCGCCACACTGCGCGGACTCCGCGGCTCGGGCCGCCCCCCCGGAGAGATCGTGGGCGATCTGGACCGTCATCTGCTCGGCTCGACCGAGGATCGTCACTACCTCACGCTCTTCTTCGCCGAGCTCGATCCCGCCACCGCGACGGTGCGGCTCGTGAGCGCCGGACATCCGCCGGCTTGCCTCGTCACGAGCGATCGCGTGGAGTTCGTGGAGGCGAACGGCTTCCCCGTCGGGCTGCTCGACATGCCGAAGGAGTACTCCGTGACCGAGATCGTGCTGCCTCCCGGCTCCACGCTCCTGGTGTACACGGACGGAATCACGGAGGCCGCCCGCGGGGAGGAGCAGTTCGGCGATCGACAGTTCGCGAGGATTCTCGCGGAGTGTGGCGGCCTGACCGCCGGCGCCCTCACGGAACGCGTGGAGCACGAGGTCCGCTCCTGGCTCGGTGACGAGGGCTCGGACGACGATCTCACGCTCGTGGCGCTCCGGAGGATCCGCTGATCCCTCGGCGATCGTTTCCGTTTCTTTTCCTGGCGACCGTGGGACTTCTCCCCGCCTGCGCTCCGGATCGCGCTCCGTCGGCGCCGGTGCTCCGCCCCGAGGTTCGCGACGCGCGCGGCGACGCGCTTCCGCTCGAGCGGGTCGTCCGGGGGGCGGTCGGTTGCGAGTCGTTCGCGCTCGCCCCGGGCGACGCCGCCACGGCGACGTTCGTCGTCCCTCCGGGGGGCGCGGTGCTGTTCGCGGCGTCCGGCGCCGGTCGCGCCACCGTCACCCTGGAGCACGGGGGCTCCTCCACGGAGCTCCGGCGGAGCGAGGCGCTCGCGGAAGGTCACTGGGATCGCAGCACGGTCGACCTCGGTTCCTGGAGCGGCCGCGAGGTACGGCTGGTGTACCGAGCCAACGGCGACACGCGAGCGCCGATCCGCTTCGCCCGGCCGGTCGTCCTCGGAGCCCGGGACGACCGACCGGATCTCCTGCTCTACGTGATCGACACGCTTCGCGCGGACTGGGTCGGCGCGCTCGGATTTCCGGGACCATCCACACCCCGCCTCGACCGGCTCGCCCGCGGCGGCACGCTCGTCGCCGACGCGTGGTCCACCACGTCCTGGACCCGCCCCGCGATCGCCTCGCTGATGACCTCCCACTCCGCCCCGGCGCACGGAACGATCGACGAGCGCTCCCGCCTTCCGGCCGACCTTCCGACACTCGCCGAGCAGCTCCGGGATGCCGGGTGGATGACGGTCGCTCTCGTGACGAATCCGAACGCCGGATCGCCGGCCGGTCTCGATCGTGGCTTCGACCTCACCGTGGAGACGAACGAGCTGTTCCGCACCTGGCTCGCGAGGCGCAGCGGCAGTGGCCCGGCGAGCTCGAGCGCCACGAGCGGCACCAGCGAGCGGGTGCTGACCTGGCTGGAGGAGCACTTCGCCGAGTTCGGCCACGCGCCGCTGTTCCTGTACCTGCACGTCAACGACCCGCACGCGCCGTACGATCCGGCCCCTCCGTTCGACCGGATCCAGGGCCTCGGCAAGGACAACCTCCCGCGCCCCGGCGCGATTCGCGCTTCGCACGGGTACGGCGGAGACGTCCGCGTGGCGGACACGTACTTCGGGAAGATCGAGCGCTTCCTGCACGACATGGGGCGCGATCGGATCCTGGTGAGCGTCGTGGCGGATCACGGCGAGGAGTTCCGCGAGCACGGACGAAACGGGCACGGACTTCAGCTGATGCCGGAGACGGCGCGGATTCCGTGGATCCTGGCGGGTCCGCGGGTCCCCGTCGGCCGGTCGATCGCCGATCGGATCTCCCTCGTCGACGTCTCGCCCACGTTGCTCGAGCTCCTCGACGTGCCGATCCCCGCGGACTTCGCGGGCCGGAGCCTCACCCCGGCCCTGGCCGGTTCGTCGCTTCCATCGACTCCGATCTACCTGCACCTCGTAAAGCTGAACGTGCGCACGCAGGACGACTTCGACGGAGCGAGCGTTCCCGCCGACCTGGCCATCCTCGACGGGCCGGACAAGCTCGTGGGGCACGACTACGGCAAGGGGCGTTCGTTCGAGCTGTTCGACCTCGCGGGGGATCCGGGCGAGACCGTCGACCTCGCGGGCGATCGCCCGGAACGCGCGGGCGATCTCGCGCGGCGCGCGTTCGACTGGTGGGAATCGCGACGACGCGCACGCGAGGCGGCCACGATCGACGAGGCCGACGCCGAGATGCTGCGGGCGCTCGGCTACGCGGACTGACGGTCGCCCGCGGGGCTAACCGGTCGGCGACGTCCTCCGGAGCGGAAGACTCGGTTCCTCGTTCGCTCGCCCGCCGCGCGCCGCCCAGATTCCCCAGCCGAGGATCAGGAGCACCACGAACATTCGCAGATGCCCGATGCCCGCGTACCAGCGCGCACCGTCGAGCGAGAGCCCGGAGTCGGAAATCAGGGCGCTGAGGACGAAACCCACCAGGAACGCGAGCAGACCGAATCTCACCTGCACCACGAGGAAGGCGATCGCGAGCGGAACCGCCACCAGGATCCGCTGCAGCCGCTCCGGATCCGGTCCGTTGAACGCGAGAAAGAGCACGAAACCCACCACGTAGAGCGCCTGCGACACCCAGACGTTCTTGACCGTGATCCGCAGAAGGACCAGGAACAGGAACGAGAGCATCGCGCTGAACGTCGAGTTGACGAACACCGCGAGCGTGGAACCGATCGACGGGAGCACGCCGTTCAGCGCATCGAACGCGATGTGGTCGGGGCGAGGCGCGGGATGTCCCGTCCACTGCGGCAGGAAGGATCTCATGACGTCGGCGCCGACCAGCACGAGAAAGAACATGCCCCCCACGAGGATGTCGCGTCCCACGAGCGGATCGCGCCAGCGACCCGTCAGCAGCCGGCTCCACGACACGAGTCGCTCCGGCATCGTCTTCCGCACGTACGGCTCGAGCGCGAGATAGAACGCCCAGAACAGGCTCGCCACGAGGAGGATCTGCGCGCAGAAGTCGAGGAACTTCTGTACCGCCCCGCTCGGGTCGGGGATCTGCTCGTACACGAGGAAGAAGATGAGACAAGACGTTCCGAACACCGCGATCGCGAGCCGCGTGGCGCCACGACGGTCCCCGCGCCCCAGCCGCACGTTGCGCACGGCGAGAAACACGGCGATCACCAGCAGGGAGAGAATCATCAGGACGAGCGCCGCCTCGATCATGATGTCCCCGATGCCGCGCTGCTTCGGATCCGGCTCACGGGGCGTTCGCCACGGCCCGATCGTTTCCCAGGAGGAGACCGATCCGTTCCACGCGCCGGCCTCGATGCGGATCTCGTGTCCCGGCCACTCCTTCCATTCACCGATCCAGGCCCTCCGCGAGGTCGTCTCGTGTTCGGGCGTCCACTCCACCGGCACCTCGACGAAGTCGGCGGGGTCGAGTCCCGCCGCGGCGAACAGCGGCGAGTAGTCCGGCTCGACCGCGGTGGAGTCGGCCGCGTCGCGATCCGGCGGCACCACGGACAGCAGGATCAGTCGTCCCTTCGTGTCGAGCGTCAACCGGGCCATTCCCGGGGCGTCGTTCGGCGGATCGTCCCAGCGCACCCCGCCCTGACTTCGATACGGGATCATCGGAGTGACGGACTGTCGGTACCAGAACGCCACGGCGGGCGGACGAGCGGTCCGGAGCACATCCCATCGATCCGCACTGGAGTCGTTCTTCGCGATCCAGCCGAGCAATCCGCCGTCCCGCCAGAATCCGCTCTGCCGGATCGGAGTCGCCTCGAGTCCGACGGAAGCGAGGATCTCGCGCGCCCGATCCTGCAGAACCGACGTCGGCTTCTCCATGGGGTCCCAGTGCGTCACGCGCGCGCGTTCCACCAGGGTCGCCGTGAGCAGGAGTCCCAGAAGCACCGAGACAGTGGATAGCACCACCAGAAGAGGCTTCACGCGGTGCTCGGCTCCCGCCGCAGCGACCATCTCCACGGACGGCACTTCACCGGCAGCCAGCGCGGCCGCGAGGGGATCCCCGCCGGGGAGCGCCGCCGCCACCGCGAACGCGGACGCCGGGCGACGGGCGGGATCCGGATCCAGGCAGCGCGCGATCACGCGCTCGATCGCCGGATCGAGATCCGGCAGCAGCGTGGTCACGCTCGTCGGGGTCGTCTCCCGCTGGCGACGCGCGAGGTCCGCGATCGAGTCCGCTTCGAACGCTCGCTTTCCGGTGAAGATCTCGTACAGCACGAGACCGAGGGCCCACAGATCGCTGCGCACGTCGGCCCGCTCGCCGGCGAGCTGCTCGGGGGCCATGTACGCGGGAGTTCCGGCGCGTGCCTCGGCGCCCGTGATGGCTCCATCCGCGCCCGCGAGGCCGAAGTCCGTGAGACGGACCCGGCCCCGACCGTCGAGCATGACGTTGGCGGGCTTGAGATCCCGGTGCAGCACGCCGCGATCGTGCAACGCGCCGAGACCGGCGCACAGCTGACGCGCGATCTCGACTCCCTTTTCCTGAGGAATGCGTCCGATCCGACGCAGCAGGGCGGCGAGATCCTCGCCGTCGACGTACTCCATGGAAAGGAACGCGCGCCCCTCGACCTCGCCGAAGTCGTACACCCGGCACACGTTCGGGTGCGCGACCTCGCGCGCCGTGCGGACCTCGTTCAGGAATCGACGACGACGATCCGCATCGGCCTGAAGAGACTCCGGCAGGAACTTCAGCGCCACGGACTGTCCGAGCGTGAGATCGTCGGCACGATAGACGTCGCCCATGCCGCCCTGACCGAGGAGTCCCACGATGCGATAGCGCTCGGCCACGAGCGTTCCGGGTTCGAACGTCCGCGACCCCCCGCCGCCCGCGAACGCTCGCACGCCGGAAGAGGAGCTCGGTCGGCGGATCCCGCTGGACGGGACGGTTGCGTCGTCGACCGGCGAACCTGACGGCCGAGTGGCGTCCGCATCGAGCGAGGAGCCGCAGTTCCCGCAGAAACGCGCGCCGTCCGGAATCGCGCTCTGGCAGCTCGGACAGTGGTTCACGGGACCTCGGACGGGTTCGAGCGGTGGATCTCGTCGCGGCGGCGCTCGCGCCGCACACAGGGCTTCGGTAGGCGGATTCCACGCGAACCGCTACCCTCTCGACCGTAACCCGCGAACCGGGGTTCCGCGAAGTCCTTTCCCCACCCTTCCTCGGAGACGACCGGTGCAGATCGCGATCAGCGGCGCGAACGGCCTGGTGGGATCCGCCGTGGTACGCGCCGCGACGGCGCGTGGCGACGTCGTGCGGCGGCTCGTGCGGCGCGAGGCGCGCGCGGCGGACGAGATCGCCTGGAATCCGGCGGCCGGTGCCGTCCCGGGAGACCTCGCCGGCTGCGACGCCGTGGTGCACCTCGCAGGGGCCGGGATCGCGGACCGGCCCTGGACGCGCGCGCGCCGGCAAGTCCTCGTCGAGAGCCGGGTGGACGCGACCCGCAAGCTCGCCGAGAGCCTGGTGCCGGGTGGTCCCGCCACGCTCGTGATGGCGTCGGCGGTCGGCTACTACGGAGATCGTGGCGCCGAGGTGCTCTCCGAGCAGTCGGCTCCCGGCGAGGGATTCCTGGCGCGCCTCACCCGGGACTGGGAAGCCGCCGCGGAGCCGGCGCGGGAGGCGGGCGCGCGCGTGGTTCCGCTCCGCTTCGGCGTGATCCTCGCGCGGGACGGCGGCGCGCTCGCCCGGATGCTGCCTGCCTTCCGGCTCGGACTCGGCGCTCGGCTCGGCTCCGGCGAACAGTTCTTCCCCTGGGTCTCGCTCGACGACGTCGTCGAAGTCATCCTCCGCGCGCTCGACGACGCCACACTGACCGGGCCCGTCAACGTCGTGGCTCCCGGATCGGCGACGAATGCCGAATTCACGCGCACACTCGCCGGGGTCCTCCACCGGCCGGCCTTCTTCGTGGCTCCCGCCTGGGTGCTACGTCTCGCCCTCGACGGCCTCGCGGAGGAGGGGCTTCTCGCGAGCCAACGAGTCCGGCCCGCGGCCCTCGAGGCCGTGGGATTCCCGTTCCGCGACCCGGCCCTGCGTCCGGCCCTCGCGCGGATTCTGGCGTCCGGGCGGGTCGGCGATCCCGACGATCGGCGCTAGACTCGAACGATGGCCTTCCTCGACCGCCGCGACCGGAACGCGACCCTCGGCATCCTGGGAATCTTCGCGACCGCGATCTACCTGACGTGGCTGCCGATCACGGGACTCGCGCTGCCGCTGCCGCCCCATCCCGTGGACCGCACCGCGGTCACCGGACTCTGGCAGTTCCTGATGACGATCGTGGTGCCCTACCTCTGGGCGAACTCCCGACTCGGGCTGTCGCCGGCCGATCTCGGAATCTCGACCCGGAATCTCGGACGCAGCTTCGCGCTCGGCTGCGCACTGTACTCGATCGCCCTCGCCGCATTCGTGTACGGACGCCACGACCCGTTGATCCAGGATCATCCGGTGCGCCACCTTCCCTGGGACCGGACCCTTCTCCTCGGCGCCACGATGTGCCTGATCGCCGCCGGCACGGACATCGCCACGCGCGGCTTCATCCTGCTCTCGCTCTCGCGGCACGCGGGACTCCCGTTCGCGATCGTGATGCAGAACGTGTTCTGGATGCTCGGACACACGCACGAGATCCAGGTCCTGGAGAGCGCGCTCGGCAAGGTCGCCGCGAACGCGTTGTTCCTGCTGCTCGGGATCCTCGGGGACTCGATCGCGCTCCGCACGCGGAACGTGCTCGGGCTCGCGTTCGCGCACATGGCGTTGAACGTGGTGATGGTGTCCTACATGCGCTTCCTGCTCTGAGCGGCGAGGCCGACGCGCAGCAGCGTCACGATCAGCCAGGCCGCAGCCAGGATCCACGCCGCTCCCCGCATTCCGGTCTCGTGCACGAGACGGACGGCGATCGCCGGCGCGACGAAGAGCGCGCCGAGCATGCCGAGTGACATCCAGCGGCGATGATCACCGGGAGCGTCCCGGCGCGCGCCCGAGGCGATCGCACCGGCCGCGAGTCCGAATGCGAGGCCTTGCGCCGTCGCGAAGGCGAGCCGGAGCGTGGCGTGGTCCGGGGCGCTGAACGCGGCGAGCGAGACCGCGACCACCGCGCCGATCCCTCCGACGAACGCGAGCCGAGCGTCGGAAACTGCCCGCGCGGCGAGTACGAAACCGACGACCGCCGCGGCGGGAACTCCGCCGACCGCGAGGAACGCTCCGGGGCGGAACGTCGCCCAGCGCAACGCGAGGACACCGCCGACCGTCGCGAGTGCGAGCGCGATTCCCGGTTCTGCGAGGCGGATCGCGACCGGCACGACGTCGGGGGACGCCGTATCCACCCGGCGTCGCGCCGCGAGCGGCAGCAACCAGATCGCGAGCAACCCGAGGGAGCCGAGCGCGAGCGTGCCGTTCTCCCAGGCCGATCGATCGGCCAGCGTCTCGAACACGAGCGGCCCGTCGTCGCACGCGGCGTCCACCACGACCGGGCGGCCCTCCGCGGCCGAAAACTGCCGGAACAGGAGCGCGCGGGCCGACGCCGGCCCTTCCGGATCCGCGAGCGGTACGAAGCGACTACGAACGTCGGCCCCCGGGCCGAACAGCTCCCGCAGCGGCATCGACCGGGCGCGGGCCGCGGCGGCCGCGAGGTCCGCCGCGCTCGGAGTGCGCCGCAACAGGCTGAGCAGTCGGTACGGACTCTCCGGCGCCGCGTCCTGCACGAGACGCCAGCCGAAACCGTCGGCCGCGGGAGTCGCCCGCTCGCCGCCCGATTCCGCGCGTCGTGCCTCCCACTGCGCCACCAGGCCCCGCAGGAAGATGACCTCGTCGGCCGCGATCCAGGCGAGCGTCCCGCCCGGTCGCACGCGCGCCCAGAACTCGGCGAACGCCTCTTTCGTGTAGATCGACCCGTCGCCGTGCGGTTCGACCACGCCACCGGCGCCCCCGGGCCGGGGGCAGAGCACGATCACCAGCTCCGCCGGGTCCTCCCGGGCCAGCGCGGCGCGCGGGTCCGTGGCGGTGGTCCACAATGCCCGGCGGATCGCCGGGCTCTCGAGCGCCGGCACCGGCGGCTCCGTCCCGACCACGAGCACGTCGGTCGCACCCGTCAGTGCGATCGCGAGCTCCGGCAACGTCGACGCGCGGGCGACGGTCGCGAGCGACGCCGCGAGAACGATCGCGGTGAGTGAATGGAGAGAGGTCCGCATCCGGAGGATTCTAGCGGTCCCATCGGAAACGGGATACGCCCCGAACGCAAGACGGCCCGGAGGACACGCCTCCGGGCCGCCGCGAGAACATCGCCTCGGGGTCTAGAACTGCGCTTCCTCGGTCGAGCCCTTCATCGCGACCGTGGACGAACGACCACCGGACACGGCCTGCGCCACCGCGTCGAAGTAACCGGTACCGACCTCACGCTGGTGCTTCGTGGCGGTGTACCCATGGACTTCCGACGCGAACTCGGCCTGCTGGAGCGCCGAGTACGCGGCCATTCCCTGATCCCGGTAGCCACGCGCGAGCTCGAACATCGAGTGGTTCAGCGCGTGGAAGCCGGCGAGCGTCACGAACTGGAACTTGTAGCCCATGGCGCCGAGCTCGCGCTGGAACTTCGCGATCGTCGCGTCGTCGAGCTTCGCCTTCCAGTTGAACGACGGCGAGCAGTTGTACGCGAGCATCTTGCCGGGGTACTGCGCGTGGACCGCCTCGGCGAAGCGCTTCGCGTCGTCCAGATCCGGCGTGGACGTCTCGCACCACAGCAGGTCGGCGTACGGCGCGTACGAGATCGCGCGGGCGATCGCGGTGTCCAGACCGTTCTTGATCTCGAAGAAACCTTCCGGCGTACGGCCACCCGAGAGGAACTCGCGGTCCCGCTCGTCCACGTCGCTCGTGATCAACGTCGCGGCCTGGGCGTCGGTGCGGGCGACGATCAGCGTCGGCACGTCGAGCACGTCGGCGGCGAGGCGCGCGGCATTCAGCGTGCGGATGAACGTGCACGTCGGCACGAGAACCTTCCCGCCGAGGTGACCGCACTTCTTCTCCGACGCGAGCTGATCCTCGAAGTGCACGCCGGCCGCGCCCGCCTCGATCATTCCCTTCATCAGCTCGAACGCGTTCAGCGGTCCGCCGAACCCGGCCTCCGCGTCCGCCACGATCGGCGCGTACCAGTACGTTCCGGACCGGCCCTCGAGGTGATCGACCTGATCGGCGCGGGCCAGCGCGCGGTTGATGCGCTGCACGACCATCGGCACGCTGTTCGCGGGGTACAGACTCTGATCCGGGTACATGTGGCCCGCGAGATTCGCGTCGGCCGCGACCTGCCACCCGGACAGATAGATCGCCTTCAGACCGGCCCGGACCTGCTGGACGGCCTGATTGCCCGTGAGCGCTCCGAGCGCGTTCACGTAGTCCTCCTCGTGGAGGAGACTCCACAGACGCTCCGCCCCGAGCTCCGCGAGCGTGTGCTGGACCACCACGGAGCCGCGCAGCTTCTTCACGTCCTCGAACGTGTAGTCGCGCTGGATGCCGAGCCAGCGCTCGTCGCGCTCCATCAATCGCTTCGGCGCACTCCCGTTCC
This sequence comes from bacterium, assembly GCA_041393395.1. Classification (GTDB taxonomy): domain Bacteria; phylum ARS69; class ARS69; order ARS69; family ARS69; genus JAGQIB01. Next base: position 811,071 of record JAWKKG010000003.1, on the reverse strand, counting down.
CCGAGTGCCCGTTCATTCCGTTGCCGTTTCCGTTGCCGTTCACGTGACCGTTGGTCTTCATCGCGGGATCTCCTGGGATGTCGGGCTAGAGGTGTTCGTAAGCGACGAGCGTGAGGAAGTCTTCGAGCTGATCGGAGGTGACGAGGTGCTGGAACAGATCCGCGGCGAGGCGATACCGACCGCTCCAGTACGTCGAGTCGCCCACGACGTCGCGGATCGCCATGAGCTCCTCGTTGATGATCCGGCGGACGAGCGGCACGTCGACGAGGCGACCGTCCACGAGCCGGATGCCGTGGCGGATCTGCTGCCAGACCTGCGCGCGCGAGATCTCCGCCGTGGCCGCGTCTTCCATGAGGTCGTAGAGCGGCACGCAGCCCTGACCTTCCAGCCAGGCCTCGAGGTAGCGGATGCCGACGTTCACGTTCTGGCGCAGTCCGGCCTCGGTCGCCTGGCCTTCCGGCACCTCGAGCAGGTCGCGGGCGGTGACCCAGACGTCGTCGCGCGCGTTGTCGAGCTGGTTCGGTCCCTCGAGGATCTCGAACTCCTCACGGGCGATGGCGACCAGACCGGGGTGGGCAACCCAGGTCCCGTCGTGGCCGGCGTGCGCCTCGCGTCGCTTGTCCTCCCGGACCTTCGCGATGGCGCGCTCGTTGAGTTCCGGATCCCGCTTGATCGGGATCTGCGCCGCCATGCCGCCCATCGCGTGCGCGCCGCGACGGTGGCAGGTCTGCACGAGCAGCTCGGAGTACGAACGGAGGAAGTGCCGGGTCATGCCGACGCTCGCCCGGTCGGGCAGCACGAACGAGGGACGATTCCGGAACTTCTTGATGAACGAGAAGATGTAGTCCCAGCGACCGCAGTTGAGCCCGGCGGCGTGCTCGCGCAGTTCCCAGAGGATCTCATCCATCTCGAACGCCGCCAGGATCGTCTCGATCAGGACCGTCGCCTTGATCGTACCGCGCGGGATGCCGAGCTCGGACTGCGCGTAATCGAACACCTCGTTCCAGAGGCGCGCCTCGCGGTGATTCTCGAGCTTCGCCAGATAGAAGTACGGTCCGGTGCCGCGCTCGAGGAGCTCGTGTGCGTTATGGAAGAAGTACAGCCCGAAGTCGAAGAGCGATCCCGACATCGGCTCGCCGTCCACGAGGACGTGCTTCTCGTCCAGATGCCAACCGCGCGGGCGCACCACGAGCGTGGCCGGATCGTCGTTGAGACGGTACACGCGGCCGTCCGCGTTCTCCCAATCGATCTCACGACGAATCGCGTCGCGAAGATGGATCTGCCCCCCCACGACGTTCGACCACGTCGGCGAGAGCGAGTCCTCGAAGTCGGCCATGAAGACGTCGGCGCCGGAGTTCAGCGCGTTGATGATCATCTTGCGGTCGACGGGGCCGGTGATCTCCACGCGACGATCGAGCAGATCCGCGGGGACGGGAGCCACGCGCCAGTCCGCCTCCCGCACGACGCGGGTCTCCGGCAGGAAGTCCGGCAGGGCGCCCTCGTCGATCGAGTGCTGGATCGATCGCCGGCACTCGAGGAGGTCCCGTCGCGTCGCGCGGAAGCGCCGCTCGAGAGCGGCCACGAACGCAAGCGCCTCGGGCGTGAGGATCGAGGCGATCGAGACGTCGACCGGCCCGAGGATCTCGATGCCGTTCGGGATCTCGAAGGGGTTCTCGGAAGCGGGAAGAGCCGTGTTCGTCATGGTGATTTCTCGTCGGTTGAGCAAGGTTGGCAAGCCCTGACGGCGGCTGTGTGAATCGTTTTCGCCTGAAGACGAGCCTAGGAAATCCGGCTCCAGAGACACAATCGCTAATGTGTGAGCCGGTCAACGTCGACACTTCACGCAAGGCGCATCTGTAAACGCTGTGAATTTCCGAGGGTCCGCGACGTGTCGAAGCAGGCGTTTCTCGGCAACAAGATCCGACGATTGAGAAAGCAGGCCGGGCTCGCGCAGGTCGAGCTGGCGAAGAGGCTCGAGATCTCGCCGAGCTACTTGAACCTGATCGAGAAAAATCAGCGCGCACTCACCGTCCCACTTCTGCTGCGCCTCGCCGACGTCTTCGGCCTCGACCTGAAGTCCTTCGCGGAAGACGACGAGGCCCGCCTGGTCGCGGACCTCCGAGAAGTGTTCTCGGACCCGCTCTTCGTCGGCCACGACGTGAAGGACGCGGATCTCCGCGAGGTCCTCGCCGGTGCGCCCGCGGTGGCCCGCGGGGTGGTCGAACTCTACCGGGAGCTGCGCCGCAGCCGCGACACGATGCAGGAGCTCGCCTCCCGCTTCTCGGCCGAAGAGATGCTCCACGACGACAGTCCGCACTCGCCGGCCGAGGAGGTCTCGGACGCGATCCAGCGCCAGGGCAATCACTTCCCCGAGCTGGAAGACGCCGCCGAACGGGTTCGCAACCGCGCGCAGCTCGACGCCGCCAAGGGCGACCCCTATTCCCGCCTCGCCCGCCATCTCGAGAGCGAGCATCGCGTTTCCGTGAGCGTGGTCGCCGCGGACTCCCTGGGCGGCGCGGTCCGTCGCTACGAGCCGGCGCGTCGACGGCTCCTGCTGTCCGAGGCCCTGCCCCCGTCCAGCCTGTCCTTCCAGATCGCGCACCAGATCGCGCTGCTCTCCGCCCACGAGACGATGGACGAGATCATCCGGGAGCAGGCGCTCGAGAGCGAGGAGTCGGAGCGGCTGGGGGTCATCGCGCTCGCGAACTACCTGGCCGCCGCGATCCTGATGCCGTACGAGCCGTTCCGGACCGCGGCCCAGAGCCTGCGGTACGACGTCGAGCTGCTCGAACATCGCTTCCGCACGAGCTTCGAGCAGGTCTGCCATCGCCTCACCACGCTGCAACGGCCGGGATCCGAAGGAGTGCCGTTCCACCTCGTGCGAGTCGACATCGCCGGCAACATCTCCAAACGCTTCTCCGCCTCCGGCTTCCCGTTCGCCCGCTACAGCGGGGCGTGCCCGCTGTGGAGCGTCCACGCGGCGTTCCTCACGCCGGGCTTCATCCGCACGCAGCTTTCGGAGATGCCGGACGGATCCCGCTGGTTCTCGCTTGCCCGCACGGTGCGGAAGGCGGGCGGCGGGCACCACGTGCGGCAGAGCCGATTCGCGATCGAGCTCGGCTGTGAAGCGAGGCGGGCGAACGAGATCGTGTACGCCGACGGGACCGACCTCGCGGCGAAGGCGGCCATCCCGGTCGGCGTGAGCTGCCGCATGTGCGAGCGCATGGACTGCCGACAGCGCGCGTTCCCGCCGATGCATCACCGCATCGCGATCGACGAGAACGTTCGCGGGCTGTCGTTCTACTACTCTCCGGGCGGCGATCGCTAGGAGCGACCCCTCAGAACATGTCCGACATCCACGCGGTCGGGCCGGCGAACACGCGCTCGAGCGCATCGACCGTCGTGTCGTCCGCTCGGAGCCAACCGTACGCGACCGCGTCGCGCGGCCGGAGCCAGCCCGTGTACAGCGAGGCGAGCGCGCGCACATGGAGAACCGCGCGTCCGGCGCCGCCGACGCTCACGACTCCGCGACCATCGCGCACTCCGAGCGTGAAGCGCCCGCGATTCTCGCCCACGAGTTCGTCCTCGATGTCGAGCTGCACCTCGACGTCCACGTCGGGCGGATAGCCCCGGGCCTCGAGCGCGCCGGCGACATCGACGATCCGGAGCATCCACTGGAACTGCTGCGTGGTCTTCCACCGCTGTTCGCCCACGAGGCCGAGCATCGGATCCCACGGGCTTCCGTTCCAGCGCAGCTGTCGACCGAGGGATCCGTGGTCCGCCACGAAACGGAACAGGCGGCGGGCCGCTCGCGCGTTCACCGCCACGAGATCCGTGCAGGCGAGGTCGTAGCCGAACACCTCCTCCGTCTCCGTTTCGTGCAGGAAGACGTAGCCCTCGACCCCATCGCTCGCCTCGACCACGAAGCCCCGGACATGGAAACGTGGATTCCGCATCACCCGCTCCCAGAACCAGTCGTCGCGATCCACCTCGCCGGGTCGGTGGCGCGCGATCGTCGCGTGCAGCGCCCGCACCGCGGATTCGTCCTCCGGCCGGCACTCCCGGACCTCGAGGTCCCGATCGCCCCCGGGCAGCGCGGCGATCGGCACGGCGTGGTTCCACAGCGAACCTCCGAGCTCCCAGCCGCTGCGCCGGTAGAGCGATTGCTTCGCCGGGTAGAGCACGGAGATCGGATGGCCGCTCGCGCGCGCGTCGAGGACGCAGGCGTCCATCATTCGCGTCGCCACCCCGTGGCCCCGCGCCTCGGGCGCGATCCCCACGACGCCCACCCCCGCCATCGGGACACGTCGACCACCGAACCACTGCCCTACGGAGTACAGGGACAAACCACCGACGACTCGGTCGCGAAGGCGGAGCAAACGGATCTTCTCCTGTCCCATCCGTTCGAGAATCAGGCGGGAGTCCTCGATCGGATAGCGGAAGCTCCACTGAAGGGTGCGCGCGTGATCCTCGAGGTCGGACGGCTGGCGCACCGGCCCGTACTCGGTCTCGTCGTCGATCCGGATGGTGCAGTCTTCTGAGTTCACGGTCCTCTCCCCCGCTTTCCGTCGTGGCCCGGGCATGATAGGGGTCGAGCGTCTCGGTGTCGCCTCGGAGCGCGCGATCGACGTCGCGCCCGGTCCGCCGCTCGGACTGCATCCGGAGAGTCCCGGTTGGAGATTCGCCCCGCCCTCGCATCCGATCACGCCGTCGCGATGACCCTGCTGCGCGCGGCGGGGCTACCGTGCCCGAAGCCGGAGGATCCGGCGGTGACCCTGTTCGTCGGAATCGAAGACGGAGAGATCGTCGCGTGTGCCGGTTTCGAGCGGCACGCGGGAGTGGCGCTCGTTCGCTCGGTGGCGGTGCGAGAGGGCGCGAGGGGCCGCGGAGCGGGCCGGCGAACCGTGACCCGCGTCCTGGACGAGCTCGATCGGCGCGGTTTGCCGGTCGCCTACCTGGTCACCCTGGACGCCGCCGCGTTCTTCGAGCGTCTCGGCTTCCTGGCCGTGGACCGGGAGACCGTGCCCGCGGCGATCCAGGCCTCCCCGGAGTGGAGCCTGCACGCGTGCGTCGGCGGGACCTGGATGCGGTGGGAACGGGAGCCGGTGAAGCGACGCGACTAGTCGCCGCCGCCGTTCCTCGCGAGTTCCGCCTCGTACTCCGCGATCACCGCCTTCTCCATCTCGTCCCGGAACTCCGGCGTGATCGGGTGGGCGATGTCCTGGTAGCGACCATTTCGCTGAACGGCGGGCATGGACACGAACAGGCCCCGCTCCTCGCCGTGGATGATCTTCATGTTGTGGATCGCGAAGCAGCCGTTGATCGTGATCGTGGCGAAGCCTCGCAGAATGTCGGGGCCTCCGCGACCCCGGCGCAACCGAACCCGAACTTCCGTGATGACCGTAACGTAAGTCCGTGGAGTCGAGACCTGCGACATACGTTCCCCCTGGGGTGTAATCGGCCTGGTTGCGATCGGCGAGGGCCACGTTAGCGGAAAAATACCTTTGAATCAAATGGCTAACTTCCCTCCAGGAAGATCGCGGCTTCCGGATCGCGTCGGGTGGCGAGGGCGGGGAGGGCCCGGCCGTATCGCGAGACTTCGTCCTTCATTGCTTCAAATTCTGCCCCTACGGGGTGCAATTAGCGTCTCCCGGTGCGTCCCCGCGGTTGCATTTGCCCGGGGACCCGGCGAGGGGGCCCCAAGCGGAGCGGCGCGCCCGGTCCCCCCTCGAGCCGGCCCTGTCCGCCCCGGTCCGGGGTCGCTAGACTTCGAGGGTTCCCGGTCCCGCTCGACCGGCGCCCGCTGCGATCCCGGGCGCCCCGTCGAGCGACCCCCGCGTTCCCCGCGCCCGGAGGCCATCGATGACGGATCTCGCCCGCAAGACCTGCGTTCCCTGTCGCGGCGGAGTCCCCGCGCTCTCCGCCGAGCAGATCGCGGAGTACCTGCCACAGGTGCCCCGGTGGAAGGTCGTGGAGAATCACCACCTCGTCCGCGAGTTCGAGTTCCCGGACTTCGCGCGGGCGCTCGCCGCGACGAACCGCGTCGGACGGATCGCCGAGGAACAGGGCCACCACCCCGACCTCTTCCTCGCGTGGGGACGCCTCGGCGTGAAGATCTGGACCCACAAGATCGACGGACTCACCGAGAGCGACTTCATCCTCGCGGCGAAGATCGACGAAGCCGTCTAGCGGATCGCGGTCATGTGCGGACGGTATTCCCTCATCACGCAACGCGAGGATCTGGCGCGAGCGCTCGAGATCGCCGAGGACCTGATCTTCGCCGACCTCGCTCCGCGCTGGAACATCGCTCCCACCCAGCCCGTCCCGGTGCTGCGCCGGCGGGGATCGGAACCGCTCGAGATGACGTCGCTCCGCTGGGGACTCGTTCCGAACTGGGCGAAGGACCTCTCGAGCGGTGCGCGCACCATCAACGCACGTCGCGAGACACTCGCGACGAAGCCGACGTTTCGCGAGTCGTTCCGGAGTCGCCGGTGCGCGGTGATCGCCGACGGGTTCTACGAGTGGCGCGACGTCGGCGCGGGCCGCCCGAAGGTGCCCCACTACATCCGCCTGCGCTCCGGCGACGCGTTCACGTTCGCCGGGCTGTGGGACGCCTGGCGTGCCCCGGACGGACACGTCGTCGAGTCCTGCACGATCGTGACGGGACCGCCGAACGAGTTGCTGTCCACGGTCCACGATCGAATGCCGATGATCCTGGATCCCCGGCGACGCGACGCGTGGATCGATCCGGAGCGAACGGAGCAGGAACTGCTTCCGCTCCTCGAGCCGTACGCCGCGAACGACATGGAGATGTTCGCCGTGAGCCGACACGTGAACTCCCCGGCGAACGACGACGAGAGATGTCTCGAACCACCCGAGGAGGCCGCCGGCTCCCAGGAAGCCGCACCATCCTGGGGCCCGCTGTTCGACGACTAGACGGAGTCCGTCCCCCCGCACGTTCGCTGCCGTCGGATCCGTGCTAACCTGCCGCCGATCATCTCCCCCGAAAGGCCGACATGTCCGAGGACTTCACTCGCACGCTCCGCGCCATGCAGGCCGCCGGCGAGGACGCGCCGGCAGTCACCGAGAAGCTGCTCGGTCTCCTGTACCCGGAGCTCCACCGCCTGGCCGAGAGTCTCATGCGGCGCGAGCGATCGGGGCACACACTCCAGCCGACCGCCCTTGTCCACGAGGCCTATCTGAAGCTCGTGGACGACACCCGGGTGGAGTGGCAGGACCGCGCGCACTTCCTCGGGATCGCGGCCCGGGCGATGCGTCAGATCCTGGTGGACCACGCGCGCAAGCATCAGGCCGCAAAGCGCGGCGGCGGCATGCAGCGCGTCACGCTCGACGAGTCGTTCGGCGAAGCCGCGGGACGCGAGTTCGAAGTGCTCGCGCTGAACGAGGCGCTGGAAAAGTTCGCGCGAGTGGACGAGCGGGCTGCGCGCGTCGTGGAGCTCAAGGTGTTCGCGGGCATGAAGATCGCGGAGATCGCCCACGTTCTCGACGTCTCCAAGCGGACCGTGGACGGGGACTGGGCCATGGCCCGGATGTGGCTCGGTCGGGAGCTCGGCGAGAACTGATGGACCCCGAACGCTACGAACGGGTCAAGCGGTTGCTGCTCGCAGCGAGAGAGCTTCCGCCGGCAGCGCGCGCGGCATTCCTGGATCGCGAGTGCGGCGAGGATGACGACCTCCGTCGCGAGATCGAATCCCTCCTCCCGCATGACAGCGAGTCCCCCTCGATCCTGGAGGACGGCGCGCTCGAGCGCGACATCGGCGACGTTCTCGCGGGCGTTCCCGAGGGCATCGTGCCCCCGGCGATCCCCGAGCACATCGGCCCCTGGCAGATCGTGGGGATCCTGGGCGAGGGCGGCATGGGCGTGGTCTACCGCGCGCGCCAGGAGACGCCGATCCGGCGCGAGGTCGCGCTCAAGCTGATCCGTCGCGGTCTGGACACGGACCGCGTCGTCGCGCGGTTCGAGTCCGAGCGGCGGGCGCTCGCGCGCATGGAGCATCCCGGGATCGCCCGCGTGCTCGACGCGGGCGCCGACGCCGCCGGACGTCCCTACTTCGTCATGGAGGCCGTGGACGGATCGCCGATCACGGATTACTGCCGGAACGAAGGCCTGGACGTGGAGGCCCGCCTCGAGCTGTTCCGTCTCGTCTGCGACGCGATCAGTCACGCCCATCGACGCGGCATCATCCACCGCGACCTCAAGCCGTCGAACATCCTCGTCACGCAGGCGGACGGCCGTGCCCAGCCGAAGATCATCGACTTCGGCATCGCGAAGGCCACGAGCGAGTCCGGCACCGACGAGCCGGCCCTGACCCAGGAAGGACACCTGATCGGAACGCCGGAGTACATGAGTCCGGAGCAGGCAGACGGGTCCGGGAACGTCGATACGCGCACGGACATCTACTCGCTCGGCGTCCTCCTGTTCGAGCTGCTCACCGGGGTGCTTCCCTATCGCTTCGAGACGCACCGCTATCTCGAGATCCGTCGCGTGCTGCGCGAGGAGTTCCCGCGACGACCGAGCCTCGCCGTCCCGGAAGGTCCCGGCGCCGATCGCCTCGCCCGTCGACTCGCGGGAGATCTCGACAACGTCGTGCTGAAGGCGCTGCGGAAGGAGCCGGACCGTCGCTACGGTTCGGTCGACGCCTTCGCGGAGGACCTGCGACGCCACCTCGAGGGACACCCCGTCACCGCACGCCCGGACACGTTCGGATACCGGGCCGGCAAGTTCGTCCGACGGCACCGTCTGGCCGTCGGTTCGGCCGCCCTGCTGTTCGTCACCCTCGCGGTTTTCACCGTTGCACTGGCGCGTATTTCCGCCGAGGCGTCGCGTGAACGCGACCGGGCGCTGGCCGCCGAGGAGCTCGCCCGCGAGGAAGCGGGACGCGCCCACCGCGAGGCCGAGACCGCGAGTCGGGTCTCCGACCTCCTCGAGAATCTGTTCGTGGAGGCGAGCCCCACCGAGACTTCCGGCGAGAACGTGACGGTGCGCGAGCTCCTCGACCGCGGAACCGAACGGGTGCAGGAGGATCTGCAGGACGAGCCCGACGTTCTCGGTCGGATGCTCGCGGTGCTCGGCTCCGCGTACAACGCGGTGGATCAGTACGAGCGAGCCGCCGAAGTGCTCCGCGAATCGCTGCAGATCCGCGAGCGATCCCTCGGGGCGGAGCACGCGGACGTAGGGCGCACGCTCACCGCCCTCGCCACTGCGTTGCACGGCGTGGGCGACTACGAGGGGGCAAGACTGGTCGCCGAGCGTTCCGTATCGATTCTCGAGGCGACGCTCGGGCCGGGCGACGTCGAGACGGCCGACGCCCGCGGCGGGCTCGCCGTGAACCTCCAGGCCCTCGGCGATCTCGCCGGCGCGGAAGAGAACTTCCGGCGCGCGAGCGAGGTGTTCCTCGCGGTGAACGGGGAAGAGAACGACGACTACGCCTGGTCGATCATGAGTCTCGCGTACGTGCTCTCGGCCGAGGGCGAGTACTCGGAGAGCCAGGAGCTCTACGAGCGGGCGCTCGCGATCCAGGAGCGGGTGCACGCGGGTCCCCACTACGACGTCGCGATCGCGCTCACGCATCTCGCCATGGCACGAGGGCGCATGCACCGGTGGGCGGAGGCCGAGTCGCTCGCGCTGCGGTCCGTGGACATGTTCCGCCAGATCTACGGCGAGGACACGCCGTCGGTGTCGCTCGCCCGTCACAATCTCGCTGTCGTGCAGCTGGAGACGGGACACTACGCGGAAGCGAGAGCGGAGTTCGAGCGCGTGCTGGAATCGAATCGCAAGGACCTTCCCCCCGACCATCCGTACCTCGGCTACACCCTGGGATCGCTGTCCCTCGCCGAGCTCGGGCTCGGGCACGACGCGCGAGCCGAGTCGCTCGCGCGGGAGTCCCTCGCCCACCTCCGTCGAGTCCTCGGGGACGACCATCCCCGGACGGCCGTCGCGTGGTTCCGCCTCGGGCAGGTACTGCTGGAACGAGGACGGACGGACGACGCGCGTCGCGCGTTTCGCGAGGCGGATCGCATCTACGCGCTCCACTACCCGGAGTCCCACCCGAAGCGCCGGGAGGCGCACGCGGCGGCCGAGGACCCCGAGAGTGGCCGCCGGCGGCCCTCGTCCTCGCCGTCGACCGGGGAGTGGGCGACGCCCGGGGGGCAGTGACGCGTCGAGGAGCCCCCGGTTGACCGCGCGCGTTCGGCGTGGTCGAATCGCCGCCCTCGTTCCCATCGAGGCCCGTCCGACGGCGCGTTCGCTGTCCGGCCCGATCCGGAAACCCCGCGTCCCGCCGCTTTCCCGGAGGAAACATGGCCAAGAACATCAAGGCGCGGGCCGAGGACTACGCGCAGTGGTACCTCGACGTCATCAAGGCCGCGCAGCTCGCGGACTACAGCCCCGTGCGCGGTTGCATGGTGATCCGCCCGGACGGGTTCGCGATCTGGGAGGCGATCCAGCGCGATCTCGATCGTCGCTTCAAGGCGACCGGTCACGTGAACGCGTACTTCCCCCTGCTCATCCCGCAGAGCTTCCTCTCGCGGGAGGCGCAGCACGTCGAGGGATTCGCGCTGGAGTGCGCGGTCGTCACGCACTCGCGCCTCGAAAAGGGGGATGACGGAAACCTGCGGCCCGCGAGCCCGCTCGAGGAACCGCTGATCATCCGGCCCACGTCCGAGACGGTGATCGGCGCGATGTACTCCGACTGGATCCAGAGCTGGCGCGATCTTCCCGTGCTCATCAACCAGTGGGCGAACGTGATGCGCTGGGAGATGCGTACGCGACTCTTCCTGCGCACGGCGGAGTTCCTGTGGCAGGAGGGGCATACGGCCCACGCGACGTACGAGGAGGCGGAGGACGAGACTCGCCGCATGCTCGACGTCTACGCGTCCTTCGCGGAGGAAGCGCTCGCGGTGCCGGTGGTGCGGGGCCGCAAGACCGATCGCGAGAAGTTCCCCGGCGCCGACGTGACCTACACGATCGAAGGCCTGATGCAGGACGGCAAGGCGCTGCAGTGCGGCACGTCGCACAACCTCGGCCAGAACTTCGCGAAGGCGTTCGACATCAAGTACCTCGGCAAGGACCAGCAGCAGCACTTCTGCTGGACGACGAGCTGGGGCGTCTCCACGCGTCTGATCGGCGCGCTCATCATGGCGCACTCCGACGACGAGGGACTCGTCCTGCCCCCGCGTGTCGCCCCCGTCGTCGCAGCCATCGTGCCGATCTTCCGCTCCGACGAGGAGCGCGCGAAAGTTCGGGACTTCGTGACCCGCGCGATGCGCGCGCTCGTCGGCGACGCCGAGGTCGAGGCAGCGCAGGGCCGCTCGGCAAGTCAGGAGATCGAGCACTACTTCCACGACCCGATCACGCACCAGCGGATCGCCGTGGACTGGCGCGATGCCCGCCCCGGAGAGAAGCACTTCCACTGGGAACAGCGTGGCGTGCCGTTCCGCCTCGAGGTCGGTCCGCGGGACGTCGATGCCGGCACGCTCGTGCTGAAGAGCCGCCTCGACCGCGAGAAGCAGATCGTCAACGTCGGCGAGCTCTCCGCCACCTGGCTGCGGGGACGCCTCGATGCGATGCACGACGCACTGCTCGCCCGGGCACGAGAGTTCCGCGAGGCGAACACGCGCACCGCGACGACGTACGACGAGCTGAAGGCGATTCTGGAGAAGGACGGAGGCTTCGTGCGGGCCTACTTCGAGCCGGACGCCGCGGCGGAGGAGAAGATCCAGGGCGAAACGAAGGCGTCGGTGCGCTGCCTGCCGCTGGAGCAGCCGGATTCGCCGGGCCGTTGCCTGATCAGCGGGCGAGAAACGAAGACGCTCGCGCTGTTCGCGCAGGCCTACTGATCGCCCCGCGGACCGTCGGTTGAAACGAGCCGGGGGGTGACCCTCGCGGGCCACCCCCGGCCGATCCCCGGTCAACGTCTCCCAACAAATCCCGGAGGAAATCGGCGTCCTCGACCCCGCAGGGTCGGCGGCGGCTTCGTGGAGAGATGCGCGGGCCGCCCCCCGTTCACGCAGTCCGGCGGGTCGAGAGCCGGACCTACTCCGGCGCCCGGTCGATCACCCGGATCAGGCCGGCTTCGAGGCTCGGCTCCAGCGCGTGGAGGCGGGCGAATCGTACGAGCTCCTTCCCGAAGGCGCGCAGACGCTGGTCCAGCTCCGGGTCCACCGCTCGCCCGTCTGCGAACGCCTGGCCCGAGTTCGCCACGCTGACCTGCGCCGGAAGACTCCAGCCGCCCACGCCACGCACGACGTAGCGGAGATGACCGAGTGCGTTGAGCGCGCCGTACGCCCCGCCCCCGACCCCCAGGAGACCGAACAGCTTGCCGCGCAGTTGGTCCGCTCCGAGCAGGTCGAGCACGTTCTTCAGAACACCGCTGAACGAGTTGTGGTACTCGGGCGTCCCGAGCAGCAATGCGTCGGCCCGGGAGACGCGCTCGCGCAACTCGACGGTCCCCGCGTGGTTCTCCCACCCGGACGCCTCGCGGAACGGAAGCGGCAGCGCCGCGGGATCCACGAGATCGATCGTCGCGCCGGACGCCAGGATCTCGTCCGCCACGACGTCCAGTGCCCTCCGCGTGGTGCTCCGTGCTCCGCGGAGACTCCCGCAGAGCGCGGCGATGTGCAGGGGTCGCGAAAGATCGCTCAAGACCGGCCTCCGTGGTCGTCGCCCCGCCGACCATGCCTTCCGCGATCCCCTTTGGTCAACGTACAGGCACATTTTTCGTACCACGACGGGACGACCCGCCAGGAGGACCGTAGAATGTGCTTCACGAAGGCAAGGAGGCCCTCATGGCGATTCTCGGACTCTCGATCGTGTTGCTGGCGGTGAGTGGACTGCTCGGACCGTCGGCGGAGGCGTCGGATCTCTCGTTCGGCGACGACTTCTGGGCGCACTGGGGGGACGGACGCGCGGAGCTCGCGTCGTACGATCTCGTGTTTCCCCGGTACGGCGAGCTTCGCCAGGGGACCGCCGTGGCGATCTTCGTGACCGAGACGTTCTCCGACGAGGCGCGTGTGAAGGCGGATCCCGGGGTGCACCCGGCGTCGGACGAGTTCCCGGTGATGAAGCTGAATCTCGTCCGTGATTTCGCCACGGGTCTGTACGACTACAACCTGATGACCTCCACGTTCTACGCGGTGACCCCGTTTCGCGGGCGTCCGGCCGGGTCCCCGATGAAGGTATCGTTCTCCGCGCAGGAGTGGTGCGGCCACGCGTACCACCAGCTGTTGCCGATGGAGGAGACGATTCGCTCCACCTCCCACAGCTACTTCGATCGCGAAGCGGACCGCGACGTCGAGCTCTCGTACCCCGAGGGCGCGGTGCTCGAGGACGGCCTCTTCCACTGGGCCCGCGGCTTCGCCGCGCCCGCGGTGGAGCCCGGAGCGAAGGTCGACGTGCCGCTGCTGCGTTCGCTGGACCACGCGCGGCTGGCCCATCGCCCCCCCACGTGGACGAAAGCGACTCTGACCGTCGGGCGGAAGGTCCGGACCGTCGAAGTGCCCGCCGGGTCGTTCGAGGTCCGCGAGCACCGGGCGGAGATCGTCGACGGGCCGACCTGGACGTTCCTCGTCGAATCGAACCCCCCGCACCGCATCGTCTCGTTCGAGAACACCGAGGGGCAGGCGGGGCAGCTGGTGGGAACCGAGCGGCTTCCGTATTGGGAGATGAACGGAAATTCCTACTCGGACGCGGTCCAGGACCTCGGCCTGCACGCTCGCCCGCCGCGAACGCCCTAGCCGCGCGTCGGCCGGGAGCCGATCTCGTCGCGCACGGCCTAGCGCTCGTCGCCGGGGGGCCGCTCGCCCCGCGCCCGCCAGCGCTCCAGATCGCCCGGCGTATCGAGGTTCGCGTGGATGAGCGCGTCGGGCACGGGAACGTCGCGCCGACGCGCCCCGAGCTCCGTCAGCAGCTCGCGCAGCGAACGCTCCGCGGGAGCGGCGGCAAGTGCCCCGAGAACCGAGGGGGCGAGCACGATGGGATGACCACGTCCCTCGTGGAACGGCACGTACCAGTCGGCGTCCCCGGAGGCGGCCGCACGCAGGAGTGATCGCACCGTCTCGAGGGAAGCGAGCGGCCGATCGACAGGCCAGATCAGCACGGCCCGGTCGAACCCCGGGCTCGGGGCGACCGCGCCGGATGTTCCGGTCGCAACGTTGCCACCGTGCGCGAGCGCGAGCAGACCGATCTGAATCGAGCCCGTTCGTCCGGCGAGGGGATCGGGATTCCGGACGATCGGATAAGGCGACGACTCGAGCCGCGGCCGGAGTTCCGTCGCGTCCGCGCCGAGCACGATCACCCCCGTGTCGACGCCGGCCGCCACGAGCGTCTCGCTGATCCGGAGCGCGGCCGGTCGACCATCGATCGGCGTCAGCGCCTTGGGCGCGCCGAGTCGCCGCGACGCCCCGGCGGCAAGCACGATCGCGGAGACGGCGAGACTCACGCGCGGACCGCGACTAGCGGGATTCGGTCGACGCCGCTCGCTCGAGTCCCTCGTGCAGGGAGTCGACCGAGATGTCCCAGTGGCTCGCGTTCCAGACCGCCCGGCCGCCACGCAGCATCAGTGCCTGCGGGGATTCGTGCCGGATTCCGGTGCGGGCCGAGATCTCGTTCGAGACGTCGCGCGCGTTCTGCACCTCGACGAGAGCCGCGAGCGACGACGCGACGTCGTGAACGCGCAGGAAGTCGAGATACGCCTGGTAGGCGGCCGTGGAGACCGGACAGGTCAGACTGTGCTTGAACAGGATGACCGGTCGCTCCTCGGACTCGCGGAACGCGTAGTCGAGCTCGGCCTTCGTGGAAATGCGGGTCGGGTGCGCCAAAGAGGGATGCCTCCGGACTGCCTGGGCGGGAACCGCCCGTTTCGGGAACTGCGTGCTTGGATGACTGGCAGGGTGCGCGGGTTTCCGATAATTTCCGGGGTCCTGTGGCTTTCGTCCACCGAACTCGCACCCGATCTCGCGGGAGGCTTGCCGTGCGCTCGAAAATCGTGCTGTCCGCTCTCGTCCTGGCCCTGGCCGTCCCCGGTTGCCGGCGAGTCGACCGGACGACCGACGAGGCGTCGCCGTCCGCCGGCTCGACGGAGGCAGCCGCCCCCGCCCACCCGCACGCGGAGGCGAAGCCCGCCGGAGGCGACGCCGCAGGCCCCGGCGGTCACGGCGAACACGTCCGCCCGCCGGAGCCTGCCGGCGTGTGGTTCGAGGGCGAGCGCCATCTGGCGAACGTGCGTCAGCTCACCTTCGGCGGGCAGAACGCGGAGGCGTACTGGGCGCCGAACGGGCGCGAGCTGATCCTGCAGGCCACGCCGCAGGACGTCGGCTGCGACCAGATCTACATCCTCGACACGGCCACGACCCGGATGCACCTCGTCTCCACCGGAAAGGGCCGCACCACCTGCGCGTACTTCCTGCCGGGGACGGACCGCATCCTGTACTCCTCCACTCACGCCGCGAGCGCGGACTGCCCGCCGCCGCCGGATCACTCCCGGGGCTACGTGTGGCCGATCGAACCGACGTACGAGATCTACACCGCGAAGACCGACGGCTCCGACCTGCAACGCCTCACGAACAACGCCGTCTACGACGCCGAGGCCACGACGTCGGTCGACGGGCAGTGGATCGTGTTCACGTCGACGCGCGGCGGAGATCTCGATCTGTGGAAGATGCGTCCCGACGGTTCCGACCTGACGCAGCTCACGAACACGCCGGGCTACGACGGTGGCGCGTTCTTCTCCCACGACGGCAAGCGGATCGTCTATCGCGCGAGCCGCCCGCAGGGCGAGGCCCTGACCGAGTACCAGGCGCTCCTCGAGGAGGACCTCGTCCGGCCGTCGAAGCTCGACATCTACTGGATGAACGCCGACGGAACGAACGTGCATCGCGTCACCGAGAACGGCGCCGCGAACTTCGCCCCGTACTTCACGCCGGACGATCAGCGAATCGTGTTCGCTTCCAACGTGGGCGACCCGCGCGGTCGCAACTTCGACCTCTGGATCGTGAACATCGACGGAACCGGACTCGAGCAGGTCACGACCTGTTCGTCGTTCGATTCCTTCCCCATGTTCAGCCCGAACGGACGCCGCCTGGCGTTCGCGTCGAACCGCAACGGTTCCGTCCCGGGCGAAACGAACATCTTCGTGGCGGACTGGGTCGACTGATCCGAGCGGAGCCCGCGAGCGCATCGCCGCCCCAGGGGCGGTGCGCTCAGCGGATCCGGCAGAACACGGCGGTGATGTCGTCGTTCTGCTCGGCGCCGCCGTGGAACGCGAGGATGTCCTCGCGAATCCGTTCGGCCGCCTCGCCCACGGGGAGCCCGTGGCACTCCCGCATCGACGCCTTGAGGCGGTCCTTTCCGTAGAAGTGACGCTCCGCGTCCTGGGCTTCCCAGATCCCGTCCGTGCCCAGCGCGAGGAAATCGCCCGGCTCGAGCTGGATGCGCTCCGTGGGGAAGTCCATCCCGGGGAGGATCCCCAGCGGGGTTCCGGTCGCGATGCGCTCGATGAACTCGTCCGTACGGGGCCGGTAGATGATCGGCGGATCGTGGCCCGCGCTCGTGAACACGAGCTCGCGCGTGGCATCGTCGAACACGCCGAAGAAGAACGTCATGAATCGATCGTCGTCGAAGTCGCGCTCCACGAGATCGTTCATCCGGGTCACGACCTTCTCGAGATCGGATTCGCCGTCCAGCAGCGCCTTCAGCGTGGATCGCGCGATGAACACGATGAGCGCCGCCCCCATGCCGTGGCCGGTCGCGTCGCCGATGACGATTCCCGTGCGGCCGGGCCCCATGTCGAGGAAGTCGAAGAAGTCCCCTCCGGTCTCGGAAGCGCTCATGCACCAGCCGGCCGTCTCGAGCGCGGGCGTTTCGGGGAAGGACTTCGGCAGCAGGGACCGCTGGATCTGAGAGGCGAGGTTCATTTCGTGCGCGATCCGTTCGTGCTCCCGCGTCTGCTCGTAGAGCACCGCGTTCTCCACGGCGGTGGCGGCCATGTTCGCGATCGTCGCGAGCACGTCGGCGTCCTGCGCGTCGAGCGAGCCGTCGCCGGAGTTCACGATCACGATCGCGCCGAGCGGGCGCTGCTGCGCGATCAACGGGACGGCGAGCAGCGAGCGCAGATCGACGTCGAGCTTCGAGACGTCGAGCTCCTGCGAGCTGCTCGCGTCCGCGATGAGGATCGGCTCCCCTCGCTCCACGTGTCGCCTGAGGAACGGCTCCCCATCCGGCGACCGCAAGGCAAAGAGGAACTCCTCGCGAAGCCCCCACTCGATGCCCGTCGTGAGCTCGCCGTCGCGGAGCAATACGATGGCACCGACCTGCGCGTGCATGATCCGGATCGAGAGCTCCATCAACTTCGTGAGGAGCACCTGAAGGTCGACGTGACGAACGAGCTCTCCCGCTTCGTTCAGCGCATCGAGCTTCGTTCCCGAGGAAGCGGATTCCCGGCTCGCGCTCTCGTAGAGCTGGGCCTTCACGAGGCCGGCGCCCAGCACGCGAGCCACGTCGCGCCACCACGCGAGGTCCTCGTCGTTCCCGACCCACAAGGCGGCATACGTTTCGTCGCGGAACCGGAGCGGCAGGAGGTCGCCCTCGTCGCTCTCGTCCGCGGCCGACCACCAGGCGGTGAGCCGCTCCGCGAGGATCGGTTCGGCGACCCCGCTCGCGCCGCCCTCGTTCCCGAAGAGGCACGCGAAACCATCCGCGCTCGGCACCCACACGGACCACGGAGACTCCGACGGCCGGATCTCGTCCAGCGTCGCGCGGATCTCGGCAGTGTCGAGGCACGATTCGAGTCGCGCGAGGCCGGAGTCCATCAAGCGGAGTCCTTCGCCATGTCCTCGAGCAGGGGGCGCAGCTCGTCCAGCCGTCTCTCGATCTCGGCGCCGATCGCCTCGGCCCGATCGGCCAGGCCGAGCGAGTGCAGGAGAGATTCCTCGGCGCTCGCATCGACGTCCGGCGGGACCTTGAGTCCGATCCCCGCGCGGTTGCAGTGCAGGTTCGCGAGCTGGACGATTCGCACCTCGACCGATGCGACCTCGGGTGCCACGTGATGGTTCTCGATGAGGTCGATCAGTCGGTCCGGAAGTCCCCACTTGCGGGCCATCCGCCCTCCCGCCTCGGAGTGGGACATTCCGATCGTATCGTGCTCCAGCCGCACGAGCTCCGCGGTCCCGGCGAGCGATGCCGCCTGTGCCTGGATCTCCTTCGCGTGCGGCGCGAGAACGAGCTTCCCGACGTCGTGCAGCAATCCCGCGACGAACATCTCCTCCTGCGCGTCGGCCGAGAGGCCGGCGGACTTCGCGAGGGATCGTGCCACGGTGGCGCAGGACATCGAGTGCTGCCAGAGGCCGCCCTCGACGAACCCGTAGGGTCCGAGCTGCCCGCCGAGCAGGCGGCTCGTCTTCGCGGCCAGCACCACGCTCTTGAGCGACTTCAGACCGAGCACGACGATCGCCTGCGGGATCGACTGAACGGTGCGACGCAACGCGAAGAACGGAGAGTTCACGAGCTTCAGGACCCGCGCCGCGAGCACCTGATCCTGTCGGATGATCTCCTCGAAGTCGTTCGCGCTGGCGGACTCGTCGTTCGCGAGACGCAACGTCTGCATCACGACACTCGGGAGCGACGGCAAGTTCTCGATGTTCGCGAGGATCGTCTGCACGCGACGTTCCTTCGCGACGACGCCGGGTACCGCCGCCACGGCTGCGCCGCCGCCGGCCGACGGTGTCACGCCCTTTCCGGTCGACGAACGGAGTCGATCGAGATCGAGACCCCGGGGAGGGGGCGGATTCATCGTCACCTCGGTGTAGAGTCGAAGTTGGCGGGTCGCCAGATTCGCTAACGTTCGTATCGGCCGGGCCTTCGAGCTGCCGAAGAGGAAATCGAGCGCGGAGACAGGAGGGCGAAAGTTCAGCCGGGAGCCAGTTTCTCCGGCGGAAGGCGCAAGAACCGCCCAGAATCGGCAAGGGTCGCCGATCCGCAAGTAGCAGCGGGGTAGTTCGGGGGGCGGTCGGATCGACTCACCGCGCGACGATTCCTGCCTGTCGAGTCGGCGATTCGACTACTGGATGTACCCGAGGGCGCGGAGTCGCTCCAGCTCCTCGTCATCCACGGAGGAGGCATCCCCGGCGCCCTCGTCGCCTCGCCCCTCCCGCTCCCAGGTCGACACTTCCCGCACGGGGTGGCCGGCGACGAACGCAGGATCGAGGAGATCCCGGCGGGCCTTGCCGTCGAGATCCTGAGCGACGGGGAGACCCAGCAGCGTCGCGACGGTCGGGGCGATCTCATACACCCCGATGCGCCCGCGCTCCGCCGACGGCGCGATCGCACCGCCCGCGGCGATCGCGAAACCGTCCGGCGCTCGCGAATGGGCGAACCGATCCTCGAATCCATGATCCGACAGCATGATCACGACCGCGTCCTCGGGCACGTGCGCGAGGACCTCCCCGATGACGCCGTCCATGAATTCGTAGTAACGGCGAATCACCGGCGCGAACCGGATGTCCGGATCCTGCTCGGGGTCCCCCGCCCTGTCGCGGCGCGACCACGTCAGGTGGTGCGTGAGATCCACGGCCCGGAAGTACGTCCCGAAGAGCCGCCAGTCGCGGTCGCGCTCGAGCAGATCGACGGTCACGTTGCGGGTGGTCAGGTCGCGCGCGAGGTTCAACTCCATCTCCTCGACGAACGCCGCGTTCTCCTCCGCCCAGCGTTCGGCTGCGTCGCCGTCGAGTCCGCGGGCGTCGATGAACTCGAGCACGCGGCTCAGCGGGATGTCGGATACCGGAACGATGTCGGGAAGAAGATGGGGCGTGAGGGCTTCCGGCGACACGGTTCCTTCGAGCTGGGGATCCGCCGGATCGAGCAGATGGAATCGATCGGATACGTTCACGCCGGAGAGCGGCGTGGCCGGCCAGCTCACGTACCACTCGAGTCGCGTGGCGGACAACCCGGCCTCCGAAGCGGCCTCGAACACCGAGGTCGCCTGCACCTGTCCGCTCCGGTACGGCCGCAGCGGGAGCAGCCGGTGACGTGACGCCCAGCGGAACGGCACCCCCGTGGTCTTCGTGAAGAATGCGGTGCGCAGGATCGAGCGATGGAGCCAGGTGCCTCCCGGAAGGCGCGTCTGCACGACGTCGTGGATGCCGTGACGGAAGCGGCTCTTTCCGGTGGCGAACGACGTCCAGATCACCGGAGAGAACGTGGGGCGGAACGTCTCGAGATCGAAGGTGCGCCCCCGGGCGATGAGCGCCGCGAAGTTCGGCATGACGCCTTCGGCGATCAGCGGGTCGAGAACGTCCCACGTCGCGCCGTCGAAACCGAGGACGAACACACGCTGACCGGTGTCGGTGGCCTCCAGGCGATGCGAGGCGGCTCGCGGCAGGACGGTCTCGTTCTCTCCCATCGACTCGACCGTGGCGATGCGAACGGCGCCCCAGACCACGACGGCGGCGGCGAGGACGACGGCGACCCGCCCACCTCGCGCCGGCTCGGCGAACACGCGGGCCAGGATCCAGGCCAGGAGGAACGGGGCGGCCACGATCGCGAACGTCGCGAGCGTGCCCGTGACGTCACGCGGCAGGCCGTAGTACCGCTCGCGGAAGAACGAAGCTCCGTGAATCGCCACGAGAACGGCGATCGGAACGAATCGCGGGAAGGAGCGACCGAGCCACGGCGCCATCCGCACCGCGAATCGCGCCAGAAGCCAGGCGACGAACGCCACCGCCGCGTGCATGAGCGCGAACAGCGCGCCGAGAGCGAAATCCGATCCGTCCCACGGCAGTAGCTGGTTTCGTTCCGCGAAGAACGCGAGCTCGAGCAGGCCGTACCCCGCTCCCGCCAGCAGGACGACGAGCGCCGCCATCACACGTTGAACCGGAAGATGACGCAGTCCCCGTCCTTCATCACGTACTCCTTGCCCTCGAGGCGGTGCCGGCCGGCATCCTTGGCGGCGCTCCACGACCCGAGCTCCCGGAACGTCACGAAATCCACGACCTCGGCCCGGATGAAGCCGCGCGCGATGTCCGAGTGGATCTTGCCCGCCGCCTCGACGGCATCCGACGCCTTCGGCAGCGTCCAGGCCTTGCACTCGTCGTCGCCGAACGTGAAGAACGAGATCAGCGAGAGGGCGTCGAACGCGGCGCGGATGACGCGCGCGCGACTCGATTCCGCGAGTCCGAGATCCTCGAGGAACGCCGCGGCCTCCTCGTCGTCCATGCGCGCGATCTCCGACTCGATCTTCGCGGACACCGCGAGATAGGCGAGGCTCCGCTCCTTCGCCCACTCGGCCAGCTTCGCGTCCGAGTCGCCACCGGCCGGTTCGTCCTCGGAGACGTTCCCCACGAGGATCTGGGGCTTCAACGAGAGGAACGCGTAGCCCCGCAGCGACTGCCGCGCGGAATCGTCCAGGTCGAGATCCCGCACCGCCTGCCCATCCTCGAGGGCGCTCCGGATGCGCTCCAGCAGCTCCTTCTCCTCGGTGAGGCGGCGCTTGTCGAGCCCCTTCCCGAGATCGGCGGCGATCCGTTCGAGCCGCTTCTCCACCACCGCGAGATCCGCGAGGACGAGTTCCGTCTCGAGCGAATCGGCGTCGCGTCGGGCGTTCACGGAGCCGTCGGGATGCGGAACCGACGGATCGTCGAATACGCGCACGACGTGCAGCAGCGCATCGACGGTACGGAGGTCCGCGATGAGAGCCGCCGTGCCCTTGTCGGAGGATCCGGGGGTGAGGCCGGGAACGTCGAGGAACTCCACCTGGGCCGGCGTCTTCTTCTTGGTCTCGTACAGACTCGCGAGCCAGTCGAGGCGATCGTCCGGGACGAGTGTCCGGCCGCGGTTGACCTCCGCCCGGCCCGAGCCGAAGTGCCCGGTCTGGGCGTCGCCACGAGTCAGAGCGTTGAAAACGGTGGACTTGCCGCTCGCGGGCAGCCCGACGATGCCGACCTTCATGAACTCTCCGGGATCAGGGAACGGAAGATCATAGAGGGCGCGCCCGAGGCCGGGCAAGCGCTTCCCGGAGACCGGCCGGAGGCCGCCACTCAGAACGGGAATAGAACCGGCACCAGCAGGACGACGATCCCCACGAACACGACGGTCAGCAGGGCCCCCACGCGAAGGTAGTCGACCGTGCGATAGCCGCCGGCGCCCATGACGAGCAGATTCGCCTTGTGGCTGAACGGCGTGAGGAACGCGGCGGACGCCCCGAAGCCCACCCCGAGCAGGAGCGGCGTCGGACTCACGCCGAGTGCGGTCGCCGCCGCCGTCGCGACCGGAGCGAGCAGGACCACGGCCGGCGCGCCGTCGAGGGACTGACTCACGGCGCTCGACAGGATCGCGAGCGCCGCGAGCACCGCCGTGGGGCCGAGGGGTCCTGCCACGGCCACCACCTGCCGGGCGAGCAGATCGGCGGCTCCGGTCTGCTGGAGCGCGACTCCGAACGGCAGAATCGCGGCCACGACGAACAGGGCTCGCCATTCGATTCCGCGGTAGGCCTCCTCCATCGTCACGGCCCCACCGAGCAGAACGAACGTCGCGGCCGTGAACGCCGCGACATGCAAAGGCTGCCAGCCGAGGAGCACCATTCCGACCATGCCGGCGAGCGCGAGCAGTGCGATAGGCGCCTTCCGCGTGCGTCGAGGCCCCTGCGCTCGCTCGGAGAGCACGACGAAGTTCGCGTCGCCCGCGAGCAGCTGGATACCGCGCCACGCCCCCTGGACGAGAAGCGCGTCACCGAACCGGAGCGAGAGCGAGGCCAGCCCGTCGTGGACGCAGCGCCCCTCTCGCCAGATCGCGAGAACCTGCAGGCCATAGCGGTCACGAAACCGGAGATCCGCGAGCGTCCGACCCGCAGCCGACGACCGCGGGGGCAACGTCACCTCCACCAGACCCACGCGCTCCGACTCGAGGGACTCCACGCCGACGTCCTGCTGAAGCTCCAGTTGTCCGAGCTCCAGGACGTCGCGCATGCGGTCCACCGCCCCCGTCACGAGCAGTCGATCGTCCTTGCGGATCACCTCGGAGGGCTCGAGCCCCAGGAGCGCGTCGCCGCCGCGCAGGATGCCCGAGATGGTGAGCCCGACGAGTTCGCCAAGACGGGTCTCCGCGATCGTTCGTCCCACGAGACCCGATCGCCCGGGCACGCGGACGACGAACAGCTGGCCGCGCAGCTTGCGGAACTCGGTTGCGCCCATGGCCGCGACGACGAAGTGGCGGCGGATCCCCTCCTCGTCCAGGTCGCGGCGCACCCCGATCACGAGCAGCTCATCGCCGGCGGTGAGCCGGACGTCGCCGAGGGCGGAGCGGGACAGGCCCCCGTCCCGCCCGACGCCGATCACGATGCCGCCGAACCGACGGCGAAAATCCAGCTCGCGCAGCGTCTTCCCGACGACCGCACTGCCGTCGCGTGGCCGCGCGACGATTCCGGAGACGGCCTCACCCGCCGCGTCGATGTCGTCGGCGGCCGCCTCGGCGAACTCCGATCCGCTCACCCGGAACAGACTTCGCACGTCGTCGGCGCTCCCCTGGACGAGCAGGATGTCTCCCGCCAGGAGCGTGGTCTCGGCGTCCGGCGTGGAATACGGCTTCCCTCCCCGGAGCACACTCACGACACGAATACCGAGCGAACGCGAGAGCGAGGTGTCCTTCAGTGCCTTGCCCTCGAGCGTCGACCGGCGCGGGACCCGGATCGAGAAGAGCGACGAATGGAGCCGGTACACCTGGACGAGGTCGCTGCGGCGAGACATCGGAGCCGGCGCGTCCCGTTGCGGCAGCCAGCGCCGGCCGACCAGGACCATGTAGGCGACGCCCACGAGGACGAGGACGAGCCCCACCGGCGCGATGTCGAACAACCCCAGGGGCGCCACGCCGGCGCGCTCCACCGCGTCGGCGACCAGGATGTTCGGCGGAGATCCCACGAGAGTGACGGTCCCGCCGAGGATCGCACCGAACGAGAGCGGCATGAACAAGCGAGACGGCGAGGCTCCGGTCCTCTGCGCCACGCTCATCACGGCGGGAAGCAGCACGGCCGTTGCCGCGATGTTGTACATGAAGGCCGAGAGCGCGGCGGCGGCGAGCATCACCGCCAGCGAGAGGACGACCTCGCTCTTGCCGAGCCGCGCTTCGGCGTGGTGGCCGATGCGATCGGTGATCCCGGTGTGGCGCAGCGCGGAAGCGAGGAAGAACATCGACAGCATCGTGATCACGGCCGGGGAGCGGAAGCCGTCGAATGCCTGATCCACCGGAACGAGGCCGGAGAGCACGAGGATGACGAGTCCGGAGAACGCGGTGACCTCGAGCGGGAGCTTCTCCGAGAGGAAGAGCACCGCCATGACGACGAGGAGCGCCAGAAGCGCGACGATCTCGAGGCTCACGCGGAGACTCCCCTGCCGCACGGGGGGCGACCCGCCACGGGATTCCGTCCCGGGCCCGCGTTCGCTCGGCCCTGGCCGCACGAGATCCCGAAGCCACGGACTGGCCGACGCCCGGGTCGCCGCGCTAGCATGTCCGGAAACCGGAGGATTCCATGAAGAAACGAGTCTCGCTTTTCGCGGCGGCGGGCGCGATCACCCTGCTGGGGGCCGTCGATCCGGCCACCGCGGATCCGGCGCCCTTTACCGTCCACACGCTCGACAACGGCCTGACGGTCGTCCTGGCTCCCTCGGACGCCCACCCCGTGGTCTCCGTTTCTCTCTACGTCGCGACCGGTGGCCGCACCGAGGACGAGTACTACCAGGGCTCGCTCCACTACATCGAACACCTCGTGTACAAGGGCGGCACGCCGAATCTCCCGCCCACGGAATTCCGCAAGACGATGAGCCGACTGGGTCGCGAGATCGGTGGCTGGACCTGGGACGACGAGATCAACTTCGGCTTCGAGGCACCCGAGGAGAACTTCGCGGCCGCGTTTCCGCTCTTCCGGGAAGCCATGCTCGACCTCGATTTCACGAAGGACTGGTTCGAGGACGAGAAGCTCGTCGTGCTGCAGGAGATGACGCGCGGTCGCGAGCAACCCGACAACCTCCTCTGGGAAGCGTGGGGCGAGACGGCCTACGAAGTCCATCCGTACCGCCGCTCCGTGATCGGTACCGAGAAGGCGATTCGCGAGCTCGACATGGACCGCACCTTCCAGTACTACCGCGATCGGTTCACGCCGAATCACATGATCCTCTCCGTGGCCGGCGACTTCACGGAATCGGAAATGCTCGCGACCCTGGAGAGAGACTGGGGCAAGTTGTCGCGCGGTCCGGAGTCGTTCGAGCTGGGCCTCGTGGAGCCCGAGCAGCAGGGACCGCGCACGCGAATCGACTTCCTGCCCCAGGCCCAGAGCGCCCTCTCCTTGATCGGCATCGTCTGCCCGGGAGGCAACCACGAAGACGTCCCGGCGCTGGAAATGCTGGCCGCCCTGTTGAACGACTCGTCCTACGGCCTTCCGCAGTTCCTCGAGGAGCAGAAGAAGTGGGCGCTGTCCGTCTCGGCGGACTGCTACGTGAAGCGGGACGCGAGCGACTTCACGATTCAAGTTCGGACCGACCCGGAGAAGCACCCGGCCGTCCGGACGTTCGCTCAGGACTTCCTGCTCGATTTCGACGTGACCTCGGTGCCCGAGGAGATCTTCGAGCAGACGAAGCGCGGGGTCCTGTTCCACGAGGCCGCCCAGCGGGAAACGAACGCGGATCGGGCCGGGAGGTACGGGTTCCTGGTGAGTCGGCGCGGCGCGGCGGCCGCGGCGGCACTGACGGACCGCTGGGCGGCCCTGACCCGCGAGGACGTGCAGGCGGCGAAGGAGCGCTGGATCTCGCCGCGGCGCCTGGTGACCGCTACCGTGTACCCCGACGACTTCGATCCGGCGGCGGCCGATCCCGCACCGGTGGAACCGGGCGCGCCGTTCGCCGGTGCGCTTCCCGAGCTGGATGTCGCCGGAGGCCTCCGACCGGCGGACGGGACACCGCTCTCCTACGAAAAGACGGACGAGGCCGGTGACGTCTCCGAGTACACCTACGCGAACGGGATGCGCGTGCTGGTGCGCCGCTCGGCCGGAAGTCCGCTGGTGGCCATCTCCAGTCGAATCCTCGGCGGCCAGTGGGTCGAGCCGAAGGGCCAGGAGGGGATCAACCTCTTCGTGTCGGAACTCGGGCTCCGCTCGACCCGGCGCTGGGACCGCGAGGGCTTCTCACGCCTGCTCGCTTCGCGCTCGATCGCGGCTTCCGCCCACACGTCGAGCGGCAGCCGCGCCAATACGTCGCGGCACGTGGACTACCGTGACGCGGCAGGCCAGCACTACCGGGGGCTCGTCGACGAGTGGCCGGCAATGCTGGCGTGCCTCAAGGAGACGATGTTCTTCCCCGATTTCCGGGACGCCGCGATCGAGAAGCTCCGGGAGGACCTCGTCAACCAGGCCCGCCTGCTTCCCGAGAACAACCTCGAGTACGTGAAGCAGGAGTTCTACGATCGCGTGTTCGCCGGCCATCCTTACGGTCGACCGACGTTCGGAAGCGAAGCGTCTCTTTCCGCGATCACGCCGGCGCAGCTGCAGGCGTTTCATCGGGGCAACTGGCGCCCGGACCGGATCGTCTTGTCGATCGTGGGAGACGTCGATCCGGATCGGGTGGCGGAGTGGATCGCCTCTCACTGGGCGGACATTCCGCGGGACGACGCAAAGCCGTGGTCGATCGACCCGGCGAGCGCCTCGATCGCGTGGGATCCGCCGGCGGACCGTCAGGTGCTCGACCTCGGCAAGAACTACTGGACGGTGAACTGGGGCCGCCCCGGCTCCTCGATGACGGATGGCGACCACATGACGTCTGTCGTCCTCGCCCGTCTCGCCGGCAACGACCACTTCTACAAGTACGTCTACGGCGAGGGGGTCTCCTACCGGAGCTGGATCAACTTCTGGGAGCACCTCGGCGCGGGCACCTGGATCCTCGAGAACGACGTCAAGCGCGACCGCTTCGACGAGATTCTCGACATGTTCGACGCGGATCTCGCCCGCTACGAGGCGAACGGGTTCACGCAGGACGAGTTCGACGACGCGATCCGCCAGCTGACGAATCGACAGGTTCTCGGAGCGCAGGATAACGCGCGCACGGCCTGGCGACTCGCGGTGGCCGAGGGAGACGGGATCGGCTTCCGGAGTGAACTCGAGTACGTCGACGACCTCGGTCGCGTGACGCCCGAAGCCGTCAATGGCCTGGCGAAGACCGTGTTCGACCCCGCGAAGATCTACCGCCTGCAGCAGCAGTAGATCAACCGACGGCGCGCGCTCGCCGTTCCTCGGGGATCGCCTCGAGGACGGCGAGCGCGGCCGATACGCTGCCGAACGGCGGCATGACGTAGACCCCCTGGGCCATGGGCATCGCCTCGATCAAGGCCTCCCGAGCGATCTCGACGCCGACGGCCTTCCCGTCGTCCGCGCTCGACGCATCCGCGAGGCGCTTCAGGATCGACTCCGGCACCTGCATCCCCGGCACCTCGTTCGTGAGGAACTCCGCGTTTCGATAGCTGCGGAGCGGCAGGATGCCGACCAGGGTCGGGATCCGGCAGTGCTCGGTCCGGCGGATGAAGTTCTCGAACACACGCGCGTCGTAGACCGGCTGCGTCATCGCGAACTCGGCTCCCGCCTCGACCTTGTACTCGAACCGCCGGATCTCCTCGTCCAGATTCACGGCCGCCGGATTCGCGCCGACGCCGAGGTGCAGCGCCGTCGGGCGGTCGATCGCATTCCCCACGAGGTCCTGGCCGTGGTTCAGACGATTCGCGATCTGCATGAGGCCGATCGAGTCCACGTCGAACACCGCGGTCGCGTCCGGATAGTCCCCGAGCTTCGGGGGATCCCCGGTGACGATCAGCACGTTGCGGAGGCCGAGTGCCCCCACTCCGAGCAGATCCGATTGCATCCCGAGCAGGTTCCGGTCGCGACAGCAGTAATGGAGGATCGGTTCGATCCCGTGGTCGCGCGCCGAGAGGACCGCCAGCGCGAGTGAGCTCATGCGAGCCGAAGCGCGCGGACCGTCCGGGATGTTGACGCAATCCACGCCGGCTTCCGCGAGCTGGCGGATTCGCTCCAGCGACCGTGACGGGTCGGGGCTCTTCGGCGGAGCGATCTCGACCGAGCAAACGAACTTGCCTTCCGCGATGCGAGCGGCCAGATGCGACTTGTCCGCGGTCCGCACCGGTTCGATCCCGGGTGTTCTCGCGGTGGAGCCGAGCACGGCAGCGCGCGGCGCGGACCCGAGCTCATCGGGGCCGAGCGAACGCACGGCGCCCCGGATCGCACGCACGTGTTCGGGAGTCGTCCCGCAGCAACCTCCGAGCACCCGCACTCCCACCCGGAAGAAGCGACGGGCGTACTTCGCGAAGTACTCCGGAGAGGAGAGGTACATGTATCGCCCCTCCACGAGACGGGGCATCCCGGCATTCGGCATGACGCAGAGCGGACGGTTCGTGTGGCCGGCCATCTTCTCGACGGCCGTCAACATCGGTTGCGGCCCGACCGAGCAATTCAGGCCGAGCACGTCGGCTCCCCATTCATCGAGGGAGCGAGCGATCTTCTCGGGGGTGTCACCGAACGCGGTCTGCTCGTCGTCCGAGATGCTCACCAGTGCAATGATCGGATGGTCGGAGACTTCGCGGATTCCGAGAATCGCTTCGCGCGCCTCCTCGAGGCGACGGATCGTCTCGACGACGAAAACGTCGACGCCACCCTCCGCCAGCGCGGCGGCCTGCATCCGGAAGCACTCGCGCGCCTCCTCGTAGGCCATTCGACCGAGCGGCTCGAGGGGAACGCCGAGCGGGCCGAGCGAGCCGGCGACCCAGGCGGCATCTCCGGCCTCGGCCCGGGCGAGCTCGGCGCCCCGCCGGTTGATCTCCGCGACTCGATCCGCGAGCCCGTGGGGCTCGAGCTTGAATCGATTCGCGCCGAACGTGTTCGTCTCGATGAGGTCGGCGCCGGCGTCGAGGTAGTCGCGATGCACTTCCCGGACGAGCTCCGGGTGGGTCAGGTTGAGCTCGTCGAAGCACTGGTTGATGTAGATGCCCTTGGCGTAGAGCATCGTGCCCATGGCCCCGTCGGCCACGATGGCGCCTCGGGCGAGCCGCTCGAGAAACGGTTCCACTCGATCTCCCGGGTACGGGGACGAAAGACCCCGGCAGGATAGCGGAAAAAAAGCGGCGCCGCGCCCGGGGGGTGCTCGGGTCGCGGCGCGCTCTGCCGCATCCTCGCGGATGCGGGTGTTTGATCCCCTGTCCTCGTCTTCCCAACCCCCGGACTTCTTCGGCTTCTCCCGAGGATGTCCGGCCCTGCTCCCTCGTGCTCGCTTCTCCCGGGAGCGTCTGCGCTTCGGCTCCCGTGTTGCCTCGAATACCCGTCGCCCGGGGAAAGGTTCCGGCCTTCGCTCGAAAAGGCGACCGTCGGGCGCGGGGCCCGGGGACGTTGACCGCCCCGGCCCCCCTGCGGATATTCGCCCGAGTGCTGCCCCACCGCCCCCCTCTCCCGGAGGA
Organism: bacterium; assembly: GCA_041393395.1. GTDB lineage: Bacteria > ARS69 > ARS69 > ARS69 > ARS69 > JAGQIB01. The sequence continues at coordinate 781,568 of JAWKKG010000003.1, read as the reverse complement.
TCCCGTGACCATCGAACGCCCGAATGCCTTCCTCGTCGGAGACCGGAAACTCACGCTGGTGGGCCCGGAGATGCGGCCCGGGGATTCCGCCCCGGACTTCTCCGGCATCGGCCAGGACTGGAAACCCGTGACCCTGGCCTCGAGCGCCGGCAGGACCCGGCTCTTCGTCGTGGTGCCTTCGCTCGACACGTCCGTGTGTGACCTCGAGGCCCGCGAGTTCTCGCGGAGGGCGGACGAGATCGATGGCGTCGAGATCGTGGTGGTTTCGGTCGATCTCCCGCCCGCCCAGGCCCGCTGGTGCGGCGCGGCCGGGGTCCGCAACCTCACGCTCGTGTCCGACCACCGGGACGTGTCGTTCGGCACCGGCTACGGCGTGCTCGTGAAGGAGACCCGCATGCTGTGTCGGGCGATCCTCGTGGTGAACGCGCAGGACACGGTCACGTACGTCGAGTACGTGCCGCAGATCGGGCTCCAGCCGGATTACGACGCGGCGATCGCCGCCGCCCGGGCCGCGGCCGCGGACTGATCCGGCGCGCCGTCGACGTCGAGCCCCCACGACGAAGGGCCGCCCCCTCGCGGGAGCGGCCCCTCTGCGCGATCGACTGCTTCCGAACCGCGCCGGGTGGGCTTTCGCCCTGAGTATGCGAGGGGCCCCGAAGCCCGGGCCCGGCGTGCACCCTACGCCGGGAGCCGAGCTCGCGGCGACCCCTCACGAAAACGGACTCGGGACCGTCTCTCCCAGTGACGAGGGCCTTCGGGGTCCCCGCACCGAGACGTCACGACCCATCCACACGACCACGAGCGGCCCCGAGTCACGACTCTGACCGGGCCGGCTACCGCCTCCACACGGCGGCCGGCCGGCTCGCCTCCTCCCGACCGCTCTCCTCCGGGAAGAGCAGCCGTTCCAGCCTCTCCAGTTCCGTCGCCAGGCGACGGAGACCTCGCGGGGTCACCTCCCCCGCCTCGAGCGCATCCAGGATGCGCCCCGCCCCGGCCATGGGCGCCTGTCGCAGCACCGCCTTGCCCCTTCGCGTCAGATCCGTGGGGACCCGTCGGCGATCGTCGAGGCTGCGCTGCCGCTTGATCAGGCCCAGCTCCTCCAGCCGACCGATGCGGCTCTGCATCGTGGGCACCGAGGTCGTGAGCCGACGCGCCAGCTCCACCATCGTGAGCCCCGGCTCCCCCTCGAGGATCCGAAGGACCAGCAGGAGCGGCGGCGTGAGGCCCCGCCGACGCAGCGTGCGCCGGTAGGCGTCTCGCCGATCGCCGAGCCGATCGACCTGCGACAGGATATGAACTATTTCAGTTCTCATACGGTATGGGATATACCGGTTTTCATAGTGTTGATCCAGCGAAAAGCGACATGGGGGCAAAAAAAAACTCGCGACCCGGAGATCGCGAGGGAGGGGTGACGAGTGGGACCTCGTGCTACCAGCCGCCGTCGTCGGCTACGGCCTCGGCCACCCAGCGCAGATGCCAGGGTTCGAAGATCACGCCGCGCTGTTCGTGGCGCTCGCGCGAGAAACTGAGGACGAATCCGAACTCCGCCCCGTGCTCACGCAACCATCGCCCTGCCGCATGTCGCTCGAGAGCGGGGTCGAGCGGTGCGAGATCCGGCGGGCCGACATCCAGTGTGGTTCCCAGGCGGTGTTCGCTCCGGCCCGGCGCGGCGCTCCAGCGCTGATCCGGATCGCGAGCGAGCGCACGAGCGTACAGCCGGCGTTGGGCCGACGCATCGCGCCACGCCGAGATCACCCGCAGGTCCACGCCGTCGGCGCGAGCGGCTTCCGCGAGTCGTACGAACGCCCGCGCCGCGTCGCGCCGCAGACGCATGACACGATTCTCGTATCCCGGGTACGCGAGGGAGTCCGGCAAGACCACGAGATCCGCGGGGCGCCAGGCATCGGAGAGCACGCGACCGCCCGCGAGGCCCTCCGTTCCGGGGACCGGGTCACCCTCGAACGGCGCGGAAGGTCCGTCCAGCCAGGACGCGCGCACGAATCCGCCGCCCGCGACTTCGACCCAGCGCCCCTCTTCGTTCTGGCGCAACGCGGCGACGGTGACGGTGTCCCCCGGCGACGCGCGGCGAAGCACGTCCGCGTCCGCCCTGGGCAGCGCCACGATCGCGCCCGCCACGACGAACTCGACCACGTCGGTGGGCGACGGTGGCGGAAACAGCGTCGGCCCTTCCGGAGCACTCCCACCCACGGCGACGGCAAGAACCAGCAGTCCCAGGGAAACGAAGACAGACATGCTTCCTATTTAGCCGAACCGCGCCGACCCGGCGAGTGCTGGAAACGAAAACGACTCCGTACCGCCGGGCGGCCGGAGTCGTTCCCGCACACTTCCACGGACATCAACGAACGATGAGCACCTTCCGAGAGCGGACCACGTCCGCCGTCTTCACCCGGAGGAAATACACTCCGGATGGAAGGGGACCGTCCGGTCCGCTCCCGTCCCACCGCAGGCGATGCCTGCCCGCGTCGAACGGCTGCGACGCCAGCGTGGCAACGCGACGACCGGACACGTCGTGCACGGTGGCCTCGATCCTCCCCGAGTGCGGCAGTGCGAGATCGACCGCCGCGACCACTCCACTCCGGATGGGATTCGGATGGACGCGACCGAGCTGCCACGCCGAGTCCACGGGCAGCACCGGTACCGAGGTCTCCGTGATCTCGTCGAATCCGTCGTAGATCATGAAATCGTCCAGCGCCGCCTCGGTGATGCTGCCTGCACCCGTATCCTGGGCCGTGAACCGGAAGCGAACCAGGTTCGTGGGAGTGATCAGGGAGTTCAGCGGGACGTCGATGTGGACCCAGGCGTTCGAGGTCTCGTACGTGTTCTCGATGTCGACCCACGAGGAACCGCCGTTCGACGAGACCTCCACCCGCCAGGCGTCGACCGACGCGTTCCCGATGCCGGTGGAGTACCACCGCCAGTAGGACACGTGAGGATCCGACGTACCGGCGAGCGCGTAGCTCGAAGTCGTCAGCGTCGTGGCACCACCGTCGACGTCGTTCGCGCCGAGACTGCCGCCCGCCGCAGCGCCGGTCACCCAGCAGAGCGTCCCGCCCGGCGTGTGATCGTCCTCCGGTTGAACCGGAATTCCGCTGCTCGAGGTTCCCTGCGGGTCGGCACGTTCCCACGCGCCCGACGTGACGCCACCGCCCACGGACCATCCGGCCGGGCTCGTCTCCATGTCCGTGGCGACGATCGCCGGATTGAGTGGGAAGTCCTGCGTCCCGTCGATCCCGCCCGCGATCGAGACGTTCGCCTGGGCCGGGGTCATCCCGAAGGCGGTCGCGCGGACCACCCACGGCCCCTGGGGCACGGACGGGATCGAGTAGATGCCGGCTACGTCCGTCACGGCCGACAGGGGCGCGCCCTCGATCTCGACGAAGGCTCCCGCGATCCCGAGGCCCGAAGAAACACTCACGACCTCTCCTCCGAGATTCGCCCGGGGGAGAGGGACGAGCGCGACGTTCAACGGGGTCGTCCCGCCCTCGGTCACGGACACCGAGACCGTCTGCGAAACGTAGCCGAACGCACTGACGGTCACGTCGTGCGTCCCGGCGACATCCTGCACCGTGTACGAGCCGTCCGCGGCAGTCGTCGCGCGGTAGCCGCTGGCGACGAACTCCACCCGCGCGCCGCTGACAGGCGTTCCGCTCCCGGACTCCGTCACCGCTCCCGCCACGGACCCGAGGGGACCGACCCAGGACACGAGATAGAGGCCGGTGGCGCCGTCCGACACGGCCAGGAGATTCGTCTGCGTTCCGAAGAACGGATAGACGCCCCAGTTGCCGTGGTACTCGCTGCCGTCTCCGGACGGCCACGTGTCGATCGCGGCCACCTCGACGAGATTCGCCGGATCGGAGATGTCCACGACCTTCAGTCCGAGCTCGTAGAAGGAAATGTACGCGTAGTCTCCCTCGATGTGCGTGTTGTGAGGGATCGTGCCCGCATTCGGCTTGTAGCTGTCGACCTCCACGAGATTCGGCAAGGTCGAGAGGTCCCACATCCGGCAGCGCCCAGGCGAATTCTCGTCCGTCGTCATCACGTAGGCGTCGTCCTCGGTGACCCACGCGTTGTGGGTGAACGCGTTCGGGTAGCCGGAGGCCGTCCCGAGCGTCTGGAGGTACGACGGCGACAGCGGATTCGACACATCCAGCACGTAGAGCGCTCCGACGTAGATCGCGCTCCCGTAGAGGCGTCCGTTCTGGACCATCACGTCGTGAAAGTAGGCGTTCTCCCAGCTGCCGGCGGGCACCGGCGACGCGGGGTTCCCGGTGAGCGAAAGGATTCGGACGCCGCCGGTCGAGAGGTTCGACCCGGCGATGTACGCCCGTCCCGTGGAGGTGTCGATGAACAGGTTATGGGCGGTCGAGAAGCCGGTGTAGTTCGGAAGGCGCACCGGGTTCTCCGGGTCCGTGAGATCCAGGATCATCAGGCCGCCACCGGACTCGTTCGTCACGTACGCGTAGTGCTGGTACGTCTTGATGTCTCTCCACGAGGACCCGATGTCGGGGAAGTACGCCGTTTCGTACGGCTCGTACGGATCCACGACGTTGATCACCGCGACTCCGTCGTACAGCCCGAGGAGAACGTAATCGTCGCCGGCCGGCGTGGTGTAGCCCCAGATGTCGTTGTAGTGGAAGGGACCGATTCCGCCACCACCCGGATCTCCGTTGTGCTCGTGGAGGTTCGAGTGGAAGACCAGGTTGAAGGTCGGACCGGCGGTTGCCGACGTCGCGAACGCGAGCGCTCCGGCGACCGCCGCGAGAACCACGGGCTTCGGTACACGAAGGAACATGGGGGGGCCTCCGGATGAAGAAAGGCGGAGGCGACCACGGGCCGCCTCCGCTCGGGATCAGTGCAGGCGCGTCATCTTTCGGGTACGCGTCTCGTTCTTCGTTTCGAGCTTGTAGAAGTACACACCGGCCGCGGCGGCCTTGCCCGCGGTCGTGCGACCGTTCCACTCCGCAGCGTGCGCCCCCGCCTCCAACGCCTCATCCACGAGCGTCGCCACCCGGGCTCCGCGGACGTCGTACACGGACAGCACCACATGTCCCTTGGTCGGGACCGAGAATGCGATCCGGGTGCTGGCCGGGAACGGATTGGGAACGTTCTGGGCGAGAGCGAGCTCGGCTCCCCGGAAGGGGAGCTCCACGCCGGTCGCTGCGCTCGCGGCGTCGTAGATCGTGAAGTCGTCGAGAGCACCCTCGACGAGCTCGCCGGGCTCCTGGTCCTCCGCCGTGAACCGGAACTGGACGGCGACCGCGCCCAAAGCGATCGGGGTCAGATCGACGTCGACGCGACGCCAGAAGGCCTCGTTGTCCGTGGTGGTGTCGATCAGATCCCACGTTCCACCGCCGTTCGTGGTCACGTGGACCTGCCATGCGTCCGAGACGCTGGAGGTGCCGTACCAGCGGAAGAACATGACGTGGGGCGAAGAGAGGCCCGACAGATCGTAGACGGGTGTAAAGAGACGGGTCGCTCCGCCGTCCACGTCATCCGCGCCGGGGCTGCCGCTGTTCAGGTTTCCGGTGACGGCGCACTGATCCTCGGGATCGATCGTATGGTCCGTCTCCGTCTGCACCGAGACACCGCTCTGGTAGGTCCCGAACGGCTCCCCGAACACCCAGAACCCGGACGTCGTCGTCGGATCGCTCTGAACCGTCCAGCCGACGGGGGTCGCGAAGTCCTCGTAGTGGAATGCGGGATCCAGCTCGACGTCCAGCGTCCCGAGCACGCCGGTCGAGATCGTCAGCGGCATCGCCGCCGGGACGTCGTATCCGTAGCGAGCCACGGTGAGGGTGTAGGCGCCGGACGGAACGTCGGGGAACGAGTACGCGCCCGTTCCGTCCGTCGTCACGGACACCGGCGTTCCCGTCAGCGCGACCTCCACGTCGGCAAGCGGCAGATGGCTCACCGAATCCGTGATGGTGCCCGACACGCCGCCGGACGGCAGCTTCGTGAGCGTGATGTTCGTGGTGGTGGTTCCGCCCGCTCCGACCGACACGTTGACGGTCTGCTCGACGTGGCCGAAGGCCGACGCCCGGATCTGCGCGGCTCCGGGGAACGCGGAGAACCTGTAGCTCTCGGTCTCCTGCGTCACGCCGTAGCCGATCAGCTCGACCTCGGGAGCCCCGACGAAAGGACCCGCGCTCGACGAAATCGTTCCGTCGAAGACAGCTGCATCGGGATCGTAGCGCAGCAGGAACAGCCCGTACTTGCCGTCATTCGCTGCGATGACGCCGCTGGGCAGGTGCGGGTAGACACCCCAGTTCCCCGGCCCGACGCCGCCGTCGTTCGTGTCCGGGTACGTGTCCCAGTAGCCCAGCTCGTTCAGGTCGTTGTCGAGCACGCGCGTGCCACGCGCATACCAGGACACATAGGTCTTGTCGCCCTGGACGTGGACGTTGTGCGGCGACGCCTGGGGGGCGGGGTTGTGCTCCGCCGCGGCGAAGATCGCGTTCGGGTTCGAGATGTCGAGCTTCTTGACCTTTCCGCCGGTCGTCTCCTCCGCGATCATCACGTACTGGCCGTCGCCCACCGGCCAGCTCGCATGAACCGATCCCGTCGGGTCGAGCCAGCCCGAGCCGAAGTTCGTGGGATTCGTCGCGTCGGTATAGTCGATGATGCGGAACCGACCGGTGTTGATCAGGCACACGTACATCTTGTCGTTCTCGACCGAGAGATCGTGGATGTACTGGTTGTCCCAGCGCCCGATCTCGACGAGGTTCACGGGGTCGGTCGCATCCAGGATCTGCACGCCGCCATTCGTCATCGTCGTGAAACCGCCGATGACGAAGACGAGGTGGCGATCCGGATCCCCGAACACGTTGTGGCAGCGGTTCACCGTCGCCGTGTAGGTATTCACGAGGGTGGGGTCCGTGGGATCCGAGATGTCGATGATCTGGATCCCGCCGCCGCCTTCGGTTCCGACGTAGCAGTAGTCGCCGATCGTGAACATGTCGCGCCACAGACTGCCCGCTCCCGGGATGAACTTCACATGCACCGGGTTCTGGGGATCGTCGATGTCCCACCAGGCAGTGCCCGTCGTCGTGCCCTGGATCACGTACTCGTGGCCGTCGTTCCCGACGAAGCCCCAGACGTCGTTGTAGCCCGTGTAGAGATCTCTCCGGGCGAGGAGGACCATGTTGTCGAAATCGAATACCTGGGCCGAGGTGGCTCCGGGCGCGAGCAGGCCCGCGGCGAGGGCCACCCCGAAACAGAACGAACGGCTTCCCCGGGGGAAGTGACTCCGCATCACACACCCTTTCGTGTCGGCGACGATGTCTCTTGCGGTCGAATAGGAACCGGGTGACCCGCCGGGGCTGCAGGGGGCCGCAAAACCCCCCGCCGGTACAGGCCAGGAACCCACGATTCTAGCAGAAGCGCCGCGCCGGGGGGTGTCCACCCCGGACGATCGGGGGGCCGGATCCGGACCCGGGAGGTGCGAGCACCGGGGGGTGAGGTCAGATCTCGCCGGGAATGATCCCGAGCTGGCGGTGGCGCTCGACCGTCGTCTCCTCGTGAATCGCGGCGAACAGACGACGTTGGCTCTCCGTGAACTCGATCTCCCGGCGCGAGGTCACGGTGGCGGCGACCCGCGTGGCCTTGTCGAGGCGGTACTCCGCCCAGTTCCCGGGGCCTCCCCAGCTGAAGCCGGGGACCGCTCGCGGCGGAACACCCGAGCCGAAGACGTTGCAGGAGACCCCGAGCACCGTCCCGGTGTTCAGCCGCGTGTGGATCGCGGTCTTCGTGTGATCGCCGATCAGGCTTCCGACCGACCGCCGCCTCGTGTCCACCGTCTCTCCGGCAAGCACGAGCTTCACCGTTCCGTAGTCGTTTCGGAGATCGCTCGTGTCGGTCGCCGCGCCGAGATTCACCCATTCGCCGACGTAGGAGTTGCCGAGGAATCCGTCGTGCTGCTTGTTCGAGTACCCGAGCACGATCGACGTGTGCACCTCGCCGCCGACCCGGGTCACCGGGCCGAGACTGACGCCGGAATCCAGACGGCTGAGTGGCTTGACGAGGCAGTCGCGGGACATCACCACGGGACCGGTGATCACGGAGTTCGCTCGGATCTCGGTGCCGGCCCCGAGCAGGATCGATCCGGCGCGTGCGTCCAGCACGACACCGGGGTCCAACCGCACGCCGTCGGCGAGGCGGATGCGCGATGGTTCGAGCAGAAAGACTCCGGGATGATCGGCGGCGGAAGGCTCCGGGAGCATCGACGCGTAGAACTCGAAGTCGGCGTCGATCGCTTCGCCGTTCGCGGCCACGAAGTCGGCGGCGGTGAGGGACCACTCCAGCGACACGTCGTGCGCGGCAAGTCCGACTTCGGCGAGCATCCGCTCGTCCGTGTCCGCACCCGACGTGCTCGGCAGCAGCGAGTCACCGAGCCGCTCCGACAACACTGCCGCCAGGCGAGAAACCCGCGGACCGCTCCCCCGGGCGGCGACGAGTCGACCGTCCGACAGGAGCGCGCGGCCCTCCTCCAGCGACCGGAGACGTTCGATCGTCTCCGGTGCGGGTCGACCGAGCGCGGCCGCGACGAACAGCGTATCGTGCTCCCCGGCATCCTCCGGAGCCACGACGTCCGCACCGCTGCCGCGCTCGACATCTGCCACCGCGGGACGCACGAGCAATCGAGTCTGCCGCTCCGGAAACAGATGTCCGAACCGTTGATCCTGGGTCCACGCGCCGAGCCTCAAGCGGCCGACCGATCGGGTCCAGATCAGTGGATCGAAGCGCGCCGCGCGCTCGTCCTCGAACAGGATCAACGTCGCGCTCATTCGGTGCTCCGTGCCGGCACCACCGGGGACTCCACCATCCGGAGCACGACCACGCCGAGGAACTTCGTCCCGGCCGCATATTCCGTCAGGGGCTGCTCCACGGCTTCACCCGCCCGGGACGACGCGTGACGAAATCTCAGGACTCCGTCGGCCGCTCGAACTGCGAGACCGGTATGCAGCACGAAGATGCCCGGGGTGGAGCCGACCCAGAAGACGAGATCGCCGCTCTCGATCCGTGACGCGACCGCCGGGAGCGCAGCCACGGGGATGTACCCGACCGACAGCGTGCGGGGAGCATCGATCGGTCGCGGCTCGACGCCCTGGTCCCGGAGGAACTTCGTCCGGTCGATGGTGCGGGTCGCCTCCTCGACGGACGAACCGCCGATCTCGCGCGTGACGTCGCGGAAGAGCCAGCGATTCGCGTCCATCCAATCCGTCACGGTGTAGTGGTTGCGCGACGCGAAGCTCACGATCCCGTCGCGGTAGCGGATCGCATCGAGGATCGCGAGGAACGTCGAGTCGGCGGCGGTCCCACCCGGCGGCAGGAGAGCCAGCGCGAGCGATTCCTCGAGATAGGTCACACAATCCACACCCGTGAAGTCCACTCGGGGGTCCGGATCGGGGCCACCGGCGTCGCCTTCTCCGAGCGGGCCGCCCCGATAAGGCGTGCCGAGCAGATGCTCAGTCGCCTCCAGGAACCGATCCCGGACGGTCGCGCCGTGCAGGACTTTCGCGAGGGCATTCCAACCGAGCGGTTCCGGCGAGGACATGCCGGACGTCTCGGGCGGCGTACACGAGGCGACGGCCGGCAACGCGGTCGCCAGCAGCGTCACGCGCGCCCAGAGTTCGAGTCGGTGGACTTTCATGCCGCGAGGATAGGTCCGCGCCGCGCCCCCCGCAAGCGGGAGACTAGCGTGCCGTTTCCTGCCGCTCGGCCGCGAGGGGCCGATACTGACGGCTGGCTCGCACGCGATAGAGCACGTCCGTGAGCCCCCACTTGCCGAGATCCTCGCACTTCCAGAGGACCTCGAAGAGGACGAGGAACGCCGAGACGTGCTCGCCCTTCGCGAACACGCGGAGGAACTCCTCCCAGTGCGCGGTCTTGGACGCACACGGGGCGTTCATCCGGTCGAGACGCCCGGCGACGTGGACGTTCCAGACACACAGGAACTCGTCGTCCTGGTTTTCGGGGATACCCCACTCCTGGACGTCGCGCCACTGGAGGAGCAGTCGGTAGAGGACTTCCTGGGTCGCGACGGAATCGAACGCACGCGCCGGCAGAGAGGAGATGTCGTGGCGGCGCGGATCGTCGCGGTACTTTCGCTTCAGGAAGTGATCGTAGCGGAGATGAAGGCGAACACCACCGTTCGAGTAGATCTCGATCGAATCCGAAGGATTCCTCGCGGCCGGGCTCCCGTAGTCGATCACATCGATCATCACGCTCGAGAGCATCTTCGTCATTTCGAGCCGCGTGGCCACCCGCTTCACGAGCGGCACCGTCCGCTCCGCGAAGACGAAATCCGCCTGAGAGAACTGGACCTTCATCGTCTCCTCCCCGGCCCCGCGAGGGGCGCATTCCCTGGCCCTTGCTATCGGCGGGGGTCGGACAGGGCTGAACGGATTCTTGCGATCCGTTGCATCCTGTCCGGAGCAGGCACGGATGGAGACGAACTCAAGTGGTTCCGTGACAAGGGGTTGCAGATTCTGTCGGCGCGCGGAGCGGGAGGCGCCCCGCACGACGCGAGGCGGCGCGCCGGGGCGGCGGAAGCGAGGCTGGTCCGGGCGTCCGATCAGACCGGGTTCGGCACGTCCACGAAGACCCACGGGAGCCCGAACTCCCGCTCGAGGCGTTCCCCGAGCGAACGCACCCCGAAGGTCTCGGTGCGGTAGTGACCCGCCGCGACGTAGGTCACTCCGGCCTCCCGTGCCATCTCCTGGACGTGTTCCTTCACCTCGCCGGTGAGATAGGCATCCAGACCCTCGTCGATCGCCTGCTGGAAGTCGGAGACCGCCCCGCCCGAGATCACTCCGATCGAACCGACCGGATCCGGACCGAACCCGAACACGAGGGGATCTCCTCCGAACGTCGCGCGCAGCCGCTGTCCGAGCTCGTCGTGCGACAGCGACGGATCGAACCGGCCCTTCCGGCCGATCCTCGTTCCCCGATATTCCCCGAACGATTCGATGTCCTTCAGCCCGAGCTCGCGCGCGATCAGCGCGTTGTTGCCGTGCTCCTCGTGCGCATCCAGCACGAGATGGTAGGAAAGGAGTGTGATGCCGTGGTCGAGCAGCAGCTCCAGACGTCGCTTGAGCGGTCCCCGGATCACGCGCGATTCCCAGTCCAGGAACATCCCGTGATGGCAGATCACGAGATCGGCTCCCTCCTCGATCGCCTTCTCGAACAACGCGATCGAAGGCGTCACTCCGACCGCGGCCTTCGTGACCTCCGAATGGCCTTCCACCAGCAGGCCCTGCGGTCCGAAGTCCGGGATCGATCCGACCCCGAGCAGTTCGTCCAGAAACCGCACGACTCGATCTCGCTGCACGTTTGCCTCACTCCTTTCCGGGAGACGGGGCCTCCCGCTCAGCGGTCGTCGCCGAGGGCGTCGACCACCCGGCGGAGCACGACCAGCCGTGCGTGGTGCTTGTCGTCGGCGTCGACGAGGGTCCAGGGGGCGGCGGGAGTCGACGTGCGGGCCACCATCTCGGCCATCGCCTCCGCGTACTGGTCCCGCTTGCCCCGATTGCGCCAGTCCTCGTCGGTGATCTTGTACTGCTTGTACGGCGTGTTCTCCCTCGCCTGGAACCGGCGAAGCTGCTCCTGCTCGGAGACCTCGAGCCAGAACTTCACGAGGCGAGTCCCCGACCCGACGAGTTGCTTCTCGAAGTCGTTGATCTCGTGGTAGGCGCGGCGCCACTCGGCCTCGCTCGCGAACCGTTCCACCCGTTCCACGAGCACGCGTCCGTACCAGGATCGATCGAAGATCTGAACACGCCCCGCGCGGGGCAGTGCCCGCCAGAAGCGCCAGAGGTAGTGGTAGCGCCGCTCCTCTTCCGTCGGCGCCGCGATGGGCGTGATCCGAAAGTCGCGGGCTGCCAGCGCTTGCGTCACCCGCCGGATCGCTCCACCCTTCCCGGCCGCATCGCCCCCCTCGAACACCAACACCGTCGCGATCCCGCGACGTCGGGCCTTGCGCGAGAGCCGGGCGATCTTTCCCTGCAGCTTCTTCTTCCGACGATCGTAGTCCGCTTCGGTCACCGACTCGATTCCGGGGATCTCGACCGCCGGGAGCGCGGACGGGGGCGCGACGGTCTCGGCGGGACGCGGGCGGGCACCCCGGGCGCCGGCCGCCGTCAGCGCGGCGATCAGCAGCTCCACCACCGCGACGTCGCGCGCCGAGGCGTCGTCCGCTCGCACCACGTGCCAGGGTGCGGCCTCGGTGTCGGTGGCGCGGAGAAACTCCTCCGCCACGAGACGCGCCGTCTCCCACCGGTGCAAGGCCTTCGCGTCCCGCTTCTCCACGTAGGGTTCGCTGTCCGGTTTCCGTCGCGCTCGTTCGATCCGGTGCTCGAGCGCCCCGGGCGACGTGAACAGGAAGATCTTCAGCATGGCCGCGCCGTCCGCGATCCACTCCTCCTCGAGAGCCGCGGAATGGCGAAGATGATCGGCCCATTCGACGTCGTCGAGCTTGCCGGACTCCCGCTCGACGAGCGGCTCTCCGGCCCAGGCCCCGAGGAGCACCGCGGTCCGACCGCGCGCGGGCAGGGAGCGCCAGTATCGCCAGAACCGCGGTCGCTCACGCTCCTCGTCCGTCTCGTCGTCGAAAACCGCGGTGTCCAGGCCGCGCGCGTCCATCCACTCGTGCAGACGGTCGAGGACCTCGTTCGCACCCACGCGATCGTTTCCGGCGAGAAGCAAGACGACCGGGACCTCGGCTTGCCGGCAATCGAACTGGGCGTTGAGCAACGCGAGGCGGAGCGACGGCTCGCGCTCGGCGAGTTGCTCGCGGGACAGCTTGGGGGCGGGCGTGGAAGGATCGAGCATGAGGGCAGATTCGCACGCGGACCGGCCGGAGTCGAGGGGTGGGGCCAAGACGGCGGACGTTCCGAAACTCGCCACGCGAGCCGCGGGCGCCTAGGATCGTGAGCCGGGGGGTGTCGATGCGCGTCCTGATGCTGCTCGCAGCCATCGTCCTGGCGACGACCTTCGTCGCGCACGGGGTGCTCGGTCCGCCGAACACATTCTGGACCGTGGACAACGGGGCCAAGGCGATCGTCTGCGAGCACCTCGCGCGGGGTCGCGCCGATCTCTCGTATCCGGGGGAGTCACTCGACCCGGAGCGTCGTTCGTTTCCGATGCCGGCCGGTGGCGCGGAGCCGTACGTCTGGATGGCCGGGGAGCGCATCCTGTCGCAGTACGCCTCCCCTTTTCCCTGGGCGCTGCGCCCCTTTTTCCGAGTACTCGGTTTCATCGGCTACGGAGTCCTCCCGGCTCTCGGGGCGGGCTTGACGGCGCTCGCGGCCGGACTCCTTGCGCGACGTCTCTCGCCGGGGCGCGTGTCGCTCGCGGCAGCCGCGATCGTCGTGTTCGCGTCTCCCCTGCTGTTCTACGGCGCCGTCCTCTGGGAACACACGTCGACGATGGCGACGTTCGGGCTCGCGCTCGTCGCGATCACCGCGGAACGACCGCGACCGTTCCTCGCCGGCCTGGGGCTCGCCGCCACCGCCTTTCTGCGAGAGGAGTGTGTCCTCCTGGGCGTCGCGACCTGCGTCGCGGCCTGGCCACTGCTCGGCCGTCGCGGGTTCGTCCGGCTCGGCCTGGGGTTCGGTCTCGGCCCGCTCGCGCTCGCCGGCTTCTACCGGGCGACCACGGGATCTTGGCTGGGGCCACACGTCGCCGCGAACTCTCCGGCACCCTTCGCAAACATCCCGGCCGCGGTGGAGGGTTTGCTGCTGAGCCCCGGATTCTCCGGCGTGCCCCCCTGGCTGCTTCCGGCGGTCGTCGTGCTCGCCGCGCTCCCTGCCGTGCGACGTCGCGTTCCCGATCTCGCCGCCAACCTGGTCGCCCTGCTCGCCGCTGCGATCTCGCTGCTGGCGTGGCTCCGGTTCCCCGGCACCGAGGACTCGGCTCTGGCCCTGCGACACTCGAACAGCGCGCTCGTGTTTCTGCCCTGGTTGCTCGTGCTTCTTCGTCCGGTGCCCGCCTCGTCACCGCACGAGCTCCCGCGTTTCCTCGGCCGGACCGCGATCCTGTTCACGGCGCTCTTCGTGATTCTCGTACCCGCACGGTCGATCACCGGTGTGCATCCCGGCCCGAGAATGCTGCTCCCGCTGCTCCCCGCACTCGCTGCACTCGTCGCCGTGCGCGCGGCGAACGCGGGGCGAGGCGGACGACTCGTTCTCCTGGCGACGTGCGCGTGCGGAGCGCTCTGGGGCGCGCGATCGCTGGATCTGCTGCACGCGAAGCGCGAGCTCTCGGGCCGCATCCTCTCGGCGATCGCTCAGGATCCGCGCAACGTCGTGGTGACCGATCAGTTCTGGTTGCCGACGGAGCTCGGCGCCCTGTGGTTCGACAAGCGCTTCTTCCTCCTCACGGACTCGCGCACCCTCTCGCGCCTCGCCGAGCGTGCGCGAGATCAGGGAGAGCGGGAACTGCTCGTGGTGTCGGCGCCGGGGCAGGGTACGGGCCTGCCCACGGCGTCGATCCGGAGCGCGCGTTTCCCGGCGTTCTCGGTGGATCTGTCGCGACTTCCCGTCGGCACCGAGCCACCGCCGCCCTAGGCGCCGTTCAGCGCAAGCGGACGAGCTTGCGCGCGGCGTGCTCCTCCCCCGCCACGAGTCGGACGAAGTACACGCCCGACGCCGCCCGTGTCCCCTGATCCGAGCGGCCGTCCCACGTGAGCGAGTGCGGGCCACGCTCGAGGGGGCCGCTCGCGAGCGTCGCCACGCGGCGTCCGAGCAGATCGTGGACGGTGAGCGAGACGGATCCGTGCTCACGTAGCGTGAAGGAGATCCGCGTACGATCGACGAACGGAGTCGGTTCCGGACACGCGAGGTCGAACGCGAGCGGAAGGCCCGGCCCCGGAACGTCGACGCCGTTCGAGCACGCGCCCGGCGACGGCATCTGGAGTCCGAATCCCTCCTCGAGCACGGTCTGCAGGAAGCAGCGGATCGCCACTCTCGAGGGCAGCGAGGAGACGTCGAAGCCGCAGGTCACCGCCTGTCCGCCGCCCGGGCGCGCCGCCCGCACGGCGGCGACGCGTCCCTCGTCGGAGACGTCGCCGTCCGTGTAGATCAGGGCCGCGCTGGCCACGCCCTGGGCGGGACTCGTCGGCGTGAGCCGGTCCATCCTCACGAGGGCGGGGCATCCTCCGAACAGCGAGTACCGGTCCCCGTCGAAGAGCTCACCCGGAGCGCCGGCCATCGCAAGCTGCGTGGCGATCGTCTCGTCGTTCGGCGCCGTGAGCTCGGCCCCGAGATACTCGTGAGCGAACTCCGGATCCGCGAACAGGTACTGGAGCGAGTTCACGACATCCGCGCCGATAGCGAGAAGTTTGCCGCCCGCGTCGAGGTACGTCTGCAGATCGGTGCGCACGTCCTCGTCGTCGATCGACGTCTGCGTCGCGGATTCCCAGATGATCGCGTCGTAGTACGGGAGGCCGCTCGCGTCGAGGAAGCCGCCGACGTGCGCACCCGGCAGGGGCGCGCCGCGCGGCTCGACCTGTACGGAGGCCCCGGGGCCGGCCACATCGTAGACGTCGAACGCGAGACCCGCGAGCGTCAGCGCGTCGGTGACGAGCCGTACCGGCGGCACGAAGGCCGGATCGCGGAAGGTCCCCCATCCGCCCACGGCCCGCGCGTCGTAGCCGCTCGAGTTCTCGAAATCGAGCAACCGGTACGGCGTGTCGTTCACCACGAGGATCCTCGCGCCGCCCTGCGCCGGAGACGTCGCGTCGAACGGGAGCACGGAGAACTCGCCGGCGAGCGTCGCCTCCGCCGCGGCGTCGTCCTGAACGCGCACGTAGTAGTCCACGGTGGTTCCGGCGTCCCAGATCACTCCGTCGCCCGCGGTCCCCGACCAGTCCTCACTCGCGTCGTCGCCGAGCGACGTCCGGTAGGTGCCACTGCCGGGGCTCCCGAACGGATCCGGCCAGGAGAGGTTCATCGCCTTCGAGGTCCAGGCGCCGAACGTCGGCGGCAACCCCGTGCCGACGCGCCAGAACAGCCGGGCGTTTCCGGCGGAGACACCGTTCGGCGCGTCGACGTCGACCGACAGCGATTCGTCGTCGGCCAGCGTACGCCCCGGCCATTGACCTTCTTCCGCGTTCGAGAGAAAGGCGGTGTGGGCGGGATCGGAGCGGGAGAAGGTATCGCGGAACTCGTCGAGTGAGCGCGCGGTGAGCCGCGGGCCGTCCCCGTCGAAGCGCCCGAAGGAGACGTTGTCCACGAGGACCTGAACCGCTTGATGCTTGCCCCAGGAGAAGTCTCCGGGCGTCGAGAAGTCGGCGAGCTCCCACGCGAACTGCAGCGAGTCGGCGCCGGGGAACTCCGCCAGGATCGGGGACAGGTCGATCAGGTCGTTCATGGACCAGTAGCCGCCGGCGTAGCCGAACCACGAGTCGTCCGCGAACTGCCAGGAAGTCCACGATCCGCTGTGCCACACACGGACCTGGTGGGACAGGTAGTCGTCCCGACCGTCGGGAATCGAGAGATACTGCGAGTACTCGATGACCGCTCCGGTCCATCCCTGGACCTCGATCGAGGGCGTCACCAGAAAGTAGTCGAACCCGTTCGCGGGAATCGGCGTTCCCGCCGGCTTCGCCGCCCACATCCAGTCGTCCGAGTACAGGCATGTGGTGCCCTTGTTCGCGTACTGGGGATCGAACTCCAGGTGCCAGCCGTCGTACGTGACCCCGATCAATCCACCGGCCACCCACGACGCCCCGCCGGGAGGCGCCGGTCCGGTGACGGTCGGGTTCGAGAAGTCTCCGGATTCGAAGTCGTCGGTCACGATCGTGCCCGTCGCCGCGAGCGTGACGGCGACGTTGTCGATCGCGGCCATGCCGTCGGTGTCGCCCCGACCGTCCTCGTCCGACCACGCGCCGTCGGACTGCCCGCGCCAGCGCAGGCGGATTCCGCCGGGTTGGGGCGGGACCGGGAACTGGACGTCGCTGAGCCAGATGCTGTTCCCGTAGAAGGGGAGGTTCCCTCCTCCGAAGTCCGCCTGATCGCTGGAATGAAAGTAGTCGCCGCCGCAGGAGCGGCCGGTGCCGCCCTGACTCTGGTCCGGATTGCCCGAGACGGCATTGAACACCGCGGGCGAGCTCGCCGGGTCGCGCACGAGCTTCCAGGTGCTCGTGATCGAGTCGAAGTACTCCAGATACAGGTAGTCGTAGTCGCATTCGACGTCGTAGCGCAGGTCGAACTCGATCGTCCCGCCCGCCGACGTGTCGAAGCCCGAGAGATCCAGCTCCAGCGCGAAGTTCCAGTAGTTTCCGTATCCGCCGGAAGACGCCCAGCCATCGACGTCGCCGCAGGCGCCCAGCGGATCCGCGATGTCGCAGCCGAGCCACGCGTTGTACGTGCCGGTGTCCGCCCCCCCGTGGAGCGCAGTCACGTGCCAGCGGCTCTCGGGGGGACCCGGCGGAGCGTAGCGCGACCAGTGATCGAAGCGAGCCCCCGTCGGCCCGGCGGGCCACGTCGAGTCGCCGCCCGCACCCTCGAAGCACCAGATCTCGTCGATCGTCTGGCTATCCGGCGATCCGACCGCGTCCCCCGGACTGCACGGAGATGTGCCGGTCGGGTGAACGGGAATCCAGAGCGTGTCCGACGTCGCGCCGCGCGAGCCCGGCACGGTGGCCCGGCCCGCCGGCGGCGCCCGCACTTCCGGACGCGTGGCGAACGCCGGCGCGGCCACGACGGCGGAGAGAAGCAGAAGCAACGGCAAGCGGGCGAGCGACGGCGAGTGTCGGCGGGAGGATGGGGAAGGGCACATGGCAGGCCTCCGAACCGCGCGGAGCAGGGACGGCGCGCAGAGCTTGGGCCCCGAAGGGTGTTGCAACTATGACACCCGTTCCGCGGGACCGCCAGCAAGGGAGCCGATTGCTGCACGTGGCAGCCCGTCACGCCTCTGAAGCCGAAGGAAACAGACGCGAACTACAGTTCGATCGAAGCGTCCAGCGCAGCGCGACCGCGGGGCAGATCGAAGCGCTCGCGCGTGGTGGAGTAGGCGAGTCCGCCGAGGCGACCCACCGCGCGCAGCGCCGCGGGATCGATGCGGTGGCGCTCGTCGATCAGGTCGTCGCGGACGAACACGTGCACGACCTCTCCCAGCACCACGTTGCCGCCGGCCGGCACGCCCGGATTCGTGCGAACGATCTGCCGCGTGACGCACTCGAACGCGATCGGCGACTCCGCCACGCGCGGCGGAGCGACACGACGCGACGGCGCGGGTGTGAGATTCGCCAGCTCGAACTCGCTCTCTCCGTACGGCAGGGGTTCCGACGTCGCGACGACGGGACGCACGATCGCCTCCGTCGCGACGTTGATCACGAACTCACCCGTGCCTCCCTCGTGGCGCGGCTTCGCGTTGCGGAGCGAGTCCTTCTCCCCGCCGTCGGGAGCATTCGCCGGGCAGAAAAGGACGGTCATCGGGGCCGAACCCACGCCGGCAAAGAACGAATACGGCGCGACGTTCAGTCGGCCGTCGGGTGAGATGGTGGAAACCACCGCGATCGGACGCGGGAGGATTCCTCCGATCAGGAGCTTGTAGCGATCGGGCTGGGCCAGTGCGCCGGGGTCGAGTTCCATGGCGGCAGTCTAGCACTGCCCGCTCGTCAGGGCTCCCGGTTCTCCACCTCCGCGATGACCCGCGCGACGTAGTCGAGTGCCGCTTCCCGGGAGGGATGTGCGCCGTGCGCGATGAGCGTCATCTGAGCGCGCGCATCGTCGACGCGACCGGAACGAGCGAGAGCAGCCGCAAGACTCGCGCGGACGCGGGCGTCTTCCGGGTGGAGGCGGGCCGCATTCTCGAGGGGAAGGATCGCCGCGAGAGACGCCCCCAGTTCCATGCGCACGATCCCGAGCAGGTACTGGGCGTCGAACAGCCCGGGATCGAGCACGATCGCCCGACCGAGTTCACCCTCGGCCTTCGAGAGATCCCGCGCCGCGAACGCCAGATGGCCGACGCGGTAGCGGAGGCGGGCCGAGTCCGGGAGGAGAGCGGCGGCGTGCTCCGCCTGCGTGCGCGCTTCCCCGAGTCGACCACGTTCCTCCAGCACCTGCGAGAGATCGTCGCGCAGGTGACTGCGCGCGAAAGCGGAGTTGCCCGCCGGCTCCCGGGCGACGAGATCCGCGCGAGCGAGCGAGGCGGCGACTCCATGATGCGCCGCGATCCACACGGACGAGCACGCGACCGTGAGACCGACAGCCGCGGCAGCGACCCGGGGGGCGAGTCGCGGGCCGCCGGACAGCCGGGAGACCTCCCGCGCGGTCCACAGCGACGGAGCCAGCGCGGGCAGGGACATGAGATCCCAGTCCCGCGCGTAGCCGAGCTCGGGCGTCACGAACAGGAATCCGGCGACGGCACATCCGGTCGCGACCGCGAGGATCCGCCCGGCGCGATCGAACTTCGGTGCCACCCAGGGAAGAATCACGGCCGCGGGAACGCAGAGCAGAAGCGCCTGCAACGAGTCCGCGAGGTGGCGGACGCTTCCCCGAGCGTAAGCGACGTGCTCGACGTCGACGGGCTGGGCGGTCGGATCCCAGGCACCCGCCCCGAAAACGACCATCCGCGCCGCGATCGCGAGGGGAATCGCGAGCCCCGCCGCCAAGGTCAGCCCGCGCCGCCTCGGAAAGGCAACGAGCGCCGCCGGCAGGAGCACGACCAGCGTGGGATGCACGAGCGGAAGGAAGACGCCGAGCGCCGGGCCGATCCACTCCCGGATCGCCCGCACCGCGGACGTTCCTCCCTTCTCGCCGGTGCCCCCTCCCCGGAGCAGGAGGGTCAGGTACGCGAGGCCCGTCACCCAGACCCAGGCGTAGATCTCGATCCAACCGAAGAACAGCAGGATCGGTGGCCCGAGCAGCGCGAACGCGAAGACTCGCGCATTTCGTTTCTCCACGAGCTCGCCCCGGACGAGAGTCACGAGTCCCAGGTAGACCCCGCCGGCCAGGACGGAAGTGAGCGCGAACGCCGCCTCCGCGGAGAGACCGATTCGACCGCCTCCCCGGACGAGCGCGAGAATCAGGCGATCGATCGCGGGAGCGCTGACGGAGTGCAGCTGGCCGGCCGCGGCGAATCCGAGCCACAGGCGACCGTCGCCGTCCAGGTGCAGAGTGTCACGGACGAGCCACGCGAGGACGACGAGGGCGACCGACAGGACGACACCCGGGAACCTCCCGGCGGCGCCACGGTCGACCAGGTACGTGATCGCCAGTGCCACGGCCGGCAACGCGATCGACCAGCGCGCCGGAAGTCCGAGGCCGGGGGCGAGGCCCCAGAGATCCGCTCGACCGAACGCCGAAGCGAACGTCACCGCGGCGAGCACGGCGATCAGCGAAGTCAGTGCTCCCAGAAGTCGCGCCCGACTCGGTTTCGTTCGAGAGAATTTCGTCGCCACGCGGGCGAGTCTAGCATCCCGGTCGGTACCCGCCTTCCCCCGTTCTTCTCCTTCGCCGTCCCCCTCCTTCACGCACGGGACCGTTCCGGCTTGCCGCCGCAGAACGTTCATCGGCGACTCACGGAAACCGACGTTGCGATCGCTAGCTTGCGGCGCATCGCGGAACGGCAGTCCCGCATCGTCCGCAGTCGTTCCGCGTCCGAGCGTTCACCCGATGGAGATGATGTCGATGCAGAATCTTCGCACTCGTTCCCTGATGTTGCTTGCCGGTCTGTTGACGCCGGTCCTGGCCGGAGCGACGGACTTCGACACGACGTCGCCCGCGATGATGCGTGGCGACACGCCTGCGACCGGCAACGGCTGGTCGAGCGACCCGCTGTTCACCGCGGGCGAGACCATCGACGGCTACCAGCCCGTCGGGGTGCTCGACGGTCTCGGAGCACTCCCGATGAGCCGGCGCGTGCTCCGGATCTTCGCGAATCACGAACTCGGCGAGAGCGCCGGCAAGACCTACCAGCTCGCGAACGGACTCGTGCTCACCGGGGCCCGCGTCAGCTACTTCGACGTCGATCGCATCACGCGGCGCATCTGCGGCGCGGGCCCCGCCTACGACACGATCTACGATCGCGCCGGAAACGTCGTGACGACCGCGGTCCAGCTTCATGAGGGCCAGGCCGGCGGCGACCCGCTGACCGACGGTCTGAGCCGACTCTGTGCCGCGAACTTCTTCCGCGCGGGTCAGTTCGGTCTCGTGGACGACGTCTTCTTCACCGGCGAAGAGACGTCCAACGGCCAGGAGTTCGCGCTGGACGCGCGCAACGGTGAGCTCTGGTGCGCCCCGGCCCTCGGTCGCGCCGCCTGGGAGAGCGTCACGATGATCGACGCCCCCTCCGCCGACCAGGTCGCCCTCCTCGTGGGCGACGACACGAGCGGCTCCTACCTGTGGCTGTATGTCGGCCGGAAGAACGCGATCGGCGACGGGAGCTTCCTGGATCGCAACGGCCTCGCGGTCGGCGAGCTCTTCGCCTGGGTCTCGGATGCCGGCGATGCGGATCCGCAGTCCTTCCACGGGACCGGCACTTCGCGGCAGGGTCACTTCGCGGCCGTGACGAACTACGACCCGGCAATGGCCGGGATGCCCGGCTGGGACACGCTCGGCTACGCCGATCAGTCGAACCTTCTCGCACAGGCGGCGGCGGCCGGTGGGTTCCGATTCTCGCGACCCGAGGACGTCGCCACGAACCCGGCGGACGGGACGCAGATCGCCCTCGCTTCGACGGGACGCGGCAGCACCTTCCCCGCGGACAACTGGGGCACGCTCTACCTCGTGGACGTCGACTGGGTCGTGCCCACGCGGGGCGGCGTCGCGACGGCGTCGATCTCCGTGCTCTACGACGGGGACGACGCGGGCGCCGGGCAGTTCTCCGATCCCGACTGGGGTCTCCGCAGCCCCGACAATCTCACCTGGGCCGACTCGGGTCTGATCTACGCGCAGGAGGATCGGTCCACGACGCCGAGCTCGCTGTTCGGCGGAGTGTCCGGAGTGGAAGCTTCCCTGTGGCAGGTGAATCCGATCGACGGTCAGCTTCGCCGGATCGGTGAGATCGACCGCTCCGCGGTCCCGGCCGGCCAGTCGGACGGCGCGATCGGTGACATCGGCAACTGGGAGACCTCGGGCGTTCTCGACGTGACGCGCTACTTCACGCACCTCCCGGGACAGACGGTGCTCGTCGCCGACGTGCAGGCTCACAGCGTCGGCGGCGGCGCGATCGATGCCGACAATCTGGTCGAGGGGGCGCAGCTGTTCCTGATCAGCTCTTCCGGTCAGCCCTTCCCGGAGACCGAGCTGGCCGACGGCGCGGCGCTCGGTGACGTCCCCGGAGACCTCGCCGTCTCGGTGAGGAGTGTGAGTGCCGGATCGACCGAGATCCACTTCGCGCTTCCGCACGACGGCAACGTTTCGGCGCGCATCTTCGACGTCGCGGGACGTGAGATCGCGAACCTGCTCGACGGCATGCTCCCCGCCGGCGCGAACATTGTGTCCTGGAATCGGCGGAACGACGCGGGGCAGGCCGTCCCTTCCGGCGTGTACTTCGTCCGGATCTCCACGGGCCACGCAAGCGAGCAGGCAAAGGTGGTCGTGGTTCGGTAGTTCGCTCGCGACCGGGCCCCGGGACCCGACGAAACGTCCCGCGGGCCGGAAACGAGCCGGGGCCGCGACACCTGGGGTGTCGCGGCCCCACTCACCTTGCGGTTCTCGGCGATCGCGGGCGTTCTACAGATCCTTGTAGGCCGGGCCGCCCCCGCCCTCGGGCGTGACCCACGTGATGATCTGATACGGATCCATGATGTCGCACGTCTTGCAGTGCACGCAGTTCGACGCGTTGATGTGCAGGTCGCCGTCGTGCATCTCGTACACCGCCGCCGGGCAGAAGTACTGGCAGGGATTGCCGTACTCCGTCGCGCACTTCGTACGGCAGATGTCCGTGTCCGCCACGAGGAGATGCACCGGCTGGTCCTCCTCGTGCATCGTGCCGGACTGGAACACGTTCGTGAGGCGATCGAAGATCTTCACGTTGTCGGTGTGGGCCTTCGGTCGATGTCGCTCGGACCCCGAGAGCTCCGACAGCTTCTTCATCTGCGTGTGGCCGGCGTGCGCTGCCACGCGGCTGCCGCCGAACGGATCGGCGCCGCCGAACGCGACCTGGAAGCCGGTGCGCAGCATGCCCGAGTAGAGACCGCCGGCCATCGCCTGGTGGAAGTTGCGGACCTTCCACAGCTCGTCCTTCACCCAGCTCGCGTCGATCTTGCTCTCGAAGGTGGCGAGCTGAGCGTCGCCGAGATCGTCCTTCACGAGGCCCTCGTAGATGGTCTCCGCCGCGAGCATGCCGGTCTTGATCGCGAGGTGAATGCCCTTGAGACGCATCGCATTCAGATTCGCGCCGGAATCCCCGAGGATCAACGCACCCGGCGCCCACGGGCGCGGCCGGGACCACCAGCCGCCGACCGGGACCGCCTTCGCTCCGTAGGAGAGAACCTCCGCGCCCTCGAGCCACCCTGCCACGAGCGGATGCTCCTTGAAGCGCTGGAGCATGTTGTGCGGGCTCGTCTCCGGGTGCCGGTAGTCGAGGCCGGTCACGAAGCCGAGTGAGAGCACGCCGTCCTCGCCGCCGTAGGCCCAGCTGCCACCGTAGGTCTTGGCGTCGAGGGGCCAGCCCATCGTGTGCACGACGTGTCCCTTGGGGAACTTCCCGGGCGCGAGCTTCCAGGTCTCCTTGACTCCCGTCGCGTAGACCTGCGGCTCCTTTCCCAGATCGAGACCGTGCTTCTTCACGAGTTCCTTCGTGAGCGAGCCACGCACGCCTTCGCCGAACACGGTGATGCGCGCGGTCAGGTCGGGACCGGGCTGGAAGTTGCCCTTCGGATTCCCTTCCTTGTCGAGTCCCTTGTCCGAACAGCGCACTCCGGCCACGCGATCTCCGTCGTAGAGGATCTCGCGGCCGCCGAGCTCCGTCGCGACGAACGCGCCCTTCTCCTCGACCTTCTCGGCGAGCCAGCGCACGACCTTCGCGAGCGAGACGATCCAGTTGCCGTGGTTCTGGAGCGGCGGCGGCGTGATCGGGAACTTGTGGTGCCCCTTCTCGGTGAGGAACAGGACGTCCTCGGAGGACACCTGGCACTCCGCCGGAAAGCCCTGCTCCACGAAGTCCGGCATCAGCTCCGCCAGACCGCGTGGGTCCATGACCGCGCCCGAGAGCGTGTGCAGCCCGACCGCCTTGGCCTTCTCGAGCACGGCGATCTCCAGCGGCGGGATCTCCTTCCCGTCGCCGGCGGCCGCCCGCTCGTTGTGCTTCTCGATGAGGTTCAGGAGGTGATAGGCGCCGGCCAGACTCGCCGGACCGGCCCCGACGAACAGCACGTCGACGGGCATCTCTTCGCGCGGGGGCGCCATGGATCCTCCTCGGTTCGGGGGTGAGCCCGGGTCGACTGGACCCGATCGCGGCTCCCGCGAGCCTTCGCGGAGCCCGGGCACACTCCCGGAGGGTTACCCCCGGAGGCCGTACCAGGTCAAGGATCGGAGGACGCGTCGAACACGGCGCCGGGACGTCGCGGGCGGGGTCTGGCCGCGCGATTCGAGCCACTGCAGGCGTTCCCGGGTCTTGGCGGCGAGATTCCGGACCCACCCGGACCAGCGGAGGCCCAGGGGCTGGTGCCGGATGCACTCGAGAAGATTCGCGAGCAGTGCCGGGTGATCGGGCTCGAGGTCGCTCGCCCGGCGCACGAGCTCCAGCGCCTCCTCGGGACGTCCGAGCCGGAGCACCGTCCAGGCGAGCTCGCTCCAGGCCTCGGCGAGTTCTTCGTCGAGCTCCGTGGCCTTCACGAGCCGCAAGCGCGCGGCCGCGAGATCGCCGTCCTCCGCGAGCGTCATCCCCTCGATGAGGTGGAACCGGGCCGACTCGTAGAGAGGATCCTCGCGGCGGGCCCAGACGTAGTACCGATAAGCCTCGCGCGAACGGCCCAGGAGCGCGTGGCAGTCGCCGATCCGTCCGAGCGCCTCCGCCGACGTCGGCGCGATGCGATGCGCTTCCTCGAAGCGCGCGAGCGCGGGAGCCGCGCGACCGTGGCCGAGCTCGTACTCACCGAGCATGTACACCGCCTTGTAGAACGACGGATCGAGTCGGTTCGCCTCCTCGAAGTACTTCGCGGCGAGGTGCGTGCGGCCGAGACGCTGGTAGATCAGACCCAGGTTGTAGCAGCTGCCGGCGTCGTCCGGGTCGGCCTCGAGCAGCTTCTCGCACATCTCGATGCCGAGCTGGAAGTCGCCGAGCTCGTAGTAGCAGCACTGCAGATCCCGCAGCGCGAGGTAGTACGACGGATCGACTGCGAGACACTTCTCGAAGTAGTTGCGCGCCGAGTACCAGTCGCCGAGATCGAGATAGTACCGGCCGAGACAGTACATTCCGTCCGGCGACGCGTCCCGCGAGCGGAGCGCATGGTTCAGGTGGACGCTCGCTTCCGCCGGCATCTCGCGCGCGAACAGGAAGCGCGCCATGATCACGCGCGGCTCGACGTCTTCCGGGCGGAGCGTGAGGCACCGCGTGGCCCACTCGATCCCCTCTTCCACGCGATGGAACGCGAGACAGAGATTGCTCGCCGCGATCAGGATCTCGGAGTCCGTGGGGTAGCGTCGGAAGTACGTGTTGAGCAGCTGCAGCGACTCGGCCAGATCGTCGATCTGGTAGCAGAGCGAGACGTACTCCACGAGCGCGGTACGGAAGCCCGGCGCGATCGACAGCGCGCGACGCAGGTGATCCATCGCGTTCGCCGGTCGAACGGCCTCCCGCGCGAGGCAGTACTCGAGGAACGCGTCGAATTCCAGGTGATCCCGCACGGGATCCGGCTCCGGCTCGGCTTCCTCCTCGGCGGCGGGTCCGAGCACTCCACGAACGTCCTGCACGAGCTCTTCCAGCAGACGCAGTACCGAGCTGCGCAGGCCGTTGACCTCCCCGTCTCTCACCACCCGACCGGACTCGGCCTCGTACAAACGATACGAGATCAGCAGTCCCTCGGCCGCATTCACGCGACCGAGCAGGATGTAGTCGGATTCGTAGCGCTGCCCCAGGCTCGGGGCGGACAAGCCCGTGCGCGCTTCCGTGGTGAGAGGGGGATCGGTCGGTTCCGCCGGGGCTCCGCGCTCGCCGCGACCGAGGAGGATCGCGTTCGCTTCCACGCCACCGACGTTCGTCAGTCGCCGCGCGATCTCGTACGTCACTCCGCAGGCAAGCGGGTGTTCGTTGCCCTCGGGGCAGAGCGCGGAGAACTGGACGACGCCGATTTTCGGCTTCATGGCAGGGCCTGGTGCGGCGTGGAACGCGGGGGCGATTCGCCCGGACAGGCTAACCTTAGCGAGTCGCCCCCGCCATTCTCAAGTCCAATCACGCCGCGGCCTTCGTTTCCCGAAATCGCTTTCCCGCAATGACTTGCCCTTTGGCGAAACCTTGCGGACGCTGACAGACGCCCCGCCGGGCCGCCTCGCGGCGGTGCGGACTTCTCAGCGGGCGACGACCAGCTTGCGCGTCCGGGTCTCTCCCGCCGCCGTGAGACGAACGAAGTAGACGCCCGCCGCCGCGACGTCGCCGTTCTCCGTGCGCCCGTCCCAGTCGACCCGGTGCACCCCGGCCGGACGATTCCCGCTCACGAGCGTGCGCACCCGCCGGCCGGAAACGTCGACGACGTCGAGCGACACCTCCGCGGCGCGCTCGATCAGGAACTCCACGTTCGTCCACTCGCGCAGAGGACTCGGGCTCGGCGCGCCCAGCCATACCGGCTCGCTCGCCACGATCCGTTCGGGGACGTCGGTGCCGCAACCGGTGGGTCGATACACGATGTAGAACACCCAGTTGCCGGTCACGCCGAGCGCGCAGCCGTCCGACCATCCGCCGGGGATCGCGAACACGACGTTCCGTCCCGCGATGCAACCCGCGCCATCGTGAACGACGGAGGGAGCGAAGAAGTTCCCCGCGTTGTCGTTCAGGAACTCGAGCGTCACCGTGAACGGGTTGGACGCCACCGGGGTCTGCACACCGAAGGCCGTGAGATCGAACTCGTTCAGGAAGCCGTCGGTGAGCTGCGGACCGGGGAGCTCGCCGAGCTGCGCCCCCGGTGTGGGCAGGCCACCGTCGCGAATGCGGATGGCCGCTTCCAGCGAGGTCGGCGCGCCTCCGAACTGCGAGCCCCAGCCGACGCCCACCCGGATGACCTCGATCGGGAGATCGGCGGCCGGCACCGAGAACACCGCGCCGGCTTCCTCGCCTTCCACGAAGCAGGGACACACGACGCGTCCCGGTCCCGTGAAGTTCGACACCGGCGGCTTCTCCGGGCACTGAGCGAGAACAGCCACCGAGCAACACAGGACGAACGGAACCGCGAGAACCAGGGGACGGAACGGAGCGGACATGACGCGCCTCCGGGGGTTGTGAGTCGGCCCGAGGCTATCGAATCCGCCCGGGGCGACTCAAGACCGGCCACGCGATCCTGCGAACGACTCCGATCCGCAAGAACCACGCCCAGTGGAACTCCGGACCGCCAAATCCCTTATTCGATACGCACTTCAGCGATTTCGTCACTCCGTCGATCTCCGGAACATGCCGACCTCTCCCCTCGATTCCGCGCGACGCGCGCCCGGCGACATCCGCCTGTCGGAGGTCCTCGCGGGACTGTCGTACGCGCTCGATCTCACCGAGGGCCAGCGTCCCGGTCATGCGGTGCGTACCTGCCTCGTGGGCATGCGACTCGCGGAGCCGCTCGGGCTCGACGCCGACGATCGCGCCGCCCTCTTCTACTCACTGCTCATGAAGGACCTGGGCTGCTCGAGCAACGCGGCGCGCTTCGCGGCGCTGTTCGGCCAGCACGATCACGAGTTGAAGGCCGATCTCAAACGAATCGACTGGTCCCATGCGCTCGAGTCCTTCCGTTTCGTGGCGCGCAACGCCGCGGCCGGACAGTTCTGGCTGCGGCGCGTCTGGCAGACGATCGGCGTCCTCTCTCAGGGTCCCGAGGGCGCGCGTGAGGTCGTTCGGACGCGGTGCGAACGCGGCGCCGACATCGCGCGCCTCCTCGAGCTCCCGGAGGCGACTTCCGCGGCGATCCGGGCGCTCGACGAGCACTGGGACGGCAACGGACAGCCCTACGGACTGCGCGGACAGGACATCCCCCTGTTCGGGCGGATCCTCGGACTCGCGCAGACGTTCGAGGTCTACTTCACTTCCTACGGCGAGGTCGCCGCGTTCGCGATGGCCGCGGGACGACGGGGGAAATGGTTCGACCCCGCGCTCGTGGACGCGCTGTTCGCCACGCGCGTGGATCGGTCCTTCTGGGACGACTTCGCGACGGGGACGCACCCGGACGACATCGCGGTCTTCGAGCCCGCCGACCGGGTGACACTCGCCACGGACGACCGCCTCGACACGGTCGCGGAAGCGTTCGCCCGCGTGATCGATGCGAAGTCACCCTGGACCTACCGGCACTCCAACGGCGTCGCCGACCTGGCCGTCTCCATGGGAGCACGACTCGGCTTCCGACCGAAGGAGCTGCGCGAGCTCCGGCTCGCCGCCCTCCTCCACGATCTCGGCAAGCTCGGAGTCTCGAACCTGATCCTCGACAAGCCGGGCAAGCTGACGGACGAGGAGTTCCGCACGATACGCGCGCATCCGGCGCACACGGCCGAGATCCTGGCCCGGGTCTCGTGCTTTCGCCACGTCGCCGACGTCGCCTGTGCGCACCACGAGCGCCTGGACGGCCGCGGCTACCATCGTGCGCTCTCCCGGGAGACGCTCCCGCTCGCCGCGCGGATCCTGTGCGTGGCCGACATCTGCGACGCGCTGCGCAGTTCGCGCCCGTACCGCGAGGGCCTTCCGACCGAGCGTGTGCTCGAGATCATGTCGCAGGATGCGGGCACAGGCCTCGACCGGGACTGCTACGACGCGATGCGCGCGTCGCTCGAGGAAGCGAACGCCACGGACAAGCGAGAGGTCCCGGCCGCCCGGCTCGTGCCGAGCCTCTCCGAAGACTACGTTCAGGCCGGATAGCCACCCGGAGGTACACCGTGTCTCAGCCGATTCGTCTCCTTTCGATCCTGCTCCCGGTCGCGGCGCTCGCCGTGAGCGGCACGGCGCACGCCGCGGAATCGATGCCGACGCCCCTCGCGAACCTGAGTCTGTTCGCGGGGCTCGACGGCTCCAAGCAGCCGCAGGATCTGGGCATCAACGCGAACATGGGCGGTCGCTTCGCCGTGGACACGGGCTTCGCGCTCTGGAAGTCGGGCGGGCTCGGCCTGCACGTCGGTGCGGGGGCGAACTTCTCGGACGCGGCCGTTCACGTGCTGGACCAGATCGAAGGCACGAGTCGACGTACCCAGTACTACGGCAGCGTGGGTCTGTTCCAGACCGCGGGATCGCTGCGCTGGGCGGCCGGCTACGACTACCAGCACAACTCGTACTACGACGACTTCCGGCTCGCCCAGTTCCGTGGACGCGTCGGATACGCCGTCACCCCGCACAACGAGCTCGGTGTCTGGGGAACCGCGTCCCTGCGGGACGACGTCGGCACGATGGGCGACACCGAGGTCACGCTGCAGCCCATCCAGCAGGTGAACGCGTTCCTGCGCCACACCTGGCCGAGCCGGGCCTGGACCTCGGTCTGGGGAGGGTACGCGGCCGGACACGACAACGTCGTCTGGGTGCTGCCCCCGGACACGCGCGACAAGAACGTGTTCGTGTACGGGGCGGATCTGTTCATGCCGCTGAGCGATCGCTTCGCGATGACGGGAGCCGCGAACTTCCTCACGCCCACCGCCACGGGAACGGTCGACGCCCACCTCGGTCTCACGTTCTACCCCGGGGGCGGGGTCTTCGGACCCGACGCGCGTCCCTTCGCGCCCGTGCAGACGACCGCGAACAACGCCACGTTCTCGGTGGATCTCACGCGGTAGCCGGTCCGCTGTTCTCGGGCAACGAAATGGAGGCCGGGGAGTGGAACTCTCCCCGGCCTCTTCCGCGTCCGGCCGAGGCCGGCCTAGCGAGTGCCGACGACGGGCGCCGGCGCACCGCCGAGCAGGTTCACACTTCCCACCTCGATCGTGATCTCGTCGTCCGCGGCGGGTTCGGAGAAGTCGATCGCGACGTGGCTCGGCACACCGAGCGTGCGCGAATACTCGGCGCGATACTGGTCCGCCTCCTCGATCGCGTCCTCGAGCCAGTCGAAGGTCTCGGGGATCGTGCGCGCCCACGTGAGCGCCCGATCGTGCAGGACCTGGGGGTCCTCTCCGTACGTGTCCGTGTCGATCACCTCGACGTCCGTGACCGCCCCGGAGCGAACGTGAGTGATCCAGGCGGAGGGACCCGCACAGAAGCAGAGGCGGCGGTCGACGAAGTCGTAGTCGACCGCGGACTGAGCGTCCCAGCGAGCGCGGGCAGCCGCGAGCGCGCTACGTCGCGCATCGATCTCGCCGACACCGTCACAGCTCGCCAGGAGCGCGGACGTCGAGAGAAGCGTGAAGAGGGCGGCGAAGCTCCTTCGCCGACCACAGAGAGATCCCGGTGGAGTCATGGTCGTCACTCGGGGGGAGGCGGGGCGCACGGAAACCGTACGCGGGCATTTTCTCACGTCGCCCGGGGGTTGCCAACCCGCCGGCGGCAAGCGAGTGATGGAGCCGCCGGAACGGCCCACGGTCGACGGCCACGGCGGCCGCGCCACGAACCGGTGCGCTCAGTCCTGCTGCAGGTCCCGGGCGTGATCCGAGTAGAGCTTCTGGTGCCGGATCTGGGCCTCGAGCCACGTCGCCGGGAAAGAACTCCCGCGGTGACACACTTCCTCGATGGCGGCGCGCACCTGCCGGGCGCAGGTATCGAAATCCATCCTCCCGACGCCGGTGCCGAGCCCCGGAAACGCGAGGGACGTCACGGAGTCCGACACGCGACCACCGGAGGGGAAGTCGCCGTGCATCGCGAGCAGGAGCGTCGCGCGGGCGGCCAGATAGGCGTTCACCGTTTCGGACAGGATCATCGGCACCCGCATCGTCGGCGCGGCGACGAGGTACGGAATCCGCGGGTCACCGGTGTCGACGATCTCCGCGGCCCCCACGAGCAGCTCTCCGTGATGACGCTCCCGGATCGCCGACTGAAGGCGCTCCTGGACACCGGCGCCGAAGTGCCGCAGGTAGATCGCGTCGATGCCGCCGTCCATGAATCCGAAGCTGTTCGCCGGACTCACGACCGCATCGACCCGGAGATCGAGAATCGAACCGCGGTGCACGGAAACGCCGGGGAGGTCGCCGCAGTGACGGTGCCAGGCGTCGGCGAGCGCGGACTCCACGGACGCGAGAACGATGCGAAGCGCCGGCCGTTCGATCATGCCGCGTCCACCGGCGCCTTCCACTCGTACACCAGGGTGGTGCCCTCCGCGTCCTCGCGGCGATCGATCTCGCTCAGGCCGGCCTTCTCCAGGACGCGACGCGACGCGACGTTCTCCGGCGCGACGGTGGCGATGATCCGCCCCATCCCGAGTGTCGCGCCATACGTCAGCATCGCGGGAACGGCCTCGCTGGCGAGCCCGCGTCCCCACACCTCGCGGCGAAACGCGTACTTGATCTCGGCCTCCGGTTGATCTTCGGGATGGACGAGACCGCAGAATCCCACGACCTCTCCCTTCTCGCGATCCACGAGTGCGAACATCCCGTAGCCACGCGTGGCATAGTTCCGCTCCGTCACCCGCAGCCATTCCTCGCACGCCGCGCGTGTGATCGGCTCGCCGTCGTCCACCCAGCGCATCGCTTCCCGATCCGAGTAGACCGCGTGAATCGCGTCGAGGTCCGAGGCGATCCACCGTCGACAGCGAAGACTCGGAGTCTCGAACACGAGATCACTCAACTTCGCTCCCGCCTTCCGGATCGGATTCCGCGATGCGCCAGGCCGAGTTCTCGAGCACCACGCGGTAGCCGTCCGGATCGGCGAACGTCCGACCCCGAACGCTCCAGTACGGATTGAACGACTCGACCTCGCGGAAGCCCGCCCGCCGCATCGCTTCACAGCCGGCGCTCCATTCCAATCCATCCGGAAGATAGAACACGACCAGATCCTCCGGTGTGGGCGAGGGCCGCACGGGATGCGCCGGACACGACGTGAACTCGAAGTGGAGTCCGGCGCCCGGCGCCCCGAGCATCGTTCCGTCGAATCCCTCGTGGTTCCGGAAGCTCCCGAGGACGTGAAGGCCGAGGCCCTCCGCGTACATCCGGACGGAGCGATCCAGATCGCCGACGGGTCGCGCGATGCGGACGTGCGGGCTCACCACACGCGTCGAGTCAACAGCACTGCAGGACCGAGTTCGGATTCGTCGGCCAGCAATCCGGACAGTTCGAGTGGTTCAGGCTGTAGCAGGGCGCGTACGAGGGACAGGTTTCCCAGGTATGGCAAGGCATGGGATAGATCGCCGTGTGGCCGCAGAACTCGCAGTCCGTGAAGGCCCGGGTCACCTGCTGAACGTCATCGGCGGCGCCGCGCACTTCGCGGGCGTCTCTTCCGGTGAGCGAGCGAAGCGTCGTCCTGTTCAGTCGAAGCCTGTTCTTCTCCCGGCTCATGGGCTTCCCTCCGAGGAATGATCTGGGGGGAGCGGGCGTCCCGCACCGCTTGCACGGGACGACGACCGACATTGTGCTCCGTGGGAGACGTCGTTGCAAGGCGGTCGCTCCGCGCACCGATGCGTTCCGCCGATGTGTTCTCGGGATCCCAGGTGACGGAGGCGGCCTTGGCGGAGGTGCCGCACCGTGTCACCCTTCCTTCGAACCCGGTGGTCCGGGCACCGACAGTCCCAGCGAAGACGCCAGCTCCCGAAGCGACGCGCGTTGCCCGTCGTTTGCGGCCTGCCTCCACTCGGAGGCGAGCAGCTCGGCCGCGAACTCGCTCTCACCACGCTCCGCCCGGAGAATCGCGCTCACGACCCGCGGACTCGCGCTCGCTGCCAGGGGCTCCGGGTCGGTCTCCCCGTACGCGAGCAGATCGTCGCGGGTCCGGAGATTCTCCAGGAATGGAATCGCCACGTTCTCGAGGAGTCGGAGAACTTCCTCGCCACCCTTGACCCCGTCCACGGGCCACCAGAGATCTCGACGATCCGCCGTCAGTTCGCCGAGGCGCGCCCGAACACAGCAGTGGTACTCACGGATCCAGCCGTCGAACTCCTCGCCGAGCAGATACCGCGCGACCTCGGGGACGTAGACACCGAGGTTCACGGTGTAGTGATCACGGAGGTCCTTGCGAAACCCGGGCACGAGTCGCTTGCCGGGCGAATCCCCCCGCCCGCTCTGAAAACCGACGACCTGGGTGAGGCTGTCGAGGGTGACTCGATTGAAGATCTTCCCGCGAACACGAAAGCCGTGCGACTCGAGGAGTGGACGGGCCGCGTCGAACGCAGTCATCGGGAAGACCTCGGCCCTGCGGCCGGATCATGTGGCGCGGCACCCGGCCCGGCCGCACGCGCGTACGCCGCGGGAGTGACTCCCACGATCGACTTGAAGTCCCGGATGAAGTGCGACTGGTCGGCGTATCCGATGTCCAGCGCGAGCGACGCGTGATCCACCGGACCGGTCGCGAGGCGCTCCGCCGCTTCGTGCAGGCGATAGCGCTGGATCACCCACTTCGGGCTCACTCCGACGTATTCCGCGAACAGGCGCTGCAAGGACCGCAGCCCGAGCCCCGCGAGAGCCTGCAGGTCCGCCACCTTCACGATGCTCCGATCGAGGGCGGCGCGGGCAACGAGCTCGTTGACCTGCTTCGTCGGGACGTCTTCCGCCGGATGCCGCGATCGGAGGAAGTCCTCCACCCGGTCGATCCTCTCCGACGTCGTGTCCGCCCGCAGCACCGACTCCTCCAGCTGGGCGCCCTCTCGCCCGAAGACGTCGTGGATCGGGCGCACTCGGTCGGCGAAGTCCGTCACGGGCACGTTCACGAAGGACCGGAATCCCGCCGGAAGGAATTTCACCGCGAAGACGTCGCCGCGACCCGAGAGCTCGCGAGCGAAGCGGGCGCGACTCGGCCCCGCGACGCCACTCTGTCCCTCCTCGAACACGAGGTGCACGCAGGGATGCGGGAGCGTCGCGACCGGCTGGGGAGGCGCGCCCTCCAGGTCCCAGGTCACGGTCCAGTGATGCTCGACCCAGGGCTCCAGGTCCGCGGCCGGATGATACCTTTCGTTCCGGAACGCAGACGACGACGTCGCCTTCGATCGGAGGACTCCTCGTGGTGCGTCGTTCTTGCGTCGCATCTGTCGCGTTTCTTCAAGAGTCCGAGGGAGGAGTTCGCTAGCTTCGGGTTCTGATCCTCTCAGGAGCCCCGGAGGCAATATGCGGCGAGTTTCCGTGTCGATCGTTCTGGGTCTGGCGCTCGGGGCTGGCCTGGCCACCGCCAGCTCTTCCGAACACGGCGAAGTCGAGGAGAATCCGATGGAAGTGCGAGGTGAGTTCGAGATCTCGATGAAACCGGCCGAGCCGGGCGACGAAACGTTCGGCGACCTGATTCTCGACAAGAAGTACCACGGCGCCTTGACCGCC
Source organism: bacterium (assembly GCA_041393395.1). Classification (GTDB taxonomy): domain Bacteria; phylum ARS69; class ARS69; order ARS69; family ARS69; genus JAGQIB01. Next base: position 747,045 of record JAWKKG010000003.1, on the reverse strand, counting down.
GTCAGTCGCGGGCGAATGCTCGCGTTCCGCACGGAAACCGAGGGCTCGGCCGGCTACACGGCCATGGAGCAGGTCTCCGGAACGCTCGACGGGCGCAAGGGATCCTTTGTCCTGCTGCACCACGGACTGATGAAGGCGGGAACGCCGGTGGAGTGGGGCGTGACCGTCGTTCCCGACTCCGGCACGGAAGAACTCGCCGGGCTCTCGGGCGAGATGCAGATCTTCCCCGTGGACGGCCGCCACGAGTATGTCCTCCGGTACACGATCGAACCGTAGCGGGGAACGCCGGGGGCGGACGTCGCCTCGTGAATGCAATCCCGTGGCACCGCGTTCGCCGGTCAGGCGCGCCGCGCCACGAAGACCATCACGGGACTCGACGGTCGCATCGGACCGCGACGCCAGTCTCCGAACACGTGTTGCACCTCGAAGCCGCTCTCGGTGAGCGATCGGTCGATCTCGGCGTGCGAGCGGAAGCGCAACTCACTCCGGGCGACGAGCACCTCCCCGGTGTCCTCGAACACATTGTGCCCTTCGAACACGACGCGCCCGGGCTCGACCGCCACGAGATCCAGCCAGCACTGCATGGGGCCGTTCGGGGAATCGATCCGTTCCCAGGTCTCGTCGCGGATCCACTTCTCCCAACCCCGGGCCGCCGGGTTCCGGCACTCGAACGCGAGATGGCCGCCGGGCCCGAGCCACTTGCGGATCGCCTGGAGCGCCGCGACCCAGTCGTGATCTTCCAGGAACACCTGCGCGACGTTTCCGGTCATCACGACCAGATCCGCGCCCACCGGCCCGAGGGTCGTGGCGTCGCCCACGATCCACTCCACGCGCTCGGCCCCGGGATGAGCCCGGGCGGCCGCGAGCATCGCCTCCGAAGGATCGACGCCGAACACCCGTCGTCCCCCGGTGGCGAGCTCGCGGGTGAGCACCCCGGTGCCACAGCCCAGGTCGACGATCACGCGCGCGTCGAGCTCTCGCGCGAGATCGCAGTAGAAGTCCGTATCGATGCCCCGAGCGTTCTCGAGATCGTAGAGCGCGACCAGGCGCGGATCCACGTAGTGGAGATCCAGCTTCACGGGCGAACGCTCTCCGCGCATCGACGGTGCCTTTATCGCAGCAGCACCGCCTGACGCACTCGTACGGTCGGCGCGGCAGCCGCGTCCCCGTCCGGGCGCGCCTCGAGCCGGAAGAAGTACATCCCGCTCGCCGCCTCGGTCCCGCTCGCGGTCCGGCCGTTCCAGTGCGCCGAGTGCGAGCCGGCGTCCTGCGCGACTCCGTCGACGACCGTCGCGACGACCTGGCCGTGCGCGTTGTAGACGCGGAGGTTCACGTTCGCGCGGGCCGGCAGATCGTAGCGGATCGACGTCGAGGGATTGAACGGGTTCGGCGCGTTCTGCGCGAGCGAGACCCCGCGACCACGCGAGCTATCGAGCTCGTCCCGGATGTCGGACGCGCCGCCGAGGAACTCGAACGCGGCGCCCGCGTTGATGAGGCCGTGACCGTAGACGTTGTCCTCTCCGGCGGCGCCGAGATCCGTCGCGGTGGCGAGCAGTGCGGTCTTGATCTCCGTGCCGGTGGCCCACGGGAACGCTTCCATCAGCAACGCGATGACGCCGGCCACGTGCGGCGAGGCCATCGACGTTCCGGAGAAGAACGAGTAGCCGCCGGGCACGGAGGAGCGAACGCTGCTGCCGGGGGCCACCGCCTCCGGCTTGATCGTCGTGCCGTCGCAATCCGAGGGACCGCGGCTCGAGGAGCTGCTGATCGGATAGCCGGCCTGGTTCGCGTTGACGTTGCCGGTCGCCCAGATATTCACGGGGCTCGAGATGCGATTCTTCGGCGCGGTGATCGTGCCGGTGCCCGGGCCGCTGTTTCCGGCCGAGAACACGACGGCGCCACCGGCCGCCTCGAACGCGTCGATCGCCGCCCAGTACGTGCCGTTCGGCCCGCACTCGTCCGCGAAGCTGAGCCAGGGATCGCGCCAGGAGCAGCTGATCACGTCGGCCGGCGGGCGGTTGCCGACGCCGGGGTCGAGCGCCCACTCGAACGCGGCGACCGAGTAGCTCGTGTGCGGGGTGGCGTTGATGTCGATCGTGGCCGCCGCGATCCACTTCGCGCCGAACGCCACACCGATCGTGTCGGCCGTGGCCGGGTCGAGGCCCACCATCGTGCCCATCGTGTGCGTGCCGTGCTCCCCGTAGTCGCAGGGGGTCGAGCACTCCTCGCCAACGGGATCGAACCACGACGCGAGCGCGCCCGGGCCGGGCGAGTTGCCGTAGTAACTGCGCGCCAGCGCGGCGTGCGTCGCGTCCACACCCGTATCGATGTTCAACAGGATCACGCCCTGCCCCGTGAAGCCGAGATCCCAGAGCGCACGCGCGTTGACGGCTGTGAGGCCGATCTCGGCGCCGCCGGGCGACTGCGTGGCCGGTCCCTCGTCGACGTAGTCCTCGAGCTCGAGCGGACCGTCGAAGGAGACGGTGGCCACGTCGTCACGCTCCGCGAGCGCCACGATCACGTCGGGAGTCGCGCGGAGCGCGAAGCCGTTCACGATCCAGAACATGCGCTCCCGGTCCACCTTGCCCTCCGCGCGCCACACGTCGAGCGCGGCCGACACCGAGGCCTGGGTCCGTGCGGCCACGGACCGCAGCTCCTCCATCACGATCGGAGCGCGCCCCGCTTTTCCGATGCCGGCCGCGTAGAACTGGGCATCGAGGGACGCGAGGTCCGCCTGCTCGGGCAGCATCACGATCACGGGGACGAGAGTCGACGCGGACGTCGCGTCGGCGACGAGCTGTTCCCGCAACGCCGGCTGGATCTTCTCGAGCGCGAACGCCGGAACGTCGTGCGGGAATCCGGGGGCCGCGGCCCGGGCGGTGGGCGCGGCAAGGACGAGGCCGAAGCCGGCGAGGACGAGCGCAAGATGGAAGCGAGGGGTCATGATTCTCCGACCTCCGGAACTCGGGAGCGGGGTGGCCGCGCCCGGCGCGGCGGCGGATGTCGCATCGGCATGCGGACGGATCGTAGCATCCCGAGCGCCCCGGGGGCACTGTTTGGGCCGGTCCCCGGTCGGCGCGTGACACGAGAGCCGGAACCGGCTCGAACCGCAACCTTCGGCTCCCGTGCCCGTACTGGGGGATCATGGGAGTACCCGATTCCACCGGCACCTGGAAGGAGGAGACGATGGCCGCCGAGACGACGACCCGACTCACCGGCCGCGTCCTGCTGTGGATCGCACGGCTGGCCGGGACGGCGGTGGTGGTGCCGCTCGCGATGATGCTGTTCGGCGAATCCGGCACCGGGCCCGCGGACCTCCGCGAGTGGATCTACCTCGCGCTGTTCCCGGTGGGGTTCTCGATCGCGTACCTGCTCGGCTGGAGGTGGCCGCGCTTCGCCGGGGGAGCGAGTCTCGTCTGCATGGCCGCGAGCCTGCTCGTGGTGGGTCGGACCTTCGGATCGCAGGTCTACACGTGGTGGGGGCTGCTCTGTGTACCGGGTGCACTGTTCCTGTTGGGGAGCGCCCTCGTCCGGCGACCATCCCGCGGTGAACCGACTCCCGCTTCCTAGTGCCGGGAGATAGACCCCGGAAACGGTGCGGCCGCAGGCGCGTTGGACGCCTGCGGCCACCGGAAGGATCCCGAGCGTTCGAGTTCGCTAGTGCATCAGGACGACGCGCCGGCTCGTCGTCTTCTGATCCGCGTTCAGCCTCACGTAGTACACGCCCGGCGCGACCCTCGACCCACTTGAATCCCGGCCGTCCCAGATCACTTCCTGCGAACCGGCCGGCCGCACTTCGTCCACAAGCGTCCGAACGAGCCGTCCGGCAACGTCGTAAACGGAGAGCTCGGTGCGAGCGTCGCGCGGCAGGGCAAACGCGAGGACGGTGCGCTGCGAGAACGGATTCGGTGTCGCCGGCTCCAGCGAGAAGCGCGCGACGGCCGGGCCGGGCTCCACCACCGGGGTGGTCGGGGCGTAGGGCTCACCGAACCAGTGCGTGAGGATGTAGTCGACGTTCGCCCGCAACTGCGAGTGATTGTACCGATACGGCCGTCCCGCGATGTACGCCATGCGGCCGCCGTCCGGACGCGCCGTGCCACCCGCGGGCGGCTCGACGACCACGCCGATCCCCTGCGTCGACGTGCCCCGGAACAACAGCGTGCTGTTCGAACCGACGGTCGGCGAGAAGAGATCCACGAGGTTCTGAGTCCCGATCAGGCTCATGTTCGTGAGGCCGGCGACCTGCGCGTTGCAGGAGCTGATCGTGGTCTGAATGGAGGTCGTGGTGATTCCGAGGTACGCCGACAGCGACGGATCGAGGAAGTCGCTTCCCATGCGAGCGAGGAGCAGCACGTTGCCGCCCGCGTTCAGGTACGACTCGATCGGCGTCTCGATCCAGTCGGCGAGATCGCCGGCGTAGTTGTTCCCCACCCAGACCACGGCGGAGTACTTCCCGATCGTGCCGGCAGGAACGGCTCCGTGGCCGATCGGCTCCGGCACGTTCGGCGGATATCCGCCCGCAGGCTCCGAGAACGTGTCCCAGAACGTGATCGGGAAGTCGTTCCAGAACGTGCTGTCCGCGTAGGCCGACGTGATCTCGGAGCCATAGGTGGCCCAGTCCACGCCGTTCACGAGCAGGATGCCCTGCGCGAGCGTGGGATTCGTCACGGTGGACTGCACCTGACGGAGGATCCACTTGTCCGGATCGATCTGGACGTCTTCCACGGTGCCGGGCACCGAGATGGAGAACGTCTGCGAGGCGAGCTCGTCCTCGACCGTGTAGTCGAACGTGCCCGCGTCGCTCGTCACGCGAACCTGGATCGGCATCGTGAAGAGACCCGTATTCGTCTGCAGCTGATCGATCGTGAGGTCGATGCCGCCGGGAGTCGCGACCCAGCTGGAACCGTAGACGGGGAAGTATTCCCCGTAGATCCACTGCTGGAAGAAGGCATCGAGATCGCGACCCGAGATGTCTTCCATCGCATCCCGGAACTGCTCGGTGGTCGCCACCGAACCGCCGTACAGCGCGCGGTAGTGCGCGAGCCCCGCGAAGAAGTCGGTGTCGCCGAGCACGCCGCGGAGCATGTGCACCACCCACGACGCCTTGTTGTAGCTCAGGTTCGAGTCGAAGATGGCGTTAAAGTCCGTGAGGTCCTCGGCGTAGATCGTGCCGGGACCGAAGTACGCGGCGCCGTCCATGTAGTCGCGGTACGTGCCAACCCCCGCGGACTGCTCCTTCCAGTAGGCCTCACCCCAGGTCGCGAAGCCCTCGTTCAGCCAGATGTGGTGGAAGTCCGCGCAGGTCACGTTGTCTCCCCACCACTGATGCGCGAGCTCGTGCGAGATCAGGTCCTCGCCGTAGCCGCCGAGACTCGTGCACGTCTGGTGTTCCATACCGCCGCCCCACACGAACTCGGCATGCCCGTACTTCTCGTTCACGAACGGGTACTCGCCCCAGCCCTGCGCGAACGCGTCGATCATGGGCACCGTGAGGGCATACGTCGCCTGCACGGCGCTGAAGTGGCTCGGATAGACGAAGTACTTCACTTCCATCGGCGAACCGCCGGCCTGCGGCGTGTACCAGTGCGAGAACACCGTGTACGGGTGGCACGCGATCGACACGAGATACGGCGCGATCGCGTAGTCCGTGTGCCAGTGCGTGGTGCGCGTCGTGCCGTTGTCCACGTCGGAGACGAGCGTGCCGTTCGACGCCACGACGAGGTTGTCCGGCAGGGTGATCGTGAGGTCCACCGAGTCGGCCTTGTCGTCGTTGTGATCCTTGCACGGCCACCACTCGCGGGCCCCGAAAGGCTCGCTGAGCGACCAGATCATCGGCGAGCCGCCGAAGCTGCTCCACCCGAAGGAGTCCCCGGACGGATTGCCCGAGTACGTCACCGTGAGCGTCACGATCTCCCCGTTGGCGTACGACCGATCCAGGTCCACGGTGACGATGTTGGACGCGTGCGCGAACGTGGTCGGCACGCCGCCGGACGTCGCCGCGGACACCGTCATGTTGTTCTTGAGATTGAAGTCGAACGTGGCGACGGGCCCGTTCGTGACCTCGGCCGTGGTCGTGACCGTGCCCGAGAGCGTGCTCGTGCTCGGACTGAGCGTGAGATCCAGACCGTAGTGCGTGACGTCGAACTGGTACTGATTCGGCGTCATCACACTCGCCTGATCCGCCTCACGCGCCGCGCGCTCGGCGAAGCGCGCCTTGGAGCGGGCCTCCTCCGCGCGGTGCGGGAAACGGTCGGCGGGGATCGAATCGTCGATGACGGCGGAGGCGGTCGGGGCGGAGGCGACGGCGAGGTTCGAAGTCGCCAGGAGGAGGAGACCGGGGAGGGCGGCCAGGGCGAGCGGCCCCAGGCGGCGAGCGGCACGGTGCGTCATGCGGTACCTCGGGGAGCGGGTTGTCGAGCGAGTCGATGATCGACCTCGGGGCGGGCCGCCGAAGCCGAGCATGGCTCGAACCATCATACACCTGCCCGCCCGGGGAGACCTGCCGGGCCCGATTCGACTTGCCGTCGCGCCGCGCGGGAGGCCAGACTTTACATTCGTGGCGAGATGACCGACTCCCGAGCCGAAGGGCCCGCACTCATGTCGAGGCTTCTTTCGCCGATCCTGGCCGGGCTCCTTCTGGCCTTCGTCGCGGCCGGCGCCGTGGCGGCGCAGGAATCCCCGGAGCCCACGAGCGAGGAGCTCGTCGAGCTGGTGCTCGTCGACGGCACCCGAGTGCGCGGTCGGATCGTCTCCGAGGCCGAGGAGTTCGTCGTCGTCGAGTCCGACTCGATGGGGCGCCTCGTGATCGACCGCAGCCAGATCCAGACGGTGAATCGGGACGTCCCCGGGCCGACGTCTCCTCCGGGGTGGAGGCGGGACCCGGATGCGAACTCGCTGCTGTTGACCCCGACCGCGGAGACCCTCCCGCGAGGTGACGGGTACTACCGGAACTTCCTGCTGCTGTTCAACAACGTGGGAATCTCGATCACCGACGACTTCGATCTGAGCGCGATGCTCGTATTCCCGGTTTCGAGCGACCTCCAGATCGCGAGCCTGGGGGCGAAGCTCCGCTTGGTCTCGCGAGAGGAGACCGGCGTGGGCGTGGCGCTGGCTGCCTCCGGGTGGGTCGCCGGCGGGGAGAAAGTCGGTTCATTGGGCGCGATCGTGACCTTGGGGAATCACCGGCGAAGCCTGACCGGCGCGCTGAACCATGGATTCGCGGACGGCGGCGGGGAGTTCTTCTTCTTCCTCGGCAGCGACGTTCAGGTCGGGCGCGGCTTCAAGCTGCTCGCGGAGTACGGGAACAGCGCGAGCGCGCTGACCGACGAGACGGACTTCAAGGGCCTGATCAACGTGGGCTTCCGCGCGTTCTGGGAAAGCACGAGCTTCACGATGACGGGCTTCCGCCCGCTGGAAGACACGGGCGACTTCCTGGCGTTCCCGCTGGTGATGTTCTCCGCGCACTTCTGAGAAAGAGGGCGCCCTACTTCGTGTAACGCGGCTCGTAGAGCTGGATCGTGAAGCCGCCCGGTACCTCGAAGTACGTGACGAGACCGTAGCCGTGGTTCTCGATCGGCCGCGTGAACTCCACTCCCCGCGCCTTCAGCTCCGCGACGGTCGTCTCGATGTCGTCGCAGTAGAACGAGATGTCGGCGGTGCCGGAGGGAGCGTCGTTCCCCTCGGTCGGGTGGACGCCGAGGTCCGCCTCGGGCGCGTCGAAGATCAACCAGCCGTTCCCCACGTCGCTGGCCTTCAGGCCGAGCTTGTCGCGGAGAAACTCGCGGAGCGCCTTCGCCTCCGAGGAATAGAACATCGCGTGCATGCCGCGGATCATGAGGTCCTCCCTTCCATCGAGTTCGATCGAACTCGTGATCGCGAGTCCCAGCAGCGTCCCCCTCTTCCGTCCGCGGGTCAATGCAACACGATGATTCGACGGGACTCGGTGCACGACTGCCGCGACACGCGGAGGAACTACACTCCGGGGCGACCAGCTGCCCGTTGCGATCCATGCCGTCCCAGCGCCGGCCGTTCCGAACGAAGCGTCCTGCGCGGGCGGGACGCGAGCCCACGGGCCCGGCCTAGGGCCGGCCCGATTCGGCCCCGATTCGCCGCCGGATCGCCTCGTGCTCCCGGAGGGTCGCGTGCCCCGGCGGCAGCGCCGCGGTCAGGATCCTCCCGGCGCGGTCGGAGAGTGGGATCGCCTCACCCCGGCGACCCTGAGCCGCGAGCGCGTCGGCGAGCTGGTCCGCAGCCAGACCCGTCGAGTAGCTGTCCGGACCGAGCGACTTCTCGGAGATCGCGAGCGCCCGCCGGTGCGCAGACTCCGCGCCCGGGGCGTCACCCAGTTGCAGGCGAACGAGTCCGAGCACGGAGAGAGCATCCGCCGTGCCGCCGTGCTCGGGGCCGAGCTGCGTCTCGGCGATCGCGAGCGCGCGCTCGGCCAGCGGCAGGGCCTCCGTCGCGCGCCCCGTCTCGCGGAGCACCAGAGCCAGCATCTGGAGGTCGTAGCCGACCTCGAGGTGGTCGGGGCCGAACGCTCGCTCCCGTCGCGCGAGAACGTCGGTGAATGCGGCCCGCGCCTCCTCGAGATCGCGCAGCCCGTACAGGTCGAACGCGTAGCCGGACAGGAACGAGGGGAAATCCGGATCCTGTTCTCCGAGCGACGCACGCGCGGCCGCGATCGCGCGGGTGTGAACGTCGAGCGCCGCCGCATATTCCCCCCGATCGTAGAGCAGGTTGCCGAGACCCTGCAGGCTGGCGGCCAGTACGGGGTCCCCCGGAGTGAGCACTCTCTCCCGGAGCCGAAGGGCGGCTTCGTAGTGATCCTGCGCCGCATCGAAATCTCCGAGCCGTCGCAGCAGCCCCGCCAGCGAGTAGTGCGATCGGGCGAGCTCGCGCGGATCCTCGTCCGGATTCGCCTCGCGAATCGTCACGGATTTCTCCAGCAACCGGCGCGCCTCCGCGTACAGGCCGAGGTTGTGGTACACGCGCCCCATGACGGCGAGCAGCCGGCCGCGTACCCGCGGCTCGGAGGCGAGCGAGCTGTCCGCCTCCGCCGCGGCGCGATCGAGCAACTCGCGAGCCGTGATCGTGTTCCCGCGCGCCTCCCCCGGATCCGACACGAGGAACAGGTCCTCCAGGAAGCCCGCCACACGACGTGACGTCTCCGCCTCCTCGCGGGCCTGGCGCTCCGCCGTGCGAGCCCGCACGAGCGCCGCCGTCGTGGCGAGGACTCCGCCGAGGCACGCGACGGCGGCCACGGTCCCCAGCGCGGCCACCGCCCGATGGCGTCGCGCCCACTTGCCCAGCGCATCGAGCGAGCTCGGAGGGCGGGCCAGCACGGGCAGGTGCTCGCGATGACGACGGACGTCGTCGGCCAGCGCGCTGACGCTCGCGTAGCGGCGGCCCGGATCCTTCTCGAGCGCCTTCCCGAGGATCGCGTCGACGTCCCCGTGCAGGTCCCGGACGATGGCGGACGGCCGGCGCGGAGCGTCCTCGATCACCGTCCGCAGCGCTTCCGGAAGGGACGCCTCGCGCACGGGGAGCGGCAGCTCGCCCGTCAGCAACTCGAACAGCAGCACTCCGAGGGAGTACACGTCGCTGCGCACGTCGGCCTGCGACGAGCGCCCGGACGCCTGCTCCGGACTCAGGTACGGCAGCGTTCCGCGGATTGTGCGGGAGTCCGCGTGCAGGGATCCGAGCGTCGGGTCGCCGTCGACGATGTGCGCGAGCCCGAAGTCGAGCACCTTCACGCGACCGGATTCGTCCACCATCACGTTCGAAGGCTTCAGGTCGCGGTGGATCACGCCACGCTGGTGGGCATATGCGATCGCGTCGGCGATCTGGAGGAACAGGTCGAGCCGGGCCTCGCGGGCCGCGACCCCGTCGGCCGTTTGCGGAGCCGGCTCTCCGAGAGGCCGCCCGCGCACGAGTTCCATCGCGAACCACGGCTCTCCGTCTTCGGTCCGCCCCGCCTCGTGGATCGCGGCGATGCCCGGATGCTGGAGCCGGGCGAGCGCCTCCGCCTCCCGCTCGAAGCGCCGGCGACTCGACTCGTCGGCGAGCAGGCCGCCACGCACGACCTTGATCGCAACCGTGCGGCGGGGGTTCTCCTGCTCCGCCTCGAACACGATCCCCATGCCGCCCTCGCCGAGCCGCCGCGTGATGCGGTAGCCACCGATCGCGCGGACGATTTCGACCGGGTCGCCCGCCGTGTCGAGGACGGCTTCCGCCAGGGCGCCCGCCGCCGATTCCAGGAACGACTCGGGCTGCGAGGCGTCGGCGGCGAGGAGCGACTCGACTTCCGCCCGCAGCGACGCGTCGTCGCCGCATTCGCGATTCAGGAACACGTCGCGCCCGGCGGGAGGATGATCGAGCGTCGCGTCGAAGATCTTCCGAACGCGCCGCCAGCGGACGCGGTCCGGATCGTCGTCCGGCGAGGCCGCGCTCATGCGGCCTCGCTCCCAAGCTCGCGGAAGAGAAAGGCCCGCGCAGCCCGCCAGTCGCGCTTCACGGTCCGGTCCGTCACCCCGAGCATCTCCGCCGTCTCCTCCACGGTGAGGCCGGCGAAGAACCGCAGATCCACGACCTTCGCCATGCGCTCGTCCAGGGCGCGGAGGCGCGTGAGTGCGGCGTCCAGCTCCAGGAAGTCCGTGAAGCGAGGATCGACCACCTGGTCGCCCGTGTCCCGAAACAGCGCCGCGCCGCCGCCACGCTTCTTCGCGCGGCGCGCCCGCGCGTGGTTCAGCAGGATCTGCCGCATGGCGGTGGCCGCCACGGCGTAGAAGTGGCCGCGATCTTCGAACGACAGCGCGGGAGAACGGACGAGCTTCAGGTAGGCCTCGTGCACGACCGCCGTCGTGCTGAGCGAGCGGTCGCCCCCGGCACGGGCGAGCTGCCCGTGTGCGATCCGGCGAACCTCCGCGTAGACCCGCGCGAAGACGTCGTCCAGCGCCCGGCGGTCGCCGGAGCGGGCGGAGGCGAGGATGGCGGTGATGTCGTCGGCGGGTCGGGTCATCGGCGTCCTTCGAGTCTAGCAGCGGCGTCCCGACGGGCGCCATGTCCCCTCCCGTTCGCATCCGGTGTCATCCCACCGGAAACCCGTTCCCCGTCCCTCACCCGGAGTCCCGAATGCGCCCGATCCGTCGCCTCCTGCTCGTCGTACTCGCCTCGCTCGCCGCCGCTCCTCCGGCCATCCTCCCCGCCGCCGCCCGGGCCCAGGCCCAACTGGACCCCAAGTACTGGATCCAGGGCGACTGGACGGTCGACCAGGCGGTCCGGGTGGGAACGAACCTGTACCTGCGCGGGGGCTTCACCATCCTCGGCCCCTTCACGGGCGGTGCCGTGCCGCTCGATCCGGCGACGGGGGAGCGGGTCGGCGCCTTCCCCGTCGTGATGGGGAGCGATCTCTCGGGCGTCTCCGTCCGGCGGATCATTCCGGACGGCGCGGGAGGCTGGTTCCTGGGCGGCCAGTTCACGACGGTCGGCGGCCAGCCGCGCGCGAACCTCGCGCACGTCGCCGCGGACCTTACGGTGACCGCGTGGAATCCGGGAACGAACGGCATCGTGGAGGATCTCGAGCTGCAGGGATCCACACTGTACGTCGCGGGATGGTTCACGACGCTCGGGGGACAGACACGCAACCGGCTCGGCGCGGTCGACGTGACGAGCGGCGCCGTGCAGGCGTGGAATCCGAACGCGAGCGGCGCCGTGCTCGACATCCAGCGCGTGGGGAGCCGGTTCTTCGCCGGCGGGATGTTCGTGGCGGTGGGGGGACAGGCGCGCACCGCGATCGCGGAGATCGACGTCGCCACGGGAGCGACCACGGCGTGGAACGCCACGATGGTCGGCGGCAGCCAGGTGACGTCGTTCGCGCTGGACGGCACGACGTTGTACGTCGGCGGGAGCTTCCCGTCCATCGGCGGACTGACCCGCAACGGAATCGCGGCGCTCGACACGTCCTCGAACACGGTCACCGCGTTCAATCCCGGGTCGGCGGTCGGGCTCGACGAGATGCGCGTCCACGGCGGGAAGCTGTACCTCGCGGGAAGGACCTTCTCGCTGGGCGGGCAGGGGCGTTCGGGGCTCGCGGCCGTGGAGCTTCCGGCGGGTGCCGTGACTTCCTGGGCTCCGTTCGTTCCGCCGCAGGGCGTCACCGCGTTCGCGATCGTGGGCAACACGGCGTACGTCGGCGGCGACTTCGACTACGTGAGGAACGACATCGCCGACCCGACCACGATTGCCCGCGACAATCTCGCGGCGTTCGACCTGACCACGGGCGCCGCGACCTCCTGGGATCCGATCGCGAAGAATGAGCCGGTACGCACACTGGCCACGGACGGCACGGTGCTGTACGCGGGCGGATCCTTCACCACGGTGAACGGCGTGCGGCGCACGGCCCTCGCGGCCCTCGACGACGTCACGGGAGAGGCGACGTCGTGGATCTCGCCGCTGAGCAACGCGACGTGCATCCTTCGCGACGGCAACACGATCTATGCGGCCGGGTACATCGGAACCGACTACGCCGTGTACGCGATCGACGGGGTCACCGGCGCACTCCTTCCCTGGTCCACTCCGCCGGGAATCCTGGGCTTCGCCAGCATCGACGCCATGGTCTCCGACGCGACGACGATCTACGCCGGTGGATCGTTCTTCGGCGGCGCCCGCGCCCGCCTCGCCGCCTTCGACAAGGCGACGGGCGCGCTGCTCCCTTGGGATCCGAACTGCGGCGGGGACGTCCGGACGCTCGCCCTGAACGGCGGCGACGTGATCGTGGGCGGCGGCTTCACGACGATCGGCGGCCAGTCGAGGCAGCGCCTGGCCGCGGTGGACAAGGCCTCGGGGGCGGTGACCGCCTGGGACCCGGCCGCGAACAGCACCGTTCACGACATCGCGATTGCGAACGGGACGATCTATGTCGCGGGCGAGTTCACGTCGATCGCCGGGCAGGCGCGGAACCGGCTCGCGGCGTTCGACGCCGCGACCTCCGCGATCACCGGCTGGAATCCCGGAGCGAACGCGAAGGTCACGGGGCTCGAGACGAACGGGGGCCCCGTCTACATCTCCGGATCGTTCACGACGTGCGGCACCCCGACCGTCGGTCGCAACCTGATGGCCGCGCTCGATCCCGCGAGCGGCGCCGCGACCGCGTGGAACCCGAATGTCGGCCCGACGAACGCCACCATGCACGCGTTCCAGCTCGACGGCACGCGACTCCTCACGAGCGGATTCCAGATCTCGATCGCGGGAGAGATCCACGCCGGGTTCTCGGTGCTCGCCGATCTGGGCGTCGCGCCGGTGGATGCGCCGGTGCCGGCGCCGGCGACGGTCGCGCCCCGCGTGTTCCCCAACCCGCTGCGGTCGGGAGGCGTCGTGGAGTTCGCGGCGCGCCCAGGCGGTCCCCGGTCCGTGTCGCTGTTCGACGTGGCCGGCCGCAGGATACGTCGCCTGGTGGGCGATGCCGCCGGGGACGGTGTCGATCGATGGAGACTCCACGCCGAGGAGCTGCCGTCCGGCGTGTACTTCGTGCGGTCGGACGAGGCGCCCGGCGCGGCGACCCGGGTGGTCGTCCTCCACTAGGACGCCCGTCCGCCCAGGGGAGCGAGCCGTTCGCTCCCGCCCGATCGGCTCGCGAGAGAGCAAGCTCGCGGGCCGATTCGTGCTACGGTTCTGCCATGAGCGTCTCTTCCCGGCGACGAGTCGATAGGTGGGCGAGAAAGAGGTCTGCGATCGGGGCGACGATCGGGATGATCGTCCTGTCCTCGCCGCTCCCGGCACAGGTTCTCGACGTGCAGACGATCTGCACGGTCGGGCAGGCATGTCGCGTGCGGGTCGTCGTGGGCGACGCGGACGAGTCGGTTCTCTCGACCTTCCACACGAATCGGGTCGGACCCGACATGAAGTACTTTCCCGCCGAATGCTACGGAGAGACGCTCATCGAGCACCCGGGGCTGATGTACCTGGACACTCCCATCGTGTTCGACGAGACCGGGACCATGCGCGCTCCGACGGCAGCGGATCCGCCCGAGGCGAGGCTCGAGTTCTCGCAGACGATCGCGATCGATCCTCGCGGGCACGTCACGTTCTTCACGGGTTTCGTTCGCGGAGACGGCGTTCCCTTCCCGCTGCGTTCGTACGTCTGGGGCTACGCGCCGACGACGGTGCAGACCGAGGGCGCAATCGCCGGACCCGGCGCTCCTTCGGTCGAACGCGGGCCCTCACCGCCCGATACCCTTCGCGGCGGGACCTCCATGCGGTTCACGATCGAGGCCGACGCGCAGCATCGTTGCCACGTCATCGTGGACATGGCGGGACCGAGCGAGGTCGGTCGCGCGTACACACGCTTTCCGGCGAATCGGGTCGACGGGGACTTGCGCTACTTCCCCCGAACCACGGAAGGCGGCACGAGCGTGGCCGGCGGCGCCGCGATCTTCCTCGTCGACCTCGATGTGATCCTCGACGCGAAGGGAGGGATGCGCACGGTGCGCGACGCGCCCGATGCCGCGGAGACCCTGAACGCTGTAGTCGCGATCGACGATCGCGGATTCGTCACGTTCTTCTACGGTGTGGTGAAGAACCCCGAGACTTCATACGTGAAGCGGTTCGAGCTGTGGGGCTATCCCCCGGTGACATCGATGGTGGAGTCGTTGGAGGAGCGCAAACCGTCGAACGCCGCGCCGAGGAGCGGCGAGATCTGAGGCCGCGCGACTTCACTTTGCGATTCGGGGCCGCCCGATGCGCACCCTCACCACCACACGGCCCCCAATCCCGGATCCCCCAGGTTCCACAGCACCCGCACCGGCAGGGAGTACTCGGCGTCCCGCCCGGCCACACGTGTTTGCACGACCGGGTAGTACGCCTGATTCCGGCCCGTCACGATCGGCAGTCGCGCGCGCCACACGCTCGAGCCGTCCGGCGCTGGCCCCGCGAAGAACGCCGGAACACGTCGCCACCCCATCTCGCCGCCCTCGTGCACGGCGCGCTTGAAGTCGCCGTCCGCGCGATCCGACACGTCCACGGCCCGGAGCCACGCTTCCTTCACCGACGTCATCGCGTCCCGCGTCACGATGTCCACGACGACGTCGCCGTCCTTGAGTCCCTCCATCACCACGAACGGCGGCGTCTCCCGGTCGCCGGACACGCGCTCCGCCCAGGCGAGGGCGGCGCGCGCCGCCGTCTCGTTCGCGAGCGTGGACGCTGCTCCCGGCAGGTACGTGAGCGCTTCCCACGGGGTGACGACCCGGTGCGCCGCGGGTCCGCGCGAGGAGGAGCTCTCGCCCCCCACCAGGGCTTCCACCGGCCCAGCCACTCCGTCCGGCAGTGGCGACGGCAGCAAGAACTCCGCCTCGTTCCCCACGAAAGCGACGCGCGCCTCGAGATCGATCGGCCACTCCGGATCGGAGTCGCCCACTACGTTCAGCAACGCGACACCGTCCAGGGGCCCCCGGTCCTGCCCCCTCAGCACGCCGATCTCGAGCTGCGACCGCCAGCGCTGCCCGCTGCCCGGACAGCTCGGACATTCCGGATCCGGTTCGCGGTAGCTCGAACGAAGGAACGACACGACGTCCCGCGAGCTTCCGTAAGGAATCGGCTGCAGCTCGGCCATCATCCGGACGCGCGCCTCCCGCTCCCACCGCCGCCACCGGACCCAGTGCGCATCGAGCCAGTCCATCGGCCAACCGACGGACACGAGTCCCCACACGCCACGGTCGACGGCCGCCGCTTGCGCGGCTCCGAGCGCCCCGCGCCCTTCGGCCACGAGCGTCATCGGCAGCTCGGTCAGGCCGGTGGCGTCGGTCATCACGTCGCGTACGGCCTTCACCGCGCGGATCCACGCGACTCCGGTGTGCCATTCCAGGAGATCCGTCGCCTCGGCGCTCCGCTGGAACGCGCGAAGCTGCGAGTACGCGAGCTGCTCCTCGCTCCGGAACGCCTCGCCGGTGGTCGAGCTCGGGTTCTCGAAGCGACGAAGATCCCGCACGATCGGTCCGCGCACGTCGACGATCGCCGTCGCGACGTCGAGCTCCAGCGCGGGCCGGTGCCCGTACGCGCGCACGAAGTCGAAGTCACTCGTGGAGATCCCCGGCGGAAACTCCGTCACGAGGATGTCCCCGCCGCGCCGCACGGAGACCTCGCCGTGGTCGTCGAGCGGAAGGAACAGGGTGCCGCTCGTTCGATGAACGTCGTCCGGCCCGATGAAGCCGCGGTACGCCACGAACGTGAAATCCGTGACGAGGAGCCTTCGCTCGTCCTCCACCGTGAGGATCCGCGGATCGGTCACCCACACGTCCAGGTCCTTCTCCGCGGACTCGCCGGTGCCGCACCAGCCGTTCGACCAGTACCAGCCGTACCAGCCGGGGTCGAACTCCTCCGGCGTCGCGGGGCGCCCGGCCTCGAGCTCCGGGATGCGGATCGCGGAGCAACCAGCGAGCAGCGTGCCGCCGACCAGGAGAAGGATCACGGCCGCCGCGCCGGCGACGCGACCCCACCGGGCACGGCACTGAAACAGGAGAGTGCGTCGCATGGGTAATCCCGAGGGGCGTGAAACGGGTGGGGACTTCGAAGCTATCAGGAATCCCGCCGGCTGACCGCATCGAACCGCCGGACTTCGAACCCGCTCTCGCGCAGCGACCGCCGGGATTGACACCGCCCCCCGGACCGGCCGACCATCCGCCGGTCGCGGCGCACGGCCGCGCGTCGGCCGAGCCACCGGCCGACGTCCGGGCTCGGGCCCGGCCATCGGTGAAGCGGGGAGGATGACGATGCGGAGGGGGCCCACCTATCCCGGGGGCGAGTGGTCGCGCTCGCCGCTCCGGCTGTTCGAAGGCGATCGCGTGCAGGCCCAGCTCGGATCCGGCGAATGGGTCGCCGGTCGCCTCCTCGTGTTCGGCGGGGGGCTCGAGGTCGAGCTCGACGAACCCCAGCTCGTCGGCGGCTGTGTCGAGTCCAGCCGCTTCGTGGACCGGAACCAGGCCCGCGAGATGAGAGTGCTGGTACGCCCGGAGAGCCTCTGGACGGACGAGATGCGCGTGCGCCGCGAATCGCAGATCTGGTCCGCCGCCCACCCGGGCTGGCGCGCCCGCCTCGCCCGCTGGACGCGGGAAGCGCTGGGCCGTGATCCGATCGCGCGGGAGCCGCTGCTCCGTCGCTATCTCGGGCGCCGCCTCGTGATCGACCTCACGCGCAAGAGCCGAACGATCCAGGCCTCGGGCCTCCTGCTCGGCTTCGACGAGCATTTCCTCGCCCTCGCCGACGCGCTCCTGCCGGCCGAGTCCTCGCTCCCGCTCTGCCCGGGTCGCACGTCGGCCGCCGATCTCGTGGCCACGTGGAACGATGACGGCCTGGAGCTGTTCAACCGCGGAACCCACTCCGTGGACGTGCTGGGAATCCGCACGGCGGAGGGGCTGCGCCCGTGGGAGATCCGGCTCCGGCCGGGCTTCCGCGAGCGGATCGGTTTCCGGCGCGCGCCCGCCGGCACCGCGGAGCTCGTGTTCGAGAGCCGCGAGCGGGGCGACGCGATCCTGCCGCGCGCGGGAATCACGGTTCGCGGCGGCAGCGAGGGGTCGGTGGCCTTGCCGTCGCTGCCCGATCCTTCGACCTTGATGCGGGACCTTCCGATCGGCACGACTCCGGAGAGTCGCGAAGAGCCGGTCTCGGTGGGTCCGGAGCTGGACTGATCGGCCCTTCCGGGCGGGCCGATCCGGGACGGGCGAACGCTCGCCCCGGGACGTTTCCCGGAGTGAACGGAGTGAATCACGTGGCCGATCTCCGGCTGACGTCGTTCTCGCACTGCGCGGGTTGAGCGTCGAAGATCGGCATGTCCGATCTCGCGGCGCAGGTCCTGCGCCGGCTCACTCCCTTCGCGCCGCCGGAAGTCCTGGTGGGCACCGCCCTCCCGGACGATGCCGGCGTATATCGTGTGGCGGACGATCTCGCGATCATCTTCACCGTGGATTTCTTCACGCCGGTCGTGGACGACCCGTTCGAGTACGGCGCGATCTCCGTGGCGAACTCGCTCTCCGACGTGTGGGCGATGGGCGGTGAACCGTTCGCGGCGCTGAACGTGTGCGCGTTCCCGGCGGCGAATCCCGAGCTGCCGCTCTCCGTCCTCGGCGACATCCTCGAAGGCGGATCCAGGAAGGCGGCCGAAGCGAAGGTCGCGATCCTGGGCGGGCACACGGTCGATGATCCCGAGCCGAAGTACGGGCTCGCGGTGATCGGCCGGGCCCATCCGGACAACTTCACGCGCAAGGGCGGCGCGAAGCCCGGCGACAAGCTCGTGCTCACGAAGCCGATCGGCAGCGGCATCCTGACCACGGCACTGAAGCAGGGCAAGGTGACGCGCCACGCGCTGGACGAGGCCGTACGCGTGATGGCCACCCTGAATCGCGACGCGGCGACCGCCATGATGGAGGTCGGCGCGCACGCCGCCACCGACGTCACCGGCTTCGGCCTGCTCGGTCACCTGCTCGAGATGCTGCAGGCGAGCGCGGCCGGAGCGCGTCTCTCGCTGTCCGCGACTCCGTTCCTGGAGCGGGCTCACGAGCTCGCGGCCGCCGGCGCCGTTCCCGGCGGGACCAAGAAGAACCTGCTCGCCGCGGGCCCCGACACCGTCTTCGCCGAAGGCGTGTCCGAGACGGACCGTCTGCTCGTGGCCGACGCCCAGACGTCCGGCGGCCTGCTGATCGCGGTGGCGGCGGACCGCGCGGACCGACTCGTTCGCCGTCTGCAGGAGCTCGGCACGCCCGCGGCGGCCGTGATCGGCGAAATCACCGAGGATCCGGGGATCCGGATCGAACCGTAGCGCCCGAGCGGATCGGGCCTTAGAATCCCTGTCTTTCCGCCCGTACCCAGGCGCGGACCCTCCGGCCGCGTCGCTTCCGAACCCGAGGAGAACCATGATTCGAACGTTGCGCCACTTCGCGGTCCCGCTCCTGCTCGCGACGGCCGCCGTCGCCACGCAGGCTGCCGCCGCCCCGGAGGAGGGGTCGGCGTTGAAGGAGGCCGACATCCAGAACGCCGTGAAGGAACCCGGAATCTACGCCGTGTTCGAGACGTCGCTCGGTAACATCGTGTGCCAGCTCGAGTACCAGAAGGTGCCGGTGACCGTCGCGAACTTCATCGGGCTCGCCACCGGCGAGAAGGAATGGAAGGACCCGATGTCGGGCGAGATGGTCAAGAAGCCGCTGTACGACGGAACGAAGTTCCACCGCGTGATCAAGGACTTCATGATCCAGGGCGGCGACCCCCTCGGCAACGGCCGCGGCGGGCCCGACTACACGTTCACGGACGAGTTCGACCCGTCGCTGCGCCACGATCAGCCCGGCATCCTCTCCATGGCGAACTCGGGACCGAACACGAACGGCAGCCAGTTCTTCATCACGCACGTGCCGACTCCGTGGCTCGACGACAAGCACTCGATCTTCGGGCACGTCGTGCTCGGC
The DNA here is from genome assembly GCA_041393395.1 of bacterium. Classification (GTDB taxonomy): domain Bacteria; phylum ARS69; class ARS69; order ARS69; family ARS69; genus JAGQIB01. The sequence goes on along the minus strand of JAWKKG010000003.1, from coordinate 727,603 downwards.
CAGGACGTGGTCAACGCGATGGCCGAGGTGGAGATGAAGGGCGCGCAGATGTCGACGCCCGTGAACGACATCCTGCTGAACAAGGTCGAGATCGTCCGCACGGGCGACGCGGCCAAGAAGTTCGACTGGGCGGCGGAGTTCGCGAAGGAGCCGGAAGTCGTCGCGCGCATGCAGAAGAAGAAGGAGGAGCAGATGGCCATGCAGAAGAAGGAGCTCGCGAAGACGCTCGGCATCGACCTCGGCAAGATGGTCGACGGCACCGAAGGTCTGCAGTGGATCGTGCGGGAGGCCGGTGACGGCGAGAAGCCCGCCAAGGGCCAGACCATCACGGCGCACTACACCGGCTACCTCATGGACGGCACGAAGTTCGACTCCAGCGTGGATCGCGGGCAGCCGTTCACGACGCCGATCGGCGTGGGCCGGGTGATCAAGGGCTGGGACATGGCCTTCCAGGACATGAAGGTCGGCGAGAAGCGCGTGCTCTTCATTCCGCCGGATCTCGGCTACGGCGCGCGGGGCGCGGGCGGCGTGATCCCGCCGAACTCGACCCTCGTGTTCGACGTGGAGCTGCTCGGCGTCGAGTAGCTCGTCCGCGAGTCTCGAACGAAGACGGGCCTCTTCCTTTCGGGGAAGAGGCCCGCTTTGTTGATCTGCCGGGCGGTTGCGCCGACCCGACGGCCGGCCCGCTCCCTCTACTTCTTCCGCAGACTCACGCTACCGCTGAACGTCGAGACCTCGATCGACGCTTCCCCCCCGCCCACCGAAGTCTCCAGCCACGCTCCCGCCCCGTACTTCTCTTTGCGCACGCCGGACCCGAAGTCGCTCTCGATGCTTCCGCTGTGTGTTTCGACGTCGATCTCCGCGCTCAGCGACGCCGGCAGGGTGAGCACCACCCGGCCCGAGAAGGACTCGATCGAGATGTCCGCGTCCTTCCGCGGATCGCCCGCGAACTCCACGCGGCCGCTCATGGACTCCAGATCCACCGAGTCGAAGTCGCCGCCCGCGACCTCGATGCGGCCGCTCGTGGTGGAGGCGTCGATCCGGCCGGACGCGCCCTTCACGTCGATGCCGCCGCTCACGGACTCCGCATCCACGTTCTCGAACGCCCCCGTGAGCTCGATGTCCCCGCTCACGCTCTGGACGTCGGCGACGCCGTCGCCCCCTTCGACCCGCACGCCGCCGCTGACGCTCTCGAGATCCACGTCGCCGGCCACGCCCTCGACCTCGATGTTCGCCGACACCGTCTCGATATCGAGCGCGACGCCCTTGGGCACCTCGAGCTTCAGATCCGCGTCGCCGCCGCGATGCGAGCGACGTGGCAGGATGACCTCGATGCGCAGATCGCCATCGCGCTCCTCGACCCGCAGTTCTTCCACGTTGTCGTCGAGGCGTCCCGTGATGTGCACGTCGGAGCGATTGCCGCCGACCACGGTCACCGACCCCGCGATGTTCGACACGCTCACCGTGCCGTCCTTGTTCACCTTCGCTGTCTGATCCACCGGGCGATCCGCGTACGCGACGCTCGCTCCCAGCAGCACGATCGTTCCGAGTGCAATGGCGATTCTCATGACATCCCCTCCTAGGCGCTGCCGGCGAGCGTCGCCGCGCGTCGCAACACCTCGCCGCGCTGGCGCTCTCCCGAGCTCTGCAGCTGCTGGAGCTGCCGGTTCGACGGGTCCTCCGCGATCGCTCGACGGATCTCGTCGAGCGCCTGATCGATCACCTGCAGGTTTTCCTTGATGGTCGCGACCGTGGCGGGATCGAGGTCGTCGATCCGCGCCTCCAGCGCTTGCATCACGTCGTCGGAACTGGACGCGGTGGCCGCGTCGTACGAGTCCGTGGCGATCGGCGGCCGCAGGTGCAACTCCGCCGTCGGGAGCTCGCCCCCCCCGCGCCGGATGCCGTACGCGAGCGACACCGCCACCACCGCGATCCCGGCCGCAATCGCGAGCCAGCGCCAGGCACCGTGCCCGCCCGCCGCCGGATCCCTGCCACCCGCTCGGGCCGGGGCCGACTCCTCGTGCAGTCGCGCCCGGATCCCCGGCCACAGGTCCCGCGCCGGCTCGAGTTCCCGCGGCAGACGCTGGATCGCGGCCGCCAGCTCGGGGTCGAGCTGCTCTTCGTGCCGTTCCTGCTCGCTCATCTCGTCAGAACCTCCCTCAGCAGGCGTCGCGCCCGGTGCAGCTGCGCGCGCCAGGTCCCCTCGGCGGTGCCGGTCGCGGCCGCGATCTCGCGGTGCCGCCAACCCTCCACGTCGTGCAGGACGAAGGCCATCCGCGCCCCTTCGGGCAGCGTCGCGATCGCCCGCTCCAGGTCGATCACACCCTCGATCGAGACCGGCGCGACCGCCGACGACGGCACCTCGCCGTCCTCCGACAGCATCTCCGGCCGACGTTTCCCCGCCCGCTTGCGGTCCAGCACCGAGTTCACCGCGAGCCGGTGGAGCCAGCTGGAGAGCGACGCCCGTCCCTCGAACGTGTCCAGTCGCCGCCAGGCCTTCACGAACGTTTCCTGCACCGCGTCCTGCGCCTCGTCCTCGTTGCCCGTGAGCCGCACGCACAGCGCGTGAACGCGGCCCACGTGCGTCCGGTAGATCCGCTCGAAGGCCGCCAGATCCCCCTCCACCGCCGCCCGCACCGTCTCGCGCGGAACCAGGGGGGTCGGGTCGATCGGCAGGGCCGCCGCGGGCTCGTGAGGCATCGTGTTCAGGGGTCTCCTCCGCGTTCAACCCTGGGACGCCGGCCGGCCCCCGAACGCTTATCGTGGTGGTTCGGAAATTGTGTCCGAGCCGGGAGACGGGATCCGGATGCCAGGAATGGTGGCACCCCGGCGCGGGGGATGGCCAGGATGGACTCGCTGACCGACCCGACGGGAGCCAGACACAATTTTCGAACCACGACGTGGAGGAATCGTGGGGTCCGGGGTACTCTCGTGTCCCGTCGATCGACCCCTGGGAGAGGCCATGAACGTCTGCGTCTATTGCTCCTCGAGTGACCGGGTGCCCGAGAAGTACTTCGAGGTGGCCCGGGCGCTGGGCCGCCTGCTCGGCGAGCGGAAGAACAACCTCGTGTTCGGCGGCGGCAACACCGGCCCGATGCACGCCCTCGCCATCGCCGTGAAGGAGTCCGGGGGGCGCGTGCTGTCAGTGATCCCGAAGCTCTTCGACGAGCGGGGGCTGACCTACGACCGCTCCGACGAACTCGTCGTCACGAAGGACCTGCAGGAACGCCGGATGACGATGATCAAGCACTCGGACGTGTTCCTGGCCCTGCCGGGCGGGTACGGCACGCTCGAGGAGATCACGGAGAATCTCGTGCTTCGGCAGTTGCACCTGCACCAGCGCCCGCTCGCCCTCGTGGACGTCGATGGTTTCTGGAAGCCGTTCACCGCGTTCCTGGATCAGCTGACGGAAGGCGGATTCGTGAAGCCGGAGCACCGCGCGCTCGTGCACGTGGCGGAATCGCCGGAGTCGGCGCTGGCCTTCGTGGATCGCTACGCGCCGGTCGACGTTCCGGACAAGTGGGGCGACTGAGCGGATCCCGGAGGGCGTTCCGTCCGCACCCGTCCGCCCATCCACCGGGCGCCCGGTGGATGGGCGCCCGGTGGATGGGGCCCGGTAGACGGCGGGCTAGCCCCGGACGCGGGCCGACGAGTCGATCACGCGCCAGTGGCCGTCGACTTCCGGCGTGATCCTACCGCGCTCCCGGATCCACCGCTCGATCAGGCCACGCATCTCCTTCCCCGTCCGCTCCACCACGCGCGCGCGGGTGAGCGCGCGGTAGCCGCCGCCGCCCTGCGCCCGGTAGCTCGTGAGCGCGAGCGTGAGTCGCTCGTGCGCCGGGAGTTCCTCGCCCCGGAACGTCAGCGACACGATTCGCCGGCCGATCGGCTGGGCGGGGTCGATCACGTACTCGGCGCCCGCGATCACATCATGGTTGTAGTGGCCGAACCGCGGATCGAGCGGGGGGAGCTCGCCGCTCTCACCGGGCCCCGCGTACGCGAGTGCCGTCTCCTCGAGATACTCGAGAACGTCGCCCACCGTGATCTCGAGGATCGTGAGGTCGTTCTCGAACGGGTAGATCCGGAAGACGTCCCGACGACGGATCGGGCCCGCGGCGAGCTCCTCCCGCAGCCGGAACAGCGCGGTCGAGGAGATGTCCGACTTCGCGGCATCCAGCTGCACGCGATGGAACAGGGAGAGGATCGCGTTGTCCTCGTAGCGCGCTCGTCCCACGGGGAAGGGCGCGCTCGCCTCGCCGAGGACGACGTCCATCTCTCGACGTTCGAACGCGAGTTCCTCCTCGAATCCGGCCGCGAACGCGGGTTCCGGAGAGTCGTGTTCGGTGCGATGCACCGCGACCTCGACGGCGGGGCGCCCCGATCCGTTCCAGGTGAGGCTCACCTCGCCGACCCCGAGTCCTCCCCAGCCCGCCTGGATCGCCACCGCGCCGGTCCCGCCGCGGCGCTCGTCGAAGCGGTGGGTGTGCGCCATCAGGAGCACGTCGATGCCCTCGACCTCGTTCGCGATCTGCGCGCCGGGATTCTCGGCCGGTACCGGCTCGACGAGACCGCCGTCCGTCACGCCGGACCAGCCGAGGTGTGCGGCGACCACGACCGCGTCCGCTTGCTGGCGCAGTCGCGGCACCCACTCGTGCGCCGTGCGCACCGCATCCACGAAACGCAAGCCGCCGTAGTTCCACGGCTCTTCCCAGCGCGGCACCTGCGGCGTCGTGAGACCGAGGACGGCGATCCGACGTCCGCCGCGCTCGAACACGTGGTACGCCTCGAAGAACGGTTGATCGTCGGCGCCGAGCACGTTCGCGGCGAGCAGCGGACACGGGAGATCGCGACGCAGCGCCTTCAGGAAATCCATGCCGAAGTTGAACTCGTGATTGCCCACGACCATCGCCTCGCAACCGAGAACGTCCAGCGCGCGTACCATCGGGTGCGGTCGCATCGGCGCCTCGCGCGCCCGGAGCCAGGAGAGCGGCGTGCCCTGCGCGAGATCGCCGAGATCGAGATAGATCGCATCCGGAACGCGGGCGCGCGCCTCGGCGAGGCGGGTCGCCACGCGGGTGGCCCCGCCGGGGAAGTCCCGCTGGGTGAGGGGATCCACGTGGCCCAGCCGGCCGTGCAGATCGCTCGTGAAGAGGAGAGTCACGCGGTCGCTCATGTTGCCTCCGGGGGGGACGCACGAGTCCTCGACGATAGCGGTTTCGTGGCCATTCGGCACGGGGAAGCGTGTCGGTTCACCTCATCGGCGCGACCCCACGGTCGCGAGGGTCCCGTTCCGCGGGGTGCCGGAGGCGCCGCGGCAGGCCCGGGCCTTGCTTCTCCTCTCCGGGAACCCCAAACTCGCGCGTCCGCGAAACGAGGTGGATCCATGCCCCGGCCCCGGCCTCATCCGATCCCCGCGATCCTTCTCGCGGTCGGCTTTTCCGCGATCGCCGTCTCCGCAGGCGCGGCGCCCGCCCCTCGGCCCACCTACCCCGTGGAACCCCCTACGGCCGCCGACTCGACCCGATTCTGGACGCTCGCGGTGGAGGACACCCTCGACGAACCGCTCCCGACCTTCCGGTCCACGCCGATCCCCGTTCGGGCGAGACGGCTCCGCATCGGCGACATCGTCCAGCGCTGCCTCGACGCCGAGAACGCCGCGCGCTCCCGCATCGACCGGTACGAGGCCACGGTACTCTCCAAGATGATCGCGTGGATCGGTCCCGAATCGGACCCCGATCGCCAGCTCGTCTCCGAGAACGTGGAGAAGATGATCTGGACGCCGGAACGGGAGCGCGTTCTGCCGCTGAAGCGCGAGCAGTACATCCTGAAGCACGGAGAGCGCGAGCCCTGGGACGACGATGCCGCGATCTCGATCGGATACCGCGACTTCAACGACCTCCCGTTCTACCTCGAGGACGTGGACGACTACCGATTCGAGATCCGCTCCCGCGAGATCGTGGACGACCGCGTGATCTACGAAGTCGCGCTCGAGCCGAAATCCGATTTCGAGATCGCGCCGAAGGGCGTGATCTGGATCGACTCCACGGAATTCCGGATCCTGCGCGAGGAATTCGAGTTCGGCGACCGCGTCCCGATGCCGCTGTTCGTCAAGAGCGTCGGTCCGTTCGTGCGCGAGCGCGTGCGGATCGGCGACACGTGGGCCTGGAGCCGGTTCCTCATTCGCGTGGAGCTGCGCATGGGCTACCTTCGCTTCCTCGAGGGCAACATCCCGGACGGCCTGGAGATGCAGGTGGAGTTCCGCGACGTCGAGATCCACGAGAAGCCGATCGACATCGATCGCGACGCAGGCGCGCCGGCAGACGGGGAGGCTGCGGAATGAACGCCCGGTTCTCGAGGCTTCGCGCCGCGCTTCTCCCGCCGTTCGATCCGAGAGCCGTCCTCGGCGCGCTCCTCCCCCCACTCGGTCCGACCGCCGTCCTCGCCGCGCTTCTCCTCACACTTCCGTCGACCGTCCTCGCCGCGAATGCCGACTCCCTGTCGGCCGACATCGACTCGGCGAGCGTGAGTCCCGCCGCCCCCGGCACGACGACCCCGGCCGACTCCGCCGCCGCTCGCCCGCTCGACTCGTACCTCCAGAATCTCTCCGGACGCCGCGACGACGATTTCGCGCTGGAAGCGCTCTCGATCTCGGACGCGGAAGTGGACAGCCTCATCCGCGTGTTCGAGGCGGGCGGCGGCGAGCCGCTCGTCCGGGACGGCGACGTCGGACCCGCGCCCACGAGCTGGCGCTTCGACGTCGAGCTCGGCGCCGCCCGCTTCAACCGGGTCGAAGGTCTGAACGTGATGCCCGCCCTCACGATCCGCCCGCCCACCGCGCGACGGATCTGGGGACACGCGCGTGCCGGCTGGGGCTGGGCCGCCGGCGAGCCCACGTGGCGCGGCGAGATCGGCATCCCGCTCACCCGCAATCTCCGCGCGCCGACGCTCATCCTCGCGCATGAACGCGACGTGTTCGCGTACGGCGCCGGCGGTCTCCCCGGCAACTCCGTGCTCGCGCTCACCGTGGCCGACGACCTGAACGACTACTACCGCGGGCAGGGATGGTCCGCGCAGCTCGGCTGGACGCCGGGACGACTCGGAGTCTCGATCGAAGTGGCGGAGGAGAAACAGGAATCCCTTCCGAACGAGACGGACTTCGCGCTCTTCGAGGACGGCACGCAGTATCGCGTCAACCCGCGCATCGACGACGTGACACTACGGCTGACCCAGACCCGGATCCGCCTCGGCGACGAATCGCTCGACCGGCTCGCCGGCGTGATGGCGTGGACTCACGCCGGCCAGGGCCTCGGCGGCGATCGCGATTTCGACTCCGTTCGCGCCGACGTCGTGGGCCGACGACGTCTGTGGTTCGGCGACGAGGCGAAGCTCCGCCTCACCGCCGGGACCGCCACCGGCGACGTTCCGTTCCAGGCGCTGCACTTCGTGGGCGGAACGCGACTGCTGCGCGGCTACGAGATCAACGAGTTCCCCACGCGCCAGTTCCTGGCGGCCGCGTTCGACTACAAGATCGGCACCGACCTGCTGCACTGGATCCCGTTCCTGCGCCACGCCCGCGTTCAATTCGTTCCGTTCGCGGATGCCGCCGCGCGCTTCGAGACCCAGGACGCCGACGGCGTCGTCTCGAAACTCGACACGCCGGACTGGCGGTTCTCCACCGGCCTCGGCATCCAGCACAACATCCTCGGGATCCCGGGCGGGCAGGGCCAGCTCCGGCTCGACGCGGTGAAGCGGCTGGACCGCGGCGACGAGCGCATCACGTGGCGGCTGGGATTGACCTGGGAGCGGTAGGCGACTCGATGGACGACGACCCCGGGACGCAGCGGGCCCGCCGGCAGAGCTCCGGCGGGCCTGCGATCCGTCAGGACTCCTGCAGCTCGCGGATCAGCCCCACGACCTCCGCGTCGTCACGGATGTGGCGACCCGTCTGATGCTTGGAGTAGACCAGCGTGCCGTCGACCGTCACGTCGAACACGCCGCCGCTGCTCGGGATGAGCTCGGCGTCGACCCCGAACTCCTTCTTCAAGGTGGCCGCCAGACCGGCGGCGATCGGATCGTAGTTTCAGACCTTGCAGAACTTGATCGAGACGTGCATGGATTCCCTCCCACGGGTTCGGCTACGGGCCCGGTCCCGGGGTGCGTTCCCCGGGTGGCGTCCGACTCGACGGCTCCGAACCGGACACTCCCCGGTCCCGCCGCCGCCGAAGTTCCAATGTTCCGATGCCGGCCTCCACGTCAAGGATTCCCGTGCGCGAGATCCCCACGTTCGGCCTGATGCACTGGGCGAAACATCGCTCCGAGGCGGCGCGGTTCTCCCTCGGCGCCAGCGGGGTGTCCTCTCCCGGCCCCGAGGACTTCACGCCCGTCGAGCCGGCCGCGCCGTTCACGTCGGCCGGAGACGAGTACGGCGCCCCCGCGCTCCGGCGGGCCCTCGCGAGCGCCCACGGAGTCTCCGAGGACCATGTGCTCCTCTCGGTGGGGACCAGCCTCGCGAACTTCAACGCGATCCTCGCGCTGGCCGGCCCCGGCGATCGGGTTCTCGTGGAGGCGCCGACGTATCCCTCGCTCGCGGACATCCCGCGCGTACTGGGCCTGACGACCGACCGACTCGCGCGCCGCCCCGAGGAAGGCTGGGCGCCGCGTCTCGAGGACATCGAGGCCGCCGCCGTCGCCTCGGGGCCGCCGCTCGGGCTCGTGGTGCTGACCCGCCTCCACAATCCGTCGGGAAGGGATCTCCCGGCCGGATTCCTGCAGAAGCTCGCGTCGCTCGCGGATCGGCACGGCTTCCGCGTGATGGTGGACGAGGTCTATCTCGACTTCCTGCCGGACGCGACGCCCGCGCACCGCGTCTCGGCCCGGTTCGTTTCCACGGGCAGTCTCACGAAGGCCTGGGGATTCGGCGGGCTCCGGATCGGCTGGATCGTCGGCGATCCTTCGCTGCTGTCCCGCGCGCGGGAGGCTTCGTACTATCTCGCGGTGAACGACGCGGCCTGGTCCCAGGACGTCGCGGCGCAGGCGCTCGCCGCGCGCGAGCGGCTGCTCGGGCGCTCGCGTCGCATCGCCGCGGACGGTCTCGCGATCTTCCGCGAGTGGATCGATCGCCGCGACGATCTCGAGTGGTCCGCGCCCGACGGCGGGCTCGTGGCGTTCGTGCGCGCGAAGCGGATCGCGGACACCGCCTCGTTCGCGCAGCGCCTGCAGCGCGAGCGGGACGTCGCGATCGCGGAAGGCGAGCTCTTCGGGATGCCCGGCTGGTTTCGCGTGTGCTGGGGCGCACCCGAAGGCGTGGTGCGGGAAGGGTTGCGGCGGCTGGGCGAGGCGCTCGACGAGGCCTGAGAGCGGGAACCGACTCTCCGACTACTCCCCGCGGAACTGCGGCGCGCGCCGTTCGAGAAACGCGCGCACGCCTTCCTCGAAGTCCTTCGACTCGCCGAGGGATCCGATCACCCGACGTTGCTCGTCCAGGTACTCGCCGAGCGGTTGATCCCAGCCCTCCGCGAGCCGACGCTTCGCCTCGCGGTACGCGCGCGTCGGGCCCTGCGCGAGCTCTTTCGCGATCCCGAGCGCGACCTCGCGAAACGTCGCGCTCGGCAGGATCTCCGTGACGATGCCCCAGTGCTCGGCCGTCTTCGCGTCCAGCGGCCGTCGGCGCAGGTACAGATGCAACGCGCGCTTCCGTCCCACCACGCGCGGCAGCAGGTACCAGCCGCCGCCGTCCGGGATCTGCGCGACCTGCCCGTGCGCCATCGAGAACGTGGCCTTGTCCGACGCGAGCACGAGGTCGCAGGAGAGTGCGAGCCCGAACCCGAATCCGGCCGCCACCCCGTTCACCGCCGCGATCGTGGGAACCGGCGCTCCGAGCAGCGACCGCGTGATCCCGTGCAGCCGCTCGGTGAGCGACAGGAAGAACTCCTTCGGATCCTCGTCCAGCGCTTGCGACATCGCGCGGATGTCGCCGCCGGAGCAGAACGCCCGTCCGGTTCCGGTGAGTAGGATCGCGCGCACGGATCCGTCGGTGGGGATCGCCTGCAGCGTCTCGTCCAGGGCGCGGGCGAGCTCCGGGCTCACCGCGTTCATGGTTTCCGGCCGGGTCAGCGTGAGGACGCCGACCTGCTCCAGGATCTCGGCGCGCAGGCCGTCGCGCTCGGTGGCAAAGGGGCTCATGGGCACTCACTCCGGGTGGAGAAGCCTTGCGAAGGGGAACACTAGCGGCCCGGCCGGGCCCTGGGTAGCCGGAACCGGTCCCGGGACGCAACTTCCGCGGCGCCGGGAGCGTATTCTGGGGCAGTCGGCGTCGGCGTCGCCGCAGAAAGGGAACCCCTGATGTTCGAGATCCTCCTCCTTCTGGCGCTTCTCGTCGGTGGGCTGGTGCTCCTGGGTGCTGCCCTGAAGTTCGTGTTCGCGATCGTCGGCGGCCTGATTCACGCCGTCGCGTGGATCCTGGGCGGGCTGTTCAAGCTCGTGCTGCTGCCGTTCCAGCTGATCGGCGGACTGATTCTCGGGATCGTCCTGCTCCCGCTGCTGCTCCTCGCGATCCCGGTGCTCGTCGCGGTCGGCGTGCCGCTCGCGATCGTGGCGGTCGGAGCGCTCTGCCTGTTCGCGGTGTGGATCGTGGCGTCCCTGGTGGCGGGATTGTTCGGGCTGGCCTAGTCGCCGGAGCTCAACGCTCGAGTCGCGCGGACGAGAGCTCGCGCGTCTCGCCGAACACGGAGATCCACAGCAGCTGCAGCGCGCCGTCCCCGGCGACCGCGCCCGTCAGCGAGCGGGCGCGGACGTCCGTCGTGGAGGCGGTGTAGTCGTTCCCGAATCGCAGGATCGCCACCGGACGCCACTGCCATCCGGAGTCCGCTCCCGCGCCGGCGGCGCCGAGGATCTCCAGCGCGCCGCGGCCCGTGGCCGCCCCACCGCGCGCCGCCCAGACGTCGTCTCCGAAGCGTTCCATCCAGATCGACTCGTGTGCGTCGAGCCCGGGTTGCTTGCGAACGGCACGCGGCGCACTGCTGTCGACGAGGTCCCATTCCAGCGGGACGGGAATGTCCACGATGCGGCCTCCGACGGACGTGCGCTCGCGCGCCGCGCCGCCCGCGCGCGACCACCAGGACACGATCGCGCGTCCGGCCGGCAGCGCCACCACCTCGGGGTCCTCGCCGGTGCCGAGACCCCGGGGCTCCTCGAACGTCGCGCCGGAGTCGCGGGACACGCGCGCCATGATCGTGGCGCCGGCCGGCACCCGCCCCTGCTCCCAGGCCAGCGCGACCGTGGAACCGGCGGCCGAGAGGCGAACGTCGCGACTCAGGATCTTGCCCGGCGTGCCCGGAGACAGCGACTGCTCCGGTGCCGCCCAGGTCTCGCCCGCGTCCGTGGTGCGGCGCAGGTAGACGTCGGCGAGACCGTCGCGCTCGTCCCACCAGCTCACGACCGTGGCCTCCGCCGCGCACGCGAGCAACGGGTGGTACGAGACGTGAGCCCCCGCTTCGTCCGAGTCGACGCGTCGGGAAGCCGAGAACGTGACGCCCGCGTCCGTCGATCGCGCGTAGCGCAGGTCCCGCGATCCGTCACGCTGATCCTCCCACACGACGTGCACGACACCCCGCGCGTCGACCGCGAGCGCGGGCATCGACGCGGTCCAGTCGCCGCCCGCATCCGGCACGCGGCGGGCGCGCTCGAACGTGCGTCCGTCGTCGGTGGAGCGGGTGAACCAGATCGCGTCGTGGCCGGAGCGCGCGTCCTGCCACACGACGCAGAGGAGCCCGCCGTCCCCGGCCGCGATCCGCGGCTCGATCGCCCGCGACGTGCCGAAGCCGTCGCCGTCCAGCAGGACCGGATCCGACCACTCGCCTTCGGGACCGGGCTCCCTCCGCACGACGCAGACGTCCGCCTCACCCCCCGGTGCGCGGAACTCGAACACGGCCGCGACCGCGCCCTCGGACGTCCGCGTCGCCACGGGAACGGCCTCGTCGCCGAGCAGGACGCCGGCGGGGCGCTCGTACTCCGTGTCCGGGCCGCACCAGGGCCCCGTGCACTGCGCCAGGAGGATTCCGCTCGCGAGAAGTGGGTGCATCCGCCGAGTGTACCGCGGGAACCGGCGGTCCCGCCGCGGGTTTTGGGAGGCGTCGGGTCGGGGCGGACCCCGGCCCCCGAAACGGACCCTGGGAGGTAAGGGAAATGAGCAAGCTCGTCGCGCTCTCGGCGGCGTTCCTGATCGCGATGCCCGCGCTCGCGCACGCGGCCGAGCCCGGCTATCTCGGCGTGCGACTCCAGTCGATCGAGGGCGGCCTCGCGGAAGCGCTGGATCGGGAGGACGGAGAGGGCGTTCTCGTGTCGCAGGTGGAAGACGATTCGCCGGCGGCCGCGGCCGGCCTCGAGAAGGGCGACATCGTCACGAAGTTCGACGGCAAGGAAGTGGAAGGGCCCGGCGATCTGAGCCGCGCCGTCCGCAAGATGGACGCAGGCGCGAAGGTGAAGGTCGAGTACATCCGCGACGGGAAGACCCGGACGTCCGAGGTCACGCTCGGCGAGATGCCGGATCGCGAGCACCGCATGTCGGGCGACCGCGAGAATCGTCGCGGCTTCCCGCACCGCATGAACGTCAAGGATCTCAAGATGAGTCGCGATCGCGGCTACCTGGGCGTGATGACGCAGCCGCTCTCCGACGATCTCGCGAAGTACTTCGGCGCCGAGGACGGCGGGGCCCTCGTGTCCGAGGTGATGGAAGACAGCCCGGCCGCGAAGCTCGGTCTCAAGGCCGGCGACGTGATCACGAAGGTCGACGGCAAGAGCGTGGAGGATCCTTCCGAGCTCCGCGAGGTCGTCGGCGACTTCGAGGAGCCGGCCGACGTCGAGATCGTGTGGATCCGCGACAAGAAGGAGCAGCACGGGAAGGCGTCGCTGGAGGTGAAGGAAGGCATGGAACTCGGCCTGCCCGAGATGCCGTTCCTCCACGACGGCCCGATGCGCTGGTTCGGGAACGACGACGACGGTCGCCGCGTGATGATCGAGCGTCGCATCGAGGGAGACGAGGATCTCCGCAACGAGATCGACCAGCTTCGCGAAGAGATCGACGAGCTGCGCCAGGAGTTGAAGTCGAAGTAGAGTGGAGCACGTGGGTGTGGACCACGAGGAGCCCCCGGCGCCGTCACGGGCCGGGGGCTTTCTGTTCCGGTGGCGTTACCCGGCGGTCGGATCCGCCTGCATCATCCCGAACACGTTCCCCTCGGGATCCCGGAAGTAGGCGAGCCAGCCGACCCCCGGAATCGGCGCCTTGGGCATCACGATCGCTCCTCCGTGCGACTCGATCTCGGCGATCGTACGGTCCAGCGAGTCGACGGCGATCGTGTTCGCGAGTGCGTGCTCCGGCGACTGGCGACGTGCCATGCCCCCGTCGATGCCCGGGGTCGCGGAGTCTCCGGTGGAGATCAACCAGTAGTCGTGCGGACCTTCCCATCGCTGGAACTTCCACCCGAACACGTCGGAGTAGAAGCGCTCCGCGCGCGGGGGATCGTCGACGGGAATCTCGAAGTGCGTCACTCGGGACACGATTTGCTCCTCTCTCACCGCGGCGATCAGGCCCCGCGAGGCTGCGCTCGTCGTCCGTAGCGGACCGTCGCGTAGCCCACGAGCATCCCCGTGATCGCGCCCGGCAGGATGATCTTCCAGTAGTAGGTGGCGTTGTCGTAGTAGTTCGCGTTCATGATCGCGATCGGGATCGTGAACGCGAGCGCCACGATCGTTCCGACGACGAGTCCACGAAGCAGCGATCCGGTCTTGCGGACCGCGAAACCGGTGACGAGTCCCACCAGCAGTCCCTTGGTGCAGGATCCGAACACGATACCCAGGACCTCCGGCCGGAGCTCCGGCGCGGTGAACCAGGCGGTGGATCCGTCGAGTGCGCCGAGTACGAGTCCGAGCAGCACTCCCAGCAGCGGTCGATTCATCGGGTTCCCCTTTCGGAAATCGTCACGACGGGTTCGCCGTCACCTGTCCCTACGTCGAACGGGGAGCGGTTCTTGGATCCGGCCACGAAAAAATGCCGGGACGGCGGCGACGCCTACCGGTCTCCCCAGAGGAACAACAGGCTACGCATCGCCACGTAGGCGAGCAGCAGGAGAATCGCGACTCGGTGGCGCTCCACGAGCCGGCCGAGCTTCTCCAGCGCGCCCTCGCGGTACGCGGAGACGGCGGTGCCGGACAGGAAGCGATCGATGTCGGCGGCGAGCTCCGCCGCGCTCCCGTACCGGTCCTCGGGGCGGCCCGCTTCCGCGCGGGCGACGATCGCGGCCAGGCGACGCGGAGGCTCGGGTCCGACCAGCGCGTGGAGAATGCGGCCGAGGCCGAAGACGTCGGCGCGCGGGTCGACCGTGTGGGCCCGCCCGGCGGCCTGCTCGGGCGCCATCCAGCCGGGCGTGCCCAGGATCGTTCCGGGGGACGTCGAGTCGGTGACCTCGCCGCCGGGGGTTTCGGCGGACCGGGACGGCGGATCCGCGCCCGGCTCCCCGTCCTCGAGCTCCCCGAGCACCTTCGCGACCCCCCAGTCCATCACCAGGACCTCGCCGAACGGCCCCACCATGACGTTCGCGGGCTTGAGGTCGCGGTGGATCACGCCTTGCACGTGCGCGAACTCCACCGTCTCGCAGAGACGGAGGAAGAGCCGCAACCGCGCCGGCAACGCCGGCACCGTCTCGACCGCCCGGTCGAGGGCCTCCCCCCGCACGAGCTTCATCGCGTACCAGAGTCGACCGTCCGCCAGCTCCCCGATGTCGTGGATCGGCACGATGCCGGGATGCTCGAGGCGCGCGAGGATGTGTGCCTCCCGCTGGAGCCGGCTCCGCTCCCGGGCGGACGCGGCGGGCAGCGTCATCACCTTGATCGCCACGTCTCGGGCGAGCTCGCGGTCGGTCGCGCGCCACACCGTGCCCATGCCGCCGCGGCCGAGACGCTCGTGGATCTCGTACCGATCGCCGGGCAGCTCGGGACGCTCCGTCACGTCGCGCAGGTGGGCGAGCGTCTCGTCGGAGAGCCGGTTCACGGTCCGTCGCTCCCGAAGAGTTCACGCGCCTCGGCGCGGTACTCCTCCTCGTCCGTCGTGCACTCGCGGAGCCGCTCCAGCACGAGCGCGCGCAGGCGAGCGCGGGCGGCGTAGAGCTCGTTCCCGACCTTCGCGACGTCGAGCGACTCCTCGGTGGCGAGTCGCGCGTAGGTCGGTCGATCCGCTTCGTCGGCGAGGTCGTAGCGCTCGAAGAGCCGGAGGCGTGTCTCGCGTCCGGTCGCCCGCAGCTCGTCGCGCAGCGCGCGTACGGATCCGAGGAAAAGGCCGCGGATCCACTCGCGCCGGAAGAGCGCATCCGCGTCCTCGGCCGGCGGGGCGATCACTCCCGCGAGCTCGTCCTCGATTCCCTCCGCCTCGAGTGGCACGTGCACCGTACCCCCGCCGCGTTTCCGTCGGCCCGCGGCCCGCCGCTCGTCGGCGACGAACGAGTCGAGGCACGTGCGGACCCAGGTACGAAACCGGGCGCGCGACGGGTCCCAGCGTGCGGCCAGATCGCGCTCGATCAACGCGACGAAGAATCCCTGCGCGAGATCCCGCGCGTCCTCCTCCGGTTCGCGCCAGTGCAACCGGAGGTACGTGTACACGGGGCGCCAGTAGGCGGCCGCGAGACGTTCCAGCGCTCGTTGCCGGATCTCCGGATCGGTCGCTCGCACGGCCTCCAGCACCGAGTGCCGGGTTCGGGGGAACCGATCGGGAGAGTCCGCCGCGACCACGCTACGGCTTCGTCACGCGGGCCTTGATCTCGTGGAACCGCGGCGAGTCCTTGCGCAACGCCTTGGGCGGAAGCGTCTGGATGCTCGCGCGCACGGCGGCGGCACGAGCTCCCGGATCCGGGTGCGTGGAGAAGAACTGCTCCAGCTTCCCGGACGAGGCGCCGCCGCGCATCTCCACGAGCTTGTCGAAGAACGTCGCGAGGCCGTTCGGATCGAGTCCCACCGTGTAGAGCTCCGCCACTCCGTACGTATCGGCCTCGGACTCCATCTCGCGGCTGTACGACATGAGCGCGCCGTTCGCGGCGATGGCGGTCGCGAGCTGGCTCAGCTGTCCCGGGCTCTCGCCGAGCAGAATCGACGCGATGCCGCTGATGCCGATCTGCTGCGTCATCTGCCGCGCGCTGTGACGCCCGACGACGTGTCCGATCTCGTGCCCGATCACGCCCGCGAGTTCGCTCTCGTTGTCCGCCTCCTCGATCAGGCCGCGATTCACGTACAGATAGCCCCCGGGAATCGCGAACGCGTTCACCTCGTCCGTATCGACGACGTGAAACGTGTAGGGGATGTTGTTTCGCCGCGACGCCATCGCGATCGCCTGACCGAGACTGTCGATGTACGCGACCACGACGGGATCGGTGATGAACGTGAGCTCGGTCTCGAGCTGCTGGGCGAACTCGGCGCCCATCTCGAGCTCCTGCTGCTCGGAGACGATGTTGAGCTGGCCGACCGTCGCGCACCCGGCGACGGTGAGCAGAACGGCGAACGCGAGGAGACGGGTCGAGAGCAGCGGCTTGCGTGCGATCATTCGAAGACCTCCGTGACGGTGCGGGGAGGTTCCCCGGAAGCGCGGGCGGAGTCAAGCGGCGGCGGGCGCCTAGAAGCGACGTTCGATCCCCCCGGAGAAGATCCGGGTGTCGGAGTCGTGCTCGGCGACGTCGTGGTCCTCGGGTTGCCAGGTGAGGAACAGGTTCGCCGAGAAACCCCGCGGGAGGTCCGCGGTCAGCATCATCGTCACGCGGTAGTAGAGGTAGTCCGACCAGAGCCCCGCTTCGGCCGTCCCCAGCTCGTCGAGCAGGACGTCCAGATCGTTCGTGTCCGTCGCCGGGGCGGTGACGTACTCGTAGTCGCGGCGGCCGATCTCCTGACGCAGGTCGATCCAGAGATCCGCGCCCCGGCGCCACTCCACGCCGAACTCCACTCCCGTCTCCGAGTAGGCCTCGGTCGGGGCGGTGTCGCTCGCGAGGAACGCGTAGGCGGGGCCGACCGAGAGATCGAGGTTCTCGGTACGATGCAGTTCCACGACGAACGACGTGCGGGCCCACTCGTAGTCGAAGTCCAGATCGTCCGGCGCGTCGAAGCGCGCCACCTCGTTCGCGTGACGGAGACGGAACGTGGTGAGGGAGCCCGCATCCAGATCGAGTGAGACGTCGGCGCGGTTCTCCCAGGAGCTCTCCCGCACGCTGCCGGGATCGTAGGCACGACGATCCGTGCGATTCGTCACGTCGAGCGTGATCGCACTCCCGAACGCCCACACGGCTCCGGCCTCCAGGGTATGACGGTCGTAGCCGAGCGTGGTGGAGTCCGGCACGGAGCGGCGCGTGAACCGGTACCCGCCACGGATCTCGTCGAAGTCCTCGTTCCGCCAGCGCAGCTCGAACCCCGGCTCGTGGGAGATCGAGTCGAGGTTGTAGGGATCCGGAGTCGCGTACCAGACGCCGTCGAACCGATGACGCAAGCGCAACGACAGCTGCTCGCTCAGGTCGCGCGTCCAGCCGACTCGCGCTCGCTCGCGCAGATGATCACTGGAAAGCGCGTAGTCCCCGGAGTCCCGGAAGTGACGCCAGCCGGTCTCCTGCGCGAACTCCAGCTCGTTCGCCCCCCGTCGCCAGCGGCCGTCGAAATCGAGCGAGAGCCGCGCGGTCTGATTCCCCCACTGCGCGGAGCCGTCGAGGCGGAAGCGATTCGCGACCGAGCCGCGGGAGCGCAGCGACAGCGTGCCCACGGTGCCGAGATCGTCGATCACCGCCACGGTGTCCTGATCCGCGGTGATCGCGTACGTCTCGCCGTAGTGCTCGAACGCCACGCCGACGGACGGCACGACTTCGATCTCCACCGCGCGTGCCGCGGCGACCGCGAGAAACGTCGCGATCGCAACGGCCGGGATGGCGCGCCTCAGGTGCGGGAGGAGTCCGCCGGGGCGGAGTGAGCGAGCAGGGCGACCGCTTCCTCGAGCAGGTCGGACGCGACGTCGATCTCGCCCTCCTCGAACAGCTCTTCGGCGACGCTCGCGATGGACTCGGCTTCCACCCAAGTCGCTTCCGCACTCCAGTCCTCCGCCGGTCGCGGTTGCCCCGAGAGCTCGTCGTAGCGTCGCGCGAGTGACTCGAAGCGCGCCTCCTGTTCCGAAGGCGCCGGGATCGAAACGCCCTCGCCGTCGGCCCTCTGCGTTCCGCTCGCCGGCGTCGAGTCGGCCGCGAGGGCCCCGGCCGCGAGCGGCGGGGCCCCGATCGTCAGCAGCACCAGGACGGCGAGGATCCGCTTCACCGCTCACCTCCCGCCTCCTTCACGAGCTGTCCCGCGCGCTCGGCCAGCGTCCCCGCGACCCGAGTCTGGGCGAGGGCACCGCGCAGGTCGCCCGCATCGAACCGCTCGTGCGCGAGACGCTGGCGCTCCTGCGCGCGCCGCAGCAGGGCGAGCGCGACCGGGCGATCGCTTCCGCCGACGTCCTCGGAGGCACGCTCCAGGCGTTCCTCGGTGCGGACGAGCGCGGCCTCCACGAACGAGGCGTCGAGCGGACCGGATACCTGCTGGTGGGCGCGGTTCGCGAGCGATCGGGCTTCGCGCGTCTCCACGAACGCGAGGCGCGCCTTCCCGTCTTCCCACGACTGCCAGGCGCGCTCCTGCAGGTTCGTCCCCTTCGCGAGCAGCGAGGTGGCGTCGTCGTCGCCACTGTCGCCCACCACGGGCTCGACCCGCTCGATCAGGTGATCCGTGCGCTCGAGCTCGCGCAGCACGCGCGGTCGATCGCGGTCCCCGCCGGACAGCGCGTCGGCCTGGCGCAGCATGCGCCGCGCGGAGACCGCGAGACGGAGGGCCGCCTCGAAGCGCTGTTCCTGGAGCTGGAGCCGGGCGCGCTCGGAGAGCATCACCGCCTCGCGCAGCATGCGCTGGGCGGGCGGCGGCGGCTCGAAATCCGAATCCTGCGATTGGGCGAGACTACGCTCGGCGAGCTCCACTTCGCGGGTGGCGCGCTCGCGCAGCCCGTCGTCCTGACGGGCGAGGCGGACCGCCCGCGCGCCCGCCTCGCGCGCTTCCTGCGTGCGGCGCGCGGCGATCAGCAACTGGTTTCCGTGGAAGCGCTCCCACGCGCCCTCCTGCAGTCGGAGCGCCGCCTGGAGGAGAACGTGGGCTCGCTCCGATCCGCTCTGATCCACGATCTCTTCCGCGCGGGCGAGCTGCTCGTCCGTGCGGAGCAACGCATCCTCCAGGCGGCCGCCCGGTCCGTCACCGCCCCCACCCTGCGCGCGCGCGACCGTCGGGCCGAGCACGAGGGCCGCGGCCACGAGCACCAGGGGGAGCCGAATCGCTCTTCGAACTGCGTCGAACCGTTTCATGAGGACCTCCCGCGTGCCGGGGGCCATCGCCCTCGGGATCGATTCTGCTGGAATCCCGTGCAGAGGTCGTGCCAGTCGTGTCTCCGACTTGCTGTCTCCGGAAGCCCCTGTCCGGAAACGACTTCCGGGATGCCCCACGCTGCGGCCCGGAGACCGGGCGCCTCCGCTGGCCGTCACGGGACAGTCCGAGTGACCCGTGTGGTTCAGTCGATCCCGTACCGCTCCAGGCGGCCGTAGAGGGTCCGCCTCGTGATTCCGAGCAGCCGGGCCGCCTCCGACTTGTTTCCCCCCGCTCGCGCGAGCGCGTCGCGGATCATCCGCTCCTCCGTCTCCCCCAGCGTACCGTCGGCGGTTGCGCCCGGCGTGGCCGACGCGCGCGGCGCCTCCGGCACGTGGATCTCCGCGCGACCGATCGCGGCCGAACCCGCCAGGATCGCGGCGCGTTCCATCACGTTGCGGAGCTCGCGCAGATTGCCGGGCCAGTCGTACTCGCCGAGCGCTTCCATCGCGTCTTCCGTCAGTCCCGGACCCCGGTAGCTCGTCCGTCCGAGGAAATGACGGATCAGCTCGGGCAGATCCTCGCGCCGCGCGCGCAGCGGAGGCAACGCGATCGGGAAGACGTTCAGTCGGTAGAACAGGTCCTCGCGGAACGCGCCCGCGGCGATCGCGGCCGGCAAGTCCCGATTCGTCGCCGCCACCACCCGGGCTCGTGCCTCGATCAGCTCGGAACCTCCGAGTCGATGGAACCGGCGGTCCTCCAGCACGCGCAGCAGCTTCGCCTGGGTCGAAGGCGAGACCTCCCCGATCTCGTCGAGGAAGATCGTGCCTGCGCGCGCGACCTCGAACCATCCGAGCTTGCGCTCCCGTGCGTCGGTGAACGCTCCCTTCTCGTGGCCGAACAGCTCGGACTCGAGCAGGGTCTCCGAGAGGGCCGCGCAGTTCACCGCCACGAGCGGCTGGTCCTTGCGATCCGACCACTCGTGGATCGCGCGCGCCACGACTTCCTTGCCGGTCCCGCTCTCGCCGGTGAGCAGCACCGTCGCGTCGGTCGGGGCGACCTTCTCCACGAGCGCGAACACGGCGCGCATCGCCGCGCTCCGCCCGCGCACCATCGTGTCCGCCCCGACATCTCCGGCCCGCACTCGTTCTCGGAGGAATCGATTCTCGTCCGCGAGCCGCCGGTTCTCGAGCGCTCGCGCGAGAACCAGCTTCAGCTTGTCGAAATTGACGGGCTTCTCCAGGTAGTCGGAGGCTCCTTCCTTCATCGCCTCCACCGCCGTGGCCACGGACGCGTACGCGGTCATGAGCAGGACCACCGTCGCCGGATCCGCCGCCTTCGCCCGACGGAGAACCTCGAGACCGTTCGTACGGCCGAGACGCAGGTCCGTGAGCACGACGTCGAAACGCTTCGCCTGCAGCAGGCGCACCGCGTCGTCGCCGTCGTTCGCCACGGTGACGTCGTGGCCCTCGTCCTCCAGCTCGCCGCCGAGCAGGGTCGTCAGCTTGACCTCGTCGTCGACGACCAGGATCATCGCCATCAGGGGTTCTCCTCCGCGTCGCGTCGCATCGGCAGGTCGAGCGTCACGATAGCACCGCCGGCGGGATCGTTGGCGAGCGACACGAATCCCGCGTGCGCCTCCACGATCCGCCGCACCATCGTGAGCCCGAGTCCCGAACCCTGCTCCTTCGTGGTGAAGAACGGCTCGAAGCCCGTCCGTAACGCCTCCTCGGAGAAGCCGGGACCCCGGTCCTTCACGATGAGGCGCGCTCGTCCCGCATCACGCGCCAGCGTCACGTCGATCCGGCCGCCATCCGGCATCGCCTGGGCCGCGTTCAACAACAGGTTGAGCATCACCTGGTGGAACCGCGGCGCGTCGACGTCCACCGCCACCGGCGACTCGGTTCCGCTCACCACGATCTCGACGCCTCCGCGCTCGAGCTCCTCGCGCGCGAGCCGAACGCTCCGCTCCACGAGCGCCGCGAGATCGGCGGGCGCGAGCACGGGACTCTCGTCCCGGGCGAACCGGAGATAGCTCTCCACGATCCCGTTCAGTCTCTCGACCTCTTCCGGGATGTACTCGAACAGCGGATCGTCCGAACCCGCGCCGAACTTGCGTTTCAGCCGCTCGGCGGTACCGGAGATGATCGCGAGCGGATTGCGGATCTCGTGCGCCACGCCGGCGGCCATCATTCCCATCGACGTGAGCACCTCGTTGCGCGCGAGCGCCGCCTCCGTGGTGGCGAGTCGCCGCGACATGCCGAAGAAGAACGCCGCAAGGCCCGCCACCAGCACGGCACTGCCGATCGAGATCGCCGTGAGGGTGCGGGACAGAGCGGGCCAGGTCGCCAGGAAGCCGCCGCTCGCGGTCACGGCGAGGACGGCCTCCGTGGTTCCGTCCCAGTCCTCGACCGGGGCGTAGCCGGCCTGCCGGTCCGTGCCCTCCACCCGGATCGTGGTCGACGCCGACGCGACTCCGGCCGCCGCGCGGGCGAGCGGCGCCGGGTCCGCCCCGAGGATCGCGTCGCCGAGCGACTCCTCGCCGACGAGCGCGAACAGGAGGTTGCCGTCCGGATCGAGCAGAAAGACGTCGTCGAGATCGTGACGGAGGGAGATCTCCTCCAACGTTCGGCGGACGAACCGGTCCGACGCGACGTCCGGCGCCAGCAGCAGGTCCGGCGTGGCGGCGCTCACCGCCGAACTCGCCACGGTGACGAGTCGCAGGCCGAGCTCGCGCTCCAGTGATCCGCGGACGCGCGAAAGCACGAACCAGTTCGAGCCGTTGATGATGACCAGGGTGAGGACGAGAAAGGAGAGCAGCAGGACGCCGCGGGCGGACCCGGCCCGGCGGCTGCTCACCGGAGCCCCCCGTCGCTCTCGCGCTCCGGCCGCGGACGCACGAACTCGACCTCCAGCGGGATCTCCGCCGGCAGGAGACACTTCGTGTCGTCGCACGCCTGCACGGACGCGACGACCCGGAGCGGAACCCGCTCGCCGGGCGGTCCGGCTGCCTCGAGGAATCCGAAGATCTGCATCTCCACGTGCCCATCGTAGACCGACTGACGGATCCCCGCGATCTCGCGCTCGGCGGGCCGTGGCAGCAGCCGGTCGAACGTGCGGATCGCGGGCGAGTCGACGAAGCGCACGTCCATCCCCACGAGGCCGGGCTCGCCGGCGGCGGCGACGTGCCAGCCCTCGGAGATCTCGAGGCGCACGCGCGCGCGGTAGTAGCCGTCGGCGTCGAGCGAGCGCTCTTCCGTCACGAGCTCGGCGGTCACGACGTCGGCGGACGTGGGCAACGGTTCCGGCTCCGGCAGCACGATCACCTCCGGCGCCGACGACCCGAGCGGTTCGCCGCCCCCCGGTTCCTCGAGCAGCCGTTCGAGCGCCGCCTCGACGGCCGCGAGATCCCGGTGCCCGCGCCAGTATGCGCGCACCCGCCCGGCCCGATCGAGCAGCACCGAGGTCGGGAACGCGGCGTAAGGGAACGGGAAGTCGCGGTACGCGGAGGCGTCGATCAGTGCAATCCCCTCCACCCAGGCCTTCCCCGCGATGCGCGTGAACTCGGAGTGCGGGGAGTCGCGACACACTCCGAGGACCACGAGGCCCCGGGCCTGCTGGCGACCCTGCAGCTCGCGCACGCGCGGAAGCTCCGCGATGCAGGTGGCGCACCACGTCGCCCACAGATCCACCCACACGACACGTCCCTCGAGCGAGTCGTTCGTGTGCACGCCGCCGCGCGCATCGGAGAATCGGAACGAAGGGGCGAGTCGGGCGCGATCCGCGTGTACGAGCCGGATGCCCCCCGGCAACGACTCCGAGTTCGTGTCGTCGAGCCGAGCCGACGGGGCGCCGGCCGCCGCGGGCGGCTCGGGGGCGAGCGCTTCCGGCAGCGAGTAGTTGCGGTACTCCGGCGAGGCGCATTGCGCGAGTGCCAGCGGAATCACCACGACGCCCAGCGAGCGTCGAAGCGCCCGCGGAATCAGCGCGTTTCCTCCCAGATGGTCGTGCCGCGCAGGTGATCCCAGAGTCGCATCGTGGTCCGCCCGTCGGACTGGGGCCAGCGCACCCACGCGCGACGTTCGTCGCCGCTGATCTCGAACGTGGCCAGCACCGAACCCGGCGGCGGAACCTGCGCGCGCGATTCCTCGAAGAAGTACGTCGGGAACGAGTGCTCGTAGGAGAAGCGACGGCGATGCTCCTGCTCGGCGGTCAGCGACTCCATCTCCGCACCGAACTGCTTCTCGAACTGCGGCCACGCGTCGAGCGGGAAGCGGAGGAAGATGTCGCGGGCGGCGAACTTGAGCGACGTGCGGTGCATCTTCGCCTCGAACGCGGCGGCCAGCTCACCGTCCGGCACGATCTCCACGTCCCCCTCGCCGACCAGCGTCGCGGCACTCGGGCCGTGGTAGGTCTGCCACCAGTGCACGAATCCGTTGAAGTTGCGGACCTTCAGAGACGGAAGATCCAGCGAGAAATTCTGCACCTCGTACGGGCGCGATGTGCCCGAGATGATCGGGAATGCCGGGACGAGCGGCTCCTGCGGCCCCTCCCCGCCTCCTTCCACCACGATCGAGGCGCCACGCGACGCCCCGAGGGTGGCGCCCCGCGGATCGATCTCGATCCGTGCGATCCGCCCGGCGTCGCGGAACGTCACCCCGCCGGTCTGCCCCGCGTCGATGAACGTGCGGAACGAACGCAGGAACTGACCCTTCCCGGTGAAGGTCACGATCTCGACCGGCCCCGCGACCGGGCCCTCGTTGTCGATCTGCACGCGGTAGCGATCCTTCACGCCCGGCTTCGTATCGGGGGCATGGTCCTTGATCACGAAGTTCGGGAGCTCCGTGGTGCGGAAGTACGGCTCCAGGAAGGTGTGCTGGTTCGGGAACGCGCGGGAGAGGTCGCCCGAGAACACGGAGGCGTCGACGTCGCGGTTCTCGTAGTGCTCGCGAAACGTCCGGAGGAAGGAGATGAAGTGCGAACGCGAGGGACAGGCCTCCGCGAGCATGTGCGCGACCAGAGCGCCGCGGGTGGCCAGCACCCAGGTCGCGCGCGGCCCGCTCGCGGGGAGACCGAGCAACGGCAGATCGCCGCCGGCGCGGCCGGCGAGGAAGTCGTCCTTGCGCGAGCCGATGACGATCCGCTCGGTGGGAATCAGATCGTCGGAGTCGTCGAGCGTGATCGTCGCGACGTCACCGAGGTACAGCGCGAGCGAGCGCGACAGGAACGCCGCCTGATCCCCGAGGAATCGGAACCGCTCGGTCCACTGCGTGGCCGCGAGCGCGCCCGCGAGATCGCGGTCGTGTAGCCAGGCGTCACGCCCGCCGGCGGCGATCGAGGCCGTCGCGGACTCGTCCCAGAACAGCGTGCTCAGGCCGCCCCACGCCACGCCGTCTCCCACGTCGACGAGCTTGAAGTCCTCCGCCGCCAAGTCCCTTCCGATGCCGGCTTCGATGGACTCGAGGATCCGTCCGAGACGATCCAGACGGGGAACCTCGCCGGTGTCGGTCGGGGTGCGGTACGCCACCGCCGGACGGCCCGCGAACTCGATCGACTCCGCGCGGTACGGTCCCCACACGACGTACGGGCGCGCCGCCGTCGGGCTGGCCCAGCCGGAGCCATTGCCGGTGGCGTTGCCGGCGGCGACTCCGGTCGCCCCCGCGACGCCGCGAAAGTCGAGGGAGTGCGCGGGCCGTTCGTCCAGCTCGGGCGACGTGGACGGGAACCAGCCGGATCCCGGGAGCAGACGTCCTGTCTCGACCCCGGGAGCGATGCCGGCCATCCCCCGCGCGGTGACGACCCAGGAAACTTCGATGTCGCGGGTTTCCCCGGCGGGAATCGGCGACGGAAGCGTGATCTTCCAGCCACGACGCCCCCCCCGCTCGCCCGCCTCGGCGACGCCGAGCGCTCGACCGTCCGCCGTCGCCTGCTCGACCGTGACTCCCGGCGCCCACCACAGCGAGATCTCGGCGCGCGGCCCGCCCTGGAGAGTCGCGGTGTAGGAGAGCTTGCCGGTGACGCGTGCCTCCGGGGCCGTGGCGTCGACGGTGATCGCCGCGCGGGCGATCTCGTCGGCGACGGCCGAACCGACGCCGAGGACCAGAACTGCCGCGAGCGACATCGCGGACGCGAACGGACGAGCGCGCATGGATCGGACCCCCGGGGTTTCGAGTCTTCGGGCGGGAATGATCGGACGAAACGGGCGCAGAGGGAAGGTCAATCCCCGTTCGACGTTCCGCGAACCCGTCCGGTGGGCGTGGGTTCCCCGATCCGACCGTCCGGAACCGTGGCGCGGGGCGGGCCTCCGCAAACGAGGCGCGGGCCGAGGGTCACCCCCCGGCCCGCATCTTTGCGTTCTTTCGCTTTTCCTTGCTCCGCGCGATCGCGGCGATCAGGCGAGCGTCGCGTCGAACCGCTTCTTGAGCTCGGACTTCGGGACCGCACCGATCACCTGATCGACGATCTTGCCGCCCTTGAAGAACAGGAGCGTGGGGATCGAGCGAACGCCGTACTGGCCGGCCACGGCCGGGTTCTCGTCGACGTTCAGCTTCGTGATCTTCATCTTGCCGCCGTACTCGCCCGCCAGCTCGTCGAGCACGGGACCGATCAGGCGACACGGGCCGCACCACTCCGCCCAGAAGTCGACGACCACGGGGACGTTCGAACCGAGAACCTCGTTCTGGAAATTGCCGTCCGTCACTGCCATTGCGTTGCTCATCGCTGCTCCCTTTCTTCCTTCCCCGGAACCCACGGTTCCGGCTCCCCTTCGTACGGGCCACACTCTTCCGCGCGCTAGCCCTGTTCCCTCGCGCGGCGAATCACGTCCTGCAACCGGATCCGGATGTCCACCGGCACGTCCTGACAGGAGCACTGCCGGTAGAGACGGATCGTCTTCTTCACGCTGTCCACCTCGAGCACGCAGTCCGGGCAGTCCCGGAGATGCATGCGAACCTCCTCGAGCACGACGCCGCGCAGCTCGTCGTCGAGCAGTTCGGAGAGCAGCTGCCGGACCCGTTCGCAGACCTGACGCGGGCAGTTCTCGCTCATGCGTCGCCCTTCCCCGGCTGCGGAGTGCGGGTACGCGTCTCCTCGTGGAACTGCGCCAGGCGGTCACGCAGGAACAGACGACTCCGGTGCAACCTCGACTTCACGGCCGCGACCGAGATCTCCAGGATGTCGGCCACCTCGGCGTTCGTGAATCCGTCGATGTCGCGCAGCGTGAACACGATGCGGTACTCCTCCGGCAGTTCCACGAGCGCCTTCTCCAGGGCCTCCCGGATCTCCGTCGACTGCACGTCGTCCAGCGCGGACGTGAAGTCGTGGAGAGCCTCGTGCCAGGCCTCGCCGTCCGGGTGTGCGAGATCCTCGAAAGAGGTCTCGACCTTTCGGCTCGCCTTCCGGAGACGCATCAGCGCCTCGTTCGTGGCGATCCGGTAGATCCAGGTCGAGAAGCGCGAACGTTCCTCGAACTTGGCCAGATTCCGGTAGGCCTGCACGAACGTGTCCTGGAGCACTTCCTCCGCGTCCTGGACGTTGCCCATCATCCGGAGTGCGTGGTTGTACACGCGCCCCTGGTGGCGCTCCACGAGATCCGAAAAGGCCGCTTCGTCGCCATCCCGGGCTCGCCGGACGAGATCCGCGTCCTCGGCTCGGTTCATGTTCCGCCTTGTCGGATGAGGGATCGGTCGAATGGGATTCACCGGTGGGCGGACGCAGGCTACCGAGCCCCCGGGCCTCGGTCAACCCGACGCTCCGTTCGACCCACAGACGCCGTGGAAGTCACGCGGGACGGGGTTCTCGCGTTTCTTGACGGGAACCGCCGCGGGCCCCTAAGGTCCCGCCGTCCCGGTCGTTCCCCGGACAAACCCGCCGCGGCGCGTGGCGCCGTCCCTCGGCCCCTCGGGCCGCCGCACCCGGAGCACGGATTTGGGCGTCGAACACGCACTCACGCCATCCCAGGATGCCCTGATCGCCGTGTACTTCGCGCTGTGGTCGGTGTTCGGCCTCCTCGGGCTGCGCCGGATCTGGCTGCTCGTCCTCGCGCGCCGGGGTCGCCGCCGCGAGTTCGCGCAGCGGGAGCCCGCGGAGCTCCCGCACGTGACCATCCAGTTGCCCGTGTACAACGAGCGCTACGTGGTGGAGCGCCTGATCCGGGCGGCCGCGGACATCGACTATCCCCGCGAGAAGCTCGAGATCCAGGTGCTGGACGACTCGAACGACGCGACGGTCGCGGTGGCCGCCGCCGAGGTCGCCCGTCTCGCGGCGACCGGGCTCGACATTCGCCACGTGCGGCGCGGCGATCGCACGGGCTACAAGGCCGGCGCGCTCGCGCACGGACTGCGCGACGCGAAGGGCGAGCTCGTCCTGATCTTCGACGCGGACTTCGTTCCCCGCCGCGATCTGCTGCGCCGGATGGTGCCGTACTTCTCGGATCCCGGGGTCGGCATGGTGCAGGTGCGCTGGGACCACCTGAATGCGGACTTCTCCATGCTCGCCAGGATCCAGGCGATCTCCCTGGACGGCCACTTCGTGCTCGAGCACGAGGCCCGCGCCAAGAACGGCCTCTTCTGGAACTTCAACGGCACCGCCGGCATGTGGCGACGACGTTGCATCGAGGATGCCGGCGGCTGGCAGCACGACACGCTCACGGAAGATCTCGACCTCTCGTACCGCGCGCAGCTCGCCGGCTGGCGCTTCGTCTACCTCCGCGACGTGACGTGCCCGTCCGAGCTGCCGGTGGACATGCGCGCGTACAAGGGCCAGCAGTTCCGCTGGGTAAAGGGCTCCGTGCAGGTGGCCAAGAAGATCCTGCCCCGGATCTGGCGTTCCTCGCTCTCGACGTTCGACAAGATCGAGTGCTCCGTGCACCTCACGCAGAACGTCGCGTACCTTTTCGTTCTGGCGCTCTCCATCTTCGTCTATCCGGCCGTTCTGGTGCGCTTCGCGTCCGGCTGGTTCACGACCTGGCCGGTGGAGACCCTGCTGTTCAGCCTCGCCACGATCTCCGTGTTCGTGTTCTACGGCGCGGCGGTGGCGGAGGTCCGCCGCGACTGGCGGCGTCAGGTCGGGTATCTCCCGGCGGTGATGTCCGTGGCCATCGGCCTCTCCGTGAACAACACCCGCGCGATCCTCGAGGGATTGTTCGGAGTGGATTCTCCGTTCCACCGGACGCCGAAGTACGCGATCGACGGCACGCGCGGTACCTGGCGCGACAAGGCCTATCGCGGCCTCGGCAGCGGCACCACGATCTTCGAGCTCCTGCTCGGCCTGTACTTCCTCGGGGTGCTCGTGTTCACGCTGAAGAACGGACTCTTCGGCGCGGCACCGTTCGTGGTGCTGTTCCTGTTCGGGTATCTCTACGTCGGGCTGCTGTCCCTGGAGCTTCCGCGCCGCGCGTCGGCGAGTATCGGCGCACCGCGTACCGATGCGTGAGCCCGCGCGCGTCTCTCTCGTCATCCCCGCGCTGAACGAGGAGAACAGCCTCCCCCTCGTCCTCGACGCGCTGCCGCGCCCGCTGATCCACGAGATCATCGTGGTCGACAACGGCTCCACGGACCGCACCGCCGACGTGGCGCGCGAACGCGGCGCACGCGTGCTCCGGGAGGAACGTCGAGGCTACGGTAGCGCGTGCCTCACCGGAATCGCGTCCGTCGACGACCCGGACGTCGTCGCGTTCGTCGATGCGGACTTCTCCGACGATCCGAGCGAGCTCCCGCTCGTCCTCGCCCCGATTCTCGAAGGTCGCGCCGACCTCGTGATCGGCAGCCGCATGATCGGGTCGCGCGAGCGGGGCGCGTTGCTGCCGCAGGCCCTGTTCGGCAACTGGCTCGCGACTCGGCTGATCCGCTGGTTCTGGGGAGTCCGGTTCACGGATCTCGGACCCTTCCGCGCGATCCGCGCCGATCGACTGCGCGATCTCGCGATGGCGGATCGCGACTTCGGCTGGACGGTGGAGATGCAGGTCAAGGCCGCCCAGCGCGGACTGCGATGCGCGGAGGTGCCTGTCTCGTACCGGCGCCGCGTGGGGAAGTCCAAGATCACGGGCACCATCTCGGGCACGGTCCGCGCTTCCCACAAGATCCTCGGCACGATCTTCCGCGCCGCTGCGAGCCGTACACCGAGTTAGCTTCGCGAAGCTCTCCGACACATCGTTCGCACTCCGTTGCTCGATCGATTAGCTCCACCTTACAACGCAAGTTCGGGATTCAGCGTCTGCGCGACGCGACCGATCCGGGGAACGAGGCACGGGTCTCGCACCGGGTGGACGCAACGTGGCCAAGAAGATTCTCTCGATCGAAGTCAGCGCGGCCGAGAACGCCGTACTCCGGCGGTACCTCGAGGAGATCCCCGGTTTCGCGTTCGAGCTGTTCCACGCCACGGAAGCGTCCGACGCCGTGACGCTCGCGGAGTCCGAGGACGTTCACCTCGTGCTCGCCTCCGCCGACCGCGAGATCGACGCGATCGAGGAAGCCATCTCGGATCTCCGGGAGCGAGGTTTCCTGCGTCCCGTGCTCGTTCTCTCTTCTCGCGAGGACACGGACGCCGCCGTACGACTGCTTCGCGCCGGTGCCGACGACTTCCTCCTGAAGCGACGTGTCTCGAGCCGGCGCCTGGCCGCCGCCATCGCCGACGCGGAGGCACGCGCCCTGCGTCGCCACGCCGAACGCAAGCTCGAGAGCCAGGCGGTCCAGCTCTCGGGCATGCTGGAGCGCGAATCGCTGGCGCTGCGACAGATCGAGGTCGCGATGGAGCGCGTGGAGGCGGCGAATCGATCCAAGACGTCGTTTCTCGCGAACATGAGTCACGAGATCCGCACGCCGTTGACCGCGATCCTCGGCCACACCGAGGAGCTGCTGCGCGACGAGCTCGCCCCGAGCGATCGCGACGACGCACTGCGGACGATTCATCGCAGCGGCGAGTTCCTGCTGCAGATCGTCAGCGACATTCTCGACCTGTCGAAGATCGAGGCCGGTCGGCTCGATCTCGAGAAGATGCCCTTCTCTCCCGCCCGACTCGTGACGGACGTGCGCAACTCGATGGATACGCGGGCGCGGGCCCGCGGCGTCGAGCTGCGGGCCGAGTTTCGCGGCCCGATTCCCGAGACCGTCCACGCGGACCCCACGCGAGTGCGTCAGATCGCGGTGAACCTGGTCGGCAACGCGATCAAGTTCACGGCGGAGGGCGAGGTCGTGATCGGGCTCCGCCACCTGTCGCCCGCGACCGAAGACGAGCCCGATCGCCTCGAACTCTCCGTGCGCGACACGGGCATCGGCATGGACGAGGCGCAGATCGCCCGCATCTTCGAGGCGTTCTCGCAGGCGGACACCTCCACCACGCGACGTTTCGGCGGCACCGGACTCGGACTGACGATCTGCGATCGCCTCGCGCGCATGATGGGTGGCGAGATCTCCGTGGCGAGCGAGCCGGGCCGGGGTTCCGAGTTCCGCGCGACGTTCTCCACGGGCCCGCTCGCGGGAGTCCGTTTCCTCGATCCCGAGGAAGCGGCCCGCGTGAAGCTGATCCGCGAAGCGCCGGACGAGATCGATCCGCTCCCGCCGTGTCGCCTGCTGCTGGCCGAGGACAACGCCGTGAACCGCCGTCTCATCACCCGGATGCTCGAGCGTCTGGGCGCGCAGGTCCTCGCGGTGGAGAACGGGCGCGAGGCCGTGCACGCCGCGCTGCGCGAGAGCGACGGGGCGCCGCCGGTCGACCTCGTCCTCATGGATCTCGAAATGCCGGTACTCGACGGCTGGGGCGCGACGGAAGAGCTCCGCGCGGCCGGCTTCCGTCGCCCGATCGTGGCACTGACCGGCAACGCGATGGAGACCGACCGTCAGAAGAGCTTGCTGGCCGGCTTCGACGCCTTCGCCACCAAGCCCGTCCGGCGCGGCGCGCTCATCGAGCTCATCCGTTCCCAGCTCGCCGCGACGTCGACGCCTGCCGCCACCCCGCCCACGCGGTGACCAGCAGCGCGGGCCCCCAGCCCAGCACGTGACTCCAGAGCGGCTCCGTCCACTCTCCCGTGCGAATCAGCGTCCACGCCGACGCGTACACGACCGGCAGGAACAGCAGAAACGTCGTGGCGCCGACCTCGAGCGCGCGCGGCAGGAACGGCACGAACGGCACCAGCCACAGCGCGTACCACGGATGCACCGTCGGCGAGAGCGCGAGCAGGAGGGCGACGACGATCCCGCCTGCCGCGAGCGGATCGCGAACCCGCAGCGGCACGACGATCGACGCGATCCCGAGTGCGGCCGCGAGAACGATGCGAGCGCCGCGCGGACCGAATCCGAGTCGCACGAGCGGACCGTAGACGAGATCGTGGAAGCGCCAGTTCTCCGCGTAGGTCCGGAAACCGGTGAACATCTTCGCGCCGGCGTCGGCGTGCAGGAACACGAGCGCGAGTGCGGCCAGGCCACCGATCACCCAGAGCAGGCGCCCGCCGCGCGGCCGGGCGAGCGCGAACGCCGGCAGCAGGAACACCGCGACGGGCTTCACGAGGATCGAGGCTCCGAGCAGGAAGCCGGCCGCGAGCGTGCGTGCGCGCGTCCCGCCGTCGAGGGCGAGCGACGCCACGAGCAGGAACACGCCGAGCGCGTCGACGTGGCCGCCGCCCCCGGATTCGAGAATCGCGAGCGGACACCAGGCCGCGACGACCGCGAGCCCCCCCGGTCGACCGCGTCGACGGAGCAACCCCACGAGCAGGGTCGTCGTGGCGAAATCCGCGAACGCCGCGAGCGCGCGCGGCGAACGCGGATCGCCGCCGGCGGCGTCGAGCGCCCGGAACGCGAGCTGCGCGACGGCGGGATAGATCGTGGGAACTTCCGGGTGGTTCACGCGCGGCCAGATCTCGTCGTCGCGTAGTCCCGCCAGCTCGGGGCTCGCGGGCGGGTGCGCGAAGGGGTCGATCCCGGCGT
The DNA here is from genome assembly GCA_041393395.1 of bacterium. Taxonomy (GTDB): domain Bacteria; phylum ARS69; class ARS69; order ARS69; family ARS69; genus JAGQIB01. The sequence continues at coordinate 695,297 of JAWKKG010000003.1, read as the reverse complement.
TCGCCACGCGACCGTCCCAGAGGTAGCGGTACAGATCGTCGGAGAGGGGTTCGTACGGGACGACGACGAGCAGTCGGGCGGCCAGCGCGAGGCCCAGGATCAACCCCAGCGGCGCCGAGCGCTCGGGCTGGGAACGCGCGGCGTGCCGCGCCAGCAACCAGCCGACGGAGGCGAGCGCCACGAAGGCCATCAGCCGCGGATAGGCAGCGGCGGGCGCATCCAGCGTGGCATAGCCGGCCACGCCGAGCACCACGAACGCGGCCGCGATCGAGAAGAGGGGCGACGTCACCGCCGCAGTCTATTCGACGGGGACGGCGGCGCGCACGCGCGAACGAGGCTGCACGGCCCGCATCACCTGCGCGGCCCGCAGCGTGATCCACTCGTCCGTGAGGTAGAGCGCCTCCGCGCGCAGACGGCCGTTCGGATCGGAGAGGAGCAGTCGCTCGCGGAGCGACGGATTGCCGAGTCGCCACGAGCCGTCGGTGAGCTGCGAATCGCGCAGCCACTCGATCCACACGGCGAGATGGTCCTGCTTCGGCGAGGCGCCGATCTCCAGCGCGAGCGCGAGATCCTCGAGTGCGAAGTACAGCACGCGATCCGTCAGCGAGGCAGGCAGCTCGAGCTGCGCACCGCTCCGTCGCCGTGCGCGCGGATCCGGCGCGACGTTCAGGTGCGGCAGCACCGCGTCCGGATCGTCGCAGTTCGCGAGAATCCGGGCCGACCAGGCGCCGGCCAGTCGACGTCGCGCGCCACCCCATCGCTTGAGGGCGGTCGCCGGCAAGACCGCGAACGCCTCGGCCACCCGCCGCGTGAGGAGATAGCTCTCGAGTCCGTGCCGGGGCGCGTGGTGCCGCCAGGCGCCGTCGGAGTCCTGGTGATTCACGAGCCAGTCGAACCCGTCACGCACGCGGGAATCACGCCCCCGTCCGAACACGACGAGATACCGCAGGTAGGCCGCGGTAACGGCGAGGAAATCGAGCTCGGACGGACGCCCGGCCGCAGTCTCCGCGGCGGTGCGCTCGTGCGGCTCGAAGAAATAGCCCCGGGGGTGGGCGCGCTCCAGCATTCCGTCCAGGAGGATGTCCACGGCCGGCGACGGTTCGAGGCAGCCCCGGGCGATCAGCGCGTCGAGAGCGACGGAGCCGTTCCCCGAAAGTACCGGACCGAGAATCGCCGCGGCCGGTCCACGCAGGCGATCCGTCTTCCAAGCCTCGGCGTACGGCAGCAGGAACAGCTCCCGGACGTCACGGGCGAACATGTCCCGGGCGGCTTCCTCCCGCAGCAACTTGATGGTCCCGAACCGCCGGGGGCTGCCCAGGGTACGGGCCGCGTGCAGGCGTACCGGCGGGACGTCCGTTCTGGCGAGGAACTCGAGGGCCGCAGTGACCGCAGAGCTGTTCAAAGTCTTGCCCCAGCGCTAGGTGACGAGCGGAAAACGCCCAGCAGAAATCCTACAACATCCCCCGAGGAAAGGAAAAGAAATTCTCGGGATCGATCAGAACCGGCGAAAACGGGCGATTCGACGACTCTCATCGAGAGCTCCGGCCCGGCCCCGCCGGAGCCGGCATGCCCCCTCTGGACTCGGAGGGCGCGCTCTGGCACCCTTCCCGGTCCGGGCCGCATCCCAGACCACGACGACGCGACAGCGCCCCGTGAGAGGACTCCGATTGGGCATCTACCTCGATCACAATGCCACCACGCCCGTTCGCCCCGAAGTCGGGGAGGCGATGGCGGAGTCGCTCGGGGGGCCGCCCGGAAACCCGTCGAGCCGACACGCCTGGGGCCAGGAGGCGCGCCGCTCCCGCGAGCTCGCACGCGAGAGGGTCGCCGCGGCGCTCGGAGTTCGGCCGGATCGGATCTGTTTCACCTCCGGGGGCACCGAGGCGGACAACCTCGCGCTCCGCGGGGCACTCGGCGCGGGGCGCGGGCGCCATCTGATCGTGGGCGCGACCGAGCACGAGGCGGTTCTCCAAACGGCCGAGCACCTCGCCGCGAACGGCGACGTCGAACTGACGATCCTCCCGGTGGAGTCCGACGGCCGGATCGAGGCGAATGCGCTTCGCGAGGCCCTGCGGCCCGAAACGGCGCTGGTCTCGATCATGGCCGCGAACAACGAAACGGGAGTGCTCGCGGATCTCGCGAGCCTCGGCGGCGTTTGCCGGGAGCACGGGGTGCCGTTTCATTCCGACGCGGTCCAGGCCTTCGGCAAGGTCCCGCTGGATCTCGCCACGCTCCCGGTCGACCTGCTTTCCATCTCCGCCCACAAGCTGGGGGGGCCGAAGGGCTGCGGGGCGCTCGTGCTGTCGCCGGACGTCCGCCTGACCCCGCTCCAGACCGGGGGCGGGCAGGAGCGTCGGGTCCGGCCCGGCACCGAGAACCTTCCGGGAATCGTGGGGTTCGGGAAGGCGGCGGAACTGGCGCACGAGGAGCTCTCGACCGAGGGAATCCGCTTGGCGGCCCTTCGAGACCGGCTCGAGGCCGGGATCCGGGAGGCGTTCCCGGAGGCGGTGATCAACGGACTCGACGCGCCCCGGCTTCCGAACACGAGCAACGTCTCTCTCCCGGGACAGGACGGCGAGTCGCTCATGATCGCCCTGGACCTGGAAGGAGTCGCGGTCTCCACGGGCGCCGCCTGCAACGCGGGCGCCTCCGATCCGTCGCACGTGCTGCTGGCCATGGGCCGCACGCGCGAGCTGGCCGGCGCCTCGCTCCGTTTTTCCCTCGGACGAACGTCACGGGAGTCCGAGATCGTGGAAGTCCTCCGAATCCTGCCGCTCCTGGTCCGGCGCTCGGCCGCATCCGGCTCGGCGTCCGAAGCCGTCACCTCGAATCACGGGAGAAATCCATGAAGCGTCTTTCCGTCCTGCCCCTCCTCATCGGTTGGGTGATCGCCGTCGGCCTGTCGGGCAGCGCGAGCTGTGATCGTGGGGACACGCGGTCGGCGAGCGCCGAGGGTACGGCCGCCTCCGAGCAGCCCGTCGCGAAGGCGGCGCCGAATGCGTCGGCCGTCGATGCGGCCCGCGACTTCCAGATGGCGCCCGAGTTCGACCTCGCCGACCTCGACGGCGGCACGCTGAAACTCTCCGAGCTGCGCGGAAAGGTCGTGCTGCTCGATTTCTGGGCGACGTGGTGCGGCCCGTGCCGCAAGGGCATTCCTCATCTCAACTCGCTCGTCGCCGAGCACGGAGACAGCGGGCTCGAGATCGTGGGCATCTCGGTCGATCGCGGCAACTCGAACACGAGTGGTGCCGACCTGGTGCGCGCGTTCGCGCAGAAGACCGAGATGAACTACCGCCTCGTGATGGCGGACGCGAAGACCGTGCAGCTCTACGGCGGCATCCGCAGCATCCCGACCGCGTTCCTGGTCGACCGCGAGGGACGGATCCGCAAGCGCTACGTCGGCTTGCAGCCGCCCCAGGTGTTCGAGCGCGACGTGAAGGAACTGCTGGACGAAGGCGACGCCGCCGAAGACTCGGATTCCATCTGATTCGCCCAAAGACCTTGCCCTTCGATCGACCGGAGTAGCGATGTTCTCGTTTTCGACGCACCCGTCCCGGCTCGCGCCGTTCGCGCTGGCCGCTCTCGTTCTCGCGCCCGCCCCGGAGGCCGCCGCGCGTCGCGACACCGGCGTGCTGCTCGAGATCTCGAACCTCGAGGACCGCCGCTCGAACGGCGACGGGCGTCTCGAGCAACTGCTGCGCGACGATCAACCCGAGACGCGCGCGGCGGCGGCCCTCGCGCTGGGCCGCAACGGATACGAGTCGGCGGTGCCGGCGCTCGTCGCAGCGCTCGAGGACTCCGATGCCGAGGTGCGGCTGGAGACACTGTTCGCACTCGGACTGATCGGATCGGAAGACGGTCGCGACGCCCTGCGACGTGTCGCCGCGTCGAATGCTTCGGTGGAGGAGCGATCCCAGGCGATCCGTTCGCTCGGGCGGCTGAGCGGGGACTCGTCGGCTGAGTCCGTGCTGCCGTTTCTCGCGGACCCGTCGGCGGAAGTGAGACGGCAATCCGCGCTCGCCTTGGCATCCACCGCGGACAGCGTGGCCGCCGGAAACCTCGCGCCGCTCCTCTCGGACCCGGACGCGACGGTGCGGACCGCGGCGGCCTGGGCCGCCGGCCGCCTCCGCGGGCACGAGCTCGCGGAGCGTCTGTTCGCGCTCACCAGCGACTCCGACCCGGAAGTACGTCACGCCGCCCTCGGCGCCCTCGCGCGGGTCGGCCTGAAGTCGCCGGAGAGGGCCGAGAAGCTCGCCTTGCTCGCGCGCGACCCCGACTGGCGCGTACGTGTGCAGCTCGCGGCGGCGCTCGGCGCCACGGAGCAGGTCGAGGCGCTGGCCGGCCTCGCCATCCTCGCGAAGGACGACAACGCGCTCGTGCGCGCCGCCGCCGCGAGCGGGCTCGAGAAAGTGCCCTACCACTACAAGAAGGACGACGTGTTGTTCCCGCTCGTGTCCGACCCCGAGCCGCAGGTCCGCGCCGCCACGATGAAGGTGCTCGCCGTGGGACAGGAAGAGCGGAAGACGTCGATCGCCGAGCACTTCACGGCGTGCGGCGATTCCAGTCAGTACGTCGTGGCCGCCGCGTACGAGAGCTTCGCCGACGCGTCGCGTCGCATGCCGGACGGACTGCCGCTGTTCCAGTGGCGCGGTGCGGTCTCGTTCTACATGGCCGGACGTCTTCTCAATCCGGAGGCGCCGATCACCGAGAAGATCGTGGCGGCGTACCACTCCGGGGCGTTCGACTCGGCCTGGAAGAGCAAGAACCTGCTCACGGCGTTGAGCACCATCCATCCGCTCGTCACGGCGGCCGCCATCCACGGCCTCGCCGAAATGACTCCGAGCGACACGACCGAGGCGAAGAACCATCGGGAGAACACGCCGCGGATCTTCGGCGAAGTGCTGGCGAAGGATCCCGACGTGGCCACCGAGCCGGACATCCGGCTCGAGATCGCCGAGGGGCTCGGCAACTTCCCGGACAACGCGGACGCGGTGCGGGTGCTGAACGAACTCGTGAACGATCCCGAGTGGCGCGTTCGCGACGCCGCGGCGCGCTCCCTCGAGAAGGTCGGGCAGCCGCGACCCGCGATCGCGCCGCCCGGTCCGTTGCCGGGGGATCCGGTTCCGCTCGACGAGAGCTACCTGAAGGCGCGCCCCGGGCGGTACACGGCGGTGCTCGCGACCGAGAAGGGCGAGATCGAAATCGAGCTCCTGAATCAGGTCGCGCCACGCACCGTGCAGAACTTCGTGCAGCTCGCAGAGAAGGGATTCTACGACGGTCTGGAGTTCCACCGCGTGGTGCCGGACTTCGTGATCCAGGGCGGATGCCCGATCGGAAACGGCTGGGGCAATCCGGGTTACGAGATCCGCTGCGAGTACAGTCGCGTTCCCTACGAGCGCGGCACCGTGGGGATGGCCCACGCCGGCAAGGACACCGGCGGATCGCAGTTCTTCATCACCCACTCCGCCCAGCCGCACCTCGACGGTCGCTACACGGTGTTCGGCAAGGTCACGAAGGGTCAGGAAATCGTCGACTCGATCCTCGCCGAGGACAAGATCGAGTCCGTCACGATCAAGAAGAAGCTGTTCTGATTCGCGACGGCCGGCCCCGGGGTCAACCCGCGCGGCCGGTCCGGAGCAGAAGCGCGGCCTGACCGCCGGCCTCGAACGCGCGCACCACTTGCTCCGGCGCGTTCGCCACGCGGAGCGCGCGGTTCTCCGTGGCCAGCTTGGCCGCGAGCTCGGCGAACGAACGGACTTCGTGCTCGCCGACGACGGAGGGGGCGCGCCAGTCCACGAGGACGCCCCGCGCCGACTTCGCGAGCTCCGGTTCCAGACTGACGAAGAGCTCGTCGGCGATCCGATCGATCTCGAGACGCACCACGAGCGCCTTGGGATGCTCCACGATGTCGACACCGGGAATCAGCCGGTGACTGCCGGGTGACGGCGCGGGTTCCTCTGCGGCCCGAGGCACGGGCTGCGCGGGAGCCGACACGACGTTCGACGCCGCAGACACGCTCGGAGAAGGTCCGATCGACTCCTCCGGGGGCGGCGGCGCCTGGTCGAGTGCATCGGAAACCTCGCGGAGCAGAGTCGCCGTCTCGAACGGCTTGCGCACGAAACCGGCCACGCCGAGCTTCTTCGCCTCGGTGCGGGTGGCCTCGTCGGTCCGGGCGGTGACCATGATGACCGGCAGCGCGGACGTGCCGGGGTCCTGCTTCAGTGTCGCGGCGACCTCGAGCCCGTCGACTTCCGGCATCGACACGTCGAGGAGCACGAGGTCGGGACGGCGCGCCGCGATCTTGCCGATCGCCTCGCGCCCGTCGACGGCGACCTCCACGTCGTGCCCCGCCTTGCGCAGGATCTCGGCGAGCATTCTCGAGATGAATTTCACGTCCTCGACGACGAGCACGTGCGCCATGACCGCCTCCCAGAAGAAGCGCGAGCTCGCGTTCCCGCGGCTCAGTACGCTCCGATCAGTTCTTCCAGCCAGTTCTCGTCCGACTTCGACTCGGACGGATTCCGGCCGACCTCGGCACTGAACAACGCGACCATTCCCGGGTCCCACACGAGACCGGCTCCGCGCTCCAGCCGCTCCAGCGCCTGATCTCGTTCGAGACCCTGCCGGTGAATCATGTGATCGAACGCGTCGGCCACGCTGACGAGGCGCGCGAGTCGATGAATCCCGTCGCCCCGCAAACCGTAGGGATGGCCGAGACCGTCGACGCGTTCGTGATGCTGCTCCACGATCTGCACGACCACGGCTCCCGGGTTCGCCCCTGCCAGGATCCGGGATCCGGCCACGGGATGGAGACGCTGCCGCGATCCCTCTTCGTCCCCGAGCGCGAGCTTGCCCACGTCGTGCAGCATCGCGCCGTACGCCAGGTCGCGCAGTTCCACGGCCGAGAGTCCGAGCGCGCGACCGGCGACCACGGCATCCCGCGTGACGCGCTCCGCATGCCCGCGGTCGACCGGATGGCGCAGCTCCGTGGCGGCGACGAGTCCCCGCAGGGAGCGAAGCGCGAGAGAGCGCAGCTCTTCCATGCGCTGCAGGTTCCGCAACGCCACCACGGTCGCCTCGCGCAGCGCGTAGAGCACCTGGCGATCGCCTTCCGGGAATCCGGAGTGGTCCTCGCGCGAGCCGAAGAACAGGAGTCCGAGCGCGCGACCGTCGTGCGAGAGCGCGATCGACCACTTGAGTCCGGCCTTGAACAGGATCGACAGTTCGCGAGCAGCCACTCCCTCCGTGTCGACTTCCGACAGTCGCACGAGCTCGTTCGCGACGAGACAGTCGTGACCGACTCCGTGGAATCCGGAGAGACCGATCCGCTCGAGCGCCACTCGGGGGAATCCCGTGGACGCGACGAGATCGAGCATGCCCTGATTCTCGCGCGGCGCGAAGAGCGCGGCGCGCGGGATGCCGAGTTCGCGGTGCAGGATCGCGAGAATCCGTTCCGCGAGCGCCCGCTGACCTCCGACCTCGGACAGCTCGCGCGACATCTGCAGCAGCGAACGGAAACTCTCCTGGTGGGCCTCCACGAGCGCACGCGCCCGGTCGAGTTCGGAAACGCGGATCGCCGCGCGCAGCGCCGCTCCCACGAGGTTCATCAACGACTCGCGCAGCGCGGGATCGCTCGGAGCGGAGCGCAGGACGAGCGCGAGATCGATCTCCTCCTCCCCCACGCTCACGGCGGCACAGGCGACGTCGTGCGTGGCGCCCGCTGCGTCGAGACGCGCGAGGAACGGACGGATGTCCCGGTGCGCGGAACGACGGAGGATCTCTTCCCCGATCCGGGTCACGAGCTCGGCGCCGAGTCCGCGACTCGCCTCGATCCAGCTGTCCGGGCTCTCGCCGCGCCGCACGACGTACGATCCCTCGACTCCGAAGAACGTGTCGAACGCCTCGGTGATGAGCTCGATCCGCTGCTCCGTGGCCGCGACGTTCGGCAGCGAGTTCGAGAGTCGTCGCGCGAGGTCGAGGCACTGCTCGGCGGTGTCGTCGGCGCCGATCCGCGAGTGATCGAGCAGCACTTCCTCGATACGACGGAGTACTTCGCCGGGGTCCGCCGAGCACTCGGCGAGTCCGCCCTCCGCGGGCGCCTCCTCGAGCGTCTTCGAGTGGGAGGGCTCGCGCTCGCGCACGATGCGCAGATGGGCCGCGAGCGGCGCGAGCTCCCGCATGGCCTGCAGACCGTCTCCCGGCACCTCCGCCACGACGACGTCCGGTACCAGGCCCTCATTCAGGAGTCCCCGGGCTTCCTCCGGATCACGGGCGCACGCCACCTCGTGCCCGGCCTGCTCGAGGCGGGTCTGGAGGGCAGTGCGGAAGGCGTCTTCGCCCTCGACGAGCAGAACGCGGGCAACTCTGGTCATTCTTGGTGCGTTTCTCCGAGAGAGCGGAACCGGCCCGCAATGCGGGTGCGACCTTTCTCGGCATCGGCATTCCGGTCCCGAGGATTGAGAACGCCCCGGAATCAACTCCTCGCCCCTAAGTGCCGAAGTTTGACAGGGATAGCGCTGCCCCCCTACGCTGTGCCCCCCGAGCTGGAGAGCCCATGTCCCGCCGTACGTGGATCAAGATCTGCGGGATCACCCGCCTCGAAGACGCGCTGGTGGCGGCGGAGGCCGGCGCCGACGCGCTCGGCTTCGTGTTCGCCGAGTCGCCGCGTCGCGTCTCCGAGGAGCTCGTCCGCGCGATCGTTCGCGATCTGCCGCCCCACGTGCTCCGGGTCGGAGTCTTCGTGGACGAGTCTCCGGCGAAGGTGGCCGGTGTGATCGCGGCCACGGAGATCGATCGCGTGCAACTGCACGGCTTCGAGGAGCCGATGGTGCGCGAACTCGCCGGCACCCGGGTGCTCAAGGCGTTCCGCGCCCGCGGCGAGGAAGTGCTCGAGGAGATCCGCGAGCGCGCCGAGCCGACGTTCCTGCTCGACTCCTGGTCTGCAACCGTCGCCGGCGGCACCGGCGAGCGCTTCGACTGGTCGCTCGCCCGGCGGGCCGCGGAGCTGGGCCGAATGATCCTGGCCGGCGGCCTGACGCCGGAGAACGTCGGGGATGCGATCGCCACCGTGCGTCCGTTCGGCGTCGACGTTTCCAGCGGTGTCGAGGATTCGCCCGGCCTCAAGAGCGCGGAGCGCATCCGCGCGTTCATCGACGCGGTGCGCGCGGCGGACCGAGAGCACGAGCAGTCGCTCGGCCCCGCCTGATGCCGCGCCTCACCTTCTCCACCGCCGGAGAGAGCCACGGGGCGTGTCTCGTCACGCTGATCGAAGGTCTGCCGGCCGGACTCGACGTACCCTTCGAGCGGGCGAACGACATGCTGCGCCGCCGCCAGGGCGGGTACGGGCGCGGCGGGCGTCAGAAGATCGAACGCGACGAGATCGAGATCCTGAGCGGCGTGCTGCGTGGCCGAACGATCGGCTCACCGCTCGCACTCCGCATCCCGAACCGCGACCATCGCATCGACGAGGCACCGCCGCTCCACCGCCCCCGGCCCGGTCACGCGGATCTCGCGGGCGCGGTGAAGTGGGAGACGGACGACTGCCGACCCGTGCTGGAGCGCGCGAGCGCGCGGGAAACCGCGGCGCGCACGGCAGCCGGCGCTTTCGGGGCGGCGCTGCTCACGGAATTCGGGATCGAGGTCGCCGGTTTCGTGACGGAACTCGGCGACGTCGCGAGCGAAGTGGATTCCGACCTCCCGCTCGCGGAGCTCGTCGCGCGACGTGATGCGAGCGACGTCTACTGCCCCGACCCGCGCGCGGAGGACGCGATGAAGGCCGCCGTCGACGCGGCGCGGCGCGACGGCGACACGCTCGGTGGAATCTTCGAGGTGCGCGCGACGGGGCTGCCGATCGGACTCGGCTCTTGCTTCCGTCGCGAGGATCGCCTCGACGCGCGCCTCGCCGCCGCCATCGTGGGCATCCAGGCGGTGAAGGGCGTGGAGATCGGGCACGCGTTCGACGTCGCCCGCCGGCGAGGCTCCGCGGCCCACGACGAGATCCTCCCCGGCGAGGGCAGCCGCTTCCGGCGCGCCTCGAACCACGCCGGCGGCCTCGAAGGCGGCATGACGAACGGCGAGACGCTGATCGTGCGCGCCGCCAAGAAGCCGATCTCCACTCTCGGCCGTCGGCTGCGCTCCGTGGATCTCCGCACCGGGGACGCCGAGGACGCCGCCTACGAGCGGAGCGACATCTGCGCCCTCCCCGCCGCGAGCGTGATCGGCGAGGCCGTCGTGGCGTTCGAGCTCGCCGCGGCCTTCCTGGAAACCTTCGGGGCGGACACGCTCGCCGAGACGCGTCGCCGGTTCGAGGCCGGGCGCTAAGGCCCCGGCTTGCCGATCCGCGGGAGGCCTTGGTAAGGTTTCGCGCCCCGACTCGCGACCCGGGCCCGATCCCGGATCGCTCCCGGCTCCCAACCCTGGAGATTCGCATGCGGGTCCGCGCGCGCAGGATTCTCGAGGCGATTCCCGAAGGGGATCGCCCGGAGGCCATCGTCCTCATGAACGGGACGTCGGCGCTGTTCGACAGCACGTTCCGGTACGTCTCCGGCGTGACGAGCGGCGGCTACGGCGGGTGCGCCGCGGTGCTCCGCCCCGGCGAGGCCACGGCGCTCGTCGTGTCCGAGATGGAGGCGGAGAGCGCCTCGGCCGCCTCGGAGTGCGAGATCCTGCCGTACAAGACCCGGGAAGCGCGCCAGCAGATCCTCGGGACCCTGCTCGGCGGGCTCCGCCGCATCGGCCTCAACGCCCCGGCGATCACGTGGGAGAGCGTGCGGGCCCTGCAGTCCGCCGCGCCGGACGCGGACTTCCGGGACGTGAGCGCCGCGGTGACGGCTGCACGCGTGGTCAAGGACGCGCGGGAGATCGACCTCATCCGGCGCGCCTGCGCGATCACGAGCGAGGTGGCGGCCGAGATCCCCGCGATGCTGCACGAGGGCGTGACCGAGGCGGAGGTCGCCGCCGGCGTCGCGCGCGCGATCCAGGATCGGGGCGGCTCGAACGCGTTCTCCACGATCGTGGGCTTCGGCAAGAACGGCTCCGAGCCGCACTACAGTCCCGGCGACGTTCCGCTGCGGCCCGGCGATCTCGTCCTCGTGGACTTCGGCGCGAAGCGCGACCACTACTGCTCGGACATCACCCGCATGTATCTGTACGGTCGGGCGACGAAGGAGCAGCGCCGCATGTTCGACGTGGTGCACGACGCCCAGGTCGAGGCGGTCGCGATGTCGCGGCCGGGCACCCCCGCCCGCGACGTGCACCGTCACGTCACGCGTCGCATCGACGAGACGGAGTTCGCCGGGCGCTTCATCCACGGACTGGGACACTCGATCGGCCTCGACGTTCACGACGGCGGCGGGTACTCGGATGCGTCCGAACTCGTGCTCGAACCGGGAATGGTGCTGACGGTGGAGCCCGGCGTGTACGTGTCGGGCGTGGGCGGCGTCCGCGTGGAGGACACCATCCTCGTGACGGACGGCGCGCCCGAGATCCTGACTCCCGTGACCAAGGCCCTGGTGGAGGTCCCGGCTTGACGCCCGCGCCGCATCTCGCGGCGCGCCCCCGGCTCTCGGACTTCGTGCGGCCACGCACCTTGTTCGCCGCGCTCGACGGCGCGCCCACGTTCATTCTGCCGATGTTCGCGCTCGTCGCGGCCGCGCTCGTGTACACCACCGTGGCCTTCCGCATCGCGTTCCCGATGATCGCGCCGGCGATGCTCTCGCAGGCGACCGTGACGGAGTCGGAGCTGCGAAGCAGCTTCCAGCTCATGCTCCTGGTCGGGTCGTCGATCGTCCCGATCGTACTGACGTTCCTGCTCGGCGCGGTCACCTGGATCGTCCTCCGCCTCCTGGGCGGATCCCGTCCGTACTCGTGCATCACTTCGCTCGTCGCCTGGTCCTCGCTCTGGATCACGATCGGTCTGTTCGCGAAGACGGCGCTCGCGTGGCTCACCCGCCTACCGGATCCGCCGCTGAACCTGAGTTTCCTCAGCGACGACGTGTCGCCGGGCTGGCACGCGATCTTCGCGCTGACGAATCCGTTCGTGATTCTCGCCGTGATCTGGACCGTGTGGGGACTGCGCGAGTGGGGCGTGGTGGTCTGGCGTCGCTGGATCGCCGGGTCGTTGCCCTGGCTCGCCCTGACGGCGGCCGTCGGTACGTTCTCGGCGGGCGGAGAGCGGCTCACGCCGTCGGAGCCGGTCGACACGTCCGACTACTCGACGTACGACATCGAGCCGATCACGTTCCGCTGCCCTCCGCAGGCGAAGAAACAGGAGGGCGAGACGATCGCGAAGATCACGTCCGGCGTGGTGCAGGGCATGGCCGAGAAGCTCGGGTTCACGGCCCGACCGATCACGGTCGTCGCGTTCCCCGACCACTCGTCGCTCGAACGGGCGACCGGCGAGTTCCTGCACGTGCAGGTCGTCGGGTCGATTCGGGGCAAGTCTCTCCTCTACGTCGAGATGCCGGGAACGAGCGCCGCCGTGCCGTCCACCACGGGACTGCGCGAGATCATGCGCTGGGCCCTGATCATGGAGCTCGCTCCGAACCAGAGCGACGCTCCGCGCTGGTGGGTCCACGGCCTGGCGCACGCGCGCGTCTATCCGCCGAGTCCCGAACTCGAGTCGGCGTACCGATCGATCCTCGCCCGCCGCGGCATCCCGTCCTACGAGAACGTGCTGGATCCGCAGCTCTTCCTCACGCCGGATGGCCCCCTGCTCGCGCGCGCACTGATCGACCATCTCGCGTTCTTCTACGGAATCGACGCCGTGGAAGCGATCGCGAAGGACCTCGCCGCGGGCGAGACGTTCCGAGACGCGCTCTACGCCCACACGCGATTGACCACGAGCGCGCTCGAGGCGGGCTGGCAGGATCACGCACGCACGCTGCTGGAGATCGAACGGGAGTCCTCGGGAGAGGCCGCGGTGCCGGAGGAAGCGGGCTCCCCGGATCGCCCGCGGGTCATCGTGGAGCCGATCCCGCCGGACGAGATCCCGGCCGAGGACGGGGTGCCTGTCCCGCCCGGTTCAGGAAACTGAACCGGGACGTTCAGTCGACCGCGAGCAGCGGGCCCGGACCGCACCCCGGTTCACGCGGATCTCCACTGGAATCAACGACTTGAAACGTCGACCATCGAATGGCACGCGCCCTGCGTAGAGGGTCGGGCAAGGGATCCGGACGCGATCCCACCGAGTCCGACCCCCGGCCGATGAGGCCACCACCAACGCGGGAGAGTTGCCATGATCCGCCACTCGATGCTGATGACGGGAGGACTGGTCGCGACGGCCGTCCTTCTCCAGGGTTGCTTCGACTCCAGCTCCGGCCCCTCGGACAGTCTGACCACGGACGAGGAGGGCATCCAGAACGTCCTCTTCGAGGAACAGGCCGATCTCGCCGATCCGGACGTGCGGTTCTACGACGACGCGAGCTCCGACGCCGAGAACGCCGCGATCGCGACGAACTGGTGGCGTCGGGAGCTCCTGTCGCTCGACAAGACCGTGGACATCCACGTGGAGAATCCGGACGAAGGTCCGTCGATCGCCGAGGTCGTCGTGCACGCGGACGCCACCGGCATCCTCCACCTCTTCGTGTGCGAGGACAGCACGCGCACCGAGTACCAGAAGGAGTTCGCGGACAGCGCCGTGCGTTCGATGCTGTTCGAGAAGAACCGGCCGATCGATCGACCGCATCGCGGCTGGCAGGTCCAGGCGCTGTCCGGCGTGCTGATTCGCTCCGAGAACACGACCCGGGAGATCCAGTCGGTGCGGCTGCAGGCCGGCGACGTGGACGTCACCATCGACGACGTCGAGAGCCTGGTGCCGGTCGAGGAGATCACGCGCCTGCCGCGCGGCCAGGAGGTCACCGTCACCGTGACCACCGGCGACGCGACCGACGGCGTGTTCCTGCACCTGCGCCACCTCGGCCGCCGGCTCGAACTCACGAACAACGGCGACGGCACCTACTCCGGCACGTTCTTCACGAACGGCCGCCGCGGTCCGCGTCACCTCGTGGTCGACGTCCTCTCGAACGGCACGCTCTACGACGACGTCGCGCCGTACGACAACGTCGCGTGGGGCATCCCGTACGGCCTGATCGGTGACGACGAGAGCTAGGAGCGAAGCCGGGCGGCCCGGCCGACCCGGAGCGAAGGAAGGCGGGGATCTTCGGATCCCCGCCTTCTCTTTTCCTCCGCAACTTCCTCCGCAACTTTCCAAGGCGTCCCGGCGGGGAGTGCACGGGGCGACCTACCAGTCCTCTTCGGCCTCCGGCGCCGTGCGGCGGGACCACTCCTCGTACCCGCTCACGGAGACACCGAACCGCACGAACTTCTCCTCGTACTCCGTGCTCGCGTCGCCGCGCCAGCCGTACTCGAGAAGCCAGTCGAACTGACCGCGTCCTCCCGCGAAACCGAACCCGGTGCCGGCGGTGAGCGCGGTCTCGCGCACTTCCTGCTGCCGAGCGTCGAGGAAGTGGAGGTTCTCGGTTCGGAACCCGAGGCGCACGGGAATCGTGAGGCCGGAGGCGCGGGTGGAAGTCCACTCCACACCGGCGGACACCCGGTCCACGTCGATGCGTTCGTCCGTGATCTCGCCCGACTTCGCGTCGGACCACGCCTCGTGCGTCCAGTCGCCGAGCACGCGCCATGCCGCCACCGGCGTCAGCTCCAGACCGAGACCGTATCGCGTGGGGAGTTCGGCCCAGATGCCGGCACGCAACTCGTCCGCCGTGGCGATGATGTCGTCGTTCTGCAGGTGACGCTCGCCGCGGATCTTCGCCGGCAGCGAGGTCCACGCGCCGATCGCGCCGACGTTCCGGTACGGCACCCGCAATCCGAACCGCGCGCCGAGCCCGATCTCGTTCTCGCGATCCAGATCGTTGCTGCTCGCGTATCCCGAGACGTCGAAGATGTTGCGCCAGCGCTCCTTGGAATTCAGGAGCGTCACGTCGGCGGCTACACCGAGCTGGGCGTGCTCGAGGTCGAGCCCGACCACAAACGGAATCGTGAGCAGGTTGCCGCTCGCCTCGTAGCGTTGGCGGTAGGCGACGCTGTCCGGTGTCATCGCGTCCGTCTCGATGATGCCGCCGCGCCGACGTTCCACGAGGAAGCCGACGCCGATCGCGAGACCGCGGCCGACCGGCCATTGCAGGCTCAGATTCGGGATCAAGCTGTTGTACTCCGCACGATCGCGCGTCGTCCCGCCGTCGAGCGTTTCCTCGGTGGACACCCATTCCGTCTGGTACGTGCCGGTGAACAGGCCACGTTCCAGGAAACCGACCGCAGCCGGATTGCCGGCGATGCTCGGGATGGAGGCGGCCGAGGCGGCCCCGGCGAGCGCACGAAGATCAGCGCGCCAGGGGAACGTGGGCTCTCCGAATCCGCGCAAGGAGTAGCGGGACTCGGCGGCGGCCGGTGACGTCGCGAGCGCGAACAGCGCGACGGCTCCGAGCGAGACGAGGAGCCGCGCGTCGCGGCGGGAGGTCATCTCCCTCGTCATGGGGTCCCTCCGATCTCGTCACCGGGCGTGTACCAGACCCGGAGCTTCGGTGCGAGCGCGGGGTCCGCGCCGGGACCGCCGTGTACGCGGAGGTAGTCCGTGTTCCGCCGCTCGTCGGAGCTCCGGAACAGGAAGCCCTCGTTGTCCTGCGTCTGGAGCACGCGCAGCAGCGACGTCACGTCGAACGAGAGGGAGTCCGCGCCGGACTCCACGTCGCGGATGCCGTACAGAATCGCTTCCACCTCGGTGCTGTCGTCCTGCCAGGGTCCCGTCGCGCGCTGGAATCCGCAGCGCATCGTGCCGTAGGCGGAGGCGGTGTCGTCCACGCGGAAGAGAAGCTCGGCCCGGTTGATCGTGGCCCGATCCCCGAAGTCCGGAACATCGAAGCGGACCAGGGAGCGCACGGGCAGACCGTTCGAGATCGTGAGGTGGCCCGGGTCTCCCGCGAGCGTCATGAAAGGCACCACCGTCTGCAACGACCAGGTGTCGCGGTCCACGGGAGGCGTCACGGCGCCGTCGGGCGTGTGGATCGTGAGCTGGGAGCCGTCGAGCGACTCGCGGGAGCCGAACTCGACCTCGTCCGTCTGTCCGGCGAGCGGCTCGAGGAGGAGTCCGAAGTTCGAATCCGGATGATCGACCCAGAACCGCACGAAGTCGTCGAGGCGGAACGTGACCGTGTCCACCGTGACGTCGCGGAACGGAACGTCGATCGTGTCGGCGGCGGCCGTGAACGTCGGCAGCGAGTCGAACGGGATGCGGCCCTCGAACCACTCCTTCGTCGTGCGGTGGACGCTCATCGACAGCGGTCCGTCCCCGAACTCGTTCCGGAAGAAGAACGACACGAACGCGCTGTCGACCACGGTGCCGGAATCCGGGAACGACGACGCCGTGTAGCGGACGAGTGAGCGCAGGCGATAGCCCGTGCGCGCGCCGACGATCAAGGTCGTGCCCTGGCCGACCGTCGCGGGCACGCCGGGAGCCTGGAAATCCGTCGTGGAGTCGGGCGGCCCGATCTCCGTGAGAACGACTTCCCTGTCCGCAGCCTGTTCGTCGATGAACGCGACGCCGACGCCGTTGTCTCCACGACTCGCGCACGCTGCGAGCGCGGTGAGCGACGCGAGACCGGCGAGCGTCAACAACGCGCGAGCGCGGTAGTCGCGCCCGTTTTCGAACACCGACAAGCGGATTCCTTTCCCGAGGGGACGAAATTCGAGAGGCGGGAGTCTAGCAGCGGATTCCGGGGCTCGCCAGCGATACCCCGGGACCACGGATCGGTTCCGGCGAGGGAAGCTGACGCCGCCGGACGTTTCTCGCGTCGGCTTCGGTTGACGATCCGTGAAAGCATTCGGAAAGTGGTCGCGCGTTCGGCCAGTCATCCGGGATTCCGCGCCGCCGAGATCGCACACATGCCGCGCGCCGAAGGGTGCCATCGCCCCGACCCCGTCGGCGCGCCCTCACTCTTCGACATTCCACCGCGAGTTGCGGGAGGAGACCGCGTCCGGACCTCGGACTCGAGAGCTTGGCCCCGGTTCTGGGACGGCCCGGGAGAGCCAGGAGGAGTAAGAGGCTGCCTTTCGGTCCACATCGAAAGCTCCGCGGCGCGGTCGCCCTCCCCTCTCGGGACGGCCAACGGCACTCGGCCCCCCACGACCCGCTCGCCCGGGACTCCGACCGACCGACCCCCTCCGAGTCCCGATCCGGCCGACGCAGTCCTGACCGGGAGAACCGCCCGATCCGCCCGGATTCTTGACACCCGTCGGGCCCGCTCGTACCTTCTTCGCCACCGATTCCGACCCCTTCGGCCCCCCCGTACTCGGGGTGACACCGTGGGCCCGGGCGGCTGGTTCCCGGCTCCGTGGCTCGTGTCCGGAGCGCCCGCGGACCGACCGACCGCCGAATCGGATCGACTTGGGGCGGTGTAGCTCAGTTGGTTAGAGCAGCGGAATCATAATCCGCGTGTCCGGGGTTCGAGTCCCTGCACCGCTACCATCCTGCCGCCGGGAGTGCACCGGCAACGTCCGCACCGCGGGGGCGCCATGAACCCGCCCCTCGAACTCTCGGTTCGCCGGACCATCGAGCGCGAGCGTCTTCTCGACCGGGGAGACCGGGTGCTCGTCGCCGTCTCCGGCGGGGCGGACTCGATCGCGCTCCTGCGAGTCCTCCACGAGATCTCCGGACAGATCGGTTGCACGCTCCGCGCGGCGACGCTCGACCACGCGCTCCGACCCGATTCCGAGGCGGACGCGGACTTCACGGAGGCGACGTGTCGCTCACTCGGCGTTCCGTGCCACCGCGAGCGCGTCGACTGGGATCGTCTCGGCGGCGCGCCGATTGCCGACGTCGAGGCGCGTGCCCGGGCAGTGCGCTACGAGTTCCTGCGCCGGACCGCGGCCGCGGATGGCGCCACGATCGCGGTCGGGCACCACGCGGACGACCGGCTCGAGACCTTCCTGATCCAGCTCCTGCGCGGCGCCGGACCGCGCGGACTGTCTCTGCCGCGCTACCGCCGCGAGGACGGCGTGATCCGCCCCCTCCTCGACGTGACCCGCGACGAGATCGAGACGTGGCTTCGGGAGCGCGGCCTGACGTGGCGGGACGATCCCACGAACCGGGACCGCTCGAATCTGCGCAGCCGGCTGCGCGCGGACGTGATCCCGGCTCTCCGCCGCGAGAACCCCGCCGTCGCGCGGGTGGTCGGGCGCGCCGCGACGTTGCTGGGCGAGACCGACGATCTGCTCGAGGCCCTCGCGGAGGCCGCGGCGGAGGCGCTCGTGGTTCACGAGAGCCCGGGGGAGTTGGTCCTTGATGGCCCTCGGGCCGCTACCTATGATGCCAACGTGCTGACGACGCTGCTCCGGCTCGTCGTGCGGGCGCGGGGCGTGAGTTCGGCCGCGATCGGCCGATCCGCGTGGCGCGAGGTCGTGGTCGGATGGCAGCTCGGCGTGCCGTTCGTCCGGGAGCTCCCGGGAGGGATCCGGGTCTCGCGGACGGAGAGCCAGCTTCGGCTGGAGATCCGCCGGCCGGATGAGGCCGGCTTTTCCGTTCCGGTCCACGAGCTGAGCGTGCCGGGTCGCGTCCGCCTCTCCGGTCCGAGTCCGATCGGGGCGGAACTGCATCTCACGGTGACCGAGACGGCGCCGCCGGAGGATCCGCGGCGGGCGTCGGGGCCGCGGATCGCCTGGGTGGACGCCGGTCGTATCGTGGGGGGGCTCGCGGTCCGCACGCGGCGGTCCGGGGATCGCTACCGGCCGCTCGGGCTCGACGGGTCGGTGAAGGTGCAGGACCTTCTGGTGGATCGAAAGATCCCGCGGCCGTGGCGGGACTCGGTCCCGGTGGTGACCGACCACGAAGGAATCGTCTGGATTCCCGGTTTCCGGGTCGACCGGAGGTCGAGAATCACCGAAGAAACCCAAAGGGCGTACCGGATCGAGCTGATCGGCCGGCCCCCCTGGATGGACCCCGCGGAAGGGGCGATCGGGAGCGAAGGATGAGTTCTACCCCCATGGCCGAGCGCATCGGAAACGTCCTCATCGACGAGCGAAGCATCCGTGAGCGCGTAGCGGCTCTCGGCCGGGAGATCTCGGCCGTGTACGCGGGCGAGGCGCCGATCCTCGTGAACATCCTCAAGGGGGGATTCATCTTCCTCGCGGATCTCGCGCGGGAGCTCTCCGTTCCCTGCGAGATCGACTTCATGGTGGTCTCCAGCTACGAGGACAAGACCGAGTCCTCCGGCGTGGTGAGGATCCTGGCCGATCTCGGACTGAACCTCGACGGGCGCCACGTGTTGATCGTCGAGGACATCGTGGACACGGGATTGACCCTGGAGTACCTGCGCGAGCTGCTGCTGGCGCGCAACCCCGCCTCTCTCCGCATCGTCACGCTTCTGAACAAGCCCAGCCGCCGCAAGGCCGAGGTGCCGCTGGACTGGATCGGTTTCGACATTCCGGACGAATTCGTGGTGGGCTACGGACTCGACTTCGCCCAGCGCTTCCGGAATCTGCCCTACATCACGGTCCTGGACGGGAACGCGTTGCCGTCACTGGATGCCGCACCCTCCAGACGACCTGAGGATGAGCGATGAGCGACCGACGAGACGACTACCCGCCGCGCGACCCGCGCGACGACCGCGACCGCAAGAAGAAGGACGTGCCGCGGTACGGCCGGGCGACGAAGACGATGGCCTTCTGGGTGGTCGTCATCATGATCTTCCTGCTCGTGTTCCGCGGCCTGTACAACGACGAGCCGCCCGAGACGGAGATCAACTACAACGAGTTCATCGAGCAGATCGACCACGGCAACATCAAGATGGTCCGTCTGATCGACGACGACGTGCACGGCGAGCTCGTGGCCGCCGCGATGACGCAGATCCAGGGTGTGAGTCAGGGCTACACGCGCTTCCGTCTCACGCTGCCCAAGGGGCTCACGGATCTGCCGGATCGCATCGTGGAGAAGAATCCGGACGCCACGGTGACCGCGCAGAAGCCGGGACCGAACTGGACGCAGGTCGTGTTCGCGTGGCTGCCGATCCTGCTGATTCTCGGCATCTGGGTGTTCATCATGCGGCAGATGCAGTCCGGCGGGAACCGCGCGTTCACGTTCGGCAAGAGCCGCGCCAAGATGCTGATGGCGGGCGGCGACCGCCCGAAGATCACGTTCGAGGACGTGGCCGGCGCGACCGAGGCGAAGCAGGAGCTGCAGGAGATCATCGAGTTCCTGCGGGATCCCGCGAAGTTCCAGAAGCTCGGCGGCAAGATCCCGAAGGGCGCCCTGCTGCTGGGCTCCCCCGGCACCGGCAAGACGCTGCTCGCGAAGGCCGTCGCCGGCGAGGCCGGCGTGCCGTTCTTCTCGATGTCGGGCTCCGACTTCGTGGAGATGTTCGTGGGCGTCGGCGCCTCCCGCGTGCGCGACCTGTTCGAGCAGGGACGCAAGAACGCGCCGTGCATCATCTTCATCGACGAGATCGACGCCGTCGGACGTCACCGCGGCGCCGGACTCGGCGGCGGTCACGACGAGCGCGAGCAGACGCTGAACCAGCTTCTCGTGGAGATGGACGGCTTCGACAGCTCGGACGGCGTGATCCTGATCGCGGCCACGAACCGTCCCGACGTACTGGATCCCGCGCTGCTGCGCCCGGGTCGATTCGACCGGCAGATCGTGGTGGATATGCCGGACCTGCGGGGCCGCCTCGGTATCCTGCGCGTCCACGCCCGCCCGATCCCGCTCGACGAGAAGGTGGATCTCGAGAAGATCGCGCGCGGAACGCCCGGCTTCTCGGGTGCGGATCTCGCGAACGTGATGAACGAGGCGGCGTTGCTGGCCGCGCGTCGCAACCGCGATCGCGTCACGATGATCGATTTGCTGGACGCGAAGGACAAGGTCGCGATGGGCGCGGAACGCAAGAGCCTGATCCTCTCCGAGAAGGAGAAGGAAGTGGTGGCGTACCACGAGGCCGGCCACGCGCTGGTGGCGCTGCGGACACCGGGCGCGGATCCGGTGGAGAAGGTCACGATCGTCCCCCGCGGACGCTCGCTCGGCGCGACGTACCAGCTCCCCGTGGACGAGAAGCACAACTGGTCGCGCTCCTACTGCAAGTCGCGGCTCGCGATCATGATGGGCGGCCGGGTGGCGGAGGAGATCGCGTTCAACGAGATGACGAACGGAGCGAAGGGCGACATCGACTCGGCCACGAATCTCGCGCGACGCATGGTCTGCGAGTGGGGCATGAGCGATCGACTCGGACCGATCGCGCTCGGACGCGGCGACGAGCAGGTATTCCTCGGTCGCGAGATCGTGGAGAACCGCCACGTTTCGGAGGAAACGGCCGAGGCGATCGACGAGGAGGTCCGCGGACTCGTGGAGTACGGACGTCGTGCCGCCCACGAGATCCTCACGGAGTACCGCGCCCAGCTCGATTCGATCGCGATGGCCCTGCTCGAGCGGGAGACCATCGACGGCGACGATCTCGCGACCCTGCTCTCCGGTTCCGGCCTGCCCGAGATCCGCAAGGACGGCGGAGACGACGCGGGCACCGCGACCGACTCGGCTGCCAGCTCCACCGGAGACAGCTCCACGAGCTGAGGGAGGTTGGGCCCGTCTTGACGGATGACCGTCTGGATCCGGTCGGCCACTGGGCCGACCCCACGGCCCCCGACCCGCTGGCCGAGCTTCTCCCGCGCCGGGATCCCGGGCGGGCAACCCGCCTGCTCGGGGTACTGAACCTCACCCCGGATTCATTCCACGACGGCGGGCTCGATCCGACCGAGCTCGCCTCCATCGAGCGGGCACGGCTCCTCGTGGAGGAGGGCGCGGACGCCCTGGACCTCGGCGGCGAGTCGACCCGTCCCGGCGCGAAACCGGTCCCGGCCGCGGAAGAGATCGCCCGGGTGCTTCCGGTACTCCAGGGCGTGGCGCCGCTCGGCGTCCCGATCTCGGTGGACACGATGAAGGCCTCCGTGGCGGCCGCGGCGCTGGAGGCGGGTGCCGCCTGGATCAACGACGTCACGGGACTCCAGCACGATCCCGAGATCGCGGACGTCTGCGCGGCCGCCGGGGCCGGCCTCGTGCTCATGCACATGCGCGGAACCCCCCGGACGATGAAGAATCTCACCGATTACGACGATGTCGTGGAGGAGACGATCCGCTTCCTCGACCACGCGGTGGACCGGGCCATCCGAGCCGGCGTGAGAGAGGATCGGATCGTGGTGGACCCCGGCCTCGGCTTCGCGAAGTCGGCGGACCACAATCTCGAGATCCTCCGGCGATTGCCGGAGTACCTTCGCCTCGGCCGGCCGATCCTGGTCGGGGCTTCGCGGAAGTCGTTCCTCGCCCGCTACGACGGCGAGGATTCCGAGGACCGTCTGGAGGGAACGTTGGCCACGACCGTGCTCGCCGTGATCGGGGGCGCCTCCATTCTTCGTGTCCACGACGTGGCCGCGAATCGAAAGTCGGTCGAGGTGACCGAGGCCGTACTGCGCGCGCGCACGATGCCCCGCGCGTCCTCGGAGGCGTCGTGCTGAGCTTCCTCGGCAATCACTGGGCGCTCGACGTGCTCGACGTGGGGATCGTGACGGTCCTCTTCTACAAGCTGTACATGTTCATCCGCTCGACCCGCGCGGTGACCATGTTCCTCGGACTGCTCGTGATCATCGGCGCCGGATTCCTCGCCGGATTCCTCGGTCTTCACGGCCTGAACTGGATCATCAGCAGCCTCAAGACCATCTGGTTGATCGGCTTCCTCATCGTGTTCCAGCCCGAGCTGCGACGCGCCCTCTCCACGCTCGGCCAGAATCCGATCGTGCGACCGTTCGTCTCGCGCACGCGCGTGAGCGAAGCGGCGGGCACCCTCGTGAGCGCTGTCTTCGAGATGGCGGACTCGCGCACCGGGGCGCTGATCGTGATTCTCGGCGGGGGCGGGCTGAAGGGCGTGATCGAGACGGGCACACCGCTCCACGCGCGAATCAGCGAGGAGTTGCTGCTCTCGATCTTCCAGACGCGCAGCCCCCTCCACGACGGCGCCGTCATCATCCAGGGCGATCAGATTCTCGCAGCGGGGTGCATCCTTCCGCTGACCCAGGATCCCCGACTGTCCCGCACGCTCGGCACCCGCCACCGCGCCGCGCTGGGAATCTCGGAAGAGACCGACGTCGACGTGATCGTGGTCTCCGAGGAGACGGGCACCGTTTCGCACGCGAAGGGTGGTCGGCTCACGCGCAATCTGACGCGCGAGACGCTGCGCGCCACTCTCGCCGCCGCGATGGAGCAGCAGAGCGAGACGTCGTAGTCCGGCACCGGGCTCGTCGCGTTCCGCCGCACACTCCGCCGCACACTCCGCCGCACGTCCGTCGTGCCTTGCGTTGCACGGTCCGCCGGACTCCCCGAACGGCCGGGAGCGTCCCGACCGAAAGGCGCATCTCCCCGGCTACGCCTCCGGTGCGAGGACTCTCCTCTCGGAACGCTCCCGGCACGACCCCGGGTCCCGGTTCGGCAAAGGGCCTGGCCAACGCCCTCCGCCGTCTCCGAGATCCGGGCCGGCCCGGGTGGCGAGGATCCGTGCCCGCGGATCGCCGCCGGCGTCGCCCGAGCCGACGAGGCATCGCATTGCAAGCCGCGGGCCCGGAAGCGCGGAACCGCCGGAGACTCGCAAACGTCCCGAGCGGAAGCACTTGCGACGAGGCACGACAGCGCGCGACGCCCCGAGTGTCGACTTTCGGGAGAATGCTGTCTTCCGCGGTTGACGTCACCGGTCGGGGCGATACGCCTCCGGCCTTCGGTCCTGCCAGAGATCGTTGCGCGTGTTGATTCGCTTGTCGCGCGCCGGCGCGAGATTCACGTCCACGATCTCCAGCGCGTCCGCGTCGATGGGCGCGGTCGCGAGCACGGCACCGTCCGGCCCCACGATCCGACTCCGCCCGGTGAACTCGATCGAGAAGTCGCCGCGGTCGTCCACGCCCGTCCGGTTCGCGGTGATGGAGTACACACGATTCTCGAGACACCGCACGATCATCGCGTCCTGGCAGTTCGGCAGCACGAGGTTCGAGGGGTGGAGCAGCACTTCCGCCCCGTCGAGGGCGAGCGATCGCGCCGACTCGGGGAAGCGCCAGTCGTAGCAGATCATCAAACCGGCCCGCAGCACGCCCGTGGGGACCCGGAGGTCGACCGCCCGGAACGGTCGATCGCCGGGATCGAAGATCTCACGCTCGCGATCGAACAGATGGACCTTTCGGTAGAGAAAGGTCTCCCCGCGAGGGCCGACCAGGCGAGCCGAGTTGTAGAGGGCGCCCCCGTCCCGCTCCGCGTACCCCGCGGCAAGCCACGCCCCTCGACGCGCGGCGATCTCCCGCAGGAAGCGGGTCGTCGGACCGTCTTCGTCCTCGGCCAGCGCGAACGCCTCCGTGCGGTCGCGGAACGCATAGCCGCTCGCGAACAGCTCCGGGAGCACGAGAACGTCGAACTCCGGCGCGCGCTCGATCGCCGCCGCCGCGGAAGCGAGATTCTCCTCCGGGCGCCCGAAGCGGGGCCGCAGCTGCAGGAATCCGAGGCGCGCGCGAGGGGCGGCCTGGTTTCCCCCTTCTCGTCCTTCGTTCGTTCGACTTTTCACAAGCCCGCCCACGATTCGCAAAACGCGACTGCCATGACTCGCTCCGCACGACGCCGGACCGGAACCCGCGCTCGGCCTGCACGGTTCCTTTGC
Source organism: bacterium (assembly GCA_041393395.1). Lineage (GTDB taxonomy): Bacteria > ARS69 > ARS69 > ARS69 > ARS69 > JAGQIB01. The sequence goes on along the minus strand of JAWKKG010000003.1, from coordinate 670,617 downwards.
TAGAATCTAGCGTAAGTGCGGCTCGTCGACACCGGGGAGCTCCTGGCACCGCACTTGCACGGGAAGGACCCGGGAACGACCGCCGGAGCGCCTCCGCGAGGCGCGGCGGGGTCGAGCGCCGGAGGTGAATCATGCTGGACTCGTCGTACTGGGAGATGGGACCGCGCGACGGTCAGGAACGGACCGCGTACTTCGTTCTCGACGCGTTGCTGCGATCCCGCATCGATTGCGGATTCGAATCCAACCAGCGGCAGTACGACGAGGAGGTGAACATCTACCTCGTTCACCTGCTGTCCCGCCTCGTCCTCGGTCACTCGCTCCTCGCGGGTCCGGAACGCGACATCGACGTGTTCCACGCGGTGAAGGACAGCGGCGATCCGCGCCACAAGTGCGCCGTGTATCGCGCGACGGCCGATCAACTGCTGCTCTCCACGAGTCTGTTCACGGACACCCCGTACGTCGCGCGGGAGGGTCGGCGCGAGTTCGACGGCACCGCGCGCGAGCGCATCGGTCGCGGCAAGGCGTACTACCACTACGCCGCCTCGTATCTGGAGCGTCTGCCCGCGGTCTCCCCCGCGTTCGCGCAAGTACTCGCGCATCTGTCCCGGGACTTCGAGCGCTACGTCGACGTGCTGTTCCACATGCGTGGCGAGTACTTCCACCTCTACGAGCGCCTGCGCGACGACGTTCTCGGCGCACTGCCGCCGGCCGGTCCGGATCTTCCCGAGCCCGAGCCGGGTTCCGTGGCCGACCTCCGCGATCAGTTTCTCGACGCCTACTGGGCCTGGCACCAGAATCCGGAGGAGGGGAATCGTCGTCGCCTGGACGAGGCCGTCCAGCGCCTTCAGCGGGCCGATCCGGACTTCGGATTCGATCTCCCGAGCTAGAACGTGGCGACGCTCGCCCCGACCCGGGCCCGGAACTCGCGGATCGGAGCGGCGACCGTCTCCAGGTCGGGCGCGGCGGAGAGCACGTGCCCCTGGCCCTCGAGAACCACGAGCTGTTTGTCTTCCGCGGCCGCGAGGTCGTGGAACGCGCGCGCACCCGCCGGCGACACCGTGGGATCGTCGGTCGAGACGAGGACGAGCAGCGGGCAGCGCAGGCCCGCGAGTCGCGGCGGGGTCGCCCGGATCGCGCGCCGGGCCTCGGTCTGCCAGCGGTAGCTTCCGAACGCGCGTCGGGGCGAGACGAGCAACGTCCGCAGCACCCCGACCGCGCGGCGCGCCGTGCGCGGACGAAGCGCGGGCGCGAGCGCGACGAGTCCCGCCGCCGGGCGGTCCGCGAGCAAACGCACCGCGACGATCGCGCCCAGCGATTGCGCGACGACGAGCGGTGAGCGACCCGACGCCGCGAGAACGTCGTACGCCTCCCGCGCGCGGATCACCAGCGAATCGAACGTCAGTGCGGCGAGCGCGTCCTCCCCGCGACCATGGGCCGGCAGCAGCGGACAGAGAGTCGGCGCTCCGAGCGCGCGCGCCAGCGGATGGAAGTCGGCCGGCCCGCCTCCGCCCCCGTGAAGGAACAGGATCGGACATGCCGGATCCTCGACGTCACCCCGCGCGAACGATCGCTGCGCGGGAGGCACGTTCTCCTGGACTTCCTGCTCGATCCAGGCGCGCACGCTCCCCGTGTGCTCGATCGCGGACGTCGACCTCATGCGGATCCGTCCTCGGTCACGGGAGAATCGGTCACGGGAGAGTCGGTTGCGGGCGGAAATGAAAAGGGCGCGATCGCTCGCGCCCTCTCCGATCGGATGCCCCGCTTTGCCGTTCGAAGCCAAGGACCTGACCCGAAGGTCAAGGTGGGAGCCCGCACGACCCGTTCAGCCGACTCGCCGCGAAGGCAGTCGGCGTCCCAGCCGAATGTGAGGCCCCCCTTCAATCAGCATTAGGATAAAAATACCAAGACTCCTGATCGCGCATCGCAGGGTTCCATCCGACGTGTCGGCTCGCGCCGACGTTTCCATGATAGAGATCTCGCCGCGAGACCGTCAAGATGCACACGATCTTTCGCGCGGCGACGCTCGATTCCACCGCAATGAGTGTTCGCTCTGCGCGCGCGGACGCGTGCTCCGGATACTGCGACCCGGGCCGCCCCGGACTCGGGCGCGCCCGGGAGCCGCGAACGCGAGGGGGCACGCCCGTTCGTTCGCGGTCCGTCCGCCCGCGAGTCGTCGCGATACCCGGCAAGAATCGGCAAAGCTCTTGTTTTTACTGCCAGTTACGAACCTTCTCGGAAACCTCCCTTTGCGGAGCGTCAAGCCGGTGCGAAAGTTGCCGATAGGGAGGGAAGCGGTCGGACGATGCCGGCTCCGGCGGGCGCGTCAGAGTGGCGGCGAGTGAACCGTCGGCGGACCGCAGCGTTCGACGAACTTCCGTCTCAGCGAGGAGATTGGGGATGAAGACTGCGTTTCAGTGGATTTCCGCGACGGCGATGATCGCCGTGCTCGCGTTCGCGACTCCGGGCATCGCTCTCGAGAAGACGAGCGCCCTCGCGATCGACAAGGACGGCGTGCAGCAGGACGGCTGGCGCGGTGGCGCCACGAGCTGCTCCGTCGTGTACTACAACATCTGCACCGGATGGATCTGGATCTGGAGCGGCTGGTCGCCCGGCGACCAGTTCGGCGTGTCCTTCGACTCGTGCTGCGCGCAGAACACGACGGCCCTCAACGACATGTTCGCGCTGTTCACGACGGGCGCTCCGTCCGGCTACGGCTTTACCGGCAACTTCCACGTGTACGACGCGGACCTGAACGGCTGCCCGGCGGGCGCGCCGGTCGCGACGCAGGCGTACCTGCCCATCTCCGGCTGGAACCAGGTCAGCTGGTCGGGCACGGTCGTTCCGGACGCGTCGTTCGCGATCGTGTACGAGACCAGCAACGCGTCGATCCCCAATCCGATGGCGATCGCCACGGACCACCCGGCCGTCGGCCCGACCGGTCCGGCTGCGTGCGGCACGTGCTTCCCGTCGAACCGGGAGAACCACTCGTTCTACTACGGTACGGCCACCTCGCCGCTCTGCCCGGGCTCGGCCCTGAACGACGGCGTCTGCGATGCGCAGCTGGTGATCGACGTGGGTCTGTCCTGCACGACTTCGGTCGACTCGCAGACCTGGGGCACGATCAAGAACCTGTACCGCTAGTCGGTCCTCGGTTCGGTTCCGCGACACGAAGGGCCCCGTCCTCCGGGACGGGGCCCTCTTTCTTCCCCTCGCACGCGGCGAAGACCGGCGGGCCTACGAACGGACGTAGTTCGGCGCTTCCTGCGTGATCTCGACGTCGTGCGGGTGGCTCTCGCGGAGCCCGGCCGACGTGATCCGCACGAAGCGGCCCTTCTCCATGAGCTCTCCCAGCGTCGCCGCGCCCACGTAGCCCATGCCGGCCCGCAATCCGCCGAGCATCTGGTACACCGTCTCGCCGAGCGAGCCGCGGTACGGGATGCGCCCCTCGATCCCTTCCGGGACGAGCTTCTTGGAGTCTTCCACACCGCCCTGGAAGTAGCGATCCGCACTGCCCTGCTTCATCGCGCCGATCGATCCCATCCCGCGCACGAGCTTGTAGCTCCGCCCCTGGTAGAGAACGATCTCGCCGGGGCTCTCCTCGGTGCCGGCGAACATGCTCCCGATCATCACGCTGGACGCGCCCGCAGCGAGCGCCTTCGTGACGTCGCCCGAGTACTTGATGCCACCATCCGCGATCACCGGAATCCCGTGCGCGCGCGCGACGTGCGCGGCGTTCATGATCGCCGTCAGCTGGGGCACGCCCACTCCGGCGACGACGCGCGTGGTGCAGATCGCACCCGGCCCGACCCCGACCTTCACCGCCTGGGCGCCGGCGCGGATCAGCGCCTCCGCGCCTTCGGCCGTGGCGACGTTCCCGGCGACGACCGGCACGTTCGGGTTCACGCGCTTGACCCGCAGCACCGCGTCGCTGACGGCTTCCGCGTGCCCGTGCGCCGTGTCCACGAAGATCGCATCGACGTTCGCCGCGGAGAGTCGCTGCACGCGCTCCTCCAGATCCGGCGACGTGCCGACGGCCGCGCCCACCCGCAGACGACCGTGATCGTCCTTGCACGCGTTCGGGTGTTCCTGCCGCTTCATGATGTCCTTGATCGTGATGAGCCCCTTGAGCGTGCCGTGCTCGTCCACCACCGGGAGCTTCTCGATGCGGTTCTCGTGGAGGATGCGCTTCGCGTCCTCGAGGCTCGTGCCGACGGGGGCGGTGATGAGATTCTCCTTGCGCATCACGTCGCCGACGGGGCGATCCGTGCGCTCGATGAACCGCAGATCGCGGTTCGTGAGAATGCCCACGAGCTTTCCCTCGCGCGTGGTCACCGGCACACCGGAGATCTTGTAGCGGTGCATGATCTCCTCGGCCTCCCGCACGAGACGGTCGGGACCGAGCGTGATCGGATCGAGGATCATGCCGCTCTCGGACCGCTTGACCCGATCGACCTCGTCGGCCTGGCGCTCCGGACTGAGATTGCGATGGATCACGCCGAGTCCGCCCTGACGGGCGAGCGCCGTGGCCAGACGCGCCTCCGTCACGGTGTCCATCGCCGCGGAGAGGATGGGAATGTTCAGCTCGATCTCGGGAGTGAGACGCGTGGAGATCTCGACGTCCTGCGGATGGACGGTCGACGGTCCCGGAATGAGGAGAACGTCGTCGAAGGTGAGCCCTTCGCCGACGACTCGGGAGGATGGGTGCACGACAACCTCCGGGGCGCTCGGGTTTTCGCGAAGTGAATGGGGCGATGATACTCGCGGGCCCGAGCGAGGGAAAGGGCACGCGCCGGCCGCGGTCGGGGACGCTAGCGGACGGCTCCCGCGACGGGTTCCTCCACCCCTCGATCGACGGCTTCGCCCGTCATGGGCACGAAGCGAACGTCGACGATCTCTTCCTGTGTGAGCACCCCGTTCTGCTTCCGGACGAGCACGAGGTGCTGGATCTCCCCGGCACTCCCCACCGGAATCACGAGGCGCCCGCCCTCGGCGAGCTGCTCCTGCAGCGGCGCGGGGACGTGATCCGGCGCGCACGTCACGATCACGGCCTGGAACGGCGCCGCTTCGGGCCATCCGAGGTAGCCGTCGCCGACCCGGAGATGGACGTCGGTCCAGCCGAGCTCCGACAGGGTGGCCGCGGCGGTGGCCGCAAGTCCCTCGAGGATCTCGATCGAGTAGACGTCGCCGGCGAGCTCGGCGAGGACGGCCGCCTGGTAGCCCGACCCGGTCCCGATCTCGAGCACGCGATCGGTCGGGGCGAGATCGAGCAGATGAGTCATCAGCGCCACGACGAGCGGCTGGGAGATCGTCTGCCCCTCACCGATCGGGAGCGGCCGGTTCTCGTAGGCGGCGGCGCGTACCCCCTCGGGAACGAAGCGGTGCCGCGGCACGCGACGCATCGCTTCCAGTACCCGCCGGTCGCCGAGCTCTTGCCCGAGGACGACGTCGATCAGGCGATCCCGATCCTCGACACGTTCGGCCAGGGCGGCGGCGCGGCCGGCCGGAATCTCCTCCGCTCCGACGCTCGCCGCGAGGAGGGTGGCCCCGAGGGCCAGCACCTCTCTCACGCGCAAGTGGCGGGCGAAGCGGATCATCCCGCGTCGAGCTCGTTCAGGAGATCCCGAGCCCGAGCGAGGCGACGGGGCCGCTCGCGCACGAACCGCTCGATGCCGGCCAGGATATCGTCGGGAGAGAGCTTGGCCTCGGCCAGGACCTCGTCGACGGAGCCGCCGGTGCGCCAGCGATCGTCCCAGTCGGACGTGAGCGAGTACTCGTACGCGATCGGATTCTTCACCCAGTCCCACAGCAGTCGCTTGGAACGGTTGGAGACGGCCATGAGATCCGCCTGCGCCGACGCCGGCAGGATGCGCTCGCGGTAGGACGCGGACTGCAGCGCGAACAGCTGCGGGCTGATCGCGGCCACGATGCGGACATTGAGGCCCGCCTTGTCGATCTCCGGCAGCACCTCGAACAGATTCGCCGTGGTCATGGTGCCCTGCACGAGCACGGTGCCCACGCGCGGCTTGCCCTTCTCCCAGTCGCGGATGAGGTACGCGCCGCGTGCCGCCTCGAAGTGATGGGCCACGCCGAGCGCCTCGCGATCCGGGATCTTCACGGCCGGCCGCGTGAGGTGCAGCGCGATGATCGGGAACTTCGAGGCGAAGGCCGCGCCGAGCACGACCGGCACTTCGTTGTGCTCCCAGGGATGCAGGTTGCAGATGTGGCCCTCGGGGAACAGATCCGTGACACCGGGTGCGAAGATCCCGAAATGCGTGCGCGAGTCCTCCGCGGTCTCCGGTCCCGAGTGGCCCGCGACCCAGAGCACCTTCCCGACCTGGATGTCCGAGTCCTGGGCGATCTGACTGAACAGACGCATCGGACCGTACTTGAGATAGGAGAACGATCCGTACGTGGAGCAGGCGGAATAGAACCCGTTGAACTTCTCGAACGGCTGCGGGTGCACGTTCACGCACGCGATGCCCACGGAGACGCCCGAATTCGTGAACTCGGTGATCTCCTGCGGCAGCAGCGCGCCGTCGGGGTTCTCGTTGCGGTCGTACCAGCCCCAGCCCTCGAGGTCGCCGAAGCCCTTCGCGAACCCCGAGATGTTCGTGGAGTCCGCGAGATCGGCCGACATCGCGAGGAACAGCGGGCGCCCGTACTTCTTGCGACCGAGCGCGTTCACGTACGCACCCCACTGCGAGAACGCGCCGCGGTTCGGACCCTTCTTCCCCGGCTCCAGCCACATCTCCCTGGGGTACTTCTCGTAGTCCCAGAACTCCGTGTCTTCGAACGGCGTCACGGCAGGATCGATCTTCGCGCCCTTCACGGTCTGCGGAACGGAGTCGCCGATCTCCACCAGCCGATCGGCCAGGTAGTCGAGCAGCTTCGGATCGCGCTCGAACAGCGAGAGGGCGCGCTGGAGGTTCGTCGCGACCTGCGCGCGGAACGTCGCCGCGTCCGTGGGCGCCGGCTGATCCTGGCCCTCGAACTCGATGCCGTACTTCTCCGTGAACTCGCGCCGGACCTTCCAGTAACCCTCTCCGTTCTGCGGCGCGGCGGCGCCGTGCGATTTGTAGCCGGTCGTGGGGTAGCCGCGACCCTTCAGCGTCTTGCCGTACACGCACACGGGCACGTGTCCCTCGTTCGCGCCGTGCACACCCTCCAGCAGCGCGCGGCTCACGTCGGCCCAGTCGCTGCCGTTCTCCGCGGCCGTGACCTTCCATCCGGCCGAACCGAACCAGTCACGCGGGGAACCGTAGACGACGGAGGAGCAACGTCGCGGGTCGATGCCTTCGTCGTTCCAGTCCACGACGTACACGAGATTGTCGAGGCCGAGGCCCCAGCCGGTGTTCCGCGTCTCGTGGGAGGCACCGGCGGTCAGTCCGCCCTCGCCCTCGAACGCGTACACGCGAACGTCGCCGGCGCCCGCGCGCTTCAGCGCGATCGCCTCGCCGGCCGCCGCGGGAGAGCCGTGCCCCGAGGGGCCCGTGTTGAACTTGAAGAAGAGGGTCTTGCCTTCCATCTCGGCGTGTCCGGCGAGGCCACCGTTCCGCCGGAGATCGAGCAGGTCCTCCCACATCATGGAGCGCTCTTCCGGATTCTCGATCCGGTAGCGCGGATCGCCGGTTTTCTCGTACTTCAGACGCAGCGCGTGGCAGAAGACCGTGAGCGTGGCGTACACGAGGGGCACGGTATGGCCGGCCACGAGGATGAACTTGTCGCCGTACGCCTTCTCGGGATGACGGACGTCCCAGCGCATGACGCCGCCGAGGAGGGTCGTCACGAGGAGGTGCACCTTGCTCCGGGAGCCGCCGGGGTGACCGCTCTGCCGGTAGTTCAGCATCATGTCGATCATGGAGTCGACGAGGTCCTTGACCTTCTCCCACTGCTCCCAGTGCCCGGAGAGCTCCTCCAACCGGGCTTCGAGATCCTCTTTCATCATCGTTTTCACGGTTCGCCCTCGGTTTCGGCTCGGATTCCAGGGTTTCGGATTTCCGAAGATACCGCGTCCCGCAGGGGAAATCCCGGACAAAGGGGGTCCGGAAAACCCCCTACGCGGCTGCTCCACGGCCGATCGCGGGCCCGGGGGGCCCGAACGGCGCGAGCAGATCGGCGGGCTCCGGCGCCTCGCACCGGAGCCACGCGCCGGTGGTCGGGTGGGCGAACGAGAGCGAGCGGCAGTGCAGCAGGTGTCGAGGCGCGCCGGCCGCCGCCAGCAGATCCGGAAACTCGCCCTCGGCCACGAACCGACGCGCGAGTGCGGGCTCCACTCCATAGATCTTGTCGCCGAGAAGCGGGTGTCCGACGTGCGCGGCGTGTACGCGGATCTGATTGGTGCGACCGCCGTCGGGGCGGACCTCCACCCGGGTGACCGGGCCCGATGACACGTCGCCGGTCTCCCGGGGCACGAACGTCGTTCGCGCGGGCTTTCCGCCCGCCGCGACCACCCGGAAGTACGGAGGCTCTGCCGGTTCGCGTCGTGCGATCGGCCCGTCCACGGCGAGCTCGCGCTCGAGGAGCCCGCGAACCACGGCGACGTACTCCTTCTCCACCGTCCGTTCGCGGAACTGCACCTCGAGCGCGCGAGCGGCCTCGGTCGTGCGCGCCAGCAGCACCACCCCGGACGTCTCGCGATCGAGCCGGTGCACGAGGCGAAGCTCCGGCTCCGCGAGATCCTCCCGCAGGCGGGCGATCAGGGTGTGGCTCAGGAACTTGCCGCCGGCGTGGACCGGGAGGTTCCCGGACTTCGCCACGGCGAGCACCGCCGGGTCGTCGAGGAGGATCTCGTAGCGAAAGTCGACGGCGGGCTCCGCGTGCCAGATCGTGTAGCGGACGACATCTCCCTTGCGGACGGTCGTCTCGGCGCCGGCCACCGTGTCGTTCACGCGCACGACGCCGGCCGCGAGCCGCTCCCGCCACTGCTCGGGCGGGTGGTAGCGAAACCGGTGCGCGAGGAAGTTGGCGAGGGTCCAGCCATCGCGATACGGATCCACGCGGCAGGACAGGTCGTAGCGTCGGGGCGCGTCTTCGGGACTCATGGTGACAGCGTAGCGCGCCGGCCGACGCGACGGCCAGGGCGTGACAGCCTCGCGTCGCGTGGATAGGATGCCGCGAATGCCCGGGCCCCGCGTGCCCGCCGACGCGGCCCGCGGCCCCGCAACCGAGGAGGCTCCTTGAATCCCGCAACCCAACTCGAGCTCGGCATCTCGTCCCCCCAGAAGGCCGCCGCGAAGGGCGGAGGAGGGGGCGGCGGACGCGCGGCGAAGACCAAGGGCTCCGCCCGCGCGGAGAAGCCGGCCGGCGACAAGGCCGCGACGCGGAAACCGCGGGCGGGCGGCGCGCGCAAGAGGGGCGACGACGCCCCGCGGGCCACCGCCACCACGATGGCGGCGCAGCAGCGCGAGATCTCGGTCTCCGAGTTCTTCACGAAGAACCGGCATCTGCTCGGATTCGACAGTCCGACCAAGGCGTTGCTCACGACGATCAAGGAGGCGGTGGACAACTCGCTGGACGCCTGCGAGGAGGCCGGGATCCTTCCCGAGCTGCTCGTGGAGATCCGTCCGGTCTCGGAGAACCGCTACCGCGTGGTCGTGGAGGACAACGGTCCCGGCATCGTGAAGGCGCAGGTGCCGCGCATCTTCGGCAAGCTCCTGTACGGCTCGAAGTTCCACCGGTTGCGACAGAGCCGCGGCCAGCAGGGCATCGGCATCAGTGCGGCCGGCATGTACGGGCAGCTCACGACCGGCAAGCCGGTCGTGATCGAAAGCCGCATCGACGGCCGGAGCCCGGCCCACCGGTTCGAGCTCGTGATCGACACGCTCAAGAACGAGCCCGTGGTCAAGAAGGACACGGAGAAGGACTGGGGGCCCAAGGAACACGGCACGCGCGTGGAGATCGAGCTCGAAGGCGTGTACAAGGGAGGACGCCACGGGACCGAGGAGTATCTTCGTCAGACCGTGCTCGCGAATCCGCACGTCCGGCTCCGCTACGTGGACCCGAAAGGCGCCGAGATGATTCTCGAGCGCGCGACGGACACGCTCCCGGAGGAGGCGCTCGAGATCCAGCCACATCCTTACGGCGTGGAGCTCGGCATGCTCCTGCGCATGGCGCTGGACTCCAAGTCGCGCCAGCTCAAGGCGTTCTTCCAGCACGAGTTCAGCCGGGTCGGACCGAAGATGGCCGAGACGCTCGTGGAGGGAGCGGGGCTTTCGCCGGAGACGTCGCCGAAGCGACTCACCACGGAGACCGCGGAGCGGCTCCTCGCGTCGATCCGGCGAACCAAGATCCCCGCGCCGCCCACGAACTGCCTCTCCCCCATCGGCGCCGAGCGTCTGGAGGCGAGTCTCACCGAGCAGATGAACGCGGACTTCGTCACGGCGGTCACGCGCACGCCTTCCGTCTACCGCGGCAACCCGTTCCAGGTCGAGGTCGGCCTCGCGTACGGGGGGAAGCTCCCGGCCGAGGAGCTGTGCTCGCTGCACCGGTTCGCGAATCGCGTGCCGCTGCAGTACCAGCAGGGTGCCTGCGCGATCACGAAGGCGGTCCTCCAGACGAACTGGCGTTCGTACGGACTGCAGCAGAGTCGGGGCGCGCTGCCGGCGGCGCCGATGGTGCTGCTCGTCCACGTCGCGAGCGTGTGGGTGCCGTTCACGAGCGAGAGCAAGGAAGCGGTCGCGAGCTACGACGAGATCCTGAAGGAGCTGAAGCTCGCGCTGCAGGACGCCGGTCGCAAGCTCGGACGCTACATCCGTCGCGGGCAGCGCGAGCGCGACGCCGCCCGCAAGCGCGCCTACATCGAGAAGTACATCCCGCACATCGGCATCGCCCTGCGCGAGATCCTCGACCTGGAAACGGCCGAGGAGAAGCGGATCGTCGAGACGCTGACCGACACCCTCGAACGCAGCCGGAAGATGTAAGGAGAGCCCATGGCCAGCCGCAAGACGAACGCGAAGAAGGGCGACGCGAAGGCGAAGACCAAGACGAAGGCGTCCGCGAAGGCGAAGACCAAGGGCGCCGCCAAGTCCGCCGCCGGCGCGAGCGGGAAGTCCGGCGCCCGGAGGGCCGCGAAGGCGAAGGGCAAGTCCGGCGGTCTCGCGGGCGGCCGGGAGGTCGTGAGTCGCATCGAAGGGGAGGCCACGCAGGTTCGCGACAAGATCCTGAAGTCGGCCACGCCGAGCCTGCGCTTCCCGCTGCGCTCGCTGAACAACGTCGTGTACCGGGAGTCGGACGGCTTCTTCCGCATCAAGGGCAAGAAGAAGGAGCGCACGCTCACGGTCGGCACCGTGAAGACGTTCGCCCAGACGTTGCGCATGATGTCCTTCAGCAAGGAGCTCGTGCAGACGGACGACATCGCCACGAAGCGAGAAGCGTACTACGTCAGCAAGAACTGGGACGACTGCCGGTTCAACGAGCAGCCCGAGAGCGACGCCGTCATGGAGGACGTGGAGGCGCTGTTCGGCGTGAACCGCGAGCAGCTCGGATTCATCCCCGAGGAGAAGGGCGGCGACGTGGCCGGCCAGCTCGTGGTGATGGACCACGACCGCGAGACGGGCGAAGAGCTGGAGATCGACTGCACGCGCTTCGGCAGCGGCGCCTACTCGATCCCGATCTCGGTGGAGGATCTGCAGTTCCAGACGGACGCGAAGTTCGTGCTCGCGATCGAGACCGCCGGTATGTTCCAGCGCCTCGTGAAGCACACGTACTGGCGGAGCGCCCAGTGCATCCTTGTCTCGCTCGGCGGGGTGCCCACCCGCGCGTGCCGACGTTTCATCCGCCGCCTCTCGGACGAGTGCAAGCTGCCGGTGTACGTGTTCGTGGACGGCGACCCGTACGGGTACTCGAACATCTACCGCACGCTCAAGGTCGGCAGCGGCAACGCCGCCCACCTGAACGAGTACTTCTGCGTGCCGCAGGCGAAGTTCCTGGGTGTCACGCCGGACGACATCACCGAGTACGACCTGCCGACGCACCCCCTGAAGGAAGTCGACGTCAAGCGCGCGAAGGACGCGATCAAGAACGATCCGTTCATCCAGCACTACGCGCCGTGGCGAAAGGCGCTCGAGAAGCTGATCAAGATGGGGGTTCGTGTCGAGCAGCAGGCGCTCGCGAAGCACGGCCTGAACTACGTGATCGACGAGTACCTGCCGCGCAAGCTCGCGAATCCGAAGCAGTTCCTGCCTTAGCGGAATCGGCCGCCGCGGAAGAGCGCGGCGGCCGATTCGTCCTCCAGATGGAACGACGGGCGGGCGCATGATGCGGTGCTCGCTGCGTGCCCGCCCGTCGGGCTTTCTCCGCCTGATCGGCTAGCCGGCCGAGAACGTGACCCCGATCCGCGCGTAGCCTCCGCTCGCGTCCACGCGGGCCCGGATCGGATCCCCGAACCAGTCCACTTCCTTGTCCGGCCGCGAGTGATGGTAGCCGGCCTCGAACAGAAGCGACGCCCCTGGCGCGATCGCTCCCTCGAGACCGGCGGCGATCGTGCCGCCGAGGCCCGTGAAGTATTCGGCGTCGTCGAACACGAGCTGACCCGACGGCGTGCTCTCGCTCGCTCCCATCCGCAACAGATCCACGGTCAACGCACCCGTCACGAAGGGAACGACCGGCGCATTCGCGTTCGGGAAGCGCACGCGGAAGAGACCGCCGATCGGCACGAGATCCGTCTCGGAGCGCTCCAGGTCGATGACCCCCTCGACCGGCAGGTCGTACGGCGTGTCGAGCAGGAACACCTCGCTGCGCGCGTTCCGCCGGCGGACCCAGTCCGCCGTGAGACCGAACTCCACGTAAGGCGACGGGCGCACGCCGACCTCGCCGCCGAGCAGCAGGCCGCCGAGAGCGTCGCCAGCGTCGCCCCCGGTGAATGCGTAGCCGCCGACCTTGATGGCCGCGAACGTCGGGGGCGTGTGCGCGCGCTGGTACGAGTGGGACGGGGGCACACGGTAGACGCGCGTCTTCACGCGCGAGCCCGCGAGCGCCGGGGCGGCGTCGGCGAGCGACATGGCGGCGAGCAGGGCGCCGAGCAGGGTGATCTCGAAAGTGCGGCGCATGACGGCCTCCCTCGGCGAAGCCGCGCGCCGGCGCGGCGGGCGGTTCCCCAGTCCGGTGCGTCGGCGAGAGTGCGCGACGCATGTCCGGGCAGGGCTACTGCACGAGGCGTGCCAGTGTCGGATGTCGGTTTCGCGGGCTTCTGAAGGGCGCGCGACGCGTCCGGGGGGGGGCGGGCCCGTGTGCGGGTGACGCATTTCCGTGGCCGAGCGACACGTCGGCGCGGGGCGCTGCCGGCGTGCCTCGGCCGAAGGACTAGGCGGGGGTGCCGGCTCGCAGCTCCCGCAAGCGATTCTCCGCCGCCGCGCGAACGCCCGCGAGCGGCAGGGGCACGCGCGAGCTCAGCGGGTCGGCCGATGCCGCGACCTCCAGCCACGCGATCGCTTCCTCTCCCCGACCCGTGCGGGCGAGGAGATCCCCGAGATGCCAGGCCGCCCAGGGATCGCGTGCGTGCAGCGACACCGCGTGGCGGTAGACGGACTCCGCGCGCGGGATCCGGCCCTGCTTCTCCTCGAGATGTCCGAGGGTCACGCGCAGGTTCTGGACGATGTCCTCCGCGGAATCGGGCTTCGTCGCCGCCAGCACCTCGCGCACGAGGTTCGCGCCTTCCGCGTACTCGCCCGCGAGCGACGCCGCCTGCACGTAGTGATACGCGGTCGCGAGCGTCTTCGCCCCCTCGATCCATTCGCGTCGGCACAGCTCGAGGTTTCGTCGCGACTTCGCGCGCACGATGTCGTCGGTGGAGTAGCCGAGATGACGCACCGTGACGTCCAGCGGCACGACCCGCGTCCCCGTGCGCTCGAGCGACGGCTGGATCTGTTCGTGCACCCGACCGGTGAAGCGATGCTCCGGTCGCGCGGGGAACACGCGAAGCTGGCGACACGTACTCCGGAACTCCGGTTTCGCGCCGTCCGAGTCCAGGATCAGCGTGAAGCCGGCTTCGGGGCCGTGCTCCAGACAGGCGGCACGAACCCGCTCCAGGTCGGATCGATCGATGCGATCGTCGGCGTCGAGCCACATCGCGTGCGAGGTGGCGACCTCTTCCAGGCCGCGATTCCGCGCGTCCGCGAAGTGCTCGTTCCAGGGATGGGTGAACACCCGAGCGCCGAGCGCGCGGGCCAGCTCGACCGAACCGTCGCTCGAGCCCGTATCGACCACGACGACGTCGTCGGCCGCCAGCACGAGATCCGGCAGGACCTCCTGCAGGTTCGAGCGCTCGTTCTTGATGATGAGGCAGACAGTGAGTCCGGACGTGCTCATCGAGGGTCCCTCCGATCCGCAGTTCACTCCCTGCTAGGATCGGCTAGAGAACGGCTGTAGTTGACCGCAAAGGGCCAGCGTCCCCGCCGGCGACCTCACGGGAGCCCTCCACGCTCGGAAACATACCGGGATCTCCGGAGTCCGGGAGGGGAGATCTCTCCCCGAATGTCCGTTTCTCGGCCCCGTTGACGCCTTGACGGCCGAACCCTGCCCCGGACGGCCGTCCCGCGAAGCGATCGCGCGCGCACCGCCCATTCCACCCAGGAACCTCCGGAGTCCTCCCATGTCGCCACTCGCGAACCCCGTTCGAGATCGGACGATCTCGGCCGTCCGCCGCCAAGCCCTCGTCTGCGCGACCGCGGGGTCGGTGATCCTGGCGGCGCCGCTCGCCCTCGCCCAGATCGACGTCCCCGGTCAGGACTGGGACGGCAGCCTCACGATCAGCGCCAGCACGACGATCGATCTCGCGCAGGCCATCACCGGAGACTGGAACGTCCAGCCCACGGATGCCGCGTGGCAGCCCGGGGACGGCGTCTTCGACGCGACGCAGTGGGCGATCGTCTACCACTACACCGACGTGACGATCGGCGCCGGAGCGACTCTCGACTTCGCGAATCATCCGTCGGGCGCCCCGGTCGTCTGGCTCGTGACCGGCAACGTCACGATCACCGGGACCGTGAACATCGCGGGCGAAGCAGGAACCTCGTCCGGGTTCTCGTCGCTGCCGGGTCCCGGAGGATTCCGCGGCGGCAACGGGACGTTCCTCGGCGTTCCGCGCGGTGCGGGATTCGGCCCCGGGGGTGGCGCCGCGGGGCTCTCCCAGGACGGCAGCTACGCCACCGCGGGCGGCGGTGGCGCTCCGACCTACGGCGGATCGCGGATCGTGCCGCTCATCGGAGGGTCGGGCGGCGCCGGGAACTCGTCGAGCGCGGGCGCAGGAGGCGGCGCGATCCTCGTGGCGTGCGCCGGAGACATCCAGGTCACGGGAACGATCAACGCGCGCGGCGGAGCGCGCGGCGACAACGGCGCCGGATCCGGCAGCGGCGGCGCGATCCGTCTCATCGCCGACGGCGTCACCGTGAACGGAACGCTGGTGGCGACCGGCGGCTTCCAGACGGCGGGCGAGGGGCGGATTCGCGTCGAGTCCACGGGCGTCCTCGGGGGCACGGGTTCGATCTTCCCGGCGCCGAGTCTCGTGCTCCTCGCGAGCGGCGCGACCGCGCAGATCTGGCCGGAGGCGACGGATCCTTCGCTGCGCATCGTCAGCCTCAACGGTCTGGCCGTGCCGGACGATCCGCGAGCGACGTTCGCCTTCCCCTGGCAGGACGAGGCGCTCGACGGAGCGAACGGCGCGATCACCGTGCGGCTCGAGGGAACGAACGTGCCTTCGGACGCGACCGTGAACGTGTTCGTCACGCGCACGGGCGGGGATCACATCGGCCCGCTGCCGGCGGCCTTCGTCTCGAGCGGCGGCAACGTGACCACCTGGGAGATCGCACTCACTGATGTGGAGAACGGACTCTCCGCCATTCAGGCGCGCGCGGTTCTCCCGTAATGAAACGTCGGCTCGCGGGCGGGTGGATCGCGATGATCCTGTGGGCCGGGGCGGCCGTCGCCGCCCCGCCGCGCGGTGTCGCCACGGACGCCGTGTCGCGCTCCGTGATCCTCCTTCTCGATGCGACGCGCCGGGATGCCGTGTCGCGCGAGGTCGCCGTGTACCTGAAGCAGACCGTTCCCGACGCGGTCTCGCGAGAGCTCGTGATCGCGCTTCTCCCGCGCGTCGCGGATGCGGTCGCGCGGGAGGTCGTCGTGGATTTCGGCCCGCTGCCGCTGGACGCGATCTCGCGGGAGGTCGTGATCGACCTCGCTCCGAGCGGCCGGGAGGCCACCTCACGTGAAGTCGTGATCGACCTTCGGGCGCTCTCCGTCGACGCCGTCTCGCGCGAGCTCGTCTTCGAGCTGCATCCGCTCCTGCGAGACGCGATCTCGCGCGAGCTGACGTTCGAGTTGAGACCCGCGTCCGGCGACTCGTTGCCGGCGATCTCCACTCTTCGCGTCGTGTTCCCGAATCCGTTCCGAGAGACGACGACGGTCCGGTTCGACGTGGCGACGCCCGCCCGGTTCGATCTCACCGTCCACGGCGCCACGGGCGAGCGGGTTCGCTCCCTGCTGTCCGGTGAGCCGCTCGACGCCGGCGTGCACGACGTGCCCTGGGACGGGCGCAACGACCACGGTCAGCCGGTGGCGGCCGGCGTCTACTTCGTGGCGCTACGCCCGGACTCGAGGATCGGATCGTTGCGGGCGGTGCGGGTGCGCTGATCCGATCGTTCGAAAGCGAACACCGCCGTCGTCCGGGCACCGACCCGGTCCAACCCGGTTCATTCGGACGCGCTGGCCTGCTAAGATACCCACGACCCCGGAGGCCTCGAACCGAACGATCTCGGAGGCCGTCATGCCCCGCGCCCGGATACTCTCGCTCGTCCTTCTCGGCACTTGGATCTCCCCCGCCTTCGCTTCGGCGTTCGAGTCGATCGGACCGGACGGTGGCTCGATTCAAGGTTTCGCCCAGTCCGCTTCTACGCCCACACGCCTCGTCGCGCTTCCGAGTCGCCAGGGCGTCTTTCGTTCCGACGATCGCGGGGACTCGTGGTCCCGTGTGGACGTGGATCTGCCGCGCGAAACGGCACCGCTGGACGCGATCACGATCTCGCCGTTCGATTCCGATCTCCTGCTGCTGCATGACTCGAGTGTCCCGACCGCTCTACGCCGCTCGACGGACGGTGGAGTCACCTGGAACAGCGTTCCGGTCGGAGCTAGCTGGTCCGAATGCCGCGACATCTCGTTCGCGCCGCTGGTGCCGGGCGTCGTGCTCGTCTCCGTCGGAGGTTCGGGCGGGCTCTTCCGCAGTACCGACGACGGTCTGAGCTGGACGGCCGCCGGCATCGGCCCGGGCAACGTCGACCCGCACCACATCGCGTGGCACCCGACGAATCCGGGCGAAGCGCTGCTCGCGAACGAAACGTCGATCGTGCGAACGACGGACGCGGGCGCGACGTGGACCCCGAGCGCTTCGGTCGGCACATTCCTCCGGTTCGTATCCTACTGCGACACGGATCCGACCCGAGTCTGGGCGGCCGGCGGACAAACGGGCTATCAGCGCAGCACCGACTCCGGACTCACGTTCACGGCGATCACCTACCCGTCCTGCGGAATCGACTGCGGACCGGTCGGGATCGTCGCGGACCCCGTGGATCCGGATCGCGCGTACGCCACGCGCTTCGACTACTACTGCACGGCGGACTGCTGGGGACGAGCGAGTCAGGTCGTCACGACGACGAACGGCGGCGCGAGCTGGGAAAGCCTCGGGACTTCGTTCTCGGCTCCCTACTTCGACGAGGAGCGACTGACCGCGCTTCGGTTCGACGTCGCCGATCCGGATCGCGTCTACCTCGTGACCTCGACCGAGAGGTTCACGCGCGGGTTGCGTCGATCCACGGACGGCGGCGCGACGTGGAGTGACACGGTCGACGGCCTCTCCGGGACGGCGATCCACGCGCTCGCCCCGGCCACCGGAGGCGCGATCTGGGCGGCGGGCGGCTCGCGACTCTGGCGCGCACCGTCACCCGGCGCGCCGTGGACCGCGGGTCCGCTCGCGCTCGGCAGCTCCGGCGTGACATTTCCTTTCCCCCATCCCGCGATTCAAGGCGTCGTGTTCCAGGCGGGCTGGAGCTCGTCGTTCGACACCGGCAGCCCTTCGATCAAGCGCAGTACCGACGACGGCCAGACGTGGAGCGCCCTGTCCATCGACCCGTTCGGTCTCTTCGAGACCCCGGTGTGCATGGCGGCGGGCGCGACCGCATCGAGCCCGGTCTGGCTCTGGATCGACACCGGAGTCCTGCACCGCTCCGACGACGGCGGTGTCACCTTTCCGATCCAGTACTTTCATTCCTGGTCCGCCGCCGCGATGGTCGTCGATCCCACGGATGACTCGCGCGCGTTCGCGATCGGCGCGTACGACGGTTCGGTTCGATTGACGACGGACGGCGGCGCCACGTGGACCGCGCGGGATACGGGTCTTCCCACCGGCCTGGCGCTGAACCTCGTCCTCGATCCGTCCGATCCCGGCCGCCTCGCGGCCGTGTACCGGAGCCAGGGCGTGTGGCGCTCGGACGACGCCGGCGTCACCTGGACGGATCGCGGAGTCCTCCCCGGCGTGACGCTTCGCGGCGGCGACTGGGACCCCGCGACGGATCGGTTCTTCCTCGCGACGGCGTCGCAGGGCCCCTGGATCGAAGGCACCGGCTTCGTGACGGCCGGTCTCGCGACCACGAAGTGCACGTCGATCGTCCGCGACCCGACGAGCGGCCAGATCCTCGTAGGCACGGAGCACGCCGGCGTATGGGCGATGGACCCGAGTTCCGCGACGGACTCGCCCGTCGTCGCGGCCCCGCTCGACTCCGGCCTCGAGCTCGTCGCCCGGCCGAATCCCGCGCGAAGCAGCGTGGCGTTCGACGTGCGGACGCCGGCCGGCTTGCGGCCCGAGCTCGCGATCTACGACGTGGCGGGGCGGCGAGTCACGGCGCTGCCGATCGTCACGCGCGCCGACGGTTCGGGCTGCGCGACCTGGGACGCGCTCGACGCGAGCGGCCGGCGGGTCGCGCCGGGGGTGTACTTCGCGCGTGTCGTGGCCGGAACGTCGGAGACGACCCGCCGGGTGGTGGTCCTGCAGCCCTAGGAAACCACCTTCCGCTTCCGCGGTCGCAGCGGCGCCGGCGGATCGGCCGCGAGCGCCGTGAACAGGCGCAGCGTGGTGATCACGTCCACGCGACCGTGATGCAGGATCGGCTCCAGCCGCGAAACGTCGCCCGTGGCCGCGAAGTCGTGGTACACGGCGGGGATCTCGGCCGATGGGATGTCGCCCTGGCGCGTGAGTCGCGTGACGTGTCGCTCGAGAGTCTGCAGTCGGCAGTCCTCGAACTCTCCGCGCCAGCGACGCCGCGCGACGTGCAGGATGTCCACGTGCGGGCGGCGACGGAGCTTCGTCTTCACGCCGAACATCGAGCAGCGCTCGGCGAAGCACGGCACGTCGTAGGACTTCCCGTTGAACGTGATCACGAGCGCGCTCTCGTCCAGGAGCGCGGCGGCGGCGCGCAGCACGGCCGCCTCCTCCGGGTAGTCGCGCGCGAGCAGCTGCCGCGTGACGAGGCGACCGTTCTCGACGCGCAGCAGGCCCACCAGGAAGATCGGGCAGCCCCAGAACCCCGTGGTCTCGAGATCGAGAATCGCCACGCGCGCAGGATCGGCGCCGATCGCGGGCCGGAGCCCGGCGTAGATCTCCTCCTCTTCCTTCGTCGCGAGGTGGCCCATCCCGTCGCGCAGCGCGCGCCACGCGTCCTCGCCGGGGAGCAGCTCCTCGAAGTCGCGCCGGATCTCGAACACCGAGACGCCGTCGATCTGCGTGGTGCGCGCGCCCCGCAACGTCGCCAGGGTCGAGTCCGCGAGCCGCACGGGCGCCGCGGGCGACGGCCGACGCTCGCCCCGCAGGAGCGCGGCGATGTGCTGTCGGATACCGGTCGCCTGGACGTCGCTCGGAGTCACGGCGCGCTCCTAGAACGGAAGATCGTCGCCGGCGACGCCGGACGAAGGGCCGGAGGCGATCGACGGGGTCGTGCGTTCTCGCGGCACGGGCGATGGCGCGACTCTCCGCGCCGTTCCCTCGCCGCCCGCCTGCCGCTCGATCTCCGCCGCGCGTGTGACGAGCTCCTCGAGGATGATCCGCGCCGCGTCCTTGTCCGGGATCGGCCACGCGCCGCCGACGTCCGGGTCCTGGTGCTGCGCCGGCCGCAGCACGGGCAGCCCTACGCACGACGGACAACCGCCATCGCACGGGCATTCCTCCACCAGCTCCCGCGCCGACTCGAGGATCGTGCGCGGCTTGCGGTAGAAGTGCTCCACGAAGCCGAGGCCGCCCGGATAGCGATCGTAGAGAAAGATCGTGGGCTGGCCGAGGTTCTTGCTGTCCACCACGCCGCCGATGTCCGCGCGATCGCACATCGCGTACAGCGGCACGACGCTGATCAGCAGATTGCGTACACCGGCGAGACCCTCCACCGGGTTCTTGCCGAGACGCTTGAGCGCGCCCCGGAGATCGGCCGGGATCGTGATCCAGGCCGTGGTCGTATCGATGTTCTGCGGCGGCAGATCGAGGTTGCCGTAGCCGATCGAGTCCGTGGAGAAGAACTGGATCTTCTTGAAGAACGCCGTGAACCAGGTGACGGTCGCGTCGCCGAAGCCGGTGTCGGCTCCGCCGAATGTGTCCCGCTCGCGCTCCTCGCGCAGCACGAGGTGCTGCTCCAGCACGGGGTTCGTGTAGTAGTCCACCTCGCGCCGCTCGACGTACGCGGCCTTCCCCTCCAGGTCCAGGTGCCGTACCACGAACGTCTCGCCGTCGTGAAGGTACACGGCCTCGGGATAGAGCAGCTCCAGCGCGGACGTCGCGTCCACGTTGCCGATGACCTTCGCCTCCTGCGGATCCGGCGGCGCGAAGTCCGGTCCGGTGCGGGGACGGTAGGCGTCTCCCTTCCCCGTGTCCGCCGGCACTTCGATGATCGTGTACGTGTCGTCCGACATGTGACGGAGGCTCACCTGGCGCGACGGGAAGTCCGTGTTCGCCCAGTACGAGCGGCCGTCCACCTCGCGCACCCGACCATGCTCGCGCAGCAGCCGGATCAGGTCCTTCGCGATCTCGCCGAACAGCTCCGGCTCGTCCGCGCCGAGCGGCAGCTCGAACGCCGCGCACTCCAGATGCCCGGTGAGGATGTACGGATTCTCGGGATCGATCACCGCGCTCTCGGGCGACTGCGCGAACAGGTACTCGGGATGGCGCACGAGGTACTGGTCGATGGGATCGTTGTAGGCCACGAAGAACGTCGCCGCCTCCTCGCTCCCCCGCCCCGCCCGGCCGGCCTGCTGCCACAAGGATGCGATCGTGGACGGAAAGCCCGTGATGATCGAGGCATCCAGACTGCCGATGTCGATGCCGAGCTCGAGCGCGTTCGTGGAGCTCACGCCGAGCAGCTCGCCCGAGAACAGCGCCTTCTCGATCTCGCGGCGTTCGCGCGGCAGGTAACCGCCACGGTACGCACGCACGAGACCGGCGAGCTCCGGCTTGCTGCGCGTGAGCATCTCCTGCGTGTAGCGGTGGATCAGCTCCGCCGTGACGCGGGCGCGCGAGAAGCAGATGGTCTGGACGCGATCCTTCACGAGCTCGGTGTAGAGCCAGTGCGCCTCCACGTTCGAGCTCCGACGATCCATGTTCGCGGTGTCCAGGAACGGCGGGTTCCAGAGCACGAACTTCTTGCGGCCGCGGGGCGAGCCGTCGTCGTTCACGAGCGAGACGTCGGCGCCGACGAGCGAGCGGGAGAAGTCGCGCGGGTTCGCGATCGTGGCCGACCCGAGCAGGAACTGCGGATCCGATCCGTAGTGACGGCACACGCGACGCAGCCGCCGGATCACGTTCGCGACGTTCGAGCCGAAGATCCCGCGGTACGCGTGGATCTCGTCGATCACCACGAACTCGAGGCGCGAGAGGAAGCGCGACCACTTCGCGTGGTACGGCAGGATGCCCGAATGCAGCATGTCCGGGTTCGAGAGGATCAGATTGCCTTCGTCGCGCAGCTTGCGGCGACCGACGGACGGCGTGTCGCCGTCGTACGTGCCGGTGCGCAGCAGCCCCGCGATCTCCTCCGAGAGTTCCGCGATGCGCAGCAGGCCGCGGAGCTGATCCTGGGCCAGCGCCTTCGTGGGATAGAGGAAGAGGGCGGTGCCTTCCGGGTTCGCGAGCAGTCGCTCGAGCACGGGGAGCGTGTACGCGAGGGTCTTGCCCGACGCCGTGCCGGTGACGACCGCGACGTTCCGCCGCTCGCGCGCCTCCGCCACACAACGCGCCTGGTGCGAGTAGAGATCGCAAATCTCGAGGCCCTGCAGCGCCTTCCGGATCGCGGGAGGGAACGGCTCGGCCAGCGGCTCGTAGCGCGCCGGGCGCTCGGGCAGGGTTTCCACGTGCGCGATCTGCCCGCCGTAGTCGCGGGATCGTTCGATGCGCTCCAGGAACCGCTCGACGTCCACCTTGGCCTCCGCCTCTCCGCCCGGCCGCCTCGCCCGCCTTCTGGTCCGGCCGGCGGAGACTACTAGACAAATGACTGCCTCGCAAGGTATACGAGAGCCGATCGGGAGGGTCCAGTGGCGAAGCAGCCCCCGAAAGAAACCACGAAGAAGCGTTGCGCCTGGTGCGGGGAGGATCCGCTCTACGTCGCCTACCACGACGAGGAGTGGGGCGTGCCGGTCCGGGACGACCGCCGGCTGTTCGAGTTCCTGATCCTGGAGGGCGCCCAGGCCGGCCTCGCCTGGATCACCATCCTTCGCAAGCGCGAGGGGTACCGGAAGGCCTACGACGACTTCGACCCGGCCAAGATCGCCCGCTGGTCGGACGCGAAGATCGAGCGCCTCCTGCAGAATCCGGACATCGTGCGCAACCGCCTCAAGGTGGAGGGCGCGCGCAAGAACGCGCGGGCCTATCTCGAGATCGTTCGCGAGACCGGGAGCTTCTCGGACTGGCTGTGGCGGTTCGTCGGCGGCGAGCCGATCCGGAACCGGTCTCGCTCGCTCAAGGAGATTCCGGCGGAGACGGACGAAGCGCGCACGATGAGCAAGGCGCTCAAGAAGCGTGGCTTCACGTTCGTGGGTCCCACGATCTGCTACGCGTTCATGCAGGCGGTCGGGATGGTCAACGACCACGTCGTGGATTGTTTTCGTCACGATGGGGTCTCTCGGCCCGGGCCACGCCCGCGGCGTCGGTCCTCGGGATCGAGACCCGCGTAGGTCTCACCCGCCGGGCAAGCCCCTCAGGCCCCGGATTTGACGTTTCCCACCCCAGGGCCCAGAGTTCATCAAGTCCCCCCGTGCTCCCCGACGAAACTGGCGTTCCCCCCGAGGCGCCGGCACGGAGGTTCCCCATGTCCCGCTCGCTTCTCGCCCCGATCGTCCTGGGGCTCGCGCTCGCTTCCTGTGGGCACGAATCGCCGCAGGCACCGACTTCTCCCGACTCGCGCGGCGGAAACGTGTCGCCGACGATCACGCTGGGCCCGAACCACCTCGGGATCTGGTCCCCGAACGTGCCGTTCGAGTGGCAGGCCGATCCCGCCGCCGACCACTACGAATGGACGCTCGCCCGGACCGCCGACTACTTGAAGGAAACAGGCAGCGACATCGCCGTCATCACCGAGATCATCTCCTGGCTCACGGATCGCCCGGGCTGGACCGCGACGACCGACCTCGGGATCGAGTTCTCTGATCTGGAGACGAGCTCGAATGGCGACCTCTGGATCTTCGCCGTTCGTTCGGTCGATGGCGACGGTGCGGCCGCTGGACTGATGGCGCCGACCAACTTCCGCATCTTCCGGGTGCTGACGAACGTCTCCGGTCCCCTCGTATCGCTTCAATCCAACCTGGGCGGGTGCTGGTCCTCGGCCGATGCCACGACCTCCGCGAACATCTTCCGCACCGGACTGCGCTTCACCTGGCAGGCATCTCCCGGATCGAGCGGGAGCCCCCCGGTCTTGACCGAGTGGGCGATCGGATCACCGGAGAACTGGACACCGGCCGATGAGGGCGGCGGCGTCTTCCCTCCGGAGGGCGAAGCGCCGTGGATCCCGGACGCGGGTCCCGTCACGTTCTGGGTCCGTACCCACGATCTCGCCGGCTTCGAGCGAGTGCTGGGGATCGAGCTGAACGTACTCGAGCCCCGGGGACGCGGTGTGCTCGCCGTGATCGACACACCGACGACCGGCGCGCTCGAGAGCGACGGCGCGGTTTCCTCGGACTACGACGCGAGAGAACTCGAACTCGTGACGAATGAATGGCTCGGGAATCGCGACCTCACGGTGCTCCCGGCCCGGGGCCAGAGCGACGTGCTCGATGCCGAAGTCCTGGCCCGCGTGTCGACGATCGTGTGGGTGCACGGGGCGAGCGCATTCGACGGCGACAGCTCGACGCTCCGCCACACAGTCTCCACGATCGCGCCCGACCTCTCGCTCCTGGCGAGCTGGCGGCAAGCGGGCGGGAACCTCGTGATCTGCGGCGTCAATCCGACGGATGCCCTCCGGTATCTCGCCCGCCCCGATTGCGGCGCGGACTATGCACTGAACGACCCGATCGACTTCGCCGCGACGCTCGACTCCCCGGACTACATCCCCCATCTCGCCGCCACACAGCTCGCCTGGGGATCGACCGAGCAGGTCGTCCGCAACACGGTGTCTTCGCCGACACTGCAGCTCGCCGTGGCGCGAAGCCAGCGACCGGGGTGGCCGGATCTTCCGTTCGACCCGAGCACGGTCCCGAACGGGAGCTCCGTGCAGGGATTCGGCTACTACGATCGCGGGATCTCGCCGCTCGCGCCCGCCGAGGTCGTCTACACGGCGGACGACACCGGCAGCCCCATCGCCATCGCCCAGCTCGCAGGGCCCGGGCGGCACGGAAGCACGGTGGTCCTCGGATTCCATCCGTTCTTCGTCGATCCGACGGCGGCCGGAGCGCTGTTCGACGTCATGCTGGACTCGTTCGGGGAACGACGCGTGACGTCGTCACCGATCGACTTCGGACGCTAGCGCGAAGCCGGGGGACGCGCGGGAAGTCCCCGCGTGTCCCCCGTTCGTCATTCGTCGAACTCCGCCGTGACCAGCACGTCGCCGTCCGCGTCGACCGTGACCCGCAGCAGGTTCGGTCGACAGCACACGGCACAGTCCTCCGTGAACTTCTGCGTGGCCCCGAGCGCCGGATCCACCAGGGATTCGTTCGGCGAGCCGCACACGGAGCAGGCCCACTCGGCCAGGGGCAGGTCTACCAGGACTTCTTGTCCGGGACCTTGGTCTTGGCGCTCACGACGTCGGAGCTGAGCGCCGTGGCGGCTTCCGCCAGCGCAGCCACGAGCTGGTCGTACTCCTTCTGCCCGGACGGACCGTAGCTCCGGAGAAGGTCGACCTGCTCGAGGAGCGCCTGCAGGTGCGCCTCGCCGAGGTACTCGCGGGCCTGTGGGAACTCCGGCTTCATCTTCAACGCCTTCGCGTACATCTCGAACGCTTCGTCCAGCCGGCCGGTCTTGCGGAGCGTGTACGCCACCATGTTCACGTACTCGGCGTTGCCCTTGTCCTTCTTGGCCGCGGCGCGGAAGCGCTCGAGCGCAGCCTCGTAGTCACCCTTCTTCACGAGCTCCATGCCGCGGTCGTAGATCGCGGCGGTGTCGTCGGCGCCGGACGAAGCGTCGGCCGACTTCTTGTCGCGGGAGTCTCCACCGCCGGAAGAAGCCGCGAACACCACGCTCGCGCAACCGACGACCAGCAGGAACGAAACGAATGCACGAGCGCGCATGACGACCTCCGGAACGTGGGGGGGGCGCGGCGAACGTAGCACGAGGTCCGACGGCGTTCCCAGCCTCCTCGTGGGGAGTCGACGGCCCCGACCGGCTCCGCGACCCGCCGACGGACCGCGACTCACGATCGCGGTCACAGGTGGCCGCGAAAAGTCGTATCCTCGGTCCGGTTCCCGATCCCTGCCCCCGACGGATCACCTCATGTGGCGTTTGCGCGCGTTTCAGACGTTCCTCGTCGTCGCCCCTGCGGTGGCGCTCGTGCCGGTCGCCGTGGCGGCGGAGCCGGTCGCGCGCGGCGCGCTCGTGGAACTGTTCGGATCCGTGGCCTGCCCGGATTGCGTGGACGCACGGGCAGGACTCACCGCGCTCGAGAGCGACGACTCCCTCGCCGTGGTGACGGTGGAGTACCACGCGGAGGGCCCGCTCGCGAACGCGGACGCGATCGCCCGTCATGCGTACTACGGAGCGCCGACGCTTCCGACCGCGATCTTCGGCGGCACGGAGTCCGTGGCCGGCGGCGGCGACGTCTCGTTCGCGTACCGCACCCTGGCCGAGACCATCGCCGGCTCGGGGTCGCCGCTGCTCATGGAAGCGTCGTACAACTTCGACGGCGAGTCGCTCGCCGGCACGCTGAACGTGGATCTGCAGATCCCGGACGGCGAGAGCGTCCCGGTGCCCGCGCAGTGGAAGATCCGGGCCGTCATCTACGAGGGCGGCGTGATCGAGTGTTGCGGCCCGGGCGGCGAATCGAGCTGGCCGCGCGTGGCCCGCCAGGTGCTGCCCGACGAGACGCTCACGGCCGGTGTGCCCGGACAGGTCCAGTTCGTGCGACACCTGATCCCGCTGAATCCGGCGTGGGACGAGCGACGTCTCGGCGCGATCGTGTTCGCACAACGCGATTCGGACGGCGCCGTCCTGCAGGCGGTCGTTGCGGACGACGCGGGCGGCCTCGCCCCGCTGCCGGAAGGCACGCTCGACGAATCGCGCGTGCGCGCCCTCCCGCCGATCCCGAACCCGCTCACGTCACAGACGCGCATCCTGTTCACGTTGCCGCGGGCGCAGAACGCGCGCGTCCGCATCCTGGACTTCCGCGGCGCGCTCGTGCGGACGCTCACGGACGGGCCGCGCCCCTCCGGCATCCACAACGTCTACTGGGACGGCACGGACTGGCTCGGCCGCCCGGCGGCCGGCGGCATGTACCTGTGGTTGCTGGAGGGCGAGGACGGAACGGACTCCGGCAAGCTCACGTTGCTGAGGTAGACGTCGCCAAAGTTTCGGCCTGGCCGCTCGTCTTGCCGAGATCCGCCGTGGCGTGGTCGCGCTTGAGCTGCAGCACCATCACGTCGGGATCGGCGACGAGCCTCTCCGGCTCGAACGCGGATCGAAGCTCCACGTCGATCGTCTCGCCCGGACCGATCGTCACCCGCCGGCGCTCGCACCGCCAGGTCGGCGCGGCCGACTCGCTGTCCGAGCTATCGCCCTCGTCGGGGAACTCCTCGCCGGCCGTCACCGCGACGTCCACCGTCACGTGCCCGGTACCGAGGTTCTCGAGCTTGGCGCGCACGACCCAGCCCTCGCCGTCCCGTTCGCGGACCGGTTCCCGCCAGCGGAACTCCGGCACCACGGTGTCGTACACCCACTGGCTCACGAAGTCGTCGAACGCGGCCGGGTCGGGCGCGTGCTCACGCATCACGGCGACCCAGTCGTCGATCACCGGGAAGTCGCGGCTCGCGTGGAAGCGCTGCATGAAGTCGTGATTGCCCGCGATCGCGGCCTCCTCGCCCATCAGCTCGTGGAGCATGAACATCACCCAGCCGCCGCGGTCGTACATCGTGGTGTTGTCCCCGCCCTTCGAGCCGTCGACGCGCGGGAGCGGTCGCTCCGAGTCGACCTGCCGGGCGTCGCCGTAGCGCTTCTCGATCCGCTCGCAGAACGACCGTCGCGCCTTCTCCCCCTTGACCTGACGATGCAGGAGGATCGTGGAGTAGTGCGCCGCCCCTTCGGAGATCACGTTGCCGCCGGGGCCCTCCCCGGGGAGGATGATGTTGCCCCACCACTGGTGCGCGGCCTCGTGCGCGGTGACGAGGAACGCGGCGTCCACTTCATCGGTGTCGCGCGTGAGGAAGCCGATCGCCTCGGAGAACGTGATGTTCGTGGGGAAGCCCTGCGCGTACGAAGCGAGTCCCGGGAACTCGTTCACGCGGAGGTCCCGCCAGGGGTAGGGGAAGAACCACTCCGAGTACCAGCGGCGCGCGCCCTCGAGCGCCGTCACCATCTCGTCCAGATTGTAGGTGTGCTCGGGCAGGTGCCAGATCTCCACGCCATCGCCCCGGCGGCAATCCCAGCGCTTGGATCCGACGACGTTGAAGAAGTTCACGGGGTGATCCGCCTCCCACACCACCGTGCGGCGTCCGTTCTCCGTGGAGTCGGACGTTCGCACCCCCACCCCGTGAACTTCGTACTCGGCCGGGCTGTCGATCGTGAGCCGGACCGGGAAGCGGGCGCCGCTTCCGATGCCCGGCTTCGTGATGCCGTGCCAGTAGTCGGGCGGGTAGTCCCGGGGATCCATGCGGTTGTCCTTCTCGATCCCGCGGCCGATCTCGAAGAACGGGAGGGGCAGGAACGCGCTTTCGAACGACGTGAGTACGATTCCAGACTCGAGGATGAACGTGCCCATGCCGCCGCCGTTCTTCGTGAAGCCGTCCGGGTACGCGCCGTGGTGCGCGAAGCCGACGCGCAGGCTGTCGCCCGGCATCAGCGGAGTATCCGGCGTGAAGACGTACAGACGCGCCCGGTGCTCGGGCTTCGCTTCCTCCCCGTTCAGCGTCCACGAGATGTCGCGGAAGTGATCGCCCACGGACATCGGGAACCGCGGCATCGGCTCGTCCGAGAGATTCACGAGCACGTACTCCCCGTCGACCGCAAACGCGCGTTCCGCCGGGTCCAGCGTGAGCGACACGTCGACGCCACCGATCTCCGGAGTGCTGGCGTCGGCCCAGGTGGCGTAATTCCGTCCCCAGTACTCCTTCTCGCGACGTTCCGCGGCGCTTCCCTGAAATCCGTGCGTGGTTTTCACGTACAGGCCCGCACCGAGCACGAGCGCCGGCACCAGGAACGGCGACAGGCGGAGCGCGCTCTTGCCGAGCTGCTTCGGCGTCCATCTCGCGTGCTGGCGGGCGTCGTCGAACTCGCGGCGCGGGAATCGCTTCACGGCGAGCGCCACCAGAAGGGCGGCGATGGACAGCCAGAACAGTCGGTTCCAGAGGAACGCGGACTCGTTCAGCGCGAGACCGCCGAAGTCCGTCCAGCGCGCGGTGCTCCAGAGACTCCAGTTCCCGACCCAGTTCATCTCCCCGCGGAAGTTCTTCCAGGCGGTGAAGAACATCACGCCGAGACCGATCCCGTAGGTGGCGAAGCGGCTCCCGGTGAGCGCCACCACGAACGTGACGAACGTCGCCCAGAGGATGACCGTGGGGACGGCGAGTCCGCCCCAAACGAGCAGCACCGGGCCCAGGTCGGGGGCGATCTTCCCCTGCACGAGCATGATGATGACGTTGCCGATCGCGGCCGCCGCAAGGATCACCGCCGCCACGATCCCGTTCGCGAGCGCCTTGCCGAGCAGGATCGCGCCCGTGCGGGCCGGCGTGGCGTGGGAGATCGGCGCGAGGTTCCGGTGGAAGTCGCGCAGCACGGACTCCGTCGTGTAGAACAGCAGCAGGAAGCACAGGATCGTCGTGAGCAGACCGAGCGCCGAAACGGCGGCCGTGCCCGGCGTCGAGAGCATCGGCACCTCGAACGGCCCCGTCTCGAACAGGTCGTTGCTGACGATCTCGAGGATGATCAGGGGCGCGAAGATGTACAGACCGGGTGACGTGGCGAGTGCCCGGGCCTCCACCGAGAGCACGTCGCGGACCGTCCGCAGGAAACCGGGACGGCGGCTCTGCATGGACAGCGACGCGAGCGACTTGCCCTCGAACGCCGAGGGCGCGAGACCCGTGGCGGCGGGGGCGGACCGAACCCGCCGGCCGCGAAGGAAGCCGCGGCGCTCGCGGGGGGCCTTCTCGCCGCGCAGCGTCCGCGCGAAGTGGACCTCGGCCGCGAACGCGGCCAGCAGACCCACCGCCACGAACGCGAGGCGCGAGAGCAGGAACGGAACGTCGTACGTCACCGGCTGGAGGTTGTAGTAGTCCACGCCGAGGTCGACCTTGACCCAGGTCTCGTTGATCCAGCGGAAGCCGGAGGGATCGATCCAGCGCAGCGCCATCTCCAGGCCGGGACTCACCCACGCCGGCAGGTGCTCCTCCCAGAGGAGGAACGGGCACACGATGAACACGATCAGCGGCAGCACGAACACGAGGACCGCGTTCCGCGTGATCGTGCCGAGCGCGAACGTGGTGCCCGCCATGAACACGATCAGGGGGCCGATCATCACGAAGGCCGGGCGCAGGTAGTTCGTCCAGGACAGCGGACCGCGAATGTTCTCGGCGTTCGCGGTGGGCATGACGTGATTGAAGAAGACGGCGAGCAGCACGTGGCCGAGCAGCACCGTGAAGCACGCGAGCAGCACGGCGGCGAACTTCCCGCGCACGTACTCGGACGGACGCAGTCGCGTGGAGTGCAGGATCGGGCCGACGTTCAGCTCCTCGTCGCGCAGGATCGCCATGCCGGCCGCGATGCCGATGAAGAAGACGTACGGGATGACGCCCATCATTCCGAACGCGAGTGCGTTCGAGAACTCCGAGGTGAGCCACACCTGCTTGTCGCCGCCGATGGCCGTATCGCCGGACTGCATGCGGACGTTCCCGCCCGCGAGCCCGAACGCGAGCAGCGCGAGCAGCAGCAGGAGGATCCAGAACAACGGGCGCGTCGCGTGGAAGCGCGAGTCCGCGCCGACGACGGTTCGCCACCGGGCGAGATTCATGGCCGGGCCTCCGAGTGCGCGGGCTTCCACGGGCGGCGGTCGAGCCGCCCCTCGATGTCGCAGGGCAGCTCGACGAAGCGATCGAACGTCACGTCGCGGGGATCCGCGACCCCGACCGCGGCCGAGAGCTCGAGCGTCGCCTCCAGCGTCCTGCGATGGAACATCTCCACGCGATCCTTCTTCTGCTCGGGGACGAGGCCGCGGTACAGCCTCGGATCCATCGTGGCCACGCCCGACGGACACGAGTTCGTGTCGCACCGGAGCGCCTGGATGCAGCCGAGCGAGAGCATGAACGCCCGCGCGGCGTTGCAGAGATCCGCCCCGAGCGCGAGCGCCTCGAGCACGTCGTACGAGGTCACGATCTTGCCGCTCGCGATCACGCGCACGCGATCCCTCAGCCCGTGCTCGCGCAGCGTCGCGTCGACGCGCGGCAACGCGTAGCGGAGCGGCCAGCCGACCGAATCGCTGTACTCGAGCGGCGCGGCGCCCGTGCCGCCCTCCGCCCCGTCGATGGTGACGAAGTCCGGAATCGTCCCGGTCCTCGCCATGACCCGGCAGAGCTCATCGAACTCGTCGCCCCGGCCGACGCACAGCTTGCAGCCCGTGGGCTTCCCGCCCGAGAGCTCGCGCAGGCGGTCGACGAAACGGAGCAGTCCCTCCGCGTCGTCGAACTCCCGGTGGCCGGGGGGCGAGAGGACCGTCGTGTGCGGACGCACCCCGCGGATCGCCGCGATCTCCTCCAAGTTCTTGCGCGCGGGAAGCACGCCGCCGTGCCCCGGCTTCGCACCCTGCGAGAGTTTGAGCTCGATCATGCGCACCTGCGGTTCCGTCGCCTTGTGCGAGAACGCATCCGCATCGAAGCCGCCGTCATCCGTGCGGCAACCGAAGTAGCCCGTGCCGATCTGCCAGACGAGGTCGCCGCCCCCCGAGAGATGGTGCGGCGTGAGGGAGCCCTCGCCCGTGTTCAGGTAGAATCCGCCCTGCCGGGCGCCGGCCGCGAGCGCGCGGATCGCGGTGGGGCCGAGCGCGCCGTAGCTCATCGCGGAGACGTTCAGGAGCGAGGCGGCGTACGGCTGCGCGCACGCCTCCCCCCCCACGACGACGCGCGGCGGTTCCGCGAGCGGCGCGACCGGGTACAGGCTGTGGAGCAGTCCGCGGTAGCGGCCGTCGTAGAGCTCGCGCTCGGTGCCGTACGGATGCGTCGGCG
Source organism: bacterium (assembly GCA_041393395.1). Taxonomy (GTDB): domain Bacteria; phylum ARS69; class ARS69; order ARS69; family ARS69; genus JAGQIB01. Next base: position 638,760 of record JAWKKG010000003.1, on the reverse strand, counting down.
ATCTCCCTTCGGCCCGCTCGTAGACGACGTTGCGGTGATTGCGGGAGATCGGCTTGCCGTCCGTATGGCGCTCGATGAAGTACTGCTGGATCTCCGGGGAGATCGCTTCCGCGAGGTAGCGGACGTGTCCGGCGATCGGAAAGTTGCGAAGGATCGCGTTGTCCCGCTGCGCCACATCGTGGAGGCCGATCGCCACGAACGGCGCGGCGAGAACGGCCGGCACGAGCCAGGCGCGATCGACGAAGATCCCAAGCGCCAGCGCGGCCAGGGCGAGAACCACGAATCCGAAGAAGATCGGCTTCACGCGCTTCATCGAACGGTGCCTCCGATCGCCCCCCTGATCGGCGCGCGCCCGATCACGCCGCCACCTCGGCCGGCGCGTTCGCGGAGGCCACCATCACCATGTAGGCGTCTTCGAGCGTGGGCACGACCGGCGCGAAGCCCGGCGGCGGCGCGCCGTGATCCACGCGAATACGCATCCGGTTGTTCCCCTCCACGAGCACCGCCTGCGTCACGAAGTGCTCGGCGCGGATGCGGGCGAGCTCCTCGTCGGTCCCGGTGCCCTCGAACAGGCGCCCTTCCAGGGAGCGCCGCGCGTCGCCGGGCGTGGTCGTCGCCACGAGGCGACCGCGCGAGATGACCGCGAAGCGCGGGCACAGCACGGCCACGTCCTCCACGATGTGCGTGGACAGGAGCACGATCCTCTCCTCGGCGAGCTCGGCCAGGATGCGATAGAAGCGCTGGCGTTCCTCCGGATCGAGGCCCGCCGTCGGCTCGTCCACGATGAGGAGGCGCGGGTTGCCGGCGATCGCCTGGGCGATCCCGAGACGCTGGCGCATGCCTCCCGACCACTCCTTGACGCGGCGCTTCGCCGCGAACGTGAGGTTCACGCGCTCGAGCAGCTCGCCCACGAGGCGCTTCGTGCCGCCGGGCGCCTCCACTCCCTTGAGCCGGAGCAGGTACGCGAGCATGCGTTCCCCCGAAAGGTTCGGATAGAAGCCGAAGTCCTGCGGCAGGTAGCCGAGCTTCTCGCGCACCTTCCACGGGTCCGCGAGGATGTCGTCTCCGTCGAGCGTCACGTCGCCGGAGGAAGCCTCCAGCAGGCCGGACACGATCTTCATGAACGTGGACTTGCCCGCACCGTTCGGACCGAGGAGTCCGAACATGCCCGGCGGCACGTCGAGATCGACTCCCGCGAGCGCCGTCACGGGCCCCGCGTAGACTTTCACGAGCTTGCGAACGGTCAGCATGCGACGCCTCCGGCCCGGGGGATGTGGCAGATACGGAGGAAAGCACGTCGGGTTGCGGGAAGTCGCGGGGGAAACGGACGGCGCGCGCGTTTTCGTGGCAAGATCCGGAGCATGAACACGATCGACGTTCGCAGCGCACGCCGCCTCGCCCTCGCGCGGGCGGGGCTCCTCAAGCCGGAGTGGTCCGGGCTGCCCGCCCGCGCCCGGGGGCGGGGCAAGCGCGCCCGCGCGGCCTGCCACGCGGTGCTGGACCGGTTCGGCTACCTGCAGCTCGACACCGTGTCCATTGCCGGCGCGCGCAGCCACGCGATCGTGCTGCTCTCCCGGATCGAGGGGCTGGATCCGGACCTGCCCGAGCGCCTGCTCGTGCCGGGCGCGCCCGTGTTCGAGTACTGGGGTCACGAGGCGAGCTGGCTGCCGCTGGACCTCTACCCGGATTTCGGCTGGCGGCGACAGGCGTTCCGCAAGCATCCGTGGTGGGGGGACATCGTGGGCAAGCACCCGGACGTCGCGCGGAAGCTCTTGAAGCGGATCCGCGACGACGGACCGATCCGGTCCGCGGACATGGAGGGCCCCGGCAGTCGCGGATGGTGGGATCTGAAGCTCACGAAGAAGGTCGCAACGGCACTCTGGTCCTCCGGTGAGCTCGCGATTCGCGAGCGGCGGAACTTCCAGCGCTCGTACGATCTCGCGGAGCGTGTCATTCCCCAAGCGCTGCGCGAGCCGAAGGTCCGCTACGAGCACGCGCTCGAGAAGCTGCTGCTCAAGGGACTCGACGGACACGGCTGGGCGACGACAGGGACGTTGAGCCGCACCTGGCGACTCACGGGTCATCAGGCGGCGATCGGCGCGGCCCTGGAACGCCTCGAGCGACGCGGCGACGTCACCCGCGCGGCGCTCCGGACGGACGACGGCAAGCGCACGGCCGGCTGGATTCGCCCCTCGGATCTCGAACTGGCGGAGCGGCTCCGGGTGATTCGCCCGCGCGCCGACACGGGCGTCCTGCTCTCGCCGTTCGATCCCGTTCTGTGGGAGCGGAAGCGCGTGCAGGACTTCTTCGCGTTCGATCAGGTTCTCGAGATCTTCAAGCCGGAGGGACAGCGGAAGTACGGCTACTACTGCCTCCCGGTGCTGGCCGGCGAGCGGCTCGTGGCGCGCGTGGACCTCAAGGCCCACAGGAAGGAAGGACGCCTCCAGGTCCTGTGCCGTCGGTTCGAGGGCAACGGCGACGGACGGCGGCCGGCACGGACGGCGGACGCCGAGGCGACGCGCGTCGCGCTCGAGCGCTACGCGGCCGCGCTCGGCCTCGAACTCGATCCGAGCTGATCGCCCACACACGGTGAACGCCCGCGTGCTGCGAAAGACATGCCGCTCCCGGGAGTCCTCGGACAGAAAGCGGACGACCGACTCCGCTATTGTCTGCTATGATGCGGGCAACCTCGTCCGATGCCCCGGAGGTCCCATCCCATGCTCCGCCCCGCGTCTTTCCGTCGGATCCGGCGCCTCGCCGTTCCGTGCATCTCGCTGTTCGCCCTCGCCGGCACCGCCTCGGCCCAGGTGGTCCTTCCCGGCACACAGCCCGGCGATCTCCAGAACTGGGGGCTGCTGCCGCCGAGCTTCTGTCAGACCTGTCACGGACAGTTCGATCTCGAAACGGACTACGAGCCGTGGGAGACGTGGGCCGGCTCGATGATGGCGAACGCGGGACGCGATCCGATCTTCTGGGCGGCCGTGGACGTCGCGAACCAGGACGTGCCGGGTGTGGGCGAGTTCTGCATCCGTTGCCACGCGCCGAAGGCCTGGCTCGAAGGACGCAGCAGCGCGCCGGACGGCAGCGCGATGATCGGATCCCTCGGGTTCGAGGGCGGCGACTTCGACGGTGTCGAGTGCCACTTCTGTCATCGAATGTACGAGGGGCCGGAGGGATCCCCGTTCCACGAGAACGGCCAGTACTGGGTGGACGACGGCACGCCGCTGGTGAATCCGCCGTACCGCGGGCCGTACGACGACGCCCAGGCGCCGCATCCGTGGCAGTTCTCGGCGTACCACCGATCTTCCGAGATGTGCGCCGTGTGCCACAACCTCTCGAATCCGCTCGTGGCGCTGCTCGACGAGAACGGCAACGACACCGGTCTCCAGTTCCCGGAGCAGGCGACCTACGACGAGTGGGAGCAGAGTTCGTTCCCGGCCGAGGGCACGGAGTGCCAGACCTGCCACATGCGTTCCGTGGAAGGTCGTGCCTGCTTCCTGGTGCCGGAGCCGCGCGCCGATCTGCCGCTGCACGAGCTCGCCGGGGCGAACGCGTGGATCCCGGCCGTGCTCAAGGGAGAGTACGGGGCGACGCTGTTCCGCGAACCGCACTTCGAACGGGCGATCAATCTCGCGCTCGACCAGCTCCAGAATCAGAGCGCCGATCTGACTCTCTCCGCGCCGTCGCGCGCGGTGGCCGGCGACGCGTACGACATGCGCGTGCAGGTGATCAACCGCACCGGACACAAGCTGCCCACCGGATATCCCGAGGGTCGTCGCATGTGGATGCAGATCGAGGTGCGCGACGCGAACGACGCGCTGATCTACGAATCCGGACGCTACGACTACGCGTCGGCCACGCTGCTCGCGGACTCGGATCTCAAGGTGTGGGAGACGATCCACGGCGTGCACGGCGAGGGTCCGGGTTTCCACCTCGTGCGCAACAATCGCATCTTCAAGGACAACCGCATCCCGCCCGCCGGCTTCCGACCCACCGCGAAGACGGCGCCGGTCGGCGCGACGTTCGAGACCCGCCCCGACGGTTCACTCGCGAACTGGGACTGGACCGACTACGCGTTCCCCATTCCCGTCGACGCGGCGAGTCCCCTGACGATCACGGCGTCGCTGTGGTACCAGACGGCCGCGCGCCCGTACGTCGAGTTCCTGCGCGACGAGAACACGAGCGGTCCCGATCCGCACGACCCGAACTATCCGAACGCGCCGAGTCGAGGCGAGAAGCTGTACTCGTTCTGGGAGAACTATGATCGCTGCCCGCCCGTCCTCATGGAACGGGCGACCCGACGTGTGTTCTTCCGCGCGCTCCCCGAGGTCGCCGATGCGCCCGAGGCACCGGCCGCCGTCCACCTGTCCGGAGCCCGCGAGAATCCGTTCCGTGGCAGCACGGAAATCGCCTGGGAGCTCCCCGAGAACTCGCTCGCGAAACTCGTGGTATTCGACGTACGCGGAGCGCGCGTGCGGACGCTCGCGGCCGGCGCACGCGGCGCGGGCCGGCACGTGGACACGTGGGACGGCCACGACGATCTCGGCCGCGCCGTGGCCGCCGGGACGTACTTCGTGCGACTGGAGGTCGCGGGACACGCGCCGCAGGTCGATCGCGTGGTGCTTCTCCGATAGCTGAAAGGCGGGTGGTGGTGCGGACCTCCACCCGCCGAACCCCGTTGCGTCACCGGCTCCGGTCCGTCATCCTGCCCGCATGAAAGATCTCTCCCGTGAGCTCCTCGAGCTCCGTTCTTCCTGCGACCGCTTCCTGAACGTGCACGGCGCGCGCACCGCCGCCGATCTGCTCGCGGAGATCCCGACCGACCTCGGTCTGGACCGCTACGGAGACGGCGGCGCGGTGAAGGCGCTCGAGGACGAGATGCGCGCCGTCCTCGGCAAGCCGGCCTGCCTGTTCCTGCCCAGCGGTACGATGGCCCAGCAGATCGCGTTGCGGATTCACGCGGACCGGCGGGGGGTTCCGAACGTGGCGTTCCATCCCACTTGTCACCTCGCGCTCCACGAACAGCAGGCGAGCGAACGTCTGCACGGACTGCGACCGATCCCGCTCGGGGACCCGCGCACGCTGTTCGGCCTCGACGACCTGCGCGGCATCCGCGAGAGACTCGCTGCCGTGCTGTTCGAGCTGCCCCAGCGCGAGATCGGCGGACGTCTCCCCGACTGGGGCGACCTCGAGGCCCAGGTGGAGTTCGTGCGGGAACGCGGCGCGGCCGCGCATCTCGACGGCGCAAGGCTCTGGGAGTGCACGCCGTACTACGAGCGGACGCCGGCCGAGATCGCCGCCCCGTTCGACTCGGTATACGTCTCGCTCTACAAGGGTCTCGGAGCGCTGGCGGGCTGCTGTCTCGCCGGCGACGAGGATTTCGTCGCGGAGGCGCGCACCTGGCGTCGCCGGCACGGCGGGACCTTGTTCGGGCTGTGGCCGAACGCGGCGTCCGGCCTCGCCGCGCTTCGACGTCGCCTGCCTCTCATGCCGCGTTACTACGAACACGCGCGCGCGATCGCCGACGAGTTGCGGCGCGTGGACGGAGTCGAGATCGTGCCGGATCCTCCGCAGACGCCGATGATGCACCTGCGACTCCGGGTTGCCCCCGAGGCCTTTCTCCGCGCCGCCATCCGTATCGCGCGCGAGCGGCGGGTGTTCTCGTGGGGCGGGACGGCTCCCACGGATACGCCTTCGATCCGGACCGTGGAGTTCACGGCGGGTGACGCCACGCTCGAGCTCGCCCCGAGGGAAGTCGCCGAGATCGTCGGCGAGCTCGTGGGGAGCACCACGTGAGCGCGCCGGAGGACTTCGTTCGCGCGTACGAGGCGGCGCTCGCCACCCAGGATTGGCGCATCGTCTCGCCGCTCATCCACGAGGACGCATCCGTCACGTTCTCCGACGGCTCGGTGCACCGCGGCAAGGACGCCGTGCGCGCCGCCTACGAGCGGAACTTCCGGGCAATCGAGAGCGAGGAGTACCGGATCTCGAACGTTCACTGGCTCCCGCGCTCGCAGGATTTCGCAGCCTACCAGTTCGATTTCGAATGGCGCGGCATCGTTCAGGGGCAGGTCATGGGGGGACGCGGACGCGGAACGTGCGTGCTGCTCCGCGACGGCGACACCTAGCAGCTCGTGGCCGAGCACCTCGGCGCCCGAAGCGCGTCGCGTTGACGTTGGCGCGCCATGTCGGTGGCCGCGCCGCTCGGCGCTTCCAAGCCGACGTTGCCAGGCTTCGAGCGCCACGATAGAGTCCTGCCGTTCCCATCCGCTCGCCGTCCGCGAACCGGAGGCCCGACGTGCCCGCTGCGCACGATCCCATCCACGAGATCATCCGCGCGTATCGCGCGGCCATTCTCGCGAAGGACGTCGAGGGATTCGTCGACCTCTACGCACCCCACGTCCGCGTGTTCGACACCTGGAGCGTGTGGTCCTACGAGGGACGACCGGCGTGGCGGGAGATGGTGCGTCGGTGGTTCGACTCGCTGGGCGACGAGCGGGTCGGCGTGGACCTGAGCGACCTCCAGATCGCGGTCGCGACGGAGTCCGCGGTGGTCACGGCGATCGTGACGTACTCCGGCCTCTCGAGCGAAGGCGAGGTCCTCCGCTCGATGCAGAATCGGGTCACGTGGGTACTGACGCGCGAAGGCGCGCGCTGGCGGATCGTGCACGAGCACACGTCCGCGCCCGTCGGATTCGACGACGGGAAGGTCATCCTGCAGAGGTAGATGTGACGCGCCCGACGAGCGCGCCGGAGACACGGTTCGATGATCGACGTTGGCCGCCGATGGGATGCGAGCAGGGGCAAGATCGCCTCGCTCTTGGTTCTGTGCACTGCTTCCCTGGTCCCATGCTGCTCCATCGCGTTCGCCACCGGGATCGAACCGGTCACGACGTCCCGGTCGTCCGCCGGTAGGGGATCCCAAGTACTCGACGACCTTCGCGAGCTCGGCTCCTGTCGCACGCTCGCGATCGTGGGGGTCGCGGGCGTCGCCGCGGGGATCGGGGGCACGCTCCTGGACGACGAAGACGTCTCCGGACCACTCGACCGCAGTTTCCTCGATCCGGTCGCGGACGCCGGTCGCACCTACGGTTCCACGTGGTTCCTCGGGAGCGCGACGCTCGTCGTGTGGGGGGTGGGTGCGATCGCGGACGATCCCGGCATTCGCAGCCTCGGTTGGGACCTCGGCGAGTCGCTCGCGATCACCGGCCTCGTGGTCGGGGCGATCAAGGTCGGCGTCGACCGCAAGCGACCCGACGGCGGGGACTGGTCGTTTCCGTCCGGACACTCGGCCGAGTCGTTCGCGATCGTCCCCGTGCTCGCGGAGCACGTGGGCTGGAAGACGGGCGCCGTCGGCGCCGTCGCCGCGACGTTCGTCGCCCTCGGCCGACTCGAGGACTTGCGACACTACCCCTCCGACGTTCTGTTCGGCGCCGGACTCGGACTCGCGGTCGGCTACGCCGTGTCGCGACCCCCAGCGACGTCTTCCCTCTCCTGGAGCGCCGGCCCGAGTTCTCTCGCGTTGATCGCCCGCTTCTGACGCAATGAACGACGCGTCGCTGGATGGAGTGATCGAGGCCGCGATCCGGGAGCACGGGTTCTCGGGCGTGATCTCGATCCGTCGCGGACACGACATCCTGCACGAGAGCGCGCACGGCCACGCCAATCGTACTTACCGGGCACCGAATGCGATCGACACGCGATTCGGGATCGCGTCCGGAACGAAGCTCCTGACCGCGCTCGCGATCGGGCGCCTCGTCGATCGGGGCGTTCTCTCGACATCCTCCCGTCTGGTCGATTGCCTGCCGCTCGAACGTCCGCGTTACGATCCGGCGATCACGATCGCGCAGCTGCTGAGCCACACGTCGGGGGTCCCCGACTATTTCGACGAGGAACTGATCCCGGATCCGGAATCGTTCGGCGTGGGCGTCCCTTGGTCCGAGCTCCGGAATCTCCGCGACTACGTCGACGTTCTCCCGGATACCGGCATGAAGTTCCCGCCGGGCCGGACCTTCTCGTACTCGAACAGCGGCTACATCCTGCTCGGTCTCGTCGTCGAGGAGATCTCCGGCCATGCGTACCGCGACTTCGTGGAGCGTGAAGTGCTGCGCCCGGCCGGCATGGATTCGTCCGGATTCCACGCCTTCGACCGGCTGCCGGAGAACACGGCCACCGGCTACATCGACGAGGAGGGTGGCACCTGGCGTACGAACGCTTTTCAGCTCCCGATCATCGGGGCCGCGGACGGCGGGATGTTCGCGACGGTCGGTGACGTCGCGAATCTGTGGCACGCATTCCTCCGAGGCTCGATCGTCTCTCGCGAGATCATCGAGGATTTCACGCATCCCCACGCACGCGCGGAAAAGGAGGGCGAACACGTGCACTACGGACGGGGGTTGTGGATCACGGAGCCGCCGGGACGAGCTCCGACGCTCTCGATCGAGGGCTACGACGCGGGCGTCTCCTTCCGATCCTCGTTCCGGCCGGAGGACGGCTCCCTCGTCACCGTGGTGTCGAACACCACGCGGGGGGCGTGGCCCGTCCTGCGCGCACTGCGCGAGGCCGGCCTGGCGGCCTGATCCCCGAAGAGGGGCGACACGGCGGAGCGGATCGAGGCTCCCCCTCGACGGAATGGTCAGGGACGGCGGCACGTTCTATGATCGGGATATGGGCGGTCACCCGTTCGACACCGCTCATCCCGCGACGGTGCCCCCGCGGGAGATGTGCCCATTCCCGGGTTCCGACCCATTTCCTCGAGGGACACGTCATGCGTGGTTGGTTCGTCGCGGCGATCCTGCTCGCCGCCACCCCCGTTCTCGCTCTCTACGATCCCATGCCGGTGGCCGAAATCGCCCCGATGGAAGGGTCGTGGCGCGGGACGCTGGTCTACAAGGACTACGGCAACGGTCAGCTCGTCGAATTGCCGACGCAGCTGTTCGCGGCGCTCGTGTCGCCGGAGACGATCGCGCTCCACTACGTGTTCGACGACGGCCCCGGCAAGACCGTCCACTCGTACGAGCGAATCCGATTCGATCTTGCGGCCGACGCGGTCGAGTGGGTCTCCGAGACGGAGGACGGTCCGCGCGGCGTCGTCCTCTCCTCCGAGCGGGACGGCGACCGCTGGCGCCTGGTATTCCAGACCGGCGCCGGCGAGGAGACGGAACGCTACACGCTCGAAGTCGAGCCCGCGGCGCTGCGCATCAGGAAGGAAGAAGTCGGGAGCGAGGCGACCCCGACGTTTCGCAACGAGCTGAAGTTCGAGCGAGTCGGGTAGCCGGCTTCGTCGAGTCGCGGCGCGCATCCGTGGGGCCGGCGACGTCTCCGTCGCCGGCCATCCCACGTCCTTCCGGCTAGTTGCCGCTCGCCGCCTGGTAGAGGTGAACGTCGCGCTGCGGGAACGGAATCGAGACGCCCTCGCGATCGAACTCCTCCTTGATCTTCCGGGTCACCTCGAAGTAGACCGCCCAGTAGTCGGGAGTCTTGACCCAGGGTCGCACGACGAAGTTCACGGACGAATCCGCAAGCTCCGAGACCTCGATCATCGGCGCCGGGTCCTTCAGGACCTTCGGATTCTCGCTGAGGATCCGCTGAAGGACGTGATGCGCCTTCGCGATGTCGTCGCCGTAGCCGATGCCGGCCACGAGATCCACCCGGCGCGTGTCGAACGCATTCACGTTCGTGATCGTGTCGCCCATGATCGAGCTGTTCGGCACGATGATCTTCTGGTTGTCCGGGGTCTTCAGCGTGGTCGTCAGGATCCCGATGTCGACGACCGACCCGGCTGTCCCCGCCGCCTTCACGAAGTCGCCGATCCGGAACGGCTTGAACACCAGGATCAGCACGCCGGAGGCGAAGTTCGAGAGGGAGCCCTGGAGCGCGAGTCCCACCGCGAGTCCGGCCGCTCCGAGCACCGCGACGAACGACGTCGTCTGGATTCCGAACAGGTCGAGCGCCGCGATGACCGCGAACGCGAGCACGGCGAAGCGCACGAGACTCCCGACGAAGCGCACGAGCGCTTCGTCCATCGAGGCGCGCTTGAGGGCGCGCTGCACCCCTCCGGAGAGAACTCCCGAGACGATCCGTCCGACGATGAGAACGGCGATCGCACCGAGCACCTTCAGGCCCCAGTGCGTTCCGATCTCGATCACCTGAGGCATCAGCTCCTGCCACTGCACGGAATCCATGAATCCTCCTCTGCCGGGGTGGACGCCGGGATCTCGACCGGCGGTCTCGAGTCAGGGCACGAAAAAAGATGCGGCGAGGTCGGCTCGCTGCCAACCCCGCCGCTCGATCTGGTCTCCGGAACTACTTCGCGCGCAACGCGTCCCGGATCTCGGTGAGAAGCACCTCTTCCTTCGAGGGCGCCGGCGGAGCGGCAGGCTTCTCCTCTTCCTTCTTCTTCATGGAGTTCATGGCCTTGATCATCATGAAGATCGCGAAGGCGACGATCAGGAAGTTGATCACGTTGTTGACGAACATGCCCCAGTTCAGGGTGACGGCCGGCGTCTCGCCCACCGCCTGCTTCAGGACCGTGACCTTGTCCGAGAAGTCCACGCCGCCGGTCATCAGGCCGATCGGAGGCATCATGACGTCGTTCACGAACGAACTGACGATCTTGCCGAACGCGCCGCCGATGATGATACCGACGGCCATGTCCATCACGTTCCCGCGCATCGCGAATTCTTTGAATTCGGACATCATGCTCATCGCGTGAATCCTCCGAGACAGGGGGCGGGGATCACCCCCGCGTGGAAGTGCCTCCGGGGCCGCCCGCCCCGGAGGTCGATCGTGCGACTACAGGAACCGGTAGGTCAGGCCGACGCCGAGCGTCTCCTGCAGCTGCCCGGCCTTGCGGATGCCGCCGTCGATCGTGGTGGCCGCCTCGGTGGCCGGCGCGTCGAGATTGATCGGCGTGGACGTGTCGAACTTCAGGTACTTGAAGCGCAGGTAGAGATTCACCGCGAGCCAGTCGGTGATGTTGCTCGAGAACGTGTTCTGCCAGTCGACGTTCGGCGACTTCCAGAAGTCCTTGATCGACTCCCGGGTCGGGTCGGCCGCGAGGAGAGCCGTGTCCAGCTCCTCGAGCTTGTCCGAGTCCGCGAAGAACAGCGGGTAGAACACCAGCAGCTTGCCCGTGTAGAGCACGCGATCCTCGAGGATCTTCCACGTCGTGTCGTTCGCGAGCTGGATGCCGCCCTGCTGCGAGGTCGTGGTCTCCGTGTCCTCCGTCACCGCATCCACGAAGTTCCGCGCGACGTTCTGCCGCAGCGCGAAGCCGAGTCGGAACAGCGAGTTCCGATCCTCGCCGGCCGCCGCGATCGTCTTCGCGACACCGATGGATTCCGTGAACGTCATCGGGTTCAGCCAGCGACGACGCGGATCGGTGGCGTCGATGAACTGGCTGTCGAAACGCACCGAACCGTACGGATCGACGGCCCAGCCCTTGGTGAGGATCCCGACCGACTCCGCGAGAATCTGGTCGGTCGACTTCACCGGCGAGGCCCAGACCTTCGAGCCCGGGTCGTTCGGATCGGCGATCTGGTTCGCCGTCTGGCCGAAGGCGAGCTGCAGCTGGTTCGCCCAGTGGAAGGACTGGCTCACCTGACGGCGCGCGCCGAAGTCACCCTTGAGTTGCCACGAGATGGAGCCGGTGTCGCCACCGGACCAGTTGTCGCTGAACGCGCTCTGCGTGATGTTGAGCGCCAGCGCCGCCGTGTTGCTCCACGGTCCCGGCGGCGGCGGCCAGTTCTCGTCGCCATGGGCGAACGACTGAGCGTTCGCCGTCACGGGGAGGAGAAGCAGAGCGACCAGTAGGGTCTTTCGCATGGTGTTCCTCCGATCGGGTTTCGCCGCGTGGAGACGTGCGCGCGCTGGATGCCGGCGACGGTCGAAGATCCTAGGAACGACGCCGGAAGTGCGCAACCACGAATGCTCTCTCGGAGAAGACGTCCAGTCGCCGAGAAGGCCACGGCCACGAACACGACGAGACCCCGGCGCGTCGCCAAAAGTCACTCGATCGGCCGCGGGGCGAAAGGACGTCCGGGCGCCCCCGTCCGGCGGAAGTGGCGCAGAGGCTCGCCGAGATGGTCGAGGGCGGCCAGCCGAGAGACGACCCGGTGCGAGGTTCGGAGTTCGGTCGGCCGGACACCTGCGACGATCCGCGACCGAGGGGGGCGGCTCCCCCGGTCACCCCCGGGCGGAGACTTGTAGCTTCGTGCTACGTTGCCCTTTCCGACCGTGCGGACTCTTCGTCACTTCGTGCCACCGACCCGCACCGCCGACGGCGGACTCCTTGGAGACTTCGTGCTACCGTACGCGCCGGGCAATACGGTCGGGGCAAAGCCGGCGGTGCCGGACAGGAGAAGCGCGCGATGAATCCCATCGTGATCTCGTTGAACAACTCGAAGGCCTACTTCGATCGGGGAACGGACTGCTTCGCCGAGGCGGACTCGGAGTTCGCTCCGCAGCCCGGTCTCTACACGGTGGCGCAGCACGTCGCCCACACGGCACAGACCGTGGATTGGTTCGTGGAAGGCGTCTTCGGCGGCAAGGGCTTCGACATGGACTTCGCGAAGCACGACGCTGCGATCCGGCAGGTCAAGTCGCTCACGGAGGCCCGGGCCTGGTGGGAACGCTCGATGAAGCGAGCCGTGGACACCTGGGGCGCCGCTTCGAACGAGGACCTCGCGAAGCCCATCGAGAACGACAATCTCATGGGCGGCGCGCCCCGGGGCGCCGCGGCGCAGGGACTCGTGGATCACACGGCGCACCACCGGGGAGCCCTCGCCGTGTACGCGCGTCTGGTCGGCAAGACGCCTTCGATGCCCTACATGTAGATCGGAACCACGATCGAATACCGATTCATGCGCGGGGCGCCGATCGGCGCCCCGTGCCCGTTCCGCCCGATGCTCCCGCCCGCGTTTCAGCCATCGGTGTAGATGTTCTCGAGCGTCCACTGGGACGTGCGCGCCTGGTAGCTGAGCTCGTAATGATCCCGGCTGCCGACCCCGACCGAGAAGAAGTGCTCTCGGTGCTCGCCGACCCGCTTGATCCATGTCCCCGTGACTTCCGCCACGGTGAACACGCGACCCCGCCAGCGGAAGCGGAGCGGTTGAATCTGACCTTCCACGAACTTGCCGAGCACCTCCACGGGCTCCTGCACCTTCTCGATCAACTCGAGGTCCCCCTCCCGGCTCGCACCGGGTGCCGACCGGCGAACCCCACACGTCCTTTCCACCTCGGCGAGAACATACCAGACATCTGTCTGGTCATCCATGCACGGAGCGTGCGGCGCCCCGGGCGAACGGCCCGGAGCGTGGGGCCTGCGGCGCCCGCGATGCCGTCCTCCTTCGAGGTCAGATGTCCCCTCCGGAGGACAGCAGTCCGACTCTCTGTCCTCTCGAGAGGACATGGCTCCCGCGCTCGTCCCGTCCCGCGAGCATCATCGAGCGGGCAAAGTCGTTGCCAGAAATGCACTTGCAGTTTCTCGCCAGGACTGGCGCGTTCCGGCATTCCCCTTGCTTCGATTCCCCGGCAACTGAGGGGTGGCCCTCCGGACCGGTGCTCGGAGGTGTGTTCCGGTTCGAAACGAGGATTCACCCCTCGACTTTCGAGAGCGCGGCGTCCGCCGCACAGGGTCTAGGAGGCGGGGTACTGGCCACCTCGCCTCCTTTCTTTTGCCCGGTGGTTCGGAAATTGTGTCTCGGCCCCGATCGCCCGATCGGATGACCACCGCGGCCCCAATCCTCACAAGAACGGCGCGCTGGGTAGCCATCACGGGGCCGGCAGAACGTCGATTCGGCGCAGACACATTTTCCGCACCACGAGAGTTTCGTTTTACGTGGCGTTGCGGATCGGCCTCCTCGTGGGCAAAGTGGGTTCGTGCCCAGCTCCCGGAGGCTCCCGTGAACACGCTTTCCCGCCTGCATACGATTCCGTCCCCGGCCGGGACCGACGGTTCCCGTCGGGCTCAGGTGGTGCGCGTGGTCGTCACGAACCCGGCGGGTGCCGATACCCCGCGGCTCGTGCTGGCGCCGGGGGATCGGCTCCTCGTGGAGAACCGCACGACCGGGCCGCTCCAGGTCGTGCCGGTGGACTTCTTCGGGACCGCGTTCGATCGCGTCGTGCTCGAGCCCGGGGAGACCACGGCTCCGCTCGGCGTCACGGGACTTTGGTTCCAGGTCGAGCTGCGTGCCCCCGGACCGCGCGTGTTCCCGCTCGACGTCTATCTCGCGGCGAACGCGATCCGCTAGCCGCGCCGCCGGAAACGGCAACCCGAAGCAGCACCCCCGCAAAGGAAACGCCCCGGGTCCGAGGACCCGGGGCGCGTCTGACTCATGGAGGAGTCTTCGAGCCGCGCCCCTCGACGGCGCGATCTCGTCGACGTCCTACGCGCGAGCCGGGGCGGGCGAACTCCCCTTCACTTCACGGACCATCTCGCGGGGCATCTCGCTCGCTTGCTGCCGCAGCGCCTGCCACATGTCGGAAAAGCTCGTATGAATTCGACGCTGACGGAGGACCTGCTTCCGAACCGAAGTACCCTGGACGAAGGGTCTCCTTTTCATGGGCGTGGTCTTCCTTCTTGTCTCCCCCGGAACGACGACTTCCGGCGGGGGGACCTTCCACCGGGAGCCGAGCGATTTCGACGGATGTCCGGAGCTCTTTCCCCTCCGAACGAGGCGCACGCTAAGGTATCGTGAGTGGCTCGTCAAGGATTCCGCTCTACCAGATGTGGTAGCGCGAGTGCTTTCCCGCCGCAGGATGTGGTCGTGTCCGAGAAACGAACGTTCGCTCCGGTCGCATCGGCGGCGCTCGCCGCCTTCGCGGTGATCGCGGTCGCGACGCTCGGACGCGATCCGGGCACGGGACCGCCGGGATTCCGGCTCGACGACGCCTGGATCCATCTCGTGTACGGGCGCGGACTCCTCCGGAACGGCTACCTCGCGTACAACGACGGAGTCGCGGCCACGGGATGTACGGCTCCGTTGTGGGCGGCCGCGCTCGCCGCCGTGCACGCGATCGCGGGCGACTCGATCGACCGCGTGGTGCGCGGGGTCTGGATGCTCGGAGGCGCGCTTCACGCCGCGACGGCGTTTCTCGCGGCCGGGCTCGCCGGCTCGCTGCTCGGGCCGCGCGCGCGGACCGCCCCGTCGACGTCGGTCGCCGTCCTGCTCGCCGGCGGGCTCGTCGCCCTCGCCACGCCACTCGCCGCAGCCGCCGTGTCCGGCATGGAAGTTCCGCTCACGAGCGCCCTGCTGCTCGCGATGACGTGGGCGGCCTGGGCCGGTCGGCCGCTCGCGACCGGCCTGCTGATCGCGGCCGCCGGTCTCACGCGTCCCGAGTGCGCGGCGTCCGGGCTCGTGGCACTCGTGCTGCTCCAGCGCCGCACTCCCGCCGCCGCGCAGTCCCGCACCTGGCTCCGCGCCGCCGGACCGCCGGTCGTGGCCGCCCTGGCGCTCGTGCTTTGGGATCTCTTCGCGAGTGGCCGTCCGCTCCCCGCCACGTTCTATGCAAAGAGCGCGGCCTCCCTCGGAGCGCTGCCGGGTCGGATCGGCGTGTTCCTGCTCGATCTGCTGCCGCGCGTCCCTCCGTTCGCGGGCGGAGTCGGCGCGCTGTTCCTGCTGGGACTCGTGCCGGGCGTCTCCCGTCCGGGCTCACCCGCGCGCGCGGGCACCTGGCCGCTCGCGATTGGAGGCGCATTCCTGCTCGCGAACCTCTCGATCCTGGATCCCGCCGACCCGGATGCGTTCTACCATCAGCGCTACGTGTGGCCCGCCTTGCCCGCCCTGCTCGTGGCAACGGGGATCGGAGCTGCGGGGCTCGGCGAGCGTCTGCGTCGCGCGCCGCTCGCGCCCGCCGCGATTCTCGCACTGCTCGCGATCATCGGGGCCGCACGCGTCACGGGACCGGAGAGTCGTCACCTGCATCAGGACGTCCGCAACATCAACGAGGTGCAGCGCGCGCTCGGCGAGCGACTCGCGCGCGCGTCGGGCGGCACGTGGCGTGTGGCCGCATCCGACGCCGGCGCGGTTCGCTACTTCTCCGATTGCGAGACGCTCGACGTGATCGGACTGAACACGCCGGAGATGCGGGATCAGGACGAGAGGTTCGTGCGCGCTCATCCGGTGGACGCGCTCGTGCTGTTGCCGGCGTGGTTCGCGTCGCCGGACGCGGAGCGCCTCGAGGTCGTGGACGAAGCGACGACGTCGCCCTACACCGTGACCTCGGATCCCCGGATGGCGCGCCAGATCGTCCTGCGCGCGCGGCCGGCCGAGACACCGATCGTGCGCACGCGCTTCGCGGGCTTTTCCCGCTTCGTGCTCGATTTCCGGGTGCCCGAAACAGCGATCGACGAGGGGGACGGAGGCTAGCTGCGCCCGGCGCGATCCATGATCGCGCGCCATGTGGGCTCGTCCAGCTCCTCGGACTCGTCGATCAGCATCACGGGAATGCCGTCGTCGATCCGGTAGCGACGCCGGGTCGCGGGGTCGGTCGACACGATCCACTCTCCGTCCACCACGACGGGGGCGCGAGAGAGCGGACAGACGAGGAGCTCGAGCAGTTCGGGGTCGATCACGGATTTCTCCTCGGCGGGAACGGTGGTCGACGCGCGACCGGGAATGCGATGATCTTGGCACGATTCCCGGGAGGGTGAGAAGTGGAACCGACTCCTTCGTGGACCGCCGCGCTCCGGATCCTGCGCGGGCTGCGCGCTGCCGGGCACGAGGCCTGGTTCGCGGGCGGCGCCGTTCGCGACCATCTGCTCGGGCTCTCCCCCGCCGACGTGGACATCGCCACCTCCGCCCGGCCGGAG
The DNA here is from genome assembly GCA_041393395.1 of bacterium. GTDB lineage: Bacteria > ARS69 > ARS69 > ARS69 > ARS69 > JAGQIB01. The sequence continues at coordinate 621,947 of JAWKKG010000003.1, read as the reverse complement.
GAGGTCACCGCGCTGCACCCGACGGGGCGTCTCGTGGGCGCGTCGTTCGGAGTCGTCGTGGTTCCCGCACCCGAGGCCGCGATCGAGGTCGCGACGTTCCGCACCGAGGGACCGTACCTCGACGGCCGCCGTCCCGCGTCGGTCCGGTACGGCACGCACGAGGAGGATGCCCGGCGCCGCGACTTCACGATCAACGGCCTGTACCTCGACCCCGAGACGGGCGAGGTCCGCGACTGGGTCGACGGACGACGGGATCTCGAGCAGCGTCGCCTCCGGGCGATCGGCGATCCCGACCGTCGTTTCGAGGAAGATCACCTGCGACTCCTGCGCGCCGTCCGTTTCGTGGCGCAGCTCGGACTGACGATCGAGCCCGCCACGCGAACGGCGATCATGCAGCATGCGCCGCGCGTGGCGACGGTCGCGGCCGAGCGGGTGCGGGACGAGCTCGCGCGGATGCTCTGCGGCGCGAATCCCTCGCTCGCGATCGATCTGCTGCACGGGCTCGGTCTGTTGCGCGTGATCCTCCCGGAGGTGGAGGCGATGGTCGGCGTGGAGCAACCGCCGGAGTACCACCCCGAGGGCGACGTGTTCACGCACACGAAGGATCTGTTCCTCCATCTGCAGGCGCCGTCGGTGGAGCTCGCCTTCGGCGCGCTGCTGCACGACGTCGGCAAACCACCGACGTTCGTGGCGGCGCCGGATCGCATCCGCTTTCCGCGCCACGCGAAGGTCGGCGCGGACATCGCGGCCGAGATCTGCGCGCGTCTGCGGTTCTCGAACGAGTCGCGCGATCGCATCGTGGCGCTGGTGGCCGATCACATGGGCTTCGCGGACATCGAGCACATGCGGGAATCCACCCGGAAGCGCTTCCTCCGGCGCGAGGGCTTCTCCGAGCATCTGGAGTTGCACCGCGCGGACTGTCTCGCGAGTCACCGGCGCCTCGACCACTGGGAGTTCGCCGTGCGCGAACTCGCCCGTCTCGGCCCCGAGAACCTCTCCCCGCCGCGACTCGTCACCGGAGACGATCTGCTCGCGATGGGCTGGGCCGCGGGACCGGAGCTCGGCCGCGAGCTCGCCTACCTCGAGGAACTGCAGCTCGAAGGGGAGCTCCCGTCGCGCGACGCGGCACTCGATCGCGCCCGCCGGGATCTCGCCGACGACCCCGGACGCACGAAGGGCCCGCGGTGCGGACACCACGGACCCTCCGCGTGATTCGGCTGTCGACTTCCCGGGAGGAACTCAGGCGAGCGTGTAGTAGCCCGGCTCGGCCTTCTTGAAGCGCTTGTCGCGCTTGAGCGTGACGGCGATCGTGGAGAGGAGGTTCGGGCTGTTCGTCTGGTAGAGCTTCCGCTTCTGGATCGCTTCCATCAGGTCCCGGTAGTGGATCGCCTTGCGACGGGCCTTCATCACCTGCACCATGGCCTCGGCGAGCGAGATGTCGTTGAGGCGACGCGCGTTCGGCTTCCGACGACGTTTCCCGTCGTGCGCCTGGGCCGCCGCGAGGGCTCCGCGGTACGCGCGCTCCACCTTGCGGAGTTCGCTCTCGAGTTCGCGCTTGCGCTGCACGAGTGTCGCTAGGTTCTTCTCTTCCTTCACGCGGCGCTTGCGAATCGCGGATTCCAGGTCGCGCAGATCGTACTTGTCCAGAACCTTTTCCAGATCGGCCATGGCGTTCTCCTCGCCGACAGACACCGCCGGTGAGGGGGCGAGCCGGGGGGATGGCTACGCGGGACCGACGGCATTACCAGGTGCAAACCCGACCGGATGTCCGGTCGGACTGCAGACGTTACCCGCGCCCATGTACCAAGTCCACGGGAAAGTAGGAGCCGGTCCGGGATTTACGGCGCTGTTGCATTGTCCCGGTCGCCCTGCAAATTGCCGGTACCGAGCGCGCGTCTCGCTCTCGGTTCCTGCGGATCGATCGCGAGCGCTTTCCGGAATGCGAGCTCCGCTTCCGACTCCCGACCGGCCGTGCGGTAGGCGAGGCCGAGCCGCGACCATGAGTTCGCGTCGTCCGGCGCGAGCCGGAGCGATCGCTCCAGCAGCTCGATCACCGCGGGGACGGCTCCCGCCTGCCACGCAGCCGTGGCCTCCGCGTCCCAGGAGCGACGCGCGGCAGCCCGGAAGGCCGCCACCGTGCCTTCCGCCCGCACGCCTCCCGCATCCAGCCACCAGCCCAGCCCGAGGAGCAGCGCCGCCGCCCCGATCGCGGCGGGCGCCCACACCGCGCGATGCGGTGCGGCGGACAAGAACTCGTAGCGACGCCGGCGTCGGATCCACCCCCAGCCCAGGGCCGCGAGCAGCGCGGCGATCGACACGAACGCCCCCGTTCGAAGCGAGGATGGCGCATGCTCCAGCCGGACCGTCCCGCCGTGATCCGGGGCCACGAAAGCCAGGAACAGCCCTTCAGCCCGGAAGAGAGGCAGATCCGCGCCCCCGTCGATCGTCGCCCGCCAATCCGGATCGTACCGTTCCGCGAGCACGACGATCGCATCACCCGCGACGTCGCGCGGCACGTCGATCGTGCGCACGTCGGGACCCGCCTCGCGCCAGATCAGCGGGACGTCGACCGCTCCGGCGTGCGCTTCCGGCGCGAGTCCCGGCGGCGGCTCCTCCAGGAGCACGACCTCCCGCGGATCGTAGGATGCGGACCGCACGAGTTCCCCGATGTGCGCGAGCGGCTGCGTACGCCAGCTCCGCGCGAGCCGGGCGCGCGGCAACGGGTCGACGTTGTGGGACACGTAGACGTCGCCGGGCAACGCCCGCGCCTCCCACCGCTCGCCGCCGATTCCCGAACCGGTCGAGACGACCGCGTCGATCGACAGCAGGTCCGCCTGCGCTTCGGTCAGATCCGGGCGAGGCGTTGCGCCGGGCTGCCGCGCGAGTCCCATCCAGTCGAGCCAGTCGAGCGGCAGCAACGACGTGAATCCCTCGCCCGAGTCGACGTCGTACAGGAGCTGCGAGTTCGGCGGCAGCGTCCACGCCCCGCTCTCGTACGTTCGCTCGTGCCCGCGCCAGCCGGGCGTCACCAGATCCGTTCGCGTCCCGGCCGGACCCCGGGTCCACATCTCGTCCACACCCTGCCGGAAGATCCGCGGTCGGGGCGCGACGTGCGGCAGCGAGGCGACCGCGGGCGGCGCGTCCGTGACGAAGTGCGCGGGGACCGTGGGATTGAAGGCCCGCCCCCACGAGATCAACTCGATCGCGACCACGACAACGGGAAGCGTGGCGAAGAGAGCGCGGGGACGGCGAGTTGCCGCGAACGGAAGCAACGCGAGAAGCGACACGATCGTCGTGACGGCGATGCGCGCGTCCACGGCCGCCGCCTGCGTCGAGAGCGTCAGGACCCGCTGCGACCACATCCGACCGACGTCGGCCATCTCCCCCGGCGCGCGCAACGGCGCGCCCGCCGCCCAGGCGAGTGCTCCGAGTCCGACGATGAGGATGCCGCCGACCAGAAGCGCGCGCCGACGTCGGCGGGCATCCGGTTCTCGGACCAGCGCGTCCAGACCGATCGCCGCGAGAATCGCGAGCGCGAGCGTGAACGGAAGCGCGAAGCGAGACGGCAGCCGGGTGGACTGGAACAACGGCAGCCACGTGAGCACGCGGTACGCCGGCGTGAACCGTCCGAGCATCAACACGAAGGAGATCGCCGCGAGGACCGCCGGCCAGGTCGCGCGGGCGGGAACGAGCACGAGCGCGACGGCGGCCAGCGCGATCGTCGCCGTACCGACGTACGCGCACGTCTCGGCGTAGTGGCTCCAGTCCGGGCCGCCCCAGAACGTATCGTCCACGGGCGTGCCCACCCGATCCGGCGCGACGAGCGTGACGATCCGCCACGGCTCCCAGGAGCCGAACGTGAGAAAGTCCCAGGAGACGGCCTCTCCGCGAGTGGTCTGCGGGAGGAACTCCCGCGTGGGCACGACCTGCACGGCCGCGAGTGCGACCGCGAGCAGACCGGCCGCGAGGATCGCGGACGCGCCCCCGGTCCAGGCCGCGGGCGATCGGCCGGCGCGGTGCACGAACGTCCAGGCCGCGAGCACGAGCGCCATCAACGTCGCGTAGGGATGCGCGCCGAGCAGCAGGCCGGCGAGCACGGCGGCGAGCGCAATCGGAGCCGCCCGGCTGCCGTCGAACGTGCGCGTCACGAGCCACGGAATCCAGGGCATCCACGCCGCGCCGATCAGCAGGTTGAAATGCACGACGTGCGTCACGAGGAACCCGCTCGACTCGAACGCGACGCCTGCGAGCGCGGCCGCGGCCGGGCCGGCGCCGAAACGTCGCGCGAGGAGGTAGGCGCCGGTTCCCCCGAGGACCAGGTGCAGCGCCACCGACCACGAGAACGCGAGCGTCGCCGGCAGCAACGAGAACAGCACGAACACGGGCGGGTACAGCGGTCCGGTTTGCGTCTCCGCGAAGAGCGGATAGCCCGCGAACATTCCGGGGCACCAGGTGGCGAAGTGCCCCGCCCGCAATTGCTCGAACCACCACGCGCGGAACGTGAGATTCTGCAGCCACGTGTCGTAGTGGAAGAACGTCGCGCCGCCGAAGAGCGCACGGGGAAACAGCGCGACGGCGACCAGCACCGCGACGGCGAACGCGAGCGCGATCTCGCGCCGTCCGGGCGGATCTCCCTCGGCGGGCGACGTCAAGGCAGGCCGCGCCGGCGGCGCAGCGCCCACTCTCCGCCGAGAAGCGCGAGCAGCAGGAGGAACAGGGCCGGGTTCTCGAGCAACGGCATCTCCTTCGAGGAGCGCTCCACGACCGGCTCCAGTTGCAGCATTTTCGGCAGATCGGCGAGATCCGCGAGCGGTACGAAGCCTCCGCCGCTCTCCCGTCCCACGTCACGCAGCAACGCGAAGTCCGGCGACGGATTCTCGAACTCCATCCGGTACGGCGCCACCGTCATCTCGGACGTGTCGTCGCCGAGCGGCTGACCGCCGGTGGTGGCCGTGCCGTCGACGCGATAGTCGCCCGGCGGCAGCGCGGGCACCTGGCCACGGTAGCGGCCCTCCCCGAGGTCCACCAGCGTCATCTCCCGCGTGCGCTCGTCCACGGTGCCGAGCGGCCCCCGGATCGACGCACGCACGTCCGCACCGGCGACCGGTCGGAAGTCGTCGTCGAACACCTGGCCCTCGATGACCACCGGATCGGCGCCGTCGAACAGCGGGCGGGCGGGGCGCACGATCACGGATTCGAGATCGTCGCGCGCCACGAGCCACCGGGCCGACCGGGTGACGAGGCGCGCGAACACGTCGCCGGTGCGGCCGCGACCCCACGGACTCAGATCCCAGCGCCAGAACGGGCTCCCACCGAGCGTGAGCACGCGACCGCGCCCGGCGGGAACGGTCGCGACGAGAGGCAGTTCGTCCCGCGGTGCGCCGTCGATCGCGCCGAGCACGAGCACGCGCGCCTCCGGCTTCACCCCGACGAACACCGGCGCCACCGACAGCGGCGGCAGGCCGCTCCAGCGGCGCGCGTTCTCGTCCGCGTCGGACTCCAGCCGCGTGACCGGGTGCACCCGCCCCGTCTGGGTCAGGGCCGGCAGGATCTGTCCCGTGCGCGAACGCGGCGGACGCGACAGATCGAACGGAAGAAGCGGCGCGAGCGGCGAGTTGCCGAGGTCGAAGGCGGCCGGCGAACCCGCCACGAGCAGTGCGCCGCCGCGCTCCTGGACGTAGCGCGCGATCATGTCCGCCCGTTCGCGCGATAGGGCGCTGCCGCCCATCTCGAGCAGCACTACGAGATCGTACGTCGCGAGATCCGGATACGTGGCCGGAAACTCCTCGCGACCGAGACGGCCGCGGAACTCCGACAGCGCGAGCACGACGTCGTGCACGTCGAGCGAGATGTCCGAGTCCAGCGCACGCTTCAGGAACTCGAAGTCGTAGCTGAGCCGCGACGTCACGAGCAGCACCTTCACCTTTTCCTTGAGGACGCGCACCGCGAGCAGCTGCTCGTTGTTCGTGTCGGAGATCTCCTCCGCGCGTGACGGCGTCCACACGCGATAGCGATGCAGTCCTTCCGCGTTCGGAACGTACTCGAGCTCGACCTCGCGCACGGCACCGCCGCCCGGCAGCTCCACGACCACGGAGTCCAGTACCGCGTCGCCCTCGGAGAGGTACACGGGAACGGAGAGCGCGGAGTCGCCGCGCGCACGCACGCGAGCCACGACCGGTACGCGGTTCTCCAGGTACGCGACCTGAGAGGCCTCGACTTCCGCGATCGACAGATCGTTCACGGTGGCGGGGCTCCCGACGCCGACCGTCCAGACGGGAACGCCGAGGCGACGCGCCTCACCGCGCGGCTCCACGCCGACATTGTGCGAGCCATCGGTCGCCACGATCACGGCGCCCGTGCGGCGACGTTGCGTTCCGACCCCGCCGCTCAGCGCGCGGGAGAGATCCGTGCGATCGTCGTGCGGAACGAGCGCGTCGGCGTCTCCCGGATTCACGGGCGTCAGATCGGCACCGAACCGGTAGGTCTCGACCTCCCCCTCGCGTTCGAGGCGATCGACGAGGTCCGTCTCGCGCAGTGCGGCGGCGAGTCGCTCCGCGCGGGTCGGCGGCGCTTCGCCGGCAGCCGGATCCTCCTCCGGATCCGGAATCGACATCGACAGTGACGTATCCAGCAACAGCGCGATCCGCGGCGCGAGGCTGCGCTCCGACAGTCGGGACAGCACCGGATCCAGCAGCAGCATCGCCACGAGGAAGCACGCCAGGACCCGGAGCGCGAGCAGCGCGCGATTCGCGCGTCCCCCGCGATAGTAGAGAACGACGCCGACGAGCAGCGCGATCGTGAGCGCGATCCACACCACGCCCGGCGCCTCGAGGAACTGCAGCGACAATCCGGACGGGATCACGCGGCGCCCTCCCGCACGCGACGCACGCGCCGGACGAGATCGGGAAGGATCGTGCCGGCCGGGCCGCGCAGGGAGACGTCGAACGCGGGCGTGAGCTCCGTGGCCGCCGGGTTGATCTCGATCACGAACGCACCGCGCTCGCCGGCGAGGACCGGCAGCCCCGCGGCCGGCCACACGACGCTCGACGTGCCGATCGAGAACGCGACGTCGCAGTCGGACGCGGCAGCGGTCGCCGCGGCGAACACGTCGTGCGGCAGCGCCTCGCCGAACAGCACGACGGACGGCCGCAGCACCTCACCGCAGCCGCACGGCGGCGGGATCTCCGGGGCCGGAAACGGAAACGGATCCACCACGCGACCGCAGTGGTCGCAGTGCGCGCGCCACAGCGAGCCATGCACCTCGAGCACGTCGGCGGAGCCGGCGCGCTGGTGCAGGCCGTCGATGTTCTGCGTGGCGAGCGTGAACGACTCGAACATGGGCGCGAGCTCCGCGAGCGCGAAATGGCCCGCATTCGGCTGCACCGCCTGCATGTTCGCGCGGCGCATCTCGTAGAACTCCCACACTCCGCGGGGGTTCCGGGCGACGGCCTCCGGCGTGGCGACGTCTTCGAGCCGGTAGTTCTCCCAGAGCCCGTCCTCCGTGCGAAACGTCGGCACGCCGCTCTCGGCCGAGATGCCGGAGCCGGTGAGGACGGCCACCCGGCTCGCGCCCGCGAGAACCTGCGCGACTCGATCGAGATCCGCGGTCACGACGCTCCTCCCGGATGCCGATCCCCTCCGCCCGCGAGGACGGACAGCGCGTGAGGCAGTACCGCGGCGAGCGCCTCGAACGTCTCGCAGGCGCCCTTCGGACTGCCCGGGAGGTTCACGATCAAGGTCGCGCCGCGGATGCCGGCCACGCCGCGCGACAGGATCGCGAACTTCGTCTTCGCGAGCGTCGCTGCGCGGGCGTGCTCCGAGAGGCCGGGCGCCTCGCGCTCGATCACGTCGCGCGTCGCCTCGGGGGTGACGTCGCGCGGCGCGAAGCCCGTTCCGCCGGTCGTGAGCACGAGGTCGGTCGCGCCATCGTCCGCCCAGCGCGAGAGGCGTTCCGCGATCGCGGCGCGCTCGTCCGCCACGATCTCGCGCGCGACGACCCGGCCTCCGGCGGCCTCCACCGCGCGCGCGACCGCGGGGCCGCTCGCGTCCTCCCGTTCGCCACGCGCCGAACGGTCGCTCACGGTGAGCACGGCCACGCGGTACGTCACGGATTCTCCGCGCGCCAGTCGCCGGACCGGCCGCCGCGCTTCTCCAGCAGCCGCACGCCCTCGATGCGCAGCCCGCGATCCACGGCTTTCAGCAGATCCCAGGCCGTCAGCAGCGCGACGCTCACCGCGGTCAGCGCCTCCATCTCCACACCGGTGCGGGCGGTCACGGTCGTCGTGGCGACCACGCGCACGCGCCCCGCCGCGGAGTCCGTCGCCACCTCGATCGCGACGTGATCGAGCGGGAGCGGATGACACAGCGGAATGAGATCCGCCGTTCGCTTCGCGGCCTGGATGCCGGCGAGCTGCACCGTCGGGCGGAAGTCGCCCTTGGGCAGACCACCCGTCTCGATGCGCCGGATCGTATCCGGTGCGGCGACGAGGAATCCCTCCGCCACGGCGACGCGCGCCGTCGCGCCCTTCGCCGAGACGTCGACCATCCTCACCCGCCCCTCGGGGTCCAGGTGGGAGAGGTCGTTCACTTCTTCTTGGTCTCTTCGTCGTCTGCCTCGGAGCCGCGCAGCTCCTTGCGGAACTCGCGAATCCCCTGGCCCATTCCGCGCATGAGCGACGGAATCCGGGTCCCGCCGAACAGCACGAGCAGGACCAGCGCAATGATGAGGAGTTCCTGGCCACCCAGGAAGCCGACCAACGGCATGGGGTTCTCCCTTCGGGGGGTCGAAAATCGACGCATTCGAGAATCCGGCTTCCCCGGTCGGAAGGCAACCCCCCTGTGCGATCCCGATCGTCACATCGGGGTTTCCGGATCCGCGGCGCCGGCCCTAGATTGGCCGCGGGCCCGGCTTCGGCGGGTTCACCGGAGGCGCGGGGACGCGGAGAACGGGGTCGGCCGGGCCCGGAGAGGCCAGGAGAGAACTGGGGAAGTGAGGAGGCGGACGGAATGACCGGCCACCATGTCCGGGAATCGGTCGCGGGACTGGCCCTGGCGGTGTTGCTCGCGCCCGTCCTGGGGTGTGGCGACCCGGGCGAGACCCGCGAACCGGAGCAGGCCTTCCGACGGCGGGCGGCGGCGGCCGAGCGCGAGAGCCCCACGGAGGCCCTGGCCTTGTACCGCGACGCCCAGCGACGATATCCCACCGAAGCCTGGCCCTTCGCCGGATACGGCCGCCTCAGCCGGGAGCTCGGCCGCACCCGGGAGGCGGAAGACGCATTCCGGCAGGCCGTGCGGTGGGACTCCACCCGGGCGGACACGCGGGTGGCCCTCGCGGAAGTCCTCCTCGACCGCGGCCGTCCCGAGGAGGCCCTCGGCTGGCTCCGGACCGTACTCGGCGACTCCGCGAACGCCGCCTGGCCGCTCTCGCTGGAGGGACGGGCACTCGCATCGCTCGGGCGGACCGGCGAGGCCGAAAAGGCGCTCGCCCGCGCCGAGCGCCTCGCTCCCGACGATCCGCGCGTCGCCGCGGAGGTCACGCGCCACGCCATCTCCGCGGATTCGGCCGACGTGACCGTCGCGCGACTCGACGAGCTCGTCTCCCGCTGGCCGGACTCGCCCGACATCCGGCTCGCGCGCGCGGACGCGCTCGTCGCCTGCGGTCGCGTCGACGAAGCGCTGGAAGAGCTCGGACGAGCGCTCGACGTCGCGCCGGGACGCGCCCGCATTCACCGCGCGATCGCTCGGCTCGCCGCGAACCGGGGCGACTCGACGCGCGCGCGCGAGCAGTGGAGCGCGATCCTCACCACGAGCCCGAACGACGCGGAGGCACTGGAGGGATTCGGCGAGTGCGCCCTTGCGAGCGGCGACGAGCGAGCGGCGGAGGAAGCGTTCCGGCGCGCGATCGAAGCCGACCCGGACCTCGCGACACCCTACCTGGCGCTCGGGCGGTTCCTCGCGCGTCGCGACCGACGTGACGAGGCGATTGCGGCGCTGCGCAAGGGGCGGGCGCGCGCCGCGCTCGAACCGGAGATCTGGCGCGAGTGCAGCCGGGAGCTCGGAGAGCTGCACCTCGCGCTCGGCGAAGGCGGGAATGCGCTCGAGGTTGCGGACGCGATGCTCGGTCGCGATCCGGACGACGAAGATGCGCGCGAGCTGCGCGGGCGCGCGCTCGCGGCGGGCGGCGGCGGCTCGGTGGCGCCGGATGAACTCGAGCGCTCCGCCTCGCGGCCCGAGGCATCCGAGCGGGAGATCCTGGCGTACGTGGACTGGCTCCTCGCGAACGGAGACGCGGACCGCGCGTGGACGGTCACCAGCGACTGGCTCGGCCGGCATCCGGGAGACCCACGCGCCCGCATCCGGCGCGCGCGAGCGAACCTCGCCCGCGGGTTCGAGGACGAGGGCGAGGCCGAGTTGCATGACGTGCTCGGCGCACACGAGGATCTCGCGGAGGCGCATGCCACCCTGGCGCGACTCTACCTGGAACGCTCGCGGCTGCCGGACGCGCGCTTCCACGCGTCGGAGGGCGCGCGGCTCGCGCCGGAAGATGCGGAGTTCCCGGTACTCGAGGGGCGCATCGCGATGCGCGAGGCGCGCTGGGACGATGCGCGGACCGCGTTCGAGCGCGTCCTGGAGCTCCGGCCCGAGGAGGCGGACGCGTGGCTCGGTCTCGGTCGCCTGCACCTCGAACGGGGACGGGCCGCGGAGGCCGTCGAGTGCTTCCAGAAGGCACGCGATCTCGACGAGGGGGACTGGCAGGCGCCGTACCTTCTCGGGCTCGCGGAGACGAACGTCGGTCGCCCGCGGGATGCGGTCGTCGCGTACCGCATGGCCCTCGCGCGCAACGAGCGCCTCGTGGAAGCGCACAACAACCTGGCGTGGCTGCTCGCCGACCTCGATCTCGATCCGGTGCTCGCCGAGGTCCACGCCCGTCGGGCCGCCGAGCTGGACCCGGACAACCCGAACGTCCTCGGCACGCTCGGCTGGGCGCTCTACAAGAACCGGTCGCTCGCGAGCGCCGAGCTGAACCTCGCGAAGGCCACGTTGCTGCGCCCCGAGGACCCGGTGAAGCGCTACCTCCACGCCGTGGTCCTCTTCCATCAGGGACGGACCGAGGACTCGCGCCGGGAGGTCACCCGGGCGCTGGAGCTCTCCGGCGACTTCCCCGAGGCCGATCGGGCCCGTGAGCTCCTCCGCCTGATCGAAGGCTGACCCGCGTCCCTCCGCGGGTGTGAAGGATCGGGCCCCCGTTCGTTCTTCTGGGCGACCCCGGGAAGCGCCACCCCGGCGCTCCCGCTCTCCGCGCCCGAAAGTCGGCCCAAACGAAGGAGTTACCCGTGTCTCGCATCCGTGCAACCGTCCTCGCTCTCTCCGGCCTCGGCGTTCTCTGCGCCGCGGCCGTCGCCTCCGCTGCCCCGGGCACGCCCACCTCGAGCGAGGTGCAGGGGATCTCGCCGCAGGCAGCCACGACCCCCGAGCCGGTCGAGCGGCCGGTCTACGGGCCGATCCGGAGCAAGGACCCGGAAGTCCGCGCCCGGATCAAGGAGCTGTACCTCGAGCGGAACCGTGTCGAGTCCGAAGCGTCCGAGCGACTGGCCGAGATCTCGGTGGAGCTCGGGAGCGTCTCCGACTCCGATCTCGAACTTCAGCTGCACCGTGAGGCCCACGACCTCAAGGCGGGAATCGAGCGCTCGAATCTCGAGATCGGCCTCGAAATCGCCCGTCTCGACGGCGACGAGGGACGCGCGGCGGATTTCGCCCACGCACTCGATCAGCTCGATCACCCCGAGAAGTACTTCCCGACTCCGACCTACGACCGCGCCAAGTCCGAGGCCCGCGCGCGTGAGCTCGGTGTGGACGGAGGAGCCGAGTAATGAAGCGTCGACTTCTTTCCCTGGCCGTCGCCGGGACGGCGCTGCTCACCGGCCTCGCGCAGGCCGGTCCGCAGATCGCCGAAGTCCGCGGCGACTTCTACTTCGACAAGGACGGCGCGCTGATCGGGCACCGGAACGCCGACCTTCCCGAGAACCTCGAGCGGCGCCCGATGAGTCACCGCGAGAAGTACGAGCTGATGGGACTCCAGCTTCCGAGCGCGCGCGGCGCACTCGAAGCGCGCACGATCTTCGCGAAGCCGGCGCGCGTGGACGACCGGCCGCAGATGTCGCGCGAGCTCGTGATCGTGAAGTTCAAGGACGAGGAACCGGTGCGGCTGCGTGACGGCAAGCTCCGCAGCGCGAGCAAGTCCCTCGCCGCCGTGGACGAGATTCTCGGCCGGTACCCGGAGGCGCGAGTCGAGCGCCTGTTCCGGGACGTCGAGGAACGGATCCTGGACGAGAACAAGGAGTCCGGAGAGAGACTCGGCGGGAAGCAGCTCGCCGACCTGAACAACTTCTACGCCATCCGCTTCGACACGCCGAACGAGCTCGCGGTCACGATCGCGAACGAGCTCCTGGCGCTGGACGACGTGGAGACGGCGTACCTCCAGGCCCCCGGCACCACGCCGGCGTGCGCGGACATCGCGCCCACCACGCCGAACTGGACCGCGAGCCAGAACTACCTGGATCCGGCCCCGGCCGGGCTCGACGCCGAGGCGGCCTGGGCGTACCACGCCGGCGGCAACGGCTACGGTCCGGGTTACTGGGTCTGTGACCTCGAGTGGCAGTGGTGCTATGGCCACGAGGACATCGACATCGACGTCACCGACGTGCTGAACGGCAACGTCGGCAACAACACGGCCTCGATGAACCACGGCACCGCCGTGCTCGGTGAAATCGGCGCCTGCAGCAACTCCTACGGCATGACCGGCATGACGCCGGACGTCACGCTGAAGATGGCGGACTTCGACGCCGCCGGCTCGTGGGCGAACAACATCGCCACCGCGGACGCGTTCCTGGTGTCCGGTGAGGTGATGCTCCTGGAGATCCACATCGTCGGTCCGAACTCCGGCGTGATCTGCGACCCGACGTGCACGACGTGCCCGCCGGATCCGAACAGCCAGTTCGAGTTCGTGCCCGTGGAATGGGACGCCGCGTCGTTCGCCGCGATCCAGACCGCGGTCGCGAACGGCATCGTGGTGGTGGAGGCGGCCGGCAACGGCTCCATGAACCTCGACTCCGCGGTCTACGGCGGCTGGTTCAACCCGACCACCCACAACTCCGGCGCGATCATGGTCGGTGCCGGCGTGAACTCCACGCACTCGCCCCATTGCTGGTCGAATGCGGGCAGCCGCGTGAACTTCCACGGCTACGGCAACGGCGTCTACACGGCCGGCTACGGCGGACTGTTCAACCAGACGGGCTGCGAGCAGGACTACACGTCCTCGTTCAGCGGCACGTCGAGTGCGTCGCCGATGATCACCGGGGCCGTGGCCTCCGTGCAGGGCGTGGCCAAGGCGAAGTACGGGGTGACCCTCTCGCCCTCGCAGATCAAGGAGGCGCTCGGCGCCGGCGGCACCGCCCAGGGACCGCCCACGACCCGCAACATCGGCGTGATGCCGAACCTCGTGTGGGCGATCAACTGGATCGAGCCCGACATGCGTCTCCCGACGCCGACCGGCTGGTCCTTCCCCACCGTTCCGCTCGCCTCGGCGACCGGCACGTTCACGAGCGCTCCGCTCGGCGCCGCCGCGATCGCGGGCAACGTCGACGCGACCTACTGGTGCGCGGTCACCGAGAATGCGGGCTATTCCTTCACCCCGACCATCAACGACCCGGACGATCGGATCTACTACTCCGACGTGTGGCAGGTTCAGGGCATCCGGCCGAACCACGCCCCGGGCGAGCGGACCTACCTGCTGAACTACGGGCCGCTCAACGTGCGCGGCGGACGCCAGACGATCCGTCAGTACATCGACTTCGACTTCGTCGAGGACGAGTGGTCGGAGACCAACAACGAGTTCATCCGGCAGTTCATCTGGACGGGCCGTGCGCTCACCGCGAATGCCGCGCCGCTGCTCCTGACGGCCGGACCCTATGCCCTGAGCACCGGCTGGGGACCGTACTACAACGCGGAAGGCCTCCAGGGTACGAGCGGCGGAGCGTACTGGAACGCGTTCGGCGTGTGCCCCACCGGCACCACGACGGATCTGGACATCCGACTGAACACGGAGGCGCCGTCCAACATCCCGCAGGCGGGATGGGGTGCGAACGTGGCGTGGTCGTCCTCCGGTGACGGTCTCACCGACTTCGTGGGCTTCAACCGCAACGCGGCGCCGTCCGGCACCTACTACGCCAGCGTGCTGAACTTCGAGGCGACCGGCGCGTCGAGTGAGCGTGTGGAGTTCGTGTCCGATCCGGGCCTCCTCCTCGGGGTGGGGACCTGGGGGCCGTTCACGCTCGGCGCGAACGAGATCGTCAACCTGCACGAGTGCTACCTGGCCGGCGGACAGCAGTACCGGGTCCGCGTGGAGTGGGTCACCGGCAGCGTGAACCACGGCGTCTCGATGTACTCGGGCGACATGCCGTACTTCTCGAAGACGACGACGATGCCGGGCGGCTACGCGAACGCCGGCGGCACCGGAGCGAACGAGACGATCATCGTCGACGTTCCCACGACCGACTTCCACGGCATCGCGGTCTGGAAGAACGGTGCGAGCGACCTGCCGAACACGCTCAGCTATCGGATCGTGATCGACACCCGGCCGAACCTCACCTGGACCACGCCGAGCGGCTGGTACGGTCCGATCGTGCCGCGCAACACCACCGACGCGACCGTCGGGTCGGTTCCGCTGCCGGCCGTGCTGACCGGCGAGACCCCGACCACGTCCTTCAACTGGAACACCTTCAGCGAAGGCCCGAACACGGCGGTCACTCCGTGGGAGACGCGTCTGTACGTCGACGACTTCTTCTCCTGGTACCAGGGCGGCACGAACCTCGCGGCCGGCTCGACCCAGTACGCACTCAACACGGCGCCGGGCTTCGATCCCTACAGCATCGTGCGTGGCGGTCGTCATCACCTGCGCTCCTTCGCGGACGCGGTGGCGACGCTGGACGAGTCGGTGGAGACGGACAACCAGTTCACGGACTGGTTCGTGTGGACGTCCGCGACGCTGCCGGCACTCGCGCCGACGCAGCGCTCGGCTCCGCCGATCCGCAACCCGATCGGCTACGGGCAGTACTCGTGCGACGGTCTCCGCGCCGCCACGCCCAACACGTTCTGGTCCGTCACCGGCGTGATCCCGACGAACGCCGCGGACGACTACGACGTGCGACTGCACGAACGATCCACGGGGAGCAAGGACGGCTTCGGTGCCTACCTCGCGTGGAGCGCCGACGGAATCGCCGGCAACACGGACTTCGTGGTGAGCAACTACAACATCGCCTCGGCCCTCGGGCGGGACCTCGGCGTGATCAACTGGAACGCCGGCGCCGGGGACTACGTGATCGAAACGGTCGACGCACCGTACGTGGGAGCCGTGAGTACGGGCTTCTACTCGTTCGGTCCGTACTCGGTCGACGCGAATCACGTCCTGAACGCCCAGGAGTTCTACGTGGATCCGCTTCTCGTCGGATCGCCGCTCTTCGTCTCGATGGATGCGCTCGGCGGCACGGCGGATCTCGACGTGGAGATCTTCGGCCCCGTCGACGCGTTCTCGGGCAAGTACGGCGGCATGGCTCGAGGGAGCGCGATCGGCGCCACCACGGACGAGCACCTGAGCTTCGTGCCGGACGCGGGCGGCTACTACTGCGCGGTCGTGCAGAAGAAGAAGACGTCCGATCTCCTGCTCGCGAGCGAGTACCGTCTCGTGATCTCCACCACGAACGCGGTGGACAGCCCGGTGATCGACGGTACTCCGGATCGCTTCGCGCTGGCGGCGCCGCAGCCGAACCCGTTCGGAGCGGAGTCCCAGATCCGCTACGACGTGCCGGCGAACGGCGGCCGCGTGGCGCTGAGCGTGTACGACCTGCGTGGTCGTCGCGTGGCCACGCTCGTGGACGGTGTGCAGCCGGCGGGCCGACACTCGGTGCGCTGGAATGGCGCCGACTCCTCCGGCCGGCGAATCGCGGCGGGCGTCTACTTCCTCCGTCTCGAGTCCGCGGAGGGGACCTCGACGAAGAAGATCACCCTGCTGAGATAGCCGCGCCCGCGGCGATCGGATGCACGGGAAGACGGGATCCCGGGGGCTCGCCTCCGGGATCCTTTTTCTTATGCCGTCACCTGCCCCGACCTCCCGCGCCGGCTCCCGGCGCCGGCCATCCGGGCGGCCGGATCTGTGTCTGTTTATCACTCAAGGACATATCCGCCGGCTCCGACCATAGGAGGTCACTCCGCCCCCCACCACGAACTCGCGTCGTGGCACCCGTTGGCAAGACTTGCGCTTCGGGGGAAAGGACAGCCGATGTTCGGGATCCGAAGTGGTCGGAAGGCGGGAGTTGCCGCCTTGATCCCGTCTCTCCTGACGATTGGGGCCTGTAACAACATCTTCGACTGGACGGTCGACGATTCCAGCTTCGACGCCCTGCTCGCCGACGGTCACCAGGCGATCCGGGTCTCGGACTACGGGACGGCGGAGGCCAAGTTCCGGGCGGCGACCGAACTCCGTCCGAATCACAGCGAGGCGCGGTACTTCCTCGCCAAGGCCGCCGTGCTGAACTCAGACATCGACGTGTTCCAGCTCGTCCAGACGTTGACGGACGCCGGCGGCAACGGCGCGACCGAGATCTTCGACTACGAGATCCCGATCGCGAACGCGCTGTACCAGACGAACGCCGTGGTGCTCGACGCGTTGCAGCCGATCCGGGACGGCGAGGCGACCGAGGGCTCGTTCGTGGACGCGAACGTGGACCTCGACCTGGGCGTCGCCTTCACGCTGCGCGGCGTGCTTCGCCTGCGCGACACGAACGGCGACGGCGTCATCGACGGCGACGACCTCGATCCTTCCGTGTTCGGACTCGGCAACGACGGCGACGGCGACTACACGCTCGACGGACTCGACGACATCCCGCCGGACGATCTGAACGACATGATCGACGACCTCAACGACTTGCTCGACGAGGGCGGCGACGTTCTGTCGGACGCGCTCGGCGATTCCGGCGTGGACATCGAAGACCTGAACAATCTGATCGACTCGCTCGGTGGGAATCTCAGCGCGTTCTACATCAACACCGGCGTTCCCGGGAACTCGGGAGAAGGGGACAACGACGGGGACGGTCTCGTGGACGAAGAGTGCCTGAACGGCATCGACGACGACGGGGACGGTCTCGTGGACGAGGACTCGCGCCTGCTGGGCTGCTCCGGCCTCTAGGCCGGCGGACACGGAAGGGAGACTACGAAATGAATCGCAAGACCACGAGCGCCGCCCTCGGCTCGCTCGCCGTGACCGCCGCCCTGATCGGCGGCGCCGGATCGGTCGCGGCCGAGGTTCCGGCCCCGGGCCTCGCGGGCATCCGTCCGCTCGGCATGGGCAACGCCTTCATCGCCGCCGCGGACGATCGCAACGCGCTGTACTACAACCCCGCGATGCTGTTCGCGGTGAAGGGCACGAGCGTCTCCGGCCTCGGCGTACAGGCCCGCCTGGACGAGGCGTTCAACGAGGTCGTGAACTTCATCAACGAGCACGAGCAGCAGTTCGAGGACTTCGACACGATCGACGCGACGTTCTACGAGGAGCTCGCTCCGTTCGACAACAAGTGGGTGACGGCGGGCGCCAGCGCGTACGTCGACATGGTCCGTCCGGGCATGGGCTTCGGCGTGTACTCGAGCGGATCCGGTTCCCTCAAGATCGATCGCGGAGTCTACGAGCCGCGGGTCTCCTCGAAGGTGATCGACGACATCGTCGCGACCGCCGGTGCCGCCATGCCACTCGGCCGGGCCGATATCACGGCGGGCGCCTCGGTGAAGAGCATCTGGCGACGCTCGTCGGACCGCGTGCTCACGGCGCGCGAGGTCGCGGACTTCGATCCGAACGACATCCTGAACGAGCTCGAGCAGGCCGACTCCGGTTTCTCGATGGACTTCGGCGCCGCCTGGCAGCGCCCCGAGTCCCGCTGGACCGCGGCCGCCGTCGTGCGCGACGCTTTCGGCTACATCGACGGCGAACCGATCGACACCGCGCTCGACCTCGGCGGCGCGTTCCGCCCCGTGCGGAACGCCGGCGTCGTGCGGGAAGTCCTGTTCGCGGCCGATGCGCGCGACGTCTTCGGCGGCGAGTCGCTCGCCCAGGCGATGCGACTCGGCGTGGAGGTGCGCTTCCCGCGTCTCGCGTTCCGGGGTGGATTCCACCAGGGCTACTCCAGCCTCGGCGCGAGCTTCCGGGTGCCGATCCTGACGCTGGACTACGCCTGGTACGGACAGGAGCTCGGCGCGTTTCCGGGCGCCGAGCGTCAGAACCTGCACGCCCTGGAGATGCGACTCGGCTTCTAGCGCGGCGCTTCGTGCGCGATTGCGGGCCCGTTCCGGGCTCCCCGGCGGCCGCGGGCACCCTTGCGTGTCCGCGGCCGCAGTGCTAATCCTCGCCCGGTTCGGCGGAAGGCCGCCGATTCGGAATCCGACCGGTGAACCCCGGTCATCTCGCGAGGAGAACGCCGATGATCTCGATGCGCCATCTCGCCGCGCTCGCCCTCGTGGCGACCGGCACGCTCGCTCTTGCGAACACCGCACGCGCCGCGGAAATCGGCGTGGGTTTCGGTGGCTACGCGCTCACCGATTTCGATCCGGCCATGGCCACGACGCTCGCGATCGCGTCGCCCGACTTCAAGTTCGGCGGCACGTTCTCGCTCCGCTCGGGAGAGGGCACCACGAACCTCGGACTCGGCGCGAAGGCGCTCGTCGTCGTGGACACCAAGGGCTCCACCGACCTCGGTGTGGGCGGCTCGTTCTTCCTCGTCACCGACGCGATCGGCAACGGCACCGGCGGCACGGATCCGTTCATCGGCTTCGGCTTCGGGGGCGGGCTCGAGAAGCGCCTCGGCGACGGAGTCTCGATCTCGGGTGACCTGTGGCCGCTGTCGCTCCGCATCAACGGCGGAACCCGGGTGGGCTTCCTCTCCAGCGGCAGCATCAACCTGAACTACTACTTCGGCGGCAACTAGACGCGGGATCGCGTCTTCCGGCGTCGATCGAGAAAGGGGGGGGCGCTCGCGCCCCCCTTTCCTCTTTCTCGCAGGCGAAACCGGCTCGGGTCCGACGCCCGTCCGCAGCCCCGCCCCCACGGCCCGGATCCGGGCCGCGAACGGCTCCTGCAAGCTTCTCCCAAGCCGCGCAATTCTCCGGTCAATCCTGCCTAAAGATCCGCCAAACCCTGTCCGATCAAGGCTCCAGGGGGCGCCCTCCTTGACAGGGGGGTGGGCGTCGGATAGGGTCGCGAATTCTTCCCCCGGTTCCGAATTCCAGGAGGCACCACATGATCGGCAAGAAGCCGGGACTCGGTCCGGACAACGGCGAAGCCACCTCCATGATCGGCGAGAGCTCCTCTTTCGACGGTACGCTCGAGGTTTCGGGCAACCTTCGGGTCGACGGCAAGTTCACCGGCAAGATCCGCGTGAGCGAGACTCTGGTCGTCGGGCGCAACGGGCTCGTCGACGCCGACGTGAACACGAAGTGCGCTGTCGTGGCCGGTACGATCAAGGGGAACATCCACGCTTCCGAGAAGATCACGCTGCAGAGCGGAAGTCGTCTCGAAGGCGAGATGGTCACTTCCCGTCTCGTGATCGAGGAAGGCGTTTCGTTCCAGGGCAGCTGCAACACCGCGCAGGGTGCGGCGACGGGCGCGAGCTCGAACGGTCGCAGCAACGCCGGCGGAGAGGATGCCAAGGCGCTTCAGGAGAAGATCGAGGAAGTCGCCGAGCAGCTCGCCCGCAAGTAGCACGAACGCACGACCACAGATCGCGAAGGGTCCGGAAACGGCCCCGGGGTCCCGATGGACTCCGGGGCCGTTTCATTGGATGCTCCCGCGATGGACGTCACCTTCATCCTGAATCCGGCGGCCGGACGCGGTCGCGCCGGCAAGCTCGCGGCCGAGCTGCCCCGGAGATTCGCGCGCCACGGCCTCGAGGCCGAGGTGCGCGAGACGCGGGAATCGAAGCACGCGATCGAGCTCGCACGGGCCGCGGCGGAGTCGGGCTCCCGGATCGTGGCCGCCGTCGGCGGCGACGGCACGGCGCACGAGGTCGTGAACGGACTCGCCGGCACGAGCGCCACGCTCGGCGTGGTGCCGCTCGGCTCCGGCAACGATCTGGCGATGGCGCTCGGCATCCCGCCGGACCTCGACGCCGCGCTCGACGTGCTGGTGAGCGGGCGCGATCGGCCGCTCGATCTCGGTCGCTTCGACGACGGCTGGTTCGCGAACAGCCTCGGTCTCGGGTTCGAGGCCCAGGTCACGATCGAGTCCCGCAAGATCCGGCACCTCCGCGGGTTCACGATCTACCTCGCCGCCGTGGTCAAGGCGCTCGCACACCTGGAATGCCCGGACCTCGAGATCCGCATCGATGACCGGAAAGTCGACGGAGAACGGCTCCTCGTGTGCGTGGGGAACGGCCCTCGGGTCGGCGGCGGCTTCCTCCTCACGCCGGACGCGGACAACGCCGACGGACGCCTCGACGTGTGCGTCGTGGACGCGATGGGGCGCCTGGCCGTCATGCGCACGCTGCCCAAGGCGATCTCCGGTACGCACGTGAGTGACCCGCGAGTCTCGATGTTCCGGGGCGAGCGGCTCACCTTCGCGTCGCGTCGCGGGTTTCCGTTCCACGCCGACGGTGAGGTCTACTCCGAGCGACGTCACGAGCTCACGATCCGCATCGAACCCGGGGCGCTCCGCGCGCGTTTCCCGACGACGGAGGCGAAATGAACGAAGAAACGCTGTTCCGGATGATCGACGACTTCGCGCGCTTCCCCGGCGCGCTGCTCGGGATCTTCCAGGGCACCGATCTGGAGATGCTCCGAACGCGCCCCGCTCCGGAGCGCTGGTCGCCGCTCGAGATCCTCGCGCACCTGCGGGACGAAGAGAAAGAGGACTTCCGCGAACGGGCGCGCTGCGCCGTGGAGGGACGGCCGATCGACAAGGGAATCGACCCGGTCGGCTGGGTCACGTCGCGGCAGTACAACGAGATGGATCCCGGGGCCGTCTTCCTCGACTGGTCCTCGGAGCGCGCGGACTCGTGCCGCTGGCTCTCGACGTTGACCCTGGAGGACCTGGAGAAGACCGTGGATCATCCACGCGGCGGCACGATGAAGGCCGGCGACTTCATCACGGCCTGGCGCGTGCACGACCTGCTCCACCTGCGGCAGTTCGCCACGACGATGGCGCAGCTCTGGGCGGCGAGGCTCGCGGGGTACCGGGCGGACTACGCGGGAGACATCCCGCCCGCCTGACGTCGGCGCGACACGACGCGGAGCATCAGTCCTCGCTCTCCACGATCTCGTGGTAGCGGCCGACCTCGGGTGCGCGCAGCACGCTTCGCGTGCCCGAGGGCCAGGCGACCACGACCGAGTCCACGGCCGCGACCGTCCCGAGGCCGAACGCGAGCCGCGGATCGTTCGAGGAAAGATAGCTCCCGCCGGCCTGGCGCTCGCGAACGAGCGTCACGTCGCCGGTGTGGACCTCCACGCGGGCGCCCACGCCGTCGCGGTTCGAGCGCGTGCCGCGCGTGGAAACTCCGATCCAGTTCGCATCGGCCGTGGTGTTGCGCAGGACGAGCAGCGGCGCGTTCTGTGCCTGCACGAGCACGTCGACGTCTCCGTCGTCGTCGAGGTCTCCGAACGCGGCGGCGCGACTCGCTTGCGGCACCAGCAGCGCCGGGGCGGCCGATTGCGTGACGTCCTCGAAACGCCCCTCGCCGACGTTCCGGTAGAGGAACCCGCGCTGCTTCCAGGTGGTGGTGGGATCCACGAGCTCGGGCTCCGACTCGGTGTGGCCGTTCACCACCAGCAGGTCGGGCCAGCCGTCGAGATCCCAGTCCAGGAACTCGGTGCCCCAGGAGATCCAGGGGAGGCTGGACGGTCCCACGCCGGTCATCGCGGAGACGTCGAGGAAGAAGCCGTCGCCTTCGTTGTGATACAGCGTGTTCGTCTCGTTCACGTAGTTCGTCACGAAGAGGTCGAGCCAGCCGTCGCGATCGTAGTCGCCCGCCGCGACTCCCATGCCGCTCTCTTCCATTCCGTCCTCGGAATGGCTGACCCCGGAGAGGATGCCGATCTCCTCGAACGTCCCGTCGCCGAGATTGCGGAACAGGAAGTTCGGGTCGAGATCGTTCGCCACGTAGAGATCGGGCCACGAGTCGCGATCCGCATCGAACGCGATCACGCCGAGGCCGCGCCCGGCGACTCCGGCCACGCCGGCCTTCTCGGAGACGTCCTCGAACCGGAGGCCGCCGAGTCCGCGCAGCAGCACGTCGGCGGCGCGTGGGTAACGTCGTGGGCCGCAGTACAGGCGATGACCGTCCTCGGTGGGGCACACGTTCGTGTCGGGCACCGCGCACTGCACGTAGTTCACGACGTAGAGATCGAGCACGCCGTCGCGATCGTAGTCCAGGAACGAGGCGCCACAACCCCAGCGGTCGTCCTCCGCGCCCGCCGTCACGCGCACGAAGCGTGCGCCGCCGTCGTTCCGGTACAGCGCGTTCGCGCCGAAGTTCGTGACGTACAGGTCCGGGTCCCCGTCCCCATCGGCATCCGCCGCCACCGCGCCCATGCCGTAACCCTCGTCCGCCGCGCCGGCCGCGCCGGGCATTTCCTCGAAACGGAACTCGCCGACGTTTCGGTACAGGCGGTTCGGACCGACGCACGTGACGCAGTAGACGTCGAGGCGACCGTCGCCATCGAAGTCGAGCAGCGCCACGCCGGAACCCATCACTTCGTAGTAGTTCTTGCCGCCGGTGGCACCGTTCGCATGGACGAAGTCGATCCCGCATTCCGCGGAGACGTCGCGGAGTGCCGGCTCGGCGGACGCGACGCCCGCCACCATCCCGGCGGTGGCGATCAGTGCGAGAGAAAGTCGTGACGCCATTCGCGCTCCCGGGCCGCGCGTGCGGCCTCGTGTTCCTGCTCCGTGCGGTCCGCGCGCCGGCGAAGATCCGCCGCCTCGTCCGCGCGAGCGTTGCTCTCGAGCCGATCGGCGAGCAGTCGCATCGCCTCGATCGACTCCGGGTCGGAGCGAAGCGCGGCCCGCAGATCGCCTTCCGCCGACTCCCCCGCGCCTTTCGCGATCCGGGCGCGCGCCCGATCGATCAGCCAGTCCGTTCGCTCCGGCGCGCGCGCGAGCGCGAGGGACAGCAGGCGTTCGCCTTCTTCCGGACGGCCGAGTGCGGTCGAGGCCGCGCCGACCACGGACGCGATGCGGACGTCCTCCGAGCCGACGTTCTCCTCGCCGAGCACCTCGAGCGCACCCGCCGGATCGCCGGCCGCCACGCGGGCCCGCGCGATCACCCAGCGCGCCCGCAGATTCTGCGCATTCAGGTCGAGCGCCCGTTGCGCCGCGCGTTCCGCGCCGGCGGGATCGTCGAGCTGCAGCAGCGTCTCCGCGAGCTCGAGGTGGACCGGCGGGACCTGCGGCCGATCCTCGACCAGCGTCTCCGCGAGACGCCGGGCCTCGCCGAGTCGTCCCGCGTCGCGCCAAGCCGACACGAGCGTCAGTCCGGATCCGGTGTCGGCGTTCGAGTGCCAGGAGACCTCCAGCGAGTGGATCCGTTCCGACCGCTCGCGCGCCGCGTCGCCGCGGGCGAGCGCCGCCTTCGCCTCGTCCGGCTCGCCGAGACGCGGCAACAGGCGACCCAGGTTGAACCACGCGGCGGGGTCTCCGGGTTCCATCGCCACGGCCCGCCGGAAGTCGTCGACCGCCCCTTCGTGATCGCGGGCCCGCATCCGCAGTAGCCCGCGCTGATACCACGCGTCGGCCGGCGCCGCGTCGGCGCGGTCGGCCGCGAGGATCGCATCCAGCAACGGCCGCGCCTCCTCGTCGCGGCCCGCGAGCACGAGTGCCTTGGCGAGGCCGAAGCGGGCGCGCGGGGATTCCGGGTCCCGCTCGAGCGCCTGCCGGAACGCGGACTCGGCGAGCTCCGGCTCCGCCGTGCCGACCATTCCGCCGCCGAACCGGAGCGTGCCGAGCGCGATCCAGGGGCGAACGTCGTCCGGAGCGAGCTCGGTCGCACGCTCGGCCGCGGCGAGCGCCGCGACGTTCCGGAACCGGCGTTGATCGAGCTCCGCCGCGAGCAGCCGAGCGCGCCAGTCCTCGGGCGCGAGCTCGCCCGCCTTCGCGGCCGCCTCCACCCCCTCGGGCGTGCGGAACGTGCGCAGGGCCGCGTGCGCCACGTCACGCCAGGCGGCGGCGGAGTCCGGCGTCGCCTGCACCGCAGCCCGGGCGAGCGCCCAGGCTTCCGACTCGTGTCCTTCCGCGAGCGCCCGCTCGACCGGGCGTTCCGACGGCCCGCCGCAGCCGGCGAAAACCAGCGCGGCGAGCGAGCCGAGCAGCAGCGTGTCGCGTGGCCTCAATCGATTCCCTTTCCCCGGACGGCGAGGACGAAATCCGAGGACCGACACTAGCACTCCCTTGCGGATTCGCGGAACGTTTGCATAGTGGCGACGTTCGGGCCCCTTCCCCGGGCCGCTTCCGCTTCTCCCCTGGCCGCCGCGCCCGCGAGTCGGAATCGACCGCGAGCCGAACCGGGAAGGAGTGGAGAATGTCGCTCTCCCGCGCGCTGGGCCGCGGGTTCCCCTTCGTGTTCCTCTCGATCCTCCTCACGCCGCCGGCCTCGAGCGCCCGCAGCGCCGATCGCCCCGAGCCCTCG
Organism: bacterium; assembly: GCA_041393395.1. Classification (GTDB taxonomy): domain Bacteria; phylum ARS69; class ARS69; order ARS69; family ARS69; genus JAGQIB01. The sequence continues at coordinate 597,234 of JAWKKG010000003.1, read as the reverse complement.
GGGCGCGTCCACGAGTACGCCGGCTGGTACCACTCCGTGGGCAATCTCCTGCTGCACGTTTCGAACTGGGGAATGTTCGGACGGAACGGCGGCGATCTCACGAATCCGTCCGGAGAGTGGCCCGCGGGTGCGGACGAGGAGTACCTGTACGCGGCCGCGCTCTGGGTCGGCGGTGTGGTGCACCGCGACGGCGAGATCGACACCCTCGTGACCACCGGCCGCTTCGGTCAGTTCGGCGAGCTCGTGAACACGACACCGGACGAGGGCTGCGGCTCACCCGTGGTGGGAATCTGCGAGACGTTCGAGGGAGCGCCGAACGGCACGCGACGCTTCGACGACGACGGCGACGGCCTCGTGGACGAGGACCCTCTGGACGGAGCCGACAACGACGGCGACGGTCGCATCGACGAGGACTTCGCCGGGATCTCGCAGCAGATGTTCCGGTCGGTGATGTACGACACGTCGACGTTCGAGAATCGCTTCAATCCCGATCAGTCGGACCACCACCACCCGCTCGGCCTGCAGGTGACGCAGGAGAGCTACCAGTGGACCGACCCCGGGTTCGACGACTTCGTGGGCGTGGAGTTCCGGATCCGCAATATCTCGGATCTCCTCGACGGCACGGGCTGGGACATCGAGCACGCCTACGTGGGGTTCATGGTGGACTCGGACGTGGGCATCGACGATCCGGACCTCGACGTCTCGGTCGACGATCATGTCGCGTTCACCACGGTGGACACGACGCTCACGCCGCCGGTCGGACCGCCGGTCGACATCGACCTGACCATGGGCTACATGTACGACGAGCTCGGTCTCCAGAACGACGACGTCTCCGGCTACCTCGGCGCACTGTTCCTCGGTCATACGGTCGACACGACCACCACGGGCGGCGACGAACCGCTCGCCCCGCGCGAGGTCGGCATCCACGCGTTCACCACGTTCGCGCGCGGCTTCAACGACCCGCGCAACGATCTGGAGCGTTACCGCCTGCTCCGCGGCCTGAGCGACACGTCGCCGACGATCGAGCCGAACTCGGTGCGATCCGCGGACTACCGTTTCCTGGTGTCGGCCGGCCCCTTCGCTCGCATCCCTCCCGGATCGACGCTCACGTTCCAGGTGGCGTTCGTCTGCGGCGAGATGATCGAGCGGGTCGACGATCTCGGCAACGTCGTCCGGTATCCGGACATGACGAATCCGATCCAGGCGCAACGCGCGTACGACGGGGAGAACGACAACGGCGAGATCGTCCACTGGTCCACGTCCTCGCCGCCGCCGCCTCCGAACCAGAGGGTCACCCCCGGCGACCGGAGCGTGACGCTCGAGTGGGACGACTTCTCGGAGAACACGGCGGATCCGCTCACCGGCGAACTCGACTTCGCGGGCTACCAGATCTGGAAGGCGGAGGGCTGGATCCGCGAGTCGAACGTGCCCTCGGAGAACATGTGGCGCCTCGTCGCGGACTTCGACTCCACCGAGCTCGGCCGGATCGACACCGGCGGCCTCGGGATCGGCCAGTATCGATTCGTGGACACTCGCGTTCACAACGGCTTCTGGTACTGGTACGCGGTCACCGCGTACGATCGCGGAACGTTCCGGCCCGTGATCGACTTCGAGGCGGATCCGCCGGAGACGACCTGGATCCGCGAGGCACCCCCGAAGTACGGGAAGTTCAGCCAGACGATGCGGCGCGTGATGCCGCGCACCACGCCCGCGCAGACCCTGGACGACGTGTACGTCGTCCCGAATCCGTACAAGGAATCCGCGCCATGGGACCTCCTCGAGACGCCGGGCGAACCGACGGGCCGGCGGGTCCGGTTCTTCAATCTTCCGGCGCGCGCCACGATCCGCATCTTCACGCTGAGCGGCGACCACGTCGCGACGATCGAGCACGACGCCGGATCCGGGGCGGCCGCCGGGCAGACGTACTGGAATCTGATCTCGAAGAACGGTCAGGACACGGTGAGCGGGGTCTACCTCTGGCACGTGCGAGCGGAGGACGGACAGGAGCAGACGGGGCGACTGGTGGTGATCCGATGACGAGATGGCGCTTCGGCAAGCGGGCGACGAGACTCGCCGCCCTCGGAGTGACGATCCTCGCGCTCGGCGGCTGCGCCCACCTCCGCTCCGAGACGGAGCCTCCGCGGCTCACGGCCACGGTCGTGAGCGCGCGCGAGGGCGTCGCGCGGGACATCGTCGAAACGTCGGCGGTGCGCGAGGGATACCGCGTGCCGATCCCCGGCGATCCGGAGAATCCCGAGGACATCCCACCGGGCGCGCAGATGTTCTACAAGTTTCTCGATCGTCGCGAGTTTCCGATGTACCGCGGACAGTGGGCGAACCAGGTACCGCTCGACCCCCAGTTCAAGCTCCTGTTCCGGTACTCGGTCGAGGGAGACTCGACCGTGGTGGAAGGACAAGCCTGGGTGCGCACCCGCGAGCCGCCGCTCGGGGACTGGAACGAGCATCGTCTCGCGACGGGCCACGCGCTGGAGGAGATCCGGGCGATCCTGGACGACGTGCGAGCGCTGGCGCGCTGAAACGTCGGTCAGCGATCCGGCGGGAAGAGGATCTCCACCCCGAAGTGCAGACCGTACTCCCAGTAGTCCTTCACGGGATCGCGGAGCAGGCGCAGCGCCCGGGCTTCCACGAAGAGTCCGCCGCGATCGGACACGAGCACGCGCAGTCCGCCGGCCGGTCCGACCGGAACGCGCGTGACGCGGAAGCTGCCCACCCACTCCGGGCGAAGTCCGCCCCATATGCCCGCGTAGGGCCAGACGGACTCGTTCGTCGGAATCGGCGAAGTCCATTGCGCACCGATCAGGAGATCGAGCGTGTCGTGCATGCGCTCGTGCGTCCAGCCGACTTCCGCGCGCAGCGGAAGGACGCCGTCGCCGCGGGGCGCGAGCCAGGAGAACTGCGTCCGCACGTCGGTGCGGGTGGACCCTCCCGACCGCTCGAGCGCGCCGCCGAGCGCGAGGCCCCACGACCGCGCGACCAGGCGCGGCGTCGCGTGGGCCGGCGCGACGGCGAGCGCGAGAAACAGGAGAACGAGCGACATTGCGGCCGGGACGACGCGCGACCGTCGCGGATCGGATCCGACCGGGCGGCCCGTCACGGGGAGCTCCAAACGGTCGTCAGCACGTCGAGCGCCGGTTTCCCGCGCGGCGTGTAGCCCGTGTCGTCCGGCCCGCCCGTGCCGGCCGTCCCGAGCTCCCAGCTCCACCACCAGATCCCCGCGACGTTCGGCGTGTCCGCGATCGCCTGCAACGCAGCCCAGTACAGATCTTCCTGCTCTCCCGGATCGGCCGGCTCCGGAGACTGAAAGTCCGACGGGTACATGCCGGCACCGTCGCAGCTGCGATAGCCGATCTCCGTGAAGACGACGTCGCGATCGGCGCGGCGGGCGAGCGCCTCCACCCGCGCGAGCCACGGCTGCCAGGCCGCGAGCGCGTCGAGGCGCGAGGGATCCCGGCGCGCGGCGACGGGCCAGTAGGCGTCGACGCCGACGAAGTCCAGCGCGTCCCAGAACGTCACCCGTTCCGCCTCGTCCCAGGAGGCGGCGTACGTCAGCGCGCCGTCGAAGCGCTCGCGCGCGTCGACGATCACGCGTCGCCACTCGGTCGCGAGATGACACGTTCCCGCGAGCTCCGTCCCCACGGCGAGCCACGCGGCGTCGGCCGCGGTCGCGGCGTCGGCCCAGCTTCGCACGACCTCCCGGTACGCGGTGAACCAGGTCGCCGGATCCTCCGGCCGGATCATCGCGCGCCAGGTGCCGTCGCGGACCTCAACGTGCAGCTTCACCCCCACGGCGAGCCCGAGCCCGCGCGCGTGAGCCGCGGCCACGAGGAAGGCATCCGGGCGCGGGGTCGTCTCGGGGTCCGGCGCGGGGGACGTCGCCGTGTCCTGCTCGATCGACACCACGAACACGATCGTGTCTGCCCCGGTCGCGGCGATCTCGTCGATCGCGGAGAGCCCCGCCGCCGAGGCAACGCCGCCGGCCGTCCAGTCGGCGATCGTCACCCCACGGGTCCGGAGCTGACTCGCCCCCTCCGGCGGTCCGGTCGGCAGGCGGTCGCAGCCGGGCACGAACAGGAGCGCGAGCGAGACGAACGGAAGGCGGCGAGCACGTCTCACGGCAACTCCGAGGCCGGGGTCGGCCGATTCTAGCCCGCGTGTCGTCGCCTGGCGTGAACTCACACCCCACCCGTGAAGATTCACGACACCTCCCGAACGACCCCGCGCGAAGAAGGCGTGACGTTCAATTGATTTGATTTCAATGACTTGCACCGTCGACGCCGACCTCGGGCCCGACTGGCACAACGGCTGCAATGGGAACGACCGTCACTCGCAACGCCCTTCCCGCAGGCAAGGAGATCGACATGCTTCGCCACAGCTTCTCGCGACTCGTGACCACCGTCGCCCTCGGCGCGATCCTCGTCCACACGAACGGCTGCTTCGATTCCTCGACCGGCCCGAGCGACAGCTCGCAGGCCCCCGCGATGCCTTCGGCCGAGCGCCTCACGTTCGACTTCGGTTTCTTCCAGGAGCCGCCGGCGCTCGAGCGCGCGTCTTACAACAACTTCTTCAACGCCTACATCCGCGGCGTGGTCGCCGGCGCGGTGACCGAGCTGCTGCTCACGCCGCCCGTGTACGCGTTCTCGCTCGCGCTCCACACGCCGCCGACGCACCAGGAAGACGGCAGCTGGCTGTGGATCTACACGTACTCGCAGGGCAGCGAGGAAGTGCAGATCCGTCTCCGCGGCGAGGTGATCGACCGCGAGCGCGTCGCCTGGCAGCTCCGCGTGACGAATCTCGCCGAGGGCATCGACAAGGCCCTGTGGTTCGAGGGCGAGACCTGGAACGACGCGGACGCCGGCTACTTCGTCTTCTCCGACTTCGAGAACGGTCTGTCCGACGTGTCGCGGATCGACTGGGGTTCGGACTCGGACGGGAACTTCCTGCGCCTGACCGACCAGAACGACAATCCGGGCGACTCGCTCGAGTTCCGCGAGAAGGGCAGCGACAAGTCCTTCACCTGGAGCGACGACAGCGATCCGGATCAGAGCTGGTACGTGAAGTGGAACGAGACCACGCAGGCCGGCAGCCTCCGCGCTCCCGACTACAACGGCGGCGAGAAGGCGTGCTGGGACGAGAATCACCGCGACACGGTGTGCCCCGACGCCGCCTAGTCGCGCCGGAACTCGAGCGAACGAAGATTCGAGCGAATGCAAGAGGCCGCCCGGGGGACCGGGCGGCCTCGCTTCGTTTCGATGCGGGTCGGCACTAGGTGCGGGTCGGCTCCGGGTTCGAAGCGCCGTCCAGCCACGAGACCTCGGGGTCGAGGTTCGGATAGAACGGCAACCCGAACTCCTTCATGATCCCCTCCACGTCGCGGACTTCCTCCGGCTTCACCTTGCCGCGCCACTTGTTCACCTCGGTGCGCGGATCGCGGGCCTCGCCGTAGCCGGGGCCGCGGTTCTGCTCGCGGCGCGGCGAGAGGAACTCGGCGATCCGGTCGTTCCAGGCGAGACCGAGCTCGCGGACGAGCCAGCCGATCCGCTCCTCCGGCGCGAGGCAATACCACTCGTGCTCGCGGAGGATCCAGCCGTCGCGGTTCGTGGCGAGCTGCATCGCGGCGGTAGCGCCCCAGAAGGCGGTCGCTTTCTCCCAGAAGCCGTCCGCACGGCGCATCACGTCGGCGTGCTTCGCGAGCGGACCCTCCATCAGGATCGGCTGCTTCAGCAGCCAGTCGAGTGCTTCCTCCGGCGGCCACTTGCGGCCTCGCCACGACAGGAACTGCGGGATCGGGTGCCGCACGGTCTGCACGACGACGATGCCCGGAAACCTCTGGGCGATCCAGTCGAGCGAGAAGTTGAGCCACACCCACTTCAACAGGATCGTGGGAGCGAACGGGGTCTCCACCAGCTCCTTGAAGCCCTTTTCCGTGATGTGGTAGTTCCCGATCACGCGCCCCGCCCACATGCGACGGATGTCACGCTCGAGGCGGTCGTTCTCGGTGTCCGGCGGCACGTAGACGTATCGACATTCTCGCGTGAACGGCTCGTCCGGTTCGTAGTAGAAGGACACGCCGTCCGCGAGGGAGATGCACTTCGCGAGCCACGACGTGCCGCTGCGCGGGGTTCCCGACACGGCGATGCGGCGCTTCGGGTTCATCGGCCCCGGCAAGGACCAGGCGAGCGCCGTCCGGATCGGAATCCGGATCGAGTGGTAGAACGAACTGTCTCGGAGACCCATGGATCCTCCCGCGCCGCGGAAAGAGATCGGCCGCAGAGAGCGGCGGCGACGCGTCGCTCCGGACTATCGTCGGTTCGTGGGCGAAGCTCAACAAAGATCGCGCGGCCGCAAACGACCGGGCCGGCCGCCGGCGCCCCGGAGGACGCCGATCGGCCGGCCCGCAGATTCCGGATCTCGCTCGCGGATCAGGACGCCGGCACGCAGGCGCTCGTGCCGGAGCCGGAAGCCACCGGGGTCTCGCCTTCCGTGTAGTCGCCCTCGTACATGCCCCACGCGTAGAACTGGTTCGCCGCGTCGTAGGTCGCGAGAACCGTCCAGCCGTCGACCTGCACGCCCACCACACCGGTCGCGCACTCGCTGCCGTCGGCGGGGACCGTCACGTCCACGCCCCAGCCCATGTCGGTGGAGTAGACGTAGTGGCCGCTCGGGTCCGTCGCGTCGACGTCGCCGCTCATCGCGCCGGCACCCGTGATCGAGTAGACATCCGTCAGGATCTCCCCGATCTCCATCCCCAGATCGAATCCGAGCACGGCGTCGTACGAAGAACCCTCGTTCGAGTAGGAAACATCCATGTCGATCGACAGTCCGTACGCGACCCGGTTCGTGGAAGCGTTCGGGTTCTGCTGGGGCACGTCCTCCGCGTCGAAGAACTGGATCGTGTAGGCGAACGTGAACGACCCCTCGGGTCCGTTGTAGTCCTCGTAGTAGACCCAGGCGTTGTTCGACGGATCCCAGATCGCGCTGGTCGAGGACCGACCGAGGTCCACGCCGATCCGCTCGCCGAGCCGCTGGCGGGCGATCGTACCGATTCCGGTGAGGTCGCCGGCCACGAGCTCGTGCGTATCCGCGATCATCGCGTCCGTGTACTCGAGCGCCATCAGCGCCGACTCCTGCGACTGTGCCTGCGTGCTGCCCTGCGGCGCGGTCGGGCCGCCGTCCTTGTCCGCGCACGCCCCGAACACGAACGGGGTCGCGAGCAGCACGGCCGAGACGAATCTCCGCATCCTCACTCCTCTCTCTACTGTCTTTCTGGCTTTCCGCTAGGAAGAGCGGATCGCTTCCACGACCGTCGGGTCGACGGCGTTCTGCGGGGCATCGGCAGGAACCTCCGCGGGCTTTCGACAAAAGGAAAAGCGGTGCGCGAGGTCTGATCGCAATCTGCACACCGCGAAGTAGCTTTTGCACGATTCGTGAACGATCCGAACCGCACGTCGCGTCCTATGCGTCAATCCTGCGCGAAACTGACGAAGTTGCCGGACTGGCCCGGGGGTTGCACCTAGCCGCCTCCGTGGTCTCCCGTACGGACCGGCGCGAGCCGATACCGGGGAGACCTCTCGGGACACGGTTCGCGACCCCCCCGTTCGCGGAGAGTCGTCGAGCCGTATCCGCACATGGGGAGCTTCGGTTGACGACTCGGACCGCGTTCGCGTCGCCCTGGGCGGCGCTCGGCATCATCGGCACGTTCGCCCTTTCGGGCTGCGCCACGCCGTCGGAACCGACGCCGGCGCCCGAGGGCGGCAACGAGTACGTGCTGGACTACGCGATGTACGCGGCCGAGGTCGCTCCCGTCCTCGAGCAGTACGGCTGCCACGCGGCCGAATGCCACGGGGGCGGCATCCGCGGCACGTTCGAGCTGTCGCCGGAAATGGCGCCGGACCCCGCCTTCGACTTCGATCAGGTCGCGCTCCAGGTGAATCCGACGGATCCGGACGCGAGCCCGATCCTCACGAAGCCGCTGGCCCATGAGGCCGGCGGCGAGCTCCACCAGGTGGAGCCGTTCGACTCCACGGAGCACGCCGGTTACGTGGCGATCCGGGACTGGATCCTCGCGGGAGAGTTCCAGTGAGGCGGCACGCGGCGACGTTCGCCGCGCTCGTGCTCCTCGCCGGCCTTCCGACTGCGGTCCGGGCCGACGACGACACCGAATCGCCGACGATCCGGGACGGACGCGAGTACCTCGTGCCCGCGCTCGCCGACGACCCGTTCCACGTGGGAGACGGCCCGCGCCCGTACCGCAGCCGCATCGCGTTCACGCCCGGCGGCGGTTCGCTCGGCGGGGACCGCTTCTACGCACTTCGCGCGTCGTACAACCCCGCCTCGTGGCTCGGCTGGGAGGCCAGCATCTCCCACACGCCCGGTGAGGCCACGCACGCCGCGCTGCACACGTTCTCGGCGCTCGTGCGCCACCCGCTCCCCTGGCGCGCGCAGCCTTACGCCCGCGCCGGGTACGGAATGATCCTCGTGTACCCCGGACAGTCGATCAAGGCGGATCCCGTGACCGAGAACGCGCTGACCCTCGGCGGTGGTTTCGAACTGTACGTGCGCGACGACGTCGCGCTGCGGTTCGAGACGAACGCCGTGACCGTGATCGGCGGCGAGCGCGATTCGGACGAATCGGTCGCCTACCAGTACCGCGAGACGTTCTTCGCCCTCTCTTTCTACCGAGGTTTGGGCCAGTGATCCGCCACCTGCGCAAGCATCCCCCTTCCGAGGAGATCGCCATGAGACCCGGAACGACACGGACCCTGCTGCCGATGCTGTCGGTTCCGATCCTCGCCGGAACTCTGGCCGGCTGCCGCACCGGCAGCGCGCCGGATGATCTGATCCAGAGCGAGGAGACCACCGAGGCGATCGTCTTCGTGAAGACGACCGGGGAGGAGACACTGAACCGGAGCTGGGCCTCCGGGAACCTGTTCCTGCTCACGCCCATCTCGCCGGACGCCGTGCCGACGAACCTCACGAACTTCACGGGCGCGAGCGTCTCCGACCCGTGCGTGAGCTTCGACGGCAAGAAGGTGCTGTTTTCGATGCGGCCCCAGGGCGCCTCGAACCGGAACATCTGGGAGATCAACGTCGACGGCTCGGGCCTGCGTCAGGTGACGTCCGGCGGCGGGCACGACTTCGACCCGCTGTACATGCCGGACGGCAGCATCATCTTCACGAGCTCGCGGGACGGTGAGATGGACGAGTACAACCACTCGCCCGCAGAGCACCTGTACCGCGCGAATCTGGACGGGACGGGGGTCGAGCGCCTGAGCTTCAACCAGTCCGACGATTTCGATCCGGCGATCCTGCCGAACGGCCGCGTGGTGTACACGCGCTGGGATCACTTCGGCACGTTCAACCGGTTCCCGCTGTTCGCGACGAATCCGGACGGCACGGGCACGTTCCATCACTACGGCCCGCACAACCGGAACTTCTTCCACGCCACGCCGACCGGCGACGGCCGCCTGATCGCGATCGAGTCCACGCGCATCAACGAGGACGCCGGTCCGATCGCGCTGCTCAAGACCGAGATGGGCCCGGCCGATCCGCCGACCTCGGACCTCTCGAGCCACTGGGACGTGCTGACCGCGCAGGTGAACAACGACGGCGCTCCGTGGGCCTACGGCGCGTTCAAGTACCCGCACCCGCTCGGCGACAACCGCTTCGTGGCATCGTACACGTTGCCGGCCGCGACCGAGGAGGACGTGGACTACGGTCTCTACACGTTCTCGCTGCGCCAGACCGGTTCCGGCACGCCCGAGGATCCCGCGACGCTCGAGATCGTGGACCTCACGTTCCTCTACAACGACCCGGCCTCGAACGAGTACGACGCGCAGCTCGTGGCCGAGCGGCCGATTCCGCCGGTGATCGAGAGCACGGTCGACGGTCGGGCCGGTGTCGGTACGTTCCTCGCCCAGGACGTCTTCAACCGCGGCCAGGACGGCCAGGAGATCCCGGTTCGCGGACAGCAGCCGGTCGATCGCATCGCGCTGATCGCGGCCCGTCCGACCCGCCCCGGCGAGGCCAACACGTTCTCGGCGAACATGTTCGAGAAGCGCGCACTCGTGGGCTTCGCGAACGTCGAGTCGGACGGCTCGTTCAAGATCGACGTTCCGGCGGACACGCCGCTCTCGTTCGCGATTCTCGACGAGTTCGACCGCGGCATCGTGACGAAGCGGACCCACATCTTCGTCCGACCCGGTGAGACCTTCACCTGCACCGGATGCCACGAGGACCGGACGTTCGGCGCGCCGCACGCGACGAACCCGGATCCGATCGCGGCGAGCCTGCCGGCCCAGGACATGAACATCCCGTCGGACCAGTGGGAGATCATCAACTACCGCGACGACATCGCTCCGATCGTGCAGGCGAAGTGCGCGCCGTGCCACTACGAGCAGATCGTGACCCACGAGGTCCGCGGCGTCGATGACTTCGGCGTGCCGTTCACCGACGCGGTCGCGGAGACCGTGGCCGCGCCGGCCGAGCTCCCGCTGACTTCCGAGCTCGTGCTCGGCGGCGAGATGATGGCGGAGTTCCCGCGCGCCTACGTGAACCTCTCCGGCGAGCCCGAGGAAGAGGTGCCGAACTACGTGACGCCGGCCTTCCCGCGTCGCTCCGCGCTGGTCGACGCCGTCCTCGGCCTCGACTCGCACGCGGGCGCGCCGCACCCGGATCCGTCCGGCCCGTACGCGCTGAACGACGCCGAGAAGCGACTCTTCAACCTGTGGGTGCTGCTCGGCGCCCAGTACGAGTAGGAGGGCGCGATGACGTTCGAGAAGCGCCTTCGTCTCGCGGGCACCGCGACTCTCCTCGCCGGCTTCCTGGCCGGGCCTCTCCTGCCGGGAGAGGCTCGCGCCGAGGACTGGAGCTCGTGGGAGTCGAAGCTCGCCGGTCACGAGCTCCGGTCGCTCGACGGGGAGACGGTCGCCGTCTCGTCGCTGCGCGGCCAGGTCGTGGTGGTGAACTTCTGGGCGAGCTGGTGCGCTCCGTGCAAGAAGGAGCTGCGCGTGCTCGACGGCTGGCGTGAGGATCTCGCGGGAACCGACGCCCGCATCCTCGCGGTCTCGATCGACAACGACGTGAAGAAGGCCGAGGACTTCGCGAAGAAGTCCGGGCTGGACCTCGCGTTCTTCCACGACGGCACGGAGGGACTCGCGCGCTCGCTCGACCTCCCGTCGTTGCCGTGCACGATCGTCGTCGGACCCGACGGCCGAATCGCCGAGGTCGCGCGCGACGGAAACGTCGACACGCTGCGCCATCTGGAATCGACCGTCCGCTCGCTCGCGAATCGTCGCACCTCGAGCACTCCGTCCGAGGAGGGCCGGGGATGACCGTCCGCCTGATTCGACCGCTCGTGTTGATCGGAGTCGGCGCCGCGATCGCGCACGCCGTCTCCGGCTGCGCCACGGTCCGGCCGTGGGAGAAGGAAGCCCTGGCCGATCCGATCATGTCGTTCGACGAGGACGCCCGCGAGGCGGCCAAGGAACTGCACTGGATGGAGGCCCGCGAGGGCTCCACCGGCGGCGCGGGAGCGGCGGGAGGCGGCTGCGCATGCAACTGAGGACCCTTCTCTCCGCCGCCACCGCGGTCCTGCTCGGCGCGCCCGGGGTGTCCCCGGCCGTCGACGATCAGGAAGCGCGGGTGTCGTTCGAGTACTTCGCGGACTCGGATCACGTCCACGTGTACTCGACCGGAGGGAACTACGGAATCGACTTCGATCCGGAGACGAGCCTCTCGATGACCTGGAACCACGAGCTGGTCGTGGTGCCGGGCATCGCGGCGCCGGCCGGGTCGGCGGAGGCGCTCGACGCGATCTCCGGCGCGAGCCGGCCGATCGGTGCGACGTCGGATCCGTACGCGGACTTCACGAAGACGCGCGACCAGCTCGACGCCACCGCGGCGTGGCGCTGGTTCAGCGCGGGTTACTACGTCTCGAACGAGACCGACTACTTCGCACAGCAGATCCACGGCGGCGTCCGCCGTTCGCTGCGCGACGACAACACGATCCTGCAGGGCACGGCTTCCTACGGCTGGGACGCGATCGAGCCTTCGGAGGACGAAGACACGAACACGGCCGCCGACCACAAGAAGTCGCTGCACGCGGCGATCGTGGTCACGCAGGTCCTCACGCCGGTCACCCTGATCCAGGGCGGCGCGGAGGTCACGCGGGTCGAGGGATTGCAGCACAATCCGTACCGCACGGTGTACGTGGCCGGCGCGTACGAAGCCGAGCTGCACCCGGACACGCGCCTGCGGCAGGACATCTACCTGAAGGTCAACCAGTCGCTGCCGAACCGGGCGAGCGCGAAGCTCGACTACAAGTTCTACTCCGACGACTGGGGAATCACGTCGCACACGCTCGGCGGCAAGCTGAACCAGTACGTCGGCAGCGACGTCGTGGTGCGCTATCGCTACCGCTACTACCTCCAGACCGCCGCGGACTTCTGGCGGGAGGAGTACACCGAGCCGGGCGGCGTGGATGGCTACCGCACCGTCGACTACCGCATGGGCGACTTCTCGGCGCACCTGTTCGGCGCCAAGCTTTCCTGGGATCTCAGCGAGAACTCCCTCACGTCGCGCTGGTTCCGGGGCACGAGTTTCGAACTCCAGTACGAGCGTTACTTCAACAGCAACAACTTCTCAGCGAACATCTTCGAGACTGGCCTCGCGTTCGCCTTTTAGCCCACCACAAGGAGTCGAGGCATGAACCGGACGACATTCCTGATTCCCACCCTGGCCGTCGGCCTGTCCGCTCCGGCCTGGGGTGCGTCTTTCCAGACCGCCCCGATCCTCCCGGAGGAGGGAGTGGACGTCCTCAACCGCTCGGTGACCCGGGAACAGCTCGATCGTGATCTGTTCTCCTCCCCCTACGCGACCGTGGTGGTGGGCCACGTCGACGTTTACGACCGCTTCCCGTACCTGGAGTCGCGCTGGTTCCAGGTGGTTTCCGACCCGGGCTGGAACCGACTGCTCTACGGAGAGGTCGGCGGTTCGCTCGAGTCGATGGACGGTCGCGATCTCGCGATCGGCGAGCTGCGGGACCCGCGCGGTCTCTCGGCCGACGAGTACGGTCGCGTGTACGTGGCCGACGCCGGCAACCACCGCGTGCTCGCTTTCGACACTGTGAGCGAGTTCGACGACGTCCGGCTCGTGCCGGCCTTCACGATCGAGGGCCTCGCGCGGCCGTTCGACGTCGCGTACTCGGACGCCGGCACTCCGTTCGACCGCACCGATGATCGCCTCTACGTGGCCGACACCGGGCACAACCGCGTCTGCGCGTACGACGTGAACGCCTCCGGCGCCACGTTCCGCGCGGCGATCGGCGAGCTCGGCAGCGGCGCGGGCCGCTTCGCCGGCCCGACGGCGCTCACCGTCGGCCGGAACGAGGGCCGCCACACCGACGACGTCTACGTCGCCGACGCCCACACCGGTCGCCTCGTGCATCTGGTGGATCGGGAGACCCGCTTCGACTGGGACGGCGACGTCGCCCAGCGCGCGGGGATTCTCACGTCGCTGGACACGGACCAGTGGGGACAGCTCTACGCCGCGGCGCCGGGCTCCGGCCGCGTGGTGAAGTTCGATCGCCACCTGAACGAGCTCGTGGAGTTCGACGCCGGCCACTCGCCGCGCGCCTTCCACATTCCGTTCGCCACCCGCACCGATCACCGCGACGGCTCCGTGAAGCGCGTCGGCCAGGGCTCCGCCCTCATGGTGCAGGACTGGACGGGGCAGACGGGCCTCTCGCTCGTGCGCCTCGGAGTGGACCTCGCTTCCCTGAACGTGACCGCCGCGGAGGACGTGATCGCGACGGCGCACCTCACCGAACACAGCAACGTCTCGGCGCAGATCCTGGACGACGCCGGACGCGTGGTGCAGGAGAAGTCGATCGGCGCGCTCGACGCGGGCACGATCGATCTCCGCCTGACGGCGGCCGAACTCGCAGGCCTTGCCGCGGGCGACTACGAGCTCCGCGTGCACGCGGCCTCCACGTACGAGTCCGGCGGTGACGCCGAGATTGCGGCCCCGTTCTCCTGGAACGGCGGGCTCGGCGCGGTGGCGAACGTCGCCACGCTGGGTGTGGCGGAGCCGAATCCGTTCCGCGCCTCGACGTCGATCCGCTTCTCGATCCCGGCCGGCGCGCGCGATCACTCGCTCGCGGTGTACGACGTGGCCGGTCGTCTCGTGCGCAGTCTGAGCTCCGGCCCGGCAGACGCCGGTTCGCACGCCGTGAGCTGGGACGGTCGCGACGGCGCGGGCCACCAGGTCGCGGCCGGCGTCTATCTCACCCGCCTCGTGGTCGATGGCGAGACCTCGACGGGCAAGCTGGTGCACCTGCGATGAGCCACTCGCGGGCAAGAGCGCTCTCCACCGTGGCGCTGGCGGGGCTCGTCTCCGCCGGCTGCCTCGGGGAGCCGCCGATCGAGGATCGCTGGACGAAGCTCGAGATCATGAGCGGACCCAGCGCGGTGGCGGTGACGGAGGGGACTCCGTCTGAGATCGCGCTCAGCGCACGCATCACTTATCGCGAGCTCCTGACCGGAGCCGTGGTGGCGGAGGTTCGCGCCTCGGACACCCTCACTCCGGCCGACGTGGACTTCACCACGGACGACTGGCTCGCGCGCGCCCAGATGGTGGATCTCGTCCTGCGGAACTCGCGCTCGCTCGGATTCGTGGCGCGTCCGTCGACCGGATTCGATCACCTGATCCGGGACTACGACCTCTCGATCGAGGCCGCGGGCGTCACGCCGCCGATGCCGGACGACGTCGTCGCGGACACCACGGCGGTCGGCCCGACGACCGGACTGTTCCTTCTCCTCTACTTCGGCGACGTGGAGGAGGTCCGCCTCTCCACCGGCGAGGAGATCGAGGTCGTCACTCCCTTCTTCACCGACGAGTACGAGATCCTCGCCACGGGAATCGCGCTCGAGAGCGGGTCCCCGACCCCGTAGGAGAGGCGACGTGCGCGGAGATTCCCCCGACTTCGCGGTCGCCGTCCGGGCGGCCCTCGGCCCGATCTTGCTCGCCGCCGGGCTTCTCTCACCCGGCGCTTGCCCGGCCGCGTCCCTTTCCATCGCGCCCTTCGCGGAAGCCCTCTCGCCGGATTCCCATCTGGCCGATTACCGGTGGGACGTCTCGGTCCGGCCGGCCTTCGGCGTGGCGGCCCATGCCGCCGTGGGCCGGATCGAGCCGGGCGTTCGCTGGTGGCGGGCGTCGACCGAGCAAGGCACGGGAATCCCCGGCCAGGAGCTCGGACTCGACGTGACGCTCACCGGCATGGAGGGCACCGCTCGCTACGCGCTGGCGCAGGTCGCCGGGGTGCGTCTGCTCGCGCTCGGCAGTGCCGGCGCGCTGCGGATCGGCTGGTCCCCCTCCACGCTGACGATCGACGCGGGCGGCGAGCCGATCACGGTCGCGTTCGAGTCGGTCACGGAGCCCGTGTTCGGGGTGGGCTTCGGCGTGGGACGGGACATCGGGCACGGACTCGCGCTGACCGTCGGCGCGGAACGTCGCTGGTTCGCGCTCGACACGGCGCATCGCAGCGGCAGCGAGATCGTGGAAGGACGCGAGAACTTCGGGAACTGGGTCGCCCGCATCGAGCTGGCGCACACGATCCTGGACATCGGAGGAAACGAGCCATGAGAAACGTCGCCCTGGCCTGCGCGCTGGCGCTCCTCCCGGGCGTCGCGCTGGCCGCCGAACCGGGAGAAGTACCGGAGGCCGCCATCGTCGGCCGCGATCCGAACCCGCCGTACATGTCGAGCAAGAAGCTCGTCGAGCTGAACCGCGCCGACCAGAACGTCATCCGGTCCGGCCCGGGCGAGACGTTCTCCGTGATCGAGGTCGCGGACAAGGGCTCGCGCTACGAGGTGCTCGCGAAGCGCGGCGAGTGGTACAACGTGCGGCTCTCGGACGTGCGCACCGGCTGGGTGCACGCATCGCTGTGCCGCGAGATGACGGACATGTCCGGCCTCGAGTTCCGGCCGAACCCGCGCATGTTCTCGCGCATCGGGAGCTTCGCGCTCACGGGCTACGCCGGCGGCTACTCCTTCGATCGCAAGTCCAACTCCTTCGCGGCGGGCGGACGGGTGGGCTACTACCTGTTCGACTACCTCGAGGTCGAAGGCGGCGTCTCGTGGACGCGCGTCAACCGGCCGGCCGAGATCGTGGAGTCCCTGTTCGACCTCACGCTCGAGGCCGAGCAGTTCCACATGCTGTTCTACGAGATGAACGCGAACCTGAAGCTGCTGCCCGGTCGCCAGCTCGTGCCGTACCTCTCGGCCGGCGGCGGCGCCCAGATCATGCAGGGCGAGACGGAGCCCGGCTGGAACTGGGGCGGCGGCATCAACTTCTTCGTGCAGAAGCACACGGCCGTGCGCTGGGAGTTCCGGAACTACCGGTTCGACTCCGGCAACGATCAGTCGCGCCGCCAGAACAACAACTACACGTTCACGGTCGGCACGACCTTCCTGCTCTAGGGGGCACGCGATGAGATTCCGCACCGGAGCGTTCGCGGCCGCGCTCGTCCTGGGCTCCCTGTTCGGGGCCGGGTCGACGTTCGCGGGCGACTCGCACCCGTTCTCCGCACGGCAGGGCGAGTCGCTCGCCCGCTCCGCGGCCGCGGCCTGGGCCGCGGACGCGCAGCTCGTGTACGTGGAGAACGACGAAGCCCTCGACGGCGGCGGCACGGCCGATCGCTGGGGTTACCTGTTCTGGTCCGAGGCCCGGCAAGAGGGCCGCGCGTACTCCGTCCGCGATGGAAAGATCCGCACCGCGACCGATCTCGGATTCGAGTTCCCGGCTCCGCCGCTCGACTCCGGCTGGATCGACAGCGGCGCGGCGCTCGCGGCCGCGGACGAGAAGAAGGGCAACGCCTACCGCACCGAGCACGGCGGGAAGCTTCGCTCCATGGTGCTCGTGCGCGGGCTGCTGAATCCCGATTCGCCGGACGCCACCACGTGGGCCGTGGTTTACGAATCCGAGTCCGCCTCGGGCCTCTGGGTCGTGGTGGACGCGCGCGACGGAAAGGTGGTGAAGACGTGGCGAGGCTGATGCAGCGACGCGTCCTCACCGGACTCGCGATCGTGGTCGGCGCGGCGCTCGTGCGTGCCGACGAACCGGCGCCCGAGATCGTGCCCGAGGACGCGTGGCGCGAGACGATCAAGGTCGAGCTCGAGGAGCGCGAGACCCCGAAGCACCCGACTCTCCGCTTCCTGGACGAGAACCGGGACTTCTTCCGCGGGCGCCTCGACCAGCTTCTCGTGAGGCTGGACCGCGAGCGCGACGGCAGCGCACGTCCGATCGATCCGCGTTACCTGCGGTACCAGGACATGATGGCCGCGATCAAGGCCGCGCGCGATTCGGCGGAGGTGAGCGAGGAGTGGATCCGCCGCCGCGAGCTGCTCGCGAGCGTGGGTGACCTGATCCCGCTCGAGCAGGAGATGGACGAGATGGAGACGTTGCTCGAGCAGCAGCGCGGCCGCCTCGTGCAGATCGAGGAGGACTTCATCGGCCGCCAGACGACCGCGCTCGTGGTGCTGCTCACCGGAGTGCCGGCGGCCGGTATCCCGGAGACCGTGGTGCTTCGCGAGTCCGGCGGCGAGTCCGTCCGGATCGCGCTCCCCGAGGAGGCGCGAGTCGCGCTCGAGCGCGGCGGCTCCACGCAGCTGTACCACGAGTTCGTGGAACCGCGGGAGCTCGTGCTCGCCGTCTCGTTCGAGGGCGCGAACGGAAGCGCGTCCGTCCCGTACGAAGTGACGATCGAACCGGAGCGCGATCGCCTGACGTTCCTGGAGCTCGACGCGGCCGGCCTCGGTGCCGGCACCCCGACCCGCACGCTCAACGCCCGCACCTGGACGAGGTAGCATGCCCCTCGCGTCGCCTTTCCTGAGCCTGCTCGTCGCGGGCGCTGCGCCCGCGGACGTGCCCGTCTCCGCCGGAGCGACCGATTCCGCCGCCGTCGCGCGTGCGGTGCCGGTCGCGACGGACGCGGACTGGAACGCGTTCTGCCTGCGCCGCGCGGTGGGCGCGTGGGAGAACGGCGACGTGAAGAGCGCGGTGAGCGCACTCGACGCGCGCGATCCCGAGGGACCGGCCGATCCGCGCGCGGACTTCCTGCTCGCCTGGGGACGACGTGCGCTCGGCGATCGCGAGGGCTTCCGCCGCGCGACGGAAGAGCTCGGGATGCAGTTGGACGGCGACGCCTGGGCGGCGCTCGCCCGCATGCTTTCGCGTCTCGATGCCCTCTCCTCGGGCATGTCCGATCCGGACGTGGCCGGGGACCTCGCGGGAGACGGCGCGGACCGCATGCTCGCATTCGAGTTGCTGGTCCGCGACGGCCGCGCGCGCGAGGCGCTCGCGCTGATCGAAGGCGGAACGCAGCTGCCGGACGCGGTGGTGGACGCGCTCACGGCCCGCGCCCACGAGGCGGCCGGCCAGGATGCGAACGGCGATCTGCGCTCGCTCGTGAAGCGGCACCCGTCGGACGATCTGGAACGTGACCTCGTGGCGGCGGCTCGCCTGCGTCTCTCCGGTGATCTGCTCGCGGAGGGACGTGATCCGGGCAGCCTGCTCGACTTCGAGGGCTCGGAGCGGTTCGAGTCCGCCGCGCGGCACGCCCGCGCGCTCGCGGCGCATGAGCACGGCGACTCCGTGGCCACGCGGCAAGAGCTCGAGATCCTCCTGCATGACGATCCCGGCTACGAACGTCGGCGGGAGGTGGCGGTCACGCTCGGCTTCCTCGCGGCCCGGGAGGGTCGCTGGGAAGACGCTCGCCTCGCGCTGAGCCAGGCCGAGGCGGCCTGGGAGAAGAACGACCGCGAGCTCGCGGAGCTCGCCGACGACGATGCCGCGCTGGATCGGGCGTGGCGCGAGTGGACCCGCACCGGCGACGGCGCCACGATCCTGCTCGACGCCGAGCCGGTGGAGGAGTCGTTCCGGAGCATCGCGAACCACGCGCGCGACCTGCGCGTACCGCCCGAAAACGACCCGGTCCCGACGCGCTTCTTCCTCCCCGACCGACCGGACGTGCCGGCCGGTCTCACGCCGCCCATGTCCGCCGAGCGCCTCGCGATCTCGCAGCACATGGCGACGCTCGCGACGGCGCGCACGGAGTGGCAGGTCGCGCTCCGCGAACTCGCGGCGGCCGAGGCCGACGCGAACCGACTCGCCACGTACCTCGATCGCGGCGTCACCGAGGTCGTGGACGAAGGCCGCAAGCTCGACGCCTCCATCGCGAGGATGAATGCCCTCATCGCGCGCGCGGACGAGATCGTGGCCCGCCTCGACTCCGTGCGCGACGAGGAGATGCGCCGCATCGTCGTGCGGACCGCGCGCTTCCTGCGCGACGCCCGCGACAACCTCGTTCTCGCCCGCTCGATCCAGCGTTTCCGGATCGAGGGTCCGGGCGCGTCGCGGCCCGAGAAGTTCCCGGAGGGCGTGCCCACGCCGGCGGAGATCCTCATGGCCGACGCGGAGCTCGTCTCCGTGTTCGAGTCGTGGATCCAGACGTTCGGGGAGCTCGCGCCCGGACTCGTGGAGCGCTCGCACCGCGAGATCTGGGTGCCGCGCGCGACGCAGGGCGCCCGCGACCTCGAGGCGGCAGGAACCCGGCAGATCGCCTGGCTCCGTGATATCGAGCGTCAGATCCGGAACGGCCGCCTGGCTGCGAACGATCCCGCGCGCTTCGCGTCGCTGCAGGAGCGGATCCGGGCCGCGAAGGATCGCGTGCACGCGCTGGAGATCGAGCTCGCCACGGCGCGGCGGGAGATCGTGAAGGGACACGTCGCGTCGGCGCGGGCGCAGCTCGCCGTCGACCACGAGCGTCTCGCGTACGGCCTCGCGGTGGCGACGCACGAGCTCGCCATGGCCACGTCGCACGACACGGACGATCCGGGCCGCTTGCGCGCCGCTCGTCGTCTCCTCGACGACGCGCACGATCGCTACCTTGCGTTCCTGGATCGCCACCCGGACTCGCGCACGCGCTCCGAGGTCCAGTTCCGGCTCGCGGATGCCCTGATGTCCGTGGCGCGGGATGACTTCCACCTGCAGATGCAGAAGTTCCTGGGCGACGGCGGCGACGTCTCGGCCGGCCGCGCGCTCGCGCCGTTCGTGGACTACGGCCCCGCGCTCGCGATCTACCAGAACCTGCTCGTGGAGGATCCCGGCTTCGCGCACCGCGACGCCGTGCTCTTCCACGTGGGCATGATCCTCTCCGACGACGGCGACCCGGCGGCGCGCGGCCATCTGCTCGAGCTCGTGAACACGTTCCCCGGCTCCGTGCACGCGCAGGAGGCGCATCTCCGCCTCGGCGACGACTACTTCCAGAACAAGAACTTCGCGGCCTGCCTCGAGCACTACGAGGCCGCGGCCGCCGGCTCCGATCCGGAGCACGCGGCGATCGCGCTCTACAAGGCGGGCTGGGCGCACTTCAACGTCGACGAGTTCGACGACTCCGCGCTCTCGTTCCGTCGCCTGATCGATCTCTACGCGTCCAGCGAGGGCGCCGCGAGCACCGCCGATCTCCGCGAGGAGGCCGAGCGCCATCTGGTGGAAGCGCTGGCCCGCGCCGGCGGCGCGCCCGCGTTCGCGCGCCTGTTCGATCGCGACGGCGGCCGCGCGTACGAGCCGGAAGTGCTGGACGACCTCGGGGTGCTGCTCCGCCGGTTCTCGCTGTTCGAGGAGGCCGTCGGCGCCGACTCGCTGTGGCTCGCACGGTGGCCCGATTCGCCGGGCGCGCTCGACGCCGCCACGCGCATGGTCAAGACCGTCGAGCGGGTGGACGACGCCGACGGCGCCCGCGAGTCGTGGCTCGCACTCGCTCCCCGCTTCCGCCGGGATTCCGCGTGGTGGAACGCGAACGAGTCCGATTCACTTCGCGCGGCCGGCGACGAGTTCGCGCGCGGCGCGTACCGCGCCTCCGCGCTGCACCACCATCAGCTCGCGCAGAACAGCGACGCCCCCACCGAGTGGACCGACGCTCTGTCTCTCTACGAGGAGCTCGTGGCGGGCTGGCCCGCTCACGCGGCCACGCCGACGCATCACTACTACGCCGGCGAAGCCGCGGCCGCGCTGCATCGCTATCCGACCGCGCTCGATCACTTCGCACGGGCGGCCGCCTCCGACACGGCGTCGTTCCGCACGGACGCGGAGTGGCAGGGTGTGGCCGTGCGCGACGCCTGGTACGAGTCCACGCGTCCCGCGGGCGAGAGCGCCGTGGGCGCCGACTCGCTCGCCACCCCGCTGCTCGCCGCCATCGACTCGTTCACGTCGCGCTGGCCGCAGGACGAGCGGGTGGGTGACCTCCTGTGGCGCAAGGCGAACGTCGCCTGGAGCCACGACTGGAAGCAGATCGCGGCCGACGGCTGGGAGACCTTCCTCGCGGCCGAGCCGGGCGACGAGCGCGCGGTGCCCGCCTCGCGGCTGCGCGCGCAGGCGCTCTACGATCTCGAGGACTTCCCGGGCGCGGCGATCGCGTACCAGCAGGCGTTCGAGATCGCGCAGGTGGCGGGCGCGGATTCCGTCGCGGCGGAGATCGCGCCGCTCGTGCCGCACTGCCGGTTCCGCGAGGCGGAGCGCGTGGCGACGGTCGCCGGACGCGACGGGCGCGAATCCGCACCGCTGTTCGAGGAAGTCGCCGAGAAGTGGCCGGACTGGGAGCACTCGCAGACCGCGCTGTACCGCGCCGGGCTCGGCTGGGCGGCCGACGGACTCGCCGCCGATGCCGTGCGCTCGTGGACGCATCTCGCGGAGCGGTACCCGGACGGCGAGTACACCCGCGACGCCACGCTCGAGATCGCACACACGTGGGAGAAGGCCGAGCGTCCCGCCGCGGCCGCGCGCGCATACGAACGCTTCTCGGAGACGTTCCCGGCCGACGCGGACGCCGACGCGGCGCTGCTGCAGGCCGTGGATCTCTACGCCAAGGCGGACGAGCCGGTCGAGGCCGAGCGCCTGCGCACCCGCTATCTCGAGCGCTTCCCCGACGACACGGAGAACGTGCTCGCGATCCTGCACGATCGCGCGACGAAGGAGCTCGCGTCGGCCGGCCCGGATCGTCCGCTCTCGAGTCTGCTCGCGGCCGCACCGGCCGCGGCCGGCGCCGCCGGCAAGACGGCCGCCGGAACGTCGAGCCTGTCGCGCTACCTCGAGCTGGCCGGCGAGCACGGCGAGCTCGCGGATCGCGGACTGCTCGCGGAGGTCGCGTTCCGCCAGGCCGAGGAAACTCGCGAAGACTACGCAAGAGTGCGCATCACGTTGCCGCTCGAGCCTTCCATCGCCCAGAAGAAGTCACTTCTGGAGAACACACTCCAGGCCTACCAGGAATGCGCCGCGTTCGGCGTGACGCCGTGGAATCGTGCCTCCGCCACCCGCATCGGCGAGACGCTGGTGGCGTTCGGTGACGCTCTCATGGCGAGCGAACGACCGGCCGATCTGAGCGGAGACGACCTTCTCGCGTACGACGAGGTGCTCGAGGAGCAGAGCTGGCAGTTCTACGACCGGGGCGAAGGCGCCTGGGCCGAGCTGATCCGTCAGACCACGGCGGAGGGCAGCGACGACGACGAGTGGACCGCGCACGCCAAGCGTCTGCTGTGGCCGCGAGTCGCCGCCCGCTTCGTCCACCGTCCGGAGGTCGAGTATCCGTTGATCGCCGCCACGCCGCCGACGTCCGAACCGAAGCGGGAGCAGCCGTGAAACGCACCGTGATCGTCCGCATCGTCGGGCCGTGGCTGGCGCTCACCCTCGCGGGGTGCGGCGGTCTGCCACTCGTGGGGGGTGGCGGCTCGAACGCGCCGCTCGACGTGCCCGCCGACCGTGAAGCGGAGATCGCCCGCGTGGACGCGCGGCGACTCGAGGACCCGCAGAATCCGTACTGGCCCTACCGGCTCGCCGAGGTGCACCTCGCGGAGGAGAACTCCGTGCAGGCGGAGTCCGACCTGCGCGCCGCGCTGGCGCTCGACCCGCGGCACGCCGCGTCGCTGTCGCTGCTGTCCAAGATCTTCTGGGATCAGGGTCGCCACGAGGAGGCGATCGGCCTGCTCGAGGCGGCGCGCGCCGAGGCCGGCACGCTCGCCCCGGAGCTGATGACGGCGCTCGCCCTCCACTACGACGCGATCGACCGTCCGGATCTGGCCGACCCGCTCGTCCAGCGCGTGGAGGATCACGTGGACTGGTCCAGGGAAGGGTCCGCCGTGGCCTACGTGCATCTGCGTGGCGAGACGTTCGCGCAGTCGGAGCCCGTGGCGAAGAAGGCGCTCGACGCGGATCCGAAGAGCGCGGTGAACCAGAACAACTGGGGCATCACGAAGCTGTACGCCGGGGATCCCGAGGCCGCGCGGAAGGCATTCCTCACCGCGATCGAGCTCGACCCGGCGTTGCCCGGACCGCTCTACAACCTCGCGATCGTGGACCGCTTCTACCGGTTCGACGACGCGTCGGCCCGCGACTGGTTCCGCAAGTACCGCGAGCTGTCGTCCGAGGATCCGGACGGACTCGCCGAAGTGCTCGCGGTCGAGGTCGCGGGCGAATCGAACCTCGAAGGCGAGGAGACGAACTGATGCGCCGTGAGAACCGTGGTGATCGTTCCCGGGAGCCGCGGGCGGTGGCGATGCCCGCCGGTCTCGCGCCGCGGATCGCGTTCGCGCTGGTCGCGGCCGGCGCCCTGCTGTGGCTCCTGTCCACGCGCGCCCACGCGGAAGAGCGCACGATCGACGACATCGAGATCGAGGGCGAGGTGCGTCTGCCGCAGGTCCTGTTCATCACGTCGCGGGAGTCGGAGCGGCCGCTCGACTGGCTCGAGGGCTGGGCCGAGGCGACCGCCGCCGACATCGCGCTCGACGCCTGGGCGCCCGCGCGTCTGCAGGTGATTCCCACCGGCGCCACGCCGGCCGCGGCGCCGGAGGAGGCGCCCGCTCCGGCCACCGATCTACCGGTTCCGTCCGTGCTTTCCGATCCCGTACCACTGCCCGAGAGACCCTTGCCCGAGAGTCTGGAGAGAGAGGACCCCAAATGAGTGCACTGTCTCAATTCGCCGCCTTCTTCCAGGGGGGCGGACCGTTCATGTTCGTGATTCTCGCCGTGTCCGTCGTGGGCTTCGCGATGGCGCTCGAGCGATTCTGGGTGATCGGTCGCGCGTCCTCGTGGAACGGCGACAAGCTGGCCAGGGACCTCGCCGCGCGCGTCGCCAAGGGCGACGTGAACGGCGCGCTCGAAACGGCCCGCAAGGTCAACTCGCCGGTCGGCAAGATCGCCGTCGCGATCCTGACCTGCCCGCAGCGCAGCGAGGAGTCGCTGATGAACGCCGCCGACGGCGAGGCCGCCATGGTGCTGCCGCCGCTGTCGCGTCGTCTGCCGCAGCTCTCGATGCTCGCGAACACCGCCACGTTGCTCGGACTGCTCGGCACGATCTTCGGTCTCACCACGGCGTTCGCGGCCGTGGGCGCCGCGGATCCGTCGCAGCGCTCCGCGTTCCTGGCCGCCGGCATCAGCCAGGCGCTGAACACGACGGCGTTCGGTCTGATCGTGGCCGTGCCGGGCATGCTCGCGCACGGGTTCCTGGCCGGTCGCGTGGAGCGGATCGTGGAGCAGGTCGACGGCGTGGCCGTGCAGCTCATTCGCGCGATGACGCGCGGTTCGTCCGGGATGGCGTCTTCCGCCGCCGCGGCCGCTCCGGCTGCCGCCGCGCCGAACGCCGCCCGCCCGGCCGCCCGCCCGCAGCCGACGCGGTAGTCCCATGATCCGGAAGCGCCAGCGGAGCCTCGGAGAGCACGTCGAGGGGGATCTCGAGATCCTGCCCCTCATGAATCTCTTCGTGGTGCTGATTCCCATGCTCCTGATCTCGGCGGTGTTCGTGCACCTGACCGTGATCCGGATGAACCTCCCGTCGGACGACGCGAGCGCCACGCCGCCGCAGCGCGAGCGGCTCGAGCTCTCGGTGTCGATCACGGACGAGGCATGGGTCGTGAAGGGACGTCGTCTCCCCGATCAGACGATCGAGCGTCTGACGGAGACCGCCCCGGAGGAGCTGCGCACCGTGCTCGCCGCGGTGAAGCAGGGCCATCCGGAGGAGGAGGACGTCGTCATCGTTTCGGAGCCCACGACCCGCTACGACGACATCATCGAGGTGATGGACGCGTCGCGCGAGTCCGGGCTTCCCAACATCTCTCTTTCCGGTTCCTAGGAGGACGTCGATGCGCGGACGCAAATGGCGCCGAGACGCCCACTCCAAACACCGACCGCAGCGTTTGCAGCTGACCTCGATGATGGACATCCTCACGGTGCTCCTCCTGTTCCTGCTCAAGAGCTTCGTGGTGGACGCGGAAGTCGTGACGCCGGCTCCCGGGGTGGAGCTGCCCACGAGCAGCGCGGACAGCAACCCGGAGAGCTCGCTCGTGATCGCGGTGTCCGGCGAGTCGATCCTGTTCGCGAACGAGCCGATCGCGAGCGTGGCCGACGTGCTCGCGCAGGACGACCTTCTGATCCGCGCACTCGATCAGAAGCTCGACACCGCGTACAAGCAGATGGAGGAGCTCGCGCAGCGCCGCGGCAAGGAGGCGCCCGAGGGCAAGATCCTGATCCAGGGAGATCGGGCGATCGAGTTCCAGCTGCTGCAGCGGGTGATGTACACGTGCAACTTCAGCGGGTTCGATCAGGTCGCGCTCGCCGTGGTCTCGGAGGGATAGCATGACCACCGCGACACTGCCGAATCAGAACTACCGCCTGTCGTTCTTCGGGGCGCCCGAGCCCGACCTGAAGCGCGGCTTCAAGGTCGCCATTCCGCTCGGGATCGCCACGCTGATCCTCGCGTACGTGGTGCCGAAGCCCACCCCGGACGACCTCACGGTGGACGAGGTGCCGGATCGCTTCGCGAAGCTCATCCTCGAGGAGCCGAAGGCCCCGCCCGCGCCGGTGAAGGTGCCGGAGCCGCCGGCGGCCACGGTGAAGCCGATCGAGGCGCCGAAGCCGGTGGAGGTCGCGAAGACCGAGCCGGTGCAGCACGCGCGCCGCACGCCGAAGCCCACGATCTCGGAGGATCGCGGGCAGGCCGGGCGCGAGCGCGCGAAGAAGGAAGTGGAGCAGCAGCTCGCCACGGTGGCGACGTCGCTGGAGAACGTGCTGAGCGACGTGTCGAAGTCGCTCGCGAGCACGGACGACGGCACGCCCAAGACCGTGGTCCCGCAGCGCCGGAAGACGCGCGGCGGACGGAGCGCGGCCCAGCTCGCGAGCGTGGGGACCGCGGTGCCCACGATCGACGCGCCGACGGGCAACGGCGGCGCCATCTCGGGCTCGAAGATCGAGATCGAGGGTGGCGGCGACGGCGGGCTCGTGTCCGAGTCGTGGGTCGGCGATCCGTCGTCCCCGAAGGGCTCGGGCGGCGCGGCGCCGCAGTCGCTGCGGAGCGATCAGCAGCTGCTCGGCGTGGTGCGCAAGTACGCGGCCGGGATCCAGTTCTGCTACGACAACGAGCTCAAGAAGCAGGCCGGACTCGGCGGCAAGCTCGTGGTCAGCATCACGGTGGCCGCGGCCGGCAACGTTTCCAACGCCGTGGTCGTGAAGGACACGGTCGGTTCCAAGGCGCTCGTCACGTGCGCCCTGGCTCAGATCGAGGCGTGGCGCTTCCCCTCGATTCCCGAGGGCACGGTGACCTTCCAGGCGCCGTTCGTGTTCACGCCGCCGGAGTAGGGTCCGTCCCGCGGCGGTGAAGGACCCGCCGCCGGCCCGCCGGGGAACCGGGGGGTCGGCGGCTTTCTCTTGGGGCGGTGCGGCGACTTCCCGATCGCGTCGCGGGGCGGCCGCGATTACCCGCCGGGACGCTTCGGGAGCAGCTGTCGCTCCACGAGGAAATCGCGGATCGCGCGGGCCCCCACCTCGTAACCCAGCGCCGTGGGGTGCCAGTCGCCCGCCAGCCGGAGCTGCGCCGGATCGTACTCCTGGAGCGCGGCGCGCAGGTCCAGCACGGGGAAACCGGCCTGGCGCAGCGCCGTGTCGATCTGCTCGTGGATGCCGGCGTACGCGTAGTCGGTCCACGTCTCTTCCGGGATCATCGGCCACACCACGAACACGACCCCCACGCCGAGTTCGCGGGACGTGCGACGCATCGACTCCAGCGTCGCCGGCACCTTCTCCCAGTCCCCGCCGGGCGCGTACAGAGCGCGAATCGGATCTCCGGCGCCGCGACGGCGCACGTCGAGGTCCCGCCGCGCCTCCGCGATGAGGCGCAGCAGGTGGGAATGCTGCCACCAGCGAACGTCGTGGTAGAACACGCGGAGCGGCTCGCCCCCCGTGCCGGATTGCGGATCGTTGAGCACGAAGCCCACGATCACGAGGTCCGGCGCGAGCGGCGCAACCTTGTGCGCGAGCACGAGCGCTTCGTCGTACACGGAGTAGGCCGTGACCCCGAGATTCAGAACGTCCACCGGCCCCACCCCGGGCGTCTGCGCAAGGACGCGCTGGAGCGCGGCGGGATACGTGTCGCGCGCGGGAACTCCGAGCCCGTACGTGAACGAATCGCCGAGCACCACGATGCGCGTGGCCGCGCCGGACTCGCCCGGCTCGCGGCCCCGGAAGCCGAAGCGGTTGATTCCCTCGCGAGTCTGCGTGGGACTCTGCCGGGTGTTCGGAGCGATCTCGTACTCCAGTCCCGGAACGGCGGACGGCTGGTGAATCAGGCAATTCCAGTCGGTGGGATCGCTCCGGTCCGGCGGCTGCTCGTAGGCGACCGGCGCGAACACGCGAAGAATGATCTCGGCCGCGACGAGCGCGAGGGCCGTCGACACGACGACGACGAGGGTGCGGAGCATCGCGGGAGCGTAGCACATCCCGATGGAGCGACCGCGGCGAGCGCGGCCCGTCGACCGCTCAGCCCTCGTCCCACCGCACTTCCACCGGCGCGTCCAGGCCCGGCAGAGGGAATGACGCCGCCTCGGCCTCCACGGCGGCCCGCTGTCGCACGGAGAGACGGCGCCACGGCCGGACCGTGAGCAGGTTCCCGGCGCGACGCCACGTTCCCGCCGTCTCGCCTTCCACCAGCAACGCGCCGGGCCACACGCGCGACGTCCAGAGCTCGCTCCGGCGCGACGCGTCCGGGACGAGGAGCTCGCGATCGGCCCCTTGCCACAGGAACCAGGTGTCGCCGCTCGGCAGGAGACGCGCCGGTGCAGGCGGGCCGGGCGCGGAGCGGAACGACGGCTCGTCCGCACTCAGGATCCACGCCTCTCCGAGCGGCGTGCGCACCGCGGTGAGCGAGCGGCGCAACGCGTCGAACGTGTCGTGAGCGGGGCGCGGCTTCACGCCCGCCCATTCCGCGAACGAGTCCGCCGAAGCGGGGCCGAACACGTGCAGGAAGCGTTTCGCGAACTCGGCTCGCGCCTTCCGCGGCTCCACGTTCGGCGCCGGAGCGATCCACAGGTCCGGCTGCCGCGCGCCGTCCCACCGGATGAGCACGGTGCCCGTCGGGGCGGCGTAGCGAACCGCGTTCGGGTGATTCGCGGCGATCGCCCGCGCCGCGGCGCTCTGGACCATGCGCTTCTTTCCGAGCGCCGACCGCAGGCGCTCCGCCAGATCCTCCGCCCGCGCGCGCGCGCCACCGTCCTCCGGGAGGCGCCCGAGGGTGAACAGCGCGAGGTCCCTCTGCGCGACGACGTATGCGTTGTAGCGCGGGCCCCAGATCTGAACGAGCGAGGAGTCCTCCCAGTCGGCGGGCTTCGTGCCGTTCATGCGGGCGTGGATCGAGAGCAAGGCCGCGCGCGGCATGCTGTCCTGGAGGCCCGCCCACGCGGCCTGCCGGAGGGCGCGCTTGCCGCGCGGGAGGCGCTCGTCGAGTGACGCCGCGCGGCGGCGGTGGGCGAGGATCTGGGTGCGCGTGAGCTTCAGGTGGGACATCGACTCCCCCTCGCGGCCGGACGGTAGACGATGTCCGGCCGCACGACTACCGCCGCCGGAACCGGGAGGAGAGGCGAGGTCCGCCCTCGCCAGGCGCCCGTCCTTGCCTGGAGCGCCCACTCCCCCGGTGCTAGAATGCCGCCCCGACGATTCCCGTTCCCCGGAGGGGCCAGACCATGGGCATTCTCGACTTCATCAAGGGCGAGCTGCTCGAGATCCTCGAGTGGACCGACGATTCCCGCGACATCCTGTCCTGGCGGTACCCGGACGAGGACAAGGCGATCAAGCGCGGCGCGCAGCTGATCGTGCGCGAGTCGCAGATGGTGCAGTTCGTGTACCTCGGCGAGTTCGGCGACACGTTCGGACCGGGCAAGTACTCGCTGGTCACGGACAACATCCCGATCCTCACGCGTCTCAAGTCGTGGCAGTACGGATTCGAGTCGCCGTTCAAGGCCGACGTGTACTTCCTCAACACGCGCCTGTTCACGGGGAACAAGTGGGGTACGTCGAATCCGATCATGATGCGGGACAAGGACTTCGGGATCGTGCGCGCCCGCTCGTTCGGAACGTACGACTTCCGCATCCTCGATCCGCGACTGTTCCTCAAAGAGGTTGCGGGATCCGATCACACGTTCCGGCTCGAGGAGTTCGCGGACACGATGCGCTCGCGCATCGTCAGCGTGTTCAGCGAAGCGCTCGCGAATGCGAACATCCCGGTGCTGGACGTCGCCACGCAGTACTCCAAGATCGGCGAGGCGCTGCTTCCGCTGATCAATCCGGTGGTCACCGCGAAGTACGGCATCGAGATCTCCACGTTCGTCGTGGAGAACGTGTCCGTGCCGGCCGAGGTGGAGGCCGCGATCGACAAGCGCTCGAGCATGGGCGCGATCGGCAACCTGAACGACTACGTGAAGTTCCAGATGGCCGAGGGCATGGCCAAGGGCGGCAGCGTCGGCGGGCTCGCGTCCGAGATGGCCGTGGGCATGGCGATCGCTCAGCAGATGGTGCAGCAGGGCGGACTCGCGGTGCCGGGTGGCCTGGCGGGCGCGCCCGGAGCAGCCGGGGCGATGGCGCCCGCGGCAGCCGGTGCGATGGCCGGCGGCGCGGCGGCAGGTACCGCGGCCCTCGGGCTCCCCGAGATGCTCACTCCGGCCGAGGTCGCGCAGGCGCTCGGCGTCTCCGAGGCCGACGTGCTCGCGATCGTGGAGTCCGGCGAGCTCGCGGCCAAGAAGATCGGCACGAGCGTTCGGATCAAGCGCGCGGCCCTCGACGCCTACCTCGCCGACTAGCGGAGCGAGACGCGTGGCGAACCCGATTCCCCCGCCGCCGGACGCCCGGCCGGCGGGGGACCGTTCCGGCACGGGGGCGGCGGACACGCGCGGTGTGGCACCCGGCGCCGCTCCGGAGATCGAAGGGCTCGCGGAGCACTCCTGCCCCGCGTGCGGCGCCGCCGCCGAGTGGAGTCCCGGCAAGAACGCGCTCGTCTGTCCCTACTGCGGCACCGAGTCGCCGCTCGAGCTGGACACGGACACCGGCAAGATCCGCGAGATCCCGCTCGCGCAGGCGCTCCGCGAGATCCCGGAGAGCGTGCGGGGCTGGAAGGCGGAGAAACGGTCCGTCCGCTGCAAGAGCTGCCGCGCGATCTCCGTGTTCGATCCCGAGCAGGTCGGCAAGAACTGCGCGTTCTGCGGGTCGCCCGAGCTCGTGGACTACGAGGAGATCCGCTCGCCGCTTCGACCGCAGAGCGTGCTGCCGTTCCGCGTGGACGAGGCGCGCGTGCGCGAGACGATCCGCAAGTGGTGGAAGTCCAAGTGGCTCGCGCCCGGCACGCTGGAAAAACGCTCGAACGTCGATCGCCTGAAGGGCGTGTATCTCCCCTACTGGACGTTCGACGCCTCCGTGAGCGCGCGCTGGACCGCCGACTCCGGCACCTACTACTACACGACGCGCACCGTGCGCGGCGCCGACGGTCGCACGCAGCAGGTGCAGGAGCGACACGTCCGCTGGACGCCGGCCGCCGGCAACGTCCAGCACGCGTTCGACGACGAGCTCGTGCCCGCGTCGCAGGGCATCCATCCCGGGTTGCTGCGCGCGGTGGAACCGTTTCCCACGGGCGACCTGCTGCCCTACGACACCGCGTACCTCTCGGGCTTCCTGGTGGAGCACTACCAGATCGTGCTCGTGGACGCGGCGGCGAAGGGACGCGCGCAGATGGAGGAACAGCTCCGCGCGATGTGCGCGGCGCAGGTCCCGGGCGACACGTACCGCAACCTGCGCGTGGACGCGAACTGGGGCAGCGAGACGTTCAAGCACATCCTGGCCCCGGTCTGGCTCCTCACCTACGACTACGGCCCGAAGGCTTTCCAGGTCGTGGTCAACGGGGTGACGGGGCGAATGGCGGGCGAGTACCCCAAGAGCGGCTGGAAGATCTTCTTCCTGGTCCTGCTCGGGATCGTGGCCGTCGCGCTGCTGGCCCTGATCGCCCAGCAGGGTTGAGGCCGGGCCGCGGGGCGGGGACCCGGACTGGCTGAGGGCCCCCAGGCCGCCCCAGACCGGCCAGGGCCCCGTCTCGCCCTGGCCCCCGATCCGGAGCGGCGCCGCTCTGTGGTATTTTTGCCTTTCGTCGCTCGCTCGGTCCAACACACCCCTCAAGCCCGGGAGCGCCTGATGAACCGTCCCCTGTCTCTGCTCGCCCTCGGCGTCGCCGCGATGCTGGCGACCGGAACCGCGTTCGCCGACGTCCAGTGGACGCAGACAAGCCGAACCGCCGGCGCGTTCATGACCGCCTCGAACGCGACGGAGTTCGCGGTCCAGAACGACAGCCAGTCGATCTCCACCCAGGGCGTCTTTGCCCTGAGCGCCGCCGTCGACACGTCCGTCACCGGCGTGGCCGGCAACTCGACGGCCACGCAGACGTCGGCGCTCGAGCCGAACGCGATCTCCGGACGCGGCGGCTTCGAGGCGAACACGTCCGTCACGGATCCCGAGGGCTTCGCGGACGTGTTCGGACAGAGCTTCATCAACGCGTACTTCACGCTGACCGAGCCGACTCCGTACTCGCTTTCCGGCTACATCACGCGCGGCGGCATCGCGTCCGCGGCGATGTACCTGCACAACGCGAGCACGGGATTCGTCCACCAGCTCGAGCCCGCCGCCGATCAGACGCTCACGATCGACGTGTCCGGCACGCTGCCGGCCGGCAACTACCTCATCAGCGTGAACGTCTCCGGCTTCTCGCAGGAAGCGCCGCCGGATCTGCTCACGCACGCCTCCGGCGAATGGCAGATGGACTTCACGGTCGGCGGCACGACCGACGCGCCGGTGATCGGCGGCGACGTCTCGCTGCACGTGTTCCCGAATCCCGCGCGGGACGCGGCCACGGTCTCGTTCGCGAACCGCGCCGGCGAGCGCGCGGCGGTGAGCGTGTACGATCTGGCCGGACGCGTGGTGCGCACGCTGGAAACGACCACCGCCACGACGCGCTGGGACACGCGGGACTCCGCGGGCCGACCGGTGCCGGCGGGCGTGTACTTCGTGCGCGTGGCGCGCGGGGAGAACGTCGAGTCGAGTACGGTGACGGTGCTGCGGTAGATCGTCTCTTCGAGTTCACGGCCCAGGGGCCGCGCGGGGCTCTCCCCCGCGCGGCCTTTTCGTTCGTTATCGCGCCACCACCACCTTGCGAGTCACGACTTCCCCACCCGCCGATAGCCGCGCGAAGTAGACGCCCGGGGCCACGCGCCGCGAGTCCCAGACCGCGGTGCGAATGATCGCGTCGCCGCGCGGCTCCCGGGCCAGGGTCTCGAGGCGGCGTCCCGCCACGTCGAACAGCTCGAGCGTCATCTCGCCGGGCGCGCGCGACGCGAACCGGAAGTCCGCCCACGCGCGCACGGGATTCGGAGACGGCGGGTCGAGCAGCAGATTCGCGGTCGGCAGCGCCAGCTCCGGCGCGTCCACGACGCCGATCGGCGGCAGGTCGACTTCCCATGCCCCGCGTCCGTACGTCCCGGCCGTGAGCTTGCGGGGTGAGCGCCGGATCTCGAGGTCCGAGATCAGCACGTTCGCGAGGCCGGTGCCATACGGCGTCCACGTCGTCCCACCGTCCGTCGAGCGCCAAACGCCGACGTCGGCACCGACGTACCAGTCGTCCGGCCGGTCGGGGTCCACGACCATCGTGTTCGCCGGGATGTCCGGGAAGTCGCCGCTCACGTCGGTCCACGTCGCGCCGAAGTCCGTGGTACGGCGCACGCGGGGTTGCCCGGTGGCGTAGTAGCCGTACGTCACGAACGCCCCGCCGACGTGGCCCGGATCCGCGCAGATCTTCGTCTCGGTACCGGTGGTGGGGATCGTGGCGGACTGCGCCCAGGTGACGCCGTCGTCCGTGGTGACCCAGACGCCCGAGCCGTTCGACACCGTCCACACGACGTTTCCGTCCAGCGGACTGATCGCGATCCAGCGTGCGGTGTGGGGGGCGACGTTCTCCCACGTCGAGCCGCCGGACGTGGTGCGGAACATGCCCGCGGTCGACGTCGTGTACAGGTGCCGGCCGAGGTTCGGGTCCTGATCCACCGCAGTGACCCAGAAGCCGGTGCCCGTGATGCCGGTGTTGATCTGCGACCAGCTCTGCCCCCCGTTCGGGCTCTTGAAGTGGTTCCCGAACTGGGCCTCCCCGTACACGGTGTCGTTCGCCGGGTTGATGTTGCAGACCATGCCGTCCGCGTTGAGCGTCGTCTCGAACCACTCGTCGAAACCGGTGCGACCGGGGATGCCGTTGTCCTGCGTGCCACCGAGCGTGAGCACCGAGTCGGACTGCGCCACGCAGATGTCGTAGAACTGGTACGTCACGAGTCCGGCGCGTCGCTCGTTCCAGGTGGCGCCGTCGTCGGTGGAGCGCCACGCTCCGCCGTCGTTCAGGATCCACACGTTCGACGTCGAGCCCGGCTCGTACGCCAGACGGTGGCAGTCCACGTGCGGCGTGGTGGCGTTGCCGCCGGGGATGAGCGGATGCGTCTTCTCCTGGAAGGTCGATCCGCCGTCCGTCGAGCGGAAGAGGGGCGTGCCGCCGGTGACGATGCCATCCGCGTCGTTGGGGTCGGCCGCAAGCACGAGGTTGTACCAGCCCTGACTCGCCGCCATGTTCTGGGTGGTGCGCACGGACCAGGTGGCGCCGTCGTCGGTGCTGCGGTACACGCCGATGGACTGGAAGTTGCTCGAGCTCGAGTAGTGCGCGTAGATCACGGACGGATCCGCCGCGGTCACGCCGAGCCGGGTCTGCCCGATCGTGCTGCCGGCCGGCTGCCCGGTGCCGGCCG
Source organism: bacterium (assembly GCA_041393395.1). Lineage (GTDB taxonomy): Bacteria > ARS69 > ARS69 > ARS69 > ARS69 > JAGQIB01. Next base: position 563,029 of record JAWKKG010000003.1, on the reverse strand, counting down.
GTGCGAACGTCAGGCCCCCGTCCGTCGACACGCGCACGCCGTTGCCGAGCTGGAAGTTGAAGAACGGATCGCGCCCCTTGGCGACGTACACGCGGTTCGCGTCCCCCGGCTTCCACTTCACGTCCGAGTAGTTGCCGTTCGCCTGCACCTGCGCCCAGGTGGCACCGGCGTCGGTGGAGCGGTACACGCCGTTCGACGCGCCCGCGAGCACGACGCCGGTGATCGGGTTGTCTTCCATCGCGCCGAACCCGTGCGCGGCCGCGGCGCCGAACGAGACGTTCGTGGGTGACCAGGTCGCGCCCGCGTCCGTGGACCGGAAGATGCCGGCACCGAATGGGCCGAGGGCGAGGTTCGCGCTCGCGGCACCGGACCCTTCCCCCGTGCCGATGATCACGACGTTCGGATCGGTCGCGAGCACGCACACGGCGCCGATCGCGAGCGTGGGCAGGTCGTCCGTGATCGCGAGCCAGCTCAGGCCGGAGTCCGTGGACTTCCACAGTCCGCCGCTCGCCGACCCCACGTACACGATGCTCGGATCCGTGGGATCGAAGTCGATCGCGAGACAGCGTCCGGAGAGATGAGTCGGGCCCACCGCGAACCAGCCGGGCTCGACGCCGCGCGTCGCGGCCGCCCGCGCGCGACCGAGCTGCAGCGCCTCCATGCGCTGGGCCGCCGCCGACGTTCCGCTCGGCGTCTCCCGGGTCTCCATCAGCCACTTCCAGCGATGGAACGGCTTGAAGCCGGAGCTCTGGGTCGTGGTGAGCTCCGGATGCGCCGCGAAGTGGGACTCGAGGAATCGCCAGCCCTCCGGCGCGGCGGCCGGGGCCGGCGAGTCCGCCGCGACGGGATCCGCCGCGACGAGTGCCACGGTGAGGGCGGCGAGGATGGGGAGCGGGAGAAGGAGGCGGTCGCGCGAAGCGGCGCGCGCGAAACCGGCGCGTAAGCGTGGGAACAAGGGAGACCTCCGGCCTGCAAACGGGGAGCGGCAGCCGGGGGGACGACCGGCCGGTCCGCGGATGTCTCGATCTTGTCAACGCGCGGCCGGTTTCGCCGCGCCCGTGGGACGCCCGGCGGCCGGGAGGGGCGAGTGGTTCCGCGACGACAGGTGAGGCGATCTCCCGGCCGGGCCTAGTCCTTCAGGACCAGCACGGGGCAGTGCGCCAGCCGGACGACGCGCTCGGCGACGGAGCCGATGAGCAGACGTTTCATTCCGGTCCGACCGTGGGAGGGCAGGACAATCAGGTCGATACCGGTCTGTTCCGCGTAGCTCGCGATCTCCGCCGCCGGCGCGCCGAACGCCACCGTGCTCCGATGCCCCGCGTAGCGCGACGATCCAAAGAGCTCCCGCATTCTTTGTTCGACGCGACGGGTCGCCGCCTCTTCCGAGACGACGTCATAGAGCACGGCGGGGTCGTTCGCGGCGAGGGGTGGAAGGACGTGGATGAGGTAGAGACGCTCCGGCTCCTCGACGAGTTGAAGCGCGGTGTCCACGGCCTTCAGCGAGCTGTCGGAGAAGTCCACCGGGACGAGAACTTTCTCCAGTGGGAACCAGCTCATCACACCCCTCGCCCAGTTGACCGGCGCAGGAAGCCGGACCGAGGCAGGTTGGAGTCGGACCCCACGACGCGGGCCCGGACGAGCCGACGCATCCGGCCGGACGGTTCGCTTCGCAGCTCTCGGGTCCGACTCCGACATAAAAGTAGACTCTGGAGTCATGAATGCCCATCGGGGGTTTCCCGTATGCCGGCCCGTTCCCGCGACCCGGCCACGGGGCGGGATCAGGCCGGCCAGGCCCCACGACGACCCGCTTCCGGGCGGGTTCGACCGTCCGCGGGCGAGATGCTAGATTCGGCGCCCGCTGCCCCCCGCCGCCGAGGTCCTCGTGAACGTCCTCTTCGTGAATCCCGATTCGCAGACGTACTACCGGGAGTTCGTCCGCGGGCTCAAGGAAGTCGGGGCCACGGTGATCGGATTCGGGCACCTCTCGCGTCATCGCGTGCCCCCTTCCCTCCGGCCCTACCTCGATCAGTACGTCACCATTCAGAACCTGTTCGACGTGGAGCAACTCGTGGCCGCCGCGCGGGTCGTGGGCCGGCACGTCCGCATCGATCGGGTCGAGACCACCGACGAGACGCTCGTGGTTCCGACCGCCCAGCTCCGCGAACGCCTCGGGCTTCCCGGCATCTCGGTGGAGACGGCGATCCTCTGCCGGGACAAGTCCGCGATGAAGGACCGCCTCCGGGCCGAGGGCATCCCGTGCGCGCAGTCCGCCGCGTGTTCGTCCGACGCGGAAGTGCGCGCGTTTGTGGAGAAGGTCTCGTATCCGATCATCCTGAAGCCGCGCGCCGGCTTCGGCTCGCTGAACACGCATCGCGTGGGCTCGGACGCCGAGCTGAACGCGCTGCTGCCCAAGCTCGGCCTCGGCGACGGCGGGCGTTCGATGGCGGCCGAGGAATACGTCGACGGGCACGAGGGCTTCTACGACACGATCATGCTCGACGACCGGGTCGGGCACGAGTTCATCTCGCACTACTATCCGGGATGCCTCGCGGCCACGCTCGATCGTTCCGTGTCGCCGCAGATCGCCGTGACGAACCGCCTCGACTCGGACGGCTACGCGGAGCTGAAGGAAGTGGGCCGCAAGGTCAACCGCATCCTCGGTATCACGCGGAGCGCCACGCACATGGAGTGGTTCTTCGGCGACAAGGGTCTCAAGTTCTCGGAGATCGGCGCGCGACCGGCCGGCGAGCGCATCTGGGACATGTACCGCGCCGCGAACGAGTTCGACGTCTACCGCGAGTGGGCGCACGTCGTGACCACGGGCCAACCGAGTCAGACCCCGAGTCGACGTTTCGCCGCGGGCTCCATCCAGATCCGCCCGGACCGGGACGGCCGCTACGTCGGTCACGAGGGCCTGGAGGACGCGCTGAAGAAGTGCGGGCCGTGGATCTACGAGTCCGACATCCCGACCCCCGGCACGCCGACACACCCGCTCGAGAAGGGATGGCTCGTGAACACGTGGTTCCGGCTCCGACACCCGGACTACGACGAGGTGCGGCGCATGATGGCCTACCTCGGCCAGACGGTGAAGGCGCACGCGCGGTAGGTCTTCGAACGCGGGCCGGCGCGCCGAACCGCCGCTCCCGGCGAATCCGCCGGAAGCTCCCCGAGAAGCACGAAGGCCCGAGGCGACGAGCCCCGGGCCTTCGTCGTTTCGATCGCGCGAGTTCGATCGCGACGCCCTCGTCTACCGCACGAGATTCACGCGACGGATGTCGGTGCGTCCGTCGCTCGCGAGGCGGAGGAAGTAGATTCCCGCCGCCGCCGCATTGCCGTCCGTGTCCCGTCCGTCCCAGGACGAGGCGTGCGATCCGGCCGGCAGATCCCGCGACAGCAGGGTGCGCACGAGACGGCCGGAGACGTCGTACACCGCGAGCGCCGTGCTCGCCGGACGTTCGAGCGCGAACCGGATCTCGGTCTTGCCGGAGAACGGATTCGGGCGCGGCGCCGCGAGTCCGAAGCCTTCGACCGTGTCCACCGGGTCGAAGCCGGTCGACGCCTGGCAAACGTCGCACACCGCCGGCAGCACCGGATCGGTGAGCAGCTCCCAGCTCGTCACGGTGCCCGTCTCGCCGCCGTTGTGATCCTCGACCGTGAGGGTCCAGGTCCCGTCGAGCGGCGTGAGGTAGAACACGGTGAGCGGCGAGACGGTACCCGCGTTACCCACGTACCACGGGGTCGACCCCGGGCAGTGCTGCTCGAGCGACGGCCCCGTGAACCGGAACGTCACGTCCATGTCGTCGTCCTCACAGCCGTTCGCGAAGAACGGGTAGCGCGGGCGGTCGAGGAGCACGGACTCGGCGCCGTTCGGCCCCGACAGCTTCAGCACGAGATCGCCGACCCGCGTGTGCGAGATCACGACGTGTACGGCGAGATCGTTCACAAAGGCGCCGGTGCCGCTCACCGTGAGCGAGCTCTGCGCGCCGGCCGGCACGTTGTCGGGAATCGGCAGCGGCAGTCCGGACGGCTGGAGGTCGCCACCCACCTGCTGGCTGAACGATTCGACCCACGGCCCGCCCTCGGCACTGGAGAGAGACAGCTCGAAGTCGAGCGTGGCGCCGCACGTCAGCGCGGGATCGAGCGTCAGCGCGAAGTGCGGCGAGTCCGACGTGCCGGTCGCCCCGCTCGTGAGATTCGGGAACGTGGCGGTGTCGTCCGTGATCGTCACGCCGGGGCTGGTCGTGGACAGTACGCCGGTGATACCCGTGTGCGGACCGACCGCAAAGATCGTGACCGGCATCGTGATCGTCTCGCCCGGTTCCCACACGCCGTTCTGCTGGCCGGGATTCGAGGGGCAGACGTCCGCGCCGCCGTGCGCGAGGTAGCCCACGCGGCCGACTCCGTTCGAGAACGAACCGTCGAGCGACGGGGCGCCGGAGGAGGTGGGATCGAGCCAGTCACTCAGGCGACTCGATGCGCTCGAGCCGTTCCACGCGAGCGTGAACTTGCCGTAGCAGTCGTAGTTGATGTTCGAACACGATGCGAGGCCGCCGGACAGGAATCCGATGAGACGCTTGTTCGCGGGATCGAACAGGCCGGAGCCGGAGGATCCGGGCTCCGTCGTTCCGTCCTCCCAGTTGTTCACGCGCCAGTGCGTCTGCGAGCCGCCGCCGATGCACGAGTTCATCGTGGTGAGCGCATCGGTGTTGAAGCTGATCGCCTTCTCGTCGGTGTTCGGGTGGTGGATGCCCACACTGCCGGTGGAGCCGGCGCCCGTGTCCCGATCCCAGCCCGCGAAGAACACCTCGGACGCGGGATCCGGATCCTCTTCGAGCTGCACGAGGCAGAAGTCCACGTCCGAGCGCGAGGCACGGAAGATCGAACCGGTCTGGTTGTCCGAGAGGGAGCCGCAGCAGAGTGCGCCGCAGGTCGGGGACTCGAAGTTCCAGTAAATGACCATGGTCTGGTCGTTGCCGGTGGAGACTCCGCAGTGGTTCGCGGTGAGGAAGTACGGCGTGAAGTCCGCCGACGTGTTCATCACCATCGTACCCGTGCACGTCCAGAAGCCGTTCAGCGTGTAGACCGCCACCGCCTTGATCTGATCCCGCCACGGATCGCCTTCCGGACAGATGACGTCGTTGTTGCAGGAGCCCTGGCGACCGATCTCGCGCTCGAGCTTGAACCAGTCGCGGAAGCCGTAGCCGACCTGCGCGATCTCGATCTCGGGCTCGAAGTCCGCCGCCGGCGGGACGAAGAGCTCGGCCACCGCCTTGCCGCCGGGCACCACCGGCAGCCACAGCTCGCCGTGCGGCGCGTTGTCGAGCGACGTGTATGGCCCCTCCCAGTAGTCCTGCCCTTCGGCTGTCACGTGGAACGTCGCGCCGACGGGAAGGCGGAAGTGCGTGAGCCCGAGGTTCAGATCCGTCGCGCCGGGCGCGTCGAAGCGCAGACGCCACAGGCGGGAGCCATCCGGGAACGTCTCCCACGTGCCGTGCGTGGCCGGCGTGATCGAGACGGCGACCGGATCCGCGAACTGCAACGGCGCGCCGTCTTCCCGGGACACGCGATCCGTGGCGACGCGAAGGGCCTCGACGTCGCGGGGCTCGATCGGGAACGTCGCGACTTCGGACAGAGAGCGGCCGAGCGCGTTCGCGCTCAGCGGGGCCGGGCCGCGGCGGGCATCGGCGACGACCGGGAGGAGCGACACGGCCGCTACCAGGCCGAGTGCGCGCAGGGCGAAGGGGCGATTCATGGTCTCTCCTCGGATGGGGAACGCGCGTGAGCGCGGCGGCGGGCACTTTCGCGGGTCAGTATATCAGAGGAGGCCGCCCGATTCGCCCGGATCCGTTCCGATCTCCCGGGGGGAGAAACCGGAAGCGCGACGGACACAAAGCCGGCGGACTCCGGGGAGCCCGCCGGCGTGTAGCAACGCTGTCCCGCGGGAATCTCTACCGCACGAGACTCACCCGCCGGATATCCCTCTGCTCCCCGGCCGTGAGACGCACGAAGTAGATACCCGTCGCGACCGCACGATCCTCCGCGCCGCGGCCGTCCCACGTGACAACGTGCGATCCCGCCGCCATCGCCCGGTTCAGCAGCGTGCGCACGTGACGCCCGGCGACGTCGTACACCTCGAGCTGCACGTCGCCCGCGCGCTCGATCTGGAAACGGAGCTCGGTGCGTTCGCCGAACGGGTTCGGGCGCGGCGCCGAGAGACCGAACGTCGTCGGGGCGATCTCCGGCGAATCGAGTGCCGTGCAGGGCTCGCACGTCCCCGTGACCGGCGGTGTGGTGAGCAGTTCCCAGTCGAGGATGCTGCCGGTGTCGGAGCCGGCGTTGTCGGTCACGATCACGCGCCAGGTGCCGGCCGAGCTCTTGCCGTTCAGCGTGTTCAGCGTGGAGAACGGCGCGGCCACCCCGGAATACCAGGGCGTGGAGCCGGAGCAGTACGACTCCAGGTTCACGCCGGACGCGCTGTCGAACGTCACGTTCATGTCGTTGTCGCCGCAGCCGTACGTGCTGGCCGGAACGCCGGGGCGATCGAGCAGCGTCACGAGCGTGCCGTCCGGGTGCTGCAGCACGATCTTCAGATCGCCCACGTACGTGTGCGAGATCTGCACGCGGACATTCACGTCCGTGAGCGTGACGTCATCGGCGACGGCGAGCGTGCTCGTGGCGCCCGTACCGTTGTTGTCGGGAATCGCGAGCGGGAGACCCGGCGGCGTGAGCGACTGGCCGACCTCGCCGGAGAAGTTCACGGTCCACGGACCGCCCTCGGCGCTCGTGAGATCCAGCGAGAAGTCCACGATCGTTCCGCACGCGATGCTCGGATCCAGCCCGAACTGGAAGTGCGGCGCGTTGCTCGGACTCGTGGCGCCGCTCGCCAGGTCCGGCCACGTGGCGGAGGCGTCGGTGATCGTCACGCCCGGCGTGGTCGTGGACAGCTGGCCGGAGATGTTCGTGTGCGCGCCGCCCGAAGCCCGGATCGTCACCGCGAGCTCGATGCTCTCACCCGGCTCCCAGATGCCGTTGCCGCCGGCGAACGCGGGAAGAACGCAATCGTCCGTCGACGTGTACGACTCGTAGCGCAGACTGCCGACGCCGCTCGGGAATGAACCGTCGATCGTGGTCGCGCCGGTGTTGCCCGGATCGAGCCAGTCCCGCAGTCGGTTCGCGGAAGAGCCGCCGCCGTTCCACGACACGGCGACCCGGCCGTACCAGTCCGACGTGATGCTCGTGCACGAAGCGAACCCGCCGTGCAGCTGGCCCACGAGCCGGTGGTTCGGATCCCAGATGCCGGAGCCGGAGCTGCCGGGCTCGGTCGTGCCGTCTTCCCAGTCGTCGATGCGCCAGTGCGTCCCGTCGCCGGGGACGGTGTTCTGCAGGTACGTCGTGACCGTGAGCGGATCGTTGTTGAAGCTGATCGCCTTCTCGTCCGTGCCGGGGTGATGGATCGCGACGCAGTTCGGAGGATTCACTCCGGAGTTGTCCCAGCCCGCGAAGTACACGTTCGAGATCGGATCCGGATCCTCCTCCAGCTCCACGAGACAGAAGTCCGAACCGGAGTACGAAGCGCGGTAGATCGCGCCCGTCTGGTTCTCCGCGAGCGATCCGCCGCTCAGCTGGCCGCAGACCGGCGACTCGAAGTTCCAGTACAGCACCATCGTCTGGTCGTTGCTCGCGGAGATGCCGCAGTGGTTCGCGGTGAGGAAGTACGGCTTGAAGTCGTTCGCCGTGTTCATCACCATCGTGCCCGTGCAGGTCCACGAACCGTTCAGCTGGTAGACCGCGACGGCCGAGATGTCGTCGCGCCAGGGATCGCCCTCGGGGCAGATCACGTCGTTGTTGCAGCTCCCCTGACGACCGATCGGTTGCTCGGTCTTGAACCAGTCGCGGAAGCCCCAGCCGATCTGTGCGAGACGGATCTCCGGCTCGAACTTCGGCTCGGCGGGAACGTAGAGCTCGATCACGGCGCGACTCCCCGGGACGACCGGGAGCCAGAGCTCGCCGTGCGCCGCGTTGTCGGCCTCCGTGTACGGGCCTTCCCAGTAGTCGCGGCCGGGCGCGACGACGTACAGCATCGCGCCGGCCGGGAGCTCGTACCGATCGAACCCGAGGTTCAGATCGGTGGCGCCCGGCGCGTCGATCTGGAGACGCCACAGGCGCGTGCCGTCGGAGAGAACTTCCCAGGAACCGTTCGTGTCCGGTGTGATCGCCACGGCGACCGGCTCCGCGAACTGACGCGGCGCGCCTTCCTGGAGCTCGCGTTCGTCCGCGGCCGCCACGAGGGCGTCGCGATCGAGCGCGGGCACGGAGAAGGTCGACACCGCGGAGAGCGAGCGACCGGCGCCGTTCTCGGTGAACGGAGCGGCGCCGCGACGCGCCTGCGCGGAAGGAGCCGCGAGCGTGAGCAGCGCGAGCGCGAACAGGAAGCGGGAGAATGGAGAACAGAGGCGAAGCAGCATGTCGGTCTCCTCGTGGAACGGGAGGACGGGGATGAGACTCCCGGCGAACGAGTCAGTCTACCACGCAGCCGAAATCGGACACCCTGGACGTTCGACTCGGCGGGTGGGTTCATTGCCCCTGCCGCCGTTCGAACCCCCCGGACCTGCTCCTCGGACGGGCCGTCGCCGTCGCCCCGGATTCTCCGCCGTCGCATGTCCCCGACCGGACGGGACTCCCGTTTGGCCGTTCGCAGGACGACTCGATCAATGGAGGCTTGCGTGGACAAGATGCGCTGGCTGGGAGCGGCAGCCCTGGGAGGTCTGCTCGCACTCGGGACCGCGAACGCGTTCGGGGTCGCGGGAACGGAGGAGGAGCACGGCGAGGGGCCGGAACGGGAACGGCGGTTCTTTGCGGAGTGGCACGAACCGTACGGCACCGCACTCCCCCGGGAGTACCTGGACGACACGTGGGCGCGGATCGAGGCCCTGCCGTCGGATTCGGACGCCGGGCGCAGCGTCAACGCGTGGCAGTTCCTCGGACCGGCCGGCATCCCGGCGAGCGGCGGCGCGAAGTTCTCCGGCCGCGTGCTCGACCTCGAGATCGACTCCGGACTGCTCCGCGTCGGCTCGGCGAGCGGGGGGCTGTGGCGCTACGGCGTCGTGTTCCCCGTGGCGATGTCCGACAACCTGAGCAGTCTCGCCGTATCCACGTTCGCGACCGACCCCACGAACGCGAATCGTGTCCTGTTGGGAACCGGAGAGTATTTCATCCGCGGCGGCACCGGACTCTGGGAGACGAACGATCTCGGCGCGACGTGGGATCGCGTGCCGCTCTTTCCCGAGCCGCTGACGTTCTTCAAGCTGCGATTCGCCCCGAACGATCCGAACGTCGTCCACGCCGCGACCTCGACGGGATTCCATCGCTCGACCGACGGCGGGCGACACTGGACGCGCACCCTCGACGGCATCGTCACCGACTTCGCGGTCTGTCGCGACTCGCCGAACGTGATCTACGCGGGCAAGATCGGGAGCGGACTCTATCTCTCCCTCACCGGCGGAGCCTCCTGGGTGCCGCTCTCCGACCTGAACGGCAACCTGCCCACGATCGACATCGGGCGCATCGCGGTCGCCGTCTCGGCGACGAATCCCGCCAAGGCGTACTCGGCCTGGACGTCCGCCAACGTGGGCACCACCGCGGGCGTCTTCGTCACGGACGGCGCGGCGAACGAGTGGCTCCGCGTCAGCCCCGACCTGTCCTTCCACGGATTCCAGGGCTGGTACAACAACACGATCGAGTGCTCGCCCACGAACGACGCCGTCGTCCTCGTCGGCGGTGTCCGGATGTTCCGCTCGACCACGTCCGGTGCGACGTGGACCGAGATCACCCAGCTCCATGCGGACCACCATCGCCTCGAGTGGCACGCGAACGGGATCTACGTCTGGTCCGCGAACGACGGCGGCTGGGCGTACTCGAGCGACGCGGGTTCGACCTGGACCACCGTCACGAACACGCTCCCGATCACGCAGTTCTACTACCTCGGTCAGGGAGTGAGTGACCCCGGGCGCATCGGCGGGGGCACCCAGGACAACGGCACGGTGTACGCGAAGAACTCGTCGTGGGTGATCGCCGAGTACGGGGACGGCGGCGACCTCGCCGTGGATCCGGCCGATCCGACCCACATGTGGCACTCGGTCGGCGTATACCTGGGACCGAAGGCATTCAAGCGGTGGCGCACGACCGACGACGGCGTCTCGTGGACCGAGTCCGAGACCGGAATCGATCCGAACGGCGACTGGTTCCCGCAGATCGAGCACGACCAGGTCGCCCCCGTGTACCTGTTCACGAACGCGGGCACGCACGTGTACCGATCGACCGACGGCGCCGTCAGCTGGACCAAGCTGAACTCGACGCCGTTCACCGGAGCGATCTGGAACATGTCCGTCGCTCGCTGGTCGAGCGGCAACACCGTGTGGGTGTGCCTCGACACGGCGGTGTCCGGAAATCGCGTCTGGGTCTTCGACGGGCTCGCGTGGTCGCAGCGGGACACGGGCATCGCGCAGGGCGTCGCCATCCAGCGCGTGCGTGCTCACCCCACGAACCCGCTCGTGGCGCACGCGCTCGTGCAGGGCGTGGGCGATCCGGCGCGCAAGCTGTACGAGACCACGGACCGCGGTCTCACCTGGCGGAACATCACCGGGGATCTTCCGAACGTACCGCTGTCGGACATCGTGGCGCATCCGACGGATCCGTCGAAGCTGTATCTCGGATCGGAGATGGGGTTCTACCGCACGACGGACGGGGGCGTGCACTGGTCGCGGTGGAACAACGGAATGCCGCAGGCGTGCATCGCCACGGAGCTGACCTGGGACGACGACCTCGCGACGACGGGGGAATTCTGGGTGGTCGCCGCGACGTTCGGGCGCGGATTCTGGCGACGGGAGATCGCGGGCGACGATCCGGTGGATGTCGCCGACCTGCCGCTCGGAACCAAGGCCGGGCTGGAACTCGGCCGCGTGTTCCCGAATCCCGCGCGCGATCGCGCGACGATCGAGTTCACGATCCCGGCCACCGTCGACGTGACGCTGCGCGTGTTCGACGTATCCGGCCGGGAAGTCTCCGTGATCACGCGCGAGACCTTGGAGACCGGGCACTACCAGCGGGACGTCGACACGTCGCGGTGGTCTTCGGGCGTGTACTTCGCACGCCTCGACGCGGGAGGGCAGACCCTGTCACGAGGCTGGGTCGTCACGCACTAGGCGAACGTCAGTCGTCGCCGGCCGGTCGCCGCCGCTCCCGCTTGCGGCTCGCCTGCCGGCGTTTCTCCTCGAGCCGGCGCTGCTTCGAAGCGCGCGAGGGCTTGGTGGCCCGGCGCGGCACCTCGGGCGCCAGCGCCTCCGCCAGCAACGTGACGAGTCGCGCGATCGCCGCTTCCCGGTTCCGCCACTGGGAGCGGTGCTTCTGGGAGCTGAGCTGGAGAACACCGTCGGCCTGGATCCGGGATCCGAGCTTCTCGCGGATCCGGGCCCGCTGCGAGTCGCTCAGACTCGGCGACGCCCCCACGTCGAAGCGCAGCACGATCCGGGTGCGGGACCGGTTCACGTGCTGGCCGCCGGGCCCCTGGCTCGTGGTCGCGTGGAACGCGAGCTCGCTCTCGTCGATCGTGATGTCGGGCGTGATTCGGATCATGGGGCCATGCTCGGCCGAACCGCCGTCTCCCGCAACGGCAAGACCCGGCTCCCCGCGGGCGGATCGGCCCTGGTACACTCCGGGGGTCCCGTTCCGGAGCGCCGCCTTGACCCAGCCCGCCTTTCCCGCCGGCCCTCCCGGGCCCGAGGGGCCCGACCGCGGCCCACTCGCGGGCGGCCCGTCGCCGGACCTCGAGCGGACGGCGGAGCTCCTCCAGGCGGTCCGAAACGGCCATCCGGCGGCCAAGAACCGCCTCGTGGCGCGATACCTGCCGATTCTGCGGCGCTGGGCCCACGGGCGGCTGCCCGCCCACGCCCGGGATCTCTCCGATACCGATGACCTTGTGCAGATCACCCTCATCCGAGCGTTGGACAAGATAGGAGACTTCGAGCCGCGGCGAGAGGGCGCGTTCCTGGCCTACCTGCGGCAGATCCTCCTGAATTCGCTCCGGGACGAGATCCGGCGCGTGAACCGTCGCCCGGTCCGCAAGGACCTGGACGACGCGGTCGCGGATCCGTCCCTCGTGGTCGACGCGGTGGGCGTCGAGACGATGGTGGCGTACGAGCGGGCGCTCGCCACGCTGCCGGAGCGTCAACGCGAGGCGGTGGTGCTTCGGATCGAGTTCGGCTTCTCCTACCAGGAAGTCGCCGACGCGATCGAGAGCCCCTCCGCCAACGCCGCGAGAATGATGGTGACGCGAGCGCTGGCCGAGCTGGCGGAGGTCATGGATGACTCGAAAGGCGGATGACGGGGATCTCGAGCGCTTCGCGGAAGCGGTCGCCGACGAAACTCCCGTGAACTGGAACACTGCACTGGAAGAGACGCGCGATCTCGAGCGTCCGCTGCGCGGACTCGAATCGCTCGCCCGCATCGCCGCCGCCTATCGCGACAGCGGTCGATCCTACGACGAGAGCGCGTCGCCGCCGCCCGGCGGCACGTGGGCCGGCGCGTCGGCGCCCGCCCCCGAGATGCTGTTCGCGTGGGGACCGCTGCAGGTCCTCGAGCGGCTGGGAGCCGGCGCGTACGGCGAGGTCTACCGCGCGCACGATCCGCGCCTGCAGCGCGACGTCGCGCTCAAGCTGCTGCGCCCGCGCGACGCGGACGGCGAGTCGCCCGAGGCCGCGCGACGTTTCCTCGAGGAGGGACGTCGCCTGGCGCGCGTGAATCACCCGAACGTGGTCACGGTACACGGAGCCGACGAGCACGACGGGCGCGTGGGCCTGTGGTCCGAGCTGCTGTCCGGCCGCACGCTGGAAGAACGCCTCGCGAACGACGGCGTGCTGTCCGCGCCGGATGCCGTGGTGGTCGGCACCGCGCTGTGCCGCGCGCTCGCCGCGATCCACGGCGCGGGTCTCGTGCACGGCGACGTGAAGGCGTCGAACGTGATGCGCGACGCCGGCGGCGAGATCGTGCTCGTGGACTTCGGCTCCGGTCGCGAGTTCGCTCCGGACGGAAACGTCGCGGCGACGGATCGCGCGCCGACCGGCACGCCACTCAGTATGGCGCCCGAGGTGCTGCGCGGCGGAGCACCCGACCCGCGTGCGGACCTGTACGCGCTCGGCGTGCTGCTGTACCGGCTCGTGTCGAATCGCTACCCCGTGCCGGCGCAGACGTTCGGCGACCTCATGGCGCGTCACGAGCGCGGCGAGTCGATTCCGCTGCGCGACGTGCGCGCGGACCTGCCGGCCGATTTCGTGCGCGTGGTGGAGCGGGCGCTCGCATCCGATCCGTCCGCGCGTTTCGGGAGTGCGGGCGAGATGGAGCGCGCGCTCGCGTCGTGTCTCGACGTCTCCGCGCCGGCCGCGAAGATCGTGCCCGGTCCCTCCGAGCACCGGACGTTCCCGTTCGGCCGGATGACGCTCGCTCTCGCCGCCACGCTCGCGGTGGCGATCCTCGGCTGGAAGCTGTTCGGGGGCGGGCCCGCCGGCACGCTCCGACTGGACGCCACGCTGTACGCCGCCACGGAAGACGGCACGCGCACACTCCGCTCCGGCGACGCGGTGGCGCCGGGCGACCGGCTGTCGCTCGAGGTCGAGACCAAGGAGCCCGTGCACGTCTACGTGATCGACGAGGACGAGAACGGCGAGATGTACGTGCTGTTCCCGGTGGAAGGCCTCGCGCAGCAGAACCCGCTGCCGCCGGGTCGCCACCGATTGCCCGGCGACCTGGGCGGCATCTCGCAGGACTGGGAGGTCACGTCGGCGGGCGGCCGCGAGACGATTCTGGTGGTGTCGTCGCGCGAGGCGCTGCCGCCGATCGAGCGCGAGCTCGCGTCGATTCCGTCCGCGCAGCCGGGCGTGCTGCTCGCGTACGCGGAGCTTCCGGCCGAGGCCCTGGACGGCCTGCGGGGCATCGCGGGAATGAAGCCGTCGCGCGAGCAGGAGACGTCGAGCGGGCGCCTCGCGGACATCGCGAAGGGTTTCCGGGCCGCGAGTGACGCGCGGGATCTGTGGCTGCGGGAGATCGAGTTGCGGAATCCGTAGGCGAGATCAGGGTTCGGAGTCGAGCGCCGCGATCTCCTCCCGGAACATCGCCTCCGCCCGCACCCGGAACGCGGCCAGCTCCTGCGCGTCGCGCGGGAAGCAGAGCGCCTCCACCGCGCGACGTTTCTCCGCGGGGAGATCGCGGTCCAGGTAGCGGAACCCGAAGTCCCAGCGGTCCGGGCAATGCCGCATGCGCAGCACTTCCACGAGACCCTTGAGCGTGAGGTTCACGTACCAGTAGGTGGCCTCGGCCACGTGACCGCGCGCGACCGCGCGTTCCACGAGCGGCTGGAACATCACGTAGGTCTCGCGAAGCGTCTGCAGGCGGGCCCGCATCTTCGCCGCGAGCGCTTCGCGGTCGAGCGGCACCGTGCGCACGAGCCCCTCGCGATCGAACAGCACGAGGGCCACCCCGTGACGTTCCTCCTCGCCGAACGAGTCCCGGTCGCATCGCTTGATCACGCAGGCGTCCACGAAGTGGTGCGGGCTCGCGTTCGCGAGACGCACGAACACCTGCGAGCTCCCGTGCCAGGTCGGATCGGGCAGTCGATGTTCGACCTCGATCGGCGACAGCGACACCAGGATGTCGCGAAGCACGACGAACGCGTCCTCCACGCGATCGTCTTCCACGAGGATTCCGAGATCGATGTCCGAGTACTCGTCCACACGACCGGTGGCGAAGCTGCCGCCGAGCGTGGCGGCGAGGATCCACGGCTCGCGCGCGAGGCCCGTGGCGAGGGCGTCGATGATGGTCTGGCGAGTGAGGACAGGCATGGGGCCTCCCGGAGAGAGTTCCCGAGAAGCTAGCGCAGGACGGCGTCCCACCCCACCCACGTGGGACAGACGCCGAGTCCCCGGGGACCGACGACGGTGTCTCTACACGCGCAGCAGCACGCCGTTCGCCCTGGCCCCGGTGGCCTTCGCGAGCATCTCCACGTAGGCCTGCACCTGCGCGCGATACGCGGGCAGCGCCTCGTCGAGCTCCGAGTCGGACTTGAAGTCCACCACGGTCCACCCGTCGCGCTCCTCGAACGCGAGATCGAGCACGCCCTCCACGAGCTCGCCCTCCGGCGTGGACATCGTGAGCGGGGTCTCCCGGCGGCACGCCTGCCGCACCTGCGCGTCGCGGGCGCGATCGAGCAGCGGGTGATCGAGCACCTTGCGCGCCACCCGGCGCGCGGCCTTCACTTCCTCCGGTGTCGCGCCGAGCACGCGCCCCTGCACCTCCGTGATGCCGGCCACGCGCTCGTCGTCCGCGTCGAGTGGCGTGATCGCGAGCACCGCGTGGACGAGCGCGCCGAACCGCGGCCCCTTCGGTCGCCCGCGCTCGCGCGCGATCTCCTCCACGGCGATGCCGTCCGCCCACGCGGGTCCCGCCTGCTCCAGCCGTCGCGCCGCCCACGCGCGCGCGGTCAGCGGCTGCACGCTCGGACGCGCGGCCGTCGCGATCGCTTCCCCGCGGGTCCTCTCCCAGTCGCGGTACCGCGCGACGCCTTCCTGCACCACGGACTCGTCGACCTCGCGACTCAGCAGCTCCTCGCGCCGGATTCCCTGGCGCGCCTCCACCGAGAGCTCGAGCGCGCCCGGGTCCCACCACACGACTTCCCGCTCGGCGATGCGGTGCAGACCGGGCTGCACGCTCACGTCGCCTTCCGGGTCCATCGGGCGATCGAGCACCGAGTCCCGCCCGAACTTCGGACAGCCGGGCGCGATCTCGGCCCGGCGTTGCGCGTCCGGTGGCGGGTAGATGGCCCGGTTCAGCGGCGCGATCCATCCGCCGAGCGACTCGTCCGTCCGCTCGCCCCAGGGACCGTCGCCGAGGGCCGGCACCACGAGCAGGTCGCGCGCGCGCGTGGCCGCGACGTACGCGAGGCGCACACCCTCGGCGCGGTCGCGATCGACCTCGAGCTCCTGGTGGTCCGTCAGCTCCGCCGGCGCCCAGCCGGCGATGCGCACTGCGCAGCGCTCCCGCCCCGGGTCCACCACGCGCGACGCCTGCCGCCGCGCGATGTCCGCGGTCATGTCCGCCAGGATCACCACCGGAAACTCGAGCCCCTTCGCGCGATGCACCGTCATCAGGCGGACGCCTTCGCTCCCCTCTTCCAGGATCGGTGCCTCGGACGCGCGCCGCGCGCCCGCCTCCTCCAGCAGCCGCTCCACGAACCCGCGGAACGAGATGCCGCCCGCGCTCTCGTAGGTGCGCGCCTGCTCGGCCACGTGCAGCACGTTCGCGAGCGCCTGCTCGCCGGACGGGCGCAGCACGAACATCGCGTGCGCGCGCGTGGCGTCGAGCAGCCGATGCACGGTCTCCGCGATCGGGCGACGATTGCGCTCCCGGTGCAGGCGACCGAGCAGCTCGAGCGCCGCGTCGATCGGCGCGAGACGATCCGGAACGTCGGCGACGCGCCGGAACGGATGCAGCGGGCGCGGACGCGGGCCGTCCGCGAGCCGGTACTCGAGCAGCTCTTCGTCTCCCACCGCGAACAGCGGGCCCTTGACGGTGGCAAACACGGCGAGCTCGTCGTCCGGCCACTCGATCGCGGTGAGCGCCGTGCGGAGTGTCTCCACTTCCTCGCGCTCGTGGAACGAGCGGCCGCCCACGAGCAGGTGTCGGATCCCGCGCGCCTCCAGCGCGTCGACGTATCCGCGCGTGACGTCGCCGCCCCAGCTCTCCATGCGCCGGAACAGCAGGCACACGTGACGCGGCGCGATCGGCACGCGTTCGTCGCGATCGCGTTCGGTCACCGTCCAGCCGCTCTCCGTCAGCAGCCAGTGGACGAACGCGGCGACCGCGTCCGGCAGCGAGCCGTCGATCGCGGTCTTCGTCACCCGGCCCCAGCCGCCGTACGGGGACGGCACGGGCAACGCGACCACCGACGGCTGCTCCGCCGGATCGTCGCGGTGCGGGAACAGCGGCGCCCAGTCGGCCTGCTGCGACTCGCGATCGCCGTCCAGCTCGAACTCGAACGCGGCGTTGACCACGCGCTGGATCCGCGGCGACGAACGGAAGCTCGTGGTGAGCCGGACCACCCGCGCGCCGTTCGCGACGAGCTGCTCGCGCACCTCGAAGTACACGCCGATGTCCGCGCGGCGGAACCGGTAGATCGACTGCTTCGGATCCCCCACCAGGAACAGCTTGCCGGGCGCGGGCACCACCGCGCGCCAGTCGTCCACCGCGGAGTCCGCCGCCGCGAGCAGCAGCAGGATCTCCGCCTGGAGCGGATCGGTGTCCTGGAACTCGTCCACGAAGATGCGCTCGAAGCGACGCTGGAAGCCGGCGCGAACCTCCCGGTTGTCGCGCACGAGATTGCGCGTGGCGAGCAGGAGATCCAGGAAATCGACCCGGCCCCGCCGTTGCTTCAGGAGCTCGTAACGCTCGATCGTCTCGAACAGCTCGCCGTGCAGCAGCGCGGCGAGGTCCGCGTCGGCGTCGGTCGCGAATGTCTCGAGCTCGCGCACGAACTCGGCGTGCGCCGCGAGCACGTTCTCGCGCGGCAGGTTCTCGCCGTAGCGCTTGCCGCTCCCCTTGCGCACGCGCCGGAAGCGATACGACAGCAGGGCCACGAGCCGCGCCTCCAGACCGTCGTAGTCGCGCTCGCGCACGTCCTCGGCCGTACGAACCTCGCGGCTCAGCCGACGCGCCGGTTCCGTGTCCTGGAACAGATTGTCCCGCGCCGGGCGCTCGCAGTTGCCCGTGAGATCCGCGAACTCGTGCAGGCGGTTCACGAGACCGTCGACGCGCTTCTCGCGCGCGAACGGCCGACGTTCCCAGACGCCCGGGAAATCCCGCCATTCCACGAGCGTCCAGCCCGCGCTGCGCAGCCGCGCGATCGGCCCCTCGTCCCGTCGCGCCTCGCGGCGCAGCGAACGTCGCACGCCTTCCGGCGGATTCTCGAGACGCTCCTGCAGCCAGAGGCCGAACGCCTCCTCGTACAGACGTTGCGCCTCGGGCTCCGTCATCGACTCGAAGCGCGGGTCCACACCGGCCTCGATCGAGCGCTCGCGCAGCAGGTCCGCGCAGAAGCCGTGAATCGTGCCGACGCGCGCCTCCTCCAGCCGGGAGAGCGCCTCCGTCAGGTTCTTTGCCCGTGGCCCGCCCGCCACCGCCTCTCCGCGAGCCTTCTCGAGCCCGGAACGCAGGCGGAGCTTCAGCTCGCCGGCCGCCTTCTCCGTGAACGTCACCGCCACGATGCGATCGACCTTCGCGCGCCCCTCCGCGAGCACCTCCACGATGCGGCCCACGAGCGCGGTCGTCTTGCCGGTGCCCGCGGAGGCCTCCACCACGAGCGTCTGATCGAGCTCCCGCTGGATGACGTTGCGCTCGGTCTGGTCCGCCGGCTCGCGGCGCACGGCATCGCTCATGGCTGCTCCCTCAGGTCGCGCAGTTCCTCGAGCAGCGCCGGGTCCTTGCGCGCGGTACGCACCTCCTCGTGCGGACCGCAGACCGTGCGGAAGTCGCACCAGCGACACGCGTCCCGCTTCGGGGCCGGCATGAGATGGCCGTCCTGGACCGCGCGATCGATGCGCTGCAGCACCTGCTGTGCCTGCAGCAGCGTCCACTCGTTCACCGGCACCACGCGATCGACGAATCCGCCGCGCGCGGTGCAGTAGGAAAGGCGCGCTTCCACCACGGGCGCGTCGAGCATCCGTGTGGCGGCCAGGCTGTAGAGCAGCGGCTGCAGCGACTCTCCGCCCGACACGATCGAGCCCTCGGGCACGCGCACCATGCCCGTCTTGTGATCCGTCACGCGGAGATCCGAGCCGCGCCTCTCCACGAGGTCGATCGCCCCGCGCAGCCGCCAGCCCCCGTCGACGCGCACGTCCTCGGCGACCGCGGCCGGGTCGCCACGCGCCTCCACGAGCCCGAACGAGAGCTCGAAGTGCGCGGGCGTCCATTCCGATCCCACGAATCCACGCAGCCACACGCGGAGATCCGCGCGGATGTCGGCGACCTCGTCTTCCCACACGCGCTCGATCGCGGGCGCGAGCTCGTCGCGCCACGTGCGCGCCACGAGATCGACCTGCTGATCGAGCATCGCGCGCGCGTCCTCGAGCTCCTCCGGCACGAGCGGCAGGCGATCGTCGTCGCGGAGCGCACGCAGCGTGCGGGCCTGGATCTCGTGCACCATGCTTCCCTTCGTGAGCGGATCGAGCTGCACGATGGGCGCCACGTCCTCGCGCGGCTGGAGGCGCTGGATCGCCGACAGGTAGAAGCGGTACGGGCAGGCGGCGTAGCGCTCGAGCGACGTCGGCGAGTACGCGCGCTCCGAGAGACGCTGGGTCGCGAGGATCGGCGCCGTCTCCTCCGTCGTGCGGACGATTCCGTCCGACGGCCACCAGCGTCGCCACCAGCGCGCCCACTGCGACCGCAGCGCGCGCGCGAGGTGATCGTTCAGCTCGAGGAGATAGCGCGCGCGGCCGCGGGCGTCCTCCACCGGCGCGTCCAGCAGCGGCTCGATGGACGCGAGATCGTGCTCGGCCGCGTCGATCGCGCGGCTCGCGTCGTGCGGCGCCGGCCACGCGAGACGTGCGCTCGCCTCGGTTTCCGCCTCGCGCTCGAGCTGCTCCCAGTCCGGGATCTCGCCGCGCTGCGCCCGCGCGACGTCGAGCGCGTAGAAAGACGGCACGCGCGGACGGCCCTCCGCCACTTCCACGCGCGGGTAGGACAGCACGAGCCGCTCGGACGCCGCACCGACCGCGTGCCGCAGCAGCATCCGCTCCTCCGCGCCCCGCTCCTCCTGCGTGCGCAGCGCGGCCGAGAGCTCCTGGCGATTCTCGTCCAGCAGCAGGGGATCCTCGCGCGGGCGGCGCGGGAAGATGCGCTCGGCCAGTCCCGGCACGAACACCACACGGAACACGCGACCGCGCGCACCCTCCGGCGTGGCGACGAACACGCGACCGAACCGATGCTCCGCGCGCTCCTCCTCGAGCGTGCCGAGTCGCTCCGTGAGGACGCCGCGCACTTCGTGGATCGCCACCGGGCCCACCCCCGCCATCGGAGCGAGCTCGTCGAGCACCTCGAGCACGCGCTCCGGGCGGCGCAGCGCGCGCGGCGCGAGACGTTTCAACGCGTCGAGCCATTCGCCCCAGGGCGCGGATGCGGGCAACGCGTCGAGCGCGTCGATGAGCGGCAGCGCGAATCGTTCGAGGTGGCCGACGTTCTCGAGCTCGCGCCGCACGCCACGCGTGCGCGGCGACTCGGGGTCGAGGCCCTCCGCCTCGCGGAGCTTGCGCTTCAGCTCCTCGGCGAGCCCGTCCAGCCGACGCTTCCAGCGATCGCGTCCGCCGATCACGGCCGCTTCCACGAGCAACTCCTCCCACTTCCACGGGGCGCGGAGCGATCCGTGGCTCTCCGGCGGAGCGGCGGCGGGCGCGGCGGCGGACGATGGGGGTGGCGCGGGCGCGGGCGACGTCGCGGGGGCAAAGAGAGAGAGCTGCGCCCCGGCGGCGGCGACGGCGGCCGGCCCGAACTCCTCCTCGGAGGGACCGACCCACGGGGTCTCCTCGACGGTCGGCGGCGCGCCCGCGGGATCCGGATCCGGCACCTGCGCGAACGACAGGTACTCGGCGAACCGCTTCGCCGAGAGACGCTCCGCGCAGCACGCAAGCAGCGCCAGGAACGCGCGACCGGCCGGGTCCGGGCGCTGCGTGCCGCGCGCGAACCACGACGGGATGCCCGCCCGGCGGAACGCGGTGGCGAGGTGCGCGGAATAGACCTCGGGGGCACGCACGAACACGGCGATCTCGTCGAAGCGCGTGCCGCGACGGGCCTCGTCGAGGATGCCGCGCGCAATCTCCACGCACTCGCGTGCCTCGCCGGGCGCGGAGAGGAAACGCACGGAACCGTCCGGCACGGCGGACGACGGCTCCTCCTCCGTGACGAACAGCCAGCGTCGCAGGCGTTCGAGACTCGTCTCCGTGGGCGCGACGGAGCCGCGGCCGCGCGGACGCTCGGCGAGGCCGGCACGCTTCAAGGCGTCGCGCGTGACGCGATCGCCGGCCGGCACGGTGGCGAGGACGGCGGGGCTCGTGCGCACGAGTGCCTCGATCAGCTCGGTCTCGCGATGAGTGGCGAGGTGGAGGTCGATCAGCACGAGCGGTGCGGCGCGCAGCGTGGCCCAGTGAGGACGCCGCCACGCCCAGGTCGCGAGTCGCAGGAGCGCCGCACGATCCGCGACGCGCTGCGACTCGAGCTCGCGCTCGAAGATCGAGGCGAGCGCGTGCAGCTCGTCGAGGCCGCGAACGTCGGCGAGACGCTTGATGTCGAGACCGGCCAGCCGCAGCTCGCCGAGTGACGACGCGAGCGCTCCCGCGAAACCGGGGCTCGCGCCGACGTCCGCCAGGCGGGAGACCTGACCGCGCTCGATCGCCTCGTGCGTGGCGCGGGCGGCGACCGCCTCCAGTCCGAGCTGGGTCGCGGGAGCGAGGCCCTCGGTCGCCAGCTCCGTGGCGGCCACGGTGGAGACGAGTTGCCAGAGTCCGTAGCGGTGCAGGCCGAACGTGGCTCCGGTCCGGGCCGCGTGGTCCCGGACGAAGTCGTCGACCGCGTCGCGGGTGGGGCCCACGAGGAGGATCTCGGTTCCGGGCCGGAATCGACCCAGAAACTCGAGGATCGCCGCCCGACGCTCGGCGCCGGACGCGGACGTGAGGAACTCGCGCGAATGCTCGGCCATGGAGCGGTTCTATCAGGAACGCGGGGGTCCGGAAAGGACCGCGAGGGGACGAACAGCGTTCGGAAGGGCGTCCCGAGCCCCGAAACGGCCGATTCGAGCGGGCCTAACTTCTTGACAGATCTCCGAGCCAAGCGTAAAGCCGACTCAGGTTCCGGCCTGGAGGCTCCTCATGATTCCCCCCTCGATGCACTTTGCGGCGGTGTCTCGCCGCCCCGGCGGTCGCTGGACCGCGCGCTACGAGTTTGCCCCGTCGGGCCCCGTGGAAGCGCACGGAGCCTCGCGCGAAGAAGCTCTCGAGCGACTCCGTCTCGAGCTGGGTCGGCGCAGCGGTCGCGACGCCCACGAGGTGTCGCTGGGTGTGCGCACCCTGCCCCGTTCCGAGACGGGGTGGTCGGGAGTCTGAGGTCGAACGCCGGCGGCGGCGTCAACTCGGGTTGCGACCCGCGCGCCGGAAGTTGACGGCCGCGAACTCGAGCTACCTCACTCGGTACACGCGCTGACATTCACGGCACCGAAGTCGCACCGCCCGAAGCCTCCGCGTGGTGGCCTCTTTCTTGCGTGATCCGCGGTCGCGCGGACACCGTTCTGGTGTCGCGTCGAGAGGATCACGTCGTGCCGCGTACCGTTCCCTCCGTCGGAGTCCTGAGTCTCGCGACGCTGGTCGTGATCGGATCGATCGTGATCTGGATCGATCGTCACACCCGCTGGGAGCCGGAGGCGACACTCCTTCTCGTCCGACGCGAGCTCGGGGAACCTCTCCTCACCGGAGCGCCCGCGGTGCTGTTGCTCGCGTCGCGTCGCTGCTCTCACTGCACGGGGGCGATCGCCGATCTCGCGGCGACGAAGGACACCGGATTCGATCGCTACGTGCTGGTGGACGAGCGGCTGATCGATCCGCCGCGATGCGTTCCGGTCGTGGTGGATCGTGACGGAACGATCCGCCGTCGACTCGGAGGGGGCGTGGTACCGCTGACGCTTCTGTACGACGTGGACGGCAAGTGCGTGGATGCGCGGCGCGGCCGCCAGCGGCCCTCGGTGCTGAGGCGCTGGATGGCGGAGGCGCTGCCCGGCGAAGTGGAGGAACGCTCGTGAAGAGATGGATCGCTTGGTCGGGTGTGCTCGTGTTCGTCGGCGTGGGGTTCGCGTTCTCACGCGTCGCGGAGTCGAGCCATCCGCTCGAGCGGTGGGGCGCGTGGCGGGCGGGAGCCGTGTCGATCGATCCCGAGGCGGGCATCCGACAGCGAGCGCGCTCCGACTGCGGTCCGGCCGCGCTCGCCTACGCGCTGGAACGGCTCGGATCTCCGGCGAGCCGGGACTCGTTGATGAGCGAGATGGCTTGGCGGGAGAACGGAGCGCGCTTCGGGGATCTCGCGACCGCCGCACGACGGCGAGGATTCGAGGCCATCCTGCGAACGGAGACATCGCGGGACCCGCGAGCCGTTTCGCCCCCGGCCATTCTCTGGCTCCGACCGGGACACTTCGTCGTGCTCGAAGCGGCGGACCCGCGTGGCGGCAGTCTGATCGTCGACCCGGCGCTGGGCCGGGTCCGGTTCTCCCTCGCGGCCCTCCGGCGTCACTGGAGGGGACACGTGCTCGAACTCGCTCCCCCGAAAGGAGAGGAATCGTGAGGAAGAGAATCATCGCCGGGGCACTGACCCTGGCTCTCGTCCCGGTGGCGAGCGGCCCCGGGGCGTCGGACCAGTCGTCCGCCGGATCGCTCGAGACGCTCGTGGGCGGTCGACGCCCCGGCGTGTGCATGGCGTACGGCACGGTGCTCGGACTCGGGTTCGTGTTCGCGAACCCGTGGGCGGTCGGCGGCGCGCTGGTCGGCGGATACGCGAACGGGTGCTGGGGATGAGGGCGCATCGCGCCCGGAGTGCGCGTGCGATCGTGGCCCTCGCACTCGCCGTCGGGCTGATCGGCGCCACGTCAACCGCTCCGTCGACGTCCTCGTGGCCTCCGTCGCGTCCGGCGCAGGTGGAGAATCTGCGCGGCGGCATGGCCGGGTTCTACTGCATGGCGGGAATGGCCATGATGTGGGGCGGACTCTTCACGTTGCAGCCCGAGATCGCACTCGTGGGTTCGATTGCGATGGGCATCGGCTGCGGCACCGGCAACTAGCAGCGGGACTCGCGGCGGAACCAGCCGTACACCATGCCGCGCCGCGAGCGAACGATCGCGTGCGGAACGGATCCGCTGGCGGGATCCGCTTCCTCGCGCGAAGGATCGGGAGGGTGGCCACCCGGTCACCCTCCGTCAAACCCGGGTCGCTCTCTCCGGAGGCCCGACCGAACGGGAGAGGCTCGTGGGATTCGTCGCGCTGTTCGCCGTGCTGGCTCGACCGCACCGGACGTTCCGGGCTCTGATGCTGCGACGTCCGATCGTGCCCGTGTTGCTGTTCTCGATTCTCGTGTCGCTCCTGGCGACGATCCCTCTCGTTCGGTTGACCGAAGCTCGCCTCGCCGCATTGGACCTGCCGGACGAGGCCCGCGCCACCGCGACCGAGTCCCTCCGGTCCTCTCGCTGGATCGCGGTCGCGAGCGCACCGGTGGGAGGTGTCATGCGCCTCGGACTCGCGGCACTGGTGCTGGGCACCGCCGCGCTCGCGGCCGGGGTTCCGATCACCGCCCGGGGAGCGCTCGTGGTCGCGGGCTACGGACTCGTTCCCCGTTACCTCGGGAGCCTCGCCGATTCGGCGGCCTGGAGTCTGGGCTCCGTCGCTCCGGCCCCGATCACGGGACTCACGAGCTTCGCGGGGATCGTGCCCGAGGCGTTGTCTCACGGATGGATCCACGCCGCGGCGAACCAGATCGATCTGTTCTCGCTCGCCACACTCGTTCTGTGGTCGATCGGCCTCGCCGTCTTCGCCGGCGAACGTTCGCGCAGCGGCGCCACGGCCGGCGTGGTCGCATGGGCACTCGTCACGTTCGTCGCCATGGCGGCGACGCGGGTGGCGGAGGCGATGGGAAGGGGAGCGCTGCCGGGCGGCTAGATGTCAGCGGCCGGAGCCGCCGTCGCGCAGCGTGCGAACGTACATGACCATGCTGGAGTTCTGATCGGCGAAGCCACCGCACGGTCCCTTCATCGCGAACGACCAGTGGTCTCCGGTCCACACGACGTCTTCGTTGATCGCGCGGCCGCGGGAGTCCAGGTACACGACCTCGGCGCGATGACGCGGATCCACCGCATCCGGAGTCCGCGTGATCACCGCCCGGACCTTGCGGGGCACGCCCTTCTGGTCGTCCCCCTCGATCTCGATCCAATCGCCCGCAAAGACCTTCGGATCTCCCGCCATGCGTCCTCCGCTCGTGTTGCCCTGGCCGTGGCTGTTGCTGGGGGCGCGCTGGTTGAGCGCTTCCCGGTCGTTCCGATGTTATCGGCGGGTCGGCGCCGGTTCCCAAGCCCCGGCGGCCCGGCCGAACCGCCCGCCGGGCCGCTATCGGGCAGGATCTCCGCCGATTGGTCCTCTCGCGGCGAGCTCTCGGGGGGCGCCCTCCGGGATCCGCTCCTCCGGAGCCGGGTCCCGAGGCCCCTCGACGGCTCCGGGAGGCATAAAGCCCCCGCCCCCGGGTGCCGATTTTCGCGAAGGGTGGATCCCGCGGGCCCGGCGCGCCGACTCACGGCTCGCGGCCGGCACGCGGGGACGGACCCGAGCGAGGTTCGAGCTTGAACACGAACATCAAGGTGTTCCGACCCGGCGTGGTGCGGCATCTCGAGCCGATCGTCGTGGGAACGATCTTCCTCGGCGTCGTTCTGATGAACTTCCTCGTGGTTCACCGGGCTTCCCTGCTGAACTTCTACTACCTGCCGGTCCTCGTGACCGGCCTGTTCCTCGGGCTGCGCTCGTCGCTCGCGGCGAGCCTGCTCTCGGTGGGCTTCGTGTCGCTCTTCAACGCGATCGACCCGACCCGCTTCGCGCTGGAAGCGACGGCCGCGGAGAGCTGGGGCACCATCGCGCTGTGGGGTTGCTTCCTGGTACTCACGAGTCTCGTCGTGGGGACTTTGCACGAGCGCAACGTGGACCGGCACGCGCAGCTCCGGCAAGCCTACCTCGGGACGCTCGAGATCCTCACGAAGTACCTGGAGTCCGGGGGCGAGCACGCGCTCGGTCACTCCACGCGGGTGTCGCACCTGGCGACCGACGTCGCGCGGCGCCTCGGCCTTTCCGACGAGCGCATCGAGAACTGCCGGGTGGCGGGTCTCCTGCACGACGTGGGGCGTGTGGAGATCGCCGGAGACCTCGAAGGCCGTTCGGACCTGAGTGACGCGGAGCGTGAAGCACTCGAGCCGTACTCGCAGCGCGGTGCGCGGATGATCGATGCGCTCGGCGAGATGTTCCGAGACGTCGTGCCGATCATCGAGTACCACCAGGACCCGTACGCCGAGGACGGCCGCGTCAACGAGTACGTCCCCATCGAGGCCCACATCGTGGCGGCCGCGGACACGTTCGATCAGATCGTGTCGGGAGGTCCCCGCCGGGCCGGCAACCCACCCGACGTCGCGCTCGCGGAGCTCGAGAAATGGGCGGGTTCGCAGTACTCGCCCTCCGTGGTGGAGGCGATCAAGCGAACGGTGCCCCGCTCCGTTCCCCGCGCTCCGGTCCGGGTCCCGGCCTGATCGATGCGCACCGAGAAGGACTGACCTCCCGCCACGCCCATGCTAGCGTGCGGGGATGAATCACGCCGTCACCTCCGATCCCGCCCTCACCATCTCGATCGCGCTCGCGGCCGGGCTCGTCGCGCAGACGATCGCCCACCACATTCGCGTGCCCGGACTCGTGCTGCTGCTGATCACCGGCGCCTTGCTCGGTCCCGACGCGCTCGGACTCGTCCAGCCGGAGTCGCTCGGCCACGCGCTGCACACGCTGGTCGGCTTCGCGGTGGCGGTCATCCTGTTCGAAGGCGGGCTCAATCTCGACGTCGGGCGTCTGAAGCGGGAATCCCGCGCCATCCAGCGACTGATCACGCTCGGCGCGCTCATCACCGCGGTCGGCGCCACGCTCGCGGCCCGAGCCATTCTCCAGTGGGAGTGGCGCTCCTCCATCCTGTTCGGCACGCTCGTCATCGTGACGGGTCCGACCGTGGTGGGTCCGCTGGTCCGGCGCATCCGTCTCAAGAAGCACCTGCAGACGGTGCTCGAGGGCGAAGGCGTGCTGATCGACCCGATCGGCGCAATCGTGGCGGTCGTCGCGCTCGACGTGGCGCTGCAGCCTTCCGCGACGTCGCTCGCGATGGGTGTGCTCGGAATCGTCGCGAGCCTCGGCGTGGGCTGCCTGCTCGGTTTTGTCGGGGGCTGGGGGATCGCGCGACTGCTGCGCCTCGAGCACTTCGTGCCGGAGGGACTCGAGAACGTGTTCGCGCTCTCGATGATCCTGGCCCTGTTCCACGTGAGCAACGCGCTGCAACCGGAGAGCGGCATCGCGTCCGTCACGATCGCCGGCGTGCTGGTGGGCAACACCCGCACGCGGGTCCACCGCGATCTGCGCGAGTTCAAGGAACAGCTGACGGTGATGCTGATCGGCATGCTGTTCGTGATCCTCGCCGCCGACGTGCGCTTCACCGACCTCCGCGCACTCGGCACGCGCGGACTGTGGGTCGTGGCGGTGTTGATGTTCGTGATCCGACCGATCAACGTGATCGCGTGCACGTGGGGCACCGGGCTCTCCGTGAAGGACAAGGTGTTCCTGTCTTGGATCGCGCCCCGCGGGATCGTGGCGGCGGCGGTGGCGTCTTTCTTCGCGCTGCGCCTCGGCGACGCGCAGATCGAGGGCGGCACGACGCTCCGGGCGCTCGTCTTCCTCGTCATTGCCGTCACCGTGGTCCTGCAGGGGCTCACGGGAGGACTCGTCGCCCGGATGCTCGGTCTTCGGCGCGCCACCGGTCGCGGCTGGGCGATCCTCGGAGCGAACCCACTCGGGCTCGCGGTGGGCAAGGCCGTCCGCGAGCACGGCGAGGACGTGGTGTTCCTGGACGCGAGCGGCGACGCCACGAATGCCGCCCAGGAAGAAGGCTTCCAGGTCATCTTCGGCAACGCGCTCAAGGAATCCACCCTCGTGCGCGCCGGAGTCGAGGATCTCGCCGGTTGCGTGGGACTCACCGCGAACGAGGAGGTGAATCTCCTGTTCGCCACGAAGGTCCGCGACGAGTTCAAGGTCAAGCGAAGCTCCGCGGCCCTGAATTCTCGCGGGGGACGCGTGACCCCCGAGATGCTGGAAGAGGCGGATCTGCAGATCGCGTTCGGCGCCCCGCAGGATCTCGCGCTCTGGGAGTCATGCGTGCGACGCGGGTTCGGCGAGATCCAGCGCTGGATCCGTGAAGCGGACGAGTCCGAGACCGAGGAGAAGGGCCTGATCGCCGAGGAGCAGCGGGAGAACGTCCTGCCGCTCGCGCGCGTCCGCGGCACGCGGGCCGAGCCGGTCGACGACCGGACGACGCCCAGGCGCGGCGACGTCTTCCTCTTCCTCGTCTACCGGGAGAAGGCCGCGGAGGCTGCCGGCTGGCTGCGCGCGAACGGCTGGAAGCCGCCGGTGGAGGAACCGGCGTCCGCCGTCGAAGAGACGGAGACCGAGGACGAGGTCCCGACGTCGGGCGGGTGAGCTCGAACGGGACCGGTGATTCGCGCCGGCAACGCGAGATCATTGCCGCACTAGGAGTCCGACCGCACCCCCCACCGACGATGAAACTCGGCCGCGGCCCGCAGCGTGCCGAGGTGAACGTCGACCGTGGTGTCGATGTCCCGCCCGTAGCCGCCGGCCATCGTGACGGCGACCGGTGAGCCGGCCCGCTCGCACGTTCGAAAGACGAGTTCGTCTCGCCGGGCCAGTCCGTCGCGCGTCAGTGCGAGGCGGCCCAGGCGATCGTCGGCGTGCGGGTCCGCGCCGGACACGTAGATCGTGAGCTCGGGGTCGGCCGCATCGAACGCGCGGTCGAGTGCCCCGGCTACGAGGGAGAGATACTCCTCGTCGCCGGTCGCGTCGGGCAGTGCGAGATCGACGTCGCTCGGCACCTTGCGAAACGGGAAGTTCCTCGCCCCGTGCACCGACAACGTCACCACGTGCGGGTCGCCCGCGAAGATCGCCGCCGTCCCGTTGCCCTGATGGACATCGAGATCCACCACGAGCGCACGTGTCACCAGGCCCTCGCGCTGCAGCACCCGCAACGCGACCGCCGCGTCGTTGAACACGCAGTACCCCTCGCCGTGATCCGCGAACGCGTGATGCGTGCCGCCGGCCAGGTTCGCCGCCACTCCTTCCGTCCGCGCGACCCGCGCCGCCGCGATCGTGGCCCCCACGGAACGTCGCGATCGCTCCACCATCTCCGGCGACCACGGGAAGCCGAGGCGCCGGATCTCCGCCGGCTCGAGCCCGCCGTCGCGCACGCGCTCCACCCAGTCGCGCGTGTGGACGAGCAGCAACTCGTCGTCGGTGGCGGCCGGCGCCTCCCGCACGTCGTCCCGGGTCAGGATTCCCTCGGAGAGCACTCGCTCCCCGAGGCGCGCGTACTTCTCCATCGGAAACCGATGCCCGGCGGGCAGCGGCAGCACGAAGCGATGGCTCGAGAACGCGATCACGCGTCAGGGGCGCGGATGGACGTAGAAGCCCACCGAGTCCACCGAGGCCGACCCGAACAGTCCGATGCCCCCCTCCACGCGGAACAGCGGCCGCTCGAACGAGTCGCCGGCCGAACCGCCGAACCCCGGGCCGCCGCCACCGAAGTCCGGCGACGTCCGGACCAGGTCGTACCAGTTCTGGTCGATCGCGTACGCGCGGAGCCGGTAGCGCCCCTCGTAGTAGATCGCGAGCCACGGCAGCCGGAGCGTGCCCTCGTCGCCGGCGATCGCGGGCGACGACTGCGTCCGCTCCAGATCGGCGATCTGCTCGTCCGAGAGAAAGTCCGGATCGATCACGAGATCGGAGTCCAGATCCAGACTCTCGATCGAGACCTGGAACGCGGGAACGTCCGGCCGCGTGAACTGCGCCTCCAGCAATCCCTCGGCGTACGTGACCTGGTTCTCCGGC
This sequence comes from bacterium, assembly GCA_041393395.1. GTDB lineage: Bacteria > ARS69 > ARS69 > ARS69 > ARS69 > JAGQIB01. Next base: position 533,225 of record JAWKKG010000003.1, on the reverse strand, counting down.
TGCTCGTACACGAAATCGCCGTTCTGCTCGTACGTCCGGAACGTCTGGCGAACGGTCTCCGCGTCTTCCTCGAGCAGCACCCATCGGGTCACGTCGAACGCGGGCGGAGTCATGGTCGTGGCGCGGATCTCGCGACCGTCGGCGAGCACGGCGTGGAAGTAGTACCGGGTCTCCGGCAGGATCATCGCGGTGGAGTTCGTCTTGAAGCGCCCGCGCACCTCGACGACCGACTCGTAGGTGACCCGGTTGATCCCTTCTCCCTGGTTGATCTCCATCGAGATCACATCCGGCGCATTCGCCACGAAGGGTTGCGAGGGGTCGAGCGCCTCCATCAGGTACACGTCCGGCATCGGTCGTCCCACGGTCAGGATCGCGTCGAGCACCAGCGTCCCCGCCTCGGAAGGGCCGAACAGCTCCCCCGCGTCGCGCTTCGCCGCACAGCCCGGCAGCAGCAACGCCGGCAGGATCGCGAGGATCCCGCGCACGAATCTAGAACTCAAACTCCACCCCCAGACTCGGAATGACCGGCAGCTGCTGTACGACCTCGGCGCCGGCATCGGACGCGGACGTGTCGTACTGCACGAACCACTCGTTGCGACGGCTGTACAGGTTGAACACCTGGATCATGAACTTCGCGGGGCGACCGAACGCCGTGAAGTCGCGGATCGCTGCGACGTCCATGCGATGGTACGGCAGCAGCCGGGCGCTGTTCTTCTCGCCGGGCAGTACGTATCCGTACTCGGATACACCCCCCGTGGCGGGATCCCGGATCGAGTAGCGCGCGGTGGCCGGAGTGAACGCCTGTCCGGTGCCGTAGGTCCACGTATCGGAGAAGGTCCAGACACCGCGCTTCCAGGTCGCCACCGCGCTGAAGTCGTGTCGGCGATCGTACTTCGGCGGATACGGCTTGCCCCCGTTGACCTCCGCGAACTCGCGTCGCGTCCAGCCGAGCGTGTATCCGATCCACCCGGTGACGTTACCGAAGCGACGTTCCGCGAAGAGCTCCGCGCCGGCCGACCAGCCCTTGCCGCCCGTGAGGAAGATGGAGTCCGTGCTCGTGTCGGTGTCGCCCGCCGTCTGATTGTCGTCGAAGCGCACGAGATCGCGGAGGACGGAACCGTAACCCTCGAGCGTGAACCGCCACTCGCGACTCGGCTCCCACTCCATCCCGAGGACATTCTGCCAGGAGCGTCCGGGCTTCGTGGTCTCGTCGAGCGGAAGGTAGAAGTCGCCGCCCGAGAAGCCCTCGGTCGACACGAGCTGCAGGTACTGATGATAGAGTCCCGTCGCCGCCCGGATCCGTGTCGTCTCGCTGAGCGGCCACACGCCGGATCCGCGCGGCTCCCAGAGAATCCGATCGCCCTCGCTGAACCGGCGCACGCGCAGTCCGAATCGGACGTTCGCGCGTTCGCCGAAGCGCCACTCATCCTCGAAGAACATCGAGGCGTCCCACGGCGTCTCCTTCACCGTCCCCTGCGACTCGCCGTTGAAATCCTGGTCGAGGCGGAACCGATAGAACGACGTTTGCGCACCCATCCGCAGGATCCGGTTGCCCATGTCCCGGTTCCAGTCGAGACCGACCGAGCGGTCCTCGAGATCGTTGCCGAACGAGATCGGCGTGGTGAAGATCTGGACGGACGTGTCGCCGTCGTACCGGCTGATCGAACCCGTGAGCGCGAGCGTGGCGTCGCCGAGATCGTGGCGGTAGCGGAGACTCGTCGCCCGGTTGCCCCACCGCTGATCCACGAAGCTGTCCGCATCCAGGTCCACGTGCAGGTCGTCGCGACCGAGATAGCCGTTCCACTCGAGGAGACCGTACTCGCCGATCCGGGAGTCGAACTTGCCGTTCAGGTCGTAGAAATAGTACGCGGGGATCTCCGGTGTGCTCTTGCGGAGCTGGTCCAGCAGCGGATCGAGGTAGGTGCGTCGCCCGGCGACGTGCCAGTGGCCGCGTCCGGTGGGACCACCCACGGACAGCCGTCCGGTAATCGTGCTGAGTCCCACCGTACCGTGGATTCCGTCGTCGGCTCCGGGGGCGGTGGTCACGTCGAGCACGGCTCCGAGACGTCCGGAGTACGCCGCGGGGTAGGCTCCCTTGTACAGGGTGACGTCGCGCACGACGTCGGCGTTGAACGTGGAGAACAGACCGAACGCGTGCGTGGGGTTGTAGATCGGAACGCCGTCCAGCAGGATGAGATTCTGATCGGGTCCGCCGCCGCGGATGTACAGTCCGCTCGAGATGTCCGAGATCGCCTGGACTCCGGGCAGGTACTGAAGCGTCCGGATCGGATCCACCTCACCGAACGCGGGCAGCGAACGCAACGCGCGCGCATCCAGTCGGACCGCGCTCGGCCGGTCGTCCACACCCTGCCAGGGATCCGCTGTTACCTCGAGCGTCTCCATCCTGCTCTCGGGCACGAGCGCCCGGTCGAGGACCTGCTCTCCCTCGGCCGCCACCGTGACCGTGTCCACCGACATCGTGTGCTCGAGGAACGCGATCCGCACGATCCACCGGCCGGGATCGAGCTCGGTGCGCCAGTATCCATCCGTGTTCGCACGCGTCTCCTCGAGAGTTCCTTCCGACTCGAACGTGACACGCGCGAGCGGCAAGGGGGCCCCCGTGGCCTGGTCCGTGACCTGCCCGCGCAACGTGCCCGCGAACACGGGCGGCACGAGCGAGCCCGCCGCGAGCAGGGCAATCACGGCCCCACGAGCGCGACCCGTTCCGGCGAGCGCGAGCTTCGCCGGTGGCGCCGGCGGCCGGCGCCTCCCTTCTAACAGCGACATGCTTACCTCCGGGACCTAGGAAGACGGAGGACCCAGGTCCGGGTTCTGGAGAAAGGAGGGGTCGGTGAGGGCCTTGAGAAACGCGATGAGATCCGCTCGTTGTTCCGGGGTGAGACCGAGACCGGTGGCGCCGCCGTTCAGCTGGACACCGAGGACGGGATCCAGGTTCGGGGAGCGCTGGATACCGGCCGCGTAGTGGTCCAGCACTTCTTCCAGCGTCGCGAAGCGGCCGTCGTGCATGTAGGGAGCGCTCACCTCCACGTTGCGGAGGGAAGGTGTCTTGAACTTGCCGCGATCGAAGACGACACCCGTCGCGGCCGCGCGTCCCTCGTCCGGAGGATCGAGGTCGAGACCGATATCGTGGAATCTTCCGTCCGTGAACAGCGGGGCGGCGTGACAGTGGAAGCACTCCGCCCCCTCGGAGAAAAACAGGTCGCGTCCGCGGATCTCGGCGGCGCTGAACGCGACCTCTCCCCGCCGTTCGCGATCGAACTTCGAGTCCGCCGAGACGAAGCCCCGCTCGAACTGCGCGATCGCCCGCACGATGCGCTCTTGCGTCACGTCGTCCGTACCGAACGCCGCCGCGAACGCCGGCGGATAGTCCGGCTGCGCGGCCACCGTCGCCACGACGACCGACCAGTCGGCGGCCATCTCGATCGGGTTCTGCACGGGATTCACGGCCTGATCCTCGAGGGTGGCCGCCCGGCCGTCCCAGAACTGGCTGGTCTGCCACGCGGGATTCACGATCGTGGATGCGTTGCGGGTGCCGGCGTCCCCGTGAATGCCGAGGCTGAACTGGCGTGGATCGCCGAACGCGAACTCCTGGCGATGGCAATCCGCGCAGGACTGCGTGCCGTCGCCGGAGAGAATCGGATCGTGGAAAAGGCGACGCCCGAGGTCGACTCCCTCGGGCGTCGTGGGATTGTCCGGAAACTCGGGCATCGGCGGCAACCCGTCGTCATTCGGGGTTTCCGACGGTCCCGTTTCGCCGGAGCAGCCCGCGAGGGCGAGCGCTCCGGCGACCAGGGCTCCGAGCTTCCAGCGAACGATCATGTCCCGCTCACGCTCCCGGATCGACGCTCGACCACACGGTGGCGCCGTTCTCCTGGAGGAGCGCCTGCGCTGCCGCATTGCCCATGATCGCGCCGTAGTCGTTGAAGTCGTAGTCGTTCGGTGCAGTGTACCACTGGTTCACATCCATCTGCAGAACGACGGTCGTCGTCTCGCCGGCCGCCACCGCGAAGCCGTGACGTCCGGGGCCTGTCGCGTCGAGCGCGATCGTGACCGGGATCGAGTAGTCCGCACCGGCCGTCGGACCGAGGTGCGTCGTGTAGCTCGCCGTGCCGCCGCCGGTCGGAACGAACAGACCTTCGTGCCGCATGTAGTGGTAGCCCCCGCCCATCGCGGCGGGCCAGGCCATCCCGGCCGTGTCGAGCTCCGGAAACGCGCCGTCGGTGTTCTTCGCCGCCGTGATCCCGAACACGAAGTGCATCTCGCCGTAGTCCGCGGCCGGCACGTCGGTGAACGTGAGCGTCTTCGTGGTCGCGTCGTCCTCGGTGACGTAGTGGACGCCCTCCCGGTCGAAGTCCTCCTCGCCGTTCGCGGTCGACTCCACGTGGAACTCGAAGTCGGACACCACGTACTCGAGGTTGCTCACCGTGTACTCGTTGCCGGAGGAATTGACGTAGCTGACGCCGCCGATCTGCAGGTCGGCGCTTCCCACCACGTGAGAGAACTGAATCACCACGGTTCCGGTGCCGACCGGCTCGGTCGTCTTGTCCGAGCACCCGAGACCGGAGGCGAGAAGGAGGACCGCGAGGGGCAGCAGGCGTGCGCGAGAGTTCATGAGCGTACCGACTCCTGAAAGGAATGGCTCCCGAAGGAAGAGGGGCCCGAGCATTATGAGGCCACGCCCCCTTGCCGCCAACCGCGTCCCGTGGCGCCCCGCTGGGCCGGGCTGCGACGGATTGTCGCGCCCGACCGGTCCCGGCGGGTCAGAACCACGTGGACACTCCGAACGTCAGCTTGCCCGCGATTCCCTCCGACTCCACCGGGGTGGTCACGTTCTGCGAGTCCCCGTCGTCGATCCGACTCGCGACCTTCTCCTCCCAGTTCACGAACTCCATGCGACCGGAGAACTCCAGCGCGAAGGTCTCTCCGAAGAAGTAGTACAGTCCGCCGCCGGTCACCAGGCCTCCGCCCGCGGTCCCGTAGTCGTACTGGTCGTCCCGCGACAGCAGGCCGAATCCCCCGATCCCGCCGACGACGAACGGACGCAGATGGTCCGGGTTCCGGAACAGGTAGAGCGCCTCCAGGGTGACCGACCCGTAGGCGACCTCGATCGCCGGATCCGTCGTCTCGTGCGCGGCGCCGTCGACCGAGAGTCGCAGCGAGAACGAATCGTCGAAGCCCCAGCCGAGCCACAGCCCGCCGCCGCCGCCCGTCTCGTCGATGAACACGGACTGCGGAACGTCGTCGGCCGCACGTTCGAGCGAGCCGAGCTGGCTGGAGTGGAACCGCAGGCCGCACGCGAATCCCCGCGTGTCGGCGTGCGACGTGCCCGCCGCGAGCAGGATCGCGATCGTCGCGATCGAGAGTGGATGCCGGATGCCGTTCATGACGTTCCTCCCGAACGCTCGGCCGGAATGCCGAGACTCTGGATCTTCTTGTGGAGATTCGTGCGGTCGATCGCGAGCAGACGGGCCGCGTGCGACACGTTGCCAGCCGAGGCGTCGAGCGCCTCGCGAATGCACGCCGCCTCGAACGCCCGCCGCGCCTCGACGAGTCCTCCCGCTGCGGCCACCGCCGTGGGCGAGGTGAGCGAAACGCCGTCCGATGCCCCCGACGGGACCGTGCGTTCTGCGCCCGTCGCGCCGACACCGGCCGCGCGGACGTCCTCGAGCTCGATGCGCGGGCCGCCCGTCATGATCGCGAGGCGCTCGACCGCGTTCTGCAGCTCACGGACGTTCCCGGGCCACGCGTGCGCCGCCAGCGCCGCCTCCGCCGCGGGAGTGAGCTCGATCGGCGGCCGGTTGTACTCCGACCGGAACCGCTCCAGGAAGTGCCGCGCGATCCGCGGGATGTCGCCGGCTCGCTCGCGCAGCGCGGGCACCCGGATCGGCACGACGTTCAGGCGGAAGTAGAGGTCCTCGCGGAACCGCCCGGCCGACGCTTCCTCCGCGAGGTCCTTGTTCGTGGCGGCCACCACGCGCACGTCCACCTTGATCGTCTCGGCGCCACCCACGCGCTCGATCTCGCCTTCCTGCAGCGCGCGCAGCACCTTTGCCTGCGCTTTGAGGCTCATGTCCCCGATCTCGTCGAGGAACAGCGTGCCGCGATCGGCCTGCAGGAACTTGCCGTCGCGCGAGCGGTCGGATCCCGTGTAGGCACCCTTCACCGCGCCGAACAGCTCGCTCTCGATCAGCTCCTCCGGGATGGCGGCGCAGTTCACCTTCACGAACGGCCCGCCTTTCCGGTCGCTCGCCTCGTGCAGGGCCCGCGCGATCAGCTCCTTGCCTGTCCCGCTTTCGCCGAGGATGAGCACCCGCGCGGCGGTCGACGCCACGCGCTCGATCTCGCCGCGGATCCTCGCGATCGCCTCGGACTCGCCGACCATCGCGTGGCGACGGACCTCGCGATCCTTGAGCTCTCGCCACTCGCGTGCCATCGAGCCGCGCTCGAGCGCGTTACGAACCGCGAGCAGCACGCGATCCTTCGACAGCGGCTTCTCGAGGAAGTCGAAGGCGCCGGCGCGCGTCGCTTCCACGGCCCGCGCCACGCTCCCCTCGCCGGAGATCATCAACACCATGCGGTCGGGATCGGCCCGGCGGATCTCCTTCAGCATCGAGATGCCGTCGAGGCCGGGCAGGTTCACGTCGAGGATCACGACGTCCGCAGGGTTCGCCTCGAGCTCGCGCAGCCCCTCCTCGGCGCTGCCGGCTTCGACCACGTCGTGTCCCTCGGCTGCGAGCACCATGCGGAGCGTGCGTCGGATGTTCTTCTCGTCGTCTACGACGAGGATGCGGCGGCTCATGCCTCCTCCTTCCCTCGGCGCGGGAGCCGGACCCGGAACGTCGTGCCGCGGCCGACGCGACTCTCGACGTCGATCGTTCCGCCGTGTCCGCGCACGATCCCTTCCACGATCGCGAGTCCGAGCCCCATTCCCTCCGACTTCGTCGAGAAGTTCGGCTCGAACACCCGCGAGAGATTCTCTTCGGGGATTCCCGTCCCCTCGTCCGTCACCGCGAGCTCGGTGTCTTCGGTGCCGGTGAAGGCTTCGATCGTGACGCGTTCCGGACGGGATCCTTCCCGGCAGGCCGCAAGCCCGTTGTCCACGAGATTGATCAGGACGCGCTTCATCTCGTTCTCGTCGAATCGCGCCGCGAGCGGGCGCGGCCCGGACCAGTCCAGCCGCTCCCCGTACAGGCGACCGAGCTCGTCCAGCAGCTCCGCGAGGTCGGCGTCGCGCGGGTCCGGCTTCGGCAACCGCGCGAACTCGCTGAACTCGCGCACCAGCCGACGCAGCGACTCGACCTCCTCGTTCACGATCTCCGTGCACTCGGTCAGCAGCTCGCGGTAGTCGTCGTCGCCGCGATACGTGTCCGCGAGCTGCTGCACGGCGAGCTGGATCGGCGTCAGGGGGTTCTTGATCTCGTGGGCGAGCGTTCGCGCGAGATCGCGCCACGCGGCCGCACGCTCGAGACGGCTGAGCTCCCCGCGCTGGCGCTCGAGGTCCGCGACCATCCGGTTGAATGCATCGACGAGATCTCCGACCTCACCCGACGCCGGCGCGTCGACCCGCGTCGACAGGTCTCCGGATCCCACGCGCTCCGCGCCGGCCGCCAGCGCTTCCACCGGGCGCGCGAGGCGCCGCGCGAACCAGGCGCCCACGACGCTCGCGCCCACGATCAACGCGGCGTAGGCGAGCAGGAACGGTACGACGTGACTGCGGAGCACCTCGGGTCGTTCCGCGCGGAACGCGCGCAGCAGACCGATCGTATCCGTCGCCTGGCGCGCACTCGCCGTGAGGCCCTCCGGCAGACGTCGCGCAAAGACGACTTCGCCGGCGCCGGGGATCGAGCGCACGACCGCGATCCACTCGCCGACGCGCTGACCGTCCTTCGCGAGCTCGGGACGGGAAGCGGCTTCGTCGCGGAAGCGGATCAGCTCCGCCGGCGCCTCCGAGGTCGGACCGGGTCCCACCGCGATTCCGCCGGCGGGCGCCGGACGGGATCCGCTCTCCCACGCGCGAACCCCGGCGCCGTCGACCCAGGCCAGGAGCGCCTCCCGCTCGGTGCGCAGCTGCGCGCGCGAGAGATCGAGCGACGACTCCAGCGAGCTCTCGATCTCCTCCGCGAACGGCGGCTGGAAGCTCCGCTCGAGCAGGCTTCGCACGAGGAACGAGAGCGGCACGGCCGGCAGGAGCGCGACGGTCACGAACGCGAGCACGAGACGGGTCCGGATGCGCTTCACTTGCGCACCCCGGGTGATTCCGCGGACTCCGGAAGATCGTCCGGAACGAACCACGCCGAGAAGCGCGACGCGACCTCTTCGTCGTCACGCTGGCCGCGGTAGAAGAAGCGAATCACGCGACCGAGACTCACCGACACCTCGCGCTCCGAGGCGGAGTTCGCGTTGCGGCGGGACTCCTGTGCGTCGGGCGTCTCGCCACCCAGCCACTCGTCGAGGCGTTCGGTCTCGCGCGGTGCCACCGGGTGCAACCGGCAGCCGACCCGGATGCGGTGGCGCTCGCGGGGATCGAGCCGATCGAGGCTCGCCACCGAGACTCGCGGAATGTCCGAGAGGAACGACTCGAGCGAACGCAGATCCGGGAAGGTCCGATCCTCCCCCGGCCCCTGCAGGCGGAAGATCTCCTCCCAGAGATCGAACGCGATCCGGTAGAAGACCGTTCGTTGCGCCACGGTGCGGTCGTGGTCGTCGCGCAGGTCGAGACTCAGCTCGACGGCGGAGGGCAGCCCGCTCTCCAGCGAACCGGCGATGACCGCCCCCGGCAGGTGGCTCGTGTGCACGGCGCTCGCCAGCAAGTCCCCGATCCGCATCGGCATCACGTCGTCGATCGTGGGGGGATTCTCCGCGAGCGCGGAGGCGATCGGCGCGGCGCACAGGAGACTCGCGACCGCCACCCGACCAAGCACGCGACGCACGCGCACGGCGCTCAGAAGTTCCATCCGAGCGCTCCGTGCCCCGCCCACGACGTGCGCGTCGGCGTCTCGGTGAGCGGGACTCCGAAGTCGAAGCCGATCGAATCGATCCAGGGAACACGAACGCGGAAGCCCCAGCCCGCGGACACCGCGACATCGTCGGCCGCCACGCGCTGACCACCCGTCCAGCCTTCACCCGCGTCGACGAACACGGAGCCGACGAGACGCGGACGGCCCGGCGCTCCCGCCAGCCGCGCACGCCACTCGGCCGAAGCGATCCAGAAGCGCGTGTCTCCCTCGGACGGAGAGATCGATTCGTCCAGGAATCCCCGGACCGTGTACGGACCACCGAGATAGAAGCGATCGTAGAACGCGGCGGTCTCCTCCACCGCGCCGGCCCGCCCGCGAAGCGCGAGCACTCCGGCGCCGACGCGACGATACGTGCGGAGGTCGAGCTCCACGCGGCTCGCGTGCGCGTCTTCGCGGAGAACGGTCTCGGCGCGCAGTCGTCCCCAGGCGCCGGACGCCGGCGACAACGCCACTCCGGGCTCACCGCGCGAATCTCCCACGAAGTCGAGCCGCACGACGTCGCCGAGGACGTCGCCGACGTGACGGGACGCGGAGAGCGGAACGTCGGCCGCGTCGATCCGATCACCCGCCGAGACGCCGCGGAAGTCGTCGTCCTCGGCCACCGTGGAGAGGCTGTCCGCGTGGATCTTCTGACGCGCGCCGGCAACCCCGATCGACCAGTGCTCGCCGAGGCGGCGAGAGAGGTGCGCCTCGAACGAGGTCCGTTCGATCGGATGGTCGTAGGCGATGCCGTCGACGAAGTAGCGACGATCGATCGCGCCGGAGGAGAGCTCGGTTCCCCAGGACCAGCGTCCGTCTCGACCGAGGCGCGGCTCCTCGAACGCGAGTCGGACCTCGGCCAGGCGGTAGCCGAGTCCGAACTGCGCGCGGAGCCGATCGCCGCGACCGAGCAAGCCGTCCCAGCGCAGCTGCAAGGGAATGAGGTACCAGCCGTCCAGATCGCGGAAGCCGGTGCCGAAGCGCACGTCCGGTCCGTGCTCGCGCGCGGTGAGCACGAGCCGCAGGTGGCCGCGCTCGTCTCCACGCACGGTGCGGAAGTCGACTTCGGCGAACAGGTCGGAGCCGCGGAGCTCGTCCACCGCGGCGAGAAGCTGATCGGGCGTGACCGCGTCGCCGGCGGCGAGCGGCAGGTACCGGGAAACGACGTCGAGCGAGGTGCGCGTCGCGCCCTCGAGCGTGATCTCGTCCACGATCAGGGGGCGGGCCGGCGGCGAGACGGCCGGCGCCTCCGCGACCCCGAGCGCGAGGGTCGCCACGATCAGCCGGCCGAGAACGAGGAGCGGACGAAGCGGACTCACGCGATTCCTCCCGGAGAGGCGTGCCGACGTGGACGCCCCTGGACCGACCCGTCCTACCGCAAGGCACGTGCCGATCCGCGCACCTGCCGGCCCGCACGCATGGACGATGCCACAACACGTTGTCATGCAATCTCTTGCGAGTGTCGATCGGGCCGGGCGGGCCGGGCCGCGTGCCGTCAGGTTATCGGCAAGTGTGAAGGATCGCCACACCAGAAAACGACGATCGGCGCGAAACGTGGCGAGAATTCACGGGAGGGACGACGCGATCCGGGAGGCGCGTCAGGGGCACTCGCCTTCGCGGCTCGCGTCCTTGATGAGGGCCCAGGTCGTCTCTCCGGTCGAGGTCTCCTGGAGCTGCCAGACCACCTCCCGGTAGCGGCCTTCCGAGCACTTCCAGATCTGGGTCATGGTGAGGTGACCGCGAATCTCGCCCTCGTTCCGCCATACGTCCGGCTCGCCCAGGCGATCCGCGAACCCGTAGGGACTCACTGCGTCGTCGACGAGCGCGGGGTCGTCCGGATCGCGGTCCCGGTTCAGCGACACCGAGGCGCTGCCGCATCCGCTCAACAGGGCCGCGGCGACTCCGATCGCCAGGATCGCGCGGATGGGGCCTCTGCGAATCACGAGCGTGGCCTCCGGATCAGGTGTGGCCCGGCGCCCCGAGCCGGTGCGAGGATACCACCACGACTCCGGCCCCGCACGAAGCGATGCCCGGACGGCGTGCACCCAAGCGCCCTTCTCGATCCGTGTTTCGTTCGGGGTTGCCGCTCCCGGCGGGGCGGGCGATCGACCGCCCGCCCCGCCGGAGCGGTGTGTGAGTTTCGAGGATCGAGTTCGTTCTGTCAGTTGGACCCGCGGTCGACCCCGGTTCCGCCCGCCGCCACGTCGACGCGAATCACCCATTCGGAGGCATTGGATCATGCTCAGTGAGACCCGGCCGGGGAGGCCACTCATCGCGTTCCTCGGACTCCTGCTGTTGGCGATCACGTTCGCCTCACCCGCGCGGGCCGTGGTGACCGTATCCGGCACGATCTCCACGAACACCGTCTGGACGGCCAGTCCGGACCCGATCTACCACGTGGTCAGCAACGTGAACGTGAACCCCGGCGTGACGCTCACGATCGAGCCCGGGGTCACCGTGAAGTTCGGTCTGTTCACGCAGCTCCAGGTGCAGGGCAACCTGCAGGCGATCGGCGGCGCGCTGCCGGCGACCAAGATCTACTTCACGTCCATTCGAGACGACAACCTTCCGCCGGGCGGCGACGATACGAACGGCGACGGCAATACCACGATCCCGGCCAGTCAAAACTGGCGCGCGATCATGTTCCGGGCCGGATCCTCCGCCAGCCATCTCCAGAACTGCGAAGTCTGGTTCGGCGGCTACTCGAACGACTCCGCCATTCTCTGTGACGGCGCGAGCCCGCTCATCGAGGCCACGCAGGTGAACGCGTCGTACTACGGCGTCTCCTGCATCAACGGCGCGGCCCCGACGCTCCGGACCATGGACGTGTCCGCCTGCAACTCCGTGCCCGTCGCGATCTCGATCGATTCGAATCCGGTGTTCGACTCGATCACGTTCGCGTCGACCTCGGACAACGGATTCGATGCGATCGGCATCCTGCCCACGACGCTCGCCGTCGGCGCCAACGTCATCCCCGTGCGCGGCACCACGCTCAGCGGAACGCCGATCTCGAACCTCACGTATCTGCTCCTTGGGGACATCGTGGTCAATTCCGGCGCCACGCTCACGCTCAACGCGGGCGTGGTGATGAAGTGCCTCAACTCGAACACCGATCTCCTGATCGACGGGGCGCTGATCGCCAACGGCCAGGCCGCGGCGGACAGCCAGATCGTGTTCACGTCGCTCAAGGACGACAACGTCGGCGCACCGTTCGACACGAACAACGACGGGTCCACCACCGCACCGGCGCCGAACGACTGGGGCGGATTGCACTTCCGCACCGGCGCCGCGGGTCTGCTGAACTGGTGCACCGTTCGCTACGGCGGACTCGGAACGCACGATTCGAACGTGCGCACGGACAACGTCGGCACGGCCGTCGCGATCACGAACTGCCAGATCTCGGACGCGAAGTACGGTCTGGAGTTCACGGGAACCTCGGATCCGGCCGTCGTGTCCACCTCCATCTCGAACTGCACGGAGACGCCGATCCTTCTTTCGGTCTCCGCGAACCCGACGCTCACGGCGCTGACCTTCAGCGGCAACGGCATCACGGCCCTCGGCCTGATCAACGAGACCGTCGCCGTGGATTCGCAGGTCTTCAAGCGCAACGTCGCCGGGTACAACAACATCACGTACACGCTGGCCGGCGATCTCACGATGGCCGCAGGCACCCTGCTCACGATCGATCCCGGCGTCGTGATCAAGATGCGTGACACGAACACGGCCATGATCATCAACGGCGGCCTGCAGGCGATCGGAGCCCCCGCGGATTCCATCATCTTCACGAGCTGGCGCGACGACAACCACGGCAACCCGGCCGACACGAACAGCGACGGGTCCGCCACGACGCCCGCGGCCAGCGACTGGTCGTGGATCCGCTTCACCGCGACCGCGATCGACTCGCTGAGCAACCTCCAGTACGCGTTCGTCGGCTACGGCGGCTTCCGCCCCGGCGCGTCCTGGAACGGGACGATCTGGTGCAACAGCTCGTCGCCCTCGATCGACAACTGCAACTTCTGGACGAACCGCGTGGCGATTCGCTGCGACGGCAACTCCGCCGCGACGATCGAGAACAACAACTTCTTCAACTCCACGACGGTGCCGATCCACGTCTCGGCCCTCGCGAACCCCACGATCCAGAACAACACCTACGGCCAGAACGGCCACCACGCCCTCGGTCTGATTTCCGAGACGCTCTCCGCGAACGCTACGCTGCCCGTACCGACGGCCGGCGTCGCGCAGTTCGGCACGCCGTTCCCGTACTTCCTGGTCCAGGGCGCGGTAACCGTCGGTAGCGGTTCGATCCTGACGATCGACCCCGGCGTCATCCTCAAGCAGGACTCCTACGGCTGGATCGTGAACGGCGGGTTCCGCGCCGAGGATCCCTCCGGCACGACCCCGATCGTGTTCACGGACATCAAGGACGACGGCCACGGCGGGGACTCGAACGTGGACGGAAACGCGTCCACGCCGACAAACGGCGACTGGCCGAACATCCAGTTCAACGACCAGTCCCAGGACGCGAACTGCGTCCTCGACGGATGCCAGTTCTGGTTCGGCGGCCAGGGCACCCCGGCAGCGCCGGCCACCATGACGAACGCGAGCCCCACGATCACGAACTGCTCCTTCGAGTTCAACACGAAGGGAATCTGGGTCCAGGGACTCTCGAACCCCACGATCACGAACAACCTCATCCGTCAGTGCACGTGGACGCCGCTGGTGCTCGACGTGCTCGCGAACCCCACGCTCTCCGGCAACGTGCTCGACTCGAACGGGCTCATGGCGATCGGCATCATCGGCGGAACGCTCGCGCAGAACGGCACGATTCCGCAGCGGACGTTCGCGGGCTACACGAACATCACGCAGGTGCTCGACACGTCGCTCACCGTCGCGTTCGGCGCCACACTCACGATCGACCCCGGCATCGTTCTGAAGCTCTGGGACGGGACCTCTCCGTTCTACCCGGTGGGCGGAACGCTCACGGCCAACGGCGCGCTCGTGATGGACGGAACGCCGGGCGCTCCCATCACGGTGACGTCGGTCGAGGACGACTCGGTGGGGAACCCCGCCGACACGAACAACGACGGTTCGATCACCACGCCGGCGCCCGGCGAGTGGGACCGGATCGTGTTCAACGACGTGTCGGACGACGCGACCTGCATCCTCGACAACTGCATCCTCCGCTACGGCGGCAACGGATCCTGGGGCGCCGTGGAGATGTACTCCGCCGCGCCGCGACTCACGAACTCCGTGGTGGAGCTCGCGCTGTCGGACGGCGTCCGTCTCCAGGGAACGTCGTCTCCGATCGTGACCGGGAACACCTTCACGCAGAACGGGCGAACCCCGATCGCGATGAGTCTGCTCGCGAACCCGACGCTCACCGGCAACACCTCGTCCGGGAACGGCTACGAGGCGCTCGGGGTGATCGGCGAGACGCTCGCGCAGGACGTGACCTGGCAGCGACGGGACTTCGCGGGAGATACGAATCGCGAGTACGTCCTGCTCTCGACCCTCACGGTGGGCACCGCGGCGAATCTCACCCTTCAGCCCGGGCTCGTCATCAAGCCGCTCTCGAGCGTGAACATCGTCGTGAGGCGCGGACTGTTCGCGAACGGCGGCACGGATCCCGACAGCCTCATCGTGTTCACGTCGACTCGGGACGACTTCTGGGGTGGTGACACGAACAACGACGGGGCGGCGACCAGCGGATCGTCGCAGCGCTGGGGAACGATCCGGATCGAACCCACGTCGCTGAATGCGTCGGTCCAGTTCTCGAACTGCGTGTTCGCCTACTCCACGACTTCCACGACCGAGGGGGCTCTCACGATCCAGGGCACGCTGAGCCCCGACGTGACGGATTGCATCTTCAGCCACAACATCAACGGTATCAACTACACGCAGGCGAGCGGCGACTCCACGAAGGGAGTCGTGACCGGCTGCGACTTCTTCGACAACACGGCGTTCGCGATCAAGAACACGGGGCTCGCCCACGTGGTGTCCGCGCGCAACTGCTGGTGGGGCGACGATACGGGCCCCACGCACGCGTCGAACCCCGGCGGACTCGGCGACGCGATCACGAACCAGGTGGAGTACACGCCGTTCCTCGGCATGGGTCTCGGCAACGATCTCCTCGGCGACGTCTCGCTGAACGGGGAGGTTCACGCCTACGACGCCTCGCTCATCCTGCAGCACATCGTGTCGCCCTTCCTGGATCCGCACCAGCAGGTCGTGGGCGACGTCACCTGCAACGCGGGCCTGACGGCATTCGACGCCTCCGAGATCCTGCAGTGGGTGGCGCAGCTGATCGTCACGTTCCCGTGTCTCGAGACCGCGTTCCCGGTGCACGAGGCGCCGATCGACGCCGACGGAACCGTGCGCCGCGGCGGAGGCCGCGCGATCGCGACTTCCGGCTCCGGAGGCTGGTCCGTCACGCTCGGTGATGTTCCTCTCGACTCGGGCGCCCGCATCCGGATTCCGCTCGTGCTCGACGGGACCGGCGAGTTCGCCGCGGCCCAGTTCACGCTCCGCCCGGACCGCGACGCGGTGCGCATCGTGAGCGTGGAGGCGGGAGACGCGGTGGGCGACGCGATGTTCCAGAGCGCGATCGACGACGAGGGCACGGCGCGCCTCGCGTTCGCTTCGCTCGGATCGCTGGAGGCCGGGACGGCGGCGATCGTCACGGTCGAGGTGGCCTCCACGCCGCACGCGGCGGGTGATCTCGCGATCGAGTTCGGCGACGCGTGGATCGACGAGACCGATATCGTGGCCGACGCGCAGGGCGCTCGCGCGCTGCCGGGCGACGGAACGTCGGCGCCCGCGGGTCTCCCGACCGAGTTCTCGCTCTCGCCGGCGCGGCCCAATCCGGCCCGCGCGATCCAGGGCACTTCGTTCCGGTTCTCGATTCCGTCGTCCGAATCGTCGGCGCGGGTGGATCTCTCGATCTACTCCGTGGACGGCCGGCGCATCCGCACGCTCGTCTCCGGCACGCTGCCGGCCGGCGAACGCGACGCGCGCTGGGACGGTCGCGATCGGGAAGGACGGCGCGTGGCCGGCGGGGTCTATTTCTATCGACTGGCCGCCGGATCGTTCGTCGACCAGAAGAAACTCGTCCTCCTGCCGTAGAGAAAGGAGGCGATCATGTCGAACTTCGAACGATGGATCGGGACGGGACGGGGGCTCTGCGCCCTCGTCCTCCTGCTCCTGCTCGGCGCGACGCCGAGTCGGGCGATCCTGGTCGACATCCAGAACTCGTACTCGGGCGTCGTGGGCGACACGCTCGCGGTGACCCTCGACAGCGAGGACCTCACGGGCCTCGGCGTACTTGCCTGGGAGACGGACCTCACCTGGAACGCGAACCAGCTCACGCTGGTCGACGTGACGGAGGCGGGAACCCTGACCGGCAACGCCGGCTGGGGACCGGTGACCTGGTCCACCTCCTCCGGCTCGGCGGCGATCGCGGCCGCGGGCACCACTCCGCTCGCGGGGACCGGCGCCCTCATCACGTTGCACTTCCAGCTCGGCCCGTCCTCGGGAACCGCGTTCCCCGCGTTCGCGTCGTTCCTGTTCAACGAGGGGACTCCGGCCGCCACCACGAGCAACGGCCAGATCTCGATCCTGGCGGCTCCGGTGATCACCGTAAGTCCGGACACAGCGGAGCTGATCCCGGGCGAGACCCGCCAGTTCTCCGTGTTCGGGGGAGTGTCTCCCTACACGTGGAGCACGACGGATCCGCTGGTCGGCACGATCTCCGGCACCGGTCTCCTGAATGCGCTCACCCCCGGCACGTTGCGGGTCGTCGCGCAGGATCTGAACGGTGTCACCGACTCGAGCTCGACGGTGTTCGTGCGGGCCATGCGGCTCACCACGGTCGCCGTTCCGGCGCCGCGCGGTGCGACGATCCTCGTGCCGATCGACGTGACCGAACTCGGCGGGCTCGGGATCGAATCCTACGAGTTCGAGGTCGGCTTTTCGGCGGGCGCGTTGATCCCGACCGGCGTGGTCACCGCCGGAACGGTCCACAGCAGCTCGGGCTGGCCCGCGCCGACATTCTCGCTCTTCCCGGACCGGATCCTCGTGGCCGCGGCGCACACGATCCCGCTGTCCGGCTCGGGAACACTCCTGTACCTGGAGTTCTCGGTGCCGACGACCGGTTCCTCGTTCACGACCCTGGATCTCCGGAACGCGCTGTTCGACGAGCAGTACGTGCCGATCCAGGTGGACGCCAGCATCTCGATCACCACGGCGACGATCACGGTGTCGCCGGAGACCGCCTCCGTGATCACGGGCGAGACCCGGCAGTTCACCGCGTTCGGCAGTCCCACCCCGCCCGTCGCGTGGAGCACGACGGATCCGACCGTGGCGACCATCGACGCCTCCGGCCTGCTGACCGGAGTGTCCGGCGGACAGTGCCGGGTGGTGGCGCAGGACGCGCTCGGCGTGGTGGACAGCTCGGGCACCATCGACGTGTACGACTTCCGCGTGCAGGTACCGACGACGGCCGTCGTGCAGACGCTGCTGCCGGCCACCGCGATCCCGATCTCGATCGACCGGGACGTGACGGCCACGCCGATCTTCGGCTACGAGATCACGCTCTCGTTCTCGGGCAACGTCGTGCACGCGCTCGCAGCGACGGACTCCGGATCGATCTCCGCGTCGTGGGGCGTGCCCACCTACCAGGTGTACGCCGACAGCATCCGGATCGCGCACGCCGGGAGCACGCCGCTCACGGGATCCGGACCGCTCCTGCACGTGTACTTCGAGCCCGACCCCGGCGCCGCTCCGGGCGCGCTGACCACGTTGACGATCCGCAAGGCGCTGTTCAACGAAGGTCTGCCGCGTGGACTCCGGGTCGACGGGTTGCTCCGGGTGGACGACACGCTCACCGGCGTGGACGATCCATCGCTCCGCGCCGGACTTTCGCTCGCACAGAATCGGCCGAATCCGGTTCGAGGGGGATCGACCACGATCCAGTTCTCGATCAACGAGTCGATGCCCGAGGACCTCGATCTCCGGATCGTGGACTCGACGGGACGCCTCGTCCGGCGGTGGGATCTCGCCGGCATCTCGCGCGGCCCGCACGCGATCTCCTGGGACGGCCGGGATGCGACCGGTATCCCCGTCTCGAGCGGCGTGTACTTCTACCGTCTCGCGGGGAACGGAAGGGAGGCGTCGCGGAAGCTCGTCGTGCTTCGCTGACCTGCAGCGGAACCGGCCGGCCCTTCGGGGTCGGCCGGCCGCCCGCGGAGTAGTCGCCGGCGCCGGCCGGTTCCCGCTTGACCGGTCCGCCTCTTGCCCGGAACCTCTCGCGAGGGAGGAAGAGGGGATGACGTCAGGAAGATACGCGCGCCGCGTCGCGCTCCTCGCCGGCACGCTCGCCGGCGCACTCGCGCCGACACTCACCGCGGCCGCGGATCTCACGCTTCAGGGCTGCAACGAGCTCCTCGCGGGCGAGGTCGGCATCCGCGAGCTCATCGGCAACGTCGACGACGTGATCACCGTGCCCGTCACGGTGCACACGCTCGGGCCGATCGACGCGTTCCGGCTCGAGGTGGAGGTGCCTCCGGGACTCGTGGAGTACGTGGGCACGAGCCCCGGCGATCTCACGCAATCGTTCACGTTCGGCGGGAACTGGTTCGACGCCCAGAGCAAGGTCCGGATCGTGGGCAGCAACGTGAACCCGATCCCCGGCGGCGCCGTCGGTCGGCTCGCGGAGATCACGTTCCGCGTGCTCGCGACCGGAGACGACGTGTTCACGCTCTCCGGCTTCCTGGACGACCTCACGATCTACCAGTCGTGCTACGCGGCGCACGGTCCCTCGCCGGTCGAGGCTCTCGGCTGGGGGCGGGTCAAGAACGCCTACCGCACGCCGCGCGCGGACTAGCCGCTCTTCGCCTCGTCGTCGTCCAGCCAGCGCACCTCGGGCAGCGCGTCGCGGAACACGTGACCGTACAGTTCCCACACGGTCACGAAGATCGCGGCCAGGATCGGGCCCACGATGAACCCGAGAATGCCGAACAGCGAGATGCCGCCGAGCGTCGCGCACAGGATGAGCAGCTCGTGCATCTTCGTGTCCTGGCCCACGAGTCGCGGGCGCAGCACGTTGTCGATGCTGCCCACGACGAGGGCGCACCAGATCCCGAGGCCGATCGCGGCGCCCCATCGATCCGTGACGGCGAGAATGATCACCGCCGGCACCCACACGATCGCGGTGCCGACCCCCGGAATGATCGAGAGCACCATCATCACCACGGACCAGAACACGGCGCTCGGGATCCCCACCACTCCGAACGCGAGTCCGGCCAGGGTCCCCTGGAGGATGCCGATCACGAGCGTGCCCTTGATGGTGGCGCGCGTCACGGAGACGAACTTCTCGACCATCTCCCTTTCCGCTTCGTCGGACAGCGGCAGGAAGAACAGGATCCGGCGCAGCATCTTTCGCCCGTCGAGCAGGAAGAAGAACATCGCGTACAGGAGCACGCCGAGCTGGAACAGGAACGAGACCGTGCCCTTGGTGACGTCGGACAGGTTGCCCACGAGCCAGTTGCCGACGCCACCGACCACCTCGCCGGCCTTGCGGTAGATCTCCGCCCGGTGCTCGAGCAGGAACTCCGAATAGGGCAGCGTGGCGATGCGTCGCTCGACGTAGGTGGGATCCTCGATGCGCTGCTGCACCCACGGCCGCACGGTGTCGGTGACCTTGAAGCCCTCGTTCACGACCACGCCGGTCAACGTCGCGAGCGGCGCGACGACCACCACGAGTACCGCCACCAGGACGACAGCGGCGGCGAGCACGCGACGTCCGCGCAGCCAGCGCGTGAGCCGACGGTAGAGCGGATTGCACAGGCCGGCCGCGATCGCCGCGAGTACGATCGTCATGAGGAACGGGCGGATCATCGCCAGGAACAGCAGCGAGACCGCGGCGAGCAGCAGGAGAAGAAATGTCTTCTGGACGCGTTCGGACGTCATGGGCGGAGACTAGCAGCGGGCGCACTCGGCGGCGAGCCTTCGCTCCTGCGGGCGCGATCAGTTCGTTTGAAACAGCAGACCGACTGCCGCGACCGGGAGAACGGGTGTCCCGAGCTGCTCCCATCGGACGACCTGGGCCAGGCCGATCTCCATGAAGGGACCGATCGTCCCCGGGCAGTAGCGCGCACCCAGGCCTTCGAACGCGAACAGCGTCGACGCTCCGGCGGACTCGATCGCGAGAACGTAACCCCAGCCACCGCCGCCGAACGCATAGAGGCCCGTGCCGTCCTGCGCGCCGACGATCGCGCGCGCGCCGACGGATCCGGCGACGATCAGGCTCCCCGCGTGAAAGGACAGGGACACGTACTCGTCGACGCGGTGTTCGTAGGAAAACGCGAAAGCGTACGGGAAGCCGAAGGAGACGCCGCTCCGGTCATCTCGGTTCTTTGCGACGGAAGCCTTCCGTCGGACGGCTCCCCGGTCGCTCGGGTTCCCGTCGGCCCGTGGCCCCGTCGGCGCACTGCTTCCGCCCGCGATGCCCGGAGATTCGCCGAGCCCCTCCACCGTGGCGAGAACGCCGACCGACGCGCCAAGACCCGGGCCGGAGACGATACCGACGTCTCCGAAGAACCGAATTGTCTCGTTGCCGGCGGACATTCCGGCCCCGAACTCGCTCCAGGGATGGGGCCGCGAGGCGAAGCCGCGCCACGACGTCGCCCCCACGGCGGCGAACGCGTAGGGCCAGTTCGGTCTCCCCAGCAGCCAGCGAACTCCGATCGAGTAGTCGTCGAGATTCGTTCCGAGCTGCACCTGGTAGGCGGACCAACGATCGAACGGACGCTCGAGCACGATGCCCACCTTCTGGGGCTCTCCCATCACGAGACCCGCCGCGGGCTTGCGCCGATCGTCGCGCTCCTCCGAGCGACTCTGGGTGGGCACGCCCCACAGGATCCAGGCGACGAGGATCTGGTAGCCCGTGCGCCTCACCCGGGCGCGGGCCGGATCCATGAAGTCGATCATCGGGGACTCCTTCCACCGCTCGTTTCGTAGGGCTCGACGGGACAGGAGGAGTTACGAAAAGCCCCCGCCCCGGGTTGCACCGGAACGGGGGCCGAGAAACCGCATCGCGATCCGATCACGCGTGCGCGGCCGCCAGCTCCGCCGGAGCGCCCAGGTTGCGCGCGACGATGTCCGGATGGTGCGCCTTCGCCACGGCGTCGGCCGCCTCGATCTTGCCTTCCTTCGCGAGCTTCACGAGAACGTCGTCCAGCAGCTGCATGCCGTGCTTGGATCCGGTCTGCAGCACGTTCTGCATCTGCGCGGTCTTGCCCTCGCGAATGCAGGCCTTGAGCGCATCCACGCGGACGAGGATCTCGTGCGCCGCCACGCGGCCGCCGCCCTTCTTGGGCACGAGCACCTGCGAGATCACGCCCTGGATCGTCTCCGCGAGCTGCACGCGCACCTGCTGCTGCTGGTCCGGCGGAAACACGTCGATGATGCGGTCCACGGTCTGGATCGCGCCCGTCGTGTGCAGCGTGCCGAACACGAGGTGCCCCGTCTCCGCGGCGGTGATGCCGAGCGAGATCGTCTCGAGGTCGCGCATCTCGCCCACGAGGATCACGTCGGGATCCTGACGGAGCGCGCGCTTGAGCGCCGAGGAGAAGCTCGCCGTGTCCGTGCCCACCTCGCGCTGGTTGATGTAGCACAGCTGATCGCGGTGCACGAACTCGACCGGATCCTCCATGGTGAGGATGTGGCCGCGTTCGCTGCGGTTGCGGTAGTCGATCATCGCGGCGAGCGTCGTGGACTTGCCGCTTCCCGTCGGCCCGGTGACGAGCACGAGACCGCGCGGCTTCATCGCGAGCGTCTTGCAGACGGGGGGAAGACCGAGATCGTCGATGTTCGGAATCTCGAACGGGATCTTCCGGAAGACCATCGAGACGGAGCCCCGCTGGCGCATCACGTTGAGGCGGAAGCGCGAGACGCCCGGGATGCTGTGGGCGGTGTCGAGATCGCCCGTGCGCTCGAACTCGGCCATCTGCTGCTCGTCGAGCACCTGGCGGGCCAGTGCCTCGGTCTGGTCGGCGGTGAGCGCCTCCAGGTTCTTGAGGGGCTGGATCTCCCCCGAGATGCGGTAGCCGGGCGGCATCCCGACCTTCAAGTGGAGATCCGACGCGTCGAACTGGATCATGCCTTTCAGCAGGGCATCGACCGAGATGGACATTCTTCCTCCCTGGGGCCGGCGGGCGGCCGTGGCGATCTGCACTGCCTGGATTCTCGACTTGCGAAACCGAGAGCTTGAGAGGGCTTCGCGCTCGGCGAGGGCGGTTCCGAGCGAGGGCCGAACCGGTCGCCGGCGGTCGGTCCGATTCCGGGCCCCGGACCGGCTCCGACGACCTCCGATCGGGCAGGTTTTGCACACGCGTGGTAAAATTCCGACCACGTAGACAATCCTGAGCGCTCACTCAGGAGCTGGATCCTCCGGTCCGATACCGATCACGGACCGATCGAAGCCCCGAGGGGATGGAATCTCTCGGAGACGCACTCCGGGCCGATACTGGCTCGATCCTTGCTGCTCTTACTCGAGCCCCGAACCTCGGAAAGCCGATGTCGACCGTCCTCCAAGAATCCGTCGAGGAATCCGTACGCCCGGCCGAAGCTCCGGCGGCAGCCGCGCCCGGGGACTCGAAGCCGGAGACGACCGCCCCCGCTGCCGACGACAAGAAACGGGCCGAGCCCGGTTTCGTGCCGCGTGCGGTGCTGGGCGGCGTGGGGCCGCTCGTGGTGCTCGCCGCGGCCGGGTCGTCCTACTACTCCATGGACCTGGCCGAGCGCCTGCGATCGCCGTTGCACGACTGGCTCCGGCCGACCGGCCTCGTCGGCCAGTCGCTCGGGTTCCTGGCGTTCGCGCTGTTCCTGTTCCTCTGGCTGTATCCCGTGCGAAAGCGCGTTGCCGCGCTCTCGTTCCTCGGGCCCGTTCCGAAGTGGCTCGACGCCCACATCGTGGCCGGTGTGGTGATGCCACTGGCCGGGGCGATCCACGCCGGGTTCCGGTTCTCGGGACTGATCGGCGTGGGGTACTTCTCGATGCTGGTGGTCGCGATCAGCGGCGTCGTGGGGCGCTACCTGTACCTTCGCATTCCGCGCGGTCGCTCCGGACTCGAGATGACGCGCGAGCAGGTCTCGGCCGACCGTCGCCAGCTCGTAGGCGCGCTCGCCGAGACCACGGGATTCGATCCGCAGGTCCTTCTCACCCTCCTGAAGCCGGTCCAGACGACGACGCGCGGGATCATTCCCACGCTGTGGCGTCTCGTGCAGGACGACTTCGATCGCCGGCGCGCGATCCGCCGCCTTCTCCGCGAATGGAACGACAAGTCCGCTCAGCGCCCGGACGCGGCCGCGTTGAAGAACGTCGCGCGGCTCGCGCGACGCGAGATGGCGCTCGCCCAGCAGATCCGCGTGCTGGACGCCACCGGTCGGGTCTTCCGCCTGTGGCACGCCTTCCACCTGCCGTTCGCGATCACCGCGTTCCTCGCGGTGACGGTGCATGTCACCCTGGCGATCGCGTTCGGCGTGACCTGGATTCGCTGATCCCATGACCACCCTCGTCACCGCCGCCGCCCTGGGCACGTTCACGGCCGTGATCGTGGCGTGGTATCTGCGCCGGCGCGCGGGCTGCTGGGGTGAACCCTGTCCGCGCTGCTCGCACGAGGTGCCGGTGGGAGCGATCCGGTGCCCCTCGTGTCACGTGCCTCTCCAGATCTTCGAGGTGGCCGGCGCGAAGGAGGCCGCTCCCGAGGTCGAGAACAAGGACGAGGGCAAGAAGGTACACGCGATCGTGCGCGCGGACGTCTGCGTGGGCTGCGGCGCGTGTGTGCCCGTGTGTCCGGAGGACGGAGCGATCGCGATGCAGGGCAAGCTCGCGATCGTGAACAAGGAGAAGTGCACGGCCGTGGGCAAGTGCGTCCAGGCGTGCCCGGTCGGAGGCATCATTCTCGGCACCGGCGCGAACGTCCACCGCGTGACCGTCCCCGACGTGCGCAAGGACTTCCAGTCGAACGTGCCCGGGGTCTACATCGTCGGCGAGCTCGGCGGCCGCGGTCTGATCAAGAACGCGATCAACGAGGGACGGGTGGCGATGGAGAACGTCGCCCGGGACCTGAAGGCCGAGCACGCCGCGGGCAAGCGCGCGCCGGAGAAGGCGCTCGACGTCGTGATCGTCGGCTCCGGCCCCGCCGGCATCAGCGCCGCGCTGACCGCGAAGAAGGAAGGGCTGCGCTACCTCGTCCTCGAGCAGGGGTCGCTGGCCGACTCGATCCGCAAGTATCCGCGAAGGAAGCTCCTTCTTGCCGAGCCGATCGGGATTCCGCTCTACGGGGAACTCTGGGTGGCCGATGCCTCGAAGGAAACCCTCCTCGGGGTGTGGGACACGATGATCGAGCAGCAAGGCCTGGAGATCGCCTCGGGGCGACGGGTCGACGACATCGTACGCGACGGCACGCACTTGCTCGTGAAGGGCAAGGGCTTCGAGGTGCCGGCGCGCCGCGTCGTCCTCGCGAACGGACGTCGCGGGACACCGCGACGTCTCGGCGTTCCGGGCGAGGACTCGGACAAGGTCTTCTACGACGTCGTCGAGATGGAGCAGTTCGCCGGACGTCGCGTCCTCGTCGTGGGGGGCGGAGACAGCGCGCTGGAGTCCGCGTGTGGCATGTGCGTCCAGGCGGGCACCGTGGTGACGTTGAGCTACCGCGGCGAGAACTTCGACAAGGCGAAGGAACGGAACGTGCAGAAGCTGGAGGAGGCGGAACGCGAGGGAAGATTGAAGGTCCTTCGCGCCAGCCAGGTCCGATCGATCTCGAAGGACTCGGTGGTCCTGGAAATGGGCGGGGAGACTCTCACGATTCCGAACGACGACGTGGTCGTGCGCATCGGCGGCGAACCTCCGACCAAGTTCCTCGAGAAGGTCGGGGTTCGTTCGGTGACGAAGGAGTTGCCGCTCGTCGAGGCGAAGGCCGGTGTGGGCGGATGATCCGCGACGGGCATTCGGGGCCGTCTTTCTCGCGTTCTGGATGTTTCCGTCGATCGCGTTCGCACAGCTGTCCCCCGGGCCGTTGTCCGCGGTCCATGAGGAGCTCGAGGGCGTGAAGAACTGTCTGAAGTGCCATGGCGTGAAGGAAACCAGTGTCGATCCGCATTGCCTGGATTGCCACGGGGAGATCTCGCGCCTTCGGGCCGACGGGCGCGGTTTCCACGCGCGCGACGGTGCCGGTGCGTGCTCGGACTGTCACCTCGAGCACGGCGGACGGGAGTTCGAGCTCATCCACTGGGAAGAGGGCTCCGCGAAGGACTTCGACCACTCGCGCACCGGCTGGAATCTCACCGGAAAGCACGCGGAGGCGGAGTGCGAGGCCTGCCACACGGCCGCGTTCCAGAAGTCGCCGGTGTTCGGACTCCGGCCCGCGGGTTCCGGCGAACGATCCTGGCTCGGCCTGGAGACCGCCTGCGTGAACTGCCACGTGGATCCGCACGAAGACCGCTTCGGACAGGACTGCGTGCAGTGCCACCTCACGAGCAAGTGGCAGGATCTCGTGGAAGCGTCGTTCGACCACGATCGGACGCGCTATCCGCTCCGCGGCGCACACGTCAAGGTCCAGTGCTCGGACTGCCACAAGAACGGCTTCGCCGAGCTGCCGAGGTTCGACGAGTGTCGCTCCTGCCACGAGGATCCGCACGGCGGGAAGGCGACGCTCGCCGGCGCCAGGGTCGACTGCGCCTCGTGTCACCTGGTCGATCACTTCGCGCCGGCCACCTGGGACGTGGCGCGGCACGCGAACACGAAGATGCCGCTCGAGGGCAAGCACCGCGAGGTGAGCTGCAAGGGCTGCCACGGCGAGGGCAAGAAGTTCGACTTCCGCCCGAAGTTCGCGGCCTGTGCGGACTGCCACGAGGACGCCCACGCGGGCCAGCTCGCGAAGATCGACAAGGGCCGCTGCGACTCCTGCCACGACGTGAAGGGGTTCCTGCCGTCCTCGTTCACGGTGGCGCGCCACCAGGAATCGTGGAAGCTCGAGGGCGCGCACGCGGACGCGAAGTGTCGCGCGTGCCACGGCCCGGAGCGATCGAACCTGCCGCCACTGCCGGGCGTCGCGGTGACGGGCAAGGCCGGAGCGCTGTTCCGGATGGGCGACGTGACCTGCGTCACCTGCCACGCGGACCCGCATCGCGGCGAGCTCGGCACGAAGGACGACGACTGTCGCAAGTGCCACGACCCCGCGGCGTTCCGGCCGTCGCTCGTAGACCCGGTTCTCCACTCGAAGTTCGAGTTCAAGCTCGAGGGCGCACACGGGGCGGTGCCCTGTCTCGATTGCCATCTGGAGCTGACACAGGAGATGCCGCGCACGAGTCTGACGGCGCGACGCGTTGCGGCGGACTACGCGCTGAAGTTCGAGAAGAAGCACGACACGTGCGCCGCATGCCACGAGGATCCGCACGGCGGACAGTTCGCCGGCCGGGACCGGGGAAGCGATTGCGGCGTGTGCCACGGATCCGCCGCGTTCCGACCGCCGGACCGCTTCGACCACGACCGCGACGCGCGCTTCGCGCTCGCGGGTGCCCATGCGACGGTCTCGTGCGACAAGTGTCATCCCGTGTCCGCGCGCCCCGACGGCACCGAAGGACCGATCTACCGACCGCTCGAGTTCGCTTGCGAGGACTGCCACGCGACTCCCCCGTCCGGAGTGACGCCATGAGAACGCCCCTGATCGTTCTTCTGCTGACCCTCGGGGTGGCGACTTCGGGTCGTGCCGCCTCGGAAGTCGTGAGCCCGCACGGGGACTTCCGTGAGGACTGCGCCCTGTGCCACCTGCCGGAAGCCTGGGCTCCGGTCAAGATCGACGATTCGTTCGATCACTCCAGGTTCGGGTTCCCGCTCGAGGGGGCGCACAAGGACGTGCCGTGCCTCCAGTGCCATCTCGATCTGGAGTTCTCGTCGGTCCGGGGAACGTCGTGTGCGGACTGCCACGAAGACGTTCACCTCGGCGAGCTCGGGACGAACTGCGCCCAGTGCCACTCGACGCGCGCGTTCATCGACCGGGCGGAGTCGAAGCGCCGCCACATGGAGACGCGGTTCCCGCTCACGGGCGCCCACGTGACCGTGGATTGCTCGAGCTGTCACCTGCCCGAGGCCGGAGCCTCCATGCGGTTCGTGAACACGCCGACCGATTGCCAGGAGTGCCACCTCCCGGACTACCAGGCGACCACGAACCCGAACCACGTCGACGCCGGCTTCCCGACGCAGTGCGACGCCTGCCACAACACGACGACGTGGAGCGGCGCGGGGACGTTCGACCACAACCTCACGCGATTCCCGCTGACGGGAGCGCACCTCGGCACGGAGTGCCTGCAGTGCCATGTGGGCGGCCGTTTCGAAGGCACGCCGATGGACTGCTTCGCGTGCCACGAGCCCGACTTCAACGGCACGACGAACCCGGACCACGTAGGTGCCGGCTTTGCGACGGACTGCGCGCAGTGCCACACGACGGCGGCGTGGCAGCCGGCCACGTTCGATCACGATCAGACGGACTTCCCGCTGACCGGTGCTCACCTCCCGCTGGATTGCGCTCAGTGCCACGTGGACGGCCAGTTCTCCGGTACGCCGATGGACTGCTTCGCCTGCCACTCCGGCGACTACAGCGGCGCCACCGATCCGAACCACGCGGCGGCCGGATTCCCGACGACGTGCGTGGACTGCCACACGACCACGGCCTGGGCGCCGTCGTCCTTCGACCACGACGACACCGGGTTCTCGCTGACCGGCGCGCACCAGACCGCCCTGTGCTCCGCCTGCCACGTGGACGGCCAGTTCGAAGGGACGCCGAATGACTGCTGGTCCTGTCACCAGCCCGACTTCGACGCCACCACGAATCCGAACCACCAGAACGCCGGGTTCGGGCAGGACTGCACCGTCTGCCACAACACCACCGCCTGGCAGCCGGCCCAGTTCGATCACAATGCGAACACGGATTTCCCGCTCACGGGAGCCCACATCCCGCTGGATTGCGCGCAGTGTCACGTGGACGGCCAGTACACCGGCACGCCCATGGACTGCTTCGCCTGCCACTCGGGCGATTACAACTCTGCGGCCGACCCGGATCACGCAGCGGCCGGATTCCCGACCACCTGCGCGGACTGCCACACGACCGCGGCGTGGAAGCCGTCGTCCTTCAACCACGACGACACCGGCTTCTCGCTGACCGGCGCGCACCGCCTCGCGCTCTGCTCCGCCTGTCACGTGGACGGTCAGTTCGCCGGAACGCCGAATGACTGCTGGTCCTGCCACCAGCCCGACTTCGACGCCACCACGAACCCGAACCACCAGAACGCCGGATTCGGGCAGGACTGCACCGTCTGCCACACCACCACGGCCTGGCAGCCGGCCCAGTTCGATCACAATGCGAACACCGACTTCCCGCTCACGGGAGCCCACATCCCGCTGGATTGCGCGCAGTGTCACGTGGACGGCCAGTACACCGGCACGCCCATGGACTGCTTCGCCTGCCACTCGGGTGATTACAACTCTGCGGCCGACCCGGATCACGCAGCGGCCGGATTCCCGACCACCTGCGCGGACTGTCACACGACCGCGGCATGGGTGCCGTCGTCGTTCAACCACGACGACACCGGCTTCTCGCTGACCGGCGCACACCAGCTCGCGCTGTGCTCCGCCTGTCACGTGGACGGTCAGTTCGCCGGAACGCCGAACGATTGCTGGTCCTGTCACCAGCCCGACTACAACGGCTCGACGAATCCGGACCACGCGTCGGCCGGATTCCCGACGAGCTGCGACGACTGCCACACGACCACGGCTTGGTCGCCGGCGTCGTTCGACCACAACCTCACGAGCTTCCCGCTCACGGGCGCTCACATGGCCGTGGACTGTGTGCAGTGCCACATCGACGGTCAGTTCACGGGCACGCCGATGGACTGCTTCGCCTGCCATTCCGGCGACTACAACTCGGCCACGGATCCGAACCACGTCCAGTCCGGCTTCCCGACGACGTGCGCGGATTGCCACACGACCACCGCGTGGACGCCCGCGTCGTTCGATCACAACACGACCGGATTCCCGCTCACGGGCCGACACACGACCGTGCAGTGCACGCAGTGCCACGTCGGCGGCCAGTACTCCGGCACGCCCACGGACTGCTATGCGTGTCACCAGACGGACTACAACGGGACGAACAATCCGAATCACGCGGCGGCCGGTTTCCCGACGTCGTGCACGGACTGCCACTCCACGTCCGGATGGACGCCGGCCGACTGGGATCACGACAGCCAGTACTTCCCGATCTACTCCGGCAAGCACCAGGGCAAGTGGAACAACGACTGCACGGAGTGCCACGTGAACCCGAACAACTTCTCGCAGTTCGAGTGCATCCTGTGCCACGAGCATTCGAACCGGAATCAGGTCGACAACGACCATCGCGGAGAGAACGGCTACCAGTACAACAGCGCCGCGTGCTACAACTGCCATCCTCGCGGGCGGGCATGATCCGGCGAATCCGATCCGCGATCCTCTTCCTGGGGCTGGCCATCCTTCTGGCCAGCCCCGGCCTTTCGCTGGCGGCCGATACGGCGGACACGAGCGCCCGCATCACCTACGTGACGCCGTCCACGATCTACGTGGACGCCGGCACGGACGCGGGTGTGCGGCTCGGCGACGTGGTCAAGGTGTTCCGCGACGGCGTGTTCTTGACCGCGCTCGAGGTCACGGCCGTGTCGTCCAAGCGGACATCGTGCACCCGCACCGACGACGTGGAGCTGAAGGTCGGCGACGTGGTCACGTTCCGGTCGATTCCCGACCCGAAGCCCGCACCGCAGACCGAGAACCGACGTCGCGGCGGTCCCCGGCGGGACGACGGCTGGCTTCGCCGCCACGGAGTGCGTGGACGACTCGGTCTCCGCGTCATCGGACTGGTGGACGACTCCGAGTTCGGCCGGGGCTACACGGAACCTGCCGTCGACGCTCGGCTCGACAGCGACCTGCACCCGGACGTCCACCTCACGGTCGACGCCCGGGCCCGGCGCACCTACCTGCCGGGCGAGGATCGCAGCCGTTCGCGTGTCTATCGCTTGCAGGCCGCCTGGCAGCCCGACTCGGCCGCAGTCCGGGCCGTGGTGGGCCGGCAGTTCTCCGGTTCGCTCTCCACGATCAACGTCTTCGACGGCGTGCTCGCCGAGTATCGCCGCCCCCGCTGGGGCGCCGGCGCGTTCTACGGCACGCAGCCGGATCCGATCTCGTACGGCCTCTCCTCGCACATCCGCGAGCACGGCGCCTACTTCGAGCTGCTGGAAGATCCCGACGGCGGCATCCGCTGGCGGCTCACGGCCTCCGCGATCGGGAGCTACCACGACAGCGTGATCGATCGCGAGTACCTCGCGCTGCAAGCTCGCTGGACCGGACCGCGGCTGTTCGTGAGCGCGTTGCAGGAGTTCGACCTCAATCGCGGCTGGAAGGCGAAGGCCGGCGAGCCCGCGGTCACGCTCACGAGCCTGTTCGCCAGCGCCCGCTATCGGCTCACCGAGCGATGGTCGGCCGACCTCGGGGTCGACACGCGGAGAAGCGTGCGGCTGTTCCGCGACCTCGAGACCCCCGAGACCACGTTCGACGACGAGTACCGGCAAGGCGTCTGGACGGGCGTGACGTTCCGTCCGGCGAGTCGCTCTCGCCTCGGCCTGAGCGGACGTCGCTCCACCGGCGGCAGCGCCGGGACAGCGGAGTCCGTCACCGCGCTCGCCAGCGCGGGAATGCGGCGCCTGGGCAACCTGGACGGTCGGATCCGCAGCACGCTCTACCGCAACGACGATCTCGAGGGTCGCCTCGCGTCGCTCTCGGCGTCCTCGAACGTCACCGCGCGACTGCGGCTCGGCGCGACGTACGGGCAGCGCCACGAGCATCGGATCGAGGCCGACACGGACAAGGACCTCGACTGGAAGTCCGTGGACCTCGACTACGTGATCTCGCGCTCGTGGATCCTGATCTCGTCGGTGGAGATCACGAACGGGGACACCGAGCGCGACACGCAGTACCACGCGAGCGCGATCTGGCGATTCTAGGATCCGACGCCCGTCCCGGGATCGCTCGCCCCGGCGCCGCCCGCTAGTTCAAGGGCAGGAACCCGCCCGATCCGAGCGACGACGTCGACCCGGTGAGTCCGTGCGCGCGCTCCGCCTTCAGGTCCGGCAGGTCCGTGATGTTGATCCGGAAGTAGTACTGCCACTCGCGGCCGAGCAGACGTCGATCGAAGGAGAGCTCCCAGCAGTGGATCTTGCGGTGGACCGACCACCGCTGCCCGGTGTTGTCTCCCGTGCGCAGGTCGTACTGCGTGTCGAACGAGATGCTCCAGAGCTCCGAGGGATCCCAGCGCGTGCGGAGGTCGAGACTCGTGGAGGGCTCGGCCCCGTGCGTCTTGCGGTAGGTGTGGCTCGCGTCCAGCGACCAGTCGCCGATGGAGCTGGCGAGGTTCGCGAGCGCGGCGAACGCTCCCCCGCCACTTTCGTCGTTCTTCGCGGCAGAGCTGTCCGGTCCGGCCGCCCCCGCTCCACCGCCCGACGGTCCCACCCCACCACCCCCCGTCGAGCGCCCCGCCGAGGCGGCCCGCCGGAGCAGCCCCGTGGAGATGCCCACGCGGGTCGTCACCGCCGTCGAACGCAGGCCCCACGAGTACGGGTCGTGCACCACGGTCCACGTCTGGTTCACGGGCAGCGACGACAGCACCACCAGGCTCGACGACAGGTTGGACAGGGACTGCTGCCCGCGATCGCGCGCGAGCAGATCGTACGCGATGGAGTTCTGGAGCGTGAACAGATCGTAGCGCCGCGGCTGCCCGTGCCGATCGAACTTCGTCTGCACGAGGTTGCGGAGCCCGAAATTCAGGCTGTTCGTCTTGCGCGGCGTGCCGCCGATCGATCCGAACGAGAAGAAGCGATCGCGTTCCACGCCGAGCGAGTCCGTGTAGAAGTACTCCGAGAACTCCGGCGCCCAGTTCCAGGACGCGCTCGGCGTGATGACGTGCCGGACTCCCTTCAGCGGACCGACCGGGCGCAGGAACATTCCGTAGATGTCGGAGGTCGCGGCGACGGCCGTCCGGTACGTCGTGCGGAACGGGTTCCGCTCTCCGAGCCGATCCTCGTCGATCCACGCCGCGTCGCCCGTCGCCGACGGGGTGAGGCGGATCCAGTCCTTGAGCGGGAACGTCGTCCGGAGCGAGCCGCTGACCTCGGAACCGACGTGGCGCTCCTCCTGCTTCACGTCGTTGACCACGCTCTCCTGGCGCTCGTGCAGTGCCTGCGCATTGAGCCCGTAGTAGACGTTCGCGAGGGAGCGCACGAAGAACGTGTCGTCGTCGTCCTCGCCCTTCTTGCGGATCGGGCGACTCGGCAGCGTGTAGTCGACCTGCGGCAACGTCTCGCGGATGAAGCCCGTGTCCAGGTTGCGATTCTGCGTGACCTGGGCGATCAGCGACTGGTTCGACTCCCGGAACCGGTGACTCAGGGTGATGCGCGAAGAGAGGTCGCGCTGGAGTCGATCGACGTCGTCCGTGTTCTTGAAGATGTCGGCCGCGGAGACGAACGTCCCGTCGCCGGTGAGATCGGTGTTCCCGCCGAGCTGCTGCTTGTGGTTGAACCGCAGCGACGTCTCCCGTCGGTTGTTCGGCGCGTCGCGGTTGTACATGAGGTTCACCGAGCCGGAGTACCGGTACCGCAGCGCGTACCGGTTCTCCAGGCGGGTCACGAGCCGGTCCTGCTGCGGGTAGAAGTCGAACGTGAGCTTCGCGTCGTAGTAGTCGTTCGGCGCCCAGTAGTAGCCCATGTTGCGGATGAACCGGCCGCGACTGTCGTCCACGCCGAGCTCCAGGTTCGGCAGCAGGAAACCGGACTGGCGCCCCTTCTTGAGCGACGCCATGTAGTACGGAACTGCGAGAACCGGGATGTGACGCACGTAGAACACGACCGGCTTCGCCACGACCTTGTCACCGAGATACACCTTCATCTGCTTGGAAGCGAACTCGTAGTGCGGATGCTCCAGGTCGCAGGTCGTGAACCAGCCGTTGCGGATCGCGAGCTCGTCCTCGCTGAGCTTCCAGATGTCCTCGCCGCGGTACCAGGCATCCTCGAACTTCGTGCGGCCGCCCACGATCTCCCCCTGGCCCGCATCCAGGTGATAGTTCATGTCCGTGCCGCGAATCTCCCCGCCGGCGTCCTGCAGCACGGGACCGGGATCGCCGCTCGCGGTCATCACTCCCCGGTTCGCGTCGAACTCCACGTCGCCGGACGTGAGCACCATGTCCTGGTAGTGGACTTCCGCGCCGTCCTCCAGGTACATGGTCTCCGCCGCGCGTTCGTACCGGATCCGCGGCGCCTTGTATTCCACGAGCTTGCCGAGCCGCTTCAGCTCCGCGCGCGGAGCGCCCTCGTCCGTCCCGGCGGGCAACCGGTATTCGCCGTCGGCGGCGCCGAGCACGAGCACGGAGTCCACCTCGGAGTCCGAGAACCACACGTGCAGCGTGTCGCCGCGGACGTCGTTCCACTCGCTGAGATCGCCGGTCTCCTCGCTCGGGAAGAACTTGCTGCGACCGGAGCCGATCACGTCCACGGACACGATCACGTCGTCCACCACGAGGATGTCGATCTGGTCCCCGAACAGGAGGTTCTCCCGGGGGAGCTGCTCGGACGGAGTGCGAAGCCACTCGGGGCGGTCGTCCTCCGCCGCCGTGGAGTCGGCCGGCGCCGGGGAATCGCCGCCGGCCGACGCGGGCGGCGTTGAAGGAGAGGTCGGGGAGGCGAGCGCGGTCTCCACCGCCTGCCGCGCCGTCGCGGAGTCGGGGGGCGCCACGATCTCCGGGAGGGGGCCGGGGACGGGACCGACGGGCGCCGCCGCCGAATCCCCCGCGGCCGAGCTGTCGGCGAGCGACGTGAGGAGGGAATCGGCGCGGCCCTGCTGCTTCACCCGCGCGGTCTCCAGCGTTTCCAGCAGCGGACCCGCGTCGGGGGGCGCGGGACGTTCGCGGGTGGCCACGAGACGGCTCGCGACGCTCGCGTGCCCCTTCACCCGGATCACACGCTGGCCGCCCGGCCGCGAGTCCAGCTCGATCCGATCGCCGGAGATCGTCGTGGCTCCGTCCACGAGCGTCGGGGACTCGGTGAGCACCACTCGCTCGTCGTTCCGCCAGTACTGCAGCACGCCGGACGTGCCTTCCATCGTGCCGCGCACGATCCGGACGTTCTCCCGGGCGACGGCGCTCCGGGCGACGGGGTCCCAGGTCAGCGTCTCCGCCGTGATCCGGACGTCCACGCCGCCCTCGTCCAGGAAGTCCGCAGACGGCGATCCGGTCGCGGTCGCGAGCCCGCGCGCGCGGTCGTAACGCATGCTCTCGCCGCGCACGATCGCGCCCGACTCGTCGTCCACGAGCCGCGCGTCGCCCACGGCCCAGAAGCGATCCTGCGCCGCGTCCCACGTGACGGATTCGGCGTCGAGCGTCCCGGTGGTGTCGGCGGCCGAGACGCGCCCCGTCAGCTCGAAGCGGTCCTCGCGTCGCCACCAGAACGCGTCGTCCGCGACGAGCGTGCCGCTCGGGCGCTCGAGGTAGATACCGTTCGGGAATCTCGCCAGACCCCGGTCGCGCTCGTAGTAGGCGGCGGGACCGCGCGCGATCGTGGAGTCCTGCTCCATGCGCACGTTGCCCTGCAGCAGGGCTCGACGGACGCCGCCGAAGTACGTCGCGCGATCCCCGGTGGCGACGAGGTCGCCGTGCACGATGACCACGTCGTCCACGAAGCCGAGAACGTTCGCGCCGTCCGGGCCGCGCTCCACGAACGACGAGGTGGCCGTGACGTCCCACGGCTCCTCGGCCGCCGGGTCCTGCCCCAGGTCGGCCGCGAGGACGCCCGGTGCCGAGAGGACGAGTAGAAGCGGGCGCACGTGCGCGGCGAACGCTGCGCGGCGGCGCCGAAACGAATCAGGTCGCAACGCCGGTCACGGAAGGGGACAGTCGGTCTCCCGAGGCGCCATCGAAGAAGTGCAGGCGCGACGGATCGAACGTGAGGCGCACCGTCTGGCCCGGATGGATCTCCTCTTCGGTGTTCAGTCGAGCCACGAGGCGGTGGCCGGCCACGTCGGCGTGAAGGTAGACCTCGCTGCCGAGGGGCTCGACGAGCTCGGCCTTCGCCGCGAGCACGGGCGCGTCGGACTCGCCCGCGAGGCGCAGACTCTCGGGACGCAGGCCCAGCGAGACGCTCTCCGGCACGTCGAACCCCAGGTCGCGCGGAAGCTCGATCC
Organism: bacterium; assembly: GCA_041393395.1. Lineage (GTDB taxonomy): Bacteria > ARS69 > ARS69 > ARS69 > ARS69 > JAGQIB01. The sequence goes on along the minus strand of JAWKKG010000003.1, from coordinate 497,906 downwards.
GGAGGTCGCCCGAGCGGAACGAGCCGTCTTCGTAGCGTCCGTCGAACAGGTTCATGGCGGGGCTGCCGATGAACCCGGCGACGAAGCGGTTGGAGGGACGACGATACAGCTCGAGCGGCGCCTCGATCTGCTGCACCACACCGTCCTTCATCAGGGTGATCCGGGTGCCCATGGTCATCGCCTCGACCTGGTCGTGGGTCACGTAGATCATCGTGGCCCCGAGGCGCTGGTGCAGTCGGGAGATCTCGGCGCGCATCTGCACGCGGAGCTTCGCGTCCAGGTTCGAGAGAGGCTCGTCGAACAGGAACACCTTCGGTTTGCGCACGATCGCACGCCCCACCGCGACGCGCTGGCGCTGTCCGCCCGAGAGCGCCTTGGGCTTTCGCTCGAGCAGCTCCTCGAGGCCGAGGATCGCCGCCGCCTCGCGCACGCGCTCGTCGATCTCCTTCTTGTCGTACTTCCGCATCTTCAGACCGAACGCCATGTTGTCGTACACGGTCATGTGCGGATACAGCGCGTAGTTCTGGAAGACCATCGCGATGTCGCGATCCTTCGGCGCGACGTCGTTGACCACGCGACCGTCGATCAGGACCTCACCGCGTGAGATGTCCTCGAGGCCGGCGACCATGCGCAACGTGGTGGACTTGCCGCAGCCCGAAGGCCCCACGATCACCATGAACTCGCCGGACTCGATCGTGAAGTCGGCGTCGCGCACGGCGGCGACGTCTCCGGGATAGATCTTCCAGACCTTGCGGAACTCGACCTTCGCCATGCTCTCCTCGCGCTGCTCTACTCTACCCGCGAGCCGGCGCGGGGTTTCGGGGCGTCCACCCGGTCGCCGAAGGCGCGCATCGCCGCCCCGACCGTGAACAGGGATCCGGTGACGAAGACCGTCCCCGGACCGGCAAGCATCCCGGCCGCGACGTCACACGCCTCGGCCACCGTCTCCACCGCCGACGCCTCGATGCCCGCCGCCCGCAACGCCTCCGCGGTCTCGGCCGCGGGTCGCGCCCGGACCGGATGCGGGGGTGTCGCGGTCACGGCGCGCCGGAAATGGCGCGCCAGCCGCTTCGCCATTCCGCCGAGGTCCTTGTCGCCGAGCACGCCGATCACGAGCACGGATCCCTCGGGCACGCCGAGCTCGTCGAGCGCATCCGAGAGCGCCTCGGCGCCCGCTTCGTTGTGGGCCACATCGTAGACGCGGACCGGCGATCCTTCCACCCGTTGCAGACGGCCCGGCCAGTGCGTGTCCTCGAGCCCGGCCAGGAGGTCGTCCAGCGCCTCGGGGCGGGGATCGAATGCGTGGGCGGCCGCAACGGCCACCCGCAGATTCCGGATCTGGTGGCGACCCGGCAGGGGGAGGCGGGCGTACCGCTCGCGGTGCCCCCCCACCCGGACGGCGAGCTCGAGTCCCTCCCAGGACGACGAAAGGACCCGGACCCGGACCTCCTCGCCGGCCCGACGGATCGGCGCGCCGCGCGCGGTGGCCACGGCCTCGATCACCTGCGACGCCTCCGCCGCCATCTCCCCGACCACGACCGGCACCGAGGGCTTGATGATCCCGGCCTTCTCGCCGGCGATGGAAGGCAGATCCGGCCCCAGCGTCTTCACGTGATCGAGGTCGATCGACGTGATCGCGGTCACGGTCGGGAAGCAGACGTTCGTCGCGTCGAGGCGACCGCCGAGCCCCGTCTCGAGGACGGCGACCTCGACGCCCTCGTGGCGGAAGTGCTCGAACGCGAGCGCCGTGGTCACCTCGAAGAACGAGCCCGCGAGCGCGCCGTAGTCCCCACGCGGTGACGCCGCCGCGCCGGGATCGCCGCCGGCCGCCGCGAGGCGCGAGAGGATCGGCGCGGCTTCGTCTTCGCGGATCGGCGTTCCGTTCACGCGAATCCGCTCCGAGAAGTGCACGAGGTGCGGCGACGTCAACAGCCCCGTCCGCCAGCCGGCGCGCGAGAGCATGGCCGCGAGCATCGCGCACACGGACCCCTTGCCGTTCGTCCCCGCGACGTGAACCGCCGGCCAGTCGCGCTCCGGATGATCGAGGCGATCGAGCAGACGCGTGACCTGCCAGAGCCCGAGCTCCACGCTCTGCCCCTGCAACGAGAACAGCTGGTCGAAGATCGAGTCGGACATGCGCGGCGGAATCTCAGTCGTCCCGGCGACGACGCGGCGCCGGCGGCGACATCTCCGCCTCGCCGAAGAACTGGAGCAGACCGGCCACGGTATCGCGCAGGTCCCGGCGCGGCACCACCCGATCGACGAAGCCGTGCTCCTCCAGGAACTCCGAGCGCTGGAAGCCTTCCGGCAGCTCCTGGTTGATCGTCTCCCGGATGACGCGCGGGCCGGCGAAGCCGATCAGCGCCTTGGGTTCCGCGAGGATCACGTCGCCGAGGGAGGCGAAGCTCGCGGTGACGCCGCCCGTGGTCGGGTGCGTGAGGATCGAGATGTGCGGCTGGCCGACCTCGGCGAGACGCGCGAGCGCCGCCGACGTCTTGGCCATCTGCATGAGCGAGAGAATCCCCTCCTGCATGCGCGCGCCGCCGGAAGCGGACAGCGTGATCACCGGTCGACGCTCGTCCGCCGCGCGCATCGTGACGCGCGCGATGCGCTCACCGACGACCGAGCCCATGCTCCCGCCCATGTAGCCGAAGTCCAGGAACGCGAGCGACGTCGGCATGCCGGCCACGGTCCCGCGCCCGGCCACGATCGCGTCGTTCAGACCGGTCTTCTTGCGCGCGGCCGCGATCCGGTCCGGGTAGCGCTGCGAGTCGCGGAACTGCAGCGGGTCGGCGGGCGAGAGTTCCGCGTCCTCCTCCACGAAGCTCCCCTCGTCCACGAGCAGATTCAGATAGTCGCGACTCCGGATGCGGAAGTGGTAGCCGCACTTCTGGCAAACGAAGAACGAACGCTCGAGCTCGGGCCGGTACAGGATCTCCGCGCAGGCATCGCACTTGAGCCACACGCCCTCCGGCGTGTCCTTCTTCTCGGAGTGGGCCTTGATGCCCTTCTTGCCGCGTCTGAACCAGGACATGATCAGCTCCTCGACGATGGACGGGGCGCGACGTGCCGCGCCGCCTCGAACCGGGCCAGCACGGCGGCGAGCAGCTCGGAGAACCGCCCCTTGCGTTCCTCCATCACCTCGATGACTTCCTCGTGATTCACGAGACGACCGGGAACGACGCCGGGCGCCATGTTCGTGACGCACGCGAATCCCACGGCCTCCATCCCGAGAGCGGCCGCCGCGGTCAGCTCCGGCGCGGTGGACATCGACACGACGTCGCCGCCGAACGTCCGGACCATCCGCACCTCGGCCGGCGTCTCGTAAGTCGGTCCCTTGGAGCTGAACAGCACTCCCTTGCGCAGGGGAATCCCCGCGGTCTCCGCCGCGACCTCGGCCTCACGCACGAGACGTTCCGACGGCCGCGGCTGCACACCCCGCACGTCGCCGGCTCCGCGCAGCGGATCCTCGAGCATGAAGTTCACGAAGTCGTGGACGAGCACGAGATCGCCGACGCGATACGCGGGGTTCACGCCCCCCGCGGCGCACGTGACCACGAGCTCGCGCACGCCGAGTCCACGCAGCACCTCGATCGTCGCGGCGATCGCGCGGAGCGGATGTCCTTCGTAGCGGTGGAGTCGCCCCTGCATCGCGAGGAAATCGTGCCCGCCGGAGCGCCCGCGCACGAGGCGGCCGGCGTGTCCCGCCACGGTGCTGCGCCCGAAGCCCGGGATCTCCTCGTAGGGACAGGCGGCCGTGACCTCGCCCGAGTCCACGAAGTGCCCCCAGCCGGACCCCAGCACGAAGCCCACGGCCGGTCCGGCGAACCCGCGCTCGCGCAGGAACTCGACGGCGGCGGCGTTGCCGAGCAGCGTCGCCGCGTCAACCAACGCGCCGCTCCGGCCGACGTTCCAGCGTGCACGCGAGCACCCAGGCGTCCTCCCGATCGTTCTCGTAGTAGCGCTTGCGCACGGCGATCTTCTCGAATCCGAAGCGCTCGTACAGCGCGAGCGCGCGGACGTTCGAGGGACGCACCTCGAGCGTCGCCCACACCATGTTGCGCCGGCGCCCCTCCTCGAGCACGTGCGTCAGCAGCGACGCGCCGAGCCCGCGCCCCTGCACGTCCGGCGACACGGCCACGTTGCCGATGTGGATCTCGTCGACCACGAACCACACCACCGCGTAGGCGACGAGGTCCGAGCCGTCGCGCATCACGACGGGATAGCCGATGTCGGGCTTGCGCTCGACCTCGGCGAGGAACGAATCCGCGGACCACGGATCCGGAAACACGCGGGCTTCGAGCGCGGCCACTTCGGCCACGTCGGCGATCGTCATGCGCTTGAAACGGGGACGAGACGCGCGCGTTCGCGCGGACGACGCTTCCCGCTCAGTCCGCGGGAGATTCGTGGGAGTCGCGGCCTTCGCGACGGACTTCCGCATCGGACTTCCTGAGGTAGACGGGATCGAGATCGGCCGCGGCGACACCGCCGCCGCTCCGAAGGCGACGTTCCGCCGCCCGGGCCACCGCGGCCGCGCTCGTGTGGCGCAGCCTCTCGGGGGCCTCCCAGCCGGACTCTTCCGGGAACAGCGGCGCCAGGAGCGCGGCCCCGTCTCCCACCAGGACTCCCTGGGCGACGGAGCGGTCCTCCGGGCGGGTCCTCGCGAAGCGCTCGGCGAGCGACAGGCAGGAAATCGCCTCCGGGCCCCAGAGCCGGGCGGTGTCTCCGCCGTCCTCGGGAACCCGGTACAGAGCAGCGTAAACCTCGGCGCGCCGGGCGTCCACCGACGCCAGGATCAGCGTACCGGGGACGCCCCAGTCCGACTCCCGGGCCAGGGCGGCCAGGCCGTCCAGGGTGCCCACCGGGACCGCCGGAATCGAGAGCGCCCGGCAGAATCCCTGGGCCGCCGAGACCCCGATCCGCACGCCCGTGAAGGACCCCGGGCCGACGGCCACCCCCACCGCCTCGATCTCGCCCGGCGATACGCCGTGCTCGGCAAGGAGGTCGGCGAGGGCCGCGACCGCGCCGTCGCCGCGGGGATCGAACCTCCGCTCGAACACGCGGCCGCCCGTCGCGAGCGCCACGCTTCCGTCCCGGGTCGTCGTGTCCAGGGCCAGGATCATTCGCCCCCTCCGGGGTCGAGGTCCGCGAGCTCCACGCCGGGCGGGAGCGCCACCACGATCCGGCGCACCTCGGAGTCGCCCTCGGGCTCCGGCTCGATCGTGACCCGGATCGTCTCCGGCGGCAACGCGGCGATCACGCGATCCCCCCACTCCGCCAGCAGCAACGTGTCGGCGTCGCGCCGATCCTCGAGCGCCAGGTCCTCGAGCTCGGCGACGCTGCCGAGCCGGAAACAGTCGACGTGGATCACGCGCCCGCCGGTCGGGGTTTCGTACTCGTTCTCCAGCGTGTAGGTCGGACTCGTCACCGGATCGGTGACGCCGAGCGCCTCGCACAGGCCGCGCACGAGCACCGTCTTGCCGGCACCGAGCGGGCCTTCCAGCGAGACGGTCGCGCCCGGCGGCAACGCGCGGGCGAGCGCCGCCCCCACGAGACGCGTCTCCCGCTCCCCGCGAGTCCGGACCACGAGCCCGCGCTGGCTCAACGCGACCGGCTCACTTCGGATTCATCACGATGCAAGGCAGCACCATCTCCTCGATGGAGATGCCGCCGTGCTGGAAGCTGCCGCGGTACTTGCCCTCGTACTCATGGTAGTTCGTGGGGTACACGAAGTACGCGTTCTCCTTGGCCAGGATGTAGTTCGTGTTGAGCCCCGGCGCGGGCAATCCGTACGTGGCGGGATCCTTCAGGTGGACGGCACTCTTGGCGTCGCAGCCGAGGTTCGTGCCGATCTTGAAGCGCAGATTCGTGGACGTGTCGCGATTGCCGTACGCCACCGTCGCACGCTTCGCGAGGATCGAACCGTGGTCCGTGGTGAGGATCACGGTAGCGTCCTGCCGCGAAATCGCCTTGAGGATGTCGAACATCGAAGAGTGCTTGAACCAGGCGAGCGTCAGCGCCCGGAATGCGGCCTCGTCCGGTGCGATCTCCTGCAGGAGGTCGGACTCGCTGCGCCCGTGCGACAGGATGTCGATGAAGTTGAACACCAGCGCCACGAGCGGCAGCGAGTAGAGGCTCGCGATGTCCTTCTTCACGGCGGCCGCTTCGTCCTGATTGAAGACCTTGATGTACTTCGTGCTCGGATTGAGCTTGATCCCCTCGCGATCGAGCTGCGCGTCGAGGAGCTGGCGCTCGTGCCGGTTCAGGCTGCTGTCGCGATCGCCCGGCATGCTCCAGTACTGCGGGTGCATCTTGGAGATCTCGAGCGGAAAGAGTCCCGAGAAGATCGAGTTCCGCGCGAACGAGGTCGCGGTCGGCAGGATCGACCAGTAGTACTCGCGACGGACATCGAAGTACGGCTCCAGCAACGCCTCGAGCGCGAGCCACTGGTCCAGGCGCAGACAGTCGATGACCACGAAGTAGACCTTGCGCTTCTCGCGGAGGAGCGGCGCCACGTACTCGTGCACGATGTCGATCGAGAGGCGCGGGCGATCCGCGCGCTTCGCCTTCACCCACTCCTCGTAGTGATCCGACACGTACCGGCAGAACTCGATGTTGGACTCGGCCTTCGCGTCTTCGTGGGTCTGCAGGAGGCCGGCGTCGCGGTGGTCGTCGAGGCGGAGGTCCCACTCCGCCTGGCGACGCGCGACCTCCGTCCAGGATTCCCAGGTCCCGTCGCCCCGAAGATTGCGGAGCACGGTGAACTCCTGGACGTAGTCGCGGGTCACCGCGCCCTCGCGCAGCTTCGTGCCCTCGATGAGCTGCTTCGCGGCCGTGTAGACCTGCAGCGGGTTCACGGGCTTCACGAGGTAGTTGTGGATGTCCTTGCGGATCGCGGCGTCGATCAGCTCCTCGTCCTCGGACTTCGTGACCATGATGATGGGCACGTACGGATCGCGCTCCTTGATCCCCTGCAGCGTCTCCAGTCCGGAGAGGCCCGGCATCATCTCGTCCAGGATGACGAGATCGAAGCGGTGCCGGTCCGGCGGATCGGCCACGAGCGCGATCGCGTCCTCGCCGTTCGTCACGCCCTCGACCGCGAAGCCGCGGTCCTCCAGGAACTTGACGTGCGGGCGCAGGTGGTCGATCTCGTCGTCCGCCCAGAGAATGCGCTTGCGGTCGTCGTTCATCGCTTCCTCGAGTCGCTCCGGGGGGGGCGAAAGATCCCGAACAATCGCCGGAGGACTCCCGGACGCTCGGCCGGTTTCCGGTCCGGAAGATCCACGGCGAAGACCGTACGCACGCCGGGAGTGCTCCGCAACAGGCGGATCCGGCCGCCGTGATAGTCCTCCACGATGCGGCGGGCCAGGGCGAGCCCGAGTCCCCAGCCGCGCTTCTTGGTAGTGAACCCGGGGGCGAAGATCCGGTTCTGGATCGACTCGGGGATGCCGGGACCGTCATCCTCGACCACGATCCGGACCCCGGACGGGTTCCCGGCCGTCGTGCGGACGGCGACGGTACCGTCCCCCTCTCCCTTCAGGATGGCGTCGACGGCGTTCTTCAGGAGGTTCTCCACGGTCCAGGAGAGCAATTCGCGATCGGTGTGGACCGGCGGCAGTCCGTCCGCGAGCTGCTCGACGATCGTCACCGATCGCCCGCGCCGGGGCACGCGCCGGCGCAGGTACTGCGCCACCTCGGAGATCACCGGGTTCAGTTCCATCGGCTCGAGCTTCGGCACCGAGCCCACGCGCTCGAACCGGCTCGCGATGCGCGCGAGCCGCGCGGTGTCGGCTCGCATCTCGTTCAGCGTGGATCGCCGGGATTCGTCGGTCTCCTCGGCGTCCAGCAGATCGACCCAACCCATGAGCGAGCTGATCGGGGTCCCGAGCTGGTGCGCCGTCTCCTTGGCCATGCCGACCCAGATGGAGCGGTGCTCGCTCGCGCGAATGGTCCGCACGCCGAAGTAGCCGATACCCACCAGCAATCCCGCGATCGTGATCTGGAACAGCGGCATCAACCGCAGCTGCTTCACCACGGTGGACTCGCCGTAGTGCACCCAGCCGAACAGCTCGCCATCGCTGCGCACGATCGGGATCGGCGCGCGCTCGAGGTCCATTTCGTGAGCGGCACGGATCAGCTCGGCCACCGGACCGGGCGGAGGGTTCTCCGGATCGGTCGTGATGAACGTCTCGAACGACACGTCCTCGGGCGAGAAACGCGTGCCCTTGAATGCGCCGGGCACGCCGCGGCGATCGGTCACGATGATCGGGAAGCTCACGCGATCGAGATAGCCGCGGAACACGCGGCGGATCTCGTCGTCGAAGCCGGCGGGCAGGGTCGCGGCCGCCGCGAACCGCGCGAAGAGGTCCGTGAGCGTGGACGTCTGGTCCTCGAGCCGCGACGCGATGCGCTGCGTGAACAGCAGCGACGCGAGGGACAGCGCCACCATCCCGAGGAACAGCGCGTTCCGGATGAAGGACGGCGTGATCAGGCGACCGAGCCGACCCGTCATCTCACGCTACTCGTAGCTGGCGATGTAATCGCGCGCGCCGTCCGCGATGAAGAGCTTCGCGAGTCGTACGCCGAGCTCCGCCTCCTCCTGCGGCTCCCCATCCAGGTCGTCGCGGAGGATGGCGCCGGAGACCTCGTCGCCGAGCATCGCCTCGAGCACGAGCGTGTCGCCCTCGAACATGCCGTGGACCGCCACCGGGTGCCGCGGCAGCAGGGCGAGCTCGCGCAGGAACGCGCGCTCCGCGAGCACGACCTGACGCGTGATCTCGTGATCGACGCGCGCGGCCAGCGCCTCCGCCTCGGGCACGCCGTCCCGCACCAGGATCGCGAACGCGCCCTGTCCGGCCGCCGGCAGCACGATGTCGGGTGGGAAGACCTCGGCCACGGATTCCTGCCAACCCATCGTGGCGACGTCTTCCGCGGGCACGATGAACCCCGCGATCTCGCCCTCGTTCAGCGCGTGGTAGAGCTGGTCGAGCGAGTCGTTCATGCGCTGGAACTCGAGCTCCTCGCGGAACGCCGCCATCTGCACCAGCACGCGCGACGACTCGACGCCCACGACCGCTCCGTCCGGGAGGTCCTCCAGCAGCGCGCCCTCGCGCGACACGAGCACGTCGAAGGGGTCGGTGCGCTCCGTGCAGGCGACGAGGCGGATCCCCTCGGGGAGCTCCAGCGGAACCTCGCGGGCGCCGCGGATGTGCAGGTCGCAGACGCCGGCGGCGAGCCCGTCGAGCACCGAGCCCTCCGGGAGCTGCACGACCTCGACCTTCACGTCCGAGAGGTCCGCGGCGAGACGGTCGAGGATCGCGTGGGTCTGGCGACGACAGAACTCCGTCTCGCGGCAGCCGACTTTCAGGGTGCGTGATGCCATGGATCTCCTCTCGAGGAACGACGGAGCCGAGCAGCGGCCCGCATGATCGCGCGAGCCTAGCAACCGGACGAAAACTCGGTCAAGGAACGCGCGGGCCGGACACCGCGGCCTCGGCGTCGGCCCGCGAGGTCCGTTCGGGCACCGGCGCGAGACGACAGAGTCGCGCGCCGAAGCCCCAGAACACCACGGCCAGGACCGCCACCGCCGCGATGGTGAGCGCGGGAATCCCGGTGAGGCCGAGCACGATCGCGAGACCGCCGGTCGCCGCACAGATCAGGTAGGTCGCGAAGGCCGTGGGGCGCGCCCCGCCGAGGAGCCGGGCGAGCCGGTGGCTGGTGTGGTCCTTCCCGCCCTCGGCCAGGCTCTGGCCCCGGAGGTAGCGCGTCACGCTCACGAACGTGATGTCGAAGATCGGATAGGACACGGCCACCACCGGGACCAGGAGATCCCACGAGAAATCGAGGTCGCGCGTGATCATCACGCCGAGACTCGCGAGCGAGTAGCCGAGGAAAAGGCTGCCGCCGTCGCCGAGAAAGATCGAAGCGGGGTGGAAGTTGTAGCGAAGGAACCCGATCGCGGCACCCGCGAGCGCGAGCGAGATCAACACCGTCCCGGGTTGTCCCGCGAGCAGCGCCAGCACGGCGAACGCGAGCGCCATCGTGGCCGCGATGCCGGCGCAGAGGCCGTCCATGTTGTCCAGGAAGTTCATGGCGTTCGTGAGTCCCACGAGCCAGAACAGGCCGAGCACGAGACCGACCGGCGTCAGCAGCAGGATGTCGCCCGCGTTCTCGCTCGCGAGCAGCAGGACCGCGGCCACGATCTGCCCGAGGAGCTTCGAGAACCAGCTCAGATCGAGGCGATCGTCGATCACGCCCATCACGAAGATGACCGTCGCGCCGGCGAAGTAGCCGAGGAATCGACGGAACGCGAAATCCGGACTGAGGAACGCCGCCACGGCACTCGCGAGCACGAACGCGGAGAAGATCGCGACCCCGCCCATGAGCGGCGTGGTCCGGCGATGGATCCCGCGCGCGGACGGCTGCGCGACCCAGCCGGTGACCACGGCGAGGCGACGCGCCACGGGCGTCAGCGCGAGTGCGGCCGCGAGTGCGACCAGAAAGACGACGAGAGGCGCGGGCAGAGTCCGCCTCCGGACCGGGGATCGTGGGGTTCGGCGAGCTGTGTCGGCAAGACCTTAGAGACGCCGGAGGGGGGCGTCAACGGGCGAGGAAGGGGCTAGCCGCGATCCTGGCCCAGTGCGCGCTCCGAATCCAGCACGGTGCGACGGTGGTCGATCACCGAGTGCAGGATGTCGTCCAGGTTACGCTTGGGCTCGTAGCCCACGAACTCGTGGATCTTGCGCAGGTCCGGGACCCGCCGCGACATGTCCTCGAACCCGGGCTCGTACGCCTCCGAGTAGGGAACGAGCACGATCTCGGAGCGGCTCTCGGTGAGCTGGCGCACGCGACGCGCGAGCTGGATGATGCTCACTTCCTCGTGACTGCCGATGTTGAAGATCTCGCCGTCGGCCTCGTCGCACGTGAGCAGCGCCATCACTCCATCGACCACGTCTTCCACGTGGCAGAAACAGCGCGTCTGCGTGCCGTCGCCGTACACCGTGATCTTCTGCTTGCGGATCGCCTGGTCCACGAAGGAAGGAATCACCATTCCGTAGCGGCCGCGCTGGCGGGGACCGCACGTGTTGAACAGTCGCACCACGATCACCGGCAGACCGTGCTTCTCGTGGTACGCGAGGCCGAGGATCTCGTCCACGGCCTTCGCGGTGGAGTAGCTCCAGCGGTGGATGCGGGTGGGACCGAGCAGGCGATCGGCGTCCTCGCGGAACGGAACGTCGGGCGACTTGCCGTAGATCTCGGAAGTGGAGAACAGGATCACGCGGGTCCGGTGACGATCCGCGGACTCGAGCACGTTCTCGGTGCCCCGCACGTTCACGCGCATCGAGTGCAGCGGATTCTCGATGATGTACTTCACGCCCACCGCGGCCGCGAGGTGCAGCACGAGATCCGCCTCGCGAACGAGCGTGTCCACGATCCGGTCGTTCAGCACCGAGTCGAACACCGCGCGGAATCGCCGCTCGCCGTCGTGGTGCGCGACGTTTTCCCGCGTACCGGTGGACAGGTCATCGAGAATCGTGACCTCGTGGCCGGCCAAGAGCAGGCGGTCCACGAGATGGGAACCGATGAACCCTGCGCCACCCGTTACGAGAACCCGCATCAGAACCCCGCCTCCTGGAACCAAGCGATCGTCTTGCGCAGCCCTTCCTCGAGCGGCACGCGCGGCTCCCAGCCGAGCGCCCTCTTGGCGTGCGAGATGTCGGGCTGTCTCACCTTCGGATCATCGGTCGGGAGGGGTTGGTGAATGATGGTCGATTTTGACCCCGTCAGCTCGATGATCGCCTCCGCGAACTGGAGCACCGTCATCTCGTGCGGGTTTCCCACGTTGCAGGGCTCGTTCAGGTCGGACAGGAGCAGGCGGTAGATCCCCTCGATCAGATCGTCGACGAAGCAGAAGGATCGGGTCTGCTTGCCGTCACCGAACACCGTGAGCGGCTGCCCGGCCAGGGCCTGCGTGATGAAGGCCGGCACCACCCGACCGTCCTTCGCCCGCATCCGCGGTCCGTAGGTGTTGAAGATCCGGACGATCTTCGTGTCCACTCCGTGAGACCGGTGATAGGCCATCGCGATCGCCTCGCCGAACCGTTTGGCCTCGTCGTACACGCCCCGGGGCCCGATCGGGTTCACGTTTCCCCAGTAATCCTCCTTCTGAGGGTGAACCAAGGGGTCCCCGTAGACCTCCGAGGAGGAAGCGAGCAGGAAGCGTGCCTTCTTCTCCCGGGCGAGGCCCAGCGCCTTGTGGGTCCCCAGCGCACCGACCTTCAGGGTCTGGATCGGGAGTTCGAGGTAGTCGATCGGCGAGGCCGGCGACGCGAAATGCAGGAGGGCATCCAGCGGGCCGGAGAGGAAGATGTACTCCGTGACGTCGTGCTTCACGAAGCGGAAGTTCGGGTTTCCGGAGAGGTGCTCGATGTTCCGGATGTTCCCGGTGATCAGGTTGTCGAGGCCGATGACCTCGTGCCCCTCGGCGAGGAGCCGGTCGCAGAGATGCGAGCCGAGGAAACCGGCCGCACCCGTCACCATCACCCGCAAGTGCACACCCCCCTTGGCCCCGGAATCCGGCCGGAATGCAGGAGGGAGCATAGCCGGGTTGACGGGGGGCGGCAAGCGGACCCGGGGGTCGGGCGGGGCCGACCCGCCGGCCGAGGTCTTGCCGCGCGCGACGTCGTGTCGACGCTGACGGAAGGGCCGCCCCTCGGTAGACTCCGGGTCGACAGAGGAGGGTCGCATGGCGATCTACGACGAGATCAACACGCAGATGAAGGAAGCGATGAAGGCCAAGGAGCCGGCGCGACTCGCCGCGCTCCGGAGCATCCGTGCCGTGTTCCTGAACGAGCTCAAGAAGGACAACTCCACGGCACTCCCGGACGAAGCGTGTGTGGACCTGCTGCGACGTCTCGAGAAGCAGCGCCGGGAGAGCATCGAGGCGTTCGAGCAGGCCGGACGGACCGAAATGGCCGAGTCGGAGAAGGCGGAGCTCGCCGTGATCCAGGAGTTCCTGCCCCAGCTCGCGGACGAGACCCAGACACGAGCCTGGATTCGCGAGGCGATCGACGCCACCGGCGCGGCAACCCCGGGGGACGTGGGCAAGGTGATGGGCGCGCTGATGAAGGCGCACAAGGGCGACGTCGACGGGAACCTGGCGCGGAAACTCGCGGCGGGGATGCTCGGCGGCTAGGCGCCGCCCCCCCCCGAGCGCGCCACCGGAGGTGTCGACAAATTGTTTTGTCGGCAACTGGAGACGGACTAGGGGGCGCCCACCGGTCGCACCCGGACCACCTCGCCGATGCGAGGCGCCGCCGCCTCCGGGGCGGCGAGTTCGGCTTCCGCGAACACCAGATCCAGGGAAGCGTCGACGTCCGGCGCCACGTGCCGGACCTGGGCCGCCCACACGGCCCCGGTGGCCTCCTCGCGCACCTCCACGGCGTCGCCGTCCGACAGACCGCCCGCCGCGCGCGACGGGATCGCGAACCGGATCCAAGGGCGGTCGTCCCCCACCACGCGCGCCACGGCCTCCCCGGCTCTCACCCGCTGGCCGGCCTCGAACCAGCACGCGGCCACCGTGCCCGCGAAGGGTGCACGCATCTCCAGCCGCGACACCTCGCGTTGCAGCTCGGCCAGCGCCGCCCGCCGCTCCTCGACCTGGGCCTCCGCCGCCGCGAGCGCCCCGGCGGCCCCCTCGCGGGCGGAACGGGCCGTGGCGATCTCCTCGTCCGAGTACATGTCGGTGGCGCCCTCCCGCCGGACGGCCCGTCGGTCCGCGTCGGCCAGATCCGCGCGCGCCTGCTCGACGCGCCCCTCCGCCGCACCCAGCGACGCCCGCTCCTGCGCGAGCCGAGCCCGCAGGTCCGGCGCGTCGAGGCGAAGCAGGACATCCCCCGCCGCGACCCGAGCCCCGAGCCGGACGGGGACGTCCCTCACCTCCCCGTCGGACTCCGCCACCAGCTCCACGGACTCGCGCGTGAACACGACTCCGAGCCAGTCGTCCGCCGCCCGCGCGGCCGGCGCGACACTGCCCGCACCGGCGAGCGCGATCAGAAGGAGCAGTCGCCTCATACCGTGAGCCCCTTCCGATCCCGCGCCTTCTTCCCTGCCCGGGCGAGCAGCGAGTCGTGCGTCCGTTCGAGGAACCGGTAGATCATCATCTCCTGCGCGCGCGCCGCGGTCCGGAACATGCGGTTCGAGTGCATGTGCAGCAGGCTCGACACGAGGTCCGGAATCGGCGTCGCGAGCTCGCCGGCGTCGGCCCGACGGCGCAGCTCCACGAGGCGAGGGCCCTGCAGCTCCGAACGTCGATCGAACGCGCGCCTCACCGCGTCCCAGAACGGGCGCGTGTCTTCGTCCTTCGTCGCGCCGTTCGAGACGAGCTGCAGGATCGGCGACCGTTCCTTTCGATAGCGGCCCATCACGCGGTCGCGCAGCGCGCCGGTGACGCGGAACTCGCTCGAGAACGCATCGGCGACCCGCGACATCACCGCGTGCATCTCCTCCTCGTCGAACCCGAAATCGCGCAGCAGCCGGTCGCAGCCGTACAGTGCCGCGCGCCAGCGCAGATCCGCACCCGTATCTCCCTCGAGCAGGCCGAGGACTTCGAGGCACGCCTCACTGTCCGCCTGGAAGATCTCCTCGCAGATCTCGACTCCGGCGGGGCCGCCGTAGCGCTCGGTCTCACGCACGTAGGTATCGAGCACCATCTGACTCACCCGACCGTCGTCCAGGAACGGTGCGACCGCGCGGTGCAGTGCCGGCAGCACCTGCCCGTGCACCACGCCGGGCTCGCCGCGGAACCGAACGCGAAGATGCCACTTGGGATCGCCGTAACGGATGAAGAACCAGCCGCTGGCGAGACCGCGCGTCATCGCCTCGCGGGCGAGCGGGCGCACGACGTCCTGCAGCAACACGTCGCCGGTGGCGGGACCGGTGTAGATCTTCGCGAACAGCCACTCCGACCCCGGCACGAAAGAGCGCTGCACGCTCGCGGGCGCCGGTCGGGGCTCCGCCGCCGCGGCGACGGGCACGACGGATTCGGTCGCTCCGGGCGCCGAGCCGTTCGCGGAGAACGCCGCGTCCGGCGCGGGAACCCGCACCCAGGTCGAGACGATCTCGTTGCAGAAGCGACCCTCCGGCCCGCTCACCGCCAGGCGATCCCGATCGCCCTCGAGCTCCTCGAGCTGGAAGCCGGGACGGTTCCGCACGAGATCGACGAACGCTTCCACGCTCAGCACGTTGTCCAGATCCACCGGCATCACGTGGTCCGCATCCACCACGCCGACGAAGCGCGGCAGCCTTCGCGCTTCCCGCCACCGTTGCACGTTCGCGAACACTTCCTCGGGTCGATCCGCCTTCCAGGTCTCGATCTCCTTCGCGTCGGCCCGCCAGGTGCGCGGCGCCAGGATCACGCGACCGAAGCGTACGCGCGGCGTGCGTCGCGACTCGTCGAACGGCGCCCAGCTCCACATCGTTCCCGACAGGCAACCCTCGGCCTGGAGTGCCGCGAGGAATCGATAGACCACCACGCTCCGGGTCACGGTGTTGTGCGCATTGGAGAGGCGCGGCCGGACCTCTCGGTCGAGCGTCCGTGAGCGCAGGACGACCCGGCTGCCGCGCACGGACACTTCGAGGTCGTCCAGCGAGAACGTCCGCTCGGTGGGAGCCCCGGAACGACCGAGGTACGCGAACTCGTGGTCGCGGAAGCACGGTCGGCAGATCACGTTACCCACGCGACCGTCGGGCAGATGCGCGATCTCGAAGAAGGTGACGTCCGGTGCCAGAGCCTCCTCCGCGGCGATGTGGGCGCGCACGCCCGCGAGCAGCGCGGGGTCGCTGTGGCAGAACCGACCGAGGAGCCGCGCGCCCGACGGACCGCCGACATTGCGGAGACGCACGATCGGGTCGTCGGGCGAGAGAGGTGTCAGCAGCACTGCCATGATCGCCAGCGCATCCGGCAGCGGAGGACCCGCGGGGGTGGTCGGAACCTGGTCTTCCCGGATCACGATCTCCTCGGCATCGGACTCGAGCGCATCGTCCAGCAGCTGTCGCAGCCACAGCGCACGGGAGTCTTTCTTGAACTGCGGCGTTCCCGCCGTCCCTCCCACCCCGATGCCTTCCAGGAGCGGCGCGGCCTCGGCCGAGCCGTGATCCGCCGACTGGAAGCCGAGCCCGATCTCCTCGTCCAGCGCCTCGGCCAGAGATACCCAGTCCGCGCCCCAGCGGTCCGTGAAGTCCTTGCGGAACCGATCGAGCCCGGTCTCCTCCGGCGGCACGTGGATCCGGTGCAGCAGATCGACCGCCGCGGTGAGCTCGCGGCGCACCTCGTCGCCGAGCTCCGCGTGCGCCGCCGGCTTCGTCATGTCGACCTGGAACAGGCGCGCGAGATCGGCGTCCGCGGGAAGGGGCTCGAGCGATCGCTTCAAGGCGCGGTATCGCTCGCCCGCATGTCCGAGGCCGAGCGCATCCAGATCCACGAGCTCGTCCCGGATCTGCTCCAGCGTGCTGCGGGCCTCCGCCACATCCGGCAGGCCGGCCAGCCGCTCGAGCAGATCGTCGATCGCCTCGGGCCCCGTGACGATCGCCTGGAGCTCCGACACCAGAAGCTGCGCGTCGACGAGCTCGTCGACGTACGCGAGCGCATCTTCCCGGGTGATGTCGTCGTCCACGAGCGCTTCCGCGAGCTCCTCGCGTCGCGCACCGTCGGCGGCGCGCTCGAGCGTACCGGTCAGGTAGATGTCGGCGTTCGCGTCGACGAGGAAGTAGCTGCGTGTGCGCCCGGAGAGACGCGCCTCGGCGTAGCGGAGGCTGTCGGCCACACGGTACGCGCTCGAGTTCGGGACGTACCGGAGCGCGGACCGCACGGCGGGGTCACGATTCAGCGCGTCGATGGTGGCGCCGATGAAATCCATGTCGAGTCGAGTGTGACGACCGTAGGCGGACCGCTCCAGGAGCTCGATTCGCGTCTCCGCTCCCAGCGATCCGATCGAACACCCCGCGAACAGGCCGAACGGAGTGCAGCGGGCGGCCATCCGCTGGTAGTACTTCACGAGACCGACCTCGATCCCGCGGCCCTTCTCGGAGTCGGGCTCGGCGAGCCACGTCTCGTAACGCTCGTCCAGGCTCGGCGACGCGACGAACAGCGCCTCTCGCACGTCGGGCCGCGAGTACGCCGCGCGGAGCCACTCCTGCTGCCGGCGGCGGTCGACGGCGTACGCTTTCGCGAGATCCCGGCCCCGACGCACCGCGCGCGGCAAGCGCGCGCCGGCGCTCCACTCCAGCACCTCGTCCCAGGGCAGCAACGGCGTCCGGAATGCGAAGAAGTCGTCCGGCCGGTAGGCGTCGCGCATCATCGTTCGTTCCTCCGGACCGATTCCTCGCCGGCGCGACCACTCCAGCGCATCTGCGCGCGATACATGCGCGAGTACATCCCTTCGCTTCGCATCAGCTCGTCGTGCGTGCCCTGCTCCTCGATCCGGCCGTCCACGAGCACCAGGATGAGATCGGAGTCGACCACGGTGCTGAGGCGGTGCGCGATCAGGATGCGCGTGGCGTCGAGCGTGCGGATGCGCTCGTGCACATGCTGCTCCGCGAGCGAGTCGAGGTGGCTGGTGGCCTCGTCCAGCACGAGGATCGGCGCGCGACGCAGCACCGCGCGCGCGATCGCGATCCGCTGGCGCTGCCCGCCGGACAGCGATGCTCCGCCCTGCGTGACCGGCGTCTCCCAGCGCAGCGGCATCGACTGGATCTCGTGATCGACGTAGGCGATCTCCGCCGCGCGCCGGACCTCCTCCAGCGAAACGCCCGGATCGTCCATCGTGATGTTCTCGCGGATCGACGTCGCGAAGAGGAACGGCGTCTGCGGCACGTAGCCGATCTGGCGCCGGATCGATCCGAGCTCCAGCTCTTCCGAGTCGTGCTCGTCGAACAGGATCCGTCCCTCCGTGGGCCCGTAGAGTCCCACCACGAGACGCGCGAGCGTGCTCTTGCCCGATCCCGTGGGCCCCACGATCGCGACCTGCATCCCCGGTCGGATGTCGACGTCGACGTCGCGTACGGCCCAGCCGCCCGACTCCGCGTAGCGGAACGAGACCCCGTCCAGGCGAATGCGGCCCTCGAGCGGCGGCGCGACCCGCGCTTCCCGCCGGGCTCGCTCCGGTTCCGTCTGCAGGACGTCGTCCACGCGCTCCACGTAGCTGCCGAGCTGCTGCAGGCTCAGCGCGGTGGACACGAGCGACGAGAGCGGACCCAGGAATCCGGCCGCGAGCGCGTTCATCGCGAGCATCGTGCCGAGCGACAGCTCGCCCTGCAGAACGAGCCAGCCGCCGTACCCGAGCAGCAGGAGAGGCGACGCGGTGCCGAGCACGCCGAGCGTGGAGTCCACGACGGCCGCGAGGCGGCCACGCTTGAGGGATACGTTCATCACGTCCGTGAACAGGTGCGACCAGTGCTCGAGGGCGCGACGTTCGGCGCCCGCCACCTTCAGCGACTCGATCCCCTCGAGCATCTGCACCTGGTAGTTCGACGACGACGCCTGCGCCTGGAGACTCTCGGACATCAGCTCGCGATACTTGCGACGCACGGCCCAGTAGATCGCGGCGCGGAGCACGCCGAGTCCGAGCACGAGCAGGCCGAGCGGCCAGTGCGTGATCAGCAGCACCACGAGGTAGACCGTGACCATCGCGCCGTCGAGGAGAGCGGTCATCGCGGTGGACGTCAGTGTCTCGCGGATGGTCGTGTTGCTGTTGAGGCGCATCATCAGGTCGCCGGTCTGCCGGAGCTGGAAGTACGAGAACGGCAGCCGCAGCAGATGATCGAGGAAATCCAGCGTCATCTGCACGTCGAGGTTCGTACGCAGGTGCAGCAGCAGATGCGCGCGCAGGAACGACGTGAGGAACTGGAACACGGCAATCATCGCGATGCCGGCCGCGAGGACCGTGAGCAGGTCGACGTCGCCGCGCGGAATCACGCGATCCACGATCGCGCCGGTGAGGATCGGCAGCGCGAGCGCGAAGATCTGCGCCACGCCCGACGTGACGAGAATCCGGCCGAGCACGCCGGAGTGGCGGAGGATCTGGCGCAGGTACTGCCAGACCCGGGAAGGTCCGCGGTCGAGCTTCTCGAACGTGTTCGCGGGCTCGAGCAGGATCGCCACGCCCGTGAACGCGCGCGCGAACTCGTCCATGGGCACGAGACGCCGCCCGCCCGCGGGATCGACGATCTCCACGCCCCGCGACGTGATCCGGTCGAGCACCACGAAGTGGCTCATCCGCCAGTGCAGGATCGAGCCCTGCTGGAGGTAGTCGAGATCCTCGAGATCGAGACGAACCGCCCGCCCGCGCAGACCGAACCGCGCGGCGACCTCCAAGATCTGGAGCGCGGAAACGCCGTCGCGGCCGCCCTCGAGACGGTCGCGGACCGAGTCCAACGTCGCCTCGTGTCCGAAGAAGCGAAGCACCATCGCGAGGCAGGCGGGTCCGCAATCCGTCGCGTGCAGCTGCTGCACGTACGGGACCCGACGACGTCGCGGCGCGCCCTCGAGCCTGCGAGTCGCCGGGAAGCGATCGAAGACGGACGGGCGTTCCCGGTCGCCGCCCGTCATCGGAGCTTCTCCAGGGCGGCTTCGAGGCCCGGCACGAGCGTGACCAGGATCGACTGCGTGCGGATGCGCGCGTCCGCCCGGACCGTCATCCCGGGGAAGAACGAATGCTCCTCGCCGTCGGCCCGGAACGTCTCGGGGAGGCGAGCGCGGACGAGCACGACCGGCCCCGTCATGAGCACCGCATCGCGAACGTCGGCGCCGAGCGAGCGGCGAGCGGCGTCGGGGCCGATGACCTCCTCGCCGACCTGAGCGATCGCGAGATCCTCGTAAGCGTGCGCGTAGCCCTCCACCTCGATCCGGAGCGCCATTCCGGGCTCGAGCAGCGGGCGATAGCGCCCCGGCAGGAACGCCACGAGTTCCAGGGGATCCGCTTCCGCCACGATCGACACGACGGGATCGCCGGCGGCGAGCAGCTGTCCGGGCTGGATCCGCACGTCGCTCACTCGCCCGGCCCGGGGCGCACGCACGAGTCGCTCCTCGAGACGCGCCTCCGCGAGAAGAACGCCGGGCCGCGCCGCCGCCGCGGCCGCGCGCGCGGACTCGTCCTGCGGATTGCGAAGGAGCTGCGCGAGATGAAGCTCGAACGCGGCGCGCGCCCGCTCGAGCTCGCTCTCCTCCGCGCCCGCCCACAACCGCACGATCACGTCGCCCTCGTTCACGGCGTCGCCGGGGAGCACGAGCACGCGCTCGACGGTGCCGGACGCCCGCACGGCCACCGGGCCGTCCCCGACCACACGCACGATCGCCGGTCCGGACGCGTACTGCGAGATCCGCCCCACGATCAGGAACACGAGTGCGATGGCGAGCATCGCGAGCAGGATCCGGAACGTCGCGTCCGTCCAGCGCGGCGAGAGCTGCAGCACTCGGCCGCCCCCGTGCCCGCGCTGGAACTCCTCGAGCGCCTCGGCGCGGAACAGGGCTTCGTCCGGCCCGAGCGTCGGCTCGTCCGTCCGCGGGGGGCGCGTGGTCGATCGCGCCTCCGTCTCGGAGGAGTGGTGGCGGTCCGTGGCGATTCCCTTCCCTCGGATCTCGATGATGCGAACCTCCATGCTACCAAACCCCGGTGCAGTCCTCCGCACGAAGCGAATGGGCGGACACTCGTCGCTCGCTCCGAGGCCCGGTCCTTGCACGGCGAATCCATGCAAGAGTGGGGCCCCGGTCCGGTTCCGCCCGAACGGCCCGGAACAGCCGGATCTCGCCACCTGGGGTCCGTCCACTGTACGAAAACGGGCAACAGCCCGCCCGGAAATGGGCACGTCCGGTCGTCTATCATGGGTGGGGAAGTCGCGGACCGGTCCGGCGAGTGCAATCATCAACTTCGAGGTGCAATCCGATGTCGAACGAGCGGAACGTGGAGATACCCCGGCGAGCCGGCTCGGCGTGGTCCGCGCTCCTCGAGGGGGAACTCGCGGAGCGGGCGAACGACGCGATTCAGGACATCCTCTCCGAGCTCGCCACCTGGGACGAGTCGCTGCCGAACGGCCTCGCGGGCGGCACCGCCGGAATGGCGCTCGGCTACCACACACTGGCGCGCTCCCTCGGAGACGATTCTCTGCTCGAGCGGGCGCGTGTCGCGTGGGAGGAGTCCGCGGCGAGTCTGGCGGACAGCGCGAGCTCGCCGGCCTTCTACGGTGGCTTCCCCGGCGTCGCCTTCGCGTCGGCGCAGGTGGCGTCGGAGCTGTTCGGGCAGGATGCCGACGACCTCCTTTCCGACATCGACGAACCGCTGGGCGAGTTCCTTTCCCATTCGTACGTGACCGGAAACTACGACCTCGTCTCGGGGCTGACCGGGGTCGGGGTCTACGGTCTCGAACGCATGCCGTCCGCCGCGGGACGACGCATCCTCGGCGCCGTGGTCCGGCAGCTGATGGACCAGACCGAGCCGGAGGCCGGCCAGCCCGGGCGCACCTGGAAGACGCCGGGCGAGCTCCTTCCCCCGCATCAGCGGGAGATGGCGCCGAACGGCTACTACAACCTCGGCGTGGCCCACGGGGCTCCGGCGGCCGTCGCCGTGATCGCCCAGGCCGCGGCGCTCGGCGTGGAGGCGGAGCGTGCCCGCGACGTCGCCGAGGAGGTCCTGGACTGGATCTTCGCGCAGGAGCAGCCGCGCGCCGGCGCCACTCGTTTCCCGTCCTGGGTTCCGGTCGGGGGCCCGCGCACGGAGGGCAGCCGGCTCGCCTGGTGCTACGGAGATCTCGGACTCTCCCTCGCGCTGCTCCTCGCGGCGCGCGCGCTCGGCCACGAGGACTACGAGCGCCGGGCGGTGGACGTCGCCGAGAACTGCGCCTCGATCGCCGAGGCCGACGCCGGGGTTCGCGACTTCGGACTGTGCCACGGGAGCGCCGGCAACGCGCTCGTGTTCGCCCGCCTCGCCCACCTGAGCGGCCGGGAGCGCCTCGCGGAGGCCGCGCGCGAATGGGCCCGGTACACGCTCGACCACCGCCGGGTCGGCGAGCCGATCGGCGGATACCCGGCCTGGACCTCGCACGACCGGACCGGATCACCCCACGATCTCTCCTTCCTGCCGGAGGCCGGGCTCCTGACCGGATCCCTGGGGGTCGCCCTCGCCCTGGCCGCCGTCACCACGGACGTGGACCCCGCCTGGGACCGGTTCCTGGTCGCCTCTCCGGCGATCTGAGCGGGCGGCGGCGCCCCTCGTGCGATTCCCTGGCCCGGTGACGTTATGCTGGAGTACGCGGGAACCGCCCCGACCCGAGTCCTCAGCCCGGAGACCCTCGATGCGTCCGCTCCTCGCCGCCACG
This sequence comes from bacterium, assembly GCA_041393395.1. GTDB lineage: Bacteria > ARS69 > ARS69 > ARS69 > ARS69 > JAGQIB01. The sequence continues at coordinate 475,538 of JAWKKG010000003.1, read as the reverse complement.
ACTCTGCTCCTCGCCGCCACCCCGGCCCTCGCCCAGGACTGGACCACGATCCCCCTCGGCACCACCTCGAACGTGAACGCGATCGAGAAGACCAGCTTCAGCCAGGTGATCGTGGTCGGCGACGCCGGCTTCGCCGCCCAGTCGACGGACGGCACGCAGACGGCGTGGACGCCGCTGGCCGTGAACACGTCGGCCGACCTGCTCGCCGTGCACCAGCCGTCCTGGACCGAGATCTGGATCAGCGGCGACGGCGGCACCGTGAAGCGTCTGATCGCTGGCACGTTCCAGAATCGCGGCATCGGGAGCGGCGAGGACTTCGTGATCTTCAGCCGCAGCAGCGGCTGGTCCTTCGCCGGCGGCACCGGAGGTTCCATGTACCGCACGACGGACGCGGGCAACACGTGGAACTTCCAGTACGCGGCGGGCGCCGCGATTCACGACGGCAACGGCTTCGTGGGATCGCTGGCGATCGCGGTCGGCGACAACGGCACGATCCTCAAGACGACGAACGGCGGCGTGGCCTGGACGCCGATCGCGAGCGGAACGTCGGCGAACCTGTACGCGTACAAGGACGTGGCCGGCGGCATTCTCGTGGGCGGCGAGGGCGGCACGATGCTGAAGAGCACCGATTCCGGGGATACCTGGGTGTCGATCTCGCTGCCGACGAGCGAAACGATCTGGGACATCGACTCGAGCGGGCAGAACGGAAACTGGGTTCTCGCTTCCGGGTCGAACGGCACCCTACTCCGCAGCACGAACGCCGGCACGACCTGGTGCAACATCAACACGCAGACGACGGCCGATCTCTTCGCGGTCGACATGACGCTGAACGCGACCTGGACGATCGCCGGCGAGGGCGGGCTGATGAAGCGCACGACGAACTCGGGCGGCGGCTGCTTCAGTCCCACCGACGCGCCGGTCGTCGGACCGGCCGGCTCCTTCCGCCTGGGCGGCCCGTGGCCGCAGCCGATCGCTCGCGACGGGCGCTTCTCGCTTCAGGTCGATCGCGGTCAGACCGTCCGCGCCGACGTGGTGGACGTCGCCGGCCGGCACGTGGCGAGCGTGATGGACGGTCGGATGGTTCCCGGCGAAACCCGTCAGCTCGCGTTCGACGCGCGCAACGTGAACGCCGGCGTCTACTTCATGCGAGTCCAGGGCGAGGACTTCTCGGAGACCCGGAAGATGGTGGTCGTCCGCTAGGGGGACGAACATCCGCTCCGGCCCTCGACGAACGCGCCGGGCTCCGTAAGGGGCCCGGCGCGCGTCGCTTCGGTGCATGATCGAGAGCGACGTCAGTCTCGGTGCGAGGACTTCATGCGGCCCCAGGTGCGGGCCTCCACCGAGACCGGTCCCACCGGTGTGATCACGATGCAGTCGCATCCTTCGAACGGCGTCCCGTCGACGAGCGAGCCGCGGATACAGAGCTGGATGTACTGGCCGCCCGAGACCTCTCCGAGCGCGGCGATGATCTCGTCGCGATCGAAGTGCACCGTGAGGTCGTCGTAGCCGTCCGGCCCCTCGTCCGTGCATTCACACCCGACGGGATCGACCACGGGCGTCGCGACGTCCTCGATGCCGCCTCCACCGATCGGGTAGATCAGCGTCTCCGAGAACCCGCCGCCGCCCGGCACCACGATCACGAGCGACCCCGGGACGATCGAGCCGACCGAGAAGTCCGCGGTGCCGAGGATCGCCGTGGGCAGGACCGGCACGAGGAGCGCGCCATCCTGCACGCTCACGGGGTTCGGGCACGACGTGGGCGAGGTCGCCGGCAACGAACGAAGGCCGTTGTGACGGTTCCGGCGTCGCGCGCCGTTTCGACGTCTCTCGTGTGCGATTCCTCGCGCCGCCGACGTTCTCCTCACGTCACGGGGGCAACCCCGATCTCCCCAGGAGAAGCATCCATGCGCCCGCTGCTCCCACTCGTGGCGGTGACCGTGCTCGCCGCCCCGGCCTCCGCCCAGGACTGGGTCACCATCCCGCTCGGCACGACCTCCGACGTCAACGCGCTCGAAAGGACCAGCTTCGGCCAGATCATCGCGGTCGGGGATGCCGGTCTCGCGCTGCAGTCCACCGACGACACCCAAACGGTCTGGATGCCACTCGCGGTCGGCACCTCCGCCGACCTGCTCGCCGTGCACCAGCCATCCTGGACCCAGATCTGGATCGGCGGCTCCGGTGGCACCGTTCGTCGTCAGATCTCCGGCACGTTCGTGGGCCGCGACGTTCCGAGCGCGGAGGACTTCGTGATCTTCAGCCGTGTGAGCGGCTGGTCGTTCGCCGGCGGCAGCGGGGGATCCCTGTACTCGACCACGGACGGCGGCAACAGCTGGGACTTTCAGTTCGCAGTGGGCGCGTCGATCCGCGACGGCGGGTTCTCGGGTCTCGCCACGATCGCCGTCGGTGATCTCGGTGCGATCGTGACCACGACGGACAACGGCGACACGTGGACACCGGTCGTCAGCGGCACGGCCGCGAATCTCTACGCAGTCCTCGGCGTGGCCGGCAACGCGGTGCTTGCGGCCGGCCAAGACGGCACGATGCTGCGGAGCTCGGACTCCGGGTCCACCTGGGCGGCCGTCACGGTGCCCACGTCCGAGACGATATGGGACCTGGACGCGAGCCTCGCGAACGCGAACTGGGTCCTGGCGGCCGGATCGGCCGGGACGCTGCTCCGCAGCACCGACGGCGGTCAGAGCTGGTGCTCGATCGACCCACAGACGACGGCGAACCTCTACGCCGTGGACATGTCGAACAACAACGCATGGACGATCGCGGGCGCGGGCGGACTCCTCAAGCGCACGGAGAACCAGGGCGGCGGCTGCTTCGATCCCATCGCGGCGCCGGCTCCCGGGCCGTCCGGTTCGTTCCGCCTCGCCGGACCGTGGCCGCAGCCGGTGGTCGGCGTCGGGACGTTCGCGCTCCAGATCGAACGCGGTCAGAAGGTGCGGGTCGACCTGGTCGACGTCGCCGGCCGGCACGTCGCGAGCGTCATGGACGGGCAGGTGCCCGCCGGCGAATCACGTCGCCTCGCCGTCGACACCTCCTCGCTCGCGGCCGGCGTCTACTTCCTGCGCGCGCAGGGCGAGGACTTCTCGGAGACGCGAAGAGTGGTCGTCGCTCGATAGCGCGACACGCCATCCGAGGAAAGATCGCGCCGGGCCGGCTGTCGGGGCTCGGCGCGACTTCGGTCCGATCCGTTCGACCTACAGGGCGAGCGAGACGGCCGCCTCCACCGTGCGTGCCGGCAGCCGGTAGTACTGCGCGTCCCCGAGCTCGCTCTCGGCCACCGGATCGCGGCGGTCGCCCAGATTGTGTCCGATCACCCGGAGATCCAGATTCCCGACGTGCGCGCCGATCGACGCGTCGAACGTGGTGTAGGCGTCGGCCTCGGCCGTATTGCGCTTGTTCAGGAAGCGCTTGCCGACGTAGTTCGCGAACGCCTCCGCGTGCAGGATGGCGCCGACGTAGGCCACGCCGCCGGAGGCGAGATGCGTCGGCGACATCTCCAGGTGGTTGCCGTCGAGCCGCGTGAGCACGCCGTCGAACGTCGTCTCGTAGTCCCGGAACGTCGCGTCGTGCCACGAGTACGTCGCGATCGCGTGCCACTCCGACGTGAAGGCGCACTCCGCGTCGACCTCGAAACCGTCGAAGCGCTCCTCCCCCGCGTTCTCGAGCGCGGGATTGCCGTTCCGCACCGTGGACACCACGAGATTCCGGAAGTCCATACGGAACGCCGAGGCGTCCACGTGCAGGTGACCGTTCGCGAGCGCCGCGCGCGCGCCGACCTCGACGCTGTGCGCCGTCTCCGGTTCGAGCGGATCGACCTCCGCCTCCGGTCCGAAGTCGATCGCGGCCGGCTTGAAGGTCTCGCGGGCGTCAACGAACAGCGAGAACGCATCGTTGCCGGCGTGCCATGCGCGCCACGTGATCCCGAGTCGCGCGCCCGGCTTGACCTCTTCGTCCTTCACGGTGGCCGGCATCTCCACGCCGTTCTCGATCAGCTCGCCCTCGCGGGTCTCCTCCACGCGGTTCAGGCGAACGCCCGCGAGCACCGTCCAATCGTCGCTCGGCTGCCAGTCCGCCTCCGCGAACGCGCCGAGGAAGAACCGCTCGGCCTCGAACTCGGTGTTCTCCACGAGGTCGCCCGCGTCGCTCGACGTCACCGGCGCCGATGCCAGCGGCGCGTAGTAGCGGAAGTTCCGGCTGTCCTGCTTGCCCTCGCCGAACAGCGCGTCGGCGCCGAGGGTGAGCCCCCATTCGGGTGCCGGCAGGAATCGATGATGCGCCTCACCGTAGAACTCCGTGAGCTCGCGGTTCTGCGTGTAGCCGTTCGCGTTCGGCGTGGAGCCGTCGTCCGCCGCATCTTCCTCGAGGAAGCCGCGCGCGTTGTCGTCGGAGGCATGACTCACCGCCGCGATCCAGTCGACCCAGCGATTCGATTGCGCCGCGGAGATCTGGAATCGGGTCGTGTCGAGGTGCGCGTCCTCCGGATTGTGATTCGCGTCCACCGGAATGGCCGGATCGAGCTGACTGCCCGCACGTGGCGCCGGACTCGTGGGCTCTTGCCGCAGGACGTTCAGGTCGGCGACGACGCGAACCTCGCGCGGAAGACGCGCCGTCACCCGTGCGTGACCGCGGTCCACGCCTGCTTCCTCGTCCGCGAAACCTTCGTGCGCACCGTCGAGCGAAACGCGGACCTCGGGATGCGCATCGTACGCGACCGACCCGCGGATCGTGCCGTGCGTCCCGCCACCGACCTCCACGTGGCCGCCGGCGCCGGGTGCGCGATGAATGACGTGGATCACGCCCACGAACGACGTCGAGCCGTACGTGATCGGCGCGGGACCACGCAACACCTCGATGCGATCGACGTCGTTCAGGTCCACGGTCGGGAGATTCGGGATGAACGCGCCGCCCCACGGCACGCCGTCCACCACGAGCAGGAACGCGTCGAACTCTCGGAGTCCCCAGAGCGCGGGCACGGAGCCGGCCGGACCGGCGTCTCCCCCCGGAACCGCCTCCACGCCGGCGACGAGCGCGAGCGCGGAGCGCAGGTCGTTCGCGCCGCGACGTCGCAGCTCCTCGCCCGTGACCTCGGTCACGGTTTCCGGCAGGCGCTCCGGATCGATCGGCGCCCAGGTCGCCGTGACGTGGACGGTGTCCATGGGCGCGCTCGGAAACGAGTCGGCCGCAAACGCTGGCAGCGCCAGGAAGACGACCAGGGGGGCGAGTCCGGTCCAGCGCATGAGTCGATCCTCTCCCGGGGTTAGCGCCCGGCTGGGGGTGGGGTCGAGTCCCCGTAGCGGGCGCCGAGCTCCTGACAGAGCTCTTCGAGCGCCGCCCGGTCGGAGGCGTGGAAGGCGTCCGGGAGGTTGGAATCCACGTCCAGGACCGCGAGAACGGTCCCATCGGGGCGGAGGACCGGAACGACGATCTCGGAACGGGTGGTGTCGCTGCAGGCGATGTGCCCCGGGAAGGCCTCCACGTCCGGGACGAGCTGCGTCTCCCGACGGGCCGCCGCCGCACCGCAGACTCCGCGTCCGAACGCGATCCGCAGGCAGCCGTGGCCACCCTGATAGGGCCCGATGGCGAGCTCCGGCTCTCCGGTACGAACGTTCGGCACGACCCGGTAGAAACCGGTCCAGTCGTAGTGCCCGAACGCCTGGTGCAGCTCGCAGACGACCGTGGCCATCGCGGCGACCCAGTCCGGCTCGTCGTCGATCAGGAGCCGGATGCGCGCGAGCGTCTCCGCGTACGCCGCCGCGCGGTCGCCGTCGGCGGGCGCGGAGGCGGAGGCCGGATGCGGGCCGCGCGAGGAGGTCGGGTCGGACACGGACACCTCGTAGTGGGAGCAGTCGGCAAGTATAGCGTAACTCCGTTTCCGGACTCCACTTGGAAGACCTCATGGCCGATAACCCGGTCAGGAAATCGCCCGCCGGATTCGGACGGGTTGGCAGCGACCGGCGCGGCCGGGGTACCTTGAAACGTCCCCGCGCTCCGCCCCTGAACGGAGTCGACGATGACCGAGAAGCACGCCAGCGCGGACGAAGCCCGCGCCCTCGCCGAAGACGCGCGCGAATCCGAGTGGACGGCCCCGAGCTTCGGCGCCGAGCTGTTCTTCGGGCGGTTCCGCCCGGACCTCGTGTTCCCGTATCCCGAACAGGATGCCGAGGATCGAGCGATCGGCGACGCCTACTGCGCGAAGCTCGAGAAGTTCCTGCGGGAGAACGTCGACGCCGCGAAGATCGACGCCGAGGAGACGCTCCCGCAGCACGTGATCGACGGGCTCATCGAGCTCGGCGCGTTCGGGATGAAGATCCCCGAGGAGTACGGCGGCCTCGGCCTCTCGCAGATCAACTACAACCGTGCGGTCGCGCTCGTGGCGAGTCACTGCGCGTCGACCGCGGTGTGGCTCTCCGCGCACCAGTCGATCGGCGTGCCGCAGCCGCTGAAGATGTTCGGTACCGAGGAGCAGAAGAAGAAGTACCTGCCGCGTCTCGCGAAGGGAGCGATCTCCGGCTTCGCGTTGACGGAGCCCGGCGTGGGCAGCGACCCCGCGAACATGGCGACCACGGCGGAGCTCTCGCCGGACGGCACGCACTGGATCCTGAACGGCGAGAAGCTCTGGTGCACGAACGGCCTCGCCGCCGACCTGCTCATCGTGATGGCGCGCACGCCGTCCGAGATGAAGAACGGGCGCGAGCGCAAGAAGATCAGCGCGTTCCTCGTGGAGATGAACTCGGAAGGCATCGAGAAGACGCATCGCTGCCGGTTCCTCGGCATCCGCGCGATCGCGAACGGCGTGCTGAAGTTCACGAACGTGAAGGTGCCGGTGGAGAATCTGCTCGGCGGCGAGGGACGCGGTCTCAAGATCGCGCTCGTCACGCTGAACACCGGGCGGTTGACGTTGCCGGCGGCGGCGACGGGCGGCGCGAAGCAGGCGCTCTCGATCGCGCGGCGCTGGGCGAACGAGCGCGCGCAGTGGGGACGGCCGATCGGCAAGCACGAGGCCGTGGGCGAGCGACTCGCCTGGATGGCGGCCCAGACGTTCGCCATGGAGTCCGTGTCCGACCTCGCGTCCGGACTCGCCATGAAGCAGGGCGTGGACATCCGGCTCGAGGCGGCGATGGCGAAGCTGTTCACCTCGGTGGCGTCGGTGGAGATCACGGACGCGGCGTTCCAGATCCGCGGCGGCCGCGGCTACGAGCGCGAGGAGTCGCTCGAGGGACGCGGCGAGATCCCGTACCCGATGGAGCGCATGTACCGCGACGTCCGCATCAACACGATCGTCGAGGGCACGACCGACATCATGCACCTGTTCATCGCGCGTGAGGCGCTCGACCCGCACCTCGGGAAGGCCGGCGCGCTGATCGACGCGAAGAGCACCTCGGCGCAGAAGATGCAGTCGTTCCTCCAGGCCGCGACCTTCTACCCGGGCTGGTACATCTCCCGGTGGCTGCCGCTGGATGGTCCGCTCCCGAGCGACGTTCCGGGCGAGCTCTCCGGCCATCTGCGCTACGTGCAGCGCACGTCGCGCCGGCTCGCGCGGACGATGTTCCACTCCATGGTCACCGTGGGGCCGAAGCTCGAGTTCCGGCAGGCGCTCCTCGCGCGGTACGTGGACATCGGCGTGGACCTGTTCGCGATGTCCGCGTGCGTGTCGCGCGCGGCGTCCCTGGTGGGGCACGACGGTCGCGACCGCAGCCCGGTGGAGCTCGCCGACCACTTCTGTCGCCTCGCCCGGCGCCGCATCGCGGCCGCCTTCCGGGCCACCCGCTCGAACGACGACAAGTCGGCGCGCGGCGTGTCGCGGGGCGTGCTCGAGAGCCGCTACGACTGGCTGGAGCGCGGGATCGTGACGAGCTGCGAGGACGCGGCGGGCGGGAAGGCGTCGAGCGGCGGGCGGACGGCGGGGGCGACGGCGGCGAACCCGGTGGGTTCGGCCTAGGCCGGGTTCGGAAACGGGCTTGACAGTCGTTCGCGCGGGCGAAGAATGGCGATTCGGCATCCCACGATCTGGTGATGCCGTCCCCTCTGGTCTTTCTCCGGTGGCGCCATGAGTTCCGTCTCGTTCCCGGTCGCACTGTTCCGATGGCGCGGATTCGTGATCCGCGCCACGATCGCGGCGGCCGTCATCGCGGTCGCGGTGAGCTTGCTCCTCCCGCCGACCTACATCGCCAGCGCCACGATCCTCCCGCCTCGGGAGGGAGCGACGGGCGGCGGACTCCTGCAGATGGTGTCGCAGCTCGGCAGCGACCTGAGCGTCGGATCGGGGAGGGCGGCTCGACGACTCTTCGGGCGCAGCCAGGCCGCGGACGTGATGCTCGGGGTACTCCAGAGCCGGAACCTCGCCGGCCAGATCGTCGACCGATTCGACCTGGTCGCCGTCTACGACCTGCCGAGTCGGGAGCACGCGATTCGCGCCCTCGTGAAGAAGATCACCGCGGACTCGACGCCCGAGGGGTTGCTCCGGATCACCGTCGAGGATCGAAGCGCCGAGCGCGCCGCCGACATGGCCAACGCCTACATGCAGCTCCTCGACGAGTTCAATCGGCGCACGAGCGTGGAGGACGCTCGGCGGTCGGTGCAGTTCGTGGAGGGCGCGATCGAGGCGAATCGGCAGCGTCGCGACGAGGCGTCGGAGCGCCTGCGGCGCTTCCAGGAAGAGAACGGCGCGGTCCAGCTGACGGACCAGGCGCAGGCGACGGTCGAAGCGCTGGCCAAGCTCGAGTCGGAGAAGATGGAACTCGAGATCCGACGCGGAGTCCTCGAGAAGTACTCGAGGCAGGACAACGTCGAGTTGCGGCAGATCTCCGATCAGATCCGGGAGATCGATCGCGTCGCGCGGGATCTCAACGGAGGAGTACTCACGAGCGATTCGACCGCCACTCGGCCCGGTCGCGGTAGTCTTCTCCGACTCTCGGTTCTTCCGAAGCTCGCGATGGAGTTCGCCGACCTCAAGCGGGAAGTCCTCGTCCAGGAGAAGGTCTACGAGTTCCTCGCGGCCCAGTACGAAGAGGCGCGGATCCAGGAGGCGAGCACGCAGGAGACGATTCAGTTCCTCGACGTCGCGGTTCCTCCCATCAAGAAGTCCAAGCCCCGACGATCCCTGATCGTGATGATGACCACGGCACTGGCCGCCCTCACGGCAGCAGCGATCGCCGTGGGTGGCGAGTCACTCCTCCCGAGGCTCGCGGCTCCGGGAGCCTTGCCGGAAGAGCTCGAGCAGCGATTGGCGTGGCTCCCGCGCTTGCTGCGATGGCTACGCGATTGGGGCCATCGGTCCGTCGGATCTTGACTCGATCCTCCGTCGGGATGCGGGGTGACCCGTGACCGGTACCCGCGCGAGCCTTCTCACCTGGCTGGGGGTCGGACTGTCCGCGGCGGTGATCGCACTGGGTGTGGCCTACGCTCCGGCCGCAACCGGGATCCTGATCCCGCTGACCGTCGTCGCGGCCGGCCTCGCATGGCGCTATGGAGCCGCCCGCGGGCTCTGGTATGCATTCCTGATCTCGATACCCCTTCGCCAGCCTCTCGGATACGACCTGTTCGGCACGACCACGGTGTTCCTGAGCGATCTGATCCTCTACGCGCTGTTCCTCTCGGTACTCTCGCGCTCCGAGGTGGTCTCCCTGTGGCGGCAGAGTCGACAGGGTCGCGTCGGCCTGGGAATCCTGCTCCTGAGCATCCCGGGGCTGTACACGGCGGCCTCGCTGGTGCAGCAGGTCGCCACGATCCAGCGTCTCGTCGGCCAGCTGATGGTCCTCTACCTCGTTCGCCACTTCGTGCGGGATCCGCGCGAAGCGGTCCGGACGCTCGGTGCGTTTCTGATCGGCATGCTCCCCGCGATCGCGTTCGGGTTCTACCAGACGACGATCTCGGTCGGCGCTTCGAACTTCGGTGACTGGGCCGACGTTCCGCTCGCCCACGACGAGACGGGACGATCCTACGTCCGGGTGTTCTCGACCTTCGATCACTCCCTGCGCTTCTCGCACGCGCTCACCGTGAGCTTCGCGGTCTCACTGGGCCTCGCGATGAGGGCGACGGGGGCGCGCCGGATCGTCCTCCTGGCAATCACCATTGCGTCCGCGGCCTGCAACGCAGCGACCTACTCGATCAGCGGAGTTCTCGGAATGGCGGCGGCCCTGGGCGCCGCGGTCCTGATTCGCTTCGGTCGCAAGGCCCTTCTCGCGCTTCCCATCCTCGCGATCGCCGCCTGGGTCCTCCTCCCGGACGCCATGATCTACAAGGCATCCCAGATGGTCACGGGAGAGTCCACGTCGACACTCTCCCGCCTCGTCACGTACCACCGGACCGTCCTGGTTCTCGCGGACCACCCCCTCACCGGTCTCGGTTGGGGAAGCATCGGCGCGGACGTATTCCGGGACTATCGAATCGCACGCTCCGAGTCGATCGGCGTCGGAGCGGAGAACTGGTGGCTTCACCACGGACTCGCGTTGGGAATCCCCGGGCTCATTCTTGCGGGCATGATCCTCGTCTTCTTCTTCCGGGACGCCACCCGGCACGCGCGCGAATGGCCGCGGACGGCAATCCTCGTCGGCGGCCTGGGGTACTTCGTGCAGGCGATGCTCTACCCCTCCGCCGGATTCGTGGCCGGGTACGTTCTCTGGATCCTCATCGGCCTCTCCGAGCGCATGGCGGTCGCATCGAGGGCGACATGAACGGTGCCGTCATCATCGTGAACTACAACGGCGGCGGGGACCTTGTTCGAGATCTCGCCATCGTCCTTCGCCTAGCGACCGCGGAGAATCTCGAGGTCGTCGTGGTGGACAACGCTTCGACCGACGGGAGCGTCGAGGAGATCCGACGTGTCCTGCCGGCCGTTCGCGTCGTTCCGCTCTCCACGAATCGCGGTTTCGCCTACGGCGTCAATCGTGGGATCGAGGCTTCGGACGGTCCTGTGGTGATCGTCCTCAACCCCGATGCGGTGCCCGAACCTTCCGCGCTGGGACGGTTGCGAGCCGCGGTGCTCGGGAATCCCGATTGCGGCATCCTGGGTGGAGCCGTGACCGACGCGTCCGGCAACCTGGATGTCTGCTGCGCTCGGCCGCTTCCGGAACTCTCGGACATCCTCCGGGAGGGTGTATTTCTCCCGAAGCGAACGGACTCCAGCTGGCTCCGGCTTCGGGAAGGAGACGGGGACGGCCTCATTCCCACCGGCGCGATCTCGGGCGCCGCGATGGCGATCCTCCGCGACAACCTGGCCCGGATCGGCCCGATGAACGAGGAGTTCTTCCTGTACAACGAGGACATCGAGTGGTGCGATCGCGCGCAACGCGTCGGCCTTCGGACTGCGGTCGTGCCCGCCGCTCGTTTCGTGCACCGGCAAGGCGCATCCACTCGCAAGGATGAGCGGATCCCATTCGCCGCGCGCATGCTGGCGGACTTCCTGTACTTCGTGGATCTGCGGGGGGAATCACCGAGCGCGGTCCGGTGGCGCTGGGTCTTGCGCCAGAGTTTCCGCGCGTGCCTGTACGCAGTCTTCGCGATCGTAGGCACTCGATCCCGACGCGCCTCCAGTCGTCGTCGTGCCGCGATCTATCTCCGCCTCGCCTGGCTCGCCGTGCGCACCCCGTGGCCGCCGAATCACGACGCTCCCCGGGCGGATCCCCGCGCACTCCGCGGCGCGATCTGAAACGCCGAGCTCAAGCCCCCCGTGCGCTGTCTCGCACGAGTCGGAGAAACAGATCCTCGATCCGCGCCATGTTGACTTCCCGGTCGGCGCGCTCGGCGACCATCCGAACGTTCTCGCGGGCGGCGCACTCCCGGGCCTCGGTGTCGCACCAGCCTCTTTCGAGGACTTCCGCGATCCCTGCCGCGGAGAGATCGTCCACGACAGCACCGTTCCTTCCGCTCGCGATCCACTCCCGGTTCGCAGGGATGTCCGACACGATCGGATAGGCGCCGCTCGCCATGGCTTCCAGCAAGGAGAGCGAGGCGCCATCGCTCCGGGAAAGGGACACGTAGAGCGCCGACTCGCGGAGGTGCTTCGCCACGTCCGTCTCCGACAGGTTCCCGATGAACCGGACGCGGCGGAGCCCCCGGGCCTTTTCCTCGAGCGACGAGGTGAGTCCTCCCTCACCGGCGACGACCACCTCGAGCGGCGAGCCACTTCGTTCCAGCAAGGCCGCTGCCTCCAGCAGCAGATCGATGCGGGCGAACTCCTCCAGTCTTCGCGTGCTCAGCACAATGGGAGGGCGCTCGTCGGCGGGCAACCCGGGCGTGAAGATCGACCGATCGACCCCGTACTGCAGTGACTCCAAGGGGATCCGGGCGCCCGCGAGATCTCGCACGGCTTCCGCCGTCTGCGAGGAGACGGCCGTGACGAGATCGGCCGCGCCGAGTGCCCACCTCAGGGGCGGACGCATCCACGGAGAGCGACGTGGAATCGTCAGGACGTCCGAGCCGTGGACCGAGATCACGAACGGGACGCCGCGAGGGCGAACGAGGGCGCCGAACAACCCGTTGCTCGTGAGGAAGTGCGCATTGACGATGTCCGGACGGATCTCGCGAATGCGCCGCCGCAGGGCCGGGAGAAGTCGCAGGTACGACCAGTTCGTTCTCGCCTGGTGAACGGTGTTCCGATTCCCGAGGACGTGAACCCGGTAGAGCTCCTCGCCCTCCGCGACGGTCAGGCTCACGACATGAACCTCGTGACCCGCTCTCGCGAACCACCGAGCCCATCGTCGCGTGTGAATCGAGCCCGCGTGGGCAAGCAGACAGATCCTCAAGGCGCGCCTCCGTAAAGAATCTTAAGGCGCGCTCTCACCCGAGTCGCCGATAATCGCGGTCCGGACCGAGACCGATTGCCCGTTCCACGGACGTCAACGACTTGCGAGTTCTCTACGTATCCCAGTACTTCCCCCCGGAGATCGGAGCGACCCAGAGTCGCGCCTGGGAAATGGCCCGCGGCATCGCCGGCGTCGGGCACGAAGTCACCGTAGTCACGGAGTTCCCGAACCACCCGACGGGAAAGATCCCGCGCTCCTATCGATGGCGTCTCTGGACTCGCTCACGCGAGTCCGGTGTCGACGTGATCCGCGTCCCGGTTCTTGCCAGCACGGCGAAGACGTTTGCCCGTCGGATGGCGTTCTACATCTCCTTTGCGCTCGCCGCGTCGGTGGCGATCCTCGTCCTCGGCCGCCGCCGTTTCGACGTCGCCTATGTCACGTCGCCTCCGCTCTTCGTGGGACTCGTTCGACACGTGCTGCGGCTCGTCGCAGTCCCGATGGTGTTCGAGGTGCGCGATCTCTGGCCGGAGTCCGCGATCCAGATGGGGGCGCTCCGCAGTGAACGAGCCCGGAAGTGGGCCCGGGGGCTCGAGCAGGGCTGCTATCGGGACGCACGTCACATCGTCGCGGTCACCCGGGGGATCGCGGACGAGCTCGATCGGAATCGCGACGCGCAGGGGAAGGTGTCCTTCGTCCCCAACGGAGTCAATCTCGAGATCTTCCGCCCCGGTCCGCGCACGGGAGAGTGGCGCCGTCGACTCGGGGTTCCGGAGTCCGCCTTCCTCGTGGCGTACACGGGCCTCCACGGACTGGCCCACGGACTGGAGTCCCTTCTCGAGGCAGCGGTGCTGCTGCGGGACGAGATCGACCTCTGGTTCGCGCTCGTCGGCGACGGGCCGGCCAAGAGTGATCTCATCGCGCAGGCGAAGCGGCACGGACTCACCCGGATCGTCTTCCACGACGCGGTGCCGGAGGAAACCCTGGCGGAGTTCCTTCGCGAGATCGACGTCGGAGTCGACACGAGGCGGAACCTTCCGATCACGCGGGGGACCTTGCCGGTGAAGCTCTTCAGCTACTGGGCCGTCGGGATTCCCGTCGTTGCCGCGATCGCGGGGGAAGGCGCTTCGCTCGTCGAGGAATCGGGGGCGGGGCGGGTCGTCGGTCCCGAGAATGCCGCCGAGCTCGCGACCGCGATTCGCTGGTGGCGGGATCATCCCCAGGAGCGGGCGAACGCGGCGCCGCGAGGCAGGACGTTCGTCGCGGAGAGGTTCGATCGTCGCGTGCTGGCGGAAGGTGTGGCCCGGATCCTGGAGGCCGTCCATTGAATGGTCGCCACGTGCTCCTCGGGCTCCTCTCTTTCGTGCTCGCCGGATGTTCCGACGATACGCCGGACAGGCAGGGCGCCGTCGTGAGTGACGCCGTGGCAGCCGGTGCCATCACTCCGACCAAGGGCGAGACGCATCCTTCCCCGGCGCGGAGCCTCCGCGAGGAGGATCCAGCGAGGGACCGCGCGTTCGTCTACGTGCCGGAGTCACCCGGAGCTCTCTTCCCGGGCCTGACGTCCGTGGTGATCTCCTCTCGTCGGGACGAGTCGACGCGAGCGACCTGGATGCAGTGGGCTCCGATGCGCGGGGCCGAGCCGTTCTTCACGGCCGCCGTCCTCGTTCCGGACTCGATCCCGCTTTTTCGCGAGTTCGACGACACGCTCGTGGCTCGCTACGTGTTCACCGACCGCAGCGGCGATCCGATCGAGTACGTGGAGAGCTCGGGGCGCAGACCGGCCCTTCCGCTGCTCCGTGAATCTCTGGAATGGATCCCCCGCGGCGAAGGCGCCGAGGGGCAACCCGCGCGACTTCGATGGTCCGGTCACGTCTTCCGGCTGACGGACACGACGACCGTCGCCGCGTCCGCCCCGGCCGAGACCCTGGTCCTGCGGCTCGACGAACGATTGCTGGTGGGGACGAGTCGGGACTTCAAGGACGACGGCACCGGACGCACCGGGGACCCGTTGCCTCGGGGTGGGCGCGACTACCGCTGGGTTCCGCTCGACCAGCGCGACTACGACGAGATGATCGAGGCCGGAATGAACCTGTTCCGGGTGCCCACGGAGCATCTCGATCTGCTCATCACGCGACCCGTGTACGTCGTCCACTGGGAATCGTTGCCGACCCGACCGGAACTTCTCTGGCGCGGCAACTACTTCGGCCCCGTGATGTACATGGATGAACCGATCATCCGGATGTTCGCCGATCGCTCGTTTCAGGATGCGGTTTCTCCCTCGCGCGTCGCCGACGAGATCCAGGACGTGACTCGAGAGCGCTTTCTCGGCGATAGCGGCTACGGAGGGCGTTTCGCAAAGCGAATGCTCGAGAAGGGCGGTTGTTCCCTGGGCACCTGCGACCTCCTCCAGAGCGACTATCCGGTCTGGGAAGCCGCGATCGACGGGGTGTGGTACGTCTGCGCGGCCAATCCCGGTGGCGTGTGCTATCAGGGTCGCTTCCGTCCCGAGGAGTTCGCGGACCGGGTCGAGCGGGTCACCGGCGTCTCGTTCCCGCGCGACCCGCGTTCCTGCATCCTGCTCCACTACGCGTTCCTGCGCGGAGCGGCGCGATGGCACGGGGTGCCGTGGGGGATCAGCATCTACGGGCAGATGGAGGGCGCGGCGGCGGACCAGGCATTCGATCTGGCCTGGGAGCGAGGGGCTCGCTACTTCTGGGTGTGGACTTCGGACGGGGATCATCACGTCGAAAGGTCCCGGCAGATCGAGCTCGTGAGTTCGTTCCGAGACGACCGTGCGAGAACGTCCCCTCCCGGACGGCCCGCGACCTCGGCGATCGTGGTTCCCTGGGGGTACGCGGTCGGAGAGTACGCACTCTTGCCGGCCCGAGGAGGCGGCGAGCCGGAGATGTGGCAGGGCCGAAACTTCCGGCTCGGCGCGAAGAACGATCGCGGCGTCGCCTACGGCGCAGTTCTCCGGACCTTCTACGCCACGGCCAAGAAGCTCCTCGAGGCGAGGGAGGAGTTCGACGTGCTCAGTCTGCGCGACGGGGAGACCGCGGCCGGATACGAGCACGTATACCTCGTTCGCGAGGACGCCACACTCGAGACTCGAACGCTATCTCCGTGAAGCCTGATCGATCACCAGATAGATCGCCGCGACCGAAGCGACGAACGACACCGTCTCGCGCGTGAGCTTCCACCAGTCACGATCGGGTCGCTCCGGAACCCAGATCTCGTCGCCGGGCACGATGACTCCGGCGTCGCCGACCGGCTCCCACTCCCCGGTGGCGGCCTTGATCACGCGAGTCTTGCCCTTGTCGGCCGTAGAGGAGAACCCACCCGCCGAGGCGATGTAGTACGGCGCCTTCGTACCCTCCACGTAGTTCACGAGTCCGGGAGCCGTCACGGCCCCCGATACCGTGATCGTCGTCCGCTCCCGCGGAATGATCACGCGGTCCCCGCGGAAGACCAGGTGGTTCTCGGATTCGTCGCCCGCCATCAGCGCCCGGAAGTCCAACACGACCTGTCCTTTCCTCTCCCGCGACTTGGCCTTGAAGTACGCATACTCGGTCTCCGACATGTCCTGCACCGGAATGGTCTTCAGCCGCTCGAACTCTCGATCCTCCTCCTCGACGCCCGACGTGCGAACCAGTCGTGCCTCCGTCAGGGAGGCTTCCGCCGTAACGCCGCCCGCCCGCGAGATGATGTCCCGCACGCGATCCTGGCCCTCGTTGATTCCGTAGGGGCCCGGGAACCGGACTTCACCCGTCACATAGACGTTCTCGATGTCTCGATACTGCTCGTCCTGGAAGCGGACGTAGACCTGGTCCCCGTTCTCGAGGGTTCGCGCCGACAGCACGGGGTCGTCGAGGGCCAGGATCTCGATGCGTGTCTCGTAGTCGTTCAGAAAGGAACGGCACTCGATGGAATCGCGGCGGGCTCCCTCCGCCAGACCGCCGGCAATGTCGATGAGCGATTGAACGGTGTCGCCGGAAACGAGTTCGTAGGGCCCGGGACTCTCGACCGCTCCCATCACGTAGACCCGCTCCTTCGCGAAGGGAACCCAGATCGACGTCGCGTCCATGACCGGGGGGTTCCCGTCGAGATCTCCCAGCGCCTCATAACGCACCAGATCGACGCTCCGCTCGCGACCGTCCGAGAACCTCAGCTGGATGTTCCGGCGGCTTCCGTTGGGCGCGAGGCCCCCTGCCACCTGAAGAACCGTACCGACGACATCGAGGGCGCTCACGTCGTAAGTGCCCGGCCGCTCGACCTGACCGGCGACGTGGACCTCGATCACTCGAACTCCGACCAGCGAGACGTCGACATCCACGTTGCGATACGACGTGGCGAGCGCCTCCTCGACTCGTCTCTTGGCGACGGCCAGAGTCTCCCCCGCGACGGGGACCGCTCGTACTCCCGGGAGCACCAGATCTCCCTCCGGGGTGACGGCGAGCGGAGCGGATGCGACGTCCCCGAGGGAAACGGTGACCGCGAATCGGTCTCCGGGGCCCACGATGTACGTGGATTCGTCGACCGGCTCTCGCAGCCCTCCCGTGAGCGGAGCGGCCATGCGCTCGAACTCCGCGGGCGCGTCTCCCGGTTTCCGGTTCTCCTGCGCGTCCGCGCTCCACGCGATGGCGAGGAGCAGCACCGAGAGGACTACCGTTCGACTCAAAGACAACCTCCCCTTCCTGCCGTCCGTCCCGTCGACCAGGACCACCGGCGTCCGCGTTCGGCGGGCCGGCCGCTACCGGTCGCCGCCGTCCGACCGTCTCGCGCGAAAGGCCAACTGGTGAAACTGCGTATCCCATTGCCACCCGAGCGAGCCCGCGATCAACATTGCGCATCCGAGCGCCTTCGCGAACGACGCCGGACTCCGGACCTTGAAGAGCGCGCTGTTGATCCCCGCGAACCGCTCGAGCACGTAGCCCTGTTCCTCCAGGGATCGTCTGAGACTACGCGCCGTGAAGAAACGGAGGTGCGTTCGATCGAGCACGCCCTGGTCCGTGTACCGCCAGTCCTTCCGAACCAGGAGCTGGAAGAGCGCCTTGATGTACCGCAGGTTCGGCACGGAGGCCACGAGGCATCCCGCCCCGCGGAGCTTCCGTCGAAGCGACGCCAGCAACACCTCGTGGTCAGGGACGTGTTCGATGACGTCGTTGCAGACCACGAGGTCGAAGTAGTCGTCGGGAATCTGGTCCTCGACTTCATCGTATCGTCCCCGGAGTACCCGGGAAAAGCGCTCGCGCGCGAGGTCTACCGCCGATGACGGCTCGACCCCCCACGACTCCGCGTCCTCGGGATAGTTCGCGGCGAACACGCCGGCGCCGCAGCCGATCTCCAGCACTCTTCCGTAGGTCGCCGGAAGGAACGAGAGCATCTCGTCGCGGGAGTTGAGGTAATACGCCGCAATCTCGTCGCCCTGGACGCTCACCCCGCCCTGCCCTCCTCCGCCGACCACCGGTCCAGCGATCCCTTCGGCGACAGCAGCCGGACCATCCACCGCGGCAGCAGCGGCATCACCCAGGCCGCGAACTTGTTGAACGCTCCGTGCACGTACACCGTTCGGCCGGCCATGCAGGCGTCGTACGCCTCGCGCGCCACCTGGTCCGCGCTCTGCCACATGTGCTTCGGGATCGTGCTGACCTGATCCCGGATCCCCATGACGTCGTGGAACTCGGTGTACGTGAAGCCGGGACAGGAGGCGACACAGCGAACGTCTTCCCCGCGGGCCTTCAGCTCCTCGTCGATCGCCTCCGTGAACCGGACCACGAACGTCTTGATCGGGGCGTAGAGGTCCCCCGACCGCACCGGCGCGAAGGCCGCGAGCGACGCGACATTCAGAACCCGACCCCGGCCGCGCTGCCGCATGCCGGGCAGGTAGAGATGCGTGAGGTGACAGACGGCCATCAGCAGCACCTGCAGGAACGCGTCCTGCTTGGCCCACTCCGTCCGCGTGAACGGCTCCTCGCCGAAGCCGGCATTGTTCACGAGCACGTCGACCGTCACGCCGGCCCGCTCCGTCTCCGCGAAGATCGCGTCCGGCGCCGCGGGATCCGCGAGGTCGGCCGGAATCACCAGGGAGTCGGCGCCGTGCTTCGACTTCAGCTCCGCCGCGATCTCCTCGAGCCGTTCGCGGCGCCGGGCCACGAGCACGAGATCGTGTCCGCGCGCGGCGAACACGTCGGCGAGCGCACGACCGATGCCGGCGGACGCGCCGGTCACGAGAGCGACGGGTTTGCGGTTCATGGCGACGGATCGTAGCCGACGTTCCGGGGATCCGAAAGGAATCTAATCCGGGAGAGTGATCCGGGGCTCTTCCTCGTTCCGACGCCACAGCAGCACGGTCCGTCCCAGCACCTGCACCAGCTCCACCCCCGCCCGCTCGGCGAGCTGCGCTCCCAACGCCTTCCGATCGGCGCCCGCGCTCTCCTGGAGCCGCACCTTCACGAGCTCGTGCCGGGTCAGGGCCCGGTCCAGCGTCGCGAGCACTTCCTCCGAGATGCCTTCCTTGCCCACCATGACCTGCGGGTCGAGGTTCACCCCGAGGCCGCGGAGGTAGCGTCGCTGCTTGCCACGCAGCACGGAGACCGCGGCCATTACTCCGCGATCTCCGCGTACTGGCGCTTGTAGTACTCGAGGAACTCGCCGGACTTGATCTTGCGCCACCAGGCCTCGTTCTCGGCGTACCACTTCACGGTCTCCGCGATGCCCGTTTCGAACGTGTACTTGAGCTCCCAGCCGAGCCGCTCGCGCAGCTTCGCGGCGGTGAGCCAGTACCGGCGATCGTGTCCCTGGCGATCCTTCACGTGACGGATGAGGCTCGCCGGCTTGCCGAGCGCCTCGAGGATCTTCGCCGTGATGTCGAGCACCGCGAGCGCGTTCTCGGCGCACACGTTGAACACCTCGCCGTTCACGTCGTCTCCCGCGCGCATCAGCACGTCGAGCGCCTCCGCGTGGTCGCGCACGTGAATCCAGTCGCGGATGTTCTGGCCGGACCCGTACACGGGGAGCGCCTGATCATCGATCGCGTTCGTGGTGAACAGCGGGATCAGCTTCTCCGGGTACTGATTCGGGCCGTAGTTGTTGCTGCAGCGCGTGATCACGACCGGCGTGCCGTACGTCGCCCAGTACGAGAACGCGAGCCGATCGCCGCCCGCCTTCGACGCCGCGTACGGATTCCGCGGCATCAGCGCGGACTCCTCGGTGGCCGGCGATTCCATGCGCTCGCCGTACACTTCGTCCGTGGAGATCTGCACGAAACGCGCCACGCCGAGATCCTTCGCGGCCTCCAGCAGCACGTACGCGCCGTACATGTCCGTGGTGACGAAGCTGCCCGGGTCGCCGATCGACCGATCCACATGGGTCTCGGCCGCGAAGTTCAGGACGATGTCGCAGCCCTTCATCGTGGAGCGCACGATCTTCTCGTCGCAGATGTCGCCCTTCACGAACGAGAAGCGCGACTGCGAGGACACCTCGGTGAGGTTCTCGAGGTTCCCCGCGTACGTCATCTTGTCCAGGACCACGACCTCGAGGGACGGATCCTTCGCCATCACGTGCCGGACGAAGTTCGACCCGATGAATCCGGCGCCGCCGGTCACGAGGATCTTCATCGCTGCCCCCTCGCGGATCCCGCCGCGCGACTCATCCTAGTCCTCCCGGGTCGGCGCGGGGATCGCGTCGTCGGACTGGCGGACCACGACGTCTTCCATCGCCCAGGGCGCCGTGGCCTCGAAGCTGCGACCGACCGCCGCGTGCGAGAACCCGAACCCGCGCACGTAGCGCGGATCGTAGATGTTGCGGCAGTCCACGAACGCCTTGTGCTTCATGATCTGACCGAGCTTCTCGAACGAGAGGTCGCGGTACTCGTTCCACTCCGTGAGGAGCATCGCGCAGTCGGCGCCGGTGGCCGTGTCGTAAGCATCCTTGCACCAGGTGACGCCGGTCAGGCCGGCGACGTCCTTGACCACCGGATCGTGCGCGCGGATCGTGGCGCCCGCCCGCTGCAGCTCGGGGATGATCGTGAGGGACGGCGCGTCCCGAACGTCGTCGGTGTTCGGCTTGAACGTGATGCCGAGGATCGCGATCGTCTTCCCGGAGACGGAACCGAGCAGCGACTTGACCTTCTCCACCATGCGCTGTTGCTGCAGGCGGTTGACCTCCAGCACGGCCTCGAGCGTGCGGAACCGGTAGCCCACCTTCTCTGCGATGTGCGTGAGCGCCAGCGTGTCCTTCGGGAAGCAGCTGCCGCCGTACCCGGGGCCGGCGTGCAGGAACTTCGACGAGATGCGTCCGTCCAGTCCCATCGCGCGCGCCACTACGGTGACGTCGGCGCCGACGGCGTCACACACGTTCGCGATCTCGTTGATGTAGCTGATCTTCAACGCCAGGAACGCGTTCGACGCGTACTTGATCATCTCCGCGTTCGCCACCGTGGTGCGCACGATCGGCGTGCGCAGCAGGTACAGCGGACGATAGATCTTCTCCATGAGGTCCATCGCCCGCTCGGACGACGCGCCGATCACCACGCGATCCGGCCGCATGAAGTCGCCGATCGCGGAGCCCTCACGCAGGAACTCGGGATTCGACACCACGTCGAACTCCCCGTCCGGGCAGTGCTCGCGCAGGATGGAGTCCACGAGCTTGCCGGTGCCGGTGGGCACCGTGCTCTTCGTCACCACGATCGTGTAGCCGTCCATGTGGTCCGCGATCGCAGCGGCGACCTCGCGCACGTAGCGGAGGTCCGCGTGACCCTGCTCGTCCGGCGGGGTGCCCACGGCGATGAACACGACGTCCGCGGAGCGCACGGCGGCGGCGATGTCGCCCGTGAAGGAGAGACGATCGCGGTTGCGATTCATCTCCACGAGCTCCTTCAGGCCGGGCTCGTAGAACGGGATGTCCCCGCCCTCGAGGATCTTCAGCTTGCGCGGATCGTTGTCCACGCACACGACCCGGTGCCCGAAGTCCGCCAGGCAGGCTCCGGTGACGAGCCCCACGTAGCCCGTGCCGACGACGGTGATGTTGACCATTGGATTCCCTCGGTTGGACGACCAGTCTGGAAGACCGGATAAGGTAGGGGAAGGGACCGGGCGAGTCAAAGCGGAGGCGTCCTCCGGGCGTTCTCGCGGCCCTTCACCGATTCTTGCGGTTCCTCGGAAACCATCGGCCGGCCTGGCGGGGAGCTTGACCGCCGGGATGCCGGATCCGGGCGTTTTCGCGGCTCCAGAAGGGCATCCGGCGGGGCCGCGGCCGGCCTTGATGGTCCGGCGCCCGCCCGGCTATTGTGCCCCGGAAGGAGGCCGCCCCGTGGACGCGAAGATCACGTACGACATCGGTCACGCCCACGTCGCCGCGGTCCGGGTGGCCCAGCACCGCGAGGGACGCCCCCCCACGATGGAGGAGGTCGCCGCGATCCTCCGATCCACGGTGGAGCTCACGAATCACCGTCTCCGGACCCTGGAGGCGCTCGGGATCGTGACGATCGTGGAGAATCCGTTCGAGGCGCACGTCTCCGTGCGCGACCACCTGGCACTCGAGAAGCTCCCGGCGGAGGCCGACGAGAGCGCGCTCTCGAACGCCGTCGCCGAGTTCCGGAAGCGTCAGGCCGAGAAGGCCGACGAGATGATCCGGGTCTTCGAGGACCAGGAGGAGGAGAAGGAGCGCCAGGAGCGCCACTCCGACCTGGAGTCCGGGCTGAAGAACTTCAAGCCCAAGAAGACCAAGAAGGCCCCCTGGGAGAAGTAGCGCTCCCTTCCGGATTCCAGCCCACCGCTCCGCACCCCCGGCAATTCTCTCAATTCCTGGCAGATCCCGGCCGACACGGACTGGGTGGGCCGAAGTCGCCCCGGAAGGGAGAGCCGGAAATGCTGCATCGCCTCCAGGTAGTCCCCGACAGCGCCGACGCCCGCAGCCGGAGCTTCCAGGCGCGCGGCGCCGTGGACCTCCCGGCCGACGAGGCCGCGAAGCTCGCCCGCGACCTCGAGGCGGGAGCGATCACCCGCTTCTACCGCGGCGGACCGCCGCTCGGTCGGGTGCTCTCGGCCCGCGCGACCGCCGACGGCCTCTGGATCAAGATCGGGCTCCGCGCCCGCGATCAGGAGACGTGGCGGCTCGTGGAGTCCGGCGCGATCACCACGGTCGACGTGCAGCCGCTGCCGCAGGGGGTGGACCTGTTCCTCAAGTCGAGCGCGGCGACGTGCCCGACCGGGGAATCGGTGATCTGGTAGGTCGCACGCTCCGGACGAACGAATCGAACGTCAGCGGTAGAGCGCCTTCAGGTCGGCCCACGACGTCCGGTCGACCGACACCGTGATCTCCTCCGTGCACAAGGTGCCGCTCGAGCACGGAGATCCCGGAAACCCCCGGCTCTCGTAGCCGATGTGATCGTTCGGATACAGCAGCGGATTCACCGAATCGCAATCCACGGTGCCGTTGACCCCGTCGCCGTTCGGCTGGAGGCAGACGGCGAAGCCGCTTCCCTGATCCCAGACGGCGATCGAACCGGCACGAACCGGCGCCGACGGACACCCGGCCACCGCCAGGAGCAGGCTCGGCCCCGACCCGGCGTTCAGAAAGCCGCCTTCCGGCGTGAAGCCGAGGAGCAGCCCTCCTTCGGCGAAGACGTCGAACGCGGCCGCGGACATCCCCGCCACGTCCGGACCGACGCAAGTGAGCCACAGGTACAGCGTACGGACCTGGGGCGGCCACGGCACCCCCACATTGTCGCGGGGATCGGTGCTGCTCTCGCTGATCGACCACCCGTACTGATCCGGAACCGGCGAGACCGCGACGATCGAGACGTCGTCGATGGAGGCACCGTCGGCCCGTCCGTCCGATCCGTCCGACTCGAACTGGAATCCGATCCAGACCTGGTCCCGACCGAGATGCGAGGTGAGGTCCATCCGCACGCCGGTCTCGGTGGTCGCTTCCCAGAAGGTCCCGGCGAAGTCGGTTCCGTCGGTCGAGGTCCCGGCGAAGAACCGATCGTGGTACCGCTCGCATTGCAGCGCGAGCTCGAAGTCGAAGTGCGCCGCCGCGTACGAGGAATCCGAGAGATCGAACGGTCCGTAGATCAGCCAGGTCTTCATGTCGGCGGGGTACGACTCGCCGCAAGTGATCGCCGCCGACCCGGCCGACGCGCAGGCCGCCGATGCCGTTCCCGAGACCGACCAGCAGTTCGCCGGTCCCCACTGTGCGCCGACCCCGGCCACGTCGATCACGCTCCAGGCGGCGAGGCCGGACTCGAAGTCGTCGCTGAAAAGAACCGAGAACCCGTCTCGACCGACGGCTGTGGAAGAGCTCTCGGTCGCCCCTCCGATCTCGCGCGCGATCGGCCCGTGGGCCGCGTCGACACGCGAGGTCAAGGTGACCGACGAAAGCAAGACCGTCGTCGTGATGATGACTCCAGATCGCATGACACTCCTCCCCCCGAGTCCCCACCGAGAGTGCGCGACGAATCCCGGAGGAGGACCTTCGTGGTGATACCGATGACATCGCTCCGGAACGACCGGTCGAGGCAATCCGCGGCGAAACGTCTCGCAGCCCGCCTCGGCCTCAGCGATACAATGCCTTGATCTCGGACCAGCTGGTCGTCTCGACGGAGACCGGTGCGGACTCGCAGGGAGTCCCGTTCGTGCACGGGTTCATCGCTCCCGTGCCGTCGAATCCGATGTAGTCGTTCGGAAAGGCCAGATACGGTGGCCCGCTGCAATCCAGGGTGAAATTCTCCCCATTGGAGTTCGGGACGATGCAGGCGCGAATGCCTTCATCCCCCCCGGCATCGAAGAACGTCAACGTGGCCACACGGATCGGCGCGAGGGGACACCCGCCCGCCACGAACACGGGCTCCGTCATCGTTCCGGCGTTCAGGAAACCGTTCGTCGTGGTCAGGCCGATGTAGGTCCCGGCCGTGCATTCGATGCCGAACGATGCACCGTAGAAACCTTCGGACTGGTTCTGGCAGGCGAACCACAGTTGCCTCGAGACGATGCCGGGTACGCCCTGCGGCGTTCCCGAGTTGACGTAGGGGTCGGACAGACTGGCGCTGATCGTCCAGCCGAACTGATGCGCGGAAGGCATGAGCGCCCGGAGTTCCACGTCGTCCACCTGCGCGCCTTCCACGCGACCGCTGGATCCATCGGACAGGAACAGGAAGCCGATCCAGACCGCGTCGGTTCCGACGTGGTCGGTCACGTCGATCACGACCGTCTCGTCGGTCGAGCTGTCCCAGAAGTGTCCGAAGAAGTCGACCCCGTCGACCGACGTCCCCACGAAGAACCGGTCGAGATACGGCTCGCAGCGCAGTCTGAGCCGGAACTCCAGCTCCGCGGCCTGCAGGCCGGGCGCCGTCAGATCGAAAGGCCCCGCCACCATCCACGTCTTCATGTCGTCGGGATAGTTCTCGCCGCACGTGATCGCGGCGGATCCGCCGGCCGCACAGCCGGCGCTCCTTGCCCCCGAAGCGGACCAGCAGTCCCAGTCGCTCCACTGCGCGCCGGCGCCGGACAGATCCGTCACGGCCCACTGACCGAGACCCGACTCGAAGCCGTCGGTGAAGAGCGGCGCGCCGAGCGCGGCCGGCGAGTCGCCGGGCTCGCGAAGGAGATCGTTCGCAGCCTCGAAGGCGCGGAGCGTGGGATCGGCGATGGCCGCCGGGGCCGTCGGAATCGTGCCGAGCAGGGCGAACGCGAAGGTGCGAAGCAGGTTGGTTCCGTTCATGGCGCGGGCTCCCTCGGGGTGGGGCTCCACCGGAACGGGGGATGGGTCGCGACGGCGCGATCCGCTCCGGCGATTGCACGGAGTGTACAAAAGCAAAGCGCCCGATGGAATTGCTTTGACTGGAGCGCGGATGCGGGGCCCCCGGGGATCCTACTGCCAGGCCCACCACAGGAACGCCGCCCCCGCCGCCGTGGCCACGATCGTGAACGGCAGGCCGATCTTCACGAACTCGCGCGTGGAGACATGCAGGCCCTCCTTGCGGAGCAACCCCACCGCGACGACGTTCGCGGACGCTCCGAACGGCGTGATGTTCCCGCCGAGGCTGGCGCCGAGCACCATGCCGAAGATCAGCGGCACCTCGTTCGCACCGACCCCTTCGGCGACCTGGCGCACGAGCGGGATCATCGTGGTGATGTAGGGGATGTTGTCCACGAACGCGGAGAACACGACCGAGAGCGCGATGAGCGAGACGTAGATCACGAGCGGAGAATCGCCGGTGAGATCCGCGAACGACGCGGCCAGGTCGTCGATCAGCCCCACGTGCACCATGGCTTCCACGAGCACGAACACGCCGATCAGGAAGAACGTGGTGTTCCAGTCGAACCGCTTCAGGATCTTCGCGCCGCGACCGCGACCGCGCAGCTCCTCCCAGATCAGCATCGCCACTCCGAACACGACGCAGATCGTGCCGCCGAGCCAGTGGAAGTCCGGATCGAACGCCGGGGAAACCGCGAGACAGGCGATGAGTGCCACGATCGCGAAGGTGGGCACCCACGATTCGAGCTTCACCGGCTCCAGGTACGTGACCGGCTGCTTGTACTTTCGGAACATGAGCCACAGCACGACCGTCGACGCAACAGCGCCGACCTGCACGGCCCAGAAGATCGACGGCTTGCCCTGGAACCAGAAGAACGAGTTGAAGTCCATCTTGAGCCACCCGGCGAGGATCATGCTGGGCGGATCGCCGATCAACGTGCCGGCTCCCTGCAGATTCGAGGAGACGGCGATGCCGACCAGGAACGGCACGGGGCTGATCTTCGCGCGCCGGGCGGTTTCGAGCGCGACCGGCGCCACGATCAACACCGTGGCGACGTTCTCCACGAAGATCGAGACGAAGCCCGAGAACAGGCACACCACCAGGATCGCGCCACCCACGGTCTTGGCGCGATCGATCAGGAGGTCGGCGATGCGCAGCGGCATCCCCGAGTCCGTGAACGACTCCGCGAGCAGCAGGATGCCGGCGAAGATCCCGAGGACGTTCCATTCCACGGCGTGGAAGGCCTCGCCCGGCGAGAGGATCCGCCCCACGAGCAGCGCGAGGACGCCGACCCACAATGCCTCGGTCCGGCGGCTCTTCCACACGATGAGCGCGACGTACACGACGACGAAGACGACGAGACAGTAGAGCTTGGGGCCTTCCATTCCGTTCTCCGGGTGCCGCGGACGGCGGATCGGCCTGCGAAGCTAGCACGGGCGCCGTGTTCCCGCGAGGCGTGCCATTGACACCCGCGCCGCCGATCCCGAGAATTCGTGGTTCTCATGGGATTCCGCGCGATCGCTCTCTCCGTATTCGTGTTCGGCCTCGCCCTCGCGGCCGCCTGGCACGCCGCCGCCCCGCTCACCGAGGGCGACGCGCTGCGCGTCGCCGCGATCCTCGGCGGCGGCCCCGGCACGTCGCCGCCGGGGCCTGTCTCCGAACGTCTGCTGGACGTCGGGATGCGAGCGGTGCGCGCGGTCTGGGCGCCGACCGGTCTGTTTCGTGCGGCGCACCTCGCGGGCGGTCTCTGGCTCGCGATCGCGGCCGCGCTGACGGCCGGCGTCGCGGCCCGTTCGGCGGCCGGACGACATCCTCGGGCGGGCACCGGTCTCGCGGCCGGTCTCTTTGCCGGAGTCGCCGTGCTCCTGGGAGCGGACACCGGGCGCCTCGGCCTCGAGGCGTCGCCCGTGCCCGTGTTGCTCGCGTTGCTCGCGGGCTCCGCCACGGCGTTCACCGCGCGACGCCCTTGGCCGTTCCTCGGCGGATTGCTGGCCGGGCTCGCCGTCGCGGATCACCCGTTCGTCCTGTTCCTGCTGCCCGCCTGGGGCGCGCTCGCTCTCGGATCCACGCTGCGGGATCGTCCGGGCAACGCCGGCCGCACGATTCGCACCGGCTGGTTCGGGTTCGCGCTCGGCCTGCTCGCGCTCCTGATGACCGGCCCGGCGCGCGCCGCGCTCGCCGCGTGGATCGGCGGTCCGGGGGGTCCGTTCTGGCGACCGGTCGGCCCGTCCGGGTGGGGTGCGGGTCTGCTCGACGTGGTCTTCGCCGCCTGGCACGCCACCGGCCCGCTCGGCTTCGTGCTCGGGCTCGCCGGCGTGGTGGCGTTCTTCACCGGACGCGCCCGACTCGCCCGTCCGTTCCTGCTCGCGTTCGCATTGCCGGCGGCCGCTCTCGTGCTTGGCCGCGCCACCGATGCCGAGGTCGCCCACGCGCTGACCGGATGGGCGTTCGTGTTCTGGACGGTACCGTCGTTCGCCGCCGCTTGGGGTCGCTTTGCCGGCGAGACGGAGCACGGACCCGATCCGCCCGAACCCGTGATGGTCCGCGCGGACTTCCGCGCTCCCGTCGTCGCGTTGCTCGCGGGAGGTCTGCTGTTCGCGCTGAACTCGAAGAGCCTCGACCGCTCCACCGATCGCGATCCCGCGTGGGCGCGCAGCGTGGTCCGCACGTTGCCGACGAACGCCGTGTTCTTCACCGGCAACGCGGCCCACGTGGCGTACGCGCTCGAAACCGAGCGCCCCGACGTGGAGTTGCACTACATCGGGAAGGATCCGGAGTCCCGGCGCCGGCTGCCTGAAGCCGTCGAACGTCTCGCGCGTGCGGACGACCGCCGGCCGCGTCTGATCGACACCACCCTCTACTTCGACGACGCGCGACGAAGCGCACTGGTCCCCGCGTCGCGGAAGTTCGCGCCCTGGGGCCTCACGTACCAGGTGGTGGAGAACTCCCGCGCCCTGAACGACGAGGAGGTGGCCGCTTCCACCCGAGCGCTCGACGGCGTGGACCTCACGCCGGATTCGCCACCGAACGCCCTGCGCGAGAATCTCCCCGGCAACGACTGGTTCGGTCGGTCGCTGCTGCGCTCCGCGACGCTGTGGCTCGAGCTCAATCGAGAGTCGGACGCGGAGCGCGAGTTCTTCCTCGCGTTCGGCCACCCCTCCGTGAACCACAACGTCGCCGCGATCGGACTCGCGAGTCGCATGTTCGAACGCCAGAACTACTCGAGCGCAGCCGCCACACTCGAGTCCGCGATCCGCGACGACCAGGAAGGCGCGTGGGCGGCTCACCGTCTTCGCGCGAACAGTCTCGCGCGCCTCGGGGATCTCGCCGGGGCGATCGTCGAGCTGGAGGCCGCGCTTCGTGTGCTGCCCGCGAACCTCACGCGGGAGCGCGACGCGATCGAACGCCAGCTCGCGATGTTCCGCGAACTGCCGTCGCCTTCGAAATCCTGATCGCGTCCGGGTCGCCGGCGCCCGTCACCGGAACGAGCACGGCCCCGAAGCCTGGAGCTTCGGGGCCGTTCGCAGGTTCGACCTCGCGAGAGGGGTGGATCACATCCCCTTGCGAAGCGTGTAGACGCCGGGCTCCACTCTCTTGAGGCGCCGGTCGCGCATGATCGTGATCGCGACCGTCGAGAGGAAGTTGTCACTCTTGGTCTTGTAGCGACCTTCCTTCAGCAGAGTCTCGGTGATCTCCTTGTAGTGCATCGGCTTCTTCTTCTCGCGCAGCAGATCGACGATCGCGTCCTTGACGGTCACTTCGTTCATCCGCCGTGCATTCGGCCGACGCAGGATGACGCCACCGCCGCCCTGGCCCTTGCTGGCCCGCATTCCGGTGGAGCGCTCCGCCTCCTTGATCTCCGTATCGAGATCCTGGATGGCCGCTGTCAGCTCCTCTCGCTTCGCCTTCAGACGCTCTAGCTTGGGGGTCGAGAGGATCTTGGGTGCCGCCATCGGCTCCCTCCTCGTTCAAGTTCTGGTACTTCATTCACTCTGTGTGAACTTCGGTGATGCCGCACCGAGGAATATAACGCCTCCGGGCGGCCATGTCCGCACAGTTCGCGTCAAACGCCAAGTAAAGCGAGTCAGCGGAGCGTCAGATTTCGCGACGGAGAACGTGCGGGTGCGCGAATGTCTGCGAGAGGGTTGGACCGGACCGCCGTCCGGGGAGCTTGCGACGGCGGTCCGGATCCAGCCGGCTTGGGCCGGCACCTCTCAGGGGCGGAACGGTCCGGGGCGGAAGAGCGGACGAAATCGGACCGGCGGGGACAGCTTCCTTCACTCGTCGTCAGGGAGGATTACCGGGAGAGACACTCGAGTTCCGGAAGCGGAAGGGAGAGGAATCGCCCCCGCCGGTCGAAGGTCGAGCAACCACCGACGCGTCTCGTCGGCGATCGCCGCGCGGGACGCCTTGCGGGCGACGCGCGGCGGATCCTCGGGCGCCGCACGCAGAACGAGCACGTTCGGCCACGCGTCGTTCGTGTCGCCGCGCGCGAGCGTCGCGATCACGGCCGTGCGGTGGGTGTCCACGCGATCGAAGGTCGTCGGGGCGGGGCGCGCTGCCACGGTGACGAGCGACGCCGTCCCGAGCATGAGTCCCGTCAGCGTGCGCTTCACCGAGTTCCTCCCGACGGCTCGACCGCCGACTCCCGTAGCAGACTCCGGAGGGATGAGCGTGGCGCGCCGAGCCGGACCACAGGCGCCCCCAAACACCGGCGGTCCTTTTCCCGGACGCGCCCCGCTCGTTCCTTCCGGAGCGTTTCGTCTCCGCGTACCAGCTACAGCAGGATGCGGGCCAGAACCGAAACGTCTTGCCGGAGTTGATCCGTCATCGCCGAAACGCGGTATCCTTGCGCTCCTTCGATCGACATTGACGACAGGCATGCGCGTCGCCGGACGCATCCGTGGTGGGACGAAGCACATCCGGTCGCGGAATCTGATCAACTGCTGACCACGTCGACCCGGGGTGATCCCGAGGCGGGCACGGAGACGCGCGCGTGAAACTGGAGTTCGACAGTCTCGTCCGACGACTGGTTCACGCGGCGCGGGGCCTGGCGTTCGTCTTCTGGATCTACTTTCTCCCGGTGGCGGCCCGCGACCTGATCGCCTGGCGAATCCCGGGCGCCACGCTCCCGTCCGCCTTCGGCGGCGGACCACCGGGTCCGGCGCTCGCGCTCGGAGGCGCGGCCCTGGTCCTCGGGGCGCTCGTGGTCATTCTCTACACGCGGCGGTCGCCCGGCGGCGCCGAGCCGACCCGTCTCCTGCGTGCCGACGGTCGTTTCGCCCGAGATCTCGGACTCGGACTCGGGCTCGGTGGAGTCGCGGCGACGCTCGTCGTTCTCGGGATGCTGGCCCGGGGAGTCGCCCACTGGCAGGGAGTTTCCCCTTCGCTCGCGGGCGGACCCGGCGCGTTCCTCGGTCTGGCCCTCCTCCTGGCCGTCCAGTCCGCGCACGAGGAGCTCGGATTCCGGGGCCCGGGCCTCCGGGAACTGACTCGCGCCGCCTCTTTTCCGCTCGCCGCCCTGTTTCTCGCGGGGTCCTTCGCCCTCCTGCACGCGGCGAATCCGGCCATGAGCGCCCGGGGAGCCCTCGGCATCCTGCTGGCGGGGGCGGCGCTCGCCGGGCTGGTCCGGCGGACCGGGGACCTCGCGCTCGCGATCGGGGCTCACATGGGCTGGAACGTTGCGCTCGGGCAGATCTGGGGCGCCCCGGTGAGCGGATTCACCCTCTCGCCCCGGCTGTTCGACGTGGCCTACGACGGTGCCGTTCGCTGGACCGGCGGGGCTTTCGGCGCCGAGGCCAGCTTGCCCGGCATCGTGATCCTGGGCGCGGCGGCACTCCTGGCCTGGGGACGGCCCCCGTCCCGGATCGGCCCCGATGACGCTCCGAGCTGAAAAAAAACGCTGACGGAAGTGTCCCCTGGGAGGGGCGAGGGTTGACGGACCCGTGCGGTTCGGGTGTCTTCGTTCGTTCCATGGGGGAAAGGCCGCACGTCCGGAATCCCCCGATCCGGCGTCGGTGATCTGGCGGCTCCCCCGGGCCCCTCGCTATAGTAGTGGGTCGCACCTCTCCGGAACCGGATCCGGAGGGGGCGCGCGCTTCCGCGGAGTCGCGGAGGCGCCCCCAAGCGTCCGTTCATCCGGCTCGAGAGGTCTTCCGAATGTCGGCCCGTCGTGCCTCGCTCGCATCCTCGCTCCTCATCCTGCTGGGTCTCCTGGTCCCCGGTTTCTCCGCTGCCGTGCCCGTTCTCCACGGAGACCGGGCGAATCGCGACGAGAGTCGTCTCCCGGAGGAGATCCGGGTGCCGATCGACTACCCCACGATCCAGGCCGCCATCGACGCGGCCGGCCCGAACGACAAGATCATCATCGCGCCCGGCGAGTACGAAGAGAACCTGCAGTTCGTGCTCAAGCGGGACGTCACGCTCCTCGGCGCCGGCGCGAAGCAGACGATCGTTCGTTCCACGGACACGGTCCTCACGCTGCGCCAGTCATCGGGCCTGTGCATCGAGGGGATCCGATTCGAGACGTCGGCCGAGGTCGCCGTGGAGTCGCGTCAGTCGGGCGTTTCGTTCTCGCACAACGTGCTGGTGGCCACGGCGCCCCACGCGCGGATGGATTTCTACTGCATCCGCCCGTCGGAGTTCTCGAGAAACACGTTCGTTCGTCCGGAGAACGGGGTCGGCGAGTTCCTGCGGATCAATCCGGACTTCTGCTCGGGCACGGGCGTGATCACGGTCCGGCGAAACCTGTTCTGGACCTGGGGCAAGCCGGTCGCCGACACGTCGGGTCGGGTGCAGATCGAGGAGAACAACCTCGGGATCACGAATGCCGCGGACTATCCGGCCGACAACCTGTTCGCGTTCCCGCTGTTCTGCGACCCGAACCGCGGCGACTACACGCTGTCCGCCGGATCGCCGTGCCTGCCCGAGAACAATCCGTGGGGCCGGACGCTCGGCGCGCTCAGTCAGGCGTGCGGTCCGGTCGGCGTCGAGGCCACGAGCTGGGGACAGATCAAGAGCTCGTACCGCTGAACGAACGCCTGCACGCGAACGACAAACGGGACGGCACGCTCGCGCGGCCGTCCCGTTCGTCTTCCACACGCGAGTCCGGCTACGCGCGGGCCGAGACGTCGGGGCGACTGCCCGGCTTCTCGAGCGGCGTGCCGCGCTGGCACTCGGGGCACCCCTCCGGATCCCACGTCTCCACCGGCAGGCTGAGCAGCGAGTGGAACGGCACCCCGAAATCGATACCGCCACCGCTGCGGTCGACGATCGCGCCGACCGCCACGACCTCACCGCCGGCCTGGCGCAGCGCCTCCATCGTTTCCCGGGTGGACTTGCCGGTCGTCACGACGTCTTCCACCACAGCCACGCGCTCGCCGGGAGAGAGTGTGAATCCACGGCGCAGCTCCATCACGCCGTCTTTCCTTTCCGTGAACAGACCGCGAACGTCGAGCTCGCGCGCGACTTCCCAGCCGATGATGAGCCCGCCGAGGGCCGGACCCACGATCGCCTCGGGTCGCGCCGGCGCGAGCGCCTTCGCGAGCGCGCGGCCGAGCACCTCCGCGCGATCCGGGTGCTGAAGCACGAGCGCGGACTGGAAGTAGACGCCCGAGTGCAGCCCCGACGAGAGGCGGAAATGGCCCCGCCGCAGAGCGTTCGTCTCCTGGAATGCCTTGAGCAGTGCTTCCTCTCTCATGATCCGACCTCCGCGATCGCCCGCTGGACGTCGCGCAGCGCGGCCGCGGGATTCGCCGCCTGCATCACCCCGCGACCCACGACGAGAATGTCGGAGCCTTCGCGGGCCGCCTCGTCCGGCGTCATCGTGCGGGACTGATCCGGCGGGGCCGCCGTGCCCGGCATCCGGATCCCGGGTGTGACGATCACGCGGTCGCGCCCCGCGACGTCGCGGAGTCGCCGGATCTCGTGCGCCGAACCCACGAGTCCGTGCGCACCCGCCCCGACCGCGAGTCGCGCGAGTCGCGCCACCGCGTCTTCCACGCTCTCCTCGGTCGGGCACGCACCGGCGCGCCACGAATCGAGGTTCAGACTCGTGAGCACGGTGACGGCGAGGACGCGTGTCGCGCCGCGCTCGGCCGCGGTCACCGCGTGCTCGATCATCGCGGGGCCTCCGGCCGCGTGAACGGTGAGGTAGTCCACCCCCGCGTCCACAGCCTTCTCCACCGCCTTGCCCACGACGCTCGGGATGTCGTGGAACTTCAGATCGAGGAACACCCGCGCCCCGCTTTCCAGGAAGGCGCGCACGAGCGGCATGCCCTCGCGGACGAACAACGCGGGGCCGATTTTCGCGAGGCCGAGATCGTCGCCGAACCGTTCGCGCGCGGCGAGCGCGGCGGCCGCCGTCTCGACGTCGAACGCCACCGCCACCCGCTCCTTGGGCGCGAGGCGCGCCCCCGGTCCCGCCATCGTCTCCGTCATTCTCGGTTTCCTTCCGCAATGAGGTCGCCGCGCGTGAGCCCGCCGATCACCGATTCGATCGACGCGTGCCCGTGCCGGCGGCAGTAGTCTTCCATTCCCGCGAGGATCTCCGTCAGCGCGAGGGGATTCGAGAACAGCGCCGTGCCGACCTGCACGGCGCTCGCGCCGGCGAGCAGGAACTCCACGGCGTCGGACCACGTCGCGATGCCCCCCATACCGATCACCGGAAGCGACGTCGCCCGGCACACCTGCCACGTCATCGCGAGCGCGACCGGCTTCACCGCCGGGCCGGACAGACCGCCCATGCCCATCGCGAGCAGCGGCCGGCGACGTTCCACGTCGATGCCCATGCCGAGCAGCGTGTTGATGAGCGACAGCCCGTCGGCGCCGCCGGCCTCGGCGCCCTTCGCGATCGCGACCGCGTCCGCGTTCGGCGTGAGCTTCGCGATCAGGAACGCGTCCGTCTCCGCGCGACACCCCGCAAGGATCGCTTCGACCGCGCGCGGATCGCCCCCGAACGTCCGCCCGCCTTCCTTCACGTTCGGACACGACAGGTTGATCTCGATCGCCTGCACGCCGCCGGCGCGCTGCAGCTTGGCGACCATGTTCACGTAGTCGTCGCGGGTGTAGGCCGCCACCGAGACGATGGGCAGGCAGGGCTGCTCGCGCACGTGTTCCCAGTCGTGCTCGAGGAAGTGGTCGATGCCGAGGTTCTCGAGACCGATCGAGTTCAGCATGCCGGCCGGCGTCTCCGCCACGCGCGGGTGCGGGTTTCCGCGTCGCGCCATCGGGGTGACGCTCTTGGTGACGAATCCGCCGATCGTGGCGTTGTCGATGAACGACGTGTACTCGTCGCCGTAGCCGAACGTGCCGGACGCCGCGAGCACCGGGTTGCGGATCTCGAGCGATCCGAGACGGACCGCGAGCGACACGCTCCTCGTGACCGGCGACGTCTCCGTGCCGTTCATCGACCGACTCCTTCCCAGAGGATGTCCGCGGCGTCGAACACCGGTCCCTCCTTGCACACGCGCCCGTTGATGCGCGACTCGTCGCGCCAGGTCACCACGCCGCAGGCGCGGCACGCGCCCACGCCGCAGGCCATGTGTGCCTCCATCGAGACCTGCAGGTCGAGGCCGCGCGGCAGGCACACGTGCGCGGCCGCCTCGAGCATGGGCTCCGGTCCTGCGGCGTAGATCGCGAGCGTCTCCGGCGCGAAGCCGTCGCGCGCGAGCTCTTCCAGGCGACGTTCCAGGAGCTGGACCGCGTTTCCGGCGAAGCCCTCCGAGCCGTCGTCCGTGGCGAGCGACCACACGAGATCCGGCACGCCCTCCGTGAGCGAATCGCCGAACACGTCGCCGCGACTGCGGACGCCGAGCAGCGCCTCGATCGGCACGTCCGGATCGCGACGGCGCAGCGACTCCGCCAGTCCGAGCAGCGGCGCGATGCCGAGGCCGCCACCCACGAGCAGAACCCGCGCGGCACCGGTGCGCTCCTGGAATACGGTGCCGAGCGGCCCCATCGCGTCGACGGCATCGCCCGGCCGGCGCGCGCGCATCCAGCGCGTCCCCGTGCCGATGATGCGGTACAGGAGCACGACCTCGTCGCCGCGGACGCGCGCGACGCTGAACGGCCGGCGCAGCAGCGTGGAACCGTCGCCGGTCCGGAGGTGCACGAAGCAACCGGGGCGGTACCCGCGCGCGATCTGCGGGAGCGTGATTCCGAGCAATCCGACCCCGGGCGCGGCGTCCACGCTCCGGGTCACGGTTCCGATCTCAATCACCGGTCGCGGAGTCAAAGTCTCGATCTCTCAGTCCCGCTTTCGGGTCGAAGGGTGGCACGCGACGCGGAGTCGGCTGCACCGCCGCGGAGTCCGGCAGGGCGCTCGCCGTGCCCGGCGCGCTCGTCATGTTCGTCGAGTCGGCCGCCGCGCCGGAGAGTCCCGGAGCGACGGAGGAGTTCGGGGCCGCGTTCAGCATCGCGTCGCGTTCGGCGGCCGACGGCTCGTCGTCGGCGCCCGCCGCCTGGCGCGACGCCGGCAGCGGCCACACGTACTGCACCACGGTGATCGGCGGGCCGCCCTGGTCCGGGCGCAAGTAGGACGAGGCGCGCGCAGCATCGAGCGCGGCGGTATCGAACGGTTCACCCGCGGACTTCGCGACCTTCGCCGCGGTCGGTTCCCCGTTCTCGCCGACGGTCACCCGCACCCACACCTTGACCTCGGCCTCCCCCGGAGGCAGCGGCAGATCCACGGGATTCACGCGGTTCACCACCACGTCGATCGTCTGATCTTCCTGGCCGGCGGGGCGGATGAACTCGACCTGTTCCTCGATGTCCTCGGCGTTCCAGACCGGATAGCCGAGACGAAGTCGAGCCGCCTTGCCGACCTCGGTGTGCGGATCGAAGTTCGCGAGGCGGAACAGCAGCGCGTTCGCGGAGTCCGGGCGATCCAGCCGGTGCTCGAGCACCCACGCCTCGGCGTACCGCGCGCGCGAGCCCCACTCCGTGCCGGCCGCGTCCACCGCGAGTCGATCGTACTCCGCGAGCGCGGCGTCCACGTCGCCGATGTTCTCCAGCAGCTGTTCCGCGAGCAGGAACCGCTTGCGCTCCGGCTCCGTCACGTCCTCCTCGGCGAGCTCCGTGCGCAGATCGATGACGCGCTGGATCTCCGTCATCCGCGCCGACGCCTCCTGCCAGGCCGGGTGTCCCGTGCCCTGCTCCTTCACGAGGTCGTACTGGGCGATGGCCGTCTCCAGATCGCCGTCGTGATCGGATTTCGCGGCGATCTCGAACTGCGCCTGCGCCGCCGCCTCGCGACGCGGGAATCGCTGGATCACGTCGAGGAACGTGGACTCCGCTTCCTCCCACTGACCGCCGGACGCGAGCGCCTTGCCCACCTTCACGAGCGCCTCCGCCCGATCCTCCTCGTCGGTCGCGCCCTTCCCCACCTGACGGTACGTCTTGCGTGCGCCGCGCCAGTCACCCACCGCGATCTGTGCGTCGCCCTTGTGCATGCCGGCCCGGTAGCGATCCTCGGGGAGGCCGGCCTTCTTCCACACGCGCTCGTACGCCTCGATCGCGCGGTCGTACTCGCCGCGCTCCTCGCACAACGCACCCGCGCGCATTCCTGCATCCGCGAACCACTCGCTCTTCCGGTAGTTCTTCAGGATGTCGAAGTAGGCGCCGAGCGCTTCCTCCTCGTCGCCGGTGTCCTCGGACACGACCCCGAGGAAGTACCGGACGTCCGGTCGGAACTTCTTCCCCTCCTTCTCGGTGGCCCGCCGAAGCGCCTCCACCCCGGCCGTGTAGTCGCGCGTGGCGATGTCGGTGCGCCCCTTCCACAGGAGCGCCGCCGTCGCGAGGTCCGAGTTCGGATACAGCGTGAGGATCTCCTGGAACTTCCGGTTCGCCGTGGCGTACTCGCCCTTCTCGAACGCGGACTTGCCCATGAGCAGCAGCGCGTCGTCCACCCACTTGCTGCCGGGGTGGTACTTCACGACCTTGGCCGCCTTCTCGAGCGCCTCGTCGTACAGGCGCTCCTCCTGGTTCGTGATCTTCGGACGCTCGGGATCCGC
Source organism: bacterium (assembly GCA_041393395.1). GTDB lineage: Bacteria > ARS69 > ARS69 > ARS69 > ARS69 > JAGQIB01. The sequence goes on along the minus strand of JAWKKG010000003.1, from coordinate 438,015 downwards.
ACGGCGCTTGATGTCCTGCGCCTCGTCGAACTTCAGGTTCGCGTTGTACAGCGTGTTGTAGTACGCGCACCCGCTCCCCGCGGCGAGAACGCCGGCGGCGACGATCGCCCGGAGGAGTCGGGTGCGCCGGATCACGCGTTCGCCTCCGCCCGGGCCCCGTTGCGCGGGGAACCCGTGCCCACGCCGAGGCGCGACCGCATTCCGGGGTGCTCCCACGTCGCGCGCCCGCCGAGCAGCGTGAGCATCACCCGTCCCTGCATCTCCTCGCCCAGGAACGGCGTGTTGTGGGAGCGTGATCCGATGTCGCTCTTCTCGAACGTCCACGTCATCTCGGGATCGAACAGGCAGAGGTCCGCCGCGGCCCCCGGCGAGAGCGTACCGGCCGGGATTCCGAGAATGCGCGCCGGAGCGATCGTCATGCGCTCGATCACGGTCGCGAGGTCCAGGTGACCGCCCTTCACGAGCGTGCGGAGCGAGAGTCCGAGCGACGTCTCGAGTCCGATGATCCCGAACGGCGCCTGGTCGAACTCCACGAGCTTCTCCCGGTCCGCGTGCGGTGCATGATCCGTGGCGATCGCGTCGAGCGTCCCGTCGGCGAGGCCTTCGATCACCGCGCGGCGATCGACCTCCGCCCGGAGCGGCGGATTCATCTTCGTGTTCGCGTCGAAGGAGAGCACCGCTTCGTCGGTGAGCGTGAAGTGATGCGGCGTGCCCTCGGCGGTCACCCGGACGCCACGGTCCTTCGCCCGGCGGATGATCTCCACCGAGCGCGCGCTCGACACGTGGCACACGTGCAGGCGCGAGCCGGTGATCTCGGCGAGCCGCACGTCGCGCGCCACGCCGATGTCCTCCGACGCGTTCGGGATGCCGCCGATTCCGAGCATCGCGCTGATCGCCCCCTCGTGCATGTGACCGCCGGCCGACAGCGCGACCTCCTCGCAGTGAGCGATCACCGGCTTGGAGGTCACGCGGGCGTACTCGAGCGCCCGTCGCATCACACGCGCGCTGTCCACGGGTCGCCCGTCATCCGAGAAGCCCACGGCGCCGGCCTCCTCGAGGATGCGCATCTCGGTGAGCTCCTTGCCCTGCTGGCCCTTCGTGATGGCCGCGATGGGATGAACCCGGCAGAGCCCCACGTCGTTCCCGAGCCGCACGATCCGGGACACGAGCGCCTCGTTGTCGATCGGGGGGTTCGTGTTCGGCATGCACGCCACCGCCGTGAACCCACCCCGCGACGCCGCCCGCGAGCCGGAGGCGATGTCCTCCTTGTACTCGTACCCGGGCTCACGGAAATGAACGTGCATGTCCACGAGGCCCGGGGCCACCACGAGGCCCTTCGCGTCGACCACGCGCGCGTCGTCGGCCGCGAGGTTGCGGTCGAGGCCGGCGATCTCGCCGTTCTCGATCAGTACGTCCGTGATCTCGTCGCGTCCGTTCGCGGGATCGATCACCCGCCCGCCCTGGATGAGGATCTTCAATTGAGCACCTCCGCGCCGACGCCGCCGGACAGGAGATAGAGTACCGCCATCCGCACCGCCACTCCGTTCGAGACCTGCCGCAGGATCGTGCCCGCGTGCTCCTCCGCGACCTCGTGCGCGATCTCGGTGCCGCGGTTCATCGGACCGGGATGCAGCACGGTGATGCCGCGCGGGAGCTCGGCCAGCTTGTCCTCGGTGATCCCGAAGTAGCGCGCGTACTCGCGAATGGAAGGAATGAGCGGCTCGTGCTGCCGCTCGAACTGGATGCGGAGCACGTTCACCGCGTCGGCGTGGCGGAGTGCCTTGCGCACGTCCGTCGTGTGCTCCACCCCGAGAGAGTGGATCTCGAGCGGGAGCATCGTGGGCGGGCCGCACACCGTGACCTTCGCGCCGAGCTTCGTGAGCAGGTAGATGTTCGAGCGTGCCACGCGGCTGTGCTCGATGTCGCCGAGGATCACGACGTTCAGACCTTCGATCCGGCCGAGCTTCTCGCGCAGCGTGGAGGCGTCGAGCAGCGCCTGCGTGGGGTGCTCGTGCTGGCCGTCGCCGGCGTTGATCACGCGCGCGCGCACGTGGCGATCGAGGAAGTGGCAGGCGCCCGACGACGCGTGCCGCATCACGATCATGTTCGCGTTCATGGCCTCGATGTTCTGCGCGGTATCGCGCAGCGACTCGCCCTTCGCCACGGAGGACGTGGACACCGAGAAGTTCAGTACGTCGGCCGAGAGACGCTTCTCCGCGATCTCGAAGCTGGAGCGGGTGCGCGTGGAGTTCTCGAAGAAGAGATTCACCACCGTGATGCCGCGCAGAGCCGGTACCTTCTTGATGGATCGCGACTGCACTTCCTTGAACGGCTCGGCTGCGTCCAGGATCTCGAGGATCTCCTCGGGCTCGAGCTCGCGGATTCCGAGCAGCGACTTGCGTTCGGAGATCATCCCAGCTCCTCCAGCTCGCAGACGACGACGGAGTCGGCTCCGTCCACTTCCTCGAACTGCACCTTGACCACCTCGTTCTGCGCGGTCGGCACGTTCTTGCCCACGAAGTCCGCGCGGATCGGGAACTCGCGGTGTCCGCGGTCGATGAGCACCGCGAGCTGGATCGTGCGCGGCCGACCGAAGTCGATCACCTCGTCCATCGCCGCGCGGATCGTGCGACCGGTGTAGAGCACGTCGTCCACGAGGATCACGTGCTTGTCCACGATCGACACCGGGATCTCGGTCGAGCGCACGACCGGCTGCTTCGCCACGGTCTGCAGATCGTCGCGGTACAGCGTGATGTCCAGGATCCCGAGCGGCGGCTGCACGCCCTCGATCTCCTTCACCTTGCGCACGATCCGCTCGGCCAGGAACTGGCCGCGCGTGCGGATGCCGCAGATCACGATGCCGTGCGGGCCGCCGTTGCGCTCGAGGATCTCGTGGGAGAGTCGCGAGATGGCGCGGCGCATGTCGTCGGACGACATGATGCGCGCCTTCTCCGTCATGTGGCGAAGCGGGGCGCCGTCGGTTTCGGCGGGATCGCTCATCGGTACCTCCCGAACCGGGACGGGAGGGGGAAAGGGGCGGCTTCGCCAGATGCCCGGACCGCCGGGCGACCGGGGCGGGCACAAAAAACCGCCACGGCCGCGAGACGGGACCGGGCGGAGGCAAGGGGCCCGCGCGAGGGCGCGGACGCTCCGGACCGACCCTTTCCGGCCTCACGGGACCGGATTAAAGGTGGGCATTCACCAGCGAAGGCAGGGTAGCCCGGGCGGCCCGGGGAGTCAAGGTGAACGCCCGTTCGTGACGAAGGGGACGGACCTCGCGGCCCGTCCCCCCGTTCGAGTCGCCCCGGGGTCCCGGAGCGGCACGCGCGTCCCCTACCGCCAGTCGCTCTTGATCGCGGCCCAGCTCCGGTCCTCGACGGACGCGGCGCGGCCCGCCGGCTCGGCCGGCTCGAGCAGCTCCGGCGCCATGCCTTCGCCGTGGCCCGCGAGCGTCGCGGCCGGCTTGCGGTCCGGGCGATCGAGCTCGGCGCCCGCGAACGTGCTCGCGACGGGAGCCACGATCTCCTGCAGGCGGACCGAGTCCACCACGAGGATCTTGTTCCGACCGGCCGAGATCTTCTCGAGGTCGATGTGGAGCAGACCCTGCGGCACGGCGCTGCTCTGGATGTCCCACACCTGGGTCCCGTTCACGTAGAACGTGGCGTGGTTGTCCACGACCTCGATCCCGTAGCTGGTCATGGCGAGCGGATCGACCCCGGGCACGAACGCGGCCTGCGTCACGCTCCCGTTGCGGACCCGCGCCTCGATCTGGGTGCCCATCGGGGTCCAGCGCACGGCGTAGCCGATCGAGAACTCGACCGACCCGACCCGGTGCCGGAAACCCCAGAACGACGTGTCGCCCGGACCCGAAGCCGGGTGAAGCGACGCGCACCGGATGTCCAGAACGTGAACGGATCCGGTGGAAGTGTCATAGGACAGAACACTCTCGGCCCAGGTCGACGTGCCCGACTGCACCCCGCTCTCGATGAAGAGGTTCGCGTTCGGCCCGGAGATGCGGGCGGTACCCGAACCCGTGGTGCCGACGTCCCACATCCAGTGGTCGTCGAGACTCACGAAATCGTCCTCGAGAAGCGTCAAGGTGTACGCCGAAGCGACGCCGATGGGCGAGAGAACGAGCGACATCACGAGCAAAGCTGCAAAGGCGTGACCGTACCTCAGCATGCGTCGTCTCCCGACTGGGTGGCAAAGGCGGACGCGCTCCGTGCGCGCCCGCTGCCGGCCGGGGGGAGACCCTGCATTTCGCATGCCAAGCGGCGGCAGTCTAGTCGACGCGCTGGATCTTCCGGGTGACGACGCGGTCGCCGACCTGCAAACGCGCGAAGTAGACGCCGGCCGCCGCGCGCGTGCCGGCGTTCGTGCGTCCGTCCCAGCGCGCTTCGTGCGTGCCGGCCGCGTGCGGGCCATTCGCGAGAGTGACGACGCGTCGGCCGGTGACATCCACGACGTCGAGGCGCGTGTCGCCCGCACGGACCTGCGTCCACGCGAGCTGAACGACGTGGCCGGGCCGCGCGGGATTCGGACGCGGCAGTGCGAGCGCCAGACCGGCTTCCTCGACGCCGGCGATCTCCGGCGTGTCCACCGAGAGCTCGTCCAGATCGAACGTCCATTGCGAGCGCCCGAACGTCGCCGCCGTGAGCGTGCGCGACGGCTGATGCAGCTCGAGATCCGTGACGACCACGTTCGGGAGACCGGTGCCGAGCGCGGACCACGTCGCGCCGAGATCGTTCGTCACGTACACGCCGAAGTCGCTCGCCACGTAGAGCGCGCCGGTCAGCGGGTCGGGCACGATATCGTTCACGGGAGCCTGCGGCAGGTTGCCGCTGATGTCGCTCCAGGTGAATCCGCGATCCGTGGTGCGGAGCACGTGCGGCTCGTACTCGTTCCAGCGGAAACCTGACACGGTGACGTAAGCGACGTCGTGGTCGAACGGATCGAAGGCCGCGCGGGTGATCCAGCGCTCCGGGATCGGCGGCTTGTCGAGGCGGTTCCAGTTCGTGCCACCGTTCAGCGTCATCCAGACGTTCGCGTCGTCCGTACCGATCAGGATTCGCGCGGGATCCGACGGTGAGACCGCCAGCGTGGTGATCGTGCCGAAGACGTAGCCGCCGAGGCCGCCGTCGCCGTCGGTGAGGTCCGGCGAGATCGAGGTCCAGCCCGCGGCGCCGTTCGTGCTGCGGTGCACGCGATCCGTGCCGGCGAACAGCGTCTGGGCGTTGACCGGGTGCAGCTCGTACGGCATGGACCAGTTGCGGCGGCCGACGAGTCCGCTGGTCGCGCTCTGGAACGTGGTGCCGCCGTTCGTCGAACGGAAGAGATTCCCGTACTGGTACTCCACCCAGACGTTCTGGTCGTTCCCCGGATCGACCCGGCACTGCAGCCCGTCGCCGCCGAAGATCTGCTGCCAGTCGTCCGAGGCGCCGGTGAGCGTGCGGATCGTGCCGTTGTCCTGCGCGCCGCCGTAGCGACGCTCGGGGAACTGCTCGTCCACCTCCACGCCGTAGAACTGCGTGATCGCGAGATTCGCGACGTGGGTCCACGCGGTGCCGCCGTTCGTGGAGCGGTACACGCCGCCGTCGTTGCCCTCCCAGATCGAGCCGCCGGGCGCGAACGCGAGCCCGTGGTGATCCACGTGCATCGAACCGCCCGCGAACGACCAGCTCGAGCCGCCGTTCGTCGTCCGCCAGAAGTCGAAGCCGAGCACGAACACGCGGTTCGCGTCCGCGGGATCCACGCGCAGGTTGCCGAACCACCAGCCGTAGGATGCGTACACGTCGACGAGGGCGCCGTCGTTCGTCTGCGTCCAGGTCGTCCCGCCGTTCGTGGTCTTGTACACGCCGAGGAAGTAGCCGGGACTCGCATCCGCGTAGATCGCGTACAGCGTGAGCGGGGAAGACGGCGCGAGCGCGAGTCCGATGCGGCCGACGCCGGGGCCGGCGGGCAGGCCCGCCGTGAGCTCGGCCCACGTGGTGCCGCCATCGGTGGAGCGCCAGATGCCGCTGCCGTCGCCGCCGTAGTCCAGATAGTTCGGCCCGCGCGTGCGCTCCCAGGCGGCGGCGTACACGCGACTCGGGTTTGTGGGATCGATCACCACGTCCACGAAGCCCGTGTCGTTGTTCACGAACAGGACGGTCTCCCAGGTGGCACCCGCATTCGTGCTGCGGTACAGACCGCGATCCGGGCCGGGCGACCACAGCGAGCCGAGCCCGGCCACGAACAACCGGTTCGAGTCCGAGGGATCCACGACCACGCGGCCGCAGTACGGCGAGTCCGGTCCGAGGATCGTCCAGGTGGCGCCCGCGTCCGTGGAGCGGAACACGCCGTAGCCGCCGTACGTAACGCTCCCGCCGCCGCCGTTCGGCTCGCCGGTCGCGACGTACACCGTGTTCGGGTTCGCGGGATCGAGCGCGATGGACGCGATCGAGAGAGTGGGCTGCTCGTCGAACAGCGGCGTCCACGCGACGCCCCCGTTCGTCGTCTTCCACACGCCGCCGCTCGCGGCGCCGACGTAGACCGTGTTCGGGTCCGTGGGATGACACGCGACGTCCGTGATCCGCCCGCCGACGTTCGTCGGCCCGACGGACTGCCACCCGCCGGCACCACGCGCGAGCGAGCGCAGCGCGCGCGCCTCCTGGAACGCGGCGAGTCGCGCGGACGCCGGCACGTCGTCCTGCGGCCAGGCGCGCTGGCGCAGGAACCAGTCGCTGGGGAAGGCGTCTTCCTCGGCGGGGAGCGCCTCCCGGGACTCGGACGTCGCCGCGGAAGGCGCGGGGGTCGGGAGGTCCTCGCCCGCGAGGAGAGTGAGTACGGCGAAGAGCGAGAGAACGCAGGGGATTCGGCGCGCGGTTCGAGTCACGGGGATCCTCCAGATTCCGTGATCCTAGCAGGGCGCGGCGCCCGGCTCCAAACCGCCCGAAGACGATCGGGTAGCAGTCCACGCGGCCCCAAAGGAAGGCGCCGGGAGTTCCCGGGCCGAACGGCCTCTCGCCTAGCCCGTCGGCCGGTTCCGGGGACCACGCGTCGAGTTCACCTCCAGTCGGGCGCCGGAGAGGCTCCCCAGAAGCTCCCGGTCCGTCGAGTCGAACACGCCGCCCTCCTCGCCCCCGCCCGGCAGAACGAAGAATCCCCGGTTCGCATCCCGACCTGCAGCGACCTCCCGCACGATCGCCGAGACGTCGAATCGCAGCACCGAGGGCCGCTCGCCCGCCCCGACCGACGTGATCGAGTAGTGGTCCAGGTTCCAGTCCCCGCCGGGGCGGGTCCAGGGCGAGTCCCAGGTCACGGTTCCCGGACTCCAGGGACGACCCGCCGCGTAGACGTAGAGGTTCAGGTCTCGGCCCGCTGCGCGACCGCCGGGCAGCGGGATCTCCAGCGTGGCGCTCTTGACGATGCGGCCTTGGAGGTACGACAGGTCCTCCACCTTGAGCACGAGCCGGGCGGCACCGTCCTGGCGCTCCAGGATCCGGGCGCTGTCGATCGCGAGGGATCGGGTCCCCGCCGGCGCGGAGGTGGTGGAACCCACCAGCAGCAGCGCGGCGGCCAGACACACGTGTCGAGTCATGTCACTCCTCCGTGCGGTACAGGCCCTTGATCTTTCCCCAACTGGTCGGCTCCACGCTGACCGCTTCGCAACCCACCCCGAACGCTCCGATCGGGCCGCAGCCGAGCGGCAGATCGACCACGCAGGGGGAGTTCTTGGCGACCGTGAAGTCGCCCAGCGAGGGATTGCAGAACAGCGGATCGGCGAAGACGTCCGTGGGGGCGACAATGTAGTCTCGAAACTGCGGCAGGTCATTATCGAAGAAGAGATTGCAACTCGAGTCAACGTGGTAGCCAATGTAGCCACCGTAGACTCTGACCGCCGGCCCGCCGCGACAGCCGGCAATGACATTCCGCGCAAAGACCACCGGAATCCCCACGTCCGCGACCAGATATGCCCCGGAATACGAGGACCCCGCGGGGTTGACCGTATTCATCCATAGGGTGTTCTCGACGAACTCAGAGGTCGATCCGATCGTGTAGAACGCCGGGCCAACGTTGTCATAGAACACATTTCGGCGGACCTGGCCGTCGCATCCGCTGAGATGAATCGCGCTGTTGATCACCTCGTTTCCCTCGAACCAGCAGTCCTCGATGACGAGCGGATCTTGCGATCTGAGAAGGACCAGGCTACCACCGCTGTTGTCCTGGAACCGGCATCTCTGGATGAACGTGAGCGCGATCTCCCCGGCCGAGTTGAACAGCACTCCGTTGCGATTCCCGACAAACAGCGTGTCCTCGATCCTCCAAGTCCCGTACGTGGAGTAGATCCCGGACGGATCGCCTCCTGCCTCGCTAGCGTCGTTGTCCCGAAACGTGCAGCCGCGAACGATCAGATTCGTGAACGATGAGGTGACGCCGAACATGCAGTGTTCTACGGCACAGTCGACGAGCTCGAAGCTCAGGCTGGCGGATGCCATGATTCCGTTGAACAGGAAACCGCTCCCACGGAGCGTAACACCCTCAACTCGCACGCCCGCGCCCGAGCTCGCGAGAGTGAGAATACCGTGGAGCATCATCGGCTCCTCTGGGAGCGCTTCGATGACCGTCAGATCCGATCCGGCGCCGATCAGCGTGACGCCGGGCTTGAGGTAGCCATTGCTGCGAAGGAGTTGGCTGCCGCCGTTCCACGGAACGACGCGGCTCTCTTGGGCCTGCCACAGCCCTGGCCCGACGCGAACGGTGTCACCCGTCGCCGCGGCATCAAGTCCCGCAAGCACCGTCTCAAAGTCATCAGGCACATCAATGGTGGCCGCCTTGAGCGCTGTCGCGGACTGAAGGAGAACAAGTAGCCCCATTGCCCGGATGTTCCACATCAGCGAATCACCAGAACCTTCTCCGTGAGAACGGTCCCGTCCGTACACGCCAACCGAAGGAAGTAGACGCCCGCCGAAACCGCGCTCCCCTGATTGTTGCGGTACCGCCATTCACCTCCGTATCGACCACGGGCGAACGTCTGGTGACGGAGTAGATCCGCGACTCGACGACCCCCGACGTCGTAGATGGAGATGCTGATCGTCGCTCTGTCGCTCGGTACGGACCACCGGATCTCACATGCTCCCTCTCGGCGAACGGCCAGGAGATCCCATCGCGTAGGTTCACCGACCCCTTCCAGCCCCATTGCTCCATCCACGTCGTCGGTGAGCTGCTCTACGCGCGGCGACCCCGCGGATTGCGAGTAGCATTCGAGATCGTACGGAGAGAAGGTGGTGATATCGACCAAGGTCGTGTCGATCCCGGTGATTCGGGACCGGACGTAGACGCTATCCGCCTCCGCCAGCAAGGCGCCACTTCCACTCACCCACGATGTCCCTTCCGCGTCGAGAATCGCAGCAGTGTAGTCCTGATGTGTGATGTTGAAACGCACCTGCGTTGATGTAGACTCAGGAGCCATCTCGTTCCACGAAGCAAAGATCCCACCGTCATTGAGAGTCAGCTTCGAGAAATCGTCCGCCCACAGATTCGTGTCGTGACTGTCGAGAAGCCAGTTGTTCCGGAGCCGAACCGCCCCACCTTCGGTCTGGGAGATGTTTCGGCTGTGTTGCACTCCGCGATTGTTGTCCTCCACGAGGTTGCAGCCCAGGCGCGTATCGGCACATTGCAGCAAGTCGACTCCCTGATCGGCCCAATCCCGCACCTCATTCTCATAGATCCGAACGTGCCGCTTGCGGCACCCCCAGTCGACCCGGATCCCGGAACCGCTCATGAACACCCCGGAGTCCTCACCCCGACCGGTCACAACGTTGCCCTCGACAAGGACCGAGTCCTCCGGTGCGCCTGAGCTGTCTTCCAGCGTCGCGCAGTAGTCCTTGCCGAACTGGACCTCGATTCCGTACTTCTGGTGCCAGCCGACGACGTTCGAGCAGACCTCAGGGATAGACTGCAGCGCCTTGATGCCGATCTGAGCGCCGTCGTCGGACACCGTCGCCCCCGGACTCCCATCGACGTAGTTCCCGCGAATGAGCGCGTTCGAGGACCAGTCGAAGATCCCGACTCCCGAGTACGCGCGAATCGACGAGTTCTCCACGATCGCCGAGTCCGCCGCGATGAACGTCAACGGGTCCGCCGCATGCGCGATCGACGCGTCCCGGAAGATCCCCTGCGCGCCGGGATCCCATCGGACCGTGATCCCATCCCAGTCACCCGCCGAACCGCTGCCCCCGACGCGCTCGATCCAAACCGAGTCCGTCGAGGCGGCGCCCGCCGGGCGAAGGGTACGGAACTCACCATCGACCCCGATCTCGACGTGCGCGGTATCCTCCCCGGCGTGCGCCTGATCGACGTTCGATATCCAGATTCTCGCCGGGGCCTCGAAGTCCCACGTGGAACCCGCGGGAATCCGCACATCACTGCCCACATAGACGTCGGCGTATGCGTTCTCCGTGTGGTTGCGGAAGAGCGTTCCGCCAATCGAATCGACGCTCACGGCGAACGTCGGGTAGTCCATGTCCACGTAGCTCAGCGAACTCAACGTCGAGTCCGTCTCACCGCGAAGAGCGATCCAGAACCAATCGCCGGGAGCCGCGGAAGTCCCCGGCTCCCCGGGGCCCCGGAAGTGCTCGAACGCCGTGTCCCGGGACGATGTGAACTCCACCGGATCGGTCGAATCACCGGCGGCAACGATCTGACCCAGCGACGTGATCTCCACCCGGGCCGCGTCCCCGCTTGCGGACTCGTCCGTGAGCGCGGACGCGACCACGCGAGCATTCTTCGTGAGGTTGAGGGTCGCGCCCGGCCCGACGACCAGGTCCCGCCGGAGCTGCACCTGGCCGTCCCAGGTCATGTCTCCCCGGATGGTGTCGGGCCCTGCGGTGGAGTCGGAGCCCTCGAATCGAATGCTCACGTACATCGAATCGTGGCCCGGATTCGCCCACTTGACGTCGTAGATCGTGATGCCGCTGGGGATGTCCTGGCGCGCCAGGCGACGGTACCCCCCGCCGTCGATGGTGTCCGCGTAGAGATTTGAACTCGGGTTCGTGAACGGCCCGAACAGGTTCGAGTACCCGCTGTCGGCCGGGCCTCCGCAGAACAGCGGCTTCGAACCCACGGGAAAGAGCCCATCGGGGGTGTCGCCCGGATAGACCTGCATCTCCTCGACGCCGAGCTCCGGGTCGATTCGTCCCTGAGAATCGAACATGCCCTCGGCAATCTCGGGATCGCACGTGGGTACCGAGTCGTTCTCGGTCTGGAACCAGTTCTCCGCACCGCCCGACAGCACGTGCGTGACCAGGAGACCGCTGTGGTTCCGCTCGATGGGACAGGCTAGCCCGGAATGCTCGTCCAGGTACGGCGACAGTGCCGAGTTCCAGCATTCCAGCACGAAGAACTGGCCGATCGACAGGCCGTTGTAGAAGGCTCCGCGTGGGGTCTGGATGACGGCATACCCGGCGCTGCCCTGCGTCGCCGCGTCGCGCAGGACGATCGTGGTGTCCGCGCCGGTCACCGTGGAGTCGAGAACGACCGGATCGATCCAACCGTTCAGGAGCCGATTGTACCCGGTGACGATGGAACGACGACCTCGTTCCGCCCGCGGGACGCTTCCGTCCATGAGCGAGAAGGGTCCCATCGCTCCCATGTGAAAGCCGTTCCCCAGCACATCGTGTCCGTACTCGTGAGCGGCGATGGCCAGTACCTGCCAGCGATCGATGATCCGAATCGTCTCGGTTCCGGGCTTGTACGTTCGCCAGAAGAGCGACGCCCCCGCTTGCCTGTCGATCGTGATGGTCCCCGACGGGAGCGTGTAGGTCGAATCGAGGCTGGCGCCCGGAAACAGCTCGGACTTGCCACTGAAGTTGCCCCCGTGGATCTGATCACCTGACGCGTTGCGAGGTGATCTCCAGTAGATGAACAGGTAGTCGAGGTATCCATCCTCGTTCAGGTCGTACTCGAGAAGATCGTCGCCAAGGGCGTCCACCACCTGCAACACCACGTCGTGATTCGCGTGGGCGAGGGCGGGACAGCTGCCCGACGTCGGGCAGCCATAGTTCGTGTCGTAGTACGCGATCGAGTTCGACGCCGTTACGACCGACGGGAACACGGTTCCCCGGATCGTGTGGGCTCCATCCGACATCACGTCGTAGAAGTGAGTGATGCTCCCCACGATCGAGGGGGAAGTGGTGTCCTCGATCACCGAATCTGCCCACGCAGGGAGCTGGCTCCCGATCGGCCATCCGCCCGCGACCGTGGTATCGCACGGGACATCGTCGTCCCCGTCGGGGAACTTCGCGAACACGAACAGGGCACGAAGCTCTCCGTCAGTAGGGAATCGGACGGAACGGGCCGACGTCGTATCGGTGCCCGGATCGCCGGCGTCGTGCCCGCAGGAGTACTCGTCCGCGCTCACACCCTGGGGGGGGGTGATCGAAGTGGCGACGATCAGGAGACACGCGAGGTACAACGTGGCGGGCGCGGCGGAGAACCTGTCCCGCTGCCCCTGGCTCCGTTCGACCTGGACCCTCATGGCGACCTCCCCCCGGCCGGATCCGGCCCGATGGGGAATCGCGGCGGGCACGCGGAGCTGCGCGATCACCGCGCTTCCGTCCACGAGGGAGAGCATGACAGACCGCCGGTCGAAATACAACCGGCGGCCCCTGAGTGTTGTAGATGGTCTCGGGAACCTACCGCGTCCCCGCCGTCCGCGCCCCCGTCATCGTCTTGAACTCCGCCCCGTCCGCCGCGGCAATGCGCGACCAGGAATCCCGCAGCTTCGCGTACTCCGTCGGCATGACCATCGGCTCTCGCACGCGGAACGCGCGCGACGACTGCAGACCCGTCGCCGTGGGGGCGTGCGAGACCTGGTAGTTCACCTCGGCCATGCGCACCGTCTCGCCCTCCGGCGCCTTCACCGAGAGACCGTCCGGCACGTGCAGCGTGATCGTCTCGTCGGTGGCCGCCACGTAGCCGAAGTCCACCGGCGACTCGCGGTCCGCGGACTCGAATTCGTTCGCGGACTCGCCGGTGAGCCAGGGCAGGCTCCCGCGCCAGCCGCCCGCGATCTTCTCGGCCGCGCCCGGCAGGCGGAACTCCACGTGCGCCAGGAACTCCGGCCCCTCTTCCAGCCGCACGTTGCCGAGCTCCACGCGCGTCCCGAATCGCGCGCGCAGCCACCGCTCCGCCCACTCGGCCTCGCCCGTCTTCGCGATCGCGGCGCGCGCCTCGACCTCCGGGTAGCCGGCGAGCTTCACGTCGGCCTTCACGGCCACGGAGCCATCGTCCTCGATCGTCGCCTCGGACTGGATGTTCCGCTGCGAGTTGACGTCGCCGACCTTCACGTCCACGAGGCCGCCGTCCGGTCCGATCAGGAGTCCCTGCGCGGCGACCTTGTCCGGCGCGAGCATGCCGTACGGGCAGCCCGGCGTGGCCGGGTCGAGCCACACGGTCTTGCCGTCCACGATCGCACGCACGACCGCGCCGTCGAACTGATCGGCGCAGTACCAGCGCGGCTGCAGGCTGCGCGACACCGGCACCTTCACCACACGACCGTCGATGTTCGCCTCGCGCAGCACGCGCATGAGTAGCAGATTCTTGGCGAGGGACGTCCCCTTGCCGGACTCGATCACGCCGCTGAGCGTCTCCGACCCCCTGATGTCGGCGGCCGCCGTCGTCGTGATTCCGTCACGAACCCGGAAGAACAACGCCCTCGCCTTTGCCTCGGGCGAGCTCGCGCCCGCCGTGGCCCCCGCGACGAACTTGTCGACGCCGGAGTCCTTCTCCCACATCTTCCCGAGCGCCGCGAAGGATTCCTTCGCGATCTCCTCCCAGGACTTGCGAATCAGTTCTTCCTTGGACGCCGCGTTCACGGCACGCACCGACGCGTTCGTGTCCACGCTGCGCAATCCGGCCGTGGGATCGTTTCCGGTGCCGGCCTTCTGCACGAGCTGCACGTACAGCGTCATCGCGTAGTCCGCCGGCTTGCCCTCGAGCGGCTCCTGCGCGAGCGGCTCCACTCCCTCCGCCTCCCACGTCCACTGGTTCAGTTGCCGGCGCGTGTCGTCCGGATCGTTGATCTGGATCTTCACGGCCTCGGGCGCGCCCGGCGACCAGCCGAAGAACGTCTCGTGCGAGATGTCGAACGGCAGCTGCAGGTCCACGCGCGCCATGCGCACCAGATCGCGCTCCCGGAAGTCCATGGGCGCCACGCGATCGAGACGGTCGCTGCGGATCTCGTATTCGTACTCGAGAACCACGCCGGGCTGGATCGAAGGGAACGTCAGCACCCACTCCGTCCACACCGGTCCCTCGATCTTCTGGATGGCGTCGCCCTTGACCTCGACCTGATGGCCGGGGGGTACGATGGTCTGCGCGCGGAAGTTCTTGATCTCGTCGTCCGAGTGGAAGCGGATCGAGACCACGCCGCGATCGCGGCCGCCTTCCTTCATGATGCGCGTGCGGTGATGATGGTACTGCTTCAGGCGCTCCTTCGCGTCCACCCGGACCACGTGGTGGTCGAGCAGGACGATCGCGTCTGCGTAGGGTGCTTCCGGGAAGTGCGGCGCGAACAGCTCTTCGCGCTCGATTTCTCCCCACTTCCAGTCCGAGGGGCCGGCCGTCGCGATCGACGGGGCGGCGCCGGAAACGAGCGCGGCAAGCAGGACGGGGGCAATGCGGGAAACAAGGGCCTTCATGTCGATGCCTCGGGTCGGGCCGGACTCCGGTCCGGCGTGACGATTACCCGCGGACGGGAACGCAGGGAGTGCTCCGCGGCGACGACGACGGGCGAGCATGGGGCGCGCCCTCGGGGAGTATGACGCGCGGGAGCCGGCCACTGTTTCATGGCCGGGCCGGAACGGCCGCGCGATGGGACGAACGTACGACGGGTTCCGGAAAACGGCGAGGGGGGCGCCCCGCTCGGGGCGGTCCGGCGCGGGGGACGACCGGGATGGCGGACGGGCGACTGGTCAGGCGCCGGTGACGACCCAGGGCAGGCGGTCGAGGTCCACGTTGCCGCCGGAGAGGATGACGCCGATCCGGTCGCCGCTGCCCGAGAAGCGTCCGCTCATCGCGGCCGCGACCGCCACCGCCGAGCTCGGCTCGATGAGCAGCTTGGCCCGCTCCCACGCCAGACGCATCGCGACGAGGATCTCCTCCTCGGACACCGTCAAGATGTCTTCACAGTGGTCGCGAATGATCGGCCAGGTCTTCTCCCCGAGGCTCGTGAGAAGACCGTCGGCGATCGTGTGCGGCGCGGTCTGCGGCACGAGCGTTCCGCTCGCGAACGACCGGGCGGCGTCGTCCGCGCCCTTCGGTTCCGCGCCGTACACGCGGATGGAAGGACGGAGCGAGGTCGCGGTGATCGCGGTGCCGGCGAGCAGGCCGCCGCCCCCGACCGGCGCGATGATCGCTTCCAGATCCGGGTACGCCTCCAGCAGCTCGAGCGCGGCCGTCCCCTGCCCCGCGATGATGTGCGGGTGGTCGTACGGAGGGATGAACGTCGCGCCGGTCTCCTCCAGCACGCGCGCGGCCGTGGACTCGCGCGCCGCGAGCGTGGGCTCGCACTCGATCACGCGCGCCCCGTAACCCTCCACCGCGCGACGTTTCGGCGCAGCCGCATTGCTCGGCATCACGACGTGGGCCGGGATCCCGCGCATGAGTGCGGCGAGTGCGAGCGCCTGCGCGTGGTTCCCGGAACTGTGGGTCACCACCCCGCGCGACGCGACGTCGTCCGTGAGGCGACTCACCGCGTGAAACGCGCCGCGGAACTTGAACGCGCCGACCTTCTGCAGGTGCTCGCCCTTGAAGAACAGCGCCGCGCCCGCACGCGCATCGAGCGACGCGCACGTGATCACGGGCGTGCGATGCGCGTGGCCGGCGAGAATACCGGCCGCCGTGCGAACGTCGGCAAGGGAGACGGCGTAGGTCGTGGTCATGGTTCTCTACCCCCCGGCCGCGAGAAGATAGCTCACGGTGGGGATCGCGTTGAAGAGCGTATGAAGGACGATCGGCACGAACAGCGAGCCCGTGCGACGGTAGATCACACCGAACACGAGGCCGAGCAGGAACGCCACGAGCGACCACTCGAGCGCGGCGATCACCGGGAACGGGCGGAGCAACGCGAGCTGGGCGCCGTGCCGGACTCCGAACAGCAGGGAGGCGAGGACGAGCGCCGCACCGAACGGCAGGCGCGCGGCGAGATGGCGCTGGAGAAATCCCCGGTAAAAGATCTCCTCGCCGAATCCGGCCCACAGGGTCACGAATCCGAGGTACGCGAACGCGACTTCTTCCGGCGCGCGCCCGAGCCGGGCCGCCCCCGCCTCGAACACGGCCGGCAACGCGGCGGGGAACGACACGGCGACGGGATCGGAGACGTTCGTGCCGAGCGCGGCGAGCAGCGGCACCCAGCCCACGAGCAATCCCGTCGCCGCCGCCTGCAGCACGAACGGCCCCAGCAGCGCCAGCGCCCACCGACCGAACGATCGCAACTCGCCCGGCGCGAGAAACCGAAGGCCGCCGAATGCGAACGGGATCGCGGTCGCCGCGAGCGCGTGCGAGAGATGGAACGGCGCCCACGGCGCGACCGTGTTGTCGAGCACAGCGAGCGCGGTGACGGTGACGCCCACCGCGAGCACCGCGGCCGGACTTGCCGACGTTGACGTCCCTTCGCGATTCATGAGGGGAAGCCTAGAGGAAAATGGACGCCGGCGCAGCCGCCCGCGATTTTCCGGCTCGCATTCGGCGAGACGCGTGGTAATCTCGCGTCGTGCCCGCCGGTTCGTCGCGACTCGTGACGGCGGCGGCGGCGCCTGAGGCAGGGCGACCTCGGGCCCGGGCGGAACGGGTTCCGCCGATGTCCACCGCGCCCGGAAGGAGGTGATCCAGTGGGTAGTACCAGATGCGGTTTGGCGGAGGTGGCGTCCTCGTAAGAGGCCTCCCCGACGTGTAGATCGCTCGAGGTCGCACCTCGTGCGAGGGATACCCGACGCCACCGAAACCGGCGCGGACGGCCCCGGAGGGATTCCCTTCCGGGGCCGTCGTCGTTCTGGCGCGCTCTCTCTTTCGACGCCGCCTTCCGGGGCGAGTCCTTCGAGATCGGACCGGTCTAGTCCAGCAGCTCCACGTCCTCGGTGCGCGCCCCGAGCTCCGCGAGCAGTTCGCGGTACCACGCCGCGGCGCGGTGCGTGTGGTCGCCGAGCGAGCGCGCTCCCCAGAGGATCGAGAGCGTCCGCGTCGTTGCGTCGTGGGTCTTGGTGCGCTGCGAGTCCTTCACGCCGTTCGCGCACGGGCCGTCGGCGTCGAACAGCACCACCAGACCGTCCACGCGCATCTCCTGCCCCGATGCGTTGAACACGTACGACGTCTCCGGCGGCGCGATCCCGATCGTGAACGGCGGCCGCGCGCGATCCGGATCGATCACGCTGATCGGCACGCCGGAGTGAAGCGACACCACGTTGCAGGCGTCGACGACCGCGTTGATCGAGCGAAGTCCGTCCGGCTCGCCGGCCGCGCGTACGAGGTACTCGGACGCCGGCTTGCCGCGACCCGTCGGCTTGTAGCCGCCGATGCGCATCATGTCGCGGATCGCGGCGCGCACGTCGTCGTCGCGCGTGATCGGAGACGTCGCGTCGAGCGCGAGACGTTCCGTCAGCCATTCCGGCGACGGCCACTCGCCGAGCGCGCACGGAAGTTCCGTGACGAACGCGGCGAGCGCGAGCTCCGCGTGCGGCGCGACCCGGATCGTCAGCATCGCTCGTCCATCCAGCGGGTCGCGGTGTCGAGGATCGCGTCCATCACGTCCTCGTCGTTGCGGCCGGAGCGCTTGAGCACCGAGAAGCCGTGGTCGGCCTCCTCCTCCACGTGCAACGTCGCCGCGATCGGCGCCACGATCGGGCGCAGGAGGTCGAGCTCGCACAGCTTGTCGCGCGTGCCCTGCAGGAACAGCATCGGGAGGGAGACGTCGGCCAGGTGATCGCCGCGCTCCGTCGCGGGACGCCCGGCCGGATGCAGCGGGAACCCGAAGAACACGAGGCCACGCACGTCGGCGAGCGGCTCGTCCGCCGCCGCGAGCGACGTCATCCGGCCGCCCATGGACTTGCCGCCCGCGAAGCGCGGCAGGCGCGGTGCCGCCTGGGCCGCGGCCGCCACCGCCGCGCGCACCGTGGCGAGGAGCACCGGGCGCGGATCCGGGCGTCGCCAGCCCTTGCCCGAGTCCTTCTCGAAGTACGGAAACTGGTAACGGAACGTCGCCACGCCGCGGTCGGCGAAGCCGCGCGCGACCCGCTCCAGGAACGCGTGACGCATGCCGGCGCCGGCGCCGTGCGCGAGCACGAGGAGCGAACGCGCCTCCGCCGGCCGCATCAGGATCGCGCTCACGGATCCGGCCGACTTGCCCGCCACGAAACGGAGCTCCTCGGTCTCCACCGCTTCGTTTCTCGCCCTTCGACCCTTGGTCCCGCTCATGCGTTTCCTCCGGCCGTGCAGCATATCCGATGGATCGTGGTTCGTGCCCGGTGTTTGTTCCGTCGCCGACCGCCGCCGAGCGCGCTATGGTCCCGCACTCCACGCGACGAGTCCGCTCGTCGCCGCCGTCCCTCTCTTCCGGAACCGGATCTTGCAGACGAACCTCGTACTCTGGCTGGTGGTGCTCGCGCTCGTCGACGTCGTGCTGCCGATCCCGATTCTCGCGCTCACGATGATCTGGGTCGTGGCGCGCAAGCCCGCGTGGTTCCGGCGGCTCGTGCGCGACGTCTACGGCGACTGACGGAACGCCGTCGCTCTCGGCGGCGCGCGCTCCCGGCCTCAGCGGACTCGCAGTGTTCCGCGACGTGTCACCGCGGCCTCCGGAATCGCGACCTCGCCGGACGACCCGGCGATCGTCCACCGGGCCGGACCGGCCGCCACGCCCTCACCGTTCGGCGATTCGGTGGCGTACGGCACGCGCACGGAGGCGACGCCGTCCTCGCCCGCCACTCCGAACGCCTCGAACACCTGCGCATAGCGCGCGCGCGGATAGCGGACCTCCACCGACACGCGCAACGTGTCGCCCGGTGACGCGCCGGCCGACAGGATCGCGCCGGGCACGCGCTGCCAGAGGAAGCCCACGGGCGTCGGCGCCGGTCGCATGCGTTGCTCGGTGCGCTCCGTGCAGTACACGAGTCGCAGGAAGTCCGCGGCCGGACCGAGCGATCCGTCGGCGCCGAGCACGCGACCGTCGAACAGCAGGCGCGCCCCGAACGTGCGGTACCAGTCGTACTTGAGGCGCGTGCCGGCGCCGGGCTCGATCCAGCGCGCCTCCTGTCCCGGCGCCGCGGCGCGCACGAGGTGCCGCACCTGGTTCGGCAGATAGGTGGTGAGCATCACGAACTCCGCGTCGCGCGCCGTGAGCAGGGACTCCGCGACGGCGGCGTCCTCCGCCAGAAAGAACTCGGCCGGGGCGCGGAAACCGTCGGCGCCGACGTAGGTGCCGAAGTTCGTGGCGATCGACGGACGATCGGCGCCCCATTCGATCGCGTGTCCGAACGTCCACGCGGCGAGTACGGCGCTCTCGCCCGGAACGTTCCGCAGCCAGTCGGTCATCTCGCGCACGGCGAGCGTGCCGGACTGCTCCGGCTGACCGGGCGCCGCCGGGTCGCGAGAGAGTCCCGCGAACGTCCGGCGCACGGACTCCGCGTGCGCGAAGCCCACCGCGAGCAGCGCGACGGCGGCGAGCGCGACCGCCGGCGCCCGACGGATTCCGGGGCCGAGATGGCGGCGCGCGAAGTCGCTTCGCCAAGCGGCCACCACCGCCCATCCGATCACGACGCTCATCGGGAGCACGAGCGCGCCCGCAAAGCGCGTCTGCCGGATCGCCTGGGCGGCGAGCAGCGGAACCGCGATCGCCCAGGGAAGCAGAGAGTCGTCCGGCCGGCGCGCGAACGCGCGACGCGCGAGCGCGAACCACGCGAACGGAAGCAGCAGCGACTCCGCGCCGAGGATCTGGATCGGATCGAAGCCGGAGCCGAGCAGTCCCCGCGACTCCCACACGGCGCCCATGAACGCGTCCTCGCGGCCGAGCCACGCGAAGCCCTCGCGGATGCCGCGACCCGGACCGAATCCGGTGGCGACGAGCGCCCCCCCGACCACCGCAAGCGCCGCCGCGACGAGCCACGGATACGCGCGGGCGAACGCGGGCGCGCGGAGAAACGTCGGCGGGAGGAAGACGGCGGCGCCGAGCGAGAGGAAGACCACGTGGAACCACGACAGGTTCACCACGGACCACGGCTGCGCGACGTTCCACGGACTCGTGGCCGCCGCGGGCAGCAGCGCCACGATCGCCGCGACGTGAAACGTCAGGCCGAACGGAACGAGAGCCGGAGCCGAGATGCGCGGTGCGCGAATCAGGAGCCACGCGAGCGTCGATTGCACGAGGATCACCGTGAGCAGCGACGCGACCCACGAGCCGAGCGCCACGCCGGCCAGCGCTCCCGCCGTCGCTCCGAGGGCCAGCACCTGCCCGCGCGAGCGATCCGCGCGCAACGCCTCGGACGTGAGCCACAGCACGGCCCCGGCGAGCAGCGTGATCCAGGCGTGGTGGTCGCCGTTGCCCACGCGCTCGTACACGATCCCCGCGAGCGAAAGCGCATGCGCGCTGCCGGCCACGAGCCCGGCCATCGGTCCCGCAAGTCGCCACGCCGCGAGCGCCGCCAGCAGCGACGCCGCCACCCCGAACCAGCGCGGGATCGACGCGATGCGGCGCTCGATCCAGTCGTGCCGCACCTGTGGATCCGCGGGCGGCGGGCCGGCGACTACACGCGTGACCATCGCGTAGTACGGCGGCCACGGAATCGCGGACCCGTGCGGGTGATTCAGGTACGAATCGGTCGCCGCCGGCAGCGCCCCGCCCTCCTCGAGCCAGCGGTCGAGCCGGCGCATGTGGTAGAGGCTGTCGGAGTCGCCGGTGATCCAGGTCGACCGCGCCCAGGGGATCTTCTGGTGCTGCAGCTCGCGCGCGGTCCACGAGAGCGCCGCGACGACGAGGAGCACGAGCCACAACCGTTTGACGGGTCGACCTCCGGTCCGGCGCGGTCCCCGCGACCGCGCGAGCCCGGCAGCGTAGCACGCGGAACCGGCCCTCACGTCGATGGTTCCGCCGTTCGCGTTCCCTCGCTATGATGGCCCCTTCGCCCGAGGGAAACGAGACATGACCCGACCCGCTCCGCTCCGCAGCCAGCCCAAGGCGTCGCCCGGCGATCGCCGTCGCCAGCTCGAGGCGCTCGAGGACGCGGAGCTCGTCCACCTCTGCGCCCAGCGCGACGAGCTCGCGTGGGCCACGCTCGTGGCGCGGTTCCGGCGGCTCGTTTACGCGATTCCGGTCCGGGCGTCGCTCGGGGAGGACGAGACGGAGCACGTCTTTCACGAGACGTTCGCGAAGCTCGCCGAGCGCATCGGCCAGCTGAAGGAGCCCCACCGGGTCCGCGCGTGGCTCGTGACGACGGCCCGGCGGCTGACCATCGACATCATCCGCTCGCGGACCTCGAAGCCCCGGGTCGCGGACTCGGAGACGGTCCTCGAGAACCTCGAAGACCCGAAGACCCTCGCGCCGGACGACCTCGCGCGGCTCGAGACCCGCCATCTCGTACGCCAGGCCCTGATGCGGCTCGGCGACCGCTGCCGGCGACTCCTCACCGTCCTGTTCTACGACGACTCGGATCCGCCCCGGTCGTACGAGTCGATCGCGAAGGAACTCGACATGCCCGTGGGGTCGCTCGGACCGACCCGGGCGCGTTGCCTCGTGAAGCTCGCCGCGGAACTGGAGGATCTTCGCCGATGATGGCGTTCTTTGGCCGACTTTCGCGCATCGTCCCAGGACCCGCCACGCGTCGGGGCGCCCGCGCCGGCCGTCCGAAGGTCGCGCCGTTCCCGCGGCTCTATCTCCGCATTCGCCCCATATGCGGTGAGTTCGCAAAGTCGACCGGCCACGTATCTGGCCCCGGGCACGCCAGTCTGTCGGGGCGATTCCGATGAAGCCCCCGCGGCCACCCAGGAGGCCCGAGATGCACCCGACGGACGAACAGATCCTCGACACCCTGCTCGGCGGACCCGCCGGTTCGGGTCTCGAGGAGATCCGCGCCCACGTCGACAGCGGTTGCTCCCGTTGCGAGGAAAGACTCTCGATGTTCCGCGAGCTCGTGCACACCCTGCGGACCGACCGGGACCCCGAGCCGCCGGCCGAGTGGGTGCGACGGGCGAATCGTCTCCTGTCGCCGCACTCGCTGCCGGTGATCGCGGAGCGCGTGAAGGACTTCTGCCGAGGTCTCGTGGAGGAGGCGGCGCGCCTCGTCCGCGACACCGCGGCGACGCCCGGGGTGGCGGCACTCGGCCTGCGCGGCGATTCCACGCGACGTCTCGGGTTCGAGACCGAGGGCTTCGAGCTCGACGTGGCGATCGAGCCGCGTGCGGGCGGCGCCACGTTGACCGGTCAGGTCACCGCTCTCGGCGACGATCCCGCGTCGATCCCGGACGCGAAGGTGCTCCTCTCCGGCCCGCGCGGCTCGGTGCACGAGACCGTCACGGATGAGGGCGGCGAGTTCGCGATCGACGTCGACCAGGCGTGGCCCGTGGACCTCTACGTGACGTTCGGCGATCAGCTGCTGCACGCCCGGGTTCCCGAGCCGTCGGAGTCGTAGATGAGCCGGCTCGCGGAGATCCTCGAGTCCGCGACGCCCGAAGACGCCGCCCGGCGCGCTCGGGACTGGCCGGACGGCGAACGCAAGGCGCTCGTGGAGGAACTCGCCTCCGAGGTCCTGCGTCAGCTTCGAATCGACGCGAACCGCGCGCTCGTCGTCGCCGATCTCACGACCGCGGTAGCCGGCGAGACGAACGGCAACGGCGAGGCGCGTGCGCGCGCGGCATGGGTCCGCGGGCACGCACTCGCCGGCCTCGTTCGTGCCGCGGAGGCGCTCGCCGAGTACGACCGAGCCGCCGAGGCCTACGAGCGTCTCGGTCGGGAGGACGAGGTCGCGCGCATCGCGCTCGGGCGCGTCAACGCGCTCACCTGGCTGGGACGCTACCGCGAGGCGATCGCCGTAGGTGAGCGTGCGCGAGGAGCGTTGCTCGACGCCGGACGCGATCTCGCGGCGGCCGGACTCGACGTGAATCTCGGCAATCTCTTCCACCGCCTCGCCGACCCGCAGGCCGCGCTCACGCACTACGATCGCGCGCTCGACGTCGCGAACCAGCACGGCGCAACCGACACCGTGTCCACCGTGCAGCTGAACCGCGCGACCGCGCTGTCCGCGCTCGGCCGCATCGACGCGGCGGCGCATCTCTACCAGAAGGTCCGCGACGAGGCCGACGACGCCGGCAAGACGCGCGTGCGCGCGTTCGCCGACTTCAATCTCGGTTACATCCGATTCCAGTGCGGCGAGTACGGACGGGCCTGGGACACGCTCGACGCCGCACGCCAGTCCTTCGAAGAGCTCCGCGACGACCACTTCCTCGCGCTGACGCTCGTCGACCTCGCCGAGCTGCTGATCGAGACCGCCAGCTGGCGGCGCGCCGCCACGACGTCGGAGCGCGCGCGCGACCTGGCCGCGTCGCTCGGTCTTCGCCTGGAGCAGGCGCGCGCCGTGCTCATGCGCGCCATCGCGGCGGTCGGCGCCGGGGACTTCGATCAGGCCGCCCAGTCTCTCGACGAAGCGGACGATCTGTTCGCCGAGGAAGGTAACGCGGGGCTGCGCGCGCTCGTCGACGTGTACCGGGCGCGTCTCCTGCTCCGTCGCGGCGAGCCCGGACCGGCCGCCGAGCGCGCGGTCGACGCAGCCGAGGTTTCGCGGCTCGCGAACCTGCGCGTGCAGGAGATCGGAGCACGGCTCGTCGCGGCCGAGGCGCTGCTGGCCGGCCGCGATCTCGACGAGGCGCGACGTCAGCTGCGCCTCGCCGGAGCGCGACTCCGCGGAGTGCCGTCCCCCTGGTTGCGCGCGCGGCGCGAGCATCTGCGGGGACGTCTCGAGGAAGCACACGGACGACGCGGGGAAGCCGTTCGCGCGTACCGCAACGCTGTCGCGAAGCTGGAAGACATTCGCGGGCGGATCGGCGTGGACGAGTTCCGGGTGGGGTTCGGCGACGCGAACGCCGACGTCTACGCGGACCTCATCGAGCTCGTCCTCCAGGGCCGCTCGCGCGCCGCCGTCACCGATGCGTTCGCGCTGATCGAGCGCGCGCGCTCGCGGTCGCTCGTGGATCTGCTCGCGGGTCGCCTGAACGCGCACGACGAGGCCGACCCGCGCGTGCGATCCCTGCTCGATCGTCTCGCGACGTTGCGCGGCGAGCTCAACCGCGCGAGCGGCTTCGCATCCGACCGCGGCGACGGGTTGCGACGGCCGGCCGTCGCGGCGGCGAGCTCCGTGGGAGCCCTCGAGGAGGAGATCGCGGACACGCTGCGGCGCCTCGAGCGACGGAACGCGCGACTCGGAGCGCTCACGCAGGGCGAGACCGCCACCGTCGACGACACGAAGCGCTCCCTGCCCGCAGACACCGAGCTCGTCGAGTACTTCGTGGGTCCGCGTGGATCGTGGGCGATCGTGGTCGACCGCGAAGGATCCCGATCGGTGCAGCTGCCCGTGGGCCGCGACGACTTGCGCGGCGCGGTGTCCCGGCTGCGGTTCCAGATCGAGAAGCGCGCGATCGGCGACGAGTACGCGCGCCCGCGCGAGCGACTGCTGCTGGAAGGCGTGTCGCGCCATCTCGATTCACTCGCCGAGAAGATCTGGGCGCCGCTCGAGCTCCGCGCGCGACGCATCGTCGTCGTGCCGCACGGATCCCTGCATTTCGTGCCGTTCGCGGCGCTGCCGATCGGGAACGGGGAGTCCGTCGTGGATCGCCACGTGGTGTCCGCGTTGCCGAGCGCGAGCTGCCGACGTTTCGTGGCGCGGGGCCCGCGTCACCGCGACGATCCCCGCGTGCTCGCCGTCGCGTCGCACGCGGGCGATCTGCCCGGAGCCGATCGCGAGGTCGCGCGGGTGCGCAAGGCGTTCGCGCGGGGACGCATGCTGCGTGGCCCGCGCGCGACGTGGTCCGCATTCCGCGACGAGGCGGCGCGCGCGGACGTCATCCACGTCGCGACGCACGGTCTGTTCCGCCACGACGATCCCGGTCTCTCCGCGCTGCTGCTCGCGGACGGCTGGGTCCGGGTGGCGGACCTGCTCTCGCTGCGCCTCGATGCGGACCTCGTGAGCCTGTCCGCCTGTCAGTCCGGGCGCGTGGAGGTCTCCGGCGGCGACGAAATGGTCGGCCTCTGCCGAGGCTTCCTGCACGCGGGGGCCCGGTCGCTGCTCGTGAGCCTCTGGCCCGTGGACGACCGCGTGACGGAGGCGCTGATGGGGGCCTTCTACCGGAACCTCCGGGCTCAGGGCGACCCGGCCGAGGCGCTCGCTGCCGCCATGCGCCTGACCCGGGCCGAGTGGCCCCATCCGTTCCACTGGGCGCCGTTTTTTACGGTTTCGTGGCCGCGGCGGAGGCCGGCGGGCGCCCCGGCGGGACGGTCGAAAGCGTAGAATCGAGGGGGCACGGTCCGATTTCGCGACGTATCCAGAGCGGGGCGGCCCCGTCTGTGGGCCCACACTCCGATCCGGCAGGAGGCAAGCATGAAGCGCGGCATCGCGTTCTGGGTACTTTTTGCGGCCCTCGTGGCCACGACGGGCTGCCTGAATCGAGGGAACGATCTCGTCGGTCCGGCCGATCCGGCCGGCGTCGGGCTCGTCTCCCCGGTCCTCGGCAGTCCCTCGGGCGAGGCGGGCGAACCCGTCGATCCCAGCCGGATCCCGGAGTATCACCTGGGTGGCGGCGCGGGAATTCGTCCCATCCCCCGCGTGCCGTATCGCCCGGGCGAGGTCGTGGTCAAGCTGAACGCCGGCGAGAGCCTCGCGCTCTTCAACCAGACGTTCGGCACGACGACCGTGGAGCAGCTCCCGGACGGCTTCGCCCGTCTCGCGCTGGCGGGATCCGACGACGATCCGTGGAATCCCATCTCGGAGATGGACGAGTCCGGGTCCTGTGAACACGTCGAGCCGAATTTCGTCACCGAGGCCCCCGAGTCGCAGCAGGGCACGCTGCCGATCTACGAAGGGGATCACGTCTACGGAGACGTCGTCGCCCAGGACCCGCTCGACCAGGTCGGCATTCCGGCCGCTCACGCGTACGCGACCGGATCCGGAGTCGTCGTCGCCGTCATCGACACCGGCATCGACGCGACCCACCCGGACCTCGCGGCGAGCATCTCGCCCGTCGGATACGACTTCGTGGATGACGATCCGGACCCGTCGGAAGAGCGTCCCGGCATCGACGTCGACGGCAACGGCGTCCCCGATCAGGCCGCGGGACACGGCACCCACGTCGCCGGTCTCATCCTCGCCGTCGCCCCGGACGTGACGATCATGGCCGTCCGCGTCCTCGACAGCGAGGGCCAGGGCACGTCCTTCAACGTCGCGCGCGGGATCCGCTGGGCGGCGGCCAACGGCGCCGACATCATCAACCTGAGCCTCGGCATGTACGCCGACGCCGACGTGATCAAGCGCGCGATCCAGGACGTCGACGACCTCGACGTCGTCGTCGTCAACGCCGCCGGCAACCGCGGCCGCTACGACGAGCGCCACTTCCCGGCCCGCATGAGCCGCGTCATCTCCGTCGCCGCGATCGACGAGAAGGACGCACGCGCCGAGTTCTCCAACTGGGGCGAACACGTCCACATCTCCGCCCCGGGTGTGGCGATCCTGTCGACCGGCCTCGACCACGGCTACGCGATCTGGAGCGGGACCTCCATGTCCGCCCCGCTCGTGTCCGGCGCCGCGGCGCTCCGCCTGCAGATCGACCCCGCCGCGACGCCGGACGACGTGGCGGACGCGATCCAGGACACGAGGGGGCCGCTCGATGTTGCAGGGACGCCCTGGGTCAACAGCATGGGCGGCCTCCTCGACTGCCTCGCCCTCGTCGGGGCCCGTTGATTGTGGTTCGCAAAGTGTGTCTGCTGCAGGCGCGATCCCGAGGCGACGCAAGGAGGTCCAGATGTCGATGGTGGCTTGAGGGCTTCCAAAGGTCGAGCTCGGCTACCGAAGCCCGTCAGCCGCGGTCGGACGTTTCGATCAGTCGGCGTATCGAAGTCGATGAGGTCGAGAACGACCACGCGCGAGCGTGATCACCCGGCGACGGTAGTATCCATCCCACCGCGCGGGCAGCGCGATCTTCGACACAAAGAGGCGCTCGCTCAGAATCTCCGCCACCGTTCGTTTCGCTCGCGCCAGCCCGGCCCGCATCGCGGGTGTCGCATCCTGGGCCTTCTCGGAGAAGGACTTGGCCCAGTTTCGCCAGACCGCGAAAACCGCAAGTCGTTCCACGGAACTCTGAAGGGTCTTCGAGAACGCGATCGTCTCCCGCTTGTGATTCGCGTTCGAGTGCCGCAGGAGCAAGTCTGCCAGGTTGACCGGAAACAGCGGATTCGCCGGCACGCGCGCCTCCACGGACGGCGTCACGGCGTGCTCGACTGTTACCCCCGACCTCTTGATCGCCCTCGGGTACGCGGGGTGCTCGTCGGAGTGCAGAGCCAGGATTCCTCGTGTCGATTCCGGGATCATCCGGATGAGTTCCGCGACGCTCTTCTCGATCGCCCGAGGATCGGGGCGACCATGCTCGCATTCCAGCTCCCGTCGACGCTGCTTCTGCCAATCCGTCATGCGACCCTTGCGACGGAGTTCGGCTTCCGTGAACGCATACGTGAAGTGGCTCTGGGCTCCCACGGCGAGATTGAGGTGGCACGGATAGAACTGAGAGTGAGCGAAGCTCTCGAAGCCGTCGATCACGACAGTCTCCGAGAGGCGGACACCGTGCACGTGATGCCAGTGATAGAGCAGGCAATGGCGACCGAGGCGTTCGGCGATTCTCATGACCGTAGTGTGGGACACCCCGAGCTCACGCGCGATCTGTCGATAGCCGGAGCACGCGACGAGCCGCGAGAAGACAGGGATGAGCAGCTCGGGGCGCTTCATCCAATAGTCTGGGCGGAACGTCCGGAAACAGAAGGCGCGACCACACACTTGGCAGCGATACCTTTGGTGCCTCGCGCCGCGCCTGTCTGGGTTCGTGAAACCAATCTTCTTGTAGCGCCAACCCGATGTGCTCCAATGATTTGGACACATCGCGGACGGGCAGAACGGCGGACGAAACTCGGTATCGGCAGAGCTCATGACCCGGAGCGATGAAAGATCCGGGCCAGACACACTCTTCGAACCACAACCTACAGGTAGCCGAGAGATTCCAGGCGGCGGATCATGTCTTCCTCGAGCGCGCGCGTATCGCTCCCCCTGCGCTCCAGCCCCTGCCACCAGGCATCCAGCATCCCACCCAGCGCATCCGCCCGATCCTTCTCGCGGTGCGAGAGATCCCGCGTCTCTCCCGGGTCGTGGGCGAGGTCGAACAGGCGCGTCTTCGTGCGGTGCGGGCGCGACGCGAACAGGTCCTGGAGGTTGTTGTAGTCGCCCTGGCCGTTCGCGTGATCGGGGGCGCGCTCGAACTTGGTCTCGCGGATCAGCTTGTGGTCGCCGTGCACCACGCATTGCAGATAGCGGCGCTTGTGCTTCACCTCGGCGAAGACGCGGTCCGGCGCCGGGGCGGTGAGGAGGTCGCGGCCGCGGGCGGCGCCGGGGGCGAGGGAGGCGGCGGCGAGGAGGGTCGGGGTGAGGTCGACGTGGGACGCGAGCTCGTCCGTGACGGCCGGCGCCGGGCGCGCATTGATGACGTTCGCGCCGGGACGCACGAGCAGCGGGACGCGGAGGAGCTCGTCGTAGAGGGATTGGCCGTGACCCACGAGCCCATGGTCGAGCAGCTCCTCGCCGTGGTCGGCGGTGACGACGAGCAGCGTGTCCTCGAGCACGCCGTTCGCGGAGAGCTCGCTCACCAGACGCTGCACGGCCCGATCGGATTCCTCCACGGCGGCGCGGTACGTCGCGCGGAGGAAGCGCGTCTCGTCCTCGGTGAGGTCCACGCGACCGTGCTTGAGGTCGTGCTTCAGCGCCTTCCACTGGGAAGCGCGGTACGTGGGGAAAGAGAACCGGCCGGCGGCGTGGTCCTTCGCGCGTCGCGCGATGTCGCGCGAGTACGGCCAGTGCGGCTCGATGAGGTGCAGGTAGGCGAAGCACGGTCGTCCGTCGCCGCCGGACCAGGGATCGAGACTGGAGAGACGATCCAGGATCTGCTCACCGCTGCCCGCATCGGAGACGAACACGTCGAAGCCGCGCGCGAATCCGAGCGAGGCATCGAGCTGCGCGTTGTGAGCGAGCGCCAGGGTGCGGTAGCCGGCGGCACGGAGCGTCTCCGCCACGGTGGGGATCTCGTCCGGAAGGCTCGCGGCGAGCGCCGCGGTCCAGGACGTCTCCTTGGAGACTTCGTAGACCCCATGCTCGGCCGGAAAGCGCGACGTGAGCATCGACGGCACCGAAGGCTTCGTCCACGACGACGTCGAGTACGCCCGACGGAAACGGATCGACTCCCGGGCGAGCGCGTCGAAACCCGGGGTTTGCGGTCGTCCGCCGACTTCCTGCCAGAACGGGTTCTCGTCGAAGCAATCAGCCCGCAGCGAGTCGATGCACAGGACGACGAGGTTCGGGAGACGGGCACTCATTCCGGACTTCTCCTCCGGTCGCAGCGTGCGACCTTGTCGGTCAGGGGTCGCCGGCGAGCGACCCGGCGGTCATGGTCGCAGCGAGCGACCTTGTCGGTCATGGTCGCCGGCGAGCGACCCGGCGGTCATGGTCGCCGGCGAGCGACCTCGACGGTCATGGTCTCAAACGAACGGTCTTGGCGGTCGTCGTCGTGCGGCCGAGCTCGGCGCGGACGAAGTAGACGCCGGTGGCGGTCGGGCGGCCCGCGTCGTCGCGGCCGTCCCAGAGAATCTCTCGACCCTCGCCGGCCTCGAGCGCGCCGCGATAGACCTCCCGCACGCGACGGCCGGAGACGTCGTAGACGGTGACACGCGCGCTCGCGACGGCCGCGGGGACGTCGAGCTGAAGCGTCGTCGTCTCGCGCCACGGATTCGGCGCGGCGCGAAGCGGCGCCGGCGCGGCGGGCGGATTCGGGTCCACGAACGGAAGCAACGCGAGCGCGGGCCCGAGCGCGCAGGGCAGATCGACGCCTTCCAGGATCCGCACTCCGAGACCGGATCCGCTCGGCGGCGTGATCTCGAGACGATGCCGCCCCGGCGGAGCGAGAGCAGTGAACTCGCCGGCCGCGTCCGTGGTGACCTCCCAGCTCGCCGCACCGGAGGCCGGGACACCGCGCACGATCGCGCCCGCGACCGGCAGCCCATCCGGGTCCTCGACCACGGACGAAACCTCGAACGGAGCCGGATCGGTCTGGAGCTGGAAGTCGCGCGCCAGGTCGCCCGACACGTCCACGGAGCCGAAGCGCGTGGTCGGAAGCGTCACGCCGGGCGGCGGATTCGCGACGAAGTCCCAGGTCCCGGGCTCCACCCGGAACGAGAACTGGCCGTTCGCGTCCGCCACCCCATCCGCCAGCGGGAAGCGGCGGCACTCGCCGGGCAGGAACGCGTCGAGGTCGGCATCCGCCACGGGCGCGCCGCCGGGATCTCGCACGGTTCCGGAAACGATGAATCCGTCCTGCAGCACGATGTCGCCGAGGTCGACGTCTCCCGTCACGTCCACGTCCCAGAACGCGGTGGGCGCAAGCGGGAAGCCGGTCGCCGGGATCACGAAGATGTGGGTCATGCCCTCGCGCACCGTGGCCGTGAAGCGGCCGTCGAGCCCGGCCTGGTCCCCGTTCGCCGGCAGCCGGCGGTTCGTGCCCGGCTCCTCGAAGTCGATATCCGTGTACCGCACCGGCAGCGAGTCGCTCGCGCGAATCACGCGACCGGTCACGAGCCGCCCGCGCGGGAGCGTGACATCGAGGACGGCCGGCCCCGTGAGATCGATCGAGTCGACGACGAGAGGAGCGGCGCTCGCCCCGTCCGGCGGACTGAACACCACGTCCCACACGCCGGGCAAAGCGCTGATGCCGTACACGCCGTTCGCGTCGGTGTCATCCCGGGCGGTCGCGATGCGCTCGCCCGTGTTCGGGTCGCGCAGATCCAGGTCCACGAGCCCGAGCGGCTGACCGTCGAAGTTCAGCACCCTTCCCGTCAGGCGACTGCCGACGGGAAGCGTCACGTCGCGCTCCAGGTCCGCGCCGAGGACGAGCTCGCGCACGAAGATCGGCGCGAGCTCATCCCGTGCGAGCGGCGGCTCGAAGCGGACGTCGTAGATGTCGGGCACGATCACCATCGAGAAGAACCCGAACGCGTCGGTCTTGTCCGACTGCGTCTCGAAGCCCGGCGCCGAGGGATCGACCTTCTGCCCCGTCTGGGTCTCGAAGAAGTCGAGATCCGCGTCCGCGATGGGCGTGCCGTTCGGGTCGGTGATCCGGCCTTCGAACGTGACCTGCGCCGGCGCGAGCGACGGAACGGCGAGTGCCGCCAGAACCAGGGCGAGTCCGAGCTCTCGAGAGATGACGTGTCCGCGCATGATCATTACCTCAGCAGGACGACCCGCTTCGACTCGGTGCCGAGACCGGTGTCGAGGCGAAGGAAGTAGACTCCCGCGGCGGCCGAGCGGCCGAGCGCGTCGCGACCGTCCCAGGTCAGCGTCTGGCGACCCGCGGCGAGACGTCCCGCCGCGATCGTCTGCACGCGACGCCCCTGCACGTCCGTCACGAGGACGCGGGCGGAACCGATCTCCCGCGCGAGGTCGAACGACACCGAGGTGCCGCCGCCCACCCGGAACGGATTCGGAGCCACGGTGAGGCCCCGGACGACCGCGAGCTGCTCCGGAACGCCGGTCGACGACCCGGGCAGCGTGATGTCGAGCACCACGGGGCCGGACAGCGGATCGATCGTCACGGTCGTCGGGAGCAGACCGCTTCCCGCCGGCGGCGTGACCCCGATCGTCCAGCTCCCGGCCGGGAGACGCACGGCGTAGTTGCCGAGGGCATCCGAGTCGTCACCGACCATCGGGAACGGGAGTCCGTTGCCGAGCTCGAACGCGTCCAGATCCGCGGCCGCGACGGGATTCCCCTGCGAGTCCCGGATGACACCGCTGATCGGATGACCGGCCGGCAGCGTGATCACGCCGACGTTCAGATTCGCCGTCGGATGCACGTCGCGGATCACGGCTCCGGCAAGCGGCAGACCCGGCTGCGGCTTCACGAACAGGTCGAACGTGGCGCCGTTCGCCGGGAACACCGAGAAGGTGCCGTTCGCGGCCGTGTTGTCGTTCGCGGTCGGGAGGTCGTGCCCCACGACGCGGTCGAACAGATCCAGATCGCACCCGGGTAGCGGCTGGGCGGCGCCGTTGCGCACGGTGCCGGTCACGGTCACCCCGGGAGACAGCACCACGGTTCCGATCGACGTCGGCCCGGTCACGGGCACGTCGTACACGCTCTTCCACGCGAGATTCGAGCCGGCCGCCGACTTCACGGTCACGTGGTACGTGCCCTCCGGCACCAGCACGTTGAAGTTGCCGAGCGCGTCCGTGTTGTCCCGGGGCGTGTAGATGAGATCGTTCGTCGTCGTGTCCTCGAAGTCGAGATCGACGTCGACGAGCGCGACGTTGCCCGGACCGCGCGCGGAACCGGTCACCGCGAGGCCGTCCGCGAGCACGATCGTCCCGACGTTCGTCGTGCCGGCGGCCGCGAACTCGTACAGCGCGCCACCCGCGTAGGGCTGACCGGCCGGCGCCGTGAAGAAGACGTCGAACGTGGTGCCCGGAATGAACACCGCGAAGTTGCCGAGGACATCCGTGTTGTCGTCGTTCGCGAGGAACTGATCGCCGGTCACGCTGTCGAAGAAGTTCAGGTCGACGGTCGCGAGCGGCGCGCCGGCCTCGTTCTGCACGTGACCGATCAGCAGGTGCGCCTGGAACAGCACCGCGTCGATCGTCATCGCGCCGTCGACGTCCACGCGCCCGTAGTCCAGGTCGAGCCAGAACGGATCCGGCGAGTTGAAGAACACATTGTAGCGTCCGACCGGAACGTCCACGCTGTAGAAGCCGGTGGCGTCCGTGTTGTCGTTCGGCGTGAAGATGATCAGGCCGGTGTCGTCGTCCTCGAAATCGAGATCGACGTTCTGGATCGGCAGACCCAGCTCGTCGAGCACGTGGCCGGACACGATCACGGCGTCGCTCGTGCCCGCGAACGCGAGCGGCGACGCCAGGGCGAGCGCGAGACAGAGGCGGTTTCTCGACATGGCGTTCTCCTCAGAACCGGTACTGGGCGACGAGTTGGTGATAGCGAGCGTCGGAAGCGTCCGCGGCGAAGGCATCCCCGGGACGGAACCAGGCGAAGACGTAGGCGAGATCGAGACCGGGCAGGTCTTCCCAGGCGACCACGAAGTCCCACTCCGACCCGAGCGACGGATCGATGCCGCGCGGGCGGGTCTCGAGGTTCGAGCGGGCGAGCAGGCCGAGCGCGGTCTCCTGCTCGTAGCCGTGCCAGATGACGTCGATCGAGCTGTGCGACGTGGGCCGCAGCCCGAGACCGACGATCCGGATCGACAGGTTCGACAGCTCGGGCTCGAAGAGCTCTCCGTAGTACTTGAAGCCCTTCACGCCGCCGAACTTGTCGTTGTTGTCCTGGAGACCGGTCTGGAAATAGAGGTCCTCGGGCGAGTTGCCGCCGGACCCCACGGCCCAGCCGGCGGTAAGCGTGAGACGCGTGCGCCTCTCGAGCCGCGCGCGAACGCCGACGTCGAACGCGTAGCCCTTGCGATCCGCCCCGTCGTACTCGCCGCGCAGGATCGAGAAGTCCGCCCAGTGCCGGAACCGGCTGCTCAGGCGACCGGCCGAGCGAAGACCGAGCCACATCGGACGATCCGGCAGCTCGTCGTGCCGGCGCTGCACGAACGACGCCTCCACGACCCAGCGATCGGCCACGGTGCGCCCGACGACCGCGATGTAGTTCGTCCAGTCCTTCAGTCGCGCGGAGTCCACGCTCCAGCGTCGCGACACGGAGGCCTCGGCGTGAAACGAATGCAGTCGCGAGTGGAGCCGGATCGCGTCGAGCGTCTCGTCGTAGAGCCACTCGCGCTCTTCCTTGAACTTCTGCCGACCGATCTGCAGCGCCAGCGTCGGCGCCACGTGCCAGAGAGCCTGCGCCTCGGCGAGTCGCCAGTCGTGGCTGCCGAGCTCGTCGCCCTCTTCGTCCGACATGATGTCCTGGCCGCGGCCGGAGATCTTCGCGCGAAGATCGAGGCGCTCGTGCACTCGCGACTCGCCCGCCACCTCGAGGTACCAGGTCGACGTGGTGAAGTTGCCCGCCGCGCCGGGGTTCAGGTCGAACTCGATCTCCGGCTCGACCTCGGCGCCGAAACGTCCGCCGATGCGCAGACGGTCGCCGAACGGACGCAGCAGCGAGCGCCCCTCTTCCTCGTCGTCCACGAAGCGAACGATCGACACGACGTCGCCGCCGCGGATCTCCGTGCCCCGGGAGAGCAGCACCGGGAAGCCGGCGACCGCGAAACGCCGGCTCGCGGGATCCACGGCCGTGAGCGGCCCCTCGATCTCCACGTCGTCCGAGTCGTCCGGCAGCACCTTCACACGGCGCGCCACGATGCGGTCGTCGTCGAGCGTGCCGTCGATCTCCACCCGGATGCCGGCGACGAGCTGGCCCGTCACCTGCGTGCCGGACACGACTTCGCACTCGCCGCCCAGGATCTGCAGGACGCGGCCGGCGGCCCGCACGTCCTCGAGCCGACCGATGATCTCGACGTCGGTGGAGGCGTTCCCCGACCGGATGTCCACTTCCTGCGCGACCCAGCCGCGCGCCTTCCTCTCCACCGAGACCTCGGCCACGAGACCGACCTCGAGACGATCCCAGTCGCGCGGCGCCGCCGACGCGATCCCGGCTCCGAGGATCGCCGCGAGCGTCGCGAGCGCGAGCGACGTGCGCATCATGAGCGACCTCCGTGGTCCGACAGTTCGAGGAGAGCGGACGAGGTGGCTTCCTCGCCCGGACGAAGCGCGTACACGGCCACGAGTCGGAGCAGCGTGGCCCGCGTCCACCAGTCGAGACGTCGCGCGTCGTTTGCGTCGCGGCACCAGTTCCGGCTCAGCGACTCCGCCACCGCGTCGAGTCGGGGCGCGAGCTCCGGGCGCTGACGGCCACGAAGTGCGAGATGCGCGACGAGGTTGCCGGCGTCGAGCGCCGGGGACGCGGCGGCGGCCAGGTCCCAGTCCAGCACGCCGTACCGGCCGTCCGGGCCGAGCACGATCTGCTTGTCGTGGAGGTCGCGATGGGTGAGGCCGAGCGGACCGTCCTCCGGTGCGCTCTCGGCGCGGAACGCCTCCACGCGCGCGGCCAGATCGTCGGCCGCCTCCGGTCGGATCCGACGCACGCGCTCGACGAACCGATCGACGTTCGCGAGCTCGTCCGCCGCGGTCCACGCCGGCAGGTCGGGCGCGTCGATGCTCGTGATCGCGTGCAGCAGCCGGGCGAGACGTTCTCCCTCTTCCGGTTCGAGATCGGCCAGTCGATCATGGAGCGAGACGCCGGCGAGATCGTCGAAGAGCACGAGGCGGCGACGTCGATCGTGCACCTGCGCCCGGGCCACGCGGAACGAATCGGCCGCGGACTCGAGACGCTCGTGCAGTTCGACGACCCGCGACGCCGTGTCCTTCGCCCACAGCTTCATCCAGGCCGGGGGCGCGTCATTCCGGCGCAGCCGCAGCACGGCACGACGCTCGAAGCGATGCGCCACGAGATCGGCCGGTCCGCCGTCCATCGCCTCCAGCAGACCCGGCGCCGAACCGAGCGCGGCGAGCGACGGCAGCGCGGGATCCGCCGGAGACACCCGGAAGAACAGCCCGCTCTCGAGATCGCGTCCGGCCCACGCGCCCGGTTCGCCGGCCCGATGCGACGCCTCGAACGCGAGCTGCCGCGACGGGCGCCCGTTGCGCGCGGCGAGCACGAGCTCGCCCGCCAGCGCCACGTCCTTCTTGCGGACCTCGAATCGACGCGGCCGGTAGGCGGCGATCTCCCAGGGGCCGTTCGCCACGGAGGGGATCGCACGGGCGAGCGCCTCCGCACCGACGGTCGGATCCGCTCCGTCCTGCAACCCGGCGTACTCCGGCGCCTCGCGGATCATCGGGAGCACCTCACCGAGGACGGGCGCACCACGCGCGCCAGCGAACGTTCCAGGATCGCGCGGGTCTCCGTCTCCCAGTCGCCCCGGAGATTCCGGAACGGCACGAGCGCGAGCTTCGCGAGCTGCGGCGCGACGAGTTCCGCCACGGCCGCGGCGTCGAGACCGGAGGCGTCGACGAAACGTCGCTCGAAGCGGGCCGCGCGCTCCGGCGCGAGACGTCGCTCGAGCACGAGCAGGTCGAGGTGAGCGACGAAGTTCGCGACGTCCTCGTGCGGATCCGCGAGAGTCAGCTCGTCCCAGTCGAGGAGGGAAACGTCGCCCTCTTCGACGAGCACCTGCCGGTGATGGAGGTCGCCGTGCTGCGGAACCGACGGGCGGGGCGCACGGTCGACGTGCGGATCCGGCAGCGCGTCCGCGAGCTCGCGCGCGGCGTCGGCCACGTCGCCCGCCGTGACGTCGCCGAGATCCGCGAGAACGGACGCCGCCTCGCGATGGATGTCGGCAGCCGTGCGCGGAGCGGCGAACACGTTCGCCGGAAGGGAGACTTCGCGGGTCCGCGCGAGCAGACGCGCGGTGCGCTCGATCGCGTCGCCGGCGTCGTCGCGGTCGATGCGATCCGCGAGGCATTCTCCCTCGAGCCACTCGCACACGAGGGCGCGACGGTCGGCGTGGTACCCGAGCGGCGGCGTGACCCGGATCCCCGCCGCCGACAGCGCCCGCAGTCCCGCGAGAACGCGCGCGCCCCGATCGTCCGCGAACGCGCGGACCACGAAGCGTCGGCTCGACTTCTCTCCGGTGCGGTCGTCCCTCAGACCGGCGTCCACGCGGGCCACGGCCCGGCGTTCGGGCTTGTAGCGGAACACCTTCACTTCCGTGCGACGCCCGCGCACGCGGATCTCTCCCGGGGCGACCCCGGGGACCACGCCGTGCAGGATGTGCTTCACCTTGCCCGCGTCGGCCACGGCGCCGAGACCGGCGACGTGACGGTCGAACGGATAGCGAAACAGCACGGCCGGCAGTCCGGGCACGCGCTCCACCCAGCCGGCTTCCGGGGCCCGCGCCGCGTACTTGCGGTAGCAGGTCTCGGCCGCCTCCTCTTCCAGGATGCGGACGTAACCGAGATCACAGGATCCCTCGCCGCTGCCCCAGCCGAGGAGACATCCCACTTCCGGCTTGAAGCGCACGTACTCCACGCGCGCCGACGACGGCCAGGTCTCGTCGCGGTGGGCGAAGCACTCGGCCAGCGCGCGCTCGAGACGACCGTCTTCCAGCATCGCTCGCAGCTCAGGCAGACGCACGGGTGGCTCCTTCCAGCTTGAGTCGACCCGCGGAGCAGAGCTCGCGGTAAAGCGCGCAATCGGCGAACAGCTCCTCGTGCGTGCCGTGGCTCACGATCTTCCCGTGATCCATCACCACGATCCGATCCGCCGTCTGCGCGCGCGCGATGTCGTGCACGACGCAGAGCGAGGTCCGGCCGGTGGTCAGGCGATCGACCGCATCCCATACGAGGTCCTTGGAGGTCGGATCGAGGAACGCGTCGGGCTCGTCCAGCACCACGATCGGCGCGCGGCGCGCGAACGCCCGCGCGAGCGCGACGCGCTGACGCTCGCCGCCGGAGAGACCGATGCCGTGCTCGCGCAGCACCGTGTCGTAGCCTTCGGGAAGGCGCAGGATGCGGTCGTGGATGCCGGCGAGGACGGCCGCGTCGTGGATCTCGTCGTCCGTGAGCTCGCGACCGTAGGCGATGTTCTCGCGGAGGCTCACGCCGAGGAGTACGGTCTCCTGCATCACGAACGAGATCGCGTCGCGCAGCGTGGCGAGCTCGATCTTCTCGAGCGGGATCCCGTCCAGGCGGATCGTGCCCGTCGTGGGCCGGTAGAGACGCGGCAGGAGTCGCACGAGCGACGTCTTGCCGGCGCCCGATCGACCCACGAAAGCCACCCGCTCGCCCGGTCGGATCTCCAGGTCGATCCCCTGCAGCACCGGCTGTCCCGGATCGTACTCGAGACCGATTCCCTCGAACCGGAGCTCGCCGCGCACCTCGACGGGAACGACCGCGCCGGGATCGTGCAGATCCTCGGCGTCGTGATCGAGCAGCTCGCGAATCCGCTCGGTCGCGACGACGCCCTTCGACATGCGGCCCACGAGCCGCGAGAACGAACGGATCGGCTTGTACAGCATGCCGAGGTAGGAAAGCGCGAGGACGAGCGTGCCGGGCGACGTGCGGCCGGCGATCACGCCGCTCGCGCCGACGCCGATCACGAGGCACGTTCCCACGGCGACGAGCAGTTCCACCGTGCGCTCGAAGTCCGCCTGCAGACGCGCCGCCTCGAAGCCGGCGCCGAGCACGTCGCGATCGCCGGACTGCAGCCGCTCGCGCTCGCCTTCCTCCGCGCCGTGCAGCTTGATCAGCGTGACGCTTCCGAGCGACTCGCTGGCCGCCGCCGCGACCGCACCTTCCCTGCGGCGCTGCTTCCGCACGACGTCGCGGATCTTCCCGGACGAGCGCGACGCCGTGAACAGGAGCGGCGGGATCACGGCCATCGCCGCGAGGCCGAGGCGGTGATCCACGACCAACAGCAGGGCGGCGACGCCGACGACCACCATCGTCTGCGAGGCGAGCTTCAGCGACGTTCCCACGAACAGGTTCCGAACGAGCGTCATGTCGGCGGTGAGCCGCAGCACCAGATCGCCGGTACGCGCCTCGTCGTGGCGATCGAGGGAGACCCGCAGGAGATGACGGAAGACGTCGCGGCGGAGACGGTAGGCGAGCAGCTGACCGACCTTCGCGCCGAACAGTCGCTGGCCGAACGCGGCCCACGCCGACAGACCGGCCACGGCGAGCACGGCCAAGGCCGATCCCGCGACGACCAGCGTGGCCGGCGCCGCGTGTCCGAAGACGGTGCGTGCCTCGGCCGGAGACGTCGCGTAGTCGATCACGATCTTGAGCGGCCACGGCCGGAGGATCTGCAGCGACGTCCACGCGACGGCCGAGCCGACGGCCCCGAGCAGCAGATGCCGCGCGCCCTGCGTGTACGGCCAGAGTCCGGCCCAGGCGCCGGTCATCGCGCCGGGCCGGAGCTTGCTCCCGCCCCAGTCGCGCCGGATCCGCAGGCGCTTCACGACGTCACCGTCCCCGTCGCGATCCGCGCCGGCACCAGGTGACGTTCCATCACGCCGAGCGCGCGCTCCGCGACGTCGTCCCACGTGCGACCCCGCGCGGCGCTCCGGGCCCCGTCCGAGAGACGCGCGCGCAGGGCCACATCGTCGTGGAGACGAAGCAGCGCATCGGCGAAGGCGGTCGCGTCACCGGGCGCGACCAGCAGTCCGTTGTCTCCGTCGCGCAGGCGGCGCGCGACGGGTCCGAGCCGGCTCGCCACGACGGGCAGCCCGGCCGCGAGGTACTCCTCGAGCTTCAGCGGCGAGAAGTAGTCCTCGGTGGTCGGCGGATACGGCGCCACGGCGACGTCCGAACGCCCGAGCCACGCGGCCACGTCGCGGTGCGGCACCGCGCCCGTGAAATGCACGGCGTCGGCCGGGAGATCCGCGAGCGAGTCCCGGACCGAACGGGCGAGCGGGCCGTCGCCCACGATGCGAAGACGGCACGCGGGGCGCTTGGAGTGCAGCGTGCGGAACGCGCGAACGAGCGTCGGCAGGTCGTGCCACGGCTTCAGCGAGCCCACGAAAGTGACGACGAAGCGGCCATCGTCTTCCTGCGTCCGCCCCTCCGCGGGAGTCGAGCCGAACAGCGCCGGGTCCCAACCGTTCGGGAGCTCACACACCCGCGATACGTCGACGCCTCGCGACTCGACGTAACGCGCGAGCTCCGCCGACACGACGAACACCGCGTTCGCCTCCCCGAGAATCCTCCGCTCGAGGAATCGCGCGATCGACCCGAGCTGCAGCCCGCGGTGGCGCGTCGCTTCGGATACCAGCGGCGCGTTCACTTCCACGAACCACGGAACACCGGACTCGCGCGCCACGTTCGCTCCCGCCACGCTCCACAGCGAGTACCTTTCGTAGATCGCGTCGATCTCGCCCGTCGCCGCGACGTGCGCAATGGCGCGCTCGGCCGGCTCGTTCGCCGCGAGACCGCGCAGCTCGGCGGCATCCGTCGCCGTGCCGCCCGCCTCGATCTCGAGAACGCGGGCCGGAAGGTCGTCCCCGTCGCGCGGGCCGCGGCGCGGATCGGTGGCGGCGGTCAGCACCGTCACGTCGACGCCCCGGCGTGCGAGCGCGCGAATGCTGTCTCGCACGTGGACGCTCGCGCCCTTGGTGCCGAACAGAGGAATGCCGGGGTCCGCGTTCAGATAGAGGAGGCGCATGCCGCTTCCTCCGTACCGGAGCGCAGCGACGCCCGCGCGGCCGCTCCCTCGAACAGGATCCGGAGCTCGGCCACACTGCGTCGCACGTCGAAGAGCTCGCGGACCCGCGCGTGCCCGGCCTGGCGCAGCTCCTCGCGTCGCGCGGGGGACGTGAACAGCTCGGCCATCGCGTCGGCGAGCGCCTGGGCGTCGTCCGGCGGTACGAGCAGGCCGGCGCGGCCGCCGTCCACGATCTCCGCGTTGCCGGTGACGGGCGTGGTCACCACAGGGCAGCCGAGCGCCATCGATTCCAGCAGCACCGTGGGCAGCGCGTCCCGATTCCCGTCCTCGGCCACGCGGCACGGCAGCGCGAAGACGTCGCTGCGCTGGAACGCGTGGCGAACCTCCTCGTTCGAGCGCGGCCCCACGAGCCGGAACCGATCCCCGAGTCGGAGCTTCGCGGCGAGAGCCTCGAGCGACGCTCGCTCGGATCCGTCGCCCACGAGCTCGCCCTCGAAATCGACTCCGCGATCCATCAGGATCCGCGCCGCATGCAGCAGCGTATCGAAGCCCTTCTTGGGAACGAGGCGGCCCACACCGAGAACGCGCGGTCGCTCGTTGCGCGGCGGGTCGCCCGCGCGGAACTCGTCGAGGTTGAGACCGTTGTAGATGCGGTGCAGGCGGGCGCTCGGCGGACAAAGCGG
This sequence comes from bacterium, assembly GCA_041393395.1. Classification (GTDB taxonomy): domain Bacteria; phylum ARS69; class ARS69; order ARS69; family ARS69; genus JAGQIB01. The sequence continues at coordinate 396,862 of JAWKKG010000003.1, read as the reverse complement.
CCGAAGCGCTTCCACGTTCGCGTCGCACACGGTCACCGCGAACGCGGCGGAGCCGAGCGCCTCGGGCATCAGCGCGCGATCGCGGTCCTCGTGATAGATGTCCTTCGCGTGCGTGGTGAACGAGAACGGAATGCCGCTGAGCGCGGACGCGCGACGGGCGACGTCGGTCGCGATCGTGGCGAAGTGGGCGTGAAAGTGATCCACGCCGCGGGCCTCGGCCTCGAGGGCGACCTCGATCGCCTGGCCGAGCGGCCGCGTGTCGGGCTCACGGCCTCCCGAGATATCGTTCCAGAACTGATCGAGAATCCGCTCGCGACGCATCGCGAGCTCGCCCTGGCGCGCGGCCAGCAGCTTCACGAGCTCCGCCGGTCCGCGGTCCGGCACGTACACGACGTCGGCGCGAACGCGGGCGAGCTTCTCGTGGAACCGTCCCTCGCGCGGCGTCTTGAGCGAGAACACGGTGACTTGCACACCCGCGCGCTCGAGCTCGAGGATCTCGTTGACGATGAAGGTCTCCGACAGGCGGGGATAGACCTTCAGCACGTAGGCGACGTGGAGGCCGCTCATGCGATCGCCCGGCGAGGCTCGACCGTCGGGGCGAAGACGTCGCGGCTGCCGCCGAGCAGCACCTGCACGGCCCGCTCGAGCCCGGAGAAGACGAGCGGCTGGACCGGCGTGCGCGGCTCGGCGCGGAGCTCGGTGTCCAGGGCGTCGGCCAGCGACTGCGGCGTCAGATCGTTCGGGTGGAGCATGCGCACGTGACCCGCCTCCTCGAGGCGACGCGCGCGGATCAGCTGCTCGGTGCGCGGGTGAACTCGCGGGACCACGATGGCCCGGCGTCCGCGCGACACGACTTCCGTCATCGTGTTGTAGCCGCCCATCGACACCACGAGATCGCAGGCGTCGAACAGGCGATCCAGGTGCCGCGTGAAATCGACCGCGAACACCGGGCGCGTCGAGTGCTGCACCAGGCGGCGGATCTCGGAGCGCGTCTGCTCCGGCAGATCCGGGCCCATGACGACGACGCTCGCGAACGACTCGCGCGTGTGCGCGAGACTCTTCACGAACGTCGAAAGGATCCGGCCGCCGTCCTCGCCGCCGCCGACCGTGGTGACCACGAGGCGCTTGCGGGTCGGCGACTTCTTCGGCGACGTGTCGCCGTCGCGATCCTCGGACGCGAGGTAGCCGCAGTACTCGACCTTCGCCGCGATGTCCGCCGGCATCGAGTACTCGGTCACCACGTCGCAGATCTCGGGCATGCCCCACACGAACACGCGGTCGTAGAGCTCGCGGATCGTGTCGAGCGTGCCGTCCTTGGCCCAGCCGCGGCGCACGGACGCCGGGTCGTCGAGGATGTCGCGCAGGCTCAGCACGATCTGAGCGTTCGGATTGAGACGGCGCAGGGTGCGGAGCGCGGGAACGAGCTCGCCGTGCACGCCCGCCGCCACCTTGTCCACGATGACGAGGTCCGGCTCGAACGTGCGGAACGCGGCGCCGATCATCGCGGTGCGCATGCGCACGATCGACTTGTCGTCGACGTGCAGGTGACGGGCGCCGTACGCGCCGTTGTGGTACTTGCGGAGCGACGGCAGCTTCACGACGTCCGAGCCCTCCGGGAACGGCAGGGCGTCGGCGACCGAGGAGCCGGAGAGCACGAGGGTGGTCACGTCGCCGTGAAGACGAGCCAGCCCGTCGGCGATGCGACAGACCCGGCGGATGTGTCCGAGACCGACGGCGTCATGGGCGTAGAGAAGAACTCGCTTCACGGGAGACCTCCGGGTAAGGCGACGGCTCAGCCATCGCGAACGCCCCATCAGACGGGCGGTCGGGGTCCCAGATACGGGTTCGTGCAGAAGAGATGAAGATCCCGGTCAGCCGGCCGGCGCTCCCGGGCCGGAGGGGCCCCAGAGGTCGAGCTGGGGGGTCGGGGGGGCGGCACGGCGGCGGGAGGCCGTTCCGGGGTCGGGTCGGTTCCGGGAGCCCTCGCCGGCCCTTTCTGTCCCCGGCGTTCCCGGCGCCCCCTCCGGCACCGGCACCGCGCCCTCCTTCCAGTCGCGATAGCCGAGGCGCCGGATCCAGAATGCCCAAAGATCGTCCAGAGTTTCCCAGTAAACGCCAGTTCCGACGAAACGCCGGCCGAATCGGCTCTCCCGCTCCTTTCCGCCCCGCGCCTCCCGGATCCGGGCGCCGACCTTCGCCGCCCGCTCCGGCATCTGCTCGTGAAGGCGGCGGAAGAAGACGTCGTGGGCGCTGCCGGGCATGCGCAGCAGGATCCGGAACGCGCTCGACGCCCCGGACTCGCGGGCGCGGCGGAGAATTCCCGGGATGTCGGAGTCGTTCAGGCCGGGGATGATCGGCGCGACCGCGACTCCCACGGGGACCCCCGCCGCCGCCAGCCGGCGGATCACCTCGAACCGGCGGGCCGGCGCCGGCGCCCCCGGCTCGATCGCCCGGCAGGTAGCGGAGCGCAGAAAGGGAATGCTCACGGCCACGGACGCGAGACCCCGCTCCGCCATCGACGCGAGCAGGTCGGAGTCCCGCAGCACGAGGGCGGACTTCGTGATGACCGAGACGGGATTGCCGAGCTCGGCGCACACCTCGAGGCACGCGCGCGTGAGCTTCCAGGTGGCCTCGAGCGGCTGGTAGCAATCCGTGGCGCCGGAGAACACGACGAGCTCGCCGCGCCAGCTTTTCTTCCCGAGCTCGCGCCGCAGGAGCTCCGGGGCGCGAGGCTTCACGAGGATCTTGCGATCGAAGTCCGTGCCCGCGCCGAGCCCGAGGTACTCGTGCGTGGGCCGCGCGTAGCAGTAGGCGCAGGCGTGCGAGCAGCCGCGGTAGGGATTCACGCTCCAGCGAAAGTGGAGGTCCGGACTGTCGTTCCGGCTCAGGATGGAACGCGACGTGTCCTCGAAGATCTCCGTTTCCGCCTCCTCCGGCTCCAGGAGTTCGGAGTGCCGGCTGAGCCAGGGATTCGGCGGGTTCCAGATGCGGCGGAGCGTGTCGGCGCGAGACATGGCCCCAGAATACCAGACATTTGTCCGGTATCCGAGCGATTTCGGGTGCCCTATACGGAGCCATGGAATTCCGCATCGCCACGGCCGCCGACGCCCCCGGCATCCACGAGATCTACGCCCCGGTGGTCCGGACCTCACCGGCCTCGTTCGAGACCACCCCACCCGACGTGGCGGAGATCGCGCGCCGAGTCGAGAACGTCCTGGCCCGCTATCCGTGGCTCGTGGCCGTCGAGGGCGATCGGGTGCTCGCGTACGTCTACGGAACCGAACACCGCGCGCGGGCCGCGTATCGCTGGTCGGTCGAGGTTTCCGCGTACGTGCACGCGGACGCGCGACGCCGCGGGCTCGCGACCGGTCTCTACCGCGTGCTGTTCCGCCTGCTCGCACGCCAGCGCTACGCGCGGGCATTCGCCGGCATCACGTTGCCGAACGACGCGAGCGTCGCGCTCCACGAGTCGCTGGGTTTCCGGAAGGTCGGCGTGTACTCGCGCATCGGACACAAGCTCGGCGCGTGGCACGACGTGGGCTGGTGGGAGCGGGATCTCGCGACGCCGTCCGCCGGCGACCCGGAGGAGCCGATTCCGTTCGCCACGTACCGAACCGAGCCGGACGTCGCGCGGGAACTCGCCCGGCGCGACTGAGCTGCGAGTCGACGACCGCCCGCGAGCGGAACGGCCGACGCCGCCGTGCCGCGGGTGGCGGCTCCGCGAACACGGCTGAAACGTCGGCCGCCGTGTGACGCGGGACGAAAGACCCGGACGGCCGCGCGGGCGCCCGCCCGTGGATCTCCCGGTTCGCCCCGCGATCTCACAACGGATCGACCGACGCGCGGAGTTGCACCCCTACGAGGGCATCGGCAGCTTGAGCTTCTGCCCCACCTTGATCAGGTTCGGGTCCTTCAGGATGTCGCGATTCTTCTCGAAGATCTCCATGTAGCGATTGGCGCTGCCGAACAGCTTCTTGGAGATCTTCGAGAGCGTGTCGCCGCCGACCACTTCGTACACGCCGTAGAGATCCTGGTTCTTCACCTTGATGTCGGCCTCGATCTCGTTCTCCCAGCCCGGCTGCTCCTTGATCATGTCCCAAAGCCGGTCCTTGTCGTACGCGTACTCCGCGGTCCCGCCGATGCGGAGCTTCCCGCCCTGCTCCTCCACGTATCCGTCCTGCACCTGGAGCTTCTGGCCCAGGTCCAGCACCTTCTGGTACTTCTCTTTCAGCACGGGGGTCCTCCGGAAAGTCGGTACGGTGTTTCGCGTCGGCCGGACGCGGGGAACGCTGCCGACCCGCAGGGTAGCAGCGAAACGGACCTCCGCCAACACGTCCCCGCCGCCGTCCGTCGACCCTCGGGTCGGGCCGATCAGCGATGCCGCAGGATCGCGTCTCCGGACGTGCCGTACACGATCTGGCGGATGCTCTCCATCCCCAGGAAATCGTGCGGGAACCCGAGTTCGATCGCGCTGGCCGCATCGAGCTGAGCCCGCACGGTCGGCGGCAGTTCCACGTCCAGGGCGCCGAGGTTGTCCTCGAGCTGCGCGACGTTGCGCGCGCCGATCATCGGGATCACCACCCCCTGCCGATCGCGGAGCCACCGGATCGCGACCTGCGCCGGCGACACGCCGAGCTCCTTCGCCACCGCCACGACCGCGCGCGAGATCGCGAGATTGCGCTCGGTGAGACGTCGGCTGCCCTCGGAGAGGCGCGCGCCCTCGCGCGTGTCCGTGAGGTCCTTGTACTTTCCGGTCAGCAGTCCGGACCCGAGCGGCGACCACGCGAGCACGGCGAGATCCAGCGCCTTCGCCATGGGCAGCAGCTCCCGCTCCGGCGTGCGCTCGATCAGGCTGTACTCGATCTGCAACGCGACGAAGGGCGACCAGCCGCGCAGATCGGCCGTGGTGTTCGCGGCCGACACGATCCAGGCCGGCGTATCCGAGATGCCGCAGTACAGGATCTTGCCGGCGCGCACGAGATCGTCGAAGGCGCGCAGCACCTCGTCGATCGGCGTGAGGTAGTCCCACGCGTGGAGCCAGTAGAGGTCGATGTAGTCGGTCTTGAGCCGGCGAAGGCTCGCCTCGACCGATTGCACCATGTTCTTGCGGTGGTTCCCGGAGAAGTTCGGATCCTCGGGACGCGTGGTGAGGCTGTACTTCGTGGCGAGGACGAAGTGGCCGCGATCGAACGCGATCAGATCGCCCACGATCTTCTCGCTCGTGCCGTCGGTGTACTTGTTCGCGGTGTCGAGGAAGTTCCCCCCGGCCTCCGCGTAGCGATCGAAGATCTTGCGGCTCTCGGCGGCGGAGGCGCCCCATCCCCACTCCTCGCCGAACGTCATGGTGCCGAGGCAGAGCTCCGAGACCCGCAGTCCGGAGCGGCCGAGCAGTCGGTAGCGCATTTCTCCTCCCGCAGGAACGTGCCGCAGAGGCACAGACGGGGTCACTCTCGCCGAGACGCATCACGCTGTCCAGCGACGCTGGCGTCTCGGGGCCCGAGGCCCCCCGGTTGATGTTAGGATCCGCCGCCATGAATGCGAACTCCGCCTCACTCGACGTCGACCGCCTGCGCCGCGACACCCCCGGGTGCGCCGAAACCCTGCACCTCGACAACGCCGGCTCCTCGCTGATGCCGCGCCCCGTGCTGGAGGCGGTGGTCGCGCACCTGAAACTCGAGTCGCGCATCGGCGGGTACGCGGCCGCCGCGACGGTGGCGCAGGAGTACGAGGAGACGTACCGCGCCGTCGCCGAGCTGATCGGCGGGCGCGCGGACGAGATCGCCCTGATGGAGAGCGCCACGCGCGCGTTCGACGCGGCGATCTACTCCCTGCCGTGGCGACGCGGCGATCGCATCCTCTCCTCGCAGGCCGAGTACGGCGCGAACTGGATCGCGATGTTGCAGATCGCGCGGCGCACGGGGGCCGAGCTCGTCCCGATCCCGGACGACGAGTTCGGACAGATCTCGATCGACGCCCTGGAACGCGAGATCGACGAACGCGCGCGGCTGATCGTGCTGACGCACGTGCCGACGAACGGCGGCCTCGTGAATCCGGCGTCCGAGGTCGGACGCGTGGCAAGGGCCGCGGGCGTTCCGTACCTCCTCGACGCGTGCCAGTCCGCGGGGCAGATCCCCCTCGACGTGGAGGAGATCGGCTGCGACTTCCTCACCGCGACGGGGCGCAAGTACCTGCGCGGCCCGCGCGGCACCGGCTTCCTGTGGATCCGGTGGGACCTCGCGTGCGAGCTCGAGCCGGCGATGCTGGATTCGCACGGGGCGCGCTGGACCTCGCGCGACGGCTACACGCTCGAACCCGGCGCGCGACGTTTCGAGACGTTCGAGGCGGACGTCGCGGGGCGGCTCGGACTGGGAGTGGCCGCCGATTACGCGCGCACGACGGGCGTGGCGGCGATGAACGAGCGCATTCGCGCGCTCGCGTCGACGTTGCGCGGCCGCCTCGCGGCGATGCCCGGCGTGGTCGTGCGCGACAAGGGCGTCGAGCGCTGCGGGCTCGTCACGTTCACGGTGGACGGCATCGACCCGTGGGAGCTCCGGCAACGGCTCCGCGCGCGCGGCGTGAACGTGCAGGTCTCCGGGCGCGAGCTCACCCGGCTGGACATGGAGGCGCGCGGGCTGGAGCACGTCGTGCGGGCGTCACCGCACGCGTTCAACACCGAGGCGGAGATCGAGCGGTTCCTGGAGGAACTCGACGGCGCCCGCGCCTGACCTCGCGGCCGACGCGGACAATCAACGCTCGACGGATCCCGTCGCGGCGGGCGAAACTCCTCGTTCGCGCGGCGCGCCGACGTTCCGTTCCGCCGTCTCCCTTCTCGTCGCCCGCCGGAGGCATCCGTGAGCAAACCCGAGGCCGGACCGCCCACCCTTCCGGCCGGCACGACTCCCGAGCAGATGGACAACGGTCTCGAGTACTTCGACTTCCGCGCCGGCAAGGGGCGGGCCGTGAAGGGCGGAGACCGGGTGAAGGTCCGCTACCACGCCTGGCTCACCGACGGCACGCTCGTCGCCCGCACCCCGGAGCCGCTCGAGTTCGTGGTGGGGGAGGAGACCGTGATTCGCGCGCTCGAGGAGGGAGTCCGCGGCATGGCCATCGGAGCCGGCCGGCGTCTCATCGTTCCCTCGGACCTCGCCTTCGGCCCCGAAGGGAACGGTCCCGCGATTCCGCCCTATGCGACCCTGATCGTGGACGTCGAGCTCCTGGACACTCGACCGGACCGCTGAGACCCGGCCGACGGGCCCTCGCCCTCCCGGGCGATCGTCCCCACCGGGCGATCCGGGCGATCCGCTCCCGCGGCGGCACTCCGCTCTCGGCCAGCAAGCTCTAGCTGTTCGCTACGTCCCGGTGACCCACGGGACCCAAGGATCCGCCCCGAGCTTGACTCGCCCGCAGCGATCCCGAGGCGTCGTTTGACACGCGATTCCGCGGATTGCTAGATTTGAAGAGCGTTCCCGGAATTTCGCTCCGCTCCCCCCGCCGGGTTCCCCGTTCCGCGAGAGGCCGTCTCTCCCGGACCGGAAGTTCGACTCGGTGGTTCCGGTGGATCGGCACACCTCCGCGCTTTTCGGCGCCGGACTGATGGAGGCCGGAACTGTCCATGCCGACATCCTTGCAAGCCACACATCAAGAGCCAACACCCGGGGATGATCGACTTTCCTCCAGAAAGGCGGCACGACGGATGCACCGGAACCTTCTCACCTTGCTACTCTGCCTGATCGTGTGTTCGTTCACGTTCGCGCCGAACGCGAACGCACAGGATTACCTGGACGTCGTTTCGGTCTCGATCGACGGTGAGCCGACGGATCTCGAGGGCATCATCAACCTGATCGGGACGGACACGCTCGACGACAACGACATCTCCTCGACCGCACCGACGGGCGACACGAGCGTCGAGTCGTGGCTCGAGCAACTCCTCGACCTTCTGGTCCAGCTCGGGCTCCTGCCCGGCGGGAACGACTAGACATGACGAGAACCCGGCTGAGCGACATCTCCGTGAGCGAGCGAGTGCGCCGCGCGGAGCTGCATCACAGCCGTGGGATGTACGCCCTCGCGCGCGAGGAGTACGCCTCGCTGCTCGATGGCACGTTGACGTTCGAGGCTTCGGCCGAGGCGGAGCTGACGGCGGCTTATGCCACCTGCTGCGTGGTCCTCGGTCGGAACGACGAGGCGGAGGCCGCATTGGCCCGCGCCCGGGCGTCGACCGATCTGTCGCCGACCGAGAAGACGCGACTCGAATCCGTGCTCGGGTTCGCGGAGCTGTCGCGCGGCAACTACGAGGCCGCTCGCTCGATCCTCATGGAGTGCGTGGATCAGATGCGGCTGGAAGGCGACCGTCGCGGCCTGCCGAAGGCCCTGCGCTGGCTGGCCCAGACGCACCTCCGCACCGGCAACCTCGAGGGGGCGTTCGAGGACGGCTACTGTGCGCTCGCCGAATCGCGCGCGCGCGGAGCGGAGGACGACGCGAGTCACGCGCACGCGGTGCTCTGCGTGGCGATGATGCAGCGCGGCCAGTACGACGCATCGATCGAGCACGGCAAGGAAGCGCTCGCGATCGCGACGCGGCTCGGCCACCAGACCGGAGTGATCCGTCACAACCTGAACCTGTCGGTGGCGATCCGACTCGCCGGCGACCTCGACCTCGCGGCGACGCACGCGCTGCGCGCGCTCGCGGCGGCCGAGGAGAACGACGCGGAAGTGCTCGCGATCAACGCGCGCCTGTCGGCGGGACGCGCTCTGCGGGAGGCGGGCCGACTGGAGGCGGCCCGCGAGCTCGTGGAGGGCGCTCTGTCCATCGCCACGCGGAGCGAGCGCGAACGCGACCACGTGCTGGTGCTCGAGGACCTCGGCGATCTCGACTTCGCCACCGGACAGACCCGGTCGGCGCTCGAGAAGTACCGTCTCGCGTGGCGCAAGGCGGAAGCGATCGCCGCCCAGGGCGACCTCGTGGCGGAGCTCGGCTGGCGCATCGGTCTCGCGCAGCGCGAGCTCGGCGACACGGAAGGCGCGCGGAGCTGGATCGCGCGCAGCCTGGACGTCGGCGAGCGCGCCGGCGAGCGGAAGGAGTTCGCCCTCGCTCTGCGGGCGCGCGCGTACTGCCACGCGTCCGCCGGCAACGAGGCCGAGGCGCGACGCGATCTCGAAGAAGCGCTGCGCATCCTCGAAGAGCTTCGGGTCCCGTACGAGATCGGGCGCACGCACGCGGCGTTCGCGGCCGTGCTGGACGAGTGCGGCGCGGATTCCGAGCACGGTTCCACCGAGCGGATGCGACACCTCGGCGCGGCGCGACGTTGCTTCGAGCGCGTCGGCGCGGCCCGCGAGCTCGCGGCCACCGAGGAAGCGGAGATGCGGCAGGCGAAAGATCGCGCGGTGCAGCGGATCTCGCGCGGCACGGCGGCGCAGTCCCGCGGCGGCCGGGCGCTCCAGGTGGACTGGAAGGCTCCCGCGTTCGTGAAGTCGCTCGGCGAGTGCCGCAAGCTCGGCCCCACGAGTCTCCCGCTGCTGCTGATCGGCGAGACCGGCACGGGCAAGACGTTGCTCGCGGAGGCGCTGCACGCGCTCGGCCGCGGCGACGAGGGCGAGTTCTTCCCGGTGAACTGCGCGGCGATGCCCGAGCATCTCCAGGAGTCGGAGCTGTTCGGTCACCGCAAGGGCGCGTTCACCGGCGCGGAACGCGAGCATCCCGGCATCTTCCGCGAGGCCGGCCGCGGCACCGTCTTCCTCGACGAGATCGACAAGACCACGCTCGAGTTCCAGGCGAAGCTGCTGCACGTGCTCGACACGCGCGAGGTCCGTCCGGTGGGCTCCACGCGTCGCGTCACGATCGACGCCCGCATCATCTGCGCCACGAACCGCGACCTGTTCGCGCTCGTCGGCGACGGGAAGTTCCTCGCGGACCTGCACCATCGACTGCTCGGCGGTGTCGTGGCGGTGCCGCCGCTGCGCGAGCGCTTCGAGGACCTGCCGATTCTCGTGGAGGCTCTCCTCAAGGACGTGTGCGGACTCGAGCGTGCCGCGGTGCCGAACGTGTCGCCGGACGGGTGGGAGATGCTGCGGCGCCACGACTGGCCGGGCAACGTTCGCGAGCTGCGCTCCCTGCTGCACCGCGCGGTGGCGCTGCACCGCGACTCCACGTGGCTCACCGGCGAGATGCTGCTCGGCAGCGCGCCGATGGGCTCCACGCTGCACGGCCCCCGCGGCCCGCGCCCGCGCGGCGAACGTCCGCTCGTGGACCGGATGCAGAGCGCGGAGCGTGAGGAGATCCTGCGCGCGCTGGAGAAGGCGAACGGCGTGCGTCGCAAGGCGGCCGAGATCCTCGGGATCTCCTACCGGGGCCTCGGCAAGAAGATGGTCCGCCTCGGCATCACGAGCGACTCGTCGAACTAGAGTCGCGCCGGGCCACCACGACTAGAAGCGAAGCGACTCGCCGGCCTTCTGGGGCACGAACGCGCCGGGCAGTCGCAGCGAGACGCGCTTCTCCACCTGCGCCTCCTTCCCGGCCGGGATGTGACACACCACGTACAGATCCGCGCCGATGAACTTCTCGATCATGGAACGGCCGCCGCGGGTGGGCACCCACCAGAACGGGATGATCGCGACGTCGAGACCGCGTGAGGCGAGGTCCAGCTCGGCGAGTGCCGGCGAGGCCAGATCCGTGTCGGCGAGATGGGCGATCGTGCGCCCGTCGATCTCGAGCAGGAAGGCGTAGTGTTCCACGTCGGCCCAGGCTTCGCCGCTGTGCGGCAGCGGGAAGTACTCCACCGTGATGTCGCCGACCGTGACCTTCCCGGGCGCGCCGTCCTCGGGGACGATCGGCACGATGCCCGGGCGCGGCGCGCGATCGGCCCCGAACGTCACGTCGAGCGCGGTGGGCGACGCAGCCATCGGGACATCGGGACGCGCGGCAAAGAACCTCTGCGCGAAATCCACCTGATAGTGATCCGCGTGCAGGTGACTCACGAGCACGAGATCCACCCGACCGAACGGCGGTTCGGCCGCGATCATGGCGTCGACGATCGGCTCCGGCACGACCGCCCACTCGCCGATCGGCTGCGCGAGAAATGGGTCGATGAGCACGCCGTGGCCGTCGACCATCACGAGGAAGCCCTCGTTCGCGAGGTAGGTGATGTCGACGGGGGTGCGGGTCGCGGGTGCGGCGTCGTTCGATGCGATCTCGCCCGACGAAACGTCGGTCGCCGACTCCGCGTCACCCGCCCACGCGGCGGCCGAAGTCAGCAGCGCCCACGCGACGATCGGGAGCGACCGCACGCGCCTCACGCGCGATTCCGGTACAGCTGCGAGTCGACCTGCGCGGCCATGCGCTCGGCCGTACCCGGCGGCAGCTTCAGGAACTCGGCGATGCGATCCGCCTCGCGGCGCGAGTTCGTCACCACGTCCGAGTAGTGGATCTCGAGCATCTGCATGTTGTCGCGGACGGTGATCACGTTCTTCACCTTCTGGAGATGATCCTCGTACAGTTCGGTCATCCGCCGGTCCTCGGTCTCCGAATCCTCGTTACGCCGCTCGAGCATCTTCGCCTGGCTCGCGAGCACTTCTTCCATGGTCCGGGACATGAAGATGATGCGGTAGTCGTTCTCTCCGGGCAGGTACGGGAGCAGGAACGAGATGACCTTCAAGGCCTTGCCCCGCGCCTCGCGCACCCAGCTCCGGTCCGCCCCGCGCTTGTCCAGGTCCTTCACCCGCTCGTGCTCGTAGTAGCCACGCGGGTTGTCTTCATCCGCGACCCGGATACCATCCTGAAAGGCGGGGACCCCTGCGGCGTCCAACATCTTCATGGCCATCGAGGTTCCCGAGCGCGGGAGCCCGGAGACGATGATGACGGGTTCGCCGCGACCGCGGCCGAAGAGATTGTCGAGCCAGCCCATTGGTTTCTCCGCGTGCTCAGGGGCCCTGCGTGTTCGTCCCCGAGATTCGGCGACGGACCCGGTGGGCGGAATGTCCCGCCATGGGGCGGAGCGTCACGGCAGTGTAGCGGATTTTTCGGCGCCGCGGTCGCGCCGCGCCGCGCGGACGCCGACGCCGGGGGTTCCCCTTGCGTCGGGTGGCGATTCCTGGCAAGGATTTCCCCCCTCGGGAGAGAAGGGCGCGGCGCTGGCGGCGCAACGTCGCGTACTTCCCGAAGCGCCCGCGGGGACGGGCCGGAACGACCGAATCGCACCGTGGGCCCGGACGTCCCGCCGGCCCCGCGATCGGCACGTGAGAAAGGATGCAATCTCGATGACGAACGTCACTCGGATCATGGTTCCGGTGTTCGCCGCTCTGGCGCTTCTTCCGCGGGTGATTTCCGCCGCGGAGATCCAGGTCGTGGAAGAAGGACCGAAGGTCGGCCTGAACGGACTGTCCTTCGAAGCCGGTGTGGCTCTGCCGGACAAGGGAGACGCGGCGTTCCTGTACGGAGGTCGGCTCTACCTCGGGAACCTGTTCACGAACTGGCTTCATTTCTCGGCCGGTCTGACACGCTGGAACACGAATCTCGACCCGAAGGAGCTGGCCCAGGACGTCGCCGGGGAGATCTCCGACACGCGCGTGTTCGGCGCGCTGCAGGCGCACCTGTTCACGGTCAAGAGCGTGGCCACCTACGCGGGCGCGGGACTCGCGCTCCATCGCGTCGGCGCGTCCATCGCCGAGGATCCGGATCTCGAGGACGCGATCAAGGGCACGAAGGTCGCGCCGGAGTTCTCGCTCGCGCTGGCGCTGCCGGCCGGTGCGTTCGAGCTCGGGACGGAGTTGCGTCGCGAGATCGTGGAAGACGCGGACAACTGGTCGATCGGCTTCCTGGCGGGGATCCACTGGTCCGGCCCGCGCAAGCGCGGCTACCAGGCCGAGCAGGAGGCGAAGCTCAAGGTCGACGCGACGTCGAGCGCCAAGACGCCCGTCCCCACGACGATCGAGGTCAACACGGCTCCGACCGAGGTCGCGGTGACGCCGCCCGCGCCCCCGACGACGGCACCGAAGGTCGAGGTTCCCGAGCCCGTCCGCGACGATCTGCGCGAGGTGCGCGAGGAGAACGCGGAGCTCAAGAAGCGGCTCGAGCAGATCGAGGAGCGGGAGCGCGACCGCGCGCTGAACGAGGAGCGCGCACGACGCGAGGCCGCCGAGAAGGAGAACGCGCGCCTGGCGGCGGAGCTCCAGGCCGCGCTGGCGAGCACGCAGAAGAAGGCCGATGCGACGGCGACCGACGTGGGTCTGAGCTCCGGCGCCCAGACGTTGCTGCTCACGTTCAGCGACTCGGTGATGTTCTCGTCCGGGACGGCCGACCTGTCGGCGGGCGCCGTGACCGAGCTCGGTCGCGTGGCGCAGGTGCTTCGCGCCCACCCCGGCGCCACGATCGTGATCGAGGGCCATACCGATTCGGCCGGAAACCCGGTCTCGAACCAGGAGCTCAGCCAGCGCCGGGCGGACTCGGTCAAGTCGGCGCTGGTCGCGGCCGGCATCGCCGGGTCCCGCATCGAGACGATCGGAGCAGGCTCCTCGCGGCCGATCGCGGACAACACCACGGCCTCGGGGCGCGCCATGAACCGTCGGGTCGAGATCCAGATCCGACCGGCCGGCGTGGAGTAGGTTCCGGCCCCGGCTCCCGGACCTCGCCGTCCGGGAGCCGAGGGGCCCGCGATCCTCCCGCCGCCCCGGGGCGAGCCCCTCCGGCCCACCGGCCCCCTCGCCCACCGCCCGCCCCCGATCCGAAAACGCCCCCGCGCGATTCCCGGCCGTGCTATGCTCCGGACTTGCCCGGTCCGGCGAAAAGCTCCGGACACCCCCGGGCGTCCCCACGCGGATACCCCTGTACCCCGCGATTCGCGAGGTCCGCGTCGAACGGTGGAGGATCGACCGCTTTGACCGACTGTCCGACCCGGGCGGCCCGAACCGTCGCCCGCGCCGGCGCGCTCGCCGCCCTGCTCCTGATCGCCGACACGTTGCCGGCCCACGCCTACGTGGGCCCGGGCGCCGGTTTCGCCCTGCTCTCGAGCCTCTCCGTCGTGCTCGTCACGACGTTGATCGCGTTCGCGTCGCTTCTGATCTGGCCGTTCCGGACCCTGTGGCGGATGTTCCGGCACCGCCGGAAGACGAAGCCCCTGATCAAGCGACTCGTGGTGGTGGGCCTGGACGGCCAGGATCCCCGGCTCACGGACCGCTTCCTGGCCGAGGGCAAGCTGCCGAACCTCAAGAAGCTGTCCGAGCAGGGCTGCTACCACCGGATCCGGACCACCTATCCCTCGGTGTCCCCCGTGGCGTGGAGCTCGTTCGCCACCGGCACGAATCCGGGCAAGCACAACATCTTCGACTTCCTCTCGCGCGATCCCAAGACGTACCTGCCGATGCTGTCGTCCACGCGCATCGGACCGCTCGAGAAGTTCGTCAAGATCGGCAAGTGGCGCATCCCGCTGCACAAGCCGGAGCTCACGCTGCTGCGCCGGTCCAAGCCGTTCTGGACGTTGCTCGGCGAGGCGAACATCTGGAGCACCGTGCTGCGCGTGCCGATCACGTTCCCGCCGGACAAGTTCTACGGCGCGCAGCTCGGCGCGATGTCGATCCCTGATCTGCTCGGCACGCAGGGCACGTTCCTGTTCTTCACCACGCGCCGGGGCGACGGCAAGTTCCAGGAAGGCGGGCTGACGATTCCGTTCGCCACGAACGGCAAGGGTCCGGATCATTTCACCGCGAACGTCCCCGGTCCCGGCAACACGTTCCTGGACGGCGAGCCCGCGCTCGAGGTGCCGTTCTCGGCCACGGTCGATCGCGCGGCCGGCAAGGCCAAGCTGAACGTCGGCGGCGAGGAGCTGGAGCTCGTGCCGGGCCAGCTCTCGGACTGGGTGAAGCTCGAGTTTCCCGCCGCGCCCGGCGTGAAGGTCGCGGGGCTCGTGCGCGTGATGGTCACGGAGATCGGCGACGAGTTCTCGGTGTACTTCACGCCGATCTCGATCGATCCCGAGAAGCCGGCGATGCCGATCAGTCACCCCGGCTACTACTCCACGTATCTCGCCAAGAAGATCGGTCCGTTCTCCACGCTCGGGCTCGCCGAGGACACGTGGGCGCTGAACGAGAAGGTCACCGACGACGCGACGTTCTGGCGCCAGAGCTTCGACATCGACGGCGAGCGCCGGAAGATGTTCTTCGCCGCGCTCGACAAGCTCCGTTCCGGCTCGCTCGTCTGCGTGTTCGACGGCACGGACCGCATCCAGCACATGTTCTGGCGCTACCTCGAGGACGGGCACCCGGCCGCGGCCGGCACGAATCCCGCGCCCGAGCACAAGAACGCGATCGAGAACCTCTACCGCGAGAACGACAAGCTCGTGGGCGAGGTGATGGAAAAGCTCGGCAAGGATGATCTCCTGATGGTCGTGTCCGACCACGGGTTCACGTCGTTCCGGCGCGGAATCAACCTGAACCGCTGGTTGCTCGAGAACGGCTACCTCGCGCTGAAGGAAGGACGCACCGGCAGCGGCGACTGGCTGCAGGACGTGGACTGGTCGCGCACGAAGGTCTACGCGATCGGCCTGTGCGGCATGTACCTGAACCTGAAGGGGCGCGAGGCCCAGGGCATCGTGGACCCGAAGGACGCGAAGGCGCTGAAGCGCGAGATCATCGAGAAGATGAGCGGGCTGCGCGACGAGGAGAGGAACGAGGTCGCGATCACCGAGCTGTTCGACTGCGACGACATCTGGGACGGTCCGTACGTGCGCGAAGCGCCGGACTTCATCGTGGGCTACAACCACGGCTACCGCATCTCGTGGGACGGGGCGACCGGCATCATCGATCGCCCCGTGTTCGAGGACAACGTCAAGGCCTGGAGCGGCGACCACGGCGTGGATCCGCGGCTCGTTCCCGGGGTTTTCTTCTGCTCCCGGAAGATCGACCGCGAGGAGCCGGCCCTGTGGGATATCGCGCCGACGGCGCTGAAGCTGTTCGGGCTCTCGGCTCCCGCGCACATGGAAGGGAGCTCCCTGTTCCAGGACAGCACGCTGCAGGAGTTGCGTTCATGAAGTGGCTCGGCACCCTACTCGCGCTGACGCTGGCCTTCGCCCCCGTCGCCGAGGCGAAGCGCATGATCATGTTCGGCTTCGACGGTCTGGACCCGAACGTCCTGCAGGAGGCGATCGACGCCGGGCGCGCGCCGAACATCCAGCGCATGGCGAAGACCGGGCAGTTCGCGCCGCTGGGAACGTCGATTCCGCCGCAGAGTCCGGTGGCGTGGTCGAACTTCATCACCGGCATGGACGCGGGCGGGCACGGCATCTTCGACTTTCTGCACCGGGATCCGCAGTCGCTGCTTCCGTACCTCTCCACGAGCCGCCCGTCCGAGAGCAAGAAGCCGATCGAGATCGGCAAGTTCGTGATCCCGGGCGGCACGATCGACGGCGGCGCGATGAGCAGCGGCGGCTACGACATGCTGCGCTACGGCAAGCCGTTCTGGGAGTCGCTCGAGGAGGCCGGGATTCCCTCGATGATCGTGCGCATGCCGGCGAACTTCCCGGTGACCGGCACCGCGACGTACGAGCTCTCCGGCATGAGCACACCCGACGTCCGCGGCACCTACGGCACGTTCTCGTACTGGACCGAGGACCCCGAGGAGAAGGGCAAGAAGGTCGGCGGCGGCAACGTCTACGGCGTGCGCGTCCGCAAGAACCAGGTCGCCGCGACGTTCGACGGCCCGCCCGACCCGTTCCTCGATCCCGCCAAGGTGCCCGGCAAGTCGCGGAACGACCTGCGCGCCCAGCGCGACTTCACGATCTCCGTCGACCCGGACGAGCCGTACGCGCTGATCGACATCGACGGCCAGCAGATCCTGATGAAGGAGGGCGAGTGGAGCGAATGGGTTCCGTTCTCGCTCGAGATGGCCGTGCTCGACGAGGTCCCGTTCGGCACCCGCTGGCTCGCCGGCGCGGCGATCCCCAAGATCCCGGTGGAGGTCCGCTTCTACCTCAAGGAAGTGCGCCCGTACTTCAAGCTCTACGCGTCGCCGATGAACTTCGATCCGATGGATCCGGCGATCCCGCTGGAGCACCCGAAGGGATTCGCGAAGGATCTCGCCGAGCACGCCGGGCGCTTCTACACGCAGGGCTTCCCGGAGGATACGAAGGCGCTCGACGAGGGCATCCTCACGCCGGTCGAGTTCCTGGAGCAGTCCAGGATCGCGGGCGACGAGCTGCTCGATCAGTTCCCGTACGTGTTCGAGAAGTTCAACCGCGAGTTCGGGGACACGGGCTTCCTGTTCTACTACACGGGCAACCTCGATCAGACGTCGCACATGATGTACCAGCTCTCGGATCCCACGCACCCGCAGTGGACGCCGGAGCTCGGTGAGCGGTTCGGCACGGTGGAGATCGACATCATCGAGCGGCTGGACGGCCTCGTGGGCTACGCGCTCGACCATCTCGGTCCGGACGACGTCGTCGTGATCATGTCGGATCACGGCTTCGCCACGTGGAAGCGCGCGATGAACCTGAACACGTGGCTCAAGGACAACGGCTACCTGGTGCTCAAGGACGAGAACCAGAAGAACGAGTACCTGCTGAACACGGACTGGTCGCGCACGCGTGCGTACGGCCTGGGCATCAACGGGCTGTACCTGAACCTGCGCGGCCGCGAGCGGAACGGCATCGTCGATCCGGCGGATGCGCGCTCGCTCGCCGAGGAGATCGCGTACGAACTCGTGAAGGTCGTCGACCCGGAGACGGGGCTGCCGGCGATCACGAAGGTGTACATCTCCCGCGACGCGTACCACGATCACGACCAGCTCGAAGTGGGACCGGACCTCGTGGTGGGCTACGCCAAGAACTACCGGTGCTCGAACCAGTCCGCGGTCGGCGACGTTCCGGACAGCCTGTTCTTCGACAACATGGACGCGTGGGGCGCGGACCACTGCATGGACCACACCGTGGTGCCGGGAACGCTGGTCACGAGCCGCCCGCTCGCGAAGCCGGCGCCGAATCTGCAGAGTCTCGCCTCCGCGATCCTCGCGGATTTCGGAGTCGGGCAGGACTTCCCGGGCGCCGCCGAGACGCTCGAATCCGTGGGGTACATCTCCCCGCCCGCCACGAACTGATCGCCCCATCCGCCCGCCGCGGCTTCGCCCGGAGAGGAGGAACGATGTTCGGACCGAAGGTCAAGCTCGACAAGGACCTGCTCGCGAAGGTGAAGAAGTACTCCGCGATCGCCGGATACTCCTCGCCGGAGGAGTTCATCACGCACTGCCTCGAGAAGGAGATCCTTCACCTCGAGGAAGCGGGAACGGACGAAGAGGAGATCAAGAAGCGCCTCAAGGGACTCGGCTACATCTCGTAGCGTCCGCGAGTCTCCGATCCACCCTCAACGCAGGATTCGATGCCCCGCATGAACGTCGTGAATCTCGCCCTGACGCGCCTCTTCGATCTGGTGTTCGCTCCGCTCGCGAGCGTGCCGCCGTTCGTCTCCCTCGCGATCCTCTCGCTCCTGGTGGCGATGGGAATGCTGTGGGTGTTCAAGCGGACGTCCAACCAGACCGCGATCGCCGCGGCCAAGGACCGGATCACGGCCGGCGTGTTCGAGATTCGCCTGTTCAACGACGACCTCGTGCAGATCTTTCGCGCGCAGGGCGGCATCCTCCGCCACAACCTCACGTACTTCGGGCTCTCGCTCGTGCCGCTGGCGTGGATGATTCTCCCGTTCGTGCTGCTGATGGCGCAGCTCCAGTTCCGCTACGGGTTCGACGGCTTCCACGTGGGCGACGAACCGCTGCTCACGGTGGAGCTGAAACCGGACTGGCGCGCGGATCTCCCGCAGGTGGACGAGGGCGCGCGGCCGCCGGCGGAGCTCGAGACGCCGGCCGGGGTGACGTCCGAGACGCCCGCGGTATGGCTGCCCGCGAAGAACGAGCTCGCGTGGCGACTCGCGCCGGAGCGCGAGGGGAGTTACGAGGTCGCGGTGAAGGTCGGCGATCAGACCTACACGAAGACGCTCGAGGTGGCCGACGGCGGCGTGGCCAAGCGATCGCCGCTCCGCCACGACGGTTCGATCCTGGATGCGCTCCTGTACCCGATGGAGCCCTCGCTGCCGGACGGGCCCGTGAAGGCGATCCGTCTCACGTATCCCGATGCCACCGTGTGGTTCCTCGGGTGGCACTGGCACTGGCTGATCGTGTTCTTCGTCCTCTCGGTCGTGTTCGCGTTCGCGCTGAAGGATCGCTTCGGGGTGACGATCTAGGCGCGTCGCGCCTCGACGCACTCGCTGACTACCGCAACCGCACGAGCCGCGTGGAACGCACCTTCGCGTCCGGACCGGTGAGCTTCACGAAGTAGACGCCGGGCGCGGCGAGGCGATCCCCCGCGCGACCGTCCCAGGTGATCTGCGGCGAGTCCACGCCGCCGACGTCCCACGCACGCACCCGTCGGCCCGCGACGTCCAGGATCTCCACCGACGTCACGCGCGAGGCCATCCCCGCCCAGTCGATCTCCACGACGTCGCCGGCGCGGGCCGGGTTCGGGAAGACGTTCGGGCCGTCGCCGGTCGGCGAGGCGACGAGCGGCGCGTCCGTGGCGCTCGGCCCCACGATCCGGTACAGCCCGCTCGGGCGCCCGAGCACGGGCACGAGTCGCATCAGGTACAGCGCACCATCCGGGCCGGTCTGGATGTCGGAGAAGTAGTAGAACTCGCTGCCCCAGTTCTCGGCGGTCGGCTGCCCGGCCACGGAGTCCGCCACGGCCCAGTTCGCGCCGTCGAACGTCAGGCGGCGGAGGAAGCCCTGGTAGAAGTCGTGCAGGAAGAGGCTGCCCTCGTACTCCGCGGGAAGCGCGAGCGGGGCGGCGGCCGGCGAACGGTAGATCGGGCCGGGCACGACCACCGCGCCGAACAGATGGTCGTACGCGTAGGCCGGGAACGTGAACGTGTTGTTCTCGCCGCAGGTCTGACCGACGGCCGGGTCGATGAACCCTTCCCAGTGGGGCCAGCCGTAGTTCGATCCGGCGTCGGCCGGGCGGACCACGTCGATCTCCTCCATCGTGATCAGTCCCACGTCGCCGATCGCGAGGTCGCCGTTCGTGGGGTCGATCGTGAACCGGAACGGGTTGCGGAAGCCCCACACCCAGTGCAGACGCTCGTTGTCCGTGGGACCGGAGAGCGGGTTGCCGGCGGGCACGAGGTCGGCCTTCGGCGGCGGGCCGCTGCCGGCGCCCGGCATCGAGCTCACGTCGAGGCGCAGGATGCCGCCGGCCAGCGTGGTGGGATCCTGCGAGTTGCACGCGGAACCGTCGTCGCCGAGGCTCAGGTACAGCATGCCGTCCGGTCCGAAGTGCAGCGTGCCGCCGTTGTGGATCGCGTTGTTGTCGGGGAGATCGGTCAGCAGGAGGTACGGCGACGCGAGCGAGAAGTTCGAGCTGGTGGGATCCGTGAGATCTCCGGACGCGGTGTACATGAGCACCCGCCCGGTGTTCGTGTTGTACGAGTAGTAGAAGTACACGTACGGACGCGCGGGCCAGTCCGGATCGATGGCCACGCCGAGCAGTCCGCGCTCGCCCGTGATCTCCACGTTCGGAACCGCGAGGATCGAGGAGGCGGTGGAACTCCCGGGCACGTGAAAGCGCACCGCGCCGGTGTTTCGCTCGAGGATCAACACTCGGCCGTCCGGCAGGTGGGCGAATCCGGCCGGTCGGCCGGGCTCGAACACGTCGACGATGACGGGCTCCAGCGCGAAGCCGTCCGGCAGGATCTCGTTCTGGGCGTTCGCGGTGGGGGCGGCGGCGGCGATCAGCGGGATCGCGAGCAGCCCGAGCAGGTGGCGGCGGGAAGACATCGGGCACCTCCGAGAGCTTTGTCCCGATGCTATCGAGCGAAAGGGGCGCGGATCAAGTCGTACGGCCGTTCCCCGGCGTATCTGGCCTCCCCGGGGCCCCGTCTGTAGCCGCGCAACCCCCAAGGAGAACACACCATGAACTACTCCCGCTTGCTGCTCACGCTCCCGCTCGCGACCCTGCTCATTGGCTGCTCGAACGACTCCGGCACCGGCCCCGGCGGGGACTCCGGCGATCTCGCCACCCTGCAGGCCACCATCGACGCCGCCGCGCCGGGCGCCACCGTGCGCATCCCGGCCGGGACCTGGGAAGGTCGCCTGCTGGTCACGAAGAACCTCACGATCGAAGCGGACCCGGCGGCCGTGCTCGTCGCCCGATCGCCCTCCGGCTCCGCCACCGACGACTCCGCGGTGCTCGTGATCCGCAACACGTCGGGGGTCGTGATCGAGAACGCCGCGTTCGACGGCGGCGTGGACAACGGCATCCTCGTGCGGAACGCATCGGACGTGACGCTGCGGAACGTGTCGGCCTCGAACAACCGCGACCACGGCGTGGTCGTGCGCGAGTCCGAGAACGTGGTCATCGAGGGCGGCACGTTCGCCGGCAACGACGACGACGGCATCCGCGTGCGCGACAGCTCGCAGAACGTCCGCATCAGCGGTGCGGTGCTGGAAAGCAACGCCGGCAGCGGCATCCGCGTGCGCGACTCGCAGACCGTGACCATCACGGGGAACGAGATCCGTGCGAACGCCGAGTACGGGATCCGGATCGAGAACTCGTCGGTCGTGAACGACGCCACGATCGCGGACGACAACCAGATCGACCAGAACGTTCGCGGGGGCGTGCGCCGCGACGGTTAGGTTCCCCCCCATCTCCTGCCTAGGGAGCGCTTGACCCCGGCACCTCGGTGGCGGGGTCTTTGCGTTGTTCGCTTTCGGCGGGTCGGACGGGCGCGTACCATGGGAGCACCTCGCTTCGGAGTCGCGCCCCGTGAAACTGGCGTCGTCCATCGCCACGCTCCTGGCCGGCACCGGCCTCGCGCAGGTGATCACGATCGCCGCGCTGCCGGTGCTCACCCGGCTGTACGCGCCGGATGCGTTCGGCGTGCTCGCGTTCTTCGGCGCGGTCGCGATGCTCGCCGGGCTCGTGGTCACCGGACGGTACGAGCTCGCGGTGCCGATCGTGGAGTCCGAGGTCGAGGCGCACCGGCTCGTGCGACTCGCGACCACGATCGGGCTCGCGGTGGCGGTCGCGGTGGGACTCGCGGGGACGGGGTTCTTCGCCACGCGCGACGCGGCGGCGATGCGGAGTCTCGTGTGGATCGCGCCGAGTCTGCTGCTCACGAGTCTGTACCAGCCGCTGTCGTACTGGTTCACGCGGACGTCGCGGTTCCGGGCCGTGTCCGTGTCGCGCGTGCTGCAATCGGTGGGGACGGCGGCGGCGCAGATCGCGGCGGGTGCGGCGGGATTCGTGGACGCGCGAGCGCTCGTGCTCGGCGCGCTCGCGGGACAGGTCGCGGCGACGGCCGGGCTCGAGGTGGCGGCGGCGAAGGACCTGCCGCTGCGGGAGCGCGTGGGGCCGCTCGGTCAAGGGCGCAGCCGCGCGCTCGCGCGGGAGCATCGCGGATTTCCGCAGTTCACGGCGGCGGCCGGCTTCCTGCAGCTCGCGGCGGAACAGGCGCCGCTCCTGATCATCCCGTTCGCGTTCGGATCGGCGCTCGCGGGCACGTACGCGCTGCCGGCGCGACTGCTGGCGGCCGCGGTGTCGCTGCTGTCCGGGTCCGCGGCGCAGGCGTTCTACCCGGAGGCGGCGCGCGAGCACCGCGCGAGGTCGCTCGCGCCCGCGTGCCGCGCGATGCACGAGTCGTTGCTGCGGTTCGCGCTCGTGCCGATCGCGGTGGCGGCGGTGGTGGCGCCGGAGGCGGCGGCGCTCGCGTTCGGCGACGAGTGGCGCGAGTCCGGGCAGTGGTTCCGGCTGCTCGTGCCGTGGTTCGTGGCGTCGCTCTCGTTCGGACCGATCGCGCAGGTGTGGTTGCTGCTCGGGCGGCAGCGGGACGCGCTCGCGTGGCACGCGGTGGTGCTCGGGGCCTCCGTGGCGGCGCTCGCGGTGGGCGCGCGGACGATGGAGCCGGCGGGCGCGATCCTGCTGTTCGCGGGCGTGGGGGCGTTGGCGCGCCTGTTCGTGATCGAGGTCACGTTCCGCGCGGCCGGGGCGAAGGCGGGAGCGAGTCTGAACGTGCTGGCGCGGGAGCTGGTGCGGGCGGTGCCGTTCGTGCTGCTGGTGTGGGGGGTGCGGGCGGTGCAGGGGAATGTGTGGGTGACGGCGGGGGCGGCGGTGGTGGCGATCGGCGCGCACCTGGCGTTGATCGTGCGGCGGAGGGGGCGGGCATGAGATGGATCGTTTCCCTCTCCCAGGAGATCGCCGGGCGGGATCCGGCGCCGTGGGACCTGCGCTCGCGCGACGTGTTTCCCTGGCGGGACACGTTCGGCGGATTCGTGCGCGGCGAGTGGCCGGGCCCCGTGCGTGCGCCGGAGTCCGCGGAAGCCTGGCTCGCGGCGGTGGCCGGCGCCGAGGGGAGCTTCTCGGTGGTGTCGCGAGTCGCGGAAGACGAATGGATCGCGGCCACGGACGCGCGGCGATCGTTTCCCCTGTTCTGGACCTGGCGGGACGGACGCGTGGTCGTGACGGACGACGCGCGCCGGGCCCGGGAGATCGGCGGCGGCGGCGCACTGGATCCGGTCGCGGTGGCGGAGGCGCGGTGCGGCGGGTTCGTGCTCGGGCATCGCACGCTCGATCCGGACGTGTTCGCGCTGCGCGCGGGAGAAGCGCTGCGCGTGCGGGACGGCGAGCGCGGATCCGAGGTGCGCGTGATCTCCACCGCCGACCTCGGGCGAACGCAGCCGGTCGACACCGGGGTGTCCCGCCTCGATCGCCTCGACGCGCTGGACGTCCGCATGCAGCGCATGGCCGCGCGCACGTTCGAGTCGCTGGGCGGGCGGCGCGCGGTGATCCCGCTCACGGGCGGTCACGACTCGCGGCTGCTCGCGATTCTCGCGCGACGTCTCGGGTATGAGAACGTCGTGTGCGTCGCCACCCGGCAGGCGCGCCACTGGGAGACGACGATCGCGCGCGAGGTCGCCGAGCGGCTCGGGTTCCCGCTGCTGCACTTCGGCGCGCAGCCGGCGCGGTGGGTCGAGTGGTACCGGAGCGAGGAACGTCGGCGGTACTGCCGCGAGGCGGATGGTCTGTCGAGCGCGCCGTGGCTCCTCGAGTGCCTGGCACTGTCGGACCTGCGCTCGTCGCGCGTGATCGGCGCGCCGGATCGCGCGGTGATCCTGCCCGGGCACTTCGCGGGACTCGTCGCGCGGGACGTGCCGGTGGATGGTCCGGGGGGCGATCCGGAGAAGGACGCCGTGCAGAACGTGATCTGGCGTCGCTACTGTCTGAATCCGTGGCCGCGCCGAGGCGGCGTGGCGGAGGAGCTACGGTCCCGGGTGCGGGAATCGGTGCGGGAGTTCCTGCCGGCGGACGGCGAGGCGGACGAGCGGCTACGGCGCGCGCTGCAGGCGTGGGAATGGCGCGAGTACTCCACGAAGCGCGTGGGCGCGGCCGTGCGCGCGTACGAGTTCTTCGGGTTCGAGTGGCGACTCCCGTTTCTCGATCGCGAGCTGCGTGAGTTCTGGTCCACCGCAACCCGCGAGGAGCGACACGAGCGCGACCTCTACCAGGACTACGTGCGCCGCGCCGGCCTGCCGTGGCGGCTGCCCCTCCCCAACCCCGGCGTGGTGCCGGTGTCGAGACGTCGGCCGCGGCGGTGGGCGCGGAGGTTCGGCGTGCTCGGGGCGGCGCGATGGGCGCGGCGGTGGATGCGCCGGTGGGACGGGCAAGGGATCCGGCGGGGAGATGGTGTGGGCTGGGACGAGGTGATTCCCGGGAGCGTCGTGCGGCGGACGTACACCGGGATGGAGGGCGTGGAGAGCTATCTCGTGCGGGACTGGCTCGAGGAGGTCGGCGCGTGACGGACGGGCGGCGGGTCGTGGCGCTGGTGGGGGTCGGCCTCGCGCTGGCCGTGATGGCGTGGGTGATTCTGCGCGGGGACGGGTCGGAGGATGCGGGGGATGCGGCGAAGACGGCCGGCGGCGAGCGGAGCTCGGTGGAGCTGCGCGGCTACGAGCCCGCGACTCCGGCGCTCCTCGCGGCGGCCGGCTGGCGCACGGAGATCGCGGTCCCGGCGGCGCTCGCGCGCGTGCGGATCTCGAGCGTGTCGCGCGATGACTTCGTCCCCATCCGCGATCCGCTGCACGCGCGGGCCGACGAGACGGATCTCGCCCCCGAGGAGCCGGTGCTCATCGTGCGCGGCGAGACCGAGGTGCGCGCGTGGCCGCTCGTGTGGCTGCTCGAGCGCGAGCTCGTGGTGGACGAGGTGGACGGCATTCCGCTCGTGGCGACGTTCTGCTCGGTGTGCGGGACGTCGCGCGTGTGGGAGCGGCGGACGGAGGGGACGGAGAGCGGTGAGACGCTCGAGCTGCGGGTCAGCGGGCTGCTGATGGACGGGAACTCGCTCCTGTACGACGAGGCCACGGAGACGTTGTGGCGGCAGGACGATGGTGTGGCGGTGGTCGGGGCGCGGGCCGGGGAACGGCTGGTGGAGGTGCCGTCGTTCGTGCTGTCGCTCGGGGCGTTGCGGGGGGCGAGAGCGGATGCGCTCGTGATGCAGGCCCCGGCGCCGGATCGGGTGCCGGGGGTGCAGATGATCTCGGGGGAGGATGTGGAGGCGGGGATTCCGCCGGAGTGGTTGCAGGTGGCGTGTGAGCGGCCTCTGGAGAGCGTGATCCGGCTGGATGAGACCACGGTGGTGCCGGTGACGGGGCCGGTGGTGGAGAACATCGGGGAATGGGTGATCTTCCGGGATTCGACGATGGCGTCGCCGTTTCGGGGGGCCCAGGGTGGGCCGGGGCCGCGGGTGGGGGGTGCGGTGGTGTTTGGGCGGCGGGTGGAGGGGCGGCTGGGGGAGCTCTCGGTTCGCGAGGGCGAGATCGTCGATGATCAGGGACGGGCTTGGTCGATACTCGGCGAGAACAAAGCGGGCTCGTCCCTGAGCGAGCGTACTCAAGCCCGCGTCGGCCTTCGCCTAGCAGGGTGGCCGAGGTGACATGCAAGGATCCCGCCGGCCAGTCGAACCCGCTCTCCGGACCCGGCTATCTCGGATGTCTGGCCCCGATCGCACATGCCAGGCACTTGATTGCACGCGATGCGCCGCTCTATGCTGTGCGCCTTGCAGTGGAACCGCAAGTGGGCGGCTCCGTCGAAGTCTAGTTAGGCGGGTACATCAGCGAACCTCGGGGCTTTGTCTAGGTCGCGTCCTCGGCCGCTCTGAAGGAAGTGCGGTTTGGCACTGAGCCGATTCAGCCTTGCGACGCTGACCCTCGGGATCATCTTCGCAGCGCCATCTGCCGCGCAGGAGTCCAGGGAGAGTGGATTCGCGTTCGGCGTCATTCGAGGCGGGAGCTGCGAGGTCATCCTTTCCGAGCGGGACATCGAGAGGTACGACCCGCGACGCCACACGATCTTTCTATCAGAGCAAGCGCTAGTTCGACTTCGTGAGAACGCAGAGTGGCAAGGCCTAGTCACTGGCTCGTCATTCGACCGACAGTTCTGCGTTCGAGTTGATGGTGAGACCATCTACTCAGGACCCTTCTGGAACCGGAGCCTATCATCGTCGCAGGCGGGACTCGCAGGGCCATATGTGGAGATTCCCATGCTCGGTGCGCGACCGGTTGGCGATCGGTGGACGGACAGTCCGCAGTTTTCAATCTACTTTGGCAGAACCGAGATAGACCCCGCACGCGAGATTGATCCGAGAGCCGACGCACGCATCCTCCTGGCATTGTGCCGCGCCGGCCTGCTGGGTGAGTAGTTGGAGACCGCAGCCCAACAGCGCTTGCAGCGGACGACGTTAGGCGACGAAGCGTGACATCCGCTAGGCGGGGGGGGGGGGGGAATGGAGAAAGAACACGAGGCGTCCGAAACAAGAGCCGTTACCGCGGAAGCGGAGCGTCTCCAACGCGAGCTCTTGGAACTCCGGAGAGCCACGGTGGCGAGACACACTAGAAGGAGATTCTGGAACAACATTTCTCTTTTCGTTCCAATGGCGCTCGCTCTGCTGGGGACCAGCATGTCGACAACGGTCCTTCTCCGCGATGGAAGCACTGGCGTGGTTGACAAGAAGGTCCTCCAAACGACACTGCTCGGCGCGATAGGGAACGGAGCAGACCTGAGGACTGTGCGGAACATCTATGAGAATAGGGCCATAGCGAGGCGAAGGCTGACACAGGTATTCACTGCAGGCGAGGAGCAATACTCCGCGGACACCCCGCTTTCCAAAGTACTCGAGGACATCCGATCGTCGCTCTTCCTTGAGAATGCGGGGTTGGACTCTCTCGTTCAGCCAGTCACGGTGATGATTGACGAGCACTCCCAGCGGAATCCCTTTGACGCACTCATGTCCGGCCAGAGGGATATTTTCGAAAACATTCGGATTAAGAGCGGCCAGAACTACGAGGCGATCAGGCCAGAGGTTGACAAGGTCGCAGCCGAGTTGGTCGACAAGAACTCCCTGGTGGAGCGGTACTTTGGAAGTCCCCCGATCACGTAGACACCTCAAGAGCCAGCTTTGAGGCTTCCTCGAAAGCCTCGGGACTGACGTCGCCGAGATGGCTGTGACGACGTCTGCGATTGTACGTCACTTCGATGTAATCGAACAAGTCGGCCCGCGCAACATCCCGGGTCCGGTACGTCCCTCCTCGGATCCTCTCCTTCTTCAGCGAGCCGAAGAACGACTCCACGACCGCGTTGTCCCAGCAGTTGCCGCGGCGACTCATGCTCGGCACCAGGCCGTGGTCTCGGCAGAAGCGGTGCCAGTCGTCGCTGCCGAACTGCGAGCCCTGGTCCGAGTGGATCAGAACCTTCGACGTCGGCCGGCGCCGGCGCACGGCCATCAGCAATGCCTGGAGAACGAGATGCCGATCGATCCGGCGCTGCATAGACCAGCCGACGACGCGGCGCGAGAAGAGATCGATCACGACCGCCAGGTACAGCCACCCTTCCAGGGTTCTGACGTAGGTGATGTCCGTGACCCATGCCCGGTTCGGCTGGTCCTGTTCGAACTTCCGCTCGAGTCGGTTCGGAGCGACGGTGGAAGGGCGCCCCGCCACGAAGCGCGGCTTCTTGTACCGATGGTGCCCTCGGATCTTGTGGCGCCGCATCAGACGGGCGACCCGGTTGAGGCTGCACGACTCGCCGGCCTCCCGCAGATCCTTGAAGATCCGTGGGCTGCCGTACGACGAGTCGCTCTCCGCATGAAACGTCCGGATCCGCGCGACGAGGCGTTGATCGTCACGAGCGCGCGCCGACAACGGCTCGCGAAGCCACGCATAGAAACCGCTCCTCGCCACCCCGAGCACTCGACACATCGTGCGCACACGGAACTCGCCACGATGGTCGCGAATGAAGGCGTACCTCAGTCGGGGTCCTTTGCGAAGTACGCCGCGGCTTTTTTTAGGATGTCCCGCTCTTCGCGCGTGCGGCGGAGCTCTTTCTCCAGGCGTTTGATCTCGTCGTTCGCTTTGCGGAGATCTGCCGCCTCCCGCTCCGTCTTCGGCGGACGCGCTGCTCGAACCCATCGGTACAGCGTGTGTGCGGTGACGCCGAGGCGCTCCGCTACATCAGCAACCGAGTGGCCGCGCTCCGTGACCTGCCGGACCGCCTCATCCCTGAACTCCTGCGAATACCGGATCCCTGCCATGGACTCCTCCTTGGGTGCAAATCATAGCCCAGGATGTGTCCACGATTCCGGGGGACTTCCACTTGGCCCGCTCCACCACCAGCTTCTGGGTCTCCATCGTTGCCCTGTTTGTGTCTCTTAGTATCGGTGGATACCAGATCTACCAGGGCCGCGCAGCCCGGCTGGCACGTATTGTCAGAGATCTGTTGGGCACAAGTGGAGGCGTCGCAGCCGAGGGAGCTTTGCCAGAGGACAAGGATGACTAGAGGGGTCGCCTAACAAGCCGCTGCAGACTGACGGATCCGGTTTGTCACGCCCCATGCTGACGCATGGGCCGCGCCAACCCGGCCCGCAGCCGAGCGGCAGGGCGTTGGGTCGCCATCGCGCCACTGTCGATATCAATCGTTTACATCATGACATAGACGACACCATTCTCGCGAGACTGGCTCTCACCCTTGGGCGTCAATTGGAATCGCACAGGGCGAGCCCCGAGGGGAGTCTCCGTGGCTGCTCCGCGAACTACGATCTGGGATCTCGATCCGCATACGAAAGCCAAACATGACATTCTCAGGAACTACCTATCCGCTTGGTTTCCGATCTTGGCCAACCCCCGTGTCTCCATTCCGATCAGTCCCGCAACGCGTCGCATTGTCTATTATGACGGCTTTGCCGGTCCCGGTCGCTACAGCAGTGGGGAGACCGGATCGCCGCTCATTGCGCTCGACGTAGCACGGAACCATACGGCACTTCTCAACGCAGAGCTCGTGTTCGTGTTTGTCGAGAATGATCCACAGAGAGCGGAGCACCTTCGACGCGAGATTGACGAGCTGGACCTTCCGAGCAACTTCAATTGCCAAGTTCGTAATGAGGACTTCGAGACGGCACTCTCAAGCACACTAGACTACATAGACGAGAACGGGCTCCGTCTCGCGCCGACATTCGCCCTCATTGATCCGTTCGGGATCAGCGGGCTGCCGTTTAGCCTCATTGAGCGCCTGCTTGGCCATGAAGGTACAGAAGTGCTCATCACCTTCATGAACATGCCCCTTCAACGGTTTCCTGACAGAATCCCAGACCGGATTAACGAACTCTGCGGCCACCCGGACGCTGCGGCGCAACTGGCGAAGCTCAACAGCGCACACGCGCGCGTTCTGCTGGCTCGGAAGCTGTACGAAGAGTCCCTACGTCGCGTCGCGAGGTTCGTACGGCTCTTCGAGATGCGAAACAGCAAGAATCGACACCTCTACGATCTCGTGTTCGCCGGGAACCACCACCTTGGCCATGACAGGATGAAGCAGGCCATGTGGAAGCTCGACGGTAGCGGCGAATTCTCTTTCTCCGATGGGAAGGACCGTGATCAGGAAGTCCTCTTTACCGCGGAGCCCGAGAAGGGCCTGGCCGTACTGCTCGTTCGACGGTTCAGCGGAGAGACGGTACGATCGGAAGTGGTCAAGGAGTACGCTCGCGACGAAACTATCTATCTTGAGAAGCACGCTACGGCGGCTCTGAAGCTGCTTGAGGCACAGGGAGGCTTCGAGGGTCGTTCGATCAAGGTGGAATCTATCAAGGCTGATGGCAAGCCTCGGCGCAAGAACACCTACCCGATCGGCACCACAATCTCCTTCAGCGGAGAGTAGCCATGGCGCAGCAATCGACTATCGAGTGGACGGACGCCACGTGGAACCCGGTGACGGGCTGTACGAAGGTGAGTCCCGGATGCAAGCACTGCTATGCTGAGACCCTCGCCGAAAGATGGCGAGGGGTCCGCGGCCATCCGTATGAGCAAGGGTTCGATCTCAAGTTGTGGCCCGATCGCCTTGAGCTCCCACTCCTCTGGAAGAAGCCCAAGCGCATCTTCGTCAACTCGATGAGCGACCTGTTTCACGAGAACGTCCCGTATCGGTTCGTAGACCGCACGTTCAGAACCATGCTACGGGCGAACTGGCACCAGTTTCAGGTACTCACGAAGCGGGCCGATCGAATGACGGAGTATGTTAAGAGGCGTGAGCACCAACTCGGACAACTCGGCGCCACGGCGCCGCATATCTGGTTGGGCACTAGCGTTGAGACTCAGGCATACCTTTGGCGGGCCGAGCGCATAGCCTCACTCCCGTCAACGGTTCGCTTCATGTCCTGTGAGCCCCTTCTCGGTCCTCTAGACTTGCGGGCCGTGATCGGCCCTGACCTCATCAACTGGGTCATCGTTGGAGGTGAGAGCGGTCGCAAGGCCCGTCCCATGGACGCCGCCTGGGCACTCGATATTCGAGATCAGTGCAATGATGCAGGAATCCCGTTCTTCTTCAAGCAGTGGGGCGGCGTGAACAAGAAGGCCGCGGGCCGAGAACTTGAGAACCGCACTTGGGACGAGTATCCAACCGGACGATTGCGAGGCGCCGAGACGAGCTTGTTTCGGTAGTCGCCGCCTGACGTGCTTGATGGTGCCCAACTAGCGACTGTGGTGGCTAGTCAAGCGTGCGCCCACGAGTTCTGATCCCGCAGCATGGGTTGAGCTCGACGGGCATCCTCCTCGCGATGGCGATGATGGCGGCCTTCGGTGGCTTCCCCGACGCGATCAGGCGGTCATAGAAGGATTGAAGCGCGCGGCGTTGAGGCCAGCCATGTAGGCTGCGGATCGTACTGACGCTCGCCCTCTTTCCACGTAGCGACGTCATCTTCGCTGACCGCTGTCGCAAGCGATGGGCGCCACCTCGACGAGTGACGCGATCTCCTTTCTGCCGATGGAGCCGAGTTCCGGGAGGTCCGCGAGGGGAATCCGGACGGTCCCGTCTCCAACGGGCGGTACGGTCCGCAGCAGATCGCGCCGAGTCGAGAGGTCGTCGTAAATGTGTCGGTCCATGCGGACGTCGATTCATTCCGACGTACGTGGTAATCTCCGTTCGCAACAGGGCTCGCGCTCTTGGATACGGGCTCATGGACCGGGCGACTGTTAGAGTTGGGCTACGGAACGGGAGAGGCGACCCGAGCTTGATATCGGCCCCGAAGACCGAGCGTTGTCGAGTCTGCCTCATCCCGTGATGAGCCGGTCGCCAGCGTCACGGTGCTGGCAGAGCCAGGACGACGCCACCGCCGCCCACGGCTAGAGCGCAACACGTTAGACACAGATCTCACGGAGGGGGTCGATGCAGGCCGATGAGGAGGCTGACCGCGAGGAATCTGTCTATTCGGCTGCAGTGAGGCTGGGCTATGAGTCGTACACAGCGTTTGTCGAGGACTTCAGCAGCGAGAGCGACCGCGCTGCAGTGATCCTTGGAGCGTCCCGCCTGGATCTTGGCCTTCGGAATCTGCTGCAGCATGTGTTGCTTCCGAATCCATCTGGGAGAGATGAGTTGCTGGATGGCGAAGGTCCCCTTTCCACGTTTAGTGCCAGGATTCACGCGGCGTACCGGCTTGGGCTGATCACTCCCGAGTTTGCCCGGTCGCTACACTTGGTCAGGAGGATCCGCAATGAGTTTGCTCATGAGACCGCCTCGTCAAGCCTGGACTCTGGTGCTCATCGTGACCGTGTGCGGGAGCTGGCGCGGCCGTTCATTCACCAGCCCGGGTATGTAGCGTATCGTGATCGGGGTTTTTCTGAGTTTGACGCTGCGGCGAGAGAGTTCCGGGCGCTCGTTGCCAATTTCGTGATTCGACTCGACGGCGCCGAGGACTACATGAGGCCTGTCGTGAGTCCGACGGCAATCACAGAAGCACCCAACCGCTGGAGTGATGGAGGAGGCGAGGCGCAGAGGGAGTGACCCAGCGTGCTGGGCGCATCACTATACCACAGGGAATGTTCCTGATTGACGGGTGGGCGATTCGCAGACCACGAACACAGTCGCGTTCCTACATCATTCTATCCACCACGTTGCGGGTAGACTATGACACACAGCCAAGTCTGGCGGGCGAGGGCATTCGTGCTCAAGCAATCGAGGCGTACTCGCCTTCGGACCAGAGTGCAGATCCGACCGAACCCATCACCTCTGCTGCGCCGTTGTCAGAGTTTGCAACCGCCCTCGCCATCAGATTCGGCAGCCGGTCTACGGACGGAAGCAGGTCGGGTTCCTCGGGATTGGTAGAGTGGCTCGCGACTAGCCCGGTCGAGACTGACGGCCGTCCATCCCCCCCAACTCTCCTTCGAGGGCCCGCGGGGGACTTCCCGACGGTCGCGATGGGGCGGACGGCTGACTCTCGATCGGGGCGACCCGACGGAATCGCCAGATGACAAATCGGAAGCTGAAACCATGAATCGACTCCTCCAGCTCACCCTGCTCGTCCCGCTCACGCTGTTCACCCTGGGCACCGTCGACGTCCCCGTGCAGGTCAAGCAGCCCGTATCCCTCGATGGACCACAGATCATCGACGTTCCCTACGTCGAGCCCGACGGCTCCCTGGCCACGCCCGGCGCCCTCGTCCTTCGCACGGTCTCGGAGAACTCGATCCAGGGTTCCCATGGCGGATTCCGGAACATCAATGCCGCCCATCTGCTCGGCGTCCGCCTCTTCCTCGTCCCGCACGATGAGCCGATCCTGCGCGGGGAACGGCGCTGGCAAGGCGTGTTCGGCGACACGCTCCGCGTCGTCATGGATCTCTCCAACATCGACGAAGACACGTACTCGAGCACCGGCCAGCCGATCCGCCTCGCCTGGCCCAAGAACGAGGTCATCCCGCGCACGGTCGAGTGCATGCTCGAAAATGCGAAGCGCGAGAAGAACGACGTTCGATTCCTGGACGTGTCCATTCGCGGCCAGGACGGATTCTCGGACCTGGCCCGCGTCTACCGCCTCGACGAGGAGTTCCCGGACGAGCTCCGGCCGCGAAACCGGCAGCCGCGCAGCGACTGACCCCGCGACTTGCCGAAGCCGGATCTCCGTCGCCATAGTCGCCGCATGGGCAACCACCGCACCATTCGTGCACACGTCCGAAATGGCAAATGGAGCCGGCGGATGAAGGGAGTCTTCCTGGCCATCGCCCTGCTCTGGTCCGCGAGCGCCCACGGTGCCTCGGTCCGTGGAGCAGTCGTCGACGACGACGGTCGTCCGCTCGGGTGCGCGCACGTGTTCCTGGCCCCCAAGTTCCCGTCGGAGATGTCGCCTGCCTCGAGAATGCCGATCGCCTCGAGCCACCAGATGACCCCGGAGTCGGGGGACTTCTCCTACGAGCACGTACCCCCCGGCATCTACCACTTCGAGGCGCGTCACTGGAGTGGGCTGCTCCAGCAGGACCTGGTAGTCGAGGATGACTCTTCCGACTACTGGATCGAGGCCCGCATCCAGCGCGACGTGTCGATCGACGCGGCACCGGAATGGGAGATTCGCTCGAACTCTTGGTTCACCACGTCGTTCTCGGAGAGCGTGCTTGCGGACGGGCGGTTTGTCGGCTTGATCGACGTGACGAACGCCGATGATCGATCCTGGAACGTTTGTCTTCAGACCATCGTTCGCCTGAGAGGCGGGATCGGTATCTGGCCGGAACCCACGCCGTTCGATCGAGTCTGCCCGGATACTTGCGTCGCGGTGAGACTCGAGCCGGGACAGCACATTCGTCTGCACACCGTGCCGTTGTTCTCGTGCGAACGGGGCACGTCCTTGGTCTTCCTCGCCGACGTGCGCGAGCAGGGAGCGCTTTGGGACCTCTGGCAGGCTCGTCCGAAGCCGATAAGGTGATCGCAGTCGACTCCGCCGCACGACCGAAGGGCCGCGCGCTTGTGATCACATCCGGGAGTGCAACTCCCTTCCCCACCCAACCCGTCTTGATCGAGAGCCCGCCGGCTGTCGTGGTCCCTCGACTACCGCCCTCGCCCGCCCCCGCAACCTCCCACCCCGGAGCGCCCATGAACTCCACCGAGATCCGCCGCCAGTGGGAGAACGCCGCCCCCGGCTGGGCTCGCTGGGAGTCCACCGTGGCGACCTGGATGCAGCCCGCCACGGACACGATGTTCTCGCTCGCCGGCGTCACGCCCGGCGCGCGCGTGCTCGACATCGCCTGCGGCGCCGGCAGCCAGACGCTCGTCGCGGCCCGGAGCGTGGGCGCGGATGGGCACGTCGTCGCGAGCGACATCGCCGACGCCATGGTGCAGCACGTGCGCGAGAACGCGCGCGCGGCCGGCCTCGCGAACGTCACCACGCTGGTCGGCGCGGCCGAGGACCTCGCGGTGGATCCGAACAGCTTCGACGCCGTCATCTGCCGGCTCGGCCTCATGCTGTTCGCCGCCCCCGCGAACGCGCTCACCGCGGCCCACCGCGCGCTGCGCCCCGGCGGCCGGCTCGCGGCCGTCGTGTTCACCACCCCGGACGCCAACCCGTTCATGGCCCGCCCGCTCCAGGTCCTCCTGCGCCACTCGGGCAAGACGCCCCCGGCCCCCGGCCGTCCCGGCATCTTCTCCCTCGGCGCCCCCGGCCGGCTCGCCGCGCTCTTCACCGAAGCCGGCTTCGCGGACGTGCACGAACGCACCGTCTCCCTCCACCTCCGCCTCCCCGCCGCCGCCGACGCGTTGACCATGATTCAGCAGGCGTTCGGCCTCTACCGCGCGATCATCGAGGACAGCCCGGAACCCGTACGGGATGCCGCCTGGGCGGAAGTCGGGAGTACACTCGAGTCGTTCGAGAGTCCTTCGGGGTTCGTGGCCCCGGCGGAAGTGATCGTGGTGGCGGGCACGCGCGCCGACTGAGACCGCGCCACGCGACACCCACGCGGCGGGAACACAGGAATGATCGAGTACCGACACGACCTCGAAGGCGTGAACGCGGACCAGCTCGAAGGCTTCTTCGAAGGCTGGCCGGCTCACCCCACGAGCGAGACGCACCTCGAGCTGCTCCGCGGCAGCGACGCGGTGGTGCTCGCGTACGACACCACGACGTCGACCGTGGTCGGCTTCGTGACCGCGATCACCGACGGAGTCCTCGCCGCCTACGTCCCTCTGCTCGAAGTCCTTCCGTCCCATCGCGGGAGAGGAGTCGGCCGCGAGCTCGTGACCCGAATCGTCGCCCGGCTCGACGATCTCTACATGGTGGATCTCGTCTGCGATCCCGGGCTCCTTCCCTTCTACGAGTCGATCGGGTTTCGAGCGGGAGCCTCCGCCATGATCCGCAATCGCTCGCGGCAGGCGGGCCGGGCCGGTGGGTGACGGCAGCGGGTGGGACGCGCTCGAGCAGTGGGGAGCGAACACCCGGCGCATCGAGCCGCTCCCGGGGGGCGTCGCGAACGACGTGTGGACCGTGCACGTCGGCGGGCGCATCGCCGTCTGTCGGCTCGGCACGCGCAGCGACGCGGATCTCCAGTGGGAGACCGATCTCCTCCGACACCTCGACCGCCAGGGACTGCCGGTCCCGCTTCCGATTCCCACGACGGACGGGCGGCCGTTCGCGGAAGGTCTCGTCCTCATGACCTGGGTGGACGGCGGGCCGCCCGAAACGCCGTCCGACTGGCGACGGGTGGCGGACACGCTCCGTCGCATCCACCGATCGACGCAGGGCTGGCCGCAACGCCCGGGGTGGCGATCCTCGCTCGACCTCCTGCACGCCGAGGCCGGAACCAAGATCAACCTCGGCTCGATGCCCGCCGAAGGCGTCGCCCGCTGCCGGGCCGCGTGGCGACGTCTGCAGGGGCGTTCGACGTGCGTCGTCCACGGCAACCCCGCCAACCCCGGCAACGTGCGGGTCACCGCCGATCGCGTGGTGCTGATCGACTGGGACGAAGCACACGTCGACGTTCCGGACCTGGACCTCGCCCTGCCTTACAATGCCGCCGACCTCGACGACGACGCGTATGATGTGGCAACGCAGGCGTCGGCGGCGTGGGAAGCCGCCGTGTGCTGGGACGACGCCTACGCGGTCCGACGACTCGCCGAGGTTCGCGCGATCTGAACGAAGGCCAAGGGAGCACTGGGGGCCGCCGTGCGAATGATCCTGACGAACCTGCCCGGACTTCTCGGCCTGCTGCTCGCGATATCCTTCTCGGCCGACATCGCCCCCCTTCGACCGCTGAAGACGGAACAGACCTTCGGCCTGTGGCTGGTGGTGCTCGTCCCGCTCGCGATCGTGCTGCTCGCGACGCAATTGATACTGTGGTGGCGGTTGCCCCGAACCCGCCCGTGGCGGCGCAACGATTCCGGAGATCGAAGTCCGTGAGCGACGAGTTCGAGAAGGAACAGCTTCACTTCGCCGCCGCCGACGGCGATCTGGCCCGCGTGAAGCAACTCGTCGCGGAAGGATGTCCGCTCGACGAGTTCGACGACGTCGGCAAGACCCCGCTCCATCACGCGGCCGAGGGCGGACACTTCGACATCGTGCGGTTCCTCCTGGAAGCCGGCGCCGACGTGAACGCGCGCGACGAAGCCCGCGCCGGAAACACGCCGCTCGCGGAAGTCGCGCAGACCTGCTCACTCGAGATGGCCCGGCTCCTCGTGGACGCGGGTGCGGATCCCACGATCCCCGGCTCGATGCAGATCACCGCACTCCTCCGCGCCGCGCGGCGCCGGCGCGGCGACGGGCCACGAGTCCATCAGTTGCTGCTGGAGGCGGCGAAGAAGCCGAGGCGCTCCGGGTCCTGAGCACCCGAACCCTGAACGCCGGCCCGGCCAAGGCCGGATCCGGACCGCACCGGCTCCGCCACCTCACGGGCCCTCACTTGCCACGCACATCTCCGACCTGCGACAATGCGAACCCGTCGACGGCCGAGGAGCAGAGCAATGAAACAGGAAACGCAGGACTCGTTCTGGGACCGCGTGCGCAAGACGCGCGGGGACCGGGCGCACGTGAGGAAGTACGTCCAGCAAGGTGAGTGGCGCAAGGCAGAAGACGACGTCGAGCGGCGGAACGCATTCCGCGCCCGCGAACGCCGGCGCAAGGCCTCCATCCGCGACGATCGCCCGGGGGGACCGTCGGACCATCCGCAGCGGGAATCCATCCAGGGCGACACCGACGACCTCCAGCCCGTCTCCTTCCTGCCGGAAGGCGCCACGGTGCGCCGCGCCATCGCGAAGGTCGAGGTCAACACGCAGGACAGCAGCGACCAGGGCACCGGCTTCCTGATCAGCCCGGACCTCCTGCTCACGAATCAGCACGTGATCAAGGACACCGCCCACGCCCGCGCGGCCACGATCACGTTCGACTACGAGACCGATCCGCTCGGGCGCCGCAGCCCGGTGACGATCTTCGAACTCGATCCGGACCGCTTCGAGCTCTACAGCGAGGAGGGCAATCTGGACTTCGCGCTGATCGCCGTGGGGCGCAAGGTGCAGGGCCCGGGCCAGAAGGGCGAGTTCGGCTACTGCCCGCTCGCCAACACGCCGGATCGCCACCAGAAGGGCATGAACGTCAACATCATCCAGCACCCCGGCGGCGTCCCCAAGACGATCGCGGTTCGCAACAATCTGCTGACGGACCGCACGGACCGTTTCCTGCTGTACGAAACGGACACCCTGCAGGGCTCTTCCGGCGCGCCCGTGTTCAACGACGGCTGGGACGTCGTCGCCCTGCACCATTACGGAGCGCCGTCCGATCCCGGTGACGGGGAGTCGCCGACGATCGCCGTGAACGAGGGCATCCGGATCAGCCGGATCTATACGCACCTGGAGGCGGAGCTCCCGGGGCTGGAAGAGCCGAAGCGGGAGCTGCTGCACGCCGCCCTGCGTCTCTTCGAATCGGCGACGCCGGCCCTGCCGCATGTCGACCGCCCGCGCGTCACCCCGGAACCCACGCCGGAAAGCGAACGAGGAGAACGAAAGACCCCGTCGGTCGTGATCCGACGCGACGGCGCGTCGATCGAGTCCCCGGTCGACACGCGCGACGGGAGCACGACCTTCGTCGTGCCGATCGAGATCACCGTCCGGATTCCGGGAGCGAAGACGCCTGCCGCCCCGAGCACTTCCGGAGCCGGCCGTCTCCGGGGCACCTCGTCCGCGCGCCTCACGTCGCAGGAGGCCAAGAAGCTGGACCGGAACTACGCGAACCGGAACGGCTTCCGCGAGGACTTCATCCCCGGACTGGCCGTGGATCTCGATCGGATCCTCGCCCCGGTGCAGAACCTCGTGACCCCGCTGAAAGACAGCGAGTCGCAGGCGGCCCGCGGCGAGCTGAAGTACCAGAACTTCAGCGTCTTCCTGGATTCGAATCACCGACTCGCCCTCCTCACCGCCACGAACATCGACGGCGAGAGCTACCGGTCCGTCGATCGCAAGTCCGGCGTGGCGGAGGGAGAGACCTGGTACATCGACCGGCGTATCGATCGCGACGCGTTCATCGATCAGGACTTCTACACCGCGTGGTCGCACATCTTCGACCGCGGCCACCTCACCCGCCGCAACGACCCGACCTGGGGCACCAAGAAGGAAGCCGAACGCGCGAACGCGGACACGTTCCACTTCACGAACTGCTCGCCGCAGCAGTGGCGCTTCAACCAGACGATCGAGTTCTGGCAGGGGATCGAGCGGTACGTGCTCGAGAAAGGCGTGTCCGATCAGCCGGGCGAGATCCGCGTCTCCGTGCTCCAGGGTCCGGTCTACCTGGACGCGGCCGGCCAGGATACGTCGATCTTCGCGGACGACGTGCAGATCCCGAACGCGTTCTGGAAGCTCGTGCTGTGGCGCTCTCCGGAAGGAAAGTCGAGGGCGGTCGCGTTGCTCGCGGACCAGGATCTCCTGCTGGACGAGTTCCGGGAGGGGGGATCGTCGATGCCGGACGACGATGCGGACGTGAGCGTGGAGGAGTTCCGGGTCACGGTGGCGGACCTGGAATCCCGGACCGGGCTCGATCTCTCCGCGTTCCGGAACTTCGACACGTTCTCCGCGGCCGCGGCGCCGGGCGTCGGCGAGCGGGCGCGGAGGCTGCGTCTGCGGAACTGGAGTGATCTGAAGCTCTAGTACGTGCCGCGGGTCGTGGCACGGCGAAGTCCTGGTGTCCGCGTTCCGCGGCCGCTAGAGTGCCGTCGAACCGGGAGGCTCCATGATACTCCCGGACGGACGAGTTCGTGTGGATGGAACGCCCGGGGGCGCGACCGTTGCTGATCACACCGGAAGAGCCGGCGGCGTTCGTGCAAACCTGGTCCGGCACGACGCGATGACCGGTGACACTCACGACCGCTGGGCGCTCGGCGACGCCTACGACGCCTACATGGGGCGCTGGAGCCGTCTCGTCGCTCGCGAGTTCGTGGACTGGCTCCGCACCTCCCCGGGCGAGCACTGGCTCGAGATCGGGTGCGGCACCGGGGCGCTCACATCCACGCTGTGCGCGCACACCGACCCCGCGTCCGTCGTGGCGTGCGACGCCTCCGCTTCATTCGTGGAACACGCGCGCACGCGGGTCGCGGATCCGCGCGCGTCGTTCGTGGCCGCCGCCGCCGATTCTCTCCCCTCGCGGCCCGGCGGCTTCGATCGCATCGTGTCCGGACTCGTGTTGAACTTCATTCCCGATCCGGGAGCCGCGCTCGTCGCGATGAAGGACCGCGTTCGCTCCGGTGGCGTCGTGTCCGCGTACCTTTGGGACTACCTCGGTGGCATCGAGTTCCTGAGTCACTTCTGGTCCGAGGCGGTGGCCGCGGATCCAGAAGCCGCGCAACTCGACGAAGCGCAGCGGTTCGCGAACTGGAACCTCGACCACGTGGCCTCGCTCTTCCGCGGCGCGGGACTCGCCGACGTCACCGTCGCGCCGCTCACCGTGCCGACGGCCTTCGCGAGCTTCGACGACTACTGGGCACCGTTCCTCGGCGGCACGGGCCCGGCGCCGACGTACGTCGCCACGCTCTCCGACCCGAAGCGGGACGCGCTCGCCGAACGTCTCCGCACCACGCTGCCCCGTGCCGCGGATGGCCGCATCGTTCTGCACGCGCGAGCCCTCGCCGCCCGCGGCCTCCGCGCCTGATCCGGCGATCCGCCCGGTCGTGCAACCCCGCGCTCGCCCCTTCCGCGGGCGAGCGTTCCGAACTACCGGAGCAGAATGAGCCGCGCCCTCGTCTCCCCCCACGGTGACAGGAGTCGCACCACGTAGAATCCCGGACCGACCGGCTGGCCCTGCGCGTCGCGACCGCTCCAGTCCACACCGCGCCGACCGGCGGCGGGAGCGACGACGCGATCCTTCCAGACCCGCCGCCCCGAAACGGAGATGACTTCCAGAGACGCCTCGCCCGCCTCGGGGAATGCGACCTGGAAATGCACCACGCCGGCGCGCGCGGGGTTCGGGGCCACGCTCAGCGCGAGTGCCGGCCGATCCACGATCGGAACGTCGGTCGGCCCGAGGATCTGGAACGGCGCATCGCTCAGGTCCTCGGCGCTGTTCGAAGCCGCATCGAAGGCGGTCACGCGAACCAGCGCACTCTCGGTGCCCACGTCGGGGACCGTCCACTCGACGCTGTCCGCGTCGGCGGCGCCGTGCTGGATCACGAGCCACGGCCCCGACGGACCGTTCAACGAGTAATCCACGGAGACGGAATCGACAGCTGCGTTGTCGGTCGCGGTCCAGCGAATGGTATGCACCGACGTCGCGTTCCAGATCTCGCCACCGTTGGGAGAGACCACGGCGACGGTCGGCGGCTGCACGTCCGCGAAGGTCGCGGCGAGGGTGTGATCGGCCTGAACGTTCGGGAACGTGTACGACGTCACCGGACCGACCGAGCCGCCGTCGGCGATCACGTCGGTGATCTGGAATCCCGCGGCGGGCGTGATCGTGAATCCCTGATCGGTGCCGCACGCGACGTCGACATCGCCCGCCGGTGTCACGCTTCCGCCCGGGCCGGCACTCGCGGCGATCGTGTAGTGGATCAAGGCGAACGACGCGCTGATCGTGTGATCCTCCGTCACGTTCGCGAACGCGTAGGTTCCGACCGGACCGACCGAGAGCCCGTCCACGAGCACATCCACGATCTCGTGGCAGGGATCCGGAGTGATGGTGAAGTCCCGGTCTCCTCCGCACTCCACGTCGATCGCGCCCGCCGGATCGATGCTGCCGCCGGGACCGGCGCTCGCGACGATCGCGAAGGAGTTGGAGACGGTGAGCAGCGTCAGGCCCGTGGCGTCGTAATGGGCGTCCAGCACCGCGTTGCCCTTCCCGGAGACGAGAACGGCGCCGAAGGTTCCCGAGCGAACGGCGGCCGTCAGTACGCGGAAGCTGTCGCCGGGCGTCGTGCAGAAGCCCGGCAGGAAGGAGACGTTCAGCACGCCGTCGAGCGAGGCCGTGCCGCTCACGGCGAGCCGATCGTGGTCCGTGCCGGGAATCGCTCCGCCGATCTCGATCTCGACCGTGGACGTCGACGCGAGCGGGCAGTTTCCGGTGACGCTCAGGATCGCGGGCGACAGGCCCGGAGAGATCGTACCGGCGTTCGAGAAAGTACTGGAGGCCACGTCGAGCGTGCCGCCTCCGCGGAGAATCCCGCCGACATCATTCGTGATCGCGCCACCGGTCACGACCATCGTGCGACCCGCGGCGAGCGTAACGGTTCCGGAGTTCGTGAAGGTCGGCGTCGCGCCCCCCTGGAGCAGCGTCAGATTCCCGCCGGTCACGTCGATCGAACCGCTGCTCGCGTGGTCGGCCGCAGTCTTGCTGATCGACAGCGCCGTTCCCACGGACAGCAGTCCCTGGTTTCCGAGCTCGGCGTTGAGGCCGCGCGCACCGCCGCTGCCCGGCTGCACGTCGATCGTGCCTCCGGCAGCGTTGACGAGTGTGCCGCTCGTCACGTTCAGGGTCGCCGTCTGCGCACTGCCGGTGGACGTCAGCTCCACGATGCCGTTGTTCGTGAAGCCGTTCGCGACCGTGAGTACCGCACCGCCCGTCGTGCCGCTCCCGAGAACCCGAAGCGTCGTTCCGGGGCCCGTCGCGAGCACGTCGTTCGCGGAACTGGTGCCCTGGAAGACGAGCGTTCCCAGGTTTTCCAGCGCCGCATTCACGGTGCAGCTCGTCAGCGTGAGGGTCTTGCCTGCCGCGTCCATCAGCCAGCCCGGGCCGTTCACGGTCGTCGAGCTCAGAACGAGATCCACGTCGGCGTTCGACAAGTTGGTCTGGAGCGTCGCGACCAGGGACGCGAGCGAGATCGTCCCGCCGCCGGTCACCGGACCGCCCGCGTAGATCCACTCGCCGCCGCTCACCGCGAGCGTCCGACCCGCCGCGATCGTGATCGTGCCCGCCGTCTGGAACGTCGGCGTGGTGCCGCTCTGGCTCACCGTGAGGTTGCCGCCGGAGACATCGATCCAGCCGAGGTTCTGGTGATCCGCCGACGCCCGCGACATCGTCAGCGCGGTACCCACCGACAGCAATCCCTGGTTCACGAGCTGTGCGTTGAGGCCGCGTGAGCCGCCGCTCCCGACCTGCACGTCGATCGTACGACCGGGCGCGTTCAGGAGCGCGCCGCTGGTCACGTTCAGGGTCGCCGTCTGCGCACTGCCGGTGGACGTCAGCTCCACGACGCCGTTGTTCGTGAAGCCGTTCGCGACCGTGAGCACCGCACCGCCCGTCGTGCCGCTCCCGAGAACCCGAAGCGTCGTTCCGGGGCCCGTCGCGAGCACGTCGTTCGCGGAACTGGTGCCCTGGAAGACGAGCGTTCCCAGATTCTCCATCGCGGCATTCACGGTGCAGCTCGTCAGCGTGAGGGTCTTGCCCACCGCGTCCATCAGCCAGCCCGGGCCGTTCACGGTCGTCGAGCTCAGAACGAGATCCACGTCGGCATTCGACAAGTTGGCCTGGAGCGCCGCGACCAGGGACGCGAGCGAGATCGTACCGCCGCCGGTCACCGGACCGCCCGCGTAGATCCACTCGCCGCCGCTCACCGCGAGCGTCCGGCCTGCCGCGATCGTGATCGTGCCGGCCGTCTGGAACGTCGGCGTGGTGCCGCTCTGGCTCACCGTGAGGTTTCCGCCGGAGACATCGATCCAGCCGAGGTTCTGGTGATCCGCCGACGCCTTCGTCATGGTCAGCGCCGCGCCCACCGACAGCAGTCCCTGGTTGACGAGCTGTGCGTTGAGGCCGCGTGTGCCGCCGCTCCCGGCCTGCACGTCGATCGTGCGGCCCGGCGTGTTCAGGAGTGTGCCGTTCGTCACGTTCAGGGTCGCCGCCTGTGCACTGCCGGTGGACGTCAGCTCCACGACGCCGTTGTTCGTGAAGCCGTTCGCCACCGTGAGTACCGCACTGCCCGTCGTGCCGCTCCCGAGAATGCG
The DNA here is from genome assembly GCA_041393395.1 of bacterium. Lineage (GTDB taxonomy): Bacteria > ARS69 > ARS69 > ARS69 > ARS69 > JAGQIB01. The sequence goes on along the minus strand of JAWKKG010000003.1, from coordinate 353,148 downwards.
AAGCGTCGTCCCGGCTCCGGTCGTGAGCGCGCCGTTGGCCGAGCTGCTGCCCTGGAAGATCAGCGTTCCCTGGTTCTCCAGCGGCGTGTTCACCGTGGTACTCGACAGGGTCGCCACTCCGCCGTTCGTCCAGGAGCCGGCGCCCGACAACGTGCCGCTCGCCAGGTTGAGAATGCCGTTGGGGCCCACGACCGACGCGCCGCTCACGGTGATCGTCCGACCCGAGGCAAAGAGCGTCTGCGCACCGCTCGCTCCGCCCAGGGTCAGCGACGTCACGGTGGTATGGACGTCGAGCGTGACGGTGTAGGTGCCGGACACGTCGATTCGGACGTCGTCGGCCGCGCCCGGGACTCCGAGGTCCCAGTTCGCGGGGTTGCTCCAGTTGCCGCCGGACGCGTTGGTCCAGGAGACGGTCGCCGCCCCGACCGGCAGGGCGCAGAGGATCGTGAGGATCAATCCGGCGATGACCCGGAGGGGGAGGTTCTGCGACGGCATGGCGTTCAAGAGTCTCTCCTGGAAGAGCGGGCCGGCGTCCGGATGCGGTCCCCCGGGGCTGACCCGGGTGCCGTGGCTCGTCCCCGCCGGCAGGAATCCACGCCGACCGGGCGACGCCTTTCCCTTCATGCGCCGGGGGCCACGGATTCGGGCCATGTCCGGGGACCCCGCGCGACCCCGGCCTCCCTGGGCGCGGGAGGCCCGTTCCGGGGGGTTGCAAGCCGTACGCCCCCCGCCGGCTCCGGACATCGGGGCGGGCGGGCGCTGCCGCACGCGCTTCGCCCGGGATGGGAGCACGGGGTGGGGGTAGACTCGGCGGAGACCGGTGACCCGGGAGGATCCGTGCAGTCCATCGATCTCATCCGCCGCAATCTCCGGCAGAGCCGCGACCGCGTCCTCTCGCGCGTGGAAGAGATGCGCGATCACGGCTTCGTGTTCCCCACGCCGAACGGCGGCGCCCATACGATCTGGACGCTCGGCCACCTCGCGTTCATCGAGGGGCAGGTCATCCGTCAGTTCATGCTCGGGGAGCCGAATCCGCTCGCGCACTGGGAGAACCCGTTCGACGGCGCCGACGTTTCCGCGGACGCATCGCTCTACCCGCCGTTCGACGACGTGCTCGCCAGGTGCCGCTCGATGCGCGAGGAGACGATCGCGCTCCTCGATTCGCTGACGGAAGACGACCTCGATCGCGCGAGCGCGAAGGCCCCGCCGGTGGAGGACATGTTCGAGACGTACCGGCACTGCCTGCAGTTCGTGGCCGATCACTGGTACATGCACCGCGGTCAGCTCGCGGATGCGCGACGGGCGGCGGCGCTCGTGCGGATGTGGTTCTAGGAGACGGATCGTGCTGACACTGCTCGCCGCGTTGACTGTGGCGCCATTGATCGAGATCGATCTCGACGACTTCCCGACCGCCCGGGCGGAGGTCCCGGTAGGATGGGTCGCGACCACCGAGGGGAAGCCCTTGGGTTTCCGGGGCCCCTACGCCATGTTCCGCGCGAACAACGGCGACGATCCGAACTTCTGGCTTCGCCCGCGGGTGTGGGAGAGCGGCGGAGGGACCCGGACCTCGTACGACGTCCAGTACTTCTCGGATCAGATGCCCCCCGGCATGGTCTATGCGGAGTGGACCCTCGAGCTGGGGAGTCTCGGGTACTTCTCCTGGCCGTCGGGCTATCCGGTCGGTCCGAGCGAGAGCCCGGAGGTCCGACTCGAAACTCTCTCCGACGACGTGATCTACGAGTCACCGGAGTGCGTGGTGTACCGCGTCGGCTTTCGAAAGTGGGCCCGCGACTGGCACGTTCAGCTCGTCTGTCGAAAGCCCGTCTCGGAAAGCGTGGTCGCGGAGGGACTCGCGATCCTCCGGTCGATCGAGTTTCCGAACTGGCCCGTTCGGAGCAGGGAGCACGCAATCGAGACGGCGATCGCCGCCCTGCCGGCGGAGCGAGTGCACGAGTTCAACGAGCTGGGCGACAAGTGCAAGCACCCCGAGATCGAATTGTCCGTGAAAGCCGAGGCGGTCGACGGGGGATTCGTGGTGGACTTCGTGGTGCTGGAGGTCGACGCGCCGGCACGGACGACGACGTGCGTCGTTGGTGTGGACGGCTCCGTGACGTGTCATCAGTCGAACGGCCGATGACTTCGTCCGTTCCCCGGAGCCCGGAAGATATCAGTCCGTCCTGGTTGAACGACGGTCGCCGACGTCTTCACCGCGTACCTCGCGGCCCTTCGCGAGTCGGGAATCGACCTTCCCGAGGACCGCGCGATCCGCGCCTTCACCGGCGCGCTGTTCCGCCGGCTCGTCGTGAGCACCTACGGACTCGCGACCTGGCCGGCCCCCTCGGCCCGGGAGCGACGCCTCCTCCACGACTCGGTCATCCGCACCCAGGCGACGTTTCTCGCCTGGCTTGATGGGCCCGGTCGCGGAACCTCACCCTCGGAGGGATAGTGGACCCCGCCCTCGCGTCGACTTCCGGGGAGGCTCGGGGCCGATGACGACTCCGTTCGAGGAAGCGAACTTGAAGACCGGCCGGCGATCGCGATAGCATTGACCCGGTGCACGCCTCCCCCCCGCGAGCCCTGGAGGTGACCGCCTTGAAGCCCCGCTCCCACCCGATCGGTTTCTCGGGCGCCGCCGCGCGCTCGCTCGCGTTCGCCGTGACGCTCCTCACCACCGGAGTCGCACCCCTTCCGACCACGGCCCAGGAACTCGACCTCCGCTTCCCCACGCCGAACGCGCCGGTCGAGGCGATCCTGGTCGACGACTCGCTCGTGCGGATCGGAGGCGCGTTCGAGACGTTCGGGCCGCTCACCGGCGCCTTCACCACGTTCCGGACCGAGACCGGCGAGATCGCGCAGGAGAACGCGGTCGTGAAGGGGCCCTTCTCGTCCGCGGAAGTCAGGGCCCTCGCGCCCGACGGGGCGGGCGGCTGGTTCGTGGGCGGCGAGTTCAGCACCGTCGACGGCGAAGCGCGGAACGATCTCGTTCGCATCCTGCCGGACGGCAGTCTGTCCCCCTGGGATCCCCAGGTGACGGCGCCGTCCAACTACTCGATTGAGGCCCTCGTGGTGGTGGGCAACACGCTGTATGTCGCCGGAAGCTTCACGGAGATTCGCGGCGAACCCCGTCGGCGTCTCGCGGCCTTCGCGGTCGACTCGGGCGAACTCCTGCCGTGGGACCCGAGCCCGGACAGCGTGATCCACGATCTCGTGGCGTACGACGGTCTCCTCTACGTGTGCGGCTACTTCACGAACATCGGCGGGGCGAGCCGCTTCCGGATCGCGGCGCTCGATCCCGTCACGGGGCTCGCGACGCCCTGGAAGCCGCTCGTCTCGGTCGCGTGGAATCTCGCCGTACGTGGAGACGTAGTGTACGTCGCCACGACCGACGGCGCCGTGGCGTTCGATCGGAGCACGGGACAGACTCTTCCGTGGAATCTGACCGTGGGCGACCGGATCCGGCGCATCGTCCCCACCGACGACGTCGTCTACGTGGTCGGGTATTTCGCCACGCTCAACGGCGAGATTCGCTACGGCATGGGCGCGGTGGACGCGACGACGGGAGCAAACACGTCCTGGAACCCGAACTCCGGCTACTACCACTCTCCGTGGACCTGCCGCGATGCGGTGCTCCACGACAACACGCTCTACGTCGGTGGGTGGTTTCTCAAGATCGGAGCCTATGACCAGCGCTACGTCGTGGCCGTGGACGCCACGACCGGCACCGTCCTCCCGTTCGATCCGAACCCCGACCACATGGTCGCGTCCCTTGCCGTCGAAGGCTCGACGCTCGCGATGGGCGGACGTTTCGAACGGTTCGATCAGGTGGCGCGCTCGGCCGTGGCCGCGTTCGATCCCGTGACCGCGAACCTGAATGCGTGGAATCCGGATCCGAACGGCGCCGTGCACGCGATCGCGCGGAACGGACAGTTCGCATACCTGGGCGGCGAGTTCAGCTACATCAGCGGTACGCCCCGAAGTCGCGTCGGCGCCGCCCGCATCTCGAACGCACTTCCCACCACCTGGAATCCGAACGTCGACTCGGGCCTGCCGGGCGACGAGAGCGACGTGGTGCGCGCGATCGCCGTCGGCAACGGACAGGTCTACCTCGGCGGGCACTTCGGCCTCGTCGGCGGGATCGCGCGGCACGATCTCGCCGCGGTGGATCCCAGCAGCGCGGTGCCGACTTCGTGGGCGCCGGAGCCATCCGGTGAGGTTCACGCGCTCGCCGTCGATGGCGGTGTCGTGTACGCGGGCGGCGAGTTCGTCACGATCGGCGGAGCGTCCCGCCCGTATCTGGCGGCGCTCGACGGAATGACGGGCGCGGCCACGTCCTGGGCGCCGGCTCCGGACGGCGCGGTGTACGCCATGCTGCCGACGTCGACCGCGATCTACGTCGGCGGTGACTTCACGACCGTGGGCGGAGCGGCGCGCGCACACGTCGCGGCGATCGATCCCGTCACCGGACTCGCGATGCCCTGGCAGGCGGACACGGACGGCCGCGTGCACGCCCTCGCGCTCGACGGCGATCTGCTGTACGTGGGCGGAGACTTCACGACGGTGGGCGGACAGCCGCGGGCGGGCCTCGCGTCGATCGATCGGGACACGGGTCTCGTCACGTCCTGGGAACCCGGGATCACCGGAGGCGCCGTCCACGCGATCGCCGTCGGCGATGGCAGCGTGTACGTCGGCGGCACGTTCACGAATGCCGGCGGCCATCGTCGCGATCACTTCGCGGTGTTCCGATCGACCTCGGTGGACGCTCCCGTGATCACCCCGAGCGGCTTCGCGCTCGGGCCCGTGCGTCCGAATCCGCTGCGAGCCGCGGGCTCGGTGTGGTTCACGTTGCCGCGGGCCGAGCGCGTGAGCCTCGTGCTGCACGACGTGGCCGGCCGCCGCGTGCGCACGCTTCTTCACGACGAGTCGGTAGGCGGCGGCGGACACACCCTGCCGTTCGTCCGCGACGACCTCGCGGCCGGCGTGTATTTCCTGCGGCTGGACGCGGGCGGCGAGCGCGCGACGACGAAGGTGGTCGTGTCCGGCCGCTGAAGGCAGGGGAACCCATGCCGCTCACGGTCCCCGAGGCGCGAGCCTATTACGATCGCTTCGGGTCGAAGCAGGACTCCCAGGGCTTCTACGAGGATCCGGCGCTGGATGCGCTCGTGCGGGTGGCCGACTTCGCGCACGCCGAGATGGTGCTCGAGTTCGGTTGCGGGACGGGCAAGTTCGCCGAACGACTGCTCTCACGGGAGCTGCCCGAATCCGCCCGGTACGTCGGATGTGACGTCAGCCCCGTGATGATCGACCTCGCCACGCGGCGCACGGCCGCCTTCGGGGATCGGTGTTCGATCCTTCGCTCGGAGTCCGACCTCGTGCTTCCCGCCGGGGATCGCTCCTGCGATCGTCTCGTGACGACGTACGTCCTGGATCTGCTGAGCGAGGCGGACATCTCCCGTTTCCTGCAGGAGGCTCACCGGATTCTCGCGCCCGGCGGTCGCCTCGGCGTCGTGGGGCTCACGCACGGCGTGACCTGGCTTTCCACGTGTGTCTCCCGACTGTGGCGACTCGCCTACGACGTGAAGCCCGCCGCCGTCGGAGGCTGCCGCCCGCAGTCCTTGACCGCTCTCCTCGATTCGCGGACCTGGAACGTCGCGCACCGCGAGGTCGTGATCGCGTGGGGAGTGCCGTCCGAGGTCGTCGTCGCGGAGCCGAGGGAACGCAGCCCTCGAACTCCGACCTAGGGACGCGGATCCATCACGGATCGGACTTCCGGTGGCTCCCGGTCATCGGCTAATGTCCTTCGCTCCATTCACCCCACGCAGGAGACCGAGCCCATGCCCCCGAAGATCGCCGTCTGTCTCTGGTTCGACGATCAGGCCGAGGAGGCCGCGAAGTTCTACACGTCCTTGATTCCGAACTCGGAGATCACCGGCATCCTGCGTCCGGACGCCAGCCGTCCCGCGGTGATGGTGAACTTCACGCTCGGCGGTGCCGCGTTCCAGGGTCTGAACGGCGGCCCGCACGTGAAGCACAACGAAGCGGCGTCCATCTCGGTGTCCACGAAGGACCAGGCCGAGACCGACCGCCTCTGGGATGCGCTGCTCGCGAACGGCGGGAGCGAACTCCAGTGCGCGTGGCTCAAGGATCGCTTCGGTGTGCACTGGCAGATCGTGCCGGAAGCGCTGCCGAAGTATCTCGGCGCGTCCGATACGGAGGCGGCCGGACGGGCGATGCAGGCGATGCTCGGCATGAAGAAGATCGTCGTCTCGGAGTTGGAGGCGGCGTTCCGCGGCGCGTGAGTCGCGCTCTCCCGGGAGGACTCGATGTGGAATGAGCGCTACGGCACGAGCGAATACGTCTACGGCACCGAGCCGAACACGTTCCTCGTGGCGCACGCAAAGGATCTCGCCGGCCCCGTCCTCTCGCTCGCGGAAGGCGAGGGACGGAACGGCGTGTACCTTGCGACACTCGGCCTGGAAGTGCACGGGGTAGACGGATCGTCGGTCGGTCTCGCGAAGGCGCAGGACCTCGCCCGAGCTCGTGGCGTTTCGATCCGCACGGAGGTCGCGGATCTCGGGAGTTTCGTCCCCGAGGAGAATCACTACGGGTCGGTGATCTCGATCTGGGCGCACCTGCCGGGCGCGATTCGCGCGAAACTCTATCCGCACGTCGTGCGAAGCCTTCGACCCGGAGGAGTCCTGCTCCTCGAGGCGTACACGGAAGCGCAGCTCGCGCGAGACACCGGCGGCCCGAAGGACCTCGACATGCTGATGTCGGAGGACAAGATCCGGCGGGAGCTGCCGGGGCTGGAACCGATCCTGCTCCGCGAGCTGGAACGTGAGGTCGACGAGGGTCCTCACCACGCCGGCATCGGATCCGTGGTCCAGTTCATCGGAAGGAGGATCGAGTGAATATCGACCCCACACTGCGAGGCGCCGACCGGATCGGAAATCTCCTGCTTGGAGTCGGGGCCGCCGCATACTCCATCTTCGCGCACTTCGACCACGCCTGGCTTCGCGTGCTCGTCGGCGCGGTCGGGCTCTTGCTCATCTTCGGCGCGCTCCGCGGCACCTGAGTGTTCCGTCAGCTGCTCGGTCTGGGCCGCCGCCGGAACAACCGCTCGAAGAAGGACGCGAAGTGAGCGCCGTCGACGTGACGCTGCGCTCGATGCACGCCGACGAGGCCGCGTCCTGCGAGGCGATCCTCCGCGATCTGCCGGACTGGTTCGGGATCGAGGAAGCCATCGTCTCGTACCGGCGGGACATCGAGTCCCTCGAGACCTGGGTCGCGGAGACCGGCGAGGAGATCGCCGGGTTCCTCACGCTCAAGCCCCACAACGAACACTCCGCGGAGATCCAGGTCCTCGCGGTGCGGGCGACCCTCCACGCCCGGGGAGTCGGTCGGGCGCTCGTGGAGCACGCCGAGGGCCTCCTGCGGGCCCGCCGGGTGGCCTTCTTCCAGGTCAAGACGCTGGGCCCGTCACGTTCGAATGCGAACTACGACCGGACCCGCGGCTTCTACCTCCGGATGGGATTCTTGCCGCTCGAGGAGAACAAGCTCTGGGGAGAGGGGAACCCGTGCCTCATCCTGGTGAAGCACCTCGCCTGCGGTCGGTCGTGATCGTGGGCGGACGTTTCCGACGGGAGTTTCACCATGCATCGTGCGATCTCTTCCCTCCCGGTCCTGACTCTTCTCTACTTCGGAACGGCGTTCGCCGCGGACGTCTGCTCCGACTTCGATACGCCCGGTAGCCTCGACGGCTGGACGGCGGAGGCGGCCACCGTGACCTCGTCGGTCCCCGGGCCCGCCGGCACGCCGTATCTCCTCTGCGGGGACCAGTCGTCACCGCCGTACTCGGCGATCATCGCGCCGAGCTCGTACCTCGGATCCTGGCTCGAGGTGGGCGCGCTCACGTTCGATCTCGTGCTTCACAACGACGGCTGGCCCGATGAGGCGCACGCGTTGAGTCCCGTCCTGCATCTCAAGGCCAGTGTGCTCGAGGACGTCGGTGAACGCGCGGTGTTCATCGTCGACACGCCGATCTCCGATCCCGACGGGCCGGATTCCGGGTGGCACCACATCGTCGCGCCGGTGCACCTGGCGGTCGGGTCCCTTCCCGCGAACGCCTCCGGACACTGGGTGGTGCCGCAACCGATCGTGAACCCGGTCACGGACTGGAACAACCTGCTGGAGAACGTGCAACTCTTCCGGTTCATCGCGGATATCGCCGGCTCCCCGACGCAGCTCGAGAGCTTCGGCCTCGACAACGTGTGCCGCGTGGACCAGGGCACCGTCTCCGTGGAGGAGACCTCCTGGGGGCGGATCAAGTCCGAGTACCGGTAGCGGGGCCTCCCTCACGGCGTGAGCGGCGCATCCCAGATCCGGACCGTCGCGTCGCTCGACGTGGACAGGAGCCACGCGCCGCCGCGCGCGAACACGAGCGACGTGATCCGGCCGACGTGACCGTGCAGCGCCGCCACCTCCCGGCCGAGCGGCACGCTGAGCACATGCACCACGGTGTCGGTCCCGCCGGCGGCGAGGCGGGTTCCGTCGGGGCTCCAGGCGAGGGACGTGAGGGCGGACCGCCCGCCGGGGCGCAGCGCGAGAACGTCCGCGGAATCCACGGACCACACGCGCACGGAGCCGTCGGCGCACGCGGTCGCGAGACGACGACCGACCGCGTCGAACGCGACGTCGGTCACGGCGCGCGAACCGACCTCGATCGTGCGCTCGATCCGGACCGACCCGACACTCCAGAGCCGCACCGCGCCGTCCTGCCCGGCGACGGCGAGGGTCGCGCCATCCGGCGAGAGATCGAGATCGAGGACGGGCGTCCGCGCGCCTTCGTCCGAAGCGAACTCCCCCGCTTCGGCCATTCCGGGCAACGCCCACCGCCGGACGATCCCGTCCTCCGAGCCCGTGAACGCGACGCCTTCTCCCACCGCCAGCGCCAGTAGCGGACCGCCGGGGACGTCGTGTACGGTCCATTCCCCGTCGTTCTCGCCGGAACGGAGGAGCAGGCGTCCGTCGTCCGTGCCCAGGACCAGCGCGCCGCTGCCCGGCACGAACGCGATCCTCCGGGCCGGCCAGGCCGGCGCCGGCACCGCGCGGGTGCCGTTCGTCGGGTCCCAGACAAGCAGCGACGCCGCGCTCGAGGCGCACGCGACGGACGAGTCCCGCACGGCCGCCTGCCGCAGCACCGGCACCACGGACTGCACGGCCGCGTAGCGGATCGTCTTCACGTCCTCGGCGGTCCAGTCCCAGGCACGCATCTCCCCCGACCAGTCGCCGCTGATCCACCAGGTGCCGTCGGGAGAGGTCGCGAGCGCGGAGACGTCGGCGCGATGTCCGCGCAGATCGGACACGTCGCCTCCGGTCTCGGCGTTCCAGGCGAGCACGCGATCGTCCGCCCCGGCCGAGACGACGCGCGATCCGTCCGGCGAGAACGCCACCGACGCCACCGTCCCCCGGTGCTCCCGGAAGCTGCACCGCGTCGCGCCGGTCCGCGCGTCCACCACCCGCGCGGTGCGGTCGATCGAGCCGGTGGCGAGACGCGAGGCGTCCGGGCTCCACGCGAGCGAGTACACACGTCGCTCGTGCAGGGACAGGTCGAGGCGCAGCGCGAGATCCCTCGCGTCCCGCACGTGCACCGTGCCGTCCGCCCCGCCCGTCGCGAGCGCGCTTCCGTCCGGCGCCCACGCGACGATCACCGGCCCGTCGTGCGCGCGCCATTCCTTCACGAGCTCGCCCGTCGCCACGTCCCATACGCGGACGAGACCGTTCAGGAAGCCGGCCGCGACCCGTCGCCCGTCCGGGCTCGCGTCCACGAGCGCCCACCGCTCGCCCGCGTCGCGGAGAGTCGCGCGCGTGCCGTCGGCGGGATCGAGCAGGAACACCGCGCCGTCGTTGAGGCCCACCACCACGCGCGGATCTCCCGCGAGGAACGCGGCCGACTCGACGCCGGACGCGAACGGACCGTGCCTGGCGACGAGGTCTCCCGGTCCGCTCCAGACCGCGATCGTGCTGTCGACGGACGCGGTGAGGAACCGTCCGTCCGCCGCGAAGTCGATGCGCGTGATGCCCCTTCCGTGGGCACGGAACGATCCGCGGCTCCGGTCCAGACGGGACCGCAGATGCCGCCACTCCCAGCCGCGCAGACGCTCCGGCGCGGCCTCGAGATGCTCGGCCGCCTCGCCGGTCTTGTTCGCGCCGAGCGACGCCTCGGCCGCGGCCAGGGACGCGACGTACGCCTGCACCTCCGCCTCCTGCCGGCTCGCTGTCGCGTCGCGGTACGCGCGGGTGGTGACGGCCAGCGCGACGGCCAGCACCACGAACGTCGCCGCCACCGCGCTCACGAGCGATCGGTTCCTTCGCGCGAAGCGCGAGACCCGGTACCCCACGGTGTCCGGACGCGCTTGCACGGGGAAGCCGTTCAGGTGACGACGAACGTCCGCCGCGAAGTCCTGCACGGTGCGGTAGCGACGCTCCGGCTCCTTCGCGAGCGCCTGGAGCAGGATCGTGTCGAGGTCGCCCGTCAGTCGCCGCGCCGCATCGCGCGACACGCGCCGGCTCGGCCGCACGGGCTCGGCGTGCAGAACCAGATCCGCGATCTCGTGCGCGGCGCGGTCCTCGAAGTCGAACGGAAACGTCGCGGTGAGCATCTGGTAGAGGACCACGCCGAGACCGTAGACATCGGTGGCGGTCGTCATGCGGCCGCCCGCGAACTGCTCCGGGCTCGCGTAGCGCGGCGTGAGCGGGAGCGCGGTGCCGCGCGTGAGATCGTCGCGCTCGCCGGATGCGCTCCCGGCGAGCACCTTCGCGATGCCGAAGTCGAGCAGGCGGGGATGACCGTCCGCGTCCACGAGGATGTTGCTGGGCTTGAGGTCCCGGTGGATCACGAGGTTGCGGTGCGCGTAGTCCACCGCCTCGCAGATCTCCAGGAACAGCTCGAGCCGCCCGCGCACGTCGAGGCCGCGCTCCACGACGAATCGATCGACGGGCACGCCGTCGACGTACTCCATCACGAGGTACGGCCGGCCGTCCGGCGTGGAGCCGCCGTCGAGGAGGCGCGCGATCCCGGGATGCTCGAGATCCGCGAGCACCTGGCGCTCCGCGACGAACCGTCGGGTGATCTCGCCACCGCCGAGCCCGGGTCGGATCAGCTTCACCGCGACCTGCTTCGAGTAGGCGTCGTCCGTTCGCTCCGCGAGGTACACGGCGCCCATGCCGCCGCTCGCGATCTCGCGCAGCAGCCGGTAAGGGCCGATTCGCGCGCCCGCGGCCGGCGCCGGACCGGAAACGTCGCGCCGGGGAGCGAACCGTTCGAACAGCTGCGCGGCGACGGGATGCGCTCGCAGGAGCGAGTCGAGCTCCCGGCGGAGCACGACGTTGCCGGCGCAAGCGCGATCGAGGAACTCGTCGCGCGCCTCGGGCGGCAGCTCCAGCGCGTCGGCGAACAGGCGCGGCAGCTCGTCGCCGCCCGGCTCAGTATCCGGGGGCGTCACCGCTCATCTCCCGGTACAGCCACGCGCGCGCGAACTCCCAGTGGCGGGAAACGGTGCGCGGGGAAACGTCGAGCACGCCGGCGCACTCCTCGTGCGTGAGACCGCCGAAGAAGCGCAGCTCCACCACGCGCGCGCTGTCCGGATGCACCGCGGCGAGCTTGTCGAGCGCGAAGTCGAGCGCGAGCAGCGTGGTGTCGTCGCCGCCGCCGATCAGGTTCGTCGCTTCGTGGAGCGGGATCCGCGGCACTCCCCCGCCGCGCTTCGCGCTGCCGCGCCGGCGCGCGTGATCCACGAGGATCCGTCGCATCGCCTGGCTCGCGATCGCGAGAAAGTGGGCGCGGTCCTGCCAGGCGCAGCGGGTCTGGTCCACGAGCCGGAAGTACGCCTCGTGCACGAGTTCGGTGGGCTGCAGCGTGTGGTCCGCTCGCTCGTGGCGAAGAAACCGATCCGCCATGCCGCGCAGATCGGAGTAGAGCGCGGCGAGGAGCCGGTCGGTGGCCCCGGGCGCCCCGCCCCGGGCCTGAAGGAGGATCTCGGTCACGTCCGTCGGGGGCTCGGCCATCCGCCGATCGTAGCCCCCGGCGGGCCCGGCGGGGAAGCGTGGCAAAAATCGCGGCGGTTCTGCGCGTATCGGGAAGGGGGGATCCCGCCCCCCGTCGCCTTCACCCGAGCCGGCCCCCCGGGGCCACGAGACCCGGCCACCGAGTCCCGGGCCCTTCGCGAGGAGTCTCCATGGATCGCCGAACGCTTTCGCTCCTGATCGCCCTGCTCGCCGGAGCCGCCGGACCGGCCCCGGCCCGGGCCGGGCTCATCCCGGATCCTGCCTTCGGCACCGGCGGCATCACCCGGACCGACCTGGCGGGCGACGACACCCCGCTGGACCTGCTCCTCCAGCCGGACGGGAAGATCCTCGTCGGCGGCCAGTCCGTGGCGGGCGCGCCCGGGTACTTCATCGCGATGGCCCGGTACGACGCGAACGGCGCGCCGGACTCGGCCGGCTTCGGCACGGACGGCAAGGTCTCGGTCCACTTCGCGCTCCGCGACTACGTCAACGCGCTGACCCTGGAGCCCGACGGCACGATCGTCGGCGCCGGCATGCAGATGATCTCCGGAGCCGTGAGTTCGCAGACGGGCTCGATCTACCGGTTCCACCCGGACGGCGCGATCGACTCGACGTTCGGGCTCGGTGGCTACGAGGTCGGGCGCTTCGAACCGGTGTCGAGCTGCGAGTTCTCGGCCGTGCGCGTGATGGAAAACGGCCATCTGCAGGCGGGCGGCCGCTCGGATGCGAACGCGAACGGCGGCGCCTACGGATTCGGCGCGAAGGTATACGACACGAGCGGTGTGCAGCAGGACTCGTTCCTGCGCGTCGCGCCGTCCACCGCGTACCGCGCGGGCGCGTGCGTCTTCCATGACGGCAATATCCTCTGGGCGAACACGCGCATCAACGCACCGCACGAGATCGTCGTGCTGCGCCTGAAGGACACCGGCGCCACGGACTCCACGTTCAACGGCGGCGCCGCGCTCGTCACGAGCGTGCCCGCGATCCTCAACGCGGACGTTCGCATCGTGGTGCAGGACGACGGCAAGGTCCTCGTCGCGAGCACGACCCCGCGCGACGGAGGCGGGTCGAACTTCGTGGTCCTTCGGTTCCTTCCGGACGGGACGTTCGATCCGGGCTTCGGCGGCACGGGGCGGGTGGACGTGCAGGTCGGTCCGGGGACGAGCCCCGACGTGCTGCGCGACATGATCGTGGATCCGCTCGGCCGCATCTGGCTCGCGGGCCGCGCGTCCACGACGAGCCGGCAGGTCGGCCTGGCGCGCTTGCTGCCGGACGGCAGCCTCGACCCCGCGTTCCCGGACGGCGGCGCGACGCTCATCGATCTGAACGGTCCCGGCGGCGAGCACGAGCTCATGCGCATCCGGCTGCTGCCGGACGGATCCGTCCTCGGGGTGGGCCACGATTCGGCGAGCGGGGGCGGGGACTTCTTCCTCGTGCGATTCCTGCCCGTGGATGCGACGGACGTGCCGGTCGCGGCCCCGGTCGGCGTGCCGTTGCTCCGCGCGTTCCCGAATCCGAGTCGCGGGGAGACGTCGATCCGGTTCGCTCTTCCGCAACACGGGCGCGCGACGTTCGACGTCTACGATCCGGCCGGCCGGCTCGTCCGCCGGGTGTTCCACGGGGAGTTGACCGAGGGCGCGGCGTCCCTGACCTGGGATGGCCGGGACGGATCGGGTCGCGTCGTCGCGGCGGGCGTGTACTTCGGCCGTCTCACGAGCGGCTACGGGGAGACACGCTCGGTTCGGATCGTGCGGGTGCGGTAGACGAACCCCCCGGTGGGGATCGGGGGGAGTCGCCGCATCCGCCTGGCGCCGGCGGGGCTCGGAGTTCCCGGGCCCCGCCGTCATGTCCGTCACTGCGGCCGAACGTCGCCACTCCAGGTGCCGCCCGTCCTGCCACCCGGAGCCCGAACGCCATGAACCGCCCGCAAGCCCCGATTCGCCCTTCCCGCGGCCCCGCCGCCTCCCTCGCCTTGATCCGGACGCTCGCGCTCGGACTCGTGGCCCTCGGCGCCGCGGCCGCGCCCGCCACCGCGGAGCTGATCCTCCGGTGCGACTTCGACGACCAGCCGCTGGACCAGCCGATCGGGACGGGGGGCGCCGCCGCTCATCAGCCGGTCGAGGTCCTGCCCATCGAGCCGGTCGTCCGCACCGGCCCGTTCGCCACGCCGAGCCTCGAATACGTGGACGACAGCGACGGCAACGCCGAGTACACGCGCTACCGGTTCCTGAACGACTGGGAGATCACCGAAGGCCAGCTCGAGATCGAGATGAATCTCCGGTTCGAGGATCTGGACCAGTACATCGTGGCCGTGCGCGAGCCGTTCGCGAGCGCCGCGAACTTCGCGAACCTCACGTTCAACCAGTTCGGTGCGATCTGGTACGGCGACGGCGACACGTCCTCGGTGCGGATCGGTGACTACACGACGGGAACCACCCTGCACCTGGAGATCCGAATGGACGTGGACCGGGGTCTCGTGACCGTGCTGCTGGACAGTGTGGAGCTGCGTTCCGAGGAACCGTGGGGCGGTCCGTTCGCCCACGGCCCGGGCTCGATCCTGGTGGGCTTCGGCGGCAATCCCGTGACGGCGGGGACGTTCTACCTGGACGACCTGCACGTGCAGGCGAGCGTGGTTCCGACCTCCGTCGCGCCCACGACGTGGGCGGAGGTGAAGGCGGCGCACCGCTGACGGGGGCGGGGGCAGGCGGCGCGCCTACTCCCGGAGTCCGAGGCGCGCCGCGAGATGATGCAGGTTGCTGCGATGCATCCCGAGGTCGCGTGCCGCCGCCGCCCAGCTGTCGGAGTTTCGCGCGAGGGCCGCGCGGATCGCCTGTCGCTGGAACTCGCGAACCCGCTCGCGCAGTGGTGCGGCCGGGTCCACGCGAGTCTCGTCTCCCGGTTCGTCCGACGCCCGCCCGGATGACGCGAGCCGAAGGTCCAGGTGCTCCGGTCGGAGCACGATGGTCTCGCGCTCCCCGAACCCCGCGCGCGCGCGGAGGGCCGCGCGGTTCAGGACGTTCTCGAGCTCGCGGACGTTGCCCGGCCAGTCCGCCGCGACGAGCATCTGTCGCGCCTCGGGTGACAGCCGCAACGGCCCCACGCCGAGGCGACGACGGGCCTGGTCGAGACAGTGGGCCGCGAGCAGGGGAATGTCCTCCGTGCGCTCCCGAAGCGGCGGCACTCGCAGCGGGTAGACGGCCAGGCGGTGGTAGAGGTCCGCCCGAAACCTCCCGGCCGTCACCTCCCGATCGAGGTCGCGGTTCGTCGCCGCGATGATGCGGGCGTCGACGCGATGGACACGATCGTCGCCGACACGCTGGATCTCTCCCTGCTGGAGCGCGCGCAGCAGCTTGGGCTGCAACGTCAGCGGCAGCTCGCCGATCTCGTCCAGGAACAGGGTCGCGCCATCGGCGAGCTCGAACTTGCCGGCACGATCACGCGTCGCCCCGGTGAAGGCGCCCTTTGCGTGGCCGAACAGCTCGCTCTCCGCAATGGACTCGGGAAGTGCGGCACAGTTGACGTGAATCACCGGCTCTTCGCTTCGAGACGATCGCTGGTGAATCTGGTGAGCGACGACTTCCTTCCCCACTCCGGTCTCGCCGACGATCAGGACCGGAAGGTCACTGGCCGCCACCATCTCGATGTCACGCTGGAGCCGCTCGGACGCCGGACTCCTTCCCGGCACGGGCGCGTCCGACGAACGCCTCTGCAGCTCGCGCGCGACGGCGCCCTTCCGCTCGGCGATCCGCTCGAGCGACTCGATCAGGCCCGTCGTGTGGAGCGCCGCCGCCGCGAGCGCGCCCAGCGCTTCGAGCCACGGCAGCTCCAGATCGTCGAACGCACGCGGCGCGACGGCATCCGCGGTGAGTGCTCCGACGACACGTCCTCCCTCGACCAGCGGACATCCGAGGCACGCGTGGATGTGTTCGGTGGCGTGCGGGTCCGCTTCGAGGAGACCATCGAACGGATCGGGCAACGGCGAGTCCGGCGGAAACCGGACGGGCCCCGCGGCGGACAGGATGATGTCGAGCCGCGGATGTTCCTTCCGGCGGTAACGCCGGACCTTCGCCTCCTCGCTCAGCCCGTAGGCCGCGAGCGGGACGAGCTCGTCGTCCTCCAGGCGAAGCAAGGCGGCGGCGTCGCAGGGAATCAAGCGCCGCACGGCCCGCAGAAGGCGGTCGTATCGGTCCGCCGCCGCCAGGGAAGCCGTGAGATCCCGGGCGATGTCGAGAACGACCCCGAATCGGCCCACCTGCTGTCTATTCGACAACGGCGTTGCCCCTTTCATAACACGAGAAGGTTGCGAAAACGATAACTGCCCCACGAAGACGTTGTCAACAGGTGAGTTAGCCTCTGGCACGGTGCGTGCTGTTCTCGGGGATGAACCCCAACGTCGGAGGACCCTCATGAACCCCTCGCCCGGACCCCGGACATCCCTCGCCGATCTCGCCACCCGCTTTCCCGCCGCCTCCCGCATCCTTCGCCGCGAACGCCTCGACTACTGCTGTGGCGGCCGCCGCTCCCTCGAGGACGCCTGCCGCTCCCGCGGCCTGGATCCGCAGGCGCTGCTGCTCGAGATGGAGGAGGCCGCGGCGCCGGCTCCCGCCGTCGACTGGACCACGCGGCCGCTCGACGAGCTCGTCCGCCACATCGTGGGGCACTACCACGAACCCCTTCGGGTCGAGCTGCCCGAGCTCGTCGCCCTGGCGCGCAAGATCGAGAGCGTCCACCGGGACAAGGCGTCCGTCCCGCGCGGGCTCGCCGACCACCTGATCGTGATGGAGCGCGAGGTCCGCGAGCACCTCGCCAAGGAAGAGCAGGTTCTGTTCCCGCTCATCCTGGCCGGCCACGGAGCCGACGCGGGCGCGCCGGTCCAGATGATGGAGACGGAGCACCAGGACCACGGGCGGAACCTGGCCCACGTTCGGGAGCTCACGGGCGATCTCACGCCCCCGGCCGATGCGTGCACGACCTGGCGCGCCCTCTACCTGCGGCTGGCGACCCTCGAGTCGGAGCTCATGGACCACATCCACCTCGAGAACAACGTCCTGTTCCCGCGCGCACTCTGCGAGTGACGGAGAGAATCATGATCAGCCATCGAAGGAACTGGATCCTCCTCGGCGCGACCCTGCTCGTCGCCTTCACGCTGCTCGGCTTCTTCGGGCGCGAGGTCTACCGCCAGGCGCCGCCGATCCCCTCGACCGTGACGACGCCGGACGGCACGGTGTTGATGACGCGCGAATCGATCCTCGACGGGCAGCAGGTCTGGCAGAGCACCGGCGGCCAGCAGCTCGGCTCGATCTGGGGCCACGGCTCCTACCAGGCACCCGACTGGTCGGCCGACTGGCTGCATCGCGAGGTCGTGGCGCTGCTCGACGTGAAAGCGGAACGGACCGCGGGCCTTCCGTACGATCGCCTCGATGTCGCGACCCAGGCGGTGCTGCGCGACGAGGTGAAGCGCGAGATGCGCGCGAACTCCTACGACCGGATCACGGGATCGATCGTCGTCAGCGAGGATCGTGCGAGCGCGATCGACCGGGTGGCCGACCACTACGAGCGGCTGTTCGGCGCCGATCCGGCGCTCGCCTCGTTGCGGGAAGACTACGCCATGCCGGAGATGACGGTGGACGATCCCGCGCGCCGCGCGCGGCTCGTCGACTTCTTCTTCTGGACGAGCTGGGCCTGCGCGACCGAACGTCCCGCGAGCTCCGTGACCTACACGAACAACTGGCCGCATGAGGAGCTGATCGGGAACGCCCCGACGCCCGCCAACGTTCTCTGGACGTTCGCGAGCGTCGTCTTCCTGCTCGCGGGAGTCGGCGCGATCATCTGGTGGCGGTCGTTCCGACCGCAGGAGGACGAATCCGTCGCGAGTCCGCCGGCTCGGGATCCGCTCGGCGGGATCACGATCACGCCCTCGATGCGGGCGCTCGGCAAGTACGTCGGGGCCGTGATCGCCCTGTTCGTGCTCCAGGTCGTCCTCGGCGCGCTCACGGCGCACTACACGGTGGAAGGACAGTCCTTCTTCGGGTGGAGGATCGGCGACTGGATTCCGTACGCTCTGAGCCGGACCTGGCACGTGCAGACGGGGGTTTTCTGGATCGCCACGGCGTTCCTTGCCGCCGGGCTGTTCCTCGCTCCCGCCATCGGCGGAGCGGAACCGCGCTTCCAGCGACTGGGCGTGAACGTCCTGTTCGGCGCCCTCCTGCTGGTGGTCGGCGGATCCCTCGCGGGCGAGGCGCTGTCGATCCACCAGAAGCTCGGCCTCGGCTCGGGCTTCTGGTTCGGTCACCAGGGGTACGAGTACGTCGACCTCGGACGGGCCTGGCAGATCGCCTTGTTCGTCGGACTGGTCCTGTGGCTGGTGCTCATGCTCCGCGGGCTCGCCCCCGCGCTCCGCCGGCGCGACGATCACCGGTCGCTGACTCTCATGTTCACCGGCGCGTCGGCTGCGATCGGCCTGATGTACGGGGCCGGCTTCTTCTTCGGCGCCCGGACCCATCTCTCGGTCATGGAGTACTGGCGCTGGTGGGTCGTCCATCTCTGGGTCGAGGGCTTCTTCGAGGTCTTCGCCACCGCGGCGCTCGCATTCCTCTTTGCGAGATTCGGTCTCGTCAAGCCGGTTCACGCGGGCGGGGCGGTGATCGCGTCGAGCGCGCTGTTCCTCCTCGGCGGGATTCCGGGAACGTTTCATCACCTGTACTTCAGCGGGACGCCCACGCCGATCATGGCGATCGGCGCGACGTTCAGCGCGCTCGAGGTCGTGCCGCTGGTGTTGATCGGGATCGAGGCGTTCCAGACGTACCGCCTGCAGCGGGCCGCGCCCTGGATGCAACGCTACCGCTGGCCGATCCGGTTCTTCGTGGGCGTCGCGTTCTGGAATCTCGTGGGAGCAGGCCTGTTCGGCTTCCTCATCAACCCGCCGCTCGCGCTCTACTACATGCAGGGGCTCAACACGACCCCGGTGCACGCCCACACGGCTCTCTTCGGGGTGTACGGACTGCTCTCCCTCGGCCTCGTGCTCATGGTGGCGCGGATGATGAGTCGGCGGACCTGGAAGGAAGCCCATCTCGCCTACGCGTTCTGGGCGATGAACCTCGGACTGGCGCTGATGGTCGGGCTCAGTCTGCTGCCGATCGGCCTCGCGCAGACCTGGGCGAGCGTGGAACACGGACTGTGGTACGCCCGGAGCGCGGACTTCCTCCAGCTCCCGGTCATCAACGTGCTCCGCTGGCTTCGCGTCCTCGGGGACACCGTGTTCCTGACCGGCGTGGCATCCCTCGCCTGGTTCATGCTGGGGCTCGTGACCGGAAGGAGCCTGGAGCCCCGGCGGGAGACGACCGGAGCGGTCACCGCGAAGCCCGTGGCGGTCTGATGGTCAAGGGACGCCGTCGCCGGGAGTCGCCGGATCGAGAGGTGAAGCGGACGGAGCTCGGGCCACCCCGGGCTCCGTCCCGCTACTCCCACTCGATCGTGGCCGGGGGCTTCGTCGTCACGTCGATCGCCACGGCGCCGACCTCGTCGAACGCCATCAGCGCCGACGTGATCTCGCGCGCGCACTTCTCGCCGATCCACGCGGGACGCGCCGTCATCGCACGCTCGGAGTGCACGGGCCGCACGACCACGAGCTCGCGTCCGCGGCCGTCGAGCTTCAGCGGCACGAGCACGGTGGGACACTGCCACACGATCTTCATCAGGTCGTGTCGCTCGAGCGCCTGCATCACGATCGCGTCGAGCTCGCGCAGCAGGTCGAGCCGCTCGCGCGTGACGGTGGCGGGAACGAGCTCCGCCCGCTCCGGCCGCGTGTCGCTCAGCTCGAACAGGCAGCGGTTGATGCCTTGCACGTTCTTCGCGAGGGAGGTGGCGATCGCGGCGAGCCGGTCGTGGCCGGGGTTCTCGCCCACGAGCAGCACCGGGTGTTCGTAGCTGCGCAGGTCCGCCTTCACGCCGACCGACTTGACGGGCAGAGGCAGTCCCGTGAGCCCCGTGCCTTCCAGCGCGTGCGCGATCTCGAGACGCAGGCGGGATTCGTCGAAGTCCTCCGTTCGACTCGCCGCCGCGACGCGGATCCCGAGGCCGGGGCCGGGGAACGGATGCCGGTCGATGCTCGCAGGATCGAGTCCGAGCGCCTTGCCGAGCTCGCGCACCTCGACCTTGTACAGGTCGGCGAGCGGCTCCACCACGCGCCCTTCCGCGATCATCTGCTGCACGAGAGGCACGCGGTTGTGGTGCGTCTTGATGACGTCGGCGCGCTTCGTGCCGCCGGTCTCGATCGTGTCCGGGTAGATCGTCCCCTGCCCGAGCAGCGCGTTCGACAGATCGAGCTTCTTCGCCTCGCGCTCGAACACCGCGATGAACGTGTCGCCGATCGCCTTGCGCTTCGCCTCCGGTTCCGTGAGTCCCTCGAGCGCCGCGAGGAACTCGGCCGATGCATCCACGACGTTCAGGCACGGGCCGAGTCCGAGCGACTCGAGATTGCGCTTCACGCCCGCGCTCTCGTCCTTGCGCATCAGACCGTTGTCGATATGGAGCAGGCGCAGACGATCCGGACCGATCGCCTTCAGGAACAGCAGCGCCGCCACCGACGAGTCCACGCCGCCGGACGCGAGCAGCAGCACGTTGCGGTCGCCGACTTCCTTGCGGACCGCCGCCGCGCGCTCCTCCACCTGGTCGCCGACCTTCCACTCCGTGCGGATGTCGCAGATCTCGCGCACGAAGTTCTCGAAGATCCGCGGGCCGCACAGCGTGTCATCCACCTCGGGGTGGAACTGCAGCCCGTACCAGCGCCGGTCTTCGCACGCGATGGCCGCGTTCCGGTGCGCCGAGACCTCGTCCACGCCGCCGACCGACATGCCGATCTCGGTGAAGCCATCCCCGATCGCGGTGACGGTGTCGCCGTGGCTCATCCACACCTGCTCCTCGGGACCGAGGCCGGCGAAGAGAGGCGAGTCGTTCACGATCTTGAGCTTGGCGGCGCCGTACTCGCGCTTCGTGTGCTCCACCCGGCCGCCGCCGGCCTTCGCGATCTCCTGGTGCCCGAAGCAGAATCCGAGCACGGGAACGCCGAGCTCGAGAACGTCGCGGCTCCAGTCGGAATCGGCGTCGAACGCCGAGAGGGCCGGGCTGCCGGAGAGCACGAGGCCGCGGTAGTCACGGAAGGTGTCCGCCGGGTCGTCCGGATCGCGGATCTCCGCGTGGACGCCCAGCGCACGGATCTTGGTGGCGATGAGGTGCACGTACTGGCCGCCGAAGTCGAGGACGGCGATCGAGTCTTTGGGCTTCATGCGGGGCAATATAGGGGGCGGCCGGCCGGGTGTCACGCCCCGGGCGGGCGGGCACCCGGCGGCGGGTGCCGTTGCTCGGGTCAGGGCGCTCCGGCGCTGCCTGCGGCGCCCCCCTCGGAGCGGGGCGCCCCCACCGCCGGCACGTGAGTGCCGATCCCGGCGCCGCGGTAGCCGGCCGAGCGCACGGCGTCGAGGACACGCACCACGGTCCCATGTTCGACCGCCGACTCCGCATTCACGAGCACGGAAGCGTCGGCCTCCGTCTCGTGCCGCGCGCGCAGCGCCGACTCGAGGCCCTCGAGCGTCACCGGCTCGCCGTCCAGCTCCACCGTTCCGTCCTCGAGCACGACCAGCTCCACCGTGGGATTGGAGTCACCCTCCTTGCGGGCCGCGGCCGTGGTGGAGTCCGGCAGCGAGAGCTCCAGCTCGCCCACGCGCTTGAACGTGCTCGTCATCGTGAAGAAGATGATGAGCAGGAACAGCACGTCGATGAGCGGCGTGATCTCGAGCGACACGCGCTTCTTGGTCCGTGCGGGACGGAAGGCGAGCGTCATGCGTCCGGCTCCAGCGTCATGCCCGGGCGCAGCTTGGAGACGAGCGTGCTCGCGTGCGCCTCGATCTCCGTGACCAGGGTCTCCGCCTTCGCGGACAGTACGTTGTAGGCCACGAGTACCGGGATGCCGATCGCGAGGCCGACGGCGGTCGTGATCATCGCCTCGCTGATCCCGCCGGACAGCGCCTCGGGATCTCCGAGCCCGGACAGCGACATCGACGTGAACATGCGGATCATGCCGAGCACCGTGCCGAGCAGCCCGAGCAGCGGCGCCGCCTGCGCGATCGTCTGCAGCCACACGAGATGGCGCTCGAGCAGCGTGGTCTTCTGCCGGCCGGCGTCCAGCAGCGCGTCGCGCATGATCTCCCAGGGCTGCGTGGAGTGCTCCAGTCCCACGCGCACGATGTCCGCGAACACGCCGGGGTTGCGACGGCAGACGTCGATCGCGAGGCCGAGATCGCGCCCCGGACGCACGGCCCGGACGACCTCCAGGATCTCGCGCGGCAGCACCTGCCCGCGCCGCAGCGCGAGCGCGCGCTCCACGATGAGCGCCACGGCCACGAGACTGCACGCCGCGAGCGGGATCATGACCGGACCGCCGTCTTTCAGGAACTCGAGCATCTCATCTCTCTCATGACGCGGGGGCAACGGGGCGATCAGTACCGCCGGACTTTGGGGTACACGAAACGAATGGTGATGACGAGGTTTTCCTCGGGGAAGTTCGCCGGCAGCGGCCGGTAGGGCGCGGACTTCTCCAGCGCGTACACCACGGCCTCCGTGAGCGACGGATGTCCGACCTCCTGATCGAGCACCTCGAGGTGCACGAGCTTTCCGGCGGGCGACACCGTGGCGCGCGCAAGGACCCAGCCGTCGATCATGCCCATCTGGAACGCGATCGGCGCGTTCCAGCGCTGCTGCACCGCGCGCCGGAACTCGCGCATCCACGGCGCGTACTCCCACTCCATGGTGTTCAGCGAGATGTCGCCCGTGAGGCCGGTGTTCGAGGTCGCGTCGTCGAACGCCTCCTGCAGGATGTCGGAGTCGCCGGGCGGGCGGGTGCGCGGATCCGTCGACGGGTTGAGCAGCAACTCGCGCAGCGACGTGTCCTCGGGGCGGGCGAGCGGAAGCTCCGCTGCGAGCTCGCCGCGATCCTCGGTGGGCGTCTCCTGCTTGGCGCGCTCGGCCGGCGCGGGCCGCTCGGGAGCGGGGGCCGGCGCGGTCTGCGGTTGCCCGGGCGTGAGCCGAACGGCGGGGAGCTCGGCCAGACCCTGCGACCGGGGAGCCTCGTCCTCGCCACCCTCCACGCGGTCGCGCGCGCGGCTCGTGACGTTCGACAGCAGATCCGCGCGCTCGGGCGCCTCGTCCTTCCGATCGTCCGGCAGCTCGGTGAAGACACGCGGCTTCTCGGGCGCGAACACGACCTGGAGCGGCTCCGGCGCCGCCTCCGCCGGACTCGCCACGAGAGGGCCCAGCCGCGCGATCCACGCGAGGATCGCGACGTGCACTCCGAGCGTCACGAGGGCCGCGGTCGCCCAGCGCCGGCGCTCCTGCCGCCGCAGCCGGTCCAGCAGGTCCGTCATACGTGATTCCGGATCATGAGCTCCTTCGGGTGCGGCTCCAGGTAGCGCTGGCCGCGCAGGTACTCGATCCCATGAATACGCACATAGTGTTGCAGAAGTGTGACGGGTACCACGAGCGGCACGTAGCCCTGGCGATAGTCCTCGACCGCACCGTGGAGCTCGGCGCGTGCCTCGGGTGTCGCGACGTCGCGCAGGTAGCCGAGCATGTGCTGCAACACGTTGATGTGCTTGTTCGGGGTGGCGGGAACCGCCAGCGCCGCGAGGTACCGGGCACGGTACTCCGCCGCGATCTCCTCCGGGTCGCGTCCCTTCGCGTTCGCCACGAGGCGCCCGAGCTCCGAGTAGCCCTCCGGTTCGTGCGAGAGCAGCAGGTACTTCTCGGCGGTATGAAACCGCACGAGGCCGCCGAGGTTCCAGTCCCCGGCAAAGAACGTGGTCACGCGGTGGAACCCGAACACCCGCTCGATGAAGTTCTCGCGGAGTCGCGGGTCGTGGAGTCGCCCCTCCTCCTCCACCGGAAGCTCCGGCCACCGTTCCTTCAGCACGCGCGCGAACACGCCGACCCCGTCGCGGGCGGGCGCGCCGTGATCGTCGTAGACCTTGACGCGTTCCATGCCACAGGACGGAGACGACCGCTTGAGCAGATAGCCGGAGAGGTCGAGCTTCCGCAGCTCGTCGACCTTCGCGCGCGCGTACTCTTCCATGGTCGTCGTGTGATCGGTGCCGCTCTTGGTCGCGAGGAGCCGCGGGTGATCTCCCTTCATTCGCACGAGGCGCAGGGATTCGCGCGGCACGCCGAGTCCGATGTCGACCTCGGGACAGACCCGAATGAACCGGAAGAACTCGGAGAGCGTTCCTTCCAGGAAGCGGTCCCGCTTGTGGCCGCCGTCGAACCGAACGGGGTCACCGAGCAGGCAGGCGGAGATGCCCACGCGGATCTCCTCGCTGGGGTCTCCCTGGGTGAATGCGTGCGCTTCCACGGGCTCGCCTCCGGATCGGGACGCGAGAGGTTACCACGGTCCTCGGAGTCGGATGTGGGGCGGCGGCGGGCCGGGAGGATCAGCGCCAGGCGGCCTTGAGGCGGGACCACGTGGATTCCTCGACGCCCGAGGCGGCGCAGCCCACGCCGAGGGCACCGATGCCGCCGCACCCCTCGGGCGACGGCGCGCATGGCGAGTCCGACGCGACCCGGAAGTCGCCGGACCCCACGTCGCAGAACTTCGGATCCAGCGAGACGTTCCCATCCGCGCCGCGCCACACCGCAAGGCAGTCCGGATAGTCGCCGCCTTCGTTCCCGAAGAAGTTGCAGCAGGTGGCATACGAAAGGAGCGGCTGGTTCGGGCAGTCCGGCGCGAGCGCGGGACCGCCGATCGTGTCCGCGATCAGCACGTTGTACAGGCGGTACTGCGCGTACGGACCTTCGTTGCGGAGCGCCGCGCCGACCGTCCGCACGATCGTGCAGTACGAGATCTGGATCTGGCCTTCCGTGTTCGGAACGATCGCGCCGCCGACGTTGTCCGCGAAGAGACAGTGATCGAAGATCACGATCTCGTACCACTGCGGGGCGACGTACGCGGCGGCGCCGGACACCGTGCCGCGGAACGTGCAGTACGAGAACGTTCCCTGGGCTCCCGCGAGAACCGCGCCGCCGGGACCGGTGCCGCGCGGCGCGCCGTCACCCCCTTCGAAGATGCAGTTCCAGAACGTGGTGTACAGACCCGAGTACGAGACGCAACCGCCACCGCCGTGGCTTCCGTTCCGGAACCCGAGATCCTGCACGATCACTTCGCCGGAGGAGATCGCGAGTCCCTGGCCGAGCCACTGCGCGTCGAGCCACGTCGTCTCGGGATCGCCGTTCTCGGAGCGGAGTACGATGCTCGCATCGAGCTGCAGGTCGCGCTCGTAGTAGGTCCCGGCGGCGAGGATCACGTCGTCGCCATCCTGAGCGGCGGCGAGTGCCGCCCCGACGGTCGGAAGGTCCCCGGTGCCGTCGGGGCGGATCAGGTAGGTTGTAGCCTGCGCGGGGACGCACCACGGCAGGAGCGCCAGGAGGACTGCCGCCGCGAGTCTCCCCCATCGCCCCATCGGTCGCTCAGCGCCAGTCGGACTTCAGCGAGCTCCAGCTCCGGCTCTCCACGGAGACCGTTCCGCAGCCGACGCCGAACGCCCCGATGGTGCCGCAGCCGCTCGCCGCGTCCGTGCACGGAGATCCGCTCGACAGCGTGTAGTCGCCCGTGGACGCATCACAGAACAGCGGCGATACGGAGACGTTGCCGTCCCGACCGAGGTAGTAGCTCAGGCAGTCTTCCCAGTCGCCCCACTCGTTGTCGTAGACGTCGCAACAGGAAAACGTCGACGCGGGGACGCTGTTGCAGGAGATGTCGAGAGCCGGTCCGTTGGTGGTGCCGGTGACGATCGTGTTCTCCACGATGATTCCCGCCCCGGATCGATCCTGGAGGCCGAAGCGTGCGTTATCCACGAGCGTGCAGTTCGTGACGAACGTGGGATTCGGCCAGGAGTACGACACCAGGCCGCCGGTCGCGTTTCCCACGAACAGGCAGTGGTCGAACGTCGTGCTGCCGCCGTCCGCGAATACCGTCTCCCCTTGTCCGTTGTCGCGGAACGTGCACCCGGAGAAAGTCACGGTCGACTCCCACACGTACGCCGCGGAGCCCCGGCTCTCGAGACCGGGCCCGACCGGCGGGCAGTCTCCTTCGAAGAACAGACATCCGGAGACCTGCGCAGTGCAGTAGTCGATGCTGATGCCCGAACCCCAGTTGTAGTAGCCGCGCCGGAAGCCGACGTTCTCGATCACCAGCCCCGCCGCATCCTGCGTGTGCAGGATGTAGCTCAGGCCCTCTCCGTCGATCACGGTCGTGGCGGCATCCCCGTTCGAGCTGCGCAGCGTGATGCCGGCGGTGAGGAGCAGCGAGTTCTCCGCGTAGGTGCCCGGCTCGAGGACGACCTCATCCCCATCCACGACTGCGGCGAACGCCGCTGCGAGAGTCGCGAAGTCCCCGGTGCCGTCGGCCCGTAGGGTATAGGTGGTGGCAGAAGCGGACGTGCACGCGACCAGGAGCGATCCCAGTGCGGCAAGAGTGGCACGAGAGTTCATGATCCCTCCGGTGGTCGGGCGGTCGGGGGGCTCTCCGCCGGAGATCGGAGAATAGCACGCACCCCCCAGACCCTTCACCCCATAAGCTATGGAGCCGCCTACGGTACCCGCACAACCTTCCGCGACACCGATTCTGCGCCCGCGCTCGCGCGCACGAAGTACACGCCGGTCGTCACATTTTCCAGCGGGATCTCGATCTCGTGGCGACCGGCCGCGAGGGGTGTCTCGCGCAGGATCGAAGCGACCCGCCGACCGGAGACGTCGAACAGATCGAGGGTCACCTGTCCGGATCGCGGCAGTTCGAGTGACACGGTCGAACGATTCCGTGCGGGCGAAGGCCACGGTGCACCGAGTCGCAGTCCGCTTCCCCCCGCGGCGACGATCGGATCCACCGACGTGGCGCCCCCCGGAATCGTGATGGCCGCCAGGTGGTCCCGGAACGCACCGCCCACATCGTTGAACAGGCCCCCGATGAAGATCGTGTTGCCCTGCAGCGCGATGTCGTTGACGTCCCAGTTCGCGTCCGGCCGCCAGTCGTCGAGCAGATCCGTGGCGGGGTCGAACCGGGCGACTCCCTCTTGCGCCACCCCCGCGATGTTCTGATACCCGCCGCCGACGTACACGAAGCCGCCGAGCGTGCGCAGGGAAGCGATGTTCCAGTCGGGCGAAGGATCCCAGGACGTCACGTCGCCGGTGGCGATCTCGATCGCCGCGAGGTTTGCGCGGGCGACGCCGTTGATGGTCGAGAACAGACCGCCCGCGTACACCTTGCCGTTCGCGACCGCGACCGTGTTGACGTTGAAGTTCGCACTCGGCGCCCACGCGCTCGCCACCCCGGTGGCCGCGTCGATCTCCGCGAGCCGCTGGTGCGCCACGCCGCCGACCGTGGTGAAGTTGCCGCCCGCGTAGATCATTCCACCGGCGGCCGCGAGGCCGTACACCTGGTTGTTCGCCGAAGGATTCCACGCGAGCGCCGTACCCGTCACGGGATCGAGTGCCGCGAGGCGGTTGCGCGTCTGCCCGCCGATCGACGTGAACGCACCGGCGGCGTACAGCGTGCCGTCGTTCCAGAGGAGCGCCCGCACCGCGCTGTTCGAGTTCGGATCCCAGGCCGTCGCGGCACCGGTCGTCGCGTCGATCGCGGCGATGCGGTTCCGCGCGGCGCCGCCGATCGTGGTGAAGAGTCCGCCGACGTACACGTCGTTCCCCTCGACCACCATCGAGTACACGGTGCTCGACGCACCGGGATCCCAGTCCGTGGCGCGGCCCGTGACGAGATCGATCGCGGCGAGACGGTTCCGCTTCACGCCGCCGATCGTGAAGAAGTCGCCGCCCGCGTAGATCACGTTGCCGTCCGTCGCGAGCGAGAACACGGCGAGGCCGGGGTCCGGGTTCCAGGTCGGATCCACGAGCGCGGTCGTGGCGTCCACCTTCGCGAGCACGCGGATCGTCCCGCCGCCGATGGTGTCGAACGCGCCGCCCGCGTACACGTCGTTGCCGAGCTTCGCGATCGCGTCGACGTTGAAGTTCGCGTTCGGGTCCCACGTCGTGGCCACACCGGTCACGGCATCGATCGCGGCGAGGCGACCGTGCGGCGCGCCGCCGAGCGTGCTGAATGCTCCGCAGGCGTACACGAGCGCTCCGTCGACCAGCAGATCGCCGATCTCGCCGTTCGCATCCGGATTCCACGCCGCGAGGTTGCCGGTGCCGAGATCGAACGCCGCGAGACGGTTCCGCGCCGCCCCGCCGACGTTCAGGAAGCGTCCGCCCGCGTAGAGCGTGGTGCCGCTGACCGCGAACTCCGACACCTGGTTGTCCGCGCCGGGATTCCACGTCGTCACGGCGCCGGACGTCGCGTCCACGGAGGCGAGGCGTGCGCGCGGCTGACCTCCCATCGTGGTGAAGCCGCCACCCAGGTACACCGTGCTCCCGCTGACCGCGAGCGCCGTCACGTAGCTCGACGCGCTCGGATTCCAGGCGTTCACGGCCCCGCTCGTTGCGTCGATAGCGCCGGCATTCGGACGGAACTGCCCGCCGACGAAGCTGAACGATCCGCCGAGGTAGATCGTACTCCCGACCCGCTGCATCACGTAGACGTCGCCGCCGGTGACGGCGGGCGCCCACGCCGACAGGGAGCCGTCGGCGAGCACGTGCGCGAGTCCGGTCCGCGCCTCCCCGGCGACGGCCGTGAAGTTGCCGCCGAGGAACCAGCCGCCGGCCCCGTCCGACGCCACGGTGAACACCTCGCCCTCCACCACCGGGGGAGTCCCCACGACCTGGCCGGACACGGGATCGAGCGGCGCCGCGCCGCCCGTGTACGGCTCCACCGACGAGAACGTGCCGCCGAAGTACAGCGTGTTCCCGGAGACGGCGACGGCGTTCACGTTGCCGCCCCGGACCACCCAGAGGTCCTGACGGACCTCCTGGGCGGACGCGGGGGCCGAGGCCAGGGCGGCCGACAGAGCAGCGAGGGCGAGCGGGATATGGGTTCGTGGCCACGCGAGGGCGGCGACGCCGCGGGGGCGGCGGGGAAGCGACAGGCGGTTCATGGGGTCCTCTCGGGTCCGGGACGCGCGACCGGGGGGCGGCGGTGCCCGGACGCTCTGACTTGTATGGCGCGAGACGTCGCCCGGACCGGACATCGACGGAACAGTTCGCGGTCCCGAGAGGCCGGAGGATCGGGGGGGTACGTCCAGCCCCCGCAGCCCCCTCGGGCCTTGGTCACCACTCCCGGTCCTTCTTCTTCTTGCGGTACTCCTTCGTCACGGACTTCCAGCGGCCCTGCTCCTCCCGCTGCAGTCGCACGTCCTGCTTGCGGGCGAGCCAGCGCAGCTCCCGCTGCAGCTTGCGCCAGCTCTCGAGTCGCCCCGCCGCGAGCCGACCGTCGGCATCGGCCGCGAGGACGGCGCAGCCGGGCTCGGTCTCGTGGCCGCAGTCCCGGAACCGGCACCGCGCCGCGAACTCCTCGATGTCCGGAAACACGGACGCGAGCGTGTCCTCGTCGGCCCACAGCTTGAGCGAACGCATGCCGGGCGTGTCGAGCAGCACCGCGCCGCCGGGGAGCGGAAGCAGCTCGCGCGACGTGGTCGTATGGCGGCCCTTCGAGTCGCTCTCGCGCACGCCCCCCGTGGCCTGACGTTCCTCGCCGAGCAACGCGTTCGCGAGCGTGGACTTGCCGACTCCGGAGGATCCGAGCAGCGCCACGGTGCGACCCGGCGCGAGCCAGCGCGCCAGCACATCCACCCCGGTCCCCTCCCGCGCGCTCACGATCACGACGTCGATCCCGGGCGCCGCCGTCTCGATCTCGGCGACGAACGCCTCCGGATCCGCGGCGAGGTCCGCCTTGTTCAGCACGATCACGGGCGTCGCTCCGCTCTCGTACGTCGCGGTCACGTAGCGTTCCACGCGGCGCGGGTTGAAGTCGTCGTCCAGGCCGGAGACCAGGAACACCGTGTCCACGTTCGCGGCCACGACCTGCTCCTCCGTGGCCTCTCCGGCGGCCTCGCGCAGGAACACGCTCTTGCGAGACAGCACGCGTTCCACGATGCACGGCCCATCCGTTTCCGCGCGCACGGCGACCCAGTCGCCGACCGCCGGGAA
Organism: bacterium; assembly: GCA_041393395.1. Classification (GTDB taxonomy): domain Bacteria; phylum ARS69; class ARS69; order ARS69; family ARS69; genus JAGQIB01. The sequence continues at coordinate 322,953 of JAWKKG010000003.1, read as the reverse complement.
GTCCAGTCGCGAGCGTGCTTCGTGACGCAGGCGTCCCGACACCTCACCCGTGCGCTCGCCGGCCGCCGTGAGGAGCTGGTATCGCCCGCGATCCTCACGACTCACGCGGGCCGGGGCGAGGTCCGCGTGGTCGCCCGCCGCGAACTCGCGCGCTCGCTCGTCGTTCCATCCGTACGTGTGCAGCATCGAATCCGTCACCTCGAGGAGGAGTGGGCGCCGGACACGTCGTGCGTCCGGCGGAACCCCGGCGTCGACCACATTGCGGCGGATCTCGGTGGGGAAACGAAATCAGCCGCCCCTCTCGGAGCGGCTGATTCGCGAGGCGCGAGTGGCGCCGGCGCTAGCGCGCGTACCGGAGAGAGCGTGGCCCGAACCGATGAACGGCGGCGGTTGCCATGGCGTGTTCCCTCCGGTGGTGGTGCCGGCGGCGGGCGGGGTGCCGGCCGCGAGATCCCGACAGTAGCGCACTCGATTGCCTCGGCGCAAGGGGGACGCGCGCCGGGTGCCACCGCGCGCCGGCGGTGCCCGCCTCTCGAGCACGGACACCGCCGGGAGCATCGACTCCTCAGCGGACGAGCGTGACCTTCCTCGTCGTCGCCCGGTCGCCGGCCAGCAACCGAACCGTGTACACGCCCGGCGCCACGCCGCTCGGTTGCCACGTCGCGCGGTGGCGACCGGATTCCACCGGCCCATCCACGAGTGTGAGAACCCGCCGGCCCGCAATGTCGAAGATGTCGAGCCGCGCCGTGCCCGGCCGCTCCACCGTGAAGTCGAAGAACGTCTCCGCCCGGAACGGATTCGGGAACGCCGGCGACAGTACGGGGCCACCCGCGGCCGCGAGGATCGGCACTCCGGTGCCCGCCAGCTCGATCGGACCCATGGGCGTGAGGTCCCGACCTGCGAACCCCGGGAAGCTCGGATCGAGACGCCTCGCCCGGAAGGTCCGGGTCTCGTTGTTCATCGGGATCTCGCCCTGCATCATCGGTCCGTCCATGTTCACGGGCACGACGTACTCCCACAGGATGTTCTCGGACGCATCGATCTCGAACAGCCGGCCGGGGCCGCCCTCGCAGATCAGCGTGTCGTCGTTCGGGAGCCGCTGCGCGCTCGAGATGAACGAGGAGTAGAAGCTGTCCGGCGGGTCCCCGACGTACGAGTACGCGGCAGCGGCCGGGCCGTGCGGCGTGCCCGACGCCGGCATCGGATAATCCCCGTTCGCGTCGACCGTGGTCACGATCTCGTCCACGGTGGAGTACGGCCCGCCGGGCCGATCGTTGCCGTTGTTGAAGACCATCATCCGGCCCGCTCCCGTGAGGCCGGACGGAATCCAGTGCGGATGGTGCTGCTTGAAGAGCCGGCGATCCGCGAGAGTGCCCGCGTCGTATGCCTCGGGGTTTCCCCAGCGATACAGCAGGTCCCCACCGCGACCCCGGAGGCCGCCCGTGTGTCCCGCGGCCTCCTCGGTGGTCGTGCTGTGGTCGATGATCCAGAACTCGTTGAGCGTTCGCGAGCTCACCACGATCTGGTCGAGAGCTTCGTCGTAGGTCACGGAGTTCATGTGCAACCAGTTCGCGAGATTGTCCTGGCGGTAGTTGATGTCCACGAGCTCCGGGTGATCGGCCACGACTCCGTAGTTGTCCTTGTTCGGATCGAAGTCCTGGATCAGGTGGTCCCACACGTCCCACTTCCACACGATGTTGCCGCCCGAGCTGCCGGTGGGCTCGATCTCGATCAGGGTCTCCGGCCAGAGACGGGCCTGCTGGATCGTGGCGGGATTGCGACCGGCCTGCAGACACTCGGCAAGCGAGCGAAGCTCGCGCGCGATCGCGAGTATGTTGCCGTTCGGCAGCACGGCGATGTCGTGGTGCGTGATCCTCGTGCTGTCCGAGTAGACGAACTCCCAGAGCACGTTGCCGTCCCAGTCCGTGCGTTCGATGAGGCCGGAACCGACCCCGATCGACGCGTAGAGAATCCCCGCGGACGCGGGACGGATGAGATCGCCGTTGTCTTGCAGGTACAGGGAACTGCCGATGACGGTCCCGTGGTCCCACGTGTGCACGACCTCCCCGTTCATGTCGATCAGGTAGGTCGTGGGATACACGAGCGTCTCGAACAGGGTGTAGCCGGGGTACGCGCCGGGCTCGTTGCGGAGCAGACCGAGGGTCTGGGCTCTGGCGAGGGAGGGGAAGGTGAATACCGAGAGAAGAAGGGCCGCCAGGGCGGCCCGGGTACCGAACATCATGTGGGCTCCTCGAAGCGTCTGTCGACGGTGAGGAGCTCCCGGGGGCCAACATTTCTACTCTAGCGATTCCGTGTGAGGACGTCGACGCAAAAGCAGCGAGCGCTTCCCGACATGGATCCCGCTACCGGCCGCGCATGTGCGACAACCGTTCGTTCTCGAACACCTGCGACCATTACTCTGCGCGGCGCGAGCCCGAGGCATGCACACGTTCGAGTCCGTCTTCACACGAATAGACGATCGCCCGGTCGTCCAACTTGCAGCGCTCGCTCGTAGCGTACTTCGAGTGCGATTGCATCCGGCACGAGCGCACAGCGCCTTTCCGTCCCATCCGGTCGCCAACCCTGTGATTCGTAGAAGCGTCTGCCGCGGACGTTGTCGCGCAGAACCCAGAGGACCGCGCGGGTGTATCCGCGCTCCCGCAAGCGATCGACGCCCGCCGTGAGGAGAGCGGCGCCGTGGCCGCCGCGCCAGTGAGCGGGATCCACGTTCAGGGAGATGATCTCCCCGGTGCCGGCGCCGACGTCGTCGTCGCGCGGGGGACCGTGGCGACTGAATCCCACGACCCGCCCGTCGGATTCCGCCACGAGGACGGACGGATCCGCGAGAAAGCCACGCGTCCAGCGAGCGAGGAGATCGTCCTCGCGCCAGGTTGCCAGGTACTCCGGCGACAGGATGTCCGCGTAACCGATCTTCCAGGCCGCGACGCCGATACGAGCGATCGCCGGGCCGTCTTCGAGAGTCGCGGGGCGGCAGGCCATGTCCATTCCTCCGGTTGCGACATCATACCGCGCGGATCGGACCGAGCGGCGGCCGCCGGACCGACACAGGTCGGACATCGGCGCCTAGGCACTCGCCCTCTCCGATTGCATATTGGCGGTGCTCCCCACCTTCCGGAGCTTCCGCCGGGGAGGTGAGATCCCGTGACCGTGACTCCTTCGCGTTCTCGCGATGCGGCCGGAGTGAAGCGTGCGCATCGGGCCGGTGCCGAGTGGCTCCTCCTGGTCGGATTCGCCCTGGGCTCGCCGACAAACCCCACGATCGCCGCGCCGGTCGCGACCGACTGGGGTCCGTCCACGGACGGCCTCTCCCTTCGCGTCGTGGCGGCTTCCGATAGCGTCGACTCGGGCGGACGTTTCGACTGCGAGATCCAGTTCCACGCAGAGCGCTCGGACCTTCGCGCGGGATGCCAGGGGCTGTTCTGGAGCGCGCCCCTGCACCAGAAGCGACTCGTGCTCGAACGAATCGATGCGGGGCAGGACGGATTCATCCTGATCGACGTGTCGGAGTTCGGAGGAGCACCGGCCGGTGAACGATGGCTTCCTCTCCGCGAGGAACCCGAGTTCCGCGTCGCCTCCCCGTTCTCCACCCTCCTCCCGAGCGGCCGGCCGATACCCGCCGGGGACTACCGGGCCTACGTGGGCTACCGCAATCCGGGCACCGATCGACGCCAGGTCCGCGGCGACGATTGCCGAACGATCGACATTCCGCCGAACTCCACCTGGTCCGGTGACGTGCGGAGTAGCTCGTTCGTGCTTCACGTTCGTCCGAGCGAAGCTCAGACGCGACGCCTCGCGATTCCGTCGGATCTCGAGTGCATCGATGACGAGCCGTTCCGTTCCGAGCTCTCCTGGCACTGGACCGAGTTCGACTCGATGTCGTTCGATCTCCTTCCCGGCCATGAGTTCCTGATCGACACGACGTACCGTGTTCTGATGGACGGCGAGCCGATCCTGTTCCCTTCTCAGGGCGAGTGGTTGGACCGGACAAGCCAGCGAACGCCCGAGTTCGCCCTTCGGCAGAAGTTCGGTGGAGACCGACGAACTCTCGGCGGTCCCAGGATCCTGGACAACACCTACCTCGTCCTTGCGCCGGCGGACCCCGCACTCATCCGGTTGCTGGCCGAGAGGAATGGCCTGCTCGAGGTCCACTTCGTTCTCTACCAGGTGGTCCCACGTCGCCGGCTCATCGACAATCCCACGCGCCGTCCATTGTTCGAACGGACCTTTGTGGAACCGATCCCCTGGCCCGTGCCCAAGCGGCCGCGAGGTCGCAAGTGATCGTCGCCTGCTCGTCTGCCGTTCTGCTCCTCCTGGCGACGGAGTTCACCCCCGACGCGCCCGCGACGACGCGTGCCTTCGAGTCCGGATGGGGAGAGCCTCACAACGGTCTCTCGATCCTCGCCGCCGCGAGCTCCGACACCGCGAGCGTGGGAGGCACGGTTCGCTTCGAGATCTTCCCCCGTTTCCTCCCGCTGGAAGGCGACGGTCGTGTCCGGGACATCGATCCGTCCGACGGAAGCTGGACGCTCGACCTCACGCGCGTGGACGACGGGGGAAGCTTTGCTCGTCGGGCGAACTCGCACGGACCGTACTCGGACCGGCCCGGCGCCGCCTTCCTTCTCGCGGCAACCCTGCCTCCGTGGACCGAGACCTTCCACCTGCTGACCGGAGACGGCGAGCAGGTCCCGGCCGGCGACTACGTCGCGCGACTGGTCTACGAGAACGAGGGAACGTGCTTCCGCCGCGTTCTCGACGAGGACGGTTGCGAGGAGAGCATTCCGGTCCCGCCCGAGACGATGTGGGCGGGGCGGATTGTCACCGGGGAGTTCGCGCTCCACGTGCTTCCGCGCGATCCGGAGGAATGCGTGATCGGGTTGCCGACGCGACTCGCGATCACGACCTCACCGAATCGCCGGTGGGGACGCTTCGCGGGGCACGAACCGCGGTCCTACCTGATGCGTCCGGGATTCGGCGCCATGCTCGAGCTGGAGTGTCGGGTCTTCGTCGACGGGTCACCGATCGACGCACGCTCCCTCCGCGAGAGTGGCGTCGACCCGAATCGCTTCCGCTGCCTGTCCAACGCAGGCCAGTCTCGCATGACGGCCAGGCACGGCACGCTCGCCTTCGCGGACATCAGCTTCCCGGACTGTTCGGACCTTCCGGAGGAGTTCCTGGCGGAGCACGCCGTGGAGATCGAGGCGCACATCGTGGTGTTCGAGGCGCCGTCCTCTCTCGGGCGGGGGTTTCGTCCCGACCGGCCGGGCGTTCGCCGGCTCGACGAGGTGCGTATCGTGACTTCTTTGGCGCCTTGCGTGCCCGGTCAACCGGACACGTCGAGGTGAGCGGCATCCTGCGCCAGTCGATCTGGCCATCGATGACGATTGACCGATCGGCGCACGGGGCGTTGGCGCGCGCATCCCGAGTCTGCTAGGATGCCGCGCGAACCCGCTGCCCCCGGGAGGACAAGGGAATGACGACGATGCGACGGTCAGCGCTCGCCCTCGGTACGCTCGTGCTCCTCGCCGGTCCCGCCCACGCGGCCGACACGGCGCTCTTGATCGGCAACTCGAACTACGAGAACAAGTGTGCCCTGGACGTGACCGGCGTGCCCATGGACGTCGACGCGATGTCGGGCCACCTCATGAACTACGGCTATCAGATCGTCTCGACGGCCGATCGCAGCGGCATCGAGATGCTGAGCGACATCGAGGGGAACGTGCCGGCGGCCGGCGACGACTACATCGTCTACTACGACGGCCACGGCGAGATCCCGGTGAACGGTTCGCTGCTCGGAATCGACTGCACGCGCACGACGGCCGCAGACATCGTGCTCGCCGTCGACGTCGCCTCGGACCGCACGCTCCTGATCCTCGACTCGGAGGCCTCCGGCGCGCTCGGCGACGCGGTCAACGCCCTGGATCCGAACTTCTGCGTGATCACGTCTTCCACCGGACTCGACGCCGGGACGCGCGGAGTCTTCACGCCGTGCTTCGCGGCCGGCCTCGAGGGGGCGGCCGACGCCGACAACAACAACATGGTCACTGTGGCCGAAGCGGCCGCCTACGCGATCGCGAACTGCGGCGACGGCACCACCACTCCCACCTGGGACGGAGGCTGCCCGGACCGCGTGCTCTCCGTGGGCTCCATCGCGGTCGACGCGACGTCGTGGGGGCGCGTGAAGGGCGACTACCGGTAGGCAGGACCGGCCGTCATCTCCGGCGAACTTCGACGTGAATCGGGAAGCTCGGTCCGCTTCGGCGGGCCGGGCTCTTCTCGCTCGGAGTTCAGCGTGCGGCCACTTCTCCCGTCTGCACCCGCCACAACGCGGCATACCCCTGCCCGGACGCCAGAAGCTCGTCGTGCGTGCCCGCCTCCACGATCCGCCCCCGCTCCATGAGATAGATCCGGTCCGCGTGCCGGATCGTGCTCAGCCGGTGCGCGATCACGATGGTGGTGCGGCTGTGCGCGACGCGCGCGAGGGAACGCTGGATCGCGGCCTCGGTCTCGTTGTCCACGGAGGACGTCGCCTCGTCCAGCACGAGGACGGGCGGATCCTTGAGCACGGCGCGCGCGATCGAGATGCGCTGCCGCTGGCCGCCGGAGAGCTTCTGCCCGCGCTCGCCCACGAGCGTGTCGTAGCCCTGCGGCAGCTCCCGCACGAACACGTCCGCCTCCGCGACCCTGCCCGCGGCACGCACCTGCTCGTTGGTCGCCTCGAACGTGCCGTACACGACGTTCTCGCGCACGGTGCCGTCCAGCAGGAATACGTCCTGGCTCACGAGCCCGATCGCGCGACGCAGATCCGGTAGCCGGATCTCACGCAGGTCCACGCCATCCAGGGTCACGCGCCCCGCGCTCGGTTCGTAGAAGCGCAGCAGCAGCTTCACGAGCGTGGTCTTGCCGGAGCCTGTGGCGCCCACGATCGCGATCGTCTGGCGCGCGGGCACCACGAGGTCGAGACCCTCGATCACCGGCGACCGCCCGCCGTACGCGAACGTGACTCCCTCGAACCGGATCTCTCCCTGGACCTGGTCCCGCGGCATCGCGCGATCGCCGCTGCGGAGCCGGATCGGCGTGTCGAGCAGGTCGAGCGCGCGGTTCGTGGAGGCCATCGCGCGCTGGTACAGATCCACCGTCTGACCGAGACGCGTGAGTGGCCACAGCAGGCGCTGCGTGAGGAACACCATCACGCTGTACGCGCCCACGGCCAGCGTCCCCGCGAACACGGCCTTGCCGCCGAGCACCAACGTGAGGACGAAGCCCACCACGATCACCATGCGGATCAGCGGCGAGAACGCGGAGCTCAGCTCGATCGCCCGCTTGTTCGCGGCAACATACCGCTCGCTCTCCGCCTCCACGCGCTTCGCCTCGAACGCCTCGGCCGCGAAGCTCTTGATCGTGGCGATGCCGCCCAGGTTGTTCGCGAGGAGACCGTTGAGAATGCCGACCCGTTCGCGCACGCCCGCATACCGCGGCGCCAGTCGCTTCTGGAACGCAAACGATCCCCACAGCACGAACGGCATCGGCAGGAACGCGAACGTCGCCACGACCGGCGCCATCGCGAAGAAGATCGCGCCGATCACCACGACCGTGGTCGCCACCTGGAGCAGATCGTTCGCGCCGCCGTCCAGGAAGCGCTCGAGCTGGTTCACGTCGTCGTTGAGGACGGACATGAGCCCGCCGCTCGAGCGGTCCTCGAAGTACGCGAGATCGAGATGCTGGAGGTGGTCGTAGACGTCGCGGCGGAGCTCGTGCTGAACCGTCTGCGCGAGGTTCCTCCACTGGACCGCGTACGCGTACTCGAACACGGACTCGAGGATCCAGATGACCAGCGTGCCGACCGCGAGCGCCACGAGCTGCATCTGCAGGTCCTCGATGCCCCACCGCGCGAGGAGGGAGTGCTCCCGCTGCACGACGACGTCGACGGCGGCGCCGATCAGGAGCGGGGGCGCGAGGTCGAAGACCTTGTTCAGGATCGAGAACGTCGTGGCGGTCCACACGCGGCGGCGGTGGCCGCGGGCGTAGCGGAGGAGGCGACGGAGGGGCCCTGGACCCGGAGACGTGCTCATCCGGGCAGGGTGCCCGACCCCTTCCCGGCTGTCGAGACGCTCGTCGCCGCCTCGCGCCACACCGCGACCCACACCGTGTCGCGATCCTCGGCGGTGCGCGCCACCCGGTGCCGGACCCCGGCCGGGATGTCCACCCAGTCGCCGGGGCGCAGTGTGATCCTCCGCCCGTCCTCGAACTCCAACGTTCCTTCGCCCGCGGCCACGAGCACCCACTCGTCCTCGGGCTGGTCGTACCAGAATCCCTCCGGCGACGCGTGACCGCGGGAGACGATGCGCTCGATGCGGACTCCACCACTCCGCGCGAGGACGTCCACCTGCTCCTCGGGCAGCTCGGCGGCGATGCCTGCGAACAGGCTCCCGAACGACGGAAGGCCCGGCGTCGCCGCCGGGCCCCCCTTCTTCGTCCGGTCTTCGTGCCCCGACAAGTGCGCGCTACCGCAGCCGCACGAGGCGACGCGTCTCGACGCGATCGGCCGTCGTCAGGCGCGTGAAGTACGTGCCCGCCGCGACCGACGTGCCGGCGTCTGTGGTGCCGTCCCAGGCGAGACGGTGCGAGCCCGCGGAGAGCACGCCGTCGTGCACGGTGGCCACGTGGCGGCCCGCGACGTCGAAGACGTCGACCCGCACGGCCTGCTCACGGTCGAGCGACAGCGAGAGGTTCGTGGTGGCCGAGAACGGGTTCGGAGACGCGGACTCGAGCGCCGCGCCGGCGACCTCGCCGATGCCCGTCGAGCCGCTCAGGACCGGCAGGTCGGCCTCGACCGGGATCCGGTTGAAGCCGGTCATGGTCAGAGTGACGTTCGCACGGCCGGCGAGATCGGCCGGATCGAAGGTGACGATCGCCACGCCCCCCGCGTCCGCGTACGCGGAGCCCACCAAGGTCCCCGTCGCGCTGAGCGCCACGAGCGCCTTCGGCTCCGTCTGCACGAGGAACGAACCGGTCGACGCGTCCACGAAGTCCTCGTGAATCGACGTGAGGGCCGTGGGAGTGGCGGTGCGGATCACGAGGCTCGGATCGCCGAAGTACGTCCAGTTCTTGAACTCGGTGATCCCGTTCGAGCCGTAGTGATCGATCATGTCGCACGAGCCGTTGAAGCACAGGCCGCCCATCGTGAGCTTGGACGTTCCGCACAGCAGGTCGACCATCTCGTCCTGCGCCCGCATCGGCGTGGCCCACTGCTGGTTGACCGTGGAGGCGTACACGCCGATCGCGCCCGTCGGCTCGCTGCCGTTCGTGGCGCGCATCCAGGTCTCCGCGAAACAGGTGCGACCCACGAACTGACCGTTCACGCAGCCCACGCACACCACGTGCGGCAGCATGTTGTCGTTCGTGAGCGCGTTGATGTTCGAGATCGAGAAGCCGGTGGTGACCCACAGGTTCTCGCTGCCGTGACCGGTGTAGTGGACGAGGCCGCGGCCCTGGTTCAGCAGGACGGACACGTCCGACGCGACCGGGTAGCCCGGCTCGTCCAGACCGACGCCGCCGCCGCCGAAGCCGCCACCGGCGCTCGGATGATCTCCGTCGTAGAGCTCGTTGACGACGTTGTACGTGAAGGCGAGCAGGTCGGCGCGGTAGTTCTGCGCGTGCTGCCAGTCGGCCTCGCCGTCATCGCCGATGCCGTCGCCCTCGTTCGACGCGATCGCGACGCCGCGGCTGTACCACACGCCGGCGGGGTCCGGGTTGCGCTCGTACTCCATGAGACGCTCGAGCTGCGTCGTCACCTGGGCGGAGCTCTGCGCCGAGATCCGGCCGACGAACGCGTCCGGATAGCTGTCCGAACCCGCGAGCAGCGTGAGCGTCGGGTCGGAGGCGCCGCCGGCATTCATGTAGTACGGAATGTTCACGTCGTCGCCGATCAGCAGGATGAAGCACAGTCCGTCCGTGTTGAACACGTTCTGGATGTAGTTCTTGAGCTGCGTCGCGGTGGTCCCGATGGACGACATCGACACGAGCGTCGTGGGGACGCCCATCTGGTTCTTCCAGTCGACGTACGGCTGCACGTCGGCGAGGTAGACGTCGGCGGAAACCACGAGCATCGGGCCGACCTCGCCCACCGGCGAGTAGCGGTCCAGGCGCGCCCAGTTCAGGAAGTGGCGCTCGTACAGACGCTCGAACTCGGCGACGTGGGCAGTCTGGGGGCGAGGGGCGATCGTGTTCGCGCCGCCCGGACCATCCACCTCCACCGCGACCTTCACGTGCGTCAGCACGCGCAGCGTCTCGGTGGCGGGGTTCCACCGGAACGGATCCACGGCGACGACGACGCCGCGCACGTCGCGCAGGATGTAGGGCTCGCCGAGGTCGGCCACGTTCGCCGGCCAGAACGCATCGGCCGAGTAGATCGAATCGTCGAACGTCCACGGCACCGTGGACGGCAGCACGTCGCGGGTGATCGGGCCCTTGGAGGGAGCGATGCGCACGTTCGGGAAGTCCGTGTACTCCTGCTCGAGGACCGTGATCTTCATCGTGCCGTCGTCCGGGATCACGATCGACTCGCGGAATCCGGGCAGGGCCGGCGCGCCGAGATCGAGACGGTTCTCGCCGCCTTCCCAGCGGACGACCGAGTACTCCTGACCGTCGACGTCGACGGTGTTGAGGCGGAACGTGCCAACCTCGAACTCGATCACGGTGCGCTCGGGGCCCGCCTCGAGCACTCGGATCGCGTGGGAGTCGGGCAGCGGCCCGGCCTGGAGGAGCTGCGGCGCGGCCGAGGCCACGACGGGGAGGAGCATCGCCGGCAGGGCCAGGCGAAGCGCGCGGGTGACGGTGCGGTACATGTTCGCCCCCTCGACCCGCGGGGCGGCGGGTCGCTCGATGGGAGCGCCTCCCCGGCGACGGGCGCCAGGGTCAGTGCCTCGCCAGGGGGGCGCCGGCAGGGGCCCGAGGGCCCGGACCGTATGAGACTAGCGGATCCGGCGGTCCGGTGCCAGCGACGAGCCTCGGGGCTCGGGAGACGGGGGTCCTGGCCCCGGAGGACGGCCTCCTCGACGTTCCCCGTCCGGCAGGCTCCGGCAGCAAAGCTCGGGACGCCAGGCTCCGGCCACGGGAACGGCAACTCGGCGCCGCGAACGCTCGGCTGCTGCTAGGATCCCGTCATGCCTTCCCCGATCCTCGCCCCGCTTCTGGACTTCGCCGGCAAGCTCCGGTTCCCCCAGCTCTTCCTGCTGACGGGCGCGATCTTCGTGATCGACCTGCTGGTGCCGGACATGATCCCGTTCGTGGACGAGATCCTGCTGGGCCTTGCGACGTTGCTGCTCGCAAGTCTGCGTCGGCCGCCGGAGAACTAGGCGCGCCCTTCGTCCGTGAGCACCCGCTCCCCGTTCAGCTCCGCCGTCCAAGAGATCGGAACCGCCTTCCTCATCATGGCGCTCACGGAGCAGTACTTCTCCTCGGAGAGCTTGATCGCGCGCTCGAGCTCGGCCACCGCGATCTCGCCGGTGAAGCGGTACGTCACGCGGATCTGCGAGAACACCATCGGCGTCTCGTCCACCTCGTCGGCCTCGAGCAGGACCTCGAACGTCGCCGCGTGCACCCGCCGCTTCTTCAGTACCATTTCCACGTCGAACGCGGTGCAGCCACCGAGCGCGAGGAGCAGGAGCTCCTTCGGGCGCGCGGCGCCGTCGAGCGCGCCGATCTTGGTCGAGCCGTCCATGGGCACCCAGTGCCCGCTGTTCGAGCGGCCGACGAAGAGGTAGCCGTCGGCCTGTTTCACGGTCGCTTGCAGCAAGGTCCCCTCCGGACTCGGGTCGCCGAAAGAATACGCGCCCCGGCGGGAGAGTCCAGTTCCCGGAGAAACGCTATACTCACGGACTCGAACCCCGGAGGCGCCCGATGTGCCGTCTTCTCGCCGACACGTTCCCGAAGGACAAGGAGGGGCAGGCCCTGCTCCTCAAGGTGCGCCGCGCGATGGAACGCCTCACGCGCTCGAAGGGCGTGAAGGACAACTTCGTGAAGGCGCCGCGCCGCCTGAACGCGGATGAGCACAATCTCAAGGACGAGTTCGCGAACATCTGGGCGCGCTGCACGCTCGAGTACGATCCGGAGAACCCCGGCGCGTCGGTCCGGAAGGGCAAGATCAAGATCGGACCGTTCTTCCTCGAGAAGCGCTTCAAGGTGATGGACCTGGAGAAGGTCATCCTCCACGAGTTCCTGCACGAGGCGCTCGCGATCTCGTGGAAGGAGGCGCACCACGGGCTGATCGATCAGATCATCCAGTACGACCTGAAGTATCCGGGACCGCCGAACGTGGCGGAGGGGAAGATGTAGGAGTGCCGCGGGAGGAGAGGCGGCCGAGTCGCGCTTGGCGCACGGGCCGGATCACCCCACCTGCCGGATCACCCCGAGGAACTCCTCCCCGAATCGATCCAGCTTCACCTGCCCCACCCCGTGGAGGTCGCTCAGCTCCCGCCGCGACGTGGGCCGCGCGGCCACCATCTCCAGCAGCGTGCGGTCCGGGAAGACCATGAAGGGCGCGATGTTCGCCTCGCGTGCGAGCTCCAGGCGCCGTTGACGGAGCGCCTCGAACAGCGTGCGATCCGCCTCGTCGGTCAGGCCGGCCGCCGCGCTGCCGCCGCGGCCCGAGCGACCGCCGCGCTTGCGCCCGGCCCCGCGCTCGGGATGCGGATCGCGGCGCAGCTCCACCGTGCGCTCGCCCCTCAATACCGGCGCCGCTTCCTCCGCGAGCGAGAGCCCGCCGTAGCCATCGAGATCCACCGCGAGCAGCCCCGCCGCCACCAGCTGCCGGAACACGGACTGCCAGCCACGCTTGTCGAGTTCGCCGCCCACGCCGAACGTCGGCAGGCGGTCGTGCCCGAAGCGCGTGATGCGCTCGTTCGTGTTCCCGAGAAGCACGTCGATCAGGTGGCCTTGCCCGAAACGTTCGCCGGTGCGGACCACCGCGGACATCGCCTTCTGCGCGACGACCGTGCCGTCGAACGTCTCCGGCGGCGTGAGGCACGTGTCGCAGTTCCCGCAGGGCGCGGAGTCGGTCTCCCCGAAGTACGAGAGGAGCACCTGGCGCCGGCAACGCGACGTTTCACAGTAGCCGAGCAGCGCATTCAGCTTGTGGTGCTCCACGCGCTGTCGCTCCGTCGACGCCTCGCCCTCGGTGATGAAGCGGCGGAGCTGCGCCACGTCGGCGAGGCCCCAGGTCATCATGGCGTTCGCGGGGAGACCGTCGCGACCCGCGCGGCCCGTCTCCTGGTAGTACGCCTCGAGGCTCTTGGGCGGATCCAGGTGGTACACGAAGCGCACGTCCGGCTTGTCGATGCCCATGCCGAACGCCACCGTGGCGACCACGATGTCGACCTCGTCCCGCACGAATCGACGTTGATTCTCGCGCCGCGTCTCCGCGTCCAGGCCGGCGTGGTACGGCGCCGCGTTCCAGCCCTCGGCCACGAGCTTCGCGGCCGTGTCCTCCACGCGCTTGCGCGACAGGCAGTAGACGATGCCGGAATCCTGCGGATGCTCGTCGCGCAGGAAGCGGATGAGCTGCGTGGTGGCGCTGTCTTTCGGGACGACCCGGTAGCGGATGTTCGGACGATCGAACCCCGCGATGAACTGACGAGCGTCCTCCAGCGCGAGCTTCGCCACGATCTCACGCCGCGTGGGCGGATCCGCCGTCGCGGTGAGCGCGATCCGGGGGATCTCCGGCCAGCGTTCGTGCAGGATCGCGAGCTGCAGGTACTCCGGCCGGAAGTCGTGCCCCCACTGGGACACGCAGTGGGCCTCGTCGATCGCGAACAGCGCGAGAGGGAGCGTGCCCAGGAAGTCCAGGAAGGAGTCCATGAGCAGGCGCTCGGGGGCCACGTAGAGCAGGTCGATCTCGCCCGCCGCCACCTCCCGCCGCACGCGACGTTGCTCGTCGGCCTCCAGGCTCGAGTTCAGGTACGCGGCGCGGATGCCGAGCTGGCGCAACGCCATGACCTGATCTTCCATGAGCGCGATCAGCGGGCTGACCACGATCGCCACGCCGTCGCGCACGAGCGCGGGAAGCTGGTAGCACAGGGACTTCCCGCTGCCGGTGGGCATCAGGACGAGCGCATCGCCGCCCGCCACCACGTGCGAAACGATCGCCTCCTGCTCGCCGCGGAAGCCGGCGAAGCCGAACACGTCGTGCAGGAGGGTTCCCGGGGCAGCGCCGCGGGGGATCGCGGCGGGCGGGCCGGCGGAGTCGAAGAGCGAACGATGCAAGAAGGCCTCCGGACGAGCGGCGCGCGGGGTCCTGCTCGTATACCGCGTCCGCGCGGGACTGCCCAGGCTCTTGTCGGAACGCCCCCGACGGAAGGATACTGGCGCACCGCGAAACGCCGCGGCCGTACCGGAGTGAGACTTGGTCCTCCTGGGCCTGATCCTCGTCCTCACGCTGATTCTCCTCGTCACCCAGGTCGTCCGGGTGGAGGTCACCGCGCTCGCGCTGATCGCCACGCTGGGCCTGACCGGGCTCCTGCGGCCCGAGGAGGCCGTGACCGGATTCGCGAGTTCGGCCACGCTCACGGTGGCGGCCATGCTCGTGATCTCGGCCGGCCTGGAGCGCGTGGGCGTGGTGGACTGGATCGGGAGCCTGCTCGCTCGGCGCGCGGGTGGCGGCGGAATCCGCACCGTGGCGTTGCTGCTCGCCACTCCCACCGCCGGCCTCAGCGCCTTCATGAACAACACGGCGATCGTGGCGCTGATGATCCCGGTGACTCTCACCCTGTGCCGGCGGCTGAAACTCGCCCCGTCCAAGCTGCTGATGCCGGTGAGCTATCTCTCGATCCTCGGCGGCACGTGCACGCTGATCGGGACGAGCACGAACATCCTGGTGGACTCGCTCTATCGTGAGGCGGGAGGTCCGGGGTTCGGCATGTTCGAGTTCACGAGACTCGGTTTGCTGTACCTCGGGGCGGGCGGCCTCTTCGCGGTGTTCGTCGCTCCACGGATTCTCCCCGTTCGTCACGCGTTGTCCCACGCTCTCGAAGCCGCCGCGCCGGGCAGCTTCTTCACCGAGGTCATCGTTCCGCGCGCGGGAGGCCTGCCGGGTCGACGCATCGCGGAAGTGTTCGGTTCCGACAAGGAAGTCGTGGTGATGCAGCTCATCCGCGGCGAGGATGCGAGGCTCGGGCCGGCCGCCGACACGATCCTCGAGCCGGGAGACGTGCTCGTCGTGGAGGGAACGGCCCGCGCGCTGCACGATCTCCTCGGTCGTGGTCTCGTGGTGCCGGGAACGGCGGTCTCGGACGAGGAGCGGGTGCCCATCCGTCGCCTCGATCTGCGGATGGTCGAGGCCGTGATCCTACCCAACTCGCTGTTCCAGCACCGCAAGGTCCGCGATCTCGGCCTGAGTCGCCTGCGCGGCATCCAGGTGCTCGCCGTGCGGCGACTCGGAGCGCACCATCAGACCGAGCTACGCGAGATGGCGCTCCAGTCCGGCGACGTTCTGCTGCTTCAGGGCGAGCCGGAGTCACTGCGCGCGCTCCAGAATGACGGGGACGTTCTGCTCATCGAGGGCGTCGAGCGAACACTCACCTTCCCCGCGCGCGCACCGATCGCGATCGCCACGCTCGTGGCGGTGGTGGCGCTGGCGGCCATGAACGTCGCGCCGATTCTGCTGCTGTCGCTCGCCGGCGCGGGCGCCGTGATCCTGACGGGGTGTCTCTCGGTGCCGCGTGCGATCCGCGCACTGGACACGTCGGTGCTGCTCCTGCTCGCCGCCATGATCCCGGCCGGACTCGCCATGGAGCGCACGGGGCTCGCGGCCGCGATCGCGGAACACGTCGTGGGATTCGCAGGACCTCACGGTCCGTTCGTTCTCGTTTCCGCCCTGTACCTGCTCACGAGCCTGCTGACCGAGGTCCTTTCCAACAACGCCGCCGCGGTGCTGCTCACGCCGATCGTCCTGCAGGTGGCCGCCTCGCTCGGGCTGGATCCGAAGCCGCTGCTCGTCGCGGTGGCGTTCGGGGCGAGCGCGAGTTTCGCCACACCGATCGGGTACCAGACGAACACGATGGTGATGGGGCCGGGCGGGTATCGGTTCCAGGACTACCTTCGCGTGGGTTTGCCGATGAACGCGCTGATGTGGATCGTGGCCACCGTGCTGATTCCGCGCTTCTGGGCGCCATAGCCCGACCCGGCGGTGGCGCGACGGCAGCCGGATCCGGGCGTGGAAACCCGCCCCCGCGTCCTGTAGCGTGTCGCGACCGAACTCGCCGCCCGACAGGAATCGAGGCGGAGAAGGAGTCCTCGCATGGTCTCTCTGCTCCACGGAATCGACCCGCAGATCATCGCCTTCCTCGGGGTGGCCACCGCCCTGACCATCGCGCCCGGCGCCGACACGATTCTCGTCCTCAAGAACTCCGTGCGCGGGGGGCGGAACTACGGCTGGATGACGATCGCCGGCATCCTGAGCGGGTGCCTCGTCCACGCCGTCCTGTCGGCGGTGGGACTCTCGGTGATCCTGATGCGCTCCGCGCTCGCGTTCCAGGTCGTGAAGCTCGCGGGGGCCGCCTACCTGATCTGGATCGGGATCCGGACGTTCCGGAGCGGAGGCGGCGAGGAGACGGCGCCGGACCCGGAGAGTCCACTCCGCGCGGGCGCCTCACTCGCGAGCGCGTTCCGCGAGGGTCTGATGACGAACGTGCTCAACCCGAAGGTGTCCGTGTTCTATCTCGCGTTCCTGCCGCAGTTCATCTCCCCGGGGGATCCCGTACTCGCCAAGTCCGTCCTCCTCGCGTGCATCCACAGTCTCCTCGGGGCGGTTTGGCTCGGAACGCTGGCGGCCGTAGCCGCGCGGGGACGGGTGTGGATGAGCCGGCCGCGCGTGCGACGGGCCATCTCGCGAGTCTCCGGGGCGGTCCTCGTAGGACTCGGGGCGCGGCTCGCGATCGAGCGAAGGTAGTCGACGGGGCGTTTCGGGGCCGGGCCGGGCCCCGAAACGACGGGCGCATCGAGACCGGGGCCGGCGATGCTAGAGCGCCGGCCCGCCCGCGACCGCAGTACTCCCCGTACTCGTTCCCGCCTCCGGAATCGGCGCGTGAGCCCCCGGTTCCCGCCGCGCCTTCGTGAAGCGCGCCAGCACGAGATACATCACGGGCACGATGCCGAGCGTGAGGAACGTGGAGAACAGCATGCCCCCCACCACCGCGATGCCGAGCGGCATGCGCGCCTCGCCGCCGGCGCCCGTGCCGAGCGCGATCGGGAGAACGCCGAACACCGTGGAGAACGACGTCATCAGGATCGGGCGCAGGCGGATGCGAGCGGCCTCGATCACCGCCTCGCGCGTCTCGCGTCCCCGTTCCCGGAGCTGATTCGCGAACTCCACGATCAGGATCGCGTTCTTCGTCACGAGTCCGATCAGCATGATCAGACCGATCTGCGAGTAGATGTTCAGCGTCTGCCGGAACACGAACAGCGCGAGCAGCGCGCCGACGACGGCGAGCGGCACGGACAGCAGGATCGTGAGCGGGTGGATGAAGCTCTCGAACTGCGCCGCGAGGACGAGGAAGATGAACACGACCGCGAGCACGAACAGCAGATAGAGCTTGGAGCTCGAGTCCCTGAACTCGCGCGACTGGCCACCGAACTCGCGCCGGATGCCGGGCGGCAGATCGTTCTTCCAGATGTTGTCGAGGTCGTCGAGCGCCTGGCCGAGCGCCACGCCGGGCGCCAGGTTCGCCGTGATCGTGGCGGAGCGCACGCGGTTGTAGTGGTTCAGCTCCTTCGGCGCCACCGTCTCCTGCACCGCCACCACGCTCGCGAGCTGCACGAGGCCGCCATCTCCCCGCACGAACGCCTCCGGGATCACGCCCGGCGTCGCCCGCTGCGACGGCTTGACCTGCACGATCACGTCGTACTGCTTGGAGCCGCGCTTGAAGTTCGTGACCACCCGACCGCCGAGCAACGTCTCCAGGGTGGATCCGATCTCCGTGACGGAGACACCGAGACGGGCCGCGCGATCCCGGTCGATGCGGATGTCGAGCTGCGGCTTGTTCAGACGCAGGTCGGAATCCAGGTTGATCAGGTAGCCGAGCTGGTTCGCCTTGGCCATCATCGCGCCGACGGCGGCGCCGAGCTCGTCGTACGTGTCGGCCTCCAGCACGTACTCCACCGGGCTCGAGCTGAACCGCCCGCCGAGGCTCGGCGGATTCACGAGGAACGCGAGCACGCCCGGGATCGAGAACGTCTGCGGGAACAGCGCCTGCACGATCTCCTGCTGGGAGCGTTCGCGCTCGTCCCGCGGCTTGAGGCGGAAGAACACGAATCCGTTCGTGACCCGGCCGGGGCCGCCGAAGCCGAGGCCGGTGGCCGTGAACAGCCCCTGACGCTCGGGCTGATTCAGCAGCACCCCCTCGAGCTGCCGCATGTACCGGTCCGTGTACTCCAGTGTGGAGCCCTCGGGCGCGATCACGATGCCGAACGCGATCCCGCGGTCCTCGGTGGGCACGAGCTCGCGCGGAATGCGCCCGAACAGGAACACCGCGCCGACCACGAGCACCACGACCCCGAGCATCACGAGGCCGGGCGCCCGGACGATCACGCGGAGCATCTTCTCGAACGACGTCTCCAGCCACAGGAAGAACGCGTCGAAGCTCCGCGTCGCCCACGACTGGCTTCCGCCGTGCAGAGGGCGCAGGATGCGGGAACACAGCATCGGCGTGAGCGACAGCGCCACGAACGACGAGACCGCCACCGCGAACGCGATCGCGATCGCGAACTCGTTGAACAGCCGGCCGACGTTGCCCGTGAGGAACGCAACGGGCACGAACACGGCCACGAGCGCGATCGATGTCGCGAGGATCGCGAACCCGATCTCCTTCGCGCCGTCGAACGACGCGCGCCGGCGATCTTTCCCCATCTCGAGATGGCGATACACGTTCTCGAGCATCACGATCGCGTCGTCCACCACGAGGCCGACCGCGAGCACGAACGCGAGCAGTGTCAGGATGTTGATCGTGAACCCGAGGAAGTAGATCGCCACGAACGACCCGATCAGCGAGATCGGCATCGCCACCGCGGGAATGAGCGTGGCCCGGAAGCTCTTGAGGAACGCGAGCACCACCAGGAACACGAGCAGCATGGCGATGAAGATCGTCTCCACGACCTGCCGGATCGAATCGTCGATGAACACCGACGAGTCGTACGCGGTCTGGATCGTCATGCCTTCCTTCAGTTCCTTCTGCAGCTCCGGCAGGAGGTTCCGCACCTCCTTCGCGACCTCCACGGTGCTCGCCTTGCTCTGCTTGACCACGCCGAGACCGATCGCGGACTGCCCGTTGTAGCGGGCGATGGTCCGGTCGTCCTCGGGGCCGACCTCGACCTCGGCCACGTCGCCGAGGCGCACGACGTTGCCGCCGCGCTCGGAGACGACGATCGCGGCGAACTCCTCCGGGGTCGTCAGGTCACCCCGCGTCCGCACCGAGAACTCGCGTTCCTCACCCTCCACCCGGCCGCCGGGGATCTCCGCGTTTCCCGCGCGGATCGCCTGTTCCACGTCGCTGGTCGTGAGACCGTAGGCGGCGAGACCCTGCGGGTCGATCCAGACCCGCATCGCGTAGCGACGTTCCGCGCCGATGAAGACGTTCGCCACGCCGGGCAGGCGCTGCAGTCGGTCCTTGAGCACGAGGTCGGCGAGTTCGGAGAGCTCGAGCGGGCTATGGCGGTCGCTGGAGAGCGCGATCCAGTAGATCGGCTGTGCATTCGTGTCGACCTTCGCCACGATCGGGTCGTCGGCCTCGGTCGGCAGCGAACCGCGGATCCGGGAGACACGGTCTCGCACGTCGTTCGCGGCCTCGTCCACGTCGCGCTTGAGCTCGAACTCCACCGTGACCACCGAGCCCTGCTCCTGGCTGGAAGACGTGATCGTCTTCACGCCCTCGATCGTGGCGAGCTGCTCCTCGAGCACGTCGGTGATCTCGGTCTCGATCACGGAGGGGCTCGCCCCCCGGTAGAACGTGGTGATCGACACGACCGGCGGATCGATGTCCGGGTACTCGCGGATCGGCAACCGTGACCACGCGAGCACGCCGAACAGCACGATCGCGAGACTCATCACCGTCGCGAGGACGGGCCGCTCGATCGAAACTTCGGAGAGCTTCATGCGGAGCCGCCTTCCGGGGTCGCCGGGGCGTCGCCACCGTCGGTCCCCGCCGCCGGCCCGCCGGCGTCTCCGCCCGCTTCACCGCCGGGGCCACCCGCACCGGGTCCCCCGGCGCCCGGAGCGCCACCCGGCTGGCTCGTGATCGGCATGACCTTGGCTCCCGGGTAGAGCTTCTGGTGCCCCGCCCGGACCACGGTGGCGCCGGCCGCCAGCCCCTCGCGCACTTCCACCTTGTCCGCGAGGCGCACGCCGAGCTGCAGCGGCTGCGTCATCACCGTGCCGTCGTCCTGCACCACATACACGAGGAACTGGTCGCCCTGCGCGAACACCGCCTCCGCGGGGACCGTGATCGCCGCCTCGCGCGTGGAGAGATCCACCGCCACGTTCGCGGACATTCCGGGGCGCAGATGACGCTGCGAGTTCGGGACCCTCGCGATCACGCCGAGATTGCGGGTGTTGCGATCCACGATCGGATCCACGACCTCCACCGTGCCCTCGACCTTCTCGTTCGGGAACGCCGGGGTGGAGACCGTTACGCGCTCGCCCCGATGCAGCCGACCGGCGTACCGCTCCGGCATCGAGAAGTGCACCTCGATCTCGGACACGCGCGCGAGCTCCGCGATCTCCTGACCGGCCCGCGCGAACGCGCCCGGGCTCACGGCACGCGGACCGACCATGCCGTCGAACGGCGCCACGATGCGGGTCTTGTCCAGTCGCGTGCGCGCCACGACCACGTCGGCCTCGGCTACCGCGAGGGCCGCGGCTGCGTCGTCCAGGTCCTGCGGCGCGCCCGCGTTCTGCTCCACGACGCGCTTCACGCGCTCCCACGCCGTCTTCCGCTGATCGCGCACGGCCTCGGCGCGGGCGAGATCCGCGCGACGTTCGCGATCGTCGAGCTTGGCGAGCAACGTTCCGCGCGCGACCTCGGCGCCTTCCTGGAACGGCAGACTCTGGATCGCGCCGTCGATCTCGGACACCACGGTGATGCGCTCCGTCGCGTCCAGCGAGCCGACGGTCTCGAACCGATCGGAGAGCGGGCCGACCTCGGCCTGCGCGACCTCCACGGGAGTCGGCGGCGGCGTGAATCCACCGCCTCCACCTCCGGGAGCACCGCCCGGGCCGCCTTCCTTCTTGCCGCAGCCCGCGAGCGCGGCCACGACCAGCACGGGGATCGCGACGCCGACCAGACGGCGCGGAAGGAACCTCCGGATCATTCGCGTTCTCCTTGCGTCGAAGCCGTCGGGGGCGGGGCGAGCCGCCGGAGTTCGGCCGCCGCCTTGGCGGTCCGGACGAGCGCCGACGAGTGGCGCTCCTGGGCCGAAGCGAGGTCGGCCGCGAGGCGCACGAGCTCGAACGCCGTCGTCCTTCCGTTCGCGTACTCGATCTGTCCGATGCGGACCTGCTCCAGCGAGGCATCCAGTCCCTCGCGCGCGAGGGAGAGGCGCTCGGATCCGTTGCGGGCTTCGCGGGCGCGCGCCCGCACGTCGGCGCGGATGTCGCGCTCGAGCTCCGCGACCTGATCCTCCGCGCGCTTCACCTCGGCCGATGCGCGATCCGCCTCACCGCGCCCTTCCCGCAGGAACAGCGGAAGCTCGAGTTCGAGTCCCACGCTCCAGGTCGGATAATCGCGCTGCAGCACCTGATCGACGGACTCGCCGCGATCGCCGCGATCGGGAACCACGGTCACGTCGCCGCCGAAAGAGATCTCACGGCCGGTGCCGGCGAGACCGTTCCCGCCGAGGGTGCCGATCACGTCGAGCGAGGGAAGCAGGTTCCGCCGGGCCGCCGACGCATCGGCCCGCAGCGCGTCGAGGTTCGCGCGCGCCGCGCGCAGTGCCTCGTTCGTCTCGAGCGCGCGGGCCACGAGGGCGTCCTCGGAATCGACGTCTTCGAGACTCCCGGGATCCGACACCGGATGCCAGCGCGCGTCGGCCGGTGACTGTCCGATGAGGACCCCGAGCCGATCCGACAGGACGTCGAGTCGCTCCTCCTGGTCCAGCTCGGCGAGGCGCTGCTCGGTGGAGAACACGCGCGCCGTTGCGACTTCGCTCGGGCCCACGAGGCCGGCCTCCGCCTTGCGCGTTGCCTCGTTCAGGAACACCGCGGAGCGCTCCACGAGCAACCGCTGCACGGCGAGATCCCGCTCCGCCGCGTACAGATCCCAGTACGCCGCCGTGACGTCGACCTCGAGCGCGAGGCGCGCGTCCTCGAACTGCGCGCGCGCCGCCGCGACCGCGTTCTCGGAGCGCGACAGCGGTCCGCGGGTCCCGATACCGAATCCCTGGAGCAGCGGCTGCCGCAACGTGACGGTGCCGTTCGCGGAGTACTCGGGCGAGTACGCGGCGAACTCCGAGTTCGTGGTGAGCCGCGACGATTCGAGGCGCGCCTCGATCTCGGTGCCGATCGGCAGCGTCATCCGGGCGCCGGCCGAGCCGCCCTCCTCCCGGGTCGCCAGCACGTCGGCTCCGGCGAACGGCGACGAGGCCGGCGTGTCCGCCTCGGCCACGTGCGCCTCCGCGAAGAGCGTGGGATCGAAGGCACCGCGTTCCCGACGGGCCGCTCCCTCGGCCGCCGCGAGCTGCGCCCGGGCGGCACCGAGCGCGGGGGAGGTGTCGAACGCCCGGGCGAGAGCCGCCGGCAGGGCGATCGGCTCCCCGCCGAGCGATTCCAGGGTGGCGCGGTAGGCCTCGCCGGGATCCCGGGTCGCGAGATCGGCGTCGGCCGCGGACGAGGGACCGGACAGGCCGAGGATCGCGACCACGGCGGCGAGCGTGCGGAGCGAGGGGCGCATGACGTCTCCGGGGAAGAACCGAGAACCGGGACGCCAGGATACTCCTTCCACGCCCGACGAACAGGACCGGAACGCCGGAAACGGCCCCCGAACCGAGATCCGGTCCTGCTCGCCGTAACGCGAGGGTAAAACGTACGAAATCGGACTATCTGGTCCCCTATTGCCTCCCGGGAATCGCGAGCCCGTGACACACGGTGCACATCTGCGGCGCCTTCTCGGCGAGTCGCGCCGCGTCGAAGCCCGGGCCGTGCGGGTTGAAGCCGCGACCCTGGCGCGCGGAGTGGCAGGTGAGGCAGTCCGACTCCGCGTGGCAGGACACGCACGATTCCAGGTGACGTCGCGCCGCGTCGCCGTGCCCGAACAGGAACGTGCGCTGGCCGTCGTGGAACCCGGCGCCGAGCAGCGAATCCCTCTGCCGCGTCAGACCGGACTGCTCGTGGCAGCTCGCGCAGAACTCCCGCGGGTGGTGGCACTCCGCGCACGACGTCTCCCGCGCGTACGCCTCCACGGGATGCCGCGCGAGGAACCCTGCCGGGTGGAACCCCGGCGACGCGCTCGATCCCTCCGGGCGATGGCAGTCCAGACACTCGGAGCGATCGTGGCACGCCGCGCAGTTCTGCGGCGCGGCCGTCGCGAGTGGTCCGTGCGACGTGCCGAACCCCGGAACGTGCGAGTCCGGCTTGTGCCGCGTGGGCTGCGCGCCGACGCCGCGATCGGGTGACGCGCCGAACAGCCCGTTCGCCACGGCCGGTGTGGCCGCGTGGCAGACCCAGCAGCTCTCGCGCGTGTGGCACGTGGCGCACTGGTTCGTGGAGAAGCCATCATGGCCGT
This sequence comes from bacterium, assembly GCA_041393395.1. Classification (GTDB taxonomy): domain Bacteria; phylum ARS69; class ARS69; order ARS69; family ARS69; genus JAGQIB01. Next base: position 299,170 of record JAWKKG010000003.1, on the reverse strand, counting down.
GTGCTTCGAGGAAGCGATCGGCCTGGTGACTCGACGGAACCGCGAGCCACGTCTGGTTCACGAGCGAGCGCGGGTCGGAGCCGAGCGCCGCGATCGCGGGCGTCTCCGGTCCGTTCACGTGGCACTGCGAGCAGAACTCCTTCGCGTGACACACCGCACAGCTCGCGGACTCCTTCGCGCCCGGCATCTCGCCGCCTGCCGCCTCACGCATCCAGGCGCCGTGTCCGCCCTGCGCGAAGCCGTCTTCCGCGTGCGTGGCCGGCGGGTCGAACGCCGCGACGTCTTCCCGCGTGAGCGACGTCGCCTTCCACAGCGGCAGGTGACACATCGCGCAATCCGCCTCCGCCGAGTCGAAGTGCTCCTCCACGTCGTGACAGTCCGCGCACCGCGACGCCGCCGGCCGGAAGTTCGTGGAGCCCTTGCCGCTCACCGGGCCGTGGCAGTCGGTGCACGTCGCCGCGTCGCCGGAGTCCTCCTGGTGCTGCGGGTGCGTGAACTTCAGGTTCGTGCGGGAGGGCTGCCGTCCCGCCCAGTCGATCTCGTCGGCCGTGTCGCCATCGTGGCAGGCACGGCACTGATCGGGCGACGGGAACATCGCCGTGCCCGCCTGCTCCACCCCGCGATGACAGGCCTCGCACTCCGGAAAGAAGTCGAGGTGGAACTCGTGGTCGAACTCGGCGCGGGCGATCGGCGCCGCCACGGTCACGAACAAACAAGCCAGCAAGATCCGCATCGCCGTTCTCATCGCGGCACCTGCCTTTCCGGAATCCGGAGCACGGCCGGCGGGACGCCGCGCGTGCGGTCCGAGTCGAGCTGCACGGTGAGGCCGAGGGAAGCGTTCCAGGTTCCCCAGTCCACGCGCGACGCGTCGGGGCGATCTCGGACCTCGTCGAGGTGACGCAGCGCGAGGTCGAAGCGCACCGCGGGGGCCGCGGCCCAGCGCACGCTGCCACCCCAGGTGGTGAGCTCGGCGTCGTCGTAGCGCAGCTCGATCGGGCGATCCCAGCGGCCGAAGTCGAGCGAGAGATCCAGCGTCTCGGCGGGGCGGTAGCCCACGCTGCCGTCGCCGCCCCAGATCGACGCGCCCGCGTTCTCCACGCGTTGCAGGCCGCCGGTCACGGTCCAGCGATCGTCCGGGCGCCAGGCGAGACGTCCCTCGAATCGCTTCCCGTCGTCCTCGGTCACGACGAGCGGGATCGTGGTGCCCGTGTCGTCCCAGGTCCAGTGCTCGAAGCGACCGTTCGCGGTCAACGTGCGCCACGGTCCGAGCGCGAGCGACGCGTGCGTGGCCTTGTACGGCACGGGCGAGAACGCACCCCACACCGTCCAGAGATCGAAGAACGGCCGGTAACGTCGCGCGCCGGCGGATACGGCCGCGAGGCGATGGGCCCTCCAGGTGGCGTCGATCTCCGCGGTGCCCCACTCGCCGAACGCGAGATCCCAGTCCGATCCGGCGTTGACGGTGACCGGCCCGACGCGCGTGTCGAGCTCGGCGCCGAAGCGCTCGGTGACGAAGTCCTCGGCGCGCGGATCGATCTCGCGCAGGTACTGCGCCCGGACGTTCGCACACGGAAGCACGCCCGCGGCCTCGAACCCGAGCACGCGCTGGCGATCCGCCGGGCGGAACTCGTCGAGGACGTCGAGAGCCGGATCGGTCGCGGACAGCGACGTGCCGCGCGCGAGTCCGAGACCGCCGTATACCGCGGCGCTCGCGCGGCCGTTCCAGCCCTGCACGCGGAGACGACCGCCGTCCCACTGGATGAATCCGAACCGGCCGGGGTCGAACTGGCGGCCGCCGCGGATCTCCACGAACTCGTGCGCCCATTCGAGGTAGCCCTCGCGGAGCCGGAACGCCGGATCCGTTCCCGGCCACACGGCCGTGTCGCCGGGATCGCCGGCGGCGCGGGCCGAGACCTTCGCGCGGAGACCGGGCACGCCGAGGCGCCACGCGGAGACGTCGAGCTCGGAGGTGATCGGCGAGCTGCGCTCCACGTCACCGGCACGATAGAAGTAGCACCACGCCGATCCCGCCGGGCAGCGGACGGCGTAGCCGTCGGGCGTGAAGAGCCGGCCGTCGGCATCGGCGACCGCGTCGGCCACCGGAATGCTGTCGAGCTCGACTCCGCGAAACTCGGTGGTTCGCGCCGCCGAATGCCAACGGACACTCCAGTCCGGTGACGCGGCGGCGGTGCTTCCCCCAGCGAGCAGCAGGACGATCGCGAACAGTGCGCGTCGTCCCCGGCGACAGTTCGTCATCTCGCTCCTCCCGTCACTCCTCCTCGAGCAGGAGCCAGGGGCGCATCCCTTCCGGTGTCATGAGGAAGTGGCAGACGGAACACTCGTGGTCGGTCTCTTCGTGGTGGTCCGTACGCTGCTCCGCGTGACAGATGAGACACATCCCGCGATCCGCGTCGAGGCGGCTGATCGTCGCGCGGTCATGGCACCCCGCGCATCCGAAGTGCGTGTCGGCATCGTGAGCGTCGGCTGTTTCGGGTCGTCCGTGGCACCGGGCGCAATCACGTCCCGGCTGGTGGTGATTCTCGTGGCACGCCGTGCATTTCATCACGTCGGCCGCCGGGGCGTACGTGACCGGAGTCACGTGGCACGTCTGGCACTCGAGAGCGGAGTGCGTGGCATGGCTCCAGGCGTCGCCACGCCAGGAGCTCACGTCGAACGTGGAAACGGGGCCGACCGTCTTGGGGCCGGAGTCGTGGCAATCCTGGCAGGTGGCCTGGCCGGCCTCGGCCGGCGAGTGGTGGCAGCTCGCGCAGTCCGCGAGCGACACGTGCGTCTTCCCGTGGCGCGGATCGAACGTCTTGCGATCGGCCTGGAACAGATCGGCATCCGAGTGGCAGAGATGGCAGTCGAGTCCCCCGTTGATGACGTGGGTGCGGTGGTCGAGCATCCGGCCGAGGAAATTGCCGCGCGTGTTCTCGATGCCGTAGTGGCAGTGGACGCAACGGTTCGTGGCGGGATCGGGGCCGAGATTCGGGCGCGCAGGTGGCGTGACGCCTGCTTCCCGCCACGCGCCCGCCGTCTCCTCGATCACACGACGAAGCACCGCGTCTGCCGCCGGAACGTTGTGGACGCCGTTCCCCTCGTGGACCATGTCCCAGAGACGCACGGCCTCGGTCACGGCGGAATCCGCCGGCGCCGACGCCCGGACGCGCGGGTCCGCCGCGGCCCGATGCACGTAGTCGCCGGTCGCCTTCGTGCGCGATCGCATGCCCTGGATCCAGCCGTTCAGCAGGCCGGCGAACTTCGGGCCGTGGCACTGCGTGCACTCCACGTCGATCGCGGCCACGATCTCGTGGCCGAGGCGCGGGCGCATCGAGTCGTGCGAGTGGCACGCCGTGCAGGAGACCTTCGCGGCGAACTTGCCGGCCGGAGCCATCTTGTCGTGCCCGGCCGCCAGTCCGGAGTAGAGGATCTGCTGCGCTCGATGGACGTACGGGTCCTGCGGCGGAGCGATCCGCGGATCGTCCGGAAGGTGACACGACGCGCACTTCAGACCCATCGTGCTCTCGAGCGAGCGGACCCGGTGGGTGAGCGCTTCGTGGCAACGTCGACAGCTCTGCTCCTTGCCGTCCCAGGTGTGGTCGCGGTGGATGGACTCCGCGTCGTACTGCAGATCCTTGTCCAGCGTGGGCGCGAGGCCGGGGGCGCCGTGACACTCGAGGCACTTCTCGTTGCGCACCGTGCCGCTGCCCTCCACCGCGTCGTAGTGGCACGAGGAACACGTCACGTCGCGGGCGATCACCACCGCGTGGTCCACGATGCCGGGCGCGTGCTCGAGGCCGGGGTTCGTGTCCGGACCGTGGCACCCGAGGCAGCTCTGCTCCCCGAGCGACGCGCGACCGTCCGCGGCCGGAAGCTGCGCGTGGCACAGGAAGCAGGCGCCGGAATCCACCTCGAGATCCGTGCCGTCGCCCTGGTGGTGGTGGCAGGCGCTGCACGTCGCGTGGATGCCGGGCAGGAGCCCCGCGTGCTCCCGGTGCCGGAACTTCACGCCCGCGAGCTCCACGACCTCGGGCAGATCCTGGATCGCGTGACACGCGGCGCAGTTCTCGATGGACGTCAGCCCCACCGGACCGGGCGCGTTCTCGTGGCAATCCAGGCACGCGAGTCCGTCGTGGGCTTCCGCGTGGAGACGTTGCGGCTCCGGTTCCTTGCCGCACCCGGCGGCGAGCAGCGTCGCGAGCGAGAACAGGAGGAGCCGGGCGAGGGCCGGCCGCCGGATCACTTCAGGAGCGCCCACAGCACGAGCCCCGCGAGCGTCAGCCCGATCGCGATGGCCGAGAACCCGAGCGCCACCGCTCCCGCGTACAGCCACTGCGGAGGGGGCGGCGCCACCCGCTCGGCGAGCTTCCCCTCGGCCTCGAGACGCTCGAGCTCGAGCGGATGCTCGTCTTCCATGTACTCCCGGGTGGCTCGTCCCGTGAAGATCACGAGGTCCAGCGGGAACTTGTCCGGTCGGAGCTGACCGTTGAAGAAATGGATCGTGAAGATGAAGCACAGCGCGAGCAGCGCCTCGTCTCCGTGCACCACGGTGGCGACGTTGAACACCCACCCCGGCACCCAGCTCGCGAACGCCTCCGGGAACCACAGCATGAGCCCGGAGCCGCCGATGATGGTCACTCCCCAGAACACGGCCCAGTAGTCGAACTTCTCGAGGTAGCTGAAGCGATCGAACTGCGGCCGCGGGCCGGCCCCCACGAACCACTTGAACATCGCGATCATGTCGAAGAGGTCCTTGGGCTGCGGCACCATCGAATCCGGACCCCAGAAGAAGCTCTTCTTGTTCTTGCTGCGGGCGATGCGCGAGATCAGCGTGCTCACGTGCGTGATCATGTACCCGAACGTGATGCACGCGCAGAACCGATGGACGATCCTCGCTCCGCCGACGCCGCCGTGGAGCTCGATCAGCCAGCGCGCCCAGGGCTTGTCCGAGAAGTGCAGCGGAACGCCGGTGAGCACGAGCCCGAAGAACGAGACGACCACGGCGAGATGGAGAATCCGCTCCAGTCGACTGAATCGCCAGAGGTACGGGCCGGCGCCGCGGTCCGACGCCGCGAGGGGGCGGGAGGCGCTCATTCCGACGCTCCCTCTCCGGAATCCGGGCCACCCGGGCCGCTCTCGTCATCCTTCTTGTCGGACTTTTCGCCGCGCGCCGGTCGCACCGTCTCGGCGAGACCACGGCCGAGCCACAGCACGGTGTGCAGGCCGAAGAAGCTGAGCGTTCCCACCAGCAGGCCGGACATGAGCGTGTAGGACCAGTAGATCTCGGGGAACTTCTTCGCGTCGCGATGATCGCCGTGCGGGTGATACTCCACGAACTTCGGGGACGCGTCCGGATGGCACTGACTGCACGTCGCCACGAGGTTCCGCGCGTTCACGGTGGAGTTCGCGTCGCTCGCCGGGAGGTTCGAGTGCGGCGTGTGGCAGTCGCTGCACTTCGCGGTGAGCTCCCCGCCGAGCCGGGTGACCTTGCCGTGGTAGGTCTCGAAGTAGGTCTCGTAGAGACGTTCGTGACAGTGCCCGCACTCCTCCACCACGTGCGCCTTCCAGGGCTCGTTCACGGGCGCGATCTCGTGCGCCGAGTGGCAGTTCGTGCAGACGGGCGCGCCGTGTCCCTCGTCGTTCTTCTTGCCTTCCGCGAGGGCGACCCCGTGGGCGCTCGCGTCGTACAGCTCCGAGACGCCGGTGTGGCACCCCCCGCACGTGGTGGGGATATTCGCGGGATTGACCGAGGACGCCGGCTCCTCCGAGGGGAGAATCCGGTGCGCGCGGTGACAGTCGCTGCACGTCGCGGTCACGATGAGGCCCATCTTGCTGGCCGCGATGCCGTGCACGGTCTTGTGGTACGTCTCCACGGCCGTGCGCGCCGTGCTGTCGGCCGGGCTCGTGAAGTAGGTGTCGATGATCCGCGAGTCCGCGTGGCACTCGGCGCAGAGCGCCGCCTCGTTCAACGGATGGATCCGCGACTCCCGGTGGTCCGCGCCGAGCACGCGGTGCACGCCGTGGCAGTGCATGCAGTCCGGTGTCTCGCCGCGGCCGCTGGCATCCAGGCCATGTACGGAGACGTTCCAGTCGCGACCCTGCTCCTCGTGACACTGGGCGCAGGTCTTCGTGACCTTGACCGGCTGGTGCGGATACGCGTCGTCGTACTGGAGGTGGCACTCGCTGCAGGCGAGCTTCGCGTGGACCGTGTCCTCGAACAGGGACGGCGGGACGAGCAGCCGGACGTCTTCCTCCGGCGATCCTCCCTTGCCCACGAGAAACTCGGGGTCGTTGTGGCAGCGATCGCAGCGAACCTGGGGTCCATTCGCGGCCGGGGCGTCTTGGGCCCAGGCGACCGGAACCGGGACGAGGGTCGTGGCCAGGAATGAAAGCGGCGCCACGATCGACGCGAGTCGAGCGATTCGCATCCGGTCCCGGTGTGGTGAGGGGGAGGGAAAGAGGCCGGGCTCCCGAAGGAGCCCGGCCGGTCGGCTAGTTGACGACGCTCACGCGCGCCAGGAAGTTCTGCAGCTCCAGGTGGTAGTCCACGTTGGAGCGCGGCACCGGATACGCATCCTGGACCGCCGCGAGACTCGCGATCAGGAGCGCCTCGGTGAGGAACGGGTTGTGGACGGACGCGCCGTATGCGCTCCCGCCGAAGTTCGCCAGGTTGTAGTTGTAGAACGCACCCTCGGCGACCGTGAACGTCGGGTCGGTGGGATCGATCTCGCCGCCCGCGTCCTCCAGGTTCGGATCCACCGCCTCGAGCGCCGCGAGCAGCTGATTCGACCACGCCGTGATCGACAGCACGCGACTCGCGAGAGCGGACGCCGCGGCGCCTTCCGTCAGGTGGCAACCGGCGACGGCGCAACCCACGAAGGACCGCTCCGTCTCGTTGTAGTTGCAGGAACCGCCGGGAATCGGGAGGCCGTTCTCGTCCACGCACGGAATCGCCGTGAAGAGGTGTCCCGTGGAGTGGAACAGGAAGCCACCGCTGTCCTGGTCGGTGATGTCGTACGCCACCACGTGGCAGGCCGCGCACAGCGTCGGGTTTCCTTCGCTGCCGTGCGACGCGATGATCTGGCCCGGATCGATGTTCGAATTCGGCGGGAACCAGCCCGCGTCACCGAGCAGCAGGGCCGCTTCGGGCGCGTGCGGCTCAAGGCCGTGCGAAGAGGACGCGTCCGGAGCCGTGCGACGGTTGTGGCAACGAGCGCACAGGTGGAGCTCGATCGAGTTCGTTTCGACCGGGAACCGGAGCTGGTGCTCGTACGTCGCGTTGTGCGGATCGTGGCAGACCGCGCAGGTGATCGCCAGCTGCTCGGTGTCGTCCTTCTCGATGTAGTTCGCGTTCACGCCCCAGGCCTTGAGAGCGCCCTGACCGGTGTGGCAGGGCTGACAATCCGGGCGGGACGAGGGACTACTGACGACGGAGCCGTGACCGGACTGCGCCCACTCCTCCGCGAACGGATGGTGCGTGCCCTGATGGCACTCGGCGCAACCGGCGTCGAACGTGGCCGGAATCGCGATCGACGCGAGCGGGCCCGAGCCATCCGGGTTCTCGACGTGCGTGAGTCCGGCGCCGTGGCAGCTTTCACACTGCACGTCGTGATACGCCTCGACGGCCGCGACTTTCCAGCCGCCGTCCTCGGCCAGCGGATTGCCCTGGTCGTTCACGGTGTGGCACGGATAGCAATGGTCGGCCGCGTGGCCGGAGTCTTCCAGCGTCTGGTAGGCCGACGCGTGGGCCGTCTCGACCCACCCGACCTGATGCCCCACGTGGCAGTTGCCGCAGGTGGTCATCTTGGTCTCGGCGTCGTAGTACCCGAGGAAACCGTGGGTCTCGTCCGCCGGAGGATTGAATAGGTCACGATCGCGATAGACGATCTTCTCTTTTTCGCTGCATCCGGCCATGAGCACGATCATGACCAGCGGCAGCAGGGCCTTCGCCCCGACACTCCAGGATCTGCGCATCGTCCTTCTCCCCCGGCTCTCGCGGGCTCCGGAAGGATGTTCCCCCCGGGCGTCGGCGCCCGATCTCGCCGTTCGATGACAGGTGCCAGCGCAGGGTAGCCGGTGCCCGCAGAGCCAACAAGGGAAAGTCGGCTCTCCCTGCGGCAAACCGAATTGCGGTTTTCCGAAAGTAGTGCGGGACGGCGCCTTGTGCGACAAAGCTGGACACGACCTGGACGAAGCGTCAGACCCTCGCACGCCGATCGAAATCCGGAATCGCGCGCGGCATGGCGCGGAGAATCTCGGACGCGACCTCCGCACCGCGGCCGCGGCGGGCGTGTCCTCCCGGATCGAAGAAATCCTGACGGATCTCCAGCTCGATTCCGAGATAGCAGCGAGCGGGGAAGCGGCTCCGCAGGTGCGTGGTGAGACCGTCGGTCCAGCCCCGGTAGGGGCGGTTGCGATGCGCGACGAATCCCGCGCGGACGATCCCGCGCTGCCAGGCCCGACACCACGCCGCCTCCCGGACGCGACGCGGATCGAACAGGAGTCCGATTTCCGTCGGTCGACGTTTCCCTTCCCAGATCGGGGTGAAGGTGTGCATCGCGAGGTGAACGATCGTCCGTTCGTCGCGAACGGCACGACGCACGTGAGCCTCGACCCCGGCGCGATGCGGGCGCCACCAGCGATCCAGGATCGTCGCGCGGTCGTCCGCCGAAACGTCGCGCATCCACTCGCTGAACAGGGCCGGGTGCGACAGCGATCGGTTGAGCTCCACGAAGAGGCGCGACACGGTCGACGCCACGAGCGGCGCCCGGAGTTCTCGCGCGTACGTTCGGGCCACACCGAGTGCCCCGGGATCCCAGCCACGATGACTCGCGAGCGCCCGCTCGGCGCCGCGAAACCGCGCGCGCCACGGCGCCGGCACGGAGTTCCCGCCGTGCTCGCACGTGACGAGGAAGAGAACCGGATGCGCGCCCCGGGTCATGGCACGTAGGGGATGCCGCGGGCGAGCGAACCGGCGAGTGCCCGGTAGGTCTCGACCAACACGGGTCGCGGGACGACCGTGCCCGCCGGCGGCCGCCCGAGGGAGTCGAGGATCCGACGCGCGAGGGACCCGTGCCGACGCCACACGTCGAGCGGCTCGCGCCATTCCCGGCCGGCGCCGTCGAACGGCAGGCAGCGGTCGAGGAGTTCGGCCCAGAGATCCCGACCTCGCAGCGGCCCCGCGCCCGCATGTCCGAACGCGCGCAGGAACTCCCGGTCGGCGATCTCCACGTCATCCCCGTGACGGACGGACGCCAGGAAGATCTCCGCGAGCCGGCCCTCCGGCCACGGCGAGGCGACGCCCGGGAGGGTGCCCTCGACCAGCGCGCGCACGACCGCGCCCACGAGCGCCACCACCGCGACGTCCGCCGCCGGACACTCCTGAGAGTCGATGATCCGGATCTCGATCGAGCCGCGATCGAAGCGCGCGATCGCACCGCGCGCGTTCACCCAGGGATGGCGCAGGACGCCCTCCGGATCGTGCGGCGCGAGGTCCCGGTAGACGGTCTGCAGCAACGCCTCGTAGCCGGACTCCGTGGTCACCGACTCGGGAACGACCACACCGGAGACACTCGGGACGCGACGCGCATTGTGGCGATAGACCTCGAGTCGCGTGTCGTGGAATCCGGTCACCTTCCCGTCGGCGATCGGGCTGCTCGCGGTCAACGCGGGAATGAGCGGCAGCACGAGCCGGATCGCCTCGTGCAGACGTGCGAACTCTTCGTCGCCGCGGAACGGCAGATTCAGATGCGTGCTCTGGAGGTTGCTCCAGCCGTGACCGCGGCAGCCGAAGATGCGATCGAACGTGCGATACACCGGGCCGTACTCGTGCGGCCAGAGGCGGGTCTCCGTTTCCGGATTCATCCACGGGTGCATCCCGGTCGGCAGCAGCGTGGCTCCGAGAGATGCGAGCTCCTCGTTCGCCCGCGCGACGTTCCCCTGGAACGTGCGCGCGAGGTCCGCGAGAGACTCGCGTGGCCCGTTCGTCTTCATCTCAAGAACGTGCAGTACGAGCTCGTTCGACCAGGCGACGTCGTCGAACTCGACCTCCGCCTCGGGATCGCCATCCGAGAACCGTGCGAGGAGGCGGTCGGCCACGGGCGCCACGTCGAACGTCTCGAGATCCACGATGCCGTACTCGAGCTCGACGCCGTACGCGGAGAACAGGGAGAGCTTCTCTTCGTTCTCGCTCACGCGGTCGTCCCCCGCGCTTCCAGCCGCTGGAGGAACACGCGCATCACCGCGAGGTAGAGATCGTCCTTCAGGATCGTATCCTCGTAGCCGGCCTCGAGGCTCGGGTTGTCGTTGACCTCCACCACGAGGAAGCGACCGTCGACTTCCTTGATGTCCACCCCGTAGAGGTCGTCGCCCATGAGAGCGGCGGCGCGCACGCCGAGCGCGACGGCCTCGGCCGGCGCCGATTCCACGGGCATCGCCTCCACCCGGCCGAAGCGCGACGCGCCGCGGATCTGCCAGTGCCCCTTGGCCATGTGGTACTTGCATACCCACAGCGGCTTGCCCGCGAGCACACCGACCCGCCAGTCGAAGTCCGAGGGTGTGAACTGCTGCGCGACCGCGAGCTCGGACTTCGCGAGGATGTCATTGAGCAGCGTCTGCAGCTCGGCCGGATCCTTCGCCTTGCGGACGCCGAGCGAGAATGCGCTGTCCGGCTCCTTCACCACGACCGGAAAGCCGAGCTCCGCTCCCACCTGCGCGGCGTTCTCCGAGTTCACGATGATGGTCCGGGGGCAGGCGATACCGTGCCGCTCGAACACCTCGGCCTGGAACACCTTGTTCGAGCAACGCACGATCGAGCGGGGCGAGTCGATCACCACCAGCCCTTCCGCCTCGGCCCGCCGCGCGAACCGGTACGTGTGGTGGTTCACCATGGTCGTTTCACGGAGAAACAGCGCGTCGAACTCCGCGAGGCGACCGAAGTCATCGCGACCGATCACCGTCGCGTCGATGCCGAGAGTCCGGGCGGCCCGCACGAACTTCCGGATCGCCACCTCGTCGGAGGGGGCGTCCGGCTCCTTGGGGTCGAACAGGATCGCGAGGTCGAACCGCAACGCCTCGCGCGACTCCGGCTCCGCCACGGCACGCGCGAGCGCCCGCATGACCTGCTCGGCCACGAACGGTCGCTCGGCCGGCGCGATGTCGCTCGTGCCGATCGGGCGGAGACTCTGGATCCGCCAGTAGTCGCCGTTCTTCGCGAACTCCACGCGGAGGAACGGGGACGGGAAGTAGCGGTAGAGCGCGCCGGCGAGCCGGTCCGCGCCGGCGCGACGGCAGCGGCCGAAGAAGACGTCGAGCGTGACGGCGGACTCACGCACGTCGGCGAAGGCGCGGCTCGTGAGGTCCTCCAGCTCCTCCGACACGACCCGGACCACCGGGGTGAGCTTCAGATCCTGCAGGGTGCCCACGGACGGGAGCGGTCGATGCCCGCGCGCTTCCGCGAGAAGCGACACGTAGTACCCGGTGGTCTGGTAGCCGTAGCTCCGGCAGAGATTGATGACCTTCGCGCGCGCCTTTCCGTCCGACCAGGTGCGGCCGAGGTAGTCGCGCGCGGCCACGATCTTCACGCCGGGGACGTCGAGGTTCCAGTTCTTGGGGTTTTCGAGAACCACGAGACGATTCATGTCAGGAGGCTTCCACGGAGTCCTTCGGCTCGAGGATGAGGAGGTTCGCGTCGTAGGTGACGATGCCGAGCAGGATCGCGGCGATCAGGCGATCCATGCCCACGGAGTAGTAGCGGGTTCCGTAGCGGGGGTTGTCGTGGAGCGGATCCGCCACCAGGACCTCTCGATTCTCCCGGTCGTATCCGCACACCACCACGAAGTGACCGACCGGCTCGCCCCGGATCGGATCCGACACCGAATCCAGCTCGCGCTCACAGCGATAGAGATAGGTCGCGCTGAGTCCGGTGAGGATCGGCTTGCCGTCCTCGAGGAACTGGCGCAGCAGCTTCGGCTTCAGCTCTCGGTACTTCAGCTTGCCGCCGAGCGAGAGGAACTCGAGGTACGCCCGGCTCGCGAGCAGGAGCTTGGGATCGTTCTTCGCGGCCATCTGCGCCCGGATGCGCTCCGCCAGATCCGTGGAGTCCTCGAACCAGCTCGGGTCGAACACCTGGAGATTGTACGTGTAGATCGTGGCCTCGAAGCCGCGGCGCAGCGCGTGGCAGGCGAGCGTGACCGCGAGCGTCCCGCCGGTTTCGAGCGGCACGATCTCCGAGATCACGCGATCCAGCGGCAAGGCACGATCGTAGTAGCGATAGAGCGCGTGGAGACACGTCGGCCCGCACGTCGAGTCGTCCGGCTGGGGCAGGATCTCGAGCTCGAGTTTCGTGTCCATGGAGGTCCCCGCGGCGGCGCGCCGACGGGACTCTAGCTCGCGGCGCGCTTCGCCGCCAGGAAACGCTCGTTCTCCTTGAGATGACGCTTCCGCAGGCGAATCGCGTCCGGAGTGATCTCCAGGAGCTCGTCGTCGTCGAGGAACTCGAGCGCTTCCTCCAGGCTGAACTTGATCGGCGGCGTGAGGAGGATGCTCTCGTCCTTGCCGGAGGCCCGCATGTTCGTGAGCTTCTTGCCCTTCAGCGGATTCACCACGAGGTCGCTGTCGCGGGAGTGGATGCCCACGATCTGTCCCTCGTAGACCTCGTCGCCGGGACTCGCGAACAGGCGGCCGCGTTCCTGGAGGTTGTCGAGGGCGTACGACAGCGCCTTCCCGGTCGCCATCGACACCATCACTCCGTTCGCGCGGCGGCCGATCCGGCCTTCCTTCGCAGGGGCGTACTTGTCGAACACGTGGTGCATGATCCCGGTGCCGTTCGTCAGCGTCCGGAACATCGTCTGGAATCCGATCAGGCCGCGGGTCGGGATCGAGTAGTCGAGGCGCACCCGGCCGTCTTCGGCCGTGCCCATCGACGTGAGCTGTCCGCCGCGCGCGCCGAGCGCTTCCAGCACGGCGCCCTGGTGCCGCTCCTCGATGTCCACCGCGAGCGTCTCGTACGGCTCGCACGTGCGACCCTCGATCTCGCGGCGGATCACGCGCGGGCGCGACACCGCGAGCTCGTAGTTCTCCCGGCGCAGGTTCTCGAGCAGGATCGAGAGGTGCAGCTCACCGCGACCGGACACGAGGAACCGATCCGTGTCCTCGGTCTCCTCCACCCGCAGCGCGACGTTGTGCAGCGTCTCGCGCGCGAGCCGCTCCCGCAGCTGGCGACTCGTGAGGTACTTCCCGCTCCTTCCCGCGAACGGCGACGTGTTCACCTCGAACGACATCCGGATCGTGGGCTCGTCCACGGTGAGCGCGGGCAGCGCCTCGGGAGTCTCGGGATCGCAGATCGTGTCCGAGATGCGCGGGAACTCGATGCCGGTGAACGCGACGATCTGACCCGCCCCCGCCTCCGACACTTCCGCCCGACCCAGTCCCTCGAAACCGAGCACCTGCAGGATCCGCTCGTTCCGCTGGTTGCCCTCGCGATCCACCACGACCACGGGCTGGTTCTTGCGCAGCGTGCCGCGCGCGATGCGGCCGATGCCGATCGCTCCCACGAACGAGCTGTAGTCGAGCGAGCTCACCTGCAACTGCAGCGGCCCGTCCGGATCGACCGGCGGCGGAGGACAGTAGTCGCGGATGGTCTCGAACAGCGTCGTCATGTCCGTGCCGCGCGTGGCCGGATCCCGCGTGGCCCATCCCTCGAGCGCGCTCGTGTACACGATCGGGAAGTCGAGCTGCTCCTCCGTGGCGCCGAGTCGATCGAACAGGTCGAACGTCTGGTCCACGACCCAGTGCGGCCGGGCGCCCGGCCGATCGATCTTGTTCACCACCACGATCGGCTTGAGTCCGTGCGCAAAGGCCTTCTGCGTGACGAATCGCGTCTGCGGCATCGGTCCGTCCACGGCATCCACGAGCAGCAACACGGAGTCGACCATCGAGAGGATGCGCTCGACCTCACCGCCGAAGTCGGCGTGGCCGGGCGTGTCCACGATGTTGATCGAGAAGCCGTCCCAGCGGATCGACGTGTTCTTCGCGAGGATCGTGATGCCGCGCTCGCGCTCGAGGTCGTTCGAGTCCATCACGCGGACGGCCTCGGGGGCACGATCGCCCAGCGCGCCGGTCTGCTGCAGCAGCCGATCGACCAGTGTGGTCTTGCCGTGGTCCACGTGGGCCACGATGGCGATGTTGCGGACCAGCTCGATCACTGCGGGCAACTTCAGGACCTCCGGACGGTACCCAGCCGGTACCCCACATAGAAAGACGCCGCGCGACCGGGCGCGGCGCCTCGGCGCAATCTAGGGAGGTGGCCCCGCGGCGTCAATCCCGGGGCCCGGACTGACCACCGTCAGCCGGCGACGTGACGGGGATCAGGGTCCCGGCTGCCCCCGCACCGGAGAATCGAGTTCGGGAGGGCGGAAAGGGGACCGCCATGTTCCGCAAGCACGATCCGGCCGTGCTCGTCACGGGGGCCGGTCCGGTGGGGCTGTTCACGGCGCTCCAGCTCGCACGGCGATCCGTCGACCTGCGGATCATCGAGCGGGAGCGGAGCCCCACGTCGCACAGCTACGCGCTCGCGCTCCACCCCGCCAGCCTGGCGTTGCTGGAGGACGCGGGGGTCGATCTGCCGCGCCTGCGCGACGCGCTCCGCGTGGAATCGATCGTCTTCTCGGACGGGCCGCACGTGCGCGCTCACGCGAAGTTCACCGATCTGCCGGTTCGGCACCCGTACCTGCTGGTGCTCCGACAGAGCCTGCTCGAGCGGATCCTCGTGGAGGAGCTCCGCAGCTACGGCGTGTCCGTGGATTGGAGCCACCGCCTGCAATCGTTCCAGCCGCTCGGGGACACGGTGAAGGCCGACGTGGAGAAGCTCGATCGCATCGCCACCGGCTACCCGATCGCGACCTCGGAGGAAGAGGTCGTTCGCGAGTACCACTGGCATCCGCGGTTCCTCGTGGGCACGGACGGCCATCGATCCGTGGTGCGCCGGCGCCTGGGGATCGGCTTCCCGGCGGTGGGCGCGGCCCAGCTGTTCGGCGTGTTCGAGTTCGAGTCGACGCATCCGGTGCCGCCGGAGGTCCGTGTGGTGCTGCACAACGGCACCACGAACGTACTCTGGCCGCTGCCCGACGGACGTGTTCGCTGGTCGTTCGAGCTGACCGACGAGCCCGAGATCTTCGGTGAGGACCTGCGACACAAGAGCCGTCTCGCGGTGCAGGTCGGTCCGGACGCATTCCCGCACCTCACGGTGGACCTGCTGAACCTGCTGCTCGAGGAGCGGGCGCCGTGGTTCGGGACGTGCGAGGGCGACATCACCTGGTCCGTGCTGGCGCGGTTCGAACGTCGGCTCGCGGAGTCCTTCGGACGCGGAAGGATCTGGCTCGCCGGGGACTCGGGGCACCTCACGGGGCCGGCCGGCATTCACAGCATGAACGTGGGCCTGCGCGAGGGCGCGGAGCTCGCGAACCGGATCGCGGACGTGGAGGCCGGCACGTGCGGTCTCGACACGTTCGCGAACTACTCGACCGAACGGCGGGACGAGTGGCGGCATCTGCTCGGGCTGGAGCCCGATCTGCTGCCCGCACCGACCGCCGACGAGTGGATCCGCGAGAACGCGGCCGGAATCGTGTCCTGCCTGCCCGGCACCGGCGACGAGCTGCGCTACCTCGCGGGCCAGCTCGGGCTCGCACTCTCGGAGGCGACCGCGGCCTAGAACGTCGCCTCCGGTCGAAACCGGAAACCGGAAGCGGCGGGAATCCCGGAGGGATACTCCCGGTGTGTCCTTCCCCCCGCCGCTTCTCGGCCCCTCCACGAGGCCCCGACGCCCCCCCGGGCGGACCGCGACGCGGGAGACCGCCGACCCTCGCCAAACTCCCCGGATGTCGACTCCGCCCCGCGCCGTCCCCGGACCTCCGGGGCGAGGCGGCGGGGCGCTCCCGTTCGAGGTCACCATGCGCACTCTTCTCTCGGCCCTGCTCGTGGCGGGGCTCGTGGCGTCGCCCGCGTTCGGCGCCCCGCTCGGCACGGCGTTCACGTACCAGGGCGAGCTCACCGACGTCGGCGCGCCGGTCTCCGGCAGCGGCGACTTCCAGTTCACGCTCTACGACGACGAGTCCGCGGGCATCGTGATCGGTGCCCCGCTCCAGCTCGACGACGTGGCGCTCGCCGCCGGTCGCTTCACGGTCCAGCTCGACTTCGGCGAGGTCTTCGGCGGCGCCGCGCTGTGGCTCGAGATCCGCGTGCGCACGCCGCACGATCCGTCGGACACGGCGCCCTTCACGATCCTGAACCCGCGGCAGGCGATCACGGCGGCTCCGTTCGCGCACCACGCCCTCGGGGAACTCTGGAAGGTCAGCGGCGGCGCGATCACGAACGTTCCGGGGTTCGTCGGGATCAACCGCGACTTCCCGACCGGTCTCGAGTACTTCGGGGTTCATGCCCCCATCACGAACGGGTACGGCGGGATGTACGTCACGACCGAGGGTGCCAACGGTCTTCCGTTCTACGGCTACCGCACGTTCGGCGGGCACTCCGCGTGGACGTACCTGGACGGGCCGACGGGCGATTGGCGGTTGAACGTCGACGGGGACCGCGTGACCGTCACGGACGCGCCCGGCCTCATGGGCGTCGGCACCACCAACCCCACCGAGAAGCTCGAGGTCGCCGGTACCATCTACTCCTCGACCGGCGGCTTCAAGTTCCCGGACGGCACCACGCAGACCACGGCCGCGACGAGCGCCGGCGGCAACACGCTGGATCAGGCCTACGACGAGGGCGGCGCCGGCAACGGCCGCACGATCGTCGCCGACGCGGGAGCGGTCGCGATTCAGGGCGCCGGGCTGAACATCAGCGCGAACACCCTGAGCGGCGTCGCCGGATTGACCATCGACCAGACGGGCAACGGCTACGTCGCGACCTATCGAGTGGCGGGGACGACCGTGGGCGGAATCGACCATGTCGGTCGGGTGGGCATCGGCGTGACACCGATCTACCGTCTCGACGTGCGGGAAGCCTCCGGAAGCGCGAACGTGATGCATCTCGAGCGCACGACGGGTGGTGCGGCCTCCGCGGATCTGTTCGAACTCGAGATCCCCGAGACCAGCTCCGTGGACACCCAGTTCATCGAGGCCCAGTTCTCGAACAACGACGTCAAGTTCCGCGTGTGGGGCGACGGCGACGTCTCGGCGGACGGCGTCTACTCGGCCGGCGGCGCCGACTTCGCCGAGGTCGTCCGTGTGTCGCGCGGCGCGCACTCCGTGGAGGCGGGCGACGTGATCGTGATCGACCCGAACGCCGAGCGCGGCTTCGCGCAGTCGAGCGCCGCCCGGTCCTCGCTCGTGGCCGGCGTCTACAGCACGCGCCCCGGAGTCATCGCCTCCGAGCACGACTGGGATCGACTCGCCGAAGACGTGGGGCTCGCCCGGCTCTCGCCGGACGGCGAGGTGCAGGCGGTCAAGCCGCTCGAGGTCGCGAAGCGGGTGGACGAAGTCCCACTCGCGGTCGTCGGCATCGTGCCGTGCAAGGTGTCGGCGGAGAACGGGCCGATCCGAGCCGGCGATCTCCTGGTGACGTCCGCCACACCGGGACATGCCATGCGCGACGACGAGCCGCGCGCCGGCACGATCGTGGGCAAGGCGCTCGGCGAGCTCTCGTCCGGCACCGGCGTGATCACGATCCTGGTGACGCTGCAATGACGCGGCACACGTTTGTCGCGCTCGGGCTGACGGCCGCGCTCGTCCTGCCGGCGTCACTCGCGCACGCGCTGGAGATCTCGTGGCACACGTTCGACGCGGGCGGCGGCCGCAGCGAGGCCGCGAACCTCGCACTCTTCGGCATCATCGGCCAGCCGGACGCCGGCACGCTGGGCGGTGGAACGTACGAGCTGCGCGGCGGATTCCTGGGGGGCGCGGGCGAAGCCGCGACCGACTCCCCGGAAGACGCGCCGAACGTCGCACCCGGGGCGCACGGTCTCGGGTTCGCGGCGCCGAACCCGTTCGTGGCCGACACGTCGCTGCGCTTCGAGCTCGCACGCCCCGCCCACGCGCGTCTCCGCGTGTACGACGTCTCCGGTCGGCTCGTGCGAACGCTCGTGGACGGACCGCTCGACGCCGGACGCCACGCGGCGAACTGGGACGGTCGGGACGACAGCGGCCGGCGCGTCGCGTCGGGCGTCTTCTTCGTTCGCATGCAGGCCGAGGGCTTCGGGGCGGTGCGCAAGATCACGCGCCTCGATTGACGCCGTCTCCACCCCCGGAGACAATGGCGGCGGGCGCGCTCCGGTGCGCTCGCCGCTCTCTTTCCCGCTCTCGGAGATCTCATGGCGCAGAACGCCCGGCGCGTCGTCACCGAACGTCCGCTGAACGCCGAATTCGCACCCGGCGCGCTCGCCGCGCCGCTCACGCCGATCGACGCGTTCTTCGTGCGTTGCCACTTCGACGTTCCGCCGCCGGACGCGATCGACGCGATCGAGATCGCGGGCGACGTCGCGCGGCCGCAGCGCCTCGACCTGCGCGAGCTTCGCGCCGCGGGCCCCGAACGCGAGCTCGTCGTCACGATGGAGTGCGCCGGCAACTCCCGTTCGTCGTTCGAGCCGAGACCCCCGGGAACGCCGTGGGGAGACGGCGCGGTGAGCACCGCCCGCTACGCCGGCGTCCCGCTCCGTCGGATTCTCGAACGCGCGGAGGTCACGCGGGAGGCGACGGGGTTCGTCTTCACGGGCGCGGACCGCGGCACGACGCGCTCGGGACGGAGCGAGCCCTACGCCCGGTTCCTCTCGCGCGAGGACGCGGTCCACGACGACGTGCTCCTCGCCTGGGAGATGAACGGCACACCCCTCCCGCCGGAGCACGGCGCACCGGTTCGCCTGCTCGTGCCGGGCTGGTACGGAATGGCCTCGGTGAAGTGGCTCGCGCGCATCGAGGCGACGCACGTGCCGTTTCGCGGATTCTTCCAGGTGGACGACTACGTGTTCCGGGACCACCCGGAGCTGCCGGACGACACGCCCGTCACCCGGATCGCTCCGAACTCACGCGTGCTCGCGCCGGCTGCGGGCGAGACCGTCGCGGCCGGCGAGAAGGAGGTGTCGGGCGTGGCCTGGTCCGGACACGGCCCGATCTCCCGGGTCGAGATCCGCTTCGACGGCGGTGACTGGATCGAGGCCGAGCTCCTGGGAGACACCTCCCCCTACTCCTGGCGCCGCTGGCGGATTCGCCACGAGCTCTCGGAGGGCCACCACGAGATCCGGACCCGCGCCACCGACGTCCGGGGCGGCACCCAGCCCGACCGGGCGCCCTGGAACGGCCTCGGCTACGTCCAGAACTCGATCCGGGTCCACCGC
Source organism: bacterium (assembly GCA_041393395.1). Lineage (GTDB taxonomy): Bacteria > ARS69 > ARS69 > ARS69 > ARS69 > JAGQIB01. The sequence goes on along the minus strand of JAWKKG010000003.1, from coordinate 279,837 downwards.
ATCTCGGCTCGCTAGGCCCCGATTCGCCCCCCTCGGGCCCCCGCGCTCAAGCCAGAGGCCCCGGCCGGCCGATAAGCCCGGGGTAGCGTGCAATTCGGCAAATCCCGTTCAAGGTCGACCAAGGAGCTCCTCGTGCTCGGTAAGAACCAGCGACGCGTCGTTCTCGTGAACAAGCGCGTACAGGCCCGGATCATCCTCTCGACGTCGCTGCCCATGATCGGTTGCCTCGTGTTCGCCGTCGTCGTCGAGCTGTTCTATCAGCGACAGATCGACCTCGGTCGGATCGCACCTGGCGGCACGATCTTCGGCATGCCGTCCGAACGACTCGGAATGCTGCTCATGTTCGTCTCCGCCGCAACGACCCAGCTCGTGACCGCGCTGCTCGCCTCGCAGAAGGTCGCCGGCACGTCGTACCGGATCGCCCAGACACTGAACGAGTACCGTTCCGGCAATCGCGCGATTCGCGTCCACCTGCGGAAGGGCGACTTCCAGCAGAACCTCGCGCACGACCTGAACGACTTCCTCGACTGGTCGAACCGCGAGTTCGAAGGCGGCAACAGCAACATCCCGCGCAAGACGGCCACGTCGCCGCAGCCGTCTGTACCGGGCGTCCGCGCGGGCGACGCGCGCGGAAAGGACGGTGCCAAGTGCTGAACCGCGAGCCGAAGCCCTCGGACGAGCGAGGATCCGTTCTCATCATCGCGCTCGTGATGATCGTGGCGTTCACGCTCATCGGCGCCACGTTCCTCACGCTGGCGAGCACCGAGGGCAAGATCTCCTCGAATCACCGGGCCGACGTGCAGGCGCTGTTCGTGGCCGAGTCGGCCGCGCAGGTCGCCTACAAGTCGCTCGCGGCGAACAATTTCCAGGGATGGACCCACCGCTTCGACGGCACGATCGAGTCGACGAGTCCGCTGATCCCCATGAACTTCCCCGGTGGTCTCGTGGTGGACGGACCCGGCAGCCAGGGGCTTCTGAACGAGAAGGACGACGGCTGGATGGTCTGGGAATGGGCTCCCGGCGACTCCGGCAACGGCCTCACGCAGACGGGCCTCGCGGAGTCGATCCGGTTCGCCGCCCGCCGCGCCACCGCCGACCCGATGGACACGCAGTTCGTGATCGACGTGGAGGGCTCCGTCGGACGCTTCGTCCAGCGGCTGCAGCTCCTCGGCTACACGGAGCCGGTGTTCAACTACGCGCTCTTCGCCGACGGCCCGCTCTCCGAGTTCACTCGCGGCGAGGACCAGCACATCAGCGGCAAGATCCACGCGAACGGCGACATGTACTTCCGGCCGTGGGATCCGCGAACCCTCACCATCGACTCGCCTTCCGTCACGGCGACGGGTCGGATGATCCGGACCACGGACATCTTCGGGCGGGATCTGTTCTCGGGCAGCCACGTGAAGATCAAGGACGCGGACGGGAACTACGTCGAGATGAACCTCGGCAGCCCGGGCACGGCCATGGACTCCGAGAACGCGGCCTGGGCGAACGACACGCCGGCCGACGGCATCGACGGCGCGCTCGAACTCTGGGACGGCATCGTCCGCGACGGCACGCTCGGCGCGACGCGCGTGGACCCGCCGCCGGTGGAGACGATCGAGACCGGCGGCTGGTACGACCAGCGCGCCATGCTCAAGATCCGCGCGGGCGACGTGCAGGTGAACAACGCCGGCACGGACATCAGCTCGTCGCTCGGATCGGCGGTGACCGAGAAGACGTTCTGGAACCCGGCGATCGGGAAGTACGACACGGTCCAGGAGCTGGACGTGGGCGCGCTGATCGCGAGCGGCAACTACCCGGCGAACGGCCTGATCTTCTCCGAGGTGCCGCTCCGCATCGTGAACGCCAGTGACATCGGCGGGGATCTCACGATCGTGGGCGCGAACACCGTGTACACGAAGGGGAGCTTCAACAGCGTCAACAAGCGCGCGGCCGCGATCATCTCCAAGGGTCGCATCTGGCACCTGTCGAACGCGTGGAACGACTCGGACGCGGTCACCCAGGGCAGCATCAACGGTCGCCAGGCCTCCAACGGCACGACGACGATCAACGCGGCCCTCGTGGACGGCCAGCCGGCGGTCAGCACCGCGCAGTACGCGGATCTCGACGGCGACGGCAGCCCGGACGACCCGAGCGCCGGCAACGCGATCGCGAACGCGGACCACTTGCTCGAGAGCTGGGGCGGATCGCGCACGCTGAAGAAGTACGGATCGATCGTCCACCTGCAGAACGCGGACATGGCGGACAACGTCTACAACAGCGGCATCGCTCCGGAAGAGACGCCCTGGATCCGGAACACCGCGTACGCGCCGCCCGAGCGCGACTACGGCTACGATCCGTCGCTCTCGGGCATGTCCGGGCAGCCGCCGTTCACGTTGCTGACCGGTCGCATCTACCTGTGGCAGGAGCTCGGCTCCTAGAACGAGCGACATCGTGGAAACGAAGGCGGCGGGTCCGAGATCGGGCCCGCCGCTTCTCGTTGATCGGCGTCGCGCCGGACATCGACCGCTCTAGCCGCAGCCGCCGCCGAGCTTGCGTCGCGTCTGCAGCTTCACCTTGGGCTCGTACTCGAGGCCGTGGCCCACGAGGTGATCGGGGTTCGCCTCGCGGTAGCCCGCGCCGAGAGCGGCCGCGAAGTGCATCGAGGTGCCGTCCGCGAGGCCCGGGGCGAACGTGGTGAGCCAGCGGTCGATTCCGCCATCCAGGATGTAGACGTTCGGAACGCCGCCGGCGACGAGGAGCTTCCACGCCTGGGTCGACCTCGTCTCGCGATCGTCCACCAGCACCGTGACCGTGGACGGCGGCGCCGCGAGAAGGTGCAGGCCCACGAGGCCTCCTTCGATCTCGTCCATCGTGACTCGCTTCGAGTCCAGCAGATGGAAGACGTTGAACTCGGCCTCGTCGCGGAGGTCCAGCACGAGCACGGACACGGTGCGGTCCTGCGAGAGATCGACGACCTCACCGGGATGGACGTACGCGGCGCGGGTCTCGAGGTCGACCTGGCGCGTGGACCGCACCCTCTCCCAGCGCTGCGCGAGCGTCGGCTGCCCGAGCCCGGCGACGATCAGCGCCCCGCCGAGGAGGGCGAACCCGGCGACCCGACGACGCCGGCGGGCGGCGGGGGTCGGCGCCCGGAAGGCCGCTCCCGGGTACCGCGCCGCGTCCGTGTGGCCGAATCGCGCCTCGAGCTGCTCGGAGCCCCAGAACATGAACAACGCCATCAGCACGATCCCGACGACGACGGCCCCGGTGGGAACCCCGAGCCATTGCGGCAGCGTGAACCGGCCGAGCGACGTGGAGTAGAAGAACTCCGGGAACCGCCCGACCGTCTCGCCGAAGACGCCCACCCCGAGCGTCGCGCCGACGAAGAAGAACAGTGCGTCGAGCTTGAGATTCGCCACGGCCACGAGCGACGTGCCCGGACAGAAGCCCCCGAGAATGAACCCCACCCCCATGACGAGCCCACCCACGATGCCCGGCACGAGATACGTCGGGTTGACCCAGACACGCTGCATGTCCACCCAGCCGAGGGCGGAGGTGAGGAACAGAAGGACCATCGCGGTCACGATCGCACCGAACATGACCTTGAGGACCGTGAGGTTGCGGAAGTAGAACTGCGCGGCCAGGCGCCGCGAGTCCGCGAACCCGGCCATCTCCAGCACGGCTCCGAAGGCCAGGCCGATGAGGAAGTACAGGACGTATGCGAGCGGCTTGCCGAGAACGTCGACGAGAGCGAACGGCGCCATGTCAGTCCTCCGCGATCCAGAGTCGACGAACGAACCAGGCGAGCGCGTACCCGCCGGCGAACACCGAGAACATGAAGGCCCAGCTTCCCACCGACAGCACCGCACCGCCCGAGAGCGCCTGGCCGGAAGTGCACCCTCGCGCGAGGCGCGCACCGAAGCCCATCAGCACGCCGCCGAGCGTCGCGAACGCGAGCCGGGTCGGAACCGAGACACCGCGACCGCGCTGCGTCTCCGGCCGGAGCCGTCGATGGACGAGGCCGGAGAAGAAGCCGCCGACCAGCGTCCCGGCGGTGATCATCACGATCCAGTGGTCGAGCGGATTCCGCTCCCCGCCCGCCATCTGCAGGAGGTACGCGGTCCGATCCACGTGCTCGGGTACGATTCGATCCTCGAGCGAGACCAGGACGCGCGCGATGCCGCCGGAGGCGCCGAGGCCGTTGCCCGTGAGGAAGAACGCCGCGAACAGCACCACTCCCAGCAGGGCTCCCGCGAGATACGGATCGAGATAGGGCTTCGCCCCCGCCCCGGTTGCTCTCATGACGTCTCCTCCGGTTGCGGTGCGCCCGGCAGCGCGGTGCCGCGCTCCGGTCGCCCGTGCGGTTCGGTCGATTCCAGATCCCAGCCCCGGATCATCGCCTTCACGTGCGCGAGCGGCGTGGGGCCGGTGGTGGTGAGATAGATGTGCGCGAGCAGGAACGCCGCGAACAACCACGCCCCGAGCGCGTGCAGGGGAACGAGCAGCGCGAGACCGCCGAACCACGCGTCGACGGCGGGCCAGCGCTGCGCACTCCAGATCAGGATTCCGGTCACCGTCTGCAACGGCAGCAGCACGTTCAGGATGCCGAGGTACGTGAGCTGCTGCAGCGGGTTCAGCTTCCGCTGCGGACTGCGTTCGAACGGGTGCGGATCGTCGCGGAAGATGCCGGCGACGTAGTAGCGGGTCTGCCGGATGGCCGCGTCGAAGAAGCCGGCCGGACTCGGCAGGAACTGGCGGATCTCGCCGCTCGCCACGTGATAGAACGCCGCCAGCAGCGCGTTCGCCACGACCACGAAGCCGATCACGTTGTGGGCGCGCACCATCGTGGCGAAGTCCGTGCCCACGATCGCGGCGGGGAACGCGACGCCCACGCCGGTGGCCATCAGGGCGAAGATGGCGAGCGCCTGCAGCCAGTGCCAGAGTCGCTCGTACCGCGAGTAGAGGTGTACGCGCTCCCGGCGGGACACGTCCGCGCGGCGCGGACGACGGCGGGCAACGATGACCCGCGCCAGGGCGTGCAGCCCGATCGCGAACGCGACCGCCGCCACCGCTCCGATCCCGGCGACGTTCGCGAACCGACTGGAGTCGTGGCCGAGCACGTACAGACCGGCGTCGTCGTGATCCGGAACGTAGTCCCAGGCGCCGCCCGCCCGGGGTCGGATCTCCCCGGACCAGGCGACGCCTTCCGCGAGACGGGGCGGGCGAGGACTTGACGCGCCGAGAGCGAACGGTCGCGTGAGACGCGAGTCCTGGTCGTGGCACGCCGAGCAGTCGCGGAGCGCATCCTTCCCGGACGTCACTCCGTGCGCGATCGGGAACGCGCGAACGGTCGCGTCGCCGTCGGCGGCGACCTCGGTCACGAGATTGTGGGGCGCGAGGCGGGTACGACCGTCGGCCTCACGACGTGGAATCAGGACCGGCGCCCAGGGCACGATCGGGGTGAGTGCATCCGGAACGGAAGCGGCGGTCCCGCGCCAGGCGACGTCTCCGGCCGCGTCGACCGACCGCAGCGCCGGAGCGGCCATCTCCGGCACGTGACACACCACGCACGAGAGGCGATCGAAGTGACGCTCCGCGTAGGGCAGCCACTCGTGTCCCGTCGCGGCGTCGTGGCAGGCGGTGCAGCCGCGCATCGTGCCGATCTCGTCGTGGTCGCCCTCGCCGGACGCGAGCGACAGCTCGTGACTCGGGCGCTCGAGGTAGTCGCGCAGATCGAGACGTCGCGCGTCGAAGCGCAGGTGCTCCGGCCGGACGTCTTCCCGCGCCTCGCGGAACACCGGGTGGTTCAGCGAGTGGTGACAGTCCACACACTCCAGGAGGCGCTCGGCGTGTACGTCGAACGCGCGACCACGGACTTCCTTGTTCTCGAGATTGAACGTCGAGTCGTGAAGCCGCGTGCTGGAGAAGACCTCGCCGGTGCGGAGCGTGCGCCGCGGCGAAACGTCGCCGGTCCAGTCCGCGACCGCGGTGCTCAGATCGCCCACGAGTCCGTGACACGCTCCGCAGTGCTCGCTCGTGGGGTCCTGCACCGCCACGAGGTCGGGGCGCACGTGGCGCTGGGCGTCGAACGCGCCGGCCTGCCACTCCCAGCCGGAGGCACCGTTCGACACGAGGCCCGCGCGCACCAGCTCCGCGGTCGGCGCGTCGTCCGGACGGCCCGCATCGAGCGCGGCCCGACGCGCCATCTCGTTCGGCGCCACGACGTGACACACGAAGCAGTCCGTTTCGAGCGTGCCGTCCGCGCGCTCCCACGAAGTACGCTCCGCCGCCGTCAACCGGGCGAGGCCGGCGGCCGGGTCGCGTCGCGAGATCTTGGCGTGCAGGTCGTGCTCGGCGATGAACGCGGTGTCGTGACACTGGCCGCACGTCGCGGTCGGGGAGACGCCCGCACCGCTGTCGAGCACGTGCTCGCCGTTCCGATCGAGCAGGGGAAACGTCGGGTGGATGGTGCGCGCCGGATCGTCGGCGTGCGCCGTGGCGTGGGGCTCCGAGGCCCCGGCCCCGATCACGAATGCAACGCCCGCGCTCAGGATGGTCGCGGTCGCGAGTGAACGGCGTTTCATCGCGTCCCCTCCGCGAGATCGGTGACGGGCGGCAGCGGACGACCGCCCCACTCGAGCGGATCGCCGTGGTAGCCGAGCGCCTCCCAGTCCAGGACGTCGCCACCTTCGTGGCAGTCGCCGCACTGCAGCGCGTGGTCCGCCGGGGCGACCATGTGCGTCAGCGCCCAGTACATCTCCGTCTCCGCGAAGTCGTACCGGCCGCTGTACTCGAGTCCCGTCGCCTCGCAACCCAGCCGCACGGCCTGATCCCAGTCGTAGTCCTCCCAGTAGCCGCCTTCTCCCGCGGTCTTGGGCACGAGCAGGTAGCCGTTCTCCGCGTCGCGGATCTGCTTGCCGCGGTGGATCTTGAACGGCCAGATCAGCGAGTTCGGATCGAGGCGATCGCCGTGAGGGCGATTCAGCACGGTGGCGCCCTCGGTCGCGGTGGAGTCGCCGAGGAGATAGCGGTCCGCGGTGCCGTCGAACCACGCGTACTCCGGTCGCAGCAGCTCCGCGTACTCGAAGCTGCCCTTCTTCTTGAGGTAGTGGTGCGGATCCTCGGGCTGGTCCTTGCCCGCCGTGGACCAGTCCCAGTGGATCTTGGTGGCCTCGCGGATCGCGACCTCGGGAATGTGGCAGGTCTGGCAGGCGACGGACCGCGTGTGCAGATCGATGCGCGAATCCGCGTGCGGTTCCTTCGCGTGGCAGTCCGTGCAGGAAGCGCGGTTCGCCTGATCCACACTTACCGAGATCGAACGTCCGCGCAGGCTGTGCTTCTCGGTGACGTGGCAGTCCGTGCACAGCATCTCGTGACGGCCCATGTGAACGTCGACGCGCTCGGTCGGGTTCATCAGGCTCGTATCGAGGTCGCCGTGCTTCACGCCCGCGCCACCGCCCCCCTTGAAGTGGCACGATCCGCACGTGTCGCGCGTGGGACCGCCGACGCTCTGCGCGGACGCCGCGAGATCCACGGACTCGGCCGGCAACCCCGCCTTGGACTTCACGTACTGGCCGGACTGGTCGTGACACACGAGACAGTCCACGTCTTCCTGCGCCGTGAAGTCGAAGCTCGCGTCCTTCCATCCGTAGCCCGCATGGCAAGCGGTGCACGCCGCCCAGTTGGACTGCACGCTGATGCAGAAGTTGTTGATCGCGGTCTTCTTCCCGATGCGATGCAGCCCCTCGTGTCCGGGCACCGGCACGGGGTCGCCTTCCCACGTCCAGTGGGCCGTGGCCATGACCTCGGACGCCGCCTCCTCGTGACACTCGAGACAGGCCCGCGTGACCGACGGCCCGTCCGCGAACGGCCCGGGGAGAAGGTCGGAGTGATCCGTCTTCGGCAGGTGCGGCGGGACGTGCGCCCACGGATCGTCCGCGGGCGGCGTTCCCTTCGGCAGCACGAGTGCGACCGGGACGGCGAGCAGGATCAGGAGACCCAGTCCGCCTGCCAGTGCGCGCCAGCGATCCCGACTCATGGGGTGACCTCAGCGAGACCTGCGCGGGAGAGGCTTCCCCCGCGGCGCTTCGGGCTCTTCCTCCCCGAAGCGACGGTGGACGCAGCCGAGGATTCCGGCGAGCGCCGGCTCGGCCACGCGGTAGTAGACCTCCCGGCCGCGGCGCTCCTGCGAGAGGAGGCCGCGATCCCGCATCTTCCCGAGGTGGCCGGACATCGCCGCCTCCGGAATCGCGCACTCCTGCGCCAGTTCGCGCACGCTGAGCTCGCGGTTCAGGAGGAGGTCGGCAATCCGGAGACGGATCGGGTGGGCGAGCGTCCGCAGGCAAGCGGCGGCCCGTTCGGCGGCGTTCGTGGCGAGGGAGGTCGGGGAGTTGCTCATGACATCTCGAAATATCGTGAGATTTCGAGATGGGGACATGCGGGGTTTCCACGACCCGGGCCTCGGGGCCGGGGGCGGTCCCCGTCCGGCGTCCCGGCGGACCTTCGACCGAGGGCTGTTACCCGGCAGCCTGGCTCAGACGAGACGGAAGCCGACCGCGCCGTTCACCACGTCGCGGATCGCGTCGATGGCCGCGTTGACGGCGTTCTCGGTCGCGAGCAGCCCGAGGCCCTTCACCGTGAGCATGATGGTCTGCATCGTGTTCCGGTGGATGCGCAGGAGCACCTTGGCCTCGGCCGGCGTGATCTTCTCCTGCGTCACGAGCTTGCCGATGTCCACGAGGACGCGGGCCATGCGCTGGATCTCCGGCGTGGCCCAGTCCTTCGCGTCTTTCCAGTCGTCGCCGAGGGATTCGCGGACCGCCGCGAGCATGGCCCGGGCGAGTTCGGACTGCTTCATCTACTTCTCCTCCCCGCCGCGGCGTTTCGCGGTCTCGAGCTTCAGCACCGATTCCCACTGCGTGTTGAACAGCTCGCGGGAGGTCGTGAGAAAGCCCCGGGAGAGCACGTTGTCCTTCTCGTGCTGCGCGCGCATCTCCTCGAGGTTCGCGAGCACGAGGTCGATCTGCTCGGACGTCAACTCGTTCAGCGCCTGCGCGCGGGCCCGCACCTGCAGGGAGCGAAGCTCCACCGCGTACTGCGCGTAGAACTCCCGGCTCTCGGCGTAGGTGCGCGCGGAGTCGGCGTCCGCGATCTCGAGCTCCGTGAGGTGGTAGTCCATCTCGCGCTGAAGCGTGATCGCACCGTCTTCCAGCCGGGGATCGTACTCCGCGAGGTAGCGAACCGCGCAGCCCGACGCGAGCAGGCCGAGCGCGAGTACGAGCGCCGCGATCGATCGGGACGGTCGCGAACCGACGGATGCGAGTCTCATGGATCCTCCCGGCCGGCTTCGAGGTCGCGCGGAGTCTGCGCCCGGAGTCGGAGCGCTGTCAAACGGGCGCGACGAGCAGATCCGCGAACCCACGCAACACCACGACGCGCGCGGCCGGGGGCGGCGCCGACGCAGGGGCGCCCGTGGGCATCAGGGCCGGGATCGCCTCGGGCAGCGCCCCGGCGAGCGCGTTCAGGACACGAGGGTCGTTCTCCACGATGGCCACGATCGGCCCCCCGGTGAGGATCTCGCGCGCGACGTCGCACTTGAACGCCACGTCGTCCGGGTGGTCGTGCGGTCGCAGGCGCAGCTCGGCCCCGTCGTCGAGCGGGAATCCCGCCGCGAGCAACGAGTCCCGGGTGCCGGGTTCCATGTCCGGCGCGTCACGGCCCGTGAGGTACACGAGACGGACGCCGGCGGCCCGCCACGCACGCACGACGTCCACCGCGCCGGCCTGCGCCCGGTCCCGGTCGAGGTAGTCGCTGCGGAAGAAGCGTCGCGCCCACTCCTCCCGCAGGGCGAAGGCCGCGTCCTCGTCGTCGAGGCCCGCGCGACGCAGCGAATCGATCGGGTCGTACGCGAGCTCGCCCGCGCAAACCTCCGCCACCAGCTCCGCGAAAGGATTCACGGGGCCGAAGCGCGCGAGGACGGCGTCTCGCAGGATCGCGCGGGAGCGGGGCGCGTTGTCGAAGAGGGTTCCATCCAGGTCGAGCAGGATCACCGGGGTGAGCCCCGCCTGCCGCGCGCGCTCGATGCGATTCGCGATCTCGCGCCCGACGTCCCGGCGATCCATGCGACTACTCCGTCAGGTCGACTTCCCAGTACGCCTCGCCGATGATGCGCTCCCAGGTCGCACGACGCGGAATCCCGTGGAACAGGTGTCGCGGGGTCCAGCTCGGACGCACGGGCTCGTGGAGAAGTCGCATGTGCGCCTGCACCGGGGTCCGGTGTGCCTTCCGTCGATTGCAGGCGACGCACGCGAGCACGCAGTTCTCCCAGGACGAGATTCCGCCCTGCACGCGCGGAATCACGTGGTCGATCGTGAGCTCGCGCGTCTCGAACAGCTGGCCGCAGTACTGGCAGCGGTGGTGATCGCGGTGGAACAGGTTCCGCCGGTTGAACGGCACCGTTCGTCGCGGAACCTGGTCGTAGCGCTCCAGCACGACGATTTCCGGCGCCGCCACGGAGATCGTGGGCGAGTGCACGCACGGGTATCCGTCCGGCGGCCGGAGGTCCGCCCAGGTCTGGAATCGATGGAGGGACCCGTCCCGCGGGTCCACCGCACGCGCGACCTGCTGGTACATGAGGCCGAGCGCGTGCTTCACCGTCGTGAGGTGAATCGGCACCCAGTGACGATTGAGGACGAGAGTCGGCTGCTCGAGTACATGGATGCCGGCGCTCATGACGTCTCTCCTGCGACGCGGGGATCGTGCTTCGACCCGACCGTATTCTAGCACGGCCTCGCCCGGGCGCAATCGCGGCGACGTCTACGGACCGTTCGCCCCCGGCGCACCCCTCGATGACGCGGCCGCCTGGATCTGACGCAACAGCTCCCTTCCCATATCGGCCAGCGGTCCCGTCGGCTGCAGTTGCAGCGACGACTCGAGCGCCCGTTGCGCCTCGTCGAATCGGCCGGTGGAAGCCGCCAGGACGGCAAAGAGCTGGAGGTGATTCGGACTTGCGGTCCAGATCTCCAGACTGTGCCGTGCGTACTCGTATCCCTTCTGCGTGTCGCCCCGGAGCCGGTTCACCTCGGCGAGGCCCGTCCACGGCATGTTGTCATCCGGGTCGAGACGGCGGAGCTGGTCGAACACCCGCTCGGCGTCGTCGAGGTTCCGGGTCTCCAGATAGTGGGATCCGAGCCGCCCCCAGGCCGCCACGAGCGTGGAGTCCTTCGCCACGACCTCCCGCAGGACCTCGATCGCCGTCGTATCGCCGGCGTCGAACCGCGCCACTCCTTCCCACTCGCGCGCCCACAGGAAATCGGGGGCCGTCTCCCAGGAGCGCCGGAACAGCTTTGCCGCCGCCGCGTTGTCGTGGTTCCGCGACTTCGCGATGTGGCCCTCGAGGTAGTCGTCCACGAACGACAGATCGGCGGCGCGCCGCTGGCCGTCGAACGGACTCGCCGTCTCGCGGCGGCGGAACATGCTCTGCAGGTCCGCGCGCATCGGCGTGGACCGGAAGTAGTACGCGCGGTAGTCGCGATCGAACGACTCGTACAGGAACAGCGACTTCTCCGCCGCTGAGCTCGGTCGGATGCCGGTCGAGAACAGGATCGCATCCGGTTCGCGCCGCAGCACGCTGGCCGCGTTGTACTTGATCTCCCGCCACGTGTCCTGGAGACCGGGCACCGGATCGGGATCGTGTGCGATCTCGCGATCGGTGAGGCCGAGCATGTCGATGACTCGGAGGTCCGACTCGTACGAGATCGCGCCGATCGTCGTGATCGCGATCGTCGCGTCCCGGTCGAAGTGCCGCGCGAGCCAGCGACCCGTCTCCGCCATGTTCTGTACGAGTCCGATCTCCTGATTGCGACGCATCATGACGAACGACCAGTTCCTGGACAGTCCGGTGCCGATCATGGTCGCGATCGCGAGCGCCGCGAGCAACGTCGCCGGTGCGCTTCCCCGCACGAGACTCGCCGCCGCGAATCCCGCGCCGCGCGCGATCAGCACGCAGCCGATGGGAAGGATCGCGAGCCAGAACCGGTGTACGTGGAGCACGTCGCCGCCGATGACCACGATGTACGTCGCGTAGCCGAGCCAGATCGCGAGCAGGCGGATCTCGACTCCATTCCACCCGGTACGAAAGGCCGCCCAGATCGCCAGCAGCGGCACGGCGCCGAACAGCGCGTACGCGCGGGCGAACTCCAGCGCGTAGTCGATCCCGCGGCGCACGTACTCCCACGACGTGCCGGCCTTCGCGTAGTAGGTGTTCGGAAGCAGGTCTCCGTAGTACCAGAGCTTCCACGCCGCGTAGGGAACGAGCGGGCCGGCGAACAGCGCGACGTCGCGGAGCAGCGTGTGCACACCGCCCGACGCGGCGGCCGGACCGCCCCGCCACGTGTCGTGCGACCGGATCGCGAACCACATCGCGAACACGAACGGCCCCTCCGGGCGAGTCAACGCGGCGAGCGCGAACAGGAGTGGTGCGAGCGCGCGGCCGCGCTCACCGACTCCGGGGGCGAGGCCGCGCTCGAGCGCCGTCGTCACGAGGAACAGGAACAGTCCCGTCTCCAGACCACCCGTGCTCCACAGCGCGAGCGCGGAGCACCCGGCGAGCAGCGCGGCGGCGCCGACGGACGTCACGCCCCACTTTCCTTCGAGCGCGCGGCCGAGTCGCGCCGCCGACAGGATTCCGAGCACGGCGAACGCGACGCCCAGCCAGCGCGACGTCTCGATCGGCGGCAGCCCCGCGCGCAGACAGCCCGCGAGCAGCATCGTCCACGCGAAGTTCGAGTAGCCTTCGACCCGCTCCCCGGGGTTGAAGACGAGCCCGTCGCCGCGCACGAGATTCTTGGCGTACCGGAGGGAGATGTAGGCGTCGTCCTGCGTGTACTGGAACTTCCATGCGTGGACGACGAACGCGAGGATCAGGAGCGCGAGCAGCACTCCGGCCACGGGCAGCGCGCTGCGACGCGGACGACGCGAGGGCGGAGCGGTCTTCTTGGGCCTGGTCACGCGCGACCGCTCCTCTTCCACTCGCCCTGCAGGCGACGTTTCCACTTGGTGACCTGCGCGAACATCTGCACGAGCACGCGCTGGTCCGCGACCGTGGGCCTCGCCCGGGCCAGGAAGTCCCGGAGCGACCCGCGAAAGTGTCGCGGCGAGGGTCGCGGATCGAAGCCGATCTCGTCCAGTGTCGCGCCGATCCGGTCGACGAGGCGATCCAGTTGCGCCGAATCGAGCGGCGGGAATTCGGAACGGTGCCGCTCGAGGGAGTCGTCCGCCGCCCCGTGCGCGCGCGCGACCTCCCACGCGAGAATCGACGCGGCCATCGGCAGGCTCAACGTGGCGCCGGTGGGCGGCGGCATCGGGATTCGCACGATCTCGTCGCAGCGAGCGAGGTCGTCGTTCGACAGTCCGTGGTCCTCGGGGCCGAGCACGATCGCCCAGGGCGATCCGGCCCCGGAGTCCGCGATCGCCCGGGCCATCTCGTCCGGCGTGCGGATCGGACGCGTCCAGTGCCGCACGCGAGCGGTGGCGCCGCTCGAGCGATGGCAGTCGGCCAGCGCATCCGCCAGGGTGGCGTGAACGCCGATTCCCGCGAGGACGTCCTCGGCGCCGTGCGCGAGCCACCGCGCCTCGTCCGCGGCCGGATCTGCCTCGGGCGCCACGAGACGGACGTCCGGGAACCCGAACGCCTTGGCCAGGCGGCACACGGCACCGACGTTTCCCGGCGCCTTGGTCCCGACGAGCACGAAAGCCACCGGCGAGCCCATCTCGTTCCCTCCCGAGCCTGCGAACGAAGCATCCTACCACGGAGTCGCACAGCCGCTCCGGCGCGTCCCGCCACCGCTCGTGACGATCGGAACGTTCCGGCTTTCACAAGCGTTGGCGCTCGTGTTTTCGTAAGCAATGGACACGTTATGGTCGAAGTGAGAAGATGGGGATCGGTCTCGCTCCGACATCCCCGCGAGAGGGCGCCCCCAGCAAGGGAGGTTTCGCCATGCCTTTCCTCACGATTCGCGACGTGGTGAGCAAAGTGGAAGCGTTCCACGAAGAGTTCGCGCGTCGCCTGCACCGCGCCGAGGAGTGTGCGGTGAACGATGAAGCCAAGATGATGCTGCGGCTCCTCGGTGATCACCAGCAGGAGCTCGCGACCGTGCTCGGCACGGTGGACGTCGATCGGGAGTACAAGATCTCCACTCTCGAGGAGTGGGTTCAGTTCGACACCGAGATCGAGAATCCGATCGCGTTCCTGAACCAGTTCGAGGTCGATCCGAACGCGACGTGCGAGGACGTGCTCACCGCCGCGAACAAGCTCGACATCTGCCTGTTCTGTCTCTACAAGAGCCTCGCCACGGGCGGCTCGACGCCGAAGGCGCAACGCCTGTTCGCGCGCCTGGCCCGCATGGAGCTCGATCACCAGAAGGCGAAGCAGAGCCACGCGAGTTACTACTAGGCAACCGACCGGATCCGGGGGAAGGAACCCCCCGGCTCCGTCGGCCCGGCTCCGTCGGCTCGGCTCCGTCGGCCCGGCTCCATCGACCGGATCGAATTCCCGGCCGCCTCCCCGGCGGCCGGGTTTCTTTTGTCCCTTGGTCAGGTCTTGGCGATCCTTGCGGCGCGTCGCCGTTCCGACCGAGGCCGTCGCTCGACGATCCGGGTTCGGTTCAACTCGACCACCGATTCTGCCGTTGCCTCATCGGAACACCCCCGAACAGGGCCCTGTCATGACCGAACCACGAATCGTCACCACCCGCGTCACCCGGAGCGAGGGCAATCCCCAGCCTCTGGGCGGCTCGCGTCCGGGCGCGGCGGTGAACCCGCTGCCGTACGACTCCGATGTCCACCGGGAACGCTCGCGGCGCGGGATCCACCCGGTGCTGTTCGGACTGTTGCTGCTGTCGGGAGGAGTGGCCGTGTACGGATCCGTCCGCGGCGACGGTGCGGACGAGGTGCCCAAGGCCTGGCGCCAGGTCGATGGCCCCGACGCGCCCGCGACGGCGATGGTCTCCGAGGTCAAGACCGACGGCTCGAACGGCTCGCTGCTCCGACTCGAGTGGCCGGCGCACCCGAAAGCGGAGAGCTACCGCATCCGTTTCATCGACGCGCGCGGAGCCGGACCCGCCGAGGTGCCCGTGCAGAGCAACGTGTTCCTCTACGATCTGAGTTCGGACGTGCTGCACCTGCCCCGAACGTTCGACTGGATCGTGACGGCCGTGCTCCCGGACGGAAGCGAGATCGTGACGCCGAAGCGTCACCACCCCTAGCTCCGTCCCGACCGCGACTCAGCGACGCCAGCCCGCCTTGACGCGAGCCCAGGTGGAGGTCTCGAGTTCCGCGCCGATCGCGGTGGGGACGCACGCGACGTCGAACGCGCCGCGCCGACCGCACGCGCCGTCGTCGGCACACGGGGAGTCGCTGCGAATGCTCCAGTCGGAGAGCGCCGGATCGCAGAAAAGCGGATCCGCGAACAGATTCGTACCGAGATCGACCGCTCCCGCGAGACTCTCGCCGCCGACGTTGCCGAAGAAGTCGGAGCACCCCACGATCGGATCGGCTCCCACGGCGACGAACATCGCGCCGCCGGCCACCCCGAGCGCCACGACCGTCCGATCGATCAGGGGAATCGCGAGCGCATTGAAGTACAACGCGCCGCCCCCGGCCATCGTCGCCTCCTGACGGACGAACGTGCACTCCGTCACCTCGCCGCCGGTCAGCAGATCGAACCAGAGTCCGGCCCCGTGCTCGGCGAGGTTTCCCTCGAACAGACACGTCCGGATCAGCGGTGTGCAACCGTTCCGTACGGCCACGGCGCCACCGACCTGCGCGTCGTTGCCGAGGAACAAGCACGACTCGAGCGTGGGACCGGGGAGATCCGTCATCGAGATCGCGCCTCCGGACTGGGTGGCGACGTTCGCCTCGAACTCACAATCGACCGCGAGAAACGCGGACTCGTCCGAGCCGATCGCTCCTCCCAGCGCTGCCGCGTTCTGGACGAACCGACACCGTTGGAACACGAGCGAGGACTGAAACACGTGGGCGCCGCCCCCGAGTCCCGTCCCGAGGCCGTTCGTGATCACGAAGTCCTCGATCCGGGTGGAAGCCCCGCAGCCGCTCGCGGTCAGCGCGATTCCGGTCGCTCCCCCGTCCAGCACCGGCCGATCGGCCGGATTCTCGCCGCGGAGAATGACCCCATCGACCATCACGACGTTCTCGGGATAAGTTCCGGAGCGCACCAACACCGTATCCGCCGCGACCGCCGCGGCGAGCGCCGCCGCGATCGTGGACACGGAGTCCGGCACGACGATCGTCGCGGCCCGCGCCGGGCCGCACGGGACGATCGCAGCGAGAATGAGGAGCCCGCAGAGGCGCATGGAGTCCGATCCGAGGTGAATTTCCGGATGCCGTCGCTCGATGATACGCCGTTCCTGGCGCCATTCAAAGGGAAGCGGTCGGCCCGCCGGCCGTGGCGTCGGCAACGGTCGGCGATCCTGGCATCGATTGGACGTCTCTGGCTCGCGGGGCAAGGGAGGGCACGGTGTCCGCAGTCCTGTCCGTGATCGTGCCCGTCGCCGCCTTCCTGGTGGGAATGGGCATCGGGCCGCTCGGCATGGCGCTCGTCCCCCTCGAGGCCGTCCTCGCGACACTGCCGTTGCTGACGTTGCTGATCGCGATCCTGTTCGGCCTGCTCGGCCTCCGCCTCGGGCGCGGGTTGTTGCGGTTGCCTCCCGGTGAAATCCTGAAGCGCTCCCTTCCACCCCTCCTGTTCGCCACCGTCATGCTGCTCGCGGGCACGGCCGCACTTCCCCGCCTGCTCGCCCCACTGGAACGGGAGTTCGAGCGCTTCCACCTGCCGCTCGCCGTGACCCTCGCGTCGCTCGCGCTGCTCTCGATCCGCGATCTGCGCACCCGTCCGCCGGCCGACGTCGGATCGCTGTTCCTGGTGGCCATCGGACTGCTCGGCGCCGTGCACTCGTTCGCGCCGACGTTCGTTTGGAACCAGCACCTGGACCACGGCGTGATCTGGCGCGGGCCGGTCCTCGTGCTCGGCGAGTCGGGAGCGCTCGGGATCGCCGCGGCCGTGGTGTTTCTCCTGCTCCGTCGCGCCCGAGTGCCCGCGCTCGTCGCGGGGACCGCGATCTTCACGATCGCTCTGGTCCTCGCGTTCCGGTGGCTGTTGTGGCCGCCGTTCACCGCACTCGGCTTCGGGATCGCGCTCGGACGCGCCGGCTACGAGCACCTGCCGGTGCCGTTCGCGGGACGACGGTGGCTCGTGTGGGAGTGGCCGCTGCTGCTGCTGGCCGGCCTCGCGTACGCCCCGCACCTGCTGCGCGACAGTCTGGTGGTTCCCGCGTTGTGGATCACCGCCGTCGCTCTCACGCTCGCCCTGCTCGCGCGATTTCGACTCGCCGCGGGCGAGAGTCTCGTCACCGGTCCGGGGCTGCTGTTCCTCGCGCTGGCGCTCAGCGTCCGCCTCGATCCCCGGATGGGTCCGCTCGGTCGGGTGACGATCGATCTCGCGTTGCCGGTGTGGTTCGCGGTGCGGGGGGCCCTCGGTCTCGTTCAGTCGCGCGCGAACACGAAGATCAGATCCTCGGAACCTTCCCGCCACGGGCCGCCGCGGAAGTCGCCGTAGAGCCGCAGCGTGCGCAGACCCGAGCGAGAGAGCAGGTGCTCGAACTCGAATCGACTGAACCAGCGAGCGCGCATCGGCGCATGATCCCGCTGCAGTCGACGTTTCCCGCGGTACTCGTCCCACCAGTAGTCCACGTACGCCATCTGCGCCGCGTAGTCGTACTGCAGCTTGAAGCGCTGCACCACGCGCGTGCCGCGTGACGGATGGGTGCGATCGTAGGACACCTGGACGCGCCCCGCGTCCTGGCCCAGCTCCGCGAGATTCGGGCTCCAGAGCGCGATGGCGCCGATGCCGTCCGGCGTGAGACGACGTCGGATCGATCGCAGCGCGGCGAGCTGGCGGTCCACCGAGTACAGATGATTGAACGAGCGGAACGGCGCGATCACCGTACCGAACTTTCCGCGCACCGGTGGCGACGTCATGTCACCCCGCACGAGACGCACCCGGCCCGGCAGCTCACCGGCACGCTCGAAGCGGCGTCGCGCCGATTCCAGCATCTCGGGGGAAAGATCGACCGCGGTCACGTCGTGGCCGTCCTTCGCGAGAACGACCGTGACCCGCCCGGTGCCCGCGCCGAGCTCCAGCACCGGGCCGCCGCCTTCGGCCGCGCAGTCCCGCCAGAACGGGAGATCCTGCCGCACGCGACGTTCGTAGTCGAAGTCGTACCACTTCGCGATCGCGTCGAACTCGGGATGGTCGAGGGGAACGTCGCCGGGCATCAGACGGTTTCGACCTCGCGGACCGAAGGTCGCGCGATCCAGCCGCGGAGGCGGAGACGAACGCACGCGCCTCCGAGATCGGAGTCCTCGACCTCGATCTTGCCGGCGTGGGCCTGGGCGCAGTTGCGGACGGAGAGCATGCCGAGTCCGGTCCCCGTTTCCTTGGTGGTGAAGAACGGCTCCAGGATCTTCTGCCGCATCTCGATCGGGATGCCCGGGCCGTCGTCGTGTGCCTCGATGATCGCACCGTTTCCGTCACGGCGCACGCGGACGATCACGGTGGACCGCGCGGCCTCCGCCGCGTTGATCACGAGGTTCAGGACCGCGCGCACGATCAGGGTGCGGTTGACGGTCAAGGAGACCTGATCCGCCACCTCGAGATCCGTACGGATCCCGTGCACCTGGCGATGTCCGCGCGCGAAGTCGATTCCTTCCCGCGCGACCTGCGAGATCTCGAACTCCTGCGCGGTGTCCTGCACACCCGCCCGCGCGAAACCCACGAGCCCGTCGGCGAGGTCCGAGAGGCTGCGGATCGCGGACGCGATCTCCTGCACGGTGCGCCGCGAGTCGACGTCGAGCGTGTCGCGCTCGGCCAGTTGCTCGGCCTTACCGAACGCGAGGAACAGCATGTTGTTCATGTCGTGCGCCGTGACGGCCGCGACCTCCGCCGCGGCCGCCCGCTTCTCCGCCTGGGCCAGAGCCGCGCCCTGGGCCTCGAAGGCCTCCTCCCGACGATCCGCCCGGACGAGGAGCCACCAGACCACGACGAACTGGGCCGACGTGGTGACCACGACGAACAGCATGCCCTTGAGCGACTGGATCCGGTTCAGCTCCTGGACGTCCTGCGCGATGCGCGCGGCGATCGAGTCCGAGAACCAGATGTAGGCGAGACAGCAAACGAGATAGACCGCGGCCACGACGGTCGCGGTGCGAAACGGCCGCTCCCGGGGCAGGGCGCGGCGCCGCGGGCGTCCCTGGGGTTCCATGCCCACGCCACCTCGGTTGGGCGCGGTCGACCCGGACGGCGGGGGGGGTCCACCGGGCGGCCCGCGCAGGGCCAGCTCGGAGAATCTAGCACCGGATATTAGCGGGGAGCAAGACGAACCGGGGTCCGGGCACGCCTCGACGTCAGACGCGCGAGGTCTCCTTGCCCGACGACCCGCTCTGTCCGCGCACGCCCTGGAACTCGAAGAACACGGGCTTGCAGTAGTCCCGCTTGTCGAGATCGTAGTGGCCCGCCCACTGCCGATCCCGGATGCGACGCACCCAGCGGAGCAGGTACTCGACCTCCTCCGGCGTGTTGAAGATGCCGATGCTCACGCGCACCGCGCCGGGCAGCTCCGCGTCCTTCCCGGACTTCAGCGTGGCGACGAGCTCGGAGACGTCGCCCATGCGAAGCAGACGATGCAGATACGGATGCGCGCAGAAGCATCCGTTCCGCGTGGCGATCGCGGCCTCGTTGTTCAGGATCGCCGCGGCGAGGTCGTGGTGCACGCCGTCGATGTTGAAGGAGACGACGCCGAGTCGCGCGTCCGGATCCGCCGGCCCGTAGACCTCGATCCCGTCCATCGCGCGCAGCTCGCCGAGCGCGATCCGCGTCAGCTCGATCTCGTGATGACGGATCGCGTCGAGTCCCACGTCGCGGAGGAAGTCGAGCGCCTTGGCCATCGCGATCGCGCCCGGGATGTTCGGCGTGCCGCCGAGGTGGCGATCGGCCCCGTGCGTCCACACGACCTCGTCCTCGGTGACCGCGAGCACGGTACCGCCGCCGGGGAGATACGGATCCAGCCCGTCCATGAAGCCCTGCGGCGCCACGAGGAACGCGGAGCCGAACGGCGCATACGCCTTGTGGCCGGCCGCCGCGAAGAAATCGATGTGTCCGGGATCGTCGACCGGTCGGAGGTTCACGTGGTGGTGCGCGAGGATCTGCGCGCCGTCCACCAGGATCTTCGCACCCTTCGCGTGCGCGAGACGCGCGATCTCGTGGATCGGCGGCATCCATCCCGTGACGTTCGACGCCGCGGTCACCGCCACGAGCTTCACGGGCTGGGCGTCGAGCTTCGCTTTCAGGTCCTCCATGTCGAGCGCGCCGTCTTCCGTCATGCCGACCATCGCCGTGGGACCGCGCCGGCGGTGCGGCAGGTCGTTCGAGTGGTGCTCGAGGACGGTGGTCAGGACCACGCCGTCGCGATCGGACATCGCGTAGGACGCGAGATCGAGCGCCGACGTCGTGTTCGTGGTGAGAAACACGGTCTGCCGGGACAGGTCGGCGCCGAGGAACTCGGCCACGGTCTCCGTCACGCGGTCGAACAGATCGCTCGCGATCATGCTCAGGTTGTGATGACCGCGGTGGATGTTCGCGTAGTACTTCTCGAGGAACTCCCGGTGGGCCTCCAGCACCGCGCGCGGCGGGTGCGTGCTCGCGCCGTGATCGAAGTAGCGGATCGGCTGCGGGGCACTCTCCCCCGGAATCGGGAACTTCTGGCGACAAATCGGGAACTCGTCCCGGATCCAGCGGATGTCCAGCTTCACGGGGTCTTCCTCGGTTCGGCGGGCTCGGAAACGTCGACTCGCCAGGATAACGGCCGGACGGCCGGTCGTTCCAGAGGATCCCGGCGGCGGCCGACGGACGGCGATCGGCGCGAGAAGGCGGAGCGGTCGCTCGGGAAGTCGTCCCGGACGGCCGAAGAACGGAGGGAACCCTTCCGAGGAGCCAGACCTTGCTCGAGCGCCGATCGCGCCGGAGATCGCTGAACGTCGCCCTCTGGGGCTTCGGAGTGGCCGCGGCGGTCGCGCTCGTGACGCCGGCACGGGAGGCTTTCCTGCTCGTGCACGGCGGCTCGGAGCTGCGGACGTACTTCCAGGCATTCCAGGCCGTGGCGCTGCTCTTGTCGCTGCCGTTCTGGGCGATGCTCGCGCGGAGCCGCGGACGGGGACGACTGCTCCGGGACGTCGCCGTGGTCGCGGCCGTCGTTCTCGGGGCCTTCCGGGTGGCGGGGCTCGCGGCGATCCCGGGCGTCGGTGTGACGTTCCACGTCGTGGGCGGGATTCTCGCGTCGGGCCTGCTGGCGCTCGTCGGCGCCGTGGCGGTGGACGTCACGGATCCGACGGACGGTGCCCGGGAACTCTCGCGCCTCGCGCTGGGACCGCTCCTCGGCGGGATCGCCGGCAGCCTCGCGGCGAGCGGACTCGCCGGGACGATCGGAGCGGAGAACCTGCTGCTCGTGGCCGCGACCGTGCTGCTCGCGACGAGCGCGCTGCCGCGGCGGATCGAGCGAGACGCGTGGATCGACCCGGCGGCGCCGGACACCGCGGACCCGCCCCCCGTCGGACGGCGGACCGGATTTCAGCTCGTGCTCGCGAGTCCCTACCTGCGGGTAGTGGCCGGCCTGGCGCTCGTGGCCGGATGCGTGGCGGCGCTCGGAGACCATTTCGTGGGACGCGCGATCGCGCTCGACGCGCTCGCCCACGTGAACGCCGGCACCGCGGGGGGACTGCACGAAGGAGAGTGGATCGCGCGCGCGTACGCTCGAATCGGACTCGTGGCGGGAGTCGGCGCCGTGCTCGCGCAGATCGTTCTGGTGTCCCCCGTGCTGCGGCGGGCCGGCGTGACGGTGGCGCTCGCGGCGGCCCCGGTGTGCGCGCTCGCCGGCGCCGGCGTCGTGGCGCTTGCACCGTCGCTCGTGCTCCTGCCGTGGATCCGCGGACTCGATCTCGCCACGCGACGTTCCCTCGACACGACCGCGCGCTGGCTGCTGTTCGTGCCCACGTCGCGCGAGGAGCGGTACGGCGCGAAGCCCACGATCGACACGCTCTTCGTGGCGTTCGGCGAGGCGCTCGCCGCCGCGATCCTCTACGTGGGCACGAGATCGGGGCTTCTGTTCGGCGCCGCGGGACCGCCTCGTGTCGCGCTCGTGGCGAGCGTCCTGGCGATCGTCTGGCTCGCGTTCGCGGTGCGGGCGGCGCGGCTTCACCGCCGGCAGTCTCCTGCCGCCGAGCCCGGGACACCACCGATCAGTGAAGCGGGTAGAACACCGGGATCAGCATCGTGGCCGCGATCCACAGCAGAACGTTCAGCGGGAGCCCGAACCGGAAGTAGTCGCCGAACGTATAGCCGCCGGGGCCCATGACGATCAGGTTCGTCTGATAGCCGACCGGAGTGGCGAAGCTCGCCGACGCTCCGAACGCGATCGCCAGCAGGAACGGCCGGGAATCCAGACCGAGCGCGTTCGCCACGCCGATCGCGATCGGCGCCATCAGCACCGCGGTGGCGTTGTTCGAGAGGAACGACGAGAACACGCTCGTCAACAGGTAAAACCCGGACAGCACCGCCACCGGGCCGACGTCCGAGAGCGCCCCCACCACGCTCCCGATGATCACGTTCGCGAGCCCGGACTTCTCCATTCCCACTCCGAGCGGAATGGAGCTCGCGATCAGGAGGAGCACCGGCGCGTCGAGCGCGGCGATCGCCTCCCGCCGGCGAATGCAGCCGGTCGCGATCAACGTGCCGGCCCCGATCACGGACAGCACCGCGAGCGGCGCGACGTTCAGCGTCGTGAGCGCGATCACCCCGGCGAGCACGCCGATCGCGATCGGCGCTTTCGCTGTCTGCACCACCAGGCGATCGACGCCTTCCACCACCATCACGGCGCCGGTCTCGCGCAGCGCGTCCAGTCCGCGGCGGTCGGACTGCAGCAGCATCACGTCGCCTCCCTTGAGGCGCATGCCGCGGAGATGGTACCGGTGCTGGAGACCGTGTCGCTGCACGGCCATGACCTTCACGCCGTACAGACGATTGAGGCCGAGCGTGGAGACGGAGCGGCCCACGAACGGCGAGTCCGGCAGCACCACCGCCTCCACGATCGACAGGTCCATGGTCCGGACCTCGACGCGCTTCTCGTCTTCCACCACGCTCGCGATCTTGACGCCGTGCGCCTCGATGAAGCGCGTGATTCCCTGGGGCGTGCCCTCCACGATCAACGAGTCGCCCCGCTCGACCACGAGATCCATCGCCGTCACCGCGAAGATCACCTGCTCGCCGCGCACGATCTCGATCAGGCGAACGTCGGGCTGGTTCGGGGGCAGGACCTCGCGCACCGCACGTCCGACGAGTGCGGCGTCTCCCATGCACACGAGCTCGGTCACGAACGTCGCGCCGCGATCCGCCGGAAGCATCACCGACAGCGAAGCGCGGTCCGGCAGGAACTTGCGGTAGGCGAACACGATGAACACGGAGCCGAGCAGGAAGTAGCAGATCCCCAGGGGCGCGAACTCGAAGATCGAGAAGCCCGGGCCGCCGGCATCCCGTGCGGCCTGATCCACGATGAGGTTCGTGCTCGTGCCGATCAGCGTGCAGGTGCCGCCCAGGATCGCGAAGTAGCTCACGGGGAGGAGCAGCTTGGACGGTTTCACGCCGAGCTGCTTCGCGAGGGACAGCACCACCGGGACCAGCATCACCACGACCGGCGTGTTGTTCAGGAAGGCGCTCGACACGCCCACCACGAGACCGAGCATCAGGACGAGGCGCGTCACGCTCTGCCCGGCGCCCGCCTTCATCCCGACCACGAGGAATTCGAGCGCGCCGGTGCGGATGAGCGCCCCGGAGAGAATGAACATCGCGCCGATCGTGATCGTGGCCGGATTCGCGAAGCCCGAGAGCGCCTCGGCCGGCGTGAGCACGCCGGTCAGGGCCAGGGATCCCACCACGAGCGCCGCGGTGGCCTCGATCGCGATCCAGCGACTCGCGAACAGCACCACGGCCGCCGCGAGAATGATCGAGAACAGGAGCATGGAAGAGATCAAGGGCCCCCCGGGGGTGTCTCTCGGTCAGTGAACCGCGACGGGGAATCGTCGAGCAACAAAAATGGGGGCGCCCCGCCACGCGGGACGCCCCCCGATCGGTTCGAAACCGCGGGCACTACCGCAGCAGCGTCGCCTTCTTCGTCCGGACCTCGGTGTCGGTCTGGAGGCGGAAGAAGTACACGCCGCTCGCCACGCGGGTGCCGCTCGCATCGCGGCCGTCCCAGTCGAGCGTGGAGCGGCCGGCCGGGGCCGCGCCGTCCAGCAGGACCCGGACCTCACGGCCGGAAACGTCGACGACGGTCAGGCGGGCGCTCTCCTCGCGCGGCAGCGAGAACGCGATCCGCGTGCCGGCCGAGAACGGATTCGGCTCCGCCGCGTGCAGCACCGTCTTCGCGGAGGCGTCGCCCACCACGACCACGTCCGTCGTGGTGGCGTCGGGCACCTGGGTGTCCACGAAGAAGTCCGTGCCGGTGCCGGGCTCGAAGATGCCGCACTGCACCATGCCCGCCGTGGGCGGAACGTCGGCGTCGAAGCGGAAGTTGAACATCGTCTGGTAGTGCAGGGCGTTCGCGTCCGGATCGGTCGCGTAGTCGTCCGTCGCCCAGGTGATCTGGCCGCCGGCCTGCGTGACCTGCCAGTCGTTGCCGGCCGTCTTGTCGATGTCGTGGAAGCCGACGTTCGTCACGTTCGCGGTGCCGACCGGAATCGAGATCGACCGCACGCCGCGATTGCTGCGCCAGTTGTAGAGCGCGTACTCGTAGTGCCACTGGCCGCCGCCGAGATCGGTGACGTCCACGGCGAGGACCACGTTGCCGTCGCCAGTGGCCACCGGGACCGTGTGGCTCTCGTCGCCCCAGGTCAGGACCAGCGGACCGTACGTCGGCACGAGTCCGCCCGTCGCGTCGGAGACGCTCCAGTCACCGCCCGTCCAGGTCGTGGTGCAGCGGCGCCAGCCGATGTTGTCCCACGAGTACGACTCGTTCGCCACGATGTACTGGCCCTCGTAGTAGTACTGCGCGCCGGTGTGGCCGAGGTCCTCGTCCCAGACCTCGAGGCGGTGCGCGGCGCCGTCGGGCGCGGAGCCGAAGTAGTCGCGATCGCAATCGGCGTCCGGAGCACCCGGCTCGTCGAAGTACGAGCCGCAGGCGACCCAGGTGCCGGCCCAGGGATCGACTTCCTGGCGCGGACCGAGATCCCAGCGGTTGCCGTTGTTGCCGGAGGAGTACGTGTCCGAGCAGCCGATGCCGAGATACGTACCGTCGGACGGCGTGCAGCCGAGGTTGCACTGGTCGCTGGAGAGCGCGTACCAGCCGTGTTTCAGCCAGTTCTTGCCGAGCTGCTCGAGCACGCCGTTCTCGAGACGGAACATCGCGAGCGCGATGAACGGGTGCGTCTCGGCCATGGCCGCGTTCCACGGCACGGTCTCGGTGCCCGCGTTGCACGACGTCGTGGAGGCAGACAGCCCGGATCGGCCGGTCGGATACGTGCCGGCGCGACCCTGGCTCGTGATGCCGTACAGCTGACCGAGGCGGACGTCGATGCCGGAGCCGCCGCCGCCCGTCCCGCCGCGAGCGGTCGGGCCCTCGAGCACGATCTCGTCGGCCGGGTCCCGCGTGACCGCGTTCAGCTCGAGGTCGAACACGCCGATCCACTGGCCGGCGAGGTGCTCCTGACCGAGCGCACGAGCGAGCTCGGGGCTGCACTCCACGTCGCCCATGCGGGCCACGAGCCGACCCGTCGCCGGATCGAAGCGGAAGCCGGCCCGCTCCACCACGAACGGCACGTCCACGTCGCCGGCCGTCCGCAGCTCGAGCGCCTGTTCGGAGAAGTCGCCCACCGGCACGGCCTCGAAGTCGTACAGGAACACCGGACGCAGCGCGTCCCCGGTGCCCGCCACGAACGTACGGAACGCGAGGCCGCCGTCGATCGCGAACGACGTCCCGGCCGCGAACTCCTGAACGCGACCGCCTTCCGTGACGAACGCGCCGCCCGCGGACGGACGGATCGCGAACGAGTACGTGGGCGGCTCGAGCATCGCGCTCGTCTCGACGCCCGGCGCGGCCGTGGTCCGAGACGAGACGACCTCGAAGCCCCAGTTTCGGAGCGTTCCGGGATCGAGGGAAACGGTGAGGGTGCCGCCTTCGACCTGCCACGTCTGCGCGGCGAGGACGGGGGAGGCGGCGCCGCACGATAGGGCGACGACGGCGAGGGCGAGTGCGCTCCGCATTCGGTAACTCCGGCCAATGGCTCGCTGGGAAACGCCGGCTCTCGCACCGTGAGGGCGACGGGCGGCACCGGGCGACGGACTCCGTCAGAATCCCAGAAATCGGGGGGCGGATGCAAGGCCGAGTTCGTTTCGACCGGTCACGCGCGCGAGAAGCGGCCCCAGACCCCGCGAAGCCGTCGGATGCGGCACCGCGACGTGGGAGAAGCGCCGGCGAGGGGAAGCGCGGGGCTTGCCTGTCCCCCGGGAAATGCCGATCAAGGGGTCGAGTCTTGCATTCGGCGGACGGGCACGCCAGAATCCCGCGACCGATGAACGGATCGCCGACCGTGATCGTTCGTCGAGCGCGACCAGCGGGAGGGAGACGCGTTTTGGAGATGATCCTGCTTCCCGGAGGAGTTCTCCGGGCCCCGGCCTGGGACCCGACCCTCCGCGAGACCAGCATGCGGAACGTCACCGAGGATCTGCCCTTCTACCTCCGGACCGCCGTTCGCCTTCACGATCGCGTGACCCTCAAGGATCTGCTCCTGCTCGCCGAGGGGCATCGCGAATTCCTGTTGCCGCTGTTCACGGATCTCCTCGACGAGTTCGTGGACGAGGTCCAGCAACCCGCCGAGCCCGACGAGCTGTGCGAGCTCGACTACCTCGAGATCTGCTGGGAGTCGTACTCCGAGGGTCGACGTTTCGACCTGCAGCCGATCCTCGTGGGCCGCAATCACGACGACGAGCAGATGTACTCCGTGGAGGCCGTGCCCACGAACGCCATGGGCCACCTGCCCGTGCTGCTGCGCACGGACTTCCAGCTCCGGCTCGGCAAGAACGGCGACGTCGTGTTCCCGACCGACGGCTCGGTGCTGAAGCGGGACTTCCTGCTGTACGACGTGTTCGACGCGGTGCTCGCCGAGATCACGTTCCACGGGGATCCCACCGAGCGCGATCGCTGGTGGCGGGAGATCGGGAGCCGTGAGCTCGACGCCACGGATCCTCCCGGCGAGGAATCCTACTAGCCGCTCGCCGACCGGGACGTCTCGAACGGTCCTTCTTCCGGATTCGCCGCAATCTCGCCGGCGAGTGCCCGCGCGCGCTCGCGTCCCTCGGGGAGCGGCGGCTGCTCGCCGTGGTCCGGCATTTCCCCCGGCCGGAACACGTGCAGCGTCTGCGTGGGGAACGCGAACTCCACGCCGAGGCGGTCGGCCAGGCGCAGGACGTCGAGAAAGAAGCGGTGCCGCTCACGCAGTTCGACCCCGTAGTCGTTCGTCTCGAAGAAGATGTAGAGGAGCACGTCGAGCGACGCGGCACCGAACTCGTTTGCATAGACGTGGTACACGTCCTTCCGCGTCATCGGGTGCCGGCGGACCAGCTCGCGGACGCCCTCGCAGAACGCGTCGATCTTCTCGGCCGGCGTGTCGTAGGTGAGACTGAGCGTCGTCTTCCAGCGGCGGAAACGTCGGGCGCCGAGGTTGTCCACGGAGGACGAGAGCAGGTTCGCGTTCGGCAGCGTGACCAGGCTGCTCGTGGGCGTGCGGATGCGCGTGCTGCGGAACCCGACCTCCTCCACCGTGCCCTCGACGCCGTCCACGGAGACCCAGTCTCCCACGTGGAAGGGACGGTCCAGGAGCACCGTGATCGACCCGAACAGGTTCTTCACCACATCCTGCGCGGCCAGCGCGAACGCGAGACCGCCGAGGCCGAGACCCGCCACCAGGCTCGTGATGTTCACGTTCAGGTTGTCGGCGATGAACACGAGCCCGAACGCGACGACGATGATCTTCGCCGACTTCCGGAGCAGCGGGACGAGCAGGTCGTCGTAACGCGTGGCGGTGAGTGACGCGCGGTGCGCGAGGTACTCGCTGCCGACGTCCACCGACCGGTAGGCGAGCCACACGGCGGAGACCGCCACCACGAAGGTGACGGCGAGGAGCACGATCGAGAGGATCTCCGGCGGCAGGCCGAGCCAGGGAACTCCCACGCGCCAGATCACGCCCATCGTCAGCAAGCCCGCCGGGCGCGCGCCGCGGGTGAGCAGGTTCGGCGTCGCGTCCGGGATCAGGCGGCGGGCGATCGGCCGCGCGACGTTCAGCAGGAGCGCCACGAGCATCCGATCCGCGATCACGCCGAGCAGCGCCAGCATCACGAGGCCGATCCACTGCCAGTGCTCGAGCAGGAAGCCGTTCTGGCGCCAGCCGGTCGGGATGTGGTGACGGAGCCACGTGACCGGGCGCTGGTAGTCCGGAACGTCGGCGGCGCCGCTCACGCGCTCGCGTCCCATCGCTTCCTTCAGCATCGCGGGGATCGACTCGACCGTGTCCGGCGTGAACTGCCAGTCGTCGCTCTCCGAGCCGGCGATCACGATCTCGCCGGCCGCTCCCCGGGCAAAGATGTACGGCGGGGCGTCCGGCGAATCGGGGACGGCCGCGTAGTCCACGTAGCGGGTCCGGTCGATGATCTCCTTCAGCTGGATCGCGAGATCCCGCCGTGCGGCGCGATCCAGACCCGGCGCGCGCGACAGATCGAGACAGTCGACGGCGGCGTCGAGCTTGGACTCGTCGTTCGACTGGGCGGCGTTCGTGACCGCGCCGAGAAAGGTCTTCATCGTGGCGCGAGCCGAGGCGCGCTGCGCCGGGACGTCGGCGGCGAACGCGTTCGAGGCCGCCAGGAGAACGGCGAGGAGGATCAGGATCCCGATCCGGCGGAGCGGACGGACGGAGGTCCCCCCGGCAACGGGGGTGGTGGGTCTCCCCGAATCGACTCCGAAATACACGATTCTCCCCCGCGGTTCACGTCGCGCCGGCACGGCGGCCCCGAAGATACCCGAAGTGCCCGCGATTGGCCCGTGGGCGAGAACCGGCGGGTCGCCGTGAGCGGTCGTGCGCGGCCCTCACCGGGAATTCGGGGAAATCCCGTCCCCCACCGGCCCCACCTCGATGACCGGCACACGCTCGCGGCAACTACAGCTTGACGCCAAAGATCTATAGCTTAGGGTGACTCTCGTTCCCCCCCGATCGTCGCTGTTCCGACCCAGGAGTTCACCTTGCAAGAGCAACGTCACCCGTCCGGAGTCCTCATCTTCCGCCCGGAAGGACCGGCGCTCGACGCCGGCCACGCGGAGGCGCTCAAGCACGCGTTCGACACGCGGATCGGCGAGGGCAAGCACGAGTTCTGCGTGGACTTCCACGCGATCGAGACGATGGACAGCACCGGCCTCGCCGTCCTGATCGCGGCACTTCGCCAGCTCGACGGCCGTGGGAAAATCCGCCTCTGCTCCGTGCAACCGGCCGTGCGCACACTGCTCGAGATGACGCACATGACCCGGATGTTCCCTGTCCTCGACTCGTTGGACTCCCTGGATTCGTGACGTTCGACAAAGGCCGCGACGTCGTCCCCCGCCGCCGCTAAGATCGCCCCGTGATCCTCCAGTCCCGCTATACCGGCGACGTCGCCCGCTCCCGCCGCGCCTTCCGCGCGTTCACGCAGCGTTTCTCCCTCAGCGTCCTGTACTTCAATCTGGTCCTCGTGGGCGCGACCGTCGGCTACCGGGCGATCGAGGGCTGGGGGTGGATGGACTGCGCCTACATGGCGGTCACCACCGCCACGAGCGTCGGGTTCTCGGAGGTCCATCCGCTCTCGACGGCGGGCCGCGTGTTCACGATGATCGTGCTCGCGTTCAGCCTGGTGGGGCTCGGCTTCCTGTGGGCCATGGTCACGGCGTTCCTCGTGGAGCTCGATCTCGCCGACTATTTCCGGAGGCGCAGCATGCAGAACCGGATCGATCACCTGAGCGGCCACTACATCGTGTGCGGCGCCGGACGCGTGGGCCGCGTGATCTTCGGGGAGATGACGGCGGCCGGACAGACCGTGGTGCTCGTGGACCGCAATCACGAACGCATCGAGCAGATGCGCGAGCGCTTCCCGAACATCCTCACCGTGGAAGGCGACGCGACACTCGATCACATCCTCCAGATCGCGGGCATCACGCGGGCGCGCGGCCTCGCGGCGGCCCTCGCCTCCGACGCGGACAATCTCTTCGTGTGTCTCACCGCCCGCTCGCTGAACGCGGACCTGGAGATCGCCTGCCGCGCGAACGACGGCGAGTCGATTCCCAAGATGGCGCAGGCCGGCGCGCGCCACGTGGTCTCGCCGAACGTCACCGGCGGGGTGCGCATGGCCGCCTCGCTGCTGCGACCCTCCGTGGTGAGCTTCCTGGACGCGAGCACGTCCACGAGCGAGTTCGAGCTGCGGCTCGAGGAGCTCCCGGTGCCGAGCGCGTCGCACCTCGTGGGCAAGACGCTCGCCCAGGCGCGGATCCCCCAGGAGACGGGCCTCATCGTGCTCGCACTCCGCTCGCACGCGGGCGGCGAGTCCGTGTTCAACCCGGGCGGCGACGCGAAGCTCTGCGCCGGCGACGTGATGATCGTCCTCGGCCAGGAAGCCCAGATCGACCGGCTGCGCGGCTTCGCGGGCGTCTGATCGCCCGCGCGCGACGGTCTCGGTCGGCGATCCGCCGCCGCGAAATTCACTGCCTGCTCGACTCCTAGCCTGGCTAACTTTCCTTGCGTCACGAAGCGAACGGGCCTTCCCGATAATCGCAACGAGTGCCGACGGAACCCACCGTCGTCACCTGCCTGCATCGTGACGATCCGTCGAGCGATCGGCGGAGCTACATCAGGGGAAGACTCGTACCATGAAGAAGACCCTTTCGCTGGTGGCGGCCGGTCTGGTCGTCGCCTCGCTGCTCCCGGTCGACGCGTTCGCGCAGTCGACGGGCAACGTGAACATCGTCGGTCGCGTGGACAAGGCGGCGGCGATCCGCTGGTGGTCGTTCGCTCCGACGAACTCCGGTGTCGGTTCCAACGCGCCCGCCACGCAGAACGGCGCGCTGGACTTCTCGCTCGACGTCTCCGACGTCGCGGCCGGGAACAACCTGGACTCGTACACGGGCGGCGCGGTCCAGATGATGATCCGCTCCAACGCCCCGTTCAACCTGACGGCGCAGGTCACGGCCTCCTCGGGCTTCGGCTCGGTCGCGGCCGGTGACATCGCGCTGACCGACGTGGGCTTCGGCCTCTCCGGTCTCACGAACTCCGGCCCGAAGGTGTTCGGCGATCCGGCCACGAACTCGGTCGTCTCGCCGGGCTTCAGCGCCGATCCCGCGGTCGCGTCGA
This sequence comes from bacterium, assembly GCA_041393395.1. Lineage (GTDB taxonomy): Bacteria > ARS69 > ARS69 > ARS69 > ARS69 > JAGQIB01. The sequence goes on along the minus strand of JAWKKG010000003.1, from coordinate 248,313 downwards.
AGGACGTGGACGAGGAGCCGATCTTCTCCGCGACGATCGACGACCTCTCCGGTGGCGTGCAGATCATCTCCGGTCCGCGCGTCTCGAACCGCGGCGGTGTGGGCTCGCCGAACAACGGCATGCTCATCGACACGTCGTACGCGATCGGTCCGCAGTTCTACTCGCCGACCGATCCGATCCAGGCGACCGTCACCTACACGCTCGCCACGCCGTAGTCCGTGAGTCTCCTTGGCTCGATCGGAACCCCCCGCCGTTCGCGGCGGGGGGACCTTCCCCCGGCTCCGGCCGGTCGCTTCGTCGTGCGCGCGTTCGTCGGCGTGGCGTGGCTGCTGCTCGCGCTCGCGCCGCGCGCGGCCGTCGCGCAGTACGAGATCGAGATCGAGCTGCCCGACCCGACGTTCTTCGGACCGGACGCGCCGGACGAGATCCGTCACCGCATCGGCCCGCTGCTCGCGGAACGGGTCGCGACGGACCGCCCGGGCGAGGATTCGCGTCCGGCCGGTATCGCCGTCATCGACCTCGGGGATCTCTCCTCGAACAACCCGGCGTTTCTCGTGAGCGGCTGGATCCGGATCCGCGTGTACTCGCCGAGCGGGTTCTTCCCGCCGTACCGGATCGAGGCGCGCGCGCTGTCCGGGCCTGTTCCCGGGCCGGGAAATCTCGTGCCGTCCGACGTGGGGGTCGGCGTGATCGACGTCGAGGCGCAGCGCCCGCGCATCGACCCGGACTTCGATTCCGATCCGCGCACCGCGCCCAAGAACGTCGACGACGAGCCGATCTTCGTGGGCACGGTGGCGTCGCTCGGAACCGGGTTTCCGCGCTCGCGCCTGTACCAGACCCGCGGGTGGTACGTCGGGAACTACAACTACTTCACGATCGTGTTCGCGGTGGGACCGCAGTTCTACACGCCGGCCGGCACCCAGGATCTCGGGGTCGAGCTGGCGATCGTCTTGGGGTGAGGAGGAAGGGAAGTGTCGTCTCCGCGCAGGGATGAAGCATTGCCGCTGGTTCGCGCCGCCGCGCTCGTGATCATCGCGGTCGCGCTCGCGCTGTTCGTCTGGCTCCGGCCCGCGGCCGCGGGCGTCGTCTCGATCATGCCGAGCACCATCGAGGCCACGGTCGAGCCGGGCGGCGACGTGACCACGACCGTCCGCGTCCACTACGGCAAGGACGGCCCCGAGGACACGCAGCCGATCCGCGTCCTCGTGACCACCGAGGGCTGGGACATGGACGACTCGGGACGGCTGAGCTTCGACGACGGGGAGCCCGTTCCCGGCGCCACCGCCGACGCCCGCGACTGGATCGTGTTCTCCCCCGGCGAGGCCGAGATCCGCCCCGGGGAGACGCTCACGATGCGCGTGTCGATCGTGGTGCCGGAGGACGCGTCCCGCGGGGAGTACCGCGCGGCGCTGATCGCGCAGCCGCGCCTTCCGTACCGCGAACAGCGGCCGGGCACGCGGCGCCTCGACCTGCTGTGCCGGCTCGCCTCGATCGTCTACGTGAAGGTGCCGCCGCTCGCGGATTCGGTGGAGCTCGACGGATTGCACATCGCGCGATCGGACAACTCATTCCGCGTAGTGCCGCGCCTCCTCAACGGGGGCGAGACCACCGTGCGCGTGTTCGACTCGTTCGAGATCCTGCCGCTGGACGGGGACCCGGTGTGGTCGTGCCGGCGCGACAGCGAGGAATCCGGCGTGGTGCTGCCGGGGCGGAGCCGCGAGTTCGCGGAGAACCTGCCGTGCGACCTGCCGGCCGGCACGTACTCCCTCCTGTACCGCGCGGACGTCGGCGCCGAGCACCCGGTGCTCGAGGGCGAAACGAGCTTCGTGGTGTCGCCGGAGGGCACGATCGTCGCCGCCGGCGAGTGAGTGAAGCGGGACGCCGGAACGGCCCGCTCGGTATCGCGGAGACGCCGAGCCCGGGCCTTCCGGCTCCCGTGAAAGCGTGGGCGGAGACGTCGGCTAGCGGCCGGAGGTCGCAGTCATCTGCAGGAACGACGTCGTCGCGGAGCGGACGCGCGGACCCGCGTGGAAGCACATCTTGAAGAACGTGTCCCGGTCCACGATCTTCCACAGGCTGTCCGGCACCTCGAGCCCCGCGAGCACCTCGGTGAGAATCTCCTCGAGACTCGGGAACGCGTCGTCCACCGCGGCGCGACGGGCCTCCGGCTCCTGAACGTCGCCGACCGCCTGCTTGAGTCGCTCCATCAGGCGCGGCAGCGGATGGTGTTCCTCGCGGATCGGATACGTCACGGTGGTGTTCGCCGCGAGATCCGCGAGCGCCACCAGCTTCGCGAGCGCCGAGGAGTTCCGCCGCACGGCGTGGTGACCGCGGATCACCTCCTGCAGCCGCGGATCCAGACCCCACCGACGCGCGATGCGGCCCCCGATGATCTCGTGGTCCATGTCCTTCATGAGGGTGCGCTCCATCTTGTCCGAGCTCTCGGACCAGAGCTTCCCGCCGCCCGCGTCCTGCTCCTCCTTGATGCCCGCTTCGATCAGCGGGTCGAGCAGCAGCAGCGAGTCCTCGAGGCAGAGCGCCATCGTGACCTTGCCGATGTCGTGGAGCATCCCCGCCGTGAACGCGTCGGTGTCGGTGTCGATCTCGAACTTCGTCCAGATCCTCATCTCCTGGAGCAGCTCGAGCGCCGTCTCGCCGAGCTGGAACCGCGCGACTTCCTGGCGGTCCTGCGGGGACTGGCGCTCCTTGTCCATCGAGAGCATGAACAGTTTCGCAAAGAACCCGGCCGCCACGGAGTGCCGCCAGAAGTCATCGACGCGGGCCGCCGGAACCTTCTTGAACAGGCGCTGCACGGTGCACGCGAGCACGACTTCGCGGATGGAGCGTGCGCTCGCGAGGCTCACCGCCTGCTCGATCGTCTTGATGCGCGTGCGGAACCCGTAGTGCGCGGAGTTCAGCAGATTCAGGATCACGCGCTTCAGCGGGAAGTCGGGATCGATCGCGGCGGCCCACTTGCGCGGGTGATCCATGTCGTCGAGCGCCGCCACGCGACGTTGCGTCTCCGGCAGCGTGGGGAACATCGTGGCGGACTCGAGTCGCGTCTCGAGCAGTTCCGTTCGTTGCTCGGGCGTCATGCTCGCCACGTCCATCTGCGACGAGAGGCCCGCCACCACGTAGTCGCGCACGAGCGGCACGAAGAAGTCCTGGGGCAGCGCATCGGCCTTCGCGAGCACCACGCCGAGGTCGGTGAGGCCCTTCAGCATGCGCTTCGCCGCCTCGGGGCTGTCCGCGATCGGCCGGTTCGGATCGAGCACGAGCACGGTCTGGATGCTGCCGCCCATGAGGCGCACCACCATCTCCTGCTTGCCCTCGAGCCCGGGGCCCACCAGCACCAGGCGGATGTGGTCGCGGAAGTTGCGCAGCGCGAGCGCGAACTTGGAGTAGTCCGGACAGACCAGGTAGTGGATCTGCTTGTCGAACGGGAGTTGCTCGTTCTCGGCGCGGATCTGGGCCACGAGCGCCATGATGTGCTGGCGTGGCTCGATCTTGTCGCCGATCAGGACGTACCCGCCCGCGGCCGTGACCGTCGTGCTGCTCATCCGCCCCCCTGGACGTTCTTGCCCGGAGTTATCATCGACGGGTTCTTGCGGAGAGCTGAGTCGGCGCCCGGTGCGCTTGCGCTCCGTAGCCGGAACCGGGCGACTTTGACCGATTCTTACAGGGTGTCGAGCGACTCCCGGCGCGCGCCGCGGGGGAAGGCGCGATCGATCCGGGCGACGTCTTCGGCCGTGAGCACGACGTCGCCGCCCGCCGCGTTCTCGCGCGCGTGCGACCCGCGTGACGTCATCGGGATCGTGAACGTCCCCGGTTCGCGCACGAGGAACGCGAGCGTCACCGCGGCGATGGTCACGTCGTGGCGCGCCGCGATCTCCGCGAGCACGGCCCCGCCCGGAGTCTCGGGCGTTTCGGGAGCGCCCTGCGCGAACGGGCTGTAGCCGACGAGCGCGACGCCGTGCCGCCGGCACGCGGGCAGCAGCGCGTGCTCGATGCCGCGGCTTTCCAGGTGGTACAGCACCTGGTTGCAGGCGACGCGTCCGGGCCCGGCGACGCGCACCGCCTCCTCGAGGCGCTCGACGTCGAAGTTGCTGACCCCATACGAGAGGATCTTGCCCGCGGCCACGAGCTCCTCGAACGCCGCGAACGTGTCCGCGAGCGGGTGCGACCCTTCCCAGTGGAGCAGATAGCAGTCCAGGCGGTCCGTCCGGAGCCGCTTCAGCGAGCGCTCGCAGGCGTCGATCGTGCCGCGGCGCGACGCGTTGCCGGGCAGCACCTTGCTCACGAGGAAGACCTCGTCGCGTCGCCCCGCGAGCGCCTCCCCGAGCACGTCCTCCACGCGGCCGGAGCCGTACATCTCCGCGGTGTCCACGTGCGTGAGCCCGGCGTCGAGCGCCGCGCGGACCACGCGGACGGCGCGCGGCCGGTCGGGGCGCTCGAGATTCCAGGAGCCGAGCCCGATCACGGGGACCGGCCGGTTCGTGACGGGGAAGTCCGTGTGGCGCAACGCGAGGCCCTCCGGTCGGGAGTCTCCGGCAAGAGGCGGGCGGGCGTCTACCGGATCACCCGCCGCGGTGGCCCCTCGGGGGGCGCGGGATCTGACGGTAGCTGACGTCCAGGGAGGCATTGCTCAGCGGAATGCCTCGGCATCCGCGGCTCGGAGCCCGAGACCGGCAGCCGGTTCCACCGTGACCAGGAACCCCCGGTTCGCCGCCCCGTACTCCAGGATCTCCTTCACGGGGATCGACACGTCGAACACGACCTCGGACTGCCCCGCGGACACCTCCGCCCAGCCGTACACGAGGTCCTCGAAATCGCCGCCGGCGCGAGTCCATCCGCTCGACCAGTCCACGGCGCCGCGACTCCACGCGGTCGTCACGGGATGCACTCGCAGCACCATCCGCTCGGTCGACTCGCGCGAGCCCACCGGCACCCGGAGCAACGCGCGGCGCAGCGCGACGTGCTCCTCCGGCACCGCGAGATCGGCGGTGAACAGAAGACGGGTGGCTCCGCTCTCGGGCTCGGAGATCGAGGCCACGTCGCGGACGGGCGAAGTGAAGCTCGCGGCGGAGGCGACGGCTGGGAGCAGGGTTCCGAAGGCAGCGATGACCAGTAGGTTCCGGTTCATGGGGTCTCTCCTCGCCGATAGAGGTCCTTGATCTGACTCCAGGACGACGACTCCACGGACACGATCCCGCAGCCGGCGGGGAAGGCGCCGATCTGGCCGCAGCCGAGGGCGCCCGGCTCGACGCAGGGGGAGTTCTCCCGGACGGTGAAGTCTCCGGACTCCGGATCGCAATAGAGAGGATCGATCTCGCGGTCCGTGGGGGAGAACGGGACGCCGACACCTTCGTCGTTATCCCAGTAGACGTTGCAGGAGGTGGTTATGGCCCCGGAGCCCCAGACGAAGATCGGAGACTGCCCGGAGTGTGTTCCGGTAACCACATTGTTCTCGAATTGTGTCGGCGTCACGACGAACAGGGCCGCCCCACCCCAGAACGTAAACTCCTGGGTATTGCCGTGAAACGTGTTCCCGCGAACGATGCACGGGCCGGTCCCGGCTACAGCGAGCCCGCCACCGACAGCCGTACCGACCGTAGCATTGTCCAGAAATAGGCAGTCCTCGATCAGCTTCGATCCGGGACCTCCCACGATGAGGCCGCCCGCCGAATTGGACGAGGAGGTGTTGCCCTCGAAGCGGCACCCGCGAATCACCACGCCCGCCTGATAGGTGCTGATTCCCAGGCCGGTGCTCGGGTTGTTCTCGAACACGCAGTCCTCGATGAGTGCGGACTCGGGGGGCTGGGAGGTGTTTCCATTCAACGAGGCCGCAGAGTTCGTGCACTCACGAAACACGGTTCGGATCAGGTTCAGGTGGCCGTTCGAGTGATAGAGACCGCCGCCGGAATTCCCGACACAGTTCACGAACTCGCAGTCGATGATGTCGACATCACCATTCGCAGCGACACCGGCCCCGGTGCTTCCGCCCGCGTCCATGTCGCGGAAGATGCAGTTCCGGAAGGTCACCCGGCCGGCCACGAATGCTCCGCGAGCCGACACTGGTGCTCCGGTGATCGTGAATCCGTCCACCTCGGTCAATTCGGATGCAATCCCGGTGCACCACACCGTCGCGGACTGCGTCGAGCCCATCCCAAGCATGTCCATGGTTGTGACCGAGGCCCCGCCTACCGAACGGAGCACCACGCCGTCCGGCATGAACGCGCAGGCCCGGGTTGACCACCCGTCCACCCGGACCTCCGAGTCGGTATACGTCCCCGGCGCGACGAGCACCGTGTCGCCGAACGCAGCGGCATCGAGACCCGCCTGGATCGTCGCGTACTCGTCCGGCACAAGCAGCGTCGCTGCCCATGCGGAGTGGAAATGACTCACGAGGAGTCCGAGTCCGATCCAGGTCCTGACCACATTCGCGAAACGTTGCATGTTCTCGCTCATCTCAGCAGGGTGGTCTTTCGGACTTCGCGTGTTCCCCCAGGTCCTACCAGCTGAAGGAAGTATACACCCCCCGGCATGCTTCTTCCGTCCTGGTTGGCGCCGTCCCAATCCACGACATACGCTCCGGGTGCTGCAATCTGCTGAACTCGTCTCAGAACACGTCGCCCGGCCACATCGTAGACCTGCAGCGACCATTCGCCCGTGCGGTCCGCAGGAATCCGAAGATCGAGGCGCACACCACCTCGGTTCGGATTCGGAAACGCAGTCCCCAGCGAAAACGCGCGAACTTCGTCGAGGCTTGTGGGCCGATCTTCCGGTCGAGTCGGAGCTAGCCGACGCCTGGTCGCCGCCGACGAGTCGGGGGCGGGGACCGTGGAATCGCACGCGATCATCTCTTCGTTCCCGGGAGTGACGAAGTTCGAGATGTCGAATGTCGAGTCCGGCGAGTAGATGCGGCTCACAATGGAGTCCGCATTGCCGAAGAGCGCACCGCTCCCCAGCCAGTAGTTGTAGGTCGCATTGAGGACCTTGGTCGAGTCGGTGTCGTTCTCGAAGATGAACCGCGTGAGGCTCTGGTTCACGTCGAGTCGATTATCTCCGCGCAGGAAGTTCGAGGGGCCGAGCTTCACCTTCTCTGCGTCCGAGGTTCGGAGCGCGAAGAGCGCTGTGTCCGGCTCGAGCGCCTCGAACCTGTTGTACTTGAATCGCAGCGAGGTCCCCGTCGGATCGGAGTCGCGGTAGATGTCCACGCCGCGATCGCACCCGATCACGTGGTTGCAGGTGATCTGCACGTCGGCGGACTGGAAGAAGTCCATGCCGACTTCGGCCCAGTCGTAGATGCCGTTGCGCAAGATCTCGATGTCACGGTAGCCGTCGGCGCCGCACAGCCAGATCGCCTCCAGGCCCTTCTGCGCGACGACTTGGTCGCTCGCTGCCCCTCGAGCAGACATCCCTCGATGCTCAGGAGCCGCGGCTCCGAAGTAGTGCTCTGACAGAACGTCTTGCTGAACTGAGCGAGGACGCCGGTGCCTGGAGTCTGCGCGAACAGCCCTCGCAGATCCACAGTAGATCCCAGCAACAGCACGTGATCTGCCTCGTCGAGGAATACTCCGAGATCACCGAGTGATACGGCCAGTCCGCTCCCGCGCTCCACGACCACATCCTCGACCCACAACCCGTCCCCGATCGACTTCTTGGCCCAGAGGCCCGTTTCGGCGAAGTCATGGATGCGGCTGTTCCAGATCCGCACGAAGTCCGGGTAGTACGTGAATACCGGGTTCGCGGCGTACCCGATCGACGTGTACTCGATCCAGCTGTTGACCGCGGCAGCGCCGAGCGTGAGGCCTCCCCAGTTGTCGCCGCCGGCGGCGCCGGAGTCGGGCCGCAGGAAGACCGAGTCTCCCTCGGCGCCCAGGGCCTCGAACGTCGCGTCCGCGACCAGGTCCGACTTGCCCGAGGTGCCGATCCAGGTCGCGTCGTTCGTGGAGGCATTGGCCGCCACGACATGCGTGCCGGGCCCGAGCGACCATGTTCCTCCGAACGAGGTGTCGACGTGGCCGCTGCAGGTCCCGCTGCCGAAGTGGCCCGCGGGTAGGAAAACGTCCGTGCTGTCGAGGTAGATCTCCCGGTCGTTGGCGATCTCGGAGAACGTGACGTCCGCGAGCCGGGGAGCGCCGAAGTTCTCGAGCGAGATCCCCTTCTCCCCGAACTCGATGTGCGTGTGGTGGATGTCGGACACCGGCTCGAACGTTCCGAAGTACCCGTAGGCGGTGTCCTCGCATCCCGCGAGGTCGAAGATCGCTCCGCCCCAGGTCCCGGCCGCGTGACCGGGGCTGCTCAAGAGAACCGGGGCACTCGAGTCGCCGTCGGAGATGAACCGTCCCAGGACCTTGAGCTCCGCTCGGCTGTCGTCGCTTCCCACCCCGGAAGCGTGCACGTAGTCCTCGGCGCGCGCGAAGGACAACGTCGTGCCCTCCGGAAGGGACAGGGTGGACGTGGAGGGAACTTCCAGGTCCCCTTCCAGGAAATAGACACCGGCGCTCGCGGTGGTCGTGGTATTGGCCGAGAAGCTGAAGCCCGAGAACGTGCTTCCCGTGCGGTACCAGCCCTCGGTGTCGCCCGATGCGACTGTGTGCACCGTCCCCGACGCCGCGACTGCCGTGGGTCGCTTCGCGTCTCCCGGAACGTCCGGGAACACCTCCATGGTCGGGCTCCAGGTCGTGGTATCGGTCGGCGTGCTGTTGAAGCGGTGCATGAGCCGCCTCCGGCCGTCCACGATGTCTTGCCAGAAGACGTGGAATGTGGAGCCGTCGACGGCGATGGTCGGCTGGCCGGAGTTGATGCCATCTCCGACCGTCGACACACGAAAAGGCTCCAGGCTGATCGGGGGATACCAGCTCGACGTAGCGGCATCGAGTACCCGGAGCCCGATCGTCTGTTCCTGGACTCCACCAACCGAAGTCTCGAGGCGATCCCAAACAAGACAGAACAGATCGCCCGCCCCAACGGAAGAATCTCGTGACTCCCCCCCGTCGCCGGAATCCAGGGAAGGGGAGCCGGGGCAAGCGCCCTCGAGGGAGAACACATCGATCGCGGTCGGGCCGGTGTCCAGCGTCCACTCAAGACCGTCTCCCGGCGGATTGCCGGATAGGTGGTAGATGGTGTACACGCGGGCGTTCGGGACGCATGTGCCGTCGTCGCTCCCGTAGACATGGACCGTCCCATCGTCGGCTACGAGAACAGAGCCGTATGCAGCTCCTGGGTAGAACACGTCGGTGATATAGCTTACCGCCCACGTCGTGTCGGGATCGCTCAACGAGCGCATCGCGTGTACGGCCCAGTCGGGTCCGAGGACGTGAGACTTGAACACTACGTGAAGAGTGTCACCGGTCGTAGTCTCATGCATCGCGATGCGTGGGGATCTTCCTTCGAGGATGAAGTACGGGAAGCTCGATGTGTCCCATAGAGCGGAGTTGGCGGACGTCTTGTAGCCGATGTGAATCTTTCCTGAAACGTAGTTCTTGGCTTCGTGAACTACGTGAATGTCATCGTTCGCGTCGATCACGAAGCGGAAGTCGGTGCTGTGACGGCCATCTGGAAATGAATCCGTCGGGTCGGGAGTGAATACGTACCGCGACCACGAAGAGTCGTCGTAGGTGTAGTGCACACCCCGCGCGAAGTTCATATTCTCGCCGTCGACCCACTCGCGTCCGATCAGATGCAGATCTACGCCACCGCCGCGCCCGAATGCTACCTGCTTCGCCAACGTTCCTCCCCAGCCAGAGGCGGTCGACGTGGGCTGCTGGTACGGCTCATAGCGATAGTCCGAGGCCCGGGCGACCGAGATCACGAGCACCGCCAGTGCGGCTACGATCGCGATCACGCGGGAGAAGGACTGGGACGAAGGGGCGCTCGGTCGGTCATGCCTGGTTCGTTTCACCTCGACACCTCCCAGCGGTTGGCGAAACCCGAGCCGAGGAAAGCGCGGGCGGGCGCGGGGGCTGCGCCTCTCGCATCAACGCAGGGCCATCCTGCCCCACCCTGGGGGGGGGATATCAAGGAAAACTTGTGGGGTCCTACTCGGCAAGCTTTGGACGGTCCTGGAGCTCGAACAACACGCTCCTAGGGCTCGAACACCTTCCGTGTGACCGGCCGCAGCTTCACGCGCACCGGAACGTCGACCGCCTCCGGATCCGCGTCCGGGAGCACCACGATCTCCACCGCCTCCCCCGGCCGCTCGTCGGCCGCGAGCGACGACTCGTCCACGCGCAGGAGATGCACGCCGGGCGGCAGGTCGCGCACGCGCCAGCGCCCGAGGCGATCGGTGATCGTGTCGCCGCGGTTCTCGATCATCACGTGCGCCTCGGCGATGCCGGGCTCGTCCGGGTCGCGCACGCCGTCGCCATCCAGGTCCCGGAACACCACGCCGGTGGCCTTGCGGTTCGTGCACGTGCGCCAGTCCGCGCGCGCGGTCTTGTACGCGGGCACGATCACGGGACGCGCGAGCTCGTCCATCAGCGAGAGATCCGCGCGCACGGTCTCGGGCGTCACGCGGATGCCGTGCTTGCCGGCACGCACGCGCGCGAACAGGTAGTTGCCGTCCGCATCCGTCCGGGTGCGCGCGAGGCCGTCGTCCAGCACGACCTCCACGTCCTCGAGCGCGCGGTCGCCGCGGTCGAACTCGCCGTTCGCGTTCCGATCGAGCCAGATGCGGCCCTCGATGCGGGAGACGTCGCGCTCGCTGCGGTCGCCGGGCATGCGTCCCCCGCTGCGCCCCTCGGCGAAGCGCATCTGACCGTACCATTGCAGCCGGGAAGACGACGACGCGGGGTGCTCGTCGTACGCGGCCTCCATCCCGTGACCGGGCAGGAAGTCCCAGGACACGCGCACGCTGCCGAGGAACGGATCCTCGTTCGGCAACGTGGACAGCGACCAGTTGCCGCCCGCGGTGACGCGCAGCGGTCGGCGTCGCCCGAACGTCTTCGTGAGGTACGCCGACACGCCGCTCACGCCGCGCTCGCTCCATGAGGCCGCGGTCTGCCCGAGCACGCCGGGGAAGCGCGCGGTGGCGCCCGTCGTCCCGGTGTAGCCGGACGCGCCGCTCACGCGCCGCATCGTGGAGAACCAGTCGCCGGCCCGCCACTGGCCGCGCGCGTCGAACAGGAACTCGTTCCGGAACGAGGTCTCGCTCGAGGCGGACTGCGTGAGCGTCGCGCTCAGCGTGCGGAGCCGCAGCGACGGAACCTGCCACGTGAGCGTCTCCGTGGTCCAGTGCTCCACGTTGCCGGCATCGCGGCGATCGTTCGTGGAGTGCGACGCGGACACGACCCAGCGTCGCGACGCCTGCCACCGGCCGCCGAGCGACAGGAAGATCGTGTTCTGTTCCGGGAAGTACGTCACGGGGAGACGGAACTCGCGCCCGTACAGTCCCGCGCGGCCGTGCAGGCGCAGGTCCTCGCGTGCGACCCAGTCCGCGGACGTTTCCCACGCGAGACGATTCCCGAGACCCTCGCCCGGGCTGCCGTACAGACCGGCGCGCGTCTCCCAGCGCAGGTCGGCGAAGTACCGACGGTACTCGCTCGCGAGCAGCACCCCGGACTTCTCGCTCTCGCGCTCGCCCGTGATCGCGGCGCCGAGCCCCCACGACGTGCCGATCGACGCGCCCGGTCGCGCGCCCCACGAGCGGGAGAGCAACGCGACCTGGCCGTCGTGCGTGGGCGACGTCGCGTAGCCGCCCGACGACTCGTGCCCGGATTGCAGGCGCAGCCATCCGGCACTCCAGCGCACCTCGCCGCGCGCGCGCTCGCGGTCGACCCGCAGGCCGCGGCCGTACGTGCCGAGCCACCGCAGCGTGGAGGACCCGCGCACGTCGCCGAGCGCCCACGTGTCGCCGGTCCCGTTCTGCCAGATGCCGGTGGCGGAACCGAGGAACGCATCGCCGGAGGGCGTGACCTGGCCGTCGCCGTGCAGATCGAAACGGCCGCGATCGCCCACGCGCCCGCGTGCGTCCATCGAGAGCGCGCCGTCGGTGCGGTCCGCGTAGCGATGCGTGGAACCGCGCCAGGCGAGCTCGCGCAGCCCGACCGCGGGCAGACCGTCGATCGGTCCGCCGGCGCGCCGGCTGATCAGCGAGATCTCGTCGCCGAGCGGGGACACCACCGCCTGCAGGTCGAACAGCACGGAGATCAGGCGCACGGGCAGGAGCAGGTCTTCCTCGGACGTTCCCACCGCGAGTCCGGGCGCGAGCGAGAGCGCGAACGAGTGATCGAGCAGACCCTCGCCCGTGGTGCCGACGTACTCGAGCGTGGTGCCGTCCAGCGGATCCGTGACGCGCACGGTCATCGTGACCGGATCGAACTCCAGCTTGGCCCACAGCGCGCGCGCGATCGGTGACGCGGGGATGAACCACTCGCCGTCCCGGAGCTGCGGCGGCACGGCCGCGGCGGGAACCTGTTCGCCGTCGAGCAGCACGAGCGGAGGGTCGAGACCCTGCGCGCGCACGCGATTCGGCCACGCGATCGCCATGATCGCGACCACGGCGAGAATGCCGAGCACGAGAAGCACTCCGCGCAGGACGCGGATTGCCTGCTGTGCGAGCGGCGACCGCGCGGGCGATGCCGCACGGCCGCCCGGCTGCGAAGAGCCGGCGGAACGATCCAAGAGGCCACCTGATGTATGAGCGAGTTGCGATTCCTGGGCCTTCGTACGGAAAATCGGTGGCGCTTCGGCGGGCCTTGAGCGAACGCGGGCGTTTCGTCGCCGGATTCGGGCCGGATTGAGCGATTCGCGGGCATTCTTGGAGCGCGGAGTTTCAGTTCACGAACGGGGCGCTCGGGGCGGAGGGGGAGCCGCGGGATCAGGCGCGCGGCGCGCCGACCTCGCGCGCCGAAGACACCGCCGCCTCGACGTCGACGATCTCCTTCGCGAGCGGCGGATTCAGGATCTCGTATCCGCTCTCCGTCACCACGAGGTTGTCCTCGATGCGCACGCCGCCGAATCCGCGTCCGCCGTTCGCGCGCAGGTACGGTTCCACGCGCGCGGCGTCGAGCGCCTCGGGAAAACGCGCCGAGTACGACTCGAGGATCGCGGGCGTGAAGTAGAGGCCGGGCTCCACCGTGAGCACCATGCCCGGGGCGAGGTCCACGTCCGTGCGCAGGTAGGCCGTACCGAACTGCTGCGCGCGTTCGCGCCCGCTGCCGTAGAGGATGCGGTCGCCGAACGTCTCGAAGTCGTGCGGATCGAGTCCGAGGTGATGGCCGACTCCGTGCGGGAAGAACAGTGCGTGCGCACCGCGCTCCACGAGTGACGCCGGCTCGCCGCGCAGCACGCCGAGACTCACGAGGCCTTCGGTGATCACGAGCGCGGCCGCGCGATGCACCGCGCTCCACGCCACGCCGGGACGCACCGCGGCGAGCGCCGCCTTCTGCGCCGCGAGCACGATCTCGTAGACGTCGCGCTGCTCGGACGTGAAACGGCCCGAGGCCGGCCACGTGCGCGTGAGGTCCGCGCACCAGCCGGAGGGCATCTCCGCTCCCGCATCGGTGAGCACGAGGTCGCCGTCGCGGAGCACGCCGGAGTGATCGTGATTGTGCAGGACCTCGCCGCGCACGGTGAGGATCGTCTCGTACGCGGGGCGACCCTGGCGACGCGCGAACGCGTGCTCCACGAGGGCCGTGAGCTCGGATTCCGCCACGCCGACCGCAGTCGCCCGCATCGCCGTGACGAAACCGTCGCGTGTCACCGAGCCGGCCTCGCGGATCTCGTCGAGCTCGGCCTTCTCCTTGCGCAGCCGCAGCGAGGCGATCGCCGCGACGAGCGCTTCGGGGCCGGGGTGGCCCGGGCCGAGGTCGAGGTCGGTGATCTCGCGCGCGATGTCGGTGGTTGCCGCGTCGGCCACGGCGAGCGCGTGCAACGGGCGGTCCCGCCGCTCTCGGCGCAGGTCCCCTTCCAGCTCCTCGACGGCGACGATCCGCTCGACGTCGAGGCGCTCGCGCTCCGCCGCGAACGAGCGTTGCGCGCCGCTCCAGAGCGCCGCGGTCGCGCTGCGCTCGGGCAGGTACAGCGTGACCCGACCCTCCTGGGGATCGAACAGCGCGGCCGCGCCGGGCTCCGTGGGACCGAAGAAGAACAGGAAGTTCGAGTCGGCGCGGTACGGGTACTCGTTGTCGGCGTTGCGCGGGAGGATGCCGCCCGCGAACAGGAGCGCCGGTGTTTCGAGGCGCGACAGGAGCTGCGTGCGACGACGTCGCAGGTGGTCGGGGGAGATCATGGCCGCATTCTAGGACGTCGCGGGTCGTCGCGGGTAGAACTTCGTCCCGCCGGACGGGGAGATCAGCCCCCGCGCCCGGCACTTCGTGGCCCCGGGGATGCGGCGGCGGGACGGCGCGCTATCCTGCGCGGCATGATGGATCGCACCGACCTCCTGCGCGAGCTTGCGCATCGCAACTTTGCCGAGTTCGCGAACGACCCCGCGCTCGTGGCCGCGATCGTCACGGGCTCCGTGGCCCGGGGCGGCTGCGACGAGGCCTCGGACATCGACACGATCCTGTACTTCGACGGCCCGCTGACGGCCGAGCGTCTCGAGGCGGAGAAGGCGAAGGGGGAGGCGTCCGGCGGCGGCTTCTACGGCGGCACCCCGGAGGAGGGCTTCGGCGCCTGGCGTCGCATCGACGGCGTGAAGTGCGACTTCGGATTCGAGCCTGCGTCCGAAGTGGATCGTCTCATCGACGACCTGTACGAGCGCACCGACCTCGACCTCGACAAGCAGCTGATCGTGCTCGGGATCCGCGATGCGATCGTGCTGGCGGGCGAGGAGCGCGTGGCGGGCTGGCGCGAACGGACGGACGTCTATCCGCGCGTGCTCGGGCGGGCGATGATCGAGAAGCACCTGAAGCCCGCGCCGGCGTGGGTGTACCGCGTGATGGCGGCCGAACGCGGAGAGCGCGTGTGGCTGAGCGAGCTGATGGTCGAGGCCGCGTCGAATCTGCTCGGCGTGCTGTGCGGGCTGAACGAGGTGTGGCACCCCGGCAAGCTCAAGGGCTCCCGGCGCGCGTTCGATCGACTGCGCGTCGCGCCGGCGGAAGTCGGCCCGCGGGTGGACGCGCTCTTTGGCGCGTCACTCGTGGACGCGGCGGAGGAAGCCGCGCGACTGTGGGAGGAGACGCTCACGCTCGTGGAGCGCCACGCGCCGGACGTCGACACGGCGGCGGCACGGCGGCGATTCGAGATCGCGCTCTCCGGAGCGACGTCGGGCTGAGGAGTGCGCACGCTGCCGGCGTCCGCTAGCGCGAAGGCGCCTTCGCGCGGAACATCTCGACCAGGATCCAGGTCATCGATGCGAGACACACGATCATGCTCGCGTGCGCGGCGAACGTGTGCGCGGCCGCGAGGTTCTCCGTGTAGCGAAGCCAGCCGAGATCCCCGAGGATGTAGTTCCAGTCGTGGATCGGATGGCCGCCACCGGGCGTGACAAGCGGCAGCTCCATTCGCACCGCGTCGCCGACGTACGGCGCGAGCTCGAAGTAGTTCGTGGCGAGCCATCCCCACGCGAACGACACCGCGAACCAGTCCCGCTGCTTCACGAACATCGCCATGGCGATGAACGGGACGAGGCACTGCAGCAGGGATCCGCCGAGCGCCGCCAGGAGGTCGCCGCCCGGCGCGAACACGTAGTGCCCGAGCTCGTGGATTCCGAGGTTCAGTCCCTTGAACACGGACTGGTACTCGTAGTCCGACGAGTGCCGGATCCACAGCCAGGCGAAGAACAAGAGGACGGGGACTCGAACCTGCCACCGGCGGCCCGCGCACCACTCCCGGATGTCCCGGAGGAGACGCTCACCGAAGGTGCCCTCCCCCGAGAACAGCGGGCGCGACGCCTCGTCGACGAACTCCGGATCCGCGGTGAGCGGCACGCCGGCCTCACGGCAGACGCGCTCCGCGACCGAGTCGACGTCCTGATCGAGATGCGGCGGCACCTCGCGCACTTGCCGATCCCGCGCGGCCGGCGCATACCCCTGGGCGGGCGGGGGGTGGTGGGTGGCAGAGGACGGCACGGCCAGATGAGCGCAGGTGCGGCACAGCGTCTCGCCGGCCACGTCCACGCTCCCTTCGTCCAGCCGTCCGAAACACAGCGCGCAGCGTGCGGTGGAAGTGGTCACCACGGTCTCCGAGGGGTCTGCCCCGTCGATCGACCGTTCCCCCTAGGCGCTTGATCGGGTGCCGGCTCCTCGCACCGCGAAGGCGGCGAGTCCGGCCGCCCCGATCGTCCACGCGAAGCCGAGCCACGCAATCGTCTCCATGGAAACGCCACGATCGATCAACGCGCCCATGGATACGGGGGCTACCGCGGTTGCCACCACGAACAGGGCGGAGAGCATGGCGCGGATCGACCCGAGGTGCTTCGTCCCGTAGATCTCCGCCCAGAACGCGCCGCCGATGGTGCGACTCGATCCGGAGGAGACACCGGCCAGCGCGAGATAGAGGAACGCGGAGACGAGCTCGGACCGCGTCGCGACAATCACGAGTCCGGCGGCGATCGGGGCGAGGAACACCGTCATCAATCGACGCGCGCCGTAGCGGTCCACGAGGGGGCCGGCACCGAGCGTGCACACGATCTGCGAGACGGCGAAACCGGAGAATCCGAGCGCGTACCATTCGAGGCTCCAGCCCTTGGCCTCGGTGAGATGCACCTGGTGGAAGAACAGGCCGGTCAGCAGGAAGCCGCAGGTGACGGCGGCCGGGAGGACGAGCCAGAACCGCGGATCGCGCAGAACTTCCGCGCGCGTCCAGTCGCGGGCGGTCGCGTCGCCGTCACGCGCGGAAGCCGGCGCCGCGGCCCGCGCGGCCCACTCCTCGTGCCGACGTTCGTGGCCCCCGAGGAGCGCGAGCACCAGGGGAACCAGCACGATCGCGAGCACTCCGCCGACCAGCAGCCAGGTGCCTCTCCACCCGAGAGTGGCTTTCAGGCCAACCGCCAGCGGCGGCAACGTCGCCTCGCCCACGGGGAACCCGAGCAGGGCGATCGAGATGGCGCGCCCGCGCTCGCGTTCGAAGTACCGCGCCATGCTCGTCATCGCGACGTGCCCCATGAGGCCCTGCCCGGTGAGACGCATCGCGAACACCGCGATCGCGAGCGTGGCGATCGAGGTCACGGCGGCGAACCCGAGTGCCGACACCACGAGCGCGCCGCAGACGAAGGCCGTGTAGCGCGTCAGGCTCATCCGATCGATGCCGGCGCCCAGCCGACCCACGGTGAGCCCGCTCGCGAGCGTCGCGAGGGAGTACACGAGACCCCACGTGCCGTGCGAGAGCGCGAACTGCTCGCGGATCTCGCCCGCGAACAGGGAGAGAAAGAACGTCTGCCCGAATGACGAGAAGAACGTCAGCGCGAAGCCGAACGCGAGGAATCGTCGGTTGAGGGTGAGGAACCGGACCGTTTCGCGCATCGCGCCTCCGGCCCGAGTCTGCCCCGGTCCGGTTCCCGTGTCACCCCTCGCCCGCTGCGGTCACCGGCGAACGACGACCTTGGTCGTTCGGGTCTCACCGCCCGCGCTCACGCGACAGAAGTAGACTCCGCTCCCGAGCGGCCTCCCGGCGTCGTCCCGACCGTCGATCATCAGGTTCTGCCAGCCCGGGTCCGTCCGACCGAGCGACCGCGTCGCGACTCGACGTCCCGCCGCGTCGAACAGCTCGACCGTCACGTCGCCCGCGCGGGGCAGGCCGAGGCCGACGCTGGTCGCGTCCGAGAACGGATTCGGCGACGCCGGGCGGAGAGCGAGCGATCGCGGGGACACCGAGGCCTCGCCTGCCGCCGTCGACGTCGCCGGCACGACGAGCTCGTTCGAGAGCGCGCCGACGTTTCCGTGCACGTCCACGCCCCGTACCTGGTAGTGAAGCTCGGACGTCGGAACACCGAGGTCCGAGTACGAGTTCGTTCCCACGTCCGCGTACACGCCGGAGACGTCGGAGCGGAAGATCGACCAGTGATCGACGTCGGCCGCCGTCACGTTCCACGCGAGATCCACGTTCGTGCCGTTTCGTCCACCGGTGAGCGTGGGCGCGGGGGGCGCGAGGTTATCGATCGACGTTCCCGCGACCGTGTTGCCGAGCCCACCGCGTCCGAACACCGTGTAGTGATTCGGCACGCCTACGCCCTCGGTGAGCACGTCCACGGTATACGTGAGACTGCCGTCGTCCGTCACGAGCGCGACCACATCTCCGCCGTGATACTCCGCATCGAGGATCTCGTATTCGTCGCCGGGAACGGCACCGTCGCCCCGCTGGAACGCGAGACGGACGAATCCGCCTTCGTCGTTCGGCACGTCCACGATCGACGTGATCCACGCCTGCGGGAGACCGAGCTGGCCGCTCGCGACGTCGATCCGCTGCGCGTACACGTCGCCCGAGAGGTCGCTCCGCCGATCCTCCCACGCGACGTACGCCGCGCCCTGCTCGGTGGTGATCGCCGGCGTGAACTGGTTCCCGGTCGCGACGCAGACCGCGATCCCGTTCGCCGTCCAGAGCGGTGCTCCGGCCGCGCTGACGCGTTGCGCGTAGACGTTCGTGGGGCCGTTCACGCGGACGTCCTGCCAGGTCACGATCGCACCGCCGCTTTCGTCCGACGAGACGTCCGGCGACGACTGGGCGAGCGGCGCGGTGCACACGGCCAGTCCGTTCGCGCCCCACTGCACGGCGCCGCCGAACGTCACGCGCTGCGCGAAGATGTCGGGACCGGTCGTCGCGAGGTTGCGGTCGTCTTCCCAGACGAGGATCGCGCCGTCGGAGCCGTCCGGAATCATGCGCGGGAGGATGATCAGGTTCGTGGAGATCGCGAGCGGAATGCCGCCGGCCGCCCACTGCGGCACGCCGTTGCCGTCGACGCGTTGAGCATAGAGCGCGTTGACGCCGGTGCCGTGACGCCGATCGTTCCACGCGATGATCGCGCCGGTTCCGCTCGAGACGATCATCGGACTCACCTGCGCGGCCGTGTTCGTGCAGACCGCGACTCCGTTCGCCGCCCAGCCGACCGTGCCGCCGGGCATCGGCCGTTGCGCGTAGATGTCGTAGTTGCCGTTCCGGAAGTCCTCCCAAGCGACGATCGTCGCCGTCGCCGAGGAAGCGATCGCCGGGAAGTCCTGATCCGCCGGATCCGTGCACAGCGCGAGACCGTTCGCGCCCCAGTAGTCGAACGTCGTCGTGTCGAACGGACGCGCGTAGATGTCGTTGTTCCCGTTCCGGGCGTCAGTCCAGGCCGCGTACGCGAGATCCTGGAACTCGCCGATCGCGAGCGCCGAATGGGTCTGGGCGCCCGTCGCGGTCACGAGCGGTTTGCCGTTCAGCGGCATCGCGGTGCCACCGCTGATATCGAGCCATCCGCGATACAGATCCGCGTTTCCGTTGCGGTAGTCCTCCCAAAGGCAGAGGAGGGCCCCGAACGTGTCGCGCACGAGATGGGGATCGACCTGGGCGTTGGCCGCCGTGCACAGGGCGACGCCGTTCGAGGTCCAGAGGGGACCGCCGAGACGCCCGATCCGACGGGCGTAGATGTCGGACAGCCCGCCTCGCTGGTCCGCCCAGACGACATAGGCGCCGTCGGAACCGTCGGAGATGATCCGGACGGTGTTCTGGGCGCCGGTCGACGTGCAGACGGGATTGCCGTCCGTCGCCCATTGCGCCACGGCGCCTTCCGGGAGCGAGAGTGACAGGATCATCGCAAGCGCGAGCAGATTCCGGGTGACCATCTCGGGACGCCTTTCGTTCGCTGATCGAGTTTCGAGCCGGGCAACGGTCGGGTTGCACCGCTCCGTTCGGCCTTCCCGAACGGGCGGGCGGACCCGATGCGTTCATGCGCCGGCCGTCCTCGAAAGGGGCCATGGGGTCGCCCCGTTGACCGCGAAGCCGCGACTTCTCTAGAGTCGGGGTTGCCGGGCAATCCGCCCGCCGGCCCCGTCCCGGAAACCCCATGAGCGACTCCCCGTCCTGGAGCCTCCTTCGCCGGCTGTTCGACGAAGCGCTCGAGCAACCCGCCGAGCGGCGGCGGGAGTGGCTGGAGCGGGAGGCCCCCGACCCGACCCTGCGCTCGCGCCTCGACGCCTTGCTCACCGCGCACGAGGCCGGCGGCGATCCCGAGCCGGAACCGCCCGGGCTGCCGCTGCTCACGTCGCCGCCCGGCGCGGGCGAATGGGTCGGCCCGTATCGACTGCTCGAGATCGTGGGCGAGGGCGGGTTCGGTGTCGTGTTCCTGGCCGAGCAGGAGCAGCCGCTGCAGCGTCGCGTGGCGCTGAAGCTCCTGCGGGTGGGCGCCGCGTCCACCCAGGTCCTGAACCGCTTCGAGGCCGAACGCCAGGCGCTCGCGCTCATGGATCACCCGAACATCGCGAGCGTGTACGACGCCGGCGCGACAGCCGACGGGCAGCCGTACTTCGTGATGGAGTACGTGGACGGGCGGCCGCTCACCGACTACGCGGACGACCGCGGTCTCTCCGTGGAGGAACGACTGACCCTGTTCCTCCAGCTCTGCGACGCGGTGCAACACGCGCACCAGAAGGGCGTGATCCACCGGGACCTCAAGCCGAGCAACGTCCTGGTCACCGAGAGCGACGGGCGCGCGCAGGTGAAGGTCATCGACTTCGGTGTGGCCAAGGCGCTCGGGCCGCGCCTCTCCACCGAGACGGTCCATACGCAGATCGGGATGCTGATCGGAACGCCCGAGTACATGAGCCCGGAACAGGCGGAGTCCTCCGGCGTCTCGGTCGACACCCGCTCCGACGTCTACTCCCTGGGCGTGTTGCTCTACGAGCTGCTCGTGGGCGCGCGGCCGTTCGATCGCTCCGACCTGCCCGACGATTCGGTGACGGCGATGCTCCGCGCCGTGCGCGAGACGCCGGCCCCGCGACTCGGCGCCCGACTCGCCACCCTCGGGGAGCGCGCCCCGAACGTCGCCGCGGCCCGACGTTCCGACGTCAGCTCGCTCGCCCGACGCTTGCGCGGGGATCTCGAATGGATCGCCCTGCGCGCGCTCGAGAAGGAGCCGGCGCGGCGCTACGCGAGCGTCGACGCGCTCGCGGAGGACGTCCGCGCCGCGCTGAACGGCGACGCCGTCACCGCACATCCGCCCAGCGTCGCGTACCAGGTCCACCGCTTCGTGCGACGCCATCGACTGGGGGTGGCGTTCGCCGGCACGGTGTTCACGTTGCTCGTGGCGTTCGGCGTCTCGATGTCCGTGCTGTACGGACGCCAGCAGGTCGAGCGCATGAAGGCCGAGCGCATGAACTCGTTCCTGCAGACGATGCTCGCCGGCGCGAACCCGTTGCGTTCCGGCGGGGGCGACGTGAGCGTGCGAGATCTCCTCGACGCCGCGGCGCACGATCTGGACGAGCTTCACGACGAGCCGGAAGTCGAGGCGGCCGCCGCCCAGACGATGGCCTATTCCTACGAGAGTCTCTTCGAGCTGGAGTCCGCGGACTCCCTCGCGCGGCGTGCGATCCGCGCCTACGAGTCCGCGCAGGGGCCGCTCGGTCCGGGGACGCTGGAGGCCAAGGGACGACTCGCGTCGATCTTCCGGAGCCGCGGGATGCCGGACTCCGCGCTGGCGCTTCAGGAAGACGTGGTGGCGGGACTGTCTCGCCGGCGCGACGCGTCGCCGCGCGCCGTTTCGCACGCCACGGCCGAGCTCGGGCGAACCTACCAGGAGCTCGGGCGCTACGAGGACGCGGCGCGCCAGGAGGAGGAGGCGATCCGGGTCCTGGACGGGGCGTCCCTGCAGAATCTCCCGACGTACGGCTCGAACTGGTCGTACCTCGGAAGAACGTACCAGGCGCTCGGCCGCATCGAGGACGCGGAGCACGCGTATCGACGCGCACTGGAGGCGAACCGCGCGAACCGCGGCGAGGAGAGCGCGTACGTCGCCGCCGATCTGAGCAATCTCGCGAGTGCCCTGCGCGCCCAGCGGAAGTTCGACGAAGCGGAGCCGCTGTTCGCCTCCGCCGCCGAGCTGAACGAGAAGCTGCTGGGGCCGGACCACCCGGGCGTCGCGTCGATCTACAACAGCTGGGGATTGCTCCGGAAGCAGCGGGAAGACTACGCCGGTGCGGAGAGCCTGTACGTGAAGGCGCTCGACATCCGACGCCGGGCGTACGGCGAGGCCGGGCATCCGGAGATCGCGACCTCGCTGAACAACCTGGGCGTTCTGTGCCGTGTGCGGGGGCGACTGCCGGACGCCGAACGCTACTATCGCGAGGCGCTCGACATGAACCTCCGGATGCTGGGCGAGGAGCACCCGAACGTCGCGATGAGTCTCAACAACCTGGCGGTCGTGCTCACCGAGGAGGGACGCCCGCGCGAGGCGGAGGAATGTGCGAGAAGGGCACTCGGCCTCCGATCCGCGTTACTCGGTCCGCTGCATCCGGACACCGTCAAGTCGATGCGCACGCTCGCGGACGCGGTCGCGAAGCCGAACGACGCCGACAGTCTCCGTCAGGAAGCCGATCGTCGCGAAGCCGAACGCGCCGCGAAGTCCGCACCATGACCGACGCGCCGCGCGAGCCCGGAGCGCAACCGACGGAGCGGATGCTCGAGACGCTCTACACCGAGCTGCGGGATCTCGCACACTCGCGCATGCGGCACGAGCGCGGTCGCACGCTCCGCACGACGGAGCTCGTGCACGAGGCGTATCTCCGCCTGCGCGGGGACGACTCGCCGACGTGGGAGAATCGCGCCCATTTCTTCGCGGCCGCGGCGGAGGCGATGCGCCGGATCCTGATCGAGCGTGCGCGCGCCCGCGGTCGCCGCAAGCGCGGCGGCGACGATGAAGGCCGACCGGCTCAGCGGATCTCCCTCTCCGACGTTCCCGCCCTGGACCTCGCGGTCGAGTGGGATCCGAGTGAACTTCTGGCCCTGGAGGACGCGATCACGAACCTCGAGCGCAACGATCCCCGGGCGGGACGCGTGGTGCGGCTTCGGTTCTACTCGGGTCTGAGTCTCGAGGAGACGGCGGAGGCGCTCGGCGTCGCGGTACGCACCGTCAAGCGCGACTGGACGTTCGCGCGCGCATGGCTACTGGATCGGCTGGGTGCGCCGGGGAGCTGACTCCGCCCCGATCGATACGAAGCACTCTCCTGCCCCAGCGCCCTTCCATCCGCGCGCCTTGCATTTCGTCGATCCGTCGTGCAGTATTCGATGGGTCGTCGGCATCTCCCAGCCCGAACCCCCCGGGGCACCATCGGCCGACGTCGCTGGGAGGGAACATGCGAACCGCTCTTACCATGGCCTTGGCGCTCTCGACGAACGTCTTCCCGATCGCCGCCTCTGCACAGACCTGCATGGACTGGTCCGACACGCCGCGACTCATCGGCTCCGCGCCGATTCCCTCCGGCGGTGGGGGTCTGGACCTCGCGGTCCAGGGCGACTACGGCTACCTTGCGGGCGGCACGAGCCTGCAGGTCTTCCTGTTGACGGATTCCGCGCAGTGGATCGGAACCGCCACCCCGGGAGGGACCCCCTGGTCCGTGGCCGTGAGCGGCGACGTGGTCTACGTCGGCCACTCGAACGGCTTGTCGGTCTACGACGTGTCGGTCCCGCAGATCCCGGTGCTGATCGGTTCGCTCGCGATGGGGACGATCCGGTCGATCGACGTCGTCGGCTCGTACCTGTACGTCCTCGAGACCGGGTTGCACGTGATCGACGTTTCCGATCCGGCGAATCCCGCGGACCTCGGCCTGACGATTCCGTACTACATCACCAACATCGCCATCGACGGCACCCGCGCCGCGATGGGCGGCCAGACACTGAATCAGTTCGGTGAACCCGTTCCGGGGTTCCATCTCGTGGATCTCACGGATCCGGCCGCTCCGGATTTCGCGGGATTCCACGTCTCGCCCGACTGGTTCGAGGGCACCTACAACGGATTCGCCTGGAGCGGGGACCGGCTGGTCGCCAGCTACGAGTACTTCCCGTGTGTCGGCGTCGGCTGCCTTTGCGGACACTCCACCGTTTCTCTTCAGTCGTTCGACGTGACCGATCTGACGCAGCCGGCTCTCTTGAACACGACCGTCGTCGGGGAAGACATCCCGCCGACCACCCGGCAGTACGGAGACCTGGTTCTGAGTTTCGGGTACTCGGGCGCCAACTACGTCCAGAATGTGTTCTGGATCGCGGACATCTCGAATCCGACGTCCCCGACCGTTCGCTTCCGGGCCCCGGGCAGTCACTACTCCGTCGCGGGCGCCACCAGTGGATCCGTGCTTCGCGCCTTCACCGCGGGCGGCACGATCGAGTGCTGGGACGTGACGAACGCGTCGTTCCCGAGCGCGACCGACGGACACGACGGGCAGGAGAGCATCACTCACGTCGCGGTTCTCGGCCCGTGGGCGTTCCAGTCATTCACGAACACGGAGGACTACTGCGAGACCAGCTTCGTCACCCGCGGCCTTCGGGTCTACGACCGGGTCACGAATCCTCCCACCGAGGTCACCAGCTGGTCCGAGGGAGGTTGGATCTCGCCGACGTCTCCCCTGATCCGGGACATCACGGCGACGAGCGACGCCGTCTGGGTCACGGGCGGAGTATCCTGGCTGCCGAGACCCTTCTACCGCTCCGGCCTGTCCGGGAATCCGCCGACTCCGTCGGCTCCGGTGCAGGTGCCGTTCGCGTACAGCGTCACGTCGATCGATGCGTTCGGCGGGGCTCTCTATCTGACCTGCGCGGGCGACGGACTCCGGATCGTGGACCCCGCCGCTCCTTCCACGGAGGTCGGTTCCCTGCTCGGACACGACGCGCGGTGCTTCGAGCAGAGCGGCTCGCTCGGTGTGCTCATCGGCGTCGGTGCGACGAGCGGCGAGATCGGCATCCACACCGTCGACGTGTCGGATCCGTGGAATCCCGCGTTCCTCGGACACGCCACGATGCCCGGTGATCCCACGCGCTCGTGGCTCGCGATGGACGGCTCGACGGCGGCGATCGCGACCCCGAGCTTGACGCACTCCTTCCAGATCGTGGACCTCTCGGACCCGAGCGCACCGCGGGTTGCGGGTCAGTTCACGGATCCGGGCATCAGCTATTACTCGTGGCCGGGATCGATTTCGGAGTCGATCCTGTACACGGGCAGCGACCGCTCGGTGGTGGCGATCGACCTGCGCGACCCGGACCTGCCGGTGCGCATCGGCTCGGTCTCCTCGGACCTCTCCGGGTCGCAGGCGCTGGTCGCCGACGGCTCCGTCTACGTCTCCGACTACGTCGTGAATGCGGTGCCGATCGACTGTCGCGCGCTCGGTGCCACGGATGCGCCGGACCTCGTGACGAGCGTCGACTCGCGCCTCCGCGTCTCGCCGAACCCGTTCGGCTCGGAGACGGCGATCCGCTACGCGACCGCTCACGCCGGTCGGGTCCGCGTCGATCTGTTCGACGTGACGGGACGACGGGTGCGCACGTTGCTCGACGCCTGGCAGGCGGCCGGCGACGTGCAAACGTCGTGGGATGGCCGAGACTCGGAAGGCGCTGCCACGCCGGCGGGCGTTTACTTCGTCCGCGTCACGGCGGGCGGGGACGTTTCCACCGGCAAGCTCGTCCGCACCCGCTAGGCGCGGATCCGCGAAGGCACCGGAGGGGCGGCGGTCCGCGACCGTCGCCCCTCGGCGTTTTCGGCCGGGCGTCGATCCGATCGCGCGATCCCCGCGGGCCGGGTCGCGTGGGCCGCCTCGCGTCGACTCTGCCCCCGCCCGCGTGGTACCCTGCCCGGTCGACCCCTGCTGCAGCGGCCGGAGGTTCCCCCCATGATCGACCTTCGCTCCGATACGGTCACGAAGCCCGGCCCCGAGATGCGCGCGGCGATCGCCGCGGCCGAGGTCGGCGACGACGTGCTCGGCCACGACCCGACGGTCGAGCGACTCGAGCACCGGGTGGCGGAGCTCCTCGGCAAGGAAGCGGCGCTGTTCGTGCCGAGCGGCACGATGGCGAACCAGATCGCCGTGCGCGCCCACGCGCGGCCGGGCGACGAAGTGATCCTGGAGCGCGGCTCCCACGTCCTGCAGTTCGAGGCGGGTGCCGCGGCCGCGCTCTCGGGCGTGGGCTTCTGGCCGATCGACGGGACGCGCGGGACGATGACGCCGGATGCCGTGCGGCGGGCGATCCGACCTCAGGTGCCGCACTGCCCGCAGACGTCGCTCGTGTGGCTCGAGAACACGCACAACGCGGCCGGTGGCGCGGTTTGGCCGCAGGATCAGCTCGACGCCGTGGCGCAGGTCGCCCACGAAGCCGACCTTCCGGTGCATCTCGATGGCGCGCGCGTCTGGAACGCCGCCGCCGCCACCGGCCTCTCCCCCGCCCGCATCGCGCACCACGCGGACTCCGTCTCCGTGTGCATGTCCAAGGGGCTCGGCGCTCCCGTCGGTTCGCTGGTGGTGGGCACGCGCGCATTCGTGGACGGGTGCTGGGTGCATCGCAAGCGCATGGGCGGCGGGATGCGTCAGTCCGGCCTGCTTGCGGCGGGTGCGCTGTGGGCGCTCGACCACCTGCTCGACCGCGTCGGCGACGACCACGCGAACGCGCGCCTGTTCGCGGAGCGCGCCGCGCGTCTGCCGGGGGTGCGGGTCGACCTCGAGGCCACGCAGTCGAACATCGTGGTGCTCGACGTGGCGGAGACGGGCCGCACCCCGATCGAGCTCGCGACCGAGCTCGCGAAACGCGACGTGCTGCTCGTCCCGTTCGGCGTGACGCTCCTGCGCGCCGTGACCCACCTCGACGTCTCGCGCGAAGACGTGGCGCGCGCGGCCGACGTGTTCGCCGAGGTCGTGTCGGCGATGGCTGCGACCGGGCGCGGCTGATGGACCCGCAAGGGCTCCCGGCGGATCCGTCGGCGCCACCGGCGACGTTTCATCCCGTCGTCCGGAACATCTACGTGCGCCGTCTCGGCTCCGCCGACGCCGCGGACCGCTTCCTCCACGCGTCCGATCCCTACCCCGAGCCCGGCGACCTCGCGAACCTCGAAGCCGCCGCCGACCGGATCCTCGCGGCCGTCGCGCGCAACGAGCGCATCGCCGTCTTCGGGCACGACGACCCGGACGGCATCACGTCCTGCGCGATCCTGGTGGAGACGCTCGAGCGCCTGGATGCGGACGTGGATCCGTACATTCCGGCCCGCGCCACCGAGGGTCACGGGCTGTACCCCGACCTGATCCGCCGCTTCCACCACCGTGGCGCGCGGTTGCTCGTGACGACGGACGGCTGCTCCTCGAACGTCGAGGAGGTGGAGCTCGCCCGCTCGCTCCGCCTCGACGTGATCGTCACGGACCACCACGAGGTCGCCGCCGGTCGCGCCGCCGTGCCCGGTCTGGTGAACCCCAAGGCCGAGAAGGACTCTCCCCTCACCGATCTGACGGGGGCCGGAGTGGCAGCCCTGCTCGCGCGGCAGATCCTTCGCCGGGCATGGCCCGGTGACACCGATGGTGCCGACAAATTCTGTTGTCGGCATCTGGACCTGGTGGCGCTCGGCTCGATCTGCGACTGGGCCGACCTGGGCCGGAACAACCGCTCATGGGTCGTCGAGGGGCTTTCCCGCGTTGCGCGCGGCGATCGCCCGGCCCTCTCGATCCTGCGCCGGGCGCTGGAGATCGGGCCGGACGCCGTGTTCCGGGTCGGGAAGGCCTCGCGCCTCGGCGCTGCCTTCGCCTCCGTCCCGGCCTCGGACGGGCAGTCGCCCGGACTCCGGGCCCTGCTCGGCCGGCCATCCTGGGCCGGCGACCTCGAGGACGTGCTCAAGACGTTCCTGCGCCAGGAGGCGGAGCTCGAGCGGGCGCTCGCGGTCGGCCGCGAGGCGGCGGAGGCCCTCGGGATTCCGGCCGGCGAGCCGGCCGTGATGTTCGTGACGGACGTGAACTCGCGTTGGCTCGGGCGCGTGGCGACGGCGCTCGTGGACAGCACGGGCCGTCCGGCCGCCGTCCTCACGGAGCACCGCGGATCGGTCGTCGGCGAGCTGCGGGCCCCCGAGGGCGTGCACCTGGTGGACGTGCTCGCGGAGATGAAGGAGCTCCTGGCCAGCTGGGGTGGGCACCGGGTGGCGGCCGGCTTCTCCGCGGACGGCGTGCGCGCCCCGGAGATCCAGCGTCGGCTCCGCTCGGCGTTCGCCGGCCTGTCCACACCGGCGCCGGCTCCGCCCGCGGCCGACGCCGAGATCCGCCGCGCCGACGTGGACCTCGCGTTCTCGCGCGCCCTGCGGGCCGCGATGCCGTTCGGAAAGGGCAACCCCGCCCCGATCTTCCGCGTTCGCGATTTCCGGCGCGGTGGCACCGCGATGGAGTTCGACTCGCGGGACGGCGTCGGCGTGCGACTCTTCGAGTCGGGCTTCCCCGATCGGTTCGAGTCGTACGATCCTCTGGTCACGTTCCAGCCGCGCGGCGGCGGCGGACTCACCGTCAAGTTCCTGGACTGGGCGCGCTAGCCGGGTATCGCGGGCCGGGCCCCGGGGGAGATCTCATGTCGGATCGTGTCGTCGTTCGCATCGCGCAGCTCGCCCCCGTTCTCGGCGACGTGCCCACGAATCTCGAACGCATGCTGAGCGCGGCGCGCGACGCGGCGGCGAACGGTGTGGACCTGCTCGTGTTTCCGGAGCTCGCACTCACCGGATACGCGCTGCGCGACCACGTGTCCGAGGTCGCGATCCCGCTCGACTCCGCGGAGATGAGCGCGCTGCGGGAAGCGTCGCGCGGCGTGTCGATCGCGTTCGGCTTCGTGGAGGAGACGCCGGATCACCGGTTCTTCAACTCGGCCGCGTACCTGGAAGACGGCGAGATCGTGCACGTCCACCGCAAGGTGCACCTGCCGACGTACGGTCTCTTCGAGGAGGGCCGCTACTTCGCGTCCGGCGAATCGGTGCGCGCGTTCGAGACGCGCTTCGGTCGCTTCGCGATGCTCGTGTGCGAGGATGTCTGGCACCTGCCGATTCCGTACCTCGCCGCGCTCGACGGGGCGATCGCGCTGCTCGTGCTCTCCGCGGGTCCCACGCGCGGGCTCGATCACGAAGGGCACGCCAAGAGCAGCAGCGCGTGGGAACGTCTGCTGCTGACGTACGCGTCGTCGCTCACGATGTACGTCGTGTACGCGAACCGCGTCGGCTTCGACGACGGCGTGGAGTTCTGGGGCGGCTCGGAGATCGTGGACCCGGCGGGGACGGTGGCCCTCAAGGGTCGCTACCACGACCCGGATCAGCCCACGGCGCCGATCGATCTCGATCTCGTGCGGCGCGAGCGCATCCAGACGCCGCTGCTGCGCGACGAACGACTCCCGCTCGTGATCGCGGAGCTCGCGCGCATCCAGGAGAAACGTCGTGAGACGCTGCCGGGATTGAGCGCGGAGGATCGCCAGCGCACGGAGTCGAGCGCCGAGGAACGCGAGTGAGCGCGACGCGCGTCCCACCCGGAGTCGGGGTCCCGGCGCTGGAGCCGCGCACGGTCCGTCGCATCCTCGTATCGTTTCTGCGCCACGAGACGCAGGTGGCGGGGTTGTCGCGCGGCGTGCTCGGACTGTCCGGCGGCATCGACTCCGCGGTCGTGTGTCACCTCGCGGCCGAGGCGCTCGGTCCCGAGAACGTCACCGCGGTGATGATGCCGGCGGACACGTCGTCTCCCGCGAGCCTCGCGGACGCGGAACGCGTCGCGGCCGACACCGGTGTGCAGACGCGGGTGGTGCCGATCGGAGAGATGGCGGCCGGTTACCTGAAGCACGCTCCGGACGCGTCGCCGCTCCGGCGGGGCAACGTGTTCGCGCGCTGCCGCATGATCGTGCTCTACGACGTCTCGGCCGAGGTGAACGGCCTCGTGTTCGGCACGAGCAACAAGACGGAGCTGCTGCTCGGATACGGCACCCTGTTCGGAGACCTCGCCTCCGCGATCAATCCGATCGGGGACCTCTACAAGACCCACGTACGGGCCCTCGCGACCGAACTCGGAGTAGCGGAGACCGTCCGCACGAAGCCTCCGACCGCCGACCTGTGGGCCGGGCAATCCGACGAGCAGGAGCTCGGCGCCACCTACGACGAGCTGGACGCGCTCCTGTTCCGGCTCATCGACGAGCGCGTGGGGCCGGATCGCCTCGTGGCGGAGGGATTCGACGATGCGTTCGTTCGTTCCATCTCGCGACGAGTGCGCGTGAACCAGTACACACGCCGGCCGCCCCTTATCGCGAAGCTCACCACCCGAACGATCGGTCCGGACTTCCGCTATCCGCGCGACGGCGGGGGAGCGAAGGACCGCCGACTCCCGCCCCGCGCCCGATGAGCCATCGATCCGATCGTTCGGTTGCCGGCAAGCTCCTCGTCGTCGCCACGCCGATCGGGAACCTCGGCGACCTCTCGCCGCGCGGCCGGGAAGCACTCGAGATGTGTGACGGCATCGTCTGCGAGGACACGCGCCGGACGGGCCGCCTGCTCGAGCAGCTCGGCCTGCCGAAGAAGCCGCTGTTCTCGTACTTCGCACCGAAGGAGAAGCAGCAGGTCGGTCCGATCGTGAAGCGACTCCTGGAAGGACGAACGTTCGCCCTGGTGACGGACGGGGGCACGCCGGGTGTCTCGGATCCCGGGGCCGTGCTCGTGGCGGCGGCGCATCGGGCCGGGATCCGGGTCGAGCCCATCGCGGGACCGTCGGCCATCGCGGCCGCTCTCTCGGTGTCGTCGCTGGCCGGACAATCGTTCGTGTTCGAGGGGTTCCTGCCGGCGAAGGCGGGGGCACGCCGGAAGCGCCTCGAGGAACTCGCGGCGGACACTCGAACGATCGTGTTCTACGAGTCCCCGCACCGGATCGGCGCGATGCTCGCCGATGCCGCCGACGTTCTCGGCTCCGAACGCCTCGCAACGATCGTTCGGGAGGCGACGAAGCTGCATGAGGAAGTCGCCGAGGGGACACTCGAAGAGCTGGCCGGGCGGTTCGGGGAGGAAGCCCGGGGAGAGTTCGTCCTCGTGGTGGCGGGGGGAAGCGCCGAGCCGACCGAAGACGTCTCCCTGCCCATCGACCGGCTGCTGGCCCTGGTCCGCCGCGCCGGAGTCTCCGCCGACGCCGCGGCCCGGCTCGTGGCCGAGGAGACGGGCCTCCCGCGCAACGGGCTCGTCCGGCGGGCGAGGGCACTTGGGGAATAGCGCCGGGCGATCCCGCGGCCGGAGAGGCGGAGTTTCCTGCAGTTGGGAGGGCTCGGCCACCCGGGACCGGGTCCGCCGTCGTTTTCTTGACCTCCCGGCGCCCGGACGGCACCCTGGGCGTCGGGAGGCACCCTCGTGAACGCCAAGGATCTCAAGCCCGCCGTCCTCTCCATCCTCCGGCCCCTCACCCAGGCCCTCATTCGAGCACGCATCCACCCGAACACGCTGACGTTGTTCGGGCTCGTGATCTCGCTCGCGTCGGGCTGGGTCTACGCGGGTGGCACCCTGGCCCTCGCCGCTTTCCTGCTGCTCCTGGCCGGCGTGTTCGATCTGCTGGATGGCGCGGTGGCCCGCGAAGGCCGACGCATCTCGCGCTACGGCGCGTTCCTCGATTCGAGCCTCGACCGGTACGCGGAGATCTTCGTGTTCGCGGGCATCCTGTGGCGCTGCCAGGGCGAGCCGTTCACGCAGATCGCGATCGTGTTCGCGATCACCGGATCCCTGATGGTTTCGTACACGAAGGCGCGCGCGGAGGGCCTCGGCGTGGAGGTCTCCGGCGGATTGCTGCAACGGCCGGAGCGCATCGTGCTGCTCGCGCTCGGCAGCTTCTTCGGCGAGATGGGACTGCGGCTCGTGGTCTGGGTCCTCGCGCTGCTCGCGAACCACACCGCGATCCAGCGCATGCGTCTCGTGGCGAAGTCGATGGCGGACGAGGAAGCGCGCACCTCGAACGAGGTCGAGATCGACGCCGGGGACGCGACCGCGCGCTAGGAACCGCGCGCTTCGCTCATCGCCTCCCCGAGCCGCGCGACGCCTTCCTCGATCCGATCCTCCGCGATCTCCGCGAAACCCACGAGCAGCCCCGGATCGCGCGGCGGCTGGAGCCAGAACGGCGAGTCGTCGTGCACCTCGACCTCGCGGGTCGCCGCCCGCGCCACGAGCGCAGCGACCTCCGGCCGCGACCAGCCCCGCAGTCGCACGTACAGGTGGGTCCCCCCCGACGACGCGCGTACGTCGAGATCGTGTCGGCCGAGCGCGTCCAGCGCGGTCTGCAGGCGGACCCTTCGCGCACGCATCCGTCGCGACGCCCGCCGCACGAGGCGCTCGAGGCATCCTTCCTCGAGGAAACGTTCGAGCGTGTCGCGGATCAGGCGCGACGGATGCAGGCCGTGATGGTTCGCCGCGCCGCGGAACGTTTCCGTCAGCGCCTGCGGCACGACCGCGAACGCGATCCCGGGCGGCGGGCGGAACAGGCGGTGAAACGTCGCGAGGTAGATGACGCGATCGTGCGGGTCGAGCCCCTGCATCGATTGCACCGGCGTGCCTCCGTACAGGTGCTCGGAGTTGTGATCGTTCTCGACGACGTACGCGCGACGTCGCCGCGCCCACTCGAGCAACGCGAGGCGGCGTCCGACCGGCAACGTGGCGCCGGTCGGCCACTGGTGCGAGGCCGTCGCGTACACGAACCGGATGTCCCGTCGCTCGGGCAGGCGATCCGGGCGAAGGCCGGAGTCGTCCACCGGGACGGGCAGGAGCCGTGCGCCGCGACCGCGCAGCGTGGATCGTGCCCCGAGATAGTGCGGATCCTCGAGCGCGACGGCGTCGCCGGGATCCACGAACAGCCGCGCGGCGAGCGCGAGGCCTGCCTGCGGATTCGGCACCAGGACGACCTGCTCGGGCGTGCAGTCCACGCCGCGCGTGCTCGCGAGGTAGCGCACGAGCGACTGCTCCAGCGCGCCCGGTCCCTCCTGGAACTCGTAGTCCGGCGGCGCGTTCTCGTGGCGCGCGAGGACGCGGCGCGCGAGTCGACCCCACTCGCGGCGCGACGTCGCGTCGGCCACGGACGCGTTGTACCGGAAGTCGAAACGTCGGCGCGGACCGGGCCGACGGGCGGCCGGATGGTAGAGGTGCGGATCCTTCGCGATGCGCCGCCCTTCCGCGCCGAGCCGCGGTGGCGCCGGGCGCTTCGCGCTCCGCGGCGCGCGCGCGAGCCCCCGCGGCGACACGTCGCACACGAGCGTGCCCGCGGCACCGTGGCCCCGCAGGAACCCTTCCGCGATCAGGCGCTCGTAGGCCCCGACGACCGTGTTGCGCGCCACTCCGAGGTCGGCCGCGAGCCGCCGGCTGGCCGGCACGCGCGCACCGGGAGAGAGCTCGCCCGCGAGGATCGCCCGCCGCAGGGCGGAGTAGATGCGTTCGCTCCAGGGTCCCGTGGGCTCCAGTTTCAGGAGCATTGCGTTCCCCGCCTGGTTCTCTCCGGCCCCGCTCGCCCTTTCGCACCGCCGTCGCCGCGGACTGGGCCGGATCGGATTGTGGACCGGGCCGGGCCGGAATCGGACCGCGCCGGCCTCGCTTGGCCCACTCACTTTCACGAATCTTGGCCCATTCGACCAGACCAAGATCGCGGATAGTCGAGGCAGCCCCCGGGGCGCAACCCCCTTTCCCCCGGAACAAGCTCGCTCACCCCGGAGGAGACCCATGCTGGTTCGCGTCCCCGCGGCGCGCCTCGGAACAGGCGCCGCCCTCGTGCTGCTCGTCCCTGCCCTCGCGCTCGCCCAGAACTTCACGCGCATCGACACCGGCGACCCGTTCACGGGCCCCACGGACTCGCGCTCCGTGAACTGGGCGGACATCGACGGCGACGGAGACCTCGACCTCTTCGTCTCGAACGCCGGCCCGGGCGGGCAGCCGAACGAGCTGTACCGCAACGACGCCGGCACGCTCACCGCGATCGTCGGCGATCCCGTCACGATGGACGGCCTGCGCGACGTCGGCGCCGCGTTCGGCGACGTCGACAACGACGGCGACCCGGATCTGTACTCCTCGAGCTGGTACGGCCAGGTCAACGGCCAGTGGCAGAACCAGGGCGACGGGTCGTTCGTGCGCGTGACGACGGGGCCGCAGGTGACCACCGGCACGCACACGGAAGACGTCGCCTGGGTCGACGTGGACAACGACGGCGATCTCGATCTCTTCGTGGCGAACGCCGGCAACGACGCCGCGAGCGCCGAGGACGACATCCTCTATCTCAACGACGGCGCGGGGAACCTCACCGCGATCGCGGGCGACCCGCTCGTCACCGACGGTCTGCTCTCGCGGCACGGCGCGTTCGCCGACTACGACGACGACGGCGACCTCGACGTGTTCGTGGCGATGGAGGCCGGCCAGGACAACCGTCTGTACCGCAACCTGCTCACAGAGACCGGATCGCTCGCGTTCGAGATCGTGACGACGGCGGGCTCGCTGACGAGCGACGGTGGGCAGTCGTTCAGCGCGAGCTGGGGCGACTTCGACAACGACGACGACCTCGATCTCATCGTGGGCAACATGGACGCGGAGGAGAACTTCCTCTACGTCAACCAGCTCACGGAGACCGGGACCGCCACCTTCGTGCGCATCCTCGACCAGGATCCGGCGACGCAGCGCGGCTACACGGTCGGCACCACCTGGGCCGACTGGGACAACGACGGCGACCTCGACCTGCTCCTCGCGAACGCGTTCGCGATGTCGCCGAACCGCCCCCGCAAGAACTTCCTGTACCGCAACGACGGCGGTGTGTTGCTGCGCATGAACGACTCGCCGGTGGCGACGGACGAGGGCTGGACGTTCGGGGCGTCGTGGGCGGACTGGGACGAGGACGGCGACCTGGATCTGTTCACCGCGCGCTGCTACGCGAACTCCGAGGTCAACGCGCTGTACCGCAACGAGGCGCAGCTCGACGGGCGGCACTGGCTCGGCGTGCGCTGCGCCGGCACCGTGAGCAACCGGTCCGCGGTGGGGGCGGTCGTGCGGGTCACCGCCACGATCCGCGGCCAGATCGTCTCCCAGCGCCGCGACGTCGCGAGCTCGGACGGCTACTCCAGCGGCAACTTCGACCAGCACTTCGGGCTCGACGACGCGACGACCGTGAGCGAGATCGAGGTCACGTGGCCCTCGGGCATCGTGCAGACGTTGACGAACGTGCCGGCGGATCAGCGGCTGACGATCACCGAGCCGCTGTCGACGGGCGCGCTGGAGCCGGGTCTCGGCGAGTCGTGGCTGCGCGCTACACCGAACCCGTTCCGCGACTCGGTTCGCTTCGCCGGGCTCGATCTCGGGGAATCCGAGCTCCAGATCGTGGACGTCGCGGGACGCAGTGTCCGCTCGCTCGCCGGCCCGGAGTGGGACGGGCGGGACGAGGGCGGCCGGGAGGTCGCGCCGGGCGTGTACTTCGTGCGAGCGCGGGCGCGGGAAGACGGGACATCGTCCGTCACGCCGATCGTTCGCCTGAGATAGCGGGAGCGCCGCGCTCCGCGTCCTCCGCGATCGCGCGCACGAGGTCGCTGAAGATCTTCGCGTGCACGGGGTAGACCCCGTACCAGTACAGCGCGCCGGGCAACCCGCGCGGCGCGAAGATCGCGGTCTGCACGAGGCGCGTCCGGCCCTCCTCCGGGCGCGCCTCCCACTGCAGCCACGCGCGACCCGGCACCTTCATCTCCGCGCGCAGGCGCAGCAGGTTCGGCGCGTGCGCCTCCTCCACGCGCCAGAAGTCGATCGCGTCGCCGGGGAGAGCCTGCTGCGGGTGACGTCGGCCGCGGCGGAGCCCGGGACCGCCTGCGAGCTGATCCAGGAAGCCGCGGAACCGCCAGGCCCAGTTCCACACGAGCCAGCCGCGCGCGCCGCCGAGCGACGAGAACGACGCGAACACGCGCTCGGGCGGCGCGTCCACGAGGCGGGAGCGCACCTCGCGCACGAGGCCCTCGCGATCTTCCATCGATACGGTGCGCGACCGGCCGAGGGCGTCGCTCCAGCGGGTCTCGACGTCGGCGCGGTCGGTGCGGTTCAGCGCGAGCTCGACCGCCGCGCGGTAGGGAATCGGCTCGATCTCGGGAAACAGCGTCCGCGCCCGCGTGGTGTCGCCGACTACCGGCCGCACCACGCCCTGCACCAGCGGCACCGCGAGACAGTTCGGGATCGGCGTGACGAGTCCCACCCAGAGCGCCGCGAGCTTCGGTGCGAGAACGGGCACCGGCGTGATCCAGCGCTTCAGGCCGCGCACGTCGGCGTAGACGTACATCATCTCCCGGAACGCGAGCGGGTCGCTGCCGACGTCGATCACGCCGAGCGCGTCCTCTCGCCCGAGCACGCCGACGAGGTACGCGAGCACGTCGCGGATCGCGATCGGTTGCACGTCGTTCGCGATCCAGCGCGGCGCGATCATCGCCGGCAGACGCTCGGTGAGGTAGCGCACCATCTCGAACGACGCCGAGCCGCTGCCGATGATGGGCCCCGCGCGCAGCTCCGTGGTCCGGAGCCCCTCGGCCAGGATGCGCCCGGTCTCCGCGCGACTCGCGAGGTGCTCGGAGTCCGGCGAGTCCGCGTGGAAGGCGGACGGGAGCAACCCCCCGAGGTACACGACCTGTCGCAACCCGCGCCCGGCCTCCACGAAGTTCCGCGCGGCGCGCCGATCCACCTCGGCGAAGTTCTTCTCGCCGCACATCGAGTGAACGAGGTAATACGCGGCGTCGACTCCCGCGAGCGCCGGCCCCAGGGTTTCGGGGGCGAGGAGATCGCCCTCGACCGTCTCCACGCGCGACGCCCACGACCGGTCCTGGACACGCGCGCGATCGCGCGCCAGCACGCGCACGTCGTGGCCGGCGGCGAGGAGCCGCGGCACGAGGCGACCGGCGATGTAGCCGGTGGCGCCCGTCACGAGCACTTTCACGCCATCACTCCCGGGGCACTCCGAGGATGCGTCGAGGATGGACCGAACGGCGCTCGCCGTCGACGCCTTCCCCGACGTCTCAAGCGGAGCCCGCCGTCGACGCCTTCCCCGACACCTCGCTCGCGGCGCCGCCTGCCCACGCGCCGACCACGGCCGCCCTACCCCTGGCCCGTCCGCTTGCCGCCTCCCGCGCCCCGACAGTAGTATGAAGGCGACTCGGTGCCCCACCCCGAGGTTCCGTTGCATTCCCTGCCCAAAGCACCCCTGCGGGTCGCCGTCGTCGGCGCCGGGGTGTCCGGCCTCGTCGCCGCGCGCGAGCTCTCGCGCCGCCACCAGATCACGGTCTTCGAGGCCGACGCGCGCGTCGGCGGTCACGCGCACACCGTGGACGTGGAGGACCCGCTCGGCCGCGTTCCCGTGGATACCGGGTTCATCGTGTACAACGAGCGGACGTATCCTGCGTTCTCGCGCCTGCTTCGCGAGCTCGACGTGGAGACGCGCCCGACCACGATGAGCTTCTCCGTCCGCTGCGACGTCACGAACCTCGAGTACAACGGCGACTCGTTCCGCACGCTGTTCGCGCAACGACGCAATCTCGTCCGGCCGCGCTTCTGGCGACTCCTGCGCGACGTCCACCGTTTCTATCGCCACGGCGAAGCGCAGGTCGGGGCCGCCGCGCCGGACACGACGGTGGCGGAGTTCGTCGCGCGGCACGGCTACGGGCGTGAGTTCGTCGATCAGCACCTGCTGCCGCTCGGCGCGGCGATCTGGTCGTCGCCGCCGGGGACGTTCGCGCGGTTTCCCGTGCGCTTCGTCGTGGACTTCCTCGCGCGCCACGACCTGCTGGAGCTGGATCTCGCGAGGCGCGTCGTGTGGCGGACGGTGGTCGGCGGCTCGCGCGCGTACGTCGATCGTCTCGTGGCTCCGTTTCGCGATCGAATCCGGACTTCGTGCCCCGTCCGGACGATCGAGCGCGACGAACTGGGCGTCACGCTACGACTCCCCGGCGGCGCCGAGGAGCGATTCGATCACGTGGTGCTCGCGTGCCACTCGGACCAGGCGCTCCGCCTTCTCGCCCGGCCCACGCCCGAAGAGCGCGAGATCCTCGGCGCGATCCCGTACGAGCGCAACGCCACCACTTTGCATCGCGACCCGGTCGTCCTGCCGCGACGTCCCCGCGTGCGCGCGGCCTGGAACTACCGCATCTCGCCCGCGGCCGACCGCCCCACGCTGACGTACGACCTGCGCGTGCTGCAGGGACTCCGCGCGCGCGATCCGCTGCTCGTCTCGGTGAACGAGGACGACCGGCTCGATCCGGAAGCCGTACTCGGGCGATACGACTACGCGCACCCGGTGTACACCGCGCCGCGCGAGCGCGCGCAGGCGCGTCTGCCCGAGATCCAGGGCCGGAACCACACCTCGTTCGCGGGCGCCTACTGGGGCGCGGGGTTTCACGAAGACGGCACGGTGAGCGGAACCGCCGCGGCCGAGAGCGTGGAGCGCGCGGCGCGGCGGCGCGCGGAGGCGGCATGATGCAGAGCGCGCTCTACGTCGGGCGGGTGCGGCACCGACGCTTCCGTCCGGTCCGTCGCGACTTCACGTACTCCGTCCGGCTCTTCTGGCTGGATCTCACCGAGCTCGAAGACGTGTTTCGCGGTCGCTGGCTCTGGTCCACGTCGCGGCCGGCGGCCGCCTGGTTCCGGCGCGCGGACCACCTCGGCGCCCCGGATCTCCCGCTCGACGAGTGCGTGCGCACCCTCGTGCAGGAACGCACCGGGCGGCGTCCCACGGGACCCGTGCGACTGCTGACGCCGCTTCGCACGCTCGGCCACTACATGAGCCCGGTGTGCTTCTACCACTGCGCGAACGAGCGCGACGACGGGACGGACGCGGTGGTGGCCGAGGTCTCGAACACGCCCTGGAACGAACGGCACTGCTATGTGCTGCCGGGGGGTCCGGCACCGGGGCGGCCGGCGCAATGGCGGGTGCCGAAGACGTTCCACGTGTCGCCGTTCCTGCCGATGGATCTCGAGTACGAGTGGCACACGACGTTTCCCGGCGACTCGCTCGCCGTCCACATCGCGACGCACCGCGACGGGATCCGCGATTTCGACGCGACGCTCACGCTGCGGCGACAGGAGATCGACGATCGTTCGCTCGCGGCGTCGTGGCTTCGGTTCCCGCTGCCCGGTCTGCAGATCCTGGCCGCGATCTACTGGCAGGCGCTGCGCATCCGGCTGGCCGGCGTCCCGGGCTTCGACCACCCGGGGCCTGAACGTCCGGTCCCCGGACATCCCGACAAGGTCCAACGCGCCGGCCCGCCCGTGCGCGCGATGGGAGGCTCGCGATGAGCCTGACCACGTCCTCCGACGTCTCCGGGCGCCCGCGCTCGTGGCTGCGGCCGCTGGACGGGGCACTTCGCCGGGGAGTGCTCGCACGACTCGCGTCGATCGAGGACGGCGGACTCGTCGTCGTCGAGGACGAGTTCTCGCGGACGTTCGGTGCCGGTACCGATGATCCCCACGTCGGGCGGATCGAGGTGCGCGACTCCCGCACCTGGCGACTCTGCACTCTGGCCGGCGCACTCGGGTTCGCGGAGGCGTACGTCCGCGGGTACTGGACGAGTCCCGATCTCGTGGCCGTGCTTCGCGTGTTCGCACGCAACATCGCCCGCTCCTCGGGACCCGGCTGGCTCGATGCCGGTCCCGCCCGCTGGCTCGCCCGTCGCTGGCACGCGCAACGTCCGAACTCGCGGGCGGGCGCGCGACGGAACGTCCGTGACCACTACGATCTCGGGAACGACTTCTTCCGTCTGTTCCTGGACGAGACGATGACCTACTCCTGCGCGTTCTTCGCGCGACCGGAGATCTCCCTGCGCGACGCGCAGCTCGCGAAGCTCGACCTCGTGATCGATGCCCTCGCGATCGGACCGGAGGACCACGTGCTCGAGATCGGCACCGGGTGGGGTAGCTTCGCGATTCGCGCGGCGGCGCGAAGCGGGTGCCGCGTGACCACCACGACGATCTCGCGGGAGCAGCACCACGAGGCCACGGCCCGGGTGCGCGCGGCCGGGCTCGCGGACCGCGTGGAGGTACTCGACCAGGACTACCGCACGCTGCGCGGCACCTACGACAAGATCGCGTCGATCGAGATGATCGAGGCGATCGGCCGCGCGCAGGGCCCGACGTTCTTCGCGAAGTGCGCCGACCTGCTGCGACCGGGCGGCACGCTGCTCGTGCAGGCGATCACGATGGCGGAGCGCGACTGGGACCACTACGTTCGCAATCCGGATTTCATCCAGCTCCGCGTGTTCCCGGGCAGCTCGCTCGTGTCGTTGCCGTGGATGCGCGAGTCGATCGCCGGCACGGATCTGCAGCTCGAATCGACGTCTTCCCTCGGCCCGCACTACGCGGAGACGCTCCGTCGCTGGCGGAGCGCATTCCGGACGCGGCGCGCGGAAGCGCGCGAGCTCGGCTACGGCGAGTCGTTTCTGCGCCTGTGGGATTACTACCTCGCGTACTGCGAGGCCGGCTTCCGGGAGGATTACGTGGACGACGTACAGGTTCGCTTCCGCCGACCGGGGGCCGCGACGTGAGCGGCTGGGGCCTGATCGGAGTCGTCTGGACCGTGGCCGCCACGGGGATGTTCCTGCTGTGGCTCGTCCAGCGACGCACGCACAACGCGGGCATCGTCGACGTCGCGTGGTCACTCGGCACCGGACTGGCCGCGGCCACGTTCGCCGCCTTCGCGGACGGGCTGCCCGTCCGGCGCGCACTCGTCGCCGCCCTCGCGCTCGCCTGGGGGCTGCGCCTCGGACTGCACCTCGCGCGTCGCGTGCGCGGCGAGGCGGAAGACGTCCGCTACCGCGACCTGCGCGAGAAGCTCGGGCACCGCTTCCAGCCCTGGATCCTCGGCTTCTTCCAGCTCCAGGCGATCTGGATCGTGCTGTTCGCGCTGCCGGCGTTCGGTGCCGCGCAGAACCGGGCTCCACTCGGGGCGCTCGACCTGCTCGGAGTGGCGCTGTGGATCGTGTCGGTCGGCGGCGAAGGGCTCGCGGATCGCCAGCTCGCCGCATTCCGGCGCGAGCCGTCGCACCGCGGGCGCGTCTGTCGCGAGGGACTGTGGCGGTACACCCGCCATCCGAACT
Organism: bacterium; assembly: GCA_041393395.1. Taxonomy (GTDB): domain Bacteria; phylum ARS69; class ARS69; order ARS69; family ARS69; genus JAGQIB01. The sequence continues at coordinate 207,378 of JAWKKG010000003.1, read as the reverse complement.
ACTTCTTCGAGTGGATTCACTGGTGGGCGTACGTAGCGCTCGGCTTCGGCGGACCGGGCTGGCCGTGGCTGCTGCTCGGGCCGATCGCGATGTACCTGTTCCTCCGGTTCGTCACCGGCATTCCCCCCACCGAGGCGCGACTGCTCGCGAGTCGCGGTGACGCCTACCGCGCCTACCAGCGAACCACGAACGCGTTCTTCCCCGGCCCCCCGCGAAGTTCCACGTCGTGAGCACGCTTTCCCTGCCGAACCTCGTGCTGCCGCTCGGGATCGAGGCGGCCGAGCGCGGCCTGGTGCCGGATGCGGTCCTCGCGGCCGCAATCCGCGGTCAGTGCGAGACCTGGGCGCGCGAGCTCGAATCCCTGCCCCTCGACCAGCTCGAAGAGCGTTTCCGCGCGCACCTGCGGGCGATGGCGGCCTCCCCGATCGCGGCCGACGCCGACCGCGCGAACGATCAGCACTACGAAGTGCCCGCGGCGTTCTTCGAGACGGTACTCGGCCCGCGACTCAAGTACAGCTGCGGGTGGTTCGACCACGAGGGAACGACGCTCGCGGAAGCCGAAGACGAAGCCCTCGCGCGGACGGCTCGCCACGCGGATCTCGCCGACGGGCAACGCGTCCTGGAGCTCGGTTGCGGCTGGGGATCGCTGTCGTTGTGGATGGCCGAGGCGTTCCCCGCGAGCCGCATCGTGGCCGTCTCGAATTCCGCGTCGCAGCGGGCGTTCGTGGAAGCGCGCGCCGCGGGCCGCGGCCTGCGGAACCTGCGTGTCGTCACCGCCGACGTGAACCGGTTCGAGACCGCGGAGCACTTCGACCGCGTGGTCTCCGTGGAGATGTTCGAGCACGTGCGGAACTGGGACGCGCTGCTTGCACGGATCCGGAGCTGGCTCTCTCCGGACGGGCGCCTGTTCCTGCACGTCTTCGCCCATGTCCGCGAGGCGACGTTCTACTCCACCGACGGCCCCGGCGACTGGATGGGGCGCCACTTCTTCACCGGCGGCATGATGCCGTCGCGCGACCTGCCGCACCGTTTCCCGCACCGGTTCGCGGTGGAGAGCGAGTGGTGGTGGGACGGCACCCACTACGCCCGCACCGCGAACGCGTGGCTCCGGAACCTCGATCACGCGCGCGAGCCCGTGGAGCAGCTGGTCGGCGCGCGGGCCTACCGCCGCTGGCGCATGTTCTTCCTCGCCTGCCGCGAGCTCTTCGGACGCCGGGGCGGGGACACCTGGGGCGTCGGCCACTACCGTCTCCGCGCCCCCGAGGAATGAACGTTCGCTTTACGTCGCTCCCGTCCTGCGGCAATATGCGGTCGGTCCGGCGGGTGCCGAGCGGGAGTGGGAATGGGGAGCCGGAGGGGGCTGTTCGTCACCCTGGAAGGTGGCGAAGGTTCCGGTAAGACGACGCAGCGCCGACGAATCGTGGCCTTCCTGCGCGAGCGGGGGCACGAGGTTCTCGAGACGCGCGAGCCGGGCGGGACTCCCGCCGGCGAGCTGATCCGGGATCTCCTGCTCCATCGAGTCGAGTCGCTGCATCCCCGGGCGGAGCTCGCCCTCTACCTCGCCTCGCGCGCGCAACTCGTCGAGGAAGTGATCCGCGGGCAGCTGGCGCGCGGCGTGTCGATCATCTGTGATCGCTTCACGGATTCGTCCGCCGCCTACCAGGGCGGCGCGCGCGATCTCGGCATCGAGACGGTCGAGCGGCTCAACGACTGGGCGACCGACGGCGTCCAGCCCGATCTCACGCTGTACTTCGACGTGGACCCCGAGGAAGGGCTCGCGCGGAGGCAGAGTCGCGGAAGCGGCGACGAAGCGCTCGATCGCATCGAGCGCGAGGCGCTCGGCTTCCACGAACGCGTGCGCGCCGCTTACCGCGTGATCGCGGGACGGCATCCGGAACGTTTCCGGGTGGTGCCGACGCACGGCGGGGAAGAGCGGGTCTGGGAGCGGGTGCGATCCACGCTGGAGGGAAAGCTCGTGGAATGGGAGCGGAACGCGTGACCTGGCCGTTCCCGCGGCGCGAGGCCGAGGAAACGCGTCCCCGGATCGTCGATCCGACGTCCGAGCTGCTCGGCGAGGTCACCGGGATCGAATCGAAGATCCCGTGGGCGGCCCTCGGCATCACGGTGCTCTTCCTGCTGTGGCTGCCGAACCTCACGCGACTGTCCGACACTCCCCTGCGGCCCGGCGAGATCGAGTGGATCCGGGACGTTCAGGCGCCGGCTGATCAGGCGAGCGACGCCACGTCGTTCGCGCGAACGCTCTCGAGCGCCACGTGGGCGTGGGCGGGCGCGGAGATCGAAGGCGTCGAGATCGCGAACATCACGCCGGAGATGCGCGCGCGGGCCCGCGTACCGTCGTTCGCCGCCGCGTTCGCGGCGCTCCTGATGCTCTACTTCCTGGGCCGCATCGTGATCGGCGACGCGGCCGCGTTGCTCGCAGCCGCATTGCTCGCGGTCTCGGATCCGTGGCGACAGGCGGGCACGACCGTGCACCTGTTCGTCGTCGGGGAGCTCCTCGTCCTGTTCGGCGTGGCGTGGGCGGTAGTGCTCCAGTCACGACACCGCGAAGTCGAGATGGCCGGCGTCACCGCGACCCGGATCGGACTGGCCGGCGTCTTCCTGGGCGTCGGCCTTCTGCTGGCCCCCGCCGCCTTCGCGACACTCGTCACCACGCTCGTGATCTGGCTGCTGCTCGGTTTGCGGCGCACGAACTCCGCCACGACCACGCTTCCCGTGCGCTCGCCGCGTGAGAAGACGTTCTTCGCCGCGGTCGGCACCGTGGTGCTCGCGGGCGCCGCCCTGCTCTCCGCGTGGTGCGCCGAGGTGCTCGTGGGCGGCGGCAGCGGCGCGTTCCCGAAGCTGTTCCCGGCGGCCGCGGGCTGGGCGTCGTCGGACGCGAGCCTGTGGCCGGATCTGTTCGAACGCTTCCTCGCGCCGACGCACTCGCTCGCGATCCTCGTGGTGATCGCCCTGCCGATCATCCTGGTGATCCGATGGGTCGAGTGGTCCGGCGGCAAGCCGTGGCACGCCGCGGGACTCCTGCCGTGGCTGTTCCTCGGTGCGTGGCTGTTCCTGGAGATGCGCCTGCCCGAACATGCCGCCCGCACCGAGCTGCCCGTCACGTTGCCGCCGCTGTTCGTGCTCGGACTCGGCTGGCTGATCCTGCGCGGTCTGCAGCCCGGCCGCTACCGTCGACAGGAGTACTCGTTCCTCATCACGTGGCTCCTGATGACGGTGCTTCTCGTCCCATTCACGCCGGCCGGCCACCCCCACGATCCGTTCCTCGCCGCGTCGGTCGTGCTGCTGCCCGCGATGTTCCTCGTGGCGGGACGCGGCGCGCGCGCCCTGTGGGAGGCCGAGGAAGGGCCGCTCGCGCGCGGTGCGATCCTCGTGATCGCGTACCTGCCCGTCGTGTTGCTCGCCGCGACCGGCGCCGCCCGTCTCGCGCATCAGCAGGGTTGGGGAGACGCGCTGCGGGACGTCCGACCGCTCCTGGTGCCGGTCCTGCTCGTGGCGGTCGCGTGCGGCATCCTGTCCGAGCTGATCTCGGTGCGGCCCGACCCGATTCGCCGGGCGCGGAAGACGCAGCCGTCGAGTCGCCGGGGACGCCGCGGCGCCGGTCGCCGACGCGGTTCCCGCGGCGGGCGCCGGAAGACGGGCCGGGGCCGCTAGCTCTCTTGCCCCGCGGGCCACGACCCCGGCGGCGTGTTAGATTCCCGCGATGGAATCCGAACTCCGCGCGCTCCTGGAAGCCGTCCGACGAGGCGATCTGCCCCTCGACGCGGCCCTCGAGCGCCTCAAGACCCTGCCGAGCGAGGACCTCGGCTTCGCGACCCTGGATCATCACCGCGCGTTGCGGCGGGGATTCCCGGAGGTCGTGTTCGGACAGGGCAAGACTCCGGAACAGACTGTGGCGATCGTCGCCCGCCTGCTCGCGCGGGAGGGACCCGTCCTGGCGACGCGCGTCGACCGGGCGGCCGCGGACGCACTGATGGCCGCGCACCCGGCCGGCGAGCATGATCCCCTGTCGCGCACGGTCCGGTGGCGGTGGCCGGAGCCGCGGGCGGACGCGCCGGTGGTGCTGGTGGTCTCGGCGGGCACCTCGGACCTTCCGGTGGCGGAAGAGGCGGCGATCACCGCATCGACGTTCGGCTGCGCCGTCGAGCGTCTGTTCGACGTCGGCGTGGCGGGCCTCCACCGACTGCTGTCCCAGGGAGAGCGGCTGCGCCGGGCCGCGGTGATCGTCGTCGTGGCCGGCATGGAGGGCGCGCTGCCGAGCGTCGTCGGCGGGCTCGTCGACGTGCCGGTGATCGCGGTGCCGACTTCGGTCGGCTACGGCGCGAGCTTCGGCGGGCTTGCGGCGCTGCTCGGCATGCTGAACACGTGTTCGTCCGGCGTCACGGTGGTGAACATCGACAACGGCTTCGGTGCGGGTTACGCGGCGGCGGTGCTGATTCGATCGCTCGAGCGCGCGCGCACGGCCACGAAGGAGAGCGAGTGAAAGTCGCGCATTTCGATCCCGTCACCGGTGCCGCCGGCGACATGATCCTCGCCGCGCTCATCGACGCGGGCGCGCCGCTGGAGGAGATTCGCGCCGGTCTCGCGACCCTGCCCGTTCCCGCGTTCCGGCTCGAGACGGAAGAGATCCGTACGCGCGGCTTCCGGGCGCGACGACTGGTTCTCGAGATCCCGGACGAGAAGAACCACCGCCATCTGCCGCAGATTCGCGAGATCCTGGGCGGCGGCTCGTTGCCGCCGGCCGTGGTACGCCGCGCGAACGACGTCTTCGACCGGCTCGCCGAGGCGGAGGCGCGATCGCACGGCATCCCGATGGAGAAGGTCCACTTCCACGAGGTCGGGGCGCTCGACGCGATCCTGGACATCGCGGGAGCCTGCCTCGCGTTGCACCTGCTCGACGTCTCGCGGGTGACGTTCTCCGCGCTGCGCCTCGGCACCGGGGAGGTGAACTCCGCGCACGGACGGATTCCTGTTCCGGTGCCGGCCGTACTCGAGCTCACGCGCGGCCTGCCGGTGATTCGCACGCAGATCGAGGCCGAGCTCCTGACCCCGACGGGCGCCGCGATCCTCACGACGCTCGGAGTGCCTGCCGGGTTCGCCGAGTGCCTCGCGACCGAAGCCGTGGGCGTGGGAGCCGGACAGCGCGAACTGCCCGATCGTCCGAACGTGCTACGCGTGTCGGTCGGTGTCGCATCGCACCGGAACGAGGACGAGGGAATTCCCTGGGAGTCCGACGAGGCGATTCTCCTCGAGGCGAACGTGGACGATTCGTCCCCCGAGCTGCTCCCCCACGTGATTGCGGAGGCACTCCGTGAGGGAGCTCTCGACGCCTGGATCACTCCCGTGCTCATGAAGAAGGGACGCCCCGGGCACGTCGTATCCGTACTGGCGGAGACCGGCGCGGAGTCCGCACTCGCGGCACTCCTCCTCCGCGAGACGACGACGTTCGGGGTTCGCCGCCGACCGGTGTCCCGCTGGAAGCTCGCCCGCCGCGCGGGTGAGGTGGAAACGCCGCACGGAACGGTGCGCGTGAAGATCGGGAACCTCGGGGATCGATCCCGGGTGACTCCCGAGTACGAGTCCTGCCGCGCGATCGCGGAGCGGACCGGGCTGCCCCTCCTGCAGGTGTACCGAGAAGTCGAACATCACATTCGACTTTCCGAATGGAAGGAATCGCATGACTGAGGGACGGGCATCTGTCGCATTCGTTCTTTCGATTGTCTTGGGGCTTGCGGCGGGGGGCTGCGTGGGCCCGAAGCCGGCGATCCAGCAGATGGACTCCCGGACCGGCGAGCGGGTGGTGGTCGTGAATCACCCGCGGACGTTCGCGGAGATCGCCCGCGAGGTCTACGGCGACGAGAAGCCGGCGGCGACGCTCGCCGCCCTGGCCGGACTCCCCGCGGACGAGCCCGCGCCCGCCGGCACCGTGCTGGTCGTACCGCCGGCCGGAGAGCTCGAAGCGCGACGTCAGGCCGCGAGTGCGGCCCAGCGCGAGTTCGAGGCGGGACTCACGGCCGCGAAGCGGGAGGGAGACCTCGCCGCCTCCGCTCATTTCAAGGAAGCGCTGCGCCTGGCCCCCTGGCGGGACGACATCCGCTACAACCTCGGACTGTCGCTGCTGGCGGCCGGCTTCCCGCTCGAGGCGCTTCCGCCGCTCGAGGAGACCGCCCGTCGCCGGCCCGACCACGCGGAGTCACGGTATGCTCTCGGATCAGCACTCCGCGGCCTCAAGGCCTGGGACCGCGCCGAACGCGAGTTCGACGCGGCGATCTCCCTCGCGCCGGATCACGTCGCCGCCCGGCTCGCGCTGGCCCGCACCCACTGGGACCAGGGCGACACCGAAGGTGCCACGGCCGAGGTCCGCGATCTCATCGCCCGCTATCCCGACGATCCGGTGACGAAGACGGCTCGTCAGTGGCTGGCCCGCGCGACCGACCAGAGGGTCGGGGCCTCGGTCCGCCCCCAGCCGTGATCCGAGCCCGAGGTCTTCGCCTCGACAATCCTCGCCCCACCCCCGGGGCGCGCGAGCGCCTCCTCGACGGGATCGATCTGAATATTCGTGAAGGCGAATATGTTGCTCTGGTCGGCCCGAACGGGGCGGGGAAGACGCTGTTGCTGCAGCTCCTCGGCGGATTGCGATCCCCGGACGCGGGCGACGTCGAGGCGCCGGCCCCGCTCGCGGACGGCAGCGGCGGACTCGCGTCCGTGTTCCAGTCCCCCGACGATCAGATCGTGGGCAGCACGGTGGAGCGCGACCTCGCGTTCGGACTCGAGAACCGGGCGGTTCCGTCCGGGGAGATTCGCCGTCGGGTGGAGGAGGCTCTCGACTGGAGCGGCCTGCGCCCGCTGGCCCGCCGCCCGCCGCACCTTCTCTCGGAGGGGGAGAAGCAACGTCTCGCCCTGGCGTCGGCGCTCGTCCTTCGCCCCGCGGTGCTGCTCCTCGACGAGCCGACCGCGCGTCTCGACGCGATCGCCCGCGAGCGGTTCTTCGCGGAGATCGAGCGGGTGCGTTCGGAGCGGCCGCTGACGGTCGTGCACGTCACCCATCGGGCCGACGAGGCGGAGCGCGCGGATCGTGTCGTCGCCCTCGCGGCCGGCCGCGTGGAGCGGGAGGCAGCCGGCGCCGAGATCGACCGATCGTTCGTGCAAGAGCGTCTCATTTCCCCCACGACGTTCTGGCGCATGGACGCCGAGTCCCTGCCGTTCTCCGAGGACCCCGAGAGCTCGTCGCCGAGAGAGCAGCTGACGATCGTTCGGGCGGAAGCCGTCTCGGTTCGAGCGGAGCCCGCGGGTGAGATCCTCCGCTCGGTCGATCTCGAGCTGCGCACGGGGGAGACCGTCGGGCTCGTCGGGATGTCCGGCGCCGGGAAGACGACGCTCCTCTCGTTGCTCGCGGGTCTGCTCCAGCCGACGTCCGGGCGTGTGACCTGGCACCGAGACGATCGATCGTCTGTCGGGCTCGTGTTTCAGGAGCCCGAACGGGCGTTCTTCGAGGCGACCGTGCTCGAGGACGTCGCGTTCGGCGCGCGCAATCGGGGACTCTCCGCGGACGATGCCCACGCGGTCGCCCGCGAGGCGCTGGCCCGGGTCGGACTCGACCCGCAGGCGATCGGTCCGCGTCTGCCCGAGTCGCTTTCCGGAGGCGAAGCGCGCCGCGCCGCGATCGCGGGGATCCTCGCCTTCGCGCCCCGCGCGGTCGCCTTCGACGAGCCCACCACCGGCCTCGACGTCGAGGGCGTGCACCGCCTGCAGGACGTGCTCGGGCGACTCCGCGCCGATGGAGTCGCCCTCGCGCTCGCGAGTCACGAGCGGGACTTCGTGGAAGCCGAGTGCGAGCGGGCGGCGGTGCTGGCGGACGGGACGCTTCGCTGGACCGGCGACGTCGACGACCTCGCGGATCACTTTCCGGTCCGGTGAGACCGAACCGAACCCGGATCGCTCAGGCGAGCGGCAACCGGAGCGAGAACGTCGTGCCGCTGCCGAGTTCGGTCTTCACGTCGAGCGTGCCGTTCATCTTCTCGGCGAGGCGCCGCGCGAATGCGAGGCCCATCCCCATGCCGCCGTGGCGGCGCGTCTCCGAGCCGTCGCCCTGCCGGAACGAATCGAAGATGTGCGGCAGGCGATCGGGCGCGATGCCCGGACCGTCGTCGATGACGTCGACCCGGACCCAGTCCTTGTCCTCGTGAGTTTCCGGCTCGACCCGCACCACGATCTTCGAGCCGGCGGGGCAGAACTTCACGGCGTTGCCGACCAGCGCGTCGACGATCTGAACCAGGCGACGGCGCTCGAAGAACGCCGCCGGCACCGACGACGCATGCGAGAACTGCAGCTCCCGGAATCCGGCGGTGATGCCGGGTCGCCGCTCCTCGTACCAGACGCGCAGCGGGTTCGTGACGTCGCCGCGCTCGAGCGAGAGCTGCAGGTCGTCGCCCATCAGCTTGCCGAAGTCGAGAAGGTTCAGAAGCATGCCCTCGAGCTTGGAGGACTCGTCGCGCACCGTGCGAAGCTGATGCTTGCGCGGACCCTCCTCCTTCTCGCTCATGAGCAGGCTGTCCAGATACGCTCCGATCACCGTGAGCGGCGTACGCAGCTCGTGGTTCAGTGTGCGGAGGAACTCGGACTTCAGTCGGTCGAGCTCGAGCAGCCGCTCGTTCGCCTGCCGGAGCCCGCGGTTCGTCTCGATCGCGCGGTTGTAGAGCGCGGTGTTCTCGAGCGAAGCGCCCACGAAGTTCAGGGAAGCGGCGAGCACCTCGAGGTCGCGCGCGGAGAATGCGGCCCCGGACACACGACGTCCGAGCGCGAGCAGCCCGAGCCGACGTCGACGCGCGGCTACCGGCGCGAGCACGACGATGCCGGCGTCTTCCGCCAGCGACAACCCGGGGGCGCTCGTGTCCTTCAGCTCATGCATGAGCACGGGGTCGAGGGAACCGCCGGGACGGTCGAACAGCCAGCGGGACCACACCGTACCCACCGCCCGTGCGACCTTCGGCGAGAATCCCTGCGCCCGCAGCAGCACCGCATCCTCGCCCTCTTCGGGCAGGACCCACAGCGCCGCCCGGGAGCAGGCGAAGTGCCCCATGAGGTTGAACAGGGTGACTTCCGCGATCTCGTAGAGGTCCATCCGCGCGCTGAGCTCGTTGGAGAGCTCGAGCATCGACAGAAGGCTCAGCTCGCCGGCCGGTCCCTCACCGAACGTGGGAAGACGCGTGACCGTTCGCTCCTTCGTGGCGCCCGGCGACGGTTCGTCGGTCGGCGGCGCTTCCTCCGAAGGAACGGGGGGGATGTCGCGGTCCTTCGCCTTCCAGAACACCTAGACTCCGATCGTCTGGAACGCCTCGGCCTCGGAGGTCTGCAGGTTCAGGAACTGCGTGAGATTCAGGAGCTCCACGACGGAACGGACCGCATCGGAGATGTCCACCAGCACGAGCTTGCCGTTCGCGTCGTTCAGCATCTCGGTGAGCGCGAGCAGCGAGCCCACGCCACTCGAGGCCACGAACGCGACGCGGGAAAGATTCACGACGATCCGGCTTCGGCCGGCGTCCCGGAGCCTCTGGCACTCCTGCACGAGGGTCTGGGCGTTGCGGGCGTCCAGGCGCCCCTCGAGACGCAGCAGCGCCGTCGACGGCGGCGAGTCCGCACTCGTCATCTGGAACGTGTCAGCCATGGGAAACCTCCTCCGCGCGCTGGCGCTTGGGATCGAACGTGACGATGGTGACGTTGCCTTCTTCGGTCTTCGGGTGGTACGAGACGTGCGCCATCGCGCGGTGCACGATGGTGAGCCCGATTCCGCGTCCGCGCCGGCGCACCGACACCTCCTCGAAGTTCACGGACGGGACCTTCGCGTCGTACGAGTGGCCGTCGTCCACGAGGACGAACACTCCCTGCGCGCCGCAACCCTCTTCGCCCTGGACCATGCGCGCCGCCCGGGCGCACTCGAGCCACCAGAGCTCGAAGGTGCGGCTCGGGTTGCCCTCGTAGCCGTGCTCCGCGACGTTCGCACACAGCTCGTAGAGAGAGGTCTGCACGAGCGTCGCCTGGTGACTGTCGAGGGTGAGCCCCTCGCATTTCGTGACCCAGTCCTCGAGCCGATGGAGCTCATCGAGATCGGCGTGGAAGCGGATGCCGTGGCCGCGCTTGCGCGCCTCCCGCACCATGCGGACGGGATCGAAGCGCCGCTCCGTCCCGCCGGCCGCCGGCGCGGGCGCCGGGGGGGTGACGGCCGCTGCGTCCCGGCAGAGCACCACGAGCGTCTCGTCGTCGAACGGCGGTTGATCGCCGACCCAGGCGCGCAGGTCCTCCCGGATCTTGTTCACGATCGCCGCCGCGCCCTTCGCCGCCGACGCCTTCACGGCGTCCTGCAGGCGGGCGAACCCGAACTGATCGCGGCCGCTCGTGTCGAACGCTTCGTTCACGCCGTCGGTGTACTGCACGAGAACGTCGCCAGGGTCGAGCACGATCCGTTCGTCGCGGACGGTCTTGGCCAGCGCGCCGCCGCGCACCGCGCCGATCGGGATGCCCTTCGTCTTGTACCACTCGGCCTTGCCGGTGGCGGCGCGATGGACCAGCACGGGGCTGTGACCGGCCGACGCGAACACGAGCGATCCGTTCTTGGGGTCGTAGATGCCGTAGAACATCGTGATGAACGTGCCGGCCCGGAGGGGAAGGCTCTCCTCCAGCCGCACGAGCAGGCGGGCCGGGGAGCGCTCCTCGTTCCGGAACGCCCGCAGCAACGCCGAGACCATCGATGTCACGAGGCAGCCGCCGAGTCCCTTGCCGGAAACGTCGGCGATCGCCACGCCGACCCGTCCGTCGCCGAGCGGGAACACGTCCCAGAGATCGCCGCCGACCTCGGCCGCCGCACGATGCGCGCCGTCGACGGTGACGCCCTCCGCCCGGATGCTCTCGTGCGGCAGCAGCGAGCTCTGGATCTCGCGCGCCAGCTCGACTTCCCGGGCGAGGCGGTCCTTCTCGAGGCGCTCGTTCTGCGCGTCGCGGATCGCGTCCGCCATCTCGTTGATCGTGTCCGCGAGCAGTCCGAACTCGGTGCGGTCGTGGAGCTGCACGTGCGTCGTGAAATCCCCGGAGCCGATCCGTTCGAGACCGGCGCGGAGGGTTCCGATCGGGCGCAGAATGGCACTGAGGATCAGCAGAACGAAAAGAACGCCGATCGCGAGCACGACGAGCACCACGATCGCCTGCTTGCGACGGGCCTCGCTGATGAGCTGGCGCACGTAGCCGCGATCGATCGCGACCCAGGCTTCCCCGAGCTTGTCCCCGTTCGGGTGCAGCACGGGGCTCGACGCCACGAGGATCGACGCGTTCTCCTGGAGCGTCTCGCCGCGGCGCGGGTCGGCGACGTCGGAGTTCACTTCCGTCACCGCGGGCGGTCGCGTGAACTCCTCGCCGATGCGTCGCGCGTCCGCGTGTCCGCGGATCACGTGATTGAGATCCGCGACCACGGCGAACTCGAGCTCGTCCCGTCCTTCCGTCATCTGGTTCAGGATCGGGGCCAGCGTCAGCTCGGGGAAGTCCGAGAGCAGTGCCCGCGAGCTCGTGAGCGCGAGGTTCCGCGCCTCCAGCACGACTCGACGTTGCAGCTCGGTGTTCAGCGCCTCCCGCGCGTTCCGCTCGGCCACCGCTCCCACCGCGGCCACCGCGAGCGCGGTCAGACACACCGCGGCGCCGGTCACGATCCAGCGGATTCCGATGACGGCCTTTCGCTTCTTCTCGGTCATTTCCTGCCCTCGGTGCCGAGGATCTCCCGGGATCTCGCCTGCTGCTCGCGCGCGCGTGCGAGGTAGCCGAGCGTCTTCTCATCGTTCGGATCCACCGCCTGGGCGCGCTCCCAGACCGAGATCGCGTCGTCGAGCTTGCCGCGCGAGAACGCCTCGAGCCCGCGCAGCAGGTACTCCCGCTTCAGGAACTCCGCCACGTTCTCGTACGCGGGATCCGCGAGCCACACGAGCTCCCAGTAGCGCAGCGCATCGTCGGAGCGGTTCGCGTCCATCGCTTCCATGCCGCGCCGGTACAGGTCCTCGATCTCCTTGCGCTTCTTGCGGGAGAGCGTGGGTGCCTTCGCGGGCTCGGGCGTGCTCGTCGCCTGGGCCAGCGCCTCCTCGCGCTTCTTCCGGGCCGCGTCCTGGAGCGCCAGCTCGGCGTCACGGAGACGCTTCTGCGCCTTCGCGAGGCCCGCGACCCGCGGATCCAGGCGATCCGCCTCGGCGAGACGGTCCGACGCCTCGTCGAGCAGGCCGCGGTCGATGGAGCGGTTGGCCTGCTCCACGAGCGTCTTCGCCCGACTCGAGATCGCGGTCTCCGTGCGAGCGAGCATCGCGTTCGCTTCGCCGTCGTCCGGCGCGAGGGTGAGGATGTCCCGCAGCTTCTGCCGCGCCAGGAGCAGCTTGTTGTCCGTGAAGGCGTCGAGCGCCTCGGCGAACAGCGCACGAATGCGCGACGTCCGCTCGGCCCGCAGGTTGCTCTCGGTGCGGCAACGCAGCAGGCCGTTCTGCGCCTCGACGTTGTCGGGCTGGATCGCGATCACGCGGCCGTACAGGATCGCGGCCTCCGCGAAGCGGCTCTCCTGTTCCTCACGCTCGGCCCGCGCGAACAGCGCCTGGGTCTCGATTCGGCCGGCGCGCGGGTGATCCGGCGACAGCGCCCGCGCGGCGGCCACCACCTCGAGCGCCTCCTCGATCGCGCCGTCGGCGAGCATCCGCTCCGCGTTCGACAGCAGCTCGTCGACGCGCTCTTCCTGCTTGCGCTGGAACGTCTCGGCCAGGCGCTGCCGGAAGCGCTCCTCCTCCGCATCCTGGGCGAGGCGGCGGCTCTCCGTGGTGGTCACCCCGAACCCGATCGTGGCGCCGAAGCGATGCACCGGATCGATCTCGGCGTTCTCGAACGCGTAATCGAAGGCGAACAGACGCCAGGACACCCCGAGACCGGCGGTCACGTCGTCGCCGTTCCAGCCGGCGCGGAGCGCGAGCACGGAATGGGGGCGCACCTCGAGGCCGGCCCGGACGTGCGCGCCGACACCGGAGGCCTTCTCGACGTCCACGGCGGCCGTCGCGGCACGCTCCGCGCCGAGCGGCTGGTGCCAGGCGAATCCCAACGCCACTTCCGTGGGCTCGGAGACGGCATCCCGGTCGAGCCGCAGCGACGGCGCCACCGCGTTCCGCACCGCGAAGCCCCCGGTGAGCCGACCGGCCCACGGCGCTTCCACGCCCGCCGCGAGCAGCGGGCGCACGTGCAGACCGAGATCCGCCCCGAAGCCGTTCGCGGAGAAGTCGGAGACCTGCTGGCGGCGGAAGCGGAGCGATCCGCCCACACTCCAGACGTCGTTCAGCGGCCGCGCGTACGACAGGCCGAAGTCCATCTCCTGGTCGGAGAACGTACCCAGCGGCACGTTGCGATCGTCCCGCGCGTCGATTCCCGAGACGCCGAGTCGACGGGCGGTGAACGCCACGGTGCCCCAGCGCCAGTCCGGCCACGCGAGGCCGAGGTGTTGCTCGTCGATCTCGAGGCCGTAGAGGCTCGCCTGGGACACGACCAGCTGGCGGCGCGCGAGGCGCGCAAGACCCGCCGCGTTCCAGACGGGGGCGCTCGCGTCATCGGCGATCGCCGTGAACGCGCCCCCCAGCGCCAGGGCGCGGTTGCCCGCGCCGTGCGCGAAGACGCTCTGCGTCCCGCCGTCCTCGGCCGCGAACGCGACGTTCGTGAACGCGAAGGCCAGAATCAGTCCGAGAGGTGATCGCCTCATCGCACCACCGCGACCTTCCGCACGATCTCGTCCGAGCCGCCGGACTCGTAACTCACCTGGATGCGCGCCAGATACGTGCCGTTGGCGACCGTGTCTCCACGCCCGTTGCGGCCGTCCCATGTGGCGTCCTGGTGCAGGCCCGCGCCGAGCGGGACGCCCGCGAGGATCGTGCGCACCGTCTGCCCGCGGAGCGTGTACAGCGTCAACGTGACGGTCGCCGGCTCCTGCAGGTAGAACGCGAGCGTCGTGTTCTGGCGTCCCGCCGCGAACGGATTCGGGAAGTTCGAGTACGAGTCCGCGAGATTCGTTCCGCCGAAGTTGCCCGCGAGCGTCCAGAACGGGAACGACTGACCGTCCTCCGCGACGACGGCCACGGAGAGGAGCGGGTTGCCGGGCTGGACCACGCCCACGTCGTCGGCGAGCAGGCCGACACGCAGACCGTCGGCAAAGGCGCCCGCGCGCAGCGTCAGTCGCATCACGACGTCACGCGCATCCTGCGGGTCGAGAAGGATCGGCGCCCCGCAGGGCATCGTGGCCTGCTCGTCCGTCTCGAGAAGGGTCCCCGAGTCCGCACAGAGCACGCCGTCCACGAGGCTCACGACGCGCTCGACCACCGAGCCGATCGCGAGCAGGTTGCCGTCCCGATCCCGGGCCCGCAGGTTCAGATGGTCGATCGAGATCGATCCGGACGAAGGATCCGCCGGATTCCGGAGCGTGAGCGTCGCCGCGTCGACGTCGCCGCCGTCGGCCGCGAGCGCGGCCGGCATGGACTGCGCGAACGAGGCCACGAGCGTGCGGGCAGGCGTCGAGAGCTGCGCAAAGCCGGAGGACAGCGGGAACTCCGAACCCGCCTCCGGCGCCACGGTGACCGGCAGCATGAGATTGCCGTCCATCGCGCCGATGCCGGTCGCGCTCACGGTCAACGCGAACAGGGTCGCGGGCGCGGTGACCTCGGCGTCGAACCTCACCTCGAGCGTGTCGCGCTCGCCGGGCGCGAGCGAGACGCCGGTCAGCGGAACCACGACCTCGCCGCCGGCGATCGGCGGCGCCGTCACCACGCCGACTTCCGCGCCGCCCCGTCGCACGGCCACGCGATCCAGATAGAGTGCGGGAATCACCGGCTGGTTCGCGTCGTCGCGACAGCCGAGGGTCAGCTGATCGATCACGATGGGCCCGACCTCGCCGCCGCCCGGATGCTCCACCGCGATCCGCATCGCGGTCACGTTCGGCGTGCCCACGGGAATCGTGGCCGGCATCAGCGCCACGCCGGACGCGCGCATCGAATCCGCCGCCGCCTGCACGGAGACGAGCGGGCCCGCGAGCGGATCCGGCGTGTACGTCACCGGCAGCGGCGCGCCGGTGTTCGCGTCGCGCGCCTCGAACGAGGAGGTGTCCGCGAGCTCGACCCGGAACGCGCCGAGCGTCGCGTCGTCCGCGAGATCGAACTCGACCGACATCGGGAGATTCGTGTTCACGGGAACCGAGATCAGCGTGGTCAGCGACAGGGCGAGCGTCGTTCCGTCGGACCCGGTGACCGAGCGATCGAGATGGACCTGGTTCGGAGTCCGCACGCGGATCCGATCGATCCGGCTCTGCGGGTCGGGAATCGGCAGGCCTGCGGAGTCGCGCAGAGCGATCGCGAACGACGGCACGCGAACGTCGGCCGCCAGCCCCGCGGGATCCGGATTGTTGAGCGTCACGTCCAGCACGGTGACGGCGGACTGGCCACGACCGGCCGGGAAGTCGGGAGCGGTCACCCCGGTCACGTCGAGACGCGTCGCCTCCGCGACGACACGGGCGAGGCCGGACGAGACCGGGTAGACCGGCGGATCCTGCAGGTTCACGTTGACCGGGGCGCCGGTCGTGGCGTCGTTCGCGGTGAACCAGGATGCATCCAGGATCTTCACCACGAAGAACGGCACGGCGGTCGAGTCCGAGATGTCGAGCGCGAGACCCACCGTGGCCTGGCTGCCCGCACCCGCGGACTGGATCGTGATCGGCGTGGCGAGCGTGAGATCCACCTCGCTGCCCGACATCTCGATCGCGGTCTTGTCGAGGTACGTGGAGCCGCCCTCGCTCACCACCACGCGGGACAGCAGATCCGACGGCACCACTCCGTTGCCCTGATCGTCTTCCAGGCGGATGCGGAGCGCACCGAGCTCCACGTCGGTTCCGTTCGGACCCGCCGGGTTCTCGAACGTGAGCGTGAGCGGCACCACGCCCTGCTGTCCGCGGTTGATGGAGAACGGCATGGAGGAAACGGCGTAAAGGTCGAGCGACTGCGAGCTGACGTACACCTGCACCGCGTTCGACGTGACGGTGAGCGACTGGTGCGGGATCCCCGAACCGGCTTCCACTCCGGACGCGAGACCGCGGAGGCGCGATTCCCCGATGAACGACGCGCGGTAGGTCCAGGTGAACGTCGCGTCGCCGCCGGGGGCGATCGAAGCGAGTGCCGGCGACGGGCCCGACTCGTACTGGAGACCGGCCGCCGGCAGCGACGTGAGCGCGCTCGGCGCCACCGAGTCCATCGTGGCGGTAGCGTGCAGGTTGCGCACGTTCATCGTCACGGTCACGAGCGAGTCGACCGTCGTGGCGCTCGGCGTGATCTCGAGCTCGGAGAGGAGCACGGCCGTGGAGAGCAGCGTCGTCTCGTTGTTCGCGACCTGGGCGTCGAGCGGACCGTCGTTGCCGGAGGCGACCTCGATGCCGTTCACGGGAATCGCGAACCGCACCGTGGCGGAGTCCGTCGGCGTGGCGGAGCTCGTCACGGAGACGAACATCCGCGCACCGGGCCACGGCAGGGATTCCGTCAGCGACGGGTGAACCCAGCGTCCGCCGAACAGGGCGAGGCCGCCGAGATCGATGTCGTCCACCCCGCCCGCGTCGAAGGCGCCGTCGCCGCCGTCGCGCCAGAGGCGAACGTCGGCGAGGTCGGCGGTCGTGGCGTTGCCGAGGTTGACGAGCTCGAGGCCGTTCAGCACGTCGCTGCGGTAGCCGTTCGACGGCACGCGCACGTCGAGCACGAGCGAGGGTCCCTCGCCCGCACCGAGCGTGGCGGCCGGTGCCGGGAAGCGCGAGACCTGGCCGGCCACCATGCCGTCGACGATCGCCTTCGCGCCGGTGTCGATCGGGAAGCTCGCGGCGAGCGCGGTCGGCAACAGGAACGTCATCTCGGCGGGGCCGTCGATCCACGTCGCGAGGGAGTCGCCGTCCGCGGCCGCGTTCAGCGAGACGTCGGCGCTCACGAACACGCGGCGGGTGCCGCCGGCCGCGATCGTGCAGTTCACGCCGGTGAACTCCGCGGCACCGTCTTCGAAGAACGCGGTCGCCCGCAGCGTGTCTTCCGGCGCGCCCTTGAACACGCCGTCGCCGTTGTCGACCCAGATCGAGAGCTGCGCGACCTCGGCGTCGAGCTCGGCCTGGGAACCGACCCCCGCCGTGCGGTTCGTGACCACGAGCCCGGACAGCGTCTTGGACGTCAGGTAGTGATTCTCGAGCGCGAAACCGAGTAGAAGCACGTTCGTCCGCCCCGGGCGAACCTGCGAGATGCTGCCGGCGAGAGGGGACACGGTCACCCGGTCGACGGTCGAGATCGTCTGGGCGGAGCTCGAGGCGGAGGCGTCGACCGGACCGTCGTTGTCGCTCGCCATGCCCACGCCGAAGTCCGGCGGGCCGGGCACCGCGAGGCGCACGGTACGGCCGGCGGTCGCGAGCTCGGAGATGTCGACGCTCACGAACAGACGTCGCCCGACGCCGGCCGGAGCGAGCAGCGAGAGTCCGGTGCGCTCCCAGCGATTGCCGGTGTACAGCATCTCGCCGAGCGTGCTGTCGGTGGCGGGGTCGAAGAGACCGTCGCCGTTGTCGGACCAGAGCTCCACGCGCTCGATGTCGTCGCCGGCCACCGCGTTTCCGAGGTTCGTCACGTCGAATCGGAGCAGCGTATCGTCGACGTAGCCGTTCGCCGGGACGGTGACGTCGAGGGCCAGCGCGCGCGTCACACCCGTGAGAATCGACGGGTCCACCGATCCGAACACGAACTGCGCCGACGACATGCCGTCGACCCGCAACGTCGCGGCGCCGTCGAGCGGGAAGGAGCCGGATACGTTGACCGCGCGTCGGAACGAGAGATCCGTGGTGCTCGCGATCACGAGATCGAGTCGGTCGGAGTCCCGGGCCGCGACGGACGCGCCGCTCGTGACCACGAACACCGCGGTGTCACCGGGCGCGATGATCTCGTCGATCGGGAACGTCACCAGACCGCCCGAGAACGTGCCCGCGACGCCGGCCGGCGGCAGACCGCCGCTCCCGCCCACGTCGGCGAGACGTTCGCGCAGGAGATCCAGCGGCTGCCAGTCGGCGTCGAGCTGGGCCTGCGTGGCGCCCACCGCGCCGACCGTCGTGTTCGTGAAGCGGACGGTGCTCAGCGTCTCCGCCGCCGCCGACTCGTTCGCGATCTCGAAGCGGAACACGGTGCGCGGAGCCGCACCCGGGATCATCGTGGCGTTGCTCTGATCGACGACCCACGCCGTGACGTTCGAGACGGAGTTCGTCACGGTCAGCGTGCGCGATGCCGCGGACGCCGTGTCGAGCGGCCCCGAGTTCCCGGACGTCATCACGAGGCCGTCCGGGCCCGGTCCCTTCACCGCCAGTCGGATCGTGGAGCCGACGGTCGCCGTGGGGGAGACGTCCACCGAGACCCACGCCGGCAGCCCGTTCACGGGCACCGCCACCGACAATCCGGTCGCGGTCCAGATGCCGCCCACGTTCGTGAGAGCCGAGATCAGCGTGTCGTCACCCGCGCCGTGATCGAACGAACCGTCGCCGCCGTCCTGCCAGAGCTTCGCCGCGGTCACGTCCGTGCCGGCGACCGCCGTGCCGAGGTTCTGGAACCGCGCCTGGGTGAGCGTGTCGGACTGGTAGCCGTTGGGCGGCAGACGGAAGGCGAGCGCTCCGGCGTTCGTCTGGCCCCGCTCGACGTTCGCGCTCGCGTACGTGGTCACCGGAATCTGCGCCGCGACCATGCCGTCGATCGTCACGGCACCGGCGGGGTCCACCGGCCACGCGTTGATCGTGGTGACCCCCTGGCTGAAGGTGAGACTCGCCGGCGCATCGAGCCGCAGATCGAGCGCGTCGCCGTCCCGTGCGGTGAGCGGGACCGCGTTCGAGACGACGTGCACGATCCGGGTGCCGTCGTTCGGTACGTTCACGGAGAGACCCGTGAACACGATCTGTCCGGCCGATACGGTGGCCGTGCCCGCGAGCAGATCGAGCGAGGGCTCGTAGAGCCCGTTCCCGTTGTCGCGACGGATCTGGACGGTGCCGAGCTCCGCGTCCTTCTGACCCTGGGTCCCGGGACCGGTCGTGGTGTTCGCGAACGTCGCGCCGGTGAGCGAGAGGCCCGTGATCCCGGTGTTCTGCAGCGTGAACGTGCCGAGCACGACCTCGGTCTGGCCCGGGCGCGCGCTCGCCGTCGGCTGCGACCCCAGGACGGTGACTCCGGTCGCATCCACCACGGACACGGAGACGCTGTCGGCGTCGTTCACCGGATCGGGATCGGCGAGCGCCGACGTCTGCACGCCCGCCGACAGCCAGTACTGGCCGCCGCCGGAGCCCGAGGGCACCTCCAGGTCGAGCTCGAGCGTCGCGGTGGCGCCGGCCCCGAGGGCGCCGACGGTCCATTCGTCCTGCCCGCCGTTCCACGTTCCCTGCGAGGCGTTGTCGCCGCGCGGCAGGAAGCCGGCCGGCGGAGCGACGTCGATCACCACGCCGCTCGTGGAATCCGGACCGGCGTTCGTCGCCTCGATCGTGTAGCGGATCGTATCGAGCTCCGTGGGATTCGCGTCGTCCACCGTGGTCGCGATCGCGAGATCCGCGCCGACCACGGACACGTCCACGAATGCGGAGTCGTTCGCCGCCACCGGATCGCCTTCCGACGTGGCTCCGACCCGCGCGACGTTCCGGATCGTGCTCCCGGCGGTGCCGGTGCCGATGGTGGCGGAGATCGCGAGACTCGCCGTATCGGCAGGCGCGAGGATGCCCACGTTCCACACACCGGTTCCCGAGTCGTACGAACCCTGGCTCGCAATCGACGAGCCGTACTGGATTCCCACCGGCAGCGAGTCGACCACGGTGACCCCGGTGGCGGAATCGGGGCCGGCGTTCCAGACGTCGATCGTGTAGGCGATCGCGCCGCCCTCGCTGGGCGCCGGATCGTCGACGACCTTCGCGAGGGCCAGGTCCGCCGCGCGCACGGTGATCTGCGCCGTGTCCGAGGCGCCGCCGGGATCGGGCTGGTCGGCCGACGCCGAGGCCGAGTTCGTGATCGTGTCCCCGGCCGTGCCGGCATCCACCGTGGCGTCCACGATCAGCGTCTCGGGCGCCGCCACGTTCAGGTTCCCGATCGTCCACCGTCCGGTGGCCGGCAGGTAGCTCCCGATCGAAGCCGTGGCCCCCGCGAACGTGACACCGGCCGGCAGGAGATCGCTGACCTCCGTCGAGGTCGCCACGTCCGGTCCGTCGTTCGTGAGCACGATCTGCCAGCGCACCGTGTCGCCTTCCGAGGGCGTCGGCGAGTTGACGGTCTTCGCGAGCGTGAGATCCGCCTGCTCGATCGGAAGGACGCCCTGCACCTGGACCACGGCGCTGTCGCTCTCGGCGCCGGTGGCCGGGTCCGCCTGGTCCACCGCGGTGAGATCGGCGTAGTTCACGTAGCGCTGGCCGAGGGCCGCGAGCGGGACCGAGGCCTGCAGCCCGAGCGAGACGCTGCCGCCGGAGGGCACCGTGCCCACGGTCCAGATCCCGGTGCCGGACGCGTACGTGCCCTGGCTCGGACTCGAACTCACGAAGTTCAGGCCGCCCGGGAACGTATCCGTGATCTCCACGTTCGTCGCGTCGTCCGGGCCGTTGTTCGTGACCTGCACCGTGAACTGGATCGTGGAAAGCACGACGGGGTTCGGATTGTTGACGGTCTTCCCGACCACGAGGTCCGCCGCCGGGACGTACACGGAGTCGGCGGCCGCATCGTTCGCGGGCGACGGATCCACCACGCCGGACGAGAGCACCTCGGCGCGGTTCACGATCGTCGTGCCCACCGCGCCGGGCGCGACCTGCGTGAGGATCGCGAGCGTGTGGATCGCGCCGGAGTCCACCGCGCCCACCGTCCAGATGCCGGTGAGCTCGTCGTACGCGCCCACGCTCGGTGTCGCGCTCACGAACGAGAGGCCGGCCGGCAGCGTGTCCGCGACCGCGACGGATGTCGCGTCGAGCAGACCCTCGTTCGCGACCGTCACGGTCCAGATGACGTTCTCGCCCTCGTTCGCCTCCGGCTTCGACACGGTCTTGGTCACGGCGAGGTCCGCCCCCGCGACGTAGACCGCCACCGTGTCCTGATCGTTGCCGCCCGCCGGATCGGCCGGCGAGGAGTCCGAGCGTCCCACGGGAACCAGGATCGTCTGACCGGTGGTGCCCGGATCGACCTGGGCGTCGATCTCGAGCGCCACGGTGTCGCCGTTCAGGAGGGATCCGAGACTCCAGACGCCGGTGCCCGAGTCGAACGTGCCCACGTCGGGGCGGTCCGCGAGGTACGTGAGGCCGGTCGGGAGGTCTGTGCGGAAGATCACCCCCGTGGCGTCGCTCGGGCCGTCGTTCGTGGCCGTCAGCGTGAACGTCACGGTCGCGCCGGCCACCGGCTGCGGATCGTCCACCGCGATGCCGGCCACGAGGTCGGCGGACGCGACCACGACCGAAGCCTCGGCGACGTCGTCGTCCGGCGTGGGATCCGAGGCGTCGCTCGCCACGATGCCGGCCGCGTTGCGCAGTGTCTGGCCGGCGGTTCCCGGATCCGGAGACGCGGTGATCCAGAGACTCTGCGTCTCGCCGACGTCCACGTTGCCGAGGGTCCAGATGCCGGTGCCGGAGGAGACCGTGCCCTGGCTCGTGCTGTCCGCGAGCCACGTGAGCCCTGCCGGGAGCGAGTCCGCGATCGCCACGTTCGGCGCGATCGTGGGACCCAGGTTCTCCACGTCGATGCGGAAGCGGACCGGCTGGCCCTCCTCCGGATTCGCGAGGTCGACGGTCTTCGTGAGCACGAGATCCGTGTCGAGCACGAAGACGGAGTCGGCGTCCGCATCGTTGTCCGGGTTCAGGTCCGTCCCGGTGAGGCTCGTGAGGCTCGCGGTGTTCACGAGCGTCTGCGCGCCGGTCCCCGGATCGACCGAGGCGGTGATCTCGAGACGTCCGCTGTCACCGCCCGTGAAGGTGAAGATGAACCAGACACCGGAGTTCGGGTCGTAGAAGCCGCGCGTGGAGGTCGAGCTCACGTACGTGAGGCCGGCGGGCAGGATGTCCTCGATCGAGATGTTCCACGCCTGCGACGTCCCGTTGTTGCGCGCGAGGATCGAGAACGTCACTTCGTCACCGACCTTCGCGGAGCGACGATCGACGGTCTTGATCACCTGGATGTCGATGCCATTCACCGTGGCGTCCTGCACGTCCACGGTGACCGACGACGTGTCGTCGGCGGCGGTCGTGTCGAGCTGGTCGACCGCGGTCAACGTCGCCGTGTTCGTGAGGGAGGTGCCCGCCGTTCCCGCTGCCACCTCCGTCACGAAGAACAGCGAGGCGGTCTTCCCGGCCGCGAGCGCGCCGATCGTCCAGTCACCGGTCGCCTTGGACCAGGAGCCGTCCGTCTGGGCGTGGGTCACGTAGTCGAGACCGGCGGGGAGGAGATCGCTCACCACCACACCGGTCGCGTCCTCCGGGCCGGCGTTCGAGATCTCCACCGTGAAGCGGACCGTGTCGCCTTCCGCCGGCTGCAGCAGATCCGCGGTCTTGGAGACGGCGAGATCCACCGCCGGACTGACGTACAGCTCGAGGCGGGCATGACGCTGCGTGCCGCCGAACTCCCGGCTCTGGTAGGCCGAGTCCCGATCCGGCGACGTGGGTAGCAGCGCGAGGCCCTCGGCCGGAACTCCGTCCTCGATCCAGGCGCGCGCGAGACCCGTCACGTCCACGAGGTAGTGCGCGTTCTTGGCGACGGGCGCGAAGCTGCCCCACACCACCGTGGTGTCCACGAGGGCCGCCGCGCTGTTCCAGGTGGAACTCTCCGTCCAGGCGCCGGTCACGCGGCGCACCTCGACCGGCAGACCCGTGTTGTCTTCACGGGTCACGTACACGTCGAGGTACGCGGAGTCGACCAGAGCGCCGGAAGGGATCGCGGAGAGATCGAATCCGATCAGCGGCCAGAACTGATCGCCGGCCTTCCGCTGGGCGAGGAACGTCTGTTCCGTGCCGTGCGGGGTGGTCGGGTTGTTCTGCTCGAGATAGGTATCCTGGTCCGTCACCACGGTGTAGTGGATGGACTGCGCGGATGCCGGCGCGGCGAAGAGCGCGGTCGCGACCCCCAGCAAGAGCAGCGATCGAAGCAATAGCGACGGTCGAGACGGCACGATTCCCCTCGGCGAACGTGAACCCGGCTCTTCGGGTATCGGCGCGAGGGAGGCGCGATTCCACCGAATCCGTCGGTCTTTTCGGAGAACCGAGCTGTCCGCGGCGAAGGGACGCGAGGATGTGCAAACGTCGGCTAGCCGAGGACCTCGCTCAGCGTCTTGGCGAGCGTGTTCATGGACACCGGCTTCACGAGGGTGGCCGCGATCCCGGGCATGTCGCCGTTGTCGGCGTTTCCGGACCAGAGGACCACGGGGAGGGTCGAGCGCAGGGCATGGAGCTCGCGCGCGAGATCGGCGCCGGACATGCCCGGCATGGAGTAGTCGGTGATGACCGCGGCGACCGTGGTGTCCTCGCGGACGACGCGGAGCGCATCTTCCGCGCTGCCGACCGCGATCGCGTCGTAGCCGAGGACGTCGAGCATGTCCTCGGTCATGTCGCGGATGTCCGCCTCGTCGTCCACCACGAGTACACGGACGGCGGTCCGGGCGCTCGTGGGTCGCTCGTCTCCGTTCGTCACCTCGGTCTCCTGGTCCGTCAGGGGGAGGAACACGCGGAACGTCGTGCCGACGTTCACCTCGCTGTCCACGATGATCGCGCCGCCGTGATCGGCGATGATCCCGTAGACGACCGAGAGGCCCATCCCCGTGCCGCGGCCCACTTCCTTCGTGGTGAAGAACGGCTCGAAGATCCGGGCGCGAACCTCCGGCGGCATGCCGCAGCCGTCGTCCTGAACGGTGACCACGGCGTAGCGACCCGGTCCGAGCCCCTTCGGTCCATTCGGGATCGGCAGATCGAGGTCGATTCCTTGAACCGAGAGTCGGATCTCTCCGCCGTCTTCGGCGAGCGCGTGGGAAGCGTTCGTGCAGAGGTTCACGAGCACCTGCGAGAGCTGGGTCGGATCGCCCCGCACCACGAGCGGCTCGCACACCGGATCGAAGACGAGCTGGGTCTTGCCCGAGACCGCCGCCCGCACCAGGTCGATCGCCTCGTGCACGATCTCCGACACGTCCACGGCCCGGAACTCCGCTTGGTCCTTGCGCGCGAACGCAAGAATCTGACGCACCAGTTCCCGCGCGCGATTCCCGGCGCGCAGGATCCGGTCGATCGACTTGTAGACCCGGCTCTCGGGGTCCACCTGCTCGGCCGCCAGCTCGGCGCTCCCGAGAATCGCGGCGAGCACGTTGTTGAAGTCGTGGGCCACGCCGCCCGCGAGCGTTCCGAGCGCCTCCATTTTCTGCGTCTGACGAAGATGGTCCTCGAGGTGCCGCCGCTCCTCCTGAGCCCGGTATGCCTTGAGGATGAACCGGAGCCGGTTGCGCAGGATCGCGGGCTGAAACGGCTTGGTGACGAAGTCCGTGGCGCCGAGCTCGAACGCGCGGGAGATGTCGGCTTCCGCATCCGAGCCCGTGATCACGACGACCGGAATGTAGCGACCGTGGTCCGAGGAGCGGATCGTCTGGAGGACCTCCAGACCGCTGCGCTCGGGCATCTCGAGGTCCAGCAGAACCATGTCGAGGTCATCCGCACAGCCCAGCGTCTCCGCCTCGATGCCGTCCCGGGCCAGGCGCACCTCGCAGCCGAGCTCCTCGAGCACGGCGCCGCAGACGGCCTGCATGATCGGGTCGTCGTCGGCGATCACGACGCGGGCTCCTGCCACGACGTCGGTCACCGGCGGATCTTGGCGGATGGACACGCAGTTTCACCCGGAGAAAGGGGCCCGGCCTGGAAAATCGGCGTTCCGGGATCTTGTCTTGAGCAGTCCCGAGCCTCAAGCTCCATTCTGTGACCGCCGACTACCTTTCGAAGCCCCCTCGGGAGGAGGATTCCATGGAACGAACCGCGAGCCGTGCCGTCGGCCCTGTCCGGACCGGTGTGGGTGTGAGCGAGAACGCCGCCCAGGCCGTCGCCGAGCTGCATTCGCAGATCGCGCGCGAAGACGCCGCCCTGAACGTCTTCTTCGCGTCCAGCAAGCTCGACCGGCAGGCGCTGGGCGAGGCGATCCGCGAGCGGTTCGGTTCGCAGCCGGTGATCGGTTGCACCACGGCGGGCGAGATCGGTCCGGAGGGCTACCGGAACGGATCCATCACCGGTTTCTCGTTCTCGAAGAGCGAGTTCCGCGTGGAGACCGTGGCCCTCTCCGATCTGAGCCAGGTGCCCATGGCCGACGGCCAGAAGGCGACGGTCGAGCTCCGCCGCCGCATGGCCGAGAGGGGCCCGGCGCCGACGCCCCAGGACACCTTCGCGTTCCTTCTCATCGACGGCCTCTCGCAGAGCGAGGAGACGATCGTCAACGGACTCAACCGCGGTCTCGACGGCATTCCGCTGTTCGGCGGATCCGCGGCCGACGACGCGAAGTTCGAGCAGACCTGGGTCTGGGTGAACGGTGAGTTCCGCAGCAATCACGCGCTCCTCGCACTCGTGCAGACTTCTCTTCCGTTCCACGTGTTCAAGACCCAGCACTTCGCGAGCTCGGACACGAAGCTCGTGGTGACGGGCGCCGACCCTGCGAATCGCCGCGTCTTCGAGATCAACGGCGCTCCCGCAGCCGAGGAGTACGCCAAGATCGTGGGCATCGACGCCAAGGACCTCTCGTCCGACGTGTTCGCCGCGCATCCCGTGGTCGTGAAGGTGGGCGGCGTGCAGTACGTGCGTTCGATCATGACGATCGACGAGGATCGTTCGCTCCTCTTCGCGTGCGCGATCGACGAAGGCGTCGTCATGTCCGTCGCGCAGGGCGAGAACATGCTCGACAACCTGCAGGAGACGTTCGCGGGAGTCCGCCAGCGCATCGGAGACCCGGCGCTCGTGATCGGGTGCGACTGCCTGTTCCGCGAGGTGGAGATGGACCAGCGCAAGCTCCGGCAGTCGATCTCCGAGGTGATGCGCGCGAACAACGTGGTGGGCTTCGCGACCTACGGGGAGCAGTACAACGGGATGCACGTGAACCAGACGTTCACGGGCGTGGCGATCGGCAACCCGCGCTAGACCGATGACGACCCCCGAACCCGAAAGCGCGGATCGGACGGACGCTCCCGACCCGGGAGCTCCGGATCCGACCGCCGGACTGACCCGCGAAGAGCTCGTCGAGCAGGTGCGCCGGCTCGAGCGGGTGAACCGCGTGCTCATGGACCGGGTCGAGAAGAACATGGATCAGGAAGAGAACGCGTTCTCCCTGTTCCAGGCGGCCACGGTGCTCGAGGCGCAGGTCCAGCAGCGAACGTCGGCGCTGAACCAGGCGCTCCAGCAGCTCGAGGAGACGAACCGGAGCCTCAGCCAGGCGAAGGAATCCGCCGACGCCGCGAACCACGCCAAGAGCGAGTTTCTCGCGAACATGAGTCACGAGATCCGAACGCCTCTGAACGGCGTGCTCGGAAACACGGAGATCCTGCGCTCCACCCATCTCGATCGGCGGCAGAGTCGACTCGTGGACCGGCTCGAGCACTCCGCGCGCACGCTGCTGGACCTGATCGACGACGTGCTGGACTTCTCCAAGATCGAGGCCGGTCGCGTGGACTTCGAGGACGCGGAGTTCGACGTCGGCGAGGTCGTCGAGGAGACGGTGGAACTTCTCGCCGAGCGGGCTTTCCGCTCCGGGCTCGAGATGTACAGCGCCACCGCGCCCGACGTTCCGCGTCGCGTCGGCGGGGATCCGTCGCGGGTGCGTCAGATCCTCACGAACCTGGTCGGCAACGCGCTCAAGTTCACGCCGCAGGGCGAGATCCGCGTCGAGATCAAGTGCGTTCGCGAGCCGGCGGCACAGGACGCACGACTGCGCTTCGAAGTGCGCGACACCGGCATCGGGATCGCGGAACACGCGCTGGAGCACATCTTCGAATCGTTCCGCCAGGAGGACGGCTCCACCACGCGTCGCTTCGGCGGCACCGGACTCGGACTCGCGATCTCCCGCGGCCTCGTCGAGCAGA
Organism: bacterium; assembly: GCA_041393395.1. Lineage (GTDB taxonomy): Bacteria > ARS69 > ARS69 > ARS69 > ARS69 > JAGQIB01. The sequence goes on along the minus strand of JAWKKG010000003.1, from coordinate 180,231 downwards.
TGGGCGGGCGCATGGGAGTGGACAGCCGTGCCGGCGAGGGGGCGTGCTTCTGGTTCGAGCTTCCGTTCCGACGCTGCCCGCCGCCCTCGGCCGCGGAACTCGAAGGAACGCGATGGGTCGTGCTCGGGTCGAACGCCCGTGCCGTCGCCGCGATTGCCGGGTCCGTTCGCCGACTCGGGGGGGCCGCGCTCGGTGCCACTCCCGAGACGTTCCGGCTGGACGAGATCCGCGACTTCGTGGGCAAGGCGGCCGCCTGGGTGCTCGTCGACTGGTCGTGTCCGGACCGTGCCCGCCACGCCGAGGAGCTGCGGGCCGCGCTGCCGGACTCCACGGTGCTCGTCTCGATGCGCCCGATCCACGTCGGCGAGGTTCCCGAGCCCGCATTCCGCGACGAGACGCCGAAGCCGATCCGCAGCCGGGATCTCGTACGGCTGGTCCGCGGTCCCGGGGACGCCGCCCGCGAGTCCGAGGACCGAGTGCACCTCGCCGGCCACGTGCTCGTGGCGGAGGACAACGAGATCAACCGGGAGGTCGTGTCCGGCATCCTCGATCTGATGGGGGTGACGTTCGACCTGGCGGAGAACGGTCTCGAGGCGGTGCAGCTCTGGGAGCAGGGAAACTACGATCTCGTGCTCATGGACTGCCAGATGCCCGAGATGGACGGCTTCGAGGCGACGCGACGCATCCGCACGGGCGAGCGGGATCGGGGCGGCCCGGAGACGCCGATCGTGGCGCTCACGGGAAACGCGACCCGCGAGGATCGGGCGAACGCGATGGCGGCGGGTATGAGCGCCTTCCTGTCCAAGCCGTTCCGGCGGGAGGAGCTCGAAACCGTGGCCGCGCGCTGGTTGCCGGCGCGCGAGGCCGTCGTACCCGCCGAGACCGACGGCACCGCCGGCGAAACGTCGGCGCCGATCGATGAGGCCGCACTGGACGAGCTCGATCGGGCCACCCCCGCGGGTGCGCGCAGTCTCGCCTCCCGCGTGATCGAGATGTTCGATCGCGAAGCCCGCCGCGAGCTGGACGGAATCAAGCAGGCCATCGCGCGGGGCGACCTGGACGCCGCCCGGCGCACGTCCCATCGACTGAAGTCGAGTGCGCGTACCGTCGGCGCGAACGAAGCCGCCGATCTTTGCGCCGCCATCGAGACGGCCGTGCGGGAATCACGCGAGGACGGGGTGGCATCGCTGGTGCACGACCTCGAGGGGCGGATCGCCGAGGCGCTGCCGTCCCTGCGCCAGATTGCACGTCGTCGCTGGCCGAGCGACCCGGTACACGGAGTCGAGGCGGCCCCGGATTCTCCCGCTCAGTCGTAGCGCACGCGCGGCAGCAGGCCGCGCCGACGCTCGGGCGGCCCGAGCAGCGCCTCGAGGTACGCCTGCGGATAGTCCGTGAACCGGATCTCGTCGCGGAACGCCGCGTCCAGCAGCGAATCCCGATCCTCGTGCCGCGAGAACCACTCCGCGAGGAACGACCGCAGGTCGGGGTTCGCGTCCGTCTTGCCGAGGTAGAGACCCTTCGCGAAGAACTGCGGGGACAGCGAGTACTTCTCGTGGGACCCGTCGGCCACGAGCACGATCGACGCCCCGGGCCGCGCGACCTGCTGGGCGAGATCGAAGGCGTCGCTCCCGTTCGCACAGTCGAACACGAAATGCCACTTCGCGTTGCCGGGCTCGGCGTCCCGCGCGACGTTCCGCGGAAAGCGGATGCCCTGGATCAGTTCGCGCCGCGCCGGATCCCGCTCCACGATCCGCACTTCTTCGTTCGTGCGGTGGCAGAGCTCCCACGCCGTGAGCACGCCGAGGATGCCGCCGCCGATCACGAGGCAGCGGTCCTTGGGCCCGACGCTCGCGATCTCGATCGCGTTGCGCGCGTCGGCCGCGAGGACGCCGAGCATCGCGTTCTCGTCGGTGACGTTGGACGGGATGCGAACGAACTTCGCGTACGGCACGAGTGCGAAGTCCCGGTGCCCGAGGATCGCGATACCGCGCTCGCCCACGAGCGTGCGGTCCGCCGCGTCCAGGATCCGGACGACGTTCAGGTAGCCGGGCTGGTACGGATACCCGCCCTCGCCCACGAGCGGCGACGTTCCGTGCAGCAGCACGCGCTCCGCCCCCGGACTGATCGCGCCCATCATCGTGGCCACGAGGATCTCGCCCGCGGCCGGGCTCGGCAATTGCGCGACGTTGCGACCGAGTCGCCCCGCGCCTTCCAGTACCCACTCGACCGCCTTCACGGTTTCCACCCCGGTGCTCAACTCCGCTCTCCTAGTGCACGTCGTAGGCGCTGCCGCCGATGAACTCGCGCAGCAGCGAGGTCGGCGGGACGAGGTCGTCGTTCTCGACGTCGGCGATCGACGCGAGCAGGCGCTGGACCCGCTCCGCGCGGATCACGCCGTCCAGTCGGCTGGGATCGCCGCGGTACGTCGCGAGGAACGGCTCGAACGCCGCGAAGCAGTGCCGCTTGAGGTACGGCAGCTCGTACGCGAGGGAACTGTTCACCACGAAGTCCGCATTGCCGTGGTACGGAATGATGTGCTTGAGCTCGGAGCGACGCACGTAGTGCCAGTGCAGGATCGTCTTTTCCGGCGAGTAGCCGCGATGCTGCGAGTCGCGGATCATGCGCCGCAGCAGGCGAACGTCGGTCCAGCGCATCCAGCGTCCCTCGTTCGTGCGGAGCTGACCGATCGTCTCGATGTACACGCGGAACTTGTGCTCGTCGGGCACCGCCTCGGTGAGTCCGCCGTAGAGTCCGTGGAGCGTGTCGAGCAGGATCAGCGAATCCCGCCTCGGCTCGAACCGGATCTTCTCCTCGGTGCGCACGCCGGCCTTGAAGTCGTAGCGCGGCATGTCGATTCCCCGACCCTCGTCCAGCGCCGCGAGGTGACGGTTGATCAGCGGCAGATCCATCGCCTCCGGCGTCTCGAAGTCGTGGTCGCCGAACTCGTCCTGGGGGTGCATCTCGAGATCGAAGAAGTAGTTGTCCAGCGACATCGGAATCACGTGCAGACCGTGCTTCTCCAGGCGCTCCGCGATCTTGTGCGTGGTCGTCGTCTTGCCGGAGGAGCTCGGGCCCGCCACGATGATGAAGCGCAGCCGGTCGCGGCGTTCGAGAATCGCGTTCGCCGCGTCGTCGAGAATGCCCTCGTAGCGCGCGTTCGCGGCCGCGATGAGGTGCGGCAGCCTTCCCTCCCGGACCGTGGCGTTCAGCTTGTCCACGGTCTCGCAGTCGTGCGCCAAGGCCCAGTCCAGCGCCTGCCACATCGGCTTGTACGGGATGAGATCCACCCGGTCCGTCCGCCGCGCGCTGCGCATCTTGGCGCGCTCGTGACGGTACACGATGTACGCCTTCGCGGTGGCGGCGTGTCCGGCCTTGATGAGAACGCGCTCCACCACGTCCTGGACTTCCTCGACGGTCGGCGGGTCGTCGTCGGAGTACGTCGCCTCCAGCGCGCGTTCGACCTGATCCGCGAGCTTCTCCGACAGAGCGCGGTCGTGGCCCCCGATCGCGGCGGCCGCCTTGTAGATCGCCACGACGACCCGCTCCCGATCCCAGGGGACCAGGCTGCCGTTCCGCTTGAAGATCTGGCGGACTTCGGGAGTCACGAAACCTCCGGAACCGCGACGGTCCGGAGCCTCGGGCCCCGGACCGCACGCGAACGATCATCGACGGCCGGCGCCGCGGCGCCGGACTCGCTCACCTCTGGTTCATCGGGACGTACGGCGCATCGTGCGGCCCGAGATACTCCTGACGCGGACGGAAGATCCGGTTGTCCTGCATCTGCTCGAGGTAGTGCCCGAGGTAGCCGGCCACGCGCGCGACACCGAAGATCGGCGTGAACAGCACGCGCTCCAGACCCATCTTGAGGTACACGGTGCCCGAGAAGAAGTCGACGTTCGGGTAGATGCCCTTGGGGCCGAGGCGTTCGGCCGCGAGCTTCTCGATCTCCTGCGCGATGTCGTACAGCGGCGTCGATCCGAGCTGCTCGAACACCTCGCGGGCGAGCTTCTGCAGCGCGAAAGCGCGCGGGTCCTTCACCTTGTAGACGCGGTGACCGAGGCCCATGATCTTCTTCTTCTTCGCGACCGCGTCCTCGAACCACGGCTTCGCCTTCGCCGACGAGCCGATCTCCTCGAGCATGTCGAGCACGCGCTCGTTCGCACCGCCGTGCAACGGCCCGCCGAGCGAGCCGAGGGCGCCGGACACCGCGGCGTACGGATCCGCCTCGGTGGAACCGATCACGCGACAGGTGAACGTCGACGCGTTCTGCGTGTGCTCCGCGTGCAGGATCAGCGCGACGTCGAGCGTCTTCGCGAGGATGGGCGCCGGCTCTTCGCCGTTCAGCATCCACAGGAAGTTCGCGGCGTGCGAAAGGCCCTTCTTCGGCGCGACGGGCTCGAGCCCCTTGCGGTGACGTCCCACCGCGGCGCAGATCGTGGCGAGCTGCGCGATCAGGCGGTGCGCATCCTCGTCGCGTTGCTTCGCGTTCGTCGCACCGTCGCGCGGGTAGTAGAGGCCGAGCGCGCCCACGGCGGTCTGCAGTGCGGCCATCGGATGGCCGTCCCGCGGAAAGTCCGCAATGAGACGTAGGATCTCGGGACGCACTTCCCGGTTCGACTCGAGCGACCTCGAGAACGACGACAGCTCCGACTGCGTGGGGAGCTTCCCGTAGAGCAGCAGGTACGCTGTTTCCTCGAAGGTGCTGCGTTCGGCCAGGTTTTCGATCCGGATTCCTCGGTATTCGAGGATTCCGTTCTCCCCGTCCACGAACCCGACCTTGGATTGCGCGGCGATCACGCCGGCCAGGCCGGGAACGAAGGGGGAGGCGGTCGCCTGCTGGGTCATCGGGGACCTCCCAAGGGGTCTGCTCTCTTGTTCGGCGGCAGTTGCGACGGAAGATTCTGCGCGGCTTCGGCGAAGCGCGGTCTTGCGACCAATCTCGCCCGAACCCCCGCGGCCCGTCAAGTCGACGCCCCGGACGCCCTTCGTTCGGGACACGGACGACCGCTTGTCGCCGCTAGCCGGCCGCTTCCGCCGCCGTTTCGGTCATCGTCGTTCCGGTGGCGACGCTTGATTTCGTCAGCACGAAATCGCCCATCACGAGCACTTCCAGTTCGAGTTCCTGGAACGCCCGCCATGCGTCCTGGGGGCTGCACGCCACCGGCTCACCCGCGGGGCGCAGCGGGCGGGCGGCGAGCGCGGCCATCCCGGTGCGCTTCTCGAGCGCAGCGAGGATCGCGGCGAGTCCCCGGTGATCGCGCGAATCCACCACGGCGACGGCGCGGGGCTTCGCCGTGTCCGGCGGGTCGCCGAGGCGGTGCTGCCATTCCAGGCGAATGCTCACGTCGACGAGCGGGGGGCAACGGTCCGTCACGTGGACGTACTCGGAGGCGACGTCGGCGGGTACCACGAGCCACTCGCCCTGGCGGGGAGGCGCCGCGCCGTTCGCGCCCGGCGCGCGCAGGACCGACCGCGAACCCGGCGTCTCCTGGCCGAAGTCGACCCGGCCGTCGAACCACCCGACCTCGCGCCCGGAGAGCAGGATCTCCGCGACCTGGTCCGCCGCCGTGGCGCGCGGCATTTCCTCCGGCGAGGAGAGGCCCTGGGACCTCAGGAACGTACGGATCTGCGCCGCGGTGTAGCCGGGACCGAACCCGAGCGCGCCGCGGCCGATCGACGTGCGGGGCGCGCCCTCCGCGTGGGCCCAGGCGAGGGCCGCGCCCAGCGCCTCGGCGCCGAATGCGACGGCGGGCTGGACCCAAAGCTCTCGAAAGACACCGGACGTGAGCAACTGCCCGTTCGTCGCCCGCGAGGCCGCGCCCGGCCCGCCGACGACGAGGCCGTCTCCGGGCGCGATCCGGTGCGCCCCGTGCGCGAGGCGCACGGCCATTTCGGCCGGATCCCCTTCGTCGGCCGCGAGCTCGCCGACGATCTCCAGCTCCGTGCCGTTGCCGCGGGCGACGCGCGCGCCCTGCCGCGGTCCATCGAGGACGAGCACGGTGGCCTGCTGCAGCGGCGACGGGAAGAACGCGGCCGCCGCGTGCGCGACGTCGCGTGCGACCGACTCGACGCGCAGGTCGCCGAGCTCGCATACCACGCGATCCCGCAGCGTGTCCTTCCGACCGACGAGACGCTTCAGGCGATGACCGAGGGACGACGGCGGGGGCGGCGGCGCGGTATCCTGATCGCTCGGCACGCGGTCGTCCGCGGAGCCCGCGACGACGACCGCGGTGAGTCCCGCGGCGCCGATCTTGCCGGCGCGCAGGACGTACGAGATCGATTGGGCGGGAAAGCCGGAGTCGCCGCGAACTCGCGTGAAGCGCGCTTCCTGCGCGGCCGCGACGATTCGGCCGTCCCGCACGAGGCAGGCCGCCGACGGGCCGTCGAAGGCGGTGATGCCGAGGACGTCCACTCGATCTCCCGCGAAGAAGGGGAACGGGTCGGCAAACTAGCAAACGGCTCCGCCGGGGTCAACGCCGCGGCGTGAATGCGATCGGGAGCACCGGAGGATCTATTCGATGAATCGCATTGGTATGCCGGAGCGCGGGCGGTGGATGCGTTTTGCCGCATCTTTTCCGGCCTTCGCGACCGGGCCCCTTCTGTTCGCCGTCCTCTCGATCGGGGGTGGGGGCTGCGAGCCTTCGGCCTGGGCCTACCGGACCTCGGACGGCTTCACGATCCATGCGGATTGTGCGACTCCCCCGGGGGACGGCCCGTGGCCGCTGGTGGTTCTCGCGCACGACCTTCGCACGGATCGCACCGCCTGGGCGCCACTGGTGCCCGATCTCGTGGCGGAGGGATGGGCGGTGGTCGCCTTCGACTTGCGCGGCTTCGGGGAGAGCACGGCCGAGGCTGCCTCTCCCTCCGAGCTCAAAGAATCTGATCGGGCGAATCTGTCGCGCGATTTCCTCGCCACGCTGGATGCCGCCGGCGCCGTCGCGGGCGTCGACACCAGTCGCGTCGCGATCGTCGCCGCCGGGCTGTCCGTGAATCCGGCCGTGCAGGTGGCGAGCGAACGTTCGTCCGTGCGCGCGCTCGCATTGATCGCCGGACTCATCACGGAATCCGAGGAGATGTTCCTCCTGGAGCACGGCGACCTGCCGCTCCTGCTCGTGGCATCGACCTCCGATCCGCGGGACCCCGGGCTGATGCGCCAGTACGCGAGCCGCATGACCGGGCCGGGGCAGCGTTACGTGGAGATCGACTCGGAAACGAGCTGGCGCGGCGTGGACGGACTCGCCGCCCCGACCGGACTCGCCGAGAATCTCCTCCTGTTCCTGCAGGAGAACTTCCCTCTCCCGAGCCAATCTTCCCCAGCATCGACCAATCGCTGACGCGGGCGGGGTTTCGCGAGCGCGGCCGCGAGCCGATATTCCCGGAATGCCGATTCGACGCCTCTGCTCGCTCGTCGCGGCCGCGATCCCGCTCGTGGCCGGGACCGCCGCGACCGCCTCGCAGATCACCGTGAACGTGGACGACCGCTCCGCCGACCTCGTGCTCACGGCACTCGCCCGCACGAACGTGAACCAGGAGACGCTCGAGGGCTTCATCGCGTCGCCGGGCTACCAGCTCCTGCTGGACCAGCGTCACGCGCAGGTCGGCCTCGACACCGACATCCGCCCGGTGCGCGACGCCCTCATGCACGAGCTCGCGAACGCCGCCGCCGGGCGACCGGGCGCCGGCACGTTCGGTCGGGCCAAGGGACAACTCGGTCTCTATCGTGATGCGCTCCGAGAGGTGCGCCGCGAGTCGGGACGCCTCGAGCTGCAGATCGTCACGCGACTGAACGAGATCCTCCCGCCGGCCACCGACTTCGAGTCGACCGCATACATCGTGATCGGCGGCGACGTCTCGGGCTTCGCGTTCAGCGATCGTGACGATCTCGTCCTCCGCCTCGACGACTTCGTCGACGGTCCGGACGGCAAGCCGCTCGACGTGGACCGGTTCGCCTCCGTCCTCGCGCACGAACTGTTCCACGTGGGATTCCGCACCGCCGGCGGTCTCGCCCCGCGCGCGCCCGAGTTCGCGAGCTGGCGTGAGGTCGCATCCAACTGGGGACCCGAGATCACGGGCGAGGTGTGGCGCGCGTCCGAGGTCGGCCCCTGGGACGCGGAGTCCATCGAGGATCGCCTCGAGGCGTGGGTGTTCCCCGGGCTGTGGACGTCGCAGACGGTGGATCGCTACTTCGCCGGGCTGTCCCGTCTCATGAACGAAGGCTGCGCGGTTTACGCGGAGCTCGATCTGCGCTCGTTCTCCGGCTCGCGCGAGCTCGACCGCGAACACGAGCGCTGGATCTCCACGATCGCTGCGGACTGGAAGGTGCTGGCCGAGATCACGGACGAGGCGGTGCGCGGAGCGTCGCCGGAAGACATCGATCAGTGGTTCGCGCAGGGCCTCGCCGGCAACGGGCCGCTGTACCGGGTGGGCTTCGCGATGGCCCAGCGCATCGACGCCTACACCGGCCGTCGCGCGCTGCAGGCCGCAATCCAGGGGGGACCGCTCGAGTTCTTCCAGACGTACTTCGAGACCCACCCGATCGGCGACCGCCACATCGACGCGGGCACGCGTTTCGAGATCGAACGTCTCATCAAGGAGACGCGGGCGGTGGCGGCGTTCGATCCGGCGGGTTGACCTCCTCGATCTGCAGCGTGCCGTCCAGCGCGTAGGTCCATCTCAACCCGAAGCTGCGACGCGGTGATTCCGCCACGCGACGCACGAGCTGCGCGGCCGGGGAATCCGGGTACGCGCTCGCGAGCCGCTGCTCGAAGTCGGTGACCTTCGCCGCATCCTTGGTCCGTTTCGCGAGACTCCAGAGCAGCAGGAGAGACGCGGCCGCGGTGTCCGGATCCGGATCGCGCATCAGCGCGCCCTCGGCCGCGGTGGTCGCGGCCTCGACGTCGCTGCGCGCGAGCGCGATCTCGGCGCGCGTGAGCCACACGGGCGCGAAGTCCGGGTGACGCTCCACGATGCGGTCGATCGCGGCTTCCGCCTCCTCCGGGTTCTGTCCGGCCTTGTCGCGCACGAGGCAGAACGCGCGGTACGACTCGATCGGCAGACGCCCCGCGGCGACGTCCTCGAGGCAGCGGATCTCGCGCTGCACCGTGAAGAAGATCGACTTGCGCGCCGCGCATTCCCGGTAGTCGTCGAGCGCGCCGCCGGGATCGCCCGCCAGGAAGCGCGCCCACCCGCGCTGGTACCACGGAAACGGCCACTGCGGGCGCAACGCGATCGCCCGATCGAACGAAGCGATCGCCGGCTCGACGTCTCCGGCCGTGGTCTGTCCCACGCCGCGCTCCACCAGCACCTTGCCGAGCACATCCTCGAGCGGCGTTCCGGCGACGTGCTCGGTCGCGACGTCGAGGTACTCCTCCGCCTCCGTGAACGTGCCGCGGCGCGTGTGCACGTCGATGAGGTTCAGCGCCCCGGCCGCGACGGACTCGCGACGGCCGGACTCGCGCGCCCGTTCCAGCGCGCGTCCGAACAACGTGAGCGCACCGTCCCAGTCCTGCGCGCGCGCGGCCACGCCGCCCCGCACCGACAGGAGCGAGCTCTCGAGCGCGAGGTGATCGGGCGCCGCGGTCGCGTCGGCGAGCGCCTGCAATCCGTCGGCCGCGCTCGCATCCGCCTTCTCGAGATCCCCGGCCCGGAACGCGACCTGGGCCTCCTCCATGCGCGCCCGCGCCCGACGTTCCGGCGTGGCCGCGCGACGCAGACGGTCCATCGGCCCCGAGTCGCCGAGCGCCTTCTCGTAGATCGCGACGATCGCCGTGATCCGGCGCGCGAGCTCCACGCGGCGCGCGGCGTCGGACGTGATCGCGATCTCCTGCTCCCACTCCGCGATGAGCTGCTTGCCGCCCTCGCGATTCTGGTCGAGCACCCGCGCGAGGTCGGAGGCGTCGTCGCGGGTGAACGCGTCTTCGATGCGGGCGCGCAGCGCGGCGACGTCGGACGGGGAGAGCGGGGGTGCCGGTGCCGGGGACGGTACCGGGGACGGATTCGACGGAGCCGCCGAGGGGGTCGGGCCCTCGGGCCGGTCGGAGTCGCCCGGCGCGGCCGGCTTCGCCGGGCGGGCATCTTCGGGTCTCTCCGGATCCTTGTCCGGACGACCGAACCAGCGACGAAAGAACGACATGCGACCCCGAGGACGGCGGAAACACGAGGGCCGACCGCGGGCCGGACCACCTCGCGAATGTCCCGCTTCCCCGGGTTCGAATCAAGTCCTGCGGGCCGCGGGCCGAACTGGAGAGGAGACGACTCCCCCCCGGAGACTCCGATGAGCCACGAGAAGCGCACCCCGACGAACCAGGAATCCGGAGACGCCCCTCGTCGTCGCCGTCGCCGACGCGGCGGGCGTGGGCGCGGGGGACGCGGACGCCGTCAGGAGGCCGCCCCGGTGGCCGAGGTCCCGGCGCCGAGCGAGGAGCCCGCGACCGAGGTCGAGTCGATGCCGACCTTGGCCGTCGCGGAAGCCACGACGACCCGGATCGACACGGCAGCGGTCCCGTCGATCGGAACTCCGATCGCGGCGGAGCCGACCGAAGAGGACCGGGCGGACGAGACCGCTCACGAGGTGGCCGCCCTCGCCGAACAGATCGCCGCGGACTCCCGCGTCGACGAGCGGCCGGAGCTCTTCGCGCAGCGGCTCCAGGAGCCCGGCGCCGAAGGACTCGTGCACTGGCGGCGCCACGCGAAGCGCGAGTTCCGCTACGTGCTCAAGGAATCCTTCGACTAGTTCCGCGACGAGCACGTGGCGGACACGTGACGTGGGGCGCGCGTTGCGCCGGGATCAATTCCCGAGCGCGAGTCCCGGCAGTCGCTCGGCCAGTCCTTCGCGAAGCAACCCGCTCTCGGCCGGATCCGCGAACGAACCGAACCCCGCCGCGATCCGAGCCCGACAGGCGTCGTCTGCAAAGAACGCCGCGAGCTGCTCGCGGTGGGCCGCCGGAATCGGAAAGCGCTCCAGCAGCCGCACCGCGTCCGGGTCCGTGTCGCGCAGGTAGGACATCGCGAGGTAGTCCTCGAGCGAGCGCTCGTCGAGCACGTAGTCCACCGACATCTGCCAGCGCAGCGCCTCGAGGGCCGGGGTGTCGAGCAGCCGCGCGAGCGGTTCCTCGCCCGCGGGCACGGTCCGGATCGCGAAGCGCACCGTGGCGATCGCATCGGACGAATCGAGCGCGCCGGCCGCGAGACGGGCGAGCGCCGCGCGGGCGAGCGCCGCGCGCGACTCGGCGGATGCGGCCTCGCCGATCTCCAGCGCCCGGACGAACAGGAGCTCGAGGTCGAAGTTCACTCCGGCCTCGAGCGCCGCGGTGAATGCCGGCAGCGTACGGGCGAAATCCTTCGGGGTGAGCTCGCAGTCCGGGAAGCTGTGGAAGAGGCACCAGTCGAGATCGTCCACGTCCGCCAGGGCGGGCGCGCCGTTGCGACGGGTCTCCGCGAGCGCCACCACGCGCTCGAACGACTCTCGACTCTCCGGTGCGGTCATGGGCGCGCGGGGACCTCCGCGGGTTCGGGGCGGAACGCCGCGGAGGATACCACGCCCGCCGCCGGTCAACCCGTCTTCGCGAGCCGGTTCACGAGCCGCTCGCGGAGCACGGCCTCCAGCGTGGGATCGCCGATCTCCTGGAGCTCGTAGCGTGCGCGGAGCGCCGGCTTCTCGATCTCCACGATGCGGCGCAGGTCGATCGGCGTGGCCACGAGCACCACGTCGGCCGGGACGCGACGGATCGTCTCCTCCAGGTCGCGCACCTGCGCGTCCCCGTAGCCCATGGCCGGAAGCACCGGTCCCGTCGTCGGGTACTTCGCGTAGGTGGCCGCAATGGAATCCACCGCGTACGGGCGCGGGTCCACGATCTCGGCCGCCCCGAGGCGACGCGCCGCGATCCAGCCGGCCCCGAACGCCATCTCGCCGTGCGTCAGCGTGGGCCCGTCTTCGATCACGAGCACGCGCTGACCGCGGATCCGCTCGCCGTCCTCCACGGTGATCGGGCTCGCCGCCTCCAGGATCGGCGCGTCGGGATTCAGCGCGTGCGCGACCTCGCGGCAGCGCTGGATGTCCTCGAACGACGCGGTGTCGACCTTGTTGATGAGCAGCACGTCGGCGATGCGTACGTTCACGTCGCCGGGGTGGTAGCTCGCCGCGTGCTCGGCGCGATGCGGATCGAGCACCGTGATCTGCAGGTCCGGACGGTAGAACGAAAGGTCGTTGTTGCCGCCGTCGAAGATCACGATGTCGGCCTCGCGCTCCGCCTCGCGCAGGATCTTCTCGTAGTCCACGCCGGCGAACACCACGCGGCCGGCGTCGATGTGCGGCTCGTATTCCTCGCGCTCCTCGATCGTGGCCTCGTGGAACTTCAGGTCGTCGTACGTCGCGAAGCGCTGCACTTCCTGCCGCGCGAGATCGCCGTACGGCATCGGATGCCGGACCACCGCCACTCGATGGCCGAGGCGCGTGAGGACGGAAGCGACACGACGGCTCGTCTGGCTCTTGCCGCAACCGGTGCGCGCGGCCGTCACGGCCACGACGGGCACCTTGGCCTCGAGCTGGGTCCGCGCAGGGCCGAGCAGCTCCCAGTCGGCGCCGGCGGCGAGGGCCTCGGACGCGAGCTGCATCACGCGCGAGTACGGAACGTCGCTGTACGCGAACACGACCCGGTCGACCCGATGGTGCTTGATCAGGCGGGTCATCTCGGACTCCGGCTCGATCGGAATCCCGTGCGGGTAGTTCGGGCCGGACAGCGCCGGCGGATAGAGGCGCCCTTCGATGTTCGGAATCTGCGTGGCCGTGAAGGCGACGACTTCGTAGCGCGGGTCGTTGCGGAAGACCACGTTGAAGTCGTGGAAGTCGCGACCGGCGGCGCCCAGGATCAAGATGCGTTCGGGCATGGGAGTCCCTCCGGAAACCCGGGTCCGGTGGAAGTCCTGCCCGGACCCAATCTGGCCGGGGTGTGCGGGGGCGGCAAGGGGGGGAAGCGAGCGGTTCGGTGCTCCGAGCCGCGCACACGAGCCCCGGGTCGAGCGGCCGTCGCGTGGTCCGCTCCGGGAGACCCGTGCTAGGGTGAGACGCCTCGAACGGCCTCTCACCCCCTCGCCGGAGTCGCGCTTGGAGAATCACGCCGTCCTCACGAACGACGCCGTCGTGCTCGGGTTGCTCATGGTCACCCTGGGCGTGGTGTTCTGGACGTCGCGCTCCGAGCACCCGGCCTTCCGGCGCTTCTACAAGTACGTCCCCGCGCTCCTGCTCTGCTACTTCATCCCGTCGCTCTACAACACGTTCGGGCTGATCGACGGTGAGGCGTCGCGCCTGTACTTCGTGGCGTCGCGCTACCTGCTGCCGACGACGCTCGTGTTGCTGACACTGAGCATCGACCTGCCGGCAATCCTGCGGCTCGGGCCCAAAGCGCTCGTGATGTTCCTCACCGCGACGGCCGGCATCGTGCTCGGCGGGCCGCTGGCCGTGCTCGTGTTCTCGGTGGTCCATCCGGAGACGGTCGGCGGCGTGGGACCCGACCAGGTATGGCGCGGCCTGGCGACGATCGCGGGGAGCTGGATCGGCGGCGGTGCGAACATGGCCGCAATGAAAGAAGTGTTCGGTGTCAGCGACAGCCTGTTCTCCGCCATGGTGGCCGTCGACGTGCTCGTGGCGAACGTCTGGATGGCGGTGCTGCTGTTCATGGCGGGAGAGAGCAAGGCGATCGACGCGCGGCTCGGCGCCGACACGTCGGCGATCGACGCGTTGCGCGCGAAGATCGAGGAGTTCCAGGCGAGACACGCGCGAATTCCCACGCTGAACGACGTGATGATCGTGGCCGCGGTGGGATTCGGCGCGACGGGACTCGCCCACTTCGGGGCGGATACCCTCGCCCCCTGGATCCAGCGTACCGCGCCGGCGCTCGAGCGCCTGAGTCTCACGAGCTCGTTCTTCTGGCTCGTGGTCATCGCGACCACGCTCGGACTCCTGCTGTCCTTCACGCGAGCACGCGAGCTGGAGGGGGTCGGCGCATCGCGCATGGGTTCCGCGTTCCTGTACGTGCTCGTCGCGACGATCGGCATGCACATGGACATCGGCGCGGTGTTCGAGCGCCCCATGCTGTTCGCGGTGGGGCTCGTGTGGATGGCGTTCCACTCCACGCTGCTGCTCGTGGTGGGCCGCCTGATCCGCGCGCCGACGTTCTACCTCGCGGTCGGCAGCCAGGCGAACGTGGGTGGGGCGGCGTCGGCGCCGGTGGTCGCTTCGGCGTTCCATCCTTCGCTCGCGCCGGTCGGCGTGCTGCTCGCGGTGCTGGGGTACGCGCTCGGGACCTACGGCGCGTGGGTGTGCGGGCAGCTCATGCGGCTGGCGTCGCCGTCGTAGGACAAGGGCCGGCGCTTCCGCGGACACCGAAACGTCGGCCGAAGTGCGTCGAGGTGGTAGAATCGTCACTCGGAGATGGTGATGGAACAGGAACGAAACCGACGAAATCTGACTGCTCGGGTCGTTCGCCCCGGGGAAGCGATGCCCGAGGATGACGGCTGGCTCGCCCTCTCCGTGGAGGAGCGAATCGCCGCCGTCTGGCGGCTGACGAGAATGTGCCAGGCCTGGAGGCAAGACGGCGCCCGTGAACCACGACTTGATCGAACTGTTGGCCGCGTTCAACGACCACGGAGTTGAGTTCATCGTGGTCGGTGCCCACGCACTGGCCGCGCACGGTCACGTACGCGCCACGAAGGACCTCGACCTCTGGATCCGGCCGAGTCTCGAGAACGCGTCGCGCGCGATGCACGCCCTCGCGTACTTCGGCGCCCCCTTGCACGATCTCACCCGGGAGGACCTGGCCACGCCGGGAACCGTCTATCAGATCGGGGTCCCGCCGCTGCGTGTCGACGTGCTCACGACCATCGACGGCGTTCGCTTCGATGACGCCTGGTCCGATCGGGTGACGGCACACTTCGACGGCGTCGACGTGTCCGTTCTCTCGCGATCTCACCTCATCCAGAACAAGCGCGCGTCGGGAAGGCTGCAGGACCTGGCCGACGTGGAGTGGCTCGAGCGCGGCGCGGACGATTTCTAGGCAACGGCAGCGCGTCCGCGGAGGCGAGTGAACGGAAGGGAATAGAAAAGGGGGCCGGCGGACGACGTCCACCGGCCCCTCCCGTTTGCGCTGAACTGCGGTCGACGCGGTTGCGGACGCGGAAGCGCGCTAGCTCTCGTCCCCGTGGTCCCCGTCGTCTCCGCCGTCGCACCCGCAGCCGCCGATCCGCGTGTCGCCGCCGATCTCGATCCAGGTGTCGAGCACGCGAATCGCGGCGAGCGATCCGTCTTCGTTCTCTTCCACTTCCTGCACGGTGCCCTTCACGCGATCGCGCGCGCCGCGCCAGCAGTGGATGCGCCGGGCGGCGAGCACTTCGTCGTCCCCGCGGACCACGCGGTCGGTCGGGTCCACGCGCACGCGCGTGCCGAGCTCGACCTCGTCCAGCGACAGGAGCGGGCAGCCGCCGTCGCCGTCGATGCGCTCGTCACCGCCGCCGCCGTCCTCCGGGGCGACCGCGACCGGCGTGCCCATCACGTACAGCAGGCCGCGCTCGAGGTCCTTGTCCGTGGCCGGGCCGCGGAGCGAGCCGAGCGGAGCGGAGCGGAGATCGTCGTCGTCGTCATCGTCGCAGCGGCCGACCTCGATCAGCTCGGCGACGAGGCGATCGGGCTCGCCCGCGTACTCGCCCTTCGCGTGCACGCGATCGCCGACCCGGATCGGCGTGTCGTCGCCCACGCGACGGCAGCCGAAGCTCGCCGCGAGGAAGTTGCCGCCCTCCGGCAGCACCACGGTCATCGACGACGCGGTCGTCGGCTGCCAGCCGTCCGTCACCACGGCGCTGACGTCGTACACGCCGGCCGGCAACGCGTCGAAGCGGTACGAACCGTCCTCGTTCGTGGTGGCGTCGTGCAGCGTCTCGCCGTCCTGCGACAGGACCACCGCGGCGCCGCCGAGGCCCGGCTCGTCGTCGTCGATCTCGCCGTTCGCGTTGAGATCGTGCCACACGAAGCCGCCGATCGTGCCGCTGCCGGGCTCGAGGCCGGCGTCGATGCGCGCGACGAAGCCCACGCCTTGACCTGCATCCACGTCGAACATCGCGGTGCGCACGAAGCTCTCCTCGCCCGGACTCCACAGCGCGTCGTCGTTCTCGAACGCGAACACGAGCTGCGCGCCGGCGCCGGAGAGGTCGTTGTCGGAGTTCGTCAGCGTCGCGCCCGGGGGCGAGATCTGCACGAACGTGAGCACCACCGGCTCGGGGTACGTCGTCTGGGTGTCGTTGCGGACGGTGAAGTCCACGAGCAGCGCCTGGTCCTCGTCGCTCCAGCGGACGTCGGTGCCGTGGAGCACGAACGCGCCACCGCCGTCGGGGGCGAGCTCGGTGCGGATCTCGAACGAGGCGGCGTCGGGGCCGAACTCGCCCCGGAGCATCCCGCCCTCGCCGGGGGCGCCGGCCGGGCCGGCGGAATCCCCGCCACAGGAGGCGAGGAACAGCGAAAGGGTGCTCAGGGGCAAGAGACGGCGGGTCAGCAAGCGGAACATGGTGATTTCTCCCGGGTTGACGGCGACACGGGTCCCGAATTCCCGGCCGGCCGTGGGATTCAATATCCCAGGTGCGGTCCGGGGAAACAACCCGCCCCTCCCAGCGTTCCCCTGTCCGGCTTCTTCCCGGTCCTCGAGGTGATCTCGGGGGTCCCCGGGGCGAGACGTCCGGCCCGGGGCACGGTACAGTGTCCCGTCGTCGCGCGCCGGATCGCGCCGCGACGCCCAGAACCCGCGGAGAGGGAGCACACTCGAATGAAGCGTTTTACCCCGGTTCTCGCCGCCCTGACGCTCGCGGCCTCGCTCGCCGGCCCGGCCACCGCGCAGGACCGGATCGGCTTCGCGAACCTCGAAGTCATCCTGGCCTACATGCCGGACGCGAAGACGGTCAACGATCAGCTCGACAGCTACCAGCGGGAGCTCGGCAAGCAGCTCGAGACGAAGCAGTCCTACGCGCAGCAGAAGTTCGCGGAGTACCAGGACGCGAAGAGCGCGGGCGTGGCGTCCGAGGCGAAGATCACGGAGATGGAGACGGAGCTGCAGCGCCTGGATCGCGAGATCCGTCAGGCGGCGCAGAACGCGGACGAGAAGATGCTCACGCGCCGCAACGAGCTGATGGAGCCGATCGTGGAGAAACTCCAGAAGACGATCGAGATCGTGGCCAAGGCGGAGGGCTACACCGTGGTCGTGAACGGCGTAGACGGCGCGGGAACGTCGATCGTGCTGTACGGCCCGGAGGATCGGGACCTCACGAAGAAGATCCTGCAGGAGATGGGCGTCCAGGTGCCGGAGAGCGGCGAGGCGCCGAAGAAGTAGGGGAACGCGACAGCGATGAGGGTGAGACGGGCGGCCCCATCCGGGGCCGCCCTTCGTGCTCGACGCGGCGACGACACTCCGCCTTCGCTACCGCACCAGGACGATTCGCACGTTCCGCTCCTCGTTCGCGGCACGCAGGCGCAGGAAGTAGATCCCGCTGCCCGGCACTCGTCCGTCCTCGCCGGCGCCGTCCCACTCGACCGTTCGGGTGCCCGATTCCTGCATCGCCTGATCGAGTTCGCGTACGAGCCGACCCGCCACGTCGTAGACCGCGGCGACGACCAGACGCGGTTCGGGCAGGACGTACTGCACGACGACCGGACCCCGGGCCGGTTGCGGGCTCACGCTCACGATCCGGAACGGTCCCTCGATCGGCGTCGACTCCTGCACTCCCACGGGTGGCGCGGTCGTGAACTGGAAGCACGCGGAAGGGGGCCCCAGGGACCCGCACGCGTTGATCGACCGCACCTGCCAGTAGTACGTCGTGTTCGGAAGCAGATCCTCGAACCACGCCTGCGAGACGTTCGTGGTACGCGAAGTCCCGGCGCCACACACCGTGCCGAGAACGACGTGGTACTGCAGGGTGTTCGGGGCGTTGTCCCAATCCAGCATCACCGCCGAAGGCTGGTCCGTGGCCCCGTTCGGCGGCGACACCAGCGTCGGCGGCGACAGGTTGACCGGGGGGAGGATCGTGAAGCGCTCCGCGCTCCCCTCCCCCGCGAGATACGTGAAGCCCGCGAACCCGTCGAGGCGGACGAAGCAGTGATCGTTCAGGGTGCACAGGATCGGGACGTTCCAGGCGTACGAGTGGGATCCCGCGCCGCCGGAGACCTGCGTGATGTAGTTCCAGGTCCTGCCGCGATCCGTGGAGTAGTACATCTCGTAGCGCGTGATCTGCGTTCCCCACTGGTACCAGGTGATGTTGCGGACCGATCCGGCGTTCCAGTTCTCGCTCCCGTCCGGGGCGGTGAGCTCGAAGTCCTGCCCGGCGGCGCCGCCGCCAGGAGTCGCGGTGGCCACATCCGCCCAGGTCTGTCCATTCCCCTGATACGGATCTCCCCACCAGTTCCAGTCCCAGGTGCTGTGGTAGTAGATCAGCTGCGTCGTGGAGACGCCGATCGTGGCCACGGAGTGGTTGGCGACATTGCCTCCGAGCGGAGCCCAGGCGCCATCCCGACTCCAGACACTCGGATGGTCGTCCACGACCGCGTTCGAGATGTAGTTCCAGACAGGTTGAAACACGCTGCTCGAGAAGTACTCGATGCCGGTGAAGGCGTAGCCGCAGTAGCCGTTGGTCCACGCCAGTATTCCGTCCCGGATGTTCGTCATCCCGGAGCCCACGGGCGTTCCACCGGTCGTCGCTTCGGTGTTCATGCCGTACGCCATTCGGGCGAGCGGAACGCCGGGAATGCCGATGGTTCCTCCCGGATCCATCAGTTGGGCGTCCCATTGATAGAGATCCCCCGAACGGTCGGGCCACTGGCTGATCTCCTGGTGTTCGAAGCAGTAGGGCACGAGCTTGCCCCAGCCCTTCTTCCTTCCGGCAGGACTGTCCCAGTCGTAGTAGGAGACGACCATGGTCGCGGACGTCGGCGAGCAACCGGCGCTCCACAGGTAGGCCGGGACCGCGTCACTACGCCCTCCGACCCAGTAGTCGGCCCGGAGATCGGTCGGTAGTCCCTGCACCGCGGCCAGTTCTTCGTCCCAGGCCTGACGCACCCAGACCTGCTCGTCGGCAGTCACCTCGATCGCACGGGGGAGAATCGAACCGGGCGTCGCGACGCGCGGCGGGAACAGCACCACCCACACCCGGCCGCCGGACGGCGACTCGAACTCCAGGATCTGGTCGAGGGAACCGCCGAAGTAGAAGCGGGCCAATCGCGCCGGCTCGCCGAGTTCCTGCGCGGCCATCTCCTCCGCGCGTGCGCGCCAGGTGTAGAGGTACGGAAGGCCGTTGCCGAGGGTTTGCACCGGTGCGAGATCGCGACGCGCCGATACGACGACGGTCGCGTACTCGTCGGTGCCGAAGACACGCCTCGCCACGCGACGGACCGCGGCCGGTGCGTCTCGCCGATCCGGGCGGTCCCGGGGGCCGGCCGCGGCGCGAATCGCGGCCAGCTCCCGGCGCGCCTCCCCGAGATCTTCGAGGATCGCGTCGTCGGCCGGGAAGACGTCGGCGCCGATCCGGGCCACGAACAGATAGGCGCGGATCGAACCGCCGAGATCGTATCCGAGGATCGCGTCGCGGAATGCCGCCTTGCCGAAGCGCGACTCGATTTCGAACACCGCGATCCGACGAGCGGTGTCGAGAGAAACCTCGTCTTCGGGCGACGGGAGCAACGGAAGGACGAACTTTGGAACGTCGATGGCGGGCGGCGTTGTCGGAGCCGATCGTGAGGGATTCGGAGCGATCGACAGGAGCGCCGTGAGGAAGAAGGGGATGAGGGAGGGATGCGAATTCATGACCCACCTCCGGGAAGTGCCCGGGGAGCGCCGTGACGCGTCGGCCCCGGTCGTCGCACGGAGGCGGGCGACCGGGACGCCAATAGATCGCCGCCGGGGACGGGTCGGCCATGGCATCCGTCATGCGCCGACACGATCGGCGTCAGCCCGGGAGGGGAGGCCGGCGCGAGGCGTCGAGGGGATCCCGGATTTGACTCCGGACCGCCGATTCTGGTTTTCTGGTGTCATGCGAACTCTCCGAAAGCCACGGCCGCTCAGCGCCGCCTGCCTCTTCGCACTGCTCTCGATCACGTCGTCGCCGGCCGGGGCCGAGGAAGCGGAGGCCGCTCCCTCGCTCGACCTGCCGCACGAGGAAGCACCGAAGCATCCCTACATCCCCGTCTCGCGCGAGCAACAAGCCAGGTCACGCGCCACGAACTTCACGCGCGGCACGTTCACGGCCGTGCAGGTCAACGTGGACGCGCTCGGCCAGAACATCGTCGGCGACGCGGCGAACGAGCCGTCCATCGGCGTGGATCCCACGAACCCGGATCGCATGGTCATCGGGTGGCGGCAGTTCGACACGATCGCGAGCGACTTCCGCCAGGCCGGCTACGGCTACACGACGGACGGCGGTGCCACCTGGACGTTCCCCGGCGTGATCGAGCCCGGCATCTTCCGATCCGATCCGGTGCTCGGCGCCGATTCCGAAGGCACGATCCACTACAACAGCCTCACCATCGAGAACGTGTCCGACTACGTGTGCGACGTCTTCCGCGCGCCCACCGGCGGCTTCGCCTGGGACGGCGGCGTCCGGGCGCAGGGCGGCGACAAGCAGTGGATGGTGGTGGACGCCACGGGTAGCGTGGGCGACGGTCACATCTACGCGTACTGGACCGCGTTCTTCAGCAGCTGCCCGCCCGGATTCTTCACGCGCTCGCCGAACTACGGCGACTCCTACGAGCCGTGCATCTCCGTGCCCGGCAGCCCGCAGTGGGGCTCGCTCACCGTCGCGCCGAACGGCGTCCTGTACGTGTTCGGCGCCACCGGTCTCACGTTCACGATGGCACGCTCGTCGAACGCGCGGTTCAGTCTCGGTCCGGCGATCGCGTGGGATCTCTCCACCACGGTGTCGCTCGGCGGCACGATCGACGATCGCGTCGGACCGAATCCCGGCGGTCTGCTCGGTCAGGCCTGGATCGTGGCCGATCCGGGGCCGGTGGGCCCCCAGGGCCCGACTCTGTACGCGCTGTGCTCCGTGAACCCGCCGGGCGCCGACCCGCTCGACGTTCACTTCGTGCGCAGCACGGACTCCGGTGTCACCTGGAGCACGCCGGTCCGCGTCAACGACGACGCGAGCACATCCGCCTACCAGTGGTTCGGTACGATGTCGGTGGCGCCGTCCGGACGACTCGACGTGGTGTGGCTCGACACGCGCGACAACCCCGGCAGCGTGAACTCGTCGCTGTACTACTCGTATTCGGTGGACGGCGGCCTGACGTGGGCCGCGAACGAGCGCCTGTCGGATGCGTTCAACCCGCTGATCGGGTGGCCGCAGCAGAACAAGATGGGTGACTACTTCCACATGGTGTCGGACGACCTCGGCTTCCGCCTCGCCTGGGCCGCGACGTTCAACGGCGAACAGGACGTCTACTTCGGCCGCAAGCTCGTGCCGGCCGTCGCCGTGGACGAGAACCTGGGCCCGCGTCCCGGGGTGCTCCTCGCGTGCGACCCGAACCCGTTCGACTCCGGCACCACGATCCGCTACGAGGTCCCCCGCGACTCGCACGTGACCCTCAAGGTCTACGACGCGCTCGGGCGCTGGGTGACCACGCTCGTGGACGCGGACCGGGCGGCGGGCACGTACTCCGCGCGCTTCGACGGCGAGAACCTCGCGAGCGGCATGTACTTCACGCACCTGAGCGCGGGCGGCGTGTCGGCGACCGAGAAGGTGCTGCGGGTGAACTGAACGTAGGCATCGAAAGATCCTCTCGGAGCCCGGAGAGGCCGATCGGAGTCGGGACTTGACGCGTCCGCTGACGGTGATTACGATGTAATCACTCGGAGGAACGCAGGTGAAGGCCAAGATCATTCGAATCGGGAACTCCAGGGGGATCCGGCTTCCGAAGCCCGTGATCGATCAGGTGGGGCTGTCGGAGGAGGTGGATCTCGAGGTCCGGGGCGGGGAGATCGTCATCTCGCCGGCGGAACGACCCCGGCGAGGTTGGGCCGAGGCGGCGCAGACCCTTCGAGGCGACGACGAAGAGCGATTGCTGGATGAACCCATCCCCACGACTTTCGATGAAAAGGAGTGGGAGTGGTGACGCTCAGCGACGTGCGCCGAGGCCAGGTCTTCCTGATCTCACTCGATCCAGCGCGGGGAGGCGAGATCAAGAAGACTCGCCCTTGCGTCGTCGTGTCCCCGGACGACCTGAATGCGCATCTTCAGACCTTCATCGTCGCCCCCCTGACGACCGGGGGGCACGATTACCCTTTCCGGGTTGCGTGTCGCTTCCAGGGCAAGTCCGGACACGTGGTTCCGGACCAGATCCGCACGGTGGACCGGCAGCGTCTGATCAAGCGACTCGGGCGCCTTTCTCCTCAGGCGATGGACAAGACCCTGTCGGTTCTGGGCGAGATGTTCGCGCCCTAGGCGGAAACGGCCGAGATCCGCGAAACGAAAAGGGGCCGGGAGACGAAGTCCCCCGGCCCTTTCGCTTGCCCGCACCGCTTCGGAACGAACGCTACGCGCCTGCGCCCACCGCCTGCCCGCCGCTCGCGCGCAGCAGGTTCAGGGCCGAGCCGGCCTCGAACCACTCGATCTGCTCCGCGTTCAGCGAGTGCTTCACGGTGATGCGATCCTCGCTGCCGTCCGCGTGGGTCAGGATCACGGTGTGGGTGCTGCCCGGCTTCAGGCCGGAGAGGCCCGTCACCGAGATGCGGTCGTCCTGCCGGACCTTCTCGTAGTCTTTCGGGTCCGCGAACGTGAGCGGCAGCACGCCCTGCTTCTTGAGGTTCGTCTCGTGGATGCGGGCGAAGCTCCGCACGATCACGGCCGCGGCGCCGAGATGACGCGGGCACATGGCCGCGTGCTCGCGGCTCGAGCCCTCACCGTAGTTCTCGTCGCCCACCACGATCCAGCGAGTGCCGCGCTTCTTGTAGTCGCGCGCGACCTTCGCCACGTTCACGCCTTCCTCGCCCGTGAACAGGTTCTTCGTGGTGCCGGCCTCGCCGCCGAACGCGCCGTTCGCGCCCAGGAACATGTTGTCCGAGATGCGATCGAGATGGCCGCGGTAGCGGAGCCACGGGCCGGCCGGCGAGATGTGATCCGTGGTGCACTTGCCCTTCGCCTTGAGGAGGAGCGGCAGCTTCTCGAAGTCCTTGCCGTCCCACTTCGCGAACGGCGTGAGCAGCTGCAGACGCTCCGAGTCCGGCGCGACGTTCACCTTGACGTCGCCGCCGTTGCCCGACGGCGGCAGGAAGCCCTTCTCGTCCGGCACGAATCCCTTCGCCGGCAGCTCGTCGCCGGTCGGCGGCTCGAGCTTGAACTCCTTGCCGTCCGCACCCTTCAGCGTGTCCGTCATCGGGTTGAAGTTCAGCGAACCCGCGAGCGCCATCGCGGTCACGATCTCCGGACTGCCGATGAACGCGAGGGTCTCGGGACTGCCGTCGTTCCGACGCGGGAAGTTCCGGTTGTAGGACGTGAGGATCGAGTTCCGCGTGCCCTTCTGGATGTCCTGGCGATTCCACTGGCCGATGCACGGCCCGCACGCGTTCGCGAGCACGACCCCGCCCATGGCCTCCAGGTCCTGGAGCTGCCCGTCGCGCTGGATCGTGGCGTAGATCTGGTCCGAGCCCGGCGTGACCATGAAGCTGCTCTTCGCCTTGAGCCCGTGCGCCGCCGCCTGCCGCGCGATGTGCGCGGAGCGCGAGATGTCCTCGTACGAGGAGTTCGTGCAGCTGCCGATCAGGGCCGCGGTGATCTCGGCCGGGTAGTTCTCCTTCTGGACGTCGCTCTCCATCCGCGACACCGGCCGCGCGAGGTCCGGCGTGTGCGGACCCACGATGTGCGGCTCGAGTGCGCTCAGGTCGATCTCCACGACCTCGTCGAAGAACTTCTCGGGATTCTGCTCGACTTCGGGATCCGCGCGCAGGTGCTCGGCCACGGCATCGGCGGCCGCCGCCACGTCGGCGCGGCGCGTGGCCTTCAGGTACGTCGCGGCGCGATCGTCGTACGGGAAGATCGACGTGGTCGCGCCGAGCTCCGCCCCCATGTTCGTGATCGTGCCCTTGCCGGTGGCGCTGATCGAGCGCGTGCCGGGACCGAAGTACTCGATGATTCGGTTCGTGCCGCCCTTCACCGTGAGGATGCCGGCGAGCTTCAGGATCACGTCCTTCGGCGCCGTCCAGCCCGAGAGCTTGCCGGTGAGCTTCACGCCCACGAGCTTCGGCTGCAGCACCTCCCACGGCATCCCGGCCATCACGTCCACCGCGTCCGCGCCGCCGACGCCGACCGCGATCATGCCGAGGCCGCCCGCGTTCGGCGTGTGCGAGTCCGTGCCGATCATCATGCCGCCCGGGAACGCGTAGTTCTCGAGCACGACCTGGTGAATGATGCCGGCGCCCGGGCGCCAGAAGCCGATCTTGTACTTCTTCGAAACGTCCTCGAGGAACTTGTAGACCTCGGAGTTCGTGTCCATCGCGTGCGCGGTGTCCTCGCGCGCTCCCGCCTGCGCCATGATCAGGTGATCACAGTGCACGGTGGTCGGAACCGCCGTCGTCGGGCGGCCGGCCATCATGAACTGCAGCAGCGCCATCTGCGCCGTGGCGTCCTGCATCGCGACGCGATCCGGCGACAGGAGCAGGAACGCGGTGCCGCGCTCGAACTGCTGACCCTGCGGGTCGTGCAGGTGGGAGAACACGACCTTCTCGGCGTACGTCAGCGGACGGCCGAGGCGCTTGCGCATCGCGGCGAGGCGCGACGGCAGCGCGTCGTAGACTTGTTTCGCGAGGGAGACGACCTCAGACATCTTCGGTCCTTTCGTCGGCGTTCGGGCGGTGGCCGCGCAGGCGGCCTCTGCCCCTTCTATCGGCGCATTTCCGTGCAATCTAGCGGGTCGTGACGGCTCCGGCAATCGCAGCCGTTTCCGGGCCATCCCGGCGGCGGGCGGACGGCCTGGCCGCGAGGACGGGCCCCGTAGGGCGTCGGACCGGCGTAGAATCCCGGCTCGCCATCCGCCCGGAGGTACCATGCGACTGCGATCGGTGAACGTCTCCCCGGTGAGGGAGTTCGAAAAGGACGGCAAGGTCTGGCGCACCGCGATCTACAAGGAGCCGGTCGAGGGGCGCCGTCACGTCGGCCGCCTGTCCGTGGACGGCGACGAGCAGGCGAACCTGCAGGTACACGGCGGTCCCGAGAAGGCCGTGTACGCGTACCCGTTCGAACACTACGCGGACTGGTCGAACGACTACGACGGGCAATCGTTCCCCCCCGGGCACTTCGGCGAGAACCTGACGCTGGAGGGGCTGTCGGAGCACGAGGTCCGTGCCGGCGATCGCCTGCGCATCGGCACGGCCGAGTTCGTGGTGACCACGCCGCGCCAGCCATGCGCGAAATTCGCGATGAAGATGGGCGGCCCCGAGGCGGTGCGGCGCATGTGGGAGACCGGGCGGTGCGGGTTCTATCTCTCGGTCGCAAGCGAAGGCGAGATCGGGGCGGGTGACTTGGTGGAGCATTCCCCGGGGAACGACCCGAAGGCCCCGACGATCGCGGCGGTCTTCGCCGCGAAGGCACCGAAGACACTGAAGTAGGGACAAGCGAGAACCGGCCGGAGGAGAACGTGTCCGCCTACGTCATCCTGGATGTGAACGTCACCGATCCCGCGCGCTACGAGGAGTACAAGAAGCTGTCGGGCCCGGCGCTCGAGCCGTTCGGCGGCCGATTCCTCGTGCGCGGCGGCGCGCACGAGGTGCTGGAAGGCGACTGGAGGCCGAATCGCGTCGTGGTGCTGGAGTTCGACAGCGTCGAGCAGGCGAAGCGCTGGTACGACTCCGAGCAGTACCGGCCCGCGAAGGCGATCCGCCTCGCCGCCTCGGAAGGCAGCATGATCCTGGTGCAGGGCGCGTGACGATCCGCGGCATCCGCACCGCGACCGGCACCGAGATCCGCGGGTGCCACGTGCGTGATCCCGAGGGGAATCTCGTGGAGCTGCAATCGGTGCGAGGGTGAGTCGCATCCTCGTGGTCGGCTGTTCCGGGGCCGGCAAGTCCACGCTCGCGCGGCAGCTCGGCGCCCGTCTCGATCTTCCCGTCGTCCATCTCGATCGCCACTACTGGAACGCCGGCTGGCGCCCCACGCCGGACACGGAGTTCGACGTTCATCTCGAGACCTTGCTCGCCGAGCCCGCGTGGGTGATGGACGGCAACTACGTGCGTACGCTCGCCCATCGACTGCGGGTGGCGGACCTCGCCGTCTTCCTGGACTTCTCCCCGTGGGTGTGTCGGACGCGCGTGATCCGACGCACGGTCCGCTGGTTCGGGCGCGCGCGGCCGGACCTCGCTCCGGGATGCCGCGAGCAGATCGACGGGGAGTTCCTGCGCTGGGTCTGGAACTTCCACCGTGACGTGCTCCCGGAAGTGAAGGCGATCCTTCGCGAGGCGCCGCCGTCCGTGCGGGTGCTCACCGCGACGTCGCCGCGGGAGCTGGAGGCGCTGATGAGCAGTGAGCCGGCGCTGGGGGGAGCTTCGCTCGCGGGCGCCGCACGCGGAAGTGGATGATCCCTTCTGGAGTTGTGCCCTTTCGATGTGAGACGATCCGCCTGCGTCGCGATTCACGGAGGAGGTTCGAGATGCTCCGGATGCCACTCACATCGATGACCGCAGCGGTGATCGCCCTGTCGCTCGTTTCCGCCTCGAGGGCTGTGTCGCCCTATCTCCCCGGAGATGAGAGCTGGTTCTGGCACTATGAGGGACTCGGCACGCAGCGGTCCGTCACGGTCCTGACACCGATCCTCGTGCACGGCGAGGAGGTCGTTCGCCTCGATCACGTCCAGACGGGCGCCGACCCGGATGCCTGGGAGAACTACTGGTCGGACGATGGCTCGCGCGTGTACCTGCACGGCTTCACGAACTGGTCCGGGGTGCCGCTCACACTGACGTACGACCCGCCGATCCTGTGGGTCGATCCACCGCTGTTCGCGGGGAAGACATGGACCGCTTCCACGGACGTCTACGAAGACCTCGCGGGCAAGATCCCGGCCGGCTTTTCTTTCTTGATCGAGTTTCGGGTCACGGAGGCGGATCTTCTCGAGGTCCCGGCCGGCAAGTTCCCGGCGCATCGGATCGAGTACGAGGTCCTCGCATCTCCGCGACCGACGACACTCACGGGAGAGCAAGTCGCCCCGGGGCGCGGGACCTTCTACCCGTATCGCTGGGAGGCCGCCGGTGTCGGGGTGGTGCGTGACAATCTCGGGGCGACCGGCTACGTCGACCTGACCTCGTTCGGAAGCACCGTCTCGGTGGAGTCGATCTCCTTCTCCGATCTCAAGGGATGGTATCGAGCGGCGAGGCCGGAGGTCGCGAGGTGAGTCATCGGAACGTCCGGTCCGCCGGGCGGTAGTGGAACTTCCCGTGACGATCTCCGTGATCCGCCTCCAGCCCGCCGACGCCGACCGTTACACGCGGATCCGCCGACGTATGCTCGCCGACGCACCGTGGGCTTTCGCGGCGTCGCCGGAGGACGATCGCGCGCTCGACCCGGCGCAGCTCGCGGAAGTGCTGACGTCACCCGCCCACGCGATCTTCGCCGTGGAGGCAGACGCCGGCCCTCGATGCGGGGCCCGCGAGCTCGCGGCCGTCACGTCGATCCGCCGGGAAACGTCGCCGAAGTTCGCCCACCGCGCCGAGATCTGGGGCGTGTTCGCCGATCCGGCGTACCGTGGACGCGGTTACGGTCGCGCCGTGGTTGCGGCCGCCGTCGCGCACGCGCGCACGTGGCCCGGCGTCGACTGGGTGGACCTCGGCGTGAGTGCGAACGCGCCGGTCGCGCGCGCGCTGTACGAGAGCCTCGGCTTCGTGGTGTGGGGACGAGAGCCGGACGCCACCGAGATCGATGGCGTCCGGTACGACGAGCTCTATCTCGCGCTCCGGCTCGAATCTACCGGGCGGTGAGCGATCCGCCGGCGGCCTCGCGCAGCTTCGCCTTCAGGGTTTCCTTGTTCGTCGGAATCGCGAGATCGTGAACGGTGAGGTTGTACGCCTCGATCTTCTCGTTCGCCTCGTTCAGGATCACGACGTCGCGGTAGGTCACGGCCCAGTCGCCCCAGACGTCGTCGGTCGCGGTTTCCTGCAGCCACGGCAGGTCGCGGCCCGCCGTGATTGAGGAGTTGCCGGACTCGAGGCCGGCGGGGTTGATGCCGGCGATCTGCAGCGTGACGGGGAGGCCCTCGGCCTCGAGCTCGTCCTGAATCTCATCCAGGTAGCCAAACTGGCTACTGCAGTAGCCTCAGGTGGCGTGTCCGAAGTACCAGGCGGACACGTCGCCGAGGTGGTCGCGCGGGGACACCATCTCGCCGTTCGTGGCCGAGTTCGGATTCACGTCCGCGATCGAGAAGTCCGGCATGGGATTCGCGGGATCCGGGTTCGTGGTGCTGTCCTTGCCGCACCCGAGGGGCAGCAGGAACGCGAGCAGGGCGGCGGCCGCGAGTGGACCGGTCGCGCGGGATGGCGGACGGCGGAACATGCGAACTCCAAAGAATCGAGGACGGGTTCACCCACGACCGTCGGGCGGCGACGCCGGCGACCCGGCCGGGCGCCCGATTCCGGAATCGTCGGGCGGGGGCGACAAACCGCAAGGTTACCAGATCGACGATGCGCTCGACGAGGGGGCCGGGCAGGCGGGCCGGTGACCCAGTTCGAGACCCGGACGCAGCCGGCAGGCGGAACCCGCGGACGGGGGTTGGCCCGGGGCCCGGCGACGGTCTAGAGTCCACGGACTGGCTCGGTTGCGCGATCCGGAGGGTGTCGTGAACCGCAGGGAATCCCCTGATCGAGTGCGCCCGTTCGCGCGGAGCTATCTCGCGTGGATTGCTCCGCTATATCTGGCCGGGGCCATTCTCGGGTATCGCTTCTACCTCACGCCCGACAGCGTGGCGGCGTTCTGGCCGGCGAGCGGCATCCTGCTGGCCGCACTGCTTCTCACGCGAGCACGCTGGTGGATCCCGATCGTCGTGGTCTCCGCCGGCCTCGACACGGTGGCCGAGCTGCTGATGCGCCACGCGGGGCCGATCACTTTCACGGACTTCTCGGTCCAGCTCGAGGCCCTGCTCGGGGCGACGATCATCCGTCGACTCGCGGGGCCGCGCATCGATCTCTCGCAGTTCCGGGGGCAGCTCGCGTGGCTCGCCGGCGGCGTGGTCGTGGCGCCCGCCCTGGCGGCGTTCCTCGGGACGTCGTCGTTCGTCCGCGTTCAGGCCGACGTCGCGTTCATCTCCGCGTGGCAAGTCTGGTACTTCGCCGACGCGCTCGGCGTCCTCCTTCTCACGCCACTCGTACTCGCGTGGTTCGGGCGACCCGATCCGGGGTCGGCGCCGCGTTCATCACGCACGACCGAGAGCCTGATCGCGACCCTCTTGCTGGTTCTTCTCGGGATGCGCGTGTTCGGCGGGGCGCCTGTGCCGGCCCGCTCGATTCTCGACTTTCCCTATCTCGTGTATCCGATCCTTCTCTGGATCTCGCTGCGATCCGGACCGCGCCTCGGCTCGCTCGCCGCCGTGCTCGTGGCGGTCCAGGCGGTCTGGTTCACGGTTCAGGGGCGAGGTCCGTTCGTTCTCTCGCAAGGCGCGACCACCCAGGCCGACGTGATCGCGATCCAGTCTTTCCTGCTGGTGGTCACATTGTCCTGCGTCCTTCTGTACGCGCTGGTCTCCGATCGTCGACGGGCCGAGCGGGAGCGACTCGAGCTCCAGGAACAGGTGGCGGCACTCGGCCGCATGGAGCTCGTCGCGCGACTCGCCGGCGGCGTCGCCCACGACTTCAACAACGACCTGTTCGTGATCTCCGGCTACCTCGAGCAGCTGACGCGGGATCCCCGAACCGTAGCCGACGCCGACATCCTGAACACGATCCGGTCCGCGGTGGAGCGATCCACGAACCGAACGCGCGAGCTCCTCACGGTCGGGCGACGTCAGAGCGTCGACGAGTCCTCGGTTCCGGTGGCGACGTTGCTCGAGAACGTGGAGCGGGCCGCGCGTTCACTCCTGCGAGGCGGTGTGCGGCTCGAGTGTGCCGCCGACCCGGTCGCCCACGTGCGCGTCGATCGCGGGCAGCTCGAGCAGGCGTTGCTCAACCTCGTGATCAACGCCCGCGACGCGATCGATGCCGAGGGAACGATCCGTCTCACGGCGGAAGTGCGGGACGTATCCCGTCGCTCCCTCCCACCGGCTTCGACGCTGCAGCCCGGACCCCACGTGCACATTCGCGTGGAGGACGACGGTCACGGCATCGCGCCGGAGCACCTGCAGCGGATCTTCGAGCCGTTTTTCACGACCAAGCCTGAGGATCGTGGGACGGGGCTCGGGCTCGCGTCGGCGCTCGGCATCGTGCGGAGAGCCCGCGGAGATCTTCGGGTAGACAGCACCGTGGGTCACGGCACGACGTTCACGATCCTGCTCCCTCTGGAATGCGTGGAACAGCCCGTCGCGCCGAACCCGTCGCCCGGCCGCTAGCTTCCGAGACGCGCGATCTCCTCCTCGAGCTTCGCGACGCGTGGATCGTCGGGATTCGCTTCCCGACGCACCGCGAGCAGTTCCCGCAGGAATCCCGCCAGGGTGTCCATCGACTCTCCGGCCTCGCGGGCGAGGATAGCTCGCTCGTCCAGTGCCTGCACGAGACGTCCCTGGGTCGACGGACCGCCGGCCCGCGCGTCGACGATGCTCGAGTCCAGCAGGTCCCGCGCCTCCTCGAACTTCCCGGACTCGGAGAGCAACGAGGCCAGCGTGATGCGGGCGATCAGCTCCGCCGAGTGGCCGCTCCCCACGGTGTCCTTCCGGATCTGCCACGCTTCGCGCGTGAGACGTTCGCTCGCCTCGGGACGGTTCGTCTTCCGGTAGACGTTCGCGAGCCCGAGCATCACGTAGGTGTTCGCAACGGGCTCCGACTCCGGTCCGCGGACGATCTCCATCCCCTCGTCGTAGATCTGTTCCGCTGTCGCGTAGTCGCCGCGCGCCACGAGGGCGTTCGCGTAGTTCGCGAGCCACGGCGCGAGACGGGGATGGCCGCGGCCGAGTGCGGCGCGACCGAGGCGGACGGCCGAGGAGTACGCCTCCAGCGCCTCGTCCTTGTGGCCGGCACGATTGAGCGTGACCGCCAGGTTGTTCCAGGCCTGAGCGACGTGCGGGTGCTCCGCCCCGAGGGCCTTCGTGAACTCGTCGACGCCCTCGCGCCCGAGCGCGATCGCTTCCTCCAGATCTCCCTGAGCGCGGACCGCGCCGGCGAGGTTCACGAGCGTCATCGCGAGCTCGGGGTGGCCGCGGTCCCCGAACATCCGGCGATACATCTCGACCGCCTCGCGACCGGCCTGCACCGCTTCGTCCGGGCGGTCGACCTCGTCGAGGATGTCGGCGAGACTGCCGAGGATTCGCGCGGTCTCGAGACCGCCGTCCGGCTCCGCCAGCCGGGCGATCCGCAATGCCTCCTCCGCCGCTTCCGCCGATCCGGGATAGTCGCCGAGCGCGCGCCGCACCACGCCGACCTGCATCCACAGCTGCGCCACCTCGGCGTCGGGTTCGTCGTGCGCGGCCTGTGCCGCGCGCAACGCGACGTCGTACTCGCGCGCCGCATCCTCGTAGTGACCCTGATCGATCAAGGCGGTCGCGAGAGACGATCTCGCGGTGCGGTGCAGGACGTCGTCGGCCGGGAGTTCCGCCTCGGCGAGCGCGAGCGACTCCCGGCAGAGCGCCTCGGCGTCCGCCGCGCGGGCCTGCCAGTGCGCGACGTCGGCGCGGTTCAGCAGCGATTGCACGGCGTCGCGCGAACGACCCGATCGCCGGAACTGCGCGCCCGCGGAAGCGAGCAGCGAGTCCGCCCGCTCGTACTCGGCGACGCGCAGGAACACCTGACCGAGCAGCCCCTCCAGGTCCGCCCGCAGCTCCGGCGCTTCGGCCAGACGCTCGTCGAGACGACTCGCGCCCCGCTCCGCGAGCTCGCGCGCGGTGACGTCGGCACCGCCGGGCTCCTGCGTGGGATCGGCCGCCGTGAACACCTCGAGCAGGAAGTCCTTCACGGCCTCCGCGCGACCCGCCTCCGCCCGCGCGCGATCCCGCTCCCGCGCCGCCACGTTCGCCTGCCAGGCCACGCCGACCATGCCGGCCACGACCGCCAGCGCGAGCGCGACCACGGCCGTCGCCGCCACGCGATGACGTCTCGCGTACTTCGCGAAGCGGTACGGAAGCGTCGCCCGGCGCACGGAGACGGGGAGCTGCCGGCGGAACCGCTCCAGGTCCAGGCGCAGATCCTCTACGGAGGAGTAGCGCTCTTCCGGCGCTTTCCGGAGCGCTTTCTGGAGAATGTTGTCGAGATCGCCGCGCAGCTTCTGCCGCAGATCGGAGATCGTGGTCGCGCGGGCCGCGGCGGCGGCGTCGCCGACCACCGTGCTCGGGGAAGGCGGGTCCGTCTCCACGACGGCGCGCGCCAGTTCCCCGTTGCGCGTCGTGTCGCCGTGCGGGTTGCGACCGGTCAGGATCTCGTACAGGAGCACGCCGAGCGCGAACACGTCGGTCGCGGTGGACGTCGGTTCGCCGAGGACCTGCTCGGGCGCGGCGTAGGCCGGCGTGAAGTATCGCTCCGCCGTCACCGTGACCTCGGGGCCGGCGGGCCCGGAGTCTCCGACGCCCGCCTCCTCCGGATCGAAGACCTTCGCGATCCCGAAGTCGAGCAGCTTCACCGTGGCGTCGCCGGTGACGAGCACGTTGCTCGGCTTGAGATCGCGATGGATCACGAGGTTGCGATGCGCGTGCGAGACGGCGCGGCAGACGGCGTCGAACAGCGTGACGCGCGCATCGACGTCCAGGCGACGTTCATCGCACCAGTCCGTGATCCGCGCGCCTTCGACGTACTCCATTGCGAAGTACGGGATCCCGTCGTCCGTGAGGCCGCCGTCGTAGAGCGTGGCGATGTTCGGGTGACGGAGTCGTGCGAGGATGTTCCGCTCGTGCCGGAACCGGGCGACGAGATCGTGACGATCGCGGGAGGCACGCACGATCTTGAGCGCGACCCGTTGCTCGAAGTCGCCCTCCACGCGTTCCGCCAGGAACACGGAGCCCATGCCGCCGCGTCCGATGCGACGCGCCAGACGGTACGGCCCCACGCGGGCACCGACCGCCTCGGAGTCCTCGTCCAGCAGTCGATCCGCGAACGGCGCGAGGCCGCGATCGAGGATCCCGCCTCCGTCGTCCGAGTCCGCGGCGAGCAGACGTTCCACCTCGCGGCGGAGATCGGCGTCCTCCCCGGTTTCCCGGGCGAGCCGCTCGGCGCGCGCCTCCGTGTCGAGATCGAGCACCTCATCCAGCAGTTGTTCGATCTTTTCCCAGCGTTCGCGATCCATGGCTACTCCCGGGGGGCCGCCCGACGGGCGACCTGCGAGCCGGCAACGAGCGTAACACCTTCGCGGCCGGGGGACCGAGCTGGTACCCTCGGGACATGGATCAGACGACCCGGGTCCAGTCGCTGCTCGCGGGCGTGCGCGCCGGCAATCGGGACGACTGGGAGAGCCTGTTCGAGATCGTGTACGCCGACCTGCGGCGAATCGCCCGTGCCCACCTCCGGGGTCGGCAGACGGGCACGCTCGGGACGACCGCCGTGGTGAACGAGGCCTACCTGCGCTTGGCGGGCCCGAACGCGGGCCCGTGGCAGGATCGGGCGCACTTTCTCGCCGTGGCGTCGCGCGCGATGCGACAGATCCTCGTGGACAACGCGCGGCGCAAGCTCGCGCTCCGTCGCGGCGGCGGCGCGAGCGCCGTGGAGCTCCAGGATCACCACGCGGCCGAGGCGCCGGACGTGGAGGAGATTCTCGGCCTCGACGAGGCGCTCACGCAGCTCGCGACGCTGAGCGAGCGGCTCGCGAAGGTCGTGGAGCTCCGGTTCTTCGGCGACCTCTCCGTGGAGGAGACGGCCGAGGTGCTCGGCGTCAACGAGCGCACCGTGCGCCGGGACTGGCGCAAGGCCCGCTCGTTCCTGCACGAGCGACTGCGCGAGATCTGATTCGCCGCGGCGGCGGCCGTGTGCGGTCATTTTCCTGTCCCTGCTCGGCTTCGCGGCACTCCGCCGAGAGAAACGGAATCCGGGCGCGCGGGCGGACTTTCTCCTCGCCGCCTCCGGGATCTCCCCTTCACGAAACGTCGGCGGGCCCCCGATTCGCACGCGTCCGTCGTGCCCACGGCGTGTCCGGCGCGGCCCGGCGAATGCGTTGGTTCGAGTGTCTCGAACCCGGAGGTCCCCCTTGCTTCACTCGAATTCGCGGTCGCGACGACCGTTCTGCTCCCTCGCGCCTCTCCTGCTCCTCCTGCTGCTGGCGGCGGCTCCCGCACACGCGGACGGCACCGCCTGCGTGATGCCTCCCCCAGACGGCGTGTTCCCGAGCCACGTGCGGGAGGGCCGCGAGCGCATGATGGCGTTCCAGCCCGAGCATCCGGGTGGCTGGACGGCGCGCACCGAACGCCTGGCCCGACAGCAGGCCGACTACCGGAACGGGCTCATCGACGAGAACCCGCTCGCCAATCCGGATCCCCGCAGCGTGGCGATCGGCGACTTCATCCTGCCGGTGCTGCCCATGCTCTTCAGCAATCGGGCCACGCCGCCCTGGAACCCCGTTTCTTTCGAGGCGCGGCTGTTCCTGTTCGATACCACGGCGACCGCGCAGCAGTACTTCGACGAGGTCTCGTACGGTCAGCTCAACGTCACCGGCGACGTGTGGGACTGGCAGCAGACGGGGCTGCCGGACACCTACTTCGAGGGGAGCAACCAGGGCATCCCGGGGCGAATCGGGGACCTCTTCCTCGCCGCGCTGCTTCTCAACGACGACTTCGTGGACTTCTCGCAGTACGACAACGACGGGCCCGATAACATCCCGAACTCGGGCGACGACGACGGGTACGTGGACGTCGTCGTACTCGTTCATCCCGAGATCGGCGGCGAATGCATGGGCGACACGACCGACATCTGGTCGCATCACTTCTGGTACTCGAACCACTCGGAGGACGGGCCGTACGTCACGAACGACCTCGGCGCGAACGGGTCGCACATCCGGGCCGACCGCTATCTCATCATCCCCGGCCAGCAGTGCACGGGCGGCATGGTCGACATCGGGGTGTTCTGTCACGAGCTCGTGCACGCGATGGGGATCAAGGACCTCTACGACACGGGCCCGAACATCACCGGCGATTCGGACGGAATCGGCGACTGGGGGCTGATGGGGAGCGGCGGGTGGAACTCGACGGCCCGCCCGGCGCATCCGACCGCGTTCACGAAGTACCGGCTCGGCTGGATGGACCTGATCAACCTCACGGCCGACGACCCGCTGCTGTGTCTGCCTCCGATCGAGTTCAATCCCTACGCGCTCCGCCTCTGGCCGCACGGCGCGCCTTCCGCCGAGTACTTCCTCGTGGAGAACCGGCAGCGACTCGGGATGGATCTCTCGCTCTGGAGTCCGGGCCTCGTGATCTACCACGTGAACGAGGACTTCTACGTCGCGGGACGCGACATCAACCGTGTCAACGCGGACGAGACGCGGAAGGGCCTCGACGTCGAGTGCGCCGACGCGATCTCCGCGGGCCACGTCGTCGACGCCGATGACCTGGACATCAAGGGCGACATGAACCGCGGCGACTCGG
This sequence comes from bacterium, assembly GCA_041393395.1. Lineage (GTDB taxonomy): Bacteria > ARS69 > ARS69 > ARS69 > ARS69 > JAGQIB01. The sequence goes on along the minus strand of JAWKKG010000003.1, from coordinate 144,539 downwards.
GAGACGTGTTCTGCCTCACCGGCGGCGGAACCGTGTTCGACGCGAACTCGATCCCGGACTCGCGCTCCTACTCCGGCGACGTCACGGGCGTCGCGGTCCGCAGCGTGGGACCCTGCGCGGGTGCGGGCAATGGCGAGCCGAACTACGTCTGCGCGTCCTACGAAGTGGGCGTGCCGCAGCCGGTGGACGTCTGCCTGAACGACTGCCCCGGCGACTTCTGCAACAACATCGCGCTGTGCGGGGAGTGGTGGGGAAGCCCGGACATCTGGCTCGACCACGACGGAGACGGCGACGACGACTATCCGACCCCGGGCGTGCGCAACCGCGTCTGGACCCGACTCCGCAACACGGGCGTGGAAGCCGCGGTGGGCACCACGGTGCAGATCTACCTCGCCCAGGGTGCGATGGGGCTCGAGTGGCCCGACGACGCCGAGCAGTTCGTGGGCGTGACGGGATACCCCGTCGTGGGGCCCGGCGACTTCCAGGAAGCTTACCTGGATTTCGAGTACCCGGAGTTCCCGGAGGGGGGCGGCCACTACTGCATCGGCGCCGTGGTGCAGCAGACGTACGACCCCACCACCAATTTGCCGGCGAACCTCTCCAACAACATCGCCCAGGTGAACCACTCGATCCTGATGGAGCGTGGCTCGCTCGGAGCACAGGAGGAGGCCGGCCGCGGCGACGGTTGCGGCTCCGTGTTCTTCGACACCTGGATCCAGCTCTACGACGGCTTCAACCCGAACGGTGCTTCCATCCAGGCCGAGGTGCGTGTCGGTTCGCCGCCGAACTTCAATGATGCGGTGCTGCCCCCGGGCTGGAACCTCGCGATCGACCCCGGCACGGGACCGTTCACTCTCTCCCGGGTCGAGCGCGACTCGATCTACGTGACGCTGTGGGCGGACAACACGACGAGCGGTCAGTCCGCCCACGTGCCGCTCACGCTGTGGAACCTGTTCACGAACCAGGCGATCGGCGGCACCACGATCGACGCGCACGTGGACTGCGTGGAGCCGAGCGTCGTGCAGAACGTGTCCATCGACTGGCTGCCCCCGAGCGGCGACGACCCGTCGCAGGCAAACGTCCTGCTCGAGTGGGACCCCGTGGATCTGGACGTACTCGGCAATCCGGAGATGATCGCGTACTACCAGATCGTCCGTTCCCACGACGGCGGCGTTCCGATCACGGTCGATCGCGTGGCGATCGACGCCGATCTCCAGCGACCGAAGATGCAGTGGTACGACACCGTCGCCCGGACGTGTCCCGGCGCCTGGACCTACACGATTCGTGCGGTGGACGCGGCCGACAACTTCGGGGGCGCCTCGACGCCGATGGTGCTCGAGTGCGCGGGGGCGGCCGTGGACGCGCCGGTGGTCGCCGGCGCCGGCCCGGCGTTCGCGCTCGAGCCCAACCCTGTGCGCACCACCGCGGAGGTCCGGTTCGAGATGGCGCGCCCCGGCACGGCCGACATCGCCATCTACGACGCGCGCGGGAGTCGAGTGCGTCTCCTCTGGACCGGCCACCGGGCGGCCGGCTCGCATCGCCTCGCGTGGGACGGCCGCGATGACTCAGGGCGACGTCTTTCCAGCGGCGTGTATTTCGCGCGGGCCGCGCTTCCGGGCGGGACCGAAACGAAGAAGATCGTGCTCGTGCGGTGATCGACGGGACGCGGTTCCCCCGGGTAGGATCACGACGACCCGGGGGACCGCCATGTCGCACGAACCCATCCTCGATCTCTGTCTCCGCGAGTTTCGCCGCACGAAGCAGCTCGCGGATCGCGCGATCTCCCAGCTCGACGACGAGCAGTTCTTCCGCGCGCTGGCCGCGGACGGCAACAGCGTGGCGATCGTCGTCAAGCACGTCGCCGGCAACGCGCGCTCGCGCTGGCGCGACTTCCTCACGTCGGACGGGGAGAAGCCGGATCGAGAGCGCGATTCGGAGTTCGTTCTCGACGATCGCGACACTCGCGCAGACCTGATGCGTCGGTGGGAGGAAGGCTGGGCGTACCTGTTCGGCGCGCTCGAGCCGCTGGGCGAGGCCGACCTCGACCGCGAGGTGAAGATCCGCGGCGAGGCACTCTCCGTGCTGCAGGCGATTCATCGCCAGCTCTCGCACTACGCGTATCACGTCGGTCAGATCGTGCTGCTGGCTCGGACCTGGCGCGGGGACGCCTGGCGGACACTCTCGGTCGCCAAGGGGCAGTCCGCCGCGTTCAATCAGGCGCCCACGTCCTATCTGGCGGACGGCGGCAAGCGAGTCGGCTGAAGTAGGGCTCGACCGCTTGTCGACCTGCGGGGACGGGAGCGGCGCTCGTCCTCGTCTTCGAGTACGGTCTCCCCACGGGAGTCATCGGCTCGGGCGGGGAAATGCGGCGGCCGTCAGTTGACGTTCAGACGCCCGATCAGCTCGCGCAGGGTCGACTCTTCCCCCTTCAGGCTGTCGTGCCAGTCGGGGTTTCGGGTGCGACGAACCTGCGACCGAACGTCGCCGAGGGCCGTGTTCAGGAGCCGGAGCAGGAGCTTGCGCTCGGGATCCGTGAGCTCGACGTTCATGGCGATTCCCTCCACGTGGCGCGGATCGAACGGCCTCCGCCCACGCGTCCAGTTTACCCCGGTGGCTCCACCGGAGAAGGGACCCGACGACGGTGACCGGGCGACGGCGGAGAGCGGAGGCGACGTGTCCCGTCTGCGCGACGTGATCGCCGAGGCGCGCGCCTGCACGGTCTGCGCGCCCTTCCTCGCCCATCCCCCGCGCCCGGTGTTCCAGCTTCACCCATCTGCCCGCATTCTCGTGGCCGGCCAGGCTCCGGGCCGCCGCGTGCACGAGAGCGGCCTCCCCTTCGACGACCCGAGCGGTGACCGTCTTCGGGAATGGATGGGCATCGATCGCGCGACCTTCTACGACGAGACCCGGCTCGCGATCGTCCCGATGGGCTTCTGCTTCCCGGGCACGGGGCGAGCCGGCGATCTGCCGCCGCGGCCGGAGTGCGCGCCGCTCTGGCGCGAGAAGCTGCTCGGCGGTCTGAAGCATCTCGAGCTCACGCTCGTCATCGGGCAGTACGCGCACGCGTATCACCTGCCGGAGACGAAGGGACGGTCGGTGACGGAGATCGTGGCCGCGTGGCGCGATCACTGGCCGCGAGTGGTCCCGTTGCCGCATCCGAGCCCGCGCAACAATCGCTGGCTTCGCGAACGGCCGTGGTTCGACCGCGAACTCGTCCCGGAGGTACGAAGCCGCGTGCAGGAGATTCTCACGGACTGACGTCGCGCCACGGGGAGAATCCGCGGCCGGCTTCGAGACGATCCGCTCCCGATCAGCGGCCGCGCTTGCCGCGCAGGGGGATCCGGAGCACCGCCGTGTTCGACATGCGATCGTGCGCGAGACGTCGATTCGCATCCCGCCACAGATCGAGCAAGCCGATCCCGAGCGTTCCGAGGCTCGCGAGATACCCGCCGAAGCGTTCGAAGCTCTCCCACAGCGTGAGGGGGCGGCCGTCGAGCTGTCGGACTTCGATGCGGGCGACGAACTTGCCGAGCGTGGAACGTCGCCGCCCCCAGGCGAAGAACGTGAAGTACGCGGCGGCGGTGCCGAAGAACGCGGCGCCGCGCACGAGGGAAGGGAACAGGTCCCCGACCTCCACGCGGATCGATCCGTCGCGTGCCTTCTCTCGCGTGCCGCCCGGGTTCAGCGAGAACACGAACAGATGTCCGGAGAGGATGCGACCGGCGGCGTCGAGATCGCCGTCCTCCACCGCGACCTCGACGTCGCGTGGCAATCCTTCGCAGCGCAATCGAACGAGCAGGGGCGCCACGCGGCCGAGGTGGTAGATGTGCTCCTCCGAGCCGGGCTTCGCCGTCCGGAGCGCCATGACGCTCCGGAACGTCGCGGGTTCGGTAAGCGCAAGCAGGGCGAGCGCCGCGAACAACGTCACGAACAGCGAGGGAACGAACAGCAGGAGCGCGTCGATCGCGAACGCGAGCACTCGTCGCACGGGCGACGCGACGGCGCGCCCCCGCAGATCGGGATGGATCGTGAGCGGCTGCTGCTCTAGCGTGCGGAGCGTCAAGCGGACCTCCCGTCCGGTCGACGATCTTAGGGCACGGCGGGACCGGCGTCGTGCCCACTCGCCGGCCCGACTCGCGAAACGAGGTGTCGATTTGTCTCTCTATCTGATCGTCGGACTCGTCTTCCTCGCCGTGATCGGAACCGCGCTGCTGCGTCGAGGCGAGCGTGGCCCGACGGCGCCCGGCTGGATCGATCCCGAGCGCGCGTCCGTGCAGGAGCTCGTCCTCGCCGGCCAGAAGATCCAGGCGATCAAGCGCTACCGCGAGGAGAACGGGGTCGGCCTCAAGGAGGCGAAGGAGGCGGTCGAGGAGATCGCGAGGCGGTTGCCGGGCCGCTGAGGTCGATGCGCGATCCATGAGGGCGGCGCCCTCCGCTCCAGGGGCCTCCGCTTCAAACGGCTCCTTTCAGGTGGCTCCGCAGCACGTGGCTCCACTCCAAGTGGTGTCCTCTTCAGCAGTTAGCGGATTTCAGAGCAAATCCCGCAACCTTTCGACATCCGGCCCGTAAGTACGACCGTTCCCCCCTCAGGGACGGTGGTCGGCCCCGGCCGACCCTCCCCGCAAGGAGGTCGGACCGTGCGACGGATTCTGCTACTCGCCGCCCTGGTGACTCTGCCCGCCGGCTGTGCGACCACCGAGCATCACATCGGGATGCCTCTCGATGCGGGAGCGGGCCGACTCCTGACGAACGAATCGTGGCTCATGGGTGCGGGCGCCATCACCGGATCGCTGATCGGTGCCGTGATCGGAGGCGGTATCGCGGATCGCGACGCCTACGTCTTTGCGCCCACCACGGCGACCGGCTCCTCTCCTACGGAAGCCGCACTCGATCGCTGACGCGATCGCGCTCGCCGTCCCTCCATCAACGGAGACCCTCATGCGACGAATTCTCTCCCTCTTGCTTCTCGCGCTGGGTTCCACCGGATGCGCCACGACCGTGCACCCGGTCGCCACTCCGCTCGATTCCGGATCGATCCTGTTCCTCAACCTCGAGGCCGCCGAGCGGCCCGCCGAGATCGTCGTTCGGGGCGAGCGGCCCAGTCCCGCGCGGGACGTGACGGTCGGTCCGGACTCCACGGTCTGGAACGCCTGGTCCTGGCGGAGCCGAGGCGGCACGCAGGGCGCCGCCAACACGGACATCGAGCGAATCGTGGTCCGGGATGGCGGACACCCTGTGGTCGGGGGCGTGTTCGGGATGCTCGTCGGCGGTTTCGTCGGGTACCAGATCGGAGTGAACAACTCGTCCTGTCCCGACGACGAATGGTTCTGCTTCGAAGGGCCGAATCGGACCTTCTCCTTGCTGGTCGGATCGACCGTCGGGTCCGTCCTTGGCGCCATCGTCGGGGCCAATGCGTCGGACCGTCACGAGTACGTGTTCGTGCCATCCCCTGCGACCGAACCCCGGCCGACACCGGTCCTGCCCGCGGAGCCGACACCGGACGACATCTGATGCGCTCGACGTTCTCCCGAACCGAGAGGTGACCGATGAAGTCGATGAAACGCTGGATGCTCATGGCGGCCGCGACCTTCCACGTCGCGGGGTGCTCCACCACGGAGTTCGTCGCGCGCGATCCCGTCGACCCGACGACGCGGGTCGAGATCAACCGGAAGGCGGCCGGCCACGACCCGAGGATCAGGCTCGAGGGCGACGAGACACATTCGTTCGTGGCGAACGACTTCCGGATCGACGATGACGGCAGCTTCTCCTGGGCCCTGCGTGGCGATTCGCAGACTCGATCCACGCGGGAGCTCCGCTCGGCGTCGTTCCGGGACCCCGAGAAGGGAGCCTTGACCGGCCTCGTGGCGGGAGCCGCGATCGGGGCCGCCGTCGGCTTGATGGTGGCGAACTCGGACGACGGGTGCGACGAGACATCGGCGATCTGCGTCGAGCTCAATCCCCTGGGCAAGATGCTGATCATGGCGGGCTTCAGTGCGCTCGGCGGGGTCCTCGTGGGCTTGCCCGTGGGAGCGGCGGCCGGCAGTCAGGTGACCTACGACTTCTACGACTCCGGCGGTGCGCCTCCGGATACGACTTCCACGGGCCCGTCCCCGGGCATCTATTGATGCCTCTCTCCGAGGAGTGCCCCATGAAACGAATCATGCTCCTGGCGGCCGTGCTGCTCGCATCCACCGGCTGCGCGACGACGCACGTCGCCTCGCGCGACCCGATCGATCCGAGCGTCCGTGACGAGATCAACCATCGCGGTACCGCGCACCGCGCCGAGGTCGTCCTCGAGGATGGAAGGCCGTTCGTGGCGGAGAATCTCCGCCTGACGGACGAACACCTGTCCTGGACGTTTCACGGAGAGTCGGGGAACGCTGCGACGCGCGACCTCCGCTCGGCGAGCTTCCGGGACCGGGGTCGCGGAGCCCTCGGGGGACTCGGCATCGGCTTTGCGGTGGGCGCGGTGATCGGCGCCATCATCACCGAGACGGGACCCGGGTGCGACGGTCTGCTCTGCTTCCGATCGGACTCCTCGGATCGCCTGGCCTTCGCCGCGGGAATGGGTGCCCTCACCGGGCTCTTCGTCGGCGTGCCCACGGGAGCCGCCGTCGGCCGGCCGATCTCGTATCATTTCCACGACGCAGCGGAACCCGCGCTCCGCTCGAACTTCGACGACGAACCTCCCGGTACCCGGTGATCGTCGTGTTCGCCGCATGACCATCCGAACCTGCGAAAGGAGAGCGCCATGCCCCCCGTTCTCGACGTGACGCTGCGCGAGGTGCGCGACTCCGACCTGTCGCACTTCTTTCGTCACCTGCAGGATCCGGAGTCACTCTTCCTCGCCGCGTTCACTCCCAGGGACCCGGGCGACCGCGACGCATTCACGGCGCACTGGGCGCGCATCCGCGCGAGCGAGACCGGCATCGTGCGAACGATCACGTCGGCCGGCGAGGTGGTGGGCCACGTGGGAAGCTGGGAGGAAGACGGGCACCGCGAGCTCACGTACTGGATCGCCCGGGAGTTCTGGGGGCGCGGGATCGCGACCGCCGCCGTGAGCGCGTTCCTGCACGTCGATCGCGGGCGACCGTTCGGAGCGCGTGTCGCCGAAGGGAACGCCGGATCGGAGCGCGTGCTCGAGAAGTGCGGCTTTCGCCGGATCGGCACCGATCGCGGGTTCGCGAACGCGCGGGGGGAGGACATCGGCGAGACGATCTTCCGCCTCGACTGACGGATGCGCTACGCTGAGACGCATCCGTTGCGAGGAGGACGTCCCATGCCCACGCACTCCGAGCTGTCGCCAGTCACCGCCCGGGAGTTCTCCTCCCGCTTCGCAGCCCTCTGCCGCAGCGGCGTGGGGCCCGGTCTTCCGCGCAAGTCGCGCGACGCCGCGATCTTCCTGCGCGCCGCGGCGCAGTCCCTGGCCACTCGCGCGCAGTGGTCGGAGTCCGAGTTGCAGAGCTCGCTGGACGCGTGGATCGAGTCGGCCGGCGAACGCGTGGAGGTCGACGGCGTGAGTCTTCGGCGCTCCCTCGTCGATGCCGGGTTCCTCGAACGGGATCCCGCGGGCGCGGTCTATCGCGCCGTGCTCGATCCCTCGCGGGCCCCCACTTTCGCGGCGGACGTGGCGGGCATCGATGCGATGGAAGCGCTCGCCGAGGCGCGCGCCGACGCGGCGACGAAGGCGCGACGATACGGTACTCGCGCGCGGCTCGAGCTCGTGCGCGGCGACATCGTGCAGCAGGACGTGGACGCGATCGTCAACGCTGCGAACGGCGCGCTTGCTCCCGGGGGCGGAGTGTGCGGCGTGATCTTCGCGTTCGCGGGGCCGGAGCTGGAGCCCGCCTGCTACGCCCACGGCGGGTGCCCCACCGGGGAGGCGCGTCTCACGCCGGGCTTCCGTCTCCGCGCCCGACACGTGATTCACGCCGTGGGCCCCGTCTGGGCGGGCGGCACGAACGACGAGCCGGCGTTGCTCGCGTCCGCGTATCGCGCGAGTCTCGAGATCGCGGAGCGGGAGGGCCTCGCGTCCGTGGCGTTCCCCGCGATCTCCACGGGAATCTACGGCTACCCGATCCCCGACGCCGCGCGCGTGGCGCTCACGACGATCCGTGACTGGCTCCGGGATCACGACCGGCCGGAGTTCGTACGGATGGTGCTGTGGTCGGAGGGGGACCTCGCCGCCTGGACCCGGGCCCGGGAGGCCCTCGACCCCTGATTTCGTCCTCCGCGCGGTGAGTTTCCGGCCCCCGCTGGTTGCCGGTACCCGCCCGCGGTATCCTCTGCGCCGGAATTGCCGACGGATTTCTGGGAGGAACCATGAGTCTCGGATTCGAGGTCGAGCTGAAGGAAGCCCACGAGGCGGCGATCACGCGCGTGGAGGAAGTCCTCAAGGGCGAGGGCTTCGGCGTGCTCACCCGCATCGACGTGCGCCAGACGCTCCGCGACAAGCTCGGCGAGAACTTCCGCCCGTACACGATTCTCGGAGCCTGCAACCCGCCGCTGGCCCACCGCGCACTGACGGCCGACGCGCGCGTTGGGCTCATGCTGCCCTGCAACGTCACCGTCGAGGCGCTGGACAGTGGCCACTCGCTCGTGCGCATCGTCAATCCGGACGCGATGATGGGCGTCGGCGAGCTCGGCGGAAGCTCCGTGATGCGCGCCGTGGCGACGGAAGCGCGCGCGAAGCTCGAGACCGTCGTCGAGAAGCTGCGCTCGTGAACCGGCACGAATCGGAAGACATCGAGGTCACCTACGACCCGAGGCGATGCATTCACGCGGCGGAGTGCGTGCGCGGACTCCGCTCGGTGTTCGACCCGAACCGGAAGCCGTGGATCGATCCGTCGGCCGCGCCGGCCGGGGCCATCGCCGAGGTGATCTCGCGCTGTCCGACCGGCGCGCTGCACTTCCAGCGCCGGGACGGTGGCCCGAACGAGGCGCCGAGCCCGAACACGATCGTGCCGGCGGAGAACGGCCCGCTGTACCTGCGCGGGCAGGTCGTCGTGGAGAACAACGACGGGGCGGCGATCGGGCGGGACACACGCATGGCCCTGTGTCGGTGCGGCGCGTCCCGGCACAAACCGTACTGCGACGGGATGCACGAGAAGGTCGGCTTCGAGGCGCCGGGCTGCGCGAACCCGCAGGCGCCGGACCCGCACGTCGCTGCGGCCGACGACTCCGACCTCACGATTCACGTCGTGCCGAACGGGCCGCTGCTCGTCTCCGGCGCGTACGAGTTCCGGCCGCACGAGGAGGCGTCCGAGACCCGCGAGGGTGGCGCTTTCTGCCGCTGCGGGGCGTCGTCGAACAAGCCGTTCTGCGACGGCACTCACAAGAAGATCGACTTCGTCGCGGAGTGACGTCGTGAGCGATGCGCAGAGAGTCCGGCCGGATTCCGAGATCTGTCTCGGGATCGAAGGGGCGCGAAACCTGATCGCCCGCGCATTCCCGAAACTCGGCCGCGCGTCGATCGTTCCGCTGGGCGAGGGCCTCGACAACTACGCGTTCGTCGTGAACGACGCTTGGGTCGTCCGGTTCCCCCGCCGGCAGATCGGCGCCGACTGCCTCGCGGTGGAGCGACGCGTGCTGCCGGGCCTTCGCGGGCTCCCGCTCGCGATCCCGGCGCCGACGCTGCACGGCGAGGTCGAGGACTATCCGTGGCCGTTCCTCGGCTACGAGTACCTGAACGGCCGTCCGTTCACCGAGTTCTCCTCCGCGGTCGACGAGCTCGAGCCGCTCGTCCTGCCGACCGCGCGATTCCTCGCGACGTTGCACGCGATCGACACCGCAGCCGGCCGCGAGCTCGGCGCTCCGGAGGACGAGCTCCGGCGGGTGGACGCGGACTTCCGCATGCCGCAGGCCCGCGAGCGTCTCGCTTCTCTCGCGAAGGACGGCCGGCTCGATCTCGCTCCGTGCCGGCGCGTGCTCGATCGCATCGCGGACGACCCGCCGGAGGCGCGCGTGACCTGTCTCTGCCACGGCGACTTCGGCCTGCGTCACGTGCTCGTGGACGACGACGGCGAACCGATGGGCGTGGTCGACTGGGGCGACGTCCACGTGGGCGACCCGGCGGTCGATCTCGCTGTCGCGTGGAGCTTCCCCGAGCGGTTGCGCGATCGGTTCTGGTCCGCGTACGGGCCCATCGACGCGGAGCGGCATCGACTCGTTCTCGTGCGGGCCATCGGCTACGCGGCCGCGGTCGCCGCGTGGGCGACCGGCGCCGGACAGGAGGGCGCGCTCGCCGACGCGCTGCGCATGCTCGATCACGTCGGTCAGCTCGCCGACGCGCCGTTCCCCGGCGAGACGTCGTGAGCCGCATCCTCCTCGTCCACTGGAACGAGGACGAGGCGGGCGAACGCGCCGCGCGGCTTCGCAAGGCCGGTCACGACGTTCACGTGCACGCCCGCGCCGCGGACGGCGCCGGGCTCCGGAAGATCCGGCGGGATCCCCCGGACGTCGCGGTCGTCGATCTCACCCGCCTGCCCTCGCACGGACGCGACGTGGGCATCTGGCTTCGCCAGCAGAAGGACACGCGTCTCGTGTCGCTCGTGTTCGTGGAAGGCGACCCGGAGAAGACGAATCGGGTTCGTCGGGTGCTGCCGGACGCGGAGTACACGGACTGGAAGAAGATCCGGGGCGCGATCCGTCGCGCCGTGGACTCCGCGAAGAAGTCCGCCGCGAAGGGCGCCGCCCGGAAACCCGTGGTGCCGGACACGATGGCGGGCTACTCCGGGACCCCGCTGTCCAAGAAGCTCGGCCTCAAGGAAGGCTCCCGGGTGGTGCTCCTCGACGCGCCGGCCGGATTCTCGCTCGGAGAGCTGCCGGCCGGCGTGAAGCCGAGGTCACGCGCGGGCGTACGCACCGCCGACGTCGCGGTGCTGTTCCTCCGCCGGCGAGCCGACCTCGCGCGACGCTTCGACGCGGCCGCGCGCACGGTGGACGAGGGCGGACGGCTGTGGCTCGCGTGGCCCAAGAAGACGTCGCCGCTCGCCGGCGACCTCGGGCAGGCCGACGTCCGCAAGCACGGCATGGACGCCGGGTGGGTCGACTTCAAGGTCGCCGCGATCGACGCCGACTGGTCCGGCCTCGCGTTCGCGCGGCGCGAGGCGAAGGCGCGCAAGCGCTAGGTCGCGGCCGGCCCGCGCTCAACGGTAGAGCGACTTCACTCCGCCCCAGCCGGTTTCTTCCACGGAAACCGTCCCGCCGCAGTCGTCCACGATATCCGGCGTGAAGCCCGGAGTGGCGAACCCTCGAATCGCGTTCGGCCAGAGCTGCGGAACGGCATCGCAGTCCGCGGTGGCGTTCAGACCGTTCGCCGAGGACTCCACGAGCGTCGCCGTTCCCCCGGCCCCCAGATTCAGGACCAGCAGCGTGCCGACGATCGTGAGCGGCTCCACACAGATCGGGAACGGGAAGTAGCCCGGCACCGGGTCCGTGATGATGAACGCCGGAGTGTAGCTCAGGAACAGAAGCTGGTCGGTCAGCTCGAATTCCGCGGCAAGCCCGGTTGCTCCTTCCCGGGTCGAACAGCCGAGCCAGAGGTAGAGGTTCGTGGGGAGCCCCGGCGGAACGTCCTGGACGTTCACGTACGCGTCCGTCGAGCTGGCGCTGATCGACCACTCGTAAGCGCGCGATACCGCGAAGGCATTCCCGCAGAGCAGCGATAGGAAAGAAACGAGAACGGTGAATCCGGCCACCGGCGAGATCTCAGAGAACTTCATTTCACTCTCCTCGCGTAGGCTCTTCCGGGGGGCGTTCAGAATACGCCCGCCCCGGATCGCGCTTCAACGTCGACGGAAAGTGACCCCCGCTACCGGCCGGCCGGCGGCGGGAGCGACGCCCCCCGCGGTACCCAGAGCAGCGTGACCCGCTTCACGTGCACGTCGGTGCGACGGGGTGCCAGCTCGACCGCCTCGATCTCCTCGGCCTGCGCGTCGAGCTTGGTTCCGAGCTCCGCGACCTCCTTCTCGAACTCGGCGGCGAGCTCCGCGCGCTGGGCGGCAAGCGCCTCCACGTTCTCCTTCGCGCGCCCCACATCGCTCGCCTGCTGCGCCGTACGCGTGGCGCCGCGCGCGGCCGTGGCCGCCTTGGAGATCGTGGCCTTCGTGGCCTTGCGCCCAAGGAACGCGGAGAGGAGCGTGGTGCCCACCGAGACCGCGGTCTGCAGTCCGGCCGCCCGCGCCTGATCCGCCTCTCGGTCGACGGCCGCCTCCGCCTTGCGGATTCGCTCATCGAGCGTGGCGAGCTTCGATGCGTACCGCTCCTTCAGCTTGTCGACGGCTTCGTCGCGACTCTCGCGACCGAGCTCCGCGATGCGGATGCGGAAGTCGCGCTCCGTCTCGCCAGGTTGCGAGTCCAGCTTGAGCGTCTTGTTTCGGTACACGGTCAGCCGGCGATCGCGGGCGAGCGTCGCCTGGACTTCGCGCTCCCACTTCGGCCAGCTCTTCGCGTCGTTGGCGGCGGGCGGCAATGCGCCGAACGTCGCCGGCTCCACCGGACGATCCGTGAGCTGGGCGCCGAGCTCGGCCGTGGGATCCGCGGACGACCAGTCCGGCTCGCCGGCATCCAGCCACGCCACGAGCGACACGTTCTCCACGATCTCTTCGGTCGAGCGCGGGCGTCGATAGCGGACCTCGGCCTCGGCGAGCGCGGTGGCTTCGTAGTCCGCGACGCCCGCGGCGGCCGCCGCCGCGAGGAACGTCTCGGGCACGCCCGGTGCGAGGACGGGGCGCGCGGAGGCAGGGGCCGCCGGGGCCGGGGCCGCCGTCGCCGCCTTCCCAGAAGTCGCCGGGGCGAGCGCGGCCAGCGACTGGAGCTGCGGGCGGGTGAGCGGACCGGCGAGATAGCTGAGTGCCCAGCGAGTCTGGAAAATCACGGGCTCGCCCTCGTGCACGTTGTGCGCGAGGAACACGCGCTTGCCGACCTTGGACAGGGCATCGCGAACTTCGTCCGCGTCGAGCGCACCCGACGCCGCACCGGTCAGACCCGCGATGAGCCGGTCGCGATCCCGCTCCGTCTGCAGGCGGCCGATGAACCACGTGCCCGCGTTCGAGAGCGCCTTGTAGTCCAGATCCACCGGGTTCTGCGTGGACAGCACGAGTCCCACGCCGTACGCGCGCGCCTGCTTCAACAGCGTGAGCAGCGGCACCTTGGACGGCGGGTTCGCGGTCGGCGGCAGGTAGCCGAACACCTCGTCCATGTAGATCAGTGCGCGGAGGCTCCCGGTGCCCGGCCGCGAGCGCATCCAGCCGATCGTGCGATCGAGCAGCAACGTCACGAAGAACATCCGCTCCTCGTCGGACAGGTGCGCGATCGAGAACACGGACACGCGCGGCTTGCCGTCCGGTCCGTACAGGAAAGCACCCGGATCGAGCGGCTCGCCGGTGAGCCAGGACTGGAAGCGCGGCGACGCCGCGAGCCCGTTCATCTTCATCGCGAGCTCGAAGCGTTCCTTGCCCGGGTAGAACGACTCGAGCTCGATCACGCCGATCCGCTGCACGGGCGGCGCCTGCACGAGCCGGATGAGGCCGGCGAGGTCCGGGCTCTCGCCGCGCGTCCAGGCGTCGCGCAGGATCGTGGACAGGAGTACGTGGTCGCGACTCTGGATCGGATCGGCGTCGAGCCCGAGAAGCGAGAGCAGGCTCGACACCACGGCACTCGTTCGTTCCGCGAGTTGCTCGGGATCCGCCACCGTCTCCGCCGACGGCGCGGCGAACGACGCGAGCACCGACACCGGTGTGGCCGCCGTGCTTCCCGGCGTGTAGAGCCGGATGTCCACCGCGTCGAGCAGGCGCTGGATCCGTCCGCCGTCCTGATCCCAGCTCGCGAGTCCCTTCTTCCACTTGGCCGCCTCCGCCGAGGCGAGCTCGTCCGCGGTGATGCCCTTGCGTTTCGCCTCCGACTCGTCGACCCACGGCCGGAACGACGCCGCATCGAGCTTGGGGAACTGGAGCAGCAGATTCGTGAGATCGCCCTTGGGGTCGATCACGATCGACGGGACACCGTCGATCGCCGCTTCCTCCACGAGACCGATGCCGAGACCCGTCTTGCCGCTGCCGGTCATGCCCACGCACACGGCGTGAGTCACGAGGTCCTTGGAGTCGTAGAGGTAGAGGTTCTCGGTCAGCGTGTCGGTGGCGAGGTCGTGGACGCGTCCGAGGTAGAACGCGCCGAGCTTTTCGTAATCGGCAGGCGAAGGCATTCGGAACTCCCGAACCGGACGGACGGAAACGGCGGCCGGCGGCGACCGCGGGCATCGTGGGGCGGATGGTATCGCGAGTCCGGGAGTTCGGCGAGGTGCGCGCGGGCCGGCCCGACGCCGGCCGCGCGACGTCTACGGCGCGACGAGGGGCAGCAGGTCGAGCCGACCGGCGCCGAGGAGTCCCTCGTAGTACAGGCCGTCATGGGCGTACGGCGCCGCCGCGTTCAGGAGCGCGCCCCGCACCGAGCCCGGGCTGGTCGCGCCGGCCTCGATCGCAATGGCCGCCGCGCCGGACACGAAAGGCGTCGCCATCGACGTGCCGCTCCACACCGCGTACCCCTGGAACAGGTACGTGGAAACGATGCCCTCGCCGGGCGCACCGAGGTCGATGTTCAGCCCGAAATTCGAGAAGGACGACTTGAGGTCGACCGGATCCACGGACGCCACCGCAAGCACCTCGGGCAGCAGCGCCGGGAAGTGGTTCATGGTGAACTGGCCCGCGTTGCCGGCCGCCGCGGTCACGGTGACTCCCGCCGCGCGGGCGGACTCGATCACGTGCTCGATCGGGCGCGAGAAGCCGTCGAAGCCGAGGCTCAGGTTGATCACGTCGGCGCCGTGGAGCCGCGCCCAGTGGATCCCGCGCGCGACGTTGAACGCGGTGCCGCGCCCTTCGGTATCGAGCACGCGAACCGGCATCAACGTCACGCCGGGCGCGACCGATTGCACGATGCCCGCGACGTGCGTGCCGTGTCCCGCCGCCTCGTCCACGAGCGAGTCGCCGTCCTGATCGATGCCGTCGGTCTCGTCCGTCGCGTCGGCGTCGTTGTCCACGAAGTCCCAGCCGGCCGTGAGGCGCGGACCGAGATCGGGATGCGTGCCGTCGATGCCGGTGTCCACGATCGCGACGACGACCCCGCTGCCGTCCTCGACCGCCTGCGCCTCCGGCGCGTGGATCCGCGCGAGCGCCTCCTGGTCCTCGAGATCGGAGCGCACCAGGTTGCCCTCGTAGAACGCGATGCTGCCCTGCTGCGCCTCCGGCACTTCGAGGCGGAAGTTGCGGTTGCAGGTCACGCACGCGCCCGTGCTGATCAGCACCTGCGCCAGGTACGAGTACGAGTACTGCGACGGGTCGTAGTACATCAGCGCGAACGACGTGCCCTCGATCGAATCGAGCACGGACATGTTCCAGGTGTCCGCGATCAGCTCGGCCGTCCAGCCGTCCGCGACCTCCGCCACGAGTTGATTCGGCACGGACGAAGGCAGGGTCGGCGGTCCCGGTTCCACGTACTGGCCGCCGATCTCGTGGGTCCGGACGTCGCGGCCGGGACCGTCGGTGGAGTCCGGCGCGAGCGTGCGTTCGGCGCACGCGGAGAGCGCGAGCAGCAGGGACAGGACGAAGACGAGACGAACGCGGGTGCCGTTCACGGGGACCTCCTGGAGCCGGCGGGGTCGCGGCGGCGCCGCGCTCCCGACGTACGACCGTTGGCGAGAAGTTTAGCAGGGATGACCGGGCCGCCGCGACCGATGAGGACGAACGGAGCCCAGTGGTAGGGATCCGGTCGCTCGGCGCGGAGCTCCCGCATGGCGGTCCGGAGGGCCGTTTCGGCCCGGGCGCCACCCGCGAGGGACTCGTAGAAGGTGTCCATCAGACGGGCCGTGGAGTCGTCCCGGACGGGCCAGAGACTGACCACGAGGGTCGAGGCGCCCGCGTGGAGGAACCCGCGGGCCAGGCCCACGAGCTCGTCCCCGCCGCCGGTCCAGCTCCGGCCGCTCTGGCAGGCGCTGAGGCACACCAGATCCGCGGCGAGCTCCAGGCCGTAAAGGTCGTAGAGGCTCATCCAGCCGTCGGCGAGGCGCAGGGCGGAGAAGTGCGGATCGTCCTCGCGGAACACGCCGTGGGTGGCCACGTGCACGACGTCCGCCGTGGCCGCCTCGGCCCGGAACCGCGCGCGCGTGGCGCGCCCGGCCCGCAGCAGTCGCCCGCGACGGAACCGGCGTCGCACGCGATCGACCTCTTCCTCGACCCGCGGAATCGACTCGTCGCCCACGCCGACCGCGAGGACCCGCGGTGGCTCGTTGCGCGCGGGGCGGAGGCGTCGGCGATCGAGCAGGCGGCCGGCGCTCGCGCTCGGCAGGAACGTGATCTCGTGGTGATCGAGCAGCGCCGTTCCGTCGGGGCGGACGAGCGCGGCGAAGGGCAGCGAGTGCAGCGGACCGTGCGGGACTACGATGACCCGCTCGGTCTCCACTTCCAGCGGCTCCCACAGCGTGGCCGCGAGCGAGCGCAGGTGGTGATCGAGGGCCGCGCGCAGGACGTCGGCGCGGGCGTGGACGTAGGCGTCGCCGTAGCCGTGCTTCTCGAGCTGGAAGCGCAGGCGCGTCATCGAGTCCACGAGACGCGCGCGGTCCGTCGGCAGCCGTACCACTCGCGCGTCGCCGCGCGTGACCACGAACGCGAGCGTCTCCTCCGCGGAGACGTAGTACTCCACGAGCGTCTCGTGCGCCGCGAGTCGCTCGCGCACGTCCGGCAGCGTCGACGTTTCCCCGCAGGTCAGGGCGCCGAAGCCCGCGTCGAGGCGGCGGAGACGCGACATCACGTCGGCGATGCGCTGCTCCCGATCGCGCACCTCGACCGTCGTCCTCGCGAGTCGACGCTCGTCGCGACGCCCGTCTCCGCCTTCCATCCTCGGCGTGAATCCCGAAAGCCAGCTCACCTCGCCGCGCAACGTCTCCAGCTTCTCGAGCAGCGGGCCGGCCGCGGCCGGCAATCGCTCGCGCGCGCCGCCCACGCGTCCCGAGAGCAGATCCACGAGCGCGCGGGATCGCGAGCGCTCCACGATCTCGAACGCGGCCGCCACCGCGCCGCGGCCGCCGCGCGCGAGCAGCGCGCGTACGAGATCCGCGTAAACCGGCGCCTTGTCCTCCGTGAAGCTCACGCGGAACTCGTCGAGACCGATGCGCCCGCGGATGTTCTCGATGCGATCCACCGCCCGTCGCAGCGAGCGCACCGCGTCCGCCGCCCGACCGGCCTCGAGCGCAAGTCGACCGCCGAGATGGTCGAGGCGCGCGCGGAGCCACGGCGACGGGCTGCGGCGAGCGAGCGGCCGGGCGCGCTCGAGCGTGCGCGCCGCGGCGGCGGAATCGCCGGCATCGATCTCCAGCGCGGCGAGGCGGGTCAGCGCCGCGGCTCCGCGCAGCGGCATGTTCTCTTCCTCGAAGACGGCGGAAGCGGCGGTCAGCGCCGCGCGCGCCGCGTCCGGATCGCCCCGGCGGGCGTGCAGGTCCGCCAGGTAGACCTGCACGAGAGCGCCCGCCGCGCGATTACCTTCCGCACGGAACGCGGTGGAGGCGTCCTCCAGGAACGTCGCCGCCTGGCCGAGCTCGGACAGTCCGATCGATGCGATCGCCTGCAGCAGCGCACAGCGCGCCGCCTCGTAGCGGATGTCGTGCCGCGTCGCGAGCACGCGCGCGCGCCGCGCGAGCGGCTTCGCCCGCTGGAACGCGTTGACCTCCACGAACAGCTCGGCGAGATCCGCGAGCGCGAGCGTCACGTAGTGAACGTCGCCGAGCTCCTCGAACACGGCGCGCGCCGAGTCGAGCGAGTCGAACGCGCGCCCGTACTCGCCGCGCAGCAGATCCAGATACCCGAGCGAGTACGCCACGAATCCCACGGTGCGCGTTTCGCCGGCCGCGCGCGCTTCCTGTTCGACCTCGCGGTACAGCTTCGTGGCGGTGTCGTGCTTGCCGAGATTCGTGAGCGCGTTCGCGCGATTGAACTGAATCGGCGCGATCATCTCCGTGGCCTTCGTGCGTCGGGCGAAGCGCAGCGCGCGGTCGTAGCAGCGCAGCGCCTCGGCGGGCCGTTCGAGGCGGAAGTGGACGTTGCCGAGGTTCATATCCAGTCGCGCGCAGGCGGCGGCGTCGCCGCGACGGGACAGCGTGCGTCGCGCGCGCTCGCCGATCTCGAGCGCCCGCTCGTACTCCGCGAGGTACATCAGCGTGTTGACGTGCCCGATCGAGACGCGCGCCGCGGTCTCGGCGTCGCCGAGCCGACCGTACGCCGCGGCGGCGCTCTCGTAGGCGTCGGCGGCCTCGCGCGCCCGGAGTACGCCCGAGAGCGCGTGCCCGCGGGACCAGGTGGCGCGGGCGAGGAGACGCGGGTCGCCGGCGATCTCGGCGGCGAGCAGCGCGCGATCCGCGACGTCGAGGGCCTGGCGCGTGTCGACGCGCATGAGGCGCACGACTTCTGCCCCGAGCTCCTCCACGACCGCCGCGACGTCTTCCGGCGACGCCTTCTCGAGGATCCGACGCGCGGCGTCGAGATCGGCGGCGGCGAGCACCCGCGAACGCACGCTCAGTCTTCCGGTGTTTCGATGAGCGGCTCGGGAACGTGGAACGTCACCAGCGCGCCGCCGTGAGCCACCCGGAGCTCGACCTCGCCGCCGCGCTCCGTCTCGACGACGAGCTCGCCGCGCTCGTCCGTGGATCCCGTCGCCGCGAGACGACCATCCGAGAGCAGGAGCCAGCGCGCATCGTCGAGCGGACGGGGCGGGTTGCCGAGCAGGAGGAGCTGGGCCGCGAGGCGGCGGCGGTCACCCTCGGACTCCACGAGGAGATCGAGCTCGAGGCCGTCCGTCTCGTAGCGGAGTCGCCGGGCGATGGAGGCGGAACGGGCGCCCGCGAACGCCGCCTCCGGCGCCGCGAGGGAGTCGAACACGAGGCGGGCGGCCCGCTCGCGGAGGCCGCGCACCCAGTCCGGGAGGATGTTGCCGGAGGTCCGGAACACCCGGTACACGGCCTCGACGACCGCCTGCGAGGGCTCGAGGAGCCGATCGGCCCCGAGGCCGGCCAGCACGCGCTCCCACCGACGGATCTCCGCCACCGCCTCCGCGTCCTGGGCCTCCAGGCGAGCCCGGATTGCCTCATTTTCACCATCGCTGGTGTCTTTCAGCACGTAGCGGAGCCAGAGATCATCCGTCATTCGTTCCTCCGTTCGCCCGGACAGAGCGCTTTGCGGGCAGGGCTGATACCACTCGGGTCAGGGCGATTCCTCATCCAGGATGCGGTCGAACTCCGCCCGGAGCTTCTTGAGACACCGCATCCGGGTCGGGCCGATGGAGCCGATCGGCATGTCGAGCCGGGCGGACACCTCCTCGTACGTCGCGGGCGCCCCCGACGCCTGCGGGAAGTACAGCAACGAGAGCAGCTCCGCACACCGGGCGCCGAGCTGAAGCAGCGCCTGGCGCACGAGCTGCTCGTCCTCCAGGCGCGCGACCTCGTCCGAGGGCGACTCTCCGGGGTCCTCGATCCGCGCGAGGATCTCCTCGGAGTCGTCCGGGGTGCGCTTCGCCACGAGCCCGAGCGAGAGGCGTCGCGCCGTCGTCACGAGCCACGCCCGCACGCGATCCGGACGGTCGAGGCGATCGATCCGCTCCGCGAGGCGCGTGAACGTGATCTGGAAGACGTCGTCCGCCTCGTCCGGGTCCAGGCCCATCCGGTACGGGATCGTGTAGATCAGGCGCCGGTAGCGGTCGACGAGCTCCCGCCACGCGCGGTCGTCGCCACGCGTGCACCGAGCGACGAGTTCCTGGTCCGGGGGTTGCTCGCGGTTCCGGGGACGGGCCATCGGCGGATGATACCGCACGGCGGTGGGGCGTACAGGGTTCGCACGACACGGGAGGGTCGGCGCGGGGCCTCGGAGCAGGTCGCCTCTGTCCGTCTCGCTTCTCCGGAGGGAGCGCAGCACAGCGCTCCCGACTCGGGAGGAAGCATGATGTCGACAAGGGTTCGAACTCCATTGTGGCTTGCCGTCGGTGCGCTCTTTTCTGTAATCGGAGTTGTCTCGGCCGCTCGGGCCGAGATCGTCAGCGTCCCCGGGTGGGTCACCGGAGACGACCTCGAGTGTATCAATGGCGCCGTCGTTTGGATCTCGGGGAGCGGTTTTGTGGCCCCAACTGCCGTCACGGTCGGCCCAAGTGGTGGCTTTTCCGTCGTTGCGGACCTCGGATCGACCGTGTTCGCCCAGGGCGCTCCCCTTTCGAACTGCGTGTTCTATCCCGGCTCTGCGGTCGCCGGATATGGGGTGCTCTGGGTGACATCCTACTACTACCCTCCCGTCGTGAGCGGGACGGTCGTTGCCGCCGACGGTGTCACACCGATGTCCGGTGTCGAGGTCTCTCTCGCGAGCGACGGCACGATCGTCGCCATCACAAACGCGAGTGGGGACTACTCGTTTGCCCATCCAAGCGGCACCGACACCCTGGTGTTCTCCCGCTCATTCCACCATGCCACGTCCCAGGAGTTCACGACCTCAGCGCACGGCAACGACGTTCAGATTCCGGATGTCGTCATGTACGGAGACTCACCAGGATCCGTTCAGGTCGCCGATGCGTCCTGGGAGAGCCAGGCCGTCTGGGAGTTCTGCCCCGACGAGAACCCGTCTTCCATCTCGGTGTGGGTCGACTTCGACGACGACTACATGAGCACCGACGTCTCCGCGAGCGACGTCCGACTCGATCTCGGCGCGTTCGTCCCCGGGACTTCTGCCGTCTCATCCCAAAACGACCTCACCAGCGCCAACGGATACGTCGCGAACTTCACGGTACCGATTCCGTCCTACTGTGCTCGCGGGAATCTCACCCTGGAGTACGAGACGATCTCCGGGCCCGGAATCGCCTGGAGCGGTCTCGCTCCTCGGCTCCACCACATCGCCCGCTACGATCTCGTCGCCGACGGCGCCCTCGATCTCGGGGACATCGGAGAGTTCGCCCTCGCCAACGGCAGCAGCGAAGGTGACCCGAACTACAACCCCTGCGCCGACTACGACGGCGACGGCACGATCGGGCTCGCCGATCTCGGTTCCTTTGCCGTGGCTCTCACCGGGGATCGATGCTCCACCGCCCAGGCTCCGTCCGGAGATTCGAACGGGTTGGCCCACGTATCCGCTCGACTCGCGCTCTCGCCCGCACGACCGAATCCGTTCCGCGACCAGGTCACTTTCGAGTACGCGGTCCCGGCCGATCGCAACGCAGAGGCCCACATCTACGACGTGACGGGCCGCCATGTCCGCACTCTCACGAGCGAGAGCCGCGGACGCGGCACGCTCTCCTGGGATGGTCGCGACTCCGCGGGGCAGCGACTCGCCAGCGGCATCTACTTCGTCCGGATGGAACTCGGGGCCGAGAGGGTCACCCGAAAGGTCACGCTGCTCGACTAGGCGTCGAGAGCAGCCCCGGTCCTCTTCGGACCGGGGCCATACTCGTCAAAATGTCATGGACAAGGAGATGCTCGTGCTTCTGACCTGCTCCCGCCGATTGGCGGGCATCCTGATGAGTGTTCTCGGGGTGCTCAGCACCAGCTCCACCCTCCACGCCTACCCCGTAACGGTAACGGGCTACGTCGTTGGTGATCCCGAGTGCATCGCGGACACCATCATTCGATTCCCCGGCAACGCCACGGTATCACCAGACTGGGTTTATCTCAGCCCGAGCGGTTTCTTCCATGTAACGGCGGAGTACGGAACCACGGTCACGGCGGTGGCTGATTCGAGGTACCGGTGTACGTTCACTTCGGATGTCGCTACGGCGGGATTCGGTGACCTCCTACTGATCACCCACTACTACCCGACGACCGTGAGCGGCAGGGTGGTCGCCGAAGACGGCGTGACACCGATGCCCGGAGTCCAGGTGGTCCTATCGGTGGACCGAACGATCGTCGACGTCACGGACGGGAACGGGGAGTACTCCTTTCCGTACCCGAATGGGAACAACACCCTGCTTTTCCACCGGTCGTTTCATCACGCGGTTCGGCAGGGATTCGAAACCTACACGTACGGCCCCGACGTACACCTCCCGGACGCGGTGATGTACGGCGACGAGCCCGCATACGTGGACTACGGTGAGACGTCCTGGGACACGAAGTTCGCGTGGGAACTCTGCCCCGACGAGGACCCGTCTTTCATCTCGGTCTGGGTCGACTTCGACGACGACTACATGAGCACCGAGGTCGGTGCCGGCGACGTTCGCCTGGATCTCGGCGACTTCGCCCCCGGATCTCCTCCCGTCTCGTCCAACAACGCTCTCAATGTCGGCAATGGCTACGTCGCGAACTTCACGGTGCCGCTCTCGGCCTACTGTGCGCGGGGTGATCTGACCGTGCAGTACGCGACCAAGCCGGGGCCGACCATTGCCTGGAACGACCTCGCCTCGCATGTCCACAACGTCGCCCGCTACGACATCATCGCCGACGGCGCCCTCGATCTCGGGGATATCGGAGCGTTCGCCCTCGCCAACGGCAGCGCCGAAGGCGATCCGAACTACAACCCCTGCGCCGACTACGACGGCGACGGCACGATCGGGCTCGCCGATCTCGGTTCGTTCGCCGCGGCCCTCACCGGGAATCGGTGCTCCGCCTCCCAGGCCCGGCCAGGCGAGCCAGGCGGTCTGTCCGCCCCTTCCGGCCGACTCGCGCTCTCGCCCGCCCGGCCCAATCCGTTCCGCGACCGGGTCACCTTCGAGTACGCGGTCCCGGCCGATCGCTCGGGGGTCGCCATGGTGTACGACGTCTCCGGTCGCCACGTCCGCACGCTCGCGAACGAGAGTCGCGGACGCGGCACGCTCTCCTGGGACGGTCGCGACTCCGCGGGGCAGCGACTCGCCAGCGGCATCTACTTCGTTCGCCTGCAGCTTGGACAGGAGAAGATCACCCGGAAGGTCACGCTCCTCGACTGAACGTGGGGCGCCGCGGACATGTTTCGCGGCGCCCCCCACCCCTTACATCTCGACGTTCATCCCGAAGACCGGCAGGAACCCGATCTGGTTCTGCGAGTCGAGGCTCCGGGTCTTGCGGTTCCAGAGATACAGGAAGACGTTCTCGCGATCGGTCACGTTCTGGATCTCGAAGAACATCGTGACGTTCGAGGGCCCGACCCGGAAACGGTAGTCGCCGCGCAGGTCGAGACGGAAGTAGTTCCGCGCTCGCTCGGCGTTCAGGCGATCGAGGTCGAGGATGTAGCGGTTCTGTTCCACCGACTCCGGCGCCGGCGGGGTGTAGGGTCGCCCGCTCGCACCGGAGACCCGGCTGGAGAGTTCCCAGCGGCTGCCGAACTTGTAGCCGGCGATCACGGTGGCGGTGTGCGGCGAGTCGAAGCTGCCGCGACGATAGACCCCATCCAGCGCCTTGTGCTCCGTGCGCGACCACGTGTAGCTCACCTGACCGTAGAGCGAGCGGGCGAGCTTCTTGCGGATGTAGAGCTCGACGCCGTGTGAGCGCCCCTCGCCCGCACTGGTCATGGGGAACAGCAGGCCCGCCACGCCGTAGACGTCGCCGGAGTTCGCGAGCGAGAAGGCCGGGTACTCCGTGCTCACGGGATAATCAGCGTACCGCTTGAGGTACGCTTCGAGCGTGATCCGGAGGTCCTCCCGCGGGTTGTAGGCGAATCCCGCCACGTAGTGGTCCGCGCGGATCGGGTCGAGTTCCGCGTTGAGCGGATCGGCGTAGACGAACACGAGCGGGGGTTGCTGGTAGTAGCGGCCGGCCGACGCCACGAAGTCGAGCCCTCCTCCGATCCGGAGCGTGGCGCCCGCGCGCGGCCCGAGCCGGGTGGCGTCGCGGTACCCGAAGCGATCCACGCGCGCACCGCCGGTGAGCTCCACGCGGGATCCGAACGAGCGAGAGAGCTGCAGGTACGAGCTGCCGAGCCATTCGTGGTCCGCGCGATCGATCGCGACGGCGTTCACGCGGGTGGTATCCGTGGAGAACGGGTTCTGCTGCCCGTAGGGCTGCTCGAGATCCAGCGACGTGCGGAACGCCTTGGCGGAAGTTCCGGCCCGCACGTGAAACGAGTCTCGGAGATCGTACTCGAGGTCGTAGCCCAGGGTGGTCTCCCCCTCGACGGATCGGTTCCGGTAGGTGAGGGCACCGCCGAGCGTGTCGTCGTGAATGTCGGTGTCGAAGGTGGCGTAGGAGTCGGAGAGCACGAGCCGACCCGTCCCGCGCTCGCCGACGTAGTGGTTCCACGCCGCACCGTTCACCATGCGCCAGCCGCGCGCGTCGATGTTCTCGGTGAGCGGATCCTCGAGATCCGTCGCGTCGACCTCGAACTCGATGTTGTCGCGGCCGCCGATCGAGAGAACCTCGATCTGCTGGGACGGCGTGACGTCGTACGTGACCTTGCCCTGGTAGTTCGTGGTGTAGGGGATCGCCTCCAGGCCGAACGGACCGGCGAGAAGGGCCAGATAGCTCTGGCGCGCGGAGACGACCCAGGCACCCTGTCCCTCGGCGATCGGGCCTTCCGCGATCAGACCGGCGCCGGCGATCGAGACGTCGATCTCGCTCTCGAAGCGCTCGCGGCTTCCTTCCCGCAGCGCGATGTCGAGCACCGAGGAGAGGCGATTCCCGTAGCGTGCGCCGTAGCCGCCGGCCAGAAACGTCGCGTCTTCGATGAGCTCGTTGTTGAGCATCGAGATCGGACCGCCGGACGTGGACTGCGCCGCGAAGTGATTGAGGTTCGGGACCTCGATGCCGTCCACGAGGGTCAGATTCTCGACCGGGCTGCCGCCGCGCGCGACGATGTCGTTGCGCTGATCGTTCGCGTTCACGACGCCGGGCAGACTCTGCACGAGGCGACTGACGTCGCCGATCGCGCCCGGGGAGCGACGGATCTCTTCGTAGTTCAGGGTGACGGACGTGGTGACGTTGTCCGACTCGGTGCGGAACTCGCTCGCGACGACGTCGACGGTCTCGAGCCGGGATCCGGCGGCGGCCTCGATGCGCAGAGTGGTGGTCCGACCCTCGCTCACCAGGACGTCGGATCGAGTGGTCGGAGGCAGGCCGACGGGGGTCGCGCGGATCTGGTGGACGCCGACCGGAACGGCCTCGAGCACGAAGGCCCCGAGGTCATCGGTCCGCGTCGCGCGGTCGGTCTCGAGCACCTCGACCAGGGCCCCGGCCACCGCGCGACCGGTGGAGGCCTCCACGAGGCGACCGGTCACTCTCCCCGTGCCGGTCTCGGCGGCGGCGGGCGTGGAAGTCACTAGGAGGCCGCTGAGGGCACCCAGAAGGCAAATGCGGAGTACGGCGAGCGCTCGTGTCTTCACTGGAGACCTCCCGGGGGCACACAGTTGACGCTGTGTCATTAAATGACACTGCGTCACCGTGGTCAAGGGGTGGTCGTGTGAATTCTCAGCGGGCCAGTCCCCGCCGGAGCAGGTCCAGACACTCGTCCACCAGCGTATCGAGAGTCTCTCCCTGGGCCTGGAAGTGGGGCGCACCGCTGGCGTACAGGCGGATGACGCCATGCACGGTCGCGCGGAGGACCATGGCGGTCCGGGCGGGATTCTCGAGATTCGATCGGACCGTTCCGTCCTTCATTCCGGTCGCCATGGCCTGGGCCATGACGCCGAAGATGCGTTCGCCCTCCGCTTCGCACTCGAGATGGTGCGGCGAGTCGGGCGCGAGCTCGAAGATCCTCTCGAGCACCTCGAAGTACACGGGTTGCTCGCGCGAAAACGCGACGTACTGCCGCCCGATGGCCACGAGCTGATCGAGGCCGAGCGCCTCGCCCGCGACCGCCGCCTCGAACCGCTCTCGCAGGCCGCGCAGGGCGCGCGCCTTCACCGCGACGACGAGGTCATCCTTGTCGCGGAAGTACACATAGAGAAGCGTTCGGCTCACCGCGGCGCGCGTCGCGACGTCGGCGAGCGTGGCGGCGTCGACTCCCCGTTCGGCGAACACCCCCTCCGCAGCGTCCAGCAGATCGCTCCGCCTCTGTTCCTTCTCGGCCGCTCGACGTTCCTCCGGATTCATCGGTCTCGCTCCGCCGCGGACTCGCTCCGCTCGATCCAGACACGCGTGGCGGGATGCGCATACGCCGGCCCGGCCTTCGCTCGCTCGAGCATCACGTCCGTCAGCACGTGCCCCGCGCGACGATACTCCCGGGCCTGCAGCACGAACTCCAGGTGGTCGATCGCGCGGGCGAGCTTGGCCTCCTCCGTGTCGCCGGCCAGGAACTCCTCCGCGAGCGCGCGGGAGTCGACGTCCGCGCTCCACTGGTCCGCGATGATCCGGCGCTCCGCCGCCTCGAGCGCGCCCGCCGCGAAGAACGGCTTCGCGGGCGACGGGATGTCGCCGAGGCGCGCTTCGTGGAAGTCGTGCAGGAGGCAGAGCAGCACGACCCGCGCGGCATCCACGCCGGAAACGTCGCGGGCGATGCGCCACGCGAGGATCGCCGTGCCGAACGTGTGATCCGCGACGGACTCCGGTCGCTCGACTCCCACGTGCAGCCAGCCCGTGCGGAGCGTGCGCTTGAGACGGAACAGGTCGCGCAGCAGCAGCTCGTCGTGGCCGTTCATCGCGCGACCCGAGGTTGCGGCAGGCCGAACAGCGGATCGGGCGGACTGACCCCGGCCCCGACGGGGAACCCCGCGCGCAGCGCGTTCGTGAGAAACGCCTTCGCTTGGACGATCGCGTCCGCGAGCGGATGCCCGAAGGCGAGGTGCGTCGCGATCGCCGCCGAGTACGTGCAGCCCGTGCCGTGCGTGTGCGGCGTGTCGACCCAGGGCGCCTCGATCACCCGCTCCTCGCCCGCCGAAACGAGAACGTCCTGCCCGGGCGCGGCCTCCAGGTGGCCACCCTTCACGAGCACCGCGCTCGCGCCGAGCGCGCGGATCGCACGAGCCGCCGCGAACGCGTCCCCCATCGTGCGCACCGGGACACCCGCGAGACGCTCCGCCTCGTGCACGTTCGGCGTGACGACCGTCGCCAGGGGAAGCAGGCGCTCGGTGACCGCCCGCACGGCGTCGTCTTTCAGCAGCGGAAAGCCGGTCTTGGAGATCATCACGGGGTCGACGACGAGCGCGCGCGGCCGACGACGCCCCAGCGCGTCCGCCACCGCTTCCACGATCGCGGCCGAAGACAGCATGCCGGTCTTCACCGCCGCGACGTCCAGATCGCCGAACACGGACTCGAGCTGCGCCGCGACGATCGCGACCGAGAGGTCTTCGGCGGACTGAACGCCGCGCGTGTTCTGGGCCGTGATCGCCGTGAGGACGCTCGCACCGTACGCGCCCAGCGCCGAGATGGTCTTGAGGTCGGCCTGGATCCCGGCGCCGCCCGAGCTGTCCGAGCCGGCGATGGTGAGAACGATCGGGCGCACGGGGGTTCCCTTCGAGGGCGGCGACTCGGGCGATGGGGCCGTCTCGGAAAGGCCCACGGCCGGAGACTTCGAGTGACGAGACGCGGGAGTCTACCGGGCGCGCACGAGCGGGACAATCGCGGTAGATTCCCGGGATGCGCAACGTCTGGATCGCGGCGGTCCTCGTGTTCGGAGCCGCCGCTCTGCTCTACGGAACGACGGCGGCACCCGACGTGGGGCTCGTGGACAGCGGCGAGCTCTCGCTCGCGGCGGCCACGGGCGGCGTGGCGCACCCGCCGGGGGTTCCGCTGTGGCTGCTCACCGGGCGCGTCTTCGCGACGTTGCCGGTGGCGGGCGGGGCCGCTCGTGCGCTGAACCTCATGTCCGCGTTCTGGATGGCGGCGGCGGTCGGCGCCCTGGTGGTCGCGGCCGAGAGGCTGCTCGCGTTCCTCGGCTCCGCTCCGGGCGGCTCACGCCAGGGCGACACCCGGAACGAGGTCGCGGAATCTCGAGCTCGCCTGATCGCCGCGGTCGGTGCGGCGGTGATGTTCGCCGTCGCCTACAACCCGTGGACCTGGTCCTCCGTGGCGGAGGTCTACGCGCTGAACACGTTCCTCGCCGCCGCCACCTGGGCGTTCGCCTGGGACGCCGCCGTGCGCCTCCGGTCCACGCCCGCCTCGGCTCCCGCACCGGCCGCCGCGTGGCGCTCCGTGACCGGCGCGTCGATCGCCGCGTCCCTCGGCCTCGCGAATCACCACGCGACGGCCGCGCTCGCGTTTCCGGTGCTGCTCGTGCTCGTCGCGCTCGTTCGCCCCACGCTGTACCGGACCCGTCGCTTCTGGGTCACGACGGTCTCCGCGGTCGTGGGCTCGCTCGCGCTCTACCTGTACCTGTTCGTGGCCGCACGCCACGATCCGGCGCTGAACTGGGGCGGCATCGACTCGTTCGAGCTGCTGCTCCGCCACCTGCGCGGCGCGCAGTACGCGCAACAGGTCGGCAGCTCGCCCGAGGAGATGAAGCGGGTGGCCGGGGACTTCTTCCTCACGCTCGGGAACGGTGGAGGCTGGATCGCGGCGGCTCTGGTCGCGTACGGGCTGTTCCGCCTCGCGAAGGGCAGCAAGCGGGATCGGGGAACGGGGCGTACCGCCGCGGTCATGCTGATCGCCGCGATCGCGCTGAACCTGCTGCTCTCCGTCAACTACGTCGCGGGACCGGAGGACCGCGTGGCCTACGACCTTCCGGCCACGCTCGCCTGGTTCCTGGCAGCCGCTGTCGGCGTCCACGCGCTCGCCCGTCGCGATCGCTTCGGAGTTCCGGTCGCGATCGTGGCGTGTCTGGCGGGTGTCGCCTTCTCGGTCATCCGGAACGGGCCGCTGTGCGATCTGCGTTCGGACCGCACGGCGCGCACGTTCGTGGTGGAGGCGCTCGGCGAGCTTCCCCCCGGAGCGGTGGTGCTCACCGCCGAGTGGAATCTGTACGCGCCGTATCTCTACCTCCGCCACGTCGAGGGATGGCGCCCGGACCTCCGCGTCATCGACGTCCTGATGCTGAGACGCCACTGGTATCTCGCGTATCTCGCGCGCGAGTATCCCGAACTCTGCGAGGCGACGCGCGTGCCCTTCGATCGTTTCCGCGAGCAGATCGACCGCTTCGATCGCGACCGCCCGTACGATCGGGAGCACATCCAGCAGTGGTACGAGGAGATCGTGCTCGCCTGGCTCGCGGCCGGGCGGGCGGACGGTGGAGCGTACGTCGACTGGGGGTGCCAGGATCACCCGCAGGAGATCGGCTGGATCCGTCAGGCGCGCACGTACCCCGAGGGGTTACTGCTTCGCTCGCTTCCCGCCGACGCGACGCCGGGGGTTCCGGACGTCGGGCCCATGGACGCGGCGAATCTCGCGCGGATCCGCGCGCGCCTCACCGACGAAGCCGTGGCCGGAGATCGCGAATCGCTGATCCCGCGTCACGATCCGTACTTCCGGGTGTGGCGAACGTACGCGAGCGCGGTGGAGGCGTCGCTGATCGTCGCGGCGACCGAGGGGCCGGCGGCGCTGCAGGCGCAGATCGATCGCGTGCGACCGTGGTTCCCGGACACGGACTTCCTGGCGTCGCGGGTGCGGGCGAGGCTCGGCGGCTAGTCGTCCTCCACCCAGACCTTGATCGATTTCGGCGAGACCCGATCCGACCGGAAGAGCTCCAGCAGCAACGAATCCCCTGCGTTGTGGATGGCTTCGGCCAGAGCATCGCCGCGGGGGAGTCCTGTTTCCGAGGTACCGACGATTTCGAAGTCCATCGCGCGGAGTTCGCCCGCCCGGCGGGGTTCGAAGCGACACGACGCGCCCACGATTCCCTGCGGTTCGTCGTTCAAAGTCAGGAACGGAACCCCGAACGGGGCGACCGCCCAGAACGGGGCGAGCTGGTCGACGACCTTGGCCTTGGTTCCGAAATCAAGGGTATGGACCCCGACCACGAGGTCGGCATCCGCGGCGAGACTGTCGTCCGTCACGACGAGGAAGTTCTGCACGACCAGAGAGCTGATCGTCGACTGGTACGAGCGCTTCCAGAGGATCTTGAACCGATCGCGCGCGAGGGCGCTGGAGAGGCTCTCGCCAAGCGGCGCGAGTTCGTAGAACGCGAGCCGATCCCGGTACGCACCCGTGAGATCCTGCTCCTCCGGAATGTAGACCGTGAACGTGCGATCCGGAGCGGGGCCACCGACGAGGGTCAGATTCGGCGTGGTGGTGCCGCATCCGCCCAGGAGGACCACGAACGCCGCGAGAGTGGTCGCTCTCGATCGGACCCGCCTGTCCCGAAACACCGCGATCTCCGACATCTCACGTCCCCTTGGCCCGAGCAATCGTGCGACCCGTTCCCGTGTCAGCCCTTCTTCTTCACGATCGCCGCGAGGATCAACCCGATCGGCCCGAGGAACGCGGAGATCAGGAACCACCCGCAACCCGATCGGCCCTTGGTGGTGGCGATCCAGGCGCCGAGGATCCCGAACAGGATCCAGAGCGGAATGCCGATGATGAGTTCCACGGCGAGCCTCCCGTCCGGGCGGAGGGGGCCCGGACGCGCGTGACTCTAGGCGCGGGGGGAAGAGCAGACAAGCCCCCTCGGGTCACCGCAGCCGCACGACCCGCCGCACGTCCTCCCTCTCCGGAGTGGCGAGGCGCAGGAAGTACACGCCGGCGGCGACCGGTCGCCCCATTCCGTCGCGGCCGTCCCAGACGAGTTCGTGCTCGCCGGCCGTCAGCGAGGACTCGCCCAGCGAGCGCACGCGACGACCCGCCGCGTCGAACACGGACAGGCTTGCGCTCCCGGCGCGCGTGAGACCGAACCGTAGCGCGGTACTCGCCCGGAACGGATTCGGGAAGGGCGGCGCGAGCGGGGGGGCGAGCACCGTGACGTCCGGCGCGTCGACGGCGGAGATGCACTGCGGGTAGTTCGCACTGATCCAGTGCCAGCCCGACGTCCACGGGAAGGAGTGGATCTCGTAGCCCCCGGTGAAGCTGAACGGCGCATGATTCACGTAGGCAATGACGCTGCGCGACAGCTCCCCGGCCACGACCGGTTCGCTCGGGTCCGTCACGTCGATCGCCTCGATCCCGCAATACACGACCCCGTCACCGACCACGCAGCTCACGCCCGTGAGAAACGTCGTCACCTCTCCCAGCACGGTCGGCGCGGAGGGGACGGTGAAGTCGTACACGTAGAACTTCCGCTGGAGGGCCGAGCGCGCATACAGGAGCGTGCCCTGGACACGAAAGTCCGAGATCTGCGCGAGCGCGACGGAACCGATCTGCGCGGGCGCATCCGGGTCCGACACGTCGATCACCGCGAGGTCGCTCGCGGTCGACGCGAGGAGCAAACCGTTCCCGACCGCGCGATAGAGGACGGCGCTCACGGGAAGCGTTCCGCGCGGAGTGACCGCGCCATCCGGGGAGATCTCGGTGACGCGAGGCACATCTTCCCAGTAACCGTACAGGAACGGCGCTTCGAGGTCCGACCCGAGGGAGTTGTTTCGACCGGGAAAGTGATTCATGAGCTCGTGGGGATGCGTCGGGTCGGAGAGGTCGAGGATCCGGGTTCCGGTCAGCGAGCCGGTCTCCCGGAGGAACGTGTCGCAGACGGCCAGATCCCCGTCGGCCAGCACGTTCGACACCTGCTGGCTGTGCATGTTCGCGGCGCCGATCTCCGTGGGCGCGCTCGGCGAGGCGTCGTAGACGCGCACCGCCGAGTCGAAGCCGTATCCGGTCGTGCCCACGACCAGATAGTCATTCCAGGTGGTGAGCGACGAGGGTCCCCCGTCCCCGGTGGGCGAGGACGTCCAGTCGGCCGGGGAGTAGTCGGTGAGCGCGAACTCCGTGAGGCCGCTGCTGCCGATGTGCCAGACGCGGTCGGCGGCGTCGCCGACCGCGGGACCGGCGGGCCATCCGAGGATCGTGGTCTCGTTCGGTGCGGTCGGCGTGGAGACGTCGATGGACAGATAGCCGCCATCCGCCTGCCGTGCGAAGAGGAAGTCTCCGGCGACCGTGAGGCCCAGACACGCGCGCGGGATGTTCGTGACCTGAACGGGGGCCGAGGGGGTCGCGACATCGTAGAGCCCGATCTTTCCACCCCAGGACGGATAGTAGGGATCCAGCTCGTAGTAGGCGTAGGCCATCCAGACGCGATCGCCATCGGCCGCGATCGCATAGGGAGCGTAGTAGCCGTACGGCGGACCCGTCACCGCCTCCCCGATCTCGACCGGGGCCCCCGGCACGGAGAGGTCGATCACGCGCAACGTCGTGTCGCCGCCGACGTACGCGATCGAGCCGACGAGATCGACACAGAAGGCGTGGTCCGTGGTCTCGGTCCCGATCAGCGTGGGCGCGTCCGGATTCGAGACGTCGATCACGAACAATCCGGAAAGCCGCTCGGCGATCGCGACGAGCGTGCCGTCCGCGTCCAGCGCACCGCCGACGCCCACGAGCGCACCACGCAACTGCGGGTTCGCCGGATCCGAGACGTCCACGATGTCGAGGCGATACGGCGACGTGTCGCTCACGTAGAGGAACGAGCCGGAGATCGCGGCGAACTGGGGCGAGCTGCTCGGCAGCGTGAGAGTCGCGAGGGGGGGCTCCGGACCGTCGATCTCGTAGACACGGAGCTCCGAGCCGAAGATCCCGAACAGGTGCGTGTCCGTTCTCGCGATGGCCTGACCGGCCGCGGGGTCGTAGCAGCGAACCGCGTGCGAGGAGGTTCCGTAGTCGAAACAGACGGCGGGCGCTCGGCCCGCGGAGACGAACGGGATCGCCAGAACCAGCGAGGCCGCGAGGGACTTGCGGAGATTCATTTCCCGGTCCTCCGGGCTGAGGACGAGCGAGGGGAGTGGGACAAGCTTACGCCCGCGCCTCCGGCGGTTGCAACCGGGGCGTTTCTCGATCTTTCCGCCCTCGGGGGCCGTCAGCGGAGGCGAACGAGCTTGCTCGCGGCGGAGGTTTCCGAACTCACGACGAAGTAGACGCCGGCCGGAACGGAGCGACCGTTCTCGTCTCGACCGTCCCATCGCGTGGACGAGGCGTCGGAGGGGAGAAGGCGAATTGCGCGGCCCCGCACGTCGACGATGCGCCAGGGTGCCGCGGACGACCCCGGGTCGCGAGACAGCACGGTGGCGAGACGGAACGGATTCGGCGTCGCCGCGACACGGCCCGAGGGCAGCACGTCCACCGACGTGACGGCCGGCGGCGAGAGCAGCAGCGCGCGCGTGCCCGGTTGGCCGGGCCACACGGCGCTGACCACGATCTGGCCGGCGTCGTTGATCGCCCCCGAACCGACGTAGTCCGCGATCCACGGGGCCGGCAGGAGATCGTTCAGCTCGACCATCTCGCCGTTCCGGTACAGGAACGGCACGAGCGCGCTCGCGGCGTTCACGGACATGCCGACGACCTCGCCGTTCGCGTTCACGCCGCTGGCCCAGCTCGACGCGAACTGCTCGGCCGGCGTGCCGTCCGCGAGCGTACCGAGCTGAAGATCGACCTCGCCGTCGCGCCAGATCGCCGCGCGCGTCAGGAAGCCGCCGCCCGGGCGCGGCTGGCGCACGGAACCCGCGATGGAACCGTCGTCGTGAATGAAGTACGCGAGGTTGTTCAGTCCGGGATGTTCGGGCGGCAGCCGCTTCACCGTACCCTGCTCCCACACGACCGCGAACTGCTGCAGGCCATCCGTATCCGTCGTGGAGCCGCCGACGATCTGGCCGCTCGCGTTGATCCACTCCGCGCCGCCCTGGGTTCCGCCGAGCAACGGGAGCGAGTCCATCACACCGTTCTGCCACACGAACGGGCGCGATTCCGCGTCGCCGGCCAGCTTCGTCCAGCCGACGATCTGCCCGACGTCGTTGATCGACGTCGCGGCCGAACGCGACCCGCCGAGCGTGCCGAGTGATTGCGTGTTTCCATCGGGACTGCCGTCCGCCGTCCACAGGATCGCCTGCCCGTTCTCGAATGTCGTGCCGGACTTGCCGACCGCCTGCCCGAGCGAGTTCACGCCGAGCAGATCGGTCCGCGACGTCTGCGGCGGCGTGCCGATGAACGTCAGGGCGGCGCCGTCGAAGAAGAAGCCCTCCGTCGCGCCGTTCGAGAACGTCGAGTAGCCGACGACGAGCCCGCCGTCGGTCACCGACCAGGTCTGGTTCTGCGTCGCGGAGCCCCCGAGGTCCGTGACGTCGTAGGTCTGCGCGCACGCCATCCGGGGGACGGCGAGGGCCGACGACGCGAGCACGACGAGAAGGGGCGCGACGGGAGCGAGCGAGCCGGGCCGGGTCGTCGGAACGAGGCTCCGGGGGGAGCCGGACAGGGGGCGACGCATGGAGACCTCCGCGGTGGATGGTCTCCAGGATACGCGCGGGCGCCGCGCCCTGTGACCGCGTTCTCGCCGGGGCCGGCGTCGCCTACTCGGCCGTCGCCGGATCGATGATCGCTCGCACCCGGGAGACGCGATCGGCGGGAAACTCCCCGCGGCGAGCATGCTCGCGGACCGCGGCCTCGTCCGGGGCGAGATACACGCAGTACACCTTGTCGTCGGTCACGAAGCTCTGAACCCACTGCACGGCGGGCGCCATGTCCGCCAGGACGCCGCACGACTTCTGGGAGATGGCGCGAAGGTCCGTCGGGGAGAGGGATCCGGCGCCGGGAATCTCGCGTTCGATCACGAACTTGGGCACGTGCAACCTCCGGGTCGGGCGGCCGGGGATTCGGGCGCCTCCCGTTCGTTCGGATTCGGGGAGGACGGGGAGACAGGAGAGCTCCGCTCGGGCTCGACCCGCGTCATGGTCGCTCGACGGGATCCTCGGTACCGGCCGCATAGTCGCCCTCGTGCTCGGCGACCAGGTCGTCGCCGGAACGCACCTCCACCTTCACGGACACGCGACCGCGGCCGAACTTGCGGATACCGCGCAGCATGCGGTCGACGTCGCGCGGGTCGGGCGCGCGGGCGATCGCCACGAGGTCCCCGCGCGCCGCCGTACGGAACTGCAGAGAGCTGGCGCGCAGCACGGTGCCGGCGAGAATCGACTCGCGCTGCAGACACTCGTGAACCCAGGTCCAGCCGGCGAGAATCGCGAGCGAGGACACGCTGCCCGCGAACGCGCTGTCGTGATCGTTCACGTTCGGCGCGAACGGCGCCTCGAGCCGGACCTCTTCGGCTCCCGTCGCGACCACGCGAATCCCCATCGAGCGAGCTGCGGGAATGACACCCTGGAGATACTCGGTCAGCTCGACGGGGTCGCTCACACGCTCCTCCCGGGGATGCTCGGGCGCCTCACGCTCGATCTCCGAGCTCCGGGATGGAAACGGCCCCCACGGTGCGCGCGTCGGCGCAGACGAGGCGCCGGTGGTAGTCGATCTGTCCGAGGTGATAGGCGAGATGGACGGCGAGATGGAGCACGAACTGCCGGACCGAGAGCGTGAGCCCGTCGAAGTCCACCGGGTAGGGTTCGTCCAGACGCGACTCGGGCAGCGACTCGAGCGAGCGCGCGACGGCCGTCGCCGCCGCGTCCAGGCGGGCGACGATGTCGGCGCGTGGAACGTCGCGGGCAGCGAACTCCGCCGGCCGGTCGCGCACGAACCCGTCCTTCGCGAGGACGGCCCCGAAAAAGTGGCGAAGGTTCCCGGCGACATGCAGCGCCATCGTGCCGCCCGGATTCGTGATGCCGGGGGGCGACTTCCACAGATCCGCTTCCGACGGGTACGCCTCGATCTCGCGACGGATGGCCGCGAGATCCCGCTGCAAGATCCTCGCGATCTCCGTCTTCATCGTGCGGCCCCCTCTACAGGTAGCGTTCGAACCAATCCACGATCCGCTTCAACCGCTCTTCGCGATTGCGCGGCTTCCCGCCGCGCGACAGACCGTGGAATTCCCCTTCGAATCGCACGAGCTCGCACGGCGCCTTCCCGAGCAACTTCATCGCGGTGAACATCATCTCACTCTCGGCGATCGGACACCGCAGGTCGCCCTCCGAGTGGATGAGCAACAGCGGCGTCCGAACGTTCTGCGCATAGAACGCGGGAGAGACCTTGTGGTACTCGCCCGGGGCGTCCCAGGGGTGCTTCCCCCCGAAGAACTTCGTGCGGAACCAGCCGTAGTCGCTCGAGCCCCAGTGGATCCAGAAGTCCGCCGCGTTCCGCTGCGCGCACGCCGCCTTGTAGCGGTTCGTATGGCCCACGGCCCAGAGGGACATGTAGCCGCCGTAGCTCCCGCCCAGAATCCCGAGGCGCTTGGAATCGACGTACGGTTGCTTCGCGACCCAGTCCGAGAAGGCCTGAATGTCGGACCAGTCCTTTTCGCCCCACTCTCCCTCGATGCAGCCCGAGAAGTCGGTGCCCCGACCGGAACTCCCGCGCGGGTTGCAGTACGCCACGACCCAGCCCTTGCCGGCCAGTACGTGCATCTCGTGGAACCACGCCTCGCCGTACTGCGTCATCGGGCCGCCGTGGACCTCGATCAGCGTGGGGTACTTCTTGCCCGCGCGGAATCCCGGCGGCTTGAGCACCCAGCCCTGCAGCTCCGTCTTTCCGTTCTTGATCCGGACTTCTTCCGGCAGGTTGAACTTCAGCGGGCGGAAGAACGGCTTCGTGAGCTGCGTGAGACGTTGCGGTTCGTTCGATCCGTCGAGGCGAACGCGGTACAGCTCGCCGGTGTCGGCGGTGGTCGCGACGCACGCGATCGCGATCCCGAGATCCGCCCGAACCGACGTGCCGATCACCGAGACCTTGCCGCCGAACTCGAGGCGCGGCGGCGCGCCGCCCTCGGCCGGCAGTGAATACAGACGGTACGACCCGTCCTCGTCGGAGCCGAACAGCACGCGCTCCTGCTCGCCGTCCCGGTACACGCGCACGATCGTGGACTGTGCGCTCGTCGTGTCGGTCCCGACCATGTTCATCGCCCAGCGGTCGTGGCCGACGTTCAGCTCGCGAATCGGGCCCTTGCCGTCGACCGGTGCGCGATGGACCGTATGCTCGTGCTCGAGCCACTCGCCGCTGCCGCCTTCGTAGCCGACCCAGTAGACGTACTTGCCGTCCAGTCCGAACACCGGCGCCTCTCGACTGCCGGTTCCACGCGAGATCTCGCGCACGCCCTTCCCCTGACGATCCATCACGCACACGTGTCCGAGATCCGGCGAGCGATCCGCCTCCGGCGCACGGTTCGTGACGAACACGATCTTCCGGGAGTCCGGGCTCCAGGACGGGAACTGGTCGTGATGGGCGCCCGGCGTCAGTGCTTTCGCGCGGCCGGTGCTCGCCTGCGCCTTCCAGATCGTCCAGTACGCATCGCCGAACCAGCCGGTGCCGTCTTCCTTGTGGTAGAGGCGCGTCACGTGCTTGAAGTGCGCCTGCTTCTTGCGCACCTCGGGATCGACCCAGGGCATCTCGAGGTGGGCAAACGCGAGCTCCTTGCCATCCGGGCTGTAGGAGAGCGAGGTGACGGGGCCGCCCTTCAGGTCCGTCAGCTGCCACGGCTCGCCGCCGTCCACGGGCAGCACCCACACGTTGGCCGCCTTGCCACCGCGGTCCGACACGAACGCGAGGTGCTGGCCGTCCGGGCTCCACGTGGGCGCGCCGTCCGACACGAGGCCGCGCGTCAGCTGGCGCGCGCGTCCGCCCTTCGCGGGCATCACGTAGAGGTGCGACTCGTACCGGTTCTCCTTCGCGTTGACCCGCTTCACCACGAAGGCCACGCGCCCCCCGTCCGGTGACAACGCCGGGGACCCCGGCAGAATGAAGCGGAACAGATCGTCGATTCGCACACTGCGCGCCATGAATGCACCTCCGTCGGTTTCTGCCGCAGAATCTCTCACGTTGCCCGAACGTTGTGGTGCGAAAAGTGTGTCTCGATTCGCGGGCGCCGCTTCATTGTCTACGGCGGTACGGCGGATGGCCAAAGATGGCCAGCTTGTGTCTCGCTTCGCGTCGTTCGGAGGCCGGACACAATTTGCGAACCACAACCAAAGGGCCCCCGAGATTGCTCTCGGGGGCCCGGGGGATCCGGTTCTCTTCCTTGTGTTGCGAAACCCGGTTGTCTGTCCCGGAAGAGTCCCGCTTTCGGGTCGATCGTCAGGGTTCGGAAGGCTCGTGTTGTCTGCTTCACCGGCGCCGCCGGTTGCCCGGCAGCGATGCGAGAGTCGTGATGTCGGTGCGGCCGGTGCCTTTCGATCTTCCCTCGTCTTCGGGGCCCGACCCGGCCTGATGTCGATTCCGAGATGGGGTCGGTGTTCCCGTCGACAAACTAGAGATCGGCGCCGCGCGGCGAATCGTTAGCAGAATCTCGGGGGGAAGTTGCTCGAAAGTGCAGAATTTTGGCTATTCTGACGTGGCTCCGCGTTAACCCTGACTCAAAATGTAGCTATTTGCATCTCGCGCGGAGACAGAAATTGCGGCGAAATCGTAGCCGCGCGGTGGATTCGGGCTCTCCGCAAAGCGGCGCGCTCGCATGTGTTCACGGGCAGAGAGTATCGCGTCCGGGGCCAACTAGCTTCCGGGTTGAATTGTGGACCACCGAGTCGTTTTCTTGCGGTGCCGGCCGTCGGGTTCCGTGCGGCGGCGCGGCCGCCGCACGGTGTCTCGAGAGAGCGCCGCGCTCCGACGGAACGAGGCGCCTAGTAGAAGCCCATCCCCACGACGATCTTCACGTCGGGGATGTCGCCCACACCGAAGCGGATTTCTCCGTGCGCAGAGTTCAAATCCCCGAGCGAGCGCTCGGCCCCGACGTAGAGATTCAGACCGATGCCGGTATCGTCGCCGCCGCCGTCCGCGGTGTAGTAGCCGAGACCGAGACCGGCGCCGACGTACGGGTAGGCCGGGAGATCGGGTGTGCGAAGCGAGTACTGGAAGTCGCCGTTCACCACGATCGTGAACAGGCTGTTGCCGATCCCGAGGTCCGCACTGGGGCGGAACGTGAGGCTCGGGGCGACCTCGCCGAAGTCGCCATAGAAGCCGGCCACGAACTGATCCGGCGTCAGAGAGAAACCGATGCGCGCACCGTAGCGCGCGAGCTCGAGGCGGTTCTCGGCCCGGGCGGAGCCGGGGGCCAGACCGACGAGGATTCCGAGGACTGCGAGCGCAATCGCAGACGTACGCATGGAGGCCATTCTCTTTCCGCTGCCAGGGGGTGGTGATTCTCCCGTCCGCGCGGACCCGGAACTACTCCGGTGCCTCGTTCGGATCGGGGAGCTTCGGCTCCGGAAGAGCGTCCGGGAGCTCCGGCGCGTCCGGAACTTCGATGTCCGGAAGATCGGAAGGCGGCGCGACGGTGCCGGCCGCACGGGCGGCGCTGGCGCCGAAGTCGTACGACTCGGGCGAGGCGCCGTCTCCGATCCGCCGGTACACGACACGACGGTTCTTCTCGCGACCCTCGGCGGTGTCGTCACTCGCGACCGGATCCGACTCGCCGTATCCCTTCGCGGTGAGATTGTTCGCGCCGATGCCCGGGAAGTTCTCGAGCAGGTAGATCCGGATCTTGTCGGCCTGTCGCTGCGTGAGCTGGCGGTTCGACTCCGGCGTGCCGATGCCGTCGCTGTACACGCCGATCTCGATCGCGGCCGGCCGCTCCTCGTCTCCGGTCCAGTGTTCGATCAGCTGCGCCGCGCGATTGATGTAGTGGTACGACAGCGGTTCGATCTCGGACGTGCCGAGCTCGAAACGAACGTTGCTGACGGCGATCGTCTCGCCTTCGAGCAGTCGCCTCTCGACCTCGTCCTTCGCGCAGCCCTCTTCGTCCACCGCGATGCCCACCGGCGTGTCCGGACACTTGTCGAGTCCGTCGAAGATGCCGTCGCCGTCGGTGTCGCGATGACGACCCTGTGCGTCCACGGTGGCGCCCTTCGGCGTCGTGTCATCGAGGTCGAGACCGTCGAGCACTCCGTCGCCGTCGGTGTCGCTCGAGCAGCCGGTGAGTTCGTCGACGGTCGCGCCGATCGGAGTGTCGGGGCACTGATCCAGACCATCGAACACACCGTCCTGGTCGGAGTCGATGCCGCAGCCGAACTCGTCGACCACCACGCCGATCGCGGTCGCGGGGCACTTGTCGAAACGCGTCGCGACACCGTCCCCGTCCCCGTCGCGCCAGGCCCAGCCGTAGGGAATCGTCACGCTCGCGTTGACCCCGATGTTGTGCAGCCAGCGAAGACCTCGCGGGGCGTCCGGCGAGTACGGCTCCTGGCCGACGACGCCGTCCACTCCGCCGTCGGGAAGTCCATCGGGGCAGATCTCGCCGGTCGGATCGCAGACGACCCCGCCTTCCCGATCGAAGAGGTCGGTCTGGATCGCGGCGAGCCAGGCGCCCGGATTCTCGCGCGGCAGATTGGACTTCTCGAAGATCACGTCGCGCAGCTCGAGGCGGAAGTACATCCCGGAGGGCTTGTTGTACTTGATGCCGAAACCGAGATCGAAGAACAGATTCGAGAACGGGCCGGGCGGATTCTCCGTCTTGTTGGAGACGTCGTCGATGAAGCCGCCGCCGCCGAGCAGGAACGGACGGAACCGCCCCTCGGAGAGATGAAGCACGATGTCGCCGCCGAGCGTGAGCAGATTGGACGACGTGCGCTCGACGCCCTCCACGCGATCGACGTTCGTGATGACCCAGCCCGTCTGGCGTCCGGACGTGTCGAACGTGGGCTGCGCGTCGTAGCTGCGCACCTGTCCCGTGCGCTGCTCCTGCTCCAGACCGGCGGTGAACGACCCGTAGGCCTCCACGCCCCAGCGCGGGGAGTTGTTCAGTCCGATGCGCAGGCCGATCGTCTTGCCGAGGCCTTCGTAGTTCGAGTTCCCGTCGGGCTGGAAGACCCCGAGCAAGGGGCTGATCTCCAGCAGGCGCTCGTGGACGTCTTCTCCCGCGGGGAGGTAGTCCTGAGCGGAAGTCGCGGCCGGCGCGATCAGTGCCATCGCGAGCGCGAGCATCCCAAGACGGGCGGAAGTCATTCTCGGCGCGTCTCCGCGGTTCGGACCGTTCGGCCCGCTGCGAGGGAAGCCCGCTCTACTTGGCGGCGAGGGGCCTGGCACAGGGGGCGCAGGGCAGGCTTCCCGGAATATCCGGGAAGCGGAGTCGACAATTTGCACCACAAGTCGCGGGCTGTCAACGTGATCGGCGTTCTCGACGGGTGCGTTTCCGGAGCGCGGAAGGGGCCCTCCGGGGGTCCCCGGGCGGGCGTGGAAGGGCTCGGGCCAGCGCGGAGTTACGGGCGGGCGACGTCGGCGGGCGGGGCGACGCCGGAGCGGGGGCCGGCCGGGCGGGCGGGGGCCGACCGGTCACTCCCGGGCGTCAGTCGCGCCGGTTGCCGTCCATTTCGGCGTCGCGCTCGGCGACCGCGCGATCGTACTCCGTGA
Source organism: bacterium (assembly GCA_041393395.1). GTDB lineage: Bacteria > ARS69 > ARS69 > ARS69 > ARS69 > JAGQIB01. Next base: position 103,345 of record JAWKKG010000003.1, on the reverse strand, counting down.
GGATGACGCTTTCGATGTACTCCCGCGCGCCACGATTGATCGGGTGCGCGATGTCCTGGAACGTGCCGTCGCGCTTGCGGCGCGCGGGCATCGCGACGAAGCGGCCCTCCGCACCCTGGATGACCTTCAGGCCACGGATGACGAACTCGTCATCGAACGTGACGGACACGAACGCCTTGAGCACGTCCTCGTCCTGGAGGTTCACTCGTACTTCCGTGATTTCCATGAGTTCCCCGGGGCAAAACGAACTCGTCAACCGAGCTCAGAGACCGGGGCGCAGTATCGACGATCCAGTAACTCGTTGCAACGTCGGACGCATGGGATTCCGGATCGGATCGGAAAATCCCTACACGTGCATCGGCGTGCGAACTACGCGCGGACGACACGCTCCGTTGCGCGCGCGACGGCGTCGCCGCACTCCGCACACGTGACGCCCTTGCCGTCGCCGGCGAGATCGTACGTGACGAAGCGACCTTCCTTGAGCACGGCGGCGACCGCTTCCTCGATGTCCGTGGCCGCGCCGACCAAACGTTCGTCTTCGTGCTTGCGGCCCAGCCAGTCCAGCAGCATGCGGAGCGCGAGGATCGTCGCGATGGGGTTGGCCTTGTTCTGGCCGGCATACTTCGGTGCGCTCCCGTGGATCGGCTCGAACATGCCGTGCTTGTCCCCGATGTTTCCGCCGGCAGCCACACCCATGCCGCCCTGCGTCGAACTGCCGAGATCGGAGATCACGTCGCCCACGAGATTCGGCGCCACGACCACGTCGAACCACTCGGGGTTGCGCACCTGCCACATGCAGAACGCGTCGAAGTACGCCGTGTCGCGGGCGACGTCCGGGTACTCCGCCTCGCCGACGGCGTGGAAGATGTCGCGGAAATAGCGGTGCGCCCCGATGATGTTCGACTTCTCCACGCAGGTGACACGCGGCTCGCGCTCCTGCCCGGATCGCGCGCGCTCGGCCGCGCGTCGGCGCGCGAGCTCGAATGCATATCGAACGATGCGACGGGTGCGCGACTCCGTGATGCGGATCGGCGTCTCGCGACCGGGGCCACCGTCCATCGGCGCCACCTCGCGCGTCTCGCCGGTGTACGCGTCTTCCGTGTTCTCGCGGATGACGACGTAGTCGACCTTGTCGGGATCCCAGACCTGCGCCAGTCGACCGTGCACCTTGTGCTGCACACCCGGGTAGAGCTTCACGGGGCGGACGTTCGCGTAGAGATCGAGACGGTTGCGATTCCCGATCACCTGGGCGTATCCCGCGAGTTGTGGAGTGGGATACGGCTTGCCGGGCTCGGTGAAGACCGGCTTCCCGTCGACTTCGTGACCGACGGCGCCGAGCAGGATCGCGTCGGCGTGGCGGCACTTCTCGAAGCTTCCCTCCGGCCACTCCACGCCGTGTTCGGAGTAGTAGTGCCCCCCGCACTCGATCTCCTCGAGGTCGAACTGCACGCCCGTGCCTTCGCGGACGACCTCCAGCACCTTCAGGGCCTCCACGACGACCTCGATGCCGATGCCGTCGCCCGGGAGGACGACGATCGAGTAGCGGTCCTTCATTCGTTTCTCCTCGGGCGGTTCCCCGCGGGGTTGTCTCCTGGCCAAAGGGGCTGTCCGGAAGCCAGACCGGATGCCAACCTCTTCAACTTTCCTTTTTCCAACCACTTGGGGATAAGGGGCCGAATCGACCGACGAGCCGATTCTCACAACTCACCAAAAATCAATTGCTTCGGACGGGAGGTTCATTGCCCGCGGGTTTTCCACTTGTCCACAAAACGCGTGGGAGATTGCGGAAAACCCGCCGTCCGACCGTTCGTTCGGGAGACGGCGGGGCGGCGCGCGGCGCCGGCCCCGTCGAGCCCCAGAGAAGCGTCCCGCTAGGAGCCGATCTGGCAGTGGCCCTCGAAGCGGACGCCGTCTTCCATGACCATGTTCTTCGCGCGGATCTCGGCGTCCACCCGTCCGCCGGACTGCAGCTCGACCTTGTCCGTCGCGTGGATCTTGCCCTGGAAGCGGCCGTTCACGATCGCGCGCCGGACCTTGGCCTGCGCCTCGACTTCACCCGACTTCGCCACGACGAGTCCGTCCGACGCCTGGATCTCGCCGTTGACCTTTCCTTCGATCCGGAACGTCCCGTCGACGTTCGCGGTGCCTTCGAACGTGCAACCTTCCGCGAGCACGGTCGCGGCGCTGCCGCCGGCCGACGTCGACGCGGTGGGCGTGGAGACCGGCGTGTAGCTCGAGCTGGTGCTCGGGGTCTCGCTCACGGGCTGCTGGGGATTCTGATCCGTGTCCGGGTTTCGCTTGTTGAACATGTCGTCCTCATGATTTCGAGAGCAAGTAAGCCGGATCCAGCGGCTGCTCCTCGAGGCGAACCTCGAAGTGCAGATGCGGAGCGCTGGACCTTCCCGTGTTTCCCAACTGCGCCACGGTGTCCCCGCGAGCCACGAGATCGCCGTCTGCCACGTTCAGCGAATCGTTGTGCCCGTAGAGAGTCGTGAAGCCGTTGCCGTGATCCAGGATCACGAGGTTTCCGTACGTCTCGTCCCAGCCCGCGAACCGCACCAGTCCCAGTGCGGCCGCACGAACGGGAGTTCCGGTCTCCTGCACGAGGTCCAGCCCCACGTGTCCTTCCGGCGTCGAGTCGAACGGGCGGGAAACCCACCCTTCGATCGGCGTCAGCGAAGGAATCTCCGCGAGTCGCGCGTCATCCTGCGCCCAATCGAGCTCGCCCGCATCCCCGAGCATCATCGGCGTATCCACGCTCGAGATCCCGGCCCATCGTCGGATCCGGGTTTCGAACTCGCGGAGACGCGAGAGCTCCGTCTGCAACTCCTCCACCCGTCCGACCTGTCGTCGGAGATCCTCGTTCTCGGTCCGGAGTACCCGGACCTCGCGGGCGCGAGCCGAAAGGTCCGCGACCTGGAGCGAGAGAACGAGGAGCAGGATCAGGAGTGTCGCGACGCCGACGACCAAGCCGATCAGCGCCGGGACGGGGAGCACGCGGGTCCAGCTTCGCGTGCTTCCGTGAGGAGCGACGATCACGGAAACCTTGCGGGCTCCGTCGAACATCGGTGCTCTCCTCGGGAAGCGAGCCCAAAAAAGCCGGGCCATGGTTACACCGGACCCAGGGGGTGTCAAGACGGGCACGGCTGCACGGCGCTGCGCCCCCCGGAGGAGACGTCGCGGACGTGGAGCTCGGACCTCGTCTCCCGGATCGGCGCCAGAAAACGTCGACTTGAGCCCAACGGCGGTCAGGATCGGTCAAAGGTTGCCGGTTTGCCGCCCGGCGGTTCCGCCCGGGGCCCGATTTCCTCCGACGACCGCGATCCCGAGGGTCAGATTCCGAATCCGCCGCGGTTTCCGGCCAGGAACAGAAGGTCGGTGAGCCGCTGGAGGTCGTCGTAGGAATAGAACTCGAACGAAACCCGACCCCGACCGCTTCGCTCGTGGAGCTGGGCGGGAGTGCCGAACATCCGAGTCAGCTTCTCTTCCAGCTCGCGCGCCTCGGGCGACTGCTCCCGCGCACGGGACTTCTTGCGCGGGCGGCCCGGCGAGGACGTGGTCGCCGCGCCGTTTCCCTGCGCGTGCTGCTCGGCCGCGGCGCGGTCCTCGGCCTCGCGGACCGAGAGCTCGCCGGCGAGGATGGCGTCGCGCAGACGGAGCATCGCCTCGCGGTCTCCGTCGCAGGCGAGGATGGAGCGGGCGTGGCCGGCGGTGAGGCGGCCGTGGGAAACGTCGGCGAGGATCTCGGGCGGCAATTGCAACAGGCGGATCGCGTTCGCCACGTGCGAGCGGCTGCGGCCGACGCGGTCCGCGATCTCCGAGTGGCTCCACCCCGCTTCTTCCGCCAGGTCGCGGTACGCGAGCGCCTCTTCCACGGGGTTGAGATCCGCGCGTACCAGGTTCTCCACGAGCGCCAGCGGGAGCAGTTGCTCCTCCCGCGTGTCGCGGACGATGGCCGGGATCTGATCGAAGCCCGCGAGCTTCGCCGCGCGCCAGCGACGTTCCCCGGCGACGATCTGGTACCGCCCCGGCGACGGCTGGCGCACGAGGATCGGCTGCAGAACGCCCTCCTCGCGGATGGACGTCGCGAGGGCGGCCAGGTCCTCGTCGCGGAAGTCGCGGCGGGGCTGGTGGGGGTTCGGCTCGATGGTGTCGATCTCGAGGGAGAGGATCATCTCGCCGACCTGCGGCGAGTACGTCGACGCGTCCGGAATCAGCGCTCCGAGCCCACGACCGAGACCACGCTTGTTCATCGGTGCCTCCATGCTTACCCCTGACTCGCCACGCTGCGGTTCGCGGTGCGACCGACGGGAGTCTCCTTCCCGAGGATCTCGCTCGCGAGATTGAGATAACTTACGGCGCCCGGTGAAAGAATGTCATAAAGGATGACGGGCTTGCCGTGGCTCGGCGCCTCGCCGAGCCGCACGTTCCGGGGGACGACGGTTTCATAGACCTTCGATCCGAAATAACTACGGGCCTCGTCGGCCACTTGTTGCGACAGGTTCAGGCGGCGGTCGAACATCGTGAGCAGCACGCCCTCGATCTCGAGCTCCGGATTCAGATTGCGCTGCACGAGGCGGACCGTGTTGAGCAGCTGGCTCAGGCCCTCGAGCGCGTAGTACTCGCACTGGATCGGAATGAGCACGGAGTCCGCGGCGGTAAGTGCATTGAGCGTGAGAAGCCCGAGCGACGGCGGACAGTCGATGAAGATGTAGTCATAGTCCTCGCGCGCTTCGAGCAGCGCGTTGCGCAGGCGCTGCTCGCGCGCCATGACTCCGACGAGCTCGACCTCGGCGCCGGTGAGCGCGGTGTTGGACGGCGCGATGTCGAGGAACGGAATGTCTGTCGGGCGCACGACGTCACGGAGCGACTTCTGCTCGATCAGCACTTCATACACGCCGGACACGTCGGCGCGGTCGAAGAGGCCGAGTCCGCTGCACGCATTCGCCTGTGGATCCATGTCGACCAGAAGCACGCGACGTTCCGACGCCGCGAGACTCGCCGCGAGATTGACGGCTGTCGTCGTCTTGCCGACGCCGCCCTTCTGGTTCGTGATTGCAATGACGCGACCGGATCTCGTGTCTCCGGTGGGGATTCCCGCTGAGCTCATCTCACTTCCTCGTCTTCTGCTTCCCGTCCGTTCGAACTCCGCGGCTGGCGAACGATGGACGCGAGGAACATACCGCAACTTCGTGAACTTGGGAGCCCCCGCAGTCCTGAATCCGCACCGGGGGGCGGGTGGTGGATAAGTGTTTGTGGAATTGTGGATATCGTCGCCAGCCGCCGGTCGGGGCGTCCGCCTGGCGGGCGGTGCTCGGGTCCGTTCCGTTGCGGATCATGGACGGTGCCGCGAGGGCTCGAGGGGCGGAGGACGTGCGAGAGCCTGATGAAGCGGGCCGACGGGAACGCGGGGGAGACTGCGCGGGGCGCGCGGCCCGAGAGACCGCGGCTGGCGCGGAGAGGGTGTTTCACGTGAAACACGTGTTTCCGGAGGGCGGAGGCGACGCGGGATGGTCGACGAGGGGGCGGCTCATGATCCGGTCGATCGCGGGACTTGTTTCACGTGAAACACCGGGATGGGGCGATGAGCTGTTTCACGTGAAACACCGGGAGGGGAGGCGACCTGTTTCACGTGAAACACCTGAAAGGGAAGGTGGCCCTGTTTCACGTGAAACACCGGGACGGGGTGGCGACCTGTTTCACGTGAAACACCAGGAAGGGGCGATGACCTGTTTCACGTGAAACACCGGGATGGGGTCGTGACCTGTTTCACGTGAAACACTGGGACGGGGTGGTGGCCTGTTTCACGTGAAACACATGAAAGGGAAGGTGACCCTGTTTCACGTGAAACACCCGAAGGGATGCCGACCACACCCGGGCGCGGCGCCCCCTGCCGAGACCTCCCTAGAGCTTCCGGAGTGCGGTGACCGGCGGCGTGCCAAAGTCGAATTCCCCGACCCCGGGGGAGCAGAACACCCAGACCTCGGCGCCCGGACACCAATCGCGTCGTGCCCGGTCCAGGCGTGCGTCGTCTCCGACCGCGCGAGAGACCCAGAGGTCAAAGGGGGCTCGCTCGCGAAGGGCGGGGGGAGGATCCTCGATGCGGCCCCAGTGGGCCACGGCCCCGTCCAGGCCGAGGGTCTCGATGGCCTCCTGGACGAACTCGACCTTCTTCCGCGTCGCATCCACGAGATCGACCCGGACGTCCGGCCGCAAGATCTTGAGGGGGATTCCCGGGAGACCGCCACCAGTACCCACATCCAGTACCCGGACCGTCGCCCCGGGGTGAATGAGTCGGAGAACCGCGAGGCTCGGCAGGAGCTGACCCTCGACGAACCGGTCGGCCGACCTTCGAGAGACGAGGTTCACGGCCTGGTTCCGCTCCCGAACCAGGGCGGCATAGCGGTCCAGTCCCTCCGCCCAACCCGAGGGCGCGCCCCCGAGGGCCTCGACCGTGGGGCCGAGGATGCCCAGGATCGACTCGCTCATGGGTGACGGCGGCGGAGCTCGACGAGAAGGACCCCGACGTCGGCCGGGGACACGCCGGCAATCCGCGACGCCTGCCCGACGGTGCCGGGGCGAATCCGGGCGAGCTTCTCCCGCCCTTCCGAGGAGATCCCGATCATGGTCGAAAAGTCGACCCCATCGGGGATGATGAAGGTCTCGAGGCCGCGGGTTCGGTCGATCCGCTGGCGTTCGCGGTCCAGATAACCCCGGTACTTCGCGCGGATCTCCGCCTTCTCCCGAAGCTCGGCGTCGAACTCCCGCAGGAACGAATGGTCCCCGAGAAGGTCGGAGAGCCGGCTGTCCGGTCGAGCGAGCCACGTCTGCAGGGAAGTGCCCTCTCGCCGATGCCGCCCCAGGTGACTCCAGAGCGCCTCGGATTGCGCGACCCGGGACTCGAGTCTCGCGAGGTCCACCGGGGAGAGGAGCCCGAGGTCCCGGGCGTGGCCGATCAGTCGCTCATCCGCATTGTCCTGCCGAAGGTGAAGGCGGTGCTCGGCCCGCGACGTGAACATGCGGTAGGGCTCGTCGGTGCCCTTGGTCACGAGATCGTCGATCAGCACCCCGAGGTATCCCTCGTCTCGACCGAGCACCCACGGCCCCTCGCCCTGGAGCGCGCGGGCCGCATTGACCCCCGCCGCGAGACCTTGCGCCGCCGCCTCCTCGTAGCCGGTGGTGCCACAGATCTGGCCGGCGAGATAGAGCCCCTCGACCGATCGCGCTTCGAGCGTGGGGCGAAGCTCGGTGGGATCGACGAAGTCGTACTCCACGGCGTACCCGAGTCGGTGGGGCACCGCATCCGGACGGATGCCCGGAATCGATCTCAGGATCTCGGTCTGGGCCTCGGCGGGCAGCGACATCGAGAGGCCCGAGACGTAGACCTCGTCCGTATCCCAGCCCTCGGGCTCGAGGAACAGGTGGTGTCCCTCCACGTCCGGAAAGCGAACCACCTTGTCCTCGAGCGACGGACAGTAACGCGGCCCGACTCCTCGGATCCGTCCCGAGTAGAGCGGCGATTCGTGGAGGTGTTTCCGGACGATCGCGTGGGTCTCCGCGGTCGTCCGGGTCAGCCAGCACTCGAGGGCCGGACGATCCGGACGATCGACCGGGAAGTGCGAAAAGGTGCGGGGATGTTCATCCCCGGGCTGAACCTCCAGGACTCCCCGGTCGAGGTCGCGCCGGAGGATTCGGGGGGGCGTTCCCGTCTTGAGGCGGCCCACTCGCAGGCCGAGTGCCTCGAGGCTCCCCGTGAGCCGGTTCGCCGCCGGCTCGCCGCGTCGCCCCCCCACGGTGGTCTGCGTTCCGGTGAACATCACGCCGCCGAGGAACGTCCCGGTCGCCAGGATCACCGCGCGCGCTTCCGCGGTGGTCCCGTCCGAGAACCCGACGCCACTCACCGCGCCGGACCGCACCCGCACCTCGACCGCCTCCGCCTCCACGACCTCGAGCTCCGGCTGCCCGGCCACCGTTCGCACGAGCACGCGATTGTAGAGGTCGCGGTCGGCCTGCGCGCGCGGGCCCCACACCGCCGGTCCCTTCCCCGTGTTCAGCATCCGGAACTGCACACCGGCTTCGTCGATCGCGCGTCCCATCTGCCCGCCGAGCGCATCGATCTCGCGCACGAGATGTCCTTTGGCGAGCCCCCCGATGGCCGGATTGCACGACATGCGGCCGACGCTGGTCCGGTCGAGCGTGATCATGGCGGTGCGCAAGCCGCGACGCGACGTGGCGAGTGCCGCCTCGACTCCCGCGTGACCGGCACCGACGACCAGAACATCCCACGAACGCCGCACGGCCAGATTCGCTCCGATTTGGGTGATTTCTACTTGCCGATGCAGAACTGCGCGAAGATCCGGTCGAGAACGACCTCGTCGACGACGCGCCCGGTGACTTCCCCCAGCGCCGAAATCGCGTCGCGCACGTCGCCGGCGACGACTTCCTCCGTCGCCCCTTCTTGCCAGCTCGCGATCGCCAGGTCCAGCGCGGCCGCCGCCCGGCGCATCGACTCGACGTGTCGCTCGTTCGGCAACGTGAGATCCTCGGGCTCGCGATCGCCTTCGCACACGAGCTGCTCGAGGCGCTCCCGCAGCGCGTCGAGTCCCGCCCCCGTCCGCGCGGAAACGAGGAGTGCACCGGCCGGCTCACGCCCCTCGTTCGTCGATGACCCGACTCCACGATCCGACTTGTTCCCCACCAGCAGTCGCGGTCGGCCCTCCGTGCGGACCACCACTTCGGCGTCTTCCGGTGAACCCGGCTCCGACGCGTCGACCACGACGAGGCGCAAGTCCGCCTCGCGCTCCCAGCGCTGCGCGCGGGCAACGCCCGCGGCCTCGACGTCTTCTCGCGCTTCGCGCTGACCCGCCGTGTCCACGAGTCGCACCGGAACGCCGCCGATATCCAGCCACGCCTCCAGGTAGTCGCGCGTCGTCCCCGACGTCTCGCTCACGAGCGCGCGGTCCTCCTCGAGCAGCGCGTTGAACAGACTCGACTTGCCCACATTCGGGCGCCCCACGATCGCGATCGTCACGCCATCGCGCAAGCGGCGTCCCCACGGCGCGCGACGTTCCAGCTCGCGCACGTCCTCGGCGGCGGCGTCCAGCGCGTCCGAGATCTCCTCGCGCCCCGCCGCCTGCACATCGTCCTGGAAATCGAGATTCAGTTCCAGGCGCGCGAGCAGATCGATGAGCCGGTTCTCGATCTCTTCCGTCCGCCGGGCGATGCCGCCCGCGATTCCGGCCAGCGCCGAGCGCGCGCCGAGTTCCGTCCGCGAGCGAATCAGGTCGATGATCGCCTCCGCCCGCGAGAGGTCGATGCGGCCGTTCAGAAACGCGCGCTTCGAGAACTCGCCGCGCTCGGCCAGTCGCGCGCCGGCCGCGAGCAATGCCCGCAAGGTTCGGCGCGCGCATACCGCGCCCCCGTGGAGGCCGAGCTCCACCACGTCTTCTCCCGTGAAGGTCCGGGGGGCGCGCATCACGGTGACCAGCGCCTCGTCGACGAGACGACCGTTCGTGTCGCGCAGCCAGGTGTGGTGCACGGTGTGCGACGTGGCGCCTTGGATCACACCCGGCCGAGCCGCGATGCGCGCCGCCACCTCGAAGGCGGCCGGCCCGGACACACGAACGATCGCAAGGCCGCCCTCGCCGGGGGGCGTCGCGATCGCCGCGATCGTGTCGGGTTCGAACGCGCGAGCGGCCGGCGATCCGATCGAACCCGCGGGATCAACCCCGCGCGGCGGCCTTCGCACGACGTTTCGCTCCGCCGCCCTTCTTCGGCGCGACCTCGAGCGGTGCTTCCGCGATGGCCTCGGCGACGGCCGACGGCTTCATGAAGTTCTTGCTGACGATCTGGAACACGTTGCTCGTGAGCCAGTAGAGAACGAGTCCGGACGGCATCGTGAAGAAGATGAACGTCATCATCACGGGCATCATCACGAGCATCGCGCGCTGGTTCGGGTCGACCATCGTCTGCTTGGACTGGAAGTACGACGTCACACCCATGATGATCGGGAGCAGGCAGATGCCCGTGCCGATCAGAGGCAACGCGAACGGCAACGTGAAGATCACGTCGGGCTGCGACAGGTCGCGGATCCACAGGATGAACGGCTCCTGGCGCAGCTCGATCGTGCGCATCAGCACGGCGTAGAGCGCGAAGAAGATCGGCATCTGGATGAACAGCGGCAGGCAGCCGGCGAGCGGGTTCACACCCGCTTCCTTGTACAGCTTCATCGTGGCTTCGCTGAGCTTCTGCGGTTCGTCCGCGTACTTCTCGCGCAGTGCGTCGAGTCGCGGCTTGAGCGCGGACATGTCGCGCATCGACTTCGTGCTCTTCCACGTGAGCGGGAAGAACAGCGCGTTCATGAACAGCGCGAACAGGATGATCACCACGCCGTAGTTCGGGATCACCTTGTGCAGGCCGGTGATCAGCGAGAGGATCACGCGCGACAGGGGACGGATCCAGCGCGCGCCCAGATCGACGGCGCCTTCGATCCCCAGATTCAGCGCCTTCAGCTTCCCGTAGTCGAGCGGCCCGAGGTAGACGTCGTAGGCGGCGTGATCGGACGCGAGCGCGCTCGACCGATCCACGAGGATTTCGCCGGCGAGGCTCGCGTGTTGCTCGTCGGTCGGCGTCACCCGCCACAGGCGCACGGGTCCCTGCGCGTCACCGCGCGGAACGATCGCGCCGAGGAAGTACTTGTTCTCGATGCCGAGATAGCGGCAGGCGCCCGGAAACTCGATCGGACCCTTCGTCGCCTGATTCGGCGTCTTGCGCTGGACCTCACCCTCGGCGAACACCACGGCGCCGAAGTACGGGCCGCGCGAGTTGCCGTGGATTTCCTCGGTGACCTGCATGCCGCTCGCCCAGGACACTCCCCACGCCTGGACGCCGAGTCGATCGTTCAGGATCTCCTGTTCCACCTGCAGCACGTGCCCGCTGTCCGGGACGGTGAACGTCTTCCGGATCGACGCCTGGTCGAGGTCGAGCTGGAACACGAGCCGACGCCCCGCCGGCGAGTGCTCGTCGGACACGAGCGCGAAGTCGAAACCGTCGAGCGGCAGGGTGCGATCGCCGTGCATGATCACGGTGCCGAGCGCCCCGGGTCCGTCGGGCGGGAGGACCTGCACCGGACCGTCTTCCGGTCCCTCGAACTCCGGCAACGTCGCGGCGGTCACCCGCGCCCCGCGGCTGTCGAAGGAAAGAGCGAGATCCGGCGTGCTCACCTCGACCCGCCGACGTTCCACCGGGGCCGTGGACGACAGCTCGGTGGAGCCCGTACTCAGTCCGAGGATGCGTCCCGCGTCTCCTGCCGTGTCGACCCCGGCCGCGGGGCCGGACGCTTGCCCGGACTCACTCGTCGGGCTCGACTCCAGCTCGGTGACGTGCTGCTCGGTCGGCTGATCGCCGGGCTGCTCCACCGGAGGCTTCCCCGGAGGGAAGAGGAAGTTCCACACCAGCAGCACGCCCATCGCGAGGATGATCGCGAGAAACGCGCGCTGTTCCTGACCGCTCTGTTGCGTCACGTTGACCTTCCGACTCGGGATACCGGCCGACCGTGCGAGCGCGTCGACTCGGGGACGGGATCGAGCCCGCCCGGATTCCAGGGATGACACTTGAGAATGCGACGGACCGCGAGAACGACCCCGCGCCATCCGTGGCGAACGATGGCCTCCTCGGCGTAGCGCGAACACGTCGGATGGAACCGACATCGCGGTCCGAGCAGAGGCGAAAGGGTATGGCGGTAGACGAGGATCAGGGCGCGGAGGGGGAGTACGCTCCACCGCTCGACGTCGCGCCAGGAGATCGGTCGTCGCGCGATTGCGCTTCGATCCGCGACAGCAGCTGACGCAGATCCGACTCCACTTCCGGAGCGCTCGTCCCGATCATGCGCCGCGACGCCACCAAGATGATCGCGATCCCTCGACACGGCAGCTCCCTCTTGTTCCGCCGGTAGGCTTCGCGGAGACGGCGCTTGAGCAGGTTCCGGACGACGGCCTTGCCGAGCTTGCGCCCGGCGGCGACACCCACGCGGTTGACCGCGCCCTCACTCGCGTCTACGCACCAGTACGCGTTCAGGTTCCGACCGCGTACCAGACGTCCTTGCCGCAGGATCCGGGAGAAGTCATCCGACGACCGGACGCGTTCTTCCTTCGGGAATGACTCGAGCCTCTCGGACATCTCGACCCCGTCCCGGCTCGATGCCTTGCGGCGCCACGTGCGGCCGCCCGTCCGCTTCGCGCGGAACTAGGGGCAGAGACGCTTGCGACCGTGCTTGCGGCGAGCCTTCAGGACCTTGCGGCCGTTCTTCGTCTTCATGCGAGCGCGGAAACCGTGCGTACGCTTACGACGGATGCGGCTCGGCTGGTAGGTCAGCGACAAAACGAACCTCCTCGAGCTTCCCGTTCTTCCGGTCCGCGGCGCTCGTTCGGGTGCGCACCGGGCGGACATCGGTTCGGTTTTCCGGGAAGCCCCGGGAAGCGGTTTTCGGCAGAATCGGCCCGGGAGTCTCGCAGACGCTCTGGTCGCCTGTCAAGACGGACCGATCCGATCGCCGGCGCGGAGACGACCCCACCTCCGGATCCGACCGGATGCGCCCGAGCGGAGCGCGAATCGCGGCGCCAAGCTACCGGTTTCCCGGCGAACGGGGGAGAGCACGACGGGACGGAGATGGATCCAGCCGCGTGATCCGTCGGCCCCCGAGTCGTTTCGTCTGCGCGCTCCGCGTCTTCGACGAAACCGGGAGCGGGTGAACTGGATTGGCTATCACCCGCCTCGAGGTGCAATTGCCCCGCGCGGTACACCTTATATTGGATGAGTCTGGCGGGCGGTGGGTTGGTGGGGCGGGGCGAAGATCTCAGGAAGAATTCGACAAGGTACGGAAACCCGAGGGTTGACACGCCCCCCCACGACACCCATAATGCGCGGCCCCGAAAGGAGATACGGCGGTTTTCCACCTCGTGGATAACCCCGTCGGATCCCGGGGGTGTGTGGGCTCTAGGTCACCGAGTTACAGAGATTTGCCGGTTTCTCCACCATTGTGGATTTCTTGGTGGATTACGTACGATGTTGGCCGGCAACGACTTCTGGACTGGGCTGTCCCTTTCTTCGACTCGGATACCCGTGGCCCGCGGTTGTGGATAAGTCGCTGACCCAACTGACGACCGAATTTCGGAGATCCAATGTCCCTACTCTCCGGAGAACTCTGGGCCGAACTCCAGCAGGAGCTCGCCCCCGCCATGGGTGACGGCCTCACCCAGACCTGGCTCGCTCCGCTCGCATTCGAGCAGGTCGACGACCGCGTCTTCCGGATCCGGGCCCCCGGCCAGTTCCACGCCGAGCGTGTGGAGCGGCTGTACGGCGCCCCGCTCCGGCAGCGCCTGCGCGAGCGCTTCGGGCCCGAAGTCCGTCTCGAGTTCGTCTCGACCTCCGGCTCGCCGGAGCCTTCGCCGCCAGCGGATCCGATGGTGAGAAACGGGTACGGAAACGGCCATGGCCTGAACGGAAGCGGTACGCCTTCCACGCCGCGAGTCGCTCCCGCCGCGCCGGTGACCCCGGCCGACGAGACCGTGGCCCGCTTCGACGATGCGGTCGCTCGCGCCACCCGCGCTCCCGGACGAGAGCCGGCTCACCTCGCCAGCAATCTGTACCGTCGCTACCGCTTCGAGCACTTCGTCGTGGGCAAGTCCAACCAGTTCGCGCACGCGGCGTCTCGCGGCGTCGCCGAGCATCCGGGCGAGGCGTACAACCCGCTGTTCATCTTCGGCGGTTCGGGACTCGGCAAGACGCACATCATGCAGGCGATCGGCAATCACCTGCGGGAGCGCTCGTCGAACCTCGTGGTGCACTACACGTCGGCCGAGAATTTCATGAACGAGATGATCGGCGCGATCCAATCCGGCCAGATGGTGGCGTTCCGGAACAAGTGGCGGAACCTGATCGACATTCTCCTGATCGACGACGTCCAGTTCCTCCAGAACAAGGAGTCCACGCAGGAGGAGTTCTTCCACACGTTCAATGCGCTGCACGGCGCGCACAAGCAGATCGTCCTCACGAGCGATCGACCGCCGAACGAGATTCCGAATCTCGAGGAGCGTCTGGTCTCGCGTTTCAACTGGGGCCTCGTGACCGACATCCAGCCCCCGGACCTCGAGACGCGAATCGCGATCCTTCGGCAGAAGGCGCGCGAGGAGCAGCTCACGCTGGACGACACCGTCCTGGAGATCATCGCCACGAACGTGCGGTCGAACATCCGGGAGCTCGAGGGCTCTCTCGTTCGATTGCTCGCCTACGCCTCCCTGAACGGCCGGGAGATCGACGCCGCGCTCGCGCTCGAGGTTCTCAAGGACTTCATCAAGCAGCCCACGCGACTCGTCACGATCGAGCAGATCCAGAAGATCGTCGCGGACCTGCACGGGATCCCGGAAGAGGCGATGAAGGTCAAGAAGCGGACGAGCTCGCTCGCCTACCCGCGGCAGATCGCGATGTACCTCTCCCGCGAGCTCACCGAGCTGTCACTCGCCGACATCGGCGCGCGATTCGGGGGACGCGATCACACGACGGTGATGCACGCGCACGACAAGATCGCTCGCCAGAAGGAGGACGACCCGGAGCTCCGGCGCGTCCTCCAGAAGGTCACCAAGCTTCTCCAGGACCAGGATTAGACCGTGGAAAACCGGGGGACTCCGCGGGGGAAGAATCGAGGATCACTGCGGGTCCGGGGACAACTCCCGGGTTGTGCCCGCGTCGTCCCCGGTTCATCCACCTTCTGGCTTCCCCGAGACCGGAGCGCCAACCGCCTGCGAGACCATCGGTTGACGGACCCGGGAACGGCGGTTATTCCGTTTTCCACGGGCCCTACTGGGACTACTTCTTGAACTCAAAAGAGAGAACCAATAGAAATCCGGGGACAACTCCCGGCACGGAACACGAGCCCACTCCGGACGCAGACGGCCGAGAAGAGACGGCCAGGAGCATCACGGCCGGATCCCGAGGGCCGGATCACGAGGCACGGATCACGAGGGACCAGACTCCATGACTGAAACCGCGACCGCAGAGCAGGGAGCCGCCTCGGGCCAGGCTCCCGGAGGAAAGATGAAGTTCCGTACCGCGCAGACGACGCTGGCGGCGGCTGTCGATCGTGTCCTGAACGTCGTGCCGCAGAAGACCACGATGGCGGCCCTCGGCCACCTGCTGATCGAGGCGCAGGGCAAGCACGTCAAGCTCACGGCGACGGATCTCGACCTCACGATCCAGACGACGATCGAGGCGAACATCCTCACCGAAGGTCGGGTCACGCTGCCGGCCAAGCGCTTCTCCGAGATCGTGCGTCAGCTCGATCCCGCCGCCGACGTGGAGATCGACGTCCACAAGGCGAACGCGCTGATCACGGCCGGTCGCGCGAACTTCCGGATTCTCGGCATGGGGCCCGAGGAGTTTCCGAACGTGCCTGCACTCGCGTTCAAGAAGGGTGTCTCGATTCCGGCCGATCAGATCCGCAAGGCGATCCAGAAGACCGTGTTCTGCGTTTCGAAGGACGAGACCCGTCGGGCGCTGACGGGCATCCTCTGGGACGTCGACAAGTCCTCGATGTCCATGGTGGGCACGGATGGCCACCGCCTCGCACGCATCAGTCTCCCGGTCGCGATCGAGATCGAGAAGAAGACCGAGTCGATCGTGCCGACGAAGGCGCTGAACCAGGTGCTGCGCCTCGCCGGCGAATCGATCGAAGACGGCGTGCAGGTGAAGCTCGCCGAGGACCACGTGGTGTTCCGTTTCGAGAAGACCACGCTGTTCACGCGCCTGATCGAAGGTCCGTTCCCGAAGTACCAGGACGTGATCCCGAAGGGGAACGACAAGAAGATCATCGTGAAGCGCGACTCGATGACCGACGCGCTGCGTCGCGTGAGCCTCCTCGCGGACAATCTCACCCACCAGGTGCGCCTCTCCGCGAAGCCGGACCTTCTCTCGCTGTCCGCGCGCACGCAGGACATCGGTGAAGCGCAGGAAGAACTCGAGGCACAGTACGGCGGCGACGAGATCGTCATGGGCTTCAACGCGCAGTATCTCGGCGACGTTCTCCGCAACGTGGAGACCGAAGAGGTTCTGCTCTCGGTGAGTTCACCTCTCGCCGCGGCCCTCGTGGAGCCGCTCGAGCAGGGAGAAGACGAGAACTACCTCTGCCTGATCATGCCGCTGCGTCTGGTCGACTGACACCGGGTGGACGTTCGAACGCGGGCCGGGCCGGAGGGCAACGTCCGGCCCGCGTGACCATCCTCTTCCAAGGGCTCCATGCCGGTTCTCGAAGTACGAGCGCTCACGCAACATCCCCCGATCGATGTGCCGGCCGTTCTCGCGGACCTCTGTACGGCCGTCGCCGAAGCGGACGGTTGTCCGGCTCACCAGGTCTGGGCGACCTGGCATGCGCTTCGTGATGGCTTCTACGTGGAGGGGACGAGAACCGCCACCGTTCAGCCGCGCGAGACCCATCCTCCCCTGGTGCGGGTGATGGCGTCGGCCGGACGGGATCCCGACCGCGTGGCAGCAATCCTCCGGGCCGCAGCCGGTAGCCTGTCGAAATCGCTGTCTCTCGATCCCGGCAATGTCTTCGTGCACTACGAAGAACTGCCGGCCGGTCAGGTGTGGTCCAACGGCGATCTGATCCGTTGATTGCGCCATGAAGCTAGTCCACCTCTCCCTGACGGACTTCCGCGGCTACGCGCAGCTCGAGCTTCCGCTGCCGGAAGGCCATCACCTGCTCCTCGGTCCGAACGGATCGGGCAAGACGAACCTGCTGGAAGCGATCCACATCCTCGGTACCGGCGGCTCCATGCGCGCGAATCGCGATCAGGTGCTGGCACGTCACGGCGCGAACGCATGGCGGGTCGCCGGCCGTTTCGAAGACGGTCGCGACGGGCGCTCGCTCCGGGCCGACGTGGTCTGGGAATCGTCTTCCAAACGCATCCGGGTGGACAAGGAGACGGCGCGCGCGTCGGATCTGCTGGCCGCCATCAAGGTCGTGTCGTTCGCGCCGTCCGACGTGGAGCTCGTGCGGGAGAGCGGAAAGGTCCGCCGACGCTTCCTCGATCTCATCGGGTGTCAGCTCTCCAAGGACTACCTGCAGCAGCTGCGCGAGTACCAGCGGGCGATCCGGCAACGGAACGAGACACTCACGCGCTCCTTCGTCTATCAACGCGGCCGCACGGGAGCACAGCTCGCGCGAGAGCCGTGGACCGATCGGGTGGTGGAGATCGGCGCGGATCTCTTCCTGCGTCGGCGCGATCTCGTCGCGCGCCTCGGCGACACGCTGCGCGACCTCACGGAAGGCGCGTTCCGGGAGCACGGCCCAGTGGAGGTGAGCTACAAACCCGCGGTCCGCTGGGAAGGCGACGAAGTTCGCGACGCGTTCCTCCGCGCTCTCGAGGAGTCGCGCGACAAGGACGAGGCGCTCGGGTACACGACGTGCGGTCCCCACACCGATGACCTCAAGCTGGAGCTCGACGAGCGTGAACTCCGACGATTCGGCTCGCTCGGCCAGCAACAGCTCACGGCGATGTTCCTCAAGCTGTCCCAGGCGGACCTCGTGCGAACGTCGATCGGGATGACCCCGATCCTGCTCGTGGACGAGATGTTCGCCGTCCTCGATCGCCGCGCCGCCGAGCAGTTTCTGGCCCGCGTGGAGGGCGAAGGTCAGATCTTCCTCGCGACCGCCCAGGAGGGTTGGCTCGGCGAGCTGCGGGACCGGCACTTCCGGGTTCACCGGGTCCCGGAAGACGTCTCCAACATCTCCTGATATCGGGTGAATTAACCCCACCCGTCGCGGAACCCCGAAATCGACCAGCGGCTCGAACGGGAGCCGACGAATCATCATGCCGCGACGATGTCGAGATCGGCGCTCCCAGGAGCCGATGAGGCGTCTCAATCGCGAAGAAAACAGGGGCCCGGATCCCCGAAATTGCGTACATTGGATCGATGTCGTGGAGAGCCGGGCGGGACCCCGGCTCCTTTGTCTTCCCCGCGCGCGAGTTCGCCGGACCATCGGCGGAACGAGACCGGACGAACGGGGTCTCCACGACCCCCCGGAAAACGAGGCCGGAACCGAGGCCGAGGCGACAGGTCGAACCCGGGGTGTGGCGTCCGCAACCGCGGACGGATCGGAGGTCGGGGGTGGAACGGGTCGGGGTCGTGCTTCGACAAGAAGCGAGCGTGACGTTGCGTCGACGCCTCGGAGAGGCGAACGCGATGTCCCAGTGGCTCGACGTCGTCGGCACCGAGCTCGCCACCCGCACCCGACCCGTGCAGGTCGCGGGCCGACGCTTGTTCGTGGTCTGCCACGGGGCGGCACTCCGTCAGGAGCTCGCGTTTCTGAAAAGGAAGATCCTCGCGCGCTTCAACGAATACGCGGGCGCCGGCCGGGTGCGGGATATCGTCTTCCTCGAGTCGGACGCGAACCTCTCCTCCCTTCTGCTCGAGGCTCGCCAGGAAGAGGCGCGGCTCGTCGCGCGGGAGAGCACCGGGCCGATCACGGATCCGGCCCGAGTGGATCCCGGCGACCCCGGGGAGGACGCGTCGCGCGAGGACATGGAAGACGCGGAGGACGAACCGAAGGATCCGGTGACGTATCCCGTCTTCGACGGCGAGGCCTACCGGGAAGAGATGCGCCGGATCGCGCGGGGCGGATGAGCCCGCGCGAATCGGAAGAGAAACTCCAACTTGGATGAGATCGTGGCCGAAGTGACCGAGAACAAGAAGTCGACGCAGAGCAAGAAGGACTACGGCGCCGGGGACATCCAGGTCCTCAAGGGCCTGGAGGGCGTTCGCAAGCGCCCGGCCATGTATATCGGCTCCACCGGAGTCGACGGCCTCCATCATCTCGTCTACGAGGTCGTGGACAACTCGATCGACGAAGTGCTCGCCGGTTTCTGCTCCCGTGTCGACGTGCTGCTGCACGAAGACGGCTCGGTCTCCGTCCGCGATGACGGCCGCGGCATCCCGGTGGGCATGCACGCCGAGGGCAAGCCCGCGCTCGAGGTCATCCTGACCACGCTGCACTCCGGCGGCAAGTTCGACTCCGAGGCGTACAAGGTCTCCGGCGGTCTGCACGGCGTGGGCATCTCCGTGGTGAACGCGCTTTCGATCTGGCTCGAGGTGGAGGTCCGCCGCGAGGGCAAGGTCTGGACCCAGCGCTACGAGGGCGGTGCCCCCTCGGCGGCGCTCAAGGAGGGTGCGGACACCGAGGAGACGGGCACGACCGTCCGGTTCATGCCGGACCCGAAGATCTTCGAGACGACCGAGATGCACTTCGACGTGCTGTCGTCCCGACTCCGCGAGCTCGCGTTCCTGAACAGCGGCGCGCACATCACGATCGCCGAGGAAGGCACGAAGAAGTCGCACCAGTTCCTGTACAAGGGCGGCCTCTCGGAGTTCGTGCAGCACCTGAACAAGAACAAGGCCGTCGTGCAGAAGGACCCGATCCACTTCCGGATCGATCGTGACACGATCGCGGTGGAGGTCGCGCTCCAGTACAACGACACCTACGTGGAGCAGCTGTTCTCCTTCGCGAACAACATCCGCACGGTCGAGGGCGGCACGCACCTGGTGGGATTCAAGGCCGCGCTCACCCGCACCCTGAACAACTTCGCCACGCGCAACAACCTGTTCAAGGGCGCGGGCAAGGACAAGATCACGTCGATCTCCGGCGACGACGTTCGCGAGGGGCTCACCGCAGTCGTGTCCGTGAACCTCACGGACCCGCAGTTCGAGGGACAGACCAAGGCGAAGCTCGGCAACTCCGAGGTCAAGGGAGTCGTGGAGCAGATCGTCGGCGAGCAGCTGAACGAGTACCTGGAGCAGAACCCCACCGTCGCGCGGCGCATCATCGACAAGTCCGTGGCGGCGGCCCGCGCCCGTGAGGCCGCCCGCAAGGCGCGTGCGCTCACGCGCCGCAAGACGGCGCTCGAGAACTCGTCACTGCCGGGCAAACTCGCGGACTGCTCGATCACGGATCCCGAGCACTGCGAGATCTTCATCGTGGAGGGCGACTCGGCGGGCGGCACCGCGAAGCAGGGCCGCGATCGACGTTTCCAGGCGATCCTCCCGATCCGCGGCAAGATCCTGAACGTGGAGAAGGCGCGCGTGGACAAGATCCTCGCGAACGAGGAGATCCGCGCCATGATCACGGCCGTCGGCACCGGCATCGCCGACGAGTTCGACGTCGGCAAGCTGCGCTACGGCCGCGTGATCATCATGTCGGTCGACGGCGCCGAGCACGTGTTCGTGCGCGACGCCAAGGGCGCTCGCATGACCACGATCGGCGAGTTCATCGACCAGTCGCTCGAGGGCACCGCGCCGGGCCCGAACGGCTACGATCGTCGCAAGGGCGACGATCTCGGCGAGGTTCTCTGCTTCGGCACGAAGGATCACGAAGTCCGCTACCGCCCGATCCGCGCCGTGATCCGCCACGGCCTGGACGAAGCGCTCTACGAGATCCGCACCGCGTACGGCCGCTCGGTCCGCGTGACCGCGAGCCACAGCGTGTTCGTGGAGCGGGATGGAACGCCGGTGCTCAAGCGCGGCGACGAGATCCGCGTCGGCGACAAGATCGTTGCACCCAAGCGCCTGCGCCTCCCGGAAGATGCGCCGGCACGCATCGACCTCGTACGCGCGCTGCGCGCCGCACCGGAGGCCGCGGAACAGGTCTGGCTGCGCGGTCCCGCGGTGGAAGCGATGTTCCGGCGCGCCGTGCGCCAGGAGTACGCGCACCGGCCGGAGTGGACCGAGGCCCGGGTCGAGGCGCCGGAACCCGTGCGCCGGCAGCTCGCCGCCCGCCGTCGCGCCTCGGGTGTGAGCAACCAGGCTCTCTGCGAAGCGGTCGGCATCCGTCAGCCGGTGACCTCGCGCGAGCAGTACCGCGCCGCGCCGCGGAACCGGGTTCGCGACTACGTTCGCCTCGACCAGATCACGGATCAGGATCTCGCGTTCCTCGACCAGCGCGACGATCTCGAGCTGACGTCGTCGCGCACCTCGACCGACGGACTCTCCCGCCGGATCGACGTGACCCCGGACCTGCTGTTCCTGCTCGGGTTCTACGTCGCCGAGGGCAGCGGCTCGCCGCGCGCCGGCATCCGGCTGGCGCTGGGCGCGCGAGGCGAGACCTGGACATCCGAGCTGATCCGCGCCTTCGAGACCGTCTTCGGTCGGACGCCGAAGCTGCACCGCTCGGAGGACCGGGTGGCGGAGCTGCGACTCGTCGACCGCATCGCCGCGCTCACCTGGAGCCACGTCTTCGGGTTCGAGGGAGCCACCGCGACGACGAAACGCATCCCGGATCTCGTGTGGCGCGTGTCCGAACCGCTGCGTGCCGCGTTCCTGCGCGGCTGGCTGTTCGGCGACGGCACGGTGGCGGACCGTCACCTCGCCTGGGCGACGTCTTCCCGCGATCTCGCGAGCGGGCTCGCGTACCTGCTGTCCTCGTCCGGGGTCGTGGCCTCGATCTCCGAGCGGGAGCCCGACGGCGTCGTGCGCACCATCCGCGGCCGGGATTGCGTCACCCGAAGCACGCACTGGAGCGTGACGGTCACAGCGACCGAGGATCTGGAGCGCTTGCGGGCGGTCTGGGAGACCGAGCCGCGCGCGGAGCGGGTGCTCGGGAGCTCACCCAAGGCGCAACCCGCGAACCGACGTTTCACCGAGCTCTCCGGCGACCTCATGGCGCTGCCCGTGACGTCGGTGCGCGAGGTCGAGGCCACGAACGGCATGGTCTACGACTTCTCGGTGGAAGAAGACGAGAACTTCGTCGCCGGGATGGGCGGCCTCTGCTGCCACAACACCGACGCCGACGTGGACGGCTCGCACATCCGAACGCTCCTCATGACCTTCTTCTTCCGTCAGATGCCGCAGCTCATCGAGCAGGGTCACCTCTACATCGCGATCCCGCCCCTGTACCGCGTGAAGCGCGGCAAGGAAGAGGTGTACTGCTACTCGGACGACGAGAAGGACCGCATGGTCAAGCGCATGTCCGACGGGAAGTCCGGATCGAAGGGCCTGCAGGTCCAGCGCTACAAGGGTCTCGGCGAGATGAATCCGGAGCAGCTGTGGGAGACCACGCTGAACCCCGAGACGCGCACGATGCGACTCGTCCGGCTCGACGATCTGGTGAGCGCGGACGAGATCTTCACCAAGCTGATGGGCGACGCCGTGGAGCCTCGCCGCGAGTGGATCGAGGCGCACGCCGACAAGGTCCAGAACCTGGACCTCGTGTAACGGCGTACGCGCCGGGGAGACTGAACCGAAATGGCCATGGGTCCCGAGAAAATCGTTCCGATCGACATCGAAGACGAGATGTCGCGCTCGTACATCGACTACTCGATGTCGGTGATCGTGTCGCGCGCGCTCCCCGACGTGCGGGACGGCCTCAAGCCGTCGCAACGTCGCGTGCTCGTGGCGATGAACGACCTGAATCTGTCGCCGAGCAGCAACTACCGGAAGTGCGCGAAGATCGCCGGCGACGCGAGCGGTAACTACCACCCGCACGGCGAGGCCGTCATCTACCCGACGCTCGTGCGCATGGCCCAGAACTTCAACCTGCGCTACACGCTGGTGGATGGTCAGGGCAACTTCGGCTCCGTGGACGGCGACCCGCCGGCCGCCATGCGCTACACGGAGGCACGCCTCACGCGCGCCGCCCTCGAGCTCATGGCGGACCTGGACAAGGAGACCGTCGACTTCGTCCCGAACTACGACGAGACGAAGGAGGAGCCGACCGTCTTCCCGGGCAAGTTCCCGAACCTGCTCGTGAACGGGTCGTCCGGCATCGCGGTCGGCATGGCCACGAACATCCCGCCGCACAACGTCCACGAGGTGTGCCACGCGATCACGGCCACCATCGAGAACCCGGAGATCACGGACCAGGAGCTGCTGAAGATCGTCTCCGGTCCGGACTTCCCGACCGGCGGCATCATCTACGGCCGCGCCGGCATCCGCGACGCCTACCTTTCCGGCCGCGGCCGCGTGGTCATCCGCGCGCGCGCCACGATCGAGACGTACAAGAACGGGCGCGAGGCCATCATCGTGTCCGAGATCCCGTACGCGGTGAACAAGGCGAATCTGCTGGAAACGATCGCCGGCCACGTGCGCGACGACAAGATCCAGGGCATCTCCGACCTGCGAGACGAGTCGGACCGCGACGGCATGCGCGTGGTGCTGGAGCTCAAGCGCGACGCGAACGCGAACGTCGTGATGAACCAGCTGTTCAAGCACACGCAGATGCAGGTCACGTTCGGCGTGATCATGCTGGCCCTCGTGAACGGCCGCCCCGAGGTGCTGCCGCTCAAGCGCATGCTCGAGGAGTTCATCGAGCACCGCGTGATCATGGTGCGCAAGCGCTCGGAGTTCGAGCTCAAGAAGGCCGAGGCGCGCGCCCACATCCTGGAAGGCCTCAAGATCGCGCTGGATCACATCGACGAGGTGATCCGGACCATCCGCGCGTCGAAGACGCCGGAGGACGCGAAGCAGGCGTTGATGAAGCAGTTCGAGCTCTCCGACCTCCAGGCCCAGGCCATCATCGACATGCGCCTCGGCCGCCTCACGAACCTCGAGCGCGAGAAGATCGACGCCGAGTACGAGGAGCTCCTGAAGACCATCTCCCGCCTGCAGACGATCCTGTCCTCGCGCGGGAACATCCTCGGCGTGGTCAAGGAGGAGACGGAGGCGGTGCGCGGCCAGTTCGGCGACGAGCGCCGCACGGAGATCGTGGACGACTCCGGCGACTTCGAGATCGAGGATCTCATCGCCGAGGAGGACATGGTCATCACGATCAGCAACCTCGGCTACGTGAAGCGTCTGCCGGTGGGCACGTACCGCCGCCAGGGCCGCGGCGGCCGCGGCGTGACGGGTGCCAAGACCCGGGAAGACGACTTCTCCGAGCACCTCTTCGTGGCGACGACGCACGAGTACATCCTGTTCCTCACGGACAAGGGCCGCCTGTACTGGCTCAAGGTCCACGAGATCCCGGAGGGCGGGCGCACCGCGCGCGGCAAGGCGATCGTGAACCTGCTGCCGCTGCAGAAGGGCGAGCAGGTGTGCGCGTTCGTCCCCGTGAAGGAGTTCACCGAGGACCACTACCTCGTGATGGGCACCGAGCGCGGCACGATCAAGAAGACGTTCCTCACCGAGTTCTCGCGTCCGCGGCGCTCGGGCATCATCGCGCTGTCGCTCGAGGAGGGCGATCGCCTGATCGGCGCCTCCATCACCGACGGCAACCACGACGTGCTGCTCGCGAAGTCCGGCGGCAAGGCGATCCGGTTCCGCGAGTCCGACGTGCGGGCCATGGGCCGCAGCGCGCGCGGCGTCCGCGGCGTGGAGCTCGAGGGCGACGAGACCGTGGTCGGGATGGTGTGCGTGAAGGGCGAGGGCGCTTCGGTCCTTGTGGTGACCGCGAACGGCTACGGCAAGCGCACGAAGCTGGACGACTACCGTCTCACCGGCCGCGGCGGCAAGGGCATCTACACCGTGAAGACCACGGACAAGACCGGCCGCCTGGTCGCGATCAAGCCCGTGTCGCCCACGGACGAGCTCATGCTCATCTCGCGCAACGGCATCCTCATCCGTCTCTCCGTGGAGGAGATCGCGGAGATCGGGCGCAACACGCAGGGCGTGCGCCTGATGAAGCCGGGCGACGGCGACGAAGTGATCGCGGTCGCGCGCGTGGTGACGGACTCGGGCGACGGCAATGGGAACGGCGAGGAAGGCGAGTAGGGTTCGTTCGTCCGGGCTCCCGAAGTCGCCCATGAGACGCGGTGTGTCGGCCCCTTCGGATGGGGCCGGCACACCGTTCCGTTTCCGGGACGCGCCACTCCCGTCGCGGGCAGGCACGCCACTCGGATCGGTCCGCCACCCCCGTGGACCGGAAGACCTCCAAATGTATTGATTCGGCGCCGCCGACTTCTGTAGGCTGACAATCACGTCGGACAAGGGCGACCTTCCGTTCTCCCCCCGGACGCTTGCGCGTCCCGTGCCGCCCTCCGACTTGTTCCTGCGTCGTTGACCCTGTTCTTGCCCAGGCCGCGAGTGATTCGGTACACGAACTCGTTCCGCCGCCGGCACGGAGGTGTCCGATGTCCTCGCGATCTCTCCCCTTGTTGCAGTGAGCCACCGTGGGCGCCGGCGTCTACTTCGTGCGATTCGAAGCCGGCCACGAACGAGCGACGCGCAAGCTCGTGTTTGTGAGGTGAGCGTGCGACTCTTCATCGCATTGTGCCCGGCAGTGGGTCTCCTGCTTGTCGCCGACCAGGCTCCGGGAGCGACTCTCCGAGTGCCGTCCGAGTATCCGACGATCCAATCCGCGATCCACGCCGGGATCTGGGGAGACACGGTGCTCGTTGCTCCGGGCACCTACACGAACTGCGAGTTCGGCCCGTGCGTTCCTTGGGCGGTGGAGATGAAGCCGGGGGTCTCGGTGGTGTCGGAGGCTGACCCGGGGTCACCACGCTCCGCGTGGACACTCCAGCCGGCGGCTTGGCGGTCGTTCGGTTCTCCGGTGTGGCGGGAGCCGAGACGGCCCTTCGCGGATTCACGATCCGGGCTACCGCTCCAGGGTACCGGGGCATCGAAGTGCGAGGCTCGAGCGATGCTGTGATCGCCGATTGTCGGATCGTGGACGTGGCAAGTGGGTACAGCAAGGGAAGCGGAATCTACGGCCTGGACTCGGACTTCGCAGTCGAGGATTGCGAGATCATGGGGTGCACGGCAATCCACGCCGCCGGGTTTTTCAGCGATGCAAGTTCGGTCGTCCTTGCTCGATGCCTGTTCGCCGAGAACGACGGAGGAGGGGTGGAGTGTCTCGCATACTTGGGCTACGCCCTGTTGGTGGAGGACTGCGTGTTCCGGGACAACTACGGTGGCAGCGCGTTGGTTGTTTCTGACATCCCGGAATTGCAGATCAGGCGAAACGTGTTCGCGGGCAACGCGACTCACGAGACCGCGTCGGCACTCGCTGTAAGCACGTACCACGTGACGCCAGTCGCCTATGCGGTCGTGACGCACAACATCTTCCTGGGCAATGAGGCCACAGGAAGCATCGGCTCCACGGTCGGATGGGGGCCCCGGGATGTTCGAACACAACACGTTCTGGGGGAACTTCGGCAGTCGTGCGTCGGCCGTCTATGGCCTCGGGACCGAGGACGCCCCCACGACCATCCACGCCAACATCTTCGCCGGCGGAACCGGCGGACCCGCCTACCGAGCCTCCTTCTCGGAGCCGACCGTGAGCTGCAACCTCTTCTGGGAGAACGAGGGCGGCGACTACCTCGGTCACTACATCCCGTCCCCCACGGACCTGTTCACGGACCCGCTGTTCTGTGACCCCGCGACCGGCGATCTCACCTCCAGTCGGCTCCCTGTGTCTCGAACACTGAACGGCTGCGGCCAGATCGGGGCCCTCGGCCAAGGCTGCGGCACGGTGTCCGTCGATGCGTGGTCCTGGAGCCGGATCAAGGCGAGCTACCGAGAAGGAGAAGACCGATGAAACGCGCGCTCGTGCTCTACGTGTTCGCTTGTCTCCTCGTCGCGTCGGCACTCCCACGGCCGTCCCTCGCCGCCGTTCTCACCGTGCCCGTTTCGGGTGTTCAGGTCGTTGCTGGCCAGGACGGCAAGTCGGCGGTGCTCCTCACATTCGAGGCGCCGGTCCTGGACGGCTGGGTCTCGCTCGGGACCGCGCGGCTTCGTCTCGGCGAGCCGCGCGTGCTGCTCGACCGCGCGGACGCTTCGCTGTGCGCGATCGGCGTGCGCCACGGTTCCCTGCAGGACCTGGACCTTGGGCAGCTCTCGCGAGTGGACGTGCGAGCCGGCGCGCCGGTCTCGGCCGTGGACGTGACACGGGCGGTGCGCGGAGTCCTGTCGGGGCAGGGGATCACCGGCCTCCTGATCACGACTCCCGATCGGGCGGGCCTCGACGCGCTGGATGCGGCAACCCTTCGACTGGCCCTGGATCAGGCGGTCATCGAGGCCGAGTACCGGCGCGTGGCGCCGCCGAGACGACGCGACTAGCGACTGGGCTACTCGGCCGCCGCCTTCCCTCCTGACACCCGCCACCACACCGGCGCATCCGTCTCCGTGTCGTAGATCAGAAACGTCGCCTCCACGTCCCCCACGCCGGGCCGCCAGCCCATGATCGCGCCCGGGTTCAGCAGCCAACACGCGCCGACGCGTTCCGCGAGGCGCACGTGATCGTGGCCGTAGCACACCACGTCGAAGCGACCGGACTCCGCGAGCGGACGGGCGAGCGCGTCGAAGTGCTGCATCGCAAAGCGCTTGCCGCCGAGCTCGAGCAGGGCGGACTCGCCGTGCAGGGTCACGTGGCCGGACCTGGCGGCCAGGGCCTGCTGGCGGAAGCGGTCCGCGTCGTTGTTGCCGAACACGACGTGGACGGGCCGGCCGGCGGCGGCCAGCATGGGCACGATGAACGGGGCGCAGAGATCGCCGCAGTGGAGGATGACGTCGGCGACGCCCGGCAGGGCCGCCATCGCGGCCCGCAGATTCCAGACGTGATCGTGGCTGTCGGAGAGAATGGCGACGCGCATGGCCGGAAACCTAGCATCGGTTTGGCCCGCGCGACAGGAAATGTTGTCGGGACAGACCGACCCCGAGGGGCAGGCGCCTCGTCCTCACCTCGCCCGGCCCGCCGGGCGCCCACCCGAGACCAACGATCGGTCGACCGGGGCGGGTGTCACCAAGGGTGTCGCCCCTGGAAGTCATTTGCAGAAAACACTTTGAGGCGAATGATCGTGGGACGAGCCGCGTCTCGGCTCCCGCGGAGTGGCAGGCCTGAAGGCGCTCGAGGATCGACATCCCCCCGGCTTCCTTGCGCCCCCCGCCGACGTTGACATCTCGCCGCCCTCACAGATCCCCCTTGACCAGAAAAATTGTCGGCACCATTCTCCGCCCATGGCCGACCCCCGATCCGCCGGCCCCACCGGCCCGCCCCAACCCCCCACCCCAGTCCACCAGGACCGCGACGCCGTCCGCTGCCTCCTCCACCCGATGCGGCTCGCGATCGTGGAGCACCTTCGCGCGCCCGACTCCGCCGCCGGCGTCGCCCGGCAGCTCCGCCTGCCGCGCCAGAAGGTGAACTACCACCTGCGCGAGCTGGAGAAGCACGGTCTCGTGCGCCTCGTCCGCGAGAGCACGAACGGGAACGGCACGGAGCGCCGCGTGGAGGCCACGGCCAAGAGCTTCGCGCTGAATCCGCGCATGCTCGGTCGACTCGCGCCCGACCGCGTGTCCCCCGAGCCGGAAGATCCCACCGATCAACTGCTCGCGCAGGCGACACGCACGCTCCGCCAGCTCGGCGCGCTCCTGCCGGAGGAATCGCCGCACGACGGCGACGACGTGATCGCGATCGAGGCGGAGCTCCGCTTCCGCGACGACGAGTCGTTCCACGCGTTCGCCGGCGAGATCATGTCCGAGATCGATCGACTCGCGGAGAAGTACCGCGATCCGAACGGTCGCGTCACGCGACTGACGCTCGGTCTGCACCCGCGCCCGGCGTACGGCGGCATCCTCCCGCCGCCCGGCCAGGGAGCGCGCGAGAACCAGCCATGAGCGCGAGTCCGCCCAAGCCCGTCGGGGCTCGCTTCGCCGGGATGCACCCGATGGTCGCCGCGGCGTTCGTGTTCCTCGCCACGCTCGCCGCCGCCACGCTGGGCTCCGTCATGGGGCATCTGCACCCGCTGGACACCACGACGATGCGCCCGGCCCTCGCGGTCGGCGCGCTCCTGGCGTTCGTGTTCGGATTCGTCACGTACCGTATGGTGCGCCGCCATCAGCGCGTGGTGGCGCGCGCGGATCGCATCTCCGCCGTGGCGCGCGATCACCACACGGTGCGTCGTCTCGCCGAGAGCACCGGCGACGTGCTGTGGGAGATCGACGCGAACCACGTCATCCGCTACGTGAGCCCGCAGGCGACGGCCGTGTTCGGGTGGACGCCGGAAGAGCTCACGGGGCGCACGCCGTTCGACTTCATGCGGCAAGAGGACGCGATGCGGGCACGCGAGGTCGCGGCGCGCGCGCGGGCCAAGGGCGGCCGCCTCGTGGGCCACGTGCGTCGCGTGATTCGCCCGGACGGCTCCCCGGTGTACGTGGAATCGGTGGGAGTACCGTTCTTCGACTCGGCGGGCAATCTCGCGGGCTACCGCGGCATGGACCGCGACATCACGTCGCGTCGCGCGCTCGAGGAGCGCGAGCGCACGGCCCAGCGACTCGACGCGCTCGGTACCCTCGCCGGGGGACTCGCCCACGACTTCAACAACATCCTCACG
Organism: bacterium; assembly: GCA_041393395.1. GTDB lineage: Bacteria > ARS69 > ARS69 > ARS69 > ARS69 > JAGQIB01. Next base: position 74,036 of record JAWKKG010000003.1, on the reverse strand, counting down.
GTGATCCTCGGACACGCGCAGCTCGCGCTCCGCGACGACGCGGCACCCGGCGACGTGCGCGACAGCCTGAACGAGATCCGGGTCGCGGGGCAGCGCGGCCAGCGCATCGTGGACGAGATCGCGAGCTTCGCGCAGGCGGGCGGCAGCCCCGTTCGACAGACGACGGATCTGGCGGCCGCCGTCCGAGCGGCGCTCGGGGAACTCGAGATCCCGCCGGGCGTACGGACCGAGCTGGATCTGCCGGAATCGCGATACTGCGTGGCCGCGACGAGGCTGCAGATCTCGCGCATCGTCCACAACCTCGCCACGAACGCGCTTCTCGCGATGGACGGCGCGGGCACGCTCGGCGTGCGGATCGATCGCGCCGCGCCGACCGCGATCGCCCGGGCGCAGGTCCTTCGCGGACAAGAGGGCCCGGCCGTCTTCCTCCAAATCTCGGACACGGGCGTCGGCATCGATCCTCGCGTCGCCACCCGGATCTTCGATCCGTTCTTCACCACGAGGCCGGTCGGCGAGGGCGTTGGACTCGGCCTCGCCGCGGTGTACGGCATCGTTTCCGGCGCCCGCGGCGGCATCGACCTCGAGAGCCGGCCCGGCGCCGGCTCGACGTTCCGGATCTACCTGGCCGAGTGTCGGCCCGAGTCGGTCGCCACGGGAGAGTCGAGCATGGAGGAGTTCGAGGCCAGCGACGCGCTGGCCCTCCTCGTGGACGACGATTCGCAGATCCTCGCACTGTCGCGCACCATGCTCGAGCAGTTCGGGTTCCGGGTGAGAACCGCGACGACGGCGCTCGACGCGATCCGTCAGTTCCTCGAGAACCCGCGCGGCTTCTCCGTGGTGGTCACGGACCTGAACCTGCCGGACATGCCCGGCGATCGGTTGATGCGCCGGTTGCGCGCGATCCGGCCGTTCGTGCCGGCCGTCGTGACCACGGGGATGGGGGCGGGAGCCCCCACGGATCTGCGGACCACTCCGTTCGACGCGAGCCTTCCCAAGCCGTACGGAGCCGACGATCTCGAGCACGCGATCCGCACCGCGATCGAAGCCCAGCCGGTGGTGTAGGTCGATCGTGGCGCGCGGCGACGACTACTCGCCGGCGGCGTCGTCCTCGGGCGAGAAGTTGTCGTCGAGCGCTTCCTCGGGCCCGATCGGATTGCCCTGAGCGTCGATCTTCCCGTCTTTCCACTTCTTGTAGTAGTGGCGCGCGGCGGTGCAGTCGTCGAAGGAGCGCGAGAGGTTCGGCGCCATCCAGGGTCGCCGCTTGAGCTTGCCCTCGCCGACGTTCTCGAGCGCCTTCTCCGGCACGCAGGGGAAGCCCCAGTAGTTGTAGGTCGCGTCGATGGCCGCCGTGGACGACGTGTGCAACGCCACCTCGGGACGCCCGAGGAACGCGTTCGCGTTCTCGAGGCTGCCGCCGATGAGCGGATTCGCGTCGCCCTCGATGCCGATGTGGTAGACCTTCGCCTCGTCGAACGTGCACTTCGCGATGATCGGGTCGCCTTCGATCGAGCAGATGAGGCCGTGCTCCTGCTGGCGGATGTCGCAGTTCTCGATGCGGGCCGAGCTCGCCTCGAGCACGATGCCGATGTTCGTGTGCTTCGCGATCTTGACGTTGCGGATCACAGGCGACGTGTCCTGCACCAGGATGCCGGTGTCGCCGTTGTTGATCACCGTGCTGTCGAGGAGCTCGAACTCCGCGTCGCTCGCCTGGATGCCGATCTGGCCGTTGTCCTCGATCTGGACGTTGCGCAGGCGGAGGACGTCCGTCGCGGTGTTCGCGTAGATTCCGTACTTCTCGCCGTTGATGAAGCGGGCGTTCTTCACGTCGGCCGAGCCGCCCGTGATGAAGAGCGCCGCCGTACGCGAGTTCGTGATCACCACGTCGCGCAGGAACGGCACCGACGTGCGGTGTGCGGCCACACCGTACTCGCAGCCGTCGACGCGCACGTTCTCGAGCACGGGGCGGCTGTCGGAGTTCGCGAGCACGCCTCGGCGGGCCTCGCCCTTGCCGTCGATCGTGAAGCCGACGAACTGGGTGGAGTTCGAGCAGCGCTGGAACGTCACCACCGCTTCGTTCGTGTTCGCGTCGGCCACGTACTCGATGCGGGTCTTCTCCCGACCATCCGTGGACTTGATGATCAGCGCGTCGCCCTTGGCGTCCGTGAGCACGATCGTCTCCGCGTACGTGCCGGGTCCCACGAGAATCGTGTCACCGGGCTCGGCCGCCTCGATCGCCAGGTTGATCGTCTCGAAGTCCTCGGGCACACGACGGGTCTTTTCCGCCGAGGCCGCCCCCGCCGACAGAAGCAGAATGCCCGCAAGAAGCGGTGCGACACGGATCCCGATCATCGAACGACTCCTTGCGCGGGGGCTGCGCCCGCGATTTCCGGGCCCGGAGGGCCGGCCCTCGGTGGTGCGACTGGTGCTGGAACGGCAATGGCCGCGCCGGGTTCCGTGGCGGACGGCGCCGGACGGCGCAATTGACTCAGTCCCCGGGCGTTTGCTAGCGTCCCGGGGACTCTTGCCACACCATCGAGGACACCCCACCGCATGTCAAGTCCGCGGAAAGTCTCGGACTCCACGGTCCGCCGGCTTTCGTCGTATCTGCGTATCCTGCGCGAACTTAGCTCGGGCGGGACAGAGACGGTGTCGTCCGACCGGCTCGCGGAGCTCGGTGGGCTGACGTCGGCCCAGGTCCGGAAGGATCTGTCGCAGTTCGGCAATTTCGGCGTCCGGGGCCGGGGATACGATGTTTCGGCCCTCGCCGAGGAGCTGACCCGGATTCTCGGTCTGGACCGGGAGTGGCGGACCGTGGTGGTGGGCGCCGGGCGGCTCGGCTCCGCGCTGACCGCCTATCCCGACTTCTCGGTGCAGGGATTCCGGATCCTGGCCCTGTTCGACAGCGATCCGTCGAAGCACGGCCGTCGCTTCGGCGAGGCCACGGTTCTTCCCCTGGAGGGGCTCGAGGACTTCGTGCGCGAGCGACGGGTGGAGGTCGCGATCCTCACCACTCCGGCGGCCGCGGCCCAGGCGGCGGCGGATCGGCTGGTGGCGGCCGGAATCCACGGTATCCTGAACTTCGCGCCCACGACGCTCGACGTCCCGGACACCGTGCACGTTCGGGTCGTGAACCTGGCGATCGAGCTCGAGGGCCTGTCGTACGCGATCCGCGAGGATGGGTTCCGGGGAACCGGATCCGCCGGCGGCGGCCCGGACGAGGAGTGACACCCTGAACAAGCGACGCGAACGGTCCGCCCAGAACGCCGACCATCGCCTCGAGCAGCGCGAGCAACGTCGCGAGGAGCGACGGGCCGCGCGCGAGCGGCGCGGGGAGACGAAGGATCCGCGCAAGATCGCCGGCGAGGAGGTCGCGATCGTGGCGGGGCTGCGCCTGCCGCAGCACTCGCGCGAGGAGGCGGAGGAGAGTCTCACCGAGCTCGCGTCGCTGGCGGAGGCGTCGGGCGCGCGCGTGGTGGCGCGCGCGCTGCAGAGTCGCGCGCGCGTAGACGGTCGCACGTTCCTCGGCGGCGGCAAGGCGGCGGAGCTCAAGGAGCAGGCGGAGGAGCTCGGCGCGAACCTGATCCTGATCGACCACGACCTCTCGCCCGCGCAGGCGCGCAACCTCGAGAAGATCGTGGACCGCAAGATCCTCGATCGCACGGAGCTGATCCTCGACATCTTCGCGCGGCGTGCGCGCACGCCGCAGGCGAAGCTGCAGGTCGAGGTCGCGCAGCTCGAGTACCTGCTGCCGCGACTCACGCGGCTGTGGGAGCACCTGAGCCGAACGGGCGGCGGCATCGGCACGCGCGGACCGGGCGAGACGCAGCTCGAAGTCGACCGGCGGCGGATCCGCGACCGCCTCACGCATCTGAAGGATCGTCTCACACGCACGGGCAAGCGACTCGAGCAGCAGCGCGGCCTGCACAGCGACGTGTTCCGTGTGGCGCTCGTGGGCTACACGAACGCCGGCAAGAGCAGTCTCATGAACCGGCTCACGTCGGCCGAGGTGCCGAGTCGCGATCGCCTGTTCGAAACACTGGACGCGACGACGCGCATCCTCGACCTCGGTCCCGGCTTCCGCGCGACGCTCACCGACACGGTGGGTTTCATCCGTCGCTTGCCTCACTCGCTCGTGGAGTCGTTCCGGGCGACGCTGTCCGAGGTCGCGAACGCGGATCTGCTGCTGCACGTGCAGGACGCCTCCAGCCCGATGGCCGACGCGTGTGAGAAGTCCGTGAACGAGGTGCTGAAGGAGATCGGCGCGGATCAGATTCCGCAGATCGCCGTGTGGAACAAGGCGGATCTCCTGCCGGCCGAGGAGCTCGACGGCGTGGTGCGGCAGGCCGCGGAGAGCGGCGCCGTGGTCACCAGTGCCTTCCGCGGCGAGGGCCTGGACCGGCTCCGGGACGCGATTCGTGACCGACTGCGGGACGGCTGGGTCGAAGGAGCGGGCCTGATCCCGCTCAGCGAGGGCGAGCTCTGGGCTCGGCTTCGAGCGAGCGTGGAGCTCCTGGAGGAGCGTCCGGGCCCGCTGGGGGTCGAGGTCCGGGTGCGGATGCCGCGGGCCGAGTGGATGCGGCTCCGGGCGCGCTACGGCGGGCGGGTCCCGTCCCTGTTCGAGCCGGCGGCGGGGGCCGCGGCCGGGGCGGACGTGGGCCCGGGGGCCGGAGGCCGGTAGGGCTCGCCCGGCCGGAACTGCCCTCGACGTCGATCGTCCGGTACTCTAAGGGCCCCGGCCGGGACCGCCGAAACCTGAAGATAGTGCCCGACTTCCGCATGGGGTCTTCGCGAAGACTCCGGTCGAAACACGTCGGGCGAGAAAACGTCGCCGGAAACGGCGTCCGAAGACGCGAGCCCGAGAGGAACACCCGTGAGCCTGACCCTGCTGGTCACGATCGACACCGAGGGCGACGACGAGTGGGCATTCCACCGCCGCCCGACGCTCGAGAACATCCCGTACCTGCGGGAGTTCGAGGCGATGGTCGAGCGCGCCGGCGCGAAGTCGACGTACTTCGTGACGCAGGCCGTGGCGACGGACGCGCGCTCGGTCGAGGTGCTGGGCGAGATCGCGTCGCGCGGGCGATCCGAGATCGGCGGGCACTGTCACGCGTGGAACAATCCGCCGATCGACGAGGCGCGCGAGCCGGAGAAGCAGTACTTCCTGAACGAGCTGCGCGACGACGAGCAGCACGCGAAGCTGGAAGTGCTCACGGATGCGCTGGAGAAATCGTTCGGCGCGCGACCGAGAACGTTCCGCGCCGGACGTTTCGGCGCGAACGCCGCGACGATGCGATCCCTCGCGAAGCTCGGCTACGAGGTGGACTCCTCGGTCACGCCGGGCATCACGTGGCGCCGCACGCCGGGCTGGCCGGGCGGCGAGGGCGGGCCCGACTGGATCGACGCTCCGCTCGCGCCGTACCGCATGGACGAGCGCGATCCGCGTGTTCCGGGCAACGGCCCGCTGTGGCAGGTGCCGGTGACGGTGGTGCGCAGTCGACGCCTGCCGGACGCGGCCGAGAAGATGCTCGCCGGCTTCGGGCCCACGGGGCTCGTGTCGCGCGTGGCGGGGAAGGCGCTGGGCAACCTCGTGTGGTTTCGCCCGACCTTCCACACCGTCGAGGAGATGCTGGCGGCGGCGCGCGGAGCGATCGCGCGCGGGGCGCCGGTGCTGAACATGATGCTGCACTCGAGCGAGGTCATGCCCGGGGGCAGCCCGTACGTGAAGACCAAGGACGAGGCGCGCGCGTTTCTCGGGCGCACCGAGAAGGCGCTGGAGATCGTCCAGAGTGAGATGAAGGCCGTGCCGCGCACGCTCGCGGAATACGGGCAGGCGCTGAACGCAAGCTCGGCTGAATCGTCGGCCGAAATGGTCGAGAGAGGAACCCCATGCTGATTCTCGGAATGTCCCCGCTGGACAAGGACTCCACCGTATCGATCCACGAGGACGGACGCATCACCTGGGCGATCGCCGAGGAACGGCTGAGCCGCGTGAAGCTCCAGGACGGTTTCCCCAAGCTCGCCTGGGACGAGATCTTCAAGCGCGCGGGGGTCAAGCCCTCCGAGGTCGACAAGGTCGCGTACCCGTTCTTCGAGGGGCGGGTCGAGGCGCGCATGATCTGGGACGGCTTCCGCGCGGAGCTCTCGCGGAACACGGGCGCGTCTTTGCGCGAGTGCCACCAGGCGATGAAGAAGATCGCGGGGCCGGGCCGCGTGCCGTCGCCGGGGCTGCCGGTGCGGTTCGAGGGCTATCAGAACTACATGGAGAAGGACTGGACGCGTCACGTGCTGTACAAGCTGACGTCGTCCACCACGATGGCGGATCGCCTCACGCACCTCGTGCGCTACTGGCGCTGGTGCATCAACGCGGCGAAGGACCACGAGATGTGGTCGCGCATGCTCGAGGACGGGCTGCGCGAGCGCGGCATGCTGGACAAGCTCGTGCGGGTGGAGCATCACCTCGCGCACGCCGCGAACGCGTACTACACGTCGGGCTACGAGGAGGCGCTCTGCCTCTCGATCGACGCGTACGGCAGCGGCATGACGAGTGCGGTGGCGGTCGGCCGGCGCGGGAGGCCGATCGAGGTCCTGCACCGGACCCCGTTCCCCCACTCGTTCGGCGCGTACTACGAGCAGCTCACGTCGGCGCTCGGCTTCAAGCCGAACCGGCACGAGGGCAAGATCCTCGGCCTCGCGGCGTACGGTGACCCGAACCTCCTCATGGACGTCGTGCGCGCGCGGCTCGAGGAGAGCCCGGAAGAAGTGCACATCAACGGCACCATGAACGCGTTCTTCCCGCGCCTGCTCACGCTGCGGTACACGAAGCAGGACGTGGCCGCCGCGCACCAGACCGCGATGGAGAAGGCGGTCTCGAAGGTCGTGAAGTACTGGGTGCAGAAGACCGGCATCAAGAACGTGGTGCTGTCCGGCGGTGTGGTCGCGAACGTGAAGCTGAACCAGCGCATCTTCGAGACGGAGGGCGTGGAGAAGGTCTTCATCCACCCCGGCATGGGCGACGGCGGCCTCGGCACGGGCGCGGCGTTCCTGCTCGAGGAGCAGGCCGGCGGCATGGATTCCTACACGCTCGACAACGTGTACTTCGGTCCGGAGTACACGGAGGACGAGATGCGCCGCGAGCTCGAGAAGTCGGAGCTGCCGTTCGAGCGCTTCGACGACGTCGAGGAGAAGATCGCGGACCTCGTGTCGAACGACATCGTCGTCGGCCGGTTCAACGGCCGCATGGAGTACGGCCCGCGCGCGCTCGGCAACCGCACGGTGATGTACCGCGCGGCCGATCCCACCGTGAACTCGTGGCTGAACCAGCGCCTCGGCCGCACGGAGTTCATGCCGTTCGCGCCCGCCACGATGTACGAGCACCGCCGCGACAACTACAAGAACATCGACGGCGCCGAGTACACCGCGCAGTTCATGACGATCACGTTCGACTGCACGGACCAGATGCTCAAGGACAACCCGGCCGCCGTGCACGTGGACGGCACCGCGCGCCCGCAACTCGTGACCGCGGAGTCGAATCCGAGCTTCCACAAGGTCCTCTCCGCGTTCAAGGCGCGCACGGGCGTGCCCACCCTCATCAACACGAGCTTCAACATGCACGAGGAGCCGATCGTGTGCTCGCCGTTCGACGCGGTGCGGGCGTTCAAGCTCGGGAAGATCGGCACGCTGGCGCTGGGCCCGTTCATCGCGTGGCTGCCGGAGGACGGGAAGCCGGAGGTGCTGGAGGTCGCGTCGGTGGGGGCGCGGTAGGGGCGCTTTTCCGGCAGGGGTTGGTTGGAGGACATGGGGGGCGGCGTTCGCGGGAGCGGGCGTCGCCCTTTTCTCTCTGCCGGGCATTGGCTCGTCCTGGGCGAGCTCCACCGTTCTTGGGTCGCGGGTCAAGCACCTAGCCCCAGCAAGACAGCGGGCGCGGGTGTTGCCCAGGTCTCGGCGAAGAGACCGCAATTCAGATCGGCGCTCGGGCCCGCAGCGTGCCACCGTGTCCGGCCGTCTCCACGACCAACAGCCGTTCGTGTCGCCAACCGCCTGGGCGCTCGATAGGTCAGGGCGACACAAGCTGGAACCCACCCCTGCCCCCTGCCCGAACTTGGGACCAGAGCACGGCCAGCCCAGCTCGCGGGAACAGGATGGTGCCCGTGTCCGCTTGCGGCGACTCGCCTCGTAGTCGTACGACCGCCGTCGAGTGATTCATATTGCTGCTGGGGCGGCCTGTACCAAATAATCTGCTAGGCTGGCCAAGTGAGCACATGACGAGACCGACGGCTGGCCCGCACACGGGACAGCGCGCACAGTGCCGCGCCTTCCGTCCCAAGCTCTCTTACGGAGGACCCCAGATGAGGATGCGAGTTCTCGCAGTGTCGCTTCTTGGCCTTGTCGCGTCCGCCTGTTCGTACAACGTCAAGATCGACCCCAATATCGACCCAACAGCGAACATCTCGAATCAGCTCCCGCTGCGTGTTGGGCTATACATTCCCGAAGAAACGAGGGGCGCACAGATCGCCGATCGAGCGGACCTAGACAAGTACACATTTCACGTCGGCGATGCCCTCGTCTCAATCATTGCGAAGAGCGCGCAACGCATCTTTCGATCGGTACAATTCCTCGACGCCTATCCGACCGAGCAGGCACTACAGGATTCGCAGCTCGACCTCGCGATGATCGCGAAGGTCACCGCCGCGCAGGTCTCCTTAAACAAGAGCGAAGGGTTCTTCCAGGACAGTGCGAAGGGGAGCGCCCAGCTCTCTGTACAGAGCATGTTCTACGGCCCCGATCTCGTTCAGGTCGCTTCGGTCATGAGCTCGGGTATGGGTGTCGCGTCGGAGGGCCTTGGCGCGTTCAGCACAGGAAAGAAGGAGTACTCATCGGCCGTGGAGAGCGCCGTTCGGAATCTCGGCAATGATATGGTCCAGCAGATCTATGGGAACTACGATCTCCGGAAGCGTGCGGAAGCGAGGCTCTCTACAGAGAACCCGGACTAGGCGGCTGTTCGAGCCAGAGCGCTTCTCTCAGAAGCCCAGCTAGGGAGTGCGGCCCCCAACAAACGCCGTAGCTGGTCCGAGGGCCGCACGAAAGACGAAGTGCGGAGTCCGTCCCATGGATCCCGACGGCCGGAGAAAACCCAGATCGACGTCGCGTCCCATCAACCGCAACGTTCCTGCAGCACGGTCCACCAGATCCCAGCGGAGGCTCACTTGGAGGGAACCACCAACTGGATCACGGTCACAATGGTCGCCGTGATGCTTGGCATCTTCGCAGCCTACCTCGTCGGACGAAAAGGGCAGGAGAGGGAAGGAGGTTCGCTCCTTACGTCGATCGGCATCTTTGGGACCTTTCTGGGCGTCAGCATCGCGCTTTTTCGATTCCAAGGGGCCGACGAAACGGCCATCAAGAACAGCGTTCCAGTTCTCCTCGCTGGAATGCGGGTGGCCTTCTTCAGTTCCGTAGTAGGACTTGCCCTGTCGATACTCCTTCGCGTCAAAGTGAACCTCCGCCGCGAGCAGGGAGCATTGACAGGCGCAACGGCCGATGACATCCATGCTGTACTCACCGAGCAAACGGACCTCCTGCGAACTTCATCCAAGCAGATCGAACGCGCTCTCGTCGGCGAAGGCGACACCACGCTTCTCAGCCAACTGCGGCTGCTGCGACAAGAGGTTGGAGACAACACGCGAGAGCTTCGCAATGAGTTCCGGACGTTCTCTGAGCGCATGGCGGAAGACAGTAGTAGGACCTTGATCCAGGCACTTGAGGAAGTGATTCGGGACTTCAACACAAAGCTCACTACACAGTTTGGCGAGAACTTCCGGCAACTGAACGAAGCCGTAGGGAAGCTGCTCGAGTGGCAAGACCGATACCGCCAACACATTGAAGAAACAGAGGTGCGCCTAGCGAGCGCCACAGACAGTCTCTCCAAGGCAGAGCGGTCGTTCCAGGATCTCTCGGGGAAGTCTCAGGCCTTCGTTGCCGCGGCGGAGGCCCTCCAGTCCTTGTTGGTGGGATATGCCACCTCGGAGAAGATGCTCGCAGAGCAGCTGAGCGCCTTCGGCTCGCTGAGCGAGCGAGCACAAGCTGCGATGCCAAGAATCGAAGAGAATCTCGTTCGGTTGACCGAAGGCTTTCGAGACGAGGTTGTATCAATTCAGCATCTGATGAAGAGCGAAATGGAGTCGCTCAACAAAGCCTACGGAGAGATTGTCACGAAGGCCTTGGAGAACGCGGAGGGTCTGTCACGGAGCGCAGCTCACGCCAACGAAGAGATTCGTGCCTCAACGCAGCAACTTGCTACAACGACGACCACGGCGATGGCGGATCTCGCGGCAGCATCAGGGAAGACCATACGCGATTTCGGTCGACAGACAAGCGAACTACTGGAGGAGACTCGCGCTAGCCAAGCGCAGATTCTGGAGGGCGCCGCGGACGATCTGAAGCGACTGTCGCGCGAGAATCGCGAGAGAACTCAGCAGCAGATAGAGCAGTTTGACCTGTTGCTTGGCGAGGAGCTCACGAAGAGCCTTGAGTCGCTCGGAAGCCAGCTCGCAAGCCTCAGCGCGCGGTTCGTACAAGACTATCGACCACTTACGGAGGAGCTCCGTCGGGTGGTCCAGATAGCAAGTGGGTTGAAGTAGGATGTCCCCGCCCTTTCCTCCCGGTCAGCAGGGGGACGACGAGCAGTGGCTTCCGGTGTCGGACCTCATGTCCGGGCTCATGATGTTTTTCTTGGCAATCGCTGTGGTCTTCATGCTGAAGGTTCAGAACGAGAAGGAGGCCCTGTCGTCGATTGCTGAGACCTATAGGTCAGCTCGTGAGGATCTCTACAGAGAACTTCTGGAGGAGTTTCGAAACGACTTGGACCAATGGGGAGCGGAGATCGATGCGCGAGAGCTCGCTATCCGGTTTCGCGAACCGGATGTTCTGTTCGATCATGGTAGCCATACATTGAAACCGGAGTTCCGACGCATCCTTTCGGACTTCTTCCCGCGCTATGTTGAGATACTGCGCAAGCCGCCCTACCGAAAGCACGTGCGGGAGATCCGCATCGAAGGTCACACCTCATCCGATTTTGGAGAACTCGCAGACCTCGATGCCTACCTTGCCAACATGGAGTTGTCGCAGGCAAGAACCCGTGCGACGCTAGAGTTCCTTTTGTGTCTTCCTCAGATCAAAGACCAGAGTCATTGGCTCCGCGGACGTGTCACCGCGAATGGATTGAGTTCTAGCCAGCTGATCCTCACTGCCTCGGGCAAAGAAGACCGTTTGCGATCCCGGAGAGTCGAGTTCCGCGTTCGGACCGACGCGGAGGAGCAGATCGATGAGATCCTGACGGCCACACAACAGTCGAGAGGTACGACGAGATGAGGCTGCCGCGCTTTGGCGCGGACGACGAGTGGGCGAGGCTGCGCGGCCGGATGGGCGCGGCCGAGGACGTCGTAGTTGGGCCTAGCGCGTGGGAGCGGATCGAGACGCAGGGCGTCGACATCGAGGACATTCGTGAGATCGAAGCGGGCGACGACGGGACCCTTCGGTACCGGGAGTTTCGAGTCCTTGTCTATATCAGGGATCAGTTTCTGGACCAAGACGGGCAGCGTGGTGACCGCTATCGGTATCATGTCGCGGAGTGTTCGACCTTGACGAAGATGCGTCAGCAGAATCGGTTTGGAAGATATGTCGCTACGACACGAGATGACGGCAAGTTCGTTGTCAACTTCATCGAGCGGTTCACGCACGAGGTGCGGGACCCCGGGGTCGAGGTTGAACTCAGAGTGTGCCGAAACTGCCTCGTCAGGCTGGATTGGGAGGGGTACTCCAGGCTGAGTGTGGGCCGAAAGAAGCGCGTCTGGGAAGCGTTCACCCCACAGGCGTTCTTTGATGTTTATCCGGACCAGATCGCGAGCCCGCCGGCCCACAATGAACACACGGCGCCGCTCAACCAGTACGTTGATGGGTGGGGCGATGTTTCGGAGAGAGTTCGCGAGCGATCCGGGTGGAAATGCTCTGGGTGTGGAAGGGACTGTTCATCCGACCGTCGGAACCTCCATGTACATCATGTGAATGGCATCAGATCCGATAATCGGCATAGCAACCTTCGGGTGCTCTGCGCCGACTGCCATCGCAGAGAGCCAGGACACAGATATATGAGGTGAGAGGTTCACGCACCATCGATCCTCCCGGAGCAGTAGCGGCGGGAAAGGGAGGCACGCCCATGAAATGGTACATCCAGGCCATTCGGAGCTTCACCAACTACGCCGGTCGGTCCCGCCGCCGCGAGTTCTGGTTCTTCCAGCTCTTCAACTTCCTCTTCCTGGCCGTCCTCTTCGCCGCCGATGTGTTCGTCGGCACTTACGACGCGGAGTCCGACTTCGCGCTCTTCAGTGGACTCTATTCCGTGGTCTCGTTCCTTCCGGGACTCGCAGTCTCGGTGCGTCGACTGCACGACACGAATCGGCGGGGCTGGTGGGTCCTCCTGGGTCTGATTCCGTTCCTGGGGCCCCTGGTGCTTCTCGTCTTCTATGCGGACGACAGCGACGAGGGGATGAATCGGTTCGGGCCCAACCCGAAGGAGATGGTGGCGACCTGACGTCCGGGGACCCAATGCCGTCTCCGCAGAGTCGCTGCGTTTCGTCCTCCGCCGAAGGGCCCGTGGTGCCGATCTCCAGGGATCACCGCATGCCGAGACCCGGAGGGAACCGAGATGCCGTACGCGGATCAGGCGAGGCAACACCTCTCGAACTACAAGCGGCAGACGCTGCGGGTGCTAGAAGACGGCGAGTGGCGCAAGCAGGGGCCGAAGTATTCCCACATCCTCCCGGATTGGGAAGGCGGGCTGAATCTCCTCGAGCCGTTTCGAGAAGAGATGAACACTTACCTCTCGGCGAGAGTGAAGAAGCACCGCGGCTTCCACCATCTGAACTCTTCCCAGGCGATGGCGCTGAACTTGTTCTATCCGGCCCTCCAGTCCGCACCCATGCAGAGGTGTCTCACACAGGCTCTTGCGGACTCCGACCGTACGATCGCCGACTGGCACTTCGAGTGGGTCGCCGACTCGAAGGAAGGAACGAACTTCGACCTCCATCTCGAGCTCGATACCGGTGAGAACGTCTACGTCGAGGTCAAGTTCACGGAGTCTTCCTTCGGAACCGCATCGGAGAAGAGGACAGATGGCGCCTATCAGGCCAAGCTCGATGGCATCTACCGCGATCGCCTGGCCGACAAGGTCATCCCCGAGTTCCTCGAGCTCGACGCGTTCTGTCGCCACTACCAGCTTCTCCGGAACATCTCCTACGCCGGCAGTGGAAGTCGCGTCGTGTTCGTCGTGCCCGCCGGGAACACCTCGGCCCAGAGGCATGCTCGGCAGGTTCTCGACCATGCGCTTCTGCCGGGCGTAAGCGGCATCTCTCTCGTCACCGTGGAGAAGATCCACGAGGCGCTGGCGGCCGCCGCCGTGGAGGACGCGCGCCTCGACCTCCACTACCGCCAGTTCAAGGACAAGTACCTGTGGGGCGATACCGAGAAGTAGCCCCGCTCGCCGGACCCGAACCTCGGAGCCGCGCCCCGTGAACCAGAGCGAGCTTCTCTTCCGCCAAGATATGGATCCGGCCACGATCCTCGACGGCGCCGAGTACACCGCGCAGTTCATGACGATCACGTTCGACTGCACGGATCAGATGCTCAAGGACAACCCGGCCGCCGTGCACGTGGACGGCACCGCGCGCCCGCAGCTCGTGACCGCGGAGTCGAACCCGAGCTTCCACAAGGTTCTCTCCGCGTTCAAGGCGCGCACGGGCGTCCCCACGCTCATCAACACGAGCTTCAACATGCACGAGGAGCCGATCGTGTGCTCGCCGTTCGACGCGGTGCGGGCGTTCAAGCTCGGGAAGATCGGGACGCTGGCGCTCGGCCCGTTCATCGCGTGGCTGCCGGAGGATGGGAAGCCGGAGGCGCTGGAAGTGGCGTCGGTGGGGGCGCGGTAGGGGGCGGTCTGCCGGTAGAGGTTGGTTGGAGGACATTGGGGGGCGGCGTTCGCGGGAGCGGGCGTCGCCTCTTGTTTGTCCTGGGGCTCCAGGACTCGAGCTGGGACCCGGGAGCCCCGGTTCGAAACGCGCGATCACCGTTCGGCTCTCCCCGCGGCATCGGGAGAGTGTCGCCGCATCCGGAGAGAGTTCGCGAACCAACGAGTGGCAGCGCCGAGGAGGCGGGCGTCCCCGGATCGCTGGTACAGGCGGCTGAACTGGTGCGCGACCCCGAGCGAACGCGGTCGCGCCGCGCCAAGTCCCGTCGACCGGACGTACCTGGAAGGCGTAGCATCCGTCTGTGGGCCTCGTGGGCGGTTCTCGGCGCGCCATTCCGGCGCTCCGGGCTCCGTCCGGCCCCCCGAGAGCGAGCCGGCGAGCCTTCGCCGTCGCCCCGCAGGAGTGAGGATTCATGAGACTCCCCGCCGCCGTCGCCGCGATGATCTTCGCGATTCCGACGATGGTCGCCGCCCAAACCCCTCGCTTCACCCCGACGTATCTCGGCGACTTCCTCGCCGGACGAATCAACGAGTCCGACGAGATGATCAGCCGAGTCACGATCGCCGGAGCCTCTCGAGCGATCGTCGCCCGTCCCGGACAGGCATACGACGTCCTGCCGTTGCCGGAAGGCATGCAGAGCAGCTGGGCGAACGACATCAACGACCAGGGCGTCGTCGTCGGACAGGTCGGACCTTTCAGCAGTCCGGAGTTCACGCCGCAGGCGGTCGTGTGGACGCCGCTCGGCGGCGGGAACTACTCGGTGACACCGCTCGGAGCGCTCCCCGGTCACACCGTGAGTGTCGCCTCGGCGATCAACGGACTCGGGGACATCGTGGGCTACTCGGAGAGCGGGGGATTCCGAACCGCGGTCCAGTTCCGCGGTCCCGGCGACGTGGTCGACCTCTCCCCGTACGGCATCTTCGATCCGGTCGACATCAACGACCAGCGCGTTCTCGTGGACCACTCCTTCACGGCGAAGCGACTCGATCTCGACACGATGATCGCCGAAGACCTCGGAGTGCCGAATCCGCTCGGCGGCCCGTCCTATCTCGCGACCCAGGCGGCCGCCATCAACGAGTCGAATCAAGTGGCCGGGGCCGCGATTCTGGCGGCCGGAGGGAACAGCGATCGCCAGGTCGCGTGGTACACCGACGGAGTCGGCTGGCAGATCCTCAATCCCACGGGCGCCGGCAACAGTGCGAGCGACATCAACGCCGCCGGGGACATGGTGGTTCGGATCATCATCACGCCCTACCTGCGGACGGCCGCGGGGGCTCTCTACACGCTCGAGGAACTGATCGTGAACGACGTCGGTCACTGGTTCCCGACTTCGACGACGGCCGGGTGGCTGAACGACTCCGGCCACATCGTGTTGTGGGCCACGAATCCCACCACGGGTCAGTCCGGCGCGTTGCTGCTGACGCCCGAAGCGTCGACCGGATCGCCGGTGGCGGACCTCACGTCCGCGGGCCTCGACCTCGCGGTCGCGCCGAATCCGTTCCGGACCGGCACCACGATTCGCTTCACCAACTCCACCCGCGATGTGATCGGAGTGTCCATCTACGATGCCGCGGGCCGACGGATCCGCGATCTCGACGCTCCGCCGGTTGGCGACGGACCCCGAGAGCTGGTCTGGAACGGACGCGACACACAGGGGCAGTCGGTGGCGAGCGGCGTGTACTTCGTTCGCGTCGAGGCGTCGAACGGGAGCGCGATCCGGCGCGTGACCCTGGTCCACTGACCGATCGGCCGGAACGACCTCGCGCCGGGGCGCACCCCCGTCTTCGCGACGACCCGGGTGTAGCCTCGGCGTGAGGTGACGAAGACGTGCCGGTGGCCACGACATTCACTCGCCCGTGTGCCACTCCCGCGCCGTGCTACCGCAGCCGCACCAGTCTCTCCGCCTCCGCGCTCCCCTCCGCCCGCACGAAGTACACCCCCGCCGGCACCCGCCGGCCCCACTCGTCCCGGCCATCCCACACCACCGACACCCGCCCGCTTTCAGGGCCGGCCTCCCGCGCCGGCACCAGCGACCTCACCCGCCGCCCTGCCACGTCCAGAACATCCACCCGCCCGCTCGCGACGTCCGCCGCTCCGCGAACGAACTCCACGGTCGTCGAGCCGATGAACGGATTGGGATACGCGCGCACCCCGCCCCGATCCGCAACGCCGCCGACCACGACCCCGGTCGCCACGCCCAATGATCCGTCCGCGTTCACGTGCTCGGCGCGAATGTCGAGGCTCCCGACGTTCGGCGCCCACGTGTAGGCGACGATCGCGCCGGCGTCTCCGTCGGAGACGACCTGCATGCGGTAGGTCGTTCCGGAGCCCGCCACCACGAGCTCGCCGCCGGGCGACCACATCGGAGCGCCCGCGGCGTCCACGCGCTGAGCCCGCACTCCACCGGAACCCTGCCACTCGACGAGCACGCCGCCCGCCCCGTCGCTGCAGACGCCGTGACCGGTGTACGCGGCCCACGTGCCGTCCACCACGACGCCGTTCGCGGGCCAGAGGGCGGCGCCCGAGCCGTCGAGATGTTGCATCGCGATCGTTCCTGCGAGTCCGTTGCGCGTATCGCGCCAGCACACGAAGGCGCCGTGCGTGGCGCTCTGCTCCATCGTGATGGGGAACGCGGACGCGAGAGTGCCGACCGGCACGTCGGTCGCCCAGACGCGCGTACCGGTGGAGTCGATGCGCGACGCGTACACGCGGTCGCCGTTCTTGAGGAACGCCACGACGGTGCCACCGGCCCCGTCCGAGATCATCTTCCAGTACGGCTCGGAGCAACCGTCGGCCGCCACCACCGACGTGAACGGCCACACGCTCGTGCCCGTGCCGGCCGAGTGGCAGCTCGCCTTCAGCGAGCCGCCCGCGTACCAGGCCGCCACGAGATCGCCGGCCGGTGTCCGGTCCGCCTGCGGCGCGACGCTCCAGTCGCCGTTCGCGGAGAGGGTACGGCCGCCGACACTCCACTGGCGGCCACCGTTCGCGTCGAAGTGCTGCGCGATCACGTGATACGTGAAACCCGATCGGTAATCCTGCCACACCACGAACGCACCGCCCGCGCCGTCGCCCACGACGTCCGTCGAACGCTGATCCCCCGCAACGTTGTTCGCGGGTTCGCCGCCGGGTGTCCACTGCGGCACGCCGTTCTCATCCACTCGCTGCACGCGTGCGAGTCCCCCTTCGACCCAGGCGACGAAAGCACCACCCGCGCCGTCGGCCGCGACGTCCAGATAGGATCCGCCGCCGTTCGACAGCAGCACGCCGTTGAGCGTCCACTGGGCGACGCCGTTCGAGTCCAGGCGTTGTGCATAGATGCCGGGCGTGCCGGCGCGCCCGTCTTCCCAGGCGACGATGGTCCCGCCGCTGCCGTCCGACACGGCGCGACTGAAGTCCTGGCCCCCGTCGGCCGCGCCGACCGGAACGTCCGTGAAGGGGTCGCTCGTCCAGGCGGCGCGGCCGCCGGCGGGGAAGAGCGTGAGGACGAAGGCGGACAGCAGGAAGAGCGGGATCGGGCGACGCACGGGACACCTCGGGCTGGGGGGTCGGATTCGGAACTGACCCCAGGAACGCGATTCCGCGGCGAGAGCGGACATGTCCACCGAGCGCCTCGCCGGGAGGCCCGTGTCCGATCCTCGGGATCCCCGTCGCCATGTCCCGGCCGGCGATCGGTTCGCGCGGCGTCCCTCGTTCCCGGAGAACCCATGCGTTTCACTCTCGTGATGGTAGCCTGCGCCGCGGCGGGGCATCTCGCCGCCGCCGTCGCCTCCGCGACCCCGCAGACCGTCCTCTCGTGCAGCTTCAACGACAAGCCCATCGATCAGCCGATCGGAACCGGGGGAGCGGAAGTCGGGGAGCCCGACTTCGTGTCTGCCGGCTTCCCGGCGGTGGTGCGTCTCGGCCCGTTCCCGTCGCCGTGCCTCGAGCTTTCCGACAACATCCCCACGATCGGGTACGTCCGGTTCGGATTCCTCGGCGATCTCGAGGCGACCACGGGCACCGCGACCGTGACGGCCGTGATGCGCTTCCAGCAGCGAGACAGCTTCCTGCTCGCGGTCGAGGGCGGGGATCCGGCGATCTACGTCGCCCAGCTCTCGTTCCTCGACACCGGCGACCTTTTCTACCGCTCCGCCGGCGGTCTGCCGATGCTGGTCGGCACGTACTCCGCGGGAACCGAATACGAGTTCGTGGTGCACCTGGACGTGCGGCCCGACCCGGCAGGAGGAACGACGGGAACGTGCAGCGTTCTGGTGAACGGCGTCCCGCTCGTCACTGACGAACCGTTCGCGGCGACCACCGGCATCAGCAGCGTGCGGGTCGCCTGCAGCGCCGACGCGAACACGACCGGCAAGATCTGCATGGACAACCTGGCTGTCGACGTCGACGAGGGGGTGACGTCGATCGACCCGGCCGGCGATTCGGGGTCCTGGGGACGGATCAAGGCGAGCTGGCGGTAGGTCGCGGTCGTTCCCGCGCGCGAGACCCACCCTCCGGCCGCGGGGGGTGGGGTCGAACGGCGCGCCGTGTTTTCCCCGTGTTAACGCAAACGCACGAGTTTCTCGGTCGCCACGGCGCCACCCGCCGCGACCCGGACGAAGTACACGCCCGCGCCCCCGAGCGATCCATCGTCCGTCGAGCCGTCCCAGCTCACGCTCCACGTGCCGGCGTCCCGCCAGGAATCGCCGAGGCGACGGACATGCCGTCCGCGCACGTCGTAGAGATCCACGCGGACGAACTGCGCGCGTCCGAGATCGAACACGATCTGCGACGTCGCGCCCGCCGGATTCGGGACGACTCGCGAGATGCGGCACCCCACGGACTGCTCGCCCGGGAACGCTCCGTCGAAGGCGCCGACCGGGCCTGTCACCGCGGGGCAGGCCGGCGGAAGGACCGTGCTTCCCCCCGCGCGCCCGATCACCAATCGCGTTGCATCGACGCCGACACTGGTCGCCGCGTTCATGGAGACGGTTCCGAGCACGATCGGATCGTTCGCGACCCCGAGATCGACCGCCGTCAATCCCCAGGATCCCGTCGTCACGTAGAGGATGCCGTCGCCCATGGCTCCCTGCGCGAACGGTGTGTCTTGCCACGCCGGCGGAACCTCCACCGTGGCCACGGCCGCGGGAGCGGTTCGATCCGAGATGTCGATGACATGAACCGTGCCTTCGAGGTCACCCACCGCCGCGAGAGGAGACTCCACCGCCACCCACGCCGTGGTCACGAGGTCCAGGGTGAGCGCGTTGCTCCAGGCCGGCGCCCAGGGATTCGCGAGATCGAGCACTCGAAACTCGTTGCCGCTCGCGGAGACGGCGACGTCTCCATCGGCCGCCAGGAAATCCGAAGGCGCGCCGGCCGCGGTCGTGATCACCGAGGGCGGGAAGGTGGCCGGATCCAGAACGGAAACCCCGGCGCCCGCACCGGCCACCAGCAGGTAGCTGCCGGCGGCGGCCGCCTCGCGGGCCACGTGCGGGAGCGTCACCGCCTCCAGGGGATTCACGTCGTCGGGCGCGACTCGATACAACGTGCCCTTCCCCGACACCCACAGTTCGCCTCCCGCGGAGTCGAGATCGGAGCCGTACTGAAACCCGTACCCGGGCGCCGCCTCCTGCAGCGTCGCGATTCGCTCGGGCGACTCGGGGCTCGCGAGATCGACTCGTTCGATCCACTCGTCCGAGAACGAGGAGTTGCAGTCTGAGTGAGCCTCGAACACCAGCGCGTACGCGTCGTCGCCGACCATCGTCAGGCGACGTTGCGACCGGTAGTTCCCGCTCTCCGCGTCCGCACCGTGGGGAAGACCGAGGTTCGTGACGTCGTAGAGATCGACTCCCGCGGCCGCATGTTCCTCGAGCACGGCCATCGTGGTCCGTCCGCCCATCGTCACGAACGCGGCGGGCCGCAACGCCCGCGTCATCAATCGATGCAGGAGGACAGGGGACGTGGGATCCGAGACGTCGAATGCCCGAGTACTTCGGTCGACGAGGAACACGACACCATCCACGAAGTGCACGGTTGTCGGATCCGAGCGCATGGGGTCCGAGATGCCTCGCAGGAACGGTGCCTGTGGATTCGACACGTCGACGATGGCCAGGCGACCCTCCGCGACGTCACAGGATTCCGGGATCCTCCGGACGAGCGAGGTGAACAGCAGATCGCCTGATCGGTCGAGCTGCTTGTACCGCGACACGCCATCGGAAGCCTCGAGGGTGCCGAGACCGAGCGGATGCCACGGATCCGTGAGGTCGTACGTCGCGATCGCGCCGTTCACCACGACGAGTGTCTGGCCGTGGACGTCGAGGGCGGAAATGCCCGGTCCGGGAGTCGTGTCGATCAGGGCCGGGGAGGCCGGATCGGACACGTCCACGATGCGCAGACCGTCCAGGCCGCCGACGTAGGCCGTGTCGTCGTGGAACGCGAACGTGCGACCGGGGATCGGTGCGAATCCCAGCAGCATCGGGTGTTCGCGATCCGAGACGTCGAACGACGTCAATCGAGCGTCCGTCCCGACGTAGAGCACGTCGCCGTGGAGCGCCATCCCGTAGCGGGTGGCTCCGATCGAGATCGGGAGGTTGCCGACCACGACAGGATCCGCGGGATCCGAGATGTCGACGACGCGGATCTCGTTCGCCGGGGAG
This sequence comes from bacterium, assembly GCA_041393395.1. Classification (GTDB taxonomy): domain Bacteria; phylum ARS69; class ARS69; order ARS69; family ARS69; genus JAGQIB01. The sequence continues at coordinate 53,383 of JAWKKG010000003.1, read as the reverse complement.
TACCCACGAATGACGTAAAGATACGGAGCCGATTCGAGAATGCAGAACGCCGAAGTGCCCGGGACCGTGCCTCGCAACTGCGGAAACGTCGCAAAGTCCGCGCACTCCGAGCCGCCGGCCCGGGAAGCGGCGATCGTCACGAGGAGAGATGCGGCCAGGAGTGCCGGTGTGCTCACGCGGAGCGGCCGAAGGTGCCCGAACGGAGTGGTCATCGCCGAGGTCCCAGGGAGAACGAGAGGGGCTGTACATCGATGCTACTTCCTGCGGGGAGGGAATCTCAAGAAGCCGCAACCTCGTCGGGACTTCGGCTCCATCGCCGCCTGCCCTCGAGAGCCGACGCGCCCGCAATCGAACACACTCGCCGGATCGGCCCGAGAACGAACACCTCGAAGGTCGAGCGCCCCACGATCCGCTTCCCGCTCGAGGACGTCGGGTGCGGTATTTGGCTCACCCCGCCCCCGTCTGTTCGCGCATGCTCGGGTGCGATCGCCGGTAACTGACCGGTCCGGCACCCGCAGGCCCCGTCCGCACGCCACGGACCTTCCCCGAGGATCCTCCATGCTCCGCTTCCCGTCGTTGTCCCTCCTGGCGATCTCCTTGTGCATCCTCCCCCGGGCCGTCGATGCGGCCGGGGAATCGTGGCGGTACTACCGAGCCGGAAATACGGGCATCCAGGGCGACGAGTGCGAAGCGCTCTGGGTCGGCCCGGACGGCGATCCGTACATCGCGGGATACGACGCCGCGTTTGCAGAAGGCGGCTTCGCGAAGTTCGTGCAGGCGGAGAACCGCTGGATCAACTTCTCGAACGTCGACTATCCGGTCCTCGGGCATCCCGCGAGTGACATCGACATGCGCATCACGGACATCGTGCCGGAGACGTCGGGCCGTCTCTGGATGGGGACCTGGTCCGGCGCCCTGCGGTTCGATCCGGCGGTGGGCGCGAGCTCGCTCCAGCGATTCGGCCCGGGGAATTCCGAACTGTCTTCTGGCATCATCCTCGACATGGAGAGCGCGCCCGATGGCACGATCTGGTTCGCGAACGACGGGTGCGTTCGCTACGACCCGGCGACGAACACCTGGACGCGCTGGGCGGAGGGGAACCGCTCGCTCGCCGCACAGCCACGGCCGGGCGGGGGGTACTGGATCTGGTCGACGTCGCTTCCGCCGATCGAGGAAGTGCCGTCCCGCTTCGACAGCGTGACGCAGCAGTGGAATCTGCTTCCGTCCACGGGCCAGCCGGGGGAGATCGTCGGAATGCCGGGCCACGACTGCGTGGATGACGCCGGCAACTTCTGGGCGATCCGTCGCACCACGCCCGGCGACTGGAACAGCCTGGACTACCGCAGCCCGGACGGCGTGTGGACGACGCCCACCGAGCCGTACGCGAGCTTCGCCTTCTACGTCTGGGCGTTCCGCGCCTACGGAGACGGACGCGCCGTCGCGGTGGACGAAGGCGGCACCGTGTATCGATTCGACGGAACGAGCTGGCAGAATCTCGGCGAATGGCGCCCGGGGCCCTACACGTTCTCCGTCGACGTGGACGCTGCCGAGAACATCTGGGTCTGCGGATCGGAAGGTGCCGCACGTTACGACGTCGCCACCTCGCAGTGGCAGCGGTACCGCGTCACGAACACCGGCTGCGGCGACAACTTCACCGGTGACCTCACGATCGACGAGGTCAACGGTCACGTGTACGCGACCTCGAACATCGCGTCGGGTATCGGTGGCATGACGCGGTTCGACGGGGAGCGTTGGACCTCGTGGAACCAGCTCCACTACGGACTCGGCTTCGACTGGCCGTTCGACACCGACAACTCCCTGGCGGTCGCCGCGCGCGCCTCGACCGGAAGTGTCGCCGTGACGCCCTCGGACAACTCCTACGGAATCCACGATTGGAACGGGACCGGATTCCAGCAGGACGGGAACCTCGAAGGGGCCCGTCAGCTGGTGGAGGATTCGATGGGCAGGCTCTGGGCCATCGGCGGTTCCACGACACTCAGCCGGTTCGACGGCTCGAGCTGGAGTGTCGCCCCGGGCATCGCGAGCTTCAGCGGCCGCTCGTTGCGCAAGGATCCGGAGCGCCCGGGCACCGTGTGGGCCTCGAGCGACTGGGAACTCGCACGGACGGACGGGACCTACTCCTTCGCACGCACGATCGACGACTTCCCCGGCAGCGCGACGTGGTTCACGGGGCTCGCGCCGGGGCCCGGGGGAGAAGTGTGGATCGGTACGTGGACTCAGTTCACCGCAACCGGCGGCACGCTGATCCATCTCGATGCGGATACCGGCACGTACGAGACGTGGGAGCACGATCTCGGGTGGCCGTTCCCCGGTGACCACGTCCGACCCCTCGCGGTGACGCCGGACGGACGCGTCTGGATGTCCTACGACAGCACGGCCCCGTCGACGGCCGCGGGACTCTGCTGGTTCGACGGGACGAACGTGGGAGCGTTCCCCGCTCCCGTCGGCGGTGTGCCGCAGTGGGGAGGGCTCCCGCACGCCGCGATCGCCGACCTCGAGTTCCGCGAGGTTGCCGGTGGGTACGAACTGTGGATGGCTTGCTTGAGCCGGGGGATCGCCGTGCTCAACGTACCGTTCTCGGGTTCGGTCGGTGCGCCCCTGCCGGAAGCGCCGTCCCGGATCGAGCTCGCGGCTGCGCCGAATCCGTTCCGCGATACCACGACGTTCGGATTCGCCCTGGATCGCGAAGCACCGCTGCGTCTCACGGTGCACGACGTTCAGGGGCGACTCGTGCGCGTCCTCGCGAATCGTCTCGAGGCCCCGGGCCGCCACGAAGTGCGATGGGACGGGCGCGACGAGCAGCGTCGTGCCGTGGCCAGCGGCGTGTACTTCGTTCGCCTGGAGTCGGACGGAGATCGCTCGGAGAAGAAGATCCTGCTGGTTCGGTGATCCGGTACGGACTCGTCGGGACCCCACCCTCCGTCTCCCGGAGGGTGGGGTCGGACATGTCACCCGACGGCCAAGGTCCCGGCGCCCGCGTCATCTCCCCGGACGTTCGGTCCCCTCGCTCAGAATCGCGACGTACCGGGCGTACTCGAACACGCGATTCCGCCGCTTCCCGGTTCTCTCCCTCGCGATGCCGAGGTCTTCCAAGATCTTCATGCTCGTGGAGACCGTGGGGAACGAGAGCCCCGTCCGCGCGGCGACGTCCTGCAACGACACCAACGGCTTCTCCATGAGCGCCTGATGCACGCGGAGCGCGGAGCCCGCGGCACGCCCACGCGCCTGAACTCGCGACTGGTCTGTTTGAAAGAGGGCCGTCAGACGCTGCACGGTCGAGACCGCTTCTTCCGCCGTTTCCGCCACGCCGTCGAGGAAGAATGCGAGCCACGTCTCCCAGTCGCCGTCTACCCGAACGCGGTCCAGCAGCTCGTAGTATCGCGATCGATGCTCTTTGAAGTAGAGGCTCGGATACAGAAGGGGTTCCTTGAGGACGCCCTCGTGGCAGAGAATGAAGGTGATCAGCAGCCGACCGACTCGACCGTTGCCGTCGAGGAACGGGTGGATGGTCTCGAACTGGACGTGAGCGAGACCGGCCTTCAGCAGCACCGGAAGGTCGCCGGTCGGTTCGTGGAGGAATCGCTCGAGGTCCGACATGGAGTCCGGGACGAAATGGGGGGGCGCCGGAACGAAGGCCGCGTCGCCCGGGCGGGTTCCGCCGATCCAGTTCTGCGTTCGGCGGAACTCCCCGGGAGACTTGTCCGCGCCGCGGCCGCGGGACAGGAGCTCCGCGTGGATCTGGCGAATCAACCGGTTCGAGAGCGGGAATCCATCTCGCAGTCGCCGGAGGCCGTGATCGAGCGCGCCGACGTAGTTCGAGACCTCGACGACATCATCCAGGGGCACCCCGGGGACCTCTTCCATCTCGAAGAGAAGAAGGTCCGAGAGCGAGGACTGCGTTCCCTCGATCTGCGAGGAGAGCACGGCCTCCTTGCGGACGCTCCCGTAGAGGAACTGCTGCGGGTCGGGAAGGAGCACCGAGAGCGCGTCGAGTCGGCCGAGGGCCAGGTGGGCTCGTTCGAGCCCGGCTTGAAGCGCGGCGATGTCCACGGCGGGCGACGGGGGAAGGGGGGCCGGGACGAAGGCCCGGGCCTGCTCCCCGGCCGTCGTGACGACTTCGTACCGCCCGGTGGTTCCGCGCCTCATGCAGCCCTCACTATTCAAGCGAGCTTCATTGTCAATCTCGGTATTTAAACATGGTCGGTCAAGTTTAAATATCGACATGGGGGGCCGGGGTGGCGAGCGCGGGGGCGGGCGGCCTGGCCAGGTCGCCCGGGGGTACCCGGAGCCCGCCGGAGGGAAGCTACCAAGCCTCGGGCGACACGCCCGGGCAACCGAGCCCATCGACGCCCGAAGCGCCCTGAACCCCGAGCCGGCGAAGTCGATGGCCGAGGTCCTTCTGATACACTTCCCGATACTCTGACCCACGTGCCCACGGAGAGACATCGATGCGGACTCACCCCACGATCGAGCGCCTCCGGCGCGGCCTCGTCCTTTTCCTCAGCACCGTCGCGCTGGCCTCCTGTGGGGACGATTCGCCCACCGGCACGCCCCCCGAAGACCCGCTGACGACCGCGAACGGCCAGGTCACGCTCCCCGCGGCGCTGCCGGGTCCGGTCACGGACTACGCGGCCCGCTCGCCGTTCGGCACGAGCGAGGTGGCGGCCGACGGCTCGTTCGCCGTGCCGGTCCTCACCGACGGGCCGACGCTCGCCTGGCTCGAGAACTCCGCGGGACAGCTGGTCCTGTTCGGCTTCGTCGATCCCGCGGGATCCGGCGCGATCTCGAGTCTCGACACCGCCACCGCGCTCCTGTTCTGGGGAGTGGGCGGTCATCTGCTCGCGGACGAGGAGAACTCCCAGCTGCTCGCCTTCCTCCGCGCGCAGTCCGTGACGTCGAGTCTCGCTGCCGACATCGAGACCGCGCTCACTGCGAACACCGGCGCCCTCGAGATTGCCGACTCCGATGTCCGCACGGCGTTGCTCGCGGCCCTCGGATCGATCGCACCGCCGCCGGCACCCGCGACCGCGACCGAATCGACGCGCGGCGGTGGCGGCGGCTTCGTCGACGTCGTGCCGGATGCGCCGCAGTCCGGCCTCCTCGTCCAGCGAATGGTCGACCAGGCCGGGCTCGACGTCCGGACCGATCGTCCGCGGACGGGTTACTACTACTTCTACCTGAAGGAATACCTCGACGAGTACGGCGGCTCGCACGAGGTCGCGCCGCCGCAGCTTCTCGCCGAGGGCGAGACGCCGTTTCCTTCCCTCTTCGCGAACGCGTTCACGGGGTTCGAAGGCGCGTCGCTCGCGGAGTCGCAGCTCGACCCCCCGCTGCTCCTGGTGCCCGAGGGAACGAACATCCAGCAGGTCTACGATCTCGTGGTGACGGGGGCGCACTTCCCCGACCTGACGCCCGAGCCGGCCTGGGTCGCCTCGCACCCGAATCCCGCGCGTGACACCTGGCGCCAGACGGCCGCTCGCATGCCGGCGCTCGCGTTCGTGAAGGACGTGCTGCTGCCGTCGCTGTTCAGCGTCACGGTGCCGCGTGCTCTCCGCGAGGTCGAGACGAACATCACCGCCGAGAGCGCGCAGGCGTTCGTCGACGCGATGGCCGTGTACGAACCGACCCTTTCCGACCTGATCGGTGGCGGCGAGTGGCAGCGCGCGGCCGTGCTGCTCCTCCGTCGCTACGCCGACGACGAGATGGCGCGCGGCGCGTTCATCGATCAGGTGAACGCCTGGACCGGCCTCCGATTCGACATCGAGTACGGGCTCTTCTACTTCTGGTCCATGCTCGAGCGCGCCGAGTCCTACTACGACGCGATCCTCGAGGGCTTCTCGAACTTCGACATCACCGGGGTCGCGTCCGCGGCGCGCGACGCCGAGCGGATGGACCTCTGGGAAGTCACCTTCGACACCGCCACCATCGCGCTCGCGACCGGCCGTGGGTACGTGTCACGCGAGCTGAACGAGCTGCGCATCCGTCCCGTCATCCCCCGCGTGCCCGAGAACCACTGCGTGCGCTGGGTCCTGGACGGCGCCGGCAGCCTCGCCGAGTGGGTGCAGGGCGAGGCGCCGAATCCCGTCGGCACGGAGCTGTGGACGGGTGGGGAAATCGTGTACGTGGTGGATCCGGGAGACGTCGTCGCCGGGGCGACGGTCACGATCACCGCCGAGCTCTACGACGAGATCTGCAATCTCGCGCCGGGCAGCGAGCCGATCGGCACCGCCAGCGCGGTGATCGAGCAGCGGGAGCTGAACCTCGATCCGTGCGAGGGCTTCGACCTCGAGTTCTGGCAGGAGGGCACCACGTCGCCCGACTGGACGTTCGATCTGCTCACACCCGTCATCGCCGGCGGCGACGACATCGTCATCGAGGTCACGAACAATCGCAACGTCACCGCCGAGGTGACGCTCTACATCCCGTGTGTCTACGTGAACGGCAACTCGCCGTATCCCGGGACCGAACATGTCTCGGTCACGGGCGCCGGGCCGAACGTGAACTACTTCGTCGTGGACAACGACGCGATGTGGCACTGGCGCCGCCAGGACGTGGTCGGCTACCCGCTCGTGAGCTGGGGCATCATTCTGTGGATCCAGACGATCGACCCGCTCGCGACGTTCACGGTGACCGTCCCCACGACACAGGAGTTCAGCGAGTCGGCACACTTCCGGCCGTGCCCGGATTTCGGCCCGTGGGGACCGGGCGGAACGACCGCGCTCGGATCGCTCGGGTTCATCGGCGACTCCAACTACAACTGGTTCGATCGGATGATCATCGTGGAGTGACGGGGGCGTTCACCACCGCAGACGAGGCCGTGGCTTCGACCTATCATGCGGCCATGCGACCTCGGTTCCGCCCCCACGTTTCCCTTCTCGGTGTCCTGGCGCTCGCCGCGCTCGCCTCGGGCTGCACGGGATTCGCGCCGCCTCCCCCGCTGTTCACGTACGGCGGCCCGGAGACCGCCGGTCGCGGGAACTCCGAGGTCGCCCTGGGCGTCGGCACCGGCGTCGCGCTCTTCACCGACGCCCACAGCGGAGCGAGCGGCTGGTTCGGACGCTACCGTCGCGGGATCTCCGCCGACTGGGACCTCGGGGTCGACGTGATGGGCCTCACGCGCACCGATGCCGGGACGCTCGGTTTGAAACTGGCGGCCCGCCGCGCCCTCGCCGAACGCTGGCGCGCGGAGCTCGGCTTCGGTGCGGCCGACGACTCGGATGGCAAGAGTCTCGGCGTCGACGTCGGCGTCACGTGGGGCACGGTACGTCGGCGCCCATGGAACCTCTACGCGTCGGTGCGAGCCGCCGGCGTGAAGGGCTACGCCGGCAACGTGATCTTCTCGTCGGACACGCCGGATCCCGAGGATGCGATCGCGCCGCCCGACACGTTCTTCGGGGTGCTCGGTCTCGGCGCGACGGGTCGCCTCTCGGACTCGCAGGAGTTCGTCTTCGAGGTCGGCGTCGGGGGGATCGCGCCGGAGGGGACGAAAGGGGCGCCCGCGTTCTACGTCTCTGCCGGCCTGCGAGGGATCGTGGGTTCCGCGGGACCGGAGTAGAGGGGCCAGCCGCTCCGGCCACCGGGTTCACCACGCGAGGCTTGTTCCGATCGCCCCCTCACACCCCGAACTGCCGCGCGTGATGATCGAGGTGCCGATACCCCCAGCGTCCCCATTCCGCCCGCGTCATGTCCCCGAGGAACGGGTGCGTCATCGGTTCCGCCCGCGCAGGCGGGTGATCACCTCGACGTGGTCCTCGGGATCGAGCAGAGTCTTCACCGCGGCCGCCCGGTTCGGGAACTCTCGATTGCCGGAGACTAGCGTCTCGGGTTTGCCCGGTCGATGTCGATCACGTCATCAATCGTGCCAGCAAGTCCCGCACGCCGAGCTCCCCGGCCCAGTACTCCAGGTACGGATGATCCAGCCGTTCCCCCTGCGCCCGTACGATCCCGACCACGTCCGTCCACTGACGGTCGGACATCTCACCGCCGTCTCGGTACCAGCGAAGCTTTCGCAAGATCGTGTCTTCGGCGCTCTTGATCCGGACCGGCCGGTCCGTGCCGACGCCGATATTCTCGAGACGGCCTCGCTCGAACTCGGATCGATCGAATGGCGTCGTGCCCAGGAGGAAGAAGTCGATCTTCATCCCGGTGCCGAAGTGAATCAGATTGAAGGTCGAGCGTTCGCGAATCGCGTCTCTCGCCGCCCCGGCGTCCGCGTAGAAGTCGCCCGAGAAGGCTTCGACCAGGTCGTCGACCGCCGACGGCGCGAGGTCGACCACGATGTCCACGTCCTGAGTCTGCCGGGGCGTACCATGGACCGAGCTCGCGAACGAGCCGCCGACGTGATACGGGATCCTGAGCCGGTCCAGGACATCGACCACGTGCAGCAGGACCGAAACCGCTTCGGAGCGCTCCGACGTCATCGCTCGCTCGCCGGCCCGTAGACCTTCCGGGTGAGCTCTTCGCCGAGCGTCAGTTCCAGGTACCGGCGCCAGAGACGATCGTCGGACTCCTCCGGATAGCGGGATCGCAGTCCGGCCATCGTGAGCTCGCGCGCCGTGCGGTTGGCGTCCTCCACGAGCTGCAGTTTTCGCCACGCCGGCATCTTCCGGTAGATCTCGGCGAGAACCCGCGACGCTTCGGGCGAGGTATCCGACCAGGTGGACTCATGAGGTTTCATTTCGGGAGCGTACCACAGCGCAGGAACCGTCGCGGCTACGTACCCTCGGCGAGCACCGGCTCCGGCGCCTCGCGACGAGCGCCCGCAGTCGTCGCCGGCGCGGTCCGCGCCACGTCCAGCGCCCAGGACTCCCGCGCGAACGCAATACCGCCGAGACTCTCCTTGAACCGCGCGAGACCGTCGTTCACCCGACCGCCGATCGACGACGTTCCGAGGTCGAGCCACTCGTACCCCGCCTCCGCCGCCTCGACGATCGCGCGTTCGTAGAGCAGGTTCACCGCGCCGTGCGCCGAGTCCTCGTCGGCACGGTTCGCGTAGAACACGAGTGACACGCGCGCCGACGCCCGGATCTCGAGCAGCACCGCGTCCCAGTCTCCATCCGGTCGTTCCGCCACCCGGAGCGCGAAGGAATCCGGAAAGCGACGGAACAGGAACCGGAGCTCCTCGAAGGAATGCGTCGGCCGTGCCTGCTTTCGTGCCTTGTCCCTGCGCACGATGATGTGGGCGCGCGCGAGATCGTCCCCGGTGACGTTCTCGCCCGCGATCTTCCGGGCGACGAGTCCTTCGCGCTCCGCGCGCCGCGCGCTCCGGCGAGCACTGCCGCGGAAGCGCGACTGCGGATCATCCAAGAGCGGCACGAAGTGATTGATGTCGCGGCGCGAACAGACGGCGCCGCGCTCGCCCCAGGTGAAACCGGCCCACTCGCCGCGCGTCCGATAGGGGGTCGGGCGGGATCCGAGTACGATCCCGTCGAAAGCGTTTGCCTGTGCGTAGTCGCGGAGCAACTCCGCGAGCACGACGTGGTCGGTCCCGCGCACGTCGTCCGACACGACCCATCCGCCCACGCTGCCGCCGTACGGACTCACCAGGGACGTCGACTCGCCGGCGGTCGACTCCGCGAGCGCGACGACGCCGATCGTGCGGCCGTCCCGGACCGCGCGGAGCCGATGTTCCCGAAAGCGGCCGGCCGGGTGGTAGGCGAGGAACGCGAGGCGGTCGAAGAGCGTCGCGTCCGGCGCTTCGTCGAGGAACGCGTCCCAGGACGCGTCGACTCGCGGTCGGATCCGCTCCAGCGAGATGCCACCCATCTTCCCCTCCCGGTACCGGCGGGTCGGTGTCGACGGGATGTTGGCGCGAGGAGGATCGACGAGGCCGGTCTCTCCCAGGTTTCGGCGCGACCGGCAGGGGGGTTGAGCGGATCAGTAATTCCGCTCCCACCCCAGCACGAGACCGTCCTGGTCCTGGCGGTGGCTGCGCATTTCGAGCCGGAGCCCGTGGCCGAGGAAGTACTCCACCACGAGTCCGATGCCCTCGCGATTCTCGAGCCCCTGCTCGTACTGCACGAGGAGGTCCGGGCTCAGGTACTTGCCGACCGTGATCGTCCGCGTCTGCACGGAGTCGGAGGCCGATTGCTCGTAGCGCAGGACGTCCACGCCGAGCTCTTGCCCGAGCTCTTCCGCGAGGCGGTTCGCGGCGAACTGCTCGGCGCTCGACCGCGCCTGCTCGCTGAGACGTTGCGTCTGCTCGCCCGTCAACGTGTCGCTCGTGCGATCGAAGAGCAGGAACGCGAGGATGTCTCCCTGCGACATGTCGGGGTCGGAGCGCAGCTCGAGACGCGGCTTCAACAGCGTGCCGGTCACGATCACGCGGACGGTCACCGTGCCGGATTGCTTCGCGAGCGAGAGATTCAACGTGGGGTTCAGGTCCTTCGAGCCGTAGAACGTCACGGTGCCGCTCTCGATCTCGAGACGACGGCCGAGATACTGCATGGATCCGCGCTGCGCATCGAGGCTGCCCACGAGCGACATCTCGTTGCCGGAGCGGAGGATCTCGAGCTCGCCCCCGAGCTCCACGTCGAGGCCTCGGCCCTGCAGGCGGACCCCGGACGGAACCGTCACGGTGACGTCGAGCTTTGTCGCGTCGGCGGGAGGCGCCGGGGTGGAGTCCGGCGGCGCGGACGAGTCGGCCGCGATCGTCGCGCCTGCACTGTCCGGTGCCGCGTCGTTCGGCGGCTCCGCGGCGAACTCCTCCTCCTGCGCCCAGAGCAGCGCCGTTCCCTCGGTGGGGTAGAGCGTCGGGGGCGTCTCCGGCACGCGGATGCTCCCGGAAGGGACCACGATGCGGCCCGTGACGTTCGGCGCTCGTCCGGAACCCGCGAGGTGGACGTTGCCGCGCGCCGTGGCCCAGCTGCGATCGCGGAGCCTCACCTCCACGTTCTCGAGGTCGATGTCGCCGGCGAGACGCGGATCGTCGAGCGGCCCCTCCGCCGAGACGTCGAGACGCACGCGACCGTCGAGTCCCAGCACGCCGGGGAACAGAGGGGTGAGGTCGTCGAGCGCGAGGTCCTCGGCGCGGGCGTGGAAGCTGAGCTCGCGGTCGGCGGGATCGGCCTCGTTCCACGCCCCCTCGAACGGAAGCGCGAGATCGGCGTCCAGGATCTCCACGGAATCGCGTCGGGCCGACAGACGTGCCGCGAGGCCTGGCTTCATCGCGAGCAGCGACGCGGAGACGCGCACCGTCGAGTCCGCACCCGCCCCGTCGCCGCCCCGGTCGCTGTCCTGCGCTGCGCGCGCCTCGATCCCGACCGAGTAGTGCGCGAGCTCGTCGTAGGCCGGGAACGTCACGCTGCCGCGCAGCACCCCTTCCGGGGCGTTCGGGCTCCCGGCAATCCGTGCGTGTCCGGCGAGGCGCGGGGCGCGCGTCGCGTCACCGCGATCGAGGTAGCCCGGAGTCCCGAGCGGGTCGGCCAGGAACTCCGGAAGCGGGAACCGATCGAGGGTGACGCGCAGGTCGAGCCCGTCGTCGGTCGGCGAGAACGCGAGCGGATCGCGCGTCACGACCCACGGCAGCGAGCCATCCGCCGCGACGAGCGCGCGGCCGTCCGACTCGAGGCGAATTTCCGCTGACGTTCCGCGCGCCGCCTCGCGCAACGTCGCGCGCAGGGTGGCGTCCTTCTCGGGACCGATGCGGAGACCCTCCGCCGTCACGTCCAGCGAAAGACTGTCCGCGGCCGTACCCTTCGCGACCGCGCGCAGGCGGAGCGGCCACAGCCCCGCCGGCAGCCCCGGGTTCCAGGGGAGATGACCCACGTCGAGGTCGAGGGTGACGTCGAGGTCCGTCTCGTCCGGCGAGAGCGCGATGTCGGCGTCGAGCGTGCCCATCGAGCCGGCGAGGTGCGCGTTCTCGAGGGCGAACGCGCGGGAAGACGGTCGGAAGGTCGCGGTGAAGGGCGACGTGGTCGCGAGATCTCTCTCCAGGAAGCGGCCCGCGAGGTTCGTCACGTTCAGGCGGAGCTCCTCGCTCGTCTTGCTCCAGGTCGCGGAAGCCTCGCCGCCGGACTCGCTTCCCTGCAGGCGGAACGAGAAACGTCCCTCGGGGGACGCACCCTCGGTGCCGGAACTCTGCGAGGCAAAGAACTCGAGCTCGTCCCAGCGAGCGTACTCGGTCGACACCGGTTCCTCGGCGTGGCCCTCGAGCTCCACGTCACCGCCGCGATACCGCAGCGTGCCGAGCACTCGCGGCGCGTCGAACCCCGGCAACGTGACGCTCGCGACGATCGGCGCTTCCACGACGGGCACGGCCGGCGTGCCGCCGACGCGGAAGTCGCTCTCCAGAGACACTCGCGACGCCGAGTCCGCGAGCTGCGGCACGAACCTCGAGACGATCCCGCTCCCGAGCACCTCGAGTCGGCCGAACGCCATGAGGGAGTCCCCCGTCACGCCGCCGCTGCCCCGCAGCGTGAAGCCCGGCGCGCGCACGATCGCGGAGTCGGCTCGCCACTCGGATCCCGCGCCGGAAGCCATGACACGGAACTCGTCCAGCCACGACGTGGCCGAGAGATCGATCGTGGCGTCGCCGCCCGCGGGACTCCAGGCAAAGGTGCCGTTGCCGGCGATCGTCTCCGTTCCTTCGAGGGATGCCCGGGTGGAGTCTCCGGGTACGACCACCCAGGGTCCGGGCAGGTGCCAGGTGGCGTCGCCGCGCACGCGCGGCTCGCCGGCCGACGTTCGATCGAGCTCGCCGCGCAGCGACACGTCGAACGGACCGGCCGCGGTCCAGCGCGCCGCCACCTGGGTGGAATCGGCGGCGAAGATCGTTTCCAGCTCGCGCGGCAGTTCCTTCCACCGGCCGCGGACCTCGAACGGGCCGCGACCGTCGCGGAGTCGGCCGCTCACGTCGATCGGTCCGAGGTCGCCGTCGACGCGAAGGCGATCGAGCGTCGCCGTCGCCCCGTCCCAGATCACGGAGCCGCCGCCGCGGATCTCCGCCGGGAGATCGAGATCGCGCGCCGCCGTCACCTCTTGCGGATCACGCCGGACCCGTAGCGGCGACGTCTCCACGCGCGTCGAGCCGTCTTCCTCCCGGAACACCCGCGCCGCGCCGCGTACGCCCCACCCCTGCGACCGCGCGACGAAGGCCGTTCGCAACCCTTCGGCGAGATCGACTCCTCCCGCCCCGCGAACCGCGACCTGGTCGAGCACGACGTCCCCGACCGTGGCGCGAGCATCGAGCCTGGCGTCGAGCTGGGGGGCGCTCGTCGGTCCGCGCAGGTTCGCCACGAGTGTGGCGTCGAGCTTCTGCGGGAGGGATTCTGCCGCCACGAACGGTCGCAGCCAGTCCGCACTCGACACCTTCGCCGTCACTCGCGCCGAGTCACGCTCGGCAACCCGTCGCCATTCGCCCGTGAGCGTCAGGCCCTCGATCGCAACATCGAGCGAATCGACTGCCATCTCGCCCGGCGAGAACCGAACATGCGCGACCCCGCGCCGGATCCACGGGCCGGGCGAGAGGTCCACCTGGAAGTCGCCCCGCGCGTTCTCGCCCCACGCGACGTCTCCCCGCGCGGTGATCTCCGCCGCGCCGAACTCCGGCGCGCGCTCGAGCCACGGGCGCAGGAACGGGATTCGTGCGAGTTCCTTCGAGTCCGGAACGTCGAAGGTGGCGGTGCCGGCGGCGCCGCTCACCAGATCTCCCTTCCTCCGCAACGTGCCCCGGAGCGCGACAACCGGTGGTCGATCCTGCCCGACATCCGCGGTGACGACGAACGTACCGGTCTCGTCGGAGGTGGCGTCGAGCGCGAACGGAACGTCGTCGGCGAGATTGCCGCGGACGTTCGCCCGCAACGCGAGCGGCGCGCGCGGGTCCCAGGTCGCGGAGCCGCCGGCAATCGCGACGCCGTCGGCCGGCACGCGCGCTTCGAGCGTGGTAAGCGCGACCGCCGGGGGAAGTCCCGCGCGAAGTTCCACGCCGCCCTGCACGCGCACGTCGGTCAACGCTCGGTCCGGCGAGAGCTTCACGTGCGATGCCGTCACCGCGATCGTATCGACTCCCACCGAGGGAAGGAACGGCACGGACCCCGGACGAAGGAACGCGCCCGACTTCGTGCCGCGGGCGGGAGGCGTCGCCGCCGGGTCCGCGCCGAAGGCGCTTCCAATCGCCGGGAGATCGATCGCGAGCGAATCGGCCCGCAGCAGACGCACGTGAACGTCGCGGCGCCAGAGCGCGGCGAGGTCGACGTCCACGTCGAGGTCCCGCAGCGACAGGAGCACCGCATCCTCCCGCTGCCAGCGGACACGCTCCACCGACAGTCTCCCGATCGCCGGCCACCGCGCGCCCGCGATCTCCCAGGTTCCGGGTAGTGCGGCCTCCACGCGATCGAGCACCGCGGGGAGGAATCGTTCCCGCACGGAGCGACTCGACAGCGCCCCCGCCGCCACGATCGCCGCCAGCAACACGGACGCGATCGCGCCGAGCACGAGGCGCCACGCACGACGCTTCCCGCGGCCGTCGCCCGCCGGCCGTTCGACGTCTCGCGTCATCAGAACACCTGACCCACGGAGAGCAGATAGACCGGACTCGGCGGATCGCCGGTGCGGGCGCCCACCGGGAAGCCCACGTCGAGCCGCACCGGCCCCACCGGGGTCATCACGAGCAGCCCCGGTCCGACGGCGACGCGAAGATCTCGAACGCCGATCGCGGAGCGACTCTCCCAGACCTGACCCGCATCCAGGAAGGCGGCGCCGGAGAATCGCCACGCGAGCGGAATGCGGATCTCCGTCGAGAGCTCGAGCTTCGCCACGCCGCCGGTCGGTCGCCCTTCCGCGTCCTGCGGCCCGAGCGCGCGACGCGTGTAGCCGCGCATCGACCCGGTGCCGCCGGCGTAGTAGCGCTTGTTCGCGAGCAACTCACTCGCGTTCGACGCCTCGAGCGCGATCCCGAACGCGCCGCGGGCTGCGAGCGTGGTGCCACCGGGACCCGGCGCGAACGTGGAGACCTGAGGGGTCAACAGCTCGTACCGTTGCGCGAAGTCGAAGCTCGGCAGGCCCGGTTCCAGCTCGACCCGCGCAAGCAGGCCGGCGCGAGGCAGGAGATGATCGTCGAGCGTGTCGCGGGTCCACTGGAGCGACAGCGAGAGCAGGTTCGGCCCGAGACCATCCGCGTTTGCATCCGGACTCTTGGCCACGAAGTCGAATACGGAAAGGCTGATCGTGGCAGCCCAGGTCGTCTCGAGGGTGGCGAGGTAGGTGGCGCTGACATCGAGGTCGCCCGACCGGAGCTCGTAGCTCTCTTCCGTTTCGCGACGACCGTGCAGCGCGATCGCCCCGCGTGTGCGGGAGTGGAACAGCACCGGCTTCCAGAGCTGGATGCCGGCCGATTGCTCGTACGGAGAATACGACGCGTCCGCGCCGAATCCGCGGCCCGCGCGGAACAGGTTGCGGTGCTGCCAGGCTGCTTCCACGCGCAGGTTGTCGACCGTCCAGTAGCCCACGCCGAGGTTCAGGGAACGCGGCGGGGCAGTGCCGACCGTGACGACGACGTCGAGGATGTCCGGACCGGCCGACTGCGTGCGGACGTTCACGCGGCGGAACAGGCCGAGCAGGCGAAGCGATTCGTCGGCCCGCTCGAGGTCTTCCAGGGAGTAGACGTCGCCGCCGCGGATCGCGGCCGAACGTCGCGTGACTTCTTCGAGGTCCGGCGGGGCGCCCTCCACGATCGTGCGGCCGAAGTGGAAGACCGGCCCCGCGTTCACGACGAACGTGATCCGCGCGGAGACGGAATCGGGGCGGGAAACGTCGGCGCGGACGGCGGCCTGCGCGTGGCCGTTCTCCTGCAGGATGCGGAGCAGCTCGCCGACCCGACGATCGATCTCCCAGTCGGTGAACACCTCACCGGGCTCGAGGCGGAGCACCCTCGCGGCGAGCGGCTCGAGGTCCGGCGGCATCGCCTCGGTCCGTGCGTCGCGGACGGTCACCGCGTTCCCCGGCACGACCACGAGCGTCACCCGCACGGTCCGACGTTCCGCATCCGGCTCGAACTCCGGCGTGACGGTCGCGCGCGGGTACCCGCTGCGCGCGAGGAACAGCGTCGCGCGGCGCAGGTCGTCGTCGAGCGCGCGTGGATCGAACGGGGCGCGGGACCCGCCGAGAAAGCCTCCGCTCTTCTGGGCCAGCGCGAGACCCGGGGCGAGCTTCCGGGGAAGCGCCTCCGGCAATCCCCGGATGTCGAAGCTCTCGACGGTCCAGCCCCGGTAGATGGCGGGGTCCACCGAGGCGCCGGCCGAGAGGGGGATGAGCGTCGCGATCGCGAGGAGGCCCGCGAGAAGCCCCGAGAAGAGCCCCGGTGGCGACGTTCGGGGCCGCCCCAGCGTCGAGGCCCGCCGTTCGTCCCGCGGTCCGATGGATCTCAACGAGCGTCCTCCCCGTCCCGAGTTCCCCGACCTCTCCCGGGCGCGGGTCACTGTAGCTTACCCGGGAAAGTCGAAGAGAGTTCGCGGGGCCGACGTCATGCTCGGTCGCCGATGAAGAGCCGCGGGCGAGCTCGCGGCGGCTCGACCCCGGTGCCCACCGTTCGTCCCAGCCGGTGTGCGCCCGCGTGAGGAGGGGACTACGGTGGACTCGGTGCCGCTCGACCGCCACTCCGCCGAAGGAGAACCCATGCGCTTCCCGAAGACCGCCCTTCTCGCCGCCGCCACCGGGATGACTCTGGGCGCCGTGCCGGCCATTCGGGCGCAGGACGCGCCCCCTCCGCCCTGCAGCGCCGCCGAGTTTCGCGCCTTCGACTTCTGGATCGGGGAGTGGAACGTCTACGGTCCCCAGGGAAAGCTCGCCGGCACGAACAGCATCCAGCGCGAGTACGGGGGATGCGTGCTGCACGAGCGCTACGAGACCCCGCGCGGCTATCACGGCGAAAGCCTGAACATCTACGACGCCACCCGCGACGTGTGGCACCAGACCTGGGTGGACTCTTCCGGGCTGCTGCTTCTCCTGGAGGGCGGCCTGCGAGACGGCAACATGGTGCTCGAGGGCGAGGTCGCGGGCGCGGACGGGAGCGTCACGCGGCACCGGATCACGTGGACGCCGAACGACGACGGCAGCGTGCGGCAGCACTGGGAGTCGATGGACGCGAGCGGTGAGTGGTCCACCGCGTTCGACGGAAAGTACGTCCGGAAGTAGTTCGCGTTCGGGAGTGCGGTGTCGTAACCTCGCAGGCCTCGAGACCTCGCGAGGGAAGCCCGTGGACCTCTTCGTCGTGGCCGGTGTCGCCGCGCTGATCATTCCGTCGATCACGAGTCACGAGGCCGCGCACGGTTTCGTGGCCGATCGGCTCGGGGATCCCACGGCGCGCGAGCGCGGCCGGCTGACTCTCAATCCGATTCCGCACATCGATCCGATGTTCACGATCGCGGTGCCGCTGTTCCTGCTGCTTTCCGGAGCGGGCGTGATCTTCGGTGGCGCGAAGCCCGTCCCCGTGGACGTGAGTCGCCTGCGCAATCCGCGACGTGACTGGGCGCTCGTGGCGCTCGCCGGCCCGGCGACGAATCTGGCCGTGGCCCTTCTTCTCTCCGCCGTGTTCGCGATCCTTGTTCGAGCCGAGATCGTACCGGTCGCGTCGCGCGTGGCCGGGGTTCTTGCGACCGGAATCTACGTGAACACGCTGCTCGTCGTGTTCAATCTGTTGCCGATCCCGCCGCTCGACGGGTCGCGGGTCGTCCAGTTCTTCCTGTCGGGCGCGGCCCTTCGCGCGTACCGCCAGCTGGAGCGGTTCGGGTTGCTGCTCGTCCTGGCGTTCGTCTTCTTCTTTCCGCCAGGGCAGGAGTTCCTCGTGAGGGCGGTCGGCACGCTGACGCTGCTCGTGACGTCGCCGTTCGGAGTGTCTCGGGCCGTGGTGGCGGCGCTCGGAGGCTTGGCGGGATAGGCATGCCCGTGTTCGGAAGATCATCGATCCCCGACGGAGGTGGCCGCGATGTTCAAGCTCAATTCGGTACAGATCGAGAGCATTCGTCGCAATTACGACGGCGGTGAACTGAGCTGTGACCAGCTGATCGAGTTGCTCGAAAGTCGCGTGGCGCCGGGCGCACAGCCGGCGCGCACCCTGTTCCTTCGAGAGCTCGTGGTGGGTCGTCACCGGAATCTGCGTGCGCACACCGAAGGCAGCAAGGACGGAACTCTGCACTACACTGTCTTCGTCGGCGGGCGCGGCTATCACCTTCGTGTGGATCGCCGCGGAGTGGTGTTTCAGATCACGAACAAGGAAGGGGATCTCCACCCGGTTCCACCCTGGGTCCGCCCGGGCGGGGCGCCTTCCCGTTCCGCGGCCGGCAAGAAGAAGCGATAGGCCGTCGACGTCCCGGGCCGGAGGAGAGCCTTGAAGATCGAGATCGTGTACTGCCCGACCTGAGCCGGCAACCAGCAGAAGGCCGCGAGTCTCGCGGCCCGGATCGAGAAGCGATTCGGCCTCGGCACCTCCCTGCGTCCGGGATCGATCGGGCAGTTCGACGTCCTGGTGGATGGCGAGCCGATCGCGCAACGCGGTGGCAACTGGTTCACGCGGGGCTTCGGCCTCGGCTATCCGGATTTCGAGAGCGTGCTGCGGGCGCTGGAAGCGCGCCGGTAGGCGCGCGTCTGCTCGGAGCGAGTCTCTACTTCTGAACCCGGCCGGCCGGCGGCGGGAGTGGCCCGACCCACGGGTCCCAAGCCGCGCCGGAGTGGGCTATGCTGGCGGCCTTCCCGGAGGAATCGTCGTGGCCCGCCGCCCCCCGAGTTCGTCCCGATCGTCCGGTTCCGCTCCGTCCCCTCGCCGGCCGCGGATCACCGATCCCGTCACGCTCGCCACCCCGGCGCTGCGGCACGAGGAGGCATTCCTCGCCGCCGTGAAGCGCAGTCGACGTCTCCACGGGAGCTGGGTGAAGGCGCCATCCACGTCGGAGCAGTTTCGGGCGTTCGTCCGGCGGGGCCGTGCGCCGACCCACGAGAGCCACCTCGTGCTCGACCTCGCCGGCGAGCTCGTGGGGGTCATCAACATCAGCGAGATCGTCCGTGGCATTTTCCTCTCGGGATACCTCGGCTTCTACGCGTTCACGCCGAGCGCGGGTCGCGGGCTCATGCGCGCCGGTCTGCGGCTCGTCGTCGATCGGGCGTTCCGCGAGTACGGGCTTCACCGTCTCGAGGCGAACGTGCAGCCCGGAAACCTGCGTTCCCGCGGTCTGGTCGAAAGCCTCGGCTTCCGGCTGGAGGGCTTCTCGCCCCGCTACCTGAAGATCGCCGGTCGCTGGCGCGACCACGAGCGATGGGCTGTCACGGTGGAGGACTGGACAGCCCATCGCAAGGGAAAGCGCGCGGCGTGAAATCGCCGATGCTGAACGTCGACGCGTACCTCGCACGATTGAACGTCGCGCGGCCCTCCGTGCCCAGCACGGAGATGCTCCGTCGACTGCAGCGGGCACACCTCCGGGCGATTCCGTTCGAGAACCTGAGCATCATGCGCGGCGAACCGATCCCGCTCGACGAGGCGTCGCTGTTCGACAAGATCGTGGTCCGGCGGCGTGGCGGGTTCTGCTACGAGCTGAACGGCCTATTCGCCGCGCTGCTTCGCGCGCTCGGTTACCGGGTGAGTCTGCTCTCGGCGCGCGTCGCGAACGAAGGCGGCGACTTCAGCCCGGAGTTCGACCACCTCGCCCTGCGGGTCGACCTCGCCACTCCCTGGCTCGTCGACGTCGGCTTCGGCGATGCGTTCCTCGAGCCGCTCCCGCTCGTCTCCGGGGAGGTCGTCCGGCAGGGGCGGAAGGTCTTCCGCGTGGACGGTCCCGGTCCCGACTGGATCCTTCACGAAGGGTCGAGCGAGGCGACGCTCGTGCCCGTGTATCGATTCGAGATGCGGGCTCGCGAGCTGTCCGAGTTCGAGGACCGGTGCGCGTACCATCGAACGTCGGCCGAGAGTCATTTTCACCAGGGCACTCTCTGCACGCGGACCACCCCGACCGGTCGCGTCACGCTGAGTGGGTACCGCCTGATCGAGACGGTGGATGGGCACCGCAGCGAGACAGCGATTGCGGACTCCGAGATCCCGGCCGTCCTGGCTCGCGTGTTCGGGATCGAGCTCCCGCCGGGCCGGTGACTACCGTCGCATCGAGATCAGGATCGCGGGATTCGGAATCACGAAACCCTCGCCCGCCCGGTAGGCGTTCGCGTTCTTGCGTACCGTCGTCTCGATCGCGTCGCGAGTCTGCGCGGGCATCGCGTCGAGGCCGGCCCACGCGTGGAACGCCCGCCAGTAGGGATCGATCGAGCCGGTCCGCCAGGCGAGGGGGAGGTCCGTGATCCGGGTCGCCGAGAACCCGGCGTCGGCGGCGAGCCGGTGGAAGACGTCGTGATCGCTCACTCCGAACAGAGGACCGTGCGGAAGCTCCGCCGCGCCGGCGTGTTCGCCGACCGCCGCGAAGAACAGACCGAACGCCTCGAGCCGCTCCGGCGCAGCCCACACGGTGAACGCGGCCCGGCCTCCCGGTCGCAGCACGCGACACGACTCGCCGAGGATCCGCTTGGGTTCCGCGGAGTGGTGGAGGACGAAGCTGCCGACGACGGAGTCGAACTCCTCGTCGTCGAACGGAAGTGCCTCGGCGGGAGCCTCCCGGAACGTCGCTCCGGGGACGCGCGTCCTTGCCGCCTCCAGCATCGTTCGCGAGAAGTCGATCCCCGTCGCCCGCGCGCCCCGCGCCATCGCCGCGGCGGCCACCGATCCCGTGCCCGTGCCGACGTCCAGGACGGACTTCCCCTCGGTGACTCCCGCCGCATCGAGCGTCGGGTCGACGGCCTCGGACACGAGCGCGCCGAATCCGTCGTCGTAGGTGGCCGCGCAGCGCGACCAGGTCTCGTTCTCGAACCGCGCGACGTCCTCCGCCGCGAACTTGGTCTCCATGTCGTTGCCCTCCGGGTTCGGGTTCTCTCCCGGTCGTTCGGATTCGGCGCGGAGGAAGAGACAGGACCCGCCGAGGGATCGCTCGGGCGACTGGCCTCCGCCTCTCGGGGGTGACATATTGGCCGCGGGAGCGGCCGCTGCGGAGGAAGCACTCATGAGCTCTGGTCACGTCGAGGCCCTGCGGGGCCTGCTGGCGGCGCAACCGATCGCGGCACTCGGCACGTTGCACGGCGGCGCGCCTTACGTTTCCATGACGCCGTTCGCGACCGTACCGGGCCGCGGATTCGCGATCCACGTGAGCGGTCTCGCCGCGCACACGAAGGACATGCTCGAGAACCCGGCGGTGAGCCTGCTCGTGATCCAGTGGCCGAACCCCGCCGTCTCGCCGCAAGCGGCGGCTCGTTGCACGATCCGGGGCACGGCGCGACGTTGCGGGGAATCGGATCCGGATCACGCGGCCGCGAGGCGGGCCTACCTCGCGCGCTTTCCGGACACGGAGCCGATGTTCGGGTTCGGGGACTTCTCCCTGTTCCTCATCGCACCGGAAGCCGGACGGCTCGTGGGGGGATTCGCGCAGGCAAGGTCCCTGCGCGGCGAGGAGGTTCTCGAGGCGCTGGCCGCCACGGCGTGACGGTGGCCATTGGCACCGTGCCGTCCCGATGCTCCTTCGTATCGCTCCCGATCATCCAGGAGAGTGAGATGTCGAACGATCCCAAGACGTGTCTCGCCTGTGGACGCGGCGACGAAGAGACGCCGCTCCTCACGCTCGAGTACCGGGGCGGCGCGATCCGGATCTGTCCCCAGCATCTGCCGATTCTGATCCACGATCCGGCGCGTCTGGTCGGAAAGCTCGCCGGCGCCGAGAACCTCAAGCCGGCCGACCACCACGACTGACGTGGACATCCGCCTCGACGATCTTCGCGGACCGGAGATCCGCGCGCTGCTGGAAGAGCATCTCAAGAACATGCGCTCGATCTCTCCGCCCGAGAGCGTTCATGCCCTCGATCTCGAAGCGCTGCGCCGACCCGAGATCTCCTTCTACACCGTGTGGTCCGGGGGCGAGCTCCTTGGCTGCGGGGCGCTCAAGGAGCTCGACTCCCGCCACGGGGAGATCAAGTCGATGCGAACGGCGAACGCGCACCGGCGACGGGGCGTGGCCCGTGTCGTGCTTACGCACCTGCTGCGCGAGGCGGAACGTCGGGGCTACGAGCGCGTGAGCCTGGAGACGGGATCGCAGGCGGCGTTCGAACCCGCACGATGCCTGTACACGCGCTTCGGGTTCGAGCGGTGCGGCCCCTTCGAGGGGTACGTCGAGGATCCGAACAGCGTGTTCTTCACGCGATCGCTCGGTCCGCGGGACCGGTAGCCGCGGAACCCCGCTACCGGATCGCGACCCAGATCTCGAAGCCGCCGTTCCCGGTGCGGCCATCGAACTCCGGGCCGTAGCGTTCCAGGGCCGGGTCGGCCGAGGGCTCGAGGCTCGCGTCGGAGAGTCCGTGCGCCCAGATCGCGGCGATCACCGATCGGATCTCCGAGATGTGCCCGGCGTGGGAGAACACGGCGTACTTCTGAGCCGGCAGATCGAGGCGCACCAGTCCGTCCGGCAGCTCGTGGTCCCCGCGCACCTCGACCCCCGCCAGATAGTCGAACCGACCGTCCTCCTCGAAGTTGAAGCACACGCCGTAGGCGGTCGCGTCGCGCTGGCCGGGTACGCGACCGAGATGCGCGTTGAAGCGCTGCCAGTGATCCGGGATGCCGGCGCCGGTCTTGCTCTCGAATCGTCCGACGAGCCCCGCGAGCCTGCGGGGTTCCTGGTGCACGATCCGGGGGGAGCCGAGCTTCGGCGAGGGATGAGCGTTCATGGTCAGGGCCTCCGTCAGCGGAAGATGCTCGACGGTCCCGCGTGAGCGGACGCTCTCGGGGGTGGTGTCGAACTCGTCTCGAAATGCACGCGAGAAGGCCTCGTGAGAGCCGTAGCCGTGATCGAGGGCGATCGCGAGAATGTCGTCACCCCCGGCGGCGAGTCGCCTGGCCGCCTCGGCGAGGCGTCGCCGCCGCACGTAGCGGATCAGCGAGATGCCGTACCCGGTGGCGAACGCCCGGGTCAGATGGAACGTCGACACTCCGGCGACTCTTGCCGCGTCTTCGAGTCGGATCTCCTCGCGGAAGTGACTCTCGACGTACCAGAGGGCCTTCTGGATCGGATTCATGGCTTCCCTCGGCTCATGCGTGCGGAACGAACGTAGACAATCCGCTCCTTGCGCGCTTGATCGTCCTTGTGGTGACCGCGGATTCCGAATCATTCTCGCGGTCGAGCAAGGACGGCTCGACGGGCGATCGAGCCCGGCGACGCCGACACCCGGGAGGACGCTCGTGATCTCGATGATCCTCGGTCTCGTGACCCTCGTCACGACCGCCAATCCGGCGGCAACCGTCGACGTCGACACGACGGCGGTCGGACCGGATCCGCTGGATTCCCTCGCATGGCTGACGGGTTGCTGGGCGCCCGAGCGCGGCGAGCCGGGCTCCATCGAGCAATGGCTCGCCCCGGCCGGCGGGACCATGCTGGGCGTGAGCCGCACGGTGCGGGGCGGCGAGACCCGCGTGCACGAGTTCATGCAGCTGCGCACGGACGACGAGGGCCGCTTCGTGTTCATCGCCTATCCGTCCGGCCAGGAGGAGACGGTGTTCGCCCTCGAGAAGATCGGCGCCGACTTCGCCACGTTCGGGAATCCGGTCCACGACTTCCCGCAGACGATCACGTACCGGAGTCTCTCGCCCGGGTCGATGCGCGTTCGGATCGAAGGCGTGGTGAACGACGGTCTCCGGTCGGTGGAGTTTCCGTTCGTGCGAATCCCGTGCTCCGACCCGACGACGGAGTGATCCGACGTCGAGCACCGGACCGGCCACCGCGCCCGTCCTCGCCGACGGGCCGAAGGAAACAGAAGGCCCGCGCGACGAACACCGCGCGGGCCTTCCTTTGGAACCGGGTCGAGAAGATCTAGTAGGTCGTGAACATCCCGAGCACGATCGCGTTGACCGAGTCCTCGGTGCCGAGAATCGGCGTGTCCGAAGACGTCTGCTCGAAGCCGAGCTTGATGTTCGCGTTGTGGCCCTTGAGATAGCGGGTCACGCCCACGCGGAACTGGTTCACGTTGCCGACGTCGTTCGTGGCGTCGCTGGACCACATCTCGAACGCGGCCCACGGCTGCCAGTTGTTGACGAAGTAGCCGGCCTGGCCGTAGAAGCCCGACCCCTGAGCGCCGGTGAAGCCGGCCGCGTCGTCGAAGTCCAGCATCATCCAGCCGCCCTCGGCCGTCAGCGCGCCGCCCGACTCCAGCGGGAGATCCGCGAAGAAGTCGACGGTGTAGTACAAGTAGTCCACGTACGTCGGATTGGCAAACGGGCCGCCGATCGAGACGTCGGACTGCTGATCGACGCTGGCGCCGATTCCCACCGTCTTCTTCTTGCCGAGGTAGGTCGCCGAGTTGTAGTAGGCGGACTCGGCGTCGAAGAAGTTCAGCTGCACGCGGGCCGAGACGTGCGGGGTATCTTTCCGGTTCGTGAGGGTCGCCGTCGTATCCGCGGCCACACCGGACTGGTTCACGCCGTCGTACACGCCCAGGTAGTACTTCAGGCTCGCCTTCTCTCCGACCTTGCCGGCGCCGAACAGGGTCACTCCGAGGTCACGCACCGCAACGTCCGACGCGAGACCCGACGACGTTCCGGTGATCGTGTTGTTCGAGAACGTCCGGAGCATCCGGCCGCCCCACGAGAGCGACTTGTAGGCGATTCCGGGCCGGTCCATCGTCATCGGCGTCCCGGAGGACGTCACGTTCTGGCGATTGGACGGCGGCATGTTCAGACCCATGTAGATCTGAGCCCAATCGTCCGCCTTCATCTGGACGTAGGCATCGATCACGCGAGCGCTCTGGCCGGCTCCGTTCGCCGCGCCGCCGACGTCGGTCTGGATGAAGGCCGTCACGTCGGGAGTGATCATTCCCGTGATGCGCAGGCGGCCGCGACGCACTTTCCAGTCGGCCGTCTTCGTGGCATCCCCGTTCTCGTCGAGCTCATCGGTCACGATGGTCAGCGCCTGCACCCGGAATCCGATGTCGATCTTCGATTCGTCGTCGATCGTGACTTTGGCTCCGCCGAACGCCGGGGCCGAAATCAGAAGGGCGGCCAACGCGCTCATCGCGAGGCACGCACGGATCTGCGACATTCCCTTCCTCCTCGTTATCTCAACCAGCCAACTCGTTTCATTTCCGTCACCACGCACCCATCCCTTGCGGAGCAGGACCCCCCTTCCTCGCCGTCAGATGTCCAGTGTCAGTGACTGTCTTCCCTCCGGAATCTGTACCGTCAGGACCGGCACCGGACTCTTCTTCACGAGTGTCCGGGCCGTGCTCCCGATCAGGTTCTCCAGGACCGTCGACTCATCGGCGGCGCCGATGACCACGAGGTCCGCGCCGGTCTGACCGATCTGCTCGAGGATCCGGGCGGCGGGCTTGCCGTCCGCCACGATGATCTTGCAGACGACCTTGCGCCACTCGCCCTTGCCGATCTCCCGCCGGCAGAACTCCTCGATGCGGACCGGGATGCGCTCGACCGCTTCCTTCTCGGCGCGGTCGATGACATCGGAAACGCTGCCGAGGCCGGAATAGCCCTCCACGAAGGACCTCTGCCGCGAGGTCAACGTCTCCACGACGTGCAGCACCACGATCTTCGCGTCGAATCGGTTCGCGATGGACCACGCGTACCGGAACACGTATCCCGTGTTCGGACCGAGGGTGGTGCAGTAGAGGATCGTCTTGATGTCCGGCAGCATTCCGAACCTCCTGCGCTACGCGGCGGCGGGCCGGACTCCGGCCTGTTCGTCGCGGCGGTTGCGAACCCGCTGGCTCAGCCAGACGAGCGTCACCAGGGCGAGTCCCACGAAGTCCGTGATCAGGGTGGGCCAGTAGAGCAGCAACGTGGCCGCCGCGAGCACGATCCACTCGAGCAAGCTCGTCTTGCGGATGAAGTAGCCCATCGTGAGCGCCGAGAACGCCATCGTTCCCAGGATCGCGGACCAGATCGAGCTGATGACCTTGTGAAGTCGCGGCTTCGTCTCGGCGATCACGGATCCGCCCTCGATGAACGACCCGGCGGTCGCGATGACCTCGCTCACCGTGCCGTCGCGGTTCGCCGGTATCTCGCGAACGTCTTCGCCGTCGAGGACCGTCATCACGGTCTGGCCCTTGCGGACCTCGTCGCCGGGGCGGATCGAGAGCTCGGTGACCATCGCGCCCATGATCTCGTCCTGCATGGCGGGCGCCACGAGCGGCTTGCCCTCGAACAGGATCTGCGGCGTGTAGGCGAACAGCAGCGGCATCACGTACAGCAGCTTCGCGAACTTGAAGGACGTCCAGCCGGTCTTCCAGGGATCGGAGCCGGCGATCGCGGCTCCCGCGTAGGCGGCCACGCAGACCGGCGGCGTGATGTTCGAGTCCTGGCTGAACCAGTACACGATCATGTGGGCCGCGATCAGCACCACGCCCATCTCCGCGAGCGGCGGTACGGCGAGCACCGCGGTGATGAGATACGCGGCCGTCACGGGAACGCCCATCCCGAGGACGAGTGACGCGATCCCGATCAGCAGGATCGCGAGCAGCAGGTGGCCGTTCGCCATCGAGATGATGATGTCCGAGAACTTGAGGCCGATGCCGGTGAGGGAGATCGTGCCCACGATGATGCCGATCACGCCGAGGGTGGCGCCGATGATCAGCGTGTTGCGGGCGCCGGTCTGGATCGCGTCCCAGATCGCGCGCGGCCCCATGCGGGTGTCCTTGCGCACCCAGCTCACCGCCACGCACGAGAGCGTGGCCCAGAAGGCCGCGAACCCCGGCGACTTGCCCTGGATCATCAGGGCCGTGATCACGATCAGCGGGAGCGAGAAGTACCACTCGCGTCGCAGGACCACGGTCCAGTGCGGCAGGTCGCTGTCCTGCATGCCGGCGATCTGGTGCTTCTTGGCCTCGAAGTGGATCATGCAGAACACGGAGAAGAAGTACAGGAGCGCCGGCACGATCGCGATCAGCATGATGTGCGCGTAGGGCGTCTCGGTGAGCTCCGCCATCAGGAAGCCCCCGGCGCCCATGATCGGCGGCATGAACATCCCGCCGATGGAGGCGGCCGGCTCGATCGCGCCGGCCACGTGAGCGCGGAATCCGGCGCGCTTCATCAGGGGGATCGTGAACGCGCCGGTGGAGACCGTGTTCGCGATGGCGCTTCCCGAGACGGAGCCGAACAGCGCGGAGGCGATCACGGCGACCTTGGCCGGACCGCCGGTGGACTTGCCGGCGAGCGCCATGGGCAGGTCGATGAAGAAGCGCCCCGCGCCGGACTTCTGCAGGAACGCCCCGAAGAAGATGAACAGGATCACGTACGTCGCGAGGACGTTCGCCATCACGCCGAACACGCCGTTCGTGGTGATGAACAGGGCGGTGCACAGGCGCTCGATGCCGAAGCCGCGGTGCGCGATGATCTCCGGGAAGTGCGGTCCGAAGTACGCGTAGGCCAGCATCGCGAGACCGATGAGGGTCATCGACCACCCGAGGACGCGCCGGCAGACTTCCACGGAGAGAACGATTCCGAGCACCGAAACCAGGGCGTCGAGCTCGGTCTCGGCGCCCGCGCGGTAGTTCAGGTTCTCGAACTCACGGATCCAGTACAGCACGGTCGCGCCGGCGGCGACGGCGAGGAGCACGTCCGAGAGCACGGGGTTCCGCGGTGAGCGACGTTCCATCCAGCCGTCCACCGCGAGGACGGCGGCCGCGATCGCCGCGGTGCCGGCCGCGAGCGGCCAGAGCGCGAGGATCGCGCCACGATCACCGGCGCCCCACGAAGCCCCGGCGGCCATCAGCGAGGCGTGAAACTCCGCGACGTCGGCGTGGAAGAAGCGGGCGGACACGACGCACGAGATCGTCGCGCCGAGAAGGAGGGCCAGGGGGATCCGCGATCCCCGCCGGCCCGCCGGATAGAGCAGGAACACGAGAACGTACGTGATGAGGACGTAGACGCCACGGTGGTACTGCGTCGCGAGGGACGCGAGTCCCGCCGTGTAGAGGTAGAACAGCACCATCGCGCCGCACAGGGCGGCCACGATCCAGCCCCAGGCGCCGGTCGGCTGCCGTCCGGTCTTGGAGTCCTTCTCGAGGAGCTTCTCGACGGTGTCGCGTTCTTCTCCCTGCAGCTCGTCGAGAGGCTCGGCGTCGCCGCCGCTCATCACGCGGCCCCGCTAGTTCTTCTGCGCGTCGGTGAGGGTCAGTCCGTGCTCGGTCCAGAACTTCGCCGCGCCCGGGTGCACCGGCGTCACGATTCCGCTCAGTGCGCCCTCGATCGACATCGCCTTCGCGGTGCTCTTGACCTTCACCATGTAGGCGAGGCCTTCCTTGGAGAAGATCTCCGCGAGCGACTGCTCCACGATCGGCGCCTTCACGTGCGCGCCGGCCACCCACAGGGCCGAGTCCTGGAAGGAGCGAGTCTCCTTGTCCACGCCGGAGTACGTGCCGGCCGGGATCACGATCGTGGTGTAGAACGGATACTGCTCGAAGAATCCGGCCGCCTCCCCGGCGGCGACGAGGTCGAGCAGCACGATCGGGTTGCTGGCCGCGGCCTGGATCACCGAGGCCTGCGGGAAGCCCGCGAAGACCCAGAACGCGTCGATCAGGCCGTCGCCGAGCGCGTCCGCGGCCTTGCTGTAGCCGAGGAACTCGACGTGCATCTTGTCCCACAGCCCGAGGGCGGTGAAGTAGCGCTGCGCGGCGCTCGCGGCGCCGGAGCCGGCGTCGCCCACGGCGACCCGCTTGCCCTCGAGATCCGCGACCTTCGTGATGCCCGACTTCTGCAGCGCCACGAGATGCGCCGGGGCGCCGTACAGGTACGCGAGCGGCAGGACGTTCTCGTACATCTTGTCGTCGTTCGTGAGCTTGCCGTGGCGACCGAGGTAGGCGTCGCCCGAGTAGACGATGCCGAAGTCCGCGTCGCCGGA
The DNA here is from genome assembly GCA_041393395.1 of bacterium. GTDB lineage: Bacteria > ARS69 > ARS69 > ARS69 > ARS69 > JAGQIB01. The sequence continues at coordinate 24,455 of JAWKKG010000003.1, read as the reverse complement.
GTTCACGCGACGCAGGTTCTCGAGCGAGCCGGCCGAGGCGACGTTCGAGACCTCCACGTCCGGGATCGTCTTCGACAGCCGAATCGCCATCCCGTTGGAGAAGTACTGGAACGTGCCGCCCTCCGGTCCTCCGGAGAATGCCAGGCGGTCCTTCGCGAGTGCGGTGCCGGACACGGCCAGCAGAGCCGCGCCCAGGAACAGAGTGAGGCGGGCGAATCGAGCCATCAGACGGCCTCCCTTTCGCGTCAGGGACGGATGGGGCCGAAACGAGCGGGCGGAGCCCGGTCGTTCCCGGAGTGGCCCCAGTCGCGAGTAGGCCGGTGCGGGGAGGTGTTAAGGAATACGTAAGATCCGTGATGGGGCGGGCGGGAGGCGGCGAGGCCCCTGCCGGATCGCCGGGAAGCCTCCAGAGAGCCGATTCGGGGCGGCTGGTGCGAGCGGAACGTCGACGGCGCTCCGTGCGGCGCGCCCCGGCCCTGTTCCCTCGACGCGCGATGTCCGCAACGATCTGAAACAATGATCGACGTCGACGCCTGGCATCGCGCCTGCGGACGGGAAGAGCCCTTCGGATGCCCGGGGACTCCCGGGGGTCGCTTCGCGCCTCTCGCGCGCCTCTCCGGCTAGTTCTCGCCGGCGAGATTCCAGATCGCGGGATCCGACGATCCATCCTCGTCGAAGTCCCACTCCGCGTGCGCCCCCGTCAGCGTCATCGAGTGCTCGCCGACGGCGGCGTCGAACTCCCACGAGAACGAGTAGCCGTCATGCTGCAGAACGACCGAGCCCCCGTCGACCCACCAGGTGCCCGTCCAGCTCTGCTCGGTTCCACCGGGCGGAGTCGACACGAAGAAGACGTGCCCGTCGTCGTTCACGTAGAGATGAATGACGTGACCATCGGCCACGAGATCGACTCGCTCGGACGTGTCGGATTCGCGCACGTACTCGCACGACGTCAGCGTCCAGGCGCGCGCGAAGTTCTCGACGCTCGGAGGCTCTTCCGAAGTCCCGGTGGAGCAGCTGTTGACGTCGAGCAGAAGAAGGAGGCAAAGAACAGGGGTGAGAGCGCGCCTTGGGATTCTTTGCGGGAGTGGGTCCGAAAGTGGGGAACGCCGCGTGGACCGAGGGGTCTCGTGCGACATGACGGTCTCCGCCGCGCCGGGTGCCGGCGCCTGACCGACGCGAACCGCCCGCGGCGCGTCCCGCCGCGGAAACGAAGTCGCGTTCGGGCGCTCCAAACTGCGGCGACGAGGGGCCGGCGTCAAGCCGGCGGGAGGTTGCGACGTGGAGCTCGGACCGTCTCCGCCCGCCTTCCGCCTTGACCTCGCACCGAGGATCCGGAACGCTCGGGTCGGCCGGATCGTTCTTCAGCCGATCAATCACTCCGAGGCCTCGATATGCCGGATCCCCACCCGCCCGAGACCATTCGTCCGTGGCCGCTCGTCGCGGGAGTCGGGTACCTGATCATCATCGCCACCGGGATCTTCGCCGAGTTCTTCGTTCGCGGCGGGATCCTCGCGCGGGGTGACGCCGCGGGGACCGCGAGCCGCCTGCTGGCCTCGGAGTCGCTCTACCGGTTCGGCATCGCGGCCGAGCTCGTGATGCTGGTCAGCGACGTGCTCGTGGCCGTCGCGCTGTACGTGCTGTTCCGCGGCGTGAGCCGCAACCTCGCCCTGCTGGCGGCGGCGTTTCGAGTGACACACGCGGCCGTGGTCGCGGTGAATCTGATCCAGCTCTCGGTTCCGTTGCGGATGCTGCGCGACGCCTCGCTCGTGAACGCACTCGACGCCACCCAGCGAGAAGCCCTGAGCCTGCTCGCGCTCGACACGCACGCGTACGGCTACGTGGTCGGACTCGTGTTCTTCGGCGCGCAGTGTCTCGTGATGGGGCGCCTCGTGTGGAGTTCCGGCTTTGCCCCGCGCGCTCTCGGCGTGCTGCTGGGGCTGGCCGGCGTCGGCTATCTCGTCGACAGCTTCGCGCGAACGTTGCTCGCGAGCTACCACTCGCACGAGGCGCTGTTCGGCGCCGTCGTGATCGGCCCCGCCGTCCTCGGCGAGGTGGCATTCTGCGTCTGGCTCCTGGTCCGCGGCGCCGCCCTCGCCACCCGCGCGCCGGCGGCCGCACGCCCCGCGTGAGTCGTCACTCGAACCGGGAGGTCGAAATGCCCACCCCACGCGAGCGGTTCCGCGGGTGCCTCCTCGGCCTCGCGTGCGGTGACGCCGTCGGCACGCGCGTGGAGTTTCTCCCGCGCGGAGCGTTCGCGCCCATCACGGACATGAAAGGCGGCGGCCCTTTCGGTCTGCCACCGGGATACTGGACCGACGACACGTCGATGGCGCTCTGCCTCGCCGCGAGCCTGATCGAGAAGGGGCGGCACGACGCGCACGACCAGATCTCCCGCTACGTTCGCTGGTGGCAGGACGGCTATCTCAGCAGCACCGGCCGCTGCTTCGACATCGGGAACACGACGCGGGCGGCGTTGAGCCGGTTCCTGGAGTCCGGCGACCCGATCACGGGCCCCACGGATCCGTACTCGGCCGGCAACGGATCGATCATGCGACTCGCTCCCGTGGCGATGTTCTGGGCGAACGACGTCGACACGGCGGAGAAGATGGCGGCCGAGAGTTCCCGCACGACCCACGGTTCTCCCGAAAGCGTGGACGGCTGTCGACTTCTCGCACGGATGCTCGTGGCGGCCCTCGGCGGCGCCAGCAAGGAGGAGTGTCTCGCGGCGGGATCCGGGCGCGACTACTCGGGGAAGATCGCATCGATCGCAGCCGGCGGTTGGAGGAGCAAGTCGGAAGACGCGATTCGCGGAACGGGCTACGTGGTGGAGAGCCTCGAGGCCGCGGTGTGGTCGTTCCATCACTCCGACACGTTCGAGTCGGCGATCCTCCGGGCGACGAATCTCGGCGACGACGCCGACACCACTGCCGCCGTGTGCGGCCAGATCGCCGGGGCGTTCTGGGGCGTGGAGGGGATCCCGGAGTCCTGGCGCGAGAAGATCGTGATGCGCGACGAGATCGAGGGGATGGCGGACGCGCTCGGTCCGCGGTGAGTCGTTCGCCGAGTGCCGGACGGGACCGATCGTCGCCGGGAGGATCCTGGTGGGCGACGCGGCGTCGGCGGGAGACGGAGTCGAGACGTCGACGTGGTCTCGCACCAAGACGGGGTACCGCCAGGAGAAATATGAGCCACTTCTTGCGACATTGGCAGGCCCTCGCGATCGCGGGCTGCTGCGGGCTCGCGGCGTGCAGCGCTCCCCCGCCTCCGGCCCGAACGCTCTCCGATCGGTTTCCGCCGCCACCCGGCCGTCTCCGATCTCAGGACCGTCGATTTCAGGAGTCATGGGAACGCGCGCTGGAATCCGGCTCCGTACATCCGATCATCAAGATCGCACCGGTGTATCCGGAGCGGGCTCGAGCCATGCGCCTCGACGGTTCGGCGGTCGTGCGGATCTTCGTGGACGAGATGGGGCGGGTGACGGACACGCAGGTCCTCGAATCGAGTGACCCGATGTTTGAGTCCTCGAGCGTGGACGCCGCCTGCAAGTTCGTGTTCGCGCCGAAGATCGTGGATGGTGTCGCCGTGGCGCGCACATACGACAACGTCTTCCGGTATCGAATGGAGAACGACGAGGCGAGGGACGCTGGGACACCCACGCCCTGAGTCGGGGTCGTCCGACCGCTCGCGAACGAGGACCGAACGTCAGGGCGACGAAGTCGCGCCCGCGCCCCGCTTCCTCTCGAGGCGCTCTTCGGCTTCGCGCAGGATCTCGAAGCTGCTCTGGGTGTCGCGGTGCTTTTCTCCGAACAACCGCAGTCGTTGAGAAGTGCGAGGGTCGCCGGGGCGTCGTCGCCCAGGATCCGGCGTGCCCGCGGGATCACGTCCGCGTACAGCCGCCGCCCTCCAGATACTCGCCCCCCGCGGCGGCATAGTGCGCGAGCAGCGAATCGACCTCCGCGCGAAGCTCGACGTCTCCACCGCACTTCCGGTCGAGAAACGTCGCTCGATCCGCTTCGTCGAGATCCAGGGCGTCATTGAAGATCCGCTCGGCGCGGGAGTGCTCCTCGAAGACCAACGGCTCGCTCCTCCCCGGGACCGGGCGGCTCTGGCGTACAATTCCGCGATGCGCGATTCTCGCACGGGAAGGCGGGATCCCAGTAGGGGAGGTCCGCTGCCGTGAGGACGCACCGCGATCGGAGGCCGATGGACATCCGCGAGAGCTACGACGCCGCAGCCTCCGGGTACGCCGACGCGCTCACCGGCGAGCTGGCCGGCAAGCCGCTCGATCGTCATCTCCTCGATCGCTTCGCCGAGGGAGTCGCCGGTCGCGGTCCCGTGGCGGACCTCGGCTGCGGTCCCGGGCACGTCGCGCAGTACCTGCACGAGCGCGGGGTGGACGTCCGCGGACTCGATCTCTCCCCGGGGATGATCACCGCGGCCGGGGCGCGCTTCCCCGAGGTGCCGTTTGCCGTCGGCGACATGCGAGACCTCCCGCTCGAGGAGGCGAGCCTCGGCGGCGCGGTGCTGTTCTACGCGATCGTGCACTTCGTGCCGGAGGAGCTCACTCCCGTGTTCATGGAGCTGAGTCGGGTGCTCCAACCCGACGGGCTCGCGCTCGTCTCCTTTCACGTGGGCGAGGGCATCGTTCATCGCGACGAGATGTTCGGAGCTCGCGTGAACCTCGACTTCTACTTCCACGGCGTGGAGTCCGTGACGGAGGCGCTCCTCGCCTCGGGACTGACCGTGATCGAGAACACCCTACGGGAGCCCTACGAAGGGGCGGAGTACCCGAGCCGGCGGTGCTATCTTCTGGCGCGAAAGGCCGCGGAGCCGGCGTGACTTCTCGGTCGCAACCGTGACCGTGTGCCCGCCGACCGCAATCGACCCCTCAACCGGAGCCGCCGATGTCGTCCCGTCGAACGTCGCCACTCGCCGCGTGCCTGATCGCGTCGGCACTGTTCGCACCCGTCGTCGCACCCGCTCAGGCACCCCCGGATCCCGCCGTCCTGCTCGCCGGGCAACGCGAGGCGATGGACCGGCTCGCGTTCCTCGACGGCATGTGGCGCGGGTCCGCCTGGGCCCTCTCGCCGAAGGGCGACAAGCACGAGATGACGCAGACGGAGCGGGTCGGGACCTTCCTCGGGGGCACCGTCCGCTTGATCGAGGGTCGCGGCTACGACGCGGACGGGACCCTGGTGTTCAATGCCCTCGGTGTCGTGTCGTTCGACGAACGAGCCGGCGTGTTCTCGATGCGGTCCTACGCGCAGGGACACACGGGAGACTTCGTCCTTACGCCGACCGAGCACGGCTTCACGTGGGAGATCCCGGCCGGTCCGATGACGATGCGATACACCGCGAACGTGGAGAACGGCACCTGGCACGAGTACGGAGAGCGCGTACTCCCCGGGCAGGATCAGGATCCGGTGCGCTTCTTCGAGATGACGTTGATCCGGGTGAGCGACACGGACTGGCCGGAGGCGGGAGCGATCGGGCCGAAGTAGAGACGACCGGCGGTGGCATCGCCAGTGAGATCGGACCTGCTTGCGCCGTCTCGCGGATCGACCGACATTCTCCGCGGATCGCCCCCGACCCCCGTCGATCCCGGAGGAGACATGAGCATTCGCATCGTCCGTCTCGGCACGACTCGCGCGAAGGGAGAAGGGACCCGCGTCGGCACCGTGCGGCGTCCGCCGCGTGGCGTCCCGAAGTCCGATTTCTCCAAGGGCAACTGGTACGACGTGTGGTTTCCGACGCTCGCTCCGAGCGTCGAGACGATGAAGCTCGGGCAGGCCGCCACCACACCGGCCCAGTGGGCGACGTTTCGTCGGAAGTTCAAGGCGGAGATGAGCTCGCCGGAGGCGAAGCATGCGCTCGCACTCCTCGCGACGCTCTCGCACGGCACGAACCTCTCGGTCGGCTGCTACTGCGAGAGCGAGGAGCACTGCCACCGCGCGGTCCTGCGCGAGCTCCTTCTGGCGAACGGCGCCGACGTGATCTCGGGATGACGTCGCCGGAGCCGCCGCCCAAGGAGGTTTCCGACCTCCCTGCCCACGTGCGCGAGAACCGCGCGTACTGGGACGCGATGGCGGACGACTGGGTGGCGTCCGGCGAGCGCGCCTGGCGGTCGCCCGAGCCCTGCTGGGGGTGCTGGAACGTACCCGAGGCGGACCTCGGCCTGCTGCCCCGCGACATGACGGGGATGGACGCGATCGAGCTCGGGTGCGGCACCGCCTACTTCTCCGCCTGGATGGCGCGACGTGGCGCGCGCGTCGTGGGTATCGACAACTCCGCGCGACAGCTCGAGACGGCGCGACGACTCGCGCGCGAGCACGCGATCGACCTCACGCTCCTCCACGGCAACGCGGAGACGGTTCCCTTTCCGGATGCGTCGTTCGACTTCGCGCTCAGCGAGTACGGCGCCGCGATCTGGTGCGATCCGCACGTGTGGGTTCCCGAGGCGCATCGCCTGCTACGGCCCGGGGGCGAGCTCGTGTTCCTCGGCAACACGCCGCTCGCGATGATCTGTACGCCGCCGAGCGGGGCCGCGGCGGAACCGGTGCTGCACCGGGACTACTTCGATCTTCACCGGCTGGACTGGACCGGAGTCGAGATCGACCCCGGCGGCATCGAGTTCAATCTCCCGATCTCGAGCTGGTTCCGCCTGTTTCGCGAGACCGGGTTCGAGGTGCTCGACTACCGCGAGCTGTGCGCGCCCGCCGACGCGACGGATCGGTTCTCGATCCCGGCCGCGTGGGCGCGACGCTGGCCGAGCGAGCAGATCTGGAAGCTGCGGAAGCGGAGCGACGGATCCTGAGCGAGACCCCGTACGTCCCGCGCACGGACGACGACTGGGAGACGACGTCGCCCGACGCCGCGCACCTCGATCCGGCACGCCTCGCCGAGCTGATCGACTTCGCGCGCTCGAACGAGTCCGACGTGGACCGCCCGGCCGACTACCCGGCACGGAAGGCGGCCGAGCTGCGCGAGGCGCTCGGTCCGCACGCGGACGTCGAGATGGTGGGCCCCTTCACGCCGCCCGGGGGAGCGAACGGGCTGATCGTCCGCCACGGGCGTGTCGTGGCGCAGTTCGGCGACACGACGTTCGTGGACGAGATCGCATCCGCCACGAAGAGCTTCCTCTCCACGCTCGTCGGCATCGCGATCTCGCGAGGCTCCATCGCCGGCGTGCACGCCTCGGTGTACGACGGCACGGGCCTCGCCGAGCTCGCCTCGTCCCGTCATCGCGCGATCACCTGGCACCATCTCCTGCAGCAGACGAGCGAGTGGGAGGGCACGCTGTTCGGCAAGCCGTCGTACGGACATGCCGGGGCACGCTACGGTGAGCCGCTTCGTCCACCCGGCGAGTGGTTCGAATACAACGACGTTCGCGTGAACCTACTTTCTCGCGCGCTGCTCGAGGTCTTCCGGCGCCCTCTGCCCGACGTGCTACGCGAGCTCGTCCTCGATCCGATCGACGCCTCACGCACGTGGCAGTGGCACGGCTACTCCACGTCGCGGGTGTCGATCGACGGGCGCACGATCGAGTCCGTGAGCGGCGGCGCGCACTGGGGGGGCGGACTCTGGATGAACAGCCGCGACCTCGCACGCTACGGGCTTCTGTACCTGCGGAACGGCGAGTGGGGAGGCGCGCGGATTCTCCCGCCGGACTGGATCCGCGCGACCCGCGTCTCGTCGTCGCGGAACTTCATGTACGGTTACCTCTGGTGGCTCCAGCACGACGCGGAGGGTCGGCAGGTCTCGTCCGCGGCACAGGGAGGCGGCTCGCATCACGTGTTCGTCGTGCCGGAGCACGATCTCGTCGCGGTGGTTCGCTGGCTGCGCGACGAAGCGTGGCCCGGGTTCCTGGAGCGGCTCCTGACCCTCGCGACGGATCGCCCGCCGCTCGGGCCGCCGCACTACGACTTCGCGCGCGTGAATCAGGACGCGGACACGGATGCCGGGGCGGCGGACGACTGACGAGTTCGTCTCCAGTCCGTGGGCGATGCGCCCACGAGCTTCTTGAATGCGCGACTGAACGCGGCCTCGGAGTCGTAGCCGACCTGCTCGGCGACGTCCGCGACCTTGGCACTGCCCGACGTGAGCAGTCCCGACGCGATCTGCATTCTCCACTGCGCGAGATACTGGATCGGCGACTGGCCCACGCGCAGCGAGAAGCGTTCGGCGAACGCCGAGCGCGACAGACCCGTCTCCCGCGCGAGATCCTCGATCGTCCACGAGCGACGTGGATCCGCGTGCAGCAGCGCGAGCGCCTTCCCGACGTACTCGTCGCGGAGGCCCGCGAGCCAGCCGGATTGATCGTCCGGCAGCTGCTCGAGATGACGGCGCAGCACCTCCACGAACATCAGCTCCGCGAGCCGCGTGAGCACGGACTCGGCGCCCGCGCGCTTCGCGCGGGACTCCTCCACGACCTGTGCGGCGAACGTCTCGATCCAGCCGTGCGACACGCCGCGCACGTGGACGAACGGCGGCAGCGTGGCGAGCAGCGGATTGAACGGACGTCGGTCGCAGCCGAGGAAGCCGCACACGAGTGTGTTCGTCGGACTGCCGCCGGGTCCCAGCGCGACCGTGTGCGGGTACCGGTCCGGAGTGGACTCCAGGGTGAGCGTTCCCTCGGTGCCTTCGGGCGCGCTCGACATGACGTGCTCGTCGCCGTGCGGGAACACGACGATGTCGCCGGCCGTGAGCTCGTTCAACGTTCCACCGCGCAAGCCGCCCCAGCAACGCCCGGACGTGACGATGTGATAGGAGATCAGGTGCTCGGTCTCCGGCAGGATGCGCGGCGCCAGCTCGGTGGCCGGCACCGCCTCCACGCGCCAGGGCTCGACGGCGCGCACCGCGTAGAAGAACGCGCCGCTCAGGCGGACGACTCGCAGAACGTCGGACAGCGGATCCATGGGCTCCTCCGGCCCCGGCGGGGGCGAAGAACCGAGTCTAGGCATCGCCGGACGACGGAGCAACAAGGCCGGACGCGCGATCATTCCGCGCGAGGGCGCGATTCCCTAGTTTCCCTCTCGTACGCGGGAGTACGGAATTCGCGAACGCCGGATCCGGAATGCCGCCAGCCGTCGCAGAAGACGGAGGAGCCGACCATGAATGCCACGACCTGCCTGCCGCAGAACGGGGAGACCATTTCGAATCTCGGGCCCGATTTCGAGGCGATCAAGACGAAGCAGCGCGCGACCTGGGGCGACGGCGACTACAACGTGATCGGACGATCGCTCCAGCTCGTGGGCGAGACCCTCTGCGAGGCGGCCGACGTTCGCGGCGACGAGCGCGTGCTCGACGTCGCGGCGGGCACCGGCAACGCGGCGCTCGCTGCGGCACGTCGCTGGGCGCAGGTCACCGCCGCGGACTACGTGGAGTCGCTGCTCGACCGTACCCGGGTGAGGGCCGAGGCCGACGGGATGGCGCTCGAGACGCGGGTGGCCGACGCCGAGGCGTTGCCGTTCGAGAACGGCTCGTACGACAAGGTGCTCTCCACGTTCGGGATCATGTTCGCGCCGAACCAGGAGAAGGTCGCGGCCGAGCTGCTGCGCGTGTGCCGCTCGGGTGGCCACGTCGCGCTCGCGAACTGGACGCCGGACGGATTCATCGGCGAGCTGTTCAAGGTCGTCGGCCGTCACGTGCCGCCGCCGGCCGGCGTGAAGTCCGCGGCGCTGTGGGGGACGGAGGCGCGCCTGCACGAGCTGTTCCCGGCGGAGGCCGCGGCGATCCGCGTCGAAAAGAAGGACTTCGTCTTCCGTTACCGTTCGCCGCAGCACTTCGTGGACGTGTTCCGCACGTACTACGGCCCCGTGCTCCGCGCGTTCGCCGCACTCCCGGAGGAGCGTCGCGAGGAACTCGAGCGCGACATGCTCGCTCTCATCGACCGGTGCAACGTCGCCACCGACGGCACCTGCGTCATTCCGGGCGCGTACCTCGAGGTGGTGGTGACGAAGCAGTAGCGCGTTCTTGCGCGGACGGCGCGGCCCGGGAGAGAATCCGGCCGAGGCGACGGGGGAGTGGACTCGAGACGTCGAGTCGCTCCCCCGCCCGCTCACCGGCCCGGATCCCGGGCGAGCACCCGATCCGTACGGGTGTCGGGCACGTCCACGAAGTCCGCGAGGGTATCTTGGCCGACGATTCTGCACTCGACTCCCGCGTCCGGGTCGGACACATCCACCTCAAGGTCGCGGATCTCGAACGCGCGATCGCGTTCTACCGCGACGTGCTCGGGTTCGAGCTCACTCAGCGGTTCGGCGCAGGCGCCGCGTTCCTGAGCGCCGGGGGCTACCACCACCACGTGGGGCTCAACACCTGGGAGAGCGCCGGCGGCGCGCCGCCCCCTCCCGGGCGCACGGGGATGTATCACGTCGCGTTCCTGTACCCGACGCGACCCGCGCTCGGGCGCGCGCTCCGGCGCTTGCTCGACGCCGGCATCCCCCTCGATGGAGCGGCGGATCACGGCGTGAGCCTCGCCCTGTACCTCCGCGATCCGGACGACAACGGCGTCGAGCTGTACTGGGACCGGCCGGATTCGGAATGGCCGCGGGACATCCACGGCGGTCTCGCGATGTACACCCGCCCGCTCGATCTCGAGGCGCTGCTCGAGGCCGCGGACGACGACAGTCCGCCCTTGTCGTGACGCCGGCCGATCGGCATCATCCGTCGCCGGCGGTCACGCCTCCCGAACGAAGGAGAGTTCCATGAAGTACGGAGCCCGCAACCAGATCCACGCCACGGTCACTTCGGTCAAGACCGGCGACGTGATGTCGCTCGTGAAGTTCGACGTCGACACGCCGCACTCGATGGCGTCCGTGCTCACGTCCGAGTCGCTGGACGAGCTCGGTCTCAAGCCGGGCGACAAGGTCGCGCTCGTGGTGAAGGCGATCCACGTGCTGCCGGTGAAGGAGTAGCCGGCGACCCCTCGTCGGCGGACCGGCCGACGAACCGTTCGGCCGGCGGCGTCCCCAGGAGGTGACGATGAGCGACGGATCGGAAGTGCGCGATCTCCTCGTCGAGATCCGGGACAACCAGCGGCTCGCGCTCGCGCGGCAGGAGGAGCAGCTCGCGATCGCGCGCGAACAGGTGGAGCGATCCCGGACGCAGGTGCAGGAGTCGATCCAGCTCCAGCGACAGGCTGCGGCTCGCGTCGCGCGGATCTCGCTCTTCGTGATCCCGCTGGTCCTGGTGTGTCTCGTGCTGATCGTCTATCTCGTGGTCCGGTACCTGTGACCGGAAACGACGATCTGCGATTCCCGATCGGCCGCTTCGTGTGGCCGGTCGACGTCTCCGCGGAGCAGGTGCGCGGCTGGATCGACGACATCGCGCGGCACCCGCGCGAGTTGCGCGATGTGGTGACCTCGCTGACGCCGGCGCAGCTCGAAGTTCCGTATCGTCCGGACGGATGGTGCTCGCGACAGGTCGTGCACCACCTGGTGGACAGCCACGTGAACAGCTACATCCGCTTCAAGTGGGCGCTCACCGAGCCGCGTCCGTTGATCAAGACGTACTTCGAGGATCGCTGGGCCGAGCTTCCCGACTCCTTGGCCACCCCGATCGAGACCTCGCTGCGCTTGCTCGAGGCGCTGCACGAGCGTTGGACCGTGCTCCTCCGGGCGCTCGGCCCGGCCGAGCTCGCGCGCGAGCTCGAGCACCCGGAGTGGGGGATCGCGAGTCTCGATCGCGTCATCGCCATGTACGCGTGGCATGGCAGACACCACGTCGCGCACATCACGCATCTCGTGGCGCGCGAGGGATGGACGCAGGACCGATGACCGACGGGCGCGGGCGACTCGTCGGTGGGGCGCCCGGCACCGCGTGGAGCGCCGACCGGTGGCGCCGCGTTCACGACCTGTTCGAAACCAGCTTCCCCGGACTCTCCGCCGGGATCGAACGCGCGGCCGCGGTCGGGATGCACTGGGCCGAGGTGACGACTCCGTTCGTGTGGTACGAGGGGGAGGATCCGATCTGTCACGTCGGCGTCCTGGAGCACCCCGTTCTGCTCGCGGGAGAACCCACGACGGTCGCGGGCATCCACGCGGTGTGCACGCGCCCCGATCGACGCGGCCGTGGTCTTGCGCGGCGCGTGCTGGGGGCCGCTCTCGAGTGGATCGATGCCCGTCACGCGCTCACGAAACTGCACACCGATGTTCCCGCGATCTACGCGCGGCACGGCTTCCGCCCGCAGCCGACGTTCCGGTTCCGCGCGTGCGTGGCGGCCGATGCGACGGTGGAACGTCGCCTGCTGCGCCCCCTGAGCAACGCGGACGATCTCGCCCTGCTCACGCGCACGCTCGCCCGACGAGCTCCGGCGTCCGAAGTGTTCGCCACCCGGGATCCGGGATGGCTCACGCTCATCGACGCCGCCCTGCGCCGGGAGCTCGACACGACGTTCTGGCACGTGCCCGCGCACGCGGCGATCGTGGCGCACCGGACGACCGCGCAAGGCGTCCATCTCCACGACGTCATCGCGCCCACGTTGCCGCCGGCGTCCGCGATCGTGCCGCCGGGCGCGTCGTCGGCCTGGTGGACGTTCGCTCCGGATCGATTCGATCCGGCAGCCGAGCCCGAGCCCTGTCCGCCCGTCGACGGGGTGCTGCTCGTCCGCGGCGACTGGCCGGAAACGTCTTCTCCGATCGGCATCTCGCCGCTGTGGGAGCACTGAACCGAGCCCCGGTCCCGGCCCTGGTCCCGCTCCGGTCCGCGGACTAGGTTGTCGCCGGGTCCGAACCGCGCCGGCCGCCCCTCCCCGCCGCGGCCCCGCGGCGACGCCCGGGAGGCGACTCATGAGACATGTCGAGTACGACGCGGCCGTGAAGGATTTCCTGGCGCAGGAGCGAGTCGCCGTCGCCGGCGTCTCGCGCGAAGGAAACGCGGCCGCGAACGTGGTGTACCGGCGTCTGCGCGCCGCGGGCAAGAAGGTCTACGCCGTCAACCCGAACGCCGATCGAGTCGAAGACGATCCGTGCTACCCGGATCTCGCCGCGTTGCCGGAGCCGGTGGATGGCGTCGTGATCGCCACGGCCCCGGCCGCCGGGCGGGACCTCGTGCAGCAGTGCGTGGATCGTCAGATTCCGCGCGTGTGGTTCCATCGATCGTTCGGTACCGGGAGCACGTCGGAGGCGGCGGCAGCGCTCGGCAAGGCCAAGGGACTGCGCGTCATCTCCGGGGGCTGCCCGCTGATGCACTGCGAACCGGTGGACCTCGCGCATCGCTGCATGCGCTGGGTGCTCGACCACACGGGCGGGTTGCCGGACTCCTGTCGATAGGGTGGTGGCGGCGCGAGCCGGTCCCGCGCTAGGATCTCCATGGCGCGGGACCCGGCCCGTTGCCGTTAGACAGAAAGGAAGGAACGCCACTCCGGCGAAACCGACATCCCGATTCGCGCGTGGCGGCGCGCCGAGGAGCCCGACGTGACCGATCCCGCCCTCCAGGCCCAGATCGAGGCCGCCACCGCGTACGAGACCCTTTTCGTCCCCGCCATCTTCGAGGAATGGGCGCCGCGAGTCGTGGCCGCCGCTTCCGTCGCCCCCGGCCATCACGTGCTCGACGTCGCCTGCGGCACGGGGGTGCTCGCCCGCGCGGCGGCCGCGCACGTCGGCGACGGGGGGCGTGTCACCGCGCTCGATCCGATCCCCGGCATGCTCGCCGTCGCGGAACGCGTGGCGCCGCACGTGGAGTGGCGTCGCGGCGTGGCCGAGGATCTTCCGTTCGACGACGACTCCTTCGACGCCTGCGTGAGCCAGTTCGGCCTGATGTTCTTCACGGATCGTGTCGGCGCGCTTCGTGAGATGAAGCGCGTCGTTCGTCCGGGAGGTCGTGTCGCCGTCGCGGTGTGGGACAGCCTCGAGAACACCCCCCTGTACGCCGAGGAGGTCGCGCTGCTCGATCGTCTCGCGGGAAGCGCGGCCGGCGACGCGCTGCGTGCGCCGTTCGTTCTCGGGGATCCGCGGGAGCTCGAGTCGCTCTTTGTGGAAGCGGCCTTCGATGATGTGAAGGTGACGACGCACGCGGGTCTCGGCAACTTCCCGAGTGTGCGCACGCTCGTGGAGGCGGACCTGCGGGGCTGGCTCCCGGTGATGGGAGTGCCGCTCTCCGAGGAGAAGATCACGGAGATCCTGGATGCGGCCGATTCCGCGCTCGCGCGCTGGGTCACACCGGGCGGTCGTCTCCAGTTCGAGTCTCCGGCCCACATCGTGAGCGGCAGGGCGTAGCGGTCCGTCAGGGATCGTCGACACGAGAACGCCCCGGAGCCGAGGAGCTCCGGGGCGTGATTTCACGATCGGCGATCCGCGCTAGCGCAGCAGCACGAACGATCCCGTGACCGTGTCACGGCCGGCGCGGGCGCGGTAGAAATAGCGCCCCGACGGAAGCATTGCGCCGCCGTCACTCCGGCCGGCGAACGGGACCGACTGCCACCCGGCGCCGCTCGCGGGGAGGGCGCGGGACGCGACTCGTGCGCCGGACACGTCGAAGATGTCGAGCGAGACCTCGCCCGCGGTCGGAACATACAGGCGCACCTCGCGACCGTGCACGAACGGGTTCGCGATCGCGAGACGGAGACCGGGTGCCGCGATCGTCGGGGTCGGCGCGTCCGTCGCACCGGCCGGCGCCGCCGGCGGGTCGTGACTGTCCGTCCAGTTCTCGAGGAAGAGGTAGTAGTCGAAAATGTCGGCGCGGTTGTCGCCGGTGAAGTCGCCCGCGACGGGCCCGATGTGCGGCCCGAGAACGTCGGCGGGATCGAAGTTCGAATCGAGGAACGGGAAGTCATCCTCGTCGACCTTGCCGTCCTGGTTGACGTCGCCGCGTGCGAACTCCTCGCCGAACGTCTGCTCGAACAGCGGGACGCCCGCCGGCAACGGATCACCGAACGCCGGAAGCGTGGCGGCCGCGGGGAAGGCCCGCGCGACGTCGCCGGGTCCGACGGGATCCGGGAACTCCTCGGGCAGCGGAAGCGCCGGCGGAGTCGGATGACGGCTGTCGTACTCGAGCGACCCCTCCCCGAGGGTGCTCGTGTTCATGTACAGGCGGCCGACGAAGCCATCGTTGATGTACACGTCGTAGTCCGTGTCCCAGATGCTGCCCGGGAAGTTCTCCGCGAAGCCGGACACGAGCGTGAAATCGAGACTGACCTTGAACTTGAACTCGTCCTGCCGGTGAACCCCACCGTAGTAGACTTGCAGGAATCGCGACTGCACGCGGAAGTCGGCGCCACCGACCGACTCGTCCGAGACCCAGGATCCGTCGTTGGGGGTGCGGAACTTCGCGCGGATGCGGAAGTCCGGGTTCTCGACCTGGGCCGCCGCCGTGGCGGACCAGGTGAGGCAGGCGGTGACGAGCAGGCCGGCGATGGTCTTGGCGCGCATGGAATCTCCCTCTCGCAGCGCGAGGGCAGGTGCGTTTGACGGTTTCCACGCAGGCATCGGGGTCGCGGAAGCCGTTCAGCGCGACGACAGACGGGGAGGTGCCCCGCTGGATACATGAGCGAATGAGCCCCCGAGAAATCAGGAGCCCCCGTTGAATCCACTGCAGACGCCCTCCGGGGCGAAGGAGTTGCCCGATCGCGCCCGCGTCCGGGTGTTCCCTCCGGGGGTGCCGCTCCTGGCGGTCCTGCTCGGGGGCTGGCTGCAGCGGGTCTGGCCGCTGCGGATCGGGCCGCTCCCGTTCGTGCCGGAACTGCCCACCCCGGCGCGGTCGGGGATCGGATGGGGGATCGTCGTCGCTTCCGTCCTGCTGATCGGTCTGCCGGCGGTTCGCCGCATGCGAGGCTCGGGGCAGAGCGAGAACCCCTGGAAGCCCACGACGTCGATCGTGGAGACCGGTCCCTACCGGTACACACGCAACCCGATGTATCTGCAGATGCTGCTCGTCTGCCTGGGCTGCGCGATCGTGTTCGCGAACCCCTGGATCGCGCTGCTCACGCCTCTGGCCGGAGCGTGTCTCGAGATTCTCGCGATCCGACCCGAGGAGGCCTACCTGGAACGGAAGTTCGGGGACGAGTACCGGCGTTATCGGAGCCGCGTGCGACGCTGGATCTGAGGGGCGGCGGCCCTCCTTCTTCGGCGGCCGCGAGCGGATCCCGCGGGCCCGCCGCCCTATTTTACCCGGGCTATATTGACGTCGTCGTTTTACCCGGGTATATTTCGGTCACCTGTTCCGGAGGACCGAGATGGTTGCCCGATCGAATGCCCCCCAGGAGACCCGCTGCACCGCCTTCGAGGGGACCCGCCGCATCGCGTCGGGCGACCCGGCCACCGTGGCCCGGGCCACGAAGGCCGTACTGGACCGGGGCGAGGACGCCCCCGTCCTCATCTTCGACGACCGCACGAGTCAGCTCGTGGAGATCGACTTCCGCGGCACGGTGAACGACGTCCTGGCCCGCCTCGCCCGCCCGGAGCCGGCGCCGCGACCCGAGGAGCCGGCTGCGCGCCGCGGCCCCGGCCGACCGAAGCTCGGTGTGGTGTCGCGCGAGATCACTCTCCTGCCGCGACACTGGGACTGGCTCGCCAGTCAACCGGGCGGGGCCTCGGTCGCGCTGCGGAAGCTCGTGGAAGACGCCCGTCGCGTGTCCGGCGACCGCGATCGAGTGCGCGTCGCGCGCGAGGTGACTTACCGATTCCTCTTCGCGATGGCCGGCGACCTTCCGGACTTCGAGGAAGCGACGCGGGCGCTGTTCGCGAACGACCGCGCGCGTTTCGAGGAGAAGCTCGCCGCGTGGCCGGCCGACGTTCGGGACCACGCCCTCGGTCTCGCCACCTCTGCGTTCGAGGAGCGGCCGTGACGCTCGCGCGGGCCCGACAGATCGCGCTCGCGTTGCCGGAGGCGACGGAGGAGCCGCACTTCGACCTCTCGTCTTTCCGTATCCGCGGCAAGATCTTCGCGACGGTGCCGCCGTCCGGTGACACGCTGCGAGTGTTCGTGGACGAGCCTCTGCGCGGCATCCTCGTCGCGTCCCGACCGGACGCTTACGAGCGGCTCCACTGGGGCAAGAAGGAAGTCGGGGTGGAGGTGAATCTGAAGCGGGCCCGAGTTCGCGAGGTGGAAGAGATGCTGATCGCCGCCTGGCAGAAGAAGGCGCCGCGATCGCTGGTGAAGACGTTCGAGGACGCGGACGCGCGCGGACGCGCCCGGTGACCTCGATCGCGCTCTTCCGCGGAATCAACGTCGGCGGGCGCTCGCTGCCCATGAAGGAACTCGTGGAGGAATGCGAGTCGCTCGGGCTCGAGAACGTTCGCACGTACATCCAAAGCGGAAACGTCGTGTTCGAAACGTCGCGGGCGCCGGCCCGCGCGCTCGCCGGTCGCCTGGCGGACGCGGTTCGGGCGCGTCGCGGCTTTCGCCCCGAGATCCTGATCCTGCGCGCGGACGATCTCGCGGCCGTCGTGCGGGAGAATCCGTTCCCGAAGGCGGTCTCCGATCCCAAGACACTCCACGCGTTCTTCCTCGCGAAGGCAGCGGCACCCGCCGACCTCGTCGCGCTGGAGAAGCTGCGTGCGGGGCGCGAGCGGTTCGAGCTCACGACCCGCGCGTTCTACCTGCACGCGCCCGACGGCTTCGGAACCTCGAAGCTCGCCGCACGGGTCGAGCATCATCTCGGCGTGCCCGCCACCGCGCGGAACTGGCGTACCGTGATGAAGCTGGCGGAGATGTCCGGCGTCTGACAGACTCCCGCCGCCTCGAACGGGAGTACTCATCATGGAGATTCGCGCCTTCCACTCCGACGACACCGCATCGATCGTCTCCCTGTGGGAGCGCTGTGGTCTCGTCCGCCCGTGGAACGATCCGCGCCGCGACATCGAACGAAAGTCGCACGTGCAGCCGGATGGATTCCTCGTCGCCACGCATGAAGGTCGGATCGTGGGATCGGTGATGGCCGGGTACGAGGGACACCGCGGCTGGATCAACTACCTCGCGGTCGATCCGGAGTCGCGTCGTGCCGGGCTCGGTCGCGCGCTCATGCAGGCCGCCGAGCGATGGCTTCTTGCGATGGACTGCCCCAAGATCAACCTGCAGATCCGCCACGACAATCTCGAGGCGATCCGCTTCTACGAGCGCATCGGCTTCGTGGAGGACAAGGTGGCGAGCTTCGGGAAGCGGTTGATCCCGGACTCCTGAGGGATACGTTGCCGGCCGGACGATCGTGACCGTGCCGGCCCCGCATCACGCCCACCGCTCCGCCGGCCTCCATCCGGGTCGCATTGCAGATTCCCCGGTCCCCGCCGCCGCCCTCGCCGTCCGCCGAATCTCGCGTCAAAGTGGGAACCTCCCGGCCGGTCGCGACATCCAAGGGTGTGCAGTGCCCCGGTACCCCCTGGTACCCCAGGACGACCGCGGAGGTGTGACATGGCCAAGGACGCTCGCGTTCGGCTCTTTACGGTCGAGGAAGCGAACCGTGCCATCAAGGAACTGCGCCGCACTCTCCCCGCCATGCGTCGTGCGGTCGCGGATCTGCAGGGACTGGAGGATCGACTGGCGATCCTCGATCTGATCTGTGATCGCAGTGTGGCGTCCGAGAATCCCGACCTCCGCGAGTACCTCTCGACGAAGACGCGCTATCACCGCCGGGTCACGGACTTCGAGCGGCTCTGGAAGACCGTGGAGGACTCCGGCTACCTCCTGCGCGACCTGGAACGCGGCATCGTGCACTTCCCGTCGCTGCGCGGCGAGGAGATGGTGGTTCTCTGCTGGTGCGAGGGAGAATCCGAGGTCGCGCACTGGCACGCCGCCGACGGTCGGCACGAGGACGCGGAGCGCGAGGAGATCTGACGCCGCAGGATCCGGTGGACACCCGGCGGGCGACGCCTTCATCCTCAGGGCGTCGCCGCCGCGTTCATTCGGTCGGGCGACGCCGGAGGATCGCGATGCTGCTCCTGCGACGACGAACGTTCTTCTCGCGCGAGTACGACGTGCTGATCGGTGGCGCGACTGCGGGCGAGCTGGTCCGCGCCCGCTTCAAGGCGGAGGCAGAGCTCTCGCTGGGATCCCGCCGTTTCCAGATGCGTCGACACGGCACGTTCAAGGGCAAGTACACGCTGCACGAGGGAGACGATCTCGTGCTCGAAGTGCGTCGGACCCGGGTCGTGCCCGCGCGTCTCGAGTTCCGCTTCGAGGATCGGAACTACGAAGTGAACCATCGCGGCTGGTTCAGCCACACGCTGAAGATCGAGGCCGACGGAGTGTCGCTCGGGAGCGCGCGGGCGGAGATCGGCTGGAAAGGCGGAGCGATCGTGGAGCTCCCCGACCATCTGCCCGATCCGGTGCAGGCGTTTCTCGGCTGGGTCGCCCTGTGCCGTCGAGATGAGAGGAAGCGCCAGTAGTGTGGCAGCGCTCGCGCCGCGGACCGGCGCGGGAGCGATCCTCTTGACCCGACGTCCGGAACCGGCGACCCTGCGCCCATGTCGACCGGCGAGATCACGCGCCCGCGCGCCTTCTTCGAGATCGTCGACGGTTCGCTCCGGCACTACCGGCAGCGCTTCCGGGCAATGGTGGTGCTGTTCGTGCCGATGGCGATCGCCCAGCTCGTGGTGGGGCTCATCGGCGGCCTGATGCAGATCGAAGGCATGAAGTCGGCCGAGGACATCGACGTCGGGGCGTCGATGGGCTACCTCGGCGTCGCCGGCCTCAGCTGGGTCCTGTTCTCGATTCTCTATCTCATCGCCTACGGCGGCTCGATCCGTCTCGTCGCCGAGGATCTGCTCGGTCGCGCGATGAGTGCCTCCGAGGCTTGGCGTTTCGGTGTCCGTCGATTCTGGCCGATGGTGGCGATCATGATCGTCGTCGCCCTGGCGCTCGCGATCGTGATCGCGCCGCTCCTGGCGCTCGGTATCGCCGCCGGCCCGATCGGCATCGTGCTCGCGCTCCCCATTGCGATCGGTCTCGTGGTCTTTCTCTCGCTGCGACTCATGCTGGCCTACCAGGTGCTCCTGGTGGAGGATCTGGACGCCGGCAACGCGTTGAGCCGCAGCTGGGATCTCATGCGCGGCAACCTGCTCCGCGGCATCGCGCTCGGCATCTTTCTCACGCTGCTCGTCTCCGTGGTGACCGCGCCTGCGTCGATCCTCGGCATGGGCTGGGTGTTCTTCATCGACGAGAACGGCGAGATCCAGAACCACACGGCGTTCTGGAGCCTGATGGGACTCAGCCAGGTTCTGGGCGCCGCGCTGCAGCTCGTGACCGCCCCGCTCACCAGCATGCTCTGGACGCACTTCTACTGGGACATCCGGGTGCGCCGCGAGGCGTTCGATCTTCGCTCGCGCCTCGAACGCGTCGGGGGTCCGCCGGATCCGCCGTCCCCGCCGGCATCGACGGCGTCGACGTGAGCGACGTCGCGCCGCCGGAGGCCGTCGATCCCGAGCTGCCGTCCCGCCTCCTGCACGACGTGATGGCGCGGCCCGAGTTCCGCGCAGCGACCGACGCGCCCCCCGCCTGGATGTCCTGGCTCGATCGCGTGCGCGAAGCGTGGGCCGGCATGCCGTCCTGGTTCGACGTCGTCCTCATGACCCTCACGGTCGTGGCCGGTATCGCGCTCGTGGTCTGGTTGCTCGTGGATCACGGCGGCCGCGGACGTCGGATGGCGGTCGCCGGCGCCGGGGACGAGGCGGAGACGCCCCGCGAGTCCCGCGTGACGGCGCGGGAACTCTACGCACGTGCGCGAGCGGCGCGCGCCGAGGGCCGGCACGGCGACGCGGTCGGATTCGCGTTCCGCGCCATCGTACGGCGACTGATCGAACGAGGTCTTCTTCTGGACGACGACTCGCGCACGAACCGCGAGCACCTGCGTACGCTACGGCGTCGGCCGGAGGAGTCCGAAGTGCTCTCCGCGGTCATCCCGCCGTTCGAGCGGATGCGTTACGGCGCGATCCCCGCGGTCGCCGCCGACGCGGATCTCACGCTGTCCGCCGCGCGCTCTCTGTTTCCGGAGGAACCGGCGTGAAGCGTTCGAACGTCGCGCTGGTCGCGTTCGTGATCGTCGCCTTCGCGGTGGGTGCGTTGCGCTCCCTGCGTGAGGCGCGGACCGCGGAAGGCTTCGATCCGCGGCCGACTTCGACGAACGCGCAGCCGGCCGGCCTTCGCGCGCTCGCCCTCTGGCTCCGCGAGTTCGGATACCCCGCCGCGTCCTGGCGCCGGCCCTTGACCGAGCTCGACGACGACCACGCGGCACTCGTTCTCGTCGCTCCGACGCAGGCGCTCACCGCGGAGCAGGTCGACTCGCTGTTCGCCTGGGTCGAGCGCGGTCACGTCCTCGTGGTCTCACCCGGCGCGGACGAGGAGCTGGAGAAGCGCCTGGAGCAGTCCGTGGAGCTCGTACTCGACCCCACCGAGGCGTCCCAGGTCCGAGGGGACCGGATCGTTCCCCACGAGGGGATGCGCTGGCGGTACCGCGAGTCCACGCCGGACGAACGGGGACAGTTCGCGTATCCCGTGCGCGAGGTGGCGACGTTGACCCGTGACCGCGTGCGCGACGTCACGAGTCAGAACTCGGTCCTGTTCGCCCGGGAAGAGCAGGAAGGACTCGTGGCGGAGATCTGGCACGGGGACGGCGCGATTCTCCTGTTCGCGGACGCCGACATGTTGACGAATCGTGGACTGGATCGCGCGAACAACGTCGGGCTCGTCGCGAGCCTTCTGGACGACTGGGTACCTCGCGGCAGCACGATCGCGTTCGACGACTGGTCGCACGGCCTGCGCCCCGGCGGTTCGCTGATGGCCTACGTGCTGCACCGTCGCCCGGGCCTGCTCGCGGTCGCGACGGCCTGCGTCGCGTTCCTCGCCGTTCTGCGGTACGGTCGGAGTCTCGTGCGCGAGCGGGAACGTCGGGCGAAGCGTCGTGATCCCACCGAGTTCGTGGAAGCGCTGGGCGGCCTGTACGCACGCTCACACGCGACGGGTCCCGCCTGGAGCGCGACGTCGCGCGTGGCGCGGCGCTACCTCGACGGCACCTGGCCCGCGCCGCGACTTCCGGCCGAAGAGCGCGAGCGAAGGGCGAAGAAGATCCAGACCGCCCTCGCGATCGGCGAGCGCCGAAAGGCTGCCGCCGGCGAGGAGGAGCTGCTGGCCCTCACGCGAACCCTGACCGCGGCGCTCGCGCCGCGCGACACCGGCCGGTCGGCCGAACGGAGGCGGGGAGAGACTTGAGTCTGCGCGATCTGGGAGAGCGGCTGCGCCGCGAGGTGGAGAAGGCGATCCAGGGTCAGGACGATGCGATCGAGCATCTGCTCGTGGGGCTGCTCGCATCGGGCCACGTGTTGCTCGAGGGGGTCCCCGGCACCGGCAAGACACTCGCGACGAAGGCACTCGTGCGGGCGATGGGCGGCGAGTTCCGACGCGTGCAGTTCACGCCCGATCTCATGCCCTCCGACGTCCTCGGCACTTCGGTGTGGAACGACGAACGTCGCGAGTTCCTGCTGCGAAAAGGACCGATCTTCGCGGACGTCGTGCTCGGCGACGAGATCAACCGCGCACCGCCGAAGACGCAGGCCGCATTCCTCGAGGCGATGGAGGAGCGTCAGGTCACCATCGACGGGCAGCGACTCGAGCTCCCGCGGACGTTCTTCGTGGTCGCGACCCGGAATCCCGTGGAGTACGAAGGCACCTACCCGCTCCCCGAAGCGCAGCTCGATCGATTCCTGCTGCTCGTGAAGTTCGGATATCCGGACGC
This sequence comes from bacterium, assembly GCA_041393395.1. Taxonomy (GTDB): domain Bacteria; phylum ARS69; class ARS69; order ARS69; family ARS69; genus JAGQIB01. Next base: position 1,795 of record JAWKKG010000003.1, on the reverse strand, counting down.
GGAGTCGGAACGTCGACTGCTGGAAGTCGGCCGCCGACCCGATCGCGGACACGACCTCGACGCCCTCGGGGTCACGCGCGTCTCGGAGCCGGCGGAGCTGCTCGCGGCGCGCGCGGAGCTCGACTCGATCGTCGTGGCCCCGGAGACCGTGGGCTACCTGCTCGACGTCGTGCATCGCACCCGGTCCTCGCCGGACGTGGCGCTCGGCGCCAGCCCGCGCGCCGCGCTCGCGTGGCTCGCGGGGGCGAAGGCGCTCGCGGCGATGCGCGGCAGTCCGCACGTGACGCCGGACGACGTGAAGGACATCGCGCACGCCATCCTGCGCCACCGCCTGTTGCTGCAGCCCGAAGCGGAGATGGCAGGCGCGAATCCGGACGACGTCATCGACGAAGTGCTCGCCGGAGCGAAGGTTCCGCGATGAGCCGCGCGTCGCGGCGCCTTCCGACGGGCCGCGCGCTCGTGATCGCGGGCGTCGGCGCGCTCGCGATCGTGGCGCTCGCCCCACCCTTCGCGGCCGGGGCGATCGTCGCGTGGACGCTCGGTCTCGCGCTCGCCGCGTACCTCGACGCGGGTCGCGCACGCGACTCGTTCGAGCTCGAGCGACGCATCCCGGCCCGCGTCCCGCAGGGTGATCCCCTGGACGTGGAGTGGACGGCGCGCGGCCGACGCGGAACGGCGAGGCTGCTCGTGGCCGAGACGTTTCCCGAGACCTTCGACGTCGAGTCCCGAGAGACGGTGATGCGAGTCGCCGCGGACGGAATCGACCGCCGGCAGACCGAGGCGGTCGCGCGACGACGCGGGACCTGGAAGATCGGCCCCACACGCACCCGTGCGCTCGGTCCCGCCGGACTCGGGTGGTACGAATCGACGTCCGTCGGCCCGGTGGAGGTTCGCGTCGATCCGTCGATCGAGCCGCTCCGGCGCCTGTCCCTGGATCGACGTCGCACGCGACTGCTCGGGGGGCACCGGCGTCGTCTGCGCGGAGTCGGCTCGGAGTTCGAGTCGCTGCGCGACTACCGCACGGATGACGACTCGCGCTGGGTCGACTGGAAGGCGACTGCGCGTCGCCGCCGCCTCACGAGCCGCGAGTACCAGGTCGAGGAGCACCAGAGCGTCCTGTTCGCGATCGACACGGGCCGTCTCATGGCGACGGAGCGAGGTGACCGCACGAAGCTCGACCACGCGCTCGGCGCCGTGCTCGCGATCGGCTGGGCCGCGATGGCCCGCGGGGACAACCTCGGCGCGATCGCCTTCGACCGGACGATTCGCGCCGAGCTGAAACCCGGCCGTGGGCGCGCCCAGTCCGTCCGCTTCCACGAGATGCTGTCCCGCCTGCAACCGTCGCTGCAGGAACCCGACTGGGCCGCGGCGTTCGGTCGCCTCGGCCGCCGCGTGCACAAGCGCTCGCTCATCCTGGTGTTCACGGATCTCGTCGACGAGAACGTCTCCGAAGCGCTCATCGACGCCCTCGCGCACGCCACGCGCCGTCACCTCGTGCTCGTGGTCACGCTCACGGACGTCGCGCTGCTCTCGCGGGTCGCGGCTCCACCGGATCGTCCCGCGGACGCTTACCGCAACGCCGTCGCGGCCGACGCCCTCCTGCTCCGCGACGCCGCCATCAAGCGCCTCGTCGCGGCGGGCGTGCGGGTCGTGGATTCGCCGGCGGATCGGCTCGCGGCGGATTCGGTGGAGGCCTATCTGCGGCTGCGGGCGGAGAATCGCATTTAGTGGATCGCTGTGTCGTTCTCGATTCGAAGCCCTCGGGGGAGCCCTGCTCGCGGAGTGGGTCTCGCTG
>JAWKKG010000002.1:0-1164823 GCA_041393395.1 bacterium | reverse complement strand
TCTCCCTCCTCCAGGCGGAGCAGGGCGTCGCGGCCCGCGGCCGACTCGAGGGCCGCGTCGTCGAAGCGGCCGAGCCGGAGCAGCGTCCGGCCGTGCTTCACTCGCGCGATCGCGGTGTTCAGATGCTCGTCACCGACGCTGCGGCGGAAATGGTCGACCACGTCGGCCAATCGACGCTCCGCGGCAGCCCAGTCCCCGCGACGCATGAGCACGCTCGCGACGTTCGACTCGGCCACCGCCACGAAGTCGTGCGCGTCTCCGTACGCACGGCGGTAGATCTCCGCCATGTCGCGGAAGCACTTCTCGGCCCCGTCGAGATCGTCGGCCGCGAGCGCGAGCATGCCGAGCTCGTTCAGGATGGAGGCGACGCTCGGATGCTCTTCCCCGGACACCCGCCGCGCCACGGCGAGCGCCTGCTCGAGCTCGCTCCGCGCCTCGTCGACCTTCCCTTCGGCCACGAGCGCGCGGCCGAGCATCGTCCGGTTCGAAGCGGTCTTCGGGTGATCGTCGCCGTACCAGGCGCGCGTGATCTCCAGACCCTCGCGGAAGAACCGCTCCGCCTCCTCGTACTCTCCGAGCTGGCTGCGGACCGCGCCGAGGTTCACGAGATTGTCGGCGACGGACGGATGTCCGGCGCCCAGACGACGCCGCGTTCGCTCGAGCACGATGCGGTTCAGCGAGTCGCTGGCGGCGTAGTCGCCGAGATAGAACCGGACGTTCGCGAGCTCGTGGAGGGCCGCGGTCGCGGCGACGTCGTCGTCCGCCTCCTCGGCGGAGGCCACCGCGCGCTCGATCTCTCGCACCGACTCCCCGTACTCGCCCCGCGCTTCCAGCAGGCGACCCCGCTCGAGCGCGACCGATCCGCGATCCGCCGCCCGGATCGCTCGGTCCGAGGCGATCATGCCGGCCTCCTGCAGGTACTGCTCCGCCTGGTCGAGACGCGCCTGCTGGATCCGGAGCGATGCGAGCGAGACGAGACTCCGCAGGACGTCCGCGTGGTGGGGCTCGCGGTGCGCCCGACGGACGCGCAGCGCGGCCGAGAGCAGCGAGTCGGCGGGCTCGTAGTTGCCGAGCTGCGCCTGCACGTCGCCGAGGGTCTGGTAGAGATCGGCCTGAGCGATCGGCTCCTCCTGCAGCGCACTGGCCGCCGCCGCGCCACGCTCGAGCAACGTCACCACGCGCAGGCTCTCGGGCGGTGCCGCGTCCTCCGCGCCCCCGTCGAAAAGGGAGAGCATGAAGTCCTGGATCCGCGCAGCGCGCGCCGCCTCGCGTTCGGCCTCGCGCCGGGCGGCCGTCGTCCGCGTGACGGAGACCGCCCCGACCACCGCCAGCAGTCCGGCGATCGCCGCACCGGCCACGAGGGCACGTCGATTCCGACGCGCGAAGCGGGCGGTCCGGTAGGCGAGCGAATCGCGGCGCGCCACGAGCGGCCGCCCGCCCCGAAGTCGCTCCAGGTCCTCGAGCAGCGCGTCGACGGTCGAGTAGCGACGGTCCTCCTCCGGCTGCAGCGCGTGGAGGCACAGCACGTCGAGGTCCGCGCGAACGCTCCGCGGCACCCGCCGGGCGAACGTCGGATCCGCCTGGGACGGGGGGACGGGACTCCCCGCCACCGCCGGATGGATCCCCGCGGCCGCAGCGCGCGGCTCGACCTCGAACGGCCGGCGCCCGGTGAGCAGCTCGTAGAGGATGACGCCGAGGGAATACACGTCGGTGTACACGCCGATCGCGTCGCCCCGCAGCTGTTCGGGCGCCGCGTACGCCGGCGTCGCCACCGCCCACCGGGTGTGCGTGCGATCGTCCACGGTGGCGATCGCGTCCAGCGACTTCGCGATTCCGAAGTCGAGCAGCTTGATGCGCCCGTCGCCGCGCACGAACACGTTCGACGGCTTCAGATCGCGGTGGATGATCGCGTGGCGATGCGCATGCCGGACCGCCTCGCACGTCTCGCGGAAGAGGTCGAGTCGCTCCTCCCAGGACGCCTGCCGCTCGCGACAGTGCTCGGTGAGGGGGCGGCCGTCCACGTACTCCATCGCGATCCACGGCGTGCCGTCCTCGGTCGTGCCGGCATCGAGAAGTCGGGCGATCGCGGGGTGATCGAATCGCGCGAGCGCGCGAGCCTCGAACTCGAATCGCTCGCGGCGGGCGGACGCGACCCAGCCGTCCCGGAGGATCTTCAACGCGACCCGGTTGCCGAGGTCGTCCCGCTCCGCGAGGAACACGACCCCCATTCCGCCCTCCCCGAGGCGGCGAAGCGGACGGTACGGGCCGAAGCGTCGCTGGGGCACGGCATCGGCGACGTCCGACTCCAGCACCTCGCGTGCGACGTCCGGCAGCGCGCGATCGAGGAAGCCGCCGCCGGCGCGATCCTCCGCCAGCATGCCGATCACTTCCTCGGCGAGCGCGACGTCTTCCGGCGCCTCGGCGCGAACGAACTCCGCCGCCGTCCCGGCCGGCATGTCCAGCGCGCGATGAAAGAGGTCCTGGATTCGCTCCCAGCGCTTCGTATCCACGCTACGCCTCTCCGGCGCGGCGCATGTCGAGCGCGAGCCACGCCCGGGCGGCCCGCCAGTCCCGCAGGACGGTCGACTCCGAAACTCCGAGCAGCTCCGCGGTCTCCGCGACCTCGAGGCCGGCAAAGAAGCGTGCCTCCAGCATCGCGGCTTGGCGCGGGCTGGCCAGCGCGAGACGCGCGAGGCTCGCGTCGAGTGCGAGCACGTCGGCGGCCGTCGTCGCGCCGACGTGCATCGCCTCGTCGAACGTCACCCACGTCGCCTGGCCGCCGCGCTTCTCCGCGTGACGGCGGCGGGCCGAATCCACGAGGACGCGCCTCATCGCGCGCGCCGCGATCCTCTTGAAATGAAGAGGCGACGTGGACTCGAAGCGCGGGGATCGCGCGAGGCGCATCCACGCTTCGTGCACGAGTGCGGTGGGCTCGAGCGTCGCGCGCGGATCGTCCGAGCGGACGGACCGCGCGAGACGTCGCAGCTCCTCGTAGGACGCGCTGAACAGCTCGTCGAGATCTTCCCGGTCCACGCGCGCGCACCCTCCCCGGCACGCACGGGCGGGTTCCGCCCGAAACGCAACGGAGATCGTAACACACGCGTCCGCCGGACCGGTCGGTCCGGAGCACCTGGCTGCCGGCCCGACCGATCCGTCACTGGAGACCGAGGTCGAACGTGCATCCGGTCACCACGAGGTCGCCGGTGGCGTCCGTGCCCGGGCTCGGCACGAGCGTCGCCTCGATCGATCCGACGACGCGTTCCGGTCCGTAGGTCGTGATCGTGAGCGTGCCGGTCGCGCCGGCCGTGCTGCCCCAGCAGCAGACCCCGCCTTCCACGCCCTGCGAGATCGTGAGCGAGTTCGTCGGGCCGAGCGCGAACGTGCCGGGTCCGGTGAGCGAGACCGACAGCGCGAACGAACGGCTCACGTTGTTCGCGGAGAGGATGAAGTGGCTGCCCGCGGTGGACGTCACCTCGGTGGCCGCGTACCACTCCTGGCCCCCGATCGTGGCGGCGAGGCGACTGCCCGCGCCGGTCGCCACCGGGAGCAGGGGATCGCCCGGGAGGGGCAGGTCGAACGCCCCCTCGGTCACGACGAGATCGCCGGCGCCGGCCGGCGTCGACGTGGCCGTGAACTCGAACGTCCCCGCGATACGATCGGCCGCGAGCGCCGTGATCGTCACGCGCCCCGCGTCCCCGGAGAGGGGCGTGGCCCAGCCCTGGCCGGGGGAGGCGGCGATCGCGATCCCGCCGAACATCGTGGAGCTCACACCCAGCTGGTAGTCGCCGGGGCCGGAGACGTTGTACAGGGTCAGCGTGATCGAGTACGTGACTCCCGTTCCGCCGGGCGCGAGCTCGGTCCCCGAGACGATGAACCCGCCGGGCAGGCTCGTGATGGTCACGGCCTGGCTCGTGCTCGAAGAGGCGGCCCACGGCTGACCGTTCACCTTCGCCGAGATCGGGCCGCCGCTCGGCCCGCCGGGTCCGGTGGGACCGCCATCTCCGCCGCCGCAGCCCGCCACGCCGGACAGGACGATGCCGACCAGCGCGACGCCGATCCGCGGAAGCACGGCGAGCGAACGGATCCCGCGCGAACCACGGGGGCGAGGGGTACGGAAGGGCGTGGGGATGCGAGGCATGAGCGTCTCCTGCCGGAGTCAGGACGCGGGGAATCCGCCGTCCCCTGCCCTTGCGCGGAATTCGTCTCGAAACCGTCAGGCGGGTCGCAAGAAAATGCGGGTCCCGGCACGTCGGCCGGGACCCGCGGGGAGGCGGACCCTCTCGCCTCGTCCCCGTCAGTCGATCCGGACCACCTTGGCGACCGCGGATTCCGGCCCGAAGTCGAGGCGGTAGAAATACACACCGGAGGGGACGGAGCCGCCCGACGCGTTGCGACCGTCCCAGGTGACCCGATGCGCGCCGGCCTCGCGCCGACCCTGGGCGAGCGTCGCCACGGAGCGACCCGCGACGTCGAACACGGAGAGCTTCACGTCGCCCGGGGCGGGCAACGCGAACGACACGGCTGACTCCGACGCGAACGGATTCGGGGTGACCCGGAGGGCGAGCCGCGACGCCGCGCTGCCCACCGCCGGCGCCGACGTTCCGCTCGCCTCGTTCACCTGCAGGAACTGGCTCGGCGCGAGATCCGTCAGGACGGTGGTGCCGCCGGCCGGCCACGTCACGACGACCGTGTCGACGACGGTCGCGTTGCCCAGCCCGAAGTGCACGTTCAGCATGTTCATCGCGTTGAAGCTGTTCTGCGCCTGGACCTCGCGCATCTGCCAGGTCGGCGTGCCGTCGATCGTGGCGAGCGCCTCCACGCGCGCGCCGATCGCGGACACGTTCGACTGCGGCGCTCCCGCGCCCACGAGCTTGAGGTTCAGGAAGCCGTACCCGTTCGCGAGGTCGTTCCGGTACAGCCCCTTCGTGCTGTCGTTGCCGTGGATGTAGAGGTCCACGTCGCCGTCGTTGTCGTAGTCGCCGGCCGGCGATCCGTAGTGGGGTCCGAAGCCCTGCACCACCGGACTCGCGAGGTCGCGCGTGAACGTCCCGTCGCCGTCGTTGATCCACAGCTCGTTCGCGTTGCCGCCGTCGTTCGTCACGAGGCAATCGAGGTCGCCGTCGTTGTCGAAGTCCATCCAGAGGTTTCCGAGAGCCGCGCCCTGGGTGGCCACGATCCCGCCGACGTCCGACGACGTCATCGACACGTACGTGCCGGCGTCGTTCCGGTACAGGTGGTTCGAGAGGTTGAAGTTGTAGTTCGTCTGGAACGCGTCCAGATCGCGATCGTTGTCGAAGTCGATCCAGTTCCAGACCTGGCCGTCGAGGGAATCGGTCGCGATCGGCGCCGTGGTGATGCGCTCGAACCCGAACGATCCGTTCTCCTGGAACAGGTTGCGGAAGAGGTTGTCGGGATCGAGCCGGCTGATCTCGCCGCTGCCGATGAAGATGTCCTGGTCGCCGTCCTGGTCGTAGTCCGAGAACGTCGGGATCGTGTGGGCGTCGAGCAGCTCGGTGACCGGCGTGGACGTGTCGCGCGTGAACGTCCCGTCGCCGTTGTTGAGCAGCAGCACGTTCGGGTGCGTGACGCCGAGGAAGTTGTTGGCCGCCGCCACGAGGATGTCGGTGTAGCCGTCGTTGTTCACGTCGCCGAACGCGCAGCCCCAGCCCGTGTTGTTCGTCACGTCGCCGACGTCGCCGCCGTCCGGCGCCACGATCTTCGTGAACGTGAAATTGCCGTCGTTGCGATGCAGACCGGGCGCGGAAAGCAGGCTCTGGCCTCCGGACAGGTAGCAGTCGATGTCGCCGTCGTTGTCGTAGTCCGACCACGTCGTGCCGATCGGATTCGCCTGCTGCGTGATCGCGGCGGCCTGGCCCTCGAACGCGCCGCCACCGAGATTGCGGTAGATCTGGTTCTTCCGGCAGATGAAGAGGTCGAGCAGTCCGTCGTCGTCCACGTCGACCCAGGCGGCGCCGGTGTAGGTGCCGTTCGCGGTCGCGGACACGATCGGGTTCGCGGGATCGGTGATCTGGACGAAGTTCTGGGCGCCGGCGGCCCCCGGGAGCGTGAGCGCAGCCACCAGGGCCGCGAGCGGGAAGCGACGATCGATCATGAGTTCTCTCCTGGAGCGCGGGAGGTGTCGAGCACGCGTCTCCAGTTTTCCAATCGCCCCGGCGCCCCGCCACGGGGGGAGCCGGCGTTTGGGGCACGAGGTCGGCGATCCGGGACGACCGGAGGACGGTCGGGACGACCGGTGGCGTGGGATGCCGCCGACTCGTAAAACCGGGATCAACGCCGCGGCGCGGAAGTTACAGAGGCCACTCGCCGGCGAGAATCCGGGGCAGCAGCGGCTCGAGGATCCGGTAGGTCATGCCCCAGATCCGGTAGGGGCCGAGGCGGACGTGCGGTGTTTCCTGCGGCGACGCATACGGCCGCATGTCCTCGACCGCGACTCCACGTCGGGCCGGATCGGCGAGGTCGCGAATGCGCGGTTCCAGGATCTCGACCACCTCGGAGGGATCCGGCACCCACCCGGCCGGCCGGCGGGTCCGGGCGAGGAACGGTGCGACTCGCCAGCCGGTCGTCATCGTCTGGAGGATCGGCATGGCGCGGCGACGACCTCCACGCGGTCCGGAGCGAGTCGATCTCCTCTTCCGCCTCGCGCAGTGCGGTGACGCGGAGCACTTCCCCGAGCTCCTGCTTCCCGCCGGGAAACGCGATCTGCCCGCCGTGCGGGCCGTGCGCGGAACGACGAATGAGGACGAGCCGCAGCTCGTCCTCTTCGTCGCGCCAGGTGGCGATCAGTACCGCGGCGTCTCGCACCGCTCCTCCGCCGGAAGTCTAGCGTCGCGGCCGCGGTATACCGGTCCGCCGCGCGGAACCATCGTCTCGAGCGCCGCGAGCGCGCGCCTGATCCGAGTCGAGGCCCTTCTGCAGCTCGGTCAGCGTCTCGCTCCGCATCTGCTCCATCCTCTCATGCATCGACGCGATCGAAGTCGTTCTTCCGAGCCTCCACTCCGGAGACGCAGCCTTCCGCTCCGCGTCGGTCCGCGACCAACGTCTCGGTCATGGTCGCGACCTGCTTCGGGTTCAACAAGGCGCCTTCGTCAGGAACGCGACGTGGCTCCTCGCGCCGCGCCGCGAACCCTCGGCGCGCTCGGCCGTCCGGTCCTCGCGCTCCGCGGCGCGCTCGGCACGCTTGGCCGCCCTTCTTCCCCGGTCCCCCGCGGGCGATCGCCGCGGCCGCCGGCGATCTGTGCCCCGGCCCCGACCCGTCGCGCTTGCAGTGCTCCTCGCGGTATGCGTCGCGCCGCTCGTTGATCATCTGCGCGAGCTCCTCGACCTGCTCGGGCTCGAGCACCGGCACCACGGCCTCGAGGAACGTACGCCGCGGCGCCATGAACGACGGCACGTCGTGATGCCGCCCCTGCTGCAGCCGGGCACCACCTTCGCCGTCCGACGGACACGACTCCGTTCATCGTCTCCAGCGCGGGCTGCACCGTCGCGCGCTGCTCCGAGGTGAGATTCAGCCGCGACGAGAGCTCGTCGATCGTGGGGATCAGCGAGGGCCGATCCGGCGACTCCGCGCCCACCGACGTTCCCACGAGAATTCCACCCAGCAGCAGCCAGAGCGATCTTCTTCCCCGTCCCGTTTCGATTCGATTCCGTTGCATGGTCATTCCCTCCTTCGACGCCCCCAAGATGCCGGGTCCATGTCGCACAATTATGGCAGCGGGACGGCAAAGGGCGGCAGGGCGGGGTGCCTGCCGGGGCTCGGGCGCCCCTCGGATCGACCCCGGCGACCGCGCCGGTCAGGCGGCCGGCAGCTCCACCGTGAACCGGGCGCCGCCGTCGGGGCGGTTCTCGGCCCGGATCGCTCCCCCGTGCCGCTCCACGATCTCGCGCGCGATGGCGAGCCCGAGGCCGGTCCCCTCGGACGTCCGCGCGGGATCGACCCGGTAGAAACGATCGAAGACGTGCGCCAGATGCTCCGGTGCGATTCCGTCCCCGTCGTCCTCCACGGTGAACACGTGGCGGAGACCGCCGGGTGCGGCTCGTCGCATGGAGACCGTGATCCGGTGGCCGGCCGGCACGTAGCGGAGCGCGTTGCCGAGGAGATTGTCCGCGACCTGCTCGATCCGGCGGCCGTCGGCGTCGATCCAGCCCCCGTCCGCGTCCCCGGTGAGCGTGAGCTCGAGTCCGGCCGCGCGGAAGCGCGGTTCGTACCGGACGACGGTGTTCGCCATGAGCGCGGCGAGGTCGAGTCTTTCGCGTTCGAGCGGGATCGCCCCGGCCTCGAGACGCGTGAGCTCGAACAGGTCCTTCACGAGCGCGGCGAGCCGGTTCGTCTCGTCGAGGATGCGGCGCAGGAACTCGCGTTGCTCGTTCCCGTCGACGTGGATCTCGGCGTCGGTGAGTGTCTCGGCGTAGCCCTTGATCGACGTCATCGGAGTGGCGAGCTCGTGCGTGATGTCCGCGAACAGCCGACGTCTCGCTCGGTCGTTCGCCTCGAGTCGATCGCGTGCCTCCGCGAGGCTCTCCGTCATGCGATTGAGGCGGGACGCGAGACGACCGATCTCGTCGCCGCCGCGATCCACGACGCGGGCCGTGAGGTCTCCCTCGGTGACGCGGGTGGCGAGCGATTCGAGCGATCGGATCCGACGCACGAGCAGACGGAACAGAACGAACGCGCCGATGCCGGACAGCACCACGGCCACGGGCAGGAACAGGAGCAACGGGCGCGGCACGCGGGGTGGCCAGAGCGGCAGCTCCGAGCGCGGCGCGATCGCGAAGACGTCGCCGAGGATGCCGGACGCCGACTCCACCGGCCATCGGGCGAGCATCTTCATCGAGTAGCGGTCGGCGGCCTCCCCGAACGCCCGACCGTGACCCGGCACCGGACCGGGGCCACCTTCGGGTCCGCCGCCGCGACCGGGACGTCCGGGGCGATCCCGGCGAGGATCGCGCGGCGGCGGGAGCGACGCCTCGGACATCGTGGGCCCCGGATCCTCGCCGGTCTCGAGCAGCTGCTGGTAGCGATGCTCGAGAAAGTCCGGAAGCCGGTGCGGCGTGTAGATCCGTCCGTCGCGGTCACGGTACGCGAGCGACGCGACGCCTCGCAGATCCCGCCCCTCGCGCAACGTGCGACGCACGTCGCCCTCGTCGGCTTCGGGGCCGAGCGTGGCGATCTCCGCCGCGACCTCGCGCGCCGCCTCTTCCGCCAGGCGTGCCGCGCGGCGGTCGGTGATCGGCTGCACCACCATCACGATCACGAGCGCCTGCGCGAGCAGCGACGTCAGCAGCACGAGAAGGAACGTGCCCGCGAACGTCCAGAAGAGACTCCGCATCATTCCGACTCGAGGAAACGGTAGCCCGCGCCCCACACCGTGGTGATCCAGCGTGGCTTCGCGGGATCGGGCTCGATCTTCTTGCGCAGGCGACTCACGAGGCTGTCGATCGAGCGGTCGTCCACCACGCGGTCCCGCCCCCAAACGTGCTCGAGCAGCGCCTCGCGGCTGTACACCCGCCCCGGGCGCGACGCGAGGAAGTGCAGGAGATCGAACTCCAGCGACGTCAGGTCGATCGGTTCGCCCGCCCGGCGCACTTCCCTTCGGGCGGGGTCGATCGTGAGCGTTCCGCGTTCGAGGATCTTCTCGTCCGTCGCCTTCGTCCGGCGCAGAAGAGCGCGCACGCGAGCCACGAGCTCGCGCGGGCTGAACGGCTTCGTCACGTAGTCGTCGGCGCCGAGCTCGAAGCCGAGGACCTTGTCGCCCTCACCGTCGCGCGCCGTGAGCAGCAGGATGGGAACGTCGGCGCGTGCGCGGACCCGACGCGTGATCTCGAGACCGTCGAGCCCCGGCAGCATCAGGTCGAGCACGATCAGCGCCGGCGCGAGCTCCTCCACGAGCGCAGCGACTCCCGTGCCTTCGTGCTGGAGCCGGCAGTCCATCCCCGCGGCCTCGAGGTGCTTGGCGACGAGGTCCGCGATCTTCCTGTCGTCCTCCACGATGAGCACGAGCGGTTTCATGGACGGTTTCTCCGCTCAGGTCCCCGCGCCGTCCGCGGGCGGGGGCGACGTCGAGGTGGATTCGGGAGCCGCGAGACGCACCCGGGCGGTGAGCTGCAGCGGCTCGGGGCGGCGTCGGTCGAATTCCTCGCGCGAATCGGGGCGCGCGCCGGGATCGGTGGGCTCGTCGGTCTCGTCGTAGGTCCGCCGGCGCGAAGGGTCCGGCCGATGACGTTCCGCATCGGGCGTCACGAGCGCGATCTCGATCTCGTCGCCCGGCGCGACTCCGAGGCCGAAGGCCCCTTCGGCCCCCGGCACGAGATCCAGCCGGACCTGAACGGATCCGCCGTAGTCGCCTCGATTCGTGAGCAGTCGAATGCCGGGAATACTGCCGACTCCCGCGTCCACGACCTCGTCGCGCGCGTTCACGAGCTCGACGTTCGTGAGTCGGAGCGCGAGATCGGTGCGTCGGCGGGGTGGCGCCCCGTCCCGCCGTTTCTCGATCAGCCGGCGATCCGACGACCCGGCGGCCGGATCGGGCAGGAAACGGATCTGCCGGACGGACTCCCCGTCGCCCACGAACAGCGAGAAGCCGCGCGAGAGGAGCGCCGCCGCGGTCGCTTCGGACTCGGGGTAGAGGTAGATCTGCAGGGCGGTGTCGTCGTTGAGCGCGCCGAGCGTGAGACGTCGATCCTCCCACCGCATGGTGGCTCCCGCCCAGTTCGTGACGCGACCCTCGTCGTCCCGGGGGCGGTCGTTCCAGCGGGACTCCACGACGGGCGCGTCGCGACAGCCGGAGAGGGCGGCTGCGAGGCCGAGCGCCGCGATCCACGGCACGCGGGCGAACGAGAATCTCATCACGAACCTCCGGAGGACGACCCGATCATCCTCGCATCCGGGTGTGGCAGAAATATGACGTCCCCGCGCGGTCGCCCGGAACGGCAGGCGGTCAGATCCACTCGAGGATCGCGGGCTCCCGGTCCGAACCGTCGCCGACGTTCACCGTACCCGCCGGCTCGAAGAGCATGATCTCGACTTCCTCGCGCGCCACGGGTCGATGCTCCACGCCGCGCGGCACGATGACGAACTCCCCGGGGCCGAGCTCCACCGAGCCGTCGCGGAACTCGATCTCGAGGCGGCCACGCACGACCCAGAACAGCTCGTCCTCCACCGCATGCGAGTGCCAGTGGAACTCGCCCATGAGCTTCGCGAGCTTCACGTACTGACCGTTCAGCTCTCCGACGATCTTCGGGCTCCACCGGTCCTGGAATCGACCCAGCTTCTCGGCGACGTTGACGACCTGGAACATGACTCCTCCTCGGCAGGGCCCTCCCGCGGACGACCACCCGGGCGGGTCGCCTGAGGGGAACTTACCCTGTCCCGCTCCGATCGGCAGCCTCGGCCGCCACCCGCCCGACCGGCGGCCGCCGAGGCCTCCGGCGCGCGGATTCCGATCGACAACTTTTCTCGACATTCTTACCCACGACCGGTGCTATGTTCCGCAAGTTCGGCCGCTCTTTGCCGGCTCGGAGGATCCGGCAGGCCGGGCGCCTTCGATACCCCGGGCGCCCCTCGGGGTCGGCTCCTTGCCGACTCATCCCGAACGGACGCCCTGCGGCACGCAAACGTGCCGCGGACAATTCGTTTGAGCCGAAGTGCTCAAGGAGAAGCCATGAAGCGCCGCCACGCTACGTGGACTGGTCTGTTTGGTTTCGCTCTTCTCTCGCTCGTCGCCTCGTCCTCGCTCGCCGTTCCCTCGGCGCCCGACACGTACTTCCTGGACGAGAACGGTCTCGACTCCCCCGGCGTCCGCTGTGCCACCCACGTCCCGACCGACGCCGAGCTCGAGCGCGTCTTCGGGGAAGTGAATCGCTGGCTGGCCGAACACCCCGAGGATTTCTCGGGTCGCGCGATCACCACGATTCCCGTGGCCGTCCACGTCGTCCGGAGCAGCTCCGGCGCGTGGGACATCACCGACACCCAGATCAACAACCAGATCGCGGTGCTGAACGCTGCGTACGCGAACACCAACTTCCGCTTCTCCCTCTCGAGCGTCGATCGCACGAACAACACCGCATGGTCGCAGCACACGATGGGATCCTCCAACGAGACCGCGATGAAGTCGGCTCTCGCGATCAGCCCGTCGACCACGCTGAACCTGTACTCGTGCAACATCGGCGGCGGCCTGCTCGGCTACGCCACGTTCCCGTGGATGTACGCGGAGAGCAGCTACATGCACGGCGTGGTCTGCCTGTACTCGTCGTTCCCGGGCGGCTCGGCCGTGCCGTACAACCTCGGCGACACCGCGACGCACGAGGTCGGTCACTTCCTCGGCCTGTACCACACCTTCCAGGGCGGCTGCACCGGCAGCGGCGACTACGTCTCCGACACGCCGGCCGAAGCGAGCCCCGCGTACGGCTGCCCCACCGGACGCAACACCTGCTCCAGCCCCGGCAACGACCCGATCACGAACTTCATGGACTACACGGACGACTCCTGCATGGACAACTTCACGTCCGGCCAGTCCGTGCGCATGGACCAGCAGATGGCGACCTACCGCCCGAGCATGCTGGGCGGCGGCGGTTGCTCGCCGACCCCGGTCGCGAACTTCTCGGCCAGCACCACGTCCGGCGTGGCGCCGCTCGCGGTCTCGTTCACGGACACCTCCACGGGCGGCCCCTCGAGCTGGAGCTGGACCTTCGGGGACGGCGGCACCTCGTCGTCGCAGAATCCGAGCCACACGTACAGCACCGCCGGCACCTACACCGTGAGTCTCACGATCACGAACGCGTGCGGCAGTGACGCCGAGACGAAGTCGGGCTACATCACCGTCACCGGCTCCGGCGGCGGCGGCTTCACCACGATCACGTACGACGACTTCGAGAGCGGCATGGGCACGTACACCGACGGCGGCGCCGACATGTCGCGCTACACCGGCGGCACGTACGCGTGGCAGGGCAACGCTGCGGCGGACATCCAGGACAACAGCGGCACGGCCTCGTCCTTCTACACCACCACGGGCCGCAACGTGTCCTCGTACCAGACCATGGAAGTCGAGTTCTACTTCGTCGCCATCTCGATGGAGAACGGCGAGGACTTCTGGGTCCAGTACTACAACGGCTCCGCCTGGCAGACGGTCGCCTCGTACGCCGCGGGCACGAGCTTCAGCAACAACACCTGGTACGTCGCCACCGTCACGATCCCGCGCTCGTCGTACAACTTCCCGACGAACGCGAAGATCCGCTTCATGTGCGACGCCAGCAACAACTCGGACGACGTCTACATCGACCAGATCACGTGGCGCGGCTCCACCTCGTCCACGATACCGGTCGATCGCCTGACGCCGGTCAGCATGGAGATCGCGCGTTCCGGCTTCTCCGCCGAGACCGGTGAGCTGTCGCTCGCGCAGAACCGCCCGAACCCGTTCGGCGGCTCCACCACGATCGAGTTCGCACTGCCGAACGCGTCGCACGTGAACCTCGCCGTGTACGACGTCACGGGCCGCCGCGTCCTCACGCTCGTGGACGAGACGCGCTCCGCCGGCACGCACCGCGTGGACGTGCAGGGCCACAGCCTCACGCCGGGCGTGTACTTCTATCGCCTGGTCACGGAGGAGGGCACCGCGCAGCGGAAGATGATCGTTCTCGAGTAACGTCGAAAGCGATCGCTGGGAACTGGCCGCCCCGGGGCTTCTGCTCCGGGGCGGCTTTCTTGTGCGCTCTTCGGGTGCGCTCTTCGGGTGCGCTCTTCGGGTGCGCTCCGTCGGCCTCGGTCCGGACCTCGGGGAGTCCTGTTCGCGAACGGTTCGCTCGGTCGTCGCTGGGGTGCGCTTAGTCGGCCTCGGTCCGGGCCTCGGGGAGTCCTGTTCGCGAACGGTTCGCTCGGCCGTCCATGGCCTCGCTCACCTCGTCGCGGCGACGGCTCCACCGTCCATGGTTCCGCCAAGTCGCCGCGGCGTCGCGAACAGGACTCCCCGAGGCCCGAACCGAGACCGACACGCTTGCGATGCCCGGGAGATCCGTTCGACGCCGTGGACGCGGATACGTCGGCTCCGCGCCATCTGCGAACCGCGGCGCCGAGTGCGGCACGCGGCCACAGCCGGCACGCGAGACTCTGACACTGTTCCGCGGCCCATGCTCGGCAAGGTCGATAGCGCGGGCGAGAGCTCGCCGCCGTCAGTGGCAGGACCCGCGGTGGGAAACGCCACCGCCTGGAGGAAGCGGATCGAAGCCCACGCGAGTGCGCCCAAGAGGCATGAGTAACCTCCCAGGCTCACCGAAGCAGGTCGTTCTCGATTCGGAGCCCGGGGAGTCCTGTTCGCGACGTCGCGGCGACGATGCGGAACCACGGACGGTGGAGCCGTCGCCGCGTCGAGGTGAGCGAGGCCATGGACGGCCGAGCGAACCGGTCGCGAACAGGACTCCCCCGGGCTCCGAATCGAGAACGACACGGCGAGGCCAAGGACGACCGAGCGAACCGTTCGCGAACAGGACTCCCCCGGCTCCGACTCGGGACCGACACAGCGCCTAAGCCAACCCGCGCTCCTCGAGCTCCTCCTCGTCCCAGCCGAGATGGTGCCCGATCTCGTGCAGCACCGTGATGCGGATCTCCTCCTCGAGCTCTTCGCGCGACGTCGCCACGCGCTCCAGGTTGCGCTGGAAGAGATACATCGTATTCGGCAGCGCGCCGGATTCCGTCACGCTCTGCTCGAGCAGGCTCTGCCCCACGAACAGGCCGAGGATCTGCGGGTCGAGCGGGGGCTCCGTGCCGCGCAGCAGCTCCAGCGACGGGATGGCCTGCACGAAGAACGACGTCTCCTCGAGCACCTCGCGGATCGGCTCGTCGAGCTCCGCGACGACCGCCTGCGCGCAGGCGAGGAACTCGTCCTCGGCCATGGAGTACGGCTCGGGGTAGCGATCGGGATCGAGACGTCGCGCCTCCGCGAACTCCACGATCGCGAGCGGCTCGTCGTTCTCGCGCTCGGCGATCAGCGCGCGCAGCTGGTGCGCGTCCGCGTTGTCGGGGTCCGCGTCGAACGCGGCGCCGAGCGGCTCGGCGATCGCGTCGAACCGGCACGCGCGGAAGTTCGCCCACGCGAGCGCGGACTGCGCGTCCGACCAGTCCGGCACGGCCGCGACCGCAGCCTCGAACTCCGTGATCGCGGCCTCGGGCTCGCCGAGATCGAGGAGGCCCACGCCCAGCAGATAGCGGAGCTCCGGCACGTCGTCGTCTTCATTCAGGACTTCCAAAGCCCGCTGCACGGCGGCCTCGGTCCGGCCGTCTTCCAGCAGATTCCAGATCTCGTCCCAGAGCTGCTCCACCCGGGAATCATCCACGGCTTCACCCCTTTCGCGGGCAAGGAGGATGCCGGTCCGCGGAGCGGGACGCAAGAGTCGAGCGAGGGGAGGGACCGACCCGGGGGGAGCGCGGTTCGGGCGGGTCGGTCTCGCCAATCTACCGCCGGAGGTTCGGTTCGCGGCGTGGGCCGAGCGAGCGGACGGGCCGGAGAGGTGTGACGCCCGAAGGCACTCCCGGCCCGTCGCTCGATCGGGACCAGCGTCCGGCTTCCGCCAACCCGTTGCCCCGTCGTCGGGCGCCGGTCACCGGAACGCTGATCCGATCGGAGTACGTCACGGAGATCGAACCCGTGACGAAAATACGTCAAGAAATCGTCCCCCTCCGGTCCCGCGCCGACGTACGTCGGCCCGAACGGGCGGGTCTGTGAAAACGAGCGTGGGGGACGGACGGGAAGACGCCCGGCGCTTCGAAGTTGTCACCGGTGCGTAAAACGCACCGAGCGGCGCTCGGTAGGGGTTCGACGGGCCGAGCGGCCCCTTGCGGGAACCCGCCGGACGCCGGGAAGGTAGAGAGACTGATACGCGCTCCCCCCCGGGCGCGGCTCCGCGAGGGCCTCCCGTGCGCGCTCCGGACCGGCCGCCTTTTACGGGCCTTTTTCCCGCCGGCGCGCGGACGAAGACGACACTTGGGAGTGAAATGGTCGCGGATCCCCTGAACATCCTGGTCGTGGAGGACGAGCCCACGCTCCAGCGCGCGCTCGTGGATCTCCTCGGCGGTGCGGGGCACCGGGTCGAGGCGGTCGGCGACGGAGTCCGCGCCGTGGAGCTGGGCGTGCGCACGCCGTACGATCTGATCCTGCTCGATCTCATGCTGCCGAGACTCGACGGGATCGACGTGTGCCGGAGGTTGCGTGAGGTTCGACCGGCGCTGCCGATCCTGATGCTCACGGCGCGGGGTTCCGAGGAAGACAAGGTCCGCGGACTGACGGCGGGTGCCGACGACTACGTCACGAAGCCGTTCGGGGCGAAGGAACTGCTCGCCCGGGTGAACGCGCTGCGCCGGCGTGCGCGCGTGTCGGCGCGCGAGCCGGAAGAGCTCGCGGTCGACGGCCTGCACTTCGACCTCGGTCGGTGCGTCGCGCGGCGCGGCGAGGACACGATTCGCCTCACGCAGAGAGAGGTCGGGATCCTTCGATGGCTCTACAATCACCGGACGCGCGCCGTGTCCCGCGCCGAGCTGCTGGAGGAAGTGTGGGGAGTGCCTCGCGACCTGCAGACTCGCACGGTGGACATGACGATCTCGAACCTGCGCGCGAAGATCGAGACGAACGCCGCCGATCCCCGGATCATCGTCACGGTGAAGGGCGTGGGATACGCCTGGGGCGACGGAGCCGAGTCCGTCGAGTAGCCCGATGAAGCTCTCCCGAACGACGACGGCGGCGCTGCTGGTCACGACCGCGCTCGCGGTGCCGTGCACCGCATGGTGGATCGCGGGGCGGGCGGCCGTCGACCGGGAGGCGTCGTCCCTCGTGGACAGCACGGAGGCCGGCGCGCGGCAGCTCGCGTCCCGTCTCGCGGAGCGACTGCACGGTCGCCTCGAGGGCGTGCGACTGGCGGAATCGCAGCGACCGTTCTTCGAGTACGCATTCCGCTACCAGGACCCCCAGCTCGGTTGCGAGTGCTCCACCTGGATCGAATCCCCGCTCGCGCGCGGGCCCGTGGAGCCACTGCTGTGGGCGCACTTCGAGATCGACCGGCGCGGTACCCTCACGATGCCTTCCGTCCCGCCGGAAGACACCGATGCCGCCGGCCCCGTACTCGTGGCGCAGGAGGAGGCACGCACCGCGATCGAGGCCGCGAAGGCGGAGATCCTCGCCCGCGCGAAGGAGTCGGAGGCCGATCGGTCGATCGCGGTCGCCGCCGCGATCGTCCCGCTCGGGGACACCACGGCGTGGGTGGAGCCGTTCCGTTGGCACACGATCGACGTCGGCGGGGAGCCGCGACTCGTGGCACTGCGCACGGTCCGCGCGCCCGACGGCTCGCGCGTCCAGGGATTCGTCGTCTCGCGCGAGCAGGTCGAGCTCTCCCTCTCCGCGGAGCGCGACGCCCGCTTTCTCCCCGTCGGCGAGCTTCCGGGAGCGATCGCGGAGCCGGTCGGCCTGACCGACGCGGCGTGGGAAGTCGCGGTCGACGTGAGCCCGGCCCTCGACGCGGCGCGCGTACGGGCGCGCGAGGTCCGGCGCGGGTTCCTCTCCACGTTCTTCGCGGGCTCCGGCTCCGCCGCCCTCGCGGGCCTCTTCGTGGTGGGCATGGTCCGCCAATCCGAACGCACCGCGCGCCAGCGCTCTCGCTTCGCGGCCTCGGCGGCCCACGAGCTCCGCACACCGCTCACGGGATTGCGCCTGTACGGTGAGATGCTCGCCGACGATCTCGGGAGCCCGGATCAGCGGCAGGACTACGCGCGCCAGATCGCGAACGAGGCCGATCGTCTCGCGCGGGTGGTCACGAACGTGCTCGGCTACTCGCAGCTCGAGCGCGGCTCCCTCACGGCCCGTCCGGTGGAAGCCGACCTGCCGAGCGCGGTGGGTCGGATCGCGGAACGGCTTCGCCCGGCCGTGGAGGCGAACGGCGCGACGCTCCGGCTCCGCGACGACGAACCCGTGCGCGCACGGTTCGATCCCGATCTCCTGCACCAGATCTGCGCGAACCTCGTGGACAACGCCGAGCGCTACTCGCGCGAAGCCACCGATCGCACGATCGAGATCGTCGTCACGCGGGCGGAGGGCGACGCCCGCCTCGCGGTGCTCGACCGCGGACCCGGTGTTCCACGGCGGCAGCAGCGGCGGCTGTTCGAACCGTTCGATCGGAGCCGCTCGCCCGACGCGCCGTCCGGCCTCGGACTCGGCCTCGCGATCGTGGCGTCGCTCGCGCGGCAGATGGACGGCCGGGTCCGCTACCGGGATCGCGAGGGCGGTGGCGCGGAGTTCGTGCTGACGCTCCCGGCGGCGTAGCCTCCCCCGCGACGGCCGGGTAAACTGGGCGACCGCGAACGAGGAGGCTCCGTGTCCGCTCGCCCCGAATCCCCGGCCGGAACCCCCGGCCCGACCGTGCCGGCCCTCGGCGGCGCTCCGCCGGAACGCGGCATCTTCTGCAATCGCACGCTGAACCTGCGCGCGATCCGGGCCATCGGCTACGACATGGACTACACGCTGATCCACTACCTCGAGGAGGAGTGGGAACGTCGCGCGTACGCTCACACGCGCGCGCGCCTCGTGGATCGCGGCTGGCCGGTGGCGGACCTCGAGTTCGACTCGCGCTCCGTGGTACGCGGGCTCACGATCGACCTCGAGCTCGGCAACCTCGTGAAGCCGAATCGTTTCGGCTACGTCATCAAGGCGGCGCACGGCACGCGCATCCTCGACTTCGACGAGATGCGCAGCGCCTACTCGGGGACGTTCGTGGACCTCTCCGATCCGCGTTTCGTCTTCCTGAACACGCTGTTCTCGTACTCGGAAGCCTGGATCTACTCGCAGCTCGTGGACCTCCTCGATCGGCGCGAGCTGCCGGAGGTCCTCGGGTACGCGGAGCTGTACGACGTCGTCCGGCACACGCTGGACGAGGCCCACATGGAGGGCACGCTCAAGGGCGAGATCATCGCCGCGCCGGACCGGTTCGTGGTCCTGGACGAGGAGGCGCCGCTCGCACTCCTCGACCAGAAGCACGCCGGCAAGAAGCTCCTGCTCATCACGAACTCGGAGTGGGAGTACACGCGCTCGATGATGGCGTATGCGTTCGATCGTTTCCTGCCCGAGCGCATGACCTGGCGCGACCTGTTCGACATCGTGATCGTGTCCGCGCGCAAACCGAGCTTCTTCTCGGCACGCAACCCGCTGTTCGAGGTCGTGGACGAGGACCGCGGTCTCCTTCAGCCCGCGATGCACGGCCTCGAGAAAGGCGGCGTATTCTTCGGTGGCAACGCTTCGCTCGTGGAGAAGCACCTCGGCCTCTCGGGCGAGGAGATCCTGTACGTGGGCGACCACCTGTTCGGCGACGTCCACGTGTCCAAGGATCTGCTGCGCTGGCGCACGGCGCTGGTGCTTCGCGAGATGGAGCAGGACGTGCGCGAGCTCCACGCGTTCCGCGATCAGCAGACCGAGCTGTCGCGATTGATGCACGAGAAGGAGGAGCTCGAGCGGGAGATCTGCCGCCTGCGCGTCCTCGCGCAGCGCAAGCGTCGCGACTACGGCCCGGACGCCGGGAACCAGACCGCCGGCGACCCCGAGGGAAGACTCACGTCGGTGCGCGACGAGCTGGTCGCGCTGGACGAACGCATCGCGCCGATCGCGAAGGCCGCGAGCGAGCTCGGCAACCCGATCTGGGGGTCGCTCATGCGCGCGGGCAACGACAAGAGCCTGTTCGCTCGGCAGGTCGAGCGCTACGCCGACGTCTATCTCTCTCGTGTCTCGAACTTCCTGTACGAGACGCCGTTCGCGTTCCTGCGCGCGGCTCGGCCGAGCCTGCCGCACGATCCGCTCGCGTGATTCCGTGCCCATGAATCCGGCCGACGTCGACGCGCTTCTCGCGTCCCACCGTTCCATCCGCAAGTACAGGTCCGACCCGATCCCCGCCGACGTGCTGGACGCGGTCCTGCATGCGGCCACCCGCGCGTCCACGTCCGGCAACATGCAGACCTACAGCATCATCGTGACGCGCGACGAGGCGCGACGGCGCGAGCTCTGGAAGCTGCACTGGGAACAGGACATGATCCTGGAGGCGCCCGTCCTGCTCACGTTCGTGGCGGACTGGAATCGCATGAACCGCTGGTGCGAGCTCTCCGGCACCGAGCCCGGATTCGGGAACTTCCTGTCGTTTCTCGTGGCGTTCTCGGACGCGTTCATCGCCGCCCAGAACGCGGTTCTCGCGGCGGAGGCGCACGGCCTCGGGATCTGCTACATGGGCACGACGCTCGGGCGCCCGCGGGAGCTCACGGAGTTCTTCCGGCTCCCGCCCGACACGTTCCCCGCGACGACGATCGTCGTCGGCTGGCCGGACGAGGACCCGGCTCCGCGCGCCCGCCTTCCGATCGGGGGCATCGTGCACGACGAGTTCTACATCCGCCCGGACGACGCCGGCATCCGCGCGATCTACGCGGACCGCGAGACGGAGGGCTGGCGGCGCTACCAGTCGTTCCCGGACCTGGCCGCGAGGATGCGCGAGAGCGGCGTGCGGAACCTGGCCGAGGTCTACACGACGCTCAAGTACACGAAGGAAGACAACGAGGAGCAGTCCGCGCGGCTTCTCCAGCAGCTCCGAACCGCCGGGTTCCTGCGACCCTAGCCTGGTTCGCCGCCGCCGTCCGCCGACCCCACGCTCGGCGATCGCCGGCCGGCCGTGGACCTCCGCCCTTGCGTCAGCCTCCTGTCATGTTGTCATGATTCGACCTGCCACGACGCCAGCCCGTGGCTCCGCGGCCCCGGCCCCGCTCTTCCACCGCCGCGCCAAGTACTTGAAAAAGGATAACTTGGATGGATCGTCCCGTTTCGGCACACGTCTTGCGGTGCTCCCGGCCAGAGAACTCGAAACCCACCGCCGCGTGAGGGAGGGAAAGGCATGGGAAAGATCATCGGTATCGACCTGGGGACCACGAACTCCGTGGTCGCCGTCCTCGAGGGCGGCAACCCGGTCGTCATCCCGAACAGTGAGGGCACGCGGACCACGCCGTCCGTGGTCGCCTTCAACGACGGCGCGGAGCGTCTCGTCGGCCAGATCGCGAAGCGGCAGGCCGTGACGAACCCGCAACGCACCATCTATTCGATCAAGCGCTTCATGGGCCGCCAGTACGACGAGGTCGGCACCGAGATCGCCGAGGTTCCGTACAAGGTCGTCAAGGGCAGCGGCGGCGACGCGCGCGTGGAGATCGGCGGCAAGACGTACTCGCCGCCCGAGATCTCCGCGATGATCCTGCAGAAGATGAAGAAGACGGCGGAGGACTACCTCGGCACCACCGTGACCGAGGCCGTCATCACCGTGCCGGCCTACTTCAACGACGCGCAGCGCCAGGCCACGAAGGACGCCGGCCGCATCGCCGGCCTCGAGGTCAAGCGCATCATCAACGAGCCCACGGCCGCGGCGCTCGCGTACGGTCTGGACAAGAAGAAGGACGAAATGATCGCCGTGTTCGATCTCGGCGGCGGAACGTTCGACATCTCGATCCTGGAGCTCGGCGACGGCGTGTTCGAGGTGAAGGCCTCGAACGGCGACGGCCACCTCGGCGGCGACGACTTCGACCAGGAGATCATCGACTGGCTGGCCGAGGAGTTCCAGAAGCAGAATCCCGGCATCGATCTCCGCAAGGACCCGATGGCGCTCCAGCGCCTGAAGGAGGCGGCGGAAAAGGCGAAGTGCGAGCTCTCCACCACGGCGGAGACGGACATCAACCTGCCGTTCGTCACGGCCGACGCGACGGGTCCGAAGCACCTGAACCTGAAGCTGTCGCGCTCGAAGTTCGAGCAGATCGCCGATCGCCTGTTCGATCGTCTCAAGGATCCGTGCCTCGCGGCCCTCTCGGACGCGAAGCTCTCGGCGAAGGACATCGACGAGGTGATCCTGGTCGGCGGTTCGACCCGCATCCCGAAGGTCCAGCAGATCGCGAAGGACATCTTCGGTTGCGAGCCGCACAAGGGCGTGAACCCGGACGAGGTCGTCGCGATCGGCGCCGCGATCCAGGGTGGCGTGCTCTCCGGCGAGCAGAAGGACGTGCTCCTGCTCGACGTGACGCCGCTGTCGCTCGGCATCGAGACGCTCGGCGGCGTGAGCACGAAGCTCATCGACCGCAACACGACGATCCCGGTGCGCAAGAGCCAGGTGTTCTCGACGGCATCCGACAGCCAGCCGGAGGTCGAGATCCACGTGCTGCAGGGCGAGCGCCAGATGGCGGTCGACAACAAGTCGATCGGGCGCTTCAACCTCACGGGGATCCCGCCGGCGCCGCGCGGCGTGCCGCAGATCGAGGTGACGTTCGACATCGACGCGAACGGAATCCTCAGCGTGACGGCGAAGGACAAGGCGACGAACAAGGAGCAGTCGATCCGCATCGAGGGCTCGAGCGGTCTCTCGGATTCCGAGATCGACAAGATGGTCAAGGACGCCGAAGCGCATGCCTCCGAGGACAAGGAGCGCCGCGAGAAGATCGACGTGCGCAACCAGGCGGACCAGGCCGTCTACCAGACCGAGAAGCAGATGCAGGAGCTCGGCGACAAGCTGGACGACGACGCGAAGAAGCGACTCGAGGAAGCGGTCCAGGAAGTGAAGGACGCGCTCACCTCGGACAACGTCGCGCGGATCAAGGAGACCTCGGACAAGCTCACGAAGCTGTGGCACGACGAGGCCGGCAAGATGTACGCGAAGGCCCAGGCCGCCGGAGAGGATCCGGGCGCGGCCGGCGGCCCGAGCGAGGCCGCGGGCGAGGGCGACTCGAACGGCGACGCCGTCGACGCCGACTTCGAGGTCGTGGACGAGGACAAGAAGTAGGATCGGCCGTCTCGGATCCGCCGGTCCGGGGATGCCGGATGACACGGGCCCGTCTCCTCCGGGAGGCGGGCCTTTCTGCGGACCGAGGGCTCCCGGGAGAGCGACACCGGATCCGATCGTCGGCGACCCGGAGCGGCGCGCCAAGCCCGGCGCCCCCCCCACGCGCCCTCTCCCGGCCACCCCGGGTGTATATTCGGGGTGTTCTTTGCCCTGATCCGGACACCTCGCGAGGAGACTCCCCGATGGCGCGTGCCCTTACGGCCCTGATCGCCCTTCTGGCCCTGTTCGGCGCCGGCCCCGCCGCCGCCCAGTACACGCTGTACTGGGGCAACTTCCACTCCCACAGCAACCTCTCGGACGACGCCGCCGGCCCGCTCTCCGGTACGCCGGGCGCGGCGTTCCAGCACGCCCGCGACGTGGCGGACATCGACGTGCTCGCGGTGACGGATCACTCGCACTACCTGAGTGCGTCCGAGTACTCGTCGCTGCAGAGCCAGGCGGACAACTGGACCACGAACGGGACGTTCGTCGCGCTCGCCGCGCAGGAGCACGGCAGCCTGTCGTCCACGGTGAGCGGCGCGTTCGGGCACCTGAACGTGTGGGAAGCGGCCGGCGTCATCAACCAGAACCTGTATCGCTACAACCTCGCCGGCACGTACGCCTGGCTCGCGGCGAACGTCGACGACACCGCCGGCCTGCCGCTCGCCGCGAGCTTCAATCATCCCTACTCCTCGGCAGGCGCCGGCGCCGACGCTCAGTTCCACGATCTGGACTTCGACGCGAACGGCTACGGTCCGATGAAGTTCATCGAGGTCCTGAACGGCAAGCGCACGGCCGCCTACGAGCCCGAGTACCTGCTCGCGCTCGGCAAGGGCTGGCACGTCGGCGCGCTCGGCAATCAGGACAACCACGACGGAAGCTGGGGCGACCAGCCGAACAACGTCGGCAACATTCCGCTCACCGGCATCTGGGCCACGTCGCTCACGAAGGCCGCGATCCTCGAGGCGCTGAACGCGCGGCGCACCTATGCGGTCGAAGTCCAGCCGATCACGGATCGCGTCTCGCTCCGCTTCGTCGCGGACGGCACGCACTGGATGGGCAGCGAGTACTCCACGGCCGCCGACTCGGTGCAGTTCCAGGTCGAGGTCTCCGCCGAGACCGACATCGCGTCGATCCAGCTCTTCCGCAACGGAACGTTCATCAAGTCGATCGGCGTGGGCGGCACCTCGTTCACGTGGGACACGTTCGATACGCCCGGACCCGGCAACTTCTACTACTTCGTCCGCGTGAATCAGGCCGACGCCGATCGCGCGTGGTCGAGCCCGATCTGGGTCGAGTCGACGTCGAACTTCTCGCTTCCGATCTCCGCGGTGAAGGAGAACGACGGCAGCGGCTTCCCGACGCTCTGGTTCCAGAACGTCACGATCCAGGGCATCGTGACCGTGGAGACCGGCGCGCTGCACCCGACCGACAACAAGATCTTCGTGCAGGACGCGAGCGGCGGCACGATGGTTCAGGAGTTCGGGACGCAGACCGTGAACCTGCAGCGCGGCGACAACGTGCTCGTCACGGGAATCGTCGACACGTACCAGGGACAGACGTTCCTGAGCTCGCCGAGCGCACTCCAGGTGCTCTCGAGCGGCGCCCCGCCGGATCCCGAGGTGGTCACCACGGCCCAGGCCGACGCGGGCCAGGAGGCGTACGAGGGCCTCCTCCTCGAGATCCACGACGTGGCGATCACCGGCGGCGCGTGGCCGGCACCGGGCTTCGACGGCACCGTGACGATCGACGACGGCAGCGGTCCCCTGACGCTGTTCATCGATCACTTCACGGACCTGGACGAAGCGGGCGCGCCGACGGACTCGACGTTCTCGGTGCGCGGCATCCTCACGCAGCAGGACATCACGCCGCCGTACTCCTGCTGCTACGTACTCCTGCCGCGCGACGCGGAGGACATCTTCCAGGTCGAGGGCGTCGGCGTGCTGGAACTCCCCACCCACCACGACGCGACGACGACCAACCTGAGTCCGGCGCGTCCGAACCCGTTCTCCCGCACCACGCGCATCCGATTCGAGATCGCGGGAGATCGCGATCAGCCTGTCCTGCTCGCGATCCACGACGTGGCGGGCCGACTCGTCCGCACGCTCGTGAACGAGCCTCTGTCGCCGGGATCCTTCGAGACGGAGTGGGACGGTCGGGACGCGCGGGGCGCCGGTGTGGCGGCGGGCGTCTACTTCACGCGACTCGTCACTCCGACCCAGGATCTGAGCCGGAAGATCGTCCGGCTCGACTAGTCTCGGAGCGATCGCAGCGGCCGGCGGCGCGCGGGGCTGCGCTTCCTACTCGTAGGAGCGGAAGCGCAGCTCCGTGTTCCCCACGCGAATGTGATCGCCGTCGTTCACGGCGCGCTCGCCGCGCACGCGGGTCTCGTCCACGAACGTGCCGTACTTGGAGTCGAGATCCCGCAGGATCCGACTGCCGTCTTCGGCGATCTCCAGTACCGCATGACGCTCGGAGACGTGCGCGTCCTTGATCAGGACGTCGCACTCGCCGCCCTTGCCGATCCAGTTTCGGCCGACCTCCACGCGGAAGTCCCGCCCCTCCTGCTCGCCGCCGAGCACCACGAGCCACCCGGCCAGCGGGCGTGTGCCGGGGGCGCGCCGCGACACCCGCGTGGCTCCGCCCGAATCCGCGGACGTATCTCCGAGCGCGACCTGCTCCGCCGTCACCGGACGTGCCCCGTCGGACCCCAGGCGCTCCGCCTCGCAGAACGGGCAGCGCTCCCAGGTGTCTTCCTGCGGATGGCCGGCCGGGCACGTCGCCACGGGCTTTCGCTTGCCGAGCACGAGTCCTCCTAGAGTCGGGTGAAGATCAGCTGGATGGCGTCCGCCAGCAGGATGAGGTCCCCGCTCGCCAGAACGTGAGTCTCGATCGGCTGACCGTTGACGCGGGTCCCGTGCTTCGATCGATCGTGCAGCACGAAGTCCTCCCCATCTCTCGTGATGGCCGCGTGCTGGCGGGAGACCCGCGGGTGACTCACAGCCACGGTCTGGCCGTCCTCCCGGCCGATCGTGGCGGGCATCACGCGCAGCGGAAACTCGAACGTGATCTCGCCGCCCTCGAGGAGCTGGAGCTTGGCCACGGGGCGCACGCGCCGACGGGCCCGGAGCACCACCCAGGCGAGCCCAGCGAGCCCGGCCGCCGCGATGACCCATCCGATCACTCCGCTTCTCCCCTGGCTCGCCTCGGGCCGTCCCGGAACGGCCTTCGCCCGATCCGACGTCACCCCGGGGAGGGCCTCGACCCGCCCCGGGGCTCCGGGAGCGGAAGCAGGGTAGCCCGAAACGGGCCCACCGGGGAGTCCCGGGCCCCGCGACCCGACGGGCCGGGTCGGCCCGCGGATCAGACAACTGACCGTTTTTCAATGCCTTGCCCCGAACCAGCGCCCGTCCGGAGCCCCCTCCCCGGCCTCAAGGCCGGCCGTCGTTTGGTCGAAAATCGGGGAAGCCGAGACTTCGCGCCGCCTCCGGCGCCGCTGCGACCGACCCCCGCTTCCGGCCGACGCCGGATGGGAGACCGTGTTGAACCGAATCGCGCTTCGCGCCCTGCTCGCTCCCGCTGCCGTGCTCGCGATCGTGGGATGCGATCCCAAGAACCTCGCCCCGGTCGACGTCACCCCGCCGAACGCATCCATCACGGCTCCGGCGGACGGCGCCACCGTATCCGGCGTGGGGTTCCTGCTGGAGATCGACGCGGACGCGGACACCGAGCAGATCGACGTGCACATCGGCGACGAGACGCCCTTCACGCTCGCGTCGGCGCCGTTCCGGGCCTACGTGCTCACGGTGCCGTACGCCGCGGACACGATGCTCGACCTCTCGATCGAGGCGTTCGATGCGGCAGGGAACTCCACCGTCGTCGAGGCGACCGTGGACGTTCAGGCCCGCACGCTCACGCAGCTGACCTCGGCGCCGCAGGCGGACCGGAATCCGGTGTGGTCGCCGGACGGGACGAAGATCGCGTTCGAGTCCCATCGCAACGGCGCGACGTACGACATCTGGATGATGGATGCGGACGGAGCGAACGAGACCCGACTGACCACCGACTCGAACGACGACCGCAGCCCGACCTGGTCCCCGGACGGCGACTGGATCGCCTGGCAGTCCAACCGCACCGGCAAGTACGACGTCTTCCGCATGCCCGTCGCGACCGGTGAGGGCGACGCCGAGAACCTCACGTTCCCGAACGAGAACAACGAGGAGCCGGCCTTCAGTCCGGATGGATCCTGGATCTACTTCTCGTCCGATCGCGCCGGGAACTACGACATCTACCGCATGACGCCGGCCGGCCACGGCACGGTGCAGCTGACCACGTCGACCGCCGACGAGCATGGTCCGTCGCCGTCGGCCAACGGCACGTCGTTCGCCTTCTCCTCGGATCTCAACTTCATCTCGCCGCACGTGTACCTCGGCGCGGTGGGCACGTTCGACGTGCTTCCGCTCAGCGGCGAGCCGGGGGTGGGCGAAACGGAACCGTCCTACGCGAGCATCGCCGACGTGATCCTCTACACGCGCGAGGCTTCGGCGATCTCGAACGTCTGGGCGCTGTTCGAGAATCGCGAGAACGCGGTCGAGATCACGAACAACTCCTCGATCGCCGGCAACGGCGGCGCGTCATTCAGTCCGGACGGATCGAAGATCGCGTTCCACTCCGGCGTGAGCGGCAATCTCGACATCTGGGTCCTGGAGTAGGACCGCCGGACGACGGGCCGCCGAGACCCGTCGCCTCATGCCCGCTCAGAGATAGGGGCCGACGAGAAGCGCGAGCCGCTCCTTCGCCTCCGCCGGGATCGCGTCGCGCGCCGTGAGGATCGCGTACTTCAGCTCACCGCGGTGCGGATTCTCGAAGTCGTCCGGGAACGACGCACAGAGCCGACGCACGGTATCCTTCGCCCGCGCGACGTTCTCCGACAGGATCCGGATCACTTCCTCCACCGTGACGTCGCCGTGCTCCTCGTACCAGCAGTCGTAGTCCGTCGCGAGCGCGAGCGTCGCGAACGCGATCTCCGCCTCGCGCGCGAGCTTCGCTTCCGTGAGGTTCGTCATCCCGATCACGTCCGCGCCCCAGGAACGATAGAGGTTGCTCTCGGCGCGCGTCGAGAACGCCGGTCCCTCCATGCACACGTACGTGCCACCGCGATGGACCCTGGCGCCGGCGGCCTCGGCCGCGTCCGCGAGCAGCGCGGCCAGAGGCGCCGTGATGGGATCCGCGAACATCACATGGGCCACGAGACCTTCCTCGAAGAACGTCGCGGCACGGCTCTTGGTGCGGTCGATGTGCTGATCGATCACCACGAAGTGGCCGGGTCGGATCTTCTTGCGCAGACTTCCGCACGCCGAGATCGCGACCAGGAACTCCACGCCGAGCTTCTTCATGCCCCAGACGTTCGCCCGGTAGTTGATCTCCGAGGGGTTCACGCGATGACCGCGACCATGGCGGGAGAGGAACACCACCTCCCGCCCCTCGAGCACGCCCGTGAAGAATGCGTCGGACGGCGCGCCGAACGGCGTGTCGAGGCGGATCTCCTCGAGCCGCTCGAGCCCGTCCATCTCGTAGAGTCCACTGCCGCCCAGGATGCCGATGCGGGCCGAGCTCATGTCGTGTCTGCCTCCGAGGTCTCTTGGGTCACTCGCCGGCGGCGGTGAGCGTGAACTCCTTCGTGCCGAGAACGTCGCCGGCCTCGGTCAGCACCTCGACCCGGCACGCGCCGTTCCACGAGGGAAGGATCGTCTTGCGACTCCAGCAACGCCACTCCACACCCCTCGCGTTGACCGGGATCTCGTCCACGAGCTTGTCGCCGACGAACCACCGATGGAACACGCGGACGGGCGGATTGTCGGTCAGCACCTTCGTGAAGCAGTACAGCGTGCCCACGGTGCTCGGGTAGCTTTCGGCCTCGCCCACCGGTTCACGATCGACCACGTCCTGGCAGACGACGAACGCGCCGAGACGGGCGGACGGACTCTCGGTCGCGTCCTGCGCGGACGCGCCGACCGGCAGCAGGAGCAGAGCGGTGAGCAGGATGAGAATGCGCGACATCTTGATTTCCTCCGGGTCCAGCGGGGCAGAGTTCGATGCGTACCGCAGGTGCGGTCTCGGGGCAAGGGTGGAGCGGAGCGCCGGGCCGAACGCTCCCCCGCCGGGTCAGAGGCGCTGGATGGCTCCGGAATCGATCCATCCGCGCAGGTCACCGGGGAGCGAGATCTCCGTCCACTGTCCGCGAGTGCCCTCCACCACGACCTCCGCCCCTTCGTGGAGCACGAAAGCGACCTCGAAGTTCTCGCCGGGCCCGTTCCGGACCGCGATCTCGCGCGAGAACACCACGGCCTCGTGCGTGGATTCGGCCCGCCGCTCGATCGCGATCACGACCGCCGCGGAGGCCGCCCACAGCACGAGGAACGTCACGGCGAGCCGGCGCCAGAGGACGGAGGGGCCGACCCGGAGCTTCCACAGGACGGCGAGGAGGGCCGCCACGAGCCACAGCGCGACGGGAAGCCGGATCGCCTCCACGGGCGTGAAGCGATCGAGCCAGGTCTCCACCCGCTGGTCCGTCTGCGCCTCCCCCTCGATCGAGTCGATCGCGAGGAAGCGCGCGTACTCCAGGTTCGCGGAGATGTCCTCGTCGCGCGGCGCGAGGGCGTGGGCCTTGCGGTAGTTCCAGATCGCCGGACCGAGTCGGCCCGACTTGAAGTACGCATTGCCGAGGTTGTAGAACGTCGCGGCGTCGTTCACGCCGGCCGCGAGCACGCTCTCGAACGCGGACGCCGCGTCCTCGTACTGGCCGTTCTCGTACGCCTCGAATCCCCGCCGGAACACGAGATGCGGATCGTCGGCCGCCCGCGACGTCGCGGGGACGAGAGTCGGGAACAGGGCCGCGAGCACGAGCCACCACCGGAATCGACGCGTCATCGGCGCTCCACCTCGTCCACCCAGGTCTTCGCCTCGCCGATCGCGTCGGCTACGGCCTGAGCGTCGGCGCCGAGCGGGGAGAAGCGCGCGCCGTCGCAGCGCTCGAGCAGCCGGAACAGGTCGTCGATGCGCTCCTCCGGAACCTGAACCGCGCGCAGGCCCTCGCGGACCGACGCCTCGTCGAGGTTCGCCGCCGCCAGGTGGAATCGATCGGCCACGTAGCCGCGCAGGCCGGCCGAGATCTCGCCCCAGGCGCCCTCGAACTTCTGCGCCGACTGGGCGTCGGCGGCGGAACGGAATCTCCGATCCGCCGCGCGGGCCGCGCCACGGCGCCGCGCGTAACGGACGTCCTGCCGCAGTCGGTCGCGGTGCCGACGCCACATCACGGCGCCACCGAACACGAACAGCGGAGCGACGTGCGCCGCGACGACCCAGGGCCTCGCCCACGGCGACGCGGCCGGTCGTCCGAACTCCGCGGGGGCACTCTTCACCCAGCGGATGTCGCGCTGGCGGAGTCGCACCCGTTCCTTCGCGAGGTTGAGGTCGCCTCCGCCGGCGAGCACGTCGTCGAGCGCGGTCGCCTCGACGTCGAGCGGAATCGGATCCGTCTGCAGGCGCACGTAGGCGTCGCGCGTGGGATCGAACGTGCTGATCTCGATCGGGGGAATCTCGGACGCCGCGCCGCTCGACGGCACGAGCACCCACTCCCAGGTCTTCTCTCCCAGGATCTTGCCGTCGCGCGCGTAGCTCTTCTCGTTCGAGCTCGATTCGTAGATCTTGAACCCCGGCCAGTCGTCCAGATCCGGCGTGGGCACGACCTTCACGTTCCCCTCGCCCGACAGCTTCACCGTGAGCGTGATCGGCTCGCCCGCCTTGGACTCCGTGCGGTCGGTCGTCGCGGTGAGCTGGAACCGCCCCACGGCACCCGAGAAGTCCGGCGGCTTCCCCTCGGCGGGAAGCGGGCGCACCTTGATCGCGACGGGGTCCGTCTGCAGACGCACCTCCCGACCGCCGCGCAGGAGGCTGAAGGGATCCGAGCCGAAGATGTCGAACGGGTCGCGACGGCGACGGCGGCTCCGATCCTCCACGGTGGTCGTGAGCGTGGCGGGGCCGATCTCGTACTCGCCGGGACCGGTCGGGAACAGCGCGAACCGGAGTCGTTCGGCGATGTAGCGGCGGCCCTCGAGCGTCACCTCGCGCGGCTCGGTCGTGTCGATCTCCTCGGTCCAGAATCCCGTCGTCGTGGGTGGCGTGTAGCGCGAGCCCTCCAGGATCCGCACCGCCCGCAGGAACGTGAACGTGTACGTGATCTGCTCGTTCACGTACGGATTCGCGTCGTCGACCTTGCCGAGGACGAGCAGATCGCCGTGGTCGTCTTCGAAATCCTCGTCGCCGAGCTGCGGGACGTTCGCCGACGAGCCGGCCGGTCGGATCTGGATCGACACCCTCTCGCTCGTGGCGGTCTCCCGACCGCTCGTCACGCTCGCCGGGCCGATCTCGTACGTGCCCTCCTTCTCCGCGACGAAGACGAGGTTCTGCACGAAAGCGGTCGTCGCGCGTCCGTTCACGTAGGAGAAGTTCGTGGAGGTCGAGCGACTGACCTGTCGAAGCCCGGGCACCGCCGGCAGGTCGGGCTCCGGCGCCTTGCCCACTCCGGCGTTGCGAACCTCCACCGAGACCGTGAAGGGCTCGCCCACCGCGGCGTCCGCGCGGGACAGCTCGATCCGGCACTCGAGCGCGTCGGACACGATCGCGCTCGCGAGAACGAGAACGATCGCCAGCAGCGCGGTCGCCGATCTTCTACCAGTCATCGGGCGACCCTCCCGGCACGGCCGGCTGCTCCGGCTGAAGCTGCTCGAGCACCTTCAGCTCGTCGCTCTGCACGGCGTTGAGCAGACGCTCCGCGTCCTCCTTGGAGAACTCCTCGGAAGGCTGCGGCTGCTGCTCCTCCTCCTGCTGCTGGTCCTGGTTCTGGTCCTGGGGCGTTTCGTCCTGCTGCGTGTCGTCCGGCGGCTGGTCCTGGTTCGGATCCTCGGACGGTTGCTGCTGGTCCTGCTCCTGCTCGTCTCCATCCTGGTTCTCGTCCGAGTCCTGCTGCTGTTGCTGCTGCTGTTGTTGCTGTTGCTCCTGCATCTGCAGGGCGAGCTCGAGGTTCCGGCGCGTGTCCGGATCGTTCGGGTCCAGGTCCAGACTCTTCAGAAAGGAATCGATCGCCGGTTCGGGCTCCTGATTCGCCAGGTGCAGGTTGCCGAGATTGTACAGCGCGTCCGCGGCCACGTCGGCGTCCTCGGCCGCCGCCGCGGCCAGAAACGCGTCGCGCGCGGCGTCCTCGTCGCCGTCCTGGGCGAGTGCGAGCCCGCGGTTGAAGTCGGGGATCGGGGAGCCGGGATCCTCCCGCGCCGCCTCGCCGTACTCCTGAACCGCCTCCTTCGCCTTTCCCTCCGCGGCGGCGCGATTCCCCTTCTCCACGTGCTCGTGGAACGGATCGAAGAACGACCACGCCACGAGCCAGGGCAGAGCGAGGAGCGGGAACAGACGCCTCATGCGAATCGACCCTCCCACTCCCGGCGCGTGCGGATGCGCTCCGGCAGCGCGAAGTCCAGCAACAGGAGCAGCACCGCGAGGCCGAGCGGAATCTGGAAACGTTCTTCCCAGGCGGTGAACGCACGGGATGCCACGTCCCGTTCCTCGAGCCGTGACAGCTCGTCCCAGATCCGATCGAGCTCCAGCTCGCCCATCGAAGCGCGATGGAACTGACCGCCGGTCTCCAGCGCGATGCGCTCGAGCGTCTCCGCATCCAGGCGCGACATCACGATCTCGCCCTTGCGGTCCTTGTGGAACGAGCCCGACTCCGGATCCGGAATCGGCTCGCCGGCCTCACTGCCGACGCCGACGGTGAAGATCCGGATGCCGCGGCGAGCGGCCTCCTCGGCCGCGGCGAGCGCGTCACCGGAGAGGTCCTCGCCGTCGGTCACGAGAATCAGCGCCTGGTGCTTGGACTCGCCCTCCCCGAACGCCGCGAGCGACGTCCGAATCGCCGCGCCGACGTTCGTGCCCGGCCTCGAGACGGAGTTCACGTCGAGCACGTCCAGGAACATGCGGGCCGCGCCGTAGTCGATCGTGAGCGGGCACTGGAGGAACGCGTCGCCGGCGAACGCCACGAGGCCCACGCGGTCGCCGTCCAGTCGATCGAGGAGCGCCGACACTTCGCGTCGCGCCTTCAGGAGGCGCGACGGCTTGATGTCCTGCGCGAGCATCGAACGAGACGTGTCGATCGCCACGATGAGATCGATGCCGCGACGTTTCACCGTGATCTCGCGGCTGCCCACGCGCGGACCGGCGAGCGCGAACAGCACGAGCAACAGCGCCGTCGTTTGCAGGATCGCCTTCGTGCGGCGGCGGCTCGGCGAGAACCCGCGAACGAGCTTCGGCACGAGCTCCGCCGCCACGAGACGTCGGCGGGCGCGGTCCGCCGATCGGAACGCGAGCGCGAAGAACGTCGGCAGGAGCACGAGGGCCGGAATCAGCAGCCACAGGAGCTCGGGACGGGAGAATCTCATGGCAGCACCCGCAGGCGCGTATGCGCGAGGAGCAGCTCGAGGACGAGCAGGAGGACTCCGGGCACGGCGGCCCAGCGGTACAGTTCCTGCACCTTCTCGAACTGCTTCACCTGGAACTTCGTCCGCTCCAGATTCAGGATCTGCTCGTAGATCTTCTTCAGGGCCTCGGCGTCCGTCGCGCGGAAGTACTCGCCGCCCGTTGTGCCGGCGATCTCCCGGAGCGATTTCTCGTCGATCTTCGTGAGCACCAGCGAGCCGTCCGGGTTGCGTGCGTAGCTCTTGCCGAACACGGGATGATCCACCGGGATGGGCGCACCGCCTTCCTTCCCGACTCCGATCGTGTACACGCGCACGCCGAGCGCCTTCGCGACCTTCGACGCCGTCATCGGATCGATCTTGCCCGCATTGTTCTCGCCATCGGTCAGCAGGATCGCGACCTTGCTCTTGGCCTCGGAATCCTTCAGCCGGTTCACGCAGTTCGCGAGCGCGGTTCCGATCGCGGTGCCGTCCTCGATCATCCCGATCTCCACGCGCGCGAGCATCGTTCGCAACACGTCGTAGTCGAGCGTGAGCGGACACTGGGTGAACGCCTGACCGGCAAACACCACGAGGCCGATGCGATCGTTCGTGACCAGGCCGAGGAACTCGTCCACCACCTGCTTCGCGACGTTGAGGCGATTCTCCGGTTTGAAGTCCTCCGCCTTCATCGAGCCCGAGATGTCGAGCGCGAGCATGATGTCGATGCCCTCGGTCCGGATCTCCTCCTCGCGCTCCACGATCTGCGGCCGGGCGAGTGCCACGATCAGGGCGGCCGCGCCGAGGAACCGCATCAAGGGCAGTATTCCTCGCAGCCGCACGGTGGCCGTGGTGCCGCCCCGCGCAAACGGAGACAGCGCGGGGTAGCGTGCCCCCGGTCGTCGACGCAGACCCGCGCGGTACGTCCACGCCGTGATCGCCAGCAACGGGATCAGCGCGAGGAGGAAGAGCGGATGCTCGAACGTCATCAAGAGGACGCCTCCCCTGTCGACGGGGCCGACGCGGCCGGCATCGTGGCGCGCACGAACTCGCGTGCGCGTCGCTCCGTGTCCCGTGCCGCCGTCGCCTCGGGCGTCGCCTTCGCGAACTTCACGAGATCCGCCTCCGCGAACAGGTTCACCGCCCGCGACGCCTGCTCCGGCGGGACGGGAGCGCGGCGGAGCCGCTCTCGCAGCTCGTCGGTCGTGGATTCCAGGGCGGGGACGCCATAGCGGTCCTCCAGATAGCGGCGCACCGCGAAGGTCACCTCCTCGTACTGCCGTCGGAGCTCGCCCCGATCAACGAGGCCCTCGGCCGCGATCCGATCCAGCTCCTCCAGCGCGATCTCCCAGGCGGGGCGGCTCGGCACACGCGGCGCGGCGGGTGCGATCTCCTCGGCCGGTCCGCGCGCGCGCAGGCGGCGCCAGAGCAGGAATCCGAGGGCAACTCCCACGATCAGCGCGATCGCGGCCACGATCACGGGACGCCAATCGCGCGGAGCCTCCAGCGCCGGCTTGAAAGGCGCCGGCGCGGGGACGTCCGCGGAGTCCGCGGCGGCCGGATCCGGGGGCGGCAGGTTCGAGGTGATCTCCACGGCGATCCCTTCCGTCGCCACCACCACCGGTTCGTCTTCCCCGCGACGGACCGTCATCTCGATCGGAGGGATCTCGCCCGGTCCCGCCTCCATCGCCACGAGACGCGCGACGAAACGTCGGCCGTCCGCAGTCCGGTCGGTCTCCACGAGATTGCGCACGCGAAACGGTCCGAGGTCGCCTTCCAGCCGCGGCGGCTCCGCAAACCAACCCTCGGGGGTCGGGACCTCGACGGTGAGCGTCACCGAGCCGCCGATCGGGACCGCCGTCGTGTCGACACTTGCCGTGGGATGCGGGACGTCCGTCTGCGTCCACCCGGCCGCCGCTCCGATGAGGGCGAGCAGCAGCGCAACTCCGATTGCCCCCAGCGATCCGCCGCGAAGCCGACGCGTCATGCGGCGAGCTCCCGCTCGCGCTTCCGGAAGAACGCGATCAGCGGTTCCGCGTAGGGGCGATCCGTGCGCACGTCGACCGAATCCACGCGGTAACGCCGGAAGACCTGGCGACGTTGCTCGCGGAACTCGCGTCGCGCGCGCGCGAACTCCTCCCGCACGCGCGCGCTGGAGGCGTCCACGAGACGTTCGCGACCATCCTCGGCGTCGACGAGATGCAAAAGGCCCACGGCCGGCAACTCGTCCTCGGCCGGATCCGTGATCGTGATCGCCGTGAGGTCGTGCCGGCGGTTCGCGACGCGAAGCGGACGCGTGTAGTCCGCGGACACGAAGTCCGAGAGCAGGAACACCACCGCCTTGCGGCGAACGACCCGCGACAGGTACTCCAGCGCGAGTCCCACGTCGGTCCCGCGACCTTCCGGGCGGAAGAACAGCATCTCGCGAATCACGCGAAGCACGTGCTGCTTGCCCTTCTTCGGGGGAATGAACAGCTCGATGCGATCCGTGAAGATGATCGCGCCGACCTTGTCGTTGTTGCGGATCGCGGAGAACGCGAGCACGGCCGCGATCTCGGCCGCGATCTCGCCCTTCATGCGGGCAACGGTGCCGAAGTCGAGCGAACGTGACGCATCGATCAGGAACATGACCGTCTGCTCGCGCTCCTCCGAGTACTTCTTCACGTACGGATGACCGGTGCGCGCGGTGACGTTCCAGTCGATCGTGCGCACGTCGTCGCCGGGCAGGTACTGGCGCACCTCGGCGAACTCCATGCCGCGACCCTTGAACACACTGTGGTACTCGCCGGCGAAGACGTCGTTCACGAGGGAACGCGATCGGATCTCGATCAGCTTGACGGCCTGGAGTATCTCCGGCGGGATCACGGCAAGACCTCGCGGACTAGGGAACCTCGATCGTGTCGAAGATCCGCCGCACCACGTCCTCCGACGTCACGTTCTCCGCCTCGGCTTCGTACGTGAGGTGCACGCGGTGGCGCAGCACGTCGAGGCCGAGCGCCCGGATGTCGTCCGGCGTCACGTAGCCGCGACGTCGCAGGAACGCGTGGGCCTTGCCCGCGAGTACGAGGCTGATCGTGGCGCGCGGGGAGGCGCCGTACTCGATGAGGCCCGCCAGGTCGGCGAGCCCGGCGCGGGCCGGATCGCGGGTCGCCGTCACGAGATCCACCACGTAGCGCTGCACCTTGTCGTCCACGTAGATCTCGCGCACCACGTCGCGGGCGGCGATGAGCGCGGCAGGCGTGATGAGTCGGCGCGGCTTCTCGCCGGGCGGCCCCGTCTGCCGCCGCAGGATCTCGAGCTCCTCTTCCGGCTCCGGATACGACACGACGACCTTCAGCATGAAGCGGTCGACCTGGGCCTCCGGCAGCGGATAGGTGCCTTCCTGCTCGATCGGATTCTGCGTGGCCATCACGAGGAACGGCTGGTCGAGTCGGTACGTGGTCTCGCCGATCGTGACCTGCCGTTCCTGCATCGCCTCGAGCAGCGCGGACTGGACCTTGGCCGGCGCGCGGTTCACCTCGTCGGCGAGGATGATGTTCGCGAAGACCGGACCCTTCTTCGGTACGAAGTCACCGGTGCGCTGATCGTAGATCAGGGTACCCACGAGGTCCGCGGGCAAGAGGTCCGGCGTGAACTGGATTCGCTGGAACTTCGCGTCGCACAGGCTCGCGAGCGTGGAGACGGTCAGCGTCTTCGCGAGACCGGGGACGCCTTCCAGCAGCACATGGCCGTCGGCCAGCAGCGCCACGAGCAGGCGCTCCGTCATGCCGCGCTGTCCGACGATGACTTTGCCCATCTCGCCGAGAATGTCCTCGACGAACGCACTTTGCTCCCGAATGCGGTCGTTGAGCACCTCGATATCCCGGGCCAGCACTGGATCCCTCCTGGTGGGGGAAGATCGGAACGCGCCGCCGCGCCCGCTGCTCCGGGGTCTTGAACCGCGAAGCGGTGATCAGGTTCCTGGGGCTCCGGAGTGCACTTCCGCGGCCAGGGGCGCGTCCGACGCTCGAATCCGGCGACCACGAACCGCTGCAATCGGGCGATTCTAAGGGCGCGGACGACGCCCGTAAAGCGACGCGCCGCGGCGATCACCCCTCCGGGGACGACAGGGCAGCGGGGCGGTACCGGGCGGACGCTCGAAACGACGAAGGGCGCCCCCGACCTCGGAGACGCCCCTCGCTCTTCGAGCTCCCCAAATGGGGAGCTAGTTGTCGGTGCCGGCCACCTTCGACTCCGTCGGGTGAGCCGCCGCGATCTCGCGCTTCCCGTCGAGAAGACCGTGGTAGCGCTCGTCGTCCTCGAGAACGTCCACGGCCGCCTGCGCCTGGTTGTCGTCGCGCAGCGTGGCCTCGTAGCGACCCTCGGTCCCCCAGACCTTGGAGAGGATCTCCCGCTCGGTCTCGAAGCGGACGTAGTCCCGATTGCGCTGGAAGTCCTTCGCCTTCTCGGACGCGATGCGCGCGGACAGCGCATCGATCGCGGCGAGCGTGCTCGGATCGTACTCGAGCTCCTCGGCGACTTTCTGGAGTCGTTCGAGCTCCAGGTCCGCCACGGACTTGTACTCGAACTTCTCTTCCTTGAGATAGCGCTCGAACTCGTCGACGACCGGCTCGGTGATCCGCCAGTCGCGCGGGATCTCGTGCTCCGCCGTGTAGTTGACCGCGAACCGGAAGAAGTGGTTCTGGCTGAGCAGCTCGAGCCCGTAGCGCGTCAGGCGCTCACCTTCCAGCTCCACGTCCGGGAGAATTCCGCCGACGGGCGGCGCCTCCGGAGTCTCCTTCTTCTCTTCGACCGTCATCGCGGGATCGTCCTCGGACGCTTCGGCCACTTCCTCCTCGGCCGCGCCTTCCTGGTCGAACGGCTTCTGGATGCAGCGCCCCGCCGGCGTGTACCACTTCGCCGTCGTGAGCTTGAGATTCGCGTCCGCGTCGAGCGGGATCAACGTCTGCACGAGGCCCTTCCCGTACGTGAGCTCTCCGAGAATCACCGCGCGACCGTCGTCCTGCAGCGCGCCGGCGACGATCTCCGCGGCGCTCGCGGTCGACGTGTTCACGAGCACGACCATCGGGATGTCGCGCGGCAGGATCGGATTCTCGGTCGCGTAGTACTCGCTGCGGTCCGCCTCCAGGCGTCCCTGCGTGTACGAGATCAGCTTGCCGCGATCGAGGAACTTGTCCGCCACCGAGACCGCCTGCGTGAGCAGACCGCCGTGGTTGTTCCGCAGATCGAAGATCACGCCCTTCACGTTCGCGTCGACGAGCTTGCGCAGCCCATCTTCGACCTCGCGACCGGACTCCTCGCTGAAGCGCGAGAGTCGCAGGTAGCCGATGTCGTCGCGAACGATGCCGACGTACGGGACGGATTTCAGGTCCACGACGTCGCGCGTGATGTTGATGTCCAGCGGCGCGGGCTCGCCCTTCCGCGCGATCGTGATCGCGACGACGGTGCCCTTGCGGCCGCGCAGCTTCTTCGCCGCCTGCTCGGTGGTGATGCCCTTCGTCGACTCGCCCTCGATCGCGATGATCCGATCGCCGGCCTGGATCCCGAGCGTGTAGGCCGGACCGCCCTCGATCGGAGAGACGACGGTGAGCCATTCGTCGCGGATGTCGATCTGGATCCCGACGCCGCCGTACTTGCCCTGCGTCTCCATCATCAGATCGTCGTACTGCTTCTTCTCGAGGAACGCGGAATGCGGATCCAGCGAGTCCATCATGCCGCGGATCGACGCGTAGATCAGGTCCTTCGAGTCGACCTCGTCGACGTACTTGTCGTACACGTTCGCGAGGATACGATTGTAGGTCTTGATGTTCTGATAGACGTTTCGCGACGACGTCGTGGCCGAGGCGCCGCCCACCAGAACGAGTCCGACGAGGGCCAAGACGATGTAACGGGCGGCGGGTCTCTTCAGCACGGGCCTTCCTCCTGCGGACGTCTCCGGCGC
Source organism: bacterium (assembly GCA_041393395.1). Lineage (GTDB taxonomy): Bacteria > ARS69 > ARS69 > ARS69 > ARS69 > JAGQIB01. The sequence goes on along the minus strand of JAWKKG010000002.1, from coordinate 1,125,505 downwards.
GCCATCCCGGCGCGGGTCGCCCTCCCGCTAGAATCGGTCCCGGCGACCACTGTTCTGAACCCGATTCCGGGGAAAAGGTGCCACGGCGCGTCCCCCTGCGGGGATGCCCCGGGACGGGTTGCCTCTCGTTTTACGGCCGATTGGCAAGTTTTCGCCGCCCCTGGCCGGTTCCGACCGGACGGGTCAGTTGCGCCCGAGAGAAGTCGCCACCGGCCGACCAGCCGACCGCGACTCCTTCCCGAGCCCGGGTCCGCGGCGACGAGCCCGTTCGAGGCGCCCTACTTCGAGCGCATCTTCTCCGCGTGATCGATGTTCTCGAGCGCTTCCTCGGCGAAATAGCGCACGAGATCGGAGGGCCCCTTCGCGGCCTCCGTCAATGCCGGACGGGCGACCGGATCGCCGTACCATCCGAGCGCGTGCGCGGCATCCATCCGGACCGTTTCGTCGTCGTCCTTCTCGAGGGCTTCCATCAGCACCGGGATCGCCTTGCGGCCGGCTTCCGCGAGCACGGGCGTGTCCTGAGTGCGCGCGATCGCGCGGCACGCCATCGCTCGCGTGCTGGCCTCGGGCTCGTTGCGGATCATCGCGACCACGGGGTCGATCCAGCGTTCGTCGTCGATGTAGCTCACGGTGTGCACCGCGTACTCCCGCACTTTCACCCGGCTGTCCTTCATGAGCTCGACGAGCGCCGGCACGCTCTCGTTCCCGATGATCCGGAGCTCGAAGAACATCCGGTTGCGCATCGGGTCGTTGTCTTCCTCGATCGCCTGGATCATCGTGTCGATCGAGGTCCGGATCTTCGCCTGCGTGTCCTCTTCCTGCGCGCGGCCCGGCGCCGCGAGCGCGAGGCACACGACCAGAGCCGAAGCCAGGGCCCGCGGGCGAACGATTCTCTTCATCTACACGAACCCCTTTCGATTCAAGCCCCGCGACTCGATCCGGTCGTCTCGAGCGCCGTCCGATCTGTTCCCGTCACGGCGTTTTCGCCGCGGTGCCGACCCGAAGCTCGCGGACCGAACACGATCAGGGACGGGCGCCCCGATCGATCTCGGCCACGGTCTCCCGCACGTACCACGACGGATCCTGTCGTCCTCGCGCGAACGCCTCGGCCACGGGCGCGTCTCCCCGGAACCGGCGCAACGTGCGGAACGCCGTGTCCCGAACGACCCACGAGTCGTCCTGCGTCAGCGGAAGGACGAGTGTGGCGACCCGCGAGTCATCCGACTCCGCGAGCCCCTCCGTCACGAGATTCCGGATAGCCATTTCCGAGGCGCCCAGACACTCGCGCGCGAGATCGTACCCCGGATCCGCCCCGGAGAGAAAGAGCGCGATCCCGGCGTGCGCGCGTTCGAAATCGTCGCCGCTCTCCGCGACACGACGCAGCAGCGGGAGCGAATCCGCGTCGCGCAGCCGCCCGAGCGCCTGGATCCGGAGGATCCGCAGGTACCGATCCTCCATCGTGTCGGGTCGATCCTGCCCGAGCGACGCCTCGAGGCCCGTCCGGATCGGCGCCGCTGCCCGCGCATCCCCGAGAAGCCCGAGCGCCCTTACCGCACCGGCCCGGACGTCGCGCCGCGGGTCGGCCAGGAGCGGGAGCAACGCGTCGACGGCCGGCGCCCCGATCGCCACCAGCTCCTCCACCGCCGCGTCGGCCACGAGAATGTCGTCCGCCTGCAGGCGCCGGAGCGCTCCCTCGAGGGCATCCCCGGCCGCGCACGCCGGCGGCGGCACGGGAAGCCCCCCCACCAGCCCCACGAGCGCCGCGGCGACGAGGGCACGCCGGCGAAGGGCGGGTGCACACCACACGGGTAAGCCTTTGTATTGCACCACTTTGTGAGCCTCCTGCCGAGGACGCTAGCAGGGTCGCCGACGCCGGTCAAGCCGAGCGGCGGGCCGCGGATGTCCGGAGCGGCCCCCACGACCGGCGGTCGGAACGGGAGGTGCACCTCGCGCCACCCTCCCGCGGGCGCGGTGGACAGCCCCAGGAGCGCATGCTAATCACGAGCCGGGCTTCGCGACCCGGGAGGCGCCCGGAGGGAGGGGACGTGATGCGGAGACCGCGAATGACCACCGCCCCGGCGATCCTCCTGGCGATCGCTCTCGGAACGTCGGCCGGCGAGGCGCCGGCCCAGGCGATTGCCTACCGGAACCTGCTCCAGTTCGACCTCCAGTCGTTCACCAGTCAGGCGACGGCGGGCCTCTTCTCCGACGACGTCGACGCGGTCGGCGACTCACGCCGGATGATGGCGATCGAAGGCAATCGTCTGTTCACGAGCTTCTCGAATCTCGCGCGACCGGCGACGCTGGGCGACAACCTCCTCACCTATTCGCTCGATCACGCCGGAACGCCGTCCACGGCGAACCTGTTCGATCCGGGCAGCTACCTGGTGGGCTGGATGGGCAAGCGCTCGGTCGACTCGGCCTACAACTTCGAGATCTTCTACCAGCACAACTCCTCGAAGACGATGTTCGAGAACCTGGAGGACGGCGCTCTCGGAGATACGTTCGGATCGTCGAACGACGCGGAGTACTCCGGCTGGACCCGAACGACGACCCATGACGACTCGACCGGCGCCGTCGTGGGCGACCGCACGACGACGATCGACCTGCAACGCTGGGATCGGCGCGGCGCGACGAACCTCGACTTCGGCGTAGCTCGCGATCTCAGCGAACGACTCACGGTAGGGGGCCGCCTCTTCTACGAGAACGACCGGCTCGATTCCTGGTCGAACGGCAACGTCGAGTCGATCGATCGCGTCGACACCGGCGGCGGCCTGACGCAGCTCTCTCGTTCCACGACCCGCTACGCAGGACCCGGAGAGGCCGCGTTCCAGGAACGCGAGTTCGGGATCGGCCTCGACGCGGACTATCACCCGTGGGACGCCCAGAACCTCAACGTCCGGCTCGAGATCTCGAGCGATCGCCTCGTGAATCCCTCGCCGAATCTCGGCACGAGCGACCGCGCGCAGCCCACCGGGCCGTTCGACCCCGTCGGCACGCGCATCGACCTGCGCGAGGACTTCCGGTACGCCCTCGTCTTCGGCGGCGCCGCGAACCCGGGCGGCAACCCGCTCGACGACACGCACGAGAACGTGACGCTCGCGACGACCGACCCGTACGACAACGGGTCCGGCTACTCGTCGCTCGGCGGCGGCACCTCGCTCGCGGTCGCTCGAGTCGACGACGTCCGGTCCGGACTGGGAATCTCGACGAAGGTCGAATGGGGCCGCGAGTCCTTCGGCGGCTGGAACGACCTGTGGGTCGGTCTCGCCCGCCGCAGCCTCGACGTGGACGCGACGATCGTCGGAATCGATCGCGAGTACTCCACGCTCTGGTGGAACGGCGGCGCCGGAGACCGCGAAGCCCGCTCCACGTCTCTCGACGAGACGATGACGCTCACGCGCGCCGGCGACTCCCGCCTCTCCGCGCTCGAGCTCGGCTCCCGCTGGAAGCGCGACCTCAACGGCCACGTCGGCGTGGGCCTCGGCCTGATCCTCACCCGCTCCCGGTGGACCGACGACTACCGCCAGACCACCGATCACACCCGGATCACCGACCGGTTCGACGACGGCGACGACACCGCGAATGCCCTCTACACCGTTTCCGGCGGCGACCCCACCTACAACGAGCGCGAGACGCGACTCGAGACTCGCCTGCAGGAAGACATCGTCGACGAATCGACGAACCGCCTGCTCCGCCTCCCCGTGGGCGCCCAGTTCCGCTTCAAGCAACGCTGGACCGTCAACGTCGGCGCACAACACACGATCGCGCGCTTCGACCGAGAGACATCCACCGCGATCCCCGCGGACGGCAACGGCCTCTCGCGCACGACCGTCCACGACGAAGCGGCCGGCACGACAGTGGTCACCTACGACGACAGCTTCCTCGCCGGACGCGAGCAGGCCACGAAGCTCGAGGACCACCTCGAGAGCAACTACACCACCTACTGGTACGGAATCTCCGTCCTGATCGCGGACGTCGCGCAGCTCGACGTGAACGGGTTCTTCGACACGCACTCGGGCGACCAGGGTCTGGATCGGGCGGACCCGAATTTCGGGGACGATGCGGGGCTGCTGGATGTGGACTTCTTCCGCAACCTCGCGATCTCGCTCAAGTTCATCATCTGGTAATTGTGGCTCGAACGTCGCGTCTCGACCCCCTCGATCGGGGGGCGAGATGGCGGGGCACCACGGTCCGACGAAAACGGCCCCGGTCCGAGGACCGGGGCCGCCGTTCGCGAGACTCTCTTACCGCTCGAACTACCGGTACAGATCCTTCACACGACCCCAGGTCGTCGCGTCGAGCCCGGTCGAGTCCGGACACTTCCACTCCGCGTCGTAGGCCTCTTCGAAGCCCGGCGGGTTGGTCGCGAACGTGAAGTCGATGAAGTCGTTCATCACGAGGCCCTCGGAGCACTGCGCATCGAGGTTCGCGAGACCGGCTCCGCCGTCGAACACCACGACACCGGTCACGTCGAACGGAAGTCCGAAGATCGTGACGCGGTTGCCGATCATGTTCTGGATGCCGCCACTGAGGATCGCGGTGCCGTCGGTGAACGTGGCCAGGTTGCCGTAGTTCGCCGGGGTCGCATCATCCTCGTACACCGTGACGGCGGCGACGCCGAAGTCGACGACTTCCAGGTTGCCGAAGACGTTGTACGAACTGATCGTGGTCGACAGAACGGCGGTGTACTCCTTCGCCGCGTTCCACGGATACCACGGGTTCGTCTGCGTCTGGTTCAGGGTCATGTAGACGTCGTAGGTGCCGTTGGCGACGTAGCTGCCGCCGACGCCACTGCTGTTATCCGCATGCCCCGAGAAGTGACCTTCCAGGGTGACCGCCATCGCGAGCGCCGGGACAGACAACAGTCCCACTCCGATGGCGAGAGACATCAGCTTCTTCATGCTGTGAGGCTCCCTTCTTGGAGTGGTCCGTTACCGGTACAGGCCCTTGATGCCGCCCCAGGTCTGCTCGTCCACCGAGACGATCTCAAGATAGACGTCGCCGTTCATCTGCAGGTCGTAGCCGTCAGGCGACACGTTCGCGATGTTCGCGCCGAACGTCCAGCCATCGGTCGACGACAGGAGAGCGAACACGTCGCCACCGGTGAACGTCAGGTTGCCGACGAACGAACCGGAAGCGGTGGCCGCGTTGAACGTCATCGTGAATTCCGTGAAGAACCCATCGACGTACGTGGAGATGCCATCCGTGAACGTCGACGGCACGGTCGCGTTCGGCGGATTCACGCCGTAGTCGGCGTTCGACGGAAGCCAGTCCACGTAGACCGTGAAGAGGCCGCCCGAGTAGTCCGCCACACGGGTGGTACCGAACACGGCCTCGCCGAGCGAGACCAGGTCACGGATGTAGTAGTTGTACGCGTAGTTCGCGGTGTCCCAGACCAGCGGCTCCTCGATCGCGTTCAGAACACCGACGGCGGACAGCTTGTCGCCGACGTTGGACGGCGGGAACCCGCCATCTTCCCAAGAGTGTCCGGACACGTGGAGGATCTGCTCGGTCTGCGCGAACGCGGGGCTCGCGAGAGCCAGCAACGTGAGTGCAAGAACCGTAACTTTCTTCATCCTTCGTACCTCGCGAACGAAGTGGGGATCGAGTTCCGTGCGATGGAAGCGCGCGCAGTCCACCGCCGGGCTCGTTTGCCCCTGAGGGCCGTACTTGCCTAGGCTCGCCGGGAGGTCCCTAACGGGGGGGCCGACGCAGACGCGTCGTCCGGGACTTCCTCGACTGGAACAGCAGTCTATCAGCCGAACGAGACAGGTTTCAACTCGATTTGTCGAAAACCGCTCCCCGGCGACCAGGCCGCTCCGATCGGCGGCGCCGCGAGGCCACGAGCCCCCGGGGGCCTGTTCCGGCGCTCAACCCCTTGCCTTGCAAGAACTTGCGCATTCTGGCCAGAAAAGTGGGCGCATGTCGGACAGCTCTCGGTCCCGGGGCTCGAGGCAACCCTCGCGCAGTCTGGGCCGGAAGCACCCTCGGCTAGCATGCGAAACATGGCTCCCCGGATCGCGGGGCGGCCCGGAGCGGCCCGCGGACAAGGCCGGGGGATCTCCCGTCGGGCGACTATCGGATCCGGAGAAGCTTCCGCGTCCAGGACCGGCCATCCGCGTCCACGCGGACGAAGTAGACGCCGGCCGCGGCGAGGCGACCGCCGGTGCCGTCCCGGCCGTCCCAGGCCAGAACCTGGGTGCCGGGGCCGAGGCGGCCGTCGAACAGGTCGGCGACCTGACGGCCGCGGACGTCGAAGATGCGCACGCGGGCCGGCGACTCGCGCGGCACGTCGAACGAGAGCGAGACGTCGCCCACGGACGGATTCGGCCGAATCCGGAGTTCGAACCCGGCGGCCGCAGACGGAAGCACGGGCGCGTCCGTCGGGGAGCTGTTCATGAGGAACGAGAGTCCGCCGCTCGTGCGGTTCACGGTGGCGAGGTCGATGCGACCGTCCTGATTCCAGTCCGCGCCGACCAGCGAGTACGGCGTCTCGCCCACCGCCACCTGCGCCGGCGTATCGAAGCCCGCGGACCCGACGTTGCGGAAGACGGACACGGCGGACGAGCCGCTGTTCGCGGAAGCGAGATCGAGACGACCATCGCCCGTGAGGTCCGCCCCCCATACCGCGTGCGGCAGCGCGCCGGACGCGAGCGTCACGGCCGGGAGGAATGTACCGTCCATCGCGTTCTCGATGACGGAGATGCCGCCCCCGCCGTAGTTCGCGCTCACGAGGTCGATCCAGCCGTCGCCGTTCGTGTCCCAGGGGAAGACACCGACGGGGACGCTGCCCGTATTCTCGGTGCTGGTCGCGACGAAGGCGTTGCCCTGGCGCCGGAACAGCGCGATGTGATCGTTGACCGCGTCCACCACGATCAGATCCGGGCGTCCGTCGTTGTCGAAATCGGCCACCGCGAGATCGAGCGGGAACCCACCGATCGGGAGCCACTCCCGGGTGGGGAACGCTCCGGTTCCGTCGTTCCAGTGCACGCGCGCGCCGTTCGGATCCACTTCGGTCACCGCGAGATCCTGGTCGCCGTCCTGATCGAAATCGGCTCCGACCAGCGCGAACGGCGCGCCGACGGCGTTCACCGTGACGCCCGGGACGAGCGTCCCGTCGCCGGAGTTGAGGAGGATCGAGATCGAGCCGCTCGTCGTGTTCGCCACCGCGACGTCGTTGATGCCGTCGCCGTCGAAGTCGTCCGGCCAGATCGCGATCGGCCCGATCTCCGTCGGCACGCTCGCGGACACCTGGGGCACCCCGCCGTTGGAGAGCAGCACCGTGACGTCGTTGGAGAGGTAGTTCGCCACGACGAGATCGGCGATCCCGTCGCCGTCGAGCTCGGACACGGCGAGATCCACGGGATCGATGCCGGGGAGCGCGATCTCCGGCTCGGGGTCGAACGCGAACGCGGTGGCTCCTTCCGTCAGGAACTCCAGGGACCATCCGTGAGACGAAACGCCTTCCATGGACGTGACCGCGCCCGCGCTGGTCACGGTCACGTGCACGACCTCCCCGGGCAAGAACGGCGACTGCGGCGTGAGCAAGACGCGATTCGATCCGCCATCCCACACGATCGAGGCGACGTGCGGGCCCGACTGCGTGCCGCGGATCCGGAATCCGGCCGCGACGATCGACTCCGGCGTCAGCTCGGTGTCGAAGTACAACTCGATCGGCGCATCGAGCGCGACTCCGGTCGCGTTGCTGCGGGGTGTGGTGGCCACGACACCGGGCGCGCGCGCGTGCGTGTACAGGAACATGTCGCGCGAGATCGCGAAACCCGCTGCGACGTCGATGTCGCCGTCGTGATCCCAGTCGGCGGCGGCGATCGTGTGACAGTGATTGCCGCCGAGATAGAGCGAACCGAGCGAGAAGTTCCCGGTGCCGTCGTTCCACATCGGCCGCCAGCCGCTGAGGCCCCGGATCGGCACCACGACGTCGAGGTCGAGATCCCCGTCGAGATCCACGACCTGCAGTCCGTACGGGAGCTGGCCGGCGACGTCGAAGCTCTGCGCGGCCTGGAACGTGCCGTCGCCGTTCCCGCGAAGCAGGCTGATGGTCTCGCCGATCGAGTCCACGGTGAGGATGTCCACGAGCCCATCACCCGAGAAGTCGCGGAGCTCGAGATACTGCGGACTGTCGCCGGTGGGAAGCAGCGCGGTCGGCGAGACGAGCGTGCCGTCGCCGGCGTTGAGGAACACCGAAACGTCGTACGAGTAGCCGTTGCAGCACACGAGATCGATGTCGCCGTCGCCGTCGAGATCGGCCCCGTCGACGAAGCGCGGGCTGTCGGCCCCCGGCCCTGCCGCGTACGAGACCGCGGCCGCGAATACGGCGCCGCCTTCGTTGCGGAGCACGCTGATGTCGTGGCTGTTGAAGTTCGCCGTGGCGATGTCGAGGTCGCCGTCCGCGTCGAGGTCGCCGACCCAGGCGCCGTACGGCGTCTGTCCGGTGACCCAGTCCTCCGCCGGGCGAAACGCGCCGGCTCCCAGGTTCCGGAAAACCTGCACGAGGTTCGGTCCGCTGCCGCAGCACACGAGGTCGGGCAAGCCGTCCTGGTCCACGTCTCCCGTGGCGACGTGACGCGGCAGGATCGCCGTCGGCAGTTGCGCGTATGGCGCGAACGATCCCGCGCCGTCCGGCGTGAGGATCGTGAGGGAATCGGGCACCGCGTTCGAGAAGACGATCTCGGGCAGACCGTCGCCGTCGAGGTCGATCGGAGTCGCGTTGAACGCGATGCTGCCGATCGGCCAGCTCGCGGAAGACGTGAGAAAATCACCGCCCGGACTGGGCGCACTCCACGTGGTGAAATCGAAACGATGACCACCGGCGAGCGGCTCGCCCGTGCCGCTCCGAATGCCACGCGTCAGCGTGACGGCGACGCGTTCCCCGGGCAGGAACTCCTGCTGGGGATGCAGGCGGAGCAACCCCGAACCCGCCTGCCAGGTGACGTCGATCGCGTTCGGACCGCGCAGTGAACTCGTGACGAGGATGTTCGCAGGCGCGACGGTCGAGGGATCGACGTCGCCGGCGAGTTCGATCTCGACCACGGTGTCCAGCGGCACACCGAGTGCCTGCGGAGCGGGGCTCGTGCCGACCACGGTGGGAGGCACCGCGAACACCGGTCGCGCGAACCAAGGACCGAGAGCCATCGCCACCATGATGCCGACCAGCGACGCGAGAGGCGCGCCGAGGCGGTCCGGTCTTTCACCGGTACGTGACGAGGGAACGCAGGCGCGGCGGCCGCTCCCGAGTGGGAACAAGATGCGCTGCCCTCCGGCGGGGGGTAGGTTCCGGAAGCTGGTCGGGGCTCCCTCCGGACGGGACACCTCGAATGCCCGATTCTACGGAATCCGGGGGGGGCGTTCAAGCGACGCCCGGGCGGCCAAGCGGGGCGACGAAGGCCGCCGGGAGGGGGCCGAACTCGGCCGGCCCGCCCCGGAGAGTGCGTCGCCTACAGGTAAGGCAGGATCGCCTTCATCTTCGCCTCGTCGCCGGCCTCGAGGGTCCGGTCCTTGCGCAGCTGGCGAATCCGCTTGGGGCTCTTCTTGGTGAGAATGTGGTTCTTGAAGCTCGGCTTGTGCTTGAGCTTGCCGGAGGCCGTCTTCTTGAAACGCTTCGCGGCGCTCCGGTTCGTCTTCATCTTCGGCATCGGAAACTATCTCCGCGCGGCTACAGCCGGCTGTGTTGGAGGACCTTCTCGCAGCACTGGACCGCCTCCCGCGGATCCTTGTACCGCATCCCGCACACCTGACAGCGCGCGGTGCCGCCGATTCTTCCCTCGGCGACGGCTTTCCTCAGCAAGAACTCGTACGTCGCGTTCGGACGGTCCTTTTCGAGAATGCTCCCTTCCTCTTCCCGAATCATCACGCCTCCTCCTTCCGAGTGGCGACCCCACACCTCGCTGGAAGATTGCACTTCGTCGGATTCCTCTTCGACGCCTCGCTGGCTCGGGGACAGTGGAACGAACGCTTCTGCGGCACGGCGGACCGGCTTCCGGGCCGGGGCCGTCTCGGCGACTCGACTCGTCATGTTCGCGCGACTCAGGCTTTTCCGGAGCGACGACGCTTCGCGGCCTTCAGCTGCTTCTTGCGCTTGCGCTCCGAAGGCTTCAGGTAACGCGAGGACTTCTTGATGTCCTGAATGATGCCTTCCTTTTCGCACTTCTTCTTGAAGCGGCGGATGGCCTTGTCGATCGACTCGTTCTCTTTGACCTTTACGAGCGGCATCCGGAATCAGCCTTTCGGTAATACGCTGGGCCGCACCCCGGAAAAATCGGCTCGCCTTGGGGTGCCGGGTGCGGCGACTTGGATCGCGCCCCGAGCGCGCCGCAGATGGGCGACGTGCCGGGACAGACGCTGGGCGACGGAACGCGCGAGAGATCGGCCGCCAGGCCGGCCCGGCGGGCCGGTTCGGCGGGTCGGAGCACGTCCGGGTCGAAACCCGGAACCGAACTCTCCGACGGACGCGTGGGCGCACGACGTTTCAAGCATTGTCGCGCCGGTGCTCGTGCATTCCGGTCGAACCGGGGCAATATGCCGTAGCGGGAGGGGCCGTGTCAAGGGCCCGAGGGCCGGAAGCGGGTTCTGCGGCCCCATGTCTGCCATCTTGACACCCCCTGCCAGTTCGCCGAACTTCCCGATCGACGGACACTGCAGCCCTCCGCCGGGTCGATTCGCCGGCGGGGGAACCCGGGGCCGCCCGGCCCACCGCCGAACCGGTCCGCGGGGGCGGTGCCCCCGAATGGCCATCGTGGCCGACCCGCGGAAACGTTCGACGGCTCTGCCCCGAAAGGACCCCATGCCCGTCCCGACCGCCCCCTCCTGCCTCCTGATCGGGCCGTTCCCCGAGTGGGACGAAGTCGAACGCCTTCTGATCGCCCGCGGCTGGGCCGTGGGCCGGGTCGAGTCGGGCGCCGAGGCGTTTCGCCGCCTGAGCTCGAATCGGGATCTGTTCGCGGTGGTCCTGCCCCGGGAGATGCGGGACGGGCGCGCCGAGAACCTCCTCGTCCGTGCGCGGGGACTCGCGACCCGGGCGGACTTCGTGGTGCTGGGGCCGCCCGGTCGCCCGGAGGAGCGCGCCTCTCTCCTCGCCGACGGGGCCGATGAAGTGCTCGAGCTCCCGATCGCACCCGAGCAGCTCGTGAGCAAGCTCACCCTTCTGCGCGATCGGCGGCGGCTGATCGATGATCTCGAGCTGGTCGTCCGCGATCCCCGGATGCTGGAACTCCTCGAACGGATCCTCCGGGTGGGACCGCTGAAGGTCACGGTGCTCATCACCGGCGAGAGCGGGACGGGCAAGGAGATGCTCGCGCAGGCGATCCACCGGGTTTCGCCGCGATGCGACGGACCGTTCATCCCGGTCAACGTCGGGGCGCTGCCCGAGACCCTCCTCGAGTCGGAGCTGTTCGGTCACGAGCGGGGCGCGTTCACCGGCGCGGACGCCCGACGCCTCGGGCGATTCGAGATGGCGAACGGCGGCACCCTGTTCCTCGACGAGATCGGCGAGATGTCGATGACGTCGCAGGTGAACCTCCTGCGCGTGCTCGAGGAGGAGAAGTTTCTGCGGGTCGGCGGATCCCAGTCGATCGAGGTGGACGTCCGCGTGGTGGCCGCGACGAATCGCGATCTCGAGGAGATGGTGCGGGCCGGTCGATTCCGCCGCGATCTGTACTACCGCCTGAACGTGGTGCACCTGAGAGTGCCGCCCCTCCGCGAGCGCACGTCCGAGATCCCCCTGCTCGCGCGCGAACTCGCACGTCGCGCCGCCGCGCGACACGGTCTGCGCTTTCCCGGGTTCGGAAAGCCGGCACTCGACGCGCTCGCGAGATACGAATGGCCCGGCAACGTGCGCGAGCTCCGCAACCTCGTCGACGGTCTCGTCGCGCTGCGTCCCGAGACCCCGATCGAGATCGCCGATCTCCCGACCCACATCCTGCACGGCCACGCGCCGGGAAGCGCTCGCCCCTTGCCCGCGTTGCCGCCCGATCGCACCGAGGCGGAGCGGGAGTTCGTAATCCAGTCGCTGCTCGCGTTGCGCGCGGAGGTCGCGGCGATCCGCGAGATGCTTCGCAACGGGATGCCGCACGGCCTGTCACGCAACGAGCCGCTCGACTACGTTCCCCGTCGTGCGACGTCGCCCGTGTACCCCACCACTCCGGTCCGGGTCGAGGACGCGGATCCGGCCGCATCGTTGAAGGACCTGGAGCGGGGAGCGATCGAGAAGGCGCTCCGCGACTCGAACGGCAACCGCCGACTCGCCGCGGAGACACTGGGGATCAGTGAACGAACGCTCTATCGGCGAATCCGACAGTTCGGACTCGCCGACGAGGAGTTCTGAGGCCGACGGGACGCGGTCCGCTCAGGCCTTGGTACGCGCCGGCGCCGCCTTCCGGCGCGATGCCTTCGTGGCCGCGCGACCGGCCGTCGCAGCGGCGGTCACCTTGGCTGCCGCGGGCTTCGCAGCCGCCTTCTTGGCCGGCGCCTTCTTGGCCACCGGAGAACGCAACTGCGCCTGCGCGGCGGCGAGACGCGCGATCGGGACGCGGTAGGGCGAGCAGCTCACGTAGTCGAGACCGAGGTCGTGGCAGAAGCGAATGCTCGACGGGTCCCCGCCGTGCTCGCCACAGATCCCGACCTTCAAACCGTCGCGAACCTCGCGACCGCGCCGGGTACCGATCTCGAGAAGCTGTCCCACGCCCTGCTGGTCCAGCGACGCGAACGGATCCGCCGGCAGGATGTCGCGATCCAGGTAGAACGGCAGGAAGCGTCCCGCGTCGTCGCGCGAGATGCCGAACGACGTCTGGGTGAGATCATTCGTGCCGAAGCTGAAGAACTCGGCATGCTCCGCGATCTGGTTCGCGGTCAGCGCGGCACGCGGCAGCTCGATCATCGTGCCGACGAGGTACGGCACCTCCATCTTGCGCCGCTTGAACACTTCCTCCGCCACGCGTCGCACCACGCGCACCTGCTCGCGCAGCTCGTTCGCATGCCCCACGAGCGGAATCATGATCTCGGGGTAGACCTGCTTCTTCTCGCGCTTCACGTCGCAGGCAGCCTCGAAGATCGCCCGGACCTGCACCTCGGTGATCTCCGGATACGTCAGGCCGAGACGACAGCCGCGGTGACCCAGCATCGGGTTCAACTCCCGCAGGCTCTCGACCCGCGCCGCGAGCTTCGCCGGCTTCACACCCATCTGCTGAGCAAGCGCGCGAATCTCCTTCTCGCCGTGAGGCAGGAACTCGTGGAGCGGCGGATCGAGTGTACGGATCGTGACCGGCTTGCCGGCCATGGCGCGGAAGATGCCCACGAAGTCCTTCCGCTGCAGCGGCAGGATCTTCTGCAGCGCAGCACGGCGCGCGTGCGTGTCTTCACCGAGGATCATCTCGCGGACGGCGTCGATCTTGTGCTCACCGAAGAACATGTGCTCGGTCCGGCAGAGGCCGATGCCCTCCGCTCCGAAAGCAACGGCGAGCTTGGCCTGGTCCGGCTGGTCCGCGTTCGTCCGCACCTTCAGGTGCCGGATCTGGTCGGCCCAGTCCATGATCTTCGAGAACACGCGGTACTCGGAGTTCTTACCCTTCGCCTTCGTCTTCCCCTGGATCGCGCGCACGACCTCGGAGGGACGGGTGGGAATCTGTCCGAGGATCACCTCGCCCGTGGAACCGTCGATCGAGAGCCAGTCCCCCTGCTTCAGGGTCTTGCCGGCAATCGACAGCTTGCGTGACTTGTAGTGAATGGAGAGACCTTCGCAGCCGGCGACGCAAACGCGTCCCATCTGCCGCGCGACGAGCGCCGCGTGCGACGTCATGCCGCCGCGCGCGGTGAGAATGCCGACGGCCGCCGCCATGCCGCGGATGTCCTCCGGCGACGTCTCGATGCGCGTGAGCAGCACGGGCTCCTTGCGCGCCGCCCACTCCTCGGCCTCCTCCGCCGTGAATACGATGCGCCCGCACGCCGCCCCCGGACCGGCGGGCAGGCCCTTCCCGAGCACGCGGCCCGCGTCCACCGCCTCGCGTTTCGCGACGGGATCGAATCCCGGATTCAGGAACTGCTCGACCTGATCGGGCGTGATGCGATCGATCGCCTCTTCGCGCGAGATCAGCTTCTCGTCGACCATGTCCACCGCAATACGCACGGCAGCCTTGCCGGTGCGCTTGCCGGAGCGCGTCTGCAACATCCACAGCTTGCCGCGCTGGATCGTGAACTCCACGTCCTGCATGTCGCGGTAGTGCTTCTCGAGGGTGCCCTGAATCTTCGTGAGCTGCGCGTAGACCTTCTTGTTCGTGGCCTTGAGCTTCTCGATCGGCAACGGTGTCCGAATGCCCGCCACGACGTCTTCGCCCTGCGCATTCATGAGGAACTCGCCGTAGAAGCGCTTGTCGCCCGTGGCCGGGTCGCGCGTGAAAGCGACGCCGGTGCCGGAGTCCTCGCCGAGGTTGCCGTACACCATCGCCTGCACGTTCACCGCGGTGCCCCACTCCGCCGGAATGTCGTTCAGCCGCCGGTACGCGATGGCGCGATCGTTCATCCAGGACCCGAACACGGCGCCGATCGCGCCCCACAGCTGCTTGAAGGGATCCTCGGGGAACGGCTTCCCGGTTCGCTCGCGGATCGCGTCCTTGAACTTCTTGACCAGGTCCTTCAGGTCCAGTGCGGACAGCTCGCTGTCGTACTTCACGCCGCGGCGACGCTTCTTCTTCTCGAGGATCTCCTCGAACGGATCGACGTCCTTCGACGACTCCGGCTTCATGCCGAGCACCACGTCGCCGTACATCTGCACGAACCGACGGTACGAGTCGTACGCGAAGCGCGGATCCTGCGACTGCTCGATCAGCCCCTGCACGGTGACGTCGTTCAGGCCGAGGTTCAGCACGGTGTCCATCATGCCGGGCATCGAGACGCGCGCGCCCGAGCGAACCGACACGAGCAGCGGATTCTGGGCATCGCCGAACACGGCGCCCATCGCGCGCTCGACCTTCCGGAGGGCCTGGTGCACCTCGTCCTGGAGGCCATCCGGGAATCGGCGCGCGTTCTCGTAGTAGCGGGCGCAGATCTCGGTCGAGATGGTGAAACCCGCCGGGACGGGAATCCCGATCCGGGTCATCTCGGCGAGATTGGCGCCCTTGCCGCCCAGGTGATTACGGTCCTGAGCCCGCCCGTCGGCCTTGCCATCGCCGAAGAAAAAGACCGCGTTTGGCTTCGAAGTCGGCATCTGGCACCTCCGGGGAGCCGGGACGCTCGCGAGAAATGGCTCGTGGCCACAGATTTGCCACCGGAGTCGATCCACCGGCTCTCGCGGGGAGACCCCTCGAACGGCGCAAGTTAGACCAGGAGGTCCAATTGGGCAAACGAAACCTCCTTTCCTTCGGAAACCACTTGGTTGTGGTTCGAAGATTGTGTCTGGGCATTTCGGTCGCGGGGTCGTGACATCGGCCGTGCAGTTCCTGATACCGTCGGGCTCCGGGCGGCCACGAAATCGACTCCACCTTCGCCAGACACACTCTTCGCACCACAACGAACGGGCCACCGGGTAGAGTCACGGGATCGTGCGACGTTTCTACGGGTGGTTCGGAATCGCGGCACTCGCGCTCCTTGTGCGGGCGCTGTTCCTGGCGGAGTTCGCGGAGACGGTGGCGTTCCGGTCTCCCGTCGTGGACGCGTACACGTACGACCAGCAGGCGCGGAGCGTGGCGGCGGGCGGGCCGGGGGCGTTGGAGCTGCCCTACTACCAGCCGCCGCTCTACTCCCTGGTTCTCGGCGGGATCTACGCGGTGGCGCCCGGCCCGTGGGGGCCGCGTCTCGTGCAGGCCGGGCTCGGGGTCCTGACGTCGGTGCTGGTCGGGCTGGTCGCAGCGCGGGTCGGAGGGCGGCGGGCCGGGTACGTGGGCGGGGGGCTGTTCGCACTCTACGGACCGGCCCTCTGGATGGAGGGCGAGCTCCTCCCGCCGACGCTGGTGCTCACCACCACCACGGCCGCGATCTGGTTGCTCGACCGCGCGGACCGCGCCGAGCGGCCGCTCCGGGCGCTGCTGGGGGCCGGGGTCCTGCTCGGCGTCGCCTCCGCGGCCAGGCCGACAAGTATTCTTTTCGGCGCTCTCGCCGGTCTCTGGTGGGCCCTCGGAGGTAGCCGGTCGACTGGAGGCGGGGCGGGGCGCCCCTCTCCTCTGGCCTCGGCGATCGCCTTCGGTCTGGCGATCGCGCTTCCGATCCTGCCGTTCACGATCGCGAACCGGGTCGGCGGCGGAGAGAACGTCGTCGTGTCGTACAACGGCGGCATCAACTTCTACCTCGGCAACGGGGCGAACTCCGACTCGCTCACCGCGATCCAGCCGGGCCACCACTGGGACAAGCTTCAGATCGCCCCCTGGGCGGCGGGGGTGCGGTCCCGGGTGGGCGAGTCGAACTACTGGTTCGAGCGGGGCCTGCGCGAGGCGGCGGCGGACCCGGCCGCGTGGGTTCGCGCGCTGGGGCGCAAGATCGTCCGTCTCCTGGATGCGCGCGAGACTCCCCGGAACACGGACTTCGAGGTTGCCCGGCGCGAGTCCCGCGTGCTTTCGGCACCGCTCCCGGGCTTCGCGCTCGTGGCGCCACTCGCGCTCCTCGGGCTGTGGCTCGGCTTCGCGAACCCGTCGAGTCGTCGGCTGCGGAGCCTGCTCATTCTGCTGCTGATCGCGGTCGCGATCGAGAACCTCGCGTTCTTCGTGGCCGCGCGCTACCGCCTCGAGGCCACGCCGGCGCTCTGCGTTCTCGCCGGCCTGGGAGTGGACGCCGCGATCCGCTCGCGCGGGCGCCCCGTCCTCGCACTGGTCGCAGCGGCCGGCCTCGCGGGATTCGTTCTCGTGGACTGGCTCGGGGAGAGACCGATCGACGAGGCCCGCGCCGCGATCAACCGCTCCGTGGCCTTGCAGCGGGCGGGCTTCGAGGCGAGCGCCGCGCGAGCCCTCGAGGACGCACTCCGCGCCGATCCGCGCGACGTCGATGCGCACCGACTTCTCGCCGAGAGCCTGGTCCGGGATCATCAGCCCGAGGCCGCACTGCGGGAGCTCGACGCGGCGTTGGCGCTCGCGCCCGACTATGTGCAGGTGCTCCTGGTGAAGGGCCGACTGCTCGAGCAGATCGGAAGGGCGGACGAAGCGGGCGAGCCCTACCGGCGGGCGGTCCAAGCCGACCCGTTCGAGAAGCAGGCCCGTTCGGCCTACGGCGTCTGGCTCGCGATTCGTCATCGCT
The DNA here is from genome assembly GCA_041393395.1 of bacterium. Lineage (GTDB taxonomy): Bacteria > ARS69 > ARS69 > ARS69 > ARS69 > JAGQIB01. Next base: position 1,108,273 of record JAWKKG010000002.1, on the reverse strand, counting down.
ACGAGGAGGCCCGCGTCCAGTTCGAGGCCGGCCTCGCGATCGATCCGACCGATTCCGATCTCCGGCACAACCTGGGGAACCTGGAACGGGTCCAGCGGGGTTCGTGATATCATGCCGCGGTTTGTCGACCCCGCGGAGGAGCCGATCTTGTCCAAGGCCCGGTCGAAAGCCCGCCCATCCCGCTCCCCTTCGCCCGGCGTGCTCGCGGTGCTGGTGGGGTTCGCCGGTGGACTCTCGGTGCCGCTCTGGTCGGTCACGCTCCAGCGATCGCTCGTGGACACCCCCGGCGCGGACATTACGTTCGCCACCCTCGCGCTGGTCGCGTTCGCCCTCGGCGCGAGGCAGCGGAGGCTCCCGGAGCCGCGACGCCTCGCCGGCGCGCTGATCGCCGTCGGAGGATTGGCGATCACCCTCGCCACCCTTCCGCTGGACCTCGCACGGGGTCTCGCCTGGGCCGGCGGCGGCCTCGACGCGTCGCCGGTCGGAATCGGAGTCGCCCGGGCACTGATCTCCTCTCTCTTCTTGTTGCCCGCTTCGTGGGTCGCGGGTCGGGTCATCGCGACGGTTCTTCGAGAAGTCACCCCGGAACGCGCGGCCGGCACGGCCGGCGCGTTGGTTGCCGCCGGACTGACCGGAGCGGCATTCGCCGCCACTCCCCTGCCCGGCGAAATCGCCCGCGTGCTGCCGTCGGGAGCGGCCCGTCCGCTCGTCGGCCTCCTGGCCGGCATCGTGACTCTCCTGGCGGGGGCGCTCGTCGCGCGGACGCGGTTCTCCGCTCCGGACGCCGCCGAGAATCCCCGAGGCTTCTTCTTCGAAGCCGCCGCGTGGGGATTCGCGATCGCCTTGCCGCTCACGGTGTTCGGCCTCGCGACACGCCGGGCCTTCGTCGCGATCGTGGGGAACGATCTTCCGGGCGTCGACGTCGCCGGAGTCGTGTTCGTCGGCGCGGCGGCCGGTGGCGCGATCCTCGCGGCCGCGCTCGGAGCGCGACTGACGCATCGATTCCGCGCTGTCGCCGTCGTACTCCTGGTGGCGGCGTCGGGCGCGATCGCGATCACCGTGTTGACCCGGTGGGCCGCGCTCCCGGAGCGGTTCCACGCAAAGGTGCTGGAGCTCTCCTCCCTTGCGGCGGTGGCACGCACGGCCTTCGACCTCGCGCTCCCACGAATCGTTCCCTTGGCGCTGCCGCTCGGCGCCGCCGCCGTACTCGGTGCGCGGTTCGTTCCCGCGACTCGCGCGGATCGCAGGCCGTGGGTCGAGTCTGCGACGATCGGACTCGGACTCGGGGTGGTTGTCGGGCTCGGAATGGGAGCTTCGAGGCTCGCGACGCTCGCCCTCGGTCACCTCGTCACGAGCGCGACGTTGACCGCGGTCGTGATCGCCACGGTGGCCCTGGTGCGTCGGGCCGACGCCCTTCGACTCGCGACCGCCGTCATCGCCCTCGGAGTCGTCGCCGCGGCGGCTCTCCGGGTGCCGCCCCTCGATCGCGAGGCCCTCGTCGTCGAGCGCAGCCTCCGATCCGAGGCGTCGTTCATCTCCGGCGTGCAGCAACACTGGCGAATCTTCGACGAGGACGGGCCCGAGGGCACGTGGACCATCCTCGCGCGGGGCCACGAGCGACGTCTGTTCGTGAACGGTCGCTTCGAGACGTCGACCGGAACGTCGATCGCGTCCCACGGCCTGCTCGCTCACCTCCCGCTCTCGACGGGCCCCGAGGCGAAGCGCGTGTGCGTTCTCGGCTCCGGCTCCGGCGTCGCGATCCGCGCGGCCCTGTCCCACCCGATCGACAGGCTCGACGTGCTGGACGTCGGTCGCGTGCCGTTCCGCGCGACCGCGCGACTCGGACCGGTGGAGCGCACCGCGATGCAGGATCCGCGCGTGTCCCTGTACCCGGGAGACCCCCACGAGTTGCTGCGGCGAGCGGCCGCGTACGACGTGATTCTCGGGCAGGCTTCGGGTGCGTGGACCGCGCGATCCGCGCGTTTTTCCACGCGCGAGTTCCTTCGCGTCGTGCGGGAGAGACTCACGGAGAGTGGCCGCTACTGCCACTGGGTGCCCGCGTCGTCACTCACGCGCGAGGGCTTCCTCGATCTCCTCGCGACGTTCGCCGACGTGTTCCCGCAGGTCGAGTGCTGGGCCGGGGAATCCGGCGACGTGCTGATCCTGGCGCGACGCACTCCCGCGCCAATCGACTTTCCTTCCGTGGCCGAGCGCTGGATGGACCCGACCGTTCTCGCCGACACGCGGGCCAGCTGGATCGGCACTCCGGACACGATGCTGTCCCGATTCCTGATCGGCGACGCGACCGTACGGCGCATCGCCGGCAACCGGCCGCCCCACCGGGCGCTCGCGCCGTCACTCGCCGGCCCCGAGGCGGATCGCCGCCACCGCGAGACGACGGTGAACGCCGTGCCCGGCCTCGTCGCGCTGGGCGACGACCCGCTCGCGGCCGTCGTCGATGCACCCGCGGGACTCCGGGAGCGAGTCGAACGGGATCGCGAAGCGCTGGCCAAGAAGTGGGAAGCGGTGGATCTCGAGATCGCGGGACAGGACCTCGATGCGATCGCGGCCTACCGCGAGGCGCTCGGTCTGAACCCGGAGGACGGCTCGATCCGCCGGGCGTTTGCCGGCCTGCGTTCCCGCATGGGAATCCAGTACACGATTCGCGAGGCCTTCAGCGGAGCACACTCGAACATGCGGGAGGCCGTGGAGATCGACTCGACCTACGCTCCGGGATTCGCGAACCTCGGCTGGCTCCTCATGCAGGGAGAACAGTTCGACTACGCGATCGCGTGCACGGGCCAGGCGATCGAGCTCGAACCCGAGGACGATCTCTTCCGCCTGCAGATGGGGCGCATCTGGAAGCGTCGAGGCTACTTCGACAAGGCGCTGCCGTTCTACGAGGACGCGGTTCGACTCAACCCTCGAAACATCGATGCCGCCATCGGCTACATCGACTGCAAGCTGTCCATGGAAGACGAGCAGGCCGATCTCCAGTTCGGACTGGAGTTCCTCGAGCGCTACCTCGCGCTCGATCCCGAGCACGAGGAGCTTCAGTACCGGATCGGCAAGCTGAAGGACGCGATGCGCCGCGACGAGACCGGCGAGTCCCCGTTCGACCACCGGCCGCCGACCCCCGGCGTCACGTCACCCGGGGTCGACGACCATGAGGGACACGATCACGGGCCGGCATCCGACCACGACGACACGGCGGACGCCACGCAGCCCTAGGTCAGCCGCGCACCTTCGCCGCGATCGCCTCGCCCATCGCGCTCGTCGTGGTGGAGCCGCCCATGTCGTAGGTCCGCGCCTTGCCCTCGGCGATCACCGCCGCCACCGCGTCGCGCACCCGCGCCGCCATGTCCTTCTCGCCGAGCCAGTCCAGCATCATCTGCGCGGACAGGACCATCGCCGTGGGATTGACCTTGTTCTGCCCGGCGTACTTCGGCGCGCTCCCGTGCGTCGGCTCGAACACGGCGTAGTCGTCGCCGATGTTGCCGCTCGCCGCGAACCCGAGGCCACCCACGAGTTGCGCGCAGAGGTCCGACATCACGTCGCCGAACAGGTTCGAACACACGAGCACGCCGTAGTTCTGGGGATTCTTGATCAACCACATCGCCATGGCGTCGATGTTCGTTTCCCATAGCTCGATGCCGGGATAGGACTTCGCCACCTCGCGGGCCACGCGGACCATCAATCCGGACGTCTCTCGCAGGACGTTCGGCTTCTCCACGATGGTCACGTTCGGATAGCCGTGCGCCTTCGCGTACTCGAAGGAGTCGCGGATGATGCTGGTGGCGCCCTTCCGGGTGATGACGCGGCAGGTGATGGCCATGTCCTCGGCCGCGACCGAGTCGAACTTCTTGAACGGTGCGGAGTGCTCGCGCAGCGCGTCGCGGACGCCGGAAGGAACCGGATGGAACTCGACACCCGCATACATCCCCTCGGTGTTCTCCCGGAACACGACGAGATCGATCCCCTCCTGCACGTTCAGCGGATTGCCGGGATACGCGAAGCATGGACGACGGTTCGTGCGCAGGTTGAACTCCTGGCGCAACCGCACGATCGGACTCCGGTACACGAGCCCCTTGCCCTTCAGCGCGGGCACGAGCTCCGCCTCCGCCTCCTCCTTGGGCAGGCTCGTGATCGCGCCGAACAGTGCCGCGTCGGTGCTCCTCAACACGTCGAGCGTTCGATCGGGCAGCGGGTTTCCTTCCGTCTTCCAGAACTCCCAGCCGATGTCGCCGTGGACGTACTCCGCCTCGAAGCCGACAGCGTCCAGCACGCCTCGGGCGGCCTCCATCACGTCTACACCGACTCCGTCACCGGGCAACCACGCGATCTTGTACTTGGCCATTGAGCTTCACTCCGTTCCACGTTTCGTGAGGCGACGAACGAAAGGGGAAAGAGCTTTCGCTCCCTCCCCCGGTTGTTCGAGGATCCGATCGGGCGACCTGCGCGCCTTCCGGACGTGCCGGCGAATCGGATCAGTGTGCTACGACGAGCTTCCCCACCTGGCGGTAGGACTCGGAAATCCCCTCCACCTGGAAGATGTAGATGCCTGCGGCCACCGTGCGGCCGGCATCCGTCCTGAGATCCCACGCGCGCGAGGTCGGCGACGTGCTGGCGGGCACTCCGGGGCCGTGCTCCAGCGTCGCGACGTGATCCGCCGACGCGGTGAAGATCCGAATCGTGCAAGTGGTCGGCAAGTTCGCGAACACGACCTTGCGAGTGCCTTCCTCCCAGTCCGCCGACTCCTTGTACGGGTTCGGCACGACGTACACGTCTTCGGAGGCTCGGCGGGCGGTCGCAGCCGGATACAACTTGCCGGAACGGGCGATCGTACTCTCGTACGTTCGAGTCTGCGTGCCTCCGAGGAATCCCCGGTCGAAGGTCGACAGTCCGTACTCGTAGGGGAAGTCGTCGTGAACGCTTCGATCTTCCAGGCGGAACGTGCGCCCCGTCGGGTCGTACGTCAGCTCGAGCGCGGTGGCGTCCGCGGCATTCTCGTCCAGCAGGAAGAACTGGAACTTCGACTCGCACTGTCGGATCTCCCCGAGCAGCTCGAGCGGACCGAGACCCAGGGCCGGGTCTCGCGGCGCCTGGGCGCGCCACACACGATAGCCTTCCATCGATTCCAGGTTCGCGACGATCGTTCCCTGGGGATCGAACAGGTAGTGGGCGAGCCACTTCGTGGTGTCGGCCGGCGTCGCGCCGCCCGCGCCGAACGTGACCGACATGCCGTTCATGATCGGGAACGTCTGGTTCGGGCCGGTGATCGCGAGCGTGTCCTGGGGGATCGAAAGCGGGACGGGAACGGGAATGGCGTCGACGTCGATCGGGCCGGCGACGAACACGAACAGCGTGTCCGAAGAACTCGGGTTCGCGACGGAGTTGATCGGCGCGCAGAAGTAGCCGGTGGTGTCCGAGTTCGACGTGTTCAGCCCCGTGACCGATACCGGAATGTCACCGAGATCGTTCGGAGGCTGCAGGAGCGTGCTCCCGAGCCGGATCGCGAGGTTTCCGCCCAGTGCGGGGTCGAGTGCGTAGTCCACGTTCGCCTGCGTGCAGACGAGCGTGTCCGAGGCGCGCGCCGCGCCGACGCCGCTCACGTTCTCGAAGATCTGGCAGACGAGCTCCACGCGCCGGTTGAACCCCGGCTGCCGGGGGATCTTGGAGATCCGCAGCCGGTAGTCGCAATCGAGAACGTAGTCACCGAACAGGTCGACCGTGGAGCTGTTGACCTGATCCCATCCGTTCGGCGCATTGAAGGTGATCCCGGTCACGGTACGGCCCTCGGTGGTCGGAACCTCCGGCCACGTCAGCGCCGCGACGCGACTGCCGAGCTCGACGGAGAACTCCGGAGTCGGGAGCACGATGTTCTGCGCAGCGACGGGCGAGCCGAGCCCGATCAGGATCGCGAGGGCGGCGAGAAGTCCCGCCAGGCCGTGTCTCGCCCGCCGGTCATCGAATCGAGCACCAGGGGTCATCGAGCAGCGCCTCCGAGGGCTTCCGTGCGCGAACCAGGCTGGGGGAACTCGCCAAAATCCGCCATCACGGCGCGGATCAGATCCCGGAACTGCGGGCGGTAGACGAAGTACGGATGCAAACCGAGATAAACGACGTTTCCGTTGATTCCCGGGCCATCCGGGCTGAGTCGGCGAATTCCGATTGCGGACCCGGTGTCGTCCCGCGTGTAGATCGGCTCGGCGTTCCGAAGCGGATCCCCGGTATCGAGCACCACCATCCCGTCGTCGTAGTAGCCGAAGCCTCGGAGCGTGGGGCCGTCGGCGATCGAGAGCGGGTCGAATTCGAGATCCGGATAGGGATTGGAGCCGCCCGTGATGAGCGAGTGGGCGACCCGGATTCGATCCTGGGGCGACGAGACAGTATTGTATACGGGCCGCTCGATCTGCGCGATGCCGAAGGCCGTGGCCATCCAGTGCGGTACGTAGGTCGTGTCGTTCAGGGTCAGCTGGAACGAGATCGGAGAGTTCAGGACGTAGTCGCGATCCCCGTCCGTTTTCTCGAAGTACCGCGCCGCCTCGAGAACGTTCACGCCACAGAGGAACAAGTTCCCTCCACTCGCCACGTAGGAAGGGAGCGGATTCGGGCCGATCTCGTGGTAATCGAGAAGGACGCTGTCGCCAGTGGACGTATCGCTGCTGTGAAACCAGAACGTACTCGACGCATAGTCCATCACGGCGAGCTGGGGCTCCACGTTGCCGTTCGTATGGTAGACCGTCTGCACGTTGTAACCTTCGAACCAGTAGCGGACGTACGTCTCCTCGATCTGTTCGCCGTAGTAGCGGGGGAAACCGATCTCGCGCTCGATGTCGTCGTCTTCCGGTGTGTCGAGAACGACGAGGACGAAGTTGGCCCCTTCGGGTGCGAAGCGCGGGCCGCTGAACACGCGGATCCGTGCCGCCAGCGCCTGCGTGAACCCGGCGAAGTCGATCGCGCGTACGAAGAAGGTGTGCAGACCCACGTCGGGGAACCAGAAAATCTCTTCCTCGCCCTCGACCTGTGGCGGGAACTCGAGCGAGTTCTCGGAGAACGGAGTCCAGTTCGACGTGTCGTCCGCCGCGTACGAGTATCCGGCCACCGGGGAATCACTCGTCGCGCTCGGCGTGGCCCGCCACCGGAAATGGAGTCCCTGTCCCGCGAACACCTCGCGCGTCGCGACGGGGTCGACCGAATTGAACGTTCCCGCGATGTTCGAGATGATCGTGATGGGCGGTCCATCGAGTGACCGACTCACATTGAACAGGCGGACGTTCTGCGTCGCGGAGAGAACCTGCTCCTCCGCCCCCGCGTTGTCGATCGCTCGCACCCCGAAGATGATGGACTCGTTGCCGATCGTGGAGGGGACCGATTCGAACTGAACCGTGTCGGCGACCGTCGGCCGCCACACCGTAGAATCGGTGTCGTAGAAGTGCTGCCCCCCGGTGACACCGAGCGGGTAGTAGGTCAGCGTATCAAGCCAGGCGATCACCTTGAGGACCTCGACACTCGTCTCGGCCGGATTGTCGGCGAAGTAGTCGTCGGTATGCAGGAGGGCGTACTTGTAGGACTGGACAAAGCCGTCGTCGTCTTCACCGGTCCACCCGAACCGCACGCGCGTACCCCAAGTGCCGGTGTGCCGCGGGCCCTCCGAGATCGTCGTCGAAGGGGCGATCGTCTTCGCGTTGAAGCTGCGATACGCGGGCGTCTCGTCCCGCTGACCGCGATCGTCGACGGAGCGCACGTAGAACGTGTGGAACTCCTCGAAGGTCCCCTCTTCCGGGTTTCCGTACTCCGGCAACGGGTCCACGCAGCAACTCTCCGAAGCCGAGACCGCGAACAGGCTGTCGTTCGCGAAGATCGGGCCGATCCAGTTGCCCTCTTCCGGGCTTTCCCAGGCGATCTCGTAGTAGTCCACGAAACCATCGTCGTCCCACCCGAACCAGAAGAGGTTCACGTTGAACGACGTGTCACTCGCCTCCGGCGGTCCCGCCGAGATGCGGGTGTTCGGCGGCTCGTTCAGGAACGGCGTCCCCGTACGGGTGTCACAGCCACTCCAGAAGAGACCCAGCCCGAGCAGGACGAGCGCGGGAGCGATTCGATGCTTGCTCATGCGGCCGTCCCCCTTTCTTGAAACGGCGTGGCCCCGGCACACGCGAGGTTCGTCCTCACGGCGATACGCTGAAATCGAGCGTATCCGGCACCGACGGACGATCGCTGAGACTCTGGTCGAACGCCCGCACGATCAATCGGTGGGCGCCGAACTCGGCCGGAGAGATCTGGAACTGAACGAAGCTGCTTTCGGGCTCGTCCAGCTCGAACGGCCCGACCTCGCTGTTGTCGTCCAGGCGATACGAGTACTGCAGGTTCCGAGGGTCGCTGTCGCGATCATCGCCCTGGAACCAGACGCGAATCGTACCCGCGGGGAACGAGTTGACCGAATCCGCGATCACCACCGTCGGAGGCAGGTTGTAGAACAGGTTGACCGGAATCGGATTGCCTTCCGATCGGTTGTAGATGTCCTTGCCTCGCACCACCAGGGGATTCCTTGCGCGCTGGTCCATCTCCAGCGGCACGCTCACTGTGTCGCAAACGAGATCGTCTCCCTGGAACTCGCACACCACCAGGCTGTCCGTGTTGATGTGCTGTCCCATGGTCTCGCCCGACAGGAAGCCGAGACTCCACGTGTACGACACCACCGGACCGTCGCGATCCTCGCTGTCCCAGTCGAACGAGAGGCTCGCGCCGAACGGGACCGTGTCTTGCACGGCGCCTCCCGGCGGGAAATGCTGGATCTCCAGCAGCGTGTCCGGACCCGTCAGCCAGGGACGGACCACGCGGCTGCGAATCGAGGCCGGGTCGATCGTGGTCTTGGGATCGAAGTTCGAGACGACCACGAACAGTCCGCCCGAAGTCGACTTCGCTCCGGCGTCGTCGACCGCTCGCACCGTGAGCTCGTGCTCCCCGGAAGCAAGCGGGCCGATGGTCCGCGTGGTGTCACTCCGATCGTGCTCGATCAGCTGGTTCCGGAAGATCGACTCCCAGCCCACGACCTCTCCGTCTGCATCCGAGCCGGTCCAGAACAGCGTGACCGTGCTGTTGACGAGCACGGTGTCCCGACTCGACAGACCGACGAACGAACCGTCCGCGTTCGAGTACGCGATCTTCGTCGTGTCGTAGGCGACGGTGGGCGGCGCCACGGTGAAGGACTCGAAACGTGCCGTGTCGGGCGACGCGTCCTGCTTGCCTTCGTTGTCGACCGCGCGGATCAGGAACAGATGCTCCTTCGCGCCGACCTCGCCGGCCGAGAAGCGGAACACGCTGTCCGTCTTCGTGGTGTACTTCCACGAACTGGGATCGGTGGTGTCGTCGATCGCGAACCGGAAACCGGCCACACTGCCGTCGACGTCTTCACCGCGCCAGTACAGGTGCACCTGGTAGAAGACCTGGGTGGGGCGACGCGGATCCGCCGAGGATTCCGGGCCTTCGGTGATGAACGTGTCCGGCGGACGGTTCCGGTCCACCTGAGCGGACTTGTCCCGTTCGCACCCGGCCATCACCACGGCCCAGGAAAGCGCCAAAAGCGCGGCCATCCGAGGGCCGCGAGTCGATCGGAAACGCCGTAACTTCATATCAGAGCGTCACTTACAGGACAGGGTGGCAAAAAGCCTAGTTACCTTACCAAGAGACCCCAAGGGTGTCAACCAACGGGTGGGGCTACCGCGCCCGCGAACGGACCGCCCAATCTGTTGATTTGAAACAACTTGCACGACCACCCCGCGCCCCGTGGCCGCAGTCACCGCCCGGCGTGCCCCGGGGTGCCGCGGTTCGCCAAGTCGTTGCTTGGGCGACGATTAGCAGGAGCCGACGAGCCGGCTCTAGTTCAGGTCGATGTCGGCCACCCAGATGCGGAGCGCGCCGACGGACCACGGATCATCGTCCGGGTCCAGGTCGGGGAACGCGTTCTCCGGACAGTCGGTCATCGTGACGGCGAGTCGCAGACTCCCCGGCTGAGAGTCCACGAGCCAGCGCGGGTGGAAGACACTGCGAGAACAGCTGAGGTTGTCGAAGCTGCCCGGCGTCGGGATCGAGATGCGGCCGCTCGGTTGCCAGTCGACGAGCTTCTCGACCCAGAGCTCCCAGCCGCCGAGACCGTTCTCCTCGACCCACGCGAGGTAGCGAACCCCGCCCGGGAACTCCGAGGAGATCGCGGGCGTCTGTGCCTGTCGGTCCGTACCGACGATCTCGTTCAGCTCCGGCAACTCGGTGCCCATGAAATCGATGCGCCAGAACGTGGAGAAATCCCCCTCGGCGCGTCCCGGCAGCCCCGGCTCGCCACGCGTGCGGGACGCTCCCGAAGCCACGTACGCGACCTGGGCGCGCGGGGTCGGCGGACTCGGCGACGTGCCCGGCTCCGGCGCGTACAACACGACGTGAGCGGTGTCCCCGGGAGTGATGAACACCTGGGTATTGAAGTCCGCCATTCCGTCCACCGAACCGGTGATCAGGTACGGCTCCAGGACGTTCGGGTTCGGCACACCGCCCGACACCGCGTACGAGAGCTGGCAGTTGTAGACAACCACCTCGCCCGGATTCTGGATCGTGGTCGCGAGCGGGAACTCGTCGCTCGTCACCCGGAAATCCTGTCGCGTCCAGGAGAACGAGGTGTTCGCAATGGAGGAAGTGATCGAGAGCGTACCGCGGGCGACCTCGAAGTACACGCTGGCCGTGTCCGAGTCTCCGGGCAGCAGCTCCACGACCTTCGTGATGGTGGTGTCGCAGTAGGTCTCGCGCGTCGAGTCCGCGAGGAAGCGACTGTCGAGACGCGCTCCGACGACGAAATCCCCTCCGGCGCCCACCGGCAGCGACTGCAGGAGCGACGGAGTGCGCAGGGTGTCCGATCCTTCGAACAGCGGATAGGACGCCGACGCATCCGGCTGCTGAAGGTACAGGAAGGCGTCGAGCACCGCGGTCGTCTCGGGCGTGTCGTCGATCTCGAACGCCTCGACGTACACGTCGGCGACATTCTGGCGGCCGAGCGTGTTGAACACGCCGACATCACTGTCCGTGGGGGCGATGTCGGGCTGCCGGTCCACGAAGCTCTCGGCCGTCGCGTAGATCGGCGGATCGAACGAGATCTGCAGCGGTGCGGTGGCCGGCGTACCGGACAGCGGAACGTCGAGCAGGAACAGCTTGTCGTCTCGCGTGAAGACCATCTGCGTCTCGGAGAGCCAGGCCGGATCCCGGGCGTTGCGCACCAGGAACTCGGGGGTTCCGATCACGGGCGTGTCCGTCGGCGACGCCGGCGGCGTGACGGCGACGCGCCAGATCTCGAAGCGCGCATCGTCCGCGATGTGAATGAACGCGAGCTGCATCCCGGAAGGCGACCAGCGGGGCAGGAAGTTCCCGCCGTTGCCGACGCTGTCTCCCGTGATCTGCCACACGGGATTCGCGTCGGCCGATCCGCCGGCGGCCCACGTGAGCCAGAGGTCCTCGTCACCCTGCCGGTCGGCGTCGGGGGCTCCGACGGCCTTTTCCACCGTGCTGAACGCGATGAGTTGCTCGATCACCGGATGGGTGGCCGGGTAGCGGCCCAGCCCGGTGGTGACCTGCGTCCAGTTCTCGCAGTTCTCGCAGATGGGGACGGGACTGTCGCTCGTGCAACCCGGGAGCAACGCCGCGAGTCCGACGGCGACTCCGAGGCTTCGGCGCGAAACCGATCTCGAATTCATGGGCGGTTGCGCTCCTCGGAGGTCGGGACGGGTGCCAAGACCGCGCAAAATGGCGTGAAAAGCGGGGCTCACTATACGAAGGGGCCCGGGGGGTGTCAAGGCGACCCCGGAGGGTGGTCGCCGGCACAAACGATTGCGCCCCAACGTTTTAAACGGGCGACCGACGCGGCGGCGCGCCCTACTCGATGTAGCTGAGGGACTCGAGCCGCTCGCGAATCTGCTCGTCGACGGGCGATTCGGTATCGCGCGGGACCTCCGGCGGCTCTCCGGTCTCGAACGTGGGCACGGTCCGGACGGCGCGGTCGCGTCCCCCCTCCTCGTCGAGGAGCGGACGCGCGACCTCGCCGTCGAAGTCCTCGGCGACCGGAAGTCCGAGGGCGTGGAGCACCGTGGGCAGGACGTCGATCACCCGCGCCCCCTCGACGCGGAGCCCCGCTCCCGCCGCGGCCGGTCCCGCCACGAGCACGGTGCCGAGTTCGCGGTGCATCCACACGCCCAGGCGCGGCGAGCCATCGAGCGCCTGGCGCCCGCCCTGAAACCCGTGGTCGGACACGAGGACCAGCGTCGTGCGCGTGAGGTCGATCTTGTCGAGGATCCGCCCCAGCAAGGTATCGGTGGCCTCGAAGTAGCGATCGACGGTCTCGCCGAAGACTTGCGCCATCGGGTCGTCCCGACCGGCGGCGAGGTCCTCGCGCGCGCCCCAGAACTTGTGGCAAACGGCGTCGGGACCGCGCAGGTAGATCGCCATCACGTCTTCCCGCCGGTGATCGAGAAAGTCCTCGGCGATCGCGGTGAACGTGAGATCACCGGACCAGATCCACCGGAGGTCATCGAACCCGAACCGCACGTTGTCGGGCGATTCGGCCGTGACGGTTCCGGTGAGGAACGGCGCGAGGTCCTCGTCGCTCACGTCCTTGGGATAGACCACGAGAGGCTCGATCTCGGGAATCAGCTCCTCCGGATAGGTCCGGTGACGGAAGCGCGCGCGCTTCGCCCGCTCGGCGACGTCGTACTGCACATAGTCGGACACGATCGTTCCGTGCACGCGCTCGGCCGGCCATGTTTCGAGCCATCCGAGCACGGACACGCTCCAGCCGAGGTCCGACAGGATGTTCCAGAACGCCCGGGTGGACCGGTTCCACGCGGTGTATGCCTTGGCGGAGTCGGGGCCGGACTCGATCAGGAAGCCGCGACCCTGCTGCTCCGGAAGCTTGCCGGTCGCGATCGACGTCCAGATGACCGGGGACTTCTCGAGCGGCACGAGCGTGAGCAGGTCCGCGCGCGTCCCCTCCGCCTGGAGCTTCTCCATCTCCGGCATGCGGCCGGCCGCCACGAGCGGGTCCACGATGTTCCAGTCGAAGCCATCCACACCGAGGATCACGAGCCGCGGTGGATCGTCGGGCGCGCGGTGCGATCCGCGCGCGGATTTCGGATCGCCTCCGCATCCCCCGATCGCGCCGACGACCGCGAGGACCGCGAGCCACGCGAGTCGAATCCTCACGATGCGTCCGGCCGGCGGGCGGCGGCGTAGGCGCGACGGCCGCGCAGCAGTTCGGGATCTCCGCCGCGTTCGCGGTAGCGCGCGAACCAGGTCTCGGCCCGGACCGGATCGTTCAACAGCCGCTCGTACACGAGACCGAGCTCGAGGCACGGCGCCGGCGACTTCGGATCGAGGCGCGCCTCTTCGGACAGCCAGCGCACGGCGTCTTCCGCCCGACCCGACATCGCGGAGACGAGACCGAGACCGAGACGCGCACCGGGCAGCGCGCCGTCGGCGGTCACGGCGCGCTGGAACGCGTCGGCCGCGGCGGAGAGATCCCGGGACTGCAACAGGAGGATCTCGCCGAGTGATCGGTAGGCCTCCGCGCACGCACCGCCGTCCTCGAAGTACGTGCGCAGCAGACCGAGCGCACCGTCGACGTCGTCGCGCAGGCGCGCGACCTCCGCGCGCCGGAACGTTTCGCTCGCCGCGAAGCAGTCGCCGGCCCCCGCGGCCGCCAGGGCGGTACGGCCGTCCAGGTACGCGGCGATCTTCGCGGCGCGCGCGCGCGCGACGTCGTGCTGGGCGGTCTCCCACCGGTCGTCGTAGTCGAGGACGGCGCGCACCTGCTCGGCCGCGACGCCGAGATCGTTCTGCTGGATCGCGAGATCCGCCAGCGCCACCCGCGCGATCAGGTAGCGCGGCTCGATCTCCACGGCGCGCGCATACGCCGCACGCGCTTCATCCCACCGCCCCTGCTGCTCCAGGATCAGACCGAGGTTGTACGGCGCGCGCGAATACTGCGGATCGATCTCCGCCGCGGTCCGCAGATGCCGTTCCGCTCCCTCCAGGTCTCCCACCCGCGCGAGGTCCACCCCGAGATTGAGGTGCGCCTTGTCGTACTCCGGCTTCAAGGCGAGCGCGTCCCGGTAGTGGCCGATCGCCTCGCGGGGATCCCCCAGGGCGTCGGCCACGATTCCCTGCCGATACAGGATCTGTGCGATGCCCTTGCTCTCGTCCACACCGTAGGGATTCGCCCGCATCGCGACGCCGAGCACCACGGCCCCGGCGAGGATCGCCACCGCCGGCAGCGGACGTCGCGCCCGGACGGCGTCGACGATCTCGATCACCGCCTGCCCCGCGAGCAGGATCAGTCCGGGCAGTACCGGCAGCCGGTAGCGCGCGAGCACGAAGAACAGGATGATCGACGCGGAGTAGAACACCACGAACAGGATCGGCAGCGCGAACCGGCCCGGGCGCCGCAGCGAGAAGAACAGGCCCACGAGCGCGAGCGGTCCGACCACGCCGAAGCCGAGGATCGGGCCCGCGATCGGCGGTGAGTATCGCCGGAAGTAGCCGAAGTGCTCGATCTGCGGAATCTCGTACGTGCTCCAGAAGTGCACGGTCTTCATCGCGAGCAGCGAGACGAAGTGGCCGGGGTCCTTCCGGATCCAGCGCATCGTCTCCCGGAACCAGAACGACGACACCTCGGTGTACGAGAGCGGATGCCCCACCGCGTACTCGGCTTCCGTTCGACACTCCACGTCCTTCTGGAGGTCCGAGACCACGGTCTCCACGCTCCCGTCGGCGCGATCGAGGTACAGCTCCGGCGTCTGGTGGCCGCCGGTCGCCATGGGTCCGTTGCCGATGTAGAAGTTCAGGCCACCGTTCGTGGTGAGGAACGCGAAGTCGCCGGTGCGCGCGTTGTGGATCGTGGCCGGCAGGATCGCGACGACGGTCGCCACCGCGAGCGCGACACCGGCCGGGAACCCCGCGCGCCAGCGACGTCGACTCGGCGTGAACGGATCCCCCCACGCGGAGATCAGCCAGAAGAAGGCGGCGGGCGCGAACAGCAGGATGTTGCCGCGACCGAGTGCGTAGACGCCCAGCAGCAGGCCGGCCGCGGCCGTCCACGCGAGGGAACGTCGGCGGGCGGCCTCGTGCAGCAGCAGGAGGATCGCGGTCGCGAGGAAGATCGTGAGCGTGGGGTACAGGATCGAGACGGAGTAGTAGATGAACGGCGCGTACAGGGCCGCCGCCCCCGAAGAGATCATCGCGAGCTTGCGCCCGCCGTACTGGCGACCGAGCAGATGGATCAGCGCGACGGTTCCCGTCGACATCACGACCTGGATCACGCGCACGGCATCCAGCGAGCGGCCGAAGATCGAGTACACGATCGAGAGCAGGTGCGGATACAGCGGGCCCATGAAGTACGGGGTCTTGCCCTGCCAGCCGTCGCGCAGGAGGCGCTGTGCCCATTCGTCGTAGTACTTCGCGTCGAGGCCGAGGAAGTCGAACCACGGGTGGGGCGCCATCGCGTGCCAGTGCCAGAGGCGGAGCACGAGCGCCACGAAAAGCGCCGCCGCCAGGAACGTCCGCTCGACCGGTGTCCACGGCTCGCGCGCGGGATAGGTGGCGATCGGCTTCATCGCCCGGTCGTCGCGCTTTTTCGTCATTTCAGATAGCCGAGCGATTGGAGCTGCTCCTGGAGCTCGGCGTTGTCCGCCGCGGGCGGGCGCTCGCCCGGCCGAAGCAGATCGCCGTCGGGCGCGCCGTCGAACACCATCGGGCGCTCCACGAAGTACGTGAGCGGGAACACGCGGCGCGGGATGTTGTGCGTGTAGCGCCGCGGAATGATCTCCCCGAGCAGATGCATCGCCATCGCCGGCACGTCGGCGAGATCGAGATCGCGGACCGCGGCACCGGGGTCCACCGGGTGCCCCACCACCGCGAAGTACCCGAGGCGACGATGCCAACCGGAGAACGCGCCGGGCGCGAGGCCCCCCACGAGCGGAGCGTTCGGGGCGCCGGGCACGAACAGGTAGCCGTCCGCCTCCTCCGCCACGAGGTCCGGTCCGAGTTCGAGGCCGTAGCCGGCGGACTCCGTCTCGCGCGTGTCGTGCACCTCCTTCACCACGGACCGCCCCGACGGATCGGTGAGATCCGCCAGTCGGCGGCGGAACTCGGCGCGCGTCGTGTCGTCCACGTCGCCGAGCCAGAAGTCGCCTCCGAACAGGTTGCGGCTCTCGGCGACGTCTCCCTCCCCCGCGCCCCCGAGTCCGGCGAGCACGGTCGCCTTGGAGAGACCGGCGTACGCGGGTCCGAAGCCGTGGTCGGACACGACGATCAGCGTCGCGTCGCGCGGGAGCTTGCTCCGCACCTCGGCGAGGATGTCGTCGCACCACACGTAGATGTCGCGCACCGCGCTTTGAAGCTCGTCCGGCGCGTCGGGCCGGTAGTACGGATGCTTCGGGTCCGTGAACTTCCAGAGATGGTGCTGGATGCGATCCGGAGTGGTGAACACGATGAACGAGAAGTCCGGCTTCGCGTCGAACAGACGCTTCAGTCCGATCCGTCGCCGGGCGTCGCCGACTGCGCGCATGCGGTGGAGCCACTCGAGCTCCTCGCCGGCAGCGGGCGGGCCGAGCCACGCGTCGCGCTCGTAGCCTTCGGCCAGGATCTCGCGCTCGAGTGTTGGCGGCCACGTGAGCGGCGCATTCTCGGGATACGGGAAGCCCGCGATCATGAATCCGTTCACGGAATCCGGCGGGCAGGTGATCGGCACGTTGATCACGCCGACGGTGCGGCCGCGCGCGGAGAGGTCCTGCCAGATCGCCGGCGCGAGGCGCGCGGTCGCATCCACGAACCGCCCGCGCGGGTTGCCGCCTTCCGGGACCCAGAAGCTCCAGATGCCGTGGGCCACCGGCGAGACGCCCGTGGACACGGTGGCCCAGGCCGGCGGCGAGATCATCGGGATCGTGCTGCGGACCCGACCGGTGGCCCCTTCCTCCCTCAGCTTCGCGAACGCCGGGAGGATTCCTTCCTTCTCGAAGCCCTCGAGCACGTCCGGGGCGAGGCCGTCGAAGCCGAGCACGAAGACGGGGCCGGGGGTCGTGGCCGAAGGCGGCGGCTCGGGGGCGCATCCCGCCAGCGCGGCGGCGGTCAGGCCGATCGACAGGAGCAGGCGACGGAGCAAGGGGACCTCATCCAGGGGGCGGGTGGCCTCCCGTCCGGACGGAGAACGGGCGGCCCTCGATGGTAGAGGACCGCCCGCAAGGGGACAAGGTTCCCGAAGGGCCGAGGGGTGCGGGCGAGGGCCGAGGGGCCCAGGGGGAACGCTGTCAGTGACGGAGCGCCTTGAGCGCGGTCTCGGTCGCGCGCAAGCGGGCGTCGCGCGGGTTCCGACCCTTGGTGCTACCGGTAGAGTCCCTTCACCGTGGACCAGCTCTGCGGATCCACGTAGTCGGGGAAACAGCCGAAGACGTCGCAGAACGTACCCCCGGGCGTGCTGAAGCCGACGACCCCACTGTCGTGGACCTGCGGACTGACCGGGTCGCAGTCGACCGTGACGAACCAGTTGTTCGCCGCCGACGGACCGAGGCACAACTGCCCGCCGGTGCCGAGATTCAGCACCCCGAACGATCCGAGAAGGAAAGGTCCACTCGGACAGCCACCGACCGCGAGCAGGGGCGACTCGGCCGTTCCCGCATTCAGCACCCCGTTCATCGGCGTGAACGACAGGAGCAGGAGTCCCGTGACCTCTACGCCCATCTCCATCGCGGACATTCCGTCGAAGGTCGTGCAATCGAGCCACAGATACAAGGACGCCGGGAGGCCGGCCGGGATGTCCGCCATGTTCACGTGCGGATCGGTGGAGCTCGCACTGATCGAGTAGCCGTAGTCGAGACCGAAAGCCGGCACGGTCCCGAGTCCGAACATCGCGATCGCCAGCACGAGTATCCCGGCGCGCATCAAGAGTCGCGTTCTGGTCATGACAATCCGCCCCCTGGTGGTCGTGGTCTCGGCATTCCTGACACCTCCCGAGCGTAGCAACTCCGGGCCGACCATTTCAATCACCCGGGCCACCCGTTTCGAGGGATCCGAGTGCTCCGGCTCGACGGGTGACGAACGCGCCGATCACGAGCAGGGCCCCCAGGGCAGCCAGGCCCAACCCGAGCCGGAAGCCCGGCGGGGAGTACCGCATCTCCACCACGTGCTCCCCGACGCCGAGCGTCACGGCACGGACGAGACCCCAGGCCGGGAGGATCTCCGCCTTCCGCCCGTCGACCCACGCGGTCCATCCCGGGGCGTTCGAGTCGGCGACCACCAGCACGCCGTCCTGGTGCAACGTCGCCTGCACCACGACGTGCTCGGGCTCGTCGCGCAGCAGGCGGACCGTGCCCGGCGCCCGCGCGCTCTCGCTGCCGTGCTGACCGGCGCCGACCCACAACACCTCCCGCCACGGCGCGAGATCGCCCGAGCGCAGGCGACGTTCCATCTCGCCCGGCGACACCCCGCGCCCGGACGACGTCAGTCGGATACGCGGCAGCGCCTGACGATTGCGCCACACGCGGAATCCGTCGGACTCCACACTCGCCCAGCCGCTCGCCGTGAGCCCGCCGACGCCCGCTGCCGCGCCGACCGACAGCGCGTCGAGCAGCGGGTGCTCGAGCGAGCTCGAACGGGTCGGCGCCACGAGACGTCGGCCGGTCCAGATCCCGTGCGAGAAAAGGTTCTCGCCGGTCGCGAGCTCGAGTGCATCGCCGAGGCGGCGATCGCAGAGCGCGTTGTATCCCTGGAGATCGGGCACGCCGTACGGAACGTTCGTGGACGGCGGCAGCACGCTCGAGAGCGCGTACGGACGCACGGGTTGGTCGCGCCCGAAACGCACGAAACGCGCGCCGCCCACTCCGGGTTCCTCGGTCCGACTCAGCGTGTCGGCGAGTTCGCTGATTCCCGGCGCATCCGGCGGGAACACCTCTTCGCGAGGACGGTCGCCACGGTAGGGGCTCGCGAACATCGCGAGCTGGACGAGACCGAGCACGAACGGGGTCAGCGGCAACCACCGACTCGCGGGCAGCACGAGCAGGAACCCCGCGCCGGCCGCGAACGCGGCGGCCGTCCACGTCCGGAGGACCACACGGGCCGCGGTTTCCGCGGGCAGCAATCCGCCCGGCAACGCGGAGACGTCGGCGCCGAGCGCCGCCGGCAGACCGCGGCCGAGCCCGGCCGTGATCAGCGCTCCGGCGACCGCGATCCCCACGATCAACGCGCCGAGAATGCGCCGCTTCGACCCGCCCGGTTCCGCCAGCCGTCCGGCGGCGAGCGCCGCCGGCACGAACTGCGCGAACACGATCAGCGTGCCGAGCCGGTCCATGCGCGAGAACCGGAACCCCGGCAGCCAGTATGCGAGCTGCGCGAGCGGCGTACCGAACGCCACGAGCACCGCGAGCACGAACAGCACGGTGAACGGCCAGGCGCGACGTCGCGTCTTCGCGCCGACCATTCCGATCAACGCGAACACGAACACGGGAGCGGACGCGAACAGGGAGTTGATCTGCGTCCGCAGATAGAAGCCGTCGCCGCGCGGGAAGAGCGGCGCCCACTCGTCGCGCGTCAGCGGGCTGCCGAAGAACTCGGGAACCACGAAGCGGATCGAGTCCACCGGGTGGAACGCGCCGGAGATCACGGTCTCGTACGGCAGGACGGCACGGGCGGAGCGCGACGCGAGATCGAGCGTGGGCAGGAGCTGCGGCGCCACGAGCAGTAACGCGATTCCCGCGGCGAAGGCGACGGTCGCGAGCCGGGCGGTCCAGCGAACCGGGCGGCCGGGGCCGGGAACGGCGAGCGCGCCGGCGAGCGCGAGGAACGTCGCGGCGTACACGGCCTGCAGCGTGATCTGGGGCTGCCCCGCGAGGAACGCGACCGCGACCGTGAGGCCGAGCACCGCGGCTCTTCGCGGCGTGGGCAGATCGCGCGCACGCACCGCCGCGAGCACGATCCACGGGAGCCAGGCCGCCGCGGCCAGGAACGGCGGCTGCCCGAAGTGCTTCGCGAACCATCCGTTCAACGCGAACGTCGCCCCCGCGAGGACCGCGACGCCCGGGGAGACGCCGCTGCGCCGGAGAACCACAGCGAGTCCGAGCCCCGCCCAGGCGACGTGCAGGAACAGGAACCACCCGAGCTGCGTGCGCGGATCGAGGAACGCGAGTGCGACGTTCGGCGGGTAGAGCACCTCCGCCTGCGGGTCCGCGAGGAACGGCGTGCCGCCGAAGGAATCCGGATTCCAGGTCGGAAGCCGACGTTCCTTCCACGCCTCGTGCATGACGTGCCGTCGCGGATAGTACGACGTCGCGCAGTCCGGATTGTGCGAGGGGGCTGCCTGCTCGGCCGGACTCGCGATCTGAGACCACGGCCGCCAACGTGCGAGCGTCGACGTCATCGCCACGCGTCCGCCGAACAGTTCCGGCGCGAAGAACGCCGCCGCCACGAGGACGATCGCCAGCCAGCGCGCGCGCGACCCGATCACGGCGTGTCTCCGGTCATGGGCGGGACTCCGATCATGCGCGGGATCCAGATCCGCAGTCGGGGGTCGGCGGCCACGGCCCGTTCCATGAGCGCGCGACGTTCCTCGGGGTCGGTCCCGAACGTCGCGCGCAGCACGAGAGACCAGGCTTCCTCCGCGTGGCGCGATTCGCGAAGCATCCGACTCGCCGCGGCCGGATCCCCGGCCGCCGCCACGACCTCCGCGCGCATCCACGCCGCGTGCCGCGACGCCGGCAACGGCGTCTCGCCGACCGCACCGAGCCAGCGCGCCGCCCCGACGTGTCGTGGTCCCGGACACACGTACACGCCGGCCACCGCGGGCGCCGACACGATCCACGCGGCGATCGCGAGCGCGAGCACCGGGCCGCCCCTGCGCCACCAGCGCGCCGCGGACAGAACGTCTTCCCGGTCGAAACCGTACGCGAACACCGCCGTCACGAGCAACGGCACGTACGGCAAGTGCATGCGGGAGACTCCGAAGGACACGACGTGAAGCGCCGCCGCCATCCCGAGCCACGCGAACGAGAGCGAGCGGAAACGGGAACTCGGGAGCGCGATCAGCGACGCGGGCCCGAGCAGCAGCGGCACCGCCGCCGCGAGCCAGGTCCCGATCACGAGCAGTACCGCCACGCCCGGTGCCACCGGCCCGTACCAGTCCCGCAGCAGGTGCCGCGGGAGGAAGAAGTCCGGCGCCCACCAGGACGCGAGCTTCAGCGGGATCCGCCTCAGCGCGCCCAAGGGATCGCGCGCGATGTCCTCTCGGGCGCGACTCGCGTACCAGTCCTCCGCGGCGAGAGAGCTCGCATCGTCGATGCCGGCGTCGCGCAGGCGCGCCATCACGTCGAAGCGCCACTCGCCCTCGGGGCGCAGCAGCGCCAGCCGCGGATTGACACCGCCCTGCGTGAGCCACGACGCGCGGGCTTCCTCGGTCCCGTTCTGGAGGGCGAGACCGAGCGACCAGATGCCGGGAAGCCCCGGGGGAATCCACTCGTTGTTGCCGCTGAACAGGTTGTAGCCGCCGTTCGTGTCGACGAGGACCGGCCGGCCGGCCTGCGCGCTCGACCACAGCGACCACGGCAGCACGGGCAAGACGATCCCGGCCGAGAAGGCGAGGCCGAGTGCGAGACGGCGGGAGTCGCGGAGCATCCACCACACGAGCGTCGCGGCGGCGAGCGGCAGCGCCATGGATCGCACCAGGGCTCCCACCCCGAGCAGCAATCCCGCGAACGCCGCCGTCTTCGGACAGGATCGCTCGTCCGCGGCCAGCAGCCGATCGAACGCCCCGATCGAGAACGTCAGGAACAGGGTCTCGGCCCACAGCAGGTGCGAATACGCCACGAGCGACGGATAGAACGCGAGGAAACTGCCGGCGGCAACAGCCGCCCTCTCGCCGAACAGGCGGCGAGCCGTTCGGTACGCGAGGAAGCACGTGAGCGTGGAGAGCAACGCCTGGAGCACACGCACCCCGACCGGATCGCCGCTCGCGAGACGCAACCCGATCGATACGAACGTCTGGTACCCCGGCGCCCGGAACGGATGCGGCGCCGCACCTTCCGCCATGCGGCGACCGAGATCGAGGAACTCGACCTCGTCGTAGCGCGGGGTCAGATCCGCGAAGTGCAGGGCCAGGGCGACCTTGAGAAGCCCCGAGAGGAGGAGGACGAGACCGAACGCTCGGCTCACACCTTTCCCCGGACGTAGATATCGGTCCACATGCTCGCGATCTCGGACAGCGTACTGATCACGTGGCTCGGCCGCACCGTGGACTCGCCCGCGGTCCGCGGATAATGCCGCACCCCGATCTCCGTCATCTTGAGGCCGATCCTCGAGGCCTTCGCGAGGATCTCGGTGTCCACGAAGAACTTCTTGGACTCGATGTGGATGCGGTCGAAGACCTCGCGGCGGAACAGCTTGAACGCGCAGTCCACGTCGCGCACGCGGATGCGGAACAGGACCCGGACGATCAGGTTGTAGCCCCAGGAGAGCACGAGGCGACTGAACGGATCGAATCGGTAGATGCGGAAACCGCACACG
This sequence comes from bacterium, assembly GCA_041393395.1. GTDB lineage: Bacteria > ARS69 > ARS69 > ARS69 > ARS69 > JAGQIB01. Next base: position 1,085,698 of record JAWKKG010000002.1, on the reverse strand, counting down.
ATGTCGTAGTCGTCGATCGCCGCGAGCAGGTTCTTCAGCTCGTGCACGTCGAACTGGTTGTCCGCGTCCGTGTAGAACACGAGCGGCATCGCCGCGCTCGTGAATCCCGTACGGAGCGCCTTCGCATAACCCTGGTTCACCTCGTGCACCAGCAGGCGGAGCTTCGGTACGCGGGACTGCAGCTCCTCGCACACCGCACGCGTGCGGTCCCGGCTGCCGTCATCCACGACGACGACCTCGTAGTCGTCGAACCGCATCTCGCGCAGGACGTCGTCCACGGACACGACCTGCCGCTCGATGTTGTCCTGCTCGTTGTACGCGGGAAGCACCACGCTGATGCGACGGCCGATGCCGGGAGCCGGTATCTCAGCCAAGGTAGCCGATTCCCTTCAGACGATCCCGGATCTCCTTCATCTCGTCCTCCGTCAGCCCGTAGTCGGCGGCGTCGCCCTCCGCCGCGGGGTCGGCCGCGGGCGCCGAGCGCACGGGATTCGCGCCCCGCTCCTCGGACGTCAGCGCGGCTTCGAGCACGCGACCGTCGAAGTCGGCCGGAATCCCCTCCCCCAGATGGTGGAGGATCGTGGGCGCCACGTCGATCAGGTTCGCGTCTTCCACCCGGGCACCGGCTCGGATCCCGGGACCGGCGGCGAAGAAGATCCCGTTCATCCGGTGGTCGCCGGAGTTGCCGTACACCGGCTCCACGAACCGATGCGACGTGAAGTCCATCGTGCCCAGGCACTTGTTGCGCATGTCCCGCGGCAGGAACGTCAGGTCCGGGGCCCGGTCGAGATACGGGCCGCGGTACAGCTCCTCCTTGCGCCACACGTCACCGATCAGCGGCGCGCCCGTTTCCGGATCCTTGAGCGCGCGCAGATCGGACTCGAGGTCGTCGAGGACCGCCTCCGCGTCCGCCGGGTCCACGCATCCCTCGGGCTCCCGGCCCCGCAGGTTCAGGAACAGCTGGCCGTAGTTGCCCTTGGAGTACGCACGCGTCCGCGACCAGTCCACGTCGTGCAGCGAGAGGAACACGCGGTTGACGCGCTCGATGAGTCGCTTCCGCGTCCCCACGCCGCTCGCGAGCCGCAACCGCGCGAACCCGAGTCGCATTGCCATCCGGTACCCCGTGGCCGGCGACAGGCCGAGCTCGAACAGCGAACGTCGCACGAAGCTCGTCACGGTGGGGCGCAGGCGGATCCAGCCCTTCTGCAGCAGCCAGGCGTTGATCACGAGGAACCGGTGGATCGGGCCGAACCCGTGATCCGAGATCACGAAGCGTGTCGTGTCGGGACCGGCCGCCGCGAACCACTCCCCCACGACCTCGTCCACGCGACGCCAGTATGCGAGACAGCGATCGCGCAGGAGCAGGGCCTCGGCGGGATCGTGCATCGGATGCGACGGATCGAGCACGTGCCACAGCTCGTGACCGAACCGGTCCGTGCCCCACACGTGGAACATCGCGAAATCGAACGGCTTGTTCTCGATCAGCCAGCGATTCGCGCGCCGGTTCGCCTCCAGCACGCGATCCAGCTCATCCAGCACCACGTGACCCTTGCCCTTGCGATACACCTCCACGTGGTACAGCTCGTACGGGCCGGTCGCCTCCTCGACCTCCTTCAGCAGGCCGCGCGGGAACGTGAAGTCCCGTTCGCCCATCGGCGTCAGGAAATCTCCGATCAGCGAGCCGTTCACCGGGGCCGGCGGATACGTCACGGGGACGTTCACCACCAGCACGCGCTTCCCGGAATCGCCGAGCAGCTCCCACACGGTGCGGCCACGACGGACCTTCGCACTCACGGGAATCTCGTCGAAGCTGCCGGGCTCGCGCAGGAAGAATTCGTATACGCCGTGCTTGCCGGGATTCTTTCCGGTCATGAACGAGCACCACGCGGGCGCGGTGACCGGCGGCACGATCGAACGCAGCGGGCCGTGCGTCCCCTCCTCGCGCAGGCGCGCGAGGTTCGGCATCGATCCGTCGTCCAGCCAGGGGCCGATCAGATCGAAGGTCGTGCCATCGAGGGCGACGACGAGGACGCGGCGCGACACGCCTACTCCGGCACGAGTCGGATCGGGGACGACCACGCCATCCCGCCGCGCTCGTCGATTCCCCGGAGATAGACCCAGGTCGGTTCCGCGACCGGCGGCGTCTTCGCCGTGATCTCCACGACGTCGGCCTGCCCGGGATCCGGGGTGAGCACGGCGAGCGTGCCCTTCGGCTCCACGATCTCGACCCGGACCCAGTTCGTGGTGGAACCGAGCGATCCGTAGACTTCCGCCTCGTGTCCCTTCTTCACGCGAAGCGTGGACCCCATGACCGCTCCGTCCACCGTGAACTCGAGCAGGTAGCGCTCGCCCGTCGTCGCGTAGCAGCGGCCCGCGCGCAGCGCGTCGAGAATCGCCGGTCGCGTGAGCTCCTTCGCGAGCACGGCCGTGAGTCCGCCGGGGTACGGATGGTCCGCGTACGCGAACGGCCGTGGGTTCGCGGGAGCGGACAGCTCGCCGTCGCCGGTGGCGATGAACCCGCCGTCGAACCCGAGCAGCAGCAGATCGCGTACCGACGTGCCGGGGGTCTCGCGCGACGACGGACGATGACTCGCCGCCGTCTCGAAGATGCCGCGCGCGGAGTAGATCTCGATCAGGTCTTCCTGTCCGCGGCCGATCGACGCCGGATCCATGGACGCCGCGACCTCCGAGCCGGACGGATGAGCGACCGCGATCACCGCGCCTTCCGGCAAAGCCGCCCGCAGCTTCTCGGGCGTGTCGACGCCGGACGCCACGGACGGAAGCGACGTCGGCTGGTCGGGCCAGTACACGAGGCGGCTGCCGTATTCACGCGACGTCCACTCGAGGCCGACGAACGGCACGAACACGCCGGGCTCGTGCTGATCCTCCGCGACCTCGGCGATGTCGAGGAACGTCGCCTCGTCCAGCGTGCGATTCTCGGGCGCCCAGGCGTCGTGATCGGTGAGCGCGGCGAAATCGAGCAGCGCCACGGCCTTCGCGTACCAGAAGTGCACGCCCGGTGGGCGCGAGCCGCTGCTCAGATCGGAATGCCCGTTCAGGTCGCCCCAGTAGACGCGCCACTCGGGATCGTCGGCGACGTTGATCGGGTTCGCGAGCGCCTGCACCGTGTCTTCCGGCACCGAGCCGCGGACGAACTGCACGCCCGGGGTCAGGAACTTGATCCCGCGCATGACGTAGGAGCCTTCCTTCTGCGGCTCCACCGACATCGGCTTGGGAAACTCCACATCGTCGCTCGACGTGGAGATCCGGAACGCGCCTTCGAAGTCGTAATCCGGCAATCCCGCCTGCGTGACGACCCGGAGGCGCAGGTCCACCGGGTCGCCGCGCCGGACGACGGACGGCGCCACGACGTGCAGGTACGTTCCGAGCTCGGCCGGGGGAACGTCGTCCTTGGCGGCACCGGGCGAACCGGAGTCGCCACCACCACCACACGCGGACAGCGCCGCGGAGAACAGGACGAGGCCGACTGCCAGCCGGATGCGAGGCGGAATCATCGAGAACCTCCAAGCCGGGAGCCCGGCGTTCAGGCGTGCGTCGCGGATTCCCTAGATGTAGCCGATGGTCTTCAGTCGCTCGAGGATCTCGCGGTCCACCGGCGAGGTCTTCGGCGCCTCCGCGCGGGCGCGCTCCACCTCCGGCTCCCAGGACGGGATCTCCTCGGGCGCACGCTTCTTCACGACATCGTCCTCGAACAGATCCAGCGCCGGCCTGCCGTCCATGTCGGCGCCGATCGGAAGCCCGAGAGCATAGAGGACGGTCGGCGCAACGTCGACCACCGACCCCTCGCCCACGTGCTCCCCTCGCCGGAACCCCGGTCCGTTCGCGAGGAGGATGCCCTGGGGGCGATGCCAGCCCGAACTCGTGGTGCGTTGCCGGTCCCGGTTCTCCTGGAAACCGTGATCGGAGAGCACGATCACCCGGGAAGAGTCCGGCTCGAGCCCGAGCACCTCGCCCAGCACCCCATCCACACATCGGTACGCACTCTCCACGGATTGACCGAACGCCAGGACGTCGGCGGGATCGACGTCGCCGAGGGTGTACGTGTCCGGTTCCATGTACTTCCAGAAACGGTGCGAGATGACGTCGACCGACGCGAAGTACGCGAGCTCCAGGTCGGGGCGACGGCCCGTCGGCGGATGCGCGGCGAGCCACTCGTAGGCGCGCAGGTAGGTCTGATCCGCGGCCCAGGACCAGCGCATCCCGTCGAGCGACTTCTGCAGATCCTCGTCACGAACGCCCGGCAGCTCGTGTCGCGTGAATCGCGCCTCGAGCCTCCGGTCGTCCACGCTGTCGGGCGCGACCTTCATTCCCTCCAGCACGGGCTGGAGCTCCGGCGGATAGACCTGATCCGGAACACCGGTCACGAGCGTGCCCTTGATCGGCCGCCCCGCCGGATCCGAGGACCACTTGAAGATGTACGGGGTGTAGCTCGACACGAGATATCCCTGCACCGGCTCCGCCGGCCAGGTGGCGAGCCAGCCGATCACCCCCACGTCGAGTCCGCGCGCGGTCGCCATGTTCCACAACGCCGCCGCGCGACGTTGGTTCGAGGTGATGGGCTGCATCCGTCCGTCCGGTCCCGGCGCCACGAAGTGCAGGATTCCGTGCTTCTCGGGCATCATGCCGGTGACGGCGCTCGTCCAGATCGTGGGGGACAGTCGCTCCTCGCCGGCCGGGCCGGGAGGGAGCGAGCGCAGCGTCTCGCGCACGCCGGTTCGCATGAGCCGTTCCAGCGTGGGCATCTTGCCCTGCCGCATCAGCGGGATGGCCCGATCCCAGTCGCCGCCGTCGATGCCGAACACGAGCACGCGACGCGGGACCTCGGGCGCCGGTTCCCCGCAACCCGTGACGACGAGCGCGGCGAGCGAAGTCGAAGCGACGACGAGCGCGGTCCGAAGTGCCCGCGCCAAGATCATGTCGTCCGTTCCTCCGGGGGGGTGATGCGCGAGAGATCCGCGAGGCCCTCGATCCGATCGACGATCCGCCCGAGCAGACGCAACCGGTTCGTGCGCACCGCTTCATCGTCCGCCATCACGAGCACGGAGTCGAAGAACGCGTCGATCGGCGCGCGCAGCGTGGCGAGATCCTGCAGCGCCGCCTCGTAGCGATGCGCGCGACGCGCCTCCTCCACCCGCGCCTCCACGGCGCGGAAGGCGTCGAACAGCGCGCGCTCGGCCGGCTCCACGAGCCGGTCGGCGGTCGGCTCGCCGTCGGCCGACCCCTTCTTGAGGATGTTCTTCGCGCGCTTGCAGCCGGCGGCCAGCGCCTCGAAGTCCTCGCGACGCGACGTGCGCAGTGCGGTGACGGCGGCGCAGCGTGCCTGCGCATCGCGCGGATTCGCGCCGGCCGAGCCCACGCACGCGGCCACGATGTCCGCGTCGTAGGATTCGGACAGGAAGCCCGCGAGGCGATCCCGGGCGAACGTCGCGGCCTCGGCGAGCACGGTCTCCGGATCCGCGATCGCGGCGCCGTAGCCGGCCGCCGCGCGCGCGAGCAGGTCCTCGATCGAAACGTCGCGGCCGCGATCGAGCAGGATGCGGATCACGCCGAGCAGCGCTCGCCGCAGCGCGAACGGATCCTTCGAGCCCGTCGGCTTCATGCCGGCCGCCCACACGCCCACGATCGTGTCGAGGCGGTCCGCCGCGGCGAGCCACGCGCCCGCCTCGCTCGCCGGCAGAACGTCGCCCGCGAAGCGGGGCAGATACTGCTCCTCGATCGCCCGGCCCACGGCCTCCGGCTCGCCGTTGCGCGCGGCGTACTCGCGCCCCATCACGCCCTGCAGCGCCGTGAACTCCTTCCCGTCGCGGATCATCTCCGTGACGAGATCCGTCTTCGCGAGGAGTGCCGCGCGGTCCACGACCTTCCGCACGTCGGCGGCCGCGTCCGCGGCGAGCTCGTTCGCGAGCGCTCGGATCCGGTGCGTCTTGTCCTCGAGTGATCCGAATCCCTCCAGCCACACGACCTTGCCGAGGGTCGGCACCTTCTGCTCGAGCGTCGTCTTGAGATCCTCGTTCCAGTAGAACCGCGCGTCGTCGAGACGCGCGCGGAGCACGCGCTGGTTGCCGTTCATCACCTGGGCCACCGAGTCCGGCGCGGAGTTCGCCACGCACAGGAACCGCGGCAGCAGATCACCGCCGGCCCCGGCGACCGCGAAGTAGCGCTGGTGATCGCGCATCGCGGTGGTGATGACGGGCGCCGGCAGCGCGAGGAACTCGTCGTCGAACGAGCCGACGAACGCGGAAGGCATCTCCACGAGGTACGAGACCTCCTCGACGAGCGCGGCGTCCGGGATGAGCTCGCCGCCCGCCTCCTTCGCGGCGTCCGCGAGCGCCCGCCCGATGTCGCGGGCGCGATCCTCCGCCCGCAGCGTCACGAGTCCGCGCGCGAGCGCCGGTTCGTAGTCCGCCGGCGTCGCGAGCTCGTAGGGACCCTTCGCGAGAATGCGATGGCCGTAGGTCAGGCGTCCCGTCGTCACGCCCTCGATCGAGAACGGGATCACGGTGTCGCCCCACAGGGCCACGAGCCAGCGGATCGGGCGCGCGAAACGGAAGCGTTGCGGGCCCCAGCGCATCGTCTTGGGGAACGCGAGCGCCGACGTCATCGCCGGCAACGCTTCCGCCAGCAGATCGGGCGTGGCCCGGCCCACGATCTTCACCGTCGCGCCGACGTACGGCCCCTTGTCCGTCTCGACCTTCACGATGTCCGCGACGGTGAGTCCGCGCCCGCGCGCGAATCCCTCCGCCGCCTTCGTGGGATTGCCGTTCGCGTCGAACGCGGCCTTCCACGGTGGACCGGTCACCTGCTCCACGCGATCCGCCTGCCCGGCGGCCAGCCCCTTCACGATCAGCACGAGGCGGCGCGGCGTGGCGTGCGTCTCCACGGAGTCGTGAGCGAGCGCCTGCTCCGCGAGGAACGCCGCGGCAGCGTCCTTCAGCTGGCGCGCGGCCGGCGGCAGGTAGCCGGCCGGAATCTCCTCGGTGCCGATCTCGTACAGGAGGTCCTGCTTCACGCGTTCGCCTCCTCGCCGAGGACCTTCGCCACGTACCAGCACGAGCCGTGGATCTCCTTGCCCTGCGCGCGCGCCCAGGCGAGGCCGGCGTCCACCACGACGCGGGCGAGACCGCGGCCGCGCAGCTCCGGCGGCGTGAAGGTGGAGACGAAATCCACGGTGCCGGCGTCGACGTCGCGGTACTGCGTGAAGACGTCGTGTCCGTCCACCGTCACCAGGAAACGCTTCGCCTCGGTGTCGTGCTTCACGTCGGGATTCATGCGCCCTCCCCCGCCGGCACGGAGTCCTCGGCCGTCGTTTCCTCCTCCGCTTCCTTCGCGCGCGCGAGCGCGAGCTTCGCCGCCCGCACCGCCATCGCGCGCACGCGGGCGATGTACGACGCGCGTTCGGTCACGCTGATCGCGCCGCGCGCCTCCAGGAGGTTGAAGTTGTGGGAGCACTTCAGCACCGCGTCGTAGCCGGGGTACAGCAGGCCCGCCTCGAGCAGGCGTTTCGCCTCGCGCTCGTAGTCGTTGAACAGTCGGAAGTGCAGTTCCGTGTCCGCCGCCTCGAAGTTGTAGCGCGAGAAGTCGCGCTCGAACTCGAGCTTCACGTCGCCGAGCGTGTAGCTCTCGTTCCAGCGGATGTCCCGGATGTGATCCACGCCCTGCACGTACATCGCGATGCGCTCGAGCCCGTACGTGAGCTCCACGGAGATCGGCTCGAGCTCGATGCCGCCCACCTGCTGGAAGTACGTGAACTGCGTGATCTCCATCCCGTCGAGCCAGACTTCCCAGCCGAGTCCGGCGGCGCCCAGCGTGGGCGACTCCCAGTCGTCTTCCACGAAGCGCACGTCGTGCTTCTCGAGCGCGATCCCGAGGTCCCGCAGGCTGTCGAGGTACACGTCGAGCACGTCGTCGGGCGACGGCTTGAGGATGACCTGGTACTGGTGGAACTCCTGCACGCGGTTCGGATTCTCGCCGTAGCGACCGTCCTTGGGGCGTCGGCTCGGCTCGACGTAGGCCACGCGCCAGGGCTTCGGCCCGAGCGAACGCAGGAACGTGTTCGGGTTGAAGGTGCCGGCGCCGACCTCGGTGTTCACCGGCTGCGCGAGCACGCACCCCTGGCGCTCCCAGAAGCGCTCGAGGCGGAGAATGATCTCCTGCAGGGTCAGCATGGGAGGACTCCGAGCGTTGGCCCGCGGCGTGGCCCGACGGGCGAACGAAGGAGTATAGCGGATGCCGGGCGGACGGACGAGCGGGCCGGCGCGGGGCCTCTCGGACCCCGGCCGGCCGCCCGAGCTCGGGTCGACGCGTCTTCTCCCACGCCGCCCGATGCGGCGCTCCGGACGAGTGCTCCCCGGGCCGGCCGGGGCGGGCCTCAGCGGTAGTCGGCCTTGAGTCGGCCCCAGGAGACGGACTCCACGGCCGACGTGCCGCCGAGAGACTCCACCTGGGTCTGGAACTCGGTCAGGGTCTTGCCGGCGAGCGTGTCCAGCTGCAGCCGGGAGCGCTCGAAAGCGATCGCCTGCGCCAGCGCCGGGCTGCCGACCTGCTCCATCGTGTCGAGGACGTCGAGGAGGCCGTCTTGCATGGACGTCGAGACGGTCACCGAGGAACCCGACCCGTTCAGCAGCAGGTCGATCGGCAACTGCCAGTCCAGGAGCGTGCGCAGCGTGCGGACGAGCAGGGTGGGATGCGCGAGTACCGTCTGCGCCATGTCGAACGAGAACGTCTCGTACTGGCCCGTGTAGAACTGCCCCACCGGCGTGATCGCGAGGACCTCGTCGCGGTAGCGGCGGAACGTGTCGAGCACTCCGGTCCCACCGCGCCCCAGCAGACAGTCGCCGAACGGGTAGCCCGGGACGACCGCCGCCGTGATCACGCAGATCGCCTGCAGGTAGCAGTATCCGAGGCCCCGTCCGGGAGAGAGTTCGAACCAGCCCGTGGTGACCGATCCGGGGAAGCCGACGGAGACCGTTCCGCCGCCACCCGTGAGGTACGCGGTGGCGACGCGTCCGGAGACTCCATAGCCGAGGTCCGGAAGCGTTGCGTCGGGAAAGGTCTGCGGGATCGACCCACCCGTCACGCCGGCCGGCAGCGCGAGCGTGCCCTCCAGGGGACCGATCGTGCTGTAGTACGACACCGAGCCCCCACCGGACGGCGCATCCAGTACCACGGGAAGGTCGAAGGACGCCTGATCCGTGACCCGGATGCACTGCTCCGCCGCCAGCAGGAGCGACTCCGGGTCCATGGTGGCGATCTGAGCGGCGGCTTGGCCGCCCGGCAGGCAGGCGAGGATCGCGGCGGAGCACACGAGCGGTACGAGGCGCAGCATGACGGCTTCTCCGGGTCGAAAGGTCGCCCGGAGAACGGAATGGGCGGCGGCCGGAGTTGCGCGAGATCTCCCTTCCCGAACGCTCGGGCGCTTTCCTCGGCGACTTCTTGACGGGCACGGGGACGCCGCGCGACCCTCGGGGCGCCTCCGGGCCTCTTCCCCTCCGCGGCCCGGCTGAGATTCCCCGAACTGCCCCGAGATCGGAGAGTCGCCATGCTCACTCCTTCGCGCCGTCGGGCGTCCGAACGTTCGCACGTTCTCGTGATCGCCGCCGTCTCTCTGGCCCTCCTGCCGGGGTGGGCCCTCGCCCTCGACGTCTGCTTCGAGCCGACGCAGGGCGCGGACCTGAACGCGTCGCTGGATTGCGACGGCATCTCGGCGAAGATGCACGACAACGCGTGGATCGGCATCTCGGAGACCGGCACTCCGTGCCAGGAGGACCCGTGGTGCGGCAACGAGCCGTGCCGCGCGTACCGGTGGACGTTGAGCCTGCGGGACGACGATCCGCTCGCGAACACGGGACCGATCCCTCCGGACCACCGGATCTACCTTTGGCTCGAGAGCAACCGGGACCTGCCGCCGCAGGCGACGCAGTTCCGTGTTCAGAGCTCGGTGCGCACGATCGCGTTCCAGCCGCTCAACGGCGTGCAGAGTCTGGCCGGCGAGGATCTCCCGGATCTCGTGCTCGAGATTCCGTTCTGTCCGCGCGCGCCGATGCTGGCCGGGATCCTCACGCTCGACGTGATCCAGCCGGTCGAGACCGAGACGTGGGGTCGGGTGAAGTCGTACTATCACGAATGACCGTGCACCCCGTTCGTGCGGAGGGAGAATGCCGGCCACTCCTCCCCGCGACGCTCGGGGACACCGAGCCCTGGCGCGACGCTGGTACACTTCCCGCGACGTCTTCGACCTCGAGATGGAGCGGATCTTCCTCGGACGCTGGCGGTACGCGGGCCGGTCGTCCGATCTCGATGCTCCCGGCCGCTGCCTGACCTGCGACGTGGGCTCCGAGAGCGCGATCGTGGTTCGCGACGCGGACTTCGGGCTGCACGCCTTCCACAATCAGTGCCGCCACCGGGGCACCCGCCTCTGTGACGCGGGGGTGACCGACGTCGGTCGCGCGATCCGATGTCCGTACCACGCCTGGACGTACTCGCTCCGTGGGGAGCTGATCGGCGCACCGAACATGGCCGACGTGGCCGCCTTCTCGCGGAGCGAATGGCCCCTCCATTCCGTGGCGGTCACGGAGTGGGAGGGTTGCGTGATGCTGAACTTCGCCGAGGCGCCCGCGCCCTTCGCGGAGGAGTTCGCCCCGCTCCTCGGGAAGTTCGGACCATGGCGACTGGATGAGCTCCGCCCCGTCCACGAGATCCGCTACGACGTGGCCGCGAACTGGAAACTCGTGTTCCAGAACTACTCGGAGTGCTACCACTGCCCCACGCTGCACCCACACCTGGATCGACTCACCCCGTACCGCGGAGCCGCGAACGATCTGGAGGAGGGCCCGTTTCTCGGGGGGCCGATGGAGCTCACCCGATCGGACGGCAGCATGACGATGTCGGGCGCGCGCTGCGCCCCGCCGCTCCCGGGCATCGCCGACACGCGCGGCGACCTCGTGTACTACTACACCGTTCTCCCGAATCTCCTGCTGAGCCTCCATCCGGACTACGTGATGATCCACCGCCTCGAACCGCAGGACGTGGACCGCACCGGCGTGGTGTGCCAGTGGCTGTTCCACCCCGATGCCGCCGCCACTCCCGGTTTCGATCCGAACGACGCGATCGAGTTCTGGAACGTGACGAACCTCCAGGACTGGGAAGTCTGTGAGCGCTCGCAGCGCGGAGTCTCTTCCCGCCGCTACGTGCCCGGCCCGTACTCGAACCTGGAGAGCATGATCGCCGCCTGGGATCGGGAGTATCTCCGGATCATGAAGGGAGACGGCGCGTGATCGCGGCGGCGGGCGCATTCTTCGCGGACCGGTTCCGGCGCTGGATCCCCGACTCGTTCGTCTTCGCCCTGCTGCTGACGTTCATCGCCGGCGCGCTGGCGCTCGTGGTCGTGGACGACATCACGCCGGTCGGCGTCCTCGACGCGTGGCAGAAGGGCTTCTGGTCGCTCCTCGCGTTCGGGATGCAGATGGTGCTGATCCTCGCGACGGGCTATGCGATCGCGATCTCCCCGCCGGCGGCGCGGGTGATCGACGTTCTCGTTTCCCGCGTGCGATCCCCGGTGCTCGTCTACGTGCTCGTCACCGGAGTGGGCTGTCTCTTCTCACTCGTTTCGTGGGGCTGGATCGTGCTGACGGCCGTGATGGCGCGCGAGCTCGCCGTGCGCGTGCGCGGCGTGGACTATCGACTCCTCGCCGCCTGCGTGTACGTCTCGTTCCTGACCTGGCACGGAGGGCTGTCCGGATCGATTCCGCTCGTGCTGAACACGCCCGACAACTTCCTCATCACGTCCGGCGTGCTCACGGCCACGATCCCCGTGGCCCGGACCATCGCGAGCCCTCTCAACCTGGTGTGCAACGCGGTCCTCGTGCTCACGCTGCCGATCCTGATGGTGCTCATGCGTCCGCACGGCGACGCGGTGCGCGAGATGAAGGACCTTCGCCGGGAGAGGGCCGGCGAACGGGAGATCTCCGTGGAGGAGGAGGCGCGCGGACTCCGACTCCCGATGCGCAACCTTTCGGACGCACTCAATCACAGTCGCGTGATCCAGTGGCTCATTTCCGCGGCCGGCATCTGGTGGCTCGCGCGGCACTTCCGGGCGAACGGCTTCGACGTGAACCTGAACGTGATGAACGTCCTCTTCCTCATGCTCGGACTGCTCGCGCACGGAACCCCGGCCCGATACGTCGTGGCGATGCAGCGCGCCTGCGGCAACGTGTCGGGCATCGTGCTCCAGTTCCCGTTCTACGCCGGGATCATGGGGATCCTGCAGCACACCGGTCTCGGGTCCGCGATCGCGACCGCGCTCGCCGCGGGCGCCTCCGCCGCGACGTTGCCGGCGCTCGCGTTCCTGATCGGCGGAGTCGTGAACCTGTTCATTCCGTCGGGCGGCGGCGAATGGGCGGTGGTGGGACCGAGCCTGGTGGAGGCGGCCCGCTCGCTCGGCGCCACTTTGCCTCCGGAACAGCTCGAGGGTTTCGTGGCGCGCGTGTCGATGGCGGTCGCGTACGGCGACGCCTGGACGAACATGATCCAGCCGTTCTGGACGCTCGCATTCTTTCCCGTGATCGCCGCCGGCGTCCGGCTGCAGGCGCGCGACATCATGGGCTACACGTTCGTGGCGCTCCTCTGGTCCGGCGTCATCTTCGCGACCTGCGTGACGTTCCTGCCGATCTGACGTTCGGGGCGTTCGGGGAAACGAGATGGCGGGCCGGGCGCGAAGCCCGACCCGCCGCACCACCGGCGTCTCCCCGTCCGGCGGTTCTCCGCGCCGCGTCAGTCCAGGACCACGACCTTGCCCCGTCGCGCCCAGTCCCCGACGCGCACTTGAACGAAGTAGACCCCCGACGCGACCCGGGAGCCGCGCGCGTCCCGACCGTTCCACCGCAGCGTGTGGATGCCGGGCTCGATGCGGCCGTCCAGGACCGTGGAGACGAGACGGCCGGTCACGTCGAAGATCGCCACGCGGGCCGTGGTCGGGCGCGGCACGCGGAACTCGAACGACGTGCCCTCTCCCCCCCGGCTCGGATTCGGGAACGCGCGACCGAACGCGAGTTCGGAGATCCCGGCCACGATCGTGTCGCGTACGTCGTCCTCGACCTGACCGAGGAACTCCGGGGTCCCCGCGGCCAGGGTCCACGTCCGGACCGTCCGGGTGGAGGTGGCGACGCCGGTCAGCTCGCCACCCTCCGTCAGCTCGATCGGCGTGCCGCCGTTCTCCGGCCACGCCAGGAGCCGCCACCCGTCCGGCAGATCCCCTTCGCGCGCGAGTTCCACTCGCCAGTTCTCTCCGACCCGATCCGTCTCGAAGCGCAGCTGCCAGGTCGCGCCGTCGTCGGAATGCGCGCGCCAGTCGGTCCGGAGCGCGGGGCCGTCCTCGGTCGGGAGGGAAACGAGCGCGTAGCCCGCGGGCGGGCGCGGCGCATGGGGAAGATCGAACGCGTCGCGGTCCGACGTTGCCTCGGCGCGCACGCCGAACCGGTTGTCGTCGTCGCGTCGATCCCCCGCGATGGCCCGCACCGCGTAGGCCCAGGCCTCGGGTTCGTCCGCCGGCAGGGCCGCCGGAACCACGACGCGGCTTCTCTGCAGCGCCCCGGCCCCGACCGGCGGAATCTCGAGCGTGGCCGACGTCGAGCCCCCGTGGAACACCCAGTAGCCGGTCGCCGGCGCGAGCACCTGGATGTCGTTCACGTAGGCCACTCCGTTCCAGCCAATGAAGCTCGGCGTGGTCTGCGGATCGATCACGAAGTCGTCGACCGCCACCGGGAACGCGAACGGATTCGCGATCTGGTTGAATCCGGGCTGCAGCGTGATCACGAAGTTCTCGCCGAGGTCGGCGGACACGCCGCTCACGTCGATGGTCGCAGCATTCGCCGCGATCACCCAGAAGCCCTGCCCCGGAGCTGCCGGCCGCGCCGCACCACCCTCGCGGTACGCCCCCGAGGCGGGGTCGAACGTGCCGTAGCGCCACACCTCGTCGTCGAATCCACCGAGCTCGTCGAAGACCGCGAGCGGGCTCGCGTCGTCCGGTGTGAGCGGCACACCGGCCAGCGCGTAGGTCACCGCGGCGAGGTCGAAGGTCGGATGGTTCGCCACCCGCACCGGGATCGACTCGAGGCCGGAGACCGGAGCGGTGGTGGGGATGTTCGCCACGTTGACGCCGTCGGAAGCGGTCACGAAGTAACGCACGCCCCGGACGTCGAGGTCCGCGGCCGGAATCGTGGCCGACCACTCCCCGGTGCCCGCGTCGGTCAGCGTCATCGGGACCTCCGTGAACGCGGACGCGCCGCCGGGCTGGTAGAACAGTGAAGCGGACACGACGAGAACGTCGTCCTGAAGCAGCGCGGTCACGGGCAGGTCCGCGCCGGCCACCGCCGAGACCGGCGGCAACACTCCGAACGGCGCGTTCGTGGGCAGCGAGGCACGGAAGCCGGCCGAGGCGGCGAAGCCGGCGGAGCTCGCGCTTCCGGCGAACGGATCTCCGAGCGTCACTTCCGCCGAGAACCCGCTCGACGAGGCGGCGCCGCCGCCGACCGCGAAGGTCTCCTGCGCGTCTCCCCGCGCGGCGAGGGACACGACCCCGGCCGCGACGAGGATCGAGAGAGAGCGAAGGTGAGTCATTTCGGAATCTCCCTTCGGCTAGCGCTGCGCGAGATCGTCGGCGGTGGCGTCTTCGAGACCGGGCAGAGCGGCGCTCACGGTGCCGTAGGCCGTGGGCACGAAGATCAGGGCGAGGTTCGCGTCGAGCACGGTCGCCGACGTTCCCTCGTCCATCTCGACCACGGTGTGGAACGTCGTCGAGCCGGCGCTCACGGCCGTCACGCTGACCGCGGTGAGCGAGTTCCGGAAGATGCCCGCGCTGGCGATACCCGGCAGGAACCAGCGCACCATGTTGTCGTCGTTGTTCGCGACCGACGTGTTCACGGAGACGAAGAATTCGTTGTTGATGAACGGGATCTGACTCGTGGAGATCGCGGCGCTGCCGATCGCGATCACGAATCCGGCCGTGGGCGCGTTGATCACCCGGCTCTCCACCGACGTCGCCACGCCGAGCGTGAGGTTCACGTCCGTGTTGTTGAAGGCGAACGCGGCGCCTGGTTCGTCCGTGATGTTGCCGGCGCTGACGGCGTTCGAGGCCAGCTCGCTGCTGCCCACCGCGTTCGCGGCGATCGCGGCCGCCGTGACGGAGTTCGCGCCCATGTTCGTCGACGTGATCGTTCCGCTCGCGATCTTCGCGCCGGTCACGGCCGCGTTCGCGAGATCGGCATTGGCGACCGAGCCATCGACGATCCGCGAACCGTCGACCGCGTTCGAGGCGACCTTCGCGAGCGTCACCGCGTTGTTCGCGAGCTCGGAACTGTCCACGGAGCCCGCGACGATCTGGGTCGACGTCACGGAGTTGATGCCGAGGTCCGCGGCGGTGATCGAACCGTCCTGGATCTTGGCCCCGGTGACCGCGTTGTTCGCGAGGGCGGTGCCGTCGATCGAGCCGGCCGACACCGATTCCGCGCGGAACGCGTAGCCGGCGGAGCTCATGCGGATACGGGGGGTCAGTGTCTCCCCGCCGATCGAGATCTCGAGGAAACGATCGCCGCCGGCGAACACGCTCGGGTCGATCGGATCCGGCGTGTCGCCGTCCCCGAGGAACACGCTGACGACGCCGTTGACCGGCGTGACGGTGTGGGTCTCGGGCCCCCACACCGCGGTGCCTCCGGCAGCGACGCCGAAGATCGAGAACTGGACCGCGGTCCCCGCGGCCACCGGGGCGCCTTCGGCGTCGACGAGACGGGACTGGAACGGGATCGTGGAAGGAACGGCGGCCCAAGTCAGGACGGGAAACGCCAGCAGGACGCCGGCGAGCGGGAGACGGCGGAACATCGGAAACCTCCTGGGGGCGGCGACATGCGCCGTGCGGGTGCGAAACTGCCCCCCTCGTTTGCCCGGCCCCGAAGATCTCCCGGCCTCCCCCGTCCCGCGCTTCCGTGGTACCCTGTCCCGGCCTTTGATTTACCCACTCCCACTCTCGATAACGGGAGACCGCATGGCACCTTCCGTGGACGAGCTGCTCTCGTTTTTCGACGAGACGCGCTTTCTCCCCTCGCTCCGCGCCCGATCCAAGGCCGGAGTGCTCAAGGAACTCGCCGGCGCCTTCGCCGAAGATCCGGACATCCGGCACCAGGAGATCCTCCTCGAAGCCCTGACCGCCCGCGAAAAGCTGGGCTCGACGGGAATCGGCAAGGAAGTCGCGATCCCGCACAGCCGGACGCTCTCCGTGCCGAACCTCAAGGCCCTGGTCGCGCGGTCCAAGACCGGCGTGGCCTGGGGCGCCCCCGACAAGAAGTCGGTGAAGCTGTTCTTCGTCGTCGTCGCGCCGCCGCAGGACCGGGCGAATCTCTATCTGCCGTTGCTCGGGGCGCTGGTGAGCGCGGTCCAGGCCAAGGGCAGCCGCGACGCCCTGCTCGCGGCCGAGGACTGGGACGGGATGCGCACCGCGCTGGAGGGGGCGCTCCGTGGCTGAGACGCAGCGGCTGGCCGCCCTCCAGGACATCGACGTGATGATCCGCGAACGGAAGAACGAGGAAGAGCTCGGTTTCTCCACCGAGGGGCTCGAGACCCTCGAGGAGGCTCGCGCCAAGCTCGCGGCCGAAGTCGACTCGCGGCTCTTGCGTCTCTACGAGCGTCTCGCCAAGCGCTACGACCGGGCCGTGGTGCCGGTCGTCGAGCACCGGTGCGTGGGCTGCTCGATGGCGGTGCCGACCTCGAAGCGGAAGTCGGGAGAGGATCGCCGGACCAAGAGCGTGGTCACGTGCGAGAGTTGCGGGCGGATCCTGTTCTTCGTGTGACGCGCTCCCCTTCCGGCCCGCTCGTGTCCGGCCTGCCCAGGAGACCGGAGTGACCGACTTCGACCGGTTCGCCACCAAGATGCGGGCCGAGGACTTGCCCGAGATCGCGATCGACACGTTCCGCTGGTACTGGGAACGTCTCCGCGAAGGCTCCACGGGAATGCTCCCCGAGAAGGACCTCGTGCCGGTGGACTCCCTCCCCGACTCCGAGGAGCTCGCCGGCACGCGCGACGCCGGCGTCGACGCGCTGGCGCGCACCGTGGTCCTGAAGCTGAACGGCGGGCTCGGCACCAGCATGGGGCTGACGTGCGCGAAGTCGCTGCTGCCCGTGAAGGACGGTCTCTCGTTCCTCGACATCACGGCGCGCCAGGTGCTGCATCTCCGACACGAGCACGACGTGAACCTGCCGCTCGTGCTCATGAACAGCTTCCGCACGCGCGACGACTCGCTCCAGGCGCTCGAATCCTACGAAGAGCTCCCGTGTCCGGGACTGCCGATGGACTTCCTCCAGCACAAGGTGCCGAAGGTCCGGAAGGACGACTACGGCCCTGCGGAGTGGCCGGAGGATCCGGATCACGAGTGGTGCCCGCCCGGCCACGGGGACATCTACACCGCGCTCGTCACGTCGGGCATGCTCGCCACGCTGCGGAGTCGCGGCTACGAGTACGCGTTCGTCTCGAACTCCGACAACCTCGGGGCCGTGCTCGACCTCGACATCCTCGGATGGTTCGCACGGGAACGACTGCCGTTCCTCATGGAAGTGGCGGATCGCACCGAGGCGGACAAGAAGGGCGGCCACCTCGCGCGCCATCGCGACGGGCGACTGATCCTGCGCGAGGTCGCCCAGACTCCGGCCGACGAGACGGAGCACTTCCAGAACATCGGGCGTCACCGCTACTTCAACACGAACACGCTCTGGGTCAACCTCGCGACGCTGGAGCGGGTCATGGCCGAGCGGAATCACGTGCTCGGACTGCCGATGATCGTCAACGAGAAGCCGATCGACCCCACGAACGAGGCGTCGCCGCGCGTGTGGCAGCTCGAGAGCGCCATGGGCGCCGCGATCTCGGTCTTCGAGGGCGCGCAGGCGATCCGCGTGCCGCGCGAGCGCTTCGTTCCGGTCAAGACCACGAACGACCTGCTCGGGCTCTGGTCGGACGTGTACGTGCTCACCGAGGACCAGCGCGTGGTGCCGGCGCCCGCACGCGCGGTGGGCGATCTCGTCGTCGATCTCGATCCGCGGCACTACAAGCGCATCGATCAGCTGATCGCACACTTCCCCAAGGGCCCGCCGTCGCTTGCGAATTGCCGGCGTCTCGTGATTCGCGGCGACATCCGGTTCGGCGTCCACTGCGTATTCCTGGGCAACGTGGAGCTCCTTCACGACGGCCACGAACCGCTCGAGGTCCCCGACGGCGAGGTCTTCGACTGAGCGACGCGCGCTTTCCGGCCGACCGGCCGCCGCGCGTGAAGGCGCGCCTCGGCCTCGTGCTCGGCGCCCTGGCCTGCTTCGGAATCGCCAGGGGGCTCGCCTCGCGACCGGGCCTCGCGGAGATCTTCATCCGACCCGGCGCCGAGATCAGCTCCCTGCTCTCGCGTCTGCTCTCGCCGCTGCCGTTCGCGGTCGTCGAGGCCGTGCTCGTGCTCTGGATCGGCCGGCGCCTCTTCACCCTGGGACGCGGGTTCGCCGACGTGGTCCGCCGGCGACGACGTTTCCGGAACGCCGCCGCATCCGCGGCCCTCGTGACCCTGCGCGACGCCGCGATCCTCGCGATCTGGTTCTACGTCGCGTGGGGGTTCGGCTATGCGCGCCCCCCCCTCGAGACCCGACTCGGCTGGCCGGAGACCCCACCGGACGCGGCGACGCTGGACGCGATCGCGGATCTCGCCTCCTCGCTCGTGGACGAGTCGAATGAGCGATACGTCGCGTTGCACGGCGGGACGGATGCCGGCGAACCCACCGCGCGCGGCGACGACGGGGCCACGGACCGGAGTCTCGAGGAGGCGTGGCTCGTGGCCGGTCGCGCGCTCGGCCTCCCGGGCAACGCCACGGGACCTCGCGGTCGCGTGAAGCCGTTGCTGGCGAGTCCGCTCCTCCGCCGGCTCGGACTCTCGGGCGTGTACTGCCCGTTCACGGCGGAGGCCACCGTGAACGCCGAAGTGCCGGCCGTGTCCTATCCCCAGGTCGTCGCGCACGAGAAGTCGCACCAGCGCGGGATTCATCCGGAGGACGAAGCGAACTTTCTCGGGTGGTTCGTGGCCGAATGCTCGCGGGACCCGCTCGTGCGCTACTCCGCGAGCGTGTTCGCGCAGCGGCAGCTGCTGTTCGCGCTGCTGCGCGCCGACCCGGATCGTGCCCGCGACCTGATCGCGCGCCGTCATCCGGGCGTGCAGCGGGACGTCAATGCGCTGAGGGCCTACTGGACGGCCGCCGAGGGACCGGCCGCGGACGCGGCCCGCCGCATGAACGACGCCTACCTGCGCACGAACCGGGTGGAGGGCGGAATCGAGAGCTACGGCCGAAGCGTGCAGCTGATGCTGCGCTGGGCGGCGTCCCACGACGGCTCGTTGCGGTTGCCGGCGGACGACTCTGGCGCGGCGACCCGGAGCGACTAGCTCGCGGCCGTCCGGTCCAGGACCTCCCGGACCTTGCGCGAGAGCGTCGAGAGCGTGAACGGCTTCTGCAGGAAGTCCGCGCGCGAAACCGATACGCCGTGCTTCACGATCGCGTCGTCGTTGTAGCCGGACATGTAGAGCACCTTCACGGCGGGCCGGGCCCGCATGATCTTCTCGGCGAGCTCGCCACCACTCATTCCCGGCATGATGACATCCGTCAGAAGGAGCTCGAAGCTCGTCCCCTCCTCTTCGAAGACCCGAAGGGCATCCTCACCGTTCGTGGCGGCGGTGACGTCGTAGCCGCCGAGCTCGAGGGCCTCGATCGCCATCTCGCGCAGATCGTCCTCGTCCTCCACCAGGAGGATTCGCTCCATGCCGGTCTCGTCTACCGGCTCCGGCTCCGCCGTCGGGGCGGCGACCGGAAGCGAGGCGGCGGATTCGCGCGGAAGTCTCACGACGAACGTCGTGCCCTTCCCCACGTGGCTCTCGACGTCGATGGACCCGCCTGCCTCGCGCACGATGCCGTACACGGTGCTCAGTCCGAGCCCGGTGCCTTCCCCGGGCGGTTTCGTGGTGAAGAACGGCTCGAACACATGAACTGCCGTCGACTCGTCCATGCCGCATCCCGTGTCCGTGACCCGGACCTCCACACACGGATTCCCGTCGCAATCGGCGGTGTCGATCGAGACCAGGAGGTCGCCCCCGTCCGGCATCGCGTCGCGCGCGTTCACGCAGAGGTTCATCAGGATCTGCTCCAGGTGCCCGCGGTCCATCCGGACGAACCCGGGCTCGGTCGACACGCGCGTCACGAATCGAATGGACTCGCCGATCAGGTTCGCGAGGAGGCTCTGCATGTCGTTCGCCACCAGTCGCGCGTCGAGAAGCTCGGTACGCACGACGTCCTTGCGGCTGAACGCCAGCAGCTGGCGCGTGAGCAGGGAGCCGCGGACGGCGGCCTTCTGGATCGTCTCCAGCGAAAGGCACGTGTCGTCGTCGCCGAGGCGGCGACAGAGCAGCTCGGACTGGCCGAGGATTACGGTGAGCAGGTTGTTGAAGTCGTGCGCCACCCCACCGGCGAGCCGGCCGATCGCCTCCATCTTCTGCGAGTGGCGCAGCTCGCGTTCGAGCAGCTTTCGCTCGGTCACGTCGCGGATCTCCACGAGCAACACGTGCCGATCGTTCTGCTCGAAGCGCACGGCGGACACCTGGGCGTACACGCGCGATCCGTCGGCCCGGACGAGTTCCGTCTCCGACATGAGCGGGTGTTCGGAGCCGAGCGCCCGCTCGTACTCGACCTTCGACTCGGGCCAGACCGCGGGAACGTGCAGCTCCTCCAGACTCATGGTCAGGAGATCGAGACGCGAGCGGCCGGTGAGACGCAGGGCCACGTCGTTCGCGAGCAGGATCTGTCCGTCATCGGGAGAGACGATCATCATCGCGTCCGGACTACGCTCGAACAGCGCCCGGTACCGGGCCTCGGACTGCCGCACGACCTGCAGATCCGAGAGATCCTGGATCATCGCGAGTGCCTCCGCGACGTTGCCGTCCGTACCCTGGATCGGAATGACGGTCACGTAGAGGTCGCGGATCTGGCCGTCGAGCCCCGACTGCTTCGCTTCCCGGTGAACGACCTTGCCCCCGGCGAACGCCGCGCGGAACGGACAGCTGTCCGTACCGGCGCCGACCGACTCGAGACGCAGCGCGGCACAGACACGCTCGACCGGCTCTCCGATCAGACGCGCGGCGGGGTCTCTCTCCGCGTAGCTGCGAGTCAGCGCGACGTTTCCCCAGGTCACGCGGCCCTGCGGATCCACGACCAGCATCGACGTGTCGGATTGCCCCACGACCGCCACGAACTTCTGGCGCTCGCGGTCGAGCACACGGATCTGCGTGTCCATCGTGCCGAACCATCGCTGGATCTGGTCCTTCTCGCGACGGGTCCGCAGCAGACGTCGCCAAGTGTCGTGGCGACGGGCGAGCAACGTCGCGAACGTGCCGAGCAGACGGAGATCGTCTTCCGTCGCCGGTGACGTCGGGTTCTCGATCAGGATCAGCGATCCGTAGTTCTCTTCGGAGATCACGAGGGACTCGCGAGCGATCATTCCCGGTCCGATCTCCGTCAGCGGGATCGTGCGCGGGCCGGCGATCGGGGGCGCCGCGGCGAGCGCACCGAGGCACGACCGCCGTGTGGGATGCTCCGGCGCGGCGGCCGGCCCGGCCCAGTAGACCGATCCCCCGAGATCGCCGTGCCGCCAGCACAGTGCCACGTCGCGTCCGCCGAGGCTGCCCGAGACGAGGCGCACGAACTCCGCGTGCGTCCGCTCCGGATCATCCTGGCTGAGCAACGCCGTGACGTGTGTGAGCAGCTCGGCGACGACGGGGGAGCGCATGGGCTCAGGTCGTCGCCGCACGGGCCGTGTAGGCCCGGGCCAGGACGTCGGCCACTCGCTGCACCGCACCCACCATCACGTCGTCGAATGCGCCGACCTCGTGCGAGTCGATGTCGATCTGCGCGTGAATGCGATCACCGGTACGGATCAGCACCACGAGTTCGCTGCGGGTCTCCGTGGAGCAGGCCAGGTAGTTGTCGAGCTCACGCACGTCCGGAATGTTCAGGTTGCGCTTCTCCGCAACGGCGGTGCCGCATACGCCGCGCCCCACCCCGATGAACACGTGATCGGTGGGAGATCCCACGAAAGGACCCAGTCGAAGGACGTCGTCCGGAAACAGCTCGTAGATCCCGGTCCAGTCGAAGCGCGGACTCAGCGCATGCAGGGCCTCGACGGCGCGGGCCAGGATCTGCTCGAACGGATCGTGCCGGTCGATCGCGGCTTCGAGCTCGCGGACGAGCGGTTCGACATTCATGGCGGGGGTCCTCGTGTTCCGGGGCTTCTCCCGGCGGATCGGCACTCCGGCGCAGCCTGTTGATGCCGGGAGACGACCTTTCCGAGCCCTTCACGCCCCGGGCGGGCGGCCGGGGGGCCGCGCGTGTCACAATCCGGTGGGAGCTGGCTAACCGGGGCAAGCGATTCCAGGAGGATGACGGATGAGAGCGAATCCCCAGGCGCGTGTCGGACCTAACCTGCGAGGGGGTGCAGGCGCAAAGGCCATCGCGTTCGGCCTCTTCAGCCTCGCCGGGACGGCAGACGGCGCCACCCTCGACGTGCCGGGCCAGTACGGCACCATCGGCGCGGCGCTCGCGGTGGCCGCGCCCGGCGACGTCGTCCAGGTCGCCGCCGGGACCTACTCGCCGGCCTCGAACGGGGAGTCGTTTCCGCTGTTCCTGGACCAGGACGTCGCGTTGCAGGGCGCCGGCCTCGGCGCCTCGATCCTCGACGCCGAGGGCACGGCAGGCGTGATCACCTGTGCCACCACGTCGGGGGGGCGCGTGACGGGCTTCACGATCACGGGCGGCATCGCGCTCCGGGGCGGCGGAGTGTTCGTCGCCAGCGGCGACCCCGAGATCGATCACAACCTGATCCGGGCGAACGGTGCCGAGCTGCGCGGGGCGGGGATCTTCGCGTCGAGCGCCGCCGCCCCGTGGATCCACCACAACGTCGTCTGGGAGAACTTCGATACCGTGATGCCCGGCGCGCAGGACCCCCACGGGATCGTGCTGGCGGGAACCACGACGGGCACGGTCGAGCACAACATCATCGGCCGCACCGACGGAAACGGCCTGCTCACGGACGTGAACGCCCTGCCTTCGATCCGACACAACATCTTCTTCGAGAACGGAATCACGTCACCGCTGCGGGGCCGCGGCATCTGCTGGCTCAGCGCGCAGCCGCCGGAGGTGTTCCACAACCTCTTCTTCGACAACGTGATCAACGCGATCCTGTGGCCCGGCGCCGGCGGCGATCTCTCCGGCACGGAGGCGAACGAGGTCGATGTCGACGATCTCGTCTACGGAAACCTCGACGGCGACCCGCAGCTGACCGAGCCGGACTCGGGCGACTTCGCGCTGCTGCCGGGGAGTCCCGCGATCGACGCGGGCGACCCGACCCTGCCGTTCGATCCCGACGGCACCATCGCGGACATCGGCCCCTACTACTACGACCAGGGCGGCGCGACCCACGCGCCCGCCGTGGGTCCCGCCGTGGTGGTCTCGGCGACCGCGTCGCCGAATCCGTTCCGACGGGACACGTCGATTCGATATGCACTCGAGCGGCGGGCCGCGGTGACGATCGACGTCGTGGACGTCTCCGGCCGGCGGGTCCGGAGCTTGAGTGCCGGCGAGGTTCCGGCGGGCGCGCAGTCCGTGCTCTGGGACGGGCGCGACGACGCGGGGCGCTCCGTTTCGAGCGGCGTCTGGTTCGCCCGCGTGACCACGGAACAGGGAACGATCGCGTTGCCGCTCGTGCGCCTCCGCTAGCCCTCACCGCGCCGGCGGACGAATCCGGGCCGGACTCCTCCTTCGGAGTCCGGCCCGGTGCCTTTCGGATCGACGATCCCGCCGCGCGTGTTCCATTCGTAGGAACCGCGCACCACGATCGTGTCGCCGGGCTCCGCCCGGAAGTCGCCGGGAACGTCGACGATCGCGAACGGATGGCCATCCAGTGCGCGGACCTGCCAGCCGGGGACCGAGTCGGTGGGCGCGGCCTCGACCACGGCGACGGCGTGCACCATCTCACCGCTCACCCGCTCCTCGAATGCGCGCGCGGGCGAGCGGAGCACGAGGGACTCGAGTCCCTCGAACGCTTCCCGCTGCCCCACCGGGAACAGGAAGCGGAACAGCCCGTAACCGAGTACGAACGTCGCGACGATCGCGATGACCTTGTGCCGCAGGTAACGCTGACGCTGCTTGCGTGTCCGGGGACCGATCATCGCCAGAGCTCGTCGAGGAAACGTCGGGCCCGCAGCTGTCCCGGATGGCCGTGATGGTGATACTCGAACAGCGAGTCGAGGGCCGAGCGGGCTTCGAGCAGCAGACCGCGGGCGGGCGCGCGGGGCGCCAGCAACGGCGCCGAGAGCTCGCCGAACAGCGATTCGCGCAGGAACCCGATCGTCTCCACGCCGAGACGACGTCCCCCCTCGGCCGCCCGGCAGCGACGACAGAGCAAGCCGCCGCGTCCCGGCGAGAGCGCGCCGGCGCCGGAGAGATCCGCTTCTCCGCACGCCACGCAGGCCGTGAGCTCGGGCGCGATGCCGAGACAGTCCGCGAGCTTCATCTGGAACGCGACGCAGAGCGCCACGGCACGCATTTCCTCTCCCGGGGGCAACGGGACCGTCGTCGCGAGCGCGTCGAAGGCCGCGTGCAGGAGATCGAAGATCTCGTCCGAGTCCGCACCTTCCGGCACGACGCGATCCACGAGCTCCGCGCACACGGCGGCGGCGGCGTAGCCGAACACGTCGCGGGCGAGACATCCGAAGTCTCGAGCGAGCTCACAGGCGTCGAGAAACACGAGATCGCGATTCGGTCGCGGCCGGTAGCGGATCCGGGTGAGATTGAACAGGTCGAGCCCCGCGCCGAACCGGCTGCCCGGCTTCCGGCTGCCCTTCGCGAGCACCGCGACCTTTCCGCCGCTCCGCGCGAACAGGGTGACGACGTGGGACGTCTCGCCCTGGCGAACGTGGCGCAGAACGAACGCCTCGCTGTCGAGATGGCTCACGGGCCGTCCGACGTCGCGGGGTTCGGGACCGGCGCCACCCGGATCTCCACATGGTCGCCGTCGACCTGGAGCCAGTACAGCCGGCCGTCGACGACGCGCACCGGCCTTCCCTCGGTCACGTAGCGTTTCGCGGGCGGAGCGTCGTCGTCGATCGACCGCAGTCGCCGCGTGATCGGCGCGGCATCTTTCTGGAGCACGTGGATCGTCAACTCGCGCGGCACATCCCAGGCGCCGCCGGCGGGGTCTCCGTCCGCGGGCTCCAGCACCACGCAGGTCGCCGCGTCGACACCGCCCACGAACACGCTGGCGGCCGCCGACGCGAACGGCTCCGTTCGTCCGCGCACCTTGCGCTCGATCTTCCCGTCGGGCGACGGCACCCAGATGCCGGCGCGCAGCCCCACGCCCGCCCGCACCCGCGACATCTGTTCCGATCCGGCAACGGGGCCCGATTTCGCATCCCAGAGCGGAAACGTCGCGGCGGACGGCGGATGGTAGACGCCGACGAGCGTTCCTTCCACGACGACCTGCCACAAGTCCTCGCCCTCGCCGACCCCGACCCGCAGGTACGGATTCGACGAGCGGACGAGCGGGATCGCGTCCCCGCTCGCGAGGTCGAACGCGTTCAGCTCGATCGTCTCCGAACCGGTCGGCGGAAGGCGGCGACCCGCCACCAGGAGTTCGTCGCTCGCGGCGAGGTCGGAGATCGGCGGCTCGGCCCGCACGGCGAAGTGATGCAGGATCCGCTCTCCTTCCACCACCAGGATCCCGCCTGCGTCCGGCACGTAGATGGCGACCTGCGTGCCGGCGAGGATCGCGAATGGACCCGGCACGGCCACGACACCTTCGGAGTCCGGTGTCAGGCTCGTGGAGATCCGGGCGAAGAGCTCCCCGTCGATCGCGCCGGGATCGGCCGCGGCGGGCAGCGCGGACAAGACCACCGCGAACGACGTGAGAAGAGTCGTGCAACGCATCGAGAGGCTCCTCAGGGGAATCGGAGTCGCGCTCCCATGGTACCGCGCGCTCGCCGCGTCATCCCGAGGAATTCTCGTCGCCCCATCGACCTGCGCCACGCGGGAAGGGCGCGAGGGGTTTCCCCCCGCGCCCCGGACACCCAGCGGAAGTCCCGGGCAGCGCCGAGTCAGGTTCGCGAGTCCCCGACGCCGACGCTCCCGAGCGGCCCTTTCCTCGTTTTCGGAGTCCGACCCCGTTCGCTCCCCTGGTAATTGACGACGACCCGGCGTTCCCACGAAGGGAGGGAATCGCACTCCCGAGGACAGCCCGGGCCCACCGGCTCACCGATGAGAAGGACGGCGGAGGAGCGGCCCGCTTCCCGAAGGTCGTCGAGACCGCCCCTCTCCCCGGAGCGCTGTCCATCGTTCCCCGAATGTGATTCCTGTGCCGACCGGGTCAGGGGTCGGATCCGTCGCGAGCAACGGACGCCACGGATACAAAGCATGGTGCGTGCCAGCTCCGCGACGCCGGAGCAGGAAGCGTGATTCCGCGTTCTCGGAGCCGCGAGATCGTATTCACGGGCTTGCCGCGCGCGGTCCCTCGCTCGTTCCCGGGCGGGAGTGCGCGCAAAGCGTCCAGTTCCTGGACAACGTGTCAACGTCGCGCGGACGTCCGTCGTCGATCCACGCATCGACGACGACGCGCGACGGTTCTCTCGATCGAATGGAGGAGATTCTGCGACCCGACGCCGACGCGTCGACCCGACGCACGAAGCGGGCGGTCCGAGGAGGTGGTCGCCCCCGGTCCCGCCCGCTCGTTTCAGCGAACGCCCTGACGTGCGCTCGCCCTCCCGTCGCAGGGAGCCCGTCCTCCGGAATCACGAGTGCCCTCGAGGACTACCCGGCGGGCACTAGGCTGCGTCGCGCGCGATTCCGAACTTCGAGATCTTGGTGTACAGCGTCTGCCGCGAGATCCCGAGCGCACGGGCCGCGCGGGATCGATTGCCGCCGGCCTGCGCGAGCGCGCGCAGCACCGCGGCCTTCTCCGTATCCGCGAGCTTCGCCCGACCGAGAGCCGCCCGGTGAGGCTCCCGCACGCGATCCGGCAACGCATCCACCGGAATGGGACCACGACCGGGAGTCAGGAACGCCGCACTCTCCGCGAGGTTGCGGATCTCCCGCACGTTCCCCGGCCAGTCATAGCGATCGAGCACCTCGCGCGCCGCGTTCGACGCCGGACGACGCGCAAAGCGCTCGAACAGCAGCGCCACGTCGCCGGTGCGCTCACGCAACGGAGCCACGCGGATCTCGAACCCGCGCAGCCGGTAGAGCAGGTCCGGAAGGAATCCCTCGTGGCGGACGAGCTCATCCAGATCGCGATTCGTCGCGGCGACGATGCGCACGTTCACGTGAATCGCCTCGATCCCGCCGACTCGACGCACTTCGCCCGTATCGAGGACTCGCAGGAGCTTCGCCTGGAGGGAAACGGGCGCCTTTCCGATCTCGTCCAGGAACACGGTGCCGCCCTCGGCCGCCTCGAAGATGCCGATCTTGCGACGCTCCGCGCCGGTGAACGAGCCGCGCTCGTGCCCGAACAGCTCCGATTCCAGCAACGTCTCCGACAGGGCCGCGCAGTTCACGGCCAGGAACGGATGATCCGCGCGCGAGCTCGCGCGATGGATCGCCCGGGCGAAGAGTTCCTTGCCGGTGCCCGTCTCACCGGTGACGAGCACCGGGATATTGGACGGTGCGATGCGGCGGGCACGCTCGATCGCTTCCTTCAACACGTCGGCGCCGGTGGCGATCACCGCGAACGGATCGCCGGTCGCGAGCTCGGCCGGCGACTCGCCGGTCGACACCGCGAGCAGCTCCGTGGCCGCCGCCGTCTCGCGCGAGGCGCCGAGCGCCCGGAAGCCCTCGATCGCATCACGAAGCACGGGAGCCGCCTTGACCGGTTCCGCCGTCTCGACGACGAGTCGCCCGAGGGCGAGCTGGCCGCGCGCGACCTCGAACGGCAGCCCGAGCATCCGAGCGTGTTCGAGCGACTGCTCGACGTGACGTCGCGCCTCGTCGACGCGGCCTCGCTCGAGCAACGCGAGTCCGTATTCCCGCCGCGCCATGATCTCGGTGATGGCGTAGCCCCGCGACGCGGCCGTGGCCACGATCGTCGCGAGGTCGTCCGCCAGCCGCGACGTTGCCCCGTGCAAAGCATCCTCGGCGACCGCGAGACGCCAGGCGGTGTCGAGCGCCGCTTCGCCTTCGGGCGCTGACCGGCGCGCGCGTTCCTGCGCCGCCCGGAGCACCCGGACCGCTTCCGTCCAGTCGCCCCGCGCGATCGCTGCCTCACCCAGGAGCTGGCCGATGACCACGAGGTCGTGATCGGAGCCATCCGCTTCCACGCGTTCGCGGGCGTCTTCGAGAGCACCGCGAGGATCCTCGCCGCGCCACAGCGCGAGCCGCGCCTGCGCGATCCGGGTCACGGCCGTAAGCCACGCGTCGCCGCCGCGCTCCGCGCGCTCGAGTCCGCGCGCGAACGTCGCGTCGGCCTGTGCCCAGTCGCCGGCCCAGGTCTCGTCGATCCCGAGCGCGAAGAGGTCGCGCGCGATGCGACTCTCGCTTCCGCTCGTCTCGTGGTGCCGCACCGCGCGACGGTGCCACTCGCGCGCTTCCACGTAGCGCCCGCTCAGCCACAGCAGCGAACCGAGATGCGAGGCGGCGAGACCGACCTCGTGCTCGTCGTCCGCGCGCCGCGCCGCCGCCATCGCGTCGGCATAGTCGTCGCGCGCGTCGGCCAGCCGGCCGAGCTGTCGCGCCGCGTGCGCGCGGCACGTCAACGCACGTGCCACGAGCAGATTCTCCCCCGTTCCCCGCAGGGACTCGAAGGCGTCGTTCGCCGCGACCGCGGCCGCCTGCACGCGGCCGGCGTAGAGCTCGAGCCGCGCGCGCAGCGTGCGGATCGCGCCGCGCCCGATCGCAGACAGCGAGTCCTCCAGCTCCTCGGCCGGTGCGATCGCCGTCGTCGCGGAATCGGTGTCCCCGAACTCCAGGAAGCACTCCGCGATGCGCACGCGGAGATCGGCTTCCTCTTCCGGGGAGAGATCGTCTCCCCGGGAAACGAGTGCGTTCGTGTACTCGTGAATGGCGGTTCGATAGTCCCCGGCAGCGCGCTCGGCGTGAGCGCGCTCCACGGTTTCCCGGAACCGCAGGGAGGTTCCGGCCTGCATCAGATCATCCCCCCGAAGCGGAACGCGATCATCCGAAGGACGAAGCGCAGGAAGGCCTGACGCCACTCCCGCTCGGCCCGAACGTCGGCCGCAGCGGCCGGGTCCACGATGCCCGAGGTCGGATCGGACGAGTACAGGGCACGACCCGGATCGTTCCGGTCGGGGCGCCACGGATCGCTCTCGAGATTGTTCTCGCCGGCCAGACGGGTCGGCAGGCGATCGGCGTGAGCGGCGGGATGGGGAATGAGGAGCAGACCGGCGGCGGCGAGCGCGGCCAGCCACACGGACCTCTTCGAGTCCATGATCGACCACCTTTCGGATGGCGGGATCGCGGACGGGAGGGCCCCCGATCCCGGGGGACAGCGGCCTCGCCGAGGCCGAACCGTGGGCCGCGTCAGCGGCCGGATTCCACCATAGTCACGAATTGACGGATCCGCGACCCGGCCCGCGGCGGGGACGGGCCGGCAACCGCGCGGGGCCGGGGGGGGGCGGGAGGCCGGCCGGTCAGGTCGTCGAGAAGAGCCAGGTCGCGAGCGACAGGTAGATGAGGATCCCGAGGATGTCGTTCGAGGTCGTGACGAACGGCCCGGTGGCGAGAGCCGGATCGATGTGCGCGCGATCCAGCGCGAGCGGCACGAGCGCACCCACGGAGGTCGAAATCAACACGACGCACATCATCGAGGCGCCGACCACGGTGCCGAGGCGGAAGTCCCCCGACCACAGCCAGGCCACCGTGAAGATCAACGCGGCGCACACCACCCCGGTGATCACCGAGACTCCGACCTCCCGCGCGAGACGCGAGATCGCGTCGCGGGCGTCGATCTCGCCGGTGGCGAGACCGCGGACCATCACGGCGCTCGACTGGATCGCGACGTTTCCTCCCATGGCCGTGATCACGGGAACGAAGAACGCGAGCGCGATCACCTCGCGCAGGTTCCCCTCGAAGCGCGAGAGCACGAGCGCCGAGAGCACGCCACCCGCGAGTCCGGTCACGAGCCACGGGAGGCGGATCGCGGCCCGACGCAGCACGGAGGGTTCGAGAAACTCCTCGTCGCCGGTGCCGGCCAGGCTCGCGTAGTCCTCTTCGGCCTCTTCCTGGATGACGTCCACGATGTCGTCGACCGTGATGCGCCCGATCAGGTGGTGCTCACGATCGACGACCGGCAGCGACAGGATGTCGTACTTCTGGAAGAGCTGCGCGACCTCCTGCTGATCCATCTCGGCCTGCGCCCAGGGCGTGTCCTCCATGATGTCCCGAACGCTGGTCTCGGGCTTCGCGAGGATCAGGCGCGGCAGCGGGATGCGACCCACCAGACGCTGATCGCGATCCACGACGTAGACGTAGTAGAAGTCCTCCTTCACCTCGCCGTACAGCTCGCGGATCTTCTGCTCCGTGCGCGCGACGTTCCGGTGATCGCGCACCGCGACGACCTCGAGCTGCATGATGCCGCCCGCGGAGTCCTCCGGGTACGCGAGGAGACGCGCCATCTCCTCGCGATCCTCCGCCCCGAGGAGATCCACGACCTCGCCGGCCTTGTCCTCCTCCAGCTCCGCGAGGACGTCCGCCGCGTCGTCCGAGTCCATCTCCTCGACGACGTCCGCGATCTCGCGCGGCGTGAGGAGCTCGAGCACGGGCTCCCGGACGTCCTCGTCGAGGTGCGCGAGGACCTCGGCCGAGACGTCTTCCGGCATCGACTTGAGGAGGAGGACCGTCTGCCCGTCTTCCAGCTGACGGGCGGCCGCCGCGAGATCCGCGGGATCGACCCGGGCGAGCTCCTCGAGCTCCGCCGCACCCGGCGGAGCCTGGGCGAGAACCTCCCGGAGACGCAGGATCAGTTCTTCGTCGCGCGTCTCCACGGGCTCACTCCCTCTCCGGGCCAGCGGCCACCCGGGCGGGGCGGCTACTCGGAGACGATCGGTTCGACGGGTCTCTTCAGATCCGCGGGATCGACCGTGACCGGTGCGTTCCCGAGGTCCGCGGTGCCGGGGGTCACCGCACCCCCGGAGATGACCAATTTCAACCCATCCTCGACCGAGATGTCGAGATCGATGATCTCGTTCGCGGGCACGAAGAGGAGGAAGCCGGAGGTGGGATTCGGCGTGGTGGGAACGAACACGTGAAGAACCGGCACTCCGGTCTTGCTCTCGAGCTTGCCGCGATGCTCCGAGGTCACGAACCCGATCGCCCAGGTCCCGGGTCGCGGGTACTGGAACAGGATCACGCGCTCGAACAGGTTCTTGTTGCCGATCACGCCCTCGCCGATCTGCTTCACGGCGATGTAGATGCGGCTCACGAGCGGGACCTTCGAGAACATCTGCTCCACGCGGCCGATCACGGTTCGCCCGATGATGTTCGAAGCGAAGACACCCACGAGCAGCACGAAGAGGATCGTGGCGAGGAACCCGAGACCCGGGATCTCGAACCCGATGAATCGGGTGATGTGCGGACGCACGGTGCCGTCGACGGTGGTGAACACCTTGTACAGCACCCACGCGGTGATGCCGAGCGGCAACAACGCGAGGATTCCCGTGATGAAGTTTCGTCGCAACCAGCCGATCACTTCCGCCGCTCCTCCGCCCGGTTCAGGCGCCGACTTCCTGACGTGGGAGAATCCGCACGCGCACGATTCGCTGGCGGTGTACCCGGTCGATCAGGAACCGGAGATTCTGGTAGTCCACGACCTCGCCCTGGGAGGGCACACGGCCGGCCAGCTCGTAGATGAACCCGCCCAGCGTGTCCGAGTTCTCGGTGGGCAACTGCAGGTTCAGCTCGTCGTTCAGGTCGTCGATGTCGATCTTCGCCGCCACCCGCCAGGTGCCGTTCGGCAGCTGCTCGAGAAGCTGCTCCTCCCGATCCCATTCGTCCTCGATCTCGCCCACGAGCTCCTCCAGCACGTCCTCCAGCGTGACCATGCCGGACGTGCCGCCGTATTCGTCCACCACGATCGCGAGGTGCGACTTCTTGGCCTGGAACTCCTTCAGGAGCTCGTCGATCTTCTTGGTTTCCGGAACGAACAGGACCTCGCGCACGGCCTCCCGGATCGTCGCTTCACCGGCGGCGAGGGCGCCATCCTGCACGAGCTGCCGCACGTGCGCCACGCCGATGATCTTGTCGACGGAACCGTCGTACACGGGAATGCGCGAGTGACCATGCTCCGCGATGAGGCGGAGCACTTCGGCCCGTGACGTTTCCGCGTCGGCCATGACCATGTCGATGCGCGGCACCATGATTTCCTTCGCGGTCGTCTCCCCGAACTCGAAGATCGAGTGCATGAGCTCGCGCTTCTCCTCCTCGAGCCGCGGCGCCTCGTCGTCCTCGACGGCGACGGCCTTGAACTCCTCGGCCGCGACCAGGTCGTCCTCGGCCTCGTCCGAGACGCGGGCGAGCACGCGCCGCACGAGCCACACGAGCGGCAGGAAGATCGTGTCCACGATCCGGAACATGCCCACGAGATGGAACGCGGCCTTCTCGGGATGGGCCGAAACCAGGGTGCGCGGCAGCGCGCGCGCCAGGACCGCCAGCACGAAACCGGCGAGCAGCCCCGGGCCCACGATCTGGCCGGCGGTGGTCGGCTCGCCGCGCGTGAGCAGCAGCAGGAAGCTCAGGATCGCGCCCGCGAAGAAGACGCCGGACGAGAGCGTCGTGGTCACGATCACGCGGTGGGGTTCGCGCACGTACTCGAGTACGCGCGCCGCCCGGCCGTTGCCGCGCTCCCGGAGTCGCCGCAGCTCGGTCTCGGTGATCGCGAGGAACACCTGCTCGGAGGCGGACACGAGCGCCAGCAGTCCGCCGAAGAACAGCACTCCGATCGCGGCCGCCACGAGCGTCCAGGTGTGATTCAGCACGAGACCGCCCCTCGCCAGTGGTCGTTCAGGTACTTCTCCTGGCGCGCGAGCATCCGTCGGCGATCCCGCGGCGTGTCGTGGGTCCACCCGAGAACGTGCAGCAGGCCGTGGAGCGAGAGCCGCACGACTTCCTCGTCGAACGGGCAGGCGAGCTCTTCGGCCTGTGCGGCCGCGACTCTCGGCGAGATGAAGACGTCGCCCAGGGTGTCTCCGGAGTGCGGATCATCCGTGTACGAGAAGGACAGCACGTCCGTGGTGGCGTCCTTGCCGCGGTAGTCGCGGTTGAGGCGACGCATGGCGCCATCTCCGACGAACGCGAGCGAAAGCTCGCCGTCCGGAGCGCGCTCCCCACGGAGCGCTTCCACGAGCACCTGCTTCAAACGTCGGCGATCGATGCCCAGATCCTTGCGCAGTCCCCGGATCGAGATCCGGTGGACGGGTCTTCGTGGCGAGCCGTCTATGAGGACTCACCACCTTCCGCCGCGGCACGGCGATCCCGGCCGTCGTACTGATCGAACGCGCTGATGATCTCCTGCACGAGGTGGTGGCGGACCACGTCTTCCTCTCCGAAGCGGACGAACTTCACCCCGTCGATGTCTCGCAGGATGTACTGGATCCGCAGCAGAGAGGAGTCCTCCCGGCGCGGCAGGTCGATCTGCGTATCGTCGCCGGTGATGATCGCCTTGGAATTCTGCCCGAGTCGAGTGAGGAACATCTTCATCTGCGGCAACGTGCTGTTCTGCGCCTCATCCAGGATCACCACGGAGTTCGAGAGCGTGCGCCCGCGCATGTACGCGAGCGGCGCGACCTCCACCACTCCGTTGTCCAGGAGCTTCTGGACACGATCCAGGGGGACGAGATCGTTCAGCGCATCGTACAGCGGCCGGAGGTACGGCGCGACCTTCTCCGTGAAGTCCCCCGGCAGGTAGCCGAGGCTTTCCCCCGCGTCGACGGCCGGGCGCACGAGGTGGATGCGCTCGATCTCGCGACGGTTCAGCGCGGACAACGCCGACGCCATCGCGAGATAGGTCTTTCCGGTGCCGGCGGGACCGATCCCGAACACGATGTCGCGCTCCGCGATCGCCCGCAGGTACCGCGCCTGGGTCACCGTCTTCGGCGCGACATCCTTGCGCAGACCGTGGAACGGACGAATCCCGGAGTCGCCATTCAGCTCGCCGAGCTGGTGGCCGTTCTCGCCTCGCACCATGCGCACCGCGTAGCGAACATCCTGGGGCGAGGCCCAGCGTCCCGCGTGCGCGACGCCCATGAGGTGATCGAAGATCGCGGCGAGGTCCTCGACTTCCGAGCGAGGTCCGTCGAGGAGGATTTCGGTACCGCGCGCGACGACGCGCGCGCCGTAGAGATCGCGGATGATTCGGAGGTTCGCGTCGTTCTGACCGAACACGCTGACGGGCGGAATGTCCCCGAGGTCGATCCTTCGGGAGGTTCCCTCGCTCAAGCACTCTCCTTCGGGCTGAACGGTCTCCCGGACCCACTCCCGGGACGCCGCGCGATTCGCCCACATAATCGGCAACTCCGGGCCAAGTTTCCAGCCCCCGCGCGACATTTGGCGGAGAGGGCGGAGAGGCCCCGGTCCGGGGGCCCGGTCTAAGTGCCGGATCGACAACGAGTTCGCAACAAGAAAGGGCCCCGCCTCGGCCCGGTCGCCGAGGACCGGGGCCGACTCCGCGGGACCCTTCGCGCCGCGACCGAGAGGTCGGGGGCGCCCCCTACGGGGCGCTGACCAGAAGCTAGGTCCCGCTCGGCCCCCGGTCAAGCCACCCGGTCAAGCCACCCGGTCATGCCGACGGGTCGAGCGGCCGGCGTACGGAACCGGACGGGCGGGACGGACCGATCAGGCGGGAGGATCGCCGCCCGCCTCCGGCGTCTCGGGAAAGACCGACGGATCCACTTCCTGTTCGGAGCGTTCCAGGATCTCGAGCGCGCGAGTCTCGAGTGCGCGGTCCACGAGCAACTTGACCCCGCGCGTGACCTGCAACATCGGGAACACGCCTCCGGCATCGTCACTGACGAGCTCGCACGCGATCCCCTCGGCGTCGAGCCACGAGGCGGCGAGGTCCGCCTCCACTTCGTTCACGTACGTTCTCACCACGACGGAATCCGCGTTCTTCAAGATCCGGCCTCCACGTTCGCGAGGAACTCCTTCACCATCTCCGCCACCCACGCCGGGTCCTCCCGCATGAGGAAGTGCGACGTGCCGGCCCGTTCCTTCCACTCGAGCCGGGGCGCGACACTCTCGAGCCAGCGGCGGTACTCGTCGGTCCAGAACCGTGAGGGCGCGTGCAGCGCGAGCAGCGGAACGTCGATCGTGTTGGTCGCCCGACTCGCGGACTCTCCGTACGCCAGCAACGTCGACACCATAACGTGCTGGGGCGTGGACATCATCATGTCGAACAGCTCCTGGCGAAGCGCGGGATCGAGATCCGACGCGAGCATCGCGCCCACCGACTCGGCGTAGTCCGTCTGGCGAAAACGCGCGACGAGACGATCCCAGAGTCGCGGTTCGCTGACCACGGGACGGAAGCTTCCCTCCACCGAGACGAACGCCACGACGCGATCCGGATGCTGGTGGAGATACTCGCGCGCGAGCGCGGCCCCGTTGCTGTGCGCGAACAGCACGATGCGATCGGCTCCGGCCGCCTCCCGCACGGCTTCGATCGCGCCGGCCAGCCACGAGAAGGAGTAGTCGCGCTCCGGGGCGTCGCTTTCGCCATGGCCGGGGAGATCGAGGAAGATCATGCGCCCGTTCGTGGGTGGGATCTCCGCCTGGCCCGCGAAGACCCGCATGTCACTCGCCCATCCCGGGACGAAGATCATCGAGGGCTCTCCGCTCCCCGACTCCTTCCAGCGCACGGACACGCCGTCGAAGTCGGCCGAGCGGGCCCGAAGCTCGGACAGCGGGCGCGAGGGCCCACCGGAGCAGGCGGACAGCCCCCCGAGAACGAGCGCGACGGCGGCGAGGACGAACGGTCGCCACGGCCCGGAACGTCGTCTTCCCACGGATCACCTCCCGTTCGCAGTCTAGTGTCGAGGACGATCCCCCGCAACACGACGGCCGAATGCGGGTCGCGGACCGGCCGACCCTCGCGCTACGCTGCACGCAGGAGGTGAACCATGCCGCTCTCGCTCGATCAGATCGACGCGTTCACGCACCGCCCGTTCGCCGGAAACCCGGCCGCCGTCTGCCTGCTGCCCGAACCGGCGGGCGAGGACTGGATGCAGTCGGTCGCGGAGGAGATGCGCCTCTCCGAGACCGCGTTCGTCTCCCCGGACGAGGAGGAATGGCAGCTCCGCTGGTTCACTCCGAAGTGCGAAGTGCAACTCTGCGGGCACGCGACCCTGGCTGCCGCTCACTGCCTGTGGGAGCGGGGTCTCGCCGACCGTGACGCGCCGATCCGATTCCGCACGATCCACTCCGGAGTGCTCGTGTGCGCGCGGGAAGACGATCGGATCGCCATGGATTTTCCCGCCCGACCGGCGCGCGAGGCGGCGGCCCCCCCGGGCTTGCTGGACGCCCTCGGCTGTGCCGCGACCCGGGTGGCGCGCGGGCCGTACGACTGGCTCGTGGAGGTCGCGGACCCCTCGGTCGTGCGCTCGCTGAATCCCGACTTCCGCGCGCTCCGCAGCTACGACGTGCGGGGCGTCATCGTGACGTCGCGCGGGGACGGCCGACCACACGACATCGTGTCGCGTTTCTTCGCCCCCGGGGCCGGCGTCGACGAGGATCCCGTGACGGGCTCCGCGCATTGCACGCTCGCGCCGTGGTGGCAGGAGCGCATCGGGGATCGGGACATTCTCGCCTACCAGGCTTCGGCGCGCGGCGGGGAACTCCGGATCCGCGCGCGCGAGGATCGCGTACGCTTGTCCGGCGGGGCCGTCACGATCACGCGCGGGCATCTCTCGGAATCGGCGGCGCACGCCTCGTTCGGCTCGCCGGCCTGAGAGAGCGGGCTCCGCCCGGGGGAAACGATGGGGCGAAAAGCACGAGGGCCCCGACTCTTCGAGCCGGGACCCTCCTTGCTCCTCGCGAGAACTCGTCTCGCGCGCGACGTCCCCGATCAGCGAGGGATCGAAAGCACCGTTCCGGGCTGCAGGACGTTCGGGTCCGAGCCGATCGCTCCCCGGTTCGCATCGTAGATGCGCTTCCACTGGCCGCGGTCGTTGTAGACCTCCCAGTAGGAAGCGATCCGCCCGAGCGTGTCGCCGGCCATCACCGTGTAGGTGTCCGGCTTGCCGCGCGGGATCAGGAACACCTGGTTCGGATAGATCAGGTTCGGATCGTTGATCTTGTCGCGGTTCGCGCGATAGATGCGCTTCCACGCGGTCTTGTCCGAGTAGATGCGTCGCATCTCGGAGATCTTGATGAGGTAGTCGCCCTTGACCACCGTGTACGAGCGCGGCAGTTCCTGCAGCTCCCGCAGCTGGGCGCGCAAGCGATCGACCTCGCCCGCGAGGGGATCGTTCGCGGACTTCGCCTCCGCGAGTTGCCGCTTGAGGCTCTCGATCTCGGCCTCGATGTCGGACATCATCGAATTCGCCGCCGCGGCGTTGTCGTTCTGGAGATCGATCTCCTGCGCCAGTTTCTCGCAGTAGTCGATCGCCTCGTCGCGCGAGAGCTCCTTGTACTCCTTCTCCGTGAGATAGCGGCCGCCGTCGATGTCGTACTCCTGGGCGAGCGCGCTTCCCGGCATTCCGAGCGCAGCCACGGCAACGATCGCCGCCGCGGAGCGCAGAACGTTCGTCTTCATCCGTCCCACTCCTTTCCGGCGGTTACTTGCCTTGTAGCTCGCGAATCTGGGCTTCCAGTTCGGCTTTCTGCTTCTCGAGCTCGCCCGAGCGAGCGCGCTCGGCCGCAATCTGCTGCTCGAGCTGGGCCTTCTGGGACTTCGCATCCTCCAGCTGCATCTCGGCCGCCTTGGCGGCACTCCGAGCCGCATCCACGGCCGCGAGGTCCGTCTCGCACGGGGGGTTCGAGCCGCAGCCGGTTGCGGCGAGCATGAGCAACGCTCCAGTGGCGACGCCCGCGACACATTTCAACGGATTGGCGGACATGGGCCCGCACCTCCTTCGGAAAGGGTCCCGACGCGCAAAGTCCCGAATCAAAGTCGTCGGACCGAGGAACACGAGAGGCTAGGCACGGGCCCGGGGAAAGTCAAGGTCGTGCGGCCTTCGACCCTTCCGGAATTCGGGTCTCGATGTGCAGCTCACGCAGCAGCTCCGCCTCCACGGCCGAGGGACACTCGTCCATGGGCGAGATCGCACGATTCGTCTTGGGGAACGCGATCACGTCGCGCAGCGACGTCCGTCCCGTCATCAGCATGACGATCCGATCCAGCCCGAGCGCGATGCCTCCGTGGGGAGGCGCGCCGTACTCGAACGCCCGGAGCAAGAAGCCGAACCGCCGCTCGGCTTCCGCCTCGTCGATCCCGATCACGCGCAGAGCCCGCTCCTGGAGCTCGCGCCGGTGGATTCGCACGCTGCCTGATCCGAGCTCGACGCCGTTCAGCACGAGATCGTAGAGCTTTCCCGTCGCCGATCCGGGGTCCGAGTCGAAGGTCTCGAGACAGTCGTCGTGCGGCATCGAGAACACGTGATGGCACGGAGCCCAGCCACCGCGCTCCTCGTCGCGCTCGAACAGCGGGAAGCGGTTGACCCAGAGGAACGTCGGCGGCTTGCCTTCGGTCCAGCCGCGTCGCTTCGCCGTCTCCCGGCGCACGAGGTCGAGGGACGCGAACATCGTCGCCTCGGGGGCGGCCACGAACAGCAGAAGGTCCCCGGCCTGCGCCTCGGCGCGCTCGATCAGGGCGGTCTGGACGTCGCCGAAGAACTTGGACACGCCACCCGTCAACGTGCCGCCCTCGTCGACCTTCATCCAGGCGAGTCCCTTGGCGCCGGCCGTCTGCGCGATCGTGGTGATCTCGTCGATGACCTTGCGCGACCAGTCGCCGCCGCCGGGCACGCGGAATCCCTTCATCCGGTCGCCGCGACGTTTCACGCCCTGGAAGATCTCGGAGGTGGACTGCTCCGCAAGATCCGTCGCCTCGAAGAACGCGGGGCCGCAGCGGAGATCCGGCTTGTCCGTGCCGTAGCTCTCCATCGCCTCCTTCCAGGTCAGACGAAGGAACGGCGCGGGCACCTCCACGTCGAGCAGCTCGCGGTACACGTGCACCATCAATCCCTCGATGAGCGAGAAGATGTCTTCCTCGTCCACGTAGCTCATCTCGAGGTCGATCTGCGCGAACTCCGGCTGACGGTCGGCGCGGAGATCCTCGTCACGCAGGCACCGCGCAATCTGGAAGTAGCGATCGAATCCGGACACCATGAGGATCTGCTTGTAGAGCTGCGGCGACTGCGGCAACGCGTAGAACTCGCCCGGATGCACGCGGCTCGGCACGAGGTAGTCGCGCGCGCCCTCCGGCGTGCGCTTCACGAGCATCGGCGTCTCGATCTCGAGGAAGCGCTGGTCGCTGAGGAACTTGCGGGTCTCCAGACACAGATCCGAACGCAACCGGATCGACTCCTGGAGCGGTGCACGGCGCAGGTCCAGGTAGCGATGCTTGAGGCGCAGCTCCTCGCCGGCCTCCTGCGCGCCGTCGATCTGGAACGGAAGCTCGGCCGGCGTCGTGTTCAGCACCGTGAGGTCCGACACGACGACCTCGATCTCGCCCGTCGCCATCTTGGGATTCACGGTCGCGGCGTCGCGCGCGACGACCTCGCCTTGCACGCGGATCGACGACTCGGTTCGCAGCTCGCGCGCCTGGCCCAGAACCTGATCGCCGGACTCGCCCCGGAACACGAGCTGCACGATGCCGTAGCGGTCGCGAAGGTCCACGAACACCATGCCGCCGTGATCGCGCGTGCGGTGCACCCAACCGCAGAGAGAGACGTTCCGACCGAGGAATTCCTTCGTGATCTCTCCGCAGACGTTCGAGCGGAGGCGCGTGCCGAGACTCATCCGTTCTCTCCGGTCGCGGCGCGGTCTGGCGCGCTCGCGAGCAAGTGCCCGGCCACTTGGGCCCGGGCGAATTCCGCCTGTTCGCCGGTGGAGAGGTTCTTCACCGACGCCGTTCCGTTCGCGATCTCCGACTCCCCGACCACGACGGCGAATCTTGCGCCGCGCTTGTCGGCATTCTTGAACTGCTTGCCGGGGCCGCCGGACGCGAAGGACAGCTCGCAGCGCACGCCCTCCCGGCGCAGGTCCCGCGCGAGTCGCATCGCCTCTCCGCGCGACTCGTCGCCGAGCGCCACGACGAACGCGAGCGGCGGTTCCGGCGCGAGGGCCCCGAAGGTCTCCTCCAGGATGATCGCGAGGCGCTCGAGTCCGAGCGCCCAGCCCACCGCGGGCACTCTCGGGCCACCGAGCTCTTCCACGAGACCGTCGTAGCGCCCGCCGCCGCACACCGTGGATTGCGCGCCGAGTTTTTCGGACTGGATCTCGAACGTCGTGCGCGAGTAGTAGTCCAGCCCGCGCACGAGCGACGGCACCACGCGATAGCGAAGGCCGAGCGCCTCGAGGCCCGCCTTCACCTGCTCGAAGTGGGCGGCCGCGTCTTCCCCCAGATACTCGAGGATCGAGGGCGCGGCCGCGATCGCCTCGCGCGTGGCCGGGTTCTTGGAGTCCAGCACGCGCAACGGATTGCGATCGATGCGGTCCACGCTGTCGGGGTCGAGGCGATCCCGCACCGAGTGCAGGAACGTCACGAGCGCGTCGCGATAGCGCACGCGATCCTCGGGATCACCGAGCGAGTTCAGATCCACCACGAGATCGTCGAGGCCGAGCTCGCGCAGGAACTCGCACGCCACGAGGATGACCTCCACGTCCGTGCGCGGATCCTGCGAGTCGAGCACCTCCACGCCGAGCTGCCAGAACTGACGTTGCCGGCCCTTCTGCGGGCGCTCGTAGCGGAACATCGGGCCGAGGTACCAGAGCTTCAGCGGGCTCGGCGCCGCCGTGCGCAGGTTGTGCTCGAGGTACGCGCGAACCACGCCCGCCGTGTTCTCGGGGCGCAGCGTCAGCGGGTCGCCGGAACGGCTCTCGAAGGAGTACATCTCCTTCTGCACGATGTCCGTGGCCTCGCCCACGCCGCGCGCGAACAGCTCGGTGCGCTCGAAGATCGGCGTGCGGATCTCGGAGTAGCAGGCACGCTCGAGCACGAGCCGCGCCGCGCGCTCGATCTGGTGCCAGCGCTCGATCTCGGGAGAAAGAAGGTCACGCGTTCCGCGGACGGCCGTCAACCGGCCCGCGCTCTTCGCGCTCCGACTGCTCTCGGCCTTCTGCGCCAACCTCGTCCTCCCGGCTGAAGTACCAGCCGGCCATCACGCCGACCGAATCCGCGAGCAGGTCCAGGATGTCCCGTTCCCGGCCGGGAACGTAGCCCTGGTACATCTCGTCCGTCGCGCCCATGAGCACGCCGAAGATGAGCGTCCACAGGAAGTGTCGGGCCGGACGCCATCCGAGTCCGTCGAACGCGCGAGCCAGAAGCCACCCGAACACGAAGTACTCGCCGAAATGGGCGAGCTTGTCGCGGATCTCGATGCCCAGCGCCTTGGTCTGGAGGTCCTGCAACGAGGACGCTCCGAGAATCACCACCGTCCACAGAAGCGGCGGCAACCAGCGCGGCAGGCGACGTCGATCTCTCTTCGGCTCGTTCGTAGCGATGACTTCCTCCGCGGCCTCGGCACCCCGCGAGGAGCCGAGGAAGGTATCACCGGGCCGCGAAACCGGCAACGAGCGGCCCCGGGAGGGGGACGGTGGGCGGCGGAGCCGGCGGATCCGGGCTCGTCGGCCGCCCGTCTGGTGGCCATCGGCGGATCGGGGGCGGAGCGTGAGGACGGGGAGGTGCGCTCGGGGGAACCGTGCCGATCGACGCCTCCCGGGGCCGGGCCGGCGCGGGCCTACTCCAGCACGATCGCCTTGCGAGTGGCCGCGAATCGGGCCGTCTCCAGACGCACGAAGTACACCCCGGCCGGCACGCGCCCGCCGCCCTCCCCCCGCGCGTCCCACACCACCGACTGCGGGCCGGGCGAACGTGGACCCGACGCCAGGCGACGCACGAGACGACCGGCCACGTCGTACACCGAGAGGTGCACGACTTCCGATTGCTCCAGCGCGAACTCCACCGACGTCGCGCCGCGGAACGGGTTCGGGCGTAGACCGCGCAGATCGTCGGCGAGTACGCGCGCCGACGTCGGCTGTCGACCCGGCGTGCACCCCGTGCCGGATTCGCAGGGAACGCTGCCGTCCGTGGCAATGCCGCGGATCGAGAGAGAAGTCGGCCAGGTGAACGTCACCGGATCGGAAGGATTGCAATCGGCGGCCTGCAGCAGGCCGGACGACGCAGACGGCACGAGGCACAGCGAACCGCCGACCTGATCCAGCACGAGGAACGAGCCGAGCCTCCGGACGGCGATCGGGCAGTCCGTCACGAGCAGATCGAGCTCGGGCAGCGACGCATTACTCGCGACGCCCGGATCGGCGGTGAATCCGAAGACGGGGATGTCCCCGGAGATCTCCGCCGTGAGCGAGCCGAGACCATCCCCGTCCTGGCAAAGCAGCCAGAGGTAGACGCTGGCGAGCCCCAGCGGAGTCGACCCGACGGCCGGGTCGGGATCGGTGTCGCTCAGGCTGAGGACGATGCTCGCGAGCGGAACCGGGGCGGGTTCGAAGATCGCGGTCTCGGTGACCGGGCTCGTCATCGTGAGCGTGATCGCGGGCTCCGGACCGCTGTAGGACGCGTCGCCCCCGCCGATCCACCCGACGAACACCCAACCATCGCCGGGCGTCGCCACGAGATCGACCGTCGTGCCTTCCGAGTACCAGCTGGTGTCGGCCGACACGGTGCCGTCGCCGACGACGAACGGGTCGAGACGGAACTGCCGGTCGAAGATCGCGGTTCGCGAGTCCGCGACTCCGGGCATGGTGAACTGCCGCGTCGGTGCCAGCACATTGTCGGACCAGCGCTCGAACGAGAACCTCTCTCCTTCGCTGGAAGGGGACGGATCTCCCGCCGAGAGCGTGTGCAGCGTGCCCGGATACCAGTCGAAACTCTCCGGGGAGACGATCTCCAGGTCGTCGGCGGTCATCCTTACGCCTGGGGGATCCGATTGCAGCGTGAAGGGGAACGTCCGTACGAACGTCGCCGTCTGGGTCACCGGCGCAGAGAGAGTGATCACCTCGACCGGATCGGTACTGATGACGCCGTTCGGAGCGTTCGTGGTCCAGTTCAGGAACAGGAATGGAAAGTTCGGGATCGCCTCGATGGTCACCGTGGCGCCGTCCGGATGCCAGCTGGTGCCCGGCGTCAGCACCCCGCTGTTGCTCGGGCTCGCGATCATGGTGAGGAGAGTCTCCGGGGAGTGCGTCGCCGTCACCCGGGATCCGGGCGGCCCCACCACGATGTCGTGGGTGGCGGCCCCGCCGTCGTCCCAGAACTCGAACACGAAACGACGCCCGACCGTGTCTGGTTGATCGGCGAACGCCGCGATCTCGTGGACGGTGCCCTCAACCCACTCCACGTACGCTGGCGCCGTCATCGACAGACCGTCGGCGAGGACCTGCAGGTGCGGCGGATCCGTATCGAGCAGGATCCCCTCCGGCGCGCAACCTTCGGTGAAGAGTGGATAGGAACCGCAGGGGACCGACTGCGCGGGAAGACACGGGGACGTCGAGCGGACCTCCGGACTCCAGGGGCGGCCGGAGCAGAGCTGCGGATCCAGGTTCCATCCGAGATCCGAGAGCGCCACTGCAGAACTCGTGTCCCCATCCGGATTCTGCCAGAAGAGGCTGCACCCGGAGTTGACCGGATCCGAAACGTAGACGGCGTATCGGCCGGAGTTTCCCACAACGACGCAATGGTCCATCGCCCCGAAGACGAGAGCGGCCGACGCGGAGCCACCGGCAACCGTGTTGCCGGCCAGAAAGCAGTCCGACATGTTTCCGTGCAATTGAACGCCAGGGACCGAATTCACGCCCGCGGCAAAGTTGTCGAGGATCTGACAGCGTCGAATCTCGCTTCCCGATG
Source organism: bacterium (assembly GCA_041393395.1). Taxonomy (GTDB): domain Bacteria; phylum ARS69; class ARS69; order ARS69; family ARS69; genus JAGQIB01. Next base: position 1,041,552 of record JAWKKG010000002.1, on the reverse strand, counting down.
TCGCGAGGATCAGTTCCGTTCTCGTGCCGACCTGGTTTCCCCGGAACACGCAGTCTTCCAGCAGGCCCGAGCTCACGAGCACGAGCCGATCCTCGTTCTCCTCGAACGCGCAGCGGCGCAGTGCCGCGCCACTGGGAAGGGACAGGCCCGTCACGCATCGCCGGACGGTGCAGTCGACGATCTCCACCGGGCGAGCCCCGGTCACGAGAATCATGTACTCCCCATGCGAGGCACCGCACTCCCGGAACTGACAACCATCAAGAGCGACGGAACCCGCAGGAGTCCCGCCGGCAACCTGCACCGCGTGCCCGGATCCCCAAAAGTCCCGGAACGTCGTGTCCCGAACGACGAGCGAATCGGCGGAAACGGCGTACAGCCCGGAGTCGTTCCCATTCGGATGGCTGCGAAGCGTGAATCCCTCGATCACGACCGGACCGCCCGGACTCTCGATCGAGAGGACGCGGTTCGCGGGAGTCCCCAGCGGAACGACGTCGAGCTCGAGTCGCGTGGCGTCGGCGCCGTCCGTCGAGCGGAGAGTGAGCGGATGGGAGATCGGCGCGAGACAATAGGGACTGTCGACCGAGATCTGCCCGCCCTCCACGTAGTCTCCCGGGGCCACGAGCACGGTGTCGTAGGCGGCGGAGTTCAGCACGGCATCACGCACCGACGTGAAGTCTTCCGGAACCCGAAGCACGGTTGCCGCGGCATTCGTCACGGCGAACGTCACAAAAAGAAGCAGGAATCGCGAAAGAGATCTCATCGAGCCTTTACCGCCTTGCGCGTGACGGTGGATCCGGCGCTCGTGACGCGCACGAAATAGACACCGGCCGCGTAGCCACTCAGATCGAACGTCTGGACCCGCGACGACGATCGGGGAAGATCCCGCTGGAGTCGTCGACGCCCACTGACGTCGAAGATCTCAATCCGATCCGCGCTCGTCTCCATGTCGACGCGGAGAAGATCCTCGAACGGATTCGACACGCGGAACGGAGAGGAAACCGGAAGCGGAGCGTCCGCCTCGGGAGTCGACTCCGTGAGCGTCGGCGTGAAGACCCCGACGTGGTGCGAGGTCACGCCGCCCGCTCTCGTGAAGGTCCCGCCCACCCACAGGGAATCTCCCTGCCACCAGATGTCGTTCGCGAGCGCCCCGGTATCGATGGAAGCCGCGCTCCAGCCGGATCCGGTCTGGAAGTAGATCCATGTTTCGGCAGGCCCCGCGATGGCGACTCCGCCGGGAACGGACTCGATCGCCCAGACCGGGATCGGCGCAGCCCGGTTGATCCACGTCGAGCCTTGCCAGGTCATGAGAGAACCCGGGAACGTACCCCCGGCCGACATGTACGGAGCGTACACGCCGAACGAGAGAACCCAGCCGCCCGGCAATCCGTTTCCGGCCGGAACGACCGCGCCGCTCTGACTACGAGCGACGTTCGCGGCGGGCGTACCGCCGATCGCGTCGAACGCTCCTCCGATCCAGAGCTGGATCTGTCCGGCTTCCAGCGCGTAGACCGCCGGACCGGCCGGTTCGCCGCCCGAGACTCCACCGAGACCCGCCGCCCAGCTGCTCCCGTCCCAGACGGCGAGGCCGGATGCGGGGACACCTCCGGCGGTCGTGAAGGACCCACCCGCCCATAGAAGCCCGTCCCACACGGCGAGCGTGTAGACGTAGTCGTCCGTGCCTTCGCCGAGCGGCACCCACGATGAGCCGTCCCAGCGCGCCACGTACGACAGATCCGTCGACCCGCTCCGCGTGAAGCGTCCGGCGGCGATCAACGCTCCCTGGTACTCGACGAAATCGTGGACGCGCGCGTTGAAGCCGTCTCCGTAGCCGACCCAGTGATCGACCTGGTGCCGCGCGATCCGATTGACGCGGAGGCCTCCCGCGAACTCGAAGTCCCCGGCCACGACGACATGCGATCCGATGCGACGGACGCGGTGCACCTCCCCACCCACACCCAGCCCGAGCCCCTCCCAGGTGTCGTTCCTTCGCAGGGCGAATCCCTCCAGTTCCGCCTCCGACCCGAAGGCCTCGAAGTGGCCGCCGAGACCCGCCCCTCCGTTCCATTCCACGATCGTCTCCACCCGGCCACCGGGAACGACACCGCCGCCCGGCACGCTCCACGCTCCCATCGGATCCCGACGGGCGTAGCTCGGGAAGTTCCGGAACTTGCCTCCGATCCAGAGCCCGTCCGGGCGCGAGTGGATCGTGAGGATCTCGTCGTCGAACGTCTGCGTGCTCCACCAGAGCGACCCATCCCAGCGCGCGAGTGCGTACGCCGGCTGCCTCTCCAGGACCCGCAGCTGGCCGCCGGCCCAGACCGTGGTGCCATCCGTCTCGAGAGCGCGGACCGTGCCCCACTGATCCGTTCCGACCGGCTCCCATCGAACACCGGTGAAGCTCGCGACGCCCTCGCCCACGACCGCCCCGACCGCATCGGTCACCGTGACGTCGCCTCCGGCGAAGAGCGTGCCGCCGAACGAGAGCAGTGCGCGCACGCGGCCGTGTAGTCCTTCCCCCACGGGCCGCCACGCCGTGCCGTCCCAGCGCGCCACGGGGCCGAGCGGCTGCGATCCCGAAGCCTCGATCGCTCCTCCCGCGTACAGGAAGCCTTGGTGCAGGGTGAACGTTTCCACGACCGTGAAGTCGTCGCCGAAGTCCCCCTCGAGCCCGTCGCCGAGCGGCTGCCGAAACTCTCCGTCCCAGTAGCTCACGTGGCCGATCGCGGGATTCCAGCCGCTGATCGCGACGCCATCGCCGTAGGGGTAGATCGCACGCATCTGCTGCGAGAACAGCCTCGGGTGCGTCCGATCGGCCAGGATCTCGTAGAGCCCGTTGCGGGTGGCGTACACGGTGCGGCCGTTCGTGGAGACCACATCGAGCACCGCATCGGAGTCGTCGGCGAGCGGAATGTCCGGCAGGAGGAAGCGAGTGCTCCAGGAACCCGTGGTGGCGACGCTTCGGTCGTCCACATCGACGCGTCGCGAAGACGCCTCTTCCCGGACCACCGTCAGTGCATCGACCTTGCCCGTGGCCGTTCGCGCGGTCGCCGCGACTTCCATCGGCAAGAAGCCGACCACGATGGTCAGCGACGACACGATCACGGATGCGAGTCTCATTCGCCGCCTCCGAGAAGGACGAGCTTCCGGGTCGCGAGTCGCGAGTCGGCTCGCACGCGCGCGAAGTACACCCCGGCCGGCAAGACGCTTCCGTCGGAAGCTCGAGCACTCCACGCGACCGAGTGGCGGCCGGGCGGGAGCAATCGATCGATCGGATTCCCCACGCGCCGCCCCCGCACGTCGAAGACTTCCACGGACACTCGCCCGCCGCGGGCCAGGTCCATTCGGAGATCCGTCTCCCCCCGGAACGGATTCGGGAAGTTCGCGAGACGCAATTCCGGTGAGTCGATCCGCGGATCGACCACGGAGGTGGTCGGGGGTGTCTCGTCCCACCAGGCGAATCCGGAAGAAGCAACGCCTCCGACCAGGCCGAACGCGCCACCGATCGCGAGGCCATCCGGGGTCCAGCGAGTCGCGTTCACGACGTCGTCGCAATCGCCGATCTCGAGCCACAGGTTCCCATCCCAGCGGGCCAGACGGCTCACCGGTACGCCGCCCACCGACTCGAGGTTTCCGCCGACGACAAGCATGGTACCCGCGGAAGCCAGGCAGTGAACGCTTCCGGTCACGCCGCCACCGAATGCTTCCCAGTCCGATCCGTTCCACCGGGCGAGGCGACCGATCTCCGCGCCTCCCGACTCGTTGAACGTACCTCCCGCCACGATGTCGCCTTCATGAATGGTGATCGCACGGACGGTGCCCGGACCGAGGCCCGAGCCGGCGGGATGGAACTGCGCGCCATCCCACCGCGCGATGTTGTCGACGGAGTCGATTCCCGCCGTCGCAAAGAACCCCCCGACCCACAGAGCCGTGCCATCCGACTTCAGAGCGCGGACGATGGGTGCGGTGCCGGAGGAAAACACTCCTTCCCCCAGCGGAAACCAGCTCGTTCCGTCCCAGTAGGCGACGTTGGCGGCGGGGATCGTCTCCACGGCGGCGAAAGACCCTCCGATGGCGAAGCCATCGGCCCAGGGCTCGATCGCGGCAACGTTGTTGTTCAGCGCGCCCCAGACGCCGACGGTGCCGAGGGTGGACCAGCTCGCTCCGTCCCAGATCGCGAGACCGCCGATCTCCAGGTTGTCGACGTGGGTGAAGGCCCCACCCACGATCAGCTGATCCTGATGGACCGCAAGGGCGCTCACGGGGCCGTCGGCGAATCCGGGGCCTACTCGCAGCGCCGTGCCGTCCCAGATCGCGAGACCACCCGCCTCTTCCCCGGCGACCGTCTCGATCGCGCCCCCGAGAACGACTTCTCCTCGGTAGTACGCGATGGCGCGCACCACGCCGCCGATCCCGTTCCCGTACTGGCTCCATGCGGTGCCGTTCCAGCGGCCCACTCGCGGCACTTCTCTCGCACCGGAGGTCCCGAAGAACCCTCCGGCGAGAACTCCCGCATCGTGCGACACGAGAGTCGTGACGAGTCCGTCGAAGCCGTCTCCCACCTGGTGCCACGCCGAACCATCCCAGCGCGCGATTCGCTCGATCGAGGTGAGCCCGTTCCAGGTGCGCGTGAACTGTCCGCCCGCCCACAGCTCTCCGTCGAACACGCTCATCGTCTGCACGTAGTTGTCGAGCCCGACGGCGTAGGGCTGCCAGTCCGTGCCGTCGAACCGAGCGATCCGCAGCGTCACCGTGGCGCCGGAGACGGAGAACGCGCCTCCCGCGAGCAGCGAGCCCTCGTGTGTCACGAGGCAGTTCACGAGGTGATCGAAACCGGCCCCCACGATCTGCCACTGAGTGCCGTCCCAGCGCGAGACATATCCCGTGAAGTCTCCGGCCGCGTACAGCTCTCCCGCATGTACGTGGAGGTCCCGCACCCAGTCGTCGTGCCCCGTTCCGAGCGGAGTCCACTGCGCGCCATTCCAGCGTGCGATCCGATCTGCGGGGACCCCGCCCGCCGACGTGAACTCGCCGCCGGCGATCAGATCCCCCTCGAACTCCTCGAGGGCCCACACGAAATCGTTCATTCCGTTGCCGATCGGGAACCAGTCGGCACCGTCCCAGCGCGCGATATGGCCGGCCGGTCCGCTCCCCGCTTCGGTGAAGTCGCCGGCCGCGACGACTTCCCCGTTCCACACGAGGAGCTCGCGCACCCGCGCGTTCATGCCGTCCCCGGCCGCGTGCCACTGTGTGCCGTCCCACCACGCGACGTGCGACGCCGCCACTCCGGAAACCGAATCGAAGTCGCCGGCAATCCAGAGATCGCCGGTGTGGGAGAGCATGGCGTGAACCGCGCCGTTCGGTTCCGCGAGCGCGAAACCGTCGAGCCAGGATTGGGCCGAGGTCGGGGTCGGGCGCGCGGCGACCGAGATCGCGACGAACGCGAGGAGGACGGCAGGGCGGGACGTCACAGGGGTGCCTCCGAATCGAGCCCCCGGGGGGAATCCCGATGTTACCGGAAGTCGCCCCGCGGATGAAACCGAGAACGGGACCTCACTCGTAGCGCCGGTCGCCCACCCGCAGTGCCGTCAGCACGACGCGCCCCGCCGATCCGACCCGGACTTCGGCTCGCGCGTCCCGGAGATGCTCCCGGAGATCGTCGGCCAACGCCCCGCGCTCGTTCTCGGCCACGAAGAACGTCTCTGCCCCGAAGCGGATCCGTCCCCCGCGATAGGTCCCCCGGAGCACGATCTCGCCGGCGCCCACCGGTTCCGGCCGGGTCGTCCGTACCGCCACCGGCCGCGCCACTCCGGCCGCATCCGGCGCCACGACCACCCAGGCCCGCCGGCCCTCTCGCAGTTCGTCCGACTCCTCGGGAAACCGCGCCGGGTCGCCGACCTCGAGCGCGAGGTCCTGGTACCACCCGCGCATCGCGTCGAAAGGATCCACGGGTTGCATCTCCAGCAGCACCGTCTCCCCGGTCCACCTCGTCCACGCGAGCGGCGCGGGGATGGCGGCGAGGAGCAACAACTGCAACGCGATCGCGGCGAGCAGTGCCTTGCCCGGTCTCTCCATCACGGAACCTCCGGCGCCGGCGGCGCGCTCGCGCGCTGCAATCTCCGCTCGAACGCGACGCCGGCGCGGATGACGGCGACGCCGCACAGCAGGAACGCGGCGGACTTCGCGAGCAGTCCCGCCTGGTATTCGAAGAAGCGTGACAGCACGAGCAGCACCGCGAACAACGAACCGAGCCAGAACGCGCCGCGACGATCCTCGTGCACCCCCGCGAGAATCCCCGTGACGGCGAGCGCCACCGCCGCGACGTTTCCGAACACCGCGGCGATCACGCGCTTGGACGGCTCGTCCGCCGCGCCGGCCCCGGCCACGATGACCCCGCCCGCGGTGAGCAGAGTCGCGGCGAGGATACCGCCCGCCGTCCCCCGCTCCACCCGGCCCGGTCGGTTCATCCGCCACCGATGCGCGGCGAGCGCGGCGCCGAGGCCGGCCGTCAGCGCGACCGGGAGCAGCCAGCCCCGCGCGTCGATGTCGCCGTGCCACCCGAGCATCCGTGCGAAGTCCCGGAACGACACGAGGTACGCCACGATCGCGAGCACGACGGCGCCGAGCGGGGCCGCGAACGAGTACCGGGCGAGCGAGGTCGTGCCGCGATGGTGGAATCCGATCGCCCAGGTGAGCCAGGCCATCACCGTGACCTGAAGGGCCGTGGCCCAGGGCGTTCCCGCGCTGCGACCGGCGAGAGCCGCGACCATCGTGCCGAACGCGAGCAGCACCAAGACGTGCAGCGGCGCGCTCCGCGTTCGGTACGCGAGCGGCAGAACGAGCAACGCGATCACGCCGGGAACAAGCAGTCCGTGGGCCCCCACGACCGCAAGTCGTGCCGCGAACCAACCCGCGGCGATGAGCACGGCAAGCGCGCCGGTTTCCGGCGCCCGGATGGCCCACGCCACCGCGAGCGTGCCGGCCATCCACGCCGCGAGCATGTGGTGCCAGTCCTCCTGCACGTGGAAGATCTGGCCGAACAGACCGAGGCTCGCGCCGAACACGAGGCAGCCGGCCAGGAACAGCCCGCGGCCCAGCCGCGGCGACCGCGCGCTCGCGCGCCAGCCGGCCGCGTACAGCGCGAGCAGGAACGTCAGCAGGATCGCGATCCGCGCGCCGGGGCCGAGCCGCGCCCAGTGCGCGGACACGAACGCGATCACGCCGCCGCCCACCAGCAACGCCCCGATCGTGAAGATCACCGTGGCGGTCTGGCGCCCGGTTTCCTCTCCGATCGTGTCGAGCGCGTAGCGCGCCCGGAGTCGCTCCGCACCTTCGGCGGAGACGATCCCATCGCGGCGCCACTCCTCGAGCTCGCGGCGCAGTCCGACCCGGAATCCTCGGGAGCTCATTCGCCACCTCCGGCCCGGATGGTGACATGTCCGGGGTCGCCGCGCACGGACTCGTCGCCTAGAATCGCCGGATGCTTCTCCGAATCGCGATGGTCGCCCTGGGCGGCGCGGTGGGCGCCGTGGCGCGATACCTGGTCTCGGGCTGGGTCCAGACCCGCGCCGACGTTCCGTTCCCCGCCGGCACCTTAGTGGTGAACATCCTCGGCTGCCTGATCCTCGGCGTGCTGCTGGCCGCGGCCGAGACGCGCGGCGCCCTGTCCGCGGAGACGCGGGCCTTCTTCGCGATCGGGATCCTCGGCTCCTTCACCACGTTCTCCACGTTCGGCGGGGAGACGGTGGAGCTGATACGCGCCGGGCGACCGGCCCTCGCGTTCGCGAACGTGGCGGCCAGTGTGCTGGTGGGACTCGCCGCGGTGTGGGTCGGGCGCGCGCTCGTGCGGACGCTCGCCTAGGACGAGGGCGCGCACGGAACCGGAGCGCCGGGTCACCCTTCGTGCTACGGTGCGGGGCGAAGGAGGGCTCGCCGTGAAGACCGAAGGCATCGGATTGCTGCTTCGTGTCTACGTCGGTGAGGGCGATCGGTTCGAGGGCCATCCTCTCACCGAAGTGCTCGTGCGCCGCGCGCGCGAAGCGGGCCTGGCCGGCGCCACCGTGCTCCGTGGCACCGCCGGGTTCGGAGCACACAGCCGCATCCACTCTGGCAGCCTGCTTCGTCTCTCGGAGGATCTCCCGCTCGTCGTCGAGATCGTGGACACCGAGGCGAAGGTGCGGGCGTTCCTTCCTTCGGTGGACGAGCTCGTGCGCGAAGGTCTCGCCACTCTCGAGCGTGTTGAGATCGTGCTCTACCGTCCGGTGTCCGAAACCGGACGCTGACGTCGGGAATCACCGCGCATTCTCCGGCCCGCACCCTCCCGCCGGGATCGTGCGCCGCGAGTTCCTCCGGCCGGAGTCGCTCCGCCCCGAATTCTCCTTTTCAGGGATCGGGCCCCCGACTACAGTCCGAACGTTCGTAGGACCTCGTTCGGCCTTGGGAGGTGGTGATGGCGGGTGCGATGGCGGTTCCGGTGGTTCGCACGAGCGACCGGGACAAGGCGTCGCGGGAGAAGGGCGGGCGCGCCACGCTGGTGGCGGAAGCCGTGCAGCTTCTCTCGCGCGAGGGGATCGACGGCATGTCGATCGGAAAGCTCGCCGAGCGGACGGGCTATTCCAAGGGCGGCATCATGGCGCACTTCACGTCGAAGCGCGAAATGATCCTCGCCCTCGTGGAAGAGTCCGTCGCGATGGCGCGCGAGTATTTCCGCGAGGAGCTGGAAGGCGCGAAGACGCCGACCGAGCGTCTCTCGCGAACGCTGGAAACGTACGGATCGTACTGGACGTCCGGCCTGTTCGAGGGCGGCTGTCTGTTCCTGAACCTCGCGGTCGACGCGGTGGATGCCGCCGACGAGATCGCGCTGGCGCTGCGCAAGGCCGCGCGCACGTTCATCGCGGACTTCGCGAACGTCGTGCGCATCGGCCAGGCGACGGGAGACTTCACGCCGGAGGCCGATCCGGACGACATCGGCGAAAAGCTGATGGCGCTCTGTGTCGGTTGCGGGTGGACGTACCGGATGACGGGCGATGCGGACATCTTCGGCCGCATGCAACCCGCGGTGGATGACATCGTGCGCGGCATCTCGCGCCGGAAACTCGCGGCCGCGAGCTAGGGACGACACCCGAAGCGTCTCGAAGGCACCGGTCGCATGGCCCCGCTCTCCCCGGAGGGCGGGGCCTTCTTGCGTTGTGTCGGTCTCGAGTCGGAGTGGTCTCGCTGTGTCGGTCTCGAGTCGGAGTGGTCTCGCTGTGTCGGTCTCGAGTCGGAGCTGGGGGAGCCCTGTTCGCGAACGGTTCGCTCGGCCGTCCATGGCCTCGCTCACCTCGTCGCGGCGACGGCTCCACCGTCCGTGGTTCCGCATCGTCGCCGCGGCGTCGCGAACAGGACTCCCCCAGCACCGACTCGAGCCCGACCCGCTTCGATGAGCCTGGGAGGCTACTCACTCGTCCTGGGCCGCGAACATGTCGGCTCCGAACGACCGCGTCATCGTGGTTCCGATCCGCACTGCCCATCCTGCGGCTGACGGCGGCGAGATCTCGCCGGCACCATCAAGTTTGTCGGGCACGGGCCACGCACCCGCGTGCCCGGTCCCGCTGGGAGACTGTCGTCCCGAGAGCTGATCGCGCCGCGGGCCTTCGCTGGCGCGGAGCCGATGTGCGTGTGTCCACGGCGTCGAACTGATCTCCCAGGCATCAGGAAGCGTGTCGGTCTCGGTTCGGGCCTCCGGGAGTCCTGTTCGCGACGTCGCGGCGACTTCGGCGGAACCACGGACGGTGGAGCCGTCGCCGCGTCGAGGTGAGCGAGGCCAAGGACGGCCGAGCGAAACCGGTCGCGAACAGGGCTCCCGGGGCCCGAACCGAGGCCGACAGAGCGCACCCTCTCCCCGAGGCCCGAACCGAGACCGACACAGCGAACCCCTACCTCACAAGCAGCCTCACCGCCGCCAGCACCGCCATCACCACCATGATCCAGCGGATCCACCCCGGCCCCCGCTTCACGGCCGAGCGCGCGCCCAACCAGGCGCCGAGCATGTTCCCCACACCGATCGTGAGACCCGCGATCCAGTCGACGTGACCGGAGTCCGCGAACACGAACAGCGCCACGAGCGAGAACAGCAGGATCACGCTGACCTTGACGGAGTTCGCGGAGACGAGATCCCAGCCGCCGCCGAGCACGGCCGCGACGAGGAACGGCATTCCGGCGCCGAGCTGGAAGAAGCCACCGTAGAAGCCGACCGCCGCGAACAGGGGTAGCGCGAGGTGCCAGCGGATGCGCGGAAGTCGCTCGGCGCGCATCCAGTCCGCGGGACGCACGAACAGCGTGACGAGCACCACGATCACGAGGACCGCGGAGATGACGCGGAATCGATCCGGCGAGAGGTGCACCGCGACGAGCGCGCCCAGCAACGCGGCCGGGATCGCGGCGAGCGCGGCGATCAGCGTCTCGCGCGGGTAGAAGTGGCCGCTGCGGGCGAATGTCGGCGCGCCGACCAGGTTCTGCATCACGATCGTCACGCGGATCGTGCCGTTCGCGAGGTGAGGCGGGTAGCCGAGGAAGATCAGGAACGGGAACGTGAAGAACGAACCGCCACCCGCCACCGTGTTCAGGAACCCGGCGACGATGCCGAGCACGAACAGCACGGGAACCCAGTAGGGCTCGATCGTCACGTCTTCTCTCCCGTCCGGCGGCGCCCGCAGTGTCGGTCAATCGCGGTCGCCCGGCAACGCCGACGCGACGCCGCCACGCAAACGACGACGGGCGAGGTTGCCCCCGCCCGTCGCGACCCGTTTGCTTGCCTGCGAGGAGGTTGCTGCGTGAGAACGGCCCTTCGGAGTGTGATCAGGAGAGACTAGTTCTGGTCGTGGTCGAGCACCGAGAGATTCTGCTCGGCCTGCTCCGCGAGCGGAGAGCCCGGAGCGTCCAGCTGGATCTTGCGCCACTGTTCTTCTGCGAGGTCCTCGAGTCCGAGCTCGTAGTAAACGACGCCCAGGTTGAATCGGGCCCGGAGATAACTCGGATCGAGGTTGAGCGCCTTCAGGAACGTGGACACCGCGTCCCGAAGATCGGCCTGCTGGTAGTAGACCAGGCCGAGGTTGTAGAGAGCGTCCGGGAAGTCCGGCTGCAGCCGGAGTGCCGCTTCGATCTCTTCGCGCGCGCTGGAGAGCTCGCCGCGGCGGTAGTAGATGAGGCCCAGGTTGTTCCGCGTGTCCGCGTCGCGCGGGTTCTTCTCGAGGGACTTGCGGTAGTAGCGGATCGCGTTGTCGTCGTCCCCCAGCGAGTAGAACAGCAGGCCGATCCCGAAGTAGGCCTCGGGGAACTCGGGATCGATCTCGGTGGCTTTGCGATAGTGCTGGAGCGAGAGGTCGTACTCGCCCTGTTCGTAGAAATAGAGCCCCAGGTCGTAGTGGATCTCCGCGGAGTAGTCGGAACGTCCGTTCTCCTGCTGGTAGATCTCTTCGACCTTCGGCCCCCACTCGGAGAAGGGGACCGGACCGACGACGTTCGCGCCGGTCACGTCGAGGTCCCCCGAGAAGGAGGGTCCCGCGCCAGCGACCAGAAGGATGATCGCCCCACCGAAAGCGACGGAGGAGACTGGAGAGAGTCGTGTGAGCCCGAGATGCAAGGTCTACCTCCGGGACGGAACCCTCCGGCGGGAGGGTGCGCCCGGATGCATCTGCAAGCGCGGGACCAGAAACGCGGTTCGCTCGCGAGAATCACCGCGCCGGGCCGCTGAGCCTGCGGAGCGACCGCTCTCGACGCGATCGGGCGGCGAGCGGTCTTCGGGGGTGCGCGGGTGTGCCGTCAGGATCGACGAACATCGACCAGTGGGTGGGGGCAGCGCCCCGAAGCGGTTGGGGGATTCACCCCAACAAGACGACGGCGCTCACCCCGGATGACGGGGCGAGCGCCTCGCGGAAGCCTCCAGTCCTACTGCCGGGCCGTGGAGGCCTCGGCGAGCGACGTCGGTGCCTACTCGGCCGAAGGGGCGTTCTGCGTGAACATCTCGTCGAGAACTTCCTTCTTGAATCTCCACTGGCCGCCGACCTTGATCCCGGGAATCTTGCCGCGCTTCACCAGGCGGTAGAGCGTCCACTTCTTGATGTGGAGGTAGTCCGCGGCTTCGGAGATGTCCATGATGCCGTTGACTCCCGAACTCCTGCTCTCCATGTGCTTCTCCCCAACGCGAGTCCAAGGGCGAGCTTGTCAATCATCGCTGAGATCGACACGAGATTGAGTGCGCTTTAGCGGATTCCGGAGCCTTCAGGCACCTTTGAGCCGCCGTTCGCACCCCTCGATCCCGGCGATGACCCCTCCCCTCCCGGACCGGCGACGCGGGCTCGCGAGTTGCCCGTGGAACCGGAGCTGCAAGGGGCGATCGGGAGGCCACGGAGTGGTCGATCGTCCGGTGGGCGGGATTCCCCGTCCTTCGCCTGAGAACGGCAAATCGGGGCCAGTGGTTGAGGGGAAAACGAGCGCTTTGGCGGATCCGCGAGAGGATCCGCAAACGGCGTGGTGATGACGCCGCGGGCCGAACGGGGCGGCGGTCAGACGCCCGAGCGACGCCGGAGAAGCGCGACCAGCGCGGCGATGCCGCCGACCGTGACCGCCGCCCCGACGACGCGGATCAACGAGATCATCCACGCGATCCCGATCCCGAGCGCCGCCCACTGCACCCACCAGTGTCCGGGCGACGTGACGAGATTGATCACCACCAGCAGCGCCACGATGAGCGGGGCGACGAAAAGAAAGCGGACGGAACGATACAAGCGGTACATGGGACTCTCTCCAGTTCCGGCGTCGGCCAGTTCCGGCGGCGCGGACGGCTGGAAGTCTAATCCCTGCGCATTGCCGATTTCCAGCACCGCGCCGCCCGATCGCGGCCCCTGCCCCCCCTAGGCGACCGGCGTCTCTCCCCGCACGAGCGGCGCCACGACCTCGCGCGCGAACTGCTTCACCGTGGTCTTTCCGCGCGTCGCCGGGGTCGGCGTCTGCGTGGGATTCAGCAGCCCGGCCGCGGCGGCCTCATAGAGTTGCAGCATCCGGTCGCAGACATCCTCCGAGCAGCCCATGGCCTGCAGCGCCTCACGCGTCTGCTCCATGGACGTTTGCACGTGCTGCACCTTCTCGCCGAGCGCGTCGGAGATCGCCTCCGCGAAATCGCCGAACGTGATCTCGGCCGGGCCGTACAGCTCGATCACGTGCCGGCCCTTCCAGGCCGCATCCTGGATGCGCTTCGCGGCGAAGTCCGCGATGTCGCGCGTGGCGATGAACACGCCGCCGGCCTCCGCGGGCACCGGAAAGAAGACGCTCTTCGCCTGACGGATTCCGTCGAGCGATCCGAGGTGGTTCTCCATGAAGAAGCCGGGGCGCAGGTGCGTGACGTTCTCCGCCGCCTCGTTCAGCATCCCCTCGACGTCGTGCAGGCCGGCGATCGGCCCCGTGCCCTGGGCGTGCTGCGCCCCGAGGCTCGACAGGTGCACCACACGTTCGATGCGGTTCGCCTTCGCCGCGTCGGCGGCGGATCGACCGACCTTCTGCTGGAACGCGCGCATGTCCGGCGACCCGTAGCTCGGCGGAGTGAGCCAGAACATCGCGTCGACGCCGCGGGTCGCCTCGCGCACGTACTCCGCGTCCGTCAGGTCACCGCCGATCGCGGTGGCCCCCCGGCTCGTGAAATGCCGTACCTTTCCGGGGTCGCGGACGAGCAGTACCAGGTCGTGATTCGAGGCCAGCAGCCGGTCGGTGAGCGCACTGCCGATGTGGCCGGTCGGGGTCGTGATCGCGATTCTCATGACGCACCTCGTTCGGAGAGTTCGGAGGTTTCGAGGCGTTCGAGGCAACACGGCAACGACGGAAAGCGTCGGGTCGGAGTCGCCTCCGTGCGCAATACCCCTGCGATGCCGTCAGGGTCCCGTTCGATTCCGGGAGCGGCGCTTCTTCACCGGCCGTGACATGATCTTTACGGCCCGTTCCCTGTCGGAGGTGCCCGTGACCGAGCGCTCACCCGATCTCGCCCGAGTCCGGATCGGCGTATCCGCGTGCCTCGTGGGCGATCGCGTCCGCTACGACGGCGACCATCGCCTCCACCCTTGCCTCGAACGGCTCGATGCGTTCGTGGAGTGGGTCCGGGTGTGCCCGGAGGTGGAGATCGGACTCGGAGTCCCGCGCGAGCCGATCCAGCTGCTGCGCGTGCCCGGAGGCTTGGAGCTGTGGACGCGGGACTCGCGCCGGGAGCTCACGGGCACGCTCCACGAATGGGCTTCCGATCGACTCGACGCCTTCCGCGGCCCCCATGCCCTCGATGGCTTCGTCTTCAAGCACAAGTCCCCGAGTTGCGGCGTCACCGCGGCCCGGGTCTACGAAACAGCCGAGGCCCTTCACGGCGACGGACCGTTCGAGCGCACGGGTCGCGGACTCTGGGCCGCGGCGTTCCTGGAGAGATTCCCCGACCTGCCCGTCATCGAGGAGCCGGCGCTCGACTCCCCCGGCGAGCGTCTCTCGTTCTTCGAACGGGCGCTCACGAGACGCCGGGGCCGCCTCGGCGACGCCGCCCGCAACCTCGACGAACGCGCCCTGCGCGAGATCCTGGAGGCCCCTTGAGAACCGTTCGTGCCGTGCGTGCGCGCGTGCCCGCCGAATCGCGCGCCGAGTACCTGGAGCTCCTCGCCCGCTGGCAAGCGGCCTGCGCGGAGTCGCCACGCGTGAAGGGCTTCTACGTGATGGAGAGCACGGAGACGCCGGGCGATTTCCTCGAGTTCCTCGAGTTCGCCGACGAGGCGGCCGCCGACGCGTTCGGGGAGGAGCTCCGCGAGGCGCCCCACCGGGCGATCCTCGACCGGCTGCGGGAGCTCGTGCCGGACGTCCTCGTGGAGACGTCTTTCTGGCGGCAGCGCCTGTAGCGCCTGAGCGCTCCGGGCGTCGCCCTTTACAATGGCTTGACTTACACACCTGGTACACCGCGAACCTCCCGCGACGTCTACGCTCGGACGATCTCGAGAGAGAAGGAGGAAGCGCGATGTCCCGTGAGTACCGCCTGTTCGTCGTGTTCGGGTGCATGGCCCTCGGCCTGCTGACGGCCGGACCCGCCCCCTCGCAAACGAAGATCCCGACCCCCGGTACGGAACGCTGGCGGGTGCAATATCCCGACTCCACCGTTTCGCTGAACGACCTCTGCCCCGTGCTCGAACGCAACCTCGGGGCGAGCCAGATCCCCATGTACGTGAACGGTCTGCCCATCGGCTTCTGCTGAGGCCCGTGCATCAAGGTCTTCGGGCAAGACCCCGCGTTCTATCTCGACAAGATGGGTTTCGCCACGCCGAGCGACGTGTTCCGTGACCCGATCGATCCGGGCCGCGCCGCGCGTCTGGACTCCGAGAGCTTCCTGCGACTCAATCACGAGATCTACTTCTTCTCGGATCTCGGCTCGCGCCTTCGCTTCACGACCGCGCCGTGGAAGTGGTGCGGCAGCGTCACCGATCCCGTCAGCCACGAGCGTTTCGCGCCGGATGCCGGATCGCCTGCGCTCGCGTACCGGGACCAGCTCTATTACTTCCGCGCCGACTCCACGAAGGCGACGTTCCTCGAGATGCCGGAGATGTATGCCGAGCCCGGTCCGATGAAGAAGGCGGAGCCGGAGAATCCGGCCGCCGCGGAATCGGGGGCGCCGGCGGAAGCGCCGGCCGAAGTCGCGGCCGGCACGGGGGGCTGAGTGCGACGGGCGGGCGCGAGCCCGCCCGCGCCGCTCTCGTGCGCTAGTTGAACGTGACCGTGTGCGTGTGCCCATCGGTGACGGTGACCACGACCCGCGTGCCGTCGGCGATGTCCATGACCTGCGGCGAGCTCAGCGGCACCATGTGGGTGTGACCGCTTCCCGTGAGCGTCAGCGTGACGGCATTGCCCGCGAGAAGCTCCGCCTCCCGGACGATCGCGCCGGAGTGCGAGTGACCGCCTCCCGACACGCTGCCGACGACGTCGTTCGAGTTGCCGACGGGGTTCGAGGTCGAGTCCTCCTCCCCGCAGCTGCTCACGGTGATCGCGACGCCGGCCCAGGTCGCCACGAGGCCGGCCCGGGCCAGGAACTCTCGACGGTCCATCGTTTCTCTCCTCGGTGGATTCGATCAGGCGTTCCGCGAAGTCCCGCGGGTTCGCCGGGAAGCGCTCGATCCACCGACGCGATCGAGCCCGATTTCGGACACCCGGGTCGGACGATTCCGCCCCGGCTCGTTCACTCCCCGCGGTCCGGCGGGCGCCCCGGATCCAGGGCCCGGCGCCGCCCCCGGCCGAGCGCACCCTTCACGCGGCGCGCGATCTCCTTCTCCGTCCCGAGCTCGCCCGGCACGTAGAACGTCCGCCCCGCGAGCTCTTCCGGCAGGTAGTCGTCCGGGCGGAAGTGTCCCGGCGCCCCGTGGGGAGAGCGATACGCGCTCTTGCTCTCGCCCGTCATCCGGAGATGCGGAGGGACCTCGAACGATTCGCCCTCGTCCGTGATCGCGGTCATCGCCGCGTCGATCGCGCGCATCGCGCTGTTCGACTTGGGTGCCGTGGCGACGTACACGATCGCCTCCGCGAGCGGAATCCGGGCCTCCGGCATGCCGAGGAACTCGAGCGCCTGAAACGCCGCCACCGCCACCGTCAGCGCCTGCGGATCCGCGAGACCGACGTCCTCGGCCGCGGTGACGAGCACACGCCGCGCGACGAAGCGCGGATCCTCGCCGGCCGCGAGCATCTTCGCCGCCCAGTACAGGGCCGCGTCCGGGTCCGAGCCGCGCAGACTCTTCTGCAGCGCCGACGCGTGGTCGTAGTGCCGCCCCGACGCCTTGTCGTAGAGCACCGTATTCTCCCGGGCGAGCGCGGTGACGGTCTCCACGGCGATCTCCTGCTCGCCTTCCGGCAACGCCTGCACGCACGAATCCAGCAGATTCATCGCGATGCGCGCATCGCCGTTCGATCGACGGATCAGCTCCTCGCGCGCCTCCCCCTCGAGTCGCACGCCGAGGCCGCCGAGTCCGAGCTCTTCGTCGGCGAGCGCGCGATCGAGCAGCCGCTCGATCGTCGTGCGCGGCAGCGGCTCGAGTCGCACCACGTGGCAGCGCGAGCGGAGCGGCGCGTTCACCTCGAACGACGGATTCTCGGTCGTCGCACCGATGAGCGTGACGGTGCCGTTCTCCACGGCGGGGAGAATCGCGTCCTGCTGCGCCTTGTTGAACCGGTGGATCTCGTCGATGAACAGGACCGTGCGGCGATCGCGCCGGTGCGCCTGCTTCGCGGCGGCCACGACGTCGCGCAGCGTCTTCACGCCGGACGACACGGCCGAGACCTCGCGGAAGTCCGCGGAGATCTCGCGGGCGAGCACGCGGGCGAGCGTCGTCTTGCCGCAGCCCGGCGGTCCGTGGAGCAACAACGACGGCAGCACGCCGCGCTCCACCGCGCGCCGCAGCACCGTTCCCTCGCCCACGAGGGCTTCCTGTCCCACGAGATCCGCGAGACGTCGCGGGCGCATGCGCTCGGCCAGCGGCGCGAAGCGGAGCGCATCGCCCTCCGGATCCTCGGACGCAGGCGGTCCGAAGAGATCGAGGTCCTCGGGCTCCATCAGCGCTTCCCGGAAGGCCGCGGCCAGGGCAGCAGCATCGGGACCTCGCGACGGTAGCGGCGGTAGTCGTCGCCGAGCTCCTCGCCGAGGCCGCGCTCCTCGCACAGGATCCCGATCACCACGTAGAGGGACATCGACGCCGCGAAGAGCCCGCGGTCCGCGGACATCGTGGCCGCGCCGAAGAAGCCCACGATGAGCCCGAGCATGATGGGGTGCCGGACCCAGCGGTACGGACCGGGCGCGCGAAACGTCGGCGGGGCGAACGGCCGACCGAGCAGGATCTCGCGCAGGGCGGAGAGGCCGGTGATGTCCGGCGCGCTCATCGCGAGCGTGGCCCACAGCGCGAGCGCCCAGCCGGCGAGCCCGAGCGCGTCGATCGCCGCGCCCGCGACGTCGTCGACCTGCCACCAAGTGCCGCCGAGCGGGCGCCAGGCGATCACCACGAGCGCGAACGCGAGGCACGAACCCAGCACGTATCCGATGCGCTCCGTGTGCGCGGGAAAGCGCGCGATCCAGAGGTTCTTCCAGGTCGCGCGCGCCTGCAGGCTGTGCTGAAGGCCGAACACGAGCACGAGGGCGAGATCGAACGTCGCGTCGCCGAGGCCGCCGGTCGCGCCCGGCCGGGGCGGCCCCAGGATCGCGAGCAGCGGCCGCACGGCCGCCAGCGTGACGAGGCCGGAGGCGGCCATCGCGACGACGGCGAACGTGCGCGCGCCGAGCGAATCGATCGATGTCGACGGGCGGGGCTCGGAGACCATGCCGGGATGGTATGCGCTCGCGTCCGGGGGGACCAGCGCGCGGAACTCCGGCCGTGGGTCGTTCGGGTCGCCGTGGTGGTCTGCGCGAGAGGCCTAGGCGCGGCCCTCGGGAGACGCCGGGGAGGGAACCGGCGCCGCGCCGTCCGCTTCCGGCTCGGCCGACTCCGCGGTGCGGCTCGCCACGCCGGGGCCGAACATCTTCATGGCGTCGTTCTTCTGCCGCCAGGTCTCGGCGAGCGCCTGGGCGGCCTCGTGCGGCGACAGGCCGAGCAGGTTCGCCGGGCCGGCCGCGAACTCCTCGATGGACGCCGCGAGCGCCGTGCGATCATCGGTGCGCTTGATCGACGCGAGCGAGTTCGCGGTGGCGATCAGCTTCACGAGATCGTGGCCCCCGGGCAGATCCGGCGAGTCCGGGGCGTGGTGGTACTCGATCACCCAGCACAACGTCTTCGGCAGGTGCCAGCGCTCGGCGATCCAGCCGCCGACCTGCGTGTGGTCCACTCCCAGCACCTCGGTCTCGGCCTCGCGCGGGTCCGCGCCGGCCTCGACCTTGCGCATGATCGCCGCCGAGTCCTTGGGCGCGTACTGGTCGATCACGACCTTGCCGATGTCGTGCAGCAGGCCGGCCGTGAACGCCTCTTCCTTCGCCTTGAAGCCCTTCATCTCCGCGAGCGTGCGGGCCGCCACGGCGCAGGCCACGGAGTGGTCCCACAGCCGGAACCGGTAGTGGTTGTTGAAGGTCCGCTTGCGGAAGATGCCGACCACGCCGCAGTTCACCACCACGTTGCGGACGCTCCGGAACCCGAGCAGCGTGATCGCCTGCTTGAGCGTGGTGATGCGGCGGCTGAATCCGTAGAACGCGGAGTTCACGAGCTTCAGCAACGTCGACACGAGCGCCTGGTCCGTGGAGATGATCGAGACCACCTCGGTCAGGCTCGCGTCCTGGTCGCGTGTCTTCTCCAGGATCTGGGAAACGACGTGCGGAAGCGTCGGCAACTCGTTGATGTTGCGGCCGAAGATCCGGCGCAGCTTGCGGTCGGGAGTCTCGCCGTCGCTGGCCGACGGTGCCACCTGCGCCTCCGACTCCGGGCGCGTCTGCGAGATCGACCCGAGCTCGTTCCAGGCCGCCTGATCCTTGAGCGCCGCGAGCATCGCCCGCACCACGTCCGGATCGAACGACGTCCCGGCCAGCTCCTCGATGCGCGTGAGCGCGAACGTGAACGACGAGCCGTGACTGTACGGCCGGCTCGTGACGATCGCGTCGAACGCGTCGGCGAGACCGATGATCCGGCCGAAGATGTGGATCTTCTCGCCCACGATGCCGCCCGGGTAGCCCTTGCCGTCCATGCGCTCGTGGTGCTGCAGGATGCCCGCGATGACGTTGTCGTCGAAGCCGGGGATCATGCGCACGATCTCTGCGCCCTTCTCCGGGTGCGTCTTGATGAGCGCGTACTCGTCGTCCGTGAGCTTGCCCGGCTTCAGCAGCACCTCGTCGCGGATGCCGATCTTCCCGATGTCGTGGAGCAGCGCGGACATCAGCAGCGAGTTCCGCATGTTCTTGGGGAACTTGTGCTTGCCGCCGAGCTCCAGCTCGTTCGCGATCGCCAGGCTGTACATCGCCACGCGCTGCGAGTGGCCGCGCGTGTAAGGGTCGCGGGCGTCGAGCGCCATGGTGAGCGACTCGATCGCCTTGCGCACGGCCTCGTGGCCCTGCTGCTCGGCCCGCTTGTGCCCGATCATGCCGCCCACCAGCGACGCGACCGTGTTCACGAACAGCATGTCCTCTTCGCGGTGCGACCCGCCCGTCATCGGCTCGAGCACCGAGACCACGCCGAGCGTCGTGTCGCCGACCTGGATGGGCGACGCGATCAGCGCGACGTTCTCGAACGGCAGCAGCGGGAGTCCGTGGTGCTGCTCCGGATCGGAAACCACCATCGTGGTGCCGATCTTGCGGACCCAGCCGTGGATGCCGTCCTGGACATAGCCGAGCTCGCGCGGCGGGTCGGCCCCGAACCCGTGGCTCGCCCGCAGCTCCAGCGTATCCGTGCTCGGGTCCACGAGGCTCACGACCGTCTTGCGCGAAGACGTCGCCTTGGCCAGCTCCGAGGCGAACTCCTGCAGGAACGGTTCCGACTCCGGTTCGTTCCCGCCCGACTCGGCGAGACGATCGGCGATGCGGAGCAGCTCAAGCACTTCCTGCGAGTCGGATGTCGCGTCGACGTCGTCCTCGAAGGCCTGCTGATCGGATCGGGAGGTGATGGCGCGCCAGCCGGCGGACGAGGCCATGCGCTCGCGGCGAGGATCTGCCTCGCGCGGCATCAGGGGCGGAGCTTCATCCTCGTCGTCCCGCAAAGGATCGACGGGACGGCCCGGGGGCACGGACGGGCGGTCGCTCCGGCGGTCGTCACTGGGGGCAGCGCACATGGTGCTCGGACTCCGGGGCGGGATCGAATCCGGGGACGGGTCGGATCGGATGCCGCTCTAATGCCGCGACTACATGTCGTACAGCTTCTTCTCTTCTTCCAGGACGCTCTTGAGCACCTCTCGGATGTCCACACACGCCGTCTCGTCGAGGCCGAGCGCCTGTGCTCCCCACACGTCCGAGAGCGGCGCTTCTCCCTCGACCTTCTCGAGCCCGATCCCCATCCGCTTGCAGATGTGGTTCGACACGGACAGGATCGCGCCGAGCGTTCCGCCGTGGTCCTTCGCCTCGGGCCGGTGGTGGTACGCGATGGTCTCCACCATCTCCCAGTCGAAGTTCCATTTCTGCGCGATCAGGGCGCCGATGTGGCTGTGGTCGAATCCGAGGATCTCGGTCTCGACCTCGGCGAACGAGCGCCCGTCGTTGTACACCTGCTCCACGATCTTCCCGTACTTCTTCGGGATGACCTGGTTCAGCACCGCCTTGCCGATGTCGTGGAGCAGTCCCACGATGAACGCCGTCTCCTCGCCCTCGTACGCGATCACGCGCGAGACCTGACGGCATCCCATCGCCACGCCGATGCTGTGCTCCCAGAGGAGCTTCTCCTTCAATCCGAACTGTGCGCCCTTCTTCACGAAGAGACTCCGCGACGAAGCCGCGATCGCCATGGACTGCACGGCCCGGAAACCCAGGATCACGATCGCATGCGAGAGCGTCGTGATCTTCTGGTCGAACGAGTAGAACACGCTGTTGGACATCTTCAGGATGCGCGCGGTGAGCGCCTGATCCGAGGAGATGACCTTCTGGAGATCGCGGACCGACGTATCCTCGTTCCCGACGAGCTCCATCATCTTCGCCGCCACGTGCGGAACCGGTGGGAGATTCCCCGTGACGGAGATCACCCGCTTGATCTGGTCCTCGCTGATCGGCGTCGGAAGGGAAGGAACCTCCCGATTCGCGGACGGATTCGTCATTCGGTCTTCCTTCCCGAGCCTCCGCCCGCAGCGGCGGTGGCGAACAGGTCCTCGATTTCCTCGCGCGAGAAGCGCCATTTGCCGCTGATCTTGCGGGCGGGAACCTGGCAATCCTTCACGAGCTTGTAGAGAGTCGCCTTGGTGATGTGGAGGCTCGCCGCGGTCTCGTCCGCGTCCATCCAGAGGTTCTCCATGATGACCCTCCGCTGGAAAACGGTTCTCGTCGGCCTGACATCTGCTCAGAGATCGGGCTGGCAGGGACGCGCCTTGAGCGAAGGAAAGGTTTTCCGGGCGGCTTTCGTGCCGCGTTTTGCCGATCCTTGCAGCGGCTGACGGCAATCTCTCCGCTAGGGTTCCGTCGCGGCGCTTCCGGGGATCCGCGGTGGACTAGGGGGGCGACGCGGCGCGGGAGTCGCCGAAGATCCCGGCGGACACGCGAACGGTTCGCCCGAGATCCCCCGGGATGACGGCGAGATCGACGCGACTGCGAAGGAGTGTCAGGCCGAGGCCGAAGGCGATCTCGCCCGTGTCCTCGCGAATCCCGGCGCGCGCTTCCAGACCGGGCGCGAGTCGCTGAGTCACGCCGAGGACGAGGGAAGGCGCGCGATCCTCCGTGCGCTGGAGCTCGAGGAAGACGTCGCCGCGCGCGAGCGGACTCCGGACTCCGAGCGAGCTGCGGCGACGCTCCCCCGTGGGGTCGCCGGGAATCTCGCCCGCCACCGCTTCGGCGACCGCACCGATCTCCGCGCCACTCGCGGAGACGCGCAGCGAGAGATCGACCGCGACCGACCGCACGGCGGCGAGTCCGGGACCGCCGGCCGAGAGCCCGCGCGCCGCGAGTCCGATCGCGATGCCGGGGCCGACCTCCGCCGCGAGCCCGAGTCGCAGCTCTCGCTCGGCCCACGCACTCGAGCCGAACGTCCGAGCCCCCGCCGCGAGCGCGATCGGGTGAGCGTGCACCGAGCCGAGAGTCATCCAGGCCGCGACCTGACCCTCACGCAGCTCCGCGAGCCCGAACGGTCGCGCGGCGCTCGCGGATACGCCGGCGGCGACGCGCGACGCAAGCGCCGGGTTGCCGAACACGGGATCGCTCGAAGTGGCGAGAACGCCGCCGACCCCGGCCGACGCCGCGTCCACCGGCGGACGCTCGAACGCACCCGCCGCCGGCCGGGCGACCAGCAGCGAGAACGCGAGCGCGATCGAAGCGATGGTGCGGATCATCGCAGCAACACCACGGGCGCGGGTCGCGATCTCCGATCCCCCGTGCGGGCGCTGGCGAGGTAGATCCCGAACGGCAGCGGAGCTCCGCTCGCGTCGCGACCGTCCCACACCGCGCGACGTTCCTCACCCCCGTGCGTCCACGTGCCGAGCTTCGTGACGGCGCGGCCGGCCGAGTCGTAGACGTCGACCTCGCACGACGTCGACGGGGCGACGCCTCGCACCACCACGAGCAACGTGCCGTCGCGCGTCGGCGAGAAGCGGGACGGCGTGAGCGCGAGCTCCGCTCCGCCGGGCGGAGACGCGCGATCCCCGCGCCGGCTGTTCGCGCGCCCCGGAGTGGCTCCGGCCGCAGCGAGCGACGGTCCCCAGGCGGACAAGTCGTCGGCGCTCACGAAGCGGGACACGCGCTCCCAGGAGACGCCTTCCTCCCCGCCGCCGGGGAGGGAAGCGCTCGCGAGCTCCACGTCGCCGAGGTGCACGAGGATCCGCTCCGCGACTCCGCTGCCGGTGTGGTTCAGCGACGGCCAGCTCGACGCCTGCACGAGGGATCCCGGAGGATTCCACCGCGCGCGCACCGCCGACGTGTCCGGCGCGATCACCACGAAGGTCCGGGCGGGCACCCCGCCCGTCGCGGCCGCCGCCGTCCCCGCGGCGTCTTCGATCCAGAGCGTACCGAGCTCGAGCGACGCGTCG
Source organism: bacterium (assembly GCA_041393395.1). Classification (GTDB taxonomy): domain Bacteria; phylum ARS69; class ARS69; order ARS69; family ARS69; genus JAGQIB01. The sequence goes on along the minus strand of JAWKKG010000002.1, from coordinate 1,017,897 downwards.
CCGATCTCGAGCTCGATCCACTCGACCTCGTCGAGCCGCGGGCGCGAGTGCACCTCGCTGATCCAGAAGTCCTCGCCGACGCCGAGCCACGGCTCCGGCGCCACGCCGTCTCCCCCCGGCGACGGTCGCGGCAGGTGCGCGCCGGCGGGCGGCACGGCACGCGCGAGAAGCTCGCGTCGCTCGCCGGGGCGCCACGCGGCCGCGACGTCGAACGTCGCGAGCAGCTCGCCGGGATGCACGTCGCAAGAGATGCCGATCGGGCGTGTCCACGTTTCGCGCCCCGCGTTTCGCGCCGTCAACCGGAAGTCCCACGCGGTGCCCGGCGGCAGGCCGCGCTCCGGTCCCTCGAACCGGTCGACCGCGATCGACTCGGCCGGCGCGTTGAATGCGCCGGGCGACGGCGCCACGGCCGCGAAGTCGTCGACGTTGCGATCCGTGTCGAATCCATCCGGCAATCGGGCAAGCGCGAGCCCCGAACCGACGTCTTCCGCCGCCTCCGCCTCGTACAGCCCCGGCGGCAATCCCTCGCCCCACCCGAGCGTGTCCGTGTCTCCCCGAGGCGAGCGCAGCCGACACGCATCGGGGCCGTTCTGCAGATCGAGATCCTCGATCGCATCCGGCGACGGCTCCACTCCCGACTCGCCGACCACGAAGCGTCCATCCTGGAGCGAGTCCGCACTCGTTCCCGTCCACGCGACGCGCCAGACGCCATCCGCTCCGTTCGCGGTCTCGATCACCCAGCCGGCCAGCGACGCTCGATCATCCGCGCCGGCGACGGCCGCGAGCTCCACGTACTCGTAGCCGCCGTCCGCCCCGTCCGGGTCGTACAGCACTTCGTTCAGCACGATGTCCACGGGCCCCTCCGGGCCGGCGGATCCGCGGGCGAGGGAAGCTCGAAGGGCGTCGCGGGTCCGTCAAGGCCCGAAGGCTATCGTGGTCGGTCGGGCGCCGCCCGGGAAGCACGGCGGCGATCCAGGAGCGCCTTGGCGCTGGTCTGGTAGCCCATGCCGCGCAGGCTGCGGTAGTTCACGATCAGCTCGGCGCCGGTGAGGTCTCCGAGCACCGTGCGCTCCGCCGCCTTGAAGCCGACGCGACCGGTGTCGCCCGTCGAGAGCAGCAAGCCGTTCGGGGCGAGATCCCCCTCGACCATGGAGCGGATCAGCTCGGTGACGTCGAGGTCCACGGTGACCGTCGACTGGCCGGGCGTCACCGCCTCCGCGGCCACGACGTCGGTCTCGGAGACGTCACCACCGGGGGTCTGCCAGGGAGACGTCCAGGTGGGGGTACCGCTCCACGGAGTGGAGATCCCGTGGATGTACATCGGGATCTGATCGATCGAGATGATCCCGGTAAGCGTGAGGCGGAGGCGAGCCGCAGAGACCCAGTCGGAGCTGAGCTCATCCAGCGGACCGAGAGCCATCACCACCCGGGAGTCGCCGCGCGTGTTCTCGATCCAGACCGTGTTCGTGACGGGGATCGTGGTCTCGGCCGCATGGGCGGTGGCGGTGAAGGCCAGGAGGACCAGGGTGACGAGCAGACCGTGGCTGCGGAATCGCGATTTCATCGGACGGTTCCTCCCCGGTACGCGTTCTTGAGAGAGCCCCAGGAGAGAGGGGTCACGGAGACGGTGCCGCAGCCCTGGCCGTAGGCGCCGATCAGGCCGCAGCCGTTGGAGTGCTCGGGCAGGCACGGGGAGCCGGATTCCAGCGTGAAGTCGTAGGTGGCCGGGTCGCAGAAGAGGGGGTCGACGAAGAGGTCCGTGGGGGAGGGTGCCCAGAGGAGGTTGCCTTGGTAGAAGTTCTGGGCGTTGCCCCAGTAGAGGCAGCAATCCGTGACCGGTGTCTCGAACGAACTACTGACCGCCGAGAGGCCGTCACAGTCCACGACGACATTCTTCTGGAACGTCACCGACCCGGCCCCCGCGAACGCGGCGCCGAGGCCCGTGGCGTAACATCCCACGAACGTCGAGTTCTCGACAGTCACGTGGGTCGACTGACCGCTTGTACCGATTGCACCCCCGTGCGACACATAACTGCTGTCGTTCCGAAACACACACGACTCGACTGTCACATGGGACAGAGTCGCCAGAATCGCAGCTCCACTGACGTTCGTGTTCCAGTTGTCGTGGACATTGCCGGAGAAGATGCTGTTCGTGATCGCCACGTCCGGGCAGTTCTGCAACACGACGCCCCGACCGGACTTGTGGTCCAAGAAAGAGCACTCATCGATCACTACCCGCGAAGCGCCGATCATCTGCAGTCCGCCGTTTCCGTTCCGAGCGAAGGTGCACCTCCGCAACTCGACGTCAGACGCCGCACCGTTCCGAACCCCACCAGCACCTCCCTCGCCCGGCCCGTTGTCAGCAATGACGCAGTCCTCCATCGTGAGGTCGATGTCGCCAAAGACGATGGGCAGGTTTCCGTTCTGGACAATCCGGCAGCCGACCATCTTCAACGGTCCTTCGGAGCATCCAGCCCGGATCCCGTACTTTCCGCCGGTGATCGTGATGCCCTCCAAGTAGATGGCTTCCGCGCCGGTCGGCGTGATGGTCAGGGTGGACAGGGTGATCAGGTCGCCCGTCTCCCCGACATCGAGAACCGTCTGTTCGGCGCCTCCCAAGCCGATCAAGGAAACTCCCGATCGAATGAACCCGCAGCTCCGGTGGGTGGCCAGATTCGTGCACTCCAGAACGATTCGATCGCTGGTGTCCGTGTAGATCCCAGGTCGAACGAGAACCGTGTCGCCCGCCGAGGCGAGGTCCAGCGCCTGCACGACACTCGGGTAGTCGTCGGGAACGTAGATCGCTTCGGCACTCGCCGTACCCGGTAGCAAACTGGCCAGAACCGCGCAGGCTGCCATCCTCGTCCAGATCATCGCGTCACCACGACTTTCCGGACTTCGCGGACATCCCCGCTGGCGACACGCACGAAGTACATTCCGCTCGCGACGGGCCGACCCGAGTCTTGCGTCAGATCCCACAGGAGGCGGTGCGAGCCGGGAGCCAAGACCCCGTTGTGCACGTCTCGGACCCTCCTCCCGGTCACATCGTAGACGGTGATTGAGACGGGGCGCGGATCGACACTCGAAATGTCGAGCTCCAGAATCGTCGACTTGGCCCCCACAGATTGGCTGGCGATCCTCAGTCGAACCGGGTCGCCGGCGTCCTCAACGGCCCCTTCCGGGACGCTTGGTTCGGTGACCACGTGTGCGGTGCGCGGGATGCGTTGCGCACCGGGCGAGACCGGGAGTCCGTCGCAATCCGTGGGATCGGAACTGCAGCTGGGGTCGACTCCGATGTTGGCATCGTCGATCTCGATCCCCTGCTCGAGCACGTCCTGGAAGAAGTTGTAGTCGTTCACATCCAGGGCCGGGATCGTGCCTCCACTCTCTTGGAACCATCGATTCACGTGCGCCGAGTCCACGCGCCCGAACTGTGCGGTCTTGATCTTGTAGTTGTAGTTGGTCGCATTCGTGCCAGCGCGGACCAAGCGGTTCTCACCGTCGACTCCACTCCCGGTTACTCCGGTGTAGATCGCAGCCGTACCCGCGGGACCTTGGCCAGCTTCCACGTTCGTGGAATCGTTCTTGAAGAGGTTGTTCTGTCGCAGCCGTGTCACTCCGGGATCGTCCGCCAGGGTCAGCGTGGCACGACTGTGGGCAACGCCGGCTCGGTTGAACGAGAGACAGTTGCACCGGACGACAACATCTGCGGAGTTCTGGATCCTGACGCCGTCGTCCCAGAGCTGAACGTCGCTTTCTTCGATGAGCGTCACCTGCTCGTGACACGACCAGTTGACGCGGACGCCAGTAGTACCAGGTTCGGGTGGGTCGTTGCCAACCGCAACCAACTCCGAGATGAGGACCGTGTCGGGCGGCGCGGGGGGCAAAGCCAAGAGGCAATGCTGCTTGCTTCCTTCTACCCAGATGCCGTACGACTCCTGAGAAGTGATCGTGTCTCGAATCGCCGTAGCGAACGATTCGAACGTATGGATTCCAGTTAGGCCCGTTCCGATATTCAGCGAGCCGCCCCGTTCAATGAAGCAATCCGAGATGACGCTCTCAGAGGCCCAGTCCGTAATCGCATCCTCGGCGTAGTGATGGAAATGAGTACTCGCAACGCTCGCCGTATCCGCCACCCAGAAGCTCAAGGGGAGAACCGCGTATCCGAAGTCCGCGTCCGAGATGTCGGCGACTCCCTTCCCATCGCCGGAGAATCCGGTGCCCGCGACCGTCATCCCGTACCAATCATCGCCGAAGACCGCATCCGCGGCCGTCGACGTGAACTCGACCACTCCCGACCCGCCGACCGGCCGGTACGTCTCGATCCGCCCGGAAACGAGGAACTCGCATCGATCGGGATCCTCCCCACCGCCGGCCCCTCCCGTTCCCCCCAGATCGTCGTCCGCGAGCATCTTCACGGTGCACGGGGCTTCCAGCACCCACTGCTCCCCGCTGGAGATGTTCGTGTCCCGGTCGACGTAGATGTCCGCCGTCAACGTCCCGGTGAACTTCGGCTTGAACAAGGTGCCGGCCAGCGAGTCGACCTGGACCCCGAACACCGGGTACTCGATCTCGGCGTAGTCCAGGCGACTCGTGCGCATGTCCGAATCGTCCAGGAAGCGGATTCCATCCCACGAGCCGCTCTGAGTGCTCGTGGACGTGAACAGGACCGGGAGGCCATCCTGACCGTCGGCGTTCAGTACGCCCGCGACTTGGACTTCCACGCCCTGACCCGCCAGCGCCCGCAGTTCGGCGCCGGGATCGATCGACAGCGTCGTCCCGGACGGCACGATCAGGTCGTCACGGAGCTCCACGACCAGCGGGCCGGGGATGTGTCGGCTCGCCGCGGCGGGGACGGTGACCGTCCGATCGAAGGTCACGTCGGCGCCGTTGTTCGTGAAGGCGATCTTGTCGATGCCGTCCGCCGCCAGGTCGGGGAACACCGACGTCTCGTAGTTGATTCCGCCTTCGGCGTGGCGGATCTCGACGACTCCCGCCGACGCTCCGGGATCCAGGGCGATCGAAGCGCCGCTCGCCAGCCGGAAACCGACCCAGTCGCCTGCCGCGGGTGACATCGTCTCGAACTCACCAGGGAAGGCCTCGATCTCGCCGTCGCGCGAGGAGTGAACGAGAACCGCGCCGGGCGCCGTTCCCTGGAACGCGATCGTTCCTTCCACCAGGATCTCGACTCTCGTCGGATCCTCGGTCCCGCGGGCATCCTGCGCCGCGGCCACGCGGATCTCGGTGCCTTCCCGCACCGTGAGCGTGACACCGGCCGGAACGACGACGTCCGAGGTGAGCTGGACCAGCCCGTCCCAGACCGTGTTCGGAGCAATCTCGAGAGGACCGGTGGGCTCCGGACCATCATACCGGATCGTGACTGCGATCTTTCCGAGACCGTTGCCCGGTGGAGTGATCCAGTCGATGTTCAGCAGGCTGATCCCGCTGTACTGATCCTGCCTTTGACGCAAGGGGCAATTGGCGAGGTCGTAGTAGTCACCGGACGTCGGGAGCCAGTACAGATTCGTCGAGGGATTCGTGTACGGAGTGAAGGAACTGACGTTGCCGGGGCGGAACAGGTCCGTAGGTTTCCACACTCCCTGCGGCGTGTTCTCGCCGTCAAACGAGGACATGGCATCATAGCCCGCGATCGCGTCCGGCTGCCAGCCGATGACATCGAACATGCCGGTGGCGAGTTCGATGTCGAGTTCCGGAGGGACGACTTCGTCGGGGCACGGATCGAGCGGCACTTCACAGACGCACCCCGGCGGGCTGCAAGTCCATGGGACTGGGGTGTTCAGGTTCACGGCACCCCACCACCCGCCGGGCGGATTGATCGTGGGAATGCAATGGAGTTCACTGTGTTGCTGCCTCTCCGAGACATGCGCCACGAGCAGGCCGGAGTAGCCCGTTCGGACCGAGCAGGCTACGGCATCGAAGAAGGTCCCGTCCGTGTAGGGCGAAGCTGTGCTGTCTCGACACTCAAGTACGAAATACTGCTCCGGATCCAACGTCCGCACGACCGCGTAGCCCGCTTCCCCGGTCGTTCCGACATCGGTGAGCTCGATCCGCAAGCTGTCCCCGGGAGACATCGCACCGACGTCAATCACCTGGGCCGCCGCATCGTTGAGCCACCCGATCTCCCGGCGGTGAACGGTCGACATCAGTCCGCCCCCATCACCGTTGCCGCCGCCGGTATGGAGGACCGTGCCGTCCATGATTCCGTAGGGCCCCATCGACCGGACGTGGCCCGGGGTCAGCAAGTCTTGTTGAGGGATCAAGTCGTGACCGTACTCGTGGACGGCGAGTCCGAACGTGGTCTTGTAGCCGCGGCTCCGGAAGAAGGGGCCAAGTGCCGAGCCGTTCTCGAACGTGACCGTGTAGGTCGTGCCCCCGACGTCGAACGTCTTGAGAGGACCGGAGAACAGGTGAGAGTCACCGGTAATCCCCAGCATGTAGGCGCTCGACTCGGCGGATTTGTTGCGCATCACGACAAAGATGTACTCGATCTCGTTGCTGGCGTTCGCGAAGCGTCCGAGATCGAACACGGTGTCCGCCGCCACCGAATCCACGAGCGCTCGGTTCACACCGTTCCAAACGGTGCTGCCGCCGGTCCAGTAGTTGATCGCCGGCTCGAGGTGGATCACTCGCGGGTACGCCTCCCCCACGAGCTCATGCTGCCCCCCGGACATTTCGTAGAAGAAGTGCGTCAGACTTCCCGGAGGCCCCGGCGCCGACCAGGACAGAAGGTCGTTCCCCCAGCTCGGAATCGGGTCGTTTGCGGGATCTCCGATCGGCCAGGTTTCGGGATTGCACAACCAGTCGCCGCCCTCGGTGTTCTCGTCCGAGAAGCGGGCAAAGATGAAGCACGCCTTGACCGTGCCCTGCAGGGGAACTACCGGATCAGCTCCGGGGGGGGGTGGAGTCGCTCCGCAGATGCCCAGGCTGTCGGGAACTTCGGCTCGAACCGTACCGGTGAGAGCAAGAACGACTCCTAGTGCCGTGACCGCGTGCGCCAGCCTCCGCTTCATGCATGCCCCTCCCGCCGCGAGTGCCCGGGGACGCTTGCCGCGCCTCGGATGGAGCAATGCTACCACCTCGCGGCGGGCAATCTCAATCGTCGTCGATTGGCAGGAGTCGGTGACTCTTGCGCATCGTGGGACGAAGCGGGACTCCGCGATCGATGCTCCGGCCTTTTCGGTGAGCCGCCGCCCGGGCAGTGCCGCCCCCGGTCCCGCTTTCCCGTCCGCCGCACATTCGCTAGGATGGGCGCTTGGTCGTCTCCTGCCCGCCCCCACCCGGATCTCCCGGAGGCAACTTGCCCGCACGCGTCTCCGCCTGGATCCCCCAGGCGACGGTCTTCGCCTCCAGCTTCTGCATCATGGTGCTTGAGCTCGTGGCCGGGCGGCTCATCTCGCGGCACCTCGGATCGTCGCTGTACACGTGGACTTCGGTGATCGGCGTGGTGCTCGCGGGCATCGCGATCGGGAACTGGATCGGCGGCTTGATCGCGGATCGCCGGCCGGCGAAGCCCACGCTCGCCACGCTGTTCCTCCTCTCCTCACTCACGTGTGTGCTCGTGCTCGTGATGAACCATCTCGTGGGGTCGTGGAGCGCGCTCTGGGCGCTGCCGTGGCCGCTCCAGGTGGGCCTGCACGTGGCCATCGTGTTCCTCGTGCCTTCGCTCGTGCTCGGCACGATCAGTCCGGTGGCCGCGAAGATGGCGCTCGATCAGGGACGCGAGACGGGGCGGACGATCGGCGGCGTGTACGCCTGGGGCGTGGTCGGCAGCATCGCGGGCACGTTCGCCACCGGGTTCTGGCTCGTGGCGCTGTTCGGAACGTCGAGCGTGGTGTGGGGAGTGGCCGCGGTGCTCGCGGCCGTGGGACTCGCGTACGGCCTGCGCTCGGGCTTCACCTGGATCACGGTCGCGCTCGTGGCGGCGACCGGCCTGCTCGGGCTCGGTCCGTGGAACTGGGCGGCCTCGGCCGGCGAGGCGCTCGTCCTGCGCGAGAAGCCGGACGAGAACCTGCTGTTCTCGAAGGAGTCCCAGTACGCGAGCGTGCGGGTGGCGCAGCTCTCGAAGGAGCCGGACGTTCGCAGCCTCCACATCGACAAGCTGATTCACTCCACGATCGATCTCGATCACCCGGACGAGCTGCAGTATCCGTACGAGCGCGTGTACAGCGCGATCACGCAGCGACTCGCTGCGGGGCGCGACTCGCTGGACACGCTCACGATCGGCGGCGGCGGGTACGTGTTCCCGCGCTGGATCCAGTCGCACTGGCCCCGCAGCCGCACCGAGGTCGTGGAGATCGATCCCGTGGTCACCGAAGCCGCGCTCGAGGCGTTCGGCCTGCCGCGGAATCACGAGCTGATCATCGCGCACGAGGACGGCCGCGCGTTCCTCGGCCAGAAGCTGCACGCGGGCGCCCACCGCTACGACTTCGTCTATCTGGACGCGGTGGATGACTACTCGGTGCCGTACCAGCTCACCACGAAGGAGTGCGTGGAGGAGGTGCGCGCCCTCCTGCATCCGCACGGCGCGTTCCTCATGAACCTGATCGACGTCTACAGCACCGGCGGGTTCCTGGGCGCGATGGTCGCCACGATGGAGTCGGTCTTCCCGCGCGTGACCTTGTTCACGGAAGGCTCCGACGTGACGCGCGATCCGGACGTGCGCCGCACGTTCATTCTCGTCGGAGACGACGGCTCCCACGACTTCGACGGGCTCGAGCGCGATTACAAGTTCGAGGCGCCGCTCACCCGTCTCACGCCGGCCGAGCTCCAGCGGCTCCGCGAGCGCAAGGGGCGGGTCCTCACCGACGACTGGGCGCCCGTCGAGAACCTGCTGGCCCCCGTGGTGATGCGCTCCTCGCGCGACATCGCCGCCGGTCAGCACGTGGCACGCGCCCAGGAGGCGCTCACCGCGGACGACCCCGGGAAGGCGCTGCGCGAGGCGCGTCGGGCCATCTCGTTCGACCCGCACCAGATCCGGGCCCACGAGATCGCCGCCTTCGTCCTGGCCGAGCAGGGCGACTTCGCCGGCGCGGCCGAGCACTTCCGAACGATCGTGTCGGACCGTCCGCGCGACATCAAGGCGCGCATCGGCCTCGCGACGTCGCTGGCGCGCTCCGGCCAGCCGGCCGAGGCGCGGGCGCTGCTGGAGGAGACGGTCCGCCTCGACCCGAACAACCCGGTGGCCTGGCGGAATCTCTCCCTCCTGCGTCGCGCCTCGGGCGACGATTCCGGCGCGGCCGAGGCGCTTCGGCGGGCGGAAGGCCAGCCCTAGGTGCTAGACTCGGATCTCCTCCGAGTAGATCCCTCCCCGACCACCCGGGCCAGACATCCGAGCCGACCGTGATTCTCCCGATCTTCATTTCAGACGGACGCTTCCGATAAACCAACTGGCAGGGATTCGCCGGCTTGCCGGCGGAAGCCGACCCCCTCAACCGGACTGAGTGTCTTGAGCGTCGTATCCGCCCGACCCGACTCGGCGCCGTCGACCGACGGCACCTCCTACCAATTCAATCGCGCCGCGGACCTGATGGGACTCGACGCGGACGTCCGCCGGATCCTCGCGCACGCCGCGAACGAGTCCGTCGTGAACTTCCCCGTGAAGATGGACGACGGTCACGTGGAGATCTTCACGGGCTACCGCGTGCAGCACAACAACGTGCTCGGTCCGTACAAGGGCGGGCTTCGTTTCCACCCGGACGTGGATCTCAAGCACGTGCGCGAGCTCGCCGCCTGGATGACGTGGAAGACCGCGATCTCGGATCTTCCGTTCGGTGGCGCGAAGGGCGGTATCGCAATCGATCCGCGCCAGTACTCGGAGCGCGAGCTCGAGCGCATCACGCGACGTTTCACCTATGCGCTCGGCGACGTCATCGGCCCCGATCACGACATCCCGGCCCCGGACGTCAACACGAACGCGCAGGTCATGGCCTGGATCCTCGACACCTACCTCTCGATGGTGCCGCCGCAGCAGCGCATGCGCAGCATGCACGTCGTGACCGGCAAGCCGATCGGGCTCGGCGGCTGTGTGGGTCGAGACAAGGCAACCGGTCAGGGCGTGGTCATCTCGATCGAGAACTGGGCGCGCGATCGCGGCTTCTCGCTCAAGGACGCGACATACACGGTGCAGGGCTTCGGAAACGTCGGCTCGTGGACCGCCCGCCTCCTGGCGCCGTATCACGCGCGCCTGCTCGCGGTCGAGGATCACACGGGCGCGATCATGCGGGAGCGCGGTCTGGACCCGTTCGAGCTCGCGGGCTGGGTCGCCGAGCACGGCGGCGTCGCCGGCTTCCCGGACGCCGATCCCATCGACCATCGCACGTTCCTCTCCACGAAGGCCGACATCTTCGTGCCGGCCGCGCTCGGCGGACAGATCACCGCGGAAACCGCACCGTGGATCGATGTCCAGCTCGTGGCCGAGGCCGCGAACGGCCCCACCACGCACGAAGGCGAACTCGTCCTCGCCGAGAAGGGGATCTCGATCCTCCCGGACGTCCTCTGCAACTCCGGCGGCGTGATCGTGAGCTACCTCGAGTGGCTGCAGAGCAAGCGCAGCGAGGCCTGGGATCTCGACGAGGTCGACGGCAAGCTGCGTCGCAAGATCACCGCAGCGTACGAACGCGTGCGCGACACCGCCCGCACCCACGGGTGCGACTGGCGGACCGCGGCGTACATCGTGGCGTTCGAGCGTCTGGAGCGCGTCTACATGGAGCGCGGGATCTTCCCCTAGGGAACCTCCTCGCGAACCGAAACGAAGCGGCGCCGGTCGACGATCGGCGCCGCTTTTCTGTCTCGGGCGCGTATGATGCCGCCATGCTGAACTTCGAATCGATCCTCGCGGGCGACGCGGATCCCCCCGGCGAAACGCTCGGCCGCTCGCGCGACGGCCGACCCATTCACGCCTGGCGCTTCGGGACGGGCCCGCGGCGCGTGTCCCTGCTCGCCGGCAACCACGCCGACGAGCCGGTCGGCCCCCGACTTCTCGCGCACCTCGTGCGTGCGCTCGCCGCGTTGCCGCCGGGGCACGAAGCGCTCACGACGTGGGAATGGTGGATCATCCCGCACACGAACCCGGACGGCGCCGCCGCGAACGCCGCGTGGACGGATTCGCTCGGAGACTCCGTCGATCCGGTCCGCTACCTCGAACACGTGGTGCGTGAACTCCCCGGTGACGACCTCGAGTTCGGGTTCCCGCGCGACGTCGACGACCACGAAGCGCGACCCGAAGCACGCGCGATCGACGCGTGGTGGCGCTCGTCCAAGAAGCCGTTCGCGCTGCACGCCTCGCTGCACGGCATGTCGATCGCGCGCGGTCCTTGGTTCCTGCTCGACGCCTCGTGGGCGGATCGTTCCGCGCCGCTGCGCGAGCGATGCACGCAGGAGGTCGCCCGCCTCGGCTACGTGCTCCACGACGTGGATCGCGGCGGCGACAAGGGCTTCGTCCGGATCGGGCCCGGGTTCAGCACCCGCCCGGACTCCCGGCCCATGGCGCAGTACTTTCGCGATCGGGGTGACCACGCGACGGCGGCGCTCTTCCGGCCCACGTCCATGGAGGCGATCCGACGCCTCGGCGGCGACCCGTTGACCCTGGTGAGCGAGATGCCGCTGCTGCTGTCCCCGCGGCCCGCCCCCGGCGCACCGCCGGAGACGAGCGAGGACCTCCGCACCCAGCGCGACCGCCTCGGCCGGTGGGGCGCCCGCCTTCGCTCGGGGGGCGACAAGCACGAGATCGGCGGGGAGATCGCGGCCGCCGGTCTGGTTTCGATGCCGATCCCGGATCAGATGCGCCTTCAGTGGGCTTTCGTGACCGCCGGTCTGGAGCTGTGCCGGGAAGCGTGACGGCGGCCCGACCCGGCCTCGAACCCGGAAAGGGCAGAAACCGAACGGTCGGTCGGTGTATCATCCCCCGATGTTGCGCCCGCTCCCGCCTGCCCGCTGCTGGCTCCTCGTGCTCCTCGCCTTCATGGCGCTCGTACCGCGTGGGGCGGAGGCGCGCCCGGACGCGCGTGGCACCCAGAAGCGTCTGTACCTCGCGAACGACGACCACACCGACTATCTGTGGACGGGCGGCGTGACGGCGTACCGGCAGGCGTTCCAGGACATGATCGACTACTACCTCGATCAGGCGGACGCCACGGCCGGGCAGCCGGAGGATTTCCGCGGCAAGTTCAACCTCGACGGCACACTCTGGCTCTGGGAGTACGAGCGGGCGCGATCGGCCGCCGACTTCGATCGTCTCCTCGATCACGTGCGCGACGGCTCGATCACCGTTCCCGTCAACCCGCTCGTCCAGCTCTACGGCGCGATGTCGCCGGAGCAGATCATCCGCGGCGGCTACTACGCCGGCCGCCTCGAGCGACAGGAAGGACTCTCGTTCCCGCTCGTGGTGCCCATGGAGAACCAGACGATTCCCGGCGGCGTCGCGTCGCTGTGGGCGGGCTGCGGCGTGAAGTACTCGTGGAAGGGGATCTGCAACTGCGTCACCCAGATCGACGCGGCGGATCGCCCGCGCGAGGTCTACCGGTTCGCGGGGCCGGACGGGCGGTCCATCCTCATGAAGTGGAACTCGCTGCTCTACGACGAGAAGGATATCGGCGGCTACGCGGAGGCCCGCGATCCCGCGGTCGCGGTGGATCGTCTCGACGCGGACCCGGCGTTCCTCTCGCGCTGGCCCTTCGACGTCGCCGGCGCTTTCGGACACGGCTGGGACGACCTGCAGACCACCACCGACGCGTTCCTGAACGTCGCCCAGTCACGCTCGAACGCGTCGCGACGCGTGATCGTCTCGAACGAGATCGACTTCTTCGAGGACTTCGAGGCGACGCACGGGAACGACATCGACACGTTCGGCGGCGCGTTCGGCAACGAGTGGGATCTGTACGTCGCGTCGCTCGCGGAGCCCACGGCGGAGCTCCGGCGGGCGACCGAACGGCTGCGCGGTGTGGAAGCGCTCAGCACGCTCGCGCTCCTCGCGGACTCCTCGTTCTGGAGCACGTTTGCCGCGGGCCGCGACAGCGCGATGCTCGCGTGCGGCCTCTACGCGGAGCACTCGTTCTCGCCGGGCCCGGGGGTTTCCGAGCAGGAGCGGGCCGACTGGCAGCGCTCGATCCAGGAGACGCTCACGAGCTACGTGAACGACCTCGACGTGGCCACGCGCGCCCGCCTGGGCGAGCTCGTCGACAATCCGAACGGCGCCGAGCGCCACGCCGTGTTCAATCCGCTGTCCTGGTCCCGGACCGACGTCGCGCGGATCACGGTCTCCACTCCGTTCCCGTTCCACGTGATCGACGTCGTGACGAACAAGCCCGTGCCGTTCCAGCTCGTGTCCGGGCGCGACTTCGCGATCCTCGCCGAGGACGTTCCCGCCGTCGGCTACCGCGTGTACGAGGTCCGCGGCGGCGCGGGCCCGACCTTCCCCCCGGTCGCGACGTTCGCGGGCGCCACGCTCGACAACGGCGCGATCGCCGTGACGATGGGCCCGCGCGGCCAGCTCACGAGCGTGATCGACCACACACGCGGCGACCTGCAGCTCGTGGCGAACGGCGGCGCGTGGGGCGACTTCGAGAACGGGACGAGCCCGGCCGTGATCGGCGAGGTCGGCCCCGTGTTCGCCACGGTCCGCGCTCTCTCCGGCGGCAGCCCGGCACACGAGACGCGCGTCCGGCTGTACGGCGGCTCGTCGCCGCGTATCGACCTGGAGGCGACCGTCACCGAGAACTTCGGCGGCTTCGTGGACACCGCGTGGGACGTCGCGGTGCCCGGCGGGACCTGGCGCCACGAAGAGGTCGGGATGATCGCGACCGCGCGCACGCAGGCGAACGGCGGCGACTACGCGAATGCGAACGCGCGCACCGACTGGCTCACGCTGAACCACTTCCTCGATCGCTCGAACGCGTCGTTCGGGGTCACGCTTTCGTCCGCCGACAGTCCGTTCTTCCGTCTGGGCGGCAGCACGCCGACGTTCCTGGACGAGAACTCTCCCCGCGCCACCCTCACCGTGGGCATGCAGGTCGACGGATCCGTCGGCGGCATCGCGAACCAGGGCGGCGACTCGTTCTTCCTGCATCGCGTGGCCGCCCGGCCGCACGACGCCTGGACCGCCACGGAAGCGATGCGCTTCGCGCTCGAGCACCAGAACCCGTTGCTCACGTTCCGGGTGACGGGAGCCGGTCCCTATCCGGCCGCGAGCTACTCGCTGCTGGGCGCGGACACGTCGGCGATCCTGTGGGCGCTCAAGCCGCACGAGGACGGTCGCGGCGCGGGCGTGGTGACGCGCTGGTGGAATCTCGAGGACACGTCGCCCACGCTCACGATGACCTGGCCGAACGACACGGTGGTCGCCGCCTGGGAGACTTCCCATCTCGAGACGGATCTCCAGCCGCTCGCGACCGGCACCCGGACGGTCTCGTTGCCTCTGCTCCCGCACGGGCTCAGCACCGCGCGGGTGGCGCTCGCGGCCACGACGACCACGGTGACTTCCCCTTCCGGCCCGCGGATCGATCTCTCGATCGCTCCGAATCCGGCGCGCACGGGCATCGATCGCGCGATCCGCTTCGTGCTGCCGGCCGACGGACCGGTGAAGATCACGGCCTACGACCTGCACGGCCGGCGCGTGGAACGCGTCGCGCAGGGGCGGTGGCCGGCAGGACCGCACACGGTCCACTGGGCGGCCGACGTCGCGGCCGGCGTCTATTTCCTGAGACTCGAAACCGATTCCGGCGAGACGGCGAAGCGAGTCGTCGTGCTCGGCCACTAGGAGACCCGTGAGACTTCGGATGTTCCTCGTCGGACTGCTGACGTTGATCGCAGGCGCCCCCGTCGCGGCGCAGACCGCGCGCACCGATTCCCTGGAAGTGTCGATGGCGGTCGACGTCGCGGGGGGCGGGGAGTTCCAGGGCTACCGCGAGGGCGGCCGCGCGCGCGGCGATCTGCCGCTCGACTCCGGAAACGGTCTGTCCCTGGCGCTCGCGTGGAATCCCGAGGGTCGCTACGTGTTCGAGCTCGGCTACCGGCACCTGGACGCCCGGGTCGACGAAGTGGATCCGCCGACCGGACTGGAACCGATCGGCTTTCCCGTGACGTTCGACGAGCTGCATCTCGCGGCCGAGGTCCAGCGCCCGGTCGGCGCGGCGCAACGTCACCGGATTCGCGGCGGCGCAATCGCCGGGCTCACGCGGTTCGATTCCGACAACGTCACCCGCGTGCGCCCGACGTTCGGCGTCGGCGCGGGCACGCGCTCGCGGATCACCGGCCGCTGGTTCCTCAAGACGAACGCGCGCGTTCGCTACACGATCACCGGCCGCAAACCGCTGCTGTGCAATCCGGACGGTGACTGCTACCCGTTCTCGGGGACGGGCTCGATCCTGCGCTGGGAGGCTGGGGCAGGAATCGCGTTCCTGCTGTGAGTCGGGCGAGCGTCGCGTCGGGGGAGCGCGACGCTCGCATTCCCTGCGGCGTTCGCTACTCCAGCATGTACTCCACCGTGGTCACCACGCGCACGACCTTGTGGAGCTGGTTCTCCTCGGAGACTCCGGGCGCGCGATCGCGCGGCAGGATCTGGAACACGCCCTGATTCGCCGTGCGGATCCCGCCGAGTCGCGCGCCGGAGTCGTGCGCGAACTTCTCGGCCGCCTCGCGCGCGCTGGCCGTGGCCTCGCCGATCATCCCGGGCTTGAGATCGTTCAGGCCGCGGAACAGGTACGTCGGGCCGCCGTAGGTTCCGCCGAGCACGACCCCCTGCTTCACGAGCGAGCCCACGTCCTGACTCGCCGCGCGCACGGCATCCACGTTCTCGGTGTTCACCATGAGCGTCTGGTTGATCACGTAGCGCCCGCCCGTCGGGTTGTTGTTGCCCCACGCGTTCGCGAGCTTGTCCTGCACCTCGAGGAAGCTCACCTCGACCGCCTCGGCCGGAATTCCGTGCTTTTCGAGAAACGCGAGCACGGTCTGTCGGCTGGACTCGATCGAGCCCTGCGCGCGGGCGAGCTGATCGTCGGTCGCTATGTAGCGCAGCGGCCAGAACGCGACGTCGGCCGTGACCTCGCGCTCCGCGAGTCCCTTGACCGACACGTATCGGTCCGCGGTCTTGCCCTTCACGTAACCCTGGCCGCCGAGCCAGCCGGCCGCGGCGAGACCGAGCGCGATCAGCAGGGCCGGTCCGAATCCCGTCTTCATGGGTCGACTCCTTCCTCCCCCGAGGCGGTCATCGTGCCAGAGGTCGGGTCGGCGCGCCAGACCCGGCGCCGCGAGGTCGCGGAGCCGTTCCGCACCATGTTCTTGCTTGCGAACGGCGCCTTCGGTGCGGGACCATCGGGAGTCCCGTCCCTCGGAGGAATCCACGTGAAGCGCGACCGCTGCGATTCGTGGCACGTCCGGCTCGGCACCATACTCGCGCTCGCGCTCGCGGTCGGCGCCCCGAGTGTCGCGCGGGCGGAGCGCGTCGGCACGATCGAGATCTCGGGCGGTGGCGGGTGGCGGGTCGGCGGCGACCTCAAGGGGCGCGAGGACAAGGTCTCCGGCGACGAGCTCTCCGACCTCCACTTCGAGTCGAGCGCGAGCTACGGAGCCTCGATCGGGCGCTGGATGCGGCCGGACACGCAGCTCGAGGTCCTGTGGAGCCGCCAGTCCACGAACGTCACGAACCCGAAGCCGTACGACGGCGAGGCGCCCATCGACGTCGACGTCGTGGTGGACGACTTCCTGGCCGGACTGCTGCGCTACAGCGGTCGCGCGTACGATCGTCGCCGCTGGTTCGGCGGCGTGCACGCGGGCCTTACGAAGTTCGGATTCGAGCACGAGACCGAGGACCGATTCGCGATGGGCGCCTCCGCCG
Source organism: bacterium (assembly GCA_041393395.1). Taxonomy (GTDB): domain Bacteria; phylum ARS69; class ARS69; order ARS69; family ARS69; genus JAGQIB01. The sequence continues at coordinate 1,001,048 of JAWKKG010000002.1, read as the reverse complement.
GTCTGCGCATGCGCGCCGCCACGCGAGCGCGCCTCCGACTCCACGTGCGCTCGCGCTGGGCGTACCTCAACCGCAAGCACGACTTCCTGCTCGACGACGAGGGACTCCGATGGAGATTCCCGCGCTCGAACTGGGCGCACGAGTGGGACTTCGGCGCGAACCTGGGGTTCCTGTTCTGATGATCAAGCCGGTGGTGGGGATCGCGTGCGACACGCGATCCGATCGACGCAAGCTGCTGTTCGTTTTCGACGAGTACGTGGGACGCGTGGAGGAGGCCGGCGGGCGTCCCGTGCTGCTCCCGCCTCTCGCGAATCCGGAGGATGCGCCCGGCGTCCTCGCGACCGTCGACGCCCTGATCATCCCGGGCGGCGAGGACATCGACCCGGCGCTGTACGGCGAGACCCCGCTCGCCTCCCACAACCCGGCGGATCCGGTTCGGCTGGCGTTCGACCTCGCGCTCGCGCGCGCGGCCTTGGCGTCGTACGTGCCGGTGCTCGGGATCTGCTACGGCTGCCAGCTGCTCGCCGTCGCGTCCGGCGGGTCGCTCGTCCAGAACATCCCCACCCAGATCGAGAATCCGATCGAGCACGGCGGTGAGTTCCCCGATCTCCCGCGGCACCCGATCGACCTCACGGCCGGCAGCCGCCTGCGCGAGATCCTCGGCGGCGCGCAGGTCGTGGTGAACACGTCGCACCATCAGGCCCCCAAGCGCGTGGGCGACGGCCTCGTGGTGACGGCGCGCGCGGCGGACGGCGTCATCGAGGGCTTCGAGGCCGAGGCCTCGAGCGGACGGTTCCTGCTCGGCGTGGAGTGGCACCCGGAGCTGATGACGGAGGCGCCGCAGAAGAGGCTGTTCGAGGCGCTGGTGGGGGCGGCGGGCCGGGAGTAGGGACGCGCAGCTCAAGCGGTTTTGCGGTGACGCCGATGGACCGGACAACCGGACCTTCTCCTTCTCGTCCTCCGAGGCCCCCAATGCGAGTCTCGCCCATCGCCCTTGCGCTCGTCGCCCTCGCAGTGAGCGCGTCCTGTCGCGATCTCACGGTTCCCCCCCCCCAGGGGTGAAGTACCGATCGACGATGCCCGCGAGTGGGCCCGCACAATTCGTGAAGGGGCGGGACTCCCGGCTGGGGAGATAGTCGGGATGCGCCCGGGAGCAGCTCCCGGACTGACCGATCCGGGATGTGTGATTCCATCCGACCCGATCACGATCGAGAACCGGGCCGACGCCGAGCAGGTCTCGTCGACCGGTGACGGCACCGTCGACGCGCCCTACGTCATCCGCGACCGCTCGATCGACGGAACATCGACGAACGCCAGCTTCGCGTTCCGGTGGAACGATCCGGATGCCACGTACTTCGTGCAGCTCGAGAACGTCCGGCTGCGCGGGGCATCCGTCGCCCAGATCTACGCGGCGACTTCGACCCGACTCGTCGTCCGCCAGGTCGAGATCTCGGGAGGAGGCGCGCCGGGCGCCGGAGCAAGCGTTGCCCGGGGCGAAGCACGTTTCGAGAGAACTCTCTTCAGCGACCTGCAGAACGACGGGATCCAGACCGTAGGCTCCGGAAGTCCGGTCCGCTGCGAGGCGACGGACTGCCGGTTCGCAGACGACCTGGGCCCCTGGGGCAGCGGCGCCAACGGAATCCAGGGAGAGAGCCGGGCGTCGGCGGCGAGCGTCCAGGTCGCGTGGTGCGAGTTCGATTCCGCATCGCTGGCGGCCGGTATCCGGACGTGGCGAAACGCGGAGTATCGGGTGGCGAACTCCAGCCTCCGGTGCGACACGGGCATTCGCGGCGGGGCGGAGGCGGTGTCGAACCTCGAAGTCGTTCAGTGCGGGTTCGAAACGGTTCACGAAGCCGTCTGGGGAGAGCAGTTCGTCGACTGGACGATCGCGTACTGCGACTTCCGAGACAACGCCGCCGGATCACGACTGGTCCGACTCGAGAACTGCGGCGCCGGTCGCGCCCACCACAACAAGTTCACGAAGACCACGGGCGAGGGTCCCGGCAACGAGTGCCTGGAGTCCTTCGACAGTCGAGACGTCGTCTTCGACTACAACTGGGTCACGACGTGTACGGAAGACGCGTTCGAGCACGTCCGCCCACGCGGCCACTGCGTCGTGAGCCGTTCCGTCGGTGACGACGTCGCGCTGCAGATCGTGGACTTCTTCGGCAACGATCCGGAGAACGGCGGCGAGATCTCGCACATCTACGGAAACTGCGGCGACGTCGGGGTCCTGGTCACAGACGTCGACAACATCTCGGTCCACGACATCCATACGGACAACTCTGCAGGACGCTGGAGCAACGTCACGCTCGAGCAGCGACATACCGAGCCGGGAACCCATCCGGCGGGCTGTACGGTCCGCTCTCCGCTTCCGACTCCGGAGCAATCCGCCGAAGGCGGTCCGTTCGGAGTGCAAGGGATCGTGGGGCCGGGGAACACGGCGGAGTGGTGGGAGGACGGGGCCCAGCAAGAGTTCTCCTCTTGAATCCCGACCTGCGCGACGGACCGCGTCTCCCCCGCCGATCGACGTCGACGGGGGAGACGATCCGTCAGTCGATGACCACGACCTTCCCGGTCGCCTTCTCCTCACCGCGTGTCCACCGCACGAAGTAGACGCCGGGCGCCACCGACTCGCCGCGCGCGTTCCGGCCGTCCCATGCGCCCGTGAGCTCGCGGGAGCCGGCGACGGACGCCTCGAGCTTGCGGATCGTGCGACCTGCCGCATCGAACACGAGCAGGTGACCGCCGTCCGTCGACTCCGCGGTGCCGCGGATGCGCACGAAGCCGCCGGCGCGTACCGGGTTCGGGAACGTCGCGAGCTTGCTCGCACCGCCGAGGAGCTCTCCCTCCACGACCGCGGTCGACGAGATGCCGTGCGGCCCGGCGCCGGAAGGCACGACTCCGTGGCACACGGTGCAGTCCGAGAGCGTTCCCGCGTGACCCTGGAGCGCGATCATCTTCGCGTTGTCGCGATCCACGCGGCTCGGAGCGATCGCGTGCGGGCTGTCGTGACACGCCGCGCAGCGCACGCCGCCGTGACCGACCGCGTTCCGGTAGAGCGTGCCGACGGGCTCTCCGTAGGTCGCCGTGTGGCACGTGCGACACGCCGGCTCGTCGATCCAGGGCGTGCGGCCGTTGTCGATCGAGTCGGAGACCTGGTGCATGTTCCCGTGGCAATCCTGGCAGATCATTCCGAAGTTCGTCGACATCGTGCCGCGCAGGCAGTTCGTGTTCTGACCGGGGTGGCACTTGTAGCACCCGGCGATGCCCGGCATCGACTGGTCGAGGAAGTCGTGCTTCTCGTGGATCCGGCGGGAGAAGTAGCCGGCGCTGCCAGGATTCGGACCCGTCAGCGGCGGAGATCCGTGGCACTGCGCGCAGAGGATCGGCGTGTTGTTCGGGTTGAAGCCGCCTTCGTCCTCGTGCTGATTCAGGATGTTCTGGATGCTGCCGTGGCAGCCGCCGCTCACGCAGCTGACCTCGGTGGACACCGGGATCACGGGCTCCACGCGAGCGAGCTCCGCCCCGCCGGCGTCGCGCGCGATCACGAGCGCCTGCTGGTACGGATCCTCCACCGTGGGGTTCGCATCGGTGAACGGCGTGATCGGGATGCCGTCCGCCTCGAAGTACCCGGGCAGCGCATCGAACGTTCCGGTGAGACCGCGACCCGTCAGGCCGACGTTCGGCGGCAAGATGACCCCGAACAGATCCTGCGCGTAGTCCCAGAAGTCCGTCTTGCCGACCGAGTACGTGTTGCCGGGGATCGAGTACTCGAGCGTCACGCCGTCGGTCACGATCTGCGGGAGCGTCGTGGCGTTTCCGCGCAGGATCACCTGCGCGACGAGATCGTTGTACGGCGGGAGGATCGAGATCTGCGCGTGATCCTGGTTCATGCAGTGCATCCCGAGATCGTTCCAGCTCAGCACGACGTGCGTTCCGAGGTCTCGGGTGTCGGCGTCGCTGCGCACGCCCAGGAGCATGAGCGCAACGAAACCGACGACGGCGACGGATCGCGCCGCCCGGTGCGGGGTCGTCGAGTGCATGGCGTTTCCTCCGACGGGCCTGCCCGCCCGCGAGGTCCGGGGGAAGGCCCCGGCGACGAGTCCCGATCGAGAGAAGGGTGTGGCGCGAGGTGTCGGGGACCCGCCGGCCGCGAGAATCGGATCAAGTGGTCAGGTATTTACATGACATCGGTCATCGACTCGCATGACCGATGTCAGACGATCGACCCTCGGCAGATCGCGGAATCGCCTCGGAACTGACAGCGGTTGAACACGTTAGCGAACTTCCGGGTGACCGGCGGCCGGAGCGGAGGCAACCCCGCGGGCCCTCGGTCTCGTAGGGAATGTCGATCGGCCGGGCGTCGGGTCCGGCCGCTGCACTGTCCCGAGGAGGAACCATGCCGACCCTCGATCGAGGACGGATGACCCGCGCGATTCTGGGCGCCTCGGCCCTCCCTTTCCTCACGCTCGGCTGCTCGAGCACGCGCACGATCGCGACCCGGGAGGACTGGGCCGCGGAGGTCGACGAGATCCGGAGCGAGGCGTCCCAGCGACCGGCCGACGTCACGTTGCGGTCCGGCCACACGATTCACGACGTCGACCTGGACGTCGCCGTCGAAGAGGTTCGCTGGACCGGTCCCGCCGAAGGGGCATCGCCTCTCGAGAACGTGCAGGGCCTTCGTTTCCAGCACTACGGACGCGGCGCCGTCGATGGGCTCGGGTGGGGTGTCCTCGTGGGGCTCCCGGTGGGCCTGCTCCTCGGCGCGACCTCGGATGACGACTTTCTGTTCGATCGCGACGCCCAGATGCTGATCGGCGGCGCGGCCTTCGCGGTGATCGGCGGTGCGGCCGGTGCACTCACCGGATCGATCCTCGGGCACGACGAGGTCTACCGCCTGCAGCTCGACCCCGACCCGGGGGACGGATCCGAACCCTAGTTCGGATCCACGTACATGATGTCACCGGAACCGTCGTTCATGATGTAGTCCTGCCCGCCGTTGACCGGGGGCTCGTAGCTCCCGTCGGCGATGCTCGGATCGTCCCACGACGGCATGCCCGCCGAACCGCTGCCGCCGCGGCCCGAACCGCCGCCGGACTGCGCGCGAGCCTGCGCGACCGCCTGCTCGATCAGCGCGCTGTACTGCGCGGCCGGCATCGACCCGCCGAGGTACTCCACGGTGGGACCGATGAGCTCGAGTCCCCAGGTCTCGGCCGCGAACACGCCGAACTCCTGCGTGAGCGCCGCGCGCTGCGCGGGGTCGGCGGCCATCTCCTGCACCTTGGGCCAGAGCTGATCCGCCTGACTCACGATGACCTTCGTCTGCGGCTCCACCCACTGCCACGCCCACACCCAAAAATCGAGCATGCGCTGCTCGCCGTCGGCGCCGAGCTCGATCTCCACGCCCTCGGACGCCGCCAGCTGCTCGAAACCCCACACGCACCAGGCGGAGAAGGCCTTCGCGTCGCGCTCGGTGACTCGCCCGTCGCCCGCGCCGAGAGGAACCTGGACCACGTCGAGGGTCGCACCCTCGGTCGTGCCGCCGGAGAGCGTGTCGCCGAGTCCGGCGAGCGCGGGAACGGCCATTGCGGTCGCCGCGACCGCCACGAGACCGGGAAGAATCAGTCGACGCACGGGAGACCTCCGGGCAACGGGGTGAGCGCGCGGGAGCCGCGTCGCCGATCCCCCTGTTTCGGGGACGCGCGAAATCTCCCGGCGGCACGTAAATCCGGCCGGCGGTCCGCGAACCGCGACGGGCCGCGGCGGGTTTCAAGGATCGGCCCGCCCGGGAGGCCTCCCCCACCGCGATCAAGGAGATCCCCCGAGGGATGGCGTCGATTTCGGGGGTCGCGTGGGAAGGCCCCGGGCGGCGAAACCGGGAGCGGGAACATGAGGAACTCTGCGCACCGTCCGGTCTCCCAGACCGGAATCTGGATCGATCATTCGAGGGCGATCGTGGTGGAGATCGCGGCGGACGACACCGTGCACACCCGGACGCTGAAGTCGGATCTCGAGCGCACCACGAAACCGCAGGGAGGAGCACACGGCGGAATCGGCGAGCACGTGGTGACGGGAGCGAATCTCCGTCGGCTTGCCGAGAGGAGGCGGAACGCGCTGCGGACCTTCTACCGGAGCGTGTGGGGTGCCCTTCCGAGCGAAGGGGACCTCGTGGTGCTCGGTCCGTCGCTCGCGCCGAAGGAGCTGATCCGGAACGCACCGCGGCACGGGAACACCGCGGCTCGACTCCGCGCGATCCTGCGCCTGGGCGCCGTCACCGATGGGGAGCTGCTCGCACGCGTGCGGGAGTTCTTCGGGCGCGACGCCCCGCGACGTCAGGCGATGGCACACTAGCGTTCGACCGGGGCGGGCGGACTACTTCCTGCGCGAAGGCTTCCGCCCGCTGCCGGATCCGGTTCGGCCGGATCCGGGTCGGGACGGCGCCTTCTTGCCCGCCGCCTTCTTGCCCGCCACTTTGCCGGCGCCCGGCTTCTTGCCGCTCGCCTTCTTCGCACCCGCCTTCGTCGTGTTCGATTTCGTCGCGCTCGATTTCTTCGCGCTCGACTTCGCACCGGGACGCCCCGGCGACGCCCGGCCGACGTTTCGCTCCCGCTGCGCACGGTACGACTTCATCTTCTCGATGTACTCGAGCGCGTCCGGAGTCTTGCACCCCGTCTCGCCGTGATCGACCTCGACCTTCCCGATCCGGCGCGCCGCCGCGATCGCCTTCTCCTCGATCGCGCCGCCGCGCTGCGCGGTGGCGATCAGCGCCATGTTCATCGCGTCCCGCACGCGGTTCGGAGCCGCGTGGATGTCGGTCTCGATCGTCTCGATCTTCTCGAGCAGCGCCTGCGCCGGCATCGCCTCCTCGTCCTCCACGATGCGAGCGAGCACGCCCCAGCCGGCGCGGGCCACCCACTCGCCCTTCGCCTTCGTCCACTTGTCCACCCGACTCGCGGCATGCGGCGTACGCGACGCGAACGTCGCCAGCGCGTCGGCGATGACGTAGCTGTCGAGGTCGCGCGCCCAGGAGTCCAGCTCCGCGACCGTCACCGTGTCTCCATCCGCGATCATCGCCGCGAGCACGGCCGCGTCGTGGTTGCCGCTCGCCCACAGCGCCCGCGCGAGCTCGTGATCGGTGCGGATCTTCTTCGCGAGGCGGTGCAGCTCCTTGAAGCTCACGCCGAACATGTTCTCGCGCACTCCGTGTCGCGCGTAGACCTTGCGGTTCTGCGGTGTCCCCGCTTCCTCGAGTGCCTTCAGCGTCTCTTCCGGCGTCATGGGTTTCCTTCTCCCGCGATTCTCGCTTCGAGTCCTCGCCAACCGAGCCCGGCCACCGCGAATCCGAGCGCCGTCCCCGCGAACCCGGGCAGATTCGCAAAGGCGAAGGCGGTGACGGGGCTCCCCCGCCACCCCGCCACGTAGGGCGTGAGAGTGAGCACGAGCGGCACCACCACCCAGAACAGGATCAGCACCCAGCCGAGGTCTCGGTACCCGGGATCCTCCCGGAAGGCGGGATCGATCCGGCGCGCGATCCGTACCGTGGCCCAGAGGGTGGGTCCGCCGAGCCATACGAAGAGACCGCTGCCGTTCGGGAAGTCGGCGAACCTCACCAGGACGGCGTTGGCCAGCAGGCCGAGCGCGAGCGCGCCGGCGAACGCACGACTCCCGAGCAGTCGCTCGGCGTACGCAGCGATCCGATCGAACAGGAACAGGTACACCAGCAGATGCAGCCAGGCCGGCAGGCTCCCCGTTCCGTGCACGAACGCGGCCGTCAACGCCTGCCACGGTTGCTCGCGCGGCGACCCGCTCAGCCAGGCCCGCGCCCCCGGCGCGAACATCGCCGCCCCGGTGGCCGCCACGCACAGCAGCTCGAACGTCCGCGTCACCGGCACGCCCCGCTCGGAGAGGCGGTCCAGGAAACGGGACTTTTCCGCCATGAATGGCTCCTTCCGTGGTCGGGACGCGACCGGCACCGTCGTGATAGAATCATTCGCCGATCGCCCGCTGAAAGGAGAATCTCGTGTTCGCGCCCCGATTCGTCTCGGTTGCCGCCGTGGTTTCGCTCGCTCTCGCCGCACACACGCTCGGCGGCTGCCAGCCGTCGGGTCGCGAGGAAGCGCCGGCCCCCTCGAACACCAAGTCCGCCGCCGCGACGCCATCGGCGACCGGCACGGTCCGTCCGGGTGAGGGCGGCGCGCCGGAGTTCACGGACGTCGCGAGCGAGGTCGGCATCGACTTCGTGCACAACACGGGTGCGTTCGGTCAGAAGTGGCTCCCGGAGACGATGGGTTCCGGTTGCGCGTGGCTCGACTACGACGGCGACGGCGATCAGGACGCCCTGCTGCTCTCCGGCCAGGACTTCGCCGGGCACGCCACGGGCGGACGACAGACCCCCGCGCTCTACCGGAACGACGACGGGCACTTCACGGACGTGTCGGCCGCGGCCGGCGTCAACGTGTCGCTGTACGCGATGGGCGCCACGGTCGGCGACTTCGACGAGGACGGCGACCCGGACGTCTACGTCACCGCGCTCGGACCGAATCATCTGTGGCGCAACGACGGCGGCAAGTTCGTGAACGTCGCGAAGCAGCTCGGCGTGGACGATCCGGGCTTCGGCTCCTCGGCCACCTGGGTCGACTACGACGGAGACGCCGACCTCGACCTCGTGGTCCTGAACTACGTGAAGTGGTCGCCGGAGACGGACATCTTCTGCACGCTCGACGGAACGAACAAGGCGTACTGCACGCCCGAGGCGTACAACGGCGACACGCCGCACCTGTTCCGCAACGACGGCGGACATTTCACCGACGTCACCGAAGCGGCGGGGCTGTACGACCCGAGCGGCAAGGGCCTCGGCGTCATCGCGTTCGACTACGACGGCGACCACCGGCCGGACATCTTCGTGGCGAACGACACGCAGCCGAACGCGCTGTACCACAACGAGGGCGACGGGACGTTCTCCGAGCAGGCGGTGCTCGCGGGAGTCGCGTTCGACGAAGCGGGCCGCGCGCGCGGCGCGATGGGCGTGGACGTGGCCGACTACGACGGCACGGGTCTGCCGAGCCTCGCGATCGGCAACTTCTCGAACGAGATGATCGCGCTGTACCACAACGAGGGCGCCGGCTTCTTCATCGACTCCGCGCCGACGTCGGCGCTCGGACGGCAGTCGCTGCTCACGCTCGCATTCGGAACGATCTTCCTGGACTACGATCTGGACGGCCTGATCGACCTGTTCGTGACGAACGGACACGTGGAGAGCGAGATCGCGCAGGTGCAGAGCCAGGTGAGCTACGCGCAGCCGATGCACCTGTTCCGCAACGTCGGCGGCGGGCGCTTCGAGGACGTGGCGCCGAAGAGCGAGACCCTCTCGCAGCCGATCGTGGGCCGCGGTTGCGCGGCCGCCGACTACGACGGGGACGGCGATCTGGATCTGCTCGTGGTGACGTCGGGCGGGCGGGCGAAGCTCCTCCGCAACGACGGCGCCGACGGGGCGCGCGGACTGCGCGTGCACGTCGTGGGCGGCGACGGCTCCTGCCGCGACGCGTACGGCGCGGAAGTCTCGATCACCGTGAACGGCACCACGCGACGCGGCTGGGTGCGCGCCGCCCAGTCCTACGCGTCCCAGAGCGAGCCGACGCTCACGTTCGGGCTCGGCGGCGCGACGCAGGTCGAGTCCGTGGAGGTCCGCTGGCCGTCCGGGCGTGTTGCCCGGAAGACGGGCGTCTCGGCGGGCCAGATGCTGACGTTCCGCGAGTCCGAGGCGGCGGCGCTCTAGACGTCGCTTTCGTCCGCCGACCCCGCCTCCTCCACGGGCCCGGCCCGGACCGCCCCGCCCGCGGTCCGGGCCGTTTGCCGTCCACGAATCCGCCCCGACGAGCCCGTTTCTGCGCCCCGCTCGCCCGGTGATCCGTGGGATCCCCTATGGACTCCCCCCGGCCCCGGGGCTACCCTGCGCCGTACGTTGAAGAACCACGCTCGCGCTTCAGGTCCTGGAGACGGCGCCGGGTTTCTCGTTGTCGGCGCGGCCCCGGGACCTTCCCTCAAAGCCCGAGGAGCCGGATCGCCCATGATCATCGGTGTGCCTCGCGAGACGTACCCCGGCGAGAATCGAGTCGCGCTCATCCCGGCCACGCTTCCGGCCCTCAAGAAGCTCGGTCTGGATGCGATCGTCGAGGCCGGAGCCGGCACCCCCGCCGGACACGTCGACGCGGAATACGAGGCCCAGGGGGCGCAGATCGTCTCCCGCAAGGACGTCTTCGCCCGGGCCGACATCGTCGCTCAGGTCCGCACGCTGGGTGCGAACCAAACTCAGGGACGCGCCGACCTCTCCGAGATGCGGAAGGGTCAGTACGTCCTGGGTCACGCCGATCCGCTCGGCGCGCCCGAGGCCGCGGCGGACATCGCCGCCACCGGCGCCTCCCTGTTCGCGCTCGAACTGATCCCCCGCATCACGCGCGCCCAGAGCATGGACGTGCTGTCTTCCATGGCCACGATCGCGGGCTACAAGGCGGTGCTGCTCGCGGCCACGCATCTGCCGCGGATGTTCCCGCTGCTGATGACGGCGGCCGGCACGCTGCAGGCGGCGCGTGTGTTCGTGATCGGCGCCGGCGTCGCCGGACTGCAGGCGATCGGCGTGGCGCGCAAGCTCGGCGCCGTCGTCGAGGCCTATGACGTGCGCTCCGCGGTGAAGGAGCAGATCCAGAGTCTCGGCGCGAAGTTCGTGGAGATGGAGATCGAAGCGGGCGCCGCCGAGGACAAGGGCGGCTACGCGAAGGAACTCGGCGAGGACTTCTACCGGAAGCAGCGCGAGCTGATGATGAAGGTCGTCTCGCACAGCGACGTCGTGGTCACCACGGCCGCGATCCCGGGCAAGAAGTCGCCGGTGCTGGTGACGGCCGAGATGGTCCGCGCGATGCACCCGGGCTCCGTGATCGTGGATCTCGCGGCGGAACGCGGCGGCAACTGCGAGCTCACGAAGGCCGACGAGACGGTCGTGGAAAACGGCGTCACGATCCTCGGCCCCACGAACCTGCCGGCCACCGTTCCCGTCCACGCGAGCCAGATGTACTCGAACAACGTGCTGAAGTTCCTCCAGGGGATGGTCAAGGAGGGACAGCTCAACCTGAACCTGGAAGACGAAGTCGTGCGCGAGACCCTCGTGACGCGCGACGGCGAGGTCGTCCACGAGAGGATTCGCGGCCTGCTCGGCGTACCCGCCGGCCGCGGGGAGGGAGGTGCCTGATGGAAGGCCTGATCCTGCTGCTCACGATCTTCGCGCTCGCGGTGTTCGTGGGCTTCGAGATCATCACGAAGGTGCCGCCCACCCTGCACACGCCGCTGATGTCCGGATCGAACGCGATCTCGGGCATCACGATCACCGGTGCGATTCTCGCGGTCCACGTCTCCAGCTCGCCCATGGTGCTGTGGATCGGATTCGGCGCGATCGTGCTCGCCACCATCAACGTCGTCGGCGGCTTCCTGGTCACGAACCGGATGCTGGCGATGTTCAAGCGGAAGGACTAGGCCATGGAAACCCATTCCGTGCTGCCGGAGTTCTTCCTCGAGCTCGGCTGGATCAACCTCGCGTATCTCGTCGCTTCGATCCTCTTCATCCTGGGGATCAAGGGCCTCACGCATCCACGCACCGCCGTCCGCGGCAACGCGCTGGGCGCGCTCGGCATGCTGGTCGCCGTGGTCGCGACGTTCCTCGCCAAGGGACTCGCTTTCCCGTACATCCTCGCCGCGATCGCGGTCGGCAGCCTGATCGGCGCCGTCGCCGCGGCGCGCGTTCCCATGACCGCGATGCCGGAGATGGTCGCGCTGTTCAACGGCTTCGGCGGCGCCGCGTCCACGCTGGTCGCGGCCTCCGTGATCCTCGAGAACGGCAGTCACCTGACCATGCAACCGCTCGTGGCCACCGGCGCCTCGGGACTGATCGGCACCGTGACCCTCACGGGCAGCGTGATCGCGTACCTGAAGCTCGCCGAGAAGATGAAGAGCGGCGCGATCCACTTCCCGGCGCAGCAGGCCTTCAACGCCCTGGTCGCGCTCGTCGCGGTGGCTTGCGGCGTGTGGGTCGTGATGCAGCCGGACAACGCGACCGCCTACTGGGCGCTCTGCGTGGTCTCCGGTCTGCTCGGCGTACTGCTCACGATCCCGATCGGCGGCGCGGACATGCCGGTGGTGATCGCGCTCCTGAACTCGTACTCGGGCCTCGCGGCCGCCGCGACCGGGTTCGTGCTCGACAACAACGTGCTGATCATCTCGGGTTCGCTCGTGGGCGCTTCGGGCATCATCCTCACGAGCATCATGTGCAAGGCGATGAACCGCTCGCTCACGAACGTCCTGTTCGGAACGCTCGGGCCGACGGCCGGATCCGCCACCGCCGACGAGGTTTACGGCGGCAAGGTCAAGGCGACGTCGCCGGACGAGGTCGCGATGCTCATGGACGGCGCGCAGCGCGTGGTGGTCGTGCCCGGCTACGGCATGGCGGTGGCGCAGGCGCAGCACGTGGTTCGTGACATGGCGAACGTGCTCGAGGCGCACGGGACCCAGGTCGAGTACGCGATCCACCCGGTGGCCGGCCGCATGCCCGGTCACATGAACGTGCTGCTCGCGGAAGCGGACGTGCCGTACGACAAGCTGATCGAAATGGACGCGATCAACCCCACGATGGGCACCGTGGACGTGTGCATGGTGATCGGCGCGAACGACGTCGTGAACCCGGACGCTCGGGAGAATCCGCAGAGCCCGATCGCCGGCATGCCGATCATCGACGTCGACAAGGCGCGGACCGTCATCGTCGTGAAGCGGAGTCTCTCGCCCGGTTTCGCGGGCATCCCGAATCCGCTGTTCGCGGCCGACAACACGCTGATGCTGTTCGGCGACGGCAAGAAGGCCATCCAGGACCTTGTGGCGGCCCTGAAGGAACAGTAGGATTCGCGCACCCGGACTCGCGAGCCCACTCGCGATTCCCGGCACGGCGGGCGGGTCTCTCCCGCCCGCCGCTCTTTTTGGAACGTGCCCCCTCCCGGGAGGAGGAATGATGCGTCGACTCACGTCCGCTCTCGCCGTGCTCGTCGTATTCGGTCTCGTGTTCGCACACGCGTGCCCCGCCGAGAAGGCGGAGGAGCCCGCCGGCGACTCGCTGCACATGACCTGGACCGGAATCCTGGACGAGGATTCCTTCAAGGCTCTGCACGAGCTGAACGAGAACGCCGTGCCCGAGCTGCACGGCACCACGATCGACCTCGCCGGCGGCCACGCCTACCTTTCGCTGCCCGCGGGCGAGCCGCCATTCCCCGCCGTGGTCGTGATCCAGGAGTGGTGGGGGCTGAACGATCACATCCGGCACTGGACGGACCGCCTGGCCGCCGACGGCTACGCCGCACTCGCGGTGGACCTCTACGACGGCACGGTCGCCACGGACCGCGACGGCGCACTCGCCGCGATGCAGGCCGTGCAGGACGAGCGCGCGTCCGAGATCATCCGCGCAGGGCTCGACTTCCTGAAGAACGACGAGCGCGTGCAGGCGTCGGCGCTCGGCACCATCGGCTGGTGCTTCGGCGGCGGCTGGTCGTTCCGCGCCGGTCTGCAGAACCCGGACGTAAAGGCGATCGTGATGTACTACGGGCGGATGACGGACGATCCCGCCGAGCTCGCGAAGATCCGGGGACACCTGTGCGGCATCTTCGGCAATCGCGACCAGGGCATCCCGCCGGACGTCGTGAACGCGTTCGACGAGGGCCTCACGAAGGCGGGCGTGCCCCACGAGATCTGGCGCTACGACGCGGACCACGCCTTCGCGAACCCGTCCTCCGCCCGCTACGACGAGGCGTCGGCCGAGGATGCCTGGGGGCACGTCCGGGCCTTCCTGGCCCGGGAGCTCCGACCGACGGAATAGGTCGCCGATCCGGCCCGTGGGGGCGGGAGATTCTTTCGCAGAATCTCCTACCCCGCGTCCTGAAAGCTGTATCCTGCGGCCTGTGCGGAGGAACTGCGCCCCTCCTCGATCGCGGGGAAGCCCCAGCGGCCCCGCGTCCCCCTGGCGCATTCGAGGGTCCCGACATGAAGAAGGCGTCTCTCGTGTTCGCACTGGTCGCGGCACTCCTGCTTCCCGCGCTCGCCGCGGCTTCACCCGTCAACGTGCAGATTCTCGGCACGGTCGAGTACAACCAGGTGTCGATCGGACAGTTCGGGAACGTGAACCCGGGCGATCCGGTCTCGGTGACGTTCACGCTCGACACGACCATGTTCCTCAACAGCGCGAGCTTCCCGACTCGCGGCTACGTGATCGACGAGTCGTCGTTCACGCTCACCGCCGGCTCCGCCACCGTTCATCTGCGGAATCCGTTCCCCGGCGTGCCGTACTTCGTGGTGCGCGACAACGACCCCGCCGTCGACGGCTTCTTCTTCTCCCGCGGCACCGACTTCCCGGCCGGTCTTCCGCTCGACGAGGCCGCGAACGGCGCCGGCACCCGCTTCTTCGAGAGCGGATTCTCGGTCAGCTACGAGGGCACGCGACTGCCGTCGCTCGACATCCTCGACGCCGTCGGCACGTACGACCTGGGCGGCATCGGCAGCTTCTACTTCGTCATTCTCGATCTCGGCTTCGAGCCGATCGGGTTCATCTACGACCAGATGACGATCTCGGCGCCGGTGTCGGTGGAGTCCGAGAGCTGGGCCGGCGTGAAGGCGCTCTTCCGGTAGGCGCCGGAGGCAGACGTCTCCTTCGGGAGGCGACCCGATTCACGGGGCCGACGTTCGCGTCGGCCCCGTTCGTCTGTCCCCCGCGCGACGTCGCGATCTATTCCACGTAGAGATCCAGCCGCGGCGAACGACTCGGATCGATCGAATACCGCGTGAAGTCCCGGACCCCCGCCTCACGCAACACGTCCTCGTCGAGCCGGAGCTGGCCCGTACACTCCCGGGCCGGGCGCGAGACGATCTCCATCGCGGCATCGGCCACGATGTCCACCGAGCGACAGTCCGTCGGATCGATGCCCGGCAGCATCGCGAGCGCGGCGGTCGCGATGATCGTGCGGGGCCAGAGCCCGTTCACGGCGATGCCGTCTTCCGCGAGCTCGGCGGCCAGGCCCAGCGTGCACAGGCTCATCCCGTACTTGGAGATCGTGTACGCCACGTGGGGCGCGAGCCACTTGGGATCCAGCGAGATCGGGGGGGCGAGGTTCAGAACGTGCGCGTTCGACGAGCGCTTCAGGTGCGGGATCGCCTCGCGCGACGTCACCCAGGTCGCGCGCACGTTCACCGCCATCATGCGATCGAACAGGCGGACCGGCGTGTCCTCCGTGCCCGCGAGTCGGATGGCGCCGGCGTTGTTCACCACGACGTCGAGGCCACCGAACGCCTGGACCGTCGCGTCAATGGCTTCTCGCACGCGCTTCTCGTCGCGGACGTCGACTTCCAGCGGGAGCGCCCGACCGCCCGCCGCCTCGACAGCCTCCGCAGATTCGCCCAACGTGCCCGGGAGAAGCGGATTCGGTTTCTGTGTCTTGCCGAGCAACGTCACGTTCGCGCCGGTCGCGGCGGCCGCGACCGCGATCGCTCGACCGATCCCCCGCGTGGCTCCCGTGACGAGGAACGTGCGACTCATGGGCGCCTCAATCGCCGCGATGCGGGTCGCGTTCGTTGCCCCGCTTGAAGTTGCCGGTCATGCGGGCGAGCAGGAGCTGCTTGCCCTCGTCGTCCAGACCCTCGACCTGACGCAGGAACTTCGTCGCGCGAGCACCGGCAAGCGTCACGACCTCGCGTCCACCCCAGAACACGCGCACGCGCCCGTCCTTCACGATCTGGTAATCGAACTGCTGGTCCATGCAAAGCTCCCGGCCCGGCGTGCCCCGCGCCCGGCCGCGCGACGATCGCCGGGGTTGCGGCTATCCTACGAGCTCACGCTCCCGAAGCAAGACGAGGTTCCCGTGTCCGAGTTCCGCCCCGCCTCCTCCGACTCGTACTCATCCCTCGGCGACGGGCCCGAGGTCGAGCTCAAGGAGAAAGGCTCGCGGTTCCTCGGCCAGGCGTGGGCCGTGCGCGACGAGGAGGAGTCCGCGGCCCGCCTGCAATCGATCCGGAAGCGCCATCACACGGCCACGCACCACTGCTGGGCGCATCGGCTCGGGGAGCCGGGCGCGGCCCGCGAGCGCGCGGACGACGACGGGGAGCCGTCCGGGACGGCCGGTGCGCCGATCCTCCAGTCGATCGACGGAGCCGGCGTGCACGGGGCGCTCGTGGTGGTCACGCGGTGGTTCGGGGGCACGAAGCTCGGCACCGGCGGTCTCGTGCGGGCCTACGGCGACGCGGCCCGGGAAGCCCTCGCGGCCGCGCCCCGGCGCACCGTGTGGCGGGAGGCGATCGTGACGGTCACGGTGGAGTACGCGGACGTCGGCGCCGTCGAGGCGGTCGTGGCGCGCGAGGGGGCGGCGATCCGGGCCTGCGAGCGCTCGTTCGCGGGGACGCCGGAGTTCCGGATCCGGACCCTGGCGAGCCGGGCTCCGTCCCTCTCCGCCCTCGTCCGGGAATCGACGGCCGGGCGGGCGCGGATCGATACGTCCGAAGTGCCACGGGGCTGACAGCCGACTTTCAAAAGCGCCGGTGCCGGGTGTCTCACTCCCCGGAGTCCGGGAGATCGGGCCCCGCCCGTCCGATCTCCCCCACCGCCGGCCCAAGAGGCGCCGGCCGAGCCCTCGGAGAAACCCCGCATGGAGTCCCGTTTCGAGTTCCTTTCGCTCGCCCTCGTCCTGGCGCTGTCGCTCGCCGTTCCGGTTCACGCGACGGTTCTCACGTTCCAGCCGGCCACGAACTTCGGCCCGATCGACCAGGCCTACGGCGACCACGTCAGCGCCACGTCGCAGAACGGCTTCCTCTACGAGCCGGACGGCGGTTTCACCCCGAACCTCACCGTGGACTACGGCCCGTTGCCGCAGGCCGCGCCGACGCTCTACGGCACGGGCTTCGGGAATCTCCTGAACGTGCTCTACGAGGACGCCGACGGTTTCGGCATCCTGGAGATCACGATCGAGGGCGACGACGAGTGGCTCGTGAAGCTCGCCGGCTTCGACCTCGGTTCCTACGGGGTGTCCAACACGATTCGGCGCGTGAGCGTGCACGACAACTACGGGAACGTTCTGTTCTCGCAGTACGACGTCGAGGTCGAGGCCGCCGCGCACACGTCGTTCGATTTCGATCCGCCGCTCGCGGGAGATCAGCTCGTGATCCGCATCGACACGTCGAACCTGGGCTACTCGAGCGACAACGTGGCCATCGACAACGTCCAGTTCTCGCAGGCGCCGAAGACCACGCCGGTGGATGCGGATACGTGGGCGTCGCTGAAGGCGCAGTTCCGGTAGCGATCCGGCGATCGGGACCGGCTGGACGCAGTCCCGCTAGGGGGCGCGGATCTCCCCACCGCGCCGGGACTGCGCGAAACGAAAGGGGCCGCGACGTTCGACGCCGCGGCCCCTTCGCACGAAACTCCCGGAGCGGGATTATCCGTTCGCTTTCACGCTCCGCCAGCGCTCGTACGGCACCATCCCGAGCGCCGCGATGCCGAGCTGGCTCGCGATGAAGATCGACATCCACATCAGCGCGGACTCGATGAACCCGTAGGCGTGCAGCCCCACGCCGAGCATGTTCGTACCGAACCAGGACCAGGCGGTGACGATGTTGCCGATCACGGCCAGGATCGCGATGCCGCGCTGCCGGGCGATGCCGCCCCAGCGCGCGTGGAGGATCAGCGCGTTCCACAGCACGATCAGCAGCGCGCCGTTCTCCTTGGGATCCCAGCCCCAGAACCGACCCCAGGACTGATCCGCCCAGATGCCACCGAGAATCGTCCCGACGAAGCTGAACAGAGTGGCGAAGCAGACGATGCCGTAGATCATCCCGACCTGGCGGCGACGCTCGTCACGGTTCAGCGCGGTCGTGAGCACACCGCGAAGGATGTAGATGACGCCCAGCGCGCCGGCCAGGAACGTCGACGCGTACCCGAGCGTGATCACGACCACGTGCGTGGCGAGCCAGAAATTCGTGTCCAGCACCGCCTGCATCATCGTCATCGTGTCCCCGTCGAGCGAGAGATTGTGCGCGACGAGCAGGGTCGCGAAGCCGGTGCCGGCCGCGACGATGGCGCCGACCCCGTTCCGGTGAAGCCGCTCGAGGATCCCGCCGAGCGCCACGGCTCCCCAGCCCACGAAGACCGCCGAGGAGTAGAGGTTCGTCACGGGCGGACGTCCCTGGATCCAGACACGCGACCCGAGCCCCACGGTGTGCAGGATCAGCGCGACGACGAGCAGCCCGAGTGCCGTGGCCGTGATCGCCCGCCCGGGACGGAGCCACGAGAACGCGGCCAGGATTCCGACGAGCACGTACAGCGCCATCGCCTTCATGAACGGCGCAAAATGGTTGTACCGCGCCTCGAAGGCGACCTTCTTCTCGATCGTCGGGACCTTGGACTCCACGAGCGACCGCTGCGCGCTGACGGCGGCGTTGAACGCGGCGGGGTCGCCCTCCTGCCAGGCCACGAGCGCCGACGTGACGTTGCGGGACTCCGCCGGCAGATCTCCGTGTCCCATCATGTGGCTCGACTGGTCGGCCAGCGTCCCCCACTCCGACCCGCCGTCCGACGGCGGCACCAGGAACATGGACGCCACGTCCTCCGCGGAGAAGTACAGGCTGACCTGCTGCGAGAGCGTGATCATCTTCCGCTGGTAGAGCGATCGGTCGCGATCCGGCGTGTCGTGCGCGAGGCGGAACTGACGGTTGAGCTCGTCGCCGTTCGCCACGATCTCATCCATCGAGAAGTACTTCCGGTCCGCGTCCGCCCCGAGCAATCCCTTGATCTCCGGGTGGTCGATCCGGATGACGTCGTACCCGCGCGCCTTCTCCGGCACCGACATCACGTCGATCAGCCAGCGGATCGCCGGGACCTTCTGCATGTCGTCGGTCTTTTCCTTGCGATCGGCCGTCGCGTCCGTCGCACTCATGTACAGGCTCTGCTTGTTCGAGAGGACCATCAGCGTGGTCCGCGCGAGCGTGTCGAGCGGCTTCGGCCGTCCCTGGCTCACGACCGGGATCTGGCCGAACGAGTCGAGATCGTAGGCCGGATCCACCGGAGCGGTGCGTGCACCGGAAAGGACCCAGGCGACCGCGAGGACGATCGCGATGGCCGGACCGAAGGTCGAGGAATTGCGTTTCATCGGACCCTCCTCGCCGCATGAGGCGCCCCGGCGCCGGCCACGGCCGGACGACCGGGTTCGCGGGCGGGATGCGGGTGGGCGGCGTGGGCCGCCGTCTTCCGCTGCCGCCGCAGGAACCGCAGCAGGTTCTGACCGAAGTGGATCGACATTCCCAGCGCGCCGATCGTGCACGCCAAGTAAGGCAGCAGCCACGCCGGATTTCTCACGACCTGGAGCACCGTACCCATGTCGCCCTTCTTGAAGCTCGCCTGGTAGAAGGTCTCGCCCCGGTGCCGCAGCGGATTGTTCATCCAGATCAGGACCTCGTGATCGAGGTTCTTCTCCGGATCGATGAGTCGCACGAGGCTCGAGAAGTTCTTGGGCGTCTCGGTGCCGAGGTACTTGTCGTGCTTGAAGTCCACGAGCTGCATCGAGTACGGCTTGTAGTGGCGCACGAAACGCAGCCACAGCTCGTACCGATGTCCGCCCACGTCGACGATCTGCGTTCCCCGCGACGGCATGAACGTGAACCAGAGCGCCGTGAGGTACGTGCCGAGATCGGTCACTCCGTCTTTCAGCGTGATCTGGGCCACCGGCATGTCGGCCTCGTCGCGGCCCACTCCACGGGCGACGGCCTTCGGCAACGCCGCCACGCCGGCGCTGACCGCCGCGCCGCGATTTCCGTGCAACGCGCTCGGCCCGGCGTTCTCGTCGCTCACGAGATCCGCGTTCGGCAGGAAGCGATCGACCTGGATCGTGAACGGGAGATCCGGGTGCGAGATCGTCTTCTTGTGCTCGAGCGCGCGCTGCGGGATCGCGATCACGCGGTTCTGGCTCGGGTCCGTCACGTCGACGATGGCGAGCTCCACGGAGCGGACGTCCTCCGCGTAGTTCACGGTCTGCCCCTCGTCGATCGTCATGCGGCTCTCGACAGCGAACAGGCCGGTCGCGAACTCGCCGACGAGCAGCATGATCAACGAGAAGTGGATCAGGAAGATGCCGATGCGATCCTTGGTCCAGCGGAAGCGGATCGTGTGGGCCGCCAGCAGGTTGACGAGCATGAGGCCACCGATCGTCCAGCCGCCCGGGAACGGGATCGCGCCGTGGACGTTCCAGTCGCGCGGCAGGAAGATCCCGAGCGGAATCACCGTCCACCAGGTCCGGAAGTACTGCTCGAGCACGGTCCAGATGCCGCGATCGAGCTGAGCCCACGTGCCCGCGAACACCAGGAACATCGACATCGCGAGCAGAGCGACCGTCAGCTTGAGCGACGCGATCGGGGCGAGCACGCGGCGAAGTGTGTCTTTCATGAGCGGTTTCCCCGTGCGGGGAGCAGTGATCCCGGCGGTCGCGTCCGCGGGGTCGCTACTCCGTGAAGCCTGCGGAGTCCACGAACCGATCGAAGGACTCTCCCTGCGCTTTCAGCTCCTCGGCGGAGCCGGAGATCTTCAGGAACCAGGTGAGTGCACCGCGCGGCACGATGACCACCGCCATCGCCTTGCCGTCGGATCCCACCAGGTCCAGCCGCTGGGCCGCGCCGCCCGCGACCTTCCGATCCGTCAGCGGCTGCTGCGAAAGATCCTGTACCGGCGACAGTCCGACCTGGCCGCGCCAGCGATTCACGTTCATCAGAAGTCCGCCCACACTCCCGGGGAACTTCGTCACGGTGACTTCCGCCGATCCCGCCTGCAGCGTGAGATCCCGGAATTGCACGTCCGAGGGCACTTCCTTCCAGCCGGCGGGCGCGGTGTACGTGAAGTGCTCTCCGGCCCCTCCCGCCGAGCCGGCCATGCCGCCGCCCATCGACCCCATGCCGCCGTCGGCGGGCGCGCCCATCCCGTCGCCGACCCCACTGATGTCCGGATGACCCATGGGCATCCCGGTCGCGCCGTGGAACCGGATCGACTTCACGAGGTCCTCGAAGCCCTTCGCGTGCTTCTGCACCCGGTCCTTCGGGCCGGGCAGCATCAGGAACCACACCCGGTCACCGCCCTCCACGATCGCGGCGAGGATTCGATCCGCCACTTGCCCTTCTTCGGCATTCCCGAGCAGGTCGATGATCAGCCCCTCGGAATCCCCCACGGGAATCTTGTGCGAGACCTTCGCGAGGCCGGCCTCGTCCATCGGGGGGAGCCCGATCTGACCAGCCCAGCGGTTCGCGTTGGACAGCGGGTCGTTCGCCATCATCCCCAGGGGGGTGACTCGGACCGCCAAGGACGTATCCGGAGGCTCCGGAAGGAACGTTGCATAGCGCATGCCGGAACCCGGGAGCTCCTCCCACCCGCTCGGGGCCGTCCAGTGGGGAAGGGACGGCGGCGTTGCGTTTCCGGTCATCATCCCCCCGCCCATGGGAGCGGAGGCCGCCGGGGCCGAGTCCTTGGGAGCCTCGTACGACTTGATGTCGTCCTGATTGCACCCGCCGAGCCAGAGAACGGCAAGAAGGGCGAATCCGGGGGCGGCGAGGGGAAGCGCGGTTCTCATCAGGATAGCTCCTCGGTCTTTTCGTCTCGCCCGGGCCGGGCGAGGAAGGAAAGCAGCCGACGTTCCACGTCGGGCCACTCGTCGTCGAGAATGCTGTAGTAGGCGGTGTGCCGCATCCGTTCGGTGGGCGTGACCATGTGATTCCGCAAGATACCCTCGAAGGAAGCGCCCAGTCGAGCGATGGCGGTCCGGGAGCGGTCGTTCTGGGAGTCCGTCTTGAACTCGACCCGCCGGCAGCCCCAGGTCTGAAACGCGTGTCTCAGCATCAACAGCTTGGCTTCGGTATTGATCCCCGTTCGCCAGCAGGAGGGACTGAGCCAGGTCCAGCCGATCTCCGCGCGTCGATTCTCGCGGTCGATCGCGGCGAATCGAGTGCTGCCGACAATTTTTCCTGTCGTTCGGGACACGGTGACGAACGGGATCGCGGTGCCCGCCGCCTGCCACTGAAGGGCCGTGTTCACGTAGCGCTCCACATCCGAGCGGTCGGCCAGAGGGTGGCCCCAGGTCCAGATGCGGGGGTCGAGCCCGACGCCCGCGAGATCGTCCACGTGCTCCGCCCGGAGCGGGGCGAGACGCACGAGTTCTCCCTCGAGGACGACGGGCTCGACGTTCCGGATCATCGCGTCGACGCCGGCTCCTCGCTCCGGACGTCCCGCTTCACGTAGCGGTCGAGCCACTCCTCCTGCTCCCACAGCATGTGCAGGATCGACTCCCGCGCGCGGTAGCCGTGGCTCTCCTTCGGCAGCATCACGAGCCGGGCGACCGCGCCCTGGCCCTTGAGCGCGTCGAAGTACCGCTCGCTCTGCATCGGAAACGTCCCGGAGTTGTTGTCCGAGTCGCCGTGGATCAGGAGCAGCGGTTCGTTCACCTTCTCCGCGTGCATGAACGGCGACATCGAGAAGTAGATCTCCGGCGCCTCCCACAGCGAGCGCTCCTCGGACTGGAACCCGAAGGGCGTCAGCGTGCGGTTGTACGCTCCGCTCCGCGCGATGCCCGCCGCGAACAGGTCCGAGTGCGCGAGCAGGTTCGCCGTCATGAACGCGCCGTAGCTGTGACCGCCGATCGCGATCGCGTCGCGCTGCGCCACGCCGCGATCCACCACGTAGTCCACCGCCGCCTGCGCCGACGACACCAGCTGCTCGCGGAACGTGTCGTTCGGCTCCTCGTCCCCCTCCCCGATGATCGGCATCGAGGGATCGTCCAGCACGCAGTAGCCCTGCGTGAGGAAGAGCAGCGGCGACCACCACCCGACGCGATCGAAGCGATACGGGGAGTCGCGCACCTGTCCCGCGTCGTCCGCGCTCTTGTACTCCGTGGGATACGCCCACATCACGCAGGGGAGCGCGCCGTCCTTCTCGCGATCGTAGCCGGGCGGCAGGTACAGCGTGCCCGTCAGCGGCACGCCGTCCGCGCGCGTGTACTTCACGAGCTCCTTCGTGAGTCCGGCGAGCTGGGGCGAAGGATGGGGGAAGTGCGTGAGCTGACGCAGATCCCCGGTGCGCAGGTCGCGCACGAAGTAGTTCGGCACCTCGTCCACGGACTCCCGCCGCGTGATGACCTGACCGTTTCCGATCGGGACCACCGGGCGCTCGTAGTACGGCGCCTCGGAGCGGAAGTGACGTTTCGTTTCCTTCGTCACGAGGTCGAGCGTGTCGTAGAACGGCCGATCGCCCTCGTCCGAAGCGCCCGTACCCATGAGCGAGATCACGTTGCCATCGAGACGCAACACCCGACGTCCCGCGGCATTGCGATCCGTCACCGGGTCGCCGGGATCCGAGTAGCGGTCCTGCCATGAGCGGTCCCACAGCAGCACGGGCGGATTCTGCGGACGGTCGGGCGACGCGATGAATGTCTGCGTGCGCCGCGTGGCCCACCACCAGGTGGAGACGAGCGCCACGTCGCCCGTGCCCCACTGCGTGCCACCGTACCGAAGATCCAGATCCAGCCACGTCCTGGGTTCTCCCGTGAAGGGCGCCTCCTGCACGAAGAGGCGATCTCGCTTCTGCGCCTCGGCGGCCGCGTCGCCCCCGTCGAGAGCCTCGACCCAGACCAGCGTGGCCGGTGCGTCGTTCCGCCAGGCGTGATCCCGGGGCCCGGTGGGAACGCTTCCGAACGCGATCGGCACGTTCTCGTGGAGCGGCAGATCCGCCACCAGCGCCACGCGCGCGCCCTTCGTGTCCAGGACCTCGACCGTCCGGGGGAACCGTTCGGCCGGTACCAGATAGGAATAGGGCCGGTGGATGGACTGGACCAATACGTAATTCCCGTCCGGAGACGGGTCGAACGAGTCGATCACCAGCGGCTCGGAGAGGCGGCTCAGCTTGCCCGAGAGGTCCACCCGAGCGAGCTGGGACGTGAAGTAGTAGTCGAACTGCATCTCCGTGAAGGCGTTCGTCAGGAGGTCCTGGTAGGTCCGGTTCGGCGCCTTTTCCCCGAGGTTCTCCTGGATCACAGGACCGCTCGGAACGCGGTTCTCCACGGGCGCCGCCCCGAGATTCTCCGGCTTCACCGTGCAGTAGATGCTCTTGCCGTCGGCCGACCACTCCGGCGACGCTCCCGCGCACAGGTTCAGCACGGGCCCCGTGAGACGGGAGGCCTTCGCCTTCTTCACGTCCAGGACCCAGAGCTCGTGGCCTTCCTCGGCCGTGACCGTGAACGCGACGCGGGTGCCGTCGGGCGACCACGTCGGATCGTCGAGCCGCACGTTCTCGGGGAGCCCCTTCACATCGCGCTTCTTTCCGCTCGCGACGTCGAGCAGCTCGAGCCCGGAGTCCGGCCGCGAGCGGCTCGGCCCGAAGAGACGCGGGTTGATGCGATACCCCGCGAGCCGCAGCTCCTGCTCGGACAGCTCCGCGATCGAGGGCAGGCTCGGCTGCTCCACCAGCAACATGGTCTCGCGATCCGGCGACAGGGAGGCCCACGGCGTGGGTGGTGCGTCGACGATGTCCACGAGCGTCTGATCGGGGACCCGATAGATCGGATCGGTATCGCCGGCCCAGGCCACCGCTCCGAGGAGCAGTACCGGCGCGAGACACGCGACGATCCTCGCGATTCGGTTCATTCGGTCGTCTCCTCTTGGGAGGGTTGACGGAGGATGCGCACGTCGCCGTCGCGCCGCGTGAGACGGAGCGCGTCGAAGTGCTCGAGCAGGGGAACGGCGTACTTGCGGGAGATGCCGAGCTCGTCGCGGAACGCACCGACGGTGATGTTCCCGTCGCGCGCGAAGATGATCCGCAACGCGTTCACCGCGCGCTCGAACGACTCGCGGTGGAACAGGATCTCCTCGGTGATCTTCGCGAGCTCGCCCGAGTCCACGAGCGCACTCACGACCTCGTTCGTCACGCCGTTCGCACCGGCGGACACGACCTCGGACAGGCCGGGCGGCGTCATGCCTCCCTGGCGGAACGCGGCCGAGATGCGATCGCGCTCCACTGCGGCCGGTCCTTCGAACACGATCTCGCCGTCACCCGCGCGGACCTTCTCGCCGGCGAGCCGGACTTCGCCTTCGGCGGCGAGCTGGGCCACGAGCTCGCCGATCACCGCGATCGTCGCGCCCTGGCCGAGCAGACCGCGCAGCTCTTCGCGCGTGGGACCCCAGCGCAGCGGCCAGCGATCCCGGTAGCGCCCGCACTCCTCGAGGATCGTGCGTCGCGCGATGCGCCAGACGTCGGCGGAGAAGATGCGACCGTTGCCGGCCGTGCGCAGCGTGCCGCGCTCGGTCTCCGCGGCGACGGCCGCGTCCACGTCGGCGCGGGCGAGCGACGTCGCCTCCACGAGATCCTTCGTCTTCACTCCGGCGAGCCCCGACTCGACCACGGTCTCCAGCAGGAGACCGAGCGACCCGCCGCCCTCACGGCGCTCGATCGACTCGAGCTCGTCGTCGCGGAAGCGGCGATGCTTCGTGGGACGCGGATCCACGATCGTGCCGCCCGCCATCGTGTGCAGCGGCGAATACGAGCGCAGAACGAATCGATCGCCGAGCGCCGGCACGATCGGCGTCTCGAATCGGAGCTGGGCGAGACAGTCCTCGCCCGGCCCGAGCTCGTCGCGGTCCAGGAGGATGATGCGGGCGAGATCCTCGGACGAGCCGAGGTGGAAGCGCACACGCTCGCGATTGCGGATCGGTCGTACCCAGCGCGGCGAGCAACGAACGCGCACGTCGATCATCGACGTGGCGAACAGCGATTCCGGGGTCACGAGCTGCTGGCCGCGCGGGATCTCGTCCTTGGTCACTCCGTGCAGCGCGAGTGCGGTGCGCTCCCCCGCGCGCGCGACCTCGACTTCCTTGCCGTGCACCTGAAGACGTCGCACGCGGATCGACTTGCCGGCGGGAAGGACGTCGAGACGATCGCCGACTTTCACGCGGCCGCTGAATCCGGTGCCGGTGACCACCGTGCCGAAACCCTCCATGACGAACGCACGATCCACGGGGAGGCGGTACGGCCCCTCGTCAGAGCGCGACGGGAGGCGGGCCGCGAGCTCCACGAGCTTCTCGCGGAGTTCGGGAATCCCCTCTCCGGTCGTGCCGCTCACCGGAAGGATCGGAGCGTTCGCGAGGACGGTGCCGGCCAGCGCCTCCTCCACGTCGAGCCCGGCGATCTCACGCGTCTCCTCATCCACGAGGTCCGCCTTCGTCAGCGCGACCACACCGTGCTCCACGCCGAGGAAGTCGATGATGTCGAGGTGCTCGCGCGTCTGCGGCATCGCTCCCTCGTCCGCCGCGACAACGAGCACCACGAGATCGATGCCGCCCGCGCCCGCGAGCATGTTCTTCACGAACCGCTCGTGGCCCGGAACGTCGACGATGCCGAAGCGCGTGTCGCCGATCTCGAGGTGTGCGAACCCGAGCTCGATCGAGATGCCGCGCCGACGCTCCTCCTCGAGCCGGTCCGTCTCGATGCCGGTCAGCGCGCGGACGAGCGTGGTCTTGCCGTGGTCGATGTGGCCGGCGGTGCCGAGGATGACGGAGCGCAACCGGCTACCTCGCGCCCCACGCCCGGATCGCCCACACGAGCACGGCGATCCCGGCCGCGGCGGTCACGAGCCACGCCGTCGCCTTCTCGACCGCGGTCGGCCGGTAGGCGCTCTTTTCCTTGAGCTTGGTCATTCGTGGTCCTCGTCCCGGGGAAGGCTCCTAGGTTCGCACGGCGGCGGGACCGGGGCAAGACGAGGGGGTGGAACGGGCCAGGATCGGGACGGAGCCGACTCCCGGGGGTTCGGGTTACTCGTGCCCGCCGCGGTAGCGCGCCTTCGTCCGGGACCAGGAATCGGATTCGACCGCACCCGCGCCGACGAGGACGTCCTCGAAGATCTCGACGGCAACCCGCTCGGCCACGTCCAGGGTCAGCTTGCTGCGCGCCGCGTAGCCGTCGGTCTCCGTGAGCGCGGTCTGCGAGAAGTCGGCTCCGCCGCCGGACGAGCTCGGATGCGTTCCGTCGCCGCTGATGAGCGTGCCGAACCAGCTCGTGGGCTGGTAGTGGAGGATCAATCCGTAGAAGTCCACGCACACGACCTCGAGCTCCGCGGTGACCGACTGGATGATCGCGTTCGCGGCCTCCACGCGGCCGTCCGAGACATGCGCCTGCTCGGGCGGGATCGTGCTCAGCACGGGGACGACGCCGAGCGCGACGTAACCCTGCACGAACGCGCGCAACGCGGTCTCGAACGTCGCCGCGTTCCAGCCGCCGTCGATGTCGTTCGTCCCGAACATGATCAGGACCCAGGAGTAGTTCCCGGGTGTGGAGCCGTCGCCCGTGAGCACGCCCGCGTCGGGATGCCCGAAGTTCACCGCGTCGGGCAGGCGCCAGCCGCTCTTGTTGCCCCAGACGTTGCCCTTGCCGTGCTCGCGGTAGAACGAGTTCGCATCGGCCGGTTGCTCGCTGTGGTACGCGAGCCAGGAGCGGATCGGTGCGTAGTCGTGTCCCGTCTCGTTCGACGACGGACCGTTCAGCGCGACGTTCCGAAAGTACGCCGACGACTCCGTGATCGAATCCCCGATCTGCCCCAGGCGGCCCGGCTCCCGCCCCTGCGTGACCCCGACCTGGGCGACGGCCCGCAGATTCGCGACGACGGCCGGCGTCCACGACCCGAGGAACGCGTCGTAGTCCGCCCAGGCCGCACCGTCCCACTGGGCCCGGGCCGCGCTCACGAGGAGCAAACCTCCGAGAAGAAACGTCGCGAGTGATCGCATGGGAGGAGAATACTCCGTCCGGGCCCGGTCACGCCGCAGTTTCCACCGGCTCGGCCTCCACCACCTCGGTCACCGCGAACACGAGCTCGCCGCCGTCCACGTCCAGCGTGATCTCCGCCTTCGCGGGAACGTCGCCGGCCAGGATCTTGCGCGCGAGCGCCGTCTCGACCTCGCGCGAGATCACGCGCTTGAGCGGACGGGCGCCGTACACCGGGTCGTAGCCCTCGCGGGCGAGGTGAGCGCGAGCCGACTCCGTGAGTTCCAGCGTGAGACCGCGGTCCGCGAGCCGCGCGCGCAGGCCGCCGAGCAGCAGGTCCACGATCTTCTCGATCTCCGCCGAGGTGAGGGGCTTGAACAGCACGATGTCGTCGATGCGGTTCAGGAACTCGGGACGGAAGCCCGCCTTCAGCTCCGCCATCACGCGCTGGCGGGCGCTCTCCTGGATCTCGCCGTCTGCATTGATGCCGTCGAGCAGGAACGTCGAGCCGACGTTGCTCGTGAGGATCACCACCGTGTTCTTGAAGTCCACGGTGTGTCCCTGCGAGTCCGTGAGGCGGCCGTCGTCCAGCACCTGGAGCAGCACGTGGAACACGTCGGGATGCGCCTTCTCGATCTCGTCGAACAGGAGCACCGAGTAGGGCTTGCGTCGCACGGCCTCGGTGAGCTGGCCACCCTCGTCGTAGCCGACGTATCCCGGAGGCGCGCCGATCAGCCGCGATACCGCGTGCTTCTCCATGTACTCGCTCATGTCGATGCGCACGAGATTGTCCTCGCTGTCGAACAGCGACGCCGCGAGCGTCTTGGCCAGCTCGGTCTTGCCGACACCGGTCGGGCCGAGGAACAGGAAGGACCCGATCGGCCGACGCGGATCCTTGAGCCCCGCGCGCGACCGCATCACGGCGTCGGCCACGGCCGTCACCGCCTCGTCCTGTCCGATCACCCGTTCGTGCAGCACCGAATCGAGCCGCAGGAGCTTCTCGCGCTCGGACTCCACGAGCCGCGTGACCGGAATCCCGGTCCAGCGCGCCACGACCTCCGCGATCTCCTCCTCCGTGACCTCTTCCCGCAGCAGGCCGCCGCCGCTCTTCTGCTGCGCCTCCAGCTTCGCTTCCTCGGCCTTCAGCTTCGCCGTGAGCTCCGGGAGCTTCCCGTGCCGCAGCTCGGCCGCGCGGTTCAGATCCTGGCGACGCTCCGCCGCCTCCATGTCACGCCGCAACGTCTCGATCTGCTCCCGCATGGCGCGCACGCCGGAGATCACCTTCTTCTCGTCTTCCCAGCGGACCTTCATCGCGTCGCGCTGTTCCTCGAGATCCGCGAGCTCCGCCCGCAACGCGGCCAGGCGCTCCCGGCTCGCGGAGTCCTTCTCCTTCTTGAGCGCCGTCTCCTCGATCTGCAGGCGCATCACCTTGCGCGTGATCTCGTCCAGCTCCTGCGGCATCGAGTCGATCTCGGTGCGGATCGAGGCGCTCGCCTCGTCCACGAGGTCGATCGCCTTGTCCGGCAGGAAGCGATCCGAGATGTACCGATCCGAGAGGACCGCGGCCGACACGAGCGCCGCGTCCTGGATGCGTACGCCGTGATGAACCTCGAATCGTTCGCGCAGCCCGCGCAGGATCGAGATCGTGTCCTCCACGGTCGGCGCGTCCACCATCACCGGCTGGAAGCGACGTTCCAGCGCGGCGTCCTTTTCCAGATACTTGCGGTGCTCGTCCAGCGTGGTGGCGCCGATGCAGTGCAGCTCGCCGCGCGCGAGCATCGGCTTCAGCATGTTGCCGGCGTCGGAGCTGCCCTCGGTCTTGCCCGCCCCCACGATCGTGTGGATCTCGTCGATGAACAGCAGGATGCGGCCGTCCGACGACTTGATCTCGTTCAGCACGGCCTTCAGCCGCTCCTCGAACTCGCCGCGGTACTTCGCGCCGGCCATCAGCGCCGTCATGTCGAGCGCGAAGATCGTGCGGTCCTTGAGACCCTCGGGAACGTCCCCGCGCACGATGCGCTGAGCCAGCCCCTCCACGATCGCGGTCTTGCCCACACCGGGCTCGCCGATGAGGACGGGGTTGTTCTTGGTCTTGCGCGAGAGAATGCGGATGACCGAGCGGATCTCGGCGTCGCGCCCGATGACGGGATCGAGCTTGCCGGCGCGCGCGAGATCCACGAGATCGCTGCCGTACTTCGCGAGCGCCTCGTACTGCCCCTCGGGTGCATCCGTCGTCACGCGCTGATTCCCGCGGATCGCCTGCAGGGCCTTCAGCAGGGAACCGCGATCCACGCCGGCCGCGGCAAACGCCTTGCCGGAGGGCGTGCCCTTCCCCTCGTCGAGAAGCGCCAGCAGCAGATGCTCCACGGAGACGTACTCGTCCTTCAGGCGATTCGCTTCGTCTTGCGCCTGCACGAGCAGTCGGTTCAGCCGCTGGGTCACGAAGAACTTCCCGGACTCCACGGAACCGCCGGTCACGCGCGGGCGCGACGCGAGCTCCTGTTCCACGCGGGCGCGCAAGGTCGCGACGTCACCGCCGGCGCGCTCCAGCAGGCGCGGCGCGAGCCCGTCGTCCTGGTCGAGGGTCGCGAGCAACAGGTGTTCGGCGTCCACTTCCTGGTGGCTGCGCCGCAGCGCCTCCGCCTGGGCGGCCTCGAGTGCTTCGCGCGTCTTGCGAGTGAACTTCTCCGTGGTCATCTCCTGCCTCCTTCTCCCGCTTCCGTCCCGGAAGGGGGCGTGCCTGTCCGTCTACGGCGCCTTGCGCCGCACCCGGGTTCGTACGTGTTCGGAAGTCCGGTCCGCTCTAGTCGCGGCGGCCGAGAAGTCCCAGTCGCAGCGCGAAGTAGAGGAGCTGGACGAGCGCCGTCACCGTCGCGGCGACGTAGGTCATCGCGGCCGCGTCGAGCACCGCGCTCACGCCCTTCGACTCCTCGTTCGAGTGGAGGATCCCGAGCGTCTTGAGCTGCGCCTTCGCGCGGTTCGACGCGTCGAACTCCACCGGCAACGTGATCAGCTGGAACACGACCATCGCCGAGAACGCGATCACGCCGAGCAGCGCGAGATTCTGCATCTGCAGCAGCATCCCGCCGAAGATCATCGGCCACGCGAGCCAGGAGCCGATCTGCGCCACGGGAACGATCGCGTTGCGCAGGGCGAGCGGCGCGTAACCGTTCGCGTGCTGCAGCGCGTGCCCGGCCTCGTGACAGGCGATCCCCATCGCCGCGACCGAGTTGCTCTGGTACACGCCGGGCGAGAGGCGAAGTCGCTTCGCGCGCGGGTCGTAGTGGTCGCTGAGGAAACCCTGTACGGGCTCGATCTTGACGTCCGTGACGCCCGCCGCCGACAGCATGCGCTGCGCGGCCTCCGCCCCGCTCATGCGCGACGATCCGGCGACCTGGCTCCACTTGCCGAACGCGCTCTTGACCCGCATCTGCGCCCACACCGCAAGCAACATCGTGGGACCTACGAGGATCAAGTACAGCGGATCGAAGAACATCGAAGCCTCCTGGCCTTCGGCCGCGCGGATTTCGCGGGCGGGGTCGCGGGCCGCGTTTCGGCTCGCGGGTTTCGCAGTCTAACCGGGAACCCCGGGAATCGGGGACGGTTCCTGATCGTCCCCGGCGAGGGCGCTCGGGGCGGCGACGCCCGAAGCCGAATCCGGCTCCGGCCGCCGCCCCTCCCGGCTCCGATCAGACGATCTCGATCTTGCGCGGCTGGGCCGCCACCGTCTTGGGCAGATGGAGCGTGAGCAACCCGTGCGCGAGCTCGGCCCGGATGCCTTCGCGGTTCACCTTCTTGCCGAGTCGGAACGTGCGCTCGAAGTTCCCGATCCCGTAGCCCCGGAGGCGGACCGTCCCTTCCATCGGACGCGGCTCCACCGTCGCGCGGACCGTGAGTGCGTCTTCCTTGAGGTCGAGGTCGACGTTTTCCTTCTTCACTCCGGGCAGTTCCACCTCGATGCGGTAGGCGCCCTCGAGCTCGATCACGTCGGCCGCGGGCCGATACGTCGCTTCGGTGTTCTCCAGGTTCTCGGTGCGCTCGGGCGCGCAGGTCACACAGCTCGTCACCGTCTCTCTCCTTCTCTGGTTTTTCGAGTGCGCGGCGCCGGGGCCGGATGCACCCGGCGCCGCGGCAAGCTTGTCAGCCCTGGACTTCGATCTTGCGCGGGAGCGCGGCCGCTGCCTTCGGCAGCCTCACGCGGAGCACGCCGTGGTCGAGCTTCGCTTCGACCTTCGAGTCGTCCAGATCCACCGGGAAGCGCAGCACGCGCGAGAACTCGCCGACGTACCGCTCGCGGTGATAGACCTTCGCGTTCTCCTCCGCCTGCTCCTCGCGCCGCCCCGAGATCCGCAGCTCGTTGCCGAGCACGGTGATCTCGATGTCCTTCTCCTGGAAGCCCGCCAGCTCCGCCTCGACGTGGTAGGCATGATCGTCTTCCCACGCGTTCACGGCCGGATACTTCGACGTGCCGGACCAGGCCGCCGGCGCCCACGTCGGGAAGTCCTCGAAGACGTCCCGGAACAGACGATCGATGTCCAGGCTGCTGCTCCGCGGCACGAGGCCGGCATCACGACGAACCAACATGTCTCATCCCTCCTTCGAGATAGCCCGGGTCGGGGGGGCCGACCCGCGGTGATGCCGGTTCTCAAAGCAGGGTGCGTGCCAGCGTCGAGCCGGCATCTCGAACTCACGCCGATTCAATCACTTGCGGGATTCGACGAAGGCCGCGCAGCGACGGGGGCCTCGCGAGGCCTGTCAATCTGGCGCAATCTACCGCCATGCGCGACACACTTCGTGCCATTGTGGCAGACTTGGTCGTCCTCGAACGAAATCGCGCGGATCCGGTCGCCCGCAATCCGCCGTTCGCCTCGATCCGGTATAATCCCGGAATCCCGTCGCCACCCCGATTTCGAACCCCCGCATCCGGGAGCTCCCCGAACATGGAATTGTTGCAGATTCTCGCCCGGCGGCTTCGCCCGGCGAGCACCTCGCTCGCCGTCCTCCTCCTCGTCCCCACGCTGGCCGGCGCCGCGCCGACGTTCCGGGAGATCGCCGCCACGGGATCCGTGTCGGACCGGTATCCCGAGTCGACCCGCTTCTTCTCGCTCTCTCTCGAGGACATGCGGCAGATCCTCGCCGACGCTCCGTACGAGAATCTCGCGAATCCCCTCGCGGGACTCGTGGTCGCGCTCCCGCTCCCGGGCGGCAGCTCCCAGGACTTCGAGATCTGGGAGACCTCGGTGATGCATCCCGAACTCGCGGCCCGCTATCCGGAGATCAAGACCTATACCGGTCGCGGCATCGACGACCGGACGGCGACCGTGCGCCTGGACGCCACCCCGCTCGGCTTCCACGCCATGGTGCTCCGCGCCGGCCCGAGCGTGTTCATCGATCCGGTGAACGACGACGTCTCGTTCTACGCGAGCCACTACAAGCGCAGCGCCGCCATGGCCGACGTGGACGGTGAGCCGTTCGAATGCCATTTCGTGACGGACGAGGCGATGGAGACCGAGATCAACCGCCTCGTGGAAGAGCGCGCCGCGAATCCCACGCCGCGCGGAACGGGCCAGGAGCTCCGCACCTACCGTCTCGCCCTCGCGTGCACGGGCGAGTACGCCGCCCGGTTCGGCGGCACCGTCCCCGGCGCCCTGGCGGCGATGAACATCTCCGTGAATCGTGTGACCGGCGTGTACGAGCGCGACGTGTCGGTCCGCATGGAGCTGATCGCGAACAACGACCAGATCGTGTACACGAACGGCGCCACCGATCCGTACACGAACAACAACGGCAGCGCGATGCTGTCACAGAATCAGTCCACGCTGGATTCCGTGATCGGGGCCGCGAACTACGACATCGGCCACGTGTTCAGCACCGGCGGCGGCGGCATCGCGCAGCTCGGGGTGCCGTGCCGCAACGGTTCGAAGGCCCGCGGCGTGACCGGGCTCAATAACCCGCAGGGCGACACGTTCGACATCGATTACGTGGCGCACGAGATGGGTCATCAGTTCGGCGCGACGCACACGTTCAACAGCGTGACCGGCAGCTGCGGGGGCGGCAACCGCACCGGTTCCACCGCCTACGAGCCCGGCTCCGGCGTCACGATCATGGGCTACGCGGGAATCTGCGGCGCCGACGACATCGCGAGCCACAGCATCGACGAGTTCCACGGCGGCAGCCTGAACCAGATCGTGGCCTACACGCAGTCGAGCTTCGGCAACAACTGCCCGGTCATCACGGCGACGAGCAACACGCCGCCGGTGGTGACCGCGGGCAACGTCGGCTTCACGATTCCGGTGTCCACGCCGTTCATCCTGGACGGTCTGGCCGTCGACGCGGAGGGCGACTCCCTCTCCTACAACTGGGAGGAGATGGACGTCGGTCCCGCCGGTTCGCCGAACAGCCCGTCCGGCAACGCGCCGATCTTCCGCAACTTCTCGTCGAAGGATCGGTCGTTCCGGACCTTCCCGCGCAACGTGGACATCCGCGACGGCGTGGGCATCATCGGCGAGCTCCTGCCGACGTACACGCGCAACCTGACCTTCCGCCTGACCGTGCGGGACAACGTGGGCGGCGTGGGCTTCGACCAGACGTCGGTGGCGGTTTCCGGCCTCGCCGGGCCGTTCGAGGTCACCTCGGTCGACGCGACGCCTTGGTCCGCCGGACAGATGAAGCTCATTACCTGGGACGTGGCCGGAACCGACCTGGCTCCGATCAACTGCCCCACGGTGGACATCCTCCTGTCCGAGGACGACGGCCAGAACTTCACCACGGTGCTTCTCGCCGGCACCCCGAACGACGGCAGCGAGATGATCGTGGTGCCGAACGTCTCGACCCTGGAGGCCCGCGTCCAGATCGAGGCCTCGAACAACATCTTCTTCAACATGAACGACACGGCGTTCGAGATCATGGGCGGCGGCACGGGCGTGGACGTGGTCGCCGTCGACGATCTGCAGCTCCGCGTGCAGCCGAACCCGTTCGTGGGACGGACGTCGGTCAGCTTCTCGATGCATCAGGACGGCGACGTGAAGGTCGCCGTGTACGATGCGGCGGGACGTCTCGTCACCACGCTGCTCGACGGTCGTCGCGACGTCGGCGCGCACGTCCTGCAGTGGAACGGTCGCGACGCGGCCGGTACGGCGGCCGCGGCCGGCGTCTACTTCGTGCGGCTCGAGACGGCCGAGGGCGTGCAGACGACGCGGACGTTGCTGCTCAAGTAGCGTTCACTTCCACGAAGACACGAAGGGGCGCCGCGCACTCCGCGCGGCGCCCCTTTTCCTGTCGGGCCCTGCTCGCGTTCCGTAGGGAGGGCGCCTACGGCCCCTCCTCCTGCACCCGCTCGATGTCCGCCCCCACGGCGCGCAGCTTCTCCTCGATGCGTTCGTAGCCCCGATCGATGTGGTAGACGCGGCTGACCTTGGTCTCGCCGTCGGCCACGAGGCCGGCGAGGATCAGCGCGGCGGACGCCCGAAGGTCCGTGGCCATCACGTTCGCGCCGGAGAGGCCGCCGCACGGGCGTACCACCGCCGTGTTCCCGTCCAGCCGGATGTCGGCGCCGAGGCGCACGAGCTCCGGCACGTGCGTGAAACGATCGTGGTACACGGTGTCCGTGATGACGCTGGGCCCGATGCCCACCGTGGCGAGGGCCATGATCTGCGCCTGCATGTCCGTGGGAAAGCCGGGATACGGCTCGGTCACGACGTGCACGCCTCGCGGCGGAATCTCGCCGCGCACCCGGATGCGGTCGCCCTCGACGTCCACGCGACTGCCCATGTCGCGGATCGTGTGGATCACCGAATCGAGATGCTCGGGCGCGCACCCCGTGAGCTCGAGCTCGCCGCCGGTGATCCCGGCCGCCGCGAGGAACGTGCCGGCCTCGATGCGATCGGGGATCACGGCGAAGGGGGCCGGGGTCAAGCGTTCCACCCCGTGGACGTGCATCGTCTTGCCGCCCTGACCCTCGATGCGTGCCCCGCAGGCGTTCAGGAACTCGACGAGCGACACGACCTCCGGTTCCGCCGCGGCATTCTCGAGCATGGTCTCGCCACGCGCGGTGGCGGCCGCGAGCAACGCGTTGCACGTGGCGCCCACGCTCGAGATCGCGAACGTGATGCGGCCGCCGCGCAGGCCGGTCTTCGGGGCTCTCGCGAGCAGGTACCCGTGCTCCACCTGGACCTCGGCGCCGAGCGCTTCCATCGCCGAAACGTGGAGGTCCACGGGACGCGGACCCCAGGCGCAGCCTCCCGGAAGTGAGACCTTCGCCTCGCCGAGACGGGCGAGCAGCGGTCCGAGCACGTAGATGGAGGCGCGCATGCGGCGGACGAGATCCCAGGGGGCCTCGCACGAATGGAGTCCGGCGCCGTTCAGCCGCACGACGTGGCCGTCCTGCGTCCCCGTGACTCCGAGCGTTTCGAGCAGGCGCAGCAGGGTCCCGATGTCGCGAAGACGGGGGACGTTGTCGATCCGGAGCTCGGAATCGAACAGGATGGCGGCGGTGAGAATCGGCAGGGCCGCGTTCTTGGAGCCGCCGATCGGAACCGTGCCCTTCAGCGGTCCGTTGCCTCTCAGGACGATCGCATCGATGGGACCACACCCCCCTCACGCGCGATGCCTCGCACGAACCGTGGCCGGCCCGTCAGGTCGCGCTCCCTCCCCACTTCCCGGTACTGCTCCTCGTTCAGGATCCTAGCCGCTTCCTCGTCCTGCGTCTCGCCGATCTCGAGCACGATCATTCCGCCCGGACGCAGGAAGTCGCGTCCGCGGCGCGCAATGCGCCGGTGGAAGCCCGTGCCCCCGTCCGGGTCGTACAGGGCGGCGGGCGGATCGTGCTGGACCTCGACCGGGAGCGCTTCGCCCGGCGCGATGTACGGTGGATTCGACACGAGCACGTCGATCGCGCCTTCCAGGTCCGCGAAGGCCGAGAAGAGATCGCTGCGTCGGACGTCGACCGCGAGCCCGAGGTCCTCGGCGTTGCGGCGCGCGATGCGGACCGCCTGCGGGCTCCATTCGCCGGCCGCCACGCGCACGCGGGGCTCGGCGCGGAACGCCGCGGCGAGCGCGAGCGCAATGGCGCCCGTTCCCGTACAGAGATCGAGGATGCGGATCTCGCGATCCGCCTCGACCGCGAGGCGAGAGGCGACGTCGGCGCGGGCGAGCTCCACGAGGAGCTCGGTCTCCGGACGCGGGATGAACACGCCCGGCTCCACACGCACGGTGATCTCGTGAAAGTCCACGTGGCCGGCCAGCAGCTGGAGCGGCACTCCGCGTCGCCGTTCCTCGAGCAGGCGCAGATAGTCGGCGATCGCTTCGAGCTCCACAACCTGATCGCGGCGGCGGACCAGCTCGCCGCGGCTGAGACCGGTGACCACCTCGAGCAGTCGGGTGGCCTCCCAGCGGGGATCGTCGGCGGCGCTGCCGACCGCGTCGCGCAGAATCGCGGTGCCGGCGTCGCGTAGCTCGCCGTAGGACTTCACGATTTCCCGCCGGCCAGCTGCTGCTCGATGATCGCCTCCTGCAGCGCGTCGAACAATCCATCGAGCGAGCCGCCGAGCACGCCGTCGATGTCGTGCACGGACCAGCCGATGCGGTGATCGGTCACTCGATTCTGCGGGAAGTTGTAGGTGCGGATCTTCTCGGAACGATCGCCGGTGCCGATCTGGGCCCGGCGAGCGTCCGCACGCTCCTTGGCGGCCGCCTCGCGCTCCGCTTCGAGAAGACGCGACCGAAGGACCCGCAGCGCCTTCGCCTTGTTCTTGTGCTGGGATTTCTCGTCCTGGCACGTCACCACGAGGCCGGTCGGGATGTGCGTGATCCGGACCGCCGAGTCCGTGGTGTTCACGCTCTGGCCGCCCGGCCCCTGCGAGCGGTAGACGTCGATCCGCAGCTCCGCGGGATCGATCTCCACGTCGACCTCCTCGGCCTCCGGCAGCACCGCCACCGACACCGCCGACGTGTGGATCCGGCCGCCCGCTTCCGTCTGCGGAACGCGCTGGACACGGTGCACCCCGCTCTCCCAGCGCATGCGGCCGAACGCCCCCTCGCCCTGGAGCGAGAACACGATCTCCTTCACGCCGCCGATCTCGGTCTCGTTCGCCTCGAGCACCTCGGTGCGCCAGCCCTTGTGATCCGCGTACCGCGAGTACATGCGGTACACCTCGGCCGCGAAGAGCGCGGCCTCGTCGCCGCCGGTGCCGGCCCGGATCTCCACGATCGCGTTGCGCGAATCATCCGGATCCTTCGGCAGGGACAGGACCTTGAGCTTCTCCTCGAGAGACTCGAGCGCCGGCTCGCTCTCATCCAGCTCCGCCTGGGCGAGCTCCGCGAGCTCCGGGTCGCCGGCGTCGAGCATCTCCTTCGCGTCGGCGATCGCCTTCTCGAGACGCTCGTACTCGGTCGCCGCGACGCCGAGCTCCTCGAGCGACGCGCGTTCGCGCCCCAGCTCTTTCAGCTTCGCGACGTTCGACGCGACCTCGGGGCTCGACAGCAGCTGGTCGAGCTCCCGGAACCGCGCCAACGCCTGACGTGCGCGTTCGTTCACGACACCCCCCCCGCGAACTCCGGCGCGAGCGTTCCACCCAGCGCCGCC
Organism: bacterium; assembly: GCA_041393395.1. GTDB lineage: Bacteria > ARS69 > ARS69 > ARS69 > ARS69 > JAGQIB01. Next base: position 962,625 of record JAWKKG010000002.1, on the reverse strand, counting down.
GCCGCCTGCCGCGCCAGCTCCGGATCCGGCGCGTGCGCGTTCGGATCACCGGTGAGCGCCACCTTCAGCGACGCCACCGCAACCTCGACCTGCGTGTCGTCCGGCGCCGCGGTCGTGAGGAGCTGCAGCGCCTTGCCCGGCGCCGCGAGCGCCTTGCCGAGCCAGGTGTTCTCGATCTTCGCGGAGAAACGGATCACCTCGTACGACAGCCCGCCGATCACGGGAACGAACGCGATCCGCAACAGGCGCTCGCCGAGCGTTTCCGGCTTGCCGAGCAGCGCGAACACGAAGATGGAGACGAGCATCACGAAAAACAGGAAGCTCGTGCCACAACGCGGGTGCAGACGCGGCCGGTTCCGCGTGTTCTCCACCGAGATGGGAACCTCGGCCTCGTAGTTGAAGATCGCCATGTGCTCGGCCCCGTGGTACTGGAACACGCGTCGCATCTCACCCCAGCGCGTGATCAGGAACAGATACAGGAAGAAGATCGCGAGCCGGAACACGCCGTCCACGAGATTGTACGTGGCCCGCCCCTGAACGCCGGTCAGATCGGTGAGCCACAGCGGCACCCAGAAGAACAGGAACAGGCCGAACGCGAATGACAGCACGGTCACCGCGCCGAAGCCGATCTTCTCCCAGGGCTTCGTTTCGCGGCGCTCCTCCTCCTTCGCGGACTCCTCGGCGCTCCACATCAGGGTGGAGGTGCCGAGCACCATCGCTTCCACGAGCGTGGCCGCGCCGCGGAGGATCGGCAGGCCGAATGGCTTCACCTTCTTCGTGAACGGCACGTGCTCGTCGTACCGGACGGCGATCGTGCCGTCCGGACGACGAACCGCGCAGGCCACACCGCCCGGGGCGCGCATCATCACGCCCTCGATGACGGCTTGCCCGCCCACGAGCGCTTGCGGGGCCTTGGCCAAGGGGGATCGCTCCTAGCTGGCGCCTTCCGAGCCGCCGCCCTTCTTGGCCGCGCGCTCCGCCGCCTGCTTCTGGAGGGCCTCCACCTTCTCGGAGCGCTTGCGGAACCGCTCCACACGGCCGGCGGTGTCGATCAGCTTCTGCTTGCCGGTGTAGAACGGATGGCAGGCCGAGCAGATGTCGACGTGCAGGACGCCGCCCGCAGTGCTCCGGGTCTCCCAGGTGTGCCCGCAGACGCACTTGACGGTGGTGGTTTCGTAGTCGGGATGGATCTCGGCCTTCATCTTTCGCTCCTCGGGTTGGGGCGGGGCATGATCCTCCGCCCGGCCGATCAATCGGATGCGCGTTCCCGCGTCCGGGGTTCCGGGTATCCGGCCGGCGACGAACCCGATCGCCGGTCCGCGGGTGCGCGATTACGCGCCCGACGCCATGCTGTCGAGGAACTTCTTGTTGGACTTGTACTGGCCGAACCTCTCGACCAGGAACTCCATCGCCTCGACGACGTTCAGTTCGTTCAGGTACTTGCGCAGAATCCAGGTACGGTTGATCGCGGTCTGCTCGAGCAGCAGCTCTTCCTTCCGGGTACCGCTCTTCTGCAGGTCGATCGCCGGGAAGATGCGTCGGTCGGCGAGCTTGCGCTCGAGGACCAGCTCCATGTTTCCCGTGCCCTTGAACTCCTCGAAGATCACCTCGTCCATGCGGGAGCCGGTCTCGATCAGCGCGGTGCCGATGATCGTGAGACTGCCGCCGTTCTCGATGTTCCGCGCCGCGCCGAAGAACCGCTTGGGGCGCTGCAGCGCGTTCGCGTCCACACCGCCGGAGAGGATCTTGCCGGAGTGCGGGATCACGGTGTTGTGGGCGCGCGCGAGTCGCGTGATCGAGTCGAGCAGGATCACCACGTCGCGGCCGTACTCCACGAGACGCTTCGCCTTCTCGCTCACCATGTCCGCGACCTGCACGTGGCGCGTGGCCGGTTCGTCGAACGTGGAGCTGATCACTTCCGCATCCACGCTGCGCTGCATGTCCGTGACTTCCTCGGGACGCTCGTCGATCAACAGGATGATCAGGACGATCTCCGGATGATTCGACGTGATCGCGTTCGCGATCTTCTGCAGCAGCACGGTCTTTCCGGTCCGTGGCGGCGCGACGATCAGTCCGCGCTGACCTTTCCCGATCGGAGCGAGCAGATCCATGATCCGGGTGGAGATGTCCTCCGGATCGTGCTCGAGCCGGATGCGCTCCTCCGGGTAGAGCGGCGTGAGGTTGTCGAACAGCGTGCGCTTGCGGGCCGTCTCGGGGTTCTCGAAGTTGATCGCCTCGACCTTGAGCAGCGCGAAGTAGCGTTCGCTTTCCTTCGGCGCCCGTACCTGGCCGGAGATCGTGTCACCGGTCATGAGGTCGAAGCGCTTGATCTGCGACGGCGACACGTAGATGTCGTCCGGCCCCGGCAGGTAGCTGTAGTCCGGCGAGCGGAGGAATCCGTACCCCTCGGGCAGGATCTCCAGCACGCCCTCCGCGAAGATGAGCCCGGAACGTTCGGTCTGCGCCTCGAGGATCTTGAAGATCAACTCTTGCTTGCGCAGACCGGACGTGGCGGCGACCTGCAGCTCGCTCGCGACCTGCACGAGGTCCGCCATGGTCCGGTGCTTCATGTCCACGAGGTTGAGCCGGGGCTCCGCGCCCATCTTCGCGGGCGGGGCGACCTTCTCCTCCACCTCGGCGACCTCGACGGCGGCGGCGTCCGCCTCGGCGCGGCGGGATCCGCTGGACTTGGATTTCGCCGTGGTCGACGCGCGGGAAGACCGACTCTTCGTCGCGGTTTTCTCTCGCGGCATACGAGACCTCTCTTCAGACGACGGGGGCGAGCGCGAAGTGCTCGGAAGGATCTACAGGGGACATCGCGGGGACGGGCCAGCAGGCCCCAAACCGGAATTCGACGGCGCTTTCGACGGAATGGATACTCGACAGGAGAGCCGCGGGGAAAGCCGGCGTGGTCGCCCGTACCGGACGAGCGACCTTCGGATCGTACGCACGGCCCCGCGGCGTGTCAACGTTCCCGGACGGGGTCCGCCCGGTCCAGGGGACCGTCCGGCCCCTCGGGGGCGCCGCCGAGCCGCTCCCGGACCCGGCGCCCGGCCGCCTCGATCGGGTGCGCCGCCTCCCGCTCCCGCAGCACCTGGAGCTCGGGGCCGCCGGCCGCCGCCTCGGCCGCCCACTCGCGGGCGAAGCGCCCGTCCCGGATCTCGGCCAGGATTCCGGCCAGACGATCCCGCACCTCCGGCGGGACGAGCCGGGGGCCGCGGGTCAGTCCTCCGTACTGGGCCGTTCCCGAGGTGCGGGCGCGCATGCCGGCGATCCCCTCGGCGTAGATCAGATCGAGGATCTGCTTCATCTCCTGCACGCACGAGTAGTAGGCGATCTCCTCCGCGATCCCGTCCTCGACGAGCGTCTCGAACGCGGCCCGGATCAACTCCACGACGCCGCCGGTCAGTACCGCTTGCTCCGCGAAGAGATCGCTCACGACTTCCTCGTCGAGCGTCGTCTCGAGTACGCCGGCCCGCGTGAGCCCGATCGCCGCCGCGTATGCGAGCGACGTCTCGAGGCACTTCCCGGTGTGGTCCCAGACGACCGCCGCGAGTCCGGCGAGCCCCTGCCCCGCCACGAAGCGCTCGCGCAGCAGCGCCCCGGGACCGAGCGGGCCCACGAGCGCGACGTCGAGGCGATCCGGCAGGTCCGGAGCCACGTCGCCGCGCAGCGCGAACCCGTGGGCGAACACGAGCAACGCTCCGGGCGTCGCGAAGGGGAGCACGGTCCGCGCGAGCACGTCGCCGGCCACCTCGTCCGGCACGAGCACCGCGATCGCCCGGCAAGAGCGGAGATCGTTCGGATGCGCGGCAGAGAAGCCGTCGGCGCGAGCTGCGTCTTCCGAGGGACCGGGACGGACCACCACGCGGACGTCGCAACCGGAGTCGCGCAGGCAGAGCGCCTGCGCGCGACCCTGGTTCCCGTAACCGACGACGCCGACCGGCGTCCCCGCGAGGAGACTCCGATCGGCGTCGGCTTCCCGAAAAACGCGACGAGCGACTACGGCGCCTCTCCTTCGGACGCGGTCTTCTCGAGGTCGAGCGCCATCTGGATCTCCTTCATGGCCGACGGGCGATCGCCCTTGCCGGTGTAGGCGTCGGCCAGGAGACGATGGTAGTCCGGGTTCCCCGTGCTTTCCGCGACCAGCCTCTGGGCCGTGGAAATCGCGGCGTCCCAGCGCTCGAGCTTCTGCTCACAGAGCGACTTGTTGTACATCGCGTCGGCCCAGAGCGAGTCGTCGGGATCGCCGAGCAGCTCGGCCGTCTTCCCGAACGCCTCCGCCGCGGCTTCGTAGTTCGACGCCTCGAAGAACGACACCCCGATGTTGTAGAGCTTGTTCAGGTTCGTCGGGTCGATGTCGTACGCCTTCTCGATGTACTGGAACGCATTCTCGCGATTGCCCTTCGCGAGCTCCAGGTCCGCGAGCTGGAGCATGGCGGCATCGTTCGCCGGCTTCGCCTCGAGCACGCGCGTGAGGACGTCCTGCAGCTCCGTCTCGAGCGCCTGCACCTGCGTGGAATCCGCCGGGTCTTCGCGCAGCTTCGAGACCTTGCTGGAGAGCGCGACGGAGAGGTACTCGTACGCCGTCGGGTCGTCGGGACTGAGCTCCACCGCGCGACGGAACGACTCGATCGCCGCGTCGGTGTCCCCGAGCTTGTTCTGCGTGAAACCGTAGTTCAGGAGTCCGCCGGCCTTCGCCGGATAGATCTCCACCGCCTTCTCGAACTCCGCGTTCGCGGTGAGCAGGTCGTCCTCGTTCAGCGCCTTCACGCCCAGGTTGAAGTGCCTCGCGTAGAACCGCTGGACGCGCTCCTCCGCCCACTGCGCGTGCTTGCGCATCTTCTTGTTGCGGGTGTCCTTGCGCTCGATGAGCCAGTTGAACGACTCCCAGGCCTCCTCGTAGTTCCCCGTCTCCGCGAGGCACCACGCGCCGTAGTAGCGGGCCTCCGGATTGTCCGGCTCGTCCTCGATGCACTGCCGGCAGTAGTTCAAGCCTCCTTCGAAGTCCTGCGAGACCTTCGTGTAGTACTTGCAGTTCGAAAGGGCGCTCTGCGCCGACGCCGAGCCGGCGAGAAGGAGGACGGCGAACAGGGCGGCCGACAGGCCGAGAATGGGACGACGCATGGTCTCCTCCTCGTGGGTTCCGCCGGCACTTTCGTCTCCGCCGTATCCGCGGAATGCCGGTTTCGAGGCTCGATTGGGGGTTCGTCCCGGTGCCGCTCCGGAAATCCGGGAGCCGAATCGGGGAACCTTAGCCACCGGTCGGAGGGAGCGTCAAGGTGGCGGTCTGGCGCTGTCTTCGAGGTTTTCAACCCCGGGCGATGTCCTGCGTTCCGCGGCCGGGTCCCGACTAGGCCGATGGGTCGCCCCCGCCGGCCCTCCCGGGCACCTCACGCTTCGGTTCCTCGGACCCCTCCGGGGACGAGAAGTCACCGCCGGGGCGCTCGCTGCCGCGGCTCGCGGAGCGGGCGGCGCGAAGACAGCGCATCTCGCCTTGTTCCGGGCGAAGCGGGTGGAATAGGCTGTCCGCATCCCGCGATCCCGAACGACTCGGAGCACCCATGATCGAGATTCTCCTGTTTCATCACGCCCAGGGGCAGACGCCCGGCTTCCTCGAGTTCGCCGACGCGCTCCGGGATGCCGGCTACGTCGTGCACGCGCCGGATCTCTACGAAGGCCGGGTGTTCGACGACTTCGGAGAAGGGCTCGCGTACGCCGAGTCCACGGGCTTCCAGAAGATCCTGGAGCGCGGCGCGCAGGCCGCGAAGGAGCTTCCGGACGAGATGGTCTACGCGGGCTTCTCGCTCGGTGTGCTGCCGGCGCAGATGCTCGCGCAGACGCGCCCCGGAGCGCTCGGGGCGCTGTTCTTCTACTCGTGCGTTCCGCCTACGGAGTTCTCGGACGGCTGGCCCGCCGACGTTCCCGTCCAGATCCACGGCATGGACGCAGATCCGATCTTCGTCGGCGAGGGCGACATCGAGGCCGCGCGCGCGATCGTGGAGTCCTCGGAGCGAGCGGAGCTGTTCCTCTACCCCGGTGATCAGCACTACTTCGCGGACTCCGGTCTACCGTCCTACGACGCGAGCGCGACGGCCTTGCTGAAGAAGCGCGTGCTCGAGTTCCTGCAACGGATCGACGCCGCCCACGGCGATTGAGTCCGTGCCCGCGGTGCCTCGGAACGCCCGGTCGCGGATCGGACGGCGATCAGCGCAGTCGCGTGACCGGTAGGGAGGAGACGCCGAGCTCCGTCTCGAGCCGGGCGAAGTAGACGCCGGCCGGCAACGCACGACCGTCGATTTGGACGCGGTGCGGGCCGGCGGGGCGTCGCTCCTCCAGCACGTCGAGCACCTTCCGTCCCGAGACGTCGAACAGCCGCAAGGTCACACCGGAATCGCGGGGCAGCGAGAACGCCAGCGTCGTCCCGTCGCGGAACGGATTCGGTCCCGCGGCTTCCAGCCGGAGCGAGGGATCGGCGGCGGCCGGGAGCGGCGTCGCGGTCGCGGTGGGGGCGACGGGACGCGCCCAGATCCCGCGACCGTACGTGCCCGCCACCAGGTGGAACTCTCCCGTCTCGGCGAGGCGATCCACGTACGTCAGCTCCGTGACGACGACGGCTTCCGGAAGTCCGTCGTGCCAGCGGGCCCAGGTGCCGCCACCGTCCGTGGTGGCGAACATCCCCATCTCGGTGCCGAGATACAGCCGCTGATCGTCCGTGGGGTGCGCGACGAGATCCGCGAGTGGCACGTCCGGCAGGTTGCCCGTGACGTTCGTCCACTGCTGTCCCCGGTCTGTCGTGCGGAAGATCTTCTGGCCCGGATTCCCGATGCCGTTCATCAACGCGAACGCCACGTCCGGATCGCGCGGGTGGGACGGGACCTTGCGCACCGCGAACCCGCTCGGAAGGCCGGCCGAGCGCTCCTCGAACGCGCTGCCGTTCCACACGCGGAGTCGCTCTCCGTCGATCGCCGAATCGAGACAGGCGTATACGGTGCCGCCGTTCCCGCCCGCGCGCGACGCGGTGAGCTCCGACACGAAGTGCGGGAACGCCGTCGCCGTGTTGTTCATGCCGAACCAGAATCCGGTGGTGGTCCGGTACACGTAGCCGTCGCCGTACGAGTACCAGGTCGGTGGATCCTCGAGGTCGTTGCGCACGCGAATCCACCACTGGCTGCCGACCCCGATGCCGCCGTCGACGTGATTCCAGTTCGCCCCGCCGTCCGTACTGCGCAACCGACGGAAAGTCCAGATCCCGCCGTAGAGGCCGGCCGTCGAGTAGATCACGTTCGGATCCGTGGGGTGGACCGAGAAGCCGCCGCCGTCGCCGCCGTGGCCGAAGCGCCAGCTCGCGCCGCCGTCCGTCGTGAGCGAGATGCCGTTGTCCTGCGAGCCGCCGCCGAGCACGAACGGCTCCGCCGACGGCGACGCGCCCACGAGCACGAACTGCGTGATCGGCAGCGTGTTCTCCGCGGCGCTCCAGGTAAGTCCCGCGTCGGTGGAGTGGGAGAAGCCGCCGTCGTGTCCGACCCAGACCTGCGTTCCGTCGGCGGACCACTCGCACGCATGGAAGTCCGCGTGCAGTGCGGGATCGTTCGCTCCCGTCCACGTGGCGCCCCCGTCCGTCGTGCGGAGCAGCTCGCCACCGCCGGCGAGTACGAGGTCGGGATCGGTCGGCGAGACGGCGATCGTGTTGTTGTACCAGCCCTGACCCCACAGGAACTCGTGTGGCGAAACGTCGGTCCAGGTCGCGCCGCCGTCCGTGGTGCGGTACACGCCGCGCAGGCTGCTCGCGGCGTTCGCCCACGTGACGTAGATGCGATCGGGATCGGACGCGCAGATCGTGATCGCGCCCCGCCCGAGATCCGTCTGCGGCAGGTCGGGGCTCGGCAGCTCGTTCCAGATCGTTCCGCCGTTGACAGACCGGAACACGCCCTGGCCCCAGATCGTGAGGTACAGCACGGACGGATCCGTCGGGTGCAACGCGAGATCCGAGGGCCACGCCCCGAGATCCAGAAAGCGGGTCCACGTGTCGCCGCCGTTCGTGGATCGGTAGTAGCCGAGATCGAACGCGCCGTGCACGGTGGTTCCGTTCGCGGCCCAGCGCACGCGGAAGCAGGTGGCGGGCGGCGGGGACATCGGTCGGTTCACCCAGGTGGCGCCACCGTCCGTCGTCTTGAACAGTCCCGCCCCCGCGCGGATGAACGGCTCGCCGGTGCCCGCGAGCATCACGTTCGGATCGCTCGGATGCACGTCGAGGCTGCCGATCCACTGACTCGGCAACGCGTCGGTGCGGGGCTGCCACCCCCCTGCGTCGCGCGTCCACACGCCACCGCTCGCCGCCGCGACCGCGCGCAGCCCGCCGACTCCGGCGTCGAGATCCAGGATGCGCCCGCTGTAGGTCCCGCCGGGCGACGTGGCGAGGCCGAACGGGCCGAAGCACGTCCAGGGCGCCTCGCCGCCGCGCGCCTCCGATTCCCCGAGGGCACGGATCTCCGCGCGGAGGCGACTCAGCGTCGCCGGGTCGAGGTCGGCCGGCGCGGGGTCGTGCCAGCGGCGGAAGTACTCACGGATGAGCTCGGGGCCGCGTTCGAGCTCGCGCGACCCGGAACTCGCCGGCGACGGCGCCGACGGTCCCTCGCCCGACTCCGGGCCGAGCGCGATCAGGAACGAGACCAAGCAGGCGGCGAGCCCGAGCGGGACGAGCCGAGGCGGGGCGGATCTCATGCGGACTCCGGGAATGCGGTCCTCGGACAGAGGGCGCGCGATCCGACGATGATACCGCACCGGCGCTCCGGCCCGGCGTGTCCCGCGCCGTCAGTCCAGACGGACCAGCTTGATCGCCGCCCGCTCGCTGCCCGCCACACGCGCGAAGTACACGCCCGCCGGCACGCGACGTCCCGCGCGATCGGTGCCGTCCCAGCGGGTGACGCGCCCCTCGACCGTGGCGACTCCCGGCGCGTTCCAGATCACGCGTCCGGAAACGTCGACGATTTCGAGCGAGCCCGCGCCGCGCCACTCGAGACGTTGCGCGGCGCGCGAGGGATTCGGGTACGTGCGCAGCGATGCGCCCTCGGGAACGTCGAGCGGCGCCGACGTTCCGCTCAGGTCGATCAGCTGGAGTCCGTTCAGGCCGGACTGGAAGTTCGCGCCCCAGAGCCCCGAGTGGAGCCCGATCGTCCCGTTCGTGACGCCGACGGGAAACGTCGAGTACGTCACGAGCTCTTCGTGCTGCCCGGGCCACGCGCCGCCGACCTCCGTGGGCGGCTGGGGCGAATCGTCCACGCGCGTGCTACACGTGCGCGCTGCTTCGTTCGGCGTCATCGCGTACAGGATCACGCCGTAGGTGCCGTTCGTGAGTCCTTCGACCCACACGCACACGTCCACGGGATCGTTGAACCCGATGAGCATGTCGTCGAGCAGCGATTCGTCGTCGCCGGTGGTGGCCGGATCGTCCGCTTCGAGGAGCGCGGTCCCGCCGATCATGTAGATGCGCGCGTTCGAGGGTCCGCCTTGCAGGTCGATCAGCGACTGCCGCTGCGCGGGAGGCAGCACACCCACGAGGTTCCACGCGCCGGTGGCGCCGACCGCGCCGTACGCGGATCCCGGCGCGTTCGCCGATCCGAAGTCCACGTTGAACGACTGCGCGAACGCCGGCGACGCGATCGCCAGCCCGGCCGCCACGAGCGAGATTCCGATTCGCATGGTCCGCCTCCCGGTTGTCGCGAGTGTATCCGGCGACCACGGGTCGGCGAAACCGCCGGAATCGGCCTAGAGCATGTCCATCGGATCGACGTCGACGATCACCTCGACGCCGGGGAAACCGGGGGGCTCGATCGCTCGGGCCGCGGCGCGGCGCACGTCGTCCCGGTGCTCGCCCTTCACGAGGATGCGCACCCGGTGCTTCCCCCGCAGGCGCGCGATGGCCGCTTCCGCCGGCCCGAGCACGCGCAGCCAGCCCCGCGCCTCGCTCTCGTAGGCCTCGATCCGCCGCGCGATCTCCTCCGCCGCGCGCTCCACTCGCGGCAGGCTCGGCCCGCGCACGAGAATCGCCGCGAGTCGCGCGAACGGCGGGTAGCGCAGCTCCCGCCGCTGGGGGATCTCCTCCTCCCGGAACGCGGCGTCGTCGTGCGCGGCGGCGGCCTTCAGGCACGCATGCTCCGGGCATCGCGTCTGAACGAGCACCTCGCCGCCCAGCTCGCTGCGGCCCGCGCGGCCCGACACCTGCGCGAGCAGCTGGAACGTCCGCTCGGTCGCGCGCCAGTCCGGCAGGTGGAGTCCGGTGTCCGCGTTGATCACGCCGACCAGCGTCACGCGAGGAAAGTCGAGTCCCTTCGCGACCATCTGGGTTCCGAGCAGGATGTCGATCTCGCCCTCGAGGAAGCGGCCGAGGATCTCCTCGTGCGCGCCGACCCGACGTACGGAATCGGAGTCGAGCCGCGCGATTCGCGCGCCGGGAATCGCGGTCGCGAGCTCTTCCTCGACGCGCTGCGTGCCGGCGCCGCGCTGGAACAGCTTGCCGCCGCAGCTCGGGCACGCGCCCGGCATCGGCTCCTCGTGGTCGCAGTAGTGGCAACGAAGCGCGTTCTCGGGCTTGTGCCACGTGAGCGACACCGCGCACTGGCCGCAGCGAATCGGTTCTCCGCATCCCACGCACTGGACGAACGGACTGAAACCGCGCCGGTTCAGGAACAGGATCACCTGCTCCTTGCGACCCACGCGCTCCCGGATGGCGGCCACGAGCTCGGGCGAGAACAGTCCGCGCTCGGAGCGTACGTCCACGAGGCGCACGCCCGGCAGCGGCAGGCTCGACACGCGCGCCGGCAGGCGGAGCAGTTCGTGCTCTCCCGCTTCCGCCGACGTGTACGTTTCCACGTCCGGCGTGGCGGTGCCGAGCACCACCACCGCGCCGCAGCGTCGGGCGCGTTCGAGCGCGACGTCCCGCGCGTGGTAGCGCGGCGCGTCTTCCTGCTTGTAGGCGCCGTCGTGTTCCTCGTCGATCACCACGAGCCCGAGCGCGGGGAGCGGCGTGAAGATCGCCGAGCGCGGACCGAGCACCACGTCGAATCGGCCCTGACGGGCGGCCCACCAGGTGCGACGTCGCTCCGAGTCGGAGAGGCGCGAGTGCAGCACGGCGGCGCGACCGCCGAATCGCCCGCGCAGGCGGGCGACCGTCTGCGGCGTGAGCGTGATCTCCGGCACGAGAATGATGGACTGCTTGCCGAGCCGGCGCGCCTCCTCCATCGCGCGGAGGTACACCTCGGTCTTGCCGCTGCCGGTCACGCCGTGCAGCAGGAACGACGTGTTCGCGCCCCCGCGCAGCGCCGCCGTGATCCGTTCGATCGCGGCCGCCTGATCCGGATTCGGAGTCGGCCGCGCGACGCGTACGACGTGCTCCCCGCCGCGTCCCTCCCACTCCTCCATCGTCACCGCCGCGAGTCCACGTTCCGCGAGGCGCTTCACCGCCGGCCGCGCCCCCGCCACCGCCTCCGCGAGATCGCGCAGCGGCATCTCGCCGCCCGCCTCGCGCAGGTGCTCCACGCAACGCGCCTGCACCGGTGCGCGACGGGCGAGCGACTCGAGCTCGTCCGCGTCGGCGCCCTCGGCGAGCCGCACGACCTTCCATCGCGGCGGTCCCGCCGGCGCCGGCTCGGAGACGCGCTCCGCGAGTCGCAACCGCTTGGAGCGAACGAGTCGCTGCAGCTCGTCCTTCAGCTCGGTGGTGCGCACGCCGAGCGCGCGAGCGAGCGACGACAGCGACAGCTCTCCGCTCTCCCCCACGACGTCGACGATGCGATCCGCCACCGACGCCTGCGCCATGGCGCCGAACAGATCCGCGGTCGCGGACTTGCCGAGCGAGAGCACCTTTTCGCGCTTCGGCGCGGAGAATCCCGGCAACGACGCCTTGAGCGCCTCCCCCCAGGAACACAGCGTGCGATCCGCCAGCCAGCGGGTCAGGGTCAGGAGCTCGTCGTCCGCGAGAGGTCGGAGATCCACCTGCGTGTGGATGGACTTGAGCTCGGCCGGCGCGTCCGGCGGGTCGAACCCGACCACGAAGCCGAGCTGCAATCGCGATCCGAACGGGACGAGAACACGACACCCCGTGCGCAGGCGCGGCCGCATCGCTTCCGGAATCCGGTACGCGAACGTGGAGCGCACGGGAACGGGCAGCGCGACGTCGGCGATGGCACCGGCGACGTTCGGCTCGCGGAGGCGGGGCGCGGGCGAGGTGAGTACGGACACGGTTCCTCCCGGAGGCGGGGGAGGATAGCACCGAACGGGGACGCGAGCGGTCCCGGCGGCGTCGGTATCGCGGATGTCGTCGTCGGCACGCCGCTTCGCTCTCGCCGCCGCTTCGCCGTTCCCGTAGGATCCCGTCATGAGCGATTCCCGGGTCGACGCGACGCATCGGGCCGTCCTCGCGGACGGCGTGTTCCTCGCCGTGCGACTCGGAGCCGGCGCGCCCCTGCTCGACCTGTGTCGTGCCGCCCGCCGCGGCGGTCTGCCCCTGCTCGAGATCACGCTGACCACGCCCGGCGCCCTGGAGGCCATCCGCACGCTGGCCGCCGACGCCGACGCGCTCGTCGGCGCCGGGACCGTGCTCACGGTGGACGACGTCCGGGCCGTGGCGGAGGCCGGCGCCCGCTTCGCGATGTCGCCCGTGCTGGATCCGGCGGTCGTCGCCGAAGCGCACCGACTGGGTATGCTCGCGATCCCGGGCGGCGGATCGGCCACGGAGATCCTCGCGGCTCATCGCGCCGGCGCGAAGCTCGTGAAGGTGTTCCCGTCGGGACCGCTCGGCGGACCGGACTTCCTGCGCAAGATCCGGGGGCCGTTGCCGCACATCCCGCTCGTGCCCACGAGCGGCCCCGCGATCGACACGTTCGCCGACTACGTGGACGCAGGCGCGGTGGCGGTCGGGGTCGGGAGCGAAGTGTTCGCGCCCGGGTTCACGCCGGAGAGCGTCGAGGGCGCCGCGCACCGCACCCGCGACGCCTGGAGGAGAGCACACAGGTCATGAACCGGACGATCCGACTCTTTCTGGCCCTCGCGGTCGCCGCCGCGATCCTGTGGTGGCAGACCCCCACGCCGCCGCCCGAGCCCTCGGCCGGCACTCCCGACGCCCCGGCGACCGGCGTGGATTCCGGGGCGGCCCGGATCGCCGAGGCGTTCGCGAACCAGGAATCGGGCGTGCTCGTGGAGACGTCCGGCACGATCGATCGGATCCTGCCCGACGACAACGAGGGCGATCGCCACCAGCGCTTCATCGTGCGATTGAGCAGCGGTTCCACGGTGCTCGTGGCGCACAACATCGATCTCGCGGAGCGCGTGGAGAATCTGGAGAAGGGGGATCCGATCTCGCTGCGGGGCCAGTACGAGTGGAACGATCGGGGAGGCGTGGTGCACTGGACGCATCACGACCCGCAGGGGAAGCACCCGGGCGGCTGGATCGAACACGACGGAAAACGGGTGGAGTAGCCCTACTTCCGGGGAAGTGACCCGGCGAACGCGATCGCGCGTTCGACCCAGGTGGAGAGGTCCTCGTCCTCCGAGATGCCGGCTTCGTCCACGTACACGAAGCCACGCAACGCCCGTCCGGTGAAGTCCATCTCGCGCGCGTGCGGCTGTCCGAGCGCCGACTCGTAGTCATCGGGCCCGACGCGCACCATCAGCTCGTCCTTCACCACGCCGACGGCCATGTTGCCGTTCACGAGAAACGCGAGCCCGCCGAACATCCGCCGCTCGGACACGTCCTGGCGGTCCTGCATGATCTCGCGAATCCGGTGCGCGAGTCCCTCGTCGAAGGCCATGGCCGGAGGATGCGCCGACCGGACCGCGAACGCAACCTCGCCGCAGCGGGTCGCGTCGCGATCCGTCAGGACGCGTTCGTCTTCAGCAGTCCGTGGACGCGCTCCACGAGACGACCCGGGCTGAACGGCTTCGTGATGTAGTCGTCGGCGCCGGCCTCGTAGCCCTGCTTCTGGTCCACGTCGCGCGCCTTGGCGGACAGGAGGATGACCGGCGTACCGGCGATCTCCGGATCGCGCTTGATCGCGCGGCAGGCCTCGAACCCGTCCATCTTCGGCATCATCACGTCGAGCACGACGAGATCCGGACGCTCCTCCCGCGCCTTGCGGACCGCCTCCTCCCCGTCTTCCGCGGTGATCACCTCGTACCCCTCCGCACCCAGACTGAAGTCCAGGATGTGGAGGATGTAGTTCTCGTCGTCTACGACGAGGATCTTCCCCTTGTTCATGACCGGTTTCCTGCCTCCTCGGGCTGCTTGCCCGCCTCCGAGCTCCCGAGTCGCGAGAGCACCCGGACGAGCGCCTCCACGACTTCGGGATCGAACTGTCCGCCCGCGTTCCGGCGGAGCTCTTCGATGGCTTCCTGGCGTCGCACCGCGCTCCGATACGGTCGTCCGCTGCGGAGCGAGTGATATGCGTCGAGCACGCCGAGCACGCGCGCGCCCACGGGAATCGTCCCGTCCGCGAGACCGCGCGGATACCCGGTGCCGTCCGGCTCCTCGTGGTGCGCGAGGATGATCTCGAACACGTCGGACTGGAACTCGATCGAGCGCAGCATGCGCGCGCCGTCTTCCGGGTGCCGTCGGATGAGCTCGCGATCGCCGGCCGAGAGCGCGGTGGGCTTCTTGTACACGCCCTCCGGCAAGCGCGTCATGCCGACATCCCGCAGAATGGACGCGTAGTGGACTTTCGAGGTCGCCTGGTCGTCGAGCCCGAGCTCGCGGCAGACGTCGATCACGAGCCGCGAGAAGCCTCCGGACGGATAGTAGTGACGTCGCACGTCGATCACGCCCCGCAGCGCCTCTTCCATCCGCTGAACGTCGTCGCGCGAATCGCCGAACTCCTTGAGCTTGCAGATCACGAGCGAGACGCGCTCCGCGAGCATCATCAGCAACGCGAGATCGTTCTCGTCGAACGCGAGGCCGGACGCCTTGTTCGTGACGTTCAGCACTCCGAGAACCTCCTCGCGACGTTTCACGGGAACGGAGATCAAGGACTTGGTGCGGTACTGGTCACGGTGCGGATTCGGCGCGAAGCGCTCGTCGCGGCCCAGATCGGGAACGAGGATCGGCACACCGGTCCGCGCCACCGTTCCGCTGATGCTCTCGCCGATCGCGACGCGGGCGACCCGGATCGCCTCGTCGGGCAGTCCCATCGCCGCCTGGATGAAGAGCGACGCGCCATCTTCCTCGGGGAGCATCAGCGACACCGACTCGGCGCCCATCACCTCCCCGATCATCTCGATGACGAGCTCGGGCACGCGATGATCGTCCACGGGGGCGCCGTCGTAGGTCGGCTCGGAAGCGCGCTGACGGCTCGTGGCCCGCAGCCTCGGCAACGAGACGACGAAGCGTGAACCCTGGCCGGACTTGCTCTCCGCCCAGATGCGGCCGTCGTGCCAGGCCGTGATGCTCCGGGCGATCGCGAGTCCGAGTCCGGACCCGCCGTGGCGCCGCGAGTTCGATCCGTCGATCTGGTAGAAGCGCTCGAAGATGAGGTCGAGCTTGTCCGCGGGAATGCCCGGACCGTCGTCCTGCACCCAGACGCGGATCGCGGAAGCCTCGCGCTCGACTCCGACCTCGATGGATCCGGCGGGGTCGGTGAACTTGATCGCGTTCTCGAGCAGGTTCATCAGCAGCTGCTTCAGGAGATCGGGATCGCCGTGAACCGCGAGCTCTTCGTCCTCGGGGAGCGTCGCGCGGACCGTTCGCTCCTCGGCGAGGGGCGAGATCACGTCGACCACGTCGCGCACGAGCGCGTCGAGTTCCACGCGCCGGCAGGACAGGCGCACGCGACCGGAGTCCATCGTGGCGAGATCGAGGATGTCGTCCACGATGCGCGTGAGGCGTCGCGACTCGTCGTAGATCACGCGCAGGAAGCGGTCCTGGGTCTCCGGATCGGTCGCGCCCGGACTCGAGCGCAGCGTCTCCGCGTACGCGGTGATCGAGGTCAGCGGCGTGCGCAGCTCGTGCGACACCGCCGCGATGAACTGCGACTTCAGGCGATGCAGCTCGGAGAGCTTCTCCTTCTCCTCGCGCAGCTCCTCGACGTTCCGGACTCCGTGTCCGGTGTTGTCGAAGCTTTCCAGCGCCTGTCGGCCGAGCGCCGCCCAGCGCCGGAGATCCTCCACCACATCCATGCGGTCGAGCCCGCACTCGAGCTGGGCCAGGAAGAAGCCGAGCGGGTGCGCCTTGTCCGCGGACGACAGCGGGATCACGAGCGCGTCGCCGCGCCCCGGTGACGTGCGGTGATTCGGAACGCCCGCCGTCCAGCGGAAGTCCGCCCAGGTCGGCAGTCGCCGCACCCACGTGTCGAATCCCTCGGCCCGCTGCGCCTCCGGGGGCACGGTGGGCCCGCCGGCTCCGTTCGCGACAGCCTCGACGTAACGTCCGTCCTCGGCCCGGAGCGACCACAGCGTCGCCCGATCGATCCCCGGCAGTCCCGCCACCGCCGACGTGATGCGCCGCAGCACCGTGCCGGTGCCGCCTTCCCGGACGATCGCGTCCAGCACCTCGAGTGCCTGTTCGAGATCGGCCGCCCGTTCCTCCATCGCGTGCGTGTGACTCTCCCCGCCCGAACGCTGCCGCTCGCGATAGAGAGCGAGCGCCGCCTGCGCCAGGAAGCCGGGCAGACCCGCCGCCGCGCCGACCGCCACGACGACCGCCTCGATGCGCTCCGGCGACTTGAGCGGGTACGCCCACAGCGATTCCGCGGTCACGCCCGCCTGCTGCACGAGTGCACCCTCGCGGAACGCGCGCCGCGCGATTCCCTCGAGCTGCACGTCCGAGGCGTGGAGATTCTGAGCCGGCCCCTGCAGCGGGCGCGCCGCGACCAGCTCTCCATCCGAGTTCACGAGGTGGAGAGCCGCCTGCCCCACTCCGGGTCTACCGGTGACCGCCCGCTCGATGATCTGCAGGACGCGGTCCACGGAGTCCGCGATCTGCAGTTCCTCGGCGTGCACGCCGAGAGTGACCTCCGCCGGCGCGGCCCCGGTCCTCGTCGTCTCGCGAATCAAGATGCCCGTCCTCCCCGCCGCTCGCGCACGACCACGCTGCCGCTCATGTTCTTGCCGTATCTCTTCAGCTCGGAGGCGATGTCCGCCACGCGACCGATGTGTCCGATGTTGCCGCTTTCGTTCGTGACGATCGCGAGGGTGATGCCGAGGGACTTCACGCGCATCACCTCGCCGGAGCGGCGGCGGATCTTCAGATAGCCGCGCTCGAGATCCTCGGGGTCGAACAGCGCCTGGGACTTCCGGTCGAAGAGCTCGATCACGGCGCGCGCGATCGCGTCGACCCGATCCGGGGTGGTCATGAGGACGAAGTCGTCGCCGCCCACGTGACCCACGAAGTCGTCGGAGTTGCCGGCGTCCACGATCGCGTTCGTGAGGATGCGGGCCGTGGTGCGGATCGCCTCGTCACCCTTGGCGTAACCGTAGTAGTCGTTGAACGCCTTGAAGTTGTCGATGTCGGTATAGATGAACGCGAACGGGCGGCCGGTCTCGATGCGCTGCGTCAGTTCGCGCTCGATCGACACGTTCCCCGGCAGACCCGTGAGGGGATTCGCCTCGCGTTGCGAGACGCTCCACGCCAGCACGTTCTTCACGCGCATGAGCAGTTCCGGCATCGAGAACGGCTTCGTCACGTAGTCGTTCGCGCCGTTCTCGAGACCCTTCAGCTTCTCGTCCAGCTCGCCGCGAGCGGTCAGGATGATCACCGGGATGTGGCGCGTGTTGTAGTCGTTCTTGATCCGACGGCAGACTTCGTAGCCGTCCATCTGCGGGATCATCAGATCGAGCAGGACGAGATCCGGCGGATCCTCCGTGACCATCTGGAGGCCTTCCTCGCCGTCTTGTGCGCACTTCACGTAGAAGCCCGCGTTCTCGAGCTGGAACTTGAGGATCTCGCGGATGGGAGGCTCGTCGTCCACGACCAGGATGCGAGGGGGACGAGCCAGATCGATGGTGCTCACGCGTGCTCCCGGGGGTGGCGCGCCGTGCGAGGCGCGGAACGGCCTGACGCCCGCGTCGCCGCGGACGTTCCTTCCTCGACTCATCGGCACCCGCCCGGGTTCCTCTTTCGCGAATCCCGGGGGGGCGGCAGGTCCTTCCCTGCTTTTCGGCCGGCAGGTGCGGCGCGCTGAAGTGCTTTCCGCTCAAGGGTTTCTCCGCGAAGCCGATACTTTTCGTGAAGCGGTCCCCCTCCGGTCGGGGGCGACGAACGCGTTCTGGGAGAGAATCATGGCCGTCGCCACGGAGCAGATGCGGATCGACGATCCCGCCGTCGCCGCGCTCCTGCTGCACCCCACCCGCGCCCGCGTGCTCGCGGCGCTGCGGGAGCCGCGCTCCGCCACCGAGGTCGCGCGCGAGCTCGGCTTGCCGGCGCCGCGCGTGAACCACCACGTCCGCAAGCTGCGCGACGCCGGGCTGCTGCGACGCGCCGGCACGCGACGTGTGCGCAACCTGAACGAGAATCTCTACGTCGCGCTGGCGCGGACGTTCGTGATCGCGGAGTCGCTCACGCCGGGGGGCGAGCGGAGGCGGGCACTGCGGACGGGTTCGGAACGTCGGCCGCTCAAGAACCTGGTGGCACTCGGAGAGCGGCTTGCGGGCGACGCGCTCGTGTTGCTCGACCAGGCGGCCTGCGACGAACGGGAGTGCTCGACCTACGCGACGTCGCTCGACCTCTCGTTCGCGGATCCGGCGGCGCGCGCCGCGTTCCTCGGCGATCTCCTGGAGGCGATCCGGGAGCTGCGAGCGCGGTACGGCGTGGAGGAGGACGGGACACGCGAGCGCTACAAGGCGATCGTCGCGTGTTATCCCGCGCCGTAGCCCCCTCGCTGAAGCCGGTCTACTTGCGTCCGCGCGCCCGGTTCGGGATGTCGCCGAGCGGCAGGTTCGGGTGGGCGTCGAGGGTCAGATCGTCGCTCTCGCCGCGATCCAGTCGACGTTTCCCCGCGAACGCGATCATCGCCGCATTGTCGCCGCAGTACTCGTGCCGCGGCACCACGAGGTGGAGACGACGCCTCGCGCACTCCTGCTCCAGCGCAGCGCGCAGCGTGCGGTTCGCGGCCACTCCCCCCGCGACGGACACAGAGCCCGCGCCGACGCGCTCCGCGGCCTGCACGAGCCGCGTCACGAGCACTTCGATCACCGCGGCCTGGAACGACGCCGCGACGTCGGCGGCGCGCTCCCCCGTCGCCAGCGACGGGTCACGGTCCAGCGTGAAGCGCACCGCCGTCTTCAGTCCCGAGAAGGAGAAGTCGAGGGTCCCGTCTTCCAGCCAGGAGCGCGGGAACGCGAACGCGGCCGGGTCCCCGCCCTTCGCGAGCTTCTCGAGCGCCGCCCCGCCGGGATAGCCGAGGCCGAGGAGCACGGACACCTTGTCGTACGCCTCGCCCGCCGCGTCGTCGCGCGTGCGGCCCAGGATCTCGAGGTCGTGTGTCTCGTTCACGTGCACGAGCAGCGTGTGGCCGCCGGATGCGACGAGCACCACCGCCGGCACGCGGAACTCGGCGGATTCCAGGAAGGGTGAGCGCACATGTCCCTCGAGGTGGTTCACCCCCACGAGCGGCAGCCCGCGCGCGGCGGCCATCGCCTTGGCCGTGGTGAGCCCCACGAGCAGCGACCCCACCAGGCCGGGCCCCGAGGTGACCGCGATCCCGCTCACGTGATCCAGAGTGACGCCGGCATCGGCGAGCGCCTGATCGATCACGGGAACGAGCTTCTTCACGTGTTCGCGCGACGCGATCTCCGGCACCACGCCGCCGTACCGCTCGTGCACGCGTTGCGAGGCGATCACGTTCGAGCGGAGCTCGCCGCTCGCGTCGAGCAGTGCGGCGGCGGTCTCGTCGCAGGAGGTCTCGATGCCGAGGATCATTCGGCCGTCCGCACCACTTCTTCCGCGAGCTCGCGGACGCGCACCGTCACGTGGTCCGGCGTGATGCCGAGCACCTTCACCTCGCGCGGGAGCGCGAGGCGCGCGAGGACCTCTCCGTGCACGGCCACGGGTTCCGGCTCCGGCGGGGCGTCGGTCGCGGGGCGCGGCGTGCCGTTCGTGGCGGCGGCCGGCGGCAGATCCTGGAACGGGAAGGAGTCGCGCGCCGCGAACACGAGCCGCCCGTCGCGGAGCTCGCGGTACTCGAGGACCGAGGTGCCCACGGTCCAGTTCTCCGCGCTGACCACGACCGACGTGACCTCGCGTACCGCCGCCTCCACCACGCTCTTCGCGGCCTCGATCTCCACCGCGAGCACCGGCGGCTCGAACGTGATCTTCGTGGCCGGCGGCGCCGCGGCGCTCGCGATCTCGAGCGTCAGGCCGTCGAGGGAGCGCTTGATCAGCGGCTCGATCGTGATGCCGATGTCCACCGTCATCGGCGTGACCTCGACCGTGGGCGACGCCGGCGGCTCCAGCCGCACCTTGCGCCGCACCGAGTTCTTCTGTCCGCGGACGTCGATCTCCACCGTGGGCAGCAGCGCCATCTGATCCACGAGCTTGCGCGGTCCCTTCACGCGGGCCATGGGCGGTGAGAGGAACGTCTTGCCGACCTGCGTGTAGTTCGCGGCGAGATCCCCGATCACCTGCGGCGTGATCGGGATGTCCCGCACGACCGTGGTGTCGAAGTCGACCGTGACACGACGCGGCTCCTTGACGTCGATGCGACTCACCGGCACGTCCTTGGGCAGGACGATGTCCTGGCCGGAGAACAGGATCCGGTTCTGGCCGATCTGGTAGCCCGAGAGGTCCACGCTGCAGACACCGTCACGCAGCCGCAGCCACAGGAACTTGCCTTTGCCGCGGACGGTCGCGATCACGTGATCCGGCAGCGGCTGCAGCGTGGTGAGTCCGGCCGGACGGTTCACGTACTCCACGGGGAACTGGTAGTCGTTCTCGAACTCGATCTCGTTCGTGACGCTGAACCAGAGCAACAGCGCGACCAGGAACGACAGGATCTTCGCGGGCGCGTTGTCGGTCCAGTTCTTCCAGCGCACGGGCCAGGATCCTCGAGGGACGGAGGCGGCATTCGATCGGAGCGAGAACGGTGGGGTCCGGTGGAGTCATGGTATCGGCCCTCCCGGAGGAGGACAACCGAAGCCGTGAGACCGGAGCCTCACCCCTCGGATCGGTCGTCCCGCCCCGACCATTGAACCGGAGCGGCGGAACTCTTGACGATCGGGATCGGAAATCCTTCGACCTCGAGCAGCGCCCGATCACTGGTGACGAGCGCGTCGGCCGAGGCGGCGAGCGCGAGGTCGAGGAACTTGTCGTCGGCGGGGTCGGCGCACCGGAACCCGCTGTTCGGAGCCGGATCGACGAACTCCGTGCGCTGCGGGTCCTCCAGGTCGGCCAGGAGCTCCCGACAACGGCTCCCGACCCCGGGCAGGCGGGACAGCGTGGCCCGGATCTCGCGCAGGACCGGGGCCGAGACGCAGAACCGGACCTGACCGGCACGCCACGCGTCGAGGAGACGGCGCGGACCCGGGGCCGCGGGCCGGAACAGCCAGGCCACGAACAGGTTCGTGTCGACCACGAGCCGGGGGGGCCGGCCGGGACCGAGCGGCCGGGCGGAGCCGGACCCGTCAGGGCGCAAGCGGGTCCTCGCCGGGGTCGGAGGGGCCGGCGGCGGCGGACGGCTCGTCTCCCGCCCGGACCTTCGCGTCCTTTTCCGACTGCTGGCGGGCCATCTCCTGGCGCGCGAGATCGAGCGCGAGCGCGTGCATGCGATCCTCGAGGTCCTGCACCCAGGCCGCGCCCACGAGCGGCCGGCGCCAGGTGCCGCGACCGAGCTTGCGGTCCCCGTTTCGGAGGACCACGTCGATCTGGAGCGATTTCGACCATTCCGCCTCGGCGACGCTCTCGTCCTCGTGCGCCTGCCAGCCGGGATAGGGCAGCGTGCGGATCCACTGCCAGAGATGCGCGAAGTCCCCCGGACCCATCGGCTGGTAGATCGCGACCGACGTGCCGCCCGATCGGACCGAGCCGCGAAGCCGGATGTCGCTGCCCATCTGCAGGAGCTCGAGCTCCCAGCTTTCCCGGTCGAACCCGACGCCGTTCGACTCGCGGAACCGGAGGAGGAGCGCGTCCGGCAGATCGGAGGCCGGTGAGCTGCGGGCACCGTCGTTCACCGCGGCCGCGCGACGTTCCGCGCGGTCGCCGTCGCCGCACGCGGCCACACAGCACAGACTCGCCAGCGCCACCGCCCGGAGGGCCCGGCGACGACTCATGCCGGAAGCGCGTCCACGAACAGCGCCTCGACGGCGAGACGCGGCTCGACGGAGAGCCGGACGTCGGCCGCGGCCGAGCCCGTCCGATCGAACAGCTCCTCCCAGACCTCTACCGGCTGGCGAGCGGCGATCGAGCGCACGAAGTCGGCAGGCAGCCCGCTCGCGAGCCGGAGATCGGGCGCCGCGGTCTGCAGCGCGAGATCTCGGAAGGTGAGCGAGAGGAGATCGAGCAGCACGCTCGCCTCGCGCCGCTGGGCGACACGCACGTTGTCGGTGTCCGTCCCGCCCGCCGCCACGCGCGCGCCGGCGAGCGCGAGGCAGCGCGCGAGATCACCGGCCGCGACGGCCGGCAGCAGCTCCTCGAGGAACCGGAGACGGGAGCCGAAGTCGATGTCGCGCAGCTCGAGCGCGCGGCCGATGCTGCCCTCGGCGAGCGTGGCGAGCAGCGTCGCCGCGGGTCGCTCCACGTCCTGGGTCTCGTGCAGGAACTCCGCGAGCGGGTCCACCGGGATCGCGTCGAACACCAGGCGGGCGCAACGCGAGAGCGTGGTCGGCAGAAGCGAGAGCGGCTGCGACGTCACCAGCACCAGCAACGTGTTCGGCGGCGGCTCCTCCAGCGTCTTGAGAAACGCGTTCTCGGCCGCGTCCGTCATGTTGTGGGCGTCGTCGACCACCACCACGCGCCAGTCGCCGCCGGTCGAGCGCGACAGGAGCGACTCCACCGTGCGGAAGTACGAGCCGTCGCCCTTGCCGTTGATCAGCTCGATGCCGAGGTTCTTGCGGTACCACGCGCGCGACGTGCCGGCGCCGAACAGCCGGCGCGCGACCTCGACCGCCTCCGGCGTGGACTTCTTCGACTTCTCGAGCGCGGAGAGCTCGCGGTCCACGACGTCGGCGAACGGGATGCCCTTCCGTCCGAGCCAGCGATCCGGATTGCGCACGAGGAGATCGATGACGTCCGCACCGCCGGCCGGCGTCACACCCGTCAGCCAGTCGTGGTCCTCGAGCACCGCGTAGGCGCCCCGCAACGTCGCCTCGTCTCCCGCCACCTCGAGCAGGTCCGCGCGCCGCACGGGCAGCGGCCGGTCCAGATCCGAGTAGAGAACGAAGCGGTCGTGCACGCCGCGGTCGAAACGCGCTTCGTCATCCGCGCGACCGGCGCACACGAGCTCGCGCGCGAACGCGATCGCCGTCGTGCACTTGCCCACGCCCTCGGGACCCGTGAACAGCATCGCATGGGGGACGCGTCCGCTCTCGCGCGCGGCGCGGAGCTGATCGCGCACGGCCTCGTGGCCGCGAATGCGATCGAGCGTCACGCGACGTTCCTCGCGCGCGCCGCGAGATCGAGCAGCAGCTCCTGCACGACCTCGTGCGCGCCGGCGGCGGCGCCGGTTTTGGCGTCGCGGTCCGCGCGGCGCAGTCGCGAGAGCTGATCGCGCAGCTCGCGGGCGTCCTGCTCGCGCGCCGCCTCGAACCGCTTGTACGACGCGAACGGATGGATCGTGGTGACGTCGTCGGGGCCGCCGCCGAACGCGCCCTTCGGCACCCTCGGTCCCACCCGGGACTGGAACGAACGCATGTCGCCGAACGGAGGATTGCCGGCCGCGTCCCAGAGCAGGCGCGCCTGCAGGAGATGTCGGGTCTGGCGGACGAGCAGCGCGAGCACCACGAGCGGGAACGTGCCGGTGGTCACGAGATCCTCGAGGATCGTGAGCGCGCCGCGCGCGTCGCCGCGGGAAACCGCCTCGGTCACGTCCCACACCGCGTCCTCGCGCGACTTGCCCACGAGCATCTCGAGGTCCGAGACGTCGATGCGATCTCGGCCGTGGCAGAACAGGATCGCCTTGTCGAGCTCGCCCTTGAGCAGCCCCATGTCCGGACCCACGCGCGCGAGCAGCAGCTCCGACGCGTTCGCGGGCAGCTTCAGTCCGGCGTCCGTGGCCTTGCGGCGCATCCAGTCCGCGAGGTCCTCGGGCTTCTGCGTGTTCATCTCGAGCACCACGCCGCGCTTCGCGAGCCCCTTGTAGCCCTTCACGCGCTTGTCGATCTTGTCGGCCGGGGTGGCGCCGGTGGCCACCAGCACGAGGGCCGAGCCTTCGCCGACGCCGACGTCGATGCCGTGGAGCAGGCGGTCCGCGTCGTCGCCGGTGAGGAGATGCGCGAAGTTCCGCACCAGCGCGATCTGCGCCGAGGAGAACAGCGACAGCGCCGTCACGGGCTCGAGCACCGCCTCGACGGACTTGCCGGTCGCGTCCACGCGGGCCACGTCGGCGCCGGTCGCCCGCCCGAGTGCGGCCGCGAGCGCATCGGCGCTCTCGCGCACGAGGTACGACTCGCTCCCGAACACGAGATAGACCGGGCGTCCCTTGCCCTGCTCGATGGCCTTCAGCTCGGCGGCCAGTTCCCGCGCGCCTTCGATCGCCACGTGCTTCCCTCCGATCCGGTCATGGTCTCACCGGAGATCGAGGGCGTCCAGTCCGCGGCCGGGCGGCCCGCGGGCGAGGCGTCAGGCGCGGGCGGCGGAGGCGGGCGACGCGAGGATGCGTCGTAGCAGGCGCGGTCGACGAGGCGACGCGCCGAGTGTGCCGCGAACCACCGCGAGCGCGTCGGCGCCGAGGAACAGTCGGGGCCAGGTCAGCGCGCACGTGGCCACACCCGCCCCCGCCACCATCGCCGCCGAGGCGAGCACGACCGCGGCGGGCCAGGCGAGCGGCGCGAGCAGCACCCGCACGCCGAGCGCGAGTCCGCCCGCGATCAGCCCGAGGGGCAGAGCCCGGAACGTCGCGGCGAGGGAATCGCGGCCACGCAGGCCGGTGAGAGAGACCCCGAGATGGAGCATGAGTCCCCAGCCCACGACCGCGCCGCCGACCACTCCGAGGGCCGCGCCGCGCAGGCCGAAGAACGCGCCGCCGTAGGCGCCGGCCAGGATCGCGATCGCATAGCCGATCTGACGCCACGCGCGCCGGTACACGGCACCCGTGGCCCGAACGAGCGAGTCGGTGAGCTTGAGGCCGGAGCGGAGGATCGCGGCGGCCGCCAGGATCCGCAGCGGATCCGCCACCGCGGCCCAGTTCGGACCGAGCAGCGCGGCCACGAGCTCGTCCGCGAGCGCCACGATCAGCAGCGACGCCGGCCACACCGCGCAGCCCACGAGCGCCAGCCCGCCCCGGTAGGCGCGCGCGAGCCGGACCGGATCGTCCTGCACGCGCGCCATCGCCGGGAACAGCACGCGATCGAGGACCTGTCCGAGCAGGTTGCCGGGAAGCGTCGCGAGCTCGTAGGCGTACTTGTACAGACCGAGCGACGCCTGACCGAGCCAGCGACCGACCACCCACTTGTCGCCGGCGAGCGCCAGCCAGTTCGCACCCCGCGCAACCGCGAAGCCGCTGCCGAAGAACGCGATCTCCCGCGCTGCCTGCAGGTCGCGGATCGGACGCTTCGGGAAGGAGCGCGTCGACAGCGCGAGCAAGCAGAGCAACACGGCTTCGGCGAGGTGCCCGGCGACGAGCGCCCACACGCCGAATCCGCGCACCGCGAGCGCGATCGACACCGCGGCGAACCCGAGCGCGTACGCGATCGTCTCGAGGCGCACGATCGCCGCGAACTTCAGATCACGCTGCAGGAGTGCGAGCGGCACCACGGCGAGACTGTGAAAGGGCAGCACGAGCGCGGCCCAGACCAGAACGCGACCGAGCGTCTCCGAGCGGAACAGTCCGTGCGCGAGGGCCGGTGCCACGAGCGTGGTCACGATCGGGAATGCCACGCCGAACGCCACGGAGATCCAGAACGCGGTGCGGATGTGTCGCTCCGTGAGCTCGCGCCGCTGCACGATGACGGGGCCCACCCCGACGCGCACGAAGATCTGGAAGAAATCGATGATGATGAGCGCGGATGCCACCAATCCGAACTCGCGCGGCTCCACGAGTCGCGCGAGCACGCCGAGCACGCCGAGCTTGAGGACGATCTTCGCGATCGCGCCGGACGCGGTCCAGAGCGCGGCGCCGGCGGAGCGTCGGGTGAGGCTCTCGGTCATCGGAGTCCTAGAGGCGCGGCCGCGTCACGAGATTCCAGCGCGCGCGGGTCAGCGCGAAGCGGATCTCGCCGCCGACACGCGCGACGCCGTTCGCGAGGCGATCCGCGAGACCGAGCCGCGGACGCGCACTGCGGTAGCCGTGACGTTCCATCTCGGGTCCGGCGATCGACTCCACGAGCGCGACGTCGCGGGGCGAGAGCTCCTCGCGCCAGGACTCCGTCCGCTCGCGACGCGCCGTCCCACCGACGTTCCGGTGGAGGTGACGTTGCGCCTCCGGGATCCGGTCCGCGTAGCCGGCCTCCGCGTCGCGCCGGCCGGGCGTCGCGCCGAGGAACGACAGGACGCGTCCGACTTCCCGCTCGGGATCGGCCACGAGATCCTCGAAGCGCACGACGTACAGCCAGCCCCCGTCGACGTGGCGCTCCAGCGTGCGCATCGTACGCCGGAACCAGCGCGCGGTGACGACGGCGCTCGACGACATCGGTCGCCGCGTGCGGCTGTCGAGGCTCCGCTGCTGCGACGCGAGCACCGCCCGCGGGTCGCGCAGCACGAACACGACCTTCGCATCCGGGAAAAGTCGGCGAAACTCCGCCGGGCGCTCGAGCATGCGGCCGTTCTTGTAGATGTGGACGCTCGCGGAGTCGCCGGCAAAGGTCTCGGCGAGGGCCGCGCGCAGGAACTTCGGAAACGTGAGCGGCAGACCGGCGTCCAGGAGACGCGTCTTCAGCCGCTCCGCATCGACGTTCCAGGCCGAGAACTTCGCATCCGCGAGCAGGTGATCGAGCAGGCGATCGAGATCCGCCTCGTCCCGCGCGCGCAAGCCGCCGCCGGCACGCACGAGGCCGTCGTCGAACTGCGCTTCCAGGCTCACCGCGACGTCCGCGTGTTCCGCCAGCAGTCGCGCCAGAAACGTCGAGCCGGAGCGGTTCAGGTAGACGAGAAACGCGAGCCGCGGCTCCGCGGCGTTCGCCCGCGACGGACGCGGATCGGCGGAGGCGTCGGAACCCACGGTATCGGGGCCGGCGGCAGTCGCGGCCGCGACGGCATCGGCGCCCAACCGGCTCGTGGTGGCGTTGTCCAGGACCCCGGTCTCCAAGTGGCTCTCCCGGCGTTTCGGCGGTGGTTCTCCACCCCTCAACGGCCGGGAAGTTGGGCGATCTTAGCAGGGAATGACGGGGCCTCGCGCCCTCGAGGTTCCGCGGCGCCGGGCTCGCCCCGCGCCGCGCGAAAAGCGCGAAATCCGGAGCGGCCCCGTCAGCGCCGTCGGACGCGGAGCTTCTGCCCCACCACGATCCGGTCGCCGGAGATCTGGTTCACCTCGCGGAGCGTGGAGAGGTTCATGGCGTACTGGGCCGCGATCTCCGAGAGCGACTCGCCGCGGCCCACGGTGTGGATCCGCCAGCCGAGCCGCGGCACCTCGACCTCCTCGCAGTACCGCTGGATCCCGTCGGCGAGCGCCGCCACGTACCGCTCGCGGTTCTTCGGGCTCTTCACGAAGCGCACGTCGCGATCGTTCGTGAGGAAGCCGACCTCCACCAGGATCGCCGGGATGAACATCGACTTCAGCACCGCGAATCCCGCCTGCTTCACCTTACGCGTCTGGATGCCGTCCACCCGACTGATCGAATCCGTGACGTGGACGGCGAGCTGCTGGCTGCGCTCCACCGTGTCGGAGCGGCGCAGGTTCACGAGCATGCGCGCGAGGTCGTCGGTGGTGTCCTGATCGCGGGGCGGCAGGCCGCCGACCAGGTCCGCGGAGTTCTCCGCCTTCTCGAGCTCGCGCGTCTCGCGATCCTCCGAGCCCTTCATCGATACGAAGAACACCTCGGTTCCGTTCGCCTGGCGCGACGGCGCGGCGTTGAAGTGGATACTCACGAACAGCTGAGCGCCGCGCTGCTCCGCGATCGCGCGACGCCGATCGAGCGACACGAAGTAGTCCCCCGTGCGGGTGAGCTCCGCGCGGTAACCGGGCTTGCGGTTGATCTCTTCCACCAGATGCTGCGCGAACTCGAGCGCCAGGATCTTCTCGCGCAGCCCGTCGGGATTGCGACGCCCGGCGTCTTCGCCGCCGTGGCCGGGATCCACCATCACGAGGAAGTCGCCCACGTCGCCGGGGTCGAGCGGCTGCTCCACGCGCGGTGTCGAGGGCACGATCGTGGGCGTGCTCATCGGCGGCCGTTTCACGTCGATCACGATGCGATCCGGTTTGTGCTCGTACTTCTCCAGCTCGAAGATGTCGTAGCGGGCCTCGTGCACGAGATCCAGCACGACCTGGACCTTGCCGCTGCTGCCGAGACGGTTGAAGCGGATGCGCTGGACCGCGCCGTCGTCGATCGGGATCGGCTCGATCGGCATCTTGAACTGCCCGTCGGCGACGTCGACCGCGATGCGATCCGGATCGGTGAGCGTGCGGTGCGTGAACGCGCCGGGTTCGGAGAGATCGATGACGATGCGGGTATGGTCCGGCGCGGACCAGTGCCGGATGGCGAGCAGGGACGTTGCCCGCGCCGGACCGACCACGGCCGGGAGAAGGATTCCGGCCGCGAGTAGGCTCCGGAACGCGGTCATCGACCGCCGCCGGGTAACGGCGGACTTAAGGATGCTCGTCACGTCGTCGTCCTCCCCACACCGGCGGCAGCGTAGGAATCCCGCGGCCCGGGTGTCAAGGTACGGCGACGCAAACCCGCGTCCCGGAGGTCGGTTCCGCGTCGGCGGGGGTGCCAAGGCCCCCAGACCGGCCGGAACCCGTGTCTCGGCCCGCCTCCGGGCGGGCCGGCAGGCTAGGTGGTCGTGGTCTCCGCCGGGACGGGCTCGCCCCGGATCGCCTTGAGGGTGTCCACGACGTCCGCGTACGTGGGCCCCTTGGATCCGGCCTTCGCCCGGGCCTCCCGGATCACGTCCGACAGGCTCAGGATCCCGACGATGGTCTCTTTCTCGTCCACGACCGGCAGGCGACGGATCCGTCCCTGCCGCATCGCGTGCAGCGCGTCGTTCAGGTCGTCCTCGGGGTGGCAGGAGACGACGTTCCGGGTCATCACCTGGCTCACCGGCACCTCGGAGGCGCTCTCGTCGCGGCTGGCCAGGGCCATGCAGATGTCCCGATCGGTGATCATCCCGACGACACGGTCACTCTCGTCGATCACGGGAAGCGAGCCGCAGTCGCCGTCCCACAGCTGGTGGGACGCGTGGCCGACGTCGGCCCACGCGGCGCAGACCCGCGGTCCGTCCGTCATCAGTTCCCGGACCTTCATGGGTTCCTCCCTTCCGGCCCGGGGCGCCCGACGGGGGAACGACTGACCCGGACCGCCAATCGGCCCCCGCTCCCGGGACGCCGTCGCTCCATCCGTCGGGCGCTTTCCGGGCAACGGGTAATCTCGCCCGAATGCGCGTTTCGGGGTATGACTGGGGTCAGGGAGGGCCCTGATCCCCATCAGCGAGGGTCCCATGGCCGGCTCGGGGACGAAGCTTTCCACCCTTCCGTGCGCCTCGTGCGGAACGAGGCTCGCGCATGTCCTCGAGCTTCTGGACGCGGACGCGGTCACGCTCCTCGATCGCGCGCACGGCTCCCACACGTACGCGCGCGGGCAGATCCTGTTCTACGAATCCACCGCCGCGCACTCCGTCTTCTGCCTGCGCTCGGGAGTGGCGAAGGTGTCGCGCGCCACGTCGCAGGGACGCGCCTACATCCTGCGCATCGCGCGCCCGGGCGAGATCCTCGGACTCGAGAACCTGCTGGACGGCAAGCCGTACGCCGCCACCGCCGAGATGCTCGAAGGCGGCGCCGTGTGCCAGTTCGATCGCGAGCGCTTCGTGTCGGTGCTCGAGCGACATCCCGCGGCGTGGCGCGAGATCGCCACGGCCGTGGCCGAGGAGCTGCGTCGCTGCGAGGAGGAACGTTCCGAGCTCGCGTCGCGCAGCCTGCGCACGCGACTCGCGGCCGCACTGATCCATCTCGGTCAGGAGTTCGGCGCGCCGGAGGGCGGCGCCGTGCACCTGCACCTCGATCTCTCGCGCGACGATCTCGCGAGCATGATCGGCGCGTCCACCGAGGCGACGATCCGCCAGCTCAGCGAGCTGCGGCGGCGCGGACTCGTCTCCACCGACCATCGGACGATCCGGATCGAGGACGTGGGCCGGCTGGCGCGGGTCGCTCGGCTGACGCCGCCGGCGTAGGCCTCCCGCGCGGGAGGACCGGGCGCGACGCGCCGACTTCCGGACCGAGCCCGGGATTCCCCCTACTTGTCGGCCGATCCCCGCGCACGCAGGTTGGACCGACATCCGCGACCTCCCCGCCGTCGCGGCCCGCTTCCGGAGGTCCGTCCATGACCGCGCGCGACCGGGTCGTTT
Source organism: bacterium (assembly GCA_041393395.1). Taxonomy (GTDB): domain Bacteria; phylum ARS69; class ARS69; order ARS69; family ARS69; genus JAGQIB01. Next base: position 931,997 of record JAWKKG010000002.1, on the reverse strand, counting down.
TCCTTTCGGCTGCCGCTGCGTCCGCCTTCGTGTCGTTCCTCGCCGCCGACGTCCGCGCGGTTTCCGGCGACGCCGCGCTCGGCACACACCCCTACGACTCGTTCACTCCCACCGCCGACTGCGCCGAGTGCCACGACTCGTTCGCCCGCCAGCACGAGCAGGCGATGATGTCGCAGTCGTTCACTCACCACTGGGACGAGATCGAGTACTACGAGCTCGCCGCCCCGCACGCGGACAAGGAGCCGAAGGTCGCCGGCGTGAAGGCGGGCTGCAACGGTTGCCACGCGCCGCTCGCGTTCCTGGCCGGCGAGATCCCGCCCCGGCGTCCGGCCGAGAACTCGCGCGCGAACGAGGGCGTGTCCTGCGACGTGTGCCACTCGATCACGGGCTTCGAGGGCGACGTGCCGTTCAACTTCAACTACGTGATCGCGCCCGGCGACGTGAAGCAGGGCATCCGCGGGGATCGCGAGAGCCCGGACCACGAGATCGCCGCGAATCCGTTCCTGAAGAGCGCGGAGTTCTGCGGCACCTGCCACAACGAAAAGGACCCGTTCGGCCAGTGGGTGAAGGCGACGCATCTCGAGTGGAAGGAGAGCCCGTACGCGCAGGCCGGCATCGTGTGCCAGGACTGCCACATGCCGCCCGCGGAAAGCGCCACGGTCGAGGACGGCGAACCGCGGCCCGACGCGCGGCAGCACCTGTTCCACGGCGCGCACGATCCCGGCAAGCTCGCGGGCGCGGTGGAGGTGCGCGTGCAGCCGGCCACGCGCGAGGCGAAGAAGGGCGACACCCAGACGCTGACCGCGGTGGTCGTGAACGCGAAGGCCGGGCACTCGATTCCCAGCGGCTCCGCCGAGGAGCGCGTGGTGTGGCTGCACGTGACGGCGACCGACTCGAAGGGACGCACGTGGCACCTGCCCGTGAACCCCAAGGGATTCGAGGGTGAGGACTACACGATCGCGTCGGCGGAGGCGCGAGCCTACCAGGACCTCGGCGAGATCCAGGATCTCGCGAACTTCGCGGGTCTCCCGCGCGACGGCGAGGTTCCGGCCGGCGATCGCATCTTCCGGCTGCCGTACCTGGATCCGAAGGGACGCATGACGATCGCGCAGTGGAACACGGCGTCGTTCGGACCGGACTATCGCCTGGCGCCGCTCGCCGCCGTGAACGAGACCTTCACCTGGAAGCTGCCGGCTGATCTGGCGTCGGGGCCGGTACAGGTGCGGGCGGAGGTCTGGTACTCGCGGCTCGTGTCTTCGGTAGGCGAGCACCTCGGCGTGCCGGCCGAGGAGTGGGCGCCGGTGCGGATGGGCGAGCACGTGACGACGTTCACGGTTCTGTAGCCCGGGATCGCGCGGCCGGAGGCCGGGGAATCGTCGCCACCCGCGACACCTTCACGCGGTCCCCGCACCGGCTTCAGAGCCTTCATCAAAACGCGCGCTCCCGGCGGGTATCTCCTCGAACCGGCCGAACGCCTGTCGGCCCGTTCCCCATTCGAAGGAGTTCCCATGCGCGCTGCGAAATCCACCTGCTGGCGGGGGACGCTGTCCGCCGCCGCGCTCGCCGTGTTCGCGAGCCACGCTCCCGCGGCCTCCGCGGGTACGGCGGACTTCCGCCTGACCGTTCTTCACACGAACGACACCGAGTCCCAGCTCATCGACGCGGGAACCGGTCTCGAGGACTTCGGTGGCGCCGCGCGCGCCAAATCGCTGGCCCGCAAGCTCCGACGGGAGGCGCTGCGTGTGACGGCGGACATCGACAGCCCGAGTGGCCCGATCGGACGGAACGACGTCGGCGTGGTGATGCTCTCCTCCGGAGACAACTATCTCGCCGGACCGGAGTTCAACGCGAGCCTCGACCACGGCGTGCCCTACTACGACACGATCGCCATGGAGGACATCGGTTACGACGTCTTCGCGATCGGCAACCACGAGTTCGACTTCGGTCCGGACGTTCTCGAGAACTTCATCGCCGGGTTCCAGAAGCCGGTACCGTTCGTCTCCGCGAACCTGGACGTGAGCAACGAGCCGGGCCTGCAGGCGCTGGCGGACCAGGGCCGCATCGCCCCGTCCACCGTGCTCACCGTCGCGGGGCGCCGGGTCGGCATCGTCGGCGCGACGACGCCGAGCCTGCCGTTCATCTCCAGCCCCCGCGCCGTCATCGTGAATGCCGTTCTCCCGGCGGTGCAGAGCGCCGTGGATGATCTCACGAACCAGGGCGTGGACATCGTGATCCTGATCTCGCACCTGCAGAGCATCAGCGAGGATCTCGACCTCGCTCCGATGCTCCGCGACGTGGATCTGATGATCGCGGGCGGCGGCGACGAGCTCCTCGCGAACCCGGGCACGCCGCTCGTGCCGGGTGACGAGGGCCAGGTGTTCGGCACCTACCCGATGTGGGCCACCGACGCGAACGGTGTGCAGGTCCCGGTCGTCACGACTTCCGGCAACTACAAGTACGTCGGGCGCTGCGTGGCCGAGTTCGACGTGGACGGCAACCTGGTGAACGTCGGCGGACCGAGCGGTCCCGTGCGCGTGGTCACCGGCGACTACCCGGACGCCGTCACTCCCGACCCGAGCGTCCAGACCCGGGTCATCGATCCGGTCGTCGCGTACCTCGACGACCTCGCCACGACCGTCATCGGGACGTCCGAGGTCGACCTCGACGGCGTGCGGGCCAACGTCCGGACCCGCGAGACGAACGAGGGCGACCTCATTGCCGACGCGCTGCGCTGGCAGGCGACGGAACTGGCCGGCGCGTTCGGCCAGCCGGTGCCGCAGGTCGCGCTGCAGAACGGCGGCGGCATCCGCAACGACAATGTCGAACCGGCGGGCAATCTCTCCGAGCTGCAGACATTCGACATGGTCCCGTTCGCGAACTTCGTGTCGATCGTGCCTTCGGTGCCGCGCGACCAGTTCAAGGAGATCCTGGAGAACGCGGTGTCCCGCGTGGAGTTCGTGGACGGCCGCTTCGCGCAGATCAGCGGCTTCTCGTTCACGTGGGATCCCGCGGGCACGGGGCAGCAGCTCGACGCCGACGGCAACGTCGTCGTGGCGGGCACGCGGGTGACGGAGGTCGTGCTCGATGACGCGACCGTGATCGTGACCGGCGGCGTGGTGCAGCCGGGGGCGGCGCTGGACGTCGCCACGATCAACTTCCTCGCGGCGAGCGGCGATCAGTATCCGTTCCGCGGCGCGGCGTACACGACGCTCGGCGTCACCTACCAGCAGGCCGTGAGCGGCTACATTACCGACGGGCTGTCCGGGGTGGTGACCGACGACGACTATCCGCTCGGCGGCGAAGGTCGCGTCGTGGAACTCGGCGCGGGCGCCCGGACGCCGGCCCGCGGCACCACGTCGGCGACGGTCGGCCGCTTCGCGACGCAGGCGCCGTTCCCGAATCCCTCCCTCGGCCCGACGTCCATCGACTTCGTGCTCCCGCACCAGGCGCCGGTGTCGCTCCGCGTTCTCGACGTTCGGGGTCGCGTGGTCAGCACGCCGATCGCGGCGACGCTCGCGGCGGGCCGCCACACCGCGGACTGGGACGGCACGGATCGCGCCGGCCGCGCGGTCGGCGCGGGCGTGTACTTCCTCGAGCTACGGGCGGGGAAGGAAGCGCGGACCTCGAAGGTGCTCGTCGTGCGATAGGGGACCGGCACGAGACACCTGCGGGCCCGGGCCGGTTGAAGGCTCGGGCCCGCGCACTTCCCACCGCCGCAGCCGAAACCGCGCCCTCCCGCCTTCCCGGATCGCGTATCTTGCCACATCCGAGCCGGGGAGGGCGCTTGAGCCGTTCCGCGTCGCCACTTGCCGTCGCCTTCGCGTTCCTCGCGATCTACGTGATCTGGAGCTCGACCTACCTCGCGATCCGGTTCGGGGTGGAGTCGATGCCGCCGTTCCTCATGGCGGCCGCGCGGTTCGCGATCCCCGGTGCGTTGCTCTACGCTTGGTGCCGCTGGCGCGGGGCGCCGAGGCCCACGGCGCGGCAGTGGAACCACACGTTCCGCGTGGGCGCGCTCCTGCTCCTTGGCGGCAACGGCATCGTGACGTGGGCGGAGCAGTGGGTGCCCTCCGGGATCACGGCGCTGATGATCGCCTCCGTGTCGCTGTGGATGGTGCTGTTCGCGTGGATCGCGGAGCCCGCGAACCGGCCGGGCCCGCGCGCGCTGTTCGGTCTGGCGCTCGGTTTCCTCGGCGTGGCAGTGCTCGTGCAGCCGCGCGGCGACCTCGGGCACGATCCGCGCCTGCTGCTCGGCGGACTCTCGCTCGTGGTGGCCTCCGGCTTCTGGGCCGCGGGCTCGGTGTGGTCGCGACGCGCGGACCTTCCCGAGAACGCGGTGATGGCCACCGGCATGGAGATGCTCGGTGGCGCGGCCGCGCTCGCGGTGGTCGGGACGCTCGCGGGCGACTGGTCGCGGCTCGACCCGAGCGCGATCACGATGCGTTCGGCGCTCTCGCTCCTCTACCTCATCGTGTTCGGCTCGGTCATCGCGTTCAACGCGTACGTGTGGCTGCTCAAGGTGTCGACCCCGTCCAAGGTCGCGACGTACGCCTACGTGAACCCGATGGTCGCCGTGATCCTCGGCTGGGCGCTCGCGGGCGAGACACTTTCGCGCACGTCGCTGATCGCGGCGGGCGTGATCGTGCTCTCCGTGGTGCTGATCACCACCGATCGCGCGCGGAGCCGGCCCGCGGTGCGGGAGCCGATCGCGGTGGACGTCGGTGGGGACGAAGACGGGATCGTCGAACCCGACTCCGGCGATCATCCCGCGCTTGCGAAGGAATGAGCGCGAGCTATTCCACCCGGAAGGCGAAGCGGAAGACGTCCTCTCCCTCCCGCGCGACGAGGACGTAGTCCCCGGCGGGAAGCGCCGTCGGCTCCACCGAGATCACGTACGTGCCGAACTCGTCGAACGGCGCGACGTCGGACGTCGCGGCCATCAACGTGCCGTCGGCGCGTCGGATCTCCACCGCACACTTCGCGGGGCCGGACGATGTCGGCGGCAGCGCGAACGTGAGAGTCGCCGGGCCCTCGTCGCGGCGCAGCACGGTCGGGGCCGCGCCCCGTTCGACGTCCGGGCGGAGCACCACGGCCCGTCCGATCTCGCGGACGATCGGCGACTCGCTCTCGCGCGGCGCCGCGAACCAGGCGATCGCCGCCACGATCGCGAACGCCGGCACGAGTCCGGGACCGCGCAACCAGTCGCGCACCCGGCTCCACGTTCCGAGCGACGTCGTGCCCCGCGCGGACGCCGGCTCCGGCTGCCCGACCGGATCCGGCGCCCCCACGGCCCGCACCCTCGCGACGTCTTCTTCGCATTCCGCGCAGAGCGCGACGTGCGCGCGGATCTCCGCCGCGCGCGATTCCGTGAGCTCCCCGGGGGCCTCCACCCAGCGCACGAGCTCCTCCGCCGAGGGGTGCTCGGCCAGCAGTGCCTCGCCGTGCTCGCGAGCGGCGTCCCGTAGCCATTCCATCATCGGTGACTCTCCCCCCGCCACGTGCGCGGCTCGCAAAGCAGTCGGCGCCGGATCGTGTTCGCGCGATCCCGGCAGCGCGCCACGCGCGACTTGATCGTCCCCACCGCGACCTCGAGCTCGGCCGCGAGATCCTCGTACGCCGGGTCCTCCGCCGCCACCCGGACCAGCAGCCGACGACACGGCTCCGGGAGCCGGCGGAGGACCGCGTAGCACAGGCGCGCGGTCTCGCGGGCATCCAGGTCTCGTCCGGGATCGTCGTCGCCGGGCGGCTCCGGTTCCCCGGTTTCTTCCAGCGGCAGGAACGAGACGCGCCGGGCCCGGCGGACCGCGTCCAGGCACGTGTACTTCGTCACCGTCTGGACGAACGTCTTCAGCGACGACCGGCCCTCGAACCGCCCCGCCCGGAACGCGCGGATCAGCTCGGCGGCCGCATCCTGGGCGAGATCGTCCGTGCGATCCAGGCGCCACGCCCGGTGACGGACCACGGCGAGGATCCAGTCGCGGACCTGTTCGGTGGCGCGTCGATCCCCGTGCAGGAATCCCTCGAGGAGCTCCCGGTCTCCCTCGGTCAACGGCGGCGCCGGCGGTACGGATTCGAAGCGGGGATCGCGGGTCGACGTCATGGCGCGAGTTTAGCGGGGATCGCCGATCAAGACGAACGACGCCCAGTAGTACGGATGCTCGAACGGCCGGCGACCCGAGGCGTCGACGGTGGCGCGGAGCTCCGACTGCGCCGACGCCAGCGCCGCCACGCGCGACGCGCCGTCGTTCCGCCACCTCCGGTAGAACGACGCCATGAGCTCACCCGTCGCGCGGTCCGGCACGCTCCAGAGCGTGGCGAGGACGGCGCGCGAACCCGCGCCGAGGAACGCGTGCGCGAACCCGACGTATCCCTCGCCCACGACTTCCCGGCCGAGCGCGGAGTCGCACGCGCTCAGGGTGACGAGGTCGGCGTCGAGCCGCCAGTCGGACTCGATCTCGCCCGCGGTGACGAGGCCGTCGGTGAGGCGCGCGCCGGACGAGAGAACGTCGAGCGGCGCCGGCAACCCGGTCTGGGCGAGCACCAGCGTCGAGGCCTCCGCATCGTCGGCGTCGACGAGCGCGTGCGCCGCAAAGTGGAGCGCGCGGTACGCGCGGAGCGAGTCGCCGGCCGCCAGGGAGACGAGCCGGTCCTCGCTCGCAGCGTCGCCGACGAGAACCGTACTGCCGGGCCACAGGGACGCGATGCGCTCGATCTCGGCGCGAGCGCCGGGAAGCGGGGGCAGGGCGGCGATCGCCTCGGGCTTGCCGCGCGCAGCGCCGCGGACGACGTCGGCGGGCAGCGGGGTGTCGGCGGGCGGCGTCGAGGAGGTGGCGAGAGGAGGATCGCCGAGCAGCAGCGCCGGGCCCTCACGTCGTGGCGGAGCGGCGAGAGAGAGAGCGTGCGCACCGCCGGACACCGCGTACGAGATCTCGAATCGGTCCGCGAGCCACGCGCCGCTCTCGTCGCGGAGCGCGCCGACCGGAACGCCGAGCATCGCGCCGGAGGGCACGACGATCAGGTGGGTCACGTCTTCCAGGAGGCCTGCCACCGGCCCGAGACGATCGGCGGCGATCGCTTGCGCGGCATCGCGGAGCGCACCGAGCGGTCCCGGCGAAGCGAGCGCCTCCCGAAAGCGTACGATCCGCTCGCGCGACTCGACGGACAGGCGCGCGAAACGGAGTCCATCGGCGCGAACGACCACAACCCAGGCGCGCGACTCGTGATCGAAGTCCACGTCGAGCCAGCCGACGATCGCCTCGTGCGGTCCGAGCATGGCCCGCACGTCTTCCAGGTTGGGCGCCGTCGCCCCGGGAGCAAGCCGCTCGAGCAGGACGCGCGCGTGCGCGCGATCGAACGCGGCCCACGCCGCCGGGTCGTGATCGAGCTCGGCCTCCACCGCGGCGAGCGGGAGCCAGGGCGTGTCCAGGAACGTCGCGCGCGTGAGCCCCTCCCCCGTGTTCTCGCGGCCGAGCTCGAACGACTCCGCCGCCCGGGCGAGAAGTTCGCGAGCGCCGGCCAGATCTCCGGAGGTCACGTGCACGCTCGCGAGCTCCCGTCGCGTCAACGCGAGCGTCGGATGCCCTTCCTCGAAGAGCCGCTCCCGCATCGCGAGCGCCGCCTCCAGCTCCGCGCGCGCATCCTCCGTGCGATCGAGATCGATGAGCGCTCGCGCGAGCTCGTGGTGCGCCATCGCGATGTCCGGGGTGTCCGTCACTCCGGAGTCCGCGAGCGCGACAAAGCCGGCGAGCGCCGCGCGGAACTCGCGGAACGCCGCGTGCGGGTCGCCCCGGAGCCGGAGCAGGCGCCCGAGGTCGCGTTGACTGATGCGCGTGTCGCGTCGATCGTCGCCGAGCCGCTCGCGTCGCACGCGGAGTGACTCGCGGAGCAACGGCTCGGCCTCCTCGAAATCGCCCCGTTCCGCGAGCAGGCGACCGAGGTTGTTCCGGGCGGTCGCGGTCGTGGGGTGATCCGCGCCGATCGACGTCTCCAGTCGCGCCACCGCTTCGCGCAGCGTCCGCTCGGCCGCCGCGTCGTCCCCGAGATCCTGCTGCACGATCGCGAGATTGTTCAGCGTGATCGCGACATACACGTGATCGTCCCCGAGCGAGGCGCGCAGTCGCCGCAGCGACTCCTCGAGCGCGAGCTCCGCGCGCGCGAAGTCGGAGAGCTGCCCGAGCAGGGATCCGTAGTTGTTCAGCACGGAGGCGAGGTCGTCACTGTCCTCCCCGTAGAGTCGCCGCGTGCAGTCCAGCGCGCCCCGGCTCGCGACCTCCGCCTCCGTGAGATCGCCCTTGGCCATGAGGATCGGCCCGAGGTTCCCGTACATGGCGCACCACTCGGCACTGCCGGAACCCCGGCTCTCGGTCCACTCGTCCAGGCGGGCCCGGGTCTCACGCAGTGCGCCATCGTAGTCGCCGGCGGTGTAGAGCGACTCGATCACCACCATCTGGAACTCAAGGCGCGCGGCGTCGGCGGAGTCGGCCGCCGCCTCCGGCTCGGCCCGCCCCACGCCGGCAGGCGAGAGCGAGCTCGCGAGGATCGAAAGGACCCGGAACGGGGCCAGACGGGCGGCGATGGACGGAAATGGCACGGAAGTCTCCGACGTCGAACGGGGGCTCCCGAGCATAGCATGCGAGCTCGGCGCGGGATCGCAGTCTCGCTCAGTCGCCCTCTTCCAGGACCCTCGAGACCCGCTCCCACTCCGCGTAGCGACGCTCGAGCCGAGCGCGCAGCTCCTGCTCCTCGTTCGCGAGCGCGTTGAGCCGCTCCCAGTCGCCGTCCGGGTCGCGGGCGAGCTCGCCGGTCAGCTCCTCGAGCCGCGCCTCGAACTCCCCGATCTCGGACTCGAGCTTGCCCACGCGGTTGCGGGCCTTCTGCTTCTCGGCCCGCCGGCGGCGGGATTGCTCGCGGTTCGCGTCCCCGCTCTTCGGCGCCGGGTCGGGTCGGCTCTCGTGGACCTTGCTCGCTTTCGGCACGGGCGGCGGGCTCGCGACGGGAGTCGCCGGCTTCTCGTCCACAACCTTCGGCGCGACCGCCACCGGTCCGTCGCCTCCGTCGCCGCGGATCTTCTTGCGCGCCTCGGAGTAGTTCCCCTCCACCACGCGCGCCTGCCCGCCCTCCACCCACACGATGCGTTCCACCACCCGGTCCAGGAAGTCCCGATCGTGGGAGATCACGAGCAGCGTGCCCGGATACGCCTCGAGCGCGCGCTCGAGCACCTCGCACGCGGGGATGTCGAGGTGGTTCGTGGGCTCGTCGAGCACGAGCATGTTGTGCGGCTTGAGCGAGACCTTGAGCAGTGCGAGTCGGCAGCGCTCGCCGCCGGACAGCGCGCTCACGACCTTGAACACGTCGTCGCCGAAGAAGCGGAAGCTCGCGAGCGCGTCGCGGGCGCCCTCGATCGTGAGGTCGGGGCGAACGCTGCGCACTTCCTCCACGAGCGAGCGTTTCATGTCGAGTCCGGCCACGAGCTTCTGATCGAGATAGCCGGGCACGACCTGGTAGCCGAGCTCCGCGATGCCGTCGAGCGGAGCGTGGCGGCCGAGCAGCGTGCGCAGCAACGTAGTCTTGCCGGCGCCGTTCGCGCCCGCGATGCCCACGCGTTCTCCGCGGTGCAGGACCCAATCGAACTCCTTCACGAGCGGCTCCGCGGGATCGAATCCGATCGCCAGGCCCTTGGTGCGGATCGCCTCGCGTCCGCCCGGATGCTCGCCCGAGTCGAACTCGAGTCCGAGGTGGCCGGCCGCCTCCCACACGTCCTCCGGACGCTCCACGCGCTCGAGCTTCTCGAGCATGCGCCGGCGGGACTGCGCCTGCTTCGTCTTCTGGCCGGCGATGTTGCGGCGGATGAAGTCCTCGGTCTTCTCGATCTTCTCCTGCTGCTGCACGTACTCGTCGAGCGCCTTGCGGAGACGCGCCTCGCGTTGCGCCTTGTAGGAATCCCAGCCGCCGGGATAGCGCACGAGCGTCTTGCGCTCGACCTCCACGATTCCCTGGCAGGTCGCGCGCAGGAACGCGCGGTCGTGGGACACGATCAGGAATGCGTTCGGGTACTCCGCGAGCCGGCGCTCGAGCCGCTCCACCTGCACGAGGTCGAGATGGTTCGTGGGCTCGTCCAGCAGCAGCACCTCGGGCTGGCGAAGCAGCACCCGCGCGAGCTCGAACCGGGCGCGCTCGCCGCCGGACAGCGATCCCGCCATGCGGCCGAGGTCCTCGTCCGAGAAACCGACCTCGTGCGCGAGCGCGGCCGCGCGCGACTCGAGCGCGTAGCCGTCCAGCTCCTCGAAGCGATGCTGGAGATCGCCGTACTCCGCGAGCGTCTTGTCGGACGTGTCCCCATCGGCCATCCGCTTCTGCACGACGTCGAGCTGGTGCTCGAGGGTGAGCACCTCCGGAAACGTCTGCATCAGCAGATCGTGGACGGTCACGCTCTCCGGGAACTCCTGCGATTGACGCAGGTAGCCGACCTCCACGCCGCGGCGCACGCTGAGGTCGCCGGATTCCGGCTTCAGCGTGCCGGCCAGGAGGCGCAGCAGCGTGGACTTTCCGTGGCCGTTCGGACCCACGACGCCGAGCCGCTCCTTGGGGTTCACCTGGAAGGTGACCCCGGAGAGGATCGGGTCGGCGGTGTAGCCGAACGAAACGTCGGAAAGGGAGATCAGCACGCGGGTCCTCCGGTCGCGGATGGCGACCGAGGAGGATACACGATGCCGGGCGGTCGGGCAGGGGGCGGGAGGAACCTACCCGCCGCCGGTTCAGACCTTGGCCACCTGCATCATCTTGTCGAGGACGGCGTCCCGCACCGGCTCCACCCCGAGCGTGTCCAGCTTGAGGAAGTGGAAGTCCCGGACGGTCTCGAACACGATCGGCTGCGGGCGCGTGCCCATGCCGAGCTCGGTGGCGATCGCCTTCCCGCACACCAGGATGTGCGCGAGCGGCTTGCCGCGGCGGTCGCGGAGCTTGCCGTCCTGGAAGCGGATCGCGTCCACCGCGGCGGTCGGCGCGTTCCAGGCGCGCACGATCCGCAGCGTGAGCTCGTTCGTGAGGCGGTCGAGCAGGCCGAGGATGCGGGAATCGCTCTGGTGCGCGATCTCTCCCGCGCGTTCGAGCTCGCCGATCACGTCGACGATGGCGGGGGCCGCCACCGCGTGGAACAGACCGGTCAGGAATCCGTGCTCCGGGAGCTCGGTCGGCACGAGGCGAGCGAGTTCCTCACACGCGAAGGCCGTGGCGGTCTGGTACTTCCACTGGCGCGCGAGCAGGTTGCTCCGCTTCTCGCGCGCGAAGTTCTTCGTGGCGCCGGACAGCGACAGCGCGATCTCGCTCACCCGGTTCAGCCCGAGTCGCACGATCGCCATCTGCAGACTGTAGACGTGGTTCGAGCCCGCGTACGCCGCCGAGTTCGCGACCTCGAGCAGCTTTCCCGCGAGCGCGGGATCCGCACGGACGTGTCGGATCACGTCGCGAACGGAAGCGTCCGAGCTCTTCGTGAAGTCCAGGATCCGCGACGCCACCTCCGGCCGACGCGGCAACTGGATCTCCCCCGCGTCGATGCGCGCGCGGATCCGTTTCCGGATCTCGCTCGCGACCGGATCATCCTTCTCGATCGTCGCGACCGAATGCTCGTCCGACACGAGTTCACCCGACGTCTCCTCGACGTCGTCCGCCCCCGTCCGCTCTGCGTCTTGCGGCATCAAGCACCCCTCGGGCTGTCCGAGCCTTCCTTCGGAATTCATCGGCACCCCCGCCCGCCCCTTGAACCACCGCGATCGCGGACTTGCGCATCCTTGCGCATGCTGACGGCGGCCCCGCCTCCGAGGCGTGCCGGAACGGTACGTCGCAGGAGGCGAGCCTCAGGACGGTCGAGATCCGGGGTGTGTCGTCGATCGAAGCCGGCCCGAAGAGATCGGACCGGATCGCGAATCAGGCGCCGGGCTGCATCTGAGGCCCGCCGTCGAGGATGTAGCGCCACGGATTCGTGTGGCGCCCGTCCACGTGGACCTCGTAGTGGCAGTGCGGGGAGGTGGAGCGACCGGTACTGCCGACCTCGGCGATGACGTCGCCGCGCTTCACCTGCTGGCCGACCTTCACGAGCAGGCGGGAGTTGTGCCCGTAGCGGGTCATGATCCCGTTGCCGTGATCGATCTCCACGTAGAGACCGAGCGTGCGGTGCTTGCCGGCCTTGATCACGCGGCCGGCGGCGGTGGCGTGAACCGGCGTACCGGTCCAGGCCGAGAAGTCGAGTCCGCGGTGCATCTGGTTCTTGCCCGTGAACGGATCCTTCCGCGTGCCGTAGCCGCTGGAGTACCAGCCGCGCTGCACCGGGCTGATCGACGGGATCCGCTGCAAGTCATCCTGCGAGTCCTGCAGGGTCTCGATCATCTGCTCGAAGTTCGCGGACTGGAACGTGGCCTGGCGGTCGAGGTCCTCGAGCCGGCTCAGGGTCTCCCGCGCCGCGCGGATCGTGGGCGAGGGCGACGCCTCATCGGACAGCTCCGAGAGCGGAGGCGGCCCGCCGACGCCGAGACGGCGCACGTCTTCCGGGATCGCATCGAGGTTCGCGATCGCCCGGAAGGCCTGCTCCATCTCGAGGTTCTCGGCCATTCGGGACTCGAAGCGGCCGACGAGGTCCTGCATCTCCTCGAGCTGGGTTCCGAGTCGCTGGTTCTCGTTCTCGAGCTCCGCGAGGTACGCACGTTCGGTCCGCGTGCTCGCCCAGTGCAGGACGGCGGCGCCGCCGCCGATCACGCCGAGCAAGGTCAGGCCCGCGAGGAGGGGAATCACCACGCCCGGCACGGAGAAGTGCCGCAGCCCGCCGCCCGGCCCCGTCATGACCATGACGGAATAGCGACGCTTCACACGCTCCAGGATCTCGCGCGGTCCGATCGGTGGCGAACTGGGGGCCAACCCGCTTCCTCCTCAAAAGGTCGGGGAACGCTACCGGCGCTCCCCGAGGCTGTCAACGCCGGCGGGACGAGTCCCTGTCCGGACATCGGAACGGGGCACCGGGCACGTTAGCGGTCCCGCCGAACGCAGATCGGGGGCCGCGAGGGCCCCCTTCCACCGTCTGCCAACGACTCCCGACCCGGATCTCTCGACGCGGGGCCTCGCCCCGGCCGGAACCCGGCGTTTCTAGCTGAGGTACGAACGGAGGCGCTCCCGATCCTTGCGCAGGAACAGCTTCCGGATGCCGCGCTCCTTCAACTGGCGCACCCGCTCGCGGGTGAGGCCAAGCTCCCGCCCGATCGCCTCGAGCGTCGTTCCCTCACCCGTATCCATCCCGAAGTAGTCGCGCAGGATCTTCCGCTCCCGCGGGTCGAGCCCGTTCAGAGCGTCGGTCAGGTCCCGGGAGAGGTCGGTCTCCGCCACCCGCTCGTCCGGCGACATCGCCCCCTCGTCCTCGAGCAGGTTCACGAGCGACGTCTGTCCCTCCTCGGACGTGGGCGAGTCCAGCGAGACGGCGCGCAGCGCGTAGATCTGATGATCGCGCACGTCGCTCTCGGTGAGCCCCATCTCGTCCGCGATCTCCTCCACGGTCGGCGCCCGTCCGAGCTCCTGCTCGAGCTGCTGCGACGCCTTCTCCACCTTCGCCGCCTTCGCGCCGCGGTTCACCGGCAGGCGCACGGTGCGCGAGTGGTCGTTCAGCGCCTGCAGGATCGACTGCCGGATCCACCAGATCGCGTAGGAGATGAACCGGAACCCGCGACGCTCGTCGAAGCGCTCGGCGGCCTTGATCAGACCGACGTTTCCCTCCTCGATGAGGTCGGCGAGGCTCAGCCCGCGTCCCTTGTACTGCCGCGCGACGGTCACCACGAAGCGCAGGTTCGCCTGCACGAGCCGGTCCAGGGCGGACCGGTTCCCGCGCCGCGCCTCGCGCGCGAGGGCCACCTCTTGATCCGGAGTGAGGAGCGGCGTCTTGCGGATCTCGCGAAGATAGATCGCGAGAGAGGGATCCTCGGTGTCCGCGAACGCCAGCGCATTTCTCGCCACGACTTCGATCCTCTTCGGGGAAGAGCGGGGGCGCTCACGCGCCCCCATCACCTTCGGCGCGCGCCTTCCGGCGCTCGCCCGTGGGGCGTCCCAGCCTAGGGCTTGAGTCCCACGTACAGCGTCTGCTCACCGCGCTTCAGCAGCACGGCCACGGCCTTCTTCTCGGAGTACTTGTCGACCGCGCGCTTGTAGTCACGCATCGACGAGATCTCCACGTTGCCGATCTCCTTCACGACGTCGCCGACCCGGATGCCCGCGTCGTCGGCCGGACTGTCCGGCTCCACCACGACGACCACCACGCCCTCGGCCTGCGGATCGTCGATCAGTCGCTGCGCGCGCCGCGAGTCGGCGTCGTCCACACCGAGACCGGCCCACAGCTCCGCGGACTCGTCGCCGCCCGGCCGGAACCCGGCCACGACGTTCTCGGGACGCTCCTCGAGCTTCACGTCGATCCGCTTGGACTTGCCCTCGCGGATGACCTCGAGCCGCATCTCGTCGCCGACGGGCTGATCCGCCACGGCGAGACGGAATGCGTTCACGTCGCTGCTGAGCTTCTTGCCGTTCATCTTCACGATCACGTCGCCTCGTTCGAGGCCGGCGCGGGCCGCGGGAGTGTCCTCGATGACCTGACCGATCAGGATCCCGTCGGTGTCTGCCAGGTCGAGGCTTTCGGCCAGCTCGGGGGTCAGCGCCTGGGGAAGAATGCCGAGATACCCGCGGACGACGCGACCTTCTGTCTTGAGCTGATCGGCAATGCGGGCCGCCATGTTGATCGGAATCGCGAACCCGATGCCCTGGCCGGCCGCGTTGATCGCCGTGTTCATTCCGATCACTTCGCCGCGCGCATTCACCAGCGGACCGCCGGAATTCCCGAAATTGATCGAGGCATCCGTCTGGATGAAGTTCTGGTAGGCGGGCGTGCCGCCCATGATGTTCAGATCCTGACGACCGGTCGCGGAGATGACCCCCACCGTAAGCGACCCGGCGAGCTGCCCGAACGGATTCCCGACCGCGATCGCCCAGTCGCCGACCCGGATCGTGTCCGAGTCGCCGATGTCGAGCGCCGGCAGCGGACCGTCGTGGTCCTTGGGATCGACCTTGATCAGCGCGACGTCGGTCGCCGGGTCGAGACCGATGACCTCGGCGTCGAGCTCGACGCCGTCGCCGAGAGTGACCGTGACCTGATCGGCCTTCGACACCACGTGGTTGTTCGTGAGGATGTAGCCGTCGTGGTCGAGCAGGAAACCGGAGCCGGCGCCGGACGGGCGACGGTTCGGCGTGCGCGGCGCCTCGCCGCGCGGATCGTTCGGGAAGAGGTCGTCGAACAGGTCGCCCCACGGATGGAATCGACGCATGTCCTCGGCGGACACGTCCTCCGACGAACCACGGGTGGCGATCGCCACGACGCCCGGCACCACGCGCTGCGCGACCGAAACGAACGGACTCTCGATCACGGGCAGCGGCGCGCTCGACGTGTTGTCCGCGAAAGCCTGGCTCTGCCCGGCCCGGGTACCCCCGAACTCGACCTGCCAAGAGAGAATCAACCCGGCCACGACGCCGACGCCGATCAGGGCGGCGGCGGTTCCGGTGCGACGGACGTTCATTGCCTTCCTCCTGCCCCCGGGACCTCCCGGGAAAGAACCTGCCTGGGCCCCGGCGAGCCTTTCTTCCGCGGCTTGCCGTCGCGGGGCCGGGGCGCTCTCTCGACCTTTCGGTCTCTGCGGGAAAGTACCCCCTGCCCGCGGAAAAGTTGCCCCCGCTCCCGGCCGCCTGGCCCCGGAGTCGCGGGTCTCGGCCCCCCGACTTCCTTGTCCGCCTTCCGGACGGTTGCTAGGCTGCGGACCGCTCCTCTCGGAGCCACTCGCGGAGGACGCTGCCCGTGCCGGTCTGGTTCATCTCCGACGCCCACCTCGGATCTTCCGCCGATCCCGCGACCGACGAACCGCGTCTCGCACGCCTCCTCCCGTTCCTCGAACGGGTGACGGAGGCCCGAGCGGAGCACCTCTACATCCTCGGCGATCTCTTCGACTTCTGGTTCGAGTACGCCCATGTGATGCCACGCCGGCATTTCCGGATTCTCTCCGCGCTCCGGGACGTCGTGGCGGGCGGCGTCCCGGTGACGTTCCTGGGCGGCAATCACGACTGGTGGGTCGGGAAAACGTTCGCGGAGACACTCGGCCTCCGCGTCGCGCGCGATCCGATCTCGGTGACGCACCAGGGCGTGCGCCTCTACCTGGCCCACGGCGACGGGCTCGCGTCGAAACACGACAGCGGCTACCTGCTGCTGAAGGCGATCCTGCGCAATCCGGTCGTCGTCGCGGCGCTCCGTCTCGTGCACCCGGACCTCGCGTACTCGTTCGGATTCCGGCTCTCGAAGTTCAGCCGGCACTACCTCACGGAGAAGGAGTTCCGGATCGCCGAGCGGCTGGGCGAGGTCATCGACGCGCGTCTCGCCGAAGGCCACGACGCGTTCCTCATGGGGCACCTGCACACGCGCCACCGCGAGCGCCGCAAGGACGGCGAGCTGTTCGTGCTCGGCGACTGGATGACGATCTTCTCGGCACTGCGGCTCGAGGAGGGGCGACTGGTTTGGGAAGACTGGTCCTCGGGCACCGCCGTCGACGTGCCGGAGCCCTCCCCCACGATCCGCGGGGGCCACGGGGACGAGCCCGTCCTGCGGAAGGCGCGCTGACTTCGGTCGGTTCTACTCGCCGCTGCCGGCGATCCAGTCGGGGCGCCAGCCGAACGAGATGCGGTGCGTGTCCCCGAGCTGGGAGCTCTCGCTGAACGGCACGTACGCGTAGTCGAACAGGTAGTTCTGGTACTTGACGCCGAAACCGATCGCGCCGGCCTCTTCGTCGTACCCGCCCTTGAGACCGCCGCGCAGCGCGATCGCCTCGTGCACCCACAGCTCCGCGCCGACGTGCGCTTTCGCGTCGCTGTCGTTCGGGAAGCGGAGGTCGCCGGACACGATCAGTCCCTGCAGCACGCGTCGCGTGCGATAGGCGGCGCCCATCCGCACCTGGAACGGGATCACGAACTCGTCCGCCACGAACTTCAGCGGCGGCCCGACGTTCGTCGCCGTTGCCGCGAGCACGAGCCCGCGCAGCGGCGTGCGGTACCGCAGGCCGAGGTCGCCCGCGAAGCCGATCACGGAGCTGTTGTCGATCTTCTCGTAGAGGAACTTGCCGGTCGCGCCGACCTCCACGCTGCGCAGCGGCCGGTAGGCGTACGTCGCGCCGGCGACGAAGTCGTAGGCGTCGAACGTGCCGGTGAAGTTCGCGCTCTCGTCCCGCCGGTCGAGCTTGCCCATGTGCAGCAGTCCGGCGTGTACGCCGACCGCGTGCCCCTTCATCCCGTGCACCGCGGCCAGGTACTCGTACCGGACGTCCGAGATCCACTCGCTGTGCGACGCGTGGATCTCGTTGCCCGGGACGTTCGCGATACCCGCCGGGTTCCAGTAGGTCGCGGTGGGATCCTGCGCCACCGCCACGTAGGCCTCGCCCATCGCGGCCGCGCGCGCGCCGACCCCGATCTTCAGGAACGCGAGCCCGGTCTCGCCCGGATCCGCGGCCCGCGCACCCGCGGACGCAACAAGGACGAGGGCAGCCGCGACGACGCCACCCCGCCGCACGGATCGCGCCGGAAGGAGCTCGCGAAGGGTCACCGGACGCATTTCGGATCCTCGATTCCCAGGGAGGTCGCTCGGGGGCTCGGGGTTCGGGAAGACTTCTCGAACTCCGGACGGAGAGAACGCGAATTATAGGAACCCGCTCCATCCAGTGTCAAACAGCCAGCCGTGGTTCGAAAAGTGTGTCTCGGGTCACCGAGGCAGGTTCGTGGGCCCCCTGGCGGCCCTTCTTGCCTGCTCCGTATCCGGAATGGCTATCGGAACACGGCGCCGGCGCCCGGACACACTTTTCGCACCACGACCGAAGGCAAAGAGAAAGGGGGAGAGAGCGAACTCTCTCCCCCCGATGAGGGAGCTGGTCGGGATTCCTCTTCCTGCGGCCCCTGTTCCGCGGGTCGGTTCCTCGCGACCTTTTCCGCCGGGCTGGCTACCGGCGGGCTGACGAACGACTCCCTCGAGAGGTGTGGGCGACATGCCCCATTTATGTCGTGACCACTCCTCTCAACCACCTCGACGCCGTTCGGTTCCCTGATTTCCTCACGACTTCGAGGACTTCTTTCCGGGGGTGGCCTTGACCTGCTTGGTCTTGGCCGAACCCCCGGAGGTCCACCGGCTCGGATTCGCTGCGCCGTCCCGGCCGGTGCGCTCGTTCTGGTTGCTGCCCTTCACCTTCACCGCGGATACGGTTCCGCGGTCGTTCCGGTGACTCCGGTCCCGATCGCGATCGCGGTCGGAATAGCTGCCCTGGTCGTTCCCGCGGCGGTCGTACGAACCGTACCGGTCGTGCCAACCGCGGTCGTTGCTGCGCCAGGTCCAGGCCGCGTGCCACCCGGCGTGCCAGCCGTTGTTCCCGGCGCGGATCACGACCGTGGGCCGGATCGCGTGGCGGACGACGCGGCAGGCGTCGTGACCGTTGCCCCAGCTGAGCGTGAACGCCCAGGTGGAGAGGGGTCGCTGGTAGGAGGTCGTGACCACCCACTGCGGACCGCCGTTGCCGTAGTACGGAGCCGACGCGACCCAGGTCTCCATCGGGTCGAACCACTCGTCCGAGGCCACGACCTGCACCGTTTCCACCCGCACGCCGCGCGGCACCCAGACCGGCACGGAATAGACGTCGCGTCGGTTCACCCAGTGGGACTCACAGTCCGAGACCGGGAAGATCGGGACGATCGAGCCGTCGGAGAACGTCGCGTAGAGGGCGACGAATCCCGAGCGGTCGGCTTCGAATTCCACGTACGTGGCCGCGTCCCAGCCGCTCCCGCCGAGAACCCGGATGTCCACGTTCACGTCGTGAGAAGCCGAGGCAGCGACGGGGACCATCCAGGAAAGCGCCAGTGCCATCATCGCGTTGCGCATTACGAATCCCTCCCGCTGTCCACCGCGAGCCCTTCGCGCGCCACGACCGGGAGCGCCACGAGCTCGGGATTGCCCTGATCGATCTGGTAGGCCCAGTCGAACACGATTGCGGAGGGTAGGCCGCTCGTCGTGAGGATCTCGACGACGCGGAACTTCGCGAAGTAGTTGTCGTGCGTCCACACCACGTAGGTGTGTCCCACGATGAGCTCGACGCCGTCGGGGTTCACCGACCAGCCGCGGTCGGGCGCCCAGGAAACGTCGTCGATCGAGTCGGTCCAGCCGAGATCCTGCACGTCGTTCCAGTAGCCGCCGATCGCGGTACCGAACGCGAACAGCACTCCGTTCGCACGCTGGATCACGACGTCGGTCTGCGAGTGATCGAACGGACGCACGAACGTGCTGCGTCCCCACTCGGACCAGTCGAGGCCGGACTGGTTGCCGCTGTCCTGCCGCGCCCACACGGTCACGCCGGTTCCCGCCGGACGCGGCGTGTCGAACGCGGTCTCGTACGAGAGCTCGCTCTCGTCGTTGTCGCGGTTGAAGGCATCCACCGCGTAGAAGTAGGTGACTCCGTTCGCCACATCGCGATCGATGTACGAAGAGGACTCCTCACCCATCACCGACGCGAGTCGGTAGTACGTGCCGTTCGCGGTCGAGCTGCGATACACGCCGTAGCCGGTCACGCCGTTGCCGCGAACCGGGTTCCAGCGCACCTCGACCTCTTCGTCGCCCGTGATCGTGTACACGCCGCTCGGGACGGCGGGCGCGCCGTATACGTACACGGGATCGTGAACGGTGTCGTAGCAGCCGGTCAGCGAGAGGGCCGCGAGGGCCACCGCGCTGGCGAGTGCGAATCTGGGGGCGTGAGTCGTGAGCTTCATGGGGTCACCCACTTTCCGTTCTGGCTTCGTCCTGGTTCCCGCCGGACGAGTCGCCGCGGAGTAATGCGAGACGCGTGCCAAGCGAGGGACTCTGGCCCAGAAACCGCTTAACGTGTTGATATGATGGAACTTATGGAGCTTGGACGAGAGGGGCGGTCGCCGCGGTGCCGGCGAAGGGTCGAGTCGATCTGACCCCGTCTCAGGTCGTCGTGTCTCCGAAAGTGGACACCTGGCGGGCTCGAACGCCTCCGGCTCCCGGAGTCGATCCCACCCTAGGGCCCGCCGTGAGGATCCGCGCTCTCTCCCGTCCAGAGTGGTTCCCAGCGTTCCAGCGTGGCGCCCCACCAGTCGTTCTCGGGTGCGTGCCGCCACCAGGTGGTGCCGCCGAGGAGGAACAGGGAGCCGTCCGGCGCGATCGCGGCCCGAACGGCGGGCTGTCCCTCGGCCGGGAACGGCCGGAACGGGAGACGGAACGGACCGGCGGTCGAGCCGTCGGTGAGGCCGAGCTCCAGGTCCACCGCGAGCGCGACCTCGCGATGCCGCGCGTCGAGCGAGGCGAGCCGGACGACTGCGCCGGACGACTCCATGGCGAGCGCCGGGCCGGGCACCCCGTTGACCACGCCTCCGTTCGCCGGGTTGAGGCGGACGGCATCGCCGGATTCGAGGCGCACGACCGGGTGTCCCGAAGGATCGAAGCCGAGGAGGCGACCGGTGCGATCGACGGCGAGCGGCGCGAGATCGCGGCCGGAGGCATCCCGGCGCCGGATCTCGCGTCCGGTCAACCATCCGTAGCCGCCGTCCGGATGCGCGGCGACCGTGCCGGACTCCGGTCCGGAGGGCACCGGGGACCAGGTCCCCGCCTCGGCATCCAGGAAGTATGCCCAGCCGCCCCCCGCGTCGGCGCCGCGCACCAGTGCTCGTCCGTCCGCGAGGTTCGCCACGCAGAACTCGCGCCCGGCGTCGTGCACGTGTCCCTCCGGCCACGGAATCTCCCGCACCTCGCCACCCGACGGATCGACGATCGAGAGCGTTCCGCCGATCGGGACGAGCGCCCGTCCGTCGGCCAGCACGCCGAACCCGAGCGGGCGCGCGGCGTCGTGACCCGGGATCTCCACCGAGGCCACTCGACGCCACCCCGCTCGCCCCCAGCGGAGCACGAGCGAGCGCACGTCGGGCGAGGGCAACACGAATGCACGCTCGTGCGGTCCTTCGGGCAGCCGCCCGCACCAAAGCGTGCGGGTCGGTCCGGCGACGGGCTCGGCCACGAGCTCCGCCACGACGGAGTCGCCCTCGACCGTCACCGCGAGCTTCGCTGCGATGCCCGCGCGAGAGAGTCGCGCCGCGCGGACGTGGGGCCACGGGAAGATCGGATGTCCGTTCTCCCGATCGAAGTAGACGGCCTCCACGCGCGCGATCGGATCGAACGTGAGCACGGGCGCGGGATCCTCCGGTCCGGGCCAGTGCGAGAACGGCCACCGAGCCACCCACCCCCGACGCGTGGACTCGAGCGACACCGTGAATCCGTCCCGCGGATCCACGAGTGCGCCGGACCGCGGCGCTCCCTCGGCAACCACGCGAACCACGATGGCCGGCTCGCTCGCGAGATCCTGGGGCGGCGACGTGTAGCCCATGCGTTCCCGGAACGACTCGCGCAGCTCGAGCGCGCGTGCGGGATCGGTGCCGTGCTCCATCCACAGACGCGGATCCCCCGGCAACGCCAGACGCTCGACGTCTCCCGCCCGCGCCAGCACGGGGGAGCGACCATGCAGCGCGATGCGCTCGGCCTCCCGCCACGCGCGCTCGGCGCGCGCCTCCACGCCGGCCACCGCGGACCACGCACGTTCGAGCTCGGGACGCCGGGAACGGATCAGCGCGGCCCGCGCATCGCTCGCCGCCTCGTTCGTCTCGCGGGCGGCCTCGAGCAACTTCGTGCGTGTGGCGCCGCTCGTGATCAGCTCGTCCACGCGCCGTGCGGCCTCGAACGTGCGGGCCACCGCGGGCAACGTCGCGAGGTCGCGCGACAGCGGCACGAGCGACGTGTCGATCGCGGCCAGCGTGGCGAACGCTTCCACCGCCTCGCGCAGCGACGCGATGCGCGCGTCGGGAATCTCGGCCGGCCGCTCCGGCACCGGCGACCGCAGCGACCGCAGCGGATCGACCCGCAGCCGGTTCCATGCGTCGTGCACTCGTCCGAGGACGGCGCCCGGCGCGAGCGTCGCGATGCCTCCGCGCCGGCGGTACGACTCCTCCCACTGCGCGGCGCTCAGCTCGATCGCGACCGGACTCGCGATCGCGAGATCGCGGCGCGACGGCGCGTACTGGTTCAACGACGTCTGGATGACCTTCGCGTGGTACACGAGCGGTCCCGCCACGCACTCGGTGTGCAGCAGATCCTCGTCTTCCCACACGAACTCGAACTCGGGCGTCTCCGGGAATCCCGTGGCGCGCGCCACGAGCTCGGCGTTCCGGTAGATCTCGATGACGTCGATCGGCGCGGTGCCGACTCCACGCACCGTCACGCGCGGCACCGGGGCGAGGTGATCGACCGAGAAGTCCAGCACGATGCGTTCGCCGTTCGTGGCCCACGTGCGACGCGCCCGGATCGCCTCGAGGATCGCCTCCGCCGTCCGCGCGCGGGCGCGCACACCGGTGATCGACGTCGCGCCGAGCGCGCCTCCGTGCGTGTCGCTGCACCCGAGAAACGCGGGGACGAGTCCCTTGCGGATCGCGTCGAGTCCGATCTCCTCCGTGCTCTTCGCGTCGCGCGTGACCTCCACCGCCTCGAGCGCCGGCGTGTAGTACTCGAACGTCGAAGGGAGATAGATCTGGTGAGCGCTGAGCAACGCCTGTCGCGCGATCACCGAATCCGCGAGCGCCCCGAAGTCGGCCGGCGCCACGAGCGGACCCGGCTCGGGCATCACCACGCAGTGATCGCCTTCCGGGCCCTGCCATTCGAAGCCGGGCAGCACCACGAAGCGCTCCGGATCGTTCGCGCGCGCGACCGCTCCGAGCAACGCGTCCCAGGGCGTGCGACCGGTCGCATCCGGATTCGCGAGTCCTCCCGCGGTCTGGATATGCGGCGTGAGCGCGCAGAAATCGAGATTCGCGGCGTCTCGCGCGAACGCGAATGCCTCGCCGACGAGCCGGCCGTACTCGTCGGCAGGAATCGCTCCGTCGTGGCCGCGACCGGGCGTGTGCAGGTGGCCGTGCAGGTCGCCCCAGTACACGAGCAGGTCCGGTCGCGCTTCGTGGACCCGGATCGGTGCCGATCGACCCGAGAGACCGTCTTCCCCTCGCATCTCGAGGG
Organism: bacterium; assembly: GCA_041393395.1. Taxonomy (GTDB): domain Bacteria; phylum ARS69; class ARS69; order ARS69; family ARS69; genus JAGQIB01. The sequence goes on along the minus strand of JAWKKG010000002.1, from coordinate 908,833 downwards.
TCTCGAGCCCGGGACGCGAAAGCGTGGCGTCGAAGGCGACGCGCCCTCCGGCATCGCGCGCGATTCGCACCGCACTCGGCAGCCGCGCGTCCGGGTCGGAGGCCGTGCAATCGAGTACGGCACCCCAGGGAACCCCCGCGTCGGGGAGGACCGGGCCCTCGGCGTCCCAGCGGTTCTCCAGCAGGACCGTCACCCGAAACGGCTCGCCGGCCACGACTTCGGACGGCGCCTCGATGCGCAGGCGCGCCGGGTGCTCTTCGATCTCGGGGTCGGCGGAGGCGACGAACGGCGTGAGGAGGAGCCCGATCCGAAGCAAGGCCGCGCCGCTGCGTACGGCTCTCGCGAGAAGGGAACTCTGCATGGCCGGAGATGATACATGAGAACCGGGCGCGCCATTTGACGTTTCGTCGGGCGATCTCCTACCCTCAACGGGCCGTTCGCGGACCCCGAACGACGCCCCGCTCCCTCGGAGAAAAGATGCGCGAAACTTCCGCCGGAGCGGTCTTCCTGGCGTCGTGGGGGACCCCTCTCCTCGCGGGCGGGATCGCCGGCCTGATCGACGGCGCGGTGGCGCTCGCGGGTGGCGCCCACGGGGCGACGTTGCCCCTGGCCGCGGCTTCCCTGGGCGCATTGCTCGCGTGGGTCGGGACACTCCCCCTCACCGTGGCGCTCGCGCTGACCCGTCGCCCGACGAAACCGTCCACCCGGGTCGCGACCGTGATCGCGGCCGTCGCCCTGATTCCGGTCGCCGTGCTCGCGGGTCGGTTCTTCTACAAGAGAATCCCCTGGTCGCTCGCCGACGTTGCACTCGTACTGCTCGGCGCCCTCGCGTTGCTCGCCCTGCTCGGGGGTCTCGCTCGCGGTCTCGCCCGCTTCGTCTCGCCGCGCGCGATCCGCACCCTCGCGGCCCTCGCGATTCCGGGTCTGCTCGCGGCGGCGCCGGCGGCGGCCTGGCTCGCGCGCTCCGCGCGTCCGCCCGCGGCGACGACGCGCGGGATCCCCGCCGCTGCGAACCTGCTGCTGCTGTCGGTGGATACGCTGCGGCCGGACGCGCTCGGCTTCTCGGGCGATCCGAATGCGCGCACGCCGTCGCTCGATCGACTCTCGCGACGCGGCACCACGTGGTCGCAGTGCATCGCCCCGTCGCCCTGGACGCTGCCGTCACTCGCGTCGTTGCTCACCGCCACGTATCCCGGCCAGCACCGCGTGCTCGAGGAGCTCTCGGGTCTCTCGCCGGACGTCGTGTCACTCGCGGAAGTCGCAAGCGACCGCGGGCGACGTTGCGGCGCGTTCGTCTCGAATCCGTGGCTCGCGACCGGATCGCTCACGCGCGGCTTCGACACGTTCGACGTCGCGGAGCGGATCGAGTCGCTGGACGCCGTGCGGGGTACGCGGCTCGGCCGCGTGCTCTCCAAGGTCGCGCTCCGCTCGCTCGCGCTCGATCGCGCCGACCACCTCACCACGCGCGGACTCGCGTGGACCGCGAACGGGGAAGGTGCGTGGTGCCTGTGGTTGCACTACTTCGACCCGCACCTGCCGAACTGGCCCGCGGCGCCCTGGGACCGGCTGTTCGGCCCGCCGCCGACTCGGATCGGTTCCGCGCTGACGGTCGAGCAGATCCGCGCCGGCGACTATCCGGGCGGCGAGGCGGGACGCCTCGAGATCGAACGGCTGTACCACGGCGAGGTCGCGTACACGGATCGTGAGATCGGCCGACTGCTGCGCGGACTGACGGAGAGCGGCGACCTTCCGAACACCGCGATCGCGTTCACGGCCGATCACGGCGAGGAGTTCTGGGATCACGGCGGTTACGGCCACGGTCACGCGATGTACGAGGAAGTGGTGCGCGTGCCGCTGTTCGTGGTGCCGCCGGGGGGCGCCCGGGGACGCGTGCGCGACGCCCTCGTGCGCACGGTCGACGTCGCCCCGACGTTGCTGGCGGCGGCCGGCCTCCCGCCGGACCCCGCGTTCGAGGGAGTCGATGTGCTCGCCGGCTCGCCCGACGGGGTCGACGCCACCTACGGCGAGGCCACGCTCTACGGTCCGGAGCAGAAGTTCCTCCGTACGCCGGACCGGAAGGTCATCCTCGACCCCGAGGAGCTCCGGATCGAGATGTTCGATCTGGGGCAGGACCCCGGCGAGCAGCGCGACCGACACGTCGAGGACGCCGACGCCATGGGCGCCCTCCTTGCGGATCTTCGCGTTTGGCAGGAACGCGTGGGCTCCGCCGGCGCGATGGCGGCGCGCGACCCGGGCGACCTCGACCCCGAAACGCTCGAGCAGCTCCGAGCACTCGGCTACATCCAGAAGTAGACGGCGGGCGCGAGGGCGGCCGGCCCGGATCGGTCAGCCCCTCAAGCAACGTCCAAGCTTTCCCGAAAGAACGGAAGAGACTTTTCGCCCCCGGGGCGGATCCCCCCGGTCCGCGCGGGTTTCGGGAGATCATGACGAACCGAGGTTCCTCCGTCCGATTGCAGCGCTCCCTTCGCATGCGCGTGAGCGCGGCGTGTGCCATGTCGTTCCTCGGCGTGGTCGCCGTCGTGTGTCTCGCGATGCCGCGCGCGTACGAGGAACAGGCGCGCGCGGCGTTCGATCAGCAGGCGCTGACCGTCGCGCGAACGCTGTCGTTCCTGCGTGAGCACCCGGGCGCGACCGAGGGGCACGACGTGATCGAGGAGTGGCTCCACAGTGAACCGCTGTTCCTCTCCGCCGCCATCACCACGGCCGACGGCACACCGGTCGAGCGGTGGCCGATGAACGCGGCGGCGCCGGCGGTCCCGACCGGACGGCCGAGTGTCACGCGCTTGACCGACAGTCACGTGGCGTTCCATCCCATGGTCACGGCCGAGGGCCGACCGCTCGTCGTCTCGGTGCGACTCTCCTCCGACACGCTCGCGAAGGATCTGGAGAACGTGCGCTGGCTGTTCGCGTCGCTCTTCCTGTTCACTTCGGTCGTGTTCTACCTGCTCAGCCTGTACCTCACCCGCACGATCCTGAATCCGATCGAGGAGATCGGACGGGCGGCCATGGATCTCGCCGACGGCGAGCCCAACGTCCACGTGCCGACGACCGGCGATCGCGAGATCGACGACCTCGGAGCCTTCATCAAGAAGCTCGGGGAGAACCGCCGGCATTCCCGCGTGATGGAGAATCCGCTCGAGTTGCTGAACCGCAGCCGCAGACAGCGCGGCGTACCCGGAACGAACGCCGCACGCGGCACGGAGGAGAAGTGATGCAGAAGGCGCGCATTCTCATCGTCGAAGACGACGAGATCATCCGGGACTTCCTCCAGGACAGCCTGGAGATGAAGGGGTTCACGCCACTGTGGGCCGAGAACGGTCTCGAGGCGCTGCAGACCCTGGAGCGTGAGGAAGTCGACCTCGTGCTGTCCGACGTGAGGATGCCGGAGATCGACGGGATCGAGCTGACGAAGCGCATCGCCGCCCGCTTCCCCGGTCTGCCGGTCGTGTTGATCACGGGCATTCACGCGGAAGAGCGCGACCGCATCCTGGCCGAGAGCGGGGCCAAGGCGGTCCTCCCGAAGCCGTTGCGCATCAAGCACCTCGTCGAGGTCCTCGAATCGGCGTGCGCGGGCTGAGGGGCTAGCGGAACCTCGCCTTCAGCTCACCCCACCCCGTGGCCTCGATCGAAACGGTGCCACAGCCCACGCCGAGCGCTCCCACGAGCCCGCACGGACCGCCGGCCGGAGCGCACGGAGAGTCCGCACGGAGCGTGAAGTCCCCGCCTGCGCCGAGAAAATAGCTTTGGGCTAAGTCAAATCCTGGCGCCTCCTCTCCCGGTCGGAACCGGCCCGGTGTATTTCCTGACTACGTAGTCCGTCTATTGCCCCGATCGCCCCAGGACGTCCGCCGCTCGACGGGCGTTCCCACGATTCCCGGCATGCCCGGAGGCCGCCATGCGTTCCGCCCTCCCCTGGACCACCGCCGCTCTCCTCGCCCTCTTCACGTCCGCGAGCGCCCAGACCGTCACCGTCACGATCGCCACGGATGACGTCGACATCGACTGGCAGACCGCGACGATCGCGGACCTTCCCGGGCCCGACGGCGAGGTTTCGTTCTCCGAGGCCCTGATCGCCACGGACAACACGCCGGGACATCAGACGATCGCGTTCGCGATTCCGCAGAGCGAGTGGCAGCTCCAGTTCCTCTATCCCGGTCGCGCCGTGCTCCGCACGATCACCGGCTTCTTCTGGCGCGCGAACGACGAGGTCACGATCGACGGCACCACCCAGACCGCGTTCACGGGCGACACGAATCCCGACGGCTGCGAGATCGCCGTGTACGGTGGTGAGATCTACGTGAACGGGCACAACTCGGTGTTCACCGGCTTCGACTCGACGCCTGTCACGATCACCGGCGCGAACGGCACGGTCACCGGCAACACGGGCACGACGAACATCACGGTGTGGGGCTCCGGCAATCTGATCCAGGGCAACCACGGCGGCACCATCAAGATCGATCGGGCGAACGACAACGTCGTGATCGGAAACACGGTGAATCGCGTCCGCGTGCTCGGCGGCGGCAGCACGCAGCTCGCGATGAACAACCGCGTCGGCGGGCCCGACCCGTCCGACCGGAACTGGATCGTGGGCTACGGAACGATCAACGGCGAAGGCCTGCCCGCCGGCGCGACCATCCAGCTCTCGTGGGCCGGCTCCACGCTCATCCAGAACAACTGGATCGGCACCACACCGGACGGCCTCTCCCAGGGAAGCCTCGCCTCCACGGCGGGTGTCTCGCTCGAGACCGAGAACTGGGACACGGTGATCCGCGACAATCGGATCGCCGGCATCCTCGGCCACGGACAGGGACCGCACCACGCGGGGCAACTCTTCGGCTCCGCGATCCAGGTGTACGGAACGGGTTCCGGCCTCACGATCGAGAACAACACGATCGGTCTGAACGCGAACGACGAACCGTTGCTCGGCAGCGTGAACGGAGTGGATCTCGGCTACTTCGGGAACATGACGCTCACCGACATCTCGATCCTGAACAACGAGATCGCCGGGCACCTGCTGCGCGGCGTGATCATCGGACCGAACGTTCCGCAGGTTCGGATCCAGGCGACCGCGATCCACTCGAACGGCGATCTCGGCATCGATCTCGTGGATCCGTCCTACAACCTGGGCGTCAGCGCGAACGACGTGCTCGACGCGGACGCGGGGGCGAACGGTCTCCAGAACTACCCGGTGCTCGCGGCCGCGGAGACCGACGGCGTCAACGTGCTCGTGACCGGCGTCCTGCAGAGCTCGCCGCTCGACGAGTTCGGGCTGGACTTCTTTGCCTCGCCGACGTGCGACGCTTCCGGCTTCGGCGAGGGCCAGATCTGGCTCGGCGCCACGACCGTGTTCACGGACGCCGCGGGCGATGCCGACTTCTCGGTCACGTTGCCCGGTGCCGTCGCCGAGGGTTGGGTCGTCACGGCGACGGCGACCCGCGAGCCGATCGGCGCGACGTCGGAATTCTCGGCGTGCCAGGTCGTGACGACGGTCGGCCCGATCACCGACGTCGCCGTGGTGGACCCGGCAAGTCTCGACGCCCGACTGCTTCCGGGCTTCCCGAACCCGTTCCGCGACCACACGACGATTCGGTACGAGCTTCCGCGCGCAGCGCGGGTGGAACTCGCCGTGTACGACGTCGCGGGCCGGCGGGTCCGGGTGCTGGACGAAGGCGAGCGAGCGGCCGGTCCGCATCGCACGGAGTGGGACGGTCTCGATCAGTCCGGACGGCCGGTCGCGGGCGGCGTGTACTTCTCCCGCCTGAAGAGCGGCGGGTCGACGTCGACGTCGCGGGTCATCCTCACCCGCTGACCGATCAGATCCGGAGGGCGCGCACGCGGGCCGTCAGGGGATCGACGGCCCGCGGCATCGAGTCCCACAGGGCGAGGGCGGCGTCGCGATGGGCGCGCGCCGCCTCCCGCTCACCACGCTCCGCGCGCAGGAGCGCGAGCGTTCCCTGCGCCTCGGCCCGCGCGCGACGGGTGGGGTGTCCCCCATCCGTCGCGAGGACCGCTTCGAGCTCGGCGATCGCCGACTCGCTCCTGGCCAGGGACGCGAGCGCGCGGCCGCGGGTCACGCGGGCGTCGAGCGTGCGCGGGTGGTTCGCGCTGTAGGCGTCGGCGAGGCGCGGGATCGCGACATCGACCCGGGCGAGCGCGTCCTCGGCCCGACCGACCAGAACCCGGAGCTCCGCGAGCGCCGCCTCCGTCTCGGCGACCTTGGGGTGCTCTTCGCCCCAGGCCTCCGCGAACACGGTTCGCGCGATCGCGAGGAGTCGTTCCGCCTCTGGGAAACGACCCATCCGCGTGTACAGGATCCCCTGATGAAGACCGGAGTACGCGAAGTCCGTGCTGCGCTCGCCGGATGCGCGAACGCGCGCCGCCTGCACCGCCCGGCCGACGGAGTCCGCCCGTGCGTAGTCTCCGATCTCCCGCAGCGCGCAGGACCAGTTGTGGCCGGCAATGACCGTGTTCGGATTGTCCGGTCCGAGCGTCGCCTCGCTGATGTCGAGCGCCCGGCGAAACTCGCGCTCCGCGTCCTCGTACTTCTCCTCCAGCATGTACACGAGTCCGAGCGCGCTGCGCCGGGGCGCGACGTTGCGCGTGTCGGCACCGAAGACGCGGGTCGAGACGTCGAGCGCCTTGACCGAGAGGGACTCCGCCGCGATCAGGTGGCCCTGGTTCTTGCGAGCCAGCGCGAAGTCCTGCCACCAGGCCGCGAAGTTCGCATGTTCGGGCGGGAAGTGATCGAGCAGCCGGGGAATCGCGCTCTCGTACAGATCGGCGGCTTCCTCGGACTTTCCGTCGCGCAGGAGGATCGACGCGAGCTCGGCTCGAGCCGCGGCGACGGACCAGTGATCCGGCCCGACCTCCTGTTCCCGCGCGGCGATCGCCGCGCGCGTCACGTCGGCGGCTTCCGCGAAACGTCGCCCGATGCGAAGCACGATGCCCCGCCGGAGCAGGACCTCGGAACGCGGAACGTCGGGCGGCAACGAATCGAGCGCCGCGATCTCGGCGAGCAGCGAGTCGCACGTCGCATGTTCCTGGAGGCCGGCGTAGGCTTCGGCGAGTGCCCACTTCGCGCGAATCGCGGTCGGGTGGTCGCGGCCGTACGGCGCGATGCGCCCGAGCAACGACTCGAGCGAGTCCGCGGCGGTGCGGTCGTCCGCGATCAGCATCTCGGCGCGGGCCCACAGGATCCGCGCCTCCTCGGCGTCCGGTGAGGAGGCGCCCTGACGCGCGACCCGCACGTCGACGAGTCGCTCGGCGAGATCGCGGGATGATGCGTACGCGCCCTGATGGAACTGGATGCGCGCCACCACGTCGAGAAGTGACTCGTACGCCTCGGGTCCCAGGCTCTCGCCCTCCGCGTTCAGTCGGGCGACGCCTTCCTCGAGGAAATCGCTCACGGGGCGATCCGGTCGCGCGACCTCCGGGTCGGCCTCGGTGAACAGCCGGACCAGGAAGTCGCTCACCGCGACGGCGCGTCCCGCTTCGCGCTCCGCCCGCGCGCGTTCCTGCCGCGCGACGCTCGCCTGCCGGGTCGTCGCGGCCAATCCTCCCAGGATCGCGATCGCGACCACGCCAGCGGAGATCGCCGCCACCCGGTGGCGCGCGGCGAACTTGCGGAGCGCGTACCAGCGACGTCCGCGCATCGCCGCGACGGGTTCCGCGTTCCGGTACGCGCGCAGATCCGCGAGGAAGGCGTCGGCACTCGCGTACCGGTGGGCCGGGTCCCGGTCCGTCGCGCGCGCGACGATCGCGTCGAGGTCCCCGCGAAGGCGGGACCGGTAGCGACACGGAACGTCGCTCGGGCGGCCGGGACCCGACTCGAGCACGCGACGCCAGACGTCGGCGAGACCGGGTCCCTCGAGAGGGAACGGCGGCCGGTCGGTCAGGATCTCGAAGAGCAGGAGGCCGAGCGAATAGACGTCGGTCCGGGTCGAGGCGACGTCGCCCAGCAATTGCTCCGGTGCCGCGTAGCGGGGCGTGAACGCGCCGGCGCCGGAGGTGAGCGTGCCATCTTCCGTGTCGTCGAGGAGCCGCGCGACGCCGAAGTCCAGGAGCTTGGGGCGGCCGGCCGTGTCCACGAGCACGTTGCTCGGCTTGAGGTCCCGGTGCACCACGAGTCGCTGGTGCGCGAACTGGACCGCCTCGGCGACGGCCTCGATCAGATCGAGGCGCGTCTCGAGGGTCGCGTCCCGCGCGCGACACCAATCCGAGATCGGTTCCCCTTCGACGTGCTCCATGACGAGCCAGGGGATGCCGTCGTCCGTGACGCCCCCGTCGATGAGTCGCGTGATGTTCGGGTGCTCGAGCCGAGCAAGGATCTGACGCTCGCGCAGGAATCGCCGGGTGAGATCCTCGCTCGCGCGGAGGCGGGAGATCGCCTTGAGAGCCGCACGCTGCCGAAAGGTCCCCTCGTCGCGCTCGGCCAGGTACACCGTGCCCATGCCCCCGGCACCGATCCGCTCCCGGAGATGCCACGGCCCGACCCGCCCCCCGATCGCGAGATCGCGGACGTCGGGGTCGGGGCCGGACGAGTCGCTTTCGGTCGGAGGCCCGAGGACGTCGAACGCGGATCGTGCGAGAAACGAGCCGTCGGTGTCGGACCTCAGAAGTGCCTCGATCCGCCCACGAAGGGCGGAATCCCCCCGGCACTCCTGATCGAGAACGCGTTCGAGCTCCTCGCCGCTGAGGTCGAGGACGCGATCCAGAACCCGTTCGATCCGTCTCCACTCCCCGAGATTCGACGCCACCGGGACCTCCAAACGGGCAACACGAAAACGGTCCGCGTCAGGGGACACGCCGCTGAAACGAGATGATCTCCAGCAGCAGCGCGCGGGCCTTCCGCCAGTCGCGCTTCACGGTCCGGGGATCGACCTCCAGGATCTCCGCCGTCTCCTCCACGGACAGACCGCCGAAGTACCGGAGCTCGGCGACCCGTGCGGCACGCTCCGATACTCTCCGGAGGTGGTCGAGGGCTTCGTGGACCGCGAGGACCTCTTCCACCGCGTCGAGGGAGACCACGTCGTCGTCGCGCAGCTCGACCCGGACCCGATCTCCGCCGCGCTTTCCGGCGCGCCGGGCGCGCGCCCGGTCCACGAGGAACTGGCGCATCGCCAGGGCGGCCACGGCGAAGAAGTGCCGGCGATCCACGAGGTCGAGCGACGTGCTCTGCGAAAGCTTCAGGTAGATCTCGTGTACCAGCTCGGTTGCGCCGAGCGTGCCGGGGCGCGAACCGGCAACACGCGCGCCGGCCACGTGCCGGAGCTCGTCGTAGACGAGCGGGAGGAGTCGATGCCACGAGCCGGCGTCGCCGTCGCGGAGGCGATGAAGGAGCAGAGTGATCGCGCCCACGTCCATTCCGCGACTCCGTCGGCTCGGCGCCTCGGTTTCGATCCGAGTCGGAAAGTTCAGAATCCGGGAGCTCGCGCCCTCGTGTCAATACTGCGACAAGAAGCACCGAGGCCGGGCCGCTCGCGGTAGAATGCCAACGCGAGCGGAGCCGTTTCGGCAGCGCGCCGGAGCGTCCCGCCAACTCGGGGGTTTGTCGCCGTGAAGACGCTTCGAATCGGCAGCCGCGGAGCCGACGTGACGGAGTTGCAGGGCGCGCTCAACTGGATCGGGTCGAATCCCAAGATGGCGGTCCAGAAGTCGATGTACGGGCCGCTCGAGACGGACGGGATCTTCGGTCAGAAGACGCACGTGCGGGTCGTGGAGTTCCAGAAGAAGAACGGGCTCGCCGCCGACGGAATCGTCGGACCGAAGACGCTTGCGAAGCTCGCCGAACTCACGGGCGGGAGCATCGCTCAGAGCAACCGGCCGGGGGGCGGGGTGTCGAGCGGCGGCGGGAAGGACTTCGGGAAGTTCGGCAAGGGACTCGGAAAGGACTTCGGGAAGTTCGGCGGATTCGGGAAGCCGGGCGGAGGCAAGACCTTTTGACCGAGCCCCGCGCGTCGCTGCCATTCCTCTACGGCAGGTGGATCGGCGCGCTGGTGGACGGCCCGATCCCGGCGGAGACTCATGCGACTTGCGCGGAGTGCGCGATGTGCCGGCCGGCGGAGGCGCGGCTCCCTTCGCGGATCTACTTCGAACCCGAGACGAAGTGCTGCACGTACCTCCCCGAACTCCCGAACTACCTGGTCGGGGGAGTCCTCACGGATCCGCACACGCATCCGCACGGGCGCGCCTCGCTGGAGGTTCGGATCGACGCCGGAGTCCGGGTGACGCCGTTGGGTGTGGGCATCCCCGGCCCGATCGAACTTCTGCTGCGCAACGAATCCGGAGCGTTCGGGCGTGCGCGCGGGCTGCGCTGCCCGCACTACGTCGCGGACCAGGGACTCTGCGGGATCCGCGATCACTGCGGAGCGGCCTGCACGACGTACTTCTGCAAGCACGTTCGCGGAGCCGCCGGGTTCGAGTTCTGGGAGGCCGTGAAGGAGCTGCTCTTCGCCGCGCAGCGGACCCTGTCGCTGTGGTGCGTAGGTGAAGTCGGACTGGAAGACACGGTGGTCGAGTCCCTGCTGCGACACGAGCCGGCTTCCGTCGATGCCGCGGCGATCGACGAGAGCGAGACCGAGGCGCGACGCTGCGCGACGTGGGGAAGCTGGCGTGGACGGGAGCGCGAGTTCTACCGCGAGTGCGCGGAACGCGTCGCGCCGATGGAGTGGTCCGACGTGAGACGCCTCGGGGGTGCCGAGCTCGAACTGCACGAGCGCGTGGTGAAGATGCGCTGGCAACGCCTCACGTCGCCCGACATCCCGCGACGGCTGAGAGCGTTGCCGCACGAGGTCGTCTCCCGCGGTCCGAAAACGGTGACCGTGAACAGCTACCGCGGCACGGATCCCCTCGAGCTGACGCGGGGGCTCTACGATCTGCTGCCGGCGTTCGACGGGCGCCCGACGGACGAAGTGATCGCCGGCATCGCTCGCGAGCGCGGCTTCCCTCCCGCCCGCGACCACCTTCGTGAGCTCTGGGACTTTCGCTTGCTCGGAGAAGACGACGGGCTCAGGGCGTCGGATCGCTGATGCCGCCGGGAATCCGGGCCGTGCCGGCGAGCGCCGCGAGGCGGGTCTCGCGGAGGAACCCGAGGTACCGATCCCGGATCCTGCCCCAGTCGTCGTGCACCGGACAGGCCGTCTCGGCCGAGCAGATCTCCTGACCGAGGAAGCAGCCGTTCCAGCGGTCGAGTCCTTCCAGGGGCTCCACGATCTCGTAGAGCGTCAGCTCCGCGGCCGGACGGGCGAGAGAGAAGCCCCCGCCGAGGCCCTTGCGGGAGGCCAGGATCCCCGTCCGACGGAGAATCTGGAGCAGCTTTCCGAGGTAGTTGGGCGGGGCGTCGACCCGTGCGGCGAGCTGGCCCGTGTCCAGAGAAGTCCCCGGAGGAAGGGCCGCCAGCACGGCCAGGGCCCGGAGCGCGTGAGTGGCGGACCGGGAGATCACGGATATTTCTCGAATCGCATGCGCTTGTCCGATTTGGCCCCGAGGGGTATAACCCCTCGGATGCCGCTCTCTTGCCTATCCGGAGGATATCCCATGAAGCGTCGGACGTCCCGTCTCGTGATCGCGGGGGCGATCACCGCCGCGTGTGCCTCGTCTCTCCTCGTCGCCCCGGCGCGGGCCGTCGACTGCGTGAAGTGCCATCGCGAAGTCACCCCACAGGCCGTCCAGGACTGGCAGCTTTCCCGGCATTCGCAGGAGGACGTGAGCTGCGACGCTTGCCACGGCGACGCCCACACGTCCGCCGCCGACGTGGCCGAAGCCCTGACCCCGACCGCGGCTACCTGCGAGACGTGCCACTCCGAGCAGTTCGAGCAGTACGCGCGCGGCAAGCACGCCCATGCGTGGACCGTGATGGAGGCGATGCCGACGACCCACGCGTTGCCGATGGCCCTGGCCGACGGCCAGAAAGGTTGTGGCGGCTGCCACAAGATCGGTTTGAAGTCCGAGGAGATCATCAGGGATCTCAAGTCGAAGGGCTCCACTTTCGGTCACGCTTCGTGCGACGCGTGCCACACGCGACACACGTTCAGCGTGAAGGAAGCGCGGCAACCGCAGGCCTGCCAGACTTGCCACATGGGTTTCGATCACCCGCAGTGGGAGATGTGGTCTTCCTCCAAGCACGGCGTCCGCGCGCTCCTGACGCAGAACGGAACCCTTCCCGCCGAGACACCCGCCCCGACGTGCCAGACCTGCCACATGCCCGAGGGAAACCACGAAGTGCGCACCGCGTGGGGCTTCCTCGCCGTTCGCTTGCCTCTCTCCGAGGACGAGACGTGGAAGGCGGACCAGGTCACCATCCTGCAGGCGCTCGGTGTTCTGGATCCGGAGGGGAATCCGACGGCGCGCCTCGATGCGGTGAAGGCCGTCGACGCGGCGCGCCTCACCCAGGAGGACTTCGACCGCGAGCGCGGGCGCATGATCGCGATCTGCGGCGATTGTCACTCCGAGAAGTTCGCGCGGGAAGAGCTCGCGAAATCGGACGACATGATCCGACAGGCCGATCACCTGCTGGCGGAGGGGATCCGCGAGATCGCGGCGCTGTACGCGGACGGCGTGCTGGCGAGACCGGACGGATACGCGAGCGCATTCCCGGATCTCCTGTACTTCCACGACGCTCCCACGGTGATCGAGCAACGTCTGTTCGAGATGCACCTCAAGCACCGGATGCGCGCCTTCCAGGGCGCGTTCCACGCGAATCCGGACTACGCCCTGTGGTACGGCTGGAGCGAGATGGTGCGGGATCTGACCGAGATCCGCGAGGAGGCGACGCGTCTGCGTCGCGAGACCGGGAGCCGCTGAGCGCCCGATCCGGACGAGCGTGGGCGGACGAGTCAGACTCTCGAAGCCCTCGAAGACGTGCGAGGTTCGTCCGTCTCGAACAGCTCCCGCGTGATCTCGAGCAGATCCCGCTCCGCGAGTCCCGGAGTGGGAGACCGGTTCATCGCGGGAGCCACGCGCGCGAGGAGGTCGCGCGCGAGTCGACGTCGCGTGTCGGCATCCAGGTCGTTCGCGCGCTCCCAGTAGCGTCGAACGAGATCGACGAGCTCGGGATCGAGCCGGCGCGCCGCGGGCGTCGGCTCGCCGAGCCGGAGGATCTCACCGCGGGATCGGCGTGCTTCGCGGATGACCACCGTGCCCGCGACCAGATCGCCGAGCCGCTTCTCCTGCCGCGACGCGAACATCACGATCACGCCGACCGCGTAGCCCCCGAGAAAGTCCACGAGGCGAACGAGATTGCGGACCACGATGCGACCGAACGTCGCGGGAATCCCGCCGTCCGCCACGACCCGGATCGAGAGCACCCGCTTGCCCGGTGTCTGACCGTTCCAGAACCACTCGAACAGGATGTAGTATCCGGAGAACAGAAACGACGAGACGAGAATGAACAGGGCCCAGAGAACCTGAACGAGGGACGAGTCCCAGTCCTCGGCGAGATTCACGTTCCAGATCGCCGACACGAGACCGAAGAACCCGAAGACCAGACCGAGATAGAGGACGAACAGGATGACGGTGTCCAGCATCGCGGCGAACGCGCGACTGCCGAGGCCGGCGCGTTCCATGCGGAAGGCGACCTGCTCCGGTGTCTCGATGTCGAATCCGCCGTGGAGCTCGAGGTTTTCCGTCATGGTGAGATCTCCCCGGAGGCGTTCGTGAGGAAATCGGCCGCCGGCGCGTCAGACTGGTGTCGCCTCGACGCTCTCGTCAAGAAGCTCTCGGGGAGCCCCGCCGGCCGCGATCCTGCCGAGCTCCGGGAGTTCTGGGGACTCTACCGGACGGCCACGTCGCGGCTCGCGGCTCTCCAGAGCGCCGCCGCCCGCACCGACGAGGAGTTCCAGCTCAACCGTCTCGTGGCCGCAGCCCACGGCGTGCTGTATCGGCGCACGACGAGCACCGGCGGGGTCGGCCGCCTGCTGCGGTTCCTCTCCCGCGGCTGGCCCCCGCACATGCGACGTCACGGTCGCCTCCTCGTGCTGTCGACCGCGGTGTTCCTGGCGGGAGCGGCGTTCGGCGCCTGGTACTGCGCGACGGACGCCGGTTTCGTCGGGCTCGTCGCCGGCCCCGACATCCTCGCGTCCGTGGATCGGGGCGAGATGTGGACGGATCACATCAAGGATGCGAAGCCCGTGTTCGGCGCGTTCCTGTTCTCGAACAATCTGACGGTGGCGATCCTCGCGTTCGCACTGGGCATCACGGCCGGAGTCGGCACGACGTGGATCCTGTTCATGAACGGCATCATGCTCGGCGCGCTGGGCTGGCACGTGTTCGTGAACGGCATGTCCCGCGCGTTCTGGGGGTTCGTGATCGCGCACGGCGCGGTGGAGATCCCCGCCATTCTCGTCGCGGGCGCCGCGGGCTACGCGATCGCGCGGGGCCAGCTGTTCCCCGGCGCCCTCCCCTGGGGGCGGGCCATCGCCGCCGGTGGAGGCGTCGCGATCCGGATCTTCGCCGGCGCCGCCGTGATGTTGATGTTCGCGGCGGGACTCGAAGCGTGGTTCTCCCCCGAGCCCTATCCGTTCGCCGTGAAGGCCACGGTCGCCGCCGGCGTGTTCCTGCTGTGGCTCGGCTGGTTGCTCCTCCCCGGCGAGGACTCGCCGGGCGAGCTCAGTCCCGATAGGACGCCTTCGTTCCGGCCCAGCTCGCGGGATCCACGGGGCTCGGCGTCTCGGTCGCGGTGACCACGAGGTTGTCCACCGAGAACACGCCGGTGGAGTCGGCGTCGTGCGAGAGGCCCACCAGCACGGAGCCGACGCCGCGATCCGCGATGCCGAACGTCTCGTCCGAGAGGACGGGCGTGCCGTCCAGCAGCACGTCGCACGTCCGCGCGTCCATGTCGAACGAGAGCTCCAGGTGCGTCGCGGTCCCGGCGGAGTAGGTCGTGATGATCCCGGCTCCCCCGTCCGCGTCGGTGTGGGAGACGCCGCCGGTCAAGGTGAAGCGGAGGGTCGCGAAGCTCTGGGAGGCACCGTTGAACTCGCGCACGGAGATCTGGTAGTTGTCCATCGACTGGAACTCGAGGTCCATCGCGATGTCCACGACGCCCGTCGTGATCTCCCAGTCGTTCAGGAACTCGAACGTGACGGCTCGCGCGCCGGTTCCCCAGGTGTCCGCCATCTCGAGGCTGGGAGTGGCGAACGGCGCGGATCGCACGTAGGCGTCGAACGCGATCGCCGTCGGCTGGCCGACGATCGCGCCGCCCGTTCCGATGATCTGGTCGATCGGTTCCGCGTCGAAGTCGCAGGAGAGAATGGTCTCCGTACCCGCCGATGCCGTCCCGAATCCGCCGCCGACCACGATCAGGGCCGCGACGCACGCCGATCCCAAGTTCATCCCATCCTCCCGTCCCGGTCCATCGGACCACGCGTGAACGAGGATCCCGGACGGACCCTCTCGACGTTTCGACTGGTACACGCTTTCCCGGGAGAAGTCACCGGGCAATGCGCACGACTCGACGCGTGGACCGCCCCCCCGCGACGTCGAGCGTGACCCAGTACACGCCGGAGCCGACGAGCTTGCCGGCGCGATCCCGCCCGTCCCAGGGCGTGACGTGGGAGCCGGGCGCCGCGACACCGGAGACGAGGGTGCGTACCGTGCGGCCGGACACGTCGTGGATGCGGAGCCGAACGTCACCGGAGGCGTCGATCGTCCATGGAATGGCGACGCGCGCCGCGAACGGATTCGGGCGAGGCGGAAGGAGCGACACGCCGGAACGCAGCAGGGCCGGCGCTCCGGTCACGGCGCCGGCGGACCCCGTGCCCCGTCGACTGTTTCGCGAGTCGCGATACACCGAGAACCACCCGCGGTCGGTCCGCGGCGCGTCGATCGGAAGCCAGTGCATCTGCCAGGCGTCCGTCTGACCCTGGGTCCAGGTCCGGAAGAGGAGATCGACGTTGCCGTCACCGTCGAAGTCGTCGGCGACGAAGTGATCGAACGAGGCGACACCGATCTCGAACGGGAACCGGTCGACCGTCGTACCGTCGAGCTCGAGCGCCGAGAGGTTCCGGAACGTGTCGGTGTCCGTGACCAGGATCTCGAGCGGATCGTCTCCGTCGAGATCCAGCAGGAGACGCGTTCGGTAGATCGCCGGGAACACGATGGGCCAGCCCGGAAGATCCGCCGCGCCGCCATCCACGATCCAGATGCGGCCGTCGACGCCGTTGACGACGAGATCCGTCACCCCGTCGCCCTGCAGGTCGGCCGCGAGCAGCGGATTCAGCGGCACAGGGAACGCCCGAGGCCAGCCGGCCATCAGCATCCCGTCGTCGTCGTACATCGAGAGCGTCTGGGTGTGCTGGAGGACGAACTCGTCGCGCCCGTCCCCGTCGAAGTCGCCGGATACGGGAGGATGCGTGAACACCGCGGTGAGTGGCCAGCCGGGCGCCGGCGTCGCGTCTCCCTGGAACACCTGCAGGCCCGACAGGACGCGCAGCGCGATCTCGAACGCGCCGTCGCCGTCGACGTCCGCCACGACGGGCCCGGACGTCGCGCGCGTGCCGAGCGGGATCGGCCAGCCGGCGCGCATCTGTCCGTCGCGATCGATGAGCGCGAGGCTCATGGAAGTGACCGGGCCGTGCAGAAGTGCGATCTCGTCGAATCCGTCACCGTCGACGTCCACGATCGTGACCTCGAATCGCGGGGCTCCCGGGAGCGTCACGGGCCAGCCCGGCGCCTCGGAGCCGTCGGCTCGGTAGGCGTGCACCGTCGCGGTGCCCGCGCCGTCGCCGAACGCGGCGATCACTTCCGCGACGCCGTCGCCGTCGACGTCGGAAACCGGACTCGGGGGGATGTACTCGAGATCGTAGGGAATCGGCCAGCTCACGAGGGACGTGTCACCGGTGTCGAGCACCTGGATCTCCGAGTCGTTCGACACGATGAGTTCGCTTTCCGCACCCGGCGCGACGTCGGCCAGCGTGACCCCAGTCACCGTCTCGCCGGTCGCGATCGGCCACGGTGGCGGTTCGAACAACCCGAACTGGAGGTGCGTCGGATGAAACGCGTCGCGCGACGTCTGACCGTGAACGTCCGTGACCTCGAGCTCGATTCGGAACTCCGAGCCGACGGGAAAACCGCGGACGTCGACCGAGTCGATCAGTCCGACTCGCGGCGCGGTGATCGGAACGTCGAGGAGCCAGCTCGAAGGAGAGATGCCCTCACCCACACGGAGAGTCCCGCCGACGAAGCCGGCCGCGGCGGCGGTAGCGTACACGTACAGCGTGCCGTTCGGTCGAATCGTCGTCGCGGACGCGTCCAGGTCCGCCACGGGGAAGGACCCGTTCGCCTCGGCGACGAGGGCGGCCTCGACCGCCGCCCGCGCGTTGACGCGACCGGTACCGCCGAAACGATCCGGCGCGAGGAACGGATCCGTGGTCGAGCGGAGAATCGATCGGATCTCGGCCGCGGACAGGCTCGGCGCCACCTCGCGCATCAGAGCCACGCTCCCCGCGACGTTCGGCGCGGCGTCCGACGTGCCGGAACCGTTCGTGCCGTAGCCGGCCTCCGCGAGCAGATAGGTCATGTAGATCGCCGGCGCGCCGACGTCGGCGTGCGGGCCGTAGTTCGTGCCCCACCAGCCCCCCGTCGTGACCAGGGTGACGAGGCGGTCGAGCGGATCCGTCCCGGTGACTCCGATCACGCGCGGGTCCTCGGGATACCCGGTGATCTCCAGCGACGAGT
This sequence comes from bacterium, assembly GCA_041393395.1. GTDB lineage: Bacteria > ARS69 > ARS69 > ARS69 > ARS69 > JAGQIB01. The sequence continues at coordinate 891,139 of JAWKKG010000002.1, read as the reverse complement.
TCCCGGCGGCGGCCACGATCACCACGTCGTTCGCCTCGGCGTAGTCCACGGTGGCGCGCCACGCGGCATCGTTCAGTCCGGTGAAGCTCATGCTCACCACCTGGACTCCCTGGTCGATCGCGTAGACGAGCTCGCTCTCGAACTCGACCCGGAGCGCGAGCAGCTCGCAATCCGGACAGGCCCCGGCAACGCCGACGCCGTTGTCGTGCGATGCGAGCAGGAATCCGGCGGTCGCCGTGCCGTGGCCGCTCGCGCCGTCGTCGGGATCGTTGCCGCCACTGACGAAGTTCCAGCCGACGTAGTCGTTGATGTACCCGTTGCCGTCGTCGTCCAGCAGGTTGTAGTCGCCGGGATCGAAATCCCAGCGCCCGAGCGTGGAGTTCCACTCGATCACGTGTCCGTCGCCGTCCAGATCCTCTCCGAGGTTCTGCCACACGTTGTCGATCAGATCCTCGTGGTACCAGTCCACGGTCTCCATGTTCGTCACGCGCACGCCGGCGCCGGTCGCGAGATCCCACGCCTCCTGCGTGTCGAGGTCGGCGTCGGGAATGCTGTTCGGGACGCCCGGGTTCATGCCGGTGTTCGCGTGCTCCCATTGTTGCGGATAGAGCGGATCCGTCGGGACGGCGGCGGGCAGGATCCGGCCGACGCGTTCCGCGATCTCGACTTCCGGATCCGCACGCCAGGCAGCGGGGTCGAGCGCGACGCCGGCCGGGAACCGCACGGTCAGCCAGCGATCCAGCCCGAGGCGTCGCTTCGTGGCGGCCTTCTCGGTGCCGGGAGGCGACGGCGGGAACGTGAGGAACGCTTCCCCGGGCGGCGGGCTTCCGACCCGGGCCGCGATCCGGGAGGCCTCCCCGAGCGCTTCCTCGGCGGCCACGGGGCCGAACAGCTTCAGGCGAAGGAAGCCCTCGAGCCACGGAGATTCGTCGACGGTGGCGTCGGACGCCGGCCCTCCGGACGCCGGCGATCCGGACACCGGGGCGGCGAACGCAAGGAGGGCGAGAAGGGCGAACCGGAACGAGTTCCGGAACGTCTCCCCGCGAGGATCGGCCTTCGGGCGAAGGGGGCGCACGATGGACTCCCGGAATGCGAGGACGGAACCATGTTTCGACTTTCCGCAGGCCTCGCGGTTCTCGCAACGTCTTCGCAGGCAGGAAACTTTCGCCGGAGGATCACCCGGACCCTCGACGGCCGGCGTCGATTCGGATACAAGACGGCGTCTCCGGGGGTGGACCTCCCCGGCCGGGGCCGCCGGCGGCGGTCGAGGGCGCGACGTGGCCGCATCGGAACTCGAGCCGAAGCTCGTCACCGTGCTGCGCGAGGGCTACTCGCGCGCGCAGTTTCTCCAGGACGTCGTGGCCGGCGTGATCGTCGGGATCGTGGCGTTGCCGCTCGCGATCGCGTTCGCGATCGCCTCCGGCGTGAAGCCCGAGCAGGGTCTCGTCACCGCGATCGTCGCCGGGCTCCTGATCTCCGCACTCGGCGGGAGTCGCGTCCAGATCGGCGGACCCACCGGCGCGTTCGTCGTCCTCGTGTACGGAATCGTGCGCGAGTTCGGTCCGGACGGTCTCGCCGTCGCCACGATGCTGGCCGGTGCCCTGCTCGTGGTGCTCGGTCTCGTGCGCCTGGGCACGGTGATCCGGTTCATTCCGTATCCGGTCACGGTGGGGTTCACGTCCGGCATCGCGGTGATCATCGGGATCGGACAGATGCGCGACGCGCTCGGACTGCAGATGGACGCGGTCCCGGCCGAGTTCGCTCCGAAGGTCGCCGCGCTCGGCTCGGCCCTCGGCACGATGCAACCGACGACGGTCGCGTTCACCGTGGGGACGATCGTCGTGATCACGATGTGGCCGCGGCGCTGGTCGCGCGTGCCCGGCTCGCTCGTCGCGCTCGTGGCGTCCGCCGTTCTCGCGCACGCGTTCCATCTCCCGGTCGAGACGATCGGGGATCGCTTCGGCTCGGTCGGCAGCTCCCTTCCGCGTCCGCATCTTCCCGTGGTCGACTGGGCCCTGTTGCCGCGGCTGTTCTCGCCCGCCCTCGCGATCGCGCTGCTCGGCGGGATCGAGTCCCTGCTCAGCGCGGTCGTCGCCGACGGCATGACGGGACGTCGTCACCGCTCGAACGTGGAACTCGTGGCCCAGGGGTTCGCGAACGTGATCACGCCGCTATTCGGCGGCATCCCGGCGACGGGCGCGATCGCGCGCACCGCGACGAACGTGCGGAGCGGCGGACGTACTCCCGTGGCGGGCATCGTGCACTCGATCACCCTGCTCGTCATTTTGCTCGTGGCCGGACCGCAGGCGGCGATGATCCCGCTCGCGTCGCTCGCCGGCATCCTGCTCGTGGTGGCGTGGCGCATGGGCGAGTGGCACCTGTTCCTCCAGATCTTCCGGAGCACGCGAAGCGATCTGTTCGTCCTGCTCTCCACGTTCCTGCTCACGGTGTTCGTGGACCTCACGATCGCGATCCAGTCCGGTGTCGTGTTCGCGGCCCTTCTGTTCATGCGTCGCATGGCGGAGATGACGGAGGTCAAGTCGATCACGGATCTCACGGGCGATGACGAACGAGACGACGCGCCCGGCGCACCCTCCCCCGACGTCCCGGCCGACGTGCAGATCTTCGAGATCCAGGGACCCTTCTTCTTCGGCGCCGCGCACAAGTTCCGCCACACGCTGGATCGCATCGCCACGAGCCCGCGGGTGCTCGTCCTCCGGCTCCGTCAGGTGCCGACCATGGACGCCACCGGACTCCGGGCGCTGGAGGAGGTCCTGGCCCAGTGCCGACGGTCCGGCACCACGCTCGTGCTCAGCGGCGTTCATCCGCAGCCGCGCGCACTCCTGGCCCGGTCGGGGTTCCTCGATCAGCTCGGACCCGACCGGGTGTTCGCGGACCTCGCCGCCGCCCTCCGCTGGATCCGCGGCTGACCGACTCGGCCGTTTCAAAAGCCGTTCCGGGGCGTGTCCAACTCCTTGCCGCTACCTCCAGTGGCCCGCCGCTCCGCCCTACACCTGAGGTGAGACCCATGCTGAAGCGAGCCCCCTCCCGGATCTCGCTCTTTGCTCTCGGAATGCTGATCTGGCCGCTGGCCGCGGCCGCCACCGACGTCGACGGCGGGCCGGACTGCGGCCGCCCGACGAACGACTGGGGCGACGCCCCCGAAGGCTTCGACGCCTATCCGGGCGTTCTCGCGCACTTCCCCACCTGCTTCGCTCCCTCGCTCCCCGGCACGCAGGACATCGCCTGCGCGCCGATCAGCACGCCGCCCGGCCCGACCGGCTTCGTCGTGCACCGCAACGGGATCCCGCTCCCGGGCTACTGGTTCGGCTGCGGACCGGTCGGCGGCCCCTCCGGCGGCATCGACTCCGAGCCGGACGGCAAGACCAGTCCCGGGCTGCCCGTCAGCTCGTGCGCCGACATCCCCGTCGACTGCATGGAAGTCACGTCCGCCGGAACGTTCGGCCAGGACGAGTGCTTCGGCGACTCCGACGCCGGCCTCGAGGAGATGCCGATCTTCGCGGCCTGCACGCCCGGCTCCATCAAGTTCCGCACGACGAACTGTGCGAACGGCGATCGCGTCGTGTACCTGAACGTGCTCCTGGACATGAACATGGACGGCGACTGGAACGACAACTTCCAGTGTCCGGGCTCGTGCGCGTACGAGTGGGCCGTGAAGAACTTCCCGCTCGTGCTGCCCCCCGGATGTACGTCGCACATGTCGCCCGCGTTCCTGGTCGGCCCCTGGGAAGGCGCCGGCTGGATGCGCATCTCGATGTCCGACACGCCGGTCAACGACTCGTTCCCGTGGGCCGGCTGCGCCCCGGCCGGCGGCGGCGAGGGCTTCCTCGACCTGGGCGAGACCGAGGACTACTTCGTGGGTGAGATCACCACGGGCGATCCGTGCGAGCTCGGCTACGTCGACTTCGGCGACGCTCCGGAAGACATCACCGCCTATCCGTCCGGTGTGATCGGTCAGTTCCCGACGTGCCTCGGCGGCGGGGGCATCGGCACGCAGGACTTCGATCCGCCGTGCCCGCCGATCAGCACGCCTCCGGGCCCGACGGGCTGGGTGATGCACGAGAAGATCGCCGGCGACCCGATCGGCGTGTGGCTCGGTTGCACTTCGCTTTCGGCCGACTTCGTCGACTCCGAGGAGAACGGCAAGGTCAACAACTTCGCACCGGCCGGCCTGCCGAGCGCCTGTGATCCGGCGGTCCTCACGGACTGCGTGGACCTGACCGCGGGAGCGGTGTTCCCGTTCGGCCAGGACGAATGCCTGAACGACGGCGTCGACGCGGGCCTCGTGAGCGCGACCACTCCGGTGTTCGCGCGGTGCGACACGGCCTCGGTGACGTTCCAGATGTACAACTGCTCCGCGCAGGAGATGACGGTGTTCTTCAACCTCCTCGTGGACTGGAACGAGGACGGCGACTGGAACGACAACCTCGAGTGCGCGCAGCGGAACGTGTGCGCGCCGGAGTGGGCGCTCCGCAACACCACGCTCGTGCTGCCTCCGGGTTGCTCCACGTGGACGTCGCCCAAGTTCCAGGTCGGTCCGAAGGAAGGCTACGGCTGGATGCGCGCCACGCTGACGCTCGATCCGGTCAATCCCGACTTCCCGTGGGCCGGTTCCGCGAGCGAGCCGCAGGGCAAGTTCCGCGGCGGCGAGACCGAGGACTACCTCATCCTGATCGGCGAGTCGGCGGTGGGCGTGGACGTTCGCGAGTCCGACTCCGCGCTGGAGTTCGCCCGCATCATGCCGAACCCGACGTCGACGTCGGCCGAGATCCGCTTCAACCTCGGTCATACCGGCGACGTGCAGCTCGCGGTGTACGACGTCTCCGGTCGCCGGGTCCGCTCGCTCGTGAGCGGTCTGCGCGGCGCGGGCGCCCACGCCGTGAACTGGGATCTGCGAAACGACCGCGGCGAGGACGTGGCCGCGGGCGTGTACTTCGTACGACTCGAGGCGGAGGGCCGAGCCCTCCTGCAACGGATCACGAGATTGCGCTAGTCGATCTCGCCGCGAAGTCACCGGGCGGGGGGCGCGATCGCGTCCCCCGCCTTTCTTTGCTCCGATCGCCCGGGGCATGGCCGCTTTCGACCCTCGTTTTCGGATTCCCTGGATGAGACCTCACCGGGCCGGCCTGCTTCCCGGTCCGATCCGCCCTCCAGGAGCCGACATGACCGCTCACCTCGCCTCTCGCACCGCCGTCCCGAGCGCCGTCCTCGCGCGGGCCGCCTTCCCGCTCGTGGCCGTCCTGGTCGCTCTCGCCGGCCCCGCTTCGGCCCAGGTCATCGACTTCGAGACCCTTCCGGACGGCACGCCCACGGTGGATCTCGAGCCGATTTCCACGCAGTACGACTCGCTCGGCGTCTCGTTCTCCCTGCGCGACGCCTCCGGGGCTCTCATCGGATTCCCGCGGATCGCGAAGGCCGGCGCGCCGCAGACCGCCTTCGAGGGGTGCTCGGACGTCGACACGCCCCTGCCGAACCTCGGACTCGGCTCGACCTTTCTCACCGACGACACGTCGCTCGGCGTCTCGGGAGATCTGCGGATCGACTACGCCACGCCGGTGGCCCAGGCGTCCGGGTCGGTGCTGGACATCGACTGTCGCGTGAACGGACTCCCGCCGTGCGAGCAGTGGACGATCACGGCGTACGACTCGACCGGCATCGAGCTCGACAGCCGGGTCCTCGACGCGCCGAACGGTCCCGGCAACCCCGCGTGTCTCTCGCCCGGTGCCGGACCGGGTGACGCCATGGCGTTCGGCTGGTCGTTCGATCTCGGGTCGCCCGTGATCCGCTCGATCGTGCTGCGCTACACGGGAGAGGCCACGGGCGTGGGACTCGCGTTCGACAACTTCTCGGTGGCCTCGCTGCCGGGACCGCCGGTGGTGTCCGTCGCCGCGGAGGCCGACACCGTGTGCACCGGCGAGGAACTGCAGCTCACGGCGTCGCTCACGGGTGGTCTGGGTCCATACTCGTACCAGTGGCAGGTGCGCCAGGGCGGCGGCGCCTGGTTCGATCTCGGGATTGCGAGCACGGAGTCGGTGGTCGTGACCGGGACGTCCGAGTACCGAGTGCTCGTGACCGACGCGACGTCGACCGTCGTGATCAGCGACGCCGTCCCCGTCGTCGCCACCGACGACGCACTCTGCGACGCCAGCCTCCTGATCTCGTGCAGCGCGAGCTCGAGCGTCGTGCGGTACAGCTTCCGGAGTCGCCTCGTGAAGCCCTTCGTCACACCCGGATCCGGCGGCCTGAACGCGACGTCGGATCTCGTGTGCGACGCCGACGGCTTCGTGTACGTCGTCAGTCAGAACGACGATCGTGTGCGTCGCTACGACGGCGTGACCGGTGCGTTCGTCGACGTGTTCGTCGCGGCGGGATCGGGCGGCCTGAACGTGCCGGTCGGCCTCGACTTCGGTCCGGATGGAAACCTGTACGTCGCGTCGGCCGCCACGAATGCGGTGCTGCGCTACGACGGCGCCACCGGCGCCTTCCTGAACGCGTTCGTCCCGGCCGGTGCCGGCGGCCTCAGCCAGCCGACGGGCATTCGTTTCGGTCCGGGCGGCGACCTCTTCGTGGCGAGCTGGAGCAACGACCGGATCATCCGCTACGACGGCGCCACCGGGGCACCGAGGGGCGACTTCGTCCCCGCCGGAAGCGGCGGACTCGACGCGCCGCGCGGCGTTCGCTTCGGCCCGGACGGCGATCTCTACGTGACCGAGCAGACGAACGATTCCGTCCGCCGGTACGACGGGACGACGGGCGCGTTCCTCGGCGTCTTCGTGAGCGCCGGCAGCGGCGGGCTCGACCGCGCGAACGACATCTTCTTCGGCCCCGACGATCTCGCGTACGTCGCCAGCTTCAACAACGATCGCGTGCTCCGGTACGACGGAGTCACCGCCACGCCGGCCGGCGAGCTGGACGACGCGCTCCTCTCCGGACCGGCCTGGTTCGCGCAAAGCGCCGGTCCCCGCGCGACGGCGGTCCCCCCGGTCGCGACTTCCGCCGCGTCACTGTTCGTCGAGTCCCCCGCGCCGAACCCGTTCACGACCGAGACCCGCTTCGCGTTCGCCCTGGCCCGCGGCGGGCCGGCGCGTGTGACCATCGTGGACGTCACGGGACGACGGGTCGCCACCCTGCGGAACGGACCGACTGCCGCCGGCCGTCACGCGGTGACCTGGAACGGTCGCGACGACGCCGGCAAGTTGCTCGCCGCGGGCATCTACTTCGGCCGCGTGGAGACTCCGGAGCGGGAACAGTGCGTGAAGATCACGCGGATCCGGTAGCGCGCTCGGCCCGATCGCGCGCCAGCGTCCGCTCGATCCGCCGATCGGGGATCAACCACAGCAGCGCCACCGCGACGTAGATCGCGTGGGCGATCCACGGCATCCGCAGCGTCGCGAGCAGCGCGAGCACGTACAGGACCGGCGAGGCCTTGCCCTTCCAGTCCGGGCCGATCGCCCGCTTGAGAAGCGAATCCAGTCCCTGCGAGCGGATGATGGTGGTCTGCAGGATGAAGTACGCGACCCCCGCCATCAGCAGGATGAATCCGTACAGCGCGAGCGGAGTCGCCGCGAAGTGGTTCTCGCCGAGCCAGCCCGTGGCGAACGGCAGGAGCGACAGCCAGAACAGCAGGTGCAGGTTCGCCCAGAGAATCGAGCCCGTGACGTGCCGGCACGTCTGCAACATGTGGTGGTGGTTGTTCCAGTAGATCCCGAGGTACACGAAGCTCAGCACGTACCCGAGGAACACGGGCAGCACGGGTCGAAGCGACTCGAGCGTGTCGCCGTGCGGCACCTTCATCTCGAGCACCATGATCGTGATGACGATCGCGAGCACGCCGTCGCTGAACGCCTCGAGTCGATTCTTTTCCATGCGCCCCCCGTGCGAGTACTCGGAACGTCGTTCCGTGCATTGTCGCACGCGGCTCGCCATGAGGCCAGACGGACTCGCCCTCGGTCGGAATTGGTCAGACGGCCCGCATCTCGCCGTTTCGTCCCTTGCGATTCGCTACAGCGCCTGCGCCAGGAAGTTCAACGTACCGCTGTAGTTCGTGAGCGACACTTCGATCGTCCAGTTCCCGGCGACCCCGACGGCAGTCGGTTCGTTCAGGCTCGGCTCGAGGTCCTTGTCGTAGACGATCGTGCCCGCGTCGTCCTTCACGACGAGCGAAGCGGACCCCGCATCCACGGTCGTCGAGTGATTGATGCTCGCTCGAGTGGCCGAGTTCGACCACGTGTACGTCACGGTGGTGGTGACGCCGACGACGCCGGTGGCCTGCATCGAGAAGCTGTCGGGGACGTTGGAGACCTCCGGCTCGAAGGGTGCGAGCGCCGTCGAGTTGTCGGAGCAACCGGTCGCAGTGAGCCCGATCATCGAGAGTACGGACACGCAAACGAGCAACGGGAAGTACCGCATCGGAGACCTTTCGGTTCGGGCGAGCCGGGCGGGGGAATCGGGCGCCCGGGCCCGCGTGATCGAATCGCCGCGCACGAGACGGCCTTTCCGAACTATCGGCCGGTCCGAGGTGGGATTCGAGGCGGCGCCCGGTGGCCGGATCATAGGCGGGCAGAAGGCGGCGGGAGTACGTAGTTCCCGAAGGGGCCGCGGGGGCGGGCCCGGGGTCTCCTATACTCCGCCAGCGAGCTTGCCTGCCCCCACGACCGGAGACGCCTCATGAATTCTGCTTACAACGTCACGATTCGGGTCACCATCGTTGCCGCGATTCTCGCGGTCGCCGTTTCCGCCGAGGCGGGAGTGACGGACTCCGTCCACGACCTGCGTGGGGAGCTCGGCATCGACGAGATCTGCGTGGTGTGCCACACGCCGCACAACGCGGTCGACCCGACGGCGAACGACCTTTCCTATGCTCCGCTCTGGAATCACGAATCCACGTCGGGGAGTTACACGCTGTACGACAGCGCAACGCTGAACTTCACGCCGGGCCAGCCGGACGGCGTCACGAAGCTCTGTCTCAGCTGTCACGACGGTTCGGTCGCGGTCGACAACTACGGCGGCACGACCTCGGGGACGTTGTTCGTGGACGACGCCGTATTCGACGGTCTGCCGGGCCAGTCCGTCGGCGCCGGTCGAGACTTCGGCACGAATCTCGACAACGACCACCCGGTCTCGTTTCTCTACGATCCGGTCGCGGCCGTGGATCCGGAGATCCGGCCGTCCTCGTCGCCCACACCGGTCGGTGGCACGATCGCCACGGACCTCCTGGTCGCGGGAAAGGTGCAGTGCTCGTCGTGCCACGACGTCCATGACGTCAACAGCAACGATTGGCTGCTCGTCGTCGACAATGCGGGAAGTTCTCTCTGCCTGACCTGCCACGACAAGTGACCGGGTCGGAGCCGACGCGATGAGACCCGGTCGAGTATCACGAAGGCTTTCCCTCGTCCTGTCGTGGGTCGGGCCGTGGCTGCTCGGCGGATGCGCCGGCACGGCGCCGACGACGAACGCGGTGTTCTTCCCGCCGCCGCCGGGGACTCCCCGCCTCCAGTACCTCACACAGTTCACGTCGTCCCGGGACGTGGTGCCGGCACGCGGCGCATTCGCGGGATTCGTCCTGGGGCAGGAGGAGACCGTCGACGAGGTCGTGAAGCCTTACGGCGTCGCGATGTCCGCCGGCCGCATCTACGTGTGCGACACGAAGCGGAATCTCGTGAACGTGTTCGACCTCGGCGGTCGGCGATTCGGATATCTCGGATTCGAGGGACCGGGCCGCCTGGCCAAGCCGATCAACGTCACGGTCGCGGACGACGGCACGAAGTACGTCGCCGACGCGGAACGCGGCGAGATCGTGATCTTCTCGAACGAGGATCGATTCCTCGGCACGCTGGGCTCGGCGGAGCTCGCGAAACCCGTCGACGTCGCCGTCGGCCCCGATCGCATCTGGGTCTGCGACGCGGAGTCGTGCGAGATCGTCGTGTTCGGCCGATCGAGTCACGAGCTTCTCACTCGCTTCGGAAGCTGCGGATCGGGGGACGACCAGTTCGCCCGTCCGACGAACGTGGCGCTCGGCCCGGACGGGAACCTGTACGTCAGCGACACGATCAACGGTCGCGTCCGGAAGGTCGATCCCGACGGGCGCGCACTGCAGACGTTCGGTTCGCTCGGCTCACTTCCCGGGCAGTTTGCCCGTCCCAAGGGCGTGAGTCTCGATGCGGCCGGTCGACTCTACGTGGTGGACGCTGCGTTCGAGAACGTCCAGATCTTCGATCCGAGCGGGCAGCTTCTGCTCGCGTTCGGCGGGGCCGGACCGGCGGCCGGGAATCTGAACCTGCCCGCGCAGGTCGTCGTGGACTACGACGACGTCGATCGTTTCCGGGATTACGCGGCACCGGGTTTCGATCTCGAGTACGTCGTGCTCGTGACGAGCCAGTACGGGCCTCGCAAGGTCAGCGTGTTCGGCTTCGGTCGTTCGAGCGGAGACGGATCGTGAACGCGCGGGGAGCGTTCGGCCTCGGCGTCCTGACCCTCACGATCGCCTCGTGCGGTGGGACTTCGAAGTCGGACCTCCTGCGGATCCTGTTCGACGATCCGCCCGGGGAGCGGCCGGTCGAGACGGCGGCGACAGCCGCGCCGTCGCCCCGCGTGCGCGCGAGCACCACCGACGCCGTACGCATCTACCGGCACTCGCCGTACGAGGAGAAGGACTGCGAGGCGTGTCACGCTCTGGAAGGCGCCTGGCCCGTGGGATCCGGCGACACCGCGGTCTTCGGGAAGGCGCGTCTGCGGGCACGGCCCGACGAGCTCTGCTACGAATGCCACGACGACATGACCGCGGACGCCCTGCGCGAGGACGTGGGCGAGGTCGTGCACGCGCCGCTGGAAGACGGCGAGTGTCTGGAGTGCCACGACCCCCATCAATCACGCTTCCCATCGCTCCTCAAGCGCGGCGATCCGTTCGAGAACGTCTGTTTCGAGTGCCACGACGGGGACGACGTCCTCGAGTCCGAGCCTCACGCCACGCTCACGGAGGATCGACGGCGCTGCGTGCTCTGCCACGATCCGCACGCGTCCTCCCGTACGGCGTTGCTGAAGCCCGGCGTTGCCGAGGAGGATGCGTCATGACGCGGCTGATCCTCGTGCCGCTCCTGCTCTTGCTGGCGGCGGTGCCCGCTCGATCGGCCGACTACGTCTGGCTCGCGGACCCCGAGGCAGGCACGCAGCTTCTCCGCCTGGGCCCGATCGACGGCTGGGTCGGCGCCGAGTTTCGCACCCGGCGCGAGGATGCCGCCGCGTTCGGCATTCGTGAGACGATCGTCTCGCCGGGACTGCACCTCTCGACGAACGGAAGCATCTACCACGAGAAGCTCCTGACGTTCCGCCTCGCCGGGTCCACGAGCCTGGAGCGATACCGCGTGACCGGCGACGAGGATCGGAGCAGCACTCGCGCGTTCTCCGACTACGATGCGTCGATCCGACTGCTCGACCACAAGGCGGTGCACGCGCTCGGGTTCGCCCGCGACGAGGAGTCCTGGGTGGACTCCCCTTTCCGCGGCAGCTACCGGGCCCGGACGCGCTCCCTGGGCTCGGACGTTCGTTTCGAGAACGGGGTCGTTCCGATCCAGGTCTCCTGGAATCGCGAGCGCCGGCACGAGGACTACACGACGAACGAGCGCGTCCAGGAGCGGGATCGATTCCGGGTCTCGGCCTCCCACTCGGCTTCGATCTCGTCGATCGCGGCGTCGTTCCGACTCGTGGACACGCGCCAGAACTTCCAACCGCAGGACTACCGGACCGAAGCCGCCGATCTGACCCACACGCTGCGGTTCGGCGTCGAATCGCCGAGCCACCTGCGCTCCGCCGTCCGCTGGTTCAACCAGTACGGCTCGCTCCGGCGGAGAGACTTCGGGGTGTCCGAGGACTGGCGCGCCCGCTGGACGCGCGACGTCGAGACGAGCGTCCGCTACCGGTTCCTCGACCAGACGGGATCCCCGGCCGCCACGACGGGGGATCGCCCGCTGATCCGATCGCACCGCGGCGACGTCGGCGGCGAGCACACGCTGTACGGAAGCCTCACGACGTCGCTGGGGCTCTGGGCCGGACGTCGCGAGTCGTTCGATCGAGTGACCGGCGATCGCACCTCGATCGGCCACGAGGAAGTCCGGGGCGGACGCCTCGATTTCGCCTACCGGCGCGCGACGCCGTACGGCGGGCTGCGACTCGGAGTGGGCTGGGAGCGTGCCCGTCAGGACCAGACGTCGCAGGATCGGACCCGGGACGTCGCGAACGAATCGCACGTTCTGGCCGACGGGAACGAGCCGTTCCTGGACGAGGCGCGCGTGGATGTCGCGACCATCGTCGTCACCGACGAGAGCGGATTCACGGTGTTCCAGGAAGGCGCGGACTACACGGTGTCGGCCATCGGGGATCGCGTGCTCCTGATCCGGGTGCCCGGCGGGGCGATCGCGGACGGCAGCACCGTCCTGGTCGACTACCGGTTCGAGTTCTCCCCGGATCTCGAGTTCGACACGCGAGGACGCCGGTTCCAGTTCCGTTTCGATTCGAACCGGGACGTCTCCGTCTACTACCGCTACGAGAAGTCCGAGGAGGATCTGGTCTCCGGCGTCGCGGACGGATTCCTCGAGGATCAGCGCCACCACCTGGCCGGAATCCGCGCGCGGCGCGGCGCGTGGTCGGCGACCGAGGAATACGAGGTCCGACGATTGATCGGTTCGGAGTTCCGAACGAATCGCATCTCGGTCGCGTGGTCGCCCCGTCGCTTCGGTCGTCACGTCCTCAAGGTCTCCGGAGGGCACGCCCGATCGCGGTTCGAGGAACGTGACCGCACTCAGAACCTGTTCCACGTGACGTCGCACCTGAGCTCGCACGTGGCGCGCAACACGTCGCTCGAGCTCGAGGTCACGGGACGCGTCGAACGAGGCAGCCCCGACCGTGACGTTCCGAACTCCGAGGTTCTCGGGGTGCGCTTCCTGGCCCACCGGCAGATCCGTGCGCTCGCGCTGGAGGCGGGCGCGTTCTGGAACGAATCGAATCGGAACGACATCGAGGATTCCCGCGTGCACTTCTACTTTTCCGCGCGCAGGTCGTTCCGGCTCGGGGGAGGCGGCGCGTGATCCGGAGCCCGAAGATCCGGTGGCGGGGAAGGGTCCTCGCGAGCGTGGCCGTCGTGTTGGCTCTGCCGGCGGGATCGAGTCCCACCACGCCCGAGGCGGCCGTCGTCTTTCCGCCGTCCCCGGAGATCGCCCGGGTGCGCTACGTCGACAGCATCCGCGACGACGCGCGTTTCCGCGCGCCCGAGCCGTGGTGGAGGAAGCTCTTCGGCCTCGTCGCCGGGCGTCGGGCTCCGTTCAATCTCGTCCGTCCCTACGGTGTCGACGCGACACCCGAGGCGGTGTGGGTGTGCGACCCGGGCGCCCACGTCGTGCACGGGTTTCGGAGCGACTCCACCTACGTGCGGATTCCGCGAGATGGCGTGTTCTCGTCTCCGATCGACGTCGCCGTCGACGCTCGCGGCAACCTGCACGTCACCGACTCGGTCCTCGGCACGGTGACGTGCTGGTCGCCGTCCGGCGAACCGCTGTTCGCGCACGAGACTTCGTTCGCTCGTCCCACGGGGATCGCGTATCACGCCGGCCGCGATCGTCTCTACGTCGTGGATACCGTCGCGCACACGATCGCGATTCACACGCCGGACGGTCGCAGCGTCGGGGCGTTCGGAGCTCGTGGGGACGGACCCGGCGATCTCAACTTCCCGACCGCGATCGACGTGACGGCGGACGGTCGACTCCTCGTGACGGACGCGATGAACTTCCGCGTGCAGGTCTTCGACGCGGACGGTCGGTTCGAACGCGAGATCGGCCACCTGGGCGATGGCCCCGGCACGTTCTCCAAGCCGAAGGGGGTCGCGAGCGGTCCGGACGGTCACGTGTGGGTCGTGGACGCGATGCTCGACGGCGTGCAGGTATTCGATGCCGCGGGAGATCTCCTCCTCGCGTTCGGGCACGAAGGTCGCGGCGCCGGCGAGTTCTGGCTGCCGGCCGGAATCGACGTCAGCGACGCGGGGACGGTCTACGTGGCGGATTCCTGGAATCAGCGGATTCAGGTGTTCCAGTACCTCGAGGAGGTTCGTTGATGCGGCTTCGATGCGCGATCGCGGCGCTCGTCGCGGGAGTGACCGTCTCCACGGCGGCGGCCTCGGACATCGCGTCGTCGCGTCACAACCTGTCGGTGAGCGGTCCGGGGCCGGTCCGGGCGGCGGCGGAAACCCAGATCTGCATCTTCTGCCACACGCCGCACAACGCGAGCTCGGTCGCGCAACTCTGGAATCGAAGCGCCTCGACCGCGACCTACACGCCCTACACGTCGTCGTCGCTCGACGCGGCGCCCGGACAGCCGACGGGGAGCTCCAAGCTCTGCCTGAGCTGTCACGACGGCACGATCGCGCTCGGCGACGTTCTCAGCCGGGCCACGCCGATTCCCATGGCGGGTGGCGTGACGCAGATGCCGGCGGGACCGAGCAATCTCGGCACCACGCTGCACGACGACCATCCCGTGTCGTTCCCGTACACGGCGGCGCTCGCGGCGGCCGACGGTGAGCTCGCCGATCCCGCGTCGCTCGGCGGCGACGTCCGGCTGGATGCCGGCGGCGAGCTGCAGTGCACGACGTGCCACGACGCGCACGACGACTCGAACGGGGACTTCCTCGTGCAGGACAACACGGCCGGTGCGCTCTGTCGGACGTGCCACGAGACCGCATACTGGACGAGCTCGAGCCACTACGTGTCCGGGCGGATCTGGAACGGCGTGCCCCCGGATCCGTGGCCGCACACCGACTACGCGAACGTGAGCGACAACGCGTGCGAGAGCTGCCACAACCCGCACACCGCGGCGACGCCCGAGCGCTTGCTGAACCAGGCGCCCGAGGAAACGAACTGCCTTGTCTGCCACAACGGCAACGTGGCGCGCACCGACCTCGATGCCGAGTTCGCGAAGGTGTACACACATCCGATCGACGGGACCGTGGGAATCCACGATTCCGAGGAGCCGGGGCTCGTCGTGGACCGTCACGTGGAGTGCTCGGACTGCCACAACGGACACGCGGCGAATCCGGCCGGGGGCTTCCCACCCGAGGTCTCCGGTTGGCAGTACGGAGTGAAGGGCGTCGACACCGCGGGCGGAGCGGTGGATCCCGCCTCGTACCAGTACGAGACCTGCTACCGGTGTCACGCCGACAGCCCGGGACTGCCGACGCCGACGATCCCCCGCGTCGTCGCCGAGGCGAACAAACGACTGCAGTTCGATCCGGCGAACCCGTCCTACCATCCCGTGGAAACGGCCGGCGCGAACCCGAACGTTCCGAGCCTGCTCGGGAACTGGTCCGAGTCCTCGGTGATGTACTGCATCGACTGTCACACGAACGACGAGGGGCCGCGTTCCGGCGGATCGGGTCCGGAGGGGCCGCACGGCTCGAGCTACCCGGCGCTCCTCGGGTGGCGTTACGAGACGGCGGACCGCACGCAGGAGAGCGTGTCGGCGTACAATCTGTGCTATCGCTGCCACAGCCGGGCGAGCATCCTCTCCGACATCAGCTTCGGAGAGCATCGACGACACATCGTGAACGAAGACACCCCGTGCAGTGCCTGCCACGACCCGCACGGAGTCCGAGTCGGAGGCGGTGGTGGAGACCACACGCATCTGATCAACTTCGACACGTCGATCGTGTCCCCGCGAAATGGCGTGCTGGAGTTCAACGACAACGGCCTGTTCCACGGAAGCTGCACGCTGTCCTGCCACGGGGAGTCTCACTCCAACGAGACCTACTAGGCCCTTGTCGCGCGCGACGCCATCCTCGGATATCTTCCTTGCCGGTCGCGACCCGGCACACATCCTGCAACCCGGGTGAGTCCGTTCTGCTTCCCGCGTACCGCCCCCGACGATCCTCGCCGGCGGCGCATCGCGAACCCGGAGGTGTCACCCGTGAGAACCGCCCTGATCGCCGCGTGCAGCGGCCTTGTGCTCCTGGTCGCGTCGACCGCCGCCTTCGCCGACGACGTTCCGCCGGCCCGCTGGTCCGTGGGAGGCCATGTCGGATGGACACACGTTCCCGACTCGGAGACCAACAGCCTCTCGCTCGGCGCATCCACGCGCGTTCGGCCGATCTCGCCGCTCGCCGCCGAGCTCACCGTGGACTGGCGCAACGACGATCTGGAGAACGGCGAGATCCAGACCGTGCCGGTAACGTTGAGTGGCCTTCTGTACTTTTTTCCGAACCTGCACGGGACCGTGGGCGTCGGCTGGTACCACACGAAGGCCACGCTCGACGAGATCGGCGGCACGGTCGTGGACTTCGACGACTCCCGCTGGGACGCGGGCCTTCACGTCGGCGGCGGTATCGACATCCCGCTCGGGCCGAGCGCGACCCTCACCGCCGACGCGAAGTACGTGTTCCTCGGCTACGAGCTCCAGAACATCGCGGACACGATCGAGGTCGACGCCGACTTCGTGAACGTGACCGTGGGACTCCAGCTGGGGATTCTCTAGCCCGGAAAACGCGGGCCGACCTCGCCCGGTTCGTGCCGGGCGCGGTCGGGCCGGTCGGGACGTCGACCGGTCGTCAGGCGACCGCGTCCGCCGCGACCTCGATCTTCGTCCGGACCGAATTCGCGATGAAGCAGTGCTCGTGCGCCTGGTGATGCAGGCGCTCGAGCTGCTGCGGATCCGGTTCCTTGTCGCCGGCGAAGCGGACGCGCGGATGCAACGTCACGCGCGTGACCGCGAGCTTCCCCTCCTCGTTCTTCTCGAGGATGCCCACGGCGTCGTCCTCGTACGAGTCCACCGTGAAGCGCTTGCGCGCCGCGATCGCGAGGAACGTGAGCATGTGGCAGGCGGATACCGCCGCCACGAAGCCCTCCTCGGGATCCACGCCCTCGGAGTCCCCCTTGAACTCGGCCGCGGCTGTCGCGGGGAACGCGACCCCGGAGTCGAAGCTCCACCGATGCGAGCGATTGTAGGTGTCGTACTCGAAGTCTTCCGTCTGGCGCCGCCAGCGGATCTCGGCGCGATGCTCCGACATGTCCGTCTCCTGGGCTCCTCAGGAGCGATCCGCGGGAACCCCGTCGAAGAAATCCACTTCGCCCGTCTCGAGCGCGTACTCCGCGCCCACGACGAGCAGTCCGTCGCTTTCGATCAAGTTCTCGAGGATCTGCGACCCGTGTCGCAGCGCGTTCGCCGCGACACGGACATTCGCGCGACCCGCGCTGCGCTTCAGCGCCTCGGGATCGCGCGCCAGGTCCGTGTCGATCAGACCTTCCACCGCCGGACGGATGCGATCCACGATGGACAGCAGGTGCCGCGAGGACTCGGCCGGCCGCTGCAGCTCCGCGAGCGTCGCCTCGATCGCGCCGCACCGCGTGTGACCGAGCACGACCACGAGCCGGGTGCCGAACTGCGCGGCCGCGAACTCCACGCTCCCGATCTGGGACGGCGCCACGATGTTGCCCGCCACGCGGATCACGAAGAGATCTCCGACTCCCTGATCGAAGATCGTCTCCACCGGCACCCGCGAGTCCGAACAGCCGAGGATGACCGCGAACGGTCGCTGCCCCGAGACGAGATCCGCGCGGCGCGCGTTCGTCACGAGGGTCTCCACACTCACGACTCCGGAGGCGAAGCGGGCGTTTCCCTGACGGAGTCGATCGAGCGCATCGAGAGCATTGAGCATGGACATCTCTCCTCGGACAGGCGGTCGCCCGCGGCGGATGATACCGGACGTCGGCCGATGTGCGAACTACTCGGACGCGGCCGGCGTCGCCTTCCACACCGCCAGGAACTCGCGACCGATCGAGTGCGTGGTGCCGAGGATCCGGCCGTCCTTCAGGACTCCGCTCGTGTGGTACTCGCCGGAACCGTCCTCGGTCACGAATGCGAAGTACACGGCACCCCAGTCGGTGTTGAGGCGTCCGTCGCGGAGCTCCGTGCCGTAGAACGTACCCTCGAACGTGTGGCCGTCCACGCTGCGGACCACGAACTCCTGCCAGTACTCGTCGGCGTCCGGCGTGGGACGGAGGTCGACTCTCCAGGTGCCGACGAGATCGCCCGGGCTCGGGGTCTCGGCGGCGTACGACGGCTCACCGGCGACGGCGGGGCGCGGGGCGAGCGGACAGACGGCGAGAGCCAGTCCGAGGCCGATCGCGGCCAGCGGGCGGGTAGTGCGCATGGTTCCTCCGAAGGGGCACTTCGTGAGGCGGCGGATCCGGCGCTGGGCCGTCCTCCCCCGCGGGGTCCAGCATACGACGGGTCGAATCCGAGGGCTCCTCCGATTGACAGCGCGGACACCAGTACGTCGCGCGCCAGTGCACGCCGAGGCGGGCGTACGCGATCCGCGCGTTGCAGCGCCAGCAGCGCTCCCCGATCCGCCCGTACACCCAGAGCGTACCTCCGTCCTCGAACCGAGTGACGCGTTCCCCGGGGCGAACGTTCAATCGCAGCAGATCGGCGGCCGTGGAGTACAGGAAGGCGAGGACACGATCGTCGACCCGGGCGAGGGGTAGGCGAGGATGCACGCCGCCGAGGAACAGCACCTCGCACTTGTACACGTTGCCGATGCCGGCCGCGATGCGTTGATCGAGCAGGACGTCCGCGATCAGGCTGTCCGCGGGACGGAGCGCGCGAGCGCGCGCCACCAGCGCGGCCGGCTCCACCGCCGGGCCCAGGAGATCCGGTCCCACGGCCTCGCGAAGCTCCCGGCTGCGCACGGATCGGGGCGCCACGAGTTCGATCTCGCGCGCGTCGAAGCACACCCATTCGGTCTCTTCCGTGACGAATCGGATCGACGCACGACGCGCGGGCTTGCGCCACTTCTCACCCGTTGCGTAGCGATGCCAGGTTCCCCACATGCCGAGGTGCGAACGAAGGGCCGCTCCGTCGACGAAGTCGAGATAGAGGTGCTTACCCACGGCGCGGACGGCGCGGATCTCGCGACCCGCGAGCCGGAGATCCGGGCGTCGCGCGACCTCGCCCTCGGTGATCGTCCGCCCCGGGAGTCGCTCCGCGAAGTACGCGGCGATCCGGTGGATCGTGTCCCCCTCCGGCATCAGGGCGCCCCCGTGTCGGAGAGTCCACGGTACGTCGGCGTGTAGCCGGCGCGACGAAACGCCGGCACGAGCGGTGACTCGGACCAAGCCAGGCCGTCGATCTTCTCGATACGCACCCGGCGACGCGACGTCGTGGGAATGCGCCGCAGCGCCGGCGCCGCGATCGCGATCGTCTCCTCGGCGTCGCGCCCGGGCGGAGGCATCACCACCACGTGGCGCGAGCCGAGCCACAGCGCCGGCCACCCGTCCAGCAGCAGCGTCCAGGTTCCCGCCGCGCGTCGCGGGCGCACGGAGCGATCGACGTCGCCCGGCCAGGGAAGGAGTGCGCCCCAGGGATTCGCGGGATCGATCGTGGCGAGCACGACGACATCGTCCGGAGTCCGATCGCGCTCGTCCGCATCCTCGGGACGCGCGGCGCGCAG
This sequence comes from bacterium, assembly GCA_041393395.1. GTDB lineage: Bacteria > ARS69 > ARS69 > ARS69 > ARS69 > JAGQIB01. The sequence goes on along the minus strand of JAWKKG010000002.1, from coordinate 871,638 downwards.
GCGATCCACCGCGGCCGGGTGCGCGAACTGCGTCCCCGAGAGACCTTCGGCGAAATAGCCACGCCGTACGCGCCCGGTCTCCTCGAGACCGCGCAGCACCCGGTACACGGACGCGAATCCCCCGGGCCAGCCCTCGGCCTGGGCGCACTCGCGCGTCACCACGCCGTACCGCTCGAGCAACGAGTGGGCGAGCGACAATGCGCGCTCCGTGCTCGGCGCGATCGGTCCCGTCACGCTCTCGACGCGCGACCAGCGACCCGTGACGGCGCTCGCACGGCGGCGCAGCCCACGGCGACGGTCCATCACCGCCGTGTCTCCGCGCGGTGTCCGCACGAACGCCTCCAGCGCGCCGAACGTGTCGTTCGTCACGCGACCCGCCCAGGCGAGGCTCTCGAGGGCCGCGCGAAAGTCGGCGCCGGTCGCATCGGGGACCCGGGCGCGCACGTCGGACTCGATCGCCACCGCGAACGACGCGCCGCGCTCCGCCAGAACGTCGAGCACCGCGCGTTCCACCGGGGTCGGTTCCGCGACATCCTCCGGCTCGTTCAGGAATGACGCATGACCCGCGAGACCGATCGCGACCTTTCCGTCCCGCGGGCCGAGCGCGCCGCGACCGATCCAGTACACCTCGCCCGTCGTCGACAGCGCATCGAGTTGCTCCACGCGGAAACCGGAGACGCGGGCGGGGAGGATCGAGTTCTTGAGCTCGCTCCACGGGAGCGTCAGCCCCTCGAGCTGCGCGAGCGCCTCCAGCAGGCGATCGTTACCGCCGGTCTTGCGATCGAGTCCGTGCCACCGCGGCAGGAACGCGCCGAGAGTGCGTGCGTCGACGGGCGCGGCCTGATGGCGCAATCGCGCGACCGTGCCGCGCTTCAGGCGGCGCAGCACCTCGGCGTCGCACCAGTCACGCTCTGCGCCACCCGGTCGGATCTCGCCGTGAACGAGCACGCCCTCCGCGAGAAGCGCACGGAGGCACGGTTCGATCTGCCCCGCCGTGATGCCCCATCGCGCGGCCGGATCGCGCTCGAGGAACGGACCGTGCTGGCGCGCCCACCGACGCAGCAGCCGCTCGAGCGGGAGCGGCACGGGTTCCAGAAACGTCGCGGGGAGTCCCGCCGGAGGAACGACACCGAGCGCGTCGCGATAGAGGCCGGCGTCTTCGGCCGCGATCCAGCGCGTCTGTCCCGCGATCGTCAACGGGAACGCGCGTCGCTCGCGTTGCAGACGGGTCAGCCAGGCCGCGGGATCCTCGGTGGCGCGCTCGGCGATCTCCCGGGGCGAGAGGTCCCCGAGGCGGCGCAGCAGGTCGTGGGTCTCATCGGCGTCGCGCGCGCGGCGCTCCTCCGCGAGATGCTGCAGGGATTCCTCGAGCTCGGAGAGAACGTCGGCGTCGATGAGCTCGCGCAGCTCCGCCTGGCCGAGGAGCTCGCGCAGCAACGCGGGATCCACCGTGAGCGCCTGCGCGCGACGTTCCGCGATCGGCGCGTCCTGGTCGTACATGTACGCGGCAACGTACGAGTACACGAGCGACCGCGCGAAGGGCGACGCCGACGCCGTCTCCGCCTCGACGACCCGGATTGCGCGCGAGCGCGCGCCGAGCAGCACCTCCTTCAGGGCCGGCAGGTCGAACACGTCGCGCAGCGCCTGCCGGTACGTCTCCAGCACGATCGGGAAGCTCGGATAGCGTCGCACCGAGCCCAGCAGCTGCTGCGCCTTGATCCGCTGCGCCCACAGCGGATTGCGCTGGCCGGGACGTCGACGCGGGAGCAGCAGCGAGCGCACGGAGTTCTCGCGGAACAGCCCCGCGAACAGCGCCGTGTCCGCGAGCTGATCGGTGATCAGCTCTTCGAGCTCCTCGGGGTCCGGTAGCAGCGCTTCGATCGGCGGCGGTTCGTCGGCGTCCGCGAAGCGGAGCACGATGCCGTCGTCCGAGTACATGACCTGGACCTCGAACCCGCTCCGCGCCGAGCACGACCGCTGGATCGCCATGGCCCACGGCGCGTGGATCCGTGCGCCGTACGGAGTGAGGATGCACACGCGCCAGTCGCCGAGCTCGTCGCGGAAGCGCTCCACGCAGATCGTGCGATCGGTGGGCAGCAGTCCGCCGTGCTCGCGCTGCTCGTGGACGTAGTCGGCGAGGTTGCGGGCGGCGTTCTCGTCGAGCGGGGAGCGTTCGCGGATCCACTCCGGCGCCCGCTCCGGTGGGACCTCGCCGAGCTCGCGCAGGAACGCGCCGATCGCGCGTCCGACCTCGATCGGGCGACCCGGTCCCTCGCCCTTCCAGAATGGCAGGCGCGCGGGCTCGCCGGGGATCGGCGATACGAGAACACGGTCGCGGCCGATCTCCTCGACCCGCCACGACGTGGCTCCCAGCAGGATCGCGTCACCCGCGCGGGTCTCGTGCACCATCTCCTCGTCGAGCTCGCCGACCCGCGTGCCGGCGGCGGCCAGGTTCACGGAGAACGTGCCGCGATCGGGAATCGTCCCCGCGTTCGTGCGCGAGACGAGCGCGGCGCCGCGGCGCGCCGACAGCGTGTTCGCCGTGCGATCCCAGGAGAGCAGCGGGCGAAGGTCCGCGAAGTCCTCGGACGGGTAGCGGCCGCTCAGCATGTCGAGCACGGCCTCGAGCGACGCGGCGCCGAGTTCCCGGTAGGGATGCGCCCGCCGGACGATCTCGCCGATCTCGTCCACGGAGCGATCGGCGTCGAGGCACATCGCCACGATCTGCTGGGAGAGAACGTCGAGGACGTTCCGCGGGAGCGACACCGCCTCGATCTCGGCGCGCAGCATCTTGCCGGCAACCACGGCGCTCTCGAGCAGATCGCCGCGCGACTTCGGATACAGCCGCCCGACGCTCGTCTCGCCCACGCCGTGTCCCGCACGGCCCACTCGCTGGAGACCGCGAGCCACCGAGCCCGGTGATTCCACCATCAGCACGCGATCCACCGCCCCCATGTCGATGCCGAGCTCGAGCGAGCTCGTCGCGACGATTCCGCGGATGCGACCGGCCTTCAGTCCGTCCTCGATCTCCGCGCGTTTCTCGTGCGACACGCTGCCGTGGTGCGCCCGAACGAGTTCCTCGCCGGCGAGATCATTCAGACGCTGCGCGAGTCGTTCGCAGAGTCCGCGGCTGTTGACGAACACGATCGTGGAGCGGCCGGCGCGGATCTCTTCCAGGAGGCGCGGATAGATCGTCGGCCAGATGCCCCGCTCGGGCGACGCGACCTGGGCGCGCGAGTCGCCCATGTCCCGGAAGATCGACCCGCCGGGAGTCTCGGGCGGGGCGAGTGGCGAGTCGCCCGGCGCGGTCATGTCCGCGGTCGGCACCCGGATCTCCAGATCGAGCGCCGGCAGTCGGGACGCATCCACGATCTGCACGGCGCGATCTCCGCCGACCCACCGGGCCATCTCGTCGAGCGGGCGAACGGTGGCGGAGAGACCGATGCGCTGCGGGTCGCGCTCGGTGATCGCCGCAAGTCGTTCGAGCGTGAGCGCGAGGTGGGCTCCGCGCTTCGTGGGCGCGAGCGCGTGGACCTCGTCGAGGATGATCGTGTCGACGGTACGCAGGACTGCCCGCGCCTGCGATCCCACCAGCAGGAACAGTGACTCCGGGGTCGTGACCAGGATGTCCCCCGGTTCGCGCAGCAGACGTCGACGTTCGCGTGCGGGCGTATCCCCGGTCCGGACGGCGACTTCGATCGAGGGGACGGCGACGCCCAGGCGTTCGGACGTACGACGGATGCCGGCGAGCGGCGCGCGGAGGTTGCGCTCCACGTCGTAGACCAGCGCCTTCAGCGGGGAGACGTAGAGAACTCGCACGCCGGGTGCGCGATCCGGCGCCGCGGTCGCGAGCGAGTCGATCGCCGCGAGAAACGCAGCCAGCGTCTTGCCGCTGCCCGTCGGCGCCACGAGCAGCGCGTGCCCGCGGCCGCGGATGACCTCCCACCCGCGACGTTGCACGTCGGTCGGGGCCGGGAAAGAGGAGTCGAACCAGGTCTGGGTGGCGCGGGAGAACACGGGGACTCTCCGGGAGTGCTTCCGGTGGGACCGTCGAGCCCGGGGCGACCCCTCGGCGACCGCGGGCGTCCGGCGAACCGGGAGCACCGAGGGCGGCAGAGCGGGCGGGCCTTGTCGCGGCGGGAGCGCGAGGCTGGATTCTAGCGCGTTCCCGCCGCGGGGTCACCCGGACCCACGGCCGTCGATGCCAGGCCCCCTCGGTCGGCCCGGACGCGGAGTCGGCTCTCCGCGGCGCAACCGCGACGACCGCACGAGGAGATCCACGGCGCGCGATTCCTTACCACGAACTCGGGTTTTCCGACGTGACCTCGCCGATGCTCCTCTCGGCATCGGCCCCGTACGACATTGTGTCTTGAAGTCCGGGGCGATCCTGTTGTTTTCTCCCCGTTCGACCCCTACCGGAGTCGTCGCTCGTCGCGGCGTCGGGCGTGGTTCCTGAACTCGGAGGACGCACTTGATTCGTAACTACGGTTTCGCGGCACTCGCCCTTTCCGCCCTCACGTTCGCGAACGCGGATGCGGCGGTCACGACCTACACCCTGCACAACCACTCCGACGGCAACCAGCAGCCGCCGCCGTACGGTCTGATCCTCGACGATCTCATCGACGACGCCTCTTACACGTTCGACTTCGACTACGACAGCGGCTCCGAGCAGGCCCTCATGAAGCTGGACTACGATGACGTGGCCATGACGATCCACGTGCACGGTCGCGCCTACGGCGGCAAGGATGTCGGGGGCGGCTGGGACGCCACGCAGCAGGGCTGGGTCGACATCGACTTCCTGTACACCACGAACGTCATCATGGCCGACAACGCGCAGGGCGATCCCGGCAACGATCTGTACGTCACGGACGAGGACCTCGCGAACACGGGCACCATCACGCTCGACGGCTGGGGCGGCGACGCCACCTTCACGCTGCACGACAAGACGGACGGTTCGCACTCGTTCCGCTTCGACAACGACTACGACCCGCGGGACCCCGACGCCGCGGCGAACCCGATGATCAGCTCCGGCGCCGGCTGGCTCATGATCGACGGCGTCCCGCTCACGGGCGGCTGCTGCCGCGACTGGCTCTTCTTCGCCGAGGTCGACGCTCCGAGTCCGGTGAGCTCGCAGAGCTGGGGACAGCTCAAGGGCACGTACCGGTAGCTCGTGGCACACGCTCGCCGCGTTGCGAGCGAAGTGAATCGGACCCGGGTCCTTCGAGATCCGGGTCCTTTTCGTCGCTCTGTCGGCCTCGGTGAGTGGGTGCGCATTGTCGGCCTCGGGAGTGGGTGCGCTCTGTCGGCCTCGGTCCGGGCCCCGGGAGCCCTGTTCGCGACCGGTTTCGCTCGGCCGTCCTTGGCCTCGCTCACCTCGACGCGGCGACGGCTCCACCGTCCGTGGTTCCGCCGAGTCGCCGCGACGTCGCGAACAGGGCTCCCGGGGCCCGAACCGAGACCGACACGCTTACTGATGCCTGGGAGATCAGATCGGCGCATCGCACACGGACGGATCGGCTCCGTGCCGGCCGCGGTCCGCGGCGCGAGCGTGGCTGCCGTTTGCGGGCGAGACCGCACGCGGGCGGATGGCCCGTGCCAGACAGCTCAGAGGTGCGGGCGAGAATTCCCCGACGCCAGCGAAACGGATCGCCGGTGCGGATCGCCACCGCACGGGCGCAAACGCTCGAAGCCTGGGCGCGTGTGCTCGAGGGGCATGAGTAACCTCCCAGGCTCACCGAAGCGGGTCGGGCTCGAGTCGGAGCCGGGGGAGCCCTGTTCGCGACGCCGCGGCGACTCGGCGGAACCACGGACGGTGGAGCCGTCGCCGCGACGAGGTGAGCGAGGTCATGGACGACCGAGCGAACCGTTCGCGAACAGGGCTCCCCCGGCTCCGGCTCGAGCCCGACACAGCACACCCACTCCGCGAACAGGGCTCCCCCGGCTCCGACTCGAGCCGACACAGCGACCCCGCTAGAGCAGGTCCCGACGCTCCGCCTTCTCCAGCGCCTCGACGACCTTCTTCACATCCTGCGTCCGCTCCTTGGAGCACACCAGCAACGCATCGGGAAGGTCGACCACGATCAGATCCTTCGCGCCGACGACGGACACGAAACGCGACGTGGAGCGGACGAAGCAGCCCGTCGAGCCGACGGCGAGCGCGTCGCCCTCGAGGACGTTGCCGCGGCCGTCCGCGGGGGAAATGTCGGCGAGGGCGTCCCAGGAGCCCACGTCGGACCACGGGAACTCGGCCGGCACGACGTAGACGTTGTCGGAGTGCTCGAGCACCGCGTAGTCCACGGAGATGGAAGTGAGCGACGGATACCCCGTCTCCAGCGCGGAGGCACGATCGACCGCCTGGGCCATGCGACGGCACTCGGCAGCCATGTCGGGGTGCTGGCGGGCGAGTTCCTCCAGGAACACGTCCGCGCGCCAGGCAAAGATGCCGCTGTTCCAGTAGTGCCGTCCGCCCGCGAGGAACTTCTCGGCCGTCGGGCGGTCCGGCTTTTCCGTGAAGCGCACCACGCGCGCCACGGAGCCCTGCCCCGCGAGCTCCTCGCCGGCCTCGATGTAGCCGTAGCCGGTCTCGGGTCCGGTGGGCACCACGCCGAACGTCACGAGCCCCTTCTCCTCGCGCGCCACGCGCACGCCCTCCTCGATCGTGGCTCGGAACTCCTCTTCGTTCCCGATCCAGTGATCCGCCGGCGCCACGACGAGCACGCCCTCCGGATCCTCGCGGGCGACGAGTGCGGCGGCGAGCGCGATGCAGGGCGCGGTGTTGCGGCCGACCGGCTCGCCCACGATCTGGTCGCGGGGGATGTCCGGCAGATGATCCGCGGCGATGCCCACGTGCGCGACGTTCGTGACGACCCACGTGTCGTGGGGCGGCGCGAGCGGGGCGAGCCGTGCGCCGGTCCGGGTCAGCAGCGAGCCCTCCCCGCCGATCTCGAGGAACTGCTTGGGCAGCGTCTCGCGGCTCGCGGGCCAGAAGCGCGTGCCGCGCCCACCGGCCATGATGATCGGGTGAATGCGGCTCACGCGGCCCCCATCGACGTCATGACTTCCTTCACCTTGCCCTCCACGCTGCGGCGGATCTCCTCCAGCCGTCCTTCCGTATCGGCCTCGAAGCGCAGGACCAGGAGCGGCGTGGTGTTCGAGGCGCGGACGAGGCCCCAGCCGTCGCCGAAGTCCACGCGCGCGCCGTCCACGTCGATCACGGGATGCGTCTTGCGGTAGAACTCCGTGATCTCCTTCACCACCGCGAACTTGTGCTCCTCGGGGCACGGCACGCGGATCTCGGGAGTGGAAGGATACGACGGGATCGTCGCCATGATCTCGGACAGGGGCGCGTCCTCGTTCGCCACGATCTCCACCACGCGGGCCGCGGCGTAGATCGCGTCGTCGAAGCCGTACCAGCGGTGCTTGAAGAACATGTGCCCGGACATCTCGCCGGCGAGCTCCGCCCCCGTCTCCTTCATCTTCTGCTTGATGAGCGAGTGGCCGGTGCGCCACATGACGGGCGTGCCGCCGTGCGCCTCGATGTCCTCGATCAGACCCTTGGAGCACTTCACCTCGAAGATGATCGACGTCGGCCCGTCGGCCAGGACCTGGCGCGCGTAGAGCGCGAGCAGCCGGTCGCCCCAGATGATGTTGCCCTTCTCGTCCACCACGCCGATGCGATCGGAGTCGCCGTCGAACGCGATGCCGAGGTCCGCACCGGTCTCGCGCACCTTCGCGATCAGCGCCTGCAGGTTCTCCGCCACGGTCGGGTCCGGGTGGTGATTCGGGAACCGACCGTCCGGCTCGCAGAACAGCTTGTGCACCTCGCAGCCGAGCGTCTCGAGCACGGCCGGGGCGTGCGGACCGGCGGCGCCGTTGCCCGCGTCGACGACCACGGTGAGGCCGCGCTCGGGCGAGATGCCCTCCGTGATGCGGCCGAGGTACTCCGGGAGGATCTTGCGCTCGGTGACCTTGCCGGAGCCCGTCTCGAAGTCCCCGGCGTCGATCAGGCGGCGCACCTCCTGGATCTTCTCGCCGTAGATCGAGGACTTTCCGATCGACGTCTTGAATCCGTTGTACTCGGCGGGATTGTGCGAGCCGGTGATCATGACGCCACCGCCGACGTCCTGCGTGTACAGCCCGTAGTACAGGCCCGGAGTGGGCACCACGCCGAGGTCGATCACGTCGAGCCCGGTGGAAGTCAATCCCTTCACGAGGTCGTCGCGGATCCGATCCGACGAGAGCCGCACGTCGCGTCCGACGACGACGTCCTTGGCGCCGGCGCGCCGCATCGCGGTGCCGAGGCCCTTGCCGATGAGCTCGCAGGTCTCCGGATCGAGCTGGGGATCCACGACCCCGCGGATGTCGTACTCGCGGAAGATCTCGGGGTTGATTCGTGCCATGTCGATTCGGCCTTTCGAAGGCGGCGGAGCGCCGATCAGAGGAGGTCCGTCAGATGAAGTCCTGGGACGACCCCGGGATCCAGTCCTTCAGACGTTCCCAGTCGAGTCGTCGCAACGTGTCCGGCGGCACGATCTGCAGCAGCAGCCGGCCGGCGCGGAGGGCCCAGGGGTAGGTGATCGACTCCTTCGGCTCGGGCACGCCGATCGATTGCGCAGCGAGCGCGAGCACGCCCACGATCACGCCGGCCCGCGCGAGGCCGAGCACGCCCCCGCCGATTCGATCCAGCCAGGAGAGCGAGAGGCCCTCGAGCACCTTCCGCATCAGCCACGAACCGAGCGCGAAGACGATCGAGATCCCGAAGAAGACGACGAGGAAGCCCGCGATCGGCGCGATCCGATCCGGCAGGAATCCGGCGAGCACGGTGCCCACGGCGCCCGACTCGCGACTGGCCACGAGGAACGCCACGACCACGCCGACGATCGACACCACGGTGCGAATCGCGCCGCGCATGAACCCGGCGAACACGCTCACGGCCACCACCGCGAGGACGATCAGGTCGATCCACACCATGGGCGCTCTCCTCCCCGCCGCGGAGGCTAAGGGGGGACCTCGGGAGTGTCAATCGGAGGCCCCGTGAGGAGCTTCCCGGTCATCGGGACGCCGCCGCCCGTGAGCGGGCGGGGACTCTAGCCCCGGAATCTCCAGGTCAGACCGTACATCCGCGAGTAGCCGGGGAAGCGGATTCCCGGCTCGACCTCGTCGGCGCGCTCGAGGAGATCGTGGAATCGCAGGTAGAACACCACGTCGCCGATCTCACCCTCGACCAGCACGTCCGTGAGCCACAGATCCTCGACCGAAGCGCCGGTGCCGTCCACGCGATCGTGCCAGTGGGACAGCCGCCCGCGCAGGCGCAGCAGCAGCTCGTCCGTGAAGAACCGACGTTCGACGAAACCGTCGCCGGTCCAGGTGAACGTCGGCCGGCCGGGAAGGCGTGTGTCGGTCGTGGTGTTGTCGGCGCGGAGCCAGCCGACCGACGACGTGAGGCCAAGCCGGCCGAGACCGGCCGGCAGGGTCCACGGAACTCCCGTCGCCGTAAGCGTGGCGCCCGAGATCTCGGCCTCCCCCACGGGAGCGTCGAGGACGGGAAGGTGCGCCCGGATCTCCTCGAACGTGGGATCGCGCCGGAGGTTCCGGATCCGCCGGCCGTAGCCGGCGAGATCGAGGACGCCGGCGCTGCCCCGGTAGCGAAGCCCCACCCGCCCGTCGACGTGTCGCTCGTTCGTGCCCGGCAACGCGGCGCGCTCGTCCGGCCGACGTTCCCCGTGCGCGGCGATCCCGTACGCGATCGCGCGGCCGAGCGACCACTCGCCTTCGAGCCGCCCCTGCCACGCCGGCGCGCGGTGATGATCCCAGTCCACGCGCGCGGTCGCCGTGGACCGGCGACCGGCCTCGCCCTTGGTCGCGCGCAGGCTCGTCGCGGCGAGCCACGTCGTGCGGACCTCTCCGGTGCTCTCGTAGCTGACGCGCCAGCGCTCCGCCTCGGCGCGGCCCACCAGAGCGGCCCCGCCGACCGACGGCAGGTCCGCGGTCACGCGAAGCGACGGGGTCGAGTACGAACGCTTCTCCGGCGCATCGCCGCCGATGCCGTGATCGATGGTCTCCGAGAGCCAGCCGAGCTCGGCCAGCGCACCGCGCGACTCTCCGAGCGGGCGAAACGCCTCGAAGCGCAGCTCGTCGCGGTCGGCGAGCACGGAGCGCACGAGTGCCGGTTCGAATCCGCCGTGACGACCGTCGGTGCGTGTGTGCCGCCAGCGCACCGAACCCTCCAGATCCCGCGGCAACCGGAACACGCTGGCGGCGGACACGAATCGATCCGACTCCTTCGTCCCCGGGAAGAACCCTTCGAAGGTGCGCGTCTCCACCTGCATCGCGGCCGCCGCGTTCCGTCCGAATCGACGCGAGAACTGGAACGCCGCGCGCAGGAGATCGTCGGTGCCTTCCTCCGGAGTGAGTCGCACGGTGGCGATCTCCGGAATCGACACGCCCGTGTCGAGCGCGAGAGCGCCGCCGACCGCGTTCGGTCCGAACAGGGCGCTCGCGCCGCCGCGCACGAGCGAGAGGCCACGCACCTCGCTCAGGAATACGTCGTTCGTGTGCGGACCGGACGTGTCCGGGAGCCGGAGGGACCGGCCGGAGGTGAGCAGCTCCGCGCGGTCCGAACCGGAGCCTCCGATCTCGAACGACTCCGCCGTGGGGCCCTGCGAGAGCTCGCGCGTTCGGACGTCGGGCTCGAGGCGGAGCGCGTCGTCGAGCGTCCCGACACCCGGCGGTGTGATCGGATCATCGGCCTCGCCCCAGGTTGTTCGCTCGACGCCCACGGATCGCTCGAGGCGGAAGTCGCGGAGCGCGACGAACACCGGCGACGGACGGTACGGGGGCGCGAGCCGGACCACGAGCGTGGAGTCGGAACCGGCCTGCGACGAATCCGCCGCCGTCGAGTCCGGCGAGGCCGAGGACGACACGGCGGCTCCGCGGTGTCGCTTCTCCGGGGCGTCGGGGGGATCGCCCGCTCCCTGCGCGAGCGGCGATGTCGCGAGCGGACCGATCAGGACGAAGAGGCCGAGGGCGACGGACGTCACGCGCTTCATGCGAGGCGCTCGAGGTGACGGCGACGCACGGCGCGCAGGAGCGGCGGCAGCAGCACCGCGAAGAGCACGGTGTTCGAGACGAGGTGCCACGCGCCGAACACGATTCCTCCCACGATCACGGGAACGGGATCGTTCCACGCGCCCATCACCACCACGGTGCCGAGATTCGTGAGGAGATCGTAGAGCAAAGTGAGCACGAGGCCCATCGCTCCCGCGAGCAGGGACGCGGGCCCGGCGGCTCGCGAAGCGACCGCGCCCCCCCCGCGCGCGCCCGCGAGCGCGAACACGGCCATGCCCGCGATCTGCGCGACGTACACCGGCGGCATCGCGAGTCCGTACGGGTTCAGGCCGGAGTACAGCGCCATCCCGCCGCCCGCGGCGACGGCGCCGCGCGGCCCCCCGAGTACGAAGCCCGCCACGAAGGACGCGAGCCCCACGAGCTCCACGTTCGGCACGGGCGCGAACGCGAAGCCGAGCGCGGCCACGAGAGCGATGAAGACGGCGAGCGCGGCAACGGAGCGGGAGGTCATCGGCGACGTTTCGGGGTGACTGGGTCGCCGACGCTACCGTCGACCCCGAGGCGCCGTCAATCGCGGCGTCCCCTCCCGTGGCCGACGCCGGCCGGGGGCAAACGAAAGCGGGGGCCCGAGAGCCCCCGCTTCGCGGTCGAGGTCGCGTTCGCCCGACGTGCAGGCGGCGCGAGGAGGTCAGGCCGAGCTCTGGACGAGGCGCTCGAGCCGGCTCTTCGTGTCGCGGAACTCCGGATCCAGCTCCAGGATCTTCTGGAAGTACGAGATCGCCTCCTGCTCCTGATCGAGGACGCCGCACGCGATGCCCAGGTTGTAGAGCAGGCCGAGCTTGTCGCGCTCGTCACCCGGAAGCGCGAGTCCCTTCTCGAGCTCCTTCACCGCGACGTCGAGCTGTCCCTTGCGCAGGAAGCAGTAGCCCAGCATCTCCTGGCTCGCGAGCGCGTACGCGTCGCCGCGCGAGGAGAGCTCGAACTCGGCCGCCGCTTCGTCGAAGAGCTCCATTTCCAGATAGGTCGTCCCGAGATCGTAGTGCGCCTGGAAGTCGTCCAGGTCGAGGATCTCCATCGTGGCCTCGCGGAAGTCCGCGATGACCTCGTTCACGTCGCCGCCCTCGCGCAGCAACTCGAAGTCGTCGCCGATGACGACGGTGTGCTCGCGCTCGGCCGACGTCTGATCGAAGAACTCGGTCAGCTCCTCCTCGGAGAAAGACCCCGAAGGCGCGGGCGCAGCGGACGCCGGAACCTCGGGACGCGGCACGGACTGCGAGGACTGGCGCGCCTTCGGCGGGGCCGGCGGCGCCGGGACCTCGGCCGACGGCGCACGGGCGGCCGGAGCCGCGGGCGTCGGCGGCGCGGGGATCGCTCCGGACGACTTCCGCGGAGACTTCGTGGGCAGCACGATGCCCGGAAGATCCGTGAGATCGAGAGACTCGGCGTCGATCGGCTGCGGCGTCTCGGACGCGGGCTTCGCGGCCGGCGCCAACGCGTTCAGCTCGAGTCCTTCGAGCACCAGACCGTCGGCCGGCCTGGCCGGCGGCGTCGCCGCGGCGGCCGGTGCCTTCGGAGCGGCCGGCTTCGGGGCGGCGGGCTCGAGCGCGGCCATCTCGGCCAGCGCCTCGTCGAGACTGGAGGCGGATCCGACGTCGATCACCTTCGCCGAGTCGGGCGACGCCTCCTCGACGTCGATGCCGTCGGGCTCCACGAACATCTGATTCGGATCCGCGGCACCCTTCGGCGGGAGCGGCGGCGGCGGCGGCAACGCCGGGCTCTTGTCCTTCGAGTACTCGGTCCACGGCTCCCCTTCGGACGCCGCGGGCAGGTCGAGTGTCAGGCCCTCCGGCTCGTCGGAGCGGCCCCACATCTGCGGAGTCTCGGCCGGCGCGGCCGGTGCCTTCGGTGCGGTGGCCTTCGGAGCCGCGGCCTTCGGAGCCGCGGGCTTCGGTGCGGGAGCGGCGGGCTTCTTCGCCGGCGCCGGCGCATCGTCGAGCGTGCGGAGACTCATGAGATCCGAAACCGCGGACTGGCCCTGGGCCGGATGCGCCGTGCCGCCGGTCTTGGACGCCTTCGCGCGCCGCGTGAGCTGCTCGGCCTGATCGTTCCAGCCCTTGTCCGCGTAGATCTGGGACGCGTTCTCGTAGCACACGGCCGCATCGTCGAGACGATCGACGCGCTCCAGCATCTCACCGTAGGCGATGTGCACGTCCGGGAAGTCGCCCAGGATCTCACATGCATCGGCGAACGCCGCGAGCGCCACCGGATAGCGATTCGCTTCTTCCTGCCGGCGCGCGAACTCGCGCAGGAACTTCAGCGAGTCCATGCCGAGTCCCTGACGCGCGTAGAGATCCGCGAGCATCGAATAGACGTCGGTCTGGTCGCGATCGAGGCGGAGGATCTTCTTCCCCACCGCGATGCCGTTGTGGAAGAGACCCTCTTCCTTGTACGCCTTCGACGCGGAGAGATAGTGGGAGAAGCCCTTCTCGAAGTTCCCCTGCTTGACGAAGATGTCGCCGATCAGGTTGTGAATCGCCGGGTTCGGCTTCTTGGAACTCTCGAGGAGAGCCTCGTACTCCGCAATGGCCTCGTCGTAGCGACCCTTCTGGAGCAGCTCGGTGGCCTTGCGTTTGATGTCGAGCTCGGTCACTGGACCCCTCCGGGGCTGACGCCGGCACGGTGACTTGGGGGCGGTTCTCCCGCCGGTCGGCCCCCCACGCGCCGCCCATGCGGCCCGCTGGAACCGGGTCTGTCACGGAATCGGACGATCTCCCGAGCGTCTTGAGCCGGGGTTTGCGGACTCTGGGAATCCGCGGAAGTTCCTGACCGCCGGAAGGCCGGCCGTCTCGGCCGGAAGGACGTTCGGGTGGTGCGGGGAGGCGCACCGCGGCGGGGTCAGATCGCCGTCGCGGGGACGGCGACGGCGTCCCGGACCACCTGCCCGCGCTTCACGACCGTCCGCACGAGGTCCGCGCCGAACCGGTACGCGAGGCACCGGTAGTCGGGTACGGAGAGCACCACGAGATCCGCGAGCTTGCCCGGCCGGATCGAGCCGACGCGGTCCGCCCGCCGGATCGACCACGCCGCGTTGATCGTGGCCGCGACGAGCGCCTCTTCCGGCAGGAGCGACAGCTGCAGCGAGGCGAGTCCGGCAATGACCGCGAGGGAGTCGATCGCGCAGCTTCCGGGATTGAAGTCGGTCGCGATCGCGAGCGCGACCCCCGCCTCCACGAGCCGCCGGGCGTGAGCGGGCGGGATCCGGCACGAGAACGTGGTGCCGGGAAGCACGCACCCGATCGTGTCGGCCTGTGCGAGCGCCTTCACGCCCGGTTCCGAGATGGCGGAGAGATGGTCCGCGGAGACCGCCCCGAGCTCGGCCGCGAGCTCTGCCGCGCCGGACGGCGCGAACTCGTCGGCATGCAGTTTCGGGGCGAGGCCGGCGTCGGCCGCGGCCACGAGGACGCGTCGTGCCTGATCCGGCGTGAAGACCCCCTGCTCGCAGAACACGTCGGCGAACTCCGCGAGTCCGGATTCGGCCACGGCGGGGATCATCTCCGAAACGAGCAGATCGATGTACCCGTCGCGATCGTCGGCGAACTCCGGAGGGAACTCGTGCGCGCCCAGGAACGTGGAGACGGTGTCCACGGCGTGTCCCTCGGACGCGCGCCGCAACGCCCGCAGCTGCTTCAGCTCGTGCTCCGTGGCGAGGCCGTAGCCGCTCTTGCACTCGATCGTCGTGCTTCCCAGCGCCAGCATGCGGTCGAGACGCGCGCGGGCGAGCGCGACGAGCTCGTCCTCGGAGGCGGCGCGCGTGTGCCGGACCGAGGAGCGAATCCCCCCGCCGGCCGCGGCGATCTCGAGGTACGTCTTGCCCGCGATGCGCATCGCGAACTCGTCGTGGCGCGAGCCGCCGAACACGAGGTGCGTGTGCGAGTCCACGAACCCGGGCAGGACGCATCCGCCGGCCGCGTCGACGCGGGTAGCGCCCGCCGCGACGTCCACCTGCGCCGCGAGCTCGGACTGCGGCCCGACCCACACGATCTCCTCGCCGCGCGCCGCGACGGCGCCGCGTTCCACGCGTCCGATCTCGCGGAGATCCGGACCGCGGCGCGGGCCCGTGAGCCCGGCGCGCTCCATCGTGAGCACCTCGGAAGCGTTCTCGAGGACGAGATCCGCCGCGACGCGCGTCGCCGGCTCGGCGCTCACGCGATCAGCTCGTGATGCCGGGGAGATCCACCCCGCGCTCACGGGCGACGTCGATCGCGCGGTCGTAGCCCGCATCGGCGTGGCGCATGACTCCGGTGCCGGGATCCGCGAGCAGCACGCGCTCGAGCCGCGCGTCCGCCGCCTCCGTCCCGTCGCACACGATGACCATGCCGGCGTGCAGCGAGTTGCCGATGCCGACCCCGCCGCCGTGGTGGAAGCTGACCCAGGTGGCCCCGCACGCGGTGTTCAGCAGCGCGTTCAGGATCGGCCAGTCCGCGATCGCGTCCGACCCGTCGCGCATCGCCTCCGTTTCCCGGTACGGCGACGCGACGGAACCGCAGTCCAGGTGATCGCGGCCGATCACGATCGGCGCCTTCACCTTTCCGGTCCGCACGAGGTCGTTGAAGATGAGTCCCGCGCGATGACGTTCCCCGTAGCCGAGCCAGCAGATGCGGCACGGTAGCCCCTGGAACGCCACGCGCTCCGCCGCCATCGGCAACCAGCGGGCGAGCACGCGATCCTCGGGGAACGCTTCGAGCAGCGCCGCGTCCGTCGCGGCGATGTCCGCCGGATCACCGGACAGTGCGCACCACCGGAAGGGGCCCTTGCCCTCGCAGAAGAGCGGGCGGATGAACGCGGGCACGAAACCCGGGAAAGTGTAGGCGTCGGCGAGACCGCCCTCCTCCGCCGCTCCGCGGAGATTGTTTCCGTAATCGAAGACGATCGCGCCCCTGGCATCCAGCGCCTGCATCGCCTTCACGTGGCGCACCGCCGTCGCGCGCGCCTGCCGCACGTACTCCTCGGGATCCCGGCGACGCAGTTCCTCGGCCTGCTCGAACGTCACGCCCGACGGTACGTAACCCTGCAGCATGTCGTGCGCGGAGGTCTGATCCGTCACGATGTCCGGACGGAGATCACCGGCCAGCACGCGCTCGAAGCAGTCGGCCGCGTTCATGCACAGCCCGATCGACACGGGCCGCTTCTCGGCGAGCGCCGCCTTCACGCGCGTCATGGCGTCCTCGAACGAGGTCGCCTCTTCGTCCAGATAGCGCGTCTCGAGGCGGCGCCGGATGCGTGTGCGATCGACCTCGGCCACGAGCGCCACGCCCCCGTTCATCGTGACGGCGAGCGGCTGCGCGCCGCCCATGCCGCCGAGGCCGGCGGTCAGCACGAAGTTCCCCATGAGGTCGCCGCCGAGGTGCCGATCCGCCGCCGCCGCGAACGTCTCGTACGTTCCCTGGAGGATTCCCTGCGTGCCGATGTAGATCCAGCTCCCGGCCGTCATCTGCCCGTACATCGTGAGGCCGCGACGCTCGAGATCCCGGAAGGTCTCCCAGTTCGCCCAGCGGCCCACGAGGTTCGAGTTCGCGATCAGGACCCGCGGCGCATCCGCATGCGTGCGGAACACGCCGACCGGCTTGCCGGACTGCACGAGCAGGGATTCATCCGGCTCCAGGCGACGCAGGGTCCGCACGATCGCGTCGAACGCTTCCCAGTTGCGCGCGGCACGACCCGTGCCGCCGTACACCACGAGCTCCTCGGGGTGCTCGGCCACTTCCGGGTCGAGGTTGTTCATGAGCATGCGCAGCGCGGCTTCCGTCTGCCACGACTTGCAGGAGATGTCGGTGCCGCGGGGAGCGCGGACGGTGCGCGGCGCAACGGTCATCGGGTCGCCTCCGGATTCTGGACGCCCGAAGTTACGGAAGGGCACGCAGGGCCGTCAACGGAGCGACGCGAGCAGCGTCCGGGCCCGTTCCGACGTGACCGAATGCCCTCGGCCACCGTCCAGAGGCGCCGCGAGTCGGATCGCGGCTTCCGTCCGGTCCGTCTCCGCGAGGACGACCGCGAGGTCGAACCGCGCGACGGGATTGCGGGGCTCGAGCGCGATCGCTTCCCGCAGACACTCCTCCGCGTCGGCGAGTCGGCTCTCGCGGTACGCCACCGTGGCGGAAAAGATCGAGAACCTCGCGTCCCGCGGGAAACGACTCCGGGCCTCGAGCGCTCGCACGCGGGCATCGTCGATCCGGTCGTTCGCGAGCAATCCGGCGATCGCCCAGGCCGCGGCGTCGGCGCAGTCGGGTCGATCCGCGCTGGCCGAGCAGGCGTCGTTCAGCGCCTGGACGGCCGCGTCCCCTCCGGGAGCCTCGGCCGATCGGTACACGACGACTCCGGATCGGGGCCCGCATCGCTCGGCTCCCGGGAGCACCAGCCCCCCGGCCGAGCTCCTCGCCACCGCCTCGCGCAACGGCGGCGCGGGGGAATAGAAGGTGTCCCGCTCCCCGGGCATCAGGCAGGCCAGCGCCGCAAGGGCGGCGAGCGCGAGCTGACGGGCCGGGCCGAGCCGGAAGAAGAACGGAGGCGCGCGGAACTCGCCTCGCAACCAGGACGAGGAGCCGCCGACCGCTCGCACGTACTCGGCGAAGCAGGTCTCGCACTCGACGAGGTGACGGTAGGTGCGTTCCGACTCGGCCGAGCCGGTCACGGCTTGACTGAAGCGGAGTATCTGCGCCCGTGTGGGATGCGGGAACTGCCCGCGCGTGAAGTGCGGCATGAGGCCCGTGTCTTTTCTGTCCGGAGGGGAGTCGCCACCCCGCGGGGGGTCGGAGGCAGCGTCCGAACGGGGCGAGTCTAGCGCGGGGCTCGTCCTCGAAGCAAGCCCGCCGGCCGCGCGGTGACCCGCGGGGCCGGCCGGGGCGTACTTCGACGCGCGCCGGACGATGCCGGGCGGTATGATCGACCGATGTCCCGCCGTCCCTTCCATCTTTTCGTCGCCGCCCTGGCGGTCCCGGCGCTGTTGCTGTCGTCCTGCCGGGGGGCGGCGCCCCGGATCGCGTCGCTCCCGGACGTCCCCGCCGACCTCGCGGCCGCGCTCGAGGACCCGTCGCCGGAACCCCTCGCCGCCTGGGTCGAACGCGCCGGGGCGTCGGCCGTCCGGCGGTTGTTGCTGACGATGAACCAGGCCCTCCCGGCGGACGACGATTCCCACCTCCAGGTCGCCCTCACCCGCTCGGGCCCGGCGATGCGACGGCTCGCCTCGGAAACGGACCGCCAGTTCGGCGTCTCGCTGCTGCCGAGCGTAGAGCGGTGGCTCGGCTGGTCGCTCGAGACGCGCGCCCGGGTGCCCCGGCTCTCGGAGGAGATCATCGCCACGAACCGCCGAGAAGCCACCGCACCGGAGCGCGAGCGGGAGATCCGCGCCTGCCTCGAGGAGGCACGCGAACGGCTCTTCTTCGAGGGAGAGCTGTCGGCGTACAACCGACTCGCGAATTTCTGGGCGGACGAAGGGGATTCCGAGCAGGCGCTCCGAGCGTACCGCGAAGGACTCGCCCGGGCCCGCGAGGTCCGGGAAGTCTGGTGGGAGCTGCAGTTCCTCGGCGTCGCCGGTCACTACCACGAGGAAGCGCACGAGTTCGACCGGATGCGCGAGGACTGGGCGGCAGGAATCGCGCTCGCGGATCGATGCCGTATCGACGACCAGGCCGCGCGACTCCACCTCTTCCTCGCGAATCACGAGATCCAGAGCGGGCGCTACGTCGCGGCGCGTATGCACCTGGACGAAGCGGAGGCGCATGTCCGCGGCCCTTCGGGGTGCGGAATGGAGGCGCGCGTCGTGCAACGTCGGCTCGAGTGGCAGGCGGACTTCGAGTGCTGGGACGTGGTCGACCTCCTCCTGCGGCGCCAGGACGCGGTCCTCGCCGCGCTGCCGACGGGCGACACCCAGGCCGACCAGCTCTTCCGATCGCGCCGCGATCGAGTCGCGGCTCGTCGCGAGTCCGCGCGGGGCAACTTCGTCGAGGCGGACCGGCTGTGGGCCCGCGCCGACTCCCTGCTCGGATCGCGGGTGGATCGTCAGGACCGCGCGCGACTCCTGCTGGAACGCGGGCGCGCGCTCCTCGACGACGGTCAGGACGAAATGGCGCGGACCCGCCTCGAAGACGCGGTCGAGTGGGCACGTGCGAACGACCTCGAACACACGACCATTCACGCCCTCGCCCTCCTCGGGTGCGCCTGCGCCGCCACCGGTCGGGGCGAGGCGGCGCGCATTCACCTGCGGGAGTTCGAGGAACTGGCGGGGCAGGTGCCGGGCGAGTTCTCGGCCGACTGGGCCCGGAGCGACGCCGCGCTCGTACGGGTCGCGGGCGACGACGGAGATGCCGCGGAGGCCCGGCACGCGCTGGAGACCGGAGTCGATCGCGCGCGCCGAATCCTCCGTCACGTGGAGCCGAGCGGTGCGGCGTACCTGCTCGCGAATCAGCTCGACCGGGTGTTCGACGCCGGGGACGAGCTTCTCGCGGAGGAACCGCGCACGAGCCTGGCGCTGGAAATGGAACGTCGCCGGCTTCGCGCCGAGATCGGTCGCGACCTGTCGGACGACGGCGAGTCCCCGGCCGCCGCCGACGTCCCGTCGCTGCAGGAAGCACTCGCCCGACGCGACGCGACGCTCCTCGTGTGGCGCGTGCGCTCCGATCGCCTGATCGCGTGGCTCGTGACGCCGCACGACGTGCGCCGGGAGATCGTCACCGAAGACGTCGCGGCCGTGCGCCGGATCGTGGAACAGCTCATCACGAACGTCTCCGGAGTGATCGCGGGCGACGCGCTCGCCGCGCGGGCGAGCGACGCGTTGATCCCCCGTGCGTTCCGTTCCTCCCTGTTCGACGCCGGACAGATCCTGTTCGCCCCCGACGGCTTCCTGTGCTGCGCGCCCGTCGAGCTCCTCCCGGATCGAGACGGGCGCCCGCTGTTCGAGCGTCACGACGTCGCGGCGCTTCGCGCCGACGCGCCGCACGCAGCTCCGACGCGCGGCGCGCCCCCCGTCATCGTCGGCGCGCCCGCGATGTCCCCCGCGACCACCCGCCGCTGGCCCGCCCTCGGCAAGCTGCGCGGCGCCGTCGACGAGGCGCACGACGTCGCCGCGCTGCTGCCGGGTGTGATCCTCCTCGAGGGAGCGCGAGCCACGAAGGAGAACGTCGAGCGCGTGTGGTCCAACGCCGAGGTGTTGCACATCTCCGCCCACTTCGTACGCGACCCCCTCATGCCGCTCATGACGTTCGTTCCGCTCGCGGATCCGAACGCCATCGCGAACGGCGAATCCGCGCTGGAGATCTCCGACGTCCGCGCCGCCGCGTTCGACGCCACGAAGCTCGTGGTGCTCGCGGGTTGCAGCAGCGGCCCGCCGTGGTCCGGCGCGGTCGCCGCGCCCGGACTCGGCGAGGCGTTCCTCGACTCCGGCGCGCAGGCGGTCGTGGAGACGCGCTGGGAGATCGACGACGCGATCGCCCACGCACTCGTCACGCAGTTCATGCAGCTGCGCGCGGAGGGCGAGGAACCGGTGCGCGCGCTGAACGCGGTCCGGCGCACCGCGAATCGCGAAGGCGTCTCCCCGTTCGACTGGGCCGCGTACTCGATCGTGCTCGGCCGGCTCTAGCGCAGGCGGACGAGACGAATCGACTCGACGTGGCGCTCGGACTCGACCCGGGCCCAGTAGACGCCGGCCGCGACCTCGCGGCCCGAGGAGTCCCGCCCGTCCCAGCGCAGGCGATGCGGCCCCGCGTCGAGCGGGCTGTCGGCGAGCGTGGCGACTCGACGACCCGCGACGTCGTGCACGGTAACCCGCGCATGCTCGCGGCGCGGCCACACGAAGGAAAGGCGCGTGGCGCCGCGGAACGGGACCGGCGCAGCCGTGAGGCGGAACGGGTCGGCCGGCGCGAGGACGGCGGGAACGCCCACCGCGCCCGGCGTCACGAGATGAAACCTCGTGCCGGTCGCGGCGAACGGGGACTGCCACCGGCCCGGGAACCACGGAGCCCGGGAACGCACGCGCGCGCGCCAGCGAACGCGCACGTCGCTTGCGAGCGACACCGATTCGGCGAAGTCGCTCGCGGTCTGCGAGTCGCTCCACGCGCCGGCGCCGCCGAACGCCGTCCAGCTCTCCCCTTCCGCGAGCTGCAGCTCCCAGCGCACGGGAATCCGTCCGGCCACGGTGAACGCGCTGCCGCGCGCGAGGAATCCGCCGCTCGGGGTGCGGCCGCCGAACGCGACCGGCGCGGAATCGTCGGCGCGACGCTGCCGCAGAAGCGAGCCGCGTGAGGCCGGCGGCGCGAACAGGTACGTCCGACCGCCGGTCGGCGTGCCGCGCGCGCCGACGATCAGATCCGGGCGACCGTCGCCGTCCACGTCGCCGCGCCCGTCGAGCGCGGAACCGAGTCGCGCGCCGTTCACGTCACCCTCGAGATCGAAGACCGGAGTCGGCGCGACTCCGCCGCTGTCCGCGCCGGCGAACACGAGCACGCGACCGCGGAGGATCCCTGCCCCGTTCCAGCGCGAGATACCGATCGCCACGTCGTCGCGGCCGTCGCCGTCCGTGTCGCCCGCGGGGCCGGCGCGATCGAGCGAGGCGTTCGCGGCGGGAGCCGAGTAGGTGAAGGCCGGCGTGAGCTCGGGGCCGGCCGGGCCGCCACGATAGAGGAACGCAGCGCCGGCATCGGCGAAGGCGCCGTCCCAGCCGTCCGCGACCACGAGCACGTCGTCGTAGCCGTCCGCGTCGACGTCGCCGGCGGGGGCCACGAACGAGCCGAAGTGCGCGTCCGCCTGGTTGCCCTCCGCGGTCCAGTCCGGCGAGGCCGTGAATCCGGAGGACGTTCCGAGGAACACGTGCGCGCGTCCTTCCTCGAGCTGGCCGGCGGATGCGAACGGCTCGCCCACGATCAGATCCGCGAGGCCGTCGCCGTTCACGTCGCCGGCGGCGGCGAGACTCGCGCCGAAGCGCGCGCCGGTCTGCGTGCCCCAGAGAATCACGGGGGAACCGGCCGGGCCGGCGGCGCTTCCCTCCCACACGCGCACCGCGCCGGACAGCGCGATCGGACCGTTCTGGTCGGGCACGCCGGCCGCGACGTCCGGGTAGCCGTCGCCGGAGATATCGCCGAGTCCCGCGATCGCGGCGCCGAGCGACGCGCCGATCTCGGCCCCCGTCGCCTGCCAGGCCGGCGACGCCGCGAGGCCGGTCGGTCCGCCCGGGAACCACGCGACGATTCCCTCTTCCTGCATCACCGAGGTCGCGAGCGGCGCGCCGAGGAGCACGTCGTCGTAGCCGTCGCGGTTCACGTCGCGCGCGGAGGCGACGACGCGCGCCCAGTCGGAGCCGACGTGCGGCCCGAGCGCGGTCCAGTCCGGTGACGTGTCCGGGCCCGTGTCCGCGCCGAGGTAGAGATCCGCGCGCCCCTGGCCGGAGCTCGCGAGCGGATCACCCACGAGCACGTCGGAGCGACCGTCGCCGTTCACGTCGCCGGCGAACGCGACGGACTCGCCGAACGCGAGCGCGCTCGGCCCGGGCGTGGCGGTCCAGCGCGGCGTGGTCGTGAGGGATCGCCCGCGCCCGCGGTACAGGTACACGACGCCTTCGTCGGCCGGACCCTCTTCATCCAGGTACGCGCCCACGAGCACGTCGGCGTAGCCGTCGCCGTCCACGTCGCCCGCGCCCGCGACCGACCAGCCGTACGCGGAGTTCGTCTCGCCGCGCGTGCCGACCCAGGCCGGCGCGGCGCCGAGGCCGGCGGGGCCGCCGAGATAGAGGAACGCGGAACCGTCGTCGAGGTACTGCACGTCGTCTTTGTAGGCGCCGATCACGACGTCCGCGTAGCCGTCGCCGTCCACGTCGCCGGCCGGTGCGACCGACCAGCCGAAGAGTGCGCTGGCGCGCGGCGACTCCGCGGTCCAGGCGGCGGTGGTCGCGAGGCCGGACGCGCCGCCGCGGAACAGGCGCGCCCGCCCGGCGTCGATGCCGGCGACACCGTCGTAGTGGCGCGAGCCCACGATCACGTCGGCATAGCCGTCGCCGTCCACGTCGCCGGCGGGGGCCACGGACCACCCGAAGCTCTCGAGCTGCTGCGTGCCGGTGAGCGTCCAGTCCGGAGACGAGGCCGGCAACGTCGGCGCGCCGCGCCACACGAACGCGGCGCCCTGGTCGACGAACGCGCCGTTCTGCCAGAACGCGCCGACGACGACGTCCGCGTAGCCGTCGGCGTCCACGTCACCCGCCCCCGCCACGGAGTAGCCGAAGCCGGCGTCTTCCTCCGTGCCGTCCGCGGTCCAGGCCGCCGTCGTGGCGGGGCCGGCGGGTGCGCCGAGGTACAGGAACACGCGGCCGGCGTTCGCCTGCGCGCCGTCCCATCCGCGCGCACCGACGAGCACGTCGTCGTAGCCGTCGCCGTTCACGTCGCCGGCGAACGCGACACAGATTCCGTACGCGGCGCCGGCCTGTCCGCCATCCACGGTCCACACCGCGGCGGTGTCGAGGCCGGCGGCGGAGCCGAGGAAGAGCTGCGCGCGGCCCTCGTTCTGCAGCGCGCCGTCGTAGGAAGAGGTGCCCACGAGCACGTCGTCGTAGCCGTCGCCGTTCACGTCGCCGCCGCTCGCCACACTCGCGCCCGCGAACGCGAGCGCCTGGTTCGACTCGGCCGACCAGTCGGGAGAGGCGGTCGGGCCGGCGGGGCCGCCGAGCCACACGACGGCGCGTCCCTCGTTCACCTGCCCGTTGTCGAAGCTGCGCGCGCCGGCGAGCACGTCCGAGTAGCCGTCGCCGTTCACGTCACCGGCGGGGGCGACGGAGTAGCCGAGGTGCGACTGGCTCTGCTGGCCGGCGCCGATCCAGAACGGCACGTCGGCGAGGCCGGCGGCGAGGGCGGGCGCGGCGGTCAGGCTCGCGGCGACGAGACCGGCGACGAGCGGCGCCGCGGTGATGGCGAGATCCATGGCGAATGCGAGCGCACGAAGAGAACCCATCCCCACCTCCCCGCGGGGGAGGATGGAGAAAGGGACGGCGGGGCGCAAGGGGGCTGATTCGAGAGCAGGCTCGCCGGGGCGCAAGGGGCTGATGCGAGAGCAGGCGCGCCGGGGCTCGACCCGTCCGACCGGCAGGCCGCAAGTCCTCGTTGCAAGTGCGGCGGTTCGGGAAATGCGTATGCCATTCCTGTCCTTGCTCCCATTACGTTGATTCGAACGGGATCCGCTGTCGGCGACTCCCCAGCGCGCCCCTCCCCCGCGCGCTCGCCTGTGATTCCGCGCACGCTCGTTG
The DNA here is from genome assembly GCA_041393395.1 of bacterium. Classification (GTDB taxonomy): domain Bacteria; phylum ARS69; class ARS69; order ARS69; family ARS69; genus JAGQIB01. Next base: position 847,295 of record JAWKKG010000002.1, on the reverse strand, counting down.
CGGCCTCCGAGCGTCTGCGACCGGATCCGCCGGTCGCTACCGCCCTCCCTCCCGGGAGACGCAAGATGCGCAGGTTCTTGCAAGTCCTGGCACGAATCGTGCCCCCCCCCATTTCTGGAAACAGGTAGCGCGCTCGGAATCGCGGCCGTCGCTCTGATACCCTGGTCCACAGCCGGGGCGGACGTCAGCGATGCCCGGCTCTGGGAGCCCGCGGTGCAGATGACGTTTGCCGAGTTCGACGTGCAGGTGCTGGCCAAGCAGCTCGCCCGCCGATCGGGTGGGGGGTTCCATCAGATCGTGGAAGCGTGGTCCGACAGCCTCGGTCGCAACAACGGCTTCGGCTGGTACCTCGAGGTCGGACCGTCCCTCGATTGGGCTTCGGCCTGGCAGGATCGCGAGCTGTTCACTTTCGTTCCCGACACGACTGTCGGAAACAAGGTCCCGTACGGGCATTCCGACTTTCGCATGCTCGTCAGCAACGACGACGACGTACACGCGTTCTACGAGGCGAAGTTCTATCCGCCCGATTCGATCCGAGCAATGGTCGCTTACAAACGTCGGGGTGGGGTGTCGTGGGACTCCGCGTCCGACCCGGTGTTTCTCGCTCCCGGCTGCGTGAGTGACTCGCCGCGCCCCTACTACGATAGCGAAACAGACATCATGCACCTGATGTTCACGGCGGCGGCTACCACGGGATGCTACCCCGCTCCTCCGTCCGGCACGGACCTGCAGGTCTATACGAGAAAGGCAGTGTCCGCCGCAGACTCCGCTTGGGCGCCGCTGACGTACATGTACCCGAGCATTGGCCTCGGTCCGATCGGGGGCGGTGTGTTCGCGGAAGCCGACACGGTGCACTTCTTCGGGAGTCGAACAGAGAACCAAAGCGGGTGGAAAGTCGTCACGGTGATCCACCGGAGCGGACTCCCGCCCGCCCCCGGCGAGTACTGGACGTTCGCCCACGTCGATACGCTCGACTCTTTTCTGGTGCCTGGTGATGGCGATCCCCGATCGGAGCCCGAGGACCAGCCCACACCCTTCGAAGGGGCCAGCGGCGACTCCCTCTACGTGGCCTGGGCTCGACCGATGGGTACGACCGGCGCCGACGAGGTGATGTTCGCCGTCTACGATCTTCGGGACACTTTATGGACCCCGGACAACTGCCCCACGGGTAACTGCGGTTCGCTTCCCCCGTTCGGCCTGCAGCTCACCACGACGGACGACTCCGATGAGAACTCCTACGACCCCAAGGTGGTCGTCGATGCCGCGGGAGCCATCCACGTCTTCTACCGCGTGGGCGAGCCCTCGACCCTGCAGCACATGTTCAACTCCGGCGATCCGACCAACCTCGCGGACTGGAGCGAGCCGACGATCCTGTCGTTCGAGGAGGAGCACACGGCGAGACTGCCGACCGTGGTTGCCGACGCTGACACCCTGTGGGTCGCGTACTCCGCTCAGGCCCTGACCGGCTGCAACGGGGATTGCCGGCAGGGCTTCTTCAAGCTCGGCACCCGTCACGTGAACTGGGGCGGCACGGTCAACGTCCGCTCGGACTTCGTCGTGGCGTCGGCCGGCACCCTCTCGATCGCGCCGGGCACCACGGTGATCGCGGGCGCTGCTCCCGTCGGAAACCTGGGCAATCGCGCGGACGATGTCGAGATCGTGGTGGGCGGAACCCTGCTCGCGGAAGGAACGTCGACCGAGGCGGTGACCTTCACCGGAGATGTCGCGACCCCGGGATCCTGGGGAGGCATCCTGTTCCGCGACACCGCCGACGACTCGCCGAGTTCGATCTCGTACGCCGACTTCGAGTATCCGGAGTTCGCGGTGCAGGTGGACTCGCTGGCCGGGACGCTGTTCCACAACACCTTCACGAGCACGGCGCAGGGCGACATCTACCTGGACCGGGATTCCCGTCTCCCGTTCGGTGAGGAATGGGTCCTGGACGGTGGAACGGATGTGCGCTTCGAGGCGGGCTCGGACCAATCCGGCGGCGGAGAGGTGTCGGATCGGATCGAGTTCACGGTGGAGGGGGCGCTCCGGACGAACGGCTCGACGGCGGCGGGAGACAGCGTGCGATTCCAGCCCACGATCGCCGACGATTTCTACGGGGATGAGTGGTACGGCATCATCGTGCGGGGTACGGGATGGCCGGACGGGCACGGCGTCGCCGATCTCGACTACACGGAGATCAGCCATGCGCGATACCCGTTGAGTCTGTTCCTCGCGGATTCCGCGACGGTGCGGCGGACGTACGTGCACCACTACAACGAGGAGGCGATCACCGACTGGGCTTCGGATGCGCTGATCGAGGAGTGCGACATCGAGCGGGGACCGAACGTGAGTCCGAACCTCGCAGACCTCGTGGGCCGTGTCGGGATTCACGCGGTCGAGTCGGTCGCGACAGTTCAGAACAACCGAGTTTTCGCACAATGGGAGCGCGGGATCTGGACCGACTTCAACCCGGGGTACTGCGACGCACCGACTCAGACGGTGCCGCCGGAGACCACCCGGGTTCTTGGCAACGCCGTCATCGGTGCAGTGGCCGGCGCCTCCTCGTCACGGGGCGTCTCGGTGACCTGGGCTTGTCGCGAGCATGATGTCGAGGTTCTCGGCAACGTGGTCGATGGCTGGGATCAGGGGACACAGGGTGGAATCGCGCTGGTTCAATCGAGCGACGTGCGCGTGGAGTGCAACTGCATCCAGGACAACCAGATCGGCTTGAAGCACCGGCGGGACGATCACGCTCTCGAGATCGATATCGAGAACGGGTACAGCCTCGCGATACGTAATCTCTTCTTCAAGAACGCGACCTCGAACGTGACCGCCTGGAAGCACGGACCGAACGATCCCGCCCCTCACACCTCCGGCATGGCCATCGGCTCGGGCATCGAAGCCGACGGCAACCTCCTGTGGCAACGGGACCAGGACAGCAACAACTACCGACTCGAGGCCCCCGAGTGGAACCGATCCGACTTGGCCCAGGGGAACTCCTGGCGGGCCATGGACGGGGTTCTCTTGATCACCCCCACGTCGATCAACGAGCAGAACTACTTCCAGGACCTTCTGGAGCAGACGATCGACGTGAGTGCGGCAATCGAGGAGGACTTCCTCCCGAGCTGCGTGAATGCGAACCTCGGTGGATCGTGCCCCATTCCGACGCCGCCTTCGTCCTCGGGCCCCGGTGGCCAGACGGCCAGACCGGGTCGAAGGGCGCCTCGATCGGCCGTCACCCGAGACACGCCAGCCCTGCCGGAGGCACCCCTCGCCTGGGCCCTGCGCGATATCGCTCCGAACCCGACTTCGGGACCGGGGGTCGACCTCGTCTACGATGCCCCTTCGGAGCTTGGCCCCCCGGCTGTGGTGCGCATCTACGACGTCTCGGGCCGTCTGGTTCGAGAGCTCCGGATACCGAGCGCCCCCGGGCGGCACCGGCTGCAATGGGATCTGCGTGATGGTGGAGGTCGAGATGTCGCTTCCGGAATCTACTTCGCGCGTCTGACCGCCGGGGAATGCCGCGGGACCCGCCGCGTCTTGGTGCTGAGATGAGGGCGACTCTGGCCGTTGCGCTGGCCGCCGGCTGCGCCCTCTTGCCCACGGGCTCGAGGGCCATCGTTCGCCTCGTTCCGCAGGAACACGCCACGATCCAGGCGGCCGTCGACCTGTCCGTCGCCGGCGACAGCGTGCTCGTCGGCCCCGGTCTTTGGGCCGAGAGCGAGCGCCGGACCATCCAGATCGGAGGGAACACGCAGCCCGTCACGTCGGTGCTGTTCATGAAGCCCGGGGTGGCGGTGATCGGGACCGCCGGCGCCGAGCACACGACGCTGGACGGCTCCCCCACCGCGTCCACGACGGTGATCCACTACCTCCCGGGCAGCGAGACCGCCGTCGTGAAGGGGTTCACGATCTCCGCGACTGCGGCCCCGTCGGGAACCGCGCTTCTTCCGTCCTATGCATCTCCGTTCCATCTCGATTCCTGCCGCATCGTCGACTCGAGCACCGGCATCTCGACGGTCTCGCAGACGCTGCGCGTCACGAACTCGTACATCGCGCGGTGCGGCTATCAGTTCGCTGACGCTGTGGTGGGTTGGGATTCTCATGTGGTCTTCGAAGATACGATCTTCGAAGGCCAGAACGACGGGGCCCAAGCGATCTACCTTTGGAGCCTCGACGCACCTAGCAGGTCACTGCGTCTGATCCGGTGCACGTTCCGAGACATCGCGACGCTCGCTTGTCAGGTCTACGATGCGAATCCCTTGGTGATAGAAGAGTCGACCTTCGTCCGGTGCGGCCGGGGCGCGTTGCTCGCAGGTGGATCCACCGGCGCCATCCGCTTCAACACCTTTGCCTACGACACCTCCGATGGCGGAGGAGGCGCTGTCCTCAACAACTGCGACATCGAGGTTTCGAACAACACCTTCTACCGGTGCCGCGGCACGCTGGTGGCGGCCGCTCTCTCGATCGCGTTCACGGACGGGGGCGTCCACAACAACATCTTCACCGGATGCACGGGACCCCGCGGCACGGTCTCCTTCGGCGGCGGCACCCAGCACCCCTCCACCGGCTGCAACCTCTTCTGGGACAACGAGGGCGACGACTTCTGGAACGACTGGGTCCCCGCCCCCACCGACATCGAGGCGGACCCCGAGTTCTGCAACGAAACCGTCCTCGACCTGACCCTGCACTCCACGTCCCCCGCCGCCCCCGCGAACTCCGCCTGCGGTCTCCTCGGCGCGTTCGATGTCGGCTGCGGCTCCGTCTCCGTCGACGCCACGAGCTGGGGTCGCCTCAAGAACCTCTACCGGAGCTCGGATCATGAAGACCGCTAGAACCCATTCGATCGCGCTCCTCGCGCTCGCCGCCATCCTGGGCGCAGTCGCTCCTTCCCGGGCGAGCGAGCCGACTCTCTCCCTCTCGCGCACGGTGATCACGGACTCCTACGGCCGCTCCCGGGTTCTGTTCGAGATCCCGTCGTTGCAGGAGTACCGCGAGGAGTGGGTCTCCTCCGCCACCCTGATCCTCGACCTGCCGCCCGGATCCTTCCCGGGCGAAGTCGAGCTCCTGGTGGACGCCGTCGCGACCCCGTGGGGCGGAAGTGCCACATGGAGTTCGCCGTGGACTCATCCCGGCGGCGACGTGGAAGGGCAGACCGGCGACGGCACCACCGTGGCCGCCGGCGCGTCCCCGTCTCAGGTCCGACTCGACGTGACCACCGCGCTCCGCGGCATGGTGGAGGGCGACCTCGGCGAGTACGGACTCATCGTTTACCCATCCGATCCCGCGAAGCCGGGGTTCACGGCGGCCGAGTCGCAAGTGCTCGCCTCTGCGAACGGGACGCTGGCTCTCCGGGTCCGCAGCCTCACCGCGCGCGGCTACCACGGGGGAGCCAAGGCGCTCCTGGATCGCAAGCGCAGCGCCCGACTCCTGGAGGACCATCCGCGCTAGCGCCGACCTACTCGCCCGGCAGGAACCTCTCCCGCTCGCGCTCGAACGTCTCGATCGCGGCGCCGTAGTCTTCCTGCCGGCCGATGGGGGGCGATGGAGTAGCCGAGATGCGACTGACTCTGCTGGCCGGCGCCGATCCAGCACGGTGCGTCGGAGAGCCCGGCGGAGTGCACGGGCGACGATGGCACCAGGTGCGAGGGTGCGAGGGCGCGAGGACCATGACGACCGGCCACGCAGCGAGCGCGCGGGCCCGAATGACTGCGAGCTGACGAAGAGAACCCAATCCCCACCTCCCGCGGGGAGCATGAAGAAACGCGCGACCGGGCGCAAGACGAAGAGCACGCACGCTGCCCCGACACAGAGAGCGTTCGGACGACGATTGCGGTCCCGCCCCTGCTGCCCCGCCCCTGGTCGCTTCGGACGTCTCGGAGTTAATTGCGAGTGCGCGCCCCCGCGCCGCCCACGCGACCATCGCCGGTCTGCTTGGCTCCGTGGACGGACGAGCAACTTCGCGGGCCGAGGCGCCGAGGGTCTCGCCGTGCGGGTGGGTCCTGTCGCGAGGGAACATCGGTCGGACTCCTCGTCCGCCGACGACCGGACCGACGTCGTCCTGACCGAACTGGAGGCCGAGTTCGAACTCGTCCTCGGGCGCCGGGAACGCGTCGAGCGCACGCTCGACGACCTCCGGAGCGCGCGACCGGCGGGGACACTCGCTCGATCGCCCGAAACCCTGGCCCGGTTCACGCGTCTCCTGAATCGACGGCCGGGCGCGTTGGCCGAACCGATCGTGGATTTCCTCGAGGCCGAGGCTCGATCCGCTCCCGACGTCGTTCCGGTCGTCGTCGCCCTCGCCGGTTCCCGCGCCGCCGCAGCCGGCGCTCGCGCGTGGGATCTCGCCCTCGAGCTCGTCCCGCCGGAGCGATGGGCCGCCGGTTCGGCCTGGGTGGATTCCCTCGCGGTCGCGCTCGAGGTCCACCCGACTCCGACGCCCACTGCGCGGCTGCTGCGACTCCGCGCGCTCCTCGCTGAACACGCCGAGCGCCGCGGCGCGCCCGCGGACGCGATCGCCGACGCCTGGTTCGTCGACGGGTCCGTCGCGCTTCGCCGACTTGCCGCCCGACTCCTCGATCTCCCCCAGGCGCTCGTCACGCCGGAACGGATCGCGCGCCTCCTCGGCGAGGCGACGGCACGCACGCTTCAGCCGTACGTCGAGTTCACTCGGGTCGGGCACTTCGAGTTCGCGGAGTTCGCGACCGTGCCGGAGGTCGCGCGACGCGCCGCGGACTCGATCGCGCGCGCCGAGAGTTCGCTCGGCCGAACACTCCTCGCTCGAGTCGTCGGAGATCTCGGCTGGGATCGAATCGCGCTCGGCATCTCCGCGGACTGGTACACCGGGATCCGCCTCGCCGCCGTCGGTCCGCTCGCGCTGCGCGCCGCGGAGGCCCGCCTCTTGGACGACGCGCCGGAGGCCACGTGTCTCTGGGAACGGGCGGTCGTGGTCGCGCGTGGGCGGACGAAGGCGCTCCCCTCCGCCGCCGAGGAACGCGATGAGAGAACGGTCGCGATGCTGCGTGGGTATCACCTGGCGCACGCGGAGGTGCTCGCGGAGCTCCTCGCGGCGGCTCCGCTCACGGGGCGGAGGTCGACCCGGATCGTTCGCTCGATGGACCGAATCGTGCGCGACTATCGCGCGCTGTTCGCGGCTCGAGCCCAGGAAGTCGACCTGGTGGGTCAAGTCTGGTCGCGTCTTCGGGAGGAGATCGTCGGCCGGCTCGACGGCCCGGACTCCGACGTCCCGCTCCCCGCGAGCACGTCGCGGATCGTGCAGATGTTCGAGGATCCGCGCTCCCCGGACGAAGCGCACACGTTGCACGGACTCAAGCGCTACCTGCACCAACGCGGCCTCCAGGCCGTGTTCGATCTCCTGCCGGGCGGACAATCCGCGAACCGAACGGTTTCGATCGCGGTGGTGTCACCGCGCGACGTGCTGCTCGTGACCCATCCGATCCGCTACGCCGATTTCGAGAGCGCGGATCCGGACGACGGGGATCTTCCCGCTCCCGTCGCGTCGCTGGTCGACGCCTTCTCGACCCACCTCCTGCACGGCGCCACCCGACTGCCGGACGTCGACATCCTCCAGTACGGCAACGAGGTGCATGTCTACGCGCATTTCCGGAATCACCCGATCTTCCTTCGCCTCGACCTCTCGCCCCCTGCCGCCGGAGGGATGATCGATCTCGAGGGGTTCCTGGTGAGCCAGTACGAGCTCGACCGGCACCCCGACCGATCGGTGCCGGCGATTCGCGACGCGTTGCGACGGCTCGACTTCGACGTGGTGCTGGACGGCGGTCGGTTGCACGCACGCTACGACAAGGAGCGCGCCTTCGAGCTCGGAGATCTCCTGGAGCGAGCGAGCGCCGTGTTTCGACTCCTCCCGCGGTTCATGGACCTCGACTGGACCGTCGGCGGGCTCGACTATCCGCCCCCGATCCGGGAGCGCGTCGCGCGGGATTGGACGACGCGCCTTTTCCGGACCGGGGCGCTCCCGATCGACCGTCTGGTGACCGCGGATCGACGTCATCTCCTCCAGGACCCGGAGCGGTCCGGCTCCGCGATGCGCGCGATCGCGTGGAACGGAGTCGGAGGCGTTCCCGGCGCCATCCCCGAACTCGGATGGAGCGAGGCCGAGCAAGTCGTGCGCGCCGCCTACACTCGGAGCGACTGCGCTTCGCTGTTCGACCGCCGCGGGGCGCCGCTCGTCGAGCAGGTCCCGCGCCCACCCGTCGATCGCTGGCTGATGCCGCTTCGGAATGCCCTGCGCACGGGTGAGGTCGTGGCGACGACCCGGGGCTTCGTTCCCGCAGGGCCCGAGCGCTTCCTTTCGGTGGATCCGGTCGAACGCTTCGCCACCTTGCTCGATCAGGGCGGCGACGCCCTGCATGAATCTGCCCGCGTCGCGGCGGTCGTCGCCGCGGTGGAGCGGCACCTGCGCTTCCACGCGCGCGGATCCGTCGAGCAGTGCGCGGTCGAAGACGCGACTCTGGCTCTTCGCGACGCGATCGCACGAGTCTTCGTGCTCCGTGATCGCCACGGCGTCGCACGCCTCGCGATCGCGACCGCGGACGATCACCTCTGGCGCCGCCGCGCGGACGACCGCTCGGCCTGGGAATCGGAGGTCGACTTCGACGCGACGTCGCTCCTCCGCCTGCTGCGACGCGACAACTACCTGGGCTCCGGTCCCGATCCGACCTTCGCACGTCTCGATCTCGCGGACCTGATCGCGGAGCTCGCGAGCCCCGTCTCGGCACCCCGCCTCCGGGCCGTCGGGGACGAGCCGTTCCTCGAAGCGACGGTCGCCTCGCCGGGGCGTGCGGTGGGACTCGCGCAGTTCGGGACCCGTACCGCCGCGCCGTCGGACTTCGCGGGACGCGTGGCCTGCGCTGCGACGTTCGGGCCGGAGCACGCAACGTTGATCCATCACGCGGCGGCCGTCGTGGCCACCGGGGGTGGCGTCCTGAGCCACGCGGGTCTCCTCGCCCTCGAGGCCCGCAAGCCGGCCCTCGTGGTGCCCGGGCGCTGGCAACGAGACGGCACCGGCAAACCCGTGCTCGTTTCCCCGTGGACTCGCTTCCGCCAACGTGCGCGCCGCGTCGGACGCTTTCGGATAACGACCCATTCGGAGGAACACACGAGTGAACTGTCGCTAGCGGACGGGGATCTCGTCGTGGTCGACGCCGACCACGGCGTGCTCGAGGTGCTCGGGAAGGACCCGGACACGCTCGCCCTGTTCCTCGAGATGCGCCGGTTCGCCGAGGCAACCATGGACCTTCGCATTGCCCGCGACGATGCCGCGTCCCTGATGCAGCGCGGCCGCCTGCTGCGCGCCAAGCACCAGCTCGAGCGGATCCTCCGTCGCCTCGATCGACCGGGGCACGCGCGCTTCGCCGCGCGAGAACTGCTGCTCGACCGGCCGGTGAGCTCGCGCGAGACGTCGCAGGCCACCTCGCCCTGCCCGCGGGACGTCGCGCGACTGTTGGAGGTGCTTCTGTCGAACTCCCGCGTACGGCGGACCGCACGATCGGCGGCGCGTGCCTGCCACGACGAGCTCGCGCGGCGCTGCGACGTTCTTCGCGCACGGGTTCGCGCACGAATCCTCGAGTCGGAGGACGCGTACGAGATCGCCTTCCTGCAGCAAGAGCTCGGCGGGCACATGGCCCGACTCCGGCACGTTCGCGATGTGCTCCGCGCAAGCGAGATCGTGGTCGAGGGAATCGACGGAGACGATCTCGCCGCGCTCACTCGCGACCGCCTGCGCGGGCTACGCGCCCGACTGCGCGACGAAGAGGCGGACGTCCCGATAAAGGCGGCGGAGCGTTGGCGACTGCGTCACCTCCGCGCCCGTGCGCGCGCGCTGGATGCGGCGCTCTCGAGCCCGGAAGGCGAACCTCCGGCCGTCCAGGAACTCGAGGGCGGATCGCCCCCCCCGCGGAGTCGCTTCGTCCTCGGCCCGAGCGACGGCGGCGCCGAGCTCCGTGCGATCGTGGGTCGAAAGGCCGCGAATCTCGGAGAAGTGGTGCGGATCCTCGGACCCGCGGTCGTGCCCCCGTGGTTCGTTTTCTGCGACGGAGCCTTGCGCCGGCTTCTCGCGGAGCCGGTTCGGCGAACGGATTCCGTTACGGAATCCCGCGCGCAGCGCTCCCAGTCCCTCGAGGACGCGATTCGCGAGATCCTCTCGCGCGACGAGGATGCGGCGGCGCAGGCGCTCGCGGTACGGCGACTCTGGGAAGGCGTCGCGTTTCCCCGAACTCTCGAGTACGAGATCGAACGAGCCTACGAGTCCCTCTCCTTCGACGCCGAACCGGCGTTCGTCGCGATCCGTTCCTCCGCGAGCGAGGAGGACTCGGAGGAAGGTTCCTGGGCCGGCCAGTTCGAGACCTTCCTCTACGTTCGGGGCCTGGACGCGATCCTCGATCATCTCCGGCTCGCCCTCGCCGGGCTCTGGTCGGAGCGCGTCGCCTTGCATCGCCGTCGCCTCCGCGTGGACACCGCCTTCGGCGGCGGAGGGGTGATCGTGCAACGCATGGTCACCCCTCGTGCGGCCGGAGTGGTCCACACCGTGTCGGCGGCGCCAGGCGCGATCGGAGAGATGGTCGTGAACGTCGCGTTGGGACTCGGCGAGGGCGTCGTATCCGGAACGGTGGACGTCGACGAGATTCACGTCGTGCGGAGTCCCGATCCCGACGCCCCGATCCGATTTCGCCAGATCGTGGGCGACAAGCGAGAGCAGATCGTCTTCGACTGCCGCCACGGCGGCGGGACGAGACGCGTCGAGACGCTCTACCACCAGCGGATGCGCCCTGCACTCGACTACGCGGATCTGTCGGAACTCGTCCGAGCCGCCACGAAGCTGGAGCGGGTACTCGGTCGGCCGCTCGACCTCGAGTTCGCTTTCGAGAAGGACACGCTGTTCATCCTCCAGGTACGTCCGCTCGAGATCTTCGAATCGGCGCTCCGCGCGATGGCGGGGCGATCACAGGAACAGAGTCGCTCGTCGAGGAGTTGGAACCATGATCCGTCGTGAAGAGGCCCTAGCGTACCACGCCGCGGATCGTCCCGGCAAAGCGGAGGTGCGTACGGACAAACCTTGTTTCGGACCTCGCGAGATGCGTCTCGCCTACCTCCCGGGATCGGTCTTCCCCGCCCAGGAGATCGCGGAGGACCCGACGCGGGCGTATCGGTACACCGCTCGGGGAAACCTCGTCGCGGTCGTTACGAACGGGAGCGCGGTCCCGGGCCTCGGCGACGTCGGGCCGGACGCCGCGAAGCCTATTCAGGAGGGCATCGGCATGCTGTTCAAGAGACTCGCCGACATCGACGTGTTCGACCTGGAGATCGACGAGCGCGATCCGGCGAAGTTCGTCGAGACGGTGCGCCGGCTCGAGCCGACGTTCGGGGGAATCAACCTCAAGGACCTCCGCGCGCCGGACGGACTCGAGATCTACGATCTTCTGCGCGAATCGATCGGGATCCCGGTGTTCCACGAGAACCTCTACAGCACGGCCATCGTCGTCGTGGCGGCGCTCCGAAACGCGCTGGACCTCGCGGACAAGCCGATCGACGACGTACGTGTCGTCGTGTGCGGCGCCGGCACGGTCGGCACGGGTTGCGCGCGCCTCCTGACGAGCCTCGGAGTCCCTCGGAAGAATCTCGCCCTGTACGACGTGGCGGGACTCCTTCACCCGGACCGCACCGACCTCAACGAGTATCAGGTCGACTTCGCCCGCGCCGACGCGCCTCGCACGCTGGAAGCCGGCCTGCAGGGAGCCGACGTGTTCCTCGGCGCGTCGGTGGGATCCGTGCTGACGCCCGAGATGATCCGCAGCATGGCGCGCTTCCCGATCGTGTTCGCCACGGCCATGCCGGAGCCCGAGATTCACTACCACGACGCGAAGAACGCGCGACGCGACGTCATCGTCGCCACCAGCTCGGACACCGATCCGAACGCGATCGTGGATCTCCTGAGCTTCCCCTACGTGTTCCGCGGCGCGCTCGACGTGCAAGCCTCCAAGATCACGGACGGGATGATGCTCGCGGCCGCCGGAGCGCTCGCGGATCTCGCTCGCGAGGAGGTCGTCGAGGAGGTGAGCCACGCGTACGGAGACGAGCCGTTCACGTTCGGGCCCGAGTATCTCCTTCCGAAACCCGTCGACCCGCGGATCCTGATCCGTCAGTCCACGGCAGTGGCCGCGGCCGCGATTCGCGAAGGGTGGGCTCGCCGTGCACTACGGGAGGAAGCGTATCGCGAGAGCCTGACCGTGCGCCTCGGCACGGGGCGCGAAGTCCTCCGGCAGCTCGTGCTGAAGGCACGTCAGGTCACGCCGCGCGTGATCTTCCCGGAAGGCGCGAACGAGACCGTGATTCGCGCGTGCGGAATCCTGCAGGACGAAGGGATCGCCGCGCCGATCCTCCTCGGCGACGAAGCTACGGTCCACCGAGCCGCGAATCGCCTCGGCGTCGATCTCGCCGGCATCCCCGTGATCGATCCGGTGGAGACCAGCGATCACGGGGCCTACGCCGAGGAGTACCTGCGTCTCCGAGGACGCCGGGGCGTCACCCGAGATCTCGCGCTGCAGCGCGTGGCGGAGCCGCGGCATCTCGCGGCGATGATGCTGCACCAGGGAGCGGCGGACCTGATGATCTGCGGGATCTGCGAACACTACGGGAAGGCGCTTCGGACGGTGCTCGAGGTGATCGGTTCCACGGACGGCCGCGTCTCGAGCTGTCATCTCGTGCTTCGCCCGAAGGAGGTGATGGTCTTGGCGGACTGCGCGGTGAACATCGAACCGAATGCCGCCCAGCTCGCCGAGATCGCTCGAAGAGCCGCCGATTTCGCCCGTGGGGTCGGCGTGGAACCCCGCGTGGCGATGCTGTCCTTCTCCAACTTCGGAAGCGCGGATCACCCGTTTGCACGCAAGGTCCGCGAAGCGACGCGACGCGTGCGCGAGGAGGATCCGGAACTCGTCGTCGAAGGAGAGATCCAGCTCGGAACGGCGCTGGACGAAACACTGCGCACCCGGCACTTCCCGTTCTCGTCCTTGCCCGGCAGCGCCAACGTCCTCGTGTTCCCGGATCTGCAGTCCGGCAGCCTCGCGCTGGAGCTCCTGCAGAAGCTCGGCGCCGGACTCGCGGTAGGACCGGTTCTGGTCGGAACGCGCCGGCCGGCTCACGTGGTGCACTACGGCGCTTCAGTGAACGACGTCGTGAATCTCACAGTCGTGGCCGCGGTCCTGGCGGCGAAGTCGTCTTCGGTTCCGCGAGACGCCGCGCCGGTCGCGTGACGCCCGTCGGGCAGGATCACTCGCCCGGCAGGAACCTCTCCCGCTCGCGCTCGAACGTCTCGATCGCGGCGCCGTAGTCTTCCTGCCGGCCGATGTCGAGCCAGGAGCCGTGGAAGGAGAAGCCGCGGATCGGGCGATCGCGGCGGATCAGCTCGAGCACGAGGTTCGGGAAGTCGAAGTAGCCGTCCGGGATGAGCGAGAGCACCTCGCGCCGGAACGCGTACACGCCCATGGAGACCTCGTAGCGGAGCGTGGGCTTCTCGCGGTAGTCCACCACGCGCCCCTCCGGATCGCGCTCGAGCACGCCGAGGTCGATGCGGACCTCCTTCTCGTACACGCCGATCGTGGCGTCGTTCTTCTGCTCGCGGTGGCGACGCATGAACGCGCCGTAGTCGAGGTCCGTGAGCAGGTCGCCGTTCATCACGAGGAAGTCCTCGTCCAGATCCGGGATCAGGCGCAGCGGGCCGGCGGTGCCGAGCGGCTCCTCCTCGCGCGAGTAGTCGATCGCGAGGCCGAACTTCGAGCCGTCGCCGAAGTACGCCTGCAGGAGCTCCGCGAGGTGACCGACCGCCATCGTGACGCGCGTGAACCCGTAGTACCGGAGCTGCCGGATCACGATCTCGAGGATCGGTCGATCGCCGAGCGGCATGAGCGGCTTGGGGAACGCCACCGTGTAGGGAGCGAGTCGCGTGCCGCGACCGCCCGCGAGGATCACCGCGCGCATCGTGCCTCCGTCATACCGCGTAGACCTTGGGTCGGTAGAGATCGAGGTTCTCGCGGACGAACGCGATCGTCTCGTCCAGCCCGCGCTCGAGCGTCCAGCGCGGCTCCCAGCCGCAACGTTCCTTCGCTTTCGCGTTCGCGGCCACGAGCTCGAAGACCTCGGACTTCTCGGGGCGCTTGCGCTGCTCCTCGGTGACGATCGGGAGGTCCTCCCGCCCGCACCGCGCCAGGATCCGCTTCGCGAGATCGCCGATCGTGATGCCCTTGCCGAAGCCGATGTTCGTGACCTCGCCGAGGCACGCGTCCGACTGCGCGATCGCGAGGAACCCGGACACGGTGTCCTTCACGTAGTTGAGGTCGCGCACCGGGGTCAGCGAGCCGAGACGCAGCTCCGGTTGCCCGGACACGACCTGCGAGATGATCGTGGGGATCACCGCGCGCGCGGACTGCCGCGGTCCGTACGTGTTGAACGGGCGGATCGTGGCGACGGGCGTGCCGAACGACCGGTAGTACGACTCGGCGATCTTGTCCGCGCCGATCTTGGAAGCGGAGTACGGCGACTGCCCCTGCATGGGGTGCTCTTCGTCGATCGGCGTGTAGATCGCGGTGCCGTAGGTCTCGCTCGTGGACGTGTGGACCACGCGCGGGGTTCCGAAACGTCGGGCGGCCTGGAGCACGTTCACGGTGCCGGACACGTTCGCGGCGACGTAGCTGGCCGGCGCCACGTACGAGTACGGGATCGCGATCAGCGCCGCGAGATGGAACACGCAGTCCATGCCCTGCACCGCATCTTCCACGCTCCACGGATCCGTGATGTCGCCGAGCTTCACGTCGAGCTTCTCGCGCGCGTCCGCCGAGAGGAACGCGAGCTGCCCGTGATCGGAGCGCGAGTTGTAGCGCACGAACGCGCGCACGCTCGCGCCCTGCGCCACGAGCTCCTCCGTGAGATGCGACCCGATGAACCCGCCCGCGCCGGTCACGAGGACCTTCTTTCCGCTCCAGCTCAACTGCGACTCTCCTTCGCCGCCAGCGTGCGGCGACGCCATTCCTTGAGCAGCTCGCCCAGCGAGTCCGCGAGCGCGATGCGCGGCGACCAGCCGAGATCCCGCTCGGCGCGAGCGTAGCTTCCGACCTGACGGCGCAGCTCCACGGGGCGCGCCCGGTCCGTGTCCGCGCGAACTTCGATTTTCGCCTCGCTCCTGTCAAGGAGCAGGGTCAGCACGTCCTCGATGCGCGTGGCCCGGCCGCTGCACAGGTTCGTGGGAACGCCCGGTGTTCCTTTCTCGGCGAGGTCCAGGTATCCGCGCGCGATGTCGCGCACGTCCGTGAAGTCGCGCTCGGGCGAGAGATTGCCCACCCGGATGACCGGCTCCGCGCCGGCCTCGATCTCCGCGATCTGCCGCGCGAAACCGGAGCACACGAGACGCACGGGCTCGCCGGGACCGGTGTGATTGAAGGCGCGCGCCGCCACGACCTCGATCTTGCCGCGGCCGTGGTGCGCGAGCGCGATCGCCTCGGACGCGGACTTCGTCCAGCCGTACACGCCGAGCGGTCGCTGGGGCGCGTCCTCGGTCACGGGATCGTCCTCGCGCGGCACCGCGCCGTACTGCGCGCTCGAGCCCGCGTGGACGAGCCGCACGCGCTTGCCGCGATCCAGCAGCGCGGCGCAGAGATTCGCGGTGCCGTGGACGTTCACGTCGAACGTGAGCCGGGCCTGCTCCTCTCCCCCGCGCCCGGTGAGGGCGGCGAGGTGGAACACGATCTCGGGATCCGCCGCGTCGACCGCGGCCCGGACCGCCGCGGGATCGCGCAGATCGGCCTGATGGTAGTGCCCGTTCGACTCCTCGGGACCGGCCGGCCCGGAGGCGAGACCGTGGACCTCGAACCCGCGCTCGCGCAGGAGGGCGCAGAGCGGAGTCCCCGCGAAACCGTGGCTGCCGGTGACGAGTGCGCGCATTCTCACTTCCGGGGCGTAGAGGCCGAAGGAGGATTCTAGCACGCCGAAACGGCGAGCCGAAGGCGGCGGATCCGCCGGGGACGCGGCGGCTCAGCGACCCGCCGCGACCTCCTCGTAGATCGACCGAAGACGGGTCGCAATCGACTCCAGACGCAGATAGCCGCGTTTCTCGCGGCCGTCGGAGCGTTTCCGGGCCTCCAGGACGCCCGTGACGGCGTCGGCGAGGCGCGCGACCCAGGCGTCGCGGGCGGCGGCCGATTCGTCGGCCGGCCAGGGGATCACGCCGCCGGGGACCACTCCGTCCAGGATCTCCGGCGCGTCGCCGACGTCGGTGGAGACGACGGGCAGGCCGGCGGCCGCGGCCTCCTTCACCACGGTCGGGGACCCTTCGCTCCCCCGCCGCGACGTGAACAGCAGCACGTCGGCCGCGTTCAGCTTCGCGACCGTCCGCGCGTACGACTGCCCCGGCTCCGACAGCACGAGCGGCTCGACGTCCGGTACGCGCGCCCGCACCCGCCCGAGCACGTCCTCGAACAGCGGCCAGCCCTTCACCTCGTTGTCGGGTCGGCCCCCGAACAGGACGCGCGGCGTCGCGGGATCGAGGCCGAGCTCGCGGCACGCCTCCTCGCGCGGCGCCGGCCGCACCGCCTCGAAGTCCACCCCGTTCGGCAGCACCACGTTGCGGTCGTCGGGCCATCGCTCCGCCAGGCGACGCGACACGAAGATCCGTCGCCGCGCGCGCCGCGCCGCCGCCACCGCGATCGTCCGCTGCCACGGCACGTTGACGTCGCTGCCGTAGAACGTGAACACGAGCGGCGCCGCCGTCGGCAGCATCAGCGTGGCGAGTCCGGTGAGGCCGTAGTGGACGTGCGCGAGGTCGTACGACCCGCGATCCCAGCGCTCCCGCACGCGCGGGTTCGCGCCCACGTAGTCGAGCGAGCCCTTGCCCTGCGCCACGAGCTCGAGATCGATCTCCACGCCGCCGAGGCGCCGGAGCGCATCCACCGCCTGCGTCACGAAGATGCCGCGCGCGCTCGCCGCGCCCTCTTCCCACCACATGTTCGTGATCCACAGCACGCGCAGCGGTCGCCCCGCTCCGCGCGCGACGTGCTCGGTCATCCGCGCCTCCGGCCGGGTCGTATCGTTACCCCCTCCCTCGGGCGTTGGGAAGCCTCGTTCGCGGGCCCGCGCAGTCCCCGCAGCCGTCCCACCGGGCCCCCGGCGGGCGCGTTTCGTCCCGTTCGCTTGTCCGGTTTGCAGCGCCGGGCTACGCTTCGTCGTCGATTGTCACGATCTTCATCCTCCTGTCCCGGAGCCCATCGATGCGACCCAATCTCCTCGGAATCGCCCGCGCCCCGCGCGTCGCCGGCCGCCTCGTCGGCGCGGCCGCCGTCGCGCTCGCGCTCATGACCACGCTCGCCTCCGCCGCCGGCGCCGCCGAGCGCTATCTCCGTCACCCCGACCTTCACGGCGATCGCGTGGTGTTCATGGCGGAAGACGATCTGTGGATCGCTCCGGCCGGCGGTGGGGAGGCGTCGCGTCTCACGTCGGGCGTGGGGACGGAGTACTTCCCGCACTTCTCACCGGACGGCCGGTGGGTCGCGTTCACGGGTCAGTACGACGGCAACATGGACGTGTACGTCGTGTCGGCGGACGGCGGGGAGCCGCGTCGACTCACGTGGCACCCCACGCGCGACGAGGTCGTCGGCTGGATGGACGGCGGCAAGTCCGTGCTGTTCCGCAGCCGGCGCGATCATCCGCACGGTTCCTGGGAGATGTTCCAGGTCGCGGTCGGCGGCGGCGATCCGGAGAAGCTCCCGATCGGTCGCTGTGCGCGTCTCTCGATCGATCCGGTGAGCGGGCGCTACGCGATCAATCGCATGAGCCGCGAGACGTCCACGTGGAAACGCTACCGCGGCGGCACGAGCCCGGACATCTGGGTCGGCCTGCCGAACGAGGGCGAGTTCCAGCGCGTCACCACGTTCGAGGGACCGGACGCGATCCCGATGTGGCGCGAGGGGCGCATCTGGTTCGTCACGGACCAGGGCGGGACGGCGAACCTGTGGTCGATGCTCCCGGACGGCAGCGACCGCAAGCGCGAGACCACGCACGACGAGTGGGACGTGCGCTGGCCGTCGATGAGCCCGGACGGTCGCGTCGTGTACATGTACGAGGGCGGCCTGCGGCTGTTCGATCCGGCGACGGGCCAGGATCGCGACATCCCGATCGACGTGAAGAGCGAGAGCGTCCTCACGCGTCAGCGCTACCCGAACAACACGGCCCGCCTCGAGTTCCTGGATCTCGCGCCGGACGGCGACCGGGTCGCGGTGACGACGCGCGGCGAGATCTTCTCGGTGCCGGTGGACAAGGGCGTGACGCTCGCGATCTCCGCCGGCAGCGGCGCGCGCGAGAAGTACGGCACCTTCGACGAGAAGGGCGAGAACATCCTCTACGTGACCGACGCTCCGCGCGAGGAGGAGATCCGCCAGATCGATGCGTGGGGCCGCGGGAAGCCGACCACGGTGACTCCCGCCGGCAAGAAGGGCTGGCACTTCCCGCCCGTCGTGTCGCCGGACGGTGCACGGATCGCGTGGGCCGACGAGACGCAGACGCTCTGGGTCCAGAATCGGAGCGGCGGCTCGCCGGTCAAGGTGGATCGCGGCGAGCAGGAGGAGATCCGCGACTACGTGTGGAGCCCCGACGGCCGCTGGATCGCGTATTCCAAGCGGGATCGCACGGACTTCCCCTCCGTGTACGTGTACGACACGCAGGAGAACCGCACGCGCCGCGTGACGGGCGTCTCCACGTTCGACTACTCCCCGACGTGGGATCCCGAGGGCCGCTGGCTCGCGTTCCTCTCCGACCGCACGATCAATCCGCTGTTCGGACAGCGCGATTTCCAGAACGTGGAGTTCAAGCCTACGAAGCCGTACCTGCTGCTGCTCACGGCCGACGGCAAGTCGCCGTTCCGCGAGGACGCGGGGCTGCCGCCGAAGGACAAGGACGCGGACAAGGCCGACAAGAAGAAGGACAAGAAGAAGGACAAGGACGAAGACGAGGACAAGAAGGACGAGATCCAGCCCGTCAAGATCGACTGGGACGGCCTCGAGCGGCGCGTGGTGGAGGTGCCGGTGAGTGCGGGCATCTACGGCGCGCTGTCGTGCGACGCGAAGAACCTGTACTGGCTCGAGTTCCCGGTGCGCGGCATGAACGAGGACGACGACGAGCCCGGACCGAACGGCTCGCTCACGTACTACGTGATCGAGGACCAGGAAGAGAAGACGGTGAGCGGCGGCGTCTCGGGCTACGAGGTCGAGGCGAAGGCCGGCAAGCTGATGTTCCAGAAGCGGCGCGGCGACATCTACGTCGTGGACACCGGCAGCCCGGCCCCGGACGACCTCTCGGACAAGAAGGTCTCCCTCGACGGGATCGTGATCGAGCTCCAGCCCCGCGAGGAGTGGACGCAGATCTACTGGGAGGGGTGGCGCCACATGCGCGACTTCTACTGGGATCCGAACATGGCCGGGATCGACTGGAACGCGATCGGCGAGAAGTACGCCACGCTCCTCCCCCGCCTCGCGGTGCGCGACGACCTGCGCGACCTGATGGGCGAGGTGATCGGCGAGCTGGCCACGTCGCACACGTACGTGTGGGGCGGCGACCGGGGGGCCGATGCCGAGAACGTCGCGGTCGGTCTGCTCGGCGCCGACGTCGTGCGCGAGGGTGACGTCTACCGCGTGACCAAGATCTACCGCGGCGATCTCGCGGACGAGGATCGCTCGCCACTGGACGATCCCGATCAGGGCGTGAAGGAAGGCGAGTACATCGTGGCGGTGAACCGCCGCGCGTTCGCGCCGAACCGTCCGTTCTTCGCCGCGTTCGAGAATCTTGCCGGCCAGAAGGTGCTGCTGTCCGTGTCCGGCTCTCGCGACGGGAAGAACGCGCGCGAGGTCGTGGTGGAGCCGATCGGCAACGACACGCGACTCCGCTACATCGACTGGGTCCGCCACGAGCGCGAGACGGTGCTGGCGCAGACGGACGGAAAGATCGGCTACATCCACCTCCCGGACATGGGCGTGAACGGACTCTCCGAGTTCAACCGCTGGTTCTACCCGCAGGTGGACAAGGAGGGGATGGTCGTGGACTGCCGCTGGAACGGCGGCGGGTTCGTGTCGCAGATGCTGATCGAGCGGTTCCGCCGCAAGATCGTCTCGTTCGATCGGTCGCGACAGGGCGGCATCTACCCGTACCCGGCGCGCACGATCAACGGTCCGATCGTCGTGCTCCTGAACGAGGAGGCCGGCTCGGACGGCGACATCTTCCCCTACGTCTGCCAGTACGAGGGCCTGGGCCCCGTCATCGGGCAACGCTCGTGGGGCGGGGTCGTGGGCATCCGCAACGACAAGCGACTCGTGGACGGCGGCAACCTGACCCAGCCGGAGTACGCCTGGTGGGACGCCGAGCGGGGTTGGGCGATCGAAAACCACGGCGTGGACCCGGACATCCCGGTGGTCAACTACCCGCGGGAGGAGGCGCGCGGCGTGGATTCGCAGCTCGCCAAGGGCATCGAGGAGGTGCTCCGTCTCCACCGCGAGCACCCGCCGGTCGAGCCCACGTTCGCGGACCCGATCCCGAACAAGGGTCGCGACGCGTACGGGGGCGAGCTGAAGTAGAGCGAAGTCGCCGGTGGCCGGCTCCCCGCCGGCCACCGAGTCTTAATGCCCGGCCCTGCCCCTGCCGATCCAGGGGCAGGCCGGGCCTTTTCGTCCGACCCGCCGCGCCGGACACGCCGTTCCGTTGACATCGAGCCTTCGTGGGTGCGACCATCCGCCGTCTTTCCAGCGGCATTTTCCGCCGGATCCCCGGGGAGTCCCGAACGTCGTGAGTGATCGCCAACCGCCCACGGACGATCCGGCCGAGTACGGCCCGAACGTCTGGCTCATCGAAGAGAAGTATCAGCAGTTCCGTGAGTTCCCGGATTCCGTCGGCGACAGCTGGCGGGAGTTCCTGGCCGGCTGGACCCCGCCCGCGCCCGGCAACGGGCTGAAGGCGTCAGCCGCTGCGATGCCCTCGCCGGCGGCCCCGGAAGCACCCGCGGCCGCCGAGCCGCCCCGGTCCGAGCGAGCCTCGGCCTCCGCGATCCCGCCTTCTTCTTCCCCGACCCGAAACGGCCCGGCGACGCCGACGGCGTCCCGACCCGCGGCCGCGACCCCGGCCGCCTCGAGCGAGACCGCGCCGCCGGTCCCGGAGCGTGGCGCCGAGCCGATCCGCGGCGTGGCGCTCCGCATCGTGGAGAACATGGAGAAGAGCCTCGAGGTCCCCACCGCCACGTCGGTGCGCGACGTGCCCGTGCGGCTGCTCGAGGAGAACCGGCGGATGCTGAACCAGGTGCTGGTGGAGTCCGCGGGCCGCAAGGTGAGCTTCACGCACCTGATCGCATGGGCCATGCTGAAGGCGCTCGCGAAGCACGTCGGCATGACGGCGTCCTATCAGGTCCTGGACGGCGCGCCCCACCGGGTCCTGCCGGAGCACGTGAGCCTCGGCCTCGCGATGGACGTCCAGAAGAAGGACGGCTCGCGCACGCTGCTCGTACCGAACGTGAAGGACGCGGACACGCTCTCGTTCTCGGACTTCCTCGGCGCCTACGACGACCTGGTGACCCGGGTCCGCAAGAACAAGATCACGCCGGAGGACTTCGCCGGCACCACGGTCACGCTCACGAACCCCGGCATGATCGGCACGGTGCACTCGATCCCGCGGCTGATGTCCGGACAGGGCCTGATCGTGGGCACCGGCGCGATCGACTATCCCGCGGAGTTCCGTTCCGCCGATCCGCGCACGCTCGCGAAACTCGGCGTGAGCAAGCTGATGACGCTCACGTCCACCTACGATCACCGCGTGATCCAGGGCGCCGAGAGCGGCCAGTTCCTGCAGACGATGGACCGCCTCCTCCAGGGTGAGGAGCAGTTCTACGACGAGATCTTCGCGGACCTGCGGATCCCGCACGAGCCCGTGCGGATGACGCGCGACACGAGCCCGGAATCGGAGCTCGGCGCGGGCGGCCTGGTGGAGAAGGAAGCGAAGGTCCTCACGCTCATCAACATGTACCGCGTGCGCGGTCACCTGATCGCGAACACAAATCCGCTCGCGACCGAGATCCCCGAGCACACCGAGCTCGACCCGGAGTACTACGGCCTCTCGGTGTGGGACTTCGATCGCGAGTTCCTCACCGGCGGCCTCGCCGGGAAGGATCGGATGTCGCTCCGTGAGATCCTGGAGACGCTCCGCGACGCCTACTGCCAGACGATCGGCGTGGAGTACATGCACATCCAGGATCCGGTCCAGAAGGCGTGGCTGCGGGATCGCATCGAGGGGAGCCGTCGCGCGGAGTGGTGCGACCTCGACGCGAAGTGGGCGATCCTGAACAAGCTGAACGCGGCAGAGGCGTTCGAGAAGTTCCTTCACACGAAATACGTGGGGCACAAGCGTTTCAGCCTGGAAGGCGCCGAGACCCTGATCCCGATCCTCGATCGCCTGTTCACGCAGTGCATCGCGGCCGGCATCGACGAGTCCGTGATCGGCATGGCCCACCGCGGGCGTCTGAACGTGCTCTCGAACGTCCTCGGGCGCAGCCACGAGAAGATCTTCCGCGAGTTCGAGGGAGACCTCGATCCGGAGTCGCTCGAGGGCTCCGGCGACGTGAAGTATCACCTCGGCGCGACGGCCGTGCACACGGTGCCGAACGGCGGCGCGCTGCGACTCACGCTCGCGTCGAACCCGAGTCACCTCGAGGCGGTGGACCCCGTGGTCGAGGGCATGGCGCGCGCAAAGCAGGACCGCAAGGGCGACAAGCAGCGCAAGACGGTCCTGCCGGTCCTGATCCACGGCGACGCGGCTTTCGCGGGCCAGGGCGTGGTGGCGGAGACCCTGAATCTCTCCGACCTCAAGGGCTACCGCACGGGCGGCACGATCCACATCGTGGTGAACAACGGCATCGGTTTCACCACGGCGCCGGTCGACGCCCGATCGACCGTCTACCCCACCGACGTCGCGCGCATGGTCCAGGCGCCGATCTTCCACGTGAACGGCAACGACCCGGAAGCGTGCATCCGCGTGATCGATCTCGCGCTCGCGTTCCGCCAGGAGTTCAAGCGCGACGTCGTCGTGGACATGATGTGCTACCGGAAGCACGGCCACAACGAGGGCGACGAGCCCGCATTCACGCAGCCGCTCATGTACGCGAAGATCGCGGAGCTGCGCTCGGTGCGCCTGCTGTACACCGACTCGCTCGTGAAGCGCGGCGACATCGCGGAGGAAGAGGCCGAGAAGGCGCTCGGCGATTTCCGCGCCCGCCTCGAGGCCGCGTTCGAGTCCACGCGCGACAGTCGCCCGCCCACGCCGATCCTGCCGAAGGATCCGGTGCGGGACGACGCGCAGCCCTCCGTGGACACGAGCGTTCCGCGCGCCGTGCTGGACCGCGTGGCCGAGCGGATCTCCACGTGGCCGGAGCATCACCACGTGCACCCGAAGCTGCAGAAGCTCCTCGAGGAGCGCGGGCGGATGCTCGAGAAGGACTCCGTGGACTGGGCGATGGGCGAGGCGCTCGCGTTCGGCTCGCTCGTGCTGGAGGGAACGCCGATCCGCCTGTCGGGCGAGGACTCCCGGCGCGGCACGTTCGCCCACCGGCACGCCGTTCTCATCGACCAGGAGACCGGCGCCGAGTTCACGCCGCTGAAGCATTTCGGGCCCGGTCAGGGCAAGTTCCGGGCGTTCGACAGCCTGCTCTCCGAGTTCGCGGTGATGGGCTTCGATTACGGGTACTCGGTGAGCGCCGAGGACAGCCTCGTCCTGTGGGAGGCGCAGTTCGGCGACTTCGGAAACGGCGCGCAGATCATCATCGATCAGTTCATCTCTTCCGCGTTCGAGAAGTGGAAGCAGTCCTGCCGGCTCACGCTGCTGTTGCCCCATGGCTTCGAGGGACAGGGGCCGGAGCATTCGAGCGCGCGACTCGAGCGGTTCCTCACGCTGTGCGCCAAGCGGAACATGCGCGTCGCGATGCCGACCACCGCGGCGCAGTTCTTCCATCTGCTGCGCCGCCAGGTGCACCAGACGCCGCCGAAGCCGTTGATCGTGATGACTCCCAAGAGCCTGCTGCGCGCACCTTCGGCCAAGAGCAAGGTGGCGGATTTCACGACCGGCAAGTTCCACCTCATCCTCGACGATCTGGTGCGCGACAAGGACGCCGAACGGCTGCTGTTCTGCTCCGGGAAGGTCGCCTACGACCTCATGAAGTTCCGCGATCGTCACCAGGTCGCGGGCTGCGCGATCATCCGGTTCGAACAGCTGTACCCATTTGCCACGGACGATCTCGCCGAGATCCTGCGTCGCTACCCGAAGGCGAAGCACGTGCGGTGGGTGCAGGAGGAGCCGCAGAACATGGGCGCGTGGACGTTCATGCTCTCGCAGCTCCACGAGCGTCTGCCCGAGGGTTACCGGCTCACGTTTGCCGGGCGCCCGCCTTCCGGCAGCCCGGCCGCCGGCAGCCAGAGCATGCACGCGGTGGAGCAGGAGTACCTCGTGCAGCAGGCGTTCTTCGCGTAGACGCGCGCCCCGCGCGGACGTTCCGTACTGGTCCGACACGGCATCCGCTGGTAAAGGATTGGGATCGGAGGAACCGCCATGGCCCCGACCCCCCGCTCGGCCGCCCTCGTCTACGGATTCGCCACCGCCCTCGGCATGTGGACCCTCGGCTTCGTCGCGCGAATGCCGGCCGGTCTCCTGCCGGGCGCGCTGATTCTCGCCGGCATGCTCGCCGTGCTCGGACTCGGCGGCCGGGCGGCCGCGCGGGCGAGCGGCGGCGGCTTCGGCGTCGGGGCCGCGACGGGGCTCGTCGCGTCGATCGTGAACCTGCTGATTCTCGGCAGCCTGATCTCGGGCGATCAGCCGAACCGCGTGGCTCCGTCGGCCGCGATCTGGCTGCCCGCGTCCCTCGCGTTCGGGGCGCTCGTGGCGGGAGTCGGCGGATTCCTCGGTCGACGCGCGGGAGCGTCCGAGAGGCCGCGCGAGGCGACGTCGGTGCTCGCGCGCGTCGCGGCGGCCGCGACCCTGATGCTGCTGCTGATCGGCGGGCTGGTGACCAGCCACGACGCCGGGCTCGCCGTCGTCGACTGGCCGAATTCCTACCGCTACCAGATGTTCCTGTTCCCGCTCGCGAAGATGACCGGCGGGATCTACTGGGAGCACTCCCACCGCCTGTTCGGTTCGCTCGTGGGGCTCACCACCGTCGTGCTCGCACTCCGCGTGTGGATCAAGGAGCGCGGGGCCGGCGTCAAGGCCGCGGCGGCATTCGCAGTCCTGCTCGTCGTCGGACAGGGAATCCTCGGTGGCCTGCGGGTGACCGGCCACTTCACGTGGAGCGACTCCCCGGACGAGACGAATCCCAGCCTGGTCCTGGCCATGATCCACGGGACCACGGGCCAGATCTTCTTCGCGTGGATGGTGGGGCTCGCGGCCGCGCTGTCTCGCACCTGGCGCGACGCGGAGCGGGTGCCGGGTGGCGGGCCCGACCGGGCGCTGACGGCCACCCTGGTCACCGTCCTCCTCTGCCAGCTCCTGCTCGGCGTGCGGCTGCGTCACCTGGGCGCCGGCGCCATGATCCACATCACGGTCGGCACACTGGCGGCGGCGATCGCCACGATCGTGGCCGTGCGGCTGCTCGGCAGCTTCGACCACATCCCCGTCCTCCGGAAGACGGGCGGCGCGCTGATGGGCCACGTGTGGACGCAGATCGTCCTGGGCGGCATCGCGTACCTCGCCGTGAACCTCCGGATCGCGGGCGAGCCGGCCGGGCCGTTCGAGGTGGCGGCGGCAACCGCCCACCAGACGGTGGGCGCCCTGCTCCTCGCGAACGCCGTGCTCGCCTGGCTCTGGACCCGGCGTCTCCTCTCGACCACGGCAGCGCGCCCCGCCCCGTCCGGTCAGCCGGTCGCCTCTTGAACGCCGTCCTCGAGACCCGCGGCCTCGGCCACGACTACGGGAGCCGCAAGGCCCTGGACGACGTGTCGCTCACGCTCGCCGCGGGGGAGATCGTCGCGCTGCTCGGCCCGAACGGAGGCGGCAAGAGCACGCTGTTCCGGATCCTCTCCACGGTGATGGACGCCTCCCGCGGGGAGGCGACGATCGCGGGACACGACGTCCGCCGCGCTCCCGCCGACGTTCGGCAGGCGCTCGGCGTGACGTTCCAGGCGCCGAGTCTCGATCGCAAGCTGACCGTCCGCGAGAACCTGATCCACCAGGGCCACCTCTACGGACTGCGTGGCCCGGATCTCGCGAAGCGAGTTCAAGTGATGCTTGAAGCATTCGGCCTAACCGACCGGGCCGGTGATTATGTGGAGACACTGTCCGGCGGACTCGCCCGTCGCGCCGACGTGGCCAAGTCGGTGCTCCACCGCCCGCGCCTCCTGCTTCTGGACGAGCCTTCCACCGGCCTCGATCCGGCGGCGCGGCGCGACCTGCTGCGCCTCCTCCAGCGAACGCGCGACGAATCGGGCACGACCTGCTTCCTCGCCACCCACCTGTTCGAGGAAGCCGAGGTCTGCGATCGAGTCGCGATCCTGGACCGCGGACGCCTGGTGGCGCTGGGTAGTCCGACGGCTCTCGTGCGCGAGGTGGGCGGCGAGGTCGTCAAGCTGACCTCCGACGATCCGGAGGCCCTCGCGGCCGCGATCCGGGAGCGATTCGCGATGGAGGCCCTCGTGGCCGACGGCGAGGTGCGGATGGAGCGCGAGGACGGAGCGACCCTGCTCACTCCCCTCCTCGCCGCGTTCCCCGAGCGGATCCTGTCCGCGACCGTCGCCCGCCCCGGGCTGGCCGACGTCTTCTTCCGGCGCGCCGGCCGCGCCTTCGAGGAGGGTTCCGATGCGTGACCAGACCTGGCTGCCGGCGTTCAGCCTCTGGCAGCGCGAGATGGTCCGCTTCGTCCGCCAGCGGAGCCGGGTCACGGGGTCCCTTCTGACCCCGGTCCTGTTCTGGCTCCTGTTCGGTGCGGGGTACGGCGGTTCGTTCCGGCCCGCGGGTTCCCCCGAGTCGAGTTCCTTCGAGTACTTCCTGCCCGGCACGGTCGTGCTGATCGTGCTGTTCACGGCGATCTTCGCGAACATCTCCATCATCGAGGACCGCCGCGAGGGTTTTCTCCAGGGCGTGCTGGTGGCCCCGGTCTCCCGGCTCGCGATCGTGATGGGCAAGGTGCTCGGGGGGGCGACCCTCGCGATCCTGCAGGCCCTGCTGTTCCTGGGGGTGGCAGTCGCGACGCGCTCGGCCTTCTCGGGCGGGGGGCCCGGGCTGGCGGGCGCCCTCGAGGCCGCCGCCGCGCTGATCCTGCTCTCGATGGGGATCACCGCGCTCGGCTTCGTGTTCGCCTGGCGCGTGGACTCCGTGCAGGCGTTCCATGGGGTGATGAACCTGCTGCTGATGCCGATGTGGGCGCTCTCGGGCGCGCTCTTCCCTGCCGCGGGGGCCGCGACCCCGATCCGCATCCTGATGGCGATCAACCCCACGACCTACGGGCTGGCCATGCTCCGGCACGGCCTCGGCCGCGACGCGACGGGCGGCCCGACGCCGGCTCTCGCGGCCGCCGTCACGGTCGGTTTCGCGGTTCTCGCGGTGACCGCGGCCGTCCTGGTGGCTTCCAAGCGCCGCAAGACGGCCTAGGACCGGGGCGGACGGATCCGCGATCCGCCAAAAGACGACGGACGACACCAGAAAACGGGCTTGCTCCTTCCGTCACAAGCCGCTATCTTGCCGCGGACCTCGACGAGACATTCCCCTTTCCGGCCTTGTCCGAACCCGTTTTCAGTCTGACGGCAACGGCATCGGCGCCGCCGTCGACGGGTCGTACCGCGGCCTCGGAACGAGTTGAACGTGTCCGACGATATCTCCAGAGCGAAGCGCAAGGCCGTCTTCCCGCCGTGGCTCGACATCACGGTAAAGGTGGGCGGAGTCCTCGCGGGCCTCGGCGCCCTGTATGTCGTGTTCCTCCTGTATTACGGAATCAGTCCCCAGGCCATGGACATCGGGTACCAGCCCGAGCAACCCGTACCCTACAGCCACGCGCTGCACGCGGGTCAGCTCGGCCTGGACTGCCGCTATTGCCACAACACCGTGGAGCGCTCCGCGTTCGCCTCGATTCCGCCGACCCAGACCTGCATGAACTGCCACACCGCGATCTGGCCGGAGAGCGAGAAGCTCCTCCCGGTGCGGGAGAGCTACTCGACCGGCATGCCGGTGGAGTGGGTGCGGGTGCACGATCTGCCGGACTTCGTCTACTTCAACCACAGCGCGCACGTCACCCGCGGCATCGGCTGCGTCACGTGCCACGGTCGCGTGGACCAGATGGAGACGGTCTACCAGAACGCGCCACTCAGCATGGCGTGGTGCCTCGATTGCCATCGCGCGCCGGAGAAGAACCTGCGCCCGGTCTCCGAGGTCACGAACATGACCTGGGTCGCCCCGAAGGATCCGAAAGCCTACGGCGCCGAGCTCGCGGCCGCCTTCGACATCAACCCTCCGCAGGACTGTTCCACATGCCACCGGTAGATCCGAAGACTTACTGGCGAAGCCTCGAGGAACTCGGGGACACCGAAGCCTTCCGTCGGCACGAGGACAACGAGTTCGCGGAGCTGCTGCCGGAAGACCTCCCGGCGGGGTCGCGGCGTCGGTTCCTCCAGCTCATGGGAGCGTCGCTCGCGCTCGCCGGTGTTTCCGGCTGCGTGCCGCACCCGAACAATCCCACATGGCCGCGCTGGCCCAAGACCAAGATCCTGCCGCACGCGTACCGTCCGGACGGTACGGATCCCGGCAAGCCGCAGTACTACGCCACCACGTTCGAGATGAACGGCGTGGCGAAGCCGGTGCTCGCCAAGAGCTACGACGGCCGCCCGATCAAGATCGAAGGCAATCCCGAGCACCCCGCGAGTCGCGGCGGCGCCGACGCCTTCGCGCAGGCCAGCGTCCTCGGCATGTACGACCCGACCCGGAGCACGGGCCCCGCCCGCATGAGCGGCGGCGAGACCGCGGCCCCGTGGTCCGACTTCCTCGGCGACGCGCGGCAGGTCCTGCGGGTCGCCGAACGGAACGGGGGCGAGAACCTGCGCATCCTGGCGGAGGCGTCGTCCTCCCCCTCGCTCGCGCGCGTGCGCGCCGAGTGGCAGCAGCGCTTCCCGCGCATGAAATGGTACGAGTGGGAGCCCGTGTCGCGAGACGCGGAGCGCGACGGAACGCGACTCGCGTTCGGTCGCCCGATGCGCCCGCTCTACGCGCTCGATCGGGCCCAGGTGATCGTTTCGCTCGAGGACGATTTCCTCGGCGAGCATCCGAACGCGATGGTCCACACCCGGGACTTCGCTCACGCCCGGAACCCCGACGGCGCGCACATGTGCCGCCTGTTCGCGGTGGAGAGCTTCTTCTCCCTCACCGGCAGCAACGCGGACTCCCGTCACCCCGTGCCCTCGGGCGCGGTGACGCAGGTCGCGTTCGCGGTGGCCGCGGCGCTCGCGAACGAGCATCACGTGGAGCTGCCGGCGGAACTCTCGCCGGTGCTCTCCGCCGCCGCGCAGCACGGCGCGCACCACCCGTTCGTGTCACGACTCGCCGAGGAGCTGGCCGGGGCGCGCGGGCAAGGCCTGATCTGCGCCGGACCGTCGCAGCCGGCGAGCGTGCACGCGCTCGTGGCCGCGCTGAACGTCGCGCTCGGCAACGCGGGAACGACCGTTTCGTACGCGGCGGACCCGGCCGGAGATCGCGCCGGACACGTCGCGTCGATCCGGGAGCTCGCCCGGGACATGGGCGCCGGTCAGGTGAAGGCGCTGTTCCTTCTCGGCGGCAACCCGGTGTTCGACGCCCCGGCCGACGTCGAGTTCGGCGACGCCCTGCCGCACGTGGAGTTCTCGGCCCATCTGAGTCCGTACCGCGACGAGACGTCGCAGAAGTGCAAGTGGCACCTGCCGCGCGCCCACACGTTCGAGGCCTGGTCGGACTCGCGCAGCTGGGACGGCACCTGGACGTTCGCGCAGCCGATCATCGAGCCGCTCTACGAGGGCCGCACGCCGGCCGAGCTGCTTGCGTCGCTCGCCGCCGATCGTGCCGTCACGGGTCGGGAGCTCGTGGAGGCGACGTTCACCGCCGCCGGCGCCGGCAACTGGCGCGCGAGCGTGCACGACGGTTTCGTGAAGGGCTCCGCGTACGCGACCTCGGTACCGGCGCTCGCCGGCTCCTGGCGCCCGACGACCGCGGACTTCACGTGGACGGAGCCTTCGGCCGGCGCCTGCGAGGTCGTGTTCCGGCCGGACGCCAAGATCTGGGACGGCCGCTTCTACTCGAATCCGTGGCTCCAGGAGCTGCCGGATCCGATGACCAAGCTGACCTGGGACAACGCGGCGCTGGTCGACCCGGCGACGGCGAGAGACCTGGGCGTGGGCATGGGCGACATGATCCGCCTGACGGCCGGGAATCACACGGTCGACGTCCCCGTGTACCTCATGCCGGGCCAGGCGCGACGTTCGATCGCGTTGCCGCTCGGCTACGGCCGCGGCTTCTCGCGTCGCATGAGCGAGCGCGGTCGCGAGGGCAAGCAGGGCGGTGGCTTCGACGTCTACCCCTTCCGCGGTTCCGAAACACCTTGGCGGGTCGCGTCGGCGACGGTCGCCAGGACGGGCGGCCACTACGCGCTCGTGACGACCCAGGATCACCACGCGATCCCGAACGTCGACAATGCGATGCAGGCCAGCGGTCAGGCCCAGCGCCTGCCGGAGCTGTACCGCGAGGCGAGCCTCGAGGACTACAAGCACCATCCGGAATTCGCGAAGCACAAGGTGCACCACCCGCCGCTCGTGTCGCTCTGGACGGAGCACGACTACGAGACCGGCCACAAGTGGGGCATGGCGATCGACCTCTCGGCGTGCACGGGCTGTTCCGCCTGCGTGATCGCGTGCCAGGCGGAGAACAACATCCAGCCGGTGGGCAAGAAAGAGGTCTCCCACGGTCGCGAGATGCACTGGATCCGTGTGGACCGGTACTTCTCCGGCGACATCGAGAATCCGAAGGTCGCCCACCAGCCGATCACGTGCCACCAGTGCGAGAACGCGCCGTGTGAGCAGGTCTGCCCGGTGGCGGCCACGATCCACAGCGCGGAAGGCCTGAACGACATGGTCTACAACCGCTGCGTGGGCACCCGGTACTGCTCGAACAACTGTCCGTACAAGGTCCGGCGCTTCAACTACTTCAACAACACGCGGCATCTGCCCGCGGTGATGAAGATGGCGCAGAACCCGGACGTCACGGTCCGCTCGCGCGGCGTGATGGAGAAGTGCACCTACTGCGTGCAGCGGATCAAGGCCGTCACGATCCCGGCGCGGAACGATCGCCGGGCCGTGCGCGACGGCGAGATCGTTCCGGCGTGCGCGCAGAGCTGCCCGGCCGAGGCGATCGTGTTCGGTGACCTGAACGATCCCAAGAGCCGGGTGCGGAAGGCGCACGACCACGATCGCGCCTACGCGATGCTCGCGGAACTGAACGTCAAGCCCCGTACGCGCTTCCTCGCCAAGGTCCGGAATCCGGGCGGCGGCGCGGGCCACGGGGTCGATCACGGCAACGATCACGGAGCGGATCACGGCGGCGGGCACGCCGCGTCGACCGCCGCCGCCTCCACCGGGGTGAACGGATGACCACGATGAGCCTGGCGAACTCCCTGACCGACACGTCGGAAGACGTGCGGACGCGTCCTCCGCTCATTCTCGGGGACAACGACTTCGCGTCGGTCACCGAGAAGGTGTGTCGCGTCGTCGAGACCTCGAAGACCCCCAAGGCCTGGTGGGCGCTGTTCGGCCTGTCGGCCACCGTCATGACGATGCTCCTCGCGATGATCGGCTACCTGTTCTACACGGGCGTCGGCGTCTGGGGCGTCAACAACCCGGTCGGCTGGGGCTTCGCGATCGTCAACTTCGTGTTCTGGGTCGGTATCGGTCACGCCGGCACGCTGATCTCCGCGATCCTCTACCTGTTCCGTCAGAACTGGCGGACGGGCATCAACCGGTTCGCGGAAGCCATGACCATCTTCGCGGTCATCTGCGCGCTCGTGTTCCCCGGCATCCACGTCGGCCGGGTCTGGATGGTGTGGTTCCTCTTCCCCATCCCGGACCAGCAGCTCTGGATGTGGCCGAACTTCCGCAGCCCGCTGCTGTGGGACGTGTTCGCGGTCGGCACGTACTTCACGGTGTCGCTGCTGTTCTGGTACATGGGGCTGATCCCGGACATCGCCACGCTGCGCGATCGGGCCAAGACGAAGCTGCGGGAGACGGCCTACGGCGTGTTCGCCCTCGGCTGGCGGGGCTCCAACCGTCACTGGCAGCGCTACGAGCGGGCCTACCTGATCCTCGCCGCCCTCGCCACGCCGCTCGTGCTCTCCGTGCACTCCGTGGTGTCCTTCGACTTCGCCGTGGCGCAGCTGCCCGGCTGGCACACCACGATCTTCCCGCCCTACTTCGTGGCGGGCGCCATCTTCTCCGGATTCGCCATGGTGGTCTTCCTGGCCGTGATCGCGCGCAGCATCTACGGCCTGCAGGAGATCATCACGATGCGGCACCTGGAGAACATGAACAAGATCATCCTCGCGACCGGCTCCATGGTCGGCTACGCCTACGCGATGGAGTTCTTCATCGCCTGGTACGGCGGCAATCCGTACGAGTCGTTCGCGTTCCAGAACCGGGCGTTCGGGCCGTACTGGTGGGCCTACTGGATCATGGTGTCCTGCAACGTGATCAGCCCGCAGCTGTACTGGTTCAAGAAGATCCGCACGTCGATCCCGGCCATGCTGGTGATCGCGTTCTTCGTGAACGTGGGCATGTGGTTCGAGCGGTTCGTGATC
Organism: bacterium; assembly: GCA_041393395.1. Taxonomy (GTDB): domain Bacteria; phylum ARS69; class ARS69; order ARS69; family ARS69; genus JAGQIB01. The sequence continues at coordinate 814,417 of JAWKKG010000002.1, read as the reverse complement.
ACCGTCACGTCGCTCGCGGCCGACTTCCTGCCGTCCGCCTGGGGCATGTACTGGCCCACGTGGGTCGACATCCTCACGCTGGTCGGCAGCTTCGGCCTGTTCTTCACCCTCTTCCTGCTCTTCATCCGCTGGCTGCCGATGGTGGCGATGGCCGAGATCAAGGCGATCATGCCTCAGGCCCACGCCCACTCGCACGACCCGCACGCGGAACGGGAGCATCGGGTCCTCGCGGAGGCGGTGCGATGAGCGGCGGGAACGGTTCGATGGAAGGCAAGATGGCCGGCTACCTGCTCGAGTTCGAGACCCCGGGGCAGATCCTCGAGGCCTCCCGTCAGGTTCGCGACGCGGGCTACACGCGCTGGGATGCCCACACGCCGTTCCCGGTCCACGGACTGGATCGCGCGATGGGTCTGAAGTCCACGCTCGTGCCCTGGGTCGTCCTCGGCGGCGGCATGACCGGCTGCGCCACGGGACTCCTCCTGCAGTGGTGGACGAACGCGCACAACTACCCGTTCCTGATCTCGGGCAAGCCCTTCTGGAGCATCCCCGCGAACATCCCGGTCACGTTCGAGCTCACGATCCTGCTCAGCGCGTTCGGGGCTTTCTTCGGAATGATCCTGCTGAACGGCTTCCCGCGCTGGAACCACCCCGTGTTCTCCAGTGACCGGTTCCGCCGTGCGACCCAGGATCGCTTCTTCCTGAGCATCGAAGCGGAGGATCCCCTGTTCGACGAGCGCGGCACCGCGGAGTTCCTGCGGTCCCTCGGCGGCAGCCACCTCGAGCGTTTGGAGGTCTGACGGAATGCCGAAGTGGCTCATTCCCGGGTTCATCGCCCTGGTGATCATCTCGTTCATTCCCGCCGCGATGATCAACCGCGCCCGCGCCGACCGGCAGGGCACGCCGCGGATCAACCTGATCCCGGACATGGACTATCAGCCGAAGTATCTCCCGCAGACCGAGAACGCGATGTTCGCGGACGGGCGCGCGATGCGTCCGGCCCCGGGCGGCACGGTCGCGCGCGGACAGCTCCGGGCCGACGACCTGTTCTTCCGCGGCATCGGCGCCGACGGCGAGTTCACGCCCACCATTCCCGCCGCGGCCCGCGACGCGTTCGGCAGCTGGGAGATGCTGCTCTCGCGCGGCGAGCGCGAGTTCAACATCTACTGCGCCGTCTGCCACGGCACGTCCGGGTACGGCGACGGGATGGTCCACCAGCGCGGACTCGCGCTCATGGATCTCGGCAACGCGCAATGGACGCCCCCCACGTCGCTGCACGACGACGTCGTGCGCGCGCGACCCGACGGGCACATCTTCAACACCATCACGAACGGTATCCGGAACATGCCCGCCTACGGATCGCAGATCTCCACCGAGGACCGGTGGGCGATCGTGGGCTACGTGCGTGCGCTGGAGCGCAGTCAGCACGCGACGCCGCAGGACGTTCCCGCGGATGTCGCCGACCGTCTTCGCTAGGAGGGGACCTTGAGCGCGACCCATCACGTGCCGGATCTCTCCGGGGAACGGCTGACCCTCGACGGCGCGGGATCGAACCTCCGCCGCGTGGCCTACGGTCTCGGCGTCGCCGGGCTCGTGGTGACCGGTCTCCTGGGCGCCCGGGGCGGCGCGGAGACCTGGCAGCGGGCGATGCTGTCGTACCTGCAGAACTACATGTACTTCCTGAGCATCATGCTCGGGGCGCTGTTCTTCGTGCTGATCCAGCACCTGACTCGCGCCGGCTGGAGCGTCACCATCCGCCGGTTCGCCGAGGCGTTCGCGGCCAACGCTCCCCTGATGGCGGTCCTGGTCCTGCCGATCGTGATTCCGGTCCTGATGGGCAACGATCCGTTCTTCCAGTGGACGAAGCCCGCCGTCGTGGCGGAGGAGCCGTTGCTGCAGTGGAAGTCGGGGTACCTGAACCCGACGTTCTTCCTGATCCGTGTGGTCGTGTACTTCGCGGCCTGGACCCTCATGGGCACGTGGTTCTTCCGCAGTTCGGTCCGCCAGGACGAGTCCGGCGACCCGGCCATCACCCAGCGCATGCAGAAGTGGTCCGCCCCCCTCATCTACGTGTTCGCGTTCACCCTCACGGGCGCCGCGATCGACTTCATGATGAGCCTCGAGCCCACGTGGTTCAGCACGATGTGGGGCGTGTACTACTTCGCGGGCAGCGCGCTCGCGTTCTTCGCCACCCTGCCGCTGGTTTCACGCGGCGTGCAGCGGGCGGGACGGGTGACGGGGCTGATCACGGTCGAGCACTACCACGACATGGGCAAGCTCGTGTTCGCGTTCGTGATCTTCTGGGCCTACATCGCGTTCTCGCAGTACATGCTGTACTGGTACGCGAACATCCCCGAGGAGACCCAGTGGTTCCTCCGCCGCCAGACCGGCGAGTGGACGAACTGGAGCTGGTTCCTGCTGATCGGTCATTTCATCGTGCCGTTCCTGGCGCTGATGTCCCGGGTCCCGAAGCGATCCGGGGTCGCCCTCACCGTGGGCGCGTCCTGGATGCTGATCATGCACTGGGTGGACCTCTATTACATCGTCATGCCGCACGCGAGCGAGGGCGTCGTGCCCCTCAGCGCGGTGGACGTCGCGGCGTTCGTGGGGATCGGCGGCCTGTTCCTGGGCGCGTTCCTCACCCGCATGAACGGCTGCGCCCTGATTCCCAAGCGGGATCCGCGTCTCGGCGAGTCCCTGGCGTTCGAGAACTTCTGAGAGGTTGACCGTGGCGAACCAGAACCTCGCGAAATCGTTGACCCCGCAGGACGACCCGAGCGCGAGCCCGACGGCCTACGTGATCTTGATCTTCGTGGCGATCTTCGTGATCACGCTCATCGCGCTGCAGGCCCTGTTCGACCGGGCGAAGGAGCGCGAGGAGGTCGTGAAGGTCGTCGATCGCCCCGCGGAGCCGCTGTTGCAGTTGAAGGCCAGCCAGACCGAGCAGATCAGCGAGTACCGCTGGGTCGATCGCGACGCCCAGGTCGTGGCGATTCCGATCGACCGCGCCATGGAGCTCACTGCCCGGGATCTGGCGGAAGCGAACCACTGAGAGGACCCGATTGATCGCACCGACCCGTCTCCCCCTCCTGCCCGCCGTGGCGCTCGCCGCGGCCGCCCTCACGGGCGGCCCCGCGTTCGCTCAGTTGCTGGAGGACCAGCCCGAACCGCTCGAGGGCATCGGTATCACCGAGCACCTCGACGAGCCCGTGCCGCTCGACCTCACGTTCCGTGACGAGTCCGGGGCGCAGGTCTCGCTCGGCAAGTATTTCGGTCAGGGGAAGCCGGTCGTGCTGAATCTCGTCTATTTCGACTGCCCGATGCTGTGCAACGTGTTCCTGGACGGCTTCACCGCCGCGATCCGGGACCTCGACTGGACCCCCGGGGAGGAGTACGAGATCGTGACCGTCTCCTTCGATCCGCGGGACACGCCCGAGGGCGCCACGGCGAAGCGCGAGCGCTACGTCGGCGAGCTCGGCCGTCCGGAGGCGAGAGACGGGTGGCACTTCCTCGTGGGAGACGAGGAGAACACGCACAAGCTCGCCACCGCGCTGGGCTTCAACTACCGGTGGATGGAGGATCGCAGCGAGTTCGCGCACTCCGCCGCCCTGTTCCTGGCGACACCGGAGGGGCGTCTCTCCCGGTACCTGTACGGAGTGGCGTTCGATCCGGCGACCCTGCGGCTCTCGCTCGTGGAGGCGTCCGACGGGAAGATCGGGTCGCCCGTGGATCAGATCATCCTGTTCTGTTTTGCCTACGACCACACGGAGGGCCGTTACGGGCCCGCCGCGATGAACCTCATGCGGGCCTTTGCCGCATTCACCGTGATCGTGGTCGGGCTCTGGCTGGCGTCGGCGTGGCGTCGGTCGGCTCGGCGACGACACCGGGAAACCCTGGGAGCGCATTCGTGATCGGGATCCTTCAGGCGATGGCGCCCGAGGGTCTGCTCGCCTCGGCGGGTGGATCGTTCTGGTTGCCCGCCGCCAAATCGACGTTCGCGAAGAGCACCGACGCCACGTTCTACTTCATCTACTGGCTGAGCGTGTTCTTCTTCGTCCTGATTCTGGTGATGGCGGTCTGGTTCCTGCTCAAGTACCGCCGGAAGGGCCCGGTGCCCCAGTCCCAGCCCAGCGCACACCACAGCACGTTCCTGGAGCTGCTTTGGAGCGGCGTGCCCCTCCTCCTCGTCCTCGGCATCTTCGTCATGGGCTTCCGCGGCTTCATGGACCTGCGCACGCCGCCCAAGGGCGCGTACGAGGTCCGGGTGATCGGTCAGAAGTGGAACTGGGCGTTCCAGTACCCGAACGGCTACGAGGACTCGGAGCTCCACGTTCCCGCCGGCGAGCCGATCCGGCTCGTGATGACGTCGATGGACGTGCTCCACTCGTTCTACGTTCCCGAGTTCCGCGTGAAGATGGACGTCGTCCCGGGGCGCTACACGGATGCCTGGTTCCAGGCGGACGATCCCGGCGAGTCGCGGATCTTCTGCGCCGAATACTGCGGGACGAGCCACTCCCAGATGCTGAGCAAGGTCATCGTCCACGAGAAGGGCGAGTTCGACGAGTGGATGAAGAAGGCGGCGGACTGGATCTCCGAAATGGCCCCCGAGGAGGCCGGCGCGATCCTGTACGATCGCAAGGGCTGCCGCCAGTGCCACAGCCTCGACGGGACCGGAGGCGTGGGCCCCACGTTCAAGGGCTCCTTCGGGAACCGTCGCGCCTGGAGCGACGGCTCGTCCGGCGTGATGGACGAGAACTACATCCGCGAATCGATCCTGAATCCGAAGGCCAAGGTCGTCGCCGGCTTCGATCCGGTGATGCCGACGTTCCAGGGGCGCGTGAACGAGAAGGAACTCGCCGCGCTCATCGCCTACATCAAGAGCCTCAAGTAGCCGAGCGGGGAGGAGAACCCGGATGACCACCACGCACGTCGCCGTCGGCTCCCGACCGCATTCCGCGGAGGCCCAGCCCGGCGAGAACTATCTGAACTGCTCCCACGGCCTGAAGTCGTGGCTGCTGACGCTGGATCACAAGCGGATCGGCGTCATGTACCTGATCGCCACGCTCGGCTCGTTCCTGCTCGGCGGCATCTTCGCGCTGCTGGTCCGCACGGAGCACCTGACGGCCGGCAAGACGATCATGGACGCCGACACCTACAACCAGATGTTCACGCTGCACGGCGCGGTGATGGTGTTCCTGTTCATCATTCCCGCGATTCCGGCGGCATTCGGAAACTTCGTCCTCCCGATCATGCTCGGGGCGAAGGACGTCGCGTTCCCCAGGCTGAACCTGGCGTCGTTCTACTTCTGGATCGCGGGGGCGGTCCTCGCCGTGGTCTCGATCGCCATCAACGCGCCGGACACCGGCTGGACCTTCTACACGCCCTACAGCACGAGCACCGCGACCAGCGTGATCCCGGTGGTCTTCGGCGTGTTCATCCTCGGCTTCAGCTCCATCTTCACGGGCCTGAACTTCATCGTGACGATCCACAAGCTGCGCCCGAAGGAGATGGGCTGGTTCCAGATGCCCCTGTTCCTGTGGGGCCTGTACGCCACGGCGCTGATCCAGATCCTCGCGACTCCGGTCCTCGCGATCACGCTGCTCCTGCTGATCCTGGAGCGCAGTCTCGGGATCGGGATCTTCGACCCGGCGCTCGGCGGCGACCCCGTGCTGTTCCAGCACTTCTTCTGGTTCTACTCCCACCCCGCCGTGTACATCATGATCCTTCCCGCCATGGGCATCATCAGCGAGCTGATCACGACCTACAGCCACAAGCACATCTTCAGCTACCGTTTCATCGCTTACTCGAGCGTGGCGATCGCGATCTTCGGCTTCCTGGTGTGGGGACACCACATGTTCACGAGCGGCCAGTCGTCGCTGCTGAGCATGATCTTCTCCGCGATCACGTTCTCGGTGGCGATCCCGTCGGCGATCAAGGTCTTCAACTGGGTCGTGACGATGTACAAGGGGTCGATCGACCTGAAGACCCCGATGTGGTACGCGCTGATCTTCATCTGGGTGTTCTCGATCGGCGGGCTGACGGGAATCTTCCTCGGCACGCTCTCGGTGGATGTCCATCTCCACGACACCTACTTCGTGGTCGCGCACTTCCACTACGTGATGTTCGGCGGCACGGTGATGGCGCTGCTCGGCGGACTCCATCACTGGTGGCCGAAGATGTTCGGCCGCATGTACAACGAGCGCTGGGCGCAGGTCGCCACGTTCCTCGTGTTCGTGGGCTTCAACCTCACGTTCTTCACGCAGTTCGTCATGGGCTCCCGCGGCATGCCGCGCCGCTACTACATGTACCCGGAGGAGTTCACGAACTGGCACGTCGCGTCCACGTGGGGCTCGTACATCATGGCCGCGGGCTTCGTGTTGACGGCGATCTACCTCCTGCGGTCGCTGGCCAAGGGTCCGATCGCCCCCATGAACCCGTGGGGTGGCGCCACGCTCGAGTGGCAGACCACCTCCCCGCCCCCGCACTACAACTTCGACGGCGATCCGCCGAAGACGGGCGATCCCTACGACTTCGACCGGGTGAAGTACGACCCGGAAACCGGCAGCTATTACCACGAGCCGCTCCGGGGCTAGCCCCGACGGAATCCGGGAGATAACGATCCGATGACCGCTCACTCGGCCGCGCACGCGGAACATCCGCCGCACCTGGCCCACCATTTCGAGACCCCGGTCCAGCAGTTCGAATCCGGGAAGCTGGGCATGTGGCTGTTCCTCGGCACCGAGCTGCTCATGTTCGGTGGGCTGTTCTGCGCCTACGCGATCTACCGGGCCAACCACCCGGACATCTTCCTGTACGCGCACCAGTTCCTGGACAAGAAGCTCGGCGGGATCAACACGGTCGTGCTGATCTGCTCGAGCCTCACCATGGCGTGGGCGGTGCGCGCCGCTCAGCTCGGGCAGCGGGCGCTCCTGGTGCTCATGCTGCTGCTCACGCTCGCGTGCGCCGGCGGGTTCATGGGAATCAAGTACGTCGAGTACAAGGCGAAGTTCGAGCACGGACTTCTGCCGGGCACGCACTACGTCGCGCAGACGGATCACGGCCACGGGGGCGACCATGCCGCCCCGGGACACGAGGCGGCGGCAGGCGAGGCGGCTGCCCCGCACGCCGCGGCGGGCGACGCCCACGCGACCCCCGCCGAAGGCGACGCCGTCGCGCACGAGATGGCCGCAGACGAAGCCGCAGCCCACGCGCTGGAGGTCACGCCGACCCCGCCCGTGTCCGCGGCGGACGCCCCCAAGATCGGTCGGGCCGCGGCAGCGCCCGGCACGTTCCGCCCGGGCCCGGAGCCGACGACGGACGGCCACGGCCCCGCGGCCGTCCCCGCGAACCCACAGATCTTCTTCGGGATCTACTTCGCGATGACGGGTCTGCACGGATTCCACGTGCTGGCCGGCATGATCGTGATCACCTGGCTGCTCGTGCTCTCGCTGCGCGGGACGTTCGGACCGGACTACTTCACGCCGGTCGATCTCGTCGGCCTGTACTGGCACATCGTCGACCTGATCTGGATCTTCCTGTTCCCGCTGCTGTACCTGATTCACTGAGGAGACCGACCTTGGCCGGAAACCACGCCGATACTGCACACGCCGTGCCGCTCCGGATCCTCCTCGGGACCTGGGGCGCCCTGATCTTCCTGACGTGGGCCACGGTGGCCGTGACGAACTTCCAGCTCGGCCCCCTGAACATCGTGGTGGCGCTCGGCATCGCGGTGATCAAGTCCACGCTCGTGGCGCTCTTCTTCATGCACCTGCGCTGGGACAAGCCGTTCAACGCGATCGTGTTCGTATCCGCCCTGCTGTTCGTGTTCCTCTTCATCACGTTCGCGCTCCTGGACACGAAGCAGTATCAGCCGACGCTCATTCCGGGGTACGCCCCGGACATGCCGGCCGCCGCCACCGAGGCGTCCCCGTCCTAGCGGGGGCGCCGCCCTCGGGGACCGAATGAAGCAGCCCGGGCCGGACTTCCCGCGCGGACCGCTGTCGCACCACTCGAACGGGCATTCGAACGGCTCGTCGAACGGTCACGGCCGCGCAGAAGAGGCGACGAAGGAACGTCCGGCTCCCGGGGCGGGACCCTTCGGGCTCGGCCTGTTCCTGATCTCGCTCGCCGTGCTGTTCCTGGCCGGCGTCGTGCTGTGGTTCGTGTTCGCCGCCCGCGCGGAAGCATGGCCGCCGCCCGGCGTGTTCCTGCCCCGCGGACTCCTCACGAGCACGGTGCTGCTGGCGATCACGTCCGCCCTGCTGCAGGTCTCGATCCCGCTGGCGCGAGCCGGACGTCTCCTGCGCCTGCGAGTCGTCCTGATCGGGGCCGTGCTCAGCGGCGTGACGTTCCTCGGCAACCAGATCGTGGTCTGGTTCCGCTTCCATCACCCGGACGGCCTCCTCGCGACCGGCACGTTCGGCTGGCTGTTCTATTTCCTCACCGGGCTGCACGCGCTGCACGTCGTCGGGGGGCTGGTGCCAGTGTTCGTCGTCGCGGTCAACGCGCACTACGAACGCATCCTGCCCCACCGCCTGGACGGGCTGCGCTACGTCACGACGTACTGGCACTTCCTGGGGCTGGTCTGGCTCGTGCTGTACGGACTGTTCCTGACCGCCGGATTGCGGTGAAGCCGGATCAGCTCCGGCGCGCGCGACGAGTGGCGATCGTGGAGCCGCGGTACTCGAGCGCGAGCACCGTCACGTCATCGGTGGCCGCGAGCCCACCGGCATGCTCCTCGACGTCGGCGAGAAGGCCCGCGCACGTCTCCTCGAGCGTGTGCGACGCGAACCGGGACAGCGTCTCCCCGAGTCGACGTGCGCCGTAGCGTTCCCCGGCGTGGTTCAGGCGCTCGTGGATGCCGTCCGTGAACAGGAACAGCCGATCGCCGACCTCGAGCCGCGTCGCTCCCTCGCGGAACGGCACGCCCATCCCGAGCCCGATGATCGAGCCCCCCTCCTCCAGCGTCTCGAGCTCGCCGCCCTTTCGCAGGAGCACCGGACTCGGGTGCGCCGCGCGCGAGTACCGGAGCTTGCCCGTCTGCAGATCGAACAGCAGATACGCGGCCGTGAAGTACTTGTCGAATCGGTCGAGCGGGAACTCCGCCTCGAGTCGCTCCAGCACCTTCGCGGGCCCCGGCAGCCGGTAGTACGGCGGGTCCGGAATCCGCTCCTTCAGCAGGCCGGTGCCCACCGGGCTCAGGCACTGCGACACGGACACCGTCACCATGGCGGACGGCACGCCGTGTCCGGCCACGTCCACGATGTAGATGCCCACGTGATCCGGGTCGAGCCTCAGCACGTGGAAGACGTCGCCACCGATCGCCTGGCACGGGCGAAACGCCCACTCGAGACGCAGCTCGTCGAAACGGTCCTTCAGCGACTCCGACGGAATCAGGCTCGACTGGATCATCGCGGCCGCGCGCAGGTCCTCTTCCAGGCGTCGCTGATTCCGGAGGAGTTCGCGGTTCAGCTGGCGGAGGGCGCGGGCGAGACGTCGATTCTCGAGGTGCGTGCGCACCCGCGCGAGAATCTCGCCGCGATGGAACGGCTTGGTCACGTAGTCCACGGCGCCGAGCTCGAGGCCGCGGATCTTGTCCGCGGACTCGGTCTTGGCGGAGAGGAACAGTACGGGGATCTCCGCCGTGGCACGATCCGCTTTGAGCTCCGCGCAGACGTCGTATCCGTCGCGCTTCGGCATGACCACGTCGAGGAGAACGAGGTCGGGCTGGGTCTCTCGCGCGAGGCGGAGCCCCTCCTCGCCGTCGGTCGCCTCGAGGATCTCGCAGCCTTCGTTCGCCAGGATCGCGCGCAGGAGCTTCCGGTTCGTCGCGGTGTCGTCCACGATCAGAATCCGGGAGTCGCTTCGACGCTCGCGCAGGGCCGCATCGAGGCGCAGCTCGAGCGAGTCGGGGCGCGGCGTCTTTCTCCGGTCGGGGGCCGTGAGACCCGCCAGGGGGCTCTCCCCCGTCGGCGGGCCGGCGGCCGGCGGTTGGTCGGGCGACGTGTGGCCCGACGACGGGTGGCCGGAAGGCTCCTTGGGCATGCGGCTCCCCCGGGAACGGGATCGGGACGTCCTCCCGGGTATCGGCCGGCGTTGCGGAGCGGCTGAGCGGGGCCCGGATCGCGCTAGGAGAACCTCGGGAGCCGGGTGGGATCCAGCAGCATCACCAGGAACAGGGCCGGCAGGTAGGCGATCGAGGTCAGGAAGAGGTTCCGGGCCGCCTCGGCCGTGCCTTCGCGGTACAGGCGAAGGCCGTAGCGCAGCATGCCGACCCCGAGCAACGTCGACCCGAGCAGGTAGATCCAGCCGCTGATGCCCACCAGGCTCGCGGACCAGGTCACGGGGAGCAGGCCGACGCAGTAGAAGACGGCGACCCGGAACGTGGCCCGGCCGGCCGGATCGACCACGGGCAGCATCCGGAAGCCGCCGGCCTCGTAGTCGGCGCGGTAGAGCCACGCGATCGCGAGGAAGTGCGGGATCTGCCAGACGAACAGGATCGCGAACAGGACCCACGCGCCGGCCTCGACCCGGCCCGACGCCGCCGTCCAGCCCAGCATCGGCGGAATCGCTCCCGAGATCGCCCCCACGAGCGTGTTCAGCGTCGTGCGGGGCTTGAGCGGCGTGTAAAGGAACAGGTAGACCGCCCAGGACGCGAACGCGAGCCACGCCGTGAGCGCGTTCGCGGTGACGGCGAGCAGCGCGACGCCGAGGATCGAGATCGCGATCGAGAACGTCACGCCGGCCGCCGTCGAGATCCGACGCGAAGGGAACGGGCGATCCTTCGTCCGACGCATCCGGGCGTCGCGTTCACGCTCCCACCACTGGTTGAGGCCGTTCGCCCCCCCGCCGACGAGCGCGGTGCCCGCCACGGCGCACACGAGCCCGAACCAGTTCGTGGGTCCGCGGGAGGCGAGCAGGTACCCGAGACCGGTCGTGATCAGCACGAGGCTCGTGAGGCCCGGCTTCGTGAGCTCCGCGTAGGGCGCCCACCGCGCGCGGCCCGCGGCGGCGTCGGGCGGGGCGGGAGCCCCGTCCCCGGAGGGGTGGGAAACGGATTCGGACATGCGGCTCCCCTCGGGATTCGCCAGCGTGGCCTTCATGGTGCGGAACGGGCCGGGGACCGTCAAGCCGCAGACCGGCGTCCGGCCGCGATCCCGGGCGCCCCGCGCGAACGGGGTTGCCCCCTCCGCGTCCGCCGGTACGATGGTACGTTTCGTCCCCCACCGCACCGGAGGAGAACCCATGCGGCAGGACCGCGCGATGATCGGCTCCAAGATGAACGAAGCGCTCAACGCCCAGATCGGCCGCGAGTTCGGCGCGTCGTACCAGTACTACGCCCTCGCCGCCTGGTTCGAGGAGCAGGGGCTTCCCGGCTTCGCGAAGTTCTTCTTCCGGCAGGGCCAGGAGGAGAACGAGCACGCCCTCAAGATCGTCCACTACCTCGGCGAGGTCGGTGGCCACGTCGTGATCCCGGCCCAGCCGCAACCGAAGAGCACGTACGAGTCGGCCCTGGCGGCGATCGAGAGCTTCCTCGCCGCCGAGCAGGACGTCACGCGCGCGATCTACGAGCTCGTCGATCTCGCCACGGCGGAGAAGGACCACTCGGCGTTCGAGTTCCTGCAGTGGTACGTCTCGGAGCAGCGCGAGGAGGTCGCGAACGCGACCGGACTCCTCGATCGTGCGCGCCGATTCGGCGAGGAACGGGTCGTCCTGCTCGACTCGACCCTGTCGTAGGAGCGCACCGCTTGAAGAGACCCCGGCGATTCGGAGTCCGCGGAGCGTCGGTGTGGGTCCTCGTGGTCCTGCTGATTGCCGTGGGGGTGGCGGTCTCGGCGCGCGCGCCGGATACCGTGCCCCCGCGTCCCGCCCCGCCCGCGCTCCGGGTCGTGACGTACAACATCCGCGCGGGTCTCGGGGGCATGAACGAGATCGCCGAGGACCTGCGCGCCCTCTCGCCCGACCTGGTCGCGCTCCAGGAAGTCGAACGCGGGATCGCCCGCTCGCGCAGCCAGGACCAGGCGGGGCAGATCGGCGCGGCGCTCGGCCTCGAGTCGGCGTTCGCGGGCAGCTTCGAGGTCGAGCACGGCGGCGAGCACGGGATCGCGATCCTCTCCCGCTGGCCGATCGCGGAGACGGAGACCTTCGAGCTTCCGCGCGGCGACGGGCGCTGGCCGCGCGTGGCGCTGCTCGCGCGCATCGACACGCCGGAGGGTCCGATCCGGTTCGTGTGCGTGCACCTCGCCCGCCCGTGGGGCTGGCCGCTCTCGAACACGAAGACCCGACTCGAGCAGATCCACGCGCTGCGCGAACACCTCGGCCCCGAGACCCTGCCGCTGATCTTCGCCGGGGACCTCAACTCGCTGCCGTGGTCGCCGGAGGGGTTCTCGCTCGCGCGTGATTTCGAGCAGTCTTGGCATCCGTGGCGCGACGGCTGGGGAACCAGCTTCCCCCTCTCCGCGATCGGCCTGCGCGGGGCGGTGAAGATCGATCACATCCTGCACGACGAGCAGTGGGCATCGCTCGGTTCGTGGGTCGCGTCTCCCGGCGCGAGCGATCACCGGGCCGTGGTCGCCGACCTCGTCCGAGTCTCCGGCGACAGATAGGCCGCGATCGAGAACTCGCCTCCGCTCGCCTGCGCGGTGCGGAAGTGCGGAAGTGCGGAGATACGGAAAAGCATCGCCGCAAAAAGACGGGGGCCACAGGGGCCCCCGTCGTCGTTCCGAGCCGCCCGATCGGCGGCCTAGTCGTCGTCCTCGGCCAGCCCGGCGCGACGCAGCGCCTGCGCCATGGCCGTGGGGCCGGACTCCTGCTGGCGACGTGACTTCGCGTGGTACTCGTCCAGGTCCGGATTGCGACGCGAATCGCGACGCCCGCCGCCCTTGCGATGCCGACCGCCGCCCCGACCGCCGCGACCGCCGCCGCCGCCGAAGTCCCGTCCGCCTCCGAAGTCCGAGTAGTCGGAGGGGTCGAACTCCGGCGCATCGTGATGGCCGCCGCCGCCCTGCGACGTGGACGTTCCGGGCTCGATGAGGGAGAGCGAGATCCGGTGCTTGTCGCGGTCCACCGACACGATCCAGACCTCGTGCTCCTGCCCGACCTCGACGACGTCGGACGGATGGTTCACGCGTCCCGGCGCGAGCGTCGACACGTGCGCGAGACCGTCGATGCCGGGCGTGAGCTCCATGAACGCACCGAAGTCCGTGACGCGCGCGACCTTCGCGGTGACCCGCGATCCGATCTCGAGCCCCGAGACGAACGTATCCCACGGATCCGCCGCGAGGTCCTTGAGCGACAGGCTCACGCGCTCCTTGGGTCCGCCGAGGTCCTCGATGCTCCGCACCTTGACCTCGACCTCCTGGCCGACCTTGAGCACCTCGGAAGGATCCTTCACGCGCGCGTGCGAGATCTCCGAGACATGGATCAGACCGTCCACGCCGCCGAGATCGACGAACGCGCCGAACGGACGGATCCGCGCGACGACGCCCTTCACGATCGAACCGATCTGCAGATCACGACGCAGATCCTGCGCCTTGGACTTCGCCTCCTCCTCGAGGATGACGCGGCGCGAGAGCACGACGTTGCGGCCCTTCGGATCCGCCGAGGAAACGCGGAACTCGAGCTTCTTGTTCAGGAACACCGAGGGATCTTCCACGTAGTGGCGGTCGATCTGCGAGAACGGACAGAATGCGCGCACGCCCATCACGTTGACGACGAGGCCGCCCTTGTTCACGCCGGTGACCTTGCCTTCCACGGGCACTCCCGTGTTCGCGGCCTCCAGCAGCTGCGGGAGATTCGCCGGCGTGCCCTTGCCACTCTTGATCGTGACCTTCACGCCGTCCTGCGCGGAGCGCACGGTGACCTGGAGCTCGTCGCCGACCTTGCGGGTCAGCTTGCCCTCCGGATCCTTGATCTCCCGCACATCGAGGACCGCTTCCTCCCGTCCCCCGAAGTCCACGAACGCCGACTGTTCGTCGATCTTGACGATCCGCCCCTTGAGGCGGGCGCCGGGCTTCGGCGAGTCGCTCGGTACGCCGGCGGCGTCGACCGCCGCGGTCGCGGCAGCGGACGTCGCGGCGTCGACGACGCCGGAGTCTTCCGTCGTGGCAGGGGAAACGGCCTCCTCGGGGGAGCTCGCCTCCGCGACGGTCTCGTTCGTCGCCTCGGGCGTCTCGGGGAGGTTCGGCATGTCGTCAGCGGGCGTGCGGTCCATGTGCGGGTTCCTTACGTTTCGGTTCCGGATTCGCGTCGGGTGGTTTCGCGGCGCGAGGTTCGCGCTGCGGCGCCGTAGCATAGCACGGATGCCCCGGGAAGTCCTGCAAACCCCCGAAACGGCTCGAATGCGCTAGAATGCCGGGCTCCGATCGGGAGGCCCCGGACCCCGGGCGCGCCTCCCCCCCATCCCCCCGCCCCCGGAGGACGAGGCATGGTCATCATCACGGATCTCGAAGGGGTCCTGGTCCCGGAGATCTGGACGGAGATCGCGCGCCTGACCGGGATCGAGGAGCTCGGCCTGACCACCCACGACGAGCCGGATTTCGGCCGCCTGATGGCGCGGCGGGTCGAGCTGCTCCGGCAGCACGATCTGCGGCTCCCGGAGCTGCGCCGGATCGCCGACGACGTCATGCCCTTCCCCGGGGCCACCGAGCTGCTCGCGTGGTACCGCACGAAGGCCCAGGTGATGATCGCCTCCGACACGTTCCACGAGCTGTCGGAGGGCCTGGTGCAGCGGATGGGCGGCTGGAACCTCTTCGCGAACACCTTCCGCACCGATGACGACGGGCGAATCGAGGGATATCGGCTCCGCATTCGCGGGCGCAAGGACCGGATCATCGCCGCGCTCAAGGACATCGGCTTCCGGATCATCGCCGTCGGCGACGGCTGGAACGACGAGGGGATGTTCCGCGTCGCGCATCACCCGATCCTGTTCAACGCGCCCGAGGCCCTGATCGAACGCATCCCGAACGGCTCGGTCGCGGAGAACTACACCGATCTGCAGGCCATCGTTTCCGACATCTGCGTGCGCGTCGCCCGCGGAGAATTCGAAGAGCTGCCCACCGGCTAGCCGGCGGGCGCGGAGGAGAGTCGCATGCAGCGCATCGTCGAGTGCGTCCCGAACTTCAGCGAGGGACGCGATCCGGCCCGCATCGAGAAGATCACCGACGTCCTGCGCGCCGCGCCGGGGGTCACTCTCCTCGACGTCGATCCGGGTTTCGAGACGAACCGCACCGTCGTGACGTTCGTGGGCGCGCCGGACGACGTGGTGGAGGCCGCGTTCCGCGCGATCGCGAAGGCCGCCGAGGTCCTCGACATGCGACAGCACTCCGGCGCCCACCCGCGCATGGGCGCCACCGACGTGTGCCCGTTCGTGCCCGTGAGCGGGGTGACCATGGAGGACTGCGCGGAACTTGCCCGCCGACTCGGCCGTCGCGTGGGCGAGGAGCTCGGCATCCCCGTGTACCTCTACGAGCATGCGGCTTCCCGGCCCGAGCGCCGCAACCTCGCGGACGTCCGGGCCGGCGAGTACGAGGGGCTGGCCGCGCGCGCCGGCAAGCCGGAATGGAAGCCCGACTTCGGACCGAACGAATTCCGACCGAAGACCGGCGCCACCGCGATCGGCGCCCGCGAGTTCCTGATCGCGTACAACGTCAACGTGAACGTCCGTTCCCGCGACCTCGCGCACGACATCGCGCTCGACGTGCGCGACCGCGGACGCCGCAAGCGCGACGCCGAGGGCAAGCCGATCCGAGGCGCGGACGGCCAGTTCGAGATGACTCCGGGGCGCTTCCGCGAGTGCAAGGCGGTCGGCTGGTACATCCCCGAGTACGGAGCGGCGCAGGTCTCGATCAACCTGACGAACTATCACGTCACCTCGATGCACGACGTGTTCGACGCGATCTGCGAGGGCGCCACGGCGCGCGGCCTGCGCGTCACCGGCAGCGAGATCGTGGGGCTCGTGCCGCTGGAGGCGATCCGCGGGGCCGGCGTGCACGTGCTGAAGAAGGCCGGTCTGTCCGCGGGCGTACCCGAGCGCGAGCTCATTCACGCCGCGGTCAAGGGCCTCGGACTGGACGACCTCGCCCCTTTCGACCCCGCCGAGAAGATCATCGAGTACCGCCTGCGGCGTGAGGGACTCCTCGCGGATCGCACGATCGCGAACTTCACCGACGAGCTCTCCACCGACAGCCCCGCGCCGGGCGGCGGGAGCGTCGCCTCGCTTTGCGGCTCGCTTTCGGCCGCGCTCACGGCCATGGTCACGAACCTCACGGTCGGGCGAAAGGGTTACGAAGACGTGTCCGAGGGGCTGAAGGACGTCGGCTACGAAGCGCAGTCGCTCAAGGACGCGTTCCTCGCGGACATCGACCGCGACACCGACGCCTTCAACGAGCTGTTCGCGGCGATGAAGAAGAAGCGCGGGACGCCCGAGGAAGCCGCGGAACGCGACCGGGCGATCCTCGACGCGACGAAGCACGCGACGGAGGTCCCGCTCGGTGTGCTGCAGCGCGCCGCGCGCGCGGCCGAGCTCGCCGGGATCGTGGCGGCGCAGGGCAACCGGAACTCGCTCTCGGACGCCGGCGTGGCGGCGCTCACCGCGCGCGCCTGCGCCGACGGTGCGTTCTACAACGTGCTGATCAATCTGCCGGGAGTGACGGACGCGAGCTGGGCGGAAGACGTTCGATCGCGCGCGACGATGGCGGTGGAGGCCGCGCGGAGGACCGCGGACGACGTCGCCGCCCGCGTGCAGGCGGAGCTCGAACGGGCGCTGGCGGAGTCCGTCAGCCCGTAGGCTCGCCCGCCACGCGCCGACGTTCCGTCTGCTCCAGCACCTCACCGGCTCGCCGGAGCAGCGCGCCCATCTCGAACGGCTTGTTCATCACGGCATCGATTCCGTACTCCTCCACGCGCTCCGGGGACAGCGTCGCGCCCCACCCCGTGAGCAGGAGCACGCCGACCGCCGCATCGCGCGAGCGGATCGCGTTCACGACCTCCCAGCCGGACATGTCGCGCAGTCCGAGATCGCTCACGACGAGGTCGTAGCGACCCGGCTCGAACTTCGCGATCGCTTCCTGTCCCCCGGACGCGGTGACGACCTCGAAGCCCTGCTCCGTCAGGATGTCCTGCACGAGCTCGAGGATCGCCTCCTCGTCGTCGATCGCGAGGATGCGACGCCCCGCGCCGTCCACCGGCGCCGACGTCGCCTCCTGCTCGGCCGAACCCCGGACCGGCGCGTTCGGAACCCGCACCCGCACCGTCGTGCCGGCGCCGGGCGTGCTGTCGACCTCGATCGCGCCGCCGTGCCGCTGCACGATCCCGTAGACGACCGAGAGACCGAGACCGAGACCGTCCTCACCCTTCGTCGAGAAGAACGGATCGAAGATCCGCGAGCGCGTACTCTCCGGAATCCCGCAACCGCTGTCCGCGACCTCCACGACGGCGTGCCCGTCCTCGGTGCGGCTCCGGATCTCGATCCGGCCGCCCCCCGGCATCGCGTCCACGGCGTTGAAGATCAGGTTCGTGAAGATCTCCCGGAGCTCGGACGGATGCCCGAGCACGTTCGCCAGCCGTCCCAGGGCGAGCTTCATCTCGATCCGGACGTTGCGGACCTCGGCCTGATCCCGCCATCGCGTGCGCGTGATCTCCACGACCTCGGTGAGCAGCGTGTTCAGGTCCACGTCCGAGAAGTTCCGCTCGGTGCGCGCGCGGGCGAAGTCCTGGATGCGACGAACCGTCTCCCCGCCGTCGAACGCGGCGCGCTCGATCGTCTGAAGGCCGCGGCGCACCTCGTTGTCCGTCGCGCGCCGCTGCAGGAGCTGCGACCGACCGAGGATGATTCCGAGGATGTTGTTGAAATCGTGAGCCACCCCGCTCGCCAGCTCGCCGAGCGCGCGGAGCTTCTCGTGGCGGACGAGACTCTCCTGGAGCTCCTTGCGCTCCGTCGTGTCGTGCATCGCGAGCGCGACGGCCGGTGCCGCGAGGTACGTGATGCGCATCCCCCGCATCTCGAATGTCCGCTCGGCTCCCGCCTTCGTCACCACGCGGAACTCGCCTCCCGTCGACGTTCCCTCGCGGTACACCTCGTCCAGGAATCCGGTGGCGCGACCCCGCTCGTCCGCGGGGAACAGGATCTCCGCCCGCAGGTCCTCGTGATTCGGAACCCGGTGTCCCACGAGACGCTCGAACGCGGGGTTCACGAACCGCACCGCACCGCCCTGCACGATCAGGATCGGATCGGGCGACTGGTCCACGAGGACGCGGTACTTCTCCTCCGACGCCACGAGCTCCCGCGTCCGCCGCAGCACCTTCTCCTCGAGCGTGGCGTTCAGCGCCTCGAGCTCGCTCTTCGCGATCGCGAGCTCCGTCTGCTGGCGACGCACCTGCGCGGCCATGTAATTGAAGTGGCGGGCCACGGTCGCGATCTCGTCGTCCGAGCGCGGAGCGATCCGGTGATCGAGGTTGCCGCGCGCGATCTCCAGCGTGCCCTCCACGAGTCCGCCGAGCGAGCGGCCGATTCGATCGGAGACGAATCGGGCTGCCGCGAGCGCGAGCACGAGGGCCACGACCCCGATCGCCGCGAGCAGGAGCCGCACGCGCAGGATCGCCCGGCGCATCGGGTCGAGATCGAGGCCGAGACGGACCACGCCCCAGCGAACGTCGCTGCCCTCCACGTACACCGGGTGCGCCACGTCGAGGATGTGGCGCGTGCCGTCTCCCCCCCCGACGGACAGCGTCCGGGTCCAGGTGGACTGCTGCTCCGAGAGCTCGGACCACGGCAGGTCCGGGATCTCGTCCCCGCCGAGTACGCCACGCCCCGACTGCGCCGCCACGCGCCCCTCCTTGTCGAGGATGACGACGTAGTCGATGCCGCTCTGGTCCACGGCGTTGTCGGCGGCCTGGGCCAGGGAGACGTAGTCGTAGTTGAGGAGGGCGTTCGCGGTCGTCGCGCCAAGCGACTGCGCGATGGCCGTGCTCTTGTCCCGGGTGGCATCCAGCAACAAGCGGCCCATGCGTTCGTTCACGAGCAGGATCGTGGCGACCATCGCCACGGTGATCGTGGACGCGAACGCGAGCATGTACCGAGCCCGCATCGTGCTCGGGAGCCTGGGAAGCGGAACGCGCGGCATGGAGATCCTCACGACGTCACCGGATCCAGCCAGAGCTTCTCGAACGTGAGGTTTCCGAACCCGAACGGCGTGATCGTGAGTCCCCGCACGTTCGACCGCACGACGAAGTTGTTCGCCAGGTGGTACAGCGGCACGATCGGCGCGTCGTTGAGGATGATCCGCTCCGCACGCTGGTAGAGGCGGGCGCGATCCGGCGAGCTGGTCATCCCCGACCCCACTGCGAGGAGCGAGTCGACGGTGGCGTTGTGGTAGCCCACGAGGTTGTACGCGCCGTCCGTGGAGAACAGCGAGCGCAGGAACGAATCGGGATCCGGCACGTCGGCGATCCAGCTCAAGGTGTACGCGGGCGCGGTCCCGGCGTCGATTCGATCGGAGAACGCACCCCAGTCCAGGTACTCGTACTCCACGCGGATCCCGATCTCCGCGAGATTCTCGGCCAGGATGCGATCCGCCTCCGCGCCCACGTCGCCGCGGTTGACCTGGACGATCCGCAGCGGCACGAGTCCCTCGCCTCCGGGGTATCCCGCCTCGGCGAGGAGGCTGCGGGCGACGTCGGGGTCGTGGCGCAGGGCCTTGGGGTCCGGGGAGTGTCCGAACATCCCCGGTGGCAGGATCCCGGACGCATCGAGCCGGCTGGCCGGATCGAGCGCCACGAAGCGTCGACGATCGACGGCGTGCGCGATCGCGCGCCGCACGCGTGCGTCGTCTACCGGGGCGAGCGACGGATTCAGCGCCAGGAATCCGCAGGAGAGTTCGGGGCGACGCAGGATCCGGAACGCCTCGAGGTTCTCGAACGCCTCTTCCCGCGGTCCCGTGACGACGGCGAGCGTGAGCGTGCCGTCGAGCAACGCGTCCGCGGCGCGATCGTCCGTGTAGCGAGCCGGCACGTGAAACGCGACCTCGGCGAGCCACGGCGCGCCCCGGAAGTAGTCGACGTTGCGACGCAGCACGATCACCGGGTGATCGTCGTGGTCGGCGACGTGATCGAAGCGGAACGGTCCGGTCCCCACGGGACAGGAGTCGTAGTCGTCCCCCGCCGCCTCGAACGCCTCGCGGCACACCACCTTCGTCTGATCCATCGCGAGCGACGACAGGAACGCGCCGTAGGGCTCGGCCAACCGGATGACGAGTGTGGTGTCGTCCACGGCCTCGAGTCCCTCGATGTGGACGGTCTTGCCGCGCGCGTAGGCGTCGGCACCCTCGATGCGCCGGAGGAACTCCCCGCCGAGACCGGGATCCTCGCGATCCGGATCGAAGATGCGCTCGAACGACCACACGACGTCCGACGCGACCACCCGTCGCCCGTTGTGGAAGGACACGTCGTCGCGCAGTCGGAACCGGAACCGGCGACCGCCGTCCGAGATCGTCCACTCACGCGCGATGGCGGGAACCGGATTG
The DNA here is from genome assembly GCA_041393395.1 of bacterium. Classification (GTDB taxonomy): domain Bacteria; phylum ARS69; class ARS69; order ARS69; family ARS69; genus JAGQIB01. The sequence goes on along the minus strand of JAWKKG010000002.1, from coordinate 793,901 downwards.
AGGTTCGTGTCGAACTCGAGCAAACCGTCGTAGATCTGGTTGACGATCGCGGCCTCGTAGACGTCGTCGACGTCGCGAGGATCGAGAGTCCCCGGGGACTCCACCATCACGTTCACCGTGCCCCCGAACACGGGTTCGGTCACCGCCTTCGGCAGCGCACGCGAGTCCGCCGGACGGGAGCACCCCGCCGCGGCGGCGGCGAGCGCGCCACCGGCGAGTATCGAGACGAGAGCGTGGAACCGGCGCAAGGAACGCTCCCCCGGGGAAAGGACTCCTCTGGGGATCGACGAAGCGCGCGGCCCGCCTTAGACCGGGAAGCGGGACCTTCGCTCCGACTTGCGGATCCTGGCGCTCAGCGACGCGCGTGGCGGTAGCGAAGCGCCTCGGAAGGCGTGACACGGGCCGGGCGGCCGCCCTCCCGCGCCGCCGGCACCGTGGCATTTGCCGAAGGGTCCGCGAAGTCCACGTGGCGACGCAGGGCGGCGGCCAGCGCCTCCACGTCGTGGCGGGGGAGCCGAGGAGCCACGGACCACGTTCCGCGGCTCGTCACGAGCCGCAGCCGGGCTCCTCCGACGCCGTCCGAGTGCGGACGGATGTCCCGGAGTTCGGAGAGCGGCACGGAGCGCTCGACGATCCGCGGCCCGGCCCGGCGGTGAGCGAGCGTTCGCCCCTCGCAGACGAGGAGCTCCTCACCGCCGCTGAGGGCGGCGATCGCCACCGAGCCGACGAGCAGGCCCGCCGCGAAGCCCACGAGCCCGGCGAACGGCAGGCCGCAGTTCGCGCTGAGCACCGCGGCCAGGGTCGCGGCGAGGCAGCCGGCCAGCAACCAGCGCGTGATCCGGGTGCCGATCGCGGCCGGGCCGATCACGGCTGAAAAGCGCTCGCCACCGGCCACCGGCCGTTCCTGCAGGGATCTGAGTGCCACGAAAGGCCCCCCGGGGTCTCGACCGGCCGCGCCCCGTCGACCGGCCGTCCCTCCGAATCGGCGCCCGGGCGCCGGGGGTTGACCCGTTCCCTCGACCCCCCGCCGGGACCCGGGTATCCTCTGCTCGGCTCGGGGAGGCGTCGACGTGCGAGAGGACCTGATCTACGACTGGAATCACGAAGGCGGATTCACGTTCCGGGCGAAGCCCGAGTTCCACCTGAACGACGAGACGCTGCGCGACGGCTTGCAGTCGCCGTCGGTGCGGGATCCCTCGATCGAAGAGAAGCTCGAGATCCTGCATCTCATGGCGGAGCTCGGCCTCAACGCCGCCGACCTCGGCCTGCCCGGCGCCGGCGAGCGTGCCGTCTCCGACATCACACGCCTCGCGCGCGAGATCGCGGAGAAGAAACTCGCGATCGCCCCGAACGTCGCGTGCCGCACCGTGATCCAGGATCTCGCACCCGTGGCCGACATCGCGCAGGCCGCGGGGATCCCCGTGGAGGCGTGCACCTTCCTCGGGTCGTCGGCGATCCGGCAGTACACGGAAGGCTGGGAGCTCGATCGGCTGATCCGGCTGACGGACGAGGCCGTCCGCTTCGCGGTGAAGCACGAGATCCCGGTCTGCTACGTGACCGAGGACACCACCCGCGCCCAGCCCGAGACACTCGAACGCCTGTACACCACGGCGATCGAGGCCGGTGCGCAGCGCATCGTGATTGCGGACACCGTCGGGCACGCGACGCCGATCGGCGTGCGCGCGCTGCTCAAGCACATCATGCGCGTGGTGAAGAAAAGCGGCGCCGACGTGAAGATCGACTGGCACGGTCACTCCGATCGCGGACTCGCGCTCCCGAACTGCATGATGGCACTCGCGACCGGGGCCGATCGCATCCACGCGACCGCACTGGGCGTGGGCGAACGCTGCGGCAACGCGCAGATGGACCTGCTGCTCGTGAACCTGCGCCTCGAGGGTCTGATCGATCGCGACCTCTCGCGACTCGGCGACTACGTGCGCAAGGTCTCCGAGGCGACGCGCGTCCCGATTCCTTTCAGCTATCCGGTGTTCGGCGAGGATGCGTTCCGTACCTCGACGGGCGTCCACGCCGCCGCGATCCTGAAGGCGCGACGCAAGGGGGAGAGCGATCTCGCCGACGCGGTGTACTCCGGCGTGCCCGCCGCGATGGTGGGACTCGGCCAGAAAGTCGAGATCGGCTTCATGAGCGGCAAGTCCAACGTGGTCTTCGCGCTGGAAGCCCGCGGCATCACGCCGGACGACGAGCTCGTCGATCGGATCCTCGCGGTGGCGAAGCGCTCCGAGACCGTCCTCACCGAGTCCGAGATCGAGTCGATCGTCCAGGAACACCGCCGCGCCCACGGCCAGGTGTAGCCGGGAGCAATGCGCCGCCCCGCACCCGACGGCGCTCGGGGTTGACGGGCGGGGTCCGGATTCGGGATGCTCCCCCGATGCACCCTCGGAAGCGCGACAGAGGCTCCCCCCGCGAAGTCCGCCCTCGTTCCGGCGCCCCGGGCTCGACCGCCGCGGATCCCGGTTCCGGCGACGCGAGCTCCCCGCGCAGCACGGTCGCCGGCGTGACGTTCCTCCTGCTGAGCACCACCTGGCTCCTCTGGCACGTGCTCGTCGCGGGACGCGACGTGTCGCTCCTCGACTTCACGGCGGCGGGCTGGATCGCGGCCTCCGCGTTCGGCTGGCGAAACGGCGTTCGTGGTCTCGAGTTCCTCGTGACGCTCGCCGCCGGCACCCTGGCCGCGCACGTGCTGGACTGGCTACTGGAGAGTCCGGCGATACCCCGGCCGCCACTCGGAGACCGTCTCGTGTGGGTCGCGGCACTCGGGGCCGCCTGGCTGGCCGCGGCGGCCGTCCGGCTGCGCCGGGTTCCACTCCCGGCTCCCGCCGCCGCTGCGGCCCCGCGCAATGCGCGGATCGCGAGTCTCGCCCGCGAGGTCCTGGATCGGCAAGACTCCCTGCGACGTTTCTCCGCGGACACGCCACCTTCCGCGCCTTCCGCCAAGGAGCCGGCCCCGCCGCGACGAGGCGACGATCACGGGGTGCCGGACCGGGTCTGGCGACGTCGCGCGTTCGGGGAGCCGGCCGCGCCTCCCGCGGCGCCGCCTCGTCCGCCCGTCGCGCCTCCCGTCGCACCCCCGGCGCCGCTGCCGTTCGCGCGACGCCGACGTCGATCCGAGCGCTAGGTTCGCTCCGCGGGATCGAAGTCGCGACGGTCCACGAGGGTTCCGTCATCGAGGAACGCGCCCGCGCGCGGTGGCAGGTCGCCCCGGACGCGCTCGAGCGCGTCGGCGAGATTCTCCGCGGCACTCGCTCCGAGTCCGGGGATCACGAGGATGCGCTCGGGACGGATGCGCGCGACCGCGCGTCTCCACGCTTCGCGCGACGTCGCCGAATCCGACTCGCCGGGCACGACCGGCAGTTCCACCGCGATCGGCACCGGATGCTCGCGCGCGAGCGACGCGAGATTCTCCACGTGTCGTTCGAACCGATCGCGACGTTCCGCCGCCGACGCGCCCGCGGCAGGATCCTCGACGGACGGCAACCAGGCGACGACGAGCGCGGCCTCCGAGACCTCGCGGCGCACGTCACGATCGGCGAGCAGGCGACCGTCCGTGAGCACCACGGTGGCGACGTGGGCGCGAGTCCGCAACGTGCGGAGGATCGAGCCGAGGCCACGATGACGCAGCGGATCACCCGCGCCGCCGAACACCACGGCGTCCGCCGCTGCGCCGCGCTCGAGCTCCGTCAACACGGCGCGTGCCGCCGCCTCCGGCGCGCTGAAGTGCGCACGCTCCGCCGGGCGCGAATCGCGACCCAGCACGTCGCGATAGCGGCCGGGCCGATCCGCCGCCGGCGGCGCGAGCTCCACGAACAGGACGCGGCCGAACCGGAGCGACGACACCGGCTCGTGCACCAAGGGACCCCAGGCCACGATTCTCCCTCCGGGTGGCAAACCGCCATTCTCGGCCGGGGTGCTTCCTCGTGTAAAGTGTCCGCATGAGCTTCCGACCTCTCGCCCTCGGGTTCGGCGCTTTCGCGCTCGCCACCGTCGCCCCGAGGGGCGTCGCGGCCGAGTCGGCCACATCCCCACCGGTGCCGCCCCCGTCGCCGCCTTCGATCCAGGATCGTCTCCCGGGCAGCACCGGAACCCTGGTCTTCCTCGTGGTGGACGTCGCGTCCGGCGAGATCGTCCGAGGAATCGACGAGGACGCGGCCCGGAACGAACCCCTCCCGCTCGGCGAGATGTTCCGGGTGGCGGAAGCGATCGTGGCGCTCGAGACCGGGGCGGTGGATCCGGAGACCTCGGTCGCGTGCGACTCCACGTGCTGGGCGCGCGGGGAGCATCGCGACGTGACGCTCGTGGGGGCGCTCGGCTGGTCGTGCGACTCGTACTTCCACGACCTGGAGGATCGCGTCCCGACGCGTGCGATCATCGAGCGGGCCGTGAACTGGGGCTGGTCGGACGCGACCGAATCGCCGCCCGCAGCCCGCGTCGAGCAGGTCACCGCGTTGTGGCGCGCGCTCGCCCGCGCGTCACTCCGCGTCAAGCCGCGCACCATCACCGAGGTGCTCGGCGGCGCCGGCACCGCGGTCAAGTCGCCGCGCGGCGTCGCGCGCGCGCTCGGAAGCCCGCACCGCGGGGCTCGGGCCCTTGCGGCGAATGCGGGGGACGGCGCCTGGGTCGCCGGAGTGACGCAGATCGCGGAAGGTCGCCGCTGGGCGTTCGCATTGTTCCTGCGGAGCGGCAACGCGAACCTCGCGGCGGCGCGGTGCGCCCACCTCCTCGACGAGACGGAGCGCGCGTTCCGCACGTCGAGCCGCGAGCGCGGTGGCGAGGCCTGGGCCTACCCGGTCGAGTAGCGCGCGGCGACTACCGCTCCGCGAGAGCCCGTCGGCCCCCACCCGACTCCAGCCAGCCGGACTCGGCGAGCGCCTCGGCGATCTCTCCCGCGGCGAGAGCGTGCCCGTCCGCCGTCCAGTGCGCGTCGTAGCGGTAGTACAGGCGAGCCCCGCGAGCCGCGGCGGCCCGGAACGCCGGAAGCAGGTCGATGCTCGGGACGCCGAGCGAGTCCAGCGCGGCGCTCACTTCACGGGTCGCGTGGTCGCGATCGAACTCGGCCTCGGGACGACGCCACGCCCGGCGGTAGCGATCCCAGTCGTCGTCCAGGACCTGCCACCGCGTGGGGGCGATCGCCACGACGTAGCGGACGCCCGCCTCCCGGCACCGGTCCCGGATCTCGGAGATCGCCCCCACACCGGCCGGCCAGCTCGACTCGACGACGCTCGTCGGCCACGTCGCGAGTCCCATGGGCTCGAGGTCGCGACCCGCGCGCGCGAACGGCGTGGACGTGTACCAGCGGTAGAGGTGCTGGCGCACGAACGCGTACAAGTGAGAGTGGGTGCGAAGGAACATCCGCGCGCGCACGAGCGGGTGGCGGCCCGGCGATACGAGTCGGCCGGCCCGGACGACGGGATTCTCGAGCCAGTCCTCGGGGCGGGGATCGAGGAGATCGTTCCCCACGTACAGCAGGTGGACCACGACGTCGGGACGCCAGGCGAGCTGACGTCCCTCGAAGAGCTTCGCCGAACGCAGCGGACCGTATCCGCCCACCCCGCCGTTGCGGACGTGCCAGCCCGCGCTCCCGGACTCGGCGAGAACCGCCTCCAGGCGCGCGGGGAACGCGTCTTCCGCGTCGACGCCCACCCCGAACGTGAAGGAGTCGCCGATCGCGAGCAGACGCGACGTCGGTGCGCCCGGCGCCACGTCCGGCGCGTCGTCGGGAACGCGGTAGCCGTCGCCGTCCACGTGGATCCGCGTGCGGTACTCGGGCAGTCGCACTTCGTTGCGGTACTCGGGTCGCAGCGAGTACCCCGCCCAGGGGTCCGCACGGAACATCCCGAGCGTGAGGTCGGATCGCTGCGGCCAGAACAGTCGGAGCAGGCCCTCGCCGGCCGCGACCGCCACGACGACCCCGAACACCAGCGCGAGCCAGTCGGCCCGCCGGAAAGTTCTCAACGGAGACGCACTCCGCGGACGGTGTGCTCGAAACCGGGCCCGGTCAGCCGGGCGAAGTACATTCCCGGCGCGACGGCGCGACCGCTCTCGTCCCGGCCATCCCACGCCACGCGGTACTCGCCCGCGCCCACCGTGCGATCCACGAGCTCGCGGACGCGGCGCCCCGACACGTCGTACACCACGAGCGAGACGGGCACGCGGTTCGGCACCGCGAACACGAGATCGGCGTTCTGCGAGAACGGATTCGGGCGGAAGGCGTCGAGACGCGACTCCGCCACCGTGACCTCGCCGCCGCGCGGGCCGTCGTCCGGCGCCTCGGCGGAGACGAAGGTCCGCGCGCGCAGATCTCCGTTCACCACGACGGCGAAGCCCTGCGGACCCTGCGGGACCGAGGTGCCGCGCACGCGCACCGTCCACGTACCGGGCGACGGCGCCGGCAACACGACCCGCTCGACGTTGTTCTTGGGATCGCGCCCCCCGCCGGTGATCGACTGTCCGGCGACCGCATCGAACACGTTGCCGCGGAACAGGCCGTCCGGACCCTCCACCTCGAGATCGAGATCGTTGACCGAGGCGACCGACGCACCGACGGCCGCCGGCACATCCATGAACGCGAGCGTGACGGCGAGCGGCTCGTCACTCCCCTCGACGTGCACCTCCCAGGAACGCACGTTGCCGGTCTCCAGGCCGTTCGCGTGCCGCACGTCGCGCAGCCAGAGGCGACGGGTATCGCCCGGGAAGTACAGCGCGTCGTCCACGAGGATGCGCCCCCAGCCCTCCGCGTCGCTCGGATAGTTCGCGATCCCGGTCATGTCCACGGTGGAGTTCACGAGGATCGCCTTCACCAGCGCGCCCGTGGGCACGTAGGCGTTCGCGGCCACCGGTCGACCGTTCGGATAGAAGCCGCGCACGAAGTACTCGCGAATCAGGAGTCCCATGCCGGCGATCGCCGGACTCGCCATGCTCGTGCCGCTGCTCAACGCAGTGGCGCAGGCGCCGACCCCGGTCGAGCGCGTGCTCTGACCCGGCGCGAACACCTCCGGCTTGCGGCGCCCGTCGATCGTGGGACCGGCGCCCCCGAACGCCTTGAAGTCCTGGTTCGGCGAGTGCTGGGTGGCTCCGACGGCGAGGCAGTTCTTCGCATTCTCGGGCGACCGGAGCGTGGACAGGTTCGTGGACGCGAACACCACGAGGTCCTCCTCGTGGTCGCGCGAGAAGGCGTCGATGTCGCGGCACCAGGTCGTGTACGACGTGCGTGCATCATCGCCCCAGCTGTTCGTGTGGACGCGCGCGCCGTCGTCGTGAGCCAGCGTGAACAGCTCCACCACGTTCGATGGCTGGCCGTTCCACTCGTCGCCATCGAGCACGCGCCAGTCCGTGTGCGAGATTCGCGCCTTGGGCGCCTGACCGCGGTTCTCGGGCGCGAGCGGATCGACGTTCTCCCCCGCCAGCGTGCCGGCCGTGTGCGTGCCGTGCGTGTCCGCGGTGGTGCCGGAGTCGTAGCGCCATGCCACGAGCTTGCGGTGCGTGGGACCGATCGGATGATCCGGATCCCGGAAGTAGCAGCTCGTCGTGTCGAGAGAGCCGTCGATGTGGCCGCCGATCTGCCCCGCCCCGAACAACCCGTGATCGAAGAGCGGCGTCTCGTTCGGGACGTTCGACTGGACGACCCAGCGGGCTTCGTCGTTGCGCTGCACCAGCGTGCCGCGCGCTTCGATCCACGCGACGTCCGGGAGCGCGGCGATCGCGGGCACGAGGTCGCCCGCGGCACGCGCCACGACACGATGCACGCCCCAGCGATCCTGCACCGCGAGCACGCGCGCGCCGAGCGACGCGACCGCCGCCGCCGCGGTCCCCGCGTCGGCGTCGCGATAGATCTCGACCTGCAGCACCTGCTCCGGCGCCTCTCGGTCCAGATCCGGATCCACCTTCCAGTAGTCCCGGTACGACTCCACCCGCACCACACCCGGCGTTCCCGTCAGTGCGTCCATCGCCGCGACCGTCCCGCGCACGATCCACGCATTCGAGGGCAGGGCGCCCTCGATCGTCCGTCCGTCGCGCTCGATCGACTCCCGGATCGTCCGATCCGAAGGCCCTTCCGTCACCACCACCCAGGGCAGGATCGTGGACGCGGCGGCCGGCGCGCGGAAGGACGAAGCCGGCCAGCCCGCGGGGGCCTGCCCCGACGGACCCGCCCGACCGTTCCAGGTCTCCACCCGCAGGTGAACCAGCCCATCGCCCAGATCGAGCGCGTACGTCGACGCGGCCGCCACCGCGAGGAGGACTCCCGCCAGCGAGACAGTCTTCATGGAGGACACTTCGTTTCCGCTCCTCGGATTGTTCCTCGGACTCCGCTCCGGTCTTCCGTTCGTCGGGCGCGGGCTAGCGCAGGACGACCATCTTGCGGGTCACTTCCTCGGTCGGACCGACCAGGCGATAGAAGTAGATCCCGGCCGCGACCGGCTCGCCCCGCGCATCCCGGCCGTCCCAGGTCACGGTGTACTCGCCGGGCTGCATCACGGTATGCACGAGAGACTGCACGCGGCGCCCGGTGATGTCGAACACTTCGAGCGAGATCTCGTTCGCTCGCGGCACCGCGAAACGGATCGTGGTCTGCGCATCGAAGGGGTTCGGTCGGTTCTGCCCGAGGCGGAACTCGCTCGCGTCGGCCGCCGCGAGCTCCACGCCCACCGGCCCGCCGGCCTCGGTGACCTCTCCGGCCACGTGGATCGCGTAGCCCTGCGGTCCGTCCGGGACCGCGGCGCCGCGCACGCGGATCGTCCACGTGCCGCTGGTGAACCCGCCGGCCGGCAGGACCACCCGCTCGACGTTGTTCAGGTTGTCGGCCGAGCCGCCGGTCGTGGACGACCCGGCCGCGAACACGTTCCCGAGGAACAGACCGTCGGGGCCCTCGACCTCGAGATCGAGATCGTTGACGGGCGCGAGCGCCGCGCCCACGAGCGCCGGCTGATCCGTGAACACCATCGTGATCGCGAGGGAGCTCGCGGCGTCGGCGGTGATCTCGAACTCGTCGGTGCCGCCGGTCGAAAGCCCGTCGGCGTGGCGCACGTCGCGAATGACGCTCGTCCGCGTGTCGCCCGCCAGGTACAGCGCCTGATCGAGATTCAGCCGTCCCCAGCCCTCGCGGTTCGAGGGATAGCCGGTGACTCCCGTCATGTCCTCGGTGCCGTTCAGGAGCGTGGCCTTCAGCAGCGCTCCGCTCGGCACGAGCGCGTCGGTCGCGTTCGCGGCGCCGCTCGGATAGAAGCCCTCGGTGTAGTACTGCCGCACGAGGATCGCGTTGCCCGCGACAGCCGGACACGCCATCGACGTGCCGCTCGACGACTGGGTCGCGCAGGCGCTCGACGACGAGGCGCTGAGAATGCTGCAGCCCGGCAGATAGATCTCGGGCTTGCGCCGCCCGTCGGACGTCGGTCCCTGCCCGCCGGTGCAGTGGCTCGCCTGGTTCGGCGCCTGCAGCGTGCCGCCCACGGCGAGGACGTTCTTCGCGTTCTCCGGCGTCTTCAGCGTGGAGAGGTTCGTCACCGCGAACAGCACGAGGTCGTCCTCGTAGTCGCGCGAGAAGGCGTCGATGTCCGCGCACCAGGTGGTGTACGTGGTGCGGCCGTCGTCGCCCCAGCTGTTCGTGTGGACGTGCGCGTCGTCCCCGTTCGCGAACTCGAGGTAGGTGTAGAGATTGGACGTGCCGTTCCCGAAGCCCGTGATCAGGTTGTCACGCGTGTGGGAGATCTTCGCCTCGTACGCGTGTCCGGCGAAGTTCAGCGTGCCGGGGTTGAGACCCGCCACCGTGCCGGCCGTGTGCGTTCCGTGCGAGGAGCTCGACTCCGTGCCGCGGTAGGCGATGATCTTCCGGTGCGTGGGGCCCGGCGGGACGGTGTCGTCGAAGTAGCAGCTCGACTCGCGGATCGCGCCGTCGATGTGTCCCACGATCTGTCCTTCGCCGTGCAGACCCGCGTCCCAGATCGGCGTGTAGTTCGCGACGTTCGACTGCGCGACCCAGCGGGTGGTGTTGTTCCGGTGGGTGAGCTCGGGCGCCTCCTCGATCCAGGAGAAGCCGTCGATGCGCGCGAGCGCGCGCTCGATCCCGCGCGCACCCCGCGCGATGAGACGCTCCCGCGCGGTCTGCGTCTCCAGCACCTCCGCGCCGGCGGCGCGGACCCGCTGCGCGAGTGACGCGAGGTCCTCGCCGGGGAACGCGCAGAGCACGAGCAGCACCTCGCCGGGCGCGCTCGGTCGCTCGGGATCCGTGAACGTCCGGGTGCCGATGCCCGCTTCGAGCTTGTAGTCGGGGCGCCAGGCGCCGACCCAGCGCACGCCGGGATCCGCCCGGAGCGCGTCGGCGACGCCGGCGTCCGCACGCACGACGTACGCGCGATTCGGAACGTACGAGAGGATCTCCGCACCGTACCCGGCGAGCGTGCCCCGCATCTGGGCCGGCGCCGGGGTCGAGACCTGCACGATCCAGTGGCGGTTCGCCCGCAGCTCCGCGGGCGACAGCGCCAGATCGGCCGGCGCCGCCGGGGCGGGCGCCGTCACGTCGATGCGCGCGTTCCGGAGCAGCACGAGGTTCGGGTCCCGCAGCTCGGCCGCGGCCTCGTCCGACGTGAGGGCCGCAGCGCCGGCGAACGACAGGAGGGCGAACGAGGCGGCGAGGGCAAGATTGCGGAGCAGGACCATGATTCTCCTCGTAGGCGCGTGACGGAGGCGTCGAGACGGTTACGCCGCCCAGAGGCGGCCCGGACACGGGGCGCCCCCATTCTAGCAGCCGGAGCGTCGGGACGCGAATCCCCGGCTCCGGGTGGCGACTCCGGCTTTCGGATCGTATATTCCCGATTAGCAATCCCTTGCGACGATTCGCCCAGCCCCGCCGTCCCGCCACCCGCGTCCCCGCCGGGAGGGGCCGTCCGGGCGAACGTCGAGACCAACCTCCCGAGTTCCCGGAGTGGCGAATCCCATGCTCCCACCGACGAGACCGGCTCTTCTTCTCTCGACCCTCCTCGCCCTCGTCCTGACCTCCGGCTGCGGCGACTCCGACCCCGGCACCGGCCCGGATCCCGAGCCGCAGGAGCCCCCGCGCATCGAGATCTTCCTGGCCGAGAGCCCCGCCCTCCTGCACGGCGACTTCACGCGTCTCCGCTGGCGCATCGACGGCGCGGACGTGGCCGCCATCACGCGGGACGAGCCGGAAGTGCCGGCCATCGGGGAGCTGGACGACGTCGTGGACGGCGCCGTATCGATCCGTCCCCACCGCGACGTGACCTACACGCTGCTCGCGAGCAACGAATGGGGCACGTCGGAGGCTACAGCCACGGTCACGGTCTCCTATCCGGCCGCCGTGTTCGTCGATCCCCTCTCCGGCGACGACTCCGACACGGGCGTCGGGCCGGACCATCCGATCGCGTCCCTCGGGGAGGCGCTCCTGCGCACGCAGGGCGGCGGCGCGATCTTCCTGGCCGGTGGCGACTACGACGAGCCGCTCGTGATCGACGGGGCGCCGCGCAGCGTGGCGGGCGCACTCGATCCGGCCACGTTCTTCGAGGATTCGGATCGCTTCCGCTCGACGATCCGCCCCACCGGCGAGTCTCCGCTGCAGATCCGAAACGCGGCCCAGGGAACGTCTTTGATCACGTTCGTGGAGTTCGACGCGCGCAACGGCGGCGACGTCGCGGGCATCATCGAGAACAGTCCCGCCCACCTCGAGAGCTGCTACCTGAACGGACGCGACGGCGTCAGCGGAACCGGCCTCCGCATCCAGGGCACGGCCGACGTGACGTTGCGCGGTTGTCGGATCTCGGGGGGGCGCCCGATCGCCGGAGGAACCGTCCACACGGAGACCGCCGGCATCCGCGTCGACGATTCCTCGGCCCTGCTCGCCACGAGCTGCTTCATCGACGGCGGTCGCGCGTTCAGCGTGTCGTCGGGCGTGCGCGTCGCCTCCACGGGTTCGGTCCGTCTCGGGCTGAACACGATCTCGGCGCAGATCCAGCAGGCGGGCACCGGCCTCACCGCCGCCTGCGTGCGGATGTTCTCCGGCGCCGCCCCCGCGATCGGCGGCAACATCCTGTTCACGCAGGGTTCCGGACAGCGCTACGCCGCGATCGAAGAGGACCCGGACGCGGATCCTTCGTACTTCGAGGGCAACCTGCTGGTCTCGGTGGGCGTCCCGCCGTACCGGAACCATCCGGACGACTACGATCTCTCGGGCAACCCGACGGAGCTCGGGAACCCCTCGACGGAGTCCGAGCTCAACAACCACCAGCGGATCAACTCCTCGGCGAACCGCGGCCCGGAGTCCGTGATCCTGAACCGGCTGCTGACCGGGCAGTCCGCGCTGCAGCTCCTGGTGAACGCGCCGCAGGGCGACTACCACCTCGTCCATCCGCTCGCGGGCGGCGAGCCGAACCCGGCGAAGGATGCGGGCGACTACAATCTCGCCGACGCGCGCTACGGTCCGGACCTCGAGGACATCGACGGGGATCGACGCCCGAGCGTGCCGACCCAGTTCGATCTCGGAGCGGACGAGTTCTAGTCGGCGGTCTCACGCCCGAGAAGACGAGCGGCGTTCGTCAGCGAACGACGACCCGCGTGCTCGCGGTGCGGCCGTCCTCGCGAACGCGCGCGAAGTACACGCCGGAGCCCACGCGCAGTCCGTTCCCGTCACGCAGGTCCCAGGGGAACTCGTCCTCGCCGGGCGCGAGCGTCCCGGTCCGGACGCGGCGCCCGGCGGGATCGTAGATGGCGACGTCGGCCGGTCGCTCGGCGCGCGCGCGCACCCGGAACCGGATCTCCTCCGTGCCCGGGTTCGGGAATCCGCGAATCGAGAACCCCAGGGCGGGAGTCACGACCGGCGCCTCGGTCAGCGGGTGATTCTCCACGACGGAGATCTCGCCGGCGGAGACATCCGTCAGCACGTTGATCGCCCCCGAAGGCCACTCGACACGCACCGTGTCGGCCACGGCGTCCGGCCCGAGACCGAACCAGGAGTCGAGCATCTCCTGCTGGCCGCGCCAGTTGTTGCCGGTGACATAGCGCACCTGACGGCCGGCGACGCCGGACACGCAGGTGACCCACGCGCCGTAGCCGTCGCGGGTCGAGTACACGCCCTGCAGGCGGACCCGCAACGCGTTTCCCGTCGGTCCGTCGTTCCGGTAGACCCGCAGTCGGTCCATGCCGGCGATGAAGCGCGGGCCGGTGCCGCACGTGAGCATCAGATCGAGATCCTGATCCAGATCGTAGTCTTCGAACGCGCAGGCGTCCCCGAGGCCGAGACTCGGCCCCGCGAGATTCATGGCCGCGGTCGCGTCCACGAAGACTCCCCCCCCGAGATTCCGGTAGAAGACGTCCGGGAGGTTCAGGTTCGCCGTGTCTCCCTTGTTCAGCGCGTAGAGATCCAGCCGTCCGTCCTGATCGAGATCGACCCAGACGAGCTGGTGGACGTTCGTCGTGTCGGTGATGCCCGCGGCGATCGTCACGTCCGTGAACACGCCGCCGTCGTTCCTCCACAGTCGCGTTCCGCGCGGACCCTGCGTGAACGGTTCGGACCCGACCAGCGACGCCGCCGTGATCGTGCCGTTCGTCCGGATCACTCCGGCGAAGCTGGTCTGACCCTCCGGGGGCGCGCTGCATCGCATCTGCCAGGTCTGCAGGGACGGACTCGTCCAGAGGTAGAACCCGGTCGAGACGCCGGGATCGAACGGAGGCGCGTTGAAGATCTCGAACGGGAGCGTGAACGGACTGAACTGCGGGTGGAAGGCGGCCTCCGAGATCCAGATCGAGTCCGGCTGGAAGAAGCCGTCGAGCGCGAGGTTGTATGTCGCGCTGTCGCCCGTCTGCGTGAAGGCGATCCCGTCGAGGCCGTTGTCGCCGTGCTGCGTGTTGAAGAAGAAGTACAGCGAATCGGCGCTCCACAGCATGCCGTCGAACAGGCCACGATCGCCGAGGCCGGCCGCGAGATCGAGGTCCCCGTCGTTGTCGTAGTCGCCGAACGCGGCCGCCGCGATCTGACCGATCCCCGGCAGCGCGGTCGACGTGACGTTCGTGAACGTCAGCGAACCGTCGTTGCGGTAGAGGCGCGTCTCGAACGTGAACTCCTCCTCGCCCCCGATCAGGAGATCCGGATCGCCATCGCGATCGTAGTCGGCCCAGATGCCGCCGACGCACCCGAAATCGTCGGCGACGCCCGCCGCCGCCGCGACGTCGGTGAAGTTCTGGTTCCCGTCGTTCAGGAACAGCGAGTTCGGCGACGCGACCCGCGACGCCTTCGCGATGAAGAGGTCCACGTCGCCGTCGGCGTCGACGTCCATCGCCGAGGAGGCGCGGCCCCGAGCGAGTGAATCGGCGAGCCCCCACGCGGGCGCCACGTCCCGGAACTGGAAGTTGCCGTCGTTGCGGTACATCTTCTTGGGCACGGTGCTCGCACCGGCGTCCGCGCCCCCGGTGAGATAGATGTCCGGGTCCCCGTCCTGATCGAAGTCCGCGATGAGTCCGCCGTGGTGATCGTCGGGCGAGTCGAACAACTGCGGGAAGAACGGGTACGCGATCGTCCCGTCGCCCCCGTTCCGGAACACGACCGGGCGCAGGTAGTGGCGGCAGACGAACGCATCGGGATCTCCGTCGAGATCGAAATCCCGCCAGCCGAGGCCGTAGGTCACGCCGACCAGTGCCGGCCCGGTGTCGGTCGCGGTGACGTCGACGAACGCCGCCCGACCGACGGACGGGATCGCCGCACCGGCCAGCGCCGCCCCGAGCAGGGCCACGCGAATCGGCGCCGGAGCGACACGCGAAGTAGACAGGAGAGCGGTGACGGCTCGGAGACGCTCCGGAACGGAACGACTCGTTCGGCCCGGCACACGCGGAGATCCGGACATCGGCAGCATCGATCCTCGAAGGACGGCGAGAAGAGGTGCTCGATCGATTCCAAGCATCCTACCAGACGCCACGCGGAAGCGAAACCGGTCGCCGCTACTTTGACACGCGCGAGGAATGCTAGCGTCCGGCGGCCGCCCCCCGCGGGCGCGGCGGGAAGCCCACAGCCGTCCGAAGTCGCTCCAGCACGGGGCGGGCGACCTCACGGGCACGGCGGGCGCCGTCGGCGAGCACGTCTTCCAGATCATCCGGACGGGCCAGCCAGTCGTCCCGCTTGTCGCGGGCCGGCCCCACGAGCGCCTCGACCTTCTCGAGGAGCGCCTTCTTCGCGTCCCCGTAGCCGTAGCCACCTTCACGGTAGAGCCGCGCCATCTCCTCCGTCTCCGCGGGAGAGGCGAACAGTCGATACAGCGCGAACACGGTGTCCTTGTCCGGGTCCTTCGGATCCTCCACGGGCGTGGAGTCGGTCACGATCGACATGACCCGTTTCTTCAGCGCTTTCGGCGGCAGGAACAGACCGATCGTGTTGTCGTAGCTCTTCGACATCTTCTCGCCGTCGATACCGGGCACCACCGCGGACTCGTCGAGCGTGTACGGCTCGGGCAAGCGCAGGAGATCGCCCCACTCGTTGTTGACGCGGGTGGCGAGGTCGCGCGCGATCTCCACGTGCTGCTTCTGGTCCTTGCCCACCGGGACGAGATCCGCGTCGTACGCGAGGATGTCGGCGGCCATCAGCACGGGATACGCGAACAGGCCGTGCGAGGCGTCGAGCCCGCGCGCGACCTTGTCCTTGTAGCTGTGCGCGCGCTGGAGCATGCCGACCGGCGTGAGACACGTGAGGAACCAGGCGATCTCGTGGTGCTCGGGCAGGTCGGACTGATCGAACAGCACGCTCCGCGCCGGGTCGAGGCCGAGCGCCAGGTAGCTCGCCGCCACGTCGCGGATGTTTTCCCGCACGATCGCCGGATCCCGTTGCGTGGTGAGGGCGTGGTAGCTCGCGATGAAGAAGAAGCAGGTGTGCTCCTCCTGCAGCGCCAGGAACTGCCGAATCGCCCCGAACCAGTTCCCGAGGTGCAACGCCCCCGAGGGCTGATTCCCCGAAAGTACCCTCATCGGTTCTCCTCCGCCGGATCGCCGGCGCCCTCGCCGGCGGGTCGGTCCTGAATCGCGAAATAGCTCGCGTGCGGGTGGTGGAACACCATCGCCGAAACGGAAGCTTCGGGGTCCATCATGAACCCGTCGGTGAGCTCCACCCCGATCTCCTCCGGACGGAGCAACTCCCACAGGAGCGCCTGGTGCTCGAGATCCGGACACGCCGGGTAACCGAACGAAACCCGGCGCCCGCGATAACGGGTCCGGAAGCGCTCGGCCATCGAGAGATCCGCGGGGTCGGGAAACCCCCAGGCCGCGCGAAGATCGGCGTGCAACAGCTCGGCGTACGCCTCGGCGGTCTCGAGCGCGAGCGCCTGCAACGCGTGACTGCGAAGGTACTCGCCCGCGTGCTTCAGCTCCTCGGCCCAGGCGCGGACTCCCTCGCCCGCCGTCGTCACGAACATCGCGACCCAGTCGGGGCCGCTCCCCGCCTCACGAACCCAGTCCGAGAGACAGACGCCGGACGGACGACGCTGACGCCGGAAGTCGAAGTCCCGCGGCGCGCCGTCCGGGGCGAAGAGCCGGATCGTGTTCCCTCGCGCCTCGGCGCGGAACCACCGCCAGACCGCGCGCGCCCGCAGTCGCCCCGACTCCGCCTCTCGCCGCAGCGACGCCACGAC
Organism: bacterium; assembly: GCA_041393395.1. Taxonomy (GTDB): domain Bacteria; phylum ARS69; class ARS69; order ARS69; family ARS69; genus JAGQIB01. The sequence goes on along the minus strand of JAWKKG010000002.1, from coordinate 777,273 downwards.
GTCCTCGAGCTCCCGCGCCTTCGGATCGCCCGCGGCGAGCGCTTCCGCGAAGCGACCGCGGAAGCCGAGGTGCCGGCCGTAGAGCGCATTCGGATTGATCCAGGACCAGATCTCGGCCACCGGGCGCATCTCGGTGTGCCGGTCGAGGTCGGGCGGGGGCGGCGCCTCCGCGACCGGCGGGATCTCGGGACTCCGCGCGTCGCCGGGGTCGTAGTCCTCTCGCGGACCACGGCCGGCCCGCGCCTCCGCCACTCGACGCTCCTCGCGCGTCTCGGCCACGAGCGCGTCCAGTCCGCCCTTCGCCCCGCGCACGCGATCGGCCAGCGCAAGACCGGCCATCGCGTCCTTCGCGTAGAAGACCTCTCCGTCGTACGCGGGCGCGATGCGGGTGAGCGTGAAGTTCTTGGAGAGCGCGGCGCCGCCCACGAGCAGCGGCGGCGTCACACCGGCGCGGGACAGATCCTCGGCCGTGGCCACCATCATCTGCGCGCTCTTCACGAGAAGTCCCGAGAGTCCCACGATGTCCGGCTCGTGCTCTCGGCACGCCTCGATCAACGTCTCCGGCGGGATCTTGATCCCGAGATTGACCACCTCGTAGCCGTTGTTCGAGAGCACGATCTCCACGAGGTTCTTGCCGATGTCGTGGACGTCGCCCTTCACGGTGGCGAGCAGGATCTTGCCCTTGGCCGTCGTCTCGCTCTTCTCCAGGTACTGCTCGAGATGCGACACGGCGGCCTTCATCGCCTCGGCGCTCTGCAGCACCTCGGCCACGATGAGCTGATTGTCGTTGAACAGGCGTCCGACCTCGGCCATCCCGCCCATCAGCGGTCCGTTGATGATCTCGAGCGGCGGGGTTCCCTCGGCCCGCTTGCGCTCGAGATCCTCCACGAGTCCGTCCTTCGATCCTTCCACGATGTAGCGCGCGAGCCGCTCGTCGAGCGGAAGGTCCGCGCGATCGTCCGCGACGTGGGCGTGCGCGCGACCGCGGAAGTGCGCCGCGAACGCGCCGACCGGATCGTCGCCGCGGGCGAACAGCAGATCCTCGGCCAGCCGCACCTCGTCCTCGGGAATGCGGTTGTAGCGCTCGAGCTTCTCCGTGTTGACGATCGCGTAATCGAGTCCCGCCTTCGTGGCCAGGTACAGGTACACGGAGTTCAGCACCTCGCGTCCGGCCGGCGGCAACCCGAAGCTGACGTTCGACACCCCGAGGATCGTCCGCGTGCCCGGGAACTCGGACCTGAGGAGCGGGATCGCGGCGAGCGTCTCCTCGGCGCTCCCCACGTACTGGGCATCACCGGTACCGACCGGGAATACGAGCGGATCCCAGATCAGATCTTCCGGGCGGAGTCCGTACTTGCCGGTCAGCAGCGCGTAGCTCCGCCGCGCGATCTCGAGCTTCCGCTCCCGCGTGACCCCCATTCCCTGCACCGGGTCCTCGTCGATCGTGCCGACGACGACCGCGGCGCCGAACTTCCGGAGGAGCGGACACACGCGCTCGAATCGCTCCTCGCCGTCTTCCAGATTGATCGAGTTCACGATCGCCTTGCCCTGGCAGTACGTGAGCGCGAGCTCGATCGAGTCGGCGTCCGTGGAGTCGATCATGATCGGGACCTTGACCATGCGCACGAGCGCGTCGAAGAAGCGACGTACGTCGGCCAGCTCGTCGCGGTCCGGGTTCTGCAGGTTGACGTCGACGATCTGCGCTCCGCCGCGCACCTGGCGACGCGCAATCTCGGCCGCCTCCTCGAAGCGCTCCTCGCAGATCAGCTTCTTGAAGCGACGCGAACCGATGACGTTCGTCCGCTCGCCGACCTGCACCGGTCGCACGTCCTCGTCGATCTCGAGGAAGTCGATTCCGCTCACGAGGCTCCGGCGGCGCGTCTTCGGCACCCGCGGCTTCCACGTTCCCGCGATCTCGGCGAACGCGCGGATGTGATCCGGTCGCGTACCGCAGCAGCCGCCCACGACGTTCAACCACCCGTGCTCCGCGAACCGCGCGAGAACCTCCGCCATGGACCGCGGCGTCTCGTCGTACTCGCCGTCCTCGTTCGGAAGTCCCGCGTTCGGCACGCACGACGTGAAGCACGAAGCGAGCGCGGACAGGCTCCTCAGATGATCGGTCATGAACGCGGGACCGGTCGCGCAGTTGAGACCCACCGAGAGCAGCGGGAAGTGCGACACGCTCGTCCAGAACGCCTCCACCCCCTGCCCGCCGAGCATGGTCCCCGTGGGCTCGATCGTGCACGACATCATCACCGGCACGCGAACGCCGCACGCGGCGAATGCCTCCTCCGCCGCAATGAGGGCGGCCTTCGCGTTGCGCGTGTCCTGCTGCGTCTCGATGAGCAACGTGTCCACGCCGCCCTCGACGAGACCGATCATCTGCTCCCGGAACGCCGCCACGAGTTCGGGAAACGTGATGCCCCCGGTCACGCTGATCGCCTTCGTGGTGGGCCCCACGGAGCCGGCCACGAAACGCGGGCGATCCGCGGTCGACCACACGGCGGCGGTCCGCTTCGCGATCTCGGCCGCGGTGCGGTTCAGCTCGCGCGCGAGCGGCGCGAGATCGTACTCGGCGAGGACGATCGGCGTGCCGCCGAACGTGTTCGTCTCCACCATGTCGGCGCCGGCGTCGAAGTAGCTCGCGTGCAGGTCGGAGACGACGTCCGGGCGGGTTCGCACGAGGTTCTCGTTGCAGCCGTCCAGGGCGTCGCCGCCGAAATCTTCGGCCGTGAGGTTCCGGTCCTGCAGGCCGGTCCCGGTGGCGCCGTCGAGCACGAGGACGCGCTCGGCCAGGAAGTCCCGGATCTCGGCCTCGCTCCGGCGGGCCGGCGCGGGACCGAGCAGGTCCACCGCGGGGAAGCGACCCCGCACCACCACGTCTTTCTCCATCGATTCGCCCCCGGCGTCGAGACCCGCGCAGTTCCGGGGGAGTCTACTCGTTCGGCGGGACCGCGTCCCGTCTCCCGGCGTTCCATCCCGCCCTCGCGGCTCCCGACTTTCCGGGCACGAGATCGGATGCTACGGTGCGCCCCCATGTCTGCCGTCTCGTCCGTTCTGCGGAACTCCGCCGTCCTCCTCTCGGGGACGATCGGCTCCAAGCTGCTGGTCCTGTTCTCCTACGCGGTGCTCACCCGCACGCTGGGGCCGGCGGGCTTCGGGCGCTACTCGCTCGTGTTCGCCTGGATCGCGTTCTTCGAGGTCTTCACGGACGCGGGGCTGGACTCGCTCACCGCGCGGGAGGCCGCGCGCGATCGCGAGTCCACCGGGCAGCGGGTCGGCGACGCCCTGATCCTCCGGTTCCTCCTCGCCGCGATCACGATCCCGGTTGCCGCCTGGGCGTTCCGCGTGTTCACCCCCGAGGCGACGTTCCCGCTGGCCGCGCTCGCCGGCCTCGTGCTGCTGACGTCGGCCCGCCGCGCCTCGCTCCGGTCCGCGCTCGAGGTGCCGTTCCGGATCGACCTCGCCATGGGGATCCCCACGCTGCTCGCGGTGCTGGCCGAAGCGGTCCACCTCGGGCTCGTGGCCGGCCCGCTCCGCCGCCTGGGGGTGGAGGGCGCGGTGGCCGCGCAGTCGCTCTCGCCGCTCCCGTTCCTCGTACTCCTCGCGATCGCGAGTCACCGGCGGGCCGCGATCCGGCTGCGGCCGGATCCCGCGCGCCTCGGAGCGCTCGCCCGGACGAGTCTGCCGTTCGTCGCGGTGCTGATCGTGAACGTCGTCCTGGCCCGGGTGGACGTTCTGATGCTCGAGTACCTCCGGGACTCGCACGAGGTCGGCGTGTACGCGGCGCCGACCCGCGTCGTCGAGGTCGCGAATCTGCTCGCGATTCTCCTGATGACTTCCGTGTTCCCCCTGTTCGCGGAGCGGCGCGGCGAGGAAGCGCGGGTCGAGCGTCTGTTCCGCGAGAGCCTGCGGGTGCTGGTGGCCGTCGTGGTTCCGGTGGTCGCGGTGCAGATCGCGTTCGCCGGGCCGCTCGTGCGCATGCTCTTCGGTCGCGACTGGAGCGCGAGCGCCGACGTGCTCCCCTGGCTCGCACTGAGCGAGGTCCTGGTGTACGCGGACATCGTGATCACGGCCCGCCTCCTCGCGACGGGCCGAGAGCGCCTCAACCTCGGGCTACTCGCGTGTGCGGCCGGAGCGAACGTGGCGCTGAACCTCGTGCTGATCCCGCCCCTCGGAGCGCGCGGTGCCGCGATCGCCACGCTGATCGCCTACGCGATCCGGATCCTCGCGGGGTTCGGCCCTCGGGCCGCTCGTCCGCTGACCCGCCAGACGCTCGCGTCGCTCGGGCCGGCCGTGCTTGCCGGCGCAGTCGCGTTCGCGCCGACGATGGTCGGCGGAACCTGGCGCGCCGTGGCGTTCGCCGCCGGCGCCGTGGGCTACCCGGCGCTGCTGTGGATCCTGGGGGGCGTGCGCCTGTCCGACTTCCGCGAGCTGCGCGACGCGATCCGGCCGCCGGCCGCTCCGGAGAACGACACCCCGGGCGCCGACGACGTTGGCGGACCGGGCGCGGGCGCCTAGTATCCGGCGATGCGGATCCTCGACGTGGGCTGCGGCCAGGACAAGCTACCGGGGGCGATCGGCATCGACCGGAGCGCGAACACCGCGGCCGACGTCGTGCACGATCTCGATCGGCGACCGTGGCCGTTCGCCGACGCCGAGTTCGATCACGTCCGTTGCCAGGACGTCATCGAGCACCTCGACGACATCGTGGGCGTCATGGAGGAGCTGCATCGCGTGGCGCGTCCGGGCGCGACGATCCACATCCGGGTACCGCACTTCTCGAGCGTCCAGGCCTACACGGACCCCACGCACCGGCACTTCTTCTCCACCGAGTCGATGGGCTACTTCACGGAGGACTCGCGCTATCCCCACTACACGGACGCGCTGTTCGCCGTGCGGCGCGTGCGACTGCGGCTCTGGAAGCCGTACCGCTGGCTCGGCCTCGACTGGCTCGCGAATCGCTTCCCCGCCCGCTACGAGAAGATGTTCGCGTTCCTGTTCCCGGCGGAATGCCTGGAGTTCGATCTCGAGGTCCGCCCCCCGATCCAGCCTTCCGCGAGTGCCGCGGAAGCGGTACGCTGATTCCATGGTATTCGCTCCGCTCCTCGGCCTTCTGCTCGGAATCGGCGCGGCGGACTCCGCCGGAGTCGACGCCATGCTGCTGCCGCCTCCGGCCCCGCCTCGTGTCCTGCCCGCCGCGCGCGTCCGCGATCTGGAGGCGACGGATCGGCTGTTCCAGCGCGGCCTGCCCGTGTCCGAGGAGTCGTTCTCGCCGGACGGCTCGCAGTTTGCGTATCTGCATCTCGTCCCGGGCGGGTTCCTGCGCCGGAAACCCGAGCGCTGTGCGTTCCTCCTGGACCTGCTGTCCGGCGACAATCGCGCGGTCCGGGCGCCGAAAGGGCGCGCGACCCGGATCGGAGGCTGGGACGACACGGGCCGCTACCTGCTGATCGAGACGGAGGAGCGCGGCTGGTTGTCGCCGCTGACCGGCAGCGCCGGCACGTACCACTGGATCTTCGACGTGGTGACCGCCGAGTTCCCGAAGCGACGCTCGTTCACCGGCGTGCGCGACGGCCAGATGTTCCGGTGGAAGGCCGACGGCACGTACCACGGTCGCTGGGATGGCGACGTCGTCGTTCCGATGTTCGAGGGAGAGCTCGCGCGTCACTACGTCGAATTCGGGCGTCGCCTCTCCGACGAGGAGAAACGTCGCCACGAGGCCGCCGGTCGACTCGCTCTCGGACTGGAGGACTCCCACCCCACGATTCTCGAGAATTCACTCGAGCGTCTCGACCAGACCTGGACGCAACGGGGGTCGCACGATCCGATCGTCTCCGATCTGTTCGGCGATCGCCCGACCTTGTTCGCTCGGCCGCCGGACCGGAAGGAGTGGGTCCCCGTGCACGAGGAGACGGAGTACGTCGCCGTCCTCGACGGATCGCTCGCGCTGATCACGGGACCCGGTGGCGAGCAATCGATCCTGTGTCTCGATCGATTCGAGTCGGTACCGCTGCCCACGGCCCCCGAGGGCTGGAGCGAGCGGCTCCGCGATCGCTGGGATCGCACCGACGAGTTCTGGGACGAGCTCGATCCGCTCCCGCGCGACCTGCAGTACCGGAGAGACTGGGACGAGGTCCAGGGCACCGCGACGTACTTCAACTGGGTCAAGCCGGACCGTTCGCAGGTGCTGCTCCTGTACTCGTTCGGTCCGCTCCGGCGCGTCCTCCGCGTGGTCGAGTTGCCGGAAACGTGGCGGCCCGCCCCCGAAGGGACGGGCCGCATCCCGGAGTCGGACTCCGGAGCCGGAGAAGTCTCCGGCATCTGACGGGCGACGTCTCCTAGGTCGCGCGGACCGAGGTCTCTCCGGTCGCCCCGACGCGCGCCGCCCCCGGACGCTGGAAGACGTCCGCGAGCCGCGACGCCCACGACGGCGGAAGCACCCGGAACAGGTGCGCGTGCAGGCGATTCACGCCTCCCGTCACGATGATCCGTTGCTTCCGGTCCAGTCCGCGCAGGCACTCCTCCGCGACCTGCGAGGCCGTCTGCTGGGGTCCCGTGCGCGGCCGACGCCCGGCGGCGCCGGACACGGCGTGGAAGTTCGTCGCGGTGGAGCCCGGACAGAGCGCCGCGACCTGCACGCCCGTCCCCGCCAGCTCCGTGGCGAGCGAGTGCGTCCACGAGATGAGGTACGCCTTCGTGGCCGCGTACGTTCCCATCCAAGGAACCGGCGCGAAGCCGGCCGTGGACGCGACGTTCAGAACCACACCCCGCTTGCGCCGGATCATGCCGGGCAGGAACAGGGCGGTGAGCTCCGTGGGCAGCGACACGTTGAGACGGATCATCTCCGCCTCCCGCGCCGCACCCTGATCCGCGAACGGGCCGTAGGTCCCGAACGCGGCGTTGTTCACGAGCAGATCCACCGTGAGATCGATGCCGCGCAACGCCTCCACGAGGCGAGCGGCGGCATCCGGGCGGGAAAGGTCCATCGGCACCGAGACCGCGCGAATACGATGACTCTGGGCGAGCTTGTTCGCCAGGATGCGCAGGTTCTCCGCGGACCGGGCCACGAGGATGAGATGCATGCCCCGGGCCGCGAGGAGCCGTGCGAGCTCGAGTCCGATCCCCGAGGTCGCGCCGGTGACGAGGGCCGCTCCGCCGAAACCGCGGAACTCGGCCATTCGAGCACACTCCTTTGGGGGGAGGGTCGCTGATTCATCGACCGCCGAGGGGGCGACCTTGCGCGCTTCTCGTCGGCCGGTCGAGGATCACCGCAGGGGACGAACGGGCGCAAGCGGATCCTCGCGTGTGCGAGCGGGTTTTTGGCGATACACTCGGAAACGGAGGTGTCGCGTGACCCGAATCCCGGAGGCGGCCCGCACCGCGGGGCTCCCGATCATTCTCGCTCTCGGCCTCGGGCTCCTCGGCCCGGGCCTGCCGGCGTCGGCCGCCGAGGCGGTGTCGGCCGCCGAGCTCGTGGCCCGGTCCACGGCCGCCCACGGGGGTGCGGATCGGCTGAAGGCGTCCTCCGGCTGGACGATGCGCGGCCAGGTCGCTTCCCACCTCGAGGGCGTGAACGGCAAGATCGACCTCGAGGTCGCACTCGACGGTTCACTGCGCACGGAGATCCGCTACCCGGACCGCACGGAGGTCCGCATCCTCGCCGGCGCGCTCGCCTGGAACGGCGGTCGACGTCAGCAGCACGCGTCGAAGCGGGAACTGTCCGATTCGATGAAGCTCCAGTACCACCGGATCGTGGCACCGTTCGAGCTCGCGCGTGCGGACCCGGCCGACGTCGTCGCGCTCGAGCCGGACGAACAGGGGCGTCCCCGCGTGCAGATCGACTGGAACGATCGCCTGCGCACCATCTACGCGATGGATCCGGACACGGGGCTCGTGGTCGGCGTGCGGGGCCAGATGGGCGAGGGCGAGGATCTCGTGGAGTTCGTCTCGGAGGCTTCGGACTTCCGGGAGGTCGAAGGCATTCTCTTTCCGTATCACGTCACGACCTGGGTGGGCGACTCGATCGCGGCCGAGGTGACGTTCGAACGCATCCGGCCGGAGGAGGACTTTCCGCCCTCGACTTTCGTGCCTTCCGGAAACGCGGGAGACCTGTGAGCCGGATCGCTCGGTATCCGAACCACCGCGCGGCCCTCGGCGCGTTCCTCGCCGTCGCCGCCGCATTCGCCGTCCCCGCGGCAGCCGACTACCCCGAGCCGAGCACACCGGCCGACTCGCTCGTCGTTTCGATCGTGAACGCGCTCGGCGAGGCGGAGCGCTCGGACCCGATGCGTCGGACCGAGATCTCGGCCGAGCTGCGCGACGTGGCCGACTCGCTCGGCGGCGCCGACGAGAGCGGACCCGCGGCGCGCGCCCTGCAAGCGGCGGGCTGGTCCGATCTGCACGTCGGGGAGCTCGATCGCGCGCGCGAGGCACTCGATCGGGCGGAACGATTCGCCGACGCTTCGGAAGACTCCACCACGATCGAATCGGTGCTGAACACGTCGGCGATCGTGTTCGCGGTCCGAAACGCGTACGGCGAGGCCATTCCGCGCTGGGAACGCGTCCTCGCGGCGCGGCGCGCGCGCGGGGATCGGCGCGGCGAAGCCCAGGTTCTCGGCAACCTCGCGAACGCCTACTCGCTCGCGGGCGATCTGCTCGAAGCGCGACGCCGCACCGAGGAAGCGCTCGTGCTCGATCGGGAGATCGGGAACGACCGCGGCATCTCCGCGTCGAACCATCGCCTCGCTTCCATTCTCCGGAACCTCGGCCGCTTCGACGCGGCGCTCGCGTGCGCCGACAGCGCCGTGGCGATGGACCTGCGCGCGGGTCGCGATCCCTCCGTTCCGCTCGGTCGCCTCGCGACCATCCAGTACGACGCCGGCCGCTACGAGGAAGGGCTGCGCACTCTCGACCGCGCGGACTCGGCCGCGGCGGCGAACGGCGCCGGACGTTTCCTGGCCGCGAACCGCGGCAATCGCCTGCTCATGCTGTGTGGTCTCGGGCGCGCCGACGAGGCCGTGCGCATCGGCGACTCGCTGGACCTGTCCTCGCTCTCGCCGCTCGACCGGGTGCTGTACGAGGCGATGTACGCGCGCGCGCTCATCGAGACCGGCAACGTGGCGCGGGCGGAGTCTCTGCTGGTCCGTTCGATCGACGAGTTCGAAGCCTTGCGTCGCGGCGAGGCGCAAGCCGCCGCGACGTCCCTGTTCGACCGGGCCGGTGAGATCTACGCGGCGCTCGCGTCCGTGCGACTCGCGCACGGACGCGTGGTGGACGCGTGGGGCGCTCTCGAGCGCGGGCGGTCGGCGACGTTGCGCGACCAGCTGGAGCTCGGTTCCCCGGACCTCGCCTCGGTGCAGGCGACGATCGCGGCGGCCGGACCGGCCGCGCTCGTGGAGTTCTCGGAACCGCTGAACGGCGTGGCCGCCGTGTTCGTGATCACCGGCGATGCGATCGTGTCCGCCCACGCGGAGGTCCCGTCCCGTCCCGAGCTCGCGCGCGTGCAGGAACTGCTCGCCACCGGGAGCGACGTGGACGCCGTCCGTTCCGCGCTCGCTCCGATCGGCCAGGCCCTGTTCTCGGGAGTCGTCGCCTCGCTGCCGGCGGACCTCGAGCGACTCTACCTCGTGCCGTCGGTCGCGCTGGCGGGCCTCCCGCTCGAGGCGATGCCGTTGCCCGGGCGCGACGGAGGAACCCTGGGCGAGCGCTACGCCGTGAGCTACCTGCCCGCGAGCTGGCTGCTGCCGGTGCTCGCCGCGCGGCCCGCCCCCGCGACCGGCGTGCTCGTGTTCGCCGATCCGGAGACCGCGGCCCGGGGCGCCCCGGAGGCGACGACGCGCGAGGACCTCGGACCGCTTCCCTACGCCCGTCAGGAAGCCCGCGCGATCGCGCCCGGGGTCGCGGAGATCCTGGTCGGCCCGGAGGCGACCGCGTCCGCGTTCCTCGCCGCCGCCCCCCACGCCGTCCTCCACTTCGCGACGCACGCGGTCCTCGAGCCGCTCCGCCCCGAGCGGTCGGGACTCGCGCTCGCGGGGCCGGATTCCACGGAGCTGGTCACCGCCGCGACGGTGGAGACCCGGCCGCGGGCCGTCGATCTCGTCACGCTGAGCGGCTGCGAGACGGCCGGAGGCTGGAACGTGCTCGGAGAGGGCACGCTGGGGCTCCCGCGGGCATTTCTGGTGGCCGGCGCCCGGAGCGTGGTGAGCTCGCTCTGGGACGTCGACGATGCGGCCGCCGCCCATTTCATGGAGCGCTTCTACCACGAGCTCCGGACGGGCGCCCCGCGCGACGTCGCGCTGCGCACGGCCCGTCTGGCCCTGGCCGCGGAGGGGTATTCGCCCCGGGACTGCTCGGCCTTCGTCCTGACCGGGCTGGGACACACCCCGGTTGCGGCCCTCGAGGGGATCGGCGACGCCCCCGGACTCGCGCGACGGTACCTTCTTCCGGCCTTCGGGGGCATCGTGCTCCTCTTCGCGGTTCTGGCCTTGAGCCGCTGGCGACGTTCGTAGAGATTTCGCGTGGGGACCTCCTGGCCGAGGGAGGTCCGACGAACTCAGCAAACGGGGGGGGTGGATGACGAGCTCCCGTGAACGGGAGGCCTGGCTGACCGAGCTGCGACAGCGGTTCGTGGCGGTCGCGAGGCGACGGGTCCCGGAGGACGCGGTGGAAGACGTGGCTCAGGATGCTCTGCGCATCGTGCACGAGCGGGGTGGCGATCGACCGGATCTCCCCTGGTGCTTCCAGGTCCTCCGCAACACGATCGGCAACTGGTACCAGCGCCAGAAGGTCCGCGCCCGCGACCTGTCCCCGGAGGACGCGGCGTTGCCGAACGCCGCACCGACCCCTCTCGAAGCTCTCGAGGATCGCGAGGTCGAACGCGCGCTTCGCGAGAGCATCGAGAAGATCGGCGGCGGCGACACGGGATGTGCCCACTACCTGCAGCGGCTGATGCGGGGCGACGCCCCCGCCCGCATCGCCGAGGACGAGGGACTGGATCCGGCGGTGCTGTACCGACGCATCTATCGATGCCGCGGCAAGCTTCGCGAGTTGCTGCGCGAGAGGGGAGTGCTCGCATGAACGAACGGAATCGCGTACAGGTGCTGGAGTACCTCGCCGGCACGCTGTCGGAGGAAGAGCGCGCCGACTTCGAACGACGTCTGCTCGCGGACGACGAGCTCGCGGACGAACTCTACGCCGAGGGCGCGCTCGACGACGCGTTCCGCCGGGCGCGGGAAGTCACCGGCGGCGCCCCCTCGAAGGTCGTGCCTCTCGCGACCCGACGTCTCTCGCCCTGGCTGATCGCGCTGCCGCTCGCCGCGGCGATCGCGCTCGTCGCGATCCCGATGGCGCGACGCGACTCGCCCGCGCCGGCGGAATCCACGATGCGGGGATCGAGCGGGATCCAGGTGACGGAACCCGTCGGCGACGTGACGACGCTCGGGCGCTTCGCGTGGACCGGGTTTCCCGGCGCCGTGTCCTACGAGATCGTGATCCGCGACGCGACCGGACGAGACCTGTGGACCGGGCACACCACGACGACCTCGATCGTACCCCCGCCGGACGCGCTGCCTCCTTCGCTGGTCGGCGGCAGCTGGACGGTCCGTGCGGTCGACTCCCACGGTTTCGAGATCGAGAAGGGCCTCGCGACGTTCCGCGTCGTGCCCTGACGTGTCGCACCTCCCCGCCCCTTTCCGAACGAAAGGGAGCGGGTAGCGAGAGCCGGCGCCCCGTCCCGCCCTCCGGCCGACGGCGACGCAATGGGAGTCCGCTGGAAACAGGATCAACCGATCCTCCTCTTGCTCCGCGTGGCGCTGGTGGAGCAGTTCCCGTTCCTCACCCGGCTCGGCTACTCCACGCACTGGTCCGGCATCGGCGGCTTCGTCGATCGCACCACCAGGAGCGGTGGCCCGTCCGCGCACGCGGAGGGTCGCGCGGCCGACATCTACCTGAGCGCGTTCGAGCCGTACGAGAAGATGCTGGGCGACGGCCTGCTCCGCCTCTTCGGTTCGAACCTCACCCCACTCGGCGTGGATCACGTCATCTGGAACCGGCAGATCTGGAGCGCGGAGAAGGGCGGACCGCGGCGCTACGAGAACAAGAAGAACGGACCGCACACGGACCACGTGCACGTCGCGTTCACGCGGGCGGGAAGCCAGAAGCAGCCGCCCCTCCTCTCGAAGCTGGTCCGGGATCTCCGCTGGCAGCTCGACTTCACGTTGCGGACCCGGCTGTCCGGACTCGAGACCGTGCGTCACGGGCGGGCCGAATGGAACAGTCCGTTCGATTGACCGGAGAGCTCAGACAGACGCGTCATCCGCCGCCTGCTCGCGTCGGATGTCGCGACGCAGGTACTCGAGATGGGTCTGGTCGCGCACGAAGGCCACGTGCGGCCGCGAGACGGTCACCGGCCACAGGCTCGGGTGGACGTCGAGCTCGATCGTGATGCCGTCGTCCTCGTCGTGAGCTTCCCAGTGCATCCGGAGACGACGTCTCCCCACACGCAGAACATCCTGCCCGGAGCCTCGCTGGAGCGCGCGGAAGTCCCGGTTCAGGAGCAGCGCGTGCAGCTCCTCCCGTGCGAAGCGATCCGTCGTGCGAAGGTCGATGAACGCGGTGTGCAGGAAGGGCAGATACAGCACCGCGAACGCGATCACGAACCAGCCCGGCAGCGGCAGTTGCGCCTCCGTCACCGCGTACTGATACGAGCCGACCAGCCCGAGCAGCACGAGCCCGCCGTAGATCGCACGACCGGCCTCGCGGTCGCCGACCCGGACGTCCAGATCGAGGACCGCCACGGTGGACGCGACGGCGAGAGCGAACACGTCGAGCCAGAGCCAAGGAACCAAAGGCGACCTCCCCGGAAGGGATCGGCAGATCCCGGGAGGATCGCGAGCGCGACCCTAGTCCACCAGCGGTCGGGCGTACGTGGGGGCCTCTCCGGGGCCATGTCCGAACGCGTCGACCTCGAAGGTGAACCTCACGAGGCGCGACGCGGCACGGGCGCGCCCGTCCGCGATCTCGCGGACCTTCCACCAGACCTCCTCCCCGGCCGGAATCCCCCGGAAGACCTCACGCGGGTCGACCGGGAACACGGGCTCCGTGAGCGGCGGAGACTCCCAGAGCCGCTCGAACGTGGCCCGGTACAGGAGGACCTGGGACCATTCGACGTCGTCGCCGCCGGGGGTCCACCGGAACTCGCGCGGCGGCACGGGCAGAGTGCCCTCCGGTCCCTCGATCTCCGGAATCCCGGGGGACTCGACGTCGATCGCGAGCGGACGCAGATTCCGCCAGCCGGCCGGCAGGAGCAGCAAGGCGGCGAGGAGCGGGAGGGCCACCCAGAAGGCGACCGCGGGTGACCGCGTGGATTCGGACATGACCCGATTCTAGCGTCGTCCCGGGGCGACGGACACCATTTCCGCCGGCGGTCCACGATCGTCGGAGGACTAGTCGACACGAGGCGCGACATTCCGGATGCGTGCGAGCAGGCCGAGAAAAGCCTCGGCGGCCGGCGAGGGAGTCCGTCGCGCATCCCGCGCGATACCGAGCTCGCGGGTGAGCTTGCCCGCCCGGACCGCGAGCGGGACGAGCGCGCCCGATCGGATCTCCGCGGCCACGGAGCGCGCCGGCAATACGCCGACGCCGAGGCCGACCTCCACGAGACGCTTGATCGCCTCCGGACTCGACATCTCCATGGCGATTCGCGGCTCCTCGCCGTGCTCGCGGAACAGGGCGTCCACGGCCTGCCGGGTGATCGATTCCGCCTTGAACGTGATGAGCCCGTGCTCCGCCAGCTCGGGCAGCGAGATCCGGGTCCGATCCGCCAGCGGGTGCGTGCGCGACACCAGGAAGTCCAGATGCTCGCGGAACAGCGGCTCCGCCGTGAAGGGCGCCGGCACGTCCGCGACCCGATCGCCCGCCGCGAGCGTGATGACGGCGAGCTCGATCGTCCGGTCGGCAAGCTGCCGAAGCAGCGACTCCGTTCCCTCGACGCGTACGGAGATCTCGACGTCCGGGAAGCGCCGACGGTAGGCGCGATAGACCTTGGGCAACACGTAGATGCTGGCCACGTCCGTGGTGCCGATCTCGAGGCGCCCGCGAACTCGCCCGCGCGCACGATCGAGGCGCGCCGGGAGATCGTCGAAGTCGTGCACCACGCGACGCGCGGACTCGAGGAAGCTCTCCCCCTCCGGCGTCAAGGAGACCCGCCGTCCCCCCCGGTCGAACAGCCGGGCGGCGAGCTCGTCCTCGAGCTGGGCGATCGCCTGCGAGACCGCGGGCTGGCTGACCCCCACCTCGCGCGCCGCCGCCGCGAACGATCGGCGGTCCGCGACCGCCACGAAGTACCTCAGCGAACGGACATCCACGCGCCGCCCCCCTTCGGAGTCGCCCGGGTGACCCGAGTCGTCCGGATGACCCGGATGACCCATCATAAGCTCTGCTTATGCGCATGGACAAGAAGATCGATTGGAACAATGTCCCGCCCCGTGCGTATTTTCCCCCGTCGACGCGCCCCAGTCCGGGGCGACGTTCCCGCGGGACACCCGGCCACGCCGGCCGATCCCGCCCACCCGGCCGGAACCCGTTCCGGCCCGACCGGAGCGCGGCCGCTGCGAGATGCGCGGCGCGACCGGAGAAGGAGTTTCCGATGCCGACCGACATCAAGCCGGCCACCGGACGTCTGGCGGTCCTGACGCCGGGCATGGGTGCCGTCGCGACCACCTTCATCGCCGGAGTCGAGGCCGTGAAGGCCGGGCTCGGCAAGCCGATCGGTTCCCTGACCCAGATGGGGACGATCCGTCTCGGCCTGCGCACCGAGGATCGCTCGCCCCTGATCCAGGACTTCGTGCCGCTCGCCGGCCTCGACGACCTCGTGTTCGGCGGCTGGGACATCTTCGACGAGAGCGTCTACGAATCCGCGAAGCGCTCCGGCGTGCTCGAGGAGAAGTTGATCGAGGCCCTGAAGCCGCAGCTGGACGCGATCCGTCCGATGCCGGCTGTCTTCGATCAGCGCTACGTGAAGAAGCTCCACGGAACGCACGTCAAGTCGGGCGATTCGTGGATGGAGAAGGCGCGGATGCTGATCGACGACATCGAGCGCTTCAAGAAGGCGCACGGTTGCGATCGCGCCGTCATGGTGTGGTGCGGCTCCACGGAGATCTTCCTCCAGAAGAAGGCCGTCCACGAGACCATCGAGGCGTTCGAGCTCGGGCTGATGGAGAATGACCCGGACATCGCGCCGAGCATGGTCTACGCGTACGCGGCGATCAAGACCGGCACGCCGTACGCGAACGGAGCTCCGAACCTCTCCTGCGACGTTCCCGCGCTCGTGGACCTCGCGAAGCGCGAGGGGGTGCCGATCGGCGGCAAGGACTTCAAGACGGGCCAGACCCTCATGAAGACGATCCTGGCGCCGGGCTTCAAGGCGCGCCTGCTGGGCCTGAACGGCTGGTTCTCCACGAACATCCTCGGCAACCGCGACGGCGAGGTGCTCGACGATCCCGAGTCGTTCAAGACGAAGGAGGAGTCGAAGCTCGGCGTGCTCGAGTACATCCTGCAGCCGAAGAATCACCCGGACCTCTACTCGAACGTCCACCACAAGGTGCGGATCAACTACTACCCGCCGCGCGGGGACAACAAGGAAGGCTGGGACAACATCGACATCTTCGGGTGGCTCGGCTACCCGATGCAGATCAAGGTCGACTTCCTGTGCCGCGATTCGATCCTGGCGGCGCCGATCGTGCTCGACCTCGCGCTGTTCATGGATCTCGCGAAGCGCTCGGGCATGCGAGGGATCCAGGAGTGGCTGTCGTTCTACTTCAAGAGCCCGCAGACCGCGCCGGGCCTGTACCCCGAGCACGATCTGTTCATCCAGCTCATGAAGCTCAAGAACACGCTGCGCCACCTCAAGGGCGAGCAGCTGATCACGCACCTGGGCACGGAGTACTACGACTAGCCCGGATCGAGGCACATCGAAGCGATCCGAAGGCCGGGACACGGGCCGGTTCCCCCGCGGGAGCCGGCCCGTTCGTCATCCGGCTCCGTCCGCCGCCGCCGCCCCGCCGGCCCGGACGAACGCGACGCGCTCGAGTACGTTGGCCACGAGTGCCGTCCAACCCGTCTGGTGGCTCGCGCCGCATCCGCGGCCGTCGTCGCCGTCGAAGTACTCGTGGAACAGCAACCGGTCGCGTTCCGTCTCGGAGTGAAACCGGCTTCCGCGGTGGCAGGGACGACGTCCCGAGGCGTCCGGCTCGAAGAGGCTCGCCAGGCGGCGCTCCAGTTCCTCCGCGACCTCGAGCAGCGTCCGTTGCCGGCCCGAGCGGGTCGGACACTCGACCCGAAGCGAATCCCCGTAGAAATGATGATGCCGCTTCAAGGCCTCGATCAGCAGGTAGTTGAGCGGAAACCACACCGGCCCCCGCCAGTTCGAGTTTCCGCCGAACAGCCGGGAGTCGGAGTTCCCCGACGCGTAGTGGATCTCGTGTCGGTCTCCTCCGAGCTCGAGCGAGTACGGAGTTTCGTACGCCTTCGACAGAGAGCGCACGCCGTAGGGCGAGAGGAACTCGCGTTCGTCCAGAACCCGGGCGAGCACGCGCACGAGCCGCTCGCGGGTCGGGATCGAGAGCAGCCGGTGCTCGCGGCTCTCGCTCGGGTGCAGGCAGGCGATCCCGGTCGCGACTTCCGGCACGTTCGCGAGAAACCATTCCAGGCGTCGCCGGAACAGCGGCAACCGGTCGAGGTGCTCGGACTCCAGCGACTCCGCGGCGAACAGGGGGATGAGGCCCACCATGGATCGAACCCGCAGCGGCGTCGATGCGCCCTGGACGCGGAGATGGTCGTAGTAGAAGCCGTCGGCCTCGTCCCAGAGCCCGGCACCGCCCAGCTCGTTCATCGCTTGCGCGATCCGCACGAAGTGCTCGAAGAACTTCGACGCGATCCCCTCGTACGCGTCGTTCTCGCGCGCGAGCTCCAGCGCGATCGCGAGCATGGTCGAGGAGTAGAACGCCATCCACGCGGTGGCATCCGCCTGCTCGAGCTTCCCCCCGCCCGCGATCGGACGCGACCGGTCGAACAAGCCGATGTTGTCTAGTCCGAGGAACCCGCCCGTGAACAGGTTGTCGCCCTCCACATCCTCGCGATTCACCCACCACGTGAAATTGATGATGCACTTGTGGAAGGCGCTCTCGAGGAACGCGCGATCGGGCGGGTCGCCGCGCTCTCCGGTGAGCTGGTAGACACGCCACGCCGCCCACGCGTGGACGGGCGGATTGACGGCGCCGAAGTCGTACTCGTACGCCGGGAGCTGGCCGCTCGGATTCATGTACCACTCCCGACACAGTCGCAGGAGCTGGTCCTTCGCGTGCTCGGGGTCGATGCGCGCGAGCGCCACGCAGTGGAACGCGAGGTCCCAGGCCGCGAACCACGGGTACTCCCACTTGTCCGGCACCGAGAGGACGTCGCGCGCGTGGACGTGGCGCCACGGGTGATTGCGCCCGTGACGTCGCGACTCCGGCGGAGGCGGCTGGGCCGGATCCCCGTCCAGCCAGGTCTCTACCGCGTAGTGGTAGAACTGGCGCGACCAGAGGAGACCCGCATCGGCCTGCCGGACGATCCGCCGCTCGTCGTCGTCGAGCGGGGCCGACCGCGCGGAAGCGTGGAACTCGTCGGCTTCCCGGCGACGTCGCTCGAACGTGTGCGTGAACGAATCGCCGAACCGCTCCCCTGCCGGCGGCGACGTCTCGTCGACGGCGGTCCAGCGCAGACGGATCGTCACGTCGCCTCCGGGGGGCACCGTGGCGACGTACCACGCCGCGGCCTTCGTCCCCTCTTCCGCGGGGTTCACCGCCCCGTCCTCCCCCCCGACGACCCGGCGGTGGAACGCGTCCTTCACGAACGGCGAAGCGTTCGGCGTCCCGAACAGGCACTGCGTATCCGACTCGTTCTCCGTGAACAGCCACCGCGGGCGCTGCGAATCCAGTCTGTCCGCGTCGAGTCGATAGCGGCCGAGCGACGGATGATCGATCGAGAGCGTAGCCTCCCCGTCGCGGGCGATGCGTCCCCGGGGCCAGTAGTCCTCTCCCGTGCGGCCCCACGCCCAGGTGTTCCGGAACCAGACCGTGGGGAGCACGTGGATCGGGGCGGGATCGGGGCCGCGGTTCACGACCCGCACGCGCACGAGAACGTCCTCGACGTCGGCCTTCGCGTACTCCACACAGACGTCGAAGTACCGGTTCTCCGCGAAGATCCCCGTGTCCTCGAGCTCGTACTCCGGGTCCGTGAGCGTGCGCCGGCCGTTCTCCTCCACGAGGCGCGCGTAGGGGAACTCGTTCTGCGGGTACAAGTAGCCCGCGCGCAGGTACGACGACGTCGGCGTCGCGTCCAGGTAGTAGTAGAGCTCCTTCACGTCCTCGCCGTGGTTCCCCTCGGGATTCGTGAGTCCGAACAGGCGTTCCTTGAGGAGGGAGTCCTTTCCGTTCCAGAGCGCGAGTGCGAAGCACATGCGGCACTCGCGGTCGGTGAACCCGAGCAGACCGTCTTCTCCCCAGCGGTACGCGCGGCGGCACGCGTCGTCGTGCGTGAAGGAGCGCCACGCGTCGCCGTCCGCGGAGTAGTCCTCCCGCACGGTCCCCCACTGGCGCTCGGCGAGGTACGGCCCCCACCGCATCCAGTTGCGCTCGCGGGCGCGGGCCTCCGCCATCCGCCGACGTTCGGCGCCGACCTCGGATCCCTCGGGCGGGCTCGGAGTCAACTTCGCTCCCCCTCGCCGGCCGCGGCGCGATCGACGAACCACACGACCTCCCCGACCGGCCGGAGTCGCGCGGCCGGCGCGTCGCTCGCGCCGCCGCGGACGCGCCGCAGGATCGACGCCTTCGACTCCCCCGACACCAGGAAGGCGACGCAGCGGCTGCTCTCGAGCGCGGGATACGTCAGCGTGACGCGGGGCGTCTTGCCCTCGGGGCGCACCGTCGTGACCCAGCGGGCGCGTTCGGCCAGCGCCTCCGTGCCGGGGAAGAGCGACGCGGTGTGCCCGTCTTCCCCGAGTCCGAGCAGCGTCACGTCGAACAGGGGGCGCGCCGGGTCGAGCGCGGGAGCGCCGTAGACGTCCCGGAGCGTCTGCTCGTAGGCCGCGGCCGCTCCGGGCGGCGCCATCTCGCCGGGAATCGGATGGACGTGATCCGGCGCGACCGGCACGTGCGCCAGAAGCTGCCGACGCGCCATGCCCGAATTGCTTTCCGGATCGTCCGCGGATACGCAGCGCTCGTCACCCCAGTAGAAATCGGTGCGGTGCCAGGGGAAGCGATCACGCCAGGGAGACGACGCGAGACGCGCGTAGAGCGGAGCCGGCGTGTGGCCACCGGACAGCACGAGTCGAAAGGCACCGGACGACGATCGCGCGCGCTCCGTGAGCCACGAAGCGACGTGCTCGACCAGCGCGTCCGGCGTCGGCAGCACGACGAGGTTCCCGCTCACGGGGTCCCTCCGGCCGGCCCCGCGAGCACGTGCTCCTCGATCGCCCGCGCGAACCCTTCCCGGTCGCAGGATTCGGTCACCGCGTCGGCGGCCACCCGAACCTCCTCGGAGGCATTGCCCATCGCGATCGACCGGCCGGACTTCTCGAACATGCGAACGTCGTTCGGTCCGTCGCCGATCGCGAGGATCTCGTCCGTCGGGATACCGAGAGTCCGCCCGAGGTACTCCACGACCGCGCCCTTGTTCGCGTCATGGTGGGTCACGTCCACGTAGTACGGTTGCGATCGGCTCGCCGATGCTTCGCCGTTGCACGCTTTCTGCAGGCGACTCTCGCAGGCCCGAACCACGTCGGGGTCGTCTCCCACCCCCACGAGCTTCACCACGGACCGGAGCTCCGCGTCCAGATCGCGGGCGACGATCGCCGAGAACCCCACCGTGGACTGCTCACGCTCGACGTGCGGCGCCGACGCGTCCGAGAGGAGCCACTCCTGCTCGCGGTAGATCCAGGGATCGAGGTCGTGCTCGCGGATGATCGCCAGGGCCCGGGTGGCGACGTCGACCGGAAGCGTGTGACTCGAGAGAACGTGAAGCCCCGGATCCGAGATCACGCCCCCGTTGAACGCCGCGACCGGCGTGTCGATCGCGAGCGGCTCGACGAGAGCCGTCAAGCCGCGCGGCGGCCGACCGCTCACGATCGCGAACCGGACTCCGCGCGAGCGGAGCGCCGCGACGGCGGACCGCGCGCGCGTCGTCAGCACCTTGTCGTGATCGACCAGCGTCCCGTCCACGTCGCTGAGCACGAGGGAGACGCGGGGCATCGCTACACCTTCCGGTGGCGGACCAGCGGACGCCAGTCGTTGCCGTCGCGGGCGATGAGCCGGCCCGCCGCCTCGGGGCCATCCGTTCCCGCGGCGTAGCCCGGCAACGCGCCGGGGCCGGCGTTGCCCCACGCGTCGAGGATCGGCTGCACGACCTGCCAGCCCGCCTCGACGTTGTCCGCGCGCTGGAACAGCGTCGCGTCGCCGATCATGCAGTCGTACAGCAGGGTCTCGTATCCCGTGTTCGGCGCCATCTCGAAGTAGTCCTCGTACGCGAAGTCCATCCGGACGTCGCCGAGCACGAGGCGCGGCCCCGGATGCTTCGCCCCGAACTCGAGCGCGATGCCCTCGTTCGGCTGGATGCGCAGGATCAGCCAGTTCGGGGTCAGGCGGCGGACCGGAGTCGAGCGAAACAGCGCGATCGGCGCCTGGCGGAACCGGATCGCGATCTCCGTCTTGCGGCACGCGAGGCGCTTGCCCGTGCGGAGGTAGAACGGCACGCCGGCCCAGCGCCAGGTATCGATCAGCAGACGCGACCCGACGTAGGTCTCCACGTCGGATCGATCCGCGACGTCCGGCTCCTCGCGGTACCCGACCACGGAGCGGCCGTCCACCGTGCCGGCGCCGTACTGCCCGCGCACCGTGGCGCTCAGGCACTCGTGCTCGCTCATCGGCCGGACGGCCTCCAGCAACTCCGCCTTCTCGTTCCGGATCGCGTCCGCGGAGAACGAGCTCGGCGGTTCCATCGCCGTCATCGCGAGGAGCTGGAACACGTGGTTCGGGACCATGTCCCGCAAAGCACCGGTCCGCTCGTAGAACTTCGCCCGGTGCTCCACGCCGATCGTCTCCGCCACGGTGATCTGAACGTGCTCGATGTGGTCGCGATTCCACAGCGGCTCGAACAGACCGTTCGCGAAGCGGAGCATCAGGATGTTCTGGACGGTCTCCTTCCCGAGGAAGTGATCGATCCGGTAGATCTGGTGCTCGGCGAGGGTTCGCAGGATCCGCGCGTTCAGCTCGCGCGCCGAATCCAGATCGTGACCGAACGGCTTCTCGATCACGACCCGACGCCAGCGCCCCTCCGATTCGCGGGTCAGTCCGGCCGCGCCCAGTCCGTCGACCGCCGTCCCGAAGAAGCGGTCCGCCACGGCGAGATAGAAGAGGTAGTTCCCGCCGGTGGCCGCGGTGCGATCGAGCTCCTCGAGATGGGCCTTCAAGCGCTCGTGGCACGCGGGATCGTTCAGATCGCCGGCCACGTAGCTCATGCGATCCCGGAGCCAGCTCCAAGCCGACTCGTCGATGCGCTCGGCATCGAACTCGCTTCCCTTCGCGCCGACGAATCCGTCGATCGTCTCCGTGAGCTTCGCCCGCCAGTCGTCGGTCGACTGCTCGACGAGGTCCACCCCCACGAGGCGGAACGTCTCGGGCAGGCGCTTCGCCACGACCAGGTTGTACAGGGCGGGGACGACCAGACGCTTCGTGAGGTCGCCGGCCGCGCCGAAGAGCACCACGGCGCAGGGTGGGGCGACGGGGACTTCGTCGGGTTCTTCCGGCGCCTCGTCTGCGAGACCGTGGACTCCCCGGGGATCGCTCACGAACCTTGCCCTTCCCGTCGCAACCGACGAACCCGCCGGATCAATGCGTTCGTCGAGGAGTCGTGGGCGGGCGGCGGCGCCTCCGCCCCCGCGAGCTCGAGCACGATGCGCTGGGCCAGCACCTTGCCGAGCTCCACCCCCCACTGGTCGAACGAGTCCACATCCCAGACGATTCCCTGCGTGAACACGGAGTGCTCGTACAACGCCACGAGCTCGCCGAGCGTGCGCGGCGTGAGACGATCGAGCAACAGCACGTTCGACGGGCGGTTGCCCGCGAACACGCGATGCGGCACGCGTTCCTCCGGAGTTCCTTCCGCGCGCACCTCCGCCTCCGTCTTCCCGAACGCGAGCGCCTCGGCCTGCGCGAGCACGTTCGCGAGCAGCAGCTCGTGGTGCGGGCCGATCGGATTCAGGGAGTTCGCGAACGCGAGGAAGTCGCACGGGATGAGACGGGTTCCCTGGTGGATGAGCTGGTAGAACGAGTGCTGACCGTTCGTGCCCGGCTCACCCCAGTAGACCGGACCGGTGGCGTACTCCACGGGCCGCCCGGAGAGGGTGACGCCCTTGCCGTTGCTCTCCATCGTGAGCTGCTGCAGGTAGGCCGGGAACCGCTCGAGGTACTGGTCGTACGGCAGGACGGCGATCGTCTCCACGTCGAAGAAGTTCACGTACCACACCGTGAGCAGGCCGAGGAGCGCGGGCAGGTTCCGCTCGAACGGCGCGGTCCGGTAGTGCTCGTCGATCGCGTGGAAGCCGTCGAGCATCGCGCGGAAGTTCTCCGGACCGATCGCGACCATCGTGGACAGCCCGATCGCGGAATCCATGGAGTAGCGGCCGCCCACCCAGTCCCAGAACCCGAACATGTTCGCCGGATCGATTCCGAAGCCCTCGACCTCGCTCCGGTTCGTGGACACGGCGACGAAGTGCCGGGCGATCGCCGCCTTGTCGCCGCCGAAGGCCGCGAGCAGCCACTCGCGCGCGCTGCGGGCGTTCGTCATCGTCTCCTGGGTCGCGAACGTCTTCGACGCCACGACGAACAGGGTCTCGGTCGGATCGAGATCGCGCACGGACTCCGCGAAGTCCGTCCCGTCCACGTTCGAAATGAAACGGAACGTCAGATCCCGATCGGCATAGTGGCGAAGCGCGCGGTACGCCATCACCGGCCCGAGATCGGAGCCGCCGATCCCCACGTTGACGACGTTCCGGATCGGACGTCCCGTGTAGCCCGTCCACTCCCGTCGCCGGATGCGCCCGGCGAACTCGCCCATCCGGTCGAGTACCGCGTGGACGTCCGGCACGACGTCGTGTCCGTCCACCACGATCGACGCCCCCCGCGGCGCCCGCAGCGCCACGTGCAACACCGAGCGTCCCTCCGTGGTGTTGATCTTCTCGCCCGCGAACATCGCGTCGATGCGACCGCGGAGATCGACGGCTTCGGCCAGACGAACCAGCAAGTCGATCGTCTCGGCGGTGATGCGGTTCTTCGAGTAGTCCAGGAAGAGTCCGCCGGCCTCGGCGGTGAAGCGCTCCCCGCGTTCCGGATCGCGCGCGAACAGATCGCGCAGGTGCAGCGGCGCGATCTCTCGCTGATGCGCGGCGAGTGCCGTCCACGCGGGAAGAGACGTGCGCGACTTCGCCGACGCGCCGGACGCGCGCGCCCCGCTCACGACCGCTGCTCCGGGCGCGCGTCGGAGTGCCCGCCGAAGCGGAAGCGCATCGCGGACAGGACCTTGTCCGCGAAATCCGCCTGGCCGCGCGAGCTGAATCGCTCGTACAGCGCCGCGGAAAGCACATGAGCGGGCACACCCGTGTCGATGGCGGCCTTCACGGTCCACCGACCCTCGCCCGAATCGGAGACGCGCCCCGTGAACGCCGACAGCGTGGAGTCCTCGGCCAGCGCCGTGGCCGTGAGGTCCAGCAACCACGAGGAGATCACGCTCCCGCGCCGCCAGACCTCGGTGACGTCGGCGAGGTCGAGGTCGAACCGGTAGCGCTCGGGATGACGGAGCGGCGTCGTCTCGGCGTCCACGGCCACGTGACGCCCGCCCGCATTCGCGGCCGCGAGGACGCCGAGCCCTTCCGCGTACGCGGCCATGAGGCCGTACTCGATGCCGTTGTGCACCATCTTCACGTAGTGTCCCGCCCCGCTCGGCCCACAGTGCAGGTAACCGAGCTCGGCGGTCCCCCCGCGACCGTCGCGGCCGGGGGTCCGCGGGATGTCGCCGCGGCCGGGCGCGAGCGTCGCGAAGACCGGATCCAGATGGGTCACCACCCGCTCGTGCCCGCCGATCATCATGCAGTAGCCGCGATCCGCGCCCCAGATCCCGCCGCTCGTGCCGACGTCCACGTACTCGAGCCCATCGCCCGCGAGCTCCTGCGCGCGGCGGAGATCGTCCACGTAGTACGAGTTGCCGCCGTCCACGAGGATGTCCCCGCGCTGGAGATGGGGCCTCACGTCCGCGATGACGGCGTCCACCGCGCCCGCGGGGACCATCAACCAGACGACGCGCGGACGTTCCAGGCGGTCGATCAGGTCCGGGATAGACGACGCGCCACTCGCGTTCTCCTGCTCCAGCGCCCGGACCGCGTCCGTGGAGCGGTCGAACACGACGCACTCGTGCCCGCCGGCCAGGAGGCGCCGCACCATGTTGGCGCCCATCCGACCGAGTCCGATCATTCCGAGTTGCATGAATCCTCCCGGCTCGGGGTAGTCCAGGACACCGGATCCTGGGCGTAGAAACGACTCAACTGGTCATAGAGTTCCGGGTGTTTTTCGCGAAGGGCGTGTGGCCGCTCGAAGAACGTCTCGGTCGCCACCGCGAAGAACTCCGCGGGGTTCGTGGCCCCGTAGGCATCCATGAGCGTGCGGTGTCCGCGCTCGATCTCGCGGCGCAGGTGCTCGTACTCGTGTCCGAGCACGCGCGCCCAGGCGACGTACATGCTCCGCCGTGGGAGCTCGGGCGCGCCGTCGGCGGCGTTGTTCGCGAGGTCGAGCTGATGTGCGAACTCGTGCAGCACCACGTTGTGACCGTCGTGCAGATCCGCAGCACCGTAGCGGACGTCCTCCCAGGACAGCACGACCGCCCCCGTGTTCCAGGCTTCGCCGAGACGGACCTGGTCGTGCTCGTGGACCACGCCGTCGGCGGAGCGCTCGCTCGTGCGCACCCGGTAGGCGGCCGGGTAGACGATGATCGAGTCCAGCCGCGGGTAGAAGTCCTCTCCCCGATGCAGCAGGAGCAGACAGGCCTGGGCCGCGATGGTCACCCGGATCTCCTCGGTGAGGACGAGTCCTCCCGCGCCCTCGAAATGCTTCTCCGCGAGGAAGATCTGCACACGACGTCGCAGCTCGGCCCGGTCGGCTGCCGGCAGGCCGGCGTCGAGTGGGAAGTTCCGCGCGAGGATCCGGTCCCACTCCGGCGGAAACGGCCGCGCGCTCAAGCGACGTCGGCGGGCGTCCCGGAACGGATGCAGCCAGCTCAGCGGCGGACCTCCCCTCCCGAGGAATGGCTCGAGTTCCACGTCGCGCTCCCGCGAAGATACGGTGGCGTGACGGGGTCCCTCCAGATCCCGGAGTGTCGGTCCGCTCGCGTCCGCGGTCAACGCGGCCGGCGTCGCCGAGGCGAGCGGCTCTCGGCGCGCGGCGCGGGCGCGGGCGCGGAATGCTGGCGGCGGAATGCCCCGCGGTCTAACATCCCCCGCTCGGAGGCCCCATGAAGATCGCACTCATCGGCACGCACGGAGTGGGCAAGACCACCCTCTGCTACGAGCTCGCCGCCCGGCTGAAGCGCCTGGACCGAGCGGTGGACGTGGTCAAGGAAGTCGCGCGCGAGTGCCCGCTCCCGATCAACCAGACGACGACGCTCGACGCGCAGGCGTGGATCCTGCACGCGCAGTGCGCCCGCGAGATCGCCGCGGCGAACCTGGCCGACGTCGTGGTGTGCGATCGTTCCGTCCTCGACAACTACGCGTACCTCGTGCACGCGGTGGGTCGGCAGAAAGACCTGGAGCCCTGGATCGCCCGGTGGTGCGCCACCTACACGGCGCTGTTCAAGGTGCCCGTGTGGCAGACGCCGGCCTTCGACGGAACGCGCGACACGGACCTCGGTTTCCAGCGCGAGATCGATCGCACGCTCGACGAGCTGATCGAGGCGTTCGGCGTGAAGGCGAGGCCGCTCGCGGCGGGGAATCCGAACGGGTGGGTCGCGGAGATCCTGACCGCGTTGAAGCTGCCGCTCACGTCGCCGCAGGGCATGCTGTTTCCCGAGAAGCCCTAGAGGCGACGGACCGCAGCGCTAGGGATTCACCGAGACGTTCGCGCCCCAGCGGGTGGCGACGTACTCGTCGACGATCTTCGTGAACTCCGCGACGATGGTCGGCCCCTCCAGCGTTCCGAAGCGCTCGCCGTCGACGTACACCGGCGCCTTCGGCGATTCGCCCGTGCCCGGCAGCGAGATGCCCACGTGCGCGTGCTTGGATTCGCCCGGGCCGTTCACGATGCAGCCCATCACCGCGACCTTGAGCTCCTCGACCCCGGGGTACCGCTCGCGCCACTCCGGCATGCGCGCGAGAAGGTACTCCTGGATCTCCTCGGCCATGCTCTGGAACAGCGTGCTCGTGGTGCGGCCACAGCCCGGACAGGCGGTCACCTGCGGCGCGAACGCGCGCAGCCCGAGCGCCTGCAGGACCTGCTGGCAGAGTCGCACCTCCTCGGTACGATCGCCGCCGGGCCGTGGCGTGAGGCTCGCGCGGATCGTGTCGCCGATGCCGCGCTGCAGCAGGATTCCGAGCGCCGCCGCCGTGTTCACGGCTCCCTTCGTGCCCATCCCGGCCTCGGTCAGGCCGAGGTGGAACGGCAGGTCCGTGCGATGTGCGAGCCGCTCGTAGACGTCGACGAGGTCCGGCACCCGCGACATCTTCACCGAGAGGATGATCTTCTCGGCCGCGAGACCGATCTCCATCGCGCGCTCGGCCGAACGGATCGCGCTCTCGATCATCGCCTCCAGCGTGACGTCGCGCGCGTCCTTCGGTTCCGACGCGTGCGCGTTCTCGTCCATCATCGACGTGAGCAGCTCCCCGTCGAGCGAGCCCCAGTTCACGCCGATGCGCACGGGCTTGTCGTGCTCGACCGCCACGCGGATCATGGTCGCGAAGTTCTCGTCGTGGCGGTCGCCCTTCCCCACGTTCCCGGGATTGATCCGGAGCTTCGCGAGCGTCCTCGCGGTCTCGGGGAAGTCCCGCAGCAGAACGTGCCCGTTGAAGTGGAAGTCCCCGACCAGGGGGACGAGCACTCCGCGGTCGGCGAGCCGCCGCGCGATCTCGGGAACCCGCGCCGCCGCCTCCCGGGTGTTCACGGTGATCCGCACGACCTCCGAACCGGCCTCCGCGAGGGCCTGCACCTGGTCCGCCGTGGCCCCGGCGTCCGCCGTATCCGTGTTCGTCATGGACTGCACCACGATCGGATGCTCCGACCCGATCGGTACGTTCCCGACCCGGACGGTGCGGGTGCGGCGGCGGATGAGCGACAAGCGGGATCTCCCGGGCTTCCTGGATGGTTCGCGGATCGTGCGCGACGAAGTCTACCGCTCGATTCCGGGGAACGCCACCCGGAGCGCTTCGGCCGTGCCCTCGTCCACCCCGAGGCGGTACGCCCGTTCGGCGTACGGCCGAGCCAGGTCGGCCGCGCCGGACTGGTGCAGGAGCGCGGCGTACTCGAGCAGGAGATTCACCGGGGCGTCCGCCGCGTCGGCCGCTCGGCGCAGCCATTCCCGGTAGGCCGCCCGGTCGCCCCGGGCCTCGGCGAGGCGGGCGAGGTTGCGGGCCGACTCCCACCGATCCGGGCGGAGATCCCGGACCCGGGTGAATGCCCGCTCGGCTTCGTCGAACCGCTTCGTCTGCACGCACGCCACGCCGAGGTTCGTGAGCACCGAGATCTCGTCCGGCGCCAGCGCACGCGCGACCTCGAGGAGCTCGTACGCTTCTTCCGGTCGGTGCTGCTCGATCCGGATCGTGGCGAGGTTGTTGTACGGATCGAAGTACTGGGGGTTCCTCCGGATCGCCTCGAGGTACGCCTCGGTCGCGGCGTCGGTCTCTCCGCGCGCGTCGAGCTCGCGACCGTTGAGTACGAGATTCCGCTCCGGGTAGTCCTGCGACCAGCGCAACGCCTCCTCGTCCGCGAGATCGGTCCGGCCCGCCCGCTCCCAGCGCTCGACCAGCAGCTTGCGTCCGTTGCGGCCGCGCACCCGGTCGAGATCGAGGTACCGGGCGAGCTGCGAATACGCCCGCTCTTCATTCCGGAGCGTCGCGACGCGCGGGAAGAGCGTGAGTGCCGAGAGCGCCACCGCCAGCCAGACGAACGGCCCGACTCGCGAAGTCGGGGCGGGTCCGACCCGGCGGATGAGCACGAGCGCGGCCACCGGCGGTCCGACGAACGACAAGAGGTCCTGATCGCGCGCCATTCCGAGCTTGGGATCCACGAGCGCAGCGACCCCGAACGTCGACGCGGCGAGGACGCCGAGGAACGCGAGGGCCGGGTCTCGGCCTTCGCCCGCCGGACGTTCCTCCCTTCCCTCCCCCCCGAACAAGAGGAGGAACGGAACGAGCAGGAGCAGCAGGTTCGCGAGGTCGAAGACGTGCGCAGGCGACAGCAACGTGTAGCCCTCGAGCGTGAACCGACCCGCCGTCCACGGCACGAAGAGCAGTCGCCAGCGCAGATCGCCAAGCACGAACCAGGCACCGGCACCGAGCAGCAGAACGAACGCCCCGGCCGCCGGGACGAGCCCGCGCGTACGCCGGAGCCAGAGCCAGGCCAGCGCGGGAAGCACCGCGATCCCGAACGCGTGCGAGGCGATCGCGAGCAGTCCCGCGCCGGACGCCGCCAAGCACAATCCCCGGTCCGCTCCCGCGGGAAGGCGCGCCGCCGCGGCACCGAGCACGGTGAAGCCCATCACCGCGGCGACGAGAGGTCCGTAGTTCTCCACGTAACCGAAGAAGACGAGGGACGCGCCGGAGAGAAGAAGCGCGGCTGCGAACGCGAGCCGGGGGGCCGGCTCCGCCACGAGGCGTCGCGCGCCGAGCACCACGGCGAACGCGGCGGCGGCCCCCGAGGCGACCGCGAGAACCCGGTAGGCCAGCGCGGGACCGCCGGGTCCCGCGAGCGCCGGAAGCAATGCGGCCGGCAGCGGGGCCGTGCCCTTCACGACCGGCGGATCCGCGCCGAGCAGCGCGAGACTCTGAAAGCCGTCCCCGAGCGTGGGGAACTTCACGGATGCGAACGCCGTCGCGGCCACGAACGCGATGACCAGTACGAGGTCCCGCGGCGCGCGACCCATGGACGCAGCGAGCCGGTCGGGAAGCCCCGAGACCGCGAGCGCCCAGGCGACGAGGCCGGCGATCGCGAGGACCACGCGACCGCCGATCGAGAGACCCGCCCACGCGTCGAAGCCGAAGACCCGGCCGACCGGGTGACCGCCCACGAAGAACAGTGCCGCGAGCATCCCGAAGTAGGCGGCGTGCGCGAGGGCGGGAGGAACGCGCGAGCCGTTCACCGGAGCCAGGCGGCCTTCCGCGTGTACACGGAGCCGTCGAGCCGGAGAACGACGAAGTAGAGTCCCGCCGCGACGGGGTTCCCCGCATCGTCGCGGCCGTCCCAGCGCGCCTCCCCGGGGCCGACGTCCACCGGACCGGAGACGAGGCGACGCACGCGTCGCCCGGTGACGTCGTGGATCGAGAGCTCGCCGACGCCGCGTCGGGCCGCCGACCACGCGATCGCGAGGGTGCCGACCGCGGGAGACGGACCGACCCGGGTGAGCCCCGCGGGCGGGAAGCCCGGCAACTCGAGCCTCCCATCGACCACCAGGGCCACGTCGTCGGCCGGCGACGCGCGCAGAGGGCCTGTTCCGCGGAGCGTGAGCGTGCCGAGCGTCCCGAGAGTCGGCGCGCCGAAGCCGCCCACCCGAACCCGACCCGGTTGCCCGGCGGCCTGCACGGCCGGCCACGCCGCGGCCCCGACTCCCGGCTCCCAGGAGACGAGCGAAAGACCCGTCCCTTCCAGGTCGAGGCCGAACGCCGCCACGTCCGTGATCGCCTCGACCTCGAGGACCAGGACGTCGTCGGCGCGATTCGCGTGCAGGCGCAGCGTGGGGCGGGCGCGCGCCGGCCCCGGCTCGTCGCAAGGGCTCGGGTCCAGGGACGCAAAGCACGGCAGCGGCACCGGCTCCGCCACGCAGAGGACGCGCTCGTGGATCGCGAGCGCATCGCCGGGCGTCACGGAACTGCTGCAGTTCACGTCGGCGGCAGCGACCTCGCACTCCCCATTCGCGTCGCAGGCGCTGTCCGGCGGAACCGTCCCGGAGTTCAAGTAGATCTTCAACGCACAGAGCGCATCCGTCGCGGAGAGAATGCCATCGCCGTTCACGTCACCGTCGCCGCTCGCGCAGTCGGCCTGCGTGAACTTGCCGCAGCAGGCGGTGACCCCGGCCAGATCCTCGATCGGATCGAGGACCCGGATCTCGGATTCCTGCCCCACCGCACAGGTGTCGCAGATCGCCTCGAAACGAAGGCGCACGAGCGACCCCGAGGACCCGGCCGGGATCGCGTTCGTGGAGAAACCGCCGCACGTGAGGCGCCCCGGTTCGTTCGCCGTCGCATCGACGACGAAGCCGGCCGCGAGACCGTCGGAGAGCGTGGAGTCCCGGAACGCGAGGTGCCTCGGATCCCAGGTCAGCTCGAAGCCGAACGACTCGACGTCGACCGGCACGTTGTCGAGAGAAAGGTCGAGCCAGAACGCGTAACCCACTCCCCCTTCGATACTTGCCGGATGCAGACCCGGCGAAGGACAGGGGGCGTCGCAGTCCACCACACCGACCCCGCCGACGGGGACGTCGAGGCTGCTGTCCGACTCCGCGTTCGACTCGATCGTGAGCGTTTCGTCGAACGAGCCGAGTGCGGGGGGCGTGAACACGACCGTCACGACCTTCGTCTCGTCCGGCGCCAGGACGAACGCGGTGGGGAACGCGGTGAACGTTGCCGAGCTCGACGTGATGTCGGTCACCGCGAGCGTGTCGCTCCCGGTCGCGGTCACGATGAGATCACGCTGGACCGTCGCGAGCACGGGCACCGGCCCGAACTGCAGGCTCGTCGGCGAGACCCCGATCGAGGGGAAGCCCGTGAGCGTCAGGTGGGCGGGGACGTCGAGGGCCGGGGTCACCGGATCGTTCGTGGCGACTCGCACGATTGCGTCGTAGACGCCGGCCGGGAGGTCCGCCGGAGCGAACGTCAGCGCGACCGTCGCCGAGTCGGCGCTCGCGACCTGCCCGGAGGCCGGCGACGCGGAGAGCCAGCGCGGCCCCGCGATCCAGTCGATCACCCGGTTCCCGAACTCGCGGTTGTCCGCGGAGACCAGATCGGCTTCCACGATGCCGGCGTCGTCGAAGAACTCGTCCGAGAGCGTGACCAGCCGCCCGACGCCGATCGTCTGCGCGGCGGCCACGGATGCGTTGCCCGAATCGTGCACGAGCTCCACCGCCGGCGGGTCGACGTTCGCGAGCTCCCGGATTCCGAATCCGAGATGCAGGCGCGTGATTCCCTGGGTCGTCGGGTGCGCGGAGATCCCACCGGACGTCACCACCTGGTCCGCGTTCGCCGAGAACGGCGTCCAGCGGATCGGCGCGCCGAGGTCGGTCAGCAGGTCGTTGAACGGAGCGAGCGCGGCCGATGCGTCACCGAGGAGGAGCATCCCGCCGCCGGCCCGCACCCAGTCGACCAGCGCCGCGCGCTCGCCCTGGGTCCAGGTCCCGGCCAGATCCGTGGCGACGTACGCCTGCACGGTCGCGAGCAACGCCGGCGTGATCGGCGTGGAGGGAGGGTTCTCGATGAAGACCCCGCCCCGCGCCTGGACGTCGTCGCGGAGCGTGGACCAGCTCGTGGCCAATCCGGGGCTGTCCCACAGGATCTGCGCGCCGGCGAGAGTCCCACCGCCCCGTCCGGACACCAGCGGCAGGATCCGCACCGCCCAGTCGAGCGGCCCCTGACCGGCGTTGCGGATCGTGAGATCGACGGTCGCCGAATCGCCGATCGCGAGCGTCGCGGCCACCGAGTCCGGCGAGACGGACGCGATCGGCGGTTCCAGCACGGAACCCATCAGCGCCACGGTCCGCAGCGGAGTCACCGGGTCGTTCGTCTCGATCGTGAGCGTTCCCGTCTGCGGGACGAGCGACGCGGGTCGGTGGAACAGGTCCACCGCGAGCGAGTCGCCGCCGTCGATGGGCGTCCCGGGCGGCGGCGCGCCGGACGGTCCGCCGATCGTGAACTCCGGATCGGAGACCGCGAGCAGGCCGAGGTACAGCACATCGCCGCCGTCGTTGTGGAGCCACGCGGTCACGGAGCTGAGCGACTCCGGCGCCACGGGCGGGAACGTCACCGGATCCGGGTCGACGCGCAGCGTGGGTGCACCGCCGCGCATGGTGGCCGCGGCCGGTGACGTCGCGACCAGCCACGTCGCGAAGACCCGAGCGAGAGTCCGCGCGCCGCGACTCATCGCGGCGCCCCGCGGTGCATGGACTTCAGGACGCCGAACCCGAGCGCCTCCACCCCCACCCCGGGCTCGATCGTCGCCGTGAGTGCGAACTCGCCGGCGTCGGATCCATCGCCCGTCACGACGAGGCGGTACTCGCGAGTGGCAGCCGTCTCGTTCGCGATCTCCACCCGGGCCGTTCCGGAGAAGCCGCGGTCCCCGGCCACACACGTCGCCGCGGCGTTCGCGCAGTCCTCGATCAGGAACAGCGTGCCGAGCCAGTCCCCGGAGGGATCGAGCACGGCCGAGAATCGGTGGGCCGCCGGCACCTCCACCATCCACACGACGTCGCGACCGGTCTGGACCGCACCGGTGCAATCGCTCGCGCCGAGCGAGTAGTCGTGCGTGGCGAAGCGCGTGTCGCCGTTCACCACGACCGTGGCGACGGCGGGCCCGAACCGGAATCCACCGGCGAGCGCGCCGGCGCAGTCGTCGTTCGCGGGCGCCGCCACGTCCGGCGTGCCCACCCGGATCTCGTCGAGCGCGACGTCGGCGGCCGAGTTGCCCCAGTAGCGGAAGCGAAGAATCACGGCCGACTGGTCGAGGTAGCCGGCGAGATCGACCACCACGTTGCGCCAGGCCCAGCCCGTCTCCGCGACGTCGTGGATGGAGAACAACGCCGCCCAGGTGCCGCCGCCGTTCGTGGAGACGTTCGCGGCGAACGCGTTGGATCCCTGGGTGAACCAGAACGGGTCGGTCCGGTACCAGAACGAAAGCGTCGTCCCGGAGGGAGCGCCCGTGAGATCGAGCGGCGGGGTGAGCAACCACTCGTCCGGCGAGGCGGTGTCGGTCCAGCGGATGACGGCGGCGCCGTCCCCCGAGTAGACGTTCCAGCTCTCGGTCGTGCGCGCCCAGCGGTGCGGAGCCGGCGCCGAGGGCGCGTACGTCCAGCCCGCGGGCGGGAACGTCGAGTCGTCGAAGTCCGCCGCAAGCAGATCGCCCCGAATCACGGGGCCGGCGGGTGATCCTTCCTCGAGCGTGGTCGGAGCGGCGGGCGACGTGCGAGGGGAGGCCGCATCGTCCCCGGCCTGGACACCCCCCACCAGAGCGAGTGTCGCGAGCGCCATCGCGGCCGAAGTGAACCGCCGCACCACCCGGAGAAACCGGGTCTCCCGTGGAATCATCGTCGTCCCCTCCGCCCCGGTCCGGAGCGCCGATCTCGGCGCTCCGGCGTGGGCGAAGGATAGGACAAGACCTAGCGGAGCGACAGTTTTTCCCGCTCGCCGCGGATCAGTCCACGAACACCACCCGCTCGGACCGTGTCTCGTGCCCGGCCCGCAGCCGGACCCAGTAGACGCCGGATGCCACCCGCGCCCCGGCCGCGTCGCGACGATCCCACCACGTGGTCTTGGGACCGGCCTGTTCCACGCCATCCACGAGCGTACGGATCCGGCGCCCGGCCACGTCGAACAGCTCGACCGCCACGGGTCCGGCGCTCGGCACGTAGAAGCGGATCTCCGCGCGTGACGACGCCGGGTTCGGGCGCGGCGGCAACAGGGCCAGCGACTGCGCGGCCGCGACGTCCGGGCCGAAGTCGGCCGACGTCGTGCCGAGCTGATGGACGTCCAGAACCCAGTCGTCGGGATCGATCTCGAGTCCGGTCGGCGCCGCCGTCACGACGAACGAGAAGCTCTCGGACGCCGCGGCGACGCGTTCGTTGAAATCGAAATCGCCTCCGACCGTCTGAACGCGGAAGTCGAGCGGAACATCGAACAGAGTCCCCGTGGTCTGCACCTGCGAGATCGCGACGTCGACCCGCCACTGGCCGCCCCCGAGATCCACGGAGCCCCACGAGTAGTCGTAGACCGGGCTGCCATCCCCGTAGACCCAGGGATCGAGGAACCAGCCCATGTCCTGACCCACCGTCGCGTCGACACCGTCCAGGAAGTCGGTCGTGACCGCGTTGCCGTAGAGATGGTTCTGCCGGTAGTCCGCGAGGACCTGCCAGAACAGCGCATCGTTGTCCAGCGCGCCGCGAAGCATGTGCAGCACCGAACCGCCCTTCTCGTACGCGACCACCCCCCACTTCTGGGTGGGATCGTACACGCCGTCGGTCTGGCCGGAGTTCAGGACCTGGTTCATGAGCAGCGTCATGTAGGAGTGGTACGCGGCCGAGCCGAGCGCATACTCGCGATACACCGCCTCGCTGTAGGTGGCGAAACCTTCGGAGAGCCACACGTCGCGCCAGTCGCCGTACGTGACGCAGTCGCCGAACCACTGATGCGCCATCTCGTGCGACAGGATGTCGTCGTAGTTGTTCGTGCCGTCGACGAGACTCAGCGCGTGGCTCACGCACGTCTGGTGCTCCATGTCGCCCTTGTTCGTCGTCATGTACGCGAACTTGTCGAACGGGTAGGTCCCGTAGCGCGCCTCGAACGCCTCCATCATGAGGTCCACGTTCTGAAAGCTGACTTCGGCCTTCGTCCGGTAGCCCGGGTGGAACCACACGCTGATGCGCGGGTCGGTGACCACCGAGGTCGAGAGTTGCCGGTACGACGCCTGGGCGACCGCGATCAGATAGGTCGAGATCGGGAACGCGTGATCCCACTGGAACGTGTGCTCCGTGCCCGTCGTGTCGACGCTCGCAAGCAGACCGTTGCTCACCACGAAATCGGACAGCGGGGCGGTCGCGACGAGCGAGACCGTCGCCTTGTCGCACGGGCGGTCGTAGCACGGGAACCAGGTCCGGCCCATCGACGGCGGATCCGCGTCCAGTCCGACGCCCATCGAGTACGCCGTCCGCGGAAACCCGAACCAGAAACCTCCGAAGCCTCCGCCGCCTTCGTTCCACGGGGTGCCCGAGTAGGCGACGTCCACCGTGCTCGTCATCCCGGTATCGATCGGCGTCGCGAGCGTGATCGACAGGACGTCCGACGCGTGCGTGAACGCGAGCGGCACTCCCCCCGGCCCGCTCACCGACGCGACCACGAGCGGACTCATCAGGTCGAGATCGATCGAGGCGAGACCGTCGATCGTGGACTCGAACGTCACCACCGTGTTGCCGGCGATCGTCTGCGTGTCGATGTTCAGGCTCGAGAAGTTGAGATCGTAGTGCAGCACGTCGAAGTCGTGCGGACAGCCGTCGAACACGCCGCGCAGCGCGTTGCCGGCTTCCTGGCGCGAACGGAGATTGGCGAGCGGATCGCGGGCGTCGAGCAGCGCTTCGTCGCCGAGCAATCGACAGCGCGGAGACTCGGGGGCCCAGCCCACGGAACCGGCGGACGCGGGCACCACGAACAGTAGGACGAAGAGGGGCAAGAGCTTCATGAAGACCTCCGGAAGTCGGGACGACCTGAGATCATCGTAGCACGACGGATCCACGCATTTCGCGCGACACGTGCATCGCGTGCGTCACTTTTCTGTCGCGGAAGACGCCGTTCACTTTCGAACTGCAGAGCGTTCGAATTCGGACGAACGCAAGCTGCGTCTAGTGCACGTGTCCGTCGTGCGAGGCGGGAGGCTCCCCGAGTCCGGGCTCGGGATGGGCGTGCTGGTGAGCCACCTCGCCCGCCCAGGACATCACGAGCAGCCCGAGGAACAGAGCGGCGAGGTTCCAGTATCGTCCCTTCGGTTCCGAGTGGATCTGCGGCAGCAGGTCCGCGGTTGCGATCGCGAGGAACGTCCCGGAAGAGAACGCGATCGCCATCGGCAACGCCTCCCCCGAAAGATCCCGCAGGACGAAATACGAGATCACGGCGCCGATCGGTGTGGACAGCGCGAAGAGCGCGATCATCAGCACGATGCGCCCGCGCGGATAGCGACAGTGGAGCAGGATCCCGGAGAGGGAGACCGACGCGGGCAACTTGTGCAGCACGATCGCCGCCGTGACCGCGATCGAGAGGTGCGGGATCACGAGGCCGGCGCCGAGGGCGAAGCCGTCGATCAGCGAGTGAAGCGTGATGCCGAGGAACGCCGCGAGTCCCATGTGGTGGAACGCGCAGTGCTCCTCCTCGCACGGGTGGAGCATCACGAACCGCTCCAGCACGTAGATCACGAGGAAACCCGCGAGGACCCACAGTCCGACGCTGTCGCCGAGACCGTGCATCGCTTCCGGCATCATGTGCAGGAACGCCGCGCCGAGGAGCACCCCGGTCCCGAATGCGAGCAGCAGACGGATCGTGGACTGACTCCACTCCCGGACGAGCGGGAGCAGTCCCCCGGCGAGCGTCAGGCCGACCACCGCCAGCGCGGCCCACACGAGCCGTTCGGTGCCGGCGGTCATTCGCCGTTCTCCAGATCCAGGATCCTCAGGTCGAACCGATCGCCCTTCTCCAGATCCACGACGTAACGCTTCACCTTGGGCAGCACCTCTTCCATGGTCTCGAGATAGAGCCGGCGCCGGGTGGCGTCGGGGATCTTCTCGTACTCCGTGAGCAACGCCAGGAACTTCGAGGCGTCGCCTCGCGCCTGTGCGATCCGGGCGTTGCGGTCCGACTCCGCACGCTCCGTGACCCAGGTCGCCTCACCCCGCGCGCGCGGGATGACGGAATTCGCGTAGCCGTTCGCCTCGTTCATGATCCGCTCGCGATCGGCCGCCGCATTCTGGACGTCGCGGAAGACGTCGATCACCTGACTCGGCGGGTCCACGGACAGCAGGTTGACGGTGTTCACCGCGATGCCGAGCTGCAGCTCGTCCAGGCGGTCCTGGGTGCGGCTCCGGACCTCCTCGGCGATGCGCGGACGCTCGATCGTGAGGGCATCGTCCACGGCCATCGCGCCGAGCGTCTCCGTGAGCGCGGCTTCCGCGATCCGCGCCATGAGGAACTGCGAGCTCTCCATCCGGTACAGGTAGCTCGGAAGGTCCACCACCGTGTACTGGATCATCATCTTCACCGACAGGATGTTCGTGTCGCCCGTGAGCCAGAGCGAGAGCTCCTCCGGCGAGGGGATGCCGCGCAGGTAGTCCCGCGTGATCATTCCCACGCCCATCTTGTAGACGGTCGTCGTCTGGAACTTCTCGTGCGACTCGATCGGCCACGGCATCCGCCAGTGGATGCCGGACGGCACCGCGGGATCCATGACCCGGCCGAATCGCTTCACCACCGCGAGCTCCTCCGAGCCCACGGTGTAGACGCCCGTCGCGAGCCACGCGACGACCAGGAGGATCGGCCACCAGCGGAGCACTCGACTTTTCACGGTCGCGTTCCGCCGCGGCGCTTCGCCTCGAGCCCGTCGGTGAGCAGCCGCATCAGCTCCGAATCCGAGGGCAGCACCAGCGTGGTCTTGTCGTCGAGGAACGTCCGGTACGCTTCCAGCGTGCGGACGAACTCGTAGAACTCCGGATCCTTCGCGATCGCCTCGCCGTAGATCCGGGTGGCCTCCGCCTCGCCCTGGCCACGGACCATCTTCGCCTGTTCCTCGGCCTCGGCCAGGATGCGCGACTCCTCCCGATCCGCCTGCGCGCGAATCTTGCGCGCCTCCTCCTCGCCCTCGGAACGGTAGCGGCGCGCGATGCGCTCACGCTCCGCCCGCATGCGCTCGAACACGCTGCGGCGGTTCTGGTCCGGGAACGACAGCCGACGGACGTCGAACTCCTGCACCGCGATGCCGTACTCGCGGTGCGCGATCTCCTGCACGTGATCCTGGATCCCCTGGACCATCTCCCCGAGCTTGCGGTTCTCACCCTCGGTGCTGATCAGGTGATTGAACTCGGTGGCCGCGAGCGCGGAACCGAGCTCCGAGGCGATGACGTCGGTGAGCTGGCTCTTGGCGGCCGCCACGGACGGCAGCGCGCGGAAATAGCGCAGCGGATCCTCGATCTTCCACACCACGAACCAGTTCACGACGACGTTCTTCTTGTCACTCGTGAGGAACTCCGCCTGCGCGGGTTCCAGGACCTGCAGGCGCGCATCGAAGCGTCGCACCTGCTGGACGAGCGGCAGGCGCGCCTTGAGTCCCGGATCCGTGTGCACCGACACGGGGCGACCGAACTGGGTAACGACCGCGAACTCCGTCACGTCGACCTGGAAGAACGAGAGCCAGATCGCGGCGACGATCACCAGGGCGGCGGCGAGGATCCATCTGACGCGTTTCATATCACTCCTCGGTGCGCTGCGACTTGCGGACCTCGCCGCCGCGCACGACGTCGGCGGCCGGCGACGGGGTTCCCTTCCCCGTCGAGATCCACAGGTCGATGTCGCCCGAGCCCTGCCAGCCCGGACGGATGATCTTGCGGCCGCGGGAGAGCACTTCCTCGACCGTTTCCAGGTAGAGACGCCGGAACGTTCCTTCCGGGTGGGCGCGATACGCGCTCGCCTTCTGGACCAGTGCCTCCGAATCGCCGGCCGCCCCGAGCACGCGCGACGTCGAGTCGGAACGCGCCACCTCGCCCTGTCGCGCCGCCTCGCCGCGCGCCAGGTTGATCGTCTCGTCGCGATACCGCCACGCGACGTTGATCGCGGTCTGCTTGTCCTCCTGCGCGCTCGCGACGTCACGGAACGCGGCGTGCACCTCCGGCGGCGCGTGAACGTCGCGCATCTGGAACCCCACGATCTCGACACCGAGGCCGAGGGTCTCGACGCGTCGACGCAGGTCCTTCACCACGACGTCCTCCACGACGCGCCGGTCCGTCGTGTAGACCTCGTCGATCGCGTACTGCCCGAGGACGTCGAGCAGCGCCGCGATCGTCTCGAGACGCAGCACGCCGTCCGGATCCGAGAACGCCCAGCGGAACCGTGCCGGATCCGGCACCCGGTACTGCACCGCGCACTGCGTGCTCACGAGGTTCTCGTCGCCGGTCAGGAACAGCGACTCCTCTTCCAGCGTGCGCAGGTCCTCCACGCCGCTCGGCGCGCCGGCGGCGTCGGCGGTGCCGGACCGGAAGCCGATCTCCAGCCGGCGCACGCCGTCGGCCGAGATGACCTGGGCCTCCCCGAACGGCGCCGGCCAGCGAAGATGCAGGCCCGGTCCCTTGGGCTCGCCCGCCGGCGCGCCGAAGCGCGTCACGAGTGCCCGCGATCCCGGCGGCACCGTCACCACGAATCGGCTCGCGACCCAGAGCGCGAGAAGTGCGAGACCGAGTCGCGCGAGGCCGCGCTTGCCGATTCGGAATCCGGTCCAGCGGCCGAGCGTGCGCGCGATCGAGCGGAACTCGGGCGGCGGCGACGACCGCCGGAACGAGATCAGGAGCAGGATCGCGAACACGATCGCCGAGGGCCAGGACACCCAGTTCGGGAGCATCCGCACCTGGCCGGCCACGGCGCTCGGATCGATCTTCGCGGCGGTGTAGACGGCATCCAGCAGGAAGCCGAGCGCCACGGACACGATCGCGATCGTCGCGAGGTAGATCACCATCACGCGCCTCCCGAGGAAACGCGAGAGGATCGCGAGCGAACCGATGTTCGTGGCCGGCCCCGCGAGCAGGAACACGAGCGCCGCCCCCGGCGACAGTCCCTTGATCACGAGTGCCGCGGCGATCGGCGTGGACGCCGACGCGCAGATGTAGAGCGGGATGCCGATCACCAGCATCAGGAAGATCGGGACCGGACCGGAGGAGAGGTAACGCGTCACCACGTTCGCCGGCAGCAGCACCGCGATCACGGCGGAGATCACGAGGCCGGCGAGCATCCAGTGCGACGTCTCGTCGAACAGTTCCACGAACGCGGACCGGAAGCCGTGCCGGAGTCGCTCCCGGAACGGACGACCGGCGAGATCCGCCGCCGCACGCTCCTCGCGCTCGAGAACGTCGTGGGAGTGCCCGGCGTGGCTCGAGTCCCCGTGGTCGTGGGCTGCTCGCGTCGGCTCGGTGTCCTCGGGCCCGCACGCACACGCAACGTCGACCGGTGCGGAGTCTTCGGGGGCCCGCGACGCTTCCTCTTCGTCCGTTCCGCCGAGCGCCTCGGTCGCGAAGCCCGCGGTGATCGCCGTGATGATCGCCGCGAGCGGGCGGAAGATCGCCATCAACGGATCGAGGAGCCCCCAGGTGAGCGCGATCGAGTCGATCCCCGTCTCCGGCGTGGAGACCAGGAACGACACCGTCGCCCCCTTGCTTGCGCCCCGCTTGCGGAGCGCGAGCGCGGTCGGGAGCACCGAGCAGGAGCACAGGGGGAGCGGAATGCCGAGCGCCGAGGCGACCAGGATCGGCCGCACCCGCCCCTTGCCGAACAGCCGCCGGACGAGCCCCACCGGCAGCAGCACCTGGATCACCGCCGCCACGGAGAACCCGAGCAGGATGTAGGGCGCGGCGTCCAGGAAGACGGCGACGAGCTCGCGAAGGAAGCGGAGGATCACTTCGGACAAGAAACACCTCGGGGTCCGCCGACCCCTGACGCCTGTTCGGAAATCGCGGTCGTCGGCCCGTCCACGTTAGGGCCGAACCGACGGGCGAGCAAGGCGGTTCGGGTTGGCCGGCGCCCCCCGGGCGGATAGAATCCCGGACCCGTGCCCCGGGAAGGAACCCGGGGCCGACGCCCGAGTTCAGCCGAGGCCTACGCCTGATGTACGACCCCGCCCCGGACAGTCGAGTCTCCGGCCGAGACGCGGCGTTCCTGTTCCTCGCGGCGCTCGCCGTCCGCGCGCTGGCCCTCGCGGCCCGCGGCAGCGAACCGATCGGTCCGGCGGCGGACTGGTTCGCCGGCGTCGCCCCCTCCGGGGTTCCGCGGGATCCGGCCGCCTCCGACGCGATCGTGACCCTGCTCGCCACGGTTCGGGCCCTGCTCCCCGTGGACGCGGCGGCCGAGCGCGTGCGCGCGCTCTTCCAGACCCCGGACCCGATCGCCGCGGCCGCCCGGGCGGTGCTCGTCGGGGCCGGATCGCTCGCCGTGCCGATCCTGGCACGCGCCGGCGGCTGGCTCGCCGGCCGCTGGGCCGGCTGGACGGCGGGGGCGCTCCTGGCCGTGGCGCCGTTCGCGGTGGAGAGCTCGGTCACACTCACCCCCGCGACGTTGCTCCTCCTCGGCGGGAGCCTGGCCGCGTTGGGCCTGTCCGCGGAACGGCGCTTCTCCCCGCTCGAGGTCGGCGCCGGCACGGGGCTCGCCGCGGCCGCGGCCGGCCCGGCGGGCCTCGGGCTGCTCGCCGGCGAGCTCGTCGCGGAGCGGCGCAACGCGGCCCGACGTCTGCCCTGGATCCTGCTGTCGGGGGGGCTCGTCCTGGCCCTCGCCGCGCCCGGAGTCCTGCGCGGCTTCCCGCACTTTCCCGGACCGTCGCTCGCGGGCGACGCGAAGTCCCCGTTGCTCGATGCGCTCGTCACGATCGCGCGGGCGGCCGGGCCGCTGGTCGTCGTGCTCGCGATCGCGGGGAAGCTGTCCCTGCTCCGCTCGCGTCGCGCCACGACGTCCGCGATCCTGCTCGCCGCCGGCGCGACGTTCCTGATCCCGGTCGTCCGCCACACCACGAGCGCGCCCGTGCTCGCGGGCACGCTGCCGTTCGTCTTCCTCCTCGCCGGCATCGGCGCCGCCACCGGTCTGCTCGGACGCGCCGTGGCCGGCGTGGCACTCGTGATCGCCACGTTCGGAACCGGCCACCTGATCGCGAGCGGCCTGGTCCCCGGCCCGCGCGAGGCCGCGGCGGACTGGATGCGTCGTCACGTCGGCGCGTACGAAGTGGTGCTCGTGGAGGGCGAGCCGCTCGCGGTGGGAACCGTCGCCGGCGCGCGCGAGGCGGATGAGCTCGTGCGCGAGGGGGCGCTCACCGCGGAACGTCGCGACGAGTACGTCGGGAGCGGCAAGGTGTTCCAGCCGCGTCCGCTGCCGGCGCCCGCCACCGACGGCTTCGAGGCGACGTTGTTCTACGACCCGAACGTCGCGCAGTTCTTCCCGTGGATGATCCTCGAGACGCCGCCGCCTCTCCCCGAGGATCGCTCGCCGACTCCGGAAGAGAGAGCTCGCGCCGAGTTCCATCGCTACTTCACCGAAACCTGGAACGTCGTGGAGCGTTTCGAGCGGGGACTCGCGCGCTCGCCGGAGCTCGTCGCGGTGGCGCGCCCGGAAGGGTTCACGGATCTGGACCGCGATCGTCTCGCCCCGCTGAATTCCATCCTGCACGGCGCCGAGACGAGCGCCTGCCGGGACACGAGTCGCGCGTTCGCGCAGTGGATCCTCGACACGGGCATCGCGTTCCGACAGGTCAACGAATCCATCGCCGCGCGACGTTTCCTGGATCTCGCGGCCCAGCTCGAACCGGACGCGTTCGAGCCCGTCTACCAGCGCGCGCTCGTGGCGTTGCAGCGCGACGATCCGGCCGGCGCACGCGACGACCTGCTCACCGCGCTGTCACGCGACCCGACCTCCGGCGGAGCGCACTACAACTTCGGCACGGTTCTCGAGGCCGAAGGCGACTACGACGGCGCCGTGACCGAGTACCTCGCCGCGATCTCGTTCCTGGAGAACCCGGCCCCCGCCCACGCACGACTCGGCCACCTGCTGGCGCTCGCCGGACGGCCGGACGAGGCGCGCGGGCAACTCGAAGCGCTGCGGAGGCTCGCCCCCGACAGCGACGACGTACGCTCCCTGGAGAGTCTCCTGAGCGCCCCTTGACCACCGTCGCTCCACCGGCCTACCTTGCTTCGCGCATCGAGTCGCGAGCCCGAAAGACGACTTTCGGGACAACAAATCCGACCGGGAGGGCTTCCATGCCGCACGTACTTCCGCCGCTTCCCTACGACTACAAGGCGCTCGAGCCGCACATCGACGAGCAGACGATGCGGCTCCACCACGACATCCACCACAAGGGCTACGTCGACGGGCTGAACGCCGCCGAGCAGAAGCTCGCCGCCATGCGCGACAGCAACGACTTCGCGGCGGTCCAGGCCGTTCAGCGCGCGCTCGCGTTCCACGGTTCCGGCCATTTCAATCACGTCATCTTCTGGGAGAACATGGGCCCGAAGGGTGGCGGCACGCCGACCGGCGATCTCGCGAAGCAGATCGACAAGGACTTCGGCGGCTTCGACAAGTTCCGCGCGCACTTCTCGCAGGCCGCGGCGACCGTCGAGGGCAACGGCTGGGGCGTGCTCGGCTGGCACCCGGTGGCCGGACACCTCATGGTGCTCGCGTCGATGAATCATCAGAACCAGGGCGTGCACGGTCTCGTGCCGGTGCTCATGCTCGACGTCTGGGAGCACGCGTACTACCTGAAGTACCAGAACAAGCGCGCCGCGTACGTCGACGCGTGGTGGAACGTCGTGAACTGGGAGAACGTCGCCGAGCGGTTCGACAAGGCCACGGCGATCCAGGCCCAGACCACCTGACCGTCCCGTCCCGGACGGTTCGCCTGATCCGGGGCCGG
This sequence comes from bacterium, assembly GCA_041393395.1. Lineage (GTDB taxonomy): Bacteria > ARS69 > ARS69 > ARS69 > ARS69 > JAGQIB01. The sequence goes on along the minus strand of JAWKKG010000002.1, from coordinate 733,600 downwards.
GGGCGATCTGCCTCCGGCCCCCGGCTCGATCCCGAGCTCCGGCCCGCCGGAGCGAAGGCCATGCGGGGAGCGACGGCTTGAAACCGGTCGATGCGGTGAAGCGCGGAACGTTCCTGATCGCGAGCCCCCTGCTGCGCGATCCGAACTTCGTCCACAGCGTGGTCCTGATGTGCGAGCACGGAGACGATGGCTCCTGGGGACTCGTGCTGAACCGACGGACCGATGCGTCCCTGGGCGAGCTCGTCGATTCGATCTCCTCCCCGCCCGCCCTGGCGGCGGGGGTCCACTGGGGCGGCCCGGTGGAGACGTCGCGACTGCAGGTCCTGCACCGGCTCCGGCGGACCTTCGACGAATCCCTCGACATCTGCGACGGGGTGGGCCTCGGCCTCACCCTGGACGACCTGCGGCGGGTCGCGTCCCGGGAGCTCCTGCCCGGCGAGGCACTCCGGGCGTACGTGGGGCACGCCGGCTGGGGGGCCGGCCAGCTCGACGCGGAGCTCGACACGGGATCCTGGATCGTCTGCACGGCCGACGAGCGTTTCGTATTCGACATTCCCGCGGAAACCGTGTGGGATCATGCGTTGCGCGCGCTCGGCCCCCGTTACGAAACCCTCGTCAACGTGCCGGTCGACCCGCGAGTGAACTGAGCGTCGAAGTCGGAGGAGGACCCGTGGCGATCGTCGGCATCCGTGCGGAGGACAAGAGCATCTGGGAGCGTCGCGTGCCCCTCGTTCCGGAGGACGTCGCGAAGCTCGTGGCCGACGGCGTGGAGATCGTGGTCCAGCGATCGGAGCGTCGCTGCTTCCGCGACGTCGAGTACGAGCGCGCCGGAGCGCTGCTCGCCGACGACCTCGTGGGCGCCGACGTGATCCTCGGCGTGAAGGAAGTGCCGGTCGCGAAGCTCCTGCCGGATCGCACGTGGATGTTCTTCTCGCACACGATCAAGGGACAGCCGCACAACATGCCGATGCTGCAGACCCTGCTCGACCGCCGCGGAACGCTGCTGGACTACGAGCTGGTCACCGACGATCGCGGGATCCGGACCATCGCATTCGGGCGCTTCGCCGGTCTCGCGGGAGCGATCGACACGCTCTGGGCGCTCGGCCGACGCTTCGAGGCCGAGGGGCTCGACACTCCGTTCCGGCGGATGAAGCAGTCGCTCGAGTACACGGATCTCGCGGACGCGTGCGCCGCGGTCGACGAGCTCGCCGCGGCGATTCGCGGAGGGGCGGTACCCGCGTCGATCGCGCCGATCGTGATCGGCGTCACCGGTCAGGGCGGCAAGGTGTACGGCGGGGCCCGTGAGATCCTGGAGCGTCTGCCGTTCCGCGACGTCGCACCTGCGCACCTCGCGACCGCGCTCGCCGACGCCTCGCCGACCGAGGTGCTCCTCGTGGGATACGGCCCCGGGGATCTCGTGGAGCCGATCGCGCCGGGCACGACGTACACCTGGGAGGACTACCGCGACCACCCCGCGGGCTATCGCGCGCGCTTCGGCGCCGCGCTGCCGCACCTCACGGCGATCGTGCACGGAATCCTGTGGAGCCCCGGGTATCCCCGGTTCATTCTCCGCAACGACCTCGCCGCGGTGTTCGAGAACGGAGCGCACCCGAAGCTGAAGGTCCTCACCGACGTGACCTGCGACCTCGACGGATCGAACGAGGCGCTCGTGCGCATCACGGATCCCGGAGATCCGGTGTACGTCTACGATCCGCACGCGGGCGTCGCCCGCGACGGGATCCACGGGGCCGGAGTGGTGGTGTGCGCGGTCGACATCCTTCCCTCGGAGATTCCGGTGGACGCGTCCCGTCTTTTCAGCCGATCGCTCACGCCGCTGGTCCCCGCTCTCGCTCGCGGCGAGTTCCCGCCCGCACTCGAGCGCGCGACGATCGCGCGTCGTGGCGAGCTCGTCCCGCCGTGGGACCGGAAGCTCGCGACGCCACTGGGCCGTCGGGAAGCCCTCGGAGGCAGCGAATCTTGAAGACCGCATTGATCTTCGGCTCGGGACGCGTCGCACGCCCGGCCATCCGAACGCTCCTCGAGCGGGGTCATCGCGTGATCGTCGCGACGGATCAGCCCGAGCACGCGACGTCGATGATCGACGGACACCCGCACGGCGAGGTCGCACCGCTCGACGCGCAGGACCGGGAGTCCGTGCGCGAGCTCGTGTCGCGTGCCGACGGCGCGATCAGTCTTCTCCCGGTCCATCTGCACGTGCGCATCGCGGAGGCGTGTCTGTCCGGGCGACGCCACTTCGTGTCGACGTCGTACGCGTCGGAGGAGATGCGCGCGCTCGACGGACTCGCGCGACGCCGCAACCTGGTCTTCCTGAACGAGATCGGCGCCGATCCGGGCATCGACCACATGCAGGCGGCGCGGGCGGTCCACCGCATCCGAGCCTCCGGAGGTCGCGTCCGCTCGCTGCGATCCGTGTGCGGCGGTTTGCCCGCGCCGGAGGCTGCCGACAATCCGTTCAAGTACAAGGTCTCCTGGACTCCGCGCGGCGTGGTGCTGGCCGGCGCGCGCCCCGCGCGCTACCTCGAGAACGACCGTCTGGTGCACGTGCCGCGCTTCGGCATCTTCGACCACCCGAGCACGATCACGATCGAGGGACTCGGCCAGCTCGAGTCGCTTCCGAACGGCGACGCGCTCCGCTATCTCGACGCGTACGATCTCGGCGAGCCGCACACGATCTTCCGGGGAACGCTGCGCTGGCCGGGCTGGTCGGAGACCTGGGCGGCGCTGTGCCGCCTCGGCTACCTGGACGACGCGCCGGACGCCTCCCTGCCCGACTCCACTTGGGCGCGCGAGGCCTGGCATGCCGCGGGAGGCCGGGCGGAGGAGAACGCGCGCCAGGCGACCGGGCGGGCGCTCGGGCTCCCCGTGGACAGCGCGGTCCTCGACCGTTTCGACTGGCTCGGATTGTTCCGCGACGAGGATCTGCCGCAGGAGGCGCGCAGCCGCGCCGACCTGCTCGTGGAGCGTATGGAGGCCTCGATGCGGTACGGCCCGAACGAGAGGGACATGCTCGCCCTGCACCACGAGATCGAGTTCGAGGACGCTTCCGGCCAGCCCTACCGCTACGTCTCCCACCTGACCGAATTCGGCGATCCGGGCGGAGACAGCGCGATGTCCAAGACCGTCGGGATCCCGGCCGCGCTTGCCCTCGGGCGGATTCTGGACGGGACGATCCACATTCCGGGGGTCCGGATTCCGGTCTCGGCGGACGTCTACGGGCCGGTTCTCGCGGACCTGGGGCAGGTCGGCATTCGCGAGGTCGAGGTGGCCGAGCCCCTCGATTGAGGTGGCGGCACGACGATGTTAGAATCCGGGCGCGGTCGCCCCGATCGCCCGCCTCCTCGTGCCCGGCACCTCGAACCCCCTCGGATGACCTTGCGCAGACTGCTTCTGGTGTTCACGACGATCGTCGCGAGCGTGGTCTGGTGCCCCGGGGCCCGGGCCGAGCGGCACGTCTACGAGCCGATTTCCGATCAGGACGACGGAGTGCTGCTCGATTCCACGACCTGGGACGCGAAGCTCGAGCATCTCGTGGAGTCGGACCTCTACCTCAGCGTGGGCACGGATGGCGGCGGCCAGGTCTCGGAGACGGCGATCGCCTACCGCCTCCTGGGACTCCCGGAGGGCGAGATCGTCGAGGAAGCCCGACTCCGGGTGAACCAGCAGGGCGGCGAGTTCACGTCGACGCACACGATCCGGATCTCCGCGGCGCTGACCCTGGATCCGCTGGCCACCCCGGCGTCGCAGCGCTTCACGCTGCCGCGCACGGCGTCCATCGACTGGAAGATCACGGCGCCCTGGGACTCGTCGGGACAGCGCATGGCGAAGTGGTCCGAGTCCCCGAACCTGAAGCCGATCCTCACCGAACTCCTCGCCCAGCCGGGCTGGGGTGCTTCGGCCAAGGAGATCGTGCTGTTCCTCGAGGTGGCGCAGCCGTCTCCCGGCAACTTCATCCGCTTCGACGACGTCCACCCGGCCTGGATCTTCTCCGGAAACGAGGGCATCCACCCGGCGCGACTCATCGTGAGCGAGACGTACCACGACGCGTTCTGGGGCAAGGAGCTCCTCTGCCGCCCGACTCCGAACTCGATCGAGCTGAACGTGATTCCGCACCGCGTCACGCTGATGTTCGCCGAGTACGGGACCGATTCGACGTCGCTCACGCAGCAGACGCCCCTCGCGGTGTGCGATCCCACGCAGCCGGCCCAGCTGCTGCTCGACGGTCTCCAGCCGGATACCCACTACTACTACCGGATCGCATTCCGCCCGCTCTCTCAGACCCAGTACACGTACGGGGACATCCACCGGTTCGTCTCGTTGCCCGAGCCCGGCACGCCGGCGCGTGTCTGCGTCACGAGTGACATCCACGTGACGAACATGGAATCGCTCGGCCTGTGGACGACGCTCGATCTGCTTAAGGAGTCGCTCCACTACATCGGCTCGCACCAGCCGGACGGCTACCACGTGTGGGTCGATCTCGGCGATCTCGTGGTGATGCGCGCGCAGCGGATCGCCGCCGACTACGAGGAGACCGAGCAGCGGTACCGCCTGTCGCGCGAGTACATCGACGAGCTCGGGCACTCGATCCCGTTCGTGCTCGTGCGTGGCAACCACGAGGAAGTGAACGGCTGGGACGACGACAGCTCGGGGCAGAACTCGATGGCGTGGTCGGGGCAGGCACTGCTGAAGTGGTTCCCGCCGCCCCTGCCGAACGCGTTCTACTCCGGCAACACCACGCCGCACCCGGACCTCGGGCTGCCCGGCGACTATTTCGCGTTCGACGTGGGGGATCTCCGCATCCGTGCGCTGGATCCTTACCTGTTCTCCCTGACCCGTCCCCACAACGGGCACGGCGAGACCGGCGGGTCGCTCGACGCCTGGGATTGGACGCTCGGACTCGCGCAGTACCAGTGGCTGCACGACGATCTCGCCGCGCATCCCTCGCCGTACAGCTTCGTGGGCATGCACCACATGACCACGTCGTACTCGATTCCGGGCACGTACTACGGGCGCGGTGGCATCGAGGTCGTGGACTGGGCGGTCGCCGGCCGGCCGACGTTCGAGTGGGGCGGCCAGGACGCGAGCGGCCAGACGATCTTCGGGCAGAAGCGTCCCGGCTTCGACTACGGTCCGGTGCACACCCTGCTGAGATCGTTCGGCAACCAGGTCGTGCTGCGCGGGCACGACCATTTCTACGCGCGCCAGACCCTGGACAACATGGTCTTCGTGACGGTCGCGAAGCCGGACGACGACGGCTCGCACACCGGCAACCTCTGGGGCTGGGCCGGCAACACGTACTATCCCCCCGACGTCACGACATTCTCCGAGAACTCGGGGTTCCTCTCGATCACCGTGGACGCGCAGGGCGCGACGTACGAGTACGTGAAGACGTTCCCCACCGGCATCCGGGGAACGGTCGCGGATTCGTTCACGATCCTCCCGAACGACCCGACCGCGGCTCCCGTCGTGACGGACGAGGGCGTCGCGAAGACGTGGATCGAATCCGTGTACCCGAATCCCGCTCGCGTGCCGCCGCGCATCGAGTTCGTGCTCGGGCGCGACGAGAGCGACGTGACGCTCTCCGTATACGATCTCCAGGGCCGCCGCGTATCCGAGCTGTTCCGCGGCGCGCTCCCCGAGGGGCGCCACCAGTCGCTCTGGGACGCGACCGACGGAAGCGGCCGTCGCGTGGCGTCCGGCGTGTACTTCGCGCGGCTGCAGACGGGACCCCGCATCGATTCCGTGAAGCTGATCGTCCTCGACTGACCGGCCCGAAGACGTCCGGGCTTTCCGAGCCTTGACGACGGCCGGCGCGTCCGGCATCCATGAGATCCGAGATCGAGCGCACACCCCGGAGGCGCCGTGGCTACCCCGCAAGACGTCCGCCAGGCCCTCGGCGGCCTCGACTTTCCGCCGTCCCCGAAGTCCGTGGTGGAGCTCGAGCTCATCCGCGACGTGAAGGTTCGTGGCCGCAAGGTCCGGGTCGATCTGGAGCTTCCCTCGCCGGGACATCCGCGGGCGGACGCGCTCGCGGCGGAGATCCGAAACGTCGTGGGGGCGCTGGACGGAGTCTCCGAGGTCGAGGTCAAGACGTCGTGGCGCGTGCGCGAGAGCGACTTCCGCCGGCCCGGGATCCCCGGCGTGCGCACGGTCCTCGCCGTCGCGTCGGGCAAGGGCGGCGTGGGCAAGTCCACGGTCGCCGCGAATCTCGCCGCCGGTCTCGCGCGCCTCGGCGCCGCGGTCGGTCTGGCCGACCTCGACATCTACGGCCCGAGTGCCCCGCTCGCGCTGGCGGCCCAGGAGTCGCCGCGCGCCACGCGGGAGGATCGCCTCGTGCCCGTCGAGTCGCGTCTCGGCGTGAAGGTCCTGTCCATGGGGCAAGTGATTCCGGCCGACCGCGCCGTGCTCTGGCGGGGGCCGATGCTCCACAAGATGGTGCAGCAGTTCCAGGCCGCGGACTGGGGCGACCTCGACTACCTCGTGCTCGATCTGCCGCCCGGCACCGGCGACGTGCAGCTCACGGTCACCCAGACGTTGCCGCTGACGGGCGCCGTGATCGTGACCACGCCGCAGGAAGTCGCGCTGATCGACGCGCGCAAGGGACTCACGATGTTCCGCGACGCGCACGTGCCGATCCTCGGCATCGTGGAGAACATGGCCTGGTACGAGTGCGGCAAGTGCGGCAAGCGTCACGCGCTCTTCGGCGCCGGCGGCGGCCGTGCGCTCGCGGAGCGCGAGCAGGTCCCGCTCCTCGGAGAGATCCCGCTCACGCGGACCACGATGCTCGCCACCGACCAGGGGAAGCCCGCGGTGCTCGACGATCGCGACCCCGCGTCCGGGCCCTGGCGCGCGTTCGTGGCCGCCACCGCCGCCGTCGCCGCGGAGCGCTCCCTCTCCCGCAACCCGTTCAAGGTGTTCCGATGAGCGCTTCCGCCGCCCCGACCGGCCCGCCCGGCATCGCGCGCGTGAAGGAGATCGTCGTCGTCCACAGCGCCAAGGGCGGCGTGGGCAAGTCCACGGTGTCCACGAATCTCGCGGTCACGTTCGCGCGTCTCGGCCTGAACGTCGCGCTGCTCGACGCAGACATCCACGGACCGTCGATCGCGCTGATGCTCGGCTCGAGCGAGCGTCCGGCCGCCTCTCCCGACGGCACGATGGCGCTGCCCATCACGCGCCACGGAGTGGCGTATCTCAGTCTCGCGAACATCGCGGCGGACGACGCCCCGATCATCTGGCGCGGCCCGATGGTCGCGAGCGCGTTGCAGCAGATGCTCGGTCAGGTGGACTGGGGCGAGCGCGATCTCCTCCTGATCGACCTCCCGCCGGGCACCGGCGACACCCTGCTCGGACTCGGGCAGTCGCTCACGCTCTCGGGTGTGGTCGCGGTGACCACGCCGCAGGAGATGAGCCTCGCCGACACGAGGCGCGGGCTCGCCGCGTTCGGCCAGCTGCAGGTCCCGATCTTCGGACTCATCGAGAACATGGCCGGGTTCGTCTGCGACGGGTGCGGCGAGCGCGCCCTTCCGTTCGGCGAAGGCGGTGGCGCCGAGGCCGCCCGCAAGCTCGGCATCCCGTTCCTCGGCCGGCTGCCGCTCGATCCGGCAATCGGCGTCGGCGGGGATCGCGGGCGGCCGATCGCCGCCGAGACCGATTCGCCGTCGGCCCGCGCGTTCGAGGGGATCGCCCGGGCGGTGCTGGCGCAGATCGGCGTGCACGGAAGCACCGCCGGCACGACCGAGCTCACGTGGGAGCGCCTCGCGCCCGGAGAGTTCCGCGCCGAACCGCCCGGCCCCCTGCCGCCGGCCGGCAGCCCGGGCGGCGTGCGCACCCTGTGGCAGGCGTCGGACGACACGCTCGGCATCCTCTGGAACGACGGCCGCTCGACGTTCCACGGCGCGTACGAGCTGCGCACCGCCTGCCCGTGTGCCGCGTGCCACGAGGAGTGGACCGGCGAACGGATGGCGTCGCTCGATCAGGTGCCGGCCGACGTTCGGCCGATCGTCATCCGGACCGTGGGGCGGTACGCGATCCAGCCCGTGTGGTCGGATGGTCACCGCACCGGGATCTTCGCGTTCCCGGACCTCGCGCGGGGTGTCGGCGCCGTCGAACGGCGGTAGACTGCCGCGGTCGCGTGTCGCGAACGGAGGAGAACCGATGGCTCGAACCGTCCACTGCGTGATCCTGAAGAAGGACGCCCCCGGACTCGAGTACCCGCCCGTGCCGGGGGAGCTCGGTCGCAAGATCTACGACACCGTCTCGCAGGAGGCGTGGAACCACTGGACGTCCCAGCAGACGATGCTGATCAACGAGTACCGGCTGAACCTCGCCGACGAACGCGCGCAGAAGCTGCTCATGGAGAAGATGGAAGCGTTCTTCTACGGCGGAGGGGTGGAGCCGCCGCCGGACTACGTGCCGCCGAAGAACTGATCGGCCAGAATCGAACAGCGTAAGCGACCGCGGCCGAAGAGGCCCGAGGCGAGAACGTCACGCGAAAGAGCCGGAGTCCTCTCGGACCCCGGCTCTCTTTCTCTCCCGATCGGGTGCTTCGCTCGAGCGCGAGGTCTACGCCCCCGGTGCCTTCGCTTCCGCCGGCAGGACGACGACGGCCGTGGCGTTCATCTCGAACGTGCGGCCCGCGATCTTCTCCGCATCCATGCCCTTGGATTCCTCGGCCAGGTGCTTCGCGTCCTTCTCCGAGATCTCCTTCTCGTAGAACGAACCCTGGATCAGCACACGCTTGCCCGAGATGTCTTTCGGGAACGAGTACTTGCCACCGCAGCCGGTGCCCCAGGCGACCCAGATCGGCTCGGCCTCGCCGTCCGTCACCGTCATCCAGCAGCCCTTGGACTGGCAGACGTCGACGGCGGTGGCCTCCACGAACAGGGTCTGCTCGAAGTACTTCTCCGGGTTCGCCCGCACGGTCGCGAGCGTGACGCGATCCTTCCCCTCCAGGGCCTCGCCGAGATGGACGGCGCCGGTCGGCAGAGTGCCGGCGTCCGTCGCGGTCATCTGCGCCGCGGCCTTCTCGGCCTTCTGCGCGTCGACCGACTTGTCCGCGTGCTTCGACGTGGGGTTCGCGGCCTGGGCGACGCCGACCGCGAGGATCGCGGCGACACAGGTCAGTGTCACGAAAGTGCGCTTCATGGGGTTCCTCCATCCGGCGGTGCCGGGAACACGCCTTCCGGCTCCTGCCGCCCGAGACGGGAGGGCAGCAGGAACGGGAAGAGCAGGATCGGCAGGAATGCGATCCAGCCGTCCAGAAACAGGGTGCTCGCGTAGCCGTGGGTGTCGGCGTACTTCCCCTGCCACGCGCTCGAGTAGCTGTACACGAAGTTCTTGAGTGCCATGTAGCCCGTGAACTGGGTGGCGGCGACGATCGGAGCCGTCAGTCCCATGTACACGGCCATGGACGTGCCGGAGATCAGGCCGCTCGTGAGCGAGTAGGCCACGGCGATCTTCCAGTAGAACGGGATCGTCACGCCTTCCATCCCGGACAGACCCGTGAACTGGCGTGCGAGGATGAACGTCGGGATCGTGGTGAGCGCGTACCACACCGCCAGCATTCGCCGGTGCCCGATGCGGTCGGAGATCCAGCCGCCCGCGACGCAGCCGATCGCGGCGGCAACGGTCGTCCAGATGTTCAGGTTCGCGATCTGCCCCTCGGTCATGCCGAGGTCGACCTGCATCGTGCTCCCGAGGCCGAGACCGAGCGCGACCGCCCCGATCGGCATGAGACCCACGATGACGCCGACGAGCGGTCCCGGACCGGCACGGAAGAAGCTCAAGTACAGGTCGTAGAGGTACTTCACGATGCGCCACCCGACGGCGCGAAGCGCCGCCCCCAGCCCCACGATCTTCTCCTCCGCGGCCTCCACGACCGCTCGCGGCTCGTGCAAGCGCAGCGTCACGAACACGAGGATGAGCGCGAGCATTCCGCACACGAAGGGATAGGTCGCGCTGAACCCGAACTTCGCGGACATCCACAGCGCGCCGCTTCCCCCCACCGCCTGCCCGAGGTAGCTCGCGCCGAACATGAAGCCGTTCGCGAGGCCGCGCTCGTGCTCCGGCAGCACCTCCACCGCGAGCGCGTCGATGGCGACGTCCTGCATGGACGCGAACACGTTGTGGATCACGATCAGGAGTGTGAGGAGCTTCAGGTTCGCGCCGGGATCGAACGCCATCACGACCCCGAGCGTCACGATCATCATGATCTGGGAGATCACGATCCAGAAGCGACGGGGCCCGAATCGCTGGAGCTTCACGAGATCGACGAGCGGGCCCCACGCCCACTTGAAGCTCCAGGGCAGATAGAGCGAGCCCGTGAACAGCCCGATCTCCGTCAACCCGACTCCGGACTGGCGCAGGTACGCGACGAGAGCGATCGCGCTGAACCCGAAGGGAATCCCCTCGGACAGATAGAGAAGGGAGAAGGCGGTCAGCCTTCCCCCTTTCGTCTCCAGCGCGCGCCGGCCGAGCAACTAGATCTTCGGCGCGGCCGCGATCACGTCGGCCGACGCCTCGGAGCGGTACTTCTCGAAGTTCTCCACGAACAGCTTCGCCAGGTGCGCGGCCTTCGCGTCGTACGCGGCCGGGTCCGGCCACGTGTTGCGCGGGGTGAGCACGTTCGAGGGAACGCCGGGGCACTCCTGCGGGACGTCGAACCCGAACACCGGATCGGGTGCGTAGCGCACCTTCTCCAGGGCGCCGGTCAGCGCCGCCGTCACGAGCGCGCGCGTGTGATGGATCGACATGCGCTTGCCCACTCCGTACGGGCCGCCGGACCAGCCGGTGTTCACGAGGTACACGTGCGCGCCGTGCTTCTTCATCTTCTCGCCGAGCATCGCGGCGTAGCGCGTGGGATGCAGCGGCAGGAACGGCGATCCGAAGCAGGCGCTGAACGTCGCGGTGGGCTCGGTGACGCCGGCCTCGGTGCCGGCCAGCTTCGCGGTGTACCCGGACAGGAAGTGGAACATCGCCTGCGCCGGCGTGAGTCGCGCGATCGGAGGCAGCACGCCGAACGCGTCGGCCGCGAGGAACATCACGGTCTTCGGATGACCGCCCACCCCGGGGATGACGCAGTTGTCGATGTGCTCCACCGGATAGGTGGCGCGCGTGTTCTCGGTGATCGAGTCGTCGTCGTAGTCGATGATGCCGTTCGCGTCGACGACCACGTTCTCCACGATCGATCCGAACTTCACGGCGTCCCAGATCTGGGGCTCGGCCTCGCGCGAGAGGCGGATCACCTTCGCGTAGCAGCCGCCCTCGAAGTTGAACACGCCCTGGTCGGACCAGCCGTGCTCGTCGTCGCCGATGAGGCGGCGCGTGGGATCGGCGGACAGCGTCGTCTTGCCGGTGCCGGACAGGCCGAAGAACAGCGCCGTGTCCCCGTCCGCGCCGATGTTCGCCGAGCAATGCATCGGGAACACGCCGCGGAAGGGCAGCAGGTAGTTCATCACGGCGAAGATCGACTTCTTGATCTCGCCGCCGTACTGGGTCCCGCCGATCAGCACCATCTTGCGCTCGAGAGACAGCACCACGAACACGCCCGAGTTCGTGCCGTCCGTCTTGGGATCCGCGAGCAGATCGCCCGCGTTGATCACCGTGAACTCGGCCTTGTGGCTCTCGAGCTCCTTCGGCGTCGGCCGCACGAAGAGCGTGTGCGCGAACAGGTTGTGCCAGGCCTTCACCGTGATCACGCGGACCGGAAGCCGGTACGTCGGGTCCGCGCCGGCGAAGCCGTCGAAGATGAACTGATCGCGGGTGGAGAGGTGCTTCTCGACCTTCTGGTACAGGCGCTCGAAGTGGTCTTCGGAAATCGCGACGTTGACGTTGCCCCACCAGATCTCGTCGTGCACGGAAGGCGAATCGACGACGAACCGGTCCTTGGGCGAGCGACCCGTGCGGTCCCCGGTCAGGGTGATCAGCGCGCCGTTCGCGGCCAGGTGCCCCTCCCCTCGGGCGAGGGCCTGCTCGACCAGCGCCGGGGAGGAGAGGTTCCGGTAGACCGTGCCTGTGGTCCGGATCTCCAGGGGAGCCGTTTGCGTGGACATGTTCTCGGTCCCTTCGAGGGTCTCAAGGGAGCCGGCGCGCGCGTCGCGCCGACGTGACCGCAAAGAGTACCCCACGATGGCCCGGGAAGAAAGGTGGACTCGGGATTCCCTGATAGGGGACGCCGGGGACCGGCCCGGACGGGCGGGGAACGGAGGCGGCGATTCCGGCGGCGCCGCGGGGCGCCGCCCCGCGCCGGGCCGTTGCCGCCGGGCGGCCGGGGCCGGCGGCCAGCCGTCCGGGAGATGCCGCCGACCGGCGAAACAGAGGGGGCGCGGTCGTCGTCGCGGGCCGGAGCGGCGGTGCCGTAGAATCGGCCCGGACCGCCCGGTCGTTCCCGTTCCCCCGACTCTCCCCTACTCCGAACCGGAGCCCCCCTTGAGCGAGTGGACCCCCGTCGAGACCGATGCCGGCACCTGGGCCGTGAACTGGGCCCGTGTTCGCAAGATCATCAACTGGTACCACAAGTCCGAGCTGATCCTCTCGACGGCCCGGAAGGTCGAGGAACCGACCTCCGTGCTCGACGTGTCGTCGTGGATCGGGAAGTCGCTCTACTCGCTCGAGGTCGACTGGAAGAAGGTCCGGGACACGGCGGAGACGAACACCGAGATGGAACTGGACGCCGTCCAGGGCGGCGGGCGTCTGTACGCCACCCCGGACGACGCGTTGATGCGGTGGTTCGTGGCCGAGCTCGCGCGCAAGGCGCGGATCTCGCGCGAGAACAAGATCAAGTTCCAGAAGCTGAACCAGGAGATCCAGAAGGAGAACCTGCGCAACATCGGTGTGAACGTGGCGCGGTGGCAGAACGCGATCGATGCGGCGCGCTTCACCCGGGACCGCTCCGTGGACGTGCTGATCATCGGCGCCACGATCCTCACGGGCGGCGGCGCCGCGGCGGGCGGCGCGGCGGCCGCGCGCGCCTACGCGATCCGGGCCGGCACCTCCGGCGTGCTCAAGAGCGCGGTGAAATTCCAGGACACCGGCAGCTTCGGGGCGGCCGGCGTGACGCTCGGGGCCGAGGTCGTGGTCAACCTGCTTCCGATCAAGGTGGACTCCAAGATCGTCCGCACGGCGGTCTCCGTGGGCGTCCGGAGCGTCGGCGAGGGCGCCACCGTCCTGCTCTCGGGCGAGGACTTCCTGGCGAACCTGGACAAGGCCGCGAAGGCCGCCGGATCCAAGGCGATGGACGAGACACTGAAGGCACTGCTGGAGAACACCGTGTTCCGGGGCTGGCTCAAGACCAAGGCGGTGGAGGTGCCCGCCCGCCTGCCCGCGCTCGGGAGCCAGGTCGCGATCGGCAAGGAGTTCGCCGGTCGCGCCGGGGCGAAGGCGGCCGTCGTGGGCCGGAAGATGCTCTCCTCCTCGGCCACGGCCGCGATGCGCCGCGAAGACGAGCGCGCCGCGGAGCGCCAGCGGGACATGCTGAACCGTTTCACGCTCTTCCTGGGCAACCTCCGGGACGCGGCGCTGCTCGGCCTCGCCGTCATCCCGCCCGAGGGTTACACGGACCAGCAAGTGAAGATGATGCTGAAGATCGCGGGATAGACCCCGATCGCGGTTCGGAACGTGAGATACTGGCGCCGCTCGACCCGAGTTCGTCCCGGGAGCGACGGCCCTGCCAGAACCAGGCCCGCCGCCGCCGGATCCTCACTCGAACACCGCATCGGGAGCACCTCATGCCGACCCGTCCCTGTGCCCTGACCCGTCTGGTCCTCTCGGCCGGACTGCTCGCCACGTTCGCCACGACGTCGTTCGCCGCCGACCGGACGGACGAGACCCCCGTTCCGGACAAGCGGTGGAGCCGCGTCTACCTGCAGCAGGACGTGAGTCCGGTCGAGCCGACCGCGCCCGTGACCCGCTATCCCGTCGGGATCGACGGCATCACCGCGGCTCCGACGAACGAGCCCGACGTCGCCGTGCTGCCCGCGACGAACGTCACGCAGTCGGAGATCTCCACCGCGGTCGATCCGAACGACCCCGACATCGTGTTCGTCTCGGCGAACTCGTCGGCGTGGCCGGTGAGCACGTTCTACGGCACCGGCGTGTACTGGTCGCTGGACGGCGGCGCCACCTGGACGGGCAATCATTTCGGCCCCGGCGGCGTGGGGAACTCGGGAGATCCTTCCGTCGCGATCCGCGGCATCGACGGCCGCTGGATCGTGGGCTACATCGCGGGGAACTTCGGCCAGGGCGTGAGCTACACGACGGACCACGGCGCGAGCTGGTCGCAGCGGACGATCTTCTCGAGCGGCACGCTCGACAAGAACCACCTCACGGTCGACAACGTGCCGACCAGCCCGTACTACGGCAACATCTACAATGCGTGGTCCGCGCTCGGCGGCGGCGCGAACGCGAACGATATCGAGTTCGTGCGATCCACCGACGGCGGCGCCACCTGGCCCGCGACCACCATCAACATCTCGAACAACGTGTTCTCCGGATCCCACGACCAGGGCATCAACCTGCAGGTCGGACCGGACGGCGACGTCAACGCGGTCTGGGCGATCTACGACTCGTGGCCGTCCGACGAGACCGCCTACGGTTTCAACCGGTCCACCGACGGCGGTGTGACCTGGACCGGCGAGTTCCGCGCGATCACGAACATCCGCGGCCACCGCAACACGGTCCTGCCGAACACGACGGTGCCGCGACGCAACTCGTTCCCCTCCATGGCCGTGGACACCAGCAACGGCCCGAATCGCGGCAACATCTACGTCGTGTGGACGAACCAGGGCGTGCCCGGGATCAACACCGGCGACCCCGACATCTACCTCGCGCGCTCCACCGACCACGGCGCGACCTTCGGGACGCCGATCCGCGTGAACCAGGACGCGGGCACGGCCACGCAGTGGTTCCCGTGGATCTCCTGTGACCCCGCGACGGGACAGCTCGGCGTGATCTTCTACGATCGCCGCGACGATCCCTCGAACGTCCAGGCTCGCGCCTACATGGCCACTTCGTTCGACGGCGGCCTGACCTGGGAGGACTTCCCGGTCGCGGACGTCGCGTTCACGCCCACGTCGATTCCCGGACTCGCCACCGGCTACATGGGCGACTACCTCGGCCTCGCGATCAATGCCGGGCAGGCCTACCCCTCGTGGATGGATACGCGCACGGGGAACTTCCTCTGCTACGTCTCGCCGACGCTGATCGCCGATCCGACCCGGCCGAATCCGCCCACGGACGTCGCGTCGTACTCGGACTACCAGACCCCGAACTCGGTCCTGCTGAACTGGACGGATCCCACGACGTTCCCGGACGGGACACCGCTCGTCGACTTCTCCATCGACATCCTGCGCGACGGCTTGCTCGTGACGAACGTCGACCAGGGCAACGGCACGTACACGGATCTCGGACTCACCGATGGCCAGCTCTACGACTACGAGCTGCGCACCCGGGACGACGTCACGGACTCCCTCAGCACCGTCGTACCGACGTCCGTGATCTGCGGTGGGTCGCCCGATCCGGGCCCCGTCTCCGCGGTTTCCTGCAGCGGCGACTTGACGACGGCGACCATCGACTGGACGAACCCCACGCTGCAGGCGGACGGAACGCCCCTCGACGACTTCGCCGGCGTCCGGATCTACCGCAACGGCTCGCTCCTCGTGGAACTCGGACGCGCGCCGGCCGACACCGGCAACGCGGAGCAGTACGTGGACACGCCCGCG
The DNA here is from genome assembly GCA_041393395.1 of bacterium. Lineage (GTDB taxonomy): Bacteria > ARS69 > ARS69 > ARS69 > ARS69 > JAGQIB01. The sequence goes on along the minus strand of JAWKKG010000002.1, from coordinate 717,866 downwards.
CCGGGCTTCGTCTACAACTACGAGCTCGCCGCGATCGACTCCGAGACGCCGGTTCACGAGAGCGCCCGGGTCGCGACCGGCGCGTGCTTCGTGGGCGACGTGCCCAGCATCCTCGTCTGGAAACCCGTCGGACTCGCCTCCCCGAGCGCCGATTCGCTGTTCGCGGCGCTCGCCTCGCTCGGAGAGTCGGTCGTGCTGTCGAACGACCTGTTCGCATTCGGCGCGGACCTGAACGTCCACGACATGGTGTTCGCGACGGCGGGAGTCTCGCCGGATCGCCACGTGATCACGCTGGCGGAGGGCGCCGCGCTCGACAGCTTCGTTCAGGACGGCGGGATGCTGTACCTCGAGGGCGGCGACTGCTTCAACGACGAGGCCGGCGGCTACAACGTCCGGGCGATCTTCGGGCTCAACGACGGACCGTCCGGCACCGCGGACCTGTTCGGAGTGACGGGGCTCAACGACGCGCTCGGCCTCTCCTTCGCCTACTCGGGTCCGAACAACAACATGGACGAGCTCTCGCCCGTCTCCTCCACCCCGATCTTCCAGAACTCCGCGAACACCGATCGATCGGGGGTCTTCGCCCCCTCGTACGGTTTCGGCCGCGCGATCGGCGTGACGTTCGAGTTCCGGGGGCTCGTGGCCGGCACGGCGACGCCGACCGACCTCGCGGCGCGTTATCTCGCGATGTTCCGGTCCACGGGCACGCCGACCCTCTTCGTCGGGCCGACGTCGATCACGTCGAGCGTGTATCAGAACGAGACGGACCTGCAGACCGCGATCGTGGGCAACCCGGGAACGCTGAACGCGTCGCTGACGTGGTCGCTGGCCGAAGCGCCCGACGTCCCGTGGCTCGTGGTGACGCCGAGCGCCGGCACGATTCCCGCGAACGGCCAGACGACGCTGAACCTCTCGTTCGACGCCACGGGCCTGCTGCCGAACCTGTACACGACCGACGTCGTGGTCACGAGCAACGATCCCGCGAACCCCGCGGACACGATCGCCGTGGCGTTCGACGTCGCGGGCATTCCGATCCTGGATGTCTCCCCGCCCATGCTCGACGTCAGCATCGCGATCAACGACGCGGTGACGGACAGTCTGGTGTTCGGCAACACCGGCACGGATGATCTCGTGTTCACCCTCGACACCCCCGGCGGAGGCGGGATCGAACGTGACGAGTTCCTCGCGGAGGACGTCACGAACACCTCGTCCTTCGCCCGTCGCGGCAACGTGCACGCGGTGACCACCGGACTCGTGATCAACCAGTTCGAGCACAACCTCACGATTCCGTCGGCCACGACGCTCGAGTTTTTCGTGTACGAGAGCGAGACGTCGACCGGCACCTACACGAAGAAGTACTCGACCACGGTGGCGGCGGCGGCCGGCTCCGGCTGGTACTCCTCGGGCCCGATCAACGCGGCGCTGTTGCCCGGGTACTTCTACTTCATCGGTTGCGGGTGGCAGGGCTCGGTGACCGCGACCCGGGACAACGCCCAGAACGCTCCGGAGGGCACGTCGTTCGGCTCGATCCTCGGATCGGCCGCGATCAGCGGATTCCCGCCCCCGGCGACGCAGTTCATCGGCCAGGTCAATCCGGCCATCTGGGATCAGGCACTGGAGTTCGGATTCCCGCTCGACGTCACGCTGCAGACCGCGGCGTCGGGGTCGATCGCGCCCGGATCCACCCATACCACGCGTCTCAACTTCGCCGCCGGCACGACGCTCGGCGAGTGGACGACGGTCCTCACCCTGTCGCACAACATCCCGAACCAGACGCCCGTGCTCCAGATCCCGATTCACATGACGGTCCTGGACGGAACGCTCGTGGACTCTCCGGTGCAGATCGGGGTTCCGATCGCGTTCGCGTTGCACCGGGCCTCCCCGAACCCGAGCTCCGACCGGACGCTCATCCGGTTCGATCTGCCGCACCCGGCACGCGTGAAGCTCGACGTGTTCGACGTCACGGGCCGGCGCGTGCGCACGCTCGTGGACGGTCCGGTGGAAGCCGGCTATCGCAACGTCGTCTGGGACGGGCGCGATTCGGGGGGCCGGGCGGTGGCTTCCGGCGTGTACTTCTACTCGCTGGAATCGGAGGGACACTCGTTCCGCGAGAAGGTGGTCCTGCTGCACTAGGGTCCGCGGCGGGTCCCGCCCACGAAGGAGGGCCGGCGCTTCGCGCGCCGGCCCTCTCGTCTTCGTCGGGTGATTCGGGGCGAACCTACGCCGGCACCGGCTCCCGGCGGCCGTTCCCGACGGACTCGTCGCTCCAGCGGATCAACCCGGGCAGGAACGGCGTGGCCAGATCCGGGTGCGAAGGCAGCACGCGCACCGCGTAGCCGCGGAATCCCGTGCGCTGGCACGGCACCGCGCCGCGATACCAGTGCGTTCCGTCGCCGTCCGGCGCCTCGTACGCGAGCGGCAGCGCCTCGGCGTCGATGATCTCGCCGTTCGGATCCACGGCGCCGTGGAAGAGCTGCACCTGGACGGACTCCGGGGCGAGGCGGCCGAGACGTACCCGCGTCCGCACGGGCAGCGCTTCCCCGACTGCGCGCTCGGACACCTCTTCCGCGTCGATGTCCAGGATCGCGACGTCGCTCCAGCCCCGCCGCACGTCCGCCTTCCAGGTGGTGAGGGCGCGGGCACGCGCCCAGCCGTCGCCGGCAAAAGCCGCGCCGCGATCCGCGGCCGGGAAGTAGCAGCGCTCCGCGTACTCCGCGACCATCCGGTTCGTGTTGAACACGGGCACGATCGCGCGGATCGCTTCCTTCATCATGCGCACCCAGCCCCGCGGGATCCCGTCCTTCCCGCGATCGTAGAACAGCGGGATGACCTCGTGCTCGAGCAGGTCGTAGATCGCGCCGGACTCCACGTCGTCCTGGAGCTTGTCGTCCTGGTACACCTCGCCGTTCCCGATCGACCAGCCCATGTTCTCGTGCGCGGCCTCGTCCCACCAGCCATCCAGCACGCTCATGTTGATCGCGCCGTTCGCGCTCGCCTTCATGCCGCTGGTGCCGCTCGCCTCGAGCGGGCGGCGCGGGTTGTTCAGCCAGACGTCGACGCCGTGCACGAGGTGCGCGGCGACGTCCATGTCGTAGTCCTCCACGAAGACGATCCGGCGACGCACGCGCTCGTCGCGCGAGAACTGGACGATCTCCTGGATCAGCTTCTTGCCCGCATCGTCCTGCGGATGCGACTTGCCGGCCACGATGATCTGCACCGGACGGCGCGGATCGGTGAGCAGCGAGCGCAGTCGCGACGCATCACGCAGGATCAGGTTGCCGCGCTTGTACGGCGCGAACCGCCGGGCGAATCCGATCGTGAGCGCACCCGCATCGAGCACTTCGCTCGCCGCCGCGATCTCCACCGCGGTCGCGTTCGTGCGATCGAGCTGCTTGCGCAAGCGGGCCCGCACGTACGACACGAGACGCTGGCGCTGGGTCTCGTGCGTGCGCCACATGACCTCGGCGGGGACCTTCTCGATGCCGTCCCAGAGCTTCGCGTCGTGCGGATCGCGGGCCCAGCGCGGACCGAGATAGCGGTCGAACAGGTCACGCATCTCGCGCGAGATCCACGTCTGCGTGTGGACGCCGTTCGTCACGGACGTGATCGGCACCTCGTCCTCCGGGACGCCGGGCCAGAGGTGCTTCCAGATGCGTCGGCTCACGTGCCCGTGGAGCTTCGCCACTCCGTTCACCGTGTCCGCGTTGCGGAGCGCGAACACGGCCATGTTGAACGGACCCTCGCCCGGCTTCTCGCGGCCGAGGTTCATGAACTCCTCGGGGGAGAGACGGAACGTCGTGCGCCACGTGTGGAAGAGGAACTCCATCGGCTCCGCGTCGAAAAGGTCGACCGCGGCCGGCACGGGCGTGTGGGTCGTGAACACGCAGGACGCCGCGGACGCGAGACGCGCCTCCTCGAACGAGAGGTGATCCCGCTCCATGAGGATTCGGATGCGCTCCAGCGCGAGGAACGCGGAGTGCCCTTCGTTCATGTGGCACACGTCCGGCTCGATTCCGAGCGCGAACAGCGCCCGCAGCCCGCCCACTCCGAGGACGTACTCCTGGAGCAACCGCATCTCCCGGTTGCCGCCGTACAGCTCGTACGTGATCGTCCGCTGATCCGCCTCGTTCTGCGCGATGTTCGTGTCCAGCAGCAGCAGGTCCACGCGCCCGACCTCGGCGCGCCAGACCTTCACGTGGAGCGTGCGGTCGCCCTGCGGCAGATGGAGCACGACCTCGGTCCCGTCCTCGTCGCGGACGGGACGCAGCGGCAGGTTGTGGAAGTCGTTCGCGGGATAGTTCTCCTGCTGCCAGCCGTCGCTGTTCAGGTACTGCGAGAAATAGCCGTGCTGATAAAGGAGCCCCACGCCCGTGAGCGGCAACCCGAGGTCGGATGCGGACTTCAGGTGGTCCCCGGCGAGCACCCCGAGACCGCCGGAGTACAGCGGCAGGCAGTGCGACAGGCCGAACTCGGCCGAGAAGTACGCCAGGCGACGTTTCCGGCCCGGCTGCGCCTTCAGGTACCAGGTGGCCTCGCTCGCGCGGTAGCGCGAAAAGTCGTTCCAGATGCGGTGGAGGTTCGCCTGGATCGCGTCATCCTGGGCGCACGCCTCCAGGCGAGCCTGCGAGATCCGGCCGAGGAACAGGACCGGATTGCGCCCGCACTCGATCCAGAGATCGGGATCCATCATCCGGAACAATTCGTTCGTGTCCGGGTCCCAGCTGAACCGGAGGTTCCAGGCGAGATCCCGGAGGCGCTCGAGCGACCCGGGAAGCTGAGGAACGACCGAAAACGACTGATGTGGACGCATGGACTTCCTTTCCGAAGAATGGGCCCGTCGGCCCGCGCGGGCCGAGGGAGGTTTCGAGGGCGTGAACCTAACACCGTTCTGCCTCGTCCATCGACCGATCCGGGCCGCCGCTTCAGGTGCCCGAGCGGCGGCGACGTGGATCCCGGTGCTGCTCGGGCTCTCGGCCTGCGAGTCGATGCCCCCCACGGTGTTCGACCGGCCGGAGCGCCCGGCCGAGTTGCTCGTCCTCCGGACGTACGAGGGCTCGGGGCAGGTCGTCCACCCGGACGTGCTGCACACGGAGGACCCCCGGTGGCCTTTCTGGCTCGCGATCACGCCCTACCCGGACGCGTACGAGAAGTGGGAGAACCCGTGCGTGTACCGCAGCCGGGACGGCATCGCCTGGGAGGAGCCGGCGCCGCTCGTGAACCCCGTGGCCCCCCGGCCCCGCTTCGACCACCACTGCGATCCGGACTGGCTCCGGGAGGACCACCTCTTCCGGCTGTTCTGGCTCGACACGCAGCGCCGCGAGTACCGCCCGGACAACCGGAACTTCGAGGACCTGAAAGTCGTGGAGAGCCCCGACGGGGTCACCTGGGGCGAGCCGCGCACCGTGATTCGCTGGGAGCTGGACCGGGACCCGTTTTACGTCTCCCCGGCCGTGGTCCGCGCCGGAGACGGCTCCCACCGCGTCTACGTCGTCCAGCCGCGATCGGCCACGATCCCGTGGATGCCGATCGACCCGGACGCGCCCGACGCTTCCGACCGACCCGCTCCTCCCCCGGGCGGGCTCCTGGAGTACGGGCTGGAAGGGGTCCGGCCGTGGCACGTGGACGTGTTCTCCGCTCCGGGGGGTTGGGTCGCGCTCCTGTGCGCGCGACCGCCGGATGCGACCGGCCCGGACGACACGGATCTCTGGATCGGGGGAAGTCGGGACCTCGATCACTGGCAATTCTCGGCCGAGCCCGTCCTCGTCGGCGGGGACCCGGACCTCGGCGTGGAGATCGTGTACCGGTCCTCCGGCCTGATCGAGAACGATCGCCTCGTGATCTGGTACTCCGGCCGCACGGCGGCCGGCGAGTGGCGACTCGGCGTCGCGACGCAGCCCGCCTCCACGGTCCCGTTCCCGGACTGACCTGCGAACGGACTCATCCGCACCCACGGATCCGCCGAAGAAACGGCAAAGACCCTCGACTTCACGCCGGAGGCCCCCTTTGTCCGTCAGCACCACTCCCGTCGAATCCGTTCGCGTCCGCCCCGTCTCGGGGTGCGGCACTCTCGAGTCTCCCTGGGCCGGCTGGGAAGACCAGGTCGACTCCCCCACCGCACGTCGCGAAGGTCAGACCCTCGAGTTCGGTTCGGGTTTCTGGGCGCTGTCGCGTCCGGTGCGCCTGCGCACGGGCGCGACCCTGACCTCGGCCGCCGGCTCGGACGGCCGCCCTTGGTTCCTGCCCGCCGCGAACTGCCGCGGAATGGACACGCTGTTCAAGATCGACGGCGCGCACGACGTCACGTTGCTCAACGTGTGCCTGAACGGCCGCGACAGGACGACGCGGCACGGACTCGTCGTCCGTTGCGGCACTCACGTGCAGGTGAAGGCATGCCGCTTCGGGGACTTCCGCGACGACGAGGGCGCGGCCATCCTGCTGTGCGGCGAGTCCGAGGAACGACCCGTACGCGAGATCGTGGTGCAGGACTGCAAGTTCCTGAACGGTTTCCACGGCATCCGCCTCGAACGCGATCTCTCCGACCTGCTCATTCACGGCAATCGCTTCGAGGAGATCGAAGGACCGGCGCTGCGGATCGACCCCAAGGACCGCTGGGCGGATTTCGGGCTGATCGCGGTGCAGAACCGGATCATCCGGAACAACGCGGCGAATCGGGGGTCGTACCTCACGATCCTGCCGGGAGCCGAGGGAATCCGCCTCGCGGACAACTCCTTCGAGGGCCCGGAAGGACGACGCGGCGAGCCGTGCACGGCGGTGGAGATCCGGGGCGGCGGTCCGATGAGTCGACGCCGCCTCGAGCTCGTGAACAACCGGATCTCGTGCGTGCCGGGAGCGGCGGTGCACGCCCGGCAGTGCGGTCCCGGCTTCCTCGCGGCGGGCAATCACGCGATCTCCTGCGGCGGCGACGAACACGCGGTGCTGCACTTCGAGGCGTGCCACGGCATCGTCGTCGAGGACAACGAGGTGCGCGAGCCGTCGTCCGTGGGCATTCTCGCCCGAGACTGCGCGCGCGCCCGCCTGAACGGCAACGACGTCGAGGGATCGTGCGACGGCCTCGCGCCGCGCGGCGGCACGTCCGGCGTGGCGGTGACCGGCGACGGCTCGGTGCGCGTGCGCGTGACCGACAACCGCGCGCACGGCTTGCGCGAGTCCGGCATCCGCGTCGAGGGCGGACGCGGCACGCGCGTCGTGGGCAACGAGATCCAGGACTGCGGCGCCGGCATCCGCGTGCAGAAGACGCGTCGCGTCGTGCTCGTGGGCAACGACTGCCGCGACAACGGGGACGGCGGCATCCTGCTCGAGCCCGACACCCGGCGCGGCTACGTGGCCCTGAACTACGCGATCCTGAACGGACCGTGTGACCTCGTCGTACGCGGACAGAGGGTCCGCGTTCACGACAACAAGGTCGATCGCGAATCGCGAGAAGGCTAGGATCACGAGGGCCGATCGCGATTGGCGAGAGGCCCGGATTCCCGGCGGCGGCGAGACGTCCGTGACGTCCGGCCACCGTCTCCGGCCCCTCTGCCGGCCGATTCGCCTTGATCGAGCCGGAGGCATGGTGTAGATAACGGGCCGGAATTCGAGATGACTTGCGGCGGGTGACCGGGTATCCTCGCCGCTGTCGAGAGGGCGGGACCCTGATCGGGTCTCTCCGCGACTCGGAGCGTCGGCGGGTCCGGCGACTCCGAGGGATCGGTCCCCGGCGCTTCCAGGCCCGGGTCGACCCCTTCTCGAAAGTCTCGCGAGCAGTCGGAGGCAGAAGACCGAGGGCACGAGGCCCCGGTGCGAGGAGCCTCCCTTTGCAGCGACCCGGTCGCACGCGATCCGAAGGAACCGGCGGAGAGCCCCTGGGGTCCGAACCCCTGGCCCCGACCGTGTCGCCCGGATCGCGGCCAGGGAAGCCGCCGAATCGGCCACGTTCCCGGACCCCGCGCCACGGCGCCGGAGCCGGTGACTCTGCACCCGCGGAGGCGGGTCGGTACAGGGCGCCAGCATTTGAAATCGCGGGCTCTTCGGATTCGAGAGCTCGTCCCATCCACCTTCACCCGAGGGTCTGTCGCGGCGCGGCGGACCTGGGAGATCCCTTGAGCGAACAATCGCCGCAGAGTCGGTCGCGGCGCTCCCGTTCCCGACGTCGACCGTCGGGGCAGGACGCACCGTCGAGCGACACGCAGAATTCTTCCCGCCCGGGCCAGGGTTCGCGCCGGGGCGGCCGCCGCCGCTCCCGCGGCGGACGGGGCCGGGTGGACAACGGCTACGAAGCGATGCAGCAGGACTCGCGCAACAACAACACGAACCGACCCCGACCGCAGGGTGCGAGCGGCCCCGCGCGCGGACAGCAGAACCGCCGCCGGCGTAGCGGCGGCGGCGGCGGGCGGCGTCAGCGAGTTCCGATCGGCGAGATCCCGGCGCTGAAGCTCGTCCAGCAGGGCATCAGCATCGATCCGTTCGAGCGCCTCCGGTTGGAGACCACATCGGACGAGGTCACCACGCGGGCGCTCGACCTCATCGCACCCATCGGCCGCGGGCAACGTTGCCTGATCGTGGCGCCTCCGATGGCCGGCAAGACCACGCTCCTGATCAAGATCTCGAACGCGGTCACGATCAATCACCCGGACGTCAAGCTGTACACGTTGCTGGTGGACGAGCGGCCCGAGGAGGTCACGCACTTCCGCCGCAGTACGCAGGCCACCGTGCACGCCGCGTCGAGCGACATGTCGGCCGGCGACCACATCCAGATCGCCGAAGCCTGCATCAACGAATGCCTGGAGCACGTGTTGGAGGGCGAGGACGTGGTGCTTCTCCTCGACTCGATCACGCGCCTCGCGCGGGCCTACAACACGATGGCCGATTCGAGCGGTCGGACCCTGTCCGGCGGTCTCGACGCCTCCACGATGCTCGTCCCCCGGCAGATCTTCGGCTCCGCGCGAAAGATCGAGGACGGCGGCAGCCTCACGATCATCGGCACGGCGCTCGTGGACACCGGCTCCCGCATGGACGAAGTGATCTTCCAGGAGTTCAAGGGCACCGGCAACATGGAGCTGTTCCTTTCCCGCGAGTTGTTCCAGAAGCGGATCTTCCCGTGCGTGGACATCGAGAAGTCCGGCACGCGAAAGGAAGAAAAGCTCACGAGCGCGGAGGACCTGCAGCGCATCTATCTGCTCCGGCGCCACATGACGGCGATGAAGCCGCACGAGGCGATGAGCTTCCTGCTCGAGCTGCTCGCGCGCTACAAGTCGAACAAGGATCTGCTGAGCAGTCTGGTCACGACGAAGCGCGCGTAGAGCGAGCTACCGGACGAGCACGACCTTCCGCGTCTGGGTGACACCGTCCGCGGTGAACCGGACGAAATAGATGCCCGGCGCCATCGCGTGACCGTCCCGGTCGCGGCCGTCCCAGCGTTCCTCGTGCCGACCGGCCGCGCGGATCCCGCGCGCGAGCTCCCGCACGAGGCGTCCGCGAACGTCGAACACGCGGAGGTCCACCGCTCCCGATCGCGCGAGCGCGTAGGCGATCGACGTGTCGTGTCGGAACGGGTTCGGCGCGGCGACACCGAGCCCCGAATGGAACACGGCGGCCAAAGCCGGCGCGTCCGTGCCGTCCCCCACGGTCGCCATGAGCTCGTACGTCAGGTCCGAGAGATCGATTCCCCCCGGAATACCGGAGACGTCGCGGGTCGAGAGCGTGAGGGTCCCGGCGTGCTCCCCGTCGGACGCCCCCACCCCGTCGAACGCGACCTCCAGGGAGTACGGCACGAGACCGGCGGTGCCGGGCACGAACGTGGGCACGAAGAAGCGCGGGTCGCCGACGAGCGCGGCGTTCCAGATCTCGAGCTCCGCCCGCAGCGGAGTCCAGCCGAGGTCGTGCGCTTCCACGATCACGATGGCGGTATCCCCGACGACCGATCCGAAGTCCACCGACGCGACGAGCTGGGAACCGACCGCGCTCGTACTCGGATCGGCGTGGTCGAGCACGACGCCCGACAGTGCGACGTTCCGCGCGGGCGAGTCCGGATCGTCGGAACTCACCACGAGGTCGCCCGAGCGGAACCCGACGCTGCCGCCATCGAGCGTGATCGAGTGAGAAACCGGTCCGCCGGGCAGGAGCTGGAACGCGCCGGCCGGCGCGCCGAAGCCCGTCGGTGCCGTGAACGAGTAGTCGAGCTCGTCGGCCGGCAGCGGCGCGACGTTTTCGAGCAGCAGATCCACCGCGGTCGATCCGCCCACGATCACGGCGCCGAGATCCAGCGACGCGACGGTCGAGAGGCGGGCCGGAACCTGCCAGTCCGCGAACACCGGCAGGTGATCCGAGGCGTCGTGCAACGCCTGCGCGACCGCCTCCGTGACCACGAGATACGGCGGGACGTTCAGCGCACCGTCGAAGTGCTGGCCGTCCTGACCGAGGGCCGTATAGGTCGACGGGAGGATGTCCCACCCTTCCCCGTCGAACGTGGACGGACCGGTCAGCATGAAGTCGAAGCGGTCATCCATGCCGCCGTTCGCACCGCCCCCGAACTGCGTGACGCGCGGCGACTGCGTGTGCACGTCGGCGAACGCCGGGTTGATGTGCCAGTTTCCCTCGCGCGCGATCGGGTCCTGCACCACGCCGGCCGCTCCGTTCGCCGGATTGATCATGTACTGATACGCCGGCTCGCTCGCCTGATAGATGTTGAAGTCGCCCATGATCGCGTAGCTCTGGCCGACGGGGTACGTCTCCAGATGGCTGCGCAGGGTCTGCGATTCCGCGAGTCGCTGCTGCTCGTTCGAGCTGCCCTGGCTCGCCTTCAGGTGGACGGCGTACAGGCGAAGATCCGCGGCCGGCGTCGAGTGCGAGACCGGGCGCAGCACGTACTCGTCGATCTCGCGGAGCACGGTGGGGATCGTGGTCTGCGACACGAACGTGAGCTTCGCCGGGCGGTAGAAGACCGCGTTGTCGGTATCCGGACCGTCCGTGAACGGACCCGCGACCCACTCGCCGGGATTGACGACGTCGAGCACGCCGGTCAGAAACGCGTTCACGCCGGCGAGGGAGAGAACCTCCTCCGCCACCACCACATCCGGCTGCGCCTCGGCGAGCACGACCTGGAACTCGGCGGTTCGACCTCCCGAGTAGTTCAGGAGGTTGTAGGTCATCACGCGCACGGCGGCCGCGGGCGGCGGGGACACGAGGAAGAGACCGAGCGCGAGCGGGATTCCGGCGGGGAGCGATCGAAGCATGGCGGCCGTTCCGGTTGAGAGGCTTCGTCTGAATGCGGGGAGCTCGGACCAGCAGAGGAGCGTAGCACAAGGCGCTGCGTGCCGGGTCGCCGCTTGACGACGGGGCTCCCGGAGGCGAGCCTCGCCCGATGTCGACCGAGCCCGCCTGGAGCGTCTACCTCCTCCGCACCGCCGCCGGCGCCCTCTACGCGGGCATCGCGACCGACGTGACGCGTCGCCTCGCGGAACACGCGGCCGGGCGTGGGGCGCGTTCGCTCCGCGGGCGGGGCCCCCTCGCCCTGGTGTGGAGCCGCGCCGTCGCGGATCGCTCCACGGCCCTCCGGGTGGAAGCGCGCCTGAAGCGACTCGGCAAGGACGAGAAGGAGAGACTCGTCGCCGGGGACCCCGCGGCCTCCACCCGGGTCGACGAGTGGGCGGCGGAGCAGGCGGAGGCGCCGACTCCCGATCCCGCTCCTTCGCCGGCTCGCCCTACTTCACGAACCGGATCGTGAACGGATAGCGGAAGTCCTGTCCGTCGTTCGTCTTCACGGCGGCCACGATCGGCAGCACGACCATCACGAGCCCCACGATGGGGATCAGCAGGAAGCCGACAACCAAGAACGCGAGGATCGCGCAGATCACCAAGACGATCATCATCGTGATCTGGAAGTTCACCGCTTCCTTCCCCTGAGCGTCCACGTAGGGACTCGCGTCGCGTTTGAGCAGCCACAAGACGAGCGGCGCGACGAGGAACCCGATCCCGTTCCCGAGCAGCCCCACGAGGGCGGAAAGGTGCGTGATCGTGGCCCACTTGCGCGCATCCGGATCCGGCCCGGACGGCCCGGGGGGCGGCGGCGGCGGGGACGCGGCGCTGGCTTCGGTCTCGCTCATGACAGCCTCCGTTCGGCGGGGTTCGGGTCCGTTCCGATACTACTACTACGTTCTCTCGCCCCGGCGGTTGCGCGGCGGGCGGCGCGGAAGCGCGGCGGGCGACGGAGCCGACTCGTCCAGCGGGCCCGGGTGGAGCAGCGGCGCGACCTCGAGGTCGGTCGCCTCCATCAGGACCACGATCTCGTCCAGCGCGCCGGCGAGTCGTCGTCGGTCCGCCTCCGGCAACGCCGCGAGGTTCTCGAGCAGTCGATCCTGCAGCGGCGACGGTGCCTGGGCAAGCAGCTCGCGCCCCGCCTCCGTGGCGGAGAGCAGGATCCGGCGACGGTCCTCCGCGCTGCGGACTCGCTGAATCCACCCCCGCGCCTCCAGCCGATCCAGGATGCCCACGATGGTGCTCGGACTCAGGTGGACGTGCCGGGCCAGCTCCGCCGACGGGAGCGGTCCCAGCCGATCGATGTGCGCGAGGCACACCAGCTGGGGGCCGGTGATCCGGTGGGCGGCAGCCAGGCGGCGCGAGTGGAGATCGACGGCTCTCATGATCCGGCGGAAGGCCCGCAAGATCCGGAGATCGACCGGTTCCTCGCCTCCGGAAGCCGGCCCCGATGTCGGATTCGTACTCATAAGCCCCTAGAAAATCACGACTTGAGACTCGGGCGCAAGTTCCCTTGACGGGGCGCCGACACAAGGTTAGCTTTCAAATCATTCGTATTCAAATGATTTGCGACCGCGCGGCACCCGTCGCGTGGTTTCCGCGCGGCCGGCGGATCCACGAGGAGGTCCCATGTCCGACAGCGTGACCGAACGCACGACCGACCACACCGACTCCACGGGCATTGCCTCGACACGGGCGGACCGGGACCGGACCGCCGACGTCCGGGCCGACGAGATCCGGGCCGACGAGGTCCGAATCGGGAGCTACGCCACCGAGGAAGATCTTCCCTCGCAGATCTCGATCGGCCGTCTCGCGACCTTCCTGCACGAGGTCATGACCCCGTTCGAGGATTCGATGGACGCGACGGAGCGCGGAATCACCGACGCACTCACGAAGGACGGTGGCTTCGTCGTTCTCGCGCGCCACGAGAAGGAACTGCTCGGCGCGCTCGTGATGGTGCCTACCGAGATGGCAGGCTACGTGCCCGAGAATCTCCTGCTCTTCGTCGGTGTCTCGCCGAAGGCGCGAAACCGGGGAATCGGCGGGCGCGTCTGCCGCCACGCGATCCGAGAATGCCAAGGAGCCGTGAAGCTGCACGTGGAGCCGGACAACCCGGCCGCGCGCCTCTACGAGCGACTCGGTTTCCGGAGCAAGTACCTCGACATGCGGTTGTCCCCGTGAATCGCCTGATCGTCGACGTCGGCGCGATTCGCCACAACGCGGGCCTCGTCGACCGCTGGATCCTGGGACACGGTGGCACCTGGACGTTCGTGACGAAGGCGCTGTGCGGGAGGAAGTCCCTGCTCGCCGCGCTCGCCGACGTCTCCCCCATGCTCGCCGACTCGCGCCTCGACAACCTGCGCGCGATCCGCAGCGTGGCTCCCCGCGCGAGGACGATGAATCTCCGCCTGCCGAGTTTCTCGGAGTTGCCGGAGCTCGTCGCGCTGTCCGATCTCACGCTGCACAGCGAAGGCGCGGTGCTCGACGCGGTCGCGGCCGAGGCCGCGCGTCAGAGGCGACGGCACCAGGTCATTCTCATGGTGGAGCTCGGCGAGCTCCGCGAGGGCATCCTGCCCGGAGGCCTCGAGGCGCTGTACCGGCGAGCCGCCGAGCACGAGAGTCTCGAGGTCGTGGGGATCGGCGCGAACCTCGGCTGCCTCTCCGGTCTCGTGCCGGCCATCGAGCAGTTCCAGCAGATGGCCTTGTACCGTGAGTTCCTCGAGCTGAAGTTCGACACGAAGCTGCCGCTCCTCTCCGTCGCCACGAGCGTGGCGCTGCCGCTGCTGCGGGAGGGCAAGCTGCCGAGCTCCGCGAATCACTTCCGCATCGGCGACTCCGTGCTGCTCGGCTCGGACCTCGTGCACGGCGGCACGATCGAGGGCCTGCGCGACGACGCGTTCCTGATCGAGGCCGAGGTCGTGGAGATGAAGGAAAAGAGCCTCTCCCCGCTCGGCGACACGTCGGCGGCCATCCGGCCGTTTGCCGACTTCGAGACGGAAGACCCCGAGCCGGGCGAGCGGGGCTACCGCGCCCTCGTCAGTCTCGGTCACCTCGACACGGACATCGCGTCACTCACGCCGATCGATCCGCGCGTGCGCCTCGCCGGCGCGAGCAGCGACCTGACCGCGGTCAACGTCGCGGGGGACTCGCCCGCCTTCCGACCCGGCGATCGCATCGGATTCCGGCCGGGCTATTCCGCCCTCGTCCGACTGCTCGCCGGCCGGTACCTCCCGCCGATCGAGCTGATCGGAACCGAGTCGATCTCGCCCCTCCCCGCAGCGGAAGCCGAGATTCCGGTCGGATGAGCGACGCCCCCGCGTTTCGCTCGGAATCGCCCCCCACGCAGTGGACCGCGATCCGGCGGGAGTTCCACCGCCGGGCCGAACTCAGCGGGCACGAATCCGGCACGGCCGAAGCCGTGGCCGAGCACCTCACCCGTTTCGGAGCACGACCGATCGTGCGCGGACTGGGCGGCCACGGCGTCGCCGCGCGATTCGACTCCGGCCGGGACGGCGCGCGAGTCCTGCTGCGCGCGGAGCTCGACGCGTTGCCGATCGCGGAGTCGCGCTCGCTCCCACATCACTCCGCGCAGGCGACCGTGTCGCACAAGTGCGGCCACGACGGTCACCTCACGACGCTCCTCGCGGTGGCGGAGCGGCTCGCGGCGACCCCGCCCCGGGCCGGAGCGGTGACCGTCCTGTTCCAGCCGGCGGAGGAAACCGGCGAGGGCGCGGCACGTGTCCGCTCCGACCCGCGCTGGGAAGAGCTGGCCGCCGACGTGGCGATCGCCTGGCACAACCTCCCGGGCCAGGCACCCGGCCAGGTGATCCTGCGCGACGACGTGTTCGCGTACGGCTCCCGCGGTCTCCTCGCCGAGTTCGAGGGCGAGAGCGCCCACGCGTTCGAGCCGGAGCGTGCCGTTTCCCCCCTGCCCGCGATCCGGCGCGCGCTGCGGTTGCTGCCGGGACACACCGAGACCGAACCGGTGGTCGAGCTCACGCCGACCCACGTACGCATCGGCGAGCCGACGTTCGGGATCGCTCCCGGCGACGCCTCCCTCCGCCTCACGCTGCGCTCCCCGTCGCGCGACGCGCTCGACGCCTTCACGGAGCGGTGCGAAGCGATGCTGACGGAACTCGCCGCGCGCTCGCGGCTCCGCCTGCGCCTCTCGCGGCACGAGGAGTTTCCGGTCACGCGCTCGGACGCCGACGTCAACGCGGTCATCGAGTCCTGCGCGCGTTCGCTCGGGCAGGAGACGTTTCGACCGCCCACTCCGCTGCGATGGTCGGAAGACTTCGGCCACCTCGTCACGTCGCGCGGAGCGATGTTCGGAATCGGGGCCGGCGTCGACCATCCGCCCCTGCACTCCCCGGGCTACGACTTCCCGGACGAGCTCCTGGCGCCCGCGAGCGATCTCCTGGAAAGGGTGGTGCGTCATTACACGGACTGACGCGGCTCCGCCGTTCGCCTCGCACGCCACGCCTCCCTGCCGGCTCACGCTGAACGCGGGCGCGCTCAAGCGCAATCTCGGATTCCTCCGCCGCGTGGCGGGCCGGGCCGAGGTCGCGCTCGTCATCAAGGGCAACGCGTACGGCCACGGCATCGAGACGCTCGGTCCGCTCGCGGAGTCGCTCGGCGTCCGCACGTTCGCGGTCGGCTCGGCGGACGAGGCCCTGCGCGCCCGCTCGTGCCTCGCACGCGACACCGACGTGATGATCCTGAGCTGGATCTCGCAGGACGAGCTCGAGTGGGCGATCGAGTCCGACGTCTCGTTCTGGGTGTTCGAGCTCGGCCGCCTGCGCGACGCGGCGGAGGCGGCCGCGCGCGTCGGGCGGCCGGCTCGCGTTCATCTCGAGCTGGAAACCGGCATGCACCGCACGGGACTCGCGGCGAACGAGCTGGAGGAGGTCGCCGCGATCGTGCGTACGGGCGCGATCCGGGTCGAGGGCACGTGCACGCACTACGCCGGCGCCGAGAGCGAAGGGAACTTCCTCCGCGTTCAATCCCAGATCGAGACGTTCCGGACGCGTGTCCACCAGCTCGCGGAGGCCGGTGTCGCGCCCGGCAAGCTGCACACTGCATCTTCCGCCGCGACGTTCCTGTACCCGGAGACCCGACTCGACCTCGTGCGGGTGGGTATCGCCGCCTACGGCTTCTGGCCGAGCCAGGAGACGAAGATGCGGCTGCTGCTCCAGGCGAGCGACATGCGGCACCCCGAACGCTGGAATCCGTTGAGACGTGTGCTCCGCTGGACCACGCGCGTGGTCGCGGTCAACGACGTCGACGCCGGCGAGTACGTCGGCTACGGGATGGCGTACCTCACGCCGCGCCCGCAGCGGATTGCCGCGATCCCGGTGGGCTACTACCACGGTTTCGCGCGCGCGCTGTCGAACGTCGGCCAGGTGCTCTTGCGCGGCCGGTTGTGCCCCGTCGTGGGCACCGTGAGCATGAACGTCACGCTCGTCGACGTGACGGACTGCCCCGCCGTCGAGACCGGCGACGAGGTCGTGCTCATCGGCTCGCAGGGGCGACGCGAGATCTCGGTCAGCAGCTTCGGGGACCTCGCACGCATCCTGAACTACGAAGTGCTCGTCCGGATCCCTCCCGAAATCCCGCGCGTCGTCGTGGACTGACCCTGGAGTTTGCCGATGCACCCGCTCGATCTCGCGATCTTCGTCGTCTACATGCTCGGAATGCTCGGGGTCGGCGCGTACTTCCTGCGTCGCAACGAGAGCGTGGACGACTACTACGTCGGGGGGCGCGGGATGTCCGCCACGCACGTGGGCTTCTCGGTCGTCGCGACCGACGTCGGCGGCGGGTTCTCGATCGGACTCGGCGGGCTCGGTTTCGTGATGGGGCTCTCCGGGTCGTGGCTCCTGTTCACCGGCCTCGTCGGCGCCTGGGTCGCCGCGGCCTGGCTCGTCCCGCGGGTGCGCACCGATCCGCGGCTCGCGCGAGCGCTCACGTTCCCGGACTTTCTCGGCCGGTTCTTCGGCGCCCGCGTGGCGCTGCTGGCAGGAATCGTCTCGGCCGTGGGTTACGCGGGGTTCACCGCCTCGCAGATCCTGGCCGGTGCGAAGCTCGCGAGCGGTTCGCTCCCCTCGGTGTCGTTCGAAACCGCGCTGCTGGTCATGGGCGGCGTGGCGATCGGGTACACCGTGCTCGGGGGGCTCAAGGCCGTCATCTACACGGATTCGGTGCAGTGGGCGATCGTGCTCGGCGGACTCACGTTCGTGGCCGTGCCCATGGCGTTCTCCGCGGTCGGCGGCTTCGACGCGATTCGCGCCACGGTGCACCCGGAACTCCTCTCGCTGTCGAACATCCGTCCCGTGGAGTTCGTGAACTGGATGGTGACGATCGTGCCGATCTGGTTCGTGGGCATGACGCTGTACCAGCGCATCTACGCGTGCCGAGACGAACCGACGGCACGACGCGCGTGGCTGCTCGCGGGCGTCCTGGAGTGGCCGCTCATGGCGTTCCTCGGCTCGGTGCTCGGGCTGCTCGCGCGCGTCGCGGCCGACCAGGGCATGTTCGGCGCCTTCGGCGCCGACGGAATCTCGGACGTGGACCCGGAGACCGGCTTGCCGATGCTGCTGCGCACGGTGATGCCGCCGGGGGTGCTCGGCATCGTGCTCGCGGCGTACTTCTCCGCGATTCTCTCGACGGCCGACAGCTGCCTGATGGCCGCCTCCGGCAACGTGGTGAACGACATCATCGAGCGCCGCCGCGGCGACCACCCATCGGCCGCCCGCACGTTGCGGATGTCGCAGATCGCCACGCTCGTGATCGGAGTGGTCGCGTTGCTCCTGGCATCGCGCATGACGAGCGTCCTCGATCTGATGCTGTACTCGTACGCGCTCATGGTGTCGGGCCTGTTCGTCCCCGTCATCGCGGCGCTCACCGATCGGCGCCCCTCGCCGGTGGCGGCGGGAGCCGCGATCGTCGCGGGCGGCGTGACGACAGTCGCGCTCCAGGCCAGCGGCGTCGCGCTTCCCCTGGGTCTCGATTCGAACTGCTTCGGCCTGGCGGTTTCCGCGATCACGTATCTCACCGTGCGGCGATCCGGGACCGCGACTCTCTCCTCCGTCGATCCCGTCTAGGCCGCCCCGGGGTCACATCGCGTATGCTCCCCGCTGCGCGAACGAGCGACGTCCTTCGCATTCCGGAGAGACGCCCCGACTCCCGCCGTCCGCCCTCCGGGGCGACGCCAACCCCGAGGACCCGCATGCGCCCGTGGTTCCCCCTGCTGACCGGTCTCGCCCTGTTCGCCGCCTCGTCGGCCGCCGCCGACGTGGCCCCGAAGAAGCTCCTGGTCTACTACAGCTGGCCCTCCGTCATTCACGGGGCGCCCGGACCGACGGATCCCGTGGACCGGTTCGCGGAGTACGACTACGTCGTGCTCGGCGGCGGCCTCGAGGTGGCCAGCCATCCCGAGCACGCGTTCACGGTGTCCCTCGTGGCGGACCCGCGACTCGCGAACACGAGCGTGTTCGGCTACGTGGATCTGGGCGTCACGAACGGCGGCCAGAATCTCACGCCCGCCCAGATCCAGAGCGCGATCCAGGCGTGGGCCGCGATGGGCGTGGCCGGTGTCCTGCTCGACGATTTCGGCTACGAATACGGAACGTCGCGCGATCGCCAGAACCAGGCGCTCGACTGGGTGCACGCGGAAGGCCTCGCCGCGATCGCGAACGCCTGGGTTCCGGCCGACGCGTTCGACGCGGCGATCCATCCGCTGAACCCGGCCGGGACCGCGTCGCACGCGAACGCTTCCGACTTCTACCTCTACGAGAGTTTCCGGATCCGCCTGGACCAGTACGAGACCGAGTCCGAGTGGCGAACGAAGGCGGATGCGCTGGAGGGGTACCGTGCCCAGCTCGGATTCCGGGTGCTCGGCGTGACGACCACGGCGATCGACGACACCACGAGCTACGACGAGTCGCAGTTCTTTCACACGTGGTACTCGGCGCTCCTTTCCGGCTACGAAGCGGTGGGGGTCGGCGAGTACGTCTACTCGGCCACGGGCGCCTCGAACGGATGGTCTCCCGTGTACCCGCGACCGGACGTTCTCCCGGGGGACTCATTCCTGGGGCCGATCCAGCAATCCGGATCCGACTACTTCCGTGACACGACGCTCGGCCGGGTCACCGTCAATCCCGTGACGCACGCCTACTCGTTCACCCCGCACCCGACCGCGGTGGACGCGAGCACGCCGGCGGCGCGCTCCCGCTCGTTTCCCGAGCCCTTCCGGGACGAGGTCGAGCTCCGCCTCGCGACGCCGGCCGCGGACATCGCCGACCTCACGCTCTGGGACGTGCGCGGACGT
The DNA here is from genome assembly GCA_041393395.1 of bacterium. Classification (GTDB taxonomy): domain Bacteria; phylum ARS69; class ARS69; order ARS69; family ARS69; genus JAGQIB01. The sequence goes on along the minus strand of JAWKKG010000002.1, from coordinate 698,284 downwards.
CGCGTCCGTACCCTCCGTCCGACGGATGCCGCGCGCCGCGACTTCCGATGGGACGGTCGCGACGAGACCGGTCGCGAAGCACCGGCCGGCGTCTACTTCTGGTCCGCGCGGCACGGTTCCGCGCGCTCGTCGGGACGCGTGACGAAGGTCGACTGACGCAATCCGCGACGGCGCGCACGAACGCCCCGCGCGAGCGGGACCTGCGCCTCGCCGACCGTTCCGGTTCTTGAGAGATCTTGGCCGATCCCTCACGGACTCCGACCGGCATGCTTCGTGCGTATCTCCGGAACAGCTTCCCCCGGAGATGCTCTCATGAAAATCAAGTACGGCGGGCTGCTCGTCTCGAGCCTCGCGTTCACGATCGTCGCGTGTGATCCGCAGGACGGCGGCCTCGGGCCCACGTCACTTCCGAACACGAACGGCGGCAACGGTGGCGGCGGCGGTGGTGGCGCGGGCGACAACTACGTGCCGCGCATCGACGGCGTGTTCCACTTTGCGGTGAGCGCCGATCCGGGGAGCCCGAACGCGACCACGGCGATCGTCGAGCCGGGCCCCCTCGACCTCTACCTGTGGCTCGTGGCCTCGAACATGGGGCTCTCCGCGCTCGAGTGCGATCTGTTCGGCGACGGTGTGGAGTTTCCGGAGACCGACTACTTCACGCCGGCGGCCGACGTGCTGTTCCTGACCTGGGAGGGCTCGGGCGACGTCGATCTCGCGATCGGCGGCTGTCCCGACTCGGCCCGCCTGCTCGGCACGATTCACGCCGTGGCGGGGACGGATTCCGTGACCGTGGAGATCGGTCCCGGCTCGCAGAACGCGGGCGCGGTGGATTGCCACCCGATCGATCCCTGGCTGAACGCCTTCTCGTGTCAGGAGTTCGTCGGCGTTCCCGCGGATCCGCCGGCCGGGGCGTAGCGCTCGGTCAGCTCGTTCCGCGCATCCGGGTCGCCGCCCACGCGGCCCGGGCGCGGGACGGGAGCTTCCGGCCGAGCTGCTCGCCGATCGCCCCGGACGCTTCCGCCACCTGGGCGAACGAGACCCCGCACTCCACGCCGGATTCGTCGAAGAGCCAGACGAGGTCCTCGGTGGCGACGTTGCCCGTGGCGCCCGGCGCGAAAGGGCAGCCTCCGAGACCGCCGGCGGACGCGTCGAAGGACGTGATCCCCGCCTCCAGTCCCGCCACGACGTTCGCGACCGCCATCCCGCGCGTGTCGTGAAAGTGCAGAGCGATCTTCTCGCGCGGGACACCCATTGCATCGTGCGCGGCGAGGACGCGCTCCACGGCCGGGGGCGCCGCGACACCGATCGTGTCGCCCAGCGAGAGCTCCTCGCAGCCCGCGTCGAGCAGGACCCGGCTCACGGAGGCCGCGCGCGCGGGGTCGACCGGACCGTCGTAGGGACATCCGAACACCGTGCTCACGTAGCCGCGGACCGTCGCGCCGGCGGCGATCGCGTCGGCCACGACCGGCTTCAGCCGCGCGAGACTCTCCTCCACGGAAGAGTTCACGTTCGCCCGGTTGAACCCCTCGCTCGCAGCGGTGAACACCGCGACGTGCGTCACGCCGCACTCGAGCGCGGTCTCCAGCCCGCGCGCGTTCGGCACGAGCGCCCAGTACCGCACTCCCTCCCGGCGACGCAACGCGGCGAACAGCTCGCGCGCATCGGCGAGCTGCGGCACGCGATCCGGGCGCACGAAGCTCGTGACCTCCACGTCGCGAAGGCCGGACGCGGCCAGGGCCTCGATGAACTCGATCTTGCGCTCGGTGGGAACGGGAACGGACTCGTTCTGAAGTCCGTCGCGCGGGCCGACTTCCACGAGGCGGACGCGCGCGGGCCAGCTCACTCCGCGGACTCCGGTTCGATCTCGGCGAGGATCTGGCCTCCGTCGCAACGCTCGCCCTCGCGCGCGGCGAGCGATTTCACCCGACCGGCGATCGGCGCCGCGACCTTGATCTCCATCTTCATCGCCTCGACGACGAGGAGGTCCTGGCCCTTCTCCACCCGATCCCCTTCCGCCACGAGCACCTTCACCACCGTGCCCGGCATCGGCGACGCGAGGCTGCCCTCGCCCGCCTCCCGGCGACGCGCCCCGCGTTCCAGACGCTCGAGACGCGCCTCGCCCACCCCCGGAATCGTGACGTGCCGCGCGGTGCCTTCGCGATCCACGCACACCTGCCAGACGCGATCACCGTCCGAGAGGCGGAATCTGCCGGGACCGAGCGGCGTGACGGTCAGCGCGAGCTCGACGTCGCCGACGCGCGCGCGCACGGCGGTGCCGTCCACGCCGTCCAGGGCCACGTCGATCGCGTCGCCGCGCGCGGGACGGTAGATGGCCTTCACGAGTGCCTCCACCCGGCGAGCGTGTCGAACGGATCGTCGACCGGCGCCTCTTCGCCCGACGCGATCACGCGAGCCGCGACGCCGTTTCCGGAGAGACCGAGACGATCCGCGATCGCCGCCGCCGCCACGAGCAGCGAAAGATCCGGCACGCGGCCCGCACGCTCCGGCAGGAACGTCTCCTCGATCGACGTCACGTGGTACTCGCCGCGCCTCACGTCTTCCCGACTCACGAGCTCCCGGAGGAACGCCAGGTTCGTCACCGGGCCGTGCACGACCGTCGCGTCGAGCGCCCGGGCGAGACGTCGCCACGCGCGCTCGCGCGAGGAGCCGAACGCGATCACCTTCGCGATCATCGGATCGTAGTGCGGCGTGATCTCATCCCCGGTGGCGACGCCCGCGTCCACCCGGAGCCACGGCCCGCTCGGGAACTCGACGCGAAGCAGGCGACCGGACTGCGGAAGGAACCCGGAGTCCGGATCCTCCGCGTAGACGCGCGCCTCCACCGCGAACCCGCGCGCCACGAGCTCCTCCTGCACGAGCGGCATCTCGCCCGTTTCCGCGAGCTCGAGCTGCGAATGGACGAGGTCCCGGCCGGTGACGAGCTCGGTCACGGGATGCTCGACCTGGATGCGCGCGTTGACCTCGAGGAAATAGAACGATCCGTCCGGCGCGACGAGGAACTCGCACGTTCCGGCCGAGCGGTACTTCACCGCGCGCCCGATCGCGACCGCCGCTTCCGTGAGACGACGCCGCAGGTCCGCGTCGATCGCGGAGGACGGAGACTCCTCGACCACCTTCTGGTGGCGACGTTGCAGCGAGCACTCGCGTTCGCCGAGATGGACCACGTGGCCCTTCCCGTCGCCGAAGATCTGCACCTCGACGTGACGAGGCGCCGGGATCGCCTTCTCGAGGAACACCGAGGCATCGCCGAACGCGGACTTCGCCACGCGGGCGGCGGCCTCCAGCGCCTCGGACAGCGCGGGCGCGTCGCTCACGCGCGTCATGCCCTTGCCGCCGCCGCCGAGCGCGGCCTTCACGAGCACCGGCCAGCCGATCCCGGCCGCGGCCTTCGTGGCCCCGCCGAGATCGCTCGGATCTCCCTCCCACCCCGGCACGACCGGCACCCCGGCCTCGATCGCGACCGCGCGCGCGCGACGCTTGTCGCCGAGCAGCGCCATCGTCTCTCCGCGCGGGCCGAGGAACACGAGTCCCGCCGCCTCCACCGCGGAAGCGAATGCGGCGTTCTCGGAGAGGAATCCGTAACCGGGATGGATCGCCTGCGCGCCGGAACGCTTCGCGGCATCCAGGATCCGTTCGATGTCGAGGTACGACTGCGCGGCCGCGGCGGGTCCGATCTCCACGCATTCGTCCGCGGTGCGCGCGTGCAGTGCGGTGCGATCCGCCTCGCTCGCCACCGCCACCGAGCGCCACCCCCGCTCGCGCAGCGCCGCCATCACGCGACACGCGATCTCTCCGCGGTTCGCCACGAGGACCTTCATGCGGACTCCGCCCACTTCGGCTTGCGCTTCTCGCGGAACGCGAGGAGTCCTTCCTGACCATCCTCCGACGCGCGCGCGTCGGCGATGAACTGGGGCGTCAGGCCGCACGCCTCCTCGAGCTCGCGCTCGCTCACGGCCTGGACCAGGACCTTGATGCGACGCTGGGCATCCGGACTGCCCAGCAGGAGCTGCTCCACCGTCTCGTTCACCGCCTCGTCCAGCGACTCGGCGTCCACCGCCCGCGCCGCGAGCCCGATCTCCGCCGCGCGCGCGCCGTCGAAGCGCTCGCCGGTGAGGAACAGACGTCGCGCCAGTCCGGCGCCGAGGCGCCGCACCACGAACGGGCTGATCACGGCGGGAATGATCCCGAGGCGGACCTCGCTGAACGCGAACCGCGCATCCCGCGCGACGATCGCGATGTCGCACGACGCGACGAGCCCCGCCCCGCCGCCGAAGACGTTGCCCTGGACGCGCGCCACCACGGGACGCGGGAAGTTCGCGAGCGCGGCGAACGCGCCGCCGAGGCGCTCCGCGTCCGCGCGATTCTGTTCCTTCGTCGCCGCACCGAGAGCCAGCATCTCGTTCAGGTCGGCGCCCGCACAGAAGTCCTTGCCCTCGCCGCCGAGGACGAGCACGCGCACGGAGGCGTCCTCCGCCAGACCGTCCAGGACCTCGCGCAGTTCCGCGAGCAGCGCGCCCGAGAGCGCGTTGCGCGACTCGGGGCGGTTCAGCCACACGCGGACCACACCGTCTTCCCGCTCGGTCCGGATCAGGCTCATCGTCACATCCGGAAGACGCCGAACGTCGTGTCCGGGATCTCGGCGTTCATGGTGGTGGAGAGCGCGAGCCCGAGCACGTCACGCGTGCGGCGAGGGTCGATGATGCCGTCGTCCCAGAGCCGCGCCGTGGAGTGGTACGGGCTGCCTTCGCGCTCGTAGGTCTCGAGGATCGGGCGCATGAACTCCTGCTGCTCGGCCTCGCTGAGCGTCTTGCCCTTCGCCGCGAGCTGCTCGACCTTCACCTGCCGCAGCACGTTCGCCGCCTGCTCGCCGCCCATCACCGAGATCCGTGCGTTCGGCCACATGAACAGGAAGCGCGGGTCGTAGGCCCGACCGCACATGCCGTAGTTCCCCGCCCCGTAGCTCCCGCCCACGATCACCGTGAGCTTCGGCACGCGCGCGTTCGCGACGGCGTTCACCATCTTCGCGCCGTCCTTCGCGATGCCGCCGTGCTCGGCGTCGCGGCCGACCATGAACCCCGTGATGTTCTGCAGGAACAGGAGCGGGATCCCGCGCTGGCACGCGAGCTCGATGAAGTGTGCACCCTTCAGCGCGGATTCGGAGAACAGGACGCCGTTGTTCGCGAGCACCGCCACCGGGAAACCGTGCAGGTGTCCGAAGCCGGTCACGAGGGTCGTTCCGTACCGGGCCTTGAACTCGTGGAAGCGGGAGCCGTCGAGGATCCGACACAGGATCTCGCGCGCGTCGTACGGAGTGCGCAGGTCCTTCGGCACCACGCCCAGCAGCTCCTCCGGGTCGTGATGCGGCGGCTCCACGGCCTCGCGCACGACGGGGGTGCGCTTCTCTTCGTTCAGATGCGCGATGATCGAGCGGGCGATCTCGAGCGCGTGCGCATCGTCTTCCGCGAGGTGGTCCGCCACGCCGGAGATACGCGTGTGTACGTCGCCGCCCCCGAGATCCTCGGACGTGATCTCCTCCCCCGTCGCCGCCTTCACGAGCGGCGGACCGCCGAGGAAGATCGTCCCCTGCTCTTTCACGATCACGGTCTCGTCGCTCATCGCCGGCACGTACGCGCCGCCGGCCGTGCACGAGCCCATCACCACCGCGACCTGGGAGATGCCCTCCGCGGACATCCGCGCCTGGTTGAAGAAGATCCGTCCGAAGTGCTCGCGGTCCGGAAACACCTCGTCCTGCAGGGGCAGGAACGCGCCGCCGGAATCGACCAGGTACACACAGGGCAGCTTGTTCTCGAGCGCGATCTGCTGCGCGCGGAGGTGCTTCTTCACCGTCATCGGCAGGTAGGTGCCGCCCTTGACGGTGGCGTCGTTCGCGATCACGAGGACCTCGCGACCCCGCACGCGCCCGATGCCGCAGACGATCCCGGCGGACGGCGCGGCGCCGTCGTACAGATCCCACGCGGCGAGCGGGGCGATCTCGAGGAACGGACTGCCTTCGTCGAGCAGCGCATCCACCCGATCGCGCACGAACAGCTTGCCGCGCTTCTCGTGGCGTGCGCGCGCCTCGTCGCCCCCGCCACGACGGGCCGTCGCGAGCCGATCGGACAGCTCGTCCACCAGGCGACGGTGATGCTCGGCGTTCTCCCGGAACGCCGCCGAGCCGGGATCCAGGTGTGAGACCAGGGTTTCCATGCCCGCTCCGCGGAGAGGTTCGAACCTCTCGTTTACCAGAGCCGGCGGGGCCCGTCCACCGCCCCGATATCCGCCGGGCGGCGGGGCGCGCCGGCACGCCCACGGCGGACGGGCGGGGGTGTCGAAGCCGGAGTCAGACCCACGGACGGTCTTCCTGGAGAACGTGGCGGGCGAGGATTCCGCTCGTGAGGTCCATCACCGCGTGCACGAGCATCGCGGGGACGAGCGAACCGGTGAGTACGACGAGACCGCTCATCACCAGGGCCACGCCCGTAGTCTTCGCGATGCCGGAGAGGCCCTGGTAGGCGTGGGCGAGCCCGAACACGAGAGCGGCCACGAGCAGAGCCGCGGCCGGCGGCAGATACGCCTGCAGCCAGGCCACGAGGAATCCGCGATACAGGATCTCCTCGCAGATGCCGGCCGTGATCGCGAGCGCGGAGAACAGGCGGCCCTCCGCTTCGTCGTGCGGGAGGAAGTCCCGGAGCGGCTCGACCTCGCGACGGATCTCGTCGAGCGACTCCTCCCGGCCGAGCGCCCAGCTCATCTGACCGATCAGAAACGCGCACGCGAGCCCCGTGAGCACGAGTCCGATCCCGAAATGCGGACCATCGGGAACGCCGAGGTGCAACCCTGCGAGCGAGCGACCGCTCGCCATCCAGGCGAACGTCACCGCGAATGCGAGTCCCCACTCGAGTCCGAACGTGAGGCGGTACGTCGCCAGGCGGGCGCGCGCGTCGCCGCGCAGGATCCGCGAGCTCAGCCGACGTTGCTCGAAGATTCCCCACAGCGGAAGCAACACCCCGAGGATCGCGGCGAGAGCGTGATCGGCGATTCCCGGGGTCACCCGCCGACCTCGTCGCGCAGGACGCGGTAGCTCTCGAGTCGACCCTCGTCCACGTCGCCCCGCTCGACGGCGGCCGGGAGCGCGCAGCCCGCGTCGCCGGAGTGACGGCAGTTCGCGAACCGACAGGCCGCGCCCGCGGTCGCGATCTCGGGAAAGAACGAGTGCAGCGACGCGAGATCCGGCTCGTGCAGGAGGAACGAACGGATCCCCGGCGTGTCGATCGCGGCGCCGCCGCCGGGCAGCGCGTACAACGTCGCCGACGTCGTGGTATGTCGCCCCTTGCCGACCTTGCCGTATACCTCGTTCGTCGCGATCTCGTGCCCGGTGAGTCGCGCCAGCAGCGAGGACTTCCCGACCCCGGACTGTCCCGAGAAGACCGCGGTCTTGTGCTCGAGGAATCGGGCGAGCTCCTCGAGCCCCGTCCCCGTCTCCGCCGAGACCGCGAACACGGGAAGTCCGAGACGACGGTACGGTGCGAGCATCGCCCGAACGTCGTCCGGGCTCACGAGATCGACCTTGTTCAGCACGAGCGCCGCGTGAAGATCTCCACCTTCCACCGACAGCAGGTACCGATCCACGAGCCGCGGCTTGAACGGCGGCTCGGCCGCCGTCGCCACCACGATCGCGTAGTCCACGTTCGCCGCGAGCACCTGCTCCTCCCGCGCGCGACGGAGTCGGGCGAGACGCGTCCGCCGCGGCAGCACCTCGGTGACGACGTAGGGCTCCGGACCATCGGCGAGATAGCGGACCACGTCACCGACGGCGACGGGATTCGCCCGTGGATGCGGCACCCGCGTGGACTTCCGAAGGCGACAACGCACCGCTTCCCCTCCCGCCTCGGGCTCCACGAGGAACTCGGCGGCCGGAGTGGCGATGACTCGACCCTGACGGACGTCCGCATCGAGCTCACTCTGCGTGGGCTGATCCGGCACCGCCTCCCGGTTCTCGGATCCGCGCAGCACGCGCCGGACGAGCGGCTCGTCTTCCGACTCCGCGTGCGGATCCACGCGCCCCCGGCGCTGCACGCCCTGCGCGGACTGCCCCGCGCGGCGACGACGCGGTCCCCCGGTCGGTTTCTTGGACTTCCTTGGGCACATCGCGGGCGAAACCTCGATTCGTTCTCGCAAACCGTCGGAGAAGTTACGCGACGGATGGCGTCGCGGCCACCGGGCCCGGTCCTTGCACGACTCATCCGCGAGTCGTGGGAAACGGAGGACCCGGGCGCGGCGAAACGCCGAGCCCGCGTGCCTTTCCGGGAGAGAGCGCGGTCGAACGTCGCCTCGGCGTCTGTGCAAGGGACGAACGGGCCGCTCGAAGATTGAACAGGGGGAACCGAGATGCAAGGCCGAACGATGCTGGGAGTCGGACTCGCCTTCGTGGCGGCAACGACCGCGCACGCGGAGCAGTACTACGGACCGCGCGAGATCGCGTGGATGGGTCCCGACCGGCCGGAAGCTCGACCGGTACTGGTGTCCGAAGTGATGCAATGGGAGCATCCGGACGCGACCGGCAGCCTTGGGGAGGCCGTCATGAGCTGGGAGCACCCGGACGCCGGCCAGGGCCTGCACGAAGCCGTCATGAGCTGGGAACGACCGGACGCCGGCCAGGGCCTGCACGAAGCCGTCATGAGCTGGGAGCGACCGGACGCCGGCCAGGGCCTGCACGAAGCCGTCATGAGCTGGGAACGACCGGACGCGAACCTCGGTCTCCAGGAGACGGTCATGAGCTGGGAGCGACCGGACGCTTCCGAGACGGTTCGGCTGCCGAGCGCCGAGGCCGAGCTGACGGAGGAGCGACCGGCCGCCTTCCCGAATCCGTCGTCCGGATCCGTGACCGTGAGCATGGGTTCGACGGACGTCTCCGTGGACGTGTACGATGTGACCGGTCGTCGCGTCGCGTCGTTCGCGGGGAGCGCGGGACGCGCCGACTGGGACGGGCGCGACGTTTCCGGGCGCACCGTCTCCGCCGGCATCTACTTCGCGCGCGTGACTTCCCGCGCCGACGCGCCGGCCCACACGGTCCGCCTCGTGAGGAAGTAGCGATCTTGCCCGAAGAGCCACGGGAAGAAACTCTCGAGGGAGCCGTCGAGGTACCGATCGACGGCTCCCTCGATCTTCACGCCTTCTCGCCGCGCGACGTCGCCTCCGTGGTGGAGGAGTACCTCGACGTATGCCGCGAGCGCGGCATCCTCGCGGTGCGCATCGCGCACGGCAAGGGAATCGGCGTGCAACGGGATCGCGTTCACCGCCTGCTCGAACGCCGCTCCGACGTGTTGTCGTTCCGGCTCGACTCGGAAACCGGGGCCGGCTGGGGCGCGACGCTCGTTCAGCTCGCGCCGCTCGATCCCCGCCGGAGCATCTAGCGGTCCGGTCCGCCGACGCCGTCCGCCCGGGGCGGCTCGCCCTCCCGCGCGAACCCGCCGAGTGCCGGATGCTCCGCCACCACCACGGTGTTGATGCCGCCCCGGACACGGAAGTCCCCGATGATCCGCATGCGACGCGGGGCGCAGCTGGCGACGAGGTGGTCCAGGATCTCGTTCGTCACCGCTTCGTGAAACACCCCGCGATCACGGAACGAGTGCAGGTACAGCTTCAGGGACTTGAGCTCGAGACAGCGTTCGTCCGGCACGTACGTGATCCGGATCGTGGCGAAGTCCGGCTGTCCCGTGATCGGACACAGCGCAGTCCACTCGGGCGACGTGATGTCGATGCGGTACTCGCGCGCGGGGTTCGGATTCGGAAACGTGTCGACCGGCGCGACCTTCGGCCGGCGCCGCCGCACCGACGCCTCGGCGCGGCGCGCCCGCTCGGGATCGCCGGCCGCCCGCGCCGTCTTGGCTCGGACCTTCTTCATCGCTCTCCCTTCGGACCGTAGTAGGAGCAACGGGCGTTGCAGGTCTCGTGCACGGTCACGCGCCACAGGCCGGGGAGTCCCGGCGCCAGCCGTTCCCAGACCCAGGCCGCGAGGACTTCGGACGTCGGGTTCTCGAGACCTTCGACTTCGTTCAGGTAGTAGTGATCGAGACGCGCGCGCAGCGGCGCGAATGCGGCTTCGAGATCCGCGTAGTCGAGATACCAACCGACCCTCGGGTCCACCGCGCCGCGCACGGCCACGTCCACGCGGAACGAGTGCCCGTGCAGGCGGCGACACTTGTGTCCGTCCGGCAGGTTCGGCAGCAGGTGTGCCGCTTCGAATCGGAACGTGCGCTCGAGCTCGACTTCCATCAGACGCCCCTCGTGGCCGCGGGCCACAGCAGTTTGTGCAGCTGGAGCTGGAGCCGGGCCGTGGTTCCCGACTCGAGCATCCACCGGGCGAGCTCCGCGGGTTCCAGCTCGCCGTGCACGGGCGAGAACAGGACCGGACAGCGCGCCTCGACGTCGTGCTTCGCGAGCACCGAGAGCGCCCAGTCGAAGTCCTCCCGATCCGCGATCACGACCTTCACGTTGTCCGTCGCGCGGAGATCGGCCAGGTTCTCGAGCCGGTTGCGCGCGACCTCGCCCGAGCCGGGCGCCTTGAGATCCACGATCCGCCTCACCCGCGGATCCACTCCGGTGATGTCGCGGTGGCCTCCCGTCTCGAGCATCACTTCGCGACCGGCGTCCAGCAGTCTCGCGATCAACGGATGCACGGCCGCCTGCAGCAGCGGCTCGCCCCCGGTGACCTCCACGAGGCCGCAGTCGTACGAATCGATCTCCGCCATCACGTCGTCCAGCGAGCGACGTTTCCCCTCCGTGAACGCGTACTCCGTGTCGCACCAGCGGCAACGCAGATCGCACGCGGTGAGACGCACGAAGACGCACGGCCGGCCGGCTTCCACGGACTCGCCCTGGATGGAGTGGAAGATCTCGTTGACGATCAGATCGGTGCTCATTCGTCTCCGCCGGTACCGGTCACTTCCCGCGCGGGTCGCCGGGGCCCGCCCCGCGCCGCTCCCGGCCGAGCCGGGCCGGCGCGAGCGCCGGGTCCGGCACTCCGGCCTCGGCAAAGCCCTTCGCCCGGAGCAGACACGCGTCGCAGGCGCCACAGGGCTCCCCCCGCGGGGAGGGATCGTAGCAGCTCAGCGTGTTCGCGAGGTCGATCCCGAGCTCCGCGGCCTTGCGCACGATGTCGGCCTTGCCGAGGCGCATCAAGGGGGCATGGATGCGGAACGGCCGATCGCCCTCCACCCCCGCCCGGGTCGCGACGTTCGCCAGCCGCTCGAAGGCGGCCACGAACTCGGGGCGGCAGTCCGGGTAGCCCGAGTAGTCCAGCGCGTTCACTCCGAGGAACAGGTCCCGCGCGTCGAGCACCTCGGCCCAGGCGAGGGCGAGTGAGAGAAACACGGTGTTGCGCGCCGGCACGTACGTCGGCGGGATCCCCGAGAAATCGGTGCGGTGCTTCGGCACCTCGATCTCGTCGGTGAGCGCGGAGCCCCCGAACCGGCCGAGGTCGACCCGGACCACCCGATGCTCGGCGGCACCGAGCTCCGCCGCGATCTCGGCCGCCCGTTCCAGCTCCAGTCGGTGACGCTGTCCGTAGTCGAACGTGAGCGCGTGCGCCGCGAAGCCCTCCGCGAGCGCGATCCCGAGCACCGTGGTGGAGTCGAGGCCGCCGCTCAGCAGCACGACCGCGGGACGTCCACTCATCGCCAGCGGGACGAAGGTCGCACGCGAGCGGATCGGAGCACGGGACGCACGGGGACCTCCGGACGGATGGGCGACGATTGGTGGAAACCGGGCGGGAGTATACCATCCGAGAAATCCACCCGGCACGTTCGGCCGGCTTCCCCGGAGGTCCCATGATCCACCAGAGCGAGATCCGTGTGATTCCTACCGGCGCGGGACTGCACGTCGTGACCGAGCCCGTCGAGCGCGTGGTGGCGCAGAGCGGGATCGCCACCGGGCTCTGCCACGTGTTCCTCCGTCATACGTCGGCGAGTCTGCTGATCCAGGAGAACGCCGATCCCTCGGCGCGTCGAGATCTGGAGGAGGCGTTCGCGCGACTCGCGCGGGAGAACGAGCCCTGGTACACCCACACGTCCGAGGGACCCGACGACATGCCCTCGCACGTGCGGGCCGCGCTCACGTCCACCTCGGAGACCATCCCGGTCGTGGGAGGGCGTTTGGGCCTCGGCACCTGGCAGGGACTCTATCTGTTCGAGCACCGGCGTCACCCTTCGGCTCGTCGCCTGATCGTGACCGTGACCGGCATCGGCCTTGCGGAATCGGGAGCGGTCTCCTAGGGTCGGCGGATGGAGATCGTCCACGAGCCCTGGTACCGGCGCCTGCACCTGCAGATCTTCGCCGCGATGGCCGCCGGTACGGTCGCCGGCCTGATCGGCGGGGCGGAGTTCGCGGCGAAGGTCGCGTGGCTCGGTACGCTGTTCGTGAGCCTCCTCAAGATGATCATCGTGCCGCTCGTGCTCACGTCGATCATCGCGGGCGTTTCGTCCGTCGGACGCGGGGCCGGGCTCGGGCGCCTGTTCGGTCGCACGCTCGGCTACTACGTGCTCTCGAGCCTCCTCGCGATCCTCGTGGGGCTCCTGTTCGTGAACGTGATCCGTCCCGGCGTGGGCGCGGATCTCACGACCGCCGCCCACAAGGACCTGCCGGTCCTCGACTCCCCCACCGACGTCGGGTCGCTGCTCCTGCGGGTCGTGCCCACGAACGTCGCGAAGGCCGCGGCCGAGGCGGACATGCTCGGTCTCATCTTCTTCTGCATCCTGTTCGGGCTCGCGATCACCGCCCTGCCGGACGAGCCGCAACGACTGCTGCGCCAGGTGTTCGACGCGGCGTTCCAGGCGATGATGAAGCTCACGGGATGGATCATCCGATTCGCGCCGATCGGCGTGTTCGGCCTGATCGCGCGCGTCGTGGGCGAGTCCGGCGTGGAAGCGTTCCGCGCGCTCGGGCTCTACATGCTCACGATCGCCTCGGGGCTCACCGTCCATCTGTTCGTGACGCTCCCGCTTCTGCTGATGCTCCTCGGGCGGATCAATCCGCGGATCCACTTCCGGAACATGCTGGAGCCGCTCACGATGGCGTTCTCCACGAGCAGCTCGGCCGCCACGCTGCCGGTGACGATTCGCGCGGTGCGCGAGAAGGTCGGCGTCTCCGATCGCGTGACGTCGTTCGTCCTGCCCATGGGCGCCACCGTCAACATGGACGGCACCGCGCTCTACGAGTGCGCCGGCGCGCTCTTCATCGCGCAGGTGCTCGGGGCCGAGCTCACCCTGGTCCAGCAGGGCATCGTCGTGGTGACCGCTCTGCTCGCGTCGATCGGCGCGGCCGCCGTGCCGTCGGCCGGTCTCGTCATCATCTTCCTGGTCACCGAGGCCGTGAACCTGCGTGGGCCACAGGTCGAGCTCATCATCGGGACGATGTTCGCGATCGACCGTCCGCTCGACATGTACCGGACCGCCGTCAACGTGTTCAGCGACTCCTGCGGGGCCGCCATCATCGCGCGGGCCGAGGGCGAAGCGGGCGTCGACACGGCCTGATCGACGCGCTCCGGAGACCGCGCCCGTGGTAGACTCCGCGGCCGGGATTTCGGCTCCGACTCCATCCGGGAAGACGTCTTGAAGGCACATGTCCTGCGGGCGCTCCGCATCATCGTCAGTCTCGGTCTGCTGGTGTTCGTGTTCCGGCAGGCAAAGCTCGACGAGCTCTCGACCCGTCTCGTGGACGCGGACTTCCGCTGGCTGCTCGCGGCCCTCCTGGTCAACGCACTGGGAAACGTCTTCGGAGCGCTCCGCTGGAAGCTGCTCCTCGCGAGCCAGGGGCGACGCTGCTCGACGCCGTTCCTGTTCGGGTCCTATCTCGTGGGCCTGTTCTTCAACAACTTCCTGCCCTCCACGATCGGCGGCGACGTCGTGCGTGCCGCGAGCGCCCGCAAGAAGGGGGGCGGCACGCTCACGGAACATCTGACGGTCGTCCTCGTGGAGCGCATGATCGGGCTGCTCGCCACGCTGAGCCTGGGCGGCGGTGCCGCCGTGACCGGACTCGCCGGAATGGTCGATCCCACCGTCGCCTGGCTGCTCGGGGCCGCGCTGGCCGTCGCCGTGCTCGGCCTCTACCTCGCGCTCTCGAACGGCGTTCGTCATCGCGTGCTCCGGCTCCTCGAGCGATTGCCCGGCGACGTCGAACCGACCCCGACCAGAGCCCGCGACGACGGCCCCATGCACGGGGCGGCGGGCGGGCCGTCGCTCGGGATCCGGATCCTTTCCTTCGTGCGACGGACACTCGGCAAGATGCTCGCCGCGTTCGAGCTGTTCTCCCGGGCCCGCGGCGTGCTGGTCGCGAACTTCTTCCTCTCGCTCGGCTTCCAGTTTCTGCTGATCGTCCACTTCTGGTTGATCCAGTTCGCGTTCGGCGAGTCCCTGCCGTTTCCGACCTATCTCGTGGTCGTGCCGCTCGTGTTCTGCGTGATGATGCTCCCGATCGGGATCAACGGACTGGGCGTCCGTGAGTCCGCCTTCGTGTGGTTCCTCTCGAAGGCGGGCATGGATCCGGCATCAGCCCTCGCCATCTCGCTCGCGTCGTACGCGATCGCCGTGGTGCACGGACTGATCGGCGGGCTGGTCCACGTCGTGCGGGAGCTTCGGGGCAAGGCGGCCGATCTGCCGGACGGCGGGCCGTCTTCGCCGCTCGACACCTAGTCGCCGGCGCGCTCCGGAAGGTCGCGTCGGCCGTCCCCCGGCACGCGGCGCCACCGGAACGAGAACGCCTTCACGAGACACCAGATCGTGGCCCCCTCGCGAATCCCGAGCGCGTCGCCACTCTTCGCCGAGATCGACGCGCGGAGCGAACCGCCCACGTCGATCGTCACGAGCAGGCGATCGGAGAGGCGGGCCACGCGCGACACGCGCCCCTCGAGGCAGTTCCTCGCCGACGTCCCGAGCACGGGCGCGGCCGCCAGGATCACGTCCTCCGGGCGCACCGCGACGAGCGCACGCGTTCCCGCCGCGACGTCGATCGGCGGCAACTCCAGCTCCGTCTCGCCCACGCGGGCGCGGGTGAGCCCACCCTCGGTCCCGAGCACCTCGACCTCGAGGTGGCTCTCGAGTCCGAGCGAATCCGCGAGCCGGAACACCTCGTCGGAGTCGAGGACGTCCAGGAGCTCGCCCGCCGCGATCGTGCGACCGCCTTCCAGCACGACGATCCGCGTGGTCAGCCGGAGGATGTCCGGCAGCGAGTGACTCACGAGAACGAGCGGCAGCCCGAACTCCCGATGCACGTCGGAGAGGAGCTGCAGCGCACGATCCTTGCGGGCACCATCGAGCCCGGTGAGCGGTTCGTCCAGCAGCATCACGGCGGGATCCGCGAGCAGAGTGCGCGCGATCGCCACGCGACGCTGCTCGCCGCCGGAGAGCGACATCGGGTGCCGCTCGAGCAGACCGTCGAGCTCCAGCAGCGACACCGCGCGATCGAAATCCCGGGGAACGTCGGCCCGCGGGGCGCCGTACCGCAGGTTCTCGCGCACGGAGCGATGAGGGAACAGGCGAGGCTCCTGGAAGACCACCCCGATGCGTCGCCGTTCCGGCGGCTCGTTCACGCCCCGGTCCGAGTCGAACAGCACCGTTCCCGCGCGCTCGATGCGACCGCGCTCGGGACGCACGAGCCCCGCGAGGGCATGCAGCAACGTCGTCTTGCCGGCACCGGAGGGGCCGAACAGC
Source organism: bacterium (assembly GCA_041393395.1). Lineage (GTDB taxonomy): Bacteria > ARS69 > ARS69 > ARS69 > ARS69 > JAGQIB01. Next base: position 682,559 of record JAWKKG010000002.1, on the reverse strand, counting down.
GCGGTGATGCCGGCGTCGATCGTGACGTCGGCGTCGAGACGCGGCGCCGATTCTCGCCACAGCCGGGCGGTGAGCGCGCTCATCGCGCCGATCCGTTCAGTGCTTCGCCCCGCCGCCGGATCACCTCGGCCGCCACGAGAGCCACCACCGCGAGTGCCACGGAGAGCGCGACCAGCCGCGCCGCGGCCGCCTCCGCACCGGGCACCTGCAGCTCGCTCCAGATCGCGAGCGGCAACGTGCGCGTCTGCCCCGGAACGTTGCCGGCGAAGGAGATCGTGGCGCCGAACTCGCCGATGCTGCGCGCGAACGCGAGCACGGCCCCCGCGATCACCCCGCGACTCGCGAGCGGCAAGGTCACGCTCCAGAAGACGCGCAGCGGCGAAGCGCCCAGCGTGCGAGCCGCCTCCTCCAGCCGGACGTCCACGCTCGCGATCGCGACCTGAACCGTGCGGACCAGCAACGGAAACGCGAGCGCCGCCGAAGCGAGGGCGGCCGCCTTCCACGTGAACGCGACGTGCAGCCCGAGCCGCGCGAGCGGCGCACCGAGCACTCCCTGCGTGCCGAACAGCACGAGGAGAATCCAGCCGGTGACGACCGGAGGAAGCACGAGAGGCAGCGTCAGCAGCGCGTCCACGATCGTCCGCAGCCGGAACTCCCGACGGGCGAGCAGCCAGCCCAGCGCGACCCCCGGCGGCAGGATCACGAGCGTCGCCACGAGACCGACGCGGATCGAGAGCAGCAACGCCTCGCGCTCGAGGCCGCTCATCCGGCCGCGACCCCGGCTCGGTTCCGGGGCGTGAAGCCGTGGCGCCGGAACACGTCGCGCGCGACTTCCGAGCGCAGGAACTCGAGATAGGCGCTCGAACCGGGCGTGCTGTGTCCACGCAGGATCGCGACCGGATACACGATCGGTTCGTGCAGGTCGTCCGGGATCTCGAGCAACGTGCGCACCCGATCCGAGGACACCGCGTCCGAACGGTAGACGATGCCCGCCACGCATTCCCCGCGTTCCACGAGCATCAAGGCCGCGCGCACGTCGCCCGCGGGAATCAGGCGTGGCGCCACGCGCTCCCAGACGTTCGCCGCGATCAACGCCTCCTTCGCGTAGACGCCGGCCGGCACGTGATCCGGATCCCCGAGAGCGATGCGGCCTTCGCCGCGTGCAAGATCCTCGAGCGCGGTGAGCGCCGGCTCGCTCCCGATCGGTCCCACGACCACGAGCCCGTTGCCGAGCAGGTCCGATCTCGTGGCGAACTCCAGCCGACGTTCCGACTCGAGTCGATCCATCCACTGGGGGTGCGCGGACAGGAAGACGTCGGCGGGCGCGCCCGCGAGAAGACGTCGCGCGAGCACGGAGGACGACGCGTAGTCCGCCACGACCCGCTTGCCGGTTTCGCGCCGGAACTCGCGCGCGATCTCGTCCAGCGCCGGTCCGAGGCTCGCGGCGGCGTACACGGTGACGTCGGGCCGCGCCGGCGGCCCGCAACCCGACCACGCCAGGAGCAGGACCGCGGCCAGCACCCCGAACCGCCCCCTCACGTCAGGGCCTCCACCTCGGCGATCAGTTCGGTGCGCCGGCGTTCCAGCGACTCGAGTCGCTCCCGGGCGGCGGCGAGCGTCTCCGCCCGCGCGACGGCGGCGTCCCGCTCGGGGCGGAACACGTCGCGGAGCTGCGCCGCGTAGCGTCGCGTCTCCTCGCGGAACGAACGCTCGATGGTCTCCCCGAGCTCGGAGCGCAGGGTCTCGATCTTGCCGCTCAGCTCACGCTTCAGGCGCGCGCGACGGTGCGGCAGCAGGAACAACCCGGCGAGCACGACCATCGTGCCGGCGACCGTACCGGTGACGTCGATCGTGAGCGACGTGAACGCCGCCGTGAGCACCGCGCCCACGCCGGCCACGAGTGCCTCCACCCCGAGCGTCCGCGCGATCGCATGGTTCACGGAGGACACGACGCGGTCCGCCTCCGCGCGCGCGTCGAACGTCTTCAGCCGACGTTTCACCGGTTCGGCGAGGTTCTTGAAGATCTCCTCGCGGTTGTACACGGTCTCGCGCGGAACGAGGCGCGTGCGTTCGGCCGCCTCCCGCAATGCCGCCCGCCGCTCCTCGAGCGTCTCGCGCGCCCGGTCCCACGCCGCGAGGTTCTCGCGTACGAGCCAGTCCACGAGCGCATTCACTTCCTCTTCCACGCGCTCCGCGGTGTCGGCCACGACGTCGTTGCGGAACCGGTTCTCCAGGATGTCGGCGTCGCGCAGGCGGAGGAGGTTGCCGAGGCGCACGTGGTCGTCGAGGAAGCGGTGGCCGCGTCGCTCGAGCTGCAGGAGCACGTTCTCGATCGAGCCCTGGTAGCGCGAGAGCTCCTTGCCCATCCGCTGTTCGTAGTCGTCGGCGTCGCCGAGCAGCTTGTCCATCGCGACGCGATCGCCTTCCACGAGGCGCGCCCGCTCCGCGAGCGCCTCGCGCTGGCGCACGAGCACCGGGCGCAACGTCTCCAGCGGCGACAGCAGTTTCCGCCGGATGCGCGGCCGCTCGGCCAGCGTTTCCCGGAGATGCGCCTCGAGCGCCGGCCATTCGTTGCGCGGTCCGACGTTTCCCTCGAGCGCTTCTCGCGCGCTCACCACGAACACCGGCGATTCCTCGCCGAGGCCCTGCTTCGCCTGATCGCGGACATAGCCGCGGACCCGTTCGATCTGTTCGTCGTCGCGAGCGAGATCCGCGTGGTTGACCACGAACAGGATCTTCTTGCCCCAGTCGCGGATGAAGGAGAGGAAGTCGTGCTCGCTCGCGGCGTACGGACGCACCAGCGTGGTCAGGAACAGCACGAAGTCCGCGCGCGGCACGAAGCCCTCGGCGAGATCCTGCTCGCGGCGCTGCATCGAGTTCGTGCCGGGAGTGTCCACCACGCACAGCTCTCGCAGCAACGTCGCCGGAAGCGTGTGCTGGAGCAGACCGGGCTCCGCCTGGACGGTGGCCCGCACGTCGCCGTGCTTCAGCAGGTGGACCTCGCGCGTGGTGGGAAGGTCCCCGACCTCGAGAATCCGCTCCCCGAGCAAGGCGTTGATGAGGGTGGACTTGCCCGCGTTGTACTCGCCCACGATCACGAGCAGGAACAGCTCGTCGAGGGTGCCCTCGATACCGGCGAGCGCCCCCTGGTCCTCCGGCAGCATCTCGAGATCCGCGAGCAAAGCACGCGCGCCCCGCAGGAGATCCCGCTGGGCCTGGACCACACGACGTTCTTCCGGCTTCAACAGCGGATCGATGGCGCACCCCCGGACGGCCTCCGATTCTAGCCCGGGGGGCAGGAGACTGACCAGCCGCGAGCGAACGCTGGACGTTGCCGGGCCCGCCCCCGACAATGCCGGCTCGGCCGGGAGGAGATCGTGCGGGATCGGACAGTGGTCATCACGGGGGCGAGTCGCGGACTCGGCGAGGCGCTCGCCCTCACGTTCGCTCGCGCCGGCGCCCGCCTCGTGCTCGGCGCGCGCGACGTCGCCCGCCTCGAAGCCGTGGCCCGCGAGTGCGGCGGCGACACGATCGCGCGGGCGTGCGACGTCCGCGAACCGGCGCAGCTCCGGGCGCTCGTCGCCACGGCGGTGGAACGTTTCGGAGCGCTCGACGTGATGATCAACAATGCCGGGTTCTCCGTGTACGGTCCGCTGCTCGACACGACGGAAGCCGACTTCGACGAGATGCTCGCGACGAACGTGAAGGGCGTCTACTTCGGCTGTCAGGCGGCGCTCCGGGCGATGCGCGAGGCCGGACGCGGACTGATCGTGAACGTCTCCTCGATCGCGGGCGCGAGACACCTCCCGAACGAGTCCGCCTACGGCGCCACGAAGTGGGCCGTGCAGGGACTCACCGGAGTGCTCCAGCAGGAGGCGGCCGCGTTCGGGGTCCGGGTGACGAGTCTGATCGCCGGCGGTATCGCCACGCCCTTCTGGGACGGTCGGGAGTACGTGCCGTTCCCGCGGGAGCGGCTGGACCCGTCCCGGGACTTCATGGATCCGGCCGAAGTCGCCGAGGTCGTGCTCGACGTGGCGCGCAAGAGCGACCGCTTCGTGATGCCCGAAGTGATGTGCCTTCCGCTGATCCCCTGATTCGGAACTCCGCCTCTCGCCCGGCTCGCGTCAGATCACGCAACAAAACCCCAGAATCCCGGTCCGATCGCCAGGACTCGCGCCCCGCGTCCCTCAAGCACGGAGCTAGACGTCCGATACTGAAGCGTGGTCCACAGCGGCTCCCGCCCCCTCTGCCGCCGACGCAAGGAGGACCCCATGCTCGAGTGTCGGACGCACGGTGACACGATCGTGGTCAAGGTGACCGTGGCCCAGATCCAGTCGACCGTCGCGTCGGCGTTCCGGAACGAGGTCGTCCAGGCCGTCGGTGAGCGGCAGGGCCCGGTCGTGCTGAATCTCGAGAACGTCGAGTTCGTGGACAGCTCCGGGGTCGGCGCGATGGTCGCGATCTTCAAGGGACTGGAGCGCGGGCGCACGATGGTGCTGTGCTCGCCGAAGTCGCCGGTCCGCTCGCTGCTGGAGCTGACGCGCATGGACAAGATCTTCCGCGTGTACGCGACCGAGGCCGAGGCCATCGGCTCCTTCGCCGAGACCTCCTAGCGCCCGGACGGGACGTCGCGAGAGCCCTCGTCCCACCAGAACGCCACCACGACGAGCGCGTGCCGGATGCGACCGTCGGCCACCGCGGCGCGAATCTGCGCCCGCGGCAATGTCACGACCTCGATGTCCTCTCCGGGGTCGAGCGAGAGCGTCGCCACGGGGCGTGCATTCCGGATGCGGTAGGTGTAGCAGCGGTTGTCGAGGATCGCGGGGTTCGGATCGACGACCCCGAGCAGCTCCGGCTCGTCGCCCGCGTATCCGGTTTCCTCGAGCAGCTCGCGAGTCGCGGCCCGCGCGGGCGGCTCCCCCGCATCCACGATCCCTCCCGGGATCTCCAGCGTGAACTCCTCCACTCCGTGTCGGAACTGACGGACGAGTACGACCCCGTCGTCCGGCGTCGTCGCGACGACGTTGACCCAGTCGCCGGTCTCGACGCGCGTGAACGGTCGGTCCTGGCCCGTCCGCGGCGAGCGGGCGCGGAACCGGCGCACCCGGAAGATCCCGAAGTCCTCCACCCCGTCGTCGCCCGTGCGCTCCCAGCGCTCGAGACCCCCGCGGTTCTCCGGCCGCTCCGAGGATCCGCTCACGCCGTGCCCTCGCGCGCCCGCACCGCGCTCGCCACGAGCCCGTCCACCGCCACGACCTTTCCGTTCCGGTCGACCTGTCCGAACGACAGCACGCCGGTGGGACACGACTGCACGCAGGCGGAGCAGCGCACGCACTCGGGATCGGCCATCGGACGTCCCTTGTTCGCGAAGCTCATCACGTCGATTCCCTGGTGACATACGCTCGTGCAGACGTTGCACGAGATGCACTTCTTCTTGTCCGCGAGAATGCGGAAACGCGAGAAGCGCGCGTACACGTGCATGAGCGCGGCGAGCGGGCAGAAGAAGCGGCACCACACGCGCCCCGAGAAGTGGAAGTACAGCCCCGTGCCGAGCACGCCGGCCAGGAACAGATCGATGAACCACTTGTAGTTCAGCAGCCCGAACGGGAAGGGAAGGGAGGCCCCGCTCAGCGCCTTCCCCTCGAGTGCTCCCTTGAACAGGGCGTTCACGGGATGATCCCAGGGCAGGACCCAGCCCGCCACCCGCAGGCCGAGCAGCACGAAGGCGATGCCGAGGACGACCTGCCCGGCGAGATTCAGCCGGTTCCACCCCGGGCCGTGCGGCATCTTGTGGCGCTGCTCGTCGCCCATCGTCTCCGCGAGTCCGCCGCACGAGCAGATCCATCCGCAGTAGGCGCCCTTCCCCCAGAACCGGATCAGCAGCGGAATGAGCACGAATGTCTGCACCACGGAGATCACGAGCCACAGCACCATCGGCTGGTACGTGAACACGTTCCAGAGGAACAGCGGCCAGGCGAGGATCAACCCGATCGTGCGCCAGTACTCACGGCCCTGGGCATCCCATTCGCTCGCGGGGAAGAGCTGATCCGCCCACCACGACGAGCCGCGCGTGGGATCGTGCACGTGGATGCGCCGATCCGAGACGCGCACCGTGGCGAGGCGGCCGTCGGCACCGTGCAACAGCAGGCGATCCCCCGCGTGTCGGATCGGCCAGGACACCTCGAGCGAGAGATCCGGCCACCCGGCGACGTCGGCCGGAAGGTCCGGGCGCACGGCTTGGAGCAGGGCGGCGGAATCGCCCGGAGCGCGGACCACGTTCTCTTCCCAACGGGTCGCCGCCGCCGGCGTGATCGTCACGACGCGATCGGCGTCGCCGAACGCGCCCCGGTGGCCCGCCCAGGGCAACAGGACACTCGGCAGCAGGAACAGCGGCACGATCTGGAACGCCATCAACGTGAGCGTCTGGACGGTGACGTACGGCGTGCGACGACGGCGGATGCGCCGGATTCCGAAGCCGACGATCGCGAGCGTGTACGCGAGCGTGAACCACGCGGCCGGTGTCTGGAACGCGATGCCGAGCGTGCCGGCCAGCGAGGAGGCGTCTTCCGGGCGCACGAACTGGAACGGGAACCAGCCGTGCGCCTGGAACTTCGCGGTCAGCTTCCCGCCCGCCTTCCAGTGGTACAGGAAACCGATGACCCCGGCGAACGCGAGCAACGTCGCCCAGAACTTCGCGCCGCGATCCCCCGCGATGGTCACCCCCGATCGACGGAAGAACTCGAGCGGGGCCTCGCGACCGATCATCGCGAACACGAAGTCGTTCGGGATCGACTCGTCGCGGCCGTCCGCGTGTCGCAACACGACGTCCTGCCCACGGATCTCGGTGACCTCGGTGGCGAGACGGAGCGCGAGCGTGCCGTTCGCGGAGAGCTCGTTCACGCGTTCGACGTTCTCCGCCTTCGGGCGGGCGAGCTCGGCACGGCGGTAACTGAGCGTCACGTCGGCGCCGTTCTCGGCGAGAGCGATCGCGCTCTCGAGCGCACTGTCTCCCCCGCCGACGACGAGCACACGTCGCGCCTCGAAGTCGCGCGGGTCGTGCAGTCGATTGCTGACCTTGTCGAGATCCTCCCCCGGCACGTCGAGTCGCCGGAAGTCGCCGCTGCGACCGAGCGCCGCGAGGACCCGGCGCGCGCGCACGGTGTCGCCGCCCGCGAGCACGACGTCGAATCCGTGCGCCGCCTTCGCGATCCGCTCCACGCGCGCCGTCACCGGTACGATCCCCTGGTCCACGGTCTGACGGCGGAGCTCGTCGACGAGCGCCTCCTTCACGGAGGCCGTCACCGCGAGCTCACCGGCCGGCGTCATGTCCTTGGGGTACGTGTAGATGGGTTTCGCCCGGGGGAAGTTCACGATCGTGGAGAACGGCTCGGAGGACTCGAGGACGACGAACCGGAGTCCGCGACGCCGGGCGGTGAGCGCGGCCGACATGCCCGCCACTCCGGCGCCGACGATCGCGAGATCGAACACGTCGGCGTCGGCCGACGACGGTCCGTTCCGGGACAGGTCGTCGGCGATCCGCTCCGCGACGCGCGCTCCGGTATCCGCCGAGAACTTCAGCAGCGGGACGCCGCGCAGATCACCCGCGACGAACAGACCCGGGACGTTCGTGCTGCCGTCGTCTCGGACCTCCGGCAGCTTCTCCACCGTTCCGGCCGGCCACTGGAGATGCAGCCAGTCCGCGAAACGTCGCCATGCGCTCACGAGCTCCTCCTTCCCGGACTCCGGCGCCGACCGGGAACCCGGGTCGAGTACGCGCGCGAGGCGGGGACCGTGACGACCGTATCCGGGCGCGAGGGGGTTCGCAACCGGACACCGTCTTCGGGGGGTATAGTGGAGCGTTCTCCCCCCCTTTGGAGAGCGCACGTGAGCCCGGAACGCAACATCGGGGATCCGCTCGTCACCCGGATCGTGAACCGGGCCCGCACCCGCGGGAACGGCCGCGACCCCGAACTGTGGCTGGCCGTGGGGGGCGTCCTCAGCCGCTACGTCCGGCGCTACGCCTCCGACCTGGATCCCCAGGTCCAGAGCGACATCGTCTCCGAAAAGACGTTGGATCTGCTCGTCCGCTACGACCATGGTCAGTGGTCGCCGGCGGACTGGTCGGAAGCCCGGGTCAGCGCCTACCTCCGCTCCATGGCGCGGTTCGGGGTCGCGGACCGGATTCGCGAGTCGAGTCGCCTGCGGCCGGAACTGCCGGAGTCGATCGCGGCGGTGCCCGGACGGGCGAATCCGCCGGCCGATGCGCCGGCACGCGCCCGGGAGTTCGCGGCTTCGCTGACCGGGTGCCTCGAATCGGTGAGCCGGCGGGACCGGGCGATCTGGACGCTCCGTTCCCTGCTCGAACTGAGCGCCCGCGACACGGCGTCGCACCCGCAGGTGCGGTCGACGCCGGCGGCGGTGGACATGGCACTCTCTCGCTGCCGGCGGCGGCTCGCCGCCTGCCTGCGGCGGAAGGGCGTGACGTCGGACGACATCCCCTCGGGTGCGTTCGCGGCGCTCTTCGAAGTCTTGCTGCCGCTCTCGCCGGAAGACTCGCCGGCGGACGAGCACGTTCAGCGGGTGCGACGCCCGGGCGACTCGGCCCGGTCGTCGAAGCCGCGGGAATCCTGGGAAACGTCGTGACGGAGTCCCATCACCTCAGCCCGGACCTGCTGATCGACCTGGCCCACGAGGCGGTGCCGGCCGGCGAGCGCGTGGCCGCGTTGCGCCACCTCGCGACGTGCGTCGACTGCGAAGATCGGTTCCGCCGCGAGGTGGCCGATCGGGAACGCCTCCGGAGTCGCCTGGAGGCCGGCCTCGCCGTGCGGCCGGCGCGCGACGGGTCCCGGACGATCGGCTGGCTGATCCCCGCGGGGCTCGCGGTGGCCGCCCTTCTGCTCCTGTCGTGGCTTCCGCGGAGCCCCGGACCGGGCGAGAGCGGAAGGGACCGTCTCGCGGGCGTGCTGCCGGGCGAGATCGAGCGCGTGGTGGTGCGCGGCGCCGCGGACGACGTCCTGCTGGAACGCACCGCACGGGCCGCGACCGCCCGGGACTGGGAGACCGTGCTGCGACTCACGTCGACGCTCCCCCCCGACCCGCTGGGCACCTCGCCGTTGGGCTTCTATCGCGCGGCCGCTTTCCTGGAGACCGGGGATGCCGAGCGGGCCGTGGAGGCGATCACGCGCGTGCGGGTCGAGTCGACACCCGCCCCGTGGCGCCAACGCGGCTACTGGATCCGGGCGCTCGCTCTCGTCGATCTCGGACAGACCGACGCCGCCCGGCGGGATCTGGCCGTGGTCGAGGCGGAGGGAGGATCGCTGGGCGAACGGGCGGCGGCGCTGTCGCAGCGACTTCAGTCGTCGAACCCGGCGACCAGTCCGAACGCCGCCCAGTAGGCCGGGTGCGCGAAGGGCCGGCGTCCTTCTGCGTCCGTCCAGTCGCGGGTCGCCCGGCGGGCGTCATTCAGCGCGCGCGCCGGTGAGCTCGAAGGGTCATTCGCCAGAACACGATAGAACTCCCGCATCAACACGACGCTCGCGAGATCGTCGACGTCGCGCCAGGTGCCGACGATCGCGCCGGCCCGTGCCCCGAGCAATCCGGCGCCGGACGCGTTCGCCCACGGATCGACGATCGTCTGGCAACCGCTGAACACGACGAGCGCGTTCCCGAAGTCCCAGCCGTAGCGCAGCCGCTCGAAATCCACGATGCCGCTCGCACCGTCTCGGGTGCGCACGACGAGGCCCCGCTGCTCCGGATCCTGATTCAGCGCGACGTGCCCGACCACCTGCACGAGTGGAAAGGGTCGCGCGCCCCGGTGCGGGGGCGACTCCCAGACGTCTCGCCGCGTCTCCAGCGAATCCGCCCATACGGAAACCGCGGCGATCTCCTCTTCGATCTGCAGCGACCCCGGGAGCAACACCTCGTCTCCCGCCGGATCTGCCGAGTCGAATGTCGCGTCGTCCGGCGAGTGATCGAGGCGCGAGCTCGCGAGAACGAGGGCGCGACGCACCGCGGGCTGCCGCCAGACCGGCATCGCGAGCAGGAGGAGCGCCGAGGGCGTGTAGCTCACGACGAAGCGATCGATCAGATCGCGCCCGTCCGGAAGCACGAGGCACTCGTGAGGGGGCAACGGATAGCTGCCCTCGGCGTAGAGACGGTCGACTCCTCGTTCGTCGAGCAGGTCGAGCCACGGGCCCCATCGCTCGCGACCGAGCTCACGCAGCTGTCGATCCAGGTCCGGATCCCGGGGAACGCGGATATTCCAGCCGCCGGCCCGACGGAGTCGGAGCGTGGCCTGTCCGCTCTCGCTCATCAGGTCCTCCTCCCGGGAGTCGTAGAGCGGATGCCAGCGGAGCGTCCCGTCCCCGAGCAGGACGTACGACCACGCGGTGCAGAAACCGTCCGGACTCCCCTTGCCGCGCGAGCGCCCGTACTGCGAGAAGAGATCGCCGGTCAGCGCCGCGCCGGCCGGAAGTCGCGCGGCGACCTCCTCCGGAGTGGGCCGCGTGAGCGGGTGCCGGTGGTGGTAGTCGCGCTCGATCCGCCAGACGTCGGCCCGGACCGCGAGCATCGCGGCGAGGGAGCGGGCCGACGCCTCATCGGTGCCCGGGCGCAGTTCACTCCGCCGTCGCAGCAGCTCGGTCCCGAGCGAATCGTGTCGCGCGGCGGTCTCGGGCTCGAGCTCGTGCCACTCGGCGATCCGGAACGCGTCCTCCCACTCCATCCCGTTCCAGTCCTGCAACGTGGACCAGGCCTCTCGCTCCCGACCGAGCTCCATCAGGAGGCCGGCGGCGGCGTCGCGCGGGTAGCGACCGATTCTGCGTTGCGAGAGTCCGGGGAACAGGCCCTCCCGACTGTGGTCGTACACGACCGAGGTCCGTTCGTAGAAGTCGAGCGCTTCCTCCATCCGTCCATCCATGGCGGCGAGATCCCCGCGCAGGGCGAGCTGCGTCCCGCGTATCGCCCAGTGCTCCAGCCCCTCCTCCCGCACGAGTCGCTCCGCCTCGTCGAGGTACGCACGCGCCGCGTCGTGATCGCCGCCCTGCACGTGGAACCAGGCGCTCCAGGTGAGCACGTCGACGAGTCGCGATCGCGGGACACCGGGAAGTCGAGCGGCCGCGATCGCCTCCCGGTACATCTCGAGTGCGCGCGTCAGACCCACCCCGCGCTCGTAGTTCGCCTCCGCCTGCTTCAGGAGCTGCAACCAGGACGGGTCGGGATCGGCGAGCGCACCGGAGAGCGAGCGGGCTCGCTCGAGCAGGGCGGCCGCCCGGGGCCGCTCGCCGACGGTGCGGTGAGCCAGCGCGGTCCAGACCAGCGCCCACCCGAGATCGGGATCCTCGGGCCCGAGGTACCGCTCCATCAGTGGAACGACGCTCTCGCCCAGGGTCCGCGCGAGCCCCGGATTGCCTCCGAGCGTCGAGATCCGGACGAGTCGGGTGAGCGCGCGCAACGTCGAGCGATCTTCCACTCCGGATTCGTCGAGGCGTGCACGGTAGACGGCCGCCTCGGTCGAGAACGCCCGAATCCAATCCTCGTCACGCCACGCGCGCTCGAGATCCGGGGACGCGGGCCACGCCTCGGCGACCGGGTCGGTCGCGAGCGCGGACGTCGGGACGGCAATCGCCCCCCCGAGGAGCAGGCAGGCGGCGAGACGAGCGGGGAATCGCAGAAAGAACCCCTAGACGGCCGGGCCCCGATCCCGCTCGCGAACCGTGAGCTTCCGCCCTTCGAGGCTCTCGAGACGGTAGCCGAGCAGGTGGAACAACTTCGGTGCGAAGAACCGCGCGATACGCGTGTTGACGACGAGCGCGTTGCGGAGCTCGGGGTGCCGCGCGACCCCCGGCAGCCAGTGCACGATCCTCGGCAAGCCGAGGCGGCGCACGAACGCCGAAACCGCGAGCCACACCGGATCCACCGGCCGCGCGAGGAAGTACCCCTCCTGTCCCTGCTTCTGATAGAGCGGGAGGAAGATCCGGGCGTCCCGCTCGGCGGTGACCTCGCGGCCGTCGTGCGTGGCGAGGGGCGCGCCGGCGCGGACCCGATCGAAGTTCTTGAAGCCGGGACGCATCACGAACGTCTCGCCGCTGTCGATCGCGTGCCGGTGAAACACCTCGACCAGCGACGGAATCTCGGAGGACTCGCGCTCCAGTCGATGGTGGTGACCGGAGAAGTCCGGAACGTCGGAGGGCGACACCGCGTTCGAGAGCACGAGCGAAATCCAGATCGCGGCCTCGTGGCGATCGACGGAGCGCGGGTCCTCGTGACGCCCGGCCTCGATCGCGAGCCCGAGGTGACCGAGGCCGGTGACCCACTCCATCAGCGTACCGAGGATGTGCTCCTCGAGTCCGAGCACGACGGGCATCGGGAAACCCCGCCCGAACTCGCGGTTCCGCAGGGTGTCGCCGAGGATCACGAACGGCGGCGTGTCCGAGGACGCGGTATGCAGATCGATGACGTTCACCTCGCCGCGCGCGTGCTCGATCGCGCGGCGGATGCGTACCAGCAGATCCGCCTGTTCCCGCGTCTCCGGTCCGTCGGGGGCCTGACCCGATTCGACGTCCTCCACCCGGGCGCGCGACCACACGCGGTTCAGATCGCGCTCGAGATACCGCTGATTCCGCGCAAGCGCCTCGAGGTGCCCGGCCAGGCCCACGACCTCGCCGCGCACGTCGATCTGACGTCTCTCGAGATCGCGGAACACGCGTCGCAACGCGATCACGCCCGCCGGCTCGTTCCCGTGCAGGCCCGCAACGAACACGACCGTCGGTCCGGGCGCCCAGCCGCCGGCATGGCCGACCTCGCGCCTCAGATCCTCGATCTCGAGTCGGGAAGATTCGTTGACGGCGTTCACCCTTCCTCCCGAAGGCGGGTCAGGAGCAGGTTTCCGGCGACTCGCAGGAAGTCCCGCTCCGACACGATACCCACGAGACGCCCGTCGGTCACGACGGGGAGGCACGCGACCTTTCTCCGTCGCATCAACTCGATCGCCTCGAGCGTCGTGGTCTCGGGCGGAATCGTGACCACGTTGCGCGTCATGACTTCCTTCACCGGCACCGGGGACTCCCGGGCCCGCAGGATGTCGTGGGCGAGCAGCCGCAGCAGACTCCGGTAGGAGACGAGGCCCACGAGGTGCCCCTCGTCGTTCTCCACCGGGATGTGCCGCACGTGCTTCCAGTCCATCACGTGGGCGACAAGGTCGATGACCTCGTTCTCATGCACGGTGAACAGCTCGGTGGTCATGTACTGGTCGACCCGGTGGTAGCTGTGCCGCCAGTCCCCCGCCTCGTCCAGCCGTGCCGGCTCCCACTTGTGGACCGGCAACCCCTTCTTCTGTCGGTCGATCGTGGCCGCGACCAGAGCGCTCATCCGCTCGACCGGCTTGGACGCCACGTCCATCTTGGAGAGCGAGTCGAGGTGCCAGAGGGACCCCGTCTTGCCGGTCGAGACCCGGCCCTCGATGACCTTCAGGTAGCGGTCGATGTCCTCGCTCGCGATGCCGGCGGTCTGCAGCCCTTCCCGGGCGAGCGGGACGAGCTGGCGCCGGATCAACTGGCGGGCCGGCCACGTCTTGCCGCCGATCCACTCGAACTGCGCTTCCATGCCCTGGCGGGCGGCGGCCAGGAAGTTGCTCTTGGCCATGTCGAACGTCATCACGTGGCGGACGTCCGGGTGCGCCTCGAGGAGGCCGGACACGAGCCCGAACCAGAACGCGGCGTTCGCGACCTCGTCGACCACGGACGGCCCCGCGGGCAACGCGCGATTCTCGATCCGCAACGTCGGCTGGCCGTCCAGCACGCCGTAACAAGGGCGGTTCCACCGGTACACCGTGCCGTTGTGGAGCTGCAGCGCCTGCAGCTTCGGGACGCCGCCGTTCGCGACGACCTCGCACGCGTCTTCCTCGACGTCGATGCCGAGCACGACCCGGAAGCGCGTGATGTCCTCGTGGTAGATCTCGAGGACGGATTCGTTGACCCAGTTCTCGCCGAAGCTCACGCGCGCACTGCGATCGAGCACGTGATTCCCGGTCGGTCGCGTGTCGACCGCCTGCTGGAACAGCGCGATCCTCGTCTCCCGCCACAGGCGACGGCCGAAGAGCAGCGGCGAATTCGCCGCGGCCGCGAGCACCGGCGCCGTCACGACCTGCGCGATGTTGTACAGCGGAGCGAACTCCGAGGCGCCGACCTGGAAGTGCACCTGGAAGCTCGTGTTGCACGACTCCATCATCACGGAGTCGTGCTTGATGATGAGCTCGTCGGTGCCGGTGAGCCGCAGGTCGAACTCGCCGCCGCGCAGGCGCCGGAGCGCGTCGTTGAGCGCGTGGTACCGGGGCCGATCCATCATGTTGTGCAGATCGACGTCGGCCTTCTTGAGCGTGGGCAGGATGCCGGTGAGCACGACCTCGAGTCCGTGCTTCGCGGCGGCGCTCCTCACCTCGGCGAGGTGCTCGTTCAGGCTCTGCTCCATGCGACGGAGACAGTCTCCCCCGAACGAGAGCGGCGCGAGATTGAACTCGACGTTGAACTTGCCGATCTCGGGCGTGAACGCGCCGCCGCGCGGCAGCTCCGCGAGCACCTCTTCCGCGTACGGCGCCGGCCGCCAGGCCCGATCGACGAGGCACAGCTCCTGCTCCGCGCCCACGCGGCGGCCGTGCGTCTCGAACCGTCCGGCCTGGATGAGCGTGTCCAGCGCGCGGACGTCGCTCAGCAGGCTCTTCATGAAGCGTCGGAGGCGCTCGGGGTCGGCGTACGACTCGATGGTCATCTCACCCATCGGTTCTCTCCGAGATCGGGACGAAGCGGTGCCCCCGGCGGGCGAAAACCCGCCTCTTCGGCACAGCGAAGTCGAAGCGTAGCACGCTCCGCCGAGGCGCGTCTCAGCGGAGCTTGACCGCCTTCGTGACCCGGACCTCGCCCAGGGCCCTCAGGCGAACGAAATAGACACCGTTTGCCGCAGCCCGGCCGGACTCGTCGCGGCCGTCCCAGGTCACCCGGTGCGCGCCGCGCTCCAGGAATCCGTCCTCCAGGATCCGGATCCGGCGACCGGCGACGTCGAGCACCTCCAGGAGGGCGGGGGCCGACGCCGGGAGGGCGTAGTCGACCACGAGACCGCGCCCGAACGGGTTCGGGCGGCCGGGGGCCATCGCGACCGTGGTGATCGACAGCTCTCCGGGAACGGGGCCGTCCACCGACCCCCAGAGCACGTGGATCTCGGCGCCGGCGCCGCCGAAGTCCAGCAGCGTGAGACGACCCGCGTCGTAGGTCCAGCTCGCGGCCCCCGACACGCTGGACGGCGCGCCGAGCGGCCCGGGCTCCACCACCAGGACCCCGAGGCCCGGCGGCGACTCGTCGCCCTGCAGGGTCAGCTCGCCGGCTCCCTCGTCGTACGAGACATCCGACAGGCGGAACGCCTCCGCGTCGACCACCCGGATCGGTTCGAGGTCGACCGCGATGCGCTCCGCGGCCACCCCTTCTCCGGGCACGGCGTCCACGAACGCGATCGGATTCGAGAACACGAGCTCCTCGTTCCCGTCGTAGATCGCCACGCGCACGAACGACGGCAGCGTGTTGTCGACCGTCACCGTGTCCTGGAACACGCCGCCCACGATCGGGGCGATCAGATCCTCGTCGCGCAGCCAGTTCACGTCGGTGTACTCGACCGGCGGATTCTCGCGGATCTCTCCCTGCCGCAGGCGGACGCGCGCGGTGTCCGGCAGGTTCGTCGCCCGGACCACCAGCGAATGGGACGGCGCGTTCGTGCGCACGATGCGCCCCATGGGGAACACGTCGTCCGCCACGAGGTCGAGCTCGCCCTGCCAGCGGTAGGGATCCCCGAAGTAGGCGCGCGCGCCGCGCATGGCGGAGATCAGCTCCGTCTCGCTGGTACCGGTCGTCCACAGCCAGGTGACGTAGTTGTTCTCGTACGTCGCGATCGGTTGCCAGGGCGCCCAGCCGAAGAACGGGGTCGAGCCGTGGCTGTCCGTCACTCCCACGCCGGTGACGAACATCGCGTTTCCGGTCCAGCAGTCCCAGGTGTCGAGGTGGCCGGCGAGGTCGATCCCGTGGCGCCACCGGTAGCCGACCTCGACCATCTCGCAGCCCCACGCACGCGCGATGAGCATGTCGCGCTTCATCTTCAGGATGCGGGCCGCCTTCTGCGCCGGCGTCTCGGTGAACCCGTAGATCCCGATACCCCACGGATGATTGAGGCACGCGATCCCGTCCTGCGCGATCACCTGGTCCACGGCGTAGTAGATCGAGTCGGACCAGACGTGCCCCGAGTGATCGATCAACGTGTGGTTCGGAGCGAACGCGTTGATGTGCGGCATCGCGGCGAACCACGAAATCTCCGTGCCTTCGAGGTACTGCACGCCGGGATACATCCCCTCGTAGAACGAACTCATGTCACGTTGCCAGTCGAGGAGGGAGGCCGCCGGGATCCCGTTCTCCGAGTAGGTCAGCTCGTCGAAGTGGACGATCGGGTCGCCGCCGTTCTTCGTGCGGAGGATGATCCGCAGCTCGAACGTCGAGTTGTCCTCCGCGCGGACGGAATCGATCCCGCCGGCCGTGAACATCGCCTGCACGTCGGAGACGAGGTCGAGGTCGTAGCTGTTCCAGGTCCCGGGCGTCCACGCGAGCGGAATCGCCTCCGGCGCCTCCCCGTCCATCGAGCCGATCACGTAGCGAAGCGTCGGCCAGTTCTGGTCCCGCTCGCTGAGCGTGACGTGGAGTACGAACTGGTCCGTGGCCGGGTCGAACTGGGCGGGGAACAACGAGAAGCCCACGTGCGGACGCGTCACGAGGGGATACTTGTTCTGCTTCCGCGAGCCGAGCTGGATCAGGTCGATCTGCTTCCACGCGCTGCCGCCGCTCAGATCCTCCATCTCCATCCGGAGCGAGTGGGTTCCCTGCGCGGCGAGCGTGTCGACCACGGCATAGTGGGCGCCCGGCGACTGGAACGAGTAGCGTTCGAACGTCTTGTCCCAGGCGGGCTCGTTCTCCTCCGGCTCCGTGAACTTGTTTCCGTCGAACGTGGTGTTCTCGAAGCCGAACGAGGTCGTGTAGCCGTTCCGGGTGAGACGCCAGTCGTGCTCCGTCCACCAGATGAGGTCGACCCCGAGCTCCTGGGCCCGCTGCGCGTGCCATTCCATCGAGCCGTTGTTCTCGCTGAGGCTCGCGTGCATGTGCAACTGGATCGACTTCGCGGTCTCGACCTGGCCCCGCCCGGGGAGCGCCACGGCGGACACGGCGAGCGTGGTGAGCGCGGTTCCGGCGAGAAGGCCGGAGAGCCGGGCGGCGAGGGGCGAGCGGGACGAGGTTCGGCGGGTACGGCGCGCGCGGGCGCAGCGCAGCGGCGGAGTCGGTTCCATCGACCGAGGGTACCGGATCGGCACGGTCCGGCGCAATTGTCGTACAATGCCGATCCCTCGCGCCCGCCAGGAGACGTTTCGGTGAGCGAGCCTCGCTTCGTGCCCCACGTCCACGATCGGCCGACCGCGGACGAGACGCTCGCCCGGGCCCGATCGTATTTCGCGGAAATGAACTGGCGACGCAGCGTGCGGGAGTTCTCGCCGGATCCCGTCCCCCGCGAGACGATCGAGTTCCTGATCCGCGCGGCGTCCACCGCACCCTCCGGGGCGCATCGACAGCCGTGGCGATTCGTCGCGGTGAGCGATCCCGTCACGAAGCATCGAATCCGGGTGGCCGCGGAGCGCGAGGAGCACGAGTCCTACGAGGGCGGCCGCATGCCGCCGGAGTGGCGGGAGGCCCTCCGGGCGCTCGGCACGGACTGGCAGAAGCCTTTCCTCGAGATCGCGCCGTGGTTGGTGGTCGTGTTCGAGGAGGTCCACGGAATCCGCGAGGACGGATCGCCGCGCAAGAACTACTACGTCAAGGAGAGCGTGGGGATCGCGTGCGGGCTCTTCATCGCGGCCGTGCACCGGGCGGGGCTCGCGACGCTCACCCACACGCCGAGTCCGATGGGCTTCCTTCGGGAGATCCTCGGACGCCCCAAACACGAGCGACCGTACATGCTCTTCCCCGTGGGCTACCCGGCGGCCGGGGCCCGCGTCCCCGACCTGCGACGGAAATCGCTCGACGAGATCGCCGACTTCGTTCCCCCCCGCGACGAGGAGTCCGTGTGAGCACTGCCCGCCTGATCGGCGCCCTGCTGATCGCCGTCGGAGTGATCGACCTGGTACTCGGCTGGTACGTCATCGCCCCGCGCGTGAATCCGTCCGCCCGAAGCGTGATCCGCCTCGCGCTGACGATCGGCGCGGTCTTTCTGGTCGGTCTCGGGGTCGCGTTCCTCTCCGGGTGGATCCCCGTCGCCGGGTCCTCGTAGATCGCGCAGGAACCCCATCCGTGCCCGGGGGTTTGGCCCCCCGACGACCGGGACCGGAACGCCCCGTCCGCCCGTGTCCGATTCCGAGCCGGCCGACGCCGGAAGGACTCACGGGCCGGCTCCGCCGGCCGCGATCCCTGGGAGGGCTCGATGAACAAGATCGTCGCGGCGGGTGCGGTCGCCGCACTCGTCTTTGCGGGCACCGCTGCCGCCGCTCCGCACAAGAAGGGCGAAGCCGCTCACGCAGTCGACAAGAACGCCTCCAACGAGATGCACGCCGCCGCGGTGGTCGGTCAGCCCGCGCCGGACTTCACGCTCACGGACACGGAAGGAAACGAAGTCCGCCTGGCGGACTACTCGGACAAGACCGTGGTGCTCGAATGGTTCAATCCGGACTGCCCGTTCGTGAAGAAGCACCATCAGAAGAACAAGACGATGCAGTCGCTGTACTCCGACTGGAAGGGCGAAGACGTCGTGTGGCTCGCGATCAACTCCGGCGCCCCCGGCAAGCAGGGCCACGGAGTGGAGCGGAACCAGAAGGCGAAGAAGGACTACGGCATCGAGTACCCGATCCTGCTGGACGAGAATGGAGTCGTCGGACGCCTGTACGGCGCGAAGACGACGCCGGACATGTTCGTGATCCAGAAGGGAACGCTCGTGTACGCGGGCGCGATCGACGACAACCGCTCGACGGACGAGCTCGGCAAGACGAACTACGTCGCCGACGCTTTGACCGCCTGCACGGCCGGCAAGGCCGTGGCGACCGGCGAGACGAAGTCGTACGGCTGCAGCGTGAAGTACGGCGAGGCGCCGCTGTAGGTACTTTCCGAAGTCACGACCTCTCCGGCCCGCGTTTCTCCGTGAAACGCGGGCCGTTTCGTATCCGCGTTCCCTGCTCGCGGCCGGATGCGCGATAATCGAGGCAGCCGACGCATCCCCCGGTGGCCCCCGCCCCGAGGAGGTGCCATGGATCTGCACACTCGCTATCTCGGACTGGATCTCCCCCATCCGTTCGTCGTCGGCGCGTGCCCCCTATCCGACGACGTCGACATGGTTCGGCGCCTCGAGGATGCGGGAGCGGCCGCCCTGGTCATGCGCTCCCTTTTCCAGGAACAGGTTGCGGAGGACGCGGGACGGATTCCCCGGGATTCGCCCGCCGACCCGATGGACGTCTCCGGACCGCGCGGACCGGATCAATACCTCGAGCAGATCCGTCGTCTGAAGGCGGCCGTCGACCTGCCGATCGTAGCGTCTCTCAACGGCACGACCCCCGGGCGCTGGCTGGAGTGCGCGCGACTCTTC
This sequence comes from bacterium, assembly GCA_041393395.1. Lineage (GTDB taxonomy): Bacteria > ARS69 > ARS69 > ARS69 > ARS69 > JAGQIB01. Next base: position 662,915 of record JAWKKG010000002.1, on the reverse strand, counting down.
GAGGAAGCCGGCGCCGACGCGATCGAGGTCGACTTCTACTTCGTCGCGACGGATCCGCGCGACGGCGCCGACGTGGTGGAGGAGCGCGTCCTGGAGATGGTGCGAATGGTCCTGGCCGACGTCCAGATCCCGGTCGCCGTAAAGCTGTCTCCATTCTTCACCGCACTCGCGTCGTTCGCGCGACGACTCGATCGCATCGGCATCCGCGGACTCGCGCTGTTCAACCGGTTCTACCAGCCCGACATCGATCCCCAGGAGCTCCGCGTCACGCCCACGCTCCAGCTGTCGGACTCGTCCGAGCTGCTGCTGCGCCTGCGCTGGCTCGCGATCCTGTGCGACCGGATCGTGGCGCCGCTCGCCGTGACCGGCGGCATCCACGATGCCCAGGACGCGATCAAGGGGATCATGGCGGGCGCGAGCGCCGTCCAGGTCGTCTCCGCGATCCTCCGGGACGGCCCCGAGCGGATCGGACAGCTCCGGCGGGACGTCATCGACTGGATGAGGGCCCGGGACTACGAGTCGCTCGGACAGATGCGCGGGCAAATGAGTCTGCTCCGCTGCCGGGATCCCCAGGAGTTCGAGCGAGTGAACTATCTCCGCGTCCTCCAGGGCTGGACCGGCGCCCCCGGCTAGCCTGCGGGCCGCTCCCCGAGGCGGCCCGAACGCATGCGAATTGCCCGAGATCCGGTGACGGATACCCCTTATTCCCGCCTCAGAAGGCCGTTCCTATCCTTCCGCAGGCACTCGAAGAGCGGTTTCCGGGACACTCTCCTCGATCGAGGCGGTCGCAATGCCCGTCCTGACGGCAGTCGCCACTCTCGGCGGCATCACCTTTGCGCTGACCTCGCTTCTCGCCGTCGCCCACCGGAAGCTGCACGTCGAGGAAGACCCACGCATCGACGTCGTCGACGAGATGCTGCCGCACTCGAACTGCGGCGCGTGCGGGTTTCCCGGTTGCCGCCCCTTCGCGGAGGCGCTCGTGAACGGCGTGACGTTGCCCGGCAAGTGCACCGTGAGCACGGACGAGGGTCGCGCCGCGATCGCCCGCTACCTGAACGTGGACGTCGGCGCCGAGGAACGTCGCGTGGCGCGGCTGGCCTGCGCCGGCGGCACGAACGTCGCGCGGAACCGCGCCCACTACGACGGACTCGGCACCTGCCGCGCGGCCGCCACCGTGTCGGGCGGCGGCAAGGGCTGCTTCTACGGCTGCCTCGGCTTCGGGGACTGTGACGTCGTCTGCGACTTCGACGCGATCCACATGAACGAGCACTCGCTGCCGGTCGTGGACGAAGCGAAGTGCACGGCCTGCGGGGACTGCGTCGAGGTCTGCCCGAAGGACCTGTTCTCCCTGCAACCCGTGAGTCGTCGTCTCTGGGTGGCGTGCCGGTCGCTGGAGGCCGGCGACGAGCTGCTCGAAGACTGCGAGGTCGCCTGCACGGCGTGCGCGCGCTGCGCGATGGACGCGCCGAACGGCCTCATCACGATGCAGAGCAACCTGCCGGTCGTCGACTACGCGCGCGACCACCGGACGAAGGCGCCGATCGCCCGCTGCCCGACCGGGGCGATCGTCTGGCTCGACGCGGCGACGGGGCCCGAGAAGGGCGGCGCCGCGCACAAGATCATCCGGAAGGGCCTCCGGCCCGACGGCCCGACGTAGACCGAGAGCTCCGAGCACGAACCGGCCGACCTGACCGTTTCGCCGGACCGAACCAGGGGGATTCGATGTCAGTGCGAACGCTGTTCACCCGCAAGAAAGACGACGCGACGCAGGGTCGGCCCGCGGCGAAGTACCCGGGCCTCCGCGCCGCCATGGACGGCAACACGGCCGTGATCATGTGCGAGCGCGAATCGACGGACGCCGCCGGCGCCTACCCGATCACGCCCTCCACGCAGATGGGCGAGTACTGGGCGGAGAACGCGGCGGCGGGCCACATCAACGTTTCCGGGCGTCCGCTGATCTTCGTGGAGCCCGAAGGGGAGCACGCCGCGGCGGCCGTCACCGCCGGCATGTCGATGACCGGACTCCGGGCGTCGAACTTCTCCTCCGGGCAGGGCATCGCCTACATGCACGAGTCGCTGTACGCGGCGGTCGGCAAGCGACTCACTTACGTGCTGAACATCGGCGCGCGCGCGATGACGAAGGCCACGCTGAACGTCCACGCCGGCCACGACGACTACCACTGCATCGACGACACCGGCTTCTTCCAGCTGTTCGCGAAGGATGCGCAGTCGGCGGCCGACCTCAACCTGGTCGCCCACCGCGTGGCCGAGCTCGCGCTCACCCCCGGCGCGATCGCCCAGGACGGCTTCCTCACGACACACCTGATCGAGTCGATCCAGGTTCCCGAGCGAGAGCTCGTGCTCGAGTATCTCGGCCGACCCGACGACGTGATCGACACGCCGACCCCGGCGCAGCGGATCATCTACGGCGACAAGCGTCGCCGGATCCCCGTCCTCTGGGACGTGGACAATCCGATCATGGCGGGTCTGGTCCAGAACCAGGACTCGTACATGCAGAGCGTGGCCGCGCAGCGCCCGTTCTTCTTCGATCACGTGCGCGAACTCACGGACCAGGCATTCGCGGAATTCGAGGCGCTCACCGGCCGCTCGTACGAACGTGTGATGGGTTACCGGATCGACGACGCGGACTGGCTCATCCTCGGCCAGGGCAGCCTGATCCCCACGGCGGAAGCCGTCGCGGACTACCTCCGCGAGACGCGCGGACTGAAGGTCGGTGTGGTGAACCTCGTGATGTTCCGCCCGTTCCCCGACGAGCTGATCGCTCGGGTCCTGCGGGGCCGCAAGGGCGTGGCGGTGCTCGAGCGCCTCGACCAGCCGCTTGCCGTCGATCTTCCCCTGATGCGGGAGATCCGCGCGACGGTGGCGAAGTGCCTGGAGAACGGACGGGATCCGCGGAACCCCGCGCACCCTCACCTTCCCTCCTGGTCGAAGCTCGAGGAAGCACCGGAGCTGTTCTCCGGCTCGTTCGGCATGGGCAGCCGTGACCTGCAGCCCGAGGGCATCATCGGCGCGATCGAGAACATGCTCCCGGACGGACCGCGCAAGCGGTTCTTCTACCTCTCGATCGACTTCCTCCGCGAGGACCCGATCACTCCGAAGCAGGAGATGTACCAGCAGGAGATCGAAGCCGCGTATCCGCGGGTGCGGGAGCTCGCGGTGCACGGCTCCGAGAATCCGAACCTGATGCCGCAGAAGAGCATCACGGTCCGGTTCCACTCCGTCGGCGGCTGGGGCGCGATCACTACCGGCAAGAACCTCGCCATGACGTTGTTCGACCTGCTCGGGTACCACATCAAGGCGAATCCGAAATACGGATCGGAGAAGAAGGGCCAGCCGACGACGTACTACCTCTCCGCCGCGCCGGAGCCGATCCGCGTGAACTCGGAGTACTTCTACGTGGACGTCGTGCTCTCGCCGGATCCGAACGTGTTCCACCACACGAACGCGCTGGCCGGCCTGAAGGAAGGCGGCGTGTTCATCATCCAGAGCGAGTTGACGACGCCGGAATCCGTCTGGGAGAGCATCCCGCCCGGATTCCAGAAGATCATCGTGGACAAGAAGATCCAGGTGTTCGCGATCGACGGGTTCAAGATCGCGCGCCAGGAGGCGACCGACTCGGATCTGCAGCTCCGCATGCAGGGGATCGCGTTCCAGGGCGCGTTCTTCGCCGCGGCGCCGGTCATGGAGCAGGCCGGACTCTCGGAGGAAGCGCTCCTCGACGCGATCCGGAGTCAGCTCCAGTACAAGTTCGGCGGCAAGGGCGCACGCGTCGTCGAGGACAACATGCGCGTGGTCAAGCGCGGCTTCGACGAGTTGCTCGCCGTGCCCGCCGGCGCCATCTCGGAGCCGGAGGCGAACGGCAAGCACGCGAGCGGGCCGGATCTTCCCGTCATGGTGAAGGCACTGCCCGCCAGCACGGACCGGCGGAGCGACGTGCAGCGGTTCTGGGAGCAGACCGGGAGCTTCTACGCACGCGGCATGGGCAACGACAACCTCACCGATCCGTTCATCGGGCTCGGGATCATGCCGGCCACGTCGGCGCTGTTCCGCGACATGACGGGCATCCGCTTCCACCATCCGGAGTACGTGCCGGAGAACTGCACGGCGTGCGGCAAGTGCTACACGGTGTGCCCGGACACGGCGATGCCGGGCCTCGTCACGGACGTGGGCGCGGCGCTCGACACGGTGGTCAAGCGGCTTCGGCGGCAGGGCGCCGAGCTGAAGCACCTGCCGAAGGCGGTCCGGTTGCTCGAGCGCCGGCTCCGCGCCGCGCTCCGCGAGGCGAAGGAGACCGACCCCTTCGCCGAGATCCTCGAGGATTCGATCCGGGCCACGCTGAAGGAATCCGACCTCGGGCCGGACGATGCGCCCAAGCTGAAGGAGGAGTTCGAGCGCTTCCGGGAGGCGATGTCCGGATTCCCGTTCGCGCTCACGCGGCCGTACTGGGCGGTGCCCGAGAAGCAGAACGCCGGCGACGGCGGCCTCTTCTCGATCGCCGTGAACCCGTACACCTGCAAGGGCTGCATGGAGTGCATCAACGTCTGTGACGACGACGCGCTCCGCCTCGTGCCGCAGACCGAGTCCTCGGTGGCCCGACTGCGCGAGCAGTGGGAGTTCTGGCTCGACCTCCCCACCACGCCCGCGAAGTACAGCCGCATCTCGGATCTGGACCGCGGCATCGGCGCGCTCGAGACGCTGCTGCTGGACAAGAGCAACTACCTGTCGTTCACCAGCGGCGACGGCGCCTGTCTCGGCTGCAGCGAGAAGACCGCGATCCACCTGTTCGTCGCGACGGTCGAGGCGCTGATGCAGCCGCGCGTCGCGCGGCACGTGGAGAAGCTCGGCGAGCTCATCGGGAACCTCGAGCGCCACGTCCAGCTCAAGCTCGTGGGCGAGATGCACGTGGACGACGATCTCTCCCGCCTCCTCGCCGAGTCCGCGGACAAGGACCTCACCCTCTCCGACCTCGCGAAGAAGATGGAGTCCCGCGAGGGCGGACGCCCGATCGACCAGGATTGGCTGCGGCGGGTGACGAAGCTCGTCGCCGATCTCAAGGCGCTCCGCGCGAAGTACCTGGAGGGAACCACCGGACGGGGCCGCTCCCGCCTCGGCATGCTGAACGCGACCGGCTGCACCTCGGTGTGGGGCAGCACGTACCCGTTCAACCCGTACCCGTTCCCCTGGGCGAATCATCTCTTCCAGGACGCGGCCTCGGTCGCGATGGGCGTGTTCGAGGGACACATGGCGAAGATGGCGGAGGGCTTCAAGGCCGTCCGCCTGGCCGAGCTCGAGCTCGCCGGTCAGTACGATCCCAAGCGTCACGACGAAGAGCTCCGGTACTTCGACTGGACCCGGTTCACGGACGACGAGTGGGAGCTCTGTCCGCCGGTGGTCGCGGTGGGCGGCGACGGCGCGATGTACGACATCGGCTTCCAGAACCTCTCGCGCGCACTCGCCTCCGGCAAGCCGATCAAGACGCTGGTGGTCGACACGCAGGTCTACTCGAACACGGGCGGACAGGCGTGCACGTCCGGCTTCATCGGTCAGATCTCCGACATGGCCCAGTACGGCAAGGCGATCCAGGGCAAGCAGGAGCCGCGCAAGGAGATCGGACTCCTCGGCATGGCACACCGGAACACGTTCGTGCTGCAGAGCACGATCGCGCACCCCAGCCACATGATCGAGGGCTTCATCCACGGCCTCAAGCAGCGGCGACCGGCCCTGTTCAACCTGTACTCGTCGTGTCAGCCGGAGCACGGCATCGGCGATGACATGTCCTCGCAGCAGGCGAAGCTCGCGGTGGAATCGCGAGCCTACCCGCTGTTCACGTACGATCCGGAGAAGGGCCGCACCCCCGACGAGTGCTTCGATCTCTCCGGCAACCCGTCGCCGGAAACGGCCTGGCCGACCTACACGGTGAAGTACCGCGAGGGCGGACGCGATCGCGAGATGACGTTGCCGCTCACGTTCGCGGACTTCGCGGTCACGGAAGTCCGGTTCCGGAAGCATTTCCGCGTCGCGCCCGCGGACACCTGGAACGAGAAGATGATCCCGCTGGCCGAGTTCCTCGAGCTCGACGAGTCGGGCCGGGCCGGGCGCTTCCCGTACATCTGGTCCGTGGACAAGGCGATGCGGCTGAGCCGCCTGCTCGTGGACCGTACGATCGTGGAGTCCTGCGAGGATCGCGCGAACTTCTGGACGATGCTGAAGTCGCTCGCGGGCCTGGATCGCGCCGAGATCTCCGAGGAGGCGATCGAGGAGCGTGTGCGAACCGACGTCGCAGGCAGGATCGCCGCGGGGCTCGTCCGACTGGCCGGGGGCGGCGACATCACCCTCGCGGCCCTCGCCGAAGGTGGCGTCGCGACCGCGACCGACGGCGAGACCGCGCCGGCCGGCGGCGGCGACTGGCTCGCGCCCTGGATCGACACGCCGGAATGCACCGCGTGCGACGAGTGCATCAAGCTGAATCCGAAGATCTTCGAGTACAACGCGGACAAGAAGGCCGTGATCAAGAACGCCACGGGCGGTCCGTACGAGGATCTCGTCAAGGCGGCGGAGCGCTGCACCGCGCGGGTGATCCATCCCGGACTGCCCAAGGATCGCTCGGCGAAGAACGTCGACGATCTGATCCAGCGGGCCGAGAAGTTCAACTAGGGGAACGCCGTGGGACTCCTGGGTCTCAAGACCTTCCGGCACGGAGTGCACCCGCCGGAGCACAAGACGGAGACGAGCGCGCTCGCGATCCGGCAGTTCCCCTTTGCGGATCCGCTGGTCGTGCCGCTGTCGCAGCATCTCGGCAAGCCCGCGGTGCCGATCGTGCGCGAGGGACAGGAGGTCGCGCGCGGGCAGTGCATCGCGCGGCCCGACGGGTTCGTCTCCGTGGCGATGCACTCCCCCGCCTCGGGTATCGTGCGCAAGATCGCGCTCGCGCCCGGCGGTGGCGGCCGGATGATCCCGTCCGTGTTCATTCAGCCCTTCCCCGGCTCCACCCAGGAGGTCGCGGAGGGCAAGCCCTGCCCGGTCGACGCGGATCCCGACGCGATCGTCGCGGCGATCCAGGCGGCGGGCGTCGTGGGGCTGGGCGGCGCCGCGTTCCCGACGCACGTGAAGCTGAAGATCCCCGAAGGGAAGCACGTCGACACGCTGATCATCAATGGCGTGGAGTGCGAGCCCTACCTCACCACCGACCACCGCGTGATGCTGCAGCAGCGGGACGACATCTACGAGGGGATCCGCTACCTGCTTCGCGTGTGCGGCGCGCAGCGCGCGATCATCGGCGTGGAGGCGAACAAGCCCGATGCGGCCGAGCATCTCCGGCAGGGGCTGCCGGCCGATCTGCCCGCCGAAGTCGCGGTACTCCGCGTGAAGTACCCGCAGGGCGCCGAGAAGATGCTGATCACGGCGCTGCTCGGGCGCGAAGTGCCTTCCGGCGGCCTGCCGCTCGACGTGCACGCGATCTGCGTGAACGTCGCGACGACGGCCGAGATCGGACGGCTGCTGCCCCGCGGGCGCGGCATCCACGAGCGCGTCATCACGATCACCGGCCCGGCTGTCGCAAAGAAGGGCAACTACCGCATCCCGATCGGCACACCGTTGCGCTACCTGCTGGAGCAGGCCGGCGTCACCGGCGACGTTTCCCGCGTCTTCCTCGGCGGCCCCATGATGGGCCAGGCCGCGTCCACGCTGGACCAGCCGATCACCAAGGGGACGTCGGGCGTCGTCGCGTTCGACGAGCCCTCGGCGCAACGTTCCGCGCGGCCGGTGTACCCGTGCATCCGATGCGCGTACTGCGTCGACGCGTGCCCGATCTTCCTCGACCCCTCGACCCTCGGCGCGCTCGCGCGCAACGGCGAGTACGACCGGATGGCGAAGGAGTTCCACCTGATGGACTGCTTCGAGTGCGGCTCGTGCTCGTTCGTGTGTCCGTCGCACATTCCGCTCGTCCAGCAGTTCCGGGTGGCGAAGGCCGCGGTCCGAAAGGCAGGAGCCCCGAAGTGAGTCCTCTCGCGAAGACCCTCGAGATCCGGACCTCGCCGCACGTGCTGAGCGGCCACGCCGTGGACACGATCATGTTCAACGTGGTTCTCGCACTCCTGCCGGCGTCCGCTTTCGCGGTGTGGGCGTTCGGGCTCGCGGGCCTGCTCACGCTCACCGTGGCCGTCCTCTCGTGCGTGGCCACGGAGTGGTGGATGTGCCGGCTCTCGCGGCGGGTCTCGACCGTGGCCGACTGGTCCGCCGTGATCACCGGTCTCCTCTACGGACTCACGCTCCCGCCCACGCTTCCGCTGTGGATGACCGCGCTCGGCGGCTTCCTGGCCATCGCTGCCGGCAAATGGCTTTTCGGCGGGCTCGGCTACAACGCGTTCAATCCGGCCCTCGTGGGCCGCGCGCTCCTGCAGGCGAGCTTCCCGGTCGCCATGACCACGTGGTCGGCCGGCTTCCTGCCGGATCGTTTCCGCGCGGTACCGGCGGTCCTCTGGACGCCGCCGTTCCTGGAACCGGTGCTCGACGCGACGACGGGCGCCACCCCGCTCGCCGCGTGGAAGTTCGAGCGCGTGGCCGCGTCGGCGCGGGATCTCGCGTTCGGGTTCACGTCCGGCTCCACCGGCGAGACGAGCGCGCTGCTCATCCTGTTCGGGGGCGCGTACCTCGTGGCCCGCAACATGATGAACTGGCGGATCCCGGTTGCCTTGCTGCTCACCGTGGGCGCCATCTCCGGTGTGCTGCACGCGGTCGATCCGACCCGGTACGCGTCGGCGCCGTTCATGCTGCTCGCCGGCGGGCTCGCGCTCGGCGCGACGTTCATGGCCACGGACATGGTCGCGTCACCGATGACGTCACTCGGTTGCGTGATCTACGGCGTTCTGATCGGCGCCCTCGTGATCGTGATCCGCACGTGGGGCGGGATGCCCGAGGGCGTGATGTACGCGATCCTGCTCGGGAACGCCGTCTCGCCCCAGATCGATGCGTTGATCCGGCCCCGGGTGTACGGCACCCGACGCGCGAGGACCTCGTGAGCGCCGGGCAGCTGCCGGTGGCCGCGCCCTCCGGGACCTGGCCGATGTTCCGCGCCATGGTCGGCGTGGGGCTCGCGTGCGGCCTCATCATCGTGAGCGCCTACCTCGGCACGAAACCGCGCATCGAGCACAACCGGGCGGAGGCACTCGCGGCCGCGATCTACGACGTTCTCCCGGGAGCCGTGTCGAGCGCCACGTTCCGCTGGCAGGAGAGCGGCGGATTCGCGCCGCTCCGCGTCGAGGCGGCCGGCGAAGCGCGCGTCTACGCGGGGTACGACACGGACGGCCGACTCGTCGGGGTCGCAATCGAGGCGGCCGGCATGGGTTACCAGGACGTGATCCACGTGCTCTGGGGCTACTCGGTCACGGAGGAGGCGGTCGTCGGGCTGAAGGTGCTGGAGAGTCGCGAGACGCCGGGGCTCGGAGACCGCATCGAACACGACCCGGCGTTCCTCGAGAACTTCCGCCGCCTGGATGTCTCGCTGACCGACGACGGACAGGCACTCCGGCACGACGTCGCCGCGGTGAAGCACGGCACGAAGTCGAACCCCTGGGAGATCGACAGCATCACCGGCGCCACGATCTCGTCGAAGGCGATCGGATCACTCCTCGGTGCGAGCGCATCCGCCTGGGCGCCGCGCATCCGGAGCGGCCACGAATCCCTCGAGGTGAAGCCGTGAGCGGTCACTCCACCCCTTCGACGACCGATGAGTTCCTGAAGGGGCTCTGGCGCGAGAACCCGGTGTTCGTCCAGGTGCTCGGCATGTGCCCGACCCTGGCCGTCACGAACACCGCGCGGAACGCGCTCGCCATGGGCCTCGCGACCCTGTTCGTGCTCGTGAGCTCGAACCTCGTCGTCTCCGCGCTGCGCCGGTTCATTCCCAAGGAAGTCCGGATCGCGACGTTCATCCTCGTCATCGCCACGTTCGTGACCGTGGTGGACTACGTGATCCAGGCGATCAGCCTCGACCTCCACAAGGCGCTCGGAGCATTCATCGCGCTGATCGTCGTGAACTGCGTGATCCTCGGGCGCGCGGAGGCGTTCGCGTCCAAGAACGGCATCCGCGCGTCGGTCGCCGACGGCCTCGGCATGGGGCTCGGGTTCGCGTTCGCCCTGATGTGCCTCGGCGTGGTGCGCGAGATCCTCGGCAGCGGCACTCTGTTCGGATTCCCCGTGCTGCCCGGGCGCTTCCAGGAGTGGGTCATGATGATCCTGCCGAGCGGCGGCTTCTTCACGCTCGCCGGCTGGTTGCTCCTGTTCAACTGGCGCCGGCAGCGGAACGCGGTGCGGGAGGAGGCGTCGTGAACGGAGAGCCGCTGGGCACGATCTTCATCAACGCGTGCCTGATCAACAACTTCGTCCTCGCCTACTTCCTGGGCATCTGCCCATTCCTCGGCGTGTCCGGCAAGATGGAGACGGCGACCCGCATGGGCGGCGCCGTGACGTTCGTGATGCTGGTCACGTCCGTGTGCGCGTTCGGCATCCAGGCGTTGCTCACGACCCTCGACGCGCCGTACCTGCGGCTGATCTCCTTCATCGCGGTCATCGCGTCCACGGTCCAGCTCGTGGAGATGTTCATCAAGAAGGTGAGTCCGGGGCTGTTCCGCGCGCTCGGCATCTTCCTGCCGCTCATCACCACGAACTGCGCGATCCTCGGCCTCGCGCTCTTCCAGACGAACAAGGGCTACGGCTTCGTGCAGTGTCTCGTGTTCGCGCTCGGCGCCGGGGCCGGCTTCACGCTCGCGCTCGTGCTCATGGCGGGCCTGCGCGAGAAGCTCGCGCTCGCCGCCATCCCGGACATGGTCCGTGGAACGGCGCTGACCCTCGCGCTCGCCGGCTTCCTCTCCCTCGCCTTCATGGGCTTCGCGGGGCTCGGCGGATGAGCGCGCTTCTCCCGTTCGTTGCGGCACCGCTGGCCGTGGCCGCGCTCGTCCTCGGCTGGGTCGGCGTCCAGCTCGCCTGGCGACGTTGCTTCCCCGGCCCGGACCCCGACGCGCTCGCGGAGCGCCGCGGCTGCGCCGGCTGTTCGTGCGCGAATCACGGAACCTGCCACAACCGCTCCGGGGCCCCGGCCCATCCCGAAGATCCCGAATCCGTTCCCGCGAAGAGGAGTTCGTCATGACTCAAGCCGTGAGGCACCTGGAGGACCTCGACACCGGGGTCCGCTACCGGGCCACCGTTCGTTCGAACCAGCGCATCACGTCCGACGAGTCCGAGGAGGAGATCCGCGAACTCGTCCTCGACCTCGACCGGCGGGACTTCAAGTACGAGGTCGGCCAGAGCATCGGGGTGATCGTGCCCGGGGATCCGACGCTCGGCCAGGAGGAGCACATCCGGCTCTACTCCGTGGCCGACCTGCCGGATCGCAGCGCGGCCGGCACGCCCGAGATCCGCATCGCGGTGAAGCGTTGCTTCTACCTGGACTCCTACAGCGGCGAGCGGTACCCCGGCATCGCCTCGAACTATCTGTGCGATCGCGAACCCGGCGACGTGCTCACGATCGCCGGCCCCTTCGGCGTGGCATTCGAGGTCCCGCGCGACCCGCAGGCGAACCTCATCCTGATCGGCACCGGCACGGGCATCGCGCCGTTCCGCGCGTTCGTGAAGCACCTGTACCGCAGCGGCTCGGACTGGAAGGGACGCGTGTGGCTGTTCTACGGCGCGAACAGCGGTCTCGAGATGCTGTACATGAACGACGTCCGCGACGACTTCACGCAGTACTACGACCACGACACGTTCGAGGCGTTCCGCGCGCTCAGTCCGCGCCCGAGCTGGGCGGACCCGATCGCGTGGGACTACGCGATCGAGCAGCGCGCCGCCGAGCTCTGGGACATGCTCGGCAGTCCGCACACCTACGTCTACGTCGCGGGACTCGAGAAGATGCGCCCCGAGCTCGACCGCGTGTTCGCCTCCATCGCGGACTCCCCGCAGGACTGGGAACGCCGCAAGGCCGAGCTCATGGCCGGCCGGCGCTGGGTCGAGCTGCTTTACTGAGGATTGCCGGGGAGGGGCCCGTCCCCTCCCCGACCGGGACGCCGCGCATCTACCGGGCGATCACGAGCTTGCTCGCGACCTCGGTACCACTCAGGTGCAGGCGACAGAGATAGACGCCGCTCGGCAGGTCATCGCCGCGATCGTCTCGCCCGTCGAACGCGATGCGTCGAGAACCCGCGAGTTCGGGATAGGTCATGCGACGAAGCAGGCGCCCGGCGACGTCGAAGACCTCGAGGCGCACCGGAGACGGTCGGGTCAGCTCGAGATCGAACGTCGCCGATCCCCCGGACGGGTTCGGGTAGATCCCACTCAGGATCGCGGGAACCGTCGCGGCCGGTGCCGGCACGGGGGTCGGCACGCTCCCGGACTCCGTCAGACGCTGCGCGTACACGTCGGAAGAGCCGTTCCGCCAGTCCTGCCAGGCGAGAATCGCGCCCCCGGATCCGTCGGTCGTGAGGACCTGCGAGCCCTGATCGCTCGCGACCGTCGAGACGGCCAGCCCGTCGGTCGTCCACTGCGGAGCCCCCGCGGCGTCCAGACGCTGCGCGTACACGGCCTGGAGGACTCCGTCGCGCACGTCACTCCAGGCCACGATCGCTCCCCCGGATCCGTCGGACGTGATCTGCGGGAGTGCCTGGTCGTTGGCCGCGGTGCAGACCGCGACGCCATTCGCCGTCCACGCGGGGCTCCCGGAGGCGTCGACACGCTGCGCGTAGACGTCGTAGTTGGAGACGGCACGATCGTCCTGCCAGGTGACGATCGCGCCTCCGCTCCCGTCCGCGACGATCGCCTGGAAGAGCTGGAACGTCCCCGCCACGGACAGGGCGACGCCGTCCAGCGTCCACTGGGCAGTTCCGGAACCGTCCAGACGCTGGGCGTAGGTCCCGCGAGCTCCACTCCGTGCGTCGCGCCACGCGACGATAGCGCCCCCCCCGCCGTCCCCGGTGATCACGGGACTCAGCTGTCCGCCCGCGGGGGTCGTGCAGACGCCGACTCCATTCACCGTCCACTGCACAGCGCCCGCGGCGTCGATTCGCTGCGCGTAGATGTGGTAGAAGGAGCTTCGTCCGTCCTGCCAGGTGACGATCGCTCCTCCCGCCCCGTCCCCGGCGACCATGGCGAGCGACTGATCCCCCGTCGCGGAGCACAGCGCCGTCCCGTCGGGAACCCACTGGGTCACGCCGTTCGCATCCACGCGCTGCGCGAAGATGTCCGCCGCCCCGTTTCTCGAATCGTGCCACGCGACGATCGCGCCCCCGGAGCCGTCGGAGACGATCGCGGGCGAGACCTGGTCGCCCGTCGCCGTCGAGAGCGCCACGCCGTCGCTCACCCACCGCACGGCGCCGTCCGCGTCCACCCGCTGGACGTAAACGTCGGCGGCACCACCCGCGCGGAAGTCGTACCACGTGACGATCGCACCGCCGGCTCCGTCGGACGCGATTCGGGGCTCCCACTGATCCCCGGGAGCGGTCGAGAGGGCCACCCCGTCGGGCGTCCATTGCGGCACGCCCGCGGCGCGCACTCGCTGCGCGTAGATGTCGAGGTCACCGTTCCGCGTATCCTGCCAGGCGACGATGGCGCCGCCGACCCCGTCCTCTACGACCGCGGGAAACTGCTGCTCGGCCGCCGTGGCGCAAATCGGCGTTCCGCTCGGAGTCCATTGGGCCCGCGCACCCCCGGCCCAGGCCGTCAGACCGGCGACGACGAGCCCACGCAGCGCCGACGTCGCGACCGGTGAGAAATTCGACATGGAGTTCCCCTTGTTCGAGGACGACGAAGACGCCCCCCCGACCGAGGAGGCGCCGCTCGCCTGTTCTTCTCCATGTCATGCGCCAGGCCTACCCGGAACGGGCCACAGCCGTGCGGCCGCCGACGCAGTTGGCCGCGACCCGGAGTTCCTGTCGATTCTCAGGCGTTCCTCGAGGCTCTCGGCGATGAGCGACGACGAGAGCGTATCTTCAGATACGCCGAGGAGAAGCGAAGAAGTCCGAGAACCTCGAGGGACCCTGAGAATCGAGAGGAACTCCGGGTCTCGGCCAACCTAGTATTCCTCGACCTTCATCCGACGCACCATCTCCTCCTCGCTCAGCTTTCCGGCGGCGTGCGCCCGCAGGTCCGCCATCTTCGCCTTGAGCACGAGGCGGGAGATCTTGTTCTTCGTGAAGTAGTTCGCGTCCTTCAGGTACGCGGCCACCGCGAGGTGCTCGGCGTCCGTGAGCGAGGTCATGGTCTCGCCGTAGTCCAGCATGAGCGAGATGATCTCCGCCTTGCCGGCCCGGTAGAGCTCCTCCTCCACGTTCGTCCGTCGCGCTTCCCGCTCCTCGAGCAGTTTGGCGGCCTCCTTCGCGTCTTCCTTGTCGTCCTCGTCGATGATGATGACCTTCTTGCCGTCGACGTCCTCGACGCGGAACGGGAAGTTGAAGTTCCAGTGCGAGTCCTTGTCCTTCTCCACGAGCGACGCGTCGAACGTGAACACGGCGCCGAATCCCTCGATGTAGAGTCCGCGCGTGACGTCCCGCCCGAAGATCAGGAGGTTCGGGCTGTCCAGGAGCATCTGGTCCATGATCTTTTCCATGATGCCGATCTGACGGACGACCTTGCGTTCCGGTCGATCGGCATCCGCTCCGAACGCCGCCTTCGCCACGAAGCCGGCGGCGAGCGCGATCCCGATGAGCACGACCTCCCGGATCCATCCTCTCCTGCGCATGATCTGCGCCATGACCCTACTCCTTCCCTTCCAGGGGTCGTTCCGGATTCAGCTCCGCACCGTTGTGGAGCAGATCCTCGAGTGAGACACCGTTCCGCGCCGCGAGCACCTCGAGCCCCATCGTATCGAGCCGTCCGGTGATCTGCCGGTAGTCGCGGTTCTGTTCGTCGCGGAGCTGTTGCGCCATCGACTGCACGAGCCCGTAGGTCTCCGCGTCGCGTCGCTGCCCGTAATCGTTCAGCGCCTTGGTCAGCGCCATCACGAGCTCCGCGTTCTGGTTGTCCATCTCCTCGCGCGTGACCCAGTCCGCGGTGGCGGGCACGAGCACGCTCCGGTCCGGATTCTCACGCAGCGCGAGTTCCTGCCCGGGGCCGAGTTCCGGCACGGTGGATCGCACCGGGGCCGCCGCCTCCTCGCCGAACCGGAACGCGAGACCGCCGTCGATCTTCTGGACCCGCAACCCCGCGGCCGCCGCCACGACCAACGCGATCGTCGCGAACGCGAGTCCCCACGCGGGCGACGGCACCTTCCACGAGGCGACGAACCGCTCCCAGAAGGTTGCTCGCTTCGGTTCCGGTCGATCCTCCACGAGAACGAAGCTCGGCACCCGCTCCTCGATCCGCCACGCCGGCAGCATCGCCCGGGTTCCCGCCAGCTCCTCGTACTCCTGACGCAGCTCCGCATCCTCGCCGAGCAACCGCTCGAACGCGCGACGCTCCGACTCCGGAAGCTCTCCGTACAGGTACGCCATCAGCTTGTCGATGCGCGGATCCATGCGCTCGTTCATCGCAGTCCTCCCCGGATCACACGTCCGACGCCGCGATTCCGCGGGCGTCCAGACTCTTCCTCAGGGCCCGAAGGCCGTAGTAGATGCGCGTGCGTACGGTCGCCGCCGGTACGCCGGTGATCTCGCCGATCTCGTCCGACGTGAAGCCCTGGAACTCGCGCAGCAGGATCGCCGTCCGCTGCTCGGCCGGCAGTTCCGCCAGCGCGGACTCCAGGACCCGACTCCGGCTCGCCGCCTCGGCCCCCGCGTCGGACGAATCCGAGCGGCTGCCCGACGCGATCGCCTCGGTCGGCTCGGCCGGCTCGTCCTCGAACGCCAGCACCTCGGTGCGGGCGCGCGGGGACCGGAACCGGTCGCGGCAGAGATTCAGCGCGATGTAGTGCACCCATGACTTGAACTTCTCCCCGTCCCGCAGGCGCGAGATGTTCGTCCAGGCCTTGACCAGCGCCTCCTGGCAGACGTCCCGCGCGTCCTCCCCGTCGCCCAGCGTCCTCCGGACGAATCCGTAGAGGCTCGACTCCCAGCGGGACGCGAGCTGGTTGAACGCCGCGACGTCCCCGTCCTGGCAGCGAGCCACGAGTTCCCCGTCCGTGAACGTCTGCACTCGGGCCTCCCCGGGGCGACGGATGCCCCGCTCGTCACCGGTGGGACGGGGCGGCGGGGGGAACTGTTCGAGGAAATCCAAGGGAATCTCCCGAAAACGGACCTGGTCCGGTCGGGCGCCGGCCGGCGAGGGCGCGGGCAGGGCGCGTTCGGCCGAGGAAACGCGGCCCGGAGCGCCGCGTCAAGCCGGGGAGGGGCCTCAGCGGAGGCGGACGACCTTCTCCACCGCCGACCGGTCACCCGCTTCCAGGCGCAGGAAATAGACGCCCGGGGGCAGCGGGGCGCCGTCCGTGGTGTCCCCGGCCCAGCGGACGACCGAGGGCGGATCCGGACCCTCGAAGAGAGTACGCACCCGGCGGCCCGCCACGTCGTAGACCACGAGGCGCGCCGCCCCGGGCCCGGGCGAGACGCGGATCCGGGTCCCGGAGCGGAACGGATTCGGGAAGGCGCTCAGGGAGAAGGGGCCGCGGCCAGGGGCCGGAGCGTCGAGCGCGCTCAGGGGCGCGCACAGAGAATCCGAGTGGGACTGGTTCGTGATCGGGCAGCTCGCGACCGGCCCCTCGAACGTGTTCAGGATCTGATCGTACTGCGTGGTGCCCCACCAGTTCAGCGTGGCCGGCAGGGAGTCCGCCGCGACGTTCAGGTTGCGCACGTTGAGCGGCGTCGCGAGCCCGTTCTCGAAGATGTCGTTCGCGCGCGCGAGCGTCGTGCCGATCGTCACGCGCGAGTTCGGCGAGTTCCGGATGCCGCCCACCGCTCCGCCGTGGATACGGTTCCCCGCGAGGTGCAACCCCACGCTTCCCGCGTCCGCCCGGACGACCCAGTTCGCGAGGAACTTCCCGTCCAGGTCGAGTCCCTCGATCACGGTCGAGTCCACGATCGCATTCGCCGACACGAGTTGCTCTCCGCTGAGGCGCTGCACGACGTGCGTGAACTCCGGACCGAAGCCCACCACGTGCACACCCGAGACGACGTTCAGCACCTCGGGATACTCGCCGTCGCAGACGCCGACCACGTCGCCGGGAACGGCGGCGGCAAGTGCGGCCGCGATCGTGGAGTAGTCGCCCGGCACGAGGATCGTCGCGCCCACCGGACACCCGCACCCGATCGGCTCGGAGCCGAGATCCGAGGCGCACCCGTTGTTCGCGGCGAGCGCCGGCGAGTCGGGGAATCGCAGCGTCCACTCGCCGGCACCCGGATCGCAGAACAGGGGATCGACCTCCAGGTTGCCGAGGCTCCCGCCCTGTCCCGCGAGGCATCCGACGAAGTCTCCGCCGGGGTTGTCCCAGACGATCGTGCAGCGCACCTCCACGACACCCGTGCCGGTGCACGCCGCCGCGGCTCCGCCGGTCTGCGAGGCGATGATCGAATCCGTGACGTGGAGGGAGGCGGTGTTCTCGACCTCGAGCGCCGCACCGCTTGCCGGCGCGGCGTTCCCGACGATGCTGCAGCGCGCGATCGCCGCGGTCGCGGTCCAGCGGGCGGCGATCGCCCCTCCTCCGGCCGTGCCGTCATTGTCGCCGAGAAGCGAGTCCTCGATCGTCACGTTCGCGCCTTGATTCAGGTTGAACGCACCGCCCGTGAGCGCCGCGGCGTTGCCGACGAAGCGGCACGCGCGGAACGTCGCGACCGATTGCCAGCACTCGACGGCACCCCCCGCGTACGGTGCGGCCTGGTTGCCGGAGAACTCGCAGCCGGAGTACGTGACGGAGGAGAACTTCGCGACGAAGGCGGCGCCGCCGTTCGCCGCGACGTTGCCCTGGAACACGCAATCGGCGACCGAGGCGCGCGACGTTTCGCCGTAGATCGCCCCGCCGGCGCCCGCCGTGTTGTTCGTGAACGTGCAACCGACGATCGACGTCGCGTCCCCCGCGAACGAGTACACGCCACCGGCGCCCGCGAGGGCGGTGTTGCCCTCGAACTCGCAGTCGTAGATCGCTCCCGTGCAGTGGTCGAGGAACGCGCCGCCCCCGTCCGCGGGGACCGAGTCCGACGTCGCCGAGTTGAACTCGAATCGGCAGTTCCCGACGTTCCAGTTCAGATCGCGCCCGTAGATCCCGCCGCCCGAGGCCCAGTTGTACGCCGACGCCGCGTTCGCGGTGAACGTGCAGTTCTCCAGGCGCACGTCGCCGCCGCGCGCGCCGAGGCCGGCGCCGTAGGTCGCCGCGTTCGCCTCGAAAACACAGTCGCGGACGACGACCCGCGCGCTGTTGCAGCGCAGCCCGCCCCCGACGCGTTCGATGAAATCGCCCGCGTCCGGCAACGCGCCGTTCGTGAGGCGCAACGACTCGATCCGGATCCCGGTGCCGCCGGGGCAATCCAGGACACGTCCGGCCAGACCGCCGTCGATCGTCACGCACGGAGGGGAGGATGCCCCGCGCAGCGTCACTCCGTCCGGAATCACGAGATCGTGCTCGGCGTAGGTCCCGCAGGCGACCAGCACCGTGTCCCCTGCCGCAGCCGCGGCGAGCCCCGACGCAATCGTGGGAAACGTCGACGGGACGTCGAGCGTCGCCGCCCCCGGGACGCCCGGGATCGAAAGCAACACGGAGAAGGCAGGGAATCCGAGACGGCGCAGGAGCGCCGGCCACGGGGTCCGCGAACGGATCATGGGAGCGATGAGTCCCGGCTCGGTGAAGGGGGGGCGGACCTGCCGATCATATCACGACGGGGAACGCACCTCCTCGGCCCCCGCCGGGAGATAGCCCCGCGCCAGGTCCTCGAACGCCCGCACCTGCTCCTCCACCCACCGGGCGTCCCGTTTCAGTTCCCCGGCGAGCACCGCCGCGACCGCCGGAGCCGCCTCCCGGGCGGCCTGAGCGTCCAGGAGCAGCGCCCGGGTCCGGCGCGAGAGAACGTCGTCCACGGTTCGGGCCATCTCGAAGCGCGCGGCCCACAGCACCTCACCGAGCCGGTACGGCAGCCCGGGGTGGATCGGATCGGCCAGCGACCCCTGACAGATCGCGTCCAGCGCCGCGGCGTCCGTGCCGTGGGGGCCGGGCGGGAGCGGCGCCTCCGGGCCCGGCGCCCCGTGGAGCGGAAGCCGGTCCGTCGGCGATCGCTCGGGGTTCAGATCTCCCACCAGGATCGCCTGGTCCACCGTGTCCTCGGCCATGCGCCGGTAGGTCGTCCACTTGCCGCCGGTGACCGTGACCAGGCCGGATCGCGAGACCAGGACCGTGTGATCGCGGGACAGCGCCGCGGTCCCGCCGGCGTCGGCCCCGACGAGTGGCCGCAGACCCGCGAAAACCGAGAGGATGTCCGCCTCGGAGGGATCCCGCGCGAGGTACCGCGCGGCATGTTCGAGCAGGAACGCGATCTCGTCGGCGCGGGGACGCGGCTCCACCGAGGGCACGTCCACCGGCGTGTCGGTCGTGCCCACGAGCACCCGCCCGAGCCACGGGATGAGGAACAGCACGCGCCCGTCGTCCGTCGACGGGACGAGCACCGCGCTGTCGCCCGAGAGAAAACCCGCGTCGAGCACCAGATGCACGCCCTGGCTCGGCCGGAGCAGACGCGGCGCATCCGGCTCGTCGATGCGGCGCACCCCGTCCGCGAACACGCCCGTCGCGTTGATCACCACGCGCGCCCGCACGACGTGTTCCGCCTCGCGCTCGCGATCGAACAGCACCGCGCCGTCCACGATCCCGTGCGTCTTCGTGAGATCCACCAGCTCCACGTAGTTCACGAGCGTGGCGCCCTGCGCGACCGCGGTGCGTGCGAGGTGCACGACGAGGCGGGCGTCATCGAACTGCCCGTCGTGGTAGATCACGCCGCCGCGCAGACCCGACGTCTCCACCCCGGGCACGCGCGCGATCGTGTCGGCCCGCGAGAGACGTCGCGACTTCCCGAACCCGTGTTTCCCGGCGAGGAGGTCGTAGATCTTGAGACCCACTCCGTAGAACGGGCCCTCCCACCAGTCGTAGCTCGGGACCACGAGCGGCAGATCGTGCACGAGATGCGGCGCGTTCCTCCGCAGGATTGCCCGCTCCGCGAGCGCCTCCGTCACGAGGGAGACATTTCCCTGCCGGAGGTAGCGGACCCCGCCGTGGACGAGTTTCGTGCTCCGGGACGACGTGCCCTGCCCGAAGTCCCCCCGCTCCACCAGGAGCGTCCGGTACCCCCGGCTCGCCGCGTCCAGCGCCGTCCCGATCCCGGTCGCTCCGCCGCCGACCACCAGGACGTCCCACCGCTCCGTCGCCCGGAGCCGCTCGACCGCGGCGTCTCGCTTCACGTCCGCCCCCCTTCCGCTGGCCGGAACATTGCGCGATCGCGCGACCGGAGGCAACCTGCTCCTTGTGGTGCGAAGATTGTGTCTGGCCTCTCGGACCCCCAGGTGATGTCGAACATGGATGGACCCGGTACCAACAAGGCGCGCCGAAGAGCGAAATGGCCCCTCCGCGCGGGGCAGACACACTTTTCGCACCACAACCTCTGGGTAACCCTGGTGGTGCTGGCGGGCTGTGCGGGGACGGGACCGTCGCCCTCGGGCGACACCTGCGCCCTGCTTCCCGGCGACGGGGGTCCCGCCGCGGAGCACCTGACGGTGGCGCTGGTGGAGGGCGTCTACCCGGACCACGCGCCGCGCCCGGCGAACGACTCCGAGGCGATGGTGTTCCGGCACGTGTACGAGGGGCTGACGGACGTCGACTGCCACGGGGTGGCCCGGCCGGCGCTCGCGGCGGTGTGGGCCACCGACGACGACGGCGCGACGTGGAGGTTCCGGCTGCGCGGAGACGCGCGCTTTGCGGACGGCGCACCGGTGACCGCGAGCGACGTGGTGGAGGCGTGGCGGGCGGGTCGACGGTCGGCGCGGAACGATCCCGTGCGCGCGGCGCTGTGGCGCGACCTGAAGCTGCGCGACCTCTCGGCGGACGGCGACGTCGTCGGCCTGCGGCTCGAGGCGCCCGACCCCGACCTGCCGCGTCTGCTCGCGGCGAGCGAGTTCGCGATCGCGAAGCGCGGGGGAGCGGCGTGGCCGGTCGGCACGCGGGGACGAACCGTGGACGAACGATACGAATCCGGGCGTCGACTCCTCACCTGTACGGACGACTCCGGCCGTGTGGTGGACTTCGTGGTCACGGTGGGAGCCGACCCGCGCGACGTCTTCCCGCCGGACGTCGACCTGCTCGTCTCACGGCAACGACGCGCGCTCGAGGACCTGCCCGCGATGACGGGCGCGCGCGTGACGCCCCTGCCGTGGAGCCGCACCTACGTCGTGACGGCGTCTCCCGCCTGGCCGGACGGACCGCCCGACGACGCGCGCCGAGAACTGGCCGACGCGATCCTGCCCTCGATCTCCCGGCCGGCCGAGACTCCATGGCTCGAGCCCCCCGGCGACGCGGAGGCGCGAGCCCCGGAGCCGCCGCCGGGACCGGCTCCCGCCGGCCGCGTCGCGCAGACCCTGGCGACGCCGGCCGAGGACCCGGACGCGGCGTTCCTCGCGGAGCGACTCGCTTCCCGGTGGGGGCGCGAGGGCGCGGCGGTGATCGTGGTCCGCCGCAACGCGACGGAGATCGCGCGCTCGATGGGCGAGGCGACCGAGCCCGGCGTCTACGCGCTCGATCGGCAGCTCGCGTCGGTCGCGCACCAGGCGCGACGTCTCGCCGCGCTCACGCCGCCGGGCGGCCCGACTCCCTGGTCGCTCGTGAGCACGCGCGCGATGCTCGTTTCGCGGAACGACCTGACCGGAATCTGGTGCGCATGGGACGGCGTGCCGCGCCTCGACGACGTGCGGCGTCGACCGGACGTGCTGCCGTGACGATCCGGACGCGGCTCTTCCTCGGCGCCACGTTGCTCGGCCTCGTGCCGCTCGCCGCGACCGGTTTCCTGATCCGGCGTGACGTGGCCTCCCGCCTCGACGGGCAGGTGCGCGCGCGCGCGGAAGCGTCCGTGGTCCGGGCCACGACCGGCCTCCGACTGCGCGCGCACCAGCTCGATCGACACCTCGCGTCGCTGGCCGAAGCGGCGCGCGCGGACAGCCGACTCCGGCTCGCGCTGCTCGACCCGAGCGACGCGGGCTACGTTCGCGACTGGGCGCCGCGGGCGCAGGAACTCACGGGGCTCGATGCGCTGCTGCTCCTGGACGAGCGCGGCGAGATCCTGAGCTCGGGTCAGTTCCGCAACGACTTCGGACGCACGGATCCGTCCGTCCCGGCGTTTCTCGCGCGATGCGGCGACGACGCCGGCGTCGTACCGTTGCGTCGCCCCGACGGGGACTTCCTGGCACTCGCCCGCGTCGACTCGCTGGCGCTGTCCGGAGTGCCGCTGCGACTCGTGGGCGCGTTCGAGCTCTCGGGGACGACGCTCGCGGAGCTCGTGCCGGACGCGGACGTCTCGGCCACGCTCTGGATCGGCGACCGCGCGCTGCTGTCCTCCTCGGGCGGCGGAACGCCGGATCCCGGCGGGCTCGAGCAGACCGTCGAGCTCCCGGCGAAGCTGCCGGGCACGCCCGCGAGCACGCCGGCCCGGATCGTGGTGACGCACTCGCTCGCCGGCCGCCGCGACGTGCTGCGCGCGCTGGATCGCCGTCTGCTGCTCGCGTTCGGGCTCGCGGCCGCGGCGTCCCTCGGCCTCGCGAGCTTTCTCGCGGCGCGTCTCGCCCGTCCCGTCGAGCGACTCGCCGCGAAGACGCGCGTGGTCGATCTCGATCATCTCGACGTGGACTTCGCCACCGACCGCCGGGACGAGATCGGCGCGCTCTCGCGGTTCCTGGATGAAATGACGCGTCGACTGCGCGCCAGCGTGTCCCGTCTGCGGGACGCCGAACGTCGCGCGACGCTCGGCGATCTCGCGCGTCAGGTGAACCACGATCTGCGCAACGCGTTCCCGCCGATCCGAAACGTCGTCAAGCACCTCGCGGAGGTGTCGCACCGGCCGGACGAGCTCGCGCGCGTGTTCGCGGAGCGCCGCGGCACGCTCGATTCGGGCCTCGCCTACCTCGACGACCTCGCCACGAACTGGCGACGTCTCGCGGGGCGTGCCGAGCGCTCCGCGTGCGACGTGACCGCGATCGCGCGCGAGGCGGTCGTCGGCCGGAACACCGCCGCGGGGCCGGTCGAGTTCGAGGGCGACTCCGCGGCCGAGCGCGTGCATGCCGATCCGACCGCGATCCGGCGGATCCTCGACAACCTCGTCACGAACGCCTGCGAGAGCGGTGCGACCCACGTCGCCGTCCTCGTGCGGGGCGACGCGGGCCCGCCGCCGCGCGTCCACCTGATCGTGGAGGACGACGGGCCCGGTATTCCCGAGGCGGCGCGGAGCCGCGCGTTCGAGGCCTACTTCACCACGAAGGCCCATGGCACCGGACTCGGCCTCGCGATCGTCCGGCGGCTGGTATCCGACGCCGAGGGAACGATCGCGATCGAGGATCGGGATGGACGCGGCACCCGGGTTCACGTCACGTTTCCGGCAGGAGCGATCGCGGATCCGGACACGCGCGCGAAGGAGGAGGACGAGTGAGCGTCGTGCTGATCGTGGAGGACGTCCCGGCGATGCGCGAGCAGTACGCGTACGATCTGCGGCGGCTCGGCGGATACGAGACGCGCGAGGCCG
This sequence comes from bacterium, assembly GCA_041393395.1. Lineage (GTDB taxonomy): Bacteria > ARS69 > ARS69 > ARS69 > ARS69 > JAGQIB01. The sequence continues at coordinate 639,231 of JAWKKG010000002.1, read as the reverse complement.
ACGACGTGCCGAAGGCGCGGGAAATCCTGCTGCGGGAACCGGTGGACTGCATCCTCCTGGACCTGGAGCTTCCCGGCGAGGACGGGTTCGCGCTGCTCGAGACGTTGCGCACGCAGGGAGCGGACACGCCGGTGCTGGTCTACACCGGTACCGGCGACTTCGATCGCTGCGTGCGCGCCGTGAAGCTCGGCGCGTACGGATTCCTGGACAAGGCGGAGTCGATCGAGCGCGTGGCGCACGAGATCGGACGCGCGATCGAGCACGGTCGACTCGCCCGCGAAGTGCGACGTCTCGCGGAGCGACTCGAGGAGGAGTCTTCGCTCGTGGGGCAGAGCGGCGCGATCCGCGGATTGCGCGAGCTGCTCGGGAAACTCGCGGCGATCCCGAGTCCGGTCCTGCTCGTGGGCGAGAGCGGCACGGGGAAGGAGCTCGTCGCGCGGGATCTGCACCGACTCTCGCCCCGCGCGACGCAGCCCTTCGTTCCGGTCAACTGCGCCGCGCTCCCGGAGCACCTCGTGGAGTCCGAGCTGTTCGGGCACGAGCGCGGGGCCTTCACGGGAGCGGACCGCACGCGTCGCGGCGCGTTCGAGCTGGCCGCCGACGGAACGCTGTTCCTGGACGAGATCGGCGAGCTTCCGCTCGCGGCCCAGGCCAAGCTGCTGCGTGTGCTCGAGGACGAGAAGCTCACGCGCGTCGGCGGCGAGAAACCGATCGCGGTCACGGCGCGCGTGATCGCGGCGACGAACCGCGACCTCGACGCGGAGGTCGAGGCGGGGCGGTTCCGGCAGGACCTGCTGTTCCGGTTGAACGTGCACATCCTGCGCGTCCCGCCGCTTCGGGAGCGCGAAGGAGATGTCCCGCTTCTCGTCCGCCATTTCCTGCGACTCACGGCGAAGCGCTTCGGACAGCGTCCGAAGGGCATCACCGAGCAGGCGCTCCGCGAGCTCGCCGGCCGTGACTGGAAACGCAACAACGTGCGCGAGCTCCGCAACGTGGTGGAACGGCTCGTGATCGCCGCGCCGGGCGAGACGATCGACGTCGACACGGTGCGTCCCGGCGCGACCCCCGGCGCCGCCGCGCCCACCGACGACCTGTTCTCGCGCGTGGCTCCCCTGGCCGAGCTCAAGGCCGAGGCCGAGCGTCGACTCGTGCAACGGGCGCTCGAGCGCAACGGCTGGCACGTCACGCGGACCGCGGAGGAGCTGGGTCTCGCGGACCACGCGAGCCTCTCGCGCATCATGCGCCGGCACGGGTTGAAGAAACCCGGCGTGTGACCGCTCGATCACGGAGGGCGTGTCCGTCCGGACACGAGAGCGCCCTCCGGCCCCGCCCTCCCGTCCACGCCCGGATGCCGGAAGTCCCTGCGGGATCTTCACTTCCGTCCCCGTACGATTCCCGGCCCGAAACGGGTCCCCTCCTTGCGAATCACCCGGTCGTGCGGCGCAACGAACGTCGCGGAGACACACGCAGCAGATCCGGAGGGAAGACGATGAACGGGAACCGTCCTCGCATGGAACGCAAGGAGCCGGGACTGGCGAAGGGCGTCGCGCTGGCCGCGACGGGACTGGTGGTGGCCCTCGGAGTGGGCGCACTCCTGATCGGCGACCGCGAGCCGGAGAGCAAGCAGGCGTCCTCCACGCGGACGAATGCGTCGCGCCCGGAGTGGGCGAAGGAACGCGGCGCGAAGAGCGGCGCGGAAGCGAACCGCACGGTTGCGGCCGCCACGGCGACGCCGCAGACGTTCGCGACCGCGGCGGTGGCCGCGGCGGGCGGTGGCGACACCGAGCCCGAGGTCTGGGTCGCGGAGACGTCGAGCGCGAGCGAGCCGATCGCCCCGGCGACGTGGGACGAGGCGCAGTCCGCCTGGGATGCCGGCGACTGGAGCTCGGCCGCGGACCGCTTCGCGAGCTACACGGAGGCCCACGCCGGCAATCCCTGGGGCTGGTTCATGGCGGGGCTGGCGCAGCGCCAGGCCGGTCGTCCGGAAGACGCGGAGGCGTCGCTCGTGCGTTGCCTCGAGATCGATCCGGGACACGTGAAGGCTCTCGTGGCGCTCGCGCGCGTGCGCCTGGACCTCGGTCGCGCGAGTGACGCGATGGCACCGATCGAGGACGCGGTCGCGCGCGACCCGGGCAACGTCGACGCGCAGCGAGTTCGCGCGCGCGTCCTCCACACGCAGGGGCGCGCCGCGGAAGCCGAGCTCGTGTACGAGACGGCGCTCGCGATCGATCCCGACGACTCGTGGTCCAACAACAATCTCGGCCTGCTCCGAATCGAGGGGGAGCGCTTCGAGGAAGCCGTGGCTCCTCTGCAGCGCGCGTGTGCGGTGGACGCGGGGCAGGCCGTCTTCTTCAACAATCTCGGCGTGGCGCTGGAGCGAACCGGCCGCTATCGCGCGGCCGAGGAAGCGTACGCCCACGCGGTCGGCCTCGCGCCCGGCGACTCCAAGGCGTCGCTGAGCCTCGCGCGCGTCGAACAGCTCGGCGGACCGACCGACGAGCCGACCGGCGTCTACGCGGACGCCGCAGGTCCCGAGCCGACGCCGGAGGCCGAGGTCTCTCTCGAAGAGTTCGAGGAGGCGGAGACGATGGCGCTCGCGGGCGCCTCGGTCGCGGGCGACACGGACGACACCGACCGCTAGGAACGCACGATCGGTCGGCCTCCCCACCATCGTGCCCCCGGGCTCCGTCCGAAAGCCGGACGGGGCCCGATTCGCTTGGGGTCGTACGAATCGGCGCCCGGCGCGCTCGGTGGGGTATTCTCGACGTTCGCCTCCCCGGAAACCTGGAGTCACCATGCGCCCCGCCGCCCCGCCGATCGCCCTGCTCGCCGCCACCGTCGTATCCCTGCTCCCCGCCGTCACGGCCGCGACGGACTGGGAGTTCACCTGGACGCATCCGAAGCCCCAGGGTTCGGCCCTGCTCGGCCTGTCGTTCCCGACGGCGCAGCGCGGATACGCGGTCGGCACGGACGGCGCGGTGCTGCGCACCGACGACGGCGGCACCACCTGGACCGCCCTTCACGACTGGGACACCTTGCCCGCGCACCTCCTCTCGGTTCACGCGCCCGATGTGGATACCGTGATCGCGGTCGGCACCGGCATCTGGCGGAGCACCGATGGCGGCGTCTCGTTCGCGGAGGTGGCGCACCCGGGCGCGCCTCTGCGCGACGTGGTGGCCGTTCCGGGCGGCGATCTGTCCGCGGCGAGCGAGGCCGGCGGCGTCTTCCGCTCGTCCGACGGCGGACTCACGTGGAGCGACGTGGGGCCGGGCTCGGGACTCATCCGCCGGCACCTCTGGCGGACCGGACTCGAGGGCTACGCCGTGGGACAGAACGTCGCGCACCGCACCACCGACGGCGGCGCAACCTGGAACGCGTTCGTCACGCCTCCGTTCTTCGGATTCAACGACATCTATTTCTCCGACGCGCTCACCGGACACGTCGAGGAGGACTTCGGCTTCGGCACGTCGACGGACGGCGGCGTCACGTGGACGCTGATGTCGGCTCCCACGGAGCCGCTCTACCGGTTTCGCGCGACCGTGATGGATTCGCAGCGCTGGTTCCTCACGAGCTATCTCGAGGGCGGCGATCTGCACGAGACGACGGATGGCGGCGCCACCTGGACACTGCGCGACGCCGTGTTCAACCTCGGTTTCCCCACGATCGTGCAGACGCCGGGCGGGCGCCTCGTGTGGACGTCGGACACCGGCGACATCCGCTGGTCCGACGACGGCGCGCTCACGGTCACGTCCGCCGTCACGAACCTCGCCGAGACGGTGTCCGCGCCCATCCTCACGTTCCTCGATCGCCACGACGGCACCGTGTTCGCGACGAACCAGCCGAACTCCGGCGGCAACCCGCGGTTGTGGATGCGCAGCGACGACGCGGGCCGCACGTGGGCCACGGCCGCGAATCCGCCGGATCTCTTCTGGGTCCAGACCGGCGAGTTCGCACCGGACGCGCTCACCGGCGTCGCGGGGTACTCGGGTACGGTCGCCTACACGTCGGACGGCGGCGCGACGTGGAGCACGACGACACTGCCGACGAACCAGCGCGTCGCGAAGTTCGCGGCCCCGTCGGCGTCGTCGCTGTTCCTGCTGACTTTCAACACCGCCGGCACGGCCGCGCTCTACCGGAGCACGGACGGCGGCGCCACGTGGGGCTCGACGGCGACGGGATTGCCGGCCTCGTTCCAGGGGCAGGCGATCCACTTCCGCGATCCGCAGCACGGAACGATCGGGATCACGGCGTCCGCCGCGGCGCGCCTGTACCGCACGACGGATGGCGGTGCCTCCTGGTCGCAGATCGTCCAGTCCGGGCTTCCCACCGACGCCGTGTCGGATCTCTGGTGGAGCGACGACCAGCTCGGACTCGCCACCGTTCGCAACGGCAGCACGCCCGGCATCTACCGCACGACGGACGCCGGTGCGACCTGGATTCGGAAGAGCACGCCCGCCGGCCAGGGTCTCACGATGCGGGGCGACGGACTCGGCGCGGTCTGGGGTGTCTTCAGCGCGCCGGCCCGCGTCACCGAAGACTTCGGGGAGACCTGGAGCACGCTGGCCGTGCCGATGACGTTCCCGGTCAACCTCGGTGCGCGGGCACCGACGTGCGCGCTCGCGACCGCCGAGGGAATCCTCACCGGCGGGCCGAACAACGCGGTCATCCTCGCCGAGCCCGTCGGGGCGACCGACGCACCCGATCTGGTGGCGGAGACGACCACCGGCCTGCGCTTCGAAGGCGCGCGTCCGAATCCGTTCCGCGAGTCGACCTCGGTCACGTTCTCGCTCGAGCGTCGCCAGAACGTCGTGATCACCGTGCACGACGTCGCCGGCCGTCGACTCGCGACGATCGAGGACGGCACGTTCGACGCGGGCCGACACGTCGCCACCTGGGACGGGCGGGACGATCGCGGACGCCCGACGTACTCCGGCGTGTACTTCGTCCGGGTGACCGGCGCGGAAGGGACCTCTTCCGGTCGCATCGTGCGTCTCCGGTGAGAAACGCGGTCGTGGGTCGGCGCCGGCCCACGACCGCTCGCTGAGGTCGACGACCTCTCTTTCACCGCCCCCGGGAGCCGGATGGCCCCCGGGGGCTTCCCGTTCGGCCCCCGGGGGCGCCCCCTCCGTCGCTTCTCTTGACCCGTTCGGCCCCGAAGCGTTCTCTCGGAGCACCTCGACGAAACCCGAAGGCCCCGGACTCCGTCTAGGGATCTATCACGCGCTCTCCGTCCACTCTCGCCCCCGGGGGAATCCATGCGTCGGCCCGTCGTCCTCTTCCCGCTTCTCGGACTCCTCGTTCTCGCGATCGCGGCGGTCGTCCTCGTGAAGACCGGCAAGCTCGACCTCCCGTTCGGGAACGCGTCGGAGGTGGCCGAGACGTCCGACGGCGGGGACAGCGGGGACGGCTCGGCTCCCGCCAGGAAGGACGGCAAGAAGAAGGGCAAGAAGGGCGAAGACGAGGAGGAAGTCGTCCCGGTGCCGGTGGAGCTGGCCCGGGTCGACGCGCGGCCGATCTCGGCCTACTACCGGGCGTCGTCCGTCGTGGAGGCGGATCGGCTCGTGCAGCTCGTCGCGCGCACGGCCGGCCGCGTGAAGAAGGTCGCGGTGGAGGAGGGCGACTGGGTCTCCGCGAACCAGGTGCTGGCCGAGCTCGAGAACGACCGCGAGCGCATCGGCCTCCGCCAGGCCGAGCTCAAGGTCGCGGACCAGAAGCGCGAGCTGGACCGCGCCACGAATCTGCTCGAACGGCAGCTCGTCACCCAGGATCAGTTCGACGACACGAACTCGGCGTACGAGCTCGCCGTCACGGAGCGCGACCTCGCGGCGATCAAGCTCGAGGAAACGCTGGTGCGCGCGCCGTTCGCCGGGCAGATCACGGAGCGGATCATCGTGCCCGGCCAGTTCCTCCAGCTCGCCTCGCCGACATTCGGGATCGTCGACGTGGAGCCGCTGCGGGTCCGCATCCACCTGCCCGACGTGATCGCGCGCAAGGTGCGTGTGGGCGACAAGGTGAACCTGGACGTCGAGGCCGCGCCGAAGCCGGTGCCGGCAGTGGTGGAGCGCATCGCACCCGTCGTCGATCCGACGACGAGCACGGTGCGTCTCACGTTGCTGGTGCAGGGAGAGCCCGAGAACCTCCGTGTGGGCGGCTTCGTGAAGGTCCGCGTGACCACGGACACGCAGATGGAGGCGCTCGCGGTCCCGAAGGTGGCGCTCGTCGAGGAGGGCGGACTCCGCTCGGTGTTCGTGGCGGACGCGGATTCCGTCCGCAAGGTCGAGGTGCGCACCGGTCTGTACGACGATTCGCACATCGAGATCCTCGACGGCGTGGAGAAGGGCGACTGGATCGTCTCCCTCGGCCAGGGCGGGCTCCGCATGGGCAGCAAGATCGAGGTGCTGAACGCGGCCGACGTCGGCTGGGTCGCGCCCGAGAAGCCCGCGACGGACGAGACGCCGGACGGCGAGGACGCCGACACCACCGCCACGGATCCCGACGAAACGGTCACGCTCGCCGCGGACGGTCGCTGATGGAACGGGTCGTCCGCTTCGCGGTCCAGCGTCCCGTCACCGTGTCGATGGCCACGATCGCCGCGATCGTGTTCGGACTCGTGGCGCTCGGACGCCTCGACCTGAAGCTCCTCCCCGACATCCGCTATCCCTCGGTCACGATCCAGACGGACTTCCCGAACACCGCGCCGCTCGACGTGGAGAACCTCGTGACGCGGCCGATCGAGGAGGCCGTGGGCGTGGTGCCCGGGCTGCGCAAGGTCCACTCGATCAGTCAGGCCGGACTGTCCCAGGTGACGCTGGAGTTCGGCTGGGACACGGACATGGATTACGCGGCGCTCGAGGTGCGCGAGAAGGTCGATCTGCTCTCGATGCCCGAGGACGCGCGCACACCCGTGCTCCTGAAGTACGACCCGGCCCTGGATCCGGTGCTGCGGATCGGCGTCGCCGGCAGTGCCCCACTCGTCCAGCTGCGCAGCCTCTCCGAGGACGTCCTCAAGAAGGAGCTCGAGTCGCTGCAGGGAGTGGCCGCGGCGAAGGTGAACGGCGGTCTGGAGGAGGAGATCCGCGTCGAGGTGGACGAGGCGCGCCTCGCGGCACTCGGCATCCCGATCGCGGACGTGAACGCAGCGATCGCGCAGGAGAACGTCAACGCTTCGGGCGGCCGGCTGCGGGACCGGAACGCCGAGTATCTCGTGCGCACGCTCAGCCGGTTCGAGGACGTCGACTCTATCCTCGACGTGACGGTTGCGGTCCGCGACGGGCAGCCGATCCGGCTCGCCGACGTTGCCACGGTCTCGCGCGGCCACAAGGAACGCACCGAGATCACGCACGTGGACGGTCGCGAGGCCGTGGAGATCGCGATCTACAAGGAAGGAGACGCGAACGTCGTGGAGGTCGCGCGCCGGGTGAAGGCGCACCTCGATCGGATCGCGAAGGCTCTCCCGAGCGGGATCGAGACGAAGATCCTGTTCGACCAGTCCGTGTTCATCGCGCAGGCCGTGAACGAGGTCCGCAACAACGCGATCCTCGGCGGACTCCTCGCGATCGTGATCCTCTTCGCGTTCCTCCGTGACTTCCGCAGCACGCTCGTGATCGCACTCGCGATCCCCATCTCCATCGTGGCGACGTTCATCCTCATGTACTCCCGCGGCATCTCGCTGAACGTGATGTCGCTCGGCGGCCTGGCCCTCGGCGTGGGCATGCTGGTCGACAACTCCATCGTGGTGCTGGAGTCGATCGCGCGGAAGCGCGAGGAGAACGCGGCGGCCGGCGACCGGACCGACGACGCCGAGGCCGTCGTGCGCGGCACCGGAGAGGTCGCCGGCGCGGTGACTGCGTCCACGCTCACGACCGTCGCCGTGTTCGCGCCGATCGTGTTCGTGGTGGAGGGAGTCACGGGGCAGATCTTCCGGGATCAGGCGCTCACGGTGACCTTCTCGTTGCTCGTCTCCTTGCTGGTGGCGCTCACGGTGACGCCGATGATCCTCGCCCTCGGGCGACGGCGACGGGCGGCCGTGACCGCCGGGCCCGCCGAGTGGCGCGATCTCGTGAGTCCGGGAGGCCACGCGCGGTGGTTTCGCGTGGCGGCGGCCGCGGTTTTCGTGGCCTTCCCGGCGGCTGCGATCCGTGCGGTCGGTCGACTGTTCTCCGCAATCGGCGGCCTGTTCGGGCGTTCGCTCGCCCGTCCGCTGGCGGGTTTCGAGCGGGGATTCGATCTCGTGACCCGGACGTACGCCCGCCTGCTCGACGCGTCGCTGCGCCGGCGCGGCCTCGTCCTCGGTTCGGTCGCGATCATGGTCGCCGTGTCGGCCGTGGTCCTCGCCCGCCTCGGCACGGAGCTCATTCCCCCGCTGTCCCAGGGCGAGCTGACGCTCGCGATCGAGCTGCCGGAGGGCACCCCGCTCTCCCGCACCGATGCCGTGAGCGCCGAGCTCGGGCGCGCGCTCCGGAAGATCGACGGCGTGGCGCTCGTGTCCGCGAACGTCGGCATCAGCTCGGACGGCGGCGGTACGGTGCCGCGGCGCAAGGAGAACACGGCCGACCTGCATCTCGCGCTGGCCACGGCCGACCACGAGACCGAGGACCGCGTGCTGGAAGGCGTCCGCGACGTCTTCGCGCACCATCCCGACGTCTCGATGAAGGTCGGGCGGCCCTCGCTCCTCTCCTTCTCCACCCCGCTCGAGGTCGACGTGTTCGGCTGGGAGCTCGGCGCCCTCGGCGAGACCGCGGACCAGGTCGCGGCCGAGGTGGCGCGACTCCGCGGCGCCCGTGACGTGCGCGTCTCCCTGGTGCCCGGATCGCCCGAGATCCGCATCGCGTTCGACCGCGACAAGCTGAACCGGCTCGGCCTGCGTCTGTCGGACGTGGCCGCGGTACTCCAGGACAAGGTGCGTGGCGAGGTGGCCACGCGCTACCGCGATCGCGAGCGTCACATCGACATCCGCGTCCAGAACCGGGAGGACCAGCGCACCACGTTGACCGCGGTGCGCGACCTCATCGTGGCGGAGCGCGACGGCGTCCCGATCCGGCTCGGCACGATCGCGTCGATGGACGTGGAGCAGGGCCCGGCCGAGATCCATCGTCTGGGCCGCAAGCGGGTGGCGATCGTCCAGGCGAACCTCGCCGGACGCGACCTCGGCTCCGCCACCACCGAACTCGCCTCGCGACTCACGCAGATTCCGCTCCCGGCCGGCGTGTCCGTCGAGCTCGGCGGCCAGAACGACGAAATGACCCGCTCGTTCCGATCGCTGCAGCTCGCGATCCTGCTCGCGGTGTTCCTCGTGTACCTGGTGATGGCGTCCCAGTTCGAGTCGTTCCTGTACCCGTTCCTGATCATGTTCACGGTGCCGCTCGCGCTCATGGGCGCGATCCTCGGCCTGTGGGTGACGGGCACGCCGCTCTCCGTGATCGCGGCCATCGGTGCGATCATGCTGGCCGGCATCGTGGTGAACAACGGCATCGTGCTCGTGGACCGCATCAACCAGCTCCGACGACGTTCCCGGCCGTTGCGCGAGGCGGTACTCGAAGCCGGCGCGGAGCGTCTCCGCCCGATCGTGATGACCACGGCCACCACGATCCTCGGTCTCCTCCCCATGGCCCTGGGCCTCGGCGAAGGAGCGGAGCTTCGCGCCCCCCTCGCGGTCACGGTGATCGCCGGCCTGCTGACCGCGACCGTGCTGACACTGCTGGTCGTGCCCGTGACCTACACACTGCTGACTCCCGGCGACGACGGCGCGGTGCACGCGGAACGCCGGGGCCGGATCGGCGACGCGCTGCCCTCGCCCGGCGCGGGCGGCCGCTGACATGTGGCTCACGCGCCTGTGTCTCCGGCGCCCCGTGACGCTCGTGATGGCGCTGGTCTCCGTCCTCGTGCTCGGGGTCGTGGCGTTCGCCCGTCTGCCGCTCGCGTTCCTGCCGCAGGTCGAGTTCCCTTTCATCGGGGTGGTGATCCCCTACTCCGGAGGCATCCCCACCGAGGTCGAACGGGACATCGCGCGCCCGATCGAGGAGATCCTCGCCACCCTCGGGGGCGTGCGCGAGATCTTCAGCGAGTCGGACGAGGACCAGGCATTCATCGGCGTGGACTTCGACTGGGGCCGCGACGTGAACGTGCTCCGCATGGAGGTCCAGGAGAAGATCGACCAGGCGCGTCCGGACCTCCCGAGCGACGTGCGCGACATCTTTCTGTTCACGTTCAACTCGAACGACATCCCGGTGATCCAGGGTCGGATCTCGGCGAAGGGGCGCGACCTCTCCGAGAACTGGGACCTCATCGATCAGAAGATCGTCCGTCCGCTCCAGCAGATCCCCGGCGTGGGCCAGGTGGGCATCGACGGCGTGAATCCCACGATCGGGGCGGTCTATCTGCGCATCGACAAGATCCGCGAGTTCAACGTGGACGTGGAGCGGCTCTTCCAGGAGCTCGCCGCCGCGAACGTGGATCTCGCGGTGGGTCGCGTGACCGATCAGGGACTGCGCTACGACGTGCGGACCGTGTCCGGGATCCACAGCATGGACGAACTCGGCGAGCTTCCGATCGACGATCGGGGTCTCCGGCTCGCGGATGTGGCCGAGCTCGTCTACGCGGCGCCGGTCCCGAGCTACGGCCGGCACCTGAACGGCGAGTTCGCGATCGCGTTCTGGATCCAGAAGGCGTCCGGATTCAACACGGTCGAGGTCTGTCGCGAGGTCGAGCGTACCCTCGAGGAGATCAACCTCGACCCGGCGCTCCGGGGAATCGACTGTTTCACGTTCTTCAACCAGGCCGATCAGATCACGAACTCGCTGAACGGGTTGTGGAAGGCCGGACTGTTCGGGTCGGCGCTGTCGATGGTGGTGCTGTACGTCTTCCTGCGGCGAGTGGGACTCACGCTGCTCGTGTCACTCTCCATCCCGATCTCGATCCTCGTCACGGGGATCTGGCTGTACCTCTCGGGCGGAAATCTCAACGTGCTGTCCATGATGGGACTCATGCTCGGGATCGGCATGCTCGTCGACAACGCGGTCGTGGTCCTGGAATCGATCCATCGGCGGCGTCACCTCGGCGCCTCCCCCGTCGCGGCCGCGCTGCGCGGCACGAAGGACGTCGGGCGCGCGATCGTGGCTTCCACGCTCACGACGGTGATCGTGTTCGCGCCGATCGTGGTCGTGAAGAAGAACGAGCTCGCGGTGTGGCTCGGGACGGTGGGCGTCACGATCAGCGTGACGATCGTGGCTTCGCTCCTCGTGAGCCTCACGGTGATCCCGGCGATGTCCGTGTGGATGGCCCGGGGAGGCCGACCCGCAGCCGCGGAGCCGCCGGGAATCGAGCGGCTCCGGAGGCACTACGAATCGCTGCTCCGCTGGACGACGATCCGCCGGCCGCGACTCACCGGATTCCTGCTCGTCCCGCTCACCCTCGCCCTCACGGTGGGACTGATCGTGATCACCGGCTTCAAGCCGGACGTCGAGAGCGACGAGGGCGTGAAGCACGAGCAACTGCGCATGACGTTCCAGTACACCGGCCCCGTGGACAAGCGCATGTCGCAGTCCTACGTGGAGGCGGTGGAGGACTATCTGGAGCCGCGCCGCGAGGAGCTCGGCCTGCGCGACGTCTATTCGTACTGGGGCGCCGACTACGCCGGGTTCTCGCTGTTCTTCCGGGAGGGCGACCTCTCGCCGGAGCGCCTCGAAGCCGTGCGCAAGGAACTGAGCGAGCACCTGCCGGTGCAGGCGGGACTCGAGTACCGCTTCGGCGACGAAGAGGGCAACGACACCGGCGCCAAGGGGTTCGAGGTCACGATCTCCGGAGAGGAGACCGAGTACCTGGAGGAGATCGCGGTCGAGGTGAAACGTCGACTCCGGGCGATCGACGGCGTGACGGACGTGTTCTCGGACTTCGATCAGGGACACCCCGAGATCCAGGTCGCGATCGATCGCGACAAGGCCGGGCGCCACGGCGTCCGCGCGGACAACATCGCACAGGTGCTCGGCTTGACCTACCGCGGCACCTGGCTCCCGCGTCTGAACACGGGGAAGAAGGAGATCGATCTCTCCGTCTCGCTCCTGCCCGACGACGCGGAATCGATCGAGAACCTCGCCACCACGTTGATCGCGGTGGAGAACGGTCGACCGGTTCTGCTCGGACAGGTGGCCGATTTCTCTTTCGAGCGGAGCCCGCAGACCATTCGCCGCCAGGATCGCCGCACCGGCGTGACGCTTCGAGGCTCCTGGAGCGGCGATCGAGCCGACGACGGCCTCGACAAGGTTCGCGCGGTGATGGAAGACGTGGAGATGCCGTTCGGCTACGCCTGGAACTTCGGTCCGCGGATCCTCCGGGCCCAGGAACAGAACAACGAGATGGGGATCAACCTGATCCTCGCGCTGATGTGCGTGTTCTTCGTGATGGCGAGCCTGTTCGAATCGCTCATCCATCCCGGGATCGTGATGGGGTGCGTGCCGTTCGCGTCGCTCGGGGTGGTGTGGCTGATGATGGCGACCGGAACCCCGTTCAACATCATGGCGTTCATCGGCATGGTGATCCTGATCGGGATCGTGGTGAACAACGGGATCGTTCTCGTCGATCACGTGAACCATCAACGCCAGCTCGGCAAGCCGATGGAGGAGGCGATCCTCACGGGTTGCGGCGACCGGTTGCGCCCCATCCTGATGACCGCGGGGACGACGATCCTCGGCCTCCTCCCGCTCGCGATGTCGGGAGCGCACATGGCGAATGCAGAGTATTACCCGATGGCGCGGGCGCTCATCGGAGGGCTCCTCAGCAGCACCGTGCTCACCCTGATCGTCCTGCCGACGTACTACCGGATCGTGAACGAGTGGGTGGCGGCGATCCGGTCGCTCGCGCAACGGCACCGGAGCACGGCCCCGAAGAGCATCGGGCGACCGACTCCGGGAGAGTCGGCCGCCCGCTAGCGATCGCGCCCGGCTGCCAGCGCCGGGCCCGTGGTTTCCGCAGCTACCGGAGGCGCGTGACCTTGCGGGTCTCCGTGCCCTCGACACCCTTCAGGCGAACCCAGTAGACGCCGGCGGGCGTCAGGTTGCCGGCCTCGTCCCGACCGTCCCACCGCAACGTCCCCGCGACCGGGCCCCAGTCGTGGCGCCAGAGCACCCGGACCACCCTTCCCTGGACGTCCAGCACGGCCAGGTCGGCCGCGCCCGTGCGCTCGGGGGCAAGCCGGAGCTGCGCTTGCGCACGGAACGGATTCGGGAAGATCTCGAGGTCGGGCGAGGCGCCGACGACGGACGGGGCGTCGGTCGCGGGCGGCGTCGCATGGAGGATGGCGTAGTCGACGCCGGAATCGTCGCTGACGTTCACGTCGAGGAAACCGCGCGCTGCGATGATCGGGACCAGGTTCACGGTCCCGCCCGATGCCGTGGGGAGCGACGCGAGGTTCAGCATCAACGTGACCTCGTCCCCCGCCGCCCAGGCTCCGAGGAGGCCGGGGTCCGCCTGCGGATACGCGGGGAGGGTCGCGGCGACCGGACCGAAGCTCCGGCGCCAGGCCACCTCGTCGTGGTAGACGTCGAGCGGTGAATCGACGAACGAAAGGAAGATTCCGTCGTTGATCACGCCGGAATCGAGTCCTCCGCGAATGCGAATCTCGAGGGTGGCGCCGCCGATCCCGGTGAGTCCGGTGAAGGTGTGCGCCACCTGGCGATCGTTCGAGCCGTTGACCCCCGCGACGAGATCGTAGTTCTGAACTCCGCCGAATCCTCCGAGCACGTACACGAGCGACGCGCTCGGGGCCACGAAGTCCGGGCCGTTCTCGAAGTCGTCCGCGATTCCGGCGGCGAGCGTCAAGGCGCCGGCGGCGGCCGGCGCAATTCCGAGTGCGACGAGGGGAAGGAACCGAAGTCCCGCGACCACCGACATGATGTTCTCCCGAGTTGAGCCGATGGGGGCCTGGTTGCCGCTGTGCCAGACCGAGCGCCCGGGGGGAGGCAGGGGGGCGGAGGCCCGCATCCCGAGTCCCGGCACGCACGTAGGATGTCACGACCACCGGCCGGTGTCAACGATAACTTTCTTTACTCGCGGCCGACATTGCAACAGGCGGCGCAAACTTCCGCGAGTTGCCCGGTCCCGCCCAGCCCCCGCGAAGCCTGCTTGCCGGCGACGGGTGGATGCGCTTCACTCCCGCGATTCGCCCAACGGAGGCCAATGGCCGTGAATCTCTCCCACGCGGGTGAGCTCGCCGCCCTGGGAACCGCAGTCTGCTGGACGGTGACGTCGCTCTCGTTCGAGGCCGCCGGACGCCGTATCGGGTCGCTCACGGTCAATCTCGTGCGCCTGCTCTGGGCGGTCGGATTGCTCGCGGGCTTGAACCTGGTGCTCCGCGGCCACGCCTGGCCGACCGACGCCCCGCCCGAGGCCTGGAAGTGGCTCGTGATCTCCGGCCTGATCGGCTTCGCGTTCGGCGATCTGTGCCTGTTCCGGGCGTTCGTGGACCTCGGCGCCCGCATGTCGATGCTGATCATGGCGCTCGTCCCCCCGATGACCGCGCTGGTGGGCATGGCGGCGCTCGGCGAGCGGCTCTCGCCCGTCGAGTGGCTCGGACTCGTGCTGACCGTGGGCGGAGTGGCCTGGGTCGTGCGCGAGCGCGCACCGGATGCCAGCGGGCGCATGTCGTCCCCTTCGGTGCGCGGGATCCTCCTGGCGCTGGGAGGCGCGGCCGGGCAGGCGGTCGGACTCGTGTTCTCCAAGATCGGGATGCGCGAGTATCCCGACCCGTTCGCCGCGAACCAGATCCGGGTGGTCGCCGGCTCGATCGGATTCGCCCTCGTCTTCACGGCGATGCGGCGATGGCCCCGCTTCGTGGCCGGCTTCCGGAACGGTCGTGCGCAGGCGCAGACCCTCCTCGGCGCGATCTTCGGACCGTTCGCCGGGGTGTCCCTCTCGCTTCTCGCCGTTCGGCTGACGGAAGCCGGCATCGCGGCGACGCTGATGTCGATCGTCCCGATTCTCCTCCTGCCGATCGCGCGACTGCGCGGCGAGGTCGTCACCCGCCGGGCGACGATCGGCGCGTTCGCGGCGGTGGTCGGCTGCGCGCTGCTGTTCCTCGGGGATCCCCGCGGCTGAACCGCGTCGGAGAGCCGTCCGGTCGTCCGTCTTCCCTCGGGGAGGCGGAGAGACCGCTTCGAACCCTCGACACTTGGAGGAAGAAGCATGGACAAGCTCATCGAGATCAGTCCGGAGGAAGCCGCGATCGTGCTCGGCAGCGGTCCGGCGCCGATCCCGGGCGACCCCGACGATTGGGCGGGCGGCCAGAACTAGGTTCGCCCGCGGAACCGAGGGGCGGCCTCCGGCCGTCCCTCGCACTCCCGAACCGGAGGGCAGCGAAGCCGTACCGGACGACTCGCACGCGTCGGGAGCGTGCGAGTCGGAACACGCCGAGTTCGTCCGTCAGCCTGCAGTGGAGCGGAGGGACCGCTCCGTATCCTCCAGACTGGAGAAAGACGATGAGCAAGGTTCTCGAACTCTCTGTGGAGCAGGCCGAAGTGGTTCTCGGCGGCGCTCCGGCGGATCCGAAGGACCCGCGGAACGCGACCGAAGGGGATCCCGACAGCTGGTCGGATGGTCAGGGCTGACCGACCGAACCGGCGTGCCGGCCCGACCGCACGAGTATTGGTCCGATCGGTCCGGGCCGGTCGGGTCCAGCACGGAACGAAGAGGGGCGGCGCCTTCCGGGCGCCGCCCCCATTTCCGTCGCGTGACGAACGAGACTAGCGATGGGCCTGCTTCACCTCGGCCCAGCTCTCCGACTCGACTCCGTCGTCCACGCTCGTCGCCCCTTCCACGTGAATCACGCCGGTCATCCCCAGCGTGCGGTGCGGGCGACAGTAGTAGGGGAAGTCGCCCGCGTCCGGGAACGTGAACATGAACATCGGTTCCGCCGTGTTCAGTGGCGCGTCGAACAGCTTCTCGCCGAGCGGTGGGTTCGTGTCGTCGAGCCCGTGCGTGACGGTGTGCGCCCCGGCCGTTTGAACCCACATCACCGTGTCGCCGGGCGCGATCGTGAGATCGGCCGGTTCGAACGTGATCCCGTTCTGCGTGACGGTGTGCGTCGTGGCACCGGCGACAGCGGGCAGCGCCACGAGGGCGAGCACGAACCAGAAGCGAAAACTCATGCGGGGCCTCCTCGGGAAGGATTCGAGATCCACGATGGGGATCGCGCGATCGGCAGCGATCGGCGCGTTCGCCTTGCTTCGAAGATACGCCAGAACCGGGCCGGATTTCCGGTGCCGGGGCGGCGGGCCCCGGGGCGCCTACCTTGGACCGACCCCCGGGAAGGTCGCGGAAATACCGGCGGGGCCGGAAATCGGCGACTTCGAAGAATCAGGCCGCGCGTCCGCGAAGGAGCGCCCGCGGGCGCGCGCCGCCGAGGCCCCGCTCGTCCGGGCGAAGCTCGATCCCCGCTCCGAGGAACTCGATCCGGATCGTGGCGTGCGGGCACAGCCACAAGCGGTGCGTCTCGGTCACGAGCTCGAGGCCGGCCGCGGCCGACGCCGCGATCCATCGGAACTCCACCTCGGCGACATCGCCGTCGCGCCGGGAGAAGGCCGATCGCGCGAGGGATCGGTCCGGGCCGCGCGCAACGTCGAGCCCCACGCGCCCGGCCTCGAACTCGCCCGGCTCCAGCCACGGCTCCACGATCACGGCGCCGCCCGGCCGGACCGCACGGGCGAAGCACCGCGCGGTCGCGCGGAGTTCCTCGACGTTCGCGAGGTACCCGAGCGACGAAAACAGGCACACCACCGCGTCGAACGGTTCCGACACCGCGAAGTCCCGCATATCGGCCCGGAGCAGCGGCACGTCACCGAGCTTCCTGGCCGCGACGCGGAGCATGTCGGAGCTCGAGTCCAGTCCGGTCATCCGGTATGTCTGCGACAGCGGCTCCAGGAAGTTGCCGGTCCCGGACCCGACTTCGAGCACGCGATCCCCGGGCCGGATCCCCTCCTCCCCCAGGATCCGCTCGAGTTCGCGCGCCTCGGCGACGTAGTCCTTCCACGCGTAGATCCGGTCGTACCAGTCCGCGTGGACTCCGTAGAGGGACGGCGGCACGTCCGCGTGATCGCTCACCGGCGTCCTCCGGCGGAACTCACTTCCCGCTCTTCGACTGCATGAGCTGACGGATCTGCGCGATGCGTTCCTTCACGAGTCGGTTCGCGGGTTCCTGCGCCTCCGCGACCTGCAGGTGCTCCAGCGCTTCGTCGAAACGACCGAGATTCGCAAGTGCGGCCGACATGTTGTAGCGAGCGACGACGTGGGTCGGGTTGAGCCGGATCGCCTGCTCGTACCACTGCACTGCATCCTCGTACTCCCCGAGCTCGTTCGCGAGATTCCCCCGGTGGACCCGGGGATCGACCCAGGTGAGACCGATGCGCGCGGCCTCCTCGAACGCTGCCTTCGCTTCGTCGTACTGCTTCGCCGCCTGCAGCGCGTTGCCGAGGTGGAAGTACGCTTCCTTCCCGTACGGATCGAGATAGATCGCCTCGCGGAACGACTCGATCGCGTCGCTCGTCTGGCCGAGCTTCGCCTGCGCGATCCCGAGGTTCGTGAAGGCCTGCGGCTGCTCCGGCTGCGCCGCGATCGCCGCTCGGAACTGCTCGATTCCCTCGTCGTAGCGACCGACCTCGGTGAGCGCACGTCCGTACTCGAACCGGGTCTCCGGGGAGTCGCTGATCTGGACCAGCGTGCGCAGGTACGGCACGGCCTCCTGGTAGCGGCCGCGCGCGTTCAGCAGCACCGCGGTCTTCATCATCAGCGAGGACTTGTCCGGCCTCTGCTGCAACACCGCCGCGTAGTGCGCGATGGCCTCGTCCTTCCGGTCGAGCTGCTCGTACAGCTCGCCGAGCGCAACGTGCGCGTCGACGTATCCCGGATTCGCGGCGATCGCCGCCTTCAACTCGACCTCGGCCTCGTCCGTCCGCCCCGCGCGCTGCAGCGCAAGCCCGCGGTCGGTGTGCCACCACGCCTCGTCCACCGCGGAGTCGTAGACCGAGCGCGTCGTCAGGAAGAACAGCGCGAGCGCCGCCGCGACCAGCCCGCCCGCGACGCCCCACTCGCGACGTCGCACCGCGTCCGCCACTCGGGCCACCGCGAACGCGGCGAACAGGAACAGCAGCGGCTCGACCGGAGCCCGGAATCTCGACGCGGCGAGGAACGGTACGAACGAACCGATCCACACGAGGAAGAACAAGCCCACCAGCCACGCCGCCGCGGGATTCTCGAGCGCCGCGTCGCTCGGGCGGGCCCATCCCCGCCGGCGCACGTCCGCCCCGACCAGGAACACGCCCACCAGCGCGAGCGCAAACGGCAGCGCGAAGCCCGGCGACGGCGCGAGATAGCGACTCGACGCCTTCTCGAACCGGATGGCCTTGTTGTTCGAGATCTCGTCGGGGCCGAGCAGGTACAGGAGGCGCTTGCCGCTCAATCGCAGGAACTCGCCCGGATGCGTGGAGATCCATTCCCGCGCGCGCAGCGAGAAGTAGTGCGACACGTCCGAGTAGCTCATCTCCCTTCCCTCGCGTGCCGCCACGCCCGCCACGACCTCCCGGTACGAGAACCAGCTCCAGCCCGTCCGCCCGGTGAGTTGCTCGAGCTCGGGCAGCTCGGCGCTCACGCCGTCGGCCCCGTCGTGATTCCCGATCCAGAGATTGACGGCCCCGTTGGCGGAGATCAGCACGGGATCGTGCGCGACGCGCCAGTTGCGGATCGTCGCGGGTGCGATTGCGACCGCGGCGGCCACCAGGAGCACGAGACCGCGGACGGGGTGGCGGTCCAGCCAGAACAGCGCGACGGCCGCCACCGGCAACAGCAGCAGACCGTTCGGGCGCACGAGCGCCAGGAGACCGAGCAGGAGACCGGCGATGATCACGGGGAGCATCCGGCGCCGGTGCGTCGCGAAGTGGAGCGCGAGCAAGGAGCCGAGCACGAGCGTGCGCGCCAGCGTGACGGCCTGCAGCTCGCTCTCCCAGTAGATCCCGCTCCAGTGCAGTGCGGCGAACGCGGCCGCGATCAACCCCACCGACGGCCGGAACAGCGCCCGACCGAGCGCGAACACGAGCACGACGTTGAGGAGGCCGAGCGCGATCTGGAAGACCCGCGAGGCCACGGGGCCCGTTCCCGCCAGGCGATACACCGCGGCCAGAACGTACGGGTATCCCGGCGGTCGCAGGAACGGGACGCTCGAGATCTCCGGATCCTGCTCCCCCGCCGGCGGCGTCCAGTCGCCGGTCGCGAGACCACGCGCCCAGTAGTCGTGGAGCGCCGCATCGGCGACGGGCTGGGTGAAGTCCGGCGCGCTGCGACGTTCCTGCAGGTACCCGAGACGCAGCGCGAGGCCGGCCGCGAGGATCAGAATCAGGATCAGCAGATTGCGGTGACGGTTCAACGCGGCATCTCCTCGGAACTATCGAATGTAGCCGAGCGCCCGCAGGCGCTCCATGCGCTCGGCGTCGCCGCTGGGATCGACCCGGGGCGGCGGCGGGCGGCGCAGGTGACCGATGACCTCGAACGACGCGACGTTCGGCAGCTCCTCCCGCGCCGCGGGTACCAGCGCGCTCTCGAGCGGCCGCCCGACCATGTCGTCGGCCTCGGGCAATCCCATCAGGCGGAGGATCGTCGGCGCGACGTCGAGCACGTGCGCGCGATCGAGCCGTACGGGACCGTCCACGATGCCCGGCCCGGAGAGTACGAGCAGACCACGCGGCGCGATCGGCGCGCCGGGAGTCAGCCTTCCGTGGCCGCCGGACCACGGCAGGTTCCCGGTGCCGCCGAAGCCGTGATCGCTCACGATCAGCACCGTGGTGTCATCGCCGAGCGCCGTCAGGATCTCACCGAGCCAGCGATCCACCTGCTCGTAGTACTTGGGGATCACCGCGCCGTAGCGAGCGGCCTCCGCGGCGGGGACCGGCTGGTTCGGGAACTGCTCGGGAAACGTGAAGTGCCAGAACAGATGACTCACCGTGTCGATGCCGGTGAAGTACACGGAGAGGACCTGCACCGGGAGCCGGTCGAAGGCGGCCACCGCCATCTTTCGCGTGGACAGATCCGACTGGTACGCGAACTTGAACTCCGGCAGGAAGCGACCCATCCGGTACTCCGGGTCGAGCAGGAAACGCTGGCGCTCCTCGCTATCCATGCCGAGCCAGTCGCGCGCCACGGCGGGCGACAGGTCGTTCGGCTTCTCCACCAGCGGCGCGAGCGTGTCGAGCAGCGACGGCGGGAACACGTCGTCGTCGTCGAGCGCGCCCCGGCCGATCGACGCCTCCATGCGCGTATACGGGACGCGGTCGCTGACCAGGAAGCTCCCGTCGCACAGCGGATCGGCCGGCCAGGAGGCCCACCACCCGAGCGTGCCCGTCGTCACCCCGAAGTCGGACAGGATGTTCCAGAACGTCTTCTTTTTGCGCATGCGCGCGTTCGGCAGCGTCGTCATCGTCGCGCCGGGAACGCCGTCGAAGCCGAGGATGCCGTGCTGATCGGGAAGGAAGCCCGTCGCGATCGTCGTCCAGATCGCCGGCGACACGGTCGGCTCCAGCGTGATGAGCTCCGCGCGGACCCCACGGTCGATCAGCCCGGCCATCGTGGGCGCCCCGCCCCTCTCGAGCACCGGGTCGAGGAGATCCCAGGTGGCCCCGTCCAGTGCCAGGATCAAGAGCCGATTCACCGCCGGTGCCCGCGTCGTGACGGTGGCGGGATCGACGCCGAGCTCGGGTGCCACGGACGGCGGCGGCGCCTCGGCCGCGGAATCGCTCGAGGAAGAGCGTTCTCCGCCGCACGCGGGCAACAGGGCCAGAGCCACCGCCCATGCGGTCGGGGCGAGAATCCGAAGGCGGACAGGCAGGCGCATCCCGACATCGTAGCGGCCGCAGGAGCAAAAAGGAAGGCGGCCGGGCCGACCGTCCCGCGCGGGACCGCCGAGATCAGCGGTAGCGCGCCTTGAGCTTCCCCCAGCCGGTCGGGACGACTGCGGTGTAGCACGGGAAGGGGAGTTCCCCGACTTCGAGGTTGTACCGGCCCCCGCACGGGCCGGCCGCCTCCCCGAATCCCGACGTCGCGACGAACAACCAGCTGTAGGGGGGCAGATCGAGGCATCCCGTCTCGCACGCCGGCACGACGAGAGACTCCACCAGCCCGGGATCGCCGCTGCAGCCGAGGGTCGCGTCGGCGTACCCGATCACGGTCTCGTAGACACCGGTGAAGCAGACGTGCCGCGGCCAATCGGGGCATTCGAACTCGAACCAATCCGTGTCTCTCGCGTCGGAACCGGTCGCCGGATCGGAGAACCCACCGTACGTGCCGCAGACCGTGAGGCCTTCGGCCCCCGGGATCCGACCGAACTGCGGTGGAGACGTCGTACAGCCGGCGTTCGTCTCGTCCTCATACCCATCGAAGCAGTCGACCTCCCCCTCGGCCACGCCACCCGACGGGCAGATCACGTGACACGGGGCCGCTTCCTCCACCACGAGCGAGTACTCGCCGCAGTCGCCGCCGTAGCCGTCCACCACGAAGTAGTACGTGTTCCCGGCCGTCACCGGAACGTCGAGGAGGCGCGACTTGAAGCCGTCCG
Organism: bacterium; assembly: GCA_041393395.1. Taxonomy (GTDB): domain Bacteria; phylum ARS69; class ARS69; order ARS69; family ARS69; genus JAGQIB01. The sequence goes on along the minus strand of JAWKKG010000002.1, from coordinate 617,648 downwards.
CGCCGCACGCGTCGTCGTTGCAGGCGACGAGCGTCGTGGGGGCGTTCTCGTAGACATACAGCTTCGTGTCGTAGAGCGAAGCGCACAGGCTCACGTCGAGCAGCCGGTCGAGCGTCGCCGTGAACGAGTACACCACGTCGGGGGACGTCGATCCGGCGTAGGGACACGCCTCGTCGGTGTCGTCGACGAAGGAGCAGGAGTTGCCGGCATCGGAGAACGGAAGCTCCGGGATTGGCAACGCGTCGGCGATCGTGTCCCCGCTTCCACTGCCGGCCGACGGATCGGGAACCGAGTGAATCGCCCGGTCCTTCGCGGCGGTGGTCGCCTCTCTCGAGATCGCGCGTTGCGTGGAAACCGCCGGCTCCGCGACCGCGCCCATCGCGGCAATCGACCACACAGCGAGAATGCAGGCCGGAACCTTCATTGGCGACCTCCTCCCCCGAGTGTACGCCCATCGACTCCCTGGAAAAAGAAAAGGGCGGGCGCCCCGAGGGACGCCCGCCCGAACTGCCTGTAGTGCTGTCGGCCGACGATCTAGCGGTGGTCCGCCTTGATCTTCGACCAGCTGGTGGCCTCGACACCGACCGTGCAGAGGTTGCCCTCGACGGCGATGTTGTAGTTACCACCGCACGCGCCGGACACGGAGCCGAAGCCCGAGGTCGCCACGAACACCCAGTAGTTGCCCGCCGGGATGTTGAAGCAAGCGACGTCGCAGCCGCCGATGACGGCGGACTCGACGAACGCCGGAGCCGAGCAGTCAGCCGCCAGGTAGCCGGTCAGCGTGTCGTACTCGCCGGTGACGCAAACGGTCACGCCGGCGTTGTTCTCGCTGATCTCGTACCAGTCGGTGTCACGGTAGTTGAAGCCGGACGGGCTGTGGAAGAAGCCACCGTAGGTACCGCAAACGGTGAGGCCCGCGCCCGGATCGCACGGAATCGTCGAGAAGACGTTCGGCGTGCTGTTGCAGCCACCGTTGGTCACGTCGTTGTAGTCGTCGAAGCAGTCGACTTCGCCCTCGGCAACGCCGCCCACCGGGCAGTCGACGATGCACGGAACGTTCTCGGTGACGTCGAGCGAGTAGTCACCGCAGTCGCCGCCGTAGCCGTCCACGACGATGTAGTAGGTGTTGCCAGCGGAGACCGGCACACCACCGAGGAACGACTTGAAGCCGTCGGAACCGCAATCGTCGTCGTTGCAGGCGATCAGGTTGCCCGCCGCGTTCTCGTACACGTACACCTTCGTGTCGTAGAGCGAGTTGCAGAGGGAGACGTCGATCGCGCCGTTGGCGGCCGGCGAGTACGAGTACACGACGTCAGGCGAGGTCGAGCCCGAATAAGGGCAGACTTCGTCGTAGTCGTTGAGGAACGAGCAGGTGTTGCCACCGTCGTTGTACGGAATCGCGGGGATGTTGACCGCGCTGCCGATGTTGTCGCCACCGACGTTCGGAACCGGGTTGTTGATGCCCGACACCGCGGCGTTCTTCTGCGCGATGAGGGAGTCACGATCCAGGCCCTGGTCCGTCGTCGAACGGACGTCAGCGTTGGCGGCCGTACACGCGCACAGCGCGAACACCGTCACGAGAGAGGTTGCAAGCTTCACTGAGGATCTCCTTGCCTAGGGTTGGAGACATCACCGAGCGGTTCCCCCGTCCCCGAAGTGCTTCTTCGGGGAAAGACGTGCCGCTCGACTTCGTGAGTGTAGAGGGTTCCCCGCCACGTTTCAATCGAATTTGAATACGATAGCCGACGGTTACCGAGGATCTTCGGTCGCCGGCGCTCCCGGACGCATCGAGACTCCCCCAGGAGGGGTGAAAAGCCCGATCGAGGGCCTTCCCGACGTCCAGCCGCCCCGCGGAGCCCCCCGGAGTTCGACGTCCGCCTCTAGCCGCCCAGGGCGCGCAGGCGCCCCGCCGCCCGGTGCCTCGGGTCGACGCCGACGGCCCGGCGGTAGGCGTCCCGGGCGCCTCCGACATCTCCCAGGTCCTCCCGCGCGGCTCCGAGGTTCGCCCAGGCGTTCGCCGAGCCGGGATCCCGCTCGACGGCGCGCTCGAACAGGGGAGCCGCCTGATCCGGGCGACCGAGCTGGGCCCAGGCGGTGCCCCAGTTGCTCAGAGCCCTCGCATCCAGGGAACCCAGCGTCTCGGCCCGGGCGAACTCCTTCACCGCGGCGGCCGGATCTCCGCCCTGGGCGAGCGCGGCCGCTCGGGCCGCCACGAGCGCGGAATCCGCCCCCTCCAGTTCCTCGGCCCGGCGGTAGTGCTCGGCGGCCGGCAGGAACTCGCCCGTCCGTACCAGCAGGGCGGCGAGATCCCGATGCGCCTCGGGGTAGTCCTCCCGAAGCCCGAGAGCCCGCCGGTACTCCTCCCGCGCCTCGGCCGGACGTCCGGAGCGGGCGAGCGCGCCGGCGAGGAGCGCCGCCACCTGGGCGTCGTCCGGGCGCACGGTCTTCGCGATTTCGAGATCGGGCACCGCGGCCGCCGCATTCCCGGCCGCGAGACGCTCCCGCCCGCGGCGCAGGCACTGGTCCGCCGAGAGACCCGCGTCCCCGATGCGAGCGAGTACCGGATCCCAGTAGACGTGCTTCGGCTCGAGCTCGCGCGACTTCGTCTGGGCGGCGCGGGCTTCGTCGCGCGCGCCTGCCCGGACGAGCACCTGGGCGAGGAATCCCCAGGCCGCGCCATCGTCCGGCTGGAGAGCCACCGAGCGTTCGAGCGCCGCCCGCGCGCCCTCCACGTCCTCCGTGCCGAGCAGCGCGCGACCGAGTCCGCGGAACGCCGCCGCCAGCCCCGGGTCCAGTTCCGTCGCGCGCCGGAAGTGTGCCGCGGCCTCCGCCGCGCGCCCGGCCCGCAGCAACGCCTCCCCGAGGCGGACCTCTCCGGGTGCGTACTCCGGGCGGATCGCGAGCGCCTGTTCGAGCTCCGGGAGATAGACGTCGGGCTCCGCTCCCCCCAGCTCTTCCACGCGGGCGAGCAGGTACAGCCAGTCGAACGCGTCCGGGGCGAGGCCGTGGGCGGCGCGGTAGCACGTCGCCGCGGGTCCGTACAGATCATGGGCGTCCAGGAGGATCCCGTACCGACCCCAGGCGTCGGCCGCCCCGGGGCTCGACACGACCGCGGCCCGCGCGGCGGCGAGCGCCGAGACGACCTGCGGCTCGGTGTCCTCCGTCGGGTACGCGGGCGGCTCCTCGGTGGGCGTCCGATTCGCGGCGCGCTCCGCTCCGTCGCCACAGCCTGCGAGGATCCACGTCACCGCGATCAGCGTCCGGAGCGGAACCCTCGGGATCAACGACTTCCTCCGGCGGCGAGCGCCTGACCCGTTCCCTTCACGAGCGCGACTTCGCGATCCACGGCGCCGCCGGGGAACGACTCGAACGTGCCGTCCGGCCACTTCACGTCGATCGACGTCACGGCCTCGACGTTGCCGAGCCCGAAGTGGACCCGCGGGTCACTGCTGGACAGGTAGCTGAACGCGGGATCGGCGAGACGCATCCAGGACCGCCCGGCCGCACGCACGATCACGATCGCGCCGATCGCGACGCTGCCGGCGGCCCGCTCGGTCGGTCGCACGCGGAGCCAGTGCCCGCCGCGCGGCGCATCGTTCCGGTAGATGCGCGCGGGACCGCTCGTGTTCGTGAGCAGCAGGTCGAGGTCGCCGTCGTCGTCGAGGTCGCCCACCGCGAGGCCGCGCGTGACCTCGACGCGACTCGTCAGCTCGCCGCCGACCTCCGCCGACGCGAACCCGAACTTCCCGTCGGTCATGAGGTAGAGGTGATTCGGCTCCGCGTACCGGTCCCAGGGCGCCGGCTGATCGCTGTCCTTGCGCGGCTCGCCGCGGTTGACCGCACCGTTGCCGACGACGAGATCGAGATCGCCGTCGAGCTCGACATCGAACGTCACCGTGCCGAATCCGGTGGCGGGCAAACTGAGCGACGCGAGACCGAACTCGGCCGTGCGATCCTCGAACCCGATCCCCTCCGCCGCGTACAGCGTGTTGCTCTCGTTGCGCAGGTGCGTCATGAACAGGTCGAGGTCGAGATCGTTGTCGAAGTCGCCGGTCAACACGCCCATGCCGGCCTCGGCCATGCCCTGCACGTTGAAGGCCGCACCGAGGAGCAGTGCGTCGTCGAGAAGCGTGCCGTCGCCCTGATTCACCCAGAGATTGTTCGCGTAGGCGTCGTTCGCGACGTACACGTCGCGACGCCCGTCGCCGTCGAAGTCCGCACAGGTCACGCCGAGTCCGGCGGCAGCCGTCGTCGCGATGCCCGCGGACTCGCTCGCGTCCACGAAACGCTTCCCGTCGTTGCGCAGGAGCAGATCGGGCAGCGGCGGAAACTCCTTCGGGCCGCAGTACTCCGGACGTCCGGCCGCGTCGGTGCAGCGCTTTGCCGGGTCGTACTTCACGTAGTGCGACACGAACACGTCGAGGTCGCCGTCGCCCTCGAGGTCGAACATCGCCACCGAGCAGCCCCACGCGGGATCACCCACTCCCCACTCGGATGACGCGTCGCGGAACTTCCCTCCCCCGAGATTCAGGAAGAGGCGATCGGGGCCGGCGTTCGTCACGTACACGTCGACGAGATCGTCTCCGTTCACGTCGCCGATCGCGACGCCCATCCCGTACCCGGGATCCTCGAGACCGCTCTTCTTCGCGCGCGAATATCGGCCGTCCGCGCCGCGCAGGAACAGAACGTTCGCCGGCGCGGGGGAATGACCCGGATCCGAATACGCGAACGATCCCTGCAGCAGATAGAGATCGAGATCGCCGTCCTGGTCGGCGTCGAAGATCGCACAGCCGGGCCCCATGATCTCCGGCATCTCCAGCGAACCGACCGCACCGGATTCGTGCACGAAGTCGAAACCGGACGGGCCGGACACGTCGACGAACCACGGCGCGGCGCCAACCGCGGACGGTGCGACCAACCAGATGACGACGAGCAACGACCAGGCGCGAGACCCCGAGCCCGGCCGGCGCCGGGAGCGATTCGAGGACTCGTGCCTCGACGGGCGAGGCGTGGTCCACGGGGGGGCAAGTGCGCCTTCGGGGCGCCGGACGGAATTCCTGAACACATACGATTGGTAACGATTTCGGGGCATTCCGGTCAAGATGCGGGCCGCCGGGCCGACGTGGAATCGTGCACTCCTCGTCCGGCCCGCTTGAGACTCGCCGCCCGATCCTGGTATGCTCTTCCGACTCGAATCCTCGCGCTCGGGAGTCCCGCCATCTTCGCCGTCCTTCCCGCCCGTCCGCGCCGTTCCGCGCTCACGCCGCTTCTCGTGGCCTGTGCCTTGCTGCTGCCGGGAGCCGCCCGCGCCCAGTTCGCGAACCGTTCGCAAGAGTCCGGTGTGGGCTGGACCGGCTCCACCTGGGGCGCCTCCCTCAACGACCTCGACCTGGACGGCGATCTCGATCTCTACACGGGTCACCATTTCGAGCAACCGGTCCTGTTCTGGAACGACGGCACGGGGACGTTCGACACCACGACGCACCCCCAGCCCTGGGCCGGCGCGATCGACCGCCACGGAGCGCTCTTCGTCTCCATCGACACGGACCGCGATCTCGAGGTCTTCGTGACTCACGGCGGCGGCGGCGGCGCCGCGTCGGAAGCGAACGAGCTCTACCGGAACGACGGCGGCGGCGCGATGATCTCGCTGCTCGGAGCCGCGGGCATGGGCGATCCGCCCGGGCGCGGACGCGCGGCCTCCGCGGCCGACTACAACCTCGACGGTCGCGTGGACATCTACGTCGCCAAGGCGCCGGACGCCACGAGCTTCAATTCGCTGTACCGGAACGACCTGAACTTCTTCCTGAGCGACGTCGCGGCGAGCGTCGGGCTGAACGAGAACCTCGGCACCGGCGGCGGGATCTTCGGGGACTACGACAACGACGGGGATCCGGACCTGCTCGTGGGCGGCGAGGAGTTCGAACGCCCCACGAAACTGTTCCGGAACGACGGGGCCGCGGGCTTCTCCGACGCCACCGCCACCGCACTGCCGCCCGGAGTCCCGGTCATCTCCTGCGCGGACTGGGGCGATTACGACAACGACGGCGATCTCGACCTCGCCCTGTGCACCGGAAACGTCGGGCTGTTCGACGTCGCGTTTCCGGGCGACTCCGTCTCCTTCTACTTCAACACGCGGTACGCGGACGACGGCGTGGACGGCCTGCGCATCACCACGGCGGCCGACACGGTGTGGGCCACGCTGGAAGTCCGCGGAATGTCCGACCCGTCGCTGATCTTCCTCGGTCTGAACGAGCTGCACCCGAGCACTGCGACGAACTTCCCGATCACGAGCCAGCACTTCGGCATCCCGCCGTACACTCCGGGCGTGAGCCGGGGGATCTACATCTGGCGAACGGCGAACGCGGTCCAGGTTCGCTGTTCCACTCCGGACCTCAATCTCGACACGTTCGACGGGTTCTTTACCGCCTCCGTGCCGTTGCCGAACATCGCGACGTTCAACCTGGAGGACCCCGGCTTCGGTCCCGGCGAGCCGCTGGTCTACCGGAACGACGGCGGAGTGTTCGTCGACGTCAGCGCCTCCATCCTGCCGAGCTACGCGTTCGTCAACCCGCGCCAGGTTTCCTGGGTGGACTACAACAACGACGGGCGCCTCGACCTCCACGTGATCGACAAGGGCGACAGCGGCCAGCCGAACCCCACGGACAAGATGTACCGCAACACGGGGACGAACTTCGCCGACGTGACGCTGTTCGAGCGACTGCGCGGCACGTCGATCGGCCTCGCGGACGGCGGCGTGTGGGGAGACGTCGACGGGGACGGGGACCTGGACCTCTACCTGATGGAGGGCGAGGGACCGGCCTACTACTCCGACGGCGGAACCTCGAACCTGTTCCTGAACGAAGGGAACCGCGGCCCCTCGATCCAGCTGGATCTCGTCGGACGCGACTCCGGCCGCCATGGAGTCGGCACGCGGGTTCGCCTGGTCGTGAACGGCACCAGCATCTACCGAACGGTGGAGGCGAACTCCTGGCGCGGCTTCCAGGATCCGCTCCGCGTGCACCTCGGGCTCGGTGGCGCATCGGCCGCCGACTCGCTCATCCTCGAGTGGACGTCGGGCGCGGTGGATTCCTACGGTACGGTGCCCGCCGGGCTCTACACGCTGACCGAGGGCGAGCCCCCGACGGACGCCCCGCTGGGTGGCGCCGGTTCCGTCGGCGAGGGCTTCGGCCTCGGACTCCCGCTGCCCCAGCCCGCGCGCGGAGCGCAGTCCTTCGTGATCACGTCGGAGCGCCCGACGAACCTGGACGTCACGGTGCATGACGTGGCCGGACGCGTCGTGCGTCACCTGCACCATGGCCCGGTGGCCGCCGGCGCGACCCGGCTCGCCTGGGACGGCCGCGACGATCGCGGAGCGACCGTTGGTTCGGGCGTGTACTTCGTCGTCGCGAGCGACGGCCGTCGCGAGCTCGTCCGCAAGAGCGTCCGCACGCGCTAGTGACCGAGGCGCCTCTCCCCCACCGCCCGCTCGAAGGACTTTGCGCCGACTGTGCGCACGCCCGTCGCGTCGCCTCCACGCGCGGGTCCCGGTTCACGCGCTGCGGACTGTCCGATTCGGATCCCCGATTCCCTCGCTTCCCGCGTCTTCCCCGACTCGCATGCGACGGTTTCCGCTGGATCCAAGAATCGCCGAAATCCGGCAACCCAAAGCACTGATCGGCCGCGAACGCCGAGCTTCGCCCGCGATCCGCACGTTTGTGCAAACGCCAATTTGCTGCGATTACTTTGACTTTCGCCACTCCGGTGCGCTACACTGGCCGGGCGATCCGCCCCTTCTCCGGTCGCCCGACACCGTCTCCTTGGAGTTCACCATGCGCGTTGCTTCCTTCGCGATCGCCCTGTCGGTGCTCGCGTTCGCCGCCGCCCCGTCCGTCGCGCAGACGCTCGCGGGAGGCACTCTCTCTTTCCGGTACGACCAGTTCCCGTTCGGCTCGTACAACGGGTCGTTCCAGGCCGACGGGGAGCTCACGAATCTCGACGGCTTTCCGGAAGTCGAGGACAACGGTTGTGCAGCGTTCGTCGTGGATCATCCGGGGCTCCACCTGCTGGTGATCGTGGCCGGGCACGGGAACACGGACGGTTCCGCCGACGTCGCGGTGCTCGCGATCCGGAGCGATTCCCCGATCGTTCCCGGGGCGTACCCGATCGACCTGGAGAACTACACCGTGGCCTGGGGCTTCGTGAACGACCTGCCCGAGCCGAGCTTCCCTTCGGATCCCGCGAGCGCGGACTGGGTCGCGTGGCTCGAAGCGTTGACCGCGAACGGCGTGTTCGGCAGTGCGAACGGCGGCATCGTCATCTCCGCGATCGACGATCACCACGTCGCCGGCTCCTTCGACGGTCTCCTCGCGGACCTCGACGGGACGATGCTCCTCCTCGTGACCCAGTCGGCTTTCGACATCGGGACGACGGTGCTCGAAGTCGAGGATTCCTCCTGGGCCGACCTGAAGGCCCTGCACCGCTAAATCCCGCGACCTCCGCGCGCTCATTGGCTATCCTCCTCGCCCCCTCCCCCGAGGGGCGAGGAGGCAGCCGTGAGCGAAGCCCGCGCCGAGCCCGTCGATCGCCGGACCGTGATGCGGACCTGGTGGCCGCTCGCCGCCAGCTGGTTGATGATGGGGTTCGAGCTCCCCGCCGTGGGCGCCGTGATGGCGCGCCTCGCGGATCCCGAGGTCAGCCTCGCCGCGTACGGCGGTGTCGTGTTCCCCCTCGCGCTGCTGATCGAGGCGCCGATCATCATGTTGCTGTCCGCCTCGACGGCACTGTCCCGCGACGTTCCGTCGTACCGGAAGCTCCGCCGGTTCATGGCGCTGAGCGCGGGCGCGCTCACGCTGCTGCACCTTCTGGTCGCCACCACCCCGCTGTGGGACGTGGTGGTGGGACACGTCCTGTCCGCACCGGAGGAGACGCGCGCCCCCGCGCGGCTCGGGATGCTGCTCATGACTCCCTGGTCCGGCGCGATCGCGTACCGGCGGTTCCAGCAAGGCGTGCTCATCCGGTCCGGACGCAGCGGAATGGTGGGAATCGGCACGCTCGTCCGCCTCGCCGCGAACGGAGTCGTGCTGACGATCGGCAGCGTGCTCGGCGGTCCCGGGATCGCGGTCGGCACCGGCGCCGTCGCCGCCGGCGTGACGGCGGAGGCGCTGTTCATCGGGCTCGCCGTGCGCCCCGTGTTGCGTCGCCTTCCCGCGGTCGATCCGACCGCCCGCCCCCTGACTCGAAAGAGCTTCGTCGCGTTCTACACTCCGCTCGCCCTCACCTCGCTGCTGGCCCTCGCCGTCCTCCCGATCGGCGCCGCCGCGATGGGTCGACTGCCGCGGGCGATCGATTCGCTGGCGGCCTGGCCGGTGGTGAACGGACTCACGTTCACGCTCCGCAGCCTCGGCTTCGCCTTCAACGAGGTCGTGGTGACGCTCATCGAGCGGCCCGGCGGATACGCCGCCCTGCGCTCCTTTGCCCGCACGCTGGCGACGATCGTGAGTGGCCTTCTGTTGCTGATCGCCGCGACGCCACTCGCGTCCCTGTACTTCTCGGGTCTGTCCGGCCTCGCGCCGCCGCTCGCCTCGCTCGCGGGCATCGCGCTGTGGATCGCGATCCCGATGCCGGCACTGAGCGTCCTCCAGAGCTGGCACACCGGGATTCTCGTGAACCGGCACCGGACCCGGGGCGTGGGAGAGGCGATCGCGATCGCCCTGCTGACCGTGTCGGGGATGCTCGCCGCACTGGTCGGCCGACTGCACGTCCCGGGACTCCCGCCGGTCCTCGCCGTGTTCGTGTTCGGGCAGCTGGTGCAGGTCGTCTGGCTCGCGCGGCGCAGCGCCGCCGACCGGCTCGAGCTCGCCGCCGGCGTTTGAAACCGATCCCCTTCCCGGCGTAACCTCGGGCTCCCCGACCGAGGTGTCCGTGGCCCGTCGTACTCGAGCGTCCGCACTCCGCGTCTCCTCGGCGCTCCTTGCGCTGACGGGGTTCGCGGCTGCGCTCCTGCCCGTCTCCTCCCGCGCCGGCTCGGTGCCGGCGGGTTTCGTGCACGAGTATCTGGTCGGGCCGCCGTTCGGCGGCTGGCCCGTCGCGTTCGCGCTGCTGCCGGACGGGCGACCGCTGATCGCGGAGCGTGAGACGGGAACGGTGCGCGTGGCCGCGGTCGGCGCCACGACTTCGGTGCCCGTCCTGACGTTGCCGGACGTGGAGTCCGTCCATCCCGAGCGCGGTCTGCTCGGCCTGGCGGTGGATCCGGACTGGCCCAAGAGTCCGTACCTGTACCTGAACTACACGTCGACGGCCGCGGTGACGAAGATCGTGCGCGTGGAGGCCACGGGAGATGTCTCCGATCCCGCGAGCACCGCGCTCGCGTTCGGCGTACCCGCGCCGTTGATCGACTCGATCGAGGATCTGTTCGGCATCCACAACGCCGGCACGCTTCGCTTCGGCCCGGACGGGCGCCTGCTGATCTCCGTCGGCGACGATCAGCGCGGTTGTCTCGCGCAGGATCTCGACGATCCCCATGGCAAGATCCTGCGGATCTCGATCGAGAACGCGCCGCCGCCCGGCGGGCCCGCGCCGCCGCTCGCCGACCTCGATCCCGGCGACAATCCGTTCGGAGGTACCGGTTGGCGCGCGCTCGTGTGGGCGTGGGGCTTGCGGAATCCGTTCCGCTTCACCGTCGACGCTCCAACCGGCGACGTCTTCATCGGCAGCGTGGGATCGCACACGTTCGAGGAGATGAACGTGATCCCCGGCGCCGCGAACCCGGGGCCGAACTTCGGCTGGCCGGAGTACGAGGGTTTCGACGAGATCGCGTGCTGCGGCGACTGCCCCTTGCCGGTGACGTACACGTGGCCCATCTACGCCCTGCCGCACCCGATCGATCTCATCTCCATCATCGGCGGTCCCCGCATTCGCTCCGTACCGAGCTCGCCGATCTCCTTCCCGCCGAGCCACGAGGGAGACCTGTTCTTCTTCGAGCTGTACTCCGGGCACCTCGTGCGCCTGCGACCCACCGGCACGCTCGGGGATCCCTGGGAGATCGCGCCGCCGATCGCCGGGCAGCCGGCCGACAGCACGTGGGGCGCCGGCTTCCCGGGCGCGGCCGACGCTCGACTCGGCCCCGACGGCGCCCTCTGGTTCACGAGCCTCGGCACGAACACCGCCGCCCTTCCGCCGGGCTTGCACCGGATCCGGGCCGATACGAGCGCGGTCGATGTCTCCGATCTCCTCGACGCGCCGGGGGGAGCACTGCAGGCGCTGCCGAACCCCTCCCTCGCCGGCCGACGCGTGGAGGTCCGCGCGACCGGCCCCCTCGCGAACGCAAGCGTGGCACGGGTCGTCGACGCCGGGGGCCGGCGAGTCCGCACGCTGATCCCGGAGCCGGGTGCGGGCGGGGAGGCGCGCTGGATCTGGGACGGCCGGGCCCAGGACGGGACCCCGACGCCCGCCGGCATCTACTTCTTCCTCGCGGAGGGGAACGACGGCCCTCTCGCGGCGTTGAAGATCACGCGGCTCCGCTAGCGATCGCCGCCCGCCGGTGGCTTTGCTATCCTCGCCGCTCCCTCGAACCGGAGCCGAACCATCCCGCACTTCGTCTCGGCGTTCTTCCGAATCTGGATCCTCGCGACCTGCCTGCTCGTCGGGGCCGGCATTGCGATCGGCGAGGAGACCGATCCCGCCGTCGCCCGGGCGGAGTGGGAAGCACGGGGTCTGCCGCTCGAGATCTTCGAGCCCTATCAGCGGATCTGGACGCAGCTCGAAGCGAAGCAGCCGGACGCGGCCGAAAAAGGGGCGACAAAGGAGCTCGCGGAAGCGGAGCGACTCTACGGGCCGGAGTCGATCCAGGCGGCGATGTTCCTGGACCTCCGCGTCCAGGCGCTCGTGGGTCTCGGCCGGGGCAGCGAGGACGAAACGCTCGCTCTCGCGCAACGCAACGCCCGCATCAAGGAGAGCGCGCTCGGGCCGGACCACCTCGAAAGCGCGTGGTCCCAGACCCTGCTGGGCTGGGTGTACCGGGAGCGCGGCGAGCTCGAGCCCGCGATCGCGGCCCAGCGGGTATCCGTCGATCGAATGGCGAGCGTCCTCGGCGAGGATCATCCGGACTACGCGAAGGCGCTGAACAGTCTCGCTTCCACGCTTCAGGACGCGGGCCGACTCCAGGAGGCCAAGGAGTTCCAGCTCGAGGTCGTCCGGATCCTGGACGCCGCCGACGTGACGGACGTCACGCGCTTCACCGCGTGGAACAATCTCGCGATCATGCACGAGATGCTCGGCGAGTACGACGAGGCTCGACGTCTGCACGAGCAGACACTCCGCGGACGCGAGCGGCTGCTGCCGCCCGACCATCCCGACCTCGCGCAGAGTCACCAGAATCTTGCGGTGGTGGAGGCGCTCACCGGCAACCTGAACGGTGCGCTCGATCACTTCACGCGGGGCCTCGAGATCGCCCGGGCCGCGTTCGGGGAGACGCATCCGGAAGTCGCGAGCGCGCTGAACAACCTCGCGATCGTCTACGTGGATCTCGGAGACTACCTGCGCGCGAGGGCGATGCTCGAGGAGAGTCTCGCGATCCGCGAGCGACTTTTCGGCCGCGAGCACTGGGAGACCGCGCAGACGCGCCTGAATCTCGGCTCCCTGCTGGAGGACATGGGAGACCGCGAGGAGGCCGGCGAGTGCTACCGCGAGGCTCTCGGGATCTACCGCAAGCAGCTCGGGGAACGCAACCCGCGCGTCGCGATCACCCTCCTCGCGCTCGGTCGGATCCTCGCGGACGACGACCAGCTTCGCCCGGCGGCGGTCCTGTTCGGACAGGCCGCGGACATCTGGAAGGAATCGGTCGGGACGGAGCACGCGGATTACGCCTCCGCGCTCGAGAACATCGGAAACGTCGAGCGACGCTCCGGCCACCTCGACACCGCGGAACGTTCCCTGCGGGAAGCGCTGGACGTCTACGCCCGGGCCCTGCCGGCCGTGCATCCGTCGGTGGCGAACGCTTCGAGCGAGCTCGCCGTCGTGCTCCGCGAGCGCGGCGACGCGGCCGGCGCGCTCGCGGCGTCGAACCGGGCGCTCGCGATGCGCCGCGAGATCTTCGGCGCGGACCATCCGTCCCTGCCACGTGAGCTGAGCCGACGGGCCGGCATCCTTCGCGATCTCGGACGCAACGACGAGGCGTTCGCCGACGCGCTCGAGGCGGAGAGAATCAGTCGCGCGAACACGGCCGTACTCGTGCGCGGCGTCTCCGAGCGGCGCGCGCTTGCATGGCTCGCACGATCCGAGCGCGGCCTGCCCGTGCTGGTGCGCCTCGCCGCCGATGACCCCTCGAACGAGGCACGCACGCGCGACGCCTGGGACGCGTTGATTCGGGCGCGCGCCACGGTCCTCGAGGAGATGGCCACCCGCCGACGAACGGCGACGCGACTGGCGTCCCGCCCCGAAGTGCACGACCTCGTGGAGACGCTGAGCACGGCTCGCCGGCGCTACGCGAACCTCGTGCTCCGCGGACCGGACGAAGACGTCGCCGACTGGAACGCGCGCGTCCAGGACGCCCGTCGCGCGAAGGAGGAAGCGGAGCGACGCCTCGGGGAGCGGACGTCCGAGGACCGGGACGTCGACGGTTCGCGAACGGCCGGCCTTTCCGACGTTCTCGCGCGACTCCCGGAGCACGCGGCGCTCGTCGCGTATGCCCGCTGGTCCGACGGCACGAGCGACGGCTACGCCGCGTTCGTGGCGCGGGAGGGCGCCTCCCCGCGCGTCCTTCCGCTCGGCGACGCGGACGAGATCGATGCGGCGGTCGCCGACTGGCATGCGGCCCTGAACACCGCGAGTGGTCGCGGCATCCGCCGGATCCAGGACGCGGCCGCCCAGTCCGCCAGCTCGATCCGCGCGCTCGGCGAACCGGTCCGAGAACGCGTGTGGGATCCGGTCGCGCCGCTCGTGCGGGACGCCGAGCTCGTGTTCGTCGTGCCGGACGGTGCGCTCCACTTCGTGGACCTCGATGCGCTGCCCGCGGCGGCGACGGATCAGTGGCTCGCGGAGGACGCTCCGCTGTTCCACACGCTCTCCGCGGAACGCGACCTCGCGAAGACCCGTCGAGCGGCGTCGCCGGGGCGCGGGCTCCTCGCGATCGGCGCACCGGACTACGACGATCCCGCGGCCGACCTGGGTACCGACACTCGCCGCGGCACGCATCTGAAGTGCGATGCGGTCCGTTCGCTGCACTTCCTCGCGCTCCCGGGAACCGAACGCGAGTCGGAAGACGTCGCGGCGGAGTGGAAGCGGAGCGCCGGAGACGACGTCGTGCGCTTCACCGGCACGCGCGCTTCCGAGGAGGCGGTGAAGGCGCGCGCGCCGGGACGACGCGGTCTGCATCTCGCCACTCACGGCTTCCTGATCGAGGAGGGTTGCGGATCGCCGCTGCTTCACGCGGGGCTCGCACTGGCCGGCGCGAACCTGCCCGAGCCTCCCGAGGATTCGGAGGAGGACGGCATCCTCACGGCCGAGGAGATCGCGTCGCTCCCGCTCGAAGGCGTCGAGTGGGCGGTCCTGTCGGCCTGCGAGACGGGACTCGGCGGAGTCCGCGCGGGCGAAGGGATCCTCGGCCTCCGTCGGGCGTTCGAGACGGCGGGCGTGGGCACGCTCGTCACCAGCCTCTGGGCGGTGGACGACGACACGACGGCCCGGTGGATGAAGGCGCTCTACCAGGCGCGCTTCGGCGAGGGGCTCTCCACACCGCGCGCGATCCGGACCGCGAACCTGCGGCTGCTGGAGGAACGCCGCGCGGCGGGCGATCCCGCATCCCCGGCAAGCTGGTGCGGCTTCGTGGCCTCGGGAGAATGGAAGTAGCCTTGGAAGATCTCGCCTGGCTTGCGGAGTCCGGACAGATCGACGCCCTCCGCGAGGCGCTCGCCGCGGGAGCCGACCCGAACGCGTTCGACGACGAGGGGCACGCCCCGCTGCACCTCGCGGCGGCTCGCGACCATCTCGCCGCGATCGACGCGCTGGTGGCCGCGGGAGCGGATCCGGAGCTCCCGGAGCAGGCCGCGCCGGGCTGGCGCCCCATCCACCGCGCCGCGCTCCCGTCTCCGGTGCGGCAGCACGGGGAGGCATCGACCGTGCGCCGTCTGCTCGCCCTCGGTGCGTCGGCGCGTGGATTGAACGCCCGCGGCACGTCGGCCCTGCACGTGTGCGTGGCGTGGTGCGATCGCTCTCTCGCCGCCGACCTCCTCGACGCCGGCGCGGACCCCGGGGCCGCCGACGTCGACGGCATCACGCCGCTGCACGTCGCGGTACGACGCGGCGCGCCGTCGCTCACGGAGCAGCTCCTGGGCGACGACGGCGAGTGGGTCGGTCCCGCCCGCGCGCACCGCGATCCGTCGGCCGTGGCACGGCTCGAGGACGAGCCGGTTCTGCAGACGCTGATCGACGCGGGCGCGAGCCCGGACGCGGCGGACGCGCTCGGCCGAACGCCATTGCACGACGCGGCCGAACGCGGCGTGGACTGGGCGGTCCGAGCGCTGCTCGAAGCCGGTGCCCGGGTGAACGAACTGGATCACGACCGCGCGACGCCACTCCATCGCGCCGCGTCTTCGGCCGTGGCGACCCGGCTTCTGGACGCGGGAGCGGATCCCGATCTGCGCGATCGCGACGGCCGCACACCGCTGCACGCGGCGATCGGAGCCGGTCGCACGGACGTCGTGGAGTTGCTGCTGGATCGCGGTGCGAGCCCGGCGGCGGTCGACGTCGACGGTCGCACGCCGTTGCACCTCGCGGCCGGCTCGGGACAGGGCCTCGTGGTCGACCGCCTGCTCGACCTCGGCGCGGATCCCGCCGCGCGCGACGAGACGGGGCGCACCCCGCTCGACGACGCGCAGTCAGGAGGTCACTCGCTGGTGGTCCAGCGTCTCAAGCGCCGCGGAGGAGGCTGGCGCTTTCCGTTCTTCCGGGACTGAACGCCGCTCGGATCCCGGATCCGCTCGGCAGCGGGACGAGACGAAGCTAGCGGTCTTCGATCTCCCGCTTCTTCATCTCCTCCATCGACGGCCAGCCCTCACCGAGACCGTTGCCGGCCGGGTAGGGAAGCGCGATGCGCCAGTAGCTCACGTTGTCGATCGTGATCCCCTCGACGAGGATGTCGAACTCGGAATGGCCGCGCAGCTCCTTGTGGCCACCGGCGTAGTGCGAGGTCCACTCGCCGCGCGCCTGGTCCCCCGGTTGATCCTGCGGCGTGAGCATCACGAGGATCTCCTCGCCGTAGATCTTCGCGAGCAGGAACACGTTCTGCTGCCGGATCAGCTTTCGCCCCTTCCGCTCGGTGTCCCACACGTACATGTGGAGAACGCCTTCGTCCGGATCCGCCACGAACTCGAGGACCGCGACGTCGTCGCCGAGCTTGACGAGCGCGCCGTCGTGCGGCCCGCGCTCGGGAGCGGCCGCCTCGGCCTGGCCCGCCGGCGCGACCACGGCCGCGTCCGAGACGGTGTGATGGGCTTCGATCCGCCCCGGCGTCGCGGTGTGATGGGCGATGATCTTGTCCGCCGTCGCCACGTGGTGAGCCGAAGCGATCCCCGCACCGGCCAGAACGATTGCCGCCCCGATCCAAAGGCTCTTCATGATGCTCGCTTCTCCTGTTTCCCGAGCAGTTCCTCGAGGTACTGCGGGAACATTTTGCGCCAAAGGGGCCAGTCGTGTTTCCACTCCGGTCCCCAGGAATCGACACGGTTGGGAACCCCCCGGTCACCGAGGAGTTTTGCCGCCCGCCAGGATTCTCCGATGTCCTCCGCCTCCCCCTCGCCCGAGGCGAAGAGGATGAACCGCGTCCGGAGCCTCTCCAGATGCGCCTCACTTACCCGCGGAAGGAGGGTCAGGGGCGACGAAAGCGCGAACTCCGGCCCGGGATCACCGTCCTTGATGAACCGCCGGAGCTCGAACGTGCCGCTCATGCACAGGGCCGAGTGGAACGCGTCCGGGTATCGTACCACATGGGCGAGCGCGTTGAACGCCCCGATCGAGGCCCCCGCCGCGATGATCCCCAGGGGCTCGTTCCCGCAGTCGGACCGGATCGCCGGCACGAGCTCGTGGTAGACGAACTCCTGGAAGCGGTCCTGCATCCGCCCCCGGTGACGGGGCGTCCCCTCGGATGCCAGCATGGCGCGTCCCGCCACGCTGTCGACCGAGTAGATCTTGATGCGGCCGGCGTCGATCAGTTCCTTCGCGACGTCGATCATCCAGAAGCGTTCGATCTCCTCCGCGTCGCCGCCCGCAGTCGGGAACAGCAGCACGGGGTGACCGAAATGCCCCCAGCGCACGACGTTCACTTCCTCGCCGAGTCGGGAGGAATGCCAGCTCGACTTCTGCTTCATGCGCGCGCGCCTCGCGAGACCGCGAACGCGCGGTCGGATTCCTGCCCGGACTCCTCGTTCCGCCACTTCTGGATGCGTTCGAAGAACAGGTTCGTGAACTCTTCGATCTCCTTCTCCGGGTACAGCGCCGTGACCTTCTTGCGCACCGCCTCCTTCGCGGCGTCCGTGCCGAACCACTCGTGCGCGACCTCGTCCAGGTGCGCGAGGTGCCTGGAACAGAACTCCTCGAAGCGGTCCGTCTCGAACGAACGGTGCGCGAGATCCACGTACTTCGTGAGCTTCTCGCGGTAGGTCCGATCCGAGTCCGCGATCTCGTAGTACGGCGCCCAGTGCAGGTTCAACGGCCGGCGACGTTTCACCGCGGCGTTGAAGATCGCCCACCGCAGGTTCGCCTTGATCAACCAGGGGAAGTGGTAGTGCAGCGACGTCACCTGCGAGTCCGGACACGGATTCGCGAAGTCGATCGGATACCACACTCCGTCGCCACCGCGCAGCGACTCGCACGAGTTGAAGTCCCACCCGAAGAACGCGTTGATCGTGAGGACGAGATCCTCGAGCAGCGCCTGATCGGAACTGCCCATGAAGTCGCGCTTCATCGTGTAGCGGTCGTGCAGCGGCGCGTCCGGATCGTACAGCACGCTCCGAACCTGCGGACCGAGTCCCACGCAGCGCACGAACAGGTCGTGCGGATCCACCGCCTTCTGCAGGTGCATCACGTGGCGGCCGCTCTGCTCGTACGCCGCCTTGAGCGCCTCGACGTCGTCGATGCGCGAAACGCCGACCCAGCCGCCGCCGTCGTACGGCTTCATGAACATCGGGTAGCCGAGTCGCTTGCCGATGTCCTCCAGATCGAAGAGCCGCGCGTACCGCTCGAGCGTCGGCTTCAGGTCCGGCTTCTCCTCGTACTCCTTCGGCGGCACGAGCCACGTTTCGGGAATCGGCACGCCGAGCCGGATCATGGCGCAATACGCCGTCTGCTTTTCCATCGACTGGATCGACCAGGGATTGTTGAAGACGTACACGCCGTCCATCGCGACGGACTTCTTGATCCACTCGCGACTCAGGTGATACCAGTGCGTGAGACGGTCGATCACCACGTCGTAGCGCGGTGCGGAGCGCAGGTCGAACGGCTCGATCGACACGCGTTCCACCGCGAAGCGCACGGTGTCGCCTTCCACGGGAATCTTCAGGTCGAGCCGGCCCAGAATCTCTTCGAACGCAATGGGCCAGCAGATGTCGGCCCCCAAAGAGAGACCGATCCGGCGGGTCACGTCGGCCATGGGCACCTCGGGCGAGCGGGTCGCCCTCTATTCATACACCATCCAGAGTGGGCCGGGATACAGCCACGAGAGGCCTTCCCGGAGTCGGTCGCGCCAGTTCTCCCAGTTGTGACCGTCCCGCGCCTCGGCGTACTTCACCTGCATGCCGGTCTCCTGGAGCAGCGGGATCAGCGAACGGTTCTCGTAGATCAGGGACTCGTAGGTTCCGCAGCTCACGTACACGCGGTTCGCCACCGGCACGGGATCGTCGCGCCAGGTGTTCATGAACTCGACCACGGGATCGAACGCCGGACCGCGCTCGTGGAACCCGGTGTCCGAGAACGCGAACGAGCCCGACTGCAGCAGCAGTCGTCCGAAGAAGTTCGGATACCGCACGGCCGTGGAGAACGCGGCCACCGCCCCGAAGCTCGCCCCCATCAGGCACCGGCCGGCCGGGTTGCCGGCGAGCGGCAGGTCCTTCTCGAGTCGCGGCACGAGCTCCTCCGCCACGAACCGGGCGTGCGGCGCGTGGTTCGCGTACTCCACGAGTCGATGGTCCGAGTGCACGAGCGCCGCGATCAGGCCCGGAATCTCGAGGCGGTGGATCAGGTTGTCGAGCACGGTCTTGAGGCCGGAGTACTCCAGGTAGTCCGGACCGTCGTGCACCACGAGCAGCGGGTACGTGCGCGCCTTCCGGAAGCGGGCCGGGTAGTACAGCGTCACCGGCATGGCGCGTTCGAGAGTGGCGCTCTCGACCTCCAGCTCCTCGAGCCGGCCGGGGCGCGCCTCGGGATCCTCGCGCGTCCAGTCCGGTACGCGATACCCCGTGGTGTGGAACACCGAGTTCGCGCCGAACGGATCGCGAGCGCGCCGCTCGTTCAACGGGTCTTCCACGAGCTGGTGGAGCGGCCCCCGCACGATCTCGATCTTGTACTCCACGCGGGAGCTTTCCGGCATCTCGAGGATCAGGTACCAGAGATCCGTGCGGGACAGACGACGGAACGGCTGCGTCGACGGCATGCCGAACACCCAGTGCCGCAGGTTCACGGCGTGCGCGTCGCCCCGCCACACGAACGTGACGGTCGATCCCTCCACGATCGGGAACTCGTGCTCGGCGAGGAACGTGTCGACCGACTCGGCCGTGCGCGGCCCGCGCTCGAGCTCGCGGATCGCGAGGCGCGGATGACTCTTGAGATCCGTCGCCGAGCTCATCGTGACATCCCCTTCACGGTGCCGTCGGCCTCGAGACGACGGATCGCGGAGTCGGCCGTCCAGCGGTCCCCGTCCATCGAGAGCACCCCGCCGTCGTCCAGGACGACGGAAGCCGCGGGCGCGAAGCGGCGCGCGAAGCGGGAGACGCGCTCCGAGTCGTCGAGGCTCAGACGACGCGTCGCGTGCGGCAGCGCCACGACGTTCCGCGCGACGCCGAGACCGATCTCGAACACCTCCGCGTTGCCGGGACCCTGTGGCGGGCTGTCGTGATAGAACACGACCCGCTCGGTGAGCACGATCGCGCCGCCGGACCAGCCCACGACCGGGACCCCGGCGGGAAGCGAGCCGAGAACGTCGAACAGCCGCAGCCGATTCAGCAACACCGCCACGTGTCCCCCGGAGATCGCGAGCGCGGATACGCCGGCCAGGGTCTTCTTCAGTTCCTTCCGATGACGCTGCACGGCCGGGCGCTCGTCGAGGCGCAACCGCGGCGCCCACTCCTCGTGGATGGCTTGCACGCGCTCGAGGTGTCGCGCATCCAGGTCGCGGAGCGCCTGCATCGCATCCTCCCGATCGGCCGCCAGGATCTCGGCCGGACCGGGCCGCCGCTCGAGCTCCGCGATCGCCGCCATCGTGTGACGCAGGCGCACGTCGTAGGTGCGCTGCATCGTCTGCAGGACGACCTGGCGCTCGTGGTGGAGCTTCGCGAGATCCGGGTCCTCCCGGAAGACCTCGTCGCCGCGCGAGTGCAGGCGAAGGCTCACGCCGCGGCCACGCAGCTGCGCCTGCAGCTCCTCGACCTCGTCCTCGCGTTCCTGCCAGCCGGCCGTCACCGAGGCGATGTCCCCCTCGATTCCCGCGTCCTTCAGCACACGCCCGAGCGTCGTCTTGATCCGCTGGGGGCCGAGCAGGAACACCGGCCGGTCCGGCGCGGACGGCGAAGCGAACGTCACCGCGGCCGGCAACGTGGCCACGGTCATCGGGCGTGCACCTGAACGACCTGCCCCACCGTGTCGAGCATGGAACGCAGCTCGTCGTAGTCCGGATGGCGCAGGCGGATCCACGCGTTCGCCATGTAGCCGGCCTCGACCCCCTGCGTCGGCGTGCCGGCGGGCGGCAGGTGGTAGTCGATCACCCACTGGCCGTACCGCCGCTGGATCTCGTCCAGTCCGTCGTAGCGGTCGATCACGCCGTCCCGATCCGGACGCAACGTGATGATGCCGGCACTGTAGGCGCGACTCGCACGGCCCGAGGTCTTGTGCCAGCAGATCGCGTTCGCCCACTCCACGTAGACGTCGAGATCGTTCGCCGCGCAGTACAGATCCCACGCGCGCACCCCCGGCGGACGACAGCCGATCTCGGAGAACCGGAGTCCCTTCGGCCCGAAGAACCACTCCATGTGCGTGGGCGACGTGCGGATGTCCAGCGCCTGGATCACCTGGCGCCCGAGCGCCTTGACCTCGTGGTAGGCCTCCGCCGAATCGATGCGGTTCGTGGTGACGAACTGCGGCGAGATCCAGCGCGTCCTCATCGCCTCGAGCACGTTCGGGTAGTAGTGGGTCACGAACTCGTGCGCGATCTCGCCTTCGATCGTGATCGTGTCGTAGAACGCCTCGTGCCCTTCCACGAACTCCTCGACCGCCACCGACTGCCCGTGGGCGAGTCCCGTCGCCTGGATCGCGCGCTCGAGCTCCTCGTCGGTCGTGACCTTGTGCGTGCCGGCGGCGCCCGCGCCGTCGCGCGGCTTGAGGATCAGCGGGTAACCGACTTTGCGCGCGAACTCCCGCGCGTCGTCCGCGGTCTTCGCGCCCGTCGATTGCGCCGTGGGCACGCCCGCCTCCGAGAGAACCTTCTTCATCGAGGGTTTGTCCCGGCACAGGAACGTGGTCTCCACGGAAGTGCCGGGAATGTCGAACGCCTCGCGCAACCGCGCCGCCGCCATCACGTGCGCCTCCACCGTCGCCTCGAGGCGATCGATCGGCGCCCGCTGGCGGATCCACTCCACCGCCCGGCGCATCTCGTCCTCGTTCACCACGGACGAGACCTGGTGGTAGTGGATCATCTGCGACTTCAGTTCCTCGGGCAGCGCCTCCACCGGACGCTCCCCGATGCCCGTGACCTTCGCGCCCACCTGATGCAGAGCCCGGACGAACTCGCGCTGATTCGCCGGAAAGGCCGGCTCCACGAACACGACGTGCATCAGACCACCGCCTTCTTCGACGCCAGGACCTCGTCGTACACCGCCTCGTACTCCGGAATGCGGCTCTCCCAGGAGAAGTCCCCCGCCATTCCGTTCTTCTGCAGCGCCTGCCACGCCTTGCGATCCGCGTGCTGATCGAGCGCGGCCTCGATCGCCCAGCGGACGCCCTCGGGCGTGGCGTGATCGAACACGATGCCCGTCCCCGTCTCGTCCGAAGGATCCCAGAGCTGGACCGTGTCCGCGAGACCGCCCGTCCGGTGCACGATCGGCACCGTGCCGTAGATCAGGCTGTACAGCTGGTTCAGGCCGCACGGTTCGTAGCGAGAAGGCATCAGGAACATGTCCGCCCCGCCTTCGATGTGGTGGGCGAGCTGCTCGTGGTAGCCGCGATAGAAGCAGACCTTGCCCGGGTGGTCGCTCTGCAGCTTCTGGAAGAAAGTCTCGAACCGCTTCTCTCCGCTCGCGAGCACCACGAGGCGGAAGTCGCGCCGCTCCAGCAGCTCCGGCAGGACCTTCTCGAGCAGGTCGATGCCCTTCTGGCTCACGAGTCGCGTGATCATCCCGATCACCGGCACGTGCTTCTCGTACGGCAGCGAGAGCTCCTCGAGCAGCGCCTCCTTGCACCGCTCCTTGCGCCACAGACTCTTCACGGAATACCGGAATGGAAGATGCGGATCCTCGCGTGGATTCCACACTTCCGTGTCCACGCCGTTGAGGATTCCGGTGAGCACGTCGCGTCGCTTCTGCAGCAGCGTGCCGAGGCCCATCCCGAGGCGCTCGGTCACGATCTCCTCCGCGTACGTCGGACTCACGGTGGTGATGTGGTCCGCGTGGAGGAGGCCGGTCTTCAGGAATCCGATCCGGCCGCCGCGGAGGTCCTCCGCGTCCAGGTAGTGCGCGGCCGGCGCGAGGCCCGTGTCCTCGAGCACGGTGGACGGAAAGATCCCCTGGTACCCGAGGTTGTGGATCGTGAGGACGGTCCCGGTGCCCTGGAACAGGCGGTCCCAGGCGTAGATCGTCTTGAGGTACAGCGGGAGCAGCGCGGACTGCCAGTCGTGCGCGTGCGCGATGTCAGGCGCCCACTGCATCCGCTGGCAGGCCTCGAGCGCGGCCCGGGTGAGCAGGACGAAGCGACGGTGCTCGTCCTCGTCGCTCGTGTAGAGATTCGCCCGGTCGTAGAGCTCCGGACAGTGGACGAAGTAGATCTTGAGGTCGGTGCCCGGCAGCGTGGCCTGGTACACCGAGAAGTCGTAGCTGCGGGTGCCGATCTGGACCGACACGTCGCCGAGGCCGGGCACCGACGCGAAATCGTAGGCGTCGACCTCGATCGAGGAATACAGGGGCACGAACACGCGGACGTCGTGCCCGCGGCGGTGCAGGTGCGCGGGCAGTGCGGCGGAAACGTCGGCGAGGCCGCCGGTCTTCGCGAAGGGGGCGATCTCGCTCACGACGTACAGGATTTTTCGATTCTGGGGGCTCATCCGGGCAGGATAGCATCGAGCGAAGGACGACGCACGCCCCGCGTCCGGAACGGGGTCACCGGCCGCTTTCGGCCCACCCTCGCCCCGGCCCGCCGCGGTGGTCGGCGCCGGCCCGATCCCGAGAACGGCACGGAGCGGTGACATCGTCGACCGGGGACGGTAGGATCCGGCATCATGCCCGTCGTCGTCTTCGTCGCCCCGTTCCTGCTGCCCACCACCCGCCGATTCGTCGAGCACGCGGCGACGTTGCCCGGCGTGCGCCTCGCGCTCGTGACCCAGGAGCCGGCCGAGAAGATCCCCGCCCCCCTCCGCAAGCAGCTCGCGGCCCAGGAGATCGTGGAGAACGCGCTCGATCCGGACGTGATCACGGGCGCCGTCCGCGCCGTGAACACGCGCCTCGGCCCGGTGCACCGGGTCCTCGGCGCGCTGGAGGAGCTCCAGGTTCCGCTCGGCGAGGTGCGCGACCGCCTCGGCATCCCCGGGATGGGCGCCGAGGCGGCCCGCAACTTCCGCGACAAGGCCCGCATGAAGGAGGTCCTGCGCGCGAACGGGCTCCCCTGCGCCCGGCACACGCGGGTCCGGTCCGACGACGAGGCCTGGGCGTTCGTGCGCGAGGTCGGGTACCCGCTGATCGTGAAGCCGACCGCGGGCTCCGGCTCCCGGAACACGTTCCGCGTGGAGGACGAGGAGCAGATGCGCGAGGTCCTCGCGCTGGATCGATCCGGTCCCGGCGCGGAGACCATGATCGAGGAGTTCGTGACCGGCCAGGAGCACAGCTTCGACAGCGTGTTCCTGAACGGCCGCCTCATCTGGTTCTCGTGCTGTCACTACTTCCCGCGCCCGCTCGACATCCTGGAGAACGACTGGATGCAGTGGTGCGTGGTCATTCCGCGCGAAGCGGATCACCCGCGCTACGCGGACATCCGCGTGGTGGCCGAGGCCGCGCTGCGCAAGCTCGGCATGGTGGACGGTCTGAGCCACATGGAGTGGTTCCGGCGACCGGACGGCGGGATCGCGATCTCCGAGGTCGGCGCCCGACCTCCCGGCGCGCAGTTCGTCACGCTGATCTCCTACGCGCACGCGATCGACCTCTACCGCGCGTGGGCTCATCTGATGGTGTTCGACGAGTTCGACCCGCCCGATCGGCCGTTCGCCGCGGGGGCCGCATTCCTCCGCGCCCAGGGAACCGGCAAGAAGATCGTGAAGATCGAGGGGGCGGAGGAAGTCGTGCGACGCCTGCGCGGCGTGGCGGTGGAGGTGAAGCTGCCGGAGACCGGCGCGGCGCCGCGCACCGGCTACGAGGGCGACGGCTACGTCATCGTGCGCCACCCGGACACGGAGGTCGTGGAGGACGCGCTCGGCGAGGTCGTCCGCAAGATCCGGGTCGAGCTCGGCTAGTTTCTCCCGCTCCGAGCTTCCGCAATTCGCCCGCCACGAATGCCCTCGATCCCCGGGCGACCGCTGCGCTACGATCCCCGCCTCACCCGTCCCTCCGCGCAAGAGCGGAGCCGCTCCGATCCGGAGCCGAGGAGGCGATCATGAACGTCCTGATGCTGTCGCCCGGATTCCCGGTGGAGCAGCCGCACTTCACGGCCGGCCTCGCCGAGGTCGGCGCGAACGTCATCGGCATGGGCGACCAGCCGCAGGCGGCCCTGCCCGAGCGCGCGCGCAAGGCGCTGTCCGCGTACGTGCAGGTTCGCTCGCTCACGGACGAGGCGCACCTCCTGGAGGAGGTCCAGAAGGTCGCCGACAAGGTGCGGCTCGATCGCATCGAGACGTTGTGGGAGCCGGTCATGGTCGCCGCCGCCCGGTGCCGCGAGGCGCTCGGCATTCCCGGTCTCACCGTGGACGAGACGATCCCGTTCCGGGACAAGGAGATCATGAAGCAGCGGCTCGATGCCGCCGGCATCCGCACGCCCCGCCACGGCAACGCGCACACCGTGGGCGAGGTGCGCGCGCACGCGGAGCGGATCGGTTTCCCGCTCATCGTCAAGCCGATCGCGGGCGCGGGCTCGCAGGACACGTACCGCGTGGACGACGCGCACCAGCTCGAGGAAGTCCTGCCGAAGCTCCGCCACGTGGAGGAGGTCTCGGTCGAGGAGTTCATCGACGGCGAGGACTACACGTTCGACACGGTCTGCGTGGACGGTCACGTGGAGTACTTCAACATCGCGTTCTACCGGCCGCGCGCTCTCGTATGCCGCGAGCACCACTGGATGAGTCAGCAGACGATCTGCCGCCGCGACGTCGACTCCCATCACGTCGCGCAGGGCCGCGAGATGGGTTTCGCGGTGCTGAAGGCGCTCGGGTTCCGCACCGGGTTCACGCACATGGAGTGGTACCGCAAGCCGAACGGCGAGGCCGTGTTCGGCGAGATCGCGGCGCGCGCGCCCGGCGTGCGCACGGTGGATCTGATGAACTTCGCGTGTGATCTCGATCTCTACCGCGGTTGGGCCGAGGCCGTGTGCCACGGTCGCTTCTCGCAGCCGGTCGTGCGCAAGTACCACTCGGCCGGCGTGTTCAAGCGCGCGAACGGCGAGGGCATCGTGCGCCGCATCGACGGCCTGGACCGGATCCTCACCGAGATGGGCCACCACATCACCGCCGTGGATCTCACGCCGGTCGGGGCACCGCGCAAGAACTGGCGCACCTCCGTCATCGGCGACGGCTACGTGATGATGCGCCACCCGGATCTGGAGACGGTCCTGGAGATGGCGGACCGGGTCGCGACCGAGGTCCAGCTGTACGCCACGCCCTAGCGCCCGGTCGGATGGGGTGGCCGGCGCCGCTCCGCCCGCACGACCTCCCACGCGACGCCTCTCGGCGCCGGCGGCGAAACCCTGTCCGCCCGTCGCCCGCTCCTGCGTTTCTCGGACTACGGAACCAGTTCGCCGGGGCGACCCGGCTCCCTCCGATCCGAGGTTCGCCCATGCGCCCGCTCCCGAAGTCTTCCCACGCCGGCCTGCCCTTCGGCCTCGCGCTTCTCGCCGGCCTCGCCATCTCGTCCCCGGCCCCCGCCGTGATCATCGATTCGTTCGAGAGCGGCAACGTGAACGTCGTGTTCGAGCCGGCGGTGGCCGGCGTGGTGCTCGTGCAATCGCAGAGCCCGAACCCGGGCACGTGCATCGCTCCGCAGCGCGACGTGTCCCTCGAGTACATCACGGTGCCGGTCGGTCCGATGACGGCCACGTTGCAGACCTGGCCGCGCACCGAGGACGGCATCCACATCACTCACCCGAACACGTGGGTGAAGACGCGGCTCGTCTACGAAGGCGGTCCGTGGGACCTCACGGATGGCGGCACGGCGACTCACGTCCGGATCCCGTTCGAGGGCGGCGGCCCCGAGACCGAAGTGGCACTCGCCCTTTGGGACGGTCAGGGAAGCGCCTCGATCACCTACGCGGCGCGCGAATCGGGCACGTTGATCTTCCGCCTGAGCGAGTACGCGCCGCACGTGAATCTCGCGGCCGTCCAGCTGATCGCTCTGTCCGTCGTGAGCCACGACGGGACATCGATCACGATCGACCACATCGCCACGAGCAGCGGACTGCCGTTCCTCTACCAGGCGTACGCGCCGGGCACGTTCGACTTCGTGTGCCAGGCGCCGGGCCGCGGTGGCGACGTCTCTCCCGTGATGGCCTGGAACTGGCGACTCGCCGGACCGAGCTCGCCGGTGATCGCCGGGCCGGTGTTCCAGGTGGACGGGATCGCGCCCTCCTGTCCCGGCGCGCGCTTCGAGTGGGTCGACGCGAGCGGCGACCTCGGCGCGGTTCTCCCGGGAGGCTCGGCGGCCGTCACCTGGCTCGACTCGAGCTTCGAGCAGGCGACGTTCGAACTGCGATTCACCACGCCGGACAACGCGCCGTACGCCGCGAATCCGAGCGGCGACCCACAGGTCTCGCTCCACGAGAACGCGATCGTGATCGCGCACGATCTGCTGCTCTCGGATCTGCCGCCCGGCCTGTCCGACGGCACCGTGCACCAGGAGCTCGTGATCGCCGTCGCGGCGGGGCAGGACGCGTACTTCCCCTGGGCCGACGCGCTGCCGCTCGGCGGCGGGGGCAGCCCGGCCGGATACTCGCTCGCGTTCGGGGTCGAGGGAATCGGCGCCTACGATCCCGGGGCACCGCTGCTCGAAGTCTTCACGATCGCGGCGTACGAGGACCTCGGCGGCACGACCGGCGCACCCGTGATCGCCCGCGGCGACGCCGGACTGACCGCGCGACCGAGCGTGTTCCGGACGAGCACACGGTTCGTGCTGCCGGCCGACGCGGGAGGTGGCGCCGAGCGAGTGCCGATCGACGTGCTCGACGTCGCGGGGCGACGTGTGCGCGCGCTCGAAGCCAGGGGCGGCGAGGCGCTCTGGGACGGAACGGACGACAGCGGCCGCCCGGTGGCGGCCGGGGTGTACTTTGCGCGCCGGTCCGGGTCGGGACACGGTGTCGCGCGGGTGGTTCGGCTGTTGTAACAACCCGCGGGCCGGGCGTAGAATCGACCGATCTCGTCCCATTCTCACAGCGCTGGAGTTCGCCGTGCGCGCCACCCTGCTGATGGTCATCCTGGCCGTTCTCCCGTCCCCCGCCCTCGCCACGTTGATCCACGTCCTGCCGGACGGAACCGGCGACGTCGCCACCATCGCGGACGCGCTCTCGATCGCGGTCGCCGGGGACAGCGTCTCCCTCGGGCCCGGAACCTACTTCGAGCACGACCTCTCGATTCCGCACGGCATCGCGCTGCTGTCGGACACGGGAGACCCGGCCACGACAATCATCGACGCCGCCGGGCTCGGACGGTGCCTGACCTCGTCCGTGGCGCTCTTCCCCACGATCGTCCAGGGGATCACGTTGCAAGGGGGAACGAGCGACACCCAGGGAGGCCTCGTGTTCTACGACAACGCGGCCGTGGCGTTGCTCTCCTGCCATCTGCGCGGCGGTTCGGCTCCGAGGGGCGGAGCCGTCGCGTCGATCGGCACGAGGCACTTCGACCTCGTGGACTGCGTGCTCGAAGGGAACGAGGCCACGGAATCGGACGGCGGCGCCGTCTGGTCCTACAACGTCGACGCCCACGGCTGCGATTTCGTCGACAACGTCGCCGCCGGCAGCGGCGGCGCCATGATCGGCGCGGAGGCGTGCCTGGACTGCACCTTCCGCGGGAACCGCGCCCTGACGGGAACCGGAGGCGCGGTCTCCAAGTGCTCGGGCGGCGTCCTGATCGAGGACTGCCTGTTCGAGGAGAACTCCGCCGTCGACGGCGGCGCCCTGTGCACGAACGAGGACTTCACCCAGCTCGTGTCGTGCACGTTCCTCGCGAACCACGCCTCCGGAGTCGGGGGAGCCATGGTGGTCACCGTCACCGACTTCGTCTTCGACTTCCTCTGCTCCAAGAACGTCTTCGCCCGCAACCGCGCCGAGGTGCGCGGCGGCGCCGTGGCGTTCGTGGACGGCGCGGGCGGAGCCTTCGACCAGAACACGTTCGCGTTCAACGAAGCACCGATCGGCGCGCACATCTCGGTGGGCAGCCGAGGCACCACGCTGGATCGCTGCATCCTCGCCTTCGCTCCGGAGGGCCAGGCGATCTCCGGAAACGGTACCGTCTCCCAGGGCGGAAGCTGCAACGACGTCTACGGCAACGCGGGCGGAGACTTCGTCGGCCCGCTCGCCGGTCTCGATGCGGTCCGGCAGAACTTCTCCGCCGATCCGCGTTTCTGCGATCCGGGCAACGACGTCTACACGCTGCAGAGCGACTCCCCCTGCACGCCTCCGGGCCCCACCGGGTGCAACGTCGTGAGCGGGGCGCTCCCCGTGGGATGCGGCTCGGTGTCGATCGAAGAGACGTCGTGGGGGAAGATGAAGGACGCGTACCGGTAGCAGATCCTCGTGGGGACCGCGCGGTGCACGGAGCGCCGCGCGGTCTCAGCGAGGCGAGCCTGCCCGCCACCACGTCACGGACAGCCCCGCCACGTCCACCCCGACCGACGCCTCGCGCCCATGCGCCGGCACGGCCTCGGCCTCGAGTCGCTCCGCCGGCAGGTC
Source organism: bacterium (assembly GCA_041393395.1). Classification (GTDB taxonomy): domain Bacteria; phylum ARS69; class ARS69; order ARS69; family ARS69; genus JAGQIB01. The sequence continues at coordinate 588,104 of JAWKKG010000002.1, read as the reverse complement.
TCCCCCGCCTCCGAATCGCGGCTCCTCGCTGGAGAGAATCCGCTCCCACGTCGTGCCGGGCGCGACCCCGAACCGCATCCCGGTCCACCGGCGCGGCGACAGGTTCGCGATCACGAGCACGCTCCGTTCGCCCGACTTGCGCACGAAAGACAGCACGCACCGCGCCGCGTCGTCCGCGTCGATCCACTCGAAGCCGTCCCACGAGTCCTCGCACGCGTGCAGGGCAGGCTCCTCGCGGTACGTGCGCAGCAGCTCCGCGAGGTACGCGCCGAGCTCCGCCGGCCGGCCCTCCGTGAGGCGACGCCACGGGAGCTCGTCGTCGTGGTTCCACTCCGCCTCCGGCGCGAGCTCGGAGCCCATGAACAGGAGCTTGCGTCCCGGGAGCGCCATCATGCAGCCGTACAGCACACGCAGGTTCGCGAAGCGCTCCGGCTCGCCGCCCGGCATCTTGTTCAGGAGCGATCGCTTGCCGTGCACGACCTCGTCGTGGGACAGCGGGAGGAGGAACTTCTCCTCGAAGGCATACGTGAGCCCGAACGTGAGCTTCGTGAACCACTTCGAGCGGCGCTCGGCCGGCAGGCGCAGGAACGCGAGCCAGTCGTTCATCCACCCGAGGTTCCACTTGAGGTCGAACCCGAGTCCGCCCTCGCGCACGGGCCGGGTGACGCCGGGCCAGCTCGTGGATTCCTCCGCGCACGTGAGCACGCCGGGGAATCGCTCGTGCAGTCCGTCGTTCAGCTCCTTCAGCAATTCCACCGCGTGCAGGTTCTCGCGCCCGCCCTTCTCGTTCGGCACCCACTCCCCCGGCTTGCGCGAGTAGTCGAGGTACAGCATCGACGCCACCGCATCCACGCGCAGGCCGTCCGCGTGGTAGCGCTCGATCCAGTACGTCGCGCTCGAGTAGAGGAACGAGCGCACCTCCGGACGCGAGTAGTCGAACTCGAACGTGTGCCAGTCCGGGTGGTAGCCGACCCGCGGGTCCGCCGGTTCGTACAGGTGCGTGCCGTCGAAGAACGCGAGGCCGTGGGCATCACGCGGGAAGTGACCGGGCACCCAGTCCAGGATCACGCCGAGGTCGGCGCGGTGCGCCGCATCCACGAACGCCCGCAGATCGTCCGGCGCGCCGAACCGTGCCGTCGGCGCGAAGAAGCCCGTGACCTGGTAGCCCCAGGAGCCGTCGAACGGATGCTCCATGACCGGCAGCAGTTCGAGGTGAGTGAACCCGAGCCACTTCGCGTGCGGGATCAGCTCCTTCGCGAGCTCACGCCAGGTCTTCCACTTGCCCGCGGCCCGTCGCCACGAGCCGACGTGGACCTCGTACGCCGCGAGCGGACGGTCCGCCGCCTGGCGCGCCGCGCGGCTCTTCATCCACTTTTCATCTTCCCACGCGTGGGCCGGCGCGCCCGCGACGACGGACGCGGTGCCGCGCGATCCCTCGGAGGCGAACGCGAACGGATCCGCCTTCATCGACTTGCGCCCGCCGACCGGAGTCCGGAACTCGTACTTGTAGTGCGCGCCGGCCGCCACGCCCGGCAGGAACAGCTCCCACACGCCGGCCCCGATCGGACGCATCGGATGGCGGCGGGCGTTCCAGTCGTTGAAGTCACCGACCACGGCGGCGCGCGTGGCGTTCGGCGCCCACACCGCGAACCGCACCCCGTCCACCCCGCCCTGCCGCATCGCGTGCGCCCCGAGACGCTCGTACGCGCGGAAATCCCTTCCGGCCGCGAAGTCCGCGAAGTCCGCGGCCCGCAGCGAGGGCACGAACCGGTACGGATCGTCGATCGTCTGCTCGGGGCCGTCCTCACTGCGCCAGCGGATGCGGTAGTCGGGGACGTCGCCGAGCCCGCCGATCTCGGCCGCGAGCACGCCGTCCGCGTGCAGCCACTCCAGCGGAACGCGCTCGCCGTTCGCGAGCACGGCCGCCTCCACCACCCCGGGCAGGAACACCCGCACGACGTGCCCGTCGCCGCTCGCGGCGCGGTGGGGACCGAGGACGGCGCCCGGGTCGCCGAAACGGCCGCGGGCGATGGCTTCGAGGACGGATTCCGGAACTCGATTCATGGGGGCGCCACTATATCGGATCGAGGGACGAAGGTCGCCCGGCGGAATCCCGGAACCAGAATCCGGGAACCGGAATCCCGGAACCGGGGCGGCCCGTTCCTTTAGAGTAGTGGGAACTGGCCCGCACCCCGGAGGAGCAACTTGAGCGGCCGCCCCGAACAAGCCGCGCGCGAGCGGAGCCCCGGCGCGCCCGTGGCGCGGGAGACGTTCGAGACCGCGACGCTCACGGCGGTGCGTGCGGCCCTCGTGGGGGGCGTCCGCGGCGTCCGTCTCGTCCCCGGCCGCCCGACTTGCTTCGAGGAGCACTTCCTCGACACGAGAGACCACCGGTTCCACCGGGCGGGACTCTCCCTCGTGACCCGCGACCTCGGGGGCGGCTTCGAGGTCGCGCTCGTACCGCATCGACTCGTCGCCACGCCGCTTGCTTCGATTCCCGGCTCGCCGATCTCGATGGCACGCCTGAACGGCGGATCCCTGGACGACACCCCACCGCCGCTCGCGCGACCGATCCGGGCACTGCGCGGCACGCGACGTCTTCACGAGCTCTTCGCGCTGGAGACGACGCACGAGGACTGGGTCGTGTGGGAAGGCGATCGCTGGATCGCCGCGGTGACTCTCGTGGATGCGCGCGCGATCCGCCCGCGCGGCGCCGACGGACTGCGACTGCACCGCGTGGAAGTCCGAGCGCGCGCCGAATCCGCGCGCGGGTCGCATCCGTTTCTCGAGGAGCTGCAACGTCGCGGGGGGCTGACATCGACCACCGCGACCCCGTACGAGGCCGCGCGCCTCGCGCTCGGTCTCCCCGAACCGTGCCGCCTCCCGACCGAGCCGCCGGCGCTGCGGCCGGACCAGTCCGCGGCCGACGCGGCGCTCGCGATCCTGCGCACCCAGTTCGCGCGAGTGCTCGAGAACGAGCCCGGCACGCGACTCGGCCTCGACGTCGAGGCGCTGCACCGGATGCGCGTGGCGGTCCGGCGAATGCGGGTGGCGATGTCGATGCACCGCGCGAACCTGTCTCCCCGATTGCTCGGCCTTCGCGCCGAGCTGTCCTGGCTCGGCGGGGAACTGGGCCGCGCGCGCGATCTGGATGTCCAGCGGGAGTCGCTCGATGCCTGGCGCGCGAAGCGACCGCCCGCCGAGGCGCACGTGCTCGCGCCGCTCGAGGCGCGCTTCGCCGAGCACCGACGGACCGCGCAAGCCGAGCTCCTCGAGGCGCTCGATTCCGACCGCTTCCGGCACCTCGTCCGCCGGGTCCGGCGGGCGCTTCTCGCGCCACCGGCCGACGACACGACGACGCGTTCCGCGATCGCCCCCGTCGCGCTCGCACTCGTCCGCAAGCGATGGAAGAAGTTCCTGCGGGCCGGTCGCGCGCTTCGCCCCACGTCACCGGCCGCGGACTACCACCGGGTGCGGATCCTCGCGAAGCGACTGCGCTACTGCCTGGAGTTTCACGCCCCGGTGCTGGGCCCGGACGCCGCGATCTGGATCGCTCACGCACGTCGCGTGCAGGACACGCTCGGGGCCGGGCAGGACGCGGAAGTTTTTCTGGACCGACTGCGCACGCTCGCGGACGATTCGCCGGACTGGCCCGCGCGGACCGCGGACGCGATCGACCTCTGGCGGGATTCCCTCGAGCGAGTCGCCGTGAAGTCGCGGCGACGGTTCGCGGCGGCGTTCCGCGCACCGAGTCGCGTGCGCTGGAAGCGGGTCGCCACGAGCTTGCGTCATCCGGGCGGAGCGGACGCGGCGAGGCCGCAGACTCCACCCGAGCCACCGGCGAGGCCGGGAAAGGACCGAACGTGACGACGCTCGTCCTGCTGCGACACGGCATCGCGATCGACCGCGACGATCCGGCCTGCCCCGACGATCCGGAACGCGCCCTCACGGCCCAGGGACGCAAGCGCACGGAGTCCGCAATGCGCGGGCTCGCGCGCCTCGACGTCCGTCCGGACGCGATCTACACGAGTCCGTACGTGCGAGCCGTGCAGACGGCGGAGATCGCACGCGACTTGCTCGCGCCGCGTCTCGATCCGGTACGCGTGCCCGAGCTTCTGCCCGAGGCCGACCCCACGAGCCTGCTCGCCCGGGTGCACGAGGCGGGGCCGGGCACGTTCCTGCTCACCGGCCATAACCCGCACCTGTCGCTCGTGCTCGCGCGTCTCGTGGGCAGTCGCGAACCGTTCGCGTGGCTCAAGAAGTCCGGCGTGGCCGTGATCGAGTGGCATCCGGAGAGACTCTGCGGCGATCTGCTATGCCTGGCCACTCCGCGGATGCTCCGCGCGCTCGGAGACGAGTCATGAGCGGGCCGGTCCCCGTGCCACAGGAGCTCGTGGGACCGGCGGAAGCCGTCACCGTGGGCGCGGTGGACCTCGGATCGAACAGTTTTCACATGGTGATCGCGCGCGCCCAGGGCCACGAGCTGACGGTGATCGATCGTCTGCGCGAGCCCGTGCGTCTCGCGGAAGGGCTCCTCCCCGACGGCACGCTCGAACCGAACGTGCAGGCGCGCGCGGTGGATTGCCTCAAGCGATTCGGCGAGCGGCTCCGCGAGCTGCCGGCCGGCCAGGTGCGCGCCGTGGGCACGAACACGCTACGGAAGGCGTCGCGCGATCTGGGCTTTCGCGCGCGTGCGAAGGACGCGCTCGGCCACGCGATCGAGATCGTGTCCGGCCAGGAAGAGGCGCGCCTCATCTACCAGGGAATCTGCCACGCGCAGCCCTACGCGGGTCGTCGCCTCGCGGTGGACATCGGCGGCGGCAGCACCGAGATCATCGTCGGCGCGGGGCTGGAGGTGCTGCGGGCACACAGTCTGTACATGGGGTGCGTGTCGTACTCCAGGCGCTTCTTCCCGGACGGCGCGCTCACCCGTGACGCGTTCCGCGAGGCGGAGACCGCGGTGGCGCTCGAGCTGCGCGGCGCGCGCGAGGAGCTGCGCGGCATGCACTGGGAGACGTCGATCGGATCATCCGGCACGATCAACGCGATCTCGGAGCTGCTCCGCGGCTCGCAGGGCGGCCCCGAGATCACGCTGCCCCGGTTGAAGCAGCTGCGCAAACTCGTGATGCAAGCCGGCCGCACCGAGGCGCTCGCCCTCGACGGCCTGAAACCGGATCGCGCCGCGGTCTTGCCGGGCGGGCTCGCCATCCTGATCGGCGTGTTCCGCAATCTCGGCGTGGATACGATGCTGCCGAGCTCCGGGGCGCTGCGCGAAGGCCTGCTCTGGGATCTGCTCGGCCGGTTGCGACACGAAGACATGCGCGACCGCACGATCCAGACGTTCGTGGAGCGCTACCGGGTGGACGTGGCCCAGGCCGCGCGCGTGGAGAGGACGGCCCTCGCACTGCTGGATCAGATCGGCGTGCCCGTCGGCGTCGACGCCGAGGGCGCGCGGTCACTCCTCTCCTGGGCGTCGTGGCTGCACGAGATCGGCCTCGCGGTTTCGTACAGCAGCTACCACAAGCACGGCGCATACGTCGTGGCGAACGCGGACATGCCCGGCTTCTCCAAGGACGACCAGTCGGTGCTGGCCGCGCTCATCGAGGGGCATCGACGCAAGCTGCGGGATCGCACGATGGCCGCGGTGCCGGAGAGCCGCAACGCGGAGATCGTTCGTCTCACGATCCTCCTGCGGCTCGCCGTCCTGCTGCACCGGAGCCGACACGACGAGTCCGCGCCGCCGGCGCGGATCGAGTGGGCGGAGCCGGGCGCGCGCCTCGTGTTTCCCGGCGGGTGGTTCGCGGAGCACCCGCTCATGCGCGCGGATCTCAAGCGGGAGCAGCGCTATGTGGAGGAAGCGGGGCTGCGTCTGGAGATCGAGGAGGCCCGCTGACGGGCCAGGTTCGCCCGGTGTTCTCCGCGCGCCGGCGAGTTTCCCGAACCCCGGCTACATCGGATGCTGGGACAGCTCCTCGAGCAGTCGGTCCTGCGCCCGCACCGGTGGGTCACCCGGAGCCGGGCACGCGCGCACGTAGGAACCGTCCGGCTGCATGTCCCAGGCCTGCGTGTTGTCCTCGAACACCACGTCGATCGCCTCCCGCAGCACGCGCTGGCGATTCTTCTTGCCGCGCAGCGGGAACGCCACTTCCACGCGCCGGAAGAAGTTGCGCGGCATCCAGTCGGCGCTCGAGCACAGCAGCACGGGGTCGCCGTCGTGGTGGAAGTGGAACACCCGGTGATGCTCGAGAAAACGACCGACCAGCGAGCGGACGCGGATGTTGTCCGAGACACCGGGCAATCCCGGCACGAGGCAGCAGATGCCACGCACCACGAGACGGATCTTCACGCCGGCCATCGACGCGCGGTACAGCGCCTGGATGATGTCCCGCTCGATCAGCGCGTTCATCTTCGCGTCGATGCGTGCCTCCCGGCCCGCCCGGGCCGCCTCGGACTCCTGCTCGATCAGCTCCAGGAGCCTGCCGTGCAGGTCGAACGGAGTCTGCACGAGCCGGTTCAGCTTGGACCCGCGGCCGAGCCCCGTCAGCTGCTGGAACAGACGATTCACGTCGTCGCCGATCTCGGGATCCGCCGTGAGGTAGCCGAAGTCCGTGTACGCGCGCGCGGTGCGGACGTTGTAGTTGCCGGTGCCGAGATGCGCGTAGCGACGCAGTTCCTCGCCCTCGCGGCGCACCACGAGCAGCATCTTCGCGTGTGCCTTGTAGCCCACGATGCCGTACACGACCTTCGCCCCCGCCTCCTGCAGGCGGGAGGCGAGCTCGATGTTCGCGGCCTCGTCGAAGCGCGCACGCAGCTCGATGACCGCCGTGACCTCCTTGCCGGCGCGCGCCGCTTCCAGCAGCGCATCGGCGAGCGGCGAGCGCGGTCCGGTGCGGTACACCGTCGCCTTGATCGCGAGCACCGCGGGATCCTCGGCCGCCTCCCGCACGAAGTCCACGACGGGCGAGAAGCTCTGATACGGATGGTGCAGGAGGATGTCCCGGGTACGGAGGGTGGCGAACAGATCCGCCCCCTCCACGACCTGCTTCGGTAGACCGGGGATGAACGGCCGGAACTTGAGGCGCGGCACGTCGACGAGGTCGTAGAGCGCTCCGAGGCGGTTCAGATTGACTGGCCCGGCGACGCGGTACAAGTCGTCCGAACGCAGCTCGAACTGGTTCAGCAGGAACGTCGTCTTGTCCTCCGGACAGTTGTCGGAGATCTCGAGACGCACCGCGTTGCCGAAGTGCCGGCGCGGGAGCTCGCCCTTCAGCGCGAGCAGCAGGTCGCTGACCTCTTCCTCGTCGATCCACAGGTCGCTGTTCCGCGTCACGCGGAACTGATCGCACGAGCGCACCTTCATGCCCGGAAACAGATCGTCGACGTGCTCGTGGAGGACCGCGGCGAGCAGCACGAACCCGTACGGAACGTCGCACAGCTCGCGCGGCAGCGGGATCAGCCGCGGCAGGATGCGGGGTGCCTGGATCACCGCGAACTGGCTCTTCCGCCCGAACGCGTCCTTGCCGTCCACCGACACGAGATAGTTGAGACTCTTGTTGAGGATGCGCGGGAACGGGTGCGCGGGGTCCAGGCCGAGCGGCGTGAGGACCGGCATCACCTGCGACTTCCAGTAGGCGCGGATCCACTCCCGCTGATCCGGAGACAGGCGATCCCGCGCGTAGAGGACGACGCCCTCGGCCTCGAGCGCCGGGAGCAGCTCCTCGTTCAGGAGGCGGTACTGCTCCGCCACGAGACGCTGCACGCGGTGACGGATGTGCTCGAGCGCTTCCTTCGCTCCGAGACCGTCGGGGCCGGACTTGGCGAGACCGTACGCGACCTGCTCGCGCAGGGCGCCGACGCGGATCTCGAAGAACTCGTCCAGGATCGAGCTCGAGATGCACAGGAACCGCAGACGCTCGAGAACGGGCGTCTCGGGATCCTTCGCCTGCTCGATCACCCGCTGGTGGAACTCGAGGAGGCTGATCTCGCGATTGATGTAGAGGCCCGCGTCATCCAAGGACTGCATGAGAGAGAGATCGGGCGCAAAACCCGCCTCCTGGAGCCAAGTTTCCCCTTCTTCTTCGCGGAGCGGGGGGATCGACTCGACCACGCGAACGGCTCCCGGGAAGCGAGGGGAACGGCGGCGCTCCGGCTCGGGCCCACCCGGGGCGGCGCGGAGACGTCGGCCGGGCGGTCGTCCCGCGACGGACCGCACCGGATCGTCCATGGGAACGGACGGCCTCGGCGCGAGTCGAGTGAAGGTCTCGTGAAATTCTCGCGATCATCGGGGCCTATCCTCGGATCCGGCCGGGCCGGACCGCTCGTAGGCCGCGCGGGCGGCTTCCCCGGCCGCCACGGCCTCCGCGAGGTCTTCTTCCCGGGCCCACCGCCGCGCCCGACGCCGCCGGAAGAACACCCGGATCATCAGCCCGAGCCCGAACAGTGTGGTGAACGCGCCGAACATCGCGGAGCCGCTCGGGAGCTTTCCGAGCGGGCCGCCCGCCACCTGACGTCGCCAGCGCTCCTCCGCGTCTTCGAGCGACAGGCCGTAGGCGGCAACGAACGCCGGCTCGGGATCCTGGTCCTCGTCGAGGTAGCGCAGGAACAGGAGCAGCGTGTCCTCCCCGCCCCGAGCGATCAGCCACTCCACGAACGAGACGGACTGCGCGTACGCCACGCCGAAGAAGGCGCCGCCGGGGAACGAACCGTCGAGGTCCGCGAGCTCGAACAGCGAACCCGCCGCAGCCGCATCGCGCAGGACGTCCGCGTGCCGCCGACGTTGCTCCAGGCCGAGATCCCAGTCGCCGGACCGCCACATCGCGACGCCTTCGTCCAGCCAGCGCGGCGGCTCGACCTCCGCCCCGGACGTCGCGCGGGCGAAGAGCAGGTGGCACACCTCGTGATCGAGCACGCCGCGCACGCGCTCCGGTCGATTCACGAATGAGCTCGCGTTCAGCAGGACCTCGTTGCGATCGGCACGCGCGGCGCCGCTCACCGTGTACGGGTCGTGCCCGGAGCGGCGCGCGAACTCGTCCGGGTCCGCGATCCACGCGATCGAGACGCGCCCGCGGAGATCCCGCGGAAACCACTCCCGCTCCTTCGCGTACGCGAGCGACGCCTCCCGCCGGAGCGACTCGTGCAACGACGATCCCGTGGGCGCCCCCTCGATCTCCCACGCGGGATCCACGAACGCGAGGGCGGAGGTCGCCCAGAGCACGACCCCGGCGAGGCCGGCCAGCAGATCTCGGAATCGGGGTGGCATGTACCCAGATTACCGCGGACGGCCGCTTCCGCCCACGCGCAGCCCGCGCTAGGATGCCGGGCATGTTGACGATCCGAGACGCCCGCCCGGAAGAGCTGGACGCGATCCGCGCCATGAACCAGGCCGCGCAGCCCGCCGTGAGCGACCTGCCGCGCGAGGAGCTGGACTGGTTCGCGCGCGAGGCGCCGTATCTCCGCGTGGCCGACGTGGACGGCCGGCTGGCGGGCTTCCTGATCGGGCTCGTCCCCGGCGCCGCCTACGACAGCGAGAACTACGCGTACTTCGAGGCGAACTGGGACTCCTGGGCCTACGTGGATCGCATCGTGGTCGCCGACGGATTCCGCGGCGCGGGCGTGGGCCAGGCGTTCTACGCGGACTTCGAGCGCTTCGCGCGCGAGCGCGGGGCGGTCCGGATCACGTGCGAGGTGAATACACGACCGCGGAACGAAACGTCGCTGCGCTTCCACGCGCGCGCGGGATTCCGCGAGGTCGGCACGCAGGACACCGAAGGTGGCAAGAAGACGGTGTCGCTCCTCGTGAAGGACCTGGACTAGCGGCGACCACCCCGCCGGCGACGTCGTCCACGGCGGCCGTGCGACGCTCCTTCGGATCCGCCTTCGCCGGCCTCGCCGGCTTCCTCGCCCTCGTCGCCCGCTTCCGCATCTTCCATCTGCGCGCGGGCCGGCTTGTCCGCCTTCTTCTCCTGCTCGGGCAGCTCGGGCGCCGCGTGCAGCGACTGCTGGTAGAACTGATCGAGCAGCATCGCGATCACGCGACGCTCGTCGTCGCTGTCGCCGAGGCTTCGCGCGAGCGGCATCATGCGCTCCATGCGCTCGACCACGAGCTTGTCGAGTCCGCGGAGCTTCTGCTCCAGCAGCGCCGTGACCCGCTGGGACACGATCTCCTGCACGTCCTTGTCCGTGGGCATTTCGCGCCTCGTGAGTTCGATGTTGTACTTCTTGCCGACGTTCTTCAGCTCGAGCCGCTCGAGCACGTCGACGAGCGAGATCGCCGTGCCCGCCGCGCCCGCGCGACCGGTGCGCCCGGCTCGGTGGATGTACGACTCCGGATCCTCCGGGAAGTCGTACAGGATCACGTGCGACAGCTCGTCGATGTCGATGCCGCGCCCGGCGAGATCCGTCGCCACGAGGAACCGCAACGTGCGCTGGTACATGCGCTGGAGCACGCGCTCGCGCGCGGACTGCGAGAGATCCGCCGAGAGCTGTTCCGCGTCGTAGCCGAAGCGCTTCAGCACGATCGAGACGTAGCGCGCGTTCGCCTTCGTGTTGCAGAAGATGATGGCGGAATCGGGGTTCTCGAGCTCGATGATGCGCACGAGCCCGCGGTCCTTCTCCATCTTCGGCACCACGAAGTAGACGTGCTCCGTCTCCGCCACGTGCTCGTGCCCGCGCGACAGCGAGAGGAACTCCGGATCGCTCAGGAACTGGCGGGAGAGCGAGAGCACGGCCGGCGGGTACGTCGCCGAGAACATGAATCCGTCGCGCTCGGCCGGCAGGTACGAGGCGATGTCGCGCATGTCCGGGTAGAAGCCCATCGACAGCATGCGGTCGGCCTCGTCGAACACGAGCGTCTCGAGGCGCTTCAGCACGAGCGTTCCGCGCATCAGGTGATCGAGGATACGCCCGGGGGTCCCGATGACGAGATGCGCGCCCTCGCGGAGCGCGTCGAGCTGGGGCCCGTAGCCCACGCCACCGTACACCGCGACCGCGCGCACCCCCGTCTGCTCCGAGAGCGCTTCCGCCTCCGCCACCACCTGGCGGGCGAGTTCGCGGGTCGGCACGAGCACGAGCGCCTGGCAGACGCGCTCCTCGGGGCGGATCCGCTCCAGCAGCGGCAGGATGAACGCGCCCGTCTTCCCGGACCCGGTCCGGGACTGGACCATGAGATCACGGCCGGCCCGCACGTAAGGGATGGCCTTGGCCTGCACCGGCATGAGCGAGGACCAGCCCACGCGGTGGGCCGCCGCCTGGATCGGGCCCGGGAGGTCCTCCAGGGTGATCTCGGGAAGCGCGTCCTCGGGCTCGACGTGTACCTGTTCGCTCAACGACCCCTCCGGGGCGAAATCCTGCTGGACGGTTCTTGGCCGGACTTTGCAGGATACGGAGCCGGCGCCGGCCCGTCACGCCGGATTTCCCCTCGGGGCCGTTCCGCAGGGGGCCGATGTCCAGAGCGGACCGGGGCGCTTCCCCCCGGCCGGACCCCTTCCGGAGGAATCTTGAAGCACCTGGTGCGGGCCCTCGGCCTCGCGATCCTCGTTTGGCTGATCTGGCGCCACGCCGACTTCGGCGAGGTCTCGACGTCGCTGCGCCTGCTCACGGTGCCGGCGGTGCTCGGCCTCCTGGCCGTCGCCATTGCCGACCGGGTCGTGATGGCGCTGAAGTGGCGCCACGTCTCCTCCCCGCTCGACATCCACCTGCCGCTCGGCGAGTGGATCTCCGCGATGTTCGCCGGGAGCTTCGTCTCCAACGCGCTCCCCTCCACCCTCGGCGGCGACGTCTACCGCGGGTGGCGCGTCGCGCGCGGCGGGACCCGGCCCTCCCTCGTGGTCGCGTCGCTCGTGGCGGAGCGGATCATCGGCGTGCTCGCCACGATCCTCATCGCGTGGGCCGGACTGGCCTGGCTCGTGATGCAGGGCATCGCCCGCGACGAACAACCGGCATTCGTGGGCCTGTTCGCGATCACCTGCGTGCTGCTCTTCCTGTTCGCGATCGGCGGCACGAAGGCCGGCCGCGAGGCCGCCGTCGCCCTCGCGACGCGGGTGAAGGCCGGCCGACCGGCGCGCAAGCTCGCCGACGCGATCTCCGCCTACGACGGCCACGCCCGGCTCCTGTTCGTGAACCTGCTGTTCGCGCTGTTCGAGAACATCTTCCCGCTCGCGCTCCTGCTCGGCGCGGCCAGCGCGCTGCACGTGCCGGTCGAGCCGATGTCGTTCCTCGCGATTGCCGCGGTGGCCCTCTTCCTGCAGCGGGGCTCGATGGTGCTGGACGGCTGGGGCGTGGGCGAGGCGCTGCGGCTCGTGACGTACGGTCTGATCGGCGTCTCCGCCAGCGACACCGTGGCCATCGCGCTCGTGGCGCACTCCATGGGATTGCTCGCGACGTTTCCGGGCGCGATCCTGTTCCTGCGCGACCCGAACCGCGCGGAGGCCACGGCCGACGTTCCGGCCAAGGCCCCGGGCCGGATCGGCCTCATCGTCCGGCGCTTCCTGGTCCCCGCACCCCTCGTCGCCGTGTGGTACTACGTCCGCGACGGCGCGAAGATCAGCTTCCGCGCCGAGGTCGAGCTCTCCCCGAACCTGAAGTTCGGGCCGGGCTGCACGGTGAGCTCGTTCACGAAGATCAAGGCGACGGACGGGCCGCTCGTGATCGGAGCGCACACCGGCTTCGCCACCGGGTGCTTCGTGTCGTCCGGAGAGAAGGGTCTGCACATCGGCGACCACGTCCTGTTCGGCCCGAACGTCACCGTGCTCGCGAGCCACTACGTGCACGGCGACCTCACGGTGCCGTTCGAGGACCAGGGGGTCTCGTCGAAGGGCGTGAGGATCGGCAACAACGTGTGGCTCGGCGCCGGCACCGTGGTGGCGGACGGCGCCTCGATCGGCGATAACACGATCGTCGTGGCGAACAGTCTCGTGAACCGGCGCTATCCGCCGAACGTCATCATCCAGGGCACCCCGGCGAAGGTCATTCTCCGTCGCGGCACCCCGGCCAACCCCGAGGAGGCGACAGACCGCTCATGAGAGAGCGAATCCTCGAGATCGTGCGATCCGCGGTGCACGATCTCAACGAAGAACTGAACTACCCCGAGCTCGAATCGCCGAACGAGGCGACGACCCTGCACGGCGGCGAGGAGGGGCTCGACTCGCTCTCGCTCGTGTCACTGATCGTGGATCTCGAGGGACGCGTGAGCGACGAGGTCGGGCACGCGGTGGTGCTCGCCGACGAGAAGGCGATGTCGGAGCGGAACAGCCCGTACCGCACGGTGGGCTCGCTGACCGACTTCATCGTGACCCGTTGCGGCGCGGGAGCTTGACGTGAGCGACATGAGCGGCAAGGGCCGCGTGATGATCATCACCGGCACGCGCAAGGGCATCGGCCTGGACCTGAGCCACCACTACCTCGATCGCGGGTGGACCGTGGTGGGCTGCAGCCGCGGCGAGTCGGACCTGAAGCACGAGCGCTACCGGCACTGGTGCGTCGACGTGGCGGACGAGCCCGAGGTCGTGAAGATGGTACGCGACACGGCGAAGGAATTCGGCCGTCTGGACGCCGTGGTGAACAACGCCGGCATCGCTTCCATGAACCACGCGGTGCTCACCCCGCTCTCCACGGTGCGGAAGGTCTTCGAGACGAACGTCTTCGGCACGTTCATGTTCTGCCGCGAGGCGGCGAAGGTGATGATGCGCGCCAAGAAGGGTCGTCTCGTGAACTGCGCGACGGTCGCCACGCCGCTGAAGCTCGAGGGCGAGGCGGCGTACGCGGCGTCGAAGGCGGCGATCGAATCGCTCACCGAGGTGCTCGCGCGCGAGTTCGCGCCGTTCCACGTCACCGTGAATGCCGTCGGCCCCACGCCGATCGCCACGGACCTGATCCGCAGCGTGCCGCCCGAGAAGATCGAGGCGCTCATCGGATCGCAGGCGGTGAAGCGACTCGGCGAGAGCCGCGACGTCGCGAACGTGGTGGACTTCTTCCTGCGCGACGAGAGCGACTTCGTCACCGGGCAGACCGTGTACCTCGGAGGGATCTCCTGACCGTGACGACCCGCCGGGAACGCCTCGAACGACTCCTCGGCTCGCTGCGTGAGCGCGGCGCGGAAGAGTGCGTGGTGTTCCGGGGTGAGTCGATCTCGGGCGCGGAACTGGACCGGCGGCGGGTCGCGTGGATCGACAAGCTCGCCACCTGCGGCTACGAGCCGGGCAAGGTCGTGGGGATCGCGGCGGACGGCACGCCGGACGCGCTCGCGCTGTACCTCGCCGTGATGTCGACGGGGGGCGTGGCCGCGCTGGTCTCGCCGCGCGACCCCGATCCGCGACCGGCACTGGCCGACGCGCACGCGTCGTGCCTGTGCCGCGAGGGATCGCCGGGGCACTGGACGCACGAGCGACGCCCCGAGCCGGAGGGCGAGCCGCATCCCCTGCTCGCGGATCTCCGCGCGCGGGGTGGCGCCGGGTTCGTGGTGTACTCCTCGGGCTCCGAGGGGCGACCGAAGGCGGTGCTGCACGACATCGAGCGCTTCCTCGCGAAGTACGATCGCGCCGGCAAGCCCAAGCGCACGCTCGCGTTCCTGATGTTCGATCACATCGCGGGCGTGGACACGATCCTCTACACGCTCGCGCACGGCGGCGTTCTCGTGCTGCCGGAGACCCGCGATCCGCACGCGATCGCGCGGCTGGTGGCGTCGGCGCGGGTGGAGGTCCTGCCGACGTCGCCCACGTTCCTCAAGCTGTTCTGCCTGAGCGACGCTCCCGATCACCACGATCTCTCGTCGCTCGAGATCGTCGCGTGGGGCTCGGAGGCGATGCCCGCGTCCACGTCGGAGCGCGTGCGCGAGGTGCTGCCGCACGTGAAGCTGCTGCAGAAGTTCGGCACGTCGGAGCTCGGGAGTCCCCGCTCCCGCACGCGCGACGCCGAGGGTCTGTGGATCGACTTCGACGGCATCGAGCACCGCATCGTGGACGGCACGCTGTGGCTCCGCTCGGAGACCGCGATGCTCGGCTACCTGAACGCGCCGAACCCGTTCGACGAAGAGGGCTGGTGGAACACCGGCGACGTCGTGGAGCAGGACGGCTCGTGGCTCCGCATCCTCGGCCGGCGCTCGGACCTCATCAACGTGGGCGGCGAGAAGGTCATGCCGCGCGAGGTCGAGGAGGTGCTGCTGGAGATGCCGATCATCGTGGACGCCGCCGTGCGCGGCGCGCCGAATCCGCTGACCGGCCAGATCGTGGAGGCGCACGTCCAGCTCGCCGAGCCCCTGGACGAGCGCGAGCTCCGCAAGGCAGTCCGCGCCCACTGCCGCGCCCGCCTCGCCGGCCCCAAGGTCCCGGCCCGCGTGGTGATCTCGGAGGGTCCCCTCACGACGGAGCGCGGGAAGAAGAAGCGGCGGGAGCCGGAGCCGCGGTAGGGACGTGCTACCCGCCGTCAGGTTGCTCTCCAACTTTCTCCACATCCCCGCTTGCGCCCGTCCCCGGAATGGCCTACTCTCCTCCAGTCAGTTCGTCTCTCACGCAGAGGTGCCCGATGATCCGCCAGCTCACGAACAACATCCCGAGTGGATGGGGAGTCGACGTCTCCCCTTGAGCGGGCGCCTGCCGTGAAAGCCGAATTCGGCCCGGAAGCCCGCTCGCCAGTCGAGCGGGCTTTTCCGTAGGTCCTCGTACCGGAAAGCCCGCCCCCTGGAAGGCGGGTTCTTTTTTTTCCGGTTCCTGGCGAGGACGACGGAGGACGGCGATGAGCCGCAAGCCACACCAGATCCTGTTCGAGCTGATGCGCGGCCACCGCCTGCGCTACTCGGCCGCCATTCTCGCGATGGCGGTCTCGAACGTGTTCCTGTTCGCGCCCCCGCTGATCTCGCGCGCGGCGATCGACGGCGCGCTCGCCGGCGGCGGCGTGTCCGACACGCCGGCCGGGCGCGTGCTGATGGCCATCGCGGGGACGGACTCGTCCGTCCGCCTGCTCGCCGTGGCCGCGCTGCTCATGGTGCTCTCCACCGCGGCCGGCGGCGTGTTCCTGTACCTGCGCGGACGGTACGCGGCGACCGCGTCCGAGGCGATCGTGCGGCGGCTCCGGAATCGCATCGCGGCGCACCTGGACCGGCTGCCGTGCGCGTATCACGACCGCGCGGAGACCGGCGACCTCGTGCAGCGCGCGTCGTCCGACGTGGAGACGTTCCGCGTGTTCCTGGCCGGCCAGATCGTGGAGATCGGGCGGACGGTCCTGCTGTTCCTGACCGTGCTGCCGATTCTCGTCGCGCTGGACGCGCCGCTCGCTCTCGTGGCCGTGTCGCTCTTCCCGTTGATCGTGGGATTCGCGCTGTTCTTCTTCCGGAGGATCCAGCGCCTGTTCCTGCTCACGGACGAGGCCGAAGGAGAGATGACGTCCGTGCTGCAGGAGAACCTCACGGGCATCCGCGTGGTGCGGGCGTTCGCGCGGCAGGAGTTCGAGGTCGAGAAGTTCGCGGCCCGCAACGCCGAGTTCCGCGACCGCAACTACCGCCTGATCCGGCTGCTGGCCTACTACTGGGGCTCGTCCGACTTCGTGTGCCTGACCCAGGTCGGCCTCGTGCTCGGGGTGGGCGCCTCGCGCGTGCTGTCCGGCGCGATCACCGTGGGAACGCTGTTCGCGTTCCTGGCCTACACCGGCATGGTCCTGTGGCCGGTACGGCACCTCGGGCGCGTGCTCACGGACACCGGCAAGGCGCTCGTGGCGCTGAAGCGCATCGGCGAGATCCTCGACGTTCCCGAGGAGGACGCGAAGGACGCCGTGCGCGATCTGCGGGACCTGCCGGCCCTGCGCGGCGCGATCGAGTTCCGGGGCGTGACGTTCGCCCACGCGGACGCCGAGCCGGCGCTGCGCGGTGTGACCTTCCGGGTGGAGCCCGGCGAGACCGTCGCGTTCGTGGGGCCGCCCGGTTGCGGGAAGTCCACGCTCATCCACCTGCTGCTGCGCCTCTACGACGTGCCGGCGGGGATGATCCACGTCGACGGCATCGACCTGCTCGAGTGGCCGCGCGGACCGCTCCGCTCGCAGATCGGCGTGGTGCTGCAGGAGCCTTTCCTCTATTCGCGCACGATCGGCGCGAACGTGCGTCTCGGCCGCAAGGAGGCGACGCTGGAGGAGGTCGTGGAGGCCACGTCGGCCGCCGACGTGCACGGCGCGATCATGGACTTCGAGCGCGGTTACGAGACGCTGCTCGGCGAGCGCGGCGTGACGCTCTCCGGCGGCCAGCGGCAGCGCGTGGCGATCGCGCGCGCGATCCTCAAGGACCCGCCGCTGCTCGTGCTCGACGATGCGCTGTCGGCCGTGGACACGGTGACGGAATCGCGAATCCTGCGCGCGCTCGAGTCGCGACGCGGCCGGCAGACCACGATCGTGGTATCGCACCGGCTGTCCTCGGTGCGGCACGCGGACCGGATCGTGGTCCTGGACCACGGCCGGGTGGTGCAGCAGGGAACCCACACGGAGCTCGCCGCAACGGAAGGACCGTACCGGCGCCTGTGGGAGATCCAGAGCGAGCTGGAGGACGAGATCGCGTCCGACGTTCGCGACGCGACGGGAGGTCGAGCATGACCGCGGCCGTGCCCCACGAGGAAGAGTACCGGTCGCGTTTCGACTTCGCGATCTGGAAGCGACTCTTCGCGTTCACGCGTCCGTACCGGAAGGACGTCCGCTGGCTGATCACGTTCGCGATCGGCACCGCTTCCGTGGACGCGACCCTGCCGTTGCTCACGCGCCGGGTCGTGGACGACGTCGTGCGCCTGGGCTCGGCGATCCGTCCCCTGCCCTACGTGCTCGCGTACGTCGCCCTGGCCACGATGCTTGCGCTGTGCGTGATGCGGTTCATCGTGCACGCGGGACGGATCCGCACGCACGTGAGCCACGACATCCGCGAGGCCGGCTTCGAGAACCTCCAGCGTCTCTCGTTCTCGTTCTTCGATCAGCGTCCGGTGGGCTGGCTCATGGCGCGCATGACGTCGGACTGCGAGCGGCTCTCGAACATCCTCGCCTGGGGCGTCCTCGATCTGTTCTGGGGCACCACCCTGATGACGGGAGTGTCGGTGGCGATGCTGCTGCTGGACTGGCGGCTCGCGCTGCTCGTGCTCGCCGTGGTGCCGGTACTCGCGGTGGTGAGCGCGATGTTCCAGACCCGGATCCTCGGGACGGCGCGCATCGTGCGGAAGACGAACTCGCGGATCACGGCCGCATTCAACGAGTCCATCATGGGGGTGCGGACCACGAAGGTATTCGCGCGGGAGCGCGAGAACCTCGGCGAGTTCCGTGTCCTCACGGACGAGATGTTCTCGGCATCGGTGCGGAATGCGCTGCTGTCGGCGCTGTATCTGCCGCTCGTGATCTCGATCGGAAGCGTGGCCGCGGCGGCCGCGCTCGCCGCCGGTGGTCACGCGGTGGCCGTCGGCACGATCACGGTCGGAACGCTGATCGCGTTCCTGTCGTACGCGCGCCAGTTCTTCGATCCGATCCAGGAGATGGCGCACTGGTTCGCGGAGATGCAGATGGCGCAGGCGTCGGCCGAGCGCGTGATGGGGCTCGTGGACGCGGTGCCGGAGATCCGGGACTCGCCCGAGGTGCGCGCCCGGATCGCGGCGCACGCCGCGAGCGGCACGGCCGATCCGGAGCTCGCCGCGGACGGCCTGCCGGATCGCATCTCGAGTCTCACGTTCGAGAACGTCGAGTTCCGCTACCAGGACGGGGAGACCGTGCTCACCGACTTCGATCTGGAGGTCCGGAAGGGACAGACGATCGCCCTCGTCGGCCCCACGGGGGGCGGCAAGACGACGATCATCTCGCTGCTCTGCCGGTTCTACGAACCGACGAGGGGCGCGGTCCGCGCGGACGGAGTGGATCTTCGCGAGCGGAGTCTCGGCTGGCTGCAGTCGCAGCTCGGCGTGGTGCTCCAGCAGCCGCACCTGTTCTCGGGAACGATTCTCGAGAACATCCGGTACGGACGCCTGGACGCCTCCATCGAGGAGATCGAGGCGGCAGCCCGAACGGTGGACGCGCACGACTTCGTCGTGGCGCTGCCGGACGGGTACGCGACCCAGGTCGGCGAGGGCGGTAGCCGTCTGTCCACCGGACAGAAGCAGCTGATCTCGTTCGCGCGGGCGGTCCTGGCCGATCCGCAGATCCTGGTGATGGACGAGGCCACGTCGTCGATCGACACCGAGACCGAGCAGCGGATCCAGCGCGGGCTCGCGCGCGTGCTCGCGGGGCGCACGAGCTTCGTCATCGCGCATCGGCTCTCGACGATTCGTCGCGCCGATCGCATCCTCCTGATCGACGGTGGCCGGATCGTGGAAGACGGCACGCACCAGGAGCTGCTCGCGCGGCGCGGCCGGTACTTCGAACTGTACACGCGGCAGAGCCTGGAGGAGTCCGGGCGCCGCGAGAACGACTGGGACGCGACGGATCCGGGCCTCGCTCCGGCCTGACGCGCCGGAGCGGGCGACTTCGTCCGGGGAGGGAAGCGTGGAGATCGGACTCGTCCTCGGCGGCGGCGGTTCGCGCGGCTTCGCACACCTCGGGGTGCTGCGGGCGCTGGCCGAGCGGGGCGTTCGCGCGGTCACGATCGCCGGTTGCTCCATGGGCGGGATCGTGGGCGCGTTCGTGGCGGCCGGACACTCGCCGGACCGGATCACGAAGGCGTTCCGGGAGGCGAAACTGCACCGGCTGCTCGACCGGGCGCGCGGCGGCGCGCTCATGGGCGGCCGGGGCATCGTCTCCGAGCTCGGCAAGCACCTGCCGAAGCGATTCGAGGACCTGGAGCTCCCGCTCGCGGTCACGGCCGTCGACGTGGACCGCGGGTGCGCCGTGGTGCTCTCCGAGGGTGACCTGCTGGAGGCACTGCAAGCGACGTCGGCCGTGCCGGGAATCCTCGCCCCCGTCCATCGGGACGGACGGGTCCTCATCGACGGCGGCCTGCTGAACAACGTGCCGGTCGACGTCGCGCGGTCGCGAACGCTGCTGCCGATCGTCGCCGTCGACGTCTCGCCGCCGCGGAATCGCGCGCTCGACCTGCGCGAGGACGCGGGCGTGTGGGAGCGATTGATCCAGCCGATCGCGCAGGGGCGGCGTCCCCTGCTCGTGGAGCTCTTCGTGAAGGCGTACGAGATCCCGCAGGCGCTGATCACGGAGACGCGACTCGCGATCACCCCGCCCGACCTCCTGATCCGCCCTCCGCTCGATCCGCACCTGAAGCTCGAGGACTACGACCGCCTCGAGGAGGCCATCGAGGTGGGCTGGCGGGAGGCGGACCGCCGCCTCGAGGGCTTCGGGGCCGCCGGTCGGGGAAGCCCGGCGAGCGCCTGACGCGTCCTGCGAACTGCCCCGTTTCGCTCAAGATCGGTCAGTGTTGCGCCGATTCTCCGGAAAGCTCAACGGAGGATCGAGATGCAAGCCAAGGGTCGACTGGTCGCCGCCCGCTACCGGGACGGACACCTCGTGAAGGGACACACCGCGGACTTCCGACCGGATCGCGCCGTATTCCATGTGCTGGAGGACGGGCGGACCGATCCCACCCCGATCGCGATCCGCGAGCTCAAGGCGCTGTTCTTCGTGAAGACGCTGGCGGGCGACCCGCGGCACGAGGAGCGCAAGGAGTTCGTGCGCGAGGAGTCCTTCGGCGAGAAGACCTGGGTCGAGTTCTTCGACGGCGAGAAGCTCGCCGGGTGGGCGGGTCCGCTGCCCGCGGAGAACGACGGCTTCTATCTGCTTCCCACGGATCCGGACTCGAACCTCGAGAAGGCCTGGATCTACGAGCCGGCGCTCGTCAAGGTGATCCACGGTTCCGAGGCGGAGGCGGCGTCGCGAAAGTATGCGGCACGCAAGGGAATCGAGAAGCTCGCCGCCGAGCGCTGGGAGCAGTTCCTGGCCGAGGCCTGATCGCTCGTCGCCTTCGCGGACGCTCTCGCGGTTCCCCTCCGGCGAACGCGACTACTCCATCGTCGGCAGCACCTGGTCGAAGATGCGCTCCATGTGGCCGCCCCGCGTGGCCCCCGTCTCGCGATCCAGGACCTCGACCGCCCAGTCGTAGAGCTCGCGCGCTTCCTCCGCCGAGTTCCCGAAGCTCGTGACGCCGATCCGGCCGTACTGCGAAAGCGCCCCGATCATGTGGAACAGCACGCCCGTCTCCGTGGAGGGACGGAAGTGCAGCCCGTGCGACGAGAGGATCTCCATCAGATCCTCGGGCAGCAGGCCGCGGTACGCCGGTGAGGTGAGGCCGTCGGTGGCGAGGTAGTGCTTCTCCTGGCCGCGCGGCGACAGGAAGGTCCCCGTGCCTTCCTCGAGCCCCCCGCCGGTGAGGAAGCGCAGCGCCATGAACGGATGCGTCGTGCCGCCCATGCGCAGGTTGATCTCGATCGCGTGGAGATCCCAGGGGGCATCCGCGCTCGCACGCGTGGCGAGGAAGTCGACCGCGAACCGGCTCACCACTCCCCGTTCCGCGAGCGCGCGCCCCACGCTCAGCGCGTGCTCCTGCAGCCGGAGGCGATAGTCCTCGTCGGCGGGGAAGCGACAGCCGAGATAGGCCTGGCCCGTCTTCCCGCCGAGGAGCTGCTCGTGCGTGGAGATGATCTCGCAGTCGCCGGTGGGCAGCACACGCGCCTGCGCGCTCGGCGAGCGCACCTCCGCCGCCTCCAGGAACTCCTCCACGATGCCGCCCATCTCCGAGAACTTGCGGAAGTAGCGTTGCGGGCTCTCGGCCTCGGCCGACCAGTCGAGATGCTCGAGCGCCGCGTCGAGTGCTTCGGCGCGCTCCGGGCCCGTGGCCGCGAGGTTCTCGGGGTAGCGATACATCGCGTTCCCTTCGCCCGAGAAACTCGCGTCGAGCTTGAGCACCGCCTTCGCGATCCCGGGACGCCGGGACGCGAGCTCGTCGAGCGCCGCCACGATCTCCTGGCGCGTGTACACCGCCTCGATGCCCTCCGGCAGCGGCACGCCGCACTCCCGGAACAGACGTCGGCTCCCGGTCTTGGTGCCGAAGGCGAGGAGTTCCGGGTCCAGGCCGTTCAGTGGAATGCCGAGCGCGATCGCGAGCCGACGTTCCCAGACGCTCGAGTTGAAGCACGTGAGGTATGCGCGGGACGAATCACCGAGCCACTCGCGCATGCGACGTACGAGACGCGGCCGCTCCAGGATCTTCTGCGAGAGCGGCTTGTGGCTCGCGTCGTACACGCAGAACAGCGCGAGGCGTCGACGCGCGTGACTCGCGGGGACGCCGACCAGCAGGTGCAGGTAGTAGTCGATGATGTCGGGGTGGATCGGCTGCGCCGTCACGTAGATGACGTGGGCGCCCGGATGCCGGAGACGCATCAGGGTGAAGAGCAGCCGCTCCTCGTAGAACGCCACCCCCTGGATCTTGGTGAGCTCCTCCTGGTCGAAGCTCAGGGAGGGCACCACCACGGAGGTGTGCGTCCAGGCGGGCGACGAGTTGATCCCCTCCCAGACCCCCCGGAGCTTGGCCTGGAGGGCGGCGAAACGGGAGATCTCTTGGTCGAGGCTCGGGGCGCCTTCCGGCAGCGGGTCCATCCCTCGTGAGTACCAGAACGGACCCGAGCCCGCCAAGAGGTAAAAGATTGGGCGACGATGGATTCCGCCTTCCGTTCGGGATCGCACGCGCCGCTCCGACCCGCCGCCGTCACCGCACACCCGGAGCCCGTGCACGAACGACGGGACCGCATCGTGTCCTCCCCGCGGGGCCCCTCGAGGCGGGGCGCCTCCGAACGAGAACGGCTACCGTGTTTGCATACGAACACTGATGTTGTTTCTGTCTTTATTGCATTTGGTCTCGTCCGTTCCTAGAGTGAGGTCGACCACCGGACCGCGCCGCATCGTGCGGTGAAGCTGTCGCGGTGGGCGGAACGAATGATCCGGAGACATGAAAATGAAGAAGCTCTCTCTCGAGAAGAACACGGTGCGCGAGCTGACGAACGCGGACGTCAACGACGTGGTCGGCGGCGTGACCGACAAGTGCTCCGGCAACTGCAACACGGACCTCCAGAGCAACTGTCAGGCGTGTCCGGACACCAGCAACTGCTGATCCGACGAGCCGGGCGATCCGCTCCCGCGGGTCGCCCGGTGTCCCGCCCCGCGGCCCCCCCCCGCGGAACTCGTCTTGCCCGTCCCCGCTCGCCTTCGCTAGAGTGGCCTCTCCCCGACCCTGGAGAGTGCCATGACCGCCTCCGGCGGCCCCCCGCGGCTTTCCGACTACGTCGACGGCGCCTGGGTCGAGAACCCGGCCGAGCCGGTCCACCCCGTCCGCAATCCGGCGACCGGCGACGTGCTCGCGGAGACGCCGCTCGGTGGCCCGCCCGAGATCGACCGGGCGGTCCGGGCGGCCGCCGTGGCCTACCCGGCCTGGCGCGGAGTACCGCCGGTGCAGCGAGCCCGCCACCTGTTCGACCTCAAGTACGCGCTGGAGCGCGACTTCGAGGAGCTCGCGGCGATCGTCACCCTCGAGAACGGGAAGACGCTGAACGAGTCGCGCGGAAGCGTCCGCCGCGGCATCGAGTGTCTCGAGGTCGCGGCCGGCGCTCCCTCCCTGCTGCTCGGCCAGGCGATCGAGGACGTCGCCACGGGCATCGACTGCGAGTCGATCCGCCAGCCGATCGGAGTGTTCGCGGGGATCGCGCCGTTCAACTTCCCCGCCATGGTGCCGTTGTGGTTCTACCCGTTCGCGGTCGCGTGCGGAAACACGTTCGTGCTCAAGCCCTCCGAACAGGTGCCGCTGTCGCAACGGTTCATCTTCCAGCGGATCCACGAAGTCGGCTTCCCGCGCGGCGTGCTGAACCTCGTGAACGGCGGCCGGGCCGCGGTGGACGCGATTCTGGACCACCCGGAGGTGAAGGGAGTGTCCTTCGTGGGGTCGAGCCCGGTGGCGAGGCACGTGTACTCGCGCGCGGCCGCGAACGGCAAGCGCGTCCAGGCGCTGGGCGGCGCGAAGAACTTCCTCGTGGTGATGCCGGACGCGGACCTCGACAACGCGCTGCGGGCGATCACCGAATCCGCGTACGGTTGCGCGGGGGAACGTTGCCTGGCCGGGAGCGTGGTGATCGCGGTCGGTGACGCGCACGGCGCGCTGCGCGACGGCCTCGCCGAACGCGCCCGCGCGCTCGTCGTGGGGCCGGGCGACCGGACGGACACCGAGATGGGGCCGCTGATCTCGGACGTGCACCGGGAGAAGGTGCTCGGGTACATCGAGCGGGGCGTCCGCGCGGGCGCGAAGCTCGTGGTGGACGGTCGCGAGCGGCGCCGCGAGCGCGGCTACTTCCTCGGCCCGACCCTGTTCGACGACGTCGATCCCGAGCTGGAGATCGCTCGGGAGGAGATCTTCGGGCCCGTGCTCTGCATCACCCGCGCGGACACACTCGACCAGGCACTCGAGATCATCCGTCGCCATCCGCTCGCGAACGCGAGCTCCATCTTCACCACGAACGGGAAGCACGCGCGCGATTTCAAGTACCGGGTGGAAGCGAGCATGACGGCCGTCAATCTGGGCGTCGCGGCGCCGATGTCGTTCTTCGGATTCGGCGGTGCGAAGGGCTCGTTCTTCGGGGATCTCAAGGCCCACGGGCGCGAGGCCTTCGACTTCTACACGGACAAGAAGATCGTCATCTCCCGTTGGACCTGAGTCCGGAGGAATCGACGTGAGTCGCATCGTCAAGGGCGGACTGATCCAGTGCGCGAACCCGGTCAACGACGCGGACGCGCCCGTCCGGACCGTCAAGGAAGCCGCCTTCAAGAAGCATCTGCCGATGATCGAGGACGCCGGGAACCGGGGCGTTCAGATCCTCTGCCTGCAGGAGATCTTCTCGGGACCGTACTTCTGTCCGAGCCAGGATGCGCGCTGGTGCGACGTCGCCGAGCCCGTGCCGGGCCCCACGGTCGAGGCGCTGTGCCCGATCGCTTCCAAGCACTCGATGGTGATGATCGTGCCGGTGTACGAGCGCGAGCAGGCCGGCGTGTACTACAACACCGCCGCGATCATCGACGCCGATGGTCGCTACCTCGGCAAGTACCGCAAGAACCACATCCCGCACACGGCAGGCTTCTGGGAGAAGTTCTTCTTCAAGCCGGGCAACCTCGGCTACCCGGTGTTCGAGACCGCGTACGCACGGGTCGGGATCTACATCTGCTACGACCGGCACTTCCCCGAAGGCGCACGCCTGCTCGGCCTGAACGGCGCGGAGATCGTGTTCAACCCGTCGGCTACCGTCGCCGGACTTTCGCAGTACCTTTGGAAGCTCGAACAACCGGCGCACGCGGTGGCGAACGGCTACTTCATGGGCTGTCTGAACCGCGTGGGAACCGAGGCGCCCTGGAACATCGGGAAGTTCTACGGCACGAGCTACTTCGTCGATCCGCGCGGGCAGTTCCTGGCGGAAGGATCCGAGGACGGCGACGAGCTCGTGACGGCCGACATGAATCTCGAGGTGATCGAGGAGGTCCGGCGCATCTGGGCGTTCTACCGGGACCGCCGCCCGGAGACCTACGGAGACCTCACGTCCCTGCTTCCCTGACGCGCAAGGAAGATCGAATGAGTATCCTGATCCGCAACGGCACGCTCGTCACCGCGCTGGACACCGTGCGCGGCGACGTCCTCTGCGACGGCGGGCAGATCGCAGCCGTCGGACAAGGACTCGACCCCACGGGTCACGAGATCGTCGACGCCTCCGACCAGCTCGTCTTCCCCGGCGGCGTGGACCCGCATGTCCACATGGCGCTGCCGTTCATGGGCACCGTGTCGCTCGACGACTACGAGACGGGCGGGGCCGCCGGCCTCGCCGGCGGAACCACGACGTTCATCGACTTCGTGATCCCCGGCCGGCAGGACGACGCGATGGACACCCTGCGCGCCTGGCGCGAGAAGTCGAAGGTCGCCACCTGCGACTACACGTACCACATGGCCGTGACCTCCTGGCGGGACGAGAGCGAGGAGTGGCTCCGTCGCTGCGTGCGGGAGGAAGGCATCACGTCGATCAAGGTATTCATGGCCTACCGGGGCGCGATCGGCGTGGAGGATCCGGAGCTGATCCGCGCCATGGCGGCCGCGGCGAAGTACGGCGCCGTGGTCACCGTGCATGCCGAGCACGGCGACATGGTCGTGGAACTGCAGAACCGGTTCTTCGAGGCGGGCCGCATCGCGCCGAAGTACCACGCGCTCTCCCGCCCTTCCCCGGTGGAGGGCGAGGCCACGCACCGCGCACTCATGATCGCCGCGCAGACCGGCGCGCGCGCCTACATCGTGCACATGACCTGCCGCGAGTCCGTCCAGGCGCTCGCCGAGGCGCGCGAACGCGGTCAGGTCTGCTGGGGCGAGACGTGCCCGCAGTACCTCCTGCTGGACGACTCCGTGTACGACCGCCCGGACTTCGAAGGCGCGAGCTACGTGATGTCGCCGCCCATTCGTCCCCGTGGCCACCAGGAGGTGCTCTGGAATGCTTTGACCGCCGGTATCCTGCAGTCGGTGGGCACGGACCACATCACGTTCTCGCACGAGCAGAAGAAGAACGGGGAGCGGGATTTCCGGATCATTCCGAACGGCGCGGGCGGCATCCAGGATCGCCTGTCGCTGCTCTGGCATCACGGCGTCGGCGGCGGCCGCTTCGACGCGCAGCGGTTCGTCGACCTCGTCTCCACCCGCCCGGCCAAGATCTTCGACCTGTACCCGCGCAAGGGCTCGCTCCTGCCCGGCGCCGACGCCGACGTCGTGGTGTGGGATCCCGAAGGCACGCGCACGATCTCGGCGAAGACTCATTTCCACCGCAACGACCGCAGCATCTACGAAGGCTTCGAGGTGAAGGGCGTTCCCACCGTGGTCATCGCGGGCGGCCGGATCGCCTACCGGGAGGGAGACCTCCGCGCCGAGCGGGGCCGAGGACGTTTCCTCGCGAGGAGGGTCGCATGAACCCCGAGACCGGACAGGACGTCGCCGCCGAGACGCGGCGGAAGCATCGTGAGTATCTCCAACCCGCCGTGGCGAACTACTACGCGGAGCCGCTCGTGATCGACTCCGCGAAGGGCATGCACGTCCGCGACGTGGACGGGCGCGAGTACCTGGACTTCTTCGGCGGCATCCTCACGGTTTCGATCGGGCACTGCGACGAGCGGGTGACCGCGGCGATCAAGGCACAGGTGGACCGACTCGGACACGTCTCGAGCCTCTACCCGGTCGTGCCCGTGGTGGAACTCGCGGAGCGGCTCGCGCGACTGACTCCCGGCCGCCTGCAGAAGACGATCTTCAACGCCTCGGGCACCGAGGCCGACGACACCGCGGTCGTCCTCGCGCAGGTCTACACCGGCGCGCTGGAGATCATCGCGCTCCGGCACGGCTACTCCGGTCGCGGCACGCTCGCCCAGTCGCTCACCGGACACGCGCCGTGGCGCGCCGTGCCGAGTCAGGTCGCGGGCGTGAAGCACGCGCTGGCGCCGTACTGCTACCGGTGTCCGCTCGGCCTGAAGTACCCGGACTGCGGCGTGCGCTGCGCCGACGACCTCGACGAGCTGATCCGCACCACGACCACCGGCAAGATCGCCGGGTTCATCGCGGAGCCCATCCTCGGCGTGGGCGGGTTCGTCACGCCGCCGCTCGAGTACTTCGAGAAGGCGGTGGAGATCGTGCGTCGCCACGGCGGCGTGTTCATCTGCGACGAGGTCCAGACCGGCTTCGGGCGCACCGGCGAGCACATGTTCGGCATCGGACACTGGGGAGTGGAGCCGGACATCATGACCATGGCCAAGGGAATCGCGAACGGGATGCCGCTCGCCGCCTGCATCGCCACTCCCGAGATCGCCGACGCGTTCCAGAAGCTCACGATCTCGACCTTCGGCGGCAATCCGGTGTCGTGCGCGGCGGCGAACGAGACGCTGCGCATCATGGAAGAGGAGAACCTGCCGGCCCGCGTGGAGCGCACGGGTGCGCGGCTGCGGGCAGGACTCGAGGAACTGCAACGTCGCCATCCGCGAACCATCGGCGACGTGCGCGGCCTCGGCCTCATGCAGGCGATCGAGCTCGTGAAGGACGAGACGGCGGGCGACCGGACGCCGAACGGCCCGGCCACCGCGCGCCTGTTCGAGGAGACCAAGAAGCGCGGCCTCCTGATCGGCAAGGGCGGCCTCGCGGGCAACGCGATCCGCATCTCCCCCCCGCTCACCGTGAGCGAGGACCAGATCGACGAGGCGCTCGCGATCTTCCGCGAATCGTTCGAGGCGATGGAGGCCTAGCTTGAGCGGTCCGTACGCCGTGCCGTCCGACCGGCTCGAGCGGCGCTTCCAGGAGAAGAATCCGCCTCTCGCGCCGGGCGCCGCGCGACGAGAGGCGGAGCGGTGCCTCTACTGTGCCGACGCGCCGTGCATCACCGCGTGTCCCACCCGCATCGACGTGCCCACGTTCATCAAGCGCATCGCGAGCGGTCACCTTCGCGGCGCCGCCCGCACGATCCTCGAGGCGAACGTGCTCGGCGCCACGTGCGCGCGCGTGTGCCCGGTGGAGGTCCTGTGCGAGGGTGCGTGCGTCTGGGTGCGCGAGGATCGGCCGGCCATCGCGATCGGGCGCCTCCAGCGCTACGCGCTGGACGAGGGGGCGGCGCCGGGCCTGCTGCCGAAGGCTCCCGCGAGCGGCAAGTCGGTCGGTCTGGTCGGGGCCGGCCCCGCTTCGCTGGCATGCGCGGGCCGACTCGCACTCCACGGCCACTCGGCGGTGCTGTACGAGAAGCGAAGCCTCCCCGGGGGCCTCGCCACGACCGGCGTGGCGCCGTACAAGTTCCGCACGGAAGACGCGCTCCGCGAAGTCGATTTCGTGCGCTCGCTCGGCGTCACGATCCGCACCGGCGTGACGATCGGCGAGGACCTCGCGGCCGACGAGCTGCTCGCGACCCACGAGGCGGTGTTCCTCGGCCCGGGTCTCGGCCCGGACTCCCGACTCGGCATCCCCGGCGAAGACGGCCCCGGCGTCGTGGGCGCGGTCGAGTGGATCGAGCGGATGAAGAACGGCGAAGGCGGTTCCCTCGAGAACGTCGAGCGGGCGCTGATCGTGGGCGGCGGCAACACGGCCGTGGACGCGGCCCGTGCACTGCGTGGGCTCGGTGTCCCTTCGGTGCAGTTCGCCTACCGGCGGTCCGAGCACGAGATGAAGGCCTACGATCACGAGCTGTGGGCCGCCAAGCAGGAGGGCGCGGTGGTGCTGGACCGGACCGCGGTGGCGGAGGTGCTTCGCCGGGGCGGCTCTGCCTCCGCGGTGCGACTCGTCCACACGGACCGCGACGGCAAGCCGACGTCACGCGAGATCGCGACGATCCCGATGGACCTCGTGATCCTCGCGATCGGGCAGGCCCGCCTGACCGAGCTCGTGCGACGTTTCCCGGGGGTCGAGCTCGACGGGCGCGGTCGGATCGTGGCGGACCCGGTCACCGGCCGGACCGGCAATCCGCGCGTCTTCGCGGGAGGCGACGCCCGCAACGGGGGCAAGGAAGTCGTGAACGCGGTGGCCGAGGGTCAGGCGGCAGCGGACGCCATCGACTCGATGCTGCGGGAGGAGTCCTGATGGCCGATCTCTCCGTGCGCTTCGCGGGCATCGAGAGCCCGAACCCGTTCTGGCTCGCCTCCGGTCCGCCCACGAACACCGGGGCGCAGATCGAGCGGGCGTTCGCGGCCGGCTGGGGCGGCGCCGTCTGGAAGACGCTCGGAAACCCGATCGTGAACACGTCGAGTCGGCTCGCCGCGGTGGAGTTCGGCGGCTCTCGTCTCGCCGGATTGAACAACATCGAGCTGATCACGGATCGCCCGCTCGCGGACAATCTGCGCGAGATCGCCGACGTGAAACGTCGCTGGCCGGATCGAGCCGTGGTGGTGTCCCTGATGTTCGACACGCGCGCCGAGTGGAACGACATCCTGCGCCGGTGCGAGGACACCGGCTGCGACGGCGTGGAGCTGAACTTCGGCTGCCCGCACGGGATGTGCGAACGCGGCATGGGATCGGCCGTCGGTCAGGAACCGAACGTGCTGCGCGAGCTCGTCTCCTGGGTGGCGGAGTCCACGTCGCTGCCGATCCTCGCGAAACTCACGCCGAACGTCACGGACATCCGCGAGCCCGCCCGCGCGGCGCGCGAGGGCGGCGCGCACGCGATCTCCCTGATCAACACGGTCCAGAGCGTGATCGGCGTGGACCTCGACCGCCTCGTCCCCTTCCCGCGCGTCGGCGACGCCTCGACGCACGGCGGCTACTGCGGCCCGGCGGTCAAACCGATCGCGCTGCGCATGGTGGCCGACCTCGCGCGGGATGCCGGTGTGGGACTCCCGATCAGCGGCATCGGGGGGATCGCCACCTGGCGCGACGCCGCGGAGTTCCTCGCGCTCGGCGCGTCCACCGTGCAGGTCTGCACCGCGGTGATGCACCACGGCTTCCGGATCGTGGAAGATCTGATCGCGGGTCTGTCCGACTACCTCGACGCGCGCGGTCTGGTGCGCGTATCCGAGCTCACGGGCGCGGCCGTTCCGGCGTATCGCGACTGGGGAGACCTCGATCTGAACTACCGCATCGTGGCGGAGATCCACGAGGACCGGTGCATCGGGTGCCAGCTCTGCTGGGTCGCCTGCCACGACGGCGCCCACCAGTGCATTCATCTTCCGGGCGAGGAGGCCCGGGCCGGACACGTCGCGCCGGCGGCCGCACGAGCGGCGGCGCGCGCCCACTCCGCCCCGGCTCACGCGCCGTATCGCGTTCCGTGGGTCGACGAGACGGAGTGCGTCGGATGCAATCTGTGTGCGCTCGTCTGTCCGGTGGACGGCTGCATCACGATGGAGGAGCGCCGCGGCCCCGAGCGTCCCGAGACCTGGAACGACCGCGTTCGCGCCGGGCGCGCCAACCCGCCGGGCGGTCTTCGCGACCTCGACTGACCGCGATCAGCGCCCGAGATAGCGCTCGCGGATCACCCCCACGTGGTGCACTTCGTGCCCCGCGATGATCCACGCCGCCGCCCGCACGGAGCACTCGGCGTCGTTCGCCACGCCCCGCCGGCCCCACTGCTCGTCGTCGAGACCGCGGAGCAGGGAGATCGTGGCGGCGCGAACCGTCGCGAACTCCTCACGGAGATCCGCGATCGGGCGCCGATCGAAGCCCGCGGCAGCGACCCACTCGTCCTGCTCGAAACCGAACAGCGGCGCCCGCTCGGCCCGCGCGAACGCGAGCGCGCGCAGAGCGAACACGCGCTCGGCGTCGATGAGGTGGCCGACCACTTCCTTGAGACTCCACTTCCCGGGCGCGTAGCGCGAGCTCGCGACTTCCTCGGAAACGCTCCGCAGGAGGTCCCGCGTCGAGTCCCCCTGCGAACGGAGGCGATCGATCACGGAGCCGTCGGGGACGCGCTCGATGTACGGGCCGTAGTACGGCAGATGCTCGTCGGCGCGCGGTCGGATCGCGGCCGGATCCACGGAACGGGAGCTCATGGACACCTCGAAGCGTCGGGAGAGCGACATGCCCTCGAGGCGCAGGTTGCCGCAGCGGCGCCCCCCCGGTCAACGCTCGGGGCAAGACGAAGCCCCGATCCGCGGGTGCGGACCGGGGCTTCTCTCTTCCGTGCCCGGGAACGCCTAGTGGTTGCTCAGCACCAGCGCGAGCTGCAGGTTCTCTCCGTTCATGCCCAGGATCTCGTAGCGATCGAACGTCCCCGAAGCGTTCGGCGGGACGTTCAGGCAGATGCCCCCGGCGGGGTCGGTCGCCGGCAGGGTGCCGGCCACGTTGGACCAGTCCAGCGTGGTGGCGGCGTTCGTGAACGGGTTCTCCGGCATGGCAGAGCCGGGAAGGAGACCGGACAGGGTCATCGCGCCTTCGGCCGCGAGCTGCGCCGGTCCGGACGGATAGATCCCGTTGTTGCGCGTCGCGAACTCCTCGGTCGCGAGCTGGACGATGTGCATCGTCGACTTGACCTGCCCGACCCGGGCCTGATCCTGCATGCTCTTGTAGTTCGCGAGCGCGATCGCGGCGAGAACTCCCACCACGATCACGACCGTCATGAGCTCGATCAGAGTGAAGCCGCGCTCCCCGTTGCGCATCTCGACTCTCCTCCGGTGTTTCAGGGTTCGTGCGGCAGATCCCAAGCAAGGTCCGCGCCAACCTTACCCCCCGGGCAAGCCCTCTCCTCGCCCTTCTCCGTCGTCGTCCGGCACCCGGCTGCTCAAGGACTGAGCACCCCGGTTCACGTCGTGCTCAGCCGATCGGAGCGCCGAAACGCCCGGTTTGCGAGTCTCGCTCGGAGTGGTGACGGCCCCGGGGGTGCTCCGCCGTTGTATCCTCCGCCCGATCCCCGGGAGGTTCCGATGTCGCACGAATCGAACGCCAGACCGTCCCCGGACGTCGCCCGAGCGGAGACGTTCGCGGATCTGCTCGCCCGACGTTTCGAGCGCCGCCGCGTGCTGCGCGCAGTCGCCGCCGCTCCGCTGTTCCTCGCCCTTCCCACCGCCGGTTGCCGGCGTGTGCCGGATCCGAACATCCGCGTGCCGTCGACGTCGCTGCGCTTCGAACCGGTGTCCGCGAGCTCGCAGGATGCCGTCCGCGTGCCGGCCCACTACCGCTGGAACGTCGTCGCGCGGTGGGGCGATCCCGTCCTCCCCGGCGCTCCGCCGTGGGACTTCCACGCCCAGACTGCGAACGCCCAGTCCCGCCAGTTCGGATACAACAACGACTTCGTCGCGTACTTCCCGCTTTCCGAAGCGCCCGATGAGCGGGGCCTGCTCGCCGTGAACCACGAGTACACGAGCGCGGAGCACATGTTTCCCGGTCTCGGAAAGGCCCGTCCCTCCCGCGAGCAGATCGACGTGGAGATGGCGGCGCACGGCATGTCGATCGTGGAGATCGAGCGCGGCGAGGACGGCGGCTTCCGCCTCGCCGAGCCGGGTCGGTGGAATCGGCGGATCACCGCCGAGACCCAACTCCTGCTGTCCGGCCCGGCTGCCGGTTCGGAGTGGCTGCGCACCTCCCGGGACCCGTCGGGGCGGCGGGTGGCGGGCATGCTCTACAACTGCTCCGGCGGCAAGACCCCGTGGGACACGGTGCTCACGTGCGAGGAGAACTTCCACAACTACTTCGGCGGTGCGGAATCCCTGCCTGCCGATGATCCGCGCGCTGTCGATCACGCCCGCTACGGCATCGAGCCGGGCTTGTCGGATTACGGCTGGGAGTCCGCCCATCCGCGCTTCGATGTCGGACGCGAACCGAACGAAGCGTTCCGGTTCGGATGGGTCGTGGAAGTGGATCCGTTCGAACCGAACGCGATGCCCAGGAAGCGAACCGCGCTCGGTCGGTTCAAGCACGAGGCGGCGAGCGTCACGCTCGCGGGCGACGGCCGCGTGGTCGTCTACTCCGGCGACGACGAGCGGTTCGAGTACGTCTACAAGTTCGTGAGCCGCGACTCGTGGAACCCGCACGACCGCGCCGCGAACCGTGATCTCCTCGATCACGGGACACTGTACGTGGCTCGCTTCGACGCCGACGGTTCCGGCCGCTGGCTCCCGCTCGAGTTCGGGCGCGAGGGACTCACGACGGCCGACGGCTTCCGCGATCAGGCCGACGTCCTCGTGCGCACCCGGAGCGCGGCGGACGCGCTCGGCGCCACGCGCATGGATCGCCCCGAAGACATCGAGATCTCGCCGATCGACGGTCGCGTCTACGTCGCGCTCACGAACAACACGAAGCGCGACGCCGACGACACGGACGCCGCGAACCCGCGCGGACCGAATCGCGACGGCCACGTCCTGGAGCTCGAGGAATCGGGAGACGACGCGGCGGCCGAGTCCTTCCGCTGGGACGTCCTCATCCTGTGCGGCGATCCCTCGCAACCGGACTCGGGAACGTACTTCGCCGGATGGGATCCCGAAGAGTGCCCGGCCATCTCGTGCCCCGACAACCTGCTGTTCGACGCGGACGGGTGCCTGTGGATCGCGACGGACGGTCAGCCGGGAACCGTGGGCGTCAACGACGGCCTGTACGCGATCCCCGTGCGCGGCGAGGATCGCGGCCACCTCCGACGGTTCGCCACGCTTCCGGCCGGCGCCGAGTGTTGCGGCCCCGAACTGACGCCCGCGGGTGACGCGCTCTTCCTCGCCGTGCAGCATCCGGGCGAGAAGGGTTCGCTCGAGAAGCCCCAGAGCACCTGGCCGGACGGAACGAATCCACCGCGCCCGGCCGTGATCTGCGTGGTGCGCGAGGACGGCGGGCGGATCGGGACCTGAGGGACGCCGCTACTCCACGTAGCCGAGCGCGCGGAGTCGCTCGACCTGCGCGGGATCGAGCGGAGCGGCCGGCACCGTCTCGGGACGGACGAGCGTCCGCTCGTGCTCGTCCAGTTTCGCCCGCAGCGGCGCCGTGAGGCCGGGATCCGACGACGGCGTCTGCTCGGTGGGATCCGTCCGCCAGTGGTACACCGCCATCGTTCCCGCGTCGCGATCGACGATCAGGTGCGCACTCGACTCCACGACACTGCGCAGGTGGCGCACCCGATCGAGCTCCGAGAACAGCGGGCGTGCGGGATCGTCGGCCACACGACCCGTCATGACCGGCACGAGGCTCTCCCCCTGCACGTCCGGGATCCCGAGGCCCACGAGATCGAGCACCGTGGGCATCACGTCCACGAGACCGACCGCGTGGGAAGAAACCCGCGGCGCCACGCCGGGAGCTCGCACGAGCAGCGGTACGTGGAGCTCCTCGCGGTAGAGGCTGTCCCCGTGGCCGATCTTGCCGTGTTCGCCGAACTGCTCACCATGGTCCGACACCACGATCACGATCGTGTCCTTCAGCCACTCGTCCGCTTCGAGGTGCGCGAAGAATTCGCCCAGGAGATCGTCGGCCGCGCGGATCCCCGCATCGTACTGGTCCGAGAGAAAGCGAATCTGTCCGGGCGTGAGCGTCATCCCGTTGTAGTCCGGATTGCCGCACTTGCCCGCGACGTCGAGGCGATCGGCCGGCGGCCGGGTGCGGAATCGCTCCGCGTAGTCCGCGGGGGGATCGTACGGACAGTGGATGTCGTACGTGTGCAGGAACAGGAAGAACCGCTCGTCGTCCTTGACCGTCTTCAGGAAGTTGCGCGCGAGGAACAGGGTCGAGCGCAGGTCCTTTTCCCGCTCGTCGTAGCGATCGAAGCCGCGACCGAAGCCGAAGAACGAGTCGACGTAACCGCCGTCGGTGATCGCGAACGTGCGGTAGCCGTCGGACTTCAAGAGCTCCGCGAGCAGCGGCACGGACTCCGGTAGCGCGCGATCGGCGTCGAGCACGCCGTGCGACGACGGCGGGAGACCGGTGAACAGCGACAGGTGAGCCGGCAGCGTCCAGCAGGTCTCGGAGTAGGCGCGGTCGAACCGGACCGCCGTCTTCGCGAACGCATCCAGGGCCGGACTGGTCTCGCGGTCGTAGCCCCACGCGCCGAGTCGGTCCGCACGCAACGTATCCAGCGAGATCAACAGCACGTTCGCCCGGCGCGAAGCCGCCGGCCCCTCGGCCGCTCCGGGCCCCGCCATCAGACAAAGCGCCGCCAGGAGCGCGAGATGTCGCCCGGTCATGAATCACCTCGGATGATCGCGGAGGGGTCGTCGAGACCGGAAGTATAGCGCGCCCGCGACGTTCCCGGGACGGGATGCTAGTGTCCCGTCACCGCGGCCCACGAAGGAGGAGCGGACCATGCGCGCGATCCGCCAGGTGTACGAGCCCGTCTCCAAGTCCGATCCGCGTCGCGTGACGTTGCGGCGTCGCGGCGTGAATCACGGCACCTACCGGCCGAAAGGGCGGGCCACGGAGGTGGATCTGCGCGACGCCTGGGCCGAGGCCGCGCCGCTCCACCTCCCCGGGGCGCTCGGCCCGGCGGCCGACTGGCAGCTCGCGGTGCGCCGTACGTCGCGGCTCTTCACCCGCCTCCTGGACGACGCCGACTTCGAGGCGGACGTCGCCCGCCGGCTCGCGGATCGACCCGAGTGGGAGCTCGCGGGCGCCTCGGTGGACCTGTCGGACCCGCGCGAGATCGTGAAGGTCCACGTGGATCGGCGAAAGGGAACGCGGTTCGACGCGCGCGATCTGTGGGCCAAGGCGTCCTGGATCTCGCACGACCCCCGCGACGTGTCGCTGCGGATCCGCTTCTCGTTCGGCTCCGAGTACCACGACGACTGGCAGCACGACCCGAAACGAGCCCGCGCGGCCGACGATCTCGCCGAGGCCGTGTTCCCCGAGTGCGCGCGTCTCGCACGCAATCCCGCACTGGATGCGCTCCTCCGCAAGCTCACGGGCCGCCGGGTCCGTCTGTCGGAACGGATCGTGTTCGCGAACGCTCCGGGAGGCGGTGCGCGCTTCCACCACGACGCCGAGCCCGACCAGCTCGGAGTGGCGTACGGCCAGATGGAGGGCCGCACCGCGTGGCTCGCCGTGCCGAAACGCGAGCTGGCCGTCCTCGCGGGGCGGGTCGCCCGGGGACCGCTGGCCCGGAGCTTCGCGACCGAACGCCGAGCGCTCGCCGCACTGGATCGCGAGGACGACGCCCTTCGGCGCCTGCTCGATTCCACGCCCCGGCTGACCCGGACCCTGGCCGAGCACGGTCGGCTGCACGTCCTGCGGCCCGGCGACGTCCTGCTCCTGCCGTCCCGCGGAGCGGACGAAGCGGCCTGGCACTCCGTCTTCGCGCTCGGGGATCGGCCAAGTCTTGCGCATTCCTACGGGATCTTCGCAGCTCGCTGAGTTTTCGACCGCGGAATCCGGCGCGGCCCCTTGAGAATCGCTTTCGGCGTCTGCTAGGCTTGGTCTCACCAACACCCCTGTGTCCGGCGACTCCCCCCCGCCGAGCGAGACTCCCGATGACCCAGACCCGCCCGATTCCCTGGCATCACCTGTGCCTCGTGGCGTCCTTCGCCGTGCTGGCGGGAGGCGCGGGTCCGCGCCCGTCCCCGCCCGCCGCGAGTGGCGACGCGACCGACGGCGGTGCCCACCCGGATCCCGGCGCTCCCCAGCGCATCCGGATCTCGGCCGGCCTCCCGCCGGGCGGGGCGGCCGGGGTCACCCCGGGCGTCGAGCCCGGCGCGCGCGGGGCGCTGAGGCCGTCCGGGCCGATCCGGATCCAGTCGCGGGCCGAGGCCGCCGCGCTCTCGAGCCAGGGCACGGGCACGGCCGGCGACCCCTACGTGATTTCGGACCTCGCCATCCTGGGCGACGCAAGCCCGTGCGCCTTCGGCTTCTTCTGGAGCGACACGCGCGCGGACTACCATCTCGCGCTGCGCGACGTGCGCATCGAGGGCTGGGCGACGTCCCAGGTCTACGTCCGCACCGCGACGTCACTCACGATCGAGGGCGCCGACCTCGGCGACGAGGCGGCCGGCGCGGCCTCCGGGGTACGCATCACGGGCGGCGACGTCACGCTGTCGCGCGTCCTGTTTCACGCCCTGTCCGGCGACGGAATCCAGATCACCGGCGATCGTCCCGTGACGCTCACCGCCCGCGACTGTCGCTTCGAGGAACGCGACACTCCCTGGGGTGCGGGGGCGAGCGCGTTCGCGCAGCTCAACGTTTCCGGCAACGTGAACGTCATGCTCGCGCGCTGCGACCTGGACGCGCGCACGCTCGCCGCCGGCGTCCGCTCGTCCGGGTCGGCGCACTGGACGATCGAGGAGACGCGGTTCGCCACGCGCATCGGCATCGACACGAAGAACAGCGCGGACGGCCTCCTGGTGACCGCCTGCGTGTTCGAGACGGAGCGCGACGCGATCCGCGCGCACGCGATCGACGGCTTCGAGATCGCGCACTCCGAATTCCGCGACTCCGGGGAAGGCGCCCCGCTCATGGCATTCCGGGAGTCGGGTCCGGGCCGCGCGCACCACTGCGTGCTCACGAAGACCCGCGGCCGCGGCGACGGCAACGAGTGCGTCGCGCTGATCGAGTCCCGCGGCATCCGCCTGGACCACCACTGGATCACCGCGAGCTCCGGCGACGCGTTCGTCCAGCAGTCGCCGGCCGGTCCCGCCGAGATCCGCGATTGCGTGCTCGAGGGCGTGCAAGGACACACGGTCGCGTTCCGCGACGCCGCCCCGGACGCGAACCGTGGAATCGAGTCCCTGTGGCTCGAGGACGGCCGGCCGGCCGACGAGTCCCGACTCGCCCTCGGCGAGACGGCCCCCCTCTTTTACGCGGCGGCCTCCCCTGCGGGCGGCGGCGGCAGCTAGAATCCCGGGACCGGGCCGGGCCCCTTCCCGGGCGCAGAAGCGACTCCATCGACCGAGGTGATCATGAGAATGCACGCGCTGGCGGGCGCGTGGCTGCTGTCGGCGGCCGCCCTCGCCCTCTCCCCCTGCCCTTCGCCGGCGTCCGCCGAGCCGACCGCCACGGACGATCGCATCGTGTCCGACCTCGACCGGCTCGGCCGCTACTTCGCGGAGCACCCCGAGCTCAAGACGCAGCGTGGTCAGGGCTGGAATCCCTACCAGCGCGCCCTCTGGTTCCACACGCCGCGGCGGACCGCCGACGGACGCACGCCCGATCCGGCGCTGCGCTGGGCGGCGTGGGAGGAGAAGCGACTCCGCGAGGGCGCGCTCGGGCGCGGTGGCGCGACCTGGTTCGAGGTCGGCCCGACGAACCTCTCCGGTCGGATCCTCTCGATCGCGTTCGATCCCACGGACGCGAACGTCGTCTACGTCGGCGCCGCGAGCGGTGGCCTCTGGAAGACCGTCGACGGCGGCGACACCTGGACTCCGCTGACGGACGCGCTGCCCACGCTCGCGATCGGCGGCGTGGGAGTCAGCATCAACGATCCGGAGATCGTGGTGATCGGTTCCGGCGAGGGCACGCCGAACGCGGACGCGGTGTCGGGCGTCGGCATCCTTCGCTCCACGGACGGCGGGTCCACCTGGAACACCACGAACGTGACGTACGGAGTGAACTCGGGCACCGGCTTCCACTTCATCGAGGTCGATCAGACCGGCGGCACCATGCTCGCCGGCGACCGGAGCGGCCTGTGGCGCTCCACCGACGACGGCGCCACCTGGGGCCTCGTCCGCAACGGCGGCGACTTCTGGGACGCGGAGTGGGAGCCCGGGACGAGCCGCGTCTACACGGTCGGCGGTGGCGCCTACTTCGGAGGCAACACCGTCCAGGTTTCCACGAACGACGGCGTGACCTGGTCGACTCTCTCCTCCGGGTTGCCGAACTCCAGCTCGATCGGCAAGGCGAAGATCACCGTCTGCCGGAACACGCCGAGCGTGGTCTACGCCCACTTCTGCAGCTCCGCGACGTACGGCACGCTCGGGATCTACCGGTCCACGAACAGCGGCGCCACGTGGTCCGTGCGGAACTCCAGCACGAACATGGCGAACGGTCAGGGCTGGTACAACCTCACGATCGCGGTGGATCCGAACGACTCGAACCGCGTGATCGCGGGCGGCGTGGAGAACTGGGCGTCCTCGAACGGCGGCACGACGTTCGCCGAGACGGGCGACGGCTACGGGCTCGGCGAAGAGACCGCGATCCACTGGGACCACCACGTCCTCGAGTATGAACCGGGCTCGACCTCGAACCTGTGGGTCGGGACGGACGGCGGCGTCTGGCGCTCCACCGACGATGGCGCGACCTGGGCGTCGCGGCGTGAGGGCCTCAACACGTATCAGTTCTACGACATCTGCGTGGCTCAGTCCGATCCGAGCGCGATGCTCGGTGGCGCGCAGGACAACGGCACGCCGGGGCGTTTCAACGTCAATCAGTGGTTCACGTCGAACCTGTTCGCCGACGGCTTCGTCTGCAACATCGACCCCACGAATCCGGACGTCGTGTACTCCGAGTGGCAGTACGGCAACCATGTGAAGAGTACGGACGGCGGCGACTCGTGGTTCGACATCCAGACCGGACTCGGCGCGAGCAGCGGCATGTGGCTCACGCCGGTGGACCTCGACCCGAACGATCCCACCCGCCTGTTCACCGAGACGGGCAGCGGGGTCTACCGCTCCACGAACTCGGGTTCGTCGTGGACGCGCGTGTCGACGCATTCGGCGAGCTGGATCTCGATCAGCCCCGCCGACGGCAACGTCGTGTGGACGGTGGAGAGTACGCCTCGACGCTCGACGGACGGCGGCGGCACGTGGACGACCGCGTCCGCCTACGGCTTCGGCACGGGCGGCCCGGCGACGAAGATCCTGGCCCACCCGACGGATCCCGCTTCGGCGTTCGTGACGTTCAGCGGCTACGGCGGCGGTGCGCATATCGCGCTCACCACGAACTACGGGACGAGCTGGTCGAACGTCACCGGGGACTTCCCGGCGGAGCCCGCGAACTGCATGGCCGTGGATCCGCAGTTCCCCGACGACTGGTACGTGGGGACCGACGTCTCGGTGTGGAAGAGCACGGACGGCGGTGCGACGTGGCTCCCGTTCGGGGACTCGCTCCCGAACGCGGTCGTCACGGATCTCGAGATCCGCGACGCCTCGCGCAAGCTCGTGGCCGGCACCTATGGACGGGGAGCGTTCGAGATCGGTCTGCCCGGCGGAGCCACCGCGGCGCCCGAGGTCGCCGTCTCGGCGAACCTGATGCTGGATCCGCCGTACCCGAACCCGGCGCGCGACGCGGTGGCGATCCGTTTCGCCGCGCGGCACGACGGTCCGGTGAACGTCGCGATCTTCGACGTGGCCGGCCGTCTCGTGAGCGATCTCGGCGATCTTCCGCGCGGCGACGGCGTCATCCGCTCCACCGTGTGGATGTCCGACGACGTGCCGGCGGGCGTCTACTTCGCCGTGCTGCGAGCCGGCGAGGAGCGCGTCTCCCGCAAGATCGTGGTGGCCCGCTAGGCGCGGCCCGCGAGGCGACTCCCCCCGCGGCCGGTGCGACGCCGGCCGCGGGCGTGGACTCCCGCGCCGGAATGTGGGATTCTCTCGCCCGGTTTCCGTGATCCCAGGAGAGTGGAATTGAAGATCAAGCAGCGCGAGGCGGGCGACGTCTCGATCCTCGAAATCTCCGGCGAGATGTACGGCGGTCCCGAGAACCAGAAGCTCCTCGAGCTCGCGACCGAGATCGCCGGCAACGGGGGCCGCAAGCTCCTGCTGAACCTCGAGAAGGTCAAGTGGATCGCGAGTACGGGCCTCGGCATCCTCGTCACCACGAAGACCCGCTTCGAGCGCGAGGGCGGCCGGATCGCGATGTGCCGTCTGAACGAGCGCGTGCTCACGCTGTTCCAGGTCACGAAGCTCGTGACGATGATGGAAGTCTACGACTCGGAAGACGAAGCCCTGAAGGCGCTCGCGAAGTAGCGCGGGCCGCCTAACGGATCCGCACGACGCGCAGTCCGTGGCGCTCGCCGCCGGCGGAAACGCGAACGAAATAGACGCCGGACGGCAGCGGTCGTCCGGCGTCGTCCGTTCCGGACCAGGACACGTCGCGCCGGCCGGAAACGGATCTCCCCTCGAACACGCGTGCGACCCGGCGCCCGGTCACGTCGACGACGTCCACCCGCACGTCGTGCGGCGAGTCGACGCGGAACGAGATCGTGCTCGCGACCGTGAAGGGATTCGGGCGAGCACTCAGCCAGCGCACGATTCGCGGCTCGACTCCCGGCTCCGGAACGTCGAGCGCATGGTCCAGCAGGCGCGACAGCCCGCTGAACACGAGGTTCGTCGTGACCCAGGACTGATCGAGCGTGTCGGGATCGGCGGGGTTCGCCGGAATGCCGCCGTCGGCGTCGGTGTCGAACTGGAGCAGGTAACTCACGAGCCCTTCGTGCACGACAGTCCACTGCGGGTCGCCCGTGGATTCGGCGATCCGATCCGCCGCCAGCGCGTACCAGCACTGCCAGGCATTCTCGAACACGCCCGGATTCGCGAACGTGTCCATGAGCGGCGCGTAGGTCGCGAGCCACGCCGCCTCGTCTTGCGGGTACTCGCGGAACCAGGACTCGAGCGTCCCCCACATGGCGGCGCCACCCGAGACCGCCCACTCCTCCACGCCGAGGATCGCCGGGTCCGCCTCGATCCACTCCCGGACGCGCTGGCCGCGAGCCACGGACTTCGCGAGCCAGAGCGAGTCCTGCGTCGCCTCGCCGTAGGCGCGGAGCGCCCCCGCCGCGAGACCGAGCACCGGGGGATTCACGCGATCGTAGAAGCCCTCGTTGCCGATGACGTCGAGCGTGTGGGTGGAGAGATAGTTCGCGCAACTATCGGAGTACGCCATGTTCGCGCTGTCACCCGTGGCCTGCACGTACTCCAGGGAGGAGATCAGCGCCCACGCACAGTTGTAGATCCGGTAGTAGCCTTGCCGGGTGGTCTCGGGGCCCTCCTCGTCGTACGCGGGATGGGCGTTCACGTAGGTCCACGCCCGCTCGAGCCACGGATCGATCGTGGTGTCCCCGGTGAAGCTCCGGTACCGCGAGAACGCCCAGACCGCCTGGGAGGTGTTGTCCGTCTGGACGACGACGCCGAGACTGTCGCCCTCGCCCTCTGCGATCCCGCCGAACTCGGGATCGATCGGATCCACGACCTGCAGACCGGCCGCGAACCACACGGCGTCGACGAACGCCTGCAGCGGCACGAACACGCCTTCCCCGGTCGTCGCGGGCGGCGGACTCGCGGGGGGAGGCGCGGCCGGCTGCTCGCCCCAGCGGGGAGCCGCGGACGCGGGCGTCGGACCGAGCGCCGAGCCCAGAGCCAGGATGGCGGCCGGCAGGACGATCGGAACGATGGCGAGGAGTCGCCGCATGTTCGTTGAGCCCCCGGCGGGATCCAGTGGGTGTGACGGTCGTGAGGGGGAGCGGCACCTCCGATTGTACCGCGACGCCCCCCCGACACGCCAGGAATGCGCCGCGGGGAACGAGCCGTTCGGTGCCGGGTGAGGCGCTCATGGGCGAGCGATGCCCGACGATCGGCCTCCGGGGCCGCCCCGATGACACCGGGCAGGGACTCCTGTAGAATTCCACGCTGGATCTCTGCGGACCCCCCCGGGGAAGTCCGCGGTTCGGGGAGCGCTTCGATGACGGATGCCAAGCCGAGCTTCTGGGTCGGATCCGAGATCGGCCGTCTGCGCCGCGTGCTCGTCCATCGCCCCGGCCTGGAGCTCCGGCGTCTCACCCCCAAGAACCACGACGACCTCCTGTTCGACGACGTGATCTGGGTGCGGCGCGCCCGGGAGCAGCACGACGAGTTCGTGCAGATCATGCGCGAGCGCGGAGTCGAGGTTTACCTCCTGGGCGATCTGCTCGAGGAGGCGCTCGCCACCGAGGAGGCCCGGCGGCACGTCCTGGGACTCGTGGTCACCGAGCACACCGTGGGGCCGGGCGCGTTGCCGGACGTCCGGGCCGCGCTTGCGGAGGAGTCTCCGCAGGATCTCGCCCAGCACCTGATCGCCGGGATCACGAAGGCGGAGCTTCGCACCCGCGGCATGGACCTGTCCCACACGCTGACGGGTCGCGCCGGGCACGACCACGACTTCGTCCTGCGCCCGCTGCCGAACACGATGTACACGCGGGACTCCTCGAGCTGGATCTACGGCGGAGTGAGTCTCAATCCGATGTTCTGGTCGGCGCGGCACCTCGAGGTGATCAACGTCGCCACGATCTACAAATTCCATCCGATGTTCAAGCGCGCGCGATTCCGGCTTTGGTATCCGGCCATCGATCCGCTCGGCGGCCTCGAGACCCGGAGCTTCGGCCAGTCGTCTCTCGAGGGCGGCGACGTCATGCCGATCGGCAACGGCACCGTGCTGGTGGGACTGAGCGAGCGCACCACGGCCCGGATGGCCGAGCTCCTCGCGCAGTCCCTGTTCCGGAACGGAGCCGCGGATCGCGTGATCGCCTGCTCGATGACCAAGGACCGCGCGCACATGCATCTCGACACCGTGTTCACGTTCCTGGATCGAGACGCGGTCACGATCTATCCCGAAGTCGTGCACCAGATCCAGGCCTTCAGCCTGCGGCCGGGCGACGCGGAAGGTGAGCTCGACGTGACGCAGGAGCCGAGTCT
Source organism: bacterium (assembly GCA_041393395.1). Taxonomy (GTDB): domain Bacteria; phylum ARS69; class ARS69; order ARS69; family ARS69; genus JAGQIB01. The sequence goes on along the minus strand of JAWKKG010000002.1, from coordinate 544,145 downwards.
GCTGGAAGCCGTGGCCGACGCGGTCGGCGTGAAGCGGCTCCGGGTGATCACGACCGGCGGCGACGACACGCAGGCGATGCGCGAGCAGTGGGACGACGCGAACAACGTCGTGGCGATCGAGCCCGGGGTCGTGATCTCCTACGCGCGCAACGAGCACACCAACGCGAAGATCCGCGACGCCGGGGTGGAGGTCCTCCCGATCGACGGTTCCGAGCTCGGCAAGGGTCGAGGAGGTGGTCACTGCATGACCTGTCCCTTGCTGCGAGATCCCGTGTAGCAGCCCGCCCTGGCGGCGGGCGCGCGGCGGCGGCGCCCGAGCCGTCGCCCTTCATTCGCCGCCCGAGAGGAGTCCCCATGCCCGTGAACCTGCGCCAGCGAAGCTTCCTGAAGCTCCTCGACTTCTCACCCGAGGAGATCCTCCACCTGCTTCAGCTCGCGCGCGACCTCAAGAGCGCGAAGTACGCCGGCACGGAACAGCCGCGGCTCACCGGCAAGAACATCGCGCTGATCTTCGAGAAGGCCTCCACCCGCACTCGCTGCGCGTTCGAGGTCGCCGCCCACGATCAGGGCGCGCACGTGACGTACCTCGGGCCCTCCGGTTCGCACATCGGCTACAAGGAAACGATGAAGGACACGGCCCGCGTCCTCGGTCGCATGTACGACGGAATCGAGTACCGCGGACACGGCCAGGCGATCGTGGAGGAGCTCGCCCGCTGGGCCGGCGTTCCGGTCTGGAACGGTCTGACCGACGAGTACCATCCCACCCAGGTCCTCGCCGACGTCCAGACCATGATGGAGCACTGCGACAAGCCGGTGAAGCGGATGGCCTTCTGCTACCTCGGCGACGCCCGCAACAACATGGGCAACTCCCTCCTGGTCATCGGAGCGAAGCTCGGGATGGACGTCCGGCTCGCCGCCCCCAAGGCCTGCTGGCCGATCGACGCCCTCGTGAAGCAGTGTCGCGAGATCGCGGCCGAGACCGGCGCCCGGATCACGCTCACGGAAGACGTGAAGGAAGGCGTCCGCGGAGCCGATTTCCTGGAAACGGACGTCTGGGTCTCGATGGGCGAGTCGGACGACAAGTGGAAGGAGCGGATCGAGCTGCTCCGGCCCTACCAGGTGAATGCGAAGGCCATGGAGCTCTCGGGGAATCCCGAGGTGAAATTCCTGCACTGCCTGCCCGCGTTCCACAATCGCGACACCGAAGTGGGTCGCAAGATCGGCGAGAAGTTCGATCTCGACGGGATGGAAGTGACCGAAGACGTCTTCGAGTCGCGCGCGTCCGTCGTGTGGGACGAGGCCGAGAACCGGGTCCATACGATCAAGGCGGTGATGGTGGCGACGCTCGGCGCGTAGCCGCTCGCGGGAACGGAAAACCGGCGTCGGTGCCTCCGGGCCCGGCGCCGCCTTTCGTGGAGGGTACATGAGGATCGTCGTGGCGCTCGGCGGGAATGCGCTCCTGCGGCGAGGGGAGCCGATGACCGCCACCGTGCAACGCGGCAACGTGCGGGCGGCGGCGGTCGCGCTCGCGCCGCTCGCGGCCGGGAACGAGCTCGTCATCTCGCACGGCAACGGACCGCAGGTCGGCCTCCTCGCGCTGCAGGCGGCGGCCTATCAGGACGTGGATCCGTATCCGCTCGACGTACTCGGCGCCCAGACCGAGGGCATGATCGGCTACCTGATCGAGCAGGAGCTCGGCAACATTCTCCCGTTCGAGCAGCCGTTCGCGAGCGTGCTCACGATGGTGGAGGTTCACGCCGACGATCCCGCGTTCGCGAACCCCACGAAGTTCATCGGGCCCGTTTACGAGAAGGCCGACGCCGACGCGATGGCGGCGAAGCACGGGTGGACCGTGAAGCAGGACGGGAACAAGTGGCGACGCGTGGTGCCTTCCCCGCTGCCCCGACGTATCTTCGAGATCCGCCCGATCCGATGGCTGCTGGAACAGGGCACGATCGTCATCTGCACCGGCGGCGGCGGCATCCCCACGATGTACGACGGCAACGGCAAGCTCCGCGGCGTCGAGGTCGTGGTCGACAAGGACCTCGCGAGTGCACTCCTCGCCCGCGAGCTCGAAGCCGATCTGTACGTGATGGCGACCGACGTCGACGCGGTGTACCGCGACTTCGGCACGCCCGACGCCGCGCCGATCCGGGAGACGTCGTACCAGGATCTCAAGGCCGGCGGTTTCCCCGCGGGCTCGATGGGACCCAAGGTCGTGGCCGCGTGCTGGTTCGCGGAGGTGACCGGCAAGCGGGCCGCGATCGGCGCCCTCGACGACATCGAGCGCATCGTCGCCGGGACCGCCGGGACGCAGGTCCTCCCCTGCGAATCCAATCCGACCTCGGTGTTCCAGCTCCCGACCACGCTCCCGGATCCGCCCGGCGTCGATCCCCGCGAGTCCGGGGTGTGAAACCCGGCCCGCTCGCGCGTTAACCCGGACGAGACGGCGATCGAAGGACCTCGCCGGAGCGACCGGATGGTAGGATCCGGGCCATGAGCTTCCATTCCGATCCGCGCGGCGAGGGCCCTGCCCCGCCGACCGGGGAAACCACGGCCTACCTGCTCGACCGGGCGCAAGGCGGGGATGATCGCGCACTGAATCGCCTGTGCGAGCGTCTGCGACCGCGGTTGCACCGCTGGGCCTCGGGTCGGCTTCCCGCCGGCGCGCGCGGCCTCACGGACACCGAGGATCTGGTGCAGGACGCGCTCGTCCAGACGATCAAGCGTCTCGAGAGTTTTCGTCCGGAGCATCGCGGCTCCTTCTTCGCCTACCTGCGGCAGGCGGTGATGAACCGCATCCGGGATCAGATCCGCCGGCGAGACGTCGGGGAGCGCGTGATGGACGCGGTGGACGAACCGCGCGATCCGTTCCACTCCCCGCTGGAGGAAGTCGTGGGACGGGAAATGGTGGACCGCTACGAAACGGCGCTGCTGCGCCTGTCGGACTCCGATCGAGAAGCGATCATCGCGCGCGTGGAACTGGATCTCGACTACGGCGACATCGCCGGCATGATCGGCAGCGCCTCCGCGCACGCGGCACGCATGAAGGTGAGCCGCGCCCTCGTGAAGCTCGCGAAGGAGATGGATCATGGATCGTGATCCCCTCGAGCGAATCGCGGAATCGATCAGCGACGGTCTGCCGTTCGCCGAGGGCGAGGCCGGTACGGCCAGCGGAGAGCTCGGTGACTCGCTCGTGAAGAACCTCATGGCGCTCTCCCGCATCCGGCAGGCGGGACGTCAGGACCCGGGGAGTGGTCCGGAAGAGATCCTTCGCTGGGGACCGTGCCTTCGGCTCGAACGACTGGGCGGCGGGGCGTTCGGCAGCGTGTGGCGTGCGTGGGACGAATCGCTGCACCGCCAGGTCGCGCTGAAGCTGCTGCACGAAGACGACGGCGGCCGCCTGCTCGAGGAAGGGCGCCTGCTCGCGAAGGTCTCCCACCCCGGCGTGGCGCGCGTGCTGGCGGCCGAGGTGCGGGGCGACCGCGCCGGACTGCTGATGGAGCTGATCGAGGGCCCCACGCTCGCCGAGCGACGGTCGGCGGAGCCGGACCTCCCGGTCGGCGAGGCGGCCCGCATCGGATCCGAACTCGCCGATGCCCTGGCCGCCGTCCACGCGGTCGGCGTGGCCCACGGCGACGTGAAGCCTCAGAACGTCGTGCTCGCGAAGCAGGACCGGCCGGTGCTCGTGGACTTCGGCGCCGGCGGCTACGGAGGCTCGACGCCCGGGGGACGCGTCACCGGCACGCCCGCGTACCTCGCCCCCGAGCGCGTGGGCGGTGGCCTCCCCACGCCCGCCGCGGACGTCTATGCGCTCGGCGTGATGCTCGGAGAGCTGCTGCCGACTCCCCCGCCCTCGCTCGCTCCGCTCCTGACCCGCGCCGTCGCCGACGATCCCGCGGCGCGTCCGTCCGCCGCCGCACTCTCCGCCGCGCTGCGTGAGTTCGCGGCGCCGGGTCTCCGCGCCCCGATGTCCGCGCCCGCGCGACCGAGCCGCCGGCCTCCGTTCGCCGCGATCCTCACCACGGGAGTGATGCTGGCCGCGGCCGTCGTCGCGTTCCTGCAGGTCACCCGCACCGAACCGCTCTCCGTGCACGCCACGCTCCTGCGCGGCGACGGTCCGTTCGAACGTCTCGACTCCGGCGAGCCGGTGCGCGCCGGCGATCTCCTGCAGCTCGAGCTCGAGCTCGACTCCAAGGCCTGGGTCTACGTGTTGAACCAGGACGACCTCGGCTCGCACGCGCTGTTGTTCCCGCTGCCGGGCTACGAGCAACAGAATCCGTTGCCGCCCGGACGGGTCGTCCTGCCCGGCACGCCCACCGGTGGGGACCGGCCGGTGGCCTGGACTCTGGGCGCCGCCGGCAGCGAGACGTTCCTCGTCGTCGCCACGCGCGAGCCGCTGCGCGACTTCGAGCGCGAGCTGGCGCGACTGCCGCCGCCCGAGCAGTCGTCCGCGGGCGCGCGCGCGCGCGTGCTGAACCCGGAAGCGCTGGCCACGGTCTACCGTGGCGTGACGGGAGTCGCGGGAGTCGCGCCCGCGCCGCCCGCAGCCGAGGGCTCCGGATCGCCCGTGTTCACGCTCGCGCGCACGCTGGGCCAGCCCGACGACGTGCGCGTGCTGGAGTTCGTGCTCCCGCACGCGGATGCGAACGGCGGCGCGGCGACGAACCCGTAGGGTCAGAACGGCGGATCGAATCCGAGGCCGGGGCGACCGGTCGGGACGAGCTCGCCATGCTCGAGCCGCACCGCGCCCGCAGTGGGATCGTCGAGCAGGTCGAGATGTCCGTCCAGATCCGCGAACTCGATCTGGGAGCGCGCGAGCGCGAGGTGGAGCCCTGCCGCGATCGAGAGCGCACACTCGTCCATGCAGCCGATCATGATCTCGAAGCCCACGCTCCGCGCAACGGACACGACGTGCAACGCTTCGTGGATGCCGCCGACCTTCATGAGCTTCACGTTCAGCATGTCGGCGAGCTCGTCGCGAGCGATGCGAAACGCGTCGCGCAGGTCGAGAACGCTCTCGTCCGCCATCACGGGGAGCGCGACCTCACGCGTCACGCGTCCGAGCTCGTCGAGGCGTTCGCGTGGGGTCGGTTGCTCGATGAGCTCGAGCTCCACATCACGGACGAGATCCACGAATCGCCGCGTTCCATCGACGTCGTAGCCCTGGTTCGCGTCGAAGCGGAGCCCGACGTTCGGTCCCACCGCCGCCCGAACCGCGCGCACCCGTTCCGCATCCTCCTCCGGATCGAGTCCGCCCTTGAGCTTCAGACACCGCGCCCCGCGCCCCGTCCACTCGCGTGCGCGTTCGACCGTACGATCCGCCTCCTCGATCCCGAGGGTGATGCTGGTGACGATGCGCTCGCGGTAGCCGCCGAGCAGGACCGACAGCGGCAGGCCCGCCTCCCGACCCATGAGATCGTGGAGCGCCACGTCGAGCGCGGCGAGCGCGGCGGGCTGCGGACCGAGCGCCTCCCGCAGCTCCTCCAACCGGGCCGCCCGGGCGAGCGGATCCTTGCCGCGCAGGACATCGACCGCCGCGGTCAGCGCCTGCTCCACGGATTCCGCGGTTTCGTTCGTGATCACCGGATCCGGCGCGGCCACTCCCACGCCGGTCGCGCGACGATCGGTCACGATCCGCACCGCGACGTTCGCGGCGGTGTCCACCGTTTCGTAGGCGATCCGGTACGGCTCGGCGAGCTTCAGGTCGAGGCGGGTCACCTCGAGGCCGACGATGCGCATCAGGGTCTCGTTTCGGAAGTCGGGCGGTGCATTTCGAACTCTAGTAGCGTCGCTCCCAGATCTCGTCGAGCGTGAGTCGTTTCAGGTCCTCCACGAGCTCCACGAGGTTCCGGATCATGATCTCCCAGATCCTCCGACCTTTCTCCACCGACGCTTTCGTGGGGTCGCCCAGCACGCCGTCGCGCGAGATCTTCTGCGTGCGGGCGTACCACTCGACGCTCCGGCTTCCCGAGAACGAGAGGTACGCGCTGGAGAATCTCGGCACCGCCGCCCTCGCCTTGCTCATGTCCACCAGGTGGGGGCGCGTGTAGAGCGTGGTGCTCGTCTCGATCTCGCCCGCGTGCACGTCTCCCGGCGTCTCCGTGATCTCGGCGATGTCGGTGTCCGAGGTCTCGCCGGTGTCCACGCACGTGAAGATCTCCGCGTCGCGGTTGATCATCTGTGCCGCGAACTGCAACGTGGCCGCGTTGCCCCCGTGTCCGTTGATGATCACGAGCTTCGTGATGCCGTTGCGGGCGGCGCTCATGCCCACATCGTAGACGAAGTTCGCGAGCGTCTCGTTCGACACGCTGAGCGTCCCCGCGAAGTCGTCGTGGTGGTACGACACCCCGTACGGAATCAGCGGCAGGACCAGGGGCAGCGGGCGCGTGCAGCGCTCGGCGACCCGCGTCGCGAGGTACGCGGCGTCGAAGGAGTCCGTGTCGAGCGGACTGTGCGGACCGTGCTGTTCGATTGCGCCCACAGGCAGGAGCGCCACGTCGACCTCCCGGAACCGGCGCTGCGCCTGCGGCCAGGTCATCTCGGCGAGGTTCCAGTCCGGAGGCGCCACGGTGCCGGCGTCCGCATCCGATGGACGGACCCGCGCGGTCTCGTACGGATACGGATGCTCCATCATGGGATCCGACAGGAGGTCGAAGTCGACCCAGACTCGGCCTTCCCGCCGCGCCGCTCCGTCCGCATGCTCGAGGAGAAGCGTGTACAGTGGCCGACGCAGCGAGACCGGGATCGCGGTCACCGGCGACACCTCGGAATCGATGCGGAGCTTCAGCACCTCGGGATGCCGCTTGCCGCCGGCAGGGAGCTTGCCGAGGTCGGCCAGCATCGCCCGCATCTGCTCCGATCCCGCCGCCTCCTGCTTGATGTCGCGGGTCTCGAGCTCGTGCAGCGCTTCCTTGATCATCGCCTTCGAGTAGCCGCACCGACGAGCGTCCGCGCCGAGCGCCTCGAGCATGCCCACGATACGGCGGCACTTCTCGCACTTCCCGCACGGGAGCACCCGGTCCGCCTCGATGTGCGTGGCGTGGCAGGAAACCTGATGCCGCTGCAGCTGCGGATAGCGCTCCACCAGCACCTTCTCGATCAGCAGCTCCGAGAGCGGACGCAGGATCGAGAACTGCGAGACATGGAACCCCGCGCCGCGGAAGTATCGTGACAGGGCGTCGTCGAACCAGCGGCTCTGGTCGTACAGCCCTTCGTAGTGCGTGATGCCGTGACGCGTACGGCGCAGCGTGGTGTCGAACTCGTCGCCGATCACGAGGCGGCCGATCCCCCGCTTCTTCAGGAGCGGAAGCACTCCGAACAGGAACACGGCGACCGTCCAGAGGCGGATCGGGTAGATGTCGGCGCGCACGCGGGCGAAGTCGTCGCGCACGAACGGCAGATGGCGCAGCATCCACGCGTACACTCGATCGCAGTTCGTCCACACGCGGGCCGCGTGCGGGTCACCGGACTTGAGATGTCGCCAGGAGTTCAGCGCCGTGTACCAGTGTCGGCCGGACTCGTTGACGAAGAGCGGATGGGTCTCCACTCCGACGTCCCGCAACAGACCGTAGGAGAGCAGGCTGTCCTTCCCGCCGGACGACAGCACGGCGTAGCGGTCCGGCGACGTCTCCCAATCCGGAAACTCCTTCGGCGCCGGCGCATCGAAGATCATCTCCGCCCGCAGATAGCGATCCAGCGGTTTCGGCTCGGTGGACGCGGCCTCGCCGGTGAGGAACGGATTCGGCGCGAGGAACTTGTTGACCCAGATCTCCCTTCCCGTGTTCTCGCCCATGTTCTTCAGGAAGGCCTGGTCGCGCTCCGTGAGCGGGCCGCGCACGACGAGCTCCCGGCAGAACAACCCGTAGTTCAGCGCGACCTGGGCCGCGATCATCGTGGCGAGACGCTGATCGTCCGGCCGCTCCGGATCGAGCACCGGTTCGCCCCAGCGGTATACGAGCGTCGTCTCCTCCCGCTTCCCGCCGCGGATCACCGCGTACGGCGCCTCGAGACGGTTCGGTCGGATGCGGACCGGACCGACCTCGAGCCGATCCCAGCACGCGAGCCACGCGGGCGCGGAGCGCGGACTCACGCGCTCGCTCCGCGGGCGTGCCGCTCGAGGATCACGTCGACGAGACGTCGGACCCCGTGCCGCAGCGGATCGACGGTGGGCAGTCCGGTCTCGCGTTCGAGCTCCACACAGGCGGCCTCCGTCTGCTCGGGCGAGAGGTCCTCGTGGTTCACGGTGATCGCCACCACCGGGCGACCCGAGATCAGTTCGATGGCGCGAATCTGCTGGTCGATCGGATGCAGCGGATAGCCGGGGAAGCCGTCGTACTCGAGACGCGCCGGTGCGTGCTGCAGGACGACCGCGTGCGGGCGGCCGGCCGCCAGAAGCTCGAAACCGCCGGGGTACGCCGGGTTCATGAGGCTGCCCTGTCCCTCCAGCACCAGCACGTCGGGGCGCTTGTCGCTCCAGGCGCGCACGACCGCGTGCTCGATCTCGCCGGACACGAAGTCGTTCACGAGCGAGTCGAGCACGATCGAGTAGGTCGCGCCCTGGAGCCACGCGGTCTGCCCCGTCCCGATCAGCTCCGCACTGCGGCCGAGCTTGCGGAAGGCGTCGACGAGGATCCAGGCCGTGGTTCGTTTGCCGAGCGCGGAGTCGGTGCCGAGTACCGCGACCCGGAGCGAGCCCACGCGCTCGATCGCCCCGCTGAAGAAGTGCAGCTCCGATCGCTCGGGCGGGCGTCGCACGTCGCGGATCCTGGCGCCGTGCCGACGGGCGAGCTCCACGAGCTGCGGATCCTCGCTCAGAAAGTCGTGGAGTCCGGAGTCGACCGAGAGTCCGCGACCGAGCGCCTGGCGGACCGCCGTGCGCCCTTCCGGCGGCAACCGGCCGCCGTCCGGCGCGAGCCCGATCACGAAGTGCGTGGCGGGCGTGCCCGCCTCCCGCATGGTCAGGATCGCTTCCTCGAGGCTCCCGACGACCGGAATGCCCACGACCTTCCCGTCCAGGAGATCGCCCGCGTCCCGTCCGACGTGTCGAGAGTCGACGATCGCACCGACCACGTAGCGCTCCGAACGACGCACCAGTCCGTGGGCGGTCTTCCCGTTCGTGGTGCCGAACGCGCCCTCGCAGTAGACGATCGCGTTTCCTTCGGACATCGCCTATCTCCTCCCGGTGAGCACGGCGACGTAGCGGTCGCCCGGCAGGGGCTCCTTCGCGTGTCGATCCAGCAACGCGATCAACCCGGCCGTCGCGGCGGGCAGCACGCTGAGCCCTTCCTTCTCCCGGAACAGCCGCGCGCACTTGAGCATGGCCCGATCCGACGCGTAGCTCGCCCACCCGCCGGTCGTGCGGACGGCCGCGAGCGCCTCGTCCCCCTCGGTGGAGTGCCAGTTGATGAGCGGTTCGTTCACGAGCGTTTCCTTGATCGCGTGCGGATCCAGGTCCTCGCAGGCCTCCGTACCCTTGAGGAACGACTGCACGATCGGATTCTTGCCGTACGACGATCCCGCGATCAGGCGCGGCATGCGCGACGTCTTCCCGCGGCGGTACAGGCTGAGGAATCCGCGGTGCAGTCCCGCGAGCGTGGTCCCGTTCGACACGGGCACCCCGACGGCACGCGGCGCGTCGCGCAGTTCCTCCCAGATCTCCTCCGCGATGCGACCGTAGGTGCGCATCTGCAGCATCGTGTTCTCGCCGCCGGGATTGCAGTCGTACCACCCCTCGCGCTCGGCCGCCTCGCGGGAGCCGTCCACGGTGGCCTCGTAATCGCCCGCGAACCGACGGATCTCCGCGCCGAGTCGGGTCATCTCCTCGATCCGTCGCGTCTTGTACGCCTCCGGAACGAACACCACGGAGCGGAGCCCGGCGCAGCTCGCGGCGAGCGCCACGGCCACCCCGTAGTTCCCGCAAGTCGCCGCCGTCACGGTGTCGAATCCGCGACGGACCGCGTCCATCGACTGCGTGAACGCGATGCGATCCTTCTGGGTGCCGGTCGTGTTGCCGCCCTCGAACTTGACGAACAGCATGCGGATGCCGAACTCGCGCTCGATGTTCCGCGCACGCGTGAAGTGGGTGTCCCCGATCTCCGAATCGAAGATCACCTCGAGCGCCTCGATGCGCTCCTCCACCGACCGGTTCGGATCCGCCGCCACGCGACGGATCTCGGGAAGGTCGGCGAACAGCGAGACGTCGGCGGGCGCGGCGCCGTCCAGGATCGGGACGAGCTCGGTCGCGCTGCCGGATTCGGGTTCCGCCATCTTCAATCCTCCTCGGATGCCGCGGGCGGCAGGACCTCCTCGCGCTCGGTCACGGAGACCGCCCGCGCGAAGTCCTGGCGGACCCGACCGGCCAGACCGCCGGCGCGCTTGCCGGCGAGAATCTCGCGCAGGGTCTTGGGCAACGTCGAGGGAATTGCCACGTGGCACACCGGTTCTCCCGGCTTCACCGTGGGCAGCGTGGTCATCCCGAGCACGAGGCCGGCCGCCGGCGACACGAGCACGTTCTGCTCGCGCGCGAACAGGCTGACGTTCGTCGCGATCGGTTGGCCCTCGTCCACGGGTTCGCCGGGCGAGACGTGGAAGCGCAGGATCCCGCCCACCTGCGCGCGCACCCACGTCGACTTCCGGACCCGCACCTGGAATCGCGGCGGCACCGGCGCGCCGTCCACCATGCCGAGCGTGCGCAGGACGTTCATCACTCCCCGGACTCCCACCTCGGTCACGGTCGGCTCGATCTTCCCGGGCTCGCCGGCCTCCAGGATGATCGCGGGCACGCCCGCCCGCGCCGCCTCCCGCCGGAGCGACCCGTCGGGGCCGTCGGAGTCGACGACGAGTTCCGCGCCGAACGCGTCGGCGAGCTGCTTCACGCCGGGGTCGCGCAGGCGGGCGCGGACGTTCGGGAAGTTCGTCCGACCCGACGCGCCGGTGTGCAGATCCACGAGCCAGTCGGAGTGCCGCACGACCTGCTCGAAGAACTCGTACGCGACACGCGCCGCGAGGCTGCCGTTCTCGCGTCCGGGAAACATCCGATTCAGGTCGCGGCGATCCGGCATGTACCGGTCCTGGGTCTCGAACCCGAACACGTTCACGACCGGCACGAGCACCACGGTTCCCCGTCGCACTCCGAGCGGTCCCCGGAACAGGAGCTCGTGGATGATGCCCATCCCGTTCAGCTCGTCGCCGTGGATCGCGGCGGTCACGAGCACGGTAGGCCCGGGTTTCTTCCCGGACTCGACGTGCACCGGGATCCGCACCGGGTTCCCGGTGTAGCTCTGGCTCACCTCGAGATAGATCTCGCGCGTCTCGCCGGGCGCGATCACGACGCCGGCGATTTTCCTCCGCTTTCGCGCGGACACCTCAGGCACCCGGGGCGGGCGGCGTCGACGTCGACTCCGGCGTCCTGCGCTTGCGACGGGACTGCTTCGGAACCAGGCCGCGCATGGTCAGGTGCTTCCCGAAGCACAGCAGCTTGTCGCCGGCGAGGATCTCGCGCCCTCCCTTGGGCGAAGGAATCGCCACGCCGTTCCGATCGATCGAGAGGATCAGCACGTCGTGCGCCCGCAGCCCCGTCTCGGCGACCGTCTTCCCGGCGAGGGGGCTCTTCTCGTCCACCAGGAACTCCGCGATCCCGTATCCGGAACGAAGCGTGAGGCGCTGACGCAGGTCGATCTCGGGGAACAGCACCTGATCCTCGATGAGCTCGACGATCGCGCCTGCCACGTCCACCTTGGTCGCCGCCTCGATGCCCTCGAGTCCCGGCGACGAGTTGACTTCCATCACCTTCGGGCCATCGGCCGCCTCGAGGAGGTCGACGCCGGCGACGCGGAGACCGAGGATCTGCGCCGCGCGCACGGCGGCGCGCTCGTACTCCTCGTCCAGCTCCAGCGCCTCGGTGGACCCGCCGCGGTGGACGTTGCTGCGGAACTCCTGCCCCGCCGCGCGGCGGCGCATCGCCGCGACCACGCGATCGCCGACCACGAACGCTCGCACGTCGCGCCCGGCACTCTCGGCCACGAACTTCTGGACGAGCACGTTCTGCTTCGTGCTGTGCAGCGTCTCGATGATCGCGGCCGCCATGTCCTCGCGATCGGCCAGGATCACGCCGAGTCCCTGGGTCCCCTCCAGCAGCTTCAGGACGACGGGCGCACCACCGACCCGCTCGATCGCCGGCAGCACGTCGCGCCGGTCGCGCACGAACGCCGAGGTGGGGATCCCGATGTCGTGCCGGCTGAGGATCTGCAACGAGCGCAGCTTGTCCCGCGACACGGAGATCGCGTGCGACGAGTTCAGCGTGAACACGCCCATCTGCTCGAACTGCCGCACCACCGAGCATCCGAAGAAGGTGATGGAGGCGCCGATCCGCGGGATCACGGCGTCGTAGTGACTGAGCCCCTTGCCGCGATAAAAGAGGTCCGGCCCCTCCTGCTCGACGTGGATCGAGAAGTGCGTGGTGTCGAGTATCCGCACCGCGTGGCCGCGATCGCGGGCCGCCTCGACGAGGCGGCGCGTGCTGTACAGATTCTTGCCTCGCGAGAGGATGGCGATCTTCACGACTGCTTCCTTCCCCGGCGGACCGGATGTCCGTCGTGCTTCGCTCCCAGGTAGGAACGCCCCGGATCGACGACGTACCGCCCTCGCAACGCGCTCCGGCCGAGCAGCATACGAAATCCCATGCTGTCCCGTCCGACGAGCGTGAGCTCGATCGGCCACCGCTCGCCCATCCAGGCGAGCTCGGTCACGATGACCGGACGCAGTGTCCGGTGACCGGTGGACGAGCGGATCCAGCGCCAGTCCTTGAGCTCGTGCTCGACCTCGCGCTCGTCCCGGGCGGTCCGCTGGTGCGGGTGCACCACGAACCGAACGTACTGGACCTTCCGCCGCTCGAACACGTCCAGATTGAAGGCGTGCAGCGCGGACGACCGCGCGCCGGTGTCGATCTTGGCCTTCACGCGCTCCACGCCGAGGCTCGGGAGCGAGACCCACTCCCGCCACCCGATGACGGCCTTCCCGGTTCGACTCATGGTCGCAGATTCGCGAGTTCTGACCCGCCCGACAACCCGAAACCGCGCCGCGCGCCGTCGACGCGACGTGATGTCGCGCCGGGCCCCCTTGGCCGGGCCCGGGACCTCGATCCCGGACCCGCGCCGCCGCCCGCGGCGCGCCGGCCGGGACGCGAGATCCGAGGCGCCGGGAGGGCGCCGGAACCGCCTCCGGCCGTCCGCCGGGCATCCCGAAAATTCCCCTTCCCTTGGCCCCTCCGGATCCCGATATTCCGCGCGCCGGCGGGAGCCGGCTCGGAGGGAGCCATGGAAGACCTGGTTTTCGTGGGGAAAAGCGACGTCGGTCGGGGCGTGTTCGCCCGCCGGGACCTCGAGTCCGGCGACGTCGCGTTCGTGTTTCGCGGAAAAGGGTACTCTCGGCAGCATCGCATTCACGGCACGCCGCTCGGCGCGTACCTGCTTCAGGTCGGCGACGGCAAGTACATCCTCCCGGTCTCGCCGGGTCGCTACGTGAACCACTCGTGCGAGCCGAACGTCGGGCTCGTGGACGAGCGCACGCTGGTGATGCTCGCCCCCGTCGCGGCCGGCACCGAATTGCGCTTCGACTACTCGACCTCGATGAACGAGGACTTCTGGACGATGGCGTGCGCTTGCGGCAAGCCGACGTGTCGCGGTCTCGTCGAGGACTTCAAGCGTCTCCCGGCGACACTCCAGCAGTACTACCTCGAGCTCGGAGTCGTGCCGGAGTTCGTGCGACGCGGCGCTTCCTCGTTCGAGGTCATCGTCTCCCCCCGCCGCTCGCGCCGGACCGCCGCGCGGTAAGCGCCGAATCCGAGAGCGTGCTAAGTTGAGCGTCGGCTCGGAGGATCCGGGCCGGTGGCTTCTTCGTGACCGGGAGGTCCGGTGTCCACGGTGCCGATGAACGAGCGAAGCACTCCGCGCCGCCCGGTGCGCGTCCGACGCATGCGTTCGGAGGACCTCGACGACGTCTACCGCGTGCAGCGGGCCGCCTACCCGGAGCTGCCCGAGAGCGCGCTGTGCGACGTTCGGCTGCTCCGGATGCAGCTCGAGACGTTTCCCGAGGGACAGTTCGTCGCGGTCCGCGACCAGCGCATCGTGGGCTACGCCTCTTGCCTGATCGTCACGCTCGACGAGGAATCCCCGTGGTACTCCTACGCCGAGATCACGGGGAACGGGACCTTCAGCTCGCACGACCCGAGTGGCGACAGCCTCTACGGCGCCGACATCGCGGTGCACCCGGACAGCCAGGGCCAGGGAATCGCCGGCCAGCTCTACGTCTCCCGCAAGAAGCTGCTCGCGCGCTACAACTTGCGGCGCATGGTCGCGGGCGGTCGGATCCCCGGCTACATCGGCCACGCGGGCAAGATGACCGCGGAGCAGTACGTGCAGGAGGTCATGGCCGGCCGCCTCCGCGACCCGGCCCTGAACGCGCACCTGAAGGCCGGCTACCGCGTGCTCGGCGTCCACATGGGCTACGTGCGCGACGACCACAGCCTGGACTACGCGACGTTCCTGGAACTCCCGAACCCCGACTACCGCGAGAACCGACGCCGCATCGCCGCATCCCCGGTCCGGCGGCCGGTGCGCCGGGTTCGCGTGTGCGCCGCGCAGTACCAGGTCCGACCGATCCGCCACTGGCGGGAGTTCGAGCAGCAGGTCGAGTTCTTCGTGCAGACGGCGGAGCAGTACCACTGCCACTTCCTGCTGTTTCCCGAACTGTTCACCGTCCAGCTGTTCGGCACGTTCGCGCACGATCTCGCGCCGAAGGAGGCGATCGCGAAGCTGGCGGGACTGACCAAGCGGTACCGCTTGCTGTTCCAGCGACTCGCCAAGCGCAGCGGGCTGATGATCGTGGCGGGCTCCCATCCGGTGCTGCAGGACGGTGTGCTGCGGAACGTGGCTCACCTGTTCACGCCCGGCGGCGAGATCTACACGCAGGACAAGCTCCACGTGACGCCGGCGGAGCGCGAGGAGTACGGCATCCAGGGCGGCGAGGAGCTCCGCGTGTTCGATACCGGCTACGCGCGGATCGCGATCCTGGTCTGCTACGACTGCGAGTTCCCGGAGCTCGCGCGCCTCGCGGCCATGGCGGGCGCGGAGATCCTGTTCGTGCCGTTCAGCACGGACGAACGCAAGGCGTACCTGCGCGTGCGCTACAGCGCGCAGGCGCGCGCGGTGGAGAACTCGCTGTACGTGGTGCTGGCCGGAAACGTCGGCAATCTGCCGCAGGTGGAGAGCTTCCTCATCAACTACGGCCAGGCGCTGATCTGCACGCCGAGCGACTTCTCGTTCCCGCCGGACGGGATCGCGGCATCAGCCGAGTCCGGCAACGAAACGGTCGTCATCACGGATCTGGATCTCGGGGCGCTGGAGCACGCGCGGGAGAACGGCAGCGTGCGACCGCTGCGCGACCGTCGGGTGGACATCTATTCCGTGACCGCCCGCGCGCCGGTGCGTCGGATCCGCACGGCCTAGCGCGCGGCCGTCTGTCGCCTCAGGACGAAGACCGACGCGAGGCGTTCCCGCCGGAAGAGCGTCGACGTCTCCCGCTCTTGGCACGGCTCTTCATCTTGGTGACCTTGTACGTGCCGCTGCGCTCGTCCACCTCGAGCTCGATGTGCCCCGCCTTCTGCACGTCCTCGAGCAGTTCGGTGAAAGACCGGTAGCCGTACGCGCTCTCGGAGAACGAGGGCCGCTTGCGCTTCATCGTGTCCTTGAGGCGCGAGGAGTGCGCGGTTTCCCCTTCGCGCTGCAGCGCGCGGATCGTCTCGAACAGGAGCAGCCACGCCTCGCGTTTCTCCGCGGGGATGCCGCCCTTGACCTCGGCGGCCTCCTCCTCGATGTGCTCCTCGCCCTCGAGATCGTCGTAGAACAGGAACTCGTCGCAGTGATCCGCGAGCAGCCGCGACGTGGACTGGCGCATGCCGAGGCCGAGCACGGTCTTTCCGTTCTCGCGGAGCTTCGCGACCACGGGCGAGAAGTCGCTGTCTCCCGACACGATCACGAACGTGTCGATGTGGTCCTTGCTGTAGGAGAGATCCAGCGCGTCGACCACGAGGCGGATGTCGGCGGAGTTCTTGCCCGTCATCGAGCGCTTCGGGATCTCCTGCAGCTCGAACCCGGCCTCGTGCAGCGACTTCGTGTAGTGACGGAACCGGCTCCAGTCCGCGTACGCCTTGCGCACCACCACGTTGCCCTTCTCGAGCAGGCGGTCCAGCACGCGCTGGATGTCGAACGCGACCCGACGATCATCCGTGAACGCGAGCGCCAGGTTCTCGAAGTCCACGAACACCGCGAGGGTGCGGGCTTCGGAGCGTAGCGTAGCCAAGTGCGCCTCCCGGGCTTCCGTCACCTGCGCGGAGGAGCGGACCGAACGGCCCGTACCAGCTCCGCGGCTCGCGCGGGGTCCGGCGGGTGGGACCAGTGCCCGTCCCGCTTGTACCACGACCCGACGATGAGGGCATCCGCCGTCTCCAGCAACCACGGCGCGGACTCGGGTGTCACGCCGGACCCCACCAGCACGGGAAGGGCGACGGAACGTCGCACGGCCTCGACGTCGGCGCGATCGGTCGGCGCTCCGGTGGCGGCGCCGGTCACGATGATGCCGTCCGCGCCGAAGAACTCCGCGGCCGCCGCGGTCTCGGCGAGGGAAACGTCGGCGGTGAGCGCGTGGGCGGAGTGCTTCTTCTTCACGTCGGCGAGGATCGCCACACTCTCCGCGCCGATCGCCCGGCGATACCGGAGCAGCGGTCCGGCCGCCGCCTCGCCGAGCAGCCCTTCGTCGGCCACGGACGCGAAGACGAAGCCTTCGACCCGGATGAAGCCCGCGCCCGTCGCGTGGGCCACGGCGAGTGCCTCGCGGTTCGCGGCGGCGAGGACCTGGACGCCGAGCGGAACGTTGACGGCGCGGCGGACGGCACCCACGACCTCGGTGAGGGCCGCCACGATCTCCGGGCCGACCGCCCCGCGGAGGTACGGCACGTCGTGCATGTTCTCGAGGAGGATCGCGTCGAAGCCCGCGTCCTCGAGCAGGCGGGCCTCCTCGGCCGCCGCGGCCGCGATCCGGCCCGGCGGCAGCTCCGCCCGCGGCGTCCCCGGCAGGGCCGCCACGTGGACCATCCCGATCAGGCGGATCCGCTCCCCGAGCCCGGTCCCGCCCCGGGGACCCGGATTCTCGCGGGCGGGACCCTCCCGGTCGCCCGACGCGCCCCGATCGCTCGTCATCGTGCCTCCTCCCGCGTGGATCCGCCGAATCTACCCCGGGCGCCGCCGGCCGTCAGTTCCGGGCGGGGATGGCCCCGACCCCCGGTTTGGTCCTAGGATCGCGGGACGGGAGAGCGCGCGATGACCGAGGGACTGACCCAGTGGCTGGAGCGGCTGGACTCCGGGGATCCGGAGGCCCTCGATCGCGTCGTTCGCCTGCTCTACGACGAACTCCGCGGGCTCGCCCGCGATCGTCTCCGCAACGAGCGCGTCGGCCACACGCTCAGCCCCACCGCGCTCGTCAACGAGGCGTACCTGCGGCTCGCCCGCCAGCACCGGATCCCCGCGGGAAGCCGCGCCCAGTTCTTCGGCGTGGCCGCGAAGACGATGCGGCGGGTCCTCGTGGACTACGCGCGGACACGCAAGCGGCTCAAGCGCGGCGGAGACCAGGTCGCCGTCCCGCTCGAGGACGTGGAGGCGTTCCTGAGCGACGAGGAGGCCGACGAGATCCTCTCGCTGGAAGAGGCGCTGGAACGCCTCGCCGCCGCGAACGAGCGGGCGGCGGAGGTCGTGGAGCTCCGCTTCTTCGCGGGGCTGACCGTGGAGGAGATCGCGGAGCGCCTCGGTGTCTCCGGCAAGACGATCCAGCGCGACTGGATCACCGCGCGGGCGTGGCTCCGCAAGGAAGTGGCGCGGGACCTCGGCCTGCCGGACTGAGCGCCTGTCCGGTTTCGCGCCGTCACGTCGCCAAGACCCCTACGGAGGATTCCCGTTGGATGCCCCGACCTGGCAGATGATCGAGGCCGTGTTCCTCGAAGCGCTCGACCTCGAGCCCGAGGAGCGGTCGGCATTCGTCGAGGCGCGCTGCGTCGAGCGGCCGGACGTCGGGGGCGAGGTCCTCGCGATGCTCGATTCGCACGTCCGCTCGGAGCTCCGGGTGGAACGTCTGCTCGGGGACTCCCCGGACACCGATCCGCTCGATCTCTCGGGCCAGCGCATCGGCGCGTGGCGACTCGAACGCCTGCTGGGACGCGGGGGGATGGGCGAGGTCTGGCTCGCGGAGCGAGACGACGAGTTCCACCAGAAGGCGGCCGTCAAGCTCGTGCGTCCGGGGTGGCGCGCCGCGGAGCTCGTCAGCCGCTTCCGGCACGAGCGTCAGATTCTCGCGCGATTGCGGCATCCGCACATCGCCACGCTGCTCGACGGCGGAGTGGCGAGCGACGGGCGCCCCTGGCTCGCGATGGAGTACGTCGACGGCGCGCCGATCAACCGCTGGTGTACGGAGCGTCACGTTTCGCTCCGGGACCGACTGCGACTGTTCCTCAAGGTGTGCGAGGCGGTCCAGTTCGCGCACGGAAACCTCGTGGTGCATCGGGATCTGAAGCCCGCGAACATCCTCGTGACGGCCGAAGGGCGTCCCGTGCTGCTCGACTTCGGCATCGCGAAGATGCTCGACCCGGATGACACGTCCGCGGCGCTGCACGCGACTCGGCCCGGCGAGCGGATCCTCACCCCCGGCAACGCGGCGCCCGAGCAGACGCGCGGCGAACCGCCGACGACCGCCACCGACGTCTGGGCGCTCGGCGTGTTGCTGTACGAGCTGCTGAGTGGCGAGCCGCCGTTCGCGGCGGAGGGAAGGAGTCCCGAGGAAACCGAGCGCCGCGTCCGCGAGGCGGATCCGGCGGCGCCGAGCTCCCGGGCGCCGGCGCCGGACGCGCGATGGATCCGCGGCGACCTCGACGCCATCGTGGCGACCGCCCTTCGCAAGGAACCGGAGCGTCGGTACGGGTCCGTGGATCAGCTCTCGGAAGACATCGGACGCTGGCTCACGGGGATGCCGGTCCGCGCGCGGCCCGATTCACTCTCCTACCGGACCCGGAAGTTCCTGAGTCGCCATCGCCTGCCCGTCGCGGCCGGCGCGCTCCTGCTCGGCACGCTGCTCGCGTTCGCGATCGTCTCGACCCGTCAGGCGGACCGGATCGCGGACGAACGAGACCGTGCCCACGCGGAGCGGGAGCGCTCCGAGCAGGTGCTGCAGATCCTCGTCGATCTGTTCGAACAGGCGAACCCGGAGCTGCACGCGGGCGGCGACTCGCTGCGGATCGCCGACATCCTCACGATGGGCGAGGACAAGCTCGCCGGACTGGACGACCAACCCGCCGTTCAGTACCGGCTCTACGAGACGTTCGCGGCGATTCACGGAGCGCGCGGTCGGTACGAGGAGGCGCGGGCCGCGCTCCGGCAGGCGCTCGCCGCCGCCGAACGCGCCGGACTGGAGGACGCCGTGCTCACGGACCGGCACCAGATCGCGCGCGTGACCCACACGCTCGAGGGCAAGGACGTCGCCGCCCCCCTGTTTCTCGAGTCGCTGCGCGCGTTCGAGGCGCGCTACGGACCGACGCATCCGGACGTCGCGGCGGCGCTCGTGGACTACGCCTCCGCGATCCCGGATCCCGAGGAGCAGCTGGCACTCATCGAGCGGTCCCTCGCGATCCGCCGAAGCCAGTCGCCCGTGGACAGCATGGGGCTCGCGTCCTCCCTGAACGAGCTCGGCCGCCTGCGCTGGGATCGGGGCGACGCCGACAGCGCGCGGGCCGCGATGACGGAAGCGTTGCGAATCCTGACCGCCCAGCTGTGGCCGGACCATCCCGCCGTGCTGACCGTTTCATTGAACCTCGCCCAGTGTGCGAGCCGGATCGGCGACTTCGAGGAGGCGGAACGTCGTCAGCTCGCCGTCCTGGAAGGACGTATCCGCGTGTTCGGAGACGGAACGTCTCCCGTAGCGGCGAGCCATCAGGCCCTGGGCATCGTGCGCGCGTCCCGCGGAAACTTCGCCGACGCGGAGCGGCACCTGCGCGCCGCGTGGGACATCCAGTCACGAACGTTCACGCGACCGCATCCCGAACTGGCGAACACGACCCGCAACCTCGGCATCGTGCTCTTTCGGGCCGGCAAGGTCGAGGAGGGCGCAGAGTTTCTGGATCAGGCGGCCGAGGACGCGGAGATGCTCCACGGAGCGGACTCTCCGAACGCCGCGTACCTGCGGGTCCAGAAGGTGGGATGTCAGCTCGGTCGAGGTGACAGTGCACGCTCCGTCCTTCCCGAGATCGCCATCCTCGAGGAGTCCGCAGCCAGCGAGTACCGTGGCGACGCGTGGTTCGCGGAGGGCCTGCGCGAGCTGCACTTCGGCTCGGCGGATTCGGCGGTGGCCTGCTTCGCGCGCGCGGACTCGCTGCGATCGTTCAAGACGGCGGCGACGCATCCACGGCGCTTCGAAGCGCCGCTCGCCCGTGCGGCGGCGGAGGTCGCGGCCGGACGTCCCGCGACCGCCCGTCGCGCCGACCTGAAGCGTGACTGGGAGGAGTACCGGAAGTGGGGCATGGCCGCGACGTGGCTCGAAGCGGAGATCGCTCGCCGCTTGCATCTGGACTGATCGCCGGCGCTTGCAGGAACCGCCCGCCCCCCGCATACTCCGGGGCTTCCCGCGAACCCGAGGTTCCCGATGGCGCTGCACTCCGTCCGCGAGCTGCTCCGAGGCGACGTTCCGGTCGGCGGCGACGTGACGGTCCGGGGCTGGATCCGGACCCGCCGAGATTCGAAGGCCGGCCTCTCCTTTCTCCAGATCCACGACGGCACCGCGTTCGACGCGATCCAGGTCGTCGCTCCGGGCGAGCTCTCGAACTACGCGGACGAGATCCTCCACGTGACCACGGGCTGCTCCGTGATCGCGCGCGGGAAGCTCGTGGAGAGCCAGGGCAAGGGCCAGTCCGTGGAGATCCAGGCGGACACGGTGGAGATCGTCGGCTGGGTCGACGATCCCGAGACGTACCCCGTCTCCGCGAAGCGCCACACGTTCGAGTACCTGCGCGATGTGGCGCATCTGCGGCCGCGGACGAACACGTTCGGCGCGATCGCCCGCGTGCGTCACACGCTCGCGCAGGCGGTCCATCGCTACTTCCACGAGAACGAGTTCTTCTGGATCCACACGCCGATCATCACCGCCTCCGACGCCGAGGGCGCGGGCGAGATGTTCCGCGTGTCCACGCTGGATCTCGCGAACCTGCCGCGCACGGAAAGCGGGGCGATCGATTTCTCGGAGGACTTCTTCGGGCGCGAGTCCTACCTCACGGTATCCGGCCAGCTGAACGTGGAGACCTACTGCTGCGCGCTGTCCAAGGTGTACACGTTCGGACCCACGTTTCGCGCCGAGAACAGCAACACGAGTCGCCACCTCGCCGAATTCTGGATGATCGAGCCGGAGATCGCGTTCGCCGACCTCGCCGACGACGCCACGCTCGCGGAGAGCTTCCTCAAGTCGATCTTCTCCGCGCTGCTCACGGAGCGGCCGGACGACATGGCGTTCTTCGCCCAGCGGATCGACAAGGACTGCGTCCGGAGGCTGGAGAGCTTCCTCGAATCCAGCTTCGAACGGCTGGAGTACTCCGACGCGATCGCGCGACTCGAGAAGGCCGCGGTGAACGGGGAGAAGTTCGAGTACGCGCCGAAGTGGGGACTCGATCTCCAGTCCGAGCACGAGCGCTGGCTGACCGAGAAGCACGTCGGGCGGCCGGTCGTGGTGATGAACTATCCCAAGGAGATCAAGGCGTTCTACATGCGCCTGAACGACGACGGACGCACCGTCGCAGCGATGGACGTGCTCGCGCCCGGCATCGGCGAGATCATCGGCGGCTCGCAGCGCGAGGAGCGCCTCGACGTTCTCGACGCCCGCATCCGCGAGACCGGCCTCGAGCCGGCGGTGTACTCGTGGTACCGCGACCTGCGTCGTTACGGCACCGTACCCCACGCGGGTTTCGGCCTCGGCTTCGAGCGTGCCATCGTGTACGCGACCGGCATGCAGAACATCCGCGACGTCATCCCCTTCCCACGCACGCCGAAGAGCGCGCCGTTCTAGGGGACGGCTCGCGGACGCGGCCGGCATGTCGCCCTCGCACGCCCCCTAGTTCGTACCGACGATCTGGATCGATTGCAGGTAGGCGACGAGTTCGCCGAGCATCCGGCGTGCCGCCCCGGCTTCGGCCGAGTCGGTGGGCGCGCCGAGCGGTTTCCCCCAGACCGGCATCTGCCGTCGGCCGTGCGCGGAGACGTCACGCGTGCCGTCGATCTGGGCGCGCACGCTGTCGGCGGGAAACTCCCCGCCGTGACGGGCGGCGATGCGCGTGAGGTCGGGCGTCACGATCCGCAGGAGATTCGCGAGCGGGCCGTCGCCCCGAGCGTCGCCGCCGTGGCAGTTCGAGCAGAGGGTCTCGTAGTGGTGCCGGCCCTCGAACGCCGGGTCCAGACCCTCTCCCGTCTCCTGGGCCCGGACGGGGCCCACGAAGAGCACGCCGATCGACAGCAGCAGCACCCCCAGCGAGCGGGCGGTGGCCCGAGTTCGCGTCTCGACGCTGGGTTCGCGCATCGCGATCCTCCCGTCGCGCCCGGGCCGGGCCGGGCGCTTCACGGATTCCCCCGCGACGGACTTCCGGCGACGCGGTACCATGGCATCATCATGGTTCACGTGACGACGCGCAAGCAAGGGGACGTCCTCGTGCTCGCCCTCCAGGGCACGGTGGACGGCAGCGACTCCTGCCGGGCCATCCACCGCACGGTTCGCGACGGTATCGACGCCGGCCTCTCCCGGTTCGTGCTCGACCTGACCGACGTGGACTGGATCAACTCGCTCGGCATCGGCTACCTCGCCGCCGCCGCGACGGCAGCCGTCAAGGAGAGCGCCAGCGTCCGGATCGCGTCCCCTTCGCCGCGCGTCGAGGCGGTCTTGCGCGCGGCCGGAGTCGTGCCGCATTTCTGGCAGCCGTACGCGACCCAGGAGGAAGCGGTCGCGAGCTTCTCGTGACGAGTCCCCCGTGACGAGCGAGTCCGACCCGCCGTTTCCCGTCCTGGCCGAGGAGCCGCACTACCTCGCCGTCTTCAAGCCCGCGGGCTGGCTGGTGCAGGGCGCTCGCCCGGAAGACCCTTCTCTTCCCGAGGCTCTCAGGGCCTGGATCGAGCGACGCGACGCGAAACCCGGTCGCGCGTTCCTCGCGATCGTGCACCGGATCGATCGGCCCGTCTCCGGCGTGGTGGTCCTCGCGAAGCGCTCGAAGGCCGCCTCCCGGCTCTCGGACTCCATCCGGCGACACGAGTTCCACAAGACCTACCGCGCGGTGGTCGAGGGCCGACCGACGTCCGAGGAAGGCACCTGCCGGAGCTGGCTCGTCTGGAGCGAGGATCGCCGGCGCACCCTCTGTCACGACGCGCCGGTCCCGAACGCCCGCGAAGCCGTCCTGCGCTGGCGAGTCCTGCGCGCGGGGCCGGACCGCAGCGTGCTCGCGATCGAACCGATCACGGGTCGCAAGCATCAGATCCGCGCGCAGCTCGCGTCGATCGGCTGTCCGATCCTCGGTGATCGCCGCTACGGCGCCCGCCGCGCCCTGGACGACGGTGTCGCGATCGCCCTGCTCGCCGCCTCGGTCGAGTTTCCCCATCCGGTCGATCGCGAACGGCGCGTGCGCGTCGACGTTCCCCCCGACCTGGATCCCATCGCACGCTGGTGGGCGCACGAAGGCCCCGCCGACGAATCGACGGGGCCTCGATGACCGGATGCTGATCGGGGCTCGGAACTAGCCTTCCACCTTCACGACGTGTTCGGCCGCCGGGCCCTTCGTCCCCTGCACGACCTCGAACTCGACCCGCTGACCCTCCTGCAGGCTGCGGAATCCGCCGTTCGGCTGATGGATGGCCGAGTGGTGGACGAATACGTCCTTCTCGCCATCGTCACGAGTGATGAAGCCGAAGCCCTTCTCGTCGTTGAACCACTTGACCGTGCCGTTGATTCGCATTTCCGAATCTCCTTCACTCGCCGCGTCGGAGAACGGTCCTGCGGTACTCACCCATCAATTCCGTACTACCCGACTGCTCGTGTGCGCGGGAAATCCCTCCCGCGAAGGGACGATCCCGGCCTGGGATCGCGCCGTCGACGGCGCACCGCCCCCGGCGCCCGGCCCACCCTACGAAAAAGCCCCGCCGGCGCTCGCCGGGGGACCGGTCCAAGGGTGTGCCCAGGCCTGGAAGTAAATCGAAAGCGCCCCGACCGAGTCAAGAAGCGGCCTAGAGCGGTGTTTCGGGGCCGTTTGACGCGATTTCGCCTCGCCGCGGGCCGGACCTCACCCCCCCGTCGACCCGGACTCCCGCGTGCGGGCACGGGCCGCGACGGCCTCCCGGCGCACCATCGCCACGATCCCCGTCAGGCCGAGGGTCTTGCCGAGGCTCAGCTCCGGACCGAACAGCCGCTCCACCAGATCGTCGGAGATCGCGGCGACCTGGTCCAGCGGAGCGCCGGAAAGTCCGTCCGCGAGAGCTGCCGCAAGCGCGCGCGCGGAGATTCCCTGGGGATTCTCGACGGCGAAGTGGAAATCGAGCGTGCCGTCGTCCCGGGGTTCGGACCACACGAATGCGGCGGACTCGCACCCCGGCACTCGATGCGACTCCTCGAAAGGCCGCTCCGCGATCCGGACCGGGACCTCGCGGTAGCGGTTCGCGAGATCGATGAGGAGCTCGATGCGATCGGCCCGATCCGGCGACATCTCCATCAGCTCGATCGTACGTGCGAGCCGCTCGGGCAGACGCGCGCTCACGGTTTCTCGATCGGAACGCCCACGAGGTTGCCCCATTCCGTCCAGCTCCCGTCGTAGTTCCGTACGTGACGGTAGCCGAGCAGATACGTCAGCACGAACCACGTGTGACTGCTGCGCTCGCCGATCCGGCAGTACGCCACGACGTCGTCCGCGGGCGAGAGACCCGCACCGCGCTCGTAGATCTCCCGCAGGTCCGCCGCGGGAAGGAACGTACCCGTCGTCGCGTCGATCGCGCGTGCCCAGGGCACGCTGGCCGCGCCGGGGATGTGACCGCCCCGCAACGCGCCCTCGTTCGGATAGTCCGGCATGTGCATCCGCTCGCCCCGGTACTCCTCGGGACTCCGCACGTCCACGAGCTTGCCGCGCTTCTCCACGTGACGCAGCACTTCGTCGCGGAAGGCCCGGATCTTCGTGTCGTCGCGCGGCGGTGCCTCGTACCTGGTCGGAGCGTACTCGGGGACGTCGCGCACGAGCGGCCGTTTCTCCTGCTCCCACCGCAGCCGGCCGCCGTCCATGATCCGCACGGATTCGTGGCCGAACAGGCGGAACACCCAGAACGCGTAGCATGCCCACCAGTTGTTCCGATCACCGTACAGCACGAGCATGGTGTCGCGGTCGACGCCGATCCGGCGCATCAAGGCCTGGAAGCCGTCGCGATGCAGGTAGTCGCGACGGAGCGGATCGTTGAGATCGCGCACCCAGTCGACCTCCACCGCACCCGGCACGTGCCCCGAGGGATACACGAGCGGGTCCTCGTTCGACTCGATGACCCGAACTCCCGGATCGGAGCCGTGGGCGGCGACCCACTCGGTGGACACGAGATACTCGGGATGCGCGTAGCCTCGATCCTCGATCGGCGAGATGGACATGGGCGACCTCCGCAATTCAGTGCGACTTCGGCGCCGGGAAGGAGAAACGACCCGGTCCGGTCAGGATCAGACCGGCGTAGACCACCATCAGCTTGAAGGCGTGCGACGCGCCGGTCCAGCCGGCGTTCGGGCTTTCGGGGGGCATGTTCAGGTGCGTCACCACCGCGACGAACATCGTGAAAGCGAGCATCGCCGCCGCAGGACGGAACGCCACGCCCGCCGCGACGAGCAAGCCCCCGAAGAACTCGGCGAACGCCGCGAGGAATCCGAACGCGACCGGCGCGAACGCGATGCCGAGATTGCCCATGGCGCCGCCCAGCTGCCCCCAGAGCTCGGTGCCGCCGGTGATCTTGCCCCATCCGTGCATCAGCGCCATGGTGAGCCCCACGCCGACCCGGATCACGAGAAGGCCGGCGTCGCGGGCGATCGGTTCGTTCGAGAACGGGTGGCGATGAGAGCTCATGCGGCCTCCAGGGGAGAGAGTAAGGCACGAACGTGCCACGCCCGGGACTCCGAGGCAACGTCGGGTTGAAGGCGCGGGGGACGGCGACTCGGGGACCCTATCGGAGCACGACCAGCCGATGCGTCCGGGTCCCGGCCCGGGTGCTGAGCCGCAGGAAGTAGACGCCGCTCGCAATCGCGCGTCCGCGCTGGTCGTCCAGCCCCCAGGAGAGCACGTGCGTGCCGGGAACGGCCGGCTCGTTCACGAGCTGCCTCACCCGGGCCCCGCGAATGTCGAACAGCTCGAGCCGGACGGGACCCGACACGCCGGCGGGGATCGCGTAGTCCAGAATCGTGGCGCCGCGAACCGGGTTCGGGACGCGCCGTGCGAGGGAGAGCGAGAGCGGGACCGGGCCCGGCGGGCGGACGTCCGGATCGCAGTCCGCAGGAACGGACGTGAGCGCGGGAGACACTTCGAAGCCGGACGCGCCGGTGAACGTCGCGCGGATGTCGGCCGCATCCGCGTCGGTCCAGGTCCGGCCCTCGGCCGACACCCACGCGTTGCCGTCGAAGGCGATCGGCGTCGCGGCGTCGGCATCGAGCACCACGTTCGTGCCCGTGGGCGGCGTGAAGAACACGTTCGCGCCGACGTCCGTGGGAGAGGCGCCGCCCAGGGCGAGCCCGCCCGGCTCGATCACGTGAAGGTTCACGTCGTCACAGCCGAGCTCGACCCCCTGCAGGCGCGCCGTCGTGCCCGTGCCGCCCTCGTAGAGCACGCCCGTCGCCGATGCCGAGAGCCGCGCGCAACGAATCTCGACCCGCCCCCCCGCCGCCACCGTCACCGCGGTGGAGGCTCCCGAGATGGTGGCGTGCCGCGCCTCCAGCGCGCCGACCACGCGCAAACCGCCGAACGGTCCGCCCCCGGCCGCCACGATCTCCACCGGTGAATCCGGCTCCCCTGCCAGGCGAAGCGTGCCGCGGACATCGATGGTCCCGGGTTCGGCGCCACGCGCGCCCCAGCCGGCGTCGACCTCGACGCGCGTGCCGGCGGCGAGCGTGAGCGTCTCGCCGGCCGGGATCACGAGGGAACGTTCCACGCGCACGAGGCCCGACCAGGTCGGATCCGCGTTGCCTCGCCCGACGAGCGACAACGTCGCCAGCGGGCGTTCGCGGTCGTTCGTCTCCAGGCGCATGAGTGCCGCGTCCTCGTGGTCCGCGCGTGGTCGGTAGCGAACGAGCAACGTGGACTCGCCGCCGGCCGGAACCGCGAGCTCGGGCGGGAACACCTCGAAGCGGCCGTCCACGCGCGCGCGCACCACCAGCGTGTCGGTTCCCGCGTTCGAGATCTCGAGACTCCGCTCCGTGAACGCGCCGCGCGGCGTGGCGCCGAAGTCGAGCGTCGCGCCGTCCAGTGCGAGCGCCGCGAGACCGTTCACGTCGAACAGCACGGGCACCGTCACTTCCGTCCGGGCCGGGTCGTTCGATCGCACGCCGAGTCGTGCGGCGTACACGTCGGGCGTGAGCCCCGCGGTGCTGAGCGTCACCACGACCTGGCTCTCCCCGCCCGGCGGCACGGACACCGTCGGCGGATCCACCGTGGCCCACGTGGGCGCCCCGGCCCGGGAGAGGTCCGTGATCTCCAGCGACACGTCGAGATCCACTCCGGTCGCCTGCAGGTTGCGGATCGTGAACGGCACGGGATCCACCGGGAAGCCGGTCACCGCCTCCGCCACGATCGAGTCGATCGACATCTCGAGCACCGGCGGCTCGATCGCCACGCCGTGCACGAACACCTGCACCTGGGGCGCGAACGGATCGTTCGACGAGATCGTGATCGTCGTGCTGTCCGCTCCGAGCACGGCGGTGTCGAAGTTGATTCCGACCGGCACGGTCGCGCCCGGCGACACCGAGAAGATCTGCGGAGACACCTCGAACGGGGCGTCGCCGCCGGTGATCCCCGTGACCTGGAGCGGCAGGTGGCCGCGATTGTGCACCGGCAGGAACGAACGCGACGGATAGCCCACGAACGTCGTCCCGAGTTCGAAGTCCGCCACGACCTCGATCTCGGGTTCGGGTGTGATCTCGAACAGGAACGGGATCTTCACGACGTGGACGCCGGCGTCGTCCGAAATGGTCACCTCGCCGACGGGTTGCCCCGTGAGTCCGCTCGCGCTCCAGGCGACGCTGACGGGCGCCGAGCCACCGGGCGTGAGCGACCCGCTGTCGCCCGCGCCGAGCCACGGCACGCTTGCCGCCGACTCCCAGTCGAGCGCGGACGAAGTGAGGTTCGTCACCGTGAGCTCGGCGGAGCCGGTCTCGCCGGTCACCGCGAAGACGTGGAGCGTGTCCGGCGAGACGGCGAGCAATCGCGCCCCGGTGGCCGCGGACACCTCGTTCGAGGTCGGCGACACCCCGTCGGACTCGTCCGAGGCGCGCACGGCGAACCAGTACGGTGTCTCGGGCGAGAGATCGTCGACGCGGGCGCGCTGCCGCGAGCCCCCCGGGACCGGCTCGGGGGAGATCCGGATCGGTGTGGCCTGCTCGAACCCGCCGCCGATGGGCGACGTCGAGAAGCGGATGTCATAGCAGCAGACGAGGCCGGAGTAGCCGTCATCGCCGGGCGCCGTCCACTCGAGATCGACCCAGTGCGTCCCCGTGCCGACGACCTCGACATCGTCGATCCGCGCCGGAGCGATGCTGTCGACCGGCGAGACGGCGAGCAGGGCGCGGCGCACGTTCAGGCGCCCGCCCGAGGCGACGAGCGTCGCGAGCTCGAGACTCTGATCCACCGTGCCCAGCACGACTTCGCGCGGTGTCGGGTGGATGAGGTTCGGCACGAGCGACTCGATCAGCGCGAACGTCGCCGCCACCTGCGGCGTGGCGAACGACGTTCCACTCGAGCTGCCGTACAGGTCGTTCAGATCCAGATGACGGAGTATGGGGCCGTAGATGTCCACGCCCGGCGCCACGAGATCGACCGCGCGGAGTCCGTAGTTCGAGAAGTCGCTCGCGAACCCGTCGTCCGGATCGCTGGCCCCGACCGAGATGATGTTGTCGAGATCGTAGGCGGCGGGCAGGAACGGAACGATGTCGATGCTGTTCGCACCGTTGCCCGCCGCGCAGACGGCCACGACCTGATGCGTGCGCGCATACTCGAGCGCGGAACGGAGCAGGCTGCTCCCGCCCTCTCCGCCGAAGCTGCAGTTGAGAACGTCGGCGCCGTTGTCCACGGCGTAGAGGATCCCCAGAGCGACTTCCACGTGACTGCCCGACGGCGGTGAGGTGGCCGTGTTCGTGAGCACGCGGACCGGCATGACCCTCACCCCCGGCGCCACGCCCACGGTTCCGATCCCGTTCAGCGGGGCCGCGATCACTCCGGCCACGAGCGTCCCGTGCCCGCTCGTGTCGTACGGGTCGTTGTCGCCCTCCCCGGCGAAGGACACGCCCTCGAAGTCCCATCCGCGGACGTCGTCGATCTTGCCGTTGCCGTCGTCGTCGATGCCGTTGCCTTCGATCTCGTTCGGATTCCGCCACACGTTCGGCGCGACATCGGGGTGATCGTATCGGATTCCGGTGTCGAGAACGCCCACGACGACGTCCGGAGTGCCGCGCGTGATGCACCACGCGCGCCGCGCGTCGATGTCGGCGCCGGGCGTGCCCGGCCCGTGCGAGAGCGTTTCCTGTCCCGTGTTCTCCAGGTGCCACTGGAAGCCGAACTCGGGATCCGTCGGCGGCGCGCCGTCCGCGAACACGACACCATTCGCTTCGATGGACTCGACCAGCGGCGAGCTTTCCCAGCGTGTGATCGCGGCGCGGGTCGAACGGCGAGAGATCGTGGCGTACCAGGTTTCGAGCGGCTCGATGTAGCGCGGCTCGGTCGCCCCCAGATCTTCGAAGATCGTCGCCCGATCGGACTCCGTCGCGCCCGGGGCGAAGCGGACGATCACCATGCCCTCGACGTACTGACCCTCCCGGAGCTCGGGCACCGCCCGGGTGGGTCCGGCGAGTCCCAGGAGCAACAGGGTCGCGATCGCGAACAGCCGACGGACGGGACACCGCGGCACGACGCGGAAACGCCGGGGTGCGGGCTTCGGGGGGGGGACGGCTCGGCCCAAGTGCTGCTCCCGAGTGACGGCCGCCGGGGCGGCTCTTCCGGCCGCCACGCGCCCCGCCGGGCGGGGCGCGAACGGCCACGTCGCCTCCGCGTCGCCGGGAAACGGCCGTCGAGCGCAACTCGAAAGCCGGTCCGAACGCATGGTTCGGATCCGGGGCTCGGAGGTCTCGATGCCCATTCTAACCAAGGTTGCCCCGAACCGCAGGGGACCCACCCCTCGGGAAGCGCCATTCACCCCCGGGCCACGGGCCGACGTCCGGAGTCCCCCGTCCAGAATCCCGCTTCCAGAATCCCCGGGCCGCGCGCACGGACGGCTGCTAGTGTCCCCGGCGGTTCCGCCTTCCCCGGCGGCCGGGCCGAAGGCCGACCGAGCCCCCATCGACGGAGAGAACGTGGTTCACCTCAAGCCCCGCGCCGAGCGCCACACCGAAAAGGGCCACCCCTGGGTGCTCGGCAGCCAGATCGCCCGGGTGGACGGCACGCCCGCGACCGGCGATCCGGTCGACGTCGTGTCGGCCGCCGGCGCATTCCTCGGGCGCGGCCTGTACCACGAGAGGTCCCTGATCCGCGTCCGTCTCCTGACCCGGCAACCGGACGTGGATCTCGACGAGCTCCTCGCGACGCGGATCCGCGACGCCTTCGCGATGCGCCGCGCGACGTTCCCGGACTCGGAGCACTGGCGCGCGGTGAACGGCGAGGCCGACGGGATCCCGGGCACGGTGATCGATCGCTACGGTGACGTGCTCGTGTTCTCCACGATCTGCGCCGGCATCGAGCGCCGCAAGGATGCGCTCCTCGATCTCCTGCAGGAGATCGACTCTCCCCGCTCGCTCGTCCAGCGCGACGACAACTGGCTCCGGGCGAAGGACGGTCTTCCCGAAGTGCGCGCCGTGGTTCGCGGCGAGGATCCGGGGCCCGTCACCCTCGAGGAGAAGTCGGTGCGGTTCACGATCGACGTCCTCGGCGGACCGAAGACCGGGTTCTTCCTCGACCAGCGCTTTCATCGACTCGCGGTCCGTCGGTTCGCCCGTGGCCGGCGCGTGCTCGACCTGTTCTCCTCGGACGGCGGGTTCGGTCTGCACGCGGCCGCCGGGGGTGCGTTGTCGGCCGAGCTCGTGGACGTCTCGGAGCCCGCGCTCGAACGCGCGCGAGCGAACGCGAGTGCCTCCGGTCTCGCGGACCGGATCGCCTACCGCGCAGCGGACCTGCTCGACGAGCTGCCGAAGTGGGCGGACGAGCGGAACGGCGAGTTCGACCTGATCGTGCTGGATCCTCCGGCGTTCGCGAAGAGCCGCCGCCACGTCGACTCCGCGACGCGCGCCTATCAGCTCCTGAACATCAACGCGCTCCGACTCCTGCCTCCCGGCGGAATCCTCGCCACTTCTTCCTGCTCCGCGGCGCTCGACGAGACCACGTGGGAGAAGATGCTCCGCTACGCGATCCGCAAGGCGGAGTGCCGGGTCCGACTCCTCTATCGCGGATGCCAGCCCCCGGACCATCCGGTGCTGCCCGAGATGCCGGAGACGCAGTACCTCAAGTTCCGCGTGATCCAGAAGCTCGCGGACTGACGAGCGAGCGAAGGTCCCGGGAGGCAACGACACGAAAAGAGAAAGCCCCGGTCGCGCGACCGGGGCCTCCCTTCGTTCCGTATCACCGGCCTCACTTCACCGGCCTCACTTCACCGGCCTCACTTCACCGGCTTCACTTCACCGGCTTCGTTCGCTCGGACCGGACTAGCGGTACAGGCTCTTCACCCGACCCCAAGTCTCGCCCTCGACCGAGACCGGCGGGCAGGCGATCACCGAGGTGAACCCGGCCACGGTCACACCGTCGAGCGTCCAGACCTCTTCCACGAGGGAGACGCCGTCGGCCGTCTGGATGTCGATCACGAACTTGTTCGCGTCGCCCGGCAGCGCCGGCACGCACTCGAACGGCCCGATCTGCGGGAAGAAATAGCTCGCGCCCGTCGCCGTCGACGAGCAGCTGAACCCGGCGAGCGCCGGCACGGCACAGCCCACGACCGACTCGCCCGACGTGATCTCGCTGCCGAGCAGATTGATGTGCAGGTCGTTGGCGTCGACGTTCGGGGCACACGCGAAGAACGTGTAGCGCCACACGCCACCACCGAGATCCTGGCAGGTCGTCACCTGGACTCCGGCGAGCGCCGGAATCGCGAACGCGAACGCCGCGGCGAGCGCGGCGGAAAACAGGAACCCTCGCTTCATGGACGTCCTCCGTTTCGGAGATCCGATGCGGGCGGGCCGGGTCCGTCCCGGCTTCAGGCCCCGCACCTCCGTCGCGCTTCCACCAGGCAGCCGGGCCCGGACGGACTCGGCCCCTTCGGGGGGAACGCTCGCAGTCTACCGACTGCCCAACCGTGGTTACGATACGTGTTTTTCCGGATCTTCTTCAATGATGGATGTCAGGCGGCAACCTTGGCAGGCCTCGCGGGCGGTCCGGGTCCCGCGCCCGGGTCCACCCGCGCCCGCAAGACGTTCGTTTCAGGTAAGATCCGGCCTTCCCGTCGTCTCCCCCGTACCGGAAGGGAAAACGTGACTCCGCACTCCGGACCTGCCCCGCGCGTCTCCTGGGACGAGTACTTCATGAATATCGCGCGCCAGGTGGCCACCCGGGCCACGTGCGACCGGAAGTCCGTGGGCGCCGTGATCGTCCGCGACAAGACGATCCTCTCGACCGGCTACAACGGATCGATCCGCGGGCTCCCCCACTGCAGCGAGGTCGGGCACCTCATGGAGGACGGCCACTGCGTGCGGACCGTCCACGCCGAGGCGAACGCGATCTGCCAGGCCGCCCGGAACGGCGTGCGCATCGAGGGGGCGGACATCTACACCACGGCGAGTCCGTGCTGGAGCTGCTTCCGGCTGATCGCGAACTCCTCGATCCGCCGCATCTACTACGGCGAGTTCTACCGCGATCGGCGCTCGCTCGACGTCGCGCGGGAGCTCGGCCTCGAGCTCGTGGACCTCAGCGATCTCGTCGCGCGGCTGCCCGGAGCGGATCCGGCGAACGGTCGCTGACCGGCGTCTGCCCCAGCACGAACACCGGCGCCACGAATGCCCCGGATCACACGCGAAGCCCCGGTCCGTGTTCGCTCCCGCCCGGGCCGACGTTTGCTTTTGTCATATTGTCATCCACAACATTGATGGAGAAACTGGATCCGGAACCACTCGCGCGCGCGAGGCGACGCGGGGATCGGTCCGCCCGCGCCGCGCGACGGCGCCCGCAATCATTCCGATGTGGAGGAGTTCACGATGTTGCGAATGTTCTCGGTACTCGCCCTCGCGGGCTTCGCGATGCCTGCGACCGCACTCGACCTCGAGGTGTCCGTCCTTCCCTGCAGCGGCCCGGGCGGGTACGCCGGCGTGGACGTGGAGGCCGACCTTCCGGGGGGTGCCTCCTTCTCCGGAGTCACGAACGCGCTGGGCCGCGTGGAGGTCACGAACGCGGTCGACTTCGGCAACCCGATCGACATCGAAACTCTGACCGTCCGTTTCGAGGGCGCGACCGGCGTCTGGTACCCCTTCACCGTCACCGTGGAATACGATTCGTCGCTCGGCGACTACGTGGTCACGAACGTCCAGGCGAACGCGTCCTCCCCGTCGATCTGCTCCGCCACCGGCAGCGGAGATCAGGTGCAGATCCGCACGTCCGATCACTAGGCGCCGGGCGCCCGGCGGCGACGTCGCGGAGCAGGAAACGAAACGGCCCGGGGAGCGGTGCTCACCGGGCCGTCGTCTCTTCCTTCCGCGGGTCTCGACCGCGGCGCTTCGATCACGCCGCCGACGTCACATCCGCGGGCCGTGCGGCGCATCCGCCGCGTAGAGCCGCCGGACCACGCCGATCTTCTCCAGCAGCACGAGCGTCCACCAGGTCGGATCCAGCTCGTACCAGCGGAGCCCGTGGCGCGCGGAGCGCTGGTGCGCGTGATGGTTGTTGTGCCATCCCTCGCCCCACGAGATCAACGCGACCCACCAGAGATTCTTCGAGTCGTCCTTGGTCTGGAAGTTCTTGTAGCCCCACGTGTGGGAGGCGGAATTCACGAGCCACGTCGTGTGGTACGTGAACACCGTGCGAACCGCGACGCCCCAGATCACCCAGCTCCAGCCGCCGAGCAGGTAGAGGATCCCGCCGAGTACGAACTGCGGGACCCAGAACCAGCGATCGAGCCACGCGAGCACCCGATCCTTCTTGAGGTCCTTCGCCGCCATCGTCACGTCGCGGCCGAGCGGGTCGTGGCAGAGGCACCAGAGAATGTGCGCCCAGAGGAATCCGTGCCGCGGGGAATGCGGATCGTGCTCGGTGTCGGAGTCCCGGTGGTGGATCCGGTGGATGCCGACCCAGCGGATCGGACCGCCCTGGTAGTTCATGGTTCCGAGCGTCGCCAGGAGATAGTAGAACGCCTTCGACGTCTCGAATCCGCGGTGCGTGAGCAGCCGATGGTAGCCCATCGAGATGCCGAGGCCGCAGATGAACCAGTAGAGGAATGCAGTCATCGCGAGCGCGCTCCAGCTGAACGTCATCGGTGCGAAGACACACAAGACGTGAAGCGCCGCGATCGCGGAGAAGTGGTCCCAGCGAATCCGGTCGAGACCGAAGCGTCGGATTTCGGTCGCGCCGAGGTCGTCGTCGGGGCTGATTTCGGGTTCGAGATTCGAATCGATCGAGAGATCGCTCATCGGGACCTCCCGCCTTCGACCGGTGATCGAGCGGCGAACGAACGCAGCCGCTCCCTGTGTTCGAGCACGACACCTCCCGGGGGCTCTCACGAGACTCGGGGCCGCGGTCGCGATCCGGAATCTCGCACACCGGGGTCACCCTAGCAGACCCGGGCGGACCCGTCTCGAAAAGCGGTCGTCCGGAAGGACGATCGATCACCCCTGGTCGATCCGAGGACAGGCGGGGCGCGGCGACGTCCACTGCGTGCACACCCCGCCGCCGCTCCGGAGCTCGGCGGCGGGAAAACGACCTCCGGAGGCCCTGAGCCCCTCCCGGAAGGGCCCCGCACCCCGCCGGCTGGCATGCGGATTGCGATACGAGGCCCCCGTTGCCCGATCCGCTCCGGCGGGTCGGTGCCTCATCACTGGGGAGCGATAGGTGCACCGAGAAATGGCAACCGGAGACCACAAGGTGTGGGTCATCGACTCCACGCCGAAGCGGCGGGGCCGGACTCCGTCCGCGCCTCCCCCCGCCAAGAAGACGCGGCTTCAGCCGTCCGTGCTCACCGAACGGGCGAAGCGCGCGCTGGACTGGCGGGGGAAGGCTCCTTCTCTCTCTCTTCCGCGAGCGGAGCTTCCGCGCGTGGCGGACGGCCCGTGGAGGCAATGGCTGCTTCCCGCGGTCCTCGGCCCGTTCGCGGCGGCACGTCAGGCGACGTCGGGAGTCTCCCGAACGATCTGGCTGACGGCCGGAACCCTGCCCGTGGCGATCGGGATCCTCGCGATCCTCGGCGCTTCGGCCTTCGACGCCCTGGTCGAGACCAGCCGCTTCGGCGTGGCTCTCGGACTCGCCCTTCTCGGCGGATCGGCGCTTCTGGCTGCGCTCGCGTGGGGCTTCGGCTCCTTCGCGGCCCGGAATGCCGACCCGGCGCAAGGACCCGGGTCCGAGTGGCGGAATGATCCCCGCTACGTCGGCGTGCTCGGTTTCGTGTTCCCGGGCTTCGGGCTGCAGCTCGCCGGGGCGCCGCGCGCGGCCGCGTTCGTGCGCGGATGCATGATCGCGGGCTTCGGATCGATCCTCGTCCTCGGCATGGGGCCCGTCGCGTGGCGTCGCCTGCGCTCGGATCCTCTCGCGGGCATCTCGCCGAACGCGTTCGAACTGGTGCTGCTCGCCGCGACCGCGGTCGCCACGATCGCCGCGATCGTGTGGATCGTGCAGGGTCTCGACGGCATGCGGCGCGTCGCGCGCACCCGCACGCCGCTGCTCACGGACGCGGTCAGCATCGCGCTCCTGGCCGCGCTGACGTTCTTTTCGCTCACGTTCCGGCCGGCCGACGTCGCGTCGAACCTGCACGCGGTCGCCGACGCCCTCGACGCGCAGGGCTTCCGGGTGATCCCGCTCGTCCTGTGCGAATCGTCGCGGCGCCTGGATCAGTCGACGCCGCGTTACGCGGCGGACACGATCGATCTCCTGGACGGCCTCGGCCGGCACGACGCGGCCGACGTCCGGCGGCGCGAGCTCGAGCGCCGCATGATCGAGTACCTCGACGTCCTCGGCCATCGCGAGACGTTCATGCAGGCCGCCGCGCGGCCGGGACAGGTGGTGGTGCAGCCGGCGACGTACGGACCGATGCCGCAATGGAGCGGACCGTACGCGACCTACGAGTAGAGTCCGGCACACGCCGGAGCGAGTACGGCCCGCGGGATCTCCCCCGCGGGCCGTCTTCGTCTCCCGGCGATTCCGCGGTCTAGCGGGAGAGCACGACCCGACCGGTCCGGGAATCCTCGCTGTCCCGCACGCGCAGGAAGTACACGCCGGGCGCGAGGAGAAGCCCGCCCTCGTCGCGGCCATCCCAGGTCGTTTCGCGGTCCCGAGGACCGGCCTCCGTCGGCAGGACGCGAACGCGACGGCCCGCCACGTCGAACACCTCCACCGCCGTTTCTCGCGACGCGGTCGCGTCGAACCGGATCCGCGTGCGATCGCGGAACGGATTCGGCTCCGCCCGGACCGCGAGCGCGGCCGACGCCTCGACCGCGGGCGCCGCCGTCCCGGACAGCAGCGACTCGAGAGCCGCTCGGATGTTCACGGCCGGTCCGATGTGCCCGCCCGTGCCCTGCGCCCAGCCCGTCGCGATCAGAAGGTCGCGCATCTCCGGAGACGTCAACGGTGTCCCGAAGTACTGGAGTTGCACCGCCTGGATCACGGCGCACGACGGCGCCGTGAGCGAAGATGCGGAGCTCGTTCCGTTGAAGCCGTTCGTGTACCACTGGTCCTCATCGGATCCGTTGTACTGAACCGTGCCGTAGCCCGTGGTGGTGACGGCGGTGCCCCAGGCCTGCACGTCGACGCGGGCGCCGTACGTGCTGAACGACAGCTTGTCGTGATTCGTGTTCGCGGAACCGGCGCCCACGAGAATCGCACCGCTGTCTCCCCGCGCGAGATAGCTCGCATACGTCGCCGAGTCGAGATTCTGGTTTCCGTTCCCGGCGGCCCCCACGACGACCACGCCGGCATCGGTGCCCACCTTGACCGCGGTCCACACACCGAGGTCGAGCTCCGCCGGTCCGTACCCGCCGCCGAGTCCCACCGTCTGCATCTCCAGGAGCACCACGTCGCCGGCGTTCGAGTTCGCGATCGCGTTCGTGATGCAGGTGACGCGACGGAAACCTTCCTCGTCGGTCCATTCCGGATACGTGTGGAACTCCACGCCGGGCGCCATGCCGCTCACGCCGTACTCGTTCACGAGGCCCACGCTCGCGCCCGCCACGGCGGTGCCATGCTCGTCCCAGCCGTTCGTGAACACGCCCGCACTGATGGTCTGCCCGGGTTCGAGATGCAGATCGACCTCGTTCAGATCCTCGTGCGTGGGATTCCATCCGTATTCGCAATCCGACAGTCGCACGAGCAGGCCGGGATCCCCGACGAACACCGTGGACACGAAGTCGGAGTCGAGTCCGGGGTTCGGGAGACGGTAGCCCTGGTTCGCGGTGAGATCGCCGGAAGCGGGCGGCAGGTCCGTCGACGGAGGAACCGCAAGGACCTCGAGCGACGTCCACTCGATCACTGCGTCCACCTGCAACGTCTCGCCGAGCGCGCGAAGGCTCTCCTTGCTCGCCCCGGGAACCTCGACCACGAGCATCCCGGCGAGGTCGGGTTGCGCGCGCCCGGAACGCGCCTCCGCGCGGACCTCCAGCGCGGCGAGCGTCGCCTCGGGGAGATCGATCAGCGGCCGGAATCTCGCGCTCGGCCCGGCCGCCGCGATCACGGACGAGAGATCGCGTTCCGCCACGGAGACCAGCGTGCCGTCCGTCGCGCCGCGCGCCCGGACGTCGTCACGAAACTTGACCACGAGTCTCTGATCGAACGGCTCGACGACGTTGAGCGGTTCGGGAGCGAGCTCCCGGCGCGGCGACGGGGCGGCGGACGTCGCGGCTGCCCCGAAGAACACGGACGCGAGCACGGCGGGAACCGCGGCCGGGACCAGCAGGCGTTTCATGGGGGTCCTCCTCCCGTGAGTGGTGACCCGCGGACTGTAGCGCGGCGGGACGGCGATAGCCACTCGTCGCCGCGCCCGCGTGGTACATTGTGCGACCCCTCGCGCGATTGGGCCCGGGATCGCCCCGGACGCACCCGCCTATCGGTCGAAAGGAGTCCTTCAAGATGGCCTCGATTCTCGAAACCTTGATGCAGCAGGTCACCGGTGGGGGTGCGCTCGAGCAGATCAGCGCGAACCTCGGGACGGATCGCCAGACGGCAGGCACCGCAGTGGCGGCGGCACTGCCGGCGTTGCTCGGCGCGCTGTCGAAGAATGCGGCCACGCCGCAGGGCGCGCAGTCGCTGAACGCCGCGCTCCAGCGCGATCACGACGGCAGCCTGCTGAACAACCTCGCGGGCTTCCTGGGCAGCGGCCAGACCGCTCCGGGTCAGGGCATCCTCAACCACGTACTCGGCGCCCGTCAGCCCGTGGTGGAGAAGGGCATCGGTCATTCCACGGGACTCGATCCCGCCGCGACCGGGAAGCTGCTCGCCATGCTCGCTCCGGTCGTCATGGGCGCGCTGGGGCAGGCCCAGCGGCAGCAGAAGATGGACGCGAACGGGCTCGCCACGATGCTCGGGCAGGAGCGGGAGACGATGGCGCGTCACGCGCCGCAGCAGATGGGGGCCCTGAACGCGTTGCTCGATGCGGATGGCGACGGCGACGTCGATCTGCAGGACGTCGCGAAGAAGGGACTCGGCTTGCTCGGCGGTCTGTTCGGACAGCGGTAGCACCTCCTCTTCGCGGGAGGGGGCGCGGAAACGCGCCCGCCTCCCCGAATGATCTCGGCCCCATCCCCGACCACTCCTTCCTGCAACTCCGCGCGCGACTCCACCCGTTCTCCTCGAAACGCCGAGAGCGCCCGGGGTCCGCACGCGACGACCGGACCTCTCGCCGACCGGGGGGTTCTCGTGTCCACGTGCGCTCGCGTCGCTCGTTCGCTGGGTGTGGTCCTCGCGCTGGGGGCGTCGACCGCGACCCCGGCGCCGGCGGCCTACCAGATCTCCAAGCCCACCGTTTCCGGCGGCGCCGTCGAGACGGCGGGCGGCAGCTACCAGCTCTCCGGCACCATCGGGGAAGCCGGGGTCGTCGGGGAAGCGACCGGCGGCAGCTATCGACTGTTTCTCGGGTTCTGGCCGAATCCGGTGACCGCAGCCACGGACGTGGTCCTGCCGGGCGAGACCGGCGTCGCCTGGGTCAACGGGCTGTGGCAGAACCAGCCGAACCCGTTCTCCGGCGGCACCACGATCCGTTACGGCGTCGCCACGCCGTCTCCCGTTCGCCTCGCCATCTACGACGTCACCGGGCGCCTCGTGGCGCAGCCCGTGTCCGGACCGCACGCACCCGGCCGCTACGCCGTGCAGTGGGACGGCCGGGATCGCAACGGACGACCCGTCGCGAGCGGGATCTACTTCTACCGACTCGACGTGGGCACGTGGACCGAAACCCGCAAGATGGTCGGCGTGCGATGAACGGCCGCCTCGTCTCCCTTTCGATTCTCTCGTCTTTCCTTCGAATCCAACGTTCCGAGGTGGTCGTGATGCGTCCTCTCCGGCGGCTCGCGCCGCTCGCGCTGCTGCTCGTCGCTCTTCCCTCGTTCGCCACGCCCACCCCGGGCGACGCCGAGACTTCCCCCTTCCCGGCCGAGTCCCGCGCCGACGATCGCGTGCCGGTGCTGTTCGTCGCGCCGAACATCCCGTTCCAGGGTCTGCTTCGAGATACCGGGGGCAATCCGGTCACGGGCACGGTGAAGATGCACTTCCAGATGTACGACGATCCGATCAACGTGCCGGTGATCTGGTCGGAGACGCACGCCGCCGTGGACGTGGACGAGGGCCTGTTCCGGGTCGAGCTCGGCTCGATCACGCCGTTCCCGGCCGGACTCTTCAACGGGGATCGCTGGCTCGGCATCTCCGTGGAGGGCGAACCGGAGCTGCCGCGCGTGCAGTTCCTGAGTGCGCCTTTCGCCCTGCAGGCCGGCGACGCCGACCACGCCGCGACCGCGGACTTCGCGACGGAGGCGAGCCACGCGCTCACCGCGGACGTCGCCACCACGAGCGACGACGGCGACTGGATCCAGAACGGCTCCGATCTCCACCACCTGAACGGACGCGTGGGCATCGGTCGGATTCCGACCGCCGGCAAGCTCGAGATCGACGGCGGCTCGACCGAACCGTGGATCCTCGCGCAGGGCGGGGGCAGCACGTTCACTCAGATCGGGATGCGCCTGTACGACACCGGCATCGGTGCGAACAACGAGAACGTGCTCGAGTTCGCCCACGGCGGATCGAGCGGCGCGGCGCCGATCGCCCGCCTCGTCTCCAAGAACGAGGGGTCCTTCTCGCTGAACGGCGGCTCGCTCCGGCTCGAGGCGGCGTCCGCGCCCGGCGCGTTCAACACGAACCAGCTGGTTCTCACCCGCGCGATGCGGATCGGCGTGGGCACCGCGACGCCGGCCCAGCTCCTCGACGTCGCGGGGACGACCGGCACGCAGCACCTCCGCATCACCGGCCCGTCGACGTCCTGGGGAACACAGGTGATCGAGTCCACGAGCGGGGCCACGAACGTGGAGGTGCGCGGCCAGTTCAGCTCCACGAACACGGGCGCCTGGATGTCCCTGCGCGACAACGGCAGCGAGCGCATCTCGTTCGCCGCCCGCAACGGCGACACGAACGTCGGCGGCCTCATCGACGTGAAGAACGGGAGCGCGATCCCGACCGTCCGCATCGTGGGAGACACCGGCACGGGCAAGGGCCGCATCACGACTCCCGTGATCGAGATCACCGGCGGGGCCGACCTGGTCGAGCCCTTCCCCACCGCCGGAGACCGACCGCTCGAGCCGGGCACCGTGGTGTGCATCGATCCCACGCGGCCGGGGCACCTGGAGGCGTCGCGTCGGGCGTACGACCGGCGGGTGGCCGGCGTCGTGTCGGGCGCGGGCGGACTCGCGCCCGGCATCCGCATGGGCGACGGAGGCGTGAACGACGAGGCCACGCTCCTCGCGATGGTCGGTCGCGTGTGGGTGAAGTGCACGGCGGACAATGGTCCGATCGCGCCGGGCGATCTGCTCACCACGTCGGGCCGCACGGGCCACGCGATGCGGGCCGACGATGCCCGTCGCTCGGCCGGCGCGTCGCTCGGCAAGGCGATGTCCGCTCTCGAAGAAGGCGAGGGGCTGGTCATGGTCCTCGTCAATCTGCAGTAGGGGGCGGCCATGACCTCCCATCGATCGCGACCCCGAAGGGTCCCGCTCCTCGCTCGCTTGCTTTCGGTGCTCGTTCTCACGTCGCTCCTGGCCGGCGCGAGCGTCGACGCCCAGGAACACGTCGACAGCCGACCGGCGCCGACCGTGGCCCCGATCCGGATCGTCGGCGCGGATCCCCGCACGACGCCGCTGCCGGGCGAGTACGAGCGGCGTGATCTGCTCGAGCGTCACGAGGAGGCCGGCGAAGAAGAAAGGGAGGAGGAAGCATCCCTCCGCCCCCCGATCGATCCGAACGCGCGTCCGGAACTGGTCGTGCCGAGCAGCCCGCAGACACCGCGACCGCAGGCGTCGCTCGGTCGGGCTCCCGGAGACTTCGCGTTCTACGCGACTCACCAGTACGTCGACGCGGAGACGGCGGACTTCGTCGCAGGCCAGGCGTGCGAGCCCAGCATCGGCATGAACGGCCGCATCTCGTGGGTCTCGGGGAACTGGTTCGCGAACGTTTCCGGCGACTACCTGGCGAACGCGAACTTCGTGAACCCCGCGACCAACTTCGGCGGCACGGCGGTGTTCTGCTGCGATCAGGTCGTGCAGTACGACCGGACGCGTGGCGCGATGTTCTGGTACCTGCAGTACTCCACCGACGCGAACGGCAACAACATCGGACGCCTCGCCGTGTCCGTGGGCCAGCCGGACCAGGAGAACAACATCTGGTTCGCGTACGACCTGAGTCCGCAGCTCTTCGGCTACGCCGACAGCACCTGGTTCGACTTTCCGGACCTCGTCCTCGGATCGAACTACCTGTACGTGACCACCGACATCCGCGGCGCCCCGGATCGGGCGATCTGCATGCGGATGAGTCTGGACGATCTCGCCGCCGGAAACACGGTGACGATCGACAACTTCGTGAGCAGCACGTTCAACATCCGCGGCACGCATGGGGCCGGCAGCACGATCTGGGTGGCGAGCCACGTCGACAACAACACCATGCGCATCTGGCAATGGTCGGAAGGCGGCTCGCCGTCCTCCCTCACCCGCGACGTGGACGCCTGGTTCCAGGGATCCAATGCGCCCGACCCGAACGGCGTCAACTGGGTCGGGTTCGACCAGGGCCGGATCGTGACCGCGTACGCCGCGGGAAGCTCGGTGTTCTTCCTCTGGGACTCCGCGGAGGGAGGCTCGTTCCCCTTCCCGCACGTGAGGATCGCGGCCTTCCGGCAGAGCGATCGCCAGCTGATCGGCCAGGGGCAGATCTGGAACTCGACGTTCGCGTGGGCCTACCCGGCCGTTCATCCGAACGATCGAGGGGACCTCGGCGGCGTGATCGCGTTCGGCGGAGGCGGCGCGTTCCCGGGCGTCGCGGCCGTCGTCGTGGACGCGTTCGGCGGATCGCACCTGGGTCCGTACCAGGGATTCACGCTCTCGAACGGAGATCTCGGCCCGAGCACGAACCGATACGGCGACTACTTCACGTGCCGTCGCGCGAATCCGTTCGGCAACACGTGGGTCGCGACCGGCTGGGTCCGCCGCACCACGGAGCCCGGCTCTCAGACGGAACCGTGGTCGTGCTGGTTCGGTCGCGAGCAGGATCGACCGCCCGCGCAGAAGACGATCCGCGTGGATCTCGCGAACACGGCGACCTGGGAGGACGGGACGACGTCGCACCCGTACGACACCGTCTTCGAAGGGAGCTACGCGACGATGCCGGGCGACGTCGTGGAGATCCAGGCCGGAACGTACGGCGAGACCGCGGTACTGGATCGCGCGTGCACGCTGCGCGCGATCAACGGAACGGTCGTCGTGGGTCAGTAGCGGCCGGACTCGGACCGGACGGGTGATCCGGTCGCAGAACGGTCCGCGGGGCGTCGACGCATCGACGCCCCGCGCGACCGTGGATACGCTCGACGTCAGGGAGCGTCGACGGCGGCCAGCGCGGCGAGCGTCGAATTGCCGGCGAGCCCCACCGCGAAGATCGTGAGGTTCTCGCCCGCGACGAGCGCGACGTCCGGCACCTCGAGCGCGAGCGCGTCGTTGCTCGACAGCCGCACCTCGAGATCGTACGTCCCGCTGTCCACCGTGAGGTAGCCGTCCGCCTGGCGGAAGTCGACGTCACTGAAGAGGGTCGGCCCCGCCGCGACCTGGACGTCGACGGCCGGCGCGTCCGGCGACGCGTGCACGAAGCGCACCCACGTCTGGCTTCCGTTCGGACCCGTCCGCGAGTCCTCGAGCACGAGCGGCTGCAGATCGGCAACCAGTCCGGTCGCCGCGATCGTGTAGGCATCGTTGGGCAGCAGCGTGACGGCGGCGTCGATGACCGGATTCATGGTGTCACCGGTCGCGAAGATCTGCACGGAGGAGGTGCGTGCCGGCAGACTCAGGTACGCGCTGATCGCGAGGTACGGCACGTCCGACGCGACGATCTCGCCGTCCACCAGGATGTCCACGTTCGGGGCATCCGGCGAAAGGTGCGCGAAACGGACCTCCGCCTCCGCCGCCGGCAGGTCGATCGCCGCGCTGCCGGTACCCTCCGACTCCAGTGTCACGAGGGCGTCCAGCGATCCGTCGCCGAGCTGGCCGACCGCCCACACGGTGTAGTTCGTGGCGCCCGCGAGCGCGACGTCGGCGAACGACAGCACCACGGTCGACGTTCCGGCGGCGCGCACCTGGAGGTCGTAGGCGCCGGCCGGCACCGAGATCGTCTCCGAGTCCCCGAACGGAACCGCCCCGAACAGCACGGTGCCGTCCGTGAGCGCGACGTCGACGGCCGGGGCATCCGGCGACCCATGCACGAAGCGGACGGACGCGTCCCCGCTTCCGGTGCGCTCGTCCTCGAGAACGGTAGCGGCGATCGATGCCAGGAGCCCGGTCGCGGCCACGGTGTAGCTCTTGCCATCTTCGAGGGTCAGCGTCGCGTCGATCACGATCGGCGTACTGGCGCCGGTCGGCGTGACCTGGACCCGGTGGCTCCCCGCGGGGAGATCCACGTAGTCGCTGAACTCCCGGAACGCGAGACCGCTGAGGGCCACGCTTCCGTCCACCCAGACGTCGACCGCCGGGGCGTCCGGGGACAGGTGCCCCACGCGAACGGCGGAGGAGCCGGCCGAGGGGCCCGTCGGGTCGTCGTCGCCACAG
Organism: bacterium; assembly: GCA_041393395.1. Classification (GTDB taxonomy): domain Bacteria; phylum ARS69; class ARS69; order ARS69; family ARS69; genus JAGQIB01. The sequence continues at coordinate 499,304 of JAWKKG010000002.1, read as the reverse complement.
CCCGCCAGCCCCAGGGCGGCGAGCGAAACCAGCAGGACTCGCAGTGCGCTCTTCGTGGACATGGATCCCTCCCAGAACTCGACTCGAACGCGCGATGGTTCGTCCATCGCCTTGCCCGGAGTTCTATCCGACCTGGACCAGTCTGTCCAGGTGTTGTCCATGTTTTTTACAGAACACCGATGGACAAGGGGCGGCGGTTCGACGATCTTCGGAGGGTCAACCCACGGAGGCGCCCATGGCCCGACACCGACTGGAACGGGTGCAGTTCATCCCCCGCCCCCGCGAAGAGGTCTTCGCCTTCTTCTCGGACGCCCGCAATCTGGAACGGCTCACCCCGGAGTTCCTGAACTTCCGAATCCTCACGCCGGGCCGGATCGAGATGCGACCCGGCGCGCTGATCGACTACGAGCTCCGACTGCACGGACTCCCGGTTCGCTGGCGAACGAGGATCGAGCGATTCGAGGCTCCCCGGACCTTCGTGGACCTCCAGCTCTCCGGCCCCTACCGGCTCTGGCATCACACGCACGAGTTCCTGGAGGTCGCCGGCGGAACCCAGATGCGCGACGCCGTGGACTACGAGCTTCCCGCCGGTCCGATCGGGGAGATCGCGCACGAGTTGTGGGTGAAGAAGCAGCTCGAACGGATCTTCTCCTACCGGTGGCAGGCCGTGGAGTCGGTGTTCGGCCCGGCGTCGACGTCGAGCGAACGCACCGAGCCGTGCGCCACCTCGTAGTCGTCCTCGGCGATCAGCTGGACGAGCGGTCGGCGGCGTTCGACGGATTCGACCCGTCGCACGATCGGGTGTGGATGGCGGAGGTTCCCGCCGAGTCGACCCACGTCTGGTCGCATCAGGCGCGGATCGCGTTGTTCCTCGCGGCGATGCGTCACTTCGCCCGCTCGCTGGAAGCGCGCGGGATCTCCGTGCTCTATCGCTCCCTCGAAGACGTGCCGCCGGACGCGGATCTCGGCTCCGAGCTCGCGATCGCCCTCCGGGAGCACCGTCCGGAGCGGGTGATCCTGACCGAGCCCGGCGAGCACCGAGTGGAAGTCGTGCTCCAAGACACGGCACGTCGAGCCGGTGTCCCGCTCGAGGTCCGTGACGACCGCCACTTCTTCTGCTCGCGCGAACGATTCGCGCGTCATCGACGCGGACGGAAGCAGCTGCGGCTCGAGTACTTCTATCGAGAGATGCGTCGCGAGCACGGAGTCCTGCTCGACGACGGAGCCCCGGTCGGCGGCGCCTGGAACTACGACGCGGAGAACCGCAAGGCCTTCCCTCGCTCGGGCCCGGGCGAGGTTCCGCGCCCCCTCGCGTTCCCACCCGATCCGATCACGCGCGACGTGCTGGATCTCGTCGCCCGGCGGTTCGGATCCCATCCCGGATCACTCGAAGCGTTCGACTGGCCGGTCACGCCCGCCGACGCCGAGCACGCGCTCGAGGATTTCCTCCGGAATCGCCTCCCCTCCTTCGGCGACACGCAGGACGCGATGTGGACGGACGAGCCGGTGCTCTACCACTCGCGGCTCTCCGCCGCGCTGAACCTGAAGCTGCTCGATCCGAGAGACGTCGTGTCGCGCGCGGAGCGCGAGTACCGCGCCGGCCGGGCGCCGCTCGCGGCCGTGGAGGGTTTCATCCGTCAGATCCTCGGCTGGCGCGAGTTCGTGCGCGGCGTGTACTGGTCGTTCATGCCGGAGTACCTCGAGCGGAACGCGCTCGACGCGCGCGAGCCGCTTCCCGGCTTCTACTGGACCGCGAACACCGATCTGAACTGCCTGCACCAGACGCTGGCTCAGACGCTCGCCACCGGTTACGCGCACCACATCCAGCGGCTGATGGTCACCGGGCTGTTCGCGCTGCTTCTCGGCGTGGATCCGCGCGAGGTGCATCGCTGGTACCTCGCGATCTACGTCGACGCCGTGGAGTGGGTCGAGCTGCCGAACACGCTCGGCATGTCCCAGTTCGGGGACGGCGGCGTCCTCGCGTCCAAGCCCTACATCGCGAGCGGGAAGTACGTGGACCGGATGAGCGACTACTGCCGCGGTTGCCGGTACGACCCGTCGCGCGCGACGGGCGAGCGCGCCTGTCCGTTGACGACTCTCTACTGGGACTTCCTGGCGCGGCATCGTGCGCGGTTCGCATCGCATCCGCGGCTCCGGATGCAGATCCGGAACCTCGAGCGAAAGACGCCGCGCGAGGTGGAGGACATCCGACGCGCGGCCGAACGGCTCCGGTCGGGCTGGCGCGCGGAGAGCACCGACGAGGCGGCGCCCTCCGCGAACCGGGGAGAACCAGGAGCCTAGATCGAGCAGGTCATGTCCTGGCCACAGCACATCGGCGACTTGACCTTGCCGTGGCCCTCGGGGCACTCGGAGATGTGCACCGTCGAGCCGTCGGGCTTCGTGAGCGTGGAGTGAACGAGCTCCTTGCCGCACTTGCCGCAGGTCATCGTCCCGATGCTCATTCCGCACTTCTCACAGGAATACGCAGGCATTGCTTCGACTCCGGGTTGGAGGATGGATTCCACCGGCCGAAATTAGGGCGAGAGAGGTTCGCTGAAAAGGCCGGAACCGACCTTTCCGGAACTGCGAATCGCCCGTGAAGACACCGATAGCGGAATTCGGGGTCCGGATCCCACCCTCTCTGCATTGCCACACCGTCCGCAGAGGGCGACAATACGGAGAACCTCGTACCCGGGAGATCCGCGCATGACCCTCCGCTGGCTGATCGCTTCCCTCCACCTCCTCGCGCTGGGGATCGGCTTCGGCGCGATCTACGTGCGATCCCGCGCTCTGCGCCGGGCCTCCACGCCCGCCGACCTGGCGCCGGCGTTTCTCGCAGACACCTGGTGGGGCGTGGCCGGTCTCCTCTGGCTCGTGACGGGGCTCTGGCGGGCGTTCGGTGGTCTCGAAAAGGGGACCGACTACTACCTGCACCATCCGCTCTTCCACGCGAAGCTCACGCTGTTCGTGTTGATCGTGCTCCTGGAGGTCTTTGCCGGGATCACGTTGATGCGCTGGCGCGGGGCCGCGCGCAAGGGCGGGGCGATCGACTACGGTCGGGCCAAGCTGATCTCGCGGATCGGGCATCTGGAACTGCTGTTCATTCTCATCATGCTGTTCCTCGGGACCGCGATCGCGCGCGGCATCGGGTACCCGTCGTGAAGCGCGTGACGGGAATCGGCGGCGTGTTCTTCAAGAGCCGCGATCGCGAGAAGTCGCTCGCCTGGTACCGCGAGCATCTCGGCATGCCGGCCGAGGCCTGGGGCGCGATGCTCCGCTGGCGCGAAGACGAGGCGCCGGAGCGCGTGGGCTACACCGTGTGGAGTCCGTTCGCCGAGGACTCGAAGTACTTCGCCCCGAGCGAGCAACCGTTCATGATCAACTTCCGGGTCCACGATCTCGAGGCGCTGCTCGCGCAGCTCGCGGAGGAGGGCGTGACGATCGTCGGCGAGATGGCCCGGGAGGAGAACGGGAAGTTCGCCTGGATCCTCGATCCGGACGGCACCAAGATCGAACTGTGGGAGCCGGTGGAGCCGGGCTCCGACCCGTACGTGTAGAGAGAGACCGACCAACGACGCCGTCGGCGGACGTCCGAGACCGCCGAGAACCCGCTTCCGAGGAGCCGCGATGCGCGCCTGGATCCTTCCCTCGCTGCTGATCTTCCCCGCCGCCGCCGACGCCGACGCCGAGGCTCCGGCCGACTCGCTGTCCGAAATGGAGATGGTGGAGGTCGTGGCGACCCGTCCCACCACGACCGTGGGGGGCGCTTCCGCACTGGCCGTCGAGGTCGACTCGCTCGCCCTGCCGGCCGCCGCGTCGATGGAGGATCTGCTGCGTGAACTGCCGCTGATCCACGTCCGGACGAACTCGCGCGGCGAGGCGGAGATCTCCGCCCGCGGCTCGGAGTCGCGGCAGGTCGCCATCCTGGTCGACGGCGTTCCGATCACGCTCGCGTGGGACGCGCGCGCCGACGTCTCGGTCATTCCGGCCACCGCGCTCCAGGAGGCGACGTTCGTTCGCGGTCTCTCCTCCATGCTGTTCGGTCCGAACGTGATCGCCGGCGTCGTCGAGGCGCGCGTGGGACGCGATCTCTCCCAACCGCCGTCCCCCGCCACCCGGCTCACGTTCGGCGCGGATCACCTCGGCTCCTTCGGTACCACGCTGACGACGACGCGGCCTTACCGAACCGACGGCGGGCAGTGGCTCGTGCGAGCCGGCGCCGGCTTCCGCGACACGCCCGGCGACCCGCTCGCACACGGAATCGCGGAGCGCCCCGGCGGCGACGAAGGCCTTCGTCTGAACACGGACGCCCAGGACGTCGACGGCTTCGCGGCGATCCGGTACCGCGCGAACGACGGCCGCTGGGCGTCGTTCTCCGGCGCGACGTTCCGCGCCGAGCGCGGGATCGCCGCCGAGCTCGGCGCCGACGACGCGGACGTTCGCTTCTGGCGCTACCCACGGGTGCACCGCACGCTCGCGGTGGTCTCCGGCGGCACCGGCGATCGCCCCTCCCCGTTCGGCGGCCGCGGGGACGTCGAGGCGAGCGTCGGGCTGGATCTCGGACGGACGGACATCGACTCGTACTCGTCGGCCGCGTACGACGAGATCACCGAGTTCGAGAACGGAAAGGACCGCACCGTCACGGCTCGCCTGCTCGCGGACCAGACGCTCGGCCGCCAGACGGATCTGCGGAGCGCGTTCACGTTCGCGGAGATCCGCCACGACGAGCTCGTTCCCGGCGGGGAGTTCGAGTATCGCCAGCACCTGTGGAGCGGCGGGCTCGAGACCACGTGGCGCGCCCCGCACCCGATCGGTCCGTTCTCCCGCATGCAGTGGAGTGTGGGCGGGGCGTGGGACGTCGCGGACACGCGGGAAGCGGGCGGCAAGACTCCGCAGGATCCGACCTCGGAGTGGGGCGGCCGCGTCGGATTCACGGGCGCCGTGACGTCGGACGCGCGGACCTCGGTGCACGCCTCGCTCAGCCGCCGCGGGCGGTTCCCGGCGCTGCGGGAGCTGTACTCGGGCGCGCTGAATCGATTCGTCCCGAACCCCGACCTGAAGCCCGAGAAGATCGTCTCGCTCGAGGGCGGCGTCACGCACGTCGTCGGTCGCACGGAGCTGCAGGCCGTCGGTTTCCACCACCGCTCCGACGACGTCGTGGTGCGCGTGTCCCTGCCCGAGCGGAAGTTCCAGCGCGTGAACCGGGATCGGCTCCGCACGGCCGGACTCGAGCTCGTCTCCACCACGAGCTTCGGTCGGGCGTCCGTCTCCGCGCATCTCGTGGCCCAGGACGTGCGCCTCATCGACGGTTCCACCGACGAGAAGAACGAGCCCGAGAATCTGCCGGAGCTGACGGCGGGACTCCGTGCCCGCTTCCCGCTCGGCGCGCGGTCGGATGTCGGCGGCGGCGTGGAGTACATCGGCCGGCAGTTCGCGATCGATCTCGCGACGGGAGACGATACCGAGCTCGCCGCGGCGGCGCTCGTGAACGTGTGGGTTCGCCGCACCGGAAACGCGCCGGTGGCGGTGGGACCGTTCACGCGCTGGGATGCCCGCATCGCCGTGGACAACCTCGCGGACGAAGCGCACTACGACCAGGCGGGCCTTCCTCGGCCGGGGCGTCGCTTCCGGTTTGAACTCCGGCTCGACTGATGCGCACGCTGCGGACCGCGAGTCGCTCGCTGACGTTCGTCGTCGTGACGATCGGGCTGCTCGCCGCCGGGTGTCGGAACGAGAACGAGCCGAGACCCGCGACTCCGACGCGACCGAGCGCGGCGAAACGCGCTCGCCTCGACGCCCTCGGCTACGTCTCCAGCAGCGACGTTCGCGAGGATGATCTGCAGAAGCGGGGCGTGGTACGACACGACCCCGCCCGGGTCCAGCCCGGGGTGAACCTGTGGAACTCGCTCGCGAAGACTTCGGCGGTGCTCATGGACGCCCAGGGGCACACTGTCCACGAGTGGAATCTCGATTCCCCCGCGGGCGAGTGGGGGCACCTCGAGCTGCTGCCCGACGGGGACCTCCTCGTGTTCCACCAGGACCCGGACGAGTTGATCCGACTCGACTGGAACTCCGGGGTGCGGTGGCGGCGACCGATGCTCGCGCACCACGACGGCGACGTCGATGCGAGCGGCCATCTGTGGGTGCTCGACGTTCGCCGCAGCCTGATCCACGTCGGCTCCGAATGGACGAGCCTCGCCAAGGACTGGATCGTGGAGCTCGACGCCGGCGGTGAGATCGTGCGTGAGATCGCCCTCACCGACCTCCTGTCCGACCGCTTCGATCTCGACGAGATCGCCGCCCGCATCGAGGACACGGATCCGAGGAACGAGAACGTGAAGTTCCTCGATCCGACTCACGTCAACACGCTCGCGTTCGTCCCCGCGGGACATCCCGGTCCGTTCCGCGCGGGTCGGATCCTGTTCGCGGCCCGGAATCTCGACCTCGTGGCCGTACTCGACCCCGAGAGCGAGACGATCGAGTGGACGTTCGGACCCGGTGAGCTGGACTGGCCGCATCAGCCCGCGCTGACGTCGCGCGGCACCGTGCTCGTGTTCGACAACGGCGCACACCGGGGATGGTCGCGAATCGTGGAAGTGGATCCCGATTCGCGCGAGATCGTGTGGGAATACGGGAGTGAGCGCGCGGGCGACTTCTTCTCTCGGACGATGGGCAGCGTCCAGCCGCTTCCGAACGGCAACGTGTTCGTCTCCGAGTCCGAGCGGGGGCGCGCGTTCGAGATCACCCCGCGCGGCGACATCGTGTGGGAGTTCTTCAATCCCGACCTGGACGAGACGGCTCGAACCCGAGGAACGTTCTACCGGATGAGACGCGTGACGGAGGGCGAGCTTCCGGAGGAGTGCTGGCACGATCTCGACCTGGCGGCGCCGCAGTCGTAGCCGGAACGGCTCGCGCACTCATTCCTCTTCCCAACGGATCTCCGTGCGGAAGCCCGGATTCTCGTACCCGCGAGTTCCGCCCCAGAGGGCACCCAGCGCCGCGGCGCCCCCGGCGAGCCACCAGTTCGTCCGATCGTCCCACAGTCCGTAGGTCGTGCTCACGGCGCCCAGAAACGCGGCCGACGTCAGGCCGGCGCTCGCGCCACGGAGCGTCGTGCGGAGTCTCGACACCTCGATCTTCTCGTAGGCGGGACCGGCGACGTCGAGCGACGGGCGGGTCGGGGGCGAGGCGTAGAGCGTGAAGCGCAACGATCCGGGAGCGGACGCGCGATCCACGAACGTCAGCGGCGAGACGCGCAGGGAACCGCCCGTCCACGGATCGGGTTCCGGCGCGGCGGTCGAATCGCCGAGCGACGCCGTGGAGTCGACGCCCGCCGCGAGCGTGAGGGACAGCCACAGGACGGCGTACATCTCGGCTCCTCAGCGGCGAGGGGACTGCGTGCCCTCGAACGCTCGCGCCCGCGTGCGCGTCGCCTCGGCGGCGCGCTCGGCCGCGGCGCCGTCCCACTCGTTCTTCGGCGTGGTCCAGCCCGCGAGCTCGCGCGCCGCGACGTCGGCCAGAGCGTCCACGTGCTCCGCATCGTCGTTCAGACACGGGATGAAACGGTACCTCCCGCCCCCGGCCTCCGCGAACACGTGACGGTTCTCGCGCCCGATCTCGTCGATCGTCTCCAGACAGTCGGCCGAGAATCCGGGGCAGAGGACGTCGACGCTGCCGAGTCCGTTCTTGCCCCATCCTTCCAGCGTCTCGTCGGTGTAGGGACGAAGCCACTCCTCCCTGCCGAACAGGGACTGGAAGGAAACGAACCAGCGATCATCCGGGAGCTCGAGCTCCTCCGCCACGAGACGCGCGGTCTTGCGACACTCGCAGTGGTACGGGTCGCCGCCGTGCAGGTAGCGGACCGGCATTCCGTGGAACGAGAACAGCAACTTCTCCGGCGGACCGCCGTCCTGCCAGGTGCGGCGAATGCTGTTCGCGAGCGCGCGCACGTATCCGGGGTGATCATGGTAGTGCTGCACGAGGCGCAGACCGGGTACCCAGCGCCAGCGGCGCAGCACGTCGGCCACCGCGTCGAACGTGGATCCCGTGGTCACGGCGGAGTACTGCGGATACGCCGGGAGCACGAGAATGCGTCGGCACTTCTTCGCGCGGAGCTCCTCGAGTCCGGCCTCGATCGAGGGATTCCCGTAACGCATCCCCACCGAAACGTGGACCGGCTCCCCGATCGTCTCCCGCAGTCTCGACTCGAGAGCGGCGGCCTGACGTCGCGTGATGAACAGCAGCGGGGATCCCTCGGGCGTCCACACGCGCTCGTACAGTTTCGCCGATTTCGCGGGTCGCGTGTTGAGGATGATGCCGTTCAGGATCAGCCACCACTGCCAGCGCGGCAGCTCCACGACTCGCGGATCCCAGAGGAACTCCTTCAGGTAGCGGCGCAACGCGCCCGGCGTGGGCGCATCGGGAGTTCCCAGATTCGCGAGCAGCACGCCGAGAGCGGGCACCTCGCCGTGACCGAACGACGTTTCACCGATGTACTTCATTCACGATATCTCCGGGGCGCGGTTTCCTGGTTCAGACTATCGGCCACCGCACCGATCCGGTAGGGAAAACCACCGACGCCGGAGACACGGCCGGAGCGTGCTATCCTGGGATCTCGGTCCAAGCGCCGTCGACGCCTCCGTCGCCTTCCGCCGCCCCCCCCCGCCGGAGAAGATCGGATGTCCGCGCCTCGCACACTTCGCTGTCTGCTGGCCCTCGGGGCCCTGGCGACCCCGTCGATCTCCCGGGCGGAGGACTTCTCGCGACCGAACGTGGTGCTCATCTCGCTCGACACTCTGCGCGCGGATCACCTTTCCGCGTGGGGTCACGTCGAGCCGACGTCACCGACCCTCGATCGCCTGGCCCGGGAGGGGGTTCTCTTCGCGGCGGCCTGGAGCACGTGCTCGTGGACCCTGCCATCCCACGCCTCGCTCCTGAGCGGCCGGTATCCCACGAGCCACGGCGCGGTCACGCGACGGGACCGTCTCTCGCCGAAGCAGCCGAATCTCGCGGTGGCCCTCCGCGAGATCGGGTACGACACCGCGGCGTTCGTCAGTGCGACGTTCGTGGATCGTGAGTACGGATTCGCTCGCGGCTTTCGAGTCCAGGAGCGCCACGGACGCGAGTTCGCGGGCGACGAGAGGCCGGAATCTCCGCTCGAGCAGTGGGCCGGGCCGGCCACGGTCGCCCGCGCGCGGCACTGGCTCGAGGAAGAGTGGACCGGCGATCCGTTCTTCCTGTTCGTGCACGCCTACGATCCGCACGAGAAGTACCTGCGGCACCCGGGCGTGACCGGACGCTTCTCCGCGGAACGATACGCGGAGCGGCCCCCCGCCCCGAGCCGACGTCCCACGAAGCCACGCACGATGACCCAGGACGAGCGCCGGGAAATGCTCCGACGCTACGACGGCGAGATCCGAACTCTCGACGCGGAGATCGGCGAGCTGCTGCGCGCGCTCGACGATCTCGACCTCACCGACTACACGCTGGTCTTCGTGGCCTCGGACCACGGGGAGGAGTTTCTCGACCACGGCTCGTGGGGGCACGCGAACGTGCTTTACGACGAGTTGCTGCACGTTCCGCTGATCGTGCGCTATCCAGGCAGCTTCGAAGGCGGGCGAGTCGTCGACGCCCCCGTCAGCCTCGTCGACGTCTACTCCACGGTTGCCGCCATCACCGGGCTCTCCACGAGACGGGTGCAGGGAGTTCCGCTGCACGACACGATGGCGGAATGTTCGTCCCGGACCGGGCTGGCGGCTTCCACCCTGCGGCTCCGCGCCTACCGGGACCGGACATGGAAGATCATCGTTCCGCGCGATCGGGGCGAGCCCGAGCTATTTCGCTACACCACGGATCCGGGAGAACGCCACGACCTCGCCCGCGAGTACCCCGAGAAGCTCCGCGAGCTCCTCCGGAGCGCAGAGGAGCTCCGAACGGATCGCTTTTTCTCCGAGACGGCATCGGACCCCGCAGCGCACGCGCTCTCGCCGGAGACTCGTCGCGAACTCGAGACTCTCGGATACGCCGACTGAGCGCGAGCCGCGCTCCGGACCTCAGCGGAGATGCACGAGGCGGAGCGGCTCCGGCGCGCCTTCGCCACGGGGCTGCGCCCAGTAGACGCCGCTCGCGAGCGGCCGGCCCGCGGAGTCTCTCCCGTCGAACACGACCTCGCCTTCCCCGGACAGCGTGCGGACGAGCCGCCCCGCCGCATCGAAGACGCGCACCTCGTCGAGATCGCCGGGCAACGTGAGGCGGGTGCTGGCCCGGAACGGATTCGGCGACGCGGCGAAGCGAGTCGACGCCACGACGGGGGCGTCCGTGCTCTGAGCGAACACGAGGAGCACATCGTAGTCCACCTCGGCCTGAGCGAGCGACTCGCCCGGACCCGTGTTCGCGCTCGCGCCGCACGTGACGTTCAGATCGTACGTCCCGGCCTCCAGGACACCCTGCTGGTCGATCTCGAGGTAGCCGTTCTGGCCGTTGAAGAAGGCCACGGTCTGGAACGGGCGCGACAGCGCGACCGTGGCGGTGGCGTTGAGAGCGCCCGTCACGGAGCCCTGGAGCGTGTAGGCGGTGTCGTGTTCGATGGAAAAGCGGAGCGCGATGTTGGAGCCACCAAACGCGTACGCCACCGTGTTCTCCCCGTTCGCCTCCGAGAACGCCTCGACGCGGCCGGACGCACGAATCGTGTCGCCGAGGATCTCGGAATCCTGGTTGGCCATCACGGTGGCCGCGCCGGTCGGGATCAGGGAGGCCTTGTCGAGCTGAACGTCGAAGGGACCGGTATCCGGGGCGACCTCGGTCGCCTGGTCGTCGTCGAAATCGACGCCGTCGGCCACGAACGTCGACGCCTGCACACGGCGATCCTGACCGAAGATGAGGATCGTGGCTTCGCTGGTCTGGGCCACGGCCAGGCCCAGAACGGCCGTCCAGGCGGCGAGTCGCATCGCTTTCATGGGCTCCCTCCCTCGGGGTGGTGACGGGTGTTGCCTGCCTTCCACGGAAGCGGTCAACGTCGACAAAAATACGCGAACCCGGGCCGGCCGGCTCCGGCTTCGGAGCAGGCACGGCCCGGGCTCGAAGGAGCCGCTGGGACCCGCCTACCGCAGGATCACGACTCTCCGGGTCTGCTCGAATGACCCCGCCTTCATCCGCACGAAGTACGTCCCGCTCGCGATCCCCTCGGCCGTCCACGGGACCTCGTAGAGCCCCGCCTCGCGTCGTTCACGGAGCACCCGGGTGACCAGGCGCCCTCCGAGATCGTACACGGCGAGCTCCACGTCCGCCGCCTGCGGGAGCGCGAAGCGGAACGTCGTCTTCGGGTGGAACGGGTTCGGGAAGTTCTGGTCGAGCGCGAAATCCCTCGGACGCGCCGGATTCGGGCTGACGTCCACGGCCCCGAGCGCGAACGTGCCCTGGGCCGCCGGACCGGCGTGATACGCGCTGTCCACGGCGCGCAGCACCCACGTGTACTCGCCGGCGGCGAGACCGCTCAGCTCCCACGTGAGTGCGGCACTCACGTTGCCGGGCTCCGGCAACGGATGCGGCGCCGCCACGGGTCCGCCGTTCCGGTACAGCTCGAGGTCGTACGTGAGCGCGGCGGCCGGCGTGTGATCATCGGTCGCCGCCTGCCACTTGAGGCGAACTGTCCCCGCGCCGGAGTCGAGCACGATCGCGTTGAGGTTGCCCGGTGCGGTCGGCGCGGCATTCGCCGCCGGGACGTCGTTGCGATAGACGTGCATCTGCGCCTCGATCAGACCGTTGCCCCCCGGCACGAAGTACTCGCCCGCGATGAAGTAGTCGAGGTCGCCCTCGCCGTCGATGTCGAGCCACGAGAACGTCCCGCCGCGCGAGCCGCTCGCCCTCGGCGCCGGAAGATCGGTGCCGGAGATCGAGTAGTTGCCGGATCCGTCGTTCGCGTAGATTCGTGCCCGCCCGTCGATCTGCGAGCCCGAGTTGTAGGAACCGGTGAGCAGGATGTCCACGTCGCCGTCGGAGTCGTAGTCCGCCCAGGTCGCGGCCGTGAGGTCGATCCACCCCTCACTGGCCGGACTCGTGATGACGTCGACCGGCACGAACACGCCCGCGTCGTTCCGGTACACGCGGAGTACCTGCGTGAAAGATCCGTTCTCGCGGATGTGGCCGGCGACCAGAATATCGTGGTCGCCGTCCGCATCGTAGTCGCCCCAGTGAGCCTCGCCGTGCTCGATGGTGACATCCCCGAGAACGTCCTCGCCCACGAACACGCCGTTGCCGTCGTTCCGGTAGCGACGCACGAAGCTCTCGTCCGTCAGCGGTGCCACGTGGACCAGCAGGAGATCGAGGTCCTCGTCGTGATCGAAATCCGCCCACTCGCTCTGGGCGTGACGGGTCGACGCGAGTCCGGCGTTCACGGCGGTGAAGATCCAGCCGCCGGTGCCGTTCGGCCCGTCGTTGCGCAGGAGTTCCGTGCGGTACTCGAACAGCGTGTCGTCCCACACCGACGGGAGCAGGAGATCCTGATCGCCGTCGTTGTCGTAGTCGGCGAGCGAGATGGAGTTGAGATCGAAGTCCGCTTGATCGTTGTCCTCGAGGTAGCCGGGGAGCACGGTGTCCGTGAGCACGAGCGTGCCCGCGTCGTTGCGATAGATCACCGTCTGGCCGTCGGAGCCCACGACGAGATCCTGGTCGCCATCCGCATCGACGTCACCCCAGGCGAGATCCGACAGCCCGACGCTCAGCGAGCCGAGCGGCACGTCCACGTAGGAGAACTCCCACTCGTCCGCGCCGGCCGGGCCGTCGTTGCGGAACAACACCAGACGGAACTCGAAATCGACGTTGTACCAGACGTAGAACCCGAGCACCGCCACGTCGAGGTCGCCGTCCCCGTCGTAGTCGGCGGGCGCCGTGGTGGACACCCAGAAGTCCTCGTCCTGCGGCGTCACGAAGAGCGGGTCGAGCGGCGTGACCTCCGTGAAGTCGCCGAACGTTCCGCCCGGTCCGGGTTGCGCCACGATGAAGCGAACGGTCGAGCCGGTGTCCCCGTCGTCGTCGGTCACGGTAAGACGGACGATGTAGGTGTTCGGGTCGGCGAACGTGTGCGTGGGATTCTGCTCGGTCGACGTCGCGCCGTCGCCGAAGTCCCACAGCCAGCTCACGACCACGCCGTCGGGATCCGAACTCGTGTCCGTGAGATCGACGGTCATGCCGGTCGTGACGAAATCGAACGAAGCGTCGGGCGGCCGGTTCAGCGGCGCCGGCGGCGGTCCCTGGAAGTACTCCAGGAATCCGAGGAAGCCGCCGGTCCAGGCGTCGCCGGCCGCGTTCGCCACGATCGAGGAGAACGATCCGAAGCCTCCCGAGTTGACGTCGAGCACGGCCCAGCCCTGGCCACCGTTCGCGCTGTAGTACGCGCGATCGTCCGCGGTGGACAGCCAGAGCTCGTTCGGTCCGAGCAGGTAGATGTCGGTGAACATGTCCGTATCGTTCGGAGTCGGCAGGATCTGCCACGTCGCGCCCGCGTCGTCGGAGCGGACGGCCCAGCCGAAGCGACCGACCGCGTACCCGGTGCTCACGTCCCAGAAATCGAGATCCTCGAGGGAGATGAAGTTGCCCGGCAGCAGGACGCTCGACCAGCTCGCGCCCGCATCCGTGGAGCGGTACACCAAGCCGCCGACGTTCGCGGCCCAGCCGTTGTCTCCCTCGAAGTCGAGTGCGGTGTAGGCGCCCGCGAAGCCGGTCTCGGGAGTCCAGGTGCCGCCGCCGTCCGTCGTGTGGTAGAGCGCGCCCGGGCCGAACCCGAATCCGACCACCCAGCCGTCGAGCGGATCCTCGAAGTGGAGGTCGGCGGCCTCGAACGACGTCGGTACGCTCGCGGCCGCGGTCCAGGTCGCGCCGGCGTCCGAGCTGTGGTGCACGCGCCCGTCCGTCTCGACGAGCATCACGTCCGCCGGCCCCAGCACCTGCACGGCCGTGAGATGCGAGGTGGTGAAGCGCGGCGCCAGGATCCAGGGACCGAGGCCCTGCGCGCTCGTCATCACGGTCCCGTTCTCCCCGACCGCGATCAGGTCGCCGTTCGGGAACGCGTCCATGTCGTTGATCGTGGAGCCCGTCCCGCTCGAGATCTGAGACCACGTCGCGCCGCCGTCCGTGGTGCGGATCGCGAAGCCGGCGCCGTAGCCGAAGTACCCGTGCGACGCGTCGGCGAACGCGGGCACGGCACTGCTCAGGAAGCCGGGGAACGGACCGGGCGAGACGAACGTCGACTGCCAGGTCTGGCCGGCGTCGCCGGAGTAGTGCATCCCGCCCGCGTTGTCCGCCCCGACCACCGTGCTCGCATCGGGCGACACGAGCGCCCAGACACCTTGCGGCATCGGCTCACCGAGGTCGGTCCAGGTCTGACCACCGTCGTCGGAGCGGAGGATCCGGTCGTCGTAGTTCGGGAACGTGCCCGCGCGACCCCAGGCGAGAACGATGCTGGGGGTCACCGCGAGCAGCTCGCTGCGTCCGTCCGCGCCGGCGCCCGCGGTCCAGGTCGCGCCGCCGTCGGTGGAGCGCTGGAACGTCCCGTCGACGATGGCGAGCGCGACACTCGCCGAGAGGAAAGCGACCGCGTCCGCGTCGCCCGCGAGGACGGGCGTGATCGTGGTCCCTCCGTCCGTCGTACGCGAGAGGCCGGTCGCGGACACGCCGAGCCCGAGAGAAGCGTCGGCGAAGTCGAACCGGAACTCGCCGTTCGGCGAGGGATTCCACGTGTCCCCGGCATCCGTCGTGAAGTAGCGACTGAAGTTGCCGCCCGTGACGCCGAACGTCGGGGTGTAGAACTCCACGAAGTACGCCGAGCCGAGCACCGGCAACTCCGTCCAGGTGTCGCCGCCGTCCGTCGTGCGATAGTTCGCGTTGCCCACGGTCCAGCCGTGCAGGTCATCCAGGAAGAACATCGAGTTCAGCGGCGCGGAGAGACTGAAGGGCACGTCGCGCTGAATCCAGGTGGCGCCACCGTCGGGCGACTCCCACAGCGAACCTCCGTCGTCGAACGAGTTGTCCGACGTGCAGAGGAAGACGCGATTCGCGGTCGGAGCGCCGACCCCACGCACGTCGAGATACGTCGGCACCGGGCTTTGCGGCACCCATTGCGCCGCGGCGGGCGACGCGAGCGCGACGCCTGCGAGAAGCGTGAGCAGCGTGTTCCGATAGCCGACGACGTCGGCTCGGAGCGATTCGCGGGTCGCGCGATCCATGGCCTTCCTTCCTTCTTCGGAATCGGCCCCAGCGTCGGGACCGGGCGCTCTGCGCCGGATTCTCTGGACGTGAACGCGGGCCGGGGAACGCGGTGGCCCTGCCAACGCCCCCAAAGACGAACACGGGGGACCCCAGATACGGCGGGCGGCCGAGCGGTGGCTCCCGAGGGACGAACGGCCCGTCAGACCTCGGAGGAACGACCCCGCCCCGCCCACCATCCTCCGAACAGGATCGCGAGCGACGGCGTCCAGGCGGCCGCGAGCCACGGCACGAGCCAGAACACGAGCGAGACGTGCTGGGGATCGTCCGGGCGGGCGCCCGGCGGATCGAGTTGCCACATCACGCCGAGCGAGAGCGCGACGACGGCGACGCCCGCAACGAGCGTCCCGAGCGCGATGCCCCCCACGAGGCGCCACGGCCCCACGGACGGTGGCACGGCGAGGAAACCGGGGATGGAGCGGGTCAGCACGGTGGTCACGAGAAGCGCGAGGCCGAACGCGAGGACGGGAATCCCGTAGCTCGCGATCCACGACTGAGGACGCGCCCGCTCCGCTCCTTCGATGCCCGGGAGCAGCAACGTGAACGACAGCAGCCCCCAGGCGAGCGCGAGCGTGAACAACCAGCGGAGCGCATGATCGAGGGGACGCGGCGAGTCACTCACGAGGGATCACTCCGGAGAGACTTCCTCGGCGAGGAGGCGCGCCTTGCCCGCGAGCACGGCGGCCGACGAGACATCCGACGCGAGCACGTGGCGGGACGAGGCGATCAGCTCCACGACGAGATCGACCTGATCGCGAACTCCCGGTGCGATCTCCTTCCCGTCCAGCCGATCGATCGCGGTCTGCGCCGCCGCGAGATCGCCGAGCGCCTGAGAGTACAGCGCTCCCTCCCGCCCCTCCTCGAGGTCCACGACCAGCCGGTTCGTGGAGTCCGGCGACGCGACGGAGATCGGGGCGGTCGCCGGAACCGGCTCCGCCTCGCTCGCCGCCACCCTCACGGTCTCGGGCTGGGTCACGTAGACCGTCTCCGGCTCCGTCTCCCGTTCGATGTAGACGGTCTCCGGGGTCGCGGGCTGGAACAGCTTCGGTTCGTCCGCGGCGCCCGTCAGGTCCGCGGTCCGCTCCGGCATGTCGGGCACCGTGAGGTCCGCCGTTCGCTCGGGCACCTGCGGCTTCGAGGCGTTGCCGATCGCGGACGGGTCCGGACCGGTCGCGGGGCCGCCGCAACCCGCTCCGCCGAGGAGCACGGTCGCCACGGCCAGTCGTTGAAGTGTCTCCCACGTTCCGGATCGCCGAACCCGCGAAGTGCTTGCGTTCATTCGGGCTCCGCGCGAGCTCATCCCGGCTGCCGGGTGGTGGCCGATTCCAGCGCCGCGAGCTGGATCGACACGGTGGTGCCGACTCCGGGTTCCGACTCGAAAACGATCTGCCCGCCGTGCAGTTCCGCCGTTCTCTGAACCAGCGGGAGTCCCACACCCGTGCCGTCGGCGCGTGTCGTGTAGAACAACTCGAAGACTCTCTCCCGATCTTCGGGAGCAAGTCCGGGACCGGTGTCCGTCACGACGATCCGGATCTTGTCGCCGGCGCGGTCGGCCCGCAACACAATTCGCCCGTCCCGGGAGGGCTGCGCGTGCAGCGCATTGCGCACCAGGTTCGAGACGGCCTGCCCGAGCACGATCTCGTCCGCCTCGATCCACTCCGGTCCGTCCGGAACCTCGGTGACGAGATCGAGTCCGCCGAGCTGGACGTCCGGCTCCAGCTCCTCGGCGTAGCGCCGGATCAGCTCCCGAACGTCGTGCACCTGCATCGCGCTCGGCCGCAGCCGGGCGATCGCCAGGTAGCCTCGGATCGCGCGGTCGAGGCGGCGGACCTTTCGTCTGGCCTCGGCGACGCGTGCCTCTCCCTCCTCGTCGCCTGCCACCACCACCGACAGCGAGTCCAGATCGAGCGTCAACGTCTGCAGCGGCGCGCGCAGCTCGTGCACGACACCCGCCGACATCTCGCCGAGCGTCATCAATACGCGCGCGCGATCCCGCTCGCGACGTTCCTCGCGGTACTGCTGCCCCCACTCCGTCAATCGCGCGGCGAGTCGGCCGAACTCGTCGGCTCCCGACTCGCGCGGCGTCCAGTCGCGGCCGGCACGAAGCGCCTCCACGCCCTCCCCGATCTCACGGAGCCGTCCCGTCGCGAAGCGGGTCAGGAACACCGCGGACACGATCGCGAGAAGGATCGCCGCCGCGGATACGAGCGCACCGCTCCCGAAATACTCGTGCGCGGTCTTGCGCAGGAAAGCCACGGGGACGACGACGTGGATCGTGGCGAACTCGACACCGTCCCGTTCGAGCCTCGTGACGTTCTGGAACATCCCGACCCGGCTGTTCATGCCGTAGAGCGCGCGGATGGCCGAGAGCGTGCCTCCGGTCGAAGGAAGATCCGGAACCACCGCGACCGGCTTTCCGACGCGGGCCGGGAGACTGTGCGCGACCACGATGCCGGACGAGTCGGCAACGGCCGCGTAGAGCACCGACGACGCCTGCACGAGTGCGTCGCCGAGCACGAGCTGCAGGTTCGGGTGATGAGCCAGGTCCCCGAGCGACGCGTCGGGATGATCCCGCAGGAGCAGATCGAGCTGACGTTGCACGGCGCCCGCCACGAGCGCGCTCTCGGTTCGCGCGCGCACGAGGGCGAGTCGCGTCGTCTTCGAGACCTCGAGCGCGGCGGACGCGCCGACGAGGACGCCGGCGAGGATCGCGAGTGCCCACACGCGGCGCGGTCCGAGACCCATCGTCACGAGCCGGCGCCCTCGCCCTGCGACTGCTCGTACGCCGTGAGCTTGTTGTAGAGCGTCTTCGCGCTGACACCGAGCATCTCGGCGGTGCGCGTCCGATTGTCGTCGCAGGCAGCCAGCGTCGCGAGGATGAGCGCCTTCTCGGCGTCGCGGATGGATGTTCCGACTTCCACGCGGATCGCGTCGCCGTCCTCACGCGGCGGCTGCGGGCGACGACGCCTCGGATCCGGCAGGTGCTCGGGTTGGATCTCTCCCCGGGAGCACAGGATCAATGCCCGCTGCACCGCGTTGCGCAGCTCCCGCGCGTTGCCGGGCCAGGAGTGGGCGGAGAGGTGATCCAGCGCCGCGTCGCTGAATGCGACCTTCGATCCCTCCTCGGCGAACTGGTGCAGGAAGTGCTCCGCGAGGAGCGGGATGTCCTCGGGTCGCTCGCGGAGCGGCGGGATGTGGAGGTTGAACACGTTCAGCCGGTAGTACAGGTCCTCGCGGAACGATCCATCCGCCAGCAGCTCCTCGATCGCCACGTTCGTCGACGCGATCACGCGCACGTCGACCTTGCGCTCGCGGTCACCGCCCACGCGACGGATCACTCCGTCCTCCAGCACGCGGAGCAGCTTGCTCTGGAGATCCGCCGGCATCTCCCCGATCTCGTCGAGCAGGAGCGACCCGCCGTCGGCGAGCTCGAAGCATCCCGCACGCGCGGCGACGGCTCCCGTGAAGGCGCCCTTCTCGTGACCGAACATCTCGCTTTCGAGAAGCGCGTCCGGGATTGCCGCGCAGTTCGTGGCGACCAGTCGTCCCGACGCGCGCTGACTGAGCTGATGGATCGTGCGAGCGACGACCTCCTTGCCGGTGCCGCTCTCCCCCGTGATCAGCACGGACGCCGACGTCGGCGCAACCTGCTCGATCTCGCGATACAGCTCGAGCATGGCCGGCGAGCGTCCGACCAGCCGGGTCAAGCGGCCGGACTGCATCATCTCGCGGCGGAGAAGCAGGACTTCGCGGCGCAGCGCGGCACGCTCGAGGCCGCGACGCACCACGTCGAGCAGGTTTGCGCGGTCCACGGGCTTCGTGAGGTAGTCGTAGACGCCGCGTCGAGTCGCCGCGATCGCGCTCTCGATGGAAGCGTGGCCGGTGAGCACCACGACGGTCGTCTCGATCCCCCGATCCTGCAGCGCGGCGATCAGCTCGAGGCCGCTGCGCCCCGGCAGGTTCAGGTCGCTGACGACGAGATCCGGCGGAGACTCCCGCGCGAGACGAAGGGCTTCCTCCGCGTCCTCCGCGATGCGGACATCGTACCCTTCGGCCGTGAGCACGCGCCGGAGTCCTTCGCGGATCGGGCGATCGTCGTCGACGACGAGCAGGCGCCCCTCGATTTCGTCGCGTTCGCGGGGGGCGTTCGAATCCGTGTCGGTCATGAACCTTCTCCCCGATACCGGTGACTCCGCGCCGACGAGGTCGCGTGCAGGACCCGCTCCGATCCGTCGCGGACGGCCGGCCCACGCAGATGCCGCGTTCGAGCCCTTGCGTTCTGGCACGGAACTTTCTATGAACATTCTACAGGGCTCCGCCAGATTCCATCGACGGAGGAATGACATGCACCTTCGACCCACTTCCCTCGCGGCATTCGTCCTCGCCGTGTTCCTGACTTCCTGCTCCGGTAGCGACTCGGACGACTCGACGTCCTCCGACGTCCGATCCTTCGAGCTCGTGGTGCGGCTCGATCAGTCGATTCGCACGGACTTCCACCGCCCGGGAGATCCCTTCGTCACGTCGGTCGTCACCACGTCCGTGGACGTGGCCCACGGGGACATCGACGCGGGAGCCAGCGCGTACGGCCGTATCGTGGCACTTCGCCACGACGCCTCGGGACGAGACTGCGTCTCGCTCCGCTTCGAAGGACTGCTCGACGCGAACGGGATCGCGATCCCACTCGACGTGCCCCCGGTGAATGTGTGCACGGATCCGGAGGTCGGCGACGGGTTCGAGATTCCGGCGGGCACACGTATCGCGATCCCGGGGATCGACGGGCCGGACCGAGTCCTCACCCGCCGCTCGACGCGCTGAGGCGGTCACGCGGCGTCTCGCCTCGACGCGACCTCCTCGAACGCGTCGCCCACCAGCAGACGACAGGCGTGCGCCCTGGTCTCGAGCACGAGCCGGCGGTGCCGGCCGACGCTCTCGCCGTCCAGCTGCACCTCGAGCGCGCGCGAGAAGACCAGCTCGACGTTCGCGGACTCGAGCACCTCGGTCGCCGGAGAGTCCTTCTCGTTGCCCGTGGCGAGCGCACCGGATGCGGCCACGAGATCGCCGAGCGAGCGATTCCGCACGGCGACGGTGGTCAGCTTGCCGTCGCGCGGATCCACCGGACGTCCGATCTGCAGCCCGAACTCCCGGATCGATCCGACGTTCGCCACGAAGACCGCGGTCGAGGGGACTCGGAAACCGTTGCCGTCGCTGTCGCGCGCCGCGACGTGGTGGCGCCGGAAGAAGTGACCGAGATTGCGAACTCCGGCCCACGCATACGCGAGTGGGCCAAGGCGGTCCTTCACCTCGCGCGGAGCATCTCGCACGATCTCGGCCGGGAACCCGGCCGCCGCCATCAGCAGGAAGTGCCGATCCAGCGAAGGAACATGGCCGACGTCGAACGCTCGCGCGTCCATTCGCTCCAGCATCTGCGAAAGCGCCTCCGCGGGATCCGTGGGCAGGCCGAACGATCGGGCCGCGACGTTCGCCGTGCCGAACGGCACGTGCCCGACCGGTACGTCGAGCCCGTGCCGCAGCACGGCCTCCACCACGGCGAGCAACGTGCCGTCGCCGCCGGCGGCGAGGATCACGTCGCAACCCGCGCCGGCCTCGGCCCAGTGAGCGCGCTCCGTCTCCGGATCCGCATCGGGTGCGGTCTCCACGAGATGGCAGCTCGCGCCGAATTCGCTCACCGCGTCGCGCACGAGCGAGCGCTTGTCTTCCACGGAGCGCGTGCCGGACACGGGATTCAGGACCACGAGTACACTGCGGCCGCGTCGGGTCACCGGGACACCTCCCTCCGGGTGGGCTCGCTGCTGAGTTTCGGAAACGTACCCCAGCCTCGTATCAAGGAACGTGCCCACTCCCCGGCTGCCGACGGACGGCGCGGACGGCGCGACCCACCTGCGCGTGTCGTCGATCGGAAAAGATTCCCGACGCTCGGAAAGAAGACCCGGCTCAATGCGTCGCTCCACGGACGGCCTCCTCCGAATGCGTTTCTGCAGCGCTTTCGACGAGCCGGCGTCTGGAACGGTTCTTGAAATGGTAAAGCGCGACGGGTCGGTGACGACCCCCAACCGGAGGAAGCTCGATGTCGAACACCCGAGAAGCCACGGCGACGCCGGCTCTGCGCGAGCAGCTCGACACGGTCAAGACGGACGTTCACGAGCTCGGTCACGTCGCGAAGGTCGCGGCGTCCGAGAAGATCGACCAGGTGCGGGACGCGGTCGGCGAGCACGTCGACCACGCGAAGTCGCTCGCCGAGGACGGGATCCAGACCGCCCGGGAGAAGAAGGACGACTGGGAGGACCGCCTCGCGAACCACGTGCGCGAGCGTCCCATCCGTTCGCTCGCGATCGCCGCGGGCGTGGGGATGCTGTTCGGATTCCTGCGCGGCCGGTAGGCGATCATGCTCGGATCCGACCTCCTGTCCCGAACCGATCGAGAGCTCCTCGACGATCTCGGCGGGGAGCTCTCGACGCTCCTCCAGGTCCGCGTCGAACGCGGCCGCGAGGAACTGCGTGCGGCCGGTCGTGCCGGCGTCCGCCGGATCTTCGGCTGGGTGCTCGGCGCGACGCTCGGCGTGTGCGGCGTGGTCCTGGCCGTCCGCGGCTCGGTGGATCTGGTCGCCGCGACCACGTCGTGGCCCCCCGGGGTCGCGTCGCTCGTGGTCGCGGGCGTGATCTTCGCGCTCGCGATCGGCGTTCCGACGATTCGACATGCGCTCTCCGAGCGACGCCGCGTACGCGAGCTTCGCCGGCGCTTCGCGCCGTCCCCCGCTTCCGCCGCATCCCGTCCCGCGGAGACGCCGTGACGGCGCGCGAGTTTCTCGCTCGACGCGAGCGCGCCGCAGTCCATCGCCTCCGCGCGGACGGACGGAAGCTCGCCGCTCGAGTCGATCGCGAGGCGCACGTGTCGCAGACGGTGCGCGCGCATCCGATCCTGGCGCTCGCGATCGGCGCGGGCGCCGGCTGGCTACTCGGCGGCGCGCTCCCGCGGATCCGCCCGCGACCGTCGGCCCTCCTCGGCTCCGCGCTCCGAGCTGCGGTGTGGAACGTACTCCGCAACATTGGACCGCCCGAGGATGCGCCAGCTCGCGCGAGCGCACCGGACGCGGTCCCGAGTGACGCGGCACCTCCGCCCGAAGCGCCCGACTTCGCTTGACGTTCACTCCATCTCTTCGCGCCTCATCCCCTTCGACTTCGACGGAACAAGCAGTACGGCCGCCCGGACGAAGAAGTCCGGACGGCCGGCATGTCGCTCGACTCGGGATGATGAGTCGCGCTACCGGAAATAGTACCGCGCGCCCAACCCGCCCATCGCTTCCAGATCGGTGTCGGGCGCGAGATCGACGACCGGCGCGACCTCGAGGAACAGGCCGATGGCCGAGTTCTCGAACTGGTACGCGATCCCCACCGGCACGCGGACGCCGAACGCGTCCTGTCCCTCGTCCCGCAGACTCGCGCGTCCGCCGAGCCCGTAGTAGAGCGCCATCGCGCCCTTGTCCACGTGGAAGACGTCGTAGTGATGCCAAAGGTGGTCGGCGTACAGCAGCACGGCGTCGTTGCGTCCGAACGACCAGGCGGCGCCGAAGTCGAACGCGCTGCGATGACCGAGCCACTTCTTGCCGGTGATGCCGGTCGGTTCGCCCACGATCACGCCGAGCCCGAGCGGGTTGCCCGAAGGGTGCAGCGTCTCGGCGCGCGCGGGCACCGCGCCGGAAAGGAAGAGAGCGGCCGCGAGGCCGAGCCAGCACTTCCTCTGCGAGCAGCGGATCACGATGGACCTCCGGTTGCGACGAAGAGCTCGAGGCGAGTCTCGCCTCGAGAAACGGGGGAGCGCGGGCGGCTCACCGTTCGGCGTGGGTTTCGGGTCACCCACCGCCCGCGCTCGGCGCCGGGATCGCTACATGGACCGTCGTGCGAAGTTCGCGATCAGCGACACGATGAAGAGCACGAGGAACACGAAGAACAGGATCTTGGCGATACCGGCGGACGCCGCCGCGATGCCTCCGAATCCGAAGATCGCGGCAAGCACGGCGACCAGCAGGAACATCAGAGCCCAGCCCAGCATCTGGCACCTCCGGTTGGGGGATCAGCCACTGCCACGGGAACCGTGACGGATGACTGCCGCGGAACACTGCAACCGGCATGCCAAGACGACCCGAAGCCCCGGAAGTCCCCGCAGGCCCGCCCGGACCCGCCGCTCGGCTGCCCTCGACCGGGCCACCGATGCTCCCAGGCGCGCCGCAAACGCTCCGTAGAAATTTCCGCCGCCCCGTACTTCTTGCTTCGTGGTTCGGAAATTGTGTTTCCGGTGAACCGGTCGGATGGGGTACCCGACCTGGACCGTGGAGCGTCGGCCCCTGCCCCAGGCCGCGCAGACCTTGACATCGCCTCGCCTTCGCCCGGGAGAAACACATTTTCCGAACCACAACGAACGTGGCACGCACCGTGCATGGATGGACATGTGCGCGGAATGCTCCGCGACCGAGTCCGAGGAGACGATCCATGCAGACCCGCTCCGCCGTATTGCTGAGTGCGCTTCTGGTCGCGGCCGTCGGCTGCGACTCCTCGTCCGAAGACACGTCGCTGGCCCAGTCGTCCGAGCAGTTGGCGCAGGACGTGAAGGAGACCACGCAGGACGCGTGGGACTCGATCACGCGATCGCTGGACGGCACGCGCGACGAGGCGGTCGAGAACGCACAGGCCGCGCTGTCGGATGCCGAGGAGAAGCTCGCCGAGCTGAAGGAGTCCGCCGGTGACACGTCGAACGACACGTGGACGTCCGTCCAGAGCGACCTGGACGACGTCCAGAGTCAGATCGCGGACCTGAAGGACGCGAGCGAGGACCAGTGGCGCGACGTCCGGGCGTCGCTCGAGCGATCGATCCGCAAGCTCGACGCCGAGCTGCGGGAGCTCAGCAACGACCACCACGGCTAGCGACCGAACTCGCGGTTCGGACCGCTCTGCGGTCCGGCCGTGTCGGGCGGAGCGGTTCGCGTTCGAGGGCTGGGACGCCACTCGCGACCGACCGTCCGACGAACGGGAGCCCCCCAGCATCTCGGATCCGGCACCTCCGCGGGGGGCAATCCCGTTCGGTCCCTCCCCCTTTCGGGCTTCTGCTTCGACCCCGTCGTTCGCCCTTCCGCGTCGCCTCGGGCGATCCCGTGTTCGCTTGGCCGTGCGGTCGCGTTCGCTCTCCTGAACCCCGAGAGACGGGGCGACCCCGATTCCGATCCGGCCGTGACGACATGACGAACGCGAGTTGCTGGGCGTGGGCCTTCCCACGGGCGACCGACCGGAGATACCATTCCCGCTCGTTCGGGAACCTTGCCGTCCGGGAGAACATGAGCGCCGACGCCCCGCTGGAGTCACCGGATCCGTCCGTGTCCGCCTCCCTCGGCGAATCGTCGATCGTCCTGCTCCATCTCGCGCGCGAAGGCGACCGGGAAGCTCTCGAGCGCCTGTACGCGCGCTACCTGCCGCGTCTCCGTCGCTGGGCGCACGGCCGCATCCCGCGGGACATCCGCGGGTTGCTCGATACCGACGACATCCTCCAGGACGTGCTGCTGCGCAGCGTCCGTCACATCGAGCACTTCGAGCCGCGCCCCGGGGCCGGGTTCTTCGGATATCTCCGGCGCGGTTTGAAGAACCGGCTGCGCGACGAATACCGTCGCGTCGCGCGGATGCCGGGGCGCGACGAGATCGACGACGCGGTGGCCGACGCGGGCCCCTCCCCGCTGGAGAATCTGCTGGGGCGCGACCGCGAGGCGCGCTACGAGGCCGCGCTCGCCCGCTTGCGGGACGAGGAGCGGGAAGCCGTCGTGGCACGACTCGAACTGGGCGCGAGCTACGCCGAGATCGCCGAGATGCTGGGCAAGCCGTCGCCCGACGCCGCCCGCATGTGGACGGGTCGCGCGATCGCGAAGCTGGCGGAGGAGTTGCGTGATGAATGACGACCGGCTGCTCGATCTCGCGCTCCTCCTCGCGGACGGGCACGCGCTGCCGGCCCCGTCGGCCGACGGACCGGAGGTGGATCCGCGGCTGCTCGAGTCTCTCCGTCTTCTCGCGGACGTCGCAGCGGTGCACGCCGGCCCCGCGATCGGCGAGCGGTTCGAGCTCCTGGAACGCCTCGGTCGAGGTTCCGGCGGCGACGTTCACCGCGCGTACGACCGGCAGCTCGATCGCTTCGTCGCGGTGAAGCACGTGCAGGCGCAGTCGCCGCGCGGCGCCGGAAGGGACGCGCTCGAGGAAGCGCGACGTCTCGCCGCGGTACGGCACCCGAACGTCGTGATCGTGCATGGCGTGGAGCGCGTCGACGGTCGCGACGCCATCGTGCTCGAGTACGTTCGCGGGCGCACGCTTCGCGCGATCGTGAACGACTCCGGCCCCCTGCCGCCCGACGAGATCCGGCGGATCGGCGCGGACCTCGCACACGCGGTCGCCGCGGTGCACGCGGCGGGACTCCGACACCAGGATCTCAAACCCGACAACGTGATGATCGAAGACGGAGGACGCGTGGTCCTCATGGACTTCGCGCCGGGATCCGCCACGCCGCTGTGCGCGGCGCCCGAGCTCCTGGCCGGACATCCGGGAACCGAGCGCGCGGACGTCTGGGGAATCGGGGTCGTGCTGTTTCATCTCGCCACCGGCGAGTACCCGTTCGTCGCGCGGACGCGACAGGAGCTGGCCGACGCACACGCGGCGGGCGCGACGCGGACCGTCGCCTCGCTGCGCGCCGACCTTCCGCGCGACCTCGCCGACGTCATCGACCACGCGTTGCGCATGGACCCGAGCCGTCGTCCCCGCTCGGCGACGGAGATCGCACACCGGCTGGAACGAGACCGCCGGCCCCGGACGTCGCCCGTACCGTGGATCGCCGCGCTGACACTCGCGGGCCTCGTGGTCTGGGTCGCCCTGCGCTTTCGCGAGCCCGGACCGGATCCGGATCTGTTCGGCCCCACCACTCCCTGGTCCGTGTCCGCCGCGTTCCACCGGGGGCCGGTGACCGGCGACGTTCTCCACGCCGACGATCGGATCACCGTGGGGGATTCGCTGTCCCTCTCCTACGCGGCCTCCGAGTCGACCTGGGTGTACGTGATGAACGAGGACGAGCGCGGCGAAGCGTACCTGCTGTTCCCACTCCCGGGACTGGATGCGCGGAATCCGCTTCCCCCGGGAACGACCCACGCCCTTCCCGGCGCGAGCGGCGGCCACCCGATCGGATGGCGGGTGACGAGTCCCGGCGATCGCGAGCATCTGCTCGTCGTGGCCAGCCGGAAGCGCCTCGACGCGCTGGAAGCGCGACTGCTCGACCTCGAACGAGCAACGGGCGATCGATTGCCGACGTTTCCGCGGCTGGACGAAGCGGCGCGCGACGCGCTGCGTGGCGTCGGCGGCCTCACGCGCCCGACGCAGGCGGGCGGAGGACGCGCGTCGGCACTCGCGCGGTTCGCGGAGCCCTGGCCCGACTCGTCGGAGACGGTCACCGGGCCGTGGATCCGTCAGCTCGAGCTTCGCAACGCGGATCGGTGATCGCGGGCCGGTCGCGATGGGTGGGGCCCGCCGTCGAGCCCGGCGAACTAGCGCCAGTCGCCGGTCGCGACGAAGGCGGCCCAGGAGATCGGACTCGTCGACTCCCCGCTCGATCGGCGGGTCCGCAGCATCTCGAGCGACGCCGACCGTGCGGCCGCCGCCGTCGACAGGCCGTCGCGCCACTTCGCCCGGTAGAAGACACGCATCCACTCGCGCGCGCTCTCGTCCTCCACCGACCACAGGCTCGCCACGAGCGTTCGCGCGCCGGCGATCCGGAACGCGCGGCGCAGGGCGAACACGCCCGCGTCGGCGCGGAGCGGACCGAGCCCCGAGTCGCACGCCGACAGCACGACCCAGTCCGTGTCGGAGAAATCGAGCGACGCGATCTCTTCCGCGGTGAGGACTCCGTCGTCGCTCGAGCCTCCACCGTCCGGGCGGTTCGCGCCGGCGAACACCAGCGCCGAGAACGATGGAGACGCCGCGCCTTCCTCGCCGCCCGCGGTCAGTCCCCCGATGCCGCGCGTTCCTGCCAGCGGCACTCCGTTGTCGCCGATGGACACGCCGTGCGTCGCGACGTGAACCACGCGGTTCCCGGGCGCGCGCGCACGAAAGGCGGATTCGGTGGCGCGGCGCCCGGTGACCACGTCGCCGGGCTCGCGCTGTCGCGCGTGCTTCCATTCGTCCCGGATCTCGCGCACCTCTCGGGCGGAAGCCGGTAGTGCGATCCAACCCGGAGCGGTACCGGTTCCGGCACCCGCGCCGAAGTCGGGATCCCCGAAAGCGATCAGTCCGCGCGACGCGTTCACGGACGGAGGCCGAATGAGATCCCGTTCCGTGACCAGCGGCGCGAACGCGGGTCCCGCCTCGAGGAGCCACGAGTCCTTGTCGCCCGGGAGGGCCCCGAGAGGAACAGCGTCCAGCCCCGCCTCCGGCACGATGAACACCATCGTGCACTCGGTCCAGCCCGGCCAGGCGGCAACGATCGGATCCCACACGCGCGCGCGTAGTGCTTCACCCGCGGTCCTCACCGCCGCCACGTCGCCGCCCGCGACCACGACCGCGCGCCACTCGTCCACGAGTCGGTCGACGCTCTCGCGCTCGCCGAGCGGCACGAACATCGGTTCGGCCGACGCGTCCGGGAGGACGAAAGCGTCGAGGCGATCGGCGCCATTTCCCGGGCGGGTGACGACCCAGGACACGAGCCCGCTCCGCGGAGGGAGCGCCGCTCGAATCGCCTGCAGGCTCACGTCGCCGATCAGTGCCGGCAGCTCGACGTCGGTCGCCAGCGCGCGCTCCGCCTCTTCCACGTCCGCTTCCGCCCGCGCGAGCAGGTCCCTCGCGGTCGCGGGATCCTCGCCACGGAGCAGCGTGATCCGCGCGCGACTCACCGCGTCCTGGCACTCGCGGTAGCGAAGTTCCCGCGCCTGGCCGGCGGGATCCGTGGCTTCGCGGCCACGACGCCGCAGCGCCGCCTCGAACTCGAGCGGGAACGCGCGGCTGCGCATGGCCTCGCTCCACACGCGGTCGACGTCGTCGGGCGTTCGGCGTTCCTCCCGCTCGAGACACTCGATCGCGAACGCGAGTCCCGCCGTCCGCAGATCGTCGAGGCCGGCGGTCTGACGAGCGGAGAGAATCCGCACGGTGCCCGCGAGATGCTCGCGCCCGATGTCCTCGGCGCGGAGGGCGCACTCGATGGCACGATCGAGCGCGCCCCGGCACGCGTGCGCGCGGGCGACGTCGAGCCATGCGTAGGCCATCGTTCGGGATCGCGGTCCGAGCGTCGCAGAGAATCCTGCCAGCGCCTCCTCGGTCAACTCGGCAGCGCGTTCGCAGCGCCCGGCCGCGAGCTCGAGCGCGCCGAGGTTCGCGCGCGCCTGGATCGTCTCCACGTGCTCGGAGCCAAGCGTCGCCTCCAGCCGCGCGAGCGCGGACTCCAGCACCGGCCGCGCTTCGTCGAGCCGGCCGTGGTCGAGCAGGAACGCGCCGAAACGGGTCGTGAGGCGCAGTACGTCCGGGTGATCGGGCGGCAGCTCCCGCTCGAGGATCGAGAGGGCACGGCGAAACGCGTCGCGCGACTCGTCGATCCGGTTCGTGGCCTCGAGCAGGATCGCGAGGTTCTGGAGGCTCAGGGCGATCTCGGGGTGATCGGGGCGAAGCGTACGCTCGCGGATCGCGAGACTTCCGCGCACGAGGCGGAGCGCGCCTTCGAAGTCGCCGATCGCCCAGTACGCGCCGGCGAGATTGTTCACGAACAGCAGTGTGTTCGGGTGTTCCTCTCCCGCCGCCTCCGTCGCGAGATCCACCGCCCGCTGAAGGGCGTCGATCGCCTCCGGCCAGCGTTCCTGCTTCTTCTCCACGAGCCCCGTGACGTTCCATACGCTCGCGAGCTCGAGACCACCACCGAGCCGACGTTCGAGAATCTCCGCGGCGCGGTGCAGGGACTCCGCCGCCTCGTCGTAGCGCGACTGCCAGAAGCGCAGCGTTCCTCGCGCGAGCCACACGGTCGCGAGCTCGGGATGATCCGCGGGCAGGCTCCGCTCGCCGCGCGCGAGCGCGTCGGCGAGCACCGAGTCCGCGGCCGAATAGTCGCCCGCGTTGAGATAGGCGTTGCCGAGACG
This sequence comes from bacterium, assembly GCA_041393395.1. Taxonomy (GTDB): domain Bacteria; phylum ARS69; class ARS69; order ARS69; family ARS69; genus JAGQIB01. The sequence continues at coordinate 469,897 of JAWKKG010000002.1, read as the reverse complement.
GGCCCGCGACCGCGCGAGGGCGGGATCGTCGGGAGGTAGGTGCCGGGACTGCCAGTCCCACACGGTGAGGTGGAGCGCCCGCGCATCATCCACGCGCCGCTCCTGGGACTCCGTCGTGGCCAGTTCCGAGAGGAGCTCCACCGCCGCCGACGACGTGTCGGGCGTCGCGGCGAGTCGGATTGCGAGCGCGCGATCCAGCAGCGGGCGCGCCGCGGCGGGATCGCCCGCCGTCAGCCACACCCGCGCCAGGCCGGCCGCGGCGTCCGCCACCCCGACCGGATCCGCGAGTCGCTCCCGGATTGCGAGCGCGCGCTCGGCGGCGGCGCGCGCCTGTCCGTCGCGAAGCCTCCCCGTGCGCCGGACGGCCTCGGCGTACTGCCCGAGCGCGACCGCGAGCCCGCTCGAATCGGCAGCCGGCGCGTTCTGCAGCAGCCCGTGGGCGGCCACGACCGCGCCACGGTAGTCGCCCGCCGCCCAGAGGGCGTCCACCCCGCCCAGGGCAGGCGCCGCGCTCGAAAGGATCGAAACCACCGCGAACGGCGCCAGGAAGAGCATGCCGGATTATGCCACGGAGAATCGGTGACGGCGCTGTTCGGTCCCGGGGTTCGCTGCGTTCACCCCGGAGTACCCCGATCCCGGAGTCCACCATGTCGCGTTCCCGTCGCTCGCTGCTGTCCCTCGTCGCCCTGGCGGCGCTCTTCCTTCCCGTTCGCGGTCTCGCCACCGTGGGACCGCCGGTGGAGGTCGTCTGGGACGGCCCGACATCGCCGGCCGCCGCGGGGACGGAGTTCGCCGGAACCCTGCAGTTGCTCGCGCTGGCCTCCGGCCGGATCTCGGACTTCACGCTCCACGGCGACGGCTGGACCGGCCTTGCCCACTCGGCGACGCCCTCCGACCTGGCCGCGAACGAGCCGGTCGAGGTCTCGTTCCACGGTCGCCCGCTCGATCCCGAGGCTCCGATCGAGATCGAGTTCCGCTTCGACGGCGTCGAGGTCCACCGCACGCTGCGCGTCGGCCCTCGATGGCGCGAGAAGATCTCCACTCCCCATCCCATCACGTACCGCGACGGCGAACCACGAGTCGGGCGCGAGAACCGCGGCCCCGGTCGCGATCAGACGCTACGCTTCACCGGCTACGTGACCTACCAGGTCGACGGTGGAGCCAGCGTCGGCGCGGACGGCGTGATGATCTACGTGATGGACGAGGACACGATCGACAGCGAGGTGATCACCACGTTCGTGACCGAGCCGAACGGTCACTTCGACGTCGAAACGGTCTGGGACGACTGCGACATCACCGGCTGCGACGATCCGGACATCTACTTGATCATCCGTTGCGAAACGGACGAGGCCGTCGTGCAACCGGACGACTTCTTCCAGATCCCGTACGGCTGGACCACGAGCGTGATCCCCGACTTCACCGGGAACTTCATCGACTTCGGCGTGATGTCGCCGTCCGATACCGCGGAGCATGGCGCGCTGCACGTACTCTCGGATCTCGTTCGTGCCCGGCGTCACGCGTTCGAACAGACCGGCTGGCAGCCGGGAGCAGTGTTCGTGACCTGGCCCGATCCGAACTCCACGTCCTATTCGGCCGGCCGGATTCGCGTGGCGAGCAACCGGACCTGGAACGAGGTCTCGCACGCCCACGAGTTCGCCCACTACCTGCACGACCTGTACGGCACGCTCTCCACGCCGAACTACTCGAACGGCTTCTGCGACTCGCCGAACCCCGGCCACTGCCTGTGGTGTCCCGAGAACAACTCGGACGGCTGGCAGGAGGGCTGGGCCGACTGGTACGGCGGCGCGGTGGCTCGCACGTACCCCACGCGGTACGGCACCACGCCCTGGAGCGCCACGAACGAGTCCCGCTACTGGGAAGACGGCCTTCAGGCGTGTTCGCAGGACGGGAACACCTACTGGGGCGCGATGACCGAAGGGTCGATCATGGCCCTGCTCCGTGACATCGAAGACGGTATCGGTCTCGCGCAGGACGATCACGACGGTCCGCCCGCGGACTGCAGCATGGATGCGCTCTCTCTCGGCAGCGACGAGATCCTCGCGGTGATCCGTGACGACGATCCGGACGACGTGTTCGAGTTCCTCGCCGGCTTCCGCAACCATTACCCGGCGCTCGTGCAGGACTTCTGGTCGACCGCGACGAACGCCGACTCGACGTTCGGCTTCCCGCTGCCGGCGCCCGAGGTCACCTCCGAGCCGGCGGATTGCCAGCTCGTCCGGCCCGGCGACTCGGTTCAGCTGCAGGTGACCGGCAACGGCCTCCTGCTCCAGTACCAGTGGATGCGGAACGGATTCGAGCTCGTCGACAACTCGGATTTCACCGGATCGACCACGCCCACGCTGACGATCGCGGCGGTGAACTCGTTCACGGGAGGTGAGTTCCGTTGCCGCGTGAGCCTCTGCGACGGCAGCCAGTCCTCGGCGAGCGCGCCGATCTTCGTGAGCGCGGGGCGATCCTCCGCGCCGGCTCCGCTCGCGACGTGGGGAGACAACACGGACGGCATCGTGGGAATCGGCTCGCTGGGCGGCACGATCGCCGAGCCGCAGGCGCATCCGCTGCTGTACGACGTCTCGTCGGCGGACGGGGGCCGGGAGGCCGCGATCGCATTGCGCTCGAACGGCACCGTTCTCACCTGGGGCAAGCAGCAGTGGGGTGAGCTCGGCAACGGCACCTTCTCCGGCACGATCGCGACGCCCACCGCGATCGACCTGGAGCCCGCGGCGCAGGTGGCCGCCGCGTCGTACGCGAACTTCGCCCTGCTGTTCGACGGCACGGTCCGCTCGTGGGGCTACAACAACGGCTTGCTCGGCAACGGCTCCACGACGCAGAGCGCGGTGCCGGTCGAGGTCCAGAACAGCGGATGCGTGGTCGCGATCGCGGCCGGCGACTACCACGGCATGGCGCTCCTCGCGGACGGCACCGTGGAAACCTGGGGCGAGAACTACGCCGGCCAGCTCGGGCAGGGCACGTTCGGCGGACGCCTCCTCGTGCCGACCGCGGTGCCGGGGTTGTTCGGGGTCAAGGCGATCGCGGCCGGTCCGCAGACGTGTTACGCGCTCAAGGCCGACGGTACGCTGTGGGCCTGGGGCGAGGGGGGCAGCGGTGAGCTCGGCGACGGACTCGGCACGGACAGCGCGGTGCCGGTCCAGGTCGCGGGCCTGTCGAACGTCGTGTCGATCGGTGCCGGCTGGCTCAACGGCTACGCGATCGTCAGCGGGTCGATCGCCTACGCCTGGGGCAGCAACGTCTTCGGCACGATGGGCAATCCGGCCGCACCCAGCACGAACCTCCTTCCCGTGATCATCCCCGGTCTCGTGCTGCCGGTGCGGATCGACGGCAGCGCAAACCCGTGGTCCATGGCTCTCCTGATCGACGGCTCGCTCCGCGTCTGGGGACAGAATGTGGCGTCCGTGTTCGGCACCGCGTTGCCGCCCACGTCGAACGCGCCGCTCGAAGTGCCCGGGATCGGCGGGGTCACGGGATTCGCGGCGGGCTTCCGCAACGTCTACGCGTTCGGACTCCCGGCGACCGCGACGGACGCGCCGAACGTGGCCGCGCTGCCGACCGGCACCGAGCTCGCGAGCCATCCGAATCCGTTCCGCGCGGAGACGTCGATCGACTTCGCGATGCCGGCGGCGGGTCCCGTGTCGGTGCGCGTCTACGACGTCTCCGGGCGACTCGTACGCGACCTGCTGGACGAGCTCCGCCCGGCGGGCCGCCACGCAATCGCGTGGGACGGACGAGACGACGCGGGGTCGGAGACCGCGGCCGGCATCTACTTCCTTCGCCTCGAGACCGGAGACGGGGCCCTCTCGCGGCGGGTGACGCGCCTCCGCTGAGGCACCCCTTCCGCGGAGGCACCCGCTTCCGCGGAAATCGACCCGCGGCGAAACAGCCCGGGCGTCCCCAATTGCGGGGGGCCCGGGCAAATTGCTTTCTCTGCCCCCCTGCCATGTGCGAACCTCGGGTTCCCCCCGGTTCCACCCGCTCGGAGGGCCTCGATGCGAATCCCGGCGCGGACGGCTCCCGCCCTCTTCCTGTTGCTCGCGTCGCCGGCGTCGGCCACGACCTGGAACGTCCTGCCGGACGGCACCGGCGACTTCGCCACCATCCAGGCCGCCATCGACGCCGCGACGGACGGCGACGTGATCGAGCTCGGTGACGGAACTTTCACGGGCGCCGGCAACGACGCGCTCGACTTCCTCGGCAAGGCGATCACCGTGCGTTCGGCGAGCGGGAACCCGGAGTCGTGCCGCCTCGGCCTGCAGGACAACATGGGCCTATGCGAGTTCCCGGGCGTCCGCTTCGGACAGCAAGAGGGCCCCGGCTCCGTGCTCGAGGCGGTGACGATCCAGAATCACCAGGACGGCGCGGGCGACGTCGGAGAGTGCATCGACTTCGCGACCGTTCTGCTGACCGACTCGAGTCCTACTCTCCGCCGCGTGGTCTTCCGCGACAACGCTCCGGTCGAAGGCCACGGGACAGTGGTTCGCGCACGAGGCGGCGCCCCCCGGTTCGAGGACTGCGTGTTCCGCGGGAACTGGGGGAATGCGCTCGAACTCGTGGACTCGAATGCCACCGTAACGGGCTGCATCCTGGAGTCCAACTACGGCGGCGGCGTGAGCTCCGGTGCAACGCTCGCGGTGGACGGGGGGGCTCCGCTCGTCACCTCGACCGCGATCCGCCGAAACGGCAACCTGGGGATCGGGGGCGACGTCGGAGCAGGCGTTCTCGTGCAGGCCGGCACGCCGACCCTCGACGGCTGCCTGATCGCAGAGAACTACCTGGACGGAACCGGCGCCGGCATCGTGGTCGATCCCGGCGCGAACCTCACCGTGACCCGCACGACGATCGCCGGCAACCGGGCGATCACGGGCGGCGGCCTGCTCGTGAGGGGATCCTGCACGATCACACAGTCGGTGATCGGCGCGAACTGTTCGACCACGGACGGACCGGACGTGCACGTGTCCCCCTCGGGTCAGGTCTCCCTCGATTGCACCGCGGTGGATGCATCGCGCGTATCGGGGCCGGGCCTTGTTTCCTGGGGTGCGACGATCGTCGCGGCGGACCCGCTGTTCTGCGAGCCGCGGACCTGCGAGGACCCGCCGTCGGACGAGGGACTCTATTCGCTCCAGCTCCTCTCCCCCGCCCGCGACGTGCCGGGCTGCGGCACCCTCGGTGCGCTCTACGGGGTGTGCACGGTTTCCATCGCCCCGATGACGTGGGGGCGCCTCAAGGATCTGTACCGAACCGATTCCCGCCGTCCCTAGGGAGACGAACATGAACCGTAGCTACCACCACCGATCCGCGCTCGTGCCGGCGGCGCTCGTGCTCCTCGCCGGCGCGTCTTCGAGTCGAGCCACCACCTGGAACGTCCTGCCGGACGGGACCGGGGACTTCGCCACCATCCAGGCAGCGATCGACGCCGCGACGGATGGTGACGTGATCGAGCTGGCGAACGGCACGTTCACGGGTGTCGGAAACCGCGACATCGATTTCCTCGGGAAGGCGATCACGATTCGTTCCGTGAGCGGGAACCCGGAAACGTGCGTGGTCGACGCGGAATATGCTCACGGCGGTGGAGGCGAGTGCAATGTGAGGGGATTCATCTTCCGCACGGGAGAGGATTCCGACTCCGTGCTCGACGGCGTCACGATCACGCGCGCGTCGGGCGACGGCTGCCCGGTCGTCGGCATCGACGAACTCGGCGGTACGGCGATCGCGATCGACGGCGCCTCTCCCATCGTGCGGAACGTGGTCGTGACCGAGTGCACTGGGGACGTAGGGGGAGTCCAAGTGGTAGGCGTCTTCGAAGGCGATCCGACCTTCGAGAATTGCGTCGTACGCCAGAGCGCGGGGATTGCGCTCGCGCTCGTTCAATCGTCGGCCACCGTGACCGGCTGTCTCATCGAAGCGAACGGCACCTGGCTGAGTTCCGGCGCCGCAGTCTTCATCTCGGGCGGGGCACCGCGACTCGCATCCACCGCGATCGTCCGGAACGGCCACGGCGGGTTTCTTCAAGGGCCATTCTTCGGAGGAGGTGTCTTCGCCGGAGGATCGGCCTCGTTCGAAGGCTGCCTGATCGCGGAGAACGGAACGCAGGGAACCGGCGGAGGGGTCTACTCGACCGGAAACACCACGATCACCCGCACCACGATCGCCGGCAACCGCGCAGCGATCGGCGGCGGCCTCGTCGTCGCCTCGGGAACGTGCACCGTCACGCAATCCGTGATCGGCGCGAACTGCTCCTCGTCCGAGGGCCCGGACATCTACGCGATCGGCAACGTCTTCATCGACTGCTCGGCGGTGAACCCCGCGGCCGCGACCGGCCTCGTGAACTGGGGAACCACGATCGTCGCCGACGATCCGCTGTTCTGCGAACCGCGCACCTGTATCGGGACGGATCCGGGTCTCTACTCGCTCCAGCTCCTCTCCCCGGCGCGCGACGTGCCGGGCTGCGGCACGCTCGGCGCGCTGTACGGGGTGTGCACGGTCTCCGTCGCCCCGATGTCGTGGGGGCGCGTGAAGGAGATGTACCGGAACTAGCGCAGCACGGTCACGCGTCGCGTCGCCGATCCGGCGGTCGTCCGCAGGGTGACGAAGTACACGCCGGGGGCCACGCGCGCCCCCTGCGCGTCTTCCGTGTCCCACGACACCGTGTGCCGACCGGCGTCGAGCCGGCCGAGCGGGCGCGTCAGCACGCGACGTCCCGCGACGTTCACGATCTCGAGCCGCGCGGCCGCCGAGCGCTCGAGCGTGAACGCGACCCGCGTGCTCTCCACGCACGGATTCGGCGACGGCGCCTCCAGGAACGTCGCGGTGCCGGCCACGACCGGCGCGTCGGACGCGGCGCCCTCGCTCCACGTCGCGATCGACGAGCTGTAGTTCCCGCCCGCGCTCGTGAAGTCGCCGCCCGCCACGAGCTTTCCGTTCCAGATCGCGAGCCCGTGCCCTTCCTGATCGAATCCGGAACCGAGCGCCTCCCACGCGGTCCCCGTCCACCGGGCGATGTAGTTCGCGGGATTGCCACCGGCACTCGTCATCTCGCCGGTGACGAAGAAGTCTCCCCCGAACGCGAGCGCGTCGAACGCGCGGAACGTGAAACCGCTGCCGAGCGGGCTCCACGAGGTGCCGTCCCAGACCGCGGCGTTCAGCGCGGGCGCGCCACCGGCCTGCGTGAAGCCGCCCGCCACGTACAGGTTGCCGCCGATCTCCGCCATCGCATTGACGTTGCCCACGATGCCGGCACCGAGCGGCTCCCACGTCGTTCCGTTGTAGAGAGCGATGCCTTTGGCCGTCACGCCGCTGATCTCCGAGAACCCGCCGGCCGCGAGGAGCTGCCCGCCATACTGCCCGAGGCACGAGAAGGCGGAAGGTGTCCCCGTGATCACGCCGAGGGCAACCCAGGTGTTCGATCCTTCGTCGAGTCGCGACACGGAGGCGGCCGGCAGGTACGCGATCCCGTAGAGGTCGCTGCCGATCACCTCGAGATCGATGCCGCCGTCGAACATGCTGTTGCCCACCCCGGTCCAGGACGTGCCGTCCCAGCGCGCACAGTCCGGGACCGGCGCGCCGTCCGCGAAGTCGAAAGAGCCGTTGATCACGAGATCGCCGTCGTGCGTGACCAGGTCCACCGTGTACGGCAGGAAGTTGCCGGTCACGCCGCCGCCGAGATTCGTCCACTGCGTGCCGTCCCAGGCCGCGACGATCGATCCCGTGACGTTGCCGAAGCGCGTGTTTCCACCGCCGGCCGCGATCAGCATTCCGTTCCACTCGTGCACCGCGTCGAGCGAGCCGTCGACGCCGTCGCCGGTCGCGAGCTCGTGCCACTGGCTTCCGTCGTAGAGCGCGACGTTCTTCGCGTGCGCGCTCCCCATGGAACGGAACAGACCGCCCACCGCGAGATCCGATCCGTACGAGCCGATCGATCCGATGTAGCCGCCGAAGCCGATGAGATTCCAGAACAGGCCGTTCCACAGGGACGCGTAGCCGAAGTCATCCGTGACCACGAGTCCGCCGGAGAACGAGCCGATCGCGAACGCGCCTCCCGAGAACGGCGCGCTCCCGAGCGTGCCCCAGGAGGATCCGTTCCAGACCGCGAAGTTCTCGAGGGAGTTGCCGCCCGCCTGCAGGAACTGCCCGCACACGGCGACGAGCCCGTTCCACGCGTAGACGTCCTCCGCGTACGCGCCGAACGGATCACCGAAGTCGTCGGTGAGGCCGCCCGAGAAGCCGAGCGCGCTCCACGACGATCCGTTCCAGCGCGCGATGTTCTCGGCGTAGACACCCCCCACGTCCGTGAACTCGCCCACCACGTAGAGGTAGTTCGCGTCCGCGGTGACGGCCGTGAAATACTCGAACGTGCCGCCGTCCATCGTGTCCCACGTGCTGCCGTCCCAGCTCGCGATCCCGCCGACGGACGTGCCGCCGTCCACCTCGGTGAAATCGCCCATCACCACCAGGTCGTTCGCGTAGACCGCGAGATCCGAGACGTATCCGTCCGTTCCGCCGCCGATCTCCGGCGTCCAGGTCGAACCGTCCCACTTCGCGAGGCCGCCGGTCGGCGTGCCGTCCGCGAGATCGAAGAAGCCTCCCACGTACAGATCGCCGTTCCAGACCACGGCACACTCCACGTCGCCGGTCAGTCCCTGGCCGAGCGGGTGCCAGGCCGAGCCGTCCCAGGCCGCGATGCCGAGGGCCGGCACGTCGCCGATCGCGGTGAACGAGCCCGCCACCACGAGCTCCCCGGCGTACTCGACCACCGCGAAGACCTCGGCGTTCGCGCCACGGAGGGCCCAGTTCGTGTCCCAGTTCTCGTCGCCGGGGACGGCGACCGCGTTCGAAGCGAGCGTGAGGGCGGCGATGCCGAGCGCGGCGGCGCGCACGGGACGGAAACGACGCAGGTTCAAGGAGATCCTCGCGGGTTGGGGGTCCTGGATGCGAAGCAGCGAGGGCTACGACCGGGCGAAATCGGTGCCGGAGCCCGAAATGAGATCACGAGTCTAGCACGAGCCTCGCGGATTCGGCACTCCCGCTCGTGCGATCTCGGGGCCGGGCGACGTTGTCCTTTACGAGCCCCGGTTCGCGTCTCCCAGCTACGGAGCCCGACCGCCCGCCCGGATCACCGCCCGATCCCGGCCAGGTCCCACTTTCTTTCGCCCGTCGACGCCCGAGGTGGCCATGCTCGAACGAATCCGCTTCCGCGACGCTTTCGCCGGCGCCGTGCTCGCCCTCGGGCTCGCGGCACCGCCCGCGGGCGCCCAGTACCTCACGCCGGAGAAGGAGTTCTACGTCACGGACGACTGGGTCGGCCCGATCGAAGTCGTGGGCGACTCGGTGTACGTCGGCGGCACCTTCACGCGGGTCGGGTTCTTCACGGGCCCCGCCGCGCCGGTCGCGATCTCCACCGGCGAGACGCTTCCCGAGTTCCCCGAGGCGAACGACTCCGTGTTCGGCCTCGCCGCGGACGGATCGGGCGGCTGGTTCGTGGGCGGCGACTTCACGGAGATCGGCGGCCTCGCGCGGAGCCACGTCGCGCACGTCCTCCCGGACTTCACCGTGGATCCGGACTGGGATGCGAACGCGAACAACCGTGTCTACGGCTTCGCGGTTCACGATTCCACGGTCTACATGCACGGGTTCTTCTTCGAGGTCGGCGGTGAGTCGCGCAGCCGTCTCGCGGCGGTCGATCTCGCGACCGGCGCCCTGCGCGAGTGGGATCCGGCGCCCCAGAACGGCGGCGTCGAGGACTTCTGGCTGGACGGGGACACCCTCTACGTGACGGGTTCCTTCACCGCGATCGGCGGACAGCCGCGACGCCTCGCCGCGTTCGATCTGACCACGGGAGACCTGATGCCGTTCGATCCCGTGTTCGGGAACCAGGGACTGTGCATCGCCGCCCGCGACGGCGTGGTGTACGTCGGCGGGAACTTCACCGCCATCGGCGACTCCACCCGAACGAAGCTCGCGGCCTTCGACGCTTCGACGTCGGAGTTGTTGCCCTGGGCGCCGCAGATCATCGGATCCTCCGTGCTCGACCTCGCCCTCACCGACTCCACGATCTTCGCGGCGGGCGCGTTCTCCAGCGTGAACGGGACCTTCCGGAACGCGATCGCGGAGATGAGCCTCGCGGATGCCCAGCTGACCTCGTTCGAGCAGAACAACGTCGGGTTCATCCGTCGGCTCCTCTACCACGCGGGGAACATCTACGTCGGTGGCGAGTACCGCGGAATCGGCGCCGAGCCGGAGCGACGTTTCCTCGCCGGCTTCGACGTCGCCACGGGGGCCTCGATTCCGACTGTGCCCTCGCCCACCGACTTCGTACATGCACTCGCGGCGGACGGCGACGTCCTCTACGTCGGCGGCGACTTCGGTGCGGTGCGCGGCATCATCCGGAACCACTTCGCCGCCTTCCACGCGAACACGCTCGAGCTCCTGCCCTTTGCGCCGAGCTTCGAGAACTACATCTACTCGATGGAGGCGAACGCGGCCGGCGACACGCTCTACACGGCCGGCCGCTTCACGAGCGTGGACGGACAGCCGCGAGGCAAGATCGCCTCCTTCGATCTTGCGAGCGGAACCCTGACGAGTTTCTCCACCACGTTCGACGGCGACGTCTACGACATCTCGCTGACCGACTCGCTCGTCTACGCGGGGGGCACGTACACGTTCGCGAACGGTGTGCTCCGGCAGGACCTCGCATGTTTGAACCGCGTCACGGGCGCCTTGCTCCCGTGGAACCCCGGATCGGGCGGCTTCGTGAACGCGGTCGCCGCGTACCGCGACACCGTCTACGTCGGCGGCTCGTTCTTCACGCTCGGCGACAGCACGCGCACGAACATCGGCGCGGTGGACGGCATCACGGGCGAGGTGCTCGACTGGGGAACGCAGCTCGACGTCGGCAACCCGAACGAGATCGAGTCCCTGCTGCCGTTCGAGCACCCGAGCTATCCGCAGGGCGGGCTCTTCATGGGCGGAAGCTTCCTGAATACCGGCATCGGCCTTCGCCGCGGCGTGGCCGCCGTTCACCGGGACACGGGCAATGCGCTGTATGGCTGGAACGCGAACCTGGGCACGAGTTTCGAGACCGAGGTGTACGACTACGAGATCGTCGACGGGCTCGTGTTCCTGGCGGGCCAGTTCAACGGCGTGCTGTCGAACGACGCGAGGGGCGTGACGGCGGTGGACCTCGTGACCGGGCGGCCGAACGACTGGGTCGTCGACTTCGGCGTGGCGCTCGGAGTCGCCGTATCGGACTCGATGGTGTTCGTGGGCGGGCGCGCGCCCCGCATCCAGGGCACGAAGCACACGCACTTCGCCGCCTTCCGACGGGACACGGAGGCCCCGTCCCCGGCGACCTCGCTCGTCGCGACGCCCGGTACGCTCGACAAGCGGATCGACCTCTCCTGGAGCGCCTCTCCGAGCAGCGACGTGAAGGACTACCTCGTGTACCGGACGGGCGCGGCGGGCGCCGACACCACGGGACGTCAGGTCGCGGTGCGAACGGGAACCACCTGGACGGACATCGTGCCCACCTACGGCGAGTGGTTCTACCGTGTCTTCGCGCGGGACCAGGCTCACAACCTGTCGAACGCGAGCAACGAGGACTCGGCCGTCGCGGCCCCGATAGCTGGCCCCGACCCCGAGGTGACGATCGCGATCCACCAGAACCCGGTGCTTTCGCAGCACGCGAACGTCGTGCTCGTGTCGGACTCGACCCTCGTGGCGCCACCGGCCGTGTCGGTCGCGTTGCTCCCGGACACCACCGGCACCACGGTGTCCATGGCGGCGATCGCCGGATCCGGGACGACGTACCAGGGTCCGTACGAGTTCTCCACGTCCGGGAATCATCGCCTGCGGACGACGGTGACCACCATCGACGGAACGTTCGAGTTCGCACGGGACTTCGCGGCCGTCCTCGTCGCCCCGGCGACGGGTGGCGAGGCCCGGTCCGTCGGCGGGCTCGCCACGTTGCGGATCGCAGCCCACGCTCTCGACGTTCCCACGTGGTTCGTGCTGGAGGAGATCCCGAACGTCGAAGGAGCACGTGCGATCCGGTGCGGTCCCGCCGGCGCACTCGCGACGACCGTCGAGATCGAGATGACGTACGATCCGGAGGAAGTGCGCGATCCGTCGAGTCTGTCCCTCGCGCGGCGAGAGGGCGACGATCTCGTCCCGCTCGCGACAGAGCTCGACGCGGCCCGGTCGGTCGTGCGCGCCCGGGTGGACCGACTCGGCGAGTTCGTGCTCCGTCGCACACCGGGAGACCTCGGCGGAGCCCTTCGCCGTCTCTCGATGGAGCCCGGTCGACCGAATCCGTTCCGGGCCACCACCACGCTTCAGTACGACCTGCCGACGGCGAGCACCTGCCGCGTCTCGATCTACGACGTGAAGGGAAGACGAGTCCGCGTCCTGCACGACGGACCGGCTCCGGCGGGAACGAACCGCGTGGACTGGAACGGCCGCGACGATCGCGGGGCGCGCGTGGCGGCCGGCGTGTACTTCGCACGCGTCGTCACCCCCGGCGAAGAGCGCAGCGTGAAGCTCGTGAGAGTCCGATGACGCCCCCGCAGACCCGAGAGGAATCGCCCATGCGACGCAGCCAGCTTCGCCGCTCCCCCGGACCCGGCCCGACGTTCGGGCGCGGACTCCGCGTGCTCCTGCTCCTCGGCCTGCTGTCCGGAGGCGGATGCGGAGGCGGCGACACGACGACTCAGCCCGGGCCCGAGCCTTCCTACGCGGAACGGATCGCGGCGGGCTGGACCGCGTTCGAGGCGGGGAACTTCGATCCGGCCCGCAGCCAGTTCCTGGCCGCCGTCGCCGCCGACCCGGCCCCCCTGGAGGGATGGATGGGGCTCGGCTGGACCGAGCTGAGGCGGAGCGATCCGGACGCCGCGCACGACGCGTTCGAGTCCGGGAGCGACAAGAACGGCTCCGACGCCCAGCGGGCGGACCTGCTGGCCGGCTGGGCGTTCGGCTGGAGCGCCCGGTCCACGCAGGCCGGCCGCTTCTCGGAGTCGAACGCGCGGATCGACGAGGTGGAGACCTTGACGTCGACCTGGTCGTTCGCTCACGCGCCGGGGCTCGACGCGGACGACCTCGTGCTCCTGGCCGCCGAGAATCACTTCGCGCTCGGTGCGTTCGCCGCGAGTCTCGCCCGGGTCCAGGTGCTGGATCCCGCCTTCACCGCCGACATCGGGACCCCGGCGGGCCAGGCCGCGCTCGCCGCGAAGATCGAGGCGCTCCGGGTCGGCCCCTGAGACGCCCCCATCGGGCCCGGCGGCGGACCGCAGACCCCGCTCAGGCTTCTGCCGCGGCCCGCCGAAACTCAGAGGAAACCCGGCGAGCGGTCCGCCAGAGCGCCTCGAGGGCGCCGGACCCCTCGCCGACGGTTCGGCGAGGGACTCGTGGGCGACAGAATCCTGTTCGTGGACGACGAGCCGCGCGTGCTCGACGGCCTGCGACGCCAGCTTCGCAATCGCTTCGAGGTCCGGATGTCCGAGGACCCCGAGGAGGCGTTGAAGCTGTTCGACGCGGACGGGCCGTTCGCGGTCGTCGTGTCCGACATGCGCATGCCGGGAATGAACGGCGCCCAGTTCCTCTCGCACGTTCGCGAGAAGAGCCCCGATACGGTGCGAATGATCCTCAGCGGCCAGTCGGACCTCGACGCCGCGATCGCCGCCGTGAACGACGGATCCATCTTCCGATTCCTCACGAAGCCGTGCCCGCCCGATCAACTCACCCGCACCCTCGAGCTGGGGCTCCATCAGTACCGGCTGGTCGCGGCGGAGAAGGAGCTGCTGGAGCGCACGCTCAGCGGCTCGATCCAGCTTCTCACGGACGTACTGGGACTCGCGCAACCGGAGGCTTTCAGCCGAGCCCGACGCCTGGAGTCGATGACGGTCGCGGTGGCCGAGAAGCTCGCCGTGCAGGACGTGTGGGAGTTCCGGCTGGCGGCGATGCTCTCGCAGATCGGATGCGTCGCGTTGCCTCCCGACGTCGTGGCGCGGGTGAATCACGGCGAGAAGCTCGCGCCGACGGAAGCGACGATGTTCGACGAGCACCCCGCCGTCGCGGCGCGCCTGCTTCGAAACATTCCGCGTCTGCACCGCGTGGCCGACATGGTGGAGGGCCAGCGCAAGCCCGCCCCTGCCGAGTCGATCGAAAGACCGGTCGCGGAGTGGGGGATCGAGGATCTCGGGGCTCAGACCCTGCGGGCGGTCGCCGAGTTCGACCGCCTCCTGCTCACCGAATCGAATCGCAAGCGCGCGTTCGGGCGGCTGCAGAGTACGGGGCGGATCCCCGCGATCCTCCTGGCCGCGCTCGAGGCGGTGGAGGCGGAGACCCGCGAGACCGTGCGCAAATCCGTGACGGTCTCGGAACTCGCGCCGGGCATGGTGCTCGCTCACGACGTCGAGTGCGAGACCGGCATGCTCCTCGCGCGGGAGGGGCAGGAGGTCACCGACACGATGATCTCCCGCCTCCGGAACTTCGTCGTCGGCGTGGGCGTGAAGGAACCGATCGAGGTTCTCGTCACCGTCTAGGAGCTCCGCGCCGCTCCCTGTCGCATCCCGGCGGGGCCCGGGCTGGTCACCCGACATTCGCGAATCGGTTCGCCCTTCGCGCCGCGAATCGGAGTGTCCCCTCATTACATCCAGCATGGACATCCGACTCTCGGCTCAAGGCAACTGCGCTACTTTGCCGACACGCGAGACAGATGGCCTACGCAACGGAGGAGAGGTCGTGAGCCGGATCCTCTTCGTCGACGATGACCCCGCGGTACTCCAAGGGCTCCGCCGGATGCTTCGGGGCATGCGCGACGAGTGGGACATGTCGTTCGCGGAGAGTGGCGAGCGCGGACTCGAGCTGTTCGCGGAGACGCCGTTCGACATCGTCGTCTCGGACATGAGAATGCCGGGAATGGACGGCGCGACGTTCCTTCGTCGGGTTCAGGCGGAGTACCCGAACACGTTGCGGATCATCCTCTCGGGCTACGCGGGGCGCGAGGCGATCCTGCGCGCGATCGGGCCGACGCACCAGTTCCTCACGAAACCGTGCAATCCGGCGCAGCTCCGGGCGACGATCCAGCGCCTGCTGGGTCTGAAGGCGCTGATGGGATCGCCGCGCCTCGACGCCTTCGTGGTCAAGCTCGACCGGATCCCCAGCGTGCCCGCGCTGTACCGCCAGGTCGTGGACGAGATGCGCAATCCGAACTGTTCTCTCGCCCGCGTCGGCGAACTCGTGTCGAAGGACGCCGCGATGAGCGCGGAGATCCTCAAGGTGGTGAACTCGGCGTACTTCGGACTCGCGAACCCCATGACCACGGCCGAGCGGGCAGTCACCATGCTCGGTCTCGAGATCACGAGCAGCCTGATTCTGGGAGTCAGCATCTTCACGGAGTTCGACCTGCCGTGCGAGTTCCCGCTCCACGACATCTGGCATACGAGCCTGAGCGTGGCGAGTGCCGCGCGAGAGATCGCCCGCGCCGAGGGCCGGTCGCGCGAGGAGGCCGACCTCGCCTTCATGGCTGGAGTCCTGCACCGGATCGGCCAGCTCGTGTTCGCGGTGAATGCCGGGTGCGAGTACCGGAAGGTGCGCGATGCGGTGGCCGAGGGACAGTCCCTGACGACCGCGGAGCACGCCGTCTTCGGGACGTCGCACTGCGAGGTGGGCGGGTATCTGCTCGGACTGTGGGCGATGCAGGACGACCTCGTGGAGGCCGTCGCGTTCCGCGAGGTGCCGCTCGCCGACGTGGCCGAGATGGGGCGGATCCGCGGCGTCCTGCATGTCGCGTCGGTGCTCGTCGAGGGAACGGCCGCGGAGCTCGAGTCCCTCCGGCTCGAGCTCGAGACCGTCGGGCTGACAGCCAGGCTCCCGGGGTGGTCGGAGGTCGTGCGATCCGCGCGCGACGAGATCACTTCGGCCCAGTGACGCCTCCGCCCCTCCTCCCGGTCGCGGGATTCCCATAGACCCTATGAGTTCGCCCGAATCAGGTCATTCGGTTCCGCTGGAGGCGGCCTCGCGCCCTCCTGTCACTCTCTGGGGCCGATCTCGAGTCGCACCTCCGCGGTCCGGAACCGGGATTTCTATGAACCCCCGATTGCCCGCAATTTCAGGACCATTCGCTCCACAATTGTAAGTGGTTGTCCGGGAATTGCTTGTGCGGACGGCCCCCGCCGGGGCGATTCGGGTCCGCCCCTTGCAGAGAAGAGCCAGGAAACGGACCGCCCACCGGTCGGAAGCCGCCCCGCCTCGACTCCCCAGGAGAGACATCGTGAACCCCTCGCGCCTGCCCGCCTTCGTTCTGATCGCCCTCGCCGTCACCTTCGCGGCCCACTCCCGGGCTCTCGCGCAGGGATGCGTGGCCGTACGGCCCATGAGCTGCGCCACATCCGAGCACGTGAGTGGCGCCTCGACGTCCCTGGCCAAGGGCGATTGGCAGGCCTCGAGTTCGTATCAGCACTTCCGGTCGTTCCGCCACTTCCGCGGGGACCACGAGGAGGCGAACCGCGTCGAGGACGGAACCGAGGTCATCAACATCAACCACGCGGTCGACCTGGGACTCACGTACGGACTCACGAACCGTCTCGCGCTCTCGGCCAGCCTGCCGCTGATCTACTACGATCGCTCTTCGCTCTACGAGCACTACGGCAACAGCACGACGTCGAATCCCACGCAGGCCCGGTTCCACACCGGAGCGCAGGGGATCGGCGACGCGCGGGTGACCGCGAGCTACTGGATGTACGACCCCATGACTCCGCACCGCGGCAACGTCTCGCTCGGGTTCGGCATCAAGATGCCGACCGGCGATTCGGACGTGCAGGACACGTTCCACAAGCTGGATTCGAACGGCCAGGATTCCACGATCGTGAAGGCCGTCGATCAGTCGATCCAGCTCGGCGACGGAGCCTGGGGCTTCGCGCTCTCGACCGAAGGCTACCGGTCGCTGTTCGATCGCACGGCGCTGTACTTCAACGGGTTCTACCTGTTCAACCCGAAGGAGACGAACGACGTGCCGTACTCGGTCGCGGATCAGTACGCCGCGCGTCTCGGCCTCGACTACGCGCTGTTCCCGCAGCACGGTCTCTCCGCGAGCCTCGGCGGCCGCTGGGAGGGCATCCCGAGCGAGGACCTGATCGGCGGGAGCGAGGGGCGGCGGCGCCCGGGCTACATCGTGTCGATCGAGCCCGGTCTCACCTACAGCCACAGCAACCTCACCTTTACGATGAACGTCCCGGTGGCTCTGTACCGCAATCGGACGCAGAGCGTCTCCGACAAGGAGCGCACGGCCCAGACCGGCGAGTGGGTCCAGGGCGACGCGGCATTCGCGGACTACCTCATCAACTTCTCGATCTCCGCGCGGTTCGGCGGCGGGTCGCACCACATGATGGGGCCGATGGACGACTCCTTCGACGGCTAAGCGGGCGGAGAGGAGTCGAGCAGGCCCCGTCGGCACCGTGCCGGCGGGGCCTTCGCGTTTCGGGAGCTGTGAGAAACCGGCCGCGCGCTGGGACGGTCGCGACGCGACCGGGATCCGCGCGGGCCCCGGGGTCTACTGGGCCCGGACCGACCGCGGCACGGCCACCCGCGTGACCGTCGTCCGCTGACCGTTCGGCGGGCGGGCGACCCGGGAGGGTCCGCCGGCCCGCCTCAAGTGCCCCCCGGGATCGGCCGATTTTCGGGATGGAATCCGAGTTTCCATCCATCCCATCCGAGGTCGATGCCGTGCAGTCCACTCGCTCGATCCGGCTTGCCGCCTCCTTTGCCGCGCTCTCGCTCGGTCTCGGGGCATGTAGCCAGGATCCCTCCTCACCGTCGACGGACGGTCAGACCATCGCGGACTTCGTCGCCTCCGCCTCGATCGAGAGCACGCAAGGCGAGTTGCAGACCCACGCGATCCCGCGCCCGATGCGCGGCGGCCCGACGCTCGAGGTCGACAGCCACCCGACGATCGTGAACGGTGGCACCGCCACGTTGCACCTGTCGGCGACGACGCCGTTCCAGACCGTGTACTTGGCCGGCAGCGCTCCGGCCTCGCAGCTCTTCATTCCCGTGACGGGCTTCTACGAGGTCGCCCTCGCGGCGCCGACGAGCTCTGCGGATCTGCTCATCACGTTTCCGCAGGTCCTGCCGGTCTCCGAGTTCGAGCTCTACGTCGCGGCGGCGGACGACAATGGCAACGTCGGGAGCATGGCCACGAACGGATTCGAGGCCCTGACCGTGGGCTCGGGCGACATCCAGGTCACCGTCGCCTGGGACACCGACGCCGACGTGGATCTCCACGTCGTGGACCCGATCGGCTACGAGATCTACTGGGCCGATCGCTCCTCGCCGAGCGGCGGCCAGCTCGACCTCGACTCGAACGCGGGCTGCTTCACGGATGGCGTGCGCAACGAGAACATCACCTGGGGGGTCGGCGCGGCACCTCTGGGCACGTACACCGTGCGCGTGGACTACTGGAGCAACTGCAGCTTCTCGCAGACGAAGTACACGGTGCTCATCAACAACGGCGGCGACATCTCGATCCACCACGGCACGTTCACGGGCGCCGGCGACGCCGGCGGATTCGGGAGCGGAGTGCTGATCGATTCGTTCACGCGGACGGCGGGGCCGATGCCGACACCGCTGCGGGCAGCCCAGGATCGTCGCGTCGGACCGACCACGAAGTAGATCGAATGGTGGGTGGCGCTCGCCGTGTCGAGCGGCCCACCGAGTCCAGAAACGGGAAGTTCCCCCAACCCGGGTGGGTTCCAGTGAAAGCAGTCCTTCTCCCGCTCGCCGCCGCCCTCGTCCTCATGGCGCCGGCGATCACGCGCGCGGATACCGTCTACTACGAGAAGTCGGGGCGGAGCGGAATCGAGTCCGTATCCGGCAAGATCACGAAGGAGACCAAAGGCTCCGTGGAGATCACGACCGACAAGGGCAAGGTCGTGTCGATCTCGCGGGACCGCGTGTTCAAGATCGTGCGGGACAAGATCACGCCGAAGGTGCAGTCGGCCCCCGCCCAGTCCATCCGGATCTCCGACACCGGTTCCGCGCCCGTGGAAGAGACGCCGGAGACCGCGGCGCCGGCGGCGGACCCCGCCCCCGCGGCCGAACCGGAGAGCGCGGCGCCGCAGCCCACGGCGACGCCCGAAGTGAGCGCCGCGGCAACCGCGGATCCGACACCGGTCACTCCGGCTCCGGACGCGAGTCGATCGGAAACGTCGACGGCCGCGCCGGGGCTCACCGTCAGCTCGACGGTGCCGGCGCCGACCGCATCCGTCCCGACGACCACGACCTCGACCGCGACGGACTCCGAGATCACGCGGGGCATGTCGCTGATCTCGCGAACGATGGACGACGATTACGAGGACGACTCCCCGAGCCCGTATCACTTCGGCGTGAAGGGCGGCATGAACATGTCGAACCTGAGTGTCGACCCGGTCGAGCTCGAGGAGAGCGACACGTTGAACAGCTTCGCGGTCGGCGCATGGTGGGGCATGCCGCTCAACCGTCGCTTCTCGCTGCAGACCGAGGCGCTGTACACGGTGAAGGGCGACACGGAGTCCGGACCGGGCTACACCGCCACCACCAAGATGAGCTACATCGACGTGCCCGTACTCGCCAAGGTCGGCTTCCTGCACGACTCTCCGGCGCGGCCGTCGTTGTTCTTCGGCCCCTCGATGGCCGTGAACCTCTCCGCGAGCTCCAAGCTCACGGGTGCCGACAGCGAGATCGAGCTCGACGTGAAGAACGAGGTCAACACGTTCGATCTCGGCCTCGTGCTGGGCGGCGGCGTGGACTTCGCGGTGGGCGGACGCAGCTTCGGTGTGGACCTCCGCTACTCGAAGGGGCTCACGAACGTCGCGGGGGACGCGGTCGGGGCGACGGCCCACAACGACATGATCGCCGTAATGGGGTCGATCGGCTCGCGCTGATCGGCCCATCCAGGCGCGCCACGAAATGGCGATCTGGCTCCCGCGACCTCAGCGGTAGCTCGCCTTCGTACGCCCCCACGATTCCGACTCGACACCGACCCCGGACGTGTTGAAGAAGTGCCCGGTGACGGGCGCATCGAATCCGGCGGGCGCGGTTTGCGAGGTCGCTCCGGTGAAGTCGAGATCGGCCGCGCAGACGCCGCACTCCGTCAGCACGTCGGACAGGTAGAGGCCGGCGACGTACGTCGCGTCGCCCAGGGACAGCGTGAAGATGCCGCTCGCGAGATGGAGGGAGACGAGGCCACTCGTCGCCTCGGTCCTCAGCACGAGCTCCCCGTCCGCAAACGAAGCCGGACACGTCGCGTTCGGCGGGTACACGCCGTAGTCGAACTGCGCCGGAACCGGCTCCCGGTACAGATCGATTCGCCCCGGACCGACCAGGACCACGTTCCGCCTCGCGGAGTCCTCCGTCACGACTTCCGCCGCCCACCCGTGGATCCAGAACGTGTAGTCGTAGCCGGCAGTGTCCCAGGGGACGGCGACCCACTCGCCGCTGGACGGAACGAACGTGCCGACGATCGAGAGACTGTCTCCGACTCCCATCGTGGCGAGGGTGCCGGAAGTCCAGACCGCGCCGTCGAACGCGCCGACGTACTCGTACGTTCCGCCGGCGGCACCGGTCGCCGGCGCGGCGAGGAACACCGCGAGCAGGAGCATGACGCATCGCCCGTTCATTTCGCGTCCCCGGGGCGAGATCGGCTCGGCCGCCCCTCCTGTGATTCGCCGCGGCGAACTGCCTAGCCGGCCGGCCGCTCTCCCCCGCGATCCTTCACGAGGTTCGTCGCAAGGGCGATCATGCTGCCCACGTCGCTGAGGTTCGCGGGCAGGACGAGCGTGTTCCCCGCCTTCGCGAGTCGCCCGAACTCGGAGACGTACTGCTCGGCCACCCGCAGGCGCATCGCCTCGGTACCGCCCGGGGCGTCGAGCGCCGTCGCGACCTGGCGCAGCCCTTCCGCGGTCGCCTGGGCGACGGCGAGGATCGCCTCGGCCTCGCCCTCCGCCTCGTTGATCTGCTGCTGGCGCTTCGCCTCGGACTCCTTGATCAGGCGCTGCTTCTCGCCCTCCGCCCGGTTGATCTGCGCGTCGCGCTCGCCTTCGGACGTCAACACGGTGGCGCGCTTCTCCCGCTCCGCGCGCATCTGCTTCTCCATCGCACTGAGAACGTCGTGCGGCGGATTGATGTTCTTGATCTCGTAGCGGAGGACCTTGACTCCCCACGGCTCGGACGCCTTGTCGAGCTCATGCACCACGGACATGTTGATCGCCGCGCGTTCCTCGAACGTCTTGTCGAGGTCGATCTTGCCGATCTCACTGCGGAGCGTGGTCTGCGCGAGCTGGGCGATCGCGAACACGTAATCGGCGATCCCGTAGGACGCGCGCTGCGCATCGAGCACCTTGAGATAGAGCACACCGTCCACGCCCACCTGGACGTTGTCCCGCGTGATGCAGATCTGCTCCGGGATATCGCGCGCGATTTCCTTGAGGCTGTGCTTGTAGGCCACCTTCTCCACGAACGGCACGAGGATGTGGAAGCCGGCGTGCAGCGTCTTGCGGTACTTGCCGAGGTACTCGACCACGTACGCGGACTGCTGTGGCACGACGATCGCGGTCCGCGCGACCGTGATCAACACGATCACGACGACGACGACGACGGGAATCAGGGTTTCCATGTCATCTCTCCGCGGTCCGCTCTCACTCGGAACGGACGGTGAGCGTGAGTCCATCCACGCGAACGACCTGACACCGCCCGCCCTCGGCGATCGCATCCGGCCCTTCGTTGCGCGCGTCCCAGATCGTGCCCCGGAGCTCCACCTTCCCCCGCTGTCCCCCGGCGAGCTCGACTCGCGCGACGGCCGCCTCGCCCACGAGCTCGGGCCCCATCTCGCGATCCGCTCGGGCGAGTCGCCGTTTGAGCGGCCCGCGGTACGCGGCCAGACCGACCACCGCGACGAGCGCGAACAGCCCCCACTGCAGCGGCGCACTCAGCACGACACCGAAGGCGCCGAGCAGGCCGACCACGAGCGCGGAGGCGCCGAAGAAAACGAGCCAGAAGTCCGTAGTGAACACCACCTCGGCGCCGAGCAGGAGTGCACCGAGAACGATCCAGATCCACCAGCTCACGGGAGCCTCCGGAGGTTGCAATCGGGTCGAAGATAGCGCCGCAGCCGAGGAGACGGCCACCGTTATCGCGGCCGAACGGCCGTCAGTGCACCGGTGCGTCGCCGCTCGCCGCGGCCGCCACTCGGTACGCGAGCCAGGACGCGCCGGCGACCACGATCCCCAGCGACGCCCACGCAAGCCCGACGGCGACATCGGCCGGGAAGATCGCGAGCGCGTCGAGCCAGCGGGCGACCCCGCCCGTCGCCACGGACCTCACCGCGCTCCACAGGTCACCGACCCACATCGCATACAAGCCGCCGAGTACGAGCCCGAGCACCGTGGACGGTTCGAGCAGGATCTGCACGAACCACGGGTAAGGATCGGGCGGGCTCTCCGGCACGAAATCTCGCCGCGCCGCGGGCAGACGCGCGAGAACGGAGGCGGTGAAGTCCGGAGATGCCACCGCGAACCGTTGCGCGAGCAGGCTCCCGAGCGCCGCATCCCGCTCCGCGGCGGCGGCGCACGGTGCGCAGGCCGCGGCGTGCGCTTCCGCCGCGGCCCGCTCACCGGTGGGGCGCCCCGCATCGAGCCAGTCCCCGTACTCAGAGCAGTTCACGGCTCGCCTCTCTCTCCCAGGCTGCACGCAGAGCTGCCCGAGCGCGGTACAGGTGCGTCTTCACCGTGCCCTCGGGCAGATCCAGGATCTCCGCCACCTCGGTCACCGGGAAGTCGCGCAGATAGTGCAACGTGATCACGGCGCGGCGGACCGGCTCGAGCTCGGTCAGGATCCGCTCCAGTCGTCGCAGCTCGGCCGGTTCGCGGCCCCCGGCCGCGGGCGCCCGCTCCAGTGTGGCCGACTCCACCGTTTCCACTCGATCGCGGCGGCGCTTCTCGCTCCTCGCGACGTCCAGCGCCCGGCGCGTGGCGATCGTGTAGAGCCAGGTGGAGAAGCGGGAATCGCCCCGGAACGAGGGCAACGCCTGCCAGGCCCGCACGAACGCGTCCTGGGCCACCTCCTCGGCCGCCTCCCGCGACCGAAGGATCCGCAGCACCGTCTCGTACACCCGGTCCGCATGAAGAGCGACGAGGCGCCCGAAGGCCTCGGAGTCGCCGCCGCGGGCCGAGTCCAGCCAGGCCGCCTCCCCCGACTCGGAAACCGCCCGGACTTCGCCCGCCGCGTCCGTCGGACCGACGGCGGTCAGCGGGCGGCTCGCGGCCGCAAGGAAGGGAAGGGGAAGCGTCAGAGTCGACATGTCTCTCTCTGGGACGTTGACCGGATCACTTCGGTTTCGACGATTTCCTGCGATCGCACGAAACCTCCCCCCGGCCCGGGGGCGTCCCAGGGGGTGAACGAACGGACACCACCCGAGCACCCACGGAGTATGCCATGGATGAGATCGCCCCCCTCATCGCCACCGGATTCCTGCTGGCCCTGCCGATCCTCGCGATGATCGGCGGCATCACCAAGGGAGTCCTCAAGGCGAACGCCCGCCAGCGAATGATCGAGATCCACCACCGGGAACGCCTCGCTGCGCTGGAGCGCGGAGTCGATCCCACCCGCCTCCCCCCGCTCGAGATGCCGGCGGACGAAGGAGAGCTCACGTTCGAGCAGCGGCAGACCCGACGCTCTCAGGTACTGCTCATCGTGGGACTCGCGCTCGCGCTGGGAGGTGTCGCGTTCGCGGGATTCCTTGCGAGCGTCGCACCCCGCGAGTCCGTGTGGCCGATCGGTATCGTGATCGCCGCAGTGGGGACGGCACTCCTGATCGGCTCGTTCGTGGTGCGACCGCGCTGATACGGGAAAGCACCCGCCGGATCCCCGGCGGGTGCCTCACCCTTCTGCCTCGCTCCCGTCGCGATCGCGGCTAGCGCACGACCACCACCTTCGCGACGGCATCGCTCGTCGCGGCGGAACGGGCCCAGTAGACCCCGGGAGCCACGCTCCGGCCGGCGGCATCCCGGCCGTCCCAGAACAGCTCGGGCGCGTCGGCGCTCCACGAGAGCGTGCGCACGCGGCGTCCGTTCACGTCGAAGACGTCGAGCGACGTCGCGACCGAAGGAGCGCGCGCGGCGCGGAACGTCGTGCCGGCCCGCGCCACACTCGGCACGGCTTCGAGCGTCGACGCGATTCGCGTGTCCTGCGGTTCGGGCACCGGCGTCGAGCCGGGCGTGTCCGAGCGCTCTCCGTCCAGCGCGATCATGAGCAGCGGAGCGTCCGAGGAACCTTCGCGTTCCGCATCGACCGTCAGCGTGAGGAGCAATCCGTTCTCCGGCGTACCCACCAGGGGTTCCGCGACCAGATCCGTGATCGCGAGCAGCTGCTCTTCCGGAATGTCGAAGCGGATCCACTCGCGCGACGTGTCGACCCCGCGTCCGAGGTACTCGAGGTCGTACTCCACCAGGGCGCCGCCGGAACCGAGCGTCACCCGCGGCTCTCCCACGAGGGCGGCCGACTCGGTCACGCCCTCGAACGAGAACTTGTACTTCCACGTCGTGGTCTGAGGCATCGTGGACTCTCCGTTCCACCACATCCCGACGCCGGGGGTCTCGTCCGCCCGCCGCTCGAATCGCATCTCCTCGACCGGGAGGCCTCCCTCCACGAGCTCGAGCGCGGCGCGGCGCGACGGCTCGCTGTCCGGACCGCCGTACATCACGTTCCAGATCGACTGGATCGGCCCGAGGTACGCGAAGTCCCAGACCGCGAGCCACGGACTGCGCGCGAGGCGGATGTCATCCAGCTCGACGTAGCGATCTCCGGTGGCGATCTTCGTCGACACCTGGATCGCGCGGACCTTCGTGACGTCGATCGAGGAGAACTCGCTCAGGAAGAACGTCGTCGTGCCGGAGGAGACGTTGTTCTTCTGGACGGCCTCCCACGCGAAGTCCTCTCCCCACAGGAACACGATCATCGTGACGCTCGCGCTCCCCTGCCCGAGCTGGACGCTCATGCGGATCCGATCCCAGAAGTCCCCTTGCGTGAGGTCGATCGGGGAGTCGAACTCGTACTTGCAGCCGAGCGCGGAGAGACCCTGAAGGGTGATCTCGGCCTGATCGTCGGTCGCATGACTGGTGGAGTTCGCCGCGGAGATGCTCAGGCCGGAGGACGACGACAGGATCGTCGTCCGGTACGGCGAGATGCAGTGCGCCACGTTGTTGATGTTCTGAAGCGAGGTGCTGAGCGAGGTCGTCGACTGGTTGAACGAGCCGACCTCGAAGTCGTCGATGACCGAGAGGGCTCGCGCCGCTCCGGGGCTCAGCGCCAGCAGGGCGGCCGCGAAAGTGGCCAGGGGCAGTGGGTGCGTGGAGACGGAATGCACGGGAGGCTCCTCCGTTCGGGGTTCGCTACAGGAACGCCTCCCGGTCCGACGAGCGCACACGGGTCCCCGGGGAAAGCTCGGGGGGGCTCACGGCACCGGATTCGCGGACCGGAGGATCCCCCGGCAAACCTCGCAGAATCCGCCGTGGAAGGGCCACAGCCACTCGGGCTGCGGGTAGAACGTGGGATCGGTCAGCCACAGGCGACCGTCCGCATCGTCGGTGAGCCCCCACATCACGCAGCCGCCGCGGCCGTGCTCCCGGAGACGCCCGGCCGGGCCGCGGTAGGGCTCGCCGCGAATGCCGAAGGCGTGCCCCAGCTCGTGGACCGTCGTCGAGGCGATCGCGTCGCGCACCGCACTCCGGTGGAAACGGCGCTCGATCGCGTCCGTGACCACGACCGCGAGATCCGGCCAGACCCCGAGGGAGTCGACGAACGTGTAGCCTGCGATGTCGAACGTGGGCGCGCCCGGTGCCTGCACCATCACGGAGTGGAGCGCGAACACGTAGTCGTCGCGCGCGAGCTCGCCGAGCTGCTCGATCGCGTAGTCGCGGAGCTCCGTGGGGTAGCCCCAATCGAGGAGCAGGAACGGCTTCGTCGGATCCGCGGCCACCGTGACGGAGTCCGCGATCGCGAACGCAATGCCGGACGGACGGAACCGGTCGGCGACGTACCGCTCGCCGCGCGGAAAGGCATCGCATCCGGGCTGCGCAACGTAGCCGATCTCTCGCGGCGCCAGGGGCGCCGTGCTGCCGCAGCCGGAGAGAACCAGTACGACGAGGGCCAGCCCCGGACCGGCGGCCGCCCGAACGATGCGCGTCACCCGGTAGGGGGTTGCGGGGGCACGGGCCAGAGCGCGACGTTCGAGAGCATGCGATCGGCGGCCCGACCGGCTTCGCTCTCGCCGTTCCGGAGAACGGTGAGATACGCCCTCATCTCGCCGAGATCCAGCAGGTTGTAGAGGCGCACGAGAGCGGCCCGCACGATCCGCGGGTCGTCCGGGTAACGGTCGACGAGCTGCATCCCGAGATCCCGCGCGACGTTCCGCTGCCCGAGAAGCTGACACTGGCGCATCCGCTCGAACATCGCGAACGGAACGAGACGCGGAGAGCTCGCCGATTCGACCGCCGCGCCGAGCTCGTCCGCCACGCGCACGCGCTCGACCCGGGTCAGCCGGTCGCCGCGCGATCGAGCGAGCAACGCCCCGACCCGACGATCCGCGGCGTCCCCCGGATCGACCGTGATTTCGGCCATGCCCGTGAGGCCGGACGGAGTTCGAACCACGACCGCGCGACTGCGCTCGTTCAAGCACTGGCACTCCTCGGCGCGATCGATGCAGAGATCGAACTCGGTGAGGAGCGTGTCCCCGGGCGCGAGCTCGAGCGCCGTGCCGTCGAGCTGTCGCACGAAGGTGCCGGACCGGCGCAGACTGCGACCGGCGTCGTCCTCGATCGCGAGCAGTCCTGACAGCGTCGGAAGCGGCGGAACTCGCTGGGCGATCGGGGAATCGTTGATCACCCGCACGACGGCGATGGCCGTCTCGCCGACGAGGTAGTTCTCGCGGTCGAGCGTGACGTGCACCTGGATGCCGTCGGGCAACACGGGAGTTCCCGCACTCGCGTCAGCTCGCGAGACACCGCTCGCAAGAGCGACGATCAAGAGAGTTCGAACGAAGTGAGACAGCCGTTGCAGCAAGCGAGGGCCTCCGGGTCGACGCGGTTTCCATCCGCGCGCGGGGATTCTCGCATCGCGTCTCGCTCGGTGGAGCAGCGAAGCGGCCGCCTGATCGTGCCTTCTCGGATCTTTCATATTTCGCACTCCGTTTCTTCACGCAGGCGCCGCCCGCGCGGAGGCCGGTCCGTTCTCCCCTTGCGACCCCGGATGTCGGTCCCCGCGCCTCCTTGGCGCCTCTCCAAATAGACGCCGCCCGCGCCTGAACCGAGGAAGGACGCCATGCAGACCCGACCGAACCCGTCGACCGCGCTCGTAATCGCTTGTTTTTTGGCCACTTATGCGATGTCGCCGACACTCGGCGTGAGCATCGCCGACGCCGCAGCCCCGGCTCGATATCCCTGCGAACCGGGGCTGATCGAGGTGACCTTCACCCCCGGCTCCCAGGTCCGCCTTCGCGCCGGGTCGCTCACGGATCTCGCGACGCCCGCCCTCGGCGGCGTCGAGGCGACCCTCGCCGGCACCTCCCACACGTGGCAGCGACTGTCCCCCGTGTCCGAGGAGACGGTCGACGAGCTGCGCGCTCGCGGCATCGCGAACACCGGGAACTTCGATCTCCCCGATCTCAACAACGTCTATCGCCTCGCGGTGACGATCGAGGACGGATCGATCTGGGATCTCGCCGCCGCGCTCGAATCCCTCGACGGCGTGACGATCGCGCGTCCCGTCCCGCTTCCGGTCGCGCTTCCCGTTCCCGGCGCTTTCGCGCAGGAGTACCGCGCGCCCGCCGCGTGGAATCCCTCCGGCACCGGCAACGACTACTTCGACGCCGCGCCGAACGGCGCCGGCGCCGGCGTGCACATCTGCGATCTCGAGTACAGCTGGAACTACGACCACGCGGACATCTCCAAGGCATTGACCTCGCAGATCAACTCGAACGTCGCGGATCCGTTCAACGACGACGATCACGGCACGGCGGTAGCCGGCATCCTGTGCGCCGACGACAACGGCTGGGGCGTCACCGGGCTCTGCCACGACGCGAACTTCCGCACGTGCGGCACGTACTTCGGCACGCCACCGTCCTGGAACCCGGCCGGCGCGATTCTCCTGGCGAGCGCGATGACTCCACCGGGCAGCGTGCTCCTCCTCGAGCAGCAGTGGGACTACGGCGATCCGAACACGGCCGGCCCCGACTACGTTCCGCTCGAGCTGTACGGGGATACGTATCCCTCCGCCCAGAGCACGAACTCCGTGTACGCCGCGATCCAGCTCGCCGCCGCGAACTTCCACTACGTCGTGGAGGCCGCCGGCAACGGAAACTACGACCTGAATACGATCGTGTTCGCGGGCGATTCGGGCGGGATCGTCGTGGGCGCCGGCGGTGCGTATCCCGGCGGCTTCGGAAACGCGGGGAATCTCGAGCGGCTGTCGTTCTCGTCGCACGGGTTCCGGGTCGACGTTCAGGGATGGGGCGAGAACGTCGTGACCACGGGCTACGGCGACTTGTACTTGGAAGGGATCACGAACGACTTCGACTACACTTCGACGTTCAGCGGAACCTCGAGCGCCTCCGCCCACGTCGCCGCCGTGATCGCGTGCTACTCCGCGTTCGTGACTCCGGCGCAGGGCGCTCTGCCGGCCACGGTGATGCGCGATCGCCTGGAGCTCTCCGGCACGCCGCAGTCGTTCGGCAATCCGGGATACATCGGTCCCCGTCCCGACCTGATGCGACTCTACGTGTACGACGCGCCGCCGATCATCGCGGGCGGCGGCGACTTCGGCGACGCGCCGGACGGGGTCCTCGCCTATCCGTCGAACGGCGTGATCGGTCTGTTCCCCACCGTCTTCGAGCCGAACACGAACCTGTCCGATGCGATGTACCACTCCGGTGGCCTGCAGCTCGGGCTCGGGGCGACCCTCGACTACGAGTACGCTGGCAACGGCGGACTCGCGTTCGGGAACTGGTTCGCGTACGACGCGGACGAGTGCTTCGATCCCGGTGCGCCGTTCCCGGACGACGGCCTCCTCGCGCCCACCGCCTACACGATCCAGGGCGGCGCCGTGGTCCCGTGCTCGGCGTCGTCGGGCGACCTCGGCCCGGCCTGCGGCACGGCGCAGTGGGGCCCGGACCTCGACATTCTCGTGCGCAATCAACTCACGACCGACGCCTGGCTGAGCATCCTGATCGACTGGAATCAGGACGGCACCTGGGGCGGAGTGGATGCCAACTGCGGCACGCCGGCGCCCGAGCTCGCCGCCGCCAACATTCCCGTGCCGCCGACGTTCGGCCAGACCGTTCCTCTTTCGCAACTCGTCGCCGGACTGGCGCCGATCGCGATCGGCGCGACGAACGGCTACGTCTGGGCGCGATTCACGCTGACCGACGTGCCGCTCCCGAACCCCGCGGCCTGGACCGGAAGCGTGGGTTCCGGCGGATTCGGCTCCTACCCGCTCGGAGAAACCGAGGACTACTTGCTCCATGTCGGATCGGGTCCGGTCGCCGCGCCGGAGAGCGGGGTCGCGCCGACGCCGCCGAGCGCGTTCCCGAACCCGTTCCGGTCGGAGACCTCGATTCGCTTCGCGACGGCGCGGGCCGGCGACGTTTCCATCGACGTCTTCGATGTGCGGGGACGCCGGATCCGCACCCTCGTCGCGGGAGCGCTCGCCGCGGGCAACCACGACGCCCGGTGGGATGCCACCGACGATCGCGGACACCCGGTCTCTCCGGGAGTGTACTTCGCTCGCGTGCACGGGCCGGAGAGCCGTCACGTCGTGCGGATCGCGCTCGTCCGGTGACGTCTCGGGCGGGGTATCGGCCGGGCGCGCGGGTGGTGTACCTTCGGGTTCATGCCCCCGCCCGGCCAGGCCACGCAGATCTTCGGACGCCTCCTGCAAGGCGACCGCGCGGCGTTCGACGAGTTGCTGCCGCTCGTCTACGAGGAACTGCGGGCGCTCGGCCAGCGCCACCTGCGCCGCGAGCGACCGGACCACACGCTCCAGGCCACGGCCCTGGCGCACGAGGCGTATCTGCGTCTCGTGGGACAGTCCACGCTCGCGGTCTCGGACCGCGCCCACTTCTTCGCGGTCGCCGCCCGGGCGATGCGACAGATCCTGATCGAGCACGCACGCGCGCGCGGCCGCCACAAGCGCGGCGGCGGATGGGATCGGGTGCGCCTCGATTCGGTCGAGATCGCGGGCGAAGAGCCTCGTCTCGACGTGCTCGATCTGGACCGGGCCCTGTCCCGTCTCGCCGCCGAAGATCCGCGGAAGGCGCAGGTCGTGGAGCTGCTCCATTTCGGTGGGCTGACGGCGGCGGAGGCGGCCGAGGTGATCGGCGTGACGTCCCGCACCGTCGAGCGCGACTGGCGGGTCGCCCGCCTCCGCCTGCTGAGGGAGCTCGTGGACCCCGAGCGCGCCGAATGAGCGATCCGCGTGTGGACGACATCCTCGACCGGGCGCTCGATCTCGATCCGGTGGAGTGGCCCGCCTTTCTGGATCTCGAGTGCCGGGGCAACGGCGCCTTGCGCGACGAGATCGAGTCCTTGCTGGCGGTGCACGTCGCGCACCCGGACCTTCTGCTCCCCGCTTCGCCCGCCGCCGCCGCGGTGCCGGACCGGATCGGTCGCTATCCGATTCGGCGCGAGATCGCCCGCGGCGGCATGGGGGTCGTCTACGAAGCCGAGAGCGAAGTGCTCGGCCGTTCCGTGGCGCTCAAGGTGTTGCCGGCCCGGCTCGCCGGCGACCCGGTCTGGCTGCGTCGCTTCGCGCGGGAGGCCGCGCACCTCGCGGCCGTCGAGCATCCGAACATCGCCGCCGTGCACACGCTCGAGGAGGCGGATGGCCTGCATTTCCTCACGATGGAGCTCGTAGACGATCCGACGCTGCGCGAACGGCTCGCGGAACGCACGCTCGAGCTCGTCGAAGCCCTCCCCCTGTGGATCCAGATCGCGCGCGCCCTCGAAGCGCTGCATCGACGCTCGCTGGTCCACTGCGACCTCAAGCCCGACAACGTCCTGGTCTCGCCCGAGGGGCATGTGACGCTCGTGGACTTCGGGCTCGCTCGCGGAGTCGACGAAGCGGAAGGTACGCACGCGACGGACACGGAGCGTCGGACCGGAACCCCGGGGTACATGGCGCCCGAGCAACTGGACGGTGGTCCGGTCGACCCTCGAACGGATCTCTGGGCCTTCGGCTGCCTCGCGTACGAGTGCGTCGTCGGGGAGGCCGCGTTTCCGGGAACGCCGGAGGAGCGCGCCCGAGCGACTCGAGCGCACGCCCCGGACTGGAGTCGACTCCCGGCGATGCCCGAGAGCGTGAACGCGCTCCTCGCCCACTGCCTTCGCCGGGAGAGAAGCGAGCGTCCCGAGGCGATCGCATCGGTGCGACGTCTCCTGGAAAGCGTTTCCGAGTCGCTCGGCGCGGCCGGCCACTCCGCCGATCCGAGCGGCGTCGCGACGCTCCCGACGTGGTCGAACGCGTTCGTGGGGCGGGCGAGAGAAACGGAGACGATCGCCCGGCGACTGGACCGTTCGCGCCTCGTCACGCTGACGGGGCCCGGCGGCGTCGGCAAGACGAGACTCGCCGTCCAGGTCGGCCGGCGGCGCCCCGATCGCGGGCACGAGCCGACGCGTTTCGCGGATCTCTCCGCGGTTCGCGGCGACGCCTCCGTGCTCGCGACCGTCGCCGCGAGCTGCGACGTCGCGTCCGATCCCGCCGCGGACGCGCTCTCCGCCGTCGTCACCGGACTCCGCGATCGTCGCTTCCGCTTGATCCTCGACAACTGCGAGCACTGCCTCCCGATCTGTCGAGCACTCGCGACGCGCGTGCTGGCGGACTGTCCCGGCATCGCCGTGATCGCGACCAGTCGCGTGCCGCTCGACGTCGAGGGGGAAACGGTCCACGTGGTGCCGAGGCTGTCCCGGCCGGACGACGACTCCGACGTCCGGGTCGCGGACGTCTCCGAGAACGAATCGGTGGCCTTGTTCCTCTCGCGCGCCGCAGAGACGGATCCGTTCTTTCGCCTGACGCCCGAGAACGCGGCGATGATCGCGAAGGTGTGTCGACGCCTCGAGGGGATCCCGCTCGCGATCGAGCTGGCCGCGACCCGCGCGGCCACGATCGGCCAGGAACCCTGGGTGGCGGCAGACGATCGCGGCGGATCGATCGCGATCCTCGACGACGTTCTCGCCTGGAGCGATCGCCTTCTGGAAGCCGCGGAGAGGAGACTCCTTCGAAATCTCGGTCCGTTCGCGGGATTCACTCTCGACGCCGTCCGCGCGATCGCCGCCCCCGACCAGGAGCCCACGACGGTGGCGGAACTCCTCCGCTCCCTCCGTCACAAATCGCTCGTGGAGATCGACCGTCGGCCGCGCCCCGTCACCGCGGAGCTTCGATTCCGACTGCTCGATCCCGTGCGCGACTTCGCGAACGGACAGCTGTCCTCGGAGGAGCGAGCAAGCGTTCGCGCACGCCACGCGAGATACTTTCTCGCGCGGGCCGAGGAAACCGCGCCGCGGCTCAAGGGCCCGGACGCCGTGCCCGCCCTGGCCGCGTTCTCGGCCGACCACGACAACCTGCGACACGCGCTCGATCATGCGCTCACCGAGAGCGACGATCCGCAGCTCGCACTCCGGCTGGCCGCGGCGCTCGAGACGTTCTGGGCCATGCGAGCCCACTGGCGCGAGGGTGCCCACTTCGCCGAGGCCGCACTCGCGCAGCGCGGAGCGGAGCTGCCGACCGTCGCTCGCGGCCATGCCCTGAACGCTGCGGCCCTGTTCGCGCTGCACGGGGGAGAACCCGAACGCGCCGATTGCCTGTACGACGAGGCGCTCGCGATCGGGCGTACCCTCGGCGACGAGGACGTCCTCGCCCGATCGATTCACAACAAGGGAGGCGTGGCGCTCACGCTCGGACGATTTGCCGAGGCGCGGGATTGGTTCGGCGAGTACCTCTCGATCCAGCGTCGCCGCGGCAATCGCACCGCCGAGCTGCTCGCGCTCTCCAATCTCGGCGTCGCCACGGAGCGAGAAGGACGACGCGACGAGGCGGAAGCGCTGTACGAGCAGGCGCTCACGATCGCGGAGGACGTCGAGCACACGCGGATGATCGGGGTACTCCTCAACAACCTCGGGGCAGCCGCGCTCGTGGCCGGGCGGTTCGAGCAGGCGCGTGCACGACTGACGCGCGCACTTCGGATCCACCAGGACGCCGAAGATCGCTGGGGTGTCGCGTCGACGCGGAACCTGCTCGGTGCGGTGGCGGAAGGCGAGGGCGACACGGAGAATGCGGCGCGCCACTTTCGCGAGAGCTTGCGACTGATGCACGCCATCGGCAGCCAGGAGGGCACCGCGGAGTTGCTGACCCAGATCGGATGCTTCGCGGCCCAGCATGGGGAGCCGGCGCTGGGGGCCGAAGTCCTCGCCGCCGCCCACGCGATGCGCGAGCGCATCCACGCCCCCCTGGCCCCCAGCCACGCCGAGGAGGTGAACGGCGCGGTCGAGCAGGCACGGCGCGCGCTCGGTGAGAGCGGGTTCGGCGACTCCTGGAGCGCCGGTTCGCTGCTGGAGACGTCGACGGCCGTGGACCGGGCGCTCTCGGTCCGGGGTGGTTCGTGAACGTCGGCGCGGCGCGTGTCGCCTTCGTCACGTTCGAGGGACTCCCTCGTCTCGACGCGGACGATCGCCCCTTCGCGGACGCCTTGCGCGCCGCCGGAGTCGACGTCTCTCCCGCGGTGTGGTCGGACCCGCGCGTGGACTGGGACGATTTCGATCTCCTCGTGCTTCGGTCCTGCTGGGACTACGACCGGCGCCCGGCCGAGTTCCGCGCCTGGCTGGATGCGCGGGAACGAGGGACGGCTCGCGTGGCGAACCCCGTGCGCGCGCTCCGCTGGAATCTGGACAAGGACGTGTTCCTGGAGGATCTCGCCGCGCGCGGCGTGGCGATCGTACCGACGCGCGTGGCACGGCCCGGCGATCCACGTCGCCTGTCGGAGGTCCTGGCCGGCACGGACTGGTCGCGCGCGGTGGTGAAGCCCGCCGTGTCCCTCAACTCGAACGGCACGTGGCGCGTCGACACGACGCAGGTCGAGACGCCGGATGCGGAAGAACGATTCCGGTGCGCCATGGCATCGGCCCCGCTGCTGATCCAGCGATACGAGCCCGCGATCGAGACGGACGGCGAGTGGTCGTTCGTGTTTCTCGCCGGACGTTTCGCTCACGCCGTCCGCAAGCGACCCGCTCCGGGCGACTTCCGCGTGCAGTCGGAGTTCGGCGGCCACAAAGAGCGGATCGGAGTCCCGCCGGCGGCGCTCCTCGAGAGTGCCGAGCAGACTCTGTCCACCGCGGAGACTGCCTGCGGCGAACGTTTCACGTACGCACGCGTCGACGGGGTGCGGGCGCCCGAGGGCTTCCTGCTGATGGAACTGGAAGTGCTCGACCCGTCGCTGTATCTCGAAGTCGCGCCGGAGTCGGTGCCGGTCGCGCGGGACGCGATCCTCGCACTGCTCGGTTGACCGCCGCCGGTGGCTATCGCCGACAAGGGCGTCGGAGCCGTGCTAAGGTCCGTCGCACGCCGAGCGCGCGGGCCGGTCCCTTTTTGCAGGCGTCGCGTCTCCCCCACCGCCGAGCCCGAGGAGCCCGTTGACCGAAGTCCCCGGATCTCCCGTCGACCGCTCACACCATATCCGCCCGATGTCCGGGCGCGACCCGCACGAGCGCGGCCGCACGGCGACCACGCTCGAGCTGCTCTACGACCTCTCGTTCGTGGTCGCGATCGGACAGGCGGCGAATCAGTTCGCCCACCTGATCGCGGAAGGACACTGGTCCGCGGCAATCGGCGGATTCCTGCTGGCGATGTTCGCGGTGCTCTGGGCCTGGGTGAACTTCTCGTGGTTCGCATCCGCGTTCGACACGGACGACTGGGCCTATCGGCTCTCCACGATGGTGCAGATGGTCGGTGTGACGGTGCTCGGTCTCGGTCTGCCCCGGATGTTCCACTCGATCGACGCCGGGCACGGCATCGACGCCCGGGTGATGGTCTCCGGCTACGTCGTGATGCGGGGCGCGATGGTGTTCCAGTGGATTCGGGCAGCGCGGCAAAGTCCGGCGTGCCGTCGGGCGTGTCTCGCCTACGCGAAGGTGATCGTGCTCGCCCAGCTCGGCTGGGTCGCCTTCGCCTTCGTTCCGCTCCCGTGGACGCCGACGTTGATCTTGATGGTCGTGCTCCTGCTGGCGGAGATCACGGGGCCTTGGCTCGCGGAGACTCGTCACGGCGGAACACCGTGGCACGCCCATCACATGGCGGAGCGGTACGGGTTGCTCGCGATCATCGCGCTCGGCGAGGGAGTCATCGGCACGGTCGCATCGCTCTCCGCGGTCGTGGAGGCGCAGGGATGGACCCTGGACGCCGCCCTCGTAGCTGTCGCGGGGATGGGACTCACGTTCGGGATGTGGTGGTGCTACTTCCTGCTCCCGGCGGGAGAGATCCTGCACGTGCGCCGAAGCCGCGCGTTCTTCTGGGGATACGGCAATCTCCCCGTGCTCGCCGCGATCGCCGCCACGGGTGCCGGCCTGCACGTGGCCGCTTCCTTCA
Organism: bacterium; assembly: GCA_041393395.1. Classification (GTDB taxonomy): domain Bacteria; phylum ARS69; class ARS69; order ARS69; family ARS69; genus JAGQIB01. Next base: position 434,221 of record JAWKKG010000002.1, on the reverse strand, counting down.
TCGAGCACGCGTCGCATCTCGGACCGGTCTCCACCGTGCTCGCGCTCGCGATCCCGGTCGCGGTCTATCTCGCCGGGATCTATGCGCTCTACGCGGGGCTGTTCGAGCACGTGGACGCGTTCCACGCGCTGCTGCTCGTGCTCACGGCGATCGTCGTGGCGGCCGGCCCGATCCTCGCCGCGGCCGGCGTCTCGATGGCCGTCTGCCTGCTCGTGGTGATGATGGCGCCCGCGGTCAGCGTGATCGGCTACGAGGTCCACGGACATCGACGGGTCGCGGAGGCTCTGCAACGCACCTTGCGGCCGTGAACGTTCGCCGTGTGCCTCGGGAGTTCTACCGAAACCCGAACACCACCGGGAAGATCGCCACCACGATCCCCGCCCAGATCAGGTAGACGGGAACGTAGGACGTCTGCCAGCGCTCGAGCTCGGTGAAGGCCGCCTTCCTTCCGAGGAAGCGCACGTAGAGCACGGCCGACACGCCGAGGTTCACGAGCAGGATCAGGTTCTCGCCGAGCGCCGCCACCTTGTTCGGGCTGAACCCGAACTCCAGGATCCGCGCGGCGATCGCCCACAGCGCCATGACGTCGACGAGGAGCGCGCATACCACGAGCGCGAGCTGCAGACGATCGAACCAGCGCGGCGGCCCCTGCGGATCCCGGGCCGAGATCGCGTAGAGCAGCAGCGCGAGGACGAGCACGAGCAGCAGATCGAACCCGATCAGCAGCTCGCGTCCCACGTCGAGGGCGTTGCCGGTCCAGAGCATGGTGCCCACGAAGAACAGGAGCAGGATCGCGAAGAGCGGAGTGAAGAGCAGCGTGAGCACCGGCGCCATGTTCTCCACCACGCTCTGCTTGGACTCCACGAGCCACGCGGCGATGAGCACGGCTCCCGCCGCGCCCGCGGGGAGCACCCACGTCGTCACCGCTTGCTCCGCGTTCAGACCGATCGCCTGGAACAGGAACATGGTGAACCCCATGAGGACGCCGCCGCCGGCCGCGATCAGCGCGTAGTAGATGAACCACTCGCCCGTGAAGCGTACGTAGTTCATCCGCTGCGCGTGGTCCCTCCACCGCCCGGACGCATACGCGATCCCGACGGTGAGCCACAGCACGATCGGCAGGTGCAGTACCGCCAGGATCTCGGTGCTTCCGGCCGGCCGGAATGGCGCGACGTTCATGACCACGGCCGCCGCGACGATCGGGAGCAACCAGACGAGCCAGTCGGACGGGCGCACGCCGCGCTTCTTCGAGAAGTAGACCGCGAGCCACGGCAGAACGAGCAGCGCGGCGTTGTGCAGGTAGAACGATTCCGCGGGAGCGGGGCCGCCGAGTCGCCAGCCGAACGCCTCCGGCAGCCGAATCGCGATCGCCGCCCCGATCGCGAGCAGCACCGCCCGCACCGCGTCGTGAGACTGGGCGGGCGCGGCGTCCACGTTCGCCGGCCCCACCACGAGCTGCTTCCAGAGACGCTCCGAGTACTCGCGCGCGAACTCGCGAGACAGGGAATCCAGATCCCCGAGCCGCTTCACCGCCACGAGGAACGCTTCGTCCGCAGTCAGGCCGGCGGCGCCGAGCGACTCGACCTGACTGCGCAGGTGATCCTCGAGTTCCTCCACGTCCACGGCGTGGACCGCCTGCCGGCGGCGGACGCAGCTCCGCCACTCCGCGATGCGCTGTTCCAGACCTTCCCGTTCGTCCAATCCGATCTCTCCGTGTCGTCGCGATCGACGTCAGGCGGGCCGCAGTCGCGGTTCCCCGACGGTGAACCAGAGGCCACGCAGCGCCGAATCCACGACCTCCCACTGATGACGTTGGGCCGCGAGGTGCTCGGTCCCGGCCTTCGTGAGGCGGTAGTACTTCCTTCGGCGGCCGGTCTCGGACTGCCCCCACACGGCCTTCACGTATCCCTTGCGCTCGAGCCGATGAAGCAGCGGGTAGAGCATCCCGTCCGTCCACTGCAGCTCGCCACGCGAGAGCTCCCCCACGCGCTTGATGATCGCGTAGCCGTAGCTCTCGCCCTCGCCGAGGATCGCGAGCACGAGCGGGGTCGCCGAGGCGGCGACGAGGTCCTTGGCGATGTCCACGGCGCGCCCCCTTCGGCCAGAATACGTAGAGGCACAATACATCATACCTCTATGTATCGTCAAGAGCGGGACGGGACCGAAGCCCGGGGAGCGGCGGTGGCGAGGGCGGCGACCTTCGGTTGTCAGAACGGAGAGCGGGGCCCCGTCGCCGGGACCCCGCAACCCCGATCACGAACCGCGTGAAGTGTCTTCCGGATCGTCCGGCCTCCGGTCCGGTCTGTCGCCCAAGAGACTCCGCGCCTTCCCGAAGGCGGAACTCAAGACCTGAGACACGTAGGCGAGGGCTTCGGCCGCCGGCGGAACACCGAGCACGACGCCGAGCCCGAGGATGAGCAGCGTGGACGCGACAACGAGAACCGCGTACGAGAGCACCGCGGGCGGAGACCCGGCGCCCCAGCGGCCGAGCAGAACCAACACGATCAGAACGACGCCGCAGAGAATGACGAGAGACAGTGGAGTCGAATGGGTCGCGACGCCGCGCTCCGGCGATGCCGGGGTCGAGGAGCGCCGCCGGTCGATGCTCTTGTTCTTCGAGCTATCCCGCCCGGCACCGATCGGCGCCCGGGCGGGCCGTTTGGGCGGGTGGGCAGTTTCCTCCCGACGACGCGACGCCTTCTTGTCGCGCCCTTTCCGGCGGGGCTTCGCCCACCGCTTGCGGCGACTGGACATCCAGACCTCCAACAAAAAGGTTTGAAGGAGGTGACTTTGCAGGCCCAGTAACCCCTTGCCCTACCGCTCCCGGTACCTCTATTCTGCGGCCTCCGGAAGCCGATTCGGGCCAGGCTACTTCGACGCAACGAAGCCGCCTCCCAGGTGATCGATCCGGTGCGTATGCCAATACGCGATCCAAGAAACGACCCTTGATTGGTGACGGCGCTCCAACGTTCGGCACCAGCGGGGGTCGTTTTGTCTCGCATCTCCTATTCTAGTTGATTCGCCAGGGCCAAAACAACGCGCGCGACCGAAAGTCGCCAATTTTTGTCATGTCCGCGGTGCCGTGGCCCGGTCGAAGCACCTGGAACGGTCCTTCGAAACCTCGGAGTACCCGCCATGCCCGCCACACTGCGTTGCGAGCCCGCTCTCTTCCACCGCGACCTGCGTGGCCGTACCTACATCGTGACCGGCGCGAACTCCGGCACCGGCCTCACGACGACGGAACAGCTCGTGCGTCAGGGTGCCCACGTGGTGGCGGCATGCCGTCGCGTGACGGCGGGCGAGGAGGCAACCCGTTCGCTCGCGAGCGCCCGCGGGAGCGTCGAGGTGTCGGAGCTCGACCTCGGGCGTCTGGCGTCGGTTCGCCGTTTCGTCGACGCGTTCCTCCAGAAGCACGACCGACTCGACGGGCTCGTGAACAACGCCGGTGTGATGAACACGCCGGCGGGTCGGACCGAGGACGGCTTCGAGACCCAGTTCGGCGTGAATCACCTCGGCCACTTCCTGCTCACGGAGAGGCTGATCCCCGCCTTGAAGGCGAGCGCACCGAGTCGCGTCGTGTGCGTGTCCAGCGTGGCCCACGCCGGCATGCGGCGGGAGGCCCGACTCGACCTGGACGACCCCCACTTCGAGAGGCGCCCCTACGACGGGATGGACGCCTACAGCCAGTCGAAGCTCGCGATCGTGATCTACGCGCGACACCTCGCGCGACGCCTCGCCGGCACCGGGGTGAGCGTGTTCTCCACTCACCCGGGATGGATCCGGTCGAACCTCGTGCAGCATCCCGCTCTGCGGTGGGTGCAGAACATCGCACTGCGGCCGTTCAGCCGCCCGCTCGGATTGATGTCGGCCGAGGACGGCGCGCAGACCCAGCTCCACTGCCTGCTGGACGACGACGCACCGCATCACAGCGGCGAGTACTACAGCCAGAACAGCGTTCTCTACGCGAATCGCCGCGATCGGCCGGGCGGCTGGCCGATGCGCTCCCCGAATCCGCTCGTTTACGACGACGAGCTGGCGGAGCGGCTGTACCGGGAGAGCGCGCGGATGGTGGGGCCGCCGCGATAGAAGACAGCTACTCGTTCCCCGAGGCCAGGAACTCCTGCAGCCGCGTGATCTCGGCGTCGTATCCGGCGCCGGGCGCCTCGCCGCGCCACCGCTCCAGAGCGCCGATCGCCGCATCCAACGCCTGCCGGGTCTCGGCATCGGCCGGCGGCAGCCCCGGCAACGCTTCGCGCAGCAACGCGAGCGATTCCTTCTTCTCATTTCGCGCCATCAGGGCGACCGCAAGCTCGAGCTGGGCGAACTCGCGCAGCTCGGCCTCGCGCGAGGTGCCGGCGAGGTCGGCCAGGAGCGAACGGAGCTCCTTCTCGGCCCGCGCCGGGCGCCCCTCGGCCAGGAGCACCACCGCGTAGACGTGGCGGGCGGCATCCGTATCCGGATGATCCGGGCCGCGGACCTTCCGGATCCGGGCCAGCGTGTCCACCATGATCCCGGCGGCTTCCGCCGCCTTTCCGTTGCGCGCCATGGCGTTCGCGAGCAGCACCCGGGACCCGAGGGTTCGCGGGTGGTCGGCCCCGAGCACCTTGGCGCGCAGCTGCCAGGTCTCGCGGTGCAACGCCTCCGCCTGGTCCCACTCGTCGAGCATGGCGAACACTTCCGCGACGTTGTTCATGGAGTTCAGCGTGCTCGGGTTCTCGGGGCCGAGGACCCGCTTCTTGGCCTCGAGCGCGCGGATCATGTACTCCTGGGCCTCGCGAAGGCGACCCTGGTTCGCGATCACGTTCGCGAGGTTGCTGAGGATGCGCAGGGTCTCCGGGGCTTCCTCTCCGTCCGTGCGGAGACAGACCTCGAGAACCTGCTTCGCGAGCGCTTCGCACTCCGCGTAGCGACCGGTCCGCTGGTAGATGTTCGCGAGGGTCGTCATCGTGCGCGTCGTGTTCGGATGGTCGGGGCCGAGATCGCGCTTCTGGCTCGCCAGCACGTCGAGGAGGAGTGCCTCCGCCTCCTCGAAGCGGCCCGCGTCCTCGTAGATCATCCCGAGCGTGGCCTTCCATTCGGCCACGTCCTTCGCCTCGGCCGGCGACGCGTGCTCCTCGTAGCGAAGAACGCGCTGCAGGCCTCGTTCCGCCTCTTCCAGACGACCCAGTCGGAACTGCGCCAGCGCCTCGTCGTGCAGGGCCCACGCGGTCTGGATGTCGTCCTCCCCCTGATGCTCCATCCGCAGCTCGACCTCGCGCTCGAACTGCGGCAACGCCGTCTCGTACTCCCCGGACGCGAGATAGGTGGACCCGAGCGTCTGCCGGATCGCCGCCTCCACCAGGGGCTTGTCCGCGAAGCGCCCACCCGGCGCGGACGACTCGTCGAGGCGCGCCGCCGCCACGTCGAGGACCTCGCGCATGCGCACGTCGATCCCGCGCCCCTCCTCCACGGACGGCGCCACGGTGGACAGCAGGTCCTGGTTGAGGAAGTCGTTCACCGCCTGCGCGATCTCGGCCTGCCGATGCGCTTCCTTCGCCTCGTACGCGGCCATTCGCTCCGCACGCTTCGCGCGGAGGAGGCCCCAGGACGTCGCCGCGATGCCGAGCACCAGCACCGCGAACACCGCGACCAGAGCCCGGAAGGCGCCGCGATTCCGGCGCACGAGCTTCCGGAGCCGGTATCCCGCCGTGGGCGGACGCGCCTGGACGGGCTCGTCCGCGAGGAAGCGACCGATGTCGAGCGCCAGCCCGTTCGCCGTCTCGTACCTCCGATTCCTCTCCTTCTCCATCGCCTTCAGCACGATCCAGTCCAGATCGCCCTGCAGCGAGCGGCGCAGGCGATGGAACTCGGTCGCGCGGCGTGCCGCGATCTCGGTGGCCTTCTCCCCGAGCGTCTCCAGCTTCTTGCTCGGTGTGAGCGGCTCCTGTTCGCGGATCACCTTGCGCATCGCATCGAACCCGGCGCGACGCATCGAGCGGATGTCGAACGGCAGCGCCCCCGCCAGCAGCTCGTACAGCATCACGCCCAGCGAGTAGATGTCCGCCCGGGTGTCGATGTCCTCGGTGCCGAGGTCCGCCTGCTCGGGACTCATGTACTCCGGCGTCCCGATGAACGCGCCGACCTCCGTGAACATCGTCTGGTCCGTGAGCTTGTGGGCCGTGGCCTTCGCCACGCCGAAGTCGATGATCTTCGCGGTGGGCACCCCGTCGACCTCGGTGACCAGCACGTTCGTGGGCTTGAGGTCGCGGTGGATCACCGCCTTCTGGTGCGCGTGCTGCACGCCCTGGCACACGCGGATGAACAGTTCCAGGCGCTTGCGCGTGTCGAGCTGATGGCGATCGCAGTACTCGTGCAGCGGCAGGCCCGGCACGTACTCCATGGCGAAGTACGGGCGGCCGTTCTCGGTCGTCCCCGCGTCGAAGACCTTCGCGATGCACGGATGATTCATGAGCGCGAGCGCCTGCCGCTCCGCCTCGAACCGGCCGATGATCTCGCGGGAGTCCATTCCGGGCTTGATGATCTTGAGCGCGACGTTGCGCTGGATCGGCTCCCGCTGCTCCGCGAGCCAGACCTCGCCCATGCCGCCCTCCCCGATCTTCTGGAGGAGTCGGTAGGGGCCGAGGAGGCGCCCCGCCCCGGGAGACGGCTCCTGGCGCAGCGTGGAGTCCGGGGGGGACGGGCCGCCGGCGGAGGTCGGCGTGTCGTCGCTCGGGCTCATCGCTTCGAGAGCGTCCGCGGGCGCGGCGATCGGTCGACGGGATCGGGGCACATCGCGTGAGGATAGCACCGGCCCCGGGGTGCGCCTATGCCGGACCGGCACACGGCCCTCTCGCGACCCGGGGTGGGGCGACGCCCCGGCCCCCTCGGAACTCGTATCGGCTCGCACTTCCGCGCTAGAATGCAACGAGCACTGCTACCCGCGACGGAGCCTCCCGATGAAACGACGTGAACGTCGGAACGACGGACGGACCGCACGCCGCGAACGGGCGACACGCATCGTGGGTTTCGTGCTTCTTCTCCTCACACTCGCGACTCCGCGGATCGTCTCTGCCTGGGAATCCGTCGGCCCGGAAGGCGGAGAGGTCGACGGCTTCGCCCAGTCCATCGTGAGTCCCGATCGTCTCTATCTGCTCGAGCCGTGGGCCGGTCTGTTGCGCTCGGACGACCACGGTGCGAGCTGGTTCCGGCCGCAACCCGGCCTTCCGCCCGGTCTGCGCGGCGAGGTGATCGTCGTGTCGCCGAACGACCCCGAGGTCGTGCTCATCGCGGAGCAGGGGAACGACGGACTCTGGCGATCGACCGATCAGGGGGCCGGCTGGGAGCGGATGACGGTCGGAGAGGTCCGCTCCCTCGCGTTCGATCCGTTCGACGCCTCGGTCGTACTCGCGTGCGTGGTGAGTCCCGCGCCCGGTGTGTACCGGTCCACGGACGCCGGCGTGACGTGGACGCTTCTCGACGCCGCGATCGGCACGCCGCAGCAGGTCGCCTGGAATCCCGAGGTGCCGGGCGCCGTAATGCTCGGCGCTGCTCCCAGCATCTTCCGCAGTTCGGACAGCGGAGAGACCTGGGAATCGGCCGATCTCGCCGGAGAGTCCTCGAACGGGCTCGTCGCCTTCGGGGGCGGCTCGCCTCCCGACGCGTGGTCCATGTCGCCGGACGGTTTCCTGCTGTTCAGCGCGGACGGCGGCGCATCGTTCGAGTCTCGCGGCTATCCGCCGGGTTGCGTGATCCAGCCGAACCGTGGTCTTCCCTGCATCGGCCTCCGCATCGCCGGGGACCCGACGGCAGTCGGCCACGTCTCCGTGGGGTACGTTTCCGGGCCCGGGTACTACTGGGAGCGCCAGGTCGCCCGAAGCACAGACGGGGGAATCTCCTGGCTCCCAAGGTGGGCGCCCGCCCGTTGCGTGGGAGCGCTGCTCCCGCGTGTGACCGGACTCGCGCACGATCACGCGGATGACGCCCTGTTGTACTTCTCCGTGGCCGGAGCGGGGTCACGTCTGGGACTCGCGCGGTCCACCGATCGCGGTGACACCTGGGCCGGCTGGATGAACGGAATCCACCGCGTGTCCCTGAGCGAGATCCGAAGCGACAATCATGGCCAGCTCTGGACTCGCGCTCGCCTCAGCGACGGACTCTGGAAGAGCGCTGACGCGGGAGAGTCCTGGGAGGATCTCACGGCATCGACCCCCGCTCCTCTGGGCTCGAACATCTTCCATGCGAGTCGCCTCGTGCCCGGGCTGCTCTTCGAGACCGGGGTGACCACTTCCTCCGACTCCGCGGAGCCGGCAGTACGTCGCTCGACCGACGGCGGATCGACGTGGTCCTGGGGCTCGGTGGACTTCGACTGGGAGCACGGGTTCTTCGTCTATCCGAAGACTCTCGCTCTCTCCGGCGACCAAACGATCGCCTACCTCTGGTGCAGCGGCAGTCCCTCGCACCTCACCCGTGCCGACATGGATCCCGCCGATCATCCGGACGATCCGCCCCATTTCCGGATCATCCACGACGGCTTCCTGGCCGCCGACGCCTACGTCGAGTCGGCCGCAACGGTCTGGGCCATCAACGCGGACCTCCCGGGAGACGTCCAGCTCTCCACCGACTTCGGCGTGAGCTGGAGCCCCCGCGGCGAGGGACTGCCGGCCGATCACGGTATCGCTCTGCTGCCGCAACCGACGACGAGTGACTCCGGCGCCGACGTGAGTCTCGTCGCGGTGCATCGGACGGCCGGTGCGCACCGGACGACGGATGCCGGGCGATCCTGGGATCCGATCGCGCTTCCGGGCTACTCCGGGGAAACGGTGATCGCGGCGGACCAGGACGTGGACGGAGACCGTCTGTTCCTCGCCACTTCGACCTCCGTTTACGTCCAGGGCGAGGGATTCGTGTCGAGCGGTCTGGGCGACGGCATCCTGGTCCGCTCGCTGACTTGCGAGACCGAGTCCGGAAACCTGTTCATCGCGACGAATACCGGCGTGTTCCGACTCACTCCGGGCTCGGCCGTGTGGGCACCGGTCGGCGAACCTGCGTCACGCTTCTCACTCCACGCCACGCCGAATCCCACCCGCGGAGCAACCACGATTCAATTCACGCTGCCCTCGACATCGCCGACCCGTCTGGAAGTCTTCGACGTGGCGGGCCGACGCGCCGCGTCGCTCGTAGACGAGCCCCTCGCCGCCGGACCGCATCAGGTACGCTGGGGAGAGCGCGCCGCCGCGGGCGTGTACTTCGTGCGGATCCGGCAGGACTCGGAAACCGAAGTGCGACGGATCGTGCGGATCGACCGACCGCGCTAACGGTCGCGCGGCTGCTCGGAACCGAACACGCGGAACGCCTCGAGCGCTCGCTCCGCGAGCGTGGCGTCGCCGTACCGGACACGGTAGCCGTAGACGTTGTCCCCGGTGCGATTCGGTTCCACGAGCACGATCGTTCCGCAGGCCTTCCAGGCCGGCAGGTTCTCCGGCGTCCTCGGTTCCGGGACGCCGCCGAGGCCCACGATGCGTTGCACGTAGTCCGGGATCGCGAATCCGCAGTCCGAACGCGCACCGGACATCGCCGTGTGCAGCTCGAGGCCGACGCGTTCCGCTCCCTGGCGGAGGAACTCGACCTCGGACATCACGCCTTCCTTCTTGGTGCGGGGACTTCCCCACATCACCGACGTCTGCACGTAGTACACGACCAGATTCGTCGGGTCGGCGAGATCACCGAGCGGCTCGATCGGAAACACGAGCAAATCGAGCGCTCCCGCGGGCCAGCTCTGGTCCGGCGCGTCGGGATCGAACGATCGCGGATGCCCGCGGTACGTCGGCTCCGGCAGCGACCGGTACTCGAACGCACGGTTGATCGCATCCGGCGAGTAGACGTTTGCGGGCGACGGCTTCGCCGATTCGCTGAGGTTGCTCAGGTCCTCTCGTTCGAGGCGCGCGCCCCAGGTCGCGGCCGCCGCTCGCGCCTCGGCGAGCGTCATGCCCGGACGGACTCCCAGCGCCTCGAGCGCGGCGAGGAACTCCCGGGACATCTGTGGGAATGAAACAGCGTTCTCGCCGGCGGGCGGCGGCCCCCCGCGGCGCGAGCGACGGGACCGGTCTTCCGCGCCGCTCCGAGCCGGCGCGGTGAGGCCGAAGATCAACAATCCGAGCAGCAGCCACCCGATCGTCGTGCATTTCATGGACTTCGCTGTCTCCGCGAGAGAGGGAACGGGAATGTAGGATTCCCGGGAAGCGCGAGTCAATGAGACCCTCGGACCTCCCGTCACTCAGCGGACGACGACGAAGTTCCCGCTCGAGACGCCCCCCCGATCCTCGACCCGGACGAAGTAGGAACCGCTCGCGAGGCCCGAACCCGAGAGCGACAGCGCCTTCCGTTCTCCCGCCGCGAGCACCCCGGACCACAGCACGGCCAATCGCCGACCCGTCACGTCGTGGAGCGTCACGCGGACCGGCCCGGACGCGCGGGCGGTCCACTCGAGCCGCGTGTCGCCTCCCGAGGGATTCGGAGCGATCGGACCCAATCGGGAGTCTTCGCGCGAGGCCGGCACTTCCCCGACGGCCACGGCGGTTGCAGTCTCGCGCAGGAAGAAGACGTCGCTCGCACCGTTCGACGTCAACTCGAGGCTCGCCGGGCCGGGATCGAAGTCGTTCGTGCCGGCGAACGTACCCACGACATGAACACTTCCGCCGACGTCGAGCGCGATGCCCTCGCCGGAATCCGAATCGAGACTCCCGACGTCGGGAAAGCGGTGGGCGAGACGGAACGTGCCCGCCCCCGAGTAGCCGGCCACGAACGCTTCCTGGTTGCCTGTGATCGAAGCGTCTCCCGGCCCTGGATCGAAGTCGACGGTCCCCGTGAACCTCCCCGTGATCCAGGGCTCACCTCCGACATCGACGGCGAGCCCGAGGCCGACCATGTCGTTCGTGTTTCCGAGCCCGAACGCGAAGCGCAGGTCGCCCGCGGCGGTGTAGCTCGCGAGGAACAGGTCGCGGTTGCCGGCAGACGTCACCAGAGACTGTCCCGGTCCGGGATCGAAGTCGACCGTGTCCCGGAACTCGCCGGTGGCGAAGACGTTGCCGGCGGCGTCCAGCGCGAGGGCGTACCCGATGTCGTCGAACGGCCCGCCGACCGCCGCGACGGAGAGAAGCGCTCCCGTGCTCGAGTACCGCGCGACGAAGAGGTCGAGATTCCCGTTCGACGTGCGAGTCTCGATCTCGGCCGCGGGATCGAAATCGACCGTTCCACGGAACGCGCCGGTGACACAGCACTCGTTGCCGCGTGCGGCGATCCCGTACCCGGCATCCGCGAGCGTGCTGCCCACCGCGAACCCGAATCGATAGCCGCCGTTCGTCGAGTAGCTCGCAACGAAGCCGTCCGTCAGACCGTTCAACGGGACGGGCAGCTCGCCGCCGGGTCCGTCGAAGTCCGTGTCGCCGTTGATGATTCCCGTCAGGTAGACGTGATCGTTCTCGTCGACGGCAATCGCCGTTCCGCGTTCGACTCGATTGCTGAGACCACCCCCGAAGTTGAGGCCGAAGCGGAGGGCGCCGGTTCCGTCGTAGCTCACGAGGAACGCGCGCCCTTGTTGCGGATCGAGCAGCACCGAGTCCGGTCCGGGGTCCACATCCACCGGCGCTCCCTGGATCTCCCCCGTGACGTACACGTTGCCCGCGGAGTCGACGGCGATTCCGTAGCCGTCCCCGGGGAACGCGCGCGCGAACCGGAGAGCGCCGGCGGGATCGAAGCTGGCGACGAACACGGCCTCCGATCCTCCGGCCGTCAGCTCGAGCAGCCCCGGACCCGGATCGAAGTCGACGGTACCGTTGAAGGAACCGGTGACGGCGATGTTGCCGGACGCGTCGACGGCGATGGCCCGCCCCGTGTCCCCGAGGGGGCCGCCGAGACCGATCGCGAGCTGTCCAGAGGCATCGATCGGGCAGGCCGCGAGGATGGCGAGTCCGAGGGCCGCCGAAAGGCGGCGGGACGCCCGGAAGCTGGAATCACGCATGTCATCCTCCGCGGGGTGGAGCGGCTGACCTCGGAGGCAGTTTCCGACTGCCGGATTCCATCGAGCGTAGAGGGTTTGCGGGGGCCGAGTCAAAGCGAGGGGCTCCCGGGGGCTGGACTCGCTCCCCCTCGGGAGACAGAATCGACGATCGAAGTTCCGGGAGCGCTCGTCCTCGCGCGCGGGAGCGACCCGATCGACCTCCCAGGGAGTTCCGGCTCTTCGTCGCCGCCGTCGTGCACGGGTCCGCCCTCCTCACGCAGCGCGTCGACGTCGTCTACGCGCGGACCCGAGCGACTCTCGATCGGTTGATCGCAGCCCTGGAGAGCCACGCAACGTCTCTTCGGGGCGCTCCTCCCGGGCTGCCCTTTCGCTGGGAACGTGCGACGCTCGAGAGCGGCTTGAATTTCGCACTGACGACATCCCTCGGCGACATCGACTTGCACGGGGAGATCACCGGCGGAGGAAGCTACGAGCTCCTGCGGCCGCACTCCTCGGAGCTGCGCGTCTTCGGCCTCTCGATGCAGTGTCTCAATCTGGACAAGTTGATCGAGGTGAAGCGAGCCGCTGGGCGCCCCAAGGACTTCGAAGCGCTGGCGGAACTCGAGGCTCTCCGGGATCTGACCTCCGAGTCCTGACGACTCCCCCAAGCCCTACTTGTGGCTCCGGTGAATGATCCGGACCATCTTCAGATTGATCCAGAAAAAGCGCCATGCCTCCGGAGCGGGGCGCCGCACCTGACCGGGGTCAGGGCCCACCGGAAGTACTGTCCCATCCAGCTCTCTTCCATCCATGAGCCTCGGTCTCGACGTCCATCGGATCGACGCGCGCGAACTCGGAGTCGGTGAGGAAGTAGATCTCCCCGGCGACCTCGAGGATTCTTCCCGCACGAGGTGGTGGAGCCTCCGCCTGGCCTCTCCACACGTACACGACCTCTCCGGACGCAACAGACCTCACCGAGATCTTGTGCGCGCCGCTCACCTGCTCGGTCCCGGATGTGAGTTCCAGCTCATAGAGGTAGATCCAGTCGCCGGCGGCGACCGCGAGGTCGTTCAGACGATCGGCCCGGGCGGCATCCGCCACGCGCCACGATTGGCGGCCCGTCGCGAGATCGATCAGGACGAGAAAAGGACTTCCATCGCTCGATCGCTCATGAAACAGGGCGCCGTCCCCGGCCCAGCAGAGCACGTGGGCGCTCCCCGAGGGAAGATCGAGCGCGACGGGATCGAGACCAGGAGCCATCCAGATCGTTCCGTCCTGCCCCGAACGTTCGATGACCGCTCCCCGCCCCAGAGGATCGACGGCCACCCCCCGGGGGTTCGCCACGAGGAGGTGCGCGGTGACCTCACCGCCCGGATCGACCAGGATGACTCGCGCCGAGTCACCGGCGCAGCCGGGAATCGTCACGGAGAACGCTCCCGAGTCTTGAACGCCGAGTGCCGGATTCCGCGGGCAGGTCACCTCGTACGGACCGCACGTGCGACTCAGATGGCCCAGTCGGTACAGGTCCAAAGACACCGAGTGACTGTCCGGATAGTATCCGGCCAGGACCACCGCGCCCGAGCGTGAAGTGTCGAGGAACGCCGGCGCCACGCTCTCGCGATGGGGCGAGTCCATCTCGTAGTAGGGGAACTTCCCGAAGATCTCCTGGGAGTCTCCCCAGACCTTCAGCCAGGTCGCGACTCCGGTCACTTCGTGGAGGATGCTCCCGTCCCTGGCGTACCAGCGCAACGTCGTCTTGCCGACTCGGCAGCAGACCTCTTCGCCTTCATCCGAGCCGCTGATGCCCTCGGTAACGGAGCGGACGTACGGAAACAGCCACGTCGATCGAATCTCACCGATCGGCGGTCCGGGAGTGCGATTCGGTCCGCGGACCTGAGCGAACCCGGGGTACGCCGCCGCCAGGGTCAGCGCCGCGACCGATGCAAGAATGATGGGCCCTCGCAGACGTTCGTATCGCACCGAGGCACCTCCGAACCGACTATTACCTCGCGGGGGAGGGAGCCGCTACCGGTCCGGCTACTCGATCTTCACCACCCGCGTAGCGCGCGACGTGTCATCGGACTCGAGACGGACAAAGTAGACGCCGGGAGCCGACACACGTCCGCTCGCGTCGCGTCCATCCCACGTGATCCCGACCCGGGTTGTTGAGGCGGTTCCGGAAAGCGTTCGGACTCTGCGGCCTACCACGTCGAAGACCCCAAGCCGGTACGGCCAGTTCTCACGCGCGCCTTCGAGCTCGATCGTCGTGGCGTGGTCGAACGGATTCGGGGCGATCGTGAGTCGAACCCCGTCGACCGGCGTCGAGGTGGGCAACGGACCCGCGGGGGAGGGAATGCCGTCCGCTCTCCGATCGACGGGGAGCGAGAACACGCCGGCGTCGGTCAGAGCAACCAGGACTCCGGCGGACGGCAAGTATTCGACCTCGCGAACGGGGAACGGTCCCGGCCCGACGAGGCCCTGGTCCGAGTCCCACACACCTCGTTCCGTTCCGAGGAAAACGCGGGCCCCGGACTCGGTAACCTCCCAGTCTCCGCAGAGAACGGTGACCCCGTGCAGATCCGCTCCCGGCGGGAGCAGTTCGGTCCAAGGGGACGCCGTGGGACCGCGATCGGGGCCGCGATCGCCCACGGGCCGCCAGCTCTCCCCCCCGTTCGTGCTCATCCAGGGTGCGCGGTGCGGGAAGATGACGAGCAGCGTCGCGCCGTCGTGCGGATCCATCAAGAGCTGGGTCGGGGCGTCACTCGGAAGCCCGTTCGATCGCGGAGCCCAGGTGTGGCCCCCGTCCGAGCTGGCGCGAACGATAGGCTCATCTCGGAAGATAGCGCAGAGACGCTCGTCGCTTTCTGGGCTGACCACCAGATCGAAGAGCCCCCCGACGGCGGCCACGGGCGCGAAGCTTGCCCCCGCGTCCGTGCTTCGCCAGAGTGTCTGACCATTCACGATGAAGACGGAGTCGTAGGTTCCGTGGTCGGCCCAGGCCTTCGGGGAATAGGGGCCACCGATGGAGTGATTCCAGTATTGCCAAGTCACCCCTCCATCTGTCGACCCATGAACCTCGATGCCCCAATCCACCCAGTTGCAGTCGTTGTGCGATAGCGCCCACCCGCTGACGCGCATCTGGCGCCCGGAATGCAGCTTGCTGACCTGAAAGCTCCCGAGATAGGCGTCTTGCGCGAGATCGATGGCTTCATCCCACGTCTGGCCCGCGTCGGTGGATCGCGAGCTCGACCAGGGGCGCCAGTGCTTGCTCGGGCGGCAGGTGTAGAGGGCGCCACCCGCATCGACCTCGAGGAAGGCGCGGCCATACGGGGTGCCGCTCCGAGATTCGTGCATTCCAAGTTGGCTCGGACTCCAGGTACCGGGAGCCCCGAGTCCCGACGACAGGAACAGGTTCTCCGCCGAAGGCCATCCCGAGATCACGAACCACGCCGATCCCGCGGCGAATCCGAGGTCGGACATCGTCCTCACGGGATACTTGTAGGCGGCAATGCTGTAGCGGTAGTTGTCCGTGGTCAGAACCCCTCCCCACGTCGCACCCCCGTCCGTGGACCGGACCAACTCGCCGTACCATCGCCCGTAGCAACCCCCAAGCAACGCGCGCGACCGAGCAGCGAGCAAGAAGTCGGCGTCCGCTGGGTCCGCGGCGAAACGCTCCACACCGTCGTAGAGCGGCGGGTCGAAGAGGGTCTCCCAGGTCGCACCGATGTCTGTGGACTCGATCAGGACCCGGGAGAACTCCGGTCCGTGGATGGCTCGCAGCATCCCGGCCGCGTGCCAGTTCACCTGAAGCGATTCTCCCGCAAGAGCCTCCACCCACGATTGCCCACCGTTCGTCGTCAGCTCGATACCCGTGCTGGTCGCGATCGCGATGCGCGTCGCGTCATTCGGGTCCCGGGCGAACTCGTAGACGATCGGAGCCTGGATCTCCGCACCACGAAACTGCCACGTCCCCCCCGAGTCGGTCGTCCGATAGACGAGCGCGCCCGCATCCGTCGCTGTCGCGACCCACGCCTCCGTCTCCCCGGAGAGCGCCAGCGCCTGAATCTCGCCCCCGGGCGTTGACGCACCCCAGGGATCCCAGGTCGAGCCCAGGTCCGTGGAAACGAGAACTCGTCCGTCGCACGTCGCGAACACGTCGTCGTTCGAGCCGTGGAAGCGAAGGTGACGAAGCGGAGAATACGCGGCGGGAACGACCGACCAGGTACCACCGGAATCACTGGATCGATAGAGAACGTCGGATGCGGCGAGAGCGTAGTACGGATGCTGCGAACTCACCGCGACGACACGGACATCAGACTCGTCCCCGAGCGGTAGCTGCTGCCATCCGTCGGCGTGGACGTTCGGCGCGACTGCAAGTGCTACCGCGAGCAAGGCGGTGATGCCGCCTCGGATACTCATGGCTGCCTCCAAGCGGGCCCCGACACGGGCGAAGCTCCCGACGGCGGCTGATAGATCTCGGCCCTGTATCGAATGTACTCTCGCCGATCGGCGAATGCCACCCGCCTCGCGACGATGAGCGCCGGAGCCGTGCGTTGATACGCGCCATCGGCTATCGGCGACCCGCCACTGCGGGCGACCTCGACAGCAGCTCGTGATAGTCGAGCAACGCCTCTCCCTCGCCGGGCGCGGTCCCCGCCGGAGCGAAAGCGACATCCCCCGGTCGCCACGGCACTCCCTGCTCGTGCAGGATCAGGAGCGTGAGCGGTCGCACGCACCAGGGAACGCCGAGCGTCGTGATCCCGAACTCGTCGTAGAGAAGCCAGGGAGCACTCCCATCCTCCCAGCGGGCCGGACGGACAGCGACGCGCCCCGAGAGCTCCGGCAAGCGTTCCGCAATGGCTTCGCGGGCCAGCGCGAGCTCGCGAATCTGGGGCAGAACGATCGTGTCGAGCACGGTGCGGCGCGCGGTCACTCCTCCCCATCCGGCGGCGGCGACCAGCAGGACCGTCCAGATTCCGCGGCTGACGACGTTCCATCTCATCAGTGAACGAGCGGCAGACAGCGTGAGCAACGCGAGGACGGGAGCCAGCACGATCATCGTCCGGTACGAAGCCCACGACTCCGCGGTCAGGAGGTTCGGCAGATAGCTCAGACCGACAATCGCTCCGGTGGCCGCCAGTCCGACCAACCGAGGTCGCCACCCGCCGGACGGCCGCAGGAGCGTTCCGAGGAGGAGAACGACCGCCGCCGCGATCGGGAGCGCCTCCGGACCACGCAGTGCGTGGAACTGGAGGCTGTGCGCGAACGGCTCGCGCAGGAACCATTCGAGCTTGCCGGGTACGTCGTGAACGAAACCCGATCGCGCGCCGCGCGCGAGAGCGACGGCCGGGTACATCGCCCCGCCCACGCGGAATGCCAGGAAGCCCATGCCGAGTCCGGCGGCGAGCGTGACGCCCGCGCGGCGAAGCGCCGGGGCCGGGACCTCCAACGCGGCTCCGAGTCGGCACGCCAAGGGAAAGAGCAACATCATCGCGGCCGGCTGATAGATCAGCGTGGCGAGAACCTGCAGGACGATCGCGAGGAGGAGTGCCAAGGAGACCGTGCGGTTCGAGCGATCCGCAAGCGCCAGGCTCCCGGCGGAGAGAGAGAGAATCACGGCGAGCACGTGGGTGGAGGTCGCCGCCCAGGCGACCGAGATCTGCAGGGATGGCAGCGTGGCGAGGAACACGGCGGCGGCTCCGGACTCGATGCGTCCCCACGCTGCCGTTCGGAGCTCCCGATAGAACGCGAGTCCGAGGATCGCGAGAGAGAGGACGGCGAACGCGCGAATCCGCGCCAGGCCCGCGATGTCTCCGGCCCAACCGTAGAGCAACAGCATCAGCCCCGCGTCTCCGGGGCGCCCCATCGCGACGACGTGCCGGATCTCGTCGGCGCGCTCCGCGGATCCCGCTGGCGCCACCGCGAGCTTCAGCAGTTGCGTGTACGCGTCCGAGAATCCGTACTCATGAAGGTAGACGGGCGCGAAGATCCCGGTGATCGCGACGACCACGATGACGGCGATCCCGAGGGATGGGATTCGCTCCTTCCAGGACGTCGGCAAGATCACTCCCTCGGAGCGAGAACGGAAACGATCGCGTCGACACGCACGGGACAATCCGGATCGATCGTGGCGCCGACCAGCCGTCGGTCGACGTGGTGCCTCGCGCCCCGATCATCGGGCTTCGTCGTTCGGAGTCAAGCCGTTGATTCGGAAGCCCAACCCCCGGAGCAGCCCGGGAGACGGATCGAGGATCGCAAAGTATCGATCCGCGATCGTGAGGAGCGAAAGGTCGGCCGCGCCCACCCGTGGCAAGACGCGACGCATCGCCGCTGCCTCGGCCACGTCCCCCACGAGCGCGACGGGCTTTCCGGCGAGCAGCGCCACGTCGACGGCCTGCGGGTAGGCCGGATAGCGATCCCGCGGGTCGCGCCAGCGGCAAATGATCCGCTCTCCGCTCTGAAACGTGAGGATCCACTGCAGAGTCGGGTCGAGCGTGTAGACATGTCGAACCCCGCGCCGCGTCAGCTCGTCGATCAGCGCCCGGATGGCGGCCTCCTCCGCGACGGGACGTTCGCGCGGCGGTGAAGCGAGCGAGACCGTTCCGAACTCCGGCGCCGCCCCGGCCCCGGCGAGAACTACGAGCGCAACGACCAGCGACGCCAGCCGACGAGCGCCCCCGCCCCGTCGCCAGAAGTCCGCGATCACGATCGCCTGCGACGTGACCACGAATCCGGCGAGCGGGAGCAGGTAGCGAGGCATGAAGCCCGCGCCGGTCGACACGGTGGCGAGCGCGAGGCTCGTCGCGACGGCCGCCGCACACGCCGCCAGTACGGGTCGGTGGCGGCCGCGAACGACGAACGGTGCCCCGACCGCCGCCAGCAGGAGCCCGCACCAGAGCCCGGCGGCGATCTTCGTGAAGAGGGGCGGGGGTATGACCGCGTCGTAGTAGTAGAAGCCCGTGAAGTGAATCCACACGCGACGGGGCAGGTCGAGAATGCCATGCATGAGATCGAGTGCCGACGGAACCGGAGGCGACCAGTAGTCGACACCGGATCCGAACGCGCGGATCAGGAGCCCGGCGGCCGCGCCTCCGACGCCGACGAACGCGAAGTCCACGAGACGACGACGGGAGTACCCGAGGAGAATCAGGAACGGCACCAGCGGCGGGATCCAGAGCGGCTGCCCGAAGAAGACCAGAGCGAGCGCCACACCGAGGACGACGAGTCGTACGCGCTCCGGTCCCGACCGCCCCGACACGACGGCGATCAGCCACACGGCCGCGTGCGCGAACAGGAACGCCAGGTGGTATCCGCCGCGCGCCTGGAGCGCCCACTCCATCCAGGCCGGACAGAGGATCAGAAACGTCGCCGCGATCAGTGCCGCCCGGCCTCCGGCGAAAGAACGCACGGAAAGCGCGACGACACCGCCGGCGACGACCCAGAACGCGAGCATCGCCGCCTTCAACGCCACCGTCGACGTTCCGAACCCCGCGAAGAACGACGCGATCAGGGCCGCCTCCGGCGCCGCGATCCCGTAGCGCTGTCCCCAGAAGAAGAGGGAGAACTCTCCGCCGTTTCGAAGATGCTCGGCCATGAGGCCCACGACCGCCTCGTCCCCGTCGAGCGCGAGGTAGGGACTCAGGAACTGCGGCAGCCGCGTGAGAACCGCGAGCACCGCCAGGGCGAGGGCGACGAGGACGCCCGCGACCTGCGGGCGAGCGAGCGCGGCAGAGAAGTCGGGGGATCTCATGTCTGCGGCGTCATCTCCCACAAGGGGCGCGAACGGCGGCTCCCGCGCCGGGGGGACTTTACCCCAGTTTCGGTGCGGCCACCGACTCGTCGAGGCGTCCGCGACGACGCCATTCGCGCGAGACACATTCCTTCGCACGCCCCCGACCTGCTAGGATCGAGCGGTCGAACATCGCAAGTTCGGCCGGTCGAATCCTCGCGGCCTGGCGCCCGGAGAGTGACGATGGCCCGGATCGGCTCGATGCTCTGTTTGCTGCCGGCTCTGGTGGTGGGTCCGATCGCGTCCGCGGACGATTGGACCTCGGTCGGACCGGACGGTGGGCCGGTCGACGGGTTCGCGCAATCCGTGATCGATCCCGATCGCTTCTACCTCTTGAGCCCCGCCGACGGACTCCTGCGTTCGACCGATCACGGCGCCACTTGGACCGCGCCCTCACCCGGACTCGACGCTTCCCTCGCCTACGGCAGCCTCACGGTCTCGAGCGGGTCGGCCGAGATCGTCCTGGTGGCCGAACGCAACGGTGACGGTGTGTGGCGCTCGATCGATCATGGAACGAACTGGGAGCGCATCGGCGTCGGACCGATCCAGCACCTCGCGTTCGATCCCGCCGCAGCGAACCGCGTGCTGGCGTGCGTCGCCGGCCCGAACGCGGACCTCTACGAATCCACCGATGCCGGCGAGACGTGGTCACGCCTCGAGGCGGGCCTGGGCATTCCGCGCGAGATCGCCTGGAATCCCCAGATCCCGTCAGACCTGCTCGTCGGCGCACCGCCCCACGTGTTCCGCAGCACCGACGGGGGCGTCTCCTGGGTGGCGGCCGATCTCGGCGGCGAGTCGTCCGGCGGACTCGTCGCGTTCGGCGCAGGCTCGCCCTCAGAAGCCTGGACCCTGTCCTCGGAGGGTGCCCTGCTGCTTCGCAGCACGGACGGCGGTTCCTCCTTCGAGCCTCGAGGGCGGCCGCCCGGGTGCGTCCCGCGACCCGACGGACTCGGCTGGACCTGCTACGGAGATCGGATCGCCGGCGACGCCTCCCAATCAGATGCGGTCACCGTCGCCTACTCCGTCCGCGTCGGCGGCAACGAGTACCAACCGCGGGTGACGACGACGCAGAACGGTGGCGCGTCGTGGTCGACACCCTGGAGCCCTTTGTTCGCTGCCGTGATCCACACGCTTCAGGTCACCCTCACGCCGGACCGAGCAACAGCCGACGTCCGGTACTTCGCGGTCGGCGGGCCGACGACCGCACGGCGCGGCCTCTCGCGTTCCACCGACGGGGGGAACACCTGGGCGGGCTCGATGGACGGCATCGGTCGCCTGCGACTGGACGCGGTACGCCAGGACGGGCACGGCGGACTCATCGCTCGTGGAATGGCCCGCGATGGGCTGTGGAAGACCTGGAACGGTGGTGACACCTGGGAGGACCTGTCGGACTCTCCTCCGTCGATCTTCACTCGCTCCAGCTTCTACGTCAGCACGTTCGTGCCGGATCTTCTCTACGAGACCGGGTGGAACAACAGCACGGACACGCAGGATCCTGTGGTGCGCCGGTCGACAGACGGTGGTGCGTCCTGGCAGTACGGACTGATCGAGGTGACTTACGAGAATGGTTGGTCGGCCGATCCGCGGTTGCTCGAAACCACCGGAGACGGCCGCCGGGTCTTCCTCTGGTGCAGCGCGGGCACTCCCTATCTCACCCGCTGCGACGTCGATCCCGACGCCCCGGATGCAGCGCCTCAGTTTCGCATCATCCACGAGGGATTCCTGGCCGCCGACGCCTACGTCGAGTCGGCCGGAACGGTGTGGGCGATTCGGTGGCATCTCCCGGGCGATGTGCAGCTCTCGACCGACGGCGGCGTGACGTGGATCGCGCGCGCGGACGGGCTGCCCGCCGACCGCGGAGTGGCGCTGCTACCCCGTCCGACGACCAGCGATTCCGGCGCGGAGACTTCGCTGGTGGCCGTGTATCGCGAGGCTGGCACCTTCCGCACGACCGACGCGGGCCGATCTTGGGAGTCGATTTCCCTCCCCGGATACGCGGGCGAGACGATCATCGCCGCCGAGCAGGATTTCGACGGAGACCGGGTGTTCCTCGCGACCGCGAACGCGGTCTACGTCCAGGGACAGGGCTTCGTTTCCGCTGGGCTGCCGGAGTCGGCGATCCGGTCGCTCGCCTACGACCCATCGTCCGACTTCCTGTTCGTGGCGACCGACGGGTCGGGCGTGTTCCGACTTGCTCCCGGGAGCGCCGTCTGGAGCCCGAGCCCCTCCCCCTCCGCTTCTCCATTCGCGCTCAGCACCCACCCGAACCCGGCGACGCGAAGCACGACGATCCGCTTCTCGCTCCCCGAAGCGGGCCCGGTGGCGCTCGATGTCTTCGACGTGTCCGGCCGCCGCCTTCGCTCGCTCCTCGACGAGTCCCGCCATCTGAGTGCGGGACCCCACGAGTTCCGGTGGGGCGATGACGTTTCCGCCGGCGTCTACTTCATCCGATTGCAGCAGGGCCCGCGCTCCGAGACGCGACGTACGACGCTGCTCGATGGAGTCCGCCCGACGCGCTGAGTCGTCACGAGGTCGCCCCCCTCTCCCGCGTCGCGAGTTCCATCCCTCTCTCCAACGGCGATCGTCCGGCCCGGCGCTCCCTCCGCGGGAGATCGCCGTCCCCCGGCAAACATCCGGTGAACCGCTCACCCGCCGCCGCAGGAGGCCTCATGATGCACGCGACTCCCTTCGTTCTCCTCCGGTCAATCCTGGGCCCCGCTGGGCGGGGTTTGCTTCTCGCCGCCACGCTGGCCGCCACCGCCGGCGCCGCCACGCTCGAACGGCCGACGTTCTCGGGCGGCGCCGTCGCCACTTCCGGCGGGTCGTTCTCCCTGCTCGGGACCGTGGGAGAAGCCGGCGTCGTGGGCGACGCCGCGGCCGGCAACTATCGATTGTCCCTGGGTTTCTGGGGCGGCGGGCTTCCGTCGATTGCGACGTTCGTGCCCGGCCCGGTCCCGGCGCCCTTTGCCTTCCGGAACGGACTCCTCCCGAACGAGCCGAATCCGTTCCGGTCCGGCACCGACATCGTCTTCCGGGCTGCCGCGCCGGCGCCCGTTCGAATCGAGATCTACGACGTGACCGGACGCAACGTGCGCTCGCTGTTCCAGCAGGTCCCGGCTCCCGGCGAGCACCGTCTCCGCTGGGACGGACGCGATCACGCGCACCGCGTGGTCGGGAACGGCGTGTACTTCTACCGGCTGTCGATCGGGGACTGGTCGGAGACTCGCAAGATGCTGCGGGTGCGGTGATGCAACGCGTCGACGTCACTCACTCTCACCGCGAAAGGACGAGACTCATGTCGCACTTCATCCGCCCGCTCGCCGGAGCTCTCTGCGTCTGGGGTCTCCTGTCCCCGGCGGTCGCCGCCGCGGGAAACGCCGAAGACGCCCCTGATCTGCGAGCGCCCGCCGGGGGCAGCGTCCGCGCGGTCCCGCTGTCGATTCCGTTCCAGGGGTTCCTGCGGGACGACGTCGGCACGCCGATCGACGGTTCGGTCACGCTCGACGTGGCACTCTACCCCGCCGAGACCGGGGGCTCGGCCGCCTGGGGTCCCGAGGCGCACGCGGCGGTTCCCGTGGACCAGGGAGTGTTTCGGATCTCACTCGGCACGTCGGTGGCGCTCTCCACGGCGCTCTTCGACGGATCGCCGCTTTGGCTCGGCGTCGCGGTGAACCACGAGGCGGAGCTTCCCCGGACGATGCTGCAGACGACGCCGTTCGCGATGCGGGCGGGAGTCGCCGACGTCGCGATTGCGGACGATGGCGACTGGGTGGCAATCGGAACGAACGACGTGCAGCATCGCGGCGACGTGCGAGTCGGCGGCGGTCTCCTGGAGTCCGACGACGAGGCCGAGACGATAACGATCTCGGGCCAGGTCCGGGACTGGACCGTCGGTGTCGTGAACAACGTGTCCGCGGCCGACTCGGACTTCTTCATCGGGACGAGCAGTAGCGCAGCCGGCGCCCCGCTGCGCATCGATCCCGCCGGCAACGTGGGCATCGGAACGGCCAACCCGTCATCCCGCCTGCACGTGAACGGGGATTTCACGTTGCAGGGTGGCAGCCTCACGCTGCCCAACTCCTCGATCACCCCGGCGATGACCTCCTCCGAGGCGGGCGTCGCGTCCGCCATCGCCAATCCGGGCGTGAACCTCGTCACCGGAGCGATGACCGACATCCAGGTCGTCACGATCGATGTGCCCGCCGCCGGCTACATCATCGTGAACGCACAGACCTACTCGCGACACTCGGGAACCACCGGCGCGAACCTCGCCCGGTTCCAGATCGATGCGACGGCCGGAGGAGGCGCACTTACGTTCCACGCGCTCACGGTCGGCCTCGAGGAGTCGGCGCTCGTTTCGAATCGATTTCCGATCAGCCTCCAGCGCGTGTTCACCGTCAATTCCGCGGGGAGCTACACCTACCGTCTGGAAGGAGAGGCGATCAACGCGAGCCCGGCCACCGTCACGTGCTTCAACGGCGGGATCTCCGCGATCTACGTGCCCACGTCGTACGGGTCGGTGAGTGCGCGGGGCGGGGACGAGACGGCGTCGCCGGAGGCCGCGACGAGATAGCACAGCGCGGCACGAGCCCCCCCTTGACTCCGCAGTACTCCAATGCATTAGAGTCGAGTCTCCTCGGAGGTGCAACTCGTGCGCTTGCTCACCGTCGTCGCGGTCCTCGTCACGTCGGCCCCCGCCTGGGCCGCAACTCTCCACGTCCCCGCGGACTACTCGACGATCCAGGCCGGGATCGACGCGGCGGCGGTCGGAGACACCGTGAGCGTCGCTCCGGGTATCTACTCCGAGTGCTCCCAGAGTGCCGGAGGAGAGCTCCACTGCATCCTGTTGCGAAGCGGCGTTCTCGTTCGCGGGGCGACCGGCAACCCGGCCGACGTCGTGCTCGACGCTTCGGCGGGCGACCGGGTGGCCCGCGCCTGGAGCGTCGACGATGCGGCGCTCGAAGGGCTGACGCTGACCGGCGCCTCCTCCTTCGGCGGCCTCCTCGTGCAATGGTCGTCGATCCGGATCTCCGACTGCGCCCTCACCGGGAACTCCGGGGGCGCCGCCTACCTCGGCGAATCGGAGACTCGTTTCGAGCGGTGCGTCGTAGCCGACAATGAGCAGGGCGGTCTGAGTTTCTTCGGCGCGCCGATCGCCCGGGATCCGGGGCAGCGCGTCGTGATCGACTGCAGTTTCTTTCGCAACGAAGGCAACGCAGTCCTCGCCGCGGGACTGATCGACCTCGAGATCGTCGGTTGCCTCTTCGCTCACAACTTCGGTGGGCCGTCGATCCTGGCGGATTCGGCGTTCCCGACCCTGACGCGGTGCACGCTCGTGGCCAACGACTCCGGTTCCGACTCGGGAGTCGTCCGACTCAACTTCGGCGGCACGATCCAGAGCACGGTGATCGCATTCAATGCCGGGCGGGCGATCTTCTGTACCGGTCAGCCGGTGGCCATCTCGTGCACGGACCTCTACGAGAACTCGGAAGGCAACTGGGCCAGCTGCATCGCCGATCAGTTCGGCTTGAACGGGAACCTGTTCCGGGATCCGCTCTTCTGCGGCCTCGACGACGACAACTACACGCTGGGAGAGGACTCCCCGCTCCTGGCCACGAACAACGACTGTCAGGTGCTGATCGGCGCCTTCGGACAGGGCTGCGGTCCGCTCTCCGTGGACGAAACAAGCTGGGGGAGCCTCAAGGCCTCGTTCCGCTGAGCGGTCGACTCTAGCCGGCCGTCACCGCCCGGAGCGACTCCACGACCGCCCGCGCCATGTTGCCGATGGACTCCACACGATCCGCCGCACCGAGGCGGATCGCCTCCATCGGCATGCCGAACACCACGCAGCTCGCTTCGTCCTGAGCCAACGTGAACGCGCCCGCGTCGCGCATCGCCCGGAGGCCGGCGGCGCCGTCGTTCCCCATGCCGGTCAGGATCACGCCGACCGCGCTGCGTCCGGCGGCGTTCGCCACGGAGTGGAACAGCGCGTCCACGGAGGGTCGGTGGTAGTTGATCGGCGGTCCGTCGTTGATCTCCGCCCGGAAGCGCGCCCCGGACCGGCGCACGAGCAGGTGCCGGCCGCCCGGCGCGATGAGCACCACACCCGGCACGATCGCGTCTCCTGCCCGCGCCTCGCGAACCTCGGGCGCCACGCGTTCGTTCAGCCGCGACGCGAACGCCGCGGTGAACGCCTGCGGCATGTGCTGCGTGATGACGGTTCCCGGGCAGTTGGCCGGAAGCCCCGAGAGCAGTGTCTCGATGGCGGTCGTGCCGCCGGTCGATGCCCCGATCGCGAGGATCCGGTCGGTGAACGTCGTGAGCTCCGGCAGCGCCCGTTCGCGCGCGCCCGGAATCTCGCGACGCCTGGTGACGGCCTGGGCCGCGGCCTTCACCTTGCGACGAAGCTCTTCCGTCATCTCGCCGGTGGTGTAGGCCGCGCCGGGCTTGCACATCACGTCCACGGCTCCCGCTTCCAGCGCAGCCATCGCGAGGTCACCACCCTCCCGATTCAGCGACGAGACGACCACCACCGGCAGGGGATGGTGGCGCATCAACTTGCGCAGGAACGTGAGGCCGTCCATCCGCGGCATCTCCACGTCGAGCACGACCACGTCGGGTCGCTCCCGCACGATCAGGTCGCGGGCGACGTACGGGTCGGGCGCGGCGCCGATCACCTCGACGTCCGGGTCGCGCGCGAGCTCCCGGGAGAACACCTGTCGCACCACCGCCGAGTCGTCCACGACCAGCACGCGAACCCGGTTCATCCCTCCAGGAATGCGGCGCAGTCGATGCGTTCGGCATCCTCCGACAGCAGCGAGCCCGAGACGGGTGCCCCGGCTCGGCGAGCCTCGTGTTCCGTGGCCGCCACCGTGCGCGCACTCGGGATCCCGAGGCGGCAGCCCGGTGCGTCGGGGAACCACTCCTCCATCAGGCAGCCCGCCACGATGTTGAGCAACTCGCAGAGCGCTTCCGCCCCCCGGGCGGTGACGTCCGGGTCGTCGGGCTCCACACCGAGCAGGTTCGCCGCGAGGGCCGTTCCGAACCCGGGCGACGCCGACAGCATGAGGGAGCCGTGGTGCCCCGGTTGGTCCGTGACCGCGAACGTCATCGTGGCCTCGACCACGCTTCCGGTCGGCGGGCTTGCGGGGCTCGCGGGCTCCGAGAAGATGAAGGCTGCCTCTTCCAGGACCCGCGCGGTCGTCGCCAGCAGAACGTCCAGTGATGGGTCAACCGACACGGGATCCTCCTTGCTGCGGCAGCGCTTGTCGGACCATGGCCATCAGCTCCTCGGGGCGGAACGGCTTCTTGAGGAAGTCGTGGATGCCTCGCGCACGAAGTTCCTCGATGCGATCCGCGCTGCGGTCCGACGAGACGATGATCACCGGGACCGTGAGGGACAGGTCCTCGTGGATCCGGCGTACGAGCTCGACGCCGTCCATCTCCGGCATGTTGAGATCGGCGACCACGACGTCGACGTGCTGCTGCTCCAGCGTCGCCAGCGCCTGTCGACCGTTCTCCGCTTCGTGCAGCGTCCCGAGGTCGATCCCCGAGAGGTGGATCGCCTTGCGGACGACGGACCGAATGATCGGCGAGTCGTCCACGATCAGGAAGTCGTAGCTCACGATGTCCTCCCCGCGTTGCCTTCGAGGCTGTGGCAGAGGTCTTTGATGTTCGCCAGGGAATCACAGGCGATCCGCTCGAGCGTGCGCGCCGTGACATGCAGTCTCTGCATCGCGGGCACCTCGATACGGCGGGCCAGCTCCCCGGTGTCGGCACCCATTCCCAGCGAGTGGGCGAGCCCGTCGGCCACGTGCACCATGTCCACGAGCGTCCGGTTGGCCGTCGGACATTCGGAAGGAGAGTGGTGCCAGCGCGCCGTATCCACCACTGCCTCGGGCAGGCGCCACGCTCGGGCCACCTCCGCCCCGATCTCCGAGTGATCCCAACCGAGCACCTCGTGCTCGGCGTCGATGAAGGTCTTCTCGCTTCCGCGGACCCGGGCGAGCACCTCCGCGGACTCGGCGGCCAGGAAAGATCCGATCACGAGCTTGCCGATGTCGTGGAGCAGCCCGGCCGTGAACACGAAGTCCGGCGCCCCCACCCGCAACTCGGTCGAGAGCCGCTCCGAGAGCGCCGCCACCGCCGCGCAGTGACGCCAGAAACCGGGCAGGTCCACCTCGTATCCCGGCAACCGCTCCGGCAGTACGCCGTGGAGCGCCGCCCCCACGACGACCTCGTAGAGTCGCTTCGTCCCGAGGAGAGCGAGCGCCGCGCGAACCGTCTTGATCTCGTGACGGGTGCCGAAGTGTGCGGAGTTCGCGAGCCGAAGGAAGTTCGTCGAGAGGGCCGGGTCCGGCCGGATGACTCGCTCGTAGGCGAGTGCCGTCGCGAGCGGGTCGTCCCGCAGCGACGCGAGTTCCGCCACCGCAGTCGAAAGGGCCGGGAGCGCCTGGACCCTCTGCAGGATCGTCTCCTTGGCGATCAAAGTTCCGTCTCCTCTCCCTGGGATCGGACCACGACCTGGCCGGTCCCGACGTTCAGGCGCACCGTACGCGACTTCGATCCGCCGACGTCTTCCGCGGCGATCATCACTCCCGTCTTCCAGAACATCTTGCGGAGCACCACGTAGTTGCGACGACCGATCTCGAAGGTCCCCTTGTCGTCGTAGAGCGATCCGCCTCCCGCCACCTTCACCACCAGATCCTCCTTCCGACACCCGAGCTCGTAGACGGAGCGAAAGAGAACGGGGATCCCGGTATCGGCGAACATCGCCGGGTTTCCGCGCGCCTTGTCCGGCGCGGTCTGGGCGAGAGGCAGCATGTAGTGGATCATTCCCCCGATGCGCCGGATCGGATCGTGCACGATCACGGCCACACACGATCCGAGCGCGTAGGTCACGATGACCGATGCGGGGTCCTTGCTCACGCGAATGTCCGCGATGTCCACCGTGATGAGGTTCGTCGCCGCACCGGCGAGGGTCGGCGTCATGGCGCGTGCTCCGGATCGACTGCGGGTTCCGGCGCGGGCCGACGGTAGACCGACGGGACCAGCCGTTCGAGTCCGTCGCCCATTCCGTGCAGGCCCTCCGAATGCCCGGTCACGAGCAGCCGACCGGGCCCGAGCAGTCGGGTCATCTCCGCCACGAGCGCCTCCCGCACGGGACGATCGAAGTAGATCATCACGTTCCGGCAGAAGATCGCGTCGAGCGGTCCCCTCATCGGGAACGGCGGGCGGGCCAGGTTCAAGCGCTTGAACGTCACGATGTCTCTCAAGGGCGATTCCACCCGGAACGTCTCCTCCCCCCCTCGGCCCTCGCGGGTGAAGTAGCGGTGCAGCAGCCGCGGCGGGATCTTGACCACCGCGGCCGCGGGGTAGCGACCCTCGCTCGCGATCTCGAGCACGCGGGTCGAGATGTCCGTGGCCAGGATCCGGACGTCGGCGTCCACGCCACTCACCGCCTCGAGCAGCGTGATCGCGAGCGAGTACGGCTCCTCTCCGGTGGACGACGCCGCGCACCAGATCCGGAAACGCCGCTGACCTTGCGCGACGAGTCGCTTCAGCTCCTCCGACAGGACCTGGAAGTGGTCTTCTTCCCGGAAGAAGAACGTGAAGTTCGTGGAGATCGCGTCGAGGAACGAGACGATCTCCTCCGCGTGGTCCGGGTGTTCCAGGTAGCGCAGGTAGTCCGCGGGCCCGGCGAGCCCCAGCGTGCGAATCCGCTTGGAAACGCGAGCGGACACGAGGGACTGCTTCCCGTCGCCGAGCGCAATGCCGGCCTCACGGTACGCGAGATCGCACAGCTTCCTGAACACGCCTTGCTCCACTACCGAGTCTCCCGCGCGGGTCGGCGCCCCGAAGGGCGCCTCCCGAGCTCCGCTAGAATTCCGCGAACTCCGGATCGGTATCGAGGGGGATCAGCTCCTCCGGATCCACGGGGATTCCGGCCGCAGGATTGCGCGCCGGCGGACGCGCGGACGATCGTCCGGCCGTCGAGGCGCGGGACGGCAGGACCGCCCGGGACGCCCCGGTCTGCCCGAGCCGGAACTTGCTGACCATCCCGTTGAGCTCCTGAGCCTGTCCGGCCAGTTCCTGGGCCGCGCTCGCGGACTCCTCGGAGTTCGCCGCGGACTGCTGGACCGCCTTGTCCATTTCCGCGACAGCGCGATTCAACTGATCGATGCCGCGGGCCTGCTCGTCCGAGGCGATCGCGATCTCGGCGACGATGTCCGCAACCTTGCCGACGGAACTGGCGATCTCGTCGAGCTGAGTGCCGACCGCGGCCGTGGACGACTCTCCGCCCTCCGCCAGCGAGACGGACTCCCGGATGAGAGCCTCGGTCCTCCGGGCCGCGTCCTTCGCGCGGAGCGCCAGGTTGCGTACTTCTTCGGCCACGACGGCGAAGCCGCGACCGGCATCGCCCGCGCGGGCGGCCTCGACCGCGGCGTTCAGCGCCAGCAGGTTCGTCTGGAACGCGATCTCGTTGATGTCCTGGATGATCGCGGCGGTCCCCTCCGCAGCCCCACGGATCCGGACCATCGATGCGCGCATGTCCTCCATGGCGGAGGAACCCTGCTCGGCCGCGGTCTTCGCGGCCTCGGCCAGGGCGCGCGCCTGCTTCGTGTTGCCGGCGTTCTCGCGGGTCATACCCGCCATCTCCTCCAGGCTGGCCGACGTTTCCTCGAGCGCGCTCGCCTGCTGGGTCGCGCTCTCCGCGACCTGCTGGCTGCTCTGCGCGATCTGCGTGCCCGCGCTGGAGATCTGGCTCACCGCAGAGTCCACCTGCGCGATCGCCTCGTGCAGCGTCTGCGCCGTGGTGTTCACCGATTCGGTGATCTTCCCGTGGTCGCCCTGATACTGCCCATCCACGCGGGCCGTCAGGTCGAATCGCGCGAGGGCGTCCAGCGCGCTCGCCGCGGAGGTGATCGGCGACAGGATCGCGTCGAGGGTCCGATTGATTCCGTCCATCACGGCCCGGAACTCGCCGTGGTGAACACCCAGCTCCGCTCGCGTGGAGAGATCGCCGGAGACAGCGGACTCCACGAGTTCCCTCGTGTCCTGCACCATCCGCTGGACGTTCTGCTTCATCGCCTCCATGGATTGGCCGAGCCGATCCCGGTCGGAGCGCACGAGCTTCTCCACCGCGAGGTTGCCGCGCGAGATCTCCTCCGCCGCGCGGGCCTTGGCGCGCTGGGCCTCGATCATCTCCTGGAAGGCTCGGGCCAGATCCCCGATCTCGTCGTTCGTCCGCGCGGTGACCTCCTGATCCAGATCCCCCATGGCCACGGCCCGCGCCACCGTCGTGGCCTCGCGGAGCTGCCGGATGAGGGCGAAGATCGTGAGGATCGGCAGGACCGTCACCAGCAGGGCGAGTCCGAGTCCGGCCCAGCCCGCCACCTCGAGCGAGCGGCAGTTCGCGAGAACCTCGTCGACCGACGCCACGATGCCTTCCATGGACTTGTCCAGCTCGAGAATCTGCTCCTCGGCGAGGTCGCCGATGAGCTGATCGATCCGCTCCGCGTGAGGATCGAACTCGCCCATGAGGGCGTTCCCGGCCTCCGGACCGCGCTCGATGTACGTCGCGGCCATCTCGCGTCCGGTGGCGTAGAACACATCGAATTCCCGCTCGATCTCGTCGATCGTCGCCAGCGACTCCCGGTCGTCCTCGCGACGGAACATCGTCCGGAACTCGGCCAGCGTCGCCTTCAGCTCCTGAGCGTTCTGCTCCGCCTTGGCGAATCCGTCGTCGTAGCCATCCAGACCGCGGGTGGCCGAGATGTCCGTGAGCCACTGCTGCACCTGGATCACGTTGTTCTTGGCCCGCATCGACTTCATCGCGAACACCGCCGTTTCCTCGCGCGTCAGTCGGGCGCTCTCCGCCGCCTGCTTGGCCGCCTCTTCCGTGTGACTGTTCATGACGATGTCCAGCGTCACGACGCCGAACATCAGGGCGACGAACGTCCCGATGCTCCCGCCGAGCTTCTTTCCGATTGTCCAGCGCATGGGTTCCTTCTCCTCAGATCGCCACGACCATCTGGAAGATGGTCCGGTTGTCGCCGTTGCTTCGGTACAGCTGATGCTCCGTGCGGAACTCGACGTCCTCGTGCGCCTTCCAGCCGGCGCCCAGCGAGATCCTCTCCGTGCGCGCGTCACCCTCCGGAATCAGCGCGCCGTAGCGCACCACTCCGAACGCATCCCCGGCGCGCCCGAGCAGCCGCACGTAGTAGCCGTCGAGCGTGGTCCGGGTGCCGACGGCCCGTCCGTTCTCCTGCCGGATGAACTCCGAGCGAACCGAGAGCCCGCGGTGCGCCACCTCGACGTCCGCCCCGGCCAGAGTCGTCTCCAGCTCGTGGCCCGGAGCCACGAGCCACGCGCCCGACACGCCGACCGAGAGGAACGCCCGGGGACGCGCTCCGGCCCTCCCTCCGACCGCGTACCGGATGTCCTCGATCGTCGCGTCGTCGTGATCCGGATCGAAGCCGTGCGTGGCGAACGCCACGCCCGACCAGCGTGCGGTCTCCGCGTAGACCTGCGCCCCGACGTCGTTCCACCCGCCGTGCGTCCCGTCCACCACCAGCGGAGCGGACACGAGAGGTCGATCCGGCGCCGCGTAGGATTGCCAGTCGAGACCGAACGGGACGTCGAACAGTCCGACGATCACGCCCGATCGAGTCAGCGTCTCCGACGCGCGGAGGTGTTCCTCCGAGTCGCCGTACAGACGGAAGTCCACCGAGAGCACGCCGAGTCCGAAGGACTCGCTGTCCGCGTCGTACGCGATGGCCTCGTTCACCACGACGGACGCCGCGAGCGCCTTCTCGAGGTCCACCTCGGCCTGGCCGACCACGAGTCCGTCCCCCTGGTCCCGGGTGCTCATCCGGAAGTCCGCGAACCCCGACACGCCGGGGAACGTACCGCCCGGAGGCGGCTCGGTGGCTTCCTGCCCGGACGACGGCGCCGCCGCCAATCCCGCGACGAATGCTGCCGCCAGAGCGCGACGCACGTCTGCCCGCAGCAACCGGGAGATCATGTTCGCGCACCCGCGATCTCGAGCACCTCCGGCGAGTGGATCACCTTCCCGATGTCGAGCAGGAACACCACGCGCGACTCCACCTTGCCCACGCCGAGCACGAAGTCGGCAAAGGCCTCGGAGTCGCCGAGCTCCGGCGGGGGCGCGATCTGGCCCGCGGCGATGTCGAGCACCTCCATCACCTCGTCGACGAGGATTCCCATCGTGACGCCGCCGTCCCGGCCACGGTGCTGCACCACGATGATCACGGTCTGGTCCGTGGGTTCCGTGCGCGGCATCCCGAAGCGGACACGCAGATCCATGATCGGGATCACGGATCCGCGGAGATTGATCACCCCGCTGATGTGCCCCGCCACCCGCGGAATGGGAGTGATGTCCATCAGGCGGATGATCTCCCGGACGTCCAGGATCCCGAGCCCGTAGCACTCGTTCGTGAGCTTGAAGGTCATGTACTTGCCGGCGCAGTTCGCGGCGTCGGCTTCCCCGGCCACGTTCTCGCCCGGTCGATCGGCGGACTCGCTCATCACGTTCTCCTGGGGCTCGATGAACCGCTAGCCGGCGAGCAGCGCTTCCGGCACCGCGACACCCTCCCGAACGGCGCCGTGCCCGACCGCCGTCCGGTTGCTGACCACACTGCAGATCTCTTCCACGTTCAGGATCAATCCCACCAGGCCGTCCGAGAGGATCGCGGCTCCGGAGACGAACGGTGTGCTCTCGATTCCTTCGCCGACGTTCTTGATCACCACCTGTTGCTGGGTGATGACGTCGTCGATGAGGAGTCCGACCTTCCGGCCCACGCCTTCCACGATCACCACGAGTCCGGACGTGATCTCGGACTTCGCTCCCTCCACGCCGAACAGACGATCGATGCGGACCAGGGGGAGCAGCTCGCCGCGGACCTCCACCATGTCGTGCTTCCCGCCCATCGTGCGGTGCATGGAGGCGTCGACCTGGATGGATTCCACGATCGATAGAATGGGAACGACGTAGCGCTCCGGGCCGCACGCCACCAGCATCCCGTCGATGATCGCGAGCGTGAGCGGCAGAACGATCTTGAACCGGGTGCCGTGCCCCGGCTCCGACGACACGTTCACGCGACCGCGCATGGCCTTGATGTTCCGCTTGACCACATCCATGCCGACGCCCCGGCCCGACACCTCGGTGACGCGGGCGGCGGTGGACAGCCCCGGCGCGAAGATGAGATCGAAGACATCGGCGTCGCTCACGGGCTCCGTCTCGCCGATCAGCCCGTTCGCGCGCGCCTTCTCCAGGATCGCGTTCCGGTTCAGACCCGGACCGTCGTCGGTGATCTCGATCACGATGTTTCCGCTCTCGTGGTACGCCGACAGCCGGATCTCTCCCACCGGGGGCTTGCCGGCCGCACTGCGCCGGTCGGGCGACTCGATCCCGTGGTCCACCGCGTTCCGGATCATGTGGACGAGCGGATCCTCGATCTGCTCCACCATGGAGCGATCCATCTCCGTCCACTCCCCCGCCGTGGTCAGACGAACGGCCTTGCCGGTCCGGTGCGAGAGATCGCGCACCATGCGGGCCATCTTCTGGAACACGCTCCGCACGGGGACCATCCGCATGCGCATTCCCACGTCCTGCAGATCGCGGGTGGCCTTCTTGAGTTGACCGAGGTAGTCCCGGATGCGGGGCTCGCCGATCTCCGCGACGCCCGCCGCGTTCACGAGCATCGACTCCACGATCACGAGCTCGCCGATCATGTTGACGAGCTGGTCCACACGATCCACGTCGACCTTCACGGTCTGGCGGATCCGGACGCCGTCGCGCCCGGGCTTCGGCGGGGCAGCGGCGGAAGGAACGGGCCGCGGCTCGCCGGAGAGCGGGCCGTTTCCGTGTGTGGGCTCGGGTCTTCCGCCCGGCGACGGGTCCGGCGACGGCTCGATGGAGAGCGACGTCGCGGACTCCGATCCCGGTGACTCGGCCTCGCCTTCCGGGTCGCCGGTCCGACATCGCTCCAGCCGATCCAGCAGCGCGGGAAGCGCCGCGTCGGACTCGAGCTCGTGCCCGGTCTCCACGGACGAACGCACCGCCGCGCGGAGACGTCGCGTCGCCTCGGTCGCGTCGAACACGAGCTCCAGCAGTGCGCCGTCCAGCGTTCGTTCGTGTGTCCGCACCAGGTTGAGGAGCGTCTCGGTGCTGTGCGCCAGTCGCGTGATCTCGTCCAGTCCCAGGAAGCTCGCGACACCCTTCATGGTGTGGAACACGCGGAACAGCTCGTTCACGCTCTCCGGATCCGCCTCGGAACCCTCCAGCGACAGGAGGATCTCGTCGACGCGGGCCAGGCCCTCCTCGGACTCCTGCAGGAACTCGCCGATCACCTCCAGCGTGTCCTCGTCCCACACGGGTGCCTTCGGCCCGGCGGTCGGCGTCGCGGGCGCCTCGGCACTCGCGGGAACCGGCGCGGTCGACGGCGACTCCGCGGGCGCCGCGAACAGTCGAGCCGCCATGGCCTCCCCGGGTTCCTCCGGACGTCGCATCCGTGCGTGGGCCTCGAGTGCACCGGACATCCAGTCCCGCGCCTCGAGCAGCGCACGGATCCGCGCGGCGGGCGGCACCTCGCGATCGAGGTAGTCCTCCAGCGCGTGGCACACGAACTCGAGATCGCGCAGACCGAGCGTTCCGGAGTCGCCCTTGAGCGTGTGCACCCGACCCCGGAGGTCACGCGCCGCCGCGGGGTCGTCCGCTTCCATCGCCAGGATGTCGGACTCGATCTCCTCCACGACAAGGGTCGCGCCCGAGAGGAAGTTTCCGAAGATCTCCTCGTCGATGAACTCGTCGAGGACGAGCGGCCCGCCGGGTGACGGATCCTCGGCGTCGCGGCTCGCGGGCGGCGATTCCCCGGCGTCCCGGACCGTCGCCAGGGACCGCACGACGGACGCGAGAGTCGCACTCGCATCGAGGGCTTCTCCCGCGAGCACGTCGTTGAGATTGGCGCGAGCCGCTACGAAGACACGCCGCGCACCGTCGTCCTCGTCGCCGCACTTTGCAATGAGGTCACCCAGCCGAGTGACGATGTCCTCGAGCGCGGCGCGGTCGTCCGCCGTGGCTGCGAGCGAGCGGGCCACGATGTCCTCGAGCAGCGGCCGAAGTGCGGGATCCTCCACCCTGGAACCTCCGATTCGACGAGTCGGCGGGACCTGGATCGGGACCGGCCCGTCGGCATCGGCGACTCGCCCCGAACGGGGCACGGTCGGCGACGCATAGCTGTTTACTGATGGCTATTCGGCGGTCCTCCGGTAGCACTTGAGCCACGGGTCGTGTTTCGCCCGGATCCTTCGAGGGGCCCCGAGGGCCGGTCCGGAGAGCATTCAAGTGAAACGGAGAAACTTCCGAAACCGTGGGCTAGCCGGCAGAACCCTGAGGTTTGGAGGACCGATGAAGATCCTGGTGGTGGACGACAGCAAGGCGATGCGGATGATCGTGCGTCGCGCGTTGCGGCAGGCCGGGTTCGACGGGCACTCGGTCGAAGAGGCTTCCGACGGCAAGGAGGCTCTCGCCGCAATCCAGCGCTCCCGTCCGGACGTGGTCCTCACGGACTGGAACATGCCGGAGATGACCGGGATCGAGATGCTCGAAGCCCTGCGCGAGCAGAACATCGACGTGCGTGTGGGATTTGTCACTTCGCAGAGTACACCCGAGATGGTGCAGCGGGCGCGCGACGCGGGCGCCCTGTTCCTGCTGGCAAAGCCCTTCACGCCGGACCGCTTCAAGGCCGTGCTCGAACCGGTGCTCCAGTGAACGGGGACTTCTCGCTGGAGCAGTGGCTCGACGTCGCGCTGGAAGCCACGGGCGAGGTGGCCACGACCGCGCTGGGCGGAGAGTTCCGGGTGACGCACCTCGAACCCCCGGATCCCTCGATTCGCACCGGCGCTTACATTCCCTTGCGATCGGCGGACCAGTCGCTCCTGGTCGGCCTGCTCGGCACGGAATCCACGTGCCGCAAGCTCGCGCGAACCCTGCTGGGAATGGAAGACGAACCCGAAGGGGATCCTTCCGATCCGGACGTGGCGGACGCCGTGGGCGAGATCGTCAACATGCTCGCGGGCGGCATCCAGCGTCGCATGAACGGGAACGACTCCCGCGTGGAGCTCGGGCTGCCCATCTTCGTACGTGGCGCCATCCTGCCGACCCGGCGGATGGAGGCCACGATGGCCGGGGTCGTGTTCGATGACGTGGAAGCGGAGCTCCTGATGTTCCGCGAGCCGCTGACCGCGCGGGGGGACCACCGATGATCAAGATCGTGCCCGATGCCCTGTCCAAGCTGCTGACCGACCTGATCGGGCGACCGGTCGCGGCCACCCCCGGCCCTCCGGCCTCGGACCTCGTGGGGCTCGGAGGCTCGTCGGGCGTCGCTGCGATCTACCGGGACCCGGAAGGTGCCGCCTCCGCCGCGTGCGTGGCCGACATCGCCGCCGCGGCCAGCCTCGGCGCCGCCCTGTCCCTCATGCCGGCGGCGCAGGCGAAGGCGTGCGTGAAGTCCGGAGAGCTCAGCGAGAACCTGATGGAGAACTACGGCGAGGTGTGCAACGTCATCGCGTCGCTCATCGGGCAGCTCACGCACAAGAGCGCGTCGCTGGACGGCGTGCAGTCGGGAGCCGGCGCGCCCACCGAGGACGTCCGGCGCCTGCTCGCGAACGGCGGCGCGCGCCTGGATGTGAACATCCGGGTGGAGGGCTACGACGACGGCCGGGTGACGCTGCTCGTGAACGCGGGATAGCGGACGAGACGTCGGAACGGCACGCCGGTCGGACGCTAGGAACGACCGGCGAGCTCCCGGGACTCGGATCGGCGACCCGCACCAACCACGGGCTGGAAGATCCCGACCGCGCGCGGGTAGTCGAGCGTGAAGCGGAAGAACTTCAGCGCGTTCCCCCCGAGCGCGCCCTCGACGGTTCGATCCGTCCAGCGGGACATCCGCTCGACGAAGTTCGCGTCGGGGCGCCGCGTGAACCAGATCGGCCCGAACTCGGCACCCGCAAAGCGAACCGCCGGAACCTCGAGCATCGGCTCCCCGCCGGCGTTGGCGTCCGCCTGCTCGATCGTGCGCCAGTCCGGATGACGGGATCGCAACCGCTCGAATTGCGACTGGATCAGGAATGACGTCGCCTGCACGTGGTTCGCCGGCAATCCGAGTCCCGTCGCGGCGGTCGACGTCAGGCGGATCATCGCGCCGGTGTCGAGCAGCATCGGGATCGTCTCGCCGTCGATCTCGACGTCGATCCGCGGGTAGCATCCCGTTCGTCGACCCTCGTCGTCCTGCGAGAGTCCGAGGGGAATCGACACTCCCTCGCTCGGGCGAAAGTCCGGATGACAGAGTTCGAGGCGCCTCGCCCCGTAGTCGAAGCGCCAGACCCGACCCGCGAACCACTTCGCGCCCAGCATTCCGTCCAGAGGCTCCACGCCGTAGTCGTGCACGTCCTCGGACACCCCGAACGCCTGGATCGGATGCGGATAGGTGGGGATCCAGGCCTCCGGGCGGAAGCGTGGGAGTCGAATCCCCGTGGATGCACCCGCTCCGTCCGTCGCGAGATCCTCGGCGGCCGCCGGACTGAAGAACCCACCGCCGCCCGTGTCGGTGTAGAAGCGGCAGGGACGTCCCGTCTCCGTCACCGGACGGACGAAGAAGCGATCCTCACGCAGCTCCGCCGGAAGAGCGATCGGTTTCGACAGCGTCGCTTCCGGCTCCCGCGTCGCCGATGCGACGAGCGCCCGGCGCGCCGTGTCGTCGGACAGCGGGGAGACGTTCGTCAGCAGCACGCGATCCCAGGTGGGCTCCTTGTCGCGGATCGCGGCCGCGAGGCACAGCGCGATTCCCGCCGAGCCCTGAACCAGACCGGGGTCGTGCAACCACGTCGTGCTTCGATCATCCGTGCGGTTCCAGGAGGAGAATCCTCCGACTCCCTCCCCCGGGCGTTCGTAGTCGGCAACGCGACGGTACCAGTGCACCGCCGCCTGCCGGAGTTCTTCCTCTCCCGTCGCCTGGAACAGGCGATTGAACTGGTACGCGTAGCCCGCCGCGCCATGACAGAAGCCCGCGTCGTTCGGTCGGGCGTGGTGAACGCGCCGCGCACACTGCAGGGCATGCTCTCGAGCGATCCCCTCCCAGTCCGGTCGATCGAGGACCCGCGCGGCCATGAGAAGCGTGGTGCACACGCCCGGGTCGCCGTAGCACCAGGCCTGGATCCCGCGCAGAGGGTCGGCGCCCTCCGTCAACGACTGGGGGAACTGGAGACCGTGCTCGTCCGGAACGCGGCGGGCAAGCATCCACCGCACGGAGCCCTCGATCATCTCCTGCGCCAGGTCGCGAGCCACCCCCGCC
This sequence comes from bacterium, assembly GCA_041393395.1. GTDB lineage: Bacteria > ARS69 > ARS69 > ARS69 > ARS69 > JAGQIB01. The sequence continues at coordinate 395,082 of JAWKKG010000002.1, read as the reverse complement.
GCGTACGCTCGCACGAGGAAGCCGATCACGCAGGCTTGCCCGTGCGCGAGACCGAGGTTGTAGGACTTGCGATTCGACGCGGACGGCGATTCCGGAACGTTCGCCCAGGCGAGCCCGTCGGCAGACTCCTCGGCGAGGCTGCGGAGGTGCCCCACGACGTGCTCCAGTGTCGCGCGGGCCTCCGCGCGTGGGAGCCGCTCGAGCGCGTACTGTCCAAAGCCCACGAGCCCCGTCCACATCTCCCAGTCCGCGGTCCACGGACTCTCCGCGACGTGGTCGAGGAGAACCTGATCGATCTCTCGATTGAGGGAGTCTTCCGGGTCATCGATCAGGCGCTCGCGGAGGTACTCCAGTGTCCACGCGATCCCGAGGAAGCCGCGGTACAGCGACGGCGCCATCGTGTACTCCGCCGCCACTCGCCGGCACTCCTGGAGGTAGTCGAGCGCCCAGTCGTCCCACTCCTCGCCGAACCCGCACTCCCCGAGGTACCCGTAGAGGACCGCCACTCCCGCCCGTCCGCGCCACAGCGACGCCCCGCGCACGATCCGAAACTCCTCCGCGCGCCCGGACGGGATCCAGGCCGGCGGCGGGTTCTTCAGATCCTCGGCGATGGCCGTCACGGCGCGATGAGCCCAATCCGCGTACTCCCCGGTCAGCACGGGCACCCAGCTCATCGATGGCCCTCCCTTTCCATCCGTCCGGCGGAGCGGGCTCGTCGCGCCACTGCGACGAGCCCGACCCCGATCCACTTCTTCCTGCTCAGGCGGTCGCGTCGCAGGTGTTCGTCACGCAGCAGGTGCCGACACAGCTCTCCGTGACGCAGCACGTCACCGCGCACGTCGCGTCACAGGTCAGGTCGCACGAGTTCGACACACAACAGGTGCCGACGCATGGTTCTCCCGGCGTGACCGCTCCGCCCTCCACCTCTCGGGTCTGATTCCGATCGAGGCGACGGATCGTCTGCCGCCTCAGCTGCAGGTCTTCGATCTTGCGCTTCATTGATTCCTCCCTGTCGAGGGGATCTCCCCTCGTCCGAATCATAGCCACGAACATTGAACGCCGCATTCGATTCGTTGCAAAAAGGCGGCGCGCTCGTAGTTTTGTTCAGAGCGAACGATTCGGTCCGGCCGTTGCACGAATCCAAACACTCAAACGGACTGATTGCACCGGAACGAACAGGCGCCTCGCATCGCTGTGCGATCCGGGGCGCGGGTGCCGAATGCGAACGGTGAGTGTGTACGAATCCGGGTGAAGGGCGGGGGTTTCCAGTCAGCTCGCGTTGGCGCCGATTCGTTCACTTGAAGGGTTCACCGTACTCCAGAACCCATGCTGGCCACTCGGTGTCGGACTCTGGAAACTCGGGCGGCACCGATCGGCAGGCGCTGTTGAGCAGCGCCGAACAGCCCCTCGATCGTCCACGAGGTCGCTCCGACGAGTTTAGTGAAGGAATGACGCATAGTGCTCTCGATGGTCGTCATCCTGAACGATGCCGATCATTCCGGACCAGTAGTGCTTCCGATCGATCGACCAGCGACTGACGTACCCTCGCGCCTCGACTACCCATTCGACCCGGGGCCACGATCCTCGCCCGCTCCGACCGGAGGCCGCGACGATCGCAGGTCGAGGACCTCTCGTCGTTGTTCGAGGACGGAGGACCACGTAGCGCGATTCCAGTGGATCGATGCCGGTACCCCACCAAACCGCCTGGAGAATCTCCGGAATGGTGGATTGGAGCTCCCGGGCAGGACCACATTCGACAAAGCCACGCTTCTCGGGATGACTCAGGTCATCGTACTCGGTCGGGTCCTGCGGCTGGGCCCAGTTCTTGTACTCAGGCTTGACGACCTGAACAGCCAGGACATATCCCTCCGCTGCATCGAGGAACAGATCCACCGCCACGTTTCTCGGGGGAAACGTCGAGTCGTACGACGCCACGTGCACGCCGGGCAAACGGACCCGGTACGCTTCCGACTCTTGCGGCAGCCCGAACGGGGCGCGGTCGCAAATGCGGACGAGATCGGCTTCATTCGCATCATCGTGCCAGCACTCGCCCGCCAGGGAGCGCACCTGCTCGCGCAGGGCGTCCGGGAGAGGACGCTTGGCTCCCAGCGTCTCGACGACCGCGAAAGAAGGGGTGGGCGGTCCGAGTCTCAGGACCTTCGCGGCGGCACCGGGAGGCGCCAGCATCCCCAGAGGCAGTAGGGCGAGTGCCGCGCGTCTCACCGCACTACCGCTGACGCACGCTTCCAGTCCTCCGCGAACCGTCGGAGCGAATCATTCCCAGCCTCCTCCCCGAGCGCTGTCTCCAGGACGTCCGTCAGCTGCGCCGCCTCCCGCGAGTCGAGCGTCACGAAGTAGCGGGGCGCGTGCCCGATGCCGACCACTCCGCCCGCTTCCATGCCCTTCTCGATCAAGTGAGCCCAAGTCGCGATCTGGTGCGCCTTGAGCGAGTCCGACTTGGCCGTGCGATCGAGCGTCTCCGGCGCTGGAGGTTCGATGAACCAGCGAACGCCCGACATGGTGAAGCGAAGAACGCCCTCGCCATCGACACTCGCCCTCTCGACATCTTCTAGCGAGTCGCAGGCCGACAACGCCTCCGCCCATCCATGGGCAGCGGCGTCGGCGCGGTACAACCTCCGCAGCATGTCCGAGACCGGAAGGTTGTCTTCGTCGAGTTCCGGGAGCGGGGACTGAAACGCGATCGGGAGTCCATTCGCACACAGTGTATCCGCCGCTCCGCCGGCGCCCGCGACGTAGGACAGGACGATGGGCTGCGGGACCAGCGTTCCCTGGACAAACAGGCGGCCCGGACCGTGGATCTCGATCACACGATCGAACGCGTGGACCGGGCTGCCGAACAGGCTCGCCGAGCAGAACGCGACGCACACAAGCGGAATCCGCAAGACCTATCCCCAATCCCCCGAGAGTTCCATCGCAACACCCTCAGTGTAGCTCCGGGATCCCTCGATCGCCAACTCCACCACCCGCTCCCCTCAAGCAACGAGGTCCACCGGCTCCCACCGACGAGGACGGGGAATTGCATCGCTCGATGAGGCCGCCCTCCGCCTTCGCCTACGGCAGGCCGTAGCCGAAGTAGTACCGCGGATCATCGTCACAGAAGAAGAGGACCTCGCTCGAAAGGTAGTTGTTCTCGGCCGTGTCCGCGACGAACCCGGACACATGCACCGCCCAGGACGGCGTCGGCTCCGGCACATCGAGGAAGTGGGGTCCGTCGTCCCCCGGTGGACGCACCCAACTGTCGACCGACCGAGGTCGGACCACGATCTGTCCGACGGTTCGGGGATCTCCGACGACTGCCCACACGACCCCCATGATGTCCGGGAGCGTATGCCGCAGCTTGGTGCCGGCACGGAGAGGCGTGACCTCGGAGGCAAGAATCGTCCGCCCAGCGAGTGAGTCCGGCCGCTGGATCCACTTGTCACGCTGCGGGAGCACCCAGGTCTCCTTCGGATCCGTGTACGCTGCGAGCAGGGTCTGCACCTCTTGATCGAACACCAAGGTCATCGGCAGCGAGTGCGCCCCCTGCCAGGGGTCCTCGATGGTGACGCCCTCGACCCGCGCGAGAATCGCCGATCGATGCTCGCAGACATCGCCGAAGGGGAAATCGTCGTCGAAGATGCCCTCGGCGACCGAAAGCTCGGCGGGCTCTCTGCCCAGCAGAGTCGCCACGCGCGCTCGGACCGCGACCGATCTTGCTTCATCCAGGTGTCCCTCTCTCGTGAACCTCAGAGGAACGGTTCCCGCGCCGTACCGAACGGCCAAGGTGTCCCGCACACTGAAGTCCAGTGTCGGGCTGGACGTCGCGTACTCGCCGGGCACGTGCAGAATCACCGCCAACGCGATGCCGCCACCCGCGAGGAGCAGGAGCGGGGACGCGAACCGCCGGGTCGTCACTCGCGACCGCTCCGCGAGTTCGTTTGTCCGCGATACGCGGCCGCCGGCGCTCGGTACATCCCCTTGATGGCACCCCAGGTCGTCGCCTCGACGGCGAGGTCCGTACAGCCTTCTCCCCGGGCGCCGATGAGTTCCCCGCAGGACGAGTTCGACGGGAGACACGGCGAGGCGTCCGCAACGGACAGGTCCCCGGTGAACTCCGACCCGTTGATGAGATCGCACAGTCGCGGATCGACGAAGAGGTCCGTCTCGTCGGATTCGTAGAGGTACCAGTTCCCCTCTTCGTTGTCCCAGAAGAGGTTGCAACCTGCGATCGGCTGCTCGGAAGACGGACCCAAGAACAACGCGGGCGCACCACTGTTGTAGGCGAAGACGTTGTGGTCCATCTCCAACCGCTCGGTGAGTTCCTGATCGATGGCGAGCACGGACCCAACCGCATCCGCAAAGCACTCAACGAACGTGTTCCCCCGCAGCACGCCGCCACTCCTGTCCCAGCTGAGCGCGCCCCCTCCCCCGGTCGCCTGGAGTGTGCGATTCCGCCAGAAGATGCACCCCGTGATCCGATGCATCTCGTACCCGGATTTCCCGGTCAGCATCACGGCGCCGCCCGTACTCCCGGCCTCGTTGTCGACGAAGGTGCAGTCCGTGATCCAGGTCGAGCCCGTGTCCAACGCCGCGATAGCGCCACCGGAACCGCCGGGCCACCGATTGCCCTCGAAGAGGCTGTCGGCTATCCGAACGACTCGGAAGTGAGGGCCGTGGATCACGTAGATTGGAAGTCCCCCGGAATCGTGGACACATCCTGGGCTATGATTTGCACCCAAGGAGGAGTCCATGGCAGGGATCCGGTATTCGCAGGAGTTCAGGGATGAGGCGGTCCGGCAGGTCACGGAGCGCGGCCACTCGGTTGCTGATGTAGCGGAGCGCCTCGGCGTCACCGCACACACGCTGTACCGATGGGTTCGAGCAGCGCGTCCGCCGAAGACGGAGCGGGAGGCGGCAGATCTCCGCAAAGCGAACGACGAGATCAAACGCCTGGAGAAAGAGCTCCGCCGCACGCGCGAAGAGCGGGACATCCTAAAAAAGCCGCGGCGTACTTCGCAAAGGACCCCGACTGAGGTACGCCTTCATTCGCGACCATCGTGGCGAGTTCCGTGTGCGCACGATGTGTCGAGTGCTCGGGGTGGCGAGGAGCGGTTTCTATGCGTGGCTTCGCGAGCCGTTGTCGGCGCGCGCTCGTGACGATCAACGCCTCGTCGCGCGGATCCGGACGTTTCATGCGGAGAGCGACTCGTCGTACGGCAGCCCACGGATCTTCAAGGATCTGCGGGAGGCCGGCGAGTCGTGCAGCCTCAACCGGGTCGCCCGTCTGATGCGGCGCCACAAGATCCGAGGGCACCATCGGTACAAGAAGCCGCGCTTCGTGGCGGGGCGCCCTTCCACCGTCGCTCCGAACCGACTCGAGCGGAAGTTCGAACAGGACCAGCCGAACCGGGCATGGGTCACGGACATCACCTACGTCAGAACCCTGGAAGGGTGGCTGTACCTGGCGGTCGTGATCGATCTCTTCTCGCGCCGCGTCGTCGGCTGGTCTATGCAGCGCCGGATCGATCGGCATCTCGTTCTCCAGGCATTGCTGATGGCCGTGCGCCGGCGCCGGCCGACGTCGAAGGTTCTGATCCACTCGGACCAGGGCTCGCAGTTCGGCAGCGACGACTGGCACCGCTTCTGCCGAGACCACGGCCTGGTGCCGAGCATGAGTCGCCGCGGCAACTGCTGGGACAACGCGGTCGTGGAGTCGTTCTTCGGCTCGCTGAAGAAGGAGAGGATCCGAGGAGGGACGTACCGGACCCGGGATGTTGCGCGGGCCGACTTGTTCGATTACATCGAAGTGACGTACAATCGCAGACGTCGTCACAGCCATCTCGGCGACGTCAGTCCCGAGGCTTTCGAGGAAGCCTCAAAGCTGGCTCTTGAGGTGTCTACGTGATCGGGGGACTTCCAGATCGACGTTAAGAGGACCTTCGCGAGTTGGAGCGACGGAGGGTCACGTTCCCATACCGTGGTAGTTCCGGACACGCTGACTACATGGACCGCCCAGTTCGCTGTAGAGTTTCTCGTGACTGTGACTGCGGACCCAGGGATCACTCTCGAGACGCGCGCATCCCAGTTTGTTCCCGAAGGAACCTCACTTGAGATCGTCGCGCGCGCGTCCGACGGTGTTCACGAAACGAGTTGGTCCAGCTTCGGAGCCGGGTCCTACAGCGGCCTCGGCCAGCGCATCCTCGTGACCCCGGTCGAGCCAATCGAACAGAACGCCTCCGTGGCAACCGCAATCGTGACTGGCGCAGAACTGAGGGTGAGTGCCTCAGACACCGATCCCAACCAGCAGACAGCTATCGCGGCCGGCACTGGCCTTCGGAACTTGTATCTCTGGGCGACCTGCGCGAACCACGGGCTGGCTGGTCTCGAACTCGGCACAAGCGGGACGCTTCCCCCGCTCGGGTTCACCAACGGCGACGGAGTGCTATCCATCGGTGGCCCGAATGACCTCCTGATAGCGATCGGCGGCTGCCCATCGGGCGACGACATCAATCGCCTACTAGGGTACTGGACAGTACTGGACGTTCCTGGGAGCTTCTGCCTGTCCGAGACGGCTTCGTTTGGGCAGCAGATCGCTATCGCTGACTGCGACGGTGTTGACCCACCCCTGGGAGTGGACCCTCTCGTCTTTGGCTTCTCTTCCGATAACCTCCCGGCGTGCCAATCTGGCTACAACGGATGCGTAACAGGCGCTGCGGCACAACAGGTCGCGACAATCACGAGTCCCACACGCGCGCCCCTGGAGATGTCCATCGCTCCGTCTCCGACTCGACGAGAAACGTCTGTGAGCTTCTTTCTTGGCGATCGCGAGCCAGTATCCGTGGAGGTCTTTGACGTTTCTGGCCGGCGCGTCGCCACCTTGTATGACGGTCCCATGGTCGGAAGTGCCAGCCTCACTTGGTCGGGAGAGAGCCAAACAGGCAGACCGGTCGCGGCCGGGACCTACTTTGTTCACCTTTCGACGCCGACCCGCTCCCAAACGCGAAAGATCGTCCTGACGGGGGGACGCTGAGCGGGTCGCCGAGTCTCTCCCTCCTCCCCGGAAGCGCGTGTCGATCAGCAGGGCCCCGAGGGCAAGACTCTTGGACCCTCCACAATTCGAAGAAGGAGCATTGCATGCCTCACATCCGCTTGATCACGGCGATTGCAGTCGCAGGGCTTCTCGCTGGCTGCGCCGACACCAGCTCTTCCCCTACCGCGGTTCAGAGAGAGGACACCCTCCAGTACGAGACTGCGAGAATGGACCTCGACTTCTACGCTGAGGCCACACCCGACGCCGCGCAAACTGTCATCCTCACCGACGTTGCCCTTGTTGAGGAGATCGCCAACTACTTGGGGCTCGACGTTGGCGATGAGATCACAGTTACGGACAGTGCGACCATCGCGTGGATCGCCGAACGAGTAGAGCCGGCCAATGCCCCAATCCTGGCAAGGCAAGCTTGGGCGAAGGTCAAGGCCGCGTTTCGGGAAGGCACCAAGAGGCATGGATAGGATCGAGAGGTGACGCGGGCGCTTCAATCGCGGGGCCGCATCCTCGAAGTGCGGCTCCGCCTCGTCGTCCACGCCAATCGGTCGCCTCGCCTCGAACGCGAAACAGTCGAGTTTCTGTTGCGTGGCGGCCGAGATCACAGAAGACCGCTGGATCCAAGGCGCCGAGTTGCGGGGGCGCCCGGGCCCGAGGGTTGACCAGTCGAAGGGAGATCGCCGTGACTTGGTTATCTTGTTTCACCGTCGGTTTCGCGCTCCTCCTCCCGATGCTTGCATTCGCCGATTCTCCGGCGGTGAGGTACGAACCCTACCAACTACCGGCGGATGTCCGGATGAGGACCGACGCGTACTCATTCCCCGTCGTCCCGATGACGCCAGCCTGGGATGCGATCGAGTCCAAAGACCGAAACGCGGCGATCCAGGTACCGCAACAGGTTCTCCACGGGATGACCACGGAAGGTGTGGTGTGGACTGCATGTCGAGCTCAGCCTCGGCGCCACAATTGGGTCTTCGAGTCTCTGTCCCGCGGGAACTTGGGCGTAAGGAGCCTCGCACGCCAGCACGCGAGCTTCACCGAATTGTTCAAGAGGGACGATGCCGGTCCATTCGTGCTCGACCTGTACCGCCAGATGGACCCTGGGACTCCGGACTCCACTTGGAGCGATTGCGCATCCGCAATGTATAGCAAGGACCTGTCCCTGCTCGAACTTCTGCTGAATCAGGACGAGATCCGATCCGGATTGACCCACGCCGAGAGGGTCGAGCTTCTCGGCCTCGCGTGGACACGCTACAACACTAGGGTTCGAGACAAGCTGACCGGGGTTGCCTGCAGCGTGCTCATCGGACGCCTGCTCCTCGACCTCGACTTTGAACCAATGAGACCTCACCGCGACGCGATCTCCCGTTACGTGGATCTGGCTATCTTCAATGGAGCCCAGCCCGGCTTCGACTACGAGACGCTCAGCATCATCCTCGACAACGCACGACTCTGGTCGGACCGAGAGGAGTGAAGAGGGACAATGAGAGCCACCGTCGCGATCTTCCTGATTCTGGTTGCAGTGGATGCGGACGCGCAACTCATCAATATCACCTCTCCGACCTCGTCCTCGAGCTGGTTGCTCAACTCGCACCAAGAGATTACTTGGTTTAGCTTGGGAACGTCCGGATTCGTCGCCATTGAACTCTACAAGGGCGGCCAGTATCTCGGCACGATCAATTCAGGCACGTCCGACGACGGATCTTTCGTCTGGACGGTCAATCCGATGTACCAGGATAGCCCCAACAACTTCATTCACACACCGAACGGGACCTCGGTGACACACACATGGAACCTTCAGGAGTACCCTCAAGACCTCTACGATTGCGCCGACTATCAGATTCGCGTCTACGATATCTTCGACTCGTTCATCGAGGACTACTCGGGTCAGTTTACGCTTGACCAGAACACAATTGAGAGCCAAGACGCTGACGCCCTAGACCTATGGCAGGTCTTCGGATGGAACGTCTCGTACGACGCTCCATCGAGTAGGCAGTACAACTGTCACGGTTGGGCATGGGAGAAGTCCGAGGGCGGTCAGACTGTGTGGATTGGCGTCAACATCGGGGACGGCGGAGAGGAAGATGCAGAAGATGTCTACTGGACGGACGGTAGTTATGACGAGGTTAGCATCGATCCGTGGACCGCAACGGCGAGCAATGCGCCGAAGATCAACTATCCCGACCCGGTGACAGGAAACCATTCGGGGAACATGACGGGGACGCCGGGGGTCGTTCAAAGCAAGTGGGGGCCATACCCGCTCTGCACACACCCGTGGACCGAAGTGCCTTACACGTACAACAATTGGGCGCACTATACGCCGCAGGATGGCCCTAACACCGCAGCGAGCGTGCAGGCATTCAAAGTCGAGAGTGGTGTGGCCTCTTGGCGCGCAGAGCGACAGGTCAACGTCGGAACGTGGAGCGTTCTTTCGACCGATGATCTCTCGGCCGAGTGGGACACCTTGTGCGGAGCCATCCCCTACAACGTTGGCGGCGGCTACTCCGCGCGGGTTCCGGAGGCAGAATACTATCGTCTCATTGAACGCGAGACCACCGGGAGAGTACTGACGCACCAGACCGTTTCGAGTCGATCGGTTGTAGCGCCCGCCCCTCCGTCACCCGGGGTCTCTCTTGAGGAGCGCGCCCGTCGGATCGACGCTCGCCGAGCCTATCTACAGAGTGTCATTGATAGCTTGCCTCCCTCGTCGATCTCATCCGGAGAGACGATCGTTTGCTACACTACTTCTGGAAGTCCCCCGATCACGTAGACACCTCAAGAGCCAGCTTTGAGGCTTCCTCGAAAGCCTCGGGACTGACGTCGCCGAGATGGCTGTGACGACGTTCATGATTGTACGTCACTTCGATGTAATCGACAAGTCGGCCCGCGCAACATCCCGGGTCCGGTACGTCCCTCCTCGGATCCTCTCCTTCTTCAGCGAGCCGAAGAACGACTCCACGACCGCGTTGTCCCAGCAGTTGCCGCGGCGACTCATGCTCGGCACCAGGCCGTGGTCTCGGCAGAAGTGGTGCCAGTCGTCGCTGCCGAACTGCGAGCCCTGGTCCGGAGGGATCAGAACCTGGACGTCGGCCGGCGCCGGCGCACGGCCATCAGCAACCTGGAGAACGAGATGCCGATCGATCCGGCGCTGTAGACCAGCCGACGACGCGGCGCGAGAAGAGATCGATCACGACCGCCAGGTACAGCCACCCTTCCAGGGTTCTGACGAGTGATGTCCGTGACCCATGCCCGGTCTGGCTGGTCCTGTTCGAACTTCCGCTCGAGTCGGTTCGGAGCGACGGTGGAAGGGCGCCCCGCCACGAAGCGCGGCTTCTTGTACCGATGGTGCCCTCGATCTTGTGGCGCCGCATCAGACGGGCGACCCGGCTGGAGGCTGCACGACTCGCCGGCCTCCCGCAGATCCTTGAAGATCCGTGGGCTGCCGTACGACGAGTCGCTCTCCGCATGAAACGTCCGGGATCCGCGCGACGAGGCGTTGATCGTCACGAGCGCGCGCCGACAACGGCTCGCGAAGCCACGCATAGAAACCGTTCCTCGCCACCCTGAGCACTCGACACATCGTGCGCACACGGAACTCGCCACGATGGTCGCGAATGAAGGCGTACCTCAGTCGGGGTCCTTTGCGAAGTACGCCGCGGCTTTTTTTAGGATGTCCTGCTCTTCGCGCGTGCGGCGGAGCTCTTTCTCCAGGCGTTTGATCTCGTCGTTCGCTTTGCGGAGATCTGCCGCCTCCCGCCCGTCTTCGGCGGACGCGCTGCTCGAACCCATCGGTACAGCGTGTGTGCGGTGACGCCGAGGCGCTCCGCTACATCAGCAACCGAGTGGCTGCGCTCCGTGACCTGCCGGACCGCCTCATCCCTGAACTCCTGCGAATACCGGATCCCTGCCATGGACTCCTCCTTGGGTGCAAATCATAGCCCAGGATGTGTCCACGATTCCGGGGGACTTCCACACAGTCCACGAACCGGAACTCGTTGTACCCTGCACGCGCCCCGTGACCGAAAGCGCCCCCGCCGAAACCCCCGTCGTTGCCGACAAACGTGCAGCGTTCCAGCCATACGTGATGGACCGCGAAGTCCCCCGTGTCCGAATCCGCCCGAATGGCACCACCGCCGCCGATGGATCGATTCGCCTCGAAGTACGTATCCACGATCTCAAGATCCAGGTTGATGACCTCAACCGCGCCCCCACCCGAACCTACGCAGTTCCGAAACACACACGATTCCACCCTGAGGGTGCCTTCCAAGCCATCGTGCCAGACTCCTGCCCCCGAGAATGGCCTCGCATCAAAACCGTCGATGTCGCACTCCCTGACCATGAAATCTCGACACTGTGAACCCAGTCGGATCGCCCAGGCGAGGGATGCACTGTCACCGATGATGGAGAAGCCCTCGACCGAGCAATCCCCGGATACCAAACCGGCTCCAACAACGGCGATTCCGCCCCCAGTGTTATTCTGAACTGCTGCGTAGTCTAGGATCGTCACGGCAGCCCCGCCTTCTGATCGGAGCACAACGCCGTCGCGCAGGAATGCGATCGCGGTGTCGGTCAGAGTGCCTTGCCCAAACGGCACGGTCCGAGTCTCGGCATCGCTGTAAGTACCGGGAGCCACCAGTACCGTGTCCCCGGCCGCGCTTGCATCCAGTGCCGCGTTGATCGTTGCGTACTCGGACGGTACGCGCAGTGTCGCGGCGGACGTCGCACCGGCCGACGCTTGGAAGGCGAGAAAGGCCGCGAGGACGCGAGTTCTCATCGGTCGCCGCACCGCGAGCCCGCATCGCTTCGATACGCGGCCTTGATCTCGCCCCACGAGCGGGTCTGGACGGAGAGCACGCCGCAGCCGACCCCAAAGGCTCCGATTTGGCCGCAGCCCAGGCTCCCCGGCTCCACGCACGGGGAGTTCTCCTGGACGGTGAAGTCGTGGTTCTCGGGATCGCAGAAGAGGGGATCGATCTCGCGATCCGTGGGGCTCAGGGGAATCCCGATGCCCTCGGAGTTGTCCCAGAATACGTTGCAGGAGGTAGTCAGGCTCGACCCACTCTCGACGAAGATCGCGGTGTTTCCCTGCGAGAGTGCGACGACGTTGCGGTCGAAGAGCGCACCCGGAGCGTAGACATGCACGGAGGCGCCCCCGAGGTAGGGGTACTCCTGTGTGTTCCCGTAGAACGTGTTCCCTCGGATCTCACAGGCTCCGTTGCCCGAAACGGTGAGGGCGGCGCCCTGGCCCGAACCGGTCACCGAGTTCATCAAGAACAGGCAGTCCTCCACCAGCTTCGGACCGAAGTTCGTGAAGGCCAAGCCGCCACCCGGGTATCCATAGGCGACGTTTCCTTCGAATCGACACCCTCGAACCACGGCTCCCTGGTCGTATCGGGATACGGCAAGCCCGCCTGCCGATCCTTCCGACCAGTTGTTCAAGAACACGCAGTCCTCGATGAGAGCCGACTCGCCCGGGCCACCGGCGTTGCCACTCAGATAGGCGCCCCTGTTGCCGCACTCCCGGATCGTCGTCCGAATGAGGTTCAGGTGGCCGTTCGAGTGGTAGATCGCCCCGGCAATGTCTCCCTGGCAGTTCACGAACTCGCAGTCGATGATGTCCACATTCCCGTTCGCGGCGATCCCCGCTCCTGAACTCGGATTCGCGTCCATGTCTCGGAAGATGCAGTTGCGAAAGGTCACCCTTCCCACCTCCGCGACATAGGCGCCGCGGTACCCGACTGGCGCGCCCGTGATCGAGAAGCCATCGACTTGACTCTCCTCCGACGGAAGCTGACGAGCTCGAACGACGGCGACGAGCGCTCCTCCTGCGCCAGCGATATCGACAATGGTGTCTTCGGGCCCACTCATTGACCGAAGCACAACGCCATCCCGCAGATACGCACACGACCGAACCGGGAACCCTTCCTCGTAGCGGATCTCCGAGTCTGTGTACGTCCCTGGAGCCACCAGCACCGTGTCGCCACTCTGGCTGGCATCGAGGGCCGCGTTGATCGTCGCGTACTCCGATGGCACACGCAGCGTGGCGGCCCCCGCCGACCAAGCCGCGGCAAGCACTACCGCCCCGATCACCAAGCCCCCTCGTGCAACCATCGCCACGCTCCTCGCTACTCACGCCTCCCCCAAGTGTAACCTCCCTGCCCCCTCCGCCACCAACCGCCCCCAAACAACAAAGGCCCCGCCGGCTCTCACCGACGGGGCCTCCAACTACCCAGCTACGACGAAACTAGAGCTTCACCACGTTCTCGGCAGCCGGGCCCTTCTGGCCCTGCACCACGTCGAACTGGACCTTCTGGCCCTCCTGGAGACTCTTGAAGCCCTGGCCCTGGATCGCGCTGTGGTGGCAGAAAACGTCCTTCTCGCCGTCGTCACGCGTGATGAAACCAAAGCCCTTGTCGTCGTTGAACCACTTCACGGTTCCCGTCATCGGCATTGCCGTACTCCTAGTTTCCGAATCGTCGAAGTACGGCGGTGCGATCGAACTGCATCATCCGGTACACCCGACTAATCGTGCTCGCGGGAAAACGCCCCGCGTACTAAACGATCCCCACCTGGGACCGCCATTCGAACCGGGGACCGGCCCGAATCTCCTGGCCTTGCTACAGCAAGGCGACTTCTTCTTGAGGGCAGCCCGGTCACGCGCTCGTGACCCGACCACCAGGTACTTCACCAACCAGGCCTAGCTACTCCGAACGACTCTCGGCGCCTTCGACTTCCGCGCCGTCCTCGAGCTCGCTCACTTCCTCGCCGTCTCCGGCGACCTCATCTCCGGCGGCCGCTTCCTTCTTGGCCTGCTTCGCCGCCAGCTTCGCTTCCTTCTTCTTCTGGCGCTTCAGTTCCTTCTGACGCTTCTCGAATCCGTAGTTCGTTCGCCGGCCCACGACACCTCCTCGATGCGTTGATCCCGAGGCGCCGCCGGGTCACCGGCCCGCGCCCACTCTACTCAATCCGGACCCTCGGAAGAAAGCCCCGCCGGCCAAGAAGCCGGCAGGGCCTCCATCCTCACGACACCGGGACTAGATCTTGGTCACGTTCTCCGCGGCCGGGCCCTTCTGGCCCTGCACCACGTCGAACTCGACCTTCTGGCCTTCCTGAAGGCTCTTGAAGCCCTTCATCTGGATCGCGCTGTGGTGGCAGAAGACGTCCTTCTCCCCATCGTCGCGCGTCAGAAAACCGAATCCCTTGTCGTCGTTGAACCACTTCACGGTTCCCGTGATTCGCATCGCGGTACTCCTAATCGTTCTCGATTCGTCGTACGGCGCTGCGAACTGACTGCATCATCCGGACCGACTCCTCGTGCTCGCGGGAAGCCATCCCGCGTTGGAAGCGGACCCGAACTGGGACCGCTGCTCGGGCGGGATCTCTCCCGCTCCGTCTTTGGGCTCACCCGGGGGACCCAGGCGTGCCTCATTCGTTCACCAACACCCCTTAGAGAGATCCGAGAGCCCGAGAGATTCAGGCTGGTCCGGCCTTTTCTCTCTCTTCTCCGGCCTCGGCCGGCCTCTCTCCCTCTCCGGGGTGCCCGGCTCCAGCGCCCTCCGGCGCCTCGCAGCCTCGGCCTCTCGGGTGCGCCGTCCGGCCTTCCGCGGCTCTCAACGGCTCCCAGCTCGCCCAGAGCCCCTCAGAGGCCCTCTCAGGCCACTCCCGGGCCTGTGCGCGCCCGCCGCCACCTCAGGGCCACTCCAGGCCCGCCGACCCCCGGGACCGAATACACGACGGCCCCGCCGGGTTCAACCGACGGGGCACTCGGTCAACCTCTCGAGCCCGCACCGCTCCTGGCGGCGCTCGGCCCTCTGACTGGCTCCCCGGGTTGGACTCGAACCAACAACCCTGCGGTTAACAGCCGCATGCTCTACCATTGAGCTACCGAGGAACGATTTTTTGGACCACAAGGGACGAATCGTCCCCCCCGCTCCGCCTCTTGAGCGAGTGACGCGGGAGAATACGTCCACCCCCCGGGAGTGTCAAGATCGCCCCCCCAGGGGGCCCCTGCAGCCCCCCGGACGGGGATTGGCCGGCGGCGGGGTGGCGAGCCGGCCCGGGGTCCCCGGAGTGCCGTCGGAGCCGCAGGGCCCGGTCCCCCCGGAGCGGGTCCCCGCGGTCCGACGGACTCGCAGGTTCGCGGCCTAGATGTACGAGCAGGTCTCGTAGAAGGTCCCGGCCCCCGTACAAGCCGTGCCCCAGCAGGTGAAGTTCTCCTCGCCCGTGTAGCAGGAGAACCCCGCGGTGGGCTCGCCGATGTGCGGCGGGCGACCGCCGGCCGCTTGCCGGGCGTCGTTCAGGGACAGCGACCGGAGCGTGCGTCGGTTCAGCTGGAGGCGCTGATCGTTCCGTTTCATGATCGATTCCTCGGGTGAGAGGTGACCGGCGACCGCGTCTCTGCCCGCGACCGCCCGACACCATTCGACGGACGTGGTGGGCCGATTCCCAGGCCTGTGCTAGGTTCCCGCCCATCCACCGCCTCGCGCGGGCGTTCGACTCTGCTCCCGGCTTTCACACGTTCGTCATGGAGAGCGCCGTGCGGCGCTCACATTCTCGGAGGAACCCATGCGTTACGCGTTGCGCCCCTCGACCCGGATCTTCTTCGCGACCGTCGCAGTCGCGGCTCTTTCGCTCGCCGGGTGCGGCAAGGACGAGACCACGAACCCGAACCCGACCGAGAACCAGACCATCCCCGCCTCCTGGGGCGGCACCTGGCAGGTCACGTCCACGCCCACCACGACGGCCCGCGGCGGCTCCCAGAGCGACGTGACGTTCTCCCAGCTCTGCGCCGGCACGCCGGTCCTCGACATTCTCGGCGACGTGGACCCCAAGTTCGGCGCGATCGACTTCGACTGCTCGGGCGACTGGAACGACGCCAGCGTCAACATCACCTGCTCCGGCAGCGGCAGCTTCAGCACGTGCACGTACCAGGTGTCGTTCAGCCTCAACGCGACGCGCACCGGGGACACGTTCACGGGCACGCAGACCTTCCAGGCCACGTTCAGCCCGGATTGCCAGACGTCCGACATCTCCGAGTCCTACGACATCACGGGCGTGCGCGTGGCGAACGACCAGTTCGCGTGCGACACCGATCTCGCCGATACGCTGCCCGCGTCCTGGGCGGGGATCTGGGATATCAACGTCACGCCGCAGGGCGGCCGCGGCTCCGTCGACCTCCTCTGCGAAGGCGACACGGTGTGGGACGCCTTCGCCGACGGCGACTACAGCGCCGAGATCGCGGGCGGCTTCACCGACACGTCGGCCGAGGCGTTCGTCTCCACGAGCACGCTCGAGGGCAGCTGCTTCACCGTTCGCACGAACCGCTTCGCGATCACGCGCGACGGCGATTCCATGACGGGTACGCAGACGGAGACGATCTACTCCGTGCCGGATCCGGGTTCGCCGGGCGCGGAGTGCGGATCGCCCACCACCACCGTGTACGACATCGCCGGTACGCGCATCAGCACGGACACGTCGGCCTGCTCGGGCGCCTCGGCGTACCTGCCGGCGCCGCGAAACACGCGGGCGATCTTCTTCTAGACGCTCCCTCGTTTCCGTCTTCGGGCGGCCGGCTCCTCACGGGGTCGGCCGCCTTTTTCTTCGCGCCGTTGGCATCGCTGATCAGGTTTGATCAGAGCCCGGCATCCTCGACCGCAAGCTCCTCCGGAAGCTCTCTCCCGCGTGCAGTCGGCCTCTCCGAAGGCCGATAACCAGACAGCCCCGAGCGGCCGCCCAGCGGCCCACTGCACTGCGAGAATCGCAGCCCGTATTCCTGCGACCAGGAGAGATGCATGCTTCGCCGAACCTGTTCCGCGCTCGCCGCGCTCCTTCTGCTCGGCGTGACCGTGGCTCCCGTGAACGCCCTGCCCCTGAGCTGGGGCATCCGTGGCGGCTGGAACTTCGACTCGATGGAAGCGATCCAGGACTCCGGCGCGGACGTCAGCTTCGATCGCGCCACCGGCTACAACCTCGGCCTGTTCGCCGACCTCGGCGCCGGCCCGCTCGGCCTGCGTCCCGGCATCACGTACCTGCACACGGGTCCGCTGTTCCAGGGCGCCACGTTCCTGCCGGCCGACGACTTCAACCTGAGCTACGTGGTCGTGCCGATCGACGTCCGCTATCGCCTGCCGATGCCGGGCGCGAGCCCGTACGTCGCGACCGGCCCCGAGTTCCGCCTGCTCGCGGACCACGGCAACGCGCCGTCCGAGCTGCAGGACCAGTTCTCGAACTTCGGCGTGACGTGGGGCGTGGGCCTCGGCATGGAGATCGGCCCGCCGATGGGCGGTTTCCGGTTCATGCCGGAAGCGCGCTACTCGTTCGACATGTCGGGCATCGTGAGCGACCAGATCGAGGTCGGCGGCACCACGTACTCCACGAACTCCGGCCAGAAGGTCAACAGCTGGCGCGTCAGCCTCGGCCTGATGTTCTAGACCGAGCGACCTCCGCAACGCACGGGCGGGAGGTCCTTCGGGACCTCCCGCCTTCGTTTCTCCGCCGCCCGAGCGAACCGGCCCGCCGTCCGCTACTCCGGCTCCACCACCACCAGCCGGTCCGCGGCGACGTTCTCCAGCACGCGCGTACTCCCATCCGGCCACCGCACCGCGAGCCGCTCCACCGTGCTCGCGTCGCCGAGCCCGAAGTGCATATCGAACGAGCTCTGCGACTGGTAGGTGGATCCGCTCCGGACCTCGCCGATCTGCGTGCGCCCGCCCGCGGTCACCTCGGCGCGCGCGTGGATCGCCGGCGCGCCGGCGGCGTCGCGAATCCTCACCTCGAGCCAGTGACCCTTCCGCTCCGAGTCGTTGCGGAGGAGCCGCGGCGGCACGTCCATGCCGCTCACCACGGCGTCGACGTCCCCGTCCCCATCGAGATCCCCGAGCGCCAGTCCGCGGCTCGGAAACTCGCCCAGACCCGACCCCGCCGCCGCGGACACGTCCGCGAACCGGTCGCCGTCGTTGCGCAGCAGCAGCAGCGGCTGTGCGTAGGACTCGTCGAGCTCCGGCTCCTCCGCGACCTGGGGATAGATGTGGCCGCTCACGATCAGGAGATCCGGATCCGCGTCGAGATCCGCGTCGAAGAACGCGCAGCCCCACGAGAGCAGCGCGTTCGTGGGCTCCTTCAGTCCCCACGGCCCGCTCACGTCCTCGAAGAAGCCGTCGCCCTCGTTGTGGTAGAGCGTGCAGTGGTCCCGCGCGAAGTTCGTGACCACGAGGTCGAACCGCAGATCCCCGTCGAAATCGCCGGCATCCACCCCCATGCCCGCCTGTGCAACGCCCTCGCCGCTGAATCCGGCGCCGGACCACGCGCCGGTCTCCACGAACTCGCCGCCGCCGCGATTCGAGTACAGGTAGTTCGCGTTCGAGTCGTTCGCCACGTAGAGATCGGGATCGCCGTCGTCGTCGAGGTCGGACACGAGCACGCCGAGTCCGTACGCCTCCGCCACGTCCTCGAGGCCGGCCGCCACCGTCGCGTCCGTGAAGTGCGAGCCGTCGTTGCGGTAGTAGACGTCGCGGCCGCCGCGCATGCCGAACGGGCCGGCCATCACGTCGAGTCGCTCGCGCCAGCGATTCGTGCGCCGTGCCCCGAGCACTTCCTCCACCGTGCAGTCGAGGTAGTTCGCCACGTAGAGGTCGAGGTCGCCGTCGCCGTCACCATCCAGGAACGCGCACCCGGCCCCCCAGCCGGCGTCCGTCACGCCCGCGGACTCGCTCACGTCCTCGAATCGCATCCCGCCGAGGTTTCGGTAGAGCCGGTTCGGCCCGAAGTTCGAGACGTACAGATCCACGAGCCCGTCGCCGTCCCAGTCGCCCGCGCACACGCCGCACCCCCACGACGTGTCCGCGGCGCCCCCCGCGTCGGGCACCTCCTCGAACCGCCAGTCCCCGAGGTTCCGGTACAGGCGATTCCGGCCCCGCTCCGCGATCGCAGACGGCGACTCGGTGAGGCGCCAGGCGTTCACCACGTAGAGGTCCAGGAGGCCGTCGCCGTCGAGGTCCACGACGGCGACGCCCGTACCCACCGACTCCAGGATGTGGTCCTTCGCGGGGCCGCCGCCCCACGTGGGAGCGGTGAGTCCCGCCTGCGCGGACACGTCCACGAAGCGGAACTCCTCGGCTCCCCCGCGCGCGGCGGGGAACGCGGCGAGCCCGAGAACGAGCGTCGCCGCGAGAAAGCGAGTCCGCACTAGTCCGGCTCGACCGCGCTCTGGTAGAGCCGCGTGAGCTCGTCCATCGCGCCTTGCACCTCACTCGTGTTCGAGCCGTCCATGCGCGCGATCTTCCCGGCCAGCGCGAGCAGCGTCTGCTTCTCCACGCTGTCCACGAACATGTAGTCCTCGCGCGTCATTCCGTCCGTGTGGTGATGGTGCCCGGCCTTCAGCATGCGCTGCACCACGGCCTGCACCGCCTTGTCGCCCTCGTTCGCGAGGTACGTGATCTCCGCCGCGGCCGCCTCCAGGTGCGCCTTCTTCGCGGCGGCGTCGCCCGACATCGCGAGCTGGAGCTCGTGCTCCGCGCTCTCGTAGTGGAACATCAACATCGTGCCCACCAGCGCGCTCTCCGTTTCCTTGATCGCCAGGATCGCGTTCGCGAGCTGTTCGTACGTGTTCGCGAGGGATGCGCGGATGTCCTCGCTCGCTCGCGTCGAACCGGGAATCCCGAACAGCAGCAATCCCACCAGCGCGATCATTCCCTTCGTGCGCATGCTCTCCTCCTGCTCCGTGGCCTATTCCGTGACGTTCGTTCGAGCCCTGTAGAACAACCCGCCGATGTCGATCCAGCGTACATCCACCGTGCCGATCACGCCCGTCGCGCGGCGGTCGGCCGGTTCCAGCACCTGTTCGAGCTTCACGCCGCCCTTGAACTTGCGCGGCTCGGTCGCCATCCAGTCCAGCAGCAGCAGCGTGGAGACGTCCGCGTTCGAGACCAGGAAGCTCTCGCCGGACTCCCCCAGGAAGAAGCGCAGCTTCGGCTGACGGCCCTCGAACGCGCCCGGCACCGCGGCCGCGAGGGTCTCCGGCGCTTCCGCCTTCCGGACCACGAGGTCGGAGAAGAAGACGAACTTCGGACCCCCTTCGGCGAGCTGGGCCGGGTCCTCGATCGGGAAGGAGTCGACGGGAATCTCGGTGCCGTTCACGAAGTCCGGGAAGTCGAACCGGAAGCGGTCGATCCCCTCGAACAGATCGACCTCTCCGTCCGGAGTGAACACGCGGTCCACGATGAGGTGCGTGCGCGGCTCCTTCACGAGTCGCACGCCCCAGTCCACGTTCGGGCCGTCGTAGGTGTTGACGGCGCTGCGCAGGCCGGGCCCGACCGCGATGAGGAACAGCGAGCCGTCGCGGATGAGCGCCGTGTTGCGTCGCGCCGCGGCGACGCGCGGCCGATCGATCCGGTAGTGATGCGTCGCGTCGGGGATGCCCTGCCTCAACACGTCCTGTAGCGGCATCTCCTCGTACTTCACGTCGAAGCTCTGGCATCCGGTGAGCGCGAGACCGAGCGTCAGCAGGGCGCCCGGGCCCAGGATCCGTCTGGTCATGGTCACCTCTCCCTTCGATCCGGGACCGAAAATCTCGACCCCCGCGAGGTGATGGGCGGGTTCGCCCCCTTCCGGGATACCCCCGGAGGGCCCCCCGTTCCGATACGGGATTCCCGTCATGCGAAACGGGCCCGAAACGGGCCTCAGGAGCCGTTTGCGGGGCCGGACACCCCGCGCTATGTTTCCGGGGGAGTTTCTGACCGAACCTGTT
The DNA here is from genome assembly GCA_041393395.1 of bacterium. Classification (GTDB taxonomy): domain Bacteria; phylum ARS69; class ARS69; order ARS69; family ARS69; genus JAGQIB01. The sequence continues at coordinate 374,296 of JAWKKG010000002.1, read as the reverse complement.
TCCGGAGGAATCCATGCGCCCGCCGTCCGCCCGCCGTCCCCGCCTCGCGGGTTCCGCTCTCCCGGTCGCGGTCGGTCTCGCGATGCTCGCTCTTTCCCCGGCGGCACGGGCGCAGCACGCCGGGGCACACGGCGGCCACGATGCACACGAGACCGGCGGGCCGGGCCATCCCGATCACGGCGGGAACCACGACGCCACGATGCGTCATCGGTTCGAGGACGCCGCGGCGTGGGCCGCGCGCTTCGAGGATCCGTCGCGAGACGAGTGGCAGCATCCCGAGGAAGTCGTGAAGGCGCTCGTGACGCGACCGGATCTGCTGATCGCGGACATCGGCTCGGCCACCGGCTACTTCCCGGTGCGCTTCGCGCAGGCGGCGCCGCAGGGCATGGTGTACGGCGCCGACATCGAGCCGGACATGGTGCGCTACCTGAATGATCGCGCGCACGCGGAGAACCTGCCGAACCTCGTGAGCGTGCTCGCCGGCACCGACGGCCCGCACCTGCCGCGTCCGGTCGACCTCGTGTTCCTGTGCAACACGATCCACCACCTCGACGATCGCGTGGAATACTTCCGTCGTCTGAAGGCGGACCTCCGTCCGGGGGGACGCGTGGCCGTGGTGGACTACACGCTCGAGTCGAAGAAGGGCCCGCCCCACAAGCTCGACTCGAAGGTCGTGGAGGAGGAGATGAAGGAGGCCGGCTACGAGGTCGTCGCGCGCCCGGACTTCCTGCCCGAGCAGTACCTCCTCGTGTTCTCGCCAGTGAACTAGCGATGGCGAAGCCGCGCGACGATCAGGTGTTCGTCAAAGACGGACGACGCCACCACCGCCCCGTCTACTCGCGTACCGAGTTCCGACTCGGGATCGGCATCGTGGCGATCCTCGCGGGAATCGCGAGCTGGATCGCGTGGCGCGGACGGAACCCGGACCCGGAGCTGTTCCAGTCCGGCGAGGCGCTGCTCGGCGCACCCGATGCGACGTCGCCCGGCGCGGCCGGCGGCGGCGGCACGACCGCGTCCGCCGACCGGGGTCCGCTGCCGGAGGACCTCGCCGGGGAAGGCTGGCGCGAGGGACCCGTCTCCACGTTCGGCTGGGACAACCTGTACGTGAAGATCGACGGGCGCGAGGACTACTACAAGACGTTCGGATTCCGTCAGCTGTGGTTCGTGTCGATCGCGCGCGAAGACGATCCCGCGACCACGGTCGACCTCGAGCTGTACGACCTCGGGACGAAGGAGAACGCGCTCGGCGCGTACGCCGGCGAACGCCCGGAGGGCATCGTGGCGGAGCCGTTCCCGGGCGGACTCGGGCACCTCGATCGCAACGCGTTGCTGTGCACGCGGGGGCCGCTGTACCTGCGCGCGATCGGCTCGGAGGAGTCGCCGGAGGTGCGCGCGCAGCTCGAACGGGTGCGCGACGCGTTCGGCGCCGGGGCCGAATCGGCCGGCCCGGAAACGGACCTGCCGCGGCCTTACGCACTCTTTACCGAAGGCCTGGGGGTCGCGGCCGGCGACGTGGCGTACACGGCGGAGAACGCATTCTCGTTCGGATTCGCGCAGGAGGTCTATTCCACGCGGCTTTCCGACGATTCCGAGATCTTCGCGGTGGAGTCCGGCGACGCGGCCGCCCGGCTCGCGCAGCAGTTCCGGGACGGGTTTCGCGAATACGGGGAGGCGGCGGGCACCGCAGAAGCGGTAGAGTGGACGTCGGACCGGTACCTGCACACGCTCGCGGGAGCGAAGGCGGTCGACGGCTGGACGATCGGGGTCAAGGACGCCCCCGATCTCGAGGCCGCGAAGGCCCACCTCGCCCGTCTCGAGACCGCGGTGAAATCGCTCGCGAACGGAGCCGACCGATGAGCGACCCGAAAGACCGCCCGGCGCCGTCGGCGCGTGCGAATGAAACGTCGGCGGGCGCGCCGGACTCCGCGCGTGTGCCGCGGCGCGAGTTCCTGCGACGCGCGGGCGCGGTCTCCCTCCTCGCCGCCGGCTCCGGCTGGGCGGCGCTCGCCCCGCCGCACTGGCCGGGCTCGCTCAAGGACCCGGACGGCGAGCGCGGCAAGCCGAAGAAGGAACTGCTCCGGCTGCCGGAAGGCGGCTTCGCGGTCGAGCCCTCGTCCACGCTGCCCACGCTCGGCATCGCGCGCGGCGACGACGTGGAAGCGATGGTGCGCGGCGCGATCGATCTCGTGGGCGGCATCACGCGCTTCGTGTCGCGCGGCGACGTGGTGCTGATCAAGCCGAACGTCGCCTTCGAGCGCGCGGCCATCCTCGGCGCCACCACGAATCCCGCGGTGCTCGCCGCGCTGATCCGCGTGGTGCGCGAGGCGCACCCGGCCGAGATCCGCGTGGCCGACAATCCGATCGAGGCGCCGGAGAGCTGCTTCGTCCGGACCGGTATCCGCCAGGCCGCGATCGACGCCGGCGCCCGCGTGTACCTGCCGACGGCCGCCGACTTCGAAACGCTGCACGTGCCGGGCGCGAAATGGATCTCGGAGTGGCCGTTCTTCTGGGCGCCGTTCCGAGGGGCCACCAAGGTGATCGGCGTGGCGCCGGTCAAGGACCACAACCTGTGCCACGCGTCCATGACCACGAAGAACTGGTACGGGCTGCTCGGCGGCCGTCGCAACCAGTTCCACCAGGACATCCACGGCATCATCACGGACCTGGCCCTCATGATGCGCCCGACGTTCGTGCTGCTCGACGCGACCCGCGTGCTGTTCCGCAGCGGTCCCACCGGCGGCTCGCTCGGTGACGTCCGCGCCGGCCAGACGATCGTGGCCTCGACCGACACGCTCGCCGCCGACTCCTTCGGCTGGGACGATCTGCTCGAACGCAAGGGTCAGGACAAGCCGCGCTACCTCGCGATGGCGGCCGAGAAGGGACTCGGCCAACCCGACTGGAGCTCGCTCGGGCGCCGCGAGGTGCAAGTCGGATGACGGGCAGCAAGGGCAGCCACCCGGCGTTTCCCCTCCTCCGGGAAACGCTCCGGCCGAACAAGGACGGCTCGCCCTGGTACCTGCGCGTGTTCCGGATCACCACGGTCCGCATCGTGTCGCAGGCGTTCTTCTTCTCGCTGTTCGTGTTCCTGCTGTGGGTCACCTGGTTCAGCCGGCTCGGCGGCTACCCCGTCTCGCTGTTCCTGGAAGTCGACCCGCTCGTGTCGTTCGCCACGGCGCTCTCCACGCAGACGATCTACCGGAACCTGTGGCGCGCGATGTTCGTCCTCGTGCCCACGCTCCTGCTCGGTCGCGTGTTCTGCAACTGGATGTGTCCGTACGGCACGCTCCACCAGTTCATCGGGTGGATCTTCAACATCCGCAAGAACAAGGACAACATCCACGCGAACCGCTACCGGAGCTTCTTCCGGCTGAAGTACGTGATCCTCGGCATGTTCCTGATCCTGGCGGCGTTCGGCTCGCTGCAGATCGGACTCATCGATCCGATCTGCCTGCTCGTGCGGACGTTCACCGTGACCGTGATGCCGGCGGCCGACCTGACCGCTTCGGTCCTCGGCGACGCGATCTCGCGCGCCGGCATCTCCACGCCGGTTTCGTTCCTGTCCAGCGCGCCGGGCTCCCCGGAACAGCGGATCTTCGCGGGCGCCTGGTTCGTGGGCGTGGTGATCCTCGGCCTCGTGGGCATGAACCTCGTGATCCCGAGGTTCTTCTGCCGCGTGCTCTGCCCGCTCGGCGCCTTCCTCGGCATGATCTCGCGGTTCTCGCTGTGGCGGATCGATCGCGATCTCACGAAGTGCACGGATTGCGATCTCTGCCTCAAGCACTGCGAGGGTGCGGCGGATCCGCAGGCGGCGCTCCGCAAGAGCGAGTGCTTCGTGTGCTTCAACTGCATCGACGACTGTCCGGAGGGCGCGCTCTCGTTCCGGCTGTCGCCGCCGTCCTGGAAGGACCGCATCGTGGGCGAGAAGGATCGGATCCTCGGCCGCATCAAGGAAGGCACGGCCACGATCTTCGGTCGCCCGGTCATCTCCAAGGTGCACGACACCGAGCTCAAGGGCCCGGGTCTTCCGCGACGTCGCTGGGTGCTGACGGGCGTGGCCGGCGTGCTCGCGTATCCGTTCCTGCGCCTCTCCGCCGCCGTGAACAAGCGGGGCTTCCACGAGAAGGCGATCCGCCCGCCGGGCTCCGTGGAGGAATCGGAGTTCCTCGAGCGCTGCATCAAGTGCGATCAGTGCATCAACGTGTGCCCCACGAACGTGCTGCAGCCCTCGAGCCTCGCGCAGGGCGGTCTCGAGGGACTGTGGACGCCCGTGATGGATTTCTCGATCGGCTTCTGCCAGTACAACTGCACGCTGTGCAGCGAGGTCTGCCCCACCGGAGCGATCCAGAAGATCTCGCTCGCGACGAAGCTCGGTGTCGCCGACCCCGGGGACGCGACCGGAGCGGAGCCTGGCGAGCCCGAGACGTCGCCGGGCGCGAGCGCGGGCGGCCCGAAAACCGGGGGCGCAAACGCGGGCGGCCGGGTCACGGCCGGGCCGATCAAGGTCGGCACCGCGTTCTTCGATCGCGGGCGATGCCTCCCCTGGGCCATGGAGACCCCGTGCGTCGTGTGCGAGGAGGTCTGCCCGGTCAGCCCCAAGGCGATCGGAACGTACGACGAGGAGATCACCCGCTGGGACGGCACGAAGGTGGTGCTGAACCGCCCGTACATGCGACCGGAGCTGTGCATCGGCTGCGGCATCTGCGAGCACGAATGCCCCGTGATCGACAGCGCGGCCGTCTACGTGACGGCGATCGGCGAGACCCGTTCCGAGGAGCGATCGCTCCTCCTCAACAAGAACCAACCGCCGGCCGAGCCGGCCTGACCCGGGAGAGCCCGACATGGACAAGAGACTGGATCGCAGGACGCTCCTGAAGCTCGGCGCGGCGGGAACGATCGGCTCGCTCGCGGCGGCCGCCGGCGTGCGCGCCGAGGACGCAGACAAGAAGGCCGCGACGCCGGATGACGTGTTGCCGCAGGTGCCGCGTCGCACGCTCGGGAAGACCGGTGCCTCCGTACCGATCCTGCTCGTGGGCGGCGCCGTGAAGCTCGATCCGCGCTTCGACCCGAAGCTCGCGGAGGCGTTCCGGTTCGGCGCGAACTACATCGACGCGGCCGACTGCTACGGCGGCGGCACGTGCGAGAGCGCGGTGGCGTCCTATCACTCGCGCGCCGAGAACCGCAAGGACCTGTGGATCACGAGCAAGAGCGACCAGCACGACCCGAAGGGCTTCGAGGAGACACTGAACACGTCGCTCGAGCAGCTCCAGACCGACTGGGTGGACATGTACTTCCTGCACGCCCTGAAGGACGCGGACTACGTCAACGACGACCTGAAGGTCGTCGTCGAGCGGCTCAAGTCCGAGGGCAAGATGCGCCACTTCGGCTTCTCCTGCCACGACGGCAACGTGGTGGAGCTGCTGCACAAGGCGGCGGAGACCCCGTGGGTCGAGACCGTGATGTTCCGGTACAACTTCCGCCAGTACGGCAACGACGAGCTGAACCGCGCGATGGACGCGTGCGTCAAGGCGAACGTCGGCCTGATCGCGATGAAGACGCAGGGTTCCGAGGCCTCCTTCGAGGACGCCTGGAAGAAGTTCGAGCAGACCGGCAAGTGGAACAAGCACCAGGCCGTGCTCAAGGCCGTGTGGGCCGACGATCGCATCAGCGCGGCGGTCTCGCACATGGACACGTTCGACAAGCTGAAGCAGAACATCGCCGCCGCGGTCGACAAGACGGAGCTCGGCGCCGCGGACTGGGAGTCGCTCGAGAAGTACGCGGCGGCCACGCGCTCGCACGCGTGCGACGGCTGCGATCACCTGTGCGGCTCGGCCGTGGCCGCGCCGGTCAAGATCGGCGCCACGATGCGTTGCCTCATGTACCACGACGTCTACGGCGAGCGGGAGAAGGCACGGACGCTGTTCGCCCAGCTCCCGGCCGAGGCGCGTCGGCTCGAGGGCGTGGACTTCTCGGCCGCGAACCGTGCGTGCCCGCACGGCGTCGACGTTGCGGCGCACATGGCGCGGGCAAAGGACGTCTTGGCGTAGCGGGACTTCAGCAGCCGCGGGACCAGTACCAGACGGCCGGCTCGCCGTCCGCGCCGTAGGCGGGCACCCATCCGGAGAGTTCCGGCCGCGGGTCGCCGCCCTCGCACGGGTTCTCGGACAGCACGTCGATCCGGAACCAGAGCGAACCGGCGAGGCGGGTCGCCTCGTGGACGTCGATCGCGTACTCGGCCCGGTCCGTCGATCCGTGGCGCGGGCTGCGGGCCGGCAGGCCGGCGCCGGGATCCGGCCACACGAATCCGTCCCAGTGGCGATTCAGGTAAGCGAGGCGACGGGGCAGCAGCTCGTCGTACGGGAACCAGGTGCCGGCCTCCGGAGGCGCCACCCAGCCGAGATCCCCGGACGCGAGACGGATCCGGAACCAGCCGTTCGTCCGCGCCGTGACGACGGCGGCGGGCACTTCGTAGTCGACCTCGCGCGTCACGAGCCCATCGTGGGAGTCGATCCGGGCGATCTCCTCGGCGGCCGCATCCGGCGCGGCCCGCACGACCACCACGCCGCCGTGGGCGAGGGCTTTCAGGTCGAGCAGGCCCAGGAAGGTCTCGCTCGTGGGATCGTCGGGCCGCGGCTCGCGGGCGGCGACTTGCCGGAGGACGTCGAGCGCCTGTTCGCTCTCGAGCCGGGAGACCACGAAACGCGCCGGAACGTCGACGAAATCCTGGGAGCTCCCGGCATCCGACACGAACGCGGGGCGGGAGCCGTCGCACGAGTACACGCCGAGCGGCCCCGCGACGAGGTCCTGCGCGCGCGCGAAGAGCACGTAGGTCGTCCCGAGTCCCGTTTCCAGCCCGCACGACGCGCTGGAGGAAGACGTCACATAGGTCACTCGCTCTCCGCGTCGCAGCGGTTCCTTCCGGGCAATCCAGGTTCGATACGGCGCCTCCACGAGCTCGAAGTCCAGCGACAGATCCAAGACGTCGCCTTCCTCGGGGCTGACCGGGCGGACGTCGACGAGTCGCGCGATCACGACCTCGTCCGCGTCGTGGAAGTAGTCGGCGAGGGGCCGGGGAATGCACCGGCAGGCGTCGGCAGGCGACGTCGCGAGGAACCCGGCCAACACGAGCCCGAGCGAGAAACGACTCGCCCTCCTCGCGAGCAGGCGCGCGCTCAAGGGGCCGACCGGCGGGTGGCGACCGTCGCGACTACGAGACCCAGCACCATACCGATCGGCGCGAACACGAGCGGCCCGAGGACGAACTCGAGCCCGTGCGGGAAGCCGGGGTACACGCGGCTCGGAAGGAACTTCGGCCAGAACTGGAAGCTCGCCCACGCGAGCACGACGACGATCGGGACGAGTCCGCCCCACGCTGCGGCCGAGGGCGAGATCGCGGGATTTCGTCGCACGACCCGCACCGCGATCCACAGCAGGATCAGCGGCGCCGCGCCGAGCAACCCGACGACGAGAGGGTTCTGGCGGTGCTGGGAACACTGCTCCGCGAAGGCGGCGATCGTTCCTGGCACGCCCATGCCGGCCGCGAGCCCGGTGATCAGGAACGTGATCGCGGGGATCGCGAGAACCGCCAGGGCCGACCAGATCGTGAAGCGAGCACTCACTTCGCCACCCTCCGTTTCGGCGTCCGGGAACGCCGCCTTGATCTGCGAACCATACGGATGGCATCCATCGATTGCGCAAGAAGCACAGACTTCGAACCACAATCTAGTACGAGTGGTCGCCGAGCTCGACCGGTCCGCGGTACGTGCGGTAGATGATCACGGTGTAGGTCAGCACGAACGGGAGCCCGAGGGCGGCGATCAGGAGCATGATCTCCAGCGTGCGCGCCGAGGACGCGGCGTTGAACAGCGTGAGGCTGTGCTCGGGGAGCGGATCGCTGCGCAGCAGGTTCGGGAACATCGCCGCCGCGAACAGGGCCACCAGGGCCACGATCGCGAGGGCAGAGCTCACGAACGCCTCTCCGCCCCGACCGCGGCGCACCGCCCGCGCCACGTTGATCACCGCGGCCAGGTTGAGGACCGGCACGACCCAGAGCCACCGCGCGTGGGCGAAGTTCGCCACCGCTTCCGGGACCGAGATCCACGTGGCGATCGAGACCGCGGCGTACAGCACCACGAACGCGGCGTACGCGCGCCACACGGCCCGTCGCGCCCGGGCGCGGAGCTCTCCCGTGGTCTTGAGCATCAGGAAGATGCCGCCGTGCAGCGCGAACAGCGACACGACGAACGCGCCGGTCAGCAGCGCGTACGGGTGCAGCAGGTCCAGCGTGCCGCCCACGTAGTCGCCGCGGGCGCTCAGCGGCAGGCCGCGCATGACGTTGCCGACCGCCACGCCGAACAGCAGCGACGCGAGGAACGAGCTCGCGAAGAAGCCGGCGTCCCATCCCGCACGCCACGCGGGCGCCGCCACCTTGCTGCGGAACTCGAGCGACACGGCGCGGAAGATGAGCGCGAACAGAAGCGCCACGAACGCGAGATAGAATCCCGAGAACGCCGACGCGTACGCCTCCGGGAACGCCGCGAACAGCGCGCCGCCGAACGTCACGAGCCAGACCTCGTTGCCGTCCCAGAGAGGGCCGATGGAGTTCAGCGAGATTCGCTTCTCGCGGTCGTCGCGCGGCACGAACGGATGCAGGATGCCCACGCCGAGGTCGAATCCGTCGAGGATCGCGTACCCCGCGAGGAGCACCCCGAGGAGCGCGCCCCAGGTCAGGGCCAGGGTCTCGAAGCTCACGTGCCGCCTCCTCCGCCCCCGGCCGCGCCGGCCGGCGTCGGGCCGTCCTCGCCCCGGTCGACCATGCCGCCGCCGCGCCCCGGCCGGGCCTCCGCGGTGTCCAGGAAGCTCCCGCCGCCCGCCACGTCCCGTCCCCCGCCGGCGAGCTCGCCGGGAGCGTCCGGGCCGTGCTTGATCTTGCGATCCAGGAGGAACAGCCACAGCACGCCGAGCAGCACGTAGATCACCCCGAACAGGATCAGGGAGGCGAGCACCTGCTCGCTCGTGATCGCCTGACTCACGGCCTCCGTCGTGCGCAGGCCGAGGGACTCGTCGTAGACCACCCGACCGTCCGGGCCGGTCACGAGCTGCCCGGAGTCGGTCCACGCCACGGGCGGATGCACGATCCACGGCTGCCGCCCCACCTCGGCCGCGATCCAGCCGGCCTGGTTCGCGACGACGGCCGGGATCACCGCGAGCACGAACACCACGAGCAGCCAGCGCTGCTCGAACAGCCGTCCGCGCCAGTGCAGGAACGTCGCGAGCGACGTGAGCGCGATGAAGAAGGTCCCGATCGCGATCATCGTGTGATACGTCACGTAGGGGATCGCGATCGGCGGCCGATCAACCGGACGGAACTTGTCGAGCCCGACGACCTCCGTCGTCAGATCGTCGAACAGCAGGAACGACAGCCCTCCGGGGATCGAGATCTCGTGGTCCACGCGGTCCTCGTGCGGGATCCCGAACAGCCCGAGATCGCCCCGCCCCGTTTCGAAGTGCCCCTCGAACGCGGCGAGCTTCGCGGGCTGGGTCTCGTAGACGTTGCGCGCCTGGAAGTGCCCCGAGAACAGCAGCGCCCACGACGCGACGGTGGCGAGCACGAGGGCGCCGCGGAACGATCGCTTCGCGAACTCCTCGTGCCGGCGCCGCAGCAGGTACCACGCGGAGATGCTCATCACGAAGAAGGCACCCATTACGAAGCAACCGAGCAGCACGTGCGTGAGGCGATGCACGGTGGACGGGTTCCCCACCATCGCCCAGAAATCCGTGATCTCCGCGCGACGCATCACCTCGCCCGCCACGACCCACGGCGCGCCGTCGCGCAGGATCGGCACGATGTGGTGCCCGGCCGGTGTCTGCTGCCAGCTGTTCGCGATCACGATCCAGAAGCTCGAGAAGATCGAGCCGATCGCGACCATGCACGTGGAGAAGAAATGCATGCCGGGCGAGACGCGATCCCAGCCGAAGACCAGCACGGCGAGGAATCCGGATTCGAGGAAGAACGCGAAGATGCCTTCCGCCGCGAGCGCGGAGCCGAACACGTCGCCCACGAAGCGCGAGTACGCGGCCCAGTTCGTGCCGAACTCGAACTCCATCACGATACCGGTCGCCACGCCGAGCGCGAAGTTCAGCGCGAAGATGCCCGTCCAGAAGCGGGCCGCCGATTCGTAGAGCGGATCCCGCGTCCGCCACGACTTGAAGTCCAGGTACGCGAGAACGATCCCCATCCCGATCGTGAGCGGCGGGAACAGGTAGTGAAACATGATCGTGAGCGCGAACTGGAGTCGCGACAGGAAGACGACGTCCAAACCTTCGCTCCTCGGGGGCGGTGAGTCACGGTACCCCGCGGGAGTTCGCGGACAAGTCCCGGCCCGAGCCCCCTCGGCGAAGGGACGCCCCGACGGCGTCGGCCCCGGTTGCGCCCGATCGGCCCTGCTTCAGCGCATCCAGCGCGCGACTTCCGGGATGCGGGCCAGCTCCGCCCGCTCGCCCACGGCGGCCCGCACGAGCGAGCGCCCCTCCTCGACGTTTCCGGCCTCGGCCAGCGCCACCCCGAGGTGCGCGCGAACCTCCGCGTCGCCGGTGGCGGCCAGGGCGCGCCGCAGCGGGTCCACGGCGTCGGCGGCGCGGCCGGCCCGGATCGCCGCCCACCCGAACGTGTCCAGCACCACGGGATCGTCCGGCGCCTTCGCCCGCGCCCGCGACGCCAGATCGAGCGCGCGGCGCGCATCCAGGTTCTCGTCCGCGAGGATCCACGCGAGGTTGTTCAGGAGGTCCGGGTCGTCCTTCGTGGCGCGAACTCCGGACTCGAGAGTCGCGATCGCCTCGCGATCCGCTCCGGCCCGCCGCTGGAGACGCGCGCGATCCACGTACGCCGCCGCCCGCGTGGAGTCGAGCGCGATCGTCCGCGCAAGCTCGCGGATCGCCGCGGCGACGTCGCCGGCCTCCTCCAGCGCGAGCGCATGGTCGTGGGCGAATCCGGGATCCTCCGGTCGAATGCGCGCGAGACGGGCCGCGGCGTCGCGCGCGCCCTCCACGTCGCCGGCCTTGCGCCGGAGCTGCGCGACCCGCGACAGGATCGAGACGTTGTCCGGGTCGCCGGCCAGCAGTCGGTCGACGAACGCGCGCTCCTCCTCGCGCGACCCTCCGAGGATGACCTGCGGGAGCTGCTGCAGATCACGGTAACGCCGGATCGTGTCCTTCGGATCGAGCGCCGTGAAGTCCCACAGCGAGTCCTCGGGCGCGAGTCCCGCGCCGCCCACGTAGCCGAGCGCGTCGAGTCGACGTCGCGTCTCCTCGTCCACCGCCATCGACTCCGAGCCGAGTCCCCCGCCGCGCGCCAGGAACGCATGCAGGTCCGCGCGCAGCGATTCCACGCGGTCCGGCTGCTCGACCGCGAGATTGCGGGACTCGCCGGGATCCGTCTCGAGATCGTAGAGCTCCGGCACGGGCGCCTCGATCAGCTTCCAGCGCCCGTCGCGCCACGCGCGCGAACCGGACCAGCCGAAGTTCAAACGCGGAAACAGCGTCTCCGCGTAGATCGGCGTCCGGCGCGCGGTCATGCGGCCGTTCAACAGCGGCGCCGCCGACGCGCCGTCCAGGCCGACGGGCGCCTCGAAGCCCGTCAGCTCCAGGAGCGTGGGAAACGTCTGCACGAGCGACACGGGCTCGCTCACGCGCGCTCCGGCCGGCACGCCCGGACCCGCGATCACCCACGGCACGTGCAACGTGGACTCGTACACGAACCAGCCGTGCGAGGACTCGCCGTGCTCTTCCAGCGATTCGCCGTGATCCGCCGTGACCACCACGAGCGTGCGGTCCACGCGATCTCCGAGCGCCGCGACCAGTCGACCGATCGCCTCGTCCACCGCCGCCACCTCCGCCCCGTAGAGATCATCCGGGTAGCGCGCCGCGAGATGGGCCGGCGGATCGATCGGGGAATGCGGATCGAAGAAGTGGACCCACAGAAAGAACGGCCGGTCCGCCGCGGCGGCGCGCGTGAGCCACGGCACGGCGAGCGTCGTGATCTCCTCGGCCTTGCGCTGATCCTGCAGGAGACGTCCGAGGATGTTGCCTTCCGCCGGCCCGCGGAGAAAGTCGTCGTCGTAGGTCGCGAAGCCCTGGTCCGTGCCGTACCGCGCCTCGAGCGGCACGGCCGCGAGGAACGCGCCGGTGTCCCAGCCCGCGTCGGCGTAGACCTCGGCCAAGGTGCGCGCCTCGTCCGCGAGGCGCCCGACCCCGTTGTCGCGCAGGCCATGTCGGTCCGGGTACAGGCCGGTCAGGATCGTGGCGTGCGACGGCAAGGTGAGCGGCACGGGCGCCTCGGCCCGCTCGAACAGCGCGCCGCGGGCCGCGAGCGCGTCGACGACGGGAGTGCCGCTCCAGCCCGGCGCGTACGCTCCGATGCGATCGGCGCGGCACGTGTCGATCGTGATCAGGAGCACCGCGTCCGGCTCCGGCGCGCGATCGCACGCGGCGAGCGGAAGGACGAGGAGGCACCAGGCGAAGCGCTTCACGACTCGACTCCGGAGACGAGGAGTTCGTGAGCTTACTTCAGGTGAGACTAGGCGGGAACGCTTCCGTCGCTCGACGCGCCGGCCGCGCGCGATGCGAGCACTTCCGCCACCGCGGTCCGGAGATCCGCCACGCGGTACGGCTTCTCGAGCAGGCGATCGGCGCCGCGGGCGAGCGCCTCTTCCTTCTCCTCGGCCGACGCGTACCCCGTCGTCACGAGCACCGGGAGATCGGGGGCGAGCTGCTGGAGCTCGTCCAGCACGCCGAGGCCGTCGATGCCGGGCATGCGGAGGTCGAGAATCACGAGGGTGAGCGACTTCGTCTCGTGACGCAGCGCCTTCAGCGCCTCGATGCCGTTCGCGGCGAGCTTCACCGAGTGGCCGTCTTCCTCGAGGATGATCTGGATCATCTCGCGGAAGGCGGGCTCGTCGTCCACCACCAGGATCTTGAGACCGTCGCGGTGGTCGGCGGGCGCCACGGCCGCGGGCAGCAGGATCTCGAACGTCGTGCCCACGTTCGGACGGCTCTGGACGTCGATCGTGCCGCCGTGCCGGCGCACGATTCCGTACACCATCGCGAGACCGAGGCCGGTGCCCTTGTTCGACTCGTCCTTCGTGGTGAAGAACGGCTCGAAGATCCGCTCGAGTACCTCGGGCGGCATGCCGGTCCCGTCGTCGCGCACGGACAGACAGCAGCCGCCACGCGCGCGATCCACGTTGCCGAGCCGCGCCGCCTGATCCTCGCTGAGCGGGCGGGTCTCGATCCGCAGATGGCCTCCGTTCGGCATGGCGTCGCGCGCGTTCAGGCAGAGATTCAGGAGCATCTGCTGCAGCTCGACCTCGTCGCCCTGGATCTCGGGGACGTGGTCGTCGAGGCGGAAGTCCACGGAGATCCTCTGACCCACGCTCGTGCGGATGAGCGCGCCGACCTCGCTGACCATCTTGTTGATGGACATCGGCGTCACCTTGTTGCGGCCACCGCGCGCGAACTTCATCAGCTCCTGCGACAGGTGCTGCGCGCGCTTCGCCGCCGTCTCGATGTCGTCGAGGTCGCCGGTGATGTGCGGATCGTCCGGCAGCTTCACGCGGAGCACGCCGGCCTTGCCGAGAATCACGGAAACGAAATTCCCGAAATCGTGCGCGAGGCCGCTCGCGAAGTTGCCGATCGACTCCATCTTCTGGGCGCGGAGCAGCTGGCGCTCCACGTGCGTGCGGCCCCCGCGACCGAGCAGCATCAGCAAGTAGCCGGTGCGCTGGCCGTGATCGTCGGTGAGCTCCTTCGCGCGGAGCTGCACCACCAGCGACTCGCCGGACGCACCGTTCAGGTGCACCTCGGGGAGGTCGAAGGAGCCCTGCTCCGGCAGGCTGTCGAGTGCGGTCTGGGCGGCCCGGGTCTGGAAGATCGAGAGCGAGCGCACGTCGAGGCCCACCGGCTCGGCGGGCAGGGCGGAATCACCCACCACCGCCGCGAGCTCGGGATTCGTCTCGAGCACCCGGAAGTTCGGATCCACGATCAGCATGCCGACGGGGATCTCCCGGAACAGCTCGCGAGCCTCGGAGACGCTGTCCGGGAGACGCGCCCCCACGATCGCCTCGAGGTTGTCGTCGTCGTCGCGCACGGCGCGCAGGACCACCCGGATCGGGGCGCCGTCCAGCACGAGATTCCCGGTCCACTCCTCCTCGCGCGCGGTCGTCCGGAGCGCCGCGAGCACCTCGCGTCGATCGCTCTCGAACAGATCCGCCATGTGGCGTCCCAGCCACTCGAGCGGCCGCAGGCGCGAATCCGGCAGCCATCCGGCGCCGAGCTCGCGCACGCGTCCGCCGGGATCGAGAACGAGCGTGCCGGTGCCGAGCACGGAGAGCAGGGCGCGGGACCAGCGCAGCCAGCGTTCGGAGGCCTCCTCCGCGCGTCGATCACGCAGGATCACGAAGACGTCTTCGTCGCCCTCGGACGCGCGCGACGCCGGCGGCGCGAGCACGCGCACGCCGCACGGGATGCGATCGCCCGAGCGGGACAGCAGCTCCACCAGCCACTCCGCGGAGTCGGCCGGACGAGCGGTGAGACGCGAGCGGAGTCCGGGGCGATCGGGTTCGGCCAGCACCATGCCGAGCGGCCGGCCCACAGCTTCGGCGGAACTCCAGTCCAGGATACGGCGCGCGCGCTCCGGCCAGAACCGGATGCGGCCGTTGCGGTCCACGCGCACGACGGCGAGATCCGGCGCCTGATCGAGCGCGCGCACGAGGATCCCGTCGGATGGCGCGATCTCCGGCGCGGACGGCGATGGCGGCGGGGCCGGCTCCTCGCCGCGGAGCGGCAGGCTGCCGGCGAAGACCTTCACCAGGTTCTCGAGCGCGGTGCGCTCGTCATCGGGGAACGCGTCCTCGGCGCGACTCGCGAACACGAGCACTGCGTTCGGTGAGTCCGAGGCGCCGAGTGGCAACGTCCACACGCCACGAATGCCGCTGAGCTTGAGGTCGGTGGAGATCCCGCCGTCACGATGCCCGAGCGCCTCGCGCACGAGCGACGGCGTGAAGCGACGGTCGAGCTCCTCTCCTTCGGCGGCCGCCCAATCGGCGGCCCAGTCCTCCGGCAGATCGACGAGCGCGAGAATTCGGGCGCCGCTCTCGGTGCGCAGCGCCACCAGACCGCCCGCGACGACGTCCTCGTCGGCGAGCACGGTCAGGAAGGTCCGGCACCGCTCCTCGCGCGTGTCGGCACTCGCCGACTCCGCAAGAGCGCGCAGTCCCACGACCTCGATCGCGTGATCCCGATCCCGCTGCAAGACATCCTCCGACGCACGGGCACACGGCGGCCCTCGGGCCGCGACACGAATGCTCTTCTATCATCGGCAGATCGGACGGCCGGATGAGGAGCACGACGGTCGAACGATCCGCCCCGGGTCACGAAGCGCAAGAATCGGCCAGGAATCTGCCTCCGGGCGCACCGAAATGACCGCGAAGATCCGTTCTCGAACACGAGAACCGACGCTTGAACGGTCCCGCCCGGAACCCGGAGAATGGGCGGGACCCCCACCCGGGAGAGATCCGTGACCCCTCCGCTTCGCCCCGCCGCCGTTCGCTCGCCCGCCCGCGGGGGAGTGGTGCTCCTCTCGTTGCTGCTCGCCGCCCTTTCCGTCATGGCCGCGGGCGATCCTGCCGACGCGGCCCCGCCCGCTCCGAATCGTGCCGCGGACACCGCGCTCGAGCCGTTGGCCCGGCTCCTCCAGGACCTCCCGGCGGCGGAGTTCCCCTGCCTCCAGGATCGTGGGCTCCCGCTCGCCCCGCTCGACGAGCTGGACGGCTCGTCGACGTCGCGGGCCGTGTCGGCGCGACTCCTCCGCCAGGTGGCCGACGACCTCGCCCGCATGGCCGCCCCGGGAGAGCTCACGGGCGATCCGGCGGCGTTCCGGGTGCGCGCGCGGGCGGCGACCGACGTCGTGCCCCTCGGGTTGATCCGCGCGACGACGTCGCGTCTCGCGTCCGACGCCCTGACCCGCGGCGACCTCGTGCTCTCGGGCGATCGTCTCCTCGCGACCGGCGCCGCGGCGGCCACGCGCGAGCGCGTCGTCGCGGCCGGCGCGCTCGCGGATCACTCCCACCGCGGCCAGGCGACGTTCGTGCTGCGCCGTGAGCTCGTGCTCGGCAACGAGCCGCTCCCCGCGCTCGTCGAGATCGACTTCGACGACGGCCGCGGGTGGCGGACGATCTCCTTCGACGAGCCGATCTCCGTGCGCTGGACGCGCGAGGGCACCCGCACGTTCCGGTGGCGCGTGACCTCGCCGGACGGCGACGTGGACCACGCGCGCTCGACGTTCGACGTCGCGCCGCTCGGCACCCCCGTGCCGGACGACACGCTCCAGGTCACGGGCGTGCAGTCCTGGCAGGGCGCCACCGGTACCGGCGACGGGTACGTGTACCTCGCGCCCGGACATGCCACGATCACGAACCCGGCGATCGTGCTCGAGGGATTCGATCTCGACGACACGATGTACTGGGAGGAACTCTACGTTCTGCTGAATCAGCAGAACCTGCTGGAGGACCTCCGCACCGACGGCTACGACGCCGTCGTGCTGAACTTCACGCAGGCGACCGACCCGATCCCGCGCAACGCGTTCGTCGCGGTGGATCTCATCCAGCAGGTCCTCGCCACGATCGACCCGCAGCAGGACGTGTTCGTCATCGGCGCGAGCATGGGCGGTCTGGTCGGGCGCTACGCCCTCTCCTGGATGGAGCAGCAGGCGATCCCGCACCGCACGCGCACGTTCCTCACGTACGACACGCCGCACGACGGCGCGAACATCCCGCTCGGCATCCAGTACTGGCTCTCGTTCTTCTCCGGTCTCTCGAGCGAGGCGTCTTTCCTGCTGGGGCGTCTCGACACGCCGGCGGCGCGACAGATGCTGGTCGTGCACCACACCGACCCGCCGGACGGCACGCCGGAGCCCGATCCCGCGCGCGCGCAGTTCCTCGCGGATCTCGCCGCCGTCGGCGACTGGCCGGCGCTGCCGCGGAAGGTGGCGATCGCGAACGGATCCGCCTCCAACGCCGAACAGGGATTCTCGCCCGGCACGCAGGTGATCCAGTACGTGTACAACAGCTTCCTCGTGGACATCCGCGGCAACGTCTGGGCGCTGCCGCCGCTGAACACGTCGGCGAAGGTGTTCGAGGGGCGCATCGACTACCTCATCGGAAACGACCAGTCGCTCGACGTGATCGTGTTCCCGCCGCGCCAGTACGACGGCGCTCCGGGCGGCTGGCGCGATTCGATGGCGCAGATGGACGCCGTGCCGGCGCCGTTCGGCGACATCATCGCGCTGTACCCGAATCACTGCTTCGTCCCCACGATCTCGTCGCTGGCGCTGAACGTGACGAGCCTGTACCACGACGTCGCGAACGATCCGAACCTGCTCTCGCTCACGCCGGTGGACGCGGTGTACTTCCCGATCGGCCCGAACGAGGAGCACGTGTTCATCAGCGCCCAGGCGAGTCAGTGGGTCCGCGACGAGATCTCGGCCGGCGCGACCGACGCGCCGTTCGCGGGAGTCGAGTTCGGCGGTGCACCGACGCTCGCCGCGCCGCGGCCGAATCCGGCGTCGCGCGTCACGGAGATCCCGTTCACGACCTCCCGGACGGGACGCGTGCAGCTGGAGATCGTGGACGTGACGGGGCGCCGCGTGGCGACGTTGACCGACGCGGTGCTTCCGGCCGGCGCGCACCGCGTGCGCTGGGCCGACGATTCGGCGCCGGCCGGCGTGTACTTCGCCCGCGTCCGCACGGACGACGGCGTGGCGTCCCGGCGGTTCGTGCGGCTCCGCTAGCGTGAACGTCGCACTCGATCTCGGGACGACGCGCGTGAAGGCCGCGCGTCTCGACGCCGACGGCCGCCCCGAGGAGATCGTGGCGGAAGACGCGCCGCCTCCGGCCGGCGCCGACCTCGTGCGCGAGGTCGACCCGGAGGCGTATGCCGAGGCGGTGGAACGCGCGCTCGATCGCGCGGGCGCGTCCGCGCCGGGAGCCGACGTGCGGCTCGGACTCGCGAGCCAGCGCTCGAGCTTCGTCGTGTGGGAGCGGGCGACGGCGCGGCCGAAGACGTCGATCGTGTCGTGGCAGGACCGCCGCGCGGCCGCCTGGTGCGACGCGCGCCCCGAGCTCGCCGCCCGACTCCCGACGCTCACCGGGCTGCCGCTCTCCCCCCACTACTTCGCCCCGAAGCTCGCCTGCGTGCGGGAGGAGCGACCGGATCTCCGCGACGGTCTCGATCGGGGAGATCTCGTGGCCGGTACGCTCGACGCCTGGCTGCTCGCCCGCTGGTCCGGGGGCGGCGCCGGACGGACGGACGTCACGATGGCGGCCCGAACCCTGCTCGTCGCGCTCGGCGGCGCGGACTGGGACGACGGCCTTCTCGCGGAGTTCGGCCTGTCGCGCGCGGCCCTGCCGAACGTCGGCCCGTCGACGGGGATCGGGCCGGAGACGTCGGCCGGGCGGTTCGGCTTGCTCGGCGCGGCGCTCTCCGATCAGGCGTCCGGGCTCCTCGCCGCGCTCGGCGACGCCGACGGCGCCGTGATCAACCTCGGCACCGGGTGCTTCGTGCTCGTCCCGTCGGGCTCCACGCCGCGCGCGGTGCCCGGTTACCTGGCGGGGCCGTGGCTCGCGCCGGCACACGGAGCCATCCGGTACGCGATCGAGGGCACCGTGAACGCGGGCGGCGCGGTGGCGGATCGCTTCGGCCCGCCCCCGACGGACGTCCCGGACGTCGACCCCGCGCCGGACGCGTTCTGCCTGCCGGATGCGGCGGGCGTCGGCGCGCCGTACTGGCGCCCCGCCGTGCCCCTCACGTTCTCGGCGGCGGCGCTCGCCGCGGAGGACGCCACCCGGCGCCGGGCGGTACTGGAGGGGCTCGCCTTTCGCGTGCGCGGGATCCTGGCGGACCTCGGCCCGGTCCCCGGCGCCGTCCGGGTCAGCGGCGGGCTCGCGAACGACCCCTTCATCCCCGCATCGCTCGCCGCGGTCCTCGGACGGCCCGTCACCGTGGTGGACGAGCCCGAGGCCACGCTGCTCGGAGTCGCCGGCCTCCTGTCGGGGCGGTCGCCCGTCCCGTCCGGGACGACGGTGGAGGCTCACGCCATGCCGTGGCTCCGCGCGAAGTACGAACGGTGGAGCGAATGGCTGTCCGCCCTCCTGCACGAGTCGAAGGGCTAGCGGATCGACGTTCTGACGAGTCTCACACGAGAAAGCGCCCGGCTCATGGGAGCCGGGCGCTCGTGAGTCTTCGTCATTTCGAGTCGCGGCTCGAACTCCCGGCCGCGGGACTCTAGTCGTCCGACTTCTCCGCCTTCGCGGCCACGACCTCGGACTCCACCAGCTCGAGGATCGACATCGGCGCGTTGTCGCCGTTCCGGAACCCCGTCTTGAGGATGCGGGTGTAGCCTCCCGGGCGCTCCTTGTAGCGCGGCCCGAGCTCGTCGAACAGCTTCTTCAGGACGTCGTTGTCCTTCACCACGCGCTGGACCTGACGTCGCGCGTGCAGGTCGCCGCGCTTCGCGAAGGTGATGAGTCGCTCCGCGACGCGACGGCACTCCTTCGCCTTGACCACCGTGGTCTCGACCCGCTCCTCGCGCAGCAGCGACGTGACCATGTTCTTGAACATCGCCTTGCGATGCGAGGCCGTCCGGCCCAGGTGAAGCGTCTTCTTGCGGTGTCTCATCGTTCTCTCTCTCTCGATGCCCTCGAGTCGGGGCGATTCCGGGGCGACCTCGCGGCCGCCCCGGATCCCGCAGTGCTAGACGGTCGCCTCCGACCGCGATTCCGACACGACGGGGGCCGAAGCCGCGCCGCCGAGCCACTTGCTCACGTCCATGCCGAAGCTCAGGTTGAGACCCCCGAGAATCTCCTGGATCTCCTTGAGCGACTTGCGACCGAAGTTCCGCTGCTTGAGCATCTCGGCCTCGGACTTCTGAACGAGCTCGCCGATCGTCCGGATGTTCGCGGACGTAAGGCAGTTCGACGAACGGACGCTGAGCTCCAGCTCGTCCACCGAGCGGGCCAGCAGCTCGCGCATGCGCTCGAGCTCCTCGTCGTACTCGTCTTCCTCCACCAGCTCCGGCTCCTCGTCGAAGTTGATGAAGATCATCAGGTGGTCCTTGAGGATCTTGGCGGCGTGCGCCGCCGCCTCCTCGGGACCGATCGAGCCGTCCGTCCAGATCTCCATGTTCAGCTTGTCGTAGTCCGTACGCTGGCCGACGCGCGTCGCCTCGACCTCGTAGCGGACCTTCGTGATCGGGCTGAACACGGAGTCCAGCATCACGGTGCCGAGCGGCTGCTCGTCGAGGCGATGCTGCTCCGCCTGCACGTAGCCACGACCGCACATCACACCGATCTCCATGGAGAGCTTCGCGCCCTTCGCGACCGTCGCGATGTACTGGTCCGGGTTCAGCAGCTCCACGTCCGGCTCGAACACGAAGTCCGCGGCCGTGACCTGCTTCTCGCCCTCGACCTCGAGGCGACCCTTGCGGATCTCCTCGCCGTCGTAGCGGAACTCCAGGCTCTTCAGGTTCAGCACGATCTCGGTGACGTCCTCGCGGACGCCGCGCACCGTGGTGAACTCGTGGTCCACGCCCTCGATCCGCGCCAGCACCGGCGCGGCGCCCTGGAGGCTGGACAGCAGGACGCGACGCAGGCTGTTGCCGAGCGTCGTGCCGAAGCCCTTCTCCAGCGGCTGGATCGTGAGCTTGCCGTAGCTCTCGGTGAGGGTCGAAACGTCGAACTCGACCCCCCTGGGCATCGTCAGGGGTCTCCACTTCATGGTCATGGAGAAGCTCCTTTCGTTCGGTGAAGAGACGACGGCTCTGCGATCCGACGCAATCTTCTGCCGGCGTCCCCGGGCCCGTGGGCCCCGCCCCGGACCGACGATCTCGCCGGTCCGTTCCTGCCGGGCCGGCCCGAAGCCGGGCCCGGAATCCTGAGTTCGTGCGATCTCTACTTCGAGTAGAGCTCCACGATGAGCTGCTCGTTCAGCGGCACCGGGATCTCCTGACGCGACGGCGACGACAGCACGGAGCCGGACATCGCCGTCTTGTCGAGCGAGAGCCAGCTCACGAGCGCGTTCGGATCGCGCGCCTCGAGGGCCGCCTCCACCGCGGTGAGCTTGCGGCTGCCGTCGCGCACCGAGATCTTGTCACCCGGCTTGCACTGGAACGAAGGAATCGTGACCGTGCGGCCGTTCACCGAGAAGTGACGGTGCAGCACGAGCTGACGCGCCTGCGAACGCGAAGACGCGAGACCGAGACGGTACACGACGTTGTCGAGCCGCAGCTCGAGCAGGCGAAGCAGGTTCTCGCCCGTGACGCCCTTCTGGCCCGCGGCCTTCTGGTAGTAGCCGCGGAACTGACGCTCGAGCACGCCGTACGTGCGGCGGGCCTTCTGCTTCTCGCGCAGCTGCAGACCGTAGTCGCTGACCTTGCGGCGGAAGTTCTGTCCGTGCACGCCCGGCGCGTAGTTGCGGCGCTCGATCGCGCACTTCAGCGTGAGGCAGCGCTCGCCTTTGAGGAAGAGCTTCACGCCTTCCCGACGGCACTGCCGGCACTTCGGATCGGTATTCCGTGCCATGTGCTTCCTCTAGTTGCGGCGCCGCTTCTTGGGGCGGCATCCGTTGTGAGGGATCGGGGTGACGTCACGAATCGCCGAGATGTCGAGCCCGGCGATGGTCAGCGAGCGGATCGCGGCCTCGCGACCGGCACCCGGCCCGCGCACGCGGACCTCCACTCGCTTGAGTCCCAGCTCCAGCGCTTCCCGCGCGGCCTTCTCGGCGGCGAGCTGCGCCGCGAAAGGCGTGCTCTTGCGGGAGCCCTTGAAGCCGACCTTGCCGGCCGAGGCCCACGAGACGACCTCACCCTTCGTATCCGTCAGGGTGATGATCGTGTTGTTGAACGTGCTCATCACGTGGGCAATGCCGACCGCTTCGACCTTCTTGTCGCGCTTCTTCCGGGGCTTCTTGCCCTTGGCGCCCTTCGCTTCGGCCAAGTCTCTTCCTCCTCGCCGCTACTTCTTCTTCGTGATGCCCGAGCCCTTCTTGGGCCCCTTGCGGGTACGGGCGTTGGTGGAGGTGCGCTGTCCGTGCACGGGCAGCGAGCGCCGGTGGCGCAGTCCCCGGTAGCAACCGATGTCCATCAGTCGCTTGATGTTCATGGAGACCTCGCTGCGCAGCTGGCCTTCCACCTTGTGGTCGTTCTCGATCACCGTACGGATGCGAGCCGTCTCGCCTTCCGGGAGATCCTTCGCGCGCATCGCCGGATCCACTCCGGTCTTCTCCAGGATCTGGCGAGCGACCGTCGGCCCGATCCCGTAGATGTACTGAAGCGCGACGTCCATGCGCTTGTTCGGCGGCAGATCGATTCCCGCGATTCGCGGCATCTGTTCCTCCTACTAGCTCCGCGCCAGCTGGCGCTGCTTGTGACGCGGGTTCGTCTTGCAGATCACGCGGATGACCCCGTGCCGCTTCACGACCTTGCAGTCCTTGCAGATCTTCTTGACCGAAGTGCGGACCTTCATCGCGGACTCCTACTTACTTGTACCGGTACACGATCCGTCCCCGGGACAGATCGTACGGGCTGAGCTCCACGGTCACCTTGTCTCCCGGCAGGATCTTGATGAAGTTCATCCGCATCTTGCCGGAGATGTGGGCCAGCACGCGGTGACCGTTCTCGAGCTCCACCCGGAAGCTCGCATTCGGCAACGGTTCGACCACGGTGCCTTCGACCTGGATTCCCTGTTCCTTCGCCATCATTCCCCTTGGGCGACCGCGCCCTCCGTCAGGATCACGGGCCCGTCTTCCGTGATCACGACGGTGTGTTCGAAATGGGCGGAGAGCGACCCGTCCCGGGTCACCACCGTCCACTGATCGTCGAGCACGTCCACGTCCGGCCCGCCGACGTTCACCATCGGCTCGATGGCGATCGCCATTCCGACCTTCAGTTCCGCGCCCTTCCCCGGACTGCCGAAGTTCGGCACCTGGGGATCCTCGTGCATCGATCTTCCGATGCCATGCCCGACGAGCGTGCGCACGACGGAATATCCCGCCGCTTCCACGACGGTCTGCACCGCGTGTGAGATGTCCCCCACGCGATTCCCGATTCGGGCCTGACCGATGCCCGCGTAGAGGGCCTCCCGCGTGACCCTCATCAGATTGCGGGCCACGTCGGAGGCGGTTCCCACGGCGAGGGTCTGGGCGGCATCCCCGTAGAATCCCTGAGCCTTGACCCCGATGTCCACTCCGATGATGTCCGTCGGCTCCAGGACCCGATCCCCCGGGATCCCGTGGACGACCTCGTCGTTGACGGAGGCGCAGACGGACGCCGGGTAGCCCCGGTAGCCCTTGAATGCGGGTTCGCCCCCCTCCGCCCGGATGTACTCCTCCACGATGCGGTCCACGTCGCGTGTCGTCATCCCCGCCCGGAGCGTCTCCCGGACGCGCTGGTGCGCTCCGGCCACGATCGCGGCCGGCCGGGACATCTTTTCGAGGTCCCGGGGGGACTTCAACAGGATCACGCGTCCGACCTCCGATCGCCGTTGCCGGCGCCATTCACGAGGCGGCGAAGCCCCGTCTGGATCTCCTCGATCGTGCCCTCGCCCGGCACGTCCGTGAGGACGCCCCGACCGCGGTAGTAGTCGATCAGAGGAGCTGTCTGCTCCTCGTACACCTTCAGCCGGTTCCTCACCGTGGCCTCGGTGTCGTCCGCCCGCCCCTCGGCCTGCGCCCGCTTCGCGATCCGGGCCACGAGCGTGTCGGCCGGCACGTCGAGCCGGATGACGCCGGTCAGGTTCCGGCCGAGCTCGAACAGCATCCCCGACAGCGCCTCGGCCTGGGCCGGGTTCCTCGGGTAGCCGTCCAGGATGCAGCCATCCCGGGCCGGCCCCTCGAGCGTCTCCCGGACCATGCCCAGGATGAGCTCGTCCGGCACCAGGTCGCCGGCCACCATGTACGACTTCGCCTTCTTCCCCAGCTCCGTGCCGTCCTTCACCGCCGCCCGGAGGAGATCCCCCGTGGAGACGTGGCGGATTCCCAGGTGCCCCGCGAGCAGCTTGGCCTGGGTCCCCTTGCCGGCACCCGGAGGGCCGAGGAAGATCCAAATCACCGGTTCACTACCTCCGGCCGCGCAGACGACCCTTCTTCAGGAAGCCGTCGTAGTGCCGCATCAGCAGATGACTCTCGATCTGCTGCAACGTGTCCAGCGCCACACCGACCACGATCAGGAGCCCCGTGCCGCCGAAGAAGAACGGCACGCCGGTCTTGTTGATCAGCACGAACGGCAGGATCGCGATCGCCGCGAGGAAGATCGCACCCGGCAACGTGATGTGCGTCAGGATCCGGTCGATGTACTCCGACGTCTTCTTGCCCGGCCGGATGCCCGGAATGAAGGCGCCGTGCTTCTTCATGTTGTCCGCCCACTCCACCGGATTCAGGATGATCGCGGTGTAGAAGTACGCGAAGAAGATGATGATCGCCGCGTACAGGAGCGAGTGCACGAGTGTCCCGAAACGCAGGTTCGCCGCGATCGCCTGCACGAACTCGTTGTTCGGCCAGTACAGGGCGAGCGTGCTCGGGAACATGATGAACGACTGCGCGAAGATGATCGGGATCACGCCGGCCGCGTTCACGCGCAGCGGGATGTGCGTGCTCTGGCCGCCGTAGACCTTGCGCCCCACCACGCGCCGGGCGTACTGGACCGGAATCCTCCGCTGCCCCTGGGTCACCGCGATCACGCCCATGGTCACTCCGACCATCAGCGCGAGCACCGCGAGCAGGAGCACGATGTGCACCGCACCGGACGAGACCGCGCGGAACGTGTTGATCGCATCCAGCGGATAGCGGGCCACGATTCCGATGAAGATGATCAGCGAGATTCCGTTGCCAATGCCGCGTTCCGTGATCTGCTCGCCCATCCACATGGTCAGGATCGTTCCCGCGATCAGCGTGACCACCGTGGTGAACTCGAACATCACCCCCGGATGCGGCACCACCGGAATGCCGGACGGCGACGCGAGCCCCTCGAGGAACTTCGCGACACCGAAGCCCTGGATCAGACCGAGAGCCACCGTTCCGTAGCGCGTGTACTGCGTGATCTTCTTCCGGCCCGACTCGCCTTCCTTCTGGAGTTTCTCGAAGAACGGCACCACGGCGGTCAGCATCTGAAAAATGATCGACGCGCTGATGTACGGCATGATGCCGAGCGCGAAGATCGTCGCCTGGGACAGGTTGCCGCCCACGAACATGTCGTAGAGACCGAACAACGAGTCCCCCTGCGAGGCGAAGAACTCCCCGAGCGCGGAACCGTCGATGCCGGGCGTGGGCACGTGTCCGCCCACGCGATACAGGACGAGCATCCCGAGCGTGAACAGGACCCGGCGCTTCAGCTCCGGGATCTTGAAGATCGTCGCGATCTTTTCGAACATCTCTTATCCGTCCGTTCTGCCGGTCCGGCTCCACGGGAGGATCTCCACCGATCCGCCCTTGGCCTCGATCTTCTCGCGGGCGCTCGCGCTGATCGCGTGCACCGACACCCGGAACGCGGCGTTCACGTCGCCCACGCCGAGAACCTTCACGCGCGGATTCCGGCCCGAGACCATGCCCATGGCCGCCAGCGTGTCGGGCGTCACCGTCTCGGACGCATCGAAGCGCTCGAAGTCGGCGAGGTTCAGCACCTGATAGGGCACTCGATTCGGCGGCGCGAACCCGCTCTTGGGAATGCGCCGGTAGAGCGGCATTTGACCGCCCTCGAACCAGCCCGCGCCGGAGCCACCGGATCGCGAGCGCTGGCCCTTGATGCCGCGGCCCGCGGTCGTGCCGTTCCCGGAGCCCTGACCGCGACCGACGCGGAAGCGGTCCTTCGTGGCTCCCCGAGCCGGCTTCAGGTTGTTCAGCTCGAACATCTTAGAGACCTTCCCCCCGGCCCGCGCCGGGTCAGAGGAACCTAGCCTTCCAGTTCTTCCACGCGAACGAGATGGCTGACCTTTCCGATCATGCCCCGGATCGCGGGCGTGTCATCGTGCTCGACCGGCTGATGCAGTTTCCGGATGCCGAGGGACCGGATGGTCTCCTTCTGGCGGATCGTTCGACTGATCGCGCTGCGGTACTGGGTGATTTTCAGGCGCTTCGCCATCACTCGGCCTCGTCTTCCTCGCGTCCCATGAGACGCGCGACGGCGACGCCGCGCCGACGGGACACGTCCTGCAGCGTCATCAGCTGCTTCAGTCCGGCCACCGTCGCCTTGGCGACGTTGTGCGGGTTGTTCGTGCCGAGGCACTTCGTGAGCACGTCCTTGTAGCCGGCCGCCTCGAGGATCGGACGGACCGCGCCACCCGCGATCACGCCCGTACCCGGCGACGCCGGAACGAGGAGCACACGTCCGGCGCCCGCGGCGCCCTGGACGCGGTGCGGCACCGTGCCGTGCACCATCGCCACCTCGAACATGGCCTTCTTCGCGGCCTCGGTGCCCTTGCGAACCGCCTCCGAGACCTCGTTCGCCTTGCCGAGACCCACGCCCACGCGCCCCTTCTCGTCGCCGACGGCCACGAGCGCGTTGAAGCTGAACCGGCGACCACCCTTCACGACCTTGGCCACGCGGTTGATCTGGATCACCTTCTCGGCGAACTCCTTCTTCTCTTCCTGGCGCTCACGTCGCGGACCGCGTCCGCCCCGTCCCCCGCGACCGCCCCCGCCGCGACCGCCACGACCACCGCGTCCTCCGGGGCCGCCGCCGGACGCGTCGGGCGTCGCCGTTTCGACGTTCGTATTCGTGCTCAAAACTCGAGCCCCCCCTTCCGGGCCGCATCCGCCACGGCTTTCACGCGCCCGTGGTACAGGCGGCCGCCGCGGTCGAAAGCGACCTTGGTGATCCCGGCTTCCCGGGCCAGGCGGGCGATCTCGCTGCCGACTGCCTCGGAACGCTTCATCTTGGTCGAGCCGTCGCCATCCAGCTTCAGGCTCTTCGACGTGCTCGTGGCCTGGACGATCGTCCGGCCGGCCTCGTCGTCTACCAGTACGGCCGTGACGTGCTTGAGCGAGCGGCTCACTGCGAACCGCGGACGATCCGCCGTTCCGTGGACCTTCTTGCGGACCCGACGGTGCCGGGCCGCGAGCTGCTCGAGCTTCATCGAACTCTTGTCTTTCATCCGACTACTCCTTAGCTGCCCGCGGTCTTGCCGGCCTTCCGGCGGATCACTTCACCCTCGTACTTCACGCCCTTGCCCTTGTACGGCTCCGGCGGGCGGAGCGAACGAATGTCGGCGGCGACCTGTCCCACCGCGACCTTGTCCGCGCCCCTGATCACCACCGTGGTCTGATCCGGCGTCTCGAACGAGCATCCCCAGCGCGGCTCCACCGTGTGCGGATGCGAGTAGCCGAGATGCATGACCAGGTTCTGACCCTTCATTTCCGCTCGCCAGCCGACGCCGACGATCTGCAGCTTCTTCTCGTATCCCTGCGAAACGCCGACGACCGCCGCGTTCACGAGCGAACGCGTGAGGCCGTGCATCGCGCGCTCGCGCGGCGTGTCGCCCGGACGCTGCACCTTGATCTCGCCGTCGCCGATCTCGACCGTCATGCCGCCGGGAACTTCGACAGTCAGCTCACCCTTCGGGCCCTTCGCCGTGAACACGTCGCGGTTCAGGGCCACGGTGACGGATCCGGGGACGGGGATCGGAAGCCTTCCGATACGGGACATTCCGTTCCCTCCTACCAGACGTTGCAGAGAATCTCGCCACCGACGCCGGCCGTGCGGGCCTCGCGACCCGTCATGATCCCGCGAGAGGTGGAGAGAATGGACACGCCCATGCCGCCCAGCACGCGGGGGATCTCCTGCACTCCCGCGTACCGGCGAAGGCCGGGCTTCGACACACGCTCGAGACCGTTGATCACCGGCTCGTCCTCGGGCGTGTACTTGAGATACACGCGGATCACACCC
The DNA here is from genome assembly GCA_041393395.1 of bacterium. Lineage (GTDB taxonomy): Bacteria > ARS69 > ARS69 > ARS69 > ARS69 > JAGQIB01. The sequence goes on along the minus strand of JAWKKG010000002.1, from coordinate 346,317 downwards.
TGGGGGCCGTCCTCCACGAACTTGTAGTTCGAGATGAACCGCTCCTTGAGCAGGATCCGGGCGATCTCCAGCTTCAGCTTGGAGGCCGGGACGTCCACGCGCTTGTGGCCGGCGCGTCCCGCGTTCCGGATCCGGGTCAGCATGTCCGCGATCGGATCGGACATCGACATCTCTAGATTCTCCTTCCGGCCGAAGGTCTCGCCCGTTCGGGGCGACTCATCGACTCGAGTTCAAAAAAGGACGAAGCGTCTTACCAGCTGGACTTCACGATCCCCGGAATCTGTCCGAGGTGCGCCAGCTGCCGGAAGCAGATGCGACACAGACCGAAATCGCGGAGGAAGGCCCGGGGCCGACCACAACGGCGGCAACGGTTGTACTTCCGCACCTTGAACTTCGGCTTGCGCTTCGCCTTCTCCATCAGCGCTTTCTTCGCCAAGCTCTAACCCTCTCAGTTCCGGCGGAACGGGAAGTTCAGGAGCTTGAGCAGCTCCATCGCTTCTTCGTCCGTCCGCGCCGACGTGACGATCGTGACGTTCATTCCCCGGATCTGCGCCACCTTGTCGATGTCGATCTCCGGAAACACGATCTGCTCGCGAATCCCGAGCGTGTAGTTCCCACGCCCGTCGAAGCAATTGACCGGCATGCCGCGGAAGTCGCGAATCCGCGGGATCGTCGCGTTGATCAGCCGGTCGTAGAACTCCCACATCCGCGCGCCGCGCAGCGTGCACATGGCGCCGACGGGCATGCCCTCGCGAAGCTTGAAGTTCGCGATGGACTTGCGCGCCTTGCGGATCGAAGGCTGCTGGCCCGTGATCTGGCGCAGCGTCTTCACGGCGTCGTCCAGCAGGTTCGGCGAACGGGATGCCTCTCCCACTCCGATGTTGATGGAGATCTTCTCGATCCCCGGGACCATCATGCGGTTCGTGTAGCCGAACTTCTCGACCAGAGCCTTCACGACGGTCTTCTCGTATTCTTCCTTGATCCTGGGCGTCATGGTCTCCTACGCCTCGTTGTCGGGGAGCGCCTCGCCGCTCCGACGAGCGACCCGCTGACGCTTTCCATCTGCAAGTACGTGGCTTCCGATCCGGGAGGGTTTGCCGTCGGCGGGATCGTTCACCATCACGTTCGACACGTGGATGGGCGCCTCGCGCTCGATGATGCCACCCTGCTGTCCCGGACGCGGCCGCGTGTGACGCTTGATGAAGTTCACGCCTTCCACGACGACCCGGTCCTGGTCGGGGATCACGCGCAGCACGCGACCCGACTTGCCCTTGTCCTCGCCGGCGATGACCGTCACCTGGTCGTTCCTCTTGATCTTCATCGGGCGCCTCCTAGACCACTTCCGGTGCGAGCGAAATGATCTTCATGAACTGACGCTCACGAAGCTCGCGGGCCACCGGTCCGAAGATACGGGTGCCGCGCGGCTCCTTCTGGTCGTTCACGATGACCGCCGCGTTCTCGTCGAAACGAATGTACGAACCGTCGCGACGGCGAATCTCCTTCCGCGTGCGCACGACGACGCCCTTCACGACGTCGCCCTTCTTCACCGCGCCTCCGGGAATCGCGCTCTTGACCGCGAGGACGACCATGTCGCCCACGGACGCGTAGCGTCGACCCGTGCCGCCGAGCACCCGAATCACCAGGGCGCTCTTCGCACCCGAGTTGTCCGCGATCTCGACGATCGATTCCTGCTGGATCATGACGACGAACTCCCCGGCTTCTCTACCGCGCTTGGCTACTGGGCCTTACGGATGGTCTCCGTGTAACGCCAGCGCTTCCTCTTCGACAGCGGGCGCGTCTCCACGACCCGCACGACATCGCCGACGGAACAGACGTTGTCCTCGTCGTGCGCCATGATCTTCATGGTGCGATTGATGATCTTCCCGTAGAGCGGGTGGCGCACTCGCGTGCGGATCGCCACCACGATCGTCTTGTTCGCGCCGTTGCTGACGACCTCGCCCGTACGCGTCTTGCGGATCCCCCGCTGAGCAGTCTCCATTCCCGGATTCCTTTCTACGCAGCGCCGCGGGAGGCCAGCAACTCGGCCTCCTTCTCGCGGATCAGGGTCTTCACACGCGCGATTTCCCGGCGGACCTTCCGGATCTGGAGGGGATCCTCCAGCGGTTGCGTCGTCAGCCGGAACTTCAGGTTGAACTGCTCCTCGAGAAGCTCGTCGAGCTTCGTGCGGAGCTCGTCCGCGGACATCTGCCGCATTTCATTGATCTTCATCTAGTGCTCCGTGGAGAAGTCGCTTCGCTGCACGAAGCGCGTCTTGATCGGCAGCTTGTGACGCGCGAGCTCCAGTGCCTCGCGGGCCAGCGCCTGATCCACGCCTTCCAGCTCGAACAGGATCCGTCCCGGCTTCACGACCGCCACCCAGAACTCGGGCGATCCCTTGCCCTTTCCCATCCGGGTTTCCGCCGGCTTCTTGGTCACCGGCTTGTGCGGGAACATCCGGATCCAGACCTTGCCCCCTCGCTTCACGCGGCGAGTGAGGGCGACACGCGCGGCTTCGATCTGACGACTCGTGAGCCGACCCGGCTCGAGTGCCTGCAGGGCATACTCGCCGAAATCGATCTTGGCTCCGCGACAGGCGAACCCGCCCATCCTTCCCTTCTGCTGCTTGCGCCACTTGACGCGCTTCGGCATCAGCATGACTAGTTGACTCCTCCGCCGCCCGGCACCATGCCCATGGCATGCTCCTTCTCGTGGCCGGGCTTCGCCAGGATCTCACCCTTGAAGATCCACACCTTGACGCCGATCGTTCCGTACGTCGTACGGCACGTCACCTGCGAGTAGTCGATGTCCGCCCGCAGCGTGTGGAGCGGCACGCGGCCCTCGCGGTACGTCTCGCGACGCGACATCTCCGCGCCGCCGAGGCGACCCGAGCACTCGACACGAATGCCGAGCGCGCCGCGCCGGATTGCCGAACTCACGGCCTTCTTCATCGCGCGACGGAAGCCCACGCGCTGCGCGAGCTGCCGCGAGATGTGATCGGCCACGAGACGGGAGTCGACCTCGGGCTTGTCCACCTCTTGGATCTCGATGTAGACCTCGCGACCCGTCACCGCCTGGAGCTCGTCGCGGATCTGGTCGACCTGCGCGCCCTTGCGACCGATCACGATGCCCGGACGCGCGGTGTGGATCACGATCGTGAGCTTGTTCGCCTTCCGCTCGATGACGACCCGCGACACACCGGCCTGTGACAGGCGGCGGTCCAGGTACTTGCGGATGGTCAGGTCTTCCTCGAGCAGATCCGGGTAGTCGCGACCGGCGAACCACCGGGAGTCCCAGGTCTTGACGATCCCGAGACGCAGACCGACCGGATGGGTTTTCTGTCCCACGGTTCCTCCTCGGGTCCCGGTTAACGCGCGCGGCGCTTCGAGACCTTGGTCCCCACGACGATCGTGAGGTGGCTCGTGCGCTTGCGGATCCGGTTCGCGCGCCCCATGGGCCGCGGACGGAACCGCTTCATGATCGGACCACCGTCCACCCACGCCTTCTTCACGATCAGGTCGTCGATGTTCGGGCGGTGCGCTGTTTCCTCTTCCTCTTCACCGACGTACAGGGCGTTGGCGACCGCGGAGCGGAGCAGCTTCTCCACGATCGGGGACGCCTTCTTCTGCGTTCCCTGCAGGATCATCAGCGCGTCTTCCACGCTGCGACCCCGGATCAGATCGACCACCAGGCGCATCTTCCGGGCACCGATCCGTACGTGCATGGCTTTCGCCGTCGCTTCCATTCGAATCTCCCCGGCCTACTTCTTGGCCTTGGCCTTGTCCGCCTTGCCACCGTGACCGCGGAAGGTCCGGGTGGGGGCGAACTCGCCGAGCTTGTGGCCGACCATGTTCTCCGTCACGTAGATCGGAATGAACTTGTTGCCGTTGTGAACCGCCAGCGTGTGTCCGACGAACTCCGGCGTGATCGTGGAGCGACGCGCCCAGGTCTTGATGACCTTCTTGTCGCCCGCGCGATTCATGGCGTCGACCTTGTTCGCGAGGCTCTCGACCACGTAGGGGCCCTTCTTCAGCGAACGAGCCATCCTACTTCCTCCTCTTCACGATCATCTGACCGGACGCCTTCTTCGGCTTGCGCGTCTTGTAACCCTTCGTGGGCTTGCCCCACGGCGTGCAAGGGTGACGCCCACCCGAGGACTTGCCTTCGCCACCGCCCATCGGGTGATCGATCGGGTTCATCGCCACGCCGCGGACGTTCGGTCGCTTGCCGAGCCACCGCGAGCGACCCGCCTTGCCGATGACCACGTTCTGATGGTCGTCGTTGCCGACCTGGCCGACCGTGGCGTAGCAGGACGCGTTGACGCGTCGCACCTCGCCGCTCGGCAGGCGGAGCAGCGTGAGCTTGCCTTCCTTCGCCATCACCTGCGCGAACGTTCCGGCGCCGCGCGCGAGCTTCGCGCCCTGACCGGGGCGCATCTCGATCGCGTGCACGACCGTACCGAGCTGGATCCTCGACAGCGGCAGCGCGTTCCCGGTGCGGAGCTCCGCGTCCGGTCCCGACACGATCGTGTCGCCGACCTTCAGGCCGAGCGGCGCGATGATGTAGCGCTTCTCGCCGTCCGCGTAGTGCAGGAGGGCGATGCGCGAGCTGCGATTCGGGTCGTACTCGATCGTCGCGACCTTCGCGGGAATGCCGTGCTTGTCCCGCTTGAAGTCGATCCGGCGGTACGCGCGCTTGTGACCGCCACCGCGGTGCCACGACGTGACGTGCCCGTGATGGTTCCGGCCACCCGTCTTCCGCAACGGCTCGAGAAGCGACTTCTCGGGCGTCGACGACGTGATGTCGCTGAAGTCGGACGTGGTCATGTACCGCCGCGAAGGCGTGTACGGCTTGTACTTCTTGATCGCCATTTCTTTCCTTCCTGGTGTCCGTTCTCGCTCGCCGCGTCCCTCGGCCATTCGGCTCGAGCCCCGTACTCGGGGCGATTCGTTCATCGCTCCGGGTCAACTCCCCCCGGGTCGGGGGTGATACCCTTCGTCGATGCGGACACTGCCACGGACGCGGCGGCGTATTCCCCGACGGGCTCCTAGAGCTCGTCGAACAGATTGATCGACTGACCCTCCTGCAGCTTGATCAGCGCCTTCTTGCGATCCGGACGCTTTCCCTGGTGCAGCCCCTGACGCTTGATCTTGCCGTGCATCTTCACGGTGCGGACCGAGGTCACCTTCACGTCGAACCGACTCTCGACCGCGGCCTTGATCTGGATCTTGTTCGCGTCGCGGTCCACCTCGAAGGCGTACTCGTTCGCGCCTTCGCGCGCGATCGTGGCCTTCTCGGTGAGCAGCGGGCGACGCAGCACTCGACGGGCATCCATTACGCGAACACCTCCTCGAGCGCAGCCAGAGCATCCTTCGTGACCACGATCCAGTCCGCGGCCACGACCGTGTACGTGTTGGCCTCGCGCGCGGGCATCGCGATCATGTTCGGGATGTTCCGCGTGGAAAGCGCGACCTTCTCGTCCAGGTCCTTGACCAGGAGCAGCACCTTGGAGTGCCCGAGCTCCATCCGATCGAGAAGCGTCTGGACGTGCTTGGTCTTGATCTCCGGAAGGTCGAGGGACTCGAGGATCGCGACGCGCCCGTTGGCCGCGCGGTCCGACAGCGCCGACTTCAGCGCGAGTCGCTTCACCTTCTTCGGGAGCTTGTACCTGTAGTTCCGCGGCTGCGGTCCGTGCATCGTGCCACCGCCCACCCAGAGCGGGGACCGCCACGTACCGGCTCGCGCCCGTCCCGTGCCCTTCTGACGCCAGGGCTTCGAGTTCGAGCGGGAGATCTCACCGCGGGTCTTCGTCTTCACGGTGCCCTGCCGACGATTCGCCTGGAAGTTCACGACCGCCTCCCACACCGCGTGGGAGTTGGGCTCGATCCCGAACAGGCTCTCGGGCAGATTCACGGTGCCCTTCGAGTCACCGCTGGCACTGTATGCATTCGCCGTGGCCATTCTCATCTACCTCGCTAGCCGACTTTGTACTTCGGGACGCGAACGCCCTTCTTGGTCTTCCGCAGCACGACTTCGCCGTTGATCGGACCGGGGACGGCGCCGCGCACGAGCAGGTAGCCGTTCTCCGGATCGATGCGCACGAGCTCCAGGTTCCGGACCGTGACGTTCCGGTCGCCCATGTGGCCGGACATGCGCTGTCCCTTGAAGACACGGGACGGCGTGGCGCACTGACCGATCGAGCCGGGCTCGCGCTTGCTCATGCCGCCGTGCGTCATGTCGCCGCGCTGGAAGTTGTGCCGCTTGATCGTGCCCGCGAAGCCGCGTCCCTTGGAGCGGCCGCGAACGTCGAGGCGCTCACCCGCGGTGAACACCTCCTCGATCTTGATCTCCTGACCGGCCTCGTAGCCGTCCACGGAGTCCACGCGGAACTCCATCAGGCGGCGCAGCGGTCCGAGTCCGGCCTTCTTCGTGTGGCCGGTCCGCGGCTTGCCGATGCGGTACTCCTTCGTGTCGCCGAAGCCGAGCTGGACCGCCGCGTAGCCGTCCTTCTCGGGAGTCTTCAGCTGCACGACACGCAGCTTCTCCGCCTCGATCACGGTGACCGGCAGAATGGCCCCGTCCTCGGCGTAGACCTGGGTCATGCCCTTCTTGCGACCCACGATTCCGTTGATCATCTCTTCCTCCGGGACCCCTTCGCCCGCCGCCCGCGAATCACGCCGCGGGGGTGCGGGGGGTCATCCCGCCCGGCCGCCGGGGGTGCGCCCCGGCCCGGGAATCAGACCTTGATCTCGATATCCACGCCCGCGGGCAGGTCGAGACGCTGGAGCGCGTCGACCGTCTGCGGGGTGGAGTTGTGAATGTCGATCAACCGCTTGTGAATGCGCCGCTCGAACTGCTCACGCGACTTCTTGTCGATGTGCGGCGAGCGGTTTACCGTGTAGATGGTCTTCTTCGTCGGAAGCGGAACGGGTCCCGCGATCCGGGCTCCGGTGCGCTCCGCCGTACGCACGATCTCCGCCGCCGACTTGTCCAGCACGACGTGATCGTACGCCTTCAGGCGGATCCGGATCTTCTGCGCCATCGCCGCCATCGTTACTCCATGATGTCCGTGACGACGCCGGCGCCCACGGTGCGGCCGCCCTCACGGATGGCGAAGCGAAGTTCCTTCTCCATCGCGATCGGCTGCACCAGGGTCACTTCCATCGTCACGTTGTCGCCGGGCATCACCATCTCCGTGCCTTCCGGAAGCACGATCGAGCCCGTCACGTCCGTGGTCCGGAAATAGAACTGAGGACGGTAGTTGTTGAAGAACGGCGTGTGACGGCCGCCCTCCTCCTTCGTCAGGATGTAGACCTCACCCTTGAACTTCGTGTGAGGCTTCACCGAGCCCGGAGCCGCAAGAACCATCCCGCGCTCCAGCTCCTCCTTCTCCATCCCGCGGAGAAGAAGGCCCACGTTGTCGCCCGCCTCACCCGAGTCCAGAAGCTTCCGGAACATCTCGACGCCCGTGACCACCGTTTCCTTCGTGTCACGAAGACCGATCCGCTCCACCTTGTCGCCCACCTTCACGATGCCGCGCTCGATCCGGCCCGTGCCCACCGTGCCACGACCCGTGATCGAGAAAACGTCTTCCACCGGCATCAGGAAAGGCTTGTCCTTCGGGCGCTCCGGAAGAGGAACGTAGTCGTCCAGGGCCTTCACCAGCTCCAGGATCGGAGCCGCCGACGCCGGGTCGTCCGGGGTCTCGTTCGCCTTCAGCGCCGAGCCGCGAACCACCGGAACGTCGTCGCCCGGGAACTCGTACTTCGAGAGAAGCTCGCGAATCTCCAGCTCCACCAGGTCCAGAAGCTCCGGATCGTCCACCATGTCCACCTTGTTCATGAACACGACGATGTACGGAACACCCACCTGGCGCGCGAGAAGGATGTGCTCGCGGGTCTGGGGCATCGGACCGTCCGAAGCGCTCACCACCAGCACCGCGCCGTCCATCTGCGCCGCGCCCGTGATCATGTTCTTCACGTAGTCCGCGTGACCCGGGCAATCCACGTGAGCGTAGTGGCGCGCCTCCGACTGGTACTCCACGTGAGCCGTCGCGATCGTGATCCCGCGCTCACGCTCCTCCGGCGCCTTGTCGATCGAACCGAAGTCCGAGTACGAAGCCAGACCGTGCTTCGACAAAACGTGAGTGATCGCCGCCGTGAGCGTCGTCTTCCCGTGATCCACGTGACCGATCGTTCCCACGTTCACGTGGGGCTTCGTACGCTGGAACTTCTCCTTCGCCATCTCTCACCTTTCCTCGCCCGCGTGTCGGGCACTGACCTTCCGACTCGATCACGTCGTCGATCGCTATTGCTGACCGATGCGTCCGGATCGACCGTTTCCGAAATCGATCACCGGCACGTCTTCGTTCGCCGGCCGCTCGCACTCTTTCGTGCTCGCCGACTTCACTCGCCGACTCGTTCGCTCGCCGGCGTCGCTCTCGCGGACGCGGGAAGGTGCGTGCACCTCGCCGCGCCCGGCGAACTCGATCTTCTGTCGAACCTCGACCGACCTTGGAGCCCGTCTCGCCCCGAAAGGGGCCGGACGGGTTCTCTCGCAGCCGGCCGCAAAAGGACGGGCATATTACCCGACCTTCACCCCGCCTGTCACCTTGGCAACGATCTCCTCGGCGATCTTTTTCGGGACCTCCTGGTACCGGGCGAACTGCATCGAGTAGATCGCCCGACCCTGGGTGGCCGACCGCAGCGAGGTCGCGTAGCCGAACATGTTGGAAAGAGGCACGATAGCGGCCACGACCTGGGCGTCCGCCCGGAGGACCGTTCCCGCCACCTGGCCCCGGCGGCTGTTCAGATCGCCGATCACGTCGCCCACGTACTCCGACGGGACCACGACCTCCACGTCCATGTAGGGCTCCAGGAGGACCGGCTTCGCCTTGCGGGCCGCCTCCTTGAAGGCCATGGAAGCGCAGATCTTGAAGGCCATTTCGCTCGAGTCCACGTCGTGGAAGGACCCGTCCTTCAGGACGACCTTCACGTCCACGATCGGGTAACCGGCCAGAACGCCGCCGTCGAGGGCCTCCCGGATGCCGCGCTCGACGGCCGGGATGTACTCCTGCGGGATCGCGCCACCCTTGATCTCGTTGTCGAAAACGAAGCCGGCACCCGGCTCCGAGGGGCTCAGGTCGATGATCACGTGGGCGTACTGGCCCTTGCCACCCGTCTGCTTCGAGTACTTGTGGTTGACCGTGGACGTGCCCGTGATGCTCTCGCGGTAGGCCACCTGCGGCCGGCCGACCTTCGCCGCGACCTTGAACTCCCGGATCAGGCGATCCACGATGATCTCGAGGTGCAGCTCGCCCATGCCGGCGATGATCGTCTGGCCGGTCTCTTCGTCGGTCCGGACCCGGAACGTGGGGTCCTCCTCGGCGAGCTTCGTCAGCGAGAGGCCGAGCTTGTCGTTGTCGGCCTTCGAGTCGGGCTCGATGGCGACCGCGATCACCGGGTCCGGGAAGTCCATGGACTCCAGGAGCACCGGGTGGTCGGCGTCGCACAGGGTGTGGCCGGTCTGGGTACCCTTGAGGCCGACCGCCGCGCCGATCTCGCCGGCGTGCATCTCCGAGATCTCTTCCCGCTTGTTCGCGTGCATCTCGAGGAGACGGCCGATGCGCTCCCGCTTGCCGGTGGCGGCATTGAGGAGCGTCATGCCCGACTTCACGATGCCCGAATAAACCCGGATGTAGGTGAGCTTGCCGACGTACGGGTCGGTCATGATCTTGAACGCGAGCGCGGTGACCGGCTCGTCGTCCGAAGGGTGACGCTCGACCGTGCCCTCGCCCTCGCCGCCCATCTCGTGGCCGACGATCGCCGGAACGTCCAGCGGCGAGGGGAGGTAGTCGATGACCGCATCCAGCAGGCGCTGCACTCCCTTGTTCTTGAACGCGGAGCCGCACAGCACCGGCACGATCGACATGTCGACCGTGGCCTTCCGGATCACCTTCTTGAGCTCGTCGACACCGACCTCGTCGCCGTTCAGGTAGCGCTCCATCAGATCGTCGCTGTGATCCGCGACCGCCTCGATCAGGGACGTCCGGGCGTCGCGCGCGCGATCCATGAGGTCTTCGGGAACGTCCATCTCGTCGAACGTCATTCCCTGACTTTCCTCGTGGTACACGTACGCCTTCATCGCGAGGAGGTCGATGATGCCCGTGAACATCTCGCCCTGGCCCATCGGGATGTAGAGCGGCACGGCGTTCGCGCCGAGACGCTTCTTGATCGCCTCGACCACGATGTAGTAGTCCGCACCCACGCGGTCCATCTTGTTCACGAACGCGATGCGCGGGACGCGGTACTTGTCCGCCTGGCGCCACACGGTCTCCGACTGCGGCTCCACGCCGCCCACCGCGCAGAACACCGCAACCGCACCGTCGAGCACGCGAAGGCTGCGCTCCACCTCGACCGTGAAGTCGACGTGTCCCGGCGTGTCGATGATGTTGACCTTGTGGTCCTTCCACTCCGCGCTGATGGCGGCGGAGGTGATGGTGATCCCGCGCTCCTTCTCCTGCTCCATCCAGTCGGTCGTGGCGGCGCCGTCGTGGACCTCGCCCATCCGGTGCAGGCGTCCCGTGTAGTACAGGATGCGCTCCGTGGTGGTGGTCTTGCCGGCATCGATGTGGGCCATGATGCCGATGTTGCGGACCTGCTTCAGCGGATGGCTGCGCGCCATGACGTTACTCCCGACCTTTCCGGACCCCAACGGATCCTCTACGCACGAACGCATCCTCCGGCGCGACCGGCGCGGATGCGGAGTTTCACGAACTAGCGGGAATCCGGACCCCGGAGGGACCTCTCCCGGCGGTGCTTCGCCTCGACCCGAGGCCGCAAGCCCGTTCGGCCTCGGCCGCGGTGGGCGTCTCGCCGCCCGCCGGGATGAAGCGGTCGCGGGTCAGGCGACCGCGGGAGCCGGGAGGCTCCCCGGGAGCGCCGAAGCGCCCCCGAGCATCTACCAGCGGTAGTGCGAGAACGCCCGGTTGGCGTCCGCCATGCGGTGCGTTTCGTCCTTCTTGCGAATCGCGGCTCCTTCGTTCTTGGACGCCGCGAGGACCTCCGCGGCCAGACGCTCCGCGAAGGACTTCTCGGAGCGAGCCCTCGAGAAGGAGATCAACCACCGGAAGGCCAGAGCCTGCCGGCGCTCCGGTCGCACCTCGACCGGAACCTGGTACGTGGCGCCACCGACGCGACGCGACTTCACTTCGAGGACCGGCTTCACGTTCGCCACCGCCTGCTTGAAGACGGTGAGGCCCGACTGGCCAGTGCGCTCCTCGATCCGATCCATGGCCCGGTAGAAGACCCGCTCCGCGGTGCTCTTCTTTCCGTCGCTCATGATGGCGCTGATGAACTTCGCCGCCATTTGGGAACCGAACCGGGAATCCGGCTGCGTCTCCCGCTTGGGAACTTCTCGGCGTCTCGGCATTTCTTCTCCGCTTGAGTTCCGCGAATGCTCCTCCCGCGGGAGGAGCGTCTTGGCCGCCCCCGTGGATCGCTCACCGCGACCACGAAAGAGACGACGACGTCCGACCTTCCTCGAACCTCCGAAGAGGTCCTACTTCTTCGGGCGCTTCGCCCCGTACTTCGAACGGCCCTGGCGACGCGCATCCACGCCGCTCGAGTCGAGAGCGCCACGGATGATGTGGTAGCGCACACCCGGGAGATCCTTCACTCGTCCGCCGCGAATCAGGACGATCGAGTGCTCCTGCAGGTTGTGTCCCTCACCCGGGACATACGCCGTGACTTCGATGCCGTTCGTGAGTCGCACACGCGCGACCTTCCGAAGCGCCGAGTTCGGCTTCTTCGGCGTGGTGGTGTAGACACGCGTGCAGACGCCGCGCTTCTGCGGACACGCCTTCAGCGCGGGCGAGGCCGTCTTGGCCTTCTGCGGCTGCCGGCCCTTGCGAACCAGCTGATTGATGGTCGGCAAATCTTCCTCCGATGCCCTTTTTCCCGAGCAGGTCAAATCGGCGAGCCAGATTAGGGGAAGCCCTCCCCGGTGTCAAGGCCCCGCCCTGTCGGCGCGAGGGCGACGACGAGTCGGCCGTCAACACCGGACAATGAAAAGGGGCGGCCACCCGACGAACGGGATCGCGACCGCCCCTCCCCACGTCTTCCCGATCTTGCAGTCCTGCCAGTCTCAGGTGCCCTGGCTTTCCACCTTCTCCAGCGTCGCGGTGTCGTCCACTTCGGCCGGAACCTCGATTTCATCTTCCTCGCGGTGAATCTTGACGTTCTTCAGGCGATTCACGCCCGTTCCGGCCGGGATCAGGTTGCCCATGATCACGTTCTCCTTGAGACCGATCAGCTGGTCCGCGGAGCCGGTGATCGCCGCCTCGGTGAGCACTCGCGTGGTCTCCTGGAAGGAGGCCGCGGAGATGAAGCTCTCCGTGGAGAGGCTGGCCTTCGTGATGCCGAGCAGGAGCGGCTGGTAGGTGCACGGGTTTCCGCCCTCGGCCTCGACGCGGTCGTTCTCGTCGCGGACCTGGGACTTGTCCACCATGTCACCCTCGAGGAAGTTCGTGTCGCCCGGATCCTCGATGCGCACCTTCTGCAGCATCTGCCGGACGATGACCTCGATGTGCTTGTCGTTGATCTGCACGCCCTGCAGTCGGTAGACCTCCTGAATCTCGTTCAGCAGGTACTCCTGCACGGCGTTGATGCCCTTGATCTTCAGGATGTCGTGCGGGTTCACGCGGCCCTCGCAGAGCCGGTCGCCCGCGCGCACCTGATCGTTCTCGTGCACGAGCAGGTGCTTACCCTGCGGCACCAGGTACTCGTGCTCGATCCCGTCGCCCTTCACGAGAACCTTGCGGAAGCCTCGGGTGACGCCCCCGAACTCCACGGCGCCGTCGATCTCCGTGACCACGGAAGCGTCCTTGGGCTTGCGCGCCTCGAACAGCTCCGCGACTCGCGGCAGACCGCCGGTGATGTCGCGCGTCTTGGACATCTCGCGCGGGATCTTCGCGAGCACGCTCGCCGCCGCGACGTCGTGTCCGTCCGACACGAGAATACGGGCGCCCGTCGGGATCGGATACTTGACCATCGCCCGTCCCGCCTTGTCCAGGATGTGGATGTGCGGGTGGAGCGACTTCTCCTTGTGCTCGATGATCACGCGCTGACGCAGGCCCGTCTTCTCGTCGAGCTCGTCGCGGACCGTCACCTCGTCGACGATGTCGACGAACTGCACGGTACCGTTCCGATCCGAGAGAATCGGCGACGCGTACGGATCCCACTCGAACAGAGCGGCTCCGTTCGTGACCTTGTCGCCCTCGCCGACCTTCAGCCGGGCGCCGTAGGGCACCTGGTAGCGGCCGCGGATGCGATCCTGGTCGTCGCGGACCTCGATCTCGCCGTGGTGGCCGATCGCGATCAGTCCGCCTTCGCCGCTCTTGACCGTGCGGATTCCGTCGAACTTCACGACACCGGAGGTCTTGCTCTCCACGACCGACTCCTCGGTCATGCGCATGGCCGTTCCACCGATGTGGAACGTCCGCAGCGTGAGCTGCGTCCCCGGCTCGCCGATGGACTGGGCCGCGATGACGCCGACGGCCTCGCCCTGGTTCACGCTCTTCGACGTCGCGAGGTTGCGGCCGTAGCACGACGCGCACACTCCGCGACGCGCTTCGCAGGTGAGCACCGACCGGATCACGACGGCCTCGAGGCCACGCTGGTCGGCCAGGCGCTGGAGCTCGTCGGCTTCGTCCTCGTTCACGAGCTGACCGGCCTCGAGCACCACCTCGTCGTTCAGCGGATCCACGACGTCTTCCGCGAGCACGCGGCCGAGCACGCGATCGCCGAGCGGCTCGATGATCTCCTCACCGTCCTTCAGCGCCGACGTCTCGATGCCCATGATCGTGCCGCAGTCGACCTCGGTGATGATCGCATCCTGCGCGATGTCCACGAGACGACGCGTGAGGTAGCCGGCGTCCGCGGTCTTGAGCGCGGTGTCGGCCAGACCCTTGCGGGCGCCGTGGGTCGAGATGAAGTACTCGAGCACCGTGAGACCCTCTCGGAAGTTCGAGATGATCGGCTGCTCGATGATCTCGCCCACGGATCCCGTCAGCTTCTTCTGCGGCTTGGCCATCAGACCGCGCATTCCGGCGAGCTGGCGGATCTGCTCGCGCGAGCCTCGCGCACCGGACACCGCCATCATGTACACCGGATTGAACCCGTTCTGGTCGCCCGCCATCCCGTCGAACATCACCTCGGAGACGGCGTTCGTCGTCTGGGTCCACGTGTCGATGATCTTGTTGTAGCGCTCGGTCGCCGTGATCGCGCCCTTGCCGTAGTCGTTCAGGATCTTCTGGACGTCGCGGCGCGTGCTCTCGATCAGGTCCTTCTTCTCGGTCGGGATGCGCACGTCGTCGATGCCGATCGAGATGCCGGCCATCGTGGCGTAGTGGAACCCGGTCTTCTTGAGGAGATCCAGGAACACGCCCGTCGTGTGACGTCCCTTTCGCCGGTAGACCTCGTGCACGAGCGCCTCGAGCCGCTTCTTGTTCATCGGCTCGTTGAAGTAGCGCACGCCCTCCGGGACGATCTGGTTGAAGATCACCCGGCCCGGCGTGGTCGTGATGGTCTCGCCGTTCCGGCGGACCTTCACGGTCTCATGCAGGCGAACCCGGTCGTTCTCGAGCGCGAGCTGCACCTCATCGAGGCTCGCGAAGGCGAGCGGCGTCTTCCGCTCGTTCTCCGGCAGCAGCCCCATCGTGAGGTAGTAGCCGCCGAGCACCATGTCCTGCGACGGCGACATGATCGGCCGGCCGTTCGCGGTGGACAGGATGTTGTTCGACGCGAGCATCAGGATCCGCGCCTCCAGCTGCGCCTCGAAGGACAGCGGAAGGTGGACGGCCATCTGATCGCCGTCGAAGTCGGCGTTGAACGCCGTGCAGACGAGCGGGTGCAGACGGATCGCCTTGCCCTCGACGAGTACCGGCTGGAACGCCTGGATGCCGAGACGGTGCAGCGTGGGTGCGCGGTTCAGCATGACCGGGTGGTCCTGGATGATCTCCTCCAGGATGTCCCAGACTTCCGGCTTCTCGCGCTCCACCAGCTTCTTCGCGGACTTCACCGTCTGGACGTAGCCCTTGTCCTCGAGCCGCTTGATGATGAACGGCTTGAAGAGCTCGAGCGCCATCGACTTCGGCAGGCCGCACTGGTGGATCTTGAGATCCGGACCGACCACGATCACGGAACGGCCGGAGTAGTCCACGCGCTTGCCGAGCAGGTTCTGGCGGAACCGGCCCTGCTTGCCCTTGAGCATGTCGGACAGCGACTTCAGCGGACGGTTGCCCGGGCCGCGGACGGCGCGGCTGCGACGACCGTTGTCGAACAGGGCGTCCACCGCCTCCTGGAGCATCCGCTTCTCGTTCCGGAGGATGACCTCCGGCGCCTTGATGTCCATGAGCTTCTTGAGACGGTTCGTCCGGTTGATCACGCGCCGGTACAGGTCGTTCAGATCCGACGTCGCGAAGCGGCCGCCCTCGAGCGGCACGAGCGGACGCAGATCCGGCGGCAGCACCGGGATCACCTCGAGAATCATCCACTCGGGACGGTTCTTCGAGTGCCGGAACGCCTCCACGACCTTCAGGCGCTTGAGGATCTCCTTCTTCCGCTGCACGGAGGTCTCGACCTTCGCATGCGCGCGAAGCTCGGCGGACAGCTCCTCGACGTCGATGGACTGGAGCAGCTTGCGAACCGCGCCCGCGCCCATCTCCGCGACGAACGCGTCGCCGTACTCCTCGGTGAGCTCGAGGTACTCGTCCTCGGTCACGAGCTGCTTCTCACGCAGCGGCGTGTCGCCCGGATCGATGACGACGTACGACTCGTAGTACAGGACGCGCTCGAGGTCGCGGACCGACATGTCGAGCATGTAGCCGATCCGGCTCGGAACGCCCTTGAAGTACCAGATGTGCGAGACCGGCACCGCGAGCTCGATGTGTCCCATCCGCTCGCGCCGGACCTTGGCCTGCGTGACCTCCACGCCGCAACGGTCGCAGATCACGCCCCGGTACCGGATGCGCTTGTACTTCCCGCAGTTGCACTCCCAGTCCTTCACCGGGCCGAAGATCTTCTCGCAGAAAAGGCCATCCTTCTCCGGCTTGAAGGTCCGGTAGTTGATCGTCTCCGGCTTGGTCACCTCGCCGTGCGACGCCGCGCGGATGGTCTCCGGCGACGCGAGCTGAACTCGCATGGCGGTGTAGGTGATCTGCTTCTTCTCGCGAGGCTCCGCGAATCCGAACACTCGGTTCCTCCTCGGAAAAGGGGTCGAACCGGATCGATGTCCGCCCCCGCCGCCTGGCGGGAGCGGACGCATTTCGATCCTAGTCTGCTTCGTCGAGCTGCACGTCGAGCGCCAGCGCCTGCAGCTCTTTCACGAGCACGTTGAAAGACTCGGGAATGCCCGGCTTGGGCGGGTTCTCCCCCTTTACGATGGCTTCGTACACGCGGGACCGTCCCGCGACGTCGTCCGACTTGACGGTCAACAGCTCCTGGAGCGTGTGCGCCGCGCCGTACGCCTCGAGCGCCCACACTTCCATCTCTCCGAAACGCTGACCGCCGAACTGGGCCTTGCCGCCCAGCGGCTGCTGCGTCACGAGCGAGTACGGGCCGATCGACCGCGCGTGGATCTTGTCATCCACGAGGTGCGACAGCTTGAGCATGTAGATGTACCCGACCGTCACCTGGTGCGCGAACCGGTCGCCGGTCCGGCCGTCGTACAGACGGGTCTTGCCGGAACTCGGCAGGCCGGCCTCGTCCAGCTTCCTCTTGATCTCGTCGATCGACGCGCCGTCGAACACCGGCGTCGCCATCGACTGACCGAGATGCTTCGCGGCCCACCCCAGGTGCGTCTCGAGGATCTGCCCGAGGTTCATTCGGGAAGGCACGCCGAGCGGGTTCAGGATGATCTCGATCGGCGTCCCGTCCGGCAGGTACGGCATGTCTTCCTCGGCCATGATCTTCGCGACCACGCCCTTGTTGCCGTGCCGACCGGCCATCTTGTCGCCGACGGAGAGCTTCCGCTTCCGCGCGATGTACACCTTCACGAGCTTGACCACGCCCGGCGGGAGCTCGTCGCCCCGCGTGAGTCGCTCGACTTCCTTCTCCGCCTGGAGCTGGACGTCCTCGATCACGCGACGGGCGGCCTCGTAGATCCGGAACACGCGACCGTTCGACTCCTCGTCGTCGGTGATGCCCTCGGACCACGGGATCTGATCCCAGTCGAGCTCCTCGAACAGCTTCGAGTTGATCTTGCGACCGGACCGGAACAGCATCGCGCCCGACATCGGATCGTCGACGCGCTTCGTGTTCTGACCGTCGAGGATCGCGAGGATGCGCTCCATGCGCAGGTCCTCGACCGCCTTGATCTGCTTCTTCTCGTCGCGGCGGATCCGCTCGATGCGCTTCTTCTCTTCCTTCTTGCCGCGGTCGTCCCGCTCGCGACGCGAGAACACCTTCACGTCGATGACGACTCCGTCCATTCCCGGAGGCGCCTTCAGCGAGGCGTCGCGGACGTCGCCGGCCTTCTCGCCGAAGATCGCGCGCAGGAGGCGCTCTTCCGGCGACAGCTCGGTCTCGCCCTTCGGCGTCACCTTGCCGACGAGGATGTCGCCGGCCCGGACACGCGCCCCGATGCGGACGATGCCGTCCTCATCCAGGTTCTTGAGCGCCTCCTCGCCGACGTTCGGGATCTCCTTGGTGATCTCCTCGGGACCGCGCTTCGTGTCGCGAACCTGGATCTCGAGCTCCTCGATGTGGATCGAGGTGAACTTGTCCTCGCGGATCAGGCGCTCGGAGATCAGGATGGCGTCCTCGAAGTTGTAGCCTTCCCAGGGCATGAACGCGACGAGCGCGTTGACACCGAGCGCGAGCTCTCCTTCGGACGTCGCGGGACCGTCGGCGATGATCTGGCCGGGGGCCACCCGATCGCCGGGGTACACCAGCGGTCGCTGGTTGATGCACGTGTCCTGGTTCGAGCGGCGGAACTTCGTGAGCCGGTAGACGTCCATGCCGCCGAACCCGGTGAAGTCCTCTTCCTCGCTCTTCTTGCCGAAGTGCCGCACGTAGATCGCGTTCGCGGACACGGAGTCCACGATGCCGCCGCGCCGCGCGACGATCACCGCTCCGGAATCCCGGGCGACCTTCTCCTCCAGGCCCGTGCCCACGAGCGGGGCCTCGGTCCGGAGCAGCGGCACGCTCTGGCGCTGCATGTTCGAACCCATCAACGCGCGGTTCGCGTCGTCGTGCTCGAGGAACGGGATCAGCGCCGCGGCCGCCGACACGATCTGCTTCGGCGACACGTCCATGTACTCGATGCGGTCGCGCTCCACCTGCGGGAAGTCACCCCGCTGGCGACCGACGACGCGATCGTGATCCAGCTTGCCCGTGCGCCCGATCGGCTCGTTCGCCTGGGCCATGATGCACCGGTCCTCGGTGTCCGCGGCCAGGTAGATGATGTCCTCGGAGACCTTGCCCGCCGTCACCTTGCGGTACGGCGTCTCCAGGAACCCGAACTCGTTCACGCGCGCGAACGTGGCGAGGCTGGAGATCAGGCCGATGTTCGGGCCTTCCGGGGTCTCGATCGGGCAGATCCGGCCGTAGTGCGTGTAGTGGACGTCGCGGACCTCGAAGCCGGCGCGCTCGCGCGTGAGACCGCCGGGACCGAGCGCCGAGAGGCGACGCTTGTGCGTCAGCTCGGCGAGCGGATTCGTCTGGTCCATGAACTGCGAGAGCTGGCTCGAGCCGAAGAACGTCTTGATCACGGCGCTGATCGTGCGCGCGTTGATCAGGTCGTACGGCGTGATCTGGTCCGCATCCTGGAGGCTCATCCGCTCCCGGATGATCCGCGCCATACGCGACAGACCCACCGAGAACTGGTTCGCCAGCAGCTCGCCCACCGACCGGATCCGGCGGTTGCCGAGGTGATCGATGTCGTCGGTGTAGCCACGACCGGCGCGCAGATCCACGAGGTAGCGGATGATCGCGAGGAAGTCCTCGTGAGTCAGCGTCACCGTGTCGATCGGCACGTCCAGGTTCAGGCGCTGGTTCAGCTTGTACCGTCCCACGTTCGCGAGATCGTAGCGACGCGCCGTGAAGAACAGCTTGTCCAGCAGCCCCTTCGTGGTCTCCGCGCTCGGCGGATCGCCCGGACGCAGCAGCTGGTAGATCTTCGCGAGCGCCTCCTCCTGGCTCTTCGCGCGATCCTTCCGCAGCGTCTTGATCATGATGTCGGTGTCCTGGACGCCCTTCGGCTTGTCCAGGAACTCGATCTCGCGATACCCGGCGTCGCGCGCCTCGGAGAGCATGTCCTGCGTGAAATCGGCGTTCGCCTCGCCGATCAGCTCACCGGTCTCCTTGTTGACGAGGTCCTGCGCGAGGATCAGACCGACCAGGTCCTCGTCCTTCGCGGACGCCGTCTTCGTGAGCTTGTGGGTCTTCGACGAGTAGAAGAGACCCAGGATCTCCGAATCCGTGACGTAGCCGAGCGCGCGCAGCAGGACCGTCACCGGGATCTTCCGGCGACGATCGATGTGCACGTACATGATGTCGTTGATGTCGAGGCTGAACTCGACCCACGAGCCGCGGTACGGGATGATCCGCGCCGAGAACAGGCGCTTTCCGTTCGGATGGATCTCCTCGTCGAAGAACACGCCCGGCGAACGGTGCAGCTGGGAAACGATCACTCGCTCCGCACCGTTGATGATGAACGTGCCCCCGTCCGTGATGAAGGGAAGCTCGCCGAGATAGACTTCCTGCTCGATGATGTTCTTGGGCTTCTTCTCTTCGCCCGTGTTGTCCCACACGATGAGACGCAGCACCGCCTTCAGCGGCACCGCGAACGTGAGGTCTCGCTCCTGACACTCGTCCGTCGTGTACTTCGGGTTGCCGATCTTGTACGAGACGAACTCGAGCGAGAAATTCCCGCGAGCGTCCGAGATCGGGAAGATGTCCAGGAACACGGCCTGGAGTCCCTTCCGATCGCGCTTCTCGGGTGCGAGATCGACCTGCAGGAAATCACGGAACGAGTCGAGCTGCACCGCCAGGAGATTCGGGATCTCCATCACGGACTGCAGCTTCGAGAAGTCGTAGCGCTTGGCGTTGGCGCCCACCGACTCGGCCTTCTTGATCACGGATTCCGACTCCTTCGAACGGGTTCCACCCTGAGCGGGTAAGACCGGAACGGGCGATCCCGGTCGGAACACGCCGACCGGGTCGCCCGACGAAGCCTCGAGGCAACGAAGAGGCGATCCGCCCCTCCGCGGAGCACGGAACTACTTGAGCTCGACAGTGCCTCCGGCCTCTTCGATCTGCTTCTTGATGTCCTCGGCCTCCGCCTTCTCGACGCCTTCCTTGATCGGCTTCGGGGCGCCGTCGACCAGGTCCTTCGCTTCCTTCAGACCGAGGCCCGTGATGGCGCGCACGACCTTGATGACCTGGATCTTCTTGTCGCCCGCAGACGCGAGGATCACGTCGAAGTCGGTCTTCTCGGCGGCGGCCGCGCCGCCGTCGCCGCCCATCGGCATCCCGCCCATCGGCATCATCGCCATGGGAGCGGCCGCCGTGACTCCGAACTTCTCCTCCATCTCCTTCACGAGGTCCGCGACCTCGAGCACCGTCATGCTGCCGATCATGTCGACGACCTTGGTGACGCTCTCGCTGGCCATTCTTCTCTTCCTCCGACGAATTCCGTCCTATTGACTTCGCGACGGCCTCATCCGCCGCGCCCAATTCTTTCGAGCGGCGCCCTTACGCGCCGGCCGTTCCGGTCTACTCCCCGCCGGCTCCGCCGGCCGGGATCGTGCCCTTCTCCATGCCGTCCCGCACCGCGTCGGTGACGCGGACCAGACGGGTCATCGAGTCGTTCAGCGCGTAGACCAGGTTCTGCACCGGACCCATGGCGACCTGCATGACCTGCGAGAGCAGCTGCTCGCGCGAGGGCAGACTCGCCAGCGCCTTGACCTGATCGGCGTCCAGGACCCGTCCTTCGACGAACCCGGCCTTCACCGCCGGCTTGTCGTGCTGCTTGTTGAAATCGAGCAGCACCTTCGCCGGCGAGACCGGATCGTTCGTGGACACCGCGACCGCGGTGGGACCCTTGAAGTGCGGTTCCAGCTCCGGCAGCTCCAGCGCACGCGTCGCCTTGATCGCGAGCGTGTTCTTCACCACCGTGAACCGGACCCCCTGTTCGCGACACTTCCTCCGCAGGTCCGTGATCTGAGCCACGTCGAGACCCGTGAAATCAGCGAGGAAGATCGCCGTCGCGCCGTCGAAGGTCTCTCGGAGCTCTTCGATGACCGCGGACTTCTGAGCCGTAGGCATCTTCTTCCTCCCTAGGTCTCGGACTGGACGTCGAGTTTGACGCCCGGGCCCATCGTGGACGCGACCGAAACGTTCTTGAAGTAGGTCCCCTTGGCGGCGGCCGGCTTGGCCCGCTGGAGCTCCTGGATCAGGGTCCGGATGTTCTCGGTCAACGCATCCTCCGAGAACGACGCCTTCCCGACCGGCACGTGCACATTGCCGGTCTTGTCCACCCGGTACTCGATCTTGCCTGCCTTGACCTCACGCACGGCGCGCGCGACATCCATCGTCACGGTGCCGGCCTTCGGGTTCGGCATGAGCCCACGCGGTCCGAGGATCCGTCCGAGCTTGCCCACTTGCCCCATCATGTCGGGGGTCGTGATGATCACGTCGATGTCGGTCCAGCCACCCTGCAACTTGGTGATGAACTCTTCCGACCCGGCGTAATCCGCTCCCGCCTCCTTGGCTTCCTTCTCCTTGTCGCCTTGCGCGAGCACGAGCACGCGGACGGTCCGTCCGGTGCCATGCGGGAGGACGACGGTGCCACGGACCTGCTGGTCCGCGTGCCGCGGGTCCACCCCGAGGTTCGCGGCGACTTCGACGGTTTCGTCGAACTTCGCTTTGGCGTTCTGTTTCACGATGCCGACGGCTTCGGGAACGCTGTACTTCCGCAACGGCTCCCGATGAACCTCGGCCTCGCGATAACGCCGGCTGTGCTTCATGCTGCACTCCTGGCTGACGAAGGGTCCCGGCGGGACCTCTCTCCCACGTTCCGGGGCGTGGTGGCCCCCCGCGCGAGGGATGCGGCGCGCGGTCCGCGAGACGAGCGGGACGAGCGACTACGCGAGCTCGATCCCCATGCTGCGGGCGGTGCCGGCGACCATGCGCATTGCGGCCTCGACATCGTTCGCGTTCAGATCCGGCATCTTGAGCTCCGCGATCTCCCGGAGCTGGGCCTGCGTGACCTTGCCGATCTTGTTGCGGTTCGGCTCGCCCGAGCCCTTCTCGATCTTCATGGACTTCAGCAGGAGCACGGACGCCGGCGGCGTCTTCGTGATGAAGCTGAAGGTCCGGTCCTGGTAGACCGTGATGACGACCGGCGTGACCATTCCCATCTCGGCCTTCGTGCGGTCGTTGAACTGCTTGCAGAAGTCCATGATGTTGACGCCGTGCTGGCCGAGCGCCGGTCCCACGGGGGGAGCCGGGTTCGCCTGACCCGCCTTGATCTGGAGCTTGATCTTCGCCATCTCTTTCTTCGGTGGCGCCATCGGACTTCCCTTTCGTTCCGCCCGCCGTCAGCGGGGCCGGTTCCTCTGGTTTTGCGTAGCGAGCGTCAGACCGACTGCACCTGCAGGAAGTCCAGCTCGACCGGGGTGGCGCGCCCGAAGATCGTGACCATGACCTTCAACTTGCCGCGCTCCGGATTGACCTCCTCCACCACCCCCGTGAAGTCGCTGAACGGACCGTCGACGACCTTGACGTGCTCGCCCTCGTGGAACGGGATCTCCGGAATGGCACGATCCTTCGTTCCCTCGATCTGGCCGAGCAGTCGACGGACCTCTTCCTCGCGCAGCGGATCCGGCTTCGACACGTCCGCCCCGACGAATCGCGAGACTCCCGGGCAGTCGCGCACGACGTGCCAGGTGTCGTCGTCCAGATCCATCTCGATGATGATGTAGCTCGGGAAGAACTTGCGCGTGGTCTGGGTCTTCTTCCCGTTCTTCATCTCCGTCACGACCTGCGTGGGCACGAGCACACGACCGAAACGCTCGTCGTACCCGGAGGACGCGATGGCGCGCTCGAGGTTCGACTTCACCTTGTTCTCGTGACCCGAATAGGTATGGATCGCATACCACTTCATCGCCATCTCAGTCTCCCGCGACATCACCGAACCGCCTTGTCCTCGCCGCCCCGGGGTTTCGGTCCCCCCTCGCGACGAAGGCGGAGACCCGATTGCACTGCTCGGGTGGATCGGTCGGGTCGCTAGCTCAGGATCCACTCGAGCCCGAAGGCCAGGACCCGGTCCACCAACCCGATGAACACCGCGAGGATGATGACCGTGACGATCACCACCATGGTCGATCCCCGGAGCTCCGCGAGGGTCGGCCAGCTGACCTTCCCCATCTCGGCGCGGACGTCCTGGAGGAACTTCTTGGCCTTCTCGAACATTTCCTTACGCTCCGCCCGGGTCGCACCCGGTTCTCGAATTCGGGCCGGACACGCGGGCGGTCCGGTCGGCGCTCAGCGGATGGCAGGCGTGGCAGGACTCGAACCCGCAGCCCTCGGTTTTGGAGACCGATGCTCTACCAATTGAGCTACACGCCTTCCTGTCCACTCCCGTTCGGCCGCACCTTCGGCCACCATCGCGCGGGATCCCCGTCAGCGGGTCTCCCGGTGTTCCGTGTGGGCGTTGCACTTCGAGCAGAACTTGCGACGCGCGAGCCGCTCGGGGTGCTTCACCTTGTCCTTGCTGGTGGTGTAGTTGCGGGCCCCGCACTCGGAGCAGGCCAACACCACCTTGATGCGCACGGTTCCTCGGACCCCGCCCGCTACTCCATGATGTCCGTGACGACGCCGGCGCCCACGGTGCGGCCGCCCTCACGGATGGCGAAGCGAAGTTCCTTCTCCATCGCGATCGGCTGCACCAGGGTCACTTCCATCGTCACGTTGTCGCCGGGCATCACCATCTCCGTGCCTTCCGGAAGCACGATCGAACCCGTCACGTCCGTGGTCCGGAAATAGAACTGCGGGCGGTAGTTGTTGAAGAACGGCGTGTGACGGCCGCCCTCCTCCTTCGTCAGGATGTAGACCTCACCCTTGAACTTCGTGTGAGGCTTCACCGAGCCCGGAGCCGCAAGAACCATCCCGCGCTCCAGCTCCTCCTTCTCCATCCCGCGGAGAAGAAGGCCCACGTTGTCGCCCGCCTCGCCCGAGTCCAGAAGCTTCCGGAACATCTCGACGCCCGTGACCACCGTTTCCTTCGTGTCACGAAGACCGATCCGCTCCACCTTGTCGCCCACCTTCACGATGCCGCGCTCGATCCGGCCCGTGCCCACCGTGCCACGACCCGTGATCGAGAAAACGTCTTCCACCGGCATCAGGAAAGGCTTGTCCTTCGGGCGCTCCGGAAGAGGAACGTAGTCGTCCAGGGCCTTCACCAGCTCCAGGATCGGAGCCGCCGACGCCGGGTCGTCCGGGGTCTCGTTCGCCTTCAGCGCCGAGCCGCGAACCACCGGAACGTCGTCGCCCGGGAACTCGTACTTCGAGAGAAGCTCGCGAATCTCCAGCTCCACCAGGTCCAGAAGCTCCGGATCGTCCACCATGTCCACCTTGTTCATGAACACGACGATGTACGGAACACCCACCTGGCGCGCGAGAAGGATGTGCTCGCGGGTCTGGGGCATCGGACCGTCCGAAGCGCTCACCACCAGCACCGCGCCGTCCATCTGCGCCGCGCCCGTGATCATGTTCTTCACGTAGTCCGCGTGACCCGGGCAATCCACGTGAGCGTAGTGGCGCGCCTCCGACTGGTACTCCACGTGAGCCGTCGCGATCGTGATCCCGCGCTCACGCTCCTCCGGCGCCTTGTCGATCGAACCGAAGTCCGAGTACGAAGCCAGACCGTGCTTCGACAAAACGTGAGTGATCGCCGCCGTGAGCGTCGTCTTCCCGTGATCCACGTGACCGATCGTTCCCACGTTCACGTGGGGCTTCGTACGCTGGAACTTCTCCTTCGCCATGGATCCTCTCGTCCTTTCGCAGCGACTGAGCGGGGACTGACTGCCCGCGGGGTGGAGCCTTCTCGAATCAGCGAACGTCCTACGGTCTGTCTGTCTGCGGTCTGTCTGCCGGCGCTCCGGCGGCCGGCGGTCGATCCGCCGGCGACGGACCCGATGATGGAGGCCACGAGCGGAATCGAACCGCTGACCTATTGCTTACCATGCAATTGCTCTACCGACTGAGCTACGTGGCCGTACTCCCCGGCGACTCGAGTCGCCTTCGTCTGGAGCGGGAAACGGGATTCGAACCCGCGACCCTCAGCTTGGAAGGCTGATGCTCTAGCCAACTGAGCTATTCCCGCTCGTCGCTCCCGATCGAACCGGGTCGCTGTCCGGCGCCGCGCGGCGGTAGGCACGGACGCGCGCCCGGTCGAGATCCCCGGACGCGTCGACTCTTTCGTTCGATCTGTTCCGAACTCAGAACCTCCAGCTGGTGGCGAGGGAAGGATTCGAACCTTCGAAGGCGTGCGCCAACAGATTTACAGTCTGCCCCCTTTGGCCACTCGGGAACCTCGCCACATGGCCGGGTCACTTCACTGACCGCGACGATCGGCGACCGAAACGACCCGTCCGCCGCGACGGGTGGCTTCGATCCCTGGAGCACTCGCACGTGCACCCCAGGCGAGCTGGCGAGAGGAATCGAACCCCCAACCGCCTCATTACAAGTGAGGTGCTCTACCGATTGAGCTACGCCAGCATGTCGCACGGCGTGAACCGGGGAATCTAGCGGAGCCCAACGTCAAGTGTCAAGCGCGCGAAAGCACCCCGCGCACGAACGCGAGGCCGATCTCGGCGAGACCCCTTTCTCGGCTCTGGATCCAGAAAACTCCCGGAAGCGGCACGAAGCTACGTCGCGGCACCCGAGGTGTCAACCGCCGGTGCCGCCCCCGGGGAAAGAAGAGCGCAGCGGCGGGGGGCCAGGACCTCCGGGCCCGGGAAGGGAGCCCGGCTCGGGCGGGCCGGCCGGGGCGGGGCCGGGCCGGGCCGGGGCGACAATTCACCTTGATTCGTACGAGCATTCGCCCGGAGCCGGCGCCTGCAGCCGATCAACCGCCCCGCGGAGGGGGACGGCGCGGCCGCGACCCTAGTCCGCGAGCTTCACGAGCGGCCCGTCCGGGCGGTCTTCCACGACCCAGCCCGCCTCCCGGATCCGGGCGCGGAGGTCGTCGGCGCGCGCGAAGTCGCGCCCCCGCCGGGCCTCCTCGCGCTGTTCGACGAGGGCCTGGACCTCGTCCGGGAGAGAACCGGCGGTCGGCGCGCCGGATGCGAAGTCGATCCCGACCAGGTCGCCGAGCTCGAGCACCGTGGCGCGAGCGCGGGCCAGCAACGCGCCGTAGTACGGTGAGGTCGCCCCGGCCTGAAGGAACTGGTTCCCGGCCCGGATCAGCTCGAACACCTTCCCGAGCGCTCCGGCGGAGTTGAAGTCGTCGTCCAGCGCCTCGTGGAACTCACGCGCGGTGGCGTCGATCGCGTCCGCGAACTCCGCGTCCAGGCCGGCGAGACCGGCCGGCCGCTCGACCTTCGCTCCGGCGCCGCCCGCGTGGGCGGCGGCGCGCAGGAAGTTCGCGACGCGTTCCCGCGCCGCCCGGGACTCCTCCAGCCGCACCTTGCCGTACTCGATCGGGCTCCGGTAGTGCGTCGAGTAGAAGTACAGCCGCAGGGTGGCCGGGTCGATCTCCCGCATCACGTCGTCCATCGCGAAGAAGATGCCCGTCGACTTGGACATCTTCTGCCCGCCGAGGTTCACGAGCCCGCTCTCCACCCAGTGCCGCGCGAAGGCGCACCCGGTGGAGGCCTCGGACTGCGCGAGCTCGTTCTCGTGGTGCGGGAACACGAGATCGCGGCCGCCGCCGTGGAGATCCAGCGTGCTCCCGAGCAGCTTCACGGCCATCGCGCTGCACTCGATGTGCCAGCCCGGACGCCCCGGACCCCACGGGCTGTCCCACGCGGGCTCGCCCGGCTTCGCCGCCTTCCACAGCGCGAAATCCACCGGGTGGCGCTTGTCCTCGTCGACGTCGACCCGCACGCCCGCCCGGAGCTCGTCGACCCGGCGACGCGACAGCTTGCCGTAGTCGTCCTTCGACGTGACGTCGTAGAAGACGTCGCCGCCGGACGCGTACGCATGTCCCTTGTCGATCAGGTCCCCGATCATCGCGAGGATCTCGGGAATGTGATCGGTGGCGCGAGGGTAGTGCGTGGCCCGTTCGATGCCCATCCAGTCCGCCGCCTGGAAGTACGAGCGGATGTTGTCCTCGGCGAACTCGCGGTAGTCGCGGCCGGCCTCGTTCGCCTTCGCGATGATCTTGTCGTCGATGTCGGTGAAGTTCTGGACGAGCGTGACCTCGTAGCCGCGCGCACGGAACACGCGCCGCATCAGATCCGCGACCACGAAGGAGCGCATGTGCCCCACGTGCGGGCGCGCCTGCACGGTCATGCCGCAGACGTACATGCCGACCTTGCCGCGTTGCACGGGCTCGAACGGATACTTGCCGCCCCGCAGCGTGTCCCAGATCACCAGCGCCATCGACTCTCTCCTATGACTCGTTCTCGCGCGCGTCGCCCCGCCGCAGCCGCGCGACCGCCGCCGTGAACTCGCGGGCCCGCGCGGGATCCACGGGACCGCGCGCGTCGTTCCCCGTTTTCAACGAGGAGCCGACGATCATACCATCGCACACGGGCCAGAAGCGCCCGACGTTCCCCGCGCTCGCGCCGGATCCCACGAGCAGCGGCGCCGCCGGCACCGCGTCCTTCACGCGCGCGAACTCCGCGGGATCCGCCTCCGCCCCGGTGGCCGCACCCGACAGGATCAACGCGTCGGCCGCGCCGCGCCCGAAGGCGTCCCGCGCGTCCTGCACGAGGTCTCCGCCCGCGAGCGGCGCCGCGTGCTTCACACGCAGATCCGCGAACAGCAGTGCCCGGGAGCCGAGCTCGCGACGCAGCAGCAGCGTCTCTCGCGCGCGCCCCTCCACGATGCCCTGGTCCGCGACGACCGCTCCGATGTGAACGTTGACGCGGATGAAGTCCGCGCCGGTGGCGGCAGCGATGGACAGCGCGGCCCGCGCGTCGTTCCGGAGCACGTTCACGCCGAGCGCGACGTTGTGTCGACGTCGGATCTCGGCCACCACGATCGCCATCGCCGCCACGGTCACGGGCGGGACGTTTTCCTTCGCGAACGGCGAGTCGCCGAAGTTCTCCACGATCAACCCGTCGACGCCCGCGGCGACCAGGGTCTCCGCATCCGCGGCCGCGGTCTCGAGCGCCCGCTCCATCCCGCCCCCGGCCGGACTTCCCGGCAGCGGCGGCAGGTGAATCATGCCCAGGACGGGTTTGACGCCACCGAACAGCGAATCGAAGCCGCTCACGCGCCGGCCCCCGCCGCCCGGCGTCGCGGACGCCGCAGCGTGCGCCCCTCGCCGAGACGGACGATGCGCTCGAGCAGCTCCCCGAACTCGATCCCGGCCGCGCGCGCCGCCATCGGCACGAGCGACAACGGCGTCATGCCGGGGACGGTGTTCACCTCGAGGCACAGGAAGGTGCCGTCTTCGCGGAGACGCCAGTCCACGCGCGCGTAGCCCTCGCATCCGAGCAGATCGAACACGCGACGACTCGCGCGCCGAACGGCCGCCGTGAGCTCGTCCGGCAGGGCCGCCGGCACCTCGTACCGACTCTTCCCCTGCGTGTACTTCGCCTCGTACGTGTAGATCCCGCCCTGCGGCACGATCTCCACGATCGGCAGCGTCTCGCCGCCGAGCACCGCCACCGTGAGCTCCCGCCCCGCGACGTACTCCTCGATCAGCACGCGTCGATCGTAGCGGGCTGCCGTTTCCACCGCGGCGCGCAGATCCTCCGGCCGATCCACCACGGTGAGGCCCACGGTGGAGCCCTCCGCGTTCGGCTTCACCACGAGGCGACCGGGCAGGTCCCGGCTCACGCGCTCCAGGTCCGCGTCCGCCGGCGTCGTGCCCGGCGCGACGTCGAGCAGCGCCCAGGCCGGAGTCGCGACCCCGGCGTCGCGCATCATCCGCTTCGCGCGCTCCTTGTCCATCGCGAGCGCGGAGGCGAGCACGCCCGAACCCGTGTACGGAATGCCCATCATCTCGAACGTCGCCTGCACCGTGCCGTCCTCGCCCCAGCCCCCGTGGAGCGCCACGAACACCACGTCGACCTCGGCCAGCCCCGGGATGCCGCCCGGCAGCAGGGTCCGATCCGCCGCGCTCTCTCCGCTCGCGACCGGCCGGCGATCGCCCGGCTCCTCCCCCGGCGGCCGCTCCCCGATGCGCTGCACCGGCGCGGCGTCCAGCCGCAGCAACCCGTCGCGCGTGTCGAGCAGCATCACGTCGAACCCGCGCTCCGCGAGAGCCTTTGCGACGGCCGTCCCGGTCACGCGCGAGACGTCGCGCTCCCGACTCTCCCCCCCCATCAGCACCGCGACCCGCGTCATCCTTCGATTCCCTCCGGTTGCTCCCGGCGCTCCGGGACGCCGCGATCCAATTCGGCCGCGGGCAGATCGATCCAGGCCTCGCACAGGAAGTCCTCTGCGCCCACCCGGCGCCAGAACTCGCGCGCCTCGTCGCTCCGGACGGCCACGTGCACCCGCACCACGCGAATCCCGAGCCCGCGGAACCACATCGCGGAGCGCTGCCACATCGCCCGGCCCACGCCGGAACGGCGCAGATCCGGCGCCACGATCAGGTCGGAGACGTAGCCGAAACGTCGAGCCTCGAAGAACGACTCCTGCGTGCGGACCGAGGCGATGACCGAGCCCACGATCCGGTCGCCGGCTTCGGCCACGAACACGGCCGAGTCGATGTCGCGCAGACGATCCCGCAGGTACACGGCGTACCGGGCGTTCGCGTCCGGACGCAGCTTGAAGCGCGGATCGATCGACTCGTGCGCCGCCATCTCGGCCTGCGCGAGCGCGAGGATCGCCGTTTCGTCCGTGGCCTTCGCGGCACGCACGGAGTGGTCGGTCATGGATTCTCCGAAGTCGACGGAAGCGTGGCGACGAGCGCGACGGCCGTCGCCGAGATGCCCTCCTCGCGCCCCTCGAATCCGAGTCGTTCCGTGGTGCCGAACTTCACGGAGACCGACGATTCCGGGAGACGGAGAGCTCCTGCGAGGTTCTTGACCATCTCGGACCGCCAGGACGCCAGGCGGGGTGCCTGGGCGCTGACCATGGCGTCCACGTTGACGGGAACGTACCCGAAGCCCGAGAGAATCTCCACCGTCCGCGCGATCAGGGTCGCTCCCGCGGCGCCCTTCCACTCGTCGTCGGTGTCGGGGAAGTGCTCGCCGAGATCGCCGGCCCCGGCCGCCCCGAGCAACGCGTCGCAGATCGCGTGCGCGAGAACGTCGGCGTCGGAGTGGCCGAGCAGCCCCTTGGTGTGCGGAATCGTGACGCCGCCGAGAACGAGCGGTCTTCCCTCCACCAGCCGGTGCACGTCCTGACCGAACCCGATGCGGGTCCGTCGCGGCGGCTGTCCGCCGTTCAGGAGCGCCTCGGCCACCGCGAGGTCGTCCGGCACCGTGATCTTCAGGTTGCGGCGATCGCCGTCCACGATCGCGACGCGCCCACCGGTGCGCTCCACGAGCGACGTTTCGTCCGTGCCGTCGTAGCCGTCGCGGATGGCGGCCGCGAACGCGCGGGCCAGCACGTCCCGACGGAAACCCTGCGGCGTCTGCGCCTCGCGCAGCGTCGCGCGGTCCACGGTGCCGAGCGACGCACCGTCGCCGAACGTCTTGATCGTGGACACGGGCGCCACGCCGGGCACCGCGGCTCCATCGGTCTCCGCCGCCCGCACCACGCGCTCGATCAGCTCCCCGGTGACGAGCGGCCGCGCCGCGTCGTGCACGAGCACGATGTCGACGTCGCGGGAGAGTGCGGCGAGCCCGTGACGCGACGACTCCTGTCGCGTCGCGCCCCCGCGCACCACCCGTCGCACCTTGGTGAGACCGCGATCGTCCACTTCGCGGCGCAGTCGCTCCTCGAGATCCGCGCGCGTGACGATCACGATCTCGTCGATCGCGTCCGATCCGAGAAATGCCTCCACGGAATGCCACACAAGCGGCTTGCCGGCGACGCGCGTCATCACCTTGTCGATGCCGGCCATCCGCGCCGCGGAGCCCGCGGCCACGATCACCGCGCCACAACGCGGACGCGCGGGCGCCGTTTCAGCGGGGCTCGTCACTCCGGACCCTCGCGAGATTCTCGAACCGCGTGATGGACTTGTTGAAGTGCAGCTCGTGCACGCCGATCGGGCCGTTGCGCTGCTTGCCGATGATGATCTCGGCGATCCCTTCCTTCTCCGCCGCGCCGTAGACCTCCGGACGGTGGATGAACACCACGACGTCGGCGTCCTGCTCGATCGCGCCGGACTCGCGGAGATCGGAGAGCATCGGGCGCCGCGCGATCTCCTTGCTGTCCGTGGGACGCTTGAGCTGCGACAGCGCGACGACCGGCAGCGACAGCTCCTTCGCGAGCGCCTTCAGCGAGCGCGAGATGCCGGCGATCTCCTGCTGACGGTTCTCCTGGCGTCCGTGGCCGCGGATGAGCTGCAGGTAGTCGATCATGATCATCGACAGGCGACCGCCTGTTTCCACCATGAGCCGACGCGCCTTCGCACGGATCTCGAGCGCGGTGATGCCGGCGGTGTCGTCGATGTACAGCTCGGCGTCGCCGAGCCGGCCGGCCGCGGTCGTGAGGCGCGGCCACTCGTTCTCGCGCAGGAACCCGGTGCGAAGGCGATTGCCGTCCACGCGCGACAGCGACGACAGCAATCGCTGGACGAGCGCCTCCTTCGACATCTCGAGCGAGAAGAACGCGACCGGTGCGCGCAGATCCACGGACACGTGCTCCGCGACGTTCAGCGTGAACGCCGTCTTGCCCATGGACGGGCGGGCGGCGATCACGATGAAATCGGAAGGCTGGAATCCCGCAGTGGCCGTATCGAGGTCCGTGAACCCGGTCGCCACACCGGTCACGAGCTTCTTCTCGTTGTAGAGCTTCTCGATCTTCTCGAAGCTGTCGTGCAGCAGGTCCTTCACCGCCACGAAGCCCTTGCGCGGCCCGCCCTCCGAGATCTCGAACATCACGTGCTCGGCCTGGTCGATGTACGAGCCGACGTCTTCCGGCTCCTGGTACGCGCCCTCGGCGATCTCCCCGCAGGCCGTGATCATCTGCCGGAGCAGCGACTTCTCGCGCACGATCGTGGCGTGGTGCTCGATGTGCGCGGCGGTGATGACCGAATCGAGAATGTCCGCGATCGCGATCTCGCCGCCGACTTTCTCGAGATCGCCGGTGCGACGCAGCTCGTCCGTGAGCGTGACGACGTCGACCGCGTCGTTGCGATCGAACAGCCGGAAGATGCCCTTGGCCACGAGACGGTGGGCCGGGCGATAGAAGTCGTCGGCCGAGACGATCTGCACCGCCGTCGCGATCGCGTGGCTGTCGAGCATCATCGCCGCGAGCGTGGCGCGCTCGGCGTCGAGCGCCTGCGGCGGGACGCGCAGCGGCCGGTTCTCCTTGACCCGCGCCGGACGCGGGGCGCCGCCGGCTTCCTCGCCGGGCACGTAGACGTCGCTCACGAGCTCCCTCCCGCGCCGCCGACCCGCGCGTCGTACTCGCGGCGCAGGAGCTGCACGTCTTCCCAGGTGGGCCGCTTCCACGCGGGGTTCCGCAGGAGAGCCGCCGGATGATACGTCGCCACGAGCGGGATGCCGCGGTAGTCGTGCACGCGCCCGCGCAGACGCGAGATCCCGCTGGTGACGCCCAGCATGGTCCGCGCCGCGAACGCGCCCAGAGTACACAACACCACGGGCCGGATCAGTTCGATCTGCCGACGCAGGATCGGTTCACAGGACGCGATCTCTTCCGGCCGGGGGTCCCGGTTCCCGGGCGGACGGCACTTGAGGATGTTCGCGATGTAGACGTCTTCCCGGGCGAACTCGATCGCCGCGAGGATCTTGTTCAGGAGCTGGCCCGCGGCGCCCACGAACGGCTCGCCCTGCAGGTCCTCGTCGCGGCCGGGGGCCTCGCCCACGAACATCACGCGCGCGTCGGCCGCGCCGACCCCGAACACGAAGTTCTTTCGGGTCTTGCCGAGCGCGCAACGCTCGCACGCGGCGTAGAGATCGTGCAGTCCGCCGAGCGAGTCGGCGCGCGCCGGATCGCCTTCCCACGGCGCCAGGACCCGGGCCGCGGGAGCGGGGGCGGACGCGGCGGCCGGAGTCACCGCCGGACCGGACGACCCCTCGACCGTCGCGGCGGCGCGCCCGGACTCCACCACCCGCGCGGCGGGCCGAACCCGGGGCGCGCCGACCTCCGCGGGCTCCGCGCGCAGTCGCCGCAGCGCCGTCGCCGCGGGACGCGTCCGCTCCTCGCGCAGGATTCCCTGGATCTCGACGGCGATCCGGAGCCTCCTCGCGATGTCGGCCAGCTCGTTGCGCGGATGGGCATTCACGATTTCGCACCTCGGGGAAGTCCGGGAGCGTAGGGCGCGGGCCGCGACACGGTCAAGCCGGGGGAATCCGCAGCCCTCCGGGCGTGCTAGACTGCGCTGCCTCGCCCCCGTGGGATTCTCGACGCACCGGGTGTTCCGGCCGGATCGTCGTTCGCGAAGGAGCCTCGCATGCGACCGTTCGCCTTCGGGGGCGCCGTGCTCCGGGGCCTGATCGCCTTCACGATCTTCGCCGTCGTCGCCGGTCTCGCCGGGACGGCGCCCGCCCAGATCCCGGATCCCGACCTGAGCTGGACCCGCACGGAGGCCGGCGCCGTGACGGTCTTCAGCGCGTGCGGCGCGAACGAGACCCGAGATCTCGCGGAAGCGGTCGTGTCGTTCCAGGGCCAGGCGCTGCGCCGGCTCCTGCCGCTGCGGCCCGGCGCCCGCCCGGCCCACCTCACCGTCTTCTTCTTTCCGAGCCGGGACACCTACGATCCGTACGCGGTCGTTCCCGCGGAGCGCGGCTTCTTCCTGCCGGGCCAGGACGAGGACTTCCTCGTGGCCTATCGCGACTCGGACTGGGAGGACCCGCTGACCCCGCTGTTCGGGGACATCGCCGCCGCGTACCTGGAGCGCAACGTCGGCGTGTTGCCGCTGTGGATTCGCGAGGGGCACGCGGAGTACGTCGCGTCGTTCCTCGGCAACCGCAAGCGACTCGAGATCGGCATCCCGCTCGGCGAGCACCTGAAGCTGCTGCGGGACGAGCTCTCGGTCCCGGTGGCGTCGCTGCTCGACGTGACGGAGGCCTCCGACGACTGGAGGGATCCGGTGCGACGGTCCGTGTTCCGCGCGCAGGCGTGGGCCACGGTTCACTGGTTGCGCACGGGTTCCGCCGACGGCCCGGCGCGCGTCGACGACTTCCTGCGCCGACTCGGCGACGGCGAGTCCCAGGCGGAGGCGCTCCGCGCCGTCTGGGATCTGGACGAGGCCGGCCTCTCCGCCCAGGTCCAGGTCGCCGTCCACGCATCGGCCGCGAACGTGCACCTGATCGAACGAGACTTCGACGCGGCTCCCCGCACGGACCGCCCCGTCCGCGTCGACGGACCGGACGTGTGGGTGCGCCTCGGGGAGCTCGCCGCGGAAGCGTTGCCGCGAGCGACCGATCGGCGGCGTGCGCGTGAGCTGGCGGAGTCTCATCTCGACGCGGCGGCGAAGGTCGCGGGACAGGCCGGGGCGGTCGCCCGCGGCCGAGCGCGCCTCGCGGAACAGGACGAGGATCCGATCGGGGCCCTGCGTCTCGATCGCCAGGCGGTGGAGCTCGATCCGGCCGACGCGGTCGCGCATCTCCGGGCCGCCCGACTGCTCTGGGACCACTGGCGAACGAAGGGCGCCCGACTGAGCGCCGAGGCCGCAAGCGCGGATCTCGCCGAGATGCAGCAGCATCTGCGGTCCTGCCTCCTCCATCGTCCCGATCTCGTGGAGGCCCAGGTCCTGATGGGGCTCTCGTACGTCGGCGCCGAGGATCCCACCCCCGGCATCTCGGTCCTCGAGCGCGCGCGCCCGGCGGCGCCCCAGCAGCCCGACCTCGTGGAGGGCCTGCTGCTCACGAACGTCCTGGCGGGACGTGAGGACGCGGCGCACGCACTGGTGACGGAGCTGCTGCGCGGCGTCGACGCCGACGCCTCCCTCCGAGCGCAGCGCGAGCGACCGCTGTATCGCTGCCTCGACGCCGTCGGAGACCTGGCGCGATTCCACCGCGACGCGGAAGCGAACGCGCTCGCCGCCTATCTCGAGTCCGCGCTCGGCGCGCGGCAGATCTCGTCCGACCTCGGCCACGCGATCGCGACGTTGCGCGAGGACCTGGATGCGGGCCGAGACATCGAGCGCTTCGTCCCGCCCGATCGCACGACGCTCTCCCTGCCCGAAGCGGTCACCTCCACCCTCGACCCCGGTGCGCTCGATCTCGCGCACGCCCGCGAGCTCGCGGCGGCTGGCGCGGACGAGGAAGCGCTCGCGCTCGTGGACACCGTGCTCGACGACGGGCGGGCGGGCGACGAGGAGTCCCGCGCGTTCGCACTGCGCGACGA
This sequence comes from bacterium, assembly GCA_041393395.1. Taxonomy (GTDB): domain Bacteria; phylum ARS69; class ARS69; order ARS69; family ARS69; genus JAGQIB01. The sequence goes on along the minus strand of JAWKKG010000002.1, from coordinate 310,711 downwards.
GATCCGTCTCCGGCTCGGCGAGAACGCGTTGCGGAGCGGCAACGTCCGCGCGGCCTGGGAGCAGGGACGCGCGGTGCTGGACGAGACGCGCAACCCACGTACGCGGGAAGCGGCCGAGAATCTCGTGTCGCGCTGCGAGGAGACGTTGAAAGAAGGCGAGTGATCAGCCGTCGCCCGGGGAGGGCGCGGCCAGTCCCCGGCGCGCTCGCAGCGCGCCGACCCCACCGAGCGCGGCGAGCGATACGGCGAGCAGAAGAAACACGGCGTCGAGACCGGCGCGATCCGCGATCCACCCGGTGAGCGGCGCCAGTACCGCGAGCGCGGCGCTGCGCCCCTGGCTCTCGACCGAGAGCGTCGTGGCCCGCTGCGCGCCGTCCATGAGGCGATTCAACGTCGCCACGAACACGGGGCGACGCGCGTTCTGCAGCAGCGACAGGACGATGAAACCGGCGCCGAGCACGGCCACGGGAACGTCGGCGGGCAGGACCACGAGCCCCGCACACGTGAGGGCCGCTCCCCACGACGCGGCGACGAGCGCGAATCCGCGCGCACCGAACCACCGCTCCGCGTGACGCGCGGACGACGCACCGATCCCTCCCACGAAACCGTACGCGAAGTAGAACGTGCCGAGCACGAGCGCGCCGCGCCCGCCCACGATCGCGACGTCGCGCGCATCCAGCCCCCGCTCGAGGAACGGCTGCAGGTAGGTCTGGGCGAGCTTGCACGCGACCTCGAATCCGACGGACAGCAGCAGGAGCTCCGCGAGACCCGGTCGGCGCGCCAGCGCCAGGAAGCCCTCCCGCAGCGACGGGCGCGCCTGGCGACGCGTCATCTCGCCCTCCAGCCAGCGCGGGTACGAGAGGGACAGCCCGATGCCCGCGATCGCGGCGGGAACCGCGCTCCAGAATAGCCAGGCCAGGCTGCCGCTTCGCCACAGCAGCACGCCCCCGGCGAACGCCGTGATTCCCTCCGTGAGCTTCGAGAACGTCCGGGTGAGCGCCACGACGTGCGTCGCCGACGTCTCCTGCGTGGAGTCCACCCAGTCGAGCATGATCGCCTTGTGGGTTCCGGTGCGGAACGCCTCCCCGATCGCATACGCGGTCTGCGCGAAGAACAGCACCCCGAGCGCCAGCTTGTCCGGCTGAGTGGCCGCGATCGCCCAGCCGGAGAAGGCCACGACGTAGCTGCCGAAGCAGGCCGCCAGTGCGCGGCGACGTCCGAAGCGATCGGCGAGCACGCCGAGCGGGAGCTCGCCCGCCGCCACGAGCAGGCGTTCGTAGCCGATCAGCAGGCCCACGGTGAACAGATCGAGTCCGAGCCCGCCCGCGGCCGGGTCCAGGATCAGGTAGATCACGAAGAACGCGGAGAACGGCCGGAAGTTCTTGAGGATGGAGTAGAGGCAGAACCGCGCGATCACGGTCGGCTCCTCGGGGGAAGCGGGTCAGGCGTGACCGGCGCGGAGCTCCGCGACGCGATCGAAGATCCGGATCGCCACCCGGGGCTTGGATAGCAGCGGCACGTCCGTCGCTTGGCCCCCGCGCGCGATCATCGTCACGCGATTCGTGGCGACCTCGAATCCCGCGCCGGGTTCCGTGGCGTCGTTGACGACGAGCAGGTCGAGGTCCTTCTCGGCGAGCTTCCGGCGACCGTTCGCCACGGCGTCGTCCGTCTCGAGCGCGAAGCCCACGCGGAACGCGCGCGTGCCGGCGTCGCGCAGCGCGAGGAGGATGTCGTCGGTCGGCTCGAGTCGGATCTCCGGCGGCCCCGTGGACTTCTTCACCTTGCCGGGGGCCGGCGACGCGGGACGCCAGTCCGCGACCGCCGCCGCCATCAGCACCACGTCCGCGTCCGCGGATTCCGCGAGCATCGCTTCCTTCATCGCCGCCGCGGTGCGGGCGCGCACGATGCGCATCCCGGCGGGAAGCGGCACGCTCGTCGCCGCGGCCACGAGCACGACGTCGGCGCCGCGTGCCCGCGCCTCCTCGGCGAGCGCCACGCCCATTCGACCCGACGACCGGTTGCCGAGCACGCGCACCGCGTCGACCGGTTCCTCGGTGCCGCCGGCCGACACCACGACCTTCTGGCCACGGAGCTGACGCGCCGTCGCGAGGTGCGCGAGGAGGCGCTCCGCGATCTCCGGCGGTTCCGGCAGGCGACCGGCGCCGGTCCCTTCCGTGTCCCACGCCATCTTGCCGGATTCGGGGAACAGCACGCGAACTCCGCGCTCCGAGAGCGACGCGACGTTCGCCTGCGTCGCCTCGTGCTCCCACATGCGCGGATTCATCGCGGGCGCGACCACGATCGGTCGCGTGGTGGCGAGCAGCAACGTGGACAGGAGATCGTCGGCGATGCCGTGCGCCATCTTGCCGAGCATCGACGCCGTCGCAGGCACGACGGCGAGCAGATCGACGCCTTCGGCGAGCGCGAGGTGGTACGGCTCCCGCTCGCTCGCGCCCCCGCGCAGCCAGAACGGCAACGCGGCGAGGCCGCGGGGATCGAACAGCTCGTGGGCCACGGGATTCCCGGTCATCGCCTCGAGCGCCGCATCGCCCACGAACTTCGCGGCGGCGGCCGTGCGGACGACCGAGACGTCGGCGGCGCGATCCCGGAGCTCGCGGACGAGCTCCGGGGTCTTGAACGCCGCGACGGAACCGGTCACTCCCAGGAGGATCCGGGAGTGCAGCGATTCGTTCACGAGGAGGAGGACTCCTCCTCCCCTTCGGGATACAGCGGGAAGTCGATCTCGCCTTCGTAGTACGACGGCGCTTCCTTGCGCGAGCCGCTGATCTCGAACTCGACGATACCGAGCGCGAGACGCTCGAGCGCCTCGTTCGTCGGCTTCACCTCGGGCTCGTCGTCTTCCACGGGGCGCGGCACGAACGGCATGTCGGGCACGAGCTCCTCGACCTGATCGATGGACTGGTTCAGGATGCTGCGCGCCTTGAGACGGTTCTCGTTGATTCGGCGCGCCTCCTGCGCCGCCACGATCACCGTCTGGTACGGGTTGTCGACTTCCTGCAGCATGCGATCGACGGCGCTGCGGATCTTGCGGTCCACGTCGGCCGGGCGATCGTGCGGCTTCGGCACGCGCGGGCCCTTCTCCTCGATCTCCGCCGCGGCCGGAAGAGGCAGGGCGACGTCCGACTCCTCGTCGTGATTCATCTCGTTCATCGGGATTCCTCTCCTTGCGCGGGTGGTTCCGTGCGTGCTGCGGCGAGGATCGGCTCCTCGTCCACGTATTCGTCCGACAGCATCCGGGCCGCCCGACTTCGTTCGGCGGTGACGATCGCGCGGACCGTCTCCCGGGTCGTCTCGAGATCGTGGTTCACGACCACGTAATCATAGGCGGCCGCCGTGGCCATCTCGCGACGCGCCGCCTTCAAACGTCGCTCGATCACGTCTTCCGCATCCGTGTGCCGGCCGCGGAGCCGCTCCTCCAGGGCCGCCAGCGACGGCGGCATCAGGAAGATCAACACCGCGTCCTTGCGTCGGGCGCGGATCTGCATCGCGCCCTGGACGTCGATGTCCAGCAGCACGACCTTTCCCTCTCCGATGCGCTGATCCAGGAAGCTGGCCGGCGTGCCGTACAGGTTCCCGTGGACCAGCGCCCACTCGACGAACTCCCCGCGGTCCCTTCGTGCGAGAAAGTCGCTCTCCCCCACGTAGAAGTAGTCGATTCCCTCGACTTCCTGTCCGCGGCGGCCGCGCGTCGTGCACGAGATCGAGAGCATCGCGCCCGGTTCGTTTTCCAGCAGCCAGGCCGCGACGGAACTCTTGCCCGCCCCCGAAGGACCGGACAGCACCAGCGGGAATCCGGGTCGCTTCTTCATTCGATGTTCTGCACCTGCTCGCGGAGCCGCTCGATCTCTTCCTTGAGCTCCACGACCAGGTGCGCAATGGCGGCGGACGACGACTTCGAGCCGATCGTGTTCGCCTCCCGGTTCATCTCCTGCAGCAGGAAATCCAGCCGCTTCCCGACGGGATCCCCGCTCTCGAGGAAGCTCGCGAACGCGCGATCGTGCGCACGGAAACGAACGAGCTCCTCCGTCACGTCGGCCTTCTCGGCCAGCAGCGCGATCTCGGTGGCGAGACGTTCCGGATCCGGAGTCACGCCGTCCGGAACCAGCGCCTGGACCCGCTCGCGCAGACGATCCCGCTGCGCTTCCGCGGCGCCCCGCGCCTCGGCCTCCACCCGATCCAGCGTCGCCTCGATCCGCTCGAGACGCGCCGACAGATCCTTCGCAAGCGCCTGACCTTCCCGTGCCCTCATCGCCTCGAGCTGGGCGAGCGCCGCGCGCACCGCTTCGCCGAGTGCCGCGGTGACGTCGGCCTCTTCCAGGACGCGCGTCTCCCGCCGGACCAGATCGGGGACCTGCAGGAGCTCGAACGCGCGCAACGTCGGGTCCAGGCCGTGACGCTCGGCGAGTCCGCGCAGGACCGTGCGGTACTCGTCGGCCAGCGTCTCGTCGATCACGAGCCGCTCGCCGCCACTCTCCGCCGCGACATCCACGGAGGCGGTCACCCGGCCGCGCGCGACGCCCTCCTTCAGCAGGTCCTTGACCGTCGACTCCAACCCGGACCAGTCGCGAGAGATCCGGATCGACGGATCGAAGAAGCGATGGTTCACCGAGCGCAGCTCGACCTTCACGAGAATCCCGTTCCGGGTCACCTCGGCGGCCCCGAAACCGGTCATGCTGCGGGTCACGGCGCCCCCCTGATCTCTCGCGACGGAATCGAATCCGGCAGGGTACCGGGATGCGCGAGGCACGGTCAAGGCCGGCGCGGCGCCGACCGGCGGCGCGGGCCCCGACCCCGGGTTGCCGCCCGGCCCGGTTCCGGGGAGAATGCCCCGCCCGGAGGAGCCGATGGACGCCCTGATCCTGCAGTCGCTGCTGCCCGGTCTCGCGGAGGAGCTCCGCGGACGACCGGTCACCAAGGTGGAATTGGTCGGCCGGACGGGGGTCCTCCTCCGGTTCGGCGGGTCCCGGCGACTGCTGTTCCTGTCCGCCCATCCCGAGCTCTCCCGCGTGGGGCTGATCGGGCGCCCGCCGCCGCTCGGGGAGCCCCGGCCCGCCCCGTCGGCGCTCGGGGAACCGCTCAAGCGATCGCGGCTCGTGCACGTCGGCCAGCCGGCCGGCGAGCGGATCGTGATCCTCGAGTTCGAGAACGAGGAGCAACGTCACACCCGGCCCCGCCTCGTGGTCGAGCTGATCCCGCGCTTCGCCAACGTGATCCTCGTGGGCAACGAGGATCGCGTGCTTTGGACACTCCGCGATTTCGGCGGCGATCGAGGGCGGACGATCACGTCGGGACAACCGTACGTCGCGCCGGAGAGCGCGCCCGGCCGCGGCCTCGCCGACGTGACCGAGGCGATCCTCCGCGAACGCCTCGACGCCACGCCGCCGGACGCCCCGTTTCACCGCCGTATTCCGCGCGCCTGGGGCGGCGGAGCCCAGGGATTCCTCCGCGCCTTCGAGGCGGCCGGCGCCGAGGTTCCGGCGCTGCTGCTCCGCCTCGCTGCCGCCGCGGCCCGACCGGTTCCCCATCTCCTCCGCGCCGCCGACGACGAGCTCTTCCTGGTCCCGGGAGATCCGGGCGACGTTCCGGGGCTCGAGGTGATCCGCGACCCCGACCCGCACGCGACGGTCGACCGCTGGTATCGCGCACGCGAGCGCGAGGAAGCCACGGATTCTCTCGCCACGGATCTCCGGCGCGTCCTCGTTCGCCGGCGCGGGCGGGCCGCGAAGGCGCTGCAGCAGATCGAGTCCCGTCTCGCCGATTCCGGGCGCGCCGAGGAGCTCCGCGCCAGCGCCGAGCTCCTCGCCGCGCATCAGGGGCAGCTTCGTCGCGGCATGAACCGTGTCCGTCTCCCCCGATTCGATGGAGCCGGCGAAGTCGAGATCGCGCTGGATCCGAAGCTCGACGCCGCCGCGAACGTGGAGGCGATGTTCAAGAAGTCCCGGCGCGCCGCGCGCGGCCTCGACGAGCTTCTCGCCCAGAAGTCGATCCAGCAGACGGAGCTCGCGGACGTCGATCGCGGACTCGCCGCGCTCGAAGCCGACCCGGCCCCGGAGGACCTTCGCGCGCTCGCCGCGGAGTTCGCGTCGTCTCTGCTCAGCGCGAAGCCGACGAAGACGGTCGCCGCGAAGCCGGAAGCGGAGCGGCACCCCTCTCTGCCCGAAGGGTTCCAGCCGCGCGTGTACGACCTGCCCGGCGGGTGGGTCGTGTGGGTCGGTCGCAACGCGCGCCAGAACGACGAGCTCTCCCATCGCCGCGCCTCGAACAAGGACCTGTGGTTCCATGCCCGCGGCGCACAAGGAAGCCACACGGTCCTGCGCATGAACTCCGGCAAGGGCGAGCCGCCCAAGGAGATCCTGGAGATGGCCGCGTCCATCGCGGCGTTCCACTCCAAGGCGCGCAACAGCCGGCTCGTTCCGGTGTCGTACTGCGAGAAGCGCTACGTGCGGAAGCCGCGCGGCGCGCCGGCAGGGACCGCGTCCATCATGCGCGAGAAGGTCCTGATGGTGGAGCCGAAGGAACCCGCGGGCGCGTGAGCGGCGCAACCCCGACTCCTTTCGCTGATTCGAGGTCCGGGCGGTCGGCCCCGGATCGGAGGCCGCCCGCCCGCGAGACGACGCATCAGCGAACGACGATGATTCGGCCCAGGCTCCCGCTCGCACGGTAGAAGTACACTCCGGCCGGAACGACGCGACCGTTCGCCCGCAGATTCCACGCGCGTCCCGGATCGACGTCCGCGAGCTTGCGGCCGGACACGTCCCAGATCTCCACGCCGGAGTCGTCGTTCGGGAGTGTCGAGAACGAAAGCTCGTTCGCTCCCGGGGACACCACGCGATCGGCGAGGCGCGACGAGGCGGGAGACTCTCCGAGCACGATCGGGATCGGCGACGGCCCGAGTTCCCCGCACACGAGCGACGCCGCGAACGTGATCTCCTCACCCGGAGCCAGCATTTCGAACGGTCCGACCGCGATCAGGATGCGCTGATCCCCGGACTGGGCACTCGGCGGATCGATCGTGGGGACGTCGTCCGAGTCACCGCGCATCCGCGCGTACCGGTCGATGTCCGTCATGGGGTCATCCTGGAAGCTCCACGTGGCGAACCGATGGGCGCGATTCCCGAGCAACGCGACGCCGACCTGCGTCGTCACGTTGTCCGCGCCGAGGTAGGGGTCGTCGAAGACGTAGGCGAGATCGCCGCGCGACGCTCCCGGCACCTCGCCCTGCCCGGTTCCGCGGGCGGGTGCGAACGCGCCCCGGTCGTCGGTCCAGGGATGCGCCGAGGTGGCGGTGCCCACGTCCGGGTCCGCCAGGATTCCCACGTAGACCATCCGGAGCGGCCATCCTCCCGGCGTGAGCTCCGGCGAGATGTTGCGGATCCGGTACTTCAGATCGATCCAGTGCAACCCCGACGAAGACTGCACCTCGCCGGACTCCTGGTGCACGGACAGTCCGAGCGGGCGGTGATCGGGATAGAAGTCATTCGGAATCGTGTCCACGTAGTCGAGCGCGAGGCTCGGAACCCTCGAGTCGGGTCGTCCGAGAACGCGGGAAGCCGCGGGTGCCGGCACGGACGTGAACTCCTGGTTGAAGAACGTCGTGGACACCGTGGTCTCGTCGCCGGCGCCACGATCCGCGATCGCACCGACCCAGAGTCCCGCGTTCAACCGGAAGTCCCAAGACGGGCTCGGCGTCTGGTAGTTCTGGAGCGTCCCGGCGTCGAGCACGTACACCGGCACGCCGCACATCGAGTGCTCGCCCGCGAGTCCGCGGCGGCCTTCCTCATCCAACGGCGCACCCGGGGCGCGGGCGGCCGCAGGCGACGTCGCCCCCAGCAGCGTCGCGCCGGCCACCATCGCGAACACGGATCCGCGCGGGCGACGTCTCGCGGCGCGGGCGACCTGGAATGGAATCCTCGGATCGTTCATGGCACACCTCCGGGATCTCCGGCGAAGGCCGGAGATCCGATAGCTGGCCGCGGCACTGGGGAGTGGCACACGGCGGGAGCGCGTCGAATCGACTCTTCGGATGAATCGCGACTTCGTCAAGGGCGTCCGGGCCGGGGAGCCACCGGTCGCACGTCGGCGGAGAGGAGATCGGGCGGGCGGGATCAGGTGCCCGGTTCGTCCCAGGTCAGGTGCACGATCCAGCGCTCCGCGACGAGCACTCCGCCGGGGAGCAGGCGCGGCACGCGCGACGTGAACGGCAGCATTCCTTCCCACACCACCTGACCGGAGGCGTCCCACACCTTGATCTGCGTGCGATCGTCGCCGTTCGCCATCAGGAGATGGCTCCCGTCCGGAGACCACGAGAGACTCTGAACGCCGACCCGCCGCGCTTCCCGTCGCGTCCACAGACGGTCGCCCGTCGCGGCATCCCACGCGCGCACGACGACCTCGCCACCGTCCGAATGCACGGTCGCGAGCATGCGACCGTCCTCCGAGAGCGCCGGCGTGATCTGGAACCAGAGCGACTCGTCGTCCGGTTGACGCGCGCGCCACGTCTCGTGTCCGTCGTCGTCGAACATGAGGATCCATCCCGTGCGCACCGGGTACATGGACCACGCGGGGCGCGCTCCCGGTTCCTCTCCGGTGCCCGACACCGCGATCCGACCCGCGGCCGCCTGCAGCGACGCCCGGCCATCCCGCGCCACGAGATGATCGACCGGCAACACCGCGTCCCAGGCGACCGTCCCGTCGCGGCGCAGCACGAGCAACTCGCGATCACGCAGCAGCACGATCTCGTCGCCGTCTCCGGTGAACGCAGCGAACGCCGGACGGATCGGCAGCTCGACCCGAACGTCGCCCGCCGACCCCACGAGCTGCGTCTTCCCCGCGTCGTCCATCGTCGCGCGCGCGAAGAGATCGTACGAGACCTCCTGGCTCGCGAGCAGGAACAACGAACCGTCGTCCGCGAGCAGCATCGGCTCACCCTGTCCGGTTGCCTCCCACACGGGCTCCGGCGCGCTCCGGACGTGGTACCGGAACGTCGCCCGGTCGCGGTGCACCGGATCGCGTGTCCACGTGAGCCACGCGTCGCCCCGATCCGCGACCAGCACCTCTTCCCGCGGATCCAGCTCGATCAGCTCGTCCGTCTCCCCGTCCGCGTCCAGGAACGCGAGGAATCGCCCGCCCCCGTCCGCCCGCACGATCCGCGACGCGAGTGGAAACGTCGCGTCCGGTCCGACGACGTCGCGGAACCGGTTCACCGGCCGGCCGTCGCCCATCTTCCACACGAGCGTCCAGCTCCCGATCAACCCGTTGCCTTCCTCCGCGAACGCGGGGAGGGGCAGCACCAGCAGTGCAGTCAGGAGCAGGCTACGCTTCCACACGGACATCTTCCGTTTCCCGAGGAGGGTGGTTCGCAAATTGTGTCTGGCTCGAACGCCGGTCCAGCCGCCGGTTGCGTTGCGCGGAGAGGGTACGCTGGATAGCCGATGATGACATCGATCGGGGGTCGCGGGGCACCCGGTTCGCGGAAACACACTTTCCGCACCACAACCCTCAGTGTAGAGAACGCCACCCCGGATCGCCAGCGGGGTGGCCTTGTGGGGGCGTTCCGGTCCCCCTAAGTTCCCCCCATGGAACCCGAAACGGCTGCCCCGGCGGCCCCGACCCCCCGCGGCCCGCACCGGGCCGGCCTCGCGCTCGTGCTCGCGGCCGCGATCCTGGTCCTGCACCAGGCCGGCACGGCGCTGCTCGTGGCGGGCTGGGGACGGCCGGCGGTGGCGATCCTGGTCAGCGGGCTGCTGTTCCTGCTGTACCCCACGTGGCGGCTGGCGCAAGTGGTCGGAAGTCCGCGGGACGTGTTGCGGCTCGGCGGGGCGCCGGCGCGGGTGTTCCCGCTCGCCGCGGCGGCCTTGATCACGGCGATGCCGGTGGCGATCGGGATCGGGCATCGGATCGTGCCCGCGGATCTCCCGGAACAGCAATGGGTGATCGGCCTCGTGCGCGGGACCGGAGCGGCCGACGTCCTCGTGGCGTGGGCCGCCGCGGCACTGGTGCCCGCGATCGGGGAGGAGTGGCTGTACCGCGGACTTCTGCAGCGCGCGCTCGAGCGGACGTTGCCGGGCGCGGCGGCGATCGCGACGCAGGCGGTGGCGTTCGGACTCGTGCACGGACCCGCGCGGGCGATCCCCGCGACGTTGCTCGGCCTGCTGCTCGGTTGGATCGCACGACGTACGGGCAGCGTGTGGCCGGGCGTGGTCGCACACCTCGTGTCGAACTCGTCGATCGTGGTGCTCGCGAATCTGGGAGACGGCAGCGCCGCGGAGTGGGGCACGAAGACCGAGACGTCGCTCGCGGCCGGGTTCGTGGGGGCGGCGGTTACGGCCGTTCTGGTCGGGGCGATCGCGCGGGCGTGTCCGCGTCCGCCGTCCGGAAGTGATCCCATCCCACCGGTGTGAGCGTCTCCTCGTCGCCGGTCTCGTGGACGATCGTCGTGCCGTCGCGGATCTCCTCGATCGTGCCGATCGTCGTGAGCGAGATCGACGCCTTCCGCGCCGCCGCGAACAGCAGCTCCTCGTGCTCGGGCGCAATCGTGAACAGCAGCTCGAAGTCCTCGCCGGACGCGAGCACCGCATCCGCCACACGACGCTTCTCGAGACGCGCGATGCGATGCAGTGCGGGATGCACGGGGAGACTGCGCGCGTCGATCCGACATCCGACGTGGCTCGCCTCGCACAGGCGGAGCAGATCGATGCCGAGACCGTCGGAGATGTCCATCGCGGCGGTCGGGCGCACGGATTGCACCGTCTCCTCGGCCGCCTCCACGTCGACCTCCCGGCGCACGAGCGAGTGGAGCAACCGCACGACGTCGAAACGCGGCAGCGGTGCCCGGTGGGCCCTCTCCGCTTCGACGCGGAGCCGATCCGGCATCGACTCGCGGATCTGACCCGCGAGGAGGCGACGCCCGATCTCGCTGCCGCCGAGCACGCCGGACACGACGATGACATCGCCCGGCTCGGCGCCGTCACGTCGGAATGCGGCGCCGGCCGCGACGGTTCCGATCACCGTGATGTCGAACGCGAGCTCGCCGCGCACGGTGTCGCCGCCCGCGATGCGCACCCCGCACGGACCGGCGACCCGCTCGAGGCCGAGGTACGCGCGGCGCAGGAAATCGAGTGTGAGGTCCGCCGGTGCGTGCACGTTCACGAAGGCGGCCTGGCCCTCCGCCCCCATCGCCGCGAGGTCCGAGAGCGATCCCGCCATCGCGCGGTGACCGATCTCGTCGGGGGTGAGGTAGTCGCGCGAGAAGTGGACGCCGTCCACCCACGCATCGGTGGACACGACGATCTCGCGCTCGCCGGACGGCGCGAGGATCGCGGCGTCGTCGCCCACGCCGAGGACCACGGGGCCACCCGCCTCGCCCGCCCATTCGCGGAAGAGTCCGAGGATCCCGCTTTCCCCGAGGTCGGAGAGCTTCATGGCATCACGCGCCGTGGTCTTCGGTCGGACTCTCGTCGTCCTCGTCGTCCGCTTCGAGGCGGAAGCGGTAACTCAGGTGCTCGTGTGGCGCCTCCAGCTCGCGCCACGCGTACGGCAGACAGCGCATCAGATCGCCGGCGAGCATGCCGCGCGCACCGATCTCGTTGCGGCAGATGTCGCCCGCGCGGCTGTGCACCATCGTGCCGAGCCGTGCGGAGCGTGCCGCCTCGAGGCCCTGGGCGAGCAGCCCGCCGAGCAGTCCGGCCAGGACGTCGCCGCTGCCGGCGGTGGCCATGCCGTCGTTTCCGAGCGAGCACAGATCCACCGTCCCCCGCGGCGTCGCGACGACGGACGGGGCACCCTTCAGAACGACCTCGCAGCCGAACCGGTTCGCGGCGCGCTGCGCGGACGTGACGGTGTCGCCGGCGATCTCCGCGATCGCCGCGCCGGTCAGTCTCGCGAGCTCGCCCGGATGCGGCGTGAGGATCGCGGGAGCACCCGCGATTCGCTCGAGCACTTCCTCCGGAGCGTCCCCGAGCACGTTCAGTGCGTCGGCGTCGACCACGAGCGGGCGGTCCACGCGCGGCACGAGCGCGTGCACGAACTCGCGCACGCCGGGGGCGCCGGACAGTCCGGGACCGAGCACGACCGCGTCCGCTTCGCGCAGACCGGCGAGCACCGGTTCCAGTGCGTCCGGCCCGAACGTGCCGCGGCCGTCGTCCGGCACGCCGAACACCATGACCTCCGTGAGCTTCATCGCGCAGATCGCGGCGATGGACTCCGGGACGTACAGCTTCGCGAGACCCGCGCCGGAACGGAGCGCGGACTCGGCGGCGAGACAGGCCGCGCCCGCCATGCCAAGGGATCCCGCGACGATCGCGACGTGTCCGAACGAGCCCTTGTACCCGCGCGGATTGCGATCCGGCACGATGCCGGCCATCTCCTGCCACAGGAGGACGCCGGTGGAGACCTCGACCGATTCCTCGGGGTAGGCGAGATCGATGACGGTGATGTCGCCGCAGTAGTCCCGGCCGGGCAGCGCGTACAGACCGCGCTTCGGGAACCCGAACGTGATCGTCATCATCGCCTGCACGCAATCCGGATCGACCTCACCCGTGTCCGCGTCGAGGCCGGTCGGCACGTCGAGCGCGAAGGTTCGCGCTTCGGAGTCGTTCATGAGATGCGTGAGTCGACGGATCGGATCGCGCAGGGCGCCCTTCGCGCCGGTTCCGAGCATCGCGTCCACCGCGTACTGGCACTTCGCGAGATCCTCGGCGAGCTCCGCTTCGTTCTCGTCCACACGGAACGAGCGGATGCGCACTCCGGATTCCTCGGCCGCCACGAGATTGCGCAGCGCATCCGACGTCATCTCGTCGCGCTCGCCCATCATCCAGCACACGACGTCGGCGCCGAACTGGCGGAGATGGCGCGCGGCGACGAAACCGTCGCCTCCGTTGTTTCCCTTGCCGCACAGGATCACCACGGGCTTGTCCGGATCCAGTCCGATCGCGGCGATGACCTGCGCTGCGCCGCCCCCCGCCCGCTCCATCAGGTCCAGGCTCGGTACCCCGAACTCCTCGATCGCCTTTCGGTCGATCTCCCGCATCTCGGAAGCCGTCACGACTCGCAAGGGCTGTCCCTCCCGGAGAAGCTTTCCCTCCCACCGGACGTGGCGAGGAAATCGTGCGCGTTCCATCCCCCTATCCTCGGGTTTCGGAGGCGAAATGAGCCCGCTTGAACGCTCCCGTCGCGGTGCCGCGGCCGGCGACGTCCACCCTACCTCCGGCGGCGGGATTCGAGGAGATCGCGGGGCACCGGGCGGGACCCTGTAAAAACGTCGGGATCGCGCGGGAAAGGAGCCGCGACCGGCTTCCGGGAGGGTTCCTCACGGGGTCCGACCGGGGAGAAGCGCGAGGCGTCGGTCGGCCCCGCCGATCGGGTCGCGCGGGCGGCGAGCGGTCGGGGCGACTACTTGTGCGACTTGCCGAGTCCCTTGCCCGTGGAGATTTCGCCGTTGTCGATGCGAAGGAAGAACCCGCAGGCCGGGCTGGAGCAGACCCACGCCTTGTAGCGGATGGGGGCTCCGTCTCGGCCGTAGTCACTCAACGGAAGCAGGACTCCCGTGTCGCAGGACTGGCACTTCGGGAATGCCTGTGTCGTGTTCGCGTCCATCGTCTCCGCCCCCCTCCAGGCCCCCTCCGGGCCAGCCGCCGCCGTACCCGGTACTGCCGCCCGCTCCACGCTGTGGACCGAGGATCAGGCTTTCGATAGTGGACCCCGCTCGAACCGTCAAGCCGGATCTTCGCGGACCCGCCGCCCGCAGCGAGCCGCCTCTCGGTTCCCGGACTCCACGGCCGGGACCGCCTCACTTCCCGGAATCGGACGTCTGACCCGGCCGATTCACGAGAATTTGATCGATTCAGTATTGATTGAATCCGTGGCGGACGTACCCTGTCTGACCCCGATCGGAGAATCCGCGTGGCACTACCGTCCGAGCTCGCTCACTTCGTGGAGGAGATGGCCCTTCGCTACGAAGACGAAGGGTTTCCGCCGATGGCCGGACGCCTCGCGGGCTGGCTCCTGGTCTGCGAGCCGTCGTGGCAGACGGCGGCGGAGCTCGCGGAGGTGCTCGACGCCAGCCCGGCCTCCATCAGCACGATGACGCGGATGCTGATCCGCTGCGGTCTCATCGAACGCGTCGCGATCCCCGGTCAGCGGGTGAACGGATTCCGGATCAAGCCGGGCGCCGCCCAGAGTGTCATGAGCGGCTGGCTCGCGAAGACCACCCGGATGCGCCAGCTGCTGGAGCACGGCCTGGAGCTCGTGGAGGGCGACCCGAACGACCGCTCCGATCGTCTTCGCGAGCAACTCGAATTCCATCGGTTCATCGAGCAGGCCCTCCCGCCGCTGCTGGAGCGCTGGGAGTGCCGGGAGGAGCACGGATGCACTCCGGAGCAGTGAGCCTGGCGATCGCGCTCGCGATCGTGGGGGCGGATGCGACGAAGGCCGCAATGGCGGATCCCGTGATCGGCATTCCGGATCCGGCGGGAAGCGAGGTGCCGGCCCTGACGCTGGACGAATGCGTCGCGAGTGCCCTCACCGGCAACACGGAGCTCGAGCAGGAGCGATTGCGCCGCCGCGAAGTCGCCGGGCAGAAATGGCAGGCGGTGTCGTCGGCACTGCCGAGCGTGGACGTCTCGGGAATCATGTCCTCGTCGCGCGACCCGAGCTTCCTGCTGGGCGAGACGTTCAGCGCGTTCGAGGCGGACACTGCGGCAGCCGCGGCCGGCGCGTTTCCCACGCCGTCCACGCTCACTTCGGAAACGCTGTACCGCGCGCAGGTCGGCGGGGACTGGGAGCTGAATCCGTTCCGCATCCTGAACGCGATGGGCGGCGTCACGGTGCGCGAGGACCAGCTCCGCTACGACCTCGACGCCGCGACGCATCGCATCGTGGAGCGCACGATGGCCGCGTACTACGAGGTCGCGGCGAGTCGCGATCAGCTCGACGCCGTGGAGACGGAGCTCGCGGCCCGCGCGGAGTTCCTCGACATCGCCCGCCGACGTTTCTCCCTGGGCCTCGCGACCGAGCTCGACACGCTCCAGGCGGCGGTGTCGCACGCGAACCTCGTGCCGGAACGTCGCCGCGCCGCGAAGGACCTGCACAATGCCGCATCGAGGCTGAACATCCTGATGGGACGCGACGCGTCGACCCCGATCGCGGTGGATCCGGCGATGCAGCTCGAGCTGGAGCCGATCGACGGGGCGGCGCTCCTGCAACGGGTCGAGGGGCGTCCGGATCTCCGCAGCACCGAGAAGCAGATCGAGTTCCTGCACAAGCAGCGGGGAGTGGAAGCGGCGGCGCAGCGCCCGTCGCTGCAGCTCGGAGGAGCGTACGGATACGTCGCGCGGGACCTCGAGACGCTCGGGGACTACGACTACTGGAACGCGACGCTGACGCTCGTGCTGCCGGTGTTCGACGGATTCTTCACGCACGGCCGCGTGCGCGAGGTCGAAGGCACGATCGCCCGCACGGAACAGGCGCTCACGGAGCAGACGCGGCAGGCGCGACTCGAGGCGTCGACCGCGCTGGAGGAACTGCTGACCGCGCGCGAGATCCTGGCGGCGGCGGATCTGAACGTCGCGGCCGCGGATCGGGCACTGGATCAGATCACCGCGCGATTCGATGTCGGCAAGGCCGAGTACCTGCGACTGCTGAACGCGCAATCTGATCGCATGAACGCCCGGAGTCAGGCGATCCGGGCGCGCTACGACGTTCTGGTCCAGACCGCGGCGCTCAAGCGCAGCCTCGGGCTGGATCCGCGAACCCGTCTCTCCGGACTGACCGAGGAGGACTCCGAATGAAGCGCCGGAAACATCTCTCCCGGACGCACGTCGCGATCGCGGGACTCCTGGGTGTCGCGGCCGTCGCGATACTGCCGGGCTGCGAGTCGGGACAGGCGGAGGATTCCGCGGGTGCCGGATCAGGCGGTGAGGTCGCGGTGAATGTCCGCACGCTGAGCGTCACGCGCGGCGAGCTGAACGAGTACCTGTCCGTCACCGGAGCGTTGCGTCCGGTGCAGGGAACGGACGTCTCCACGGAGGAGACCGGCGTGGTCGCCGCCGTCGAGCGGGACAAGGGATCGGTGATCGGTCGGGGCGAGGTCTTCCTCCGGCTCGAGCGCAGCCTGCTCGCGGCGGAGCGCGACGCGGCCGCGGCCGGAGCGAAGCTCGCGACGTACGACGTCGAGCGGAGCCGCGAGCTGTTCGAGGCCGGGAAGATCAGCGAGCAGGAGATGCTCTCGGTCGAGGCCTCGACGGCGGAAGCCACGTCGCGCGCGGAGATCGCCCGCCGACGTTTCGAGCGGGCGGCGGTGCGCGCGCCGTTCGACGGCGTCGTCGCGGATCGATTCGTGGAGGCGGGTCAGCTCGTGGCGGCGGGTACGCCCGTGGGTCGCATCGTGGATCCGTACACGCTCGAGCTCGAGGGCGCGATCAGCGAACGCGAGGTCGCGTGGATCTCCCCGGGGGCGCCGGCCACGGTGACCGTCGCCGGACAGAAGGGGGCGTTCGCCGGTCGCGTGCACTGGGTGTCGCTCGAGGCGAATCCAACGACCGGGAAGTTCCAGGTGGAGGTTCGCGTGGACAATCGCGCACTCGCGCTGCGGCCCGGCGTGGTCGCGCGGGCGGAGGTCCTGAAGCAGGTGCACGAGAACGCGGTGGTCGTGCCGCGCGACGCGATCCTGCTCCTGCCCGAAGGTGCCTACGCGTTCGTGGTGAAGAACGACCGCGCGGAGCGGCGCGAGCTCGAGCTCGGTCCCGACCAGGGACTCATGACCGCCGTGCAGAGCGGCCTGAATCCCGGGGACGAGCTCGTGGTCCGCGGGCAGCGCGATCTCCGCCCGGGCGCGCTCGTCGACGTGCGGGAGCGCGCCGACGCGCCGGACGGCTCCGCGCACGGCGATCCCGAAGAAATCCGCGCCGCGGCCGCGGCCGACGACGTCCCGTTGCCGGCCACGTCGAGTGAGGAGGCTCCCCGGTGAAGATCACCGACGTCTCCATCGACAAGTCCCTGACCGTCCTGGCCCTGATGGTCATCGTGACGTTCCTGGGAGCGGCCGCGTACCTCGGGCTGCCGCGCGAGTCCTCGCCGGACGTGAAGGTCCCGTACGTCATGGTGTACGCGCCGTACTACGGCACGAGCCCCGCCGACATGGAGAAGCTGGTCACCCGCAAGCTCGAGAAGCAGCTCAAGGGCGTCCAGGACGTGAAGGAGATGAACAGCAGCTCCTCCGAGGGCGTGTCGACCGTGTTCCTCGAGTTCGACCCGGATGTGGAGATGTCGGACGCGCTCCAGCGCGTGCGCGACGCGGTCGAGCTCGCGAAGCCGGAACTCCCGGACGACGCGAAGGAGGATCTGATCGTCCAGGAGCTGAGCTTCTCGGACTGGCCGATCGTCCAGGTCGTGCTCTCCGGGGACTACCCTCCCACCCTCCTGAAGCAGACCGCCGAGGACGTGCAGGAGGAGCTCGAGCAGATCGCCGGCGTTCTCGGCGTGGACCTCTCGGGCGGCATCGAGCGCGAGGTCCGCGTCGACGTGGACCCGGAGCGGCTGCGCTTCTACGGGCTCGGCCTCCCCGACGTGCTGGACGCGATCTCGCTCGAGAACGTCACGATCCCGGGCGGCGAGCTCTCGCTCGGCACCTACGACTACCAGGTGCGCGTACCCGGCGAGTTCGAGTCCGTGGACCAGATCGCGGACGTCGTCGTGAATCCGGGGACGACCACCCCGGTGTATCTCCGGGACCTCGCCGAGGTTTCGTTCGGCATCAAGGATCGCGATACGATCTCGCGTCTGAACGGCGCCGAGTGCGTGACGTTGTCGGTGAAGAAGCGGACCGGCGAGAACCTCATCCGCATCGCGGACGAGGTCAAGGCCACCCTCGCGAGGCTCGAATCGACGTTCCCCGAGGGGACGAAGGTCGCGTTCGTCGCGGATCAGTCCGTGCAGATCCGGGACATGGTCTCCGAGCTCGAGAACAACATCCTGTCCGGGTTGATCCTCGTCGTCGCGTGCCTGTTCCTGTTCCTCGGACTCCGGAACTCCTTCTTCGTGGGCGCCGCGATCCCGTTCTCGATGCTGCTGTCGTTCATCGTCCTCCAGTACCTCGGCATCACCCTGAACATGATCGTCCTGTTCTCGCTGATCCTGGCGCTCGGCATGCTCGTGGACAATGCGATCGTGGTCGTGGAGAACATCTACCGGAATCGTCGCAACGGCATGCCGCTCGAGGAGGCGGCGCGGTCCGGCACCGCGCAGGTCGCGAGCCCGGTCGTGGCCTCCACGATCACCACGGTGTGCGCGTTCGGGCCGCTCGTGTTCTGGCCCGGCATCATGGGCGAGTTCATGAAGTACCTGCCCATCACCGTGATCATCACGCTCGTGGCGTCGCTGCTGGTCGCCCTCGTGTTCAATCCCGTCCTGTGCGCGCGCTTCATGACGGTGCCCCCGGTGGAGAAGAAGCGACTCGGCGATCGCCTCATCGACTTCGGACTCCGCACCTACGAGCCCACGCTGCGGTGGGCGCTCGCCCATCGCTTTCGCACGCTGGCCGGCATCGGTGCCGTGTTCGTGCTGATGCTGTTCGCGTACGCGTTCCTCGGTCGCGGGGTGGAGCTGTTCCCGGACACGGACCCCACGTTCGCCTTCGCACGCGTGGAGGGTCCGTCCGGCACGCGCATCGAGGTCACGGACGGCTACGCCCGCACGATCGAGGACGCGATCCAGGGCCTCCCCGATCTCTCCGCGGTGGTCACGCAGGTCGGTGTCGCCGGCTCCGCCTCGGATCTCGGCTCGCCCGGGGGCACGCCGAATCAGGCGCGCGTCGATTTCGAGTTCGTGAAGCGCGAGTATCGCGAGCAGTCCTCGCGCAAGACGCTGGCCCAGCTCCGCGAGCGTCTCGCGGCGTTCACCGGCGCGAAGCTCACGATCGACAAGCAGGAGGACGGCCCCCCCACCGGGCCGCCCGTCAGCATCGAGATCTCCGGCGACGATTTCGAGATGCTCGGGCAGCTCTCCGCGCGCATCCGGGATCGCATCCGCGATCTCCCCGGCCTCGTGGACCTGCGCGACGACTTCGACGAGGGTCGGCCGGAGATCCGCATCCGACCGGACGGCGACCTCGCGGCGCGTCTCGGCCTTCGCACCTGGGACGTCGCCTCCACCGTCCGCACCGCGATCCACGGGGACGACATCTCCAAGTACCGGGTCGGCGAGGACGAGTACGACATCGTCGTTCGGTTCCGTGAGCCCGCCCGCAAGAGCGTGGAGGACCTGGAAGCCATGACGGTCTTCTACGAAGGCGAGTCGATCCCGCTCGGCGCGTTCGCGGACGTCGAATACGCCACCGGCCTCGCGGCCATCCACCGGACGGACGCGAAGCGGACCGTGATCGTGATGGGGGACACCGCGACCGGCGTCAACGGCACGGCGCTCCTGGGGGAGGTCCAGAAGCGACTCGAGGGCTTCGAGCTCCCGCCGGGGTATCACCTCTCGTTCACCGGCGAGAGCGAGGACCAGGAAGAGGCCATGCAGTTCCTGTTCTCCGCGAACGGGGCGTTCATGACGGCGCTCTTGCTGATCCTGGTGGTCCTCATCGCCCAGTTCAACTCGGTGACGAACCCGTTCGTGATCATGTCCAGCGTCATCCTGTCGCTGATCGGCGTGTTCTTCGGGTTGATCATCACACGCACGCCGTTCGGCATCATCATGACCGGGGTGGGCGTGATCTCCCTGGCCGGCATCGTGGTGAACAACGCGATCGTCCTGATCCACTACGTGAATCTCCTGCGGGCCGAGGGATACGAGAAGTTCGACGCGATCATCGAGGCCGGTCGGACCCGCTTCCGTCCCGTGATCCTGACCGCGGTCACCACGATCCTCGGACTGATCCCGCTCACGACCGGGTTCTCGATCGACTTCGAGCGCCTGTTCCATGGCCACTGGAAGTACGTCGTGATCCTCGGGGGCGAGTCGAGCCAGTGGTGGGGTCCCATGGGAGTCGCGGTGATCTGGGGCCTCGGAGTCGCGACGTTCCTCACTCTCGTGGTGGTGCCGGTCCTCTACTCCACGATCGACCCGGTGCTCCGCACCTTCGGCACGGTGGGGCGCGGGATCCGGTTCGTGCTCGTGGACTCGTGGCGCGGGCGGCGGGTCGCGGGTTAGACTCGGTTCCCTGGGAGGGCCGACCTTGAAGGACGAGATCCGTCTGCACGGGAACCCGGCGGTCCGGGCGCTGCTGATCGTGGTGGGGTGGATCTTCGTGGCGCTCGGCGTCGCGGGGATCTTCCTGCCGCTCGTCCCGACGACACCGTTCCTGCTCGTCGCCGCCGCCTGTTTTGCGCGAGGCTCGGAGCGATTCTACGTGTGGCTGCTCTCGAACCCGACCCTCGGACCGGTATTGAGGGAGTGGCGGCAGCATCGCACCGTACCGCGCCGGGCCCGCGTGACCGCACAGATCCTGATCCTGGTCACGTTCGGGAGCACGATCGCGTTCTTCGCGCCGTCCACCGCGGTGCGAGTCCTGCTCGGCGTGATGGGAAGCGTGGCGTTCGTCTTCGTCTCGCGGCTGCCGGTCACGCGTGAACCACGTCTCACGGAGCAGCCCGCGAACGCGCCGGACTAGGGCCGGGGCGAGACGCTAGAACCCGGCCGAGAACTGCAGGACGTAGTGATCGGCGTCCAGGAGATCGGTGTCGCGGGATCGGTTGTGCTGCGCGACCGCCTTCACGGTGACGCGGGGCGCCGGCTTCATCCCCACCCCCCACTCGAGACGCTCCACCGGGTAGTCCCAGCGCTCGGCGCCGCCCCCCGGCAGATCGACGCGGTCCGGCTCGAAGAACTCGGCTCGCGCCGCCACGTACCATCGCGTCATCAGCTTGTACTTCGCGTCCACGTAACCGGACGTGATCCACAGGTCCGGCAACCCCGGCGCCTCCCAGAACGCGCGGTAGACCTCGGAGTGCAGATCGAGGTAGCGGAACGACGCGTACACGTCCCCGCCGAAGCCGCCACTCAGATAGTCGTTCGGGTCGATGCCTTCGTCGGCCAGCCACTCTACGCCGTCGTCCAGGTACGGGCCCACCCAGCCGTCCGCGGCGAGGCACAGCCCCGGCCCGATCCACCACCCGAGTCGACCGGTGCCCATCGGAACGTCCTTCGTCTGCTCGCGGGACGGCTTCGCGAGGGATCCCGCGAGCGCCGCGACGGACCAGTCGAATGCGCCGACCTCGCCGGAGATCTCCGCGCCGAGGTTCCAGCAGTTGTCGTAGAGGATCGGAAGACCGCCGCTCGCGCGCGTGTCCCGGTTCGCGAGCAGATCGTCGAGCGTCATGCGGTCGCGGGTCCGGAACGAGGTGTGGTGGTTCTGGACGAGCGGCACGCCCACGAGCGGATTCCGATCGCTGTACGTCCGCGGGCCCCAGTTCCCGATCGGAGTCGGGATGATGCCGAGCTGGAGTTGCGTCGGGCCGACATCCCGGATGCGCACGTACGCGCCGTAGAGCGTGAAGCCGGCCGCGTCGGTCGCGAGCACCTGGCCGAACGCGTCGACGTTCTCCGCCACCGTCGCGTCGAGGAACAGGCGCCCCCGCACCGCATCGAGATTCGAGGTGCCCCCGAACGTGACGTTCGTGTAGTCCGGGTCCGACACCTTCCCGACGAGATCGACGAGCCCGCTGAGCGTCATCTCCGCGCGCACCGGTGCTCCGGCGAGCATGAAGCCGAGCACGAGCGTGAGCGCCCCGATGCGGTGCGCTCCTTCGCGTGAGATCATGTCGTGACTCCTCCCGTGACCGCCGGCTCGGGCAGACGGGCCGCCGCCGGCAGGATGATGACGAACGTCGCGCCGCCCTCTCGCGCATCGCGAACTTCGAGTCGTGCGCCGTGGTCTTCCGTGATCTTGCGCGAGATCGCGAGACCGAGCCCCGAGCCACCGACCTTGCCCGAAGTGACGAACGGCTCGAACAGGCGCTCGCGAATCGCCGCCGGCACGCCCGGCCCCTGGTCACGCACCCAGAGGGACACCGACTCCCGATCCTCGCTCCAGCCGAGCGTCACCTCCTGCCCGGCAGTGGAGACCTCGCGCGCGTTGTTCAGCAGATTGTCCACCACCCGACGCATCCGGCTCGGATCGATCCGGAGACGGAGGCCCGCGCGACCGGCCACCCGCAGGGTGAGCTGCGCGCGCCGGTACGATTCCTCGTGCGCCTCCACGATCTCCCGCGTCCAGTCATCGAGGTCGACGTCCGTCGGCTCCAGGGCGACCTCGCCGCGCGCGTACTCGAGCAGATCGCGGGTGAGCGTGACCATCCGCTCCACCTGCCCGCGGATCACCCGGCACTGGCGCGCGAGCCGCGGATCATCGGAGTTTCGCTGCTCGATCAGATCCGTCGTGCCGAGCACGACCGCCATCGGGTTCTTGAAGTCGTGCACGATGCCGGCGGCCATCTGTCCCACGGTTGCCATGCGTTCGGAGCGGACCCGTGCCTGGTGCGCGACCTCCACCTCGTCGCGCTGCCGACGGATCTCCTCGCGCATGCGATCGAACTCCAGCGCGAGCTGACCGAGCTCGTCGTTGCTGCCGGGCAGGACCGGGACGTCGAGCTCGCCGCGCCCGATGCGCTCCGCCGCCGCGATGAGGCGGTGGAGCTGCTGACCCACGTGACGGTTCGTGAACGCGTAGACGAGTACGATCGCGAGCAGACCGCCGCCCACGCCGAGAAACACGAGCAGCCGCCGGACCCGTTCCCGCAGCGGAGCGATCGCGTCCTGCACGCTCGCCACGAACAGGATGTCCAGGCCGGTGCCTTCGTCCGTGACGTGATTCACGAGCACCTCGTGCCCGTCCTCGCGCACGCGCTCGATGCGCCCCGGTTCGGCCGAGAGGAGCGTCCGGGGCAGCAGCGTGAGCGGGTGATCCGCCCGGACGTCGAGCACGCGGTCGCCCAGCGTGAGCACGACGTCGAATCCGGTGAGGCGCCTCAGGTCCTCGGCCCACACTTCGGACAGAACGGTGCCGACCGCGACACAGCCGATCGTGAGACCGTTGTTCGCGGTGACGTTCGTGGCGACGATCTCTACCGGGCCTTCTTCCGCCGACACGATCGCGCGACGGAAGTCGCCCGCCACGAGATCGGCGAACAGCCCCTGCACCGCTTCCCCGTCGCGCTCCCAGTCCGGTGTGCCCCAGAGGACCCGCCCCGCGGGATCGGCGACGACCACGAGCCGCGCGGAGGACAGCACCGGCTGGGTGGGGACCTCGTGCTCGAGCGTGGCGGGGTCGGCCGTCTCGAGCGCGGCGAGGAAGCGCGGCGACCCGAGCATCGCCTCGAGCTCGCGTGCGCGAACGAGCTCGCTGCCCCGACCGTACTCCCGCACCACGTCCTCGACGCGCGCGAGGCGCTGGCGAAACAGGTCCTCGAGCGCGGCCTGAATCACGTGCTCCACGATCAGGAACGCCCCGGTCGCGAGAGCGGCGACGACGGCGGCGAGGAAGATCAGATAGCGCGCGAGCAGCGAGCGCGGACCCCTCACGGGATCTCCACCCAGACCGAGTCCGCGCCGGCATCCACCACGAGCGGTCGCACGAGATCGGGCAGACCTTCCTGCCACACCCGGATCGTGTACTCACCGGGACGCACACCCGCGATCTCGAAGCGACGGTCCTCGGCCGTCACGTCGTACCACGGAGTGTCCACGACGTGGATGTACGCGCGCATCGAATAGTGGATCTCGCAGAAGACGGGAACGATGCCGGGCTCGAGGAACGTCACCGAGGCGGACTCGCCCTCCGGGTAGCGCCCGAGATCGAACTTCTTCGTCTTGGAGTACGAGAAGACGTTGTGGAAGAACGGATCCTGATTCGGAAACTCGATCGATCCGCCGACCGGTACCGCGAGCACCGAGGGCACGAACATCCGATCCTTCTGCGCCATCGTCGGCGGACGCATCGTGAGGTCCGGAGCGGGAAGATTCTCGCCGGTGATCTCGACGACGGCGAAGAGCCCGGGATTGCACGCGCAGCCCGCTCCCGCGGACTCGGTCGACTGCTCCGAATCGTGTCGGCCCCGCTCCCGGTAGCGTGAGGGCGCGGGCGGCGCTGCCAGCACGGCCGGCGGCCGGCGCACGACGCCGCTCACGACGACCGGGGGATTCGCGTCGGCCGGAGCCGCCGCCAGGACCATCAGCAGACCGAGGAGCATGAGCGAGGACCCTCCGATCCGAGGATCGGGGACTCGTCGCGTCGGCTTGAGGCTCCCGGGTCGCGGCCAACCGGCGTTTCGCGGGGATTGCTGGCCTCGACTGCGCTCGAAAAGCGGACTCTTCGGTCGACTGGGCGAAACTGGGAACCGTTGGTACTCCGAGACAGCGCGCGGCTTCGGGTCGCACCATGATCTCCGGTGGTCAGCCGAGAATCGCGCGCAGGATCAGCGCCGTGAGCGTCGCGCCGAACAGGCTCACGAGCGTCCCGACGAGGTAGTACTCGGCCCGCCGGCGCTCGTCGAGATCGCGGAACCGCGCGAGCGACTTCGCCGCCACGAGGAACCCGAGCGCATCCCAGTGCCCGAGGTACACGAGCGTGACCGCGAACATCCGCTCGAGCACGCCGATGAGACGTCCCGCGGACGGTCCCGATTCGCGCGGCAGGAGCTTCAGCCGCGCGAGCACGTGCGTCACGACCGCGGACATGCCGTTCAGATTGAACGCGTAGGCGGTGACGAGGACGCCGAACCGGAACCAGCCGTCGTCCCCGATCCCCATCAGCGAAGACGTCAGGTCCACGCGGGGCGCGAGCCAGCGCCACGCGATCCACAGGATCGCGACGTGCAGCGCCTGATCGATCGTGAACCACTCGAGATCCCGTTCCGGCCAGCGGCGGGAGACGAGCCCCTTCCCGATGTCCACCAGCAGGTGCGCGGCCGCCACCGCGCCGATGGCGAGGGCGACCGTGACGCCGAACCACGGCGCGAGCATCGCGAGATGGGCTCCGGCCACGGTCGCGACGTGCGCCAGCAATCCGGCGGAGCGGTTCTTGCGCTCGATCATCCACCGCGTCTGGAGAACGAAATCACCGAGCGCGTGGCCGGCGAACAGCAGCGCCGCGAGCGCGGCCGACGCGGGGCTCACGGGTTCCTCCCGGTGAGACGGGGCACGAAGTCGAGAAGCGTCGCGGCGGCGGCATCGAGCTCGAGCACGAGATCGAAGCGGGCGGCCTTCAGGACCTCGCTCACGACGGACGGCGAGACGTCGAGCTCCTCGGCCACTTCCTTCTGCAGGCGCCCGGCGCGACGGGCGCGGACGACCTCGCGCTGACGTTCCGTCCAGCGACGTCGCTGGTCGCCGGCCGCCCGCAGCGTGGCGTTCACGGCGGAGACCCAGGAGACGACCGCGTCGCCTTCCGGATCGTGGGCGAGCGCGAAGGCCCAGCGATCCTCCCGCTTCGCCACCGCGAGCGCGGCCCGCGCGCGGTGGAAGCACGGACCGTCGACTTCGTGGACGGGCACGCCGATCACGGGGGTCGTGACCTCCCCGAATCCGAGGCCGAACGCCACCGGGTCGGGCTCCAGCCGCTCGGAGACCTCGCGGAGCAGCTCCACGACGCCGGCGCCGGCCGGCCCGCGCGAGTCCCCCGGGGCGTCCGGCGCGTCGAAAAGGGCCTGGAACGAGTCCCCGGCGCTGATCGACGGCCCCGCACGCAGGCTCCGGTCCGCGAGAGCGGGCCCCACCTCTCCAAGGATCGCCCGGAGGCGTTCCTGCAGGCGGGGGCGATCGGCCGACTCGCGGGAAGCCACGAGATCACCGATCACGGCGAAGTAAGTCTCACTTCGGCTCATTTGCCGAACCTCCTGGCGATTCGGCAATATCGGCGATTCGCTGGCCGCAGTCAAGAACGGATCTGCGCCGCCGGCCGGCCGCGGCCGGTCTACGTCTTCTGGGGCTTCTTCTTGGCGGCCGGGAACAGGATGTTGTTGAGGATCAGTCGGTACCCGGGCGAATTCGGATACCTCGCCAGGTCCGTCGGCGGGTCGCCGACCGCGTGCTGATAGTCCTCGGGATCGTGCCCCCCGAGGAAGGTCCAGGTGCCGCGACCGAGCTTGCCGTGGATGTACTTCACCTCGTCGGCCCCCTCGACCTCGGCGAGAACGGTCACGCCGGACTTCAGCAACGACTTCTTGAAGCCGGTGGTCTGACCCAGGAATCCGTTCACCACACCGACGTGACACTGCGTGAGCATCGTGGGGATCGGATCGTACTTCGCCGAGAACTCGAACAGCGTGAAGTAGTCCGCCACCGCGCCGCGGGCGACGGCATAGTTCGACGTGTCGAGATCGGAGAACTCGTAGACCATCGGGTCCGTGATGACGTGAAACCCCTCGAAAGCCACGGTGCGACCGTAGTCCAGACGCGACTGGCAGTTCGGGTCCGGCGGATCCCCGTCGTACACCGTACCGGCGATGTCCACCCCGCGGGCCGCGAGCGCGATGTCGAACGTGTCCGTCGCGGAGCACATCGCGAACAGGAATCCGCCCCGCGCGATGAACTCCCGGATGACCTCGACCACGGCGCTCTTGTGCTCGCTCACCTTGCGGAACCCGGCCTTGCGGGCGAGCTGCTCGTACAGCGTCTGCTGGCGCTGGTACCAGGCAGCCGCGTGGAAACTCGAGTAGAACTTGCCGTACTGGCCGGTGAAGTCCTCGTGGTGCAGGTGCAGCCAGTCGTACTCGGAGAGACGTCCGTCCAGGACGTCCTCGTCCCAGATCGTGTCGTACGGAACCTCGGCGTACGTGAGCGCGAGCGTGACCGCATCGTCCCAGGGCTGCTTGTCGGGCGGCGTGTAGATCGCGACGCGCGGCGGCTTCTCGAGCAACACCGCTTCCATGTTCTCGCTCTCGATCTCCTTGCGGATCGACGCTTCGTTGCCCGGGGAGATCTCCTCGAACGTGACGCCCATGATCACCGCGCGACGACGCAGGATCTCGAGGTCCTCCATGAGGAATGCGCCGCCGCGGTAGTTCAGGAGCCATTCCACGTTCGAACCCTGAGTGAGACTCCAGAACGCGAGCCCGTATGCCTTGAGATGGTTCTTCTGGGTGAGGTCCATCGGGACCAGCATCTTCGCGGACACGAGCGACGAACCCAGGAGCACGAACACGCAGGCGAACGCGATCGACACGGTGCGGTGGCGCATCATGGAATCATCCTCGTGAGCTCGGCGGCGCGCTCGCGCGCCCGGTCCGCTGCGAGCGTTTCGGGGAACGCCACGAGCAGTTCTTCGCACTCGGCGAGCGCCGTGGCTCGATCGTGGAGATCCTCCGCGAAGATCGTCGCGCGGAGCAACCGCGCGTCCGCGGCGAGGTCCGGAACCTGGGCCTCCGCCACGGCACGTTCGAGTGCGGTCAGCGCACGCTGCGGCTCGCCGGCCGCACGATGGGCCTCACCGGCGAGCAGCCACGACTCGTCGGTGATCGCCGCCCCCGGATGGGCGGCGAGAAGCGCCTCGAGGCGTCGATTCGCCTCACCCGGTCGGTTCGTGCGCAGGGCGAGCTGCGCGCCCGCGTACTCGCCGAGGACCGCGGGGTCGTCCGGATTCGTGTTCAGAAGGATCGAGAACTCCAGGGCGTCGTTGACGTGCTCGCCACGCGGGAATCGCTGAGCGACCTGCTTGAACAGCGAGTCCGCCACTCCGAAGTCGCCCGCGTAGAAGTTCGCGCGCCCCTCCTCGAACAGGGCCCGCTCGTGCGTCGGCTCCGAGAACTCCCGGGCGCCGATCGCCGCATAGATCCCCCGGGCGCGCTCGAGGTCGCCCTCCCACACCGCGCACTCGGCGACCTCGAACTGGGGATCCGCTTCCGCCCAGGGGCCCTGGCCCCGCGCGATCAGAGCGCGGAAGACTTCCTCCGCCTCGCTCGCGCGCCCCAGACCGTCGCGCAGCGTTCGCGCCATCTCGTAGCGAGCCGCCAGTGCGAAGTCCGTCTCCGGCCAGTCGTCGATCAGCCGCTGGTACGTGGCGATCGCGTCCTCGTAGCGCCGGAGCTCGCGCTGACTCGTCGCGATCTCCGTGAGCGCGCTCGGCACCGCCCGTGCGTCCGAGACCTCGTCCACGATGCGCTCGAACACGCGGATCGCCGTCTCGAACTTCCCGTCGGACTGACAGCGCTTGCCGAACACGAGCAGCGACGCGGCCTGCTGCGGCGCTTCGTCCACGAGACGGAAGTACTCCTTGCGCGCGTTCTCGTGATCTCCCGCCTCGAGGTAGAGATCGCCGAGCAGCTTGCGCGACACGATCGCGCGCCCCGCGCCCATTCCGGCCGGTGCGGGGGTCTCGCTCCACGCCGCCACGCGGCGAATCACCGGGAGCAGGCCGTCCTCCGCCTCGCCGATACGGAGCAGCCGGCCCTCGACGTACGAGAGCGCGGTCGGCGACGTGTCCAGATAGCTCAGGTACTCCGCGGTCGCGCGATCGAACTCGAAGCGGAGCTCGTGCAGCGCCGCCTTCTGGCGAGTGAAGCTCGAGGGGAACAGGGAGTCCGCCTCCGCGTACACGTCGAGCGCTTCATCCAGCAGGCGATTGCGGATCATGAGATCCGCGACCATCGAGTACGCGCCGCGGGAGCCCTGCTGAACCCGGAGGATCTTCCGCCACGCCTCGGTCGCGGCGGCGCGATCGCCCGCCTGGGCGAGCACGGTGCCGAGCTCCTCGAGCAGTGCCGGATGGTCCGGCGTGACCTCGAGTTCGCGCCGGATCACGCGCAGCAACTCGTCGTACTGCTTGAGCTCCAGCAGGCAGTTCTTGAGACCGCGCAGTGCCTTGGGATGATCCGGATGCGTCTCGTAGACCTGACGATACAGATCGAGCGCTTCCTCGATCCGCTGCTCCCGCACGTACTGGCTCGCGAGGTGGAGCCGGTTGCGCACGAGCGCATCCGGATCCGCGTCGTCCTGGGCGCGCACGGGAACCGCGAGGAGCAGGCACGCGATCGCGATCCAGGGAGCGGCGAACCGCAGTGTCCGAGTTCTCAAGAGTCCCCCTCGATTCCCAGTTCCCGGGCCCGCGCCCGCAGGTCCGGCACCCACGCTCCCGTGTCCGTTCGCCCGAGACTCCGCCGGAAGTACTCCGCCGCCTCGGAGGTTCGACCGAGCGTCGCGAGCACGACGCCCAGGTGGTACTCGGTCTCCGCGCGGGACGCGATGTCCTCCGGCGGCAATCCGGTGTCCGCCCGGAGCAACGCCTCGAGCGCGCCGCGCGCATCGCCGGACCGGTAGCGTACCCAACCGAGCGTGTCGTTCCAATAAGCGGCCATTTCCGGGCTCAGCTCCAGCGCCTCGGTCACGAGCCGCTCCGCGGTCCCCAGGCTGTCGCCCGTGACCGCGAACACGTAGGCGAGGCCGTTGCGGGCCTCCGCACTGCCGGGCTCGAGCTCGAGCTGACGCCGGAATCCGACGGCCGCATCGCCGTAGCGCCCGGCCTGCAGGCACGCAAAGGCCAGACCGTGGGCCGCGGCCGGGCTCTCCGGGGCACGCCGAATCGCCTCCCGGTACAGCTCGATCGCCCGCTCCCAGTCGGCACGCTCCACATACTTCCCCGCCAGCTGGAGAGTTCCGCCCACGGAGAGTTCGCCGAGCCCCGCTCGCGCTTCGGCGAGTCCGGCCTCCCCGCCGGCCGAGATCCCCCTCTGCACCGCCCCCCGGGCCTGGCGCGCGGCAGCCAGATCCGGCTCCGCGGCGAGCACGCGGTCCAGTCGGGCCGCGGCGTCCGGCAGCCGGCCCGCCTCCACGAGCGCGACCGCGTGCGCGAGCTCGACGTCCGGCTCCGGCGAGCCGACGCGTTCGAGGCGTTCGAACCACCGCAGCGCGCCCTCCGGCCGGCCCGCGTTCAGGTCCAGCAGCGCGAGATTGTAGAGCGCATCGCGGTCGTCCGGAGCGAGCGCGAGTGCATCCTGGAAACGTCGCTCCGCGAGCGTCACGTCGCCGAGCTCGAGGTGACGCCCGCCGAGCATGCGCAGGACGGCGGGAATGCGCGCGGCCGGTTCGGCGGCGGCGACGAAGCGATCGTGCGCCTCCTCCGTCCGCCCGAGCGACGCGAGCCACGTCCCCTCCCGGACACCGGTCAACGCCGCGAGCAGGCACGCGAGATAGTCGGTCGCGTCCACGGGCGGCACCGGCATGATCTCCCACGAGATCTCGCTCGCCTTGTCCCCCGGACGCACGAGCTCGAGCACGGCGCCCGCCGGTACGAGACGACACCCCCCGAAATCCTGCAGGTCGAACTCCTCCGTGTAGAAGAGCGGCGTGGCGCGATCCTCGAACACGAACTCGAGCTCCCGGGCGGAGCGCCGGGCACGTCGCTCGCGACGATCGAGCGCGACGAAGTCGTCGCCCCACGCGGATACGAGAAGATTCTGCGAGTGATCCACGAGCTTCACATCCGGGCGGATGCCGCGCACGACGTGCTCGTACAGCAGACCGAACGTCGCGTTGTCGCCGATCGCGACGAGACGCGCGCCCTCCGGCAGCGACTCCAGCACCCTTCGCGCCCAGTCGGCCGCGAACGTCTCGTTCCGGCGATCGCAGCCCTCCCGGTTCGCGAGCAATAGCGCGAGCGGGAGCGAGACGAGGAGCGCGCCACGCAGGGCGGCGCCCGGGGCGCCCCGAACGCGACGCGCCAGCAGATCCTCGATCGCCGCCACCGTGAGGCCGGCCGCCAGGAACGTGGCGAGGACCGCCGGCAGGAAGAACGGCGTGATCACGGATTCGTCGCGGAACGTGTTCTGGTACCGCAGCGCCAGCGCCACCACCGGCCCGCTCAGGAACGCGAACAGCACCACGAGTCCCGCGCGCTTGGAGTGCCCCGCGCGCCACGCGATCACGGGTCCGAGCAGGGCGAGCATCAGCACGAACGGTGGCGCGCTCGCGAGCACGACCCGAAGCGCGAGCGCGAGGCGCACCGCGAGCGGAGCGTTCGCGTCCGCCTCGCCGAGACCCCCGTACTGCGTTCGCAGAACGTGATCGACCACATCGGCGAACGACCGCAGCTCCCCCCAGTGGATCTCGGGCCCGCACGCGGCGCGCAGCGGCAACACGACGTACACGGTGAGACCGAGAAGGAACGCGAGCGCCATGCCGCCGGTGCGGGCCACGCGGAGGGACGTCGACTCGGCGGCGCGCGCGTTCGGCAGCAGCGCGAGCGCGAGCACGGGCGGGCCGGCGAGCAGGACGAACGGGTGGTTCCCGGCGCCGAGTCCGAGCAGGTACGCCGCGAGCAGGAACAGGAGAGGCCGTCCGCGACGTGCCACGACGGCGGCCGCGAGCGCCGCGGCCGTGAACGCGAGATTCAGCGAGTAGACCTCGGTGACCGTGGCCGTGGACCACACGGCGTGGCCGAGGCCGAACGCCAGCGCCACCGCCGCCGCGCTGATGACCCGCCCCGTGAGCGTCGCCAGCAACACCGCGAGCGCGAAGACCGCCGCCGCGCCGGAGAGAGCCGAGAGCAGGTTCGTGGCGCGCGCTGGTTCGACGGAAGGCAGCAGTTCCACGGCAGTGCGCGCGAGCAGGGTCCACGTGGGATAGCCGGGCGGATGCGCCACGCCGAATCGCGCCGCGACGGACGCGAGCTCGCCCGAGTCTCCGACCCAGATCGTGGGGCAGGCAGTCGCCACGTAGACGACGAGTGCCACGAGCGCGACGAGCGCTCCGGACGCGACGGACCGGGACATCCGGGACCTCGATCGGATCAGGGCAGCTCGGTCGTCCCTTCGCGGGAAAGCGAGCGGAAGTATTGCTTGATGAGCTCCTCGTACTTCGGAGGATAGCGACGGTCCAGCGCCTTGAGAAGATCTTCGCGCAGGTCGCGCTCCTTCTCCTCGAGGCTCTTGGGCAGCGCGTCCGGCGAGGAGAGATCCGCGAGCGTCTCGCCCGTCTCCGACTTGCGCTCGCGTCCGAGGTCGCGCTCGCGCATGGAGCGCTGCGAATCCAGGAGCCGCGTGAGCGCCCAGTCCTGGTCGCGGAGCAGTTCGTCGGAGACGTCGCCCTCGGCGAGCCGACGCGCCACGTCCTCGAGCTTCTTCGAGACGTCGTCGAGGCGACCGAGCGTTCCCTCGCCGCCCTGCGAGTCCTCCAGGAGCTGCTGCAGCTGCTCCTGGATCCGCTTCTGCTCGCCCGCGAGGTGATCGAGCTGAGCCTGGAGGCGGTGATCCAGCGACTGGCCGCCCTCGCGACGGAGCTTCTGGAGCGCCTCGTTCAGGCGCTGCTGATCCTGCGAGAGCTCCTGGAGCTGTTGCATGCCGCCCGGCATCGGCTGACCGCTGGCGCACTGCGACATCGACTCCACCGTGCGGAGCAGTGCGATGACGACCGCATTGACCTGATCGATCGCTTCCTGGCCGTCGTCGTGCGCCATCTGGACCGCGCCGTTCTCCAGCCCGTACGCCGCGTCACGCATCGAGTCGAGGCCCTCGCCGAGCTGGCGACCGATCTCCGACTCCATGAGCGGCGTGTCCTTCGCGACCTCCTCCAGCATCGATTCCACCCGCTCCGCACCGCGGATCAGCAGGTACTGCTCGTCGGCGAACGCACGGGTCGCGGACGTCGTGTTGCGCGGAATCGTGCCGAGCATCTTCGCGAGCAGCTCTTGATCGTCGGAGACCGAGAGCAGGTCTCGCACCGCCCGGTTGATCGCCGCCTGGCTGATCTCCATCTGACGCATCTGCATCATCGACGCCCCGGCCGACAGCTGCGCGAGCATCTGCCGGAGCTCGGTCAGCGCCTTCTCGCCCTGCTCCTTCGCGTCCTGCTGGTTGCCGCCCTCCATGCTCTCGGCCATGTCTTCCATGGTCTGCGGCACCTGCGACTCGTTCATCTGCTTGGACATCCCGTCCATCATCTGGGAGTCCTGACTGTCGCGGAGCTCCTGCACCATCTCCGCGAGCTCCTTCAGCTCCTGCTCGAGGCGCTTCGCCTCCTCCGAGAGGGACTTCTCCTCGCGGGCCAGCTGGTCGAGCTTCGACTGGTCCGCGTCGCTCTTGGACTCCTCGGACTGCTCGCCGCTCTCGCCCTGCTCACCATCCTGCTTCTCCGACTCGCTGCCGGACTGGCTCTCGGCGTTCTTCGAGTCCTCCGGCGACTTCTCGGCGTCGCTCGCGTCCGCGAGCTGCTCCTCCTGGTCGGCCGGGGACTTCTCCGAATCGGCGCTCTTGCCCTCTTCGTTCGCGCCTTCCTCGCCGGCGGCTTCCTCGTTCGCGGCCTGCTCGTCGGGCGACGCGCCCTCTTCCCCCGTCTTCTCCTCCCCGGCCTTCTCGTCGCCGGTCTTCGGAGAGTCCGCCTGCTTCGAGTCCTCCGCGGTCTCTTCCTCCGCCCCGCGATCGAGCTGGGCGAGCTCGTCGTTCACGCGCTCCTGCTGCGCGGCGAGCTCCTCCATCTGGCGGACGGCGGCCTTCAGTTTCTCCTCCATCTGGAACTGCTTCAGGTTCTCCATCACGCGATCGAGCTGCTTCATGAGCTCGTCCTGCGACTTCTGGAAGTCCGCGAGCTGCTCCTGCATCCGCTGCGGATTCGCCTCCTCCATCGCGGCGCGCAGCTTCTCGAGCGCCTCCTTCATCTCCGTGGTCGCGACCTCGTCCAGCAGCTTCTGGATCTGCTGCATCTTCTGGACGGCCTCGTCCGTCATGAACTCGGACTCCGCGAGACGCTCGAGGTTCTCCTGGATGTCGTCCTGGATCTTCTTGAGCTCCTCCGCGAGCTGCTGCTGCGACTCCAGCGCCTGCTCGACTTCCTGGCGATCCTCCCACTTGCTGTCGCCCTTCTTCAGCGTCTCGCGCGAGATCTCCTCGACCTTCTGCTCCACCTTCTTCGCTTCGTCCGCGAGATCCTTCAGATCGTCGATCGACGACTGACCCTGGTCCTCGATCTCCGCGAAGATCTCGCCGAGCGTCGGGAACCGGAGCACGTACGAGCGCGTGCGGGCCGTGTGCGGACCGTCGATCGCGCAGTTGTCGCGGACCTCGACCCAGTACGACACGGTGTCTCCCGGCAGCAGGTCGAGCGGCGAGAGGTCCCACTCGAACGACTCCGTGACCTCGCGGCTCCCCAGCGATCCGGGGCGAAGGTCCGCGCGGAGCTCTTCGCCGGGGCGACGGTCGAGCTCGTACACGAGGGTCACGCGTCCCACGCCGTAGTCGTCCACGGCGGAATAGCGAAGGTCGATCCGCATCGACTCGGGGAGGTCGCGATCCTCTCCCGGTTCGAGCAGCCGGACGAACGGGGCCTCGTCGGAGAGGACGCGGATTCCGTACTCGAGCGGATTCGGATTCGTGAGCCCGAGCTCGTCGGTGATGCGAAGGCGGTAGGTCCCGGACTCGACGAGCGGAATCTCCAGCGCGACGTGCTCGGTGTCGACGGCCTCGAGCGCCACGCTCGTGCTGTCCCCGAACTCGGCCAGGCCCTCGGCCACCGGGTTCGTGGATCGCGCGAGCACCCGGGCGACGGTTCCCTTGACGGCCGCGAGATCTCCCGCCCCGTCCCGCACGACTCGCTCCGGAAGGCCGGTGTACTCGGGGTAACGGTAGCGGACCTCCTCGATCGCGAGACTCGGACGGGCCATCGCGCGCACGTCGAAGATCCGCGATGCGGCGTTCCCGTGACGGAAACGGTACTGGAACGATTCATTCACGCGCGGGAATCGATGGTCGAACGTCGCCGCCGAGGCGACGTCGCGCGTGGCTTCGCGCGTCTGCTCCGCCTCCGCTTCCAGCGCGATCGGGCGCCACTCCGCTTCCGCGTCGTCGCGCCACTCGAGCGTCGCCTCCGCGCGTCCCTTGCGGATCATGGCGTGCGCGACCTCGGCGGACACGTCGAGCGCTTCGCCGCGCGGCAGCGAGACGTCGCCGGGGTTCACGGTGAACATCGCGGCCGCCCGCGGCCCGAGCCAGTCCCGCGCCCCGGTCAGCCGGCCGAGTCCTTCCGCGAAACCGGCCGGACGCAGCACCCCGAACACCGCGGCCACGGCCACGGCGCCCGCGCCGAACCAGGCCGCTCCGCGACGGACCGAGGCGTTGTACCCGAGTTCGGCCGGCCGCACCGCACCCACGGTCTCGACGGTACGATCGACGAACGCGTCCACGAGATCGGTGGAGTATCCGGTGCGGCGATCCTCCCGCACCGAGAGCACCTGCAACGCGGGGACGAG
Organism: bacterium; assembly: GCA_041393395.1. Classification (GTDB taxonomy): domain Bacteria; phylum ARS69; class ARS69; order ARS69; family ARS69; genus JAGQIB01. The sequence continues at coordinate 275,529 of JAWKKG010000002.1, read as the reverse complement.
CTGCTCGCGGAGAGATTCGCTCTCGGCTTCGGTGCGGCGCGCGGATTCCGTCAGGTCGCGCAGGGCCGGCCATCGCCGGGCCACCGCCACGCCGAACACCACGATCGGGACCAGCCAGGTCGCGGCCCACCCGGTGGCCCGCACCCACGCGCCCACGCCCCCGAGCGCGGGATCCGGCAACGCCCGATCGATCAGCAGCAGTGCGGCGAACGCGAGAAGAGCCGCCCCGAGTCCGCGCAGAGCGGCGGCCGCGAGCAATCGCCCCGTCTGGTGGCGACCGAGGCCCCGCGCGATCTCGACGAGTCTCTTTCCCTGCTCCGTCATGGCTTACCGCCGGATGTCTCGAGGAGGACCGTGTTCGGATCAGTGAGTCAGTGCGTACGCCACCACGTTGATCGCCATGCGAAGCGCCTGCTCGCGCACGGCGGGGGGATCCTCGTGCACGTCGGGATCCTCCAGTCCGTCGCCGATGTCCGTGTTGTACGTGTAGAACACGACCATACGACCCTCGTGGAAGATCGCGAACGACTTCGGGGGCCCGCCGTGATGCTCGTGGATCTTCGGCGCTCCCTGCGCGAACTCGTACACGTTGTGGAAGACCTCGTGGTCGAACGGCAGCTCCGTCAGCTCGGCATCGGGGAACACTCGCCGGATCTCGCGCCGGAACGACTCGTCCATCCCGTAGTTGTCATCGGCGAACAGGAAGCCTCCGTGCACCAGATACCATCTCAGCCGCTCGGCCTCCTCGGAGGTAAAACGTACGTTTCCGTGGCCGGTCATGTGGATGAAGGGGTGATCGAACAGGTCGTCGTCCAGGACCCCCGGGCGCCCCTCCTCGATCTCCACGTCCATCCGGAGGCGCTCCCGCAGGGCCTTCGCGAGATTCGGCAGGGAGGTCGGGTTCGCGTACCAGTCCCCGCCCCCGCCGTAGTGCAGCCGCGCAAGGCGAACCGCCGGGCCCGGCCCGTCCGAGGGCGCCGCGGCCGCGGGGCCGCTCCCCCCGAAGCCCCACGCTGCGAGGGCGAGGGCGACGGTGATCGCAGGCCGGAACGGCAGGAATGGACGCACCACGACCTCCGGGAGAACGGATTCGTGCAGGATACCACCCCCCAGGGGGCGGCCGGTTCCCGGATCGGGTGCCCGCCGACGACGTCGCGGGAGCCTCCCGCGCGCCGCGGGGGCGCCCGGCGGGCTCACGCCTCCGCAGCGGCGGTGCCCGTCTCGTCGACCGGGAACCGCAGGGTCACGGTCGTTCCGGTCCCGGTCTCGCTCGAGATGTCGATCGTGCCGCCGTAGTCCTCCATGATCGCCTTGCAGATCGGCAGGCCGAGACCCGCGCCGCCCGTCTTCGTGGAGAAGCTCGGCTCGAAGATCCGCCGCATGTTCTCGGGGGAGATGCCCTGCCCCGTGTCCCGGATCCGGACCTCCGCGTTGCCGTTGCGGCGTTCCGCCTCCACCTCGAGCTGCCCGCCCTTCGGCATCGCCTGGATCGAGTTCTCGAACAGGTTGATGAACAGCCGCATGACCTCGTCGCGATCCACCCGGGTCCAGAGCTTCTCGTCGCCGACCGCGACCTGGAACCGGACCTGTCGCTCCTCGGTGTCTCCGTACAGACGCCGCGCCTCGCGCACGAGGTCCGCGAGATCCTCCCGGCGAATGTGACGGCCGGGCATCCGCGCATAGTCCGAGAACTCGATCGCGATCCTCCGCAACGCTTCGCAGCGGTCGATGATCGTGTCCGTCGACTCCATGAGGATCTGCTCGAGCTTCGGGTGACGGTCTCGCCAGGCCTGCTGCAGGTGCTGGGCGGAGAGCTTCATCGGCGTCAACGGGTTCTTGATCTCGTGCGCCACCTGTCTCGCCATCTCCGCCCACGCCGTGATCTTCTTGGACCGGATCAGGTCCGTGAGATCCTCGAACACGGCGACCGCACCCTGCGCGTTTCCCTCCGAGTCCACGAGGCGCGTGGCCACGAGGCGCAGCATCCGGAGCTCTCCCTCTTCGCCCGTCGATTCCCCGCTCGTCTCTCCCGCGACCGGCGCGACCTCGACTTCGTGGACGACCTCCTCGCGCTCGCCGCGCCGTACCGGCTCCACCGCGGCGAGGAGCGTGCGGAACGCGGGCCCCACCTCCGTGTCCGCCTCGCGATGTCCGATCAGGCGGGCGGGATCCACGCCGAGGATGCGACCGGCCGCGTCGTTCACGGTCGCGACCCGACCCTCCGCGTCGAAGCTCACGACCCCCGATCCCACGTGGCGGATGATCGCCTCGATGTACTCGCGACGTTCGCGATCGCGCGCCTCCGACTCCGCGAGCCGGGTGGACATCGAGTTGAACGAACGCACGAGTCGCGCGATCTCGCCGCTCGCGCGCGTGCGGATCTGATGACCCAGCGCTCCGGCCCGGAGACTCTCGGCGCCCGCCGTGAGCGCGGAGATCGGATGCGTGAGGCGGCTCGCGAGCACGATGGCGGCCGCGATCGCGGCCGTGAAGACCGCGAGGCACAGGAAGTAGATCCGCGACAGGATCAACGACGCCTCGAGGTCCAACCCCCCGCCCTGGAACGGAGCGAGCGTCGCGAGCGTCGCGACGACTTCGCCGTCCGCGCCCGGCAGCGGAGCGTAGCTGGAGAGGAACGACGTCGCTCCCACCCGACTCTCCAGCAGAGTGCGCCGGGCGCCCTCCAGCTCGACCTTCAGGTACGCGAGCGGCTCGAGCAGATCCGACAGGATCTCGGCCTGGTAGAGCTCCGGCTTGGAAGTCGCGGCGAGCACGCCGGCCGCGAAGAAGCTGACCGCCGATCCCGTGCGGCGCTCGAGCTCCGTCGCGAGCAGACCGTCGATCCGCTGGAACGTCAGCACCGTCGCGCCCCGTCCCCGGCCGGTCTCGGTCTCCGCCTTCGTGACCGGCACCGTCGCGCACGCGTAGATCTCCGCGCCGCGCCGCCGGAAGAACTCGGTCGCACCGGACGGAAGCGCCCCCCCGGCACCCGCGATCGCGACGTCGAGGTTCGCGGATCGACTCGACGCGAGGATCTGCCCGTTCGCGGCGAGCAAGACGACCCCGTCGACCGACGCGGGGCTCGACAGCACCTGGTAGCCCCCGGGGTCCGCCACGACGCCCGCTACCTCGGCCGACGACGCGACGTTGCGGGCCGCGTCGGAGAGCCGGCGGCCGAGCAGTCCCACCGCGACCCTCAGATCCTCCTCCAGCGCGCTCTGGAACTCGCGACGCTTCTCGTCGACGAACAGCCGACGTCCCGCGAAGCCGAGCAACACCGTCGGCAGGAGAGAAACGATCAGGAACCCGCCGATCACGCGCTCGCGGAAGCCGAGCGCGGGCAGCGACAGTCGCTCCGAGGACGACGCCGGCACGACCCACGCGAACGCCATGAGGAACGCCACCATGCCGGACGCGAGCACGAGCGTCACGAGCCCGGCGCGCGCCAGCAGCGAGGCCGCGTCGAGCCAGCCGGTGCGCTCGATCCCGAACGTGAGATACCCGACCGTGAGCTCGCCGTCGCGCTCACGAACGCAGTACACGTCGTACAGGTGCCCGCCGATGCGGCGCTCGACCCAGCGGCCGCCGACGGAGGGGCCGGCCAGCGCCTGCACGATGATCGACGGCACGACGCGCCCCAGTCCGCCCTCGGGATCCGTGGACGAGACGAGGAGATCGCCGCGGTAGCGATCCACCCGATCCGGCACCTCGCGACGGAAGCGCAGGAACTCGTCCGGGGCCGCGAGATTCGTGAACAGCGCCGGCGTGGACGAGGCCGCTCCGCGCGGCCGGCTGAAATCGTCGAAGTACGCCATCGAGAGCTCCACGCGACCGAGCACGCGCTCTCCCCGCCCGATGCCGATCGTGTCGGAGTAGACGTCGACGCGATCCGGGCCGATCTCCTCGCGCCGGAAGTGCGGACTCGTCTGATCCGGTCCTTCGACCACGCGGAGCTCGGGCGGGAAACCGAGACTGAACGTGGAGAACGCCCGGCCGTTCGCGTCGAGCAGGCGGAGATAGCAGCCTCCCTGCACGTTCGGCAGCGGACTCTGCGCCCACAGCACGAACGCGAGGTTCGCGTGCTCGGGACTCGGGGATTCCCCGAGCGCCTCCGCGAGCTCCGACGACGACTGGATCTGGTCGAGCGTCGTGGCGAGCAGGAAGTGCCGCGAGTTCGAAGGACTCTCCGTGTGCTCGAGCGCGAACAACTCCACGAGCTCCCGACGTCGCGCGTCGATTCCCCTGGAGAGCGGCGCGAAGTTCGCGAGGCTGCCCAGCACCGCGACGACGAGGATCGCCGTACCGCCGGGGCGCGGCCAGCGTCGAGCCAGCGCATGGAACGTGGCGAGCGCGAGCAGCGCCGGCAACGGCCAGAGGAAGTCCGACCACGCTCCTCCGGAGGGGACCTTGACCGCGGAGCCGAACGCGGCGAGTGCCGCGACGAGAAGTCCGCGCACGACGGCCGGCAGTCGGGCGAGCAGCGCGAGCGCCGTGGAGACCAGCGCGTCCGCCGAGATGAGCAGACCCGCGCCGAGGAACAGCAGCGACACCTCCAGCGCGGCGACGGGCGTGGACGTGAACGGATCGAATCCGCCGAACAGCGGCACGTTCGCGTTGCGGGCGATGTCGAAGACGCGCGTCCAGTGGAATCCCACGAGCGAGCCCACGAGGATCGCGAGCACCAGTCCGGGCAGCACCGTGAGCCACACGCGCCGCGTCGCGAGCCGGACGAGCGCGGGGCGGGCCTGCAGCAGCAGACGACGGGCTTCGCGCGCGGCGAGGAGCGCCGCGATCGCGGTGAGCAGCAGGTCGCCGGGCGACCGCAGCAGTCCGGCGAACCGGATCGACGCGAACCACGACGGATCGAACACGCCGAGAGGATCCAGTCCGCCGCGCGGCGGATTCGCGAGCAGCACCCAGCGGGCGCCGACCAGCAACGCGAGTCGCACCGGCAGCCCGATCAGCGACGGCAGGTCTCCGCTGCGACTCCACAGCCGGAGCCACACCAGCGCGGCGAGGATCGCGAGCGCCCAGGCCCGCACGGTAGCCACTCGCTGCAGGCGCTCTCCGAGCAGGCGGGGCCGCGAGAGTCCGGAGAGGGAGACTCGTCCGACCGGAACGTCGCCGGTCGCGAGAATCGCGGCGGTCGCGGACGCCTCCGTCTCCGTGACCGAGAGCTTGAGTGCGCCGGGGCGCAGCGCGCGCGGATCGTCGTCGCCGTCGAGGGAGAGCTCCAGCGCGACGTCGGCGCGAACCCCGCCGCTGCCCTCGAGACGACTCAGCACGTCGTCCACTTGGAGGAAGCGATTCTGGAGCGGGTACTGAACCCGCAGCGGTTCCTGGTACACCACGAAGCCGAGCGCGTCGCCGGCGTCGTCCCGGACCGGATGCACCGCCTCCAGCACGGTGTAGATGTTCCCCGGTCGGATCGTGAGCGATTCCTTCGTGCGACTCGGCTCCCGCGCGAGTGCGAGGGTCGCGGTGGGCGACCAGCCCGACCAGGCGCGCGGCGCGCCGCGCAGGTCGTACACCGTCAGACCGGCCGTCGCGGTGCCCGGCAGGCGATCCATGAGATCGAGGAAGACGGGACGTCGCGCGGTGCGCGCGAGCTGATTCTCGGCGGACAGCAGGACGCGCGTGTCGGGGTCGCGTCCCACGGCACGCGCGGACTCGAGGGAGCGCGCGCCTTGATCCTGCAGGAACTCGACGACCCCACGCGCCCGGGCGGTGAGCTCGGTCTCGGCGAGACGTCGCCAGTCCGCCCCGAAGCGGAGCTCGCGCACCGTGACCACGCCCTCGAGCCCGAATGCCGCGATCGCGGCGATCGCGAGCAGGAGATCGGGCGCGCGGAAACGTCGGCGCAGGCGGAGGACGAGGACCACCGCAACCGCCAGCGTAACGGCGAGGATCCCCCAGTGCAGGCTCACGGCCGGGCTCCCGTCAGCGGTCGATCGAGCGGATCTCCCCGACGTACCAGTGATCGCCGCGCCGACGGAGCGAGATGTAGACCTGGTCCTCGTGGGGGGCGCCGTTCAGGCGAAAGGAACGTCCGGCGACGGCATAGGGCGAGCGACCCGCCGAGTCCAGGTTGTAGTAGCGGCGGAACTCGAAGAACTCGGTCTGCGAGAACTCGAACATGTCCTTCAGCAGGTAGTAGGCCTGGTCGCCGTTGAACCAGCCGCCGCGGGGGCCGCTGCGGCTGAACGAGAGGCTCACCTTCTCCTCGGGATCGAGCAGCGCTACCAGTCCGTCGACGTCGCCGTCGACCCAGGCGCGCTCCACCTCCGCGAAGACCGCGAGCGGGCCGCCGGTCGCCTCCGGCAGGTCGGCGCGACTGACGCCCGGGTCGAGGTCCTCCCGGGCCACGCCGGAGTCGCCCTCCGCCTCCGTCGCCGGGACGGCGGCCGGGGCCAGGAGCAACAGGCCGAGAGCGAGAGGAGCGAACATTCGCGGGATCATCCAGTGCCTCCCCAGGCGCAGCGGTCCGACGGCGGGTCTGCGCCACGGATCGTACCCAATGATAGGCACGGGAGCCGGGAGGGGTCAACGCGGCCCGCCGCAAGTCGTTGGCCGAAGCCGACTTGAGGCGGGCCGCCCCGGGAGGCGAGGGAGGCTACTTCGCCGCCACCGCGGTGCGCGAGCCCTTGCCCTTGCCCTTCCCGGGCTTCGAGCGACGCGGCGCGCGCCGCTCCCACTCCACGAGGATCGGAGTGGCGACGTAGATCGACGAGTACGTACCCACGACGATGCCCACGATCAGCGCGAACGCGAAATCCTTCAGCACCTCGCCGCCGAAGAAGTACAGGACCACGAGCACGAGCAGCGTGGTGCCCGACGTGATGATCGTCCGCGACAGCGACTGATTGATGCTGCGGTTCAGGATCGTGTCGTAGTCCTCGCGGCCCGGCACGCGCAGGTTCTCCCGGATCCGGTCGAACACCACGATCGTGTCGTTCAGCGAGTAACCCACGATCGTGAGGAACGCCGCCACGACCGCGAGCGAGATCTCGTGGCCCACGATGCTGAACACCCCGAGCGTGATCAGCACGTCGTGCACGAGCGCGATGATCGACGCCACCGCGAACCGGAACTCGAACCGGACCGTGACGTAGGCCAGGATCAGGACGAGCGACAGGATGATCGCCTGGAGCGCGGAGCTGCGCAGCTCGCTTCCGATCTTGGGACCGACGGTCTCCTCGCGGCGGAGGTCCAGGTCGGGCCAGCGCGCCTGGAGGGCATCGGTCGCCTTGTCCATCGATTCGCTGCCGGCGCCCGTGTCCGGGATCCGGATGAGCTTCTCGTTCTCCTCCCCGAACCGGACGATCTCCGCGTTCGGGATCCCCGCGTCCGACAGGACCTGCCGGACCTCGTCCGTGGGCACGGACTCGGTGAACTGCACCTGCACGAGGGAGCCGCCCGTGAAGTCGATCGAGTACTTCGGTCCCTTGTGGATCGCGAGCGAGGCGAGCCCCGCCAGAATCAGCAGCAGCGAGAGCGTCGCCGCGATCCCGCGCTTGCTGATGAAATCGATGTTGGTTTCGCTCAGGAACTGCATCGAGGCGCTCCTCTTCCCCTAGACGGGAAGGCTCCGGACACCGCCGCTGCGGGTCAGGAGGTCGAAGATCAAACGGGTCACGAACAGAGCCGTGAACATGCTGATGACGATTCCGATGGAGAGGGTCACCGCGAATCCCTTGATCGGACCGGTGCCGAACCAGAGAAGAGCGAGTGCCGTGAACAGCGTGGTCATGTTCGCATCGAGAATCGTGCGGAAGGCGCGATCGTAGCCGCGACTCAGCGCGTTGCGGAACGTCTGGCCGCTGCGGAGCTCTTCCCGGATGCGTTCGTAGATGAGCACGTTCGCGTCCACCGCCATACCCACGGTGAGCACGAAGCCGGCAAGTCCCGGCAACGTGAGTACCGCGCCGAGCAGGACCAGGGCGGCGAGCATCAGGAGCAGGTTCAGCAGCAGCGCCACCACGGCGATCAGTCCCGCCGCGCGGTAGTAGATCGCCATGAACACGAGAACCGCCACGAAGCCGAACAGGATCGCCCGGCGCCCCAGCGTGATCGAGTCGTGGCCGAGGGACGGACCGACGCCGCGCTGCTCCTCGATGACGATCGGCACCGGGAGCGCGCCCGCGCGCAGCACGATCGCGAGGTCCGTGGCTTCCTGCGTGGTGAAGCGGCCGGTGATGCTGGCGGTGCCGGCCCGGATCTTCTGCTGGATCTCGGGCGCGGACTTCACTCGCCCGTCGAGCACGATCGCCATCAGCTTGCCGACGTTGTCGCCGGTCGTCCGGCTGAACAGGCGACGACCGTTCCGCGTGAGGTCGAACTCCACGAGGAAGTTGCCGCCGATGTTCGACGAGTTGTCCGGCTGCGGACGGGCCGACTCGAGATCGCCGCCGGTCAGCTCCGGGCGCGCCGTCAGCAGATACAGGTACCGGATCCGGTTCCCGGCACCGTCGTTCAGGACGTCGGAGCCCCAGGCGAACTGCACGTCGCGCGGGATGACGCGCGTCGAGTCCGCCAGGTACTTGAGGCTCGTGTCCACGAGATTGAAATCGGTCTCGGCGACGTAGGCGATCTCGTTCACCGCGATCGTCCCCTGGCGCGGCACGACGACGACCGACGAGCTCAGCAGGTGCCCCGACGACGACTTCACGGCGTCGACGACGAACGCCGGCAGGTCCGGATCCTCGACGGGCGCGACGGCCGCCGAGTCGCTTCCCGCGTCGGCCGTCTCGAGGCCGACGTGCCGGGCGAGCTCCTGATCCGCCTGATCCAGCAACCGGCGCAGTTCCGCGCCCGGCCGCACCATCTTGAACTCGAGGACGGCCGCCTGGCTGATGATCTGCTGAGCGCGCTCGAGATCGTCGATACCGGCGAGCTCCACGATGATCCGCTTCTCACCGGCCGCCTGGACGACCGGCTCGGTCACGCCGAACTGATCGATGCGGTTGCGGATGATCTCCAGCGCCCGCTGCATCATGTCGTTCTTGTCGTAGTCCCCCTCGACCTTCGAATCGTCGAGCTCCAGGACCATGTGCATGCCGCCCTGGAGGTCCAGTCCGAGTCGGAGCGCCTGCGACTTCAGGTGCTCCACCGCGCTCGGATCGAGCTGCGCCTTCTGGTCGGCGCTCAGCCGGTAGTACCGCCAGGTGGGCAGGAGGACGAAGATCGACGCCGCCAGCGCGGCGAGGACGATCAGGATCCTCGTGCGGATTCCAAAGTTCATGGGGGTTCGATCCTCGCTCTCCAACCGGTTTGCCGGACTTGGCCACAAGGGCAATGACAGTAGGGACCCCGCCAGCGGGTGTCAATGCCGACCGGGCGAACGGACCCCGCGCGAGGCGGCCCCGGGCGACGGCCGCCCGAGGAGCCGGGCGGGACAGGTTCCCGCCCATTCGGGATGGCGCCGGCCGGGGGCGCCCCGGAAAGGCCCCTCCGACGCGCGAGAACCTCGGGTTCGGCCGACGGAGCCCCGACCGGAGGCCGGGGCCGGGCGTCTCAGGCCCGGGCGCCGAGCCCCGAGCGCGCGGACCGGAGGATCGCCTTCATCTCCCGGACGGCCTCGGCCAGCCCCACCATGACCGCTCGGGAAACGATCGAGTGGCCGATGTTGACCTCCTCGATCTCCCGGATCTGCGCGAGCGGCACGACGTTGCGGTAGTCGAGACCGTGGCCGGCGAGCGGCTCCAGTCCGATCTTGCTCGCGAGGCGCGCCGCATCCGACACGCGATCGAGCTCCGCACGGATCGGCTCCTCGCCGCGCGCATGCGCGTACTGCCCGGTGTGGAACTCGACCGCCTGGGCGCCGACGCGCAGCGCTTCCTCGACTTGCCGCTGATCCGGGTCGATGAACAGGCTCACCCGCACCCCGGCCTCGCGCAGACGCCGCACGGTGCCGGCGATCCGCTCGGATCCCGACACGACGTCCAGGCCGCCCTCGGTGGTGAGCTCTTCGCGTCGCTCGGGGACGAGCGTCGCGGTGTCGGGGCGGACGGCGAGCGCGACGGCCACGATCTCCTCACTGACCGCCATCTCCAGGTTCAGGGTCGTCTTCACGACCTCGCGCAGCAGCCGGACGTCGCGATCCTGGATATGCCGCCGGTCTTCCCGCAGATGGACCGTGATCTGATCGGCGCCGGACTCCTCGCAGAGCAGCGCCGCCGTGACCGGATCGGGCTCCCGACCGCGACGCGCCTCGCGTACGGTCGCCACGTGATCGACATTCACTCCGAGTCGCATCGCCGACCTCCCCAGGGGAAACGCGGGCTAACGATGCATCAGATCGGACAGGGGGACCAGTCGAATCCCCTGCCGCTCCCACTCCTCGATCGCCTCGCGGACCGCTTCCACCGTCTCCGGGTGGACGTGGCCGATCGCGATCGCACTTCCCTTCCGGCGCGCGATGCTCGCCAGTCGGCTGGCGCGGACACCCGCGAGCCGCTGGCCTTCGTCGCCGCCGTCGAGGAACAGGTTGTTCGTGAGCGTGCGGACGCCGTGGCGGCGAGCCCGCGCCGGTACGACGGAGTACGGCGTGGTGCGGCTGTCGAGGAAGAACAGGTCCGGATCGTGGGAGCGGATCACGGACAGACAGAGGTCCATCAGCGATTCGTCGGACGTCACACGCGATCCCATGTGATTCGACACGCCGACGTACCCCGAGAGGCCGGCGAGCGCCGACTGCATCCGCCGACGGTTCTCCTCCGCGGGCAGCCCGGGGCGGATCGCTCCGTCGCCGGGGTCGTGGTGTGCCACGTCCATCGGCTCCATCGGCACGTGGAGGATGATCTCGTGGCCGCGGTCCCGCGCGGCCTTCGCGTACTCGTCGCTGTGCGGAAGGCCGGGCAGGATCGCGAAAGTGACGGGCGCGGGGAAGTCCAGGAGGTCGGCCGCGAGGCCGGTCATCGACCAGCCGAGGTCGTCGAAGACGATCGCGATGCGCGGATCGCCCGGTGCCTTCGCGGGGGAACGGTCCTGCTCGAGTTTGACCCGGTGCGTGACGGCCCCCTCGGTCCCGAGCTCGAGGAACAGTCCTTCGGGACGCTCCGGAGCGGAGCCGGTCTCCACGGCGTCCAGCACGGTGGCTCCGGTGCCGCGAATCGCGCGCGCGATCTCGGAGTTCACCTCCGAGAACGTGGTCTCGCGGGGAAGCGTGATCTCGACCTCGGCGGGGACGCCGGCGCCCTCGGCGCGACGTCCGTGAACCGCTTCGCGGTCGATCGCCTCGGTCGCCACGACTTCCTCGATCGCATCGTCCACGTCGGCGGCGACCGCCACCACGGGCCGCGCGGGAAGCAGTTGCGGGATCGCGGCACGAGCGATCGCGAGAAACGCGACGGCGGCCACGACCGCGCTGATCCATCGGGTCGCGCGCGAGCGCGGCACGCTCGATTCGAAGAAAGAATCCCGGCGGGGGGGCATGGATCCTCCGGTGCTCTCGTCATTCCGCGACGCGAAACTCGTTCGCTCCGGAAAGGGTCGCGCAGATTAGCAGTCCCTCGATACGCCCGCCACCGGAGACCGCGTTCCGCCACACAAAAAAAAGAGCGGGGCCGGAAGTGCTCGTCCCGGCCCCGCCCCGAATCCCCGTCCTCGAATCGATCAACCGCCGCCCTGGTTGTTCGCGAGCTCGTCCTGTCGCCAGATCTGCCAGAGCGACGGATTCGCCGGATCCGGCACGAGCGTGAAGATCAACCGGACATCCGACCGCGCACCGTCCTGGGCCGCCCACAGCACCGTCACCGTCATGCTGGTGGTGACCTCCACCGCGCCCGGCGGTTCGGTGAGGTTGCGCTGGCTGAGACGCGTCACGTCCATCTCGATCGAGTCGATCGTCTCGTTCGTGGCGTCGCTGACGAACGCGGGGTCGAACATGTTGCGCGCGATACCGAGCTCCTCGGCCCGCGACCAGCTGTCGCCCTGCATCCACGGGAAGTCCACCAGGTCGTCGTTCTGCGGGTAATACGCGAACTCGGTGTGGAGGAGTTGCTCGTACTCGTCGTAGTTCTTGTTCTGCCAGACCCACTCGAACAGATCCACGGCACCCGCGACGGTGTCGCGCTCGGGAGCCACGGTGTTGCCCGGATCCGTCTTGTCGTCACCGGGGCTGAGTGGACAGCCAGGCAGGTACAGAACTACGGCAAACAACAGGGCCAGTGCGCTGGCCTTGCCTGCAAAGGATTTGCGGAACACCACGGACGAAACCTCCGGAAGGAAGACGAGGGGATTCGAGGAGCGGGGCGTGGAAAGGACTCGCGAATCGTTCCGTAGCAAGATGCGGTCTCGGTTTCCTCCGAACGGATTTCGAAAAACGATCGCCATCGCCGGGCGTCGGCGAACGTCGCGTCGAGGCTCGCCAGGGGAGCGGGCCCCTCCTGCATTCCTCATCGGTGATCCGGCGCGACGGCTTGGGCGCGTATGGGGCCCGCCGGAGTTCGACCGAGTCCGACCGCGGGGGCGGCGAACAGGGAAAGTGTAGGGCGTCCGTCGCCGCCATGTCAACGGTACCCCCGCGAAAGCGCCTCGTGCCGGCGGGACCGATAGGCCCGTAAGTGATTGAAGCCGTGTTTCTTGGGCGTGAGTTGCCGGTCTCGACGGCCGCGGCTAGAGCGAGCGGGTCCTGCCCTTGAGCAGTCCCCAGGACTGCACCGTGTCCGTGGTGACGACATCCTGCCAGCCGTAGACGTACCACTCTCCGTTCCCGGTTTGACGGACGGAGAACCACGCCTCGCCCTGGTACTCCGTGACCGCCGCGTTCAGGAAGACGCGCAGGGCGTACGTGTACTTCACGAGCGTCGTGGAGCCGCTCGGCTGCTCCTCGAAAAGCGTGAGATCGACCCGGACCGAGTCCGCCGCGGACACGACCTGCTCCATGACCGTGCTCTCGACGTCGACGGTCCAGCCGTCGAACACGGATTCTCCGGGACGCTCGACCGCGAGCGTCGCGACGTCCGTCGGGTCCGGGGTGAACGTGAAGTCCTCCGTGAACACCCGCTGGTAGTCGGCGAAGTTCTCCAGTTCGATCGCGCTCCGGAGATTCTGCACGATCTGACCGGGAATCAGCGGCGTCACCCAGGCCGAGCCCGAGTCGCCCTCCTCGGGAGTGCGAGGCTGGAAATAGTCGCAGCCGACGACGCACGCGAGCGTCGCGAGCAGGACGAGCCGAGGGCGGAGCGTTCTCATTCGTTCGCCTTCTTCGGTGGCCGGAAGGGCTGATACTCCACGGTCGCCTGGATCTTGTAGTAGTTGCGATCCACGTCCGCGATCCGGGCGCCGTCCCGGAGGAACTGACGGAAATCCAGGTTGACCTGGATCGTCTTCATCACCCGCCGCTTGACGTTCATCCCGTACGAGAACTCGCCCGTCCGGGTGTCTCCCGACTTCGTCCGCGACGTTTCGGTCAGCGTGTACTGGTCCTCCCCGTCGGCGCGGTAGCTCGCCGAGGCGCGCAGCCACTGGCGGGGATTGTACAGGACGGTCGAGTCGAACCGGTACCGGAGGATCTCGCGGGTGCGCCCGAACCGGCGGATCCCGTCCGCCGAGCTCCGGCGGTAGCTGCCCTCGTCGCTGTACTCGTACGTTCCGAGCAGCTCGGTGGACACGCGCTCCGAGAACTTGTGCTGCCACTTCTGCTGCGTGTAGAAGCGGCGGGTCAACGAGTTCCGATCCTCGTCGAAATCGAAGACATTGTATCGCGCGTTCGCCGTGAAGTCGCCGCTGATGTTCGCCGCGCCGAGCCGCAGGCTGTACCCGGGCGTGACGATGTAGACGTAGTCCGTCTTGTTGCCGCCGGAGCGCGACGGACTCAGGTTGACCGTGTCGTCCTTGCGGATGTCCATCTTGACGTTCGTGCTGAGGATCCCGCTGGGATTGTACCGCACGGTGAACGTCGCACGCTCCGATCGCAGATCTCGATCTCCCGTGTTGCCGTCGGCCACGTCGAAGTAGTACGAGTCGAGCCGCAGCGTGTACACGGACACGAGCTCCACCCGCTCGGTGATGTCCTGGTTCCAGTCCACCACGAGTCGCTTCTTGTCGACCTGGCCCGCCTGAGACGTCAGGTAGTCGCGGTCCTCGACGTTTCGCTCGATCGTGACCTTCGTGCGCGATCCGGCGTAGGGAGTCCAGGTCAGATCCGTGGTTCCCACCCGGGTCGTCGTCTTCGAGAAGCGGCCCGGTTCGAGCTCGTACTGCGTGTCGCTCAGGCGCCAGGAGAGGTTCGACTTGATCTCGATCGTCTGCGTGGGCTTCCCGGTGAGGTTCAGGGAGCCGTCGCGCGAACCCTGCCGCCGGGTCTCCTGGCGGCCGACCACGGAATCCTGCTGGGAGATGTACTGGAATCGATCCGCGGAGGCGCCGCCGTTCACGCGCGCCGTCCAGTCCTTCACCGGGTTCCAGGTCATCGACACGGTCCCCCGGTGGTTCGCGTTGCGATCGTCGGTCTCCGTCACGTCGACGCTGTCGGCGGCGACCGAATCCACCGCCACGATCGTCCGCAGCTCGCGACGCTTCGCCCGCCCGGCGCCACCCTGGTAGTCCAGGGCGAGGCTGCCGCTCGTGAAGGGCCGTGTGAACTTCGTCGTCCAGCTCGGCGTGAGCTGCTTCGCGCTGCCGTCCGTGAGGCGGGTCTGGTACTTCTTCTCGCCGACCATCACGCCGAGCGAGCTGTTCATCGTGAACCCGAGCGGCGCGGCTCGATCCCAGAAGATTCTTCCGTTCACGTCCTGATCCGTGGCCTTCGAGTCCTGCACCCGGTCGAGCTCCAGCGTGTTCTCCCCCACCGAGAGCCCCAGCGACGTCTTCAGCTCGGGGTGCAGCTTGAAGCTGAACGTCGAGCTCAGCGTGAGCTGGTCCTGCGCGCGCTTCGTGGAGCTGTTGTAGTTCTTGCGGTCGTTCAGCGCGATCACCACGTTGCCGCGACGCGTCATCGGCACCGCCATGTCGAGCTTGTTTCCGTACTCGTAGTTGTCCTTGACCTCGTTGTAGCTCGTCGTGAGCTTCGGATCGAACACGGTCAGGATCTCCACGCGCGCCGCGATGATCGAATCCGCGACCGCGGTGACCGAATCGCGCAGTGCCGCGATCGAGTCCGGCACCACCAGCTCGAAACCGAACGAGTCCCGGAGCGGCTCGAGCTCCTCGTCGCGGCGACGGGTGTCCACGAGGCGCTGGAGATCGGAGACCGGGTCGTAGGCCCAGAAGAACCCCTCGATTCCCTCGCCGGGACGGAGCTCCTCGTACACGGAGATCGCACCGTCGGAGGAGATGAGGGTCCGGGCGCTGTCCGCGACCGCCGTGACGGTGGAGTCGGCGCCCGATCCGCCGGCATCCTGCGCGGCGGCGCCCCCTCCCAGCGAAGCGATCAGGAGCAGGCAAAGGGCGAGCAACGTCGCGGGACGGCGGAGTCTCATCCGCGGTCCCCCGCCGCGAGCTCGTCGCGGAGTCGCGGCCAGTCGCCGGGCTCGAGCTCCTCGGGACGTGCGTTCGGCGCGCGACCGATCGCCACCAGCGCCGACCCGATCGCCTCCTCGGACGCCACCATGGACCCGAGTGTCTTCCGGAGCATCTTGCGGCGATGCGCGTACGCCCGGTTGACCAGATCCCGCAGCGCGGGATCGAGCAAGGCGCCTTCCCGCCGGACGAGCCGCAGCACCACCGACTTCACCTCCGGGGGCGGCACGAACGCGCCGCGTCCGACCTCGAGCACGCGACTCACGTCGTACAGGAGACGGAGCAGCACGGACGGCGCGCCGATCTCCCGTCCTCCCGCTCCCGCGAGCAGTCGCGTGGCGACCTCGCGCTGGATCATCACGACGGCGCGGTCGATTCGCGGCGCCTGCTCGATGAGCAGCGCGAGCAGCGGTCCCGTGATCGAGTACGGCAGGTTGCCCACGAGCACCCGCGCCTCGGACAGTGCCGAGTCGGCCACTTCCCGGATGTCGCCCCGCACGAGGCGGAAGCCCGGTTCGTCGCGCAGATCCTCCTCGAGGTAGTCGGCGATGCGCGGGTCCACCTCCACCGCGGTGACGCGCGCGCCCAGCGCCAGGAGCGGGCGCGTGATGGCACCGAGTCCGGGACCGATCTCGAGCACGGACTCGCCGGCCGCCGGAGCGACCGCCGCGGCGATGCGGGCACAGACCGCCGGGTCGTGCAGGAAGTTCTGCCCGAAGCGCTTGCGGGGCTGGATGGAGTGCCGCGCCAGAACGTCGCGCACCGAGGTCTTGGCAGCGGTGATGGCGCACACCTCGCGGGGATCCGATGGGGGCGCGGGCGCAGGGTCGGGGGCGACTATAGCACGGTCCGCGCGCCCGACCACTCGAGGCGGCGCCTCGGCGAGCCCGGTCAGGGAGCAGGCTCCGGCGGGAAGCCGAAAAGCTCCGCGGCGGCTCGGGACGTGGACGCGAGGACTTCCGCCCGATCCCACTCGAGCTTCTCGGAGAGCGCGTCGGCCACGTGGGTCACGAAGGCGGGCTCGTTCCGTTCTCCCCGGTGCGGCACCGGCGTCATGTACGGCGAGTCGGTCTCCAGCAGGAGGCGCTCCGGCGGCACGCGCTTCAGGACTCGATCCGCCTTGCCCTTCCCGAACGTGAGGGTCCCCGTGAAGGAGAGGTGGAATCCGGCCGCCACCGCCCGCTCCGCTTCCGCGGGCCCGCCCGAGAAGCAGTGCATCACGCCGCGGGAGCCCGGGACCGCCTCGACCCCGGCGAGCACCTCCTCGTGCGCCTGCCGATCGTGGATGATCACCGGCAGATCCAGCTCCCGCGCGAGGCGGAGCTGCGCGGCGTAGGCGACGCGCTGAGCATCGAAGGGACTCCAGTCGCGGTAGAAATCGAGACCGATCTCCCCGATCGCCACGACCTCGTCCCGTTCGGCCCACGCCCGCAGGCGACGTTCCGCCGCGGCGTCCCAGGCGAGCGCTTCGTGCGGATGGATGCCGACCGCGACCCGCACCATCGGGTGTCGCTCCGCGATCTCCAGTGCCCGCTCGCAGGATTCGAGTCCGATGCCCGGCACCAGGATCCCGTGGACGCCCGCGTCCCGGGCCCGGGCGACGACTTCGTCCAGGTCCTCGCGGTAGTCGTCCACGTTCAGGTGGCAGTGCGAGTCGATCATCAGGACACCCGCGTCCCCGGCGCGACCTCGTGTCCCGGCGCAAGCAACGCGAGGCGACCGCCGGATTCCGCGGCGAGGATCATGCCGCGCGACTCCACGCCGCGGATGGTCGCGGGCGCGAGATTCGCGACCACGACGACCTGGCGCCCCGGCAGGTCCTGCGGCGCGTAGTGCTGGGCAATCCCGGACACGACCTGACGCTTCTCGTCGCCGAGATCCAGAGTGAGCCGCAGCAGACGGTCCGCTCCCTCCACGGGGGCGGCGTCGAGCACGGTGGCCACGCGAAGCTCCACGTCGCGGAACTGCTCGATGCCGATCGATGCGGCGGGCCCGGTCGCCGGCCCGACGCCGCCATCTCGCTTCGCCTTCTTCTGCGCCCGCTTGGACACCGCTTCGGCCGCGGGCTCCGACTTCTCGGGATCCTGCTTGCGGTCGATCCGCGGAAACACGGGCTCGCCGGGCACGACCCGCCAGCCCGGCCGGTGACGCCAGACCGTGGACTCGGCCCACGGGGCCGCGACTCCCCTCGGCAATCCGAGGCGCGCCCGGATCTCGTCCGTCTTGCCCGGGATGGCGGGCGCCGCGAGCTCGGCCACGATGCGAATCACCTCCAGCAGTTCGTCGAGCACGCCGGTGAGCTCCCCGCGACGCGCGTCGTCCTTCGCGAGCTCCCAGGGCGCCTTCTCCTGGATCACCTGATTCGCCCGCCGCACGAGCGACCACGTGGACTCGAGCGCGCCGGAGAGATCGAAGTCCTCCCAGGCCCGGGCCACCGTGGCCGCCACTCGCTCCGCGTCCGCGCGCAGTCCGGTGCGGTCCTCGCCGGTGTCCGCTCCGGCGGGGATCTCGCCGTCGAGGAAGCGCGCGGTCATGTCCGTCGTCCGCTTCACGAGATTGCCGAGGTCGTTCGCGAGCTCCGCGTTGTAGCGCGCGATGAACGCGTCCCAGGAGAAGTCCCCGTCTTTCCCGTACGTCAACTCGCGGATCAGGAAGTAGCGCAGCGCGTCGGCGCCGGTCACGTCCACCACGTCCAGCGGGTTCACGATGTTGCCGAGCGACTTCGACATCTTCGCGCCGGACTGGTAGATGAACCCGTGACCGAACACGCACTCGGGCAACTCGATCTCCGCCGCCATCAGCATCGCGGGCCAGATCACGCAGTGGAAGCGCGTGATGTCCTTCCCCACGACGTGCACGCTCGCCGGCCACCGGCGTTCGAACTCGGCCGGATCCGTACCGAAGCCCACGCCCGAGATGTAGTTCGTGAGCGCGTCGAACCACACGTACACCACGGCGTTCGGATCTTCCGGGAACGGGATCCCCCACTTCACGCCCGCGCGCGAGATCGAGAGGTCCTCGAGGCCACCCTCCAGGAACGCGACGACCTCGTTCCGGCGCGACTCCGGTCGGATGAACCCCGGGTTCTCGCGGATGTGCGCGAGCAGGCGATCGCGGAAGTCCGACAGCCGGAAGAACCAGTTCTCTTCCTCGACCCAGCGCGGCTCGGTGTCGTGGTTCGGACACTTGCCCTCCACCAGGTCCTTCTCGGTGTAGAAGGCTTCGCAACCCTCGCAGTACCAGCCCGTGTACTTGTCCCGGCGGATCCAGCCGTTCGCACGCACGCGCGCGAGGATCTCGCGAACCCCGGCGTGATGCCGCTCCTCCGTGGTGCGGATGAAGCCGTCCCACGAGATGAGCAGCTTCTCGTAGGTGGACTGGTAGACCTCCGCCATCCGGTCCACCCACTCCTGCGGAGATACGCCGGCGGCGGCGGCGCTCTTCTCGATCTTCGTCCCGTGCTCGTCGTTCCCGATCAGGAAGAACACGTCGCAGCCGAGCGCGCGGTGGGCCCGGGCGATCGCGTCCGCCGTGATCTTCTCGTACGCGTGGCCGAGGTGCGGCTTCGCGTTCACGTAGTCGATGGCCGTGGTGATCGTGAACTTCCGGGACAAGGGATCCTCCGAGACGGGTGCTCCGAGACCGGGGGACGGTATGTTCCCCGGCGCGCGCACTGCGGTCAAGTGGAGGGGGCGCGACGGCCCTTCGACACCGGGGCGCGCCGGACGCGGGAGCTCGACGGACGCGGGGACCGACACCTCTTGCGGTCGGCTGCTAGCGGAGGGGCGACGAGATCATCCAGGGGGCCGGATTGATCGGCTCCGCGTCTTTCCGGATCTCGAAGTGGAGCACGTTCCCCAGCATGGACCCGGTGTCCCCGACGGAGGCGATGACCTGGCCGGTCTGGACCACGTCGCCGGCACTCACGAACACCTTGGAGGTGTGCGCGTACAGCGTGTAGTAGCCGCCGCCGTGGTTGATGATGATGCACTGGCCGTACCCGGGGAGCCAGTTGACGTAGTCGGCGCGGCCGCGGTGCACCGCGACGACGTCGGATTCGCGCTCCGCCTTGATGTCCACGCCGCCGTTGAACGTCGACGTGCCGAAACGCTTGTCCTTCTGCACCCCGAACCAGCGCTCGACCTTGCCCGCCACGGGCCACGGCAGCTTGCCGCGCCGCTCCTCGAAGCCGGTGCCCTCCGGGGGCAGACCGCCCTCCAGCGCGAGCTTCGCCTTTTCCTCCAGCTCCGTGATCAGCTGCTGGACCTGCTTCTCCGCCTGCTCGAGCTCGGCGATCACCTGTTCGCGGCTCTTCTTCTCCTTGCGCACGGAGTCGAGCAGCCCCGCACGTTCCTCGCGCTTCTCGGCGAGCTCGGCCCGCTCGCCTTCCGATTCCTGACGGATCGCGCGAACCTCCGCCTGCTTGCGCGCGGCCTCCTGCTCCACTTCGTGCACCTTGAGCACGGACTCGCGAACGTCGTCCACGAGCCTTCGGTCCTGCGCGGCGACGAGCAGCAGCCAGTCGAAACGGCGGATGAGATCGACGGCGGAGGAAGCGCCGAGCAGGACCTGGAGTCCCGGCTTCTCTCCGTACTTGTAGATGTTGCGAAGGCGCCGGCGCAGGACGTCGCGGCGCTCGGCGAGCTTCGCTTCCTCCTGGGCGAGGCGCGCGCGCGTGCGCTCGAGATCCGCCGCGAGGCGATCCTCCTTGCGCGCGAGGCCGGAGATCAGGCGCTCCTTGAGTGCCAGGTCCGAGTCGATCGAGTTGAGCTGCCCCAGGATCTTGTTCTCGCGGACGGCGATCGTCTTGCGGTCCTGCCGCGCCTGGTCGAGCTCCCGGCGAACGCGTTCGAGCTCGGCGGACTCGCGTTCGATGTCGCGATCGAACGGCGCGGTGATCGCGTCCGGGCCACCGAGCACCTCGTGGCCCTCGCCCTCCGCCTGCGCGTGCACCCGACCGGCGAGCGCGGAAAGCGCGACGAACGCGAGGACGGAAACCGCGATCCGGCGAGGACGGGCCGGGGCTACCATTTCCGGAGGAAGCCCTGCATCGACGCGACGCTCCCGAGGCCTCCGAGGAACGCGCCGAAAGCCACGAACGCGAGAATCGACGTCAGCGACAGCGACACGACCTCGGGCACCCGTCCCTGCAGGAAACCGGTGAGCGCCACGAGCAGGGCGGCGGCGAGCGCGGCCGCGAGAACGCCCTTGATCACGCCTTCGAGCACGAACGGACGTCGGATCACGCCCACGGTCGCACCGACCATCTTCATGAGGTCGATCATCTCGCGGCGCGCGATGAGGGTGAGCTTGACGGTGTTCGAGACGACGAGCAGCGAGCTCAGCGCGACGACGATTCCGAGGAACAGGTCCGCGAGCACGACCGCGACGATCACGCGGTTCAAGCGCCCGACCCATTCCTCGCCGTACTTCACCTCGTCCACGCCGGCCATGCCCTGGATCGCCCCGGCGACCTCCGTGATGCGCTCCGTCGTCTTCCAGTCGTCGAACAGCTGGACCTCGAACGTGTCCGGCAGCGGGTTCGCCTCGAGCGCCTCGAGCAGGTACTCGCGTTCGTTCAGTTCCTCGCGGAACTTCGCGAGCGCCTCGTCACGCGTGAGGAACCGGACGTCGGCCACGGCGGGATGCTCCCGCAGGAACGAGTCCAGCGCCTTCAGCTCGGAATCGCGGATGGCCTCGTTCACGAACACCACGACCTCGACCTGCTTCTGCACGGCCGAGATCGCGGCCCTCAGATTCACGGTGATGAGCAGGAAGATCCCGAGCACGAACAGCGACAAACCCATCACCGCCACCGACGTCATGGACAGGAGCGGCGCGCGGCGGATGTTCAGGAAGCCCTCGCGGAGCGTGAACAGGAACGTGCTCACGGCCGCACCCCGGTGGGACGCGCCACCAGCGGCACGGGCGACGCGGGACGCGGCGCGGCCGTCTCGATCGTGGGCGGCTCGTCGCGCACGAGTCGGCCCTGGTCGAGCACGAGCATGCGCGCACGGAACTCGCGGGCGACGGAGAGATCGTGCGTGGCCACGAGCACCGCGGTGCCGCCGGCCGCGATCTTCTTGAGCAGCTGGAAGATCTCGCGCTTGTTGCGGTCGTCGAGGTTGCCGGTGGGTTCGTCCGCGAGCACGACGAACGGATCGTTCACGATGGCGCGCGCGATGCCGACCCGTTGCTGCTCACCACCCGAGAGCTCGCCGGGCAGCGAATCGCCGCGACCGGAGAGGCCCACCGCCGCGAGCGCGCGCAGCACGCGCCGGTCGATGCCCTTCGTGGACCCGGTGGCCTTCAGCACGAACGCGACGTTCTCGTACACCGAGCGATCCGGCAGCAGGCGGAAGTCCTGGAAGACCATCCCGATGCGACGACGGAGGAGCGGCAGCTCGCGCTTCTTCAGCTTGCCGTTCGTCCGTCCCTCGAGGATGAGCTCCCCTTCCGAGGGCTTCTCCTCGAACGACAGCAACTTCATCAGAGTGGTCTTGCCGGCCCCCGACGACCCCGTGAGGAGGACGAACTCCCCCTTCCGGATCGCGAAGGACACGTCCCTCACGCCCCAGCGGCCCCGCCGGAATTCCTTGCCCACGTTGCTCAGCGAAATCATGTCGTTCCGGGATTCGGCAAGAATCGGTCACGGATTGAGCCCCGAACGGTCGTTCGGGACGATCGCGGCCGGCCGTTCCCGCGGCCCGCGATCTCCGGCGGAGGGTTTTCCCGTCGTCTTCTTCCCAGCCCTCGGGTTGGATCCCGTGCCCCGCGGCCCGCGAACACCCCGACGCGCAGACGGTAGGGGTCCGCGAGGCCCAGGTCAAGCGCCCCCGGACCACTCCGCGGCGAGCGCCGCCGCCGCCACCAGGCTCTCGGCCGACGCGACGTTCCGGCCCGCGATGTCGAACGCCGTGCCGTGGTCCGGGCTCGTCCGCACGAACGGCAGCCCCAGGGTGACGTTCACGGCCTGCCCCCCGCCGAGCAGCTTCACGGGGATGAGGCCCTGGTCGTGGTACATCGCGAGGACACCGTCGAAATCTCGGCGTTGCCGCGCGAAGAACGCGTCGGCCGGAAACGGACCGTCGACCCGCCAGCCGCGCTCGCGCGCCCGCTGGATGGCCGGCCCGACGACGGCAATCTCCTCGCGCCCGAACATGCCGGACTCGCCCGCGTGCGGATTGAGACCGAGGACGGCGAGCCGGGGCGACGGGATCCCGGCGTGATGCAGCAGGGCATCGCGCGTGAGACGCATCTTCTCCAGGAGCGAATCGGCCGTGAGCAGCCGCGGCACGTCCGCGAGCGCGACGTGGATCGTGGCGAGCGTGAGGCGAAGCTCCTTCGCGACGAACATCATCGCCACCGAGTCCACGCCCGCCAGCGAAGCGAGCATCTCCGTATGGCCGGGGAACTCCACTCCGGCCGCCTGCAGCGCGACCTTCGCGAGCGGAGCGGTGACGACGGCGTCGACCTCCCGGGCGAGCGCCGCGCGGGCCGCGCGCTCCACGCAGGTCGCGGCCACGCGGCCGGTCCACGCGGAGGGGCGGCCGAGCTCGAAGTCGGCGGGGACGGCCTCGACATCGACGGGAGCGAGCACGGCCGGTCCGCCCGCGCCCGGGGCCGCGGCCGCGGAGTCCACGCGCGGCAGCGCGGGAACTCCGGCCGCCATGCAGGCCGCGTCGAACGTCTGGCCCTCGGCGAACACCACGACGTCGCCGAGCCGCTGGAGACGTCGCTCCCGCAGCGCCTTCGCGACGATCTCCGGGCCGATGCCGGCGGGGTCCCCGGCCGTCACGGCGATGCGCAATCTGCGATCCGTCATGTCGCTTCCCTTGCCCGTTCCGAGACGAGGCGAGCGTACTCCCCCGCATCCTTCCGCGCGACGTTGCCGGCCGGGATCGCGATCACCTCGTACTCGCGCACACGGCGGACCTCCTCGACGCGCAGGTGTTGTCCTACCCGGGCTTCCGCCGCCGGCTTGGCCGGCTTCCCGTCCACCGCGACGTGTCCGGCGCGCAGCAACCGCGCGGCCTCGGCGCGCCGCTTCACGATCGACGTCCGGCAGAGGAAGAGGTCGAGACGCACGGACGGGCGATCAGCTCTCGGGACCGTCGAGCCGGTACTCGACGTAGGTCTTCTCGCGCGCCTCGTCCACGAGCTGGCGGTAGTACTCCTGGCTCTTCTGCTGCTCGAGCAGCGTGACGAGCCGGTCGTGAACGTCGTCGAACGTGGCGTCGCGCTCGCCCTCCCGGCCGTCGAGGCGGAAGATGGAGTATCCGCGCGGATCCTCCAGCACCTCCGTGATCTCGCCGACCTGCAGCGGCTCGATCGCCTCGCGCAGCTTCGGCTCGAGCGATTCGGCCGGCACCGTGCCGAGCTCGCCGCCCTTCTCGGCCGACGTCGGATCGTCGGACGTTTCCCGGGCGACCTCGCCGAAGTCCTCCCCCGCGAGGAGCCGCTGGCGGATCGCCTCCGCGCGCGCCTTCGCCTGGTTGCGGGCCGCGTCCTGATCCCGCAGGAAGACGATCTGGCGGAGCTGCATCGTGCCGTCGTCCGAGTTCACGTCCTCGATCTTCACGATGTGCGCGCCCCGGTCCGTGAGGATCACGGGCGTGATCGTGCCGGCCGGCTGGCCCGCGATCGCGCCGGCGAGACGCGGATCGAGATCCTGGGGCGCGAACCAGCCGAGCAGCCCGCCGCGCTGCGCAGTAGGCCCCTCGGAGAACACCTTCGCGAGCGTCGCGAAGTCCTCGCCCTTCACGGCGCGTTCGCGAACGAGATCCGCGCGACGGACGGCCGCGCTGTCCACGAGCGCCGCCGAGCCGAGGCTCACGTGGATCACGCGCAGCGTGAGCTCGGACGAGAGAGACGGAATCTCGTCCTGATGCTCGTCCCAGTAGCGACGCACCTCGCGCTCGTCCACGAGCACGCGACTGCGCACCTTGCGGTCCACGAGCTGCCGCACGACGAGCTGATCCTCAAGCTTCCCGCGGTAGCTCTTGCGCAGCGCCTCGAGCGAGGTTCCCTCCTCCTCGAGCTGCGCCTCGAACGAGGCTTCGTCCGGGAAGCGGCCCCGGACGTCAGCGACCATGTTGTCGACCGCTTCGTCGACCTCCTCGCGCGTGACCTGGATTCCGTCGCGTCGCGCTTCCTCGAGCAGCAGCTGGCTCTCGACGAGCGCGTCGAGCACGTCCTGGCGGTACTTCGCCACCGCCGCCGGATCCTTCGGGTCGAGCTGGCCGCGGAGCTGCGCGAGGTAGACCTCTTCGTCCACCTCCGAGAGGAGGACGATGCGGTTGCCGACCACCGCGATGACGCGGTCCACGACCTCGGGCGCCGCCGCCGCGACCGGCGGAATCACCGCCGGCGCGAGGGCGAGAGCCATGCCGAGGACGACGACGAGGCGACGCATCAGGAGACCGGCTGCCCGTAGAGCTCGAGAACGTCGTCGTAGATCTCCACGTTCCGCGACTCACGCTGCTGGTTGAGCCAATCCTCGAACGCCCGTTCGCCTCGCTGCTGCGCGAGGAGACGCGTGAGGTCGTCCTTGATCTCCTCGAACTTGAACGGGCGCGGCTGCTCCTGGCTCAGCACCTTCACCGCGCCGATTCCCGTATCCGTGACGATCGGGTCGGACCAACCCTTGCCCACGCGATTCGAGAAGGCCACCTCATCCACGGGCGCCGCGTACTGTCCGCGCGGGATCAGACCGGTGCGGCCGCCCCGGCGATTCGTGCGGGTGTCCATCGAGATCTCGGCGATGACCTTCGCTTCGTCCTCGCCGCCCCGCATGCGTCGCAGCGCCTCCACGATCTTGCCCCGATCGGCGTTCGTGACGATCAGCATGTCGACCCGTTCGTCGGCCATGAGCGCATCCGGATTCTCGGCCATGGTCGAGTCGTAGAACGCCTTCACGTCCTCCACCGGCACGTCGGCCGCCTGCAGGAACGCGCTGTGCACGAGCTCGACCTCGACCTGCTCCTTGAGTCGATCGGCGGCGGCATTCACCTCGGGCAGTTTGTCGAATCCCAGGCGCTTCGCCTCGAGACCCAGAAGCACGTTCTGGATCTGAGCGGTACGAATGAGCTCCTTCAGCCCGTTGTGCGGGATCAATCCGGGGGGACGGGTCGAGGCCGGCTTCTTCCGGAAATCGTCGATGTAATCCGCGATCGTCCACTCGCCGCCGTCCCAGGTCGCCAGCGGCGTGTCCAGATCCGCCGGCGCGATCACGGGGAGGTTCCGATCGGCCTCGGGGATGGTGTCGATGTCGAGCTTCTGCATCTCGCGAATCCCGTCCCGGAGCGTCTCGATGGCGTCCTCGTTCCACGCGAGCCCGAGCCGTTCCTGCAGAGTCGCGACGTACTCCCGCATCCGCTGCTGCTCCATCTGCTGACGCACTTCCGTGCGCAACGACGGTCTCGACTCCTCGAGCGAAGCGCGGTCTTCCTGCGGGACCCGTTCCCGGACCAGGATCAGATGCCAGCCGAAGTTCGTCTCGATCGGCTCGGAGATCTTGCCCGGCTCGAGCTCGAACGCCGTCTTCTGGAACTCGGGCACGGTGCGTCCCCAGCGGACTTCTCCGAGGTCGCCGCCCTTCGCCTTGTTCCCCATGTCCATCGAGTACTTGCTCGCCGCGTCGGCGAACGAGATCTTGCCGGACAGGATCTCCTCGCGGATCCGCTTCGCCACCGCTTCTTCGTCCACGAGGATGTGCGACGCCCTCACGTTGAACGCCCGGTGGTCGTAGAGCTCCTTCACGTCCGAGCCGAGCACCTCGACCTTGTCCTGGATCTCCCGCTTGTAGAGCTCGCCCAGCATCGCGTTCATCCGGTTCTGTTCGATCTGCGCCAGGATGTCGGCATTCGCGATGCCGCCGCGTCGCTCCGACTCCGCGAGCAGGATCCGCTGGTTGACGAGGTCGTTCGCGAAGTTGCGCTTGCCGTCCAGGGTGGAGATGTCGGGGCGCGAATTCGCCGTGATCGCCTGGTACGCCTTCTGGAAGTCGGCCAGGGTGACCTCGATGTCGCCGGCGCGGGCGACCACCTTGCTCTCGCCCGTGCTCCCGCCCTTGTCGCATCCGGCGACGAGGGCCGCGATCACGAGGCCGGTCAGAACTGCGAGCGAAATACGACGAATCACTGCGAACTCCCGTGTTTTTCGTTCATTCGGAGGTGTGCGAAACGGCGAGTGTATCGGAGGCGGTTGCCACTCGCAAGAGAGCCGCGAGCGCGTCCGGCGCCTCCTCGACCGACGGAGCCTGGAGGCGCACCCGGAGCCCCTCTCGGCCGTCCGCTTGAAACGCGAGCTTGCCGGGGGCCTGGCGCACCAGCTCCGCGACGACCTCCGGACCGGGCTCCCGGCCCGCCAGGAATCGCAGGGTGGCTTCGGCGCCCCGCAGGCGGACCTCCTCCACTCCGGCCTCCTCTGCCAGGAGTCGAAGCTCCTTCAGGCGCAGCAGGCTCTCCGCAGCGGCGGGCAGCCGCCCGTAACGGTCGCGGAGCTCGTCGGCGAGTGACGCGAGCGCGCGGCGTTCGACCAGATCCGCGAGACGCTTGTAGAAGTAGATCCGCTGATCCGGGTCCTCCACGTAGTCGTCCGGGAGGTAGGCGTCGATCGCGACGTCCATCTTCACCACGGCGCGCTCGGCCGGGACCTCATCGCCGCGCATGCGCGCGATCTCCTCGCGCAGCATCTGGCAGTACAGCTCGTACCCGATCGCGTTCAGATGCCCCGACTGCTCCGGACCGAGGAAATTCCCCGCACCGCGAATCTCCATGTCGCGCATCGCGAGCCGGAACCCGGCGCCGAGATCCGAGAACTCCTCGATCGCGCGCAAGCGCTTGCGCGCGATGTCGGTGAGCTGCGCCCCCGCCGGAATGAGCAGGTACGCGTACGCGCGGTGATTGGAGCGCCCGACCCGACCGCGGAGCTGGTAGAGCTGCGCGAGCCCGAACGTATCCGCCCGGTTGATCAGGATCGTGTTCACGTTCGGCAGGTCGAGTCCGCTCTCGATGATCATCGTGGAAACGAGCACGTCGCTCCGACGCTCCAGGAAGTCGCGCATCACGCCCTCGAGCTCGCCCTCCGCCATCTGACCGTGCGCGACGTCGAACCGGAGCTCCGGCAGCAGCTCCCGAAGGTGATCCGCCACCCGCCCGATCGACTGCACGCGGTTGTGCACGAAGAACACCTGCCCGCCGCGCTGGATCTCGCGACGGATCGCCTGCGTGATCACCTCGTCCGAGGACTCCACGACCTCGGTCACGATCGGCAGCTTGTTCGGAGGCGGCGTGTTGATCACGGAGACGTCCTTGAGCCCCACGAGCGCCATGTTCAGCGTGCGCGGGATCGGGGTCGCGGTCAGCGTGAGAACGTCCACGAGCTTGCGAAGTTCCTTGAGACGCTCCTTGTGCTTCACACCGAACCGCTGCTCCTCGTCCACCACCACGAGACCGAGGTCCTTGAACTGCACGTCCTTGGAGAGCAGGCGGTGCGTGCCCACCACGAGATCGACCTCGCCGCCTTTCACTCGCTGCACCGTGTCCTTGATCTCCTTCGGACCGCGGAAGCGCGAGAGCATGTCGATGCGCACGGGGTACGCCGCGAGCCGCTCCCGGAACGTCTCCAGGTGCTGCTGCGCGAGAATCGTGGTCGGAACGAGCACCGCGACCTGCTTGCCGTCGGTCACGGCCTTGAACGCGGCCCGGATCGCCACCTCGGTCTTGCCGTACCCGACGTCGCCGCAGACGAGACGATCCATGGGGCGCGCATCTTCCATGTCGCGCTTCACCGCGTCCGTGGCGGTCCGCTGGTCCGGCGTCTCCTCGTAGATGAAGCTCGCCTCCATCTCGCGCTGCCATTCGCCGTCCGGCGGATACGGATGACCGCGCTTCGCCGCGCGGGCCGCGTGCACGTCGAGGAGCTGCTCGGCCATCTTCTCCACGGCCTTGCGAACGCGGGCCTTGGTCCGCTCCCAGGCCGCGGTGCCGAGTTTCGCCACCACGGGAGGCTCGCCGCCTTCCCCGCCGACGTACTTCCGCACGAGATTGATCTGATCGATCGGCACGAAGATCGAGTCGCCGTCCTGGTAGCGGAGCCGCAGGCACTCCGACTCCACGCCACCGGTGGAGATTCGCTCGATCCCGTCGTAGCGACCGACCCCATGATCCACGTGCACGACGTAGTCGCCCTTTCGCAGCGACTGGTAGTCGTGGATCGGTGCGCCGCCCCCGTGGCGGAACGCGCGCGTGCGTCGCGCCGTCCGCGCGAACAGCTCGTGGTCGGTGAGGACCACGAGGCGGCGGGAAGGCAGTGCGAAACCGTTCCGCAGCGGCGCGATCACGAGACGCAGGGAGTCGCCGAGATCCTCGAGCATTTCCTCGAGCCGGGAGAGCTGACCGAGGTTGTCGCAGAGCAGCCACAGCTCGTTGCCCTCTTCCACGAGACCCTTGAAGCGCTCGCGCAGCACCGCGAAGTTCCCGCGGAACGTCTCCTGCGAGTGCACCACCATCTTGTCGGCCGGAGGGGCCGGCGGAGCCGCCGCGGGCCGCAGGCTCGTGGTGATCGACTCGCCGGGGAACAGGGCGAGGCGCAGGATCTCGCGCCCGCCGAGATCCGCCGCGACGTCGCCGGCCTCGAGGAAGAGCGCCCGCGGCTCGGGGACGTCGTGGCCGCGTCGACGCAGATCCTCGTGCCCCGCGCGCGCCTGCTCGTAGCTCTCCTCGATTCGCTCCTCCACCCGGCTCGGTTCGTCGAGCACCAAGATCCCGTCCGCCGGGAAGTAGTCGAGCAGCGAGCCGAGTCGGGGATGGAGGCGCGGCAGCCACGACTCGATCCCGTCGATCCAGGGCGACTGTCCGGGATCGAACGGCAGATCGCCGCGCTCGCGCGCGGCGCGCTCGATCGCGTCGTCGATCAGGAGCTCGCGCTGCGGGAGAACGTCGACACGATCCAGGGACTCCACGGTGCGCTGCGTCCCGGGATCGAACGCACGGATCGACTCGATCTCGTCGCCCCAGAACTCGATGCGGATCGGATTCTCGCGTCCGAACGGGAACAGATCGACGATCCCGCCGCGCAGCGCGAACGTTCCGATCTCCTCCACGAGGCGCTCGGCCCGGAAACCGCGCGCGATCAGCGCCTCGGCCAGCGTGTCGCGACCGATCTCGCCGCCGGACTCCAGTCGCAGACGAAACGTCGCGAATACGTCCGGCGCCGGGAGACGGCCGCCGATCGCGCGCGCGGTCGTGACGACGACGGCGGGCTCGCCGTCCGCGAGCGACGCCAGCGTGAGGATCCGCTCCGCCAGGATGCCGACGTGCGGCGAGCGGCGGTCGTACGGGATGACCTCGGTCTCCGGGAAGAACAGCACGCGCTCTTCCCCGAGCACGACCTCCAGGTCGCCGAGGAGCGCCTCCGCCTCCTCCTGGTCCGGCACGACCACGAGGACGGGCTTGCCGCGCTCACGGTGCAGATGCGCGATCGCCATGGATTTCGCGGAACACGCGATGCCCACGAGCACCGCCTCGCGTCCGGACTTCAGCCGGTCGAAGGCGCGGCGGTAGGCGTCGTCGGCCACGACGCTCTGCAGGATGGGTTCGAGCAGGCCCTCGGTCACGCCGCCGACTCCTGGGCGGCGCCTCGCATCCGCGCCGCCACCAGCATCTCGGCGAGCAGCAGGAGCCCGGCGAGCCACAGGAACGCCCGACCGATCTCCCGCCCCACGCGCGCTTCCTTCACGCGCGACGCCACCCCGGGACCGGCGGCGAGCACCGCGCCGCGATCCGACGCGAGTCGCTCCTCCAGCTCGGCCGGAACCACGCGCTCCGGGTCCGACTCGGCCGCGGGAATGCTCGCGGCCAGCGCGGCGAGCGTGTCGCCCTCCGCGGTGCGGAACACCCAGAAGCCGGGAACTCGGGCCTCGGGAAGCGCGAGCGAGTAACCACCCGAACCGGCCTCGGGCGCCACGGCGCGCTCGGACTCGTCGGGGCCGAGCAGCGAGACCGAACCGCCTTCGGGCAACGTCGCGAGCCAGACGGTGGCACCCTCGCCCGTCTCGAGCTGGCGCGCCACACGGGCGCCGGTCTCCGAGAGGTAGCGCACGGACTCGTGCAGCAGCGGCAGGAACGCGCCCGTGAGCGGCAGATCGCTCCACGCCGGATCCGGCGACGACAGGAACATCAGCGCCCGACCCGGCAGCAACGACGATTCCACGATCGCGGGCGCGTCATTCGTGAACGACGCGAGCGTCGCCGTGCCTGCCTGAGGCCGGAACCGCAGCGCGCGGGTGAAGCGGACCTCCGGCAGGCCGCCCTCCTCTCCCGCGAACGCGGCGAAGAG
The DNA here is from genome assembly GCA_041393395.1 of bacterium. GTDB lineage: Bacteria > ARS69 > ARS69 > ARS69 > ARS69 > JAGQIB01. The sequence continues at coordinate 244,725 of JAWKKG010000002.1, read as the reverse complement.
CGGGTGGCCTTCGTCGTGGCGACCGAAGTCGAACGGCTCGGTCGCGGTGATCACGTCGGCGAACGCACCCGGCAGGAGCTTCGGCAGGATCGTCCGCCCCCATCCCGCCGCATCGACGTGCGGCCCCGGGAACAGCAGCAGTCCGCCGCCTTCCGACAGGAACGACTTCAAACCCGCGAGCGCCGCATCGGAGAAGCGATCGAGATCCGCCACGACGATGGCCGCCTCCCGCTCCCTCGAGGCCGACGCGAGATCCTCCGCGCCCCCGGTGCGCACCGCGAACGTGCCGGCGGCCGCGCCCTCCGGCGCGAGCGCGGACAGAAGGTAACGTCGCACGCGCTCGTCCGGGCACACCACCAGCACCGGCGTCTGCTTCTCCGCCCGCAGCGTGAAGTACCGGCGATCATCCTCCTCGGGCCCATCCGCGCCGCGGATCGTGACCGCGCCGAGATGCAGTCCGTCGCTCCGGAGCGTCTCCCGGAACGGGATCGTGACGCGCGACGCGGGTCCGAGATCGATCCGGCGACGATCGACGATCTCCCCGTCGATCTCGAGCTCGGCCTCGATCTCGGTCGGCTCGAAGCCCGGATCCGAAGCGATGACGGCGTGGAACTCCACGGGCGAGCCGGTCTCCAGGATCTGGCCGGAGAAGTCCACGGACTGCACCCACGCGTTCGGCGGCGTCGCGTCGCCGATCGGATGCAGGAACAGCCGCACGCCGGAAGGCAGCACCGTGTCGTCGCCCAGGCGGTCGAACGCGCTCCGCTGGAAGTCGCTCACGAGGTGAACTTCGCGATTCGGGTGGCGCGCCGACTGCAGCGTCACCGCCGCCTCCTCGATCGCCGCCGCGAGATCCACCGCGCGCCGCCCGGGCTCGAGCGCGGTGAGTCGCTCGCGCATCTGCCCGAGGTCGCGGGACGGTTCGTTGCTGGCGGCCAGGCCTTCCGCGCCGGGCGCGAGGAGGAACACCTCGTCTCCGTCCTCGAGCGTCCCGAGGATCTCCCGCGCGCGGTCGCGCGCCTGATCGAACCGCGGCGCGCCGCCGTCGAGGATTCCCATCGACCAGCTGCCGTCCAGGACGATCACCGACGACGTCGCCCCGCGGGCATCGCCCGCGGCGACGCCGGTCAACGTCGGCCGGGCCATCGCGATCGCGACGGCCGCGATGAGCAGCATGCGCAACGCGAGCAGCAGCCACTGACGTACCTTCACGCGCCGCATGCTCTTGCGTTCCAGGTTGCGCAGGAACTCCAGCGTGGAGAACTCCACGCGCGTCGTCGTCCTCCGGCTCAGCAGGTGGATGACGAGCGGGATGCCCATCCCGAGAAGGCCCGCGAGGAACCACGGGTTCAGGAACGTCATCCGAGTCGGCTCCGCTTGTCGAGGTACGCGAGCAGCGCGGTGTCGAACGGCATCTCGGTGTGCATCGGCACGTAGTCCACGCCGATCTCCCGGCACACGTTGCGGTAGCGCTCGATCCACGCTCCCACCGCGCCGCGGTACTCCTTGCGGATCTCCCAGGGGCGCACGAGCATCTCGTCGGCGGTCTCGACGTCCTCGAAGATCGCCTCGCGTGGGAAATCGAACTCCCGCTCGAGTCGATCGAGGACGTGAAACACCACGACCTCGTTCCGCTTGTGACGGAAGTGTCGGAGCGCCTTGATCACGTCCTCCTGCTCGTCGAACAGGTCGGACATCAGGATCACGAGCCCGCGACGTTTCACCCGGTCGGCCAGCCGGTGCAGCGTGGTTGCGAGCCCGGTGGTGGAGGCGGGCACCGCCTTCTCGAGCTCGGTCAGGATCACGTGCAGGTGCTGCGACGCGGATCGCGGCGGAATGAAGCGACGGATCTCCTCGTCGAACAGGAGCACGCCCACGGAGTCCTGCTGCCGGATCATGAGATACGCCATCGCCGCCGCGAGGTAGCGCGCGTAGTCGAACTTCGACACCTCACCGGAGCGGAACCCCATGGACGCCGACCCGTCGAGGACGAGATACGCGCGGAGGTTCGTCTCCTCCTCGAACTCCTTCACGTAGAAGCGATCCGACTTGCCGTAGACCTTCCAGTCGACGGTCTTCAGCGGATCCCCCGGCATGTACTGCCGGTGCTCCGCGAACTCCACGCTGAAGCCCTTGTACGGACTCTTGTGCAGCCCGGCGACGAAGCCCTCGACCACCGCGCGCGCGCGGACGTCCATGCCCGTGAGACGGGCGACGGTGGCCGCATCAAGGAGACGTTCGGACACGCGCCTAACCCATCGCGGCGGCCGGCGCGACCTCGCGCACGAGCCGATCCACGATCTCCACGTCGGTCACGCCCTCCGCTTCCGCGTGGAAGTTCGTGACGATCCGGTGCCGGAGGGTCGCGAGCGCGACGGACTTCACGTCCTCGGTGTTCGGCGTGAACCGTCCGTCCAGCACGGCGCGGGTCTTCGCGCCGAGCACGAGGAACTGGCTCGCGCGCGGGCCCGCGCCCCAGGACACGAGCTGGCGGATGAAAGCGGGCGCCGCCTCCTCCTTCGGTCGCGTCGCACGGACGAGTCGCACGGCGTAATCCACGACGTCCCTGGCCACCGGCACCCGCCGCACGAGTCCCTGCAGGCGCAGGATGTCCTCGGCGGAGAGCACGCGCTCGAGGTCCGCACGGTAGGCGGAAGTCGTCTCCTCCACGATGCGCGCCTCGTCGTCGTGCGACGGGTAGCCCACGTGGATGTTGAACATGAACCGGTCGAGCTGCGCTTCCGGCAGCGGGTACGTACCCTCCTGCTCGATCGGATTCTGCGTGGCGAGCACGAAGAACGGGCGCGGAAGGTCGTAGGTCGTGCCGCCGGCCGTGACCTCCCGCTCCTGCATCGCCTGCAGCAGCGCGGCCTGGGTCTTGGGCGGGGTGCGGTTGATCTCGTCCGCGAGGACGATGTTCGCGAACACGGGTCCCTTGATGAACCGGAACGAGCGCTGCCCCGTCTCCGACGCCGTCTCGAGCACGTCGGTGCCGGTGATGTCGGACGGCATGAGATCCGGCGTGAACTGGATGCGGCTGAACTCGAGGTCCAGCACGCGCGCCAGCGTGCTCACGAGCAACGTCTTCGCGAGGCCCGGCACGCCCACCAGGAGGCAGTGGCCGTTCGCGAGGATCGCGATCAGCAGGTCCTCGATCACGTCGCGCTGGCCGATCACGACCTTCCCGACCTCGGTCATGATGCGGTCGTGAGCGGCCTTCAGCTCCTCCACCGCTCGGACGTCGTTTCTCTCTTCGGTCACGGCGTTCTCCTTGGCGTCTTCGCGGACGGATCGGCGCGGCCGGCCCCCGCGCCCGGCCTCAACGGCGGGCCCCCGTGGCCGGCCACGACCGGTTTCACCCCGCCGAGGCCCCGAGGTTTCGGCCGACGCCCGTCTCCCGGGCGGAGCCTCGGAAGCGTCCGGGGACGCGCTCACGGGCACGACGAAACCCCGGTCGGGCGAAATCTCCCGACCGGGGACCGGCTTGGGGCAGGTTAGGGACGGGGCCGGAGGCTGTCAATCGACGGCCACGCCGCGCCGTAAAACTCCGGTTTTCGGTCTCCGGGTCGGAACGATTGGCCGATCTGCGGGCCGATCTGCGGGCTATCCGCGCTATCGGTGTTCGATTCCTGGCTCCGGGGCCTGGCCCGCCCCGTGCTCAGGCCCGCCGCGCGCGCCCCGACGTGCCCCGGCTCGCGGCGCCTCGCCCCGCTCCGGCCGTCCGCTCGAGCCACTGCTCGAGCAGGGCCGCCAGCAGGTCCGGCACCTTCGCCATGTCGGCCGGCGGCACGACGTAGGCGATCCGCATCTGGGTCCGACCCGGATTCTCGTCCGCCGGCAGGTCGTAGAAGCCGGCCATGGGCGCCACCAGCAGCGTGTGCGGCTCGCCGTCGATCGCCACGCTCGCCTCCGACGCGCACCACAGCACGAACTCCAGCGCGTCGAAGTCCGGCGCCATTCGACGGACGTCGACCACGGAGTACAGAGCCGCGTCGGGGCTCGAGACGATCGCGTCCGGCAGCAGCTCGCGCGTGCGCGACGTGAAGTCGTGCAGCATCGAGCGGTAGTAGTCGCGCTGCCGGGCGTACCAGGCGCGGAGCTCGGCGGGCGGAACGTCGTTCAGCGCAGCGAAGATCCACTGGCCGATCGCCGACGGGCACAGGCTCGCCGTGTGCTCGGCCGTGGCGCGACGATGGAACTCGGCGTTGTCCGTGAGGAGGCCGCCGATCCGCAGGCCGCACGCGTTCCACACCTTGGACGACGAGTCGATGCCGATTCGGCGACCGCGGATCCCCGGCACCTCGTCCTCGCCGATCGCCCAGATCGAACAGGCCTCGCCCTCCACGTAGTAGAGCTCCCGGTAGGCCTCGTCGGACACGATCCACAGATCGTGCTTCACGCAGAGCCGCGCGAGCTCCACCAGCGACTCCTGCGGGAAGAACTGGCCGGTGGGATTGTCGTAGGGAATCACCACGAGCGCGCCCGGTTTCTCGCGGACGATCACGCGCTCGATGTCCTCCAGGTCCGGCAACGTGAACTTTCCGTCTTCGCCGAGCTCACGCGTGATGCTCACGGTGGCCCGGCCGAGTCGCTCCGCGAACGCCGTGTAGTTCGTGTACGCGGCGTCGATCAGCAGCAGCGGGCGCTCGCCGGAGGCGGGCGGCCCGCACACGCCCGCCACGATCAGCTCCATCGCCTCGCTTCCGCCCTGCGTGATCTGACAGTGGATGCCCTCGGGGTCGAACCCCGAGCTCGCGAGGACGTGCAGGAACGCGCGATTCGCCTCGGGCGTGCCCCCGGTCGCGGTGTACGCCACGACCCCTTTCTCGAACGGCGAGCCCGGCGCGCGGAGGTTGTCGAGCCGCTCGATCATCGCCGGGTGCATCGGCAGCGACACGTTTCCGATCGCCACGTTGATGGCCCTCGTGTCGTCGCCGCGTTCCGCGAAACGCAGGCCGGCGACGCGGATCGCGGAGGGTTCGCGCGTGCGGAACAGCTCGGACAGCACGGGACTCATGTCGTCTCCCTCAGACCGTACTTCTCGATCTTCTTGTAGAGGTTGCTGCGCTGCATCGCGAGCTCCTTCGCGGTGCGCTGCACGTTCCAGTGGTTGCGGGCGAGATGGTGAGCGAGATAGGCACGCTCGGCCGCGTCCTGGAACTCCGAGAACGAGGGAAGATCCAGGATGCCTCCGAGCGCGGTCGCGCCGTCGGCGGTCCCCGGACCCGCACCCGGTGCCGCCGACGCGAGGGAGGTCGCCGGGCCGAGACCCGTCGGCAGGTCCTCGCGGCCGAGGCGCAGACCGTCCGAGAGAATGACCATGCGCTCGAGCGTGTTGCGGAGCTCGCGGACGTTGCCCGGCCAGTCGTGCGCCGCGAGGCCCTCGAGCACTTCGGGCGCGATCTCCACCGGCGGTCGATCTTCGCGCTCGCAGTACAGCTGCAGGAAGTGCTCGACCAGGAGCGGGATGTCGTCACGGCGCTCGCGCAGCGCCGGCACGCGGATCGGCACGACGTTCAGGCGGAAGAACAGATCCTCGCGGAACTCGCCGCGCTTCACCGCCTCCGGCAACTCCTTGTTCGTCGCGGCCAGGATGCGCACGTCGACGTCGATCGACTTCGTCCCGCCCACGCGCTCGAAGCGCCCTTCTTCCAGCACCCGCAGCACCTTCGCCTGCACGGTGGGGCTCATGTCCCCGATCTCGTCCAGCAGCAGCGTGCCGCCGTCCGCCGCCTCGAACTTGCCCTCGCGTCGCTGCGTCGCGCCCGTGAACGCGCCGCGCTCGTGGCCGAACAGCTCGGACTCGATCAGCTCCTCGGGAATCGCCGCGCAGTTGATCTGCAGGAAGCGTCCCTCCGCGCGCGTGCTGCCGCGATGGATCGCGTTCGCCACGAGCTCCTTGCCGGTCCCGTTCTCGCCGGTGATGAGCACGGTCGCGTTCGTGGGGGCGACCTTGTCGATCTGCCGCAGCACGGCCTTCACGGCGGCCGACTCGCCCACGATCTCGAGGTTCTTGCCGAGGCGCTTGCGCGCCTCCGAGGTCTCGCCGGCGAGCACCGCCTTCTGGAGTCCGTTGCGGATCGTGAGCAGGAGGCGGTCGCGGTCCGGCGGCTTCTCGAGGAAGTCGTAGGCGCCGAGCTTCGTGGCCTCGACCGCGGTCTGCACGGTGCCGTGACCGGAGACCATGATGCAGACGAGATCCGGCGCGAGCTTCCGCGCCCGCTCCAGCACCTCGAGACCGTCCATCCCCGGCATCTTGATGTCGAGCAGCGCGAGGTCGAAGCGCCGCTCGGCGAGCAGCTCGAGCGCGCGCGGTCCGTCCGGCGCGGAGGACACCGCGTAGTCCTCGTACTCGAGGACGCGGGCGAGGGATTCCCGGATCGACGCCTCGTCGTCCACGATCAGGATGCGGGCTTTCGTCACGGGCGCCTCCTCGGGAACGTTCCAGGGTATCGCGTGGGGGCGGCCGTGTCATCCGGCGGACGGGCGGCGCGGTCTCTAGGAACCGCCCCCGACTCCGGGGCCGAGCGCGCCCCGACCCTCCACCACGAAGTTCCAGCCTCCGTTCCGGCTCGAGATGCCGACCCGGTCGAAGTGCGGCCGGATCGCGTCGGCCACGGGCAGGCCGGTCCGGACACCGAACCGGTCGAACCAGGCGCGGTGCAGGGGTCCCAGCGCGGCCCAGAATCCGCGCGGGCGGTCGAAGTCCAGGACCACGAGCACGCCGCCCGGCTTGACGTGGCGCACGAGGTTCACGATCGCCGCCGGCCAGTCCGGCACCATCGACAGCGCGTAGGTCATCAGCACGCGATCGGCGGGCGCCAGCGAGACCGTGCGCACGTCGTCCCGGACGAGCTCCGCCTCGGGACACTTGCGCGTGGCCACGTCGAGCATCGCGGCCGACGCGTCGACGCCCACGAGCGTGGCCCCCGTGTCGCGCAGGAGACGCAGGTTCGTGCCGGTGCCGCAAGCGAAGTCGATCACCCGGTGCCCCGGTCGCACGTCGAGCGCGGCGAGCGCGCGGTCGCGATCCGCGAGATAGAACCGGGTCCAGTCGTAGATGCGCGCGTGGTCCGCGTAGAACCGCTCGAGGTCCATGGGCTCAGTCCGGACGCGGGCCGAACACCTTCTCGCCGTCGAAGCGTCCGTTCTCGATGAAGATCTCGGAGACCTTGCGACCGCCCGTGATACTGCCCACGACGTGCACGCCGGGAACGTTCGACTCCAGTGTCTCCGGGTCGAGTCGGGGAACGAGCGTGTCGGGGGCGAGCTCCACGCCGATGCGGCGCAGCAACTCGAAGTCCGGCAGGTAGCCGAGCAGTACGTACACGCGATCGGCCGGCAGGATCTCCTCGCCCGCCGGACCCCGCACCCGCACGCCGCGATCCTTGATGCGCGTGACCACCGTGTCGAAGCGCGCCGCGATCTCTCCCGCGGCGATGCGGTTCATCACGTCGGGACGAACCCAGTACTTCACGGTCTTCTTGAGCTCCGGGCGCCGGTGCACGATCGTCACGCGCGCACCCGCGCGGAACAGTTCGAGTGCCGCCTCGCACGCCGAGTTGCCGCCCCCGATCACGACCACGTCGCGCTCGAAGCTCGCGTGCGCCTCGTCGAACCGCACGGAGACGTGCGGGAGGTCCACGCCCGGGACGTCGAGTCGGTTCGGGTGATCGAAATAGCCGGTCGCGATCACGAGGCGACGGGTACGGATCGCGTCCGTTCCGCCCGCGCCGACGACGTCTGCCACGAGCTCGCGGCCCTCGCGGCGCACGGTCTCGAGCCGCGTGTAGGTCCTGACCCGCAAGCCCTCCCGGCGCACGATGCCGCGGTAGTACTTCAGCGCCTCTTCGCGAGTCGGCTTCTCCCCCGCGCACGGGAACGGGTGCGTCCCGATCTCGAGGAGCTCCGGCGTCGTGAAGAACCGCATCCCGGTGGGATAGCGGCGGATCGACTCGACGATGGCCCCCTGGTCGATCACGAGGGGGTCGATCCCGCGGCGGCGGGCGGAAAGGGCGCACGCGAGCCCGATCGGCCCGGCGCCCACGATGAGGGCGTCTTCGATCATCGAGGGAACCTACGGGAGCCGCGGGGACCGATCAAGCGGCCCACGAGCTTCCCGCGTGCCAAGTACGCGCCGATCCGCTATCTTGCCGGCCATGAAGAAGATCCTGATCGGCCTCGTCGTCCTGTTCGCGGGAATCCAGTTCGTGCCGGTCGAGCGCACGAACCCTCCCGTGACGCAGGCGATCGACGCCCCGCCCGCGGTGCAGGCGATCCTCGATCGCAGCTGCGCCGACTGTCACTCGAACCAGACCCGCTGGCCGTGGTACTCGCGCGTCGCGCCGGCTTCGTGGCTCGTCGCGAAGGACGTCCGCGAGGGCCGGGAGAAGCTGAACTTCTCCGAGTTCGGCGACTACCCGGAACGTCGTCAGCGCCACAAGGTCTCGGAAGTGCTCGAGGAAGTCGAGCACGGCGAGATGCCGCTCAAGCCCTACCTGCTCATTCACCGCGACGCGAAGGTCTCCGACGCCGAGATCGAGACGCTCCGCGCGTGGGTCGCCGTGGCCGGCGAGGCACCGCGCGGCGAAGAAGAGGGTGAATCGCACGAGAGCTGAACCCGCTCGATGTCGCTGTGGAAACGGGGACACTCGGAAGAGCGCTCGGAAAGACGAAAGGAGGCCGGAACCCGGCCTCCTTTCCCGTTTCCCGCCGGCATCTCTCAACCGGAAGCGATCCGCGTTGGCCGGCTAGCGGAGCAGCGTGATCTTGCGGGTCGAAGACGCGTCCCCCGCATCGATGCGAACGAAGTAGACTCCTGCCGGCGCGTCCACCGTCTCCCAGCGGACGGTCTGCGGGCCGCCCGTCGCGCGGGCGTCGAACAGCCGCGTTCGCAGGCGGCCGGCGACGTCGTAGATCCGCACCGAGGCGGCACGGCCGGCCGGCGCCTGGAACGTCACCGCCGTCGCGTCCCGCAGGGGATTCGGCGACACCGACAACTCGATCGGGGCCGAGATCGACAGCGGAACGTCCGTGGGCGGCGCGTACGGATACACGTTGACCTCGACCTGACCGTCGCCCAGCGCGTGGAACGTGGCGGCCTCCGTCATGCACCCCAGGATGCAGACCGCCTGTCCGACCTCCGATTGCTCGTAGTAGATCAGGTGGGCGGCCAGCGAGTACGTCTCCGAACCGACCAGGATCTCGGTGGTCGTGAACCCCGAAAGCGTCGTGCTGGCGTCGACCGGTGAGGTCTCCGCTCCCTCGTAGTCCACGTAGACCGAACCGCCGAACAGATCCGTGGTGGACCAGCCGTTCACGGGCGCAGCCCAGCCGGGGAGCCCGCCGTGACGCCAGGCTTCGATCTGTCCGAACGCGCCGTTCGTAATCCAGTACGACGTGCCGGCGCCGCCGCGGATCCACACGCGAAGATCGAGGCGGTTGAGCAGACGATGGTAGACCCCCGTGCGGGCCGAGAGGTCCGCGCCCGTCTCGAGATCCGCCACGAACCGACCGGCGTCGGCGGTGAACTCGGTGGACAGGTGGACCACTCCGAGAGCGTCCGAAGTGTCGTGTACGGCGGAATAGGCGAGGGAGACGTCGGCCAGGTCCGTGTTCTCCCAGACGATCTGATCCTGGACGAACGCGTAGTACTGGTAGACCTGATCGAGATGGACGTCCCAGTAGACGTCGCCCGGCGCGGCGAACTGCGAGCGCGACACGGCGGGAACCACGAGCGGCGAGAGGGCGACGAGAGCGAGAACGGCGAAACGTCGAACGGATCCGAACGATCCGAAGAATCGCGAGGGCGACATGGTGATGTGAGAACTCCGGGAGAAGTCGAACCGCGGGGCGGCGGTCCTGCCTCGGAGATGCTGCCAGAAAGTGCCCGACTTGCGCAAGACGCGAACCGGGCCGGTCGTCGGTCGATCGACTCGGTGCCAACTCTCGGTGTGTCAGCGGGTCCCGTTGCCGGGGCGACGACCTCAGAGCAGGTACGAGTCGAGATCGTGGGGGCGAATCGGTGTCGGTCGACGTTCCCCGGCGACGGTTTCCCGGTGGCCGGTCGCCGGCCTCCGTCCCGCCTCACCGAGGAGCTCCGCGGCGGGAAGTCCCGCCTCCAGACCGTCGATCCAGCGACGCACTTCGGCGGGCCAGTGCGGGCGGGTGACGAGCGCGTACGACACGTTCCGCCCGTCGCGGCGGTCGCGCACGAGCCCCGCTTCCTTCAGGACCTTGAGATGACGCGAGACCTTCGGCTGCGGACAGCCGACCGCTCCCACGAGTTCCCCGACCGTCCGCTCGCGCTCGCGTAGCAGTTCCACGAGCGCGAGCCGGGTCTCGTCCGCGAGCGCCTGGAAGAACCGGGCGACCTCGCCGGCCGGGGCCGCTTCCGTCACGCGCCCTCTCCCGCCTCGATCCGCCCGCGCATTCCGGGCACGAGGTAGTCGTCGAGCGCACGGGTCAGATCGTAGTCGGGCGCCCACGCCCAGTCCTCGCGCGCCGCGTCGTCGTTCACGTCGGCCGGCCAGGAATCCACGATGCTCTGCCGCTTGAGGTGCGGCTCGAACGTCACGCGGACGTCGCTCCAGCGCTTCGCGAGCTCGTCCCGGAACTCGGCCGCGCTCGGATTGAAGCTCGTCACGTTGTAGCTGCGCCACGAGAGCGAATCCTCGCTCGCCGCCTCCAGCATCAGGAGCGCCTTGATCGCGTCGGGCATCGCCATGAACGGGATTCGCGTGTCCTCGCGCACGAAGCACGCGTACTCCTGCCCGCTCGCGACCGCGTGCAGCATCTCGGGAATGAAATCCGACGTTCCCCCGGAGGGAACCGTCACCGCGGAGATCAGCCCCGGGAAACGGAGCGCCCGGAAGTCCACGCCGCGCACTCCGTCCGCCGCTCCGAGCTGCTTGTAGTAGGAACAGTAGTACCGGCCCAGTTGCTCGCAGTAGATCTTGTTGCAGCCGTACATCGTGGTGGGCAGGTTCCAGGACTTCTCGCGCACGCGATCGGCCCGGGCCTTCTCCTCGAGATCCGGCAGCCCGTACACGGCGATGGAGCTCGGGAACAGGAACTTCACGCGACGTCCCGACCACTCGGTCTGATCCGCCGCCATCTGCAGCAGGTTCAGGGTGCCGGAGACGTTCACGTCGTGCGCCGCGCGCGGCGAGAACTCCGCGCGCGTGGACAGCAGCGCGGCCAGGTGGAAGATCGTCCGGAACTCGTAGCGGGAGACGAGGCGGTCCAGCAGCGCTTCGTCGAGAATGGACCCGACGAGCGACTCGTGACAGAACTCGGCGAGACGCGGATCGAGCGGCGTGAGATCCAGCGCGACGATCTTCTCGCGCCGATCCCGGCCGATCCGTTCGATGAGCCCGTGACCGATCTCGCCGTTCGCGCCGGTCACGAGGAGGACAGGTTCACGCATCCCGGAAGCGTAGCGGGTCGACGGGTCGCCTGCACGCGCAAACGCGTCGCCGGGGCGGGCCCGGGCCGGCCGCGTCGCGCCGCCGGCAGTGTCCCGGGCACCGCCCGCGCCACCCGCGACGTTGACAGGCGGCGAGGCGCCCGCTGGAATGGACGACGTCCCCTTCCCGTCCGGACCCGTTTCCCGGGAGAATGCGCGGTGCGATTCCGCCGGCTCGAGACCCGCCTGCTGGTGAGCTTCCTGCTGCTCGCCTCGCTCCCGCTGTTCCTGCTCGCGCTCTTCGCGGCGGGGGTCACCCGCACCGGTCTCGAGCGGATCTCGAGCCCCGTCATCGGCGACGCGTTCGAGCGGGCCGCCCTGCTCGCCCGCGAGACCCGCGATCGCCTCGAGTTCGACGCCGCCCGCCTGTTCCCGGAACTGCCGAACCGGCCCGCCGAGGGCGCGGAGATCGATCAGGTCCGAAAGCGCCTCGCCGATGCCGGCTTCGACTTCATCGCCTGGGAGCAGCCGGGCGGCGAGACCCGCGTCGTCGCGCGGACGGACGTCGACGACGCGCTCGGCGTCCCCGGCGTCGAGGACTGGGCGGCGCTCGCGGACGGGCGGCGGCCGTCTTCGCGCGCGGGCGAGTCGCTGCGGTTCTTCGACGGGGAGCCGGGCACGGCGCGCGCACTCGGACGTCGACTCGACCCCGAGCTGGCCGAGGCGCTCGACGCCTCCAGCCGCTTGTACTCCAGCGCCCAGCAGCTCGGCTCGCGGTTCGCGCCCGTACTGCGCACGGTGGCCGCGGCCGGACTCGCCTTGATGATCGCGATCACCGGCGTCGCCGCCTACGTGCTCGCGCGGCGCACGGCGCGTCGCGTGAGCCGCCCCGTGACGGAGCTCGCTGCCGCGGCCGACCGGCTCGCGGGGGGCGACCTTCAGCATCGCGCGGACATCCAGGCCGACGGCGAGGTCGCGGCGCTCGTGGAGTCCTTCAATCGCATGGGCGCGCGACTCCAGGCGTCGCAGGCGCGACTCGTCCGGGCGGAGCGTGTGGCCGCGTGGCGCGACGCGGCGCGCCGGGTGGCGCACGAGATCAAGAACCCGCTCACGCCGATCAAGCTCGCCGTCTACCGTCTCCGCCAGCGAGTGGGCGACGACGCCGCGACGCTCGGCTCCCTCGACTCCATCGGCGAGGAGATCGAGAACCTCGCTCGACTCGCCGACAGCTTCTCGGAGTTCGCAAAGCTGCCCGCCCCGAGCTTCGACGACGTGGACCTCGCGCGCCTCGCGAACCAGGTCGTGGAGCTCCACGGCGGTGCCCGCGAGAGCGTGCAGGTCGGTTACGTCGGCCCGGACGCGCTCATCGTGCGCGGCGATCGGGACCTGCTGCGACGCGCGCTCACGAACCTCGTGAAGAACGCAACGCAGATCCTGGCCGACGGCGGCCGGGTCGAGGTCGGGCTCGCCACCGATGCGCGCGGTGTGCGTCTCACCGTGGACGACGACGGGCCCGGCGTGCCGGAGCAGATCCGGGAATCCCTGGGGCGCCCCGGAGTCTCGGCGCGTCCCGGGGGATCCGGGCTCGGGCTCGCGATGGTCCAGAGCATCGCCGAGGACCACGGCGGATCGCTCACGTGGGAGGACCGGCACCCCGGCACCCGCTTCACGATCTCCCTGCCGCCCCCGCCGACGGGAACGGCCGGCGCCGACGAGCCGGCCCCGAAAGCCTAGCGTCCCGGCTGGACGCTGATGCCCGGATGCGCGAACCTTCCGGGCTCGGAACGGAGGTTCGCGTGCGCACCATCCTGATCGTGGACGACGAGAAGAACATCCGGCTCGAGCTGTCGGGGCTGCTGGCGGACGCGGGCTACGCGACCCTCGTGGCCGAGTCCGCCGAGGACGGCCTCGCCCGCTTCGACGACGATCCTGCCGATCTCGTCCTGCTCGACGTGAACCTTCCGGGCCAGAACGGGCTCGAAGCCCTGGCGCAGCTCCGCGATCGACCCGCCGCGCCGCCGGTCATCATGATGTCGGGCGAGGCCACGGTGGAAACGGCCGTGCGGGCGACGAAGCTCGGAGCGTTCGACTACCTCGAGAAGCCGCTCGATCCGGATCGTCTGCAGGTGACCGTGCGGAACGCGCTCGAGAACGTCGCGCTGGCGCGCAAGTCGCGCGAGCTCGCGGCCCAGCTCGGCGGACCCGACGGGCTCGTGGGCGACAGTCCGGCCATGCGGAAGCTGCGCGACGCGGTCGGGCGGGCCGCGGCTTCCGACGCGCGCGTGCTGATCACGGGCGAGAACGGCACCGGCAAGGAACTCGTCGCGCGCGCGCTGCACGAAGGAAGTGCGCGCGCGAAATCGCCGTTCGGCAAGGTGAACTGCGCCGCGATCCCACGCGAGCTGATCGAGTCGGAGCTCTTCGGTCACGAGAAGGGTTCTTTCACGGGCGCGACGGCGCGGAAGATCGGGCGGATCGAAGCGGCGGACGGTGGCACGCTGCTGCTCGACGAGGTCGGAGACATGGCGCTCGAAGCGCAGGCGAAGCTGCTGCGCGTGCTCGAGGAGCGGGAGGTGGAGCGCGTCGGATCCAACCGGACGATTCCCGTGGACGTGCGCGTGATCGCCGCCACGAACAAGGACCTGCCGACAGCGATCCGCGACGGTGAATTCCGCGAGGATCTGTACTACCGGCTGAACGTCATCCCGATCCACGTGCCTCCGCTGCGCGATCGGCGCGAGGACGTCGACGCGCTCGTGGATCACTTCCGCGCGAAGTTCCAGCGCGAGTCCGGGCGATCGCTGCACGCCCTGGAGCCCGGCGCCCGCAAGGAACTCGCGGCCTGGTCGTGGCCCGGCAACGTGCGCGAGCTCCGGAACGTCGTCGAGCGGCTCGAGATCATGACGGACGGCGACGTGATCGGTGCCGCCGACGTGCGGTCGATTCTCGCGGGATCGCGCCCGTTCGTGGGGACCGAGGACGGCCCCGCGGCGGCCGAGGACGAGAACGAGGACGGGTTGCCGCTCCGGGAGATTCTGGACCGGACGGAACGTCGCCTCATCCTCGCCGCCCTCGGCGCGGCGAACGGCACCGTGAGCGAGGCGGCGCGTCAGCTCGGGCTGGACCGGGCGAATCTCCACCGGAAGATGCGCCGGCTCGGGATCGAGCGGGCAGACGCCGAGGACGCGGACCCCGTGGCCGAAGACGTGTCGGATTGACCCGCCGGACGCGGCCGAGCGACACCCCCGCGGGTGGAAACGTCGCCGGAGGGTGCCCCGGATCGCCTCCTCGGCTGGTCCGGCCCTTGCAGTGTCTCGGGACATCCCCCGGATCGGAGTGCCGCATGTCCACCCGACACCTGTCCCTGCTCCTGGCCGGAGCGTTCGCCCTCGGCCTGGTGCTGGCCCCGCGCCCGGCGGCGGCCCGGGCCGCTCCGCTCGCGCCGGGCCCGATCGCCACCGTGGTGGAGACCGTTCCCGACGAGCCCGAAGTCCGCATCCGCGTCGGCTCGCACCGGGCGGAGTGGGAGAACCTCCGGGGGGGCCCGAACGCCCCCGTGATGACGGAGCGCGGTGTCCTGTTCCGACTGCGGGCGCGGGGCGCCGAGTCCGTCGCGGTCGCGGGGTCGTTCGAGGGCTGGGAGCCGTTGCCGATGCGGCGCTGTCGCAACGGCGTCTGGCGCCTGCCAATCGACGTCCCGCCCGGCGATCACGCCTACGCCTTCCTCGTGGACGGACTCTGGATCCACGACCCCGACAATCCGGCGCTCGCGTCACACGAGCAGCACCCCGACGCGCCGCTCGAAGCGCCCTCCCGCGTGCGGGTCCAGCACGACGACGTCGTGGTGCCGCGGGGCTGGGCCGCGCGCGACGTCTCCTTCGGTTTCCGCGCCACGTACGATCGCGTGGATCAGGCCGGCGTGTACGGATCGCTGCACTACCACGATCGCGCGCGTTTGCATCCCGAGATCACGTTGCTGGCGGGCTACGCGTTCGGCCGCGAGCAAGGGCTGTACGACATCGATTTCGCCCAACCGCTGCTCGGTCCCCGCGCGCTCGACCTCGGGGGATCGGTGTACCGGCGCACGGACACCCGTGACGCCCACCGCATCGGCGCCACCGAGAACTCGATCGCGGCGCTCGTGGCGCGACAGGACTGGCGCGACTGGTTCGAGGCGGAGGGGCTGGAGCTTTCCGCCACCGCGTACCTCGGTCTGCTCGGTACGCTCACCGCGGGCTACGGTCGCGAAGAGCATCGATCGCTCGAAAAGACGACCGACTGGGGCATCCTGTTCCCGAATCGCGACATGCGCGAGAACCCCGCGGTGGACGAGGGGCGCTTTCGTTCCGTTCGTCTCGCGTTCGAGCGCGACTCCCGCAACCACGAGCGCAACCCCGAGCGCGGAGGCCTTCTGCGGGCCTCCTGGGAGTCGTTCGGCGGCGACGCCGGCGGCGACTACGACTTCCGTCGCGCCACGGCGGAGATCCGGCGCTACGTCACCGTCTCCCCCGGCTACTGGATCGACTTCCGGCTCGCCGGCGGCCGCATCGACGACGCGTTCCGCGGCGACGGCGACTCGCGCGTCGCGGGCTTCGACGCGATCCCGTTACAGGAGCGATTCTATCTCGGCGGGATCGGCACCATGCGAGCGACGCGCTTCAAGTCGCTCCGGGGCGACCGCCTGCTGCTCGCGAACGTGGAGGCGCGCGTCGAGATCGTGCGGAACCTCCAGCTGGCGGTCTTCACCGACATCGGCGACGCCTGGGTCGACGCGGAGCGCGACCGGGACCTGAAGGTCGACGGCGGCATCGGAGTCCAGAATGCCGATGCGAATCTCCGCCTCGACCTGGCGAGGCGACTCGACGACCGCGACCCCGCGGTGATCCTCTCGGGTCGCATCCAGCGCATGTTCTAGGCGGACACCGGGATCCGCGTCCGACAGCGAAGCGGATCGCCGACTACTGATCCGCCTCGCCGCGCGCGCGCACGATGCGAAGGTGTCCGGGCGGCCGATCGCCCGGATCCTCGTCGTCCACCTCGAGCTCCCAACCGCCGTGCCGCACCAGCTCCCCCTCGACCGTGAAGATCACGTCCTCGGCGATGTTCGTGGACTGATCCGCGATGCGCTCGAGGTGGCGCGAGATGGAGAGGACCTGGATGTACTCCGGGATGCGGTTCGGGTCATCGCGCATGCGATCCTGCAGGTACTGGTACATGCGCTTGTGAATCGCGTCGACGCCCTCGTCGGCACGCAGAACTTCCCGGGCGATCCCGGCGTCCATCTTGACGAGCGAGTCGAGACTGCGAACCACCATCCGCTGGACCTTTTCCATCATCGTGCGCATCTCGGGCGGCAGGTCGACCGTCCGCGACGACGCGAGCGTGATCGCCCGCTTCGCGATGTTCGCGGCGAGGTCCCCGATGCGTTCCAGGTCGTTGTTGACCTTGAGAATCGCGACGATGAACCGAAGATCCGCCGCCACCGGCTGGTGGAGAGCGAGAATCTTCAGACACTCCTCCTCGACCTCCATCTCCTTGCGATCGAGGTCCGAGTCGCCGTCGATCACGGCGGCGGCGGATTCGACGTCGTTCGAGAGGAGCGCCTCCAGCGCTCGCCCCGTCGCGTCCTCCGCGAGATTGCCCATCGCGAGGATCTCTCGCTTCAGTCCCTCGAGATCCCGCTGCAGGTGCTTCAACATGAGCTCCCTTCCGGGGCTTTATCCGAAACGACCGGTGACGTAGTCCTCGGTGCGCTTTTGCCGCGGTCGCGTGAACACCTGGTCCGTTTCCCCGAACTCGACCAGTTTTCCGGACTCCAGGAATGCCGTGAAGTCGGACACGCGGGCCGCCTGTTGCATGTTGTGCGTCACGATCACGATCGTGTACCGCTTCTTCAGCTCGAACAGGAGATCCTCGATCGCCGCCGTGGACACGGGATCCAGGGCGGAGGCGGGCTCGTCGAGCAGGATCACGTCGGGCTCCATGGCGAGCGTTCGCGCGATGCACAGGCGCTGCTGCTGTCCGCCCGACAGGGAGAAGCCGCTGTCGTCGAGGCGATCCTTGACCTCGTCCCACAGTGCGGCCATGCGCAGCGCCTCCTCGACGCGCGCCGGCAGCTCGGACTTCAGGGCCAGGCCGTTGATGGCCGGTCCCCACGCGACGTTCTGGAAGATCGACCGCGGGAACGGATTCGGCTTCTGGAACACCATCCCGATGCGACGACGCACCTGCACGGGGTCGACGTCGCGGCTGTAGATGTCCTCGCCGCGGTACAGGAAGTTCCCGCTGGTGCGCACGTCGCCGATGAGCTCGTTCATGCGATTGAACGCGCGCAGGAGCGTGCTCTTGCCGCAGCCGGACGGTCCGATGATCGCCGTGATGCGGTTCTCGAGGAACTGGAGCGATACCTCGCGCACGGCCACCTTTTCGCCGTAGGCGATCGAAACGCCCTTCGCTTCCAGTACCGGCGTCGCGGCCACCGTCTCTGCCCTTCCTTCCGTCCGCTCGATCTCCGGCCGTGGCCGCGGAACGAGCGGCGCATCGTGCGCGGCTACCAAGGTCGATTCCTCCGGGCGCGCTGCCGGATCCAGACCGCCGTCGCGTTCATCAGCATGAGAACCGCGAGAAGGACCAGGATACCGGCGGCCGCCAGTGCATGAAACTCCTCCTGGGGGCGAGCCGTCCAGTTGTAGATCTGGATCGGAAGCGCCGTGAAGTCGTCCAGGACTCCGGCGGGAACGAACGCGACGTATCCGAATGCGCCCACGACGACCAGAGGCGCCGTTTCGCCGATGGCGCGAGAGAGCGCCAGGATCACGCCGGTGAGGATCCCGGGGATCGCCGCCGGCAGCACGTGGTGGACGACCGCCTGCCGACGTGTCGCGCCGAGCGCGTACGCGGCATGCCGGAACGAGGCCGGCACCGTGCGGATGGCCTCCCGCGAGGCCACGATGATCACGGGCAGCACGAGCAGGGACAGCGTGAGGGATCCCGCCAGCAGGCTGCGACCCAGGCCGAACCAGCGGACGAAGACCGCGAGTCCGAGGATGCCGTAGATGATGGACGGCACGCCGGCGAGGTTCGCGAGGTTCACCTCGAGGAATCGCGTCCAGCGATTGTTCGGGGCGTACTCCTCCAGGTAGACGGCGGAGCCCACGCCGAGCGGTACGGACACGAGCGCGGTGAGCACCACGAGCCAGGCCGTCCCGGCCAGGGCGGAAAGGATGCCCGCGAGTTCCGGCTTGCGGCTCGGAAAGCTGGAGAGGAACTGCCAGTCGAGCCAGGCGTGCCCCTCCCGCCAGATCCGCGTGAGGAGCACCACGAGCACGACCATTCCGAACGCGGTCATGGCCGCGCAGAACAGGCGGAAGAACGCGGCCTTGCGATGACGCGCGCGCAGCGCCTCGGATCCGTGTCCCAGAAGGCTCACGTCACTCTCCGATCCGGTGGATTCCGCGCAGGAACCGGTGCGCCAGCACGTTCAGCCCGAGCGTGATCAGGAACAGGAGCGCGCCGACCGCGAAGATCGTCTGGTACTCCACGGTGTGCGCCGGCGTGTCGCCGAGGCTCACCTGCACGATGTAGGCGGTCATCGTCTGGATGCTCTCGAGCAGATTGAGCGAGAACCTCGGCGTCGCGCCGGCGGCCAGCGTCACGGCCATCGTCTCGCCGATTGCCCGCGACAGCGCGAGCACGAAGGAGGCAACCACTCCGGAGGCGGCGGCCGGAACGACGATCTGGGTCGCGACCTCGCCGCGCGTGGCCCCGAGCGCGAAGCCCGCCTCTCGCTGCGCGCGAGGCACCGAGGACAGTGCATCCTCGCAGAGCGAGGCGATCATCGGCAGGATCATCACTCCCACGACGATGGCGGCGCTCGCCGCGTTGAAGACCTCGGTCGCCGGGAAGATCGCGCGCAGTGCGGGCGTGATGGTGGTCAGCGCGAAGTACCCGTACACCACGGTGGGAATGCCGGCCAGGATCTCGAGCACCGGCTTCACGATGCTCCGGAATCGCGGCGACGCATACTCGCTCAGGTAGATCGCCGTCGCGAGGCCGGTGGGCACGGCGACGACAGCCGATCCCACCACCACGATCATCGTGCCGGACACGAGCGGGAGCACGCCGAACGATCGCGGCTCGAGCAGCGGCGCCCACCGCGTCCCGAGCAGGAAGTCGTGCACGGCGACGTGGCGGAAGAAGCCGAACGACTCCGTCGCGAGGACCACCACGATGCCGATCGTGGTGAGGACGGAGATCGAAGCGCAAAGGAGGAGCCCGCCGCGAACGGCGAGCTCCTTCCAGTCGATGCTCTGTCGGAAGAGCGACGCGGGCGTCACCCTCTCCGCGAGAGCGGGGCCGTTCACGTGCGATTCGCGGGAGCGAACAGGGCCTCGAGGGACTTGCCCTTCGAGCCTTCACCGTAAACCGTGCCGGTGACGCCCGCGGCGAACCGCGCCTTCGCGGCGTCGTACACGGCGTCCGGCAGCGCCACGTACCCGACCTCGGACACGAGCTGCGGGGCGTTGTCGAGGTAGAAGTCCACGAACGCGCGAACTTCCGGTCGCTCCGACGCCGCCTTCGCGATGTAGATGAAGATCGGACGCGAGAGCGGCGCGTAGGTGCCGTCGTTGATCGTCGTGACGCTGGGCGCCACGGGACCGTTCCCGCCGTCGATCGGCACGACCTTCAGCTGGTCCTTGTTCTCGAGGTAGTACGCGAAACCGAAGAAGCCGAGCGCATCCTTGTCCCCTTCGATCCCCTGCACGAGCACGTTGTCGTCCTCGCTCGCGGTGAAGTCGGAGCGGCAGACCTGCGACTTGCCGTTCACCGTCTCCGTGAAGTAGTCGAACGTGCCGGAGTCCACGCCGGGGCCGTACAGCTTGATCTCGCGATCCGGCCACTCGGGACGCAGGTCCTTCCACGTCTTCACCTGGCTCTCGGGCTTCCAGAGCTCGTTGAGCTCGGCGATCGAGAGGTGATCCACGAAGTCGTTCGCCGGATTGATGACGACGGACAGGCCGTCGTACGCCACGGGGAGCTCGATGTACTCGATCCCGTTCTCGGCCGCGACCGACTGCTCCTTGTCCTTGATCGGACGGGACGCATCGTTGATGTCCGTCTCACCGACCGTGAACTTCTTGAAGCCGCCACCCGTGCCGGAAATGCCCACCGTGACACGGACCTTCGGGGCCACGCTCCGGAACTCCTCGGCGACCGCTTCCGTGATCGGGAAGACCGTGCTCGAGCCGTCGACACGGACGTTGCCCTTCATCTTGCCCCCGGCCGCGATCAGCATCGATCCGCCGACGAGGCACAGGGCGAGTCCCAGAATCATCTTTCGCATCAGTCGTAGTCTCCTTGGTTCCGCGGAGAGTCCGCCTCGTCCCCGGGGTGAGTCCCGCATCCGGGGATCCCCGCGGAGCTTTCGCCGAGGCTCGCTCTTCATTTACCGCGCGTTCGTGAAGGTTTCGTGAAGAACCTGCGAGGATCCGCGATCGGGCCCCTCCGGGACCTCTGGTGCCATCTCGGCGCCGCGGGGCAATCCTGCCCCGGGCGCCGGTCGGCCCCCCTAGAAGTCCGAGGCGAACCGGAAGAGGACCGCATTCCCCTGTCCGGAGCCGTCGAGGTCGGCGTGCACCCAGTTCGCCGTCCAGCGGAACGTCGGCGAGAGGTACCAGTTCAGACCGACCGTGATGTCGTCCAGCTTGCCGCCCGCGAGCGACGCTCCGGAATCGTCGAGATCCAGACTCGAGAAGCGCGCCGCGAGCTCCCACGCTCCCTTGGCGCCCTTGCCGTCGTAGTTCTCGCGCGGCTTCACGCGTCCGAACGCGGCCTCGTCCGTGTCGTACGGCCGGTGCTCCCCGGTGAGGAAGACCGACGCCTGCACCGAGAACCCGGCCACCGTCGCGTCGGAGGCGCCGGCGGACTCGATCCGACTCTGGATCCACTCGGCCTGGAGCCCGAACTGCTCGTAGCCGAACGCGCCCTCGACGCCGATCACGTTCGCGGCGTCGGCCGGCAGTGCGCCGGTGCTCACGAAGTCGGGCGCGAGATGGTTCTCGGCGTCGGCGGAGTACTCGACCTCGCCGGGCTTGTTCCGACGGCTCGCGGAGACCCCGAGATGAAGCAGTCGGCGACCGCCGTCCTCGTTCACCGGCGCCACGGCCAGGCGGCCGATCACGTTGTAGGACTCGTCGCTCTGCGCATGACCGAAGTCGTCCGAGTTGCGCGATACCATCGCCGACGCCCAGACCTTCCCGAACTCGTTCGTGGCCCGCACGCCGGCCCGGCGCTCGGCGACCAGGAACGTCGGCAGGCTCTTCTCGACGAAGGTGTTGTACTTGTCGCTCGTGAGGGCATCGAGACCCTGCGGCTCGTACATGTGGCCGATCAGGACCTGGCCCACGCCGGGCAGATTCCGGAGCCCGACCCAGACGTCCTTCACCTTCGCCCGGCCGCCGGCAAAGTCGAGCTGTGCCTTGAACTCCATGGCGTCGTTCATCACGCCGGCGAAGTAGAAGCGGATGCGCCGGAACTCGTTGCCGTCCAGGAACGGATCCCCGAGGTCGGCCTCGAGCTGATCATCCGCGGACTGGAACACCACGTCCGTCTGCACTCGACCGCCGACCTTCAGCGCGACCGATCCGTCCTCGCTCTTGAAGCGGATACCGTTGCTCCACCCGGCCTCGAGCTCCCCGGCCGTCGCCAGGGCAGGCAGCGACATCGCCAGCGCGGCGAGAGCTGCCGCGCGAACCGTCTTCGTCAATTCCTCATCCCCCGAACTGATGTGGCTCCGAAACCGCTTCGGAACGCCCGCAGAGTGTCCGGCGGGGATCAAGATTCGATGAAGACGGGATGAATCATGAAGACGAGGCGAAGGTCGCGCGAGGATCGCGTGGTCCCGTCGCAGCGAGCGGGATGCGGACACGGAAGGTCGTGCCGTGCCCGGGCGCGCTCTCGAACGAAACGTCGCCGTCGTGCGCCTGCACGACGTGCTTCACGATCGACAGGCCGAGACCCGTTCCGCCGAGCTCCCGCGAGCGAGCCGCGTCCACCCGGTAGAAGCGCTCGAACAGACGGTCGTGGTGCTCCGCCGCGATGCCGATCCCGGTGTCGCGGACCTCGAGCCACGCGAATCGACCGTTCCCGCGGAGCGAGACGGTGACCTCTCCCCCGGCCGGCGTGTACTTCAGGGCGTTGTCGACGAGGTTGTCGGTCACGAGGCGAAGCGAAGGACGATCGCCGAGAATGCGCACCTCCTGGTCCGGCACATCGGTACGAAGCGCGACGCCCCGTTCGCGCGCGGCCGTCTCGAGCGCGCGGCAGGATTCCCGCAGCGGGACCCGGAAGTCCATCGATTCCCGCGGGAGATCCTCGGGCCGCGACTCCGCCCGCGTGAGGGAGAGAAGGTCCGTGACGATCTGCACGAGACGCCGCGAGTGCTCGTCGACCTTGTGGAGAAACCGGGTGCGGGTGTCGGCCGGCATCGCGGGATCGTCGAGGACCGTCTCGAGGATTCCACGGACGGCGGTGAGCGGAGTCTTCAGTTCGTGAGAGACGTTCGCCACGAAGTCGCGGCGGACCGCCTCCAATCGCCGGAGCTCCGTCACGTCGTGCAGCACGACCACCGCGCCGCCCGCCGCGCCTCCGGAGGAGGCGATCGGAGCGGAGTGGATCTCGAGCACGAGTTCCTGCGGGAAAGACGACAGGTGGATCTCGCGCCGCCGATCGACGCCGCTGTCGATCGCC
Source organism: bacterium (assembly GCA_041393395.1). GTDB lineage: Bacteria > ARS69 > ARS69 > ARS69 > ARS69 > JAGQIB01. Next base: position 221,570 of record JAWKKG010000002.1, on the reverse strand, counting down.
TCGCGCACCGCGTCCGCGACCTCGCGCACCCGGGAGACGCTCCGGAGCGGGCGCCCCACCGCGGTGCGCTCATCCGCCCCCAGCAGGCGTGCCGCCGCTCGATTCAGGTGGAGGATCCGCTCCTCCGGGTCCACCGCGACCACGCCCTCGACCATGCCACCGAGAACGGCCTGGAGCTTGTTGCGATCCTCCGTCAGCGCCTCGAGTCGTTCCTGGAGTTGCCCCGTCATCAGATTGAACGATCGGGCGAGGCCGCCGACCTCGTCGCGCGATTCCACGTGGATTCGACGCGCGAGATCGCCGGCAGCGATCCCCCTCGCCGCCTGGCTCATTTCCACGAGCGGTCGCGTCACGGCGCGGGCGACCAGCAACCCGAACAGCAGCGCGACGACCGACGCCGTTCCGACCGCGAGGGCCACGTTGCGCCGGAACTCGGCGAGCCGCGATTCGAGGTCGCCGAGCGGGACCGACGCGCGCACCCAGGCGGCTTCCGACCCGGGCGGCACCGCGAGCGCCACGTACATCATTCGCTTTTGCAGCGTGTCGCTGTAGCGGATCGCGAAACCTTCCCCCGTATCCGCGGCTTCTCGAAGTTCCGGACGATCCGCGTGATTCTCGAGCGTGGAGGGGTCGCGATCGGAGTCGAGCAGCACGGTACCGTCGCTTCCCACGACGGTGTACCGGATCCCCGTGCTTTCCCGGAGGCGCGGGAGCATCTCGGCGAGATGCGCGTCGGGGGCCATCCCCTCGGCGAGCAGTTCGCGCACGAGAGTCGCGCCCTCGTTCAGGCGCTGACGAAGATTCTCGAGAATGTCGTTCTGCAGCCGCTGACCGACGGTCACGCCGATGATGACGGCCGTCAGGAGAATGACGGCGATCGTTCCCGTGTAGATCTTCCAGAAGAAACGGGAACCGAACATCGACGGGTCGTTCTCCCCGGGGCGGCGCGATCTAGAGATCGTCGCGGCAGCGATAGCCGACGCCACGCACGGTCTCGATGAGCTCGCGGCGCGGGCCGAGCTTCTTCCGGATCATCCGCACGTGCACGTCGATGTTCCGGTCCGTGACCGCGACGCTCTCCCCGATCACGCGCGAGAGAAGCTGATCTCGCGTGAACGTCCGGCCCGGATGCCCGGCCAAGACGTGCAGCAGGCGGAACTCCGTCGCCGTGAGGCGGACCGGTTCGCCGCCCGCGAGAACCTCGTGGCGTCCGGCGTCCACGACCACATCTCCGAGGATGACGCGCTCGCGCGGGTCCCCGGCCGATTTGACGCGGCCGCGACGCAGCACCGCGCGCACCCGCGCCGTCAGCTCGCGCGGACTGAACGGCTTCGCCACGTAGTCGTCGGCGCCCATTCCGAGCCCGAGCACGACGTCGCTCTCCTCGCCCTTCGCCGTCACCATGATGACGGGAATCGGGCGAGTGACCGGATCCTCCTTCAGACGGCGACACAGCTCGAGACCGTCGAGGCCCGGCAGCATCAGATCCAGCAGTACGAGATCCGGCGAGTCGCGAAGGATGCGATCGAGCGCCGTCTCTCCGTCGTCGATCACACGAACCCGGTACCCCTCGCGGGCGAGGTTGTACTCGATGATCTCCGCGATGTCCGGCTCATCCTCGACGACGAGGATGGTCTCCTTGTTCATGGTTCCTCCGGGCGGCGGGGCCGATCCGGCCGTGGCGCGGGGTCCCGTCGACCCTCGGCGCGCACGCACCGCAACGGATGCATCGTGTCGCCGGGTCCCGGCCGACGTCGTGAAGGAAACGTGAAGATTCTGCAAGGACGCTCGCTCCGGCGGTCGAGAACGGGCTCAGGGCCGGCTCCTCCGATCGACGGATCCAGTATGAAGAGGTCGCCCGCGCCAGTCCAGGGCCTGCCGTGGCCGCGCGCGGGGTACGCCCGCCCGTTGTATGCTGCGCCGCGTGTACGGTCTTCTCGCGAAACCCCGGATCCTCCCGCGACGATGGGCGTCGGCCCGCGGCCTGCTCGGCGGCGTCGCGACGCTCGTCGCCGGGCTGCTCGGGCATTCCCCGGCCGCGGCGGCGGAGCTCACCCTCGATCATCTGCGGATCGAACGGGGGACGGTCGTCGGAGATCTGGGGCTCGCCGAAGTGCTGGATCCCGAGACCCGCCGCTCCGTGGAGAACGGCCTCCCGATCACCGTCCGGCTCAAGATAGAGGTCTGGCGGGACCGACGGTCCTGGTTCGACAAGCAGATCGACGCCCGGGTGGAGACCTGGCGGATCACCTGGGACCCCGGCGATCGGAGATTCCTCCTGATCCACCCGGGCCCGCGGCTGCGCGAGGAGGGTTTCGACCGCCTGTCGGAGCTTCTGGACGAGCTCTTCCCCCGCACGATCGAGATCTACCCGCGCTGGGATCTCGAGCCGCGCCACCGGTATTTCGCGATCGTCGAGGTCGCGATCCAGCCGATCACTCTGGAGGAGTTCCGGGAGATCGACGGCTGGATTCGCGGCCGGATCCGCGAGGGCGACCGGCCGGACCCCGAGCCCGGGGAAGAAGTGCCCGAGGGAGAAGGGCTCGCAGGGGCCATTTTCGGCTTCCTCGTCGACCTCTCCGGCTTCGGCGACACGATCCATCGGGTCGAGACCGACCGCTTCCGCCTCGGAGACCTTCCGTCGGAAATCCGCACCCCCGAATCCGGTCCCTGAGGCCGCGAAACGGTCAAGATCTCGCGTCTCCCGCCCGATCCTACGGCTAGCGAAGACCCGGCGCCCCGCTCCCTCCGTGGGGTTTGCCGACCGAGTCTCACGACGACGGGATGGATCGAGCGACCATGGACGACAAGCTGTTCTACGTGGAGAGCCCGGACGGAAAAGTCCTCGGCCCCATGACGATGATCCACATTCTGGAGGGCATCGCGGCCGGCGCGATCCTGGAGACCGCACGCATCTGCGAGGTCGGACGCCAGGAATGGGTCGAGCTCTCCGAGATCGCGTACACGCACGTGGACGCGGCGCCGACCGAAGCCGAGCTGGAGGAGCAGGATCCGTTCGGACTCGCGGAAGAGCCGGTGATCGTCGACGACGACACGCTCGCCCCCGAGACGCCGCTGTTCGAAGAGCCCGGTTCGTTCGAACCGGACCCGTTGCTCGATGAGAACGAGCCGCTCACGATCCTGTCCGGCGCGACGTTCGAGAACGACGAGCTCGTGTCGGATCCGGAGCTCGCGGCCGCGATCGATCCCGCGGCGGCCGCCGCGAAGTTCGCGATGAACGAGGCCGACGAGACCGCGAACGAGGCCGAGGAAGAGGACCTCCTCCTCCCCCGCTTCGATCCCGTGTCGCTCGAGCCGGTCGCGAAGCGACCGCCGTCCGGCACGTTCGCGGTGCCGCGCATCGACTTCCAGGATCCGAACGACGAGATGGAGGCCGAGGAGGCGCCGGAGACCGAGATCGCCGCGACGACGGCCAGCCACCTGTACGAGCCGCCTGCGCCCGCGGAAACGCCGGTCGCCCGCGAGGCGGAGCCATGGCCCGAGGACTCGGAGTTCGAGACGTCGACGCGCAACGCGCACGGCGGCGAGGTCGCCGGTGCCGCGGCCATCGACGAGTTCCTGACGCCGACGGACGCGACGGAGTGGGTGCCGGAAGCGGTCGCCTCCGGGGTGCCCGCCGACCTCCCCGCCTCCGCGTTCCCGGAGGACGGCACGCCGATGGGCGCCGACGACTTCGCGCTGCAGATGCCGGCGGAAGACGAGTATGCCGAGTCCGCGGAGCCGGAAGCCACGCCGCGCAAGCGTCGCAACGCGTGGCTCGCGCCCGTTGCCGTGGCCATCGCGTTGCCGATCGTGGCGGGAGTGTACGTACTCGCCGGCGGCAAGGTGCCGTTCCGGGCGGAGACGACCGCGAGCGCGCCCGCGAACGGGCCGGCGGCGAATACGCCGAAGACCCCGTCCGAAGAGGCGTGGGCCGCACTGGGCGCCGGACATCCGGAGCAGGCGGTGCCGATCCTGCGTGAGATCCTGGCGAAGGACCCGAACGACGTCCGCGCGCACCACGGTCTCGGTCTCGCGGAGTCGGCTCTGGGCAAGCACGACGCGGCACTCGCGTCCCTCACGAAGGCCATCGAGCTCGACGGCGCGAACGTCAAGATCCGCGTGGACATGGGGCGCGTCCAGCTCGCCGCGAAGGACGCGGCCGCCGCGGTCGCCACCGCGAAGACCGCGCGAGAGATCGACCCGACGCACGATCCCGCGCTGCGCCTGCTCGGCGTGGCGGAGCTCGCCGCGGGCAACAGCGAAGCGGCAGTGCAGTCGCTCACGCAGTACGCGCGCGCCCACGCCGACGACGCGGAGATCCGATTCGATCTCGCGAAGGCACTCGCCGCGACCGGACGACTCGAACCCGCGATCGACGAGGTCGGAGCGTACCTCGAAGCGAAGCCTGAAGACGCGTCGGCGCAGATGACGCGACTGGAGTGGATGCGCTCGGCGAAGCGTTCCGCCGAGGCCGCGCAGCTCTACGCCGGCATCGCGAAGAAGCGTCCGAAGGATGCGAAGGCCTGGTACTTCGCGGGGGTCGCGAACGAGGACACGGATGACGCGATTCCGTTCCTCGAGAAATCGCTCGCCCTCGATCCCGACTACCAGCCCGCGAAGGATGCGCTCCGCAAGCAGCGCGCGAAGGTGGGTCGGGCGGCGCGCACGAACCGGACCGCCGAGACGATCGCGGCTGCCCCCGCGGCCGGGAGCGAGTCCGCATCCGCTCAGGCGGAACCGACGTCCCCGTCGAACCCGGAAGTCGCGGTGACCGACACGCAGGCGTTGCCGGAGCCGGCACGGTCCGAGCCGGTCGAGACCGAGCCGACGATCCGCGTGACGAACACGGTCTCGCCGGCGTCCGGCGCCCCGAAGGACGACCTGTCCGCGCGTCTCGCCTCGGTCCGTCGCGCGTTGACACAGGGCGATTTCCGCGGCGCGCACGCACTGATCGAGAATGCGATGACGGACTTCGCGGCGGACGCCGATGCGCGCCGCAACGTGCAGCTCTGGACCGGCATCCTCGCGTTCGAGGAGGGCCGGCTCGACGAGGCGCTCGCGACGTTCCGCGGACTCGACGCCTCCGCCTCCTACGAGGCGAGCGGCTTCGGAGCGGGCACCGTGGCGAACTGGGAGGCTCGCGTCCTCCTCGCGCAGGGCGACGTCCGCGGCGCGATCGCCGCGCTCGACGGCGTCGGCGCCGACGACCCGAACGAGTACGCCGCCGCGCGGCTCTGGGAGGGCATGGCGCTCGCGTCTCTCGGCATGACCGAGCTCGCGGAGCGCACGTGGGAACGTCTGCCCTCTGACATGGGTTCGCGCGTGTCGGGCGCCGGCAAGGGCGCCGTGAAGTCGGCCGAGTTCCTCGCGGGCGCGATCGCCGACAAGGACTACCGCACCGCGGTGTCGTCGATCGACGGGTACCAGAACGACATGTACTTCTTCCTCGGGTGGCGAGCCCGCCAGGAGAAGCAGCTCGACGTCGCCCGCGACAACTACCGCAAGGTCCTCGACAGCTCCCGCGGCCACGAGTTCCCCTTCGACCTCGCCCGCTCGGAGATCGACGGCAAGGGCCTCGGCGGCGAGTGGCCGGCCGAGTAGCCGCCCGCCTGGAATCCGCAACTCGAAGCGCCCGGGCCCCTGCGGTCCGGGCGCTTTCGCGTTCTCCAGGGTGCTCCCCCACGGACGAGCCCGATCGGCGTGTCCCGTCGCCTCGCCCCTGCGCGCCGGAAGAGTCCCTTCGACACGGCCACGGCAGGTCCCGGAATCCGGCTCGGTCCCTTCAAGTCATTGAAACAAAACATCTTGTGCGAATTTTTCGAGAACTGGCCCACGGGTTGCTCTAGTGACGGTCAGCGAGTCGGACCGGACATGACCTCGGTTCCCGCCGGAGAGGATCCGGACCGACCCGCGAGGACAGAATCGGGGAGCCTGAGCTCGAGTCGAATCGCGGAGGGGTCGGCGAGAGGGAGGGCTCCCCGAGTTCTGTCCTTGGTGGTTCGGAAAGTGTGTCTGCGCCGGATCACGCCCGCGGTCCAAGCAATTCTGGTCATCTCCTGCCTCGACCAGGATCCGATCCGCACCGACCCGGACATGGGATCTTCCACTCGGAGCCCAGACACACTTTTCGCACCACAATGGGGTAAGTTGAGGTCGGTGCTCCGGGTGGGGTTCGGAGACCTTGCGATGGAGGTCGCGTGCGGGGCGTGGACGGGGCTCGGGCGCATCCAGACGACGCGGCCACGCGGCCCGCGGCCCGGACCGCGCCCGGTCGGGCGGTTCGTCGGGCGACGTCTTCCGCGGCTTCCCTGGCGGCGTTGCTGACTCTGATCGCGGGCTCGGGGTGCGAGCGGCAAGCCACGCCGGGCACCGGGCGCGCCGGGGCGGCCGATTCCACGAAACCCACCGCCGACGTGATCTCGCGCGGTCGGGCGGGTCTTCACGCGGTCGTGCCCTCCGTCGCGCTGGCCGGCGAGCCGGTGAAGCTCACGGTGGCGCCGCTCACGGACCTCGGCACGCCGGACCTCGAGTGGCGGGGCACGCTGGAGATCGAGTCCACCGACGGCGCTCTCGTGTCGTTCGGGCCGTTCGCGCCGCACCAGGGCGCCTTCGCGCGGGACATCGTGTTCCGGACTCCCGGATTCCAGCGGGTGACGGTGCGGAGCGATCACGGCGAGACCGCGATCGCGGGACCGGTGTTCGTGGCCCGCACCGAGGAGGAGCTGCGAGTGCGGGCCGGCGAGCCAGCGCGGCGGCTGTACTGGGGCGACGCACACGGGCACACCGACCTCGGCGACGGAACGAATCCGCCCACCACCTATCTGGCGTACGCGCGCGACGTCGCCCGCCTCGACTTCACCTGCGTGTCGGAGCACGACCTGCAGCAGTACCTGGACGTGGGATTCGACACGGTGCCGAGCGGGTGGGACTCCGTGCGCACCGTGGCCGAGGAGTTCCGGCGTCCGGGATTCGCGGTGCTGCTCGGCTGGGAATGGTCCTCGCGCGAGTGGGGACATCGCGTGGTGCTCTTCCCCGGCGACGAGCCGCGCTACGTCTCCTTCCAGCACGCTCCCACGCCGGCCGCGCTCGCGCGCGAGCTCGCGGGCACCGGCGCCGTCTCGGTGCTCGCGCACCCGACGGGCTCACGCCTCACACCGCCCATCGTGTGGGAGGGCTACGTGCCCGGTTTCGATCGCGCGATCGAGATCTACTCGGGACACGGATCGAACGACGAGTCGGACTTCCGCGAGACGTCCGATCCGGATCCGGGGCGCAGCGCGCTGGAATCGATCCGGCGCGGACTGCCGCTCGGCATCGTGGCGTTCTCGGACACGCACCTCTCCACGCCGGGAAACCCGTGGCCGCCGGAGATTCGCGACGCGCCGTGGCCCGGCGGGTTGACCGCCGTGTGGGCGGAGCAGCCGACCGAGGCGTCGATCCTCGACGCGATCGCGAACGGGCGCTGCTACGCGACTTCCGGACCGCGCTTCTACGTGGAGGCCACGCTCGACGATCGCACCTTCGGCGAAACCCTCGAGCTTCGCGCCGGCACGAGCGCGCGGTTGCGGGCCACGATCGCGGCGCCGGGGAATCTCCGGGAGGTGCAGGTCCGGCTCGGCGGCAAGGTGTACCGGAAGTTCGCGGCCGGCGGACCCCAAATGGAGATCGAGCTCACCGTCGGCCCGTTCGACGAGAGCACGGCGGTCTGGCTGACCGGGCGCTCCGAGGACGACGAACGGCTCTGGACGACACCGATCCGCGTCCTCGTACCCTGAAAGCCCCTCGAGGCCAAAGTGAACGACCGTTCGTTCGCGTCGGCCGATCCGCGGGCTTTCCCGTCCGTTAGCGCCGCGGTAGACTCCGCCCACCTCAGGCAAACTTCGGCGCCGGCGCGAGTTACCGATCGTTCGCACCGCCGGCCCGAGCCATCCCTCAGGGAAGGAGCGGAACGTGGCAGACCTGACGAAGGATCTCGTCGTCATCGGGAGCGGCCCCGGCGGGTACGTCGGGGCGGTCCGGGCGGCTCAGCTCGGCCTGAACGTCGCGATCGTCGAGAAGGACCGCCGACTCGGCGGGACGTGTCTGCTGCGCGGCTGCATCCCCACGAAGGCACTCCTGCACTCGGCCGACCTGGTGCAGGAAATGCGCGAGTCCAAGAAGCACGGGATCCTCGCGGACAACGTGCGCGTGGATTTCCCGGGCGTGATGAAGCGCAAGGGCGTGATCGTCGACAAGTCCGCCGCCGGCGTGAACTACCTGATGAAGAAGAACAAGATCGAGGTGGTGTCCGGCCTCGGACGGATCGAGGGCCCGGGCCAAGTTTCGGTGAAGGGTGAGGGCGGCACGACGAACATCCGCACCAAGAACATCCTCATCGCGACCGGCTCCGTCCCCCGCCGGATTCCCGGCGTGAACGTGGACGGAAAGCACGTGGTCACCTCGGACGAGATCCTCGAGCTCGAGCAGCTGCCGGAAAGCCTGATCGTGCTCGGCGCCGGCGCGGTCGGCGTGGAGTTCGCTTCGGTGTTCTCGCGCCTCGGCTCGAAGGTCACGGTGGTGGAGCTCCTGCCCCGCTTCCTTCCGATCGAAGACGAGGAAGTGTCCAAGGAATTCGAGAAGGCGTTCCGCAAGCGCGGCATCGAGTGCCTGCCGGACACGCGCATGGGCAAGGTCGAGACGACGGCGAACGGCGTGCGGTGCACGGTCCAGAGCAAGAAGGGCGAGGAGTCGCAGCTCGAGGCGGCGATGCTGCTCGTCGCGGTGGGTCGTGCGCCCTACCTGGAAGGGCTCGGCGCGCGCGAGGCCGGCGTCAAGATCGACGACCGCGGCTTCGTTCCGGTGGACGATGCGTATCGCACGAACGTGCCCGGCATCTGGGCGATCGGCGACGTGATCCCCACCGCCCAGCTCGCGCACGTCGCGTCGGCCGAGGCGATCGTGGCGGCCGAGCACATGGCCGGCGCGGAGACGCGTCCGGTGAACTACCTCACCACGCCGAGCTGCACGTACTCCGATCCCGAGGTCGCCTCGGTGGGCCTGAGCGAGAAGGCCGCGAGGGACGCGGGCTACGACGTCGTCGTGGGCAAGTTCCCGTTCTCGGCGAGCGGGAAGGCGCGCATCCTCGAGGCGACGGACGGCTTCGTGAAGATCGTCTCCGAGAAGAAGTACGACCAGGTGCTCGGCGTGCACATCATCGGCCCCAAGGCGACGGAGCTGATCGCCGAGGCCGGGCTCGCGCTGCAGACGGAATGCACCACGGAAGAGATCGCGCGGCTGATGCACGCGCATCCCACCCTGTCGGAAGCGATGCTGGAGGCCGCGCACGGCGTCCACGGCAACGCGGTGCACATCTGATCGTGGAGTCGTCGGTGTCCTCGAAACGTCCCAGCAAGCGTGCGTTCGCATCCGGATCGTTGACGCCACAGCGCAGCGTCGGCGGCGAGCCGGGAGCGGAGGCCGCGCGCCTGACCGCCGAGCAGAAGCTCGACATCTGGCAGTGGCTGCAGAAGAACCGCATGGTGGAGGAGCGCCTCGGTCTGCTGTACCGGACCGGCAAGGTCGTGGGCGGCCTGTACACGTCGCTCGGCCAGGAAGGAATCTCCGTCGGCACGGCCTACGCGCTGGAGCCGCAGGACTGGGTCGGCCCGCTGATCCGCAATCTCGGCGTGATGCTCGTGCGCGGCGTGCGTCCGCGCGAGGCGTTCACGCAGTACTGCGCGCGTGCCACGAGCCCGACCGGCGGTCGTGACGGCAATACGCACTTCGGCAATCCGGAGAAGCGGATCGTCGCCCCGATCTCGCACCTCGGAGCGGTGATCCCGGTCATGGCCGGCATCGCGCTCGCCACGAAGAAGCGCGGCGAGAACGCCGTGTGCGTCACTTGGATCGGCGACGGCGGCACGTCGACCGGGGATTTCCACGAGGGACTGAACCTCGCGGCGGTGCTCGACCTGCCGCTGGTGCTCGTGGTGGAGAACAACGGGTACGCGTACTCCACGCCGACCCGCATGCAGACGCGGCCGGAGGATCTCGTGGCGAAGGCCGACGGATACGGACTCCCGGCCGAGGTCGTCGACGGCAACGACGTGCTCGCGGTGTACGACGCCATGCGACGCGCGGCCGCGCGGGTGCGCGACGGCGGCGGTCCCGTGATGCTCGAGATGAAGACGTTCCGCATGAAGGGACACGCCGAGCACGACGACGCGAAGTACGTTCCGCCCGCGCTGTTCGAGGAATGGCGGCGGCGCGACCCGCTCGTGCTGTACGATCGCGTGCTGGAGGAGGAAGGAATCCTCACGCGGGCCGAGCGCGACCGGCGCGTGGCCGAGCTGAAGGCGGAGATCGACGCCGACGCGGAGTTCGCGGTGGCGTCGCCCACGCCGGATCCGCGGTTCGCCTTCGGTCGCGTGTACGCGGACGACGGCGGTCCCGGTCCGCTGCCCGGGCCGGCCTGGGGGCCGGCCGGAGCCACGCGCCTCGGCCGGGGTCTCCCCGGCGGCGATCGCCACGACGTCCGCGACCCGCGGGGAGGGAGCGCCTGATGGCCGCCGGAACGACCTACATCGAGGCGATCCGCGAGGCGATGGCCGAGGAGATGCGACGCGACGACTCCGTGCTCGTGATCGGCGAGGACGTCGGAACGTACGGCGGCGCGTTCCGCGCGACGGCCGGCTTCCTCGAGGAGTTCGGCCCCCAGCGCGTGATCGACACCCCGATCTCGGAGTCCGGGATCGTGGGAATGTCGGTCGGCGCCGCGATGAACGGGCTGCGGCCGATCGCGGAGATGCAGTTCATCGATTTCCTGTCGAACGCGTTCAACCAGGTCGTCAACATGGCGGCGAAGCTGCGCTACCGGCAGAACGTCGGCGTGCCGATCGTCGTGCGCGGACCGTGCGGCGGCGGGGTGCACGGCGGTCCGTACCACTCGCAGAACGTGGAGAGCCACTACCTCTCCACGCCGGGCCTCAAGATCGTGGAGCCGGCCACCGCGCGCGACGCCAAGGGACTGATGAAGGCGGCGATCCGCGACCCGGATCCGGTGTTGTTCTTCGAGCACAAGTTCCTGTACCGGCGCATCAAGGAAGACCTGCCCGACGAGGACTGGGTCGTGCCGATCGGGAAGGCCGCGACGGCGCGCGAGGGCGAGGATCTCACCGTCGTCACGTTCGGCGCGTGCGTGCACCACGCGCTCGAAGCGGCCGACCGGCTCGACCACGAAGGACTGTCCGTGGAGGTGATCGACCTCCGCACGCTGCTGCCGCTGGATCGCGAAGCGCTCCACGCGACGGCGAAGAAGACGAGCAAGGTGATCGTGTACCACGAAGCGACCCGCACCGGCGGCATCGGGGCGGAGATCTCCGCGATCCTCGCGGAGGAGTGCTTCGAGTGGCTGGACGGTCCCGTGCTCCGAGTGACGGCTCCGGACACTCCGGTGCCCTACGCTCCACCCCTGGAGGCCGCGTTCCTCCCGGGGCCGGAAGACCTGATCGACGCTGCCCGGTATCTCGCCGGTTACTAGGAGGATCCGATGGACGTGATCATGCCCCAGATGGGCGAGAGCATTGCCGAAGGCACCATCGTCAAGTGGCTGAAGCAGCCGGGCGACACGGTCGAGAAGGATGAACCGCTGTTCGAGATCTCCACGGACAAGGTCGACGCCGAGATTCCGTCGCCGGCCGACGGCGTGCTGTCCGAGATCCTCGTGACCGAAGGCAACACCGTCGAGGTGAACACCGTGGTGGCGCGCATCGGCGACGCGGGCTCGGCCGTTGCCGCCGCGCCCGCGCCGAAGGCCGAAGCCAAGCCGGAGAAGCCGGCGCCCGCGCCGACTCCGGCCCCCGCCCCCGCGGCGAAGGCGGAGCCGGCTCCGTCGGCCCCGGCCCCGGCCCCGGCCCCGGCCCCGCGCCAGCCGGCGACGGCCCCGAGCGGCGGCGGAGTCGCCACGATGGAAGAGCGGCTGAAGGTTCGCTCCTCCCCGCTCGTGCGAAAGATCGCGGCCGAGCACGGCATCGACCTCACGCAGGTCGAGGGCACCGGCATCTCCGGGCGCGTGACGAAGGCCGACGTGGAGTCGTACCTCGACCGGATGGAGAGCCCGGCCGCCTCTCCGGCGGCCGCCCCGGCGGCGGCGAAGCCCGCGGCTGCGGCCCCCGCCGCTGCGCCGCACGCTCCCGTCATCACGCCGAAGGCCGGCGACCGGGTGGAGCCGCTCTCGATCATGCGCCTCAAGATCGCGGAGCACATGGTGGAGTCGCGTCGCACCAGCGCGCACGTGCAGACGTTCTGGGAAGTCGACGTCTCGCACCTCGCGAAGCTGCGCAAGTCGCACGGCGAGGAGTATCTCAAGCGCAACGGCGTGAAGCTCTCGTTCACGACGTTCTTCGCGAAGGCCGCGTGCGACGCGCTGAAGGCCGTGCCGATCGTGAACGCGTCGATGTCCGGCTCGGACGTGATCTACCACGGCTCGATCAACCTCGGCATCGCCGTCTCGCTGGACTGGGGACTCATCGTGCCGGTGATCAAGAGCGCGGGCGACATGAACCTCGGCGGGCTCGGCAAGTCGATCGCCGACCTCGCGGCACGCGCGCGCTCCAAGAAGCTCTCGCCGGACGAGGTCACCGGCGGCACGTTCACGATCACGAACCCCGGCATCTACGGCGGCCTGTTCGGCGCTCCGATCATCAACCAGCCGCAGGTCGCGATCCTCGGCCTCGGCGCGATCGAGAAGCGGCCCGTCGTGGTGAACGACGCGATCGCCATCCGGGAGATGTGCTACATCTCGCTCTCCTTCGACCACCGCCTCATCGACGGCTCGGTGGCCGAGGAGTTCATGGGCGAGCTCAAGCAGAGTCTCCTGGCGATCGACGAGTCGTCGCTGTAGGCCGCGCCGTGGCGCGCCTCCTGGAGGTCACTCGCCTCGGGATCGTCGAGTACGAAGACGGTCTCGACCTCCAGGAGGAGCTACGGCGGCTCGTGACGGCGGGAGAGGCGCCCGAGCGCTTCCTCCTGCTGCAACATTCCCCCGTCATCACGCTCGGCCGCAACACGGGAGACGGCAACGTCGTCGCGTCGCCGGACGAGCTCGCGCGACGCGGGATCGCGTGCTTCCCCGCGGGTCGCGGCGGCGACGTGACGTTTCACGGCCCCGGTCAGATCGTCGGCTACCCGATCGTGAACCTGCATCCCGACCGCCGCGACGTTCGACGGTACGTCCGCGATCTCGAGGAGGTGCTGATCCGCACGCTCGCCGACTTCGGGGTGGCGTCCGGCCGCATCGCGGGACTCACGGGCGTCTGGGTCGGCGATCTCAAGGTCGCGGCGATCGGCGTGCGGATCTCGCGCTGGGTGACCACGCACGGCTTCGCGCTGAACGTCGCCACGGACCTCTCGTTCTTCGAGACGATCGTCCCCTGCGGCATCACGGACCGGGGGGTCGCGAATCTTTCCCGGCTCGCCGGCGAGGAGATCCCGCTGCCGGCCGTCGAGGACCGGCTGGTGCGACATTTCGCCGACGTGTTCGAACGCGAGATCGCGGAGCGGGAGATCTCCAGCCGCAGCGCCCAGGTCTGGCTCTGGCGGGAGGGCCCGGACGGGCGGGAGGTCCTCCTCCTGCACCGGGTCCCGGCCGAAGGCGATTTCTGGCAGCCGGTCACCGGGCTCCTGGAGCCGGGAGAGGCGCCGGCCACGGCCGCCGCCCGGGAGGTCCGGGAGGAGACGGGGCTCGCTCTCGCCGCCGAACCGGCCGATCTCGGGTATGTCCGGGACTTCCGGATCGAGCCCGAGTACCTCGGAGAACGGGGTCCGCACCCCTGGATCAACCGGGAGCACGCGTTCGCGGCGAGAATCGACCCGAAAGCCGCGATCACCCTCTCCCCGACCGAGCACGACGAGTACCTTTGGACCGATCCCGAAACCGCGAGGCAACGACTGAGATGGAACGGAAACCGGCGAGCCCTGGACCTGCTGGAGCGCGAACTCGCTCGATGACGGAGCCTTCGGCCGGGACTTCCTCCGCGAACGGAAACGGGGCGGGGAACGGCTCGACGGCCGGCCGCGGCGACGTCGGCGAACCGGCGAGCCCGGCGCGCGAGCCCTACGTCGTGAAGGGGCTCGCGGCCGAGAAGGTCGCGCCGACGTTTCCGAAGCCCGCGCGCAACCCGTTCCCCATCTTCGGGCAACCCGAGATCGGCACCACGCCGCGCTCTCGCGGCCACCGCGAGTCGGAGCCGCGTCGTCCGGAGTGGCTGAAGATCCAGCTCGACACCGGCGAGAACTTCAAGAACGTGCGCAAGATGGTGGATGGACTGAACCTGCACACCGTCTGCCAGGAAGCGCGCTGCCCGAACATCTACGAGTGCTGGTCCGATCGGACCGCCACGTTCATGATCTTCGGCGACACGTGTACGCGGCACTGCACCTTCTGCGCGATCTCACGCGCGAAGGAAGGGCTGCCGCTCGATCCGGCCGAACCGCGCAACGTCGCGAACGCGATCGCGCACCTGGAACTCGCCCACGCGGTCATCACGAGCGTGAACCGCGACGACCTCGCGGACGGCGGCGCGTCCCACTTCGCGGAGACCATTCGCGAGGCCCGGGAGCGCAATCCCGATTGCCGGATCGAGGTCCTCATCCCGGACTTCTGCGGAAACTGGGATGCGCTCCGCACCGTGCTCGACGCGGAGCCGCACGTCCTCAATCACAACACGGAGACCGTGCAACGGCTGTACCCGAAGGTGCGGCCGGACGCGGACTACCGGCAGTCGCTTCGTCTGCTCGAGATCGCCGCGGGCGACAAGGCGAAGCGCGCGATGTACACGAAGTCCGGTCTCATGCTCGGTCTCGGCGAGACGCGCGCGGAAGTGCGGCGCACGCTCGAGGACCTGCGGGCCGTCGACTGCGACATCGTCACGATGGGGCAGTACCTGTCCCCGTCGCGGAAGCATCTCGGCGTGGAGAAGTACTACACGCCGGCCGAGTTCGACGAGCTGCGCGAGGAAGGCCTGGCTCTCGGATTCAGATTCGTCGAGTCCGGTCCGCTGGTCCGGAGCAGCTACCACGCCCGTCGTCACGCGGAGGGTGCCCGTGAATCCTGAGACCCTGGTCGAGACCAAGCGCCCGCCCGCGCCGCCGGCGAAGCCGGACGCCTCCACCCTCGCCGGCATCTTCCGCCCGCGCTCCATCGCGGTCATCGGCGCGTCCACGAAGCGCGGCTCGATCGGTCGCGAGATCGTGCACAACCTGATCAGCGGAGATTTCAAGGGCAAGCTGTTCCCCGTCAACCCGAAGGCCGACTACATCCACTCGATCAAGGCCTATCCCTCGATCACCGACGTCCCCGACCCGGTGGATCTCGCGGTCGTGGTGGTGCCGGCGCTCGCGGTGCTGGACGTCGCGCGCGAGTGCGGCGAGCGCGGTGTGAAGGGACTCGTGGTGATCTCGGCCGGCTTCCGCGAGATCGGTGGCGACGGCGCCGCGCGCGAGAAGGAGCTGCTCGCGATCTGCCGTCAGTACGGAATGCGCATGGTGGGACCGAACTGCCTCGGCGTGTTCAACGCGGATCCGTCGGTGTCGCTGAACGCCACGTTCGCGCCGGGCATGCCGGCCGCGGGGCCCGTGGGCTTCGTCTCGCAGAGCGGTGCCCTGGGCATCGCGATCTGGACGGAGATGCAGAAGCGCAACGTGGGCTTCTCGCAGTTCGCGTCGATCGGCAACAAGGCCGACGTGACCGGCAACGACCTGATCGAGTACTGGGAGAACGACCCGAACACCGAGCTCATGGGACTCTACATCGAGAGCTTCGGCGACCCGCGACGTTTCACCCATCTCGCGCGGCGCGTGACGAAGCGCAAGCCGATCCTCATGGTGAAGTCCGGGCGCACGGAGGCCGGCGCGAAGGCGGCGTCGTCGCACACGGGCGCGCTGTCGGGACTCGATCGCGCGACCGACGCGCTGATCCGCCAGACCGGCGTGATCCGGGCGCGCACGATCGACGACATGATGAGCCTGATGAGCGCGTTCGCCCGCTGTCCGCTGCCGCGCGGACGCCGGGTCGCCGTCCTCACGAACGCGGGCGGCCCCGCGATCATGGCGACCGATGCGCTGATCGGCTACGGCATGCAGCTCGCGGACATGGACGAGCCCACGCGCGAAAAGCTCGCGGAGCGGCTTCCGGCCGAGGCGAGCGTGTCGAACCCGATCGACATGATCGCCTCCGCCGACACGGGCAACTTCCGCGCGTGCCTCAAGATCCTGCTCGAGTCCGAGTCCGTCGATCTCGTGATCGTCGCGTTCGTGCCGCCGATCATGGTGGATCCCATGGACGTCGTGGCGGCGGTCACGGAGACGAAGAAGGGCTCCGAGAAGCCCGTCCTCATGGTGCTGATGGCGGAGGAGCAGTACTACGGGCGCATCCCGCGAGAGATTCCGGACGCGCCGCCGATCTACCGGTACCCCGAGTCCGCGGCCTACGCCGCGGCCGAGATGGCGAACCATGCGGCCTGGCGCGCTCACGACGGTGGCAAGATCCCCGAGGTGAACGCGGATCGCGAAGCGGCGCGGCGCATCGTGGCGGAGGCCGGGCGACCCGGGCAGTACCTGGATTCCGATGCGGCCTACCGCATCCTCCAGGCGTACGGCTTCCCGCTCGCGGAGTGGCGCTGTGTGCGCACCGCGGACGAAGCGGCGGCCGCGGCGGACGAGCTCGGCTTCCCGGTGGCGCTGAAGGTCGCCGGGCGCAACATCGTCCACAAGTCGGACGTGGGCGGCGTGGCATTGAATCTCAGGAACACGCTGGAGCTCGAGGGGGCGTTCGGCCGCATGAGCCGCGCGGTGAAGCAGCTCGGACACGATCCGGAGACGGAGGGATTCCTCGTCCAGCGGATGAGCGACGCGGGCCGGGAGGTCATCCTCGGGATGAGCACGGATCCGGTCATCGGTCCCGTGTTGATGTTCGGGATGGGCGGCAAGTACGTGGAGGTCCTGAAGGACGTCACGCTCCGGGTTCACCCGATCACGGACGTCGACGCGCGGGAGATGGTCGAGGGCATCCGGGGTTATCCCCTGCTCGAAGGCGTCCGCGGGGAGGCGCCGGTGGCGCTGCCCGTGGTCCGCGATGCCCTGATTCGGCTGTCCGCGCTCGTGACGGATTTCCCGGAATTCTGGGAAATCGACCTGAACCCTTTCCTCCTCTCGCCCGATGCGGCCCGGTGCCGTATCGTCGACGCTCGGATCCGGATCGCCGGCTGACCCGAGGAGGACTCCCGTGAAACGAACCGCCGCGCTCTTCGCGCTGGTGGTGCTGGCCGTTGCTTCGCCGGCCCGCGCCCAGCGATTTTCCTGGCCCGAGAAGCCCGAGAACCTGCAGGTCCTCGAGGGCATGACCGGTCAGGAGCTCCGTCCCATCATGCGCGAGTTCACGCAGGCGCTCGGTGTGCGCTGCTCGTACTGCCACGTCGGTGAGGAGGGGCAGTCGCTCGCCGAGTTCGATTTCGTCTCGGACTCGAAGCCCGAGAAGGTCACCACGCGATCCATGATGCGGATGGCCGCGGACATCGAGCAGGCTCTCGCCGAGCTGCCGCGCGAGGACGAGAGCAAGACGCCGGTGGAGTTCGGTTGCGTCACCTGTCACCGCGGGCGCCCGCGCCCCACGTCGCTCGTGGACGAACTGACGGAAGCGTACGCGGAGGGCGGTGTGGACGAAGCGCTTGCGACGTACGACGGGTTGAAGGCCAAGTTCCTGCTGCAGGGTTGCTACGACTTTCGCGAGCCGGCGCTGAACGACTTCGCGTACACGTTGCTGGAGAGCGGGGACACCGACGGCGCGATTCGTGCACTCACGAAGAACGCCGAGCTGTTCCCCGAGTCCGGCAACGTCTGGGACAGTCTCGGTGAAGCCACGCTCGCCGCGGGCGATCCGGATCAGGCGCGGATCTACTACAAGAAGGCGCTGGAGCTGGACCCGCGCAACCGCAACGCCGCCGCGAAGCTCGAATCGCTCGAACGCTGACGGCCCGGGAAACGCCATGCTGATCGGGGTGCTGCTGATGACGGTGCTGTTCGACGAGCTCTGGAACTACTCGGATCCTGCCGGCACCGAGGCGACGTTCCGCGCGCTCCTCGCCGATCCGCCCGCCGAAGCCGACGACTCGTGGCGCGCCCAGCTCGTCACGCAGATCGCGCGCACGCAGGGACTGCAGCGCGAGTTCGACGACGCGCGCGCGACGCTCGCCGAGCTGGAACCGCGACTCGCGACTTCCGGCGAAGTCGCTCGCGTGCGCTGGCTTCTCGAACGCGGTCGCGTGGAGAATTCCTCGGGTGACCGGGACGGCGCCAAGCCGTTCTTCCTCGACGCCTGGGAGCTCGCCGCGCCGGAGTCGCTGGACTTCTACGCCGTCGACGCGGCTCACATGCTCGGCATCGTGGAGTCCGGCGACGACGCGATGGAGTGGAACCGCCGGGCGCTGGCCCGCGCCGTCGCGTCGGCCGATCCGATGGCCCGCCGGTGGCGCGGCACCCTCGCGAACAACATCGGCTGGACGCTCTACGACCAGGGCGACTACGAAGGAGCCCTCGCCCACTTCGAGGAGGCGCTGGTCTTCCGCCAGGAACAAGGGAAGGAGGATCCGATCCGCATCGCCGAGTGGTGCGTCGCGAAGGCGAAGCGCGTTCTCGGGCGGGTCGAGGAGGCCCTCGCCACCCAGCGCGAACTCCAGGTCCGCGCCGAGGCGAGCGGCGCGCCGGACGGCTTCATCAGCGAGGAGATCGCGGAGTGCCTGCTCGCTCTCGGCCGGGCGGAGGAGGCCGCCCCCCACTTCGCGCGGGCGTACGAGGTCCTGTCGCCGGACCCCTGGCTGGCCGACGAGGAACCCGAGCGCCTCCAGCGCCTCAAGCGCCTCGGCGAAGGCGCCCCGCCCGCCGCCCCCGGCGCCGCACGCTGACTTTTCGGTCGCCGCGTTCAAAACGAGCCCTCGGACCGTGTCTCCTCCAGTGGATCCGGACCCCCGGGGCCGCTCGAGCCCTTCCGCCCGGATCCTACGTGAGCACACCGTGCGAGCCGGGGCGCCTGTCCCGGGGGCGAACTCGCACGCCCGAAGGGCCGGGCGGCCTGGCCGTCCCGGCCCTTTCGTGTGTGGGGCACTCTGTCGGCCTCGGTTCGGCCCCCGGGGAGCCCTGTTCGCGAACGGTTCGCTCGGCCGTCGCTGGGGTGCGCTCTGTCGGCCTCGGTTCGGACCCCGGGGAGCCCTGTTCGCGAACGGTTCGCTCGGCCGTCGCTGGGGTGCGCTCTGTCGGCCTCGGTTCGGACCTCGGGGAGTCCTGTTCGCGAACGGTTCGCTCGGCCGTCCATGGCCTCGCTCACCTCGTCGCGGCGACGGCTCCACCGTCCGTGGTTCCGCATCGTCGCCGCGGCGTCGCGAACAGGACTCCCCGAGGCCCGAACCGAGACCGACACGCTTCCTGATGCCTGGGAGATCAGTTCGACGCCGTGGACACACGCACATCGGCTCCGCGCCAGCGAAGGCCCGCGGCGCGATCAGCTCTCGGGACGACAGTCTCCCAGCGGGACCGGGCACGCGGGTGCGTGGCCCGTGCCCGACAAACTTGATGGTGCCGGCGAGATCTCGCCGCCGTCAGCCGCAGGATGGGCAGTGCGGATCGGCACCGCAGTGACGCGGTCGTTCGGAGGCGACATGTTCGCGCCCAAGACGAGTGAGCAACCTCTCAGGCTCACCGAAGCGGGTCGGGCTCGAGTCGGAGCCGGGGGAGTCCTGTTCGCGACGCCGCGGCGACGATGCGGAACCACGGACGGTAGAGCCGTCGCCGCGACGAGGTGAGCGAGGCCATGGACGGCCGAGCGAACCGTTCGCGAACAGGACTCCCCCGGCTTCGAATCGAGACCGACACAGCGCAGAAACCCCGCGAACAGGACTCCCCCGAGGCTTCGAATCGAGACCGACACAGCGCAGAAACCCCGCGAGCAGGACTCCCCCGAGGCTTCGAATCGAGAACGACACAGCGCAGAAACCCCGCGAACAGGACTCCCCCGGCTTCGACTCGAGACCGACACAGCGCAGAAGCCTACCGCGACGTAAGAAGCCGCCTCACATACTCCGTCGCATGCGACGTCTCGATCACCGGATTCTCATCCGGCTCCGCATCGGCGTCGTAGCCAAAGCGCTCGCAGTACGGGCGGACGGTCGAGTCGAAGAACTCGACGTCCTCGGGCGTGAACCACTGCCGCCACAGGCCGTGCGTCTTGGTCCGAACGACACGCCGGTGGCCGGCATCCACGACGGCCTCGGGGAGGAGGCGGAAGCCCACCTGGCGTTCGAGGTCCTCACGCTCGCCGTCGACGAACTCTTCGTAGCGAACGTGGAACCAGCCGTCGTCGTTCCACTCGGCCGCGTAGCGGACGCGCTCCAGGTAGCGATCCCAGTCGATGTTCGGGTCGAGCGCGAACAGCGTGCGGAACAGCGAGACCAGCGGGACTCCCGCCGGGTCGGCCTCCTTGCCGGCGAGTGCCGCGAGAAACGCATTCGCCTTGGCGGCGTCGCGAGCGAGCACCGAGTTGTGGAGCGAATACAGGAGCTGGCTCACGAGCACGTCGCGCGGGTCACGGAGCACGAGCAGACAACGCTCGAAGCCGGCGTAGGCGATCGGCGCGAAACGGCCCGGCACGAACAGGACCTTCACGAGCGCGTCGGTATCCGGGGGCGGGACCGGCGCGGAACCGTGCGGCGGCTCGAACTGCAGCACGGGGTCGCCGCCCGCCGCCTGCCAGGAGTCGCGCAGGAGCGAGTAGATCGCCGTGGTACCGCTTCGGTTCTGGCCGAGGATGACGATGCGCATCGCGGCACGGTAACCGGTCTGTTACGATGGGTCCATGAGTATCGACTACGTGGATGGGCGACGTTACGGGCGAGCCGTCGTCGCCGGGTCCGACTGGGTACTGCATACGCGCGACAAGCTGAACCGCCTCAACGTGTTCCCCGTGCCGGACGGTGACACGGGCACGAACCTGGCCCTGTCACTCGCCGCCACGGCGGCCGCCGTGCGCGACGGGGCCGAACGTGACCTCGGGGTCGTCGCGGGGTCCGTGGCGGAGGCCAGCATCCTCGGCGCCAAGGGCAACAGCGGGCTCATCTTCGCCCACTGGTTCCTCGGCATCTCGCGCGCGGTCGCCGAACAGGCGCGCGTGGACGCCCACGGCCTCGCGGCCGCGTTCGCGGAGGCCACGCGCGCGGTGTACGCGGCGATCGACAAGCCGGTGGAAGGAACGGTGCTCACCGTGATGCGGGCCGCGAGTGACGGCGCCGTGGCCGCGGCCCGCCAGGGCCGCAACATTCGCGAGCTCGTGGACGACGTGATCGTCGCGGCGGAGGACGCGCTCGCACGAACCCCGGATCTGCTCCCCGCGCTGAAGATCGCGGGCGTCGTGGACGCCGGCGCGCAGGGCTGGGTCAACTTCATGAAGGGCGTGCGTCGCGCTCTGCACGGTGAGCCGCCGCCGACGTTCGCGGAGGAAGACCTTCACGGGACGATCGCCCATCCGACGGATCTCGACGAGGGCGAGCTCACGGAGCGCTACTGCACCGAGCTCATCTGCCGTGGCGAGGGGTTCGAGACCGGCGCGCTCAAGCGCCTCTTCCACGACGACGGCTCCTACCTGCTGGTGGCCACCACCGGTCACGTGTTCAAGTTGCACATCCACACGGACCATCCCGACCGAGTGTTCGCGAAGGCGCAGCGCCTCGGCACGATCGTGGAGCGCAAGGTCGACGACATGCAGCGGCAGCGGGACGAGCGATCGCTCGCGCGCCCGGCCGTGACCCCGAAGCAGGATCAGCCGGCGTGGCCCGCGATCGTGGTGGACTCCACGGCGGACCTGCCCGAGCCGTTGCGACGTGAACACGGGATCGAGATGGTGCCGCTGCAGATCCTGTTCGGCGACCGCGTGTTCCGTGACCAGATCGACCTCACGACCGAGCAGTTCTACGCCAAGGTCGCCGCCGGCGAGACCGCGACCACGAGCCAGCCGCCGCCGCGCGCATTCGTGGAGGCGTTCGATCGCATCCGTGAGGATCGCGACGTGATCGTGCTCACCCTCTCGGCCGTCCTCTCCGGCACGATCAAGTCCGCGACGAGCGCCGTGGGACTCGCTCCGCAGAAGCGGCTCGAGATCGTGGACTCGCGCAGCGCATCGATCGGGATCGGCATGATGGCGGTCGGCGCCGCCCGACTCGCGGAGCGCGGCCTCCCCACGGACGAGATTCTCGGCTGGATCGACCGCTGGCGCGCCGCGACGACCATCTCGTTCACGTGCGACACGCTCGAGTACCTGTACCGGGGTGGCCGCGTGACGAAGGCGCAGGCCGTGATCGGGAACTTCCTCGGGCTGCGCCCGATCCTGCACTGGGACGGGGAGCAGATCCACAAGGCCGACCGGGCGCGCGGCGCCCGCGACGCGATCCGGAAGGTCCTCGTCGCCGCGACGAAGACGCTCCCGCCGGGCGCACGGGTTCGGCTCGGACTGATCGATGCGGGGGATCCCACGGCCGCGGAAGAGGCTGCACGCGAGTTCGTCCGCCGCTACGACGTGGTGGACACCGTGCGTGGTTCGTTCACCGGCGTGATCGGGGCGCACACCGGTCCGGGCACGTGGGGACTCGTCGTGCAGCGGGTGCCGGACGGGGATCCGCTCCTCGCCTCGGTCGCTCCCTAGGCCGCGGCGATCCGGGACGCGTTCGCCATCAGCGTGAACGTGAGGTTCTTGGCGGGGAGCACGGGGAACGTCGCGCCGTCCGCGAACCAGAGCCCCGCAACGTCTCGGCTCGCGCCGCCCGGGGTCGCCGTGAACGGCCGCTCTTCGCGCGTCATCGGGATCGTCCCCGCGTAGTGCACGCTGGCACCCATCGGCCGCACGTGACTCATGCGCGGCGGCACGAAGCAGCCGAGCTCGCGGAGCACGCGGCACACACGCGACGTCACGCTCCGGATGCGTGCGGCCTCTCCCGCCGGCGGGGCGTACCGCACGAGCAGCGGGGACTCGCCGTCGCCCGCGGCGGGATCGAGACCGACCCAGCAGTCGTCGCGGCGGGTGTCCGGGAAGTTCACGTTCACGAGACCGAGCGCGGCGTGCACGCTGCGGAACACGCGAAGCGCCGTGCGGACGTCGAGCGGCACGCCCTGGACCACGGGGTGGACGGACGCCGTCTTCAACGTCGTCACGAGTCCGTGGATCGTCTGCGTGGGGTCGTCCTCGGCCAGCGCGAGCGCGATCTGATGGTACTGGTACGTCCGCGGGTCGTGGCGCTCGCCGATCATGCTCCAGTTCAGGAACGGCATGAGGACCTGGCGATTGTCCATGAGACCGGGAAGCCGTGGCTTCTCGCCCGTCGCGCGGCGCCAGGTTTCGAGGAAGATCTTCGTGGACGCGAGCGTGCCGGCCGCGAGCGCCACCCGCTCCGCCGGGATCGTCTCTTCGCCGCTCCCGTCCAGTTTCGCGGCGACGACGCCCGTCACGCGGCGTGCGGAGTCCACGTCGAGCCGCGTGACGCGGCGGCCGGGTCGGTACTCGAAACCCGGGCGCCCCTGCAGCTCGCGCAACGTGACGGACGGTGTCCAGAGCGAATCGATCGGGCATCCGAGCAGACATCGCCCGAGCAGACGGCAGCCGGATCGCCCGTTCCGATCCTCCGGCAACACGGCGACCCGGGAGCGTCCCAGCGCCGCACCGAGCGCCCGCACGCGATCGCGGTGCGACCGGTAGCGCTCGAGCAGACGCCGCGAGTGTTCGTCCAGGGGCAACGGTGGCAGCAATCCCGCGTGCACCGGCACGTGCGGCGCGAGATCGTCGTCCTCGCCGGTGATGCCGATGCGCGCCGCCACGAGGTCGTAGTGCGCGGCGAGATCGTCCGGCGCGAACGGAAACCCGCCGAGCTCGGCCCGCGAAAACGGGAAAGAACCGCCCGTCCACGCTTCGGCGAGCCCGCCGCGCGCGAAGGACAGCAGCGGCGCGAAACCGTTCGGACGCACGTCGAAACCGTCGACGCCCTCGAACACGAACGCCTTGTTCGGCGGGAAGCCGTAGTACTCCCCGTCGCCGCCGGGATACGTGACGGCCTCGAAGCGCTCGCCGAGCAGATGCGCGACCGGATCCTCGAGGTTGCGCTTGAGGTCCTCGAACCCGTCCTCGGGACGCACCGGCGCCGGCCCTTCGCGGCCCACGTCCACGAGCACGACGCGCTCCCCGCGCTCGAGCGCCGTCTGCGCGAAGTGGACCGCACTCGCGCCGGAACCCACCACGACCCAGCTCATCGGCGCCGGCTCCCCCAGACGAACGGTGCGGCGAACACGAGAGTGGCCACGAACACGATCCCGTCCCGCGCCGCGCGCAGGAAGAACGTCGGCGCGCCGCCGGAGTCGGGCGTGTCGACGGCCGCCGCCGTCTCGCCCGTGCTCTCCAGGATCGCGAGCAGGAGCACGAGCTTGCGACGCAGCACGCCTCCACGGTCGAACACCGCGGCCCAGGCGTCGGCAAGGCGGGTCGCGAACGTGCCGCGTCGCGCGAGGAGCACGAGTCGATCGTGGTCCCCGCCCCCGGGCCCGTGCCGGCCCGGCGCGTGCGCCAGCGAGTACTTCGCCATCACCGACGACGGCGGCTCGCGACCGATCAGATGTCGGGTGAACAATCGGGCTTCCCGGGCGAGGGTTTCGTCTGCGGGCGCGGGGTCCGGGAACGCGGAGTCCGGAGTCGCGGGGGTCGCGAGCTCCGAGACGATCTCCTGCACGCCGCGGCGCTCGGCCTGCGGCGGCACGAGCGAGTCGGCCGCGTCGACCGCGGCCACGCCGTCGTGCGCGAACGCGTAGAACTGCCCGGCGGCCACCGGCAACGCGTCGCCCGCCACGCGCTCCAGTGCGGCGAGAGTTCCGATCAGCGGACGCACGGGGATGGAGACGGCCGGACCGGCGCCGCGACCGATCGCCGTCCGCAACCGCTCGAGGAACTCCCGGAACGTGACGACGTCGCGGCCGCCGAAGTCGATCGTCCGCCCTCCGAGCGGATCGGCCGCCAGGAGACGAACGAGGACCTCGGCGACGTCGTCCACGTGAACCGGGTGCATGCGCGCATGCCCGCCGCCGAACCGCGGGAGCACCGGCGCCGACGCGAGGGACCGCAGACTCCGCCCCACCGGCGAGCCCGGCCCGAACACGATCGTGGGGCGGAGGATCGCCCAGTCGAGGCCGCTCGCGCGGACGAGGGCCTCGGCGTCGCGCTTCGCTCGCCCGTACGGATAGTGATCGAGTTCCGGATACGTCGCGGCGATCGTGCTCACGTGAACGAAGCGCGGTCGCGATTCCTGCACGGCCTCGAGCAGGGCGCGCGTGCCGTCCACGATCACACGTTCGTGCTCGGCGGCACGCGCCTTGCCGGTGGTCGCGGCGAGATGCAGCACGACGTCCGCAGCGGCCGCCGCCTCCCGCGCCGCCGCCGGGAATGCGGTGAGATCTCCGGGAATCAGGCGGACACCGGAGTGCAGACCGGCAAGCTCCGGGCGCTTCGCGGGATCGCGCACGAGGGCGGTGACGGATTCGAAGCGGTCGGCCGGAAGCCGGCGAAGAAATGCCCGCCCCACGAAACCGGTGGCCCCGGTCAGGAAGAGTCTCATCGCGGCCGCACGATAGCAGAGAAGCC
The DNA here is from genome assembly GCA_041393395.1 of bacterium. GTDB lineage: Bacteria > ARS69 > ARS69 > ARS69 > ARS69 > JAGQIB01. Next base: position 195,877 of record JAWKKG010000002.1, on the reverse strand, counting down.
CCGGGTCGGCGAGCGACCCGGGGCTTCGTGGACCTTCGCGATCGAAGCGACTATTTCGCCACGACCATCTTGCGGGAGAGGCGCTCGCTCGCGGTGCGCACGACCGCGAAGTACACGCCCGAGGTCACGTCGTCGGTGAGCCAGGGAGTCTCGCGCACGATCCCGTCGCCTTCCGCGATCTCCGCGAGGCTCGAGACGAGACGGCCGGAAACGTCGTAGATCTCGAGCGACGCCGAGCCGTGTACCTTGGAGGCCCAGCGAAGCAGCGTGCCGCCGCGCACGGGGTTCGGCCGCGGAGAATCGAGCATCAGGCTCGCGGGCCCTCCGCCGATTCCGATCGCGACGTCGCTCGCACCGGTCGGCGGCAGATCCATCTCCCACGCGCCGCGACCGTACGTGCCCGCCACGAGCTTGCGATCCGCCTTGCGGATCTCGAGATCCGAGACGACGACGTTCGGGAAACCGTTGTCCCAGGGCAGCCAGTTCACGCCGCCGTTCGAGGACTTCCAGATGCCGACGTCCGTCCCGATGTACCAGTCGTCCGGGAACTCGGGGTCGACCGCGATCGCGTTGACCGGCTGGGACGGGAAGTCACCGGACACGTCGGACCAGGTGACGCCGAAGTCGGTGGTGAGGGCCACGTGGGCGACCGCGCCGTAGCCCGAGAACGTGACGAACGCCGACGCGAGGTCCGTCGGGTGAGCGAGGATCTTCGTCCCGCCGCCCGCCGAGAACCCGTAGGGGGAACACTGGGTCCACGTGACTCCGTGATCCGTCGTGTAGGTCGCGAACGCGCCGACCGTCCAGGTCGTGTTGGAGTCGAAGTCGGAGAAGTCGATCCAGTTCGCCGGGTTCGACGAGACGTTCACCCAGTTCGTTCCGCCGTTCTCCGTCTCGAAGATGCCGGCGCTGGAGGCAGCGTAGAGGTGATTCCCCTGGAGCTGGTCCTCCGCCCAGGGAGTGACCCACGCCTTCGTCCCCGTGAAGCCGTTCACGATCGATGCCCAGCCGCCGGCCCCGCCGGAGTTCGTGTTCTTCCGCAAGCCTCCGAACTGGGTCTCGGCAAAGACCGTGTTCCCGTTCACCGGATTGATGTGACACACCATTCCGTCGCCACCGAGCCCCTCGCTCCAGAACGTGGTGCCGGACCACTTGTCGGTCCCCTGGTCCTGGGTCCCGCCCATGATGTAGTAGGTCGACGGCTCGTTGTTCACGCAGATGTCGTAGAACTGATACGAAACGATGCCGGTGCTGCGGATGCTCCACGTGGTGGAGTTGCCGTCGGCGTGCGAGCGCCAGACCCCGCCGTCCGAACCGACCCAGACCGCGTCCGGATCGTCCGGCTCGTACGCGATCGCATGGTGATCGACGTGAACGATTGCGCTGTTCACCGTCACCGAGAAGGTCACGCCGGAGTTCTGCGATCGGAACAGCTCCACGCCGCCCGCGATGACCCGCGTGGCGTCGTTGGGATCGGCCGCGAGGCTCAGGTTGTACCAGCCCTGGCCGCCGGCGATGTTCGTCGTCGTGTTCTGGGCGGTCCAGTTCGCGCCGCCATCGGTCGAGAGGTACACGCCCGTGGTGTTGCCGTTCTGGCTGTTCTCGGAGAAGAGCGCGTAGATCCACTCCGGCTGATCCGGGGACACCGCGATCTTCGATTTGCCGATCACGAAGCTCGGCGGCTGACCGTTGCCGGCCTTCGTCCACGTGAGGCCGTCGTCCGTGGAGATCTTGACGTTGTTGCCGCCGGTCGACTCGCCCTTCACGCAGTAGGCCGTGTTCGGATCGCCCGGCTTGTACACCACGTCGAAGTAGTCGCCGTTCGACGTGACCTCGAGCCAGGTGTCGCCGTCGTCCGTGGAGCGCCAGAGGCCCTGCTTGTCGCCGGCGAGGATCGTGTGGGTGGTCGGATTCGCGACCATCGCGTGGAAGCCGTTCAGCGACTCGATCGGCTGCGTGCGGTCCGTCGTGCCCCAAGTCGTGCCGCCGTCCGTCGACTTCAGGATGCCGACGCCGGAGACGTCACCGTTCGCGCCTTCCCCCGTGCCGATCAGGATCGTGTTCGGCGCCCACGGCAACACACACACGGCACCGATCGCGATCGTCGGAATCTCGTCCGAGATGGGAAGCCAGCTCGAGCCCGCGTCCGTGCTCTTCCAGAGTCCGCCGCTCGCGGTGCCGACGTAGACGTTGGCGGTGTTCGTGGGATCGAACTCGATGTCGAGGATGCGACCGGAGAAGTTGGTCGGCCCGAGCGAAAACCAGGTCGGGCTCCCGCCGCGACCGAGATCGTGCCGGCGCTCGAGCTCCCGCTTCTGCTCCCACACCTTCCACCGCGCGTCCGGCGCGGGGGCCAGACCGTCGACGAGTCGCTGCTCGTAGAACCACTTCGCGCGGTTGTAGGGCTTCCAGCCCGAGCCGCGCGTTTCGGCGCGCTCCGGGTGAGCGGCGTAGAACTCGCCCTTCGCGGCGAGCCATTCGGCCACACCGTCCGTGGGGCGGTCGGCGGCGGAGACGCCGACGGCGAAAGAAACGAGAAGGCCCACGGCGGCGGCACCGAGTGCCGGCCGGGCGAACGGAAGCTTCATGGGGAATTCTCCAGGTCCGGGGAGGCCCGCGGGGGCGGGATCCGTGAACGCGACTCCGTCACGATAACACAGGAGGGGACCGGATCAGGCCTCGGCGTCCGGACGGACCCGGAAGGCCCGGATGGCCCGCGGAGAGGCGCTCACGGCGAGCGCGCCCACGTGCCCGACGGGCGCGGGGATCGTGTCCACGACCAGCTCCTCCGGCGGCTCCACGCGCGCCTCCAGGCGCCCGTCGGCCTGGGCGACCACCTCGAACGACGCCGACAGGGTGAAGATCCCCTCGCCCCGGAGCTTCGTGACGGCCTCCCGGATCGTCCAGATGGTGAAGAACGCGGGGGTGCGGCGTGCTTCCGGCAGCTCCGCGAGCCAGGCGCACTCCGCCGACGTGAAGATGCGCCGCGCCACGTCGTGATCGGGGCGCCGCGGGCGAATCCGCTCGAGGTCCACTCCCACGTGGAAGGAGATCGACGCGGCGAGCGCCCACGCGGAGCCCGTGTGCGACAGATTGAAGTCGATCGCGTGGGGTGGGGCCACCACGCGCGGCTTCCCCTCACCCGTGGATTCCAGAGCGATCTCGCCCGCCGGCAGGCCGAGCCAGGCGCCGAGCAGGCGTCGCACGAGGGTGCGGGAGCGCACGAAACGAGCTTGGGCGTCGGCATCCACGACGCGTTCGGCGCGTGCGGATTCCGCCGCCGACAGGATTCCTTCATCGCCGGGCACGGAGTCGAGATCCGCGTACCAGAGCTGGACTTCGCCCGGAAGCAGCGGCTCGGCGCGGGCCGGATCGCGTGGCTCGAGCTCGGGAACCACGAGTCGGGTCACGGGGTCAGTCCGAGCGCAGCGCGGCGAGCGCGAGCGCGGCCCAGCCCGCGAGCCAGGCGACTCCGCCGAGCGGCGTGACCGCTCCCCACGCGCGCACGCCGGTCAGCGCGAGCGCGTACAGCGAGCCCGAGAACAGGATCGTGCCGAGCAGGAATAGCCAGCCCGCGAGCGGGGCGGCCTGTCCGCGACGCTTGCCGGCCACGAACGCCACGCCGATCAGGGCGAGCGCGTGGAACATCTGGTAGCGCGCCCCGGTCTCGAACACCGCGAGTCGATCCGCCGGCAACACTTCCCGCAGCGCGTGCGCGCCGAACGCGCCGGCCGCCACCGCCAGGAATCCGAGGATCGCGCCGGTCGCGAGGAAGGCGCGCTCGCGGGCAGCGCCCGAGCCGAAGATCATCGGGGTCCGCTCACCACTCGCGCACGTGCTCGTAGAGCGTCGTGCGTTGCATCGCGCGGTAGCCGGAGTCCTTGATGAGCGCCACGCATTCCTCGGTCGTCGTGCGGTTGTGGTGATTCGCCTGGCGCAGCACGTTCTCCTCGATCAGCGTGCCGCCGAAGTCGTCGCCGCCGGCGTGCAGCGCGATCTGGCCCGTCTTCTTGCCCTCGGAGAACCAGCTCGCCTGGATGTGATCGAAGTTGTCCAGGTACAGACGCGCGAGCGCGATGAGGCGCAGATACTTCACGGGGCCGGGACTCTCCGGAATCTTCTTCTCGAGCAGCGTGTTGCCGGGCTTGAAGCTCCAGGGGATGAACGCGGTGAAGCCGTCCGTGTCGTCCTGCAGCGCGCGGAGCTTGCGGAAGTGTTCCACGATCTCCTCGTCCGTCTCCGCGTGGCCGTACATCATCGTGGCCGTGGTGCGGTAGCCGATCTCGTGGGCGTCGCGCATCACGTCGAGCCAGTTGTCGGCGTTCGGCTTCTTGGGCGAGATGCGCTTGCGCACGCGGTCCACGAGGATCTCGGCGCCGCCGCCGGGGATCGTGCGCTGCCCCGCGTTCCACAGTTCCTGGAGCACCTCGCGCACCGAGAGCCCCGAGACCTCCGACATCGTGCGGATCTCGGAAGGGCTCCACAGGTGCACGCACAGGTCGGGGAAGTTCGCGCGCAGCGCCTTCACCACGTCGACGTAGTACGAGAACGGGATCTCGGGATTGTGACCACCCTGCAGGAGCGTGGTGGTGGCGCCCTTCTCCACCGCGCGGCCGACCATCGCCACGACCTCGTCCACGGAGTGCCAGTAGCCCTCCTCGTGGCCGGGCTTCCGGTAGAACGCGCAGAACAGGCAATCCGTGGTGCACACGTTCGTGTAGTTCGGATTCGTGTCGATCACGAACGTCACGAAGTCGCCGCCCACCCGCCGACGTCGCATCTCGTCGCCGAGCGCGCACAGGTCGGACAGGTTCGCGTCGCGCAGGAGGAACAGCGCGGTGTCGTCGTCGATGCGATCGCCGGCGAGCACGCGATCGGTGATCTCGCCGAAGCGGACGGGGTCGCCGGCCGGCTTGTGCAGGTTCTGCCAGGCGAACACGGTGGCCATCAGGCGTACTCCTCGAGCAGCGTTTCGAACGTCTGTTCGCCGAGCGCTTCCACGGGACCGATCCGGTACCGGAACGTGGACAGGTAGCGCAGGATCCCCTCGCCCTCGAGCCCGAAGTCCGGGCCGCGGCGGGCGGCGATCTCGGGCACGCGGAGGCGCCAGCTCGCGAGCGACGCGGCAAGCGACGCCGAGATCCGCTCCCGGTCCTCGGCCGGAATCTCCTTCGCCACCACCCAGCGCGCGAACACGAACGGCAGCCCCTGCCAGCCGTGCCACTCCTCGCCGAGATCGTAGACGAACGGGAAGTCGTCCAGTCCGGTGGTCGCGGCGCGCAGCGCCTGATCGCCGATGAGGAGCCGGGCGTCGTCCTCGTCCGAGGCGCCGCGTCCCCACTCGATCGTGCGCGCGCCGTACTTGCCGCCCAGGATGACCCGGACGAGCCGCACCGACGTCGAGCTCTCCGTGGTGAGCCCGACCCGCCCCTCGTTCAGCGACTGGATCTCCCGCTTGGAGAACAGCAGCACGGAGTGCGCCGGCCCCTCGCAGGCGATGCCGAAGTCGTCGAGCAGGTCGTACCGGTCTCTCAGGCGAAACCAGTCCGCCACCGCCATCGGTCCGCACGTGGCCAGGCCGGAATCGGCGAGACGCCCCAGCTCGCGCGGCACCTCCCGGACGATCTCGAAGTCGAGGTCGTCGATCCCGAAGTAGAAGGGCTCACAGTTGAGGTACGGGATGAGCGCGAGCGTCGTCTTGGTCGTGGATCTCGAGGACATCGTAGAGCGCGTTCCTCCGGACGGGCACCTTGCCCGCCTCGCGAATCAGCTTGAGGATTCGTTGCTGGGTGAGTCCCACCGGGCTCTCCGCGAGCGCCAGGTGGGCGATCTTCTCCTCGACGATCGTGCCGTCGAGGTCGTCGGCGCCGAAGTTCAGCGCGACGGAAGCGGTCTCCTCGCCGAGCATCACCCAGTACGCCTTGATGTGCTCGAAGTTGTCGAGCAGGAGACGGGCGGTGGCGATCGTGCGCAGTCCGTCGTCGGCGCTGGCGCGGCGCTCGACGAGCTTCGTGGTGCCGAGCTGATACTCGAGCGGAATGAACGAGTAGAAGCCGTCCGTCTCGTCCTGCAGCTCGCGCACCTGCAGCATGTGGCTCACGCGCTCCTCGAGCGTCTCGATGTGGCCGTACAGCAGCGTGACGTTCGAGCGGATGCCGAGACCGTGCGCGATGCGGTGGATCTCGAACCAGCGTTCGTGACCCATCTTGCTCTTGTAGAGCTCCTCGCGGATGCGATCGGAGAACACCTCGGCCCCGCCGCCCGGCATCGCCACCACGCCGGCGTCCTTCAGGATCGTGAGGACTTCCTCCACCGACTTCTTGGAGATCTTCGCGAACCAGTCGATCTCCACCGCCGTCCACGCCTTGATCGGGAGACGCGGGTACGCCGCCTTCAGCTTGCGGACGATGTCCACGTAGTCCTCGAACTTCCACTTCGGGTGGAGGCCGGAGACGATGTGGATCTCGTCGATCTCCTCGCTGCCGTGCTCGAGGATCTCCGCCTCGGAGAGCTCGTACGCGTGCGCGTCGCCCTTGCGGGCCGCGAAGTCGCAGAACTTGCAGGTCAGCACGCACAGGTTCGTGGGGTTGAGCTGCCGGTTCAGCACGTAGAGCACGTGGTCGCCATTCTTCGCGGTCTTCACGCGGTCGGCGATCCGCCCGAGGCCGAACAGGTCCCGGGTGGTGAGGCAGGCCATCCCGTCGTCGAAATCCAGGCGCTCGCCGGCCGCGACCTTGGCGGCGACGTCGCGCAGGCGCGGGTCGCGGATCAGCGGATCGGGGGTGGCGATCACGTGGGCTCCCGGGACGAGACGCGGAAACGGGGGCGCGCCGGGGACGAGGAGTCGGCCCGGCGGCCGAAGAGCGACCCATATTCGCCGCCCCGGCGGGTTTGATCAAGGGCCCGGGGGCTTGGTGGGTCCGCTCGAGGCGGGCCGGGTCCTGGACGGGCCGGGGCCCGCGGGCGGCCGCCGCCGGATCCGGTCGGCGATCGGCGGACTACGAGATCTCGTATTCCTTCCAGCGCCGGTCCACCTTCGCCACGACCTCCGGGTCCATCTCCAGCGGCGCCGGATAGCCGGCCTTGAAGGTGGCGTCGATGGCGAGGCGGCCGCGGTGGACGGGCCAGGCCCCGTAGAGCTCGGAGCGCTCGAAGAAGGCGTCCCGGGCCGGGTCGAACCGGGTGAAGATCCCCCAGAGGAGCAGCTCGCGGTCCTCCAGCGGAATGTCCGGGGAGACGGCGGCCACGATCTTGGGGAGCGGCGCCGGGCCGTCGCCCCCGGCGCCCGGCAGCGCGCGGACGGCCGCGGCGAGCGCGGACCGGGGGTCGTCGCCCTCCACCGTGATCGCGAGGATTGCGCGGCCGAGCAGCTTCTGCCCGCGGATCCGCGAGTCCACGGTGGTGAGGTCCGGCAGCTCGGGCAGCGGCGCGCCGGCCGGACCGCGCGTGCAGTCCAGGATCATCTTGCTGCCGACGTTCAGCGTGTAGCTCGTGAAGTCGAGCGTGTCGAACGGCACCTTCGTGAGCAGGTGGAAGTCCTCGGTCGGCTCGAAGCGGTCGGCGATCGCGTCGAGCACCGCGTCGAGGTGGCGCGGGTCCACGTCGCGGCCGACCATCACGAGCACCTTCGTGAGACCGAGCTGCCCCTGGCCGAGCAACCCGAACGCGGACCGCATCGCCTCCTTCTCGAAGCGCTCCTCGGAGGACGCCACCAGCAGGTGGTGGAAACCGGTCGCCTCGTACGTCCACAGGTCGCGGATCTCGGGGTGCGGCAGCCGGATCAACGGACCGAGCAGCTCCTGCACGGCGTTGCCCATGAATCCGTCTTCCTGCGGCGGCTTGCCCACCACGATCGCGGGGTAGATCGCGTCGCGGCGGCGGGACACGCGCTTCACGCGGAACACCGGGAACGGCGCCGCCGCCGAGTAGTGACCGAAGTGATCGCCGAACGGACCCTCGGTGCGGCGCTCGCCCGCCGCCACCTCGCCCTCCAGCACGAACTCCGCGCGCGCGGGCACCGGCACATCCACGGCGCGGCCGCGCGAGAGCTCGAGTGGCGCGCCGCGCAGCAGCCCCACGAACGCCGCCTCGCTCAGACCCTCCGGCAGCGGCATCATCGCGGCGAGCATCAGCGCGGGATCGCCGCCGAGCGCCACCGCGACCGGCAGCGGCTTCCCCTCGTCCTCCGCCTCGAAGTGGTGGTAGCCGCCGCCCTTCCCGATCTGCCAGTGCATGCCCGTCTCGGCCGGGCCGAAGCGCTGCATTCGGTAGATGCCGACGTTCAGGGAACCGTCGCGCGGGCTCTTCGTGTGCACGAGCGGGAACGTGAAGAACGGCCCGCCGTCGTCCGGCCAGCACGTGAGCACCGGCAGGCGCTCGAGGTTCGGCGCCTCGGCCACTTCGCGCACGGGACCGCCGCCGACGAGCTTCGGCTTCATGCCGCGCAGGCGCGCGAGCTCGCCGGCGCTCCCGAGCAGCGCGCCGAGGCTCGGCGACTTCATCTTTTCCGCGAGTCCCACCAGCGACTCGCCGATCGCGGCCGGCGGCCGGCCGAGCGCGAGTTCCACGCGCCGTCGCGAGCCGAACAGGTTGATCGCGAGCGGGAAGTCGGCGCCCTCCACGTTCTCGAACAGGAGGGCCGGACCTTCCTCGCGCACCACACGCTGGCAGATCTCGGTGATCTCGAGCCGCGCATCCACCGGCGTCTTCACGCGACGCAGCTCACCCGCCCGCTCCACCGCGGTCAGGAACTCGCGCAGATCCCTCACGCGAGATCCTCGCGCTTCCAGCCGTCCGGCATCGGCGCACCGGTCAGCGTCTGCACCATGCGATCGACGTAGTCGCCCACGAGTCGATCGATCGAGTCCGGCTTCAGGTAAAAGAACGGCGACACCGGCATCACGATCGCGCCCTCGCGCGACACGCGCGCCGCGTTGTCGAGCGTGATGCCGGTGACGGGCGTCTCGCGCAGGGCGAGCACGAGACGTCGGCGCTCCTTCAGCGCGATGTGGCAGACGCGCGTGCCGAGCGTGTCGCCGAGCCCGGCGGCGACCTTCGCGAGGAAGCTCGCGCTCATCGGCAGCACCGCGACCGCGTCGAACGGATTCGAGCCGGAGGAGATCGGTGCGGCCAGATCCTCGTCCGAGAAGACGGAGTCCGCCAGCGCCTCGACCTCGGAGACGGAAAGGCCGGTCTCCTCGCGGATCACGACCTTCCCCCACTTCGTGAGGATGAGGACCTTCTCGCCGGGCAGGCGCTTCAGCAGCTCGATCCCGAAGACGGCGCCGGAGGCTCCCGTGATCACGACGACAGTTCGCATGGCACTCCGGGGGCCGCGGCTCGGGCGGGCCGCGGCGGCCGATCCGGAGCCCTTGCCTCGAGAAGAACGGGACGACGGGGGCAGGACCCGGGACGCTACCCCGGCCCGAGAGGCCCGTCAACGCGGGCTCCCGGGCCCCCGGGGAATTCGTGACAGAAGGATCCGGATCTCGTGAGCGGCGGCGGCGAGCGCCTCGCGCAGCGCCGGGGTTCCCTCGGAGACTCCGAATCCACTATCATCGCGACATCCCCCCGTTCCACACGACGGGGTGCAACCGGAATCCCCCACCCGGCGCGCTCCGGCGCGTCCGGGAGACCCCTTGGACCCGTCGATTGGAGCGGCCCATGCGCGTTGCGACGATTGCGACTCTTTCCGTTCTGACCCTCCTCGGCTTCGGCAGCGCCCGGGCCGCGGGCGGTCCGTTCGAGCCCACCCTGCAGGACATCCAGGCGAACGTCTTCACGCCGGGCTGCGCGCTCGCCGCCTGCCACGGCGGCGCGATGCAGGCGAACCTCGACCTGCGCGAGGGCCAGGCGTTCAGCTTCCTCGTGGACGTGCCGAGCGTGGAGGTGCCCACGGCGGTTCGCGTGGCGCCGTTCGATCCGGACAACAGCTACATCATCTGCAAGCTCGAGAACTGCCCGTGGATCGTGGGCAACCAGATGCCGCTCATCGGCGGCCCGCTGCCGCAGACGACCATCGACGTGATCCGCGAGTGGATCCAGATGGGCGCCCCGGAGTTCCCGGCGATCTCCGTGGAGAGCGAGAGCTGGGGTCGGGTGAAGTCGATCTACCGCTAGCGGAGACGCGGGCGGAGAGAGCTGAAGAAGCGAGGGCAGGTCGTCGAGGACGGCCTGCCCTTCTTCATTGCTCGAAGCGTGCGAGGAGGAGGTTGCGGCGCTACTGCGGATGGTCCTCCAGGAGTCGGGCGCTGCGCTTGCGATCCAGGAGCGCCTTGGCTCCCCCGTGGTAGCCGCGCGCGGTGAGGCTGCGGACCCGCAGCGCCAGCGTCCCGCTGGCGGAGGCGAGCACCTGGGATTCCGCGGCCGTGAACCCCGGCTTCGCGGGATCGGACGGGTACACGATGAGTCCGTACTCGCCGAGGTCGCCCTCCACCATGCCGCGGAGCGCGGTGGTCACGTCGAGTCGGACCTGAGACGGGGACGGTCCGGCGGCCAGGGTGGTGCCGTCGCCGGTCTGCCCTTCCACGTCGCCGCCGGGGTGAGTCCACGGCGAACTCCACGTGGCACTTCCGCCCCACGGGGTCGCGACGGCGTCCACCAGGAGCTCGACTTCGCCCGGGAAGGATCCGGGAGGCAGGTCGAGGATCAAGGTGGCGGAGGAGACCCACTCCTCGCGGTACTCCTGCAACGACGGGATCTCGAACAGGATCCGGGAGCGGCCGTAGGAGTCCGTGATCACCGTGCGCGAGAGGGAGAGAGTCGGCTCGCTCGCCCGGGAAGGAGCGACTGCGCCCAGGATGGCGGCGAGCGCGAGGAGCGCGATCGAATGCGTTCTAGCGGTCTTCATGATCCGAGCTCCGGTAGAGGTTCTTGAGGCGACCCCAGCTCGTGGCGTCGACGGAGACGGAGCCGCAGCCGACATCGAACGCGCCGAGGAGACCGCAGGCGGAGTTCGCGGAGGCGGCGGGGGACGTGGAGTGCAGCGTCAGGTCGAGGACGGTTTCGTTGCAGAACTCGGGGTCCGCCTCGATGTCGGTGGGGGCGGGGACCCAGTCGTTCCAGAAGTCGTCGCCCTCGTTGTCCCAGAAGAGGTTGCAGCCGGTGGAGGGGTGCTGGGTGCCGCCGCCGAAGGAGACCGTGCCGCGGGGTGTCGTGCAGCCCGTGAAGATGTTGTTGTGGACGCCGCCGTCCGTGAACGAAACGGACAGTGCGGCGGCGGATCCGTCGGTGTGGCAGCGATAGAACGTGTTGTTGCTGACTTCGATCGTCGAGCGACTCAGCTGGGCTCCCCCACCCGCCCCGGACGTGTCATAAGCGAACGTCGTGAACTCGATCCGACCCTGGCAGTTTCGCACTTGAATGCCACCGTCCGAACACCGGACGAACGAGCAGTTCTCGACCACGAAGTCCGGGCAGTCCCAGACGCGGCAGGCGAGCGTCTGGTCGAGAAACGTGCAGTCGATCAAGCGAACAGACTGTGGTTGGCTATCGAAAACGACACCGAAGACGTTTGAGTTTCGTTCGATCGTGACTTGTCGCAGTTCCAAGGCGCTTTCGTGGCCGAACACACATCCCCACTGCGGGCTCGACTGACCCTCTGCATTTCCCGTGATTGTTCCTCCGACCAAGGTCAAGCGGGTGTAGGCGATGTTGGCCGCCTGCCGCGGATTGTCGACGATCCGGCAATCGTGGAGCTCCAGGGGAGATCCGCCGTATCCGCCAACACCTGTCCCGCCACCCGTGATGGTGAAGCCAATCACGTACGACGGCGCCGAGCCAGGAGCATTGTTTGTAATCGTCACGGCGAACGCACCAACTTCCGGACCAACATCGAGCGTCGTGACCTCCGGTCCACCGAGCCCCAGCACGGTGATGCCCGGCTTCACGAACAGCGTGGACTTGACGTACGCTCCGGTGGGAGCGATCCGGATCGCCGTGTCGGTCCAAGTGCCCGGCTGAACGAGCACGCTGTCGCCCGAAACCGCGGCGTCGACCGCCGCGAGGACAGACGAGTAGTCCTCAGGAACCCGGAGGATGCTCGCGTCGGCCGCAGCAAGGCCGACACCGAAGACGATCCCCGCGGCGAGAGTGATTCGCAATCTCATCGGATCACCACCAGTCGCCGCGCCGCACACAAGTCTCCGGCGTGCAATCGATCGAGGGCCTCGCATCTTGCGTCTCCCGGGAGGGAGGGCAGGTGCGACCGGCGGATCCGGTCGCCGACGAGAACTTCAGCGAAGCCCAGGCGGTCATCGCCGGGCGACGGACAGCCTCGCCGAGTCCGCTACCTCAACCGGTCCGCCCGATCGGCCGCGACGCGCGCCTCACGACGCGCCAAGTAGGCGCGGGGCCCGCCTTCGATCCCTTGAGCCGTCAAGCTACGGAACTCGATCGTCAGCGTGGCGACCGGCGGATCGCCGAATATCGCTCGTTCGTTGGAGGTAAGACCCCCTCGCGCCCCGTCGTCGACCGTGAGCATGAGGCCGTAGTCCGCGACCTCTCCGGCGAGGTGACTGCGCACCCACTCCGTCACGTTCAGGCGGACCGAACTGGACGCGACGTCCTCGGTCGTTACGAACGCTCGAGCGAGATCGCCGCCGGCGTCGTGCCACGGAGACGTCCAGGTCACGGATCCGACCGACCAGGCCCGATCCAGCGGAGCCATCCGCACGGTGAGGGCGTCGCCAGATGCGTTCGAACAGGAGACATCGAGCCACGCCGCCGTGACGAGTTCATCGCGCAGGACCGTCGTGCCATCGAATCGGAAGAGAAGACGCCCCAGACCCGCGCCGCTGGTGATCACCGCCTGCTCCGTGCACGGGAAGACCTGAGTCTCGGCGTGGACGGAGGTGGCAGCGGCGAGCACTGCGAGGACGAGCGAGATCGCACGCGGTTTCATCGGTACGCCCCCTTGATTCGCCCCCAGGACAGGGGCTCGATGGACACGGAACCGCACGCGACGGACCAAGCTCCGACCTGACCGCAGGTCGGGTTCTGATCCGGCGCGCAAGGAGAGTTGCTGTGCAGTCGGAAATCGTGAGCTTCGGGATCGCAAAAGAGTGGATCGGCGGACAAGTCGGTGGGGAGCGGGGTCCAGGCCTCGAAGTCCCCTTCCTCGTTGTTCCAGTAGTCGTTGCAGCCCCCCGTGATCGTGCCACCAACGTTGTGCAGTGCGGCCGATCCGGTGCTGCCAGCGACGATGTTGTTCGAGAACTCGACGACGCTACTGGACACGCCGAACGCAGATGCAGGGAAGACCGGAGAATGGCACCCGACGAATGTGTTGTTGCGAATCACCGAGAGTCCCGGCGCATAAGCCACCCACATCCCCGCCGCCGCTCCCGTGGCGCCGCAGGAATCGCGAGCGAAAGTGCATCCCTCGACTACAGCGGGTGACGACGAGACGACCAATCCCCCGCCTGGATCCTCCAGCGAGACATTCTCCTGAAACAGACACCGCGTGACTTCGGACGGCCCCTGGAGGTTGGCTCCTGCTCCCACTTGCGTCGTCCGATTCCGGACGAAGTTGCAATCCTCGAGGATCGTCGGAACCGTGGAGTAGACCCCACCCGCCGAGTTGTCGCGAATCGTAGTCCGGATCATCTTCAGACTTCCGCCGCTGATGGCGCGGACCGCGGTGCCGCCGAGCAAGGTGACGTTCTCCACGAGGGTGTCGTAGATCTCCAGCCCACCGCCGTTGGCCGTCGTGATCGCACGTCCCCCGGTGTGGATGTCCCGCACGATGCAGTCGCGGACGATGAGCTTCTGCGCCGCGAGGGAACTGATGCCGCCTCCGCCCGAGCCGGCTCCGAGCACCGTGAAGCCCTGGATCGTCGCGGGCCCCGCCTGTTGTCCCGGATAGACCACGGGGGTCTGGAACCCCGGACCGGGGTTCAGCGACAGGTCGATGACCGTGGCTTCGGCGCCACTCCGAGAGCGCACGGTGATTCCCGGTTTCAAGAACACGACCGACCGGACGTTGACGTACATCCCGCCGTTCCAGACGGAACGCGTCTCCGCGTCCGACCACGTGCCCGGGGCGACGTCCACGACGTCGATCGGACCCGCCGCGTCCACGGCCGCTTGAATGGTCGGGAAGTCCTCGGGGACCCGTAGAGTCGTCGCGGAAGCCACGTCGATCGAAGCGAACCCTGTCGAGAGAAGGGCGATCACTCCGCCCGAAATCGAAAGTCGTCGCATGGCTACCTCCGGATCCGGACGATCTTGTGCGTTCGATGATGGCCCGGGGCTTCGACGCGCAAGAAGTACACACCGTCTGCCGCTTGATGGCCTGCCCCAGTCGAGCCGTTCCATTCGAGCACGTACCGACCGGGAGACACCAAGGTGCCATGGACCTCCTGAACGAGACGCCCGGCGACGTCGTAGACACGCCCCTGCACGGGCGGCTCCGTGTCCGCCGGACCGGCCAGCACGACTCGCGCTCGCCCGGCCACCGTTTCCACGAAGCTCTCGAAACGGCGTGGCGGGTCGCCACGTTCTGCTCCTGGTTCCGGTGCGCGGTCTGCGCCTCGCCGGGCCACCGCCTGCGAGCTTCCTGGGCACGTCGCTATGCTCGCGCAGCGCTCCTGGGACGTCAGCAGCGAGGTGATCACGATGGGCGACAGCAGGTTGAAGTCGCAGTCGGTGAGCACGTCCGCAGGATCCGTGAGAACGGCGCCGGTGGGGTCAACCCAGAGCTGGTTGCTCACATCGAACTCGGCACCTTGCGTGCTGCTCGTGGGGCGAAACCGAACGAAGGTGTCGTCCTGGCCATCCTGGCGCACCTCGTTCCGCGCCGCTGTGGAGAGATCCGCCATTTCGAACCCCTCCGGAGAGGTCACGTTGATGCCGCGAGTCTCCCAGGCACTGACAACGTTCCGTCGGAACTGGACGTCCGCGTCACCCGAGGGAACATGATCGCCCCGGAAATGTTTCAGTCCGACTTCCGTACTGTCCACCCAGTTGCACGCGACCTGGGTGTTGGCCGCATTGGAGAGCGAGATGCCCTGCTGCGGCCACTGCGAGACACAGTTGTCCGACACCAGCGCGTCGATTCCGTGACAGATCCACTCGACGTACAGTCCGCGTCCCGTCTCCGAAGGGTGTTCGACGCCGGGGCCTCGGATCACATTCCCGTCGATCTGGATGGTCTTCCCGAGCGGAATCGGGGCCGCGGTGCAGAATCCGTATGAATACGAGCTCCAGATTCCGTGCGAAAACCGACCGTCGATGGTGTCGGCAAGAGCCCAAGTCGCCGAGCTGATGCTGCGAATCGCGGATCCAGCGCTCGCCTGCACATCGAGCCCGCCGTTCCAAATGAGGCATCGCTCGATGCGCGCATCTGAGCCCCAGTCGAACACACCGTCTCCCGCGAAGGTGTGAAGTTCACTGTCGAAGAGCTGCGCGTGGTCCGCGGCAAGCAGAGTCAGGGGATTGCGGCAGTGCCCGATCTCGAGGTTCGAGGCGATGATCGTGCCCGCAGACCGGACGACCATCCCCTCCCAGTCCTCCCCGCTTGCGGTCGGGGACGCGGACAGAACCTGCACCCGGCCACCCGCGGGCTGCGCGTACAGGTCGCCGTCGATGGTGATGGAGATGTCACCACCCGGCTGGGCGGCGTCCTCAGAAGCAACGCGGATGCTCACGGGGGATTCGAACCACCAGGCCGATCCCAGCGGCAACCGTGTACTCCGATCAACGTAGACGTCGGCCTGGGCGACTCCCGCAAACGTGGGCCGAAACAGCGTCCCGGCCAGCGAGTCGACCTGCACCGCGAACTCCGGATACTCGAAGTCGGCGTACGAGATCGAACTCGGCGAGTCGTCGGCGGTGTCGCGGAACAAGATGCCTCCCCAGGATCCCGGGGTCGCGACATCTCCGGTGAAGGTCACCGCCTCGGTCGACGTTCCTTCCGCGAGCAGGGTTCCGCCCACCACGATCTCGACGTCGTCCGCGCGATTGCCCAGGTTTCCGACGGGAGCCGCGCCCGCGATCACCGTGGTGCCCGGCGCGATCGAGAGCGTGCCGGCCGACGCCACGACGAAGTCCGAGCGGACGTTGACCGTGCCGCCCCAGTTCACGTGACGGGTGCCGAGCTTGAAGAAGCCCTGCCGGCAATTCGCCGTGCATCCGGTCAGAGACTGAGCGGAGTACGCGACCCACAGGGTGTCAGCGTCGGCGACCACCGTCGGCAGTCTCGCCGTGTGCTCCTCCTCGAACGACAGGATCGTCGGCTCGCTCCAGTCCGCGAGGTTGGTCGGGTCGCCAGAGTTGAACAAGTGCTGCAGGGTCGAGGGATCGCCGACGCGATAGAAGACGTGAACGGCGCCGGCCGCGTCTACGACCACCTTTGGATCCCACGAGTCCTCCGCGGAATCATCCGTCGTCGTGAGCTGGAGACCGAACGGGGGAAGCGAACCGCAGTTACCCGTGGGGCAGTTGTCCGGGGTCCATAAAGTGTCCCGAAGATCGTAGACGGCGAACATCACCTCGTCGGCGCCGGTCGTACCCATCGGTCGAGCCCAGGCCACGTAGAGGGAGTCGCCGCTGGCCCCTTCGAAGGGTGTGGGCTGGTCCTCGGGCTCCGATCGGGGATCGCCATCACCAGGCACCAGAAAAGAGTCGAGCGTATCGACGTGGGCGAACGTCCAGTACTCGCCGGGGGCGGGCGGAGTCCGCTCCGGTGGATCACCGTGACGACTTTCCACCCGCTTTGGTTCTCTGTTCGACTCCCGAAGAAGTGCACCGTGTCGGCTTCCGCGAACACACCGCCCCCGATCGGACCGAGGCCAATGCTCGGGTACATGTACGTCAGCGGCGCCCAAGCGGAGTCTGCGGCGGACACTGCCTTTCTCGTATAGACCTGCAGGTCCGTGCCGGACGGAGGAGCGGGGTAGCATCCCGTGGTAGCCGCCGCCGTGAACATCAGGTGCATGATGTCTGTTTCGCTATCGTAGTAGGGGCGCGGCGAGTCACTCACGCAGCCGGGAGCGAGAAACACCGGGTCGGACGCGGAGTCCCACGACACCCCACCCCGACGTTTGTAAGCGACCATTGCTCGGATCGAATCGGGCGGATAGAACTTCGCCTCGTAGAACGCGTGTACGTCGTCGTCGTTGCTGACGAGCATGCGAAAGTCGGAATGCCCGTACGGGACCTTGTTTCCGACAGTCGTGTCGGGAACGAAAGTGAACAGCTCGCGATCCTGCCAGGCCGAAGCCCAATCGAGGGACGGTCCGACCTCGAGGTACCAGCCGAAGCCGTTGTTGCGACCGAGGCTGTCGGACCACGCTTCCACGATCTGATGGAACCCCCCACCCGATCGGCGGGCGAGCTGCTTGGCCAGCACCTGCACGTCGAACTCGGCAAACGTCATCTGCACGGCGGGCTCCCAGAGCCGGGCGTCGGTAACGTCCGCCCGGGCTGTGGACCAGGGTATCAGAGCGAGTGCCGCGATTCCGAGCGCGCTACCTGTTTCCAGAAATGGGGGGGGGCACGATTCGTGCCAGGACTTGCAAGAACCTGCGCATCTTGCGTCTCCCGGGAGGGAGGGCAGTAGCGACCGGCGGATCCGGTCGCAGACGCTCGGAGGCCGCAACGAGCGTGGAAGGAGTCTCGGCGAGCGCGCGGGGGAGAGGCGCGCTGGGGAGTCGCCGGACGTCGACTCCATTGATATGAACGTATTCGAGCCGACCTCGGGTCGGCATCCGGGATTCCCGAACCCTACCCCGCCGACGCCCTCGCCCAGCGCAGCAGCTCCGGCAACGTCGGCCGCTTGCCCGTCATGAGGATGCCGGTGCGGAACACGCGCGACGCCGCGATCAGCGTGATCACCGTGCCCGCCACGAGCAAGACCCACGCCGCGGCCATCTCCGCGAACGGGGGCGGCTTGATCGCGTAGCGGAACAGCACGAGGCTCGGCGTCATCGGGGGAAAGAACGTGAGCGCGCGCGCGAGCCAGTGATCCGGCTGCTGCGCGATCGCGAACCCGATCATCACCGGCAGCAGCATCGTCATCGAGATCGGCGTGAGGAACGGCTGCGCGTCGCGCTCGGTGCGGCACACCGAGCCGATGCCGCCGAGCAGCGCGGCGAACAGGAAGTAACCGGGCACGAAGAACGCCGCGAACACCGCGAGCTCTCCGCCCGCGACCGGCAGCGCGCGCCCGAACCGGATCGACAGCAGCGTGCCCGCCACCGTCCACACGCCGAGCATCGTGAGCCCCACGGCACCGAGGCCCAGCACCTTCCCCGTCATCAGCTCCAGCGGCGACACGCTGGACACGAGCACCTCGATCACGCGGTTCGCCTTCTCCTCGATCACGGACCGCATGAGGATGTGGCCGGTGGGGATCAGCGCGAAGAACAGGATCATCACGAGCGCCACGGCCTTCAGGTACACCTGCGTGAAGTCGGCCTCGGACGCTCCATCGGCGCCGAGACGGATCGTGCGCAGCGACGTGCCGGCGAGCAGGCGCTCGACCTGCGCGTCGTCCAGCCCGAGACGGCGCGCCTCCCGCTCCGCCGCGAGCTGATCGAGTCGCGTCTCCAGCGCCTGCAGGAGCGCCACGTTCGTGACCGACTCGCTGCGGTACTCGTACTTGCCCGTCTGCTCGAAGTCCTCGGGCACGCGCAGCCAGCCGCTGTACTCGCCGGCCGCCACGAGCGCGTCCAGCGTCTCGGGAGAAGGTGCATTGCTCTCGTACACCACGAACTCGGAGCGCGTGCGCGCGCCGTCTCCGCTCGGCCAGTCCGTGCCGGCGAGCCGCGGCCCGATCTCGCCCGTGGGATCCACGACGGCGATCCTCGCCTCGTCCGCGTCGAACAGGGCACCGGACACGAGCGGCAGCACCACCATCATCAGCAGCAGCACCGGCGTGGCGATCAGACCGAACACGAACGACTTCTTGCGCACGCTCTCCACGTACTCGCGCTTCGCGATGCGCATCACCTGCGGGAGTCTCATGGCGCCTCCACCGATTGCGACGCGCGGCCGGCGCGGGCCGGCGACTTCGCCGGCTCCACGGACGCCGGCGCGTCCCCGCCGACCAGGCTCACGAAGATCGAGTGCAGACTCGGCGCGCGGACCTCGAAGCGCGTGACCGGCACGCGTGCCGCGATCTCCGCCAGCCACGCCGATGGATCCACGCCGTCCCGCAGCCGCACCTCGAACGAGTTCCCGAGGCGACGTTGCTCCGCGACGTCCGGGTGCGACTCGATCGCCGCCCCGTCGCCCGCGACGTCCACCGCGAGCGTGTCGCTCCCGTGCCGACGTTTCACCTCGGCCAGCGGCCCCTCCACCAGCGCCCGTCCCCCGCTCACGAGCGCGATCCGCGAGCACAGCCGCTCGACCTCGTCCATGAGGTGCGTGGACAGGATCACGGTCTTGCCGAGCGTCGCGAGCTCGAGCACGAGCGCGCGCAGCAGGTCCTGGTTCACGGGGTCGAGGCCGGTGAACGGCTCGTCGAGCACGAGGAGATCCGGGTCGTGCAGCACCGCCGCCACGAACTGGACCTTCTGCTGGTTCCCCTTGGAGAGCTCCGCGAGCTTGCGCGTGGCCGATCCGCCGAGGCGCACGCGGTGCAGCCAGTCCGTCGCGCGACGCCGCGCCTCCCCCACCGACAGCCCGCGGATCGACCCGAAGAACTTCAGGTTGTCGATCACGCTCATCGTGGGATAGAGACCGCGCTCCTCGGGCAGGTAGCCGATGCGCTCGCGCACGGCCTCGCCCGGCGACTCGCCGAGGATCCGGATGCGCCCGTCGTCCGGCGCGAGGATGCCCATGAGCATCCGCATCGACGTGGTCTTCCCCGCCCCGTTCGGCCCGAGCAGGCCGTAGATCGTGCCGCGCGGCACGCGGAACGAGAGGTCGTCCACCGCCACGTGGCGGTCGAACACCTTGCGGACGGTCTCGAACGAGACCGCCTCCTCGCGAACGTCTCGGACGGGGGCCAGGCGATCGATGCCCATCGGGCTCCTCGAGAGGGACCGATTCGGAGAATCGGCGGACCAGGGCGGGCACGGGGCTTCCGGCCGCGATGTTCCAGAATAGCAGCTTCCCGGGTATCCTGCGGACCATGCGCAAGCTTTTGGACTTCGTGAAGTTCGAGCACACGCTCTTCTCGCTGCCGCTGCTGCTGGCCGGCGCGGTGCTGGGCGCCGGCGGGTGGCCACCCGTGATGCCGCTCGTGTGGATCCTCGTGGCCGGCACGGGCGCCCGCACGCTCGCGATGGCACTGAACCGCATCCTGGACCGCGACATCGACGCCCGGAACCCCCGCACGGCGAGCCGGGAGCTGCCGTCCGGGCGCATGACGCTCGGGGCGGCGATCGCGGTGGCGGCGATCGGCCTCGCGATGTTCGTCGGCGCGGTGCTGGCGTTGCCGCCGCTGTGCCTGAAGCTGCTGCCGATCCCGCTCGCGATCTTCGTGCTCTACCCGCTGATGAAACGGTTCACGCCGCTCGCGCACTTCGGGGTCGGCGCCGGGCTCGGGTTCGGACCGATCGGCGCGTACGTCGCGGTCACGAACTCGGTGCTGCCGTTCGGGCCGGTTCACCTGCTGGCGATCTTCACGTGGCTGTGGGTGGCGGGCTTCGACATCATCTACGCCACGCTCGATCTCGAGTTCGACCGGCGCGAGGGACTGCGCTCGATTCCCGCGGCGCTGGGCCGAGCGGCGGCGCTCCGGGTCGCGGCCGCCGTGCACGTCGTGGCGTTCGGGGTGCTCGCGTGGCTAACGATCGGATGGCTCTCGGGGCCGCTCGCGCTGGTCGCCCTCGCGGCCGTCGGCACTCTCCTCGCGGTGGAGCACTGGCAGGCGCACCGCGTGGACCTCGCGTTCTTCCGGATCAACGCGGTGCTCGGCTTCGTGGTGCTGGCGCTCGTGGTGGTGGGCATCTAGTCGGCCGCCGTCGTCCCCCAAACGAAACGCGGGCCGTCTCCCGACGACCCGCGTCTCCCTCGCCGGCTCTTTCCCGCGCCGACGACTCTCTCGGACCGCGCTCCCGCTAGTTCCGGACGTACACCACGTGGCCGATGTCGTCGCCCATGATGGTCTCGGTCGTCGCGTCGGAGAACGGCGTGGACCAGCGTCCGTCGGGACCGGCCGACAGGACCATGACCTTGTGTCGCACGGCCCCGCCGTACGAGCCGCCCGGGAGGTAGCGCACGTTCACGACGTACGCGTGGCCCCACGGATCCTCGACGTCGTAGGCGTCGAGGTACGGGCCCTTCCACGCGGCCTCGCCGGTGGTCGCGTAGTCCTGCGACTCGTCCGCATTGCTGCCGGTGGCGCTGGAGTTGTCGTCCGGGTTGTTCCAGTACAGGAAGTCGCCGAGAGGCTTCGACGTCCCGTACGTGCCCCAGTTCGCCGCGCCGGCGCCCGCGCCGGTCGCCGCGCCCGTGGCGACGTTCGTGGAACCGATCAGCCGGCTGACGGAGTTGCCGGACGGACCGTTCGCATTCGTGTACGGCCACTGGGCCGTGTCCTTGTACAGCGCCGAGAGCGCCACCGCGATCGACTCGGTCTCGCTCTTGGCGCGGGTGATGCGCGAGTCGTCGATGAGCTTCAGCACCATGGGCGTCAGGATCGCCGCGAGAATCGCGATCGCGGCGACGACCACGATCAGCTCGAGCATCGTGAAGCCCGCGTCCTTGGAAGACCGGGAACGCGTGGTGATCATTGCGGGTCCAACCTCCGATCTCGGGTCCCGAGAGAGATTCGTCTTCCCCGTTGCGCTGCGCTTCACGATGTCTGTCGCGGGGTCACCGGTTATATCGGCGGGTTTCGACAAGTCTTGACGGGGGATCGCCCGGGCGGGACGTTCCCCCGACGGTCCGGACGATGCCGGCGAAGACCCGCCGGCGCCCGGACCAGCCACCGGAGGCCCACCCTGAAGCTCCTGAGTCCCGGCAAGATCGAGGCCCCGCCGCTGCACGGCGCCGACTGGTCCGGGGAGCCCCTCGCCCTGGGCTCGTTGCGGGGCCGGACGCTCCTCGTGGACTTCCTCTCGCTCGGCGACCCGGACGGCGTCGGCGGGCTCCGCCACCTTCGGGCCCTCGCGGACCGCTATGGCGACGCGGGGCTCACCGTTCTCGGGGTGCATGTACCGGCCT
Source organism: bacterium (assembly GCA_041393395.1). GTDB lineage: Bacteria > ARS69 > ARS69 > ARS69 > ARS69 > JAGQIB01. The sequence goes on along the minus strand of JAWKKG010000002.1, from coordinate 173,761 downwards.
ACGAGTTCGAGCGCAGCCCGGAGGCGGTCCGCCGCGAGCTGTGGCGCCTCGGCGTCCCGTGGCCGGTCGCGCTGGACCGCACCTACGAGGTCTTCCGGGCCTGGAACGCGGGCGACCTGCCCTGCCGGGCCCTCGTGGATCACCAGGGCTATCTCCGGACCCTCGGCCGGGGCGCCGAGACGCTCGGCGAGCTGGAGAGCACGATCCGTCTCCTGCTGTCCGAGGGCCGTCCGGAGCAGCCCCTGCCGCCGACCCTGGAGCCGGACCCGGCCGTCGGCCGCCCGGGCGCGCCGCGCTGGTACCCGACACCGGAGATCCGCTTCGGGACCCGCGGACTCGCACTCGCCGAGCCCGGGGAGCCCGAGCCCGAGGAGCGGACGTTCGAGACGCCGCCGGACCTCCGCGCCGAGGGCCGCCCGTACCTCGAGGGCACGTTCGGCTCGGCCGCCGACCACCTCGAGCTGCGGAGCGACGAGGGACAGGTCGCGATCGTCTTCGAGGGCGCCGACGTGCTCGCGGTGCTCGGAACGCCGCCGGATTCGGGAGACGAGATTCCCGAGCTCGAGATCCGCGTGGACGGCGCGACGCCGGGACCCCGCTTCGCCGGCGCCGACCTGGACCTCGACGAAGCGGGCGAGGCCGGCCCCACGACGAGGGCGCTCGTGGAACGAGGCGGGGTCTACGAGCTCGTTTGCGGTCTGCCGTTCGGCGTGCATCATCTGGAGATCCGGATCCGGGGGCGCGGCGTCCAGCTGCACGGACTGCGCTTCGGCACGCGCGACGTTCCCGACGTGCCCTAGCGCCACGAGGAGACTCAAATGCTCGCGTTCTTCCGCACGTTCGTGGCGGTTGTCCTGGCAATCGCGTTCTGTGTGATCGTTCCGACCCTGGCGCTCGTCGCGGTGGCGGTGCTCGGAGACACCGGTCCGCGCGACGACTCCTGGCTCACGATTCGCCTGAACGGCGGCCTGCTCGAGTACTACACGCCTCCCACCCTCAGCGAGCTGTTCGACGATCCGCGCACCTGCCTGATGGAGGTCACGGAGAACCTCGAGAAGGCCGCGGTGGACGATCGCATCACGGGCGTGATCTTCCGTCTCGACGGATTCGCGGCCGGCCTCGGCAAGCTCGACGAGATCCGCGCCGGCATCCGCCGCGTGCGCGATGCCGGCAAGCCCGTGTATGCGCACGCCGAGTCGTTCGGAGAGACGGCGCTGTACCTCGCGAGCGAGTGCGACAGCGTTTTCCTCGCGCCGAACGGCGAGGTGTACGCGTTCGGTCGCGCGGCGCAGATCGAGCACCTCAAGGGAACGTTCGATCTGCTCGACGTGACGCCGAACTTCCACGCGATCGGCGCCTACAAGAGCGCGGTGGAGCTGTTCACGCGCAAGCAGTCCTCGGACGAGGCGATCGAGAACGTGACCTGGCTGTTCGACGAGCTCGATTCGTCCTACGTGCGCGTGCTGGACAAGAACCGCGGCCTCGACGCGGACGACGTCGGCGACCTTCGCGCGCGCGGAATCCTCCGCGCCGACGATGCGCTCGCCGCGGGCGTGGTGGACGGACTCCTCTGGTGGGACGAGCTCGCCGATCACTGCCGGGGCACGGACAAGCACCTGGCGTCCGTGTCCTCGCCCGCGTACGCGCACGTGGAACGTCGCGCGGTGAAGCTCGCCGGCCGCGACAAGATCGCCGTCGTGCACGCGCAGGGATTCGTGGCGGCGAACGGCGACGATCGCTTCGACACGGTCGTGGGGCTCACCCTCGGCCCGGACCGGATCGTCGACGACCTGGAAGACGCCCGCGAAGACGACTCCGTGAAGGCCGTCATCCTGCGCTGGGACACCGGCGGCGGCGCGACCGTCGGCGGGGACCTGATTGCGCACGCGGTGCAGCGCCTGCGCGACGAGAAGCCGGTCGTGGTCTCCGTGGCCGACGTGGCCGCATCCGCCGGATACACCATGAGCTTCCGCGCGAACCGGATCGTCTGCCCGCGCAACGGCATCACGGGCTCGATCGGTTCGCTCACGGGCAAGCTCAACGTCCGCGGTCTGTACGAGAAGCTCGGCATCACGCACGACACGATCGCGTACGCGCCGAACGCGCTCCTGTTCTCGGAGCTCACGGACTTCACGCCCGAGCAGTGGGACCTCGTGGCGCGCGACCACCTCGCGACCTACGACCGCTGGATCGCGGACATCGCGGACGCGCGCGGCCGGACGCCGGAGGAGATCGAGGCCGTCGCCGGCGGCCGGGTCTGGACCGGCGGCCAGGCGCTCGAGCGCGGGCTCGTGGACGATCTCGGGACGTTCTGGCAGGCGCTGGACGTCGCCCGGGAGCTCGCGGACCTGGATCCGGACACGAAGGTGGACCTCGTCCACTATCCGCGCGAGCGCTCGGCCCTGGACCTGCTCCGCTCGGGTGAGATCCGGCGCCTCTCGGCGAACGAGGTCGCTCACGGCGTGCGACGGGCGCTCACGGCGGAATCGCTCGGCGGAATCCGCTCCCTCGCCTGGGAGCCGGCGGTCCGCGTCCACTAGCCTCGCGCTACGGATTCCTCGCCCGGGTTTCGGTCCGCCGCGGGTCCGACGACCGTCCCGGGGTCGCCTTGACGCGGCGACGGCCGGTTCGCTACGCTCGTTGGGCTCGATTCCGTCTCCAGGAGAAATGCGCCTTGCTCTGGAAGCTCACCCGCTCCGGAATCGCGGCCTCCCTCTTCTTCGCCTCGTTGCTCGCCGCGGCGACACTTCTCCTGAACCCCCGCTTCGTCGATCACCTGGGATACGGAGTCGGCGTGTTCCTCGCGCTGCCCGTCGCCCTCGGGGCACTGCTCGGTCTGACCGTGGGCCGCGGACTGGACCGCCTCGCGCACATCGGCTCCAGTGAGGATCCGCGGCGCGCGCTGGAATGGCTCGCCGGCACCGCGACGGCATTCGTGACGTTCCCCATCGGCCTGGCCCTGCTCCCCGCCTACCTCGGCACGTTCTCCGCCTCGGAGTTCGCGCGGTACGGCGGCGCGATCGTGCTCGCGACCGGCCTCGCGCTCATCGGCGCGTTCGCGGTCTGGGCGATGGCGAAGCGCTCGCGCTGGTGGCTGTGGCCCGCACTCCTCGTGCTTCCGGTCCTCGCGGTCGTGCTCGGCGCGACCGAGTGGGGACGCGGCAAGGCCCCCGGTTCCCGCGTGTTGATGGTCGCGATGCCCGGCCTCTCCTGGAAGGTCGTGGAGGATCTCGCCGACCGCGGAGAAATGCCGAACCTCGTTCGGCTGCGCCGCGAAGGCGCGTGGGGCGACGTGCGGTCGCTCCGTCCCTCGATGGCGACGGCGGTGTGGACGTCGATCGCGAGCGGCAAGATGCCCGACGAGCACGGGATCCACGGCTTCAACGAGACCGCCGAGGACGTCCAGGTCTCGCGCATCTGGGACATCCTCGGAGATCGCGGATGGTCCGTCGGGCTGTTCGGCTGGCCGGTGACCGCGCCCCCGCAACGGACGGACGGGTTCGTCGTGCCCGCCGTGTCGGATCCGGGCACCGAGACGTGGCCCGTCGAGGCGAGCTTCATTCGCGAGCTCGCGATGAGCGAGAAGACGAGACGCGACCGGACCTGGGGCCGGTACTGTCGCTTCGCGTTCCTGGGGATCCGGTGGGGTGTGCGCCTCTCGACGTTGATCGCGGCCGGCCAGGAGATCGGTTCCGACGTCGTCCACGGTCGCTCGCTCGACACGGCGCGGCTGTTCACGCGCCGCAAGCTCCGCGCGAAGCTGAATTGCGACTACTTCGCGGAGCTCCGCCGCCAGCGCCCGGTGGACTTCGCCGCGTACTACACGAACATCGTGCACGTGGCGCAGTCGTACTTCTGGAAGTACTACGACCCCACGGAGTTCCCGGGCATCTCGCCGGACGACGTCGCGCGCTACGGAGACAGCGTGCAGGAGGCGTACCGCATCTGCGACGATTTCCTGGGTCGCATTCTCTCCGAGACGGAGCCGAACGACCTCGTGATCATCCTCTCGGATCACGGCGCGGAGGCGGTCTCGGACGCTTCGCGGCGCACGCTCTCCCTCAAGGTGGAACCGCTCCTGCGCGAGATGCGCCTGAAGGGCGCGGTGGAAGCGACCAATCTCGGCGCGCGCACGTACGTGCGCATGAACCCGGGTCAGGAAGGAAACCGCGAACGCGTGCGGCGTCTGTTCGAGACGGCGCGGCTCGCGCGCGGCGACGCGCGCGCGTTCTCGGCGCGCGTGGACGAGTGGGGCAACGTCGTCGTCACCGTACGCCCCGAGGTGGCGACCCACTTCGACGACCTCGTGCTCTTCCAGGGCGGACGCGCCGCGGTCGACGAGCTCGTGCGCGCATCCGAGGTCCTCGAGAGCGCGCAGATGAGCGACACCGGAGCGATCGTGCTGCAGGGCAAGGGAGTCGCGCCGGGATCGCGGATCGAGAGCGGATCGCTTCTCGACGTCGTCCCCACGCTGCTCGTGCTCACCGGACACGATCTCGCGGCGGATCTCCCCGGCGATGTCCTGGCCGAGGCGCTCGATGCGAGCACCGCGAACCGGCTGCCCGGCATGGTCGCGACCTACGACCCGCCGGGCGCCCCGCGCGAGACCCTCCGCTGATCGATCAGCGGACCCGGTAGCCGGCCTTCAGACGTCCCCAGGTTTCCGTGTCGAGCTCCGGTGCATCCGTGATCGGACCGCTCCCGTTCGGCTGCCCGAACGTGGACGTGCGGATCACCCACGTGACGGAACCACCGCTGGTCGCGTAGTCGTAGCCGTCGTACGGGCCGGATCCATCCGGCACGCGCTGCCAGCTGTCCTCGAGACTGCCCGGCGGCAGCGACGAGCCGAGCACTCCGACCTGATCGAAGCGGCGCCCGGCCGGCCCGAACAGGTAGAGCACATGCGTCTCCTCGAAGCAGAACAGCGGCGGGAAGTCCGTCACGACGACGAAGCCGTTGGCCGGCAGCGGACCGCTCAGGGGTACGACCTGGCGGCCATCGGTGAGGAACCAGCCGTTCAGGTTCACCGGCGTCACGCCCTTGTTGTGGAGCTCGATGCGGGGCGTCGGGCATGCGAGACGGCCGAACGCGAACGCGCTGCGCCCGACCTCGTTGATGGCGACGTTCGAGAAGCCGAGGTTCGCGGGCAGATGATCGTTCGTGGCGCCGAAGGTCGGCGTGGAGTCGAGGTTCCAGTCGGCCGCGTCGTCGTCGGTGTCCGTGCCGTCGGGAGAGCGCGCGCACGAGAAAGCTCCCGGCGGCGGCAGCGGCGCCCCACCCTGATCGCCGAAGGAGACCTCGTCCCGCTGCAGCAGCGTCCCGTCGTACAGCTCGATCTGGCCGCCCTCCACCACGAGGTTCCCGGTGGAGGTGGTCTGGTGCTCGCCGGGTGCGATGCTGCCGGACAGCGCGACCTCGAGGCCGTCCTGATTGCGCAGGAACCAGCCCGTCAGATCCACCGTGTCCGGGAGCGCGTTGTAGAGCTCGACGGTGCTCGCGCCCGCGCCCGTGCGCCCGAACTCGTTGAGCAGGACGTCGGCGCGGACCGGCGCCGCGACGAGGAGTGCGAGCAGGAGCACGGCACGAGAAGCAGGGAATCGCATCGGGTCGTCCTCGGTCAGCGGTGGAAGAGTCCACCGATTGTAGCGCACGCGAGCGGGCGATCGCTCGTCTAGCGCGGGAGCCGGATCTCGAGATCGCCCGCGATCCGCGCGGGAACGGGCGGGGCCGGGCGCTCCAGCGCCAGGTCGCCCGCCAGGGCTTCCCCGCGATGGAGAGGCTCGGGTCCCCGAGTCGGCGCCGGAACGTCGCCCGGCGCCGCGAACCCCTGGACGAGACCCCAGAAGCCGACCACGAAACCGGCCAGAGCCAGGGACATTGCGAGGTTCATTCGCCGCCCCAGCTTGCCTCGGCCCCTGCCCCTCGGCCGGTTCGTGTCGGTCTTCTGAGAATCCACGGGGGTCGTCCTCTCCACCGCCGGGAAGTTCGCCCGGCGATGCGACCCCAAAGAGCAACGTTGGTGCCAATTCTTCGCGGCTCGTCGGAAACGACGAATCAAGCCGCGATGCGATTGATTTTAAACAACTTATGAACGCAGGAATGTCGCCCGAATCGGAGCTTCGTCGGCCCCGCGACGGAAGGCGCTCGTGGAAATCGCCGAATCCGTGGAAAGTGAGGCGCAACCGATTGAAATCAAGGAGCTTCAGACTTCGTCGGATTTGCCGAAATCGCGGCCCCGCGGAGCGATTCGCCGACCGCGCCGGGGAGGCGCGATCCCGTGCTTCTTCATGCGCTGACGGATCTTGGACTCGTTCGTCCCGAGGCGCCGGGCAGCCTCGCTCCGATTCCAATCGGTCGCCTCCAGCGCCTGCTGGATGAGGTCCCGCTCCAGGCGGTCGACCTCGGACTGCAGACTGCCGGCCGCCGCCTCCCCGCTCGCCTGGTGCGAGCGCACGACCCGCGGCAGGTCGGCGGGCCGCAGCGTGTCCCCGTCCATGAGGCTCAGCGCGTACTGGATCGCATTCTCCAGCTCGCGGACGTTTCCGGGCCACGGATACGCCGTGAGCAGCCGCAGCGCCTCCGGGCTGACCCACTGCACCGGACGGCTCTCCACCTGATAGCGCGAGAGGAAGTGGTCCACCAGGGCCGGCACGTCCTCGGGGCGTTCGCGCAACGGCGGCATCACGATCGGCACGACGTTCAGTCGGTAGTACAGGTCCTCACGGAACCGGCGCTCCGCGACGGCGCGCGCGAGATCGACCGACGTCGCGGCGAGGATCCGGACGTCGACGCGCCGGGTGGCGAGCCCGCCGAGCCGCTCGAACGTGCGCTCCTGCAGCACGCGCAGCAGCTTCGCCTGGGCCGAGAACGGGAGATCGCCGAGCTCGTCGAGGAACAGCGTGCCGCCGTTCGCGAGCTCGAGGCGTCCTTCCTTCGTCTCGTCCGCTCCGGTGAACGCCCCCTTCTCGTAGCCGAACAGCTCGCTCTCGAGCAGGTCGCGCGGAATCGACGGACAGTTCACCGCGACGAACGGACCTTCGCGTCGCGGCGAAGATCGGTGAATCCCGCGCGCGAGAAGCTCCTTGCCGGTCCCGCTCTCGCCGAGGATCAGGACCGTGGTGTTGCTCGCGGCGACCTTGCGCGCGGTATCGCAGACCTCGCTCATGCGACCCGAGTCGCCCACGATCTCCGCGAACGCGGCCGGCTTCTCGCGCGGCGCCACGCGCACCCGCGCGACGGCGGTCGGCTCCGGCGCCGCGCCCGCCAGGTGCAGCACGAGCACGGTGGCGACCGCGAACGCATAGCGCTCGTCGTCCTCGCCGAAACCGCGCGCTCCCACGGATGTCTCCAGATGCACCGCGCCCACGACCGGCGCCCCGAGACCGAACGGCAATACGAGGCGGGACCGCGGCTTGTCGCGCTCTCCGCCGCGGAAGTCGCGCCAGACCTCGCCCGTTTCCACGGCGCGCTCCGCGGCGCGCACGGCATCCGTGCGCCCGGGGTCTTCGAAGCCGTCCGAGGCCGTCACCTCGAAGCGTTCCGCGTCCGTGTCGCGCACGAGGAGCACGCCGCGATCGCCCCGCAGCTCGTCGAGGAGACGAGCGAGCGTGAACGCGACGGGGTCCTCGCCCCCCGGCAGGCGCAGGAGCGATTCCGCGAATCGACCGACGTCGGCGAGGCGCAGGCCCGGCGCCCGCTCGTCCTCGTGCTCGCGGGCGACCTCGCTCGCGAGCCGCCCGAAGGCCTCCACCGATTCGTCGTCCGCGAGACGTCGCGCGAGACGGAGACCCGCCTCGGCGAGCTCCTGTCCGTCGCCCGGTCGATTGCCGACGAGAAACTCGACGGCGGTGCGCAGCGGCGAGAGCACGTGCACGGAGGCGCCGAGCTCGTCGAGAATCCGCTCCGCCTCGGTGAACGGCTCCACCGCCCGGTCGCCGCGCTTCGCGAACGCCCACGCGAGGCCGCGTGCGAGCTCCACCGACGCGAGATCGAACGGGCGGCGCAAACGCCGGAACGCACGCGCGACCTCGTCGAAGACCTCGTCCGCTTCGTCGGTGGAACCTTCCGCCGCGAGCACCTCGCCGCGCGACCGGCGCACGAGCGCCTCCACCTCGCGACTGCGCATGCCGCGGGCGAGATCCTCGGCCTCGTTCAGGAGACGTCGCGCGCCCCCGAGATCGCCCGCCGCGAGCGCGAGGCGGATCTCCGTGACGATCGCCTCGGCCTGGATCTCGCGCGAGGAGACTTCCCTGCCGATCTGGCGCGCGTTCGCCGCTTCCCGCCCGGCGCGATCCTGCTGACCGCGCGCGAGGGACAGGCGCGCGGCATGGTTGTGCACCCACGCGCAACCGGCGCGATTCGCGGCCGCCTGCTGCAGCGCGAGCGCGTCACGGTACAGTCGCCCCGCCTTGTCCCACTCGCCGCGGAAGAATGCCACGTCGGCGAGGTTGCCGAGCGAGACGGCCTCGCCCGAGCGATCGTCCATCTCGCGCTTCAGCTCCAGGCTGCGGCGGTGGAGCTTCTCCGCTTCGTCCCAGCGACCGAAGTCCTGCTCGATGACCGCGAGGTTGTTCGCCGCGATCGCGGCGCCGCGCTTGTCGCCGATCTGCTCGAAGATCGTGAGACCCTGCCGGAAAGACTCCGCCGACTTCCCGTCCTGGCCGAGCGCACGATAGATACCGGCGAGGTTGTTGTGGCACTTGCCCACGCCGAGTCGATCACCGAGCTTCTCGAACAACCCGCGCGCCCGTTCGAGTTCCTCGGCGGCGCGCGCGAGGTCGCCGCGGCGCAGGAAGAGCGTTCCCAGGTTGTTCGTGAGCGCCGCGATCTGCTCGTCGTCGCCGACCCGCTCGAACAGCGCGAGGGCGGCCCGGTAACGCTCCTCCGCCGCCTCGTAGTTGCCGCGTTCGTTGTGCAGGATGCCGAACAGCGCGAGGGTCGCCGCCACCCCGTGATCGTCGCGCACCTCGCCGTAGAGCTCGAGCGCGCGGTTGTAGTGCGTCTCGGCGTCGGCCGGGCGACCGCGGCCGCGAGCGATGTTGCCGAGCAGCTGATGGCACTCCGCTCGGACGCGGGGATCACCCTCCCCACCGAGGCCCTCCCGCGCGGCCTCCACGAGCCGGCTCGCCTCGTCGACGTCGCCGAGGCGGACCAGCACGCGCGCGAGGTCGAGGCGGACCTCCACCTGCCGGGCGGGACTCCCGGCCGCCCCGAGGATCTCGAGGCTCTTGCGGAAGAACTCGGCCGCCCGCGCGAAGTCGCCGTCCCGCCGGTAGGTCTCTCCCGAAGCGTGCAGGACGTCGGCGAGCGCGCGGATCTCCCGCGGATCTCCCCCGGATTCGGTGCCTGGCTCCCGCATGCGCCGCCCTCGTGCCCGTACGATTCGGCTCCGCAAGCTTCGACTTCCGCGCGGAGCGGGATGAAGTTACCATTCCCGGGCGCCCTTCGCCGCGCCCGGATTCGACCGTCCGCCGACACGGCCGTCCGGAACCGAGAGCGACCGCAGGAGATGCAATGAACGTCGAACTGCTGAGTGAGCTGTGCCGGACGCCGGGCCCCCCGGGCCGGGAGGAGCGGATCCGTGAAATCGTGATCCGCGAGCTGTCCCCGCTGGTGGACGAGATCGAAGTCGACCGGATGGGCAACGTGTTCGCGACCCGCCGGCCCCGCGGCCGCGCCGGGAAGGGCGAGCCCCGCCGGGTCATGCTTTCCGCCCACATGGACGAGATCTCGCTGATCGTGACCCACGTGGACGAGAACGGATTCCTCCGGTTCGCGCCGCTCGGCGGTTTCGATCCGAAGACCCTCTCCACCCAGCGCGTCATCGTCCACGGACGCAAGGACGTGCTGGGCGTGATCGGCAGCAAGCCGATCCACATCATGACGGACGAGGAGCGCCAGCGCCCGCCGAAGCTCGAGCACTTCTTCATCGATCTCGGCCTGCCCAAGGCGAAGGTCGACAAGCTCGTTTCGGTCGGCGACCTGGCGACGCGCGAGCGCGACTTCGTGGACATCGGCGAATCGGTCTGCACGAAGTCGCTCGACGACCGCGTGGGCGTGTTCGTGATGATCGAGGCGGTTCGCGCGCTGAAGAGCCACGCGGTGGAAGTCATCGCCGTCGCCACGACCCAGGAAGAGGTCGGCATCCGCGGCGCGACGGTCGCCGCCGAAGCGCTGCGGCCGGATCTCGGCATCGCGCTCGACGTCACGCTCGCGAACGACGTGCCCGGCGCGAGCTCCGAAGAGCACGTGACGAAGCTCGGAGCCGGCACGGCGATCAAGGTCATGGACTCGAGCGTGATCTCCGACTTCCGCGTGGTCGATGCGCTCCGCGCGATCGCGCAGAAGAAGAAGATCCCGTACCAGATGGAGGTCCTCACGAAGGGCGGCACGGATACCGCGGCGATCCAGCGTGCGGGAGGCGGCGTGCCGGCCGGCTGCGTGTCGATCCCGTCGCGGTACGTGCACTCGGTGATCGAGATGTGCCACCGCAAGGATATCCAGGCGTCGATCGACCTGCTCGTCGCGTTCCTGGCGGAGGCCGACAAGGTCCCGCTCGATCACGCGTAGTCCTCGGCCGGCGGCGGCCGCCCTCGCGCGGCGCCGCCGTCCGGTCGGAAGAGACTCGAACCCGCGTCGCCGTCATTCGGCCGCGGAAAGGAGCAGTCCATGAGCGGGTCTCGACTCGATCCCGGGCGGCTCGCGCTGCATCAGGCCGTCCGCTTCCACGAGGAGAGCGCGCGCGTGCGGGCTCTCGGGGAACGCGAGGCGTTCCGCCTCGTCCCCCGCGACCGCTGCCTGCGCGCGGAGTGGACGCGACTCGATCCGGAAGACGACGACACCCCGTTCGCGTTCGCCCGCGTCTGTTCCGGCGGTGGCGCGCTCGTGATCGAGTCCTTCTCGGAGGAGTGGCTTCGCGCGGCGGAGCGGGAGATCTCGGGCGGCACCGCGTGGCCCCACGACGAGACGCGCGCCCTGCCGTTCGAGCGCTTGCTGGAGAATCCGAACGCGATCTGCGGGCCCGCGGGACAAGCCGACTCGCCGCACCTCGCCCGACGCGAGGTCGCGGAGCTCTACCTGCGGCTCGCCTGGCCGTTCCTCCCGAATGACGCGCTCGGCGGGCGCACCCCCTCGGCTGTCGCGGAGACCGCGAGCGGTCGAGAGCGCCTCGAGATCCTGACCGAGGCGCTGCCCGACTCGTTGCGCGAGGCCTGGGCCTGCTTCCCCGACCTGGACGCGGACGAGATGCGGGACATCTTGTTCCCGAGGCGGGTCCGTCGCGCAACCGGCGAGCCCGCCCCGATTCCCGACCCCCGGAGAACGTAGCCTGACTTCCCGCGACTCGAGTTCCGTTTCGCAGCGGTTGCTGGAGGGCGCCGCCGCCGGGGCCGTCCTCGGCGCGTGGCTCCACTTCCTGGAGCTCTCGGCCACGTGGCACGTGTGGGCCGACGCCCTCAACGCGGTGTTCCGCGTGCTCTCCGGTCGCTTCGCCGACGCGACGCTGATCCGCCTCGACACCGCCGCGGTGGCGACGGCCTGGTACGTCGGCGGGCACGCGCTGATCGGCGCCGGAGTGGCACTGGTGATCGGGGCGCTCGTCCGTCGAGGCCCCTCCGCCGTTCGCGCGGTGCTCGTCGGAGCGGCCCTCGTCGCACTCGACGGATTCGTGCTGGGCAGCGTCTGGCGCCACCGCGCACTCGCGCAGGACGTCGGTTGGGCACTCGTGGGCATCGGCGGAGTGGCGGCGGCGATCGCGGGAGTCGTCGCGGGCGCAATCACGACCCGCCTTCCGCGGGGACCGCGCCGTGCGCTCGCGAGCGGCTTCGTCGTCTCCGCGACGATCTGGGTCGTGGGCGTGAGCGCGTTCGCGAGTCGCGCTCCCGCGCGACCGGACGGCACGCAAGTCGCGGATCCCGAGCGGGTTCCCACCGGCGTGAAGATCGCGATCCTGGGACTGGATGGCATCGACGGTCGCCTCGTGGACGAGGCGATCGCGGCCGGGCGGATGCCGAATCTCCAGGCGCTGATCGAACGCGGCTGTCGCGGAGACCTGCGCTCCATCCGGCCACCGAAGTCCCCCGTGGTCTGGACGTCCGTGGCCACCGGCGCCGTGCCATCCGTCCACGGGATCGAGGACTTCGTCGTCCGGCGCGACGGCGATCGCGTCCCGGTCACGTCGAACCTGCGACGCGTGCCGGCAATCTGGAATCTCGGTGCGCGGGCCGGGTTCACGTCCGCGTTCGTGAACTGGTACGTCACGTGGCCGGCGGAAGCGATCGCCGGTGCCATGATCTCCGATCGCGTCGACTTCGACGATCTGCCACGTCGCATCTCGCCCGAAGCGCTGACCGCGGCCGTGGATTCCGCGCGCGCCCGGGTCGACGCCCGCGCCGACCGGGAGATCGCGAGCTTCACCGACATCCCGCCGGATCGCTTCGCGGACTGGCGGGCGAATCGCTGGGGCCAGGCGCGCCGATCGCTCGGCATTCTCGACGACGTCGTCCGGCACGACCTCGTCACGCTCGAGTCCGCGCGGGTCGCGTTGCGTCACGGACAACCCGATCTCACGGCGCTGTACTTCCGCGGCAATGACAACACCCAGCATCTGTTCTGGAAGTACCGGCTCGCGGCAAAGGACGGCGAGCGGGTGGCCGACCTCGTGTACGGCGACCTCACGCCCGAAGAGGAAGCGGCGTTCGCGCCCGTCGTCGATCGATACTATCGATTCATGGACGGTTTGCTGGGCGAGGCACTCGACCTGCTCGACCCCGAGACCGGCGTGCTCGTGCTCTCCGACCACGGATTCCTCACGAACAACGAACGCAGTCAGTGGTGGCGTCCGAACCGGCTCCTCGAGCTGTGCGGGCTCGCGGAGCTCCAGGCCGGCACGGGCGGCGCGGCCGACTCCGCCCGCAGCGTCGTATTCGACCCTCGGCCGCCGACCGTCGACGCGCGTCGCGTGCTCCGGATCGGCGGCCTCGGCGACGCGACCTCACTCGCCCTCGCCAAGGAACGTCTCGCCGCCTGCCGCGTGAACGGAAACGAGCCGCTGTTCCGCGCGCTCGCGCTGGACGAGGACGAGCTCGGGCCACGTCTCGTCGCGGTGTTCGACGAGACGGTCGCCGGCGACCGGGTCCTCCTCCCGCCGGCAGGCGCCACCGGCACGGGCGACGTCGAGTTCCCCCTGACCGATATCCGCGTGCCGGAGGGCCACTCCGGCGACCACCGCATGGACGGTCTCCTCGTCGCCGCCGGCGGCCCGTTCCGCGCCGCCGCCACGATCGACGGCGCCCGCGCCATCGACATCGCCTCCACCGTCCTCTACGCGCTCGGCGCGCCGTGCCCGCTCGACGTCGAGGGAGTTCCGCTCATGGACCTCTTCGATCCCGCCTGGCGTGAGGCGCATCCGGTGCGCTGGATCGCGACGTACGGGGCGCGTGAGGATGAGGAGCCGGGGGATGCGATTGCCACCGGCGTGGATGACAGAATCCGCGACGAACTGCGCGCTCTCGGATACATCGAGTAGATTGTGGTTCGGAAACTGTGTCCGAAGCTCGTCCGCCGGTCGGCATCGGAACGGCGCGAGACTCAGTCGGCGTACTGCAGTCGGTGCGGTCGTGACAGACCCCGCGGGAGCGTCACCACCTCGCGACGGTAGTAGCCTCCCCAACGCCCTGGCAACACCGTCTTGGACACGAACAGGCGGGAACCGAGTATCTCCTCCACAGACCGTTTCGCGCGAGCCACCCCGAGCCGCATGGCCGGGGTGGCGTCCTGCACCTTTTCCGAGAACGACTTCGCGAAATTCCGCCACACCACAAAGATCGCCAATCGCTCCACGGCACTTTGGAGGGTCTTCGAGAAGGCAATCGTCTCTCGTTTGTGGTTCGCGCCCGAATGCCGGATGAGAAGATCTGCCAGGTTGACGGGGAACAAGGGGTTCGAGGGAACTCGTGCCTCCGCCGACGACGTCTTCATGTGCTGAATCCGTCGCCCGCTGCGACGAAACGCCCGGGGGTACGCCGGATGCTCATCGGTGCGTACGGAGAGCACCCCGGTCGACGAAGGCAGCATCGCAACCAGTTCCGCAACGCTCTTCTCGATCGCTTTCGGGTCCGGGCGACCGTGCTGCCGCTCGAGCTCGGCTCTCCGGTGCTTCTGCCAGACGGTCATGGTGCCCTTGCGGCGGAGCTCAGCCTCAGCAAACGCGTAGGTGAAGTGGCTCTCCGCCCCGACCGCGAGGTTCAGATGGCAGGGATAGAACTGCGAGTGGGCAAAGCTCTCGAAACCGTCGATGACGACGATCTCGGACAGCTTCAGATCGCGCACGTGCTGCCACTGGTAGAGCAAGCAATGCCTACCGAGTCTCTCGGCGATTCGCATGATCGTGGTATGGGAAACACGCAGTTCTCTCGCGATCTGTCGGTAACCCGAGCACCCCACGAGCCGCAGGAAGACAGGAACGAGTAGGTCCGGCCGCTTCATCCAGTAGGTGGAACGGAACGACTGTAAACTGAAGGCGCGCCGACAGAACTTGCATTGATACCTCTGGTGTTTACACCCGCGTCGATCCGGCGATGAGAAGCCTATCTTCCGATAGGCCCAAGTGGTTCTGGCCCAATGATTTGGGCAATTCGAGTTGGGACAGAACGGCGGCCGGAGCGCGGAGGCATCTGATGACATGCCCCGGACCAATGAAAGATCCGGGCCAAACACAGACTACGAACCACAATCAAACCAACGAGCGTACTGATCGTCGAACGCGAGAAGCGACAGGTCCGGCATCCGCTTCAAGAACAGCACGCCGTCCAGATGGTCATATTCGTGCTGAACGACCGCGGCCGCAAACCCCTCGAAGCGACGACGTCTCGGCTCCCCGTTGCGGTCGAGGTACTCGACGTCGACGGCCGCGTGGCGCAGCGTCTGTCCGCGAATCCCCGGGATGGAAAGACACCCTTCCCACAGCGACAGGTGGTCGCCGTCCTCCGGGACGGACAGGCTCGGGTTCACGAGGACCTCGAGTCCCACGTCGGTGTCGTCGCGATCGCCCGGGTCCATCACGAACAGGCGAATCGATTCGTGGACTTGCGGGGCGGCCAGTCCCACGCCGGGCGCCTCCATCATCGTTTCGATCATGTCGTCCACGAGACGTTGGAAGTCCTTCGCCCCGACGAGGGCGGGATCAATGGGAGCGGCCGGGCGAAGGAGCACGGGATTCCCGAGCCGGGCGATCATGCGAAGCGACATCGTGACCTCCCCATCGAAACACCACCGGCGCTGCCCGGCGAAGCCTCCAACGAAGCGCCGCTGGTCTCCCGGCGAAGCGTGGCGGGCCTTCAATCTACGAACCGCCGGGTGGGCTGTCGACCGGCGCCGGGGCGGGGCGAGTGGCGATCGATCGGCCCGCGCACGGAGTGGCGGTTGACCGCCCCCGCGGACCGAGTGGGCGGTCGACCGGCGCCCGGGCGACCGAGCCGCGCTCGACCGACCTCGCGAGTCGGACTCGGGCCGAGGCCGTTCTCCGGGCCCCCGCGTGCCGCCAGTCGCCAGACGGCGGCTCTTCGCGCGTCGGGTGCCCGCGTCGCCCGCCCGCCCGACCGCCCCGGGGCGAAAGCGCGTCCCGGCTCGACCGTCGGTGGTCCCCAAGCCCTTGCAATCACGTCGGTTCCGCCCGACTGGACATCTCCCCGCCCTTTTGCTAAGGATGATGGACTGTACGCGTGCGTCGATACCTCGCGAACCCGGAGTCCTCCCATGAATCGAGTCCGCCGCGCCCTGGGACCGTTCCTCTTCTCGGCCCTCGTGCTCCTGGCCGCTCCGGCCTGCGACGATCAGCGCGGACCGGTCACTCCCCAGGACAATGGCGTGCTCAACGCGGACTCGATTTTCCAGTCCGCCATCGTGTTCACCGGGATCTACAACCTGCTGAACACGTTCGCGGAGACGGTCGTCGAGATCCACGACGGGGGCGGCACGACGCCGGTGCAGATCAACTCCGATTGCGGGATCGGGCGAGCGATCGTCACCGACGCGCAGGACTCCGATCCGCTCACCTACCGCGTCACGTTCACGGATTTCCAGATCGACTGCGGAACCCCGCTGCCGCTGGTGGTGTCGACGAACACGGAAGTGGAAGCCGCGCTGTTCGTGACGCTCGTGGAGACCTCGCCCGGGCTGCAGTACACGATCTTCATGCCGTTCGACTTCGCGACGGCCACGCCGAAGGGGCTCACGGTGCAGCTCCCGTCCGACATCGGGATCGATCTCGAGGTGACCACGCCGACCGGCGCGCTCGTTTGCACCCTCGATGGCGATCGGGCGGGCGGTCCGGGGCTCGTCCGGCAGCGCGGGACGGTCCGCTTCGAGGAGGCGGGCAACGTCACGTTCGTGCAGGAAGTCGCCCTGGACTACGGCTTCGACGACACCGCGTCACCGCGGTTCGACCGGTATCCGAGCGGGACCTACGAGATCGGATCGTTCGGGGGGTTCGGCTTCGACCGCGGACCCGGCGTTCCGGTCGACGTCTCGTTCGACGGGGAGGGCGGCTTGACCTACTCCTTCGAGGGGATGAGCTGCACCGCCGACATGTCCACGTTCTCGAACCCCTGCGGCGACAACTGATCGAGAGTGCACGTCACTCTTCGCGCGACGCCGGCGGTGGGTCGTCCCGTCGGCCGGGAGCGCGGCGCCGCCGCACCGCTTCCCGCAGCACCCACTCGATGTGGCCGTTGACGCTTCGGAGGTCGTCGGCCGCCCAGCGGCTGATCTCTTCCCACAGATCCGGCGGGATCCGGAGCAGGTAGGCCTTCCGCTTCGGCACGTTCCCCTCCCCTCCGCTCGCGTCGCTCGCGCGGGTCGATCTAGTACATCGAGCCCGCGTTGAGCACCGGCTGCGCGTCGGCGTGACCGCACAGCACCACCAGGAGATTCATCACCATCTGGGCCTTGCGCTCGTCGTCCAGCTCGACGATCTGCCGCTGACCGAGATGATTCAGCGCGTCCTCGACCATGCCCACAGCGCCGTCCACGATCTTCGCGCGCGCGGCGATGATCGCGTCCGCCTGCTGACGCTGCAGCATCGCACCGGCGATCTCCGGTGCGTAGGCGAGGTGCGAGAGACGCGCTTCCAGGACGTCGACTCCCGCTCGCGAGAGGCGTTCCGCGAGCTCGCGCTCGAGTTGACCACTCACGACCTCGATGTCGCCCCGGAGTGAATGCTCGCCCGCCGCATCGGCGGAGTCGTAGGGATACGACGTGGCGAGGTGACGCACCGCCGACTCGCTCTGGGTCTTGACGTACTCGACGTAGTCGTCCACGTCGAACAGGCACTGGGCGGTGTTCTGAACCTGCCACACGACGACGGCCGCGATCTCGATCGGGTTCCCCGCCCGATCGTTGACCTTCAACCGCTCGCCGTTCAGGTTGCGGGCTCGAAGCGATACCTTCTTCTTCACGATGAACGGATTGACCCAGAAGAATCCGTTCGTCTTCACGGAACCGACGTACTTCCCGAAGAAGACGAGCGCCGCCGCCTGGTTCGGCTGGACGACGAGGAAGCCGTTCACGAGCAGGACCGTCAGGAGAATGCCGAGCACACCGGCCACGATGATCGGCGGGGAACTGCTCGAACCGCCCCCGATCAGGAGCGCGACGGAAAGAGCGAGCAACGCGAACAGCAGCACGACCATCAATCCGCCGGAAGCCGGCTTCGAAACTGTTTCCCTGGTCATCGAACGATCCTCCTTCGCGTCGGAATGCGATACCGATATGATATCATATCGGTAGCAGACGTCCAGGGCTCGAGAGAAACATCGGGGGCAGGAACGGGTGGGCGAGACGCGGGGCTCCGGGCGAGACGCGGGGCCCGGGCGAGACGCGGGGCCCCGGGCGCGAGACGCGGCGTTCCGGCCCGAGCCGGCAGATGTGGACGCGGACGCCCCCCCGGCAGGTGGAAGGCGCGGCCGCCGCGGACGACAGCCGGGGGCCCGGGGGGCGGCGATCTCAGCCGGACGCTCGCCGGTGCGGGCCCCAGGTCGACCCGAACCAGCGGCGTTCTCTCACCGGAGCGGGCAACACAGCGCATCCACCCGATCGGGCGGCGGCTCGGCCGCGCCTACCCGGTTGGGCGGCGCGGAGCGCTCACCCGCGGGCCGTCAACGCCAGGACGGCAGAAGCTCGTGCACGACGTCGAGGAGCTCTTCCAGATCGACCGGCTTGCGCATCGTTCGATTCGCCCCCGCGGCCGCGGACGCCTCGAGGAGATCGAAGGACTTCATCCGTCCTCCGCCCGAGAGCGCGACGATGGGAACACTCGGATCGAACTCGCGAATGGCCAGGATCGTGGAGATCCCGTCCCCGTCGGGCATGTAGATGTCGGCGATCACGAGATCCGGGGACTGCGTTCGCGCCTGGGCGACGCCGTCAATGCCGTCGGAGGCGGTCAGGACCCCGAGTCGGAGCTGGCCGAGCATCTGGGCGAGCATGTTTTGCACCTGCACGTCGTCATCGATCACCAGCACGCGGGCCAAGGCGCGTCCTCCTGGCCTGGCCGGCAGGTGAGTCCGAGGGGATTGGGCGGGGCCGGATCCGCCCTTCGGACGCCCGGCGAACCGAAGTCTGCCGAGCGCTTGATCATGCGCCAGGAACGGCTCGAAGGCAAGCCCGTTGCTATATCCGGCCCGGAAGAACGTCCTCGGGCTGTTCTCGGGAGACTCTCCGAGACGGCGGTTTCGGCGGAACGGCGGCGCCGCGGACCCGCGGACCCGTAGACCCGCGAACCCGCGAACCCGCGAACCCGCAACTAGTATCGCGGAATCGACGGATCGACCTCCGCCGACCAGGCGTGAATGCCACCCCGGAGGTTCTTCGCCTTGCGGAAGCCCATGTCCCGCAGCACGTTCACGGCCTGCGCCGACCGGATGCCGGTGCGGCAGTAGACGATGATCTCGCGCGCCGAGTCGAGCTCGGAGACCCCGTCCAGCAAGTGCGGCAACGGGAGCAGGTGCGAGCCCTCGATCCGGCAGAGCGAGAACTCGTCCGGGTTGCGAACGTCGAGCAGGAAGAGATCCTCGCCTCGAAGCCGGCGTTCGTGGACCTCGGTCGCGCCGATCTCCCAATCCGAATCCACGCGCTGAGACTCCTCCCATTCGGGGATGCCGCAGAACTCGTCGTAGTCGATGAGGTCGCGAATCGACGGGTTCTCGCCGCACACCGGACAGGCCGGGTCGCGACGCACCCGCATCTCGCGAAACTTCATGGAGAGCGCATCGTACAGCATCAGGCGCCCGACGAGCGTCTCGCCGATGCCGAGCACGAGCTTGATGACCTCCGTCGCCTGCACGAGGCCGATCGTGCCGGGCAGGATCCCGAGAACTCCGCCCTCCGCGCAGCTCGGGACGAGGCCGGGCGGCGGCGGCTCGGGATACAGACACCGATAGCACGGTCCCTCCGGATGACAGAACACGGACGCCTGCCCCTCGAAGCGGAAGATCGAGCCGTAGGCGTTCGGCTTGCCGAGCAGGACACACGCGTCGTTCACGAGATAGCGGGTCGGGAAATTGTCCGTCCCGTCGGCGATCACGTCGAACGACGCGAGGATGTCGAGTGCGTTCGAGGACGAGAGCCGCGTCTCGTAGAGCTCGACGTGCACGTTGGGGTTGATCTCGCGAATCGTCTCGCGCGCGGACACGACCTTGCGACGACCGACGTCCGACGTGCCGTGGATGATCTGGCGCTGCAGGTTCGACTCGTCGACCTCGTCGAAGTCCACGAGACCGATCGTGCCGACACCGGCCGCGGCGAGGTACAGCGCGAGCGGCGACCCGAGGCCGCCCGTACCCACGCAAAGGACGCGCGCGTCCTTCAGGCGCTCCTGTCCGGCGAGCCCGACCTCCGGCATGATCAGGTGACGCGAGTACCGGCGGATCTCCTCGGGAGTGAGCCGCGCCATCACCGGACCTCCCGACCGCCGGCGACGGACGGCACGATCGAGATCGTGTCGGTCCCGGCCAGCGACGTCTCCGTCCGCTGCAGGTGACGGATGTCCTCGTCGTTGACGTAGACGTTCACGAAACTGCGGATCGCCCCCGTCTCGTCGAGCAGGTGACGCGCGACCGCGGCGTGACGGCGCACGAGATCCTTCAGGGCCTCCCCCACCGTCGCGCCTTCGACCTCGACGGCGGGTTGATGTTCCACGTACGGTCGAAGCGGAGTCGGGATCAGGATTCGTGGCATGGCGAGGCTCCTTCGGCGGTCGGCTCGGGCCCGGAGGGACCCGCGGTTCGTTCGATGGCCTCGGCGCGGAACGCACTGCGATCCTCCTCCAGCACCCACGACGTGAGGGTCGAAGGCACGCCCCGCTCGATCGCCACGATGACATAGGAAAACCACGGAAACGCGTGCTCCAGATCGGTCCGCGACGGCCGCGACGGGTGATCCGGATGCGAGTGATAGAACCCCAGCAGATCGAGACCGAGCTCGGCCGCCAGTCGTTCGAGACGCACGTAGTCCCGATCCGTCACGAGAAAGCGGCGATCCGCGGCCTCCGTATCCGCGTTCTCGAGCGACTCGAGCCGGGTCACGGTCTTCCCCTCCGGCGTCGCACATCCGAGCATCGCGCCGCAGCACTCGTGCGGATAGGCGAGCGCGCCGTGATGTCCGATCGATGCGTGCAGCGCCTCGGGGATTTTCAGCAAGCCCGTCTCCTCCCACCGAACGCCGGGGTGCCGCGATGTCTCCCGTGATCCTGGACGGTGCGACGGGAACGCTGCTGCGCGCGCGCGGTGTGACGTTCGCGGGCACGTCCGTCGCGGCGAACGAGTCCGCGCCGGACGACGTCGCCGCGGTGGCGCGCGACTACGTTCGTGCCGGCGCGGAAGTGATCACGGCGAACACGTTCGGCGACGTCGCCGACGCAGTGCGCGCGTTCGGGCTCGCGCGGGCCGGCGTCGTGGCCGCCGGCGCGCCGACGACCCGCGTGGCCGCGAGCGTCGGGCCGTTCCCCGCATCCGCGCGCGAGCTCGAGGTCCTCCGGGTCGTCGCCCCGGATCTCGTCCTCGTCGAGACCCAGGTCGCTCTCCGGGATGCGCTCGTGCTCGTCGCCGGGGCGCGGGAGGCGATGCCGCACGTGCCGATCTGGGCCGGCGTCGTGGTCTCGGCGGACGGTCGCCTGCCCGACGGCACGACCGCGCTCGATGCCGCCCGCGCCCTCGCGGACGCCGGCGCACTTCCCGGCGTGAGCTGCACTCCCGTGCACGTGGCGGTCGACGTCGGCCGAACGGTCGCCGATGCGCTCGGCGCCCCGCTGTGGATCAAGGCGAACGCCGGCCTTCCCCGGAACGGACGCTGGCCGGAGACTCCCGAGTCCTTCGCTCGCGCGCTCGACGGCAGCGGGGCGTTCCTCCACGCGGTCGGCGGCTGCTGCGGCACGACGCCCGCCACGATCACCGCGCTCGTCGCGACGCTCCGGCGCCGTTCGCCCCACGCGCCGGGCGATCCCGACGGGACGGACCGCCAGGATCGTGCCGGTACGTCCTGACCTCGTCCTCCGCCCCGATCGATCCTTCTCGCGCATCTCGTCGATTCCTTTCCTGTTGCCTGCGCGCCGCCAGATGTCGCGTCGCGCTGCCGGCGGCCTGCGCGCCGCCAGACGCCGCGTCGCGCTGCCGGCGGCCTGCGCTCCCGGCGCTCTTCCCGCTGCGCTCTCGGGTGCCGAGAGCACCGATAAAAAAAGAGGGCCCCCGCCTCGCGGGGACCCTCTTCATCCTGCCGCAGGGCGCCCGCTAGACCGAGAACGAGGACCCACAACCACAGGAGCCGGTCGCGTTCGGATTCGAGATCTTGAATCCCGAACCCTCGATCGTGTCCACGAAGTCGACGTTCGCGCCGCGGAGATAGTTCATGCTGAACGTGTCCACGAGCACCTCGAAGCCTTCCTTCATGGGCAACCGGAAATCCGTGTCCCGCGCCTCGTCGAACGCGAAGCCGTACTGGAAGCCCGAGCATCCGCCGCCCTCGACGTAGATCCGCACGCCCTTCCCCTCCATCTTCTCTTCCCGGAGGATCTCGGACATCTTCGCGGACGCGACATCGGTGATGTCGAGGGTGGGCATCTTCACATCGGTCGTCATGTTCGCCTCACGTTCGGGTTCCGGCGACTGCCGGGAAAACTCCGCCCCGAGGAACTCTCACGCTCCTCGTCCGGTCCGACGCGGCCCGGCGTGTTCACCGGCATCTCGCGAGCCCGGGGCGGGCGGGACATGTACCAGAGTAGAAATCCGCGGGCCCTCTGTCAAGACACGGCCCCGGAAGTGCCTGTCGTTGCGGGGTTTCCGGGGTTTCTCGATCGTCGGTCCGGGAGGCCGCGTGCTATCCTGACCCGGATGAACCCTCCCTCGGACGCCCCCTGGCCGGTCCTGTTCCTCGTCACCCATCTGGACACGGGCGGCGCGGAGCGGCAGCTCGCGGAGCTCGTGACCCGGCTCGACCGGACACGATTCCGCCCGATCGTCGTCTGTCAGAAGCACGGCGGCCACTTCCTGGAGCCGATCGCGGCGGCGGGCGTGGCGACCCACGTCCTGAACGTGCCCGGGAAGCTCGACCCGCGGTTCGCGTGGCGGCTGCTGCGGATCTGCCGCGCGGAACGGGTGCGGGCCCTCGTGATCCGTGGATTCTCCACGATGGTCGTCGGGGTGCTCGTGGGACGCATCCTCGGGATCCGGCCGATCCTGATGGCGGAGCACGCGACCGGCCGCATCGACACGGATCCGAAGAAGCGGCCGATCGAACGTCGACTCGCGCGCTGGATCGACGGCGCCATCGCGGTCGCGCGCGGTCAGATCCCGTTCCTCGTGGAGGACAAGGGCTACGACCCGAACACGATCCGCGTGATCTACAACGGCATCGATCTCACGGACTGGAGTCCGGCGCCACGCGACGCGGACCTCGCGCGCGAACTCGGGATCGCGAGCGACGCGCCGGTCGCCGGCATCCTCGCGATGCTGCGCCCCGAGAAAGACCACGCGACGTTTCTCCGCGCGGCCGCGCGCGTTCTCGAGCGGGTGCCGGACGCGCGGTTCCTGGTGGTGGGCGAGGGCGTGGAACGGGAGAAGCTGGAGCGACTCGCGGGCGAGCTCTCGCTCGGAGACCGAGTGGTGTTCACGGGACGACGCACGGACGTGCCGCGTGTGCTCTCGCTGTTCGACGTTTCCGTGCTGTGCAGCACCACGGTCGAGACGTTTCCGATGTCGTTCCTCGAGGCGATGGCGATGGGGAAGCCGCTCGTGACGACGCGCGTCGGCGGCGTGCCGGAGATGATCGAGGAAGGCGAGAACGGTTTCGTGGTCGAGCCGCGCGACGTCGACGGCCTCGCGAACGCGCTCGCCCGGGTGCTCGCGGATCGCGATCACGCGCGCCGCATGGGGGAGCGCAGCCTCGCGCTCGTGAAGGAGCGCTTCTCGATGGAGCGCATGGTCCGGGACACGGAGAGCCTGCTCGCGTCCTGGCGGGACGAGTAGCGCCGACCGCCGACCGCCTCGTCGCGCGGTCCGGCGGGAGCGCGGGCGGGTCGCCCCCGCCTCGTTCCCGCTCGTCCCCCGCCCCCACCGGGACGTCCGAATGCGGCCATCTCCGCCCCGCGCCGCGTGCTATACGAGGATCATGTCGACCCCCACGGACCGCTTCTACGACGCCCTCAAGAGCCGCGACCGTCGTTTCGACGGCCGCTTCTTCGCGGGCGTGACCAGCACCGGAATCTACTGCCGGCCGATCTGCCCGGCCCGCACGCCGAAGCGGGACAATGTCCGCTTCTTTTCGAACGCGGCCGCGGCCGAGGCGGCGGGCTTCCGTCCCTGCCGACGTTGCCGGCCGGAGACCGCCCCGGGCACGCCGGCCTGGCACGGCACCTCGGCCACCGTCGCGCGCGCGCTCCGTCTCATCTCGGAGGGCGAACTCGACGGCGGCAGCGTGGACGATCTCGCGGATCGTCTCGGTGTGGGCGGCCGGCACCTGCGACGACTGTTCGATCGACACGTCGGCGCGTCGCCGCTCGCGGTCGCGCAGACACGTCGCATCCACTTCGCGCGCAAGCTGCTCGACGACACGGATCTGCCGATGCGCGACATCGCGTTCGCGGCGGGCTTCCAGAGCGTGAAGCGCTTCAACACGGTGATGCGCGAGACGTTCGGTCGCTCGCCGACCGAGATCCGCAAGGTCGCGCGCACGGAAGGTCAGGATTCGCCCGAAGGTCGCATCGAGCTGCGCCTGCCGTATCGCGAGCCGTTCGACTGGCCTGCCCTGCTCGACTACTTCGCGGCGCGCGCGACGCCCGGGGTGGAGGAAGTCGTCGACGGCGAGTACCGACGCAGCTTCGCGTACGACGACTGCCGCGGGGTGATCCGCGTGCGACGTTGCGAGGATCGACCGTGCCTCGTGCTGTCCGCTCCCGCTTCGGCCAGGCGTCGACTCATGGATCTCGCGGAGCGGACGCGACGCCTGTTCGACCTCGGCGCGGATCCGGTCCCGATCGCGGACCGCCTCGGGGCGGATCCGGTGCTCGGCGACGTCGTCCGGCGGCACGCGGGCCTGCGCGTGCCCGGCGCCTGGGATCCATTCGAGCTGTGCGTGCGCGCGATCCTCGGACAGCAGGTCTCGGTCAAGGGAGCCACGACGTTGACCGGCCGCGTCGCCGCCCGGCACGGAGCGCCGCTCCCGCCGGCCGAGCAGGACGGCGGGGTGACTCTCCTGTTCCCGACCCCGGAAACGCTCGCGACCGCCCCGCTCTCGGATCTCGGCATCCCGCAGCAGCGCATCGACGCGATCCGCGAGCTCGGCCGCCGGGTGTCGGCGCGCGAGCTCCCGCTGTCGTGGGGCGAGTGCCACGACCGCACCCATCTCGCGCTGATGGACGTGCCGGGAATCGGCGAGTGGACCGCGCAGTACGTCGCGATGCGCGCGCTCGGGCAGCCGGACACGTTCCTGGCCGGCGACCTCGGCGTGCGTCGCGCACTCGAGAACGGGGACGGCATGCCGTCCGCGGCGGAAGCGCTCGCCCTCTCGGAGCGCTGGCGGCCGTGGCGCGCCTACGCCGTCCTGTACCTCTGGAAGAAGGAGACTCCGGCATGACGACGATCCGGTGGTGCGCGCAGGACACTCCGGTGGGGCGCGTGGCGCTCGCCTGGAAGGACGACGTGATCGTGGCCGCCCGGATGGACCACGCGATGTCCCGCTCGACCTGGGAAACGAAGTGGGCGCCCGGCGACGTCACGTCGCATCTGTTCGCCTACCTGACCGCGCGGTTCGGACCGGAAGTGAAGCGCGAGGAGGCGGGCGAGCGCTCGGCCCCCGCCCGCGCGCTCACCCGCTACTTCCGCGGCGACCCGACCGCGCTGGACGAGCTGCCGGCAGACCCCGGCGGCACCGGCTTCCAGGCCGCGGTGTGGAACGCCCTGCGACGCATTCCCGTGGGCGAGACCCGTACGTACGGCCAGCTCGCGGCGGAGGTCGGGCATCCCGGTTCCGCGCGCGCGGCCGGCGGCGCCGTGGGATCGAATCCGATCCCGCTCGTGATCCCGTGCCACCGGATCGTGGGCGCCGACGGACGCCTCACCGGCTTCGGCGGCGGCGTCGCCCGCAAGCACTGGCTGCTCCGCCACGAGGGCGTGGCACTCCGCGACGACACGGCCCAGCTGGCACTCGCGCTCGCGGACTGACGCGCGATCAGGTTCCCTGCGGGCCCCACACCTTCGCGACGTAGGCAGCCGGGTCCTTCGCGAAGTCCTCGGTGCACGAGTCGCAGCAGAGCCGCACGAGGCGACCGTTCCACAGCACGTTCTTCGGCGTGCCCATGGAATCGAGCTTCATGCCCTCCATCACCGGGCACTCGTCCGTGGGATAGACCGCGAGCTGCGCCTGCACCGCCGCCGAATCGATCTGCGCGAACGCCGCGGCCGGATCGGCGACGAACTTCGGAACGCAGTGATCGCAGCAGAACCGCACGAGTCGCGACCCGAAGACGTGCTCGGTGGCGTCGCCCATGCTGCCGAGCTCCTCGCCGCTGACCGGGCACACCGTGAGCGCGTAGAGCGGCCCCTGCGCCTCCCGGATTGCCGCCTCGCGCTTCGCGAGCACGGGCTGCGGGTCGGCCTGGAACTTCTCGGCGCATCCGTCGCTGCAGAGTCGAACGAGCTCGCCGCCGCTCGTGGCATTCACCGGCGCGTCGCCGAGCTCCATGCCGCAGATCGGACAGTCCGTCCACGGATACCACGCGAGTTGTGCGTCGGCCGGAATCGAGACCTGCGCGGCAGCCTCCTTCGCCGTGGCTTCCTTCGGCGAGGCGTCCTCCGAACCGGCCCGCGACGACACCCAGTAGCCGACGGCCGCCCCCGCGAGGGCCACGATCACCAGCATCAGCTTCTTCATCGAACTCTCCTTTCGTGCAGAACACTCCAGAGCACCGGAACCACCAGGACCGTGAGTATCGCGACGGTCATTCCGCCCACCGACGGAATCGCCATCGGGATCATGACATCCGCCCCCTTCCCCGCGGAAGTGAGGACGGGCAGCAGGGCGAGGATCGTCGTGGCCGTGGTCATCAGCGCGGGTCGGATCCGGCGGGACGCCGCCTCGACCGTGGCCGCCCGCACGCCTTCGACCGTCGTGGGGCGACGCTCGCGGAAGACTTGCCCGAGGTACGTCGCGATCAACACCCCGTCGTCCGTCGCGATCCCGAACAGCGCGAGGAAGCCGACCCACACCGCCACGGAAAGGTTGATCGGCCCCACGTGGAACGTCTCCCGCAGCATCCCGCCCAGGCCGGGGACGTCGAGCCACCACGGCTGCCCGTAGAGCCACAGCAGGACGAATCCGCCCGCCCAAGCCACGAACACGCCCGAGAACACGAGCAGCGTGACGGAGATCCGCCGGAACTGCAGCTGCAGGAGCAGCACGATCGCGGCGAGTGCGAGCGGCAGGACGAGCTTCAGGCGCCGTTCGGACCGCACCTGGTTCTCGAAGCTCCCCGCGAACTGGTAGCTCACGCCGGAGGGGATCTCCAGCCGGCCATCCGCGACGGCCTGCCGCAGGTGATCCCGCGCCGCCTCCACCACGTCGACCTCCGCCGTGCCCGGGCGGCGATCGAACACGACGTACGCCACGAGGAACGTGTCCTCGCTCTTGATCGACTGCGGGCCGCGGACCGTCTGGAACGTCGCGAGCTCGCGCAGCGGGATCTGCACGCCGGACGGCGCGGAGACGAGAATGCCGCCGAGCGCCTCCGGAGAATCCCGCAGCTCGCGCAGGTAGCGCACGCGCACGTCGTAGCGCTCGCGACCCTCCACCGTGCGCGTGATCGCCCGGCCTCCGATCGCGACCTCGATCACGTCCTGGACGTCGCGGACGTGCAGGCCGTAGCGCGCGAGCGCCTCCCGATCGATCTCGATCTCGAGATACGGCTTGCCCACCACGCGATCCGCGAGCACCGCCGACGCTTCGACGCCCGGCACCTCCTTGAGCAGCTTCTCGATCTCGAGCCCCACGCGCTCGATCGTCTCGAGGTCCGGGCCGCGGACCTTCACGCCCATCGGCGCGCGCATCCCGCTCTGCAGCATCACCTGCCGGGCGGCGATCGGCTGGAGCCGCGGCGCCGACGTCGTGCCCGGGAGCTGCGCCGTCTCCGTGATCGCGTTCCACACGTCGTCGAGATCGCGGATCTCGTCCCGCCACTGGCGCACGCGATGACCGTTCTCGTCGACGCCGTACTCCGGCTTGATCTGGACCACCGTCTCCACCATGGAGATCGGCGCCGGATCGAGCGCGCTGTCGACGCGACCGATCTTCCCCACCGCGAGCTCCACCTCCGGCAACGCGCCGATCGCGCGATCCAGCGTGGAGAGGACGTCGCGCGCCTCGCCGAGCGACGCGTGCGGCATCGTGGTGGGCATGTACAGGAACGAGCCCTCGTCCAGCGGCGGCAGGAACTCCTTCCCGAGCGTGGACCACGCGAGGCCGCCACCCACCAGCAACACGGCCACCGGGCCGAGCACCGCCGCCTTGTGCGCGAGACACCAGCCGAGAAGCTGCGGATAGGACCGACGGAAGAACCAGAAGCCGCCGAGCCAGAACGCGAGCAGCGCGCCCACGAACAGCAGGTTCAGCGCCGTGGATCGACCGGGCCCGAGCGGGAGCCAGCGGACGGCGAGGAACACGAC
Source organism: bacterium (assembly GCA_041393395.1). GTDB lineage: Bacteria > ARS69 > ARS69 > ARS69 > ARS69 > JAGQIB01. Next base: position 145,559 of record JAWKKG010000002.1, on the reverse strand, counting down.
GGCGACGGCGATGACCGCGACTCGAATCCAGCGGCCGCGCCGGGAGGCCGTGTCGCGACCGAGCCCGCGCTGGAACGTCGCGAGCGTCGGCAGGATCGTCAGCGCCACGATCACCGATGCGAGCAGCGTCAACGTCTTGGTCCAGGCGAGCGGCCGGAACATCTTTCCTTCCGGACCGTGCATCGTGAACACGGGCAGGAAGCTGACCACGGTGGTGAGGATCGCGGTGAGCACCGCCCCGCCGACCTCGGTCGTCGCCCGCCGGACGATCTCCACCCGCGACTCGCCGGGCTCCGCGCGTTCGGCGTGGCGAAGGACGTTCTCGAGCACCACGATGCCCATGTCCACGATCGTGCCGATCGCGATCGCGATGCCCGCGAGCGACACGACGTTCGCGTCGAGGCCGATCAGCTTCATGCCGAGGAACGCCACGAGCACGGCGAGCGGAAGCACGAGCGAAACGAGAGCCGACGTGGCGAGGTGGCCGATCATCACGAGCACGACCACGATCGTGATCAGCACTTCCTGCGAGAGCGCGTCGTTCAGCGTGCCGAGCGTCTCGTGGATGAGCCCCGTCCGATCGTAGAACGGCACCACCGTGACGCGCGAGAGCCGCCCGTCCTCCAGCGTGCGCACAGGGAGTCCCGGCGCGATCTCCGCGATCTTCTCCTTCACGCCGCGGATGGCGGCGAGCGGGTTCTCGCCGTAACGCACCACGACCACGCCGCCGACGGCCTCCGCGCCGTCCTTGTCGAGCACGCCGCGGCGCAACGCCGGGCCGCGCGACACGTGCGCCACGTCGCGGATCCGGACCGGCGCCCCCTCGCGCGCGACGACCACGCTCTCCTCGAGGTCCCCCACGCTGCGCAGGAACCCGATCCCGCGCACGACGTACTCCGCGTTCGCGATCTCGAGCGTGCGCGCGCCGACGTCGGCGTTCGAGCGTCGCACGGCGTCCGTCACCTGGGCGAGCGTCACGCCGCGCGCCCGCAACGCGTCCGGATCGACGTCGACCTGGTACTCGGCGACGTGCCCGCCCACGGAGGCGACCTCGGCCACGCCATGTACCGCCGCGAGCGCGTACTTGACCTGGAAGTCCTGGATCGTGCGCAGCTCCTGCGGATCCCAGCCCGGCGCGGGATTGCCGTCCGCATCGCGCCCTTCCAGCGTGTACCAGAACACCTGACCGAGACCGGTCGCGTCCGGTCCGAGCGCGGGCTGCACGCCCTCCGGCAGCGTTCCCTTCGGCAGGCTCGCGAGCTTCTCGAGGATGCGCGAACGCGACCAGTAGAAGTCGACGTTCTCCTCGAAGATCACGTAGATGGAGCTGAATCCGAAGAACGAGTTGCTCCGCACCGTGCGCACGCCCGGCAGCCCGAGCAGCGACGCGGTCAGCGGGTACGTGATCTGGTCCTCCACGTCGCGGGGGGAGCGACCCGGCCACTCCGTGAACAGGATCTGCTGGTTCTCCCCGAGATCCGGGATCGCGTCCACGGGCACGGGATCGCGAGGCAGCGGACCGAGGTGCCAGGCGAACGGCGCCACGACGAGGCCCGCCACGATCAGCATCGCGGTGGCGAGCAGCACGACGAAGCGGTTCTCGAGGCAACCGCGGACGATCGCGGCGATCACGACCCGCTCCCCGCGACGGGCGGACGCTCCTGCGTGACGGAGCCGCAGCGCAGCATTTCGGATCCGAAGTAGGGATTCAGGATCTCCTTCTGCGTCTGCAGCCAGTCCGCGCCGGCGAAGTCGAACGCCATCGGACAGTGGGTGCGCACCCACGCCTCGCCGACGTGACCGAACCGCGCTTCGATCTCGTCCACCGTCGCGGACACGGTCTGGAACGCGGCCCGCAGCGCGGCGAGATCCGCGCGATCCGCCGACGCGAGGGCCTCGGCGATCCGGGTCGACTGCTCCTTCCAGAGGCGGCGCTCGGACATCGCCCGATCGTCGACGTCGACCGCGGCCGCCGCCTCGGCCACCTTCCCGGCGGCCGCTCGCGCCACCTTCTCGTCGTCTCCGGCGAGGGCGCGCCACAGCGCGAAGTAGGCGTCGTACAGCGGGGCGAGTCGCGCGGCGAACGCCGCGTCTCCCGGCGGCGTCGTGGAGCTCGCGGCGGCCGGCTCGGCCGGGACACCGGCCGTCGGCGCGCTCATCAGGCTCTCGCGTCCGCGGATCTGCAGCTCGCTGTCGATCTTGAACGCGCCTTCCGCGACGACGCGCTCACCCTCCGCCAACCCCGCCAGCACCACGTAGGAGTCGCCGGCGCGCGGACCGAGCGTCACCTCGCGCGCCTCGAAGCCGGGCGCGCCGTCCACGTCGCGCTCGACGTACACGAGCGCGCGCTTCCCGGTGAACATCACGGCCGGCACCGGCACCACGATCGGCGCCTTCCCGTCGCCGGGACTCGCCACCAGACCGAGCTTCTCCGCCGGGACGAGCGCCATCCCGCAGACCTCGCAGGTGCCCGGACCCTGCGCCACGACCTCGGGGTGCATGGGGCACATCCACTGACCGGGCGCCACGCCGGAGATCACGTCGCCGTGGTCGTCGACCTCGGCGTAGACCGTCGCGCGGACGAACATCCCGGGCTTCAGCGCGTCGCGCTCGTTCGCCACGTTCACGCGGACCTTCGCCGTACGCGTCGCGGGGTCGAGCGTGGGCGACACGAACGAGATCGTTCCGCGAAACGTGCGACCGGGGTGCGCATCCGTGCCGAACTCGATCTCCTGTCCCCAGCGCAGACACGAGAGATCGGACTCGTAGGCGTCGAGCAGCACCCACACGCGAGAAAGATCGGAGATGCGATAGATCACCGCGCCCGTCTGCACGTAGTCGCCTTCCGTGGCGAGCTTCTCCACCACGATGCCGCCCTGGTGGGAATACAGCGTCACGTGATCCGACGGCTGGCCACGCTGCTCCAGCGACTCGATCTGGCGATCCGTGAGTCCGAACAGCGAGAGCTTGTCGCGCGCCGCCTTCACAGTCTGTCGGGTGGCCTCGCGGAGGAAGTCTCCGCCGGAGCCCGTGTCGCGGGTGCGGAGCGCCTGCAGGTACTCCTGCTGCGCGGCGAGCAGCTCGGGCGAGTAGATCTCCGCGAGGTGATCGCCGGAGCGGACCCGGATGCCCGTGAAGTCCACGTACAGCCGATCGAGTCGGCCGGCCACGCGCGCGGTCTCGCTCGCGGTGCGGGTCTCGTCCGCCGCGACGCGCCCGAACAGGCGCACCTCGACCGACGGGCGATCACGCACGACCTCCACGGTGCGGATTCCCGCGAGCGCGCGGGCGGCCGGCGAGATCGTCAGCACCGGCGACGTGTCACCGGCATCGCCGGCCTCCACCGGGATCAGATCCATGAAGCAGATCGGACACTTTCCGGGATGCGACAGCCGGATCTGCGGGTGCATCGAGCAGGTCCAGACCTCGCCGCTCTCCGCCGCGGCCTCCGGGCCGGGCGATTCGGCCGCGGGCTTCGAGTCACCGCCCCGTCCGAGCAGCCAGCCCGCCGTCCCCGCGATCGCGAGGACGAGAACGATCGCCCACCCTCCCCGTCGCGCGCTCATCGGATCCCCTCCCCGGTCCAGTCCCGGCCCGTCACGAATTCCAGAGCGGCCGCCGCGCGACCGCGGTCGGCCCGCGCGCGCTCCTCCTCGATGGACAGCTCGAGCAGCAGGCGCTCCGCGTCCACGAGGTCCAGGAACGTCGCGTCGCCGGCCCGGTACGCCGCGAATGCGGCTTCGCGCGAGTCCGCGGCCTCCGGCACGAGCCCGTCGCGGTAGAGCGCGATCCGGCGATCCGCGTCGGCCCAGTCCACGCGCGCGCTCTCGGCCGCCGCGCGGAGTTCGTCCTCCGTGCGCCGGCGTTCGGAGCGCGTCGCGGCCTCGCGCGCCTCGGCCTCCTCGACCGCGCCGCGGATCTTCCCGCGGAAGATCGGGAGATCCGCGGTCACGCTCACGACCCACGGATCGTCGCCGCTGCCGGCGACGTTCGCGGCGCGCGCGTCGCCGGTGCGGATCCACTCCACTCCGAGCATCAGGTCCGGCCAGGACGCGCGCCCGGCGAGCGCGCGCCTCGCGCCGGCCTCTTCCACGCGCGCGTCGGCGGTGGCGAGACGGGGGGCGGCCGGTCCGACCTGCGCGGTGACGCGATCGGAGGACGGCGCCGACGGCACGGAGTCCGCATCGACCGGCAGCGGCAGCGACGAACCGTCCGGGAGCGAGAGCAGCGACGCGAGACGCGCGCGCACCGCGGGCACGCGATCCCGGAGCCCGCGCACGCGGTCCTCCACGCGACCGAGCTCGATGTGCGCCCGGCCGAGATCGAGTCGCCCCGCCTCACCGGTCCGGTACTTCTCGCGCACCACTCGCTCCAGGTCGACCACGAGCTCGAGGTTGCGCGACGTGATCGCGATCGTGCGCTCGAGGAGGTAGGCGTCCCACCACGCCTGCGCGACGTCGCGGCGGAGCGTGGCGCGGATCTCCTCCGCACGCGCGCGGGAAACGTCGGCGGTGCGGGCCGCCGCCTCGCGCGCCGTCCCGCGCGCCCACGGCAAGCGCTGGCGCAGCGCAAGACGTTGCTCCTGCGGTCCCACCCGCGTCTCGACCGGCGAGAGAAACCAGCCGACCGAGAGCTGCGGATCGGGCCACGATCCGGCGCGCGCGACGGTCGCGACGTCGGCGTCGGTCGCATGGCGCGCGGCCGCGAGGGCGGGATTGTTCGCCTCGGCCGCTTGCAGATAGTCCGCGAGGGCGGGCGAGGCCGGACCCGACGTCGACGTCGCGTCGGCCCGGATCGCGGGCGGCGACGCCAGCGTCGCGCCGAGCACGACGGCGGCCGCGAGGCCGCGGGAGCGTTTCATCGAAATCTCCTCTCTCGAGTCCGCGCGAAGGCGGACGACACGTCATCCGGCGGGCGGACGTCGCCCGCCGCGAATCACGATCGAATCGAGAGAGGAATCAGCAGCGGAATACAGCGAGGCGGACGTGCATCCGCCCGGATCTGCCGGGGGGCGGGTCCGGGGCGCGCGCGGACCGGACCGGGGACTCGGGCAGGAGCGCGCCGACGGCGGGCACCGCCGCGAGCGCGAGGAGTCCGGTCGGGCCGGGCGTCACGAGCTCCGGCGGCGAGCTCGAAGACGGGGCCTCGGCCAGTTCGCGGGCCGGGCAATGACAGTCCTCATCCTTCGAGGGCTCATCCGGGGACGCGGGGCTCTCGGCGGCCGCGCAGCAGGACGGCCGCGCGGTGGCGACCTCCGGCGACTGGACCGGCTTCTCGAACAGGCAGCAGCAGATCCCGCCGGCCCCCAGCGGCAGGGCCACGAGGACCGCGAGGAACACCCGCAGGATCCGGTCGAGCGCGACCCGAGGGCCGCTCGAAGCGAGAAACGTCCGCATGGGTGGAATATCGGCCGCCGGGGACGGTGGGTCAACCGCCCCGGGACTCGACGGCGGCGAAACGGCTGGCTACGGTCCGCTCTGCCCGCGCCTGGGCTCCCGTGGCCGTCCCCGGAGGTCCCGCTTGCCGCTCGCCTTCCTCGCCCCCGTGGCCCTCCTGTCCGCCGCCCTCTCCGGGGTCCTGGGCATGGGGGGAGGCATCGTCCTCCTCGCCGCGATGGCCGCCGTGCTGCCGATCGGGGTCGTGGTTCCGGTGCACGGAGTCGTGCAGCTCGCGAGCAACGCATCGCGCGCGCTCACGCTGCTGCGCCACACGAACCGCCCGATCGTTCTCGCGTACGCGCCCGCGATGATCGTCGGCGCGTGGCTCGGGCTCCAGCTCTACCGAGACGGCGGCATTCCGTGGTTCCGGCCGGCGATCGGCGCGCTCGTGCTCTCGTTCCTGCTCTGGGATCGCTTCCGTCCGAAGCGCCTGCGCTTCCCGCTCGCGGCGTACGTCCCGGCCGGGATCGGCGGCGGCTTCCTCACGATCACGATCGGCGCCGCGGGTCCGTACCTCGCGGCGTTCTTCCTGCGCGACGATCTCGATCGCAAGGAGATCGTCGCCACGAAGGCGGTGATCCAGACGTTCGGGCATTTCCTCAAGATCCCGGCGTTTCTCTCGATCGGATTCGACTACCGGGGCGAGCTCGGACTCATCCTGCCGCTGCTCGCGTGCGTGATCGCGGGGACGTGGCTCGGCACGCGACTGCTGCACCGGCTGCCGGAGCGGACGTTTCGCGCGCTGTTCCGGATCGCGCTCGTGATCCTGGCGATCCGTCTGCTCGCGTCGCCCTGGCTCTAGGAATGCGGCGCGCTCACGGCGCGAGATTGCGCGACGTTCAGCCGGGGCGGAACGGCGGCATGTCCTTCCCACCGAACGGATCGAACGGATCGCCCCCCGCGATCTCCGCCGTCCGGCGCGCGACCTCGATCATGTCGTCGCGCGCGAAGCCCGGCGACGTGAGGATCACGCGGTCGTCGCCGTCCAGCAGGAACATCGTGGGCACCGTGATGCACTCGTAAGCCTCGGACGTGGCCCACGGTTCGCCCTCGAGCGCGATCGGAAAGTCGAGCGAGAGATCGTCGGCCAGCGCGCGCGCGTCGGCCGGCTCGTCCTCCGCGATTCCTATCACCGCGAGCGGACCGTTCTTCGTGCCCGCGTGCAGCGCCTGGAAGTACGGCAGCGCCCACCGGCAGGTCGGACACGAGGACTTGAACACGACGAGGCACGTGAGCGACGCCCCGGTCGGCACGCCGACGTTGCCGCCGCCCAGCCCCGGCAGCGAGAACGCCGGCGCCTTCGTGCCGGCGGCGAGCTCGCTCACGCCGTGACCGCCGACGAGTCGCGACGTCCCGCCGGATTCCGCCCACGCCGGCCGGCCGTGAACGGATCGAACCGTCCGGTTCCCGACCAGCCGGAACCGACCGACACGAGCGCGCCGTCGAACTCCACGTACGAATCGATCTTGTGGACGGAGGCATCCAGGAGACGATCCGCGTCGAGCTCGAACAGGGCCTGCAGGAGCTCCTTGGGTCGGCCGAGGTTGCCGCCGCGGCGACCGAGGCACGCGTTCAGCGCGAGCTCTCCGTTCTCCACGACGTCGAGCTCCTTCACGAGCTCGCGCAGGTCGAAGCGGGTGACCTTGTCGTGACGCTTCTTCTTCACGCGCTTCTCCACGACCCACTCGTCGGCCGCCATCAGGGCCGCCACGCGCTCGCGCACCTGATCCGGGTCGAGATCGAGGCGGCCGAGGCCCACGTGGTACCGGGCGGCCGCGACCTTCGAGGTGAGCGACGGCGCGTCCCGTTCGATGCGCGTCGCGGCCGAGAAGACGAGTCCCGCCGGGCGCACCTCGTTCACGCGACGCACGAACTCCTCGGCGTCCATCTCCGCGCGCAGCTTCACGTCGCCGTACTCCGCGTCACTCGACATGCCGACCGGCAACGCATCGCCGAACGCGAGCTTCATGTGCGGGTTGAATCCCTGCGAGTACGCGGCCGGCACCTCGGCGCGTCGCAGCGTGCGCTGGATCGCCGACTGCAGCTCGAGGTGCGAGAGCAGACGGACCTCGCGGTTCTTCGCGAAGCGGAACCGCATCCGCGCGACGTCCGGCTTGTCCCAGATCGTCTCGGGCGGCGGCTTCGGCGTCCAGTTCGCCTCCTCGCGACGACCACGCTTGTACGTCTTGATCATGGTCGCGCAGGCGGCCTTCTCCTCGTGGATCACGCCGCACACGTGGCAGCCGTTGCGGCAGTCCGACGTGAGCGCCGCCTCGAGCGCCGCGGTCTTCGCCTTCTCGAGATCCTTCGCGAGGAACGCCTTCTCGATCAGGATGTCGATGTGATCCCAGGGAAGCGGCTCCGTCACGTCGCGCTCGCGCAGCAGGTGCTTCGGATCCTGCCCCCACTTCTCGATCGCGCGTTCCCACTTGCCGAACTCGAAGTGCTCCGACCAGCCGTCGAGGCGGCAGCCCTCCCGCCAGGCCAGCTCGAACAGCTCGCCCACGCTCCGGTCGCCGCGCGACACGATCCCTTCGAGCCAGCTGTTCTCCGCCTCGTGCGGGCGGAAGCGGATGCCGCGCACGTTCAGCAGCTCGCGGAGGATCGCCTGCTTGTGCCGGGTCTCCTCGATGTCGATCTGGCGCTCCCACTGGAACGGCGTGAACGGCTTCGGCACGAACGTCGACACGCCGACGTTCACTCCCGCGCCCGCATGGTGCTTGCGTCCCTCTGCGAGCACGCGGCGCGCGAGGTGGCCGATCGCCGTCACGTCCTCGTCGGTCTCCGTGGGGTGACCGATCATGAAGTACAGCTTCACCTTGTTCCAGCCGCGCGCGAACACGGAGCCGGTGGTCTCGATCAGCTCCTCATCCGGAATCCACTTGTCGATCAGCGCGCGCAGGCGCGGGGTGGCCGCCTCGGGCGCGAACGTGATGCCGGACTTCTTCGCGGTGGCGACCATGTCCGAGAGGTCCACCGAGAACGAATCCGTGCGCAGCGACGGCAGCGTGACCCCGACCCCGAGTGGAGTCAGCGCCTGCACGGAATTCTCCACGAGGTGGTTCACCTTGGAGTAGTCGCAGGTCGAGAGACTCGAGAGCGAGATCTCGTCGTAGCCGGTCTTCTTGATCGTCTCCTGCAGCAGCGACTGGACCGTCTCGAGGCTGCGCTCGCGCACGGGCCGGTAGGTCATGCCCGCCTGACAGAACCGGCAGCCCTGGGTGCAGCCGCGCAGCACCTCCATGGAGACGCGGTCATGCACCTGCTGCGTGTACGGCACCACATAGTCCGTGGGGAACGGTGCCGTGTTCATGTCTCGCACCATCGCCTTGCGGATGCGCGGACCGTTCGGGTCGGGCAGGATCGTGCCATCGGCGCCACGCACCGTGGGATACAGCAGCGGGACGTACACGCCGGGGATCTCGGTGAGTGCCTCCAGCCGCTCGTGCCGCGGGCGTCCCTTCGTGCCGAGCAGCACGTTCGCCACGCCGATGATCGCGTCTTCGCCGTCACCGATCACGAAGGCGTCGACGAATCGCGAGTACGGCTCCGGGTGGTACACGCACGGGCCGCCCGCGAACACGATCGGATGCGAGTCGCCGCGGTCCTCGGCCCGGAACGGGATCCCGGAGAGGTCGAGCATGGTGAGGATGTTCGTGGCCGCGAGCTCGTACTGGATCGAGAAGCCGATCGCGTCGAACTCGGACAGCGGTGTCTTGCTCTCCCACGAGAACATCGGCACGCCGCGCCCGCGCATCTGCGCCTCGAGGTCGATGCCCGGTGCGTAGGTGCGTTCCGCGACGACGCCCGGCATCGAGTTCAGGATCCGGTACAGGATCAGGATGCCGAGGTTCGAGAGCCCGACGTCGTACAGATCCGGGAACGCGAGCGCGAACCGCAGGTCGCCGGGCGCCGGCGCCTTGCGGACCGCGTTCAGCTCGTTCCCGAGGTACCGGCTCGGTTTCTCCACGCGCGGAAGGATCTCTTCCAGCAGCAGGGCTTCGATGTTCAAGGGAGGCCTCCGGGCCGCGGGGCGTGGCGGCGGAATTCGACGTTAGCCACCGCGCGCTCCCCGGTCAAGGCGACCCGGCCCGAGAAGGTGTGGCCTTTCCGGACCGGACGTTCCGGAACTCGGGAGCGAATCCCGGTGCGTGCCGACCGCCGCGCGATCGACGCGGCCCCGGGCCCCTTCTCGACTGGCCCCCTCCCCGGCCCGCTGGGTACTCTCGGTGGCCGCAAGGAGGATTCCCATGGCCCGACGCTACTGGCTCATGAAGTCCGAGCCCGGCACGTACTCCATCCACGACCTCGAGCGCGACGGCACCACCGCGTGGGACGGCGTGCGCAACTACCGCGCCCGCAACTTCCTGCGCGACGAGATCCAGCCCGGCGACCTCGTCCTGTTCCACCACTCGAACGCGGACCCGCCCGGCGTCGCCGGCATCGCGAAGGTGGCAAAGGGCGGCTACCCGGATCCCACGCAGTTCGATCGCAAGTCCAAGTACTTCGACGCGAAGGCGGAACGCAGCGCGCCGCGCTGGTTCCTCGTGGATGTGACGTTCGAGGAGAAGTTCGAGGACGTCGTGTCGCTCGCCGCCATGAAGGAAGAGCCCGCACTGGATGGCATGTGGGTCCTCAAGAAGGGCATGCGGCTTTCGGTGCAGCCGGTGGAGAAGGCGCACTTCGAGCGCGTGAGGAAGATGGGGCGCGCTTTGTAGGTGCACCTTGTCGGTCTCGGTCCGGGCCTCGGGGAGTCCTGTTCGCGACCGGTTCGCTCGGTCGTCCTTGACCTCGCTCACCTCGTCGCGGCGACGGCTCCACCGTCCATGGTTCCGCCAAGTCGCCGCGGCGTCGCGAACAGGACTCCCCGAGGCCCGAACCGAGACCGACACGCTTGCTGATGCCCGGGAGATCCGTTCGACGCCGTGGACGCGGATACGTCGGCTCCGCGCCATCTGCGAACCGCGGCGCCGAGTGCGGCACGCGGCCACAGCCGGCACGCGAGACTCTGACACTGTTCCGCGGCCCATGCTCGGCAAGGTCGATAGCGCGGGCGAGAGCTCGCCGCCGTCAGTGGCAGGACCCGCGGTGGGAAACGCCACCGCCTGGAGGAGCGGATCGAAGCCCACGCGAGTGCGCCCAAGAGGCATGAGTAACCTCCCAGGCTCACCGAAGCAGGTCGTTCTCGATTCGGAGCCCGGGGGAGTCCTGTTCGCGACGTCGCGGCGACGATGCGGAACCACGGACGGTGGAGCCGTCGCCGCGTCGAGGTGAGCGAGGCCATGGACGGCCGAGCGAACCGGTCGCGAACAGGGCTCCCCCGGGCTCCGAATCGAGAACGACACAGCGAGGTCAGGGACGACCGAGCGAAACCGGTCGCGAACAGGACTCCCCCGGGGCTCCGACTCGAGCCCGACACAGCGCAGAAACCCCGCGAACAGGACTCCCCCGGGGCTCCGACTCGAGGCCGACACAGCGCAGAAACCTACCAGGTCTCCCCGACGGTATGGATCTTCAACATGTTGGTCCCCCCGCGGTTCGCCGCAGTACTCCCGGACACCACGACGACCCGGTCACCGTTCGCGACCTGGTCCGCGTCCACGAGAATCTTCTCGCCGATCTCGAGCATCTCCACGAGTCGCTCGACCCGCGGCATGACACGCGGGTACACGCCCCACGAGAGGCGCAGGCGGCGGGCGGTGGTCGGGTCGGGGCCGAGCGCGAGGACGGGGACGCCCGGGCGTTGCGAGGAGAGGAGGCGTGCGGTGGCGCCGGACTCCGTGTACACGATGAGCGCCTTCGCGCGCACGTCCTCCGCAGCGCGGCTCGCGGCGCGCGCGACGGCCTCGGCCGGCGTGAGGGTCGAGCCGGAGGATCGGAACCGGCGCTGTTGCGAGTCGTCCGGGTTGTCGCAGCTCGCCGCGATACGAGCCATCGTGCGGACGGCCTCGATCGGATAGTGACCGGTGGCCGTCTCGCCGGAGAGCATCACGGCGTCGGTGCCGTCGAAGATCGCGTTCGCCACGTCCGATGCCTCGGCCCGAGTGGGCACGGCACTCTCGATCATCGACTCGAGCATCTGGGTGGCGGTGATGACGGGCTTGCGCACCCGGTTCGCCGCGCGGATGATGCGCTTCTGCAGGACCGGCACGCTCTCGGCCGGCATCTCCACGCCGAGATCGCCCCGCGCGACCATCACGCCGTCGGCCACGGCGAGGATCTCGTCCAGATTGTCGATCGCCTCGGGCTTCTCGATCTTCGCGATCAGGAAGATCTCGCGCGGCGCCGCGGCGGCTCGCGCCTCCTCGAGGTCATGGGCGGTCCGCACGAACGAGAGGGCCACGATGTCCACGCCGACCTCGAGCCCGTGCGCGAGATCGAGTCGGTCCTTCTCGGTGAGCGACGGAACGGAGATGCGGGTCTCGGGCAGATTGATGCCCGCGCGCCCGCTCAGTAATCCGCCACGAACGACGCGCAGCAGGAACTCCTCGCCGCGTCGCTCGATCGTCCGCAGCTCGAGCCGTCCGTCGCGCAGCAGCACGCGCTGATCGGGGCGCAGGTCGTCGATCAGGGACGGCAGGTTCGACGTGAGGACGCCCGGGCGGATCGGTCCGTCGCCGGGGACGAGGCGCACCTCCTCGTCGACTTCGAAGCGGATCTCGTCTTCCCCCTCCAGCGCCCCCGTGCGGATCTTCGGCCCCGACAGATCCTGCAGGATGCCGATCTCGCGACCGTGGATCCGAGCCGCCTCCCGGATGACCTGCACGGCGGTCGCATGGTCCTCGCGCCGGCCGTGGCTGTAGTTCAGCCGGAAGACGTCGACTCCCGAGCGGATGAGCTCGAGCACGGACTCGGGCGCCGAGGACGCCGGCCCCAGGGTGGCCACGATCTTGGATCTGCGCATCGCTCTCCCTCGCCTTCCTCGGATCCGCCCGTCGTGCGGCCGCCGCATCGTACGCCGGTCCGCCGGAATCCCGAAAGGTCGAAGCCGACCTCCGGGCTCCCTGCCCCGTCCCGCCGTCTGGCTCTCCGCTGTAAACGGCAGCGGGCGGAGCCCGGATGAGGCCCCGCCCGCAGGAGTTCGACGATGTGCCGATCGAGCTACCGCAGGAGCACGCTCTTGCGGGTCACCGACGTCTCCCCGTTGTCGAGGCGGTAGAAGTACACGCCCGAGGACAGCGCCCGACCCTGGGCGTCGCGACCGTCCCAGTTCACGCGACCACGCCCCGCCTGCACGGACTCGTCGACGAGGGTGCGCACGAGACGCCCCTCGACGTTGTAGACCCGCAGGGTGACGTGCTGCGTCTTCGGCACCGCGAACTCGATCGAGGTGCCGCCGGGGAACGGGTTCGGGGTGTTCTGCGAGAGCGCGAACTGCACCGCGGCGCTGCCCGGCAGCGGGGTGACGTCCGTCGCGCCGCCGTCCGCGAGCTCGCCGTACAGCGACGTGCGCCGGACGTTGCCGCCCGTCGTCGGCCACTCGTACGCCTCCGGTGTGGACGCGCCCGGGAAGTCGAGCACGTTCACGCTCTCGTCGTAGGACGCGAACGCGACGTCGACGTCTCCGTCGTTGTCGATGTCGCCGGCCGCCGCCGTCGAGAAGATCTGGAGCGACGTCGGGATCGGGAGCCCCGCCACGCGCGCGCCGGTGTGGTGCACGCCGTAGAAGCTGCCGTTGCGATGGCCGACGAGGATCTCCATGTCGCCGTCGCCGTCCACGTCCACGACGATCGGGCTCGCCGAGATGCCGTCACCCGAATCGAGCATGGCGAGCAGCCCGCCGATCTGGGTGAAGCCCGAGCCGTCGTGATTGAACGCGTAGATCGCGCCGTCCATGCAGGTGACCACGATCTCCAGCTCCGGATCCGCGTCGAGCTGGCACAGTGCCGGCTGGCTCCGGATCTCGCCCGGCAGGTCGGCGAACACGCCGTTGGTGCCGGTGAGATACGACGTGCCGTCGTGGTTCCACACGTACAGCTTGCTGTCGATGTTCCCCGCGACGATCTCGAGCGTTCCGTCGTTGTCCAGGTCGCCGAGCGACGGACCGTTGCGGAAGTCCTCGGGATGCTGGATCGGGAAACCGGGGCGATCGGTGCCGTCGGCCCCGATGACGTACAGACGATCGTTCCAGCACGTGAACACGATCTCCATCGTCCCGTTGTCGTCCAGGTCGCCGACCGCAAGCGGCCCCCAGATCCGCGGCGGAAACTCGTTCGTCTGCGGCGCGGTGTAGATCACGCCGAGCGAGTCGGCACCCGGCAGCGGCGTGCCATCGTGCTCGAAGCCGTAGAGCGTGCCGAAGTCCGTGCCCACGAGGAACTCGTACTCCGGATCCGCATCCACGTTCGCGATGACCGGCGCGCCGCGCATGGTCTGGTTCGAACCCTGCACGTCGAAGATCCAGCGATTCGGACCGATCGCGGGCGTACCGTCGTGGTGCGTGACGTAGAATCGCGAGTCCATCGCGCCCCACATCACCTCGAGCAGGTTGTCGCCGTCGAGGTCCCCGAGCGCCGGCGTGGCCCAGACCGCGGCGTTCGCCGCGACCGGCCAGTCGGTGGCCACGTCCGAGCCGTCGTCTTCCCACGCGTACATGCGGAAGTCCTGCGAGCCCACGAACAGCTCGAGGCCGTCGCCGTCGTTGTCCGCGTCGGCCATGGTCATGCCGCTGAACACGTTGCTGTTCGCATCCTTCGGGAAGCCACCGACCTGCGGGATGGTGGTCCACGCCTCGATCTCCGCCGACGCCGGACTCTCGTTGCCGGACGAGTCCACCGCCGTCAGGTAGTAGAACTGGATCGACCCGAGCGCGAGGCCCTCGTCGACGTAGCGCGAGCCCGTACGCAGCAGCTCGTAGTTCACGCGGGTGTGACCGGACCCGGAGGTCGGGCTCCGGTAGACGTTGTACCCGGCGAGGTCCGCGTCCGCGACCGGATCCCACGAGACCGTGATCTCCGTGGAGCCGGATTCGAACGCGACGTTCACCGGCGCGGCCGGCGCCACGAACTCGATGTTCTTGACCGTGGTCCGACCGAGCGAATCGGTGAGCGTGAGATCGATGGACGTTCCCGCCGCCGAGGTGACGGTGAACACGTAGCCGTCGGTGCCGGCGGTCTGAGCGAGCGGATCCACGTCGCCGTAGGCATCCGCCGCGTCCACGAACGTGATGCCGGCGGCCGCCGTGGCCGCGCCATCGACCGAGATGGCGGCGCCCGTTCCTCGGTTCAGCACGGTGGGCGTGAGTCGCACCGTCTCGCCGACCTCGACGATGCCGTCGCCGTCGCCGGAGAGCGGCGGGCTGTTCGAGTCGTCGATCGCGAAGACGTACGCCTCGAGCTCGGGACCCGCGAACACGACCGGGATCGCGTCCGTCCAGCTCGCGAGCGTCGACGTGAAGGTCAGGTCCACGTAACCGACCTGGCCGTCGCGCGCGTTCGGCGACACCGCGAACGTGATCGTTCCGGCCGCCGTGGCGCCGGCCGTGATGTTGCCGAGATTCGCGCTGCCGCCGCCGGTCACGGTCAGCATCGACGCGTCCGACATCGCGAAGTCCACGCCGTCCACGAGATCGGACTCCGTGGTCGTGCCCGCGAACGTCAGCACGGTCGCCGGGCCGTTGAGGCTGCTGGAGTCCAGCGTGGCCTCGAGCAACGGCGTGTGCGTCGCGCGGATCTTCCCGTCCGTCGTCACCGTGCCGGTGACCGCGGAGGAATCGCCGGCCGTGCTCCAGCGGAGATGCCAGCCCTCGTCGTCCTGCCAGAGGTACACGCCGGCGTCGGACAGCGAGTCGGCCGCGAAGCTCATGTTCGGGCGACCGATGTAGTCGATGCTCGGCGCGGCGAAGTTCAGGGTGAACGGAATCGCGGCAGGGTTCACCGCATCCGGTCCCACGAACACCCGCGACGGATCGGCCACGCCCGCGTACTGCAGGTTGAACGTGGCGCTGCTGCCCGCGGCGATCGACGCCGTCGCCGTGACGCTGTTCGCCGTGACGGTGCCGGCGTTCTTGACCGACAGGTTCGCCTCGATCGTCTCCCCGGCGTCGACGACGCCATCGCCGTTCCCCGAAGAGGGCGCGATCGCGTCATCGTCCAGCACGGCGCCCGTGAGCGCGAGCTGCGCGCCGGCCGCCGCCGTGAGCGAGAACGTGCTCTCCTTCGGGCGGTAGTTCTTCGCGGTGGCCGCCACCGAAACCGTGCCGGTAGCAGAACTCGTGATCGCGAGCGTCACGTCGCCGGCCGCGTTCGTACGACCGCGCGCATAGGTCCCGTTCGCATCGCTGATACACACGAGCGTGTTCGGAATCGGCGTCCCGGTTTGCGCGACGTGCACCGTGATCGAGGGGGTTCCCAGCGCCACGCTCGGCACATGGGTGACCTGCATCGCCTTCGGCTCCTCGGTCCAGAAGCGGATCTCCGGATCGCCGAGGAGCATCTTCGTCATCATCGTCCACCGGTCGGGCGTGGACTCGGTCTGGGCGATCGGGATGAACGGCACGCGGTGCAGCTGGTTCATCGCGCCGAATCCCGTGATCCCCACCCGGAACGCGAGGTCGAGCATCGACTCGTGGTAGTCCGACGCCGAGAGCGGGAAGTCTTCCCGCGTGGGTCCCATGACCGCCACGGCGCCGCCGGTCGGGTTGTTCATGAACGACTCGCCCTGGCATTCCAGATCGAGCTGGTTCGGATTGCACGCGGTCGCCATCACGAACATCAGGTAATCGCCGTTCGTCAGCGTGTTCGTGTCCGCCACGAAGATGAGCGGGTTCAGGCCGTTGCCGACCGAGAACTTGAACGCGTCGCCGTGGTTCATCAGCGTCATCAGGTGGTGGTGACCGGTGGAGAGCTGGGTGAGCGCGTGCGCCCGGTCCAGATTGTTGTCCGACTGGTAGCACTTCGTACGCGTCCAGCCGACGGGCAGATGCAGATCGAACGCGTCCGTCAGCGTCTTGCCGTCGAGCGTGATGTTGCCCGGCGGATCGCCGTACTCCCACGTGTCCGGGAACAGCACCTCCGCGAGGTAGCAGACCTTTTCCACGTATCCCGCGGGCGGGTTCTTCTCGTACGTGAGGGACTTCGTCCGGAACGTCGCCGCCTCGGTCGCGTTCTCCACGCTCGCGCGTCCGACGACGAGGTCCGGGTACAGATCGACCTGATCTCCGGGGTCGAGCTGGTACGTGCCTTCGCCGTAGTACTGGTCGCCGTCGGCGTTCCAGTCGCCCGAAAGGCAGGCGTAGTACTGGTCGGTCGGCACGCCGGTGCCGCCGAAGAAGAAGCGGCTCCACGCGAACCGGATCGGCACCACGTCGTGGTCGCCGCCGAGCAGCGCGATCCCGATGCCCCACTTCGACCAGGCGTCCTTCAGGAACATGCGGACGCGCTCGGCGCCGTCATGGCCGGCCGGGTAGTTCGCGTCGATCCACTCGACCGTACGGATGACGGTCGGAACACCCTTCTTGGTCTTCCAGTCCGCGAGCCCCTGGAACTCCGCCGCGAGCGCGTCCGTCGTGACGATGACCATCTGCACGCCGCTTCCCTCGACGCTCGGAAGGTCCGTCGGCGCGAAGCCGCCCGGCAGGGACAGAGCCGGCTCGTCCGTCTCGAACGGAACGTCGGCCGGATTCGAGACCATGCCGCGCACGGCCTCCAGGAACAGACGATCTCGCTCGGGCGCGGGACGGAGCGCCACGAGGTCTTCCGCGTGCGCCGCGACCGGAGCGAGCTCGAGCTCGAGATCGACGGTCCGCGCGAGACTCAGCGCGCCGGTGGCGCGATTCCAGGTCACCGGGAACACGGCGACCGACTCCACGCGATGACCGCCGAGATCGCCGCCGCCGAGCGTCACCGCGGTGCGCGCCGGATGCAGGTCTCCCTCGCCCGCCACCGCCGGCGCGGGGAACGGACGACGACCGGACGCCGGGTCGAGCGCGACTTCCCGCACGAGACGCGCCGCGCGCGCGACCTCCACGCGATCGACCGGAGTGACCCGGACGTCGCGCACTTCGTAGCCGGCGGGCACGTAGAAGCTCCGAACCGCCATCGGCAACGGCGCATCCTCCCCGCCGCCGACCTCGGTCTCGCCGACGAGCGCCACCCGGAGCGCTCCGTTCTGGTCGACCAGTCGCAGGTCGGCCTCGTCGAACTGCAGGCGGGCGGTCAGGACGGACGCGGAGGCGCCGACCGGCACAAGCAATGCCAGGACCACCAGCAGGAAGCGCAATGGCGCAAACACACGCGCACGAGCCCCGTCATTCGCGAGCACGCGAATCGACATCGAGATCACCTCTTGGGATTGGGAAGTGCGTGGATCGGACCGAGGAGCCGGGCAGGGCGTGAAACGGCCCAGTGCGAGCTGAGGAGCGAAGGGTTGGCCGGTCGGGGTCGCGCCCCGTTCGGATCGCAGGACATCGATGACAGAATCCCCGGTGCAGGACCAGCGGGCAGACGATCGGATGTTCTTCGGTTCAGTGAGTCGGTCTCGTCCGACCGGACCAGGGCCGAAAGGGTGTCGTTTGGGGCTGCTCGATCAGGGTCCATCGATTCGTGCGTGGGGGCAGCTCACGCTCCGAACGAGGGATCAGTCTAGCAATCCGCGACGTCGCGAGTCAAACGAGCCGGGCCGCGGCGACGCGGAAGATCCGGTGAAGTCCAGGAAAACGAAGGGAATTCTAGCGTTCGCCCTGGCGGAAGGACGCCTTCAGGCGCCCCCAGGAAGTCGGCTCCAGCGACAGCGGATCCGCCGCCGGGCACCCGACCCCGGACCAGCCGATGTCCCCCCCGTCGGCGGCCGCCCCGACCAGCGGCGACGAGGCCGACAGCCTCCAGTCCGGCGCGGCGGGGACGCAGAAACCCGGGTTCACCGCGAGGTTGCCGTTCGTCCCGGTGGGATCGCCGCAGGCGCCTCCGTACTCCTCGCGCTGGTTTACCGCATCGTCGTTCCACACGTTGGAGTGGTCGACCTCCAGGGTGGCCGCGGAGCAGTAGATGACGTCCCCGCGCGTCGCAAGGCACGCGAGCGAGTTCGTGAACCGCACGATCGCGGCGGTGTCGAGGTACACCGACGCCCCACCGCTCCCCGCGATGTCGCCGACGAACGTCGACCGATCGATGTTCACGGTGGCGGTGAACGAGGTCGCGATCGAACCGCCGAACTTGGAGCGATTGCCGTGGAACAGGGAGTTCCTCACCTGGATCTCGCCGCCGAGCTCGATCTGGATCGCGCCTCCGAACACACCGGACTCGCAGTTCTCGAACCGGCACCCGTCGAACGAGACGAGTCCGCCGATCTGCGACCAGCTCCCGCCGCGCCCGGAGGAGCGCTCGTTCGTGAACGTCGTTCCGGTCACGGAGCCGTCGCATTCGATGACGCGCGCCGAGGCCCCCTCGGCCACGATCGTCTGCGGCGTGATGAGACGGATGTTCGCCTCGAACTCGCAGTTCTCGAACTCGAACGGGGTGCGGTGCAGGTACAGACCCGCCCCCTCGTTCGGCGCGACGTTCTCCGCGATCCGGCATCCCCGCAGCGTGAGCAGGGACGAGTCATCCGCGCGGATCCCGCCACCGAAGAAACCGCGATTGCCTTCCATCACGCAGTTCTCGAGCGTCACGTCGCCGGCCTCGACGAGCGCCAGCGCGCCACCGTCGCTCGAGGCGAGTCCGTTCCGCAGCGTGCATCCTCGCAACAGCGCCGGGCCGCCGGTGACGAACAGCAGTCCGCCGTCGGCGACGCTCGAGCAACTCTCCAGCGTGCTGTTCTCGATCAGGATGTCCTGCACGCCGCTCGCCCAGATCCCGCCGCCGTTCGAACCGCCGGTGAGCCGGGCCGCCGTCACGTTGTCCAGTTGCAGGCCCGTCGCCGAGAAGCTGGACACGCCGTCGAGCACCATGCCCGCCCCTTCCGTGCGGGTGACGATGTTCTGGATCCGCGTGTTCTCGATCCGCAACGTGCCGCCCACCATGCGGATGCCGCCGCCCGCCGGCCCGATCGGCGTGTTCGGCACGGCGCCGTTGCGCTGACTCCGGATCGTGCAGTCGCGCAGGGTGATGTCCGCGCCGCCCTCCGAGCGGATCCCGATCTGACCACCGATGATCTGGATGCCGTCGAACACCAGGCGGGGTGAGCCCTCCACGAGGAACAGGGCCTTGTTGTACAGATTCGTCGTGTCGCGAACGACCGTCACGTAGACCTCGGGGTCGCGCACCGCGAAATCCGCGCGCCATCCCCCCTGGATCGTGAGGTCCTTGTCGAACGTGAGCTGCGCGTGATGGAAGGTCGCGCCGCCGTTCCCCACGACCTGGACCGTATCTCCCGGCGCGGATTCGAAGATCGCCTGGAACAGGGTCACGAAGTCGGTCGGGACGCGACGGATGGCCGCCTCGGCCGGAGTCGCGAGGCCGAGGGCCGCCACTCCGCAGACGAGGGCGCGGTGCAGGAATCCGGACATCGAGAACTTCCGCGGGGACGGGGTCAAAGGGACAGGGACTCCCCTGGGGTCAGGGCGTGCACCTTCGCTCGGTTCCCGACCCGTGTCACGAACTCGCTCGCGTCGGGTCGGAGCAGGGAGAACGTTCCGTAGTGACAGGGTATCACGTGTTCCGGTCCGAGGAACTCCACCGCGCGGGCCGCGAGCTTCGGTCCCATCGTGAACCGGTCCCCCACCGGGAGCACCGCGAGGTCCAGAGGCCAGATCTCGCCGATCAGGCGCATGTCCCCGAACAGCCCCGTATCCCCCGAGAAGTACAGATTGCGGCCCTCCGCCTCGAGCACGAAGCCGGCCGCGTGGCCGCTGGCGGCGGAGTGCTGGGCGTTGACCATGTTCACCACGACGTCGCCGAGCGCGATCGCGCCGCCGACTCCCATGGGCTCGGCCTTCACGCCCTCGGCCGCCGCGTTCTCGGCCACCTCGAACATCGCCACCAGCGTGGCGCCGGTCTTCTTGCACAGCGGGAACGCGTCGCCGACATGGTCGCCGTGGTCGTGCGTGACGAGCACCGTGTCGCAGTCCTCGAGGTCGGCCGGCGTCGCGGCCGCCTTCGGATTGCCGGTCAGGAACGGGTCGACCGCGAGCCGACGGCCCGAGCCGAGCCGCACCGCGAACGCGGAGTGCCCCAGGTACTGGATCTCCATGGTTCGGCCTCCGGAGGGTCCGGGAAGGGGCGACGAGCGGGGGACGTCGCGGAGCGCGAGCGAGTCTAGCCGATCAGAACAGGATCTTCAATCCGACGACCACCTCGGGCCCGCCCCAGTCGTACTCGTGCGAGAACGGACGACCTCCCACCTCGGGGTCGTCGGGCAGCGTCTGCACGTCGTCCACGTCGAGCCCCAGCGACGCGAGACTCAGCGGGCCGATCTTCACGTCCTGGGCGGAGATCCCGACCTTGCCGAACAGGTGCCGGTACTCCAGGAACGGGAACGCGCGGGTGCCGAGCTGGAGATCGAAGCCGATGCCCACGCGCGGGCCGGCGTCGAAGCGCTTCCAGCTCGCCAGCGCGAATTGATCGGGGTTGCTCGGCTGCACCTCGTAGACGTCCGGGCGGAACACGAAGAAGTCGTTCGATTGCGACGTGAGCGAGAGTCCGCCTGCGACGTACGGCTCGACCCACCCCATGCGCGGCAGCACGTACTGCAGGGTGGTGCCGAGCGTGAGCGCATCGAACTCCGGCTGCTGGAACGCGGTGATCACGATCGAGGGGTCGTTCGCGCGGCGCCAGTACGTGACGTCGCCCTCGAGGCGCAGGTGCGCGAGCCAGCCTTCGTCCGCGAGGCGGAAGCGCACCTTGATGCCGAACGGGAACGCCGACGTTCCGTGCTCTTCGAACTGCCAGTCGTTCGGGCGATGCCATCCGAGGTACACCGCGTAGTCGCCGGTCTGGTACTTGCTCGCGAGCACGGCTTCCCGCACCGTCTCCGCGCCGGCGGATCGCGCGGCGCCGATCGCGACGACGCCGAGAAGCAGCGCGAGGAGGACGCGGGGCCACACAGGCCGGATACGCGACATCGGGATCTCCCGGAGCACTTCGCTCGGTGGACGTCGACTCGGGGCTCGCCGACCGGGTGACGGGCGAACGCGACCCGAGGGGCGCGGGAGCACTCGATCGGGCTTCGCTTGACAGCCGACAGGAGGCTTTCTAGCGTGCCCAATATGCTTCCCTTCCGACGTTCCCGCAACGGGTTCCGCGTTCGGGCAGGGCGCTTCGGCCTCGTGCTCGGTGGGGCGGTTCTCGCGCTCGCGGGAGCGCCGGCGAGTGCCGAGGACGCGCCGACCCTGCCCGCGGAGTTCCTCCCCGCCGAGGATCCCGCCTGGCGGGATCTCGAGGATCTCTGGAACCTCGGCGGACTCACGGACCTGCCGCTGTTCACGCGCCCGCTGCCCCGCGGGGACGTCGCGGCGGCCCTCGAGCGAACTCTGCGCGCGCGACCCGATCTCGCCTCCCGGCCGTCGGCGGTCCGGCTGCGGCGCGAGCTCGCGTTCGAACGCGCCGCGCTCGGCGAGCCGGCGACCGAGGCGACGTCGCCTCTGATCGAGCTCCGCGAAGACGATGCGCTGGTTCGCATCCGCGGCGAGATCCGCGCCGCCTGGTCGGTGGACGAGGACCGCGGCGAGCTGGCGCCCGGCTCGATCGCCGCCGCCACGGTGCGCGTCTACCCCGGCGACCGGACGTTCGCGCGCGCGGAGCTCGGGATCGAGAACATCGTGGACTCGGACCCGCTCGGCGATTCCATCGTCAAGAACACGGATGCGTACCTGTCCGTGCGCGACGCCTACGTCTCGTTCCGGACGGCGGCGGCGGACATCCGACTCGGACTCGGCACGAACCGCTGGGGGCCGGGCGACACCGGCACGTTGCTGCTGTCGGACGCCGCGTTCCCCTACCCCGAGATCGCGTGGGCGCGGACGTTCGGCCAGCGATTCCGCTTCGTGTCCACGACGGCGGCCCTGCACCTGCCGGAGCAGCGCTGGTTCTCGGGCCACCGGATCGAGGTCGCGTTCGGTTCGCGGTTGCGGGTCGGCATCGCCGAGTGCGCGGCGTACCGGTCGTCCGCGCCGGATCTCCTCTACGTCATGGGCTTGATCCCGTACACGCTCGTGCAGCGACTGCACGATCGCACGTCCACGCCCGGCACCCCGGTCACGCCGCACCGCAACAACATCGCGATCGCCGGCGACTTCGCGTGGCGGCCGGGCCACGGACTCCGTCTCGACGGCCAGCTCCTGATCGACGACTTCGCCACCGAGTCCGCGTCGCAGCCGGACCGCATCGGTTGGCTCGCGGGGCTCGGCTGGAGCGGTTGGGTCGCCGGCGGCGCGACGTCAGCCCGCGCGGAGATGGCGAAGGTGTACCGCTGGACGTACGCCGTGTTCTACGACGCGAACCTGATCCAGGACGGCGTGCCGCTCGGCTACGGCGACGGCCCGGACGTCGAGCGCGGCCGGGTCGCCGTGGACCGCGACCTCTCCCCCGATCTGCGGGTCGGCGTCGGCGTGGACTGGCGGCGACGCGGCGCGAGTCCGGTCGGCGAGTTCTGGGACCCGGACACCGCCGAGACGCGCTCCGCCGGCGCGACGTTGACCGATCCGGTGGAGCGCCGGGTGTTCCCTCACGTTCGCGTGGAGAGCCTCTGGCGCGACGCGCTGCGGTCCGTCGTGCGGGTCGGCGCGCTCGATCTGCAGAACGCGGCGAACGTGACCGGGGCGGACCGTCGAGGCTTCGCCGCCGACGTCTCGCTCCGCGCCCGCTGGTAGGCGCGTCCGCGCCCTGACCGCGCGAGACACGGGAAGGCCCCGCCGCGACTCGCGCGACGGGGCCCGGAGGAAATCCCGCGACGATCCGCCTAGCGGTGCTCCATCTCCTCGATACGGAACTCGATTCGACGGTTCAGCGCGCGGCCGTCCGGCGTGTCGTTGCTCGCGATCGGCTCCTGCGGACCGAGTCCCCGCGCGGAGAGGCGCCCGGGCTCGACCCCGTGGTTGACCACGAGGTACTTCAGCACCGCGTCGGCGCGGCGCTGCGACAGTGCGAGGTTCGTGTCCGTGGAGCCCGTGCTGTCCGTGTGCCCCTCGATCACGACCTGCAGCGCGTCGTTCTGGAGCAGGAAGCTCGCCGCGTCCTCGAGGACCGCGAACGACTCACGCTTGATCGTGGCCGTGCCGGAATCGAAGTACACGCCCTTGAGCGTCATCTTCTTCGGGAGCTCCCGCAGATCGAAGTTCCGGACCGAAGCCTCCTTGGCGCCGATCTCCACGCTCTGCACCTCCGCGACGTAGCCGGGGCTCGTCACGGAAAGGTTCCAGGTGCCGTCCTCGAGCTCGAGCTCGTACAGACCGGTCTCCGGATCCACGTCGGCGACGATCGTGTCCTTGCCGCGCGCGGTGACCTGCGCCGCCACGGCCACGCCCGTCGACTTCGCGCGGACCTGACCGGAGAGCACTCCCATCATCGCGTTGCGATCACGGCTCAGCGAGACGTCCTGGGCCACCACGTCGCCGGCCACGACCCGCGCCATCACGGTGCGGCCCTCGTAGCTGCGCGCGTCGACCTCGAGACGCTGATCGCCTTCCTGCACGTTCTCGAGCGCGAACGAACCGGTGGACGGATCGGACTCGATCCAGTTCTCGGTGCCGGCCACGCGAACGCGCGCGAACAGCGGCTCGCCGGTCTCGGCGTCGCGGATGCGACCGCGCACCGAACCGAGAACGTTGCGCTTCGCGAGCGTGAAGTCGAAGTCCTGGGACTCGTGTCCCTTGATCTCCACCACCCGGGTCTTCGGGTTGTAGCCCTCGGCGGCGAGCTCGAGGACCGCGTAGCCCTCCGGCAGCTCGGACTGGAAGCGGCCGTCCGGATCGGACTCCGCCGGGATGTCGGCCGAGTTGCGGACCGACACGCGCACGCCGTTCAGCGGCTGACCCGTGTCGGCGTCGCGGATGATGCCGCGGAGCAGGCCCTTGACCGGTGCGACGTAGCCGCCGAACGCGAGGCCC
The DNA here is from genome assembly GCA_041393395.1 of bacterium. GTDB lineage: Bacteria > ARS69 > ARS69 > ARS69 > ARS69 > JAGQIB01. The sequence continues at coordinate 121,142 of JAWKKG010000002.1, read as the reverse complement.
GTGATGACCTGCCAGCCGGGGCCGGCGTTCTCGTTCGCCATCGAGAGTTCCACGCCGCCCGTGAACGTGAACGAGCTCGCCGGATTCGACCAGCGCAGGCCCGGCGTCACGCGCATCGGGTTGTCCATGAAGTCCGCGTTCGACTCGGTGTCGTACTCGCCGCTCCACTCGGTGAACAGCGTCCAGCCCTGCGGCACCGGCAACTCGAGGCCCATGCCGTACAGGAACTGATCGCCGTGCAGACGCGAGCGATCCGGCGTGCCGCCGATCGACGTGAACGCGGCGGCCGTCGCGTCGTACTGCGACGTGCGGGCGAGGTAGCCCGCGTTCATGTGCATGCGCAGGGCGGCCTTCTGGTCCTCGGCGCGCAGCTGCTGGTACGTCAGGTTCAGACGGCCGGAGATGTCCATGCCGTCGTAGTCCCAGCTGCCGGTCAGCGCGTCCAGACTCCCGGCCGACGACGCGAGACCGAGCTCGCCGCCGAGCATCCACTGCTTCTGATCCGCCGGCGTGATGAGCGCCTTGAGATTGAAGCCCACGCCGGAGATTCCGTACTGCTTGTCGCTGAACGTCGCCGGCTCGGAGTCCACGAACTGACTCTCCAGCGTGCCGCGGAGCGCGAGCTCCGCGTACGGCGTCGGCGCGTACGCGAACGAGAGCGTGCCGGCACCGAACTTCACCGTTTCCGGGAAGCCGCGCGGCGACTCGATCGAGTTGTACGTCGAGCGGGAATAGAGACCATGGACCGTGCCCGCGATGTAGCCGGGCGTGTGCATGTCGGCGGAGTGGACGCGCAGCAGTCCGCGCGTTCCATCCAGGGACGACGCCGCGTGCGCGGCGGTCAGGGGGGCGAGCAGCAGCGCGAAGATCGCGAGCAGGCTCGAAAGACGAACGGATCGCATCAGAGTCCTCCTTCGGCTCCGGGATTCCCTACCGTTCGCGTTGATCGGTGGTTCTTCCGGCGGACTTGAACTCCGCTTGCAGAATTTTCGATGGAGCCGGCCGGGCCGGGGCGACCGGTCAGCGCGCTGCCGTGCACTTCACCGTGATTCGGATGATTTCATCCTCAGTCTCCACCGCCAGGACGGCGTGGCCGCCGCCGCGGGCCCACAGGCGCACGTCTTCCTCGGCCTGCTCGTCCGTCGCCAGCAGCAGGAGCACCGAGCCGGGCGGCTGCGACCGGGCCGCCTGGCCCAGCTTCACGACCGGGAGCGGGCAGAGCAGGCCCCGGGCGTCCACGACGAACGCGGGGGCGGCGGGGTCCGACACGGGGCCCTCCCTCCGTTCAAGAGGCCTCCTCGGGAGGTCGAAAGTCTACGAATGGGGCGAACCGGGCAAGCCCGTTCGGATTCCCCCCCGCCGCCGGTCATGGACGTGACCGGTCCCGCAAGAGGGTCGAATGACGGATGGCTTCGGGGGCGTCGGCCGCTCCCTGAGAACGTTGCGGATCAAGGCGATCCTGGGCATCTCCGCCCTGATCGCGATGACCACGACCCTCCTCTCGGTGCTGTTCGTGATCGCCGTGGAGCGCGACGGCGACGCGGCGAACCACCGGCTCGCGGAAAGCCTCCTCACACTCGCCGCGGCGAACGCGGCGCGGGCCATTCCGGGGGGTGACGCGGGCGAACTCGCGGCCGCGATGGCGCCCTTGCTCGAAGATCCGTCGGTCCGGTTCCTGGAAGTTCGATCGCCGGAGCGGGCGCTCTTCGTGCACGGACGTCGTCCCGCCGAAACGCCGGAACGCCGCGCGATCACCGGACGGGACGGGACACTACTCGGTTCGGTGGCACTGTCGGTGAGCGCGACGGGCGCAAGACACGAGAGTCGCTGGCGGGCCGTGATCACGGCACTCGGACTGATCGCGTTCGGTGTGGCCGGAACCAGCTTGCTCGTGAACCGGATCGTGGGGCCGATCCTCGAGCTCGGCGACGCCTCGGAACGGGTCGCCGACGGCGACCTCGACGCGCGCTTCCACCCGAGCGGCGACGTCGAGATCGATCGCCTCGCGTCGGCGTTCGAGCGCCTGCGCGAACGACTGCACCATGTCACGATCCGACAGGTCACGAGCCAGCGCGAGCTCACGGAGCGCGTCCGCGCGAAGACGGCCGAGATCGAGGAGACGCGACGCCACCTCTCGAACGTGCTCGAGAACGTCGGCGCGAGCATCCTGGTCGCGGATCTGGACGGCACGATCGTCTCGGCGAACTCGCACGCGACGCACATCTTCGGGATCAAGCCGGAATACTTCGTGGGACGCAACCTCGCGGAGTTCCCGGACGACGGCCGCACCGTAGAGGACGTGCTGCGCGACATCACCGAGGCCCAGGGGCCGATCGTGACGGAAGCGCGACTCCGGCAACCCGACGGCCGCCAGAGCGATCTCCTCGTCACGCACACCGTTCTCCTCGATGCCCACGGCCAGCGCGCCGCGCTGCTCCAGGTCACGAAGGACATCACTCCGCTCAAGAACATGGAACGTCGGCTCGTGTCCTCCGAGCGGATGAGCGCCATGGGCGAGATGGCCGGCGAGATCGGGCACGAGCTGAACAACTACCTGATGGCGATCGGTGGTCGCGCGGAGCTCATCCTCGCGGCGATCGATCGCGGAGCGGACGAGCGCGCGTTGCAGAAGGTCCGCGCCAGCGCCGCGATCATCGCGGCGCAGGTCTCGGACATGCGTCTCCTCACCGACGGACTGCTGGAGTCCGCGCGCAAGGAGACGTCGCCGAAGGAGCTCGACCTCAACGCGCTCCTGCGCGCCACGATCGACTTCGTCAAACCGCAGAACCGGTTCGACCGGATCGAGATGCGCCTGGAGGAAACGTCGGAGCCGCTGATCCTCCACGCGGACCCGCAGCAGATCCGACAGGTCGTGCTGAACCTGCTGTCGAACGCGGCGGAGGCGATCCACGACAAGACCGGCGGCGAGGGCACCATCCTCGTGCGCACGTTCGAGGGCGGCGACTCGGTCGGGATCTCCGTGCAGGACGACGGCACCGGTGTCGACGTGCGGGCGCGCTCCCGGATCTTCGAGCCGCACTTCACCACGAAGGAAAAAGGGCACGGGTTCGGACTCGCGGTGTGTCACCGCGTCGTGGAGAACCACGGCGGGCGGATCGAGGTCGCGTCGCAGCCCGGTCAGGGAGCGACGTTCACGATCCACCTTCCCCGTCATCCGAGCCGAGTCTCCGGATCTCCGGCCCTGTCCTAGCGTCGCGCGCGCTCCGGTACTCGGCGTCGGTGCCGAGATGCTGCACCTCGACCCAACCCACGATCCGATTGTCGCGGATGCACTCCGCCCAGCCTCCATGGAACCGGAAGACCGCCACCGCCGTCCCGAACGGACAGACCGAGAGCAGCTCCGCCGCGGGATCCGGACGCTCGCGGATCTCCGCCCGATCCGACACCACCCGCCAGGGCTGGCGTTCGAGTGTCATGACGAGATCGCGACGCTGGGTGCGGGTCGTGGTGAACGTCTCCTGGTGCTGCCAGCCCGCGTCGGACTCGGCGAGGAACGACACCGGTCCGCGCGGAACCAGCCGGACGTCGCCGGCGGCCGTGCTTGTTTCGTAGTTCTTCTCGGGGCGCAACAGCGGCACGCTGATCTCGTACTCGCCGCGGGGGTCGAGCGTGTCGGCCGCGACGAAGACGTAGCAGGTGTCGTACTCGAGCGACCAGAAGCGGGAGCCGGGAGCACGAGTCTCCACGCACACCTCGTGACGGATCTCGACGCGGATCGTCTCGGGCAGGAGGATTCCCTCCTCCGTGCGGACCGAGCCGGCGATCTGGAACGTGTCCAGCCCCGCGAGAAGGCGCTCGCGGGCGGCGCGGCGGGCATCCCCCGGGGTCGTGGCGGGCCGGGCGCCGGAGCCCGCCCCGGAGCCGGCACAAGACACCGCGACCAGGCTCAAGAGCCCGAGAAACGCGATCGCCACCCGTCTCCGGTCCGAGCTCATTCGCGCGCCTCCGGCCGGGGCTTGTCCCGGAACGCCTCGGGCCGATACCCTCGCCCGTTCGAATGGGGATCTGAAAAATAGGCCGGTCCGCAACGGGCCGCAACCGTCCAGGGGACCAGTGGATTGAAGACCGACCTGCGCGAACTGCCCTTCCCGGAGCTGGAGGCCGCCGTCCTGCAACGGGGCCTGCCGGCGTATCGCTACCGGCAGATCGCCCGGTGGCTGTACGACAAGGCCGTCGAGGACATCGAGGAGATGACGGACCTTTCGCGCGAGCTCCGCTCCGAGCTCGCCCGGGACTTCGAGATCGGCGCGCTCCCGGTGGTGACCCGCCGGCAGAGCCAGGTCGACGGATCCAGCAAGTGGCTCTTCGCGCTCCCCGGAGGGGGATCGGTGGAGTCCGTGCTCATGCCCACGCAGCGGCGGGTCACGATGTGCATCTCGTCGCAGATCGGCTGCACGCTCGATTGCGTCTTCTGCCAGACGGGACGCATGGGCTTCACCCGCAACCTCACCCCGGCGGAGATCGTGGGGCAGGTCCTCCCGCTGTGGCGCGAGATCCGCGATCGAAGCGTGCGGACGAACATCGTCTTCATGGGCATGGGAGAGCCGCTGCACAACGCCGAAGCCGTGATCGAGGCGTGCCGCCGCCTGACGGACCCGCTCGGGCTTCGACTCGGCGCGAAGCGGATCACCGTTTCCACCGCGGGCGCCCTGGCCGGTCTGCGCAAGCTGCAGGACTCCGGGCTCGGGGTGAAGCTCGCGGTCTCCCTGAACGCGACGACCCAGGAGCTGCGGGAGCGACTCATGCCGAAGGCCGCGAAGGTCGGCCTCCGCGAGCTCGTCGCCGCCGCCCGGACCTACGCCGAACGGACCGGCACGCGGGCGACGATGGAGTACGTGCTGCTCAAAGGGGTGAACGACCGTCGGGAAGACGCGGATCGTCTCGGGAAGATGCTCCGGGGCGGCCCGTTCAAGATCAACGTCATCCCGTACAACCCCGGCGCGTCGGAGAGCCTGGAGCGGCCGAGCGTGGAAGACGTCGATCGCTTCGCCCAGTGGGTCTGGCCGAACGCGCCGGTCGTCACGGTGCGCTGGAGCATGGGTCCGGACATCGCCGCCGCCTGCGGCCAGCTCCGGACCGAGGTCCTTGCGGACACGAAAAAGGCCGCTCCGGAACCCCGGGCGGCCGACTGACGGGCTCGGTCAGCCGGGAGAGGCGACGATCCGCCTCCCCCCGACCGAACGGATGCGAACCGTGGACTAGATGTCCTGACCCTTCACGGTCTTGCGACCGTTGGCCTTCGTGCGCTCGATCGCCTTCTTCACGATCCGAGTCACCTCGGCCGAAAGGGCGTCGACGGCCTCGGCGCTCGTCGAGCAACCCTGAGCCTTGATCATGTCGCGAATCTTCGACTGGACGACGAGGATATCGGCCACGGGAAATCTCCTGAAAATCGGCCCGCGAGAGGCGTGAATTCTGCGGAAGACCCCCCCGGGCCTTCTCGCGCGGCATCATGAAACCCGCCCTCCGGGGCGTCAACCGCGAAAATCAGTGCCAGAGGGCCCGAAAGGCCGCCCACGCCCCCAGCACGACGGCGGCCGCGAGGCCGACCCGGACCAGGACCCCCCGCCAGGCATCGCCCGGCGAGGCCGGGGGCGCGAACATCGAGTCCCAGGAAGCCCGCATGACGCCGAGGTCGCCGGCGAGCTCCTCCGCCCGCACCATCCGGCGTGCGGCGTCCGGCGCCACGGCGCGGGCCAGCAGACGACGGAGACCTTGCGGCAGCGCCGGATCGAAACTCGCCTCGTCGCGCGGGGGCGAAGGCTCGGCTCCCGGGAACGGATCCGCGCCTTCCAGGGCCTGGATGAGGACGCGCGACAGCGCGAAGACGTCGCCCGCTCCCGGCACGGCGGCGGCCTCGCCGGGGGCGCGCGGCGGTCGGTCGCCGAGCCACGGGCCGAAGCCCGTGTGCAGCAGCAGCGTCCGGCCGTCGTCCGCCAGGAGGATGTCGGCGGCGGTGATGCCGCCGTGCTCCACCCCCTTCGCGTGGGCTTTCACGAGCGCCGCTGCCGCCGCCCGCACGATGTCGATCGCCTCCGGCGCCGCGAGCGGTCCCTCCGCGATCCGGTCCGTGAGGCGACGTCCCCGGTAGCTCTCGAATCTCAGCGCCGCTCGACCGTCGTGCGTCTCGGCGGCGAGGACGCGCGGCAGACTGGAGTGGTACACGCGCGCGAGCGCGGCCTTCAGTGGTTCGAGATCCAGCCCGGCGGAGCCCTCGCAGCCGAGCCACAGGCGGACCTCCCGTCCCTCCGCATCGCGCGCGAGGACGTCGAGCCCGCCCCCGGCGATCTCGGTTCGTTCGAGGATCTCGTGGTCGTCGAGCATTCCTTGCGAAGCTCCCGGGCTCTCAGGCAAGCTGCCCTCTTTTCGGAGGCTCCCTTGAATAACCGGATTCCCGGCGTGGCGACAATCCTCTTCGACGTGGGCAACACGCTCACCTGGGTCGATCTCGCGCGCGCCGGCTCGATCCTGGAGGAGCACGGCCTCTCGCGGCCGGCGACCGACGTCGAGGAGGCCGAGGCCGCCGCCCGCCGGGAGATGTACCTCGCCCCGGCCGGGACCTCGGACGCCGATCGGTGGGCCGGATACGTGACGTCGATCTTCCGGGAGCTCGGGGTGGAGGCGGCACGCCTCGCGTCGCTCCGGGAAGCGATGTTCGAGGTCCACCGGACGGAGCATCTCTGGCGGCGCGTGCTCCCCGGCACGGACGCGATCCTCGTGGAACTCGCGGAACGCGGCTACCGCCTCGGCGTCGTCTCGAACTCGGACGGACGAGTGGAACCGCTGCTCGAAGACGTCGGTCTCGCGCGGCACTTCGAGGTCATCGTGGATTCGCAGGTCGTCGGTATCGAGAAGCCGGATCCGCGCATCTTCGCCCTGGCGCTCGAGCGGATGGCGGCGGACGCCGAGAGCGCGATCTACGTCGGCGATTTTCCGGCCGTCGACGTCGTGGGCGCGCGGCGCGCGGGACTGCGTCCGGTGCTGCTCGACCCGCTCGACATCGGCGTCGGGGGCGACTATCCGCGCCTGCGGGCGCTGTCCGAGTTGTCGCGACTCCTGCCGGAACGCGCCTGAGGCCGTCCGCGCCGCGGACTCAACGAGTCCGCACGATGCGACGTGAAACGAGCTCACGCCCCCAGCGCACGCGGCACGTGTACACGCCGGCCCCCGCGAACGTTCCGTTCTCGGTGCGGCCGTCCCACTCGATCACGTGCGGGCCGGCCGCGAGATCCGTATCGGTGATCGTGGCGACGCGCCGCCCGAGGAGATCGTAGACGCGCGCGACCACGCGCCCCGGGCTCGGCAGGGTGAGCGCGATCGACACGCCCTCGCGCGAGGGATTCGGCGCGGCACGCCCCACGGCGAACGCGAACGAACGCTCCGGATGCGAAAAGTCCCGCGGCTCCTGGTCGCCCGGGATCTCCCCGTGGATCGAGTCCCAGGTGGCGTGTCGCCCGCGACGCCATTCCGGGGTCGGCGCGTCGGCGACGCCGTCCGTGGCCACGACGGTCCACCAGAAGCTCTCCTGATAGCGGAACGCCCCCTCGTGCAGCACGATCGACGCGCGCGGCTCCGTGAGGCCGGGATACGTCCGCCACTGGGCCGGCGGCGCGTCGGGAGAGAGAGCGAACCGGAGCTCGTACGTCACCGGCGCGCGCGCGTCCGGGTCGCTCGACGCCTCCCACGTGAACTCCACCGGCTGGCGTCCGTTCACTTCCGCGTCCACCACGGGAGTCGTGAGCACGAAGGGCGTGGGGTTCGCGTTCGCGGCGGCTTCGTTCCGGAAGAAGTTCACGCCGCCCCCCGTCTCGCCGCAGAACAGATCCAGATCGCCGTCGGCGTCGATGTCGGCCAGGTAGGGAGTGGCGTCGCGCCCCACATCGAGCGCGGGCGCGCCGTCCGGCACGAACTGCGCATGTGCCGGCGTGCCCACGTTCCGGTAGCCGCGAACCGTACCATCGGCGAGTCCCACGACCAGGTCGAGATCCGAGTCGCCGTCGAGGTCGCCGAGCGCCGGCGCCACGGAGCGACCGAACGGCCCGAGTCCCCGCCAGTCCTCGCTCGCGAGCACGAGGTCGGGAACGGAGGGCGTGCCGTCGTTCCGGAACAGCAGGATCGTGGCGTTGCCGTCCTGACCGGACTGCCAGCGACCCACCAGGAGATCGAGGTCGCCGTCCGCGTCCTCGTCGAGGAAGCGCGGCGTCGCCTGCTGCCGCGTCGCGCGGCGGATCCGCTTGGACGACGGCTCTCCGAACGCCGAGTCGGTGGTGACCTCCACGAATGCCGGCGAGGCAGGCGGGCCTTCGTTCCGGAACCAGCGCACGGCTCCGCTGCTCACGCCCACGAACAGGTCGAGATCGCCGTCCGAGTCGAGATCCGCACTCTCCGGAGTGATCGCGCTCGTCAACGGCATCGGTCGCCAGGCCTCCTCGAACAACGCGAACTGCGGATCCGTGGCCGTGCCGATGTTGCCGTACTGCGAGATGTACTGCTCACTCTCGATGCCGACGTACAGATCGAGGCGCCCATCGACTTCGAAGTCGGCGAGGAGCGGTGCGGTACGCCGCCCGAGATCGAACTCGTCGAGATAACGCGACGTCACGAACCGGTAGTTCGGAACCGTCGACGATCCGTCGTTCCGGAACTGCCACAGCGTGACCGGCGTGGTGACCTCCACCCCGGCCCCCACGACGCAGTCCGCATCGCCGTCCCCGTCCAGATCCTCGAACGCGCTCACGAGTTGCCGCGAGAACAGCCCCGGTCCACCGGTGGAATCCGGAAGGAACGACTCGCTCACGCACTGGAAGTTCGGGTCCGGCGAGCCACCGACGTTCGTGAAGTAGTAGACGTTCGAGTTGTTCGAGTCGCCCACGAACAGATCGGGGCGCGAGTCGGCATCCACGTCGAAGAAGCTGAACAGCATGAACCCGTGCCGCGGCGTCGGCCCCTGGCTCCGCCACCAGTCGCCGAGCGTGACGGGATCCGCGAACTCCGGGTTGCACGCCCCGAAGATGATCAACACGTCCTGGTACGAGCTCGTCTCGTAGCGGAACGCGGGCGCGGTCGGCGTGCCCACGTTGCGGTACAGGATGATCGCGCCGGTCGCCACGCCCATCAGCAGGTCCGGGTCGCCGTCTCCCTCGAGATCCACGAAGTCCGGCGCCGTCGTGTCGAATCCGATCGGCAAGCCGTTCTCGTCGGCGAAATAGCCGTCCCCGCGCGGGGAATCGAGCACCCACTCCGGTTCCAGGGGCGTCCCCTCGTTCCGGTACAGGAAACCGCCCGGTCGCAGCGCGACGTTGCCGTCCGGGCCTTCCTCCTCGAACGCGGGCGCCTCCACGAGGAGATCCTGGTCGCCGTCGGCATCGATGTCCACGAAGCGGGTGAAGTAGAACTCGTGCTTCCCGGAGTAGTCGTCGGTGATGAAGCGGAAGGACGGGGCGCCTGCCGTGCCGTCGTTCCGGTAGAAGCGAAGACGACCGTCCTCCTCCGCCACGAACAGATCGGGGTCCGAGTCGGCGTCGATGTCCACGAACTGGGGGCGCGCGCGGTCGAGACCGCCGAGCCACGCCCCGCCGACCGGGCCGAAGGCGTCGAAGATCGTGCCGTCGATCTCGCGGTTCCACACGGGCGGGGCGCCGGCGCGGGCGATCGGCGCGGGCGACGCGAACCACAGGGCCGGGAGCAGCAGCAGGGACAGGCGGATGCGCGCGCGCAAGCGGGTTCCTCGGGGGTCAGGGCTCGGGGCGGCGATCAGCCTACCGGAAAGTCGGCGTCCCGGGAGCAAAAGAACCGCGCCCGCTCGCCGCCGGATTCGGCGGCGGACACCCGGGCCTAGCGCCGGAACAGCGCCTTCAGTGATCCGAACGAGCGGGTCTCCAGGCTGGCGCCGGCCGACGTCGCGCCGCACCCGACGTCGTAGGCACCGATGCGACCACAGGGACTGACCGCGGGCGACGCGGGCGACAGGACGTCGATGGTCCAGTCTCCGGTCGGCTCGGGGTCGGAGTCGCAGCCGAGCGGATCGGCGCCGCAGAACATCGGATCCGCGTCGACGTTGTCCGCGCCCCAGAGCACGGTCGAGGTGCCGGAGGTCACCACCTCGGCGCTCCCGCCGATCACCACGCAGCAGTCGATGTCGACCACGCTCGTGCTCGAGAAGATCGCACTCGGCGCGTCGCAGTAGTTGCCCAGGATGCAGTTGCGCAGGGTGAGCGACGCCGCGCCGGACTGGAAGATGTGACCTCCGAACAGCGGCGCGCGGTTGTTCACGAACGTCGAGTTCCAGATCGTCAGCACCGGCGGCTCCTGATCGAGACAGATCGCGCCGCCGCGGGAGACCGCATCGTTGTTCTCGAACAGGCAGTCGATCACGGTGACGTTCGGCAGGTTGCCGAGGCCGAGCGCGCCCCCGGCCCAGGCCCGGTTCCCCGCGAACACGCAACGGGTGAAGATCGGCTGTGCCTCCGCCTTCACGAGAACGCCTCCGCCGTCCACCTCGAACGTCTCGTTGTCCATGAACAGGCAGTCGTTCACGATCGCGTTCGAGCGCGTGATCGAGGCGCCGCCCCCCGCGTGCAGGGACCAGTTCCCGAACACGGTGCAGCGCTCCACGAGTGCGTCGCAGTACTTGCGGAGCGTGAACCCGCCCCCGTACCAGCCGGACGTGTTGTTCGAGAAGACGCAGTCCGTCAGCGTGATGTCGCAATCCTCCCACGCGAGGAGCCCCGCACCGAAGCCCTCGAAGCCGGCCTCGTTCTCCGTGAACACGCAGTTCGTGATCGTGGGGTGCGTTCCGTACGCGACCAGGATTCCTCCCCCGCCGCTCTCCGGGAAGAGCCCCTCGACGAAGCCGCCGGTGATCGTGAGGCCCTCGATCCGCGCGGCCGACGTCTCCCCGTCCTTGATCTTGAAGGCGCGGTGCGGATCCCCGGTCTGGCCCTGACTGTCGATCGTGGTGGCGGTCGGTCCGTTGCGGGAGCGGACGATCACGTCCTTGCCGAGGAGCACGACGTCGCGGTTGCCGGTTCCGGTGAAGAGACCGTCTTCCAGGATGATCTCGTCGCCCGACACGGCGCCGTTCACGGCGGCCTGGATCGTGGGGAAGTCGCCGCTGCCGTCGGGCTGCACCGACCACTCCGCCGCGCTTGCCGCAACCGGCGCGGCGGCCCACACCACGGCGACAGAGACGGCGACGAGGGACGGCACGCGGCCATCGGAAGATCGCTTCACGTTCGGCATCCGGGATCGGCCCCCTGGGTGAGGTCACGTCGGCATCGAGGATCGCATGTCGCCCCCCCGCCCCGCAACCCGGCCCGGATCGGGGGGCGGACCGGGGCCCGCCGCCGCCACGGGCCCCGGTGTGCTTCCGACGCCGCGCTACCGGATCCGCGTCACCTTCGCGCTCTCGACGCCCGCGGGCGTGCGCAGCTGCACGAAGTAGATGCCCGTGGCGAGACCCGCCGGCCACGACGCCTGGTGCTCCCCGGCGGCGCGCCATCCGGAGACGACACGGTCCACGGTCCGCCCCCGCACATCGACGATGCGGAGCTCCGCGCGGCCCGGTGCGGGCATCGTGTATCGGATGAGCGCCCCGTCGTCGCCCCGCCCCGGGTTCGGCCAGACGCGCAGCGAGCCGACGGCCGGCCCCGCCACCGCGGGCACGGCGACGGGCGTGGACGAGTGGAGCGGAAGCGTCGTCAGGAGTCCGCCCTCCTTGATCGCCACGCAGTTGGCGCCCGCTCCGACGAATCCCCAATCGTCGGTCGCGAAGCTGGACACGAGGAACGGGTTCATCGGGTCGGACAGGTCGTAGATGTCGATGCCCGGCTCGATCTTGCTGGCGTAGAGAATGCCGTTGCGCAGGGAAAGCGACGTTGCCGTCCCGCACGTCACGATCCGGCCGAGGAACGTCGGCGGCAGCGGGGGCGCCGAGTGATCGACCCCGTAGATCTCGATCGTCGAGTTCCCGCCGGAAGGCGACGTCACGACGAGGAGCAGGCTCCCGTCCGTGACGAGCGCGTCGGCGTAGCCGGCCACGGTGGTCTGATAGTAGACGGTCGATGGCGCCTCGGCCGAGGCGGCCAGGAGTTGCCCGCCGGCTCCCAGCGCGTAGGACACGCCGTCGAAGACCTCCACGTCGGAGGGCTGGAAGGAGAGGTTCACCACGTCGGTCTGGATCGACTGCGGGTCCGAGACGTCCAGCACGGTGAAGGCGAACGCGCTCGAACTGCTGATGACGAAGGCCGTTCCGGCGCCGGCCAGGAGACCGTTGCTCGTGGTGGTGGCGTCGGACCAGAGAACGTCGGGCTGGGACGGATCCGTCAGGTCGACCACGGACGACATCCAGGAGAGCCCCCAGCTGGCGCAGACGAGATCGCCGATGGCCGCGACACCACCGATGGCGGCTGCAGCCGTCCAGGTTCCCGCGATCGACGGCGCGGCCGGATCGCTCAGGTCCACGACGTGGACGTCATTCCCGCTGGCGGCGTACGCGCGACTCCCCTCGACGCGCACTGCCCCCAGTGCCGGCGCCGGGAGAATCCCCAGCGGCTGCACCGAGTACGGGTGCGACACGTCGAAGACGGAGACGGCCGCCCCGCATCCCTCGCCGGTTCCGCTGATTCCATTGGCCAGCGCGGTCGTGAACAGGAGATCCCCCTCGCGGAGGAAGTGGCCGAAGCGGTAGCCGACCGAGCCGATCGGCGTGGCGACCGTGGGCGAGTCGATGGTGTAGAGGAAGAACTCGTTGGACGGTCCGGACGAGACGGCCATCCGCGTGCCCGCGTCGTCGCCCCAGATACAGGGAACGTTGGGGGGCAGGGTTCCGCCCGCCGTCGCGAGCGGGAGCGTGGCCACGTTGGCGATGGCGGCCGGGTTCGACACGTCCACGACCTCGACGAACGGGTCGTAGGCGTTCGCCGCAACCACCCCGCCGCCGATGTACGCCAGGCCGTCCGCCACGAAGAGGCCGGCCGTGGTGAGCGGGGAAACATACGAGCCCGCAATCGTGGGGGGCGAAGCGTGCGGGTCGATGACGAGCAGCTGGCTGTAGTTGAGTCCGTAGGCGAGCCCGTTGCGGACCACGACGCGGTCCGCGCCGCCCATCGCGAACGTGCGCAGGATGGCCGGCGCCCCGGGGTCGGCGAGCGTCGCGATGACGAACCCGCCGGCCCCGTCGGCGACGATGAGCCGGTCGCCACTCACGGCGATGTCCTGGGCATCCGTCGTGACGAACGACGGGCCGACGACCGGATTCGACGGATCCGTGATGTCGACGACGGCAACTCCCTCGGCGCCCTGCGTGACGTAGGCGTGCGTGGCGGATGCCGCGACGCGCGCGCCCAGCCGGTAGAGGGACGGCTCCGTGGAAAGCAGCGTCATGGAGGCCGGATCCGCGGCATCCAGGACGATGAGACCGGCCGACTGGCTGATCGTGAGCAGCAGGTCGCCGGACCGGGCGATGCAGCGCCCCGGCGTGGGGCCCGGGAAGCCCGCTCGCCCGACCAGGCGCGGCTGATTCGTGTAGTCGAACTCGGCGGCGAGCGACGTGGAGGCGATGGCGACGATGCATGTGGCAAATGCGCTGGTGCGAAGCATGCAACCGGCTCCTTTGCGAGTCATCGGAACGGGACGTGTGAATAGAGTACGATCCGGCGCGGCGCGGTACAACCGCGGCGTGCCTCCGGGCCACGCCTCATGGGCTGCCAAGATGAACCTCACGCACCGCTACATCGGTGCCGCGGCCTGGCCAACCCGGCTTCCTGGGCCACCGGCTACGGCGAGTTCGCGGTCACCTGGGACGACGACACGGGTCTCACCGCGGGGATCCCGGCCTGGACGAAGGACGAGTGACGGATCGCGTATCAGAAGCCGCCTCTTGCGCTCGGTCGATTGCCCGTACCACACCCGTCGCTCACGTTCTGGGAGGCATCCATGAGAAAGCTCGCCCCTGCCCTGTGCGCGCTGGCCCTACTGGCCGCGACGTCACCCGTCCCCGCCGGCGCCGCCGCTCACATGCACGCCGATCTGGATGGCAACCAGGAGGTCCCACCCACGGGATCGCCCGGCACCGGGATCGGACAGTTCGTGATCGATACGGACACGAACACGCTGTTCTACTACATCGAGTACTCCGGGCTCGCGGGCACGGAGACCGCCGCCCACATCCACGGTTTCGCGGCCCCCGGCGTCAACGCGGGCGTACGGCACGCGCTCCCGGCCGGCAACCCGAAGATCGGTTCGTGGGCGTACGCCGAGGCCGACGAGAACTCGATCCTCGGCGGTCTCACGTACGTGAACATCCACACCACGGTGAACGCCGGCGGCGAGATCCGCGGCCAGGTGCTCGTGGATCCCGACACGGACTTCGTGGCGGTCCTGCAGGGATCGCAGGAAGTCCCGCCGAACGCGTCGACCGGACTCGGGATCGGTTCGTTCCGGATCGATACGGCGGCGAACACGCTCCAGTACGACATCCGCTTCGCAGGACTGGTCGGGACGGAGAGCGCGTGTCACTTCCACGGTCCGGCCGCCCCGGGCGTCAACGCGGGCGTGCTGCAGGGAATCGCGACCGGCAACCCGAAGGTCGGCACCTGGAACTACCTCGAGGCCCAGGAAGCGTCGATCACCGGCGGACTCGTGTACTTCAACGTCCACTCGACCGTGCTCCCCGGCGGCGAGATCCGCGGTCAGCTGTTCGGACAGACGCTCGCGACCGGCGTGAACGACCTGCCCGCGGCGGATCGCGCCACGAGCCTGTTCGCGGCGCCGAATCCCGTGCCCGCCACCGCGAACGCCACGCTGTTCTTCCGGCTCCGCGAAGAGGGCGAGGCGCGCGTCACGATCCACGACGTGTCCGGGCGCGTGGTGCGCACGGTGCACGAGGGACGTCTGCGCGACTCCGGTCTGCTGTCCTGGGATCTGCGCGCGGACGACGGCTCGCGCGTTTCGGCCGGCGTGTACTTCGCGCGGCTGGAGTCCGCGACGGGTTCGGAGTCGAGCCGGATCGTGGTGCTGAAGTAGGACTGAAGTAGGAAGCGTTCTCAAGGAAGCCGGCGAATCGCCTCGGCGATGTCGCTCGGCTGGACCCCTCGGAGGCGCGGTCGTGCGGCGAGTTCCGTCAGCGCGGTCCGCGCCTCCTCCGTTCTCCCCAGCTCCGCGAGGGCCTCGGCGCGGACGAGCGCCGGCCGGTGGTCGGCGTCGCCGCTCGCCTTCACCGCGCGATCGAGGAGATCGATCGCCCGCGCCGCCCGGGCGGAGTCCCCGCCGGTCACCCGCGCGAGCGACGATCCGAGATTCGTGAGCAGGTGCGGCGCCTCCGGTCGCAGGGCGAGCGCGTGCTCGTACGCGTCGACCGCATCTCGATCGCGGCCCTGCGACGCGTACAGAACGCCGAGATTGAACCAGTGCTCGGAGTACTCCGGCTCCTGTCGCGTGAACGTGCGCAGGAGCTTCTCCGCGTCGGCGGGGCGGCCGGCCCGCGCGAGGATGCGCGCGAGCGCGATCCCGTCCTTGTCCCGCATCCCGGTCACGCCGAACGCGCGCTCCACGTAGGGAACCCCCTCCGCCGCCCGCCCGAGTCCGGCCAGCGCCTCGCCGTAGAGTCGAAGCAGGCGCGCGTTCTCCGGCTCCGCGGCGAGCAGCGCCGGCACCTGCTCGACCACGGGCTCGAACCGGCCGGCGTCGCTCGAGTCCTGGAGCGCGTTCATCCGGGCCCACAGCTCGAGGCGATCCTTCGGGTCCACGCCGGTGGCCGGGGGCGCGTCCCCGCCGTCGGCGTAGCCGAGCGCGCGGAGCGCCTCGCGGTCGTCCTCGTCCAGGCCGCGCGACGTTCCCTCTCGCCCGCCCTGCTCCCGCTCCTCCACCAGGGCGTCGTACCGCCGCGCTACGTCTCCTTGCTCGCCCGCGAGGTTCCGGGTCTCCCGCGGATCGCGACGTCGATCGTAGAGCTCGGCGCGCGGCGCGCGGACGTAGGCCCAGTCGTCGTCGCGGACGCCGCTGAGCGGAGACCAGCCGAACTCCGTCAGCGGGAGTCGGGTCAGCGAGTACGCCACCCGTCCCCGGCTCACGCCGTCGCGGATCGCGGGCAGCAGGCTCGAGCCCGTGAGGTCGGGCGGGACCGGGGAGCCGAGCAGCGCCAGCACCGTGGGCGCGACGTCCACCTGCCGGGCCACACCGGACACGCGCGCCCCGCTCGGCAGCGCGCCGGGCGCCGAGATCACGAGCGGGACGTGCAGCGTGGCGTCGCGCAGGAGGATCCCGTGCGTCTGCTCGCCCCCGTCCCCGAACGCCTCCCCGTGGTCGGCGACGAACACCACGAGTGTGCGCTCGAGCTGTCCGGAGGCACGCAACGTCTCGAGGAGACGGCCGACCTGCTCGTCGGTCGCGGCAATCTCGCCGTCGTAGGGATCCAGCGCGAAGCGCGCCCGATACTCCGCGGGTGGCTCGTAGGGCGAATGCGGATCGTAATAGTGGACCCAGAGGAAGAACGGTCGCGCCGCGTCGCGGGAGCCGAGCCAGCGGATCGCTCGATCGCTGACCTCGGACGCCGGCCGCTCGAGGTGGCTGTTGAATCCGCGCCGCCTCCCGCGGAAGCGATCGTCGTAGTCGTCGAAGCCGCGGGCGAGTCCGTACTTGCGATGCAGCACGTAGGAGGCGATCACCGCGTGCGTCTCGTAGCCCATATCCGAGAGCCACGTCGCGAGCGTGGGGACGTCGGCGGGAAGCGTGTACCGACCGTTGTCCAGCGCGCCGTGCCGGAGCGGATCCAGGCCGGTGAGGATCGACGCGTGGGACGGCAGCGTCACGGGAGACGAGGCCACCGCGTCCTCGAACACCACTCCCCGTTCCGCGAGCCCGTCGAGGTTCGGGGTGACGGCGGCGGTCCAGCCCATGAAGCCGAGTCGGTCCGCACGCAACGTATCGATCGTGACGAGCAGGACGTTCCATCCGTCGAGCGCCCCGGGCGAGATCCTCCCGTGGGGCGCCCCCGTGCAGCCGCTCAGAGCCAGGAAACCGAGGATCCAAGGAAACGGGAGACGGAGCGATCGCCGCATCGGCCGCCTACACTCGCAGCGGCTCGATCGCGTCGAGCGCGGCGGGGAGAACGTCGATCTCCTCCACGGGCCGGGCGTCGACCTGCGGGAACGCTTCGTCCGCTCCGCCCGGGACCGTCCAGCAGATCGTGACGCGCTCGGCCTCGCGGCCGTGCCCGTAGCGCGCGGTGATGGACGCGATGCGCTCGATCTCCTCCCACCGGAGCTCCCGCGCGACCTCCACCAGGACCGTCGGTCCCGTGAAGTCCTTCGCCCAGAAGACCCAGCGCCCCCGGCGATGCAGCGAGAGGAACGAGTTCTCGGCCTCGTCTCGCCCCACGACGACCTTCACGTCTTCCGCGAGGCGCAGGTGCCGGCCGACCTTCAGCAGCACGAACGCCTCCGCGTCGTGGCGCGGCTGTTCCTGGTGATCGAGCCAGTCCTTGAGCTTCCGCGCGTACGCCTCGTCCGTGAGGAAGCAGCATCCCCCGGCCGGCTGCGGGATCTCGTTCAGGTCGAGGCCGCGACGGGCCGCCTCCGCGATCTGGATCTTGCGGCCGCGCCCCGCGATCCCGAGCAACTTCTCGCGATCGATCCAGCCCTCGCGTTCGGGCAACGTCGGCGGGAGCAGCTTCGCCGAGAGTGGGCGCAGGAGGCGATCCTCGAGGCCGGACTCGCGGGCCACGGTGATCAACGCCTGCCGGAACTGCGACTTCGGTCGCTGACCGAGCACCTCGCCCGTGAACACGAAGTCCGCGCCGGTCTCCTCCAGGTAGCGGCGCGCGTGCGCGAGCATGTACGCGCGACAATCCAGACACGGATTCATGTTCGCACCGTAGCCGTGCTTCGGCTTCAGGAGCACGTCGTCGAAGTAGGTCTCCGAGATGTCGATCACGGTCGTCGGCACGCCGAGGTCCGCGCCGGCGCGGAGGGCTTCGTTGCGCAGGTTGTGCTTGGGGCTCTTCATGGCGCGGTGGTGGTCGGTGAAGCAGAAGCCGGTCGAGAAGTTGAGCGCCTCGATCTCGACTCCCTGCTCCTTCACGAGCGCCACGGCGAGCGTGCTGTCCAGACCCCCGGATACGAGGGCCAGCGCCTTGGGTCTCTTCATGGACTCACAAAAGGGTTGGGACGCCGAGCGCTCCCTCGCAGCCGGAGGCTCCACGTCGGTTCGGGTCCGCCGGAATTCCGGCCGGAACGCCCGCGAGCATAGGCCACTCCCCCGCGGCGGGCAAGGCGAGCCGGTCGCGGCGATCTACGAGTCCCGTGAGGAGGCGGGAGACGGCGAGTCCGGGCGGCCGAGGCACGACACGACGACGGTGACCACGAGCGAGATCGCGAACGTCGCGATCTTGATGTCCAGGAACTCCCCGAGCGCAGCCACGTTCTGCCAGATCAGGGTCGACGTCATGCCGGCGAGCATGCCCGCCAGCGCCCCGTTGCGGGTGATGCCTCGCCAGCGGAGCGCGAGCAGCAGCGGCGGCCCGAACGAGGATCCGAGCCCCGCCCACGCGTACGCGACCCAGTCGAAGATCAGATCCTGGTTGCCGAACGCGAGCGCCAGCGCCACCCCGGCGACACCGAGCGTCGCGAGCCGCGACAGCAGCACGAGTCGCCCGGGCGACGCGTTGCGGTTCACGAGCTGCGCGTAGATGTCCTCCACGATGGCCGACGTCGCCACGAGGAGCTGCGAGTCGGCCGTGGACATCATGGCGGCGATCGCGCCGGCGATCGCGAGCCCCGCGAACCAGGCCGGGAGCAACGTCTTCGCGAGGAGCGGCATCACCTGCTCGGGGTCTTCCAGTCCCGGGAGGAGCCCGATGCCCACGAGCCCGATGAACGCGGCCCCCCAGTAGGAGAGCAGCACCCACGACACCGCGATCGTCTTGCCGGTCCGGGTCTCCTCCGCGCTCCGGATCGCCATGTACCGCGTGAGCAGGTGCGGCTGGCCGAAGTACCCGAGGCCCCAGGACACACCACCCAGCATCACGCCGAACACGAACGCGCGACCCGTCTGGCCGCCGGACATCGTGAGGAACTCGGGCCCGCGCGCGGCGACCGCGTCGAGGAACGCGGACGGTCCCCCCAGCTTCGCGAGACCGAGGAGCGGCAGCGCCACCGCCACCACCATCATCAGCAGCCCCTGGACGACGTCCGTCCACACGACCGCGAGAAACCCGCCCATGAACGTGTACAGCACGACCACGGCCGCCCCGATCCACATGCCCGTGGCGACGTCGAGCCCGAACGTCGCGTTCAGGATCTTCCCCGCTCCCACGAACTGCGCCCCGACGTAGGACGTGTAGAACACGAGGATGATCACCATCGACACGACGCGAAGGGCCCGGGTGCCGTCGCCGAAGCGGGCTTCGAAGAAGTCGGGGATCGTGAGCGCGCCGAGACGTCGCGCCTCGTGGTTCAGCAGTCTCGACAGCAGCGTCCACGACGCAAAGACCCCGAACGCGATCCCGATCACGCTCCAGAACTCGCGGAAGCCGAGCGCGTAGGCCGCGCCGGGCAGGCCGAGCAGGAACCACGCGCTCTCGCCGGACGCACGCTCCGAGAGCGCCGCCGCGAACGGCGAGAGCGAACGCCCGCCGAGCACGAAGTCGTCCAGCGTCCGCATGCGCCGCCACGTGACGAAGCCCACGGCGAGCACGACCGCGAGATACAGACCGAGGCCGGCCAGGAGCCAGGCGTTGTCGGTCATCGGCCATCCCCGCCGCGGGCCCCGAGCAGGACCAGGAGCGCGAGCACGACCCAGGAGCCGAAGACGATCAACGCGGTGGACAGGGGCATGCGACACCTCGTGGGGGCGGCGGCCGGAGCCGGCCGAGAGGCCCGAGACCGGCGACCGGAGCCCGCAGGCTAGCAGACGCCCCGGGAAGTCGCCAACCGCGCCCCGGGGGCGCCGAGGCCGGCCGGCGCCCACCGCCCGGGTCGGATCGGCGGGCGCGTGGTAACTTGTCCCGGCTTTTGTTCCGTTTCCCGATACTCCGGAGGTGGGCGGTGAGCTGGCGAGTCGAGTCGGACACGATGGGCGAGGTCAAGGTCCCCGCCGACAAGTACTGGGGCGCGCAGACCGCGCGCTCGGTCATGAACTTCCCGATCGGCGGCGAGACGTTCCCGCGGGTGATGATCAAGGCGCTCGGGATCGTGAAAAAAGCCGCGGCCCAGGCGAACGAGATCCTCGACGTCCTCCCGCCGGACAAGTCCAAGCTGATCCAGGCGGCCGCGCAGGAAGTGATCGAGGGCAAGCTCGACGACAACTTCCCGCTCGTGGTCTGGCAGACGGGCAGCGGCACGCAGTCGAACATGAACACGAACGAGGTGATCGCGAACCGCGCGATCGAGATGGCGGGCGGCACGATCGGATCGAAGCACCCGATCCATCCGAACGACGACGTCAACCGCTCGCAGTCCTCGAACGACGTGTTCCCCACCGCGATGCACGTCGCGGTGGCGCTCGACGTGCACGAGCGCCTGTTCCCGGCGCTCGAGCGTCTCCGCGATTCGTTCGACGCGAAGTCCGAGAGCTTCCACGACATCGTGAAGATCGGCCGGACGCACCTGATGGACGCGACGCCGCTCACGCTCGGTCAGGAGTTTTCGGGCTACGTGCAGCAGCTCGTGAACGGCATCGAACGTCTGGAGGACGCGTTGCCCGGCGTGTACGAGCTCGCGCAGGGCGGAACCGCGGTCGGCACCGGCCTGAACACGCATCCGGAGTTCGCCGAGAAGGTCGCGGAGCGCGTGGCCGACCTCACCGGCCTGCCCTTCATCT
Source organism: bacterium (assembly GCA_041393395.1). GTDB lineage: Bacteria > ARS69 > ARS69 > ARS69 > ARS69 > JAGQIB01. The sequence continues at coordinate 100,304 of JAWKKG010000002.1, read as the reverse complement.
CCGCCCCGAACAAGTTCGAGGCGCTCGCTGCGCACGACGCGCTCGTGCACATGTCCGGCGTCCTGCGCACGATCGCGTGCTCGCTGATGAAGATCGCGAACGACGTCCGCTGGATGGGCTCGGGACCGCGTTGCGGCATCGGGGAGCTCGCGCTGCCCGCGAACGAGCCCGGCAGCTCGATCATGCCGGGCAAGGTCAACCCGACCCAGTGCGAGGCGATGACCATGGTCTGCGCGCAGGTGATCGGCAACGACGCCGCCGTCACGATCGGCGGGATGTCCGGCAACTTCGAGCTGAACGTGTACAAGCCGCTGATCGTGCACAACGTGCTGCGCTCGTCGCGCCTGCTCGCGGACGCGTGCGACTCGTTCCGCGAGCGCTGCGTCGACGGGATCGAGCCCGTCCGGTCGCGGATCGACGACCTGCTGAACCGCTCGCTGATGCTCGTCACCGCGTTGAATCCGCACATCGGTTACGACAACGCGGCGAAGATCGCGAAGAAGGCGCACGCGGAGGGCAAGACCCTGAAGGAGGCGGCGCTCGAGCTCGGCGTCCTCGACGCCGGGCAGTTCGAGGAGTGGGTCCGGCCGGGCGACATGATCGGGCCGAAGACGCGTTGAGGGGACTCGGCGCCGGGATCCTGCTCGGCGGCGCGGTGCTCCGGATCGTGATCGCGATCCGGACGTGGCTGCCGCCCGCCGAGTGGACCGGCGACGCGCGAACCTATCTCCGGATCGCCGAAGGACTCACCCGGGGCGAGCTCGCACCGCCGATCTGGATCTGGCCGCCGGGCTATCCCCTCATGGGGGCCGCTTTCCGCTTCGTGGGAGGCGTAGGCCCGGGGCTCGTGGCCGTCTCACTGCTGGCGGGCATCATTCTTCCGGCGCTGGCCTGGATCGCCGGCCGACGCGCCGGCCACCCCACGGTGGGGCTCGTGGCGGCGGCGGTGCTCGCGTTCCATCCCGAAGCGGTGCTTGCGTCCGTGCGTCCACTGTCGGAGTCGTTCGCGCTCACCGCGACCGTCGGAGCGCTCGTCGTCGGCGTCGACGCGTTCGCGAAACGTCGACTCGCTCTCGCCGTGGCGGCCGGGCTGCTGGCCGGGCTCGCTGCGCTCGCGCGCCCGGAAGCGCTCGGGGCGTTGCTGCCGCTGCCGTTTCTCGCGGCGTTCCGGCGTCGCGCGTCGATCCGCGAGACGTGGATCTTCACGGCCGCGCTCGCGCTGCCGCTCGCGCCCTACGTGATCGCGTTGCACGACGCATCCGGCACCTGGGCGCTCACGCTCAAGACGCACTGGAATCTGCGGAAGTTCGAGGTGTACCAGGGCGCTCCCGACGACTATCAGGACATGCGCGACGCGTGGGGGCGCGCGATCGACGAGATGCGCGACGCGCAGGGAGACGTCGATCCGCGTCGCGTGGCGGCCGCGGCCGATCCGCGGAAGTTCTTCCTGTCCGGCGAGGCATTCGCGCACTGGCGCGGTCATGTCCGGGCCAGCGCGTCTCGCGCTTCCCCGGCCGGCCTGATCGTGGCGGGTCTCGGTCTGCTCGGGCTCGCGCTCGCCGGGCGCAGCCGGCCGGCCGCGCGGGTGGCGACGCTGTCGGCCGTTCCCTTCCTGGCCGTGCCGCTGTTCGTTCACCCCGTGGGACGCTTCGCGTTGCCGGCGCTCCCCGCGATCGCGTGGGGACTCGGTGAGCTCGCGGAGCGGGCGCGGAGGTTCACCTCGTCCGCGATCGCGGTGCCCGTCGCCGCAGCTGCGCTCGCATTGACCGCGGGTTCGATCCGCAGCTGGACGCGCGCGGCCGACGAAGCATGGCCCGCCCGCCGCGAAGCGATCCACGCCGCCCTGACCGCGGGGGACTGGAACGACGCCGAGGCGCGCATCGAACGGGCGCTGCGCGATCGGCGTCGCGACCCGGAGTTGCAGGACATGCTCGCAACGCTCCGCCTCGGCCAGGGACGGGAACCGGCGGCCGAGGCCGCCTACCGACGAAGTGTGGAGCTCGGCGGATCCCCGACGGCGCTCGCGCGATTCCTCGCGATGCGCCGCCGCCCCGCCGCGGCGGACTCGGCGCTCGCCGGCTACTCGCCGGCCGCGAACGATTTCGTCTACTGGAGCACGGCCGCGAACGTGGCCATGCTTCTCGGTCGGCCCCAGGACGCACTGGGGGCGCTGGATCGCGCGGAACAAGCCGGCGCGCCGCTCGGCGAGATATCCTACGCGCGCGGTCTCGCGCTGCGCGCGCTCGGGCGGGTGAACGACGCCCGACGGGCGTTCGAGCTCGCTGCCGCCGCAGGACCCGAAACTGTGCGGATCCGAGCACTCGACGCGCTCGGCGCCCCCCCTTCCGCCCCATGACGGCACATTCCGTCGCTCCGACGGCCCCGCGCCCCGGGATCGAACGATGAGGGCTCGGCAAAGGAGCCGCGGATCCGGTATGATGGACCGCTGGCTTGGATTTGCACCCGGTCGTCACTCCGAAAGCCAATCGGGGATGAAGGGACGCGATGTCGGATAAGCCCCTCCAGGAATCGAGCTACGAGCGCGCATTCAAGATCCGGAAACACCTCTCCCAGCTCACCGATACGCGCCCCGATTCGCTGTACGAGGTCGCCGACGATCTCGCGCGCATCCTCCGCGCCACGGACGTCTCGCTCGCCCTGAACGACCCCACCGACAACGCGGCCGGCATGTCGCTCTGGTACCGCGAGTTCGATCCGGAGCGCCTGCGTGCGATCGCGCGCGCGACGGGCGAGCACACGCCGGTTCGACTTCTTCGCCGCAGCGGCGTCCGCACCACGACGTTCGACGGCACGGGAAATCCGGCACTCCAGCAGATCCGCGGCACGGATTTCTTCCGTCGCTTCCACGAGGAGTCGGGCTACTACCGGGGTATCGTGTCCCACCTCGGTCTGGACCGGGCGGAATCGCTCGGGCGGCTCGTGTTCTACCGCGAGCGCTCGGACGCGGAGTTCGACTACGAGCGGACCCGGCTGGTCGAGATCCTCCAGCCCGCGCTGACCCGCGCCGCCCGCCGCGTGATCGCCGGCCGACGGACGGAGCCGGACTCCGAGGTCGCACTCATCAACGCCGGGGGACAGGTGCTGTGGATGACGGACGGCTTCCGCTTCCTGTGGAACACCGTCGACCCCGGACGCTTCGACTACGGCACGATCTCGATCGCGGAAATCCTCGCCGGCTCCGCGCTCGGACGCGCGGTCGCGTTCCGGATCATCCTGCTGGAAGGCCCCACGGACACGTGGCGGGGTCCGGAGCGGATCGTGGTCGCCTACCGCAACTCGCGGGAGGGAGCGCTGGAGGCGCGCTTCGAGACGGTGACCGATCCCCTCGTGGGCTGCCGGGGGAGCGTACTCAAGCTCTCGCTGCGTCCGCTCCACGGCGAGCAGGTGCTTTCGCTCGATCCCGACGCCCTCCGGCGGGAGTCGCGCTGACGCGCGACCGACCCGACCGGAGCGCAGGGATCGCCGGACCTCTTCGTTCGGTCAGGCGACGTCGAAGCGAACACCCTGGGCGAGCGGCATCTCCCGCGACCAGTTGATCGTGCAGGTCTGGCGCCGCATGTAGGCCTTCCAGGAATCCGAGCCGGCCTCGCGGCCGCCGCCCGTCTCCTTCTCGCCGCCGAACGCGCCGCCGATCTCCGCGCCCGACGTTCCGATGTTCACGTTCGCGATGCCACAATCGGAGCCCCGGTGCGAGAGGAAGGTCTCCGCCGTGATCAGGTCGCGGGTGAACACGGCGCTCGAGAGGCCCTGCGCGACGTCGTTCTGCGCGCGAATCGCCTGGTCCACGTCCGAGTACTCGAACAGGTACAGGATCGGAGCGAAGGTCTCCTCCTTCGCCATCGGCAGATCCACGGGCGCCTTCACCACCGTGGGCTCCACGTAGAAACCCGGACGATCCACACGCCGGCCGCCGCACAGGATCTCGCCTCCCTGCTCGCGGATCTTCTCGATCGCGGCCTCGTACATCTTCACGGCGTCCTCGTCCACGAGGGGCCCCATCAACGTGCCTGCCTCGAGCGGATCACCGATCGGCACCGACCCGTACGCCTTGCACAGACGCTGCGTGAAGTCCGCGGCCATCGACTCGTGGAGGAACACGCGTCGCGTGCTCGTGCACCGCTGCCCGGCGGTGCCGACCGCCCCGAACAGGATGCCCCGCAGCGCCATCTCCGGATCCGCATCCGGCGCCACGATGATCGCGTTGTTCCCGCCGAGCTCCAGCAGCGTGCGACCGAGCCGCGCGGCGACCGTCGCGCCGACGTGCTTGCCCATCCGGCAACTTCCCGTCGCCGAGACGAGCGGCACACGACGATCATTGATGAGCGTCTCGCCGATTTCCTGATCCTTGCCGATCACGAGACCGAACACGCCTTCGCAGTCGTTCGCCTTCATCACGCGGTGGCACAGGTGCTGGATCGCCACGGCGCACAGCGGCGCCTTGAGCGAGGGCTTGAACAGCACGACGTCGCCGCACACGGCCGCGATCATCGCGTTCCAGGCCCACACCGCCATCGGGAAGTTGAACGCCGTCACCACGCCCACGACGCCGATCGGGTGCCACTGCTCGTACATGCGGTGTCCCGGGCGCTCGCTGTGCATGGTGAGACCGTAGAGCTGCCGGGACAGACCGACCGCGAAGTCCGCGATGTCGATGACTTCCTGGACCTCGCCCTCTCCCTCGGAACGGATCTTCCCCATCTCCCAGGAGATGAGGGCTCCGAGCGCCGCCTTGTGGCGGCGGAACTCCTCGCCGAGCTGGCGCACGATCTCGCCGCGACGCGGCGCCGGCAGCATGCGCCATTGCTCGAACGACGCACTCATGCGCGCGATCACGCGCTCGTAGTCCTCCACCGTCGCCAGGCGGACGCGTCCGAGCTCCGACCCGTCGACCGGCGTGACGGATGCGATCTCCGCCCCGCCCGTCGAAAGCCACTCGCCGTGCGCCGCTCCCGATGCCACCCCGGTGAGGCCGAGCTCCTCGAGCACGGACTGGGCCGCTCCCACGGAAACACTCATTTCGCCACCTCCACGTCGAACAGCATCGCGTCGAGATCCGCCCAGTCGATAGCGGACTGCGCCGCGAACGCCTTCAGCAGGATTCCGCGCATGAGCGCGTGATCGCCGGTCGGGAACTCCTGCACCGCTTTCTTCATCTTGGCCTTCGTCGGCGCCTTCGGCGCCTGGTCCTTCAACACGCCGTCCTCGTGCTCGATGCCGAAGAGATCCAGCAGCTCGGCGACGTCCTTGGCGTAGCGCTCCAGGAAGAACGTCGCGAGGAGCTCCGCCGAGGCGTCGGCGTTCGGTCGGAGCGCGAGCGCCTTGCGGATCATGTCGCAACGCTTCGGGAACGGCTGCTTGCCGAGGAACACCGGACGGAGGCGCAACGTGGCGGCCGCCACCCGCTCCGCCTGCTTGTAGACGGGACGCAGCTCGTCCCGCATCTCGCCGAAGAAGGCCTGCGCCTCCTCCGCGGACATCGTCTTGAACACGTCGGTCGACTGCGTCAACTTCCCCTCCTGGGTCGCGAGGGCTGGGTGTCGAAGGTCAAATTCTCGATCTGGCCGAGATGACGATCCGTGTGCGCGATCAGCAACAGGATACCTATCCCGAGGTCGAACCGAAGAAAACGGGCCGCCGGCGACGTGATCCGCAGCCGCCGCCGGTCCAGCCCGGCGCTACTCCGCATCACGTTCGCCAGCTCGTCGAGCGTTCGCAGGACCTCGCGCCCGATCGACGGATCATACGTCCGACGGGCCGGACGAAACGCCTCCGGCGCCGGGAGTTTCCGCCTCACCGGAGGCTCGATCTGCGCCACGAACCACCGGCCGAACCAACGGTACCGGAACGGAGGGGCGCCCGTCACGCCGGCCGCGCGCCCCCGGGCGATCTCCGCCCGGAGCGGCTCCAGGTACTTCTCGTTCGTCTCCACGATGTGGGCCGCGCACTCGGCCACGGACCAGCCGCCGGCCGAGGACGCCCGGTTCCAGGCGTCGGCCGCCATCCCGGCGAAGAGCCGCTCCGCCCGGCCCCGCAGACCCGCGAGTCGCTCCACCCAGGCAGAGAGCTCGGCGTCCCCCTCGCCCGCGCCGCGCACCGTTCCCTTCTACTCCGGATCCGACACGAGGAACGGGTACGCGAAATGACGCGGCGGCACGAACGTCTCCTTGATCGTGCGCGGCGTCACCCACCGCTGCAGGTTCTGCGCGCTGCCCGCCTTGTCGTTCGTGCCCGAGGCGCGGCTACCGCCGAACGGCTGCTGCCCCACGACCGCGCCCGTCGGCTTGTCGTTGATGTAGAAGTTCCCGGCCGTGTGCCGCAGCTTGTCCGCCATGTGCACGATCGCCTGACGGTCGCGCGCGAAGATCGCTCCCGTCAGCGCGTACGCCGATCCGCGATCGCAGAGCTCGAGCGTCTTGTCGAGCTGACCGTCGGGATAGACGTAGAGCGTGAGCACCGGACCGAAGATCTCCTCCTGCATGAGCTTGAAGTCGGGGTTCGTCGTCTGGACCACGGTCGGCTCGATGAACCAGCCCTGCTTGGAATCGCAGCCGCCGCCCGCGAGGATCTCCGCGTCCTTCGCGCGCTTCGCGTACTTGATGTACCCCTCGATGTCCGCGTACGCGCCCTTGTCGATCACCGCGCCCATGAAGTTCCCGAAGTCGGTCGGGTCACCCATCTTGATCTGCGACACCTGGCCGAGCAGCTCGTCCTTGATGCGCTTCCACAGGCTCTTGGGCAGGTACGCGCGCGACGCCGCGCTGCACTTCTGTCCCTGGTACTCGAACGCGCCGCGCACGAGCGCGGTGGCCACCGCCTTGGGATCCGCGCTCGGATGCGCGAACACGAAGTCCTTGCCGCCGGTCTCGCCCACGATGCGCGGGTAGTTCTTGTAGGCCGCGATGTTCGTGCCGATCGTGCGCCACACGCCGTGGAACACCTCGGTGGAACCGGTGAAGTGCACGCCCGCGAGCTCGGGGTGCGCGAACACGGGATCGCCGATCTCACCGCCGGATCCGGCCACGAGATTCACCACGCCGTCCGGCAGCCCCGCCTCGCGCAGGATCTCCAGGATGAAGTGGGCGGAGTACACCGCGGACGACGCGGGCTTCCAGAGGATCGTGTTCCCCATCAAGGCGGGCGCCGTGGGCAGGTTGCCCGCGATCGACGTGAAGTTGAAGGGCGTCACCGCGAACACGAAGCCCTCGAGCGGGCGGTACTCCACGCGGTTCCACATTCCCGGCTGTGAACCCGGCTGCTCCGAGTAGATCGACTGCAGGTAGTGGACGTTGAATCGCCAGAAGTCGATCAGTTCGCACGCGGAGTCAATCTCGGCCTGATGGCAGGTCTTGGATTGCCCGAGCATCGTGGCCGCGTTCAGCACGTGCCGGTACGGCCCGGCGAGCAGATCGGCCGCCTTGAGGAAGATGGCCGCCCGATCCTGCCAGTCCATGCGCGACCAGTCGGGCCAGGCCTTCGCCGCCGCGGCCACCGCCTGATCGACCTCGGCCTTGCCGCCCTTGTGCCAGGTCGCGAGCAGGTGCTCGTGATCATGCGGGCAGCGAGCCTCCCCGAGGCGGCCCGTCTTCACGCGCTTGCCGCCGATCTCCAGGGGAATCTCGAGCGTGCGGGAGCCGATCCGACGGATCGTCTCCTTGAGCTCGGCTCGCTCGGGCGAGCCGAGCTTGTACGACAGGACGGGCTCGTTCACGGGCATCGCCGTGCGGTACTGGCCGTTCGCCATGATTCGGTCTCTCCCGGGAGGCGGTCGCAGGATTCGGGGAGGGACCGGCGCAAAACCCGGCCCCGGACAGTCGACGCGGGAGTCTACCCGGCCGCGCGAGGGGCGTCGAGGGCGTCCCCGGGGAGCCTGGCGTCGCTTCGGGCGCGCCGCCAGGGGCCGCCCGGCACCGGGCGCCGGAACGGGGAACCGGGAACCCGGCCCGAAAGGCAAGGACCCGGGAGCGCGGGGCCCCCGGGTCCGATTCTCGGCCGGAACGTCGTCGCAGCTAGTACTGGATCAGGTACTGGCGGAGCTCCCATTCGTGGACCTGGGTCCGGTACTCGGCGATCTCCGCCCGCTTCGAGGCGACGTAGTGCTCGATCGTGTGGTCGGAGAACGCGCCGCGGATCACGTCATCCTGCTCCAGCGCGGCGATCGCCTCCTCGAGCGAGCCCGGCAGTTCCGTGATGTTGCGCTCGGCGCGCCACTCCGCGGGCTGCTGGTAGACGTTCTCGGTGACCGGCGGCGGACAGGGCAGCTTGTGCCGTACGCCGTCCATGCCGGCCGCGAGAGTGGCGGTGAACAGCAGGTACGGGTTCGCGGCCGGGTCCGGCGAACGAAGCTCGATCCGCGTGGAGGAGCCCGTCGCCTTCGGGATCCGGATCATCGGGCTCCGGTTCGCGAGGCTGTACGCGATCACGGTCGGCGCTTCGTAGCCCGGCACGAGCCGCTTGTAGCTGTTCACCAGCGGATTCGCGAACGCCGTGATCGCGGGCGCGTGGGCCATCAGGCCGGCGATGAAGTGCTGCGCCGTCTTCGACAGGCCGATCTCGCCCTTGTCGTCCTCGAACTGGTTCTTGCCGTCTTTCCAGACCGACATGTGCGTGTGCATGCCGCTGCCGTTGATGCCGGCCTTCGGCTTCGGCATGAACGTCGCCTGGAGACCGTAGTCGCGCGCGATCGTCTTGATCAGCGACTTGAACTTCATGAGATTGTCCGCGGTCTGCAGCGCCTCCGCGTAACGGAAGTCGATCTCGTGCTGACCGGCCGCGACCTCGTGGTGCAGCGCCTCGATCTCGAAGCCCATGCCGTGGAGCTGCTCCACGATCTCCCGGCGGACGAGCACGCCACGGTCGACCGGATCCACGTCGAAGTAGCCGCCGTCGTCATGCGTCACCAGGCGGCCGTCCTGCAGCGCTTCCGCGTCGAACAGGAAGAACTCCGCCTCGCATCCGAGCTGGTATTCCCATCCGAGATCCGAACGCGCGCGGGCGAGCATCTGCTTCAGGCTGTATCGCGGGTCGCCGGGAAAGGGCTTCGCGCCCTTCGCCCCCATCTTGTCCGTATAGATGTCCGAGATCACGCGCAGCACGGCACCGCTGCTGTCCGGCGCGACGTCGTAGTACCGGGAGCTCCAGTCCGGATAGAGCGCCATGTCGCTCTCGTTGATGCGCGCGAATCCGTCGATCGAGGAGCCGTCGAACATCATCTCGTTGTTGTAGGCCTTCTCGAGCTGGCTGAGAGGGATCTCCACGCACTTGGAAACACCCAGGATGTCCACGAACTGAAGCTGCAGGTAGCGGACGTTGCGTTCCCGACACTCCGCACGGATCTGATCGAGGCTCAAGGCGTCCGACATGCGGACCTCTCCTGTCGTTTTCAACTGGGCACCCCTGAGGGAAATGACTGGCACTACGGGTTCGGAAGGGTTGGGGATATCCCGTTTCCGGGCGGGCGTCAAGGTCGGCGCGGCGGATCAGTCCTTACAGCCGTAAAGCCGCCAGCGCGCCCAGGTCTCGGGAGGCTCTCCCGCGTTCATGAGCGCACGCCGAATCGCTTGTACCGCACGAACATCCGAGCCGCCCCGCGCGGTGGGTTCCGTCTCCGGGGCGATCCCCGCCTCCTCATCGGCGGGCGCTCCCACGAGCATGAGCGCGCCGCGGGCGTCGCCGGCCGCGAGCCGGATCGCGGCCGCCGACGCGTTCCCGGGATCCGGGATCGCGGCCTGCACCACCACGAGATCCCCCGGATCCCAGGCGATCTCCGCGTCGGCGGTGGCCGGGAACGCCTCCAGGCGGGAGATCCCCGTGCGCTGATTCGTCCACGCGAGCCGTGAGAACAGCGTCGACTCCCAGGTGATCGAGTAGCGGCGCATCACGTACGGGCGGGTGTCCGCATCGCGCTCGTCGATCTCCATCGTGAGCAACGCGTCGAACGGGATCGTCGCGACGTCTCCCGCCGCCGCCACGATCACGCGCCGCACGCCGGTCAGATCGGACCGGAGCGGCGAGATCAGGAGATGGTGCAGCGTGACGCCGGCGAGCGGGTCGTACGGCCAGCGATCCGCGTCGGCCGCCCACCGCTCCAGGCGCGCGGCCATCACCCGCAGGCCCGGGGCGTCGAGCTTGCGCGCGACGACGTCGTCGTGTCGCACGAGGAGCGCGTAAACGACCTCGTCGCCGGAACACAGCGCGAGCAACGCGGTGGTGGGATCCAGCGATGCCCTCAGGTCCGCGAGCGTGCCCGACGGGCGCTCGGACGGATCCACCTCGCCCGCGAGCGACGCGAACAGCCGATCGTCGACGCGGGCGGCGATCTCCTCGACGTCTCCCGCCGCGAACGCCGCCTCCAGCCCGGCCGAGGCCGGCTCGATCGCCCCCGACGGCCCCGCGCCCGGCTCCTTCCCGGCCGTCTCGCCCGCGACCGCGCTTCCCATCGCCGCCAGGCCGCCCGCCATCACGAGCGCGACGGCCCCCCGCCTTGCCAAGCACGCGAGCCGGGTTTCTAATGGGGCATCATGTTCGTGCCGCTCGATCGCGAATCTCAAGTTCCTCTGCCTCGCCAGATCTCTGCCTACCTGGAGGAGCTGATCCGTCGCGGTCATCTCCCCCCGGGGGCCGCGTTGCCGGCCACGCGCACGCTCGCGCGCGACCTCGGCGTGAACCGCAAGACCACCGAAGCGGCCTACGACGAACTCGCCGCCCGGCGCCTCGTGGACGTCCGGGCCGGACAGGGCGTCACGGTGCGCCGTCGACTCCCCGACAACCCCGAGCTGGACCTGCCGTTCCGTCCGTCGCGCGCCGGCGACCCGCTGCCCGCGGAGTCGTGGGCCGCGCTCGGACCGCCGCCGCCGGCTCGGGTCGATTTCGCGGGACTCGGCCCGGGCCCGTCCACGGTGCCGGCGCGCACGCTGCGGCGGGCCGTCGCCGAAGTTCTGGCCGAGCGTCGCACGCCGCTGTTCGGACCGCCACCCTCGCTCGGGGAGATCTCGCTCCGCCGCGCCGCGGCGCGGCACCTCGCGCGACTCGGCGTCCTCCGCGGCGCGGAGGACACGGCGATCCGGGCCACGCGCGCGGAGGCGGTCGCCGCCGTGCTGCGGAGCGTGGATGCGGTCGGCCGCGACGTGCTCGTCGCGGGCCCGCTCGATCCGGATCTCGGCCGCCCGCTGCGTGCGGCTCGGTGCCGGATCTCCCAGGTCCCGGAGAACGTCGCGGAGGCGATCCGCGATCGGCCCCCCCGCCTGCTCCTCGTGCCGAGCGGACACTCGCGCCTGCCGGGCGATTCGCCGGATCCGGCCCGTCGTCGCGCGTTGCTCGACCTCGCGCGCCGCTTCTCGGTGCCCGTCCTCGAGGACGTCACGGCCCTCGACGAATCGCCGCCGCCGCTGCTCGCGCCTCTCGCCACGCTCGACCCGAGCGGCCGCGTCCTCGTGGTCTGCGATCTCTCCGACGAGGCGGGCGGCGAGTTCTCGGCGGCGGTGATCGCGGGGCCGCCCCGGGCGATCGAGCGCTGGCGCGTCGACCCCGAGTCATCGCCGACGTCGCGCCTCGCGCAGCACGCGCTCGCCCGGATCCTGGACGCGCCGCGTCGCGCGCGCGCCCGGGAAGCGCTGCGCGAACGTCGGCGTCTGCTGACCCCCGCGCTGCGCCGCACGATCCGGCGTCGACTCGCCGAGCTCGCGGGCTTCACGTTCGGCGACGCGCACGACGCGGTCCGCCTCGAGCTCCCGGAAGACGTGCGGGCGACGGAACTCGCGCGCCTCGCGCGGGAGAGCGGGATCGACGTGATCGTTCCCGCGGACTGCGGATGGCCGGAGTCCCGCGAGGACTTCGTCCTGCTCGATCTCACGCGTCACGAGGAGGGCGACCTGCTCGACGGCCTGCGGCGCCTCGGTCAGGTCTTCGACGCGATCGACGCTCACTCCACGTAGCCGAGCGCCTCCAGGCGTTCGCGCGTCACGGCGTCGAACTCGCCGAGCGCCGTCTCGGCGGCGCCGGCCGCCGCCGTCGCCACGATCTCCTCCAGGCGTCGTCGCATCTCGGCCACCCGCTCGGGCTCCCGTGCTGCGAGATCGATCTCCTCGTCCGGATCGGACGCGACGTCGAACAGCGTCACGGACTCGCGCTCGCCGAGACGCGCCACGATCAGCTTGCGATCGTCGACGCGCAGCGCGCGCGCCCAGTACGCGTCGCCGTAGACGATCTCGGACACGATCTCGCGCGGACCCTGCGGCTCGCCGCGTGCGGCCGAAACGAGGGACCGTCCGGGGAGCCCGGGAATCGCGGGCAGACCCGCGAGCTCCAGCAACGTCGGCGCGATGTCCACGAGCTGCGCCGGCGATGCGACCTCGACGCCGGCCGGCACGCCGGGGCCCGCGAGCAGCAGCGGGACGTCGAGCAGCTCGCGGTGCAGCGACTGTCCGTGCCCCCAGCCACCGTGCTCGCAGAACTCCTCTCCGTGATCGGACGTCACCGCGATGACCGTCGGCCGGCCGGAGGCCGCGATCCGGGCGAACAGATCGGCGAGCGTGCGATCGAGCGCCGCGATCTCGCCGTCGTAGGCCGCGATGAGCCCGCGTCGCTTCTCTTCCGGCAGGTGCTCCGCCTCGGCGAACGGCAGGAACAGTCCGACCGTGGGCGGATGTTCCGCCACGAGCTCCACGTCCCGCCCGAAGCGACTGCGCTCCGGCTCCGGCGGTCGGTACGGCGCGTGCGGCTCCATCACGTGCAGGTACGCGAACACGGGTTCGTCACCGATGTCCTCCCGCCACGCGAGGTACTCGTCGAAGATCTCGGCCGCCGGCAGGTTCAACGCGTCGAGGCCACGGCGCGGCGCCACTCGACGCTCGGTGGCGGAGAGGATGGCCGCGAGCGCGCGGGCGGGCGGAACGTTGCGGCCGGACTCGTTCAGCCGGAACAGCGCGTAGCCGAGCTTCGTCTTCGGAGTCAGCTCCCGCTCCAGCGACGTGAACCTCTCGGCGCCCTGCGCGAATCCGAACTCCGCCCCCACGATCGGATTCGCCACGAACATCGCGGTGCGGAACCCGCCGGCGTGGAAGAGTTCCGGCAACGTGAGCAGGCGTTCGGACAGGATCGTGCGCAGATGTCCCACGCGATGGCCGGCCGGGTAACGCCCCGTGAGCAGCGACGCGACGGACGGCTTCGTGTAGCAGCTCTGACTCGTGAAGTCCGGGAAGCGGGCGCCGCGCCGGGCGAGCTCGTCCAGGGTGGGGCTCGTGGGCAGCGCGTAGCCCTCGCCGGACAGGTGATCGCGCCGCAGCGTGTCGATCAGGATCAACACGACGTCCGGTGCGCCCTCCGGCGCGGGTTCGCTCGGCGGGCGCGCCGCGCCCACGCCCCCGTGCCAGAACACGGCCGCGAGACCGACCGTCACCACCGCCGCGATCCCGAGCGCGAGCGGTGACCCCGTGAACGCCGCGACGTTCCCCCGGCCGCGCCCGACGGCACCACCGGCGCGGATCAGGAGGGCGAGGAGCGCGGCCGCGACGACCGTCGCGCCGAGATCGAACGCGATCGCCTGCGGCCCGGTGTCGGAGGCGAGCTTCGTGACGTTCACGTGCACGACGACGAGGAACCATACCGCGAACACCGCGAGCATCGCCGGGATCGCGACCCGCCAGAAAGGAAACGAGCGCAGCCCCGTTCCGTCACGCCGCGCGAGGAGCGCTCCGATGCCGCCGAGCAGGAGCGCGGCCGGGATCATCGCGGTGATCCAGGCCAGCACCGAGACGAGAAGGAATTCGCGACCGAGAAACGCGTGAGCCGTGGTGACGGCGTCCGCGACGCCGGCGAGGGCGCCGATCGCGAGCCCGGCTCCGAGGGCCCGGGCGAGCAGCAGGAGGCGCGTCAAGACGTCGCGCCCCGGAACGCGTGGTTCGTGGCGTGGATGGTCGACCTCGGGACGATCGGGGAAGACGAAGGCGCAGCGGGACGCCGGTTCCGGAAACTCCGAGCCGGGACACCCCGGATCGGAATTCTATTCCGCGAGGGCCGGGATGCGAAAGCCGGTTTCGCCTCGAGCGGGGCGCCCGGCGACGTCCCGCGCGGGCCCGAGTGTGAACGAGCGGCGACGGGGGCGCGCCGGAAGGCGACGGTCGGACCGCGGGAAGCCCCGGAGCGGCCGCTTCTCGGGCCCGGTGTCCGGCCCGTCCCTTGCAGAGGATCGCACCGAACCGGGAGACGGCGATGCGCGGATCGGGCCGACAACTCACCACTCGGACTCGCTCGACGGTCCGATCCTCGCGGTCGGAGTCTTCGACGCCGGCCGCCGTCCCCGGTTCGCGCCGCGCCGCGGACCAGGGCGCGCTCCGGGCGACGATCGCGCGAACTTTCCGCGCCTGGCTCGTGATCTCGCTCGTCGTCGGCGCGATATCCGCGCTCGACCTCTCGGTCGCGCGACGAGCGACGGCCGATCTCTTCGCCGCCGATCCCCCGGCCCAGGGGGCGGCGCCCGCGCGCGCCGCGATCGCGGAGCACGCTCTGAGGATGCGCGCCGGGGCGATCGCGCGGGAGCCGATCGCGCGGGCGGCTCTGTGGGTGGCTCACCTCGCGGTCACGGCCACGATCGCCCGGGGTGGGGTCGCGAAGGCGGCCCGGATCGTCGCGGCGGCCGGGGCACTCGACCTCGCGCAGGCGGGGCTCGAGCTCGGTGTCACCTGGAGAGACGGACCGGCCTATTCGGCCGAGCTGATCCCCTTCTTTCCGCGCGGCGCGACGGCGGCAGATCTGCTCGGCCCGGAGAACACGACGGACGCTCGCTGGATGACGGCGCTCGGCGTCGCCCGCGGCGGATGGGTCGCCCATGCGATCGAGGGGTCGGCGAGCCGGAGGGTGCTCGCCGGAACGCTCGTGGCGCTCACCGAGTGGGCAGCGACCCGAGCGCGCGATCGGCTCGGCTCCGGGGCGGTGATCCCCGGGCTACTCCGCGCCGGGGATCACGAGCTCCTGCCCGACCTGAATCACGTTCGCGTCGGAGAGGCCGTTCGCACGCACGATGTCCTGAGCGGTCACGCCGTACTTCGTGGCGATCCCGGCGACGGACTCGCCCGGCTTCACCACGTGCGTGCGGCCGAACGTGAACGCGCTCGACTCGAGCTTGTCGATCCGCCCCCGGAGCTTCTTGTTCTCCGCGAGCACCTCTTCCAGGATCACGTTCATGCGATCGAGCATCTCGCGCTCGGTCTCGGTCTGCGCGGCGCCGAGCGCGTCGGCCTTCTGCGAAGTCTCGGCGAGTTGCAGATCGATCTTGCGATCCCGCTCGCTCAGCTCGGTAATCCGCGTCGAGACCTCACCGCCGAGCGACGAGATCTGGCTTTCCAGATCCGTGGTTCGCTGGCGCAAGGCGTCGTTCTCGGATCGGAGCGCCTCGATGTCGGAAGACAGCTCCGTCATCTTCTGGTCCGTCCACGCGGCCTGGCGCGTGATGTCCGTCTCGATCGTGCGGACGTGCTTCGCGGTCGCGAAGCAGCCGGGCATGAGCCCGGCTGCCGCGACCAGAAGCAGGATGTTCGCGAGGGAACGCATCGTCACGAACCCGGCGCTTCGACCCGGAACTCGGCCCGCCGGTTCTTCGCCCAGGCCTGCTCGTTCGAACGCGGATCGATCGGCCGCTCCTCACCGTACGAAACGGTCTGGAAGCGCGACTCCCGCACGCCGAGGGACACGAGATACCGCTTCGTGCTCTGCGCACGCTGCTCGCCGAGCGCGAGGTTGTACTCGTTCGTGCCGCGCTCGTCGCAGTGTCCTTCGACCAGCACCTTCCAGTCCGGATGGTCCTTCAGCAGCGCGCCGATGGCCTCGAGCTTCGGCTTGGCCTCCGAGGTGATCCGGTACTTGTTGAACTCGAAGTGGATGGCCTGCAGCGTGTCGCGATACTCCACGTTCGGATCGACGTACTTGACGGTATCGTCACGCGCAGGAGGCGTGACTTCGACCGGGACCTCTTCCGGCATGTCGACTTCGACGACATCGGTCTCGGGCTCCGGGGCGGAGCCTCCACAACCGACGAACACGGCGAGCGTCGCCGCGATCGCGGCGCCCTTCCAGACAAAGCGAGCTGACATGTTCTTCCCTCTCCTCCTGCTTACGGGACCGGCGACCAGTCCGGGGTCGAGTACCGTCCATCTCCGCGAGTGACGCGGAGCGCCCGGCGCTCAGTCAGGTTCGTGACATACAAGTCCGTACGTCCACCCGCCTTCCGCGAGTACAGAATGCTCCGACCGTCGGGTGCCCAGCAAGGATCTTCGCAGCCGCCCAGATCGGTCACGGTCGTCACCTCCCGGGTGGCCAGGTCCACGACCTGGACCTGGAAGCCGTCCGAGCGGAGCGCGCAGTAGGCGATCCGGGTCCCGTCCGGCGACCAGTCGGGGGCCGTGTTGTAGGTCCCCCGGAGCGTCACCCGCTCCACGTCGTGTCCCTCCGGATTCATGACCCAGATCTGGGGACCGCCGGTCCGGTCGGACACGAACGCGAGCCGCCGCCCGTCCGGTGACCACACCGGCGACGACTCCGTGGCCGGGTTCGCGGTCAGGCGCAGGATGCGGCCGGTGTCCAGATCCTTCGTGTAGATCTCCGGATTGCCGTCCGTCGACAAGACCAGCGCGATCCGTCGACCGTCGGGGCTGATGTCCCCGTCGGCGTTCAGCCCCTCATAGTGCGCCACCCGGTCGCGCGCGCCGAGCACGAGATCGTGCACGTAGACGTCCGGGAAGCCGCTCGAGAACGAGGTGTACACGATGCTCTTCCCGTTCGGAGCCCAGCGGGGGCCGACCTCGAGGGCCCGCTCGCCCGTCAGCTCGCGGACGTTGAAGCCGTCGAGATCGAGCGTGACCACGCGCTTGTCCCCACCCTCGGGCGGGACCCACTCGCATGTGAGGCGGGAGCGCGCGATCCCGGGCTCCCCGGTGAGCGCCAGCACGACGTCGTCGGCGTACCGGTGGAGTCTCTGGCGGAGGCTTTCACCGCGGCCCGACGGGTACTCCCGCCGGAACAGGACGTCGCCGGTGCCGGCATCCCGCACGGCGCCGACCAGCGTGCCCCCCTCCTGCCGGACCTCGGCCACGACCTCGGCCCCGAGTCGCGCCCAGTCCTCGAACGCGCGGGGCGGCAACATCCCGGGGCGCTTCGGCTCGAACCAGCCGGAGACCTCGAGGTCGAACGCGACCACGTCGCCGGCCGGCGATCCCACTTCCTCGGTCGTCAGGGTCTCGAACCGACCGACGCCGATCGCGATCCGCCGGTCGGCGCGCTTGGAGACGTCGATGATCGGCTCCTGCGCGAGCGCCGCGGTGGCGACGGTCACGAGCAGCGTTGCGAGAACCGGGACGCGCCCCGCGCGGGCGCTCAAGATCCGGGCTCCGCGGTGAATCGGATGGTGACGTCGAGCACTTCTTCCTCCCAGGCCTCGGGCAGCGGCGGAAACGGCTCCGCCGCCTTCACGGCACGGACGGCGCTCGCGTCGAGCGCCGAGTTGCCGGAGTTCTGCGCGCGCACGTCCGTGACCCGGCCGTCCCGGTGAATCCGGAGATGGACCAGCACCTGGTTCGTGCGACCGACCACGAGACGATCGCCGGGCGGATCCCAGGCGTCCGTGGCGCGCGTGCGAATGACGTTCAGGTACCAAGCGAAGGGGAAATCGACTGCCTGCACCTCGGCCGCGGACGAGGGTTCCGCGGGTGCGTCGTCCTCCGGGGTGTCTTTCGCGTCGGCGGGCGACGGCGGTGAGGTGGACGTCGGCTGATTCTCCGACAGCCGGGAGCGCAGCCGTTCCTCCAGCGACGGACCGGTGTCCTCGTCCCGACGCGGCGCGACCTTCTGCAGCTTCCGCGGCGGGGGCGACTTCTTCGTCGGCGTGACCGGCGTGGGCTTCACCGGCTCCGGTTCGGGATCGTCGGGGGTGAGCTCCGGCGTCTCCTGGATCTCCGTGACGGGCGCCTTCTCGGGCACCACCGTTCGCTCCGGCTCCTGGCGCGGAGCACGCAGCTTCGGCGGCTCGGGCGCCTTCGACGGCACGAGGTCCACGGCGATCGCCGGCGCCGGCTCGAAGTGGAACTCCGGCGGCCGCGGCCCCACGAGAAAGAACACGAACGCGGCCACGTGGAGCGCGGTCGACGCCAGGAATCCCCGCCGATTCAATTCGACCTCCGCGGCTCCGTCGCGAGGCTCACCCGCGTCAGGCCGGCGAGGCGGGCCCGATCGAGAACGTCGAGGACGGTGCCGTAGCCGAGGCGCTGGTCGCCCTCGAGCAGGACCGGCATCTCCGGGTCACGCGCCGCGCGGAGACGGAGCTCGTCGTCCAGGGCCTGGGGCAGGATCGGCTTGCCGTCGAGGAAGATCTCCCCCTCCGGTCCGAGCGCGATGCGCAGGCCGCGTTCCGGCTCCGGGACGGCGGTCGACGCCTCGGGGAGCTTGAGGTCGATGCCCTGACTCAGGATCGGTGCCACCAGGATGAAGATGATCAGCAGCATCATCGTCACGTCGACGAGCGACGTGATGTTGATCTGTGTCTGCATTTCCTGGACGGGTCGGCGACGACGCCTCATGGCATCCTCCGCTCAGCGCCGCGCGAAGACGCCCGACTCCGGAGCGGCGGCGGGCGCACGGCGACGCGACGCGAGGTCCGCGGTCCGGACGAATTCCGTGCTGAAGCGATCGATCAGCGCCGTGACGAGTTGCACGCGACGATTCAGAAAATTGTAAGCCACGACGGCGGGGATCGCCACCGCGAGACCGGCGACCGTCGTCACGAGCGCCTCCGCGACGCCCGGCGCGACCGCGGCGATGCCCGCGCTGCCTTCGAGGCTCATGCCGCGAAACGCGTTCATGATCCCCCACACCGTGCCGAAGAGGCCCACGAACGGGGACGCGCTCGACGCGACGGCGAGCACGAGATGGCCCTTCTCGAGATCGGCGATGCGGTCGACGGTCTCGGTCTCGAGCGCGCTCTCGATGCGGGCGATGCCCTCCGCTCCGATCGGCTCACCGGGACGGGCGACTTCGAGCTGGGCGCGGTACTCGCGCCGCCCCGCCTCCCACAGCGGGCCGAGCGGTCCCTCGACCGCGCCCCGAGTCGTGTCCAGCCAGTCCTGAGGATTCTCACGGAAGCGGGCGAGGAAATCGCGGCACTTCTTCTCGGCCGAACGCAGCGAGGCGAGCTTCGAGAAGATCACGGTCCAGGTGTAGATGGAAAGCAACAGCAGGGCCGCGAGGATGGTCTGACCGACCGGCCCCGACCGCAACAGGGTCGAGATGAACGGATGTTCCACGCCGCTCCCCTTCCACGTAACCCCACGTCACCCACGCACGTCCGCTGGACGTCACCGGCCGGAACCCCGGACGGCGGCACCCTAGCACGGGCGCCAAGCGGGAACAAGGTCCGCCTCGGAAGCGGACGGCCCCGAATGTGCCCGATACCCCGGAACTCGCCGCGAGTTCCCCCCGCGAGGTCGCGCCACCCGGCGACGGCCGATCCGCGCGTCCGGATCCGGCTGCTCTACCAGGGAATCTCGGGGTGCCGTTCGCGCGTGTTCACGTACCGCGCCGCCACGAACAGCCAGTCCGACAGTCGATTCAGGTACCGGAGGACGACGTCGCGGGCGCCGAGCGCGACGACCGCCCGCTCCGCGCGACGGCACACGGTGCGCGCGACGTGCAGCGATGCGCCGGCCGGACCGCCGCCGGGCAGGATGAAGCTCGTGAGCTCCGGCAACTCCGCCTCCATCCCGTCGATCGAGTGCTCCAGCGCGACGACGTCCTCCTCCGTGGCCCGGCCCCGGAGCTCCCGACCTTCCACCCCGGTCGCGAGTTCCGCGCCGATGCCGAACAGCACGCGCTGGATCGCCTCGAGGCGCTCGCGCAGCTGCGCCCACGAGTGAACGTGCGAGTGCGCGAGCCCGAGGACGGCGTTCAGCTCGTCGACGTCTCCGTATGCCGCGACCCGCGGCTCCGCCTTGGACACGCGGGCGCCGCCGATCAGCGACGTCTCCCCGCCGTCTCCGGCCTTCGTGTAGATCTTCAAGCGTTCCTCCGCTCTCCGCGGGCGCCGGAGCTCCGGGCCGCAGTCCGCAGTCCACCCGTGTATGTCCGCTCGCCGCGGGTCCGGTCAAGGCCTTCGGATGACGGGTCGGTCGGACACGGGTATCCTTGCGCGGAAACGTCGCCGCGGAGCGGAAGCCATGAACACCGGACCCGTCGTCCTCCAAGGACACTCGATCTCGCCGGGGAACGCACTCGGGCGGGCCGAGATCCGGCTCGAGGACCCCTCGATCGTCCCCGTGTACCCGCTCGCGACGGACCAGGACGTGGAGCGCGAGCTGCAGAAGCTGGGCGAGGCCCTCGGAGCCGCGGACGAGGAGCTCGCCTCCGACGTCGAGTGGGCGAAGACCCATCTCCCCGAGACCGAGGCGGAGATCTTCGTGGCGCAGCGCGCGATCCTGAAGGATCCGTCGCTCCTCGACTGGGTCCGGGATCGGATCCGAGGCGAGAAGATCAACGCCGCGGCCGCCGTCCGGCACCGCTTCGACGACTTCCGCGCGGTGCTCCAGGGCTCCGCGAGCGAGCTCGTGCGCAACCGCGCCGCGGACGTCTCCGACGCGGAGCGCGTGATCCTGAGCCACCTGCTCGGCCTCCCCCGACGCACCGGCCTGCCGGATGCATCGGAACCGGAAGGGCCCTCCGTCGTCCTGGTCACGAACGACCCGCCGCCGAGCCTGCTCGCCCGCCTGGATCCCGGCCGGGTGGCGGGAATCCTGTGTGAGCGTGGCGCGGGCATGGGCCACGTGGCCGTGCTGGCGCGCGCGCTCGAGCTGCCGGCGCTGGTCCAGGTCGAGGGGTTGCTGGCGCAGGTGCGCGACGGAGATCTGATCGCGATCGACGCGGACAACGGCGTCGCCACGATCCATCCCGAAGACGGCGAGATCGCGCGCGTGCGCGCCGCCGTGCGTCAGCGCAGCATCCTCCGCTCCGTCCCCTCGGATCCCCGTGCGCAGCGCGTGACGAAGGACGGCGTGCGCATCCAGTTGCTCGGCAACGCGACCGGGCCCCGCGACGTCGACGCGGCGGCCCAGGTGGCGGCCGACGGCATCGGACTGTTCCGCACGGAGGTCCAGTACCTCGCGTCGCCGCGGCTGCCGAAGGAGGCCGATCTCGTGCGGGTGTACTCGAGCGCGACGTGCTGCTTCCTCGACGTGCCCATCGACTTCCGCCTGCTCGACCTCGGCAGCGACAAGCATCTGCCGGGGGCGCGTCTGCCCTCGGAACCGAACCCGGCGCTGGGACTGCGCTCGCTCCGACTCCTGTTCGAGAACCCGCGCATTCTCCATACGCAAGTGCGGGCGGTGCTCCAGGCCGCCGCCGACGGTCCCGCGCGTCTCCTCCTTCCGATGGTCTCGGATCCGTCGGACGTGCGCCGCGTGCGGGAAGTCGTGCAGGAATGCCACGAGGAGCTGCGACGCGAGGGACTCCGCCACGACCCCGATCTGTCCGTCGGGGCGATGATCGAGCACCCGGCCGGCGTGTGGATGGCGCCGGAGATCCTGCGGGAAGCGGACTTCGTCTCGGTCGGCACGAACGACCTCACGATGTACATCCTCTCGGCGGATCGCGAGGCCGCCCATCTCGCGGGCTGGTACGATCCGTTCCATCCCGCCGTCCTCCGAGCGCTGCACCGGATCGCCCAGGCCGGGGCCGAGGCCGGCAAGAACGTCTCGATCTGCGGCGAGATCGCGGCGGACCCCACGATGACCGGCCTCCTGATCGGACTCGGCTACACGCGCCTGTCGATGCAGCCGCAGTGGATCGTGCCGGTGGGAAGCCGTCTGGGGCAGATCGACACGCGGGAGTGGAAGGCCCGGGTCGAGGAGCTGCTCCAGGTGGACTCCGGCCCGGAGATCCGGCGTCGGGTCCGCGAGGCGGAGCGGGCCTCCGAACCCTCCTAGCCCGGAGGCTCCGGGGTG
The DNA here is from genome assembly GCA_041393395.1 of bacterium. GTDB lineage: Bacteria > ARS69 > ARS69 > ARS69 > ARS69 > JAGQIB01. The sequence continues at coordinate 78,312 of JAWKKG010000002.1, read as the reverse complement.
GCTGGCCCGCGGGTCGGCTGGTAGACTCCCGCGACGCTTTCCGGGAAGGGTGCATGAAGATCACCGAGTCCAGTCGAACGCGGCTCAAGAGGCTCCTCCGCGCGTTCCAGGGAGTCGAGCGCGCCCTCGTGCTCACCCACGACTACCCGGATCCGGATGCGATCGCGGCCGCCATGGCGCTGAAGCATCTCCTGCAGAAGCGGGTCAAGAAGCTGTCCGTGGACATCGGGTACGGCGGCATCGTGGGGCGGGCGGAGAACCGCACCCTGGTGAAGGCGGTAAAGGCCGACATCAAGCCGCTCACCGACCTCGACATCGCGAGCTATCAGCAGTTCGCGCTCGTGGACACCCAGCCGCGCACCGGGAACAACTCCCTGCCCGCCGGCAAGCGTCCGCTCGCGGTGCTCGATCACCATCCGCTTCGTCGGGAGACACGCCCGGTGAAGTTCCACGACGTGCGGACCCGGTTCGGGGCCACGGCGACGATGATGTACGAGTACCTGAAGGCCGCGCGCGCGAAGCCGGACGCCGACCTCGCGACCGCGCTCTTCTACGGCATCCGCACGGAGACGCAGGCGCTCACGCGAGAGGCGTCGAAGGCCGACCGCGAGGCGTACCTGGCGCTGATGCCGATGGTCGACTTCCGGCGCATCTACGAGATCGAGAACGCGGGCGTCCCGCGGGAGTACTTCGGGCAGATGGGCTATGCCCTCTCCCGCACGACCCTGTTCGGCGACGTGACGTTCACGCGGCTCGGCGAGGTCTCGAATCCGGATTTCTGCGCCGAGTTCTGCGACATGATCCTGCGGCTGGAGTCGACCCGGTGGGCACTCTGCGTGGGCCACCGCGAGGGCATCTGCTACCTCTCGCTGCGTACGCGCGATCGCTCCGGCCACGCGGGCCGCAAGATCATGAAGATCGTCGGCAAGGAAGGAAAGGCCGGTGGCCACGGCATGATGGCCGGCGGGATCGCCTTCATCGACCGCTTCGAACCGGCGACCGAGGAGTCCGCATCCCAGGAACTGTGCCGACGTTTCCTCGAGGTCACCGAGATCGCGGGCCGCGAGGGAGAGCCGCTCGTCCCCAAGCCGATCCGCAGCAAGCCCATGGAGATTCCCGAGAAGGTCGCCGCCGACTGACGGGGCCGCGCCGCCCATCACCCCGACCGAACGGAAACGGAAGAGAATGACCACCGAGACCCGGAGTCCCGAGATCCAGCGCGAGAAGGTGGACCGCGTCGTCGTGCGCTTCGCCGGTGACTCCGGCGACGGCATGCAGGTGACGGGGAACCAGTTCACGAACACGGCGGCGATCCTGGGGAACGACGTGAGCACGTTCCCCGACTTCCCGGCCGAGATCCGCGCCCCCGCCGGTTCGCTGCCGGGCGTCTCGGGTTTCCAGATCAACTTCGCGAGCCACGACGTGGACACGCCCGGTGACGAGCCCGACGCGCTCGTGGCGATGAATCCGGCCGCGCTCCGCGTGAATCTCCGCGACCTTCCGCTGAACGGTCTCCTGATCGTGAACTCGGACAACTTCGCGGACAAGAACCTCAAGCTCGCGGGTTACGACTCCAATCCGCTGGAAGACGGTTCGCTCGAGGGCTATCGGCTGGTCTCGGTCCCCCTCACCACGCTCACGCGCAAGGCGCTCGAGAGCCTCGACCTGCCGCGCAAGCAGGTCGATCGCTGCAAGAACTTCTTCGCGCTCGGGATCATGTACTACCTGTACAACCGTCCGACCGAGCCGACGGAGGCCTGGCTCGAGCGGTACTTCGGCAAGCGTCCGGACGTGGTCCAGGCGAACGTCACGGCGCTGAAGGGCGGCGTCGCGTACGCCGACGCCACGCGTCTCTTCCAGACGACGTACGAGGTCGCTCCCGCGACGTTCCCGCCGGGACGCTACCGCAACCTGAACGGCAACGCCGCGCTCGCGCTGGGCTTCGTGGCGGCGAGCGATCGCGCGGGGATTCCGCTGTTCCTCGCCGGCTACCCGATCACGCCGGCCAGCGACGTCCTGCACCAGATCTCGCGCTACAAGCGATTCGGCGTCGTCACGTTCCAGGCGGAAGACGAGATCTCCGCCGTGTGCGTGGCGATCGGCGCCGCCTACGCCGGGAAGATCGCGATCACCACGACGAGCGGCCCCGGCATGGCGCTCAAGACCGAGGCGCTCGGCCTCGCGGTGGCGGCGGAGATCCCGCTGGTCGCGGTGGACATCCAGCGGGGCGGCCCCTCCACCGGGCTGCCCACGAAGACCGAGCAGGCGGACCTCTTCCAGGCGCTCTACGGCCGCAACAGCGAGGCGCCGATTCCGGTGGTCTCCGCGTCGTCGCCCGGCGACTGCTTCTGGGTGGCGATCGAGGCGGTGCGCATCGCGCTCACGTACATGACGCCGGTGATCCTCCTCTCGGACGGCTACCTCGCGAACGGCGCGGAGCCGTGGGCGCTTCCGTCGGTGGACGACCTGCCGAGGATCCCCGTGAAGTACCGCACCGATCCGGAGGGCTTCCTCCCCTACGATCGCGATCCCCGCACGCTGGCCCGACCGTGGGCCGTGCCCGGCACGCCGGGGCTCGAACATCGCATCGGCGGGCTCGAGAAGCAGGACCGGACCGGGCACGTGAACTACGACGGCGCGAACCACGAACGGATGAGCGAGCTCCGGGCCGAGCGCGTGGCGAACATCGCGAACGACATTCCCGAGGCCGCGGTCGACGGACCGGAACGCGGCAAGGTGCTCGTCGTGGGCTGGGGCAGCACCTACGGCGCGATCCGGAGCGCGTTGCGCACGGTGCGCGCGCGCGGCTCGCAGGTGGCCTGGGTGCACCTGCGCCATCTGAACCCGTTCCCGAAGAACCTCGGCGAGATCCTGTCGCGCTACGAGCGCGTGATCGTGCCCGAGTTGAACCTCGGCCAGCTCGCGTTCGTGCTGCGCGGTCGCTATCTCGTGGACGCGAAGGCCGTGACCAAGATCCAGGGCAAGCCGTTCAAGAGCTCCGAGATCGTCGCCGCGATCGAGGAAGCGGAGAAGAGCTGACATGACGACGACGACGGAAGGACAGCCGCTCGACAAGAAGGCGTTCGTCTCCGACCAGGAAGTGCGCTGGTGTCCGGGGTGCGGGGACTACTCGATCCTGTCCGCGGTCCAGAACGTGCTGCCCGATCTCGGCATCCCGCGCGAGAAGTTCGTGTTCGTCTCCGGCATCGGGTGCTCGAGCCGCTTCCCGTACTACATGAACACGTTCGGCTTCCACACGATCCATGGGCGCGCACCCGCGATCGCGACCGGCGTGAAGGTCGCGAATCCGGATCTGTCGGTGTGGGTGGTGACCGGCGACGGCGACGCGCTCTCGATCGGCGGCAACCACCTGATCCACCTGCTCCGCCGGAACCTCGACGTGGTCGTGCTGCTGTTCAACAACCGGATCTACGGTCTCACCAAGGGGCAGGCCTCCCCCACGTCCGAGTTCGGCAAGCGCACGAAGTCGTCGCCGTACGGCACCGTGGACCCGCCGTTCAATCCGATCAGCCTGGCGCTCGGCGCGGACGCGACGTTCGTCGCGCGCAGTGTCGACGTCTACGGCGCGCACCTGCGCGACACGATCCGCCGCGCGGCGGAGCATCGCGGGACGTCGTTCGTGGAGATCTACCAGAACTGCAACATCTTCAACGACGGCGCCTTCAAGACCATGACCGAGCGCGAGGTCCGCTCGGACGCGCAGATCGAACTCGTGCACGGTCAGCCGATGATCTTCGGCAAGGATCGCGACCGCGGACTGGTGTTCCGCGACGAGGGGCTGGAGGTCGTGCGCCTCGGCGAGGACGGGATCACCGAGGCCGATCTCCTCGTGCACGACGAGACGCGCGAGCGTCCGTCGCGCGCGTTCCAGCTGAGCCGCATGGAGTCGCCGGACTTCCCGGTACCGATCGGCGTGTTCCGCGCCGTCCATCGCCCCACGCTGGAGACCGAGATCCGTGCGCAGATCGGACGCGCGCAGGACGCCGAGGGCGCAGGGAATCTCGCGGCCCTGCTCGAGGAAGGCGACGTCTGGGAAGTTCAAGATGGGGGCCGGAACGGCCGATAGCCTGTGTGCGGAGGGGTGCGATGGCGACGAAGAACAAGGTGATCTTTTCGGTCGAGGAAGCGAATCGCGCGCTTCCGCTCGTGCGCTCGATCGTCGGTGACGTGGCCGAGCGCTGGCAGGACCTCGTGAAGGTCCGCGAGGAGTACGGCAACTCCTCCCCCGAGCACGATCGCATCATGCGCGAGCTCGCGGAGTTCATCCAGGAACTGAACGAGATCGGCTGCCATCTCCGGGACTTCGAGCGCGGGCTCGTGGACTTCCCCGGCCTCCTGAACGGCAAGGAAGTGCAGTGGTCCTGGCGGCTCGGCGAGGACACGGTGGAGCACTTCACGCGCGGAGAGAAGGGGCCGCGGGAGCCGATCCCGGTCCCGTCGAATTCCTGACGACGTCGCACGATTCCGTACCGCCCGGTACGGAACGGAAACGGGCCGGCTCCTCGCGGGGGCCGGCCCGTTCTCTCGAGCGCACGGTCGCCGGATCAGCGGATCCGGGTGATCTTCCGGGTCCGGACCTCCCCCGCCGCCTCCAGCTTCGCGAAGTACACGCCCGGCGCGACCTCCCGTCCCGCGTCGTCCCGGCCGGACCAGGTCACGGACTGCCGGCCGGCCGCCACCCGGCTGCCGCCGAGGAGAGTGGCCACCCGGCGGCCGCCGACGTCGTAGACGGCGAGCATCGCCGGCCCCGCGGCCGGGACGTCGAATCGGATCTCCTGCCGATCCCGGGCCGGATTCGGCACGGGAGCCGAAAGCGACAGCGACGAGAGCGAGCCCGCGGCGATCTCCCCCGGTGCGTCGGTGGCGCCGAAGAGCAGGGCGACCTCGTCGACGCCCGCCTCGACGTACTGATCGGCTCCGAGGTCCTCGGCCACGAAACGCAGCTGCATCGTGGCCGTCGGGGTGACCACCGAGCTCAGGTCGATCGTGACCTCCGCCCAGGAGTCCGTCCCGAACGAGAGCGTCTCGAGGTTCGTCCAGGTGGAGCCGCCGTCCGTGCTGACGTCGGTCCGGAACTCGTCGTCGCTCTGGGACGGCGCGCGGTTCGAGAACCAGCGCTGGTACCGGAGCCCCACCGTTCCGAAGCCGCTCGCGTCGAACACCGGCGAGAGCAGCGTCGTGCGGCCGTTGTCCACGTCCGACGTGCCGACGAACGAGGGCGTGTGATTCTCGGTGACCCAGGCGTAGCCGGTGTCGAGGCCGGACGCGTCCACGTCCGGGCCGACCGGTCCGAGCCAGTAGCTGCCGAACGGAATCGCCCGTTCCCACAGCCCGTCGGTGGCGTCGTCGCCGGGGGCGCCGCTGACCCAGGCCTGATCGGCCTGGAAGTCGTCGAAGAAACCGGGGTTCGCGTTCGCGCTCACCGGAGTCGTCGTGCCGACCGCCGGCACGACCTGCACGTCGGTGAGCTCGAAACCGAACTTGCCGAAGCGCGCCGTCCAGGGAATGCCGGCCGGGAGGCCCGGGATCGTCACCTGACCGTTCGCGTCGGTCTCCAGATCGACGATCGGCGAGTCGAAGACGAAGCCGCGTGCGCCCACGATCGGCTGCCCGTCCCGCGCGGAGAGCAGCGTGATCTCCACCGTCCCGTTCGGGATCGCCTGCAGGTCCACGTCGTGCACGAGCACGCCGTTCGGCGGGATGACCACGTTCGCCGTGTCGGGCTGGTAGCCGAACCGCGTCGTGACCACCTGGTAGGAGCCGCCGGAGATGAGTCCGGAGTAGGTCCCCGCACCGTCCGTGGGGTAGTCGAACTCCGTGCCGAGGATGCGCACGTGCGCGGAATCCAGCGGCGCGCTGGTGGCGAGATTGCGCACCGTGCCCTGGATCTCGCCGGCGAAGTCGCCGTCGAAGCGGAGGATGAACAGGCCGTTCTGCCGATCCGACGCGTAGAAGACGTCGTCGCCCCGGAACGGGTACACGCCCCAGCAGCCCTCGAAGCCGCCGCCCTCGCGGTTGCTCGTGTCGTAGAAGCCGACCTCGACCGGCTCGTACGGATCCGTGACGTCGAGGATGCGCGCTCCGGCCGCGTACCAGGAGATGTACGCGAGGTCGTTCTTGTTCAGGATGTTGTGGATGATGCTGATCGGATGATCCGGCGGACGCCACTCCGAGGTCAGCGAGATGGAGGACAGGTTCGTGATGTCCCACATCTTGAAGTGGCCGCCGCCCACCTCGTCCGACGTGCAGACGTGCGTACCGGCCACGTTCGGCCACGCGTTGTGCGTGTTCGCGCCGTTGTAGAAGTGGCTCGCGAGCGTGGTGATGTTCGCGGGGTTCGTGGTGTTCATGATCCGCAGCGAACCCGAGTTGATCGCGCCGGCGTATCCTCGCCCGCCTCCGACGAACAGGTCGTGGATGTAGTACGAGTCGAAGAAGTCCAGCTCCACGGGGTTCTCCGGATCCGCGAGCGAGAGCACGTGCATGCCGCCGCCCGGCGCCGCGCCGCACGCGTAGGCGATGCCGGCAGCTTCGTCGATCCAGATGTTGTGCGCGGAGGAGAATGACCCGTCCGTGTAGGTGCGGACGTGGACCGGGCTTAGCGGGTTCGCGAGATCCACGATCTGGAGCCCGGTGCCGAACCCCGTCCCCTCGGTGACGATGTAGGCGTAGTGCTGGTACGTCTTGATGTCCCGCCAGATCGAGGTCGGGCCGGCGAGACTCCAGTACTCGGCGGCGTTCTCGGGGTCGGTCGCGTCGACGAACGCCGTCCCGCTCTGGTGCCCGTAGATCGCGATCTCCACGCCCGGCGCGGAATAGCCCCAGCAGTCGTTGACGCCCGTGTGTTCGTCGAGATTCGCGAGCAGGGTCACGTTGTACGGGGGGACGGCGGACTGCGCCGACGCCGAGGAAGCCAGGGCCAGCAGCCCCAGGCAAGACGGAATCAAGCAGCGGGACCGGACTGGTCGCATCGGTGGACCTCGAATCGGGTTGGGTACGGCCCCGGACGGAGGCCGGTTCACTTTGGGGAAGCCGGTGCGTGGTACGGGCCGCTACTATACCACGATGGTCGGGTCGCGTCGGAATCCCTGGGCTCCCCTGGCGCTGCTGGGCGTGGCGATCCTCTGGGGAACCACGTTCGCAGCCGTGAAGACCGGCCTCGCGGACAGCTCCCCGCTGCTGTTTCTGGGCGCCCGCTTCGTGATCGCCTCCGTGGCCGCGCTGCCGTTCCTCCGGCGCGGTCGGGGCACCCGGGCCGCGCTCCGGGCCGGGATCCCGCTCGGGATCGTGTACGCGCTCGGGTTCGCCGCCCAGACGATCGGCCTCACCACGACCAGCCCCTCCCGCTCCGCGTTCCTCACCGGACTGAACGTGGCGATCGTGCCGCTGTGGGCGGCACTCGTCCTCGGGAGGAAGCCACGCCCGCTCTCCGTTCTGGGACTGGTGGTGGCCCTGCCGGGGATGTGGCTGCTCACCGCCCCGGCGGCCGGCGGCTGGACCGCGGGCGACAGCTGGACCGTGGCGTGCGCGGTGCTGTTCGCGCTGCACGTCGTGCTCGTGGGGCGCGTGGGCGATCGTTTCCACGCCGGCGGACTGCTCGTGTCCCAGCTCGTCGTGACATCCGGTCTCGCGCTCGGGGGCGCCCCGCTGCTGGAGGAGCCGCACTTCCGGCTGACCGCTCCGCTCGTCGTGGCGCTGCTCGTCACCGCGCTGCTCGGCACGGTCGCCACCACCTGGCTGCAGCTCCGGTTCCAGCCAGCCATCGATCCCACGCGCGCGGGGCTCATCTTCGCGACGGAGCCGGTGTTCGCGTCGTTCTTCGCGTGGCTCGTGTTCCGGGAGTCGTTGCCGCCCACCGCGTGGGTCGGCGGCGCGATCATTCTCGCCGGGATGGCGCTGTCGGAGGTGGGATCCGCGGGGGCGGCGGACCCGGCGGGGGCGCCGCTGGCCGCAGCGCCCCGAACCGAATCGCGACCCTAGCGAGCGATGCTGCCTCCGGTCAGCGAACGGCCCCGTCGTGGTAGGCGCCCTTCACGGAGGACCAGCTCGCGGGCTCCAGCGAGACCGTCGGCTCGAGCGTGAGCAGCAGGTCGTATCCCGCCCCGAAGATCAGCGTGACTCCTTGCGTGCTCCCTTCGCTCACGACGTGGAGCTGCAACTGGTACTGACCCGGACCGAGGACCCCGGCTTCGTCGAAGAACACGTTCTCCTGGTGCGGATGCGCCTCGTACACGAGCCCACCGGGGCCATTGAGCGTGAGGTCGGTGGTGCTCGACAACCCCGCCGACACGTGGCCGGCCAGCGCGAACGCCGCCGCTCCCGTCAGCTCGAACACGACATCGAAGGTCGCGGTCGCGCTTCCCGAGACCGCCACAGCCGAGGAATCCGGCTGGGTCGCGAGCAGAAGAAACGTCGACCCGATGGCGGAGAGGCTGTCCACGGCGAGGCTCGACGTCTGAAATGCCTGAGCCATCGCCAGAGCCCCGTCACCCTGGGGTCCCACACTCAGTGAGCTGTCGAACAGTCCCTGGTCGGGCGCCGACTCGGCGTCCTGCATCGTCCAGGTCTGTCCCGAGTTCGCGTTGAACACCTCGCCGTACACCGACGTCGAGCGGTCCTGCGAGATGATGATCGTGTTCGCACGAGGGCTGCCCACCGTTCCGAGCAGCGCGACGATGGCGACGCCGGCTGCGATGAATCGTTTCATGACTTCTCCTTCCGCGCACGCTTGGGTTGCCCGGAACGAACACGGGCCTTCGCGAGACCCATCGGTCAGCGATCCGGACCGGAGCGATAGGCGCTCTTGACCCCCGCCCAGCTCGCCGGCTGCACCGATACCGTCGGCTGGAGCGCGAGAACGATTTCGTAGAGCGCCTGAAACGCCCCATTCGGGGCATCCAAGGGGACGGTCCCTTCCACGAGGGCGTGGACCTCGAGGCGGTACTGTCCCGGGATGAGCGTGCCCGCCACATCGACGAGCACCGTCTCCGTCGTGGCTGTAACGTCATAGACGACGCCCGCCGGTCCGGTGAGTGTCGCCGCGGCTTCCCCGGCGAAGACGCACTGCAGCTGACCCGTCAGGGTGAAAGCTGCCGTGCCGGTGAGCTCGAACGTCACGTCGAAGTTCGACATCGCGACTCCGTAGGACGTGACGGCCGTGGAGTCGGTCGGAACGAGCAGGAGAGCAAACGAGCTGCCGTCGGTCGAGATCGAGTCCGGTTCGAGGAAGGAGTTCTGAATCGCCCGGACGAACGCGAGCGAGGCGTCGCCGCCGACGCCTACACTGACGTTGCTCAGGAACGGCGAAACGTCCGGTGCGGACTCCGACATCTGGTCGCTCGTGGTCTGTCCCGTGTTCGCGTTGTGGATCTCGCCCGACACCGACGTGGAGCGATCCTGCGAGACGAAGATCGTGCTCGCATCGGCGAGCGCGGCGCAGAGAAACACCAGGCCGACAGCGGCGAGTATTCGGGAAGCCGGGTTCTTCACGGCATCACCTCGGGGCTCGGGGACTTGGATCCGGGGAGGTGTATTGCGAGCGTAGACCCGCGGACATCCCGCCTGCAACTCGATATCGCCGACCGCCCGAGCGACGACATGCCCGAAAACGAACACGGGCCGGCTCCTCCCGGAGCCGGCCCGCTCGGTTCATGCGGACTGTCCCTTGTCCCTAGCCGTGATTCACGGCCAGCGCCTGCGCGATGCGCTCCACCGCCCAGTCCACCTCTTCCTTGGTGATCACGAGCGGCGGCGCGATACGCACGACCTGCTCGTGCGTCTCCTTCGCGAGGATGCCCTTGGACATCAGGTCCTCGCAGTACGGACGCGCGGAACCGCACTCCCGCTTGATCTCGATCCCGATCCACAGGCCGCGAGCGCGGATCTCGCGCACGTTGTCCTGCGGAAGCGCGCGCAGCGCCGACGCGAGCTGCTCGCCGCGCGCCTGCGAGTTCTCCACGAGCTTCTCGTCGCGGATCACCTCGAGCGCCGCCTTCGCGACGGCGCAGCCGAGCGGGTTGCCGCCGAACGTCGAGCCGTGGTCGCCCGGGTGGAACACGAGCATCGCGTCGTCGTTCGCGAGGACGCCGGACACCGGATAGAAACCGCCGGAGAGCGCCTTGCCCACGATGAGCGCATCCGGTCGAACTCCCTCCCACTCGTAGGCGAAGAGCTTGCCGGTACGGCCGAGACCGCTCTGGATCTCGTCGCAGATCAGCAGCACGTTGTTCTTGCGGCAGATCTCCTCGCAGCGCTTCAGGTAACCGTCCGGCGGGATGATGATGCCGGCCTCGCCCTGGATCGGCTCCACGAGGAACGCCACCGTGTTCGGCGTGATCGCGGCCTCGAGCGCGGCGGGATCGCCGTACTTGATGATCTTGAAGCCCGGCGTGAACGGGCCGAATCCTTCCTGGTACTGCTCGTCGGACGAGAAGCCCACGATCGTGGTGGTGCGGCCGTGGAAGTTGCCCGCGCAGACCACGATCTCGGCGCGATCCGCAGCCACGCCCTTCTTCTGGTAGCCCCACTTGCGCGCCATCTTGATCGCGGTCTCCACCGCCTCGGCGCCGGAGTTCATGAGCAGCGCCTTGTCGTAGCCGGTCATGTCGTGGAGGAGCTCGCACAGCGGGCCGAACTGGTCGTTGTGGAACGCGCGCGACGTGAGCGTCACGCGCTCGGCCTGCTTCTTCAGCGCCGCGAGGATCTTCGGGTGACAATGCCCCTGGTTCACCGCGGAGTAGGCGGCGAGCATGTCCATGTACTTGTGGCCTTCCGGATCGTGCACCCAAACGCCCTGGGCCCGCTCGATCACCACGGGAAGCGGATGGTAGTTGTGGGCCGAGTACCGCTCCGCGAGATCGATGTAGCGGTCCGTCATCTGCGTCGACATAGGTCCTCCGGGTGGGTTTTCCGCTGTTTCGGCGGGTTCCGGGTTCGATCCGAGTGCTTTCGAGGGTACCAAAGGGTCGTCCCGGCGGAAAGGGACGCCCTCTCCCGGAGGGGCCGCCGGACCCGTCGACCCGGGAGCCGCCCCGGCGGACCCGAGGAGCCCCTCCCGAGGCGACGTTGCCAGACCCCGGAGTCCCCCCGTATCCTGGACCGTCACTTTGCACCCGGGAGGGGATCCGAGTGGGCGAAGACGTCTTCGTGCACGCGAAAGGCATGTGCGAGTCCGAACAGATCGGGGCCGGGAGTCGCATCTGGGCCCATGCCCACGTGATGAAGGGGGCGGTCGTCGGGCGCGGCTGCAACATCGGCGAGGGCTCGTTCGTGGAGTCGGGCGCGGTGCTCGGCAACTTCTGCACCGTGAAGAACGGCGTCTCCGTGTGGGACAAGGTCACCTGCGAGGACTACGTGTTCCTCGGACCGGACGCCTGCTTCACGAACGACTTCCTGCCGCGGGCCGCGTTCAAGAAGGACCCCGAGACGGAGTTCAAGTCCACGCGGATCCGCGAGGGCGCTTCCATCGGGGCGAACGCCACGATCGTGTGCGGAGTCACGATCGGCCGCCACGCGATGGTCGGCGCGGGGGCCGTGGTCACGCGCGACGTGCCGGACTTCGCGCTCGTCGTCGGAAGCCCCGCGAAGCCGCTCGGCTGGGTCGGGCGCTACGGGACGCGACTCGCGTTCGGCGCCGACGGCCGGGCCAGTTGCGAGAAGACCGGCGACGTCTACCGCCTCGCGGAGGGTCGAGTGACGATCGAGAAGATGGGTATCGCGCCGACGCGCAAATAGACGGGGAGGTGAAGTCGATGGAGGGGAGCACGCGATTGCACCCGGAACTGTCCGAGGTTCTCGCGAAGGCGCCCGCGAGCCGCCTGTCGCGCTACGCGGAAGCGGTCGAGGGATCGAGCATCCTGCGTATCGCCGGCGACATCCGCGAGATGGCCGCCCGCGGCGACCGGGTCCTGAACCTGACGGTCGGAGACTTCCGTCCGGATCAGTTCCCGGTCCCGGCCCGGTACCGCGGTCTCATCGAGGAGGCGCTGGCGGCCGGGGAGACCAACTACCCGCCGGTCGCCGGTGTCCAGGATCTGCGCGCGGCACTGCGCGATCACCTGCGGCTGGATTTCGGGCTCGATTATCCGCTGGAGTCGTTCTTCGTCGCCGGCGGGGCCCGTCCCCTGCTCTATTCCGCGTACATGGCACTCGTGGATCCGGGGGACCTCGTCCTCTACCCGGTGCCGTCGTGGAACAACCACCACTACGTCCGGATGTCGGGCGGGCGCGGCGTGCCGCTCCCGGTGACGCCCGAGAAGAACTTCCACCTCGATCGCGACGACCTCGCGCCGTACCTGAAGCAGGCGCGGCTCCTGTGTCTGAACTCGCCACTCAACCCCACGGGCACGTGCATCAAGCGCGCTCCGCTCACGGGCATCTGCGAGGCGATCGTGGAGGAGAACGTCCGGCGTGCGAAGGCCGGCGAGGCGCCGCTGTGGCTCGTGTACGATCAGGTCTATCACTCGCAGGTGTTCGGACGCGTCGAGCATCACACGCCGGTCGGCCTGGTGCCCGAGATCGCCCCCTGGACCGTGCTGCTCGATGCGGTGAGCAAGGGCTTCTGCGGCACCGGTCTCCGTGTCGGCTGGGCGGCGGCCGCGCCGAAGCTCATCGCGAAGATGGCGGAGCTCGCCGGGCACTACGGCGCGTGGGCGCCTCGCCCGGAACAGGTCGCGCTCGCCCGCTTCCTGCGGGACCGCGACGCGGTTCACGCGCACCGGCGCTGGATGATCGAGGCGCTCGAGGCGCGGCTCGGGCTCATCCACGAGTCGCTCGTGGAGATGCAGGCGGCCGGGCTTCCGGTGGACTTCGTGGAGCCGCAGGGCGCGATCTACCTCTCGGTGCGGTTCGACCTCGCCGGCAAGACGGTGGCGGGACGCACGATCCGCTCGAACGAGGATCTGCGTCAGGCGCTGCTGTTCGGCGCGGGCTTCGCCGTCGTGCCGTTCGAAGCGTTCGGGCTCGAGGGTCCGGCGGGCGACGGCTGGGTGCGCGTGTCCGTGGGCGCCGTGAGCGTGGACGAGATCCGCGAGGGCATGGCGCGCGTGCGGAAGCTGCTCGAGGAGGCGAGGTAGGGGCGCTCGGGGCGGCGCGGGCCCCCGGGCCGGCGAACAAGGCGGCTAGCGGAATATCGTTCGCAATCGACTCCAGCTCGTGGACTCGACGCCGGGCACGTCCGTCGTCGGAGACGCGAGCACGAAGTCCCAGATCAACTCGGCGCTGCAGCCGCTTCCGTCCTGAAACTCCGCTCCCTGTGGGGGCGGGTACCCGCCGAACGAGTAGCGCGACCGCGTTGGCCGCCCGATCGGGTAGCAGGTGCCACACGCAGGCCCGGAACCATCAGGACCGAAACCCGGATTCTCGGTGACGACTCCCCCCAAGTAGTCGATGTAGGGCCCCTCGACCCAGACCGAGATCTCTCCCGAAACGGGAACGTCCCAGTTGATGAAGTTCCAGCCCGCTTCCGGCACGAAGTAGGTGGTCGCCAGCAATGAGTCGGCCACGCCGCCGTCCACCGAGGCCACCGAGCAGACACAGAACCCGCGCCCCGCGAGTCCGTAGGCCAAGTACGTCCACTGTCCCACGAGGGCATCGTAGCCGGAGGGAACCTCGAGCGTCGTCCCCACCACCTCCCCCTCCCGAAACTCGAGGTGGTTCCAGTGCCAGACCCAACCGGTACACAGGTTGTAGTAGGACAGAGTCACCGGGGGACCGTCGCGCCAGGGGTCGTCGAGGCGTGGCTGGATCCGCTGTACCTGCAGACCGAGGGCCGGAGTGCCCATCGCGAACGCGCCGACAGCGATCGGGCCGAGGAATCGATGGCCCCACCGGCCAATTCTTCGAAGGGTCATGAACCGAGAGTAGCGCGATTGGACCCGTCGTCGCAAGCCGGGGAAGGAATCCGTTCGCCCCTCGTTCGATAGCAACCGCCTACCGCAGATTCAGAACGATCAGCTTCTCCCGCGTCATCTCGTGCACCGCGTAACGGACTCCGCCCATCCCGAAGCCGGCGTTCTCCCGGCCGCCGAACGGCATCCAGTCCACGCGGAACGCGGAGTGATCGTTCACCACGACCGCGTTCGCGTTGATCCGGCGCGAAAGGCGGAACGCGGCGTCCACGTCCTGCGCGAACACCGCAGCCTGGAAGGGATTCCGCGAGCGGTTCACGCGCTCGATCACGTCGTCCTCCTGCTCGAACTCGAGCACCGACACCACCGGACCGAAGACCTCGTGCGTGACGACCTCGGAGTCTTCCGGCGGATCCGCGAGCACGGTGACCTCGTAGCACTGCCCGGGTAGCTCGTTGCCGCCGAGCAGGAGCTTCGCGCCGCGCCCCACGGCCCGGCCGACCCAGTCGGCCACGCGCTGCCGTTCGTCCGGAGTGATGATCGGCCCGACGTCCGTGTCCGCGTCCGTGGGATCGCCCACCGTGAGCTTCGCGGCGGCCTTCACGAGGCGCGTCTCGAGCTCCTCGCGCAGAGAGGCGTGCGCGTAGATTCGCTGCACCGAGATGCACACCTGTCCCGCGTGGTAGAACGCGCCCTTCACGAGCGCGGGGATCGCGCGATCGACGTCGGCGCTCTTGGCCACGACCACGGCCGCCTCGCCCCCGTGCTCGAGCGAGAAGCGCGCGCCCGGATTCATGATCGAGCGCAGATGCCAGCCGACCGAGTCGCTCCCGATGAACGTCACGAAGCGGGTGCGCGGGTCGCGCACGAGCTGCTCCGCCGCTGCGCCGGGACACGGCGTGCAGATCACGGACTCGGGCGGGAAGCCCGCCTCGCGGAAGATCTCCACCATCCGGATTGCAGACAGCGGCGTGGTGCTCGCCGGCTTGACCACCACGGTGTTGCCGCCGGCGAGTGCGGGCGCGACCTGGTGCGCGATGAGGTTCACCGGATGATTGAATGCGGAGAGCGCCACGACCACGCCCATGGGCTCGCGGATCGTGAACGCGATCCGGTTCTCCGGTCCCTTCGCCTTGTCCATGGGCAACGTTTCGCCGCCGAGTGACGTCGCCTCCTCCGCGGCGAGGCGGATCGTGCTCACGGCGCGCGCCACTTCCACCCGCGCATCCGCGAGCGGCTTGCCGCCCTCCCGCGCGATGCCGAGCGCGAGCTGCTCGGCCTCCTCGCGCACCATGTCGGCGGCGCGCTCCAGCCACTCGCGACGCAGCCAGCCCGGGGTGCGGCGGTTCGCGAGGAACGCCTCGTGGGCAGTGGCCATGGCGGTCTCGAGCGCGTCGGCCGGCGCCTGCTCGACCTCCGCGAGCACTTCGCCGGAGAACGGCGACCGGAGGGGACGCATCTCCCCCGTTCCGATCCACCCGGGGATCGAGAGCCTGCGCGTTTCGGTCGTGCTCATGCGGCACCTCCGGAAGGTGAAAGCGGCCGAAAAAGAAACAGGCCGCCGCGAACGTTCGCGGCGGCCTTCGAATGGTGCCCGAGGCGGGATTCGAACCCGCAAGGGTCGCCCCACACGGCCCTCAACCGTGCGTGTTTACCAATTTCACCACCCGGGCAAAAACAAGGTCACTCTCCCGACGGCGCGGGGGTCGTCTCCTCCGCCGGCGCATCCGTGCCGGGCGTGGACTCCGAGCCCTGCGCCGGCGTCGGATTCACCGGCAACACCGGACCCGCCTCCGGGCCGGCCGGCATCGTGGTCTCCGCCCCCGGCATCGCGGTGCCGGTCGGCGGCGCCGTCTGCGTGGGAACCGGAAGCCCGGCCGACGCGGCATCCTCCGCCACGACGCTCCGGACGCTGCGACCGGTGCGCGAGGCGCTCAGCAACGTCAGCGTGAGCGACGTGACCATGAAGGTCATGCCGAACACGGTCGTGGCCTTCGACAGCACCGTGGCCGCGCCGCGACCGCCGAACACCGTCGACTCCGCGCCACCGCCGAACGCGCCGCCCGCGAGGCCGCCGCCCTTCGAGGACTGCATCAGGACCACGAGCACGAGCAGGATGCACACGAGCACGTGGATTCCGAGAATGATTCCGTAGATCATGCCGCCCTCACGATGTCGAGAAAGGAGCCCGCGGACAAGGACGCTCCGCCGATCAGACCCCCGTCGATGTTCGGTTGCGCGAACAGCTCGCGCGCATTGTCCGGCTTCACGCTGCCGCCGTACAGGACCCGGGTCGCGACCGCCACCGATTCCCCGAACAACCCGGAGAGCGTCACCCGGATGCGCCGGTGCACCGCCTCCGCCATGTCCGGGGTCGCCGTGCGCCCCGTGCCGATCGCCCAGATCGGCTCGTAGGCGATCACCGATCGCCCGACCTCCGGTCCCGGCAGTCCGGCCAGCCCCTCGCGGAGCTGCCGATCGACGACCTCCTCCGTGCGCCCCGCTTCTCGCTGCTCGAGACTCTCGCCGACACACACGATCGGCGTAAGTCCCGCCCCGAGAACGGCTTCCGCCTTCTCGCGGACGCCCGGATCGGTTTCCCCGAAAAACTGCCTACGTTCCGAATGGCCGAGTATAACGAAACGGCATTCGAGGTCAACAAGCATGGGAACGGCCACCTCGCCCGTGAACGCCCCCTCGGGTGCGGCGGCACAGTTCTGGGCGCCCCAGGCCACCGGCGAGCCCTTCAGGGCCTCCGCCACGGCCGGAATCGCGGGGTACGGCGGGCACACGGCCACCTCGACCTTCCCCGGGGCACCCCGGAGTCCGTTCGAGATCTCACGCGCCAGCGTCCGCCCCTCGGAGGGCGTCTTGTACATCTTCCAGTTCCCGCACACGAGCGGAGTCCTCACGCGTTCGCCTCCGACAGCGCGGCCACGCCGGGCAGCACCTTGCCTTCGAGGAACTCGAGCGACGCCCCGCCGCCCGTGGAGACGTGACTCACCTTCTCGGTCAGCCCCGCCTGAGCGATCGCGGCTGCGGAGTCGCCCCCGCCGACCACGGTGATGGCGCCCTTGCCCGTCGCCTCCACCAGCGCGTTCGCGACTCCGATCGTGCCGGCCGCGAACGGCTTCATCTCGAACACGCCCATCGGACCGTTCCACAGCACGGTCCGCGCCGCGACGATGATCTCGCGGTAGCGCGCGACCGTCCGGGGTCCGACGTCGAGCATCATGCGATCGGCCGGCATCGCGTCGGCCGCGCACGTCTCCGTGGTCGCCGTCTCCGTCATCTCGGTCGCGACCACGCAATCCACCGGCAGCTCGAGCGCCACGTTCTCCTTCTTCGCGCGCGCGAGCAGCTCCTTCGCGAGAGCCAGCCGATCTTCCTCCACCAGGCTCTTGCCGGTCTCGAAGCCCTGCGCGCGGAAGAACGTGTTCGCCATCGCGCCGCCGATCAGGATCGTGTCGACGCGACCGAAGAGGTTCTCGAGCACGTCGATCTTGCCGCTGATCTTCGCGCCGCCGAGGATCGCGACGTACGGCCGCGCCGGATTGAACGTGACGCCGCCGAGGTATTCCAGCTCCTTCTCGAGCAGTAGCCCCGCAACCGCGGGCCGGATCAGCGCCGGGATCCCCGCGGTCGACGCGTGCGCGCGATGGACCGTGCCGAACGCGTCGCTCACGTAGAGATCCCCGAGCTCGGCGAGACGCCGCGCGAACCCGGGGTCGTTCTTCTCCTCCTCCGGGTGGAACCGGAGGTTCTCGAGGAGCACGATGTCTCCGTCCTTCATTCCCGCCACGAGCGACGTCACGGCGGAACCGACGCAGTCCGGCGCCATCCGCACCGGCCGCCCGAGCGCCGCCGCGAGCACCTTGGCCACCGGGGCCAGGCTCAGCTCGGGCTTCGCCTGTCCCTTGGGACGACCGAGGTGCGACATCAGCACGACCTTGGCGCCCGCCTCCACGAGGCGGCGGATCGTGGGCAGGCTCGCCACGATGCGCGTGTCGTCCGCGACCCTTCCGTCCTTCAGCGGAACGTTCAGGTCGCAGCGCACGAGCACGCGCTTGCCGTGCACGTCGGGCAGGTCCGCGAGCGTCTGCTTCTTGGAGCCGGCCGGAGTCGACGGGGACGGACTCATCTACGCGACGGGCTCCTTCGCGACCTCGGTCACCATGTCGGCGAGCCGGTTCGAATAGCCCCACTCGTTGTCGTACCAGCTCACGACCTTGACGAGCGTGCCGTCGATCACCGTGGTCGAGAGCGCGTCGAAGATCGAGCTGTGCGGATTGCCCACGATGTCGATCGAGACCAGCGGCTCCTCGGAGTACTCGAGCACGCCCGCGAGCGACCCGGCCGACGCCTTCTTCATCGCGGCGTTCACGTCCTCGACGGTCACGCTCTTCTTGAGCACCGCCGTGAAGTCCACGAGCGAGCCGTCCGGCACGGGAACGCGCACGGCCATGCCCGTGAGCTTGCCCTTGAGCTGCGGCAGCGCGAGCGCCACCGCCTGGGCGGCACCGGTCGTGGTGGGGATCATGCTCACCGCCGCGGCCCGTGCGCGACGCAGATCCTTGTGCGGCAGATCGAGGATGTTCTGGTCGTTCGTGTACGCGTGGATCGTGGTCATGAGTCCGCGCTCCACGCCGAACGAGTCGTCCAGCACCTTCGCGACCGGCGCGAGGCAGTTCGTGGTGCAGCTCGCGGTGGAGATGACCTGATGCTTCGCCGGATCGTAGGAGTCGCTGTTCACGCCCACCACGACCGTCACGTCGGCGTCCTTGGACGGCGCCGAGATGACGACCTTGCGCGCGCCGGCCGCGAGATGCTTCGCCGCGTCGGCGCGCTTCGTGAAGAAGCCGGTCGATTCCACGACCACGTCCACCCCGAGCTGCTTCCACGGCAGCGCGGCCGGATCCCGCTCGCTCAGCACGCGCACGTGGCGCCCGTCGACCTCCATGCCGCCGTCCGTCGCCCGCACCTCGCCGGCGTAGCGCTTGTGCACGGAGTCGTACTTGAGCAGGTGGGCCAGCGTCTTCGTATCGGTGAGATCGTTGACCGCGACGACTTCCACCCCGCTCTTCTGGGCGAGGGCACGGAACACCAGGCGGCCGATGCGGCCGAAGCCGTTGATGCCGATCTTCACGGACATGGATCTCTACCCCCTTGCAGAGCGCCCGAACGGGCAATCGGCCCCGATGGGGCCTCGTGACGGGATGCGGGAAAGAAGCCCCGGGAGGGTACCGAGCGGTTCCGGGGCGGTCAAGATGACGCCGATGGTGGTCCGGGTCTTCGCCCGGTGACCCCGGCGGCGCGGCGACGTGCCGCCGCGGGCCCGGCCTCCCGGAGATTGCCCCGGGGCCGGGGCCGGATCATTCCGTGTGGCGGAGGTCGCGGATCTCGTCGGAGAGCTGCCGGAGCCGGTCCATCTGCTCCAGGATGACGTCGACGCCCTTGCGGGCGCCGTCCACGTTGCCACGGTCCAGGTGCATGCGGAGGAGCTCGGCTCGGCCGCCGATCACGCCGAGCACGTTGTTGAGATCGTGTCCGATGCGGCGGGCCTCCTCTCCCATCCGGGTGGCCCGATCATCCGACGCCGGTGGCGGCGTCGCCGAGGTCGAGTCGCTCATTTCGCCCCCAGGCCGAGCGCGGCCTCCGCCGACGGCATCTCGACCGTCAGGGCAGCCACGCGTTCCGTCCACTCCCCGAGCTCGTCCGCGGGGAGGCCGAGAATCGTGCAAGCCTCCGGACGGAGGGCAGGCGGCTCCGTCCGTCCGCTCCCGCCCGCGCCGACCCGATGGGCCAGCACGTCTCCCACGTGAACCGCGGCCGCGAAGCGTTCGCGATCGCCGGCTCCGGCCGGATCATGGTGCCATCTCACCGCGGCGGCCAGCTCTTCCGGCAGGCTCCAGCGGTCCGCAAACCAGCCGCCGATCTCCGCGTGAGTCATCCCCAGCGTCTCGCGTTCGGCGTCCTCGCGCAAGGCACCGCCCGCCACGCGGGAACCGATCTCCGCGTTCGCTTCGGCGAGGTACTCCGCGATCACGAGTTTGCCGAGATCGTGCAGCACCCCGCCGCAGAACGCCGATCCGGCGAGCTCCCGCCAGCGACGCTCCACGAGCAGACGCGCGGCCATCGCGGTGACCATGGAGTGACGCAGGAACTCGCCTGCATCCATGCCGCTCGGCGAGCTCGGTCCGAGCGCGCGCATCACGGAGGCGCCGGTCGCGAGACTGCGCACCGTGTCGAAGCCCAGCACGACGATCGCCTGCTTCACGGTGCCGATCTTGCGCGGGAAGCCGAAGTACGCGGAGTTCGCGAGACGGAGCACGGCCCCCGTCAGTCCGGGATCCGAGCCGATCGCGCGCGCGAGATCCGCCGCCGACGAGTCCGAGCGGCCGGTGAGCTCCCACACCATGAGCAGCACGGGAGGCAACGTCGGAACGTCGTCGACCCGATCGAGTCGACGCCGCGTGCGTTCGGCGAGCGTGAGGTTCGATTCCAAGCGAGGCCCCTAGTGCTGCGCGTCGTAGTCGTCGTCCGGCTCCGTCGCGCCGACGAACCGGGCCGCGGCGGCCGCGGCGTAGTCGGCGAGACGCATCGCGATCTCGATCTCCTCGTCGCGATAGCCGACGTTGCGTCCGATCGCGTCCTGCACGCGGTACACCACCACCACGCCCACGAGGTCCCGCCCGGACATCATCGGCGCGCCGAGGAACGACGCGACGTTCGACCGCTGCATGAGCGGCTCGATGTCCTGCAGCGGCAGGTCGGCGTCGCGGCACGGGTTCCGCTTCGCGATCACTTCACGCGTGATGTACTCCTCGAGATCCCCGAGCGGATCGCCCACGCCCCCGATCGACCCGCCGTGGGAGGCGAGCAGCTCGAAGTCGTGGGTGCCGGTGGGGTTCGGCGCGTCCACGCGCCGGAACCGGATCGTGGCGACGTCGGACTCGAGCACGGTCGACGCCGAGAACGTGACGAGCTTCGCGAGGTTCGAGCTCTCCTGCGCCGCGGCGAACGCCACCCCGAGCTCGGACAGGGCCGACAGCATCGTGACCTTCCGCTCCGAGTCCTCGTACGCGCGCGAGACGCCGATCTGCTCGCCGATCACGGATGCCACCGAGGCGAGGAGACCGAGTCGATCGTCGTCGGTCGTGTTCTTCGAGGTCGACTCCACGGCCAGCACGCCCACGAGCTCCGTGTGCCAGCGGATCGGCACGCCGGTGCTCGTGAGGCGCGTGGCGTCGTTCGGGTCGTCGGCCGAGTTCCGCAGGACGAGCGGTCGCAGGTTGTTCGCGACCCAGCCCACGAGTCCCGTGCCCACCGGCACCGTCACCGCATCCATCGACGCCACGGTCACACCGGAGACGGCGCGCAGCGTCAGGCCGTGGCGCGCCTCGTCCAGCAGCCAGATCGCGCAGGTGTCGATGTCGAGCATCTGCACGAGGCGCGCCGTGATCCGCCGCATGCGACTGACCATGTCGTCCTGCGACGACGCGATCGCTTCGATCTCCGCGCGCACGGACAGCTCGAAGGAACGGCCGCGCATCCGGCGCAGCTGGCGCGAGCGATCGAGCGGGCTGCCGAGCTGGCGACCGAGCGCCGCCACGGTGCGAAGCTGCGTCTCGTCGAACGGGTGATTCGTCGGATCGGAGTTGATGTTCAGCACGCCGATGACCTGCCCCTCGGCGATCACGGGCGCGCACACCGAAGAGCGGATCTCCTTGCGCTCGCTCCGCTGGCGGAAGCGTTCATCACCGATCGTGCCCACGAGGAGGAGCGGCTCGCCGTCCGCGGCGACGCGGCCCGCGATCCCCTCGCCGACTCGCTGCCGGGTCTTCTGCACGACGATGTCGGAGAGACCGGCCGCCGCGATGATCCGCAGCGCGCGGCGATCCTCCTGCAGGAGCATCAGGCTGCCGGACGCGCCGTTCGTGAGATCGAGCGCGAGCTTCAGCACGTGGGACGAGAAGCGGTCGAAGTCCAGCAGCAGCTCGAGCGCTTCGAGCAGCGATTCCACCCGGGCGTTCGGACGCACCGGTTCGTCGTCCTCCGGCAGCCCCGCGCTGACCGCGAAGTCCGGGGAGAACGGGTCCGCGAACGCGCCGAGCTCCGGGCGCTTCGGCGGCGGCGCGGGCAGCGGCGTGGTCGGGCGCGGACGAGCCGCCGGGGCCGGCGGAATCGCCGGGGCGGGACGCGGCGCCGCGGCGGCCGCGGGCGGCGGCTCCGGCGCCGGCTCGTTCGTCGCCTCCGCGGGCGGCGCGGGATCGGGAGCGGACGTCGTCTCGAAGGCGGAGGTCCAGTCCTCGAATGCGTCGGCGGGCGCGCTCGGCTCCGTGTCCGTCGCGGGCGCCTCGGCCCGTGCGTGATCGGTTCCGTCGTCGCCCGCCGTGTCCCAGTCGGCCGTCGGCTCGACGGGCTCGTCTTCGGGACGCGAGTCCTCCCTCCAGTCGTCGCGGGCGGGTTCGGTGACGACGGCTTCCGTCGCCGCTTCCCCGGCGTCGGCCTCCCGCTCCGCGCCGTTCTCGACGTCCAGGTACGACGCGGGATCGACGAGGAACAGCTCCAGCTCGTCACGCGTGACGCGCGGGACCTCCGCGAGACCGAGCGGCGCGAGGTGCTCCTCGAGTCCGGACCGCGCGAGCACCACGGCGGCGGGCGGGTTCTGGAACTCGAGCGAGACGCCGCCCGAGATCGCCGGGATGCCGAGATTCTGGGACAGCGAGAGTCCGAACGCGCCCGGATCCGGATCGAACACGAATCGCACGCGCACGTGAGGCACGCGGTAGAGCATGCGCAGCACGGAGACGTCGGCGTCGCCGGCGCCCAGCACCACGACCTCGAACGCGTCCGCCTTCTCCGCACCCTCCGCCGCCATGGTCAGATCCGGCGCGACGTCTTCGGCCGGGAATCCGGCCGCGTCTTCCGCGGCGCCCCGCCGCATCAGGCCGGCCACGACCTCGCGCAGCTCCTTGCCCCGCAGGCCGGGCAGCACGCCGGCGAGCGCCGCGTCTCCCACGACCTCGAACGCGTCCTCGGCCGTACGATCCGTGATGCCGAGCACCGGAACGCGCGCGGCGTCGCGCACGAGTCTCTCGCACAGCGCACGGAGTCCGCTCGTGTCGCCGTCGAGCCCCACGAGGATCACGGCGAATGCGGCCGGATCCTGGGTGTCGAACACCGCGGCCGGGTTCTCGCAGAACACGAGATCCTCGAATCCGCCCTCGCGGAGCGCGTCCGACAGCACCATCCGCGTCCAGGAGTCGGCTTCCACGATCAGCAGCCGATCGGAAGGCGCTTGCGGCCA
The DNA here is from genome assembly GCA_041393395.1 of bacterium. GTDB lineage: Bacteria > ARS69 > ARS69 > ARS69 > ARS69 > JAGQIB01. The sequence goes on along the minus strand of JAWKKG010000002.1, from coordinate 55,134 downwards.
GCGGCCGAGGTTGTCGGAGGCGAGAATGGCGGCGGGGCCGACCGGAGTCGGGCCTCCGACCGTCGGTTCGGGCGCGGACGGCGTGGGTTGCATGGCTTCGACCTCGTGGAAGACGAGTAAGGTCTCGGTTCCTTCATCGTCCACGGAGCCCGTGGACTGGACCTCGACTTCGAATCGGACAGTGGGGTCTCCCGGCGGAATCGCCGGGTGAGAGAATCGATCGGTGGGGGATCCGGCCAGCCACGCGTCGAACGCCGGATCCCGCAGCTCCGGGAACACGGCGAACAGGTGGCGGTCTCCCGGGCCGTGTCGGCGAAACGCCCGGCCGAAGAGAGTCTCGAGCCGGTGGCTCGCCGCCTTCACGTGCCTCGCTCCGTCGAGGACCGCGATCCCCACGGGCAACGTCTCGAGCAGGCGGGCGGTGAGGTTCGTCAGGCGGAACAGCTCGGCGGCATCCTCCGGGGACGTCTCCTCCGACGCCGCGCCGCCCGGCGCGGAGACCTCCGCCGGCGGGACGGGCTCGTCGGCGTCGGGCGCGGGGTGCTCCGCCGGCGGGGCGAGCCCTTCCGCGTCGGGCGCGAGGTGCTCTGCCGGGAACTCAGGCGACGTGACGTCCGGTGCCGGCGACGCATCCGCCGGCCGGCGGTCGGTCCAGGGGTGGACCCAGAGGAGCAGCCGCCGGAAGCGCGGGTCCTCCGTATCCCAGGGGACGACCTTCAGGGACCACGTTCGAAGCTCGCCGCTCGCGGGATGCCGTACTTCCACCGCGTTCAGCGAGACCGACTCGTCCCGTGCAAGCAGCTCCGGCACGATCTCGCGCAGCGGCGCGTCGCGCCAGTCGGGCAGCGGCACGCGCATCAGGGGATCCTCGGCGAGGGAAACGCCGCGGGCGGACTCGAGGGAGTCGAACTCGAACGCGCGGAGGAACGCGTGGTTCGCCGCGCGCACGCGGAGCTGCTCATCCAGCACGCCGATCCCGTCGGGCACGAGATCGAGCAGCTCTTCCGAGAACAACACGAGGAACGCGAGCGAATCCTCGAACGAGGACCGCGAGCCCGCGCCGCTCTCGTGGATTCCGGCCATCACGCCCCCACTCCTCGCCTGCCCCGGGCTCCCGGCAAAGCCGCCCAATCCTGACAAAGGATCGACGTTTCCCGGCATCGACTTGATGGGCAAGCGGGAGGATCGCCGCGGCGGCTCCTCGGGTGACCGCACCCGGATCGCATGATACCCTCGCCGCGGCGATCGACCGGAGGCCCGCGTATGGCTCAGGAACGCCCCGTCCGGGAATTTCTGGACCGACTCGCGCGGCTCGAGGACTCCCGGTCCGGGCTCGAGTTCTCCGACATCCAAGGAATGCTAACCACCGATCCCGCAAAAGGTTGGCAGCTCTTTGTCGAGAAATACTCCAAGTTCGTCTGGTCCCTGGCGCTGAAGTTCGCGCAGGGTCACCCGGACCCCGAGGAGTTCTCCGCGGAGGTATTCCGCGGAGTGTTCGAGCGGCTCCGCTCGGAGGACTTCCGGCGGCTCCGGGCGTTCGAGGGCCGCTGCGATTTCCGCACCTACCTGTTCCGGGTCGTGAAGACGGAGCGCTTCCGTCTCTACCGGCGCAAGGGCGTGGAGGCGACGTCGCGGGAGCGGCTGGAGGGCGAGGCCCGGGCCGAGGAGGACCTCGCGGCCACGACGCGGCGGGAGACCTGGGCCGTGGGTGTCGGCCGGCACGCCGCCCGCGACGCACTGGCGGCACTCGAGCCCGCGGATCGCGAGATCCTCACCCTGCGCTTCGCCGGTGGCCTCAAACTCCGCGAGCTCGCCGAGGCGATCGGCGCGCGCGACACGAACGACGCGGCGTACCGGCTCCGCAAGGCGCTCGGCAAGTGTGCCGCCCTCGCTCGCGCCCGCGAGTCGGCCGACTGGGACGAACGGGCCTTCTCCGAGGCGGCGGAGACGTTTCGGGCCGCCCTGTTTCAAAATGCCGCCGCGGGCGTGTCCGATCCGGACGAGAGGGAACCATGACGACCCGACCCGACGATCGATCTCCCGAGCGCGACTTTCCCGAGACGGCCTTCCTGCTGTCCGCCTGGAGCGATGCGACCCGCTCCTCCGGCGACGGCACCCCGGCCGAGCTCGACGAGCTGGACGAGGAGCTGCTCGGCCTGCTGGACGGCACGCTCTCCGGAGAGGACGCCGCGCGGGCTCGGCGTCGCCTCACCGAGGATCCCGCACTCGCCCGCGCCTTCGGCGAGCTCCGCGCGGCGCTCGAGGACGTGCCGGACCTCGCCGCGACCCCGCCGAGCGAGTTGCTGCGCGAGGTGCGGGCGGCCGGCGTCCCGTCGTCGCGCTCGCAGGATCCCGGGATCTTCCGGCGGATGCGCGAGCTCCTCGCCTCACCCACCCCGGCCCTCCTCGGCGCCGCCGCGGCGACGTTGCTCGTGGCGCTCGTGCTCCGCGAGTCCACTCCGGAGCGCGGCGCGGAGCTGCGCACGAATCCCCACGCGTCGGCGAGCGCGCAACAGATCGAGCGGATCACCCCGAAGGAAGACGAGAACCTCCGAGGCGACGTACGATTCGCGTGGGGGCCGGTCGCCGGCGCCCGTTCGTATCACGTCGTGCTGGTCGACGTGGCGGGAACGACCGTCGCGGAGCTAGGCCCCACGGAGGAGGCATCTTGGCTGTTGCCCGGCGCGGAGATCTCGCAGCGCTTCGGCGAGGGGGCGCACGAGTTGCACTGGATCGTGCGCGCCCGACGCGAGGACGGATCGGAAGTCTCGTCCGCGCCCGGCCGGTTCGAGTGGTCGGCCGTCACACCCTGATTCTCCTTCTTCTCGCGCTCACGCTCGGGCCGGGCCCCGGAATCCTCGGTCCGGCGGCCGCCCTCGCGCAGCGCGTCGACGCGAGCGATGCCCCCGCCGACACGTTGCGCGACGACGCGAGTTCGTGGGCCGCGCGCGCACTTGCCGCTTCGCGCGCGGGCCAGCACGGCGACGCGACGCGACTGTTCCGGCGCGCGGCGGAGGCCACCGACGAGCCCGGCGATCGTGCACTGCATCTGTCCAACGCGGCGGCGGAAGCTTCGCGGGCCGGCAATCACGCCGAGGCCGCGCTGCTCCTCGAGATGGCGACCGGCGCGCTGACGACGGACGTGCCGGACGACACGGCCGGGTTCGTCCTCACGAACCAGGCGCAGCACCGATTGCGGGAAGGTCGCTGGGAAGCGGCCGAGGCGATCGCGCTGCGGGCCGCGGAACGCGCGCGCGCGGCGGATGACGGCGCGACCGAGGCGCGCGCATGGCGCATCGTGGCCGACGCCCGCCGGCTCACCGATCACCTCGACGCGGCGGAGCGGGCACTCGACGTCGCCGAACGCGCGAAGCCGTCACCCCGGGAGGAGCTGGAGATCGGATTCGTGCGCGGCCTCCTCGACCTCGACCGCGGGCGCCCGCGCGAGGCCGCGGCCGCGCTCGCTCGCGTCGCCGACGGCGCGCGCGCGGACACGGCGCTCGCGATCGAGCGTCGCGCCCGACTCGCGCTCGCGGAAGCCTGCACCAAGGCGCGACGACCGCAAGACGCGCACGACGCGACGACGCGGGCCCGGACCCTCGCGCGGGATGCGCGGGATCGCGCCGACGTGGAACAGCGCGCCGCGCTCGATGCCGTCGCCGGAGGCGATCGCTTGGAAGCCGCCCGCCGGATCGGCGTGTGTCTCGCGCAGGCGCGCGCGTGGATCGAGGAGGCGAGCGGCGTCGCGGAAACGGACGCACGGTGTCGGGTCGCGCGCTCATGGGTCGAGACGGCGCTCGACCTCTGGTTTCCGGCGTCGACGGACGGCGCTGCCTTCGACGTGGAGCCGGCCCGGTTCGACGAGGCGCGCGAGTGGGTGCGCCGGGTGCGCGGGGCGGATCCCCACGGAGCAATCACCCGGGAGGGAGACGACCTCGCGATCGCTTGGTTCTGGGGCAGCGAGCGCGTGCTCGCGTTCGCGGAGTGGCCGGGATCCTCCGCCCCGCTCCACCGCGCCCGCGACTGCGGCGCGGCCGACGAGCTGCGCGAGTGGATCCTGCTGTTCCGCGGCCTCCTCGCCGACCCGTCGCGCGCCACCGAGCGGGACGACGTCGGGCGGGTCCTCGTCGGGCGCTTGTTTCCCGCCGACGCGGAACAGTCGCACGGCCGCATGCTGCTCGAGCCGGACGGTCCCCTCCAGGCCCTGCCGTTCGCCGTGCTTCCCACCGGGGCCGGCCCCCTCGGCATCGTCCGGTCGCTCGTGGACGCGACGGTCTCGGGGCCGCCCCCGGATTCGGACGCGAACACGACCCGCGCCGTCCGCGTCCTGGCGGACCCGGTGCTCGGCCCGACGTCCCCGCTCGTTCCGCTGCCCGGCGCGCGTGACGAGGCGGACGCGATCGCGCGCACGGGTTCCGAGGTCGAGGTGTGGCTGGGCGCCGACGCGACGGAGGCGCGGGTTCGCGATCGCCCCCCTCCCGCGATCCTGCACCTCGCCGCGCACACGGATCCCCGGTCCCCCGCCGTACTTCTCGCTCCCGCCGAGGACGGCGACGGTCGACTCGAGCCGGCAGAGATCCGCCGCATCGATGTCCCGGCACGCATCGTGGTGCTCTCCGGCTGCGAGACCGGACTCTCGGACGTCGCGGGGCGCACGTCGGTGGGCGTTCTCTCGTCCGCATTCCTCGACGCCGGCGCGGGCTCGGTGATCGGCGCGCTGTGGAAGGTCGAGGATCGCGCGATCGGGAAGCTGATGGCCGCACTGCACGAGCGTCTCGCGGCAGGCGATCGTCCGTCGGAGGCGTTGCGCCGGGCGCGCGGCGCGATGATCCTCTCGGGACGCTCCGACCTGAACGATCCGTTCCTGTGGGGCGCGTTCGTGGTGCGCGGCAGAGACGAGGCATTGCCGCCGGTCGCGGCGCACGCGGGGGCGAACGCTTCCGACTTCGCCGACGCGATGCTGGGCGCGGCCGCAGCGGCCGGGATGCTGCTGCTGCTCGGGGGGACGCTGCGCGGGCGACGGCGCCGGAACGCGACGCCGCCGCCCGCCGGGACGAACGTCTAGCGGCGGCGGAGTCCGCGCACCTGACGTCGCTTGCGTCGCGTGAATCCGGCGGACTCTTCGCCGGTCCCACCGTCTACCGACGCGGTCGAGCCGACCTCCGCCTCGTCCCCGTCCGAAGACGACGACGCCGGGTCGAGAGGCTCGACCGCAGTCGACACGGGAGGACGCTCCGCACCGCCTCCCCCGGACGGCGTCGGGCGCGACTCCCGCCGGGTACGACGGCGCCGCACGAAGCCTTCCGGCTCGGAGGATTCCGCCGCGGGCTCGGACTCCACTTCTTCCGCGGTCTCCAACCGCGCCGGCTCGACCCGGCGTGGGCGCTCCGTCTCGCTCGAAGCCTCGGGCTCGCGGCGCTCCCGTTCCGGTGCCGGACGCGCCAGCGCCTCGACCCGTTCGGACTCGCGCAACTCCGCCCGCGATTCGCTCTCGACGACCGGTCGCGATTCGAACTCGTCCCTCGCCGGGGTCTCCCGTTCGGTTCCGGCATCGACGTCCGAGGCCGCGACCACCGAAGCGGCGGCTCCGGTCCCCGCCGTCATCGTCTCACCCGGCGAAACGTCGTCGGCACCGCCGCCCCCGCCGCGCCGCCGTCGCCGACGCCGACGCTCGGAACGCGGCCGCGAGTCGCTGTCGCCCTCCGCCCGGCGTCCCCGACCGCCGTTCTCCATCGCCTCGACCGGCGCCTCGCTGTCCGCGGCCTCCGATTCCGCACGACCACGCCGCGAAGGACGACGATCGCGCCCGCGCCGACGACTGTCCTCCTCGGCCTGACGAGCCTCGCGCAGCTTCTCTCGCGACGCGACGATTCCATGATCACCACGGGATCGCGCCTCGGCCTGCACCTCGGTGGCCTCGCCGCGTCCGCGCCGGCGCCCGCGACCGCGGGTCGGAGCGCTCTCGCCGGCGTCACCGTTCTCGGGAGGCGAGCTGCCGCCGTTCCCGCCGCGACGTCCGGCAACCTTGCCCTGTCGCTTCTCGAGCGCCGCGCGGGCCGCGTTCTGCTCCGCGTCCTTCTTGCTCTTGCCGCGACCGGTGCCCCAGACCTCGCCCTTGACCACGACGTCGATCGCGAACTCCTTCTCGTGCTCCGGTCCCTCTTCCTTGCGGACACGGTAGACGGGATGCGACAGCCGCTTGGACTGGACGTACTCCTGGAGCAGCGACTTGAAGTTCGTGTGATCGTCGTCCTTCAGGATCTCGTGGATGTTCGCGAGCAGGAACTTCTGGATGAACCGGTTCGCGGTCCGGTAGCCCTGATCGAGATAGATCGCGCCGATCACGCCCTCGAACGAGTCCGCGAGGATCGACGTGCGGTCGCGACCGCCCATCTCCGACTCCTCGCCGGACAGGAGCACGAACTCGCCGAGTCCGACCTCCTTCGCGATCGTGGAGAGCACCTTCCGGCTCACGAGCAGCGACTTCATCTTGGAGAGCGCTCCTTCCGAGCGCTCCGGGAACTGCAGATACAGGAACTGGCTGACGGAGAGCCCGAGCACGGAGTCCCCGAGGAACTCCATGCGCTCGTTCGAGTCGTTGCGCGTCTGCGCGGTGACGTGCGAGTACGAGCGGTGGGTCAACGCCTGTTCGAGCAGAGAGATGTCGGTGAAGCGGACACCGATCCGCTTCTGGAGCTTCCGCAGCAGCCGGGAACGCTCCCCCGACGGTCCTTTGCGCGTTCCGAAGAAGAGCTTCTCGAGAACCGAGACCGCTCCCTGGATCGCGTTCGTCTGATTATCCTTCATGACTCCTGGTCGCCAACGTCACGTTGTGACCGCCGAAGCCGAGTGAGTTCGTCAGGGCGACATTCACTTTCAGGTCGCGTGCCTCGTTCGGCACATAGTCGAGATCGCACTCGGGGTCTTTGGTCTTGTAGTTGATGGTCGGAGGGACTCGCCCATCGCGATGCGCGTAGGCGAGGAGCACGAACTCGATTCCCCCCGCTGCGCCGAGCAGATGCCCGGTCATGGATTTCGTGGAGCTGACGGCGAGTCGCGTGGCGTGCTCGCCGAACACGGTCTTGATCGCGGCCGTCTCGTACTTGTCGTTCAACGGCGTCGAGGTCCCGTGCGCGTTCAGGTAGGTGACGTCGGCCGGGGACACCCCGGCGTCGCGGATCGCGGCCTGCATCGACCGGACGGCACCTTCTCCTCCGGGGGCGGGCGCGGTCATGTGATGGGCGTCCGTGCTGTAGCCGTAGCCCACGAGCTCGCAGTAGATGCGGGCTCCCCGTCGCTTCGCGTGCTCCAGCTCCTCGAGCACCACGATTCCCGCTCCCTCTCCGATCACGAAGCCGTCGCGGTCCGCATCGAACGGACGGCTCGCGTGCATCGGATCGTCGTTCCGGGTCGACAGCGCCTTCATGTTGGCGAAGCCGCCCACGGCGATCTGGGTGATCGGAGCCTCGGCGCCGCCGGCGATCATCACGTCGGCGTCGCCGTACGAGATGACGCGGAATGCGTCGCCGATCGCGTTCGCTCCGGAGGCGCACGCGGTCACGGTGGCGTTGCTCGGGCCCTTCGCGCCGAGACGGATCGCCACGAGACCGGTGGCCATGTTCACGATCATCATGGGAACGAAGAACGGGCTCACCCGGCCCGGTCCCTTCTCCATGAGGACTTCCTTCTGGTCCTCGAGGGTCTGGATGCCCCCGATTCCCGATCCGATCAGCACGCCGAAGCGGTTCGCGTCGATGCCGTCGCCGGGAGCGATGCCCGCGTCCTCCGCCGCCTCCAGGGCGGCGACCATCGCGAACTGAGTGAAGCGATCCATCTTGCGGGCTTCTTTCCGGTCGCCGGCCCGGGACTCGTCGAAGTCCTTCACCTCGCAGGCGAACTTCACGGAATGATCCGTCGGGTCGAACCGGGTGATCGGCCCCGCGCCGCACGAACCCGTGCTCGCGGCCTGCCAGAACTCCGGCGCCGTGTTGCCGATGGGAGTGATCGCCCCGACTCCGGTGACGACCACCCGTCGCTTGTCGCTCATGTCGCTCCCAATCGCTTCCGCCGGCCGAGGCCGGCGACCGCTCGGATGGCGCCGGAACTAGTTCGCGGCGCTCACGTTCTTGTCGATGTAGCTCACGGCGTCGCGGACGGTCTTGATCTTCTCCGCGTCCTCGTCCGGGATCTCGATGTCGAAGTTCTCCTCGAGCGCCATCACGAGCTCGACCGTGTCGAGCGAGTCCGCGCCGAGATCCTCGATGAACGAGGCGTCCGCCGTGACCTGCTCGGCCTCCACGTCCAGCTGATCCACGATGATGTCCCGAACCTTCTCGTAATTCGGAGAATCCATTCTTCCCTCTCCTCCGGTGGTTGTTGCTTCCTGCGAGCCCCTCGTCCGAGCGGCTCCACCTTCGATGCTGTTCTGCCTCAGGTGACCATGCCGCCGTCGACGATCAGTGTTTGACCGGTGACGTACGCGGCGTCCTCCGACGCGAGGAACGAGACGACCCCCGCCACGTCCTCGGGCGAACCGAACCGTCCGAGCGGAATCGACCGGAACATTGCCTCCTTCACGTCGTCCGACAGCGACTCGGTCATCGACGTGACGATGTATCCGGGCGCGACCGCGTTGACCAGGATGCTCCGCGCCGCGAGCTCGCGGGCCAGACTCTTGGTGAACCCGATCATCCCCGCCTTCGAGGCCGCGTAGTTCGACTGCCCTTCGTTCCCGCGCACGCCGATGATCGACGTGATGTTCACGATGCGGCCGGACCGCTGCTTCATCATGGGCCGGGCCGCCGCCTTGCAGAAGCGGAAGCAGCCCTTCAGGTTGACGTCGAGCACGCGCTCGAAGTCCTCCTCGCTCATGCGCGCCACCAGACCGTCTTTCGTGATGCCGGCGTTGTTCACGAGCACGTCGAGGGAACCGAGCTCCTTGACCGCGCGCTCCACGGCGGCCTTCGGGGCCTCGGGATCGGATGCGTCGGCCGCGATCGCGAGCGCCTGGCGGCCCTGGGCCCGCACGTCGTGGACCGTCTCGGCGAGCGATTCCTCGCTGCGACCCGTGCACGCGACGTCGAAGCCGTCGCGCGCGAGGCGCACCGCGATCGCCCGCCCGATGTTGCGGGCAGCTCCCGTGACGAGCGCGACGCTCACGCGATCCCTCCCTGCGCCAGAGCTTCCGGGATCGACTCCGCCGGCCCCACGTTCGTGCACTTCGCCGAACGCTCGATCGAGCGCAGGAGACCCCGCAGGACCTTTCCCGCCCCGATCTCGTAGAACTCGGTCACGCCCGAGTCCAGGAGAAAGCGCATCGACTCCTCCCAGCGGACGGGCGAGGTCATCTGGTCCACGAGGTTCTGCCGGATCTCGGCCGCCGCCGTGACCGGGCGGGCGTGGACGTTCGAGACCACGGGCACCTGGGCGTCGCGGATGTCGAGCTCGGCCAGGAACGCGGCGAGATCGCGCTGCGCATCCTCCATCAACGCGGAGTGGAACGCGCCGGACACGGCGAGCCGCACCGCCTTCTTGGCCCCGCGCTCGGGCGCGAGCTCCACCGCGCGCTCGACCCCGGCGACCTCGCCCGACACCACGATCTGGCCCGGACAGTTCAGGTTCGCCGGCTGCACGAGCCCGGCGGCGCTCGCCTCCTCGCACAGCGCCTCGACGTCGGCGGGAGTCATCCCGAGGATCGCCGCCATCGTTCCCGGCCGTGAGACGCCGGAATCCCACATGAGCTCGCCGCGCTTGCGGACGGCACGGAGACCGTCGTCGAACGACAGCGCGCCGGCCGCGGCCAGGGCCGAGTACTCACCCAGGCTGTGTCCGGCCATCCAGTCGGCCGAGAGCGAGTCGCGCACCGCACTCCATGCCGCCCAGCTCTTCACGAACAGCGCCGGCTGCGTATTGCGGGTCTCCTTCAGCTCTTCCTCGGGGCCCTCGAAGCACAGGTGCGTAAAGTCGAACCCGAGGATCTCGTCGGCGCGGTTCCACCACGCGCGCGTCTCGGGGTACGCCTCGGCGAGGCTCTTCCCCATTCCGACGTACTGACTTCCCTGGCCCGGGAACAGAAAGGCGGTCTTCGCCATGCGAACCTCCTAGAACCTCACCACGGCCGAGCCCCAGGTGAAGCCCGCGCCGAACGCGACGAACGCCGCCGTCTGGCCGGCCTTCAGGCGCCCGGACTGTCGCGCCTCGTCGATCGCGATCGGGATCGACGCCGCGGACGTGTTGCCCCACTCCTCCACGTTCACGAACACGCGATCCATCGGGATCGCCGCGCGCTTCGCCACACCCTCGATGATCCGGATGTTCGCCTGGTGCGGAATGAACAGGTCCACGTCGTCCGCGGTCAGCCCGGCATCCTCGAGGCCCGCCAGCAGCGCGTCGGACATCGCCCGCACCGCGGACTTGAAGACGTTGTTGCCGTTCATCTTGATGAAGTGCAGGCGCTGATCGACGGTCTCGTGCGTCGCCGGCTGGCGCGATCCGCCCGCGGGAAGCTTCAGCATCTCGCCCTGATCGCCGTCCGACTGGATGCGGGTCGCCAGGATGCCGGTTCCCTTCTCCACGCGACGCACGACCGCGGCGCCGGCCCCGTCGCCGAAGAGGACGCAGGTTCCGCGGTCCTCGAAGTCCACGATCTTCGTGAGCGTCTCCGCCCCGATCACCAGCGCGGTCTCGTGCGTCCCGTTGCGGATCATCCCGGCCGCCACGTTCAACCCGTAGATGAAGCCGGAGCACGCCGCGGAGAGATCGAACGCGGCCGCTTTGTGCGCCCCCAGGTCGCTCTGCACGAGGCACGCCGTGGACGGGAAGTACATGTCCGGCGTGGCCGTGCCCACGATCACGAGGTCCACGTCGGCCGCGTCGACGCCGGCGTCGTCCAGGGCGCGGCGCGCGGCGTTCGTCGACAGCGTGCGCGTCGTCGTGTTCTCGTCCGCGATGTGCCGCTTGCGGATCCCCGTCCGCTCCACGATCCACTCGTCCGAAGTGTCGACGATCTTCTCGAGGTCCTGGTTCGTCAGGAGGCGCGACGGCGCGTCGGATCCGATCCCGACGATGCCGACCGCGGGATCAGGCAGGTACTTGGCCAAGGCTCTGCTCCTGCAGTTCATCGCGAATCGTGTCGTTGATACGCTCCCGGGCGAAGCGCACCGCCACGAGGATCGCATTGCGGATCGCCTTCACCGTGGACTTGCCGTGCGCGATGATGACGATTCCGTCGATACCGAGAAGGGGCGCGCCGCCGTACTCGTCGTAGCTCAGGACGCGCGAGATGTTGCGGAACGAGGGACGCAGCATCAGCGCACCCAGCTTGCCCCGCAGATCGTGCCCGATCTCCTCCTTCGCGAGATTCGTGATCAGCGAGATCACGCTCTCCGAGAACTTCAGCACGACGTTGCCGACGAAGCCGTCGCACACGACCACGTCGGTGGCGCCGTGGAAGATGTCCCGCCCCTCGACGTTGCCGACGAAACGGAGCGAACTCTCCTCGAGGAGCTTGTGGGCTTCCTGCACGACCTTGTTCCCCTTCGACTTCTCCTCCCCGATGTTGAGGAGGCCGACCCGCGGCTCGGTCCGGCCGAGCACCTTGCGGGCGTAGATCGCTCCCATGGTCGCGAACTGGAGCAGGTTGCGCGGGGAGCAATCGGAATTCGCGCCGACGTCCAGGATGACGGCGCCGCCGCTCGGACTCGGCAGCACGGTGGCGATTCCCGGGCGACGCACACCGCGGATGCGGCCGAGCGTGAGCAGCGCGGAGGCGACCACGGCGCCCGTGTTGCCGGCGCTCACGAGACCGTCGGCCTGCCCCTCCCGCAGGAGTCGCGTGGCCACGGTGATCGAGGCGCCCTTCTTCTTGCGCACCTGCCGGGCCGGATCCTCGCCCCCCATGTCGATCTTCTCGGGGGCGTGCTCCACCGTGAGACGGGAGTCCCCGCGGAAGCCCAGGCGATCGAGCTCCCGCCGGATCGACGTCTCGTCTCCCACGAGGCAAATGGCGAGATCCGACTCCGCGTGACGCAGGGCCTCGAGCGCGCCTTCCACCTCGACGGCGGGCGCGTTGTCTCCGCCCATCGCGTCGACCACGATCCTCATCCCGTCAACCCCGCGCCCCGTAGGGCGTCCGCCCGTGAAGGGTGACTACGCGTCGTCCTTGCCCGCCATGACCTTGCGGCCGGCGTAGTAGCCGCAGTGCATGCAGACGCGATGCGGCTGCTTCGTCTGGCCGCACTCGGGGCACTGGTTTCTCGCCGGTACGCCGAGCGCGTGGTGGGAACGCCGCTTGAGGCGGCGCGTCCGCCCGATTCGATACTTGGGAAGAGCCATCGTTCATTCCTCGCGGTGCGGATCGAAACGGAGTCCCTTGAGCGCATCCCAGCGCGGGTCCGTGTTCTCCGTCACACAGGTGCAGGACGTTTCGTTGCGGTTCGTCCCGCACACCGGGCACAGACCGCGACAGTCTTCACGACACACGTTCTTGATGGGGACCTCGAGCAGGACGGCGGACCGGAAGGTCTCCGCGAGATCGAGCTCCGGTTGATCCGGCTCGACCGCCACGAATTCCTCCGGACTCACCTCCGGAGTCCCCCGGTCGACGGAAGTCGGCGGAGCCGACGCCGTCGTCGGGATCCGGATCCGGGCTTCCACCTCGGCTCCGATCTCCCGCGTGAACTTTCCGAGACACCGGTCGCAGACCGACGACAGGGTTCCGGACAGCAAGCCACGAACCCGACGATCCTCGTGGAGCCACACGAGTTCCCCTTCGAACCGGAACTCCGTCATCGCGAGCGACGACGCCGGATCGATCTCGAGGGAAGCCGCGCTCTCTTCGAGAATCAGCGGATACGTGCCTTCCTGCAGCGCACGCAGATCGACCCGGGTCGATCCGGCGACGAGATTACGGACAGGTTCCATTCGTGTCAAACCGGAAGGGACGGTGGAAAAGGGCGGAAACGACGCTCCCCCGGGAAGATCCGCGGCCTCCGGCCGGCCCCTGGGGGGGCGACCGGAGGCCGGGATTCGGGCCGGACCTCGCCGGGTCAGCCGACGCGGGCCGTCATCTCCGGGAAGAAGTGCGGGATCTCCGTGGCCGCCGATTCCGGGGAATCCGACGCGTGGACGGCATTCTCCGCCTTGCTGCCGGCGTAGCGCTTCCGCACGGTGCCCTCTCGGGCCTCGGCCGGGTCGGTGGCTCCGATGAAGTCGCGGAGACCCAGGATCGCGTTCTCCCGCTCCAGGACCATCGGCACGCACGGGCCCGAGGTCATGAACTCCACGAGCTCTCCGTAGAACGGGCGCTCCTTGTGGACGGCGTAGAACTTGCCGGCCGAGTCCTTGTTCAGATGCTCCATCCGCAGAGCCAGGACCTTGAAGCCCCCCTCGCCCTCCAGCATCGCGAGGATGTTGCCCATGTTTCCGGCCCGGACCGCGTCCGGCTTGATGATCAGCAGGGTCCGCTCGACGGCCACGTTCGACTCCTTCCCTCGCGACCCACGGGGGCCCGAGCAATACGGGATTCCGGGCCTGCGGTGCCCGGCGGGGGCCGGCCGATCCGAGACCTCTCCTCTCGATCCGTCTATTCTGTCGCCTCGGGGGCGGGCCGGGAGATCCCGGCCCGGCGCCCCGTTGCGGTCGGTCAAGCTATACCGACACCATGTTCGCGACCAGGTTGCCGATCTCGGTCGGCGTAACCGCGACCTTCACCCCGGCCTTGGTGAGCGCCTCGACCTTGTCCTCGGCCTTCCCGCTGCCGCCCGACACGATCGCGCCCGCGTGGCCCATCCGGCGGCCGGGAGGCGCCGACGAACCGGCGATGAAGGAGACGACCGGCTTCGTGACCTTCTCCTGGATGAACTCCGCCGCGATCTCTTCGTCGGATCCGCCGATCTCGCCGATCATCACGATGTACTCGGTCTGCGGATCGTTCTCGAACAGGCCCAGCACGTCGATGAACTTCGTGCCGATGATCGGATCGCCGCCGATGCCGACACAGCTCGACTGGCCGAGACCCACGCGCGTCAGCTGATCCACGACCTCGTACGTGAGCGTGCCGCTGCGACTCACCACCCCGACCTTGCCCGGCTGGTGGATGTGGCCCGGCATGATGCCGACCTTGCACTCGCCCGGCGTGATCACGCCCGGACAGTTCGGACCGAGCAGGCGCGAGCCGGATCCCTCGACCGCCGCCCAGACGTTCACCATGTCGTTCACCGGAACGCCTTCGGTGATGCAGGTGATGAACGGGATGCCCGCCTCGATCGCCTCGATCACGGCGCCCGCCGCGAACGCCGGCGGAACGTAGATCACCGTCGCGTTCGCGCCCGTCTCCGCCACGGCCTGCTTCACCGTGTCGAACACCGGCTTGCCGAAGATCTGCTGGCCACCCTTCTTCGGCGTCACACCACCCACGACGTTCGTGCCGTACTCGATCATCTTCTCGGTGTGGAACGAGCCGTCTCGACCGGTGATGCCCTGGACGAGCAGCTTCGTGTCCTTGTTTACCAGGATTCCCATGCTCGTCCTCCGTCAGCTCACGCTGTCGATCTTGCTACGCAGCGCGGCGCGAATGCCGAGCTGCACGACTTCGTCCATCGTCTTCGCCGGCGTCACCTCGACGTCCGATTCGTCCAGGATCTTGCGCGCCTCTTCCTCGTTCGTGCCCGTGAGCCGGACCACGATCGGGTGCTCGATCTTGCCCTTCTTCACGGCCTCCACGATTCCGCGCGCGACGTCGTCGCAGCGCGTGATCCCGCCGAAGATGTTGAACACGATCGACTTCACGTTCTTGTCGGCGAGGATGATCTTCATCGCCGTGAGGACCTTCTCCGGCGAGCTGCTGCCGCCGATGTCGAGGAAGTTCGCGGGATCGCCGCCGTAGTACTTGATGAGATCCATCGTGGCCATCGCGAGCCCGGCGCCGTTCACGCAGCAGCCGACGTTTCCGTCGAGCTTCACGTACGACAGTCCCATCTCGCGCGCCATCCGCTCCCACTTCGTCTCGCTGTCCGGATCGCGCAGCTCCTCGAGATCCGGGTGGCGGAACAGGCCGTTGTCATCCAGCACGACCTTCGAGTCGAGTGCGAGCACCTTGTCGTGGCCGTCCACGACCAGCGGGTTGATCTCCACGAGCGACGTGTCCTTCTCGCTCGTCACCTTCCAGAGCTTGAGAAGGATGTCCGCCGCCTGCTTCGCATGATCGGCGTTCGAGTACACCCGTCCCGCGATGTCGAGCGCCTCCGCCTCCGTGAGTCCCGTCTTGGGATTCACGTGATGACGGATCACCTTGTCCGGTGTCTTCGCCGCGACCTCCTCGATATCCACGCCGCCCGCCGCCGACACGATCACCACCGGCCGACGCGCGGCGCGATCGAGCGTGATGCCGAAGTAGGCCTCGCTCTTGATCTCCGACGCCTTCGCGACGAGCACCTTGCGGACCGGAAGGTCCTTGATCTTCAGCTTGAGGATCGCCTGCGCGACGTCGGCCGCCTGATCCGGGTTGTCCGCCAGCTTCACGCCGCCGGCCTTGCCGCGGCCACCGGCGTGGACCTGGGCTTTCACCACCACGTGCCCGCCGAGACGCTTCGCCGCGTCCTTCGCCTCCGCGGGAGTGGTCGCGACTTCGCCCGGCAGGACCGGGATGCCGTAGGAGGCGAACAGGTCGCGCCCCTGGTACTCGTGAAGGTTCATCGGTTCTCCTTTCCGACCTCCGGCGCGCGGGCGCCGAACCTCTCCAGCACGATCTGCACGATGCCCCGAGTGGAACGTCCTTCGCGGAGGGCCACGCGGTGAACGCGCCCTCCGATGCTCTCCACGAAGTCCCGGCCGACGATCTCGCCGAGCTCGTAGTCCGCGCCCTTGACCAGCACGTCGGGGCGGATCGCCTCGATCACGCGGGCCGGCGTGTCCTCCCCGAAGAAGACGACACGATCCACCATCTCCAGCGCCGCCACGACTTCCGCCCGATCCTCCTGGCGCACGAGCGGCCGGGTCGGCCCCTTGAGGCGATGGACGGAGTCGTCGTCGTTCAGCGCCACCACGAGGCGATCACCCTGTGCCTTCGCCTCGCGCAACAACTCCACGTGCCCGCGGTGGATCAGGTCGAAGCAGCCGTTCGTGAGCACGACCTTCTCGCCGTGATCCGAGGCGACCTTCCGCCACGCCACGATCTCCGCGAGCGCTCCGACCTTCGGGGAGCCCTCCGCGTTCAACGCGCCTTCTCCCTCTCGCGAGCCCCGGCGCGCTCCGACGGCTTCGGATATCCGAACGAAAGGGACATCTCCAGCTCGTCCGGCGTGACCGCCGCCGTCCCGACCTCACCCACCACGACCGCCGCCGCCGCGTTCGACAGCGCCGCCGCGTGCTCCAGGGACGCGCCGGCCACCGCCGCCAGCGTGAGCGTGGCGATCACCGTGTCACCGGCGCCCGTGACGTCGTAGACCTCGCGTGCCATCACCGGAATGTGCGTGGTCTCGCGATCCGTGCGGAAAAGCGACATGCCCTCGGGGCCGCGCGTGATCAGCAGCGCATCCGATTCCAGCTCCGCGAGCAGCTTGCGTCCTGCCTCCTCGAGGTTTCTCGTGCCGCGAATCTCGAGTCGCGCGGCCCGCGACGCCTCGTGCACGTTCGGCGTCACGATCGAGACGTGACGATACAGATAGAAGTGCGACTCCTTCGGATCCACGGCGACGAAGATTTCGCGCGCCCGCGCCTCCCGCGCGACGAGTTCCATCATCGGCAGATCCACCACACCCTTGCCGTAGTCCGAGACGAGCACGCCGCCGGCGGTATCGAGTCGCGCCATCAGCGAGTCCACGAAGCGTTCGCGGAGCTTGCCGGTCAACGGAGCCCGGCTCTCGCGGTCCACGCGCACGATCTGCTGGCGCGAGGCGACGATGCGGGTCTTCAGCGTGGTGGGGCGATCGGGATCCGCGAGCAGGCCGTTCGCCGCGATGCCTTCCGCCTCCAGGGCCTCGGCGAGCGACTCCGCCCGGGCGTCCTCCCCCACGAGCGCGAGCAGCTCCACGCGGCCGCCCAGCGACGCGATGTTCCGCGCGACGTTCGCCGCGCCGCCGAGCCGGAGCGTCTCCCGCTCGACCTCGACGATCGCGACGGGCGCCTCGGGGGAGATCCGGCTCGCCTCGCCCCAGACGTACTCGTCGAGCATCACGTCGCCGAGGACGACGATCGGACGCTCGGCGAACCGGGCCGCGAGCTCCCGGAACTCGCCCGGACTCAGGAGCGGAGGCGTCATGCGGGTCTCCCAAAGGGCCGCGGGGATCCCGGGAACGTCCCGACGAGGGCATTTCAACGGGCAAAACGGCCGCAAAAGACCCCGCAAGCTATCACCGGCGGGAAAGTACCGTCAAGGCGGCCCGACCCGCTCGGCCGCGCAGCCCCCGGGACCGATGATCCGGAGGTGTCCTGGCGGCCTTCGCGTCGCGGGCGTATCGTGACGACAGGCGGTCACGGGAGGGGAAGATGACGGCACGCCACACGAGGACTCTCGTCGTGATGCTCTTGGGGCTCGGGCTCGGGCCCGGCTCGGCGCGTGGAGCGATCGCGGATCCCGGAGATGGGGTCCCGGATTGCGTGGCGGCTCCTTTTCGCGAGCTCGCGGCCCTCCCGGCCGAGCGTTCCGTCCCGCCCGTCATTGCACGCGGCACCAGCCGGGCGACCGTCGACCCGACCGGCAGCGTCCACCTGCTCGTGATCCTCGCCCAGTATCCGGACCGCCCCGCCCGCATCGCGCCCGCGCGCTTCGAGAGCCACCTGTTCGGAACCACGGGCTTCACGTTCCGCCGCTTCTACGAGGACCTGTCGGACGGAGCGCTGTCCGTCACCGGCGACGTCTGGGGCTGGGTCACGCTGCCCGAGACCCAGTCCTTCTATTCCGGCGGCACGAACGGCGCGGGCGTCGGCCCGTATCCGAACAACGGCCAGCGCATGACGGAAGATGCGGTGCAGGCGGCCGTGACCGGAGGCCTCGACCTCTCCGACTACGACGCGAACGGAGACGGCGTGGTGGACGCGCTTCTCGTGATCCACTCGGGTCAGGGCTACGAGTGGGCCGTCTCGTCCGCGCTGACGCCGGAGACCGATCTCTTCGCGATCAACTCCCACAAGTGGTCCGTGGTCGACGGGAACTTCGGCTCCGGTCAGCCTCGCGTCGCCGACTACTTCACCTGCCCCGAGCTCCAGCTCGTGCGCCCGACCGTGGCGCCCCTGTGGGCGGACTCGATCGCCACGATCGGCGTCTACTGCCACGAGTTCGGTCACGTCCTCGGGCTGCCGGATTTCTACGACACGGAGACCTTCGAGGACCGCGTGGGCCAATGGGACCTCATGGACTACGGCACCTGGAATCGAGTGCGCGGCGTCGCGGAGACGGCGGCCCCGGGCGCGCTGCCGGGCTCGTTCTCCGCGTGGTCCCGGGCTTACCTGGACTGGAACCTGCCGGAAGTGCTGGCGGCCGATCCCGGCCGGACGATCACCGCGTCGCGAACGTTGACACCGATCGCGACCGGCGGCAGCGCGGTGCAGCTCCGCTCCAATCCCGGCGACGTGGACTGGCGGAGCGGGGATCCCGGATCGGGCGAGTTCTTCCTCGCCGAGATGCGCACCCCCACCGGGTGGGACGCGGGACTTCCCGGGAGCGGGGTGCTTCTGTACCACGTGGACGAGGGCCGCGTGACGAATCGCGCGTCCGCCTACGCCGACGGCGGTGGCCTGCTCACGCTGGAGCCCCAGGACGCGGACCTCGCACTGACCACGGGGATCACGGATCCGTGGCCGGGCGCGCAGAGCGTGTTCGACGAGTCGAGCGTGCCGAACTCGCATCTCTTCGATGAATCGGAGAGCGGAGTGGAGGTCGTGGTGCACTCGTCGGGGGCGACTTCGGCATCGGCGACTTTCACGGTGACGAACACGGAGATCGAGGTCGCGCTCCCGTACGCCACGCCGAACCCGTGGCTGCCCGCTCGACTGTCGGGCGTGTCGCTGCAGCTCACGTTCGAGGGTTCCGCGCCCGACGACGTGATCATCACCGTGCACGACGCGACGGGTCGCCGGGTGCGCACGCTGGACGCGTCGTCGCTGGTCGACGCGGGTCGCGCGGCGCGCTGGGACGGAACGAACGACGCGGGAGCGCCGGTTCCGGCCGGGATGTACTTCTTTCGCGTCCGCAACGGGATCCACGGCACCGGCAAGGTGTTGCTCCTGCGATGAACGTCGGCGGGGGGAAGCCGCGTTGCCGGTTCCGCCCCGCCCGGGTATCGTGCCGCGCCTGAGGGAGGAAGCATGAGCCAGAATCCGCCGCCACGCACACCGGCGCCCCAGTTCCAGGTGGAGCTGCCGGACGAGGTCGCCGAGGGGCAGTACTCGAACCTGATGTTCGTGACCCACTCGCCCTCCGAGTTCGTGCTCGACTTCGCGCGCGCACTGCCCGGGGTCCGCAAGGGAAAGGTGTATGCGCGTGTCGTGATGACGCCGCAACACGCGAAGGCCTTCCAGGAGCTGCTGGAGCGGAACTTGTCCGCGTTCGAGGACAAGCACGGGACCATCAAGCTCCCGGGGCGCGACGAGAACACGCCGATCGGGTTCGCTCCCACGTCGCCGGTCGCTCCTCACGCCGCGAGCGACGCTCATGGCGCGTAAGAGCTTTTCGTTCTTCCTGCACGGTCATCTTCCCTGGGTGCTCGGTCATGGGCGGTGGCCGCACGGCGCGGAATGGCTGTGCGAGGCGGCGGTGGAGACCTGGATTCCCTTGGTGCGGGCGCTCGATCGTCTCTCCGCTTCCGGCGTGCGGGGCGGCGTCACGCTGAGCGTGAGTCCCGTTCTCGCGGAGCAGCTCGCGCACGGGAAGTTCACGGCCATGCTCGGCGACTATCTGGAGGATCGCGAGCGCACGGCGGGAGAAGACGCCGCCAAGACGTGGGAAGACGAGCCCGGGCGGACCGAGCTCGCGGCCTACTGGCGCGACTTCTATCGCGACGCGCTCCGGTTCCTCGATTCCTCGGGCGGGGATCTGCTCGGGGAGCTCCGTCGCCTCGCGGATCAGGAAGTGATCGAGCTCGCGACGTGCGGCGCGACCCACTTCTACTTCCCCCTCACCGCGCGCGACGAGTCCATCGCGCTCCAGGCGGTGCTCGCGCGGCGAACGCACGTCCGTCGATTCGGCAGCGAGCCCACGGGGATGTGGCTGCCCGAGTGCGGGTATCGCCCGGGCGGCACGTGGTGGGGGCGCGACGGTTCCGCGCGGATGCGCCCGGGAGTGGAGGAGCTCGTGGGGGCGGCCGGCATTCGCTGGTTCGTGGTGGACTCGGCGCTCGTCTCGGGGGGCCGCGCGCTCGGCTCGTACCCCGAGCGGACCCACCGGCTCGCCGACGCGCGCCGCGCCGCGCGCGCGGAAGACCTCGTGCGGCCGATCCGGCCGGAGGGCGACACGCGCTACTCGTATCAGGTCGCGGCGCCGGGCGGCGACCCCTCGCGGTGCGCGTGCTTCTCGCGCGACCCCGGCACGGGTATCCAGGTGTGGTGCGGCGACCACGGCTATCCCGGCGATCCCGAGTACCTCGATTTCCACAAGAAGTCGGACACGGGCGGGCATCGCTACTGGCGGATCACGGGGCCCGGCGTCGACCTCGCGCAGAAGTCCCTGTACTCGCCGACTCAAGCGCTCGAGCGCGTCGCGACTCACGCGGACCATTTCGCCCACCTCGTCCATTCCACTCTCGCGGACACGGGCGACGGCGCGATCCTCTGCGCCCCGTACGATGCGGAGCTGTTCGGACACTGGTGGTTCGAGGGCGTCTCCTGGATCGAGGCCGCGTTGTCGCGACTCGCACGCGATCCGGACATCGCGTTGACCACGCTCGGTCGTCACCACGAGGAGTTTCCGCCGGAGCACGTGCTGGCTCTGCCGGAAGGATCGTGGGGCGAGGGCGGCGGCCACGCGGTCTGGCGCAATCCGCGCGTCGACTGGACCTGGTCGCTGATCGACGCCGCCGAGTCCGAGGTGTGGGATCTACTCGGCCGCACGGCGGGGCAGGAAGATCTCGCGCGCCGCTTCGCGCTCGCCGCGCTGCGGGAGTTCCTGTTGCTCGGCGCCTCCGACTGGGCGTTCCTGATCACGACGAACGGAGCGCCGGACTACGCGGCCGATCGACTGCGGCGCCACGCCGAAAACGTGGCCACGTGCGCCGATGCGGCACGGCGACTGCTCACGGGACGTGAGCCGGCCGCGGACGCGATCACGGATCTCGAAAAGCTGGAAGCGCGGAACGACTTCTTCCCGGATCTCGAGCCGGCCGTGCGCGAAGCCATCGAGATCGCGCAGCGCTCGGGAGTCGGAGTCTAGCGCTCGCCGTGGGAGGCCGCGCGGGCTACCCGCCGGCCTCCGCCTCCATCACGCGCGGCAGGCGGGTCTTGGGATCCACGCCGAGTACGATGCCGCCCTCGAGCAGGCGACGCAGATCGTCGCCGACGAGCTTCGCGCGCCAGCCGCGAAGAACGCGGGGTGCGTCGTGGCCGTCGCGCTCGCCGTAGTGGAGGCCGGCCGCGCGGTCGAGATCGAGTCGCGTGGCGAGCACGTTGCGCGCAACTCCGGTTTCTCGCGCCCGCACCTGGACGAACAGATCCATGATGTCCACGACCCGGGCGCGGGCGGGATCCTCCGAGCGCAGCGGGGGCGGCTCCGGTCGCTCGGTCGGCGGGATCGCGAGACCCTCCTTCACCCGCGACACGATCTCCTTCCCGGCCTGCGCCACGATGCGCTCCGGCAGGTTGCGAATCGCGGAGAGACCCTGGACCTCCCGCGGGGCGCGTTTCGCGATCTCCACGAGCATCTCGTCGCCGAGCACACGGTTCCGCGGCACGTTGCGCTGGGCCGCGGTCTCCTCGCGCCAGGCGGCCACCTCGCGCAGCACCGCGAGCGCCTTCTTGTCCAGCGACTTGCGCTTGGAGAGGCGTACCCAGGCGTTGCGCGGATCGCGGCGGAAATTCTCGGGGTCCTCGTACGGCGCGAGTTCCTCGCGGATCCACTCCGAGCGGCCGAGTTCCTCGAGCCGCGAGTTCAGCCGGTCGTAGAGCGTGAGCAGGTGTCGGACGTCGTCGAGCGCGTACTCGAGCTGGCCCTCCGTGAGCGGCCGACGGGACCAGTCGGTCATCGTCTCGCGCTTGGAGAGCCGCACGCCGAGCTCCTTGGACAGCAGTCCCGCGTAGCTGATGCTGTCCCCGTAGCCGAGGAACGCGGCCGCGATCTGGGTGTCGAAAATGTTTCTCGCCGGTCGCTCCGCAGCGTCGAACGCGATCTGGAGATCCTGGGCGCCGGCGTGGAGCACGACCCGCACCGCGGGATCCGTCACGAGGTCCCAGAGCGGCTCGAGGTCTCCGACCTCGAACGGGTCGATCGCGGCGACCTCGCCGCGCGTCGCCACCTGCACGAGGCAGAGTCGCGGCCAGTAGGTGCGATCCTGGATGAACTCGGTATCCCAGGCGAACGTGCCCTCGGCGCGAATCGCCTCGCACAGGGAGAGAAAGCGGTCGCGATCGGTGACGAACATGCGCACCTCGAAGTCGAGCAAAGTTCCGGCCGGCCAGTCTAGACGATGATCCGGAGTCCGGCGAGATCGTTGTCACGATCGATCAATCCTCACCAGGACCGATCGTCGCGAACGAACACGCGTTCAAGGTCCTAGCGAGTCGCTCCGATCCGGGAAGAGGCCCCCACCCGCGAGGACACCGGATTGATCCGCCAGGCCGTTCTGATCCTGCTCGCCGTCTACTCCGGCGTGCTCGGATACCTGCAGTGGGTCGGCCGCGAGTCCGTGGTTCGCGACGTGATCCTCGATTCCGGCAGTCCGGCGTTCGGTCACGCGCACGCGACCGTCTCGGCGGGTCTCTTGCTCGCGAGCGCGCTGCTGCTGACGGTGGTGACGCGCTCCGAGCGTCTTGCCGGACGCTCGAATCCCGCCGAGCACGGCGCGCGAACACGACTCGCGTGGATCCTCGCCCTCGTGGCGTTCGAGGAGCGCTTCCGGGTGCTTCCCGCACTGTCCGGTCACTCTCCCGCCGCCGAACGCCTCGCGTGGCTCGTGTTCGTCGCGGTGGCCGGGCCGGCGCTCTGGACCCTCGCGCGCTCGCCGCGCGGGCGCGACGTTCCGGGGCCGATCTGGCTTGCCGCCGGCGGCGGCTTTCTCGTGACCTTCCTGGCCGACGCCGCCCACGCCCCGCTCCTCCTCGAGGACCTTCCCCGGGTCTGGGGTGCCGGCTTCCTGTTCCTGGCCGGATCCCGGATGCTCGAGGCCTCCCTCGCGGAGACCGCCCTCGCCGGCCCCGCGGGCGCCGCCTGGCGGGCCGGGCACCACGCGACCGCCCGCCCGGTGCTCGCGCGACTCACGGAACTGGCCGGCCCGTCCGAGCCGCCCGAGGACGTCGCTCCGGCAGCGGCCACCAAGAAAAAGGGCATCCGCCCCGAAGGACGGATGCCCGAACCTGAACGAAGCTCGGATCGATCGCCAGCGGCTCCCCCCCGGAAGCTCCTCTCTCACTGACTCCCGACGAACCTCGCCGGCCCACGGCCGGAATCGCGGGAAAGACTCGGCTGCAGAGCTCGATCCCGGTCGCGCCCGGGTCCGATGGAAGGTTCGTGCCAACTTCCGCCAGGATCCGCAATTCTCGCGGGACGGGCCGGGCGCGCCGCCGCAAGCCGTTGCTCGACCGACGATTGGGGCCAAGACTTCGACCGTTTGCATCCGCGGGGTCGCGCCGAGGGCCCGACCGGGGTGGGAACCGCGGGGCCTACCCGGGGGGCCGGCCGGTTCCCTCGCGGGCCCGGAGGAGCGTCGCGAAGCGGGGGTCGGCAGCGGCCGCCCGTTTGCGAACACCTCGCAGCTCCCGCAACGATGACAGGCCCGTCCGCGTTGCCACCTCGGAGGCGAGCCAAGCACCGAGCGCCACCGAGTCGAGCGGTGCGAGGCCGAGCAGCCGCCCCGCCACGACCGCGGAAAGAAACGAATCGCCACAACCCGTGGGGTCTGCGACCCGCGCGACCGGCACCGCGGGAACGACGTCGCGACGCACATCGCTGCCCTCGAGCACGAAACGTGAGGCCCCGCGCGATCCCGCCGTCACGAGCACTTCGCCGGCGCCCGCGTGAAGCAATCGGCGAACCCCCGCCTCGACGTCTCCCCCCGTACCGGCGATCCAGCCGATCTCATCCTCGTTGCCGCGGATGACGTCGAAGACGGCGGCCCAGCGCACCCACTCCGGCTCCGCCCGCGGGCGACGCGGCGTGTCCGTCGTGCGCGCGAGCGCCTGCACGTCGAGATAGAGTGTCCCATCGCACGTGGCTCGCAACGCTTCGAGTGCCTCGAGGGACACGTCGCGCCCCGAGATCATGTTGACCAGCACGGCCTGCGCCGGCGCGGCCGCGACCAGGTCACCACCGCCCAGCGACGCGACGTTCATCGCCACGTGCTCGATCCGCTCGCCGCCACCCCGATAATCGAGGTGCGAGACGTTCGTGCCCGCCGCATCCACGATCAGACCGCTCGGATCCAGCGCCGCGAAACCGCGGAGCAGCGCGATCGCTTCGTCCCGGTCCCCGGCGCCGAGGCGGCCGATCGGCGCGACGCGCAGGCCGGTATCCTCCAGCAGCGCCACGAGCGGCAGCACGTTGTAGAGGATGCCGCCGAGGCTCGTGTGCTCCGCTCCCTCGGCCGTCACGATCACGTCGCGGTTCACGGTGCCGATGACGGCGACGACGGGCGACGTCACGAGCCCGCCTTCGCGCCGGACGGCCGGCCCGCCCGTCCGTCCGGGCCCGCATCCATCGGTCGCGTCTTCCAGCGCCGGTGCGCCCAGAAGTAGTTCTCCGGGTGCGCGCGCACGTGCTCCTCCAGGAAGCGCGTGTAGTGCACCACGCCGGCCCGCACCGCTTCCTCTTCCGCCATCTCCCCGGCGGCGGGGGGCCACCACGGTTCGCCGATCGCGGCGCGATACGAGCCGCCGAGATCCACGAGCACGCCGGGCACGAGCGGGGCGCCCGTCCGTACCGCCATCGTCACCGCGCCGCTCGGCGTGGACGCCAGGGTTCCCAGGAACGGCACGAACTCGCCGCGTCGCCCGGCGTCCTGGTCCATCAGCGTGGCGACGTACCCGCCGCTGCGCAGCAGGCGAACCGCTTCCCGCAGATCGCGACGCGACGAGAGCGGGGTGATCCCGCCGCGCGCGCGGATGCTCTTCACCATCTCGTTCACGGCCGCGTTCGACTGGTCCTTCGCCATCGCGCCGACCGGAACGCCGAGGCGTCGAATCGAATTCAACAGCAGTTCCCAGTTGCCGAAGTGCCCGGAGACGAACATCGCGCCCTTCCCTTGCCGCCACACCGCGAGGATCGGCTCCAGATCCTCGCGCGGCACGAGCGCACCGACCACGGCGTCCGGCTCGACATCGGTCCGGAGCAGATCCACGAACGTGCGCGCGATCACCGAGTAGCTCTCACGCGCGACGCGGACGGCCGCGCGACGTCCGCCCGCCGGCGCGAGCCGCGCGAGGACGTTGTCCACCGCCACCCGACGGCGGATCCCGATCTCGAACGCGAAGCGCCCGAGCGCCGAGCCCAGCGACAGTGCGAAGGCCCTCGGCGTGCGACGGACCGCCCCCACGAGGAGACGGAATCCCACGGTCTCGAGTGCGTGCTTCGCGCGCTTGCCCGCACTACTCAAGGCGGACACCCGGTCCGAGCAGCTCACGCAGGGCTCGCTGCTCGGCAGAGTCGACGGGGCGGTCCTCCCCCTCCGCGACGATCGCGAACGGGGGCGAGGCACCGAGCCCGCACAGGTCCTCGAGCAGATCGTCCGCCCCGCGGATCGGGCGGGCTCCGTCCCGGAGCAGTGCCAAAGGACCGGCCGCGAGCGGGGATCCCGGCCATCCCGGCACGACGAAGATCTCCTTGCCCTGGTCCAGTCCGTGGCGGGCCGTGACGAGCGCGCCGGAACGGAGCCTCGCCTCGATCACGACGATCGCCTGCGCGAGGGCGGCGAGGATCCGGTTGCGGCGAGGAAAGTGGCGGGGACGCGGCTCGGTCCCCGGGGCGAACTCCGAGACGAGCGCTCCGCGATTCGCGATCTCCTCGTGGAGCGCGGCGTTGCGGGGCGGCGTGGGCACGTCGACTCCGGCCCCGAGCACCGCGATCGTGTCGCCTTCCCCTTCGAGCGCGCCGACGTGCGCGGCCGTGTCGATGCCTCGCGCGAGACCCGACACGACGCAGCGGCCCGCCTCGGCGAGTCGCGCCCCGAGTCGACGGGCGAGGTCCGCGCCTTCCGGCGTGCACTCGCGCGTTCCCACGATCGCGACGGACGGTTCCCGCAGCAAACGCGGATCGCCCCGCACGAACAGGACCTCCGGGGGATCCGAGAGACCGGCGAGACCGTCCGGCCACTCCGCATCTCCTCGCCACAACACGGTCGCGTGGGCCGCCCGGGCCCGCTCGATGGCGACGTGTCCCGCGCGTTCGGCCCCGCGGAACGTCTCTCGCCAGGATTCGGGGAAGTCCCGATCCCGGTCCGCCGCCTCGACCGCCGCCACCCATCCGCCGTAGTGCTCGCGGATCTTCCGGGCGGTGACGGGCGCGAGACGCGAGACGGAGATTCCGAGGCGAACGAGTCGATCGCGCGTCATCGCGCGTCCCCGACGGGAAGTGCCGCGATCCAGCGCCGGAATCGCGCGAGCGCACGCACCTCCGCACGCCCTCCGGACCAGGCGGGCTCCAGTGGTTCCGAGTGCGCGGCCGGCTCCAGCGCCGCGAGTGCCCGCTCCGCGGACTCGATCCAGTGCGGCTCCTGATGACCGAGGCGGGTGATCACCCGGCGACGTCTCTCCGCGGGCAGCCGCGCGAGCTCGCGCGCCACGCACTCCACTCCCACGTGCTCCCCGAGTCGCCGCACGGCGGCGGCGGCCGACTTCTGCAGCGACACGTTGCGATCCTCCATGGCGTGCAGCAACGAAGGGAGTGCATCCGGATCCCGCCCGCGCCCGAGCGCATCACAGGCGGACGCGCGCGCGAACCAGGAACCGCCCGAGAGCACCTGGCGGACGGCGGGCGCGGCATCCGGCCGCGCGGCGATCGCGTCCACCACGCGGTCGCGCAGGTACCAGCTGGGCTCCGCGAGCAGAGCCGCCAGCGCGGCGGCGGCGGCCTCCCCCTCGACGCGCGCGAGCTCTTCGACGCCGCGACAGCGCTCCTCCAGTTCCTCGGAACGGACGAGCGCGAGCGCCGACGCGAGGTCGCTCACCCCTCGAGCTCCGTCGGCCCCCGTCCCGTCGACGCCGGTCCCTCGTGCGCCGCCGCGGACGCATCCCGGTCCTTGCGCTGCTCCGCTTCCACGAGCTGCCAGATGCGTTCGAGGAGAGAGCCCATCCCGTCGCCCCGCACCGAGGAGATCACGAAGGTCTCCTCGCCGGGCAACGAAGGGGCCGGCACTTCACCGGCCGGGAAGAGATCCGCCTTCGTGAGCGCCACGAGCGACGGGCGCTCCGTGAGCCGGTGACCGTACTCGGCGAGCTCGTGCCGCAGCTTCGCAAGCTGATCCGCCGGTTCCTCCGAGGTGAGGTCCAGCAGGAACAGCAGCACGCGCGTGCGCTCGATGTGGCGCAGGAACTCGAGTCCGAGCCCTTTGCCCTCGTGCGCGCCTTCCAGGATCCCCGGGATGTCCGCCACCACGAACTGCCGGAAGTCCGGGAGGTCCACGACCCCGAGGTTCGGAGAAAGCGTGGTGAACGGATAGTCCGCGATCTTCGGGCGCGCCGCGCTCACGCGGGAAAGGAAGGTGGATTTCCCCGCGTTCGGGAATCCCACGAGGCCGACGTCGGCGATGAGCTTGAGCTCGAGCCGAAGCCGGCGGGACTCGCCCGGCAGTCCCGGTTCGGTTCGACGGGGTGCCCGGTTCGTGGAAGTCTTGAACGTGGCGTTGCCGCGCCCGCCGCGGCCACCGCGCACCACGAGAAAGCGCTGCCCCACCTCGACGAGGTCGGCCACGGGCTCGCCGGTCTCTTCGTCCCACACCACGGTGCCGGCCGGAAGCAGGATCTCGAGGTCCTCGCCGTTCCGACCCGTCATGTCCGAACCCATGCCGTGCTGGCCCCGCTCGGCCTTGAACTCGCGCCGGAAGCGGAAATCGCGAAGCGTGGACTGACGCTCGTCCACGACCAGGTAGACGTGGCCGCCGCGACCGCCGTCGCCGCCGTCGGGGCCCCCGCGCGGGACGTACTTCTCCCGGCGGAAGCTCATGCAACCGCGACCGCCGTCGCCGGCGACGACTTGAATGACCGCTCGATCCAGGAACATGGCGCGCCCACGGGAAACGTCGGGGAGACCGACGGAAGCCGAACGTACCGAGGGCTCCCGAACCCGTCAATCGGCTCGGCTTGACGCCCCCGCGGCCCCCGGGGAGACTCGCCGGCCACGCGTCATCGATCGCACCGGATCCCGGGAGGGAACGTGGACCTCGCGCACGCCGAGCTCGTCATCTTCGACATCGACGGCACCCTGCTCGCCACCGATCGCTTCTGGCTCGATCTCGGCAAGCGCGCCGTGGCGACCGTCTTCGCGCGACACGGGATCGACCGCCCGGTGCCGGAGGACGTGCAGTTCCTGGGCGCGATCGGTCTGCCGATGGACCGGTTCTGGCAGTTCGTGCTCCCGGAGGAGTTGCACGGGCTCGCGTCCGAGATCGAGGGCGAGGCCCAGGACCTGGAGGAAGTCGCGTTCGGCGAGGGCGTCGGGGCGATGTATCCGGGCGCACGCCGGCTGATGGACGACCTGCACTCGGCCGGGCGACAACTCGCGCTCGCGTCGAACTGCGGCCGACGTTACCTCGCGGGGTTCGTGCAGGCATTCAAGCTCGACCCGATTCTCGCCGGGGCGTACTGCGTGGACACCCCCGGCATCGGCAGCAAGGCCGACATGGTCGGCGCGATCCTGCGCGAGACGGGGATCTTCCCGACGCGGGCCGTGATGGTCGGCGACCGCGACTCCGATCGCGAGGCCGCGCGAGCCCACGGCGTTCCGTTCGTCCTGTTCGCGGGCGGGTTCTTCTCGACCCCGAGCGAGAACGGGGACCGGATCGTGCGGGACTACGGCGAGCTGCGCGGCTTGCTGCTGCCGCCCGCCTGAGTGGCCTCCCGGAGGTGGCTCGCCCGACAATGCGCCGGCCGGATCGCGGGGGCTATTTCGAGTCCGACTTCTTCTTCGACTTCGCGGCGGAACCCGTCGGCTTCCGGGCGGTCGTCTTCCCGTCGCCACCCGTCTTCCCGCTCCCGCTCGCCTTGTCGCCCGCCGTCGTCTTCCCGGAATCCGCCCCGCCGCTCGACGTCTCCCCGGAGCGAGCCGGTTCCGCGCGATCCGCCTTCGCGGCCGAGTGGTAGCTGTCGGAACGATAGTCCGTGGTGTAGAAGCCGCTTCCCTTGAGGATCACGCCGCCGCCGCCGCCGATCAGACGCGTGAGCTTGCCGCCGCACTCCGGGCACTTGCGCTTCGGTTTCTCGTTGATCGACTGGAAGAACTCGGGCGTCGCATCGCACGACGCACACTCGTAGCGGTACGTCGGCATCAGGCTTTCCCGAAGCGCTGGCGCAGGGCGCGGGCAACACTTGGTGTCACGAACTCCTCGAAGTCGCCGTCCAGTCGCGCGATCTCCTTCACGAGTGAGGAGTTCAGGTAGGACCAGTTCTCGTTCGGGCACAGGAACACGGTTTCGAGCTGCGAGTCGAGCTTGCGGTTCATCCACGCGAGCTGGAACTCGTAGTCGAAGTCGGAGACCGCGCGCAACCCGCGGATGATCGCGCACGCCTCCACGTCCCGCGCGAAGTGCACCGTGAGCTTGTCGAACGCGACGACCTCGACTCCCTTCAGACGGTCGACGGCCTCCCGGAACAGGCCGACCCGCTCCTCGGTGGTGAAAAGCGGGCCCTTGGTGCGACTGTCCGCCACGCCGACCACGATCCGGTCGAACAGGCGAAGGCCGCGCTCCACGAGGTCCACGTGGCCGCGGGTCACGGGGTCGAAGGTGCCGGGGTAAAGCGCGGTGCGCACGATCGAGGTCTCCTTTCCGTCCCGGGTCCCGGGCCGGCCGGCAACGGTACCGCAGGACCTCGCGGCGGGCCAGCGCGGGAGCGATCAGGCGTCGGGGGACGAACGGTACAGGGACAGCGCGGTGTCTCCGTACTTGCGGCTCTTCCAGAGCTCCCGCCCGGCCGGGGCGTCGGGGGCGGGGCGGGCCGCCGGGTGCTCGAGCACGAGGATCCCGCCCGGCGCGAGCACTCGGTCGGCTCGTTCCACGATCTCCTCGTCCCGGCGGTCCGCCCAGGGCGGATCCGCGAGCACGAGATCGAAGGGACCGCCGTCGAAGGCGGCGTCGGAACGGGCGTCGACGGCGAGGATCAGCGCCCGATCCGAGAGGCCGAGCGCTTCCACGTTCCGGCGGATCGCGGCGATCGCGGGCCGGGCCCGCTCCACGAACTGGGCGAATGCGGCGCCTCGACTCAGCGCCTCGATGCCGAGCGCGCCGGAACCCGCGTAGAGATCGAGGACGCGCGTGCCGGCGCGGATCGGACCCAGCAGATTGAACAGGGACTCGCGGGCACGATCACTCGTCGGACGAGTCGCCTGCCCGGCGGGGGCGACCAGGCGGCGGCCGCGCAGCGTTCCCGCGATCACCCGCACCGACCGGCGACCCCGTTCATCGCGGCGATTCCCCGAACCCGAAGTACGGGCGGAACTCCTGTCGCTTCGAGAGGATCGCGAGAATGTGACGCGTGGCCTCGCGCGGATGGTCGAAGCCGCCGGGCACTGGAGTGCCCCACCGACGATAGAGCGGCTCGCGCTCGGCCATCAACCGGTCCACGCGAGCCGGCAGGTCCTCGCCCTCCCGCAGCATCGGACGCTTGGCCGCCCACGGTCGCTGGCTTCGCTCCAGGACGTCCTCCGGCTGCACGCTGAGCCAGAACACGGGCCCCTGCACCCGGAGGATCTCCATCGCCGGCTCCACGAGCACGAGGCCGCCGCCGGTGGAGACCACGATGTCCCGCTCGGGCGGCAGCTCCTCCACGATCCGGTACTCCAGGTCGCGAAAGTACGCCTCCCCCCGCTCGCGGAAGATCTCGGCGACGGACTTCCCCTCCCGCTCCACGATCAAGCGGTCGGTGTCGAAGTGCGGCCAGCCGAGCTGACGCGCCACGAGGCGGCCCGTGGAAGACTTTCCCGAGCACATGAAGCCGATGAGCGAGATCCAGGGCAAGACGACGGTCCTCCGAGGCGAACAGGATAACCGGGTCGGTCGGACTTCGCCAAGACACCGACGAGAAGCTCCCGGACTCCGCCGTCGGCCGCGTGAATGGAAACGGGGCCGGGAGCGCCTGGCTCCCGGCCCCGCTCGAGCCTCGGGCTCGATTCGATTCCTTCTAGACGTCCTCGGGCCGGATGATCTTCGGCGTCACGAAGATCATCAGCTCACGCTCTTCCTTGACCTTGTTGTTGCTCTTGAAGAGGTAGCCCAGCAGCGGGATGTCCTTCAGGTACGGAACGCCCTGATCCACGGACGACTCGTTCGTGCGGATCAGACCGCCGATCACCGCCGTCTGGCCGTTCTCGACGATCACGCGCGTCTGCGCTTCCGACGTCACGATGATGATGCCGCCCTGGACCGTCGCCTGCGCCGAGAGGTCGGAGACCTCGGGGTGCATGTCGAGCGTGATCCGGTCGTCCTGGTTGATGTGCGGCACCACGGTGAGCTTGATGCCCACGGTCGTGAGCTCGGTCACCGCGTTGCCGGACTCGTCCGAGACCACCAGCGGGATCTTCTTGCCGACGATGATCTTCGCTTCCTTGTTGTCGGCCGTCGTGATCCGCGGGTTCGAGATGATCTTCGCCTTGTCGTCCCGGGCCAGCGCCTGGAGCTGCGACGTGAAGTCCGCGTCGGTGCCGGTGAGGTTGAAGTTCACCACGCCGACTCCCGGCACGGTAGCGTCCACGCTGCCGCTGCCGCTGGCGTCGCCCTGGTTCAGGCCGGTGACGTCCCACGAGATGCCGAGGTCCCGGATCGCGCGGGTGTCGACGTCCACGAGCTCGGCGTTGATCTCGACCTGAGCCGTCTTGAAGTCGAGGATCTTCGCCATCTCGCGCACGCGGCCGAGACGAGTGCCGATGTCCGTGACGATGAGCGCGTTCGTGCGCTCGTCGGTCTCGATCTTGCCACGCGTGGACAGCAGGATCTCGAGCGGTTCCTGCATCTCCTCCGCCGAGGCGTAGGAGACCTTGATGATCTCGGTCTCGAGCGGGAGGAACTCCTCACGACGTCGCTCGACGACTTCCTCGTTCAGACGCTCGTTCGAGAGCTTCTCGGACGTCGTCACGCGGATGATGTCGCCGTCCGCCGTCTCTTCCCACGCGAAACCGTGCGCGCGGAGCACGTTGTCGAGCGCCACGAGCCACGGCACGCCGTCCAGCTTCGCCGTGATCTTGCCGCTGACTTCCGGCCCCGCGATGATGTTGCGCCCCGAGAACTCCGAGAACATCCGGAGGACCGAGGACACCGTCGCGCCCTGCACGTCGATGTCGATGGCGGCCATGCCGGCCGTATCGATTTCCGGCCGGGCGGCCTGCGCCGACCCGGCGAGCGCCGTGAGCGCGAACATCGCCAGCCCAAGCGCCAGCCCCTTCCGGGGAATCAGATCAACCGACATTCTTTCCGCCCTTTCCGGTCGTCCCGACCTTCTTCTGCTCCTCGAGCTTGAGTTGGACCGTCGTCGTGTAGCCCAGCACCGTTTGCGAGCACTTGA
This sequence comes from bacterium, assembly GCA_041393395.1. Lineage (GTDB taxonomy): Bacteria > ARS69 > ARS69 > ARS69 > ARS69 > JAGQIB01. The sequence goes on along the minus strand of JAWKKG010000002.1, from coordinate 22,293 downwards.
TCCCCTCTTCGCGGATCTCGACCACCCGCCCGTTCTTCACGCGATCCCCCTCGTGCAGAACGTAGCTGATGCCCTCGGCGTTCTCGACGACCGCGAACGGCTTCTCCCCCAGCACCACACCCACGAGGGTCACGACCGAGAGATCGACCAGTTCGCCGAAGCCCTCGGAGTCGCCGATCAGCGACAGGAAGGGATCCCGCATCCGGTCGGCCCGGTACTGCATGGACTGGGAACGGATCGGGGACTCCGAGTCCACGTCGTCCACGTCCATCGTCTCGGGCGCCTTCGACGTGGCGGCCGGACCTTCCATCGACGGGCTGGCGTCCGGCGTCGCCGCGTGCGCCACCCCGACTCCCGCCGCCGCGTTGACCGCGGGCGGGATCGGCTGCTTATCCTTGGAGCTCGTACCGCCGGTGAACCCGGTGACCCCGCCGTCGCCACAACCGGCCAGGATCATCACGAGGCCCGACAGGGCGACGACAACTCGCACCTTAGTGACCACCGCGACCTCCCTTCGGCTGAGCGGGCGCGGGGGGAATCTTGCCGGCCGGAGTGGCCGGGGCACCCTGCGCCTGCGAAGCGGCGTCGGACAGCACGTACGCGGCGAGGCTCATGCTCGCCTCCACGAGATCCGGGGCCTCCGGGTCGTCGGGATTCGTGACGTTCTTGAGATCGATCGACTTGACGTTCACGATGCGCGGGAGGTTCGACATGCGGCCCAGGAACAGGCCGATCTCGTGGTAACCACCCTGCACCTTCACGTCGATCGGGTTCTCGAGATAGATCTCCCGCGCGACCGGGGCCTTCGGCTCGAAGTTCAGGAAGTCGACTCCCGAGCGCTGACCCGCGACCGTGACCTGGGACAGCAGTTCCGCCATCTCCTTCTCGGTCGGGAGGAGCGTCTTCGCCTCTTCCCACTTCGTGGCCAGGGCCTCGTACTCGGCCTTGACCTGCGGCAGACGGCTCGCCGTCTGCTTCGCCTTCATGAGATCCGCCGAGAGCTTCTCGTACTCGGTCTCCAGCCTCGCGATCTCCTCCCCGCGCGCCTTGAACCCGAACGGGAGCATGGCGCTGAAGAAGAAGACGTACACGATCACCAGGGACACGAAGATCACGAGACCGGCGATCTGGACGTTCTGATCCTTGAAATCGATGTTGCCCATGCCGGCCTCCCTAGGACTCGCTCTCACGTTCGAGGCGGGCGACATCGACGCCCGAGGTCACGGTGAAATTCACCGCGTTCTGGCCGTCGACGACCTTCCGCCTCACCCCGCTCAATTCGACTTCCCGGAACATCTCCGACTTCTCCAGACTCGACATCAGATCGGAGACGACCAGGTTCGAGAACGCGTAGCCGTCGATCGCGACCCGATCCGGCGTGACGTTCTTGAGCGAGGTCAGCCACATGTACCGCGGCACCCGCCGCGCCACTTCGTCCATCACCCGGACCGTCTTGAAACGGTCCTTGTCGAGCGTGTCCACGAGCGCGAGCCGACGGTTCAGCTCCTGCTCCTTGCGGACCATGTCGTCGATCAGGGCGATGGTCTTCTTGTACTGCTCGGTCTCCGCCCGCGCCGCCGCCACCTCACGCTCCGCCGAGGAGACGCGGGCACCCTGGATCATCAGGGTCGACGTGCAGGCCGTCAGGACCAGGGCGAGCACCACGAGCGGTACGACCTTGGTCTTGTCGAGCGTGAAGCCTCCGCCGCCTCCGCGGCGGGACTTCCGCGCGTCCTGCGGCAGAAGGTTGATGCGAATCATGTCACTGACCTCCCGCGCGCAGAGCCAGACCCGCCGCCACCATGTACTGCGGTCCGAGATTCTCCGGATCGCTGTCGCCGAAGGCCGCGTCGTCGTAGCTCACGTTCTTGAACGGATTCGCGATCTCGACCGGCGACCCCTGCCGCTTCTCGATCGACTCGCGTAGTCCCGGCGCGTACGAGCTGCCGCCGGAGAGGACGATCCGATCGATCCGGTCCGCCTCGCCCGCCGCCCGCAGGTACGACAGGGACTTCTCGATGCCGACCGCGAGCTCCTCGCCGACCAGCCCCACGATGGAGGTCAGGTCGTCGCGGCGATCGTCGTCCGGCGATTCGAGAATCTCGTTGGCCTCGTCGTAGTCCACGCCGAGGTCCTTCTGCACCGCCTCGAGGATCGCGTTGCCCGCGAACGAGAGGTCGCGGGTGAAGTACGGCACGCCGTCCTTCACGATGTTCACGTTCGTGACGAAGCAGCCCACGTTCAGCAGCAGCGTCACGGCGCCCTCGGGCATCTCGTAGTTGTGCTCGAACGCGTTCTGGACCGCGAACGAGTCGATGTCGATGATGGCCGGGGTGAGGCCGGCCGCGCGAATCAGGTCCGCCCGGGCCTCCAGCATCTCCTTCTTCGCGGCGACCAGGAGCACGTCCATCTTCTCCGGGTCCGCGTCGCGGTTCAGGATCTGGAAGTCCAGCGACACGTCGTCGATGTCGAACGGGATGTGCTGCTCGGCTTCCCAGCGGATCGCCTCGCGCGCCTCCTCGTCCGTCATCGAGGTCATCTGGATCTTCTTCACGATGACGGCGCGACCGCTGACCGCGGTCACCACTTCCTTGGAAGCGATGCCATTCACTTCCATGAGCTCCGCGATGGTATCCACCACCACGTCGCGGTCCATGATCTCGCCGTCCACGATGGCTTCCGGAAGCAGACCGCAGCGACCGAACTTGACCAGGACGGGCCGTTCCCCCGAGTGATCGAACTCGACGACCTTGACCGAGCTCGACCCGATGTCGAGGCCGACCACTCTTTTCGATCCCCGACCGAATTTGAACATGCTGTCCTACTCCTTCGTCGCTCGCGGCCGATTCCGAGCCGGCTCGGGCTGTTGCCGTTCGTCGAGACTCCCGGAAGCGATCGCCACGATCGGCGCGTCCGTGAGGTAGGGCGATTCCCCTGCCTCCCGGAACTGATCGCCCCGGACGTTGATCCAGAGCCTCAGGTCCTCCCCACCCGTCACCAGGTCGTCGTCCCCGTCGCCATCGAGATCGATCGCTCCGAGAACTTCCGGCGCTTTCTCGAGAGTTCCGCGCCGGAGCACTTCCCCGGTTTCGCGGACCTCGATCAACGCCACCCTTCTCCCATCGGCGACGAGCACGAGCGACGCGAGCCCATCTTTCGCCGACGAGAATCGACCAGGGAGAACCCCGATCGGCTCCCCGGGCAGCCGGACCGCCCGGAAGGACATTCCGGATTCCGTATCGGCAGCGCCTCCCCAGGACTCAAGCGTTCCTTCCCCGTCGAGCTCGGCGGCCACCACGAGACGGCCCGGAGCCCCGTTCTCGCCCGGGATCCCGCGAAGCGCGACCAGCCTTCCGCGCGCGTTTCCGGGCGGAGGCAGGCGCTTTCGTGCCCCGAAGCGACGTTCCGCACCGTCTTCGCGGCTCCAGATCTCCACGTCGGAATCCGCAAAACCCAGCAAGCCGATCGCGATCTCGTCCGCGCCGTCGCCGTCGAGATCCACGAGCGCGAGGCGTTCCGGCGCGAGCGTCAGCGACTGGAAGATCGGTTCCGCGTCGAACGGCGCGCGGATCTCGAGCGAGCGATCCGCGGAGACCGTCACGAGATCGGGCTTGCCGTCGCCGTCCACGTCACCGATCGCGGCCTCCACCGCGCGGCCGAACCGGTGCGACGCGGACAGATTCAGCGTTCCGTTGCCCCGGTTGTGCAGGACTTGCAGGACACCGGTCCGGGTGGGGACGAGCGCGTCGGGGCGGCCATCCCCATCGACGTCGCCGATCCACGGGCACGCGCTCGCGAGGCCGGCGTCGACCTCGCCCGAGGGGGTGAAGCCGCCGGCGCCGCTCCCGATCCACGTGTGCGCGAACCCGTTCGCGTCGAGCACGAGCAGGTCCCGGGCGTCGATGCGCGGCTTCGCGCGGATCGTCCCGCGGCCCACCTTGGCCTCACCGTCCTCCGCCGTCACGACCACCGAGAACGAGTGCGCCGCGTCCTCGACCCAGGCGTACGTGTCGAGCGTGGCGACGAACTGCGTGGCACCCTCCTCCACGCGTCGCATCGGGATACGTTGCGGTGGGTCGCCGTCCTCGAGCACGAGCGTCGCGGACACGAGCGGGGCCGCGAGCCCGCGCGGGAGCATCCGCGCCCACACGTTGACCGCGATCGTGCCGAGCGCGATCTCCTCGGGCGCCTCGAGGTGGTCCAGCACCCAGTCCGTCCGTGCCTTCGCCGCCACCGGCACCGGCACGTCCGAGATCGCCTGGGCCCCGGCGACGGACGTTCCCGCGAGGAGCAGGAACGTCATGATGTCGAGTCTCGGTTGCTTCATCCCTTCGCCTCCTCCCCCAGTTCGTACTCCTTGCACTTCGCCCACAGCGTCTTGTAGGAGATGCCGAGTCGACGTGCGGCCTCGGTGCGATTGCCGCCCGTCGCCTCGAGCGCCTCGAGAATCGCGCGCGACTCCGCGCGTCGCTGCGCGTCGCGGCCGATCTCGAGAAGCGTTCGGCCGTCCTCACCGGACTTCGCCGCGCGGGGCTCGTCGCCCACGCCCGCGGGCGCCGGTTCCGCCGGCTCCAGATCGTCGAAGCAGCTCGCGTCGATCTCGTCGGCGTCCGCGAGGATCACGGCGCGCTCCACGACGTTGCGGAGCTGGCGCACGTTCCCGGGCCACGCCGCCTCGCCGAGACGCGCCTCCGCATCCGCCGTCAGGGTCAGCGCCCGTCCCTGTTTCGCCGCCTCCTCCTGCACGAAACGACGCGCGAGCAGCGGGATGTCCTCGCGCCGCTCGCCGAGCGAGGGAATGCGGATGGGGAACACCGCGAGCCGGTAGTACAGGTCGTCGCGGAAGCGTCCCTCCTCCACCTGACGGCGGAGGTCCCGGTTCGTGGCCGCGATCACGCGGATGTCGGCGCGGACTTCTTCCGTGCCACCCACGCGCATGAACGTCCGCTCCTGCAGCACGCGCAGGAGCTTTGCCTGCAGGCCGGAGGGCAGTTCCCCGATCTCGTCCAGGAACAGCGTGCCGCCGGAGGCGACTTCGACCTTGCCGAGCTTGCGCGCCACCGCTCCGGTGAAGGCACCCCGCTCCGAGCCGAAGAACTCCGCCTCCATCAGCTCGCCGGGAATCGCCGCGCAGTTCACCACCACGAGCGAGCCGTCCTTGCGCCCGCTCCACTCGTGGATCGCGCGCGCGTACAGCTCCTTGCCCGTGCCGCTCTCCCCGAGCAGCAGCACCGTGGCATCCGAGGGCGCAACGCGGCGCGCCTTGCGGACTGCCGCCTCCGTCGCCTCGCTCGTGCCCACGATCCCGCTCGCCGTCTCGCTGTCGATCTTCCACTCCGCGGAGGCGTCCGCGGCCCGGGAACGTCGCGTCACGGCGAGCGAGACCAGCTCCACGAGTCGATTCGTGTCGAACGGCTTCGGAACGAAGTCGTAGGCGCCGCGCTTGACCGCCTCCAGCGCGATCTCGATCGTCCCGAACGCGGACATCACGATCACGGGGAGCAACGCGTCGCGCTCGAGCGCGAAGTCCAGGAGATCGAGGCCGGAGCCGTCGGGAAGCTGGAGATCCGTGAGCAGGAAGTCGGCCGGCGTCTCCTCGCGCAGGAGGTCCTTGCCGGCGGCAACCGTCCCCGCCGAGACCACGTCGAAGCCGCGACGCTTCAGCGTCTCCGCGACCATCTTCCGGGTGCTCGCCCGGTCCTCCACGAGAACGATGCGGCTCATGCGAGCTCTCCCGCCGGCAGGGTCACCACGAACTCGGTGCCGACCCCCGCGCGGCTGTGCAGCTGGATCCGGCCCCCGTGATCGGTGACCGTCTTGTGCACGAGCGCCAGTCCGAGGCCGTGACCGTCGCGCTTCGTCGTCCAGAACGGCGTGAAGACCTTGCGCCGCTCGCCCTCGGGAATCCCGGGGCCCGTATCGCGGACGGAGACGCGGACACTCCCGCCGAGATCGTCGCCTTCCTCCGTGGAGTCGGCCGAACGTGCGGCGAGCGTGAGGGATCCGCCCTCGACCTCCATCGCCTGCACGGCGTTCAGGGCGAGGTTCAGGAATGCGCGACGCAATGCCTCGGCGTCGGCGGTGATCGCGGGGACCTCGTCGATCTCCAGGGCCACCGACACGCCGGCCTCCTCGGCCGGGCCCCGCACCGCTTCGGCCACCTGGCGCAGCAACACGGCGAGGTCGACCGTTTCCTTCGCGAGCTGCGCCGGCTTGCCGAACTCGAGGACGCCCTTCACGAGCGCCTCGATCGAACCGACCTCCTCGAGGATCCCCGCGACCGCGAGCGGCGGTTCCTTCCCGGCGTGGTCGTCGCGCAGCAAGTTCGCGTAGCCGAGCAGCGAGTGGAGCGCGTTCTTGATCTCGTGGGCGATCCCCGCGGACATCTCCCCGATCGCGGACAGGCGATCCTTCAGCTCCGCCGCGTCGCGCAGGCGGCGTGTTTCCGTGAGATCGGCGACGAGCAGCAGGCCACCGGCCGCCTGACCCCGCGCGTTGCGCAGGACGGAGCTCGAGATGCCGAGCCAGCGCGGCTCGCCGTCGCCGCCCGGCATCGAGAGCTCCACCCGCCGGCGCGCGCGCTCGCGATCCAGCAGATCCCGCGCGAGCGACGCCATCGGCGTGCCCTCCGGGAACACCGAGTCCACGGCGCGCCCGATCGCGCGGCCGCGCGGCGTGGCGAAGATCTCCTCGGCCGCCGGGTTGAACATCGTGATGCGGCCGTCGTGATCGAACGCCACGAGCCCGCTCCCGATCGACTCGAGGATGAGGTCGTTCGTGCGCCGGATCCAGGCGGCGTCCTGCACGGCGGCCGTCATGCGGTCGCGGTACTCGGACTCGCTGTCCTTGAGCGTGCTCATCACTTCTTTCATGGTGCCGAGCACGAGATCCACGTCGGAGGTGCTGGCCGGGGCGCCGCGCGAATCCGCGGTCGAGCGCGAGGACCACCGCAGGAGAATGAGCACGCCGGCGGCGGCCACGGTGCCGCCGAGGATCTTCGCGAGCGTCAGCAGGAACTCCGCCGCCGCGAGGCCGCGATCGCGCGACGCGTCGAGGCGGACGAGCACGGCGCCGATCGAGCCTCCGGACGCCATCGGGAGCACCACGACCAGGCCGCCCGCGGCGTCGCGTTCGGGCTCGCGCATGGCGGCGTCGCCGGTGGCGCCGGCCGCGATGCGCACGCGCGGAGGGACGGCCGGATTGAGCTCACCCTCGTAGACTCCGCCCACGAGGCCGCCTTCGCCGTCGTAGAGCACGATGTCGGTCACCGCGGTGGCGCGGCGGATCTCCTCGAGGCGCTGCAACGTCGTGGGGTCGCCGGGGCGTACCGGGCGCGAGCCTGCCTCGGCCACCACCTCGGCCGACAGGCCGGACGCGGCGCGCAGGCGGTCGGCCAGCTCGTGACCGAGGGACTCCTTGAGCCGCACTGCGAGATGCAGCGAGAGCAGCACGAGCGCGAACAGCGCTGCCACGCCGAACACGGGAAGCCACGCGGATCGCGGCGGATCCGCCGGCCCCGGTCCCGGGCGCGCGGGCTCCGTCCGCGGCGAGTGCGCGCGGCGGAGGTCGGGCGCCGGAGTGGTGATCGGCGTCTTGGTCCGCATCACGGGAAGAGGCCGAGATAGGCCCTGACGATCTGCGCGCCGAAGAAGTAGACGAGAACGGCACCGGGGGCCAGGAACGTCCCGAACGGGAGCTCCGCCGTGCGACCGGCGCCGCGACGCAGCAGGAACACGCTCGCGTAGAGCGTCCCCGCGATCGAGCCCACCATGATCGTGAGGAACGCGCCGACCGGCCCGAGGAAGGCGCCCACGAGACTGAGCAGCTTTACGTCGCCGCCGCCGAGCCCGTCGCGTCCGGTGGCCGCGCGATAGCCCGCCGCCACGGCGAACAGACCGCCGCCGCCCACGAGCACGCCGAGCAGCGCCTGCTTCGGCTCCACGCCGGCGCCGAGGAACGCCGCGCCGAGCGCGATCAACGTTCCGGGCAACGTGATCACGTCCGGGATGATCATGTGGTCGAGGTCGATGAACGTGACCACGACCATCGCGGCCACGAACGCGAGCGCGAACCCGAGCGCGAGCGGATCCGTGACGAGCATCGCCGTCCCCGCGAACAGGAGTCCGGTCAGCGCCTCCACCAGCGGATACCGCGGCGGGATCGGGGTCTTGCAGTCCCGACAGCGCCCGCGGAGCAGGAGCCACGAGAGCACGGGGATGTTGTCCCAGGGTCGCACCGGGTGGCCGCACTTCGGGCACGCGGATCCCGGATGGACGATCGAGCGCTTGAGCGGAACGCGATGGATCACCACGTTCAGGAAGCTGCCGATGAATGCGCCGAGCACGCCGACGAAGATCGGATGATGGAAGCAGTCGACCATTTCCGGATTCATGAGGCCTCCTGTTCCGATGCGCCCTGCGTGGAGTCCTCCACCGGCGGCCACGGCGGCGACCAGATCACGTCACCGTTCCTGCGGTTCCAGCCGAGCGTGAGTCCGCACGGACTCCAGGGCGGGTTCTCGGAGAAGCCCTCGTCCACGAGCACCCCGAGCGAGTCCGGCCACTCTCCCGTCTTGTGGCGGTAGTTCGCGGCGAGACCGGCGAAGTAGCTGCGCACCGTCGCCATGCGGCGGTCGATGGTGGTCGTGGACAGGACCTCGTCGTTCTCGGGAACCCAGAGCCAGCGTCCGCCCCACGGCTCGGCCGGGACCGTGTCCAGGATGCCGACGGCCAGGAGTTCCGCGAGGCTCGTGGGCGTCGTCCCCGTGCGGTCGCGGTACGTGTGCACCGCCTCGGTCAGCCGCTCCTCGAACTCGTCCAGATCGAGGTTCTTCAGGTTCCGTTCGGCCAGCGACGACAGGAAGTCGATGTCCGAGTCCTGCAGGATCGAGCGCCAGATCTCGCGTGCGGTGTCCCGGTCGCCGAGCTTCGCGAACGAGATGCCCGCGAGACGGATCGCGAGGTCCGGAGCATCCGGCAGCGACGCGGCGCGACGGTAGGCGTCGCCGGCGGCGTTCATGTCGCGCGTGATCGTCTGATGGATGAAGCCGCGGTCGAAGGGATACTCCCACCGCGACGGATCCTCGTGCTCCGCTCTCTCCAGCAGACGCAACGCGGCTTCCGGATTGCCGGCGTCCTGCGAGAGGATCAGCGCGCCGAAGCGCGTGGCATCCACGAACGTCGGGTCGAGCGTGTAGATCACCTGGAACAGACGCTCGGTCTGATCGTAGTTCTGCGTGCTGAGACGCTGCTCGCCGTAGTACTGGATCGCATGGAACCACACGAGGTCGGCCATCAGGTTCGTGTGGCCGAGACTCAGAGTCTTCAGCACCTCCCCCTCCGGGAGATACATCAGGTCGTTCGGATCCCGCGACGCGTTCTTGCCGGCGTCGGCCCGGGCGCCCGCGAAGTACGACCCGGTGAGGGTCGTCAGCGCCGCCGTGATCAGCAGGAGGCGACGGATCATTCGAAGTCCCGCCGCGCGAACGCCAGCACGGTCAGGATCAGCACCGCGATGCAGTACAGGCAGCAGTACGCGAAGCCCCACAGCATCTGATCCTGACTCAGGTTCGCTCCCGAGAGGATGTTGTTCCGGACGTGGAAATGGTGGAGCGACGGGAGCACGAGATAGAGCCCCTCGACCACGAAGTCGAGGATCGGATTCTCCGCCCGGGCCGTGAGCATCTTGAGGTCGTGCGCCAGGTGTCCCGAGATCCACACCAGGAACGTGAACACGGCGGACAGCAGCGGCGAAGCGATCGACGAGAAGAAGATCGCGACCGCGGTCACGATCGCCGCCTCCATCGCGACCATCGCGATCGCCTCGAACAGGTAGAGGTGCAGGCCACCGCCGAACAGGCCGACCACGCCGAGCCAGAACGCCGAGAGCGTGGCGATCGCCACGAGCACCGTGCCGTACAGGCCGAGGAACTTGCCGAGGATGAAGCTCGGCCGCCCCACGGGCTGGGTGAGGATCGTGTGGATCGTCTTGCGCTCGATCTCCCGGTAGACCATGCCCGTGCCCACCATCACGATCATCAGGATCGTGAAGATCGCCACGGAGGAGAGGCCGAGGTCCCGGATGATCCGGTCCTGCTGTCCAAGCGTGAGCGGAGCCACCACGACGGAAGCGCACACGAAGATCCCGCCGAAGAACATCAATGTGCTGAGCAGTCGGTCGCGCAGCGATTCCCGGAACGTGTTCTGAGCGAGCAGCCAGGTGTGGATCACGAATGCACCCCGCTTTCGGAACGCTTCGAGGCCTGCGCGGAGCGCTCGTGCACCTCCACCGCGGCGGGCGGCGCCGTCTTCGTCGCGACGGCGGGAGCCTTCGTCTCCCGGGATGCGGCGACGTGCTGGACGAACACGTCCTCCAGCGAGAGACGCCTCGGGTGGTACGCGAACAGCTTGCCGCCGGACTCGAGGATCGTCCTCACCACGCGGTTCGCCTCGTCCATCTCGCGGGCGTTCGCGATCCAGCCGCGCGCGCCCGGCTTCAGCGAGGAGAGCTGCTGCGCGAACGAGGCGAGGGCCATGGCCTCCACCTCGAACGCGATCTCGTACGATCGCTCCTCCGTCGCGAGGATCTCGCTCAGGGAGGCGGTCCGTACCACCCTGCCCTCGTTCAGGATCGCCACCCGGTCGGCGGTCGACTCGATGTCCGCGAGCACGTGCGAGGACAGGAACACGGTGATCCCCTCGGACTTGAGCTGGAGGATCAGATCGCGGAACTCGTGCCGCCCGAGCGGATCGAGGCCGTTCATCGGCTCGTCCAGGATCACGAGACGCGGACGGTGCAGGATCGCGGCGGCGATGCCCACGCGCTGCAGCATGCCGCGCGAGTAGGTGCGGAGCTGGCGCTCGCGCGCGTCCTCGGCGAGACCCACGCGGTCGAGCACCTCGTCGACCCGGCGCGACAGGTCCGTCGCCGCGAGGTCGTGCAGGCGACCGAAGAACCGCAGCAGCTCGCGCGCGGAGAGGTACCGGTAGAAGTTCGGCGAGTCCGGCAGGAACCCGAGGTCGCGGCGCGCCTCCACGCTGCCGAACGGCTGCCCCAGCAACGTGCCCGAGCCGGACGTCGGCCGGATGAGGCCGAGCAGGATCTTGATCGTGGTGGTCTTCCCGGCGCCGTTCGGTCCGAGAAAACCGAAGATCTCGCCCTCGTGGACCGTGAGGTCGACTCCGCGGAGAGCCTCCTTCGGTCGCTTGAGGAGGTCCGACCGGAACACCTTGGTGATCCCCCGGACGTCGATGAGCGGCGCTGCCATGAGCGAGAACCTCCGATGAGCGTGCCATCACCCGGCCGGACCGGGCGGGCGGAATCCGTCTCTCGGGGTTTTCGGCTGCCGGACGGCAGGATCTTAGGGTTCCGTGGTGACGAGAGGTGAGGCCTGACGAGAAGGACGGCGGACAGCACGCCTCGGGTGCCACGCGATGGGGTATTGACTCCCACTTTCGCCGCACGATATGTTTCAGCCCTGCCCCAATCCCATAGTTCAGGAGGCGCGTCATGCGCATTTCTCTGTGGATTGCGGTGGGCTTGGTCCTCGCGCTCTCGGCGACGGCACGTGCAGGTTTCGAACTCCGACTCTCCGCCAGCGCAGAAACCCCGGACGCCCGATACGCACCCCCGTCTGCCGGCTCGGGCGTCGATTCCCTGTTTCTGTGGATCTCCTGTGCGTCCGCGGCCGACTTCGAAGGTGTAAACGTCGTGACCGGCCGCTTGGTCGGCTCGAACGGGACCGTCCTGGGGTTCTCTCCCCGGCTCGGGATCAATGGCGCGTCGGGCGACGAGATTGCGCTCGCGTTCAATTGCGAGGAGATCACCGCGTATCCGATGCTGTTGGGCGTATGGACGCTCTGGCAGCCGGACGCCGCGGGATCTGACTGGACGCTCGAACCGACCATCACGGCGTTTCCGGGGACCCTCTCACTCGTTACGTGCGAGCCTGAGCCTCAGGAAGTCACGGACTTCGCGATCTACGGCTTCACCTCCCGGACCTCTTCCGGTGTGGCCATTTGCCCTCCATCCTCTGGCGTGAGCTTCGGTTGCACCTCTGCCGACGCCCCAGCGGATTGGAACGGTGACTGGGCGACCGTGGGGAGCGGAGGCGCAAACAACCGAGTGCACGCCGCCCTCGTAACCGCCAGTACGGTGGTCGCGGCGGGTCGCTTCACCAGCATCGGCGGAGTCTCCGCGAATCGGGTCGCCCAGACGACGGGCGGCACATGGTTCCCGATGGGAGCCGGGCTCGGCTCGAACACGAGCCACCGCGTACTGGCCCTGCTGGAGTTCAGTGGAGTCGTCGTGGCGGGTGGCGTGTTCAACCTTCCCTCGAATCTCGCTCGATTCGTCGGCGGCCAATGGGAAGGCCTTGAGGGATCCAGCTCGGGTCCAAATGCACCGGTCCAGGCCCTGGCGGACTACAGCGGGAAGTTGATTGTCGGTGGTTCGTTCCAGACAATCTCGGGAGACACCCTGACCGCTCTGGGGGGGATCGTCAGCTGGACCGAAACCGGAAGCTGGGAGCACCTGGGAGCCGGCTTCAAGCGCGCCACAGGGAATGCTACAGTGCGAGCCCTCGCCGTCTATTCCGGTGAACTGTTTGCGGCAGGGGATTTCGACTCGTCCGGGAGCAACGAAGTCTCGAACTTGGCAAGGTGGGACCCGACCGGAGAGGAGTGGCTCCCCCTCATCGACTCGCACGGCGATGAGGGGATCTCTGCCGCTGGGACTGCGAGCGGAGCGAACGTGAAGGCCATGACGGTCTGGGACGGTCGATTGATCGTCGGTGGCAAGTTCGATCGTGCGGGCAGCGTCTTCAATCAAGGCCTCGCCGCATGGAACGGAACCGACTGGGAAAGCTTCAACTGCGTCGCGACCGCCGGAGTAGACGATGTGATCGCAGTCCAGCAGCAAGGGGGAGTACCGTCGCTCGTCGCGGTCCTCCCCTTGTCCGGCTCACTTGCGGGTACCGGTGCCGAGGTGGCTCGCTGGGACGGAGTCTCTTGGGCTGCACTCGGTGATCTCACGGGGATCACATCCTCCGGCACGGAACGTGGCTTCGGCCTCGCAAGAGACGGAGGGGTGGTCTATCTGGTCGGAGCGTTCGGCTCGGTCGACGGCCTCTCGTCCGCTGACATCGCGAAGTGGGTGCCGGATACCGACACCGGTGCTCCACTCCCCCTCCCATCGGACTCGCCCCTCGAAGTTCGAGCGGTCCCGAATCCTTCAAGCGCGTCAGTCCGCGTGCTGTTCGATCTTCCGCGTTCGTCTTCGGCGCAGATCAGTGTCTATGATGTCAGGGGAAGAGTCGTCGCGATACTCCGCGACGGTCCGCTCGATTCGCGTTCGAGCGAGATCTTGTGGGACACGCGCGGAGTCGGCAGCGGCGTCTACTTCGTACGGGTCGAATCCCCCGACGGATCCGGAGCGGCACGAGTGGTGCTCATGAAGTAGCGAGGTCCACAAGCGATCGGGGGAGCGGTCGCCCGCTCCCCCGTCGCGTCTCAGACCCTAGGCAAGGTCTTACTGGTTCGTGAGAATCAGCGACAGGATCTGGCCCGCATCGTCCTCGCCGGTGATGTCGTACGCATCGACGACACCGCCACCGTTCGGAACCAGGTTGAGCGCCACGCCACCGGCACCGTCAGTCACCGGCGCCGTTCCGAAAGCGACGCCGAAGTCGAGCGTCGTGGCAGCGTTCGTGAACGGGTTGTTCGGCATCGCCGCGCCCGGAAGGAGCGCCGCGAAGGTCAGAGCGCCGTCCGCCGTCGTGGTGGTGCCGTCGGTCGGATACACGCCGTTGTTGCGGGTGGCGAAGTCTTCGACCGTCACCTGCACGGTGTGCATGGTGGACTTGACCTGCGCCACCTTGGCGCGGTTGGTCATGCCCATGAAGTTCGGAATCGCGATCGCGGCGAGAATACCGATGATGACGACCACGATCATGAGCTCAATCAGAGTGAAGCCCTTGTTCGAGCGAAGCATTATGAAGCTCCTCCTTCTGGTGGATCCCTGCTGACGCGGTCTGCGCGTGCATCCCGCCTCATCGCATGGGGCGTGCCAACTTCCCGGTTCCGCCGCCCATCCGCCCAAGTGATTGAAAAACCGAGTCGCTAGCACCTTTCGCACTCGCGCCGTCGCTCGGTTCCCGCGAGGAATCGGTCTCCCGTTTCGCAAGGCCGTTGCGTTTTGCACGGCTCGATCGGCCTCTGGCGATCGGGGAGGCGCTGCCCCTCCGTCCGGTTTGATCGGCGAACAGGACCCGGAACGTGAGAGGCGAAACGGCTCGATTCGCACTTTCGAGGCACTCCCACGACGTTTCTCGGCGAGTTGTCGCGCGATGTCCTGTTCTCTCGTCAAGTTTGAGAACGCTTGGCATCGCGCGCGAAGTCGCTCGGAGCGACGCGAGCCTCGACGCGACCACGCGAGGTTCGGACGGAGAGGATCGAAGCGCGGAACGAGGCAGATCGTGCCCCGGCTACTCCATCGAGTCGGGCGCGCGCACGCCGTCCGGCGCCGGCTCGAGGCCGTAGCGCTGGATCTTCCGGTACAGCGTGGAGGAGTTGATCCCGAGGATCTCGGACGCCTTCTTCTTCTGCCAGTTCGTGACCTCGAGCACGCGCATCATGTAGTCGCGCTCGACGTCCTCCAGCGTTCCCTGCGCCTGGTCCAGGTCGACCGGCATGCGGTACTCCCCGGAACCCGGCCGCCCGCTGCGTCCCTTGATCACCCGGTCCGGCAGCGACTCCACGGTGAGGCAGTCGCTCTCCTCCAGGATCACGCCGCGCTCGATCACGTTCTCGAGCTCGCGGACGTTGCCCGGCCAGGAGTAGCGCTGGAGCACCTCCAGGGCCTCCGAGGAGATGTCCATCGCGGAGCGCCCCGAAGTGGCGCAGCACTGGTCCAGGAAGTGCCGGGTCAGGAGGGGGATGTCGTCCTTCCGCTCGCGCAGCGGCGGCAGCGTGATCGGAATCACGTTCAAGCGATAGAACAGGTCCGCCCGGAACGTTCCGCGGTCGACCTCCGTCTCCAGGTCCGCGTTCGTGGCCGCCACGACCCGCACGTCGACCTTCAGCGGCTTCTGACCGCCCACGGGGATGATCTCGCGCTCCTGGAGCACGCGCAGCAGCTTCACCTGGATCGCGAGGCTCGTCTCGCCCACCTCGTCCAGGAAGAACGTGCCGCCCCGCGCCACCGTGAACAGACCTTCCTTGTCGCGGATCGCGCCCGTGAAGCTGCCCTTCACGTGGCCGAACAACTCCGACTCGAGCAGGTTCTCGGGCAGGGCGCCGCAGTTGATCGACACGAACGGTCCGCTCGTGCGCTTGGACTCCGAGTGGATCATGCGCGCGAAGAGCTCCTTGCCCGTGCCGCTCTCCCCGCAGAGCAGCACCGTGGAGTCCGACTTCGCGACCTTGTCCACGACCTCGAACACCTGCTGGATGCTGGCGCTCTCGCCGATGATCGCGCGCGTCTCGAGCGTGCGCTTCAGCTCGTGCTTCAGGTAGCGGTTCTCGTGCTTGAGCTGGGTCATCTCGAGCGCGCGCCGCACGACGAGCTTGATCTCCTCGTTCCGCGCCTGCTTCACGAAGTAGTGGAAGGCGCCCTGGTTCACGGCCTCGATCGCGGTGTCGAGCGACGCGTACGCCGTCATGATGATGACCGGCACGCCCGGGTCCTTCGCGCGGATCGCCTTCAGGAGCTCGATCCCCGACATCCCCGGCATCTTGATGTCGGAGATGACCGCGTGGAACGTGTCGTGATCGAAGAGCTCGAGGGCCTCGGATCCACTGGAGGCGCCGACGACCTCGTACCCTTCGCGCTTGAGGAGGATCTCCAGGACCTTGCGCAGCCCCGGCTCGTCGTCCACGATCAAGATGCGTCGATCACTCATGCGACTTCCGTTTCGATGGGTGGGGTTCCCGCTTCTTCCCTCTTCGGCTCGGCGCGCCCGTCGGATGACCCCCCGGCGGCGGGAAGTTCGACCGTGAACGCGGTTCCCACGCCGGGCGTGCTGCGCACGCGGATCACGCCGCCGTTTCTTCCACGATCCGGTTCGCGACTCAGGCTCGAGCCCGGCAGCCGCCCTTCTTCGTGGTGGAAACGGCTTGAACAGGTCTCTCCAGCTCGTGGGCCGGAATGCCCGCGCCCGTGTCACGGAACACCACGTAGATGCGATCATCCGCGACCTGTCCCGAGATCCGGAGAATCCCTCCGACTCCCATCGCCTGCAGCGCGTTCCGCACGAGGTTGAGGAAGACTTGCTTCATTCCGCCTTCTTCCGCCTCCGCCAGGAAACGCTGGTCTTCCGGGAACTCCACGAGGATCGTCTTGCCCATCGTGAGCGACCGGTCGTGCTGGGCCAGGCGCACCACCTCACGGGCGGTCAGGGACACGTCGTGCACGGCGCGCGTGCCGGAGTGGTCGCGGGTGTAGTCCAGCATGCCGTCGATGATGCGGTTGAGGCGGTCCGACTCGCGCACGATGAGCTCGAGCAGCTCCGCCTCGTCGCCGTCGGCGGCGATCTCGCGCAGCATCTGGACCGCGCCCGAGATCGACGCGAGCGGATTGCGGATCTCGTGCGCGGCGCCGGCCGCGAGCTCGCCGAGCCGGGCGAGCTGCTCGGCGCGCCACATCTGGTCCTCCATCCGGCGCGCGTGCGAGAGGTCGGTGAGCGTCACGATCACGCCGTCCAGGTCGTCCTCGCCCTCGCCGAGCGGCGTGAACGCCACGCCGAGGAAGCGCTCGCCCCCCTCCGCCGGCACCACGATCTCCTCGCGCACGGCCCAGCGCCGGGTGAGCAGCGTGGCCTCGAGCCCTTCCAGCAGGCGCGGCGAAAGCTTGTCCAGGAAACCGCCCGCGTCCTGCCCCACGACTTCCTCGTGGTCCGCCACTCCGAGCAGCTTGCGCGCGGCGTGGTTCGCCCGGAGGAGCCGGCCGTCGTTGCCGATCGTGAGGATGCCGGTGGGCACGTGCTCGAGCATCCGCTCGGTGGAGGTCTGAACCCGCGCGAGCTCCTCGTTCGCGGTGTCCGCCTCCTCCTGGCTGCGCCGCGCCCCTTCCGCGAGCGCACCGGAGAGCAGGGCCAGCAGGACGAACGCGCCCGCGTGGATCGACACGAGCCACCAGGCGCGCTCGACCGGCAACGTCGCGCCGTCGCCCACCAGGAACGCGATCCCGGCCCACCCGAGAATCGCACCGATCGCGGCCCAGACCGCCGCGCGCCGGCCGAAGAACAGGCCGGCCATGACCACCGTGGCGAGGTACAGGAAGACGAGCGGGCTGCCCACGCCCCCGGTGGCGCCCACGAGCAACGTCGCGAGCACGAGGTCGAGCGCGAGCTGACTGCCGAGGAGCAACGGCATCGAGATGCCGAGCTTGACGCCGCCCCAGGTGAGCAGCGTGAGGAGCCACAGAGCCGCCAGGACGCCCACGAGCGGCCCCGGCTCCAGCTCGAGCGCCCCGGAGCGGGCGGCGCCCCACAGGAGCGCGCCCAGCCCCAGGATCACGAGCAGGCGGACCGGGATCAGGCCGCGAATGCCTCCGGTCCCCCGCATGAAGCCTCCGCTAGCCGGCGATGACGTTGACCATCCGGAAGATCGGCAGGTACATCGCCACCACCATGCCACCGACGATCGCGCCCATGAACACGATCATGATCGGCTCGATCACGGACGTCAGGGCCTCGACCGCCGAATCGACCTCGTCGTCGTAGAAGTCGGCGATCTTCGTGAGCATCTCGTCCAGGGCGCCGGTCTCCTCGCCCACGGTGATCATCTGGACCACCATGGGCGGGAACACGCCGGACTGCCGGAGCGGGTTCGAGATCGTGTCGCCTTCGCGGATCGACGCGCGGGCCTGCATGATCGCGTCCTTCACGATCACGTTGCCGGCGGTCTTCGCGGTGATCTCGAGACCGTCGAGAATCGGAACACCGGACGACACGAGGGTGCCGAGCGTCCGCGTGAACCGGGCGACGGAGCCCTTCCGGAGCACGTCTCCGAGCACGGGCATCTTCAGCATCAGGGCGTCGATCCGGTGCTGACCCTTGTCGGTCTGGTAGTACTTCTTGATGCCGAACACGGACGCGATCGTGATCGCGCCGCCGAGCCACCAGTAGCCGCGGATCAGGTTCGACGCGCCGAGCACGATCTGGGTCGGCAACGGCAGCGCCGCGCCGAAGTCCGAGAACATCTTCGCGAACGTCGGGATGATGAACATCAGCATGAACAGCGTGGCGCCGATGGCCACGGTGAACACCACCGCCGGGTACATCATCGCGCCCTTCACCTTGCGCTTCAGAGCCTCGATCTTCTCGATGTACTCCGCGAGACGCAGCAGGATGATATCGAGGATACCGCCCGCCTCACCGGCGTTCACCATGTTCACGTAGAGCTCGTCGAACGCCTTCGGATGCTTCTTGAACGACTCGTACAGCGTCGAGCCGCCCTCGATGTCCGTCATCACCTTCTTGGTGACCTCGCGGAAGATCTGCTTCTCGAGCTGCCGGGACAGGATGTCCAGGCACTGCACGAGCGGCAGACCCGCGTTGATCATCGTGGCGAACTGCCGCGTGAAGATCGCGAGATCCTTCGTGCCGATCTTGTCGCCGAACGGCAGCTTGAGGCTGATCTCCTTCGGCTTCGGCTTGACGGACGTGACGACGATCCGCTTCTTGCGGAGCTGGGCCATGAGCTCGCCGCGGCTCTGCACCGTGAGCTCGCCGGCCACGTTCTCGCCCGCCGCCGTCCGCCCTTTCCATTGGTACGTGGTCATGAGATTCGCACCCTCCTATCAGGCGACGGCCATGGCCCGGCCGACCATGCCCTCGAGCTCCTTCGGGTCCGAGCTCCGGGCGAGCGCGTCCTCGTAGGAGACCTCCCTCCGATTCACCAGGTTCACGAGCGACTGGTTCATCGTGCACATGCCGTGTTTCGTTCCGGCCTGGATCAGGCTGTAGAGCTGGTGGACCTTGCCCTCGCGAACCAGCGCCGCGACGGCGGGCGTGCAGGTCATCACCTCGGCCGCGAGCGCGCGCCCAGATCCAGAGATCCGCGGCATCAGGGCCTGCGTCACCACCCCGCGCAACACGAACGCGAGCTGGGAGTAGACCTGGCTGTGCTGGTTCGCCGGGAACGTGTCCACGATGCGCGTGATCGACTCCACCGCCGAGTTCGTGTGCAGAGTGGCGAACGCGAGGTGACCGGTTTCGGCGATGGAGAGCGCGGTCTCCATCGTCTCCCGGTCGCGCATCTCGCCGAGCAGGATCACGTCCGGATCCTGTCGCAACACGTGCCGCAGGGCCTCGTGGAAGGAGTTCGTGTCTGCGCCCACCTCGCGCTGGTTCACGATGGCGCGCTTGTGGGTGTGCATGAACTCGATCGGGTCCTCGATCGTCACGATGTGCACCGAACGATCGACGTTGATGCGGTCGATGAGCGAGGCCAGCGTGGTCGACTTGCCGGAACCGGTCGGACCCGTCACGAGCACCAGGCCGCGCGGCAGGTCCGCGAACTTCGCCACGGACGCCGGCAGTCCCAGCGTCTCGAACGGCGCGACCTCGAACGGGATGAGCCGGACCACCATGGTGGTCACGCCGCGCTGCACGAACACGTTGCCACGGAAGCGGGCCAGCCCCTTGACGCCGAACGAGAAGTCGAGCTCGTTGTCGTTCTCGAAGCGCTTCTTCTGCTCGTCGCTGAGCGCGCTGTAGGCGAGCCGCTGCGTGACGTCCGGCGTCAGCACCCCGCTGAGCTTGGATGCCACCAGCATGCCGTCCACCCGCAACTGCGCCGGCACGCCGGCCGTCACGTGGAGGTCGGACGCCTTCGTCTTGACCATCTCTTCGAGCAGAGCCCGCAACGAGACCATGACCTACTCCTTGGCCTAGTCGGCCGCCGTCTCCCGCAGCACTTCCGCCGGCGTGGTGTCGCCGAGAAGCATCTTGCGGAGTCCGTCCATGCGGAGGGTCAACATGCCCTCCTCGATTGCCACCCGTTTCACATCCGCTGTCGACGCGCGCTCCAGGATCATGCGCTTCAACGTTCCCGACATCTGCAGCACCTCGTACACGCCGGTCCGGCCCTTGTAGCCCGTCCCGTGGCACTCGGAGCAGCCCTTCTCCTTGTAGATCGTCGCGTCCTTGAGCCGCTCCGTGTCGAGCTGCAGTTCGCGGAGCAGCTCCTCGTGCGGCGTGAACTCCTCGCGGCAGTTCGCGCACACCCGTCGCAGGAGCCGCTGCGCCACGATGCAGTTCACCGAGGACGACACCAGGAACGGCGCGACGCCCATGTCGATGAGTCGATCGATGGACGACGGCGCGTCGTTCGTGTGCAGCGTGGAGAGCACGAGGTGACCGGTGAGCGCCGCCTTCACGGCGATCGCGCCCGTGTCGAGATCCCGGATCTCACCGACCATCACGATGTTCGGATCCTGGCGGAGGAACGCCTTGAGCGCCGCCGCGAAGGTCAACCCCACCTGGTCGTTCACGTTGACCTGGTTGATGCCCGGCAGGTTGTACTCCACCGGGTCCTCGGCCGTCATGATGTTGACGTCGGGCAGATTGATCTTCGAGATGGCGGAATAGAGCGTGGTCGTCTTACCGGAACCCGTCGGACCGGTCACGAGCACCATGCCGTACGGATTCTGAATCGCCTTGAGGAAGCGAGTCTGCGCTTCGGGCTGGAAGCCGAACGTCTCCAGATTCACGTTCAGGTTCGACTGATCGAGAATACGCATCACGATCTTCTCGCCGAAGATCACCGGCAGCGTGTTCACACGCAGGTCGATCTTGCGGCCCTGGATCATGATCTTGATACGGCCGTCCTGCGGCACGCGACGTTCCGCGATGTCGAGCTCGGCCATGAGCTTGATTCGGGAGGTGATCGCGTTCTTCATGCGCAGCGGCGGCGACGGCAGCTCGTGGAGCACGCCGTCCTGGCGGAGACGCACGCGGATGTGCTTCTCGAAGGGTTCGATGTGGATATCGGAGGCGCGCCGCGTGACGGCCTCGGCGAGCAGCGAGTTGACGTACTTGATGACCGGCGCGTCGTTCTCGACGCCCATCAGATCGCCGTCGTCCTCGTCTCCCTCGACCACCTCGACGTCGGCGCCGTCTTCCATGTCGCGCATGATGTCGTTCAGCGCGTTCACGGTGCCGTAGAAGCGGTCGATCGTCTTCTTCACGGCGCTCTCGGCCGCGACGACCGGCTGGACCTCCAGGCCCACGATGAACTTGATGTCATCGATCGCGTAGAGGTTCAGCGGGTCGGCCATGGCGAGCGTCAGCGTGCGGCCCACCTTGCGGATGGGGATCGCCATGAACTTCATCGCCACGTCGCCCGGGAGGAGATCGACCGAGCTCTTGTCCACGTCGAAGTTCGCGAGGTCGACGGCCGGCATGTCGTAGATGCGCGAAAGCACCGTCAGCAGATCGCCCTCGGACAGGGCGCCCACCGACACGAGGCAGGTGTCCAGCGGATTGCCGCTCGACTTCTGCTGCTTCTTCGCCTGCTCGAGCTGTTCCTTGCTCAGCACCTCGTGTTCGAGGAGCAGTGCTTCCAGCCTCTCGTTCGCCACTCGGATGCGTCTCCCCGTGTGTCCCGCCGGCCCCGACGGTGTCGAGCGTGACGAATCCCCGGAGCCGTTCCACGGTCCGAGGTCCGATCCCCTTCACGTCTGCGAGCTCCTCGACGCGACGGAAGCCGCCCCGCGAATCCCGCAGCTCCGCGATGGCCTTCGCCTTCGCGGCGCCGATGCCGGGCAGCTCCTCGAGCAGCTCCGGCGTGGCCCGATTCAGGTCGATCGGGAAGAGAGGCACGACCTCCGCCGCCACGGCGCTCTCCGCCTCCGCCTCCATCGGCGGAGCGGTCGCACGCGGCCACGGCCACGAGCCGAGCAGCACCCCGGCCGCCACGAAGAGCAGCACGTTCCGCTCCTCGCGCGTCACCGGACGCACTCCGCCCGTCGGGTCGGTCTCTCTCCCTCCGGGTATCGGTGGACCTTTCCGCCCCCTTGATGCTTCTCCACGTGGCAATCCTTTCCTAGCCAACGGCTTGCCACGATCGGCAAGAGTCGGCCGGTCCTGTTCAGGGGAGCCCATTCACCGGGAGGTATTCGCGGCCCGCGGGTTCGGAAAGTCTCCGTCGACCTCGGTCCCCGCCCCGGGGAGCGGGTGCGCTTTGTCGGTCTCGGTCCGGGCCCCGGGAGCCCTGTTCGCGACCGGTTTCGCTCGGCCGTCCTTGGCCTCGCTCACCTCGTCGCGGAGCGGGTGCGCCTTGTCGGCCTCGG
>JAWKKG010000001.1:0-1559 GCA_041393395.1 bacterium | reverse complement strand
CTGCAGGATGCCGAACTCCTCCAACGCGCGCGCGCGGAGGGCTCCGGGAGTTTCGCGGCTGGACAGCTGCAGGCTCTCGCGAATCGCGGTGAGCGCCTCCGCATAGTGTCCGCGCTGCCGCGCGAGCTCGCCCAGATTACACAGCGTCTCCGCGGCTCGGATCGTCTCGCCGGAGCCGCGCTCGATGACGAGGACCTCGCTCCAGGCGGCTTCGGCATCCTCGAAGCGTCCCGCGACCCGCGCGATCTGACCGGAGAGGCCGAGCGCACGCGTGCGTTCCGGGGAGTCCGGTGCAGCCGCGCTCAGCGCGTGCACGACGCACCGTCCGGCGTCCTCGAGCTCCCCGCGTTGCAGGAACGACCGCGCCGAATCGAGCAGCACGTCGACGAGACCCGCACCGGATCCCGACGCGCCGGCGGACGCGGTTCCGGGCTGCGGTTCTTCCGCTTTGGCCATCGGGAGTGGGGCTCCTCCATCACCGGTGTCGACACGAGCGCGCCGTCACCGGCGGGCCCGACGCACCCGCCACCCAAGCCGTGGCGGAGAAACGTTGCCCAGGAGTCTACCTCACGTGGCTGTCGCGAGCCATCCGCACCGGATGGAACAGCGCCGCAACCGGAACGGGATCAGCGCCGCGCGGGAAGGGAATCGGCGCCGCAACCGGAACGGGATCAGCGCACGACCTGGACGCGCCCGGGCGCGAGATCCGGCGCCGAGCTCTCGATCCAGTACATTCCGGCCGGGACGCGCCGACCTTCGCGATCGCGGCCGTCCCAATCCACCGCGCCGGCGCCCGGCGACACCCGGAGAGTGCGCAAAGTCCGCCCGCCGATATCGTGGATGCGCAGATCGCTCTCGACGGTCGCCGACGGCGCGAACCGGATCGTGGTGGGACCGTCGGTCACCGATGGCTGGGCGACGAGATGCGACGGCAGCGGCGGGAGCGCGAGCCGCCGCGTCACGATCTGTCTCCACGTCACCGTGAGGTCCAACGTGCGCGCGAGATGCCCGGGATGTTCCACTTCCAGCATATGGGATCCCTCGGCCAGCTCGATCGTCACCCGGCCGTCCGCGTCCGTCGTGCCCGCCTCGCCGGCGAGGTTCCGGACGATCGCGTCGCGCAACGGCAAACCGGACTCCCGATCGGTCACCGTCAGCGTGAGCTGCGCATCCGCGGCGCGATGCCGGAAGATCCACAATCCGGTCGACATGTCGCTGGCCAGGATGTTCCCCGACGGCAGGTACGGATAAATCCCGAAGACGCCGTCGAACGCAAATCCCCGCCCCGGATAGGTGTCGTAGTGCGCCAGGAGCTGCGGTCGCGCGGGATCGCGGACGTCGAGCGCGAAGATCCCCGACGTGTACCAGGAGACGTAGGCGACGTCGCCCTCGATCAGCACGTTGTGCACGCTCGCCTCGGGATCGAACGGGTTTTCCCATTGCGCGATCGCGCGCGGGCCAGCCGGATCGGTGAGGTCGAAGACGTGGAGGTGCCCGGCGTCGGACTCGTCGGTGGCGATGAAGTAGCGGCCGTCGCCAGTGAGCCAACCGCCGTGGGC